>NZ_CP150238.1:0-4800000 GCF_037975205.1 Paenibacillus sp. FSL R5-0470
GTGGACAGCCATACTTCCGAATTATGGCAGCAAATTTTATCGATTATTCAAACCAAATTAAGCAAGCCGAGCTTTGATACCTGGTTTAAGGCTACTAAAGCGATAACCTTCAACTCCCAGGTTCTCATTATCTCGGCACCTACAACGTTCGCAGTAGAATGGCTGGAAAGTCGCTACACCAAACTAGTAGGAGCAACGGTCTACGAAGTCACTGGGAAACAAGTGGATGTAAAATTCGTGATTGAAGAAAGCAAGCCGCCTGAGCTTGTGGTTCAACAATCCGCTCCCACTCCCGTAGTATCACGAGAAGAAGCGCAAACGCATCTACTCAATCCCAAGTACACTTTTGACACTTTTGTAATCGGCTCCGGCAACCGTTTTGCGCATGCAGCCTCACTGGCAGTAGCCGAAGCGCCGGCCAAAGCATACAATCCCTTGTTTTTATATGGTGGTGTAGGTCTGGGCAAAACCCATTTAATGCATGCCATTGGGCACTATGTTCTAGAACATAACCCGAATAACAAGGTTATTTACATCTCATCAGAGAAATTCACGAATGAATTTATCAATTCAATCCGTGATAACCGCGGTGAAAGCTTCCGCAATAAGTATCGTAACGTTGACATTTTGCTTATTGACGATATTCAATTCCTCGCTGGAAAAGAGTCCACGCAGGAGGAGTTTTTTCATACGTTCAATGCGCTCCACGAAGAACGCAAGCAAATTATCATCTCCAGCGACCGACCGCCAAAGGAAATTCCCACACTGGAAGAACGGCTACGTTCCCGGTTCGAGTGGGGCTTGATTACGGATATTCAACCACCCGATCTAGAAACCCGAATTGCGATTTTGCGCAAAAAGGCGAAGGCAGAGAACCTTGATATCCCTAATGAGGCCATGATGTATATTGCTAACCAGATTGACACCAATATTCGTGAGCTGGAGGGTGCATTAATCCGGGTTGTTGCTTACTCATCGCTAACTAACCAGGATGTAACTACTCATTTGGCAGCTGAAGCACTCAAGGATATTATTCCTTCCAGCCGGCCTAAGATGATTACCATCGCTGATATTCAGCAAAAAGTCGGTGAATACTACAATTTACGCCTTGAAGACTTCAAAGCGCGAAAACGTACGAAAGCCGTAGCTTTTCCACGTCAAATCGCAATGTATCTCTCCCGTGAACTAACCGATTATTCGCTCCCTAAGATTGGTGAGGCATTCGGAGGACGTGACCATACGACCGTAATTCATGCGCATGATAAAATTACACAGTCATTAAAGGTCGATCAGGAGTTGTACAAAGTGGTAAATAATCTTGCGGAGAAAATTAAAAATCCTTCCTAAGAGGAACAAAGAGCCTATACACAATCTATACACATGTGGGTAGGCTTAATTTTATGCTATTTGATAGGGTTATCCACATATTAGACGCCCCTACTACTAATACTATTAAATAACTATAATAATTCATCATGTAAAGACGCGTAATAAAGAGCTACCAATACAACGAAATTCCCAATTTTTCAGCTAGGAGTGAAATCATGAAAATAAGCATTCTTAAAAATGAACTCAACGAATCCATTCAACACGTATCCAAAGCTATCTCCAGTAGAACAACCATCCCTATTCTGACCGGTATTAAGCTGGAAGTTAGCCATCAAGGCGTCACATTAACTGCAAGCGACACCGATATTTCGATTCAATCGTTTATTCCAGCAGAGAATGACAGCCATACGATCGTGAAGATAGATCAGCCAGGAAGTGTTGTTCTTCCCGCTAAATTTTTCGTCGAGATTATTAAGAAGCTGCCCTCCAAAGAGATTCACATGGAAGTTAAAGAAGGATTCCAAACATATATTTCTTCTGGATCCACTGAGATTCAGATCGTAGGTTTAGACCCTGAAGAATTCCCGGTGCTACCGAGTATTGAGGAGAACGATACTATCTCCCTGCCAGGTGATTTGCTGAAAAATATGATTAAACAAACCGCTTTTTCTATTTCTACCCAAGAGACAACTCCGATTTTAACAGGTATACTGTGGAATCTGGCTGATAATGAGTTTAAGTTTACAGCGACAGACCGTCACCGCTTAGCTACAAGAGCAGCAAGACTAGAAGGTACGGAGAATGTCCAATTTGCAAATATCGTAATCGCCGGTAAAACCCTTAATGAGCTAAGCAAAATTATTCCTGATCAAAATATGCTCGTTGATATTGTGGTTGCGGACAATCAAGTTCTCTTTAAAATCGACAAAGTACTGTTCTATTCACGGATCCTTGATGGAATTTATCCGGATACTTCTAGAATTATTCCAACAACCTACAAAACAGAACTAACTTTGGACACAAAAAAATTAAGCGAATCGATTGATCGTGCTTATTTGCTGTCCCGTGAAGAAAAAACCAATATTGTGCGCATGCAGACGCTTGAGCAAGGTGGTATTGAAATTTCATCTAGCTCTTCTGAGCTTGGTAAAGTTCGCGAAGAACTTGAAGTCATTGATTTCAAAGGTGAACCGCTCAAAATATCTTTCAACTCCAAATATATGCTCGATGTCTTAAAAGTTATTGAGAGTGAGCAGCTTGTAATAGCATTTACAGGAATGATGAGTCCGATCATTTTGAAGCCACTCGATCAAACCAATAGCTTGTATATTATTTTGCCTTACCGTACAACAAATTAATGCCAACATTCATGAACATGTGGATAAGTGGCTGAAAGGATAAAAACCATGAAAAAAATACTTATCCACAGTGGATATATTAAGCTGGATCAATTCCTGAAACTTTCTGATTGTGTATCCACAGGTGGAATGGCTAAAGCTTTGCTGCAAGAAGGACATGTACTTGTTAACGGAGAAGTAGAGGAACGGCGCGGAAGAAAACTTTATCCGGGTGATCAAATTGAAGTGCAGGATAACGGCACATTTCAGGTTGAAGGCGGAGGAGTCAAAGAGGAGTAGGCTAGGGGAGGAACCATTTCGTGTTTGTTAAAAATATCGGTCTGCAGCATTATCGGAATTACGGGCTGCTGCGTCTGGAGAGCTTGGGCGATGTGAATCTGATTCTGGGTCAGAACGCCCAAGGCAAAACAAACCTCATGGAGGCATTGTTCGTCCTGGCGATGACCAAAAGCCACCGCACCTCGAAGGATCGCGAACTTATCTCATTTGATGCCCCTGGAGACGCTGCTCAGATCATTGCCGAGGTAGAACGTAAGTACGGCGATCTCAAGCTAGAGCTCACCCTATCTGCCAAAGGTAAAAAAGCTAAGATTAACGGTTTAGAACAACGACGTCTTAGTGAGTTTGTGGGATCACTCAATGTGGTCATGTTTGCACCGGAAGATTTAGAGATAGTCAAAGGCACACCCGGCATCAGACGGCGTTTTCTCGATATGGAGATTGGCCAAGTCCAGCCCAGTTATCTATTTCACCTTCAGCAGTATCAAAAGATTCTCTTACAAAGGGGCAATTTGCTGAAGCAGTTGTGGGGGAAAGAGGCAGCGGGAAAAGACCTTTTGGAAATCTGGGATGCTCAACTTGTGGAGCATGGTGTTAAAATCGTAAAAAAAAGGAAACAATTCATAAAGAAGCTGCAAATATGGGCTGAAAGCATACACCGGGGGATTACGAACGGCGGAGAAGAACTGAAATTGCTCTATGTCCCCTCTTTCGGCGATCGGGATGAGGAAGATGAAGCTGTCTTATTAGACAATTTTATGTTAAAGTTATCACAAACGAGAGAACAAGAAATCAGGCGCGGCATGACGCTGACGGGTCCCCATCGGGATGACCTGTCCTTTTTTATCAACGGAAGGGAAGCTCAGGTCTACGGTTCTCAGGGACAGCAGCGTACAACGGCTTTATCGCTCAAGCTGGCGGAAATCGAGCTGATCCATGAAGAAATCGGAGAATATCCTGTGCTGCTTCTTGATGATGTTTTATCCGAGCTTGATCCTTACCGACAGACCCAGCTTATTGAAACCTTTCAAAGCAAGGTACAGACATTCATTACCGCTACCGGGATTGAGGGTCTGAATGCCGATAAATTAAAGGGCGCCAGCCTATATCATGTTCATGATGGAAAAGTGGAGTTATAAAGAGCGGAGGAAGATCATGTATATTCATTTGGGCGGGGAGAAGATTATTCGCTCTTCGGAGTTAATTGCAATATTTGATATTTCGATTGAGAAATCTTCCAAGGTGTCTAAGCAATTCGTCATTCACTCTGAGCAGGACAAGAAGCTTGAGCGGATTGGTGAAGAGGAAGCAAAATCTATTGTCGTAACTAAAAATATCGTGTATTACTCCCCCATTTCCTCCTCCACTCTCAAAAAAAGAGCCAAAATTTTGCTCGAAATATAACTTGCGTTTAGTAACAAAGAGATAATCTGAAAGAAGTAGGTGAAGGCATGTCAATGAATCAACCGACATATGATGAGAGCCAGATTCAGGTACTGGAAGGGCTAGAAGCTGTCCGGAAACGTCCGGGCATGTATATTGGTTCCACTAGTTCTAAAGGTCTCCATCACTTGGTGTGGGAGGTCGTAGATAATAGTATCGATGAAGCCCTAGCAGGTTATTGTGACCGGATTCAAGTGATTATTCATGAGGATAACGGGATTACTGTTATCGATAATGGACGTGGCATACCTGTAGGTGAAAATGAAAAACTTAAAAAGTCGACGCTTGAAGTTGTAATGACAGTACTGCATGCAGGCGGTAAGTTCGGCGGCGGCGGATATAAAGTATCAGGCGGCTTACACGGTGTGGGTATCTCCGTAGTAAATGCCTTGTCTGAGAAGGTTGTTGTTAATGTTAAGCGTGATGGGCATATTTATCAGCAGGAATACAGACGTGGTGCACCACAGTATGAGATCAAAGTTGTTGGAGATACGGAAGAGACAGGTACGACTACAACTTTTCATCCGGACCCTGAAATCTTTACTGAAACCACGGTCTTTGAATATGCGACACTGCTTACTCGTATTCGGGAGCTAGCTTTTCTTAACAAAGGAATTGAGCTTTCACTGCATGATGAGCGGACCGATGTCACCAACGTGTTCAAATATGAGGGTGGTATCGTTGAATATGTGAAATATCTGAATGAGAAAAAAGAAGCGCTGCACGAGGAACCAATCTACGTGGAAGGCTCACGGGATATGATTCAGGTTGAAGTAGCTCTCCAATATAATGATTCGTATACAGAGAACATCTACTCTTTTGCGAATAATATTAATACCCATGAGGGCGGAACGCATGAATCCGGCTTCAAAAGTGCTTTAACACGTATTATCAACGACTACGCCCGTAAAGCGGGTGTGCTGAAGGATGGTAATTCAAATCTGACTGGCGACGACGTGCGTGAAGGATTGACAGCCATTATTTCTGTCAAAATTCCAGAGCCTCAGTTCGAAGGTCAAACGAAGACTAAGCTCGGAAATAGTGAAGTCCGTGGAATAGTAGAATCACTGTTCGGAGAGAAATTGCAGGAATTCCTGGAAGAGAATCCGGCAGTATCACGCCGTGTCCTTGAGAAGTCGCTTTCAGCTTCACGTGCACGAGAAGCCGCTCGTAAGGCTCGTGAGTTAACCCGCCGTAAGAGTGCGCTTGAAGTCAGTGCACTACCTGGTAAACTTGCGGACTGTTCATCCAAGGATGCGTCTATCAGCGAACTGTACATCGTCGAAGGTGACTCTGCGGGTGGATCGGCCAAGCAGGGCCGGGATCGTCATTTCCAAGCGATTCTACCGCTGCGTGGTAAGATTCTAAACGTAGAAAAGGCACGCTTAGACCGTATTTTATCCAACGCCGAGATCCGGGCTATTATTACTGCTCTTGGTACAGGAATCAGTGATGATTTTGATCTATCGAAGGCTCGTTACCATAAAGTCGTTATTATGACGGATGCCGACGTCGATGGAGCTCATATTAGAACTCTGTTGTTAACATTCTTCTACCGTTACATGCGGAAGCTAGTAGATGCAGGTTATATCTATATCGCACAACCGCCATTGTTTAAGATAGAACGCAACAAAGTGATCCGTTATGCAGGTAGCGAGAAGGAACGCGATGAGATTATCGCCTCTTTTGGTGAGAATGTTAAGGTCAATGTTCAGCGCTACAAAGGTTTGGGTGAAATGAATGCTACCCAGCTGTGGGACACG
Organism: Paenibacillus sp. FSL R5-0470; assembly: GCF_037975205.1. NCBI lineage: Bacteria > Bacillati > Bacillota > Bacilli > Caryophanales > Paenibacillaceae > Paenibacillus > Paenibacillus sp. FSL R5-0470. The sequence continues at coordinate 6,173 of NZ_CP150238.1, forward strand.
ACGATGGATCCTGAGGCTCGTATGATGCTACAAGTAACGATTGAAGATGCGATGCTCGCTGATAGTATCTTTGATACGCTGATGGGCGATAATGTTGAACCAAGACGTGACTTTATCCATGAGCATGCGAAGAGCGTCAGATACCTTGATGTGTAACAATTACATTCAAGCATAAAAACCTCCGGCTTCTGTTCCTAACGGAATGAGAATGCTGGAGGTTTTTTTGGTTTCAGAGCTGATTTTTAGGCTTTAGTATAATGCCTATTGCGGGTAGTATATGGGGATTTTCTAGCTTTTACACGTCCGTATGCTACAGCATAGCGGTGTATTCTACGATAGATAGATTTATCAGGAAATAACTTGAATACAACAATGGATGGAAGCGTGTTGACCTCAAGCAGCCACATATCCATATGTTGATCCATGGCAATATCCAGACCAATTTCTTTAATTCCTGGATAGGTGGTTTCCAATTGGCCTGCAATTTGTACCCCTAAAGATTTTAATTGATTAATCGTGGAGAGTGTTTGAGAAGGGTTCATATGATTTTTTAATAATGTATTTACTGACAGAATACTGCCTCCGCTATGATAATTGGTGACGATTTTCTGAGGGGCAGCTACCCTTCCGAGCATTCCTGTTGTTTCCCATGTACCTGATGGAGTCTTTTGGGCAAGAACTCGAAGGTCGAAGGGACGATCTTGGTGACGCAGGAGATCAATTCCTTTTTGGACGAGGTAGGTACGGTTCTGAATTCGTTTCTGTAAGGCCTCATGCAGTTCTTCGGGGGAGAAGAAAACTTCTGCCGTCTTTGCATATCTTAAAATATATAGGACCTGTGCTTCTTGCTGTTCTCTCTCCTCGTTATTGGCGGTGACAGTCATTTCAGTCTTCTGCTGGCTAGGACTTAAAATCACCGTACGCTGCTCAGCTCTCATTACACCAATACCAAAGCTTCCGCGATCAGGTTTTATATAGACCATGGCATATAACGCAAGCATTTCTTTAAGAACATTTAAATCATATTTACGAGTATCAGGCACATATAGAGATAGAGATTGATTTTGAAGGATAACTTTTGTTTTAGCCCATTTACTTGGGACTCGTTGAATCTTCATTATCTTCCTCCTTAACAATTTTGTGCAGCATTTGCTCTTTTGAATTCCCTTGTACAAAACTTGCTGTGGAAGCATAATCTTTGGCAGCTGAAAATCAGGACAAGCTACCTAAACAATGGTATAATATAAGGATATGGGGTTATGCCTTATCGAACGATACTAGGATAATAAAACCGTGTTTCTTGTCTTTACAGTCTATGTACTAAAGACATTTGCGGAAAGGGCGAATACCCTAATCAGCGCAAAAGAAATCAATATTAGAAGATAAAAGGCTATCATGTTTAATTGTGCTACTTTTGTGAAAGTAATATAATTAAGGGTAGCGGTTTTTTAACTGAAGGAGGTCCAGCAACTCATGGCTGAACAAAATAACCCACAAGTCAAAGATCGGGACATTGGCGTGGAAATGCGTGAATCCTTTATGGATTACGCAATGAGCATCATTGTTAGCCGGGCTTTGCCAGATGTGCGGGACGGACTCAAGCCGGTTCACCGACGCATTTTGTTTGCGATGTCGGAACTTGGAATGTCTGCGGATAAGCCTCATAAGAAATCGGCAAGAATCGTCGGTGAGGTTATCGGTAAGTACCACCCTCACGGTGACTCAGCCGTCTATGAAACAATGGTACGGATGGCTCAGGATTTCTCTATGCGCTATATGCTTGTGGACGGTCACGGGAACTTTGGTTCGATTGATGGTGATATGGCTGCAGCGATGCGTTATACAGAAGCCCGTCTTTCCAAGATTGCAGGCGAAATGCTTCGAGATTTGAACAAAGAAACAGTTGATTTCGCACCCAACTATGATGGTGAAGAGAATGAGCCAGTTGTATTACCAGCTCGCTATCCGAACCTGCTCGTTAATGGGGTATCTGGTATAGCTGTAGGTATGGCTACTAATATTCCACCGCATAACCTAGGTGAAGTTATCGATGGTGTGCAGGCGATGATTAAGAATCCTGACATCACCCCTATGGAATTGATGGAGTATATTCAAGGCCCAGATTTCCCAACGGCTGGATATATTTTGGGTCGTGAGGGTATTCGTCAGGCTTATCGTACAGGGCGTGGTTCAGTGACCATGCGTGCAAAGGCAACGATTGAAGAGAATAACGGTAAGGCTCGCATCATTGTGCATGAGCTGCCGTATCAGGTGAACAAGGCAAGACTGGTTGAAAAAATCGCAGAATTAGTACGTGAGAAACGGATCGAGGGTATAACGGATCTTCGAGATGAGTCTGACCGTAACGGTATGCGTGTAGTTGTTGAGATGAGACGTGATGTGAATCCCAATGTTGTGTTGAACAATCTATATAAACATACTTCTATGCAATCTACATTTGGTATCAACATGCTGGCCATCGTGAACAACGAGCCGAAAATTCTTAATCTGCGTGATGTGCTCTATCATTATTTGCAGCACCAGATTGAAGTTATTCGTCGTCGTACTATATTTGATCTTAAAAAAGCTGAAGCACGCGCTCATATCTTAGAAGGTCTGCGTATTGCGCTGGATCATCTGGATGAAGTGATTGCGTTAATTCGTGCTTCTCGGACAACGGACATAGCCCGTGAGGGATTAATGAGCACCTTTAGCCTTAGTGTAGAGCAGGCTCAAGCGATCCTCGATATGCGGATGCAGCGTCTGACCGGTCTGGAAAGAGAAAAGATCGAGAATGAATATAACGAATTGCTAGCTAAAATTGCAGAGTACCGTGAAATTTTGGCGAATGAGCATCTTGTACTGGAAATCATCAGTAACGAGCTGCAGGATATTCGTGATAGATATTCTGATGAACGCCGGACAGAGATTACCGTTGGTGAAGAAAGTATCCTGGATGAAGACCTTATTCCGCGTGAAGAGGTTGTTATCACTATTACACATACGGGATACATCAAACGTCTACCTGTCAGCACCTACCGCAGTCAGAAGCGTGGAGGGCGCGGAGTCATGGGGATGGACACCAAGGATCAGGACTTTGTGGAGCATCTCTTCGTGAGTAACTCTCATAACTATCTGATGTTCTTTACCGATAAGGGTAAGGTATACCGGATTAAAGCTTATGAGATCCCAGAGCTGGGACGTACAGCACGTGGGACACCAATCATCAACCTGATTCAAATTGAACAAGGTGAGAAGATTAGTGCCGTAATCCAAGTGGAAGAGACCGATAGTGACAAGTACTTGTTCTTTGCTACCCGCGAAGGTATCGTGAAGAAGACGCCGCTTGAGGATTACAATAACATCCGCAAAGGCGGACTTATCGCTATTAACCTTCGTGAAGAGGATTCTCTAATTGAGGTTAAGCTGACAGATGGACAGCAAAATCTTATTATCGGTACAGCTCGCGGAATGTCGATTACGTTCTCAGAGAATGATGTTCGTTCTATGGGTCGTAGCGCGACAGGCGTGAAGGGCATTACGCTTGATAGTAATGACCATGTCATCGGTATGGATTGTGTCGATAAGGAGCTTGAGGTTCTGATTGTTACTAGCAAGGGTTATGGTAAACGGACACCAGCCGGTGACTATCGTTCCCAGACTCGTGGTGGTAAAGGAATCAAGACCATTAATCTCACTGAGAAGAATGGCCCTGTAGTTGGTCTAAAAGTCGTTAAGAACGATGAAGACTTAATGATCATTACTACAAGCGGTACCTTGATTCGTACCAGCATGGATGGAATCTCTACTATGGGTCGTTATGCGCAAGGGGTTAAGCTAATTAACATCCGCGAGGATGATGCTGTGGCTACTCTGTGCAGAGCAGATAAGAACGAAGAGGACGAATTGTCTGAAGATATGGAAGGCCTCGAGGAACAAGTAACAGTAGATGAATCTGGTGATATTGATCAACCGGAAACAATCGCTGAGGATCAAGAAGATAATTTAGAGTAGGTTTTATTCAATAAAGAGCAAGGGCTTCTATTACAGAGACCCTTGCTCTTTTTGCTGTGATTAATTAATAGCTAGTTATTTAATGAAATTTAATGAGGATTTTTATAAGAATAGTTTTCATTTCACTAGTCGCTTCCTTTTATCCGTACTATAATTAGCCGATAGAGTATAAATCAGTATATAAAGTACTATTTTCTCAGAAATTATCTGTCATATTAGATTTCGGTAATCCTGAGCTTATTGTTATAGAAATTAAGGGGCTGAGTATATGCCAAGTGTATTGGCTGGAGAAGTTAAAGCGGGCTCAAAGATAACCAAAGATGTAATTACACCTTTGGGGGGAATTTTGTTCACCAAGGGAAAAATACTACTCCCCCGTGATCTAGAAATTTTAGAAGCTTTTTTGGTTGGGCAAGTGGAGATCGAAGGTGTTCAGGGAGAGGCCAACTCTGATACTGTCAAAAAAAACGCCAAGCAGACAGCACTTAAAGCTGGAGCGATTATAAATGAATCGATGCTGATCAAGAACAATTCCCCACTACATGATGAATATGAAAAAATGATCGCACTTATTAGGACTAGCTATCGTTCGGTAACGGCAGCTTCACTTCCTATTTTTGAGTTGCGGAGTCAATTAGAGTTACTAATTAGTCATTTGAAGGATTATCATGTGTTGAAGTTTTCTCCACGTACGCTAAAAGACGAGGATTACAACTATCACAATGCCGTACTGTCCGCGTTAACATCATATAAGATCGCTCAGTGGTGCGGGTATCCGCAAAAGGATTGGATGCAGATCGCTTTTGCCGGATTGCTACATGACATCGGAAACGCAAAAGTAGATAGTTCTCTTTTACATAAGCCGGAGTCACTTAATAGTGCTGAAATAGAAGAGGTTCGCAGACATACTACATATGGCTATCAATTGTTGCGTAATGTTACAGCGATTAATGAAGGGGTAAGACTAACAGCATTGCAGCATCATGAGAAGGTTGACGGGTCTGGATACCCACTTAAGCTAGAAGGTAGCCAGATTCATTTTTACGCTAAAGTAGTTGCGGTAGCAGATATATTCCATGCAATGACTCTAGAAAGGGCCTATAGAAAAGCACAGTCTCCTTATTTAGTGTTAGAGCAGATAATGACAGAAAGCTTCGGTAAGCTCGACCCAGTCGTTGTACAGACCTTTATACAGAAGAGTACCGATTTATTTAATGGAACCAGAATACGTCTGAGCGATGGACGTCATGGAGAGATCATATTTACTGACCGTGCTAATCCAACACGTCCTATGATTAAGGTAGAGGGTACGATTGTGAACCTAATGTTGGAGCGAGAATTGTATATTCAGGAGATCATTGCTTAGAGAAGGAAGTATTAAGAGACTGCATAAATGAGACTGTGCTAACAGGTATATACCAATATATAAAGGGTGATTAATAGCACAGTCTCTTATTTATAGACTATATTTAAAAAAAGTGTTGCAATGAATCTCTATACATGATATATTCTAAGTCCGGCCAAGAAACACACATGCCGAGCTCGAAAAAGAAGTTAAAAAAAGAGCTTGACATTAAACGGCTGAACATGATATAGTATAAGAGTTGCTGCTGAGACATTAAACGGCGCCAACGAGAACTTGATCTTTGAAAACTGAACAACGAGTGAGTAGGAAATCACGAAAGTGAAATCCAAAATTAGAGAATTAATTTTCTCGTCAGATGTTTCAAAATGAGCATATCGCTCTTTTCAATACTAATTGGAGAGTTTGATCCTGGCTCAGGACGAACGCTGGCGGCGTGCCTAATACATGCAAGTCGAGCGGAGTCACTTTGAAAGCTTGCTTTCAAAATAACTTAGCGGCGGACGGGTGAGTAACACGTAGGCAACCTGCCCCTTAGACTGGGATAACTACCGGAAACGGTAGCTAATACCGGATAATTTCTTTTTTCTCCTGAAGAAAGAATGAAAGACGGAGCAATCTGTCACTGAGGGATGGGCCTGCGGCGCATTAGCTAGTTGGTGGGGTAACGGCCCACCAAGGCGACGATGCGTAGCCGACCTGAGAGGGTGAACGGCCACACTGGGACTGAGACACGGCCCAGACTCCTACGGGAGGCAGCAGTAGGGAATCTTCCGCAATGGACGAAAGTCTGACGGAGCAACGCCGCGTGAGTGATGAAGGTTTTCGGATCGTAAAGCTCTGTTGCCAGGGAAGAACGTCCGGTAGAGTAACTGCTACCGGAGTGACGGTACCTGAGAAGAAAGCCCCGGCTAACTACGTGCCAGCAGCCGCGGTAATACGTAGGGGGCAAGCGTTGTCCGGAATTATTGGGCGTAAAGCGCGCGCAGGCGGTCATTTAAGTCTGGTGTTTAAACCTTGGGCTCAACCTGAGGTCGCACTGGAAACTGGGTGACTTGAGTACAGAAGAGGAAAGTGGAATTCCACGTGTAGCGGTGAAATGCGTAGATATGTGGAGGAACACCAGTGGCGAAGGCGACTTTCTGGGCTGTAACTGACGCTGAGGCGCGAAAGCGTGGGGAGCAAACAGGATTAGATACCCTGGTAGTCCACGCCGTAAACGATGAGTGCTAGGTGTTAGGGGTTTCGATACCCTTGGTGCCGAAGTTAACACAGTAAGCACTCCGCCTGGGGAGTACGGTCGCAAGACTGAAACTCAAAGGAATTGACGGGGACCCGCACAAGCAGTGGAGTATGTGGTTTAATTCGAAGCAACGCGAAGAACCTTACCAGGTCTTGACATCCCTCTGAATCCACTAGAGATAGTGGCGGCCTTCGGGACAGAGGAGACAGGTGGTGCATGGTTGTCGTCAGCTCGTGTCGTGAGATGTTGGGTTAAGTCCCGCAACGAGCGCAACCCTTAACTTTAGTTGCCAGCAAGTAATGTTGGGCACTCTAGAGTGACTGCCGGTGACAAACCGGAGGAAGGTGGGGATGACGTCAAATCATCATGCCCCTTATGACCTGGGCTACACACGTACTACAATGGCCGGTACAACGGGAAGCGAAACCGCGAGGTGAAGCCAATCCCATCAAAGCCGGTCTCAGTTCGGATTGCAGGCTGCAACTCGCCTGCATGAAGTCGGAATTGCTAGTAATCGCGGATCAGCATGCCGCGGTGAATACGTTCCCGGGTCTTGTACACACCGCCCGTCACACCACGAGAGTTTACAACACCCGAAGTCGGTGGGGTAACCCGCAAGGGAGCCAGCCGCCGAAGGTGGGGTAGATGATTGGGGTGAAGTCGTAACAAGGTAGCCGTATCGGAAGGTGCGGCTGGATCACCTCCTTTCTATGGAGAATCGTCTTCTGCAATGAAGACATTCAAATCGGAAGTTAAACTTCCAAAATCTCAGGTTTAGGCCTGTTACTCACTCGTTGCTCAGTTTTGAGAGTTTAAGCTCTCATCTTTAAACTTGATCCTTGAAAACTGGATACCGAAACGAATTTGCGTTTTAGAACATCTTTTAGCAACTTGTGCAAACAAGTAAATGTTATTAGTGAGATTTTTCTTAGGAAAAATCAAGGTTAAGCTAATAAGAGCACACGGAGGATGCCTAGGCGCCAGGAGCCGACGAAGGACGTGGCGAACAACGAAACTGCCTCGGGGAGCTGTAAGCAAGCTTTGATCCGGGGGTGTCCGAATGGGGAAACCCAGCTGTGGTAATTCGCAGTTACTCATCTCTGAACACATAGGAGATGTAGAGGCAGACCAGGGGAACTGAAACATCTAAGTACCCTGAGGAAGAGAAAACAATAGTGATTCCGTCAGTAGCGGCGAGCGAACGCGGAACAGCCTAAACCTAAGAGCTTGCTCTTAGGGGTTGTGGGACGTCTCACATGGAGTTACAAAGGAATATGGTAGGTGAAGAGGTCTGGAAAGGCCCGCGATAGAGGTAAAAGCCCTGTAACCTAAACTGTGTTCTCTCCGAGACGGATCCCGAGTAGTGCGGGGCACGTGAAACCCCGTATGAATCCAGCAGGACCATCTGCTAAGGCTAAATACTACCTGGCGACCGATAGTGAAACAGTACCGTGAGGGAAAGGTGAAAAGCACCCCGGAAGGGGAGTGAAATAGAACCTGAAACCGTGTGCTTACAAAAAGTCAGAGCCCTATCTATGGGTGATGGCGTGCCTTTTGTAGAATGAACCGGCGAGTTACGTTTAACATGCAAGGTTAAGTCGAGAAGACGGAGCCGCAGCGAAAGCGAGTCTGAATAGGGCGACTCAGTATGTGGACGTAGACCCGAAACCGTGTGATCTACCCCTGTCCAGGGTGAAGGTGCGGTAACACGCACTGGAGGCCCGAACCCACGCATGTTGAAAAATGCGGGGATGAGGTGGGGGTAGCGGAGAAATTCCAATCGAACTCGGAGATAGCTGGTTCTCCCCGAAATAGCTTTAGGGCTAGCCTCGGTATAAGAGTAGTGGAGGTAGAGCACTGATTGGGTGCGGGGTCCGCAAGGATTACCAAGCTCAGTCAAACTCCGAATGCCATATACTTATTGCCGGGAGTCAGACAGTGAGTGCTAAGATCCATTGTCAAAAGGGAAACAGCCCAGACCATCAGCTAAGGTCCCCAAGTGTGTGTTAAGTGGGAAAGGATGTGGAGTTGCACAGACAACCAGGATGTTGGCTTAGAAGCAGCCACCATTGAAAGAGTGCGTAATAGCTCACTGGTCGAGTGACTCTGCGCCGAAAATGTAACGGGGCTAAACACACCACCGAAGCTATGGCTAGATACGTATGTATCTGGGGTAGGGGAGCGTTGTATGTGGGTTGAAGGTGTACCGTAAGGAGCGCTGGACAGCATACAAGTGAGAATGCCGGTATGAGTAACGAAAAGATCAGTGAGAATCTGATCCGCCGAAAGCCCAAGGTTTCCTGAGGAAGGCTCGTCCGCTCAGGGTAAGTCGGGACCTAAGGCGAGGCCGAAAGGCGTAGTCGAAGGACAACAGTTTGAAATTACTGTACCACCGTAATCCGCTATGAGCGATGGGGTGACGCAGGAGGGTAGTGACGCGGACTGATGGATATGTCCGTCTAAGCAGTGAGGCTGATGTGTAGGCAAATCCGCACATCGTTAAGGCTGGGCTGTGATGGGGAGCGAAAATTACAGTAGCGAAGGTCATGATCTCACACTGCCAAGAAAAGCCTCTAGCCAGGAGAAGGTGCCCGTACCGCAAACCGACACAGGTAGGCGAGAAGAGAATTCTAAGGCGCGCGGAAGAACTCTCGTTAAGGAACTCGGCAAAATGACCCCGTAACTTCGGGAGAAGGGGTGCCCCGGTAGTGTGAATAGCACGAGGGGGCCGCAGTGAAAAGGCCCAAGCGACTGTTTAGCAAAAACACAGGTCTGTGCGAAGCCGCAAGGCGAAGTATACGGGCTGACGCCTGCCCGGTGCTGGAAGGTTAAGGGGAGTGGTTAGGGGTAACCCGAAGCTATGAACCGAAGCCCCAGTAAACGGCGGCCGTAACTATAACGGTCCTAAGGTAGCGAAATTCCTTGTCAGGTAAATTCTGACCCGCACGAATGGCGTAACGACTTGGGCGCTGTCTCAACGAGAGATCCGGTGAAATTTTAATACCTGTGAAGATGCAGGTTACCCGCGACAAGACGGAAAGACCCCATGGAGCTTTACTGCAGCTTGATATTGAATTTGGGTACGATCTGTACAGGATAGGTGGGAGCCGTAGAAATCGGAGCGCAAGCTTCGGTGGAGGCGCCGTTGGGATACCACCCTGATCGTATCTAGGTTCTAACCTAGTACCCTTACCGGGTACGGGGACCGTGTCAGGCGGGCAGTTTGACTGGGGCGGTCGCCTCCTAAAGAGTAACGGAGGCGTTCCAAGGTTCCCTCAGAATGGTTGGAAATCATTCGAAGAGTGCAAAGGCATAAGGGAGCTTGACTGCGAGACCTACAAGTCGAGCAGGGACGAAAGTCGGACTTAGTGATCCGGTGGTACCGCATGGAAGGGCCATCGCTCAACGGATAAAAGCTACCCTGGGGATAACAGGCTTATCTCCCCCAAGAGTCCACATCGACGGGGAGGTTTGGCACCTCGATGTCGGCTCATCGCATCCTGGGGCTGAAGTAGGTCCCAAGGGTTGGGCTGTTCGCCCATTAAAGCGGTACGCGAGCTGGGTTCAGAACGTCGTGAGACAGTTCGGTCCCTATCTGTCGTGGGCGCAGGAAATTTGAGAGGAGCTGTCCTTAGTACGAGAGGACCGGGATGGACGTACCGCTGGTGCACCAGTTGTTTCGCCAGAAGCATGGCTGGGTAGCTACGTACGGACGGGATAAGCGCTGAAAGCATCTAAGCGTGAAGCCCCCCTCAAGATGAGATTTCCCAATTAGTAAGACCCCTTGAAGACGACGAGGTAGATAGGTTGGAGGTGGAAGTGCAGTAATGCATGGAGCTGACCAATACTAATCGGTCGAGGGCTTATCCTATACTTAATACGCAAATTCAATTCGGATTCAGTTTTCAGGCATCAAGCCTGTAACACGCTTAGAAATTCATTCTCACTACTGGTGATGAACGAAATTTCACGCGGCAGCGTCTGTTTCACAGACGCATGTTTGGTGGCGATAGCGGAGGGGTTCCACGCGTACCCATCCCGAACACGACCGTTAAGCCCTCCAGCGCCGATGGTACTTGGACCGAAGGGTCCTGGGAGAGTAGGACGTTGCCAAGCACGCAAGACCACTGTTGAGTAATCGACAGTGGTCTTTTTGTTATGTATATTTATTTAAGGATTGTTGCAAATTAAATTATGTTTGACAGACTACAGTGTTTAACCCATAATACAATTCATACTAAACATATAAGAATTATAGGGGGAGAGAATTATGTCGTACTTTAGTGTATCTATTAAGAAACCGATTCTGTTGGGGGCAATAGCAGTTTTGCTATTGATGGTAATTGCAGGATGCTCGGGATCTAATAATAAGGCTGCTTCAAATAAAGATGCGCAGGAAAGTGCGAGTCCAGCAACAGCAACTCAGAGTCCTCAAACAGCTGAGCCTGCAGTAGGAGGAACCTTCGTCTATGGACGCCCTGCTTCTGTAACCTCATTGGATTTGCATAATCAGATTACGTCCAATAATGCTTTTGCAATCGACAAAGTATTTGAATCGTTAGTTGCTTTTGACAGCAAGGGCGAAATTGTAGATTGGCTTGCGAAGTCACATAGTATCAGTGAGGATGGCCTGACGTATACTTTTGAACTTCGCGATGGTTTGAAGTTTTCGAATGGTACGGATGTGACTGCAGAAGATGCTGTATTCTCCCTTGAGCGGCACTTGAAGGTTGGCGGTCCGCTGGCAATATCGGCAAAGGTCGGCACAATTAAGGCGCAGGATAACAAAACGCTTGTTATTACACTTAAAGAGCCTTATACACCTTTTATCTCAGAGCTATCCAATTTCTCAAATGGCATCGTGCCTAACAATTTTGGTGGAGTTTCCGAAGAAGAATTCTTTAAGAAGCCCATCGGAACGGGACCTTTTGTAGTTGAAACATGGGATACTGCAGGTGATCTGACCTTCACTAAGAACAAATTCTACTGGCAAGAAGGTAAACCATATATTGATAAGCTTGTTTATAAGTTAATTGAGGACGATAGCCAAGCAATCAACCAGCTGAAGGCTGGGGAAGTTAATGCTATTGAATCTTTAGCGCTGCAAAATGCCAATGAGATCAAAGATGGAGCTGACACTAAAGTAATTACTAACGGCAGTTGGGTGACAGAGCAATTGTTCTTTAATACGCTGGATGAACATTTCTCGGATGTGCATGTTCGCCGCGCGCTGGCTCTGGCACTTGATCGTGAAGGCTTGACCAAAGCATTAACGTTTGGTTATGCACAAACGGCAAACTCATTACTGCCAACAACGATTCCTTATAACTCCAATGATACAATCAAGGCTCTGAACTTCAATGTTGAGGCAGCCAAGGAGGAGCTTGCTAAATCTGCCTTCCCTAATGGATTCACTACCAAATTACTTGTAGCCTCCGGCAACAGTACAAGAGCACAAGAAGCACAAATTATCCAGGCAGCGGGTCAAACAATCGGGATTAAGATTGAGATTGAATCGATTGAGCTTGCTACTTTCCGTGAACGTTTCTTTGCATATGATTTTGCGGCAATGCTTAATAGCGGTCAAGCGGATTCCCCGGAAGCGAACTCGATCATTGCTTTTCAAACTGATCCGGAAGGCTTCAGCAAATCGTATTGGACGCATTATACGAATGATGAAGTAACGAAGCTTCTATATGAGGGCCAAAAAACTGCAGATGGCGATGCTCGTGAGCAAATCTATACTAAACTGCTGCAGACACTTGCTGATGAAGTACCTTATATTCCGCTTTATTATCCAGATGTCTTGAAAGGTATTCGTTCTTCTGTTGATGGTCTTGTTGTTCTACCTAACGGCAGCGCCCGTTTCGAAGATGTCCACATCAGCCAATGACGAATCTTAAGCAGGTGTTAAATCAACCTAGAGGAAGCAAGGACTCTTACAACTGGCTTGTGATATCACTTATAAAGGCGCTGGCAGTGATCTGCTGCGTAATGATAGCAGTCTTTTTCATCATCCGAATTGTGCCTGGAGATCCAGCTAAAATGATATTGGGAGAATACAGTACCCCTGAGGCGCTCAAGAGTATGCATCATACTCTTGGGCTGGACCTTCCTTTATGGGAGCAGTTCATGCGATTTTTGAAGACGCTATTTACTCAGGGGGATACTGGAAACTCCATTGTTATGGGTACATCAACAAGAGAGTTAATTATGCAGCGTGCCCCTGTCACTTTGTTGCTCATAGTAATGGCGTGTGTGTTGGCGATTTTCGTATCACTTCTGCTTGCTACAGTAGCAGCTACGCATAAGGATAAACTGCTGGATCATTTAATACGTATTTTTCCTACAATAACTTTGGGTATGCCAATCTTCTGGGTTGGCTTACTTTTAATTTTGCTCTTTAGTGTCCGGCTTGGCTGGTTCCCCGTTGGGGGAGTAAGTGAAGGGTGGATTGGAACTTTGCACAGTCTTGCACTTCCGGCAATCACCGTTGCTTTCTCACAGATCCCTACGCTGGTCCGTTCGTTAAGAGCACAGATGCTTGAAATGTTAGAATCGGATTTTGTAGTTACACTTAAGGCTGCCGGAATACCAAGCAGGGTTATTTTATTTAAACATGTGCTGCGCAATTCGGCTCTTCCAACACTGATGCTGATGGGTGTGAATATTTCATATCTAATCGGCGGTACATTGGTCGTTGAACAGGTGTTTGGAATAAAGGGAATTGGCAGCTTGTTATTCACTTCAATTTCGAAACGGGACTTTCCGGTTATTCAAGGAATAGCACTTTACTGTGCGCTAGCTGTTGTGATCATCAGTCTCTTGATTGAAATCATTTCTTGGTGGCTTGATCCCAGAACGAAGGGAAAACAATGAAAACGATAAGACTAGAACCACGATTGTATGAGGCTGGCAAAATGACTAGCGGCTTAAAACGAATATGGAATACCCCTTCACTTCTAGTGGGATTGATTATGTTTGCAGCTCTTATTCTCTTGACTGTGTTCATACCGTATATAAGTCCATATGATCCCTCCGAGCAAAATTTGAGCGCCTTTCTGCAGCCTCCGTCGGCTGAACACTGGCTAGGAACCGATCAGCTGGGACGTGATCTGTTTACTAGATTGATTTATGCTGCGAGGACTGATTTAAAAATCATGGTCTTAGCAGAAATCATTCCCTTTTGCATAGGTGTGTTCCTAGGAATGCTAGCAGGATATTACGGCAAATGGATTGATACAGTTATTACGCTGCTGTCAGATACGTTGATCGCTTTTCCTTTTTATCTAATCGTCATTATCGTTGCTTTTGCCAGTGGAGCAGGAGAACGAGGCATTTATATTACTTTTATACTTGTAGGTTGGATTGTTTTTGCCCGTGTAGTGAGAGGTCTTAGCGCATCTTTTCGCAATCAGGAATGGGTGGCATCCGCTCAAACCTTAGGGCTACCCGGAGTGAAAATTATTTTGCGTCATCTGCTGCCCAATGTACTTCCGCAAGCCGTTGTCGTTCTTATGACAGACATGATTGGATTGCTTGTTGCCATTGTTACACTGGGGTATCTTGGGATCGGTATTACACCGCCAACTCCAGACTGGGGAACTATGATCTCGGATGGACAGCCCTTCATCACTACAGCTTGGTGGCTCTCAGCTGTCCCAGGATTTGCAGTGGTGTATACCGGAATAGCTTTGTCGCTCCTAGGTGATGGTTTGGCAGACATATGGAGGAAAAAATGATGTCTATACAACCCATTTTAGAAATAAACGCACTATCGCTGGCAGCGAAGTCAAAAGAGAGATTAGTCAACAATGTTAGCTTTTCGCTGAGCAAAGGGGAGAGTCTAGGATTAGTAGGTGAGTCGGGTTCAGGAAAATCGCTTACACTGCGTGCAATTCTGGGACTACTTCCAAATGGTGTTGAACAGACAGGTGGCACCATTAAGAGTGACGTAAGCAGTGCGATGGTGTTTCAAGACCCAAGAGGTGCGCTTGATCCACTCTGTATGGTTGTCAATCAGCTGGCTGAAGTCGTGTATTACAGACAGAAAGTTAGTCGAAAGGCTTCGCGAATGATTGCGCTGGAGCTACTCGAAAGGCTTGGTCTCCCTGATTCTTTAAAGAAAAAGGATCGATATCCGAGTCAGCTGTCAGGCGGTCAATGTCAACGGGTAGTCATCGCTTTGGCACTGGCGTGCAAGCCAGGTATTCTTCTCTGTGATGAGCCGACAACGGCGCTGGATGTCACGGTTCAACGACAAATTATTGAAACGATCACGAACCTCCAGCAGGAGCTGGGATTTGCTATGGTTTTTGTAACGCATAATCTCGCGATTGCAGCCAACTTGTGCTCACGCCTATGTGTAATGAAACAAGGGCAGATTGTGGAGCATGGCGCTACCCTTGATATTTTGCAAAATCCATCCGACCCTTACACACAGATGCTGATTGATTCGGTGCTTCCTTTGCCAGAGCTTGAAGGGAGTAGAGACTCATGGAACTAGCCTTACAAATAAAAGATTTAACTGTTCACTACGGCGGATTTACTGCACTGGATTGTATCAATTTGAATCTTGAGCAGCACACCACTCTTGGACTTGTTGGAGAATCCGGTTCAGGGAAATCTACGCTGGCGCGAGTAATTGCTGGACTGATTGCTCCGCATGAGGGGAAGATTCTGTTAGGTACCCAAGAGTTAAAAAAGAAAAGGAGCCGTGAGCAGCGTAAAATAATCCAGATGATCTTCCAAAATCCTGATGCATCGCTGAATCCAAAGCATTCGATTAGGCAAATTCTTTCCGAGCCCTTATTGTTTCATAAAATTGTGGGACGTACAGACGTTGAGCAAAGATGTAAAGAGCTTTTGAACCAGGTTCATTTGGAGCAAAAGGCTTTAGATAAATTGCCGCATGAATTTTCAGGTGGTCAACGGCAACGGATAGCGATCGCTCGTGCATTAAGCGTTGAACCAAATATCCTGATCGCCGATGAACCAACCAGCGCGCTGGATGTATCTGTGCAGCTTAGTGTGCTCGAACTGTTCAATACGCTGAAAGCTGAGCTTAATCTCACCATGCTTTTTATTTCCCATGATCTAGGAGTAATTAATGCAATTAGCGATACGGTAGCAGTTATGCGGCAAGGAAAGCTCGTGGAGCAGAGTCCGAAGGATCAATTCTTCATCCGGCCTAAACATGAATACAGTTACGAGCTGTTGTCGGCAGTTCCTAAAATGCCAAAATCAAGTACATCAGGAGGTTTCTTATGAGCCCAGAATATAATGTACATGTGCCACTTTCAGTGGCTGAGTACAATAAGCTTACACAATTGATTTCTACTATCTTGTTTACTGAGCACCCACCAGTTATCATCCCAGCTGAGGCAATTCTGGGGATCGAGGCAGTGGCTGCAGGAATAGCCGCGCCTGGTCGAACCATTGTAAATATAGTAACAGGTCCCTATGGAAGTCTATTTGGAAAGTGGCTTGAGCGGGGAGGAGCAACGGTTATTGAAGTAAAGGTTCCTTTTGATGAAGTGGTCACTGGCGACCAAGTTGCTTCCGCAATTAAAGAGTTTAACCCTTGTGCCCTTTCCTTTGTTCAGGCTGAAGTGGTTACAGGTGGATCTAATCCGGCTAAAGAAATATTTAAGATTGCAAAGGAGTTCAATCTCATTACTGTGACGGACTCGGTTTCTGCGGTTGGGGGAGAGGCGTTACTGGTCGATGAATGGGGAGTTGATTTTGCTGTGATAGGCGCACAAAAAGCCTTGGCTGGACCTAACGGTGTTAGCGCCGTCAGTATTTCACCACGTGGCTGGGAATTTCTTGAGTCTAATAAAAATGCACCGCGTAACTCCATTCTGTCCTTGCTGGATCTCAGACCTTCGCTGAATGGCGCCGCGCCACTACGAGTTGCTCCAAATATTCCGACATTAGAGGCTAGAGCTTTGATCCTGGCCTTGACACGAATTGAAGAAGAGGGATTGGAGCAAATCATTCAGCGTCATGAAAGGGCTGCAGCTGCTACATTAGCTGGTATAGAATCCTTGGGGCTTGAGCCTTGGCAAAAGGACAGCAGACATTATTCTACACTGACTACAACGGTTCGGATTGCTGGAAAGCAAGATTTGCAGATCGAAAAACCTATAGGCATTGTGGCTCCAGGAGACGGAGAATTATTTGGCCATCTTTTGCGGATCAATCATTTCGGAACAAATGCTGCTCGGAAAAGTGTGGAGGAAGCCATATCAACGCTTGCTGAGTTATTGAAACAAGACCCTGATCAGGCATTAGAAGCTGTTCGGCTGGCTTGGGGGGAATGAAGATGATTCACAAGCATCCAGAACTGCATACATTCAAGAATATTTATATAGCCGGTATCGAAGGTAAACGATTTGATGTTGTGATCAAGGATGGCTATTTTTCATCTATTACTGAAGCGGAGTCGCAACAAAATAATTCAACTCCTACAGGCACAGAACTATGGATAAGTCCTGGTATAATTGATCTTCATACGCATCTTGCTTGGACAGACTTTGATCATGCGGACCAATTGAAGCGCGACTCCCAGCAGATCGAAGCCATGCAGGGCCAAGCGTTTGAGGCTACTCTAAGGACGGGTGTAACGACTGTACGGGATGCAGGCGGAATTGTGCCAAGCACAGTGCAGCATCTTGTTCAGCAGTATCAGCAGCCTTTAAGAGTGCACACCAGCAGCGATATGCTTGGAGCAGCAGATGCCCGTGGAATTAAGCATTTGGAACAACGGATGGCGCAAATCTTTGCTACAGGAGCGGGCTGGATAAAAATCATGGCCACAGGCGGTCTTGGGGCACCCACCGAGAAAGTCGTAGATCCGATCTTTTCCGAAGAAGAGTTTGCATTCATTGTTCGTAATGCACATGCCCATGATAAGAAGGTACTGGTTCATACCTGGGGTGGAGTGACGATAGACTGGTCCATTCAGGCGGGGGTGGAATCTATAGAGCATGGGATGTTTCTAACTGAAGATCAGGCAGGGAGACTTGCTAATTCGGAGGTAGCTTTTGTACCTACTACATCCATCTATCGCATTGCCGCAGATCCGAAAGGCGTTCTAGCGTTGAACCCGATCATTTGCGAACGAGCTGCCCGCGCTGCTGAATCGCATTCCAAAGCCATTAATTATGCAAAAAGAGAAGGCGTTCGTATTGGATTCGGTACAGATTATGCTACACCCTCATTACATGGTTATAACCTTCAAGAACTGGATACGTTGATTGATTATGGCTTAACTCGCAGAGAAGCGTGGCAGTCTGCTACTAAAAGCGCTGCTGACATTCTAGGGAGCGGTAACGAGCTGGGGCAGATTGCAGAAGGTTTTATTGCAGATGCTGTTGTTTTCAACGTCGATCCATACCAGGCGTATAATGCAGAGATACTTCGATACAGTATCGTTTCCGTAATTACTGGAGCGAAGGAAGCGGAATTAATTTAGATTCATCTAAGCTATCTTCTGAAAACAACTGATATCTTTTTCAGTTGTTTTTCTTTTATATTATGGAATGTATATAAGGCAACAGTATATAAAGATAGAGTGTATTCATTAATACATGATTTATGGTTTTTAAATCTTTCAAAAAAAAGTGTTGCAATGAATCTCTATACATGATATATTCTATTTCTGGCCGAGAAACACACATGCCGAGCTCGAAAAAGAAGTAAAAAAAGAGCTTGACATTAAACGGCTGAACATGATATAGTATAAGAGTTGCTGCTGAGACATTAAACGGCGCCAACGAGAACTTGATCTTTGAAAACTGAACAACGAGTGAGTAGGAAATCACGAAAGTGAAATCCAAAATTAGAGAATTAATTTTCTCGTCAGATGTTTCAAAATGAGCATATCGCTCTTTTCAATACTAATTGGAGAGTTTGATCCTGGCTCAGGACGAACGCTGGCGGCGTGCCTAATACATGCAAGTCGAGCGGAGTCACTTTGAAAGCTTGCTTTCAAAATAACTTAGCGGCGGACGGGTGAGTAACACGTAGGCAACCTGCCCCTTAGACTGGGATAACTACCGGAAACGGTAGCTAATACCGGATAATTTCTTTTTTCTCCTGAAGAAAGAATGAAAGACGGAGCAATCTGTCACTGAGGGATGGGCCTGCGGCGCATTAGCTAGTTGGTGGGGTAACGGCCCACCAAGGCGACGATGCGTAGCCGACCTGAGAGGGTGAACGGCCACACTGGGACTGAGACACGGCCCAGACTCCTACGGGAGGCAGCAGTAGGGAATCTTCCGCAATGGACGAAAGTCTGACGGAGCAACGCCGCGTGAGTGATGAAGGTTTTCGGATCGTAAAGCTCTGTTGCCAGGGAAGAACGTCCGGTAGAGTAACTGCTACCGGAGTGACGGTACCTGAGAAGAAAGCCCCGGCTAACTACGTGCCAGCAGCCGCGGTAATACGTAGGGGGCAAGCGTTGTCCGGAATTATTGGGCGTAAAGCGCGCGCAGGCGGTCATTTAAGTCTGGTGTTTAAACCTTGGGCTCAACCTGAGGTCGCACTGGAAACTGGGTGACTTGAGTACAGAAGAGGAAAGTGGAATTCCACGTGTAGCGGTGAAATGCGTAGATATGTGGAGGAACACCAGTGGCGAAGGCGACTTTCTGGGCTGTAACTGACGCTGAGGCGCGAAAGCGTGGGGAGCAAACAGGATTAGATACCCTGGTAGTCCACGCCGTAAACGATGAGTGCTAGGTGTTAGGGGTTTCGATACCCTTGGTGCCGAAGTTAACACAGTAAGCACTCCGCCTGGGGAGTACGGTCGCAAGACTGAAACTCAAAGGAATTGACGGGGACCCGCACAAGCAGTGGAGTATGTGGTTTAATTCGAAGCAACGCGAAGAACCTTACCAGGTCTTGACATCCCTCTGAATCCACTAGAGATAGTGGCGGCCTTCGGGACAGAGGAGACAGGTGGTGCATGGTTGTCGTCAGCTCGTGTCGTGAGATGTTGGGTTAAGTCCCGCAACGAGCGCAACCCTTAACTTTAGTTGCCAGCAAGTAATGTTGGGCACTCTAGAGTGACTGCCGGTGACAAACCGGAGGAAGGTGGGGATGACGTCAAATCATCATGCCCCTTATGACCTGGGCTACACACGTACTACAATGGCCGGTACAACGGGAAGCGAAACCGCGAGGTGAAGCCAATCCCATCAAAGCCGGTCTCAGTTCGGATTGCAGGCTGCAACTCGCCTGCATGAAGTCGGAATTGCTAGTAATCGCGGATCAGCATGCCGCGGTGAATACGTTCCCGGGTCTTGTACACACCGCCCGTCACACCACGAGAGTTTACAACACCCGAAGTCGGTGGGGTAACCCGCAAGGGAGCCAGCCGCCGAAGGTGGGGTAGATGATTGGGGTGAAGTCGTAACAAGGTAGCCGTATCGGAAGGTGCGGCTGGATCACCTCCTTTCTATGGAGAATCGTCTTCTGCAATGAAGACATTCAAATCGGAAGTTAAGCTTCCACAACTCACTCGTTGCTCAGTTTTGAGAGTTTAAGCTCTCAGTAAGACTTGATCCTTGAAAACTGGATACCGAAACGAATTTGCGTTTTAGAACATCTTTTAGCAACTTGTGCAAACAAGTAAATGTTATTAGTGAGATTTTTCTTAGGAAAAATCAAGGTTAAGCTAATAAGAGCACACGGAGGATGCCTAGGCGCCAGGAGCCGACGAAGGACGTGGCGAACAACGAAACTGCCTCGGGGAGCTGTAAGCAAGCTTTGATCCGGGGGTGTCCGAATGGGGAAACCCAGCTGTGGTAATTCGCAGTTACTCATCTCTGAACACATAGGAGATGTAGAGGCAGACCAGGGGAACTGAAACATCTAAGTACCCTGAGGAAGAGAAAACAATAGTGATTCCGTCAGTAGCGGCGAGCGAACGCGGAACAGCCTAAACCTAAGAGCTTGCTCTTAGGGGTTGTGGGACGTCTCACATGGAGTTACAAAGGAATATGGTAGGTGAAGAGGTCTGGAAAGGCCCGCGATAGAGGTAAAAGCCCTGTAACCTAAACTGTGTTCTCTCCGAGACGGATCCCGAGTAGTGCGGGGCACGTGAAACCCCGTATGAATCCAGCAGGACCATCTGCTAAGGCTAAATACTACCTGGCGACCGATAGTGAAACAGTACCGTGAGGGAAAGGTGAAAAGCACCCCGGAAGGGGAGTGAAATAGAACCTGAAACCGTGTGCTTACAAAAAGTCAGAGCCCTATCTATGGGTGATGGCGTGCCTTTTGTAGAATGAACCGGCGAGTTACGTTTAACATGCAAGGTTAAGTCGAGAAGACGGAGCCGCAGCGAAAGCGAGTCTGAATAGGGCGATTTAGTATGTGGACGTAGACCCGAAACCGTGTGATCTACCCCTGTCCAGGGTGAAGGTGCGGTAACACGCACTGGAGGCCCGAACCCACGCATGTTGAAAAATGCGGGGATGAGGTGGGGGTAGCGGAGAAATTCCAATCGAACTCGGAGATAGCTGGTTCTCCCCGAAATAGCTTTAGGGCTAGCCTCGGTATAAGAGTAGTGGAGGTAGAGCACTGATTGGGTGCGGGGTCCGCAAGGATTACCAAGCTCAGTCAAACTCCGAATGCCATATACTTATTGCCGGGAGTCAGACAGTGAGTGCTAAGATCCATTGTCAAAAGGGAAACAGCCCAGACCATCAGCTAAGGTCCCCAAGTGTGTGTTAAGTGGGAAAGGATGTGGAGTTGCACAGACAACCAGGATGTTGGCTTAGAAGCAGCCACCATTGAAAGAGTGCGTAATAGCTCACTGGTCGAGTGACTCTGCGCCGAAAATGTAACGGGGCTAAACACACCACCGAAGCTATGGCTAGATACGTATGTATCTGGGGTAGGGGAGCGTTGTATGTGGGTTGAAGGTGTACCGTAAGGAGCGCTGGACAGCATACAAGTGAGAATGCCGGTATGAGTAACGAAAAGATCAGTGAGAATCTGATCCGCCGAAAGCCCAAGGTTTCCTGAGGAAGGCTCGTCCGCTCAGGGTAAGTCGGGACCTAAGGCGAGGCCGAAAGGCGTAGTCGAAGGACAACAGTTTGAAATTACTGTACCACCGTAATCCGCTATGAGCGATGGGGTGACGCAGGAGGGTAGTGACGCGGACTGATGGATATGTCCGTCTAAGCAGTGAGGCTGATGTGTAGGCAAATCCGCACATCATTAAGGCTGGGCTGTGATGGGGAGCGAAAATTACAGTAGCGAAGGTCATGATCTCACACTGCCAAGAAAAGCCTCTAGCCAGGAGAAGGTGCCCGTACCGCAAACCGACACAGGTAGGCGAGAAGAGAATTCTAAGGCGCGCGGAAGAACTCTCGTTAAGGAACTCGGCAAAATGACCCCGTAACTTCGGGAGAAGGGGTGCCCCGGTAGTGTGAATAGCACGAGGGGGCCGCAGTGAAAAGGCCCAAGCGACTGTTTAGCAAAAACACAGGTCTGTGCGAAGCCGCAAGGCGAAGTATACGGGCTGACGCCTGCCCGGTGCTGGAAGGTTAAGGGGAGTGGTTAGGGGTAACCCGAAGCTATGAACCGAAGCCCCAGTAAACGGCGGCCGTAACTATAACGGTCCTAAGGTAGCGAAATTCCTTGTCAGGTAAATTCTGACCCGCACGAATGGCGTAACGACTTGGGCGCTGTCTCAACGAGAGATCCGGTGAAATTTTAATACCTGTGAAGATGCAGGTTACCCGCGACAAGACGGAAAGACCCCATGGAGCTTTACTGCAGCTTGATATTGAATTTGGGTACGATCTGTACAGGATAGGTGGGAGCCGTAGAAATCGGAGCGCAAGCTTCGGTGGAGGCGCCGTTGGGATACCACCCTGATCGTATCTAGGTTCTAACCTAGTACCCTTACCGGGTACGGGGACCGTGTCAGGCGGGCAGTTTGACTGGGGCGGTCGCCTCCTAAAGAGTAACGGAGGCGTTCCAAGGTTCCCTCAGAATGGTTGGAAATCATTCGAAGAGTGCAAAGGCATAAGGGAGCTTGACTGCGAGACCTACAAGTCGAGCAGGGACGAAAGTCGGACTTAGTGATCCGGTGGTACCGCATGGAAGGGCCATCGCTCAACGGATAAAAGCTACCCTGGGGATAACAGGCTTATCTCCCCCAAGAGTCCACATCGACGGGGAGGTTTGGCACCTCGATGTCGGCTCATCGCATCCTGGGGCTGAAGTAGGTCCCAAGGGTTGGGCTGTTCGCCCATTAAAGCGGTACGCGAGCTGGGTTCAGAACGTCGTGAGACAGTTCGGTCCCTATCTGTCGTGGGCGCAGGAAATTTGAGAGGAGCTGTCCTTAGTACGAGAGGACCGGGATGGACGTACCGCTGGTGCACCAGTTGTTTCGCCAGAAGCATGGCTGGGTAGCTACGTACGGACGGGATAAGCGCTGAAAGCATCTAAGCGTGAAGCCCCCCTCAAGATGAGATTTCCCAATTAGTAAGACCCCTTGAAGACGACGAGGTAGATAGGTTGGAGGTGGAAGTGCAGTAATGCATGGAGCTGACCAATACTAATCGGTCGAGGGCTTATCCTATACTTAATACGCAAATTCAATTCGGATTCAGTTTTCAGGCATCAAGCCTGTAACACGCTTAGAAATTCATTCTCACTACTGGTGATGAACGAAATTTCACGCGGCAGCGTCTGTTTCACAGACGCATGTTTGGTGGCGATAGCGGAGGGGTTCCACGCGTACCCATCCCGAACACGACCGTTAAGCCCTCCAGCGCCGATGGTACTTGGACCGAAGGGTCCTGGGAGAGTAGGACGTTGCCAAGCAGATTAAGCCATTGTTGATAATATCAGCAGTGGCTTTTTTTCTTTTTTTATTATGCAAGTATTTAAGGCTAGTAATGACAGTAGAATAGGTTACTGTGGAATGACATTTTTGTTACCGACGCTGCGGTGGATACAAGTATAATAGAAAAGTGCTAATAGTTAGCAGATCTTTAATACGAAGGAACTACTCATAAATTCTAACTTTGAATTTTCTTGTGTCTTTAGATGCATTGTAGAGGTAGGGAGGATTTAAGGCATGAAACAATTAAAAATATTCAAGTTAATAATGATTTCTTGTATTTTAACTTTAATACTGGCAAGTTGCGGGGCTAAAGAACCTAAGTGGGATACTTTTGAGGGTGCACTGAATGAGAAAAGCTTCCCTGTCCCCCATGAGGCAAACTCACCAGACCAGACCACTACTAACGTTGCTATGGATTATGTACGTTATTCTTTACCTGGATTAAAGGAGAAGAATGGTATTCCGGATCCTTATTTGGAGGCTATTAAAGCCTGGGGATGGACAGAACAGGAAGATGATGATAGTGATTCTTCGGGTGTTTTTCTGAAGGATGGGTTAACGGTTCATTTAACAGTGCATGATGATTATTTTGTAGTGATGATTCCTAAAGAAAAGAAGACCTCCATTAAAGGCCTTAAGACGAAATAAAGAATCGCCATCCCTAAGGATGGCGGTTTATTTTTTAATACGTGAAAATAATATGAGCTATACTGCTGCACTTTATTGAGAGTAATAGGATACATCGGTCGGATTGAATTTCAGCATGCCTCCCTGATCCTGTCGATTCAGTCTGAACAGAGTATAAAGACGAGGCAGTAGGAGCCATAAGTGGCAAGTGATCAGTGATACTGTAAATGCTGGCGGTGACCAGAAAATAAAGAGTGCTGCAATACAAAGACCGATATAGAAATTATGTAGCTGTACTTTACGGAATATACGGTAACTAATATGTTGATCAGGCATAAACCCTAACCAAGGCAGTTTAAATGAGACAGACCATCTTTTTGAAATGGGGTGTCCTGAGATTAAAAGAACTGAGCGTGAAATGACATATTGAACCCAGAAGGCTACAGGCGCTGCTATGATTATGTAAAGAATGCTCCACCAGGAAAGAAATACGGTTTCGAGCACAAGGACTAATAAGGGGAGCATAATATAAATAGGCAGCAGGCGTGCCGTTAGATTTACTTTTTTAATTAGTTTATATTGATAGAATGTAGCTGCACCTTTGGTAGTGGGTTCCATAGATTATAGTCTAACCTCCTCGTGAATTCGTATGTTCTTAATATCGGCGATTGGATGTATTTTATTAAACTGCGGCGAAAATTCACCGATATAACGGCAACGGAATATATATAATGCACGATACGAAGGATATGAAAAAACTATGAAAAGGTTTAAAATGATAGAAGGTGTATCATACTGTTCTTAAAAGAGTCAAGGTGGGATGGTTATGGAACAGCAAACCGGGCAAGCTTGTATCATTTGTGGACAGGTAAAAGAGGAAGGTATTGTGATTGTCTCGCATTTTATTTGTGAGGAATGTGAGGCTGAGATGATACGTACCGAGGCTGAAGATGCCAAGTACCGTTTTTTTATCGGCCGGATGAAGAAGATTGGATTGCAAAAGAACGCCTAAGTAGAGTAACTCTGTTAAATGATGCAATTAAGAGAGCGGTCTGGATGAAAGATACGAAGGCTGCATTAGTGATATTCAATACACGGCTTCCTCGTTCTTCAGGCGGGAGGAGCCGTTTTGTTGTCCAAAGGGCCGCTTTTACACTGAAGCGTAGGCGTTTGCGAATATTTACGTTAAAATAGAAGGAACCCTATGGGAAGGAATTTAATATGAATAAATTACAACGTTGTAGGGCGCCTATATACGAAATGCTGGAACAATATAGAATTATGGGTAATAGATCATATCATGTGCCAGGTCATAAGAATGGAGAGGCATATGAGGGCGTTGAAGGCGCTGGCTTTTTAGATGAGGTAATGAAGTATGATGTTACGGAAATTTCCGGAACGGATGATCTTCATCATCCTGAGGGAGTTATCAAGGAAGCGCAAGAGTTGGCGGCAGACTGCTTTGGAGCAGAGGAAAGCTTTTTTCTGGTTGGAGGGAGCACAGCCGGCAATCTGGCTCTCATTCTAACCGCTTGTCCCGAGCCTGGAATGATTATGATTGTTCAACGCAATGTGCATAAGTCAGTCATTCATGGACTGATGTTGGCTGGAGTACGTGCTGTTTTTCTGGAGCCTCTGATTGATCCACTTAGCGGCTTGGCAGTGGCGCCGGCGGCCGAAGCTGTTAAGGCTGCACTTGCAGCCTATCCTGAAGCCGCAGCTGTACTTGTTACCATGCCGAATTATTACGGCATGGGTAGTGATCTTGCGCCCCTCGCGAGTATTTGTCACGACAGCGGTGTACCGCTGCTTGTGGATGAGGCGCATGGGGCGCATTACGGGCAGCACCCGGCGCTGCCAGCCGGGGCACTTGCTTGTGGCGCGGACGGTGTCGTGCAGTCCACGCACAAGATGCTCACAGCGATGACCATGGGCGCTATGCTGCATGTTCAAGGGCCGCGGCTCAACCGCGCTCTGCTCCGACAGCGGCTCGCCATGGTGCAGAGCTCCAGCCCATCATATCCTATGATGGCGTCGCTGGATCTTGCCCGGCGGCTGCTGCACAGCCGGGGCAAGGGTGCCTTCACGGCGGGGCTGGCCGCCGTGGACGTTCTGCGGCGCGGACTCGCGGAGCTGCCGCGCTACGGACTAGTGCAGCCGGCAGAGCCGCTGCACCCGAATACGCCGCCTGATTCTTTGGCGGCGTATGTGACACAGGACCCCTTTAAAGTCGTCATTTATGACGCCATCGGGGTCCTGAGCGGCTTCGAGCTGCAGCGCAAGCTCGAGGCAAAGGGCTGCGTGCCGGAGATGAGCGATGACCGGCACGTAGTGCTGCTGTTCAGCCTTGGATCGAAGGCTGGAGATGCAGATCATTTGCTGCAGGCGCTGCGGGAAATAGATTCGGAGGAACCTTCCGAATCACCGAACGCCCCCGACTTATCAGGCGCTCGCAATATTTCCACGTGGAACAATTTCCATTCTTTACAAATCTCAGATCCTGTTCACTTCTCATTGAAGCCGGTGTCGGCCAATGAGATTGAAAGTATTGATCTTGAACATTGCGTGGGTAGAGTGGCGGCAGAGATGGTTATTCCCTATCCACCAGGCATCCCGGTATTATATCCGGGTGAAGTGATCACAGATCAGATCCAAAGAAGGCTGGCTGGTTTAGCCAAAGGAGGCGCCAAATTTCAGGCTTGTGCTGATCCGGTCTTGCAGCGTATTGAGGTATACAACATTCAGAAGGGCGGAGAAGCATAAGTGGGAAAAGAAGGTTTCTTCATAACATTAGAAGGGGGCGAAGGCTCCGGAAAAACAACGGTACTAGGTAGAGTAACGGCCTATTTACAGAACCGGTCCATGCCTTATCGAATTACCCGTGAACCGGGTGGCGTTGAGATTGCTGAGAAGATTCGTTCCATTATTCTAGATCCTGCCCATACAGCTATGGATGCGCGTACAGAGGCATTACTATATGCTGCATCAAGAAGCCAACATCTCGCCGAAGTCGTTGAACCGGCTCTTAGAGAAGGGCTTACTGTACTCTGTGACCGCTTTGTAGACAGCAGCCTCGTTTATCAAGGACATGCGAGAGGACTCGGAATAGAAGAGGTATGGAGTATTAATCGTTTTGCGATAGGGAACCGTATGCCGGATCTAACCTTTTATCTGGATGTAGACCCAGAGATAGGGTTGTCACGGATTGCAGCGAATCAAGAACGGGAAGTGAATCGTTTGGATCTGGAGAGCCTTTCTTTTCATAAGAAGGTCCGTGAAGGCTATCAATTATTAGCCCAGGCCAATCCGGACAGAATAGTAGTTCTGGATGCTAATCGCCCCATTCATATGGTAGAACAAGATATCGTGAGAACTCTTGAAGAGAGAGTATTAAAGGGTTTTTAGGGTGTTTTGTCTAATATACTAAGAGAAGTGACATATAATTAGGCGTGTGCTTATGAAGTAAGGGTTACTACGAGTAACTCTAAGTAGTAATACACCATAAAAGTATTGGGAGGGAATGCGAAGATGAAGTTGATCATTGCAATTATCCAGGATAAAGACAGTAACCGGTTGTCCAGCGAGCTAGTCAAAGCCAATTTCCGTGCTACTAAACTTGCAAGTACAGGTGGATTTCTACGAGCGGGGAATACGACATTTATGATCGGGGTAGAAGACAGTCAGATTGAATCCGTATTGACCGTAATCCGAAACAGTTGTAAAGTGCGTGAGCAGTTAGTCACTCCTGTAAC
The DNA here is from genome assembly GCF_037975205.1 of Paenibacillus sp. FSL R5-0470. Classification (NCBI taxonomy): domain Bacteria; kingdom Bacillati; phylum Bacillota; class Bacilli; order Caryophanales; family Paenibacillaceae; genus Paenibacillus; species Paenibacillus sp. FSL R5-0470. The sequence goes on from NZ_CP150238.1 coordinate 34,042, forward strand.
ACCGATGAGTGGAACAACGGATTCGTATTTGCCACTTCCTGTTGAGGTACAAGTGGGTGGAGCTACTGTATTCGTACTTCCTGTAGATCGTTTTGAACATTATTAAGTATAATATAGATTAGCAAGCCATTTATAAAAAGGGCGGTAGATAACCTTTGAAGATCAATCCGGGGTATAGGCCCTTGAAGAGTGAGATGCCAAATGCAGAAGGGGCTAACAAACCCGTTCAGCAAAAAACGTTCTCTGATGTTTTTCAGCAGCAAAGTGAGCAGAAAACCAAAGATGAACTGAATCGCCAGATCAAAGAAATACAGTCTCAAGGCGATCGTTTATCTAAGTCTATGACGATTCGTGAGCTTACCATCTACCGGATGATGATCAAAAGATTTCTGGAGGAAACGGCCCGAAGAGGCGTCATTCTGAAGGAAACACGCGGATGGGATCGACGTGGACGTGGCAAGCGTTACAAGCTGCTTGAGGAAATTGATTCGGCTTTGCTATCAATGGCAGATGATTTGCTGAATAGTGAGCAAGGCCGGATCGATCTGTTAGGACGCGTTGGAGAAATCCGTGGGTTGTTAATCAACCTTTCTTTTTAAAATATAAGAAAGTATATGCTTTACACTATACTTTAGCCTTATATTTCTCGATTAAACACTTACCGTCCTTATAAGGACGCTAAAGGCGCTTATGTTTGAAAGTTTTGGGAGGAAATTATGCCTTTTCATGATATAGTAGGCCAGGAGAACGCCAAGCGGCTACTCCAAAATGCCTTGCGCAAAGAAGCTGTGAGTCATGCTTATTTATTTACAGGGCCGGCAGGCAGTGGACAAATGAAAACGGCGCTGATGTTTGCCCAAGCTTTATTTTGTACCCAGAGCAAGGACGATGCCTGTGGGCAATGCCTGGAGTGCCGCAAAGTAGAGCATGGAAACCACCCTGATTTGTCACTGCTGCAGCCAGATGGAGCAAGTATTAAAATAGATCAAATCCGTGAGCTGCAGCGCGTCTTTTCCTATCGGTCAGAGGGTGTGAATCCGAAAGTTTATATTATAGATGGAGCAGACAAAATGACGGTACAAGCTGCCAATAGTCTGCTGAAATTTCTGGAGGAACCACCAGCTCCGGCTGTTGGAATCTTAATTTCTGATAATAGCCGTTCCTTATTGCCAACTATTCAGTCGCGGACTCAGCGGATTCCATTTAGTCCGTTAAACCCCGATATTATGCTCCAAGCTCTGGCAAGTGAGGGCGTTCCCATACCCTTAGCTCGATGTGCAGTATCACTTAGTTCAGGACTTGATGGTTGCAGGAAACTTTTGGAACAGAATTGGTTTGCAGAAATGAGAAATGTAATGTTACAATTAGCTAAGGAGTCCTTAGGCAAGGGCAGCTCCGCTGTAGCAACTGCTGGGCAGAAGCTGTTCAAGACCGGACTCGCTGAACATTTGGATATCTTTTTCAGCATGTTCCATCTGTGGTTTAAAGATATGCTTTACTTCCTGTATCGTAAGCATGAGAGTATCGTTTTCATAGATCAGTTAGACTTTATTTCCAGGCATGCCCGTGAGCGGAGTGCGGAACAATGGGTGGCTTATATGGGATTTGCTGCAGAGAGCACTAAGAAGCTGCGATCCAATGCCAATGCCCAATTGTGTCTGGAGCAGTTTTTAATCCGACTGGAAAGTTAAAGGATTAGTTATGATATATCCTCCGGATGTCGCTTTACCTGGAAATATCGTTTTAACAGACGAGGAAGGAAGCATGGATCATCAGGGAGCGGACATGCCCATAGATTCCTTTTACCGGCAAACAAGGGGGTTAATTTTTGTACAGCGTAGTAGGTGTCCGTTTTAAAAAAGCGGGTAAAATATATTATTTCGATCCACTTGATTTTCCGATTGAACGGGATCAACATGTTATTGTGGAGACAGCACGTGGGGTTGAATACGGTAAAGTTGTCGTAGGCAAAAAAGAGGTGGAAGAGTCCGACGTAGTTTTGCCCCTCAAAAAAGTGATGCGTATTGCCGGAGAAACCGACGCACGCGTAGTTGAAGAGAACAAAGGGGCCGCTAAAGAGGCTTTTACCACCTGTTTAAATAAAATACGCGACCATGGTCTCAAAATGAAGCTCGTCGATGTAGAGTTTACTTTTGACCGTAATAAGATTATATTTTACTTTACGGCCGAAGGACGGGTCGACTTCAGAGAATTGGTTAAAGATCTAGCAAGTATCTTCCGGACCCGCATTGAGCTACGGCAAATTGGGGTGCGTGATGAGGCTAAAATGCTAGGTGGACTTGGACCTTGTGGGCGAGTACTTTGTTGTTCATCTTGGTTAGGGGATTTTGAACCCGTATCCATTAAAATGGCGAAGGATCAGAACCTGTCACTTAATCCGACGAAGATTTCAGGACTTTGTGGACGTCTGATGTGTTGTTTGAAATTTGAGCATGACAATTATGAGAGTGTAAAGGAAGAAATGCCAGCGGTCGGCAAGATTGTCGTGACCTCATTGGGTGATGGCAAAGTAGTAGGACTTAATGCCGGAAGCCGTACGGTTCATGTACAGTTGTTTGAAGTGGGCAAAGTTAAGGAACTTCCAATGGATGATGTTGTCGTCAAGTAAACCATTATAAGGTTACTTTCGGGGTGGAAACTTGGAGAAGAAAAATATATTTGCACACATGCAGGATATGGAAGCACAGATGGAAACGATGCGCGCCAATCTTGGAGAATGGAAACAGACGGTAAAAGAACTGATGGAAGCTAATCAGAGGTTAACTCTGGAGAATGAACAGCTTCGCAAAATTTTAAAGCGGGATGCACCTTTGGATCCTACCGTAGATTCTGCGGAGGCGGAAGCTCTTTTAGCTGCCGGAGAGGGAACAGAAGAGGTTGTCGGGGAAGGTTATGACAACTTGGCCCGGCTTTACCATGAAGGCTTTCACATCTGTAATGTTTATTTTGGACATTTACGCACGGAAGGTGATTGTCTGTTCTGTCTTTCTTTTCTTAATAAATGAGGATATCCAGCCGTAGGAGATTGATCCTACGGTTTTTTTTGAATTTAGCTCAACAAAACATTTAGGAGATTACTACATGACAAATTCTTTTAACGATATATCTGTTCCTTTGTTGCCGACGGAGCGGGTGGATGATTTATTAACGCATGACTTGCGAATTATTCAAAGTGACGAAGTATTTAGCTTTTCTATGGATGCTGTACTGCTTGCGCGTTTCGCCAGCGTTCCGCCTCGTGGGAGAGTCCTGGATCTTTGTACTGGAAATGGTGTAATCCCTATTTTGATGACGACCCGAACTAAAGCTTCTATAGAAGGGATTGAAATTCAGCCCCGTTTAGCGGATATGGCTCGGCGTAGCGTGGCTCTAAATGGGCTACAGGATCAGGTTGTGATCCATGAAGGCGATTTACGTGAGTTATATAAAGTTGCAGGGCATGGCGTATATGATGCAATAACAGTCAATCCTCCTTATATGCCGCTTAACGGCAGTGACCTCAAGCTGAACACTCATCAGGCTATGGCTCGTCATGAAATCGGGTGTACGCTGGAGGAGGTCATTCAAGCCTGTGTGAGACTGGTTCGCACCGGTGGAAAGGTAAGTATGGTTCACAAGCCACAACGATTGGTCGATATTATTAGTCTTATGAGAAAATATAGGCTCGAGCCTAAGATTATTCGCTTTGTACATCCACGTGCGCATCTGGAAGCTAATATGGTATTAATTGAAGCGATACGTGATGGTAAGCCGGAGGTTCGTTTACATCCACCACTCATTGTATATAATGAGGACAATCAATACTGTCCAGAAATTATGGACATCTACTATGGTGCTAAAGAGGGTAAATCATGACAATATCATGCCAAAGCAGTTTTCAGAACAATAACAATACACATAAGCAGGAATCAACAGGTTCACTTTTTTTAGTGGCAACACCCATCGGTAATTTAGAGGATATGACTTATCGTGCTGTCCGCACTTTGCAGGAATGCGATATTATTGCAGCTGAGGATACAAGACAAACTCGGAAATTGTTGAGCCATTTTGAAATTACACCCTCTATGTTGTTCAGTTATCATGAGCATAATAAGGCTGCCAGTGGACCTGAACTTATCCGCTATATAATAGAAGGAAAAAATTTGGCACTCGTCAGCGATGCCGGTTTGCCAGCCATTTCCGACCCTGGTGCAGACCTTGTAGCCCTTGCCATAAGTCACGGTATACCAGTAATTCCTATACCCGGAGCTAACGCAGCTTTGTCAGCATTAATTGCCTCTGGTCTGCCTACGACTACGTTCACTTTTATCGGCTTCTTACCTCGAGAACGTAAAGATATCCGTGCGGTATTAAGTCCACTTCGTTCGGCGCAAGGGACTATACTGTTCTACGAATCTCCACATCGCGTGGTGAAGACACTGGCTCATCTCCATGAAGCATTTGGCAATCGGCGAATTGTGCTTGCTCGTGAACTGACGAAGAGATATGAGGAGTTTCTACGTGGGACGATCGAGGAATGTACGGATTGGCTCGCTGAACATCCACCGCTTGGTGAGTATGTCATTGTCGTTGAAGGCGAGAGCAAGGAAGATGCTGATATGGCGGAATCGGCTTGGTGGCGCCAGTTAAATATTGAAGAACATGTTGCTCATTACGAAGCAGCAGATATGCCGCGTAAAGAAGCTATGAAAAAAGCAGCCTCTGATCGTGGTGTTTCAAAGCGGGATATTTATAACGCACTTCTGGATAAAACGGAGCAGCAGTAAGTGTTATTGACGGATTCTAATTCTAAGAGGCTAACAAGGTGCGGAGGGGTATTACGAAGCTGACGAGATTCTAGCCTGAAGGTGGTTCCCAAAAGGAAGCCCAAGATAGACCAGATTACGGTGAAAACTCGGTTCACTTCGTGCTCTCATCGCATTACCCATCATTATTAGGTGTCATGGGGGGAGTAAATCCTTGTAGACACCTTTTGGGCAGGAAACACTGGTGATTGCAGAAAAAAAATACCTCCCGCGGTCACGGGAGGTCAAGGAGATATGAAAAGGTTAGAATTAACAATTTGATTAGTTCTATTATATACTATTTATTTTAGTTTGTCACAGGGGTAGGGATAGTAGAAATGCATTCATGACAAACTATTTTTCCTTTGAAGTAAGTTACGTTCTCAGCGTTGCCGCAGAAAATGCAGGCAGGCTCATATTTCTTAAGCATAATGCGCTCACCATCAACGTAAATTTCAAGTGCGTCTTTTTCACCAATGCCAAGAGTACGGCGCAATTCAATGGGAATAACTACCCGTCCAAGTTCGTCTACTTTTCTTACAATTCCTGTTGATTTCATCATAACAATCGTTACTCCTCTCAATGTTCCAAAAACGTCATTATTCGACATTGTTCACTGTTTTATGATATTTATAATACCAACGATTCCCAAAACAGTCAACCTTTTTTCATCTGTTGAATAAGTGCTTTTTCACGAAAACTTTGAATTCCCTATAACAATCACGAATTCTAAAAAAAGCGAAAAAATAAACTTTGTCGATTTACCAAGACTAAAAACGTCACTATTCGACAAAGTACGACATAATTACTTATTATATACTTATATTGGTTAAAATCATATTAAATTTAATAAAGGAGTTGATCTCATGAAGCAGCCGCTCACAGAAGAAAAGGTTTTCAAAGATCCGGTTCACAATTATATCCACGTGCAGGATACTATTATTTGGCGACTAATAAATACAAAGGAATTTCAGCGTTTACGCCGAATTCGCCAGCTGGGTACCTCGTATCTTACTTTTCATGGCGCAGAGCATAGTCGATTTTCTCATTCCCTAGGGGTTTACGAAATTACACGTAGAATTATTTCGCAATTTGAACGAAGCGGGTATAAGGATTGGATTCCTGAAGAAAGTCTGCTCACCTTGTGTGCGGCCTTGCTGCATGATCTGGGACATGGTCCATTTTCCCATTCTATAGAAGAGGCTTTTGAAATGAATCATGAGGATTGGACTTGTCGAATTATTCTGGAGGACACAGAGATTACTGAGATCTTGCGTGATGTGGAGGAGGATTTTCCTCGTAAAGTAGCCTCTGTAATCGCTAAAACTTATGAGCACGAAATTGTTGTAAATCTGGTTTCCAGTCCGCTAGATGCTGATCGCATGGATTATTTGCTGCGTGATGCGTACTATACAGGTGTAAATTATGGGACGATCGACATTGATCGGATTTTAAGAATGCTGCGTCCTTATAATGGTCGAATTGTTGTAAAAGAATCGGGAATGCATGCTATTGAAGATTATTTAATGTCGCGTTATCAAATGTACTGGCAAGTCTATTTTCATCCGGTGACACGTAGCTCAGAGATTATTTTGCGACAAATTTTCCGTAGAGCCAAGGAGCTTTTCCAAGAGGGGTACAATTTTAGTTTCATGATTAATCCGCTGGAGGATTTGTTCCGTGGTGAGGTGACAGTGAAGCAATATTTAATGCTAGATGAAGCACTGGTACAGACGGCTTTTATGCAGTGGACGCTTGAGAAAGATGAGCTACTAAGCGACTTGTGTACCCGTTTTATTCATCGTAAACTGTATAAATATGTTGAGGTGGAGAATCTCGATACAGATATGATTACTGAAATTCGCAGCAGTTTTTCGGCAGCGGGACTTCACCCAGAATATGATTTGGAGATTGATTTTCCGACAGATCTGCCCTATGATGTGTTCCGTCCGGGAGAAGCTTTTGACAATAAACAAATTCTGCTGCTTGATCGGCATGATCATCTGCGGGAAATTTCAGAGGTGTCGGATATTGTGCGTTCTATTAGCGGCATTCACCGTGGCAGATATCATCTTTATTTTCCTCAGGATAAGTTGAGAAATGCGCTTACGCGATTGCCTGCTTCTATTGCAGAGATTTTTGCAAAATAATACAAGAAAATATGGGATTTTTGACAAGAAGAGTAGAAATATAAGATATAACGGATAGCTTGAAACTTATATTGTCTTATATTTAAAAAAGAACAAGGAGTGAGGGTTAAAATGTTTCTGTTTGACACACATACGCATCTGGATGCACCTCAATTCGACGAGGATCGCGAAGAAGTTATCGCTCGTGCTGTAGAAGCAGGAGTTAGCAAGATGATTAATATCGGATTTAATCGGGAGACGATTCCCTCAACGATGAAGCTGGCGGAATCTTATGATTATATTTATGCGGCAGTGGGTTGGCATCCTCAGGATGCGATTGATATGAAAGAAGGAGATCTCGATTGGATCGCTTCTCTATGCAGCCATAAAAAAGTAGTGGCTATTGGTGAAATCGGACTGGATTATTACTGGGATACTTCTCCCAAGGATGTGCAACATGAAGTTTTTCGCAAGCAAATTGGACTAGCCCGTGAACTAAATATGCCGATTTGTATTCATGATCGTGATGCACATGAGGATGTTGTACGGATTTTACGGGAGGAAAAAGCAAATGAGGTTGGAGGCGTGATGCACTCGTTCTCAGGAAGCTGGGAAACAGCTAAAATGTGCTTGAATCTTGGTTTTCATTTATCCTTTGGAGGACCCATTACGTTCAAAAATGCAAGAGTGCCAAAAGAAGTGCTTGCGCAGACACCACTAGACCGATTATTGATCGAAACCGATGCTCCATATTTGACTCCACACCCCTTCCGCGGGAAGCGAAATGAGAGCGCTCATGTGAAGCTTGTAGCAGAGGCAGCAGCTGAAATTAAAGGGTTAACATGGGAAGAATTGGCTAAAATAACGTATGCGAACGCACTGGAACGATTTGGGATTGAGTGAAAACGGGAGCAAAACAGGCGAAAAATAGAGAATGGCCGATATATTAAACTTTTTTAATATAAAAACGGCTGAATATTACAATATTTTAACCATATTTTTGCGTAAACGTGGTTGAATCGTCCTTTACAACATGCATCAAAACAGGATATCATCTTTTCAGTGATGTGAGCTGTGTTATAGTGACAGCCATTGATTCATGGATCGTCTCGCTGAGTCTCCGTATGGAGAACGGGGGAACCAATATTGACCTGCCGCATGCCTGTATTTTAAATACGGTTTAGACGTGCCGTAGGACAGTATTTGATTTCTTCACGTGGTCTTTGGGGTGAATTTAAGGGCAACCGCCATGAGCGGGTGACCTGAAATAGGGCGTCTCTCTTTCGTCCGAACCCGACAGCTAACCCCGTAAGCGCAAGTAAGAGAGGCAACCTCGTGCACAAGCATTCTCTATTCTGATATTGGAGAAGCCACGAAAGAGTCCTCAGTTGAACTCTTTTTAGGCTTTTTTATTTTTGAATAAATAGAATGTTGCCCACATACTGTTATATAACAGGGGTGGGAGTAGCTGTGCCGAGCAGGCGATCCATGAGCAGGAGACGCTAAGTTATTACGTGCGTGTCCTGTGACAATCTCAAATAGTTTCGTCAAAGGAATTCAGTCCTCATGATATACAATTGACGACGGGGCTATGTAAGGAGGATGGAGAGAATGGGCGTATTCCAACCAGAAGTATCCCATGATTCGCAGTCATCCAGCAGGTCTTTCGCATTACGGTGGGAGCAAGTAAATACTCGCGTACTTTTACTTGCAGGCGTGATTTCAGTCGCTATCGCGCTACTTATTCTGCTGTACGTACACGGTCAAAGTAACAAACAATTATTTTTAGTAATAGACGGGCAAACACAGACGCTTGAAACGCGGGAAGCGCTTCTTGGTGATGTGTTGGAGAAAGAGCAAATTTCGCTGCAGCCGCATGATGAACTATCTTTAGGTCTGAGTGATGAAATAAAAGACGGTGACCGTGTCGTTATCAATCGTGCGCAGAAAATTAGTCTTACTGCGGATGGAGCAACAAAAACGTTATATACGACCGAGGACACAATTGGTAAAGCAATTGAGAAAATGGGCATTACCCTAGAAGGTCATGATAAGATTTTCCCTTCGTTAGACACCACCATTTCTGCAAACATGGAGGTTAAGATTGTTCGCATCAACAAACAGACCGTACAGCGAACAACTAACTTACCCTTCAGAGTCATCAAGACAGCAGACCCCTCCCTTACTGTGGGAACAGTTAGAGTGGCACAGGCAGGCAAACCAGGCGTCATGATTCAGCATATTGAAAAGATCTACCAAGACGGTGAACTGGCCTCTATGCGCATGATTGGTAAGGAAGTACAAACGGTAACGAAAGATAAGATTATTGCCGTTGGTACCAAAGCACTTCCTAAGCCGGCTGTAGCTAAGACTACAACAACTTCCAAATCAAACACCACTTCAAAAACGGCTAAGGTTAGCGCCAAGACTAATAACGTCACTAGCAAGGCTGGCGTAGACTTTGAGTACAAGAAGATGATTAAGAACGTCTCCATGACAGCTTATTCATCAGAAGAGCCAGGTATTGGTACCAAAACTGCCTCCGGAACACGCGTAACGGAAGGTCGTACAATTGCGGTAGACCCGAATGTAATCCCTATTGGCTGGTGGGTATATATCGAGGGGCTTGGATTCCGCCGAGCAGAAGATACTGGCGGTGCCATTAAAGGCAATAAAGTAGATGTCTATTACGATTCACTGAGCCATGTCCGTAATTTCGGTCGTAAATCGCGTACCGTTTATGTGATTGGACCTGTGAAGCCCGAGTTAAACTAGGCTGAAGCTTTTGCAAATTATTCTTTGATAAGCTATAGTGATGATAACCGTTAAGGAACGCCAGATGATCATTTCGTTGATCGCAGAGCAACCGCTCATCACTTATAAATTCTTTAACCAAAAGAAGAGGAGCGAAACCTCTTCTTTTTTGCTTTTTTTGGAAGGAGTCAAGAGATATGATTAAGGAATTAATTGTCGTTGAAGGTAAGAGTGATACCGTCGCTGTTAAACGCGCTGTAGAAGCAGATACGATCGAAACAGGGGGCTCGGCTGTAGACCGGACCGTAATTGCGAAGATCGCGCTTGCTATGGAGCGTAGAGGAGTGATTATCCTTACTGACCCGGATCACGCGGGTGAACGAATTCGTAAGATTGTGTCCGCAAAGGTGCCGGGCTGTAAGCATGCCTTCATTCCGGAGAAGGACGCAACCCGCAAGGGAGATATTGGTGTGGAGAACGCTTCTCCAGAGGCGATTCGTCATGCGCTGCGGAATGTACATACCTCTTTTGAAGGTGCACCTGCTTTAATTGGACTTGATGATCTAATGGCCGCTGGAATGCTTGTACATCCTCGGGCAGCTGAAAGACGTATGGCACTTGGTAATTTGCTTGGAATCGGATATTGTAATGGCAAGCAGCTGTACAAGCGGCTGGCGATGTTTGGAATTACGCGGGAGGAATTTGCCGGAGCTCTCGCCCAAATTGATCAGGGGGGCATTACTTCATGAGTGGTAGAGAGGAAATTTCGACTCCAAAACGGACGAAAGAAATTATTCAACGTTATGGATTCAAGTTCAAGAAGAGCTTAGGACAGAATTTTTTGATTGATCAAAATATATTGGACAAGATTGTTGACGCTGCTGGGCTAGATAGTGAATCAGGGGCATTGGAAATCGGTCCTGGGATTGGTGCCCTGACGGAGCGTTTGGCGCTAACCGCCGGTGCGGTGACTGCTGTGGAGATCGACCGTAGGCTGATTCCTATTTTAAGGGACGTACTTTCCCCTTATCCGCATGTAAAGGTTCGTAATGATGATGTTCTGAATGTAAATCTGCAGGAGCTGTTCAAAGAAGATTTTGCATCCGTGAACAAGGTAAGCGTAGTTGCCAATCTGCCGTATTATGTAACTACTCCGATTCTGATGAAGCTGCTCGAAGAGAAGCTTCCGCTTGATAACATCGTTGTAATGATTCAGAAAGAGGTTGCGGAGCGTATGGCCGCTTCTCCGGGAGGAAAGGAATACGGGAGCCTTAGCATTGCCGTGCAGTACTACAGCGAGCCTGAGCTCGTCTGCATTGTGCCGCGTACGGTGTTCATTCCTCAACCTAATGTGGAGTCCGCTGTAATCCGTCTAAAGGTAAGAGAGCGTCCACCGGTAGAAGTTGAGAGTGAGAAGCACTTCTTTGAGGTCGTCCAAGCTTCTTTCACACAGCGTCGCAAGACGATTGCTAACAATCTCAAGGCTCGTTACTTCCCGGAAGAGGGACGTGAGCGTCTGGAGGCTTTACTCGCAGAAGCTGGTATTGAACCAACACGTCGTGGAGAAACGTTAAGTCTAGAAGAATACGCCCGATTAAGCGGTGTTCTGTTGGCTGCTGGAATTGAATAAGCTAAAAACATAGCTAGTTATGAACCAACTGAGGCCTTTGCCCATACGATGGGGTAGAGGTGGTGGTTGTAATGAATTTAGGAGACTTGGTCGTTCGCAAATCTTATGGCGGAGATTTGACTTTTCGTGTAGATCATATTGTGCAGGACAGAGCCGTCATTAAAGGCACAGATTTCCGTCTGTTGGCGGATTCTCCTCTGAATGACTTGGTTCAAGTGCCTCCTACCCGAATTACGGAACGAGGACAGCAGGCACAGATTAAAGCGAATGAATCACTGACACAGCTGCGGAAAGACCGACAGGAGCAAAGTCAGCGGAGCGGGAGCGCTCTATCAGAAGGAGCATGGGCTCCATCGCCCAAGGAAGCTGCTTATTTTGAAGTGCCGGGGAAAGTACTGCATCTGGATGGCGATCCAGCGTATTTGAATAAGAGCCTTAGCTTATACGAGCAATTGCGGATCCCTGCTGAAGGTCATCATGTTCATGAGTCCGCAATGGCTGACACTTTATACCGGCTGCTGCCCCGCGTGCGTCCAGATATTGTGGTGATTACCGGTCATGACGGGGTGCTGAAGCAACAGCATACTTACGATCTTCACAGTCTGAGCAGCTATAAAAATTCGCAAAACTTCGTAGCTGCTATTAGGGTAGCTAGGGATTATGAGCGAAATTTTGATGCGTTGACGATTGTTGCAGGTGCTTGTCAGTCACATTTTGAAGCACTGCTGGGGGCAGGGGCGAATTTCGCCAGTTCTCCTGGACGGATATTGATCCATGCCCTAGACCCAGTTTATGTAGCGGCAAAATCGTCGTTCACGCCCATTAGGGATACGGTGAATCTGAGTGAGGTTTTGAACAACACCATTAGTGGTAATCAGGGAATCGGCGGTATTGAGACCCGTGGCAGCTTCCGTATTGGGATGCCGCGTCTGCAGAACCTGTCAGCACTAAAAGTGACACCTTCCGCAATTTAATCGACAGGTACTGGTCTATTTTCAAAGCTAATAGGTAATTTGGAGTGGCCGAATAGAGTAACGCGAAGAAAGGGTGAGCGATAAGCTTAACCCTTTTTTTATATAAGAAAGTATAAGTTTCACGCTATACATTATCCTTATATTTCCCGCATTAACGCTAACCGTCCTTATAGGGACGACGCCAAAGGCGATTATGCTTGTGTGAAATGGTAGTTATCTTTAAAGATCGACAATGTTATTTTTCTTGCATTGTGGTAAACCTATTACAGATAACAAGGCTATTAGTTCGCCTCTGATTCTCCGCAAAAAAATTCCGTTGACAACTAAATATTCATCATCTATAATTATTTATTTGCTTTGACAAACACCTGGGGAAGTTGTATAATGGACAAGAAAAGAGGTGGTCGTCAGGCAATGGCTAATAACGCGCTGTTGGAAATCAAACGCAGTCTCGAAGCTCACGTCGGTCATAAGATCACGTTGCGTGCAAACGGAGGTCGTCGTAAAACCGTAGAACGCACCGGTGTCCTGGAAGAAACGTACCCTTCTGTATTTATTGTCAAACTGGATCAGGAGCAGCAAACATTCAAGCGAGTCTCCTATAGCTATGCCGATATCCTTACTGAATCTGTGGAAATCACAGTATGTGAAGACGATGGGCAGATGCGGATTATGTATATTAAAGCTTAATGTTTCACGGGCAGCTTCCTTTGGAGGCTGTTTTTTATTTGTATCAGAAACGGTTGTCCTTCATAAAGGATGACCGTTTCTTTTTTTGCGTTAATATTCAGTGAATGATCCTTGTTCTAAGCAAGCATACTAATTGAGCAATCGGTTTATCATTTTCTTTCATAAGGGAGGAACTCCGTAATGAGCCGCAGAAAACGAGGCATGATGTCGGAAGAACTAAAGACAGAGTTAGCCAAGGAGCTTGGTTTTTACGAAACGGTGGAACGTGAAGGCTGGGGAGGAATACGGGCGAAGGATGCAGGTAATATGGTGAAAAGAGCGATTCAGCTCGCTGAAGAGGCTGCCCGGAAATCTTAATCTTTAGCGTGTGAACAATTATTTAACGAAAAAGGGTGCGTCTAACTGGCGACACCCTTTTATTATTGGACTTCATTAGAAGTTTTTCATATAATATGTTAAGTTGTTTTTACGGGAAAAGCTGAAGGTGGGTGAACGCCTTGAAAATGTATGAGAAGGCACCAGCTAAAATTAATTTGATGCTGGATGTGCTGCACAAGCGTGCTGACGGTTTTCATGAGGTGGAAATGATTATGACCATGGTAGATCTAGCAGACCGTTTAGAGCTGTCTGAGCTGCCAAGGGATACTATTATAATATCAAGTCAAGCGGGTTATATTCCTCTAGATGAGAAGAACCTGGCCTTTCAAGCGGCTAGGCTTATTAAAGAGCGTTATAACGTGAAGAGTGGTGTACATATCCATCTGGATAAAAGAATACCGGTCGCAGCTGGCCTGGCTGGCGGCAGCAGTGATGCAGCGGCTACCCTACGTGGTCTGAACAGACTGTGGCGCCTAGGTATACCTGCGCAGGAGCTGCAGGAGCTTGGCGCTGAGCTTGGCTCAGATGTGCCTTTCTGCGTTACAGGTGGCACTGCCTTGGCAACAGGTCGTGGCGAGAAGCTGACGCCGATTAAGAATCCTCCGCAATGCTGGGTAGTATTGGCTAAGCCACCTATCAATGTATCGACTGCGGAAGTATACGGACGTGTGCGGAGCAATAATATAGCTGTTCATCCTTCGGCTCGAAAGATGCAGGACGCGATCGAAGCTGGAGATTTTGGGGGCGTGTGTAATCATCTGGGCAATGTGCTTGAGGATGTTACCCTAAAACTGCATCCAGAGGTCCAGCAGCTCAAAGAGGCGATGGTTAAGCTCGGAGCAGACGGAGTATTAATGTCCGGCAGCGGTCCTACAGTGTTCGGTTTAGTGTCCAAGCAGTCTAAAGTAGCAAGAATTTATAATGGACTGCGAGGGTTCTGCAAGGAAGTCTATGCAGTGAGATCACTCAATTAGTATGCTTCTCTTGTGTAAACCCGTACAAAAGTGATATATTTTTCATAAAATATTCGGTTTTGGCGAGGAGCATTCCGTGAAGAAATTAAAAAGAAGCCAACGTTTGGTAGACATGACTCAGTTTTTACTTGAGCGGCCACATGACCTACTGCCGCTGTCTATATTTGCCGATCGGTATGGAGCGGCTAAGTCCTCCATCAGTGAAGATTTGGCAATCATAAAAGAAGTATTTGAAGGTGAGGGCATTGGAGAGCTTCAGACCTTAGCCGGTGCAGCAGGTGGAGTACGTTATATTCCTGTGATGCCTAAAGAAATGGCGCTCTCTTTTGTTAAACGTTTATGTGTGCAGCTGGAACAGACAGATCGGATATTGCCTGGTGGTTATTTGTATATGTCGGACCTGCTTGGACTGCCATCTTTGATGGAGCAAGCTGGGAAGATCATCGCAACGGCCTTTTATGGATCGGAAATCGATGTGGTGATGACAGTAGAAACTAAAGGGATTCCGCTAGCCTATGCAACGGCAGCACAGCTCGGCTTGCCAGTGGTGCTGGTACGACGTGATCATCAGGTTACAGAAGGCTCAGCAGTAAGCATTAATTATGTATCTGGATCACATAAGAGCATACATACCATGTCTCTTTCTAGACGAGCACTCAAGGAGAAATCACGGGTACTCATTGTAGATGACTTTATGAAGGCAGGCGGGACCGTTCGAGGGATGGTTGATTTACTCGGTGAGTTCAATGCCGAAGTTGCTGGAGTGGGTGTGTTGGTCGAATCAGGTGCAGTAGAGACGGAAGAGCGTCTGTTGCATGACTATGTTTCTTTAGTGAAACTAAGCGAGGTAGACTCGAAAGAGCGGCGGATTTCCGCGCATCCGGGTAACTACTTTTCCTCTTGATAGATTGGCGTTTCTTTGTTTTCAAAAAGCGTGGAAATTGTCGAAAACGTAAGGGATATTAAGAAAATCACCCGATGCGTGTCGAAAACAAAAGATCCTAAAAAATATATTTCTTTTTTAGGTATTTTATGGAATCAAAAAGAAGGAATTCGCTTTGCTGTGTGGAATTATACACCAAGTCTCTGATGGAAAAAGGTGGTGAACACACACATGCAAATTACGGATGTCAGACTCCGCCGCGTTAACTCTGAGGGGAGAATGAAAGCAATCGCATCCATTACAATCGATAACGAGTTTGTTGTTCATGACATTCGCGTCATCGATGGTAATAACGGGATGTTTGTTGCAATGCCCAGCAAGCGTACACCGGATGGCGAATTCCGCGATATCGCTCACCCGATCTCTTCGGGAACACGCGAGAAGATTCAATCCGCGGTTCTGGCCGAGTACGATCGCGCCGCTACTGAAGAAGAAGAAGTTATTGAAGAGGGAGCTTAGGCTGCCTCGGAAGACGGCTACCTTTTGGGTGGCGTAGGATCCGCCGTTTTTGATAAGATCATACCGAATATACTTCATGACTTAAGCAGCTTGATCTTGCAAGAAAAGCTAGCGCTAGTGAAGGATTTGACGACATCTTCGAAAGGCAGCGATAAATGCTTTTCTAACATGGGGTTTATAGAAAAGAGAACCATGACTTCATGGTTCTCTTTTCTTTTTGCCCGGAATGAGATATATTCAGTAGTGAGTTCAAGAGTAGGAGGTTGGCATTCTTGAAAAGAATGGCTGTAGTTCTTGCCGCAGGTCAAGGCAAGCGAATGAAATCTAAATTATATAAGGTGCTGCACCCCGTTTGCGGTAAGCCAATGGTAGGGCACGTGCTTGATACAGTAGAAGCGACCGGATGCCAGCGCACCGTTGTTGTTGTTGGGCATGGCGCAGAGAAGGTTAAGGCCTATGTAGGGCAAAGTGCGGAATACGTGCTGCAGGAAACTCAGCTCGGTACTGGTCACGCTGTCAAACAAGCTAAGGATTTGCTCGGTGGTGAAGAAGGAACGACGATTGTTGCTTATGGTGACACTCCGCTTATTACATCGGAGACGCTGATAGGATTGATGGCTCTGCATGAGGAGCGTCAGGCGGCAGCGACTGTATTAACCGCAGTAATGGATGATCCATCTGGATTAGGACGGATTATACGTAGTGAAGATGGCGGCTTAATGAAGATCGTAGAACAGAAAGATTGTAATGCCGAACAGGCAGCTATTCATGAAATCAACACAGGAATTTATTGCTTTGATAACATCAAGTTATTTTCGGCTTTAGAGAAGGTTACTAACAGCAATAATCAACAGGAATATTATTTGACAGATGTTATCAGTATTCTGCGTGAGCAAGGTGATCTTGTTCTAGCATTCCAGACTGAGGATGCTAACGAGTCTATTGGTGTTAATGACCGTTTAGCTTTATCTGATGCGGAAGGTATTATGCGTCAACGTATCAACCGCAAACATATGCTGGGTGGCGTAACCATAATCGATCCTGCCTCCACATATATCGGAGCAGATGTAGTCATTGGGTCGGATACAACGATCTATCCAGGAACCATCTTGAAGGGTAAAACTGTAATCGGTGAGAACTGTGTGATCGGACCGGCAAGTGAAATCGAAGATTGTCAGATCATGGACGACGCGACGATTAAGCAGTCCGTATTGAATCAAGCACAAGTTGGCGCACGGACTACCGTTGGGCCTTTTGCCTATTTGCGTCCAGGTTCTATACTTGGAGAAGAAGTGAAGGTTGGAGATTTCGTCGAGATCAAGAATGCTACGATTGGTGACGGTTCTAAGGTGTCGCATCTTAGCTATATTGGCGACGCATCTGTGGGTAAGAATGTAAACGTCGGTTGCGGTGCGATTACTGTTAACTACGACGGGTATAATAAATTTACGACAACAATTGAAGACGATGCCTTTATCGGCAGTAACGTTAACCTTATTGCACCGGTTTCTGTGGGCAAGGGGGCTTTTGTTGTAGCTGGTTCGACAATTACGCGTTCCGTTTCAGAGAACGATCTGGCTGTTGCCAGAGTACGGCAGGAGAATAAACCGGGATATGCAGAGAAGATCCGTTCCCGTGCAAAAGCGAAGAAAGACCACTCGAGTCCATCGTAAAGCGTTGCTAAGAAGCGCCGGACGGACTTATATTTCCGCGCCGGCGCCTTTGGAAAGCTAAATTCCGTCACGGAGGGTTTAAATTTTATGACTTATTGTGATTCCAAATTAAAGATTTTCACCTGTAACTCCAACCCAAAGCTTGCTAGTCAAATCGCTGATTACATCGGAATTCCGATGGGTGAATCGCATACTACAAGTTTTAGCGATGGAGAAATTCAGGTCAAGCTGTCAGAGAGCGTTCGGGGTTGTCATGTGTATATTGTTCAATCCACCTGCGGCCCGGTTAATGACAACCTAATGGAGCTTTTAGTTATGGTGGATGCACTCAAACGCGCCTCCGCAAAAAGCATCAATGTGGTTATCCCTTACTATGGTTACGCTCGTCAGGATCGGAAAGCTCGTTCCCGTGACCCTATTACGGCCAAGCTGGTAGCAAATTTGATTGAAAAAGCCGGCGCCCACCGTGTAATTACGATGGACCTCCATGCTATGCAGATTCAGGGATTCTTTGATATTCCAGTGGATCACTTGCTGGGAGTTCCCATCCTGGCTCAGTATTTCCGTTCCAAACAAATCGAGAACCCAGTTGTCGTATCGCCAGATCACGGCGGTGTAGTACGTGCAAGAAAGCTTGCTGATTTCCTGAACGCTCCGCTTGCAATTATAGACAAGCGTCGTCCAGAGCCGAATGTCAGCGAAGTCATGAACATTATCGGTAATATTGAAGGTAAAACAGCCATTCTGATCGATGATATTATCGATACTGCTGGAACCATTGTACTTGGTGCTAATGCTTTGATGGAAGGCGGCGTGAAGGAAGTATACGCTTGCTGTACACACCCAGTATTGTCTGGTCCTGCACATGAACGTCTGGAGAATTCTCCAATTAAAGAGATTATCGTGACAGATACGATTCCAATTCGCAGCGCGAACCCAACTTCTAAACTCAAAGTGTTGTCCGTGGCTCCACTTATGGGTGAGGCAATTATCCGCGTTCATGAAGAGTTGTCGATTAGTAAATTGTTTGAAATTGAATAAATATAATCAATAATAGCAAGCAAAAACGCCTTCGGCGTCCCCAAAGGACGGTAAGCGTTTATGCGAGAAATATAAGGATAATGTATAGCGTGAAACTTATACATTCTTATATTGTACAAAAGGGTTACACCTCCGCTCTCGGAGATGTAACCCTTATCGGCGTGATGCAGGTAGAAGCGCTGGCTTCAATACCCGGCGCGGGAGACGAAGGTGAATATGCTGCGGTTATAGAGTGTCCCTTGCAGCTCTACGAATCCTTCGTCCACTGCTGTCAATACACCAATGTCAATGTGCACGTCGCCTCTGTATATTTCCACAGGCACAGCATATTGGATATGGTACTGAAAATCGCGCTGATGTGTTAAGATTCCACTTTGATGTAGCATAGGTTATCACCTGTCTTCGGAGTATAATTTCGCTCTGGTTGCACAGAGATATGTAGATAAGATCTATTGTACCAAAAACGGACTTCTCTTGCCGGAGAGCCCGAATGGAAAGGAAAGGTTCGATAATGAAATGGATTGTCGGATTGGGAAATCCAGGAACACAATATGCGAAAACAAGGCATAATGTTGGTTTTATGGCATTGGATGAGCTTGCGGCTCAGAACGGGATTTCCTTCAACCAAAGCAAATGTAAATCCGTGATCGGTGAAGGGGTTATCGGGGGAGTCAAAACCGTATTGATTAAACCGATGACCTTTATGAATTTGTCCGGTGAGGCCGTTCGCGCTTATATGGATTATTACAAAGTTAAACTAGAAGATATGATCGTCGTCTACGATGATCTGGATACCGAAATCGGAAAAATTCGCTTGCGTTATCAAGGTAGTGCTGGTGGGCATAACGGAATTAAATCGATCATTCAGCATGTAGGTACACAAAGCTTTAATCGGGTACGCATGGGTATTTCTCGCCCTGAACCGGGTTTTGCAATAGTGGATTATGTTCTCTCTTCTTTTCCTAAAAAGGAAGGCGATCCTCTGAAGCAGATGATCCTTAATACTTGTGATGCACTGGAGTTCAGCTTACAGAATTCATTCGAACAGACGATGGCTAAATTCAATGGTTGACCTGTAAAACTCTGTTAGTTATGAGGCTAAAGATGATGCTCCCCGGACATACTGAAGGTATATAGTACCTTCAGGAGGCATATAGATGGCAATAAACTATGTATGTAGGCACTGCAAGACATCTCTAGGCAGCATTAATAGAAGTGATGTTACAGAAATG
Source organism: Paenibacillus sp. FSL R5-0470 (assembly GCF_037975205.1). NCBI lineage: Bacteria > Bacillati > Bacillota > Bacilli > Caryophanales > Paenibacillaceae > Paenibacillus > Paenibacillus sp. FSL R5-0470. The sequence continues at coordinate 53,724 of NZ_CP150238.1, forward strand.
CAGTTGGGCCTTCATTCCTTGACCCCTGCGGAGCGCAGAGATATAATAGCGTATAATTCAGAAGGTGAGATCACGGTAAAGGTGACTTGCGACTATTGCAAGGAGGCTTTAGAGCATAATCCGGAGCTTAGCCTGCTGACGAGTCCGCTTCAGTAGGTGATAGCGCCTGTCTCTATCGTCATCCGCAAGCCTTGGCGTTACAGCTGAGGCTTCTTTTCGATTCCAATCATAATAGGTGACGGTGGCTTTGACTTCCGTTAGCCTGTTTAGTAAGAGAGGTGCGCCTGTTGTTACAAGGTATTATAGAAGCTTTTTCCAAGGATCCCGATTTCCAGTCTATCACCCAGGGTGTAGCTGCAGGTATGAAAGAGCAGCTCATATCGGGGCTTACAGGTTCAGCTAGACAGATCATGCTTGCAGCACTGCATGAAGAGACAGCTCGTCCCTTGCTTGTAGTGACTCATAATATGTTTTCGGCTCAGAAAATGGCCGATGATTTACAGGAAGCGCTTTCCCCGGAACGAGTTCTGCTCTATCCTGCTAATGAACTTGTGGCTGCGGAAGCGGCTGTCTCAAGTCCAGAGACATTAGCCCAGCGTATTGATGTACTGACCAAATGTGCTCAGGGCTTCCGTGGTATTGTTGTAGTTCCCTACTCGGGAGTGCGCAGACTGCTCCCTGCACCAGAGGTTATGGCAGAGGCGCAGGTTACGGTTTCTCAGGATGGAACGCTTGCTCTGGATGAATTCTTGATGTCCATGATCGAAATGGGTTATGAAAGAGTAGAGCGGGTTGAGAATCGCGGTGAACTGAGTGTAAGAGGTGGAATTATTGATTTTTATCCAATGACTTCTCCTTTGGCATATCGTGTTGAGTTATTTGATGATGAGGTTGATTCCATCAGAACTTTTGATCCAGTCGATCAGCGTTCTATTGATAAAGTACGAAGTGTGAAGATTACACCGGCTAAAGAGATTATAGCGAGCCGATTTCGCCAGGAATCTGCTTCTGCTGAAGCATCTGTTATGCTGGAACGACAGCTTGAGAAAATGGCGGATCGGCAGGCTAAGTTGCGTCTAAAAGAAGAAATTGGACGCGAGCTAGAAATGCTGCGCGAAGGAACCTATTTTCCTGAAATCTATAAATATATCAGTCTTTTATACCCTGAACGCTCTCATTTATTTGATTACATGGCCCAGGATACGATCCTTATTCTCGATGAGCCGACAAGACTGCTTGAAACGGCGAAACAGCTCGAAAGAGATGAATCGGAATGGAACCTCCATCTGATGCAAAACGGCAAAACATTGCCGGATCTGGATCTCTCTGTCGAGACAGATGTTGTGATGTACAAACGTCCGTTCCAAAGCCTGTTTATGTCGATCTTTTTGCGCCAGGTCCCACACATTCAACCACAGAACATTCTTGGGTTTATTAGTCGTGGGATGCAGGATTTCCATGGTCAGATGAATGTGCTTAAATCGGAAATGGAGCGTTGGCAGAAGTCTGGTGTAAAGGTAATGATGCTTGCGAGCAGTGAAGAACGGATTGAACGTGTGCGCAGAGTCCTTTATGACTACGGCATTGATGAGCCAACGATCGTACAAGGAAACCTGGGTTCAGGCTTTGAGCTGCCTTCTATTCATTTAGCCGTTATCACTGAAGGAGAGATGTTCTCTCAGAAGCAGCGGAAGGCACGGAAGATCTCCAAAGGGATAGATAATGCAGAACGGATCAAGAGTTATACTGAGCTGAAAATTGGTGATTATGTTGTTCACCAGAACCATGGTATCGGTAAGTATATGGGGATCGGCACGCTGGAGGTCAGCGGTATTCATCGCGACTATATGCATATTTTATATGCGGGTGGCGATAAGCTCTCGGTTCCAATTGAGCAAATTGACTTGATTCAGAAATATGTCGGTTCAGAAGATAAAGAGCCGAAAGTATATAAATTAGGCGGTAATGAATGGACGCGGGTGACCAATAAGGTTCGCTCTTCCGTTCAGGATATTGCTGATGATCTAATCAAACTGTACGCTGAACGCCAAAGTGCAGCAGGGTATGGTTTTGAGAAGGACACACAGGAACAGCGTGAATTTGAAGAAATGTTCCCTTACGAGGAGACTCGGGATCAGCTTCGAGCGATTGAAGAGATTAAGAAGGATATGGAACAGAATCGTCCAATGGATCGGCTTCTTTGTGGAGACGTTGGATATGGTAAGACGGAGGTAGCTATACGAGCAGCCTTTAAATCAGCGATTGAAGGTAAACAGGTGGCTGTACTGGTACCGACAACGATTCTAGCTCAGCAGCATTATGAGACCTTCCGGGAACGCTTCGCAAATTATCCGCTAAATATTCAAGTCCTAAGTCGTTTCCGCAGCCGTAAGGAGCAGAATGAGACGATAAAAGGCGTTCGGGCAGGAACGGTTGACGTGGTTATTGGTACCCACCGTTTATTGTCTCAGGACCTTGTATTTAAGGACTTAGGTTTATTGATCGTGGATGAGGAACAGCGATTTGGCGTGACTCATAAAGAGAAGCTGAAGAAGTTAAAAACGAATGTAGATGTTCTTACCCTGACAGCAACTCCAATTCCTCGTACATTGCATATGTCGATGCTGGGAGTGCGTGATTTGTCTGTTATTGAGACGCCGCCTGAGAACCGTTTCCCCGTGCAGACTTATGTTGTTGAGCATAGTCAGACGCTTACGAGGGAAGCTGTAGAGCGTGAATTGGCTCGTGGCGGTCAAGTCTACTATCTCTATAATCGTGTGCAGGGCATTCAAGAAATGGCCGCTCAAATTTCTATGCTTGTTCCTGAGGCTAGGGTAGGCATCGGACATGGCCAAATGTCGGAAGCGGAGCTGGAGAAGACGATCCTTGATTTTCTTGATGGAGAATACGATGTGCTGGTCAGCACAAGTATTATTGAGACGGGTGTAGATATTCCTAACGTAAATACACTTATTGTGCATGATGCCGATAAGATGGGCTTGTCTCAGCTCTATCAACTACGTGGACGTGTAGGCCGGTCCAACCGGATTGCGTACGCCTATTTTACCTACCAGCGGGACAAGGTTCTGACTGAAGTGGCAGAGAAGCGGCTGCAATCTATTAAGGAATTTACGGAACTGGGTTCTGGTTTCAAAATAGCGATGCGGGATTTATCTATTCGTGGTGCCGGTAACTTACTTGGTGCAGAACAGCATGGTTTTATTGCATCCGTAGGATTTGATCTATACTCACAAATGCTGGCGGAGGAGATCCGCAAGCGTAAGGTTACTGTGCTTGGAGAGGAAGATACCTCGCTCAAAGAGGGCAATACCGTCATTGATTTGTCGATTGACGCATATCTGCCGTCCGAGTATATTTACGACAGTATCCAGAAAATTGAAATCTACAAAAAAGTTGCGGCAGTAACATCCTTCGATGATGCTTCTGAGCTTGAGGATGAGCTCTTGGATCGGTTCGGAGAACTGCCTGAAGCAGTTGTTAATCTATTAACTGTGGCTCGTCTGAAAGTGTATGGAAAAATGTATGGCATTGATTCCATGATCAGACGTGGTGATGATGTTACCCTGAATTTCTATGAGGGAAGTCTTGGCGCTCTGGATACGGCCAAACTCGCCAAAGTTGGAAATAGCTTCGAAAGACGTGTACAATTCGATAGAGATGCTAAAGCCAGTATCCGAGTAAAGTCGAAAGACTTAAGTGATAAACAGCTGCTTGACTTGCTTGAACAGTTTCTTAAGGAAGCTAAACAGTCTTTTAAATCGAAGGGAGAACTACACAATGTCGTTAAATAAAAAAAAATCATGGAAAGTTCTGCTCGTTTCATTGGTAGCAGCGGTTTCCTTTTCTATGCTAGCAGCATGCGGTAGTAGTGCTGATGATAGCAAGGCAGTTGCGACTTATAAAGGTGGAACAATCACAGAGAAGGAATTTGCTATGGATCAAAAAATCATGAAATTCCTCTCCCCACAGCAAGCGCAATATTTAGAGATTGAGGCGTTTAAGGAGTCTATTTTGAAGCAGGAAGTGGGCTTTGAATATTTGGCTTCCAAAGCAACGGATGAAGCGAAGAAGCAGGCGAAGAAAGAGGCTGATAGCCAAATCGCTGACTTGAAGAAAGCTCTGGGCGACAATTATAAAAAAACACTTAAAGACGCTGACGTTACAGAGGGCGATATCCATAGTTATATGGAGCGTGTGCTGACGGTTTATCAGGATATGCTGCTTAAAGTGACAGATGATCAGGTTGTCAAAGAATTTGAAGCTACAAAAGGTGACTTTACGGTAGCGACTTTGCGTCATGTGCTAATCGGTCTGACCGATGCTAACAACAAAGAGCGCACTAGTGAAGAAGCACTGAAAATCGCGAAGGAAGTTAAGGCAAAGCTGGACGGCGGAGCTGATTTTGCAGCAATCGCTAAGGAATACACTGACGATACAGCCTCTAAGGAAACAGGCGGAGAATATAAAGATAAAGCTGTAGGAACGTATGTAGATGAGTTTAAGAAGGCTGCGCAAACCTTGCCTTTGAATACCATTAGTGATCCTGTAGAGACTTCTTATGGTTACCACATCATCAAGGTGGAGTCCCGTACCGACAAAACCTTTGATCAGTTAACGGATGAACAAAAAGAAGGCATTAAGAGCTCCATTGTGTCCAAGAACCTAGAAGCATTCATGGAGAAAGATCTGGAAGGCATTATTGAGAGCATCAATCTGCCGAAGAGCTCTGCTGCCGCAGATGAATCCGGAACAAAAAATAGCGGAACAGAAGCCACTACAGCGCCAAGCGCATCCCCAAGTGCTACAAAAGCTGCTGAATAAACATCGGTAAAAATGGACAAGCTTACCTTAGAAAAGCCATCCTCACTTAATGTGAAGATGGCTTTTTATAAATATAAGGTAGTATAAGTTTCACACTATACTTTTTCCTTATATTTCTCGCTTAAGCGCTTACCGTCCTTATTAAGGACGCCGAAGGCGTTTATGCTTGTTCGAAGAAACATCTTCAGAACGGCCTTTATCTTGATGCAGATATTAATACATGTCAGCTTATGTATAAGGATCTGGGAAGAGATGAATACTATGGTCAGATATTACGATAAATCACTGGGATTATCCTTTCCCATAATGGACAGTAGTAAGACCATACTTCTTAAGAAAGCGGGGCACATGTGAAATGAAAGCTACTGGAATTGTTCGGCGTATTGATGATCTCGGACGAGTGGTTATTCCCAAAGAAATTAGACGTACTCTACGGATTAGAGAAGGCGACCCACTGGAAATTTTCGTCGATCGGGACGGTGAAGTCATACTCAAGAAATATTCCCCGATTGGCGAGCTTGGTGACTTTGCAAAAGAGTACGCGGAGTCCTTGTTCGAGGGTACAGGGCATATTACGATGATTGCTGATCGTGATACCTTTATTGCACTGGCTGGTGGCTCCAAGAAAGACTATTTGGAAAAACAAGTAGGAATTCTTTTGGAGAAGGTCATGGATAGTCGTAAGACTGTACTGGAAACCAACGAAGGCAGTTATGAAATCGCTAAAGATCATCCGGATTTGGTGTCCTCATATGTAGCCTCACCGATCATTTCCGGTGGAGATCCTATTGGTTGTGTAGTGATGGTAAGTAAGGATGATTCAGCGAAAATGTCGTCAATGGAAGTGAAAATGGCCGAAACCGCCGCCGCATTCCTTGGCAAGCAAATGGAGCAATAACCGTAATGTAGACCCCGCTTTCCTTTTGGTAAGATATACAAAGGGCAAACGGGGTTTTGTCGTTCTTACAAAACCGTTTCTACTTGTGGGTATACATACGTTATAATATAGAAATTCATCCCATTAAAGTTGTAGAAGCAGGTACTTTATGAAATCGAACTCACAAACATCACGATTGCTGCAAGGGGCATTTATTCTAAGTGCAGCAGCGATTATTTCAAAGCTTATAGGTACACTCCAAAAAATCCCGCTGCAAAATCTAGGCGGAGATGCGGTATTTGGTATATACAACACGGTTTATCCTTTGTACACGATGTTGTTGACGGTAGCGATGCTGGGTCTGCCAGCGGCCATATCCAAATTTGTCGCTGAAGCCTCTGCAGGAAGGCGGGATGACGAGGGTCGGCGGATTCTGCGGTTATCTGCGGTTATAACAGCCATAAGCGGTTTGGTTATCGGAGCAATCACCTATGCAGGTGCGCCGATTATAGCTGGGTGGGTCGGCAACTCGCATGTGATGCCCGCTTTGCGGGCAAGTGCGTGGGGACTTGTGGTTGTTCCAATCATGTCAGCTCTTCGGGGTTACTTTCAGGGTCTTCATAATATGGTTCCGACGGCTGTGTCACAAATTGTAGAGCAGTCCGTACGTGTTACAGTAATGATTGTACTGCTCTTATACCTGACCTCACTGGGTGCAGGAGCTGAGAGCATTGCTGCTGGCGCATTGCTTGGCTCAGCCGGGGGAGGGGCAGCAGGGCTTGTGATTATGCTGCTATTTTTGCGACGTCATCGGCGGGTGTTAAGACAAGGGTCCCCTTTAGATGCTACCGCTTCTGTCGAAAGTCAGGGTTTAAAGCTGCCCAATGCAGATAATGAGGGGCGTTCAAATCAACGAATTATGGGCGTTAAAGCAGGGGCCTTGCTGGCTTATGGAATTCCCGTGATGCTTGGCGCGCTCGCAATGCCTCTTATCGGTCTTGTAGATGTATTCACTGTACCTCGCTTGCTATCCTCTCTAGGAAGCGAAGTGGAGGCAATGACACAGTTTGGTATATACAATCGTGGTTTGCCACTAGTGCAGATTGTAACGATGATTGCCACTTCTTTGTCTGTTGTGTTCATACCAGCCTTAGCAGAGGCGAAGTACAAGGGAGACATGAAGCTGATCGAGAACCGTTGCAGCTTGTCGCTGCGTTGGTTCTGGCTGCTAGGGTTGGCAGCGTCAGCGGGACTTGCAGTGCTTGCTGAGCCGATTAATATGGCTCTTTACGGCGATACCGCCGGTAGCAGCACTATGACTTGGCTGGCCTTAACCGCTGTTGGCGGTACGGTCAGCATCATCTCGGCTGCACTCCTGCAGGGCCTCGGCTACGTGCGCGCCCCGGCCCTGCACCTTTTGGCCGCCGCGCTGCTCAAGGCGGCCCTGAACCTGCTGCTGGTTCCGCAGCAGGGCATTACCGGCGCAGCCATCGCTGGCGTGGCCGCGCATTCGTTTGCAGCAGCGCTCAACGTGCTGCTGCTCTACCGCCAGGGCCATCTGCGGCTTCGCCTCGCAGATGCCCTGGCACGGCCCGCGCTGCTCACAGCGGGCCTGGCTCTTGCCGCTGCAGCCACCAGCTGGGGCGTGGACGCTGCGGCTACGGCCGCTGGCATCGGCGGCGGGCGCACTGCCAGCTTGGCGCAGAGCCTGCTCGGGGTGCTCGCAGGCTGCGCTGTCTTTGCCGTAGGGGCTATAGTCCTTCGGCTCCTTAGCGAGAGCGAGCTTCGCCAGCTTCCGGGCTTCGGCCCGTCCCTGGCGGACAAGTTGAAGAAGCTGCGCTTATTCCCTTAATCAACGTTTTCATCACAATATAAAAATGCGGTCTGCTGAGACAGCCGCTTAAGAGGAGGAACAGACATGAGTGCAACATTAACGGTCGTCGGTCTGGGTTCAGGCAACCCTGATCGATTGACGCTAGGAATTATAAAGAAGCTGAAGGCAGCATCCGTTGTCTATGTCCGCACAAAAGAGCATCCAGTCATGGCTGCCCTTTCCGAGCTTGAAATAACTTCCCAGTCCTTTGATGGATTGTATGAATCTTTATCCTCGTTTCCAGAGGTGTATGCAGCGATTACTTCAAAACTGATTGAAGAGGCTCAAGCAGCAGCAGACGGTACAGATATTGTTTACGCGGTTCCGGGTCATCCTATGGTTGCGGAATCAGCGGTTTCGCAGCTGCGCGAGCGGTGTCCTGAGGAAGGCATTGAACTGCAAATATTGGGTGGGGAGAGCTTTCTCGACGAGGCGTTTGTTCGACTGGGGTTTGACCCCATTGAAGGGTTTCAGTTACTAGATGCTTCAGGCATTCGCAGTGCTCAGCTTCAGCCTGAACTACATACTCTGATTGGTCAGGTGTACGATAGCTTTACAGCCTCGGAGACAAAATTATGTTTGATGGAGCTGTACCCGCCTGAATATGAAGTTGTTGTGGGGCATGCACTCGGTGTCGAGAACGAAGAAAGTATTGTAAGAGTCCCACTGTACGAACTGGATCGACTCGACGGTTATGGCAACCTGTCGTTAGTTTATGTACCTGCGAATCGTGACGAGAATCTAAGGAATCGTACCTTTGCCCGTCTGCATGAGATTGTCGATATTCTTCGAAGCCCGGAAGGTTGTCCATGGGATCGGGAGCAGACACATGAATCCCTGCGCAAAAATTTAATCGAAGAAACCTATGAAGTCCTTGAAACGATTGATGAGGATGACCCCGATCATATGAAAGAGGAGCTGGGCGACCTTTTGCTGCAAATTATGCTTCACTCTCAAATGGAGGAGGAGCTTGGCATGTTCAACGTGTATGACGTCATTGAAGGGCTGAATGATAAGCTTATCTTCCGTCACCCTCACGTATTTGGGGATACCAATGCGAATGATGCCGAAGAAGCGCTGAAGAACTGGGAGGGCATGAAGGCAGAAGAGAAGCGGCGTAAAGGTGTGAAGCCAGAGGAATTATCCGTTCTTAGTGGTGTTCCGCGTGACCTGCCTGCTCTTATGAAGGCATACAAGCTTCAGAAAAAAGCATCCAAGGTGGGGTTTGACTGGGACAACGCTACGGATTGCATAGCCAAGATTCGTGAGGAGATTGATGAGCTGCAGGAGGCGATTGACACAGATGCGGCAACAGATGATCAAATTCTGGAACTTGGGGATTTGTTGTTTGCAGTTACGAATGTCGCTCGTTTTATCGGTGCAGATCCGGAAGAGGCATTAACCCGGACTAACCGCAAATTTGTGCGCCGGTTTCAATATATTGAGCAAAGCTTGCAGCGCAAGGGAACGAGCGTTAAGGATAGTAGTTTGGAAGAGATGGAAGAACTATGGCAAGAGGCTAAGGCTGAGGAGCGAAAAGTCTAGTAATTCACAGCCTCTTTACGGTATATGGACTCAAAAATGGGGCAATGCTGTGGATGTAGCTTTTATTTTCTGATTTAGAATGTGGTCAGTAGTTTAATAGTGCTATAGAATAGATTCTGCGACGATTTCTGAGAAATAACTGCTTCTTTTTTAAAAAAACGACGAATCGTGGCAGGATTTTAAGGTGACATCAAGAATAACATAAAGACGAAATGCGATTCGCCCCATATTATGGTGGTGATTCTCGTTTCATTTATTTTTTCGTATCCTAGGAGGAACTTTAAATTATGAACAAGACAGATTTGGTAAACAACATTTCCGAGAAAAACGGATTGGCAAAAAAAGATGTAGAAGCAGTATTGAACGGATTCTTGGGTGAGATTACAGAAGCTTTGGCAAAAGGTGATAAAGTCCAACTGATCGGTTTCGGAACTTTTGAAACTCGCAAACGTGCAGGACGCACTGGTCGCAACCCGCAAACGGGCACTACGATTGAAATTCCAGAATCGACTGTACCGGCTTTCAAAGCTGGTAACAAGCTTAAAGAAGCCGTTAACTAATGCGTCTTGACAAATTCCTGAAAGTGTCCCGTTTAATTAAGCGCCGTACAGTGGCCAAGGATGTGTCCGAACAAGGCCGGGTACTGATTAACGGGCGGGAATCTAAACCTAGTAGTGCAGTTAAGATCGGTGACGAGATTACTGTACAATTTGGACAAAAGCTTGTAACGGTCAAAGTAGAAAAGCTGGTCGAAACGACTCGCAAGGACGAGGCCGCTGGTATGTATACTCTAGTTCGGGAAGAGCCTGTTGCCAAAAGCAGCGGACTGGACTGGTAAGAGTAATAGAAGAAGGCATAACTTTACATTTTGTAGAGTTGTGCCTTCTTTTTGTTTCTATTATTTTTAGTGGGACGGGATGTTCTATAACTTCTGCCTCTGCCATAGATTAGAGGTAAGAAGGAGGGGTACATGCTATGATTGAGCCAGGAAAGGTAAACAAACAGCATGATCTGCACATGCGCAGTCGGAAGCAGCTGGAGTTGACGGGCGTGCAAAATGTGGAGAGCTTCGACAGCGAGGAATTTTTGCTTCGTACAGAACTCGGCCATCTCACCATTCGCGGGAATCATTTACATATCAAAAATTTAAGTCTGGAGAACGGAATGTTGTCCTTAGAGGGCAATGTACATTCCCTGATTTATCTCGATCCCGGATCGCAGGGCAAAAATAAAGGTCTGCTCGGTAAGCTATTTAAATGAATCCTGCAGTCCAGTGGGTGACGCTGTTCTACATGATCATGGCCGGGCTGGCAATGGGACTGGCCTATGACAGCTACCGGGTGCTGTCGCTGAAGTTCAATTTTCCCAAATGGCTGAATGCCATGCTAGATCTACTGTATTGGCTTTGGGCCGCCTTGCTCGTTTTTCGTATGCTGTATGCCGGAAATCAAGGACAATTGCGGTTTTATGTCTTTCTAGGTTTGTTTCTAGGAGTATGGATCTATTTTTTAATCTTCAGTGTTACGGTGCGGCGTTTTGTGTTAAGGTTAATTCAATCGGTTCAGTATATGTGCAGGTTGCTGTGGAGACTTGTGGAGATCCTGATAGGTACACCTCTTCTCTGGCTTTGGCGATTTATTTTAGGGCTGCTAAAGCTACTAGGTCGTATTCTGCGGTTCATCTTTAAGCTTCTGCTGCGTCTGACCAAACCAATTTGGGTATTACCTGTTAGGTGGATCTCTCCACAGTTATCGCGGCTGACACATAGCGCCTGGATTGTGAGGATCACTGAATGGATTACCAAATGGCGGAAACGCTGACCTTGAATTAGGGGGTACGTTGCATGAACAGATTTACTGCGGAAGAGAAAAGTAATCATAGCAAAAATTCGGCCGCAGGCGCGAAGAGAAGAAGATTTATGTGGATTGTCTTTGTGGCAGTATTTTTTGGTTGGGCGGGTTATACTTACTTCGCTCAAAGTGCGGTCATTGCGGACAAGGGTGAGGAACTTGCAAAGAAACAGGAGACTAGTGAGGATGTCATGGCATCTTTAACTCAATTAAAATATGAATTATCCAGACTTAATGATGACGAGTATATTGGCCAATTAGCACGTAAATGGTACAATATCTATCCTCAAGGGGAAACTCCTATTCGAACAGAGCAATCAGAGCAATAATAGCGGCGAAAAGAGGCTTTTACTCTGTTGCCTTGCTTTGCTCTTTACTGTATAATCAAATCACCGCAGACAGGATGACCTTAATATTCGTCTGTATATTTTTAAGGGAGGATCATTTTATTCTATGGCAATTGAAGTGGGCACCAAGTTAGAAGGCAAAGTGACAGGCATCACGCATTTCGGAGCATTTGTGGATCTGTCAGGAGGTGTCACAGGTCTCGTTCACATCTCGGAAATCGCCGATAATTATGTCAAGGATGTTAACGATCATCTGAAGATTAGTGATGTAGTAACAGTCAAGGTGATCAACGTCGATAAGGACGGCAAGATCGGACTTTCCATTAAGCAGGCTGTTGACAAGCCAGCATCGGAAGTACGTCCGCCTAGAGCTCCAAGACCAGAACGTCCTAGCGGCGGAGACCGTTTCGGCGGTGGAGGCGGCAGTGGTGGAGGCGGCGGTGGATTCAATCGTGAACGGGGTGGGCGTCCATTTAAGCCTGCAGCCGGTAAACCTTCATTCGAGGATAAAATGTCGCGATTCCTGAAAGACAGCGAAGAACGGATATCTTCGATTAAGAAGAACACAGAAGGAAAGCGCGGAGGCCGTGGAGCTAAACGCGTATAATCCAATACCTGTACATCATAAATAACCGCAGGGGCATTTCGCCCTTGCGGTTTTTTTGTCATGTCATATAAAATTGCCGACAGCATCCATGTCATTCTCACATAACTCTAGGGCAATCGCTGACGAATAACCGCCGCGTCAGCGCGTGAAATTACGTTGTAAACAATCTTGAAACCAATCAACCTACCGTCCCGCAAGGGATAGAACCGCTTTTTTACAGATCATGAATGAAGGCTTTTTTGTCGGAAATTTCTTGTGTGTGTCCCTCCATTTCTGACAAACTTTCTCAATTCCCCGGTTATATAATGAGTACCATAAATTCTTAAACGGGTGGTGTAGGGGAATGAGTAAAAGCAACGTGGTAAATTTGCCAGAGTGGACAAGAGTGGGAAGTGAAGATAAGAAGCAGAGACAAGCATTGCGCACGCGTATTACAGCTTGGGGTCAGAAGCAGCGGTATGTTCAGCTAATAGCAGCGAAGAAATGGATGCTATTGCTTAGTTTCATGGGGTTTCTGCTGGGTAGAGCCATGATTCTGGACGAACTATCCCCTTTTGCTGTCGCATACTTTGCCGTCATTGTGTTTATGCGTCGCGACTCTATTCTACCTGTAGCTGCAGCCATTATAGCTGGAAGTCTCTTTACTCCATTCCCTGGAGCTTTGGTTACTACTGCTGAGCTGATTATTTTCTTTTTAGTTTATAAAGGCTTGGAAAGTTATGAACGAATAGATTTATCCTATGCACCACTTATGGTGTTCGTGTCTTCGTTTATGGTTGGCTTGTTCCAGATTGTTATTGGACCTTCTCTTTCTTGGTATCCGCTTATGATGACAACACTAGATGCTTTACTAGGTTTTGTGCTTACACTTGTGTTCATTCAAGCGCTGCCTCTACTAACCTATAAGCAAAAAAGTAGAGCGCTCAGGAACGAGGAGATTCTGTGCCTTATTATATTACTTGCCTCAGTAATGACGGGCCTTGTGGGCTGGACCCTTAATGGTTTGTCTTTGGAGCATATATTGTCACGATATTTGATTCTACTCTTCGCCATGGCAGGGGGGGCTCCTCTTGGGGCTGCTGTTGGGGTCGTGACCGGATTGATTCTCAGTTTGGCGGATATTAGTGCTATCTATCAGATGAGCCTGCTTGCTTTTTCTGGAATGCTAGCGGGAATGATGCAAGGTGGTCGAAAAGGTGCAGTATCTATCGGGATGTTGCTAGGATCCACGATCCTTTCCGTCTATTTTACGGGTCCGGGTGATATGATGGCCTCAACATGGGAAACCTGCGTAGCGGTAGTGCTATTTCTTATAACGCCTAAGGCGATGATATCTGCCATTGCTAAATATGTTCCTGGCACGTCAGATCATAGCCGATCGCAACACGAATATGCGCGAAGGGTCAGGGATTTAACGGCAGAACGGGTGACGCAATTCTCACAGGTATTCCAGCAGCTGTCGAGCAGCTTTGGGCAGATTCCACGTGCCGGAGAAGTAGGGAAGTCAGACCGTGAGATGGAGGATTTCATGAGTACGGTGACAGAGGGGGCCTGTGCAGGATGCATTCGGCGTTCCCACTGCTGGGATGCAAAATTCTATCAGACGTATAGATACATGACAGATATGATGACTACTGTTGAGGAATGCCCTGATATTACGGCAGCTCAGCTGCCTCCGGAATGGAGCCGGATTTGCGGTAAAACTGGTGAAGTGCTTGAAGTCATGAAAGGACAATATGATCTTTACCAACATGATATGCGATGGAAAAGACAAATATACGATAGTCGTCAATTTGTTGCCGAGCAGTTATCGGGCGTGTCACAGGTTATGGAGGACCTGGCGCGTGAAATAAAACGTGAGGGACAGGCTATGTATCGTCAGGAAGCTCAAATCCGTGAGACATTGGAGAAATTAGGGCTGTCTATTCATAGTATCGAAATCCTAAGTTTAGATCCTGGGCGTGTAGAAATAGAGGTGGTGCATGCCTATACTCGTGGTTTTGATGAATGCCGTAAAATGATCGCTCCGCTCCTTTCCGACATACTAGATGAGAATATTGCTGTCATGAGCGAGACGGCAGTCCATCCTCGGGAAGGATTGTCGATGGTTACCTTCGGTTCAGCCAAAGCCTTTGAGATAAACACAGGAGTGGCCGTTGTTTCTAAAGGAGGAGATATGTTATCTGGCGATAGCTTCAGTACCGTAGAGCTTGGAAACGGCACCTTTGCAGTATCCATTAGCGACGGAATGGGAAATGGTGAGCGGGCGAGAATGGAGAGTAGTGCCGCCCTCGGTATGTTAGAAAAGCTACTGCAATCCGGTATGGATGAGAAGCTGGCTGTAAAGTCGGTAAACTCTATTCTCTTATTACGTTCTCCTGACGAGTTCTACGCTACCGTTGACATGGCTTTGATCGATCAGTATTCCGCACAGACAACTTTTATGAAGATTGCTTCCGCACCGAGCTTTATCCGGAGGGGTAGTGAGGTCATTCCAATAACCTCTAGCAATCTGCCTATAGGAATCATTAAAGATATCGATGTGGATCTGATTAGCATGCAGCTTCGGGCCGGTGATATTTTGATTATGATGACGGATGGTATTTATGATGCGCCAGGATATGCCGTTAATAAGGAGATATGGATGAAACGGTTGATCCAAGAGCTTGAGGGGGATGATCCTCAAGATTTGGCGGATAGCCTGTTAGATAAGGTAATTCGTTATCAGGGCAATGAGATCCATGATGACATGACGATTGTCGTCAGTCGTGTAGATCATTTCCATCCGGAATGGTCCAGCCTGCATATGCCTGGTGTCGGCCGAATGGAGCGTCCGCGTACGGTGAGTTAGGAATTTTCTCGGTTTAGGCTTAGGTTTTATGTTTGGTACGCGCGAAGGGCCGTATTGCTTGTGTGTTTAAGCACGCACGAAGTGTCGTGTTGCCTATATATTTGCAGTGCGCGCAATGCGCCGTGCTGCTATAGGAGGTTTAAGTACGCGAAGTGTCGTGCGTGCTTGGAAGTCGGGGCGAGTCTGTGATGTGAAACTCGCCGGTCTCTACTATTTACGTTTCAAAGTTTCGCTGACTTTGGCGCGTAATTTTTTAGATCTAAACTGTTTACTAGTGAAGGTACGGAACGGAGAGAAAGTTTGGAGCTGTAGAAGCGGAGCGTTCGCCTTTATTATTTGATTTCAACCGCAGAGGGCGGTTTTAATAGAGAAATCAAATAATAACAGCGATCGAAAGCCCAAACATTTCTCGCAGTTCCCCTATTCACTATCCTCTTAGTTCAGATCACAAATTTCCCCAACAAAAGCGACCGTTTGAAATCTCTCATTTCTGGATATGCTAGAAACAGAGGTTCAAACAAAGGGGGAGTTGAGGGTTATGAAGCAAATTATGCTCATTACTGACGGTTGTTCGAATGTAGGAGAAAGTCCGGTGTTGGCAGCGGCGCATGCCCTGCAGGAGGGAATCACCGTAAATGTGGTTGGTGTAGTTGATTATGGTACGATCGGCGAGCTCGGGAGCCGGGAGATTGCCGACATTGCCAAGGCCGGGGGAGGCCTTAGCCGAATAGTCGGAACGCCACAACTGGCACAGACGATTCAGATGATGACACGCAAGACCGTGGTTCAGACGATCCAGCAGGCGGTTAATAAAGAGGTAAAAAAGATACTAGGCGATGGCTCATTGGATCAGTTACCTCCTGTTCAACGTTCACAGGTTGTTACAGTTGTAGATGAACTGACAGAAACAACACCGCTGCGCATTGCACTTCTTATCGATGCCAGTGCTAGTATGAAACCTAAACTGGGTGCTGTGGAAGATGCTATCCGCGATTTGGCGCTCAGTTTGGAAGCACGGGAAGGTAAGAGTGAGATTGCTGTGTTCCATTATCCTGGAAATAACAGCAGCGAAGATGCCAAGCTTGATCTAGATTGGACCCATGACATGTCAGGTATTCGTACGTTATTCTCTAAATTACACATGAGAGGCGCGACACCGACGGGTCCAGCTATTTTCAAGGTGCTTGAACATTATCGTTATGATACACTGGATGAACATCGTGGACGCCGACTAAGTGATGACCACGACGAAAGAGAAGGGATGATTGGTGGGTATGTCGTCTAATCCGTCCTATCCTACTGGTACCTTAATTAACGGCAAATGGCGGGGTAACCGTTATGTCGTTGAGCGGATGCTGGGAAGGGGCGCGAACGGAACCGTATATCTTGTGCAAAGAGAAGGCAGACGGGAAAGGTACGCGCTAAAAATCGGATACGATACACTTGAACTTCAATCGGAGATCAATGTACTAACCTCGCTGCAATCACGGCGAAAGCGGAATGAGCATCGTGCTCGTCGTGAGAATCCATTGTCTTCTTATTTTTTGGAAGCGGATGATTTTGCGAATGGGGATAATGTCCCCTTCTATGTAATGAGGTATGTTGAAGGCAAACCTCTGCATCACTTTTTATCGAAAAACGGTCCCGACTGGTTAGGCCTGGTAGGGCTTGGTCTGCTTGATAAGCTGCGCACACTGCATGAATGCGGTTTTGTGTTCGGGGATTTGAAGCCGGAGAACGTCATGGTATCAAAGTACGGCGAAGTGGAGCTGATCGACTTTGGGGGCACAAGTCCTATTGGTCGCAGTGTGAAGCAGTTTACCGAATGGCATGACCGTGGCTTTTGGAATGCAGGTAGCCGCACGAGTGATGAGGGTTATGATCTATTCGCTTTTGCTGTACTGTGCCTTCGTCTTTTGAATGAAGAGGGGCTCAAGAAAGCTGCGCTACAGCTGCCGCAGACAAGAAGTGTAGATGAGCTGTTTAAGCTGGCTAGAAATCTACCCGACAAGAAACTATCCTCTTGGATTTGTTTGGCGTTAAAAGGAGGTTTCTCCGGTTCCGCTGATGCTACAGAGCTCTGGCGAAACCATATTTACAATTCGCGTAGAAAGCGTCCGGATAGTATGGACACACCTCGCTGGCTCAAAAATGCTTTTGGGGTATCCTTGTTTGTGCTTGCCTTTACAATTTATTGGGTATTTCGGTTTTGAACTTATACATATAGTTAGAGAGAAGGGGGGCCGCATATGGAGCAAATGAATGGACTGGTGGAGTCAGTATTGGAGTCAGCAGCCGAGCACGAGCTGTGGGCGCCCCATGACACCATTGTAGTCGCAGTTTCCGGCGGCCCGGATTCTGTGGCTCTTTTGCATGTTTTGCATGAAATAGCTTTAAACGTTATGCCACTTACCTTAATATGCGCTCATGTGAATCACGGATTTAGAGCGGAGTCTAAGGAAGAGGCGGAGCTAGTACGTGGTATGGCTGAACAATTGGGACTGCCCTTTGAGTTGGCAGAATTCGATATTCCCTCTTTGGCTAAAGAGAGTGGACTCGGCCCTGAGGGGACAGCACGCGAGAAGCGATACGAATTTCTGATTGATACCGCACACCGTTATGGGGCGCGCTCCGTTGCTCTGGCTCATCATGCGGATGATCAGGCAGAAACGGTGATTATGCGTCTATTGCGAGGAAGCGGTTTATCGGGTCTATCCGGTATCAAGTGGAAAAGAACAGAAAAAAAGGTGGAACTCATTCGTCCATTCCTACGTATTAACAAAACGGCTCTTCTTGGGTTATGTCAGAATGAAGGTTTCACCTATGCCGAGGATGCAACTAATCTGCTGACGAAATACAAGCGGAATGCTGTTCGATTGGAAGTTCTTCCTTTTCTGGAAAGGTATAACGGCAGAGTGAGACAGTCACTTGTGCAGCTTGCGGAAATTGCAGGAGCTGAGGATGAATATATGGAGGCATCTGCGGTAAAATGCTTTGAGGAGCTGGTTTCGGAAGGGGAAGGGAAATATACCTTTAACAGAGCTTCATTTGCGGCCATACCCTCCGCTTTACAACGGCGTTTGATTAAACTAATATTAAATTATCTGTCGGCGAATCTATCTGCCCTTGATTTCTCCAAGATTGAATCTGTACGTCGGGGAACGCTGCAGAGCTATCCCACCACCTGGAGTTTGGATTTAGGTGGAGGCCTGACTTGTGTGCGGCAATATGATATCATCTTGTTCTCGTCCAAGCCCGCGCAGCAACAGGCAAGCTATACATATCGTCTGTTTTTACCGGATTCCGAGCTTAAGCTGGAGGAAATAGGTAAGGTGATGTCGATGGCGGTGCTGGAGAGAGAAAACTTTTTTGTACAGGGGGAGGATTATGGGAAGATGTCGGCTTGGTTTGACCGTGATGAACTGGTCTTTCCACTAACGATTCGTTCCCGATTGCCTGGAGATACCATAAGAGTCATGGGATTAAACGGAAGCAAAAAGGTAAAAGATATTTATATTGATGATAAAATACCTGCTGCTGAACGCTCAATGATCCCCCTCGTTTGTGATGGTTTGGGCAATATTGTCTGGATTCCGGGCGTAAGACGCTCGATGCATGCCGCAGTAGGGCGGCAAACGACCTCGGTACTTCTATTGTCTCTAGCAGAGCTGGATGACCGTGAAGAAACGTAATGGTCGATGTAAGTCTTTCATAGTATAACTTAGGAGGTTTCGCAAGTTGCAAAATGATATTCAAGAAGTCTTGATCACCGAAGAGGAACTTCAGCAGAAAATTAAGGAGCTCGGTCGAACACTGAGCGAAGAATACGCAGGACGTACCCCTTTAGTCATTTGTGTACTAAAAGGCGCGTTTATATTTATGGCAGATCTGGTTAAAGCCATTACAGTACCTGTTGAGATGGATTTCATGGCAGTATCTAGCTATGGAGCATCCACCAAGTCCTCTGGTGTTGTCAAAATTATTAAGGATTTAGATGTATCGGTAGAAGGCCGCGATATCTTGATCGTTGAAGATATTATTGACAGTGGCCTTACGCTCAGCTATTTGATTGAGCTACTCCGCAACCGCAATGCTGCTTCTATCAATGTGGTTACCTTGTTTGATAAGCCCTCAGGTCGTACGGTTAATCTGGAAGCCAGCTATACAGGCTTCGTGTTGCCAGACGAATTTGTAGTAGGCTACGGATTGGATTATGCCGAGCGGTATCGGAACCTCCCATATGTTGGAGTACTGAAGCCTGAGATTTATTCCAATTGAACTATTGATTGCCTTGATCATACGGATCGGGCACCCTTGGCTTCCTTTATTTGAGGTGTCCCAAGAGGCTATGGTACAATAACTTGAGTGTTGCGAGAGGAGGTAGGGGATGAATCGGTTCATCCGGAATTCTGGTTTTTATTTGATTTTATTTTTAGTCGTGGTGGGTATTGTCCAGTTTGTGAGCAATGGAAATGAAGCCGCCGATTTCCCTAGATACGACGAGTTACGGCAGGAGATCAAGAGCAACAATGTGAAGGATTTGACGGTTCAGTTTGAGGGTAATGCCTTTTTAGTTACAGGCGAATATAGAGAGTTGCCTGCCGATACTAAATCGAAAAGCTTCTCCACATATATTCCTCCAACAGATGCTGCTATTAATGAACTGATTCAAGCCAGTGATGTTAATGGGATTGAATTAACTCAGAAGAAAATGGAAGGTACCAGCATTTGGCTGACATTCCTTTCTTCTATTATCCCGCTAGTCATTATGTTCATCTTGTTCTTCTTCCTGTTTAACCAGGCGCAAGGTGGCGGCGGTAAAGTCATGAATTTCGGCAAGAGCAAGGCTCGGTTATATAATGAAGAGAAGAAGAAAATCAGCTTCGAGGATGTTGCAGGGGCGGACGAAGAGAAGCAAGAGCTTGTCGAAGTCGTTGAGTTCCTGAAAGATCCGCGCAAATTTGCAGCTGTCGGTGCACGTATCCCTAAAGGCGTACTGCTTGTAGGCCCTCCGGGAACAGGTAAAACATTGCTTGCACGTGCAGTAGCAGGTGAAGCCGGTGTTCCTTTCTTTAGTATTTCCGGTTCCGATTTTGTAGAAATGTTCGTGGGTGTCGGTGCTTCTCGGGTACGTGATTTGTTCGAGAACGCTAAGAAGAACGCACCATGTATTATCTTCATTGATGAAATTGATGCTGTGGGTCGTCAACGCGGCGCCGGACTCGGCGGCGGACATGACGAGCGCGAGCAGACACTTAACCAATTGCTGGTTGAGATGGATGGATTCGGTGGTAACGAAGGCATTATTATTGTTGCGGCAACTAACCGCGCTGATATACTTGATCCTGCATTACTTCGTCCAGGACGTTTCGACCGTCAAATTACGGTTGACCGCCCTGACGTAAAAGGCCGTGAAGCTGTACTTAAGGTTCATGCCCGTAACAAGCCACTTACGAAAGATGTAAGACTGGATGTTGTCGCTAAACGCACAACTGGATTCACGGGTGCTGATCTAGAGAATCTGCTAAATGAAGCAGCATTGCTAGCTGCACGTCGTAACCGCAAAGATATTTCCATGATTGAAGTGGATGAAGCCATTGACCGTGTTATCGTGGGTACTGAGAAACGTAGTCGGGTTATCAGTGACCGTGAGAAACGCATTGTTGCTTACCATGAAGCAGGCCATACTATAGCTGGTTATTTCCTTGAGCATGCTGATATGGTGCATAAAGTTACAATTATCCCACGCGGACGTGCCGGCGGATATGTTATTATGCTTCCGAAGGAAGATCGGATGATCGTTACCAAGCAGGAGCTTTTGGATAAGGTTACTGGATTACTTGGTGGACGTGTTGCCGAAGAATTGTTTATTGGTGAGATCGGTACGGGCGCATACAGTGACTTCCAACAGGCTACGCGCATCGTGCGTGCCATGATCATGGAGTACGGTATGAGCGATAAGCTTGGACCTATGCAGTTCGGCTCTTCTCAAGGCCAAGTATTCTTGGGTCGTGATATTGGGCATGAACAGAATTATAGTGATTCCATTGCTTATGAGATTGATCAAGAAATGCAGAACTTTATTACTTCGAGCTACGAACGTTGTAAAGAACTGTTGCTCAAACACTCTAAAGAAATGCACCTGATTGCCAATACGTTACTTGAGAAGGAAACACTTGAGCTTGATCAGATTAAAGAGCTGATTGAACAAGGATTCCTTTCTGAAGATGGTAAGGCTGAGGGTGGCGAAGGCGTTGCGCTTGAAGTTGGCGAACCTGTCATTGATAATATCGGTGATGTGCGTGTCCGCATTCAAGGCAAGTCTGAAGATACTGATTCCACGCCTCCGAACCTATCAAAGGAAATCCCGAACAAACCTGAATCTGAGGGTAGTGACGGATCTGATGATGACAATAAAGGCGGCGGAACTAGCCTTACCTAAGCAGGATCACTATTCATAAGATGTAAATTAATCCGGAGAGCGTAATTGCTCTCCGGATTTTTTATTTTAATTTTTAGGTAATTTCATGCTTGGAAGCCTGTCTAGTCACATTGACAGGGGCTGGAACGTTGTGTACATTAGTGATTAATATTACTTACTATTAACATCAGCTTATTCATTTTTTCGGATGATGGTTCATGCCATTTGATAACATCGCACCGGCGTAAAGCCGCGAAGATTTAAGGGGGAGAACAATCGGTGGAAGCTCTGGCACTTGAGCGTAAGCAGGAACAGAATCGAGAACTTCGTATACGTCTTGAACAGCTTAAGAAGGAAAGAAACGCAATCATTTTAGCTCATTATTATCAACGTGATGAAATTCAGGAGGTTGCCGATTTCCGGGGAGACTCTTTTTTACTCGCTCAGAAGGCTGCAGAGACTGATGCAGAGGTTATTGTATTCTGCGGTGTTCATTTCATGGGGGAAAGTGCTAAAATTTTGGCTCCAAACAAAACCGTCCTTATTCCTGATGAACGTGCAGGCTGCCCAATGGCTGATATGGTCAATGTAGACGGTTTGCGTAAGCTTAAAGCGCAACATCCAAATGCTAAAGTGGTGACTTATATCAACTCGTCTGCAGAGATTAAAGCGGAAACTGATATCTGTTGTACCTCTGCCAATGCCGTGAAAGTAATCGAATCCCTCGATGCTGAAGAAATTATCTGGGTACCCGATAAGAATCTTGGTCAATACGTACAAGATCAGACCGGCAAAAAACTGATTATCTGGGAAGGCTATTGCAACACTCATGATATGTTGACTGTTAAAGATGTAGTAGAAATGAGAGCGAAATACCCAGAAGCAGAATTTGTAGTTCATCCAGAATGTCGCCCGGAAGTAGTGGCCATGGGTGATTATGTAGGTAGTACTACATCCATTCTCGAGTATTGCCGGAAATCTGACCGTAAGCAATTTATCGTTGGAACTGAGGATGGTACAGGATATCAGCTTCGTAAAGATAGTCCGGATAAAGAATTCCATTTTGCTACAAAATTTCTTGTTTGTCCTAATATGAAAGTTAACAATCTAAAAAAACTGGTGAAATGCCTGGAGACAATGAAGCCACAAATCTATGTACCGCCTGCTGTCGCCGACAAAGCCAGAACTTCCCTAGAGCGCATGCTACAAGTCCGGTAGTATGCGCTACTCTTTCGTTGAAACAGGTGAAACGCGGTCATGATTCCACAATATTTGGTTGATTTTGATCTTCGGGATATTCCTAAAGTAAAGACAGATTGTATTGTTATCGGTTCAGGGATTGCCGGATTGTTCACAGCTATTAAAGCTAGTGAAGATCGGCGTGTCATTATGATCACAAAGAAATCAGTAATGGAGAGTAATACTCGCTATGCACAGGGGGGGATCGCAGCTGTAATCGCTGAGGACGATTCCCCTGCTTACCACCGGCAGGATACATTAATGGCGGGAGCAGGTCTGTGCTCATCCACAGCTGTCGATGCACTTGTTAATGAAGGACCAGATAGAGTTCATGAGCTAATTCGTTTAGGTACTCTTTTTGATAAGGAAGATGGGGTACTGGCTTTGACGCAGGAAGGAGCGCATAGTCACCGTCGTATTTTGCATGCTAATGGAGATGCTACAGGTTATGAGATTGTTCGTGCCTTGGCTGAACAGGTAGCTGAACATGAGAACATTGAGGTGTGGGATGATCATTATGTCATTGATCTCATCACTGAAGGTGGAGAATGTGTAGGCGCATTGTTGCAGCGTCCCGGCGGCGGACGGTTATTCCTGCAAGGGGATGCGACTATTTTGTGCTCTGGCGGTGCAGGACAATTATTTAGATACACTACCAACCCTGAAGTAGCTACAGGCGACGGGGTAGCCATTGCTTATCGTGCCGGGGCTCATATACGAGATATGGAATTTATTCAATTTCATCCTACAGCATTGAGTTATCCTGGAGCTCCTAGATTCCTAATCTCCGAAGCAGTTCGTGGGGAAGGAGCAGTATTGCGCAATATTAATGGAGAGCGGTTCATGGAACGATATCATGAGTTGCTTGAGCTAGCCCCACGAGATATTGTAGCTCGGGCTATTGTAAGTGAAATGGAGCTTACAAAGTCAACGTTTGTCTATTTGGATATTACGCATGAATCCCCAGAAATGGTGAAGCATCGTTTCCCTACAATACATGAGACCTGTATGGGCTATGGACTGGATATTACAAGTGATTGGATTCCAGTGGCTCCAGCTGCGCATTATATGATGGGGGGCATTAAGACCGATCTGAATGGGGAGAGTACGATTCCTCGCTTGTTTGCTTGCGGGGAGGTTTCTTCCACAGGCGTACATGGGGCTAATCGATTAGCAAGCAATTCATTATCGGAAGCAGTTGTTTTTGGACATCGTATTATTGAGCGGATTCGCCAATTATCTCCGCTTGGACGTGATGTAACATCAGTTAGTAGCAACGAAGGGCGTGTTGATTCGCCAACTCAAGCTATTGTGGAACGCCGTTTGAAGCTACAAAAGGTAATGGTTCGATATGCTGGATTACGACGTAATGAAGAGACCTTGTTTAAGGGAATAGAAGAATTGAAACGGCAGCTACCCATCTTTGGATCCGTATTGACTAAACGCGAGGAATACGAGTTCGCTAATATGCTGACCTGCTGTTTGCTCGTGACAGAGTCTGCTCTAGCACGGGAAGAGAGTCGCGGGGCACATTACCGTGAGGATTACCCGCAGCGAAGTGATGATCAGTGGCGCAAGCACCTGCTTCAAATTCGCGATCTGGGAATAGTGGAGGAATTAAGCGATGATGTTTAATGGTTACAATGAAGAACTAGTACAATCCATTAAGGCTTGGCTGCGGGAAGATGTTGGTTCCGGTGATGTAACAACACAAATGACAATACCTGTTGGCCATGAATCTAAAGGGATTATTCATGCTAAAGAAGATGGCGTAATTTGTGGTATCCCGATTGCAGAGTTGGTTTTTGAAATTGTTGATCCTACGCTTAGCTTTACAGCCCTTGTAGAAGAAGGTCAAGCAGTGACAAAAGGGACTGTAATTATTGAGGTAGAGGGAAGCACACATGCAATTCTTACGGGTGAACGGCTTGCACTCAACTTGATGCAGCGTCTTTCCGGTGTAGCATCACGTACGTCATCTTTCGTACAGGTGCTCGATGGATTACCGACTCGTCTAGTAGATACACGTAAGACTACACCAGGACATCGTATGCTGGAAAAATATGCAGTTCGTGTTGGTGGAGGCTTTAATCATCGCTTTGGTCTATATGATGCGGTTATGATCAAGGACAATCATATCAAAGGTGCAGGTGGTATTAGGCAGGCAGTAGGTCGTGCGCGGAAGAACATTCCACATACGATGAGCATTGAAGTAGAGACTGAGAACTTAGAGCAAGTCGAAGAGGCGCTGGCAGCAGGTGCTGATATTATTATGCTTGATAATATGTCTAACGAGATGATGAAGCAAGCGGTGGCTAGGATTAAAGCTAAAGCTCCACATGTCAAGACAGAGGCCTCCGGCAATGTATCGTTAGAAACGGTTCGTGGGATTGCAGAAACAGGTGTGGATGTGATTTCTGTAGGACGCCTTACGTACTCCTTCTCCAGTCTGGATATTAGTCTAGACCTTAATGCCAAGAAGGAAGGGTCCTCATCATGATGCTTGCTGTCGATGTCGGTAATACCAATATTGTTCTCGGTGTATACAGAAAGCGCGAATTGTTGCATCATTTTCGGCTAAGTACTGCGCGCCAATCCACCGTGGACGAATATGGGGTGCTGATACACAATCTTTTTCAGATGTCAGGGATCTCTGTTAAAGATGTGGAAGGTGTAATTATATCCTCGGTAGTTCCACCTCTGGTTAAGACTATCGTGGATATGTGTATAAAGTATATAGGCAAAGATCCGTTACTCGTAGGACCAGGGATAAAAACGGGACTTAATCT
The DNA here is from genome assembly GCF_037975205.1 of Paenibacillus sp. FSL R5-0470. NCBI lineage: Bacteria > Bacillati > Bacillota > Bacilli > Caryophanales > Paenibacillaceae > Paenibacillus > Paenibacillus sp. FSL R5-0470. The sequence goes on from NZ_CP150238.1 coordinate 78,965, forward strand.
TCGCTATGAGAATCCGCGTGAGATTGGCGCAGACCGGATTGTTAATGCTGTGGCTGCGATTGAACAATATAAATGTCCGCTTGTTGTTGTTGATTTTGGTACGGCTACGACCTTCGACTGTATCGATGCAGGGGCTAATTATCTTGGAGGAGCGATTGTTCCGGGTCTTGTTATTTCTACAGAGGCCTTATACCAGCGGGCGTCGAAACTGCCACGAATTGAGTTGGAGAAGCCTAAAAAGGTTATCGGACGTAATACAGTTCACGCTATGCAGGCTGGTATTATTTTTGGGTATGCAGGCCAAGTCGAGGGGATTGTAAAGCGTATCAAAATCGAGATGAACGCTCCGGAACTGAAGGTTATTTCTACTGGAGGCCTCGCTTCGCTAATTGCGGGGGAGACGGATTGTATCGACGAAGTAAATCCTATGTTAACACTAGAAGGATTACGAATTATTTATGACCGTAACCAATAAAGATAAAGAAGCCTAAAGGGCGAAGAGATAGGAGGGCTATGCACCCAATGGAAAAAAAGAAGGATCGACTTATCCGTGGAACGGCTATGAATGGTAAAGTGAGAGCGTTTGCTGTCCGCACAACAGAATTGGTCGAGGAATTGCGGCGCAGACATGATACGTATCCAATGGCTACAGCCGCACTTGGACGTACAGTTACCGCTGCAGCCATGATGGGCGCTATGCTCAAAGGAAGAGAGAAGCTATGTATCATGGTCAAAGGGGATGGACCGATCGGGCAAATCGTTGCGGAGTCCAATGCATTGGGAGAAGTGTGCGGTTATGTACACCATCCTCACATTCACTTACCTAGCAATAGTATGGGCAAATTGGATGTCGCTGGAGCCGTAGGAACTGAAGGGTTCATTGATATTATAAAGGATTTAGGTTTGAAGGAACCTTATCGAGGTAGTATTCCTATCATCTCCGGAGAACTTGCGGAAGATTTCACTTATTATTTCGCTGTTTCTGAACAAACCCCAGCTGCAGTTGGATTAGGTGTATTAGTGGATACCGATGAGTCAGTGATTGTAGCCGGAGGGTTTATCGTGCAGCTTCTTCCAGGACTGACGGATGCGGAGATTACGGAGATCGAAAAAGCTCTAGGGGCTATGCCTTCCGTGACAACACTTCTTGATCAGGGTCTAGAGCCAGAAGAAATGCTGCGTTTTCTTTTGCCGGATGCGGTAGTTATGGATGAACTGGATATTAACTTTGCTTGTCAATGTTCGCGTGAGCGGGTAGAGCAGACATTGGTTAGCTTAGGGCAAGATGAACTGGAGAGATTAATTGCAGAAGATGAGCAGGCTGAAGTTGTATGTCATTTTTGCAACGAGGCTTATGTTTTTAATAAGGACGAATTACAGGTCATTTTAGAACAAGCGAAATCGTAGGGCATGGGATGATGACGAGACAGGAACGTGCACTTCGCAATACGGTTGTTATTCTGGCTGTTGCAACTTTAATGCTCGGGGGCCTATTGTTCTGGAGCTTACGCGCCATGGCTCTTCTAAAAGGGGACACAACAGAAAACGAAACACCGGATGCAGCGACTGCAGGCGGATTACCGATAACAGATAAGCAGTGGATGGATGAGCTCAAAAAAAAGCATGGCCACGAAGTGCTGGTTGGAATGATCAATCATATTGTTGTGGAGATGGAAGCAAAGGCTCTGGGGATTACCGTGACCGACGATGAGGTTGAGCAAGAACTTGCACGAACTATGGTTGGATACGGATCGGAAGAACAGTATTATGCACAAATGCAGTCTCAGCTGGGGTTATCTCGTCAGGAAGTGTTCGCAGAAACGGCTTATCGTCTGACCTTACAAGCAATAGCCACTGATGGTATTACGATTAAGGAAGCTGATATCGATACTTATTTAGACCAAAACACGGAGCGTTTCACTCCCAAAAGGGAATTGGAACTCTCCATGATTAAGGTTTCATCTTATGACGAAGGCGAGCAAGTAATGGATCGCTTGGAGCAGGGCGAGAATTTTGCTGATTTAGCTAGGGAAGTTTCCATTGATGCAGAGAGTCGGCTGCAAGGAGGCCGTTTGGGCAAAGTAGAGGAAGACGATCCTTTTTGGCCTGAGGGACTGCTTAAGACCGCTGCTAGTTTGGATGAGGGTGATATAGCGGGGCCGATTCAGGCGGAGGACGACTTCGCTATCATTCGACTAGAGAGTATTCACACACAAAATATTCCTGATCAAAAGGAAATTCGGGCGCTGATACGTCAAGAGCTGGCGTTGGAGCAAGCACCCCCTCTACAGCAAGTGGAGAGTGATTTGCGCACGAAATATGATGTGGCAATAAATATTGACAACAGCCTGCAAGATTGATAATATGATATTAACGTAAAACCTACCGTTTTAGTCGGAAATAACTAACGGTGGTCCAATATCTATACCCCTTTATAGCAGTTATTATTGCATAATAGGGACACACATACAGAAGAGTAAAGTCACAATTTACGTTCTTATATCGCATTTATCATTCTAAGGAGGTTTTTGCTCATGGCTAAAGTCGTTAACAACGTAACAGAATTGATCGGAGGTACTCCGCTCGTTCGTTTGAATCGTCTGGCACAGGAAGGCTCCGCAGATATTTATTTGAAATTGGAATATCAGAATCCGGGATCAAGCGTAAAAGACCGTATCGCAATCAGCATCGTTGAAGAAGCTGAACGTGAAGGTCTACTGAAGCCTGGAGGTACAATTGTAGAAGCAACCAGTGGTAACACTGGTATTGGCTTGGCACTTGTGGCTGCGGCTAAAGGTTATAAGGCAGTTATCGTAATGCCGGAAACCATGAGCTTGGAACGCCGTAATCTACTTCGTGCATACGGAGCAGAATTGGTTCTGACTCCAGGATCGGAAGGCATGAATGGTGCGGTTAAGAAAGCGGAAGAAATTCTGAAAGAGAACCCAAGCTATTTCCCATCGGAGCAATTCAAGAATAAAGCGAACGTGAAGATCCACCGTGAGACCACTGGACCTGAAATCGTTGAAGCTATTGAGTCCATCGGAGGCCCACTGGATGCTTTTATTGCAGGTATCGGAACAGGTGGAACGATCACGGGTGCAGGTGAAGTGCTGAAGAGCAAATATCCTGACGTGAAGATCTATGCTGTGGAGCCTGCTGCTTCTCCAATCTTGGCAGGAGGCAAACCAGGCCCTCACAAAATTCAGGGTATCGGAGCAAACTTCATTCCTGAAATCCTGAACCAGGACATTTATGATGAGATCATCCATGTTGAGAACGATGAAGCATTCGAAACTGCACGCCGTGTAGCTAAAGAAGAAGGCGTCTTGTCTGGCATTTCTTCCGGTGCAGCAGTATTTGCAGCACTTAAGGTTGCTAAAGACCTCGGTCCTGGCAAGAAGGTAGTTGTCATCATCCCAAGTAATGGTGAACGTTACCTGAGTACACCACTTTACAATTTCGAAGCGTAATTGTTTGCAATAACGTAATTTATAAGAGTCTTCATACCACTTTTCTGGTGGTGATGGAGACTCTTTTCGTTGATTATATGGGCAAAAGGCTCTATGTATATATGACGACCTAGACGTGGTAATTTATTATTTTTGAAAAATGCTATGGTTTTTACTGAAGACTTAAAAGCCATAATAATTTCCTATAGCTGGGGGCTTTTCAATAATGCCTTAAGTACAGTATACTGACAGGCAATATACTACTGATGATTAATAATAAGTAATTGCTAGATAAAACTAAGCAAATGCTTACGAAGTAAGTTTTGTCCCGAAGATTAAACTGTAGGATTATGCTAGACAAAACTTTTAGGAGGATGGCTTTGGAAATCATAACGACATGGAATGAGTGGGAACAATGGGCAGCTGAAGACTGGAGCATGTTCCCCTTGATTATAAAATCACCCAAGTGCTCGGGGGAACTGCCCGCATCCTGGAAGAAGGCCTGGGAACTAGCTTCCGAATACTCCGTAGTGTTGGAGAGTGGCAAGGGTGGCCGCTATACGTACTTAGGTTTAAATCCTGTATCAATATTAAAAGGCAAGGGAGAAGGCGCTGAGGTGTTTAGCCTTTCTCCCGAATCATTGGGTCATACAGCCGATGAGGGTTCACATGAGACAACAACGCTGCTAGGTCAGCCGCTAGAGCTGCTACAGCAATGGATGTCAGGTTTCACCTCGCCAAGTCTAAACGTTCAGGGCATTCCTCCATTTACCGGTGGATGTATTGGATTTATAGGGTACGATGTGGTTCGCTCATTGGAGCGTTTACCGTCTCTCGCACAAGATGATCCCGGTTTTCCTGATTATCTCTTTATGAGGATGGATGAGGTATGGATTTATGATCACGAAGAGCATGTGCTTTATTGTGCTGTTCACGTCCTGGTTCCAGCAGAATGTGGGATGGAGGATTTGCAGAACCTTTATCTCGGTGCTATAGAACAGGCTGGACGAATGGTAGAGCAGTGGCAGTTGGTATCCGCTGCTTCGGGATTGAACGAAGAGGTCAAAGGTAGCATTGAGGCCCTCACAGATTCCTCAGGGGAGTGGCCGGGTATGACCTCGGCCTTCTCACCTGAGAAGTTCCAGCAGGCCGTGCTGGACGTTCAGGAATACATCCGCCAAGGCGATGTATTTCAAGTGAACCTCTCGCTGCGCCAGGAGGCGCAGCTGAAGTCCTCGCCGGAGGATGTTTACGAATGGCTGCGCAAGCTCAATCCGTCCCCGTACATGGGGCTCTTGCGGTCGCCCGGCTTCGCGCTATCCAGCGCTTCACCGGAGCTGCTCGTCAAGCTGCACGGGGACAAAGTGAGCGCACGGCCAATCGCCGGCACCCGGCGGCGAGGCCTGACTCCCGCGGAGGATGCCGCCATGGAGGCGGAGCTTCGCGGGAGCGAAAAGGAGATCGCCGAGCATATTATGCTTGTCGATCTGGAGCGCAACGACATCGGGCGTGTCGCTGCATATGGATCCGTCAGCGTGCCTGAGCTGATGACGGTGGAGCGCTACTCTCATGTGATGCATCTCGTTTCGCAGGTAGAGGGCCAGGTCGCACCGGATAAGGATGCTTATGCTGTAATCGCAGCATTGTTCCCAGGGGGAACGATTACAGGCGCGCCCAAAGTAAGAACAATGGAAATCATTGAAGAGCTGGAGCCGGTTCGGCGTGGGCCGTATACAGGATCCATGGGCTTTATTGACTATAACGGAAATATGGAATTAAATATTATTATTAGAACACTGGCTGTAAAGGATGGAGTCGGATATATTCAGACAGGTGCGGGCATCGTGATCGACTCTGATCCCTACCGTGAATACCGTGAATGCCATAATAAAGCCAAAGCGGTAGTGAAGGCAGTACTCTGTAGTGAGTTACAGCAGGAATCCCAAACTACCAGCGGCGCCGAAGGGGGAGAAACACTGTGATCTTGGTCATCGATAATTATGATTCCTTTACGTATAACCTCGTACAGTATTTGGGTGAACTTGGGGAAGAGGTTAAAGTACACCGCAACGATGAAATTACCATTGAAGAGATTGAAAAAATGGCTCCCAATCATATTTTAATTTCTCCAGGACCATGTACACCTAATGAAGCGGGGATCAGTTTGGAATTGTTACATCATTTCAAAGGTATTATTCCGATCTTCGGCGTATGCCTTGGGCATCAGGCGATAGGCCAAGCATTTGGTGGAAATGTTATTCGTGCAGAACGTTTGATGCATGGAAAAACATCCCCGATTCATCATAAGGGCACGTCGGTTTTTGAAGGTCTGGAGTCTCCCTTTACGGCAACGAGATATCATTCTTTGATTGTAGAGCGCGAGAGTCTGCCGGATTGTCTGGAGATTACAGCGGAGACCGAAGAAGGGGAGATTATGGCACTGCGCCATAAAGAATACCCTATCGAAGGTGTGCAATTCCATCCGGAATCGATTATTACGGATCATGGTCATACGATGCTGCGTAATTTCTTGAAACGGAGAGCCGGAGAAACGGCATGAAATATATAGGATTTAACAATGGTGTCATAGATGCAAGACAAGCCGTGGTTTCCGCCCTGGATCACGGTTTTTTATACGGCATAGGATTGTTCGAGACCTTTCGGACGTATGGGGGAGTGCCTTTTCTACTGGAGCGTCATTTGAAGCGTATGGCAGAGGGCTGCAAGGAACTTGGTATTCCATTTGCGCAGGATGTTGAACAGCTGCAGGAGTGGATCCAGCGTGTTATGGACAAAAATGAATTAAAAGAAGCTTATATACGCTATACCGTGACCGCTGGTGAGGATATTCTCGGATTACCTGCGGGCGACTATTGCGAACCCAATCATTTGCTGTACATCAAAGCGCTGCCGAAAGTATCCGAAAAGATATATAGCGAAGGCAAAGACCTGCAATTGTTGTCCTTAAGGCGTAACACTCCGGAGGGAGCAGTGCGATTCAAGTCTCTGCATTATATGAATAATATTTTGGCCAAGCGTGAGCTTAGGGGTTATGCCTCTGCGGCGAATGGTGCTGAAGGACTGATGTTGACTGCACAAGAGATCATAGCAGAGGGCATTGTCAGTAACATCTTTTTTATAAAAAACAATATTCTCCACACTCCAGATATCTCAGCTGGGATTCTACCGGGAATTACCCGGGAAATGGTAATGGAGCTGGCTCGTAGTGCTGGAATTAGGGTAGAAGAGGGCGCATATCATTGGGAGCAGTTAAAAATAGCCGACGAAGTATTTCTTACTAATTCCGTACAAGAAATTGTCCCGGTCACAACGCTTTGGGAAAAAGATAAAAAAATTACCGTAGGCGATGGCCTTTGCGGCAGAATGACTTCGGATTTGATTTCATTCTATAGAGAAAGGACGGGAATATCGAAATGAGACCAGCCATATTCAAGCGGACATACCGCTGTGGAAATACTGATTTGGAATTGGGAAAGCGAACGCTGATTATGGGCATCCTGAATGTAACCCCGGATTCTTTTTCAGATGGAGGACTTTGGGATGATCCGGACAAAGCAGTAGAACATGCGCTACAAATGGCCGCAGACGGTGCTGATATTATAGATATTGGTGGAGAATCTACCCGTCCTGGTCATAAACCAGTGGGGCTTGAAGAGGAATTAGCTCGTGTATTGCCTGTCATCGAGAGTATTCATCGAGCGGCACCGCATATTCCGTTATCTATAGATACGTACAAAGCTGAAGTGGCACGCCAAGCTATTGCTGCTGGTGCCCATATCATTAATGATATATGGGGCTGTAAAGCTGATCCGGAAATGGCGGCAGTGGCAGCTGATGCGGACTGTCCCATTATTTTGATGCATAACCGGCAGGACCGTGATTATACGAATCTAAGTGCGGATATGTCGGCAGACCTTAAGGAAAGTATTGATCTTGCTTTAGCCGCAGGAGTGAAGCCGGCCAATATCATCTTGGATCCAGGGATCGGCTTTGCGAAGGATTTTAATGAAAATTTGCAGGCGATGATGCTTTTGGACGGGTTGACTGAGTTTGGCTATCCACTGTTACTGGCGACTTCACGCAAAAAATTCATCCGGACCGTACTTGATTTGCCCGCTGATGATGTTGTGGAAGGTACCGCAGCTACAGTAGCCTTTGGTATTGCTCAGGGCTGCCAGATCGTACGAGTGCATGATGTATCCCTAATAAAACGAACGGTCAAGATGTGTGATGCGATGTTGTATGCTGCACCTCCATTGGTGCGTGAATAAAGATATTTTATAAAAAGGGCGGGTTTAAAGATGGATAAAATGACACTGCATCGAATGGAATATTACGGATATCATGGTGTGTTTGAAGAAGAGCGTAAGCTGGGCCAACGTTTTTACATTGATTTGGAGCTGGAACTCGATCTACAGGGAGCGGGCCAGAACGATGATTTGAACCAAACCGTAAACTATGCTGAAGTGCATGAACTGGTCAAAAACATTGTCGAAATAAAGTCCTTTAAGTTAATTGAAGCTCTGGCAGAATATATTGCATCCTCCGTACTGGACACTTATACTGTTATCAATGCAGTAACGGTAAAGGTAACTAAACCGCATCCGCCATTCGACATTCATTTTCAGGGAGTGACTGTGGAGCTGCGCAGAACTAGAAAGTGAGAACAAAGTCCATGAATATACATTCCACCTCTGAAGAATCAGAGGCTTATATTGCTTTAGGGGCTAATTTGGGCGACCGTGAGGGCACGCTGTCAGAGGCTTTGAACAGACTGAATAATCATGATGAAATATCGGTAGTTCGCTGCTCCAATGTCTACGAGACAGAGCCAGTAGGTTATTTAGATCAGCCGCAGTTTCTTAATATGGCAGCAGCTTTGCGCACGACGCTTGCGCCAGAGACCTTGCTGGAAGTAATGCTGGGGATCGAAACGCAACTGGGTCGTATCCGGGATATTCGCTATGGACCGAGAACGGTAGATCTAGATTTATTGTGGGTAGAGGGCCAGACACTTGATACTCCGCATTTAACGTTACCGCATCCGCGTATGTTTGAGCGTGCATTTGTAATGCTTCCGCTCAGTGATATCGTTCCACAGAATGAACAGTCTTCCGGACTCCGCAAGTTGATTACAGCAGCGCTTCAAGACATAGACGGAAAGGAAGGAATTCGGTTGTGGACAACAAGCGTATGGGACGGAGGGTCAGGGCATTCCGCAAGCTAAAAGGCTATACTCAGCAGGAACTTGCGGATCTCACTGGGATTTCCTTGGCTGTGCTTGGCGCAGTCGAGAGGGGCAATAGACGTTTGGAAGATCAAATTTTAGATAAAATTGCGAATGTATTAGGGGTTACAACCGAAGAATTGGTAAACCCTGACTCATAATTTTTAAGCAATTTAAATAGGAATAATGGAAGTGATACGAATGCTGAAGATTGGCGACATTGAGATGAAAAATCAAGTTGTTCTGGCACCTATGGCTGGGGTGTGCAATCCGGCCTTTCGTCTAATCGCTAAAGAGTTTGGTACAGGTTTAGTCTGTGCGGAAATGGTGAGCGACAAGGCTATTATTCACGGGAATACGCGTACTCGCGAAATGTTGTTTGTAGATGAACGGGAGAAACCGCTTAGTTTGCAGATTTTTGGCGGGGATAGAGAATCACTGGTGCAAGCAGCTAAAGTGGTTGATAAAGAAACCAATGCTGATATTATCGATATCAATATGGGATGCCCAGTGCCTAAAGTAACTAAATGTGATGCGGGAGCCCGCTGGCTTTTGAATCCCGATAAAATCTATGAAATGGTCTCTGCAGTTGTCGATGTTGTCGATAAACCCGTAACCGTGAAAATGCGGATTGGCTGGGATAGCGAGCATATTTTTGTCGAAGATAATGCACGTGCAGTAGAACGTGCCGGTGGCAAGGCTGTCAGTGTACATGGACGAACACGGGAGCAACTCTACACGGGGCGTGCGGATTGGAATTATATCAAGATGGCAAAAGAAGCGGTCTCCATTCCGGTTATCGGCAATGGTGATGTCAATACACCTGAAGATGCTCGGGCTATGCTTGATCAGACCGGTTGTGATGGCGTGATGATCGGGCGCGGTGCGCTAGGTAACCCATGGATGCTGTATCGTACGATTCAGTATTTAAGCACCGGGGAACTGATGCCTGAACCTGGATTGGATGAGAAGATTAAGGTTGCCATTCTTCATATGGATCGGCTGGTTGCACTTAAGGGAGAAGCAGTAGCCGTTCGGGATATGCGTAAGCATGTGGCTTGGTATTTAAAAGGCCTGAAGTCTGCTGCACGAGTAAAGGATGTGCTCATGTTAGAGACAGAACGTGATGGAATGGTGAAGATTTTGAATGATTTTGTCGTTCAACTAAAGCATGAAGAAGAGAATAAGGGTAATGAAATGTCTGCTTCCGCAGTATAAACGTTGTTTTCCTTACGCTTTTTGAACACATCCCACTTTATATGTGGTGTCATTGACATTTTGTAGCGGTTCCAATATAATTTCACAGTATAAAATCGCCGTTACAGTAAGAGCAATGCAGCAGGGAGGGTTCTTATCCTCCTAGATTAGCATATAGTATGGTGTTTTCAATAAATGTATACGACAGGAGAATCGGTTGAGATGAGCGATAAAGAAGTCATCCTTACGCCGGACGGGCTAAAGCGTCTGGAAGATGAGCTGGAATTCCTCAAATCTGTGAAACGCCGCGAGGTTGCTGAACGGATTAAGGTAGCGATTGGCTACGGAGATATCAGTGAGAACTCGGAGTATGAAGACGCGAAGAATGAGCAGGCTTTTATCGAAGGACGCGTTATCACCTTGGAGAAGATGCTTCGCAACGCGCGCATCATTAATAGCGACGAGATCGTTACTGATGTGGTAAGTATCGGTGTTACTGTAAGTGTTGAAGATTTGGAATATGGTGACACTATGGAATACACGATCGTAGGTACAGCGGAGTCCGATCCACTGAATAATAAGATCTCCAACGAAAGTCCAGTAGGCAAAGCCATCATCGGCAAGAAAATAGGCACGATTGTTGACGTTAATACACCTGCAGGCGTTATTCAATATAAAATTCTCGATATCAGAATGAAGTAGTGTACAGATCTTATAGTCTGTAAATAGATGTGCTGCCGAATGTATAAGTAGTTTTCTTGTATGCAGGCAGATAAGGGAACATTGTTTGGGAAAGCTTCCTTAGGGAAGCTTTTTTTCAAAATATAAGGGATTTATATCTGCAAGGGGATGAATAGCATGACCGAGGAAATGAATAATGTGGAGAATGCAGAGAACGAACTTAGTGAGCTTTTGCAAATCCGCCGTGCCAAATTGGACGAGCTAAGAGGACTTGGTATCGATCCTTTCGGCAAAAAGTATGAGCGTACAGCTAATGCTGGCGAACTAGTATCGAAGTATGATGGACTTTCTAAAGAAGAATTGGACGAGCTATCTGCTGAAGTCAGCATAGCGGGTCGCATTATGGCAAAACGTGTTATGGGTAAAGCCAGTTTTGCGCATATCCAAGATCTCAGTGGAAGAATTCAGCTTTATGTTCGTCAAGACAGCATTCCTGAAACGCAATACGCAGCGTTCAATGTTCTCGATCTAGGAGACATCATCGGCGTTCGCGGAACAGTATTCAAAACCAAAACAGGCGAGACCTCCATCAAAGTGCATAATCTCGAAGTCTTGTCCAAGTCCTTGTTGCCGCTTCCTGAGAAATATCATGGTCTTAAAGATGTAGAGCTGCGTTACCGTCAGCGCTATGTTGATTTGATTATTAATCCGGAAGTTCAACAGACCTTTATTGCTCGTTCAAGAATCATTCAATCTATGCGTCGTTATTTGGATTCACTTGGCTATCTTGAAGTTGAGACACCTACACTTCATGCGATTGCCGGTGGAGCTGCAGCGCGTCCGTTCATTACTTACCACAACACGCTTGAAATGCAGCTTTATATGCGTATTGCTATTGAGCTTCATTTGAAACGTCTTATTGTTGGTGGACTGGAAAAAGTATACGAAATCGGTCGTGTATACCGTAATGAAGGAATTTCGACTCGTCACAATCCTGAGTTTACTATGATTGAGCTGTATGAAGCTTATGCTGATTACAAGGACATCATGAACCTTACGGAGAATATGATCGCTCATATTGCCCAAGAGGTATTAGGAACTCAACAGGTCGACTATCAAGGCAAGCCGGTAGATCTGTCACCAGGATGGCGTCGTGTAACTATGGTTGATGCCGTTAAAGAAGTAACCGGTGTTGATTTCAGTGTTCATATGACAGATGAGGAAGCACAGGCTCTGGCAAAAGAGCACCGTGTACCTGTAGAAAAGCACATGTCTTTCGGTCATATCCTTAATGCTTTCTTCGAGCAATTTGTAGAGGAAACTCTGATTCAGCCTACCTTTGTAATGGGACATCCGGTTGAAATCTCACCACTGGCGAAGAAAAACGATGAGGATCCACGCTTCACCGATCGTTTTGAATTGTTTATTGTGGGTCGTGAACATGCGAATGCATTTAGTGAATTGAATGATCCGATCGACCAGCGTCAACGCTTTGAAGCACAAATCCAGGAGAAAGAGCAAGGTAATGACGAAGCTCATGAAATGGACGATGACTTTATCCGTGCTTTGGAATATGGTATGCCTCCTACAGGTGGACTGGGAATCGGTGTAGACCGTTTGATCATGTTGCTTACCAATTCTGCATCTATTCGTGACGTACTGCTATTCCCGCATATGCGTAACCGTACAAACGAATAGTATTTATACAACAATGAGCACAGGGGAGCTGTCTAGCGGCGGTTCTCCTTGGCTACTGTTGATCAGAAGGTAAAGATTCTGGTATCGTTATGAGGATATATAGCTTAATACTAATTTGTTTGAAAAAAAGTGTTGCAATGAATCTCTATACATGATATATTCTATTTCTGGCCGATAAACACACATGCCGAGCTCGAAAAAGAAGTTAAAAAAAGAGCTTGACATTAAACGGCTGAACATGATATAGTATAAGAGTTGCTGCTGAGACATTAAACGGCGCCAACGAGAACTTGATCTTTGAAAACTGAACAACGAGTGAGTAGGAAATCACGAAAGTGAAATCCAAAATTAGAGAATTAATTTTCTCGTCAGATGTTTCAAAATGAGCATATCGCTCTTTTCAATACTAATTGGAGAGTTTGATCCTGGCTCAGGACGAACGCTGGCGGCGTGCCTAATACATGCAAGTCGAGCGGAGTCACTTTGAAAGCTTGCTTTCAAAATAACTTAGCGGCGGACGGGTGAGTAACACGTAGGCAACCTGCCCCTTAGACTGGGATAACTACCGGAAACGGTAGCTAATACCGGATAATTTCTTTTTTCTCCTGAAGGAAGAATGAAAGACGGAGCAATCTGTCACTGAGGGATGGGCCTGCGGCGCATTAGCTAGTTGGTGGGGTAACGGCCCACCAAGGCGACGATGCGTAGCCGACCTGAGAGGGTGAACGGCCACACTGGGACTGAGACACGGCCCAGACTCCTACGGGAGGCAGCAGTAGGGAATCTTCCGCAATGGACGAAAGTCTGACGGAGCAACGCCGCGTGAGTGATGAAGGTTTTCGGATCGTAAAGCTCTGTTGCCAGGGAAGAACGTCCGGTAGAGTAACTGCTATCGGAGTGACGGTACCTGAGAAGAAAGCCCCGGCTAACTACGTGCCAGCAGCCGCGGTAATACGTAGGGGGCAAGCGTTGTCCGGAATTATTGGGCGTAAAGCGCGCGCAGGCGGTCATTTAAGTCTGGTGTTTAAACCTTGGGCTCAACCTGAGGTCGCACTGGAAACTGGGTGACTTGAGTACAGAAGAGGAAAGTGGAATTCCACGTGTAGCGGTGAAATGCGTAGATATGTGGAGGAACACCAGTGGCGAAGGCGACTTTCTGGGCTGTAACTGACGCTGAGGCGCGAAAGCGTGGGGAGCAAACAGGATTAGATACCCTGGTAGTCCACGCCGTAAACGATGAGTGCTAGGTGTTAGGGGTTTCGATACCCTTGGTGCCGAAGTTAACACAGTAAGCACTCCGCCTGGGGAGTACGGTCGCAAGACTGAAACTCAAAGGAATTGACGGGGACCCGCACAAGCAGTGGAGTATGTGGTTTAATTCGAAGCAACGCGAAGAACCTTACCAGGTCTTGACATCCCTCTGAATCCACTAGAGATAGTGGCGGCCTTCGGGACAGAGGAGACAGGTGGTGCATGGTTGTCGTCAGCTCGTGTCGTGAGATGTTGGGTTAAGTCCCGCAACGAGCGCAACCCTTAACTTTAGTTGCCAGCAAGTAATGTTGGGCACTCTAGAGTGACTGCCGGTGACAAACCGGAGGAAGGTGGGGATGACGTCAAATCATCATGCCCCTTATGACCTGGGCTACACACGTACTACAATGGCCGGTACAACGGGAAGCGAAACCGCGAGGTGAAGCCAATCCCATCAAAGCCGGTCTCAGTTCGGATTGCAGGCTGCAACTCGCCTGCATGAAGTCGGAATTGCTAGTAATCGCGGATCAGCATGCCGCGGTGAATACGTTCCCGGGTCTTGTACACACCGCCCGTCACACCACGAGAGTTTACAACACCCGAAGTCGGTGGGGTAACCCGCAAGGGAGCCAGCCGCCGAAGGTGGGGTAGATGATTGGGGTGAAGTCGTAACAAGGTAGCCGTATCGGAAGGTGCGGCTGGATCACCTCCTTTCTATGGAGAATCGTCTTCTGCAATGAAGACATTCAAATCGGAAGTTAAACTTCCAAAATCTCAGGTTTAGGCCTGTTACTCACTCGTTGCTCAGTTTTGAGAGTTTAAGCTCTCAAGTAAGACTTGATCCTTGAAAACTGGATACCGAAACGAATTTGCGTTTTAGAACATCTTTTAGCAACTTGTGCAAACAAGTAAATGTTATTAGTGAGATTTTTCTTAGGAAAAATCAAGGTTAAGCTAATAAGAGCACACGGAGGATGCCTAGGCGCCAGGAGCCGACGAAGGACGTGGCGAACAACGAAACTGCCTCGGGGAGCTGTAAGCAAGCTTTGATCCGGGGGTGTCCGAATGGGGAAACCCAGCTGTGGTAATTCGCAGTTACTCATCTCTGAACACATAGGAGATGTAGAGGCAGACCAGGGGAACTGAAACATCTAAGTACCCTGAGGAAGAGAAAACAATAGTGATTCCGTCAGTAGCGGCGAGCGAACGCGGAACAGCCTAAACCTAAGAGCTTGCTCTTAGGGGTTGTGGGACGTCTCACATGGAGTTACAAAGGAATATGGTAGGTGAAGAGGTCTGGAAAGGCCCGCGATAGAGGTAAAAGCCCTGTAACCTAAACTGTGTTCTCTCCGAGACGGATCCCGAGTAGTGCGGGGCACGTGAAACCCCGTATGAATCCAGCAGGACCATCTGCTAAGGCTAAATACTACCTGGCGACCGATAGTGAAACAGTACCGTGAGGGAAAGGTGAAAAGCACCCCGGAAGGGGAGTGAAATAGAACCTGAAACCGTGTGCTTACAAAAAGTCAGAGCCCTATCTATGGGTGATGGCGTGCCTTTTGTAGAATGAACCGGCGAGTTACGTTTAACATGCAAGGTTAAGTCGAGAAGACGGAGCCGCAGCGAAAGCGAGTCTGAATAGGGCGATTTAGTATGTGGACGTAGACCCGAAACCGTGTGATCTACCCCTGTCCAGGGTGAAGGTGCGGTAACACGCACTGGAGGCCCGAACCCACGCATGTTGAAAAATGCGGGGATGAGGTGGGGGTAGCGGAGAAATTCCAATCGAACTCGGAGATAGCTGGTTCTCCCCGAAATAGCTTTAGGGCTAGCCTCGGTATAAGAGTAGTGGAGGTAGAGCACTGATTGGGTGCGGGGTCCGCAAGGATTACCAAGCTCAGTCAAACTCCGAATGCCATATACTTATTGCCGGGAGTCAGACAGTGAGTGCTAAGATCCATTGTCAAAAGGGAAACAGCCCAGACCATCAGCTAAGGTCCCCAAGTGTGTGTTAAGTGGGAAAGGATGTGGAGTTGCACAGACAACCAGGATGTTGGCTTAGAAGCAGCCACCATTGAAAGAGTGCGTAATAGCTCACTGGTCGAGTGACTCTGCGCCGAAAATGTAACGGGGCTAAACACACCACCGAAGCTATGGCTAGATACGTATGTATCTGGGGTAGGGGAGCGTTGTATGTGGGTTGAAGGTGTACCGTAAGGAGCGCTGGACAGCATACAAGTGAGAATGCCGGTATGAGTAACGAAAAGATCAGTGAGAATCTGATCCGCCGAAAGCCCAAGGTTTCCTGAGGAAGGCTCGTCCGCTCAGGGTAAGTCGGGACCTAAGGCGAGGCCGAAAGGCGTAGTCGAAGGACAACAGTTTGAAATTACTGTACCACCGTAATCCGCTATGAGCGATGGGGTGACGCAGGAGGGTAGTGACGCGGACTGATGGATATGTCCGTCTAAGCAGTGAGGCTGATGTGTAGGCAAATCCGCACATCATTAAGGCTGGGCTGTGATGGGGAGCGAAAATTACAGTAGCGAAGGTCATGATCTCACACTGCCAAGAAAAGCCTCTAGCCAGGAGAAGGTGCCCGTACCGCAAACCGACACAGGTAGGCGAGAAGAGAATTCTAAGGCGCGCGGAAGAACTCTCGTTAAGGAACTCGGCAAAATGACCCCGTAACTTCGGGAGAAGGGGTGCCCCGGTAGTGTGAATAGCACGAGGGGGCCGCAGTGAAAAGGCCCAAGCGACTGTTTAGCAAAAACACAGGTCTGTGCGAAGCCGCAAGGCGAAGTATACGGGCTGACGCCTGCCCGGTGCTGGAAGGTTAAGGGGAGTGGTTAGGGGTAACCCGAAGCTATGAACCGAAGCCCCAGTAAACGGCGGCCGTAACTATAACGGTCCTAAGGTAGCGAAATTCCTTGTCAGGTAAATTCTGACCCGCACGAATGGCGTAACGACTTGGGCGCTGTCTCAACGAGAGATCCGGTGAAATTTTAATACCTGTGAAGATGCAGGTTACCCGCGACAAGACGGAAAGACCCCATGGAGCTTTACTGCAGCTTGATATTGAATTTGGGTACGATCTGTACAGGATAGGTGGGAGCCGTAGAAATCGGAGCGCAAGCTTCGGTGGAGGCGCCGTTGGGATACCACCCTGATCGTATCTAGGTTCTAACCTAGTACCCTTACCGGGTACGGGGACCGTGTCAGGCGGGCAGTTTGACTGGGGCGGTCGCCTCCTAAAGAGTAACGGAGGCGTTCCAAGGTTCCCTCAGAATGGTTGGAAATCATTCGAAGAGTGCAAAGGCATAAGGGAGCTTGACTGCGAGACCTACAAGTCGAGCAGGGACGAAAGTCGGACTTAGTGATCCGGTGGTACCGCATGGAAGGGCCATCGCTCAACGGATAAAAGCTACCCTGGGGATAACAGGCTTATCTCCCCCAAGAGTCCACATCGACGGGGAGGTTTGGCACCTCGATGTCGGCTCATCGCATCCTGGGGCTGAAGTAGGTCCCAAGGGTTGGGCTGTTCGCCCATTAAAGCGGTACGCGAGCTGGGTTCAGAACGTCGTGAGACAGTTCGGTCCCTATCTGTCGTGGGCGCAGGAAATTTGAGAGGAGCTGTCCTTAGTACGAGAGGACCGGGATGGACGTACCGCTGGTGCACCAGTTGTTTCGCCAGAAGCATGGCTGGGTAGCTACGTACGGACGGGATAAGCGCTGAAAGCATCTAAGCGTGAAGCCCCCCTCAAGATGAGATTTCCCAATTAGTAAGACCCCTTGAAGACGACGAGGTAGATAGGTTGGAGGTGGAAGTGCAGTAATGCATGGAGCTGACCAATACTAATCGGTCGAGGGCTTATCCTATACTTAATACGCAAATTCAATTCGGATTCAGTTTTCAGGCATCAAGCCTGTAACACGCTTAGAAATTCATTCTCACTACTGGTGATGAACGAAATTTCACGCGGCAGCGTCTGTTTCACAGACGCATGTTTGGTGGCGATAGCGGAGGGGTTCCACGCGTACCCATCCCGAACACGACCGTTAAGCCCTCCAGCGCCGATGGTACTTGGACCGAAGGGTCCTGGGAGAGTAGGACGTTGCCAAGCATGCAAGACCACTGTTGAGTAATCGACAGTGGTCTTTTTGTTATATTATTGAAGAATTCATTAGGGTTTATTTTGAGATACTACATTAGAGATAGGTGTAAGCATTGGTGATGGGTATGGTGGATTGTATAATTTCACCACTAAATGTCCACTCTGTGCGGACAATAGTCCAATAATTCGCTTACGCGGGAGTCGTTTTTTGAATACCTACTCTGATGATGTAATGTTCTTGACAGTCCAAATGCCCTTTGCTAAGATGGCAATAATATATTTTTGGATAAGCATCTCAAACCTAAATTGAAGATATGAACTTGTTCAACTTCCAGATGTACAGAGTTGTCTGTCGTGAATGGACTTAAAGTCGAAGGTTCTTCTTTTAAATTATAAGAAGGTATGAGTTTCACGCTATACTTTATCCTTATAATTCTCGCATAAATGCTTACCATCCTTAAAAGGACGGCAAAGGCGTTTTAGCTTGTAAAGTTTGTAGGCGGGTATAATTTAAAAACAACCGAGGAGGAATGACCCAGGTGTGGAAAGATAAGTTTGGTAAAGAAGGTCTGACTTTTGATGATGTGCTGCTGGTTCCGCGTAAATCTGAGGTACTGCCGAAGGAAGTAGATTTGACTACAGTTCTAAGTAAGAATGTGAAGTTGAACATCCCGCTTATGAGTGCAGGTATGGACACAGTCACAGAAGCGGCTATGGCCATTGCTATTGCTCGTGAGGGTGGTATCGGGATTATTCACAAGAATATGCCTGTAGAGCAGCAAGCGGAAGAAGTGGATCGTGTAAAACGTTCTGAGAGCGGAGTTATTACTAACCCATTCTCTCTTTCAGCAGAACATCTGGTATCCGATGCTGAACTGCTGATGGGTAAATATCGTATTTCCGGAGTACCGATTGTAGACAATGACAACAAACTGGTCGGTATTCTAACTAATAGAGATTTACGTTTTATTCATGACTTTAATATTCCAATCAAAGAAGTTATGACACATGAGAATCTCGTGACTGCTGCTGTAGGCACGACACTTCAAGAAGCAGAAGGCATCTTACAACGTCATAAAATTGAGAAATTGCCGCTGGTGGACGAGAATAACGTTCTTAAGGGCCTAATCACAATTAAAGATATCGAGAAGGCGATTCAGTTCCCTAACGGAGCGAAAGATGCACAGGGTCGCTTACTGGTTGGAGCAGCTGTTGGTATCTCTAAAGATACATTCGAGCGTACTGCAGCGTTAGTGAAATCAGGTGTGGATTTGATCGTCGTCGATTCTGCACATGGCCACCACATTAATATTATTGAAGCGGTTCGCCAAATTCGTGAGTTGTATCCTGATCTTACAATTGTTGCTGGTAACGTGGCTACAGGTGAAGCAACCCGTGAACTTATTGAGGCTGGAGCTTCTGTAGTTAAAGTAGGTATTGGACCTGGATCTATCTGTACAACACGAGTTATCGCTGGTATCGGTGTTCCGCAGGTTACAGCCATTTATGATTGTGCAACGGTTGCTCGTGAGTACGGAGTTCCTATCATCGCTGACGGTGGAATCAAGTACTCCGGTGAAATCACGAAGGCTATTGCCGCAGGTGCTCATGCTGTAATGATGGGAAGTATGTTTGCGGGTACAGAAGAAAGCCCAGGAGAATCGGAGCTTTATCAAGGCCGTAAATTTAAAGTATATCGTGGTATGGGCAGTATGAGTGCCATGAAACAAGGTAGTAAGGATCGTTATTTCCAGGATGACGATAAGAAGCTTGTTCCTGAAGGAATTGAGGGTCGTATCGCTTTTAAAGGGCCTCTTTCGGATACCGTTCATCAATTGATTGGCGGACTGCGTTCGGGTATGGGCTACTGTGGGACCAAGTCACTCGAAGAACTTCGGAATGACACTTCTTTCATTCGCATCACAAGTGCCGGACTTCGCGAAAGCCATCCACATGATGTGCAAATTACGAAAGAAGCGCCAAACTATTCCGTGTAATGGACTAGAAAGACTATTTTTTGGACAGACAGGACTATTTCGTCCTGTCTGTCTTTTTTTGCGTGTACCCCTGTGTTAGAATAGAACAAGCTATTGATATGAGGTTTAAAGGAGAGTAGTAATCATTGAATCACAAACAGAAATTTAACGGTAAGCAATTTATGATTAAGACAGTCACAGTAGGTCTACTTTTAAATATGTTAGTTTCCACTCCACTTCCGGCATTCGCTGAGGAAGGTACGACAACGACAATACAAGCTGGTACTGCAACTCAGACGACTCAGAAAGCAGTGAAGATCCCTTCTGTGGAATCACTGGGTCTAAATTTGAAATCAGCGGTTCTAATAGAACCAACAACAGGTGAAATTCTTTTATCTATGAATGCAGATGAGGCTTTGCCTCCAGCTAGTATGACTAAGATGATGACAGAGTATCTTGTAGCAGAAGCGGTGAAGACTGGACAGCTTTCATGGGATCAAAAAGTCATAGTAGGAGAAAATGCGTCTAAACAGGTTGGATCACGAATTTTTCTAGCGGAAAATGACGAGCATACGGTTGAAGAGCTGTATATAGCAATGGCTGTCGGATCTGCAAATGATGCTACAGTAGCTTTGGCAGAACTAGTTTCCGGATCAGAATTGGAATTCGTAGAGCTAATGAATCAGACTGCCCAGAAGATGGGGATGAAAACTGCCTATTTTGTTAATTCTACTGGATTAGACAAAGCTGACATGCCTAAGAAGTTCCGCTCAACTGATAAAAAAGAAAACGTAATGTCAGCGATGGATGCTGCTATTCTTGCCAAATATATCGTTACTGATCATCCTGATTTTAATAGATTTACAACGGTTCAGTCTTATAAGTTCCGTGAACGTGATACCGCACCAATGATTAACTTTAACTGGATGTTGGAAGCTAACAAGAGTATCCAGAATTTTAAGGCTTATGCTTATGAGGGATTGGATGGTTTGAAAACAGGCCATACCGCTAGAGCAAAATATTGTTTTGCAGGTACAGCTGTACGTGATGGCATGCGTCTGATAAGTGTAGTAATGGGGGCTAATACAGAGCCACACCGTTTTACAGAGACGAAGAAAGTACTTGATTTCGGATTTAATAATTTTGAAATTAAACAGGTTGTGGCCCCTAAAGCAGTGATAGCCGGCAACGAAACCGTGCCAGTTCTTAAAGGGAAAAATAAAAAGGTGTCTGTAGTTACGGATGAAGCTGTTTCGTTTATCGTCCCTAAGGGAACAACCTCCCCTCAAATTAAAACAACTGTTGAAATAAATGATCCAGCAACCTTAGTTGCTCCTATAGAACAATCTGCTAAAGTGGGTAAGGTTACTTATTCCTACCAAGTTGAAGGCATGTCTGATGTTCAGCAGAAGACAGTTAATCTGATTACTGCTGAAGAAGCGGAGAAAGCCGGTTGGTTCAGTTTATTCCTTAGAGCCATTGGAGATTTCTTCGGCGATTTATTTACAGGGATCAAGAACTTGTTCTAATGAATTTAGCATCGAAAATTGCGTTAAATCCGAGTAAGTGGATTGTATATTTCCCTTCATTGGGGTAAAATTACAAGTTAGATTAAGATAGATCATTCGGGGGGCTAGGACATGGAAACTGGAACATCGCGAGTTAAAAGAGGCATGGCAGAAATGCAAAAAGGCGGCGTCATTATGGACGTCATGAATGCAGAACAAGCAAAAATTGCTGAGGCTGCGGGTGCAGTAGCTGTTATGGCATTGGAACGCGTGCCTTCTGATATTCGCGCAGCTGGCGGTGTAGCACGGATGGCCGATCCTACAATTGTAGAAGAAGTTATCAAAGTGGTAAGTATCCCTGTTATGGCTAAGGCTCGTATTGGCCATTACGTAGAAGCAAAGGTTCTGGAATCCTTGGGTGTTGACTATTTGGATGAGAGTGAAGTTCTTACTCCTGCTGATGAAGTCTTCCATATTAATAAACGTGAGTTCACTGTTCCGTTCGTATGTGGAGCTAAAGACTTGGGTGAAGCCTTGAGACGTATTAACGAAGGTGCATCCATGATCCGTACGAAAGGTGAACCAGGAACAGGCAACATTGTTGAAGCAGTGCGTCATATGCGCTTTATCAATAGTCAAATCCGCAAAGTAACTAATTTGTCCAAGGATGAGCTATATAATGAAGCTAAGAACCTGGGAGTTCCTTACGAGCTACTGCTTGAAGTGCATGAGCTTGGTAAGCTGCCGGTTGTTAACTTTGCTGCTGGCGGTGTAGCAACTCCTGCCGATGCTGCCCTGATGATGCATCTAGGTGCGGATGGTGTGTTTGTAGGCTCAGGTATTTTTAAATCGGACAACCCTGAGAAATTTGCCCGTGCGATCGTTGAAGCCACTACACACTATACTGATTACAAACTGATTGCAGAAGTATCTAAGAACCTTGGCGCACCAATGAAGGGGATTGATATTGCAACTCTAACCCCGGCTGAACGTATGTCGGAGCGTGGCCGTTAATAGAGAGAAGGTTGCCGGATGAAAATAGGAGTGCTGGCGCTTCAAGGCGCAGTTACGGAGCATATTGTTAGTATAGAGAAGACCGGAGCAGTGGGCGTACCTATCAAGCGAGTAGAGCAGCTTGAGGAGGTTGATGGTCTAATTATTCCTGGTGGTGAGAGTACAACGATCGGTAAACTGATGCGAAAATATGGCTTCATCGAAGCCATACGTAACTTCTCCAATCAAGGCAAGCCGATTTTTGGAACATGCGCGGGTATGATTGTTCTGGCCAAACAAATTGCCGGCGGCGAACCAGGGCATTTGGAGCTAATGGATATTACGGTGGCTCGGAATGCATTCGGTCGTCAACGGGAAAGCTTTGAATGTGATCTGGAGGTTAAAGGAATTGATGAGCCGGTTCGCGCTGTTTTTATACGTGCACCGCTTATCAACGAGGTAGGCCCGGGTGTAGATGTGCTTACAGTCTATAATGATGAGATTGTAACTGCACGGGAGGGTAATCTGCTGGTGTCTTCTTTTCATCCAGAATTGACCGATGATTTCAGACTGCATCAATATTTTGCTGATATGGTAGAGGCTACTAGGCAAGTGCAACAACAGAATCGCATATAAGAACATCCTGACTCTTTCAAAGCTGTAAGCAGCAATTTGAAAGAGTTTAGGCTGTTTTCAGGAGGGAAACTTTGTGTTAGACGTAAAAGTATTACGCAGTGATTACGCTCGAGTTGAACAAGCCTTAGAGAAACGGGGTAAATCACTGGATTTAATTGCTGATTTTCCACAACTTGATCTACGCAGACGTGAATTACTGCAAGAAACAGAAGGTCTTAAGAACCGTCGTAATACGGTTTCTGGTGAAGTAGCGAAGAAGAAGAAGAATGGTGAGCCAGCAGATGATCTAATTGCAGAAATGCGTACGGTATCTGACCGAATTAAAGAGCTTGATGACGAAGTGCGTGAATTGGAAGTTCAGATTGCTGAACTTACTATGAGTATTCCGAATATTCCTCATGATTCAGTTCCAGTTGGTAAATCTGAGGATGATAACGTTGAATTGCGTCGCTGGTCGGAGCCAAAGGAATTCGGATTTACTCCGAAATCACATTGGGAGCTTGCGCAGCAGCTCGATATTATTGATTTTGAAGCTGCAGCGAAGGTTACGGGATCTCGGTTTGTTTTTTATAAAGGACTGGGAGCACGTTTAGAGCGGGCGCTTATTAACTTTATGATGGATCTGCACAGTGGTGAGCATAACTATGAAGAAATGCTGCCGCCTTACATTGTGAATAAAGACAGCTTGTACGGAACGGGGCAACTTCCTAAGTTTGAGGAAGATCTGTTTAAGTTACGTGACACTGAATACTATTTGATTCCTACAGCGGAAGTACCTGTGACCAACTACTATCGCGAAGAGATTTTGACAGCAGCAGATCTACCTAAGTATCATGTAGCATACAGCTCTTGTTTCCGTTCTGAGGCGGGTTCAGCTGGCCGTGATACTCGCGGTCTGATCCGTCAGCATCAATTCAACAAGGTAGAGCTGGTGAAGCTTACTACACCTGAATCCTCTTATGAGGAGTTAGAAAAAATGACAGCAGATGCTGAGCGTGTGCTGCAGCTTCTTGGATTGCCATATCGCGTACTTGGGCTATGTACAGCTGATATGGGCTTTACATCGGCTAAGACGTACGATTTGGAAGTATGGCTGCCTGAGAGTGGAATGTACCGTGAGATCTCTTCTTGCTCAAATACGGAGGACTTCCAAGCGCGTCGGGCAAATATTCGTTTCCGTAAAGATCCGAAATCCAAACCTGAATTTGTTCATACACTGAACGGATCTGCTTTGGCTGTTGGGCGTACTGTTGCAGCAATTCTTGAGAATTATCAGCAAGAGGATGGTAGTGTTCTGATTCCGGAATGTCTACAACCGTATATGCGCAATGTAAAATCGATCCAACCTAAAACTATTTAAGAAAATAGTTGCTTTTTCTTCGCACCATATGGTACAATTACTAATGCATGTGAAATTTATATGCATTTGGAGAGGTACCGAAGCGGTCATAACGGGGCGGTCTTGAAAACCGTTAGGGTGCAAGCCCACATGGGTTCGAATCCCATCCTCTCCGCCATTCCTTTATGAACTTTAAGAAATAAGCAGATAGAAACCGTCTCCTTTGGAGGCGGTTTTTTTGTTCTGCTTGAACTGGTACAGTTTTAGTTATTGTTTGATGAACCTAGTTCCATTGAGAATAAAAAGATTGATTTCTCCGCAATGTATTAGAGAAGGAGGATGATCATAATTATGGACAGACAATTGGAAGTAGATCAGCATAATCTTGTCTCGGCCTGGCAAGAACGCCTGCCTGCGTTAATGGAGGATGGGGACAGTTTCAATGTACTAGCGGATGATGGTGATCCGAATAGTCTGCTTATTCATTTTAATGCAGCAGGACGTCAAGGATACTCACTTGATTTTCGTTGCAGGTATGTAGATAGCAGGGAGGTCGCTGTTGATCTGCTTGATGTGGAGCAGAGTGGAATTCATATTGATGAGCATAGTGATGCAGTACAGCTATTAGCACAGCAGTATTCACGACAAATTCACGAATGTGCTCAGGCTCTACAGAATATAACTAATCCTTAGGAGGAATGAACAATGTCAAAGCCAAAAAGTATTCCAGTTCCCGGGGCACAGCCCAACGATGGCCAGCGTAGAAAGGAGCATAATTCTTCTGCACCAGAACCACTTTCTGGCTCTAAAAAGGTGAAGCAGGCTAATCATGTAGACCATCATAATCCGCAAGGATAACAAATAAAAACAATAAGAATTATAAAGAAGTGTTTCTTGATTTTTACAAATAGTTTATGATAAGTGGGGGAGATTTTTTTTACATGGGAGAGGAGAAAAATAATGAACAAAAAATGGGGTTTATCGGCCGCGGCACTGTTGCTTACAGCAGCAGTAATTCTGCCGGGATGTGCAAGTAAACAGGAGGCGCCAAAAGAGGCCTTAAAATCAGCTGCGTCAAAAGCGACTACGATGTCTTCATATGAGATGAAGAGTAAATTCTCGATCAATGATTTAACCATCGAGACTGCTGATGCTGAATCTGCTGCAATGACCACACAGGTACTCAGCATGCTCAAGAATGCTGATATTACCGTCGACGGGGTTTATCAGGCTGATCCAATGCAGACAGAGCTAACTATGGTTCTGAATCTCAAGGGCGATATGAGCATGAGCTTCAATGTCCCTATGGTGATGACCACTGAGAAGTTGTATGTTAAGATTCCATCGATTCCG
The DNA here is from genome assembly GCF_037975205.1 of Paenibacillus sp. FSL R5-0470. Taxonomy (NCBI): domain Bacteria; kingdom Bacillati; phylum Bacillota; class Bacilli; order Caryophanales; family Paenibacillaceae; genus Paenibacillus; species Paenibacillus sp. FSL R5-0470. The sequence goes on from NZ_CP150238.1 coordinate 104,409, forward strand.
TTCTTCCCGATTCCGGAGACAATCGTAAATAAGTTTGTAGAGGTGGATCTGAAGGCGTTGGCAGAGCAAGAGGGTGCTGAGTTTAATCCAAGTGCTCTTGATACACAGAAAATGCAAAAGTTCTCTAATGAAGTGATGGACACTGTATTAGCGGAATATGATGAAGGAAAATATTTTAATGAGCTTAGTCCAAAAGAAGCAAATTTACCGGAGGGTGTTGAAGCTAAACAGGTCGTTCAGTTCCAAGTGACAAACGATAATGTTAAAGAAGCAATCACCATCTTTGTGAATAATGCCCTGCCTAAAATCATTGATATTGTGAGCAAGGAAGAATACAAGGATATGCTGCAAATTAATGATGCTGATCTGGCTAAGGCTAAAGAAGAGATCACATCAAGTGAAACTAGAACTGAATTCGATAAGAGTTTGGCGGATCTTGATAAGTATCTTACAATTAATCAGTTCCACTACAATACAGCGATCAATAAAGACGGATTCCCTGTGTATCAGGATTTATTGATGGACATTAAAGTAAATGATCCGGAAGATGGCACGAACGTAGCCTTCTCTGTAAACGGAACAGGTCAATATGGCAAGATTAACGAGAAGCCAGAGTTCAAGATTGGCATTCCTCAGGGCGATGATGTAATTACAATGGATCAACTAGAGGAGCAATTCGGTAGCTTGGGGACTTATTAATAAGAAGTTACGAGAGAAAGACCCGCATGTTGCGTATGATATACGCCCATGCGGGTCTTTTTTTTATTAGAAGAATAAGATTTTTAATCCTGAACGAGTCAGCAGAAAGTTATTTGTGTTCATCCGGCAGCATATCTTCGGCTAATATTGCATAGGTTTGATGATCCTGCCACTGGCCGTTTATTTTGAGATACCGGCGTGCAATACCTTCAGGTTTAAATCCGCTCTTCTCCAGCACCCTCCGAGAAGCCTCGTTATGCAATAAGATGGCTGCTTGAATCCTATGAAGACCTAAGGCTCGAAAAGCGTAGCCGAGAACTAATCCGACCGCAGCAGTCATGTAACCTTTTGCCTGCATCCGATGATCCATTAAATAGCCTAAATCAGCATACTGAGCTACACCTCTTGAGACATTAGATAGCGTGATTTGACCTATTAGTTGTCCATCAAGCAGATAGACACCGAACATATAGGCTTTGTCCTCCTGAGCATCCACCAGACGCTGATTGATGATCCGTTGTTGACTCTCCAAAGTGTAGAATTGCTCATCGCGTTTTGGTTCAAATGGTTCATGTGTTAACCGATTATTCAAACGCAGCTCCAGTAATTTCTCTGTATCCTTTAGCTCTAGAGGAGAAATATAGATACCATGTGAGGTATGATATAAAGTAAGGGTCATTTCAGGTCTCTCCTTTTTTAAATATAAGAAAGTATAAGTTTAGCACCTATACTTTATGTTTTATATTTCTCGCTTAAACGCTTACCGTCCTTATAAGGACGCCGAAGGCGTTTATGCTTGTTTCGATGGTTTTTGACGTAAACGACGAAAGAATGAGGTCAGTAGGTCTGCACATTCTTCTTGTAAAATCCCCTGAATCACTTCGGTGCGATGGTTAAAACGCGGTTCTTCAAGCAAATTCATGAGGGTCCCAGCACATCCAGCCTTAGGATCAGGAGTGCCATATACAGTGAGGGGTACTCTTGATTGTACAATCGCTCCCGCACACATAGGACAAGGCTCTAAAGTAACATACAGCTGGCAATCCAGCAGTCGCCATGAGTTCATGACATTGCTGGCCTCACGAATGGCAACCATTTCTGCATGAGCTGTAGAATCCATTGTAGTTTCTCTTAAATTGTATCCACGTCCGATAATTTCACCATGCCGTACGATGACCGCCCCAATGGGAACCTCCCCTAATGCTTCAGCCTTGCGGGCTTCTGCTATCGCCTGCCTCATCCAGTGTTCATGAACCGCTCGCATATCATCTAGCGATTCACCTGCTTTAATATTCAAGATCATCTTCCCTTCCTTTATATCCATTGTACAACGAACAAATATTCGTTCTTAACAAAATGTGCATAACTCTGTGGATAACCGCCTACTTATGCACATTTTTGTACACATCGTTTTATAATAAAATGTTTATATGTGCATAAGCTGTGGATGGTTTCTTAAAATATAAGAAAGTATAAGTTTCACGCTATACTTTATCCTTATATTTCGCGCTTAAACGCTTCCCGTCGGTATAAGTACGCCGAAGGCATTTATACTTGTATATTGTAGAGAAAGACCTTTTGAATTTCAATATTTCTTGAATTGGAACGCTTCATTGAAATGTCTTTTCAAATGTGAGGGCAAAAGGTATGATGTTTATTGTAGGCCCCGCAAGGATTTACCAGTGGATAAGAGGTGAACAAACAGTTTGTCCATAAAGACAAAACTATCTGCTATTATTTTTGGGGCGGTGTTGCTAATTTTAGCACTGAACCTGACATTTAACCTTTATGCCGCCCAAAATAATCTACGGAATGAAAGCATTAATAATATGCAACTAACCGCTATGCAAATGGCCGTTTCTGTAGAACAAAGTAACTATAGCTCTAACTATGTAGAATATCAAATTGCGCATAATTTAAGGATGGCGGCTATCTTTGCCTCCGAAGAGCTGGACCCCGACTATAGGAATGTGACGAATGAAGAACTTAAGGCCCTAACTTCCAAGGTGGGCGTGTCTAATATTTCAATTCTGGTAAAGACTGATAACGATATTGTAATAGCGAGGTCTTCGGTGCCTAGTGATATTGGGGTGTCCACAAAGGACTGGGGGTACTGGTATCTGGCCTTTTTGGAGTTGTTCGATAATCAGGAGGTATCCGTGGGTCAGGGGCAGGCCATGGACCATTTTTGGTCAGGCCCTTTTGATTATTCAACCTACAATCTCGATTTCATTGAAAAGTGGGGATATTACCATGATGAAGAGAGCAACTACATCATAAATCCTGTTATTCTCAATACTGCAGCCAGCGACTATGTCAAGATTACCAATCCCGATCAAATCGCAGCGCAGACTAAGGAAGCTAATCCAGGGATCTTAGAACTCACAGGATTTAACCCGGTAACATTTGGTTCAGCAAGTATGAAGGCTGACGGAACTGACACATTGAATAAGAATCTTGGTAACCGTCCCATTAAGTACGGCACCTATACTTATGGTAATGTGGAGCAGGATAGAACAGCGATGCTATTGGCTCAGGAGAAGCAGAAGCCGGTTACACTGGAGACGAAAGTGCTTGGAAAAAGAGTGCTCAAAAGCTTCATTCCTATCCAATCACCTGGACTGAAAGCTTATGTAATTGGTGTCGTTTTGGATTACTCCGTGATTTCATCTGTGGTTCATGAACAATTAATTAATAATCTGACAACTTCACTGTTATTACTTACATTATTCTTGTTATGCAGTTACATACTGTCTGGATTTGTTACTCGTCCTATTCAGGCGATACTTGCCAAAGTGAACGATGTAGCCAAAGGGAAATTCGAGCCTCCACTTAAGGTAACTAGCCGGGATGAGTTAGGGCAACTGGCACTACGAATCAACGCTATGACGGCTCATCTCATGCAGCGCACTAATCGACTCAAACAGACACTGGAAGAGAACCGAGCGGTTAAGGAGCATTTGGAATCGGTCATTAATGGAACCTCTGATGCGATACATACCATCGATATGGACGGCCGAATTACTAGTACGAACAGAGCCTTCGAAGAGCTGTATGGATGGAGTGCCAAAGAGGTGCTAGGGAATAAGCCTTACCTTGTGCCTGCGACAGCGCTTAGGCAGGAGGAAGAACGGCTTGATGCGTTAAAGAGTGGTGCGGTTCTACCACCAATTGAAACCGTAAGACTTAAACGTGATGGAACAATTGTTGAAGTTAGTGTTAGTACCTCAGTGATTCGTGATGAAGACGGGTATCCACATTCCTTTATTCACGTCTCACGTGATATGACAGAACGTAACCGAATGGAGGAACTGCTTAGACGCTCTGAGAAGCTGACTACAGTTGGTCAATTAGCCGCGGGAGTAGCTCATGAGATTCGTAATCCTCTTACGACGCTAAAAGGATTTCTGCAGCTTCAACAAGAAAAGCAGATTTTGGTTCCCCTTCATATTGAACTGATGTTGTCCGAGCTCGAGCGGATTAATCTGATCGTAAGTGAATTTTTGATTTTGGCCAAGCCTCAAGCTGTTCATTTCCAGGAAAAAGATGTGCGGGATATCCTTGGCGATGTGGTTTCTCTATTAGACAGTCAAGCTCATTTGTTTGGGATTCAGTTTAGTGCGACATTCTCTGAATATCCATCCACCGTACATTGTGAAGTGAACCAGCTAAAGCAGGTGTTTATTAACATCGTCAAAAATGCTATTGAAGCTATGCCTGATGGTGGTGTGATTTCAATGGAGTTAAGAAATACCTTGGATTCGGTCTTCATTCTTATTTCAGATCAAGGCGAAGGAATTCCTAAGGATATGCTGCCTAAGCTGGGTGAGCCCTTCTTCACCAATAAGGAGTCGGGAACAGGCTTAGGGCTAATGATTAGCCAACGTATTATTCAGGCTCATAAGGGTCATTTGGAAATACAAAGTGAAGTGGGTCAAGGGACAACTGTTATGATCAAGCTGCCTGCAGCTGGTACGGATAGCCCTTGGCTTAATATTAAGGATGAACGGAGTGAAGGACAACGTGAGAATTAATAAATTCATCAGTGAGACAGGGTACTGTTCACGCCGTGAAGCAGATAAGCTGGTGGAAGGTGGTAGAGTTACGATCAACGGACAACCTGCTGTGCTTGGCAGTCAGGCCGTTCCAGGCGATGATGTGAGAATAGATGGTGTTGCGCTTGAAACATCAAGCCAGACGGTTTACATTGCGTTAAACAAGCCAGTGGGTATCACTTCAACTACAGAGCAGCATATTAAGGGGAATATTGTTGACTTTGTAGGTCATCATGAGCGAATCTTTCCGATTGGGCGACTCGATAAGGATTCAGAAGGATTGATTTTGCTTACCAACGATGGGGACATCGTTAACAAGATTTTACGGTCCGAAGGTCGGCATGAAAAAGAGTATGTTGTTACTGTAGACAGACCGATTACGCCATCATTTATTACCGGCATGTCCAGCGGCGTAAAGATATTAGGTGAGAAGACGCTACCTTGTGAGGTCACTCGTATTACAGAGCGTGTATTCCGTATTATTTTGACGGAGGGTAAGAATCGTCAGATCCGCCGTATGTGCAGCGCTTTTGGCTACGAGGTTAGAAAGCTTCAACGCATTCGGATTATGAATATTCGTCTAGGGGCATTACAAACAGGAGAATGGCGTGAGCTGTCTGCTGAAGAGAAGCAAGAACTTGGAGCTACACTGAACTACGAACTTCTATAACTTAGAAAAGCCTAGATTTGAATACAATGTGTCAAAAAAGAGCTGTTCCATCGGTCTAAGACCTTGGGACAGCTCTTTATGTTTGTAATAGGATAACCATTATTCATCGGAAGGAGCAATACCTGAGAACTCTTTGGTTTCTTGATATTTACGAATAATGGATACTTCAACCCGGCGGTTCTTACTTCGTCCAACAGCTGTTGTATTTTCAGAAATGGGGTGGTATTCCCCGTATCCAATCGCACTAAATTTCCGTGGATTCAGGTTCGTATTTGTTAGCAAGATCTTCATGAACTGAAGGGCGCGATCGGCGCTCAGGTCCCAGTTGGAAGAATAGTCGCTATTAGAGATAGGGATATTATCGGTATGTCCTTGCACGACTACATCATAATCCGGGAATTGCTGCAGCATGGTTGAGATGGACTTTGCTAATTGTCGAGAATCATCTTTAACTACTGCCTGTCCGGATGCGAACAACGCGTTATCACTTATCGTAATCATAAGCTGGGATTGATTGAGCTTAGTACTGAGTAGATCGGTAAGGCCGTTCTTGCTGATATATTGATCAAACTGCTTCTTAAGCTTCTCTAAATCCTCTTGTTCCTTTTGCCGCAGCTTAGCCATTTCTGTTTGTTCATTTTTCTTGGTTACTGATTTATCCATTTGATCATTTTTTCCTAAATCCTCTTGACTCTTAGATGGCATTGCCGCCCGCTCTTCAAGAACACCTGTACCGCCATTAAGAGCAGAACTGAAGGCTTGACTCATCTCTTCGAATTTTTTGGCATCCGTTGCACTCATAGAATACATTACGATGAACAAGGCTACCAGAAGGGTCATAAGATCAGAATAAGGCAGTAGCCACGATTCATCGGCGTGTTCTTCATGCTCTTCGTGTCGTCTAGTCTTTTTGCTCACCCGATCCACTCTCCTTCTCATCATTTAACTTAGCTCGTTCCGAAGGTGTCAGGAAGACAGCAAGCTTCTGATTGATGGCAATAGTGGATACACCGGATTGTATGGACAAAAGACCTTCGACCATCATCATTCGAACTTCAATTTCACGTTTGGAAAGTCGTTTTAGCTTATTGGCAATAGGATGCCATAATACGTAACCTGTAAAGATACCGAGTAGCGTTGCGATGAAGGCAGCCCCGATTGCTGCAGCCAATTTGTTCATATCACTCATATCAGCCAGAGCGGCTATAAGTCCGATAACGGCCCCAAGTACGCCAAGTGTAGGAGCATACATACCTGCTTGTGAGAAAATGAGTGCGCCTGCTTTATGTCTATCCTCTGTGGCGTGGATGTCCTCCATGAGAACATCGCGGACAAAATCCTGATCATTTCCATCAATAATCATCCGCATGCCATTTCTGAGGAAGTTATCTTCTATTTCATCGACTTTCGACTCAAGAGCCAGCAGACCTTCACGCCGTGTAATAGAAGCCCACTCCATGAACATAGTAATTAATTCGGATTTACTGATTAATTTCTTTTTGACAAAAATCATTTTAAACAGACTTGGAATCTTCTTGACCTCCGAGAACGGAAAGGCCATAAAGATGGAAGCTGCCGTACCCACTAAGATAATAACGTAAGCAGCAGGTGTGGCTAAAGCGTGAAGAGGAGCGTGCTTGAGGATCATACCCCAAATAACTGCAACTAGACCAAAAATTAAACCAAGTATTGTTGAAATTTCCATTATGCACCTCGTCCATGAGATTATAAGATGTGTTCCGACAAAGCCGCGTATATCATCCTTGAAACAGCGGCAAGGCACTCTGTTCGAAACCGAATAACGTATATTCTTATTTATCGACATCATTCCGTTTTTTGTGAAGTCATTTTTTCGGCTATAATGGATAAGGTAAGTAATTATTCATCTGTGGAGAAAACGGAGTGATACATGTGGGTGTAAAGCATGGTAGAGATTACGGTGAAATCCTAACGGATTTGACTGAGGCTGTCGGAAGAATTTCCGATGGGTACTTATTTTTTGAAATGGATCCAGAAGAGTGGCAAGAATTGCCGCAGGAATCCAAGATGGAGGTATGGGAGGCACTGGCTGAGGATCTTTTCTTCGCGCTGGGTAATGAACCTATGATTGAGGTGGGGAGCGGCGTTATCATCTACGATAAGGACACGCACCGCATTAATATTTTAGTCGGAGAAGAGGATTTAGCCTCTGTTGTTTTGATTTAAGAAGAGGGGGCGGGGGGGCGTAATTTGCCCGTAGTTAGTAGCCCGTGTTAAAATTGGTGTAGCCGAGTTATAATCGCTGGGATTCTTGAATACATTTAATCGAAAATATTGCCTTTATCCTGGCACATCCCTTGGACCTCAGAAGCTAAGGGATGTTTTGTTTAACGAATAAGACGAGTAAAGGGACCTGCGGATTTTACTGCAATTTTTAGTAAGGGAGGAAACGAATTGTTATTTACGGAAGAAGAACTGCGTGAGCAGATCAGCAAGCTGGAAGGTTGGAAGCTGGAAGAGAATACCATGGTGCGAAAATATATGTTCAGCCAATATATGAAGGGTATTGCTTTCGTTGATGAAGTAGCCACCATTTCAGAAGCCTTTGATCACCATCCACATATTACGATTGATTATAAGACAGTGACTTTACGACTGAAATCAAATGAGGAAGACGGTATTACAGCTCTAGATATTCGAGAGGCACATGAATTTAATGAAGCCTTTGAGAAAAATCGTTAGTGTCACCCAAACTCATAAATAAACGCCCGTGCGCAGATAGTGAACTATCTTCTGGCACGGGCGTTTTTAGTTGCTTAGGTAGTAGTTACTGTTACTTTTTCTCTGAGAGCCAGAGGGCGACGTTTGCAATCTCCTCAGGGGCTAGCTTTTCTTTAAAGGAAGGCATTTGACCGCGTCCTTTAGTGACGATACTGTAGATTTCTTCAGCATCATGCTGACCGCCTTCATTTTGAAGACTGGGTCCAACTCCACCTTGAAGCTGATCGCCGTGACAGGTGATACAGCTGGCTTTCACGGTTGCTTCGGCCTTTGCCGCATCCAATTGAACTTCCGGCATCGTCGGTTTATTCTGTTCAGCTACCTCTTCTTTACCTGGAAGTGTAAACATAAGTACTACCGCAAAGGCACAGGCGGCAAAAAACAAACCGCTCATGATCCATTTCTGCATCCCAGTTCGTCCCTTCTATGTAAGCTGCTCCCTACATTATAGCTCAAGGTGAAGCGTTATCATAGGGTTTGTGACAAAAAAATGAACGATAATGCCATCAAATCATTGAAAAATATGGAATTTAATATTATTTATCATAGACCATGCAATAAAAAGGTTTGTTTCCTGTGGGGGTTAGGCGCTCATACGTATCGGTAATCGTAAATCCACACTTTTGGTAAGTTCGGATCGCCCGCTGGTTCCAGGTCAATACCTCTAGATCAATCTCACGCTCAGGATAACGAATTAAGGCTGCTTGCACGATTGCATCCATGAATATTTTCCCTAGACCTTGACCGCATAGATCAGGGCGCATACCAATCCCCAAGCGAACAACACCTTCCATTGGAAACAACTGCGCGAATCCACACAAAATCCCTTGCCCATTTAGTATGGAGACATATTGCTCATTCCGTAGCTGCGGGTCACCGAACTCGATTCCAAGAGCCTGCATTTGCTCCCACGGCATCCAGCCGTAAATATTATAAGGGGCAGTGTAATCCCAGTTGCAAACCTCTTCCGCGTGACTGGTCTCCATAGGCGCTACATGAAAAGTAACAGAGGGATTTATCATAAGGTCAAGGACCTCCTTTCACGGGGGAACTTTAAATGTCTTATATTTGTAGCTTAAAATACTTATGGTCCTTATAAGGACATCGAAGGCGTTTATGCTTGTAACTAATTATATACAAAAAGAGGCATGGTCGACTCAGAAATTTATGAGGATTATTGTTTTACAAATTCTGAGAGGGGTAAATACTAAATAAGACAAAAAACAAGCTCTTCCCCAAGAATCAACATCTTGGAAAAGAGCCTATGTACGATTTACTTATTGAACATCATCATTATCTTCTGTCTCAGAAGCAACAGAATGATAAGCATCCGTGCTCATAATTCGTTTAGCACCGATGTAGCGTTTCACGTAGTAGCTATCACTCAGGGAGCTAATCGTTACACCGCGTGAGGAAGATGCGTGTGCAAACTTGCCTTCACCGACATAAATACCGACATGGGAGACACCCTTACCACTTGTATTGAAGAATACAAGATCTCCAGATCTTAAATCATCTTGGGAGATAGCAGTACCCATTTGATACTGGGAACCTGATTGGTGTGGTAGGTTTATACCAATTTTATCAAATACATACATTGTAAATCCGGAGCAATCAAATCCATTTGTGGAGATGCCGCCGGATACGTACTTAGTTCCGATGGTCTTGTCGATCACTTTATCCATTTTGGAATCCGCGAAAGCGCTTCCTGCTCCGATGGTGAAAATAATGGAAAAGCTAAGTACTGCTGCTGCTAGCTTCTTCTTCAAAAGTTTATACCCCTTCCGGATGCCTACGAGGTTAGCTTAAGGGTTCGGTTGAAGGTCCCCTATGACCCCTCTAAAAATGGAGGTCAATTCACCCAAAGTTGGTTCCCCCGTTTTCCTAATAGTTAGGAAACTCGGCTGATACTGTTGATTAGGAATAGCTTGTAATCAATACATGACAAAACCTTTGTAAATAACAACTTAATGATTACAAAAATGTTACTAAAATCTTACTGCAGTTATTGTAACAAACAGAGTGCCGCTTGGCAATCGTTTTTAACATAATCATGCAGAAAAATTCGTTTTTTTAAAGTCAAAATGCATATGTAAGCGATAATATTAAACTAATTTTTATATTTATTGAAATTTTTATCAAATAAAAGTGTTTAAAGTCCGTTCAAGAGGTGTAAAGAATATAATAAGGCAAAAGAAAACCTGGATTCGATTAAGTCAATAATCAAACCCAGGTCTATATAATGTAATTGTGAGGTTATAGTTGTGGGGAAGTATTAATCGTAGGCTATAGCTTGATATGAGGAAGTACTCATTACTCTTTTAGCACCAACGTAGCGATTGGCCCAGTAGGACTGGCTAAGTGAAGTGATGGTCACGCCATATGAAGATGATGATTGTGCGAATTTTCCGTTTCCAACATAAATGCCGACATGGGATACGCCGTTGCCCAATGTGTTAAAGAAAACTAGGTCACCTGAACGTAATTTACTTTTGGCTACAGGAGTTCCGACATTATATTGAGCTTTTGAAGTACGGGGCAAAGAAAGACCCACCTTCTTGAATACATACGTAGTAAATCCAGAACAGTCAAACCCGGCAGTGCTAGTGCCTCCGGTTTTATAGGCAACTCCAATTGTCTTTGAAATAACACTGTCCATCTTAGAATCTGCAAAGGCACTTCCTCCACCAATAGAGAACGCCATCACAAGTCCTAGCGCCGCAGCGACGCATGCTTTTCTTAAATTCTTCAAAAAAATTGTACCCCTTCCAATGCCTGTGAGGTTAGCTTAAGGATTCGGTAGAAGGTTCCCCTATGATCACTGCAAAGCGAGATCAATTCACCCAAAATATGGTTCCCCCACTTCCCGGTGCAAGGAATTCGGCGTTTTATGCACCAGATAGTGACTTATCGACATGACTACGACAAATACATGAAGTTATGTAGAAATCGTTTCAAATGATTACAAACTTGTTACCAATGGAACAGGACTTATTGTAACAAAGTCTTTACGATTTTGCAAATCCTCATAATTTGTCTATAACGCGAAAGAGTCCCAGCTCCTGATTCAGGAACCGGGACTCTTATATTATGTTCTGTAATGCTTCAAATTATTGTGGAAATGCTTTACTTTGCCATAGATGATATTGAGCTGAAATTCCCCACATTTTGAAGAGTGTTGAGGGCAGTGATGAAAGTTGACGAATAAGAAGTGCTGGTAGGCCAGGACAGAAGATACCCGTTAGTCCGCACACTAGCAAAAGGATCAGGCCTGCTGCACCAAGTATGATTGAAATTCCTATTGCCGGAATCAGCGACTTCAAGCAAATGAATAAGGAGGAGAACATCCCCGTGCCGCTGGTATAACCAAACTGCATATATAGAAGGAACAGGCGCACGATAAAGATGTATATAAGCCATGCCAATACGTATGGAACTAGATGAAGTAACAAAGAGTAGTTCAGAAAGGAGGACAAGAATAGCCCGTACATTTTTGGAGCAAGCCAGTATAACGGAAGTAGAGCCAGCACCCATTCGATTAGACTGAAGATAAACACTGGAAATCCATAAAGCTTCATACCTGGAAAAAAGAACAGGCCACGCTCTCCTTTTCGCTCCTGATGGAGTTCATGCAGTAATCCTGCCCTTATGAAGGGGGAGAGTAGCAGTCGTAAGACAACAAGCCCTAGGAACATCCATAACCAAGTACGTATCGCAGGATCTGTGTTCAAGCTGAACTGCCCTTCGACATAATAGAGTAGTCTACCCATTCCGCTGCCTCCAGCGTCTTTATCTGGATAACGCAGTAGAATTGGAACGATAGCAGACCGGATGAAGCCGTACATAAAGTAGCCCCAGAGCAGTCGGTAGATGAAGAGCAGAATCAGAATATAAAATTGCTCCTTCATGCTTTGCCAGCCGCGGGTTATCGATGTTCTCACAATCATTCACCTCACCAGACAAGAGTTCCGAGCACGGTTTCAACTAGTTTAGTTACACTTAATGTCCAGCGGGAGAGCGTTTTGGGCTCTATTTCCGCCAGTCTGAAGTTATTAAGATGCTTGTTTTCTAACAGAATGGTATGCTCAGGATCAACCTCAGCAGAGAGAAGAAGCTTATCGCTTAACAATTGGAAGGTAGTCTCTGCTCCTTCACCGCTCCAGACCCGCTCTGTAGCAGAGCCATCGGCGAATGTGAATTTAATGGGAACGTCAACGTAATGGCTCCCTTTGTTTGTAATCTTTACTATGGATTCATAGCTCTGAGCATCGCTGTTGCCATTCTTTTTAATCGTAATCGTATCTACTGAGAAATCAGGAGCACCACCACCATAAATATAATCTTCGAAATAAGGCTGCCATGATTTTTTGGTTACCTTCTCAACGACTTTTTGAAAATCAGACGTAGTGGGGTGCTGGAAACGGAATTTACGTGCGTAAGTGGACATGATGCTGTTCATTGCCTTAGTGCCTACTTGGCGTTCAATATCCTTAAGTACTAGCTTTCCGCGAATATACACATTCCGGCTATAGGATTCTGCCCCGGCATATTTCCATGTTTCTAAATTTAGCGGCTCTGATTTGGTCACCAAGCTGGACTGAAGAGGGAGATTCGTTTTGATGCCATATTCTTGCTCCATGAGTCTGTCTTCAGCATAAGAAGTGAAGCTTTCATCTAGCCAAGCCTCTTCGAATTCATTGCTGGCTACCATGCCGTAAAAGTATTGATGGCCAATTTCATGAACGACGGTTCTTTCAAGTGAGGTGTCAGGAGAAGAGTCTGTGGCTCCAAATGCTGTAATGAGTGTTGGATACTCCATTCCTCCAGCCCCATTCCCCTCCTTAGGCGGAACGATAATAGACAGAGTCGAGTAGGGATAAGGACCATACCATTTGCTGAAGTAGGTCAGAGCTGCCTTAGCGGCCTGAAGGTATCGTTCCTTTAAGTCTTTGTGTAATGGATCGAGATACACCTTAATCCGTACACCAGGCACTTCTGGCGTAGAGAAGGCTTCTTCGGCTACTGTAAAATCAGGGGATGCCGCCCACGCAAAGTCATGGACATCGTCAGCGTAGAACTGATATATTTTTTGATCTTGCTTTAGCTTGGCATTCCTCACAGGAAATCCGGTCGCAGCTACCGTGTAGTCGGAAGGAACCGCAATCGTTACATTAAAGATGCCAAAATCGCTGTAAAACTCAGAGGTGCCGTGATACTGATGCAAATCCCAGCCTTCCTCCTTAACCCCACGTGTGCCCATAGGCTCGTATACACTAAGTTTAGGGAACCATTGCCCAGCCATCACGAAATTGCCTGATGCGCCCATACGGGCAAATATTTTGGGGAGCTGGACCTCGTACTGGAGTTTAAGCGTGACACTTTCCCCACCATTAACCGGCTGTGGGAGATGTACCTTTAGGAGTGTCTTATCGTTGACGTTACCATCATCGGGTTGTACAAATTGCACTCTTTGCATTAGTGATGTTCCTTCTGTTGTGCGCAAATCGGTTAAAGTCATACTTCCGAAGCCATTCTCTGGCATGGTGTCACCTCTGAGCGTTCCTCCGGACTCCTTCATAAAGGTAGTATCTGGTGAAGTAAAAGCATTTGGATACATATGGAAATATAGATCACTTACCGGTTTTACACCGGGGTGTGTCCAGGTTACCGTCTCAGAAGCGATTAAGGTTTCTGTATCAGGAACAAGCTGAACATCGATGTGATACTCGACAACTCGTTGACTTAATGCCTCTTCTGCTGGAACGGGGGCGCTTTCAGGCAGTTTCTGTTGTGGTGCAGCTGCAGGAGCTGTGCCGCTTGAGGACTTGGCCTCTTTTGAAACAAAGCTAGTAACAGAAGATGTGGAGTTATCCCCCGAATAGACCCATATGCCTCCTAATAGCACGAGGGTGGCCAGGGTCGCAAAGATGATGATGTACCTTAATGACAGTGACTTCATAGTGTGATTCCTCCCGTGACAAGCATCTACGGGATGTATATGTTTGCAATCGCCGCATTATTAGCTAAAATTAAATTATTCGTAAGAGGAAGGGTGTGCACTCGTGGACAACATACAACCGGAGGGCAAGAAACAGATTGCCTTAAATATTGTGAATGCCAAAAGTAAACATAAAGGCTTTGGAGCAGGCTCTATAGAGCTCAATAACGTATCGCCTGTCATTATTGATGGCGGTGAAGCAGTCATTGATATTGGTGCCATGCATGCCAAGAGTAAGGTTGAAAAGGGGATTAAATTCTCCATGAACCGTGAAGATGTACCTAATGGTAGACAGGTTTGGGTAGTATGGGTAGCAGTGGACCGTACACAGGATAGTCAATTCTATGGTGGAATAACGGCCTGCGAAATGTGGATCGATACGGAAGCACGTCGCGGTTGGAAAATTCTCGCCGAGCATGTCAATAAGTTGGATGCTGCTCTAAAACGCAAAATCGATGTGGGAGGGCTTGGCGCAGTTGAAAAAGCTGCCCTCAAATCCCTCTTGATCTCTCATAATGAGGCATGGTGGACTGCGTCCTCCGATGAGCTTAAGGCCGCACTGACCGAGTAGGAACGAATTACCCGGTCAAGGTTACCTGATACAGAAAAAAGGCTTCGACATCCTGAAATAGGAGAGTCGAAGCCTTTTTGAATTGAACACAATGAATTAGTTTACGATCTGCCTGCCGTATTAAGTTTGCGTTTGAGTTGACTTACTCTGGCTTGACTGATCCCAAGAATTTCAGCAAGCTCTTTCTGATTGGCATATGGATGTTCTTCTATGGCCCGCTCCAGGCGTTGGCACATATCCTCTGTCTTTGTCTTCCGGATCGTGCTGCTGTGTTCTGACACTTCGCCTGCAAAATCTTGGCGCGCCTCAGGCACTTGAGACATGCGTTCAGGGTCGGCAATTTCTTTTAGACAGCTACTGCAAATAAATTGCTCTTTATAGTAGGTGACATGGTCGTGGCTTCTGCAAAACGTACATTCTGTCGAGGTGTACTTCCTGAGTATGATGGTGTTATCGTTTAATATAAAAAATTCGATAGGATCACCAATGTCGATATTACGAGTCATACGGATTTCTGCGGGAACCACAATTCTCCCAAGACTGTCTAAACTCCGGATCATGCCTGTATCCTTCATCCCATGTCCCTCATTTACATCTTTATATTTTGGTTGCTACTAACTATTATAGCAGTAATTGTGAGTTAAGAGAATGGGGTGAATATAATTAATGAAGCGGTTACATCCTTTGTGGGAGAAGTGAAAATCGAGTTTGGCCATCCTATGGATTCTACAATAAATAAGTAATAAAAAAGAAAAACCTCTTCAATTAATGAAGAGGTTAATTCAACCACCAGCGTTTAATATTGTTCCACAGGGAACGACTTTCTTCAGCAGGATCTACTTTGCTTTGTACATCATCGACAGCGGGAGCTTTGCCATGTTGATCACAGTATTCGGTGGGCTCAGTTCCACTAATGAAAGTCTCCAATTCTTTTTCGGGACAGGCTGCTGTAGCTAGCTTACCGGATTGCGGATTGATGTATACACTGACTACGCCATCTGGAATGGGAAAAATCTTAGGCGGGATATTTTCCAACGCTTTTTCAGTAAACTCCGCGAAAATTGGAGCTGCCCGTCGGCCATCGGTAGTTGTGATGTCGCGCCCCTTGTCATATCCAACCCAAACTGCAGTGGACAGCTCGGGGGTGAAGCCTACCATCCAGCCGTCTGTATCCGTAGTTCCAGTCTTGCCGGCTACCGGACGTTTGATTATAGAAGCTACGCGGTTTCCTGTCCCCCCAGTCTCAAATACCCCCTCCATTAAACGGGTCAACACATAGGCGGCAGAAGGCTCTACAATGGCTTCACCCTTTGGCTGTGGTGCTTCATACAGCACCATACCATTAGAATCCGTTATTTTTAGAATGGCTGTGGTGGGCATTTTTTGACCACTGTTTCCAATAACAGCGAATGCTGCAGCCATTTCTAGCGGACTGATCGGTGAGGTACCGAGTGCCAGTGACGGCACGCTTTGAAGCGGACTATCAATGCCCATCTTGCCTGCCATCTCGCTCACCTTATCTGCGCCGATCTTCATGATCGTATTCACAGCATAGATATTGTCGGATGCTGCAATGGCTTGTCGCATATTGATTTCGCCCAGATACTTATCGCCGAAGTTCCGAGGCTGGTAGGTTTTGCGATTGTTATCATAATGGAACATCGTTGGCTGGCTTTTGAAAACGGAAAGACCAGTCATCTCTTTAGAAGAGAGTGCTGCTAAATACATGATCGGCTTAAAGGACGAGCCAGGCTGACGTGTGGTGGCTAGAGCATGGTTGTATTGGTTGGTACGATAATTTTTTCCGCCGACCATAGCTTTAATGTAGCCAGTGCGAGGATCGATGGAAACAAGAGCGGTCTCCAGATCACTCTTTTGATCCATCTCTTTGTCGACTGCTTGTTCTGCGGCATGCTGCATGTCAGGGTCAAGGGTAGTGTAAACATTTAGTCCTCCTTGTTCCAGCTCATCACTGTTGATGTGAAGAGATTCTGTGGCCAGATTGCGGATATAATCTCTGAAATAAGGTGCAACCACAGTGGTATCCTTCTGGCCTTGTGGTTTTAAGTTCAAGTCTTCCTGAACAGCCTGACCTGCTTCTTCTTGTGTGATTTCTCCTAAATTGGTCATGACAGTCAAAATGATTTTTTGGCGTTTTTTAGCGTTGTCTAAATGATTGTACGGCGAATAATAGGTTGGTCCTTTTGGAATTCCAGCTAGCATGGTACTCTCTGCCAAGTCTAAGTCTGCTGCAGATTTACCAAAATACATTTGAGAGGCTGCTTCAATGCCATAGGCACCATGGCCATAGTAGATGTTATTTAAATACATGTTCAAGATTTCATCTTTGCTGTATTTCATCTCGAGCTGCATCGTATACAAGGCTTCTTTAGCTTTACGCGTCCACGTCTTCTCGTGTGATAGATAAAGATTTCTCGCGAGCTGCTGAGTTAGCGTGCTAGCCCCTTGCGTTCGGTTTCCCTCTTCCAGATTGACGAGCACGGCCCGAGCCATCCCCTTCATGTCAAATCCGGAATGCTCGTAAAACTTACGGTCCTCGACGGCTAGTGTGGCTTCAATGAGCAGGGGAGAAATTTGGCTTAATTTGACCGGTTCACGGCTACGCCCGTCTGAGGTAAAGGTGGCAAGAATATTGCCCCTGGAGTCGAGTAGCTTGGAGCGCACATCATCGCCAATGGGAGGGAGATCTTTTTGGTATAGGTAACCGAGCAGAGCTCCCGTGGTCAGTAGAAACAATATAATCATGGCTACCAGCAGCCGGAATAAACGGCGGAAGCGGCTTTTTCGTTTGGGTGGACTCGTTGTTTCACGTGACATGACACCAGACTCCCTTCTCCTTGTATTATGGGAAAGGAACTGGAAGGATATTCATTGTATAACTAGGTGATCTGTTAAAGGGACTATTGCTGGAGGAGATTTAAATAGGAGATGACAAACTGTTTCCATTTTGTGACTATTCAATGGTGGATCATGCGTGCTTCAGGAGGTATAAAAGAGTAGAGATTGAAAGCTAGGGTATATATACAATAGGAGGTGTCACTATGAACTGGACGAAAAAGATTCAAAGAACGACAATAACCGCCCTTTCGGCGACGCTAATAATGGTTTCAGGCTGGGGTGCATCAGCTTCTTCTGTACATGCTGCGGCATCGGCTACACCAGCGGCGTGCGGCACTGGAGATCATGGGCTACTACAGTCTCTGCAAAACAAGCATTCAGGAGACGTATCCACACCGCTTACCTTTTCTGATGTTCAGTTTCTGAATGGAGATATCGGACGGGCAGCAGGCAATGGATTTATGATTGGCACTTCTGATGGAGGCTGCAATTTTCAAGAAATTTATGAAGGCCAATGGAGCTTTAAACAGATTGATTTTCCCGATAACGTGCATGGTTTTGCCCTTGCTTCTGTAGAAGACGGTCAAGCTCGATATTTAATCAGTACCTCTAATGGCGGCTCAGAATGGAAAAGACTTTCGAATAAAGCTGTTAGCTTTGAAAGAATCGATTTTTTCGACAGTAAGATTGGTTTCGGGTATAACAGGGCATCAACGTATTACACCAAGGACGGGGGACTTAGCTGGAGTAAGATTTCAACCCCATCCAATACACGCGGTGCTTATTTCAGTGATCGTAATACCGGCTGGGCCGTTGTAACTGTGCCTGGAACCAGCTACCGGGTAATGAAGACCGCAGATGGTGGCAAAACTTGGAGTTTATCGTTAAAGGTAGCCTTTACCGATCCAGAGTATGGGCAAATCACCGCGAAGGGAGATCAAGTTGATGTGGTTCTCTTTGGCGGCTCAGGGATGAGTCAAACCTCATACTCCCTATATACAAGTACGAATAAGGGGAAAAGCTGGAATAGAGTGATCGCCCAGGAAACTGCTGGGGGTGGACCTTCCCCGGGTAGTGGAAAAGCTGTAGTAAATAAAGGGCCTGCGTCTGGCAGACCGGGAAATTTGGAGCTGATAGGGAACAATACGACCTTCTTGGTGGGTTATTCCGACGCAGCAGAAAAAGTAGCGGTAGGACGCACATATAACGGTGGCAAGCAGTGGACCAATCTTCCGGCGATTGCTGGGTATGAAGGAGTAATCTCGTTCACTAGTAATAAAGAAGGCTGGCTAGCCGTTCGCGAACGCGATTATTCATCGTTATATGTAACTAAAGATGGCGGCGCTTCTTGGCAACTTAGATTTTCGTTGAAAATTTTGTCCTTGTAACAGGCGGGTTAGTAAAGGTAGCGAGCATAGCTTTTAGTTTTCTAAACGGTTCCTAAGGGAACCGTTTTTTTGTGATTATGAAGTTGGTTGCACTTGTGTACAGTTTTACTACATGTTCCAAGTGTGCTTTTATCCATCAATATGGTAAAATTTTATGAGCTAAGCTAGATCTAATGGATTCTGAGATTGAAATGCTTCTTTGAACTGGATATAGTGTACAATGGGAAAGCGAATAGGCCTTTGAATGAATATAAAAATGTTTAAGTTTTACGACAGGCGTTTTTCTTATGCAGAATGCAGAGGCTTGCAGAATGGAGGAACGTGTGATGCCCGAATTACAGTCTAACAAATATGACGTCTCTATTACGCTTGTGAGCCTTCAAGATGGTCAGCGGAATGTTATGAAAGCGAATGGAGAGGTAGTATCCAAAGGACCGCATCTATATATTCAATATGAAGAGTTAGAGCAAGGCCCTCGAGGAGAGGAAATTTCTGTTCGTACAACAATAAAGATTGCAGGCAAACAGCTAAAGCTAATCCGCCACGGTGGGATACAGTCGGAACAGAGCTTTCAATCCGGACGGCGTCTGCCGGGATTCTATCGTTCACCATATACACAGTTTAATCTTTCTACAGAAACGAACAAGCTGGACGTGGTGCGCGAAGGGCGCTCCCTAACGGTTGCATGGGAATATGATTTGTACGTATACGAGGAATTGTCAGGAAAGTTTGCTATTAGTTTGCATATACAGGAGGAGCCGAAATTATGACACAGAGAAAGAATCCGTTGGAGCTAGTGAATGAACGGGTAAAAGAAGCCATTGCCGATGCAATTGTAAATGCAGGAATTGTTGCACCGGAAGAGGTTCCGGATATCGTACTGGAAGTACCAAGAGATAAGGCACACGGTGATTTGGCTACGAACGCTGCTATGCAGCTGACCAAAATCGCAAAACGTAACCCGCGCCAAATTGCTGAGGCAATTATAGAACATTTGGATACTAGCAGCGCTTCTATTGAAAAAGCTGAGATTGCCGGACCAGGCTTTATTAACTTTACGTTGTCCAAGAATTATTTGTATCCAATTATCAGCCTTGTTGCTGAGCAGGGTGATGATTATGGCCGTATTAACATCGGTCAAGGTCAGAAGGTTGAAATGGAGTTCGTCAGCGCTAATCCAACGGGTAGCCTTCATTTAGGACATGCTCGTGGTGCTGCTGTCGGCGATGCGCTTTGCAACGTACTTGATTATGCAGGCTATCAGGTGACACGGGAATATTATATTAATGATGCCGGTAACCAGGTGGTCAACCTGTGCAAATCCATTGAAACTCGTTACCTGCAGGAGCTGGGCCAAGAAGCAGAAATGCCTGAAGACGGTTACCATGGCGAGGATATTAAGGGATTTGCTAAAGAGCTTGTGGCTGAAAAGGGTGATACACTACTCGAAATGAGCCCGAGTGACCGCGCAGCTTTTTTCCGGACTTATGGACTTAATAAAGAGCTCGATAAAATCAAACGTGATCTGGGACTATTCCGCGTAAACTTCGATATCTGGTTCAGTGAGACTTCCCTGTACGAGAACGGAGAAGTGTTACGCTCGCTAGATGAGCTTCGTGATCGTGGAGAAGTTTATGAGCAGGATGGGGCAACCTGGCTGCAAACGACTAAGTATGGTGATGATAAAGACCGCGTTCTGATTAAGAACGATGGCACATACACCTACCTTACACCGGACATTGCTTATCACAGCGATAAGTATGGCCGTGGTTACGATAAAATGATTAACATTTGGGGTGCGGATCATCATGGCTATATTCCGCGGATGAAAGCGGCGATGTCAGCACTTGGCAATGATCCTGAGAAGCTAGTGGTTCTGATTGCTCAGATGGTCAGCCTGTTCCAGAATGGTGAAAAGGTTAAAATGTCGAAACGTACCGGCAAAGCGGTTACGATGGAAGATTTGATGGAAGAAGTAGGAATCGATGCGATTCGTTATTTCTTCACCATGCGTAGCATGGATTCCCATCTCGATTTCGATATGGACTTGGCGATCTCTACTTCTAATGAGAACCCTGTATTCTACGTTCAATATGCGCATGCGCGTATCTGCAGCATCTTCCGTCAGGCAGAGGAGCAAGGGATCTCCATTCCTGATTACGCTGAGATTGACTTCTCCAAGCTGACAGCAGTGCATGAATATGACCTGCTGCGCAAAATTGGTGAGCTCCCAGCAGAAATTGCTGTTGCGGCTGAAGGTTATGCTCCACATCGCCTCATCCGTTATGTATATGAACTGGCTGCGATGTTCCACAGTTATTACAAAGCTGAACGTGTAATCACTGAGGATGCCGCTCAAACCGTGGCACGACTTGCACTGCTTGGTGCTGCGCGTACCACCATTGCTAATGTCCTGCGTCTTGTTGGTGTTTCCGCACCAGACCGCATGTAATTCAACATCAAACGACAAAAAATCCGCCTTCCGGTTCCCTGGGAGGCGGATTTTATTTTGTGCCGTTCTTCGCACCGGCACAAGCTGCGCTCACGTCAGAGTGACCCACCCGGTGCCCGGGTAGGGTCTATACGTTCGCGGATACCGCCCGCTTGGCCCTCACTCCTGCTTTCAGCAGGCGTAGGGCATCGGCAGCGCCGCCGCCAAGGGATGCGCGTCGCTGCCCCTTGCGCAGCCGCACCGGGGACGCGGTACGGCGCAAGAGCAGCTTCAGCTCCCTTGGCGAGAGCCCCGGTCGCACCGCGAGCAGCAGTGCAGCGGCTCCCGTGACATGCGAGGTCGCCATAGAGGTGCCGCTCATCTCTTTGTAGCCCTCCTTCAGCCAACAGGAGGTCACGCCTTCGCCGGGGCCATAGACATCGATATAAGAACCGCGGTTGCTGAAGCCAGCAACACGATGTCTTTTATCGATGGCACCCACGGCAATCGTCTCAGGATAACGTGCGGGGTAGTCTCCGCCACGTTTGCCGTCATTCCCGGATGAGGCGATGACAGCGATTCCGGCTCGGTACGCTTTAATAACCACATTGTGAAGCGCTTTGCTTCTAGTTTTCATTCCGAAGCTCATATTGATGATATCTATTTTGTTCTGCACGCACCAATCAATACCCAGCACAATATCAGACACATAGGCTGATCCACTATGATCAAAAGCCTTGACTGGATATAGTAGTGCCCGTGGTGCTACACCCATCATCCCACGATTTCCCCCTGCTGCCGCTAAGGTCCCGGCGATATGAGTTCCGTGCCCGTTATCATCCAGCGGCAACATTCCGCGGTGTAGTAGGTTGACCCCAGAGGCTAATGAATGCTTCAGATCGGGATGGCGGTAATCAGCTCCTGTATCGATTACGCCGATTTTGACGTGAACTCCAGTTGATTTGGACCATGCCTGAGGAGCATGAATGGCTTTTACTCCCCAAGGGAGTGTAGCGGTTCCGCTTTTTTCGTTAGCTATAGAATGGATTTGTATTTGTAGATCCTCTTCGACATTTAGGAGATCTGCAAATCGGTTCATTAGTTTTCCAGCTCCGGCAGCAGGCACAAAAAAGGCCCGAATCAGCGGAGATACCTGCACTTGCCGCAGCTCAGGCTGCTTCGCTTTCAGCGCCTTCCATTGTGTAAATGCTCCGGCATACTGGCGGGGATCATTGAAGGTAAGAATACGCCGCTCACCATTGTTGGGGGCAACCGATATTTCTTCAAGAAGCATGTGCCAAAATTTGTAATAGTCCATAGGTTTCGCTGTCCCCTCCTCGGTGCCCTGCTGCCATATTGTATGAGTGGAAGAGGGGGTCCGAATGGGAACTTGCCCTTTTTTAACGAAATGGGCTGCCCATCGTGTCAAAAGACGGCGCTTTACATAAAATAGACAGAAGAGATTAACACTCTCTTTGTAACATCACGTAAGGAGCCGATCCTTGGCGTGGATACAGTCATGCGCGGAGGGTTTCCTCCGCCTTTTTTTATTTAAAAGGAATTATAAGTTTCACACGGGTACATATGTTTTGGGTTTATCCTTCTTCAAGATGGAGACAGGTTTCTGCTATGGATAACAGCCTGAAGGCTCTTTCTGTTAGCTGTTACCGCTTTTGACTTGCAATTTGTTGTCAAATAGGTTTTACTTAGTTTTGTTAATGGATATTATTGAAATAAACCGTAATGTGAACAATGCGTGAGAGGAAGTGTCCTTTAGTGAGTACGCCACTCAATTTAAAGCTAGACCCTGAGAAAGTTAAAGAAATGCCGATGGTGGATTTGGCCTTTCTAGTGCTTAAGGCAGCCAATACACCGTATTATTACCGTGATCTGATGGTCGAGGTAGCCAAGTTGCGCGGCATGACCGATCAACAAAGCCAAGATACTATTGCCCAGTTATATACCGAGATTAACATTGATGGGCGTTTTGCCTGTGTCGGAACCAACCTTTGGGGATTGAAACGCTGGTATCCTCTAGAGCGCTCTGATGATCCGGTTGGTAACACCAAACGCGTGCGTATCATCAACGATGAAGACGATGATTTGGAAGATGACGACTTTGCTGAAGAAGAAGAAAACTACGCTGCTGAAGAAGAGGATTTCGACGCTATCGACGAAGATCGCGACGACCTCTATTCCGACGACGACAGCGAAGAAGAAGTCGACGAAGATGTCGTGATCGATGAAGATGACATAGACGAAGATGACTCAGATGAAGACGATGCAGAAGATGACTCAGATGAAGACGATGCAGAAGCTGACAAGTAAGATAAATAATTTCAAAGAGTCTTGCTGATGGTATAATTCCTCCCTTGACAGTGGGGGAACGTCAGAGTAAACTATTGCATGGGCTTATCATGTAAGTTAATAAACGCGTTTCTTAAAATAAAAAGTGCCCCGGTTCTACGGGTGTCACTTTTTTGTTTTTTTAGATGCAAAGTAGCTGTAGTTTTATGTAATTTGCGGGACAACGTTTTATGTTTTCCCCGGTGAATCAAACTTTTGATTTCCCCTGTTTTGATGATAGTAAAACGGGTTACGATAAACACCATGCGCCGCTTTTATGTCTGGACTTTATTTAGGAGGGTTTTACAGTGACAAAGTATATTTTTGTAACGGGTGGCGTTGTGTCTTCCCTGGGCAAGGGCATTACCGCCGCTTCGCTGGGCAGGCTGCTCAAAAACAGAGGTCTAAAGGTAACGATTCAGAAATTTGATCCGTATCTTAACGTAGACCCTGGAACGATGAGTCCTTATCAGCACGGTGAAGTATTCGTAACCGATGACGGTGCGGAGACTGACCTTGACCTTGGACACTATGAACGGTTTATTGATATTAATCTGTCAAAGAACAACAATGTGACGACAGGTAAGATCTATTCATCCGTAATCAGCAAGGAACGTCGTGGAGAGTATTTGGGCGGAACTGTACAAGTTATCCCACACATTACGAATGAGATCAAAGAACGCGTGTTCCGTGCAGGCCGCGAGACCAACTCTGATGTTGTAATCACAGAGATTGGTGGAACCGTAGGTGATATTGAAAGTCTTCCGTTCCTGGAAGCCATTCGTCAGATCAAGAGTGATATCGGACGGGAAAATGTGATGTATATCCACGTAACCTTGATTCCTTATATCAAGGCTGCTGGAGAAGTGAAGACAAAGCCGACACAACACAGTGTTAAAGAGCTGCGCAGTATCGGTATTCAACCGAATGTCATCGTGTGCCGTACGGAATATGAGCTTTCCGCAGATATGAAAGCGAAGATCGCACTCTTTTGCGATATTGATGCTAATGCTGTTGTGGAATGCCGCGATGCTTCAACGTTGTATGAAGTTCCATTGAATCTTCGTGATGAAGGATTGGACGAGATTGTTGTTAATCATTTGAAGCTTACGACACCTGCACCAGATATGCGTGAATGGGAAAGTATGCTTGAACGGATTCAGAAGCTTGAAAAAACAGTGGAAATTGCGATTGTTGGTAAGTACGTAGCACTGCATGACGCTTATTTGAGCGTTGTTGAATCACTTTCACACGCAGGCTTTGCTGCTAATGCAGAGGTTAAGATTCGCTGGGTGAATGCAGAGGAAATTACGGATGAGAACGTGGATGAAATGCTGCGTGGTATTGGTGGTATTCTTGTTCCTGGTGGTTTCGGTGATCGGGGAATTGAAGGTAAAATCTCTGCGATTCGTTATGCCCGTGAGAAATTGATACCTTTCTTCGGAATTTGCTTAGGTATGCAAGTTTCCGTAATCGAATATGGCCGTTCTGTTCTAGGTCTACAAGGTGCGAATAGCTCCGAAATCGATCCGAACACACCATATCCACTGATCGATCTGCTTCCTGAGCAGAAGGATATTGAAGATATGGGCGGTACTATGCGTCTTGGCTTGTATCCTTGTAAGATTGCTGAGGGTTCCCTGGCAATGTCTTGCTACGATGATGAACTGGTTTATGAGCGTCACCGTCACCGGTATGAGTTCAACAATACGTACCGTGATGAGATTGAAAAAGCAGGTCTCGTTATTTCCGGAACCTCTCCAGATGGCCGTTTAGTTGAGATCGTAGAGCTTCCGGGACATCCTTGGTTCTTGTCGGTTCAATTCCATCCGGAATTCACTTCACGTCCGAACCGTCCACAACCGTTGTTCCGTGATTTCGTCAAAGCTTCTTTGACTCATTCCGAACAGCAGTAATTTTGTAAATATAATCGGAACCTGCGGGTTCTGTATCAAACCTGAAGAGCCTCCCATAGGAGGCTCTTTTTTTAACTATTCAAAAGTATAAGTTGTTCATCTATCCTTTATGTCTAATATTTTTCGCTTAAACGCTTACCGTCCTTATAGGGACGCCGAAGGTGTTTATGCCTGTTTGTCCATTTTGAAGAGCTCCGTAAATGACATCACTGTAATTCAGACTCTTTATTTACCCATTTTATCCAATTAGCAGGATTTGAGCAGTGAAGCACGAATAATAGGTTTCGTATGGGTTAGTTTCTGAAGGGGCCGTTAGCTGTGGAGAGCGCGGTATAGTCAATCTGGCTTAATCTCTGGGAGGGTATTATATGGAAAAAAAGAAAGTGTTAATTGTCGATGATCAGAATGGGATTCGGATTCTTCTTATGGAAGTGTTCAATAGCGAAGGATATACGACATTTCAAGCAGCTAACGGAAAATTGGCCTTAGACATTGTTCGCAGTGAGTCTCCTGACTTGGTTTTGCTCGATATGAAAATACCGGGAATGGATGGACTCGAGATTCTGAAGCATCTGAAGGAACTAAATCCATCCATTAAGGTCATAATGATGACCGCTTATGGGGAGCTGGATATGATTAAGGAAGCAACCAAGCTAGGCGCATTGATGCATTTCACAAAGCCATTTGACATCGATGAAATGCGGGTAGCGGTCAATATGCATCTTCATAATAAGTCTGTAGATCAATGCAGTTAAAGTGATATTTTCTGTATCGATTCTATTTGGTTATGGTGATTATAAACAGTTTGAGTGCAAATGCTATACGGGCTGGATAAAAATCGTCCCACCGGGACATTTTTTTGTTTATCCTATTTAGTATTTGACTCAGGATGTGTTATAATAAGCCTGTATGTGATGTCGGTTTAAAAACATAGCCAACCAACATTCTTAGGAGGATGAAACCATGCCATTAGTATCTATGACAGACATGTTGAACAAAGCACTTGAAGGAAAATACGCAGTAGGTCAGTACAACATTAACAACTTGGAGTGGACACAAGCTATTCTTGGTGCCGCTGAACAAGAGAAATCACCAGTAATCCTTGGTGTATCCGAAGGCGCAGCACGTCACATGGGCGGCTTCACTACTGTTGTTAAAATGGTAGAAGGTCTAATTATCGATATGAATATCACAGTTCCTGTAGCGATCCACCTTGACCATGGATCTAGCTTTGATAAATGTAAAGCAGCAATTGATGCTGGATTTACATCCGTAATGATCGACGGTTCCCACCACCCAATCGATGAGAACATTGATATGACTAAAAAAGTCGTTGAATATGCTCACGCTAAAGGTGTTTCTGTAGAAGCAGAAGTAGGTACTGTTGGTGGACAAGAAGACGACGTTATCGGCGGCATCATGTATGCTAAGCTTGATGAGTGCGTACGTATTGTTAAAGAAACAGGTATCGACACTTTGGCTCCTGCACTAGGTTCCGTTCATGGACCTTACCATGGCGAGCCTAACCTCGGATTTAAAGAAATGGAAGAAATCCGCGACGCTACTAACATCCCAATGGTTCTTCATGGTGGTACAGGTATTCCTGAACATGACATCAAGAAAGCTATCTCCTTGGGTACTTCCAAAATCAACGTAAACACTGAGAACCAAATCGTGTTCGCAAAAGTTGTTCGCGAAGTTCTAGCTGCTAAACCTGATGCTTACGATCCACGTACATTCATCGCACCAGGTCGCGATGCAATCAAAGAAACCGTTATCGGTAAAATCCGCGAATTTGGATCCAACAACAAAGCCTAATCATTGTTAGCTTCCGCCACAGGTGGACAAGCAATTTGTAAAGGGCAGGGTGTAGCTCTGCCCAGTTGAATAGTTTGATGAGGAAAGCACACCGCTTAGCCGGTGTCTTTCCATTTTCATCACTAAAAGTCCACAGCACGTATTGCCCACACAGCTGCAATACACGTAGGGGGAAATTGATAAATCTATGGAAAAATTAATGATTGGCGGTGGACGTCCGCTAGAGGGCGTTGTAACCATCAGTGGAGCAAAGAATAGTGCTATTGCACTTATTCCTGCGGCGATTTTGGCCGAATCTGAAGTTGTTCTTGATAATTTACCGTCCCTTAGTGATGTAGCCGTTTACTCCGAAATCTTGCAAGAGCTTGGCGCAAGTGTATCTTGGTCAGGCAACCAGATGAAAATTGATCCTTCGCGTATTGTATCTATACCTATGCCTAATGGTCCGGTTAAGAAACTTCGAGCTTCGTATTATATGATGGGAGCTCTACTTGGAAGATTCAAAGAAGCGACAATAGGTCTACCCGGTGGTTGTAACTTCGAACCTCGTCCAATCGATCAGCATATCAAAGGATTCGAGGCACTGGGAGCAACTGTTACCAACGAACATGGTTCTATCCACTTATATGCTAAAGAGCTACGCGGTGCGAAGATTTATTTAGATGTATCAAGCGTAGGTGCCACTATTAACATCATGCTGGCGGCTTCACGTGCCAAAGGCTCCACAATTATTGAAAATGCGGCTAAAGAGCCTGAGATTATAGATGTAGCAACCCTATTGAACTCTATGGGCGCTGTTATTAAAGGCGCCGGTACAGAAACCATCAGAATCGAAGGGGTATCGGAGATGCACGGTTGCCGTCACTCCATTATTCCCGATCGGATTCAAGCAGGAACTTATATGATTGCCGCTGCGGCTACGCGTGGTAATGTGTTGATAGATAACGTTATTCCTAAGCACTTGGAAGCTTTAACGGCCAAGCTTTTAGAGATGGGCGTTGATATTGAAGAGCTTGACGAAAGTATTCGCGTTATAGGTAGAGCTAAATATGAGCACGCAGATGTCAAAGCGTTGACCTATCCTGGCTTTCCTACAGATTTACAATCTCCTATGACAAGTATGTTGACACAGGCGGAAGGCGTTAGTGTGCTTAGCGATTTTGTCTACAGCAACCGTTTTAAACATGTGCCAGAATTGGTACGGATGGGCGCGAAAATACGCGTTGAAGGCCGTTCTGCAATTATTGAGGGTGGTAAGCTTAACGCTGCAAAGGTGAAAGCGACTGATTTACGGGCAGGCGCTGCTCTTGTCATTGCTGGATTGACGGTAGGGGATGGGATCACCGAGGTGACCGGCGTAGAATATATTGACCGTGGTTATGATAATTTAGTGAGCAACCTTCGACAACTTGGTGCTCATGTTTGGCGTGAGAACGAATAAAATTAGGATATCCCGTTTGGAAGGAGGTTTATTTGCTTATTTACCGCATATATCCTTCCAAATTGGGTATTAATATCCTAATGGGCATTTTAATAGACTCATCATTTTGCCTAGTAGATAGACTAGGGCGAACTCATTTAAAAATTGAATAGGTGGTTATTACATGGATCTTCAAATTTCCGATTTGGAAGAAATGAAGCTGACCGAGTTGTATAAGCTGGCCAAGAAATACCAGATCCCTTATTACGGACAGCTGAAGAAACGGGAACTGATCTTTGCGATCCTTCGGGCACAGGCAGAGCAAAGCGGTCTTATGTTTATGGAAGGCGTACTGGAAATTCTACCCGAGGGCTATGGATTTCTAAGGCCGATTAACTATTTGCCTAGCGCTGAAGATATTTATATCTCAGCCTCACAAATTCGGAAGTTTGATCTCAGAAGCGGAGATCTTGTATCTGGGAAATGCCGGACGCCGAAAGAAAATGAACGATATTTTGGCCTGCTTCAAGTCAATGCCGTTAATGGCGAGAACCCTGCTAGCGCAGCGGAGCGACTACATTTTCCAGCATTAACACCACTTTATCCGCAAGACAAGCTACCGCTTGAAACATCCCCTACTCATTTGTCTACCCGAATAATGGATTTGCTCGCTCCTGTAGGTTTGGGGCAGCGGGGTTTGATTGTAGCACCTCCTAAAGCAGGAAAAACGCTCCTCTTGAAAGAAATTGCCAATAGTATTTCCACTAATAATCCTGAGATTGAACTCTTTGTATTGCTAATAGATGAGCGTCCCGAAGAAGTAACTGATATGCAGCGTTCAGTAAAAGGCGAAGTGGTTGCATCGACGTTTGATGAGCTTCCAGAGAATCATATTAAAGTGGCCGAACTTGTGTTGCAAAGAGCTCTTCGTTTAGTTGAGCACAAGAAGGATGTAGTTATTCTTTTAGATAGCATTACCCGTCTTGCACGTGCGTATAATCTTGTGGTTCCACCATCTGGGCGCACGCTTAGTGGGGGGATCGACCCAGCAGCCTTTCATCGGCCGAAACGGTTTTTTGGCTCTGCACGGAATGTAGAAGAGGGCGGTTCACTGACTATTTTAGCAACTGCTTTAATTGATACCGGATCACGTATGGATGATATTATTTATGAAGAGTTTAAGGGTACTGGTAATATGGAGCTTCATTTGGACCGCAAATTGGCGGAACGCCGTATATTCCCTGCTATTGATATTCGTCGTTCAGGTACACGTCGTGAAGAAGTGCTCTTGAGCAAAGAAGAGCTTGATACGATCTGGGCGATTCGCAAAAATATGAATGAATCCTACGATTTTGTGGAGGGATTCATCAAAAAGCTGCGTGATACAAAGACTAATGCTGAATTCTTAGCATCATTTGACGTTGCGGGAGCTAAACAATCGCCAAATGGAACTGCAAGTAGCGGAGGAACTTCCAACAGTGGTACGGCTGCTCGTCGCACAACACGGGCAAAGACTTCTTCAGTACCTACAACTTGAGAATTGATAATAAGAGGAGACTAACATGTATTTGGTATATGCCGACGGGCAAGGAAACGTATATGATCATCCAGAACTGTACGGGTTAGCCCGTAGTGGGGATATGATCGTTGAAATGTTGGAGGAAGAGTTGATTCCGCTGCCTGAAGGCGCCACTCTTGTGGGCTTGCCTAGTACGCGGGCTGTGGGTATGGATCCTGAGACAGGTGAAATGATGGCGTTGCCGGATGGCTCACAGGCTGTAGGCGCGCTGCTGCCTCAGGGCTATACTCGCTTGTGTCTTCCTGGGTATGTAAAGACAGATAAGTCTTACAAGCTTCCTCTGTTTGGGTATTCGGCTGTAGTGTGGAAGGATGGCGGGTTCTATGTTGCGGCGGATCCAACCGATAATCCGGAGAAGTGGAACCCACTGAACTGTGATAAACAGGATCTTGAGGTAAGCGTTGGCGAGTTGACTGCCAAATATCCTGATAACCGTCTCTATGAGCATCTTTCTAACTGTGCGCTTGGTTATGAATGCCTGACTTCCTCCAACACCTTCTTAGGGCGTTGGGAGGGCGGTGTACCTGTCTCTTATTCATGTAATGCTGGATGTTTTGGCTGTATTTCTGAGCAACCTGATGATAGTGGTTTTGTGTCTCCGCAGACTCGTATGAATTTCCGGCCAACGGTCAATGAAATTTCACAAGTTATGTTGGAGCACTTGAAGACGCCTGAATCGATTATCAGTTTTGGACAAGGCTGTGAAGGTGAGCCTTCTACGCAGGCAAAACTTATTATAGAAGCAATCCGTGAAGTGCGCTCGATTACTTACATGGGCTACATTAATATCAACACCAATGCTGGCTTAAGCGATCATATTCGTGGAATCGTCGATGCTGGGCTGGATTTGATGCGTGTCAGCACGATTAGTGCTCTAGATGATCATTACAATGCTTATTACAAACCACGTGGCTACACATTGGCTAATGTAGAGAAGTCTTTGAAATATGCTGCCTCGCAAGGTGTTTACACATCGATCAACTATCTGATTTTCCCTGGAGTAACTGATCGCGAAGAAGAGATTGAGGCGATGGTGGAGTTTGTAAGACGTACGGATCTGAAGCTTATTCAGATGCGTAATCTGAACATTGATCCAGAGAGTTATCTGGAGTTAATTCCTCCTGCTAAGGGTGAAATTCTCGGCATGAAGACGATGCTGGAAATTTTCCGGGACGAATTGCCGGATGTTGTTATTGGTTCTTACACACATGTACCACCAGCAAATATGGCTCGGGTAAAGCAACGGCAACTCAACATTTAATAGATTAAATGTACCAATGAATTACCAATGAAACATATTGATCAATTGAATTTTTCGTGCTAAAATACCACAGTGTAATCATATAACTCTGGGTCCGCATGAGGCTTAGGGCATGAGAGGTGAAATTCAAAATGCAAGCAGCAATTCAACCAAAGTATAACTTAACTAAGGTAACCTGCGCATGTGGCAACTCTTTCGAAGCTGGCTCTGTTAAACAAGAGCTTCGTGTTGAAATTTGCTCCAGCTGCCATCCTTTCTTCACTGGCAAGCAGAAGTTCCTGGATGCCGGCGGTCGCGTTGATAAATTCAAGAAGAAATACGGTATCTAATTGGAATAGCCGCTTAGCGGCTTAATGGTTAGATCGAGCTCCCAGCTTTCTCGCTGGGGGCTCATTTTATGTCTTGGAGTTGATTTTTGTCCGAGCGTGAGCTATACTTATCTTCGCCGTGCTAGACGGGGAGGTAGCGGTGCCCTGTAACTCGCAATCCGCTGTAGCGAGGTTGAATTCCTGTTAGAGGTGCTATCGATGTGAGGCCTTGGTTCCTACGGGCTGTGTTGACGGTTGGGTCCTCCGCAATGAGTGCTTATGAACCTGGTCAGGTCCGGAAGGAAGCAGCCATAAGTAAGTTTACTCTTGTGCCGGAGGGTGGCCTAGCCCGAGCAGTCATGTAGGGTTGCCGCTTGGATCGTAGTCATCAATAACAGGTGCACGGTTTATAATTCTGTTTATAACAGCATCTTTGCCACAAGCAAAGATGCTTTTTGTTTTTGGTCAATAGCCGATGAATATAGTATAATAAATTTGCGACAAATGCCGGGAAAGAGGCAGCCTAAGAGAGGGTAATGCATAGTGGAACATATCGCGCTGTACCGTGCTTGGCGGCCGCAGTCGTTTCAAGACATGGTTGGACAACAGCACATTATCCAAACGCTGCAGAACGCAATTCGTGAACAGCGGGTTTCGCATGCCTATCTGTTCAGTGGTCCGCGGGGAACTGGTAAGACAAGTGCTGCTAAAGTCTTAGCGAAAGCGGTCAATTGTGAACGTGGGCCAGGTCCGGAGCCTTGCAACGAGTGTCCTTCCTGCTTGCGAATCACTGCGGGTAATGTGATGGATGTGCAGGAAATAGACGCGGCATCCAACCGGGGCGTAGAAGAGATTCGTGACCTCCGGGACAAGGTGAAATATGCACCTACCGAGGTGCGCCGTAAAGTGTATATTATTGATGAAGTGCATATGCTGACAACAGAAGCATTTAATGCGCTATTAAAGACATTGGAAGAACCGCCGTCACATGCAATGTTCATCCTTGCGACTACGGAACCTCATAAATTGCCAGCGACGATCATTTCTCGTTGTCAGCGTTTTGACTTCCGCAGAGTAGCTTTGGAAGAGCAGACAGCACATCTAAGTGCTATCTGTGAGAAGGAAGGGATTACAGCCGATGTTAACGCATTGCAGTATATTGCCCGCCTTTCTGATGGGGGTATGCGCGATGCAGTGAGTTTGCTGGATCAGATTTCATCTTTTACAGATGGCAAAGTTACGTACGAACAAGTGCTGGGGATGACCGGAGGGATACCCTCTGAGCAATTTGCACGTCTTGCCACTGCCATATTGGAAGGTGATATGGGTCTTCTGCTGGAGCTTGTTGAACAGCTTATGCATGAAGGTAAGAGTGCTGATAAATGTCTAGAGAATCTTATGTATTATTTCCGTGATTTATTGATGATTAAGATGGTACCTGGGGCCGATCAACTGACGGAGCGAGTGCTTAATCCCGCCGAGTTTAAAGATATGGCCACCGCATTTTCCCGGGATCGTCTGTTTCAGATCGTAGATACACTTAATAAGTACCTGGGTGAAATGAAATATGCTACTCATCCGCAGACTTTGTTTGAAGTCGCACTGATGAAGCTTTGTAGCTTGCAGCAAGAGGAAAGTGAGACCGCATCAGCTGCTCCGTTAGGTGCATTGCAGGCTGGGTCAGGGGCGAATGCTCCTGCAGTCCACTCTGGTGAACTGGATCTGCTCAAGAGACAGATTACTGCGCTGGAGAAAAAGCTGGAGCAGGCATTGCAGGCCGGTGGTATTTCCGGAGGTGGGCGAGATGGTGCCTCTTCTGCGAAATCGAATCCGACTCCAAGTTCTGCGCCTAGAATCTCTGCAACCTCCAAAATGCCTCCAAATGTTGATAAGTTTATTGCTGGTAAGGATAGTCCTGATTTTGCAGCTATCTATAAACAGTGGAGTCTTGTCTTGCAAGGGGTAAAAGAGGAGAAGGTAACGGTTCATGCGTGGTTTGTAGACGGAGAACCTGTATCTGTAATGGACGACGCTGTGCTTGTTGCGTTTAAGAACACGATTCATCGTGATACAACGGAGAAGCCAGCAAACAGACAGGTCATTGAGAATGTGTTTGCAGCGCGTCTTGGTAAACCTTATAGACTGGTAACTATAATGCAGCGCGATTGGAACGAAGCCGCTCAAAAGTCAGTGGGACAGCCTAGCAAAGAAGAGTTGCGGCTAGAGCATGAACATGATACTGCAGATGCGAAATCTGAACCTTGGATTGATGAGGCTATCCAGCTTTTTGGAGAAGACCTTGTTGTCATAAAAGAGTAATGTAAGCATACTAGCGCAAATTGCGCATTCCAAAGGAGAGATGATGTATGAATAATATGAACCAAATGATGAAGCAAGTTAAGAAAATGCAGGAGCAAATGCTTAAGGCTCAAGAAGAACTAGGTGGCAAGGTGATTGAAGGCTCATCAGGTGGTGGAGTAGTTACAGTTCAAGTTAATGGCCACAAAAAGTTGCTTTCTATCCAAATCAAGCCAGAAGCTGTTGATCCGGAAGATGTTGAAATGCTACAGGATTTGGTAATCACTGCAGTTAATGATGCTTTGACTCAAGCTGAAGACCTTGCGAACAATGATATGGGTAAATTTACTGGTGGAATGAAGATCCCAGGCTTGTTCTAATTCACTCACTCCACTTTCGTCTAAAGGAGAATTATTAATTTGTATTATCCCGAACCGCTAGCCAAGCTGATCGATGCTTTTACGCGCTTGCCCGGGATTGGGCCGAAGACAGCCGCCCGGTTAGCTTTTCATGTGCTTAACATGAAAGAGGATGACGTCATTGATTTTGCTAAAGCGCTAGTAAGTGTCAAGCGTAATCTTCATTATTGCTCCGTCTGCTGTAATATTACGGATACGGACCCGTGTAAGATATGTCAGGACAAAACTAGAGATCCTTCAGTAATCTGTGTGATCCAAGACTCCAAGGATTTGGTGGCAATAGAACGAACCAAAGAGTTTAATGGATATTATCACGTTCTTCAGGGTGCGATTTCACCTATGGAAGGTATAGGCCCTGATGATATTCGCTTGAAGGAATTATTGACTCGTTTGAGTGATGAAAGAGTGAGTGAGCTTATCATGGCGACTAACCCCAACATTGAGGGTGAGGCAACGGCGATGTATATTTCTCGTTTAGTTCGGCCTTTTGAGATTAAAATCACCAGAATAGCCCATGGCTTGCCTGTTGGTGGCGATCTTGAATATGCTGACGAGGTTACCTTGTCCAAAGCGTTGGAAGGTCGTCGTGAGCTATTCTAGTAGCTCTAAAGTCGTGTTTTTCAAAAGGAGGCCCCCTGGGCCTCCTTTTTTTGTTCTAAGTTTGTCCCTATCCCGATATGAATGAGAATAACGAGATGTAATTTTGCATCGAAATTATTCTGAGGAGGAATGAGTAATGGGATGGTGGAGCTCATTGTGGCGGGGAGTAGATGAAGAACAGGGTAGAAAAGATACGGAGGGCTGGGAAACGTTGCTGGAGGTTCGTAAGGCGCAATCTGAGTGGGAGAGAGCGTACCTAATGTTTGATGAAGCGTTGGGTCAAGATCAAATTGATTATGCTATTTATATTTTAGAGGCAGCAGAGCGCAAGTATCAGATACATCTTAAACATGCAAAGAGCATTGGATTAAATAGCAGTCAGATGTAGGCGCTAACCAAATGGAAATATAGGAGGGATCAACATGCTAAGAATGTTAGCTACAGGAGTACTGGTCATATCGGTTGTATTGTTGAGTGTAATTGTATTCCGGAAAAAACTTGGCTTTGGATGGCTTAGTCTGTTCGGAGCTCATTTGGTACTGGCTGCGCTCGCGATATATGTAGTGAATTTCTCGGGTTTAATCACACAAGTTCATATTCCCTTGAATCCCGCAACCATAGGCGCAGTAACGGTTCTTGGCCTTCCAGGCGTAGTAATGTTAATAGGATTAAGAATTATTTTGTTTTAATGCTTGACGTGAGTTTGAAAAATATGATACATTAAGTCTCGCCCCTTTGGACAAGATGTTGATTAACAACTTGCTGAAACGGTAAGCGAAAAAAAGAAATTAAAAAAACGCTTGACGAAAACAAAGGTGCTGTGATATATTATAAAGGTCGCTGCTGACAAGCAACGACGACGAAAGATGAGACATTGATCTTTGAAAACTGAACAACGAGTGAGTGGGAAATCACGAAAGTGAAATCCAAAATTAGAGAATTAATTTTCTCGTCAGATGTTTCAAAATGAGCATATCGCTCTTTTCAATACTAATTGGAGAGTTTGATCCTGGCTCAGGACGAACGCTGGCGGCGTGCCTAATACATGCAAGTCGAGCGGAGTTATTTTGAAAGCTTGCTTTCAAAATAACTTAGCGGCGGACGGGTGAGTAACACGTAGGCAACCTGCCCCTTAGACTGGGATAACTACCGGAAACGGTAGCTAATACCGGATAATTTCTTTTTTCTCCTGAAGAAAGAATGAAAGACGGAGCAATCTGTCACTGAGGGATGGGCCTGCGGCGCATTAGCTAGTTGGTGGGGTAACGGCCCACCAAGGCGACGATGCGTAGCCGACCTGAGAGGGTGAACGGCCACACTGGGACTGAGACACGGCCCAGACTCCTACGGGAGGCAGCAGTAGGGAATCTTCCGCAATGGACGAAAGTCTGACGGAGCAACGCCGCGTGAGTGATGAAGGTTTTCGGATCGTAAAGCTCTGTTGCCAGGGAAGAACGTCCGGTAGAGTAACTGCTACCGGAGTGACGGTACCTGAGAAGAAAGCCCCGGCTAACTACGTGCCAGCAGCCGCGGTAATACGTAGGGGGCAAGCGTTGTCCGGAATTATTGGGCGTAAAGCGCGCGCAGGCGGTCATTTAAGTCTGGTGTTTAAACCTTGGGCTCAACCTGAGGTCGCACTGGAAACTGGGTGACTTGAGTACAGAAGAGGAAAGTGGAATTCCACGTGTAGCGGTGAAATGCGTAGATATGTGGAGGAACACCAGTGGCGAAGGCGACTTTCTGGGCTGTAACTGACGCTGAGGCGCGAAAGCGTGGGGAGCAAACAGGATTAGATACCCTGGTAGTCCACGCCGTAAACGATGAGTGCTAGGTGTTAGGGGTTTCGATACCCTTGGTGCCGAAGTTAACACAGTAAGCACTCCGCCTGGGGAGTACGGTCGCAAGACTGAAACTCAAAGGAATTGACGGGGACCCGCACAAGCAGTGGAGTATGTGGTTTAATTCGAAGCAACGCGAAGAACCTTACCAGGTCTTGACATCCCTCTGAATCCACTAGAGATAGTGGCGGCCTTCGGGACAGAGGAGACAGGTGGTGCATGGTTGTCGTCAGCTCGTGTCGTGAGATGTTGGGTTAAGTCCCGCAACGAGCGCAACCCTTAACTTTAGTTGCCAGCAAGTAATGTTGGGCACTCTAGAGTGACTGCCGGTGACAAACCGGAGGAAGGTGGGGATGACGTCAAATCATCATGCCCCTTATGACCTGGGCTACACACGTACTACAATGGCCGGTACAACGGGAAGCGAAACCGCGAGGTGAAGCCAATCCCATCAAAGCCGGTCTCAGTTCGGATTGCAGGCTGCAACTCGCCTGCATGAAGTCGGAATTGCTAGTAATCGCGGATCAGCATGCCGCGGTGAATACGTTCCCGGGTCTTGTACACACCGCCCGTCACACCACGAGAGTTTACAACACCCGAAGTCGGTGGGGTAACCCGCAAGGGAGCCAGCCGCCGAAGGTGGGGTAGATGATTGGGGTGAAGTCGTAACAAGGTAGCCGTATCGGAAGGTGCGGCTGGATCACCTCCTTTCTATGGAGAATCGTCTTCTGCAATGAAGACATTCAAATCGGAAGTTAAACTTCCATTATAGAACCTTCGGGTTCGAACACTCACTCGTGTTCAGTTTTGAAAGAGCAAGTCTCTTTCGTATGCGTTTGGTGGCGATAGCGGAGGGGTTCCACACGTACCCATCCCGAACACGACCGTTAAGCCCTCCAGCGCCGATGGTACTTGGACCGAAGGGTCCTGGGAGAGTAGGACGCCGCCAAGCGGACAACCATTCTTTGGTTGATTCACAATATTATATATGTTATATGGGCTTTTAGCTCAGTTGGTTAGAGCGCACCTCTGATAAGGGTGAGGTCGGTGGTTCGAGTCCACCAAGGCCCACCATATGACATTATATCCTTTTATGGGGCCATAGCTCAGCTGGGAGAGCGCCTGCCTTGCAAGCAGGAGGTCAGCGGTTCGATCCCGCTTGGCTCCACCATAATTTTAATTCAATACCTTCTTTAAACATTGATCCTTGAAAACTGGATACCGAAACGAATTTGCGTTTTAGAACATCTTTTAGCAACTTGTGTAAACAAGTAAATGTTATTAGTGAGATTTTTCTTAGGGAAAATCAAGGTTAAGCTAATAAGAGCACACGGAGGATGCCTAGGCGCCAGGAGCCGACGAAGGACGTGGCGAACAACGAAACTGCCTCGGGGAGCTGTAAGCAAGCTTTGATCCGGGGGTGTCCGAATGGGGAAACCCAGCTGTGGTAATTCGCAGTTACTCATCTCTGAACACATAGGAGATGTAGAGGCAGACCAGGGGAACTGAAACATCTAAGTACCCTGAGGAAGAGAAAACAATAGTGATTCCGTCAGTAGCGGCGAGCGAACGCGGAACAGCCTAAACCTAAGAGCTTGCTCTTAGGGGTTGTGGGACGTCTCACATGGAGTTACAAAGGAATATGGTAGGTGAAGAGGTCTGGAAAGGCCCGCGATAGAGGTAAAAGCCCTGTAACCTAAACTGTGTTCTCTCCGAGACGGATCCCGAGTAGTGCGGGGCACGTGAAACCCCGTATGAATCCAGCAGGACCATCTGCTAAGGCTAAATACTACCTGGCGACCGATAGTGAAACAGTACCGTGAGGGAAAGGTGAAAAGCACCCCGGAAGGGGAGTGAAATAGAACCTGAAACCGTGTGCTTACAAAAAGTCAGAGCCCGATCTATGGGTGATGGCGTGCCTTTTGTAGAATGAACCGGCGAGTTACGTTTAACATGCAAGGTTAAGTCGAGAAGACGGAGCCGCAGCGAAAGCGAGTCTGAATAGGGCGATTGAGTATGTGGACGTAGACCCGAAACCGTGTGATCTACCCCTGTCCAGGGTGAAGGTGCGGTAACACGCACTGGAGGCCCGAACCCACGCATGTTGAAAAATGCGGGGATGAGGTGGGGGTAGCGGAGAAATTCCAATCGAACTCGGAGATAGCTGGTTCTCCCCGAAATAGCTTTAGGGCTAGCCTCGGTATAAGAGTAGTGGAGGTAGAGCACTGATTGGGTGCGGGGTCCGCAAGGATTACCAAGCTCAGTCAAACTCCGAATGCCATATACTTATTGCCGGGAGTCAGACAGTGAGTGCTAAGATCCATTGTCAAAAGGGAAACAGCCCAGACCATCAGCTAAGGTCCCCAAGTGTGTGTTAAGTGGGAAAGGATGTGGAGTTGCACAGACAACCAGGATGTTGGCTTAGAAGCAGCCACCATTGAAAGAGTGCGTAATAGCTCACTGGTCGAGTGACTCTGCGCCGAAAATGTAACGGGGCTAAACACACCACCGAAGCTATGGCTAGATACGTATGTATCTGGGGTAGGGGAGCGTTGTATGTGGGTTGAAGGTGTACCGTAAGGAGCGCTGGACAGCATACAAGTGAGAATGCCGGTATGAGTAACGAAAAGATCAGTGAGAATCTGATCCGCCGAAAGCCCAAGGTTTCCTGAGGAAGGCTCGTCCGCTCAGGGTAAGTCGGGACCTAAGGCGAGGCCGAAAGGCGTAGTCGAAGGACAACAGTTTGAAATTACTGTACCACCGTAATCCGCTATGAGCGATGGGGTGACGCAGGAGGGTAGTGACGCGGACTGATGGATATGTCCGTCTAAGCAGTGAGGCTGATGTGTAGGCAAATCCGCACATCATTAAGGCTGGGCTGTGATGGGGAGCGAAAATTATAGTAGCGAAGGTCATGATCTCACACTGCCAAGAAAAGCCTCTAGC
Organism: Paenibacillus sp. FSL R5-0470; assembly: GCF_037975205.1. Classification (NCBI taxonomy): domain Bacteria; kingdom Bacillati; phylum Bacillota; class Bacilli; order Caryophanales; family Paenibacillaceae; genus Paenibacillus; species Paenibacillus sp. FSL R5-0470. Next base: position 144,589 of record NZ_CP150238.1, read on the forward strand.
CAGGAGAAGGTGCCCGTACCGCAAACCGACACAGGTAGGCGAGAAGAGAATTCTAAGGCGCGCGGAAGAACTCTCGTTAAGGAACTCGGCAAAATGACCCCGTAACTTCGGGAGAAGGGGTGCCCCGGTAGTGTGAATAGCACGAGGGGGCCGCAGTGAAAAGGCCCAAGCGACTGTTTAGCAAAAACACAGGTCTGTGCGAAGCCGCAAGGCGAAGTATACGGGCTGACGCCTGCCCGGTGCTGGAAGGTTAAGGGGAGTGGTTAGGGGTAACCCGAAGCTATGAACCGAAGCCCCAGTAAACGGCGGCCGTAACTATAACGGTCCTAAGGTAGCGAAATTCCTTGTCAGGTAAATTCTGACCCGCACGAATGGCGTAACGACTTGGGCGCTGTCTCAACGAGAGATCCGGTGAAATTTTAATACCTGTGAAGATGCAGGTTACCCGCGACAAGACGGAAAGACCCCATGGAGCTTTACTGCAGCTTGATATTGAATTTGGGTACGATCTGTACAGGATAGGTGGGAGCCGTAGAAATCGGAGCGCAAGCTTCGGTGGAGGCGCCGTTGGGATACCACCCTGATCGTATCTAGGTTCTAACCTAGTACCCTTACCGGGTACGGGGACCGTGTCAGGCGGGCAGTTTGACTGGGGCGGTCGCCTCCTAAAGAGTAACGGAGGCGTTCCAAGGTTCCCTCAGAATGGTTGGAAATCATTCGAAGAGTGCAAAGGCATAAGGGAGCTTGACTGCGAGACCTACAAGTCGAGCAGGGACGAAAGTCGGACTTAGTGATCCGGTGGTACCGCATGGAAGGGCCATCGCTCAACGGATAAAAGCTACCCTGGGGATAACAGGCTTATCTCCCCCAAGAGTCCACATCGACGGGGAGGTTTGGCACCTCGATGTCGGCTCATCGCATCCTGGGGCTGAAGTAGGTCCCAAGGGTTGGGCTGTTCGCCCATTAAAGCGGTACGCGAGCTGGGTTCAGAACGTCGTGAGACAGTTCGGTCCCTATCTGTCGTGGGCGCAGGAAATTTGAGAGGAGCTGTCCTTAGTACGAGAGGACCGGGATGGACGTACCGCTGGTGCACCAGTTGTTTCGCCAGAAGCATGGCTGGGTAGCTACGTACGGACGGGATAAGCGCTGAAAGCATCTAAGCGTGAAGCCCCCCTCAAGATGAGATTTCCCAATTAGTAAGACCCCTTGAAGACGACGAGGTAGATAGGTTGGAGGTGGAAGTGCAGTAATGCATGGAGCTGACCAATACTAATCGGTCGAGGGCTTATCCTATACTTAAGACGCAAATTCAATTCGGATTCAGTTTTCAGGGAGTCAAATTCCTGTTTGGATTGCTGTGGTACTGATATCGTTTGGAGAGATACCCAAGTGGCTATAAGGGGACCCTCTGCTAAGGGGTTAGACTGCGTAAGCGGTGCGTGGGTTCGAATCCCACTCTCTCCGCCATTTTCAATCCATAGCATTTCTAATTATTGTGGCGGTGTAGCTCAGCTGGCTAGAGCGTACGGTTCATACCCGTGAGGTCGGGGGTTCGATCCCCTTCGCCGCTACCATAATACCTGGAGGCTTAGCTCAGCTGGGAGAGCATCTGCCTTACAAGCAGAGGGTCGGGGGTTCGATCCCCTCAGCCTCCACCATTATTACTTTTTTAGAATTACTTTTTACACCGTGCCGGTGTAGCTCAACTGGTAGAGCAACTGACTTGTAATCAGTAGGTTGGGGGTTCAAGTCCTCTCGCCGGCACCATTATTATCAATGCGGAACCGTGGTGTAGTTGGCCTAACATGCCTGCCTGTCACGCAGGAGATCGCGAGTTCGAATCTCGTCGGTTCCGCCATTTTTTTCCACAAGACTAGGGTGGGAAGTTTAATGCTACCACTTTATTTTTATGTCAATTTAATATGGCTCGATAGCTCAGTCGGTAGAGCAGAGGACTGAAAATCCTCGTGTCGGCGGTTCGAATCCGTCTCGAGCCACTTTTCCCTGGGGGATTAGCGAAGTGGCCAAACGCATCAGACTGTAAATCTGCTCACGTACGTGTTCGGTGGTTCGAATCCATCATCCCCCACCATTTATGAGCCATTAGCTCAGTTGGTAGAGCACCTGACTTTTAATCAGGGTGTCGAAGGTTCGAGTCCTTCATGGCTCATCCCAAACAGAAAGTCATCACCTTATGGTGGTGGCTTTTTTTGTGTTTTATGGTTGTATTATAGTAGCGCGCTACTGTAGCGATTAACATAATATAAGAGAATATGCTAAAATAGGCGAAAAGAGCAAAAGTGGTGGAGCATGGTGACTATGGATAGTGAGACATTGCGGAAAAAATTAGAGCAGCTCACCGGAAAGAGAACCGGAATCAAGCAGTTAGGGAGGCAGCATTCAGCTTCTCTTTTTAGCATGGGATTAGAAGGACAGGATCAGCTGGTAATCCATGAGGGTCATCTCTGGGCACCTTTGTATGAGAGTGACGGACGTATAACCGCTGTCTGGGTAGAAATGGAGGGGCTCACCTCTCTGGAAGTACAACTGGTCAACTATGCAGTTCGAAATTTTGCTATTGCACTTAAAGCTACAGGGCTTAGAGAAGAAGGTGAAGTGGAGGCGCGGCAGCTTGGCGCTTGGTTGAACACGGAGCTAGAGCAAGAGAAGAATGACACTGAAATTCCCGATGAGATCACTCTAAAGGGACGTCTGTTCGGAGATATGATTCCATTCCTCCTAAGTAGTGAGATTGCCCATAGTCCACAGATCTCTTATCGTTCACTGATGAAATTACTGCGTAGCTATTTTGAGAACGAAATTCTGCTCATTCCCCTTCAAGAGAAGGAATGGTTAATTTTAGCTCGTAAAGAATTACTTACGGGCGGGGATGATAAGGATGATGAAGAAGAGAGTGTAGATGATCTTCTAGCACAGACTAGTATGGGGTTACATGAGCTGATAGCTAGTGAATGGGTAGGGGTATTCCATTTGGCAGTAGCTCCGGCTATAGTCCCTGTTAAGGGATTGACTGGATCTGTAGCTTTGCTCAGGGAGACGATTGTACTTGGTCGTATTTTTCAAGTAGGAGAGTATATTCATTTACCTTGGGAACTGCATTTGGAACGTCTGGTTAACAGCATTCCTGATGTACGCCGCAAACAGTTGCTTGGACAAATTGGTGACTACTCCTCTGTACTATCAGATAAAGAAATGCTGCTGACTTTGGAGACCTTTTTTGAGATGGACTGTAATGTAAGTGAAACCGCCAAGAAGTTGTATATCCATCGAAATACGCTGCTTTACCGTCTGGATAAGATAAAACAAGAGACCGGAGCAGATGTACGAAGCTTTGGGGACGCTGCTATTGTTAAGCTTACTATGCTTTTGTATAAAGTGACGAAAAGGAAATAGGTTTTTTGTGAACCTTACAAATAGCCATAGTGTCCCGACTGGGGTAATATAAATGTACAAGGAAACAGAATTTTTATATTAACTAATTAATAATTAACTCGAGGGGGAAATACAATGGCAGGCGTACGTTTAGAGCATATTTTCAAAAAATACCCGGGTTCAGATAAAGCAACAGTAATCGATATCAATCTTGATATTAAAGATAAGGAATTTCTAGTATTGGTTGGACCTTCCGGTTGCGGTAAATCCACAACTTTGCGTATGATCGCTGGTTTGGAAGAAATCTCCGAAGGTAAAATGTACATTGGCGATCGTGTAGTTAATGACGTTGCACCTAAAGACCGCGACATCGCGATGGTATTCCAATCCTACGCCCTGTATCCGCATATGAGCGTATACCAAAACATGGCTTTCGGTTTGAAACTTCGTAAAGTGAAGAAGGATGAAATCGACAAGAAAGTTCGTGAAGCTGCTAAAATTCTTGATATCGAGCATTTGCTAGATCGTAAACCAAAAGCGCTTTCCGGTGGTCAACGCCAACGTGTCGCTTTGGGACGCGCTATCGTACGTGATCCACAAGTCTTCTTGATGGATGAGCCTCTTTCCAACTTGGATGCTAAACTTCGTGGTCAAATGCGTGCTGAAATCACTAAACTGGTTAAGCGCCTTGAAACTACTTGTATCTACGTAACGCATGACCAAACAGAAGCTATGACAATGGGTGATCGCATCGTAGTTATGTATGATGGTATCATTCAACAAGCAGCTTCCCCTGAAGAGTTGTACAATGAACCTACAAACTTGTTCGTAGCTGGATTTATCGGATCCCCTACAATGAACTTTATCAATGGTACTTTGTCCGAAGTGAGCGGTTCTATCCGTTTCCGTGCTGAGAACCTTGATGTTGAAGTACCAGGCGGAAAAGCTCAAATCATCCGCAACAAAGGTTACATCGGTAAAGAAGTAATCATGGGCGTTCGTCCAGAAGATATCCATGAAGAGCCAGTATTCTTGGAAGCTTCCCCGAACACAATCTTCACTTCATTGGTTGATGTTACTGAAAACCTTGGTCACGAAATGCTCCTTTACTTGAGCGGCCTTGGTAAATCTACTGTAATCGCTCGTGTAGATGGACGTTCCACTACTCGCGAAGGCAGCAAGCCTAAATTGGCTATTGATATGAACAAAATTCACTTCTTTGATAAAGAATCCGAAGCTAACATTTTGTTGGGATAAGATTGTAAAGATCTTTTCTCTCTTGATAAAGCCACCCGAAAGGGTGGCTTTATTGTTTAGATGGCCCCTGTTTGGTTAGGCGCTAAGATTGCATTCATAAGCGTTATCAATTAAGATAGCAGGAGAATTACCTCCGGAATGTAAAGAGATCGCTGCCAACCGGACGCAGTAAGCGGACAAATACCGCAGGTGACGAAAGGACGAAATTACATGGCTAAGAAAGTAAAAGTATCTGAATTGGTACAGCATTTTCAATTAGAGGTTATTTCCGGCCAGGAAGGTCTAAAGAGACCCATTACGGTCGATGACCTGAATCGCCCTGGACTAGAGATTGCTGGTTATTTTGAATATTATCCAGAAGAACGTGTTCAATTGCTAGGCAAAACAGAACTCGCTTTTTTCTCCATGCTGCCCGAAGCTGAGCGGAAAAGTCGACTTCGTGGAATTTGTAATGATAACACACCTTGTATTGTAATTACACGTGGTTTGGAAGTGCCTCAGGAGTTAATTGACATAAGTAATGAAAAGGCTCTTCCTGTGCTTCGCAGCTCGATGGCTACGACTATTTTCTCCAGCCGTTTGACGAGCTTCCTAGAAGGGAAATTAGCCCCTACGGCGACTATTCATGGCGTACTTTGTGATGTATATGGTGTAGGTATGCTAATTACGGGTAGTAGTGGGATTGGTAAAAGTGAAACAGCCCTTGAGCTTGTAAAACGCGGTCATCGATTGATTGCTGATGATGCCGTAGAGATCCGTCAGACTTCAGATAACCAGCTGCATGGTACAGCCCCTGAGTTAATCCGTCATTTACTGGAGATCCGTGGAGTAGGTATCATTAATGTAATGACACTTTTTGGTGCGGGTGCCATTCGTAATCATAAACGGATTACACTTGTTGTTAGATTGGAAGCTTGGCAGCAAGACAAGCAGTATGATCGACTTGGACTTGATGAGGAAACGACACGGATTATTGACACAGATGTTCCGCTTGTAACGATTCCCGTACGCCCAGGACGTAACCTTGCAGTTATTATAGAGGTTGCAGCGATGAACTATCGCCTGAAACAAATGGGCTTTAATGCAGCCCTGCAGTTCACGAATAAGCTAACTGCGACCATATCTGAAGATATGGATGATCTCGATTAGGAGTGTGAGAGAATGTTCCCATTAGCACTAAATCCTATTGTCTTCTCAATTGGATCACTGCAAGTACACTGGTACGGATTAATACTAGGTTTCGGTGCACTCGCGGGGTTATTTCTTGCGATCCGCGAGGGCAAACGGTTTGGTATACCACAAGAATTCTTTATGGATATGCTGCTGCTAGGTGTGCCTTCGGCCATTATTGGGGCACGGATTTACTTTGTGGCGTTTAAATGGGAGGATTATAAGGATAATTTAATAGATGTCTTTAAGATCTGGAATGGTGGCATCGCCATTTACGGTGCGTTAATTGGAGCCATTATTTGCGGAATTATTTATTTCCGTTATAAAGGCTACCCCTTCTGGCGTATCGTTGATATTTGTGCACCTGGACTACTTGCGGGTCAAATGATTGGACGCTGGGGAAACTTTGTCAACCAAGAGGCATACGGCAGCGTGGTTGAAGAGTCTTTTTTACGGGATAAACTGCATTTACCTGACTTCATCGTGAACCAAATGTACATAAGGGATGCTTTTCATCATCCGACCTTCTTGTATGAATCTCTTTGGAGCTTACTGGGTATCGCGCTACTAATGGTTCTTCGTCGCCAGAAGTTTGTGCGAGCCGGTGAGATCTTCATGTCTTACTTTATATGGTATTCCATCGGTCGTTTCTTCATTGAAGCCATACGTACGGACAGCTTGGCCTTTAATGGAAGTGCAGGCTTGGCATCCTTTATGAACGGATTGTGGAAACCGATGGAATGGTTAGGCTTTGAGCAAGGATACTTGGACCCAAGCTATGGAAATATTCGTATTTCTCAGCTGCTTGCTCTACTGATCATCGTCGCAGCTGTACTGCTTATCATTATTCGTAGGGTCACCGGAGAGCCTAAAGCACATTATTCTGATCCTATCGTATGTACTAAACCAATCAAAGCAGATACCATAGTGCCTGAAAGCGCAGTAAATACACCGCAGAAAGCTCGTCACGGGGCTCAACCTGAGCAAGGACAGCCAGCGGATGGAGATAAGAAGGAGCAGTAAAGCTTATGATAGAATGCGTTCTTTTTGATCTAGATGGAACGATTGTCGATACGAATGAGCTAATTATTAGTTCGTTTATGTACGCGCTGAAGGATAATGGTCTAGCTCCACTCACTAGGGAAGAGATTATTCCGCATATGGGCACAACCCTTCAGCAACAGATGAGAGTCTTCTCTGGACTTGAGGATGTAAGTGGTGCGCTTGAGAAATCCTACCGTTCTTATAATTATGAACATCACGATGAGTTAGTACGTCCCTTTCCTCAAGTGAATGAAACAATGGAAGAGCTCTTACGTCGTGGAATTAAAATGGGGATTGTGACTACAAAAATTCGTCCAACAACGATTAAGTCGCTTGAGATGTTTGATTTGCTAAAGTACATGGATACGATTGTGACGGTGAACGATGTTACTGAACCAAAGCCACATCCAGAGCCTGTTCTGACAGCAGTCAATAACCTTGGCGTTGATCCTCGTAAAACTCTTATGGTGGGTGACAGTACGGTTGATATTCAGTCAGCAAAAGCTGCTGGTGTATATGCGGCTGGAGTATCGTGGTCTTTAAAAGGCGAAGAGACTCTCCGCAAGTATGATCCCGACTATATCATCCATAACATGAAGGATATTATAGAAATTGTGGAGCGAGGAACGAGTGAATCGTGAGAAACGTAACCCGATATCCTGTAGAAGGTCATAACTCACTTTGGTACATTTACCGTACGGTCAGCCCGTGGAAGGGTGTCCGCAACTTTATTTTTATTCAGATTGCCCGTTATTGCCCGATTCTACCGTTAAAGAACTGGATCTATCGTCGGATTCTCGGGATGAAGGTAGGCAAGCATACCTCCTTCGGTCTGATGGCGATGGTGGATGTATTTTTTCCGGAAAAAATAACGGTGGGTGAGAACTCTATTATCGGTTATAACACGACGATTCTGGCGCATGAGTATTTAATCAAGGAGTATCGCCTGGGAGAAGTAGTGATTGGTGAAAATGTATTGATTGGCGCGAATACAACGATTCTTCCCGGTGTAACCATTGGTGATTGGGCAGTTGTTGCCGCAGGATCAGTAGTACACAAGAACGTGGCGGCTGGCTCTTTTGTAGGAGGCAATCCACTGCGAGAGCTACGCCTAGCTTCATCGGAAGATTCTTCGGAACAAGTGTAAAAGATGCTTCTAAACCCTGCAGTTTCATATTGCGTTTTTTTAGCGCAGGATCTGCAGGGTTTCTTGCGTCTTGGAGAAGCTTATTAAGAAAACTTTAAGATCTTCTTAAGTTTTTTATTCGGATGTAGGCGGTATAATTAACCTTAGTAATCACGTAAATCCCACGCTAGGCATTCAGCGTCAAATATCAGAATGTAAATTCAGCAAGTGCAGACTTCCTGGTATGTTCAGTTTCCACATTCCGCTTAGCGTCTCTATGAACAACCATCATAGTAGAGAAGAGGAATTTAATATGAATACTGTGAGACAGGAAAGGCTGCCCCAGCTGGATATTTTCAGAGCTCTAGCTATATTAGGTGTGCTGCATGTGCATGCCTCATCTTTTGCTGCTGGAGAGCAGGCACTGCATTCACCTTATTATTACTGGCTGAACTGGATTAACATTTTCTTTAAATTCGGTACGCCCTCATTTATTTTCCTTAGCAGCTTCGTATTGTTTTATAATTATTATGGTCGTCCTGTAACACGTAGCTTGATCATTAATTTCTACCGTCGGCGATTAAAGTATATCTTACTGCCTTATTTGCTAGCTTCTATGGGCTATTATGCACTAACTCTATATGTGAACGGACGATTGATGCAGAGCCTTGGAGATAACTTGTTAAGCTTTTCTAGAGCGTTATTCTCGGGTTCCGCATATGCGCATTTGTATTTTGTCTTTATTAGCATTCAGTTTTATTTGCTTTTTCCAGTGCTGCTTAAGCTGCTGCAGAGTTCCCGCTTCTTAATGAAATGGGCGATACCGGTGGGTTTGGCGCTTCAGTGGGGTTTTATTTTTTGGAATAAGTACGAACTGCACATTGTTGAAAAAGGGAGCTTGGCGATCTCCTACCTGGCCTATTATATGATGGGTGCTTATCTCGCCATTCACTTTGAGAAGGTGAAGCTGTGGCTGATAAAGCCATGGAGTGAGCTGGCTGCCAAGCAAAAGAGATGGACTGCCTTATTAGTGAGCTTGTGGTTAATTGCAGCCTTTATCCATGTGCAGCTATGGTATGTAGCCCGCCATTTTGGGGTGTGGACGGATTCGCTGTGGTACGAGCTGTTATGGAATGTTCATACGATGTTATCGGCATTGGTTCTGTTGTACGCTACATTTTTGCTTTATCGAAAGGCCCCTCGTGTGATCGTTGCTTTCTTGACTCGTTTAGGTGAGTTGTCATTTGCAATTTATTTGATTCATCCGCTATTGCTGGCGATATATCGCAGGTTCCGATATGATATTCCCCTCGAATCGCTAACTTATGTTTTCTTCATCTATGGAGGACTTGTAGTTGCACTGGGAGGAAGCTGGTTCATGGTGCAGTTTGCTTTTCGCCGAATTCCTAAGTCATGGATCTTCTTGGGAAGTGTTCCTCGGTCTCTAGAGTCTAGTTCCAAGGTAAAGTCAGGACATGCCTCGGAGGAGATGAGGAAGGTTAATACTTGATTTGGCATCATTTTGATGCGGAGCTTAACAGGAGGAAAGATAATGAGACAAAAAGAAAGAATTCCGCAGCTGGATATTTTTCGAGCGATTGCTATTTTTGCAGTGCTAGCTATTCATGCTACTTCGCGAACGTTGGCGGAGACACTAGGTACAAACATGTTTCATCCGTTCTTATTTATTAATAAATTCAGCCAGTTCGCTGTACCTTCATTCATATTTTTGAGTGGGTTCGTGCTGTTCTATAACTATATTGATCGTCCTCTGGGCGGAAAGACGCTGGGGAAGTTCTACGGTAGAAGGCTGCTTTATATTATCGTGCCTTATGTACTATTTTCACTGTTGTATTTTGCATTAAAAATGACGGCGGGACATACATGGAGTTTACCTCCAGGGGAGATGGCTTCTAAGCTTTGGAAGTATTTGTGGACAGGAACAGCATACACGCATTTGTATTATATTATTATCATTATTCAGTTCTACGTATTGTTTCCGCTTATTCTGTGGTGTCTGCAAAAGGTTCGTCGTCTGGCGGCTTGGGCACCGCTAATCGGATTGATTCTACAATGGGGTTTTGTGCTGCTGAATAAATACATGACTAATAACGGGTATTGGCAGTTGTCCAAGGGCAGTCTGGCAATCACTTATTTCTCGTATTTCTTGCTGGGTGCTGGGATTGCAGTATATTATCCTTCTTTGAAAAAATGGCTGGTACCTTCACGTGAAGGCTGGCGCGCAGGTAAAGGTCCGGTATGGATTACGTTGTGGTTGTTGTGGATCGTAGCTGGGGTTGTTCATGTTGAGCTATGGTTTAATAACTATACGAAGAAAACAGTCATCAATAGTTTATGGTATGAGGGATTCTCTAACCTTCATGCGCTACTCTCTTGTGTGGTGTTGTTACAAGTCTCCTTCTTATTGTACGGAGCGGGCCGAAGCTTGATTACAAGACTGTTGTTATCTGCCGGAGCTTGCTCTTTCGGAATCTATTTACTGCATCCGTTACTGCTATTTTTCTATAGAAAATTACCGTTTCACGGGGGTTCTCTTGCATATACCGCAGCGATTGCTGGGGGGTGGCTCTTTGCGTTGTTAGGTTCATGGGTGGTAGTCGCCTTTGCCTTCCGATATATTAAATCGGCTTGGATCATCTTCGGATCGGGTCCACAGAAAGCAAAAGCAGGATCCAAAAGTGCATAGTCTATTGCAAGGAAATATAAAAGCGTCGGTTTTCTCACATATGTGGGTAGACCGACGCTTTTTATTTTTGCCTTATTCTCCAGCTTGTTCTCGCTGAAATTCTGCAATGGCTTGATACTGGCTTTCGAGACTACGGTAGACAGAAATATAGATCGGCAGCAGCTGCTTGTATATTTTGGTATGTTCATCAATTGGCTCATGCTTATAGGTTGAACCAATCATGTCAAACACCACATCAAAGGAATCTACACGACCCGTAGCATAAAGGCCAAGTACAACCGCACCGAGGCAGGAGCTCTCGATACTCTCCGGAATGACAACCTCCTGATCAAAGATATCAGCCATCATCTGTCGCCATAACGAGGAGCGGGCGAAGCCGCCTGTGGCTAGGATTTTGTTGGGACGCCCGATTTGCTCCTCCATCGCGAGGAGAACCGTATACATATTAAAGATCACGCCTTCTAAGACCGACCGAATCATATGCTCCTTATGGTGGTTCATAGTAAGGCCAAAGAAGGAGCCGCGAGCATCCGGATTCCACAGCGGCGCCCGTTCCCCGGTCAAGTAAGGATGGAATAAAAGTCCCCCGCTTCCCGCAGGAACCTGCGCTGCAATTCGAGTCAGAACCTCGTAAGGATCAATGCCTAGTCGTTTGGCGGTTTCAACTTCAGAAGCGGCGAACTCGTCTCGTACCCACCGGAACAGCATACCGCCATTGTTGACGGGTCCTCCAATTACCCAATGTTTTGGGGTTAAGTTATAACAGAAGGTCCGTCCTTTGGGATCGGTGAGCGGGTGATCCACTACGGTACGAATTGCTCCACTAGTTCCAATCGTAGCGGCTACTACACCGGGCTCAATTGCGCCTACGCCGAGGTTGGACAGGACGCCATCACTGGCGCCAACAACAAATGGAGTTGTAGGGAGCAGCAAAAGCTCCTCTGCCAGACCAGGGAGCAGCCCTTGCATAATCTGCGTGGTGGGAACAAGCCGCGAGAGTTGATCTGTTGTAATGTGGGCAATCTCCAAAGCTTCTTTATCCCATTCTAGATTCTCCAGATTTAGCATGCCTGTGGAAGAGGCAATGGAATGATCGATGATGTATTCGCCAAACAGTCTTGCGAATATGTATTCTTTTATGGAAATGAATTTATAGGTTTGTTGGAACACTTCTGGATGTTCTTCCCGAAGCCACATTAGCTTGGTGATCGGAGACATTGGGTGTATAGGTGTGCCTGTGCGTAGATACAATTCATGGCCGTTTAGCTCATCCTTCAAACGAAGTGCGCATCCGGCACTGCGATTATCAGCCCATGTGATGCAGGCAGTTAGGGCCTTACCCAGTTTATCAACTGCAATGACACTGTGCATGGCTGAACTGAAGGAGACGAATAGGATTTCATCCGCAGATACACCGCTTTGCCGCATAACTTTAGAGATAGTATGGAAGACTGCACTCAGGATTTGTTCTGGGTCCTGCTCCGCTATTGAGGGTGAGGGCTGATGTAAGGGATATCCTACATTAGCTTGTGCAGCTATGGCTCCTTTTTCCTCGAAGAGAACTGCTTTGGTACTTGTAGTTCCAATATCAACGCCAATCATATAGGATTTAGTCACGCATTAGCCCTTCTTTCTAGTTGTAAGTAGATTTTTAGAACACTAATTACAGAATTATGAAGTACAATCATATTAGCTCATTATAGTATTGGATAAACGTGGAGGCAAAATAAAGGGATTCCCAAGTATTGGTTCGAAGTACATAAGTGTTTGATTTAGATTTTCTTTGTGAACAATTCAACCTAGGTAGACAAGCTTTAAGCATACAAGCATTAGAATTAAAGTCATAGCTTTACCCCGTTAGATTGACGAAAAAGCAGTGACCATGATACGATATTGAAAATACTTTAATTTGCTACCACTTTACCATAGTAAAGTAAATATAAACAGTATCTAATGATAACTGACGAGGTGAACAATGAAGATGTCCAAACCAAAGGGATTTGAGAAGCCGTCCGGCGTTCGGGACTATCTGCCCCGGGCCGTAACGAAATTACGCAAAATTGAGAATGATGTACTGCATTGCATGAGTCGCTGGGGTTATCAGCAAATGATGACTCCGACGCTAGAATATTACGATACAGTTGGCGTGGCTAGCTCTACGTCCGACCAAAAGCTTTATAAATTGCTCAACAATCGTGGTCAGGCGCTAGTGCTTCGTTCTGAAATGACAGCTCCGGTTGCCCGTGTTGTGGCATCTTTATTAAAGGATGAGCCATTGCCATTGCGGTTGTCCTATCACGCTAATGTTTTTCGTGCCATTGAGGAAGAAGCAGGGCGGGAAGCGGAGTTTTTCCAGACAGGGGTCGAGCTGGTAGGTGACGATTCACCTGAGGCTGATGCTGAAGTAGTGGCGCTCGCAATTTCATCTTTGCAGGCTGCGGGTGTGAAATCTTTTAAAATCGCTATGGGGCATGTAGGCTTTCTGAATGGATTATTTCAAGAGGCACTTCCACAATTGCCGGAGGCTCAGGAGGAGCTCAAAAGCCATTTGTTGGGCCGTGACTACGTCTCTTTTCGAGAGACCTTACGCCGGCTGGATCTGACGGAAGCTCAGAAGAATGAACTGGATGGACTGTTACGTTTGCGTGGAGGCAAGGAGATTTGTGGACAGGCGTTGGAGCTTAGCGATCATCCGCTTGCCCGTCATTCGATAGATCATTTATGCAAGGTGTGGGAGGTACTGGTCTCTTACGGCGTATCACAGCATGTGCTGATCGATCTGACGATGATCGGGGACTTCTCTTATTATACAGGGATGACTTTCGAAGGCTATGCAGCGGAATTAGGGTTTCCGGTATGTAGTGGAGGCAGATATGATAATCTCCTTCAGCAGTTTGGACGTCCGATCCCTTCTACAGGTTTTTCTTTAAAAACGAATCGTATTCTCGATGGTGTGGCTGGATCGAGCGAAGAGGAAGAGCTGCCTATCTTGATCCAATATGATGCTACTCGCAGAAAAGAAGGTCTGGAAGAGGCAACACGCTTGCGGTCGGAAGGGCACGCAGTAGTGACTAGACTGGCAGCAGGTCCAGAAGAGCTTGAAACGGTGAAGCGTCTAGATACGGATACGATCGAAGCAGATGGTATGCGGTACGGCGAAATCTATACCTTTGTATCTTTTGTAAGTGAACATGGCTGAGATATCGCTAGCAAGAATGAGCGGTTAAGATAAATTTTGTATGGAAATGGAAAAGGAGGCAACTTAACGATGGCACAGATTTTGAAGGTCGCTATGCCAAAAGGTCGGATTTATGAAAAGGCTGCTGAGCTGTTCCGCCAGGCAGGTCTCCCGATTCCACCGGATGGTGAGGCATCCCGCAAGCTTGTTATTCCGCTGCCTGAGGCAGGCATGGAGTTTATATTAGCTAAACCAGTAGATGTACCTACATATGTAGAATATGGTGTGGCCGACATTGGAATCGTGGGCAAGGACGTATTGCTGGAGGAAGATCGTGATGTATATGAGCTGCTTGATCTTGGCATCGCTCGATGCCGGATGTCGATCATTGGATTGCCGAACTGGCAGCCGGGGATTCAGCAGCGTGTAGCGACGAAATATCCGAATGTGGCTTCAAAATATTTCCGGGAGCAGGGACAGCAGGTTGAAGTCGTGAAGCTGAATGGTTCAATTGAGCTTGCGCCGCTGATTGGTCTCGCCGATCGTATCGTGGATATGGTAGAGACGGGCCAAACGCTGCGGGATAACGGATTAATTGAAATGAAGAGCATATTCGAAATTACGAGCCGCCTTGTGGCGAATCGTGTGAGCTATCGGATGAAAAATGAAGAGATACAGCAGCTGTGTGACCGACTACAGGCGGTTATAGGGGAACCAAATTTGCGGTAGGTGACAGATGTTAAGGGGTAAAGGGAGGAACCGGCGATGAAGGTTGTATCGAGCAAAGACTTTAAGCTAGAGCGAGAAGTCGAGTATGGAACGCCAGAGCAAAATCAGGCGGTAAAGGAAATTGTGACTGCGATTAAAAAAGAAGGAGACACGGCACTTCTTCGCTACACGGAGCAATTTGATCGGGTCACGCTTACGCCGAATCAGCTGCGGGTAACGCCGGAAGAGCTTCAGGCGGCGTATGGCCGGGTAGAAGAATCTTTCGTATCCGCTATTCAAGCGGCTGCAGCAAATATCCGGGCTTTTCATGCTAGACAGAAACGGAATTCGTGGATGGATCTTCAGCCCGATGGCACGATTCTGGGACAGATTATTCGTCCGCTGAAGCGGGTAGGGGTATATGTTCCTGGTGGTAAGGCAGCTTATCCTTCCTCGGTGCTGATGAACGTGATCCCTGCACAGATCGCAGGCGTGCCGGAGATCGTTATGGTAACCCCGCCATCCACCGGCGGCAAAGAAGGGATTGATCCTTACATCCTGGTTGCTGCTGCAGAAGCAGGGGTGAATGAAATCTACCGTGTGGGCGGAGCGCAGGCGGTAGCTGCTTTGGCTTTTGGGACGGAGAGCATAGCGCCGGTAGATAAGATATGTGGGCCCGGCAATATATACGTTGCGCTAGCAAAACGCGAGGTATATGGTGCCGTGGACATCGACAGTATCGCGGGACCAAGCGAAATTGTCGTGCTCGCAGATGAGACCGCTGAGCCGGCCTATGTCGCAGCGGATCTGCTCTCGCAGGCCGAGCATGACGAGATGGCCTCGGCGATTCTAGTCACGCCATCGCAGAGCTTGGCGGATAGCGTGGCTGCTGAAGTGGAGCGTCAGCTACAGGAGCTGCCGCGACAGGCGATCGCCCGTTCATCCGTAGAAAATTACGGGGCGATCATTGTTGTGGAATCTATGGAGGAGGGAATCTCCGTAGTGAATCGGTTGGCACCAGAGCATCTAGAGATTGTTGTCGAGGATCCAATGGGCCTTGTGGGCAGCATCGAGAATGCTGGGGCGATCTTCCTGGGAGCGTATAGCTCGGAGCCTGTGGGCGACTATTTTGCCGGACCGAATCATATTATCCCGACCAATGGTACGGCACGCTTCTCGTCGCCAGTGGATGTGGATGATTTTATAAAGAAATCAAGTCTGATCTATTACAGTAAAGAAGCCCTCCTGCGGGATGGAAAGACCATTATAGAGCTGGCGCGTCGCGAAGGGTTAGAAGGCCACGCACGAGCCATTGAGATTCGACTCAAGAACGAAGGAAAAGGTGGAGACGGATATGGAGAACAATAATGAACAGGCCTTGCGCCAAGCAGGATTAAGCCGTAAAACAAACGAGACGAATATCAAGCTGTCTCTTAACGTAGATGGAAGTGGAGTTTCCGAGCTGGAGACGGATGTTCCATTTCTGAATCATATGCTGGACCTATTTACGAAGCACGGCCAGTTTGACCTGTCAGTACAGGCGCGGGGAGATATCGAAATTGATGATCACCACACGGTTGAAGACATCGGGATCTGCCTAGGTCAAGCGCTGCACGAAGCACTTGATGATAAAAAGGGAATCAAACGTTATGCGAGTGTTTTTGTACCGATGGATGAGGCGTTGGCGCAGGTTGTGATCGATATCAGCAATCGCCCACACTTTGAATATCGCGCAACGTATCCTTCACAGCAGGTGGGCAGCTTTTCGACGGAGCTTGTTCAGGAATTCTTATGGAAGTTCGCGCTGGAAGCTCGGATTACGCTGCATGTGATCGTACACTACGGTTCTAACACACATCACATGATTGAGGCTGTATTCAAGGCGCTCGGACGGGCACTCGATGAAGCGACACTGATTGATCCACGTGTGAAGGGTGTGCCTTCTACGAAGGGAGTGCTGTAGCATGACTGTTGCAATCGTCGATTATGGCATGGGCAACCTGCACAGTGTGAGCAAGGCGGTAGAACGTCTCGGTTATGAGTGTGTAGTGACGGGGGAAGCCGAGCAAATTCTCGCTGCTGATAGTGTCATTCTGCCTGGTGTCGGTGCATTTGGCGATGCGATGGAGCAGCTGCGGGAAAGTGGTTTGGATCGTGTGGTCAAACAGGTAGCTGCCGGAACCCAGCCGCTGCTAGGAATCTGTCTTGGTATGCAACTACTGTTTAGCAGCAGTGAAGAGCATGGCAGCCATGAGGGACTTGATATTCTCTCAGGCTCGGTGGTGCGTTTCGCTCCTAGAGATGGCTATAAGGTACCGCATATGGGTTGGAACAAGCTGAGCTTTAGGCAGCCGCAAAGTCCGCTTTTTGCAGATCTTGATGAGGGTCATGTGTACTTTGTGCACTCTTATCATGCGCTTGTAGCGAATGAGAGTGATCTGTTGGCTGTCACCGATTATGGTTACCCAGTCACAGCTATTGTGGGGCAAGATAATGTATTCGGCATGCAGTTCCATCCTGAAAAAAGTGGGGAGCTGGGAATCAAGCTGCTGGGCAATTTTTTGAAATTAAAGGGAGAGCGGGCGTAAGCCACGCTATAAATATAATGTAACGAAAGTGGGGAGCGCCAAATGTCTTCTTTTATTGTATATCCGGCGATTGATATCCGGGATGGAAAATGTGTCAGGCTGCAGCAAGGGGATTACAGTCAGGAAACGATATACAATGATAGCCCACTGGAGGTGGCAAAATCATGGGAAGAGCAAGGCGGAAAGTTCATTCATTTGGTGGACTTAGATGGCGCGAAAGCAGGTCATCCTGTGAATGATGCGATTATCGGCGCTATTGCTGCTAATGCTAATGTGCCTGTTCAGGTGGGCGGTGGCCTTCGTAATCTTGCGGACGTGGAAAAATTGCTTGGGCTTGGTGTTAGTCGGGTTATTATCGGAACTGCTGCGATTAACGATCATGCTTTTACCGAAGCGGTATTGGCTAAATACGGTGATAAAGTAGCTATCGGCATTGATGCGCGCAACGGTTATGTTGCGACACATGGCTGGTTGAACACCTCTGAAGTACGTGCTGAGGATCTGGCTAAGGAATTGGCTGCAAAAGGAGCTGAGACGTTCATTTACACCGACATCTCCCGCGACGGGATGATGCAGGGTCCGAACGTAGAGGGCATTGTGTCCATGGCGAAGGTCAGCGGTAAAACGGTGATCGCCTCCGGCGGAGTCACCAGTCTTGATGATCTGTTACGTCTGAACGTACACAGCGGCAGCGGTGTGGGCGGAGCTATTGTTGGCAAGGCGTTGTACACGGGCAATATTGATCTTTCCAAAGCTTTGCAGGCGCTTGGGCAGAAGTAGTGCTGAGTATGTGCGTTAGTTGACGAACCTGACTAATTAACTCGTTCACACTCTGCGAAAAGTCTTATTTAGGGGTGCTGGTTGCATTTTGTGCAATAGAAAGCTGCTTAAAGAAGCTGAATGCTTATCTGATTGCACTTTGTACAATCCAAACAGTACAAAGCTCTTATTTTTGTGGATTTCTCAGGAATCTATTGCACGAAATGCAACAGACGGCACAATTAGATTGTTTGAGGTCGATTCTATTGTACAGAATGCAATAGAACGTTGAACTAGGCTAATAAGCCACTAAGCTATTGAGCGACTAAGGTGGTTTCAGCTAAAGCCTGATGTGGAATCTGCTGCAATAAGTTAATTAAGCGGCAGGTTGGGCATTATTCCTTTGATAGTATAAGTGTACTTCATACAACTATTGTTCCAATTATGAGCGTGTTTGCTAATTTAATTGTATTTCGTGCAGCTATAAATGAGAGTTGAGCTTATATTTAAGTTCATTCCCAGATTTAATTGTACGAAATGCAGTTAAATGCCTAGTTTGCTGGATGGACGGTGAAATAACTGCACAATGTGCAATTAAATGAACCGATTATATCATGAGCGCGAGCCCACATATCGCCTATATGAATGTGGTCTTGCGGTTGTCGCGAGCCCGTCGTCCTGCTAGGAGCAAGAATCGTGGGAACATAGTGATTATAGAGTGAGTGGAGCGGGATTTAGGGGGATCAAAATGTTTTAGGGAAACACATGGAAAGGGGGATTAATAATGTTAGCAAAACGTATCATCCCCTGTCTTGACGTTAAGGACGGACGGGTAGTCAAAGGCGTTAACTTTGTGAATCTGCGTGATGCCGGAGATCCGGTAGAGCTGGCGGCGCTGTATGACCGTGAGGGTGCAGATGAGCTTGTGTTTCTCGATATATCGGCTTCCGTAGAAGGCCGGGCGACCATGATTGAGGTTGTGCGGCAGACCGCAGGTGAAATCGCCATTCCTTTTACAGTGGGTGGAGGGATCTCTACACCTGATGATATGAAGCGGATTCTTCGTGCAGGCGCAGACAAAATCGGCATTAATACGGCTGCTATCACTAACCCACAGTTAATTCTGGAAGGTGCACGCCGTTTTGGCTCTCAATGTATTGTGGTAGCAATAGATGCTAAATATAACGAGGCATTTGGTGAATGGGAAGTGTATACACATGGTGGTCGCAAGCCCACTGGCATCCGTGCTCTGACCTGGGCCAAGGAAGCTGAAAAGCTGGGTGCAGGCGAGATTTTGCTCACAAGTATGGATGCAGATGGGACGAAAGATGGCTTCGACCTGAAGCTGACCTCAGCAGTAAGCGATTTACTTAGTATTCCTGTGATTGCTTCTGGCGGCGCTGGGAAGAAGGAGCATTTTTACGATGTATTTACGGAAGGGAAAGCCGATGCGGGACTGGCGGCGACCATTTTTCACTATAAAGAGATTGCCATTAACGACTTAAAGGCTGACTTGAAGCAAAAAGGGGTAGAGATCCGATGAGCGAAACAGAAAAGAATACATCCATTAGCCAAAAAGAAGCGCTGGCCGGCATTCGCTGGAATGAAGCGGGGTTGGTGCCTACCGTTGTGCAGGATGCTAACACACTAGAAGTTTTGATGGTTGCTTATATGAATTCGGAATCGTTGCAGCTCTCGTTGGAAAGTGGCCAGACCTGGTTCTGGAGCCGCTCACGCAGCGAGCTTTGGCACAAAGGTGGAACCTCAGGCAATACACAAGCGATTACTTCCATATCCTATGATTGCGATAGTGATACACTGCTCGTGAAGGTTGTCCCTGAAGGACCAGCTTGCCATACTGGAGCTACGTCATGCTTTTTCCGTGACATTCCTTTGAATAACCAAGCCGAGGAAGCTCAGAAATCGGTAGCTAATAGCCTTACGGATGGTGAGCGTTTTGCTGTTCTTGGTGAGCTGGAGCGCGTGATTGCTGAGCGGGAAGTAGAGCGTCCGAAAGGCGCGTACACAACTTATTTGTTCGATAAAGGTGTCGATAAGATCCTTAAGAAGGTAGGCGAAGAAGCCTCTGAAACGATTATTGCCGCCAAAAATAAAGATAATGCCGAGCTGCGTCTTGAAGTTAGTGATCTGATCTACCACTTACTAGTACTGCTACAGGAGCGCAAGCTTCCGTTGGATGAAATCATGGAAGAGTTGAGTACCCGCCACGAGCGCCCACGCCGGGACCAGTACTAGGGAGGGAACTGACGGATGCATATCGATTACCACACGCATCATGAGCGCTGCGGTCATGCCGTGGGCAAACTTGAGGAGTATGTGCAGCGTGGGATACAGCTTGGTCTTCAGCAGCTAGGGTTATCCGACCACTTGCCGCTCATCCATGTTGATCCTGCTAGCTATTACCCTGAAATGGCCATGCCAATGGCTGAACTGCCTCGTTATGTGGAGGAATGCCTGACGCTGAAGGAACGCTACCGCGGAGTCATAGACTTGCGGGTAGGGCTGGAAGCAGATTATATTGAAGGCTACGAGGATCAAATTCGTGAGATTTTATCTCCTTACCCATGGGATTATCTGATAGGCTCTGTGCATTTTCTCGGGGAGTGGGATATCACGGATTATCGACAGGTTGATGGCTGGGAAGGCAAGGATGAACTAGAGGTATATCACCTTTATTATGATGCTGTAAAGAAGTCGGCGTTATCAGGATTATATGATATTATAGGACATATGGATGTTATTAAACGGTTCGGCTATGGTCCTCAGACACCAGAAGGTAAAGCAGAGGTGAGAATGCTGGAGCTGGAAACCTTAAAGGTTATAGCGGATAGCGGAATCGCCATGGAGCTGAATGCTTCAGGACTTACCAAGCCATGTGCTGAGATGTTCCCGGCGGAACATCTGCTACAGGAGGCTTTTAAGCTCGGTATACCGCTTACGCTCGGCTCGGATGCACATGACCCTGCCAAGCTTGGTGACGGCTTGCAAGAGGCACGTAGCATGCTTTGGCACACAGGCTTCCGTGAGCTGGCTGTATTTGAGGGACGCCGTCGTACCACTGTTCCGTTCAAACTATAATTTATAATCCGCAGGAGGGTATTATGCATCATCAACAATTACGTATTTTTTCCGGTTCGTCGAATCCAAAGCTGGCGGCAGATATTGCAGAGCGACTTGGTGTTGAATTGGGGCAGATTAAGCTGACCCGTTTCATGAGCGGCGAGATTTACGTGCATTACGAAGAGAGCATCCGGAACTGCGACGTATTTTTGGTGCAATCCTTATCCCATCCCATTAATGAGATGTTCGTGGAACTGCTCGTGATGATAGATGCTGCTAAACGGGCATCAGCACGTACAGTTAACATTATTGTGCCGTATTATGGATACGCTCGACAGGAACGTAAGTCTGCACCTCGTGAACCGATCTCGGCTAAGATGGTAGCTGATGTACTTACGACCGCGGGCGCAACCCGTGTAATTACTATTGATTTGCATGCAGCGGCAATTCAAGGCTTTTTCAACATTCCGGTCGATCATTTGACTGCTCTCGATTTGATCAGCAGCCATTTGAAGGCCAAGGCTATGTCTGATTTGGTCATTGTTTCTCCGGATGCCGGACGTGCATCTATGGCTGAGAAGCTGGCAAATAAGCTGGATTCACCTTTTGCCATTATGATCAAGAAGCGTCCAGCCCATAATGAATCTGTAATCACTCATGTCATTGGTGATGTCGAGGGACGTACACCGATCATTATCGAGGACCTTATTGATACAGGGACTACCATCGTGAATGTGGTTGAGGGTCTGAAAGAGAGAGGTGCGAAGGACAGTATCGTCTGTGCAACGCATGGATTGTTCTCAGGACCTGCGCTGCAGCGGCTTGACCATCCCTCTGTTCAGGAAGTGGTCATTACGGACTCTATTGCGCTGCCAGATGATCATTCAAGTCGGTTTACGGTATTATCGGTGGCACCGATGCTTGCACAAGCTACACGTATTATTCTTGAGGGCGGTTCGATCGATAAGCTTTTCAGAGACGCGGGAATTTAATTCCCCGTCTTTTTTTAAATATAAGAAAGTATAAGTTTCACACCATACTTTATGTCTTATATTTCTCGCATATACGCTTACCGTCCTTATAAGGACGCTGAAGGCGTTTATGCTTGTTTTTACGTGAAAAAGTTGCTGTTTGTGGAGTGGTAGAGTCTTTCTCAACTTGAGAATCTCGCGGTCACATGTGGTATACTGTGTGAAGATAGCCGCACCCATAAAGGGAACGGAATAGCGATTAAGTTTGGAGCTCCGGTATACCCCATTGGGCGCCGTCCTCCTATTTTTTCGTTAGTATAAAAGGAAGCTTCTTATAAGGGGGTGCCTTGCTTCCATGATGGAGAGAACTTCAGAGTATGAGGAGAATGGTAATGTTATTCCTGTCACTCTGAATGCCAATTTTTTCTTTGAAAGAGCCGTTCGGTCCTTGGATCGCTTTCAATATGATAAGGCATTAAAGAATTTTCGCAAAGCTGTAGAGTACGAACCGGAGAACCCGGTAAATCATTGTAACGTAGCAGGCGTATTATCAGAGATGGGTAATTATGAGGCGTCTAACGACATTTTGACCCATGTGCTGGAGAATATTGATCCTGGAATGACGGAATGTTATTTCTATATGGCTAACAACTTCGCCAATATGGAAAGCTATGAGGAGGCAGAACGCTCACTTGTTACTTATCTCGAAGAAGATGTGAACGGTGAATTTCTGGCCGAATCGGAAGAGTTGATGGAACTTCTGCAATATGAGCTCGATCGTCCTGCACCACTTATCCGGATTAGAAGCCGGGAAGGGGTAATAGAGCATGAGCGGGCCCGAGCGCTGTTGGAGGAAGGCAAGTTTACACAAGCCGTAACTTTGCTTGAAGAGATTGTGAGCAATACGCCAGACTTCTTGGCGGCGCATAACAACCTAGCCCTTGCGTATTTCTATATGGGTCGTTTTACCAAAGCCAAAGAATGCATTATGCGGGTGCTTGAACAGGACTCTGGGAATTTGCACGCACTTTGTAACTTGGCGATCTTTTTGCAGTATGAAGGTGACCGCGGGCAACTGGCTGGATTATTACGTCTGCTAGAGACGACTATTCCTTTTCACCAGGAGCATTTATTCAAGATGGCCACTACGATGGGGATTCTGGGACGGCATAGAACCGCCTATGGTCATTTTCGGCGCCTGCTGAAAGATGAGGAAGTCGGCGGTGACGCCAGTTTGTACCATTACTGTGCGGCAGCAGCAAGTAATAGCGGTCTCTATGCAGAGGCTCAGCGTTGCTGGCAAAAAGCTGCTAAGCTGGATCCGGAATCGGCTGTGCCGAGATTTTTTCTGGCCCAACTGCAGCAAGCGCAGGGGGAAGGCAAGGCGTTGTCTCCAATCAGTTACAACTATCAGCTCCCATTTCAAGAGCAGCTGAAGCTGTGGAAAGACAACAAAGGCAGCTTTGCTGAAGAGGTGCGGAATAATCCACTGCTTCGATCTTCCTTCTTCTGGGCACTTCGCTACGGTGATGCCAATACGAAGCTTCAGGTTACGGAAGCTCTGCGCTGGATTGAGGATGAAGAAATGTCCGAGATTCTACAAGGACTTCTGAAGCAACAGCCATTGCAGGAAGAAAAGCTGCAGGAAGCTGCGCTTCTGAGCCTGCAGCGACTGATTGGTAGTGTTCCGGAGGAAAATGTACTTCAGGAAGCCAAAGAAACTTCTAATGCGCGTCTGAAGGGATTGCCAGAATGGAGAGAAGATTGGCAAAAAGTCATCGACCAGACGGTAAGTATGATGGACCGGAGATTTGATGCCGTTCAGAAAAAAGATGCTGAATTACTTTGGAAGCAATTCGTGAGTAGCATATATCCAGATGTTCCTTTTATCCGTCAAACGGAAGGCTGGTGTGCTGCCTTGGAATATCTGATCGCAAAAATGCATAACCTTCCAGTCACCTACCGCGAGGTAGCTCAGCGTTATGACGTATCCGTGTCGATGGTCAGTCGTTATGCTCGGCGTATCGATGATGAATGTAGTTTTCAGGGAAGTGTGAGCGACAGTCTTCCCCCGTTTACTGAAAATATCTAAATTCTTGATGCATAAACCCTATTGTGAGGAGGCCACTGTTATGTACAAAACGATTGTAATCGGAACAGGCCCGGCCGGGCTTACTGCTGCTATTTATTTGGCACGTGCCAACCTTAACCCACTTGTAATTGAAGGGATGCAGCCAGGTGGACAACTGACAACGACAACAGAAGTGGAGAACTTTCCAGGTTTTCCCGAAGGGATTCTCGGCCCGGATTTAATGGACAACATGCGGAAGCAGGCTGAACGTTTTGGTGCTGAATTCAAGAATGGTTGGGTGGATTCAGTGGATTTTTCACAGCGTCCATTTAAAGTTACAGTAGATGGTTTGGGTGTATTAGAGGCAGAGTCGGTAATTATCTCTACCGGTGCTTCTGCCAGATATTTAGGAATACCAGGGGAGCAGGAGAATGTGGGCCGTGGGGTCAGCACTTGCGCTACTTGTGATGGCTTCTTTTTCCGGAACAAGAAGATTATCGTGGTCGGTGGTGGAGACTCTGCGATGGAGGAAGCCAGCTTCTTAACAAGATTTGCTTCTAGCGTAACCGTGGTTCATCGTCGTGATGAGCTCAGAGCTTCAAAAATTATGCAGGACCGCGCACGCGATAACAGTAAGGTTGTGTGGGCACTTAACCGTACACCGCTTGAAGTAACAACCGGCGAGTCTGGAGTTAAGGGACTGACGGTTCGAAACAATGATACAGGGCTTGAAGAACTCATCGAAGCGGACGGCGTGTTTGTCGCTATTGGTCATACGCCGAATACCGGATTCTTGGGCGGTCAGATTACGACCGATACCAATGGTTATATTGTAGTAAATCCAGGTACTACCGAGACGAACATTCCGGGTGTATTCGCTTGCGGCGACGTACAGGATACCCGTTACCGTCAAGCGATCTCCGCAGCAGGGACTGGCTGTATGGCAGCAATGGACGCTGAGAAATATCTTGAGGGCACAATGGTACATGACTGGAGCGAAAACTTGGGTAGTTAATATAACTAAATTTAATCGGAATGAATTCAAGCAGGTGATCCTTATCTTAAAGGGGCGCCTGCTTTTTTTGTAGCAGGAAGCTGGGTGCTGTTAAAATAACTGTAACAATGTCTTTCGAAAAGGGCTTGCGCATTGTAAAAATACGTTTACAATAAGAGATAATGTTAACGTGAACAATTCGAACATATTTAGCAACCAAATTATTATAATTTTTTAAAGAAATAAATAAGTTAAAATATCATAATACGAAAAATGTTCACGTTAAACTAATTGTAACTCCCATTATGATTATAAAGGAGAGCAGCAAACCTCATGAGCAAAAAATTCATGGATGAGAACTTCCTGTTGTCGAGCGAGACCGCCATTAAGCTGTTTCATAATCATGCGAAAGATATGCCTATTATCGACTATCATTGCCACCTCAGTCCTCAAGAGATCTATGAGAACAAGACGTTCAACAATATTACCGAAGCTTGGCTTTATGGCGACCATTACAAATGGAGAGTGATGCGGGCAAATGGTGTAGAGGAGAAGTTCATTACTGGTGATGCTAGTGATTATGAAAAGTTCTTGGCATGGTCTAGAACCGTTCCTAAGATTATCGGGAATCCGCTCTATCATTGGACACATCTTGAGTTGCAGCGTTTCTTTGGAGTATATGATTTGCTAAATGAGGCTAATGCTCCGAAGATTTGGGATGAAGTGAACAGACAGTTGCAAGGTGAAGGATATGGAGCAAGAGATCTAATTGTTAAATCGAAAGTAACTGTTGTATGCACCACCGATGACCCAGTAGATTCTCTGGAATATCATGAAAAAATCAGTAGCTTGAGTGGATTCGATGCCAGCGTAGTTCCGGGGTTTCGTCCAGATAAAGCCCTTGAGATTAATCGTACTACCTTCAAGCCTTGGGTAGCTCAGCTAAGCGAAGTCTCAGGAATGGATGTTGAGAATTATGGTCAGTTTCTAGAAGCATTGGAGAGCAGAGTGAGATTCTTCCATGCCAGAGCGGGCCGTGTATCCGATCATGCTTTGGATGCAGTAATGTTTGAGCCTGCTACCCTGGAGGAAGCTACGGCTATATTCAACAAAGCTCTTCGTGAAGGCGTTGTAAGTGAGAGTGAAGAAAAGAAATACAAAGGGTTCACATTAGTATTCCTTGGCAAATTGTACAACGAGCTGGATTGGGCGATGCAATTCCATATCCATGCGCTACGCAATAATAACAGCGTAATGTTCGGGCGACTCGGCCCTGATACAGGCTATGATTCAATTAATGATGGCCTGATTGCTAAACCGCTGGCAGGTCTGTTAGATGCGCTTGATCGTGAGAATGCGCTGCCTAAGACGATTTTGTACTCGCTGAATCCAAATGATAACCATGTCATTGCTGGTTTAATAGGCTGCTTCCAAGGCGGCGGAATTCCAGGGAAGATTCAATTCGGGACGGCATGGTGGTTCAACGATAACAAGGATGGCATGCTGGAACAGATGAAGACGCTGGCTAATCTAGGTGTGCTTAGTCAGTTTGTCGGAATGTTAACAGACTCCAGAAGCTTTTTATCATATACCAGACATGAGTATTTTAGAAGAATCCTATGTGATCTTGTAGGTTCTTGGGTAGAGAATGGAGAAGCTCCGGAGGATATGGAGCTACTGGGTAGTATGATTGAGAATATCTGTTACAATAACGCTGATCATTATTTCAATTTCTCGAAACAGGCATTGGTGACTAGGTAATCGTTATGATATCCTTACATGGAATAGCCAAACCCGTTTGATAAGGAAGGTTGACCCATGGCACCTACAATCAAGGATATCGCCAAACTGGCGAATGTTTCACATACAACTGTATCAAGAGCACTTAACAACAGTCCCCTAATTAAAGAAGTTACACGTAAAAAAATTGCCGAGATCGCTGCGCAAGTGGGTTATGTCCCCAATTACAATGCCAAAAGCCTTGTGATGCAGCGGTCATACACCATTGGCTTGTTCTTCACGAGTATCGCCAACGGCACCACGTCTGGTTTCTTCTCTGATACGATTCGTGGTGTAAATAGTGTCATAGATGTAGAGTATAATCTGTTCATCCGTGGGATCGACGATTATGCGGAATATTCCTCTATTCATCACAAACGCTTTGATGGAATTATTCTAATGAGCCAGAGTGAAGCAGATAATAAATTCATTTACCATGTTGTCCAGCAAGGCATTCCAATCGTTGTGCTGAATCGGCAGTTAGATGATCGCTCCATTATTAATATCATCTCGAATGATCGGGAAGGCGCTTATCATGCAGGCAAACACCTGATTGAGTCCGGGCATCAAGACATTGCGATCATTGAAGGTGTTGAGGGCTTTAAATCCACGCAGGAACGCAGAGACGGTTTTATAAAAGCTTTGATTGACCATAATATCCCTGTTCGTAACGATTATATGAGAAATGGTAATTACGATATGAAAAGTGGATATGAGGCGATGGGCAAGCTGCTAGATTTGGAAAAACCGCCGACGGCAGTATTCTGTTCCAATGACGATATGGCGATCGGGGCTATGAAAGCTGTGTTTGAGCGCGGGCTGCAGGTGCCGAACGATGTTTCTATTGTTGGTTTTGATGATATTGGATTTTCGCTCTTTGCGAATCCTTCGCTTACCACAGTTAAACGTCCTATTGAGAAGATCAGCGAGCAAGGAGCCCGCAAGCTCCTAAGCTTAATTAAAGAACCTTTGGAGAATGACGGGCTAACCTCCATTGATACGAAGTTTATTGCGAGAGAATCGGTTAGGAAACTGTAGAAGCAAAAAGCTGCGCATAGCAGCATGATCCTTTCACTTGTGAAGGATTTTGAACTAAAATTTTCACGTGTGCATAAATTAATAAAATAGTAATAAAAATATTGTATTATAAAGTATATTTAATTAGTTTCACGTGTGCATTTATAAATAGGAGGCGTTTATATGAACAGATTAAATAGTGATAGTTGGAGAGCTTACAAGCAATATCCTGAGAAGGTTCTGCAATTTGGAGAAGGCAATTTCATGCGCGCTTTTGTAGATTGGCAGATTCATACCATGAATCAAAAAACGGATTTCAATGGTGGCGTGGTGGTTGTACAACCGCTGGGCAACGGACTTGCAGAAATGCTAAATGCTCAGAACGGTTTATATACGCTTTATCTCCAAGGAATCAAAGATGGAGCAGCGGTAAAAGAACATGAGGTCATCAACTGTATTACACGAACGCTTAATCCTTTTGTCCAGCATGAGGAGTATATGAAGCTTGCCGAGAATCCAGAGCTGCGCTTTATCGTGTCCAACACCACTGAGGCGGGAATTGCTTTTGAAGCAGGCGACAAGTTAACCGATGCTCCGCAGAGCAGTTTTCCAGGTAAACTGACGGCCTTATTGTATAAGCGTTTTGAATTTTTTAACGGTGATGCTTCTAAAGGTTTTATCATCATTCCGTGCGAGCTGATTGACCGAAATGGGGATGAGCTTAAGAAGGTTATTTTGAAATATGCTGACCTGTGGAATCTGGGAGAGGGCTTTGTAAACTGGATGAATGAAGCCAACACCTTCTGCTGTAGTTTGGTAGATCGCATCGTTCCTGGATATCCAAGAGACACCATCGCTGAGATTACGGAAGAATTGGGCTATGAGGATAAGCTGGTCGTTGTCGGCGAGCAATTCCATCTTTGGGTGATTGAAGGACCGCAGTGGATTAAAAAGGAGTTCCCGGCTGAACTAGCAGGTCTTAATGTGCTGGTGGTGGATGATATGGCCCCTTATCGCACTCGTAAAGTGAGGATTTTAAACGGAGCTCATACAGCTATGACACCAGTAGCGTATTTGTACGGTATTGATACGGTTGCTGAAGCCATTGAGCACGAAGAGGTTGGGGCGTACGTGAAGTCCTTAATCTATGATGAGATTATTCCAACGCTGGATCTACCGGTAGAGGAATTGAATTCTTTTGCAGACGCGGTATTGGAAAGGTTCCTGAACCCTTATGTGCAGCATTACTTGATGAGCATCTCCCTTAATTCTATCTCGAAATTTAAGACAAGAGATCTGCCTTCTTTATTGCAATATGTAGAGTCCAAAGGACAATTGCCCGAGAAGCTTGTTTTCTCAATGAGTGCATTAATTGCCTTCTATAAAGGACGTAGAGGGGAAGAAGAGATTCATCTGGCGGATGATGCGGATATTTTGGAATGGTTCGCCTCCTTGTGGGGAGGATGGGATGGCACAGACACTGGGTTACGGGCACTGGCTGTCGAGGTATTAGCAGCGACAAATCGCTGGGGCTGTGACCTGAATGAAGTGGCTGGTCTTACTGACAAGGTGACAGAAGGGCTCATTGCGATTGAGAGAACCGGTATGAAGCAAGCGCTGCAAGCGTACGTGAAGAGACCTGCACACAACTAATACACAGGAGGTGGATAACGACATGATTAAGACTGTGAAAGAGGTACTGCAGATCAACGAGGCTGATAACGTGGCAGTTGCACTTAAAGACTATCAAGCAGGCGACACCATTGTGATTGGTTCAAAAGAAATTAGAATTACGGAAGATATTGCTAGAGGTCATAAAATTGCACTAACCAGTATTAGCGAAGGCGAGAATGTATTGAAGTATGGTTATCCCATCGGTCATGCTAAAGTGCCTATCGTGCCGGGCCAGTGGGTGCATACCCATAATACGAAGACAAACCTAACAGGGGTTGAGGAATATACTTTTGAGCAGAAGCTGACCCCCAATCCTTTTAAAACGGAGAATTTGACCTTTAAGGGGTATCGTCGCTTTGACGGATCTGTAGGTATTCGTAATGAGCTGTGGATCGTCCCTACGGTTGGTTGTGTGAATGGAGTGGCGGAGCAGATCATCAATATTTTTAAGGCAGAGGTTGGTGATATCGCTCCGTTCGATAACGTGCTCGTACTGAAGCATAACTATGGTTGCTCCCAGCTGGGTGATGATCATGACAATACTCGTACAATACTTGCTAACGCGGTTAAGCATCCAAATGCAGGCGCCGTACTTGTGCTCGGACTAGGTTGTGAGAATAACAATTTGCATATTTTTAAAGACATGCTGGGTAGTTACGATGAGGATCGAGTGCGTTTTCTTGTCTCCCAAGAGGTTGGAAACGAGATTGAAGAAGGCGTAAAGCTGCTGAAGGAACTCTACAATAACGTACAGGGCGATCATCGGGAAGAAGTCTCACTCTCTGAGCTGAAGATTGGTCTGAAGTGTGGAGGCTCGGATGGCCTGTCCGGGATTACAGCGAATCCCCTTCTTGGACGTCTTTCTGATTATATGGCTGCCCAAGGCGGCACAACTGTACTCACTGAGGTACCTGAAATGTTTGGCGCCGAAAAGATTCTGATGGAACGTGCTGCAGACGAAGCTATTTTCCACAAAATTGTTGATCTCATCAATGACTTTAAGCAGTATTTCATGGACTATAAACAGCCGGTATATGAAAACCCTTCACCAGGCAATAAAGCCGGAGGGATTACTACGCTTGAGGATAAATCGCTGGGTTGCACTCAAAAATCCGGTAATTCTACGGTAATGGATGTACTCAAGTATGGAGAGCTTATCACTAACAAAGGCTTAAATCTTCTTAACGCGCCGGGCAATGACCTAGTGGCTTCGTCGGCTCTGGCTGCTGCTGGCTGCCAATTGGTGATCTTTACGACCGGACGGGGGACACCTTTTGGTACATTCGTGCCAACAATGAAGGTGTCTACCAATACCCCATTGTATGAAGGTAAACGTCACTGGATCGATTTTAATGCGGGTGTGTTGGTTGAAGATGGTTCTCCAGATGAGGTTCTGCGTGACTTCATTAACTACATTATCAGCGTGGCTAGTGGGGAATGGGTAAATAACGAGAAGAATAACTTCCGCGAGATATCCATATTCAAAACAGGAGTAACGCTATAATAAATAATTTATTAAGAATTAGACTGTCCCTTATGCTATTTAGCGTAGGGGGCAGTTTTTTTAATTTCACATTATTCATAATCCATCTTTAAAAGAACGGTCCTTGCTTTCTTCTGATTTAGTGATTGCAATCACTATTGCTTTGTACGGCCTATGCTAATCTGTTGTTGAGAATAGTTCTCATATAAAGGAGAAGAGTCCAATAGAAAAAATGCTGCGAATGGATGAGTCTATCTTCGAGATGGTATCCCGGCATCCGGAGGTCGTTGAGATTATGGTAGAGCTGGGCTTTAAGGACATTGCTAAGCCAGGTATGCTGCAGACCGCTGGCCGTTTCATGACCTTATCCAAAGGAATCAAGCTGAAGAAAATGGATCTCGATACCGTGAAGTTAGCATTTGAACGACATGGCTTCGAGATTATGAAATAAAGGAATCTATCATCAAAATTTTCATTAAGGAGAGATCAATAATGAGTGAATTGATAAATAACCGCGAGTTTGATGTACCGGAGCAAACTCGTCGCCAAGCCATGCTCAAGGAGATTATTAAAGAACTGCATGCAGGCAAAAGTGTTGAAGAGGTTAAGGCACGCTTCGAGGAAGCTGTAGGTGATGTTACTGTTGCGGAAATCTCTGCAATGGAGCATTCGTTAATGACTGAAGAGGGAATTCCAGTATCCGAGGTACAGCGGCTTTGTTCGGTGCATACAGCAATATTCAAAGGCTCTATTGAGCAAATTCACCGTTCCTCAAAGCCTGAAGAACAACCCGGCCACCCAGTCCACACCTTCAAGCTAGAAAACCGTGAGATTGAAAGACTTGTGAACTTCCGTTTAGATTTGCATGCTACCAAATTCCAGAAGAATGACAGCGAGGAGCTGATCTTTAAGCTGCTGGAGGATCTTAGCTTACTGCTGGATCTAGATAAACACTATAGTCGAAAAGAAAATCTGTTGTTCCCTTACCTTGAAAAATACGGCATTTATGGACCAACCAAGGTAATGTGGGGCGTGGATGATCATATCCGTCGTATGATTAAAGAGGCAAAAGCAGCGCTCAGCAGCTACAGCGGAAATGCAGCAGATATTGGTGTTCAACTTACGGAGATCATCAAGGAAGTTAATGAAATGATTTTTAAGGAAGAAAATATTTTATTGCCTATGTCGCTGGATAAATTGACGGAAGACGAATGGGTCAAAATCGCTCGGGAGAGCGATGAGATCGGATTCTGCCTAACGGCGCCGGAGCAGGAGTGGATACCCGAACGTGCCGCAGAGCCGGAAGGTGCAGCATTGCAGGGTGGAGCAGTGGGAGCCGCTCCGCAAGAAGGGTTCATCCGTTTTGAGACAGGGCTGTTGTCATTGCATCAGCTCGAAACAGTACTCAATCACCTGCCAGTAGATCTGACATTCATTGATGAGAATGATGTCGTTCGATATTTTTCACACGGGAAGGAACGTATCTTTGCCCGAACTAAGGCAGTTATCGGCCGCACGGTACAGAACTGTCATCCGCCTCAAAGTGTTCATGTGGTGGAGAAGCTTCTGGAAGATTTTAAGGCAGGTCTTAAGGATGCTGAGGACTTCTGGATCAACATCAAGGATAAATTTATCTATATCCGTTATTTCGCCGTCCGAGACGAGACTGGTCGGTATATGGGTACGCTGGAGTTTACACAGAATATCGCACCTATCCGTGCACTGGAGGGGCAAAAGCGTATTTTGTCAGAATAAATGGGTGTTTTAGGTTATTTTCCAGATAATAATATAGTCAGAAGACTCTCTTACTTAGTCGTAAGGGGGTCTTTTTAGAATATAATAGAGTATAGTATTAAAATAAGGAATTCCCGGGTGTGTTGTCTTTCCTTGACCACAGAGGGGGCTTCTATTATAGTTGGTACTTAGGATTAACTATTTTAGTATAAAAAAAGGTGGCTTGTTACATGTCTGAGAATATCTACGTTGGCGTGGATTTGGGTGGAACTGCAATTAAGGTTGGAA
This sequence comes from Paenibacillus sp. FSL R5-0470, assembly GCF_037975205.1. Classification (NCBI taxonomy): domain Bacteria; kingdom Bacillati; phylum Bacillota; class Bacilli; order Caryophanales; family Paenibacillaceae; genus Paenibacillus; species Paenibacillus sp. FSL R5-0470. The sequence continues at coordinate 177,611 of NZ_CP150238.1, forward strand.
TCTGTAATGCTGAGGGAACGCTACTGCATACTTATGAGGGACCCACAGGAACTGCAGAAGGTGTCGATACTGTTATCGATAATATCGAGAAGTATGTACGCCAAATTGTGGAGGATTCCCCGTACTCTTGGGATCAGCTTGCAGGTGTAGGCGCGGGCGTAGCAGGGTTCACAAATATTCGTGAAGGAATCATTATCCTTGCGCCCAACATAGGATTTAAAGATGTGCCGATTCGTTCCATTTTGGAAGACCGCTGGAACAAGCCTGTCAAAATAGACAATGATGCGAACGTGGCTGCACTGGGTGAAGCCTGGAGTGGTGCAGGACGCGGGATTGAAAACTGTGTCTGCTATACGCTAGGAACAGGTGTTGGTGGCGGAATCATTATTAACGGAAAGATTTATCAAGGTTTTGCAGGTCTAGCAGGTGAGCTTGGCCATATCACTGTAGTGCCGGATTTGGAAGCCATTCAATGTGGTTGCGGTAATATGGGATGTCTGGAAACCGTTTCCTCCGCTACAGGAATTATTCGTATGGCTAACGATGCAGTAGCTCGTGGTGATCGTACTTCCCTCTCAATGGTAGAGAAGATTGCTGCGAAGGAAGTCTTTGATGCGGCTAAGGCTGGCGATGAAGTAGCGATTCGCATAGTAAACCGTGCAGCATACTACCTGGGTAAATCTATGGCTTCTGTTGCAGCCGTGCTTAACCCTGAGGTCTTCATCATTGGTGGTGGTGTGTCTAAGGCTGGAGATATTCTATTTGATGAAGTTCGTCGTGTGTTTGCTAAGCTCGCACCGGCTCCGCTTCAGACTGGTGTTTCGATTATTCCTGCAGAGCTTGGTAATGATGCAGGTATTGTGGGTGCAGCAGGTCTTCTGCTTCGTTCTTAAAAGATAGGGAGTATTCATATACTAATTTAGGGAGGGGACGCTTTAATGACCGAATTGGACAATACTCCAACGGCTGGAGCCACCCTGATCATTATTACCGGAATGTCAGGTGCGGGTAAGACAATTGCTGTGCAGAGTCTGGAAGACCTAGGGTTCTTCTGTGTCGATAATTTGCCGCCGGTGCTGATCCCTAAGTTTGCAGAACTGATTGAGCAGTCGAAGGGTAAGATCGCCAAGGTAGCGCTTGTGATTGACCTGCGCGGTAGGGAATTCTTCACTGCTTTGTCCGAGTCTCTAGCCTATATCAAAGATGAGTCAACCATTGGCTGTGAAATCTTGTTCTTGGATGCAACGGATTCGGTGCTTGTGCAGCGTTACAAGGAAAGCCGGCGTCATCATCCTCTAGCGCCTAAGGGACTTCCGCTTGATGGTATCAAGCTGGAACGTAAAATGCTTGAGGAATTAAAGAATTCAGCTACATTATGTCTGGATACTAGCAGTATGAAACCAGTGCAGCTCAAGGAGAAGATCGTTTCTCGGTTCTCGCATTTAGGAAAAAGCACACTCTCCGTCAACATTACATCGTTCGGATTTAAGTATGGTATTCCTATTGATGCAGACCTCGTCTTCGATGTTCGCTTTTTGCCTAACCCACATTATGTGGATCACCTGCGGCCAAAAACAGGTCAGGACAGCGATGTCTATGACTATGTAATGAAGTGGCCTGAAACACAGGTGTTCCTGACCAAACTGCTCGATATGCTTCATTTCTTAATTCCGCAATATCGTAGGGAAGGTAAATCCCAGATTATTATCGGCATTGGCTGTACAGGTGGGAAACACCGTTCAGTAGCCATTTCTGAATATTTGGGCAAAATGCTGGGCGTCAGCGAAACGGAATCCGTAGCCGTTAGTCATCGGGATTCCGAGCGTGATCGGCACTAATGAGAGAAGGGGTCCATAGTGGCTGAAGAACAAAGACAGCGTCCACGTATCGTCGTTATGGGCGGTGGCACGGGGCTATCTGTCATGCTTCGCGGCTTAAAAGAAAAGCCGCTAGATATTACAGCTATAGTTACCGTAGCAGATGATGGAGGAAGCTCGGGTATTTTGCGCAGTGAACTGCAAATGCCGCCTCCTGGGGACATCCGTAACGTATTAACAGCTATGGCTGATGTAGAGCCGCTCATGGCGGATATTATGAGATATCGTTTCAACACGGGCGAAGGCTTGGCGGGTCATAGTCTTGGCAATTTAATTCTTGCCGCGCTTACAGATATATCTGGCGATTTTGTCACAGCTGTTCGTGAGCTTAGCCGATTATTTGCTGTTCGCGGACGGGTATTACCCGCTGCGGGGGATGCCGTAGTATTGCGTGCAGAAATGTCGGACGGCACGATTATCACGGGTGAATCTAAGATACCGGAAGCAGGCGGGATCATTAAACGGGTTTCTTTGGAGCCTGCTGATGTGGAGCCGTTGCCTGAAGCACTTGAAGCGATTCGAAATGCTGATGCAATTCTTTTGGGTCCAGGGAGTCTATATACGAGCATTCTTCCGAACCTACTTGTTCCGAAGCTAGCAGAAGCAGTTGTATCTTCTGATGCAATCAAAATTTTTGTCTGCAATGTAATGACTCAGCCTGGTGAAACGGATAATTATACTGTAAATGACCATCTACAAGCCGTTTATGATCATATTGGGATTCATTTATTTGATTATATTATTGTGAATGACGGTGAAATTCCAGAGCAGGTGCAGTCGAAGTACGCTGAGAAGGGTGCACGTCCGGTACAGCTCGACAAGGATGTACTAGAAGGCAGTGCATATAAAGTTATAGCGGATAAGCTAGTGTTATTCCGAACTTATTTAAGGCATGATACCGATAAGCTTAGTCATCATATCTATCAGCTTGTGCAAGATTGGATAAACAGAAACCCTAGGGTATAACTTAAAATATAAGAAAGTATAAGTTTTAAACCTATACTTTTTTATATTTCTCGCTTAAACGCTTACCTTCCTCAAAAGGACGCCGAAGGCGTTTATGCTTGTATATATGAATGACGTACTTATTTTCAGAAAGAGGTGAGACCCTTGTCTTTTGCGGCCCTTACCAAAAAAGAGCTGACGATGGTGGAGAGTGAGCCCTGTTGTGAGAAGGCGGAAATGTCAGCGCTTATCCGTATGAATGGATCTGTGCAGCTTTCAAGCAAAAAGGTGATTCTCGACATTTCGACGGAGAACGCCGCGATTGCAAGGCGGGTATATTCTTTACTTAAGAAATATTACCAGGTCCATATTGAGCTACTCGTGCGTAAAAAAATGCGTTTGAAGAAAAATAACGTTTATATCGTTAGAATCCCTAGTCGCGTACAGGAAATCTTAAATGATCTCAGAATTGTGTCCGAAGGATTTATTTTTACCGACGGTATTGATAAAGAGATTGTTGGGAATAACTGCTGTAAGCGTGCTTATTTGCGGGGTGCCTTTTTGGCGGGCGGATCCGTTAATAATCCGGAGGGTTCCTCTTACCATTTGGAGATTTCCTCGATGTATGAGGAGCATTGTAAGGCGCTGGTCGATCTGGCTGGTGAATTTCACCTAAACGCACGCTGCATTGAACGTAAAAAAGGGTTCATTCTATACATTAAAGAAGGCGAGAAGATTATCGAATTCTTAAGTCTGATCGGGGCGCATCAAGCGTTGTTCAAATTTGAGGATGTAAGAATTATGCGCGATATGCGTAATTCCGTGAATCGGATCGTGAACTGCGAGACCGCGAATCTCAATAAAACGATAAGTGCCGCGGTGCGGCAGATTGAGAATATCAAACTGCTGCAGCGAGAAGTGGGGCTGGAGAGCTTACCGGATAAACTGCGGGAAGTTGCAGAAATTCGAATGGCACATCCAGATATCAACCTTAAAGAGGTTGGTGAAATGCTGAAAGGTACGGTTAGTAAGTCCGGAGTAAATCATCGACTTCGTAAGATTGATGAACTGGCGGACAAGGTTCGAGGCGGCTAGTCACTTTTTTTCTAGTGTGGTTTACGTTATAATGATATAATAATATAAAATTAATGTGAAATTTTTGGGGAGAACTCAATTAGGGGGTAAGCGTTTCATGACAAAGCACCCGGTAGTTGTTCGGTTGAAGACAGGGCTACACGCTCGACCGGCAGCATTGTTTGTGCAAGAAGCTAACAAGTTTTCGTCGGAGATTTTCGTGGAAAAAGACGATAAAAAAGTAAACGCCAAAAGTATTATGGGTATTATGAGCCTAGCGATCAGTTCCGGCACGGAGATCTATATCAGCGCGGATGGTGCAGACGCGGATCAAGCTGTAAACGCTTTGACGAGTCTCGTCAGCAAAGAAGAGCTTGAGAACCAATAATCTTTTGAAGTGACTTTTTATCGAATGACTAAAAAGCCCCTAGGGGCTTTTTTTTATACCAAAAAATAGATTTTAACTGTGCAACATTTACCAAAAAGACTCGTCTAGAGGATAATAACAAATCACAAAGGATGAAAGGGGCTGGCAAATATGAAAGGTTTGGTAAAAAAGATTGGTTCAGTGTTGATCGTAGGAAGTTTGTTGATTGGAGGGATTAGCATGAGTGGAGTCTTCCAAGGTCCCGCAAAGGCTTACGCAGATGAAGTGCAGAAAAATGTCGTTAGTGTAGTAGGTAAAGGTGAATTGTCCATCAAGCCGGATATTGTATACTTGTCCATCGGTGTGGATACTACGGCTACAACTGCGCAAGAAGCGCAAAAAACAAATGCTGCTAAAATCCAAAAGATCACTACACTACTGAAGGGGACTTGGAAAATCGCAGATAAGGATATTCAAAGTACCCAATTCTATGTGCAACCCAACTACAGTTATAGCGAAAAAGAAGGACAGCAAGTGAAAGGATACAACGCGAATCATACACTGTTAGTGTCCTATAGAGATCTGACCAAGGTTGGTGAATTGCTAGACGCTGCATCTGCGGCGGGGGCAAATAATATCGGAAATGCACGTTTTTCCGTGGAAGATACTTCTGCCTTTGAAGCTCAGGTGATTGAAAAGGCGATGGCGAATGCAGATGTTAAAGCAGGAGCTATTGCTAAGGCGGCTAAACGTAGCCTGGGTCAAGTAATCACGGTCAGCCAAAATGATGGCAATGTCACTCCGGTTTATTTTGAACAGAATCTAAAAATGGAAATGGCTGCAGCAGATGCTGGTGCAAGCACATCCGTTCAACCGGGAGTAGTTAAAGTTACAACACAGCTGAGCGTAATGTATGAATTGAAATAGTAGCAGAACAAGATGATTGCAGAGAGGAGGGGTGATCTTCCACTAGTAATAGTGGGGGGCGCCTCTTTTTTTGTGTAAATTCTCCAAGATTAGGTTTAATAAACTGGAAAGGAGTGGTAAAACAAGATGATGAATATTTCAAAAGAAACAGTACGCAAATGGGGCATAGGTTTGATGTCGGCGGGATTATTGCTTGGTGGAGCATTGCTGCCTAGTGATAAGGGTTATGCAGCGTCTGATCAGACGAAGAGCAAGGCTATTGCTGCAAGTATAGCTTTAAAGGCGAACGGGGTAATTTCTCAGCAGACAGGTATTTTGCAGGAAGGGAAGGTCTGGATTCCGATTACCTTTATGCGTGATGTGCTGCAATTACCTCTAACTTATGATAAAAACGAAAATGCATACACGATCGGAAAGGGAACGACTAAGGCCAAGTTGCTGTTATCAAGCTATGGTACTTCAATTTGGGTGAACAATTATTACATTCGAGAGTATGAAGGAAAGCTAATAAACAATCGGCTCTATGTTCCATCAGGTCTGTTAAATGATTATTTGGGCTATAAAGTGGATTGGAGTCGGGGCTCTAGTAGGTTGAATGTGGTGAATAGATCACAGAATGCGTTGATAGTAACCACGGAGACCTATGCTAAGGATCGGAAAGAGGCTTTGATCCAGCTTGATTATCCGAAGTTTAGTGGATTAAGCAATTCCAATGCACAGCAGGCCATGAATGATATTTTGAAAGAAAGTGCCATGAAATTCGCTGCAGGCGCAGAGAAGGATATCTCGAATCTATCTGGGTCAGAGCCTAAGTATACTTATGATATAGATTATGTGGTGACCTACAATCAGGATGGTGTGATCAGCTTAGTGATGTCACAGTATAGCGATACGGGCGGCGCTCATGGTATGACCAATCGGGAGGCTTTTACCTTTTCGCTCAAGGATGGCAAACGTCTACTGTTGGGCGACCTGTTCGGAGCTAACCCAAACTACAAAAAAGAGTTGAATGCTAAGTTGAACAAGCTAGTAAAAGCGGAGGAAAGTTATTTGGGAGGATTCAACGGATTGAATACGGAAAAGTATTTTTATCTGAAGGATGATCAGGTCGTTCTGTTCTTCCAATTGTATGAATACACAGCTTATGCTGCGGGGTTCCCGGAATATCCCTTTACTTTCAAAGAATTGTTGCCGGAAGGCGGTAGCCCATTTGCTGCTGTAAAATAAATAGAGAAGTCGTACCCGCTAGTGTCACCACTGGACATCTCCCCCTTACCAGAATCACCTCGAATTCATATGCTAAATGGAGTAACTAGTTTATGAACGGGGGAGAGCTATGAGCTATCAATACACTGCAATTGGCGATTCCTTGACGACTGGATTTGGCGCTCTGCCAGGGAACGGTTTTGTACCGGTGTACCGTAGAATGGCGGAAGGGAGACTGCGTTCTAATGTAGCCTCTACGAATTTGGGCGTGAATGGATTGACTACTTCTGAACTGGAACAGCGGCTGCGGGGGAGTGCAATGACTCGCGAAGCCATTCGAGCAGCCGACATCATCACTCTATCCATCGGTGGCAACGATTTAATCCATGCTGCGAAGGCTGCAGCTAGACAACCTGAAAATTTATCTAAAGAGCTGCGAAGATCATTGCAAGAATGCAAACAAAATTTTGCTGCAATTATGAGTATCCTCTTCCAATTGAAGACGGGAACGCGTAGACCTTTTATCATTCGGATTGTGGGACTGTATAATCCTTATCCTCAGGTAGTGGGTGCTACAGAGTGGGTGCGGCAGTTTAACCGCTATGCCTCACAGTACAGTAGCCGAGTATGTGGGTTTGCTTCTATCTATAGTGAGTTTGCAGGAAATGAGAGAGGGCTATTATCGATTGACCACTTACATCCGAATGGCCGAGGCTACCGTGTGATTGCTGAGAAACTCGATGCGCTTGGATATGGCGGTTTGATTTAACTGAGATTCGTATGAAGTGGTGGTCTGAAAAGTAAAGAGGCTGTGCGCTAACCATCAAGTGGATAGGGCACAGCCTCTTTGTGTTGTTTTATAGCTTACACACCGCTAGGCAGTGTTTTCTCGATGACTTTATCAACGATACCGTAAGTTGCCGCATCTGCAGCAGTCATGAAGTAATCACGATCTGTATCCTTCTCAATACGTTCTAGCGGTTGACCCGTACGTTCTGCAAGAATACGATTCAACTTATCACGCAATTTGAGGATACGACGGGCACGGATTTCGATATCCGTTGCTTGACCTTGAGCACCACCCAGAGGTTGGTGAATCATGATCTCACTGTTAGGCAGTGCGAAGCGTTTGCCTTTAGCGCCAGCGTTAAGTAGGAAAGCTCCCATAGAAGCTGCCATACCCACACAGATGGTGGAAACGTCCGGTTTAATGTACTGCATTGTATCAAAAATAGCCATACCTGCAGTAATGGAACCGCCGGGGCTATTCACATAAAGGTGAATGTCCTTCTCCGGATCTTCGGCAGCCAAGAACAGCATTTGTGCGATGATAGAATTGGCTACCACGTCATTAACCTCCGTTCCAAGGAAAATGATGCGGTCCTTCAGCAGGCGGGAATAGATGTCATAAGCGCGCTCACCGCGGTTGCTCTGTTCTACTACCATAGGAATATAACTCACGTGGAAAACCTCCTTGATATTGGTTCTTCAAATGTATTCATTTTTACTCTTGCCGTATTACCCACATGATAAACAAATTCAAACAAAAAGTCAAAGAAAGTCAAACTTATATTCAAAAAAAAGAGCCGACACGCGGCTCTTTGGTTAAGTAGTAGTATAGGCACTACTAAATTATGTACAAAAGTGAAATTAATGGCGCGCCCGCCAAGAATCGAACTTGGATCTCAGGCTTCGGAGGCCTACGTCATATCCATTGGACCACGGGCGCAACAAAAATGATTATAATACAATTTCTGTGCAATTGCAATGAATTAATAATACTGTACTCAGGCTCTATCCCTTGTCTTCAAGGTGGACAAGCGTACATTGTGTTTCACTCAGCTAAAGAATCTGGATTGTTAATGACAGGTTTTTTGGAGCAGAACCTCTTTCCCAATCTTATAAATGTATAAGAAGACAAGCGCTTGAGAATTCTACTCTCGGAAGACTTGCACTTCGAGCAATATTTGGTTAGAATATGAGTGGGACTTAAAAAGTTTACCCGGGACATTTTGAGACCATGAACAAGGGAATAGAGGAAGACGAAGTTGCAGGAGTGAAAGTATGCGTAATTTATTAGATATCCAAAAGCAGCTTCTGCCTGATCTCATGGAAACCCTTAAGAGACGGTACACGATTCTTCATCAGATCATGCTGTCCGATATAATTGGGCGCAGAACGCTTGCCGCTTCGCTTGATATGACTGAGCGGGTACTGCGTGCCGAAACGGACCTTCTGAAATCGCAAGGGCTCATTGAGATCGAGAGCGTTGGCATGCGCATTAGCGCTGCTGGGCGTAGACTGCTTGATTTACTAGAGCCGGTCGTTAAGAGCCTGTTTGGTCTGGATGAGCTGGAAGAGAAAATTCGGGCAACGTACGGTCTGGATAAAGTTATTGTGGTGCCGGGTGATTGTGAGTCATCGCCGTTCACCAAACGTGAGCTTGGCCGAGCCGGTGCAAAAGCGCTGCTCAGTGTACTTCGTACAGATGATATAGTTGCTGTCACAGGTGGATCAACGCTTGCCGACATGGCTGATCAACTGACACCGCCGTTATCCCTTTCCTATAAGAACGCTTGGTTTGTTCCGGCGCGTGGTGGATTAGGAGAGAGTATGGAGATTCAAGCCAATACGATTGCCTCAACAATGGCAAAACGGGTAGGAGCGAATTACCGGTTGCTGCATGTACCTGATTTACTTAGTGGGGATGCCTACCAGTCACTAGCACTTGACTCTAATATTGGAGAGATTGTACAAATCATCCGCAGTTCGCGTATTATTGTACATGGGATTGGGGATGCCATTGAAATGACTCGCCGCCGCAAGCTGGATGAGGCAACTGTCTCAGAAATCCAGGGTGAGGGAGCCGTGGCTGAATCCTTTGGGTATTACTTTAACGAAGATGGTCAGGTTGTCCATACGATGCTTACGATGGGACTACGTCTAGAAGATATTGTTCGGACGGAGACAGTCATCGGTATTGCTGGAGGCAAACCAAAGGCCAAAGCCATTCATGCCATGCTGCGTTTCGGGCAGGAGAATATACTCGTCACCGACGAGGCTGCTGCTGTGGAAATCGGCAAGGAAATTGATAATCAGTTACAGATATCCTCGTAACTCACTAGAGCATATATCTTGCATCATACTTAACATTGTTGTCATGACAGGCTTCACGGTCTGTTTTGAATAAATAAAACGAATTCTAGGAGGAACTATTCAATGAGTGTAAAAGTTGGAATTAACGGATTTGGACGTATTGGACGCCTTGCTTTCCGCCGTATTCAAAATGTAGAAGGTATCGAAGTGGTAGCAATCAACGACTTGACTGACGCTAAGATGCTTGCTCATTTGCTTAAATATGATACAACTCAAGGTAAATTCCAAGGTGATGTTGAAGTGCATGATGGCTTCTTCAAAGTCAATGGCAAAGAAGTTAAGGTTCTTGCTAACCGCAACCCTGAAGAATTGCCATGGGGCGACCTAGGCGTTGATATCGTACTTGAGTGCACAGGTTTCTTCACAACTAAAGAAGCAGCTGAAAAACACTTGAAAGGTGGAGCTAAGAAAGTAGTTATCTCCGCTCCAGCTACTGGCGACATGAAAACTGTCGTTTACAACGTTAACGATGACATTCTTGATGGTACTGAGACTGTTATTTCCGGCGCATCTTGCACAACGAACTGCCTAGCTCCAATGGCAAAAGTATTGAACGACAAGTTCGGTATCGTTGAAGGCTTGATGACTACAATTCACGCTTACACTGGTGACCAAAACACTTTGGATGCTCCACACGCTAAAGGTGACTTCAGACGCGCTCGTGCAGCAGCTGAAAACATCATTCCTAACACTACTGGTGCTGCTAAAGCAATCGGTCTTGTTATTCCAGAACTTAAAGGTAAATTGGATGGTGCGGCTCAACGTGTTCCAGTTGCAACTGGTTCCCTGACTGAGCTTGTAACTGTTCTTGATAAGAGCGTTACTGTTGAAGAAATCAACGCAGCAATGAAAGCAGCTTCCGATCCAGACACTTATGGTTACACTGAAGATGAAATCGTATCTTCTGATATCAAAGGTATGACTTTCGGATCCCTGTTCGATGCTACACAAACTAAAGTATTGACTGTTGGCGACAAACAACTCGTTAAGACTGTTGCTTGGTATGACAATGAAATGTCCTACACTGCACAATTGGTTCGTACTTTGGAGAAATTCGCTAAAATCGCTAAGTAATTGACTTGATATAAGTAACATCTATAGAGCGGAAACAGAAGTTCCTTGTTTCCGCTCTTTCTAAATGTATTTCTTGTTTCCTGCTAGAAACAACTTTGGGTGTGGAGGAATTAATCATGAACAAAAAGAGCGTCCGTGATGTAGAAGTAAAGGGTAAACGCGTATTTGTACGCGTGGATTTCAACGTACCTGTAGAAGACGGTAAGATTACTGATGATACTCGTATTCGCGAAACCCTTCCAACCATTAAATATTTGATTGAGAACGGTGCAAAGATCATTCTTGCGAGTCACATGGGTCGTCCTAAAGGTCAATTCGTAGATTCCATGCGTTTGACTACTGCTGCTGAACGTCTGTCCGAGCTTCTCGGCAAACCAGTAGCTAAAGCTGACGAAGCTGTTGGCGAAGCTGTCAAAGCAAAAATTGCTGAGCTAGGCGAAGGCGACGTACTTGTACTTGAGAATGTTCGTTTCTACCCAGGCGAAGAAAAGAACGATCCTGAATTGGCTAAACAATTCGCTGAACTGGCTGATTTGTTCGTCAATGATGCGTTTGGCGCGGCTCACCGTGCACATGCATCGACAGAAGGTATCGCTCATTTCCTACCAGCTGTATCCGGTCTTTTGATGGAGAAAGAATTGACCGTTCTTGGTAAAGCTCTTACTAACCCAGAACGTCCTTTCACTGCGATCATCGGTGGTTCGAAAGTTAAAGACAAGATTGATGTTATTGATAACTTGTTGTCTTTGGCTGATAACGTCCTGATCGGCGGTGGATTGTCTTATACATTCACTAAAGCACAAGGCTTTGAAATCGGTAAGTCACTTGTAGACAACGACAAACTTGACGTTGCTCTTGGATTCATCGAAAAAGCTAAAGCACTTGGCAAAAACTTCATGCTTCCTGTTGATGTTGTTGTTGCTGATAAATTCGGTGCTGATGCTAACACTAAGATCGTTAATTACAATGAAATCCCAGAAGGTTGGGAAGGACTTGATATCGGACCTAAGACTCGTGAACTTTATGCCGATATTATCAAGAACTCCAAGCTGGTTGTCTGGAATGGACCTATGGGCGTATTCGAAATCGATAAATTCGCTGAAGGTACACTTGCAGTAGCAAAAGCTTGTGCAACAACTGAAGGTTACACTGTTATTGGCGGCGGAGATTCCGCAGCAGCAGCAGAAAAATTCCACCTGGCTGACCAAATGGATCACATCTCCACTGGTGGCGGTGCATCCCTTGAGTTCATGGAAGGCAAGGCGCTTCCTGGCGTAGAAGCACTGAACGACAAGTAAGACGTATAGAAGGAGGCAATTTAATTCATGAGAACACCAATTATTGCGGGTAACTGGAAGATGTTCAAAACAGTTCCTGAAGCAGAAAGCTTTATTGCTGACATCAAAGGCAAAGCAGAAGTAGAAGGCGTTGAGACTGTAATCTGCGCCCCATTCACTAACCTGCCTGCACTTGTAGCAGCTGCAAAAGGTACAGACATCAAGATTGGCGCACAGAACCTGCACTTTGAAGATAACGGTGCTTACACAGGAGAAATCAGTGGTGTAATGCTTAGCGATCTTGGCGTAGACTATGTAATCATTGGTCACTCAGAGCGTCGTGCTTATTTTGGCGAAACAGATGAAATCGTGAATAAGAAAATGCATGCTGCATTCCGTCACGGTATCACTCCAATCGTATGTGTTGGCGAAAAGCTCGAAGAGCGTGAAGCTGATCAAACTAAAGCAGTATGTAAAGTGCAAACTGAAGCTGCATTCCAAGGACTTAGTGCCGAGCAAGCAGCAAAAGTTGTCATTGCATACGAACCTATCTGGGCTATTGGCACAGGTAAATCTTCCACTTCCCAAGATGCTAACGAAGTTATTGCTTACATCCGCAGTCTTGTAAAAGATTTGTATGATGTTGCAACAGCTGAAGCTGTTCGTATTCAATACGGCGGCAGCGTGAAGCCTGAGAATGTAACTGAGTACATGGGCCAAAGCGACATCGATGGCGCGCTTGTTGGCGGTGCCAGCTTGCAGCCTGCTTCCTTCGTTCAATTGGTTGAGGGGGCGAAGTAAGATGTCAGCTCCAAGACCTGTAGCTTTGATCATCATGGATGGTTTCGGTTTGCGTGGAACATCTGAAGGTAACGCCGTTGCTCAAGCTAACAAACCTAACTATGACCGTTACTTGAAACAATATCCTAATACTACCCTTACTGCTTGTGGTGAAGCTGTTGGTCTTCCAGAAGGCCAAATGGGCAACTCTGAAGTAGGGCACTTAAATATTGGTGCAGGACGGATTGTATACCAGGATTTGACTCGTATCGATAAATCGATCCGTGAGGGCGAATTCTTCGATAATGAAACACTGGTAGCAGCAGTTAGAAATGCTAAGAACACAGGTAAAAAGCTTCATCTTTACGCACTTGTATCCGACGGAGGGGTACATAGCCATATTAATCACCTGTTTGCTATGCTTGACCTGGCTAAGAAAGAAGATATGCACGAAGTGTATATCCATGCTTTCATGGATGGCCGGGACGTACCTCCAGATAGTGGTAAGAAGTTTGTTCAAGATCTGGTTGCTAAGATTGAAGAAGTTGGAGTAGGTACAATTGCAACGGTATCCGGGCGTTATTACGCAATGGACCGTGACAAACGTTGGGATCGTGTAGAAAAAGCCTATCGTGCTATGGTTTATGGCGAAGGACCGAAATACACAGATGCTCTGCAAGCTATCACTGCATCTTATTCAAATTCCGTGTTCGACGAATTCGTTGAACCTAGCGTGATTGTAGACAGTGAAGGCAAGCCGGTAACGGCAGTAGAGAGCGGCGATTCTGTCGTGTTCCTCAACTTCCGCCCTGACCGTGCTATTCAGTTGTCACAAGTGTTCACGAATCAAGATTTCCGTGGTTTCGACCGGGGTCCTTTGTTCCCGCAAGACTTGCACTTCGTATGCCTGACTACTTTCAGTGAAACGGTACAAGGTTATGTAGCCTATTCACCGAAGAACCTGGATAACACATTGGGTGAAGTACTTGTGCAACACAACAAGAAGCAACTGCGCATCGCGGAAACTGAGAAGTATCCGCACGTAACGTTCTTCTTCAGTGGTGGACGTGATGAGGAACTTCCAGGAGAAACTCGTATCTTAATCAACTCTCCTAAAGTGGCAACCTATGATCTTCAACCTGAGATGAGTGCTTACGAAGTGGCTGCAGCCTGCGTAGCAGAAATCGAAGCTGAAAGACAGGATGCTATTATCCTTAACTTTGCAAACCCTGATATGGTTGGACACTCCGGTATGTTGGAGCCAACAATCAAGGCTGTGGAGGTAACTGATGAGTGTGTAGGTAAAGTAGTGGACGCAGTAGTTGCCAAGGGTGGCGTTGCGATCATTATCGCCGATCACGGTAATGCAGACATGGTATTTGATGAGAACGGTCGTCCGTTCACAGCTCATACCACTAACCCGGTTCCGTTCATCCTTACGGATGAAAATGTTGTATTGCGCGATCGCGGTATCCTTGCTGATGTAGCACCAACCATTCTGGATCTGATGGGAATTCCGCAACCTGCGGAAATGACTGGTCAATCCATGATCGTTAGTCGCAAATAAGGAAACAATACCTAAGATTAAGCTTCAACAATCAAAACCAAAACATTGTTTAAAGGAGATTAACTAAAATGACTATTATTTCTGATGTTTATGCTCGCGAAGTCCTTGACTCCCGTGGTAACCCTACTGTAGAGGTTGACGTTTATCTTGAATCCGGTGCTAAAGGCCGTGCTATCGTTCCATCCGGCGCTTCCACTGGCGCTCATGAAGCTGTAGAGCTTCGTGATGGCGACAAATCCCGTTACATGGGTAAAGGCGTTCTGAAAGCTGTTGAGAACGTAAATGAAATCATCGCTCCAGAAGTTATTGGTATGGACGCTCTTGACCAAGTGGGCATCGACAAATTGATGATCACTTTGGACGGAACTCATAACAAAGGTAAATTGGGCGCTAACGCAATCCTAGCTGTATCCATGGCCGTAGCTCGTGCAGCTGCAGCAGCATTGGATATTCCTTTGTACGTATACCTGGGCGGATTCAACGCTAAAACTCTTCCAGTACCAATGATGAACATCATCAATGGTGGTGAGCATGCGGACAACAACATCGACGTTCAAGAGTTTATGGTTCTTCCTGTAGGAGCTCCAAGCTTCAAAGAAGCTCTTCGTACAGGTGCTGAAATCTTCCACAACTTGAAATCCGTACTTCAATCCAAAGGCCTGAACACAGCTGTTGGTGACGAAGGTGGTTTCGCACCAAACCTTGGTTCGAATGAAGAAGCAATCACTACAATTATCGAAGCTATCGAAAAAGCTGGTTACAAACCAGGCGTTGACGTATTCTTGGGTATGGACGTTGCTTCCACTGAGTTCTACAAAGACGGTAAATACACACTTGCTGGCGAAGGTAAATCTTACACTTCCGCTGAGTATGTTGACCTTCTTGCTTCATGGGTTGAGAAATATCCTATCATCACAATCGAAGACGGTATGTCCGAAGACGACTGGGATGGTTGGAAATTGCTTACTGAAAAATTGGGAGATAAAGTTCAATTGGTTGGTGACGACTTGTTCGTTACAAACACTGAGCGTCTTGCAACAGGTATCGAAAAAGGTATCGGTAACTCCATCTTGGTTAAAGTTAACCAAATTGGTACATTGACTGAAACTTTCGATGCTATCGAAATGGCTAAACGTGCTGGTTACACAGCAGTTATCTCTCACCGTTCCGGTGAATCCGAAGATAGCACAATCGCTGACATCGCTGTTGCGACTAACGCTGGTCAAATCAAAACAGGTGCTCCTTCCCGTACAGACCGTGTTGCTAAATACAACCAATTGCTTCGCATCGAAGACGAGTTGGGTGAATTGGCTCAATACAACGGCCTGAAATCTTTCTACAACCTTAAAAGATAATCTGCTTTTATAGCAGAGTACGAAGACCCGCCATTATGGCGGGTCTTTTTTTAATATGTGTTTATCCTAATCTTTCAAGAAAAGCTACGACTTAACAGTCTAGGCGGTTGTATTACCGGCACTGCTATGATAAAATAAGAATACTGTTTATGTATCGTGATAACCTCAATTACCATAGATAGTGATGCTTAGGCGTAGGAGGTGGAAGTGAATGGATATCTTTTTGAAAGTTGTGCTCCTGATTTTTTCCGTCGGTCTTATTGCGGTCGTTCTTCTGCAAAAGGGGAAAAGCGCGGGTCTTTCCGGTGCCATCTCCGGTGGTGCTGAGCATCTCTTTGGTAAAACAAAAGCTCGTGGTATGGAACTCGTACTACAACGTGTAACAGTTGGACTTGCTGCAGGATTCTTCATTATGGCGATTCTAGCTGCTGTTTTCATTGACTAAAGTACCTACAGTAAGCCCTCGCTCTGTTCTGAATGGAATGGAGCGAAGGCTTTTTTGTTATAATAAAAAGGGGATAAAGCACCTGCAGGTGCTTTTCTTTGCATAGCAGAAAGAATAAGATTCGATACGGTAAAGCCTTAATAAACAAACTTTTTCCTTCGGTGTGAATGAAATTTTGTACTGCGTTTACCTTTGGATGACAGTAACAGGGATGCGCAGGATTGATTTCGTGTATACTAGGGTATGAAGTAGGTAAAGGTAAATTTTACTTGGCATTACTACAGAGCAGGACAAGACATACATATTTGCCAGCGGCTTGGAGCCGCGGAGGGCTGGGGTGACGAACATGATAACACAAGAAATATTACTCGATTTCATGCGGGAAACTGCATATAAACCAATGACTTATGAAGAGCTGGTGAGCCATTTTGCTCTAGAAGATAGCACAGGGTTTAAAAAGTTCGAGGAACTACTAATTGAATTAGAGCAGGACGGAAGAATTGTATTAACTCGTAATGCACGTTATGGCGTTCCGGAACGGATGGATTTACTGCGAGGCCGGTTACAGGCTCATGCGAAAGGCTTCGCTTTTCTTATCCCGGATGATCGTGATCATCCTGACGTATATATCCATGCGAATGATCTTAAGGGAGCTATGAATGGTGATATTGTCCTTATCCGTATTACCTCTAAAAGTCCGTCCGGCGGACGTATGGAAGGCGAAGTCGAGCGCATTGTAAAACGGGGAGTACTGCAGACGGTTGGCGTATTTCAAAATCTGGAGACCTATGGCTTTGTGCTGCCTGATGATAAACGGATTAACCGCGATATTTTTATTCCGAAGCAATCCTTCATGGGGGCGGTAGACGGTCAAAAGGTCGTTGTACGTATCGTGAATTATCCAGAAGGCCGATCAGCGGCAGAGGGTGAAATTATTGAGATCCTCGGACATAAGGATGATCCAGGAGTTGATATTCTATCTATCATCCGTAAGCATCAGCTGCCAGAGGCTTTTCCCGCTGAAGTAATGAACGAAGCGGACAACGCTCCGGATTCAATCACAGAAGAGGAAATTGCTGAGCAGGGACGTCGCGACTTGCGCGGACTAAACATTGTCACGATTGATGGTGAGGATGCTAAGGACCTGGATGATGCGGTTAATGTTCAGCGACTGGAGAACGGAAACTACAAGCTAGGCGTGCATATTGCGGACGTAGGTTATTACGTACGCGAGAGCTCTGAGCTCGATAAAGAAGCCTATGATCGGGGCTGTAGTGTGTACTTGGTGGATCGGGTGATTCCGATGCTGCCTCATCGTTTGTCTAACGGGATTTGTAGTTTGAATCCACAGGTAGACCGCTTAACGATGTCCTGCGAGATGGAATTTAACGAACACATGAAGGTCGTGAAGCACGATGTCTTTACAAGTGTGATTCGCACCAAGGAAAGAATGACTTATTCCAATGTTCGCAAAATTTTGGAGGATGAAGATCCAGAATTGCTGGAGCGCTATAGTCCATTAATTGATGATTTCCGTCTCATGAAAGAATTGGCGATGAAGCTGCGTGATGCGCGGATGCGGCGGGGCGCGGTTGATTTTGACTTTGAAGAGAGCAAAATCATCGTAGATGAGAACGGCAAGGCTGTAGATATTGTGAAGCGTGAGCGTTCTGTAGCTGAGCAGATTATCGAGGAATTTATGCTCGCGGCGAATGAAACAGTCGCGGAGCATTTTCACTGGTTGAAGGTTCCGTTCCTTTACCGGATTCACGAAGATCCAGATCCAGAGAAGCTGCAGAATTTTATGGCTTTTGCGGCTAATTTCGGATATCACGTGAAGGGACGTGGCAATTCGGTTCATCCACGTGCTTTGCAGGATCTGTTGGAGCAAATCCAAGGGACTAAAGAACAGACCGTTATTAGCACAATGATGTTGCGTTCCATGAAGCAGGCGAAATATGATGCGGAGAGCACAGGCCATTTCGGACTGGCTGCGGAATACTATTCCCACTTCACTTCGCCGATTCGCCGTTACCCCGATCTGGTCATTCACCGCGTAATGCGTGAAGTGATTGAGAATGGAGGGGCGCTGAGCCAGAAACGACATGATTATTTGGCCGGCCGGATGCCTGACATTGCTCAGCAGTCCTCGGAGCGTGAGCGTGTAGCGGTAGAAGCAGAACGCGATACAGAGCAGCTGAAGAAAGCTGAATACATGCAGGATAAAGTAGGCGAGGAATTCGAGGCAATGGTCAGCAGTGTGACCAGCTTCGGAATGTTCATCGAGCTGGACAATACTGTCGAAGGCCTTATTCGTCTCAGCGCTATGAGCGACGATTATTATCACTTCGACGAGGCCCATATGGCGCTCATCGGCGAGCGCACATCACGGGTGTTCCGTATTGGTGACGAGGTGAAAATTCGAGTCGCCAAGGTAAATATGGATGACCACACGATCGATTTCGAGTTGGTCGACATGAAACCACGCGCGCCAGGTGAGCATCGCGGCGGTGGTTTTGGAGGCGGCCGCGGTGGCAAAGGCGGCCGTCCAGGTAGCGGCGGCTTCAAGGCGCGAGCCGGGGGTAAAGGCGGCGCGGGCAGCAAGGGCCGCGGCGGTAAAGGCAAGCCCGGGGCTGCTGTAGGCGCGGGCAAGGGCAAGCCGGGCGCTGGTGTGCGCGCCGGCGAAGGGCCGCGCGAAGCGGCCGGTGTTGGCGCACCGGGCGGACGCGCAAAGCGGAAGCGCGGGCGTGATTCCGGCGAGGATGCGAGCCGGGTAGTTGCGGCGCCGGGCGGAAGCACCGGCGCAGAGCGCGGGGGCGAAGCGGGCGGTAACGCAGGCGCGCCACGTGAGCGCAGCGGCGGGCGAGGCCGCGGCGGTGACAACGGCGGTGTCGGTGGTGGACGCGGCATCAGCTTTGGCTTTGGCTCCGGCAAAGGCGGATACGGCGCTCCTGCGTCTGACTCTTCCGGCGGCGAAGTCCGCGGCCTGGACGGCAGCACGAAGTTCCGTAGCCGAGAGGACCGCGGCGGTAACTTTGGCGGTGGAGAAGGCCGTAGCGGCGCTCCAACAGGTAAAGGTCGCCGGAAAAAGAAGAACAAAAGTGGTGTGTTCATCGGTCAATCCGTGACACCGGGCAACGTTCAGACGTCGGAACAAGCCGCTTCTAAACGTAGTGACAATACAGGCAGCGCACCAGACGGAGCTCCTCGTAAGAGAAAGAAGAAATAAATAACGTCATAGAGCTACGTTACGTAGCTCTATGACGAAAGATTAAGCACCGCCCCCTTTGATTGGGGGCGGTGCTTTTTTAATTCTTTTTCGCTGCTCAAGTGTGAAATTCTCATTTATGACCGAGACTATTGGTTGCCACAAGTTTGTTGAGTAATAATCAGAAGAAGCTAGGTTACAGCATCATTTTGTAACTATGACACTTGGGTTGGAGCAAAGTAACCAGTGTTATCACGATGCTTATTTTTTAATTGCATAATGTGCAGTTAAATTCCGGCGTTTCAGTGGAGATTGAGGTTAATTGCACTTTGTACATCTAAATCTGATCAGTATCTTCAAAACCGCATGATTTCGAGTTATTAACTGCAGAAAGTACAACTAAACAACCATCGAGCGTTTAAATATATTAAATAGATGTATAAAGTGCATTTATGTAGCTTTAGCGTAGCGTCGGAGGGAGAGAGTGAATAGAAAAGGGGATGAGTTGACTGGGATGTGTGAATATAGAAACATAAACACTTTTTTATAAACAAATGTAATTAAAGTTAACTATTGGGTAAACTTACTGACAACTAGTTGTCAAAATGGCTGAGAAAGGATTACCTGATCCTTCCTTGCGCACAATCGATTCCATTTGTTACAATATAGATCAGACGTTCGATGACTATGTCGTTTAAGATTAGAGAGACATGGTTACTTTAACTTATGAATATGATTCAAGGAGTGATTCTCATGGGTAAAAAAGCAGACGGGAAAGTACTTGCCCAGAACAAAAAAGCTTCCCATGATTATTTTATCGAGGATACTTATGAAGCTGGCTTGGTGCTGACAGGTACAGAAATCAAGTCGCTGCGTAATGGCCGCGCTAATATTGGAGATGCTTTTGCTACGATCCGTAACGGTGAGATTCACATTCACAACATGCATATCAGCCCTTTTGAACAAGGTAATCGTGCTAACCCTACGGACCCGACGCGTACTCGTAAATTGCTGATGCATAAGGAGCAAATTCATAAACTGCTGGGCTTGTCCAAGCGAGATGGATTTACAATTGTGCCACTCAAGGTTTATGTGCGAAATGGCTATGCGAAGCTGTTAATTGGTCTTGGTAAAGGTAAGAAAGAGTACGATAAACGTGACTCTGCTGCTAAGCGTGATGCTCAACGTGATATTCAGCGTGTATTGCGTGAGAAGCAAAAGATCGCCAGATAATCTAGGAAGAATGTACGATTCAAATGAGTACCAGTTTCCACCTTCAATTCCTTTAACCTACGTGTTAAAGTATTGATAAATGTGATATACTGAGTAAGTAAGATTATTGCTTCGTTACAGACTTCTTGAAGAAGAAGCTGTGGATAGGATCTCTCTTGCTTGGAAGATCCGCTTGATCCGAAGCGCCCTTTTTAATGAGGGGCCGTTCTTGGATTCGACGGGGGTAGTTCGAGCATGAGTAGCGAGTAGTGGGGACGCGTCCGCTTCATCAACGCTAAAGCCTATTAAACGGCAAACAACAAAACAACTACGCTTTCGCAGCCTAAGAAACTGCGCGCGTGCTTCTACCCTGCATCGCCCATGTGACAGGGATAGGGGCTAACAAGTAGTGGGATACGCCGTCTGGTCTCCGCCTGGGGTCAACGGAAGAAGATAATCAGGCTGACCCAACGTATAGCCGGTTACGGGGCGATACTCGGGTGACATCAAAACTGTGACTACACTCGTAGAAGCTTATGTGCCGTTATCTTCGGACAGGGGTTCGACTCCCCTCGGCTCCATAAGAAAAACCCGCTAAAATAGCGGGTTTTTTGCTGTTTAGTGGTTGGATTGTAGACCGAATGTAGACTAGAAGTTGTGGGAACTAAATGTGTTCATTATTGTAGACATGTTGTCTACATCTAAAATTAGATCATTGACTTTGAAGTTATTAATATCTATAAGAGCCCGAACTGATATAAAATTATAGTATTAAGCATCCAAAAACAAAAACATTCGGAGGAATTACTATCATGAGTTTTACTATTGATTATGTTAAAAACAAAAACAGAATTATTGTAACATCGGACGGTATGGATGTTGAGGATGCCCTTGCGTACGCGGAACAATTTCCGAAAGTACTGAAGAAAACTAAGCGAGGGTTTACAGGTATGACTGTAATTACTGGTGGCCTGGTATTTAAGCAAGAAGTGTTGGCAATTCTTGCTCCAACAAGTGAAGATGCTGTGAAAGCTGGAATCTCTACAAAACACAAATGGGTGTATGTTGCGCCTACTTCTTTCTACAAAACGCAAATGCATCGTATGTTTAAAGATATTGCAAACTTGTACGAATCGATAGAAGAAGCTGAAACGTATCTTGATTCTGCAGGGAATTAGCAACTTCTAAAAATTAAAAGGATCCAGCCATCATCTGTAGCGGCAAAGGTACTTTCTGCGTATTAACTTATATAATTGCATCACTATACTAAGGAGTTATTCCTAAGATCAGTCTCCTTTTTTAACCATAGATAAGTAATTTTTATACGATTCTATAATTTAAAAGCTAATGTGCCGTTATCTTCGGACAGGGGTTCGACTCCCCTCGCCTCCATATGGAGTATTATTGAAGACACCATGAAGGGTGTCTTTTTCATGTTTTCAGAGTATGATCTGGACTATACGTGGCGGTTCAAAAAAATGAGTATCTTGCTAGATCCAGTACTTTCGTATGTGGAATTAAAGATTGCAGTGAAGAAGGCGTGAAGAAAAATTTAAGGTTCTATATAGGGATAAAAAAGGCAAACATAGGATAGGAAGAGTTAATAGGGAGATATAAATGAAAACCAGTATACTTATGCTATAATTTAATAAAGTGACTCTGTGCTTTTAGAAAAATTGGATAAAGGATGCATTGACCAACCATGTATGAGAATCAGACTTCTATGCACCACAAGCTGTTTATTATCGGCGCAGGTGCTGCCGGACTAATGGCCGCCGTTACTGCGCGTGATATGGGTATCGATACTGCCATTCTGGAGGGTAACGACCGGATTGGAAAGAAGATATTAATGACAGGTGATGGCCGCTGTAACATTACGAATGAATCCACTGCAACGGGTACGGATGAAGCAATTGCTTTATCGCACAAGTATCACAGTAATCAGGCCGGATTTCCACTTGCGGTATTGCAGCAATTTGGCATCCGTCAGACTATAGATTTTTTCTCCTTTCTCGGGCTTCCACTTACAAGATTGAAGGAGGGCTTGATGTATCCAATGTCGCTGCAGGCAGCAGCGGTGCTGGATATTTTCCAGCTTGCGCTGGAGGATCGGAATGTTCCGGTATACCTCAATAACAAAGTGTTGGATGTTACTGTTTCGAAGAATCATCCGCGCTTCAAGATAAAATGCCAAACGGAGACAGAGGAGGAGGTTGTTTATACTAGCGACTATCTACTTCTATCTGCGGGTGGCCTTGCCGGTCCAAATGCGGGAAAAGAACCTCCTGGGTATACACTTGCCGAACGTCTGGGACACACCCTGATTAAGCCTTTGCCGGCCATTGTGCAATTGAAGCTGCAATATCCGAACATGAGGGCACTGTCCACTATCAAATCTCAGGGACAAGCTCATATCATTGTGAACGGTAAAGTCATCTGCAGTGAACAGGGCGAAATTGCCTTTACGGATTATGGTATTACCGGCCCGCCAATTCTTCAGCTAAGCAGGAAGGCTGCGTATCATCTTGCAAGAGGAGAACAGGTAACATTGTCGGTTGATCTGATGCCGGGCCGCACGGAGGAAGAGCTAGTTGAGTTTTTAGAAAGGCTCTGGGAGACCTTTGGACACCGGACTGTGGCGGATTGCCTTGTTGGCATTTTCAATAAGAAGCTTGTTTCTGTCCTACTAAAAGAGACTGGCTTAGATCAACAGCCAGAGCTGCTTTGCCAGGATCTATCGATGAAAACCAAGGGGAAATTTTATCGAATCTTGAAGCGTTGGGAATTTAAAGTGACGGATACCAATGGCTTTACGAATGCGCAAGTGACAGCCGGCGGCATTGATACGTCGGAACTCATCGAAGGAACGCTGGAATCCAAGCTGGTGCCTGGGCTGTATTTGGCTGGCGAAGTGATGGATGTGGACGGAGATTTCGGCGGCTATAACCTGCAATGGGCCTGGAGTTCCGGATATGTGGCCGCCATGGCGCTAGCTAAGTCAATTCAATAAATTTATTAGGAAAAGGGATGCATCAATTAACATGTATAAGGATCAGACTTCTAAGCACCACGAGCTGTTCATTATCGGTGGGGGTGCTGCAGGTCTAATGGCTGCAGTTACAGCGAGGGATCAAGGTATTGATACAGCAATTATTGAAAGCAATGACCGGCTTGGGAAGAAAATAATAACGACGGGTAACGGGCGTTGCAACATTACGAACCAATCCACCGCCACCGGTACGGATGAAGCGGCCGCTTTATCACGCAAGTATCACAGTAATCAGGAAGGATTCCCAATACATGTATTGCGGCAATTCGGTGTCCGCCAAACGATCGAATTTTTCTCCTCGCTCGGGCTTCCTTTTGTAAGCTTGGAGAATGGCCGGATGTATCCAATGTCGCTGCAGGCGGCTTCGGTGCCGGGTGTATTTAAGCTGGCGCTGGAGGATCGGAATGTTCCCGTATATTATAAACATAAAGTGTTGGATGTTACCGTTTCGGCGGGACATCCGCGGTTCGCGATAACCTGCCAGACGGAGACAGAGGAACAGGTTGTGTATACCAGCGACTATCTTTTTCTATGTGCCGGCGGCCTTACCGCTCCCAAAACGGGAACGGACGGCTCCGGTTATACGCTTGTCCAACGTCTGGGGCACACCCTGATCAACCCGGTGCCAGGCATTGTACAATTGAAGCTGGATTATCCGTATTTGAAGGAACTATCGGGCATCAAATTTGAGGGAGAGGCCCATGTTATCGTAAACAATGAAGTCATCCGCACTGAGTCTGGTGAGATTCTTTTTACGGACTATGGTATCTCGGGCCCGCCCATACTTCAGCTCAGCAGAAAGGCTGCGTATAATCTCGGAATAGGAGAATCGGTGACATTGTCGGTTGATTTAATGCCGGAGCGCACGGAGGAAGAGTTAATTGATTTTCTGGAGATCCACTGGGGGATCTTTGGACACCGGACGGTTGCCGATTCTTTTGTGGGCATCGTCAGCAAGAAACTGATTCCAGTTCTGCTGAAGGAGGCTGGAATTGATCAACAGCCGCACTTGCTTTGTATGGATTTATCATGGAAAACCAAGAAAATATTTTATCGAATCTTGAAACGTTGGGAATTTAAAGTGACCGATACCAATAGCTTCACGAATGCACAAACAACAGCCGGTGGCATCGATACGACGGAGCTAATCGAAGGAACGTTAGAATCTAAGTTAGTCCCTGGGCTGTATTTGGCAGGTGAAGTGATGGATGTCGATGGAGATTGCGGCGGCTATAACCTGCAATGGGCCTGGAGCTCCGGCTATGCTGCCGCGATGGCGCTTGCTAAACGACGTGTTAGCGCCACGTAATAGGATAGATGGTTGCTGACTCTTGGCATGTTGCAGTGGAAATACTTGCATGCCCTAGAACACACGGCGGCTAATGGATTTGCCATGCCACGCCTGGGTTCCATATGGAGTAAATAAAAGACACCTTGAGAGGTGTCTTTTTTCAATTAATTCTTATTCCAATATTGCCAGACTGCTGCCCTTGTTGCATTCGCTGAAAGGCTTGAAGGGTGTCTTGTAAAGGATACACACTATCAATGATAGGGCGTATCGAGTGAAATTCCATAAATTCAAGCATCGCAATAAACTCTTCACTGCTTCCCATTGAGGTGCCGATGATACTGATTTGGGGGTAAAATATGGATCGTGCAGCTATTTCCATTCGATCTCCTGAGCTTGCTCCAAACGTAACAATCCGGCCATTTGGCTTAATGATATCAAAGTACTGTTGGAACGTAGCT
Organism: Paenibacillus sp. FSL R5-0470; assembly: GCF_037975205.1. NCBI lineage: Bacteria > Bacillati > Bacillota > Bacilli > Caryophanales > Paenibacillaceae > Paenibacillus > Paenibacillus sp. FSL R5-0470. The sequence continues at coordinate 202,879 of NZ_CP150238.1, forward strand.
GGCCCGATACTGTCCAAGATGAGATCCACTGTATCTCCTTTCATACTTTCCTTCCAATCGCTATGACTGTCAAAGGCATGATCTGCCCCATGTGCAAGAGCAACTTGCCTTTTTGTTTCACTTCGTGATGTGACACTGACTCTTGCACCCGCTGCTGAAGCCATAAGCATGGCATAAGTAGCCACACCGCCACCAATACCCGGAATAAGGATATGTTCACCTTGCTGTAAGCGGCCTCTCGTAAACAAAGCCCGATAGGCTGTCAAGGCAGATAAGGGCAACACGCCCGCTTCTTCCCAAGACAAATAAGCTGGCTTGCTGATGGCATTTTGCGCAGGGATGACGATAGACTCGGCAAATGTACCATCTGAAGGGCCGCCCACTATGGCCGGAACGTTCGGGACATCGTGGGTGATTTCCCATCCGATACACGGATTAATGATTACATCGGTACCTACTGTAAGTGATGTTATGCCTTCACCTACCGCTTCAATTATACCCGCCCCATCAGAGCCCATAATCAGGGGAGCATCCTCATTTTTTCGATCCGCTATGAGAAATAAGTCTCGATGATTTAACCCTGCGGTTTTCAGCCTTACTTTTACTTCACCGAAGCCTGGCTGTTTATCAACAACGTCTTCATATGTTAGGCTCTTCAAGCCGTTCATCCCAGCATGTACGATTGCTTTCATCCTAATCCTCCAGTCATTCGTATTTCAATGAATCTATATTGAATTGTACAGAGTGGGAATCATACAGTAAAATGAACAAAACCGATTGTGAGTATCATAAATGATCATACCAAGCAGGTGACATAGAAATGGAAAGCGGAGATTTAAGAATATTTCAGGCTGTGGCTCGAGAGGGGAGCATAACCAAGGCTGCGCAAATGTTGAACTATGTACAGTCTAATGTGACGACTCGAATTCAGTATCTTGAGGCTCAGTTGAAAACACCCCTTTTTCGGAGATCCAATCGAGGAATGACGCTAACTTTGGCTGGAGAGAATTTACTGGGGTATGCGGATAAAATACTGACTCTGATGGACGAGGCTGTGAAAACAACACAATTTTCGGACCATCCTGCAGGGCCTCTTCGGATAGGGTCCATTGAAGCGACAGCAGTCATTCATCTGACTCCTTTATTGGCCGAGTATCAATCACGATATCCGGATGTAAATTTATCGCTCACTACGGGTGTGACACATGCGCTCTTACAAAAGGTATTGGATTACGAGCTTGATGGAGCGTTCGTCTATGGTCCTATTGATGAGCCAGATATAGAACATATCGCGGCCTTTGAAGAGGAGTTGGTGTTGATCTCTGAGCCGGGACAAAACGAAATGTATGAGCTACTCATGAAACCGATGTTGTTCTTTGACGTTGGATGTACGCATCGGGCAAAAGCAGAGAGTTTTCTGAGAGGCACTGGCCTGACCACTTATCAGATTATGGAATTTGGCACATTAGCAGTTATTCTAGATGGCGTTTCCTCTGGACTTGGTGTGTCTATGCTGCCACAGTCATCGATTGCCAAGGCGGAAGAACAGGGCATAATCACTTCCCACCGTTTGCCTGAAGAGTATCGAGATTTGCAGGTATGGTTTGTGCATAGACATGACACAATTTACTCAAGCGCGTTAACCAGGTTAATACAATTAGTTGAAACTAGGCAATAATAGTTCACCCGCAACGATCGATACGTCGAATGTTAGTGCTAGACCATTTCATCAAACAATTTAAGTAACACGCAGCAGGAGGAAATGATGAATTTTATAAAAGATCAACTAGCAGGATACGGTGTAAGCGAACAAATGACAGGTTATCTTTCGAATATAATCATGGTCTTATTTATAGCACTACTCTCTGTACTAGCCAATTTAATAGCCAAAAAAATCGTGCTAAAGATAATTATTCATTTCATTAGTAAGGATCGGTATGCATGGGATAATATCGTTTTGGAGAAAAAAGTGTTTCACAAGCTGTCGCATCTCGCGCCAGCCTTCATCATCTATTATTCTGCGTCTATCTTTCCGCTATATCAGGCTTTTATTGAAAAATCCGCCTTAACTTATATGATTATCGTAACTATCACGGTGTTTAATGCACTACTTAATGCCATTGATGCTATTTATCGCTCATTCGAAGTCTCCAAGATTAGACCGATCAAGGGGTACATTCAGGTTGCAAAGATTATTCTATTTATCATTGGTGTTATTGTAGTGATCTCTAACCTCATTGGTCAGAATCCACTGATTATACTTAGTGGGTTAGGTGCATTATCAGCTGTTTTTATGCTGATTTTCAAAGATTCTATATTGGGCTTGGTGGCAGGTGTTCAATTATCATCTAATGATATGGTGCGTGTAGGCGACTGGATCGAAATGCCTAAATATAATGCGGATGGTGATGTAATTGACATTACATTGAATACGGTAAAGGTTATGAATTTCGATAAAACAATCACCATGATTCCTAGCTACGCCCTTATTTCAGATTCGTTCAAAAACTGGAGGGGCATGCAAGTTTCTGGCGGCAGAAGGATTAAACGAAGCGTTCATATCGATACAAGCAGCATATGCTTTTGTACAAAAGAAATGATGGAGGAATTCCAGAAGATTCACTACCTGTCCGATTTTATAAGGGCAAGATTAAATGAAATTAGCATTTATAATATCGAACATCAAATCAATACGGAGAGTAAAGTAAATGGAAGACATCTCACGAATGTTGGTGTATTCAGAGAATATATCCATGAATATCTGAGGAATCATCCTAAAATTCATAAGGATATGACGCTGATCGTCAGACAGCTAGCACCAGAGGATAATGGACTGCCCTTAGAAATCTACGCGTTTAGCAATGATACTAACTGGGTGGTGTATGAATCGGTTCAAGCTGATATCTTTGATCACATTTTTGCAGTTGTACCGATATTTGGGCTTCGTGTCTTCCAAAACCCGACGGGCCATGATATTGCTCGCTTAAAAGAAAGCAAAGAGTATTCGTCTGGATACTGAAGATAAGAATGATTTGCAGGAGAAGGCATTTCTTAATATCAGTAAAAAAGCGACCATCGTTGGTCGCTTTTTTACGTTTTTTTCATTTTGGAAAGGATCATAAAACGTGCGATTTATTGGGGTGCGGACATAGCTGAAGACTCTAATGGAAGTTCCCAGATTCATTTTCTGAGAATTTGCCATCGCTGTCATGCAGAGCTTGTTTGCGGCGATCATTACGGGCTTGCTGCTGCTGTTGGGCTTCCAGGCTGTTTACGGGCGTGGCTTCCAGTTCTTTTACTGTGTTGATTAGATTCTTATCTGGTTGATTTGCACTCAATTGAAAGCTCCTCCCTTGATTATCTAATGGTTGTGAATTTTATTATGTGCTGGCTACTGTGTGGCTATTCATGTTGTATTTTCACAAGAGCCCAGGATACATTGCTGAAAGGACGGGTGAATCAATGCTCTGTCCTATAATCATTAACTCAGAATACTGTTAGATGTGAAAAATATGAGGAAATGATTGTATCGGAACTGATTTCTGTTCTGATATGTTGAGGATGTTTTAGTCCCATAAAATGTAATATTGTCAGGAGGTGAAAAGGAAGCTTTATATCTTATTGCAAGCGGTTACAATTCTATCTGCAACAAATTAGAATCAGGAGGGAATAAAATGAAAAAAAGTATTGCCAAGGTAATCAGTATTGGTGTGTTGTTTTCTCTTGCACTTTCTTTGATAGCAGGTGGATGGACAAATACAGTAGTGCATGCTGCTGGTCTTTCGATAACAGGCAGTGGAGGCTGGAATGAAGCGGCATATGTGGAATGGTCACCTGTAAGTAATGCGACAGGATATAACGTATATGTTAAACAGGCAAGCGCATCAGATTCGGGGTACCAACAGATTGATAATGAATTGATCCGCAAATATTCTTCCTATTGGAGAGCGGATGCTGTAGGGCTTGCAGCTGGAAGTTATGTAATGAAGGTTGAGGCTACCCTATCAGGGGGAGGAACGGCAAGTTCAGTATCAAATACGTTATCCGTAACGTCATATGATCGATCTGGGTTTGCTTTTTCGGCAAGCTCGCCATTTGGTACGGGTTCTGGCGCTTATAATGAGAATGGAACCCTCAAGAATGGTGCTCAAGTGCTGTATATAACATCTCAGAATGCGAAAACCGTAACACTTGATGTGAAAATCAACAGCTCAGGTGCTGTACAAACAGGCGTTGGTCTTGGTAGCATCTTGGCTCTGAGACAAAAGGGTTATGATACAACCCCACTTGCCATCCGAATTATCGGTAAAGTTACAGCTGCTGACCTGAGTGGACAGCTTAACAGCAGTGGATATCTTGAAGTCAAAGGTAAAAATAATTATTCGGAAATGAATATTACAATCGAAGGTATCGGAAAAGATGCTTATGCATACGGTTGGGGATTGCTGCTTAGATATGTTGGTAATTTGGAAGTAAGAAATCTGGGTGTGATGTTATTTCCTGACGATGGCATTTCAATGGATACAGGCAATGCGAATGTATGGGTGCATAATAATGATATTTTTTATGGATCTGCAGGGAGCGATGCGGACCAAGCCAAAGGCGACGGATCTACGGACCTCAAAAAAGGATCAACGTACATTACCATCTCGTACAACCATTACTTTGATTCCGGAAAAGCTGCTCTAGTCGGACTTAGTGAGTCTGCAGAATTCTTTGTTACCTTCCACCATAACTGGTTCGATCATTCGGACTCCCGTCATCCGCGGATCAGAGTGGCCTCTGTTCATGTCTATAATAACTTCTATGATGGAGTCTCGAAATATGGTGTCGGCGTTACAACCGGAGCTTCGGCTTTTGTGGAATCCAATGTTTTTAGAAATACTAAAGACCCAATGCTTAGTTCTTTACAGGGTACAGATGCTTTAGGTGAGGGTACGTTCTCAGGTGAAAATGGGGGTGTGATTAAAGCTTATAACAATCTAATTGTTGATGCTTCAAGTCTTATCTACGCTAACTCCAATACAGGGACAGCTCCTGCTAATGAAACCTCATTTGATGCCTACTTAGCCTCGTCGAGAAATGAAACCGTCCCAAGCTCATACAAAGCATTAAAAGGTGGAACAGCCTACAATAACTTCGATACAAACGTCCAAACCGGAGTGAACGTATCGAATATTGACAACGTAAGCAATGTGGAACAGGTTGTTACGGCAAAAGCCGGACGTCTGAATGGCGGAGACTTCACATGGGAATTTAATGATTCCGTGGATGACGCATCGTATGCGCTGAATACTGCACTGATGTCTGCAATCAGAAGCTACACAACGGGGCTTGTCTCTGTAGGGGGCAATTCAAACCCAACAAGTCCGACACCAACTCCAACAGCTACTCCTGTGCCAACAGTAACACCATCTCCAACAATAGCACCAACAGCAACACCTGTACCGACAACGACACCCACGACAACGCCAGTGCCGACAGCGGGAGCAACCATTCATAACTTTACCACTGATGGAACAACGAGCAGCTTCTTCAATATCCAAGGAAATCTCTCAACAAGTAAGGGAAATGTGACATATCAGGGTTTAACCCTAACCCAATGTCTAAAAATCGAGAGTGCAACCAGTATTCAGTTCACAGCTGCTAAAGCTTCAACCCTAACCCTAGTGTTCAATACAGAAGGAACCAAAATAAAAGTGGATGGAACAAATTATCCTATAACGAATGGCATTGCCACTGTCTCCCTTACGGCGGGCGCACATACCATTACGAAGGATAGTACGGCGAATCTGTATTATATGAAGTTGGAATAGATAGTTTTATAAGATAAAAGCTGCTAACGATATTGCAATATCGTTGGCAGCTTTTTTGGTCAGGGTCGCTTTTTTTCTATGATCTTAAGACTCGAATCATTGTAGATTGTTTGATTTGTTTAATATTATAATATTTCCCAAAATTTTTTTCGTAGTTATTGACTTCATATCAAATGATTTGTACGCTGAGGACATAGTTTATCAACATGGGAGATTACAATATGAAGCTTAAAGATGATTACCGAACAATTTGGAATAAAAGATTGCTGAAGTATCCATCATTTTATCGCAAAATGATTGCATATACATTATTTTCATCGATCATTCCTATCGTTATCGTTGGAATCGCTAGTTATGCATTAACTTCTAATGCTATTAAAGATAATGTTAGCCAAGATATTACTCAAATCTTGAATTACGCTTCAAGGACGATGGATACCGAGTTGGAAGCGGTTCAGAATAACTTAGTCCAGATGGAACTGAGCTCGTTCTTTACTTCAGACTTGAATGAAATGAAGCGAACCAATTATTCCAGCTTCTATACGGGTGTATATCAGAATTTGTTAGCTTTTATGAACGGAAATTCTCGTGTTAAGGATATTGCGCTATATACATTGGATGAGAACTACTTAATATCATCAACTTACGGTGGAATAAAGATCGAATCAGCAGTGGAACGGGAGAAGTATGCGAACCTACTGGATAAAAATCAGCAACTAGATTGGAAAGTAGGCTATTCTCAGGGTGGCAAAGACTATGATTCAGGAATAACGTTAACAAGTACAGTACCTTTACATTCAAAAGAACCTATCGGATTTATCCAGGTCATCATAGATAATAAAGCGTTTGAATCACTGACAAAACAATTTCTTAAATACGAGCATGAGCAAATGTATGTGATGGATAACACCGGTCAACTTGTATTCCATTTGAACGGAAGCGAAGTGCCTGAAGACTTGTATGAATTGATAACGGTTACAAAAAAAGGTGAGCAAGAGTTTATCTATCGATGGCAGGACCGAGAGTACTTAGTGACCTCTACGGAATCTCCAATCCAAAAGATGTTGTTTGTGGATATGATCCCGACGGCGGAACTGTATAGCAGTGCAAGGCAGATTGCAGGCATTACGATAGGAATTGTAATTGCTGTACTTGCTGCAGGAATTGCATTGGCGATGATCGGCACTAGGAAAGTGTATAGTCCGATTCGGAAGCTAGTCTCTCTCATCAGCGATAATCAAACCGCGGATATGGGAACGGATGAGTTCAGTTATGTGAATCAGCGTTGGAAGGAAATTAACCGTAAAGCGAGTCAACTAGAAGAACAATTAAATGAACAATTTCCACTTATTCGCGAGCTGTTCGCCTTAAGGTTAATGGAGGGGCAGTTTACTCATGACCGTCGTGAATATTTACTGGAGCTTCTGCGCAGGCATTCTATTCCGGAGAAGCAGTGTGCAGTTGTATTTATTATTGCCTATGATCACTTATCGGATGTGACCAAGTTCCAAGAGACGGATAGGGATCTAATTCTCTTCATCATAAAGAATATGACGACAGAATTATTGGAGCATCAGCAACTGGAGGGCTTGGTCATCAACTCTTTTAATGATCAAGTTGTGGTTTGGCTATGGACAGAGCATGAAGAGGCAGACGTTTGGTCAGATAAGCTGAAGCCTGTGATTGATAGGATACGTGAGCAGATTACTCATTTTTTGAAATCTCCGGCGACGATCGGTTTGAGTCGAACCACATCGCATGTGGAGGAGTTGCCTGATTTATATCGTGAGGCGCAGCTTGCGATTCACTCGCGGATGATTAATGGGGGAAATCAGATTATTGAGAGCAAAGGGCTCGCGATTTCGATGATGTACCGTTATCCAACGGAGATTGAGAACCATCTGACCGATTCGCTGCTGGTGGGAGATCTCTCTGAAACGAAGCGGATGCTTGATGCATTCTCTGATAAAGTACAATCCGCTGTACACAATCCAGAGCTCATTATGATGTCTTACGATCAGCTGTTGTCTACTACTTTACGAATAGTATATTTAATGGATATAAATTCGGAGCAATTATTTGGCTATACAACTAGTGAACTCAATGTAAATTTGAGAAAACTCACAACTATACATTCAATTAATGAGTGGTTTATGGATCATATATTCGAACCGATTATGCTGTATGTGAATAGTAAGAAGAATCAAGAGTATGAGCAATTTATTGAGAAGGTCACGGACTATATCGAGGCAAACTATCATCTTGATATCTCTCTTGACCAGTGTGCACAGATATGCAATTTGAGCCCGCAATATTTAAGCAAGTTGTTTAAGCGGACGATGAATATTTCCTTTATCGAGTATGTAACACAATTACGTGTAGCCAAAGCCCAGGAGTTGTTAGAAACGACTGATTTATTGGTCAATGAAATAGCGGAGCAGGTAGGATATAACCCTAAAAATTTCATTCGTGTATTTAAGAAGCAGGTGGGCTTACCACCGGGGCAATATCGAGAGATGCATCGAAAATAGTATTCCTGACTAAATTAAATGCACTTTTTTTAATAAGACTTTGCCAAGAGCGAGAGAAATGAAACCTCTCGTTCTTGCAAGTCTTTTTTTGATTTTTATGAGGTGCAAATTTATAATCTCTCAGGGCTAATGAGGTTAATTATTGAGACTAGAAGTGTTCATAAACCCAGTAGTATCAAGCTATTCGCAATTATTGCACAAGGATCTCAGGCGAATAAGAATTGGTCATTGTTGATGGGCGTTGCAGCTTGTAAGATGCAGACATGAAACGTTACAGTCAACCAGGTTCAAACAAAATCGTTGGAGGTGGTGAAATCCTTGCCGCAATCTAATCTTAAATTAGCGAACGCAAGTTTATCACAGGCATATGAAGCCGACAGACAAAGATTAAATCCGAAAGACTCCCTATGGGCTCGATTCAAAGTCATATTTGGTCGAGAGAAATATTTGTACTTACTAGCACTTCCAGGTCTTCTCTTCTTTTTAATCTTCAAGTACTTCCCGCTATGGGGGCTAGGTTTAGCATTTAAAAACTATTCTCCATACCTAGGGTTCTGGGAAAGCGAATGGGTCGGATTCAAATATTTTCGTGAGTTTTTCACGAATCCAGACTTCTTTCTCTTATTTAGAAATACGATGGCGATTAGCTTGCTGAATATCATCTTCTTCTTCCCGATTCCTATCGTTCTTGCATTACTCATTAACGAGGTTCGGAGTATGAGATTTAAGAAAGTAATACAAACGATAGTTTATTTACCTCACTTTTTATCTTGGGTAATCATTGCTGGTATCTGTTTTATTATTCTTGGACAGAGCGATGGAATTGTTAACAAGATTATTGTTGAGCTTGGCGGTCAGCCAATCGCTTTCTTGACAGAGCCGAATTACTTCTGGGGTTTGTTAACTGCGCAGAGCATATGGAAAGAAGCCGGGTGGGGTACAATCATCTTCTTGGCTGCAATTGCAGGTATCAATCAAGAAATGTATGAGGCGGCTCAAATTGATGGTGCGAACCGTTGGAAACAGATTATGAAGATTACAGTGCCTTGCATCAGGAGTACAATCGTCGTGTTGCTCATACTCAGGCTCGGTCAAGTGATGGAGGTAGGGTTTGAACAGATCTTCTTGATGATGAGTTCTCCCGTAGCGCATGTTGCGGATGTCTTTGATACATATGTGTATCGGGCTGGGATACAGAATGGTCGTTTCAGTTATGCGACAGTCGTTGGAGTATTCAAGTCGGTTGTTGGTCTTGTACTTGTAGTAACAGCCAATCAGTTAGCTAAAAAATTCGGTGAGGAGGGTCTTTACTAATGAATAAGTCCCTCGGCTATAAAGTGACAAACGGCATCATTTATACGGTGCTCAGTTTAATCGGGCTTGTAACACTACTACCTTTTCTTTATGTCATTATCGTATCCTTTACAGATCCTTCGGAATATTTGAGCAAGCCATTAATTATTATTCCGGAAAACTGGAGTCTTTCCTCCTATAAGTACATTCTATCAACCAAGATGTTTATGAGCTCATTAGGGGTTAGTGCCTTCTTAGCTATTGTCGGCTCTGCGATTAGTATCATGGTGACGAGTGCCTTGGCGTATTCTCTGTCACGGAAACGATTCTTCGGGAAGAAGTTTTTCCTAGTTGCTATTCTAATGACGATGTTGTTCAACCCAGGAATGATTCCAAATTTCATGTTAGTTGAAGGATTGGGTCTTATTGACTCCATCTGGTCGTTGATATTACCGGCAATTACAAGTGCATGGTATGTATTCTTGATGAAGAACTTCTATCAGGAACTGCCGGAGGAGCTAGAGGAAGCAGCGAAGATTGATGGATGTAATGATATCGGGGTCTTTTTCAAAATTATGTTCCCGATCTCGCTGTCAGCGGTCGCTGCATTCGGTCTATTCTTTGCAGTAGGTTTCTGGAACACGTACTTCAATGGCGTTTTATACATCAACTCAGATGAACTTCGGCCGATGCAGGTTGTGCTGCAGATGATGCTGATACAAGCTTCAACGAATATAGCAGATCCATCCGTAGCTGCTATGCTACAGAGTGAGCAGATGCTTCCTCCAGAGACGATTAAGATGGCGGCAGTAGTCGTTGCTTCTCTACCTATCATTATGGTCTACCCGTTCCTTCAGAAGTACTTTGTTAAGGGTATGTTGGTTGGCTCCGTGAAGGGTTAAGGGGTAAACCAAGCTTATATATTAATTTATTAGATAAAAGGGAGGGTTTTTACAAATGAAAAAAAGAAGTTGGATGACCATGTTATTGGTGTTAGTTCTCACTACAAGCATGTTGGTGGGTTGTGCAAAGGGTGGTGAGACCAATTCTGCTGGAGATGCTTCCAAGTCTGAGCAGCAAAAGCCAGTTGAAATCAATATCGGTACGATGACTTATGGTGAATCCCCTAGTAGTGATCTTGAAAGCATTCTACAGCTGAATGAAAAATTGAATGTAAAGCTTCAGATAGACTTCTATCCAATTAATAACTATAAAGAAAAGTTGAATGCATTGCTTGCTTCGAAGAGTTTGCCAGATGTCGTTCTCATCGAGGATATTAATGACCCTGCGTTCTCAACTGCAATAGATCAAGGTGCATTCTGGGATTTGACTCCTTTCCTGCCAGACTATCCTAATCTAGCAGGCTATCCGGAGAATGCAATTAACAATATTAAGTTCAAAGGAAAATCTTATGGTATTCCACGCGTTCGTCCATTGGACGGGCATGAGTCGCTGTTGATTCGTGAAGACTGGCTCAAAAACGTAGGATTGACTGCTCCTACTACTATGGAAGAGTTCTACAAAGTGTTAGAGGCCTTTACAAAGAATGACCCGGACAAAAACGGTAAAAACGATACTTACGGTATGGTACAGGCAAGTGTCAGTCCTTATATGATGACGATGTTTGGTGCAGGTACATCGTGGAAGGAAACAGCTGATGGCGGTCTTGAGCCATACTGGCTAACAGCTGAAGCGAGAGAAGCGCTTGAATTCTGGAGCAAGGCTTATGGTGATGGTCTTATTACACCGGACTTACCAGTTATGAAGTCAAGCCAAGTGAAAGAAATGATGATTCAAGGCAAGGCGGGTATCTCATTCGGTAATATTAACGAAGCATTTATGTTTGGCCAAGAGTTGCAGAAGGTTAAGCCTGAAGCTGAGTTGAAGGCGTATGAAATTCCAGCTGCAAAAGACGGCAAGAAATACAATGAGCAAGCTTATGGTTATTATGGATTGTTCCTAGTTAACAAATCGGTTAGTGAAGACAAGCTCAAGAAGATTCTTGAAGTTTACAACGAAACGGCTACTCAAGAAGGCTACAATCTCGTGACTTATGGTATCAAAGACAAGGATTATACCGTTTCTGAAGATGGTTCTATTGTTCAAACAGATGAAGGTAAGAAGCAAGGATACGGTACAGCGACAACAGCACAATGGATTTCTGGGTTCTTCAATAAATACCAACGTGCTGAAGGACCTGGAATGCCAGCAGAAGTATTAGAGTACAATCGTAAGCTGATCGATACAATCTCAGAATCTTCGATTAAGAATCCTGCTGCAGGATTGCCAAATACCGAAGCGTGGATGGAAAAAGGCGGCGATTGGCAGAAGAAGTTTGTTGATATGTATACAAATGTCGTTATCAAAAAATCCAGCTTGGAGGATTGGGACAAGTTTATTAATGGACTGAAAGCAGACCCGAGCTTCCAGCAGCATCTCAAAGATACTAGCGATGCTTACAAAGCAAGTAAGTAATTAAGTAATTAAATAAGCCCGGTAAGTTCGAATAGTCAGTCGAGTTTGCCGGGCTTATCCTTTTTACCAATTCATATGGGGGGAAAAGAAGTGGAAATGTTGAATAGAGCTGCACGGATGGAAACAAGATGTATCAGTTCATTAATCAAGGTATTTGCTGATGAAGAACTGCATGCACCAACTCAACTTAGAGGCTCGGCACTACTTGGTGAATCCTATTCTTTCCAGGTTGCATATCGGGCAAATGTACTTATGCGGTCGCTTCAAGTTCGGGGCGAGCAATCCGAGTTGGGGTCCAATATCACTGTGCGAACTGTAGAGCTAGTGCCTGCTAATATGGTGAGCTATCACGATGCAGATGAACATGTCTTAAGAAGCACGTCGGGTCTTTATCCAGATGCGTTAATTCCGTTCGATACGAATCGGGGTTTAACTGGTTATCCGAATCAATGGCGCTCAATATGGATCACTGTTGAGGTGCCGCTCAATGCTAAGGCGGGATTATTTGATATTTGTATCCAAATCGCAAATGATAGCGGCGAACTAGTAAGTGAGGAAACATTTACGCTGGAAGTGATCGCGGCAACATTGCCGGAGCAGTCGCTTATACATACGGAATGGTTCCATGTAGACTGCTTGGCTACCTACTATAAAACGGACATATTTAGCGAGTACCATTGGCAGTTGATTGAGCAATACATCCACACCGCGGTGAAACATGGAATGAATATGATTCTAACCCCTTTGTTTACACCGCCGTTAGACACGGAGATCGGGGGAGACCGCCCAACCGTACAACTTGTTCAAGTAGAACGGACAGGAGAGAAGTATAACTTCACTTTTGAGCGATTAAAGCGTTGGATAGAGCTGTGTGACCGCAGTGGCGTGAAATATTTTGAGTTCTCCCATCTATTCACACAATGGGGTGCCAAGCATGCACCAAAAGTAATGGCTATGGTTGATGGTCAATTAAAGCAACTATTTGGATGGGATACCGATTCTAGAGATCCGGAGTACACGGGATTCCTTACGTTATTTTTACAAGAGCTATTAGCGTTTGTGAAAGAGAATGGTTTAGAGCAGCGAGTTTATTTCCATCTATCGGATGAACCAAATCTTGCGGACATGGATACTTATCGTGCAGCGAGCGAACTTATTGGGCCAATTCTAGAAGGTTTTCCGATCATTGATGCGCTCTCTGAGTATGAATTTTATGAAAGTGGTTTAATTAAGCATCCGATTCCAGCGAGCAATGGTATTCAACCATTTCTGGATCATGGCGTAGAGGGGTTATGGACTTATTATTGCTGTGCCCAATACAAGCTCGTTTCTAATCGCTTTCTTCATATGCCGTCATCACGCAATCGTATACTCGGGATGCAAATTTACAAGCTAAAGCTTAAAGGATTTTTGCATTGGGGTTACAACTTCTGGTATGCACAATTCTCGAAGTATCCGATTGATCCATTTCAAGTGACGGATGCAGGAGGTGGATTTCCAGCGGGCGATGCATTTTTGGTATATCCAGGCGCTGAGGGGCCGATCGAGTCGATCAGGCTGGAGGTCCTTACGGAAGCTCTGCAAGATTTACGCGCACTTGAGCTACTCGAGCAGAAAGTCGGAAGAGAGGCAGTAATCGCCTTATTGGAAGATGGCTTGGAGCAAGAATTATCCCTTGAAGTATACCCACAAGAGGCAGAATGGTATATCCGTAAGCGTGAAGAGATTAACCGTCTGGTTAGCGAGAATTCTTGTTCAGAATAGTAATGACAGGTAGAAGGAGTCTATATCGAGTTCATGAGTAGAGGAGTATCTAATATGGCATCATTCACAGTGCAAGGAGATCAATTTCTTTATGAGGGTACACCCCTTACGCTTGTGTCAGGAGCGATTCACTATTTTCGCGTAATTCCTGAGTATTGGAAGGATCGATTGAGCAAGCTGAAGGCTTGCGGCTTTAACACGGTAGAAACGTACGTTGCATGGAATATTCATGAGCCTCAGGAAGGTAAGTTCTGTTTTACGGGTATGGCGGATATCGTCACATTTATCGAAACAGCAGCAGAGTTAGGTTTGCATGTTATCGTACGCCCAAGTCCTTACATCTGTGCGGAGTGGGAGTTCGGTGGAATGCCGGCCTGGTTGCTTGCCGAGGATGGGATGCGCTTGCGCTGTTATGACGAGGCATTTTTATCTAAGATAGATTCTTATTATGATGTGCTGTTGCCGAAGCTGAAGCCGTTGTTATGTACGAATGGCGGTCCGATCATCGCGATGCAGATAGAGAACGAGTACGGAAGCTATGGCAATGACCTGAAATATCTTGAACATATACAGGAAAGCATGGTCTCACGTGGAATGGACGTCCTGCTGTTCACCTCAGATGGCCCGGAAGATTTCATGCTGCAAGGCGGTATGGTTCCAGGAGTTCTAGAAACCGTTAATTTTGGTTCGAGAACCGAGGAAGCCTTTAATAGTCTGAAGCAGGTGCAGCCGGATAAGCCACTAATGTGTATGGAGTATTGGAACGGGTGGTTCGATCATTGGAACAAGCCGCATCATACGCGACATGCACAGGATGCTGTGCATGTGTTTGAGGATATGCTGAAGGCTGGCGGATCGGTTAACTTTTATATGTTTCATGGCGGAACAAACTTTGGATTCTACAATGGTGCCAATAATCACGGGATATATGAGCCAACGGTAACTAGCTACGACTATGACAGCCCACTGACAGAATGGGGGGACGTTACGGAGAAGTACATTCTGTTAAGGGAGCTTATTGCAAAATATCTCGATACGGAGATAATGCCGCTTCCTGAGCCTGTTCGCAAGATGGATTATGGCAGTGTTCAGATGAAGCCAGTAGCACCGCTGTTTGACCTACTGCCAGTGCTGTCGACGCCTGTGCAAAGGACTTGCCCTGAGCCGATGGAGAAGCTTGGACAGGATTATGGCTTCATTTTATATACAACGAAGGTTTCCGGTCCTAGACAAAATTGTTCACTGGTCTTGCAGGAGGTACATGATCGTGCGCTCGTATTTCTCGATGGAGAGTATAAGGGAGTTATTGAGCGTTGGGATCCGCAGCCGATTGAGTTCCATGTACCAGAGGGCGGAGCAGAGCTTCGTATTCTAGTCGAGAATATGGGCAGAACAAACTATGGACCGTATTTAAGAGATTGTAAGGGAATTACCGAGGGTGCGAGATTGGGATTCCAGTTCCTATTTGATTGGACGATTCATAGTCTACCAATGGACAATATCGATCTACTACATGAACCTGTTGTTAATGTTGAGGAAGGAAAAGAAGGCCCTGTATTTTATAAAGGCTCCTTCCATATTGAGCAAGAGGTAGATATCGCAGACACCTTCCTAGCACTTGAGGGCTGGACAAAGGGAATTGTATTCGTAAATGGCTTCAATCTCGGACGTTATTGGGAGGCGGGACCGCAAAAGACGCTTTATGTTCCAGGGCCATTGCTGCATGCCGGTGAGAATGAGATTGTTGTGTTCGAATTGCATGGTACGAATGACCTGCAAGTTACACTTCAGGATCAACCGGACTTAGGGTGACATTACTATGGGTTCAGTAGGAGGAGACCTTGAATGGGCATCAGAAAGAGACGGATTTCAATTATAGTAGCATTCTGTATGACATTCCTACATCTTGGTTGAGCATGTGAAGACATTCAAGGATATGGACAATCATTGGGCTAAGGAAGATGTAGACTATCTGGTGAGGCTGCTGCAGTTCTGCAACGAATGCTTCGCTGAGATGAATGGATCGTGGAAAGGGTGTAAGGACATGTGGAAACATGCAATTGAAGATGCAATGGAGAAGATCAAAAATAATGTGGAGCGTTTCGGTGATCGCTTCCCGCATGTCAGTGTTAACGGCAGGTATGTATTGAACAATAATGATGATTGGACGAACGGGTTCTGGAGCGGAATGCTGTGGCTGTGCTACGAGTATTCTAGCGACGAGGCTTACCGTGAGGCAGCACGCCTTACGGTAAAAAGCTTCAAGCGGAGAATGGAACAGAACATCGTTCTTGATCATCATGACATTGGATTCCTCTATACGTTATCCTCGCAGGCGCAATGGGTGGTGGAGCAGGATGAGGAATCAAGAGAATTGACACTACAAGCGGCAGATGTACTCATGCGTCGTTGGCGCGAGGATGGACAGTATATTCAAGCTTGGGGACTGTCTGGTGATGCACAGCATGGGGGACGAATGATCATTGATTGTCTCATGAATCTCCCGCTGTTGTTCTGGGCTTATCAACAAACAGGGGAAGAGCGTTATCGTCAGGTTGCGATTAAGCAAGCTGATCAAAGCCAGCGATATCTTGTGCGTGGGGATGATAGCTCATACCATACGTTTGTGTTTGATACGGAAACAGGTGAAGCGCTTGGCGGAGCGACTCATCAAGGATTTACGAACGGATCTACATGGGCTCGTGGTCAAGCATGGGGTATTTATGGCTTTTCCCTTGCCTATCGCTACACAGGACATAAAGTTTACTTGGACACGGCGAAGCGTATGGCATCCTATTTTATTGGGCAACTGCCAGAAGATTATGTGGCTTATTGGGACTTTGATGCTCCGGTTAATACGAATATGTATCGAGACAGTTCCGCTTCAGCGATCGCCGCAGCTGGCTTGATCGAGATGCTAAGTCTTCTTGACGATACAGATCCCGATCGCGCTGAGTTTGAAGAGAAGTTTGAGCTGTCGATGACCTCACTCGTGCTTCATTATTCAACTATTGGCGAAGAAGGAGCCGAGGGATTATTAAAACATGGGTCCTACTATGTACGAGGAAATGTAGCTCCAGATGATTATATGATATGGGGCGATTATTTCTACCTTGAAGCACTGATACGTTTGGAAAAAGGAATAAAAGGATACTGGTACGAGTCACAACCTTTACAAGAAACTCGGTGATTAAACAATGACAACTATCGCACTCATACTCGTGTTAGCATCTGGTTTTACGCATTCAATATGGAATTTGTTTGCGAAACGTAGCATGAACAAAGATGTGTTCCTATGGATGATTAATATCCCGTGTTTTTTGCTGCTTACTCCATATCTGATTGAATGGCTAGTAAGCAATACGATTCCATTGAAAGCTTACGGCTTAATATTGCTATCTATAATGCTGCAGAGCGGGTATTTCATACTACTATCGAAGGCGTATCAGTTCGGTGATATTTCGCAGGTTTACCCGATTATGCGTGGGACAGGAGCACTGCTCGTTCCTGTCCTAAGTGTACTTATGTATAACGAGTCCCTTTCCATCTTCGGATGGGCAGGTTTAATGCTTATTATTTATGGAATGATCCGCATCGGTGGCTTTAAGCTGAATCGAACATTGCTGCAAGATAAGAAGTATATGAAGGGTCTTATGTATGCTCTTGGGGTTGGTTTATGCATAACAGGCTATACCCTGACAGATAAGAACATATTGGAATTCATGCCACCGCTTGCATTACTGGCCCTGTGCAACATTGGCTATATGCTTGTTCTAACATTGCCTGCCTTGCGCTCGAAAGCGGTTAAGACGGAGTGGAAGATCAATAAGGTACCACTTATAGTCGGCTCCATTTTATCGCCAGGATCTTACTTGTTATTCTTATTTGCTATGAATCTAGGCCCTTTAGCACATCTGTCTCCGATCCGAGAGATAGGCACCGTCTTCGGGACACTGCTAGGCATAATAGTCTTGAAGGAACAGCAGGGTAGAATGCGGGTCATGATGTCGATTGCGATTACGGCAGGGATAATTATTATTGGAACACTTGGATAGATGAAGAATTGTACAACTAAACTTGGAATATGGAGGGTGGTTAACTATGAATAAAGGACAAATTTCCGTTAAGCTGGAACAGAATAATACCTACTTCCCGATTGAGGCTGAAGAAGAGTACGAATGGTTCGCGATTCGATTTACTTATGAGAAGGAGAAGTCGTGGGGACGATTACATTTGTTTGATTCGGAAAAACATATTCGATTCTGCTTTCTGGATGGTGGAAACGAGCGGCTCATTGTCGTTCATAACCAACCGGAATTAACGAGTTCAATAGCGGTGCCAGGGCCGATTATGACCGGCACATGGATGCTTGAAGTTTCAAATGAAGAAGGCAGAACTTTTGAAGCTGAGTGGGAATTTGGTTGTGGCACATTGCCAGACGAGTATGTATCTGCGCAAATTCAGGGCGAACGTGAGTATTGGAACAGCGGCAAGCTGAATGCTGGCTTCATAATGGAAAACTATGACTGGGCGAAGATATGGCAGGCAGGAAGCCGTTGGTACAAGGGGGATTTCCATACGCATACCGTGTTGTCCGATGGCAAGATGACTCAGCTTATGAATCGTGAGCAGGCACTGAAGCAAGGTATGGATTTCTTTGTAGCGACAGATCACAATGTAATGTCTACATCTTGGGCTAAAGGAGATGCGCTCGTCATTCCAGGTGTAGAGGTAACAGCTGGCGACGGACATTGGAATGCACTTGGACTTCGAAAATGGATCGATTGGCGAGCAACCTCACCGGATGGAGGCCTAACCACTCAGCAGGGTATGGATCGATTGATGAAAGAGGCGGCAGAGCTGGGGGCGATTTGCTCAATTAATCATCCGATGCTGACGCCATGGGCTTGGCTATACGGAGAGACGCAGTTGGAGGGAGTACATTCCATGGAAATATGGAATGACCCGACCTTTTCTCCTAACAATGTAGCTACCGAGAAAGCATTGCAGTTATGGACAGCAAGCTGGAATGAAGGCTACCGCATTACAGGTATTGGCGGCTCTGACTCACATATGCTACCAACTGAGAGCTATGATGATAGCCCAATTCCTTCTTTAATCGGGGATCCTGCTACGTATGTGTGGTGTGATGATCTGAGTGCAGATGCAGTATTAGAAGGTGTGCGAAATGGGCATGTTTATGTATCGCGTGGTCCAGTGATTGATGCATCGATTCAAGCTGGTGGTAAAACTTATCGCTTCGGCAGTGACCTGTCTGCTGCATTCAGTCAGGAACAAGGAGAAATAGCATCTCATGAGGTGAATTGCACATTAAGCGTAGCAAGTGATGTCAACGCTCGAGTGACACTGATCCACAACGGAATTGCTGAATCGGTAAGGGATGTATCTATAACGGCCACAGGAGAAGTACCTGAGGTGCTGGAATGGAATATAGCTTTAGAAGAGGGGACGTATAACTGGTATCGCTTTGACATTCGTGATGAAGCGGGGACGCTGCTCGCCTTTACGAATCCAGTTTATTATGGTTCTAAGAAGCCGCAGATCACAACTTATAACGAGCTCTTGGCAAGTGCGAACCTGACGTGAAAATAGATGCTGCATTTATTGTTGAAGCTAGCGGATAAGACAATTTTACAAACCGTATACACGTAAATAGGCTACCCAGGTTCTGAGCTCAGGTGAATTGTGATTTCACATAGCTACGATTCGGGTCCGCCATGTAAAACCACATCAGCAAGAGGATGTGGTTTTTGCTTTATTTACAATCTCTATGGTCCTCGTAACAATTTGACCATATTTTTTTGTATAATATGATCCTTTTTTAAGGAAAATGTAGAATTCTAGTATTTGGAAGGTTAATATGTTAGATTATGTATGAATTATCTAGATGTGATTACGGCTATTTGCATTTTGGATGAGTATCGTCAAATAACTAGATTAATAGTGCTGCCTTTAGGTTCCTTTCATTGAGATATTTGATCTTTCATTAATAGCTAGAAGGAGAATACTATGAAAATAATACTTTTATCTGGCGGATCTGGAAAGCGATTATGGCCGTTGTCAAACGACTATCGTTCGAAACAGTTTATAAAGGTAATGAATAGTAATAATGGCATTAATGAAAGTCAAACTTCAATGATCCAACGAGTATGGAACAACTTAAAAAAGTATGATCTTGCTTCTTCGGCGATCATTGCAGCAAGCAGGGTACAGCAAGAGGTCATCGAATCTCAACTTGGCGATGATGTTACTCTCGTGCTCGAGCCCGTTAAGAGGGATACTTTCCCGGCAATATGTCTAGCATCGAGTTTTTTGCATACAAAATGGAATGTGAACGAAGATGAGGTAGTTGTAGTCATGCCTGTCGATGTTGAAGCGGATGAAGGCTTTTTTGCTGCTATTAGGCAGCTTGCGCTTGAATTTGAATCATCGACAGCAAATATAGGGCTTATTGGCTTGAAACCGACACATCCTTCAGAGAAGTTCGGTTATATTCTTCCTGATTCTTCAGATGAAAATGCAGCTTTGTTAACAATTGACCGATTTGTTGAAAAGCCTGCTTCAGACGAAGCATCACAATTGATTGCTTTGGGTGCGCTATGGAATTGCGGGGTATTTGTTTTCCGCTTAGGCTATCTACTTCAATTATTGGATATGTCACAATGGCCTAGGCAATACGAGGAGCTTCTTACTCAATATCATACGATGCCTGCCATCAGCTTTGATTATGAAGTGGTTGAAAAGGAAAGAAACGTTGTCGTGAAACCGTATGAAGGAAAATGGAGTGATCTGGGAACCTGGGATGAATGGACAACCACGATGCCAAGTTACTTGAATGGAAAAGGTATTCTAAGTGAGGATAGTGTAAATACACATATCGTCAATGAATTGCAGATCCCAATCGTTGTGATGGGGATTTCCAATGCAATTATCGCGGCCAGTCCAGACGGGATTTTGTTCGCGGATAAAAAACTCAGTCCCAAGCTAAAGGAACTGATAAAGCCCATTTCAGCAAGGCCTATGTACGAAGAGACCCTATATGGATGGTACCGTGTGATTGATATAGAGAAAAACGAGATGGACCAGCACGTAGTTACGAAGCGGGTGCATGTATGGGCTAGAAAACATATTAGCTACCAGATTCATACGATGCGCGAAGAAATATGGACGATTATTAGCGGAAATGGGGATGTCGTTGTTGATGAGCAACGCTTTACCGTGAGTTCAGGGGATGTGATTCATATTAAGTGTGGATCGAAACATGCAATTAGGGCGATAGATGGCCTTGACCTGATTGAGGTTCAAATTGGTGTTGAAGTTAGTGAAGAAGACATAACAAGATATGACTACGACTGGGAAGAGCACAGGCTCCTAAGGAAAGGAAGAATATTCGTATGAAGCCTGTACGTATTGGGGATGCACTGTTGAGCGAAGGCTTAATTACAAACGAACAGCTGCAAGAAGCTATCGATTACCAGACAAGATTTGGCGGTCGCCTAGGCGATATTATTATGAAACTAGAAGGTGTGGATCGCGAAGGGATTCAATTATTCACTCAGCAGCTTCCAAGCAAAGGACGACTAGGCGAAATGCTGGTGAATACAGGGCAGATTACGCAAGAACAGCTGGATCAAGCTCTTTTGTTTCAACAGAAAAGTGGAGGTATTCTGGGAGATATTTTGTTATCGTTTCGTTTTATTGAACCTGATCAGCTATATCGGGCCATTGCCACTCAGAATAATATGGGTCGTATCGGCGTGGAGTTTTCATTTGAGCAGGAGCATAAATTGCCAGAAACGATGGCCCGTGCTTATAATGCGATTATTTTAAATAGAGATTTCAACCGGTACTTGGTAGCGGTGAGTAGCATTCTATCTCAGGAACAGGTGAGGGAACTAGAAAGATACCTGGACAGCCCGATTGAACAAGTAATGGCAACTAGAGACGAGATGGAATTATTCTGGAAAGAAGTTTACGTCGAGGAGCTCATGTTGGAAAGTACGGATAAGCTTATAGCCGAAAAACCAGAAGATTCCGCACATATTACGTTTACGAAAAGACAAACCATTGGATTACTTATATCCGGTGTATTATTTGTGGGCGGTTTGATATGGGATTGGCTATGGACATTAATCATATTTAACATCGTTGTTCAAATCGGATATTTATTGATGTCGGTCTTTAAATATTCCATTTTAATCTACGGGGCAAAGGAATCAGCTCAGCTTAGGTACACGGAGGAAGAAATTGCAGCTATAGATGAAAGATCCTTGCCGGTATATAGCATACTGGTTCCTATCTATAAGGAAAGCAATATCATTCCACAGCTTATTCGAAATATTGAAAACTTAGATTATCCTAGATCGAAATTGGATGTCAGGCTGCTAATTGAAGAGGACGATGTCGAAGCCCAGGAATTACTGAGAACGTTCAAGCCTCCATCTTATTTTACGGTGCTTGTTGTGCCGCACAGCTTGCCCAAGACTAAACCAAAAGCTTGCAACTACGGTCTTATACGGGCAAGAGGAGAATATGTAGTTATTTATGATGCGGAAGATCGTCCCGATCCAGATCAACTGAAAAAGGTATACCTTGCCTTTCAGGCGAGTCAAGAAAATGTTTGCTGTATACAGGCAAAGCTTAATTATTACAACAGCAATCAAAATCTACTAACCCGCTGGTTCACTCATGAATATAGCATGTGGTTTGAATTGCTTCTGCCAGGAGTAATGCAACTCGATATTCCAATACCTTTGGGAGGCACTTCAAACCATTTTAAGACGGATGTATTGAAGAAAATTAATGCGTGGGATCCGTACAACGTGACGGAAGACGCGGACCTTGGAGTTCGACTATATAAAGAAGGATACAAGACGGCTATTGTTGACTCCAGAACATGGGAAGAAGCAACGAGCCGAGTAGGCAACTGGATTAGACAGCGGTCGAGGTGGATTAAGGGTTATATGCAAACATGGCTTGTCCATATGCGTAATCCGGTTCAGCTTTGGCGTGACCTCGGAGCAAAAGGCTTTTTTGGCTTTCAAGCGATGGTGCTTGCAACTCCCATGCTGCCTTTATTAAACCCTATATTTTGGACAATGCTGTTGCTGTGGTATTTGGCGAAAGTAGAAATCATACCTCTATTTTTCCCAGGTCCAATTTATTATTTTGCCGCATTTGAATTGTTTATTGGCAATTTTATTTTTGTATATAGTCTTACTGTTGGTATTTACTGGGTAACAAGAGATTTACATAATAAAGGAAATAAAGTATTTTCATTTTCACTTATCAAATACACATTGTTGACGCCGATTTATTGGGTGTTGATGAGTATCGCAGCAATTAAGGCGGCAATCCAACTCGTCACCAAGCCATTTTATTGGGAAAAAACGACTCACGGACACGCTACAATGGATACACATCATGCAAATTCAAAAAATGGATACATCGATGTAGGCCAACAAATAAATGGATAGGTGAATTGAATGTCAGTTACATGGAAACGATCAAAATATATTATCTTTTTTTTGGTTTTGTTACTAGAGTTGGGGGTAGGATATTACCTAACATCCATTTATGGATTTATGTCGGGAGACGCTTCAAGCCGTGTAGCTAATGCTTTCTATGTCCTTTATAGTCGTGAGCCGAGCCTTGCAAATATTGGGTTTGTCTGGAATCCTCTCCCGAGTTTTATTGAGATGATTTTACTTGTTTTTTATCCCCTATTCCCAGCACTTGCATCAGAAGGATTAGCTGCCGTTATCGTTTCCAGCTTATTTGCTGCTCTAACTGTAGCGTTATTAGTAAAGGCTGGAAAGCAATTCGGTTTGAACAAATGGTTAAGCATCATCTTTGCACTGCTTTACGCTTTTAATCCGTATATTTTTTATTATGGAGCTAATGGACTAACAGAGGTTATCTTCATTTATTTCATTAACATAGCTGTGATCCAAATGCTGCTCTGGATGCATAAAGATGGTGCAAGACCTTTGGTTATAGCAGCCATTGCAATTGCATTTGCTTTTTGGACACGTTACGAAACTGTATTTTTTGGGGCAGCACTAGCAGTAGCGGTCCTTATCTGGATAATGCAGACCAAAAAAGAATTAATGAAGGAGCGGTTGCAGCAAGTCGAGGGAACGTGGATTCTTCTATTAACGCCGGTTGCTTTCTCAGGATTGTTATGGATTTTCTTCAACTATACAATTATGGGGGATGGATTTTACTTTCTGACATCCAGCTACGGGAATTTAGGACAAGCTACCTTATTAATGGAAGATGAGAAATTTACTTCGCTGGTTAATAACCCTATTTCTACTTTAATTTTCGTTGCGGAGCGTTTATGGTATTTCAGTATACCGCTCATTATCATATTTGTGATGCGTATCATAGAGCGGCGAATATTCAGATGGGATTTTCTCATGCTGCTTATACTTGCACTCTCAATACCTTCGATGCAAGTTATTCTTTTGCTAAGGGGAGGGACTGCAGCGTGGATTCGATACTACATGTATGTATTTCCGATCGTTGTTGCGTGGATTCCTTACGAGATTAGCAAAATGAGATTTCGTAAAGTAGGATCAACCCTGCTCATTATTGGGATGCTTATAAGCGGAGTAGTCATGGGTATGATGATGAATAATCCGAAAATCGCATCCGATGAATATGAGGCTTTCCGTCAAAATAAGCTGTTTGAAGAACAACAAGCTGGCGCAGCGGTAACAGCATTCATTAATAAAAATGTGCCTAACCAGATGATTCTTACAGACTCATTCAGCAGCTTTAGAATTATTATGGGCAGCAGCAATCCTAAAAACTTCGTTATAACAAGTGATGATGATTTTGTAGAATCGCTTGAAAATCCTGCAGAGCATAACATTGATTTTATCCTGCTTCCAAACCCGAAAGCCGTTTTGTCCATAGATGGAGTGAACCAAAAGTATCCGGATCTCTATGAAAATGGAGCAGAGTGGACTACATTGTATCAAGAGTTTAATGGTTATTGGAAACTATATAAGGTGAAGTAGGCTTGAAATAATGAATCCTTCACCTCCTAAGCCCTAAGCTATCATCAACAACAAATCCCCTCGCCTCTACCCAAAACCACATCAGCAAGAGGATGTGGTTTTTGCTTTCTATGACCTGTCTAAAGACTTGTAGAAAAGCATATCCTGCCAGGATTATTAATCCATAAAATGTAAAAATGTCATATGATAATTTGATGACTACAGTCACTATTTATCTTAATTTAAAAGTATTACAATAAGGGATGGTCCTAAAGATTT
The DNA here is from genome assembly GCF_037975205.1 of Paenibacillus sp. FSL R5-0470. Classification (NCBI taxonomy): domain Bacteria; kingdom Bacillati; phylum Bacillota; class Bacilli; order Caryophanales; family Paenibacillaceae; genus Paenibacillus; species Paenibacillus sp. FSL R5-0470. The sequence goes on from NZ_CP150238.1 coordinate 228,064, forward strand.
AACTTTTGCTAGAGTTGAAGCCTAATAGAAATTATAAAATGATGCACTGGAGGCTGCTCTTGAAGATGAACCCACAACTGTTACGAGATTTCCCATTCTTCGAACATCTTGATGATGAATATTTAGCTGAAATTTCCAAGTTATGTAGCGAGCGTACTTATATAAAGGGAGAGTCTATCTTTTTTGAAGGTGAAGAGGGAGAGGAACTCTATCTGGTTATATCTGGAGTTGTTCAAATCTATCAAGATAACCACTCAAGGGATGTAATCCTTTCTATTTTTAGAGAAGGTGATTTCTTTGGAGAGATGGCTTTATTGCAAAATGAAAGAGCACGTTCTGCGTCTGCAAGAACCATTGAGAAATCCACCTTATGTATTCTGAAAAAACGCGATTTCATACCCTTATTAAAAAGTAATCCAGAAATATTAATCGGCATTTTGGAAACAGCGTTAGATCGTCTACGTGATGCCAATAAATTAATAACAGACTTGACCGTTATTGACGTGCGTACGCGCATTGCTCGCGTATTGTTGCGTCTAACAGAACAGCATGGAGTGCCCTCTGATGAGGGTGTTCTAATCGATTTGAAGCTGACGCATCAACACCTGGCGGATATGACAGGAACGGCGCGCGAGACCGTGACAAAATCATTGCTTGGATTACAGGATGAGCAGTTGATACGTATTGATCAGAGGAAAATACTTGTGTGCAACATAGATAGACTTAGAAAGATACTTGATGTGATTTGAGTTTGAGTATTTGGAAATTGTAATTGGGGTTACAGACCATTAATCACCCAAAATGATATAACAATATTAACAAAGAAAGCGCATATTTGGATTTGTTAATCGTAATGACGCAATGATCATCCATAAATGAAAAGAGGAAATGAAATGAGCGTGAAAAGATTAGTTTTATCTATGTCAGGTACTTTTGTACTGGGGATCATTGTAGGAGGGGCTTTGTTGTATAACAATTCGGTGTATAACTCTGTTAAGGATGCCCTGAATGGAAATGCCACGCAAAATTCGGTAGGTAGCGTTGATATGAGTGGTGTGACACAGGTTAACATTCAGGGCATGGATCTTGAAGCAGCAATGATGGCTGTACAGTCGAATCGTGCAAGTATGTTAGAGGATCAGTTGAAAGATCAAATCGCATCCGTACAAGCCAAGAATGAAACAATCTCAAAACTGAATCAATTGCTAGGAGTGATCAATGAAGAGCTAGCGAAGCTTCCTTCAGGTGCCGAGGCCAACGCTGCTGTAAAGCTGGCAGATGACAAGGGGGCCATGTTTACTGCTATGAGTATGGCTATACCGCAAACAAAAGGGCAACTTGAGAATCTGTTGGGACAAATCAAATCACAGATTGATAGTGCAAGTAATAGTCAGCAAATGGACATGCTGCGCCTGCAAAGTCTAACGAATAAACGTAACGAAGCTTTTGATACAATGACAAATTTTATTAAAAAAATGCAAGATTCCAGAAGTAGTGTTATTGGAAATATGCGGTGATGAGTTAAACCTATGATACCAAGTGCTGCAGTCGATTTTCTACGTGATCATCCGTTATTACGAGGTATTCCTGATGATGAGCTACGAAATGTAATTAATGCTATAAAACTTGTGTCTTTAGAGGATGGACAACGACTTCTTATGGAAGAGTCCACCTCTAAGGACTGTTTCATTATATGGCAAGGAAAAGTGCAAGTCACCTCGGTTAACTTAGTTGGGCAGGCACTGCTCTTGGCTGAACTTGGACCGGGAGAATTAGTCGGAGAGATCGGTCTGATTCGGAACGTACAAAGATCAGCTAGTGTTACGGCAATCGGGCCAGTACAAGCGTTGCGTCTAGACCGTTCCTCGTTCGAATATTTGGCGAGCCTGAGTCCGCTATTTTATGAGAGTGTGCTTGTGAACATACGGATTCGAATGATCCATAGTATGCTTCGCAAAACGACAATCTGGTCGGTCATCCCTGATGCTGAACTTCGGGGTCTTGCAGAGATTACGACGATCAAGAAAGTAACGAAGGGCGAAGAGATTATCGTAGAAGGTGCGGTAATGGATCAATTTTTCATGATTAGTAGCGGGAGTATCGAACTTCACGGTCAAAAGCGGCGCAAGACTGTTCTTCGTGAAGGGGATTTTTATGGAGAGACAGAGTTACTAACAGACACAGCCTCCTTGCACACGTTGATCGCGTTAGAAGATAGTGAACTGCTAATCATGGGCAAGTTAGAATTCTTAACTATACTTGATTATTACGCTCCGGTTCGACAACAACTCATTGAGTTTCTAAATATGCGAACACCTCATATGTTGGAGAAAGTGACCATCGCCTTCGGCGGGGAGTCTGTTGCAGAGGATAATAAATCGCTACCTAAGGCCAAGGACAAGTGGATGGAGCAATTACTCTGGTTGGTCGGTGGATTCCTTGTCTTATCCTTCTTGGCACTGTTCCTTCATAGCCAATGGTGGAAGATCGCCGCCTTAATTGTTGGAGGTGTGGTGGGTCCCCTAGCATTCGTAGCTTTTGTGAGAAATCAGCAGTTAATAGGCTTTCGTCAGAGGAGGCTTGGTTTAGTTTTTGTGTCTACCGCAATTGTTGCTATCCCTCTGGCTTGGTATTTAGAGCGGATTTGGCTTTTTGAAGTCAAAGCAAGTTCCTTTGACTTTTCGCAGTTTTACGTGCCTTTGTCTGTAGCTCTAATAGAAGAAACTGCAAAATTATTAGTCTGTGTGATGCTCGTTCGAACGCGAAAAATCCATTTTCTGATGGATGCAGTGGTGTTTGGTGCCGCAGCAGGAATGGGATTCGCTGCAGTGGAAAGTATTATTTATGGATGGGTGCATATAGACGAAGCCTCTTCACTTGGGATGCTCGCCGTCCTATGGATGAGAGCATTATTATCGCCATTCGGTCATGGAACATGGACTGCGATTGCAACTGTGGGTTTCTGGTATGCAAGCAGTATGCATAAGCACTCGAATTTGGGGGACGGTAGACCGTGGACGAGAGGGCTACGTGCAATGGGGATGTTTTTGGCAGCAGTCGTGATGCATGCACTATGGAATTATCACTTTGAATCGGGTCTGATGAAGGCGGGAGCTATGGCTGTAGTCGGGTTTATAGGACTCTATTTATTATTCTCACTTATTCGTAGGGGAAGAAAAGAGGAGTTCCATGCATTGAATATGTTGAATCCAACCACCCATGAGGCGATAAGGCATGACGATCAAGTGAAGCCCATGACGCAGGAGCTTTACTGTGAAGGCTGCGGGTCATTGTCTCCTCAGGGTACCCGCTATTGTGCACGCTGTGGCCAAGCATTAAGGGTTAAATGATAATTAACTCTGACGTAGATCCAAAAGCTCCATTCCTAGAGGAACGGAGCTTTTTTACGTGTTTATTTAGAAGCATGTGAAGGATTGGATGGATTGTAAGCTCAATCCAGTGTAGACCCAAAATCTTCCATTTCACTGAAACCCCGCAACCGAGGTGCGTCCTACGAAACCGGGTAAAACCAGCATTGATTTCTATTCACGAGCCAAACGTACGTATTCCGAAACAAACAACCAGCGATTGCTCCCAGATCGACAGCCAAGGGTGAAACCGCAGATTGCTGAGGGATGAATTCCGGGGGAGGTGAGCTGGGTGCCGTGAGTTCCTATTCCTCGATGTGGCTGCGACTCACTTAGCTTCTTCACATAAATCGGAGATTGCTTTGTTTTTGGTTAGTTGCAATAGAAGGTCATAGAATTGCTTTCTTTGCTCCATTGAAAGATTCTCCAGCATGTTGTCAGCGACTGTATCCTGGAAAGTAAGAACTTCCTCAATCGTGGATTGTGCAAGTTCCGTAAGCTGGATCAGTGTAGCTCGTCGGTCGGTTGGATCAGGAATTCGAACGAGGAGCTTATCCTGCTCAAGTGCATCAACAAAATCAGTAACGGTGCGTGCTTTGATCCCTAACTTAACAGCTAACTCATTCATACGGATATTGCCTGTTTCGGCAACGACTGAAAGCAGGCGTAACCTGGGACCGGAGAGATGATAAGGCGTATTAAGCGCTAATAACTGGGATTGAAATTCTGTTTTAATGTAGTTGGTTGATCTCATTAATATGTGAATGACGTCTATCGCCTTGGGATGATCTGTGTTCATGGATGTAGTGCCTCCTTGACTTTATTGTCAATTTTTCATACTAAATTTCATGGAAACGGTGAATATGTGTGCACTCTTAATGAGTACACTCTTTATATTATACTCTTATAAGGCGCATCCAGCTATTCTTCCATGTAAATGATATAACTTGACACGCAAGAAAATAATGAGTATCCTCAGTAATATATAATACTGAGGATACTCATTATTTATCTTTTTACTTATAGTTCATTATGAATTTAATCAGAAAAGAGGTTTAGATCATGACGGATACATCATCACAAAATGCAGATAAGCTGCTGAAAATACTTGTAGTTACCTTAATATTCTCGGTTATGAACGGTACAATGTTCAATGTAGCTCTCCCTGAGATCGGCAAAGAGTTTAATCTCGTTCCATCGCAGGTTAGTTGGATTATGACCAGTTATATGGTGGTTTACGCGGTAGGTTCCATCGTCATGGGGAAATTGGCGGATAAATATCGGTTGAAAGATTTGTTAACGTATGGACTGCTTATATTCGCTCTCGGTTCATTAATAGGTCTGCTTGCTAGTGAGTTTTGGATTATTATTCTGGGCCGTGTAATTCAAGCTGCCGGTGCTTCCGTCCTTCCTGCAACAGCAATGATCATTCCAATCCGTTATTTTGCTCCCGAGAAGAGGGGGAGAGCGCTTGGAACTTCTGCGGTTGGGTTAGCGCTTGGTAATGCTTTGGGGCCGGTCGCTGCAGGCCTCATCACCAGCTTTGGGAACTGGAGACTCATGTTCGTCCTTTCCTTGCTTCCGCTACTGACGCTTCCTTTCTTCCGAAAGTATTTAGATAATGCGAGAGGGAAGGCAGGAAGTATTGATGTCCTTGGTGGCGGGTTACTAGCTGCAGCAGTCGCAATCTTCTTGCTTGCCATCACACAGATGCAACTGTGGTTGTTCCTCGGGGGCCTTGTCTTGCTAGCCTTATTTATCATTCGGATTCGGAAAGCTGAGGAACCCTTTATTAAACCCGTTTTGTTCCGTAACAAAACCTATTCGATTGGGTTGTTGCTTGCTTTTACGACGACAGCTATGAGCTTTAGCATGACATTCATGACACCACAATTTCTAGCGACAGTGAATGGTTTGTCCCCTTCGACCATTGGGTTCGTGTTAGTACCAGCTGCTATTGCTTCGGCTATCATGGGACGCAAGGGAGGCAGGTTGGCTGATGATCGTGGTAATTTCGTACTTGTGTTCGTCGCTTCGGTATTGTTATTTCTTGCTTTCTCCCTACTCTCTACTTTTATTGGATTATCGGCATATTTCATTGCCATCATTTTAATATTAGGGAACGTGGGACAGACTTTCATGCAAATCTCGATGTCCAATACGATTTCACGATCGCTGCCAAAAGAGGAAACAGGAGTGGGTATGGGACTACTCTCCATGATCAATTTTATCTCTGGCGCGATGGCCATGAGTGTAGTCGGGAAAATGCTCGACAAGGGTACTGCTGTTGTACAGTTCAATCCTTTGAATACTAACGCTACTGCTCATGTGTATAGTAATATTTTTCTCGTCATGTCCCTAGTGATTATTGCGGTAGTTGTGATTTACCGTTATCAGTTTGGTACGGGTGCTCCCGGGTCGATGAGTATTAAGAAAAAAATGGAGGTTTAATATGCCGCATTCAGCGCCCTATGGATATTATTCCCTCTATAAATTCAGCGCATGAAAAACCCATGGAGGTTATAATAGATACAAAGAAGAACCGATGTTTGCTAACCAACAGTACAATAGACCCCGTATCTTACGATGGGTGGGGTCTATTTTTTTTGGCGTAAGGCTGTAATGGGAAAATTGTGGAGTCGGTATTATTGAAAGGTGATTCAAATGTTAAAAGCTTATGGTTGGCTCACTTTTTGTGTAGTCGTATGGGGCAGTAATTTTGTGTTTGGAAAGATCTTAGTTGAGGACTTCTCCCCCGGTCTATTAACTTCACTGAGACTTTTATTTATAGTGTTATGTCTAGTAGGAATAACGGCTTACAAAAAGAATTTTAAGCTGGTGAGTAAATCGGATGTATTCCTAATTTTATCGCTAGGTGTTATTGGTGTGTTTATTAATCAATGGTCCTTTTTTAAAGGGCTGCAAACAGCTGATCCAACAACATCTGCAATCATTTTAGCTATGACTCCTATTTTAACGGGTTTATTAGCGGCAATTTTTTTAAAGGAAAGATTAACGATCCGTATGTTGATGGGGTCTATTCTAGCGATCATAGGCATTTATTTTGTCGTTGTAAAAGGGGGATCCTCCTCTTTGCATTTTGATAAAGGACTACTGTGGATTGTTGTAACGATGATAACCTTCGCCATTATGATTATTATGACTAGGGTACTCTCACAAAGAATAGATCCGTTCACGATTACTTTATATTCGAATCTGGTGGGCTTTATTGTATCGATCCCGTTTGCCTTCTCGCTAGATACACCTTTACGAATGAGCTCGAATATTACGGATTGGGCTCTGCTGATTGGAACCGCTGTTGTTGTACATGGTGTAGCTACACTGGTTTGGAATAACAATATTCGCCATGTTGATGCTTCAAAAGCGTCTGTATTATCTAATTTAGAGCCTTTTGTAGCTATGATCATGGGGTTGATATTACTGCATAAACCTATCACAGGTGTAGAAATATTAGGGTCTTTGTTCATTCTAGCAGGAGTTATGCTATCTACGTATCAACGAAAAATGCGATATAAGCAAACAATAGCCTGATTTTCTGAGTCTTTAGATGTTCTGAAGTTAATCAAGCAAATAAAACCATTTTATGGTATGTTTTTTGCGATGGATGTTATAACTTGGGAGCTGCATAAGGATGATAGGGAATACGACAGGGAATGCGACAGACAAAGAACGGACGATATTTGATCATGCTGGAAATACGATTAAGACAGAAGATCGAGAGATTCGAATTCTTGCCAAGTATGAGGAACCGTTGGTTGTCTTGTTAGGAAATGTGCTTAGCGATGAGGAGTGTAATGAGTTAATTGAATATTCTAGGCAACGATTGCAACGTTCAAGAATTGGTGAAGACCATGCGGTCAATCCGATTAGAACGAGCAGTGGTGTGTTCTGTGAGGAGAATGAGACGGTTACAAGAATCGAGAAACGATTCTCTCAAATTATGAATATTCCTATCGAGCATGGTGATGGCTTGCAAGTTCTGCTGTATATCCCTGGCCAAGAGTATTTACCCCATCATGATTTCTTCACTCAAACGAGTCGAGCAAGTAGCAATAATCGAATTAGTACGCTCGTGATGTATTTGAATGATGTGGAGGAAGGTGGAGAAACAGCTTTCCCTATGCTTAATTTAACAGTGAGTCCTAACAAAGGTATGGCGGTCTACTTCGAATATTTTTACGATAATCATGAATTAAACGAGTCCACCTTGCATGCAGGTACGCCAGTGATCAAAGGCGAAAAGTGGGTTGCAACGATGTGGATGAGAAGACAAGTCCTTCGCTCATCATAGAGGTATGAACAGATACTAAGTTCCATATGGAGTATCAGTAAAGACACCTTAAAAGGTGTCTTTTTCGTTTAACGGCAATGTCTACTCCACCAAAACGCCATTAATAAACGTCATAGTTTTATCTTTGAATTCAAGGATAAATTTGTTTGGGAAATCCAGATCGGTTTGAATCTCCGTCCCCAACATAACTTTTTTTCCTACATCATCAAAGGGATTGTGAATCAAGCCTCTAGGGGTATACCTAGTTTCGGAACCGATCACATTATTATTTTCATCGCGGATAAATTTAGTTTTTCCTGAGAACACCAAGTCCTTGCCGTTTTCCAAAGTCAGATGAACCTCCAAATGAGTCTTTGTCTTCTGATAATCGATGGTCACATCTTTAGAGGACACAGGGAAGCCAATCACAAAAAGTCCAATAAGAGCTGCAGCCAGTATGATTACCGATAAGATGGAAAGGACGATTACCTTTATGTTTTTTGATTTCACCTTTTTAAAATAATTAAGTTTGTTAACCTCTTCTTTATCAACAATAGGCACGTTTAGATTTGCTGTTGCAGTCATTTCGTTATATGACTGAAGGCAGCTTTCGCAGGTTTGCAGATGTTTTTCAATCTCTTCGTTGCTATGTAAAGAGGTTAGCTTTTCGATATAGGAGGGCAATAAATCCTGAATGATCTCGCATTTCATGAAGATCTTCCTTTCATTAATTTTTGTTTTCCACGGTAAAAGGTAACTCTTGCCCAGGTTTCATCCCTTCCGAGAATTTCGCCAATTTCCCGAAAGCTGAATTCTCCGGTCAAACGCAGATACAATACTTCCTTGGTATTTGGATCAAGTAAATGAAGCTGTTTAAATAACTCCATTTTGTCTTGAGCTAAAATGAACTCAGTTTCTGTTGAATTTGCGTTAGAAAAAGGAGGGTCTTCTAATTCACAAGTCTTTCTTTTGTTCTGCTTGTCCAGTTCCTGATACCACACATGCTTAGCAATCTGACAAAGCCATACATATACTTTGCAGGTTCCATCGTATTTGTGTATGGACTTTATAGCTCTATAAAAGGTTTCTTGGGTGATTTCTTCTGCCAGTAAGTGATTATGACAAAAACTAAATACGAATTTATATACTTGGGTTGAATATTCCCTGTATAATTCCTCGTTGTCCTGCATCCGTTCACCTCCTCACTTTATATATCCGTAAAAAGCTATAAACGTTACAGCCTTTCTAAAATAATTATGAGTATAACGAAATAACGCCTTGGGTGTGTAGTATGATAAAAATCCTTAGAAATGTAAAAAAAGAAGGACTGCTTTTCCTCTATAATTAGATGAGATCTTATTGTACAAGTTACAAGGGGGCTCATAAATGACAATAAAGGTGAACCGACAGTTAAATGAAGGTCCTAAAATTCAAAAAGAACAAGATATTGTCACGAAAATGATTCGTATATATTGTAAGAAAAAACATCACCATAAGGGGCTTTGCAACGAATGTCAGGATTTAAACGATTATGCTCTGAAGAGGTTAGCTTATTGTAAGTTCGGGGAAGTGAAAACGGCTTGTGCTAAATGCCCTATTCATTGTTATAAACCGGAGTATCGTCAAAGAATAAAAGGGGTTATGCGTTTTTCAGGTCCATGGATGTTACTGTATCATCCCATTGAGTCAATTAGGCATATTCCATTACCCAATAAGCTGAGGAAATAAGTAAAAAACGGACATCGTTTGATGCCCGTTTTAAGATCTAGCATTTTACGTTCTATTTTCCACCTGGCAGTAGTTTATTCAATAAGATCGCTGCCAATGAAGCCGCTAGGATAGGTGAGCCCAATAAATATTGCACGAATGAAGGTAAGGAATGTAAGTAGTCGCCAGGAATGAGTACCAAAGCTAACGTGATAATCATCGGTATTGCGATAATATACATTTCTTTCTCGCCAATCGTTACGTTCTTCATCACCTGTACACCATTAATTGCAATGATCCCGCAGACGATAGCGAAGACGCCGCCGATTACAGCGGATGGAATGGAAGAGATCAGAGCAGCTAATTTACCAGAACAACCGAAGAGGACAAACCATCCTCCTACTGCGAGGAAAACACGGCGGGAGGCAACACCTGTGATGGAGATAATGCCCGCATTGGTAGAATATCCTGTTACAGGTGTTGAACCGAGTGCAGAAGCAATAAGACAGCCAATCCCCTCACCGATAACCCCTTTATTAATATGTTCGTCTGTTAAAGGTTTATTGATTACGTTGCTGACAGCAAACCAGGTACCTGTTGTTTCAGCTAGCAGTACGAGATAAATAATAACCATGGTGATAATAGCCGAAAAGTTGAACGAGAATCCGAAATCTACAAAAGCGATACGAGGCATGCTAAACCAGTTCGCTTTGCTAATCGCTGAGAAATCTAACACACCCATCAAGTTAGCAGAGATACATCCAACTACTAACGCCATCATGACGGAAATAATTCGGAAGATCGATCCTTTATTACGGAACATAGAACCGAGAATCACGAATAAAAGGAGTGTACCTGCTGAAATAAGGGCTAACAAAACGTTCTGATTGATTGAAGCGCCTGAAGCTCCATAGATATTGTCTCTTATAGCAACAGGTAATAAAGAAAGACCAACTATGAATATGATCGTACCACCTACAATGGGTGGGATAAAGTTCTTAACGATTTTATTAAAGATCCCGACATAGCCCAAAATAATAACTAGAACCGCACCGATTAAGCTGGCACCTAATACGGAACTCCAACCCAGCTCCCCGCCGCCACTAGCGGCATAAATACTGACGATCGCACCAAGCGGAACATAAGATGGACCTTGCGCGATAGGAAGCTTCATACAGAAATAAGTCTGCACAATCGTTGCAAGTCCAGCAGCAATAAAGGTAGATTGAATCAACGCGCTTGACTGATTCGGTTGCAAGCCGATTAACATTGCAATCAGGAAAGGAACTACATAAACGTCCATTGCCAATACATGTTGAAAGCCTAGGATGATGGATTTACCGAAGGAAACTTTTTCATCGGGTAGAACGGTTAATAGTTGTGACTTCAATGGCGCTTGATCTTGTACGTTTGCTTGTGTTTCCACTCAGATGCCCACCTTATATTTTCTAGTTTTATCGATCCTTAACGTGAATGAACCTTTTCACCCTGTACCCAGACTTCACGGATATTCTCAGGTCGAGCTAAATACATCATCTTTTGAAACACGTCCTCTAAATCTTCATTCCCATCAAAAATAGGCAATCTAGCCGATGGTAATTTCGTATCAATAATTTGAACATCCCATGTATAGCCTTCTAGTATCCGACCGATAGGTAAGCTTAAACTTTTACCACCGCCAGCAGTAGCAAGATAGAAAGCTTCATCAATCTTAATCCGTGATCCTAGTAATCCACGCTCTTGTGCAGGAAGGGAAGGATTAACGCCATCCTCTAGCATTCTTGAAGACATTACAGCTTGTCTTATGTTATCGAAGAGACTAGGTGAAAAACCGCCAGAAATATCAGACCCTAAACCAATCTCTACACCTTTGGAGTGGAAATGAGCGATAGGGATGACACTATTGGCAAAATAAGCGTTTGATATTGGACAATGCGCAATAGCCGTTCCTGTCTCCGCAAATAACTCTACATCTTCTTCTTCTAAAAAATTACAATGTGCCATTACAGATTTATCACGGAGTAGACCGAAATCATGCAAGGCAAAAGCATCGTTCTTCTGGAATCGTTCTTGTACATAACCATGTGCCCAATCACTTTCACTACAGTGCGATTGAATATGAGTATCATATTTGGCGGCTAAGTCTCCTAAACCTTGCAAAGCCTCATTCGTACAGCTAGGAATGAACCTAGGTGTCACTACTGGATAAACGCCTTGCTTAGTAGATTTGGCTAGTTCTTTTACCGCTAGTATAAATTCTTCTGTATCTTTAATTGCGGTGTCGGTGTCAGTGTCGCGATAGTATTCTGGATTTCCTTGAGGGTCGTCCATTACCACTTTTCCAACGAGTCCGCGTTGTCCTTTATCCGCACATATTTGGGCTAATAGTAAACTGGCTTCTTTATGCACCGTTGCAAAATAAAGGGCTGTAGTAGTTCCGTTCGCGAGTAAAGTATCAACCACATCAGAGTAGACCTTTTTAGCAAAATCCAGGTCCGAAAACTTAGACTCCAGTGGGAAGGTGTACGTATTTAACCAATCATAGAGTGGAATATCTAATGCAGTTCCAGATTGAGCCCACTGCGGGGCGTGAACATGCAAGTCGATAAAGCCAGGCAAAAAATACTGACCTTCAGCTAATCGATGGAAGTTGTCTTGGTCTTGATAAGTAGCTAGTAAAGTTTGATAGTCGGGTTCTTCTGGTGAAACGATCTTTTCTATCATTCCATCTGTATTAATGCAGTAGAGATGGTCTTTTAAAATTTGAATTTCCTTTGGTGATTTGCTTGAAAATGAAGTGCCTAGGAATATTTGCATATATTCAGTCATGATTTCCGCCTTAATGTTCGTCTTTTGGTGTTCGTTTGTTATTATAATCCGTAAAAAATGATAAGTCTATACCTAAAGTCGAACAAAGAAGGAGAGTGGGTGCTGAATTATACCCTGATTAGATCATAATTGTTAGGATTACGTAAAATGTATGCGGTTACTTACTTATGCTATAATACATATAGATAAATTAGGTTAAGCGCTTAAGAAAAATGGATTAGGAGTGTTACTGAAATGAGAAGATATAACTTTTGGCGTCCGATCATGCTAATTATTGTCGCATTGCTTACGAGAAGCCTGGTGACTAACGTATGTATTTTGTTTGGTATGCAGACTGAAGTAGCGAGTAGTATAGGTACGCTGGGCATGGTCATAGCCGGTTTAGTGATGTATAATCGCATGAACATTCGTCGTCGAAAATAACGAACAGATTTCTAGAATCCGATCTATTTGGTTAATTAATAAGATATGAAATTAGCGCAGGAGCATTTGCTGACCCGTTATACATAAAAATGAATCCATCGGGATTTGTTTTTAGGACATAGCCAGTATCATAGAAAATAATGAAAAGGACACTTTAAGGGTGTCTTTTTTGGGTTGTTCAAGTAACTATACAAAATAATTATAGTCATTCTTTCATCTTTACCACTGTAAATATATGTGAGTAAATAGGTGGGTAAAGAAAGGGGAGAAAAAGAATGCCATATGTTGATAAACTTCCCAAGTCTATAGAAATGCAGCTTACGGAACAACCGTTATTCCACTTTGGATCTGATTTAATGAAAGATGGACAGTTCGGTGAGCAATGGCTTGTATTGACAGAGAAGGAAGTGTCCGTTTGGGGAACGGACGGGAGAATGGTTTCGAAGTTTTTTGTTTCGAGCATAACCGATGCTCGAGTAGTAGGTGGGGTAGGAGGCGGTTCGTTACTTGTAGATACTAAAGAGGGTCCAATCATTCTTATACGTTATACCGCATCGCTTACCTCTATATTTGGATATGCGTCTAAATTAATTGCTGCTGTAGCTAAAGGGGAGGAGCGGCCAACGGCTTCTGAAAAAGAATTTCCAAGACATTGTCCGAAATGCCGCAATCCGCTACCTGACGATTCTCAGACCTGTCCGGTGTGTAAAAGTAACGGCAAGGTTCTATTTCGAATGTTAGGTTACGCTAAGCCGTATAAAATCCAAATGATCGCAGCAGCGATTATGCTGATTTTCACTACATTGATAGAGCTTGTTCCACCTTTTTTGACGAAAATGATTGTAGATAACGTGCTAACAAAAAAGGACATGGGTTCAACGTTGCTATGGATTGTAATTGGGCTTGCAGCCACCTCTCTGGTGGTTACTCTAATGCAGACTGTACGTGGACTTATCGGAGTATGGATTGGCTCAAAAATTATGGGTGATCTGCGTCATGATGTGTATCATTCCTTGATGAAATTGTCGTTATCTTTCTTCGATCGAAGACAGTCTTCGCAATTCATTGGACGGGTAAATAATGACTCTGAGGCGATGCGGCAATTCATGACAGATGGCGTAATATGGGTCTCAGGTGAATCATTAAGGGTGATCGCAATCTTCGCCATTATGTTTAGTATGGATTGGAAGCTAACACTGCTAGCCATGCTGCCTATGCCGCTTATGGTAGTACTATCGACTGTATTATGGCCGATGATTGGCAGACGGTGGTACCAGCAGTGGAGATCTATTTTTAGACTAAACGCTCTGGTTGGCGATTCTTTGCAGGGGATTCGTGTGGTTAAAGCATTTGGTCAGGAAACTACGGAAATGTCACGTTATACTGTCGCTAATAAGGAATTGGTGCGGCACAATATCCGGATTGAAGGCTTGTGGCAGGGAATGTTTCCCGCCTTTGCGTTAGTTGCTGGCGTAGGTACGCTATTAATTTGGTATTATGGCGGCAGAACGGTGCTTGATGGACAGTTATCTATTGGTACACTAATCGCTTTGGTGACTTACCTCGGGATGCTCCTCGGACCTTTGCAGTGGGTAAGTCAAATGATCAATTGGGCCAGTCATGCGATTTCAGCTGCAGATCGGGTTTTTGAAATTATGGATACACCATCCGATGTGCCTGATACTATGAACCCAGCTGATATTGGTCGTGTTAATGGTGAGGTAGAGTTTAAACAGGTCACTTATGGATACGAAAAGCATCACCCTGTGCTCAAGAACGTGGATTTAAAAGTAGCTGCAGGAGAGATGATTGGTCTGGTCGGACATTCAGGTGCTGGGAAGTCGACCTTCATCAACATGATTTGCCGATTCTATGACACAGATGAGGGTACCATCACCATCGACGGGGTGGATATCCGAAATATTAGCCAGTCTGACCTTCGGAGTCAGATCGGTGTAGTGCTGCAGGAGACATTCCTGTTCGACGGCACGATTGCTGAGAATATCGCTTATTCTAAACCGGACGCTACAGAGCTGGAAATTATGCGTGCTGCTAAAATTGCCAATGCACATGACTTCATCGTTCAGCTACCTGATGGCTATGACACAAGGGTAGGTGAACGTGGGCATAAGTTATCCGGAGGGGAGAAGCAGCGAGTGTCTATTGCCCGAGCAATAATTCACGATCCGCGGATTCTAATTCTGGACGAAGCAACGGCTTCTGTGGATACAGTGACTGAGCGGCAAATCCAAGAAGCGATCTCGCGTCTGGTCAAAGGTAGAACGACATTCGCCATTGCTCATCGATTGTCCACTTTAAGAAATGCCAATCGGCTCGTCGTGCTGGAACGCGGTAAGATTATTGAGGTGGGTACGCATGAAGAATTGCTAGCAGTAGAAGGGGCTTACTTCAAACTGGTCGAAGCACAGAAAGAAATGTCCCAGATCAAGGGGGTAGAAGTGCATGAGTGATCCAATCAGCGTCAGAGATGAATTGAAAGCTCAAGATAAAGATCCCTATGAAATTAACATTTTTGAACCGGGTCTGATTTCCTTTAGTCGTAGCCAAGGTGGGGTGTTTCAAGGGGTAATAGAGGGTAAGGTTTATGAAGAACTAATCCTTTTTCGTATATTTCCTTTTCAATACAACACCCAGTATATTTCTGTGAGAAATTCTAAGAGTGAGGAGATTGGTGTCATTCGTGACATTGATCAGCTGGATGAGGAAAGTCGGGGGGAAGTGGACAAAGAATTGCAGCTGCGATATTTTCTTCCCGTTGTGACCCGAATTGATTCCATCAAACAGAAGGCAGATATGTGGATTTGGGAGCTACAAACGAATCTGGGGCAGACCCGTATCGTTATGCGTAACCTGCATGAGCATATGCAATACCCGAGTCTTTACCGCATCATTCTTACTGACGTCAACGGAAAAAGATGCGAAATTCGTGATTATTCCACTTTGGATATTCAGAGTCGGAAAAAGCTGAAAGACGTTTTATAGTGGAAGAAGCAAAGTGCTTGGTAGTTTATACTACTGAGCACTTTTTTGAACTGTGTAAACATCCGCGGTTATCCCTTCTTTATGATGAGGAAACGCATTAGATTGGAGCAAATTTGTCACTAAACTTCCAGTATATGTGGTAATATATTACAACTAGATGATTACTATATGGGAGGTATGTGAGTGAAGCATAAATGGATGAACTCGCCGTACACCTTTGCATTAGGGATGTTTGCGATGATGGTTCCCAGTCAGGCTTTTAGTTCTTTTTACAGTTATTTTTATGTGGAGAAATTGGGCTTGGGCATTGGACTTGCTACACTGGCCAGAACAATCTTTCTGATCTGGGATGCGGTGAATAATCCGCTGTTTGGATACTGGTCAGACCGCACAAATACCCGCTATGGTCGGCGTAGACCCTGGGTGTTCGGCTCGATTCCGCTATTTATGCTGGCGTTTGTGCTGGTGTTCTCTCCACCCGGCGGATTATCTGAAAATGGACTCTTCACTTGGTTTCTAGTGACACTTATTTTCTATGAGGCTGTCGCTACGGTCTTGTGGGTGAACTATGGCGCACTGCTTCCGGAGCTCTTCCGTGGAGATCGTATTCGGGCAAAAGCCTCGGTGATTCAGCAAGGGTATCAAGTGGTTGCTCTGTTAATCGGTACGGCTCTAACGCCAAAACTTTTCGCAGCAATTAACTTCTCTAATATGGCTATTGTGTATGCCTGTGTCTTCGGCGTGTTTATGTTTTTATGTATGATGAATGTCCAAGAGAAGAAAGAGACCACTAAGACTGAACCGTTGAAGCTCATCCCGGCTTTTCGGGAAACGATTCGGAATAAGAAGTTCTGGGTGTTTAATATTTCGAACTCTTTTGCCCAAACGGTTAATGGACTTGTAAGCTCGATGATTCCCTTTTATGCAAAATATGTTCTACATATTTCAGAAGCACAGGTGTCTATTATGCTCGCGGCTGTCTTTGTCTCGGTCATTCCATTAGTGTTCGTGTGGTATTGGATTATTCGTAAGATGGATGGGGTCAAGGCATGGCGGCTATCGCTTATCCTATATGCTTTATCTGTCATTCCGCTATGGTTCGGGTATGATCTTGTAAGTGGTGTGGCCGCTGGCATTGTTGTCGGTTTCGGACTAGCAGGATTTCTAGTAACCCCGGCAATCGTAGGTGGCAAAATTATTGATGAGGATGCGGAGAAGACAGGTCTGAGAAGAGAAGGCATCTATACCGCGGTAAGTGGATTCATCACTCGCTCGAGCGGATTAATCTCGGCGCTGGCTTTTTTCATTGTAGGGATGATCTTTGGTTACAAGGGTGGCGATGACCCAGGGTCTGATCCAGAAGCAACGTTCCGGTATTTAATAAGCGTGGTGCCGTTATTTCTGCTAGCGATATCTGTTGTCATATCTTTTACTATTAAATTTACATTTACGGGGCAATTGAGAGGTGATGCTGACTATGATCAGAAAATTAATCATCAATTGTGATGATTTTGGGCAAAGTCCTGCCATGAATCAGGCGATTATGCATCTATTAGAAGAGGGAAAAGTATCTTCAGCGACGATCATGGCGGTGGCCCCTGGATTCGAGGAGGCAGCTAGATGGTGTAGCCGTAGGCAACAACAAAATGTGGGCCTTCATTTGACGATGACTAGTGAGTTTGAGGCTTTACGCTGGAGCAGCCTGACGGGGGACTCTTCACTACATGACGATGGCGGGCATCAATATAAGACGGTAAAAGAGTTTGAGCAGGGGGCGCAGACAAAAGCTGTGCTGAAGGAGATTGTTGCGCAGTATGAGAGAGTGAAACAATCGGGAATAGTGATTAGTCATGTAGACAACCATATGGGAAGTTTATATGGCATGGAAACGGGACGTAGCTTGCTCCCGCAGACGTTGTGGAGAATTTCGCGCTGGGGATTGCCATCACGGTTCTTTCGATACATCCATCCAGAGGATCCTCTTCTGGGATCGTTGAAAAATATTGAACGTCCTGTTGCACTTGGATCCGGGCTGGCCGATACACTTGGAGTCCCGATTCCTGATTACTTGTTGTCGCATCCTTTTGGTGTGGAAGAGGGTGAGACGTACGATCGTTTCAAACAATCCATTATCGCCAAGATGTATTCGCTACCTGATGGTGTTAGTGAAACCTATATTCATCCCGGAATCGACGATCCGTGGATGCTTGCAAATATACCACATTGGGAGAAGCGAGTCTGGGAATACCGTCTACCCTTTGATGATGATTTTACCTATGCGATTCGTGATGCTAGTGTTGAATTAACGGACTATCGCTATGTACAGGAGCATTTAAAGCGCCCACGAGTAAAATCTGCGGGGAGACTGTTGAAGAAACTGATAAGTTCATGAGGAAAAATAAAAAGACACCTTGAGGGGTGTCTTTTGACTATCCCATTAAACCCTTCAGTCCATTCAAGAATGGGGAAATAGATTTAATCATATTGTAGCCCATTTTCACAACCGGCATGGTTCTTTGGATCATCCCTACGAAGCCCATAATTCCACCGAATCCTGAAGCGCCTGAACTTGCAGCCTCGGTAGCCCCTGCAGCTCCTCCTCCCATTCCGAAAAGTGAGCCGAATAATGGCATGAGTCCTGATACGTTCGCTTTCCGGGAGCGGGAAGAAGAGTGTTTTTTTGATTTTTTGTTTTTATTTTTATTTTTACGTGGTTTGGAGAGGGTCAATCCATCCTTATCGAGGCCAGTTATCCATCCTACATACGTACGTCCATCATGAAGCGTAACGCACACAGGTCTACCCTTGAGCTGTTCAGCTCGCTTGCGAATTTTTGCTCTGTTTGACATTTGTGGATCACCTCATTGGTCTATTTAATTCTATATTACTCAGATATTCCGGTGTTGCTTGTGCGGGTTCATCATTAATATGAAAAGAAAGTCCAAAAAATGGATGAGGAAACGACGTTATACATAAATATCGATTTCCAAGTATCTCTCGTGAAAGCCCATTGCATTTATAAAGGTGTTCTTCCGCTTATAAGATTCGAATAACAATTAGTGAAGGGGGTGGTAGGATGTTATCTGCATGGATTGGGAGTATTACTTTTGCGGGAGCAGCGATTCTTTACATATTACTGTCTTTAGGATTACCTTATGGAGAGTTCGCAATGGGTGGCAAACATAGAATCATGCCCTCACAGATGAGGATTGCGTGTGCGATCTCAGTTGTTATACAACTGATTGCAATCTTGTACTTGTTGCAGGCAGGCAACGTGATTTCTATTGGATTACCTTTTGATAGAGGCGTATGTTACTTTTTTACAGTCTATCTAATTCTCAATACCGTAATGAATATATTATCGAAGAGTAAAAAAGAAAGACTTGTGATGACACCTTTGTCTTTAATCACGGCAATTTGCTTTGGGTTTACTGCCATCATGAGTGGGTCTTGAGAGAGTTATTATCAGATAAAGATTCGACGTGTTTTGATCTTATGTATGCGCTTTCTTGGGACGCATCTGTATAAGGTGTGTTTTTTTGTATGTCTAGAGACTCTTGATCTAATAAAATAAAAATGTGACCTGGGTCTTTCTTCACACGTTAATATATTTGACACGAATTTATATTAATTTTACAATCCTATACTTTTTCGTCATGTTTGTGTGATATAATATCACCGAAATTATGTAAAAACTACTAGGGGGAATAAATCTTTATGGGATGGAAGACACGATGGAACAAGCCTCTCGCTTCTGTACTAGCAGCTGCAGTGCTTTCAGCACAGGTACTAGGTGGAGTCGTTTTGGGTACGGTTTGGAGTCCGGATAAAGTAGCTGCTGCACCTGCTTCTGGAGCCAAGGTTGAGCTCCGTTTGATGAGCACAACGGATGTGCACACTAATGTGTATGGTTGGGATTATTTTAAGGGTGCACCATCTGTAACCGTCGGTCTTGACCGCACAGCAACTCTGGTGAAACAAGCGAGAGGTGAACAACCGAACAACCTCCTTCTTGATAATGGGGATTTGATCCAAGGAACCCCTCTTGGTACGTACGTGGCGAAGAAATCGGAACTGAAAGATCCGAATGAGATTCATCCGATGATTGCGGCTATGAATGCTATGGGATATAACGCTGCGACTTTTGGAAATCATGAATTCAATTATGGATTGCAATTTTTAGATCGTACTATAAATGGTAGCGTTGGTAATAAGTCGACTACCGGTGCCAATTTTGATTATGTGAATGCGAACATATATAAACCAGATGGCACTAATGCCTTTACTCCTTATGTTATTCTTAATAAAAAAGTAAAAGATAGTAATGGTCAAGAACAAACAATTAAAGTCGGTCTGATCGGTCTGGTCACTCCACAGATTATGGAGTGGGACAAGGTTAATCTGGAGGGCAAAGTCACCGTAGAAGATATTGCCGCAACGGCTGCGAAGTTTGTTCCTCAAATGCAAGATGAGGGAGCAGATGTCATTGTCGCTATGGCCCATACTGGGTTTGACGTCAATGCTGTTATAGGTGATGGTTCGGAGAATGATATTAATGCCTTGAGCAAGGTTCCGGGCATTGATGCGATCACGTTCTCACATACCCATAAAGTATTCCCAACGGGAAATGACAGTACACTGGATGCTTCGTTCATAGACCCGGAAACTAAACAGCCTTATGCGAATGAAAAAGCTAAGATCGATAATGTGAATGGTCACATTAACGGTACGCCTGCTGTACAAGCTGGCTATGGCGGTGCTTATCTAGGTCTAATTGATCTGGATATTGTATACGGTAGTAACGGCTGGGATGTAGATAAGCAAAGCTCGAAAGCTTTAGCTCGTTCTATCTATAAGACAGAGGATAAAGTAAACATTCCAACGGTCGAGCCTGATCCGGCTGTAGATGCTGCTGTTGCGGCAGCGCATAACGCTACAATTGCTTATACTGAACAGAAGCTGGGTGTTACAACAGCTCCGATGAACAGCTATTTTGCAATGGTTCAGGATGATCCTACAGTTCAGCTCGTGACGTATGCACAGAAGTGGTATGTTCAGAAGTATATTGATGTCAATGTTCCTCAATATAAGGACCTTCCAATTCTGAGTGTTGGTGCTCCTTTTAAAGCAGGACGTAACGGTCCGGAAGAATACACTAGTATTGATAAAGGGAACTTGACTATTCGTAGTGCAAGCGACCTCTATCTATACGACAACACGCTTAAAGCAATCAAGGTTAATGGTTCTGTTGTAAAGGAATGGCTGGAAATGAGTGCAGGTGCATTTAACCGCATCAAACTTGGAATCTCGACTCCGCAGCCTCTGTTGAACCCGAAATTCCAAGTCTTTAACTTTGATGTCATCGATGGGATTCAATATAAAATTGATGTAACAAAAAACGCGAAGTACAATCCGGATGGCTCCATTAATGATGCTTCGTCGAGTCGTGTGACGGAAGTGACTTACAATGATCAGCCTTTAGATCTTGATCAGGATTTCATTGTTGTCACTAACAATTACCGTGCAAGCGGTGGCGGTAACTTCCCGGGTGTTAAAGGATCAGAGTTGGTAGTGGACTCTCAAGATGAGAATCGTCAGGTCTTGATGGACTATATCAGTGAAGCTGGAACGATTGATCCTACTGCTGATGGCAACTGGTCCTTGGCACCTATTAAGGGTAGTGTGAAAGTAACGTTCACTACAACGCCTAAAGCAGCAAGTGTACTTCCGGCGAACATATCCGATACGCGTCAGCAAAATGATAAAGGCTTCGGAATTTTCGAACTGGATCTAAGTGTGAAAACTCCTACGCCAACTGCAGATGTTGAAGTTCACCTTATTGGAATTAATGACTTCCATGGTCAACTAGACACAGTTTCTACAGTGAGCAATAAGTCTGTAGGCACAGCAGCTTACCTCGCGACTTACTTGAAACAGGCTCGTGCAAAGTACGAGAACTCCTTGCTCTTCCATAACGGTGACTCCGTAGGAGCATCGGCACCTGTATCCTCGCTTGAACGCGATGAGCCGACTCATGCTTGGATGAATATGATGAAATTTGATGTAGGTTCCTTGGGTAACCATGAGTTCGACCAAGGTGTTGATGCGCTAATGACACAGCTTTATGGTGGTGCTGATCCAAAGAACAAAAAAATTATCCATGCTGGTTCTGATTTTGATTATGTGAATGCTAATGCAGTGTATGCCAAAAACGGCGAACCCATTATCAATCCTTATGTAATCAAAGAAGTCGGTGGTGTGAAGATCGGCTTTATAGGTCTTGTAACCAAATCCACACCAAGCAAGGTTGCACCTTCTGGAACAGTGGGCGTACACTTCCTCTCTCCAGAGGAGGAAGTAGCGGCTGTTGAGAAATATGCGAAGGAGCTTCAATCTAAAGGTGTAGAAACGATCATCGTACTTGCGCATGATCCTGCCACAACTAAAGATGGCAAAACCACAGGTGAAGCAGCTGACCTAGCCAATGCGCTTCCTGCGAACTCCCCTGTTGACGTTATCGTTGCTGGTGATAACCATGCTCTGGCAAACGGATTGGTCAACGGTAAGTTGCTTGTACAAGCATACTCTTACGGTACAGCATTTGAAGATATCAAGCTGATCATTGACCATGAAACAGGAGATGTGAAGGACAAGTCTGCTGTAGTAACGTCCACCTTCCATGAAGGTGTAACACCAGATCCGGAAAGTGTGGCACTGGTAAATGCATACCTTGAGAAGCATCCTGAACTGACCCAACCAGTGGGTACAACTGATGGAACCGTAACTCGTACGGATGCTTATACCAAAGAAGCTGCCCTCGGTAACCTGATTGCTGATTCTATGCGTGCTGCTGATTTTGGTGATGGCGCAAAGGCTGCTGATTTTGCCTTTATGAATCCGGGCGGTATCCGTGCGGATCTTCCGAAGGGTGATGTAACCTTTGGCGATTTGGCTAAAGTTCAGCCGTTCGGCAACACACTTGTGAAGCTGACACTAACTGGAGATCAGATCAAAACGTTGCTTCAGCAGCAATGGGGCGTGAAAGCTGACAAATCACCAGATATCAAAACACTGCAAATTTCTGGACTGAAATATACAGCGAATATGTATCTTCCAGTAGAGGATCGCGTAGCCAATCTTACGCTGACTAACGGAACACCAATTAATCCTAAGCAGGAATATACGGCAGTCGTGAATAACTTTATGGCTGCTGGTGGGGATAACTACAAGGTTCTGACTGAAGGTAAGAATTCATTGGCTGGTCCGATTGATTTGGATGTATTCTACGATTACATTGTGAAGACGTTTGATCGCAAAGAGATCAAGGCAGCCATTGAAGGTCGTATTACTAACAAAGAGAAGGCTGATGATACGGGATCGGGCAGTGGCGATGGAGGTCCAAATGTTGTAACTCCAACACCTACTCCAACCGTGAAACCAACAGCATCACCAGCACCAACAGCGACACCAGCGCCAACTACTACTCCAGCAGCAAGCTTCAAAGATCTGGGTAAGGTAGCTTGGGCGCAAGAAGCTATTCAAGCATTGGCTGCTAAGGGCATTATAAAAGGATTGGATGCAAATACTTTTGCGCCAACTAAAACAGTGACTAGAGCAGAATTTATTACAATGCTGGTACGCGCACTGAATCTGACGGGTTCGGCAACAACCAGTTCATTCAGCGATGTTAAGCAAGGAGTTTGGTACACGGATTCTATCGCCCTTGCGGTGAAGGCCGGACTTGTACAAGGCTCTGGAAATGGTAAATTCGAACCGGGTCGTGAAGTGACTCGTGAAGAAATGGCTATTATGATTGCTAATGCATTGAAAGATAAACTACAGCCGATTGATAAGAATGCAGCGCTGGGCAAGTTTGCAGACAAGTCCAGTATTGCTCCTTACGCACAGGACGCTATAGCACAACTGACCCAATTGGGGATTGTTAACGGTGTTGAGGGTGGTAAATTTGCACCTAAGGGCATAGCTAACCGCGCTCAAGCGGCAGTCATTATCTACCGTATGCTTGAACAAGCTTCATAATCCGATAGTTCTTCTAAAAAGTGTATCGATGATCCCTAATAGGGACTCGGTACACTTTTTCTTTTTACATTAGGTATTGCCCTTTGCGCTAATATATGATAATTTAGTTCTGCACTGCATGATTCTTTTATATTTTGTGCGGTCGTGGCGGAATTGGCAGACGCGCACGGTTCAGGTCCGTGTGGGTTAATCCCCGTGGAGGTTCGAGTCCTCTCGACCGCATACCTAAGTGCTTATAAATTAGCTGTACTTTTGAATTGCTCTTCAACCTGAAGAGCCTTTTTCTATTTATAAGGATATTTCAGATCTGGATAACTCTAATGTAAAAGAAGTGAAGCGAAGATGGAACCTAATGTAAATGTCAATACGAAGCGAAGTGTGCGGTTTCTTGAAAAATATTTTTCAGGAGAATCGTTAGATTATCGCCATATGATTGCTTTATTTATCCCTATTCTGGTAGATCAAGCCTTTATAGTGGGGCTAAATCTAGTGAATACGGCTATGATCAGTTCGTCCGGTGTGGCAGCTATCAGTGCGGTGAACATGATTGATTCTCTTAATCTTTTTCTCATTAGTGTGTTTATCGCGGTATCAACAGGTGGTACGGTTGTCGTAGCGCAGTACAAAGGAAGCGGTAATAGTCTTATGGTATCAAAAGCTACCGCAGGCGCCACTTCATCGGTTTCCCTTATGGCTTTTGTTATTGGTATGTTTGGTATTCTTTTTCATAATCCGCTGTTGAACTTACTATTTGGAGCAGCTTCACCCGAGGTAATGCACAACGCCCGAATCTATTTGATTGGGAGCTGTATCTCCTATCTTGGTATAGCTGTGGTAGAGGCGGTGTGTGGTGCTCTTCGGGGAATCGGAAGGACGAGAGCCTCGCTTGCGCTATCGCTCATTATGAATTTAGTTTACGTCCTCTTGAATCTCGTATTTATTAACCTTTTGCATATGGGCGTTCTAGGGATGACCATTTCTATAAATATAGCTCGATATTTGGGCGCGATATGTGCTCTGTATTATCTGTTCCGGATGGACAATGAACTGCATATTCGAATTCGTGACTTACTGGTGGTTCAATTCTCCATGCTCAAAAAAATAATGTTCATCGGTATGCCGTTTGCGGCGGAGCAGATGTTCTTTAATGGTGGTAAGATTCTGACGCAAGTCTTTATCGTCAGTCTCGGTACTTACGCGCTTGCTACAAATGCTATCGCCTCTTCCTTTGCGGGGATTATGCAAATTCCGGGGAATGCGCTGTCTTTGACGATTATTACAGTGGTCGGACAATGTATGGGAAGCAATAATGTTAAGGATGCTCGGAAATTTATTAAATCGTTTCTCGTAGCATCTTCCCTTTCCTTTGTGGTGATGGGATTGTTAGTTATGCCTTTCTTCCATCCGCTAGTGTCGATGTTCCATCCACCTGCGGAGATTGTGAGGGATATCTTCATAATTGTACTTATCAATACAATCGTACAAATACCGCTGTGGTCTGTTAGCTTCATAACACCGTCAGCGCTTAGAGCGGCGGGTGATTCCAAGTTCACATCCATGGTGTCTATGTTAAGTATGTGGTTGTTCCGTGTAGTACTCGGATACATCTTAGGTATTGTTCTCGATTTCGGTCTGCTTGGGGTTTGGTTAGCTATGAACTGTGAGTGGGGAATAAGAGGATTCATATTTCTACGGCGCTTCATGGGTAAGAAGTGGGTTCAGCATCGTGTTATATAGTAAAAGTAAAAGACACCCCATGTGGGTGTCTTTTTGTTTGCCATGCATGTAGTATTATTCTTTGATCTGTGAGAACAAATCATTCAAAGCTTCACTTATTGTAGGGTGAGTAAAGATATGATCTCTCAAAAAGGTAAAATCTTGCCCTGTTTGTATTGCCATGCTCACGATATTAATCACTTCGCTAGATTCCACACAGAACAATGTAGCTCCTAGGATTTTATTGGTTTTTGCATCCACAATTGCTTTTAGGAAGCCCTCGGTTTCGTTAATTAAGCGAGCACGTGGAATAGCTGCTGCAGGCAACGTAGCGACTTTAATTTCAAGTCCTTGTTCGACAGCTGATTCTTCACTTATTCCTACTCTGGATAGTGGGGGATCAATAAATACACTGTATGGAACAACGTCACGGTCATTTGTGGTATGGGAATGATCCCCGAAAAGGTCATTTCTTACAATTCTATAATCATCTAATGAGATGTAGGTAAACTGTAATCCGCCTTTGACATCTCCGAGGGCCCATATATGGGGAACGGTGGTTTTTAGGGAAGGGTCCACCTTAATAGCACCCCGATCTGTAACTTCTACACCGGCTGCTTCTAAATTTAATCCCTCAATGTTTGGTTTTCTACCTGTCGCAACCAGAACCCCATCGACTTTCAATTCTTGAATAGCACCATCTATCGAAAAGGAGATAACTGTTCCATCTTTAACATCCTTCAGTCCTATAACCTTTGCATTCAGTTTGACCTCAATGTTCTTCTTGGTAAAGGTTTGGAGGACGGCGTCCGCGACATCGCGGTCTTCTTTAGGAATGAATTTCGAGGAACTCTCCAGCACCGTAACCTGTGCGCCGAATTGACTGTAGATCGATGCGAATTCCAATCCAATATAACCACCACCAATGATGGCTAGTTTAGTTGGGAGCTCCTTAAGATCCATAATGGATGTGCTGGTATATACGAACTTACTATCTTGTATCCCATCAATAGTAGGAATGATGGTTTCAGCGCCCGTATTAATGAAGATTTTATCCGCGGTTAAGATTTTCGTCTCACCGGCATCCTTTACTTGGACTTCGTGATCCGATAAGAAGGAAGCTTCACCATTGATAACTTCTATATTCTCGTTCTGATTTAGATTATCGTAATTTTTTTGGCGTAGACTTGAAATAAGCTGATCCTTATTATGGACCGCTTCTATATAATCTTCCCCTTGATGGGCTTGATAAGCTAAGGATTTCGTAGGGATACAGGCGATGTTAATGCAAGTTCCACCGTACATTTTCTTAGAGCGTTCAATCACGGCTACTTTCCATTTTCGATTAGCTAGTTCTGTGGCAAGGGTCTTTCCGCCTTTACCGAAACCAATAATAATAGCGTCGAGCTTGTTCATTTTAATACCTCCGGGTCACACAGGATGTTTTAAATTATGCATTAAATAGCATGTTGCTTTATTATTACCCTAAATCCGAAGGCCATTAAACGAACGATAAAGAGATTTGAAGACGAAAAAGAGATCTCCTCTAAAGGAAATCTCTTGATGGTCAATATAGCTACCCTGTCACCTTCTTTAACAATGAAAGAACTGAGTTCGAGGTGCTTAGGAGGATCGCTTTTTGGTGTTCCACTCGACATAAAACTGTCTAGGTAGGGTAGAGTGTAGGGAATCCCATGGTGATCACTGCACCGCCATCCTTACGGTTCCCTGCCGAAATCAGACCTCCGGAGCGCTCAACGATCGCACGGGATATGGCTAGTCCTAGCCCTGATTCGCCATCTTTTCCTTTTACAAATCGGTGGAACAGGTATGGAAGCAGATCTTCTGATATGCCAGGGCCATCATCACTAACGGAGAGCAGAACCTGACCATCTTTAACCGAAGCATGAATGTAGATATGCTGGTTGGCATAACGAGTTGCATTGGAAACTACATTAAGCAGCGCCTGTAATAGCTTATCTCTATCGGCCCGGATCGTAAGTGGCTCGCAGTCATCGTAGGATACATGTAGGGTCAGTCCCTTTTTCATCAAAAGGGGGTTCATGCGTTCAATTGTTTCTACGACTAAGTCGTCCAGAGAAAGCTCGCTAGTTCTAAATATATCCTCCTCACTATCCAGCTTCGCAAGCAGGGTCATTTCAGTAACGAGCTTCTTCAGACGACTACTCTCACTCATGATAATATCCAGACCTTTATCGATCCCTTCCCCCTCGAAGATACCATCCTTAATCCCTTCAGCATACCCAGAGATAGACATTAGTGGGGTCTTTAATTCGTGTGAGGCATTCTGGAAAAATTGCTTCTGTACGTGGTTAAAACGATTCAATTCGCCAGCCATGTCATATACCGACTTAGCGACAGCGCCAATCTCTCCGCCAGCTTTGATTAGCTTAACATCCGAAAAGTGGCGTTCCTTTACCTTTTTCAGCTCTTGCTGCAGCTTCATTAGAGGTTGGATTAGCTTTTTCGTGATAAACAGGCCAAATAGGAGCATGAATGCCCCTGCTGCACCGAAAACGATTAGAAGTCTTTTGAGCAGAGCTTGTTCAATCGTTGTAACTGCGCTCATAGGTGTAAGCAGAGTTAGCGTGCCTATCGGGGTGGACTTCACTTCCGTTATATATCTTGCATCTGTTCCATTCCATATGTTCTGGAGATCCGAGGTTTGACCTGCGACAAACTGCGTATTGGAGTTTACCGCGATTGAACTCATGTTCGATGAGGTGGACAATACTTTTCCTGTCTCATCGCTAAGAATGGCCTCGACGCCTGCAGTACCAACAGTAGAAGGCATGATCACGGGTAACGCATGGAGTTCAGTCCCCATGTCGCCCTTGTACGTGCTTCCCTCAATCATAGTGGCTGACATGGCAGAGCTAATGGTTCGCAATTCTGCCTTTTGTGTACCGACAAAATGATTGAGCAGTACAAAGTGGATCACGACAGCGGTAATAGACAGGAGCAGTACCAATACGATGCTAAAGGCTATATTAATCTGATGTGCTAGCTTCATTGATCTCCATTCCCTCCTCAATTCGCATACGATAGCCATGTCCCCAAACGGCTTCAATCGGCAGCAGGTCTAGTTTTTTCCGCATTCGTTTAATTAAATGGTCCACGGCGCGGTCGCTCCCGAAATAGTCATCTCCCCAAACATAGGTTAACAGCTCATCTCTTGTAAATGCGCGGTTTGGAGAAGCTGCAAAAACTTTTAGAAGGGTGAATTCTTTGCTGGTAAGTTCAATCTCATTTCCGTGCCAGAACACACGTCTTTCCTCCAATAATAACTGTAGGTGGCTAACTTCAATTTGCGTCGATGGGTGTGGGGTACTAATTGCGGGTTCCACGGGATTACTCATTTTATACCAGCGTTGTAACTGGCGTTTAATGCGAGCAACTAGCTCCCGGGGGCTAAATGGCTTGACCAGATAATCATCACTGCCAAGCTCTAAGCCTAATATTTTATCCACTTCATTATCTCTTGCAGAGATCATAATAATCGGTACCTCGGCTTCATTGCGAATCCGCCGACAAAACTCGTACCCGTCCATGCCAGGCAACATTACGTCGAGCACCCACATATCGGGTGGGCTTGTCTGCCATAAGGTCCACGCTTCCTCAGCGCTGCCAAGGCCGATCGTGCGGTAATTTTCTTTTTGTAAATAGGCTTCTACAAGATTACGTATATGCTGATCATCGTCTACTACGGCAATGAGATAGTTGGTATTCATTTCGTTACCTCCAGAGTATTCTTCTGCAATTATATCAATCCATAGGTGGGTATAGGGGTCTGCCATCGTTTTTCCACAAATTAACCAATGTTATGCCACACTCATTTTGTAAGCTTGGACTTGTAAGATCATTCAAATCGACGAGGAGTGTTGTATTTATGAATCAACAGATGATATTTAAAAAGTTAGCGTTGTCCGCCCTACTAGTGTCCGCAGTTGCCGCACCGACTGCAGTGAACGCAGCTAGTGGAGCTAACGATCAAAGTGCGAAGACAACAGCAGCAGCCGTGGTTACTCCAGCAAATAGTGGATCACTTTCTGCAAGCTTAATAAGCTTTGATTGGGTAGATCCCCTGGAACTGGCTAAAACATACGCACCTAATACCCTGGAAGACTGGAAGAAGACCTTGGATCAATATTATAAGGCTGCTGGATTTAGCATTACCGCAGTTTCTGAGCTTGTACCTTCTGAGCAGGCGGAGGGAGTTCAATTATCGAAAGAGATTGGATCAGCTGAAGCTCTGCCCGTGAGTTACATTGAAGCGGGTCGCAGCGTTGATATCCAATTACCTGAAGCTCAGAAGATGGAGAGTGTTGTCTCTACTTCAATTAAAGGTGTAGCGGCAATTGCGGCTGTAGAAGCGACTGGAGCTACGATTTCAATTCAAGAACTTAGTGAGGCTGATAAAGCCTTCTTCAAAGCCCAAGAGGATCTGAATAGCGCGGCTAAAACCAAAGATTCCACTGTGATTAAGGAAGCTTTAACTAAACTATTGGATCAATATAAAGAGAAAATCAAGGCGTTAGAAACGTCGAAGTAACAGTGATAACCGCAGCTTGATACAGAATAGAGAGAATGAAAAGGTAAAAGCAAAAAGACACCTCGAGGGGTGTCTTTTTGTTACGTAAATGTATCTAGTCCAACCCAATCTCGCTTTTTGCTTGAACCCTTGCCCTTTTCCGCCAATTCACTCCGATCACCCCGGCAATGATCATCACCGTGCCGGTCCAATGATACCATTCCAGCTGTTCATTCAGTAGGAGTACACCACCAAGAATAGAGACAACCGTCGAAAGACTGCCGAAGATACTCACGCGTGAAGCCTCCATTCGGGATAAAGCATAGTTGGAGAGGAAGGAGGTCACGAGGGAAGATAGCACACCGAGATAAATCATGGAGAATATGAATTTTGGCTCCTGAAAAGGTGTGAAATATTGATTCAAGGTTCCTGCCGAACCATGTTTAATGATCGACAATCCATTAAAAAATATAAATCCAAATAAAGTAATCATATAAGTGAGCTCTTTAGGACTCCAAGTTCGTGTCAGTTTTCGGGCCGCAACATTATAGCCGGCAAGGGATAGCGCTGAGATAAGGATGAGTAAGACGCCCCACAGACTAGAGGAAGAAATACTCACGCCCGGAATGGCAAAGATAAGAATGATGCCTGCAACCGAGATTAAGGTGGAGATCTTCTGGAATCCGCTTGTAGTTTCTTTCAAGAACATCGCTGCTAAAATGATGGTAAAGATGGGCATGGTCGCCTGAATAATACCCGCTACAGCAGATGTTGTATGCAGAAGTCCAAAGGCTTGAAGTGTAAAGTACAACGATGGGTATAGTAGAGCAAGTGGGATTACCACTGCTGCCTTGGAAATACCAAACTTCACCCGCCCCCATCCTGGAAAAGTAAATAATGAAGCGGCAAGGAAAGATAACGTGAAGCGGTGAGCTAACGTATCGAATGGGTCCGAGACGGTTAAAGCCATTTTTACAAATATAAAAGAAAACCCGACAATAATAGCATTCAAGACAGCAGCTACTATCGCTTTTTGAGTAGAAGATGTATTCATCTATAAGACCTCCAAAGTGTTGCGCGCATTTAGGACCGGTCCTGTTATGCTCTTTATTCTAAGGCTAGAACAGCTATGCTACAATGTAATTATTGTTCATCTGTACCGGTACAAAATAGACTCGGAGGTAGGTGAAGGGCATATATAAGTATTCGGAGTTAATCAACGATCTGGAATTACAAATCGCTGAAGATACATATCGTGAGGGCGACAAGTTACCTTCTATTCGAGAGCTAGCGCTACGTTATGATTGCAATAAGAGCACGGTTATTCGAGCACTCCAAGACCTTCAGGACAAACATCTAATCTATGCCGCGTCAAAGAGTGGATATTATGTCATGAAACGCAGTGGGGAGCGAAAAGAAGAGGGGGCGCACTGGATTGATTTTACAGCATCTGCACCGGACCCGGATATTTTTCCGTATCTAGATTTTCAACATTGTATTAATAAGGCGATCGATATGTACCGTAAGGATTTGTTTATCTATGGAACGCCGCAAGGGCTGCCGTCTCTGATCCGTGAAATGCAGCGGCAACTGGCCTCTTATCAGGTATTTGCTGATTCCAAACAGATTTTTATCACCTCTGGTGTGCAGCAAGCACTTGGACTCTTAACCCGTATTCCTTTTCCAAATAGCAGGGAGCGTGTGTTGATTGAACAGCCGAGTTACCCACTGTTTATGGAGTATTTGAAGACGTACGACATCGAGACAGAGGGGATACAGCGTTCGGATGACGGGGTGGACTTGAATGAATTAGAGCGGTTATTTAAGACGGGCCAGTTCAAGTTCTTCTATACCGTTCCACGGTTTCATAATCCGCTTGGCGTTTCCTATACCCGCAACCAGAAGAAGGCGATTGCCCAGCTTGCAGCTAAATACGATGTGTATATCGTTGAGGATGACTACATGGCAGATCTGGAGCAGGATACGAAGCAAGATCCGATTTATGCCTATGACAATACATCACACGTTATCTATTTAAAAAGCTTCTCCAAGATTATATTCCCAGGTCTGCGCGTTGGTGTGGCTGTACTTCCTGAGGTGCTCTGTGAGTCCTTTAACCGATTCAAAAGACTGATGGATATAGATAGTTCTATGCTGTCACAAGCTGCCTTGGAGTTGTATTTGAAAAGTGGAATGTTCGAGCGCCACCGAAAAAAGATGCGTTCCTGCTACGGAAAAAGATCCATGCTCCTCCATGATTCGATTATGAGGGAGGCAAATGCAGCATCTGAAGAGCATTATTCCTATGTTCCTGCCAGTCAGCTAGGTGTGCATACGTATCTGAAATTGGAGGATAACTTTAGAGCAGAGCAGATGATCAAACGGCTGCAAAAAAAGTTCATTCGAGTGGAGATGGCGGATAGCGGTTACCTTCCCTATTTTGCGAAAAAAGAGAGAATTCTAAAGCTCAATGTATCTAGTGTAAAAGAGCCTGATATTTCTTCTGGCATTGCACAGGTGATTCGAGAAATACGCTGAAGTAGCATCTTATGAATGTTCTATCTTAATAAGATCCATCAGTTGAGAGGCGACCTCCAAGCTGTTATCTTCCCCTCAATTATGCCCCAATCCTCATTTCTCGTAACCCATAGTTTTTCTCTATCCTCCATTCAGTGAATTAAATAGGTGTTTGATTCTCCTCTAACAGGAGGTTTTATACTTGGTTCAGGTCGGCGGCCAGAAGAGAAATCCAAGGAGGATTATAGATTATGAGATGGATTGAGATCATGCTTGTCTTATTTAATGTATGGATGTTGGGTGGGTTAATGCTAGGACGCCCTAAATCACAACGCGGGTGGCTGATAGGCGGCGGAATTTCTACTGTTTTACTGCTTGTCCACGCTTTCGTGGAAGGATTGCGGTGGCCGATGATCCCAATGTATCTGGTCACACTATGGGCGATTGTAGGAGGGGTAAGACCTTTCTTCCGATCCACAGCAAGGATAGAAAGAAAGTCGCGACAGCGCTGGAAGACACTAATTATTGGAGGAGTTGGAGTGGTTTATGCTGCTGTGTCCATTGCGCTGCCGCTCCTATTCCCTGTATTTTCTTTTGCGGAGCCCACAGGTCCTTACAAGATAGGAACCATTACCTACCATTGGACCGATTCTGCAAGAGAAGAAAAATTTACGAAAACATCCGGTGATTCCCGCGAATTAGCGGTGCAAATCTGGTATCCGGCAAGTTCGGAGGCTACTGGAAAAAAGGCGCCCTATTTATCTGATCCTGCTCCCTATATAGAGGGATTGCATGAATTTTTGCACCTGCCGGAGTTTTTATTCTCAGGGTTTAAGCTGGTCAACACCCATGCTATTGCGAATGCCGGATTAGCGGATACAGAATCTAAATATCCTGTGCTTCTATTTTCGCATGGATTTATGGGCTACAAGAATCAGAACATGTTTCAAGTCGAGCAATTGGCAAGTCACGGCTATATTGTCGTAGGGATTGAACATGCTTATAGCAGCGTGGCTTCGGTATTTCCAGATAAGCCTGTGGTGAAGTTTGATTCAGAAGGAAAAATGGGCTATGAGCAAATGAAGTATTCTTTTATGGATCGGCGTAATGAAGTTTGGGTAGAAGATGCGAAGTTTGTGCTTGATCGAATGGAGGCCTTGTCTGCGAACGACCCTAGTGGTCTGTTTACTGACCGGATCGATCTTGAACATATGGGCATGTTCGGGCATTCCTTTGGGGGAGCCACGACGGTGCAAATGCTGCTGGATGATCAGAGAATACAAGCAGGCATCGATATGGATGGGGTACTTTACGGTGAAAAGCGGATTCCTACAGACGGCCTAAAGAAGCCTTTTCTGCTCATGAGTGCCGATGACACATTAAAAGGAGTAGACCAAACCAATGATGCAGAAATCACCGCGCTTGGGACGAACAGAGAAGAAATTACAGCCTACTATAATGAGCTGTTTGCCCGTTATGAGCCGGTAACCGCAGGTGGAAACTATTGGATGACATTCAAAAAAAGCACTCATATGAGCTTCTCCGATCTATATCTGCTCACCCCGTTGTTTAAATGGATGGAGGGTGTGGATGTGAGCGGAACGCATGAGCTGATTAATGAGTACACGCTTGATTTTTTTGACCATTATTTAAAAGGGCAGCCCTTGCAATATTTGAACATCAACCTGGGAGACCATCCGAAGTTCACACTTCAACAAGGCGCAGAGTGAGAGTTCTCCTGCCCGAGTTTCCATTGTAATCCTTGCATCAGCAAGGTATTTCCTTCTACAATAACATCCCATTTGGGATTGAGAAGCAAGCACAGTTTATTAAAGCGTTCTATCCGTTCGGTAGGAGCAGTGTGCATGCATTGAGCATATTGACGGAAAAAGGCAGCTTTATCGCGGAACTGCTCTGGATCTGCATACAGCATCACAAAATCTTCAACAATAGCCTGTACAACAGCGCTGTCTGCTGATAATTTGTGTTGCAGGGCTGCTTCCACCCGGACTCGGATACTCTCCAGCGTTCTGATCCAGGACGCAGCGGGAACACGAGGGTGTCTGACCATATTGAGGAAGGGCAGTTCGAATCGGACAAGCTCCTCCATGTACTGCGCATCATTCATTAGCGCTTGTAGCTCATTCCAAGCTACGGTTTGCCCAGCTGTCACTTTGACTTCATTGATAATATATTTATTGAACAAATATAAAAAAGTATTCTGCCATTCGGATGGCAATTGACTGAACGGTTGTATTTCTTCTATTTTGCTGGAGATGAACTCGTTTCGTTTAGCGGTATTCATGGACAAGGAGTCAGCCAGCTCATTCATGTAATCCATGGAATTGCCTGATGAATCATGCGCTTGGGCTTGGCGCAGAATCGAAATCATATTAGTCAGCGTATTAACCTGCGTCTCCAGTGCTTCGATTTGCCAGTTGAGTGCTGTATTGAGCTGAATCTCTCCAGCGATGACTTGGCGGATCTCGTCAATGCCAAAGTCCAAATAACGCAGTGTTGTGATCAGCCGCAGGCGGGAAATATCTTCGGGAGTATATAACCGGTGTCCACCTTCGCTGTGACTCGATGGTTTCAAAAGATCAATGTCGTCATAATAGCGGATGGTTTTAATGGTTGTGCCCAGCAGCTTAGCCACCTCGCCGATGGTTTTGGTATCTTTACGCAAGAAATCACCCCTTCTGATGGAATAATACGATGTTGCAATTGATTGTACCGAAAGGAACAACAGCTTTCAATTAGCGCTTGCATTTGGATGATAGTAGAGCAAACTGGGATTACGGCGTTTACTGCTGGGATGTTTACCATTCTCATAACGCAAAACAGCGATCCACCAATAACGGGGG
This sequence comes from Paenibacillus sp. FSL R5-0470, assembly GCF_037975205.1. Taxonomy (NCBI): domain Bacteria; kingdom Bacillati; phylum Bacillota; class Bacilli; order Caryophanales; family Paenibacillaceae; genus Paenibacillus; species Paenibacillus sp. FSL R5-0470. The sequence goes on from NZ_CP150238.1 coordinate 263,374, forward strand.
AGCGCTGTTTTTTACCGCAACTATTTATCAGTATAGATGATGTCTCTTATTGATCTTCTACTATCTCTGACTGCCAGCCTAACTGTCTGCCCATCTCGCTCATTTTACGAATATTGAGTCTGGCTTCAATCTTGGTTAGTCCCAATCTGATCGAAGTATCCGCAGCCCAGCGAAGTAAGTACACCGATGTATCAGCCTGCGCTTCTTTAGCCGCATAATCTAATAATACAAGGGTATTGTCTACGACACCGGCGCGTACATATCCCCAATAGCTGCCATCAAATTGCCGTACGGTAAACAACTCGCGATCCTCTGTCACTCCAACCTCTTCTAGTGGACTCTCCAGATGCTCCAGCCACTCCTTTTCAGAAGTGAAATGTAGTGTATATTGCGGAATGTTCCACTCAGTTGTCTGGGTCGCGAGGTCGGCAAGCTGCTTACTATTTTCTAAAGGGATCCAATTTTCCAAGGGATGATCTAACTCTGCGGGAACGTCTACGACTATTTTCCAGGGTCTGTGGTTTACTTCTACGCCAATGGACCCAAGGATCTCAGGCACGCCGACACTTTCCAAGCCTCTTTGCTTGGCGATCCGAATAAGTGCTCTCAGTGCATCCGGTGAACCTTTTGCAACATCATTACTATGCATGACTACAATGGTTCCATTCTCAAGCGTAGGTTCAACTCTGGCAACGATCTCTTCAGCAGAAATACCAGACCAATCTCCGCAGTCAACGCCTTCAATATCTAGATAATCGCCCCATTCTGTCAACCACTCGAAATTTTCTTCCCGGAATGAGCAATATGGAAAACGCATGAAATTGGGAGAAGGGAGACCCGTTGCGTCCTGATAGGCCAGCTCAGTCAGCTTCAATTGCTCTAAGAATACTGCCTTTGGCACTTGGGCCATTCGCCGATGATGGTACGTATGCGGAGCAAGCACATGACCACGGGACAGGATCAATCTCGCCTTCTCTGGATAGCGATCCATCCATTCCCCAGTGAAGAAAAAGGTGCCGACAGCACCTTCCTCCTCCAAAACATCAAGCCATAATTCAACGGGAAGCTGGGAAGGCCCATCATCAAATGTAAACGCGCAGATGGCTTGGTTCACATCGCCTTTCCAAACCGCTTTAGCTGACATATTGACGCCTCATCTCTATGGTTATTTAGTAAAAAAGTTCGGCAAGAACTCTTTATTGGCTTCCAGCATTTCATCCAGCATACGAACCGCCACATCTACAGATGGAACGAGTGGATGATGCACCATTGCCTGAAGGGCAAGCGCACGGTCACCGGTCACAGCGGCATCAATGGCCAGCTGCTCGTAGGTTTTGACAGCATGAATAAGCCCTTTGGCCATCGGTGGAATCTTAGTCAGTGGTAGAGGTAGTGGTCCGTTCTTGGTGACAACACAGTTCACTTCAATGCTTGCATCATCTGGCAAGAAGTCCAGTATGCCACGGTTAGCAACATTCAAGGTCTGGATGTCGTTTGAACCGTTATAGAGCGATCTCATGAGATTAACTGCTGCTTCTGAATAGAAAGCACCACCGCGTTGTTCTAGCTGTTTCGGTTTCTCACTCAGCTCTAAGTTGGCGTATAGCTCAAATAGCTCTTCTTCTACGCGTTTGACGACTTCAGCACGGTTGATACCTTGCTTAAACGATTCCATCTGCTCTTCGAGCATGGCATCCGTCATATAGAAATATTTCAAATAGTAGGAAGGCACGGCGCGAAGAGATTTTAGGAATTCTGGATTCCACTCTCGGGCTGGCACGTTCTTGGCACTGTAGCCCTCTGTGAGCATATCATCCAGCTTATCTTCACCTTCAACGTCGATTCGAGTAATCCAGTGTAAGTGATTCAGACCAACGAATTCGGCATAAACACGGTCGGCAGCTACGTTATATTTGGAGGATACTTGTTTGATCAGACCGATAGGTGCATTACAGAGACCGATACTCTTTACTTTGGAGTATTTCAGAACAGCCTCAGTGACCATTCCTGCAGGATTGGTGAAATTGAGCAGCCATGCGTTAGGAGCCAGCTCTTCGATATCCCGGCATACATCCAGAATGACAGGGATCGTACGCAGTGCTTTCATCATTCCGCCAGGACCTGTCGTTTCTTGACCAATGACACCATATTTAAGAGGAATCGATTCATCACGTGCGCGGGCGTCAAGCATACCGACACGCATCTGAGTGCTGACGAAGTCTGCACCTTCGATAGCCTTCCGGCGGTCTGTTGTAAGATGAACTTCAATCGGAAGCCCGGATTTCTCAACCATGCGTTTAGCGAGATTTCCAACGATATTCAGCTTGCGAAGTCCAGGTTCGATGTCTACGAGCCATAGTTCACGAACAGGAAGCTCCTTGTAATGAAGAATAAATCCCTCTACCAATTCGGGTGTATACGAAGAACCCCCACCGATAACTGCGATCTTTAATCCTTGATTAGTTGCCAAGATCAACCACTCCTGTCTTTTTTGTTTGTTGGATCGATTCATAATCTTGAAATTGCCGCATGGTCTCATACGCTTCATTACTAAGGGTCAAACCATCTTGATCCATCGCGGACCATACGGCACCTACTACAGGCTCTGTGGCAAGAGTCACCACAGTTGCTTGTGGAGCTGCGGCTTGTACAGCTTTCTCAATAGGTCCGCGAATCCAGCCGCGATCCCCACGGGTTAGCAGACTTCCCGCCAGAACCACATCGAAGGTGTCCTGCTCCATCCCAAGCTTGTGGATGACTGCAGCAGCGGACTTCCCTAACTCAACGCCTTGCCGATTTAGAATCTCTAAGGCTACAGCATCTCCTTCAGCTGCTGCTTCGAAAAGCAAACGAGCAGCATGAACAGGGACCCTTTTCCAATGATTGAGGAAATCATTAAACATATCTGCAACTTCCTCATAACCTAGCAAGTTGAGTAGAAGTCCGGTCAAGAGGGTAGGTTGCTCCCGTCCATCCCAAGCTCTTATGACAGAACGAAAGACTTCAATGTTGAGTGCACCGCCACCGCCGAAGTCACCGTACATGTAGTCAAAGCCACCACACTGATAGTGCTCTCCTTGCGTGTTTCTGCCTGCCGAATTGGTGCCTGTGCCGCAGATTAGTGCAACTCCATAAGGGCGAGTCGTCCCTGCACGTAATCCGATCATGGTGTCACAGTTAATGGTGTAATTGATAAATCCGATCTCGCGAATCATTGGATGGAGAATGAGATAATCGGCCTCTCGGTCAGCACCGGCAAGCCCAAGATAGGTATGTTGGATGTCCTCCAATCGGAGTCCAGCCTCATCTAGTGCCCCGAATGTGGCCTCTCGAATGCTGTTGGCTGCCTCAAGTGCGCCTGTCTGGTGGTTGCCGTTACCGCTCCTGCCCTTACCAAGAACATTGCCATGTTCATCGCATAGCAGAGCATAGGTTTTGGTGCCTCCACCATCGATCCCCAAGTAGTAAGTCAATGGTTGTCACTCCTTGTTTATATGATTTAATTAATTGGAAGTAGTAGATTCCCGTACAATTAACTCTGGGTCAATCTTTACTCCAGCTCCGCGCTTCATCTTTCCAGAGATACGCTTTAAGAGCATTTCGGCAGCTGCTAATCCAATTTTGTCCGAAGGCTGACGGATCGTTGTTAAATATGGATGAAGCTGTGAAGCAATATAATGATCATCATAGCCAATTACAGCTACTTGTTCGGGTACCCGAATGCCAGCTTCCATTAACGCGTTGATGACGCCAAGGGCGATATTGTCATCGCCAGCGAATACCGCAGTAGGTAATTGTCCTTCGTTCAGCCAACGCTTGCAGGTTTCGTATCCCATTCCAATTTCGAAATCACCATGTACAATCTCAAATGGAGTAAGACCTTTTTCCTCAAGCGCTTGTAGGAATCCGGCACGCCGCTCCCGCGTACTACGGAACATCTCCTGTCCACATAGATGAGCAATTGACGTATGACCGAGCGCTAACAGATGACTGGTAGCCATGTAGCCACCTTTGAAGTTGTCAATCGTGATAGAGTAGGTGTCATTCTCGGGCTTTTGGTTATCAATCAGCACATAGGGAATGCCGCGCCGTTTTAATTCCACAATATAATTATCCTCTTCCATCGGAGAGAGTAGAAACAAACCGTCTACACGATCCTCCTGGATTAAATAATGGCTATCATCCGATTCGATGCCTGCTGAGATGGAGATGGCCAAAAAATAACCATGCATCGCTAAGACTTCATTCAGCTCTTTGACCACTGCGTCAAAAAAAGAATCCTGCAGGGTCGTGACAATAATCCCGATAATTCCCGTCTTACCGCTTGCCAGACTGCGTGCAGCTGCATTAGGGCGATAATCCAGCTCTTTAATGGCCTCCAGCACCTTCTGGCGATTATTCTCGCGTACCGATTCGGCCCCATTTAAGACCCGGGATACGGTTACAACCGATAATCCTGATTTTTTGGCTACATCAAAAATACTCACTTTCATCTCTAGTTCTCCTCGCGGCAGATTTTCCGATCCTGTTTTCTACCTTTAGTATACAGGGTTGGCAGACTGTCCGCTAAACGTATGATTTCAAACAGGTATACCGTCCCTAAAGGGACGGCATATCTGCCAAATATTAACGATGAATGATCTCCGTAACTTTTTTCTGAATCGTCGTCATCACCTCTTCCACCGTCTTATGTCCAGTTTCTACTGGTTGCAATTCATTAATGAACATGTCATTAATTTGCGAGTAGTTGGTGATCAAATGGTTGTAGGATTCGAAGCCATAGTTCACAGCACCCTCGTAGACATTTTTGATATCTTGTGGATCGATGCCATCAAAATGTTTATAGTAAGCTTCAGCAGCTTCGGTGTTGACTGGCGGGTTACCGCCACTAAGCTCAATGGATTTCTCCTGCACTTCGGTAGTGATCAAATATTTGATCCATTCCAAAGCTTCCTTCGGATGTTTGGAGTCCTTCAAGATCAGCAGCGGATCGACGTAAAGTGTGCTGCGTACCTTATCGTTGCCTCCCCATGGCACAGCGGCTACACCGATTTTGAAGGGAAAGTCATTCGCACCTGCAAGGTTCCATGAGCCACCGATAGACATCCCGATTTTACCTGCAACAAAGGGATCGCCGTTCTGTCCGGCTACGCTTTTGCTCCACTCGGAGGAAGGAGAGACTTTATCTTTGAAGACGAGATCAAAGAGTTTGTTGTAGGCAGCAATCACTTCAGGGGAATCAAAATAAGTCTCAGAAGGCACGCCGCCATTCGTCCATGTATCCTCTGAATAAGGCTGCGCTCCAAAATATAATGGCCGCATATCGCGTTCAGACCAGGTGAAGTCTACGCCATATTGTGTTTTGGCAATATCATCGGAGACGAGAGTCATTTGTTTAGCCTGGTCGACCATCTTTTCAAACGTCCAGCTCTTATCTTCATAATCGCTTGTTGGGTAAGTCAGTTTGGCAGCATCAAACATGTCTTTGTTATAGAGCATCAAGGTGACATACATATTAACTGGGATACCATATGTGTGATCTTTAACCTTATAAATGTTCATCAGGTTCTCCGGGATGTTGTAATCCGCTGCCTTGAAACCATCCTCTTTTAAAAGGTCGGTCAAATCGAGCAGCATATCCTTGTTGTAGTATTCTGCGAAACCTCCATAACCCCAGTGACTTGTCACATCGGGTGATTTGCCACCGGCAATTAGCGTTTGCAGCTTGCTGTCGAACTGCTCATAAGGTGCTTTTTCCACTTTTACTTTAATGTTCGGGTGCTGCTTTTCGAAATCGGGAATTAATTTCTCAACAAATGTCCGGTCTTCTGAATCTATTGTGTAATGGGTGATGGTTACCGTTTCTGCTTTGCCTCCTGAATTAGTCGAGCCACCAGTTCCTTCAGATAGAGTGTTACCCGCCGATTTGCCGCCGCCACAGCCTGACAATGCCAGAACAACAAGCATGGTTGTTGCAAGTAAAAGCGCACTACTTTTCCTGTTCTTGTTCATTAGCTAAACCCTCCATGATTTCAAGTATATTTGGCCGCCCGGGTGGCGGATTATTACTTAATCCCTGTAAGTACAATCCCTTCGACGAACTGTTTCTGTGCTACAGCAAACAGCGTAACGATAGGAACCATAGCTAGAACCGAAGCGACCATCAGCAAATGCCAAGGTGGAATGCGGAATCTCGATGAGGTGAGAGAAGCCATCCCGACCGGTAGCGTGAACTTCTCTGACGAGCTTAGGTAAAGCACCGGTGTAAGCAGATCGTTCCAGTTGTAGATAAAAGCAAAGATAGCTACAGTTGCAAGGGCGGGTTTGGAGAGTGGGAGTGCTATAGTAGCCCACATCCGTATTTCGCCGCATCCATCAATGCGTCCGGCATCAAACAGCTCTTCAGGCAACGTGGAGAAGAATTGGCGCAGCAGGAAAATGTTATAAGCTGAGCCGAAAAAAGCAGGCACAATCAAGGGTAGGAAGGTGTCGATCCAGTTCATTTGCGAAAAGAGTACGAATTGCGGAATCATAATGGCTGGATAAGGCAACATCATTGTGCTCAACAATAGGATGAACCATATCTGATTTCCTCTACCTCTAAATCTGGCGAATCCATAGGCGACCAGTGCTGAAGAAATCAAGGTGCCTACAACGCTGAGGCCGGCAATAATCAAACTATTTTTGTAAAGCGTACCGAACTGCAGGGTATCAAATATTTCTGTGTAATTGCTCCACTGCCAGCTCTCTGGAAGAAAGGTGGGTGGGAACTTCAGCATCTCACGTTTGGACTTAAGTGAAGTGGAGACCATGAAGAACAAAGGAAGCAGCATCAGAAATGTTGTAACTACTAAAGTAATAAAGCTAAAAATCTTAACAGGCTCCACTTTCCGGCGGCGTTTGGTTCCTTTAGTCTGGGGGCTTAGCGCTCTGACTGTACTCATTTGCGTCCGCCTCCTTCGTAGTGAACATAACGGTTAGACAATTTCATAATTAGTGCGGTGCACAGCATAACTACGATGAGGAGCACCCATGCCAAGGCTGAGGAATAACCGGCACGATATTCTTTGAAAGCACTGGTGTAGAGATTATAGACATAGAACCAGGTAGAGTAATTCGGACCTCCTTGAGTCATAACAAAAGCTTGGGTAAAGACTTGGAAGGAATCAATCAGTCCCATAATTAGTTGAAAAAGCAGCACGGGAGAGATCATCGGCAAGGTAATGTTCAAGAAAATTCTGAAGCGTCCGGCACCGTCAAGGTTAGCGGCTTCGATCAAGCTAGCCGGTACGCCTTGCAGACCTGCGAGGAATAAAATCATTCCTGAGCCTGCTGTCCAGAAGGTCATGATGATCAAGGCATATAGTGCAGTGTCCGGGTTCATCAGCCAAGCCGGTCCATGAATACCGAACCAGGAAAGGATGTAATTGAAGAGCCCGATCTGCGGGTTGAAGATCCAGTACCATAGGAGGGACATGGCCACGCCGGATACCATGCTTGGAAAATACATGGCCGTTCGGAAAAAGCCGCGCAGAGGAATGGTCTGGTGAAGCAATAGCGCAAATCCAAGACCGAGAACAAGCTGGATAGGTACACCGATGAAGGTATATCTCAGCGTGACAACCACCGATTTCCAGAATAGGTCATTGTGAAACATCTCTGTGTAGTTAGCGAGCCCGATAAACTTAGGCGGGTGTATGATGTCATAATCAGTAAAGCTGAAGTAAAGCGATGATAAGATAGGATAAAGGGCGAATACTAGGAAGCCGATAATCCAAGGAGAAATGAACAGATACATGTAGAAAGTCTGCCGCCTGTTCTCGCGATTGATCATGACACACCAACCTCTCATTTTAAAGTATAAGCGCTTTAACTTTTGGTCGTGCTAATACTATTAAGAAGCAATAATAATAGATACCTTGGTATTAAAGTTTAACCGCTTTAACTTTTTGGTTCGCTTGATAAGATTATCATAGAGGATGATCACTAAATAATCAATACTTATTTTTAACTATAAAAGCGCTATCAGTCATTAAACATAACATTAACCCTGTTATTTTTTTGGGAAAGTCCCTCGAACAAGATTTCTAAGGTTTTTGTGATAGTAATTATAACATGTTAATGTTATTTTCGATTGATATTTCTCATGCTATGATTAGGTTTGGTCATATTTTGTTAGAAATGAGGAAACTGAATGACGACTAGACCTTACTTAAAAATGATCCAGCATTCTGTTACAACCTCAGGGATTACCTTTGAGGAAGTTACACCGAATTTCGTATATAGAGCTACGGATGGATTGAAATCATTTGTGATGGTAGACGCTGAGATCGGACTAAACAACAGTGCTTCTACGATCATTGCTATGAGTAAATCTCTAACTTATGACGTTTTGCATAAGGCGAATATCTCCGCGGTAGAACATATCTATTTGCCACATCCTGACTCCAAATTTAACAACTTGAATCCTTATTCATTCGCTGAACGTTATTTCCAAACGCTTAATGGGGTGGTAGTTATGAAGCAGGATAACGGGGCGCAGGGAAATCATGTGTACAAAATTAATGAGATAGCCGATCTGCACGAAAAGCTGGATTTATTATTTTCTTTACAGCTTAATGGGGCAATAGGTCCCTATTATGAAGCGGAGATTGAGTATAGAATCGTAACTTTTAATCACCAGGCGCGTGTATTCCTTGGCAAAAAAAGAGTTCGCTCTTGGAAGCACAATTTGATTAACGGGGCTGTTGCTATTGAGGTTAGCGATCAGGCCAAACGAGCGGCGCTTGCGGCGCTTGCTTCCGAGACCTCTAAAGCGATGGGCCTTGATTTCTGCTCCGTGGATATTTTGGAGACAGATCAAGGCCTCAGGGTGATCGAAGTGAATCATAAGGTTATGCTAGATGAGTATTGTAAGCAGAATCCAAGTGAAGTGCCAGCTCTATCTGATCTTTATCAGGAAGTCATTCTCCAGCGCTTTGAGAAGCTATAAGCCGATATCGAGCAGCGATTGCCCGAATAATCTTTTGGCATTTCCGATAAAGGTTTGCGTGCCGACAATTACAATAATCTCGGAAGACGAGCCAGTTTGTATGTGCGTTAGAGCGTCCTCTAAATAGGGGAACTCGTAACTTTGTTCGATAAAACGTTTGGCAACATGGAGTGCATCTGTAGGAAAAGAAAGATGACTAATATCGGGCTTTGTGATGATTAATTGATCCGAGACCGAACTCATCACTTCGATAACCCCTGGGTAATCTTTATCTTTAGGGACACCGATAATTGAAGTTACAGCTCGGCTGCGGTCAGGATTCACCAGTTGAATAAGCTCAGCCAAATAGCCTGCCGACTCTTTATGAATTGCTCCGTCAATTATTGTTAATGGATCATGGCAGATCACTTCACAGCGACCCGGCCATTGTAATTGTGCAAAGCATTTGAGAACGAGTTCCCTATTCAGAGGACCACTTGTAATATCCTCACATAGTGCGACTGCAGTGGCTGCATTTAGAGCTTGAAATTGCCCCAATAACGGAATCGTTAAGGACGGGTAAACCGCTTGATTTGTCTGAACATTAAAAGTAGTTCCAACGGGTGTTATTGCAATAGAGTCAGCCCAGAACTGCTCCTCATAATACTGCACAGCGTTGGAAGTGAGGTTCGCTTTTATAGTCGCAAGTACGCTCGATTTCTGTTTGCTAATATAGACGTTAGTAGCCTTGTTTTTGACGATACCCAGTTTATGTAGTGTAATGCTGTTCAGGTCAGGTCCCAAATTAGCTACATGTTCCTCCATAATCGGAGTAATGACAGCCCAATCATTCTTCAGGACATTCGTGTCATCAAACCTTCCGCCTCTTCCACATTCAATTACATTGAAATCGGTATGATTCTCCTTGAAGTACAACGTCGCAATCGCCAGACCCACCCCAACAGGACCTTGATACTCATCAGCGGCAAGCTGATCTTCAATCGTTTGAAATCCCTCGCGAACCACATTTCCTAATCGTACAAAATCCTCTGTGGATATGGCCCGCCCGTCAATCCGTATTCTTTCGTTGAAATCAACCAGATGAGGGGAGGTAAACAAGCCCACTTTATAGCCTAGGTGACTTAACAAAGAAGAGATAAACCTTGAGGTGGAGCCCTTACCTTTACTGCCTGTGACTAGTATGTATTGTTGATCTCGATCCGGATTTCCGACTAGATCCAGCAATTCTCTGGTTAATTCCGGTCGTCTAACTTGTCCATCCAAAGTTTCTGTGATGTTGTTAATGGCTCTTAGATAAGAGCTGTAGATCATATCTTCTACCTGGGCTTGTGAAGTGAATTCCACGATCATCGCTCCATTTAGTTAATTTTTGCTCGTTCTTCAGATAGCGTCGTGTAGATGATTATCGGAAGTAGCATCAGAGAAATAGCAACGGTCAGAGCGATGCTCCAGCTCAAATCCTTATACAGCTGTACTACTGTAAACAATAGAGCAATTACAGGCAAGACCAGCTTATTTAAGTGTTTTAAGAATAGGGAGTTCATGCTTCTCTTTACGGTAACCGATGTGCCGATACTGGGGATTTCTAGTTCATTTCGTGACAAAGCGGTGATTCCAATAAATAAGTGGCTGTCGATAAATTTGAGCTGATCATCCTCCTCATTTAGCTTGATCAACTGGGCAATATGCTCAGTGTCTATATCTAAGATGGGGACGGTGATTTCTTTGTTGTTATAGGTGATGACGATTTTATCGGTCTCTTCCATGCCCAGTAGCTTTCTAACATTGGGGTGAATTCGGCATAGATTTTGGTGCTCATCAAAAGGGTAGGGATGTCCTACTCTTAGCGTAAGCTCTCTTTTGCCAATAAAAAGATTTCCTAATGCGGTTAAGGGATGTTTGATTCCCATATGTATAAGTTTATGTATGCCTGGCTTGGACTGAGGACTTGTTCTTGCACGGGTAATAATTAGTTGATCATCCTCAGTGGCATGAGTCTCAAGTAACAACATGATATATCTGTTGAAATATAGTGCATTCGGCTTGGCTGTGTCATCCTCTTTTAACGTTAAGTTTACCCGAAAGCCATTCTTAGGATTAATCAGCTCTACATGGTTCGAATATTTGCGGACGAGCGTTGGACAAGCTTTGACATAAGGTTTGGCAATCTCGTCCACTTTAGGAATTCCCCGAAAAATCGTGTTGTACTCAGGTTTAGTAATGGTTAATCCTGTTATGGGGCAATCTCCTAGCTTGTCCTTTGCTCTTTTAGATAATTGAATACTGCCTCTAGGGATATCACTTTTAGATAAAAGCAAACAGCTAACCTGAGCATCATTCTCTGCTTTAAGCTCGACAAAGATATGGTGGACTAAGCCTAATTCAGCCAGCTCATCGGGGTTCATCGTGAGTTCTTCCCGGGCAGTATAGCTTTGTTTGTCCAATAGGGTGAAGGTCTGCTCGATATTTATGTTAGGCACCTCCCAATTGATTGATGATTTGTTCGAGGGAATGAATGGTTTTTTGGAATAAATCAAATGATTTCGGGTTACGATAATTTCGATTAATTTCAATTTGAATACTTTGAACTAACAGCTCTTTGGCGGAATACGATGTGACCGTTCCCAGATGAGATGCAGAAAATGTATGGTTTTGATGAACATTGGTAATACCATTATTGAAAAAAATACGTACGACTTCATTTATGTTATTTTCTTGTATGGAAGTTCCGTGTAATGTACCTAAATCAATATCAAATTCCCTATCCTTAGAGGCACCATGCAAGTCTATAACAAAGTTAATTTGATGTTCTTTGACAATTGTTCCAAGTGCAGCTTTATATTCTCCGCCAAGGATGTAATTGGGGTCTTCTTTGGAGAAGCTATTGGAATAGATACAGTAGCAATTGGTGAGCTTTTGTAACAGCAGCGCAAGAGAACCTGTATACATGTCCGCAGGTTTTACTGCATGCTCTCTATAGTGGTTAATGGTATGCGGAGCGGACACAAGGACAGGAAGAGTACCTTTTACAATGGAGTAAGAGGGCTCTACCCCGATATCGCCAAAATAATTATTATTAGAGAATTGTAACTCATACTTTTCGATCAGAGATAAGATATGCAATCACCTATTCATAGTTATTTTAAAAAATATAAGAAAGTCGAAGGCGTTTATACTTGTCTATTATAACGTTTGAAGATTTGTAATGGCGAGTTTCTGCAATAAAATGGTTATTGAAATGTTCCAAACGGTGTGCTAATATTTCAATTGAAAACGTTACCGATAAGGATACCGGAAAAAAGCGGAGAATATTTAAGTGAAATGAAAACGCTGACATTATTCTCGGTGAGCAAGCTCGGAGACGTCTTTAAGAGAAGTAATTTAATAAAAAGTTCGAGGGGGAAGAAAAATGAAGAATATTAAAAAATATCTAGGGCTCATGTTGGTAATGTCTATGGTTGTAGTCTTGGCAGCAGGGTGTGGGAATAAAGAGAACAATACAGCAACCAATAATGGAAACGCTTCATCTGGTAAAAATGGATCGGTTTACTTTTTAAACTTCAAGCCTGAAATTGCAGAGATATATGAAAAAATCGCTAAGGATTACGAAGCGGAGACAGGCGTTAAAGTAAAAGTCGTAACAGCTGCAGCAGGTACGTACGAAACCAAATTGAAATCCGAAATTTCTAAGTCCGATGCACCTACGATCTTCCAAATTAATGGACCTGTTGGTTTCCAAGCTTGGAAAGATTACACCTTGGATTTGAAGGATACTAAGCTATACAGCTACTTGTCCGACAAAAGCTTGGCTGTAACTGAAGGCGAAGGCGTGTATGGTATCCCTTACGTAGTTGAAGGATACGGTATTATCTACAACGACGCCATTATGAAGAAATACTTTGCTTTAGCTGACAAAGCTGTTTCGATCTCGTCCACAACTGAAATCAATAATTTCGAGACTTTGAAAGCAGTAGTAGAAGATATGACCGCTAAAAAAGATCAACTGGGCATCAAAGGTGTATTCGCCTCGACTTCCCTCGCTGCGGGTGAACAATGGAGATGGCAGACTCACTTGGCTAACTTGCCACTGTACTATGAATTCAAAGACAACACTGAGTTTGATAACACAGTTCTTGCAGGTCTAGCTTCTAAGGAAGTTGAATTCAAATATAACGATAAATTCAAAAACATATTTGATCTTTACATCAAAAACTCTGTGACTAAAGAATCCCTTCTGGGTAGTAAATCTGTAGCGGACTCCATGGCTGAATTCGCACTGGGTAACGCAGCAATGGTTCAAAACGGTAACTGGGCTTGGTCACAAATCAATGATGTAGATGGTAACGTAGTTAAAGCTGAGGACATCAAATTCTTGCCTATCTACACAGGTATGGAAGGCGAAGAAAAACAAGGTCTGGCTGTAGGTACAGAAAACTATTTGGCAATCAACAGCAAAGCCTCTGCTGAGAACCAACAAGCTTCTATCGCATTCTTGGAATGGTTGTTCTCCAGTGAAAAAGGTAAAGCTTATGTAACGAACGACTTAGGTTTCATCGCTCCATTCAACACGTTTGAAGACAGCGAAAAACCAGCAGATCCACTGGCTAAAGAAGTATCCGCTTGGATGGAAAAAGATCTGACTTCCGTAGCTTGGACATTTGCGGCATTCCCAAGTGAAGAGTTCAAAAATGTCTTTGGTGATGCGCTCTTGCAGTATGCTCAAGGCAATAAAACCTGGGATGAAGTTGTAACCATCTTTAAGGACACTTGGAAGGCTGAAAAGGCAAAATAATAAATGCATGGAAAAATGATTGAATAACTCTCAGTTGTTATAAAGATAAAAGCTTAGTGCTGCTGGATTCCCGTTGGAATTTCAGTGGCACTAAGCAACAATTCGAGTGAATTCATCTGTTTCATCATTTTCCATCCTGAGATAGGAGAAGACTCCATGGAAAAATCGATAAGAAAATATTTTGCTCTTTTTGCATTACCGACCATAATAGCCTTTGGGATCGCATTTGTTGTACCTTTTCTGCTAGGTATATATTTATCCTTTACAGAGTTTACTACCGTTAATGATGCAAAATGGATAGGGTTTGGCAATTACATTAAAGCATTTTCAAATCAAGAATTTCTAAATGCACTAGGCTTTACTGTTAAGTTTACAGTTCTATCTGTTCTTACGATTAATGTATTCGCCTTCATACTGGCGATGTTGTTAACTAGAAAGCTAAAAGGGACTAACGTATTTAGAACTATTTTTTTCATGCCTAACTTGATAGGCGGTATCGTATTAGGGTATATCTGGCAGCTGATCTTTAATGGGATTCTGTATAAATTTGGAGTTACTTTGACCTCTGACGCAACTTATGGATTTTGGGGATTAATCATCCTTATGAATTGGCAATTGATAGGTTACATGATGATTATCTATGTTGCAGGTATTCAAAATGTGCCTAAGGATATAGTAGAAGCCGCAAGAATTGATGGAGCTTCACGTTCAAAGATTTTACGTAATGTGACGATTCCACTCGTAATGCCATCCATTACCATTTGTTTATTCTTAACGTTATCGAATTCATTCAAATTGTTTGACCAAAACTTAGCGTTGACCGCTGGTGCTCCTTCTAAGCAGACCTCGATGTTAGCACTGGATATCTACAATACCTTCTACGGAAAAACAGGATGGGAAGGTGTCGGTCAAGCGAAAGCCGTCGTATTCTTTGCACTGGTAGCCTTAATCGCCTTAGTGCAACTTGTCATTACTAGAAGAAAGGAGGTTGAGAACTAATGCAACAGACTAGAGCAAAAGACTATTCCATATTCACCATTTTGTTGGTCTTGGCCATTGCGTTCTTATCTCCGATCTTTATTGTTCTGATGAACTCCTTTAAAGGGAAGTTCTACATTAGTGATACGCCTTTCTTATTCCCTAATGGAACTACTTTTGTTGGTTTGAAGAACTATACTAGCGGTATAGCGAAGATTGATTTCTTCAGTGCTTTTGGAATGTCCTTGTTTATCACGGTGTGTTCTGTTGCTGTAATCGTGTTATTCACTTCCATGACCGCATGGTATATTACTCGGGTGAAATCAAAATTCACGAACTTGATGTATTACGCATTTGTGTTCTCGATGATCGTACCGTTCCAAATGGTTATGTTCACAATGACTAAGACAGCCAATGTACTGCATCTCGACAATCCGATTGGGATTATCTTGATCTATCTGGGATTTGGATCAGGGCTATCGGTATTTATGTTTAGTGGATTTGTGAAGTCCATCCCACTGGAGGTTGAAGAGGCGGTTATGATTGATGGATGTAATCCACCGCAGGCGTTCTTTAAAGTGGTATTGCCCATCCTTAAGCCTATAGCTGTAACCGTAGCGATTCTTAATGTAATGTGGGTATGGAACGACTTCCTGTTGCCTGACCTTTTGATCGGTACTGAATACAAAACCATTCCTATTGCGATACAGTACCTAAAAGGTGGATACGGATCGATTGATATGGGAGCTATGATGGCGATGCTAGTTCTAGCTATTGTACCCATCATCATTTTCTACCTCACCTGCCAAAAATATATTATCGAAGGTGTCGTTGCAGGAGCCGTTAAGGGTTAAATAGAATATGTATGTAGAAGCGAGTAGGGTGCTTTTCTTGTGGAGTCTTCTCTTCAAGAATCCCCTACTTTCTTATTTAACGTGTAAAGGAAAGGTAGAAATGGAGAGATTGACTATCATAGATATCGCCAAATTATGTGGGGTTGGCGTGACTACAGTATCTAGAGCTATAAATAATCATCCGGATATTAATGAAGAAACAAAAGCGATGGTTATGAAGGTCATCAAAGAAAACCATTATGTACCGAATAACAGTGCCAGAAATTTAAAACGTTCCGATTCGAAAACGATTGCAGTATTGATCAAAGGGATATCAAATCCATTTTTCAGCCCGATGATTAAAGTATTTGAAAAAGAGATCCAGCGAAAGAAATACTCCTTTATCCTACAGCGAGTCGATGAGAATCAAGATGAGATCGAAGTGGCAATTGAGCTGGAGAAAGAAAAGCGCCTGAAGGGAATTGTGTTCCTGGGGGGATTATTCTCACACTCTCAGGAAAAATTACAGCAATTGACGGTTCCATTTGTCCTCAGCACGATTGGGATGACGGAAGAGTTTGATCTAAGTAACTATTCCTCCGTATCTGTAGATGACTTTAATGAGAGCTATAAAATTGTAGACTATTTATGTAATTTGGGACATGAAAAAATAGCAGTTATTACCGCGCCTGAAGATGATGTGAGTATCGGTAAATTAAGATATGAAGGATATAAAAAGGCTCTTTCTGATCATGGAATAGCTTATAATGAACGGCTAGTACGGCGGATGAAAGAGAATATTGACAGCTATAGTATGGAAAATGGATATGCGGTTACAAAAGAGTTGCTAGAGTCAGGGGAAGAGTTTACTGCTATTTTCACCTTGTCGGATAGTATGGCCATCGGTGCTTGTAAAGCCATATTTGAAGCAGGCAAGCGAGTTCCTGAAGATTACTCTGTGGCAGGTTATGACGGACTGGATATTTCCTTCTATTATAATCCTTCTATTACTACCATCAAACAGCCAGTAGTAGAAATTGCGGAAGCGTCGATTAAGATTTTGTTTGATCTCATTAATAAGAAGGTAAATCATGCGCATCAGATTTTCCCTGCAGAATTAATCGTTAGAGAATCTACGAGATCTATATTGTAGTGTCAAAAAATTTTATAGGTTTATGTTTATTTACGAATCGGGGTGGGGAGATAGAGCCGCAAGAGATTAAACTTAATGAATCAGCAACATCACACGGTTTCTCGCCGCATTCGGTGACCCTACTCGGATTCGGATTGATATGTTAAATGGGTTTAGTCTCATTGTTAAGTTAACCAGGCATTTACCATGTCGGCTACGGGTTTATAGATAAATATCATCCAGCCTAAAGGGTTAGAGACTGGGATATGGAATGCGTTAATTACGCCAAAAAAGGTTCCCAACAACAGAAGAAATGAGAACACCCACAGCTCCTTGAATAATTTTTTCCTCCACATAAGGGGTACTTCAACAGCTATAATAACAGCCACAACGATGAGGATCACTACTAAATCCAATATTTACGACCTCCCAAACCATCTTTAGTTTTGAGATTTCAAGTCCTTACTCAGTGCTCTTCGAAACATTGCCACACCTAACAACACCAAGGGTAGAACTAACCCGAAGGTTATAACATAATACACCCAATAATTATCGAAAACTGTGTTGTAATATGTGAAATTGGGGGCAATAATAGGCGCTAGTGACACCAAAATCAACCCTGTGGGTAAGGTTAACACGCGATACTCTTTTAATTTTAATAATTGGGATAAACCCAGAATGAAAGCATAGAAGAACAAAGTTACTTTTATAAATAGGGTTAACATCCACTGTAGAGCTATCAGGGCTTCCACCCGCTCGAAAAACCCACCAATGGATATACGTCTTGCTATGTTGTAGCTGGGATATATATCTCTGGTCGTCAGATCCGGACCTAGCACTAATATGGAAACAGTCAGTGTCAGGAAGATGATAGTACCACCTAGTAAACAGCCCAGTAGTAAGCCTTTTGTTATCTTCTGTTGTTGGCTTACATAAGGGAGTACCATTAGAAAGACAACCGGTTCTAAAAAGGTGTAAGCCGTAATGGAGATAGATCCTCTCAGTACTGGTTTTATTCCGTCCTCCAAAATGGGCAGGATTCTGACAATATTCATCTGAGGAACAATTGCGACCGTCAGGATCAGGAATAGGATAATAATCATTGGAGTAAAGATCTCACCAGTTCGTCCTAAGACCTCAATACCAAGTCGTGTTGCCATAATCACGATAAGTATAAATAGGGTTAAAATGGGCGGAATAGGGGTTCCTGGCAACATTTCTGCAATCACAAAATCACTGACCTCACGCATACTTCCAACGGTAACGATAAGAAAAAACATTAAAGTCATAAGCGATAGAACCGTACCTAGCCATTTTCCAAAAGCCTTTTGAATAGCCTCAATAAGCGTTAATTTGGGATATAACTTTATGAACCTACTGTACATATAGATGGCTAGCAAACCTATTACCATCCCAATTAAAGTGGAAATCCAAGCATTTTGTCTGGCGTAGTGTGTAGTGGAAGGGGGGATTACGAGAATGGAATCCCCGATGGTAAGAAGCATAACCAATATGGTTAGCTGACGAGTACTTAGTTTACCTTTTTCGAGCATAGCTTCGTTCCCTCCAATGTATCACTTCATCTCTTCTAAGAAAGAGTTAGTCACTTTCCCTAATTGGCGAATCTTAATGTCCGTCTTTACGCTTACAGGCAGGTTTACAAAGGTTTGATCCCAATTGTCTTTCAGTTTCTTCCATGCCTGTGGGTTTGAGCGATGTATGACCTCACCGAAGCCAAAAATATCGGATTTGAATTCTTGTTGTACTTTTTTAATCGTAGTTTCGAATAAATGTACTACTTTCTGGTTAGCGATTTGTTCTAATTCGGTGATGGTCTTTGGATTGGTCAGGTCTAGATTTCTACATTGAACCTCTCCTATATCTGATTCTATATGTTGCTCAATACTGATTTCTGGGTTGTCATTATGCATGCTGCCTTTTATTTTGGAATGGGCTTCAAATACATCAAGCGAAACCTTTTTTCCTTCGGGACATTGGATATAGAAAACGGTGCTCTTTACCTTATTGGTTAAATAGTTATACACTTTTGATTCCTCTGGATTTAGCCAACCAATTAATTTGTCCTCTTTGAATACAGCCAATCCGGAGTATTTCAATTCTGTTGGAGAGTCTACCGTTTCAACATTCTTCTGGGTTTGTCCTACATCTACATTTCCATTGATGACAACCCCTGTTAAGACTGGATTCTTACCCTTACTCACAAGTTCTGTAATTAGTGTTCCTAATGTCACAGTAGAGGTGGGTGCCCATTGCTTCTCCGATGTTTCCAGACTAGAAAACAATCGCACAGCAGGAATCTTTTCAAGGCTGGTTAATATTTTCAGAGTGTCTTCTGCTTTGGTATCCTTTGCCACCACAATAAAGTAATCGTTTCGCGTATCGGTATCTCTTGACATGAAATCAAGAACACTGCTGATTCCCTCTTTAGCCAAATCTTCGCCGAGGACCAAGATTCGCAGATGAGAGATGTAAATTTTACGTGGACTAAGGGTCGTGATTTTCCTAAGAGCTTCATATACGGTATTTCCGGTTGCCTTATAAAGGTTTACGGGTGATTGAGGAGAACCACCCTTTGAGCCTGCGATTTGACTGGGTAATACGACTTGAGCAGAAACTTGATATTGATCTCCGATTTTGTCGATTCCGATTCCTACAGCAATCGCAAGATCGTTTAATTCCCGGCGACTCCAGCAGCCTGTTACGAATAGTTGTATAAGTATAACTACACACAGCAGAAGTGCTCTTCGTTTCATAGTTTATTCCTCCGTTAGATCTCCCGGTTTTTCCGGTGGTGTACTCTTTACCCGAACCATATTTTTTTGATTGATCAGCTTAGGGCGGGTAAACATAGCCCAACGGGGCATTCGGAAAAAGGTGTCCTTTTGATCAGCAAGATTAAACGGAGCAAAGGGGCTCATATAAGGAACTCCAAAGGAGCGCAAGCTACACATGTGAAGCACTATTGCGATAACACCAATGATGATACCGAACAATCCAAAGGAAGCCGCTAGAAACATCATTGGGAAACGAAGCATTCTGACCGTCAAGGCGAGATCAAAGGCCGGCAGAACAAAGCTGGAGATCGCCGTAACAGCAACGACAATGAGCATGGCGGCAGAAACAATGCCAGCATCTACTGCAGCTGTTCCAATGACTAGCGTTCCTACTATAGAGACAGATTGGGCTATGGTTTGGGGCATGCGTACACTAGCTTCTCTTAGAATCTCAAAAGCAAGCTCCATTAAGAGGGCTTCAATAAATGCTGGAAGCGGTACGCCTTCCCGTTGAGCAGCTAAGCTAATAAGTAGGGTTGTAGGCAACATCTCTTGATGGAAAGTAGTAATAGCTACATATAAGGATGGGGCTAGAAGAGAAATGAATATACAGAAATAACGGAGCATCCGAACTAAGGTACCAACATCTGCACGTTGGTAGTAATCCTCAGCGGTCTGCATGAAGGAAACGAATGTAGTAGGAACCGTCATGACTATAGGCGTTCCATCTACTAAAATAGCTACTTTTCCTTCCATTAGCGCAGCTGCAATAACATCAGGTCGTTCGGTATGATGGATCGTTGGAAATGGAGTATAGGTTTCATCCTCGATTAATTCCTCGATATAACCACTCTCCAAGATGCCATCGATGTCGATTCGATCTAAACGTGTATGTACTTCTTGTACAATCCCATCATCTACAATTCCTTTGATATACATAATGGATACATCGGTTTGGGTCATACGTCCGATTTGTTGTGTTTCTAACCACAGATTTGGATCTTTTATTTTCCGCCGGATTAATGCAGTGTTGGTACGCAAGCTTTCTGTGAAGGCTTCCTTAGGTCCGCGGATCACCGTTTCGGTGGCACTTTCTGATACACCTCGATCTTTCCATCCACGCATGCCAATCGTGAAACCCTTAGCGTATCCATCTAGTAAAAGGATCACATCTCCGGATAATAAGGAGGTTAACAAAGAATGGAACTCGGTCGCATCTTTGATATCACCTACGGTAAGCATGTGATTTTTTAATAAGGAATAGTTGTCATTCTCAGGTACTAAGCTCAAATCTGGAATTTCTAAGACAAGAGACTCCAGAATGAAATCCTGAATAGCTTTACTGTCAGCAAGTCCATCCGTATAGAAAATAGCGGCTTTAATCTTATGTTTGGAGCCAATGAAGAAATCTCTGACCACAAGGTCTGTGCTATTGCCGAGCGTCTTTTTTATATGTTCAATATTATCTTGAAGGTTTTCTTTGAGAGGTTCTTTAGGTAATTCTCTAGTGGGGTTGGGGTGCCCTAATGTAGGGTTTTTGAATATTTTAGTTATTGTTCTGTTTAGAAATCCCATAGTTGTTATCCCTCTTCCGCAAACTGCTGTGAAATTAGCTATTACCAAAATGCGGTGGGATTATTCTTTGAATAGTCAACTGCAGGTTTGGGGATGAACATGCAAAAAAGCCGTCGAGAGAATCTCGACAGCTAGGGTTAGAACTAGGTATTTAAGAACTTTAGGACGTCCAGTCGTTATATAAATGTTTCTCAGTTAGGATGGACAACAACTGGATACCGACCTCATTATGGCCACCTTCAGGGATGATCAAATCGGCGTATTTTTTGGATGGCTCAATAAAAGCTTCGTGCATCGGTTTAACCGTGCTCAAATATTGATGATGGATCGATTGAATGCTCCGACCGCGTTCCTCGATATCGCGGAGTACCCGGCGGAGGATGCGTACATCAGGATCAGCATCAACAAAGACTTTGATATCAAGCATATCGCGGAGGTTTTCGTCGGATAGAACATGGAGTCCCTCGATGATTACAATATTGTTGGGTTTCAGTTCTACAGTCTCCGTAGTGGAGCGGGCATGAACTGTAAAGTCATACACCGGTGCATATGCAGTCTGATCTTCTCGCAGACATTTAAGATGCTCAATAAGCAGCTCGTTATCGAAAGCGAAAGGATGATCGTAATTGATGGATTCACGTTCAGCGAAGCTGAGGTGTGAATGATCTTTATAGTAGTTATCTTGAGATATGAAAGTTACCTTTCCCGTTCCAAGACGGTCAATGACGGAGCGGGCTACGGTTGTTTTTCCCGAGCCGGTGCCGCCGGCGATACCAATGATGAGCATGTGATTCAATAACCCTCCCTAAGATTGCCGTTGCAATTCCAATATTGTAGCACAGCGCTCATGTTTTTTCACCTTAGATCGGGTAAAATTAAGATGGGATTTTTTGAAATTCGTCTATATTAGGGACAAGGCAAACACGGAAGGGGCAATTCTACCAATGAACGGAAAAAAATCAGTGCAAGAGGCGTTTAATGAAACGACTTATCGAATCGTAGGACATGGGGATCGAGATGTTCAAGTCTTGAAGGAAGCCTTTGAAGCTGTAGAGAATAGTACACCATCTGATATTTATGGATCGGGAAAGGTGATTGAGGATTTCCAGTCGGAAATGGCGAAGCTTTTGGGAAAAGAAACAGCAGTCTTCTTTCCGAGTGGAACGATGGCACAGCAAATCGCTTTAAGAATATGGTGTGATGAAAAAGGACTCATGAGCGTCGCCTATCACCCTTTATGTCATTTAGAGATCCATGAGCAGGATGGGTTGAAGGAATTGCATCATATCGAGCCTGTCCTACTTGCGGATAAGAATCGACTAATTACCTTGGATGATGTATTACAAATGAAGGATGATATTGCTTGTCTGCTGCTTGAATTGCCACAGCGTGAGATTGGCGGACAGTTACCAGAGTATCAGGAGCTTGAAGCGATTTCTGCACATTGCCGTGCTCGGGGAATTAAGCTGCATTTGGATGGCGCAAGATTGCTTGAGACGCTTCCCTATTATGAAAAGACAGCTGCTGAGATCTGCGCCCTCTTTGATAGTGTCTATATCTCACTGTATAAAGGAATCGGAGGAATTGCTGGCGCGATTCTTGCAGGCAGTGAGGAGTTTACGAAGCAATCGAAGATATGGAAACGGCGGCATGGTGGCGACCTAATCAGTCTGTATCCATACATTATTTCCTCTGATTATTACTACCAGCAAAGAGTAGATAAGATGCAGCAGTATTATGAAGGGGCTAAAGAGCTTGCTGCTTTAGTTAATCAATGTCATGCGGTGACTACGTTACCTGCTGAGCCTGTCTCCAACATGTTTCATATGCATTTTCAAATGTCTAGGGAGAGCATTGAACCGATCCTGTCTTCTGCATATGAGGCAACAGGAATCGGTTTAAGCGCAGCGATAAGACCAACGGGAGAACATAGTTCTTATTGCGAGATCAGTATTGGAGACAAGTACGCAGACATCCCTAAAGAAGAGGTAAAAGGATTTTTACTGCTGCTCGATAAGCTAATGCGTGAATCATCTTCCGAGCAGCGTTCGAAGTAATGAGATCCGTAATAATTGTTTTTTAATAAGCTTTGTACGGAATTCATTTCTTAATTGATTGTAGATCGGCGGGCAATGGTTAAGGGCCCAATGATACATGAATTTAAAGTCTGTGGCGTCTTTCGCAGAATTTAATAAATAGTATGAGATCGTATCATATG
The DNA here is from genome assembly GCF_037975205.1 of Paenibacillus sp. FSL R5-0470. Lineage (NCBI taxonomy): Bacteria > Bacillati > Bacillota > Bacilli > Caryophanales > Paenibacillaceae > Paenibacillus > Paenibacillus sp. FSL R5-0470. Next base: position 286,689 of record NZ_CP150238.1, read on the forward strand.
CATTATGGTTAAACCATTCCGTCATTTCCTGCTCGTGATAGCCATATTTCTGAACGGCCATATTCTTAATTAACAGCTTCTCCTCCAGATTCTCAATTAAGAATCGCTGACTCAAATTAAAAGTAATGTTGTCCCCGTGTAATCTGTACACACCGGCAAGGGTATCTATGAAGCCAGCATCACCGATGAGCAAGGAACGCAGATAAATAGAAGCATCGTTAACCATGTTCATATTCAGGATATCCATAGCCATTAAAGCCTCACGCTTAAAGACAGTTGTTAAGGTGGAGGAGGGCTTCGGATATCCTTTTTTCTCGAAATTCATGAAATAATCCTGCTTCTTAATAATCCTGCTTAGCTGTAGGCTACTGATCTTCAGTTGCTTGGCCTTTGAAAATTCAAGAAACACATTAGCAGCCACGAATGCTATTTCGGGATGGTGATTGTGAAAGTCCACAGCCTTACTTAAATAATTCATGTCAATCAGATAGTCATCATCATCGAGAAAAAGAACATACTCACCATCACCATGAGCAGCAAAAGCCTTACGGCGATTATTTCCCGGCCCGCTATTCTTTTCGTTCTGCATGTAGATTACCCGTGACTCGCCTCCGAAGCTTTGATGCATTAACTCTTCCGTGCCATCTGTAGAGCAATCATCAATAACTGTGATCTCTATATAAGGATAGTCTTGCTTTAAGATGCTTTGGATCGCTTGATATAGAAATGCCTTTCTATTGTAAGTAGTGATAATGACACTAACCTTGGGATAATCGGCAAAGGAAAGGAGTGCTGAGTGTGAAGTATCCGTATGGGAGGACTGATGTTTGATTGCAACGATCCCATGGATTAACCCGTCAATTTCTTCGTTCACAATACTGAATTGCTCTGACAGATAGAACCTTAATGCATCTTCTGAAGCTCTCCCTGTGAGATAAGCACGGATCACCTCAGATAAGATTTCTAGATAGGTTTTAACTTGCGGATTTTGTTCTTTATCTATGATCATGCGGCATCGTTGGAATATCTCTTGATCATCCAATTGAAGGGCAGATGAATGGTTGATTTCATCATTAAGGTCATTTAGAAAGACGTAACAGGCTTGCTGCAAAACCTCGCTATGATCCATTTGGGGGCCTCCTGCTGTGTTATTTGGATAAACCACTTACCTTAGGTCTAGCTGCAATTTTACTTTTGAGTTTATATCGATACGTTTTGAGATGCCCCCATGTATATAGGAATACTTCCCGTTCCATTAAGGAGGCAATTACGAAATATACGGGCAGGATCACAAGCCCTAACAGTACACCCCACAACATAATTCCTGCATAGGAATGGATAGGGATGTCGATGGCGCTGGAGACCAGAATAATGCCCACAAAAACTACTGCATTCGTTAGCCATCTTCTAAAAGTGACCCAAGGGCTCCGATCCAGCAGATGTCTGCTAGCATAGACCACGATATCTATGGAACGGTACAAGAGAGCGGCTATCGTCCCCATCAATACACCGTAAATCCCCATAAAGATAACGAAGACAATAGAAGCGACTAGATTGATAGCGGATTCTAGAATGGAACGGTTCTGTGTGTTCTTGAAATGTCCGGCGATCGTAATCACATTATTAGAAGAAGCTCTGGCATTGGTTAATAATTTGATGACTACGAACAGGATCGGCAGCCACATATCGATATAATTCACGTCATTTACCCCAGCGGTATACAGTTTCATAAAAGGTAGAATTAGAATGTAAGCTACCGTTAGAATCGAGAAAATGAGCCCCATAAAATACACTTCGTAAGCATCATAAAATTTAATGAAAGCTTCTTTACTCTCATGAAAGCTCTGACCGAGAGCAGCCTTCACGCTTCCGTTTATGGTTTGGACGATGTTATCTACAATCGTAAAAATCATGTTGTACATGACATAAATGCTGACGATCTTTAAGTTCGTAAATATAGTCAGGATTAGCACGTCAGTATTTCTAAACACTAAGTAGGAGATCTCATGGACTAAGACGGAATTTTTTTGACCAATGGCTTCATAGTCTGGTTTAAGATTTAGGTTGATCCATTTGTAATGCTTATTGATATAAATATAGAAGACGACGATTTGAAGTATGGTCAGTATGAAGTAGGAAGCTTGCACAGCAATGATGTTAACGCCTTGAAGTAATAACAGAATCCGAATTACATTGTTCAGAATATTAGCTACGGTGACTATAGAAGTCTCTACATAGCTTTTTCCCTCTGCAGCGAGAAGCACTTTGAATTTCCCTTGAAAATAATAATTGATCGCTCCGCCCATCCCTGTAAGTAAAATAATGAGCATAATCGATAATCGATCGATGTCAGAAGTGATCACTAATGGATACACGGTGGCGATTAGAAGGACGGCGAAGAAATAATAAATGCCTGTTTTTTTATAATAGCTAGAGGTGGCGGCCAAAATAGAGTTGATGTGGTTCTTATCATCCGAAGCTACTGGCTTATATAGGGCTTGGATCGAAGCGGCGCCTACGCCGGCTTCCAGCAGTGCCAAATAACTAATAATTTGTACAATAGAAGCGATTAAACCATTGGCCTCTGAGCCATAGTTGACCATAATCAGTCGGGGGATAAAAAAACCGAGGATGATCGTGATGAGTTGACTCCCGAGTCCAAAAGATAAGTTAAGAATGCTCCGCTTGGCTCTCATAACGTATCCTCCTTTCGTAAAGCGATAAATACGTATCCAGATGCTCGAAATGCCTTTCGGCATGTTTGGCTTGCGGTGTGACATCCATATAGTGAGTAGTCATACTTTCAAAAACCTGTGCAGGCTGGAGCTGCTCCAGTGTAGTGAAATCGGTATATAACCCTTTGAACTGGGCATCTTCCATTACATTGATCATTTTTTTGCTGTAAGCGACGGGAAACACTGGTTTACCCAATACCCACCCGAGGATCATCGCATGGAATCTTGAAGCTACGATAAAGCTGGAATGGGCTAGAACGGCCAAGACCTCTTCCATATTCGTTTTATATAAATGCACTTGGGTGGCATCCTCATAGGAGGGACCCATAAGACTCCGGATTTCCTCAATCGCCAGCTGATCACCTTCGTGTTCACAAAATGACATGAAATGAACAGCGTAGCCTTTTTCAATGAAATAAATTGCGAGTTCTTTCATTTTTTCATAATAGAGGTTGTCAAAACCGTTCAGACCTTTAGCAGAAGGCTTAATGACGGATAAGACGATATAATCCTCCGGTTCGGTGTGAAGATCTGACGGGTTAAGCTGAAAAATAATATCGGGTGCTAAACGGACATTATTCAGATCCTCAAATAAATCATAAGAGTACTTTTCTCTAAAGCAGATGTCTGTATAGTCCTTAAAAATCCGCCTATGTTCCTCATAATATTCTTTATCTGTATAAGGGCCGAAATTCGATCCTAATAAATAGTAGGGCTTATTCTTATTCCGAATAGCTTCTGCGTTCTTGAAATGCTCTTCCCAATGCTCTGCCTGCATAAAAATCGATCCGCCGATATGAACAACGCCATCGGAGTGATTTGCCATGAATTTTTGCGCCAGATTATGTATCTTTAATCTTCTGCAAATATAGGCAATACCTCTTAAGAAAATGGAATCGGAAGGAATCACTTTGAGATTCTTGATCTCTTTGAAGCATAGCTTGTATAGGTGTGGAGCGCAGATTCTGAACTCCGTATCCGGATATCTCTCACACAACACCTTTATGAATAAATCATCGCCCAAATTAAATTCGGTATAGGCATAGATCAGCATCTTCTTCATATTCTAGATTCCCTTCGCTTGAACCTGGATAAGCTTCTCTCCACAGAAATGAATCTGTGATATAGAAGCGGGGAGATTAAGAATGCTCGGATATAAAGGGCTAATCTTCGATCATTGCCCCTATAACGTCTTATGAGTTCATACATTTCTTGATTTAGTTCAGGATAGGTATGATCGATGTCGCGAAGTAACTCCTGAATGCTTACCCCTTCTGTCTCATTTAGACAGGTCTTTATGTTGAAAAAGTAATTCTCGATCAGCTCACGATTTCTTATATAAGGGGATATCGTATCCAACTGCTCAAAGGGATGTGCCTGAAAGTAGGCATCGACCCGTTTGAATACATCGACGACATCAAATTTTTTCACATTATAGCTGTTGGAAATTGACGTGTTTCTTTGTAAATAAAACGATAGAATATCCGGAAGCGTGACAACTCTGGCGGCTCTGGATAAGGCTTTGTAGATGAATTCCTGATCTTCTCCATTCACACAGCATTCCGTATATTGGAGATCATGAAGGAGTAACAATTCCCGTTTGTACGCAATGCTCCCTGTCCATATTCGTAAGCTTTTGTCCACAAAAATATGAGTCAGCGCTTCACTGCCTGTTATGTCGCTATAAGCGGATGTATAACTCAAAGTAGTGACTCCATCCTCTGAAACATGGTTATAACCCCAGCAGATAATCTCGGGGCCAGCGTCATGGATATAGGTATGAATGGTCCGCACTAAGTCTGCAGAAATATAATCATCTCCATCCAGAAACAACACATAATTCCCTGTGGCTTCTGCTAGGCCTCTATTTCTAGCCGAACTAACCCCCTGATTCTCTGTTCGAATGACTTTGCAGGAAAGGGTGGGGTGAAGTGCGAGAATATTTGCTATAACGTTGTAAGTGTTATCCGTAGATCCGTCATCAACGATAATAACCTCGAAATGCGGTTCACTTTGGGTAAGGAGTGAATTAAACATAGGGGTTATATAATGTTCTATATTGTATACTGGGACCACAATGCTTAGATTCATGTGCTGCTCCTTTCCTTGGTAGAACTGGATAAATAGCTATCTTAAGCTTACCCTCCGTCTCAAAAGATTGTATATACTACTTTAGTTTACTTATTGCTACCTCTATTTTGTTGTAACATTACGCGAATAATAATTATTACAGTATGTAAAATGACAATCATATCGATTGGTATAACATATATAGAAAGTCTATAAAATCATGAACGCTCGAAGCGGAGGGACCTACGATGCAATTGCAAAAAATATTCGTGAACGGTGAGAGATTAAAGAATACGATTGAGGCATTTGCGAATTTTGGGCGTACAGATAAAAATGGCGTGACCCGGTTATCGCTGACGGAAGAGGATGTTAAGGTTCGGAATTATTTTTGCGCTTGCTGTGAAGAGCTGGGGATGTCTGTGAAGATGGACGACATGGGCACGATGTACGCTACGCTTGCGGGTGTAGCATCTGGGCCTCCTATCGTAATTGGTTCGCATATGGATACTGTGAAAAAAGGCGGCAGATTCGATGGTATCCTTGGGGTAATCGCTGGACTAGAGGTAGTCCGCACACTCGTGGATCACGGAATAAAGCCGAGGCTACCAGTGACCATTATGAATTTCACAAATGAAGAAGGAGCTCGCTTCGAGCCTTCGATGATGGCCTCTGGTGTGCTGTCCGGGAAGTTCGATAAGGCGACAATGCTGAAAAAAAAAGATCCAGAGGGCATTACTTTTGGAGAAGCGCTCGAGAAAAGTGGGTATAAGGGAGAAATGAGCAATCGTATTACCGAAGCCACTGCTTATTTGGAGCTTCATATCGAGCAAGGTCCTGTGCTGGAATTAGAGGAACTATCGATTGGTTTGGTTGATTGTGTAGTTGGTATGGCCTGTTATGAGATAGAAGTGACGGGTGAATCGGATCACGCGGGCACCACACCTATGGCGATGCGCAAGGATGCCTTGTTCGCTGCCACAGATCTGATCACGGAGCTGCGAGGCGCGCTGAGTGCGCTCGACTCTGAGCTAGTGTATACCATGGGCAGATTGAACGTTCTTCCTAATATTCATACTGTCATTCCCAATAAAGTGATCTTCACGATCGAGGCTAGACATAAGGATATGGAGATTGTTCATGAGGTAGAAGATATTATCCATGGTTTACCGGAGATGCTAAAGGACTGCAAAGTGAGTAAGACCAAGCTTTGGGGCAGAGAAACAGTATGGTTTGACCGGGGTATATGTGATTTAGTGGAGCAAGCGGCACAAGCCTTGGGTTATTCAAAACGGAAGATCGCAAGTGGCGCAGGGCATGATGCTCAGTTCGTAGCCAGCTTTCTGCCATCCGCGATGGTGTTTGTACCTAGTGTGAGGGGGAAAAGTCATTGTGAAGAGGAGCTTACCTCCTATGAAGACTGTGAAAAAGGGGTAAATGTAATCCTAGAAACGGTGTTGTTATTACTGTCAAAGTAATACGCGTCACCAAACATAACATTCCAATATGGAAGTAGTGCTTTAATTTCATACAAAATCGTCAAAAAGACACTTTAAGCAGTGTCTTTTTTTATGAGATAATGATTAGGGTTGTGTTGGGTACCAAATGACATAAAGTTACTGGGCGGTTTAAGTCGAATCCTTTGTGTAAAAACACAATGATGATAGATAATATTTTAATTTTTTACCAAATTGGGAATACTAAGCGTATGTTATCATTCTTTACATAAGGGATCTACATTAGACGGGAGAGATGAATGATGATTATCGGAGTGCCTAAAGAAATTAAAAATAATGAGAATCGTGTAGCCATAACGCCTGCGGGTGTAGTTAGCCTTATTAAAGAAGGACATCAAGTGCTGGTGGAAGCTGGGGCTGGTGTGGGAAGTGGATTTCCGAACGAAGAGTATGCTTCTGCCGGAGCGAAGCTGATTCAGGACGCAGCTACGGTCTGGAGCTCTGCCGAAATGGTGATGAAAGTGAAAGAACCGCTCGAAAGCGAGTACCCTTATTTCCGTCCAGGCCTTATTTTGTTCACGTATCTGCATCTTGCGCCTGAACCTTCTCTGGCCGCTGCGCTCAAAGACAAGGGTGTCTTTGCCATCGGGTATGAGACAGTTGTTCATGAACGTACCTTGCCGTTATTAACACCGATGAGTGAAGTGGCGGGCCGGATGTCTGTTCAGCTTGGCGCTCAGTTTTTGCAAAAAAACTATGGCGGACAAGGGATTCTTCTCTCCGGTGTTCCCGGGGTTAGTCGTGGCAAAGTTAGCATCATCGGCGGTGGAGTAGTAGGTACAAACGCTGCAAAAATGGCTATCGGTTTGGGTGCTGATGTTACAATTGTTGACCTCAGTGCAGAAAGATTGCGTCAATTAGATGATATTTTTGGGGCACAGATCAATACGCTGATCTCTAACCCTTACAATATTGCCAAAGTGGTAGCTGAGGCAGATCTGCTGGTAGGTGCGGTGTTGATTCCGGGTGCGAAAGCACCGAAGCTGGTTACAGAAGAAATGGTCAAGACCATGAAGCCGGGATCGGTGATTGTCGATGTGGCCATTGACCAAGGTGGTATCGTAGAGACGATCGACAGAGTGACAACACATGATAATCCTGTATTTATCAAGCACGGCGTGCTGCATTATTCTGTTGCTAATATGCCGGGCGCTGTGGCCAAAACTTCGACGATCGCTTTAACCAATGTCACCGTTCCATACGCCCTGCAAATTGCCAATAAAGGTGTGATTAAGGCGATTCAGGATAATGCCGGCCTAAGAAGCGGCGTAAATGTCGCCAACGGTAAAATCACCTGCCAAGCCGTGGCTGAAGCACTTGGCGAGAAACATTTTACGGTAGAACAAGCTATGGAGCAGACGTTCACGATGAGCTAAATAGAGCTAAATTGAGATGAATAGATGCGTTCCAAGTGAGTGGTGATATTTAGGGACAATAGACAGCGAATTCCCGCTATGGGAGTTTGCTGTTTGTTGTTTCTGGGAGTAATATTTTTGGCTCCTTTCGATGTGGGGGAGATCCGGTAGAAGTTTGCTAGTTCGATCCAGGAGGTAGCTAGAATCGGCTTCAGTGTGCTAGATCCAGCAGAAGTCTACTAGTTCGGTGTTAAAGGTTGTAGGACTGCGTTATGAAGATGGTTGGATCGGGTGGATGTGTGTTGGTGATGATTTTTAGGGAAATCCTCCCTAAAAATTACGCGAAAATAGCTTGAAACGCTATAATTAGGGAATTTCTCCCTAAAAATACGAAGAATATGCCCAATAATAACCTGATCGGTTGAATATTAGGGAGTTTTTCCCTGATTAGTAGTAAACCAAGCCTAAAATACAGAATTTTAGGGAGGAATTCCCTAAAAACTCTAAAGGGGCTCTATCAAGTAGCGGTTTAAGTGTTGTCGCGCCACTCCGTCACCTCGCTTCCCGTAATCCGCAGCAACGTAACCTGCAACTCCGTCCCACGCCACTCCATAACCTCGCCATTTCGCAACCAACGTAACCTGTACTCAGCAAATACGCCCCCACGCAACTCTATAACCTCGTAACTCCTCCACCCGGCGATCTCAAGGTCCCGCCATCTCGCCCCATCCCATAATCTTATAGTCAGCGGGGAGCACGCATACTATAATAAAATCACTCTAAAGTACAAGGTTCGGCATTTTTTCAGGCAGGGGTGGGGCTAGTGACGGAAAAGGATCCATTGTTTGATCGTTTCTTCGATAGTATGGAATCGTTGGCGGATGCGATTAGTGAATCTCTTCAATCCCAAGTTACGATTGAGGACAGCAATCACCATGTGATCGGATACAGCTCCCATCAATTTGAGAGTGATTCCGCGAGAATTTCGACCATTATTGGAAAGCGTGTACCTAACGCTGTCATTATTGGCTTACGCAAGAAGGGGATTATGCAGCAGCTTGAGAGCGCTACACGTCCGATTCGGATTCCTGCGGTCATGGAGGTAGGTCTTGGCCCCCGACTCGCTATTTGCATCAAACATCAGAAGGAAATTCTCGGGTACATATGGGTAGTAGATGCAGGCAATCTAGTTGAAGGACACGCAGAGAATATTGTAGAGAAAGCGGCGGCCATCGTTGGTCGTTATATATTGAAGCAACGGGGTTGGAAGACGAAGCAGGAGAAAACGCAGGAGGATTTTTTCTGGAAGCTGCTCACCTCCCATTATGACAATGAAGCGAATATCAAGCAGGACGCGGAAGTTTGGTCGATTCTTTTGCCGGACAAATATTATATTAGCGTGTTTGAGAGTGACAAGGTCATCAATGACCACTTCGTACTTCGGTTTCGGCAAACTATGGCCTCCTATCCGGGGCTGAAATTATTATTTCTGACTGCTGAGCACAATCGGTTAATTATATTGTTTTCATTCAGCTTTCGCATGGAAGGTACGGGTGGTCTGTATTCGTTCATGCACAAAATTATCGAGGATATGCGTAAGAGTGAGAGCTGTATGCTGGCTGCAGGCTGTAGCCTGGATTACACTGAGTATATGTCGGCAGCCATTGCGTACTGGGAAGCGGGTTCCATTCTGGAAATCAAGAAGCTGCTGCCTTTTCATGGCCGAGAGTTACTATTGTATGAGGATATTGGATTTTGGGCGTATGTTCCGGCTATTATAGAGCAAAAACGTAGTCGGACCCGTAAAAGTCCTTTACTGTATCCCCTAAAAGAGCATGATCGCGAGCATAAAAGTGATTTTCTAAAAACCATTGCCGTTTATTTATCACTCAGTGGAAACTTGAAGGAATCCGCCGCTTTTTTACATATTCATACCAACACATTGCTGTACAGATTAAATCGCATAGCAGAGATTACGGGAAAAAGCTTAAAGGACACGGGATACCGCACTTCTTTATATTTGGATATTTTGACGGAAGAGACCAGGCAGCTCAATCAGTGGTTTGTTGAGTCAGGGGAATAAAATGAATTAAGCACCAACTGGGCAGCGAACACGTACAATAACCTATATTTAGAACCTATAATATTGGAGGGACTAAGCATGGTGAAGGAAGTTCGTTCACCCGATGCCCTTGACTTTGAACGGAAAATGAGAGACAGCATCGTGGAATCGGCGGAAGCTTTAAATAACAGTGGAGCGGATTTTGCAACATTTGATGAGTCGCGCTGCAACCCGCAGTTTTGGACGCGTACAGATATTGGAGGACTACAGCTAAACGCTGGTGTGGCGCCTTCGGTGGGGATAAAAGACATTTTTCAGAACGGACATTTATATGCCTTCGAATGTGCGACAGCGATGGTCATTGTTATGTACAGGGCGACAATTGAAGCTATAGGTGAAGAAGCCTTTAATAGGTATTTTACTGATTTATTCTTATGGGATTGGAACTACGACGAGAATCTGCGCTTAATTACGAACTATAATAAGGATCAGATGCTGCGGGGAGATATTGTGTATTTCAGGAATCCAGATCATGCGCCTAGCAAGCCAGAATGGCAGGGTGAGAATGCTGTTAAGCTTGAAGAAGACCTGTATTATGGCCACGGCATTGGGATAACCACTGCAGAAGTCATCATAGCCTCACTTAATGAGGAAAGATCGCCCGGAAGCAATACCTCAGCTTTTCTTACGAATGAGTCGATACATCCTGATTTTAATTATTTACAGCGACTATCTACAGGTTCTGTCTTACCCGGAGCGGAAAATAGAGGCTCTGAGTGCACTGTCTTTTCAAGAATTGGGACTAGAAGTTACATTTATAAGATTTAACAGCTAAGAGGGTCCCAAGAAGAGTAATCTTCCTGAAAAATCACTTCACCATCCGTTTGTCCGTCATACGTAGTTTCAGTAAAGACACCATCTAGGGTGTCTTTTTTTCGTGTGGATTCAATAGTTCTAGTTCGTAGTCATTAAAGCTTGAGCAGCTGTATTGCACCTCTTTGTGACTCTTGCATATTACGTCATGCATACAATTTAAATCTTTAATAATAGCAAAGGTTTAATTTTACATTGAACTGTTATAGTACTCATTGATCAATACTTTACTAACAGGGGGGAAGGATAAGCGCATGAATACATTACGTAAGACAATAGTGATTGCATCAGCGATAACGTTGCTAGGAGGAGGGTTTAATACAGACTTTAGTCAGAATAATTATGTCTACGCAGCAGATGATACTACGCCATCCATCCTGGTCGAAGATTTTGAAGATGGAATCAATGATGTGAAATTTAATCCTAAACGTATGTATAATGCTACGCTGCATTTGGAAGATAACAAGAAGCTTGTAAGAAATGGGCAATATTCGGCTAGAATTGATTACGATATGATCGGCATAGTAGATAACCCCTCTCAAATTGAAGTCGGGTATAAAACGGGGAATATCCCAGTTACAGGTTACCCTACTAAAGTAGGCATGTGGGTTTATGCAAACAATGAAGGACATTTGCTGACGACAAAATTTAGAGATATAGGCGGATCTTCTTTCCAGGCAGAATTTTATGATGTAAATCAAGTGGGTATCAACTGGTCCGGCTGGAAATATATCGAGGCAGATATTCCGCAGGGTAAACCGGGTCCGATTGTTCTTGAATTGTTTTTCCAATTGAAACAATCGAATATGAGCAAGAAAAACAAGGGCTCTATTTGGGTAGATGATATTACTTTTATCTATGATGAAGTTGATGAGGATAAGGACGTTCCTGCCATTAAACCTAAAGCCCCTGTTGAAAATGAAGTCTTAAACACTCCACTTGATGAATTGAAGGTTGAGCTGACAGATAACGGATCAGGTCTGGATTTGGGTACCTTATCTGTTCAGTTAGATGGAACGGATATCACGGATGAAGTGCACTATTCTCCAGATACAAATTTATTAACTTACCCAGGAGAATATGTAGATGGCGGTTATCATGAGCTTGTGATTGAAGTGAAGGACAAGAATGGTAACCCGGCAGCAAAAAAACTCACCTTCACAATAAATGCAGGAGAGCGTTTGTTCATGACTGCAGACGAAGAAGCAATAAGTAATGAAATCTATCCTGTTCATATTAATATTAAAGATTACTTGAAAGCAGAGCAGGCAAAATTCAGCTTAAATTATGATGCAAGCACCCTTCAAGTTGAAAGCATTACTCAGGCGGCTGGAGTCTCCCTAACCTCAGATATTGATAATGAGCACGGCATGGTTCAAGTAGCACTTGATAACGTAATAGCAGCAGCTCAAAATGTCGTTACTGTTAACTTCAGAGTGAGCTCTCATGCCGTTTTAGAGCGTGGCGAAGCGTATAAAACCATAACAATGAGTAATGCGAGTCTTACTGCTGGCGGCGTTCAGACGAGTACACCATTAGCTGCGCCTATTCATTATACAATCGGTTTCCCCTATCAGCTGAAAATGACGGGAGTTGGTTTGGGTACACCTTCTACCTTTACAGTGTTAGACCATGGAGGCAAGCCGTTTGAAGGTGCGGATATTGTTTTCACTGGATTATTAAAGCAAAGCTCAGTCGCTACAGTTAACACTGTTACGTCTAGTGTATATGAGGATGATGATACATCTTCTAATGTAATCATGGTTGCAAATGATGGTGAACGTTACTATGCTTCAACAGCAGCTAAGAATGGATTTTACGAGGTTATTCTCGCAGACGGACAAACAACAGGTTATATCCCTGAAGCTGATGTTAGTAGTCAGTTATTGAGCGGCAGCCTTGGTAAAACAGATGCCAAAGGACAGTTAATAACAGACCTCACTACATTGGCACTTGGAACCTATCAGGTACAAGCAGTCATCGGTGATCAGAACAGTAAGGTTGTCAATTATGAAGTTGTAGAGCAGTATGGTATGAATGAACCGCAATATATTCAAACCTATGTCGCAGAGGATATGTCTTCACAACTGAGTGCTGCCTGGCAAACAAAACCAGATCAAACCTCTACGTATATTCAATACATCGAAACTGGTGAATGGGGAGCAGGTGCAAGCCCAGACAACAATAAAGTAAAGCAGCAGCAAGCTGAGAGTGAGCTGCAGGTGCTTAGTATGAAGGAAAATGGAACGAAGGGTGAAATCCGGTTTCATAATGTCCTGGTTAAGGGCTTGAAAGCAGATACCACTTACAAATATCGTGTAGGCTATGAAGACCAATGGTCGGAGTGGCATGAATATTCTACTGTCGATCAGGATAAATCAACACCGACCTCATTCTTGTTTATTACGGATTCCCATACGAATCAACTACCAGGATTACAAATCTATCAAGAGCTAATGACTAACGCTTTGACACAATATCCATCAACACAGTTTATTATGCATGGTGGAGATATGGTTGATGTGGGCGGCGCATTCGAAGAATGGCAAAAGTTCTGGCTAGCATCTTCTGTTTATGCAACAAAACTCCCGACTGCACTAACACTGGGCAACCATGATGTGAAGAGTGAAGGGAAGGATGTGTTCACCAAAGGTGCGAATTTCCCGGAAAACGGACCAGAATCCCAACTGCAATATGCTTACTCCTATGAAGTCGATGATACTCATTTTGTCGTATTGAACTCAGAAGGCACAGAGGAACAGATGGTTGATCAAGCATCATGGTTAAAGGACGATTTGGATCAGAATGATAAAAAATGGACTGTCGTTATGTTCCACCGTCCAGCTTATCATACAGAGAATGGCCGAGAATCCCTTGTTGAGTACACCCAAACCTATTTTGCACCCATATTAGAAAAGAAAAAAGTCGATTTGGTTCTGGTTGGTCATGATCATGTATATGCGCGCACCTATCCAATGATGGATGGAAAGCCAAATAAAGCTACCAATGAGGGTACTGTATACCTTGATGGTGGTGCTTCAGGCTGGAAATTCTATGATGGCACCCAATATAATTATTTGAATTATATTTTTGATGAAGACGTTCCTGTATACTCCGCTATTAAAATTACTGAGGATGCGATTCATGTGGAGGCACGTACAAGTGCGGGTACATTAATCGATGAGTTTTCTGTCAAGAAAACAACGGAAACTGAGACACCAACACCAACACCAACACCAACACCAGCACCAACGCCGACACCAACAGCAACGCTAACACCACCAACATCAACACCGTATTCAACAGCAACGCCACCAACATCAACACCGACACCAGCAGCAACGCTAACACCACCAACACCAAAGCCAACAGCGATGCCAACACCGCCAATATCGACATCGAAGCCAACAGCGTCGAAGCCGGTATTCAACGACAAGGTAAATGTAGATGCAGTTAAAGCTATCGTGGAAAAAGAGAAGTCTGCTCCCGCTATAAACTTTACGGATGTTCCGGCATCTTCGTGGAGTGCCTCTGTAGTGGAGCGTGCAGCTAAGATGGGGATTGTAACGGGTTATAGTGATGGTTCTTACCATCCGAATCAAAAGGTAACTCGCGCCGAGTTCGCCACAATGGTAGCAAAAGCTTTTGGTCTACCGAATTCAAGCGGTTCATCTTTCTCTGACACGCAAGGGCATTGGGCTTCAGAATCGATTGCAGCATTACAAGCTAAAGGGGTAATTACGGGTTATAGTGATGGCTCTTTCCATCCGAATCAAGAAATTTCCCGCGCTGAGATCGTTGCAATGCTTGCTCGGCTGACAAACTATGTTCCTAACGCATCCAATCTATTTTTGGATGTAGCTACGAACTGGGCTTCAGAACAAATCAATGCTTTTGCAACTGCTGGCATAGTAACTGGTAAAGGCAACGAATTGTTCAAACCAAATGATGCTGCATCCCGTGCGGAGTCGGTTGCGATGATCATTCGTTTGTTGGATAAATTACTTGCACACTAAGTGAAATGTTTCGGGTAGTTAACCGGATTCAGCTCCACCAATAAGAAAAAGAAGGGGCTGTCCCTGAGTCATTTATGACTTATGGGACAGCCCCTTTGCTGTGTCTAATAGCCTAAAGCTCAACAAAGTCGTTGCGGAATTTCTCGAAATCAGATTTTCTACATTCTAGCGCAAGCCGTGTGCCTGTTTCTTCATAGCTAGTGGATTGAACATGGGCATGCTCGTTGAAATAGGAGACTACATTGCCGCGATCAAATGGAATCAGAATTTCACACTGTACATAATCCGTAAACACATGGCTGCGAATCAGATCTGTAAGTTCAGCTACCCCACTATTTTGTTTGGCAGAGAGATAGACATTGTCACCCTCAAGGTGAGGGTAAGGCAAGTCAGTTAGGTCAGCTTTGTTGTAGGCATAAACCGTTGGAATTTGGTCCGCGCCGAGCGCTTTCAAAGTCTCATCAGTGACGGCCATATGCTGCTCATGCTGTGGATCGGAAATATCGACTACGTGAATCAATAAGTCAGCTTCGGTCACCTCTTCGAGCGTGGAGCGGAAGGCTTTGACCAGATGATGGGGAAGCTGGCTGACGAATCCGACGGTATCTGTTAATAAAAAGGTTTTGTGATCCGGTAGCTCAATGCTCCGAACGGATGTCTCCAGCGTAGCGAATAACATATCCTTGGCGAACACTTGCTTATTAGAGCCGGGATGATACGTCTCCACGATCACATTCATTAAGCTGGACTTGCCGGTATTTGTATAGCCGACGAGACAGACGACAGGAACCTCATTCTTATGCCGCTGCTTTCGCTGAATTTGGCGCCTTGCTACTTGCTGTTGAAGCTCAACTTGTAACGCTGAAATGCGTTCTTCTATTCTTCTGCGATCCAGCTCCAGCTTCGTTTCACCAGCGCCTCTGTTCTTCAGCCCAGCACCACCGCCTTGTCTTCCGAGGGATTCTCGGAGACCTGTCAGGCGGGGCAGCATATACTGCAGCTTGGCTACTTCTACTTGCAGCTGTGCTTCTTTGGTCTTTGCTCGTTCTGCGAAAATATTCAAGATCAGAATCGTTCGGTCAATGACCTGACGGCCTAGAGAAGACTCCAAATTGCGAATCTGTGAAGGAGACAGCTCATCATTAAAAATAACAATAGGAGCATCATGTGCTTCTAAGAGCGCAGATACTTCTTGGATTTTGCCTGTGCCGATATAGTGGGAAGGGTTGATCCGGCTTGCCTTCTGACTAAGTTCTCCGACAACTTCTATGTCACAGGCAGCTGCCAGATTACTGAGTTCTTCTATCGAATAATCGAAGTTTGTTTCGTTTTGTAGCTGGACACCGACTATAATAGCTTTTTCTCGTAGTTGTTCCATATATTTATTCATCCTCCAGTAGTAAATAGTAAACGCAAAAAAACACAGGACATCTGCCTGTGCTTACGGTTCGTTAGAGGACGTCAGAACAAATGTGTAAGGAGAAATCTCCGTTACGACATTAGGGTCTTCCATAGATATATCGAATTAAACAACGGCTGGGGCGTAGGGAAATGATAACCTAATCCCTTACGAGTAGCAGTTGGTTTGTTGGCTTCTATGGAGTTAAATGGGTAGACCTATCCTGAGTCCTCTGCACATGGGCAGAGCTTTAGCGCTATTCAATTAGCCGCGCAAAGTTCTAACTCGGATAAAGTCTATCACACGTAACCCTCCGTTCATAAAAAGTTAAGTCGAGTTTACCACATCCTTTATTTGGTGGCAAATCTGTATTTTATGCTCGGTGAAGCACATCTCTATTTTAATATCAATCCAAGAATTCTAAAAAATGATTGCATACCATATATATATAATTTGATATGAATAGGAGGTGTGACGACATTGCCTGTCCTCTCTACAAACACCATCATTAATTTACCTGTCGACGGTACTCGTCCAATAGATCAAGTTGTGATCAAAGTGGTTAACAATGGATCAGCTGGCGCGGCTTGTTATTTAACGGGTTTAGCCAATAGTGCAAGTCCTCAGACAGTCTTTATTGAAGAATTATTTGAGCTGCAATATCGGGAAACGTCAAGCAAGACCTACACTATTGTAGAGGATTTATTCCAATTTAATTTTGTGTATTCACAGGAACAATTGAAGATTCAGGTTTTTCTTGTGGATGTGAACGGTGTCTGGACAGCTGTTAATCTGGAAGTGTTTCAAGTAAGCCGTATAACCTCGGAAATCCGTGATAATGTATCGGTTACATCGACTGACTTCGCGGCGATTAGCTTTATGAGGAGTTCTGCCTTTACTATTCCACAAGGTCTTGCGGCTGAGATTAGACCGGCGGCTTTAGATATTCTATCCAAAAGACCTGTGCGATATATGGTCGTCGCAGGTGGCACTCTGGATGGGACATTCGAAAATTTCCCAACGCCAACTACGGATATTCCTGTCACGGACACGGCATTGCTGGTGAATTACACCTGCACTACGGTCACGGGTGGAAAGGTGATTATGCAAGGTACAGGATCGGGAATCTCCGGTGCTTATGCGAATTTGGCTGTTAATTTGCTTAACGAGCGACTCTCTTACGAGCTTCAGAATGAGCCGGTTACTTTGGTGGTTAACTCACTTTCAGGTGATGATGATCTCGCAGTCACCTTTAAGATGTCCGAGCAATGGTGAGCGTTCTTTAATCCAGTACTGAAGATAAATTCTACTGATTGAAAAAAGGAACATCCGCGTAGATGCGAATGTTCCTTTTGATGGTCGTTGCAAGCGTTAAGATTAGTCTGTTAAGCCTCTCCGTAATGTAAATAGGTCTTTCAAAGCCTCAGTAGACAGCTCGGTAATCCAGCCTTCGGAGCTGGAGATGACATTATCACTTAGCTGCTGCTTACTCTCCAGCATCTCATCAATCTTTTCTTCGAGCGTCCCGAGAGCGATGAACTTATGCACCTGTACATCACGCGTCTGGCCCATCCGATAGGCGCGGTCTGTCGCCTGATTCTCAACGGCCGGATTCCACCAGCGATCGAAGTGAAATACGTGATTGGCTGCGGTTAAGTTCAGACCGACACCTCCGGCTTTGAGAGAAAGGATGAATACATTCGGCTGATCAGACGGTGGTGCATCTGGACGTCTGGACCCTTCGTCCGCGGAAGATGCAGGCGTCTGGAATCGCTCAATCATTCGGTCACGCGCCTGTTTGGAGGTGCTTCCGTTCAAATAAAGGACAGGCTCCCCAAGCTCCTGCTGTAGAACAGCCTGAAGCATTTTTCCCATCCCGACATATTGCGTAAAGATGAGACAGCGCTCATCCTCTGCACGCAGTTCCTTAACCATATCCAGCAGTCTTTCAAGTTTAGAGGAACGGTTAATGAGTAGACTGGTATCCAGTTTATTATCCGAATCGGTTTCAGGGAGGGCCTCCTTAGTCACAAGCATCGGGTGATCACATAGCTGCTTAAGTCCGGTCAAAGCCCCAAGAATAGCGCCCTTACGCTCAATACCTTCCAACTTCTGCATACGGTCGAGCAGTCCGTTTACGGTCTGGTCATAGAGCGCAGCTTGTTCAGCTGTCAGATGGACATAGGTCTTCATCTCGTTTTTATCTGGAAGATCGAGCTGAATATTAGGATCCTTTTTCTTACGGCGTAGCATGAACGGCTTCACGAGATTCTGTAAGTCCGCTGTACGCTTCTCGTCGCGTTCCTTCTCAATGGCATTACTGAATCGGTCGTTAAAGGCTTTGGCACTACCCAGATAACCTGGGGTTATAAAATCATAAATGGACCACAGCTCAGATAATCTATTCTCAATAGGTGTTCCTGTCAGCGCAATCCGGTGTAAAGCCGGGAAGCTGCGCACAGCTACCGACTGCTTCGTTTGAGCATTTTTGATGTTCTGTGCTTCGTCCAGGCAAATCGCCGCCCAAGTGAATTCCTTCAGCAACTCCTGATCAAGCGCTGCAGTCGCATAAGAGGTGAGTACCACGTCAGCTTGCGAAGCAGCGCCATAGAAGAATCCTGCGTCCAAACGGCGACTTCCGTAGTGCAGCATCACATTCAAAGAAGGCGCAAAGCGCTGCAATTCCTTCTGCCAGTTGCCCAGCACGGAGGTAGGGCAGATGATCAGAGCAGGCCACCCCGGAGGGTCGGTCTGGCGACGGGATGAGCTAGGATCGGTATTTTCTTTGATATGAAGTAAATATGCGATGAGTTGGACGGTCTTGCCAAGCCCCATATCATCGGCTAGACAAGCCCCCAAACCGAATTGACGCAGGAAAGTCAGCCAAGCATATCCTTCATGCTGATAGGTGCGTAGCTCTGCCTGGAGTCCTGCGGGCACTGGAGGCTTCGGCCACTGTGAGCGCTGGCCGAGCTGACCAATGAGGCTGATCAAATGCTCGTTTAGCTCTACCTCGAGCCGCAGGCGCGCAGCATCCTCTTGAAGCTGCTCTTCTGTAGCCTCAGCATCAGCTTCCTCACTCGCTTGCAGCAAATGAAGCTGAAGCACATCTTGGAAAGATAAGCCTTGCGACTTGTCCATACCAGCCATGGCTCTTTGGATTTGCGCCAGCAGCGCGGGATCGAGCGAGACCCATTTGCCTTTGAAGCGGACGAGTCGTTCTCCTCTTGCGACCAGCTCGGCAAATTCAGCTTCGGTGAGGTCGACGTCGCCGATGGAGATTCGCCAATCGAAATCGATGATCGAATCGAGGCCGAACAGCGACTCGCCGCCGCTGCGTTTGTCCTCGCCGGAGCTGATCTTGGCGCGGAGGCGCGGTTTTTTTCGGCTGGCGGCTTCCCACCACGCCGGCAACAGCACTTGCCAGCCTGCTTCCAGCAGCCGCTGGCTCTCGGCGGTTAAGAACCGCCAAGCGATGGCATCGCTGAGCGGTTCGGCCAGCACGTCGCCGCCCGCCGCGAAGCGCTCGGGCGGCAGACTGCCGCGGAGGCGCTCCAGCCATCCCGCGGCGCGTTCGTGCACGTGGGCCGACCATGCTGTCGGCCACAAGCCGTGCGGCTCGCCATCATCGGCGAGCCTGATGGGAACAAGCGCGGATTCATCGCGCTTGTCCTGAAGGATCAGCTGGAGCCGCCAAGGGGATTCATCCCCTTCCGGCTCCAGCAGCTGAAGTGCAGGCCGGAAAGGCGCGGTATCCGCCTTCCAGCCAATGGCGATAAGCCATGCAGCGGTATCCATGCCCGCTGCAAGGGCCCCGCTTCTATCGAATAGAAGCGGGTACTCGCTCCGGAGGTCGCCTGCTTCGGCCTCCGTGCTGTAATACCTCTGCGACACGGCGGCGGAGAACGCCGCGCGTAACCCACGGCTAAATTCGCTGCCGCCATTTAGCGCCTCAAGGGCCCCTTTGGCAGTGTCATTCTCCACTGCCACCTGCGCCAAAGCGCCCTCATCCCAGGTCCATTGCAACCTCCCGGCACGATAAGCGGAGATATCGGGAATATACTGTTTGTTCTCCAGACATATAGCCAGAAGTGGCGCCAGTTCAGTCAGGTGAGCCGCATCGCCCTCCCAGTTCCATTCGATGTGCACCAGCAGCTTCTGCTCTGCAAAGAAAGGGATGACCTGCTCCGCAGGTAGAATCACTAGCTCTACACCTTCGCCAGCTGGTTGAACCGTTAACTCCGTTCCATAAAAAGACGCCTCATGCCAGGCGAATAACCGCTGTTTAAGCTGCAAACCGGGCACGAGATCTTCTCTTTCATTCATTCCGTATATTAAGGCGTCGCCATACTGGCTTAATGCAAGCCGGATGGTCAGCGTGCGCAAATGCATGTTCATGGTATTAGCTTTCCTTTCCGAAGCTCCTCTTGCAGCGCACGGAGTCTGCTGTGCTTTGTGGTGAAGGCAATGAGGAACTCTTCCCACCGTTCTTCTTGTTTCATTTTTTTATACAGCTTGGATAATCGTTTCAATAGTTTCACAGCCGCCTTGTAGCTATGTCTATTCTTATCCAGCACAAATCTTTCGACGGCCTGATGGTAGAAGGGGAGCAGAACTTCAGGTGCGTTTTTCTCCATAGGCTGGAGGTCTGTAACACGAAATTCGGAAGGCAGCTTACCGATGGACAGTTGATAATCCATCCATGTCTGCCATTTTTCATAGGTAATTAACTTCTCTTCGTATACTTCTCCAGAGATAGGTAACATAGTGGCTAATGTATTCCACATTTGCGGCTCAGCTTCAGGAAGATGGCGAACGGCCTCTTCCCATCTGTTCGAATAGTTATTCAGATTATAGAGTCTGCTGCTCAGCAGTGGACCGATCTGAGCAAGCCAGCCCACCAAGCGTGACCATTCACCTGCATCCAGAAGCGGGGAGGTGAAGCTCATAAGCTCATCAGGATGGAGACCTGGGCGCTCGGCAGCTTTATTCAGTAATTCCCATGCCTTTGGGTCATCCTTCAGATAAAAATACATGCGGCTCTGGGCTAACAGCCACGCATGGCGTGACAGGGAAGCGCCTAATTCACTTTCTGCCTGCTGAAGCTGTTTGATTTCATCCAGATAAAGCTTAGTTCCACCTGTATTCGGATAAATCCAGTTTCTCCACAGCAGGTCATAGCACAGTGAAAAAGAGGGCTGATCCCGCAAGCGATCGCGCGACTCCGTCAACATCTCACGCCGCAAGTAGGAGAGGGTCTCGACGATATGCGGCCAAAGATCGTATTCCTGCTCTTGCTCGGGAGACAGCGGGAGTGTGCTTTTTAACAGACGTGTGATTGCTTCCTGTAGCTCAGAGACCGCTACTTGCGTGTAATAGCCGAGTGATGAGGTGAAGGCGACCTGACCGGGTAGATTGGCGGAAGGCTTAGCCAGCTTTTCTAGAAGAAAAAGATGGGCATGCAGGGTAAATAGCTTGTCCATTTCCGGTGATAACTTCGGCTTAAATTTAGTAATGGAAGATAATGCTCGATCCACATATTCAGGATTCCGAGTGGTATGTGCCAGAGGCGTGATGCAGAACGCAAAATACTCGCGCCACTCTGTGATGCCTCCGTCAGCGATCCGGCTGGCATGTTCTTTTAGCTGCTGCTGGTGCTTTCCATCGGTTCCGACAGGTGAACTACTTGATGTTTTTGGGAGAAAAGATGCGGCTTTGGCGTTAGCTAGAACTTGTACAGACCTATTCTGTTGTTCAGCAAAACTGAGCAGTACAGCGGCCATATGCTTGCAATGACCTGAAACAGGGCAGTTGCAATGGCACCGAGTGAAGCTGTCCAGATCAATAGTAACGCGGTAATCCTCTCTACCTTCAACAAGGGCATTGATCTTAGATGGCTCCGTCATAGTGAACGAACGAATACGGCTTTGCTTATAATATTGGAACCCTCGTTTGAGGGTGAGGTCATCGAAATAATAGGCGACATTCTGGATGAGCTTACTCCACTGCGTATCATCCATAGTATAGGTTGGTTGCATACAATTGGTCTCCCGTAAGAAAAATGGTCGTTATTTGACCTTCATTATATCATTTCTTTTTGAGTAGGATGTTTTGGGGTTGTAATGAAAGCGAAATTGCCGGCTTGTATGGAACGTGGGGCCTAAACATATACTAATCGTGCTGAATTTTGAAGTATAGATCAAACAAAGGTCAAAAAAGGTCAAAACATTAAAAATATTAAAATTTGTAGCATTAAATCAGCTGATTTGCCTGAATTTGACCGGAAATTCGCTTAAATCGGTTTTGTTATTCCTCTGATAGGGGACTATAATAAGGTCATAGGTCAAATAAAGTCAAAGTCAATGAGAGGAGAATGGATAATGTTTGATTTGGTTCCTTTTGGTAAACGTAGAGATGATGCTTTTGGTATGCTGGCTAAGTCTTTGAATGATGTTTTTAATGATGATTTTTTTGCACCGATCAAAAGCTCCACGATGTCCTTCAGAACGGATATTCGCGAGAGTGAGCAGGCTTACCTGATTGAAGCTGAACTTCCTGGCTTTAAAAAAGAAGAAATCGACATTGATTATGCCAGCCCTTACTTGACGATTAAAGCGGTGCGGAAGGAAGCGAATGCGGAGGAGAACAAGGATCATCAAATTGTACGTAGAGAACGTCGATATGGTGAATATGTTCGCAGATTCTATGTTCAGGATATTGCAGTGGAAGAGATTCGCGCGTCTTTGAAAGACGGATTACTGAAGCTGGAAGTTCCAAAACAGCAAAAACCACAAGGGAAACGCATTGAGATTCAAGACGGAGATTCTAGCGCTTCGTAGTCTGAATAAGCATAATTTAGGCGGTAATAGTTTCCGCTTAGCATCTTAGAAATAGGCGGCGAGCTTTTAATATAGTTTTATGAATAAAAGGCGCATTGTAGTGGAGGATTCCGGCTATGGTGCGTCTTTTCTCGGAATCGTACGCTGGGTTGTATTTAATAAAGCGTTGAAAGGAGGAATCCGAGTGGCTAACAAAAGCTATTATGATGCTTTGGGCGTGAGCAAAACAGCAACTAAACAGGAAATTAAAAAGGCTTATCAAAAGCTGGCCAAGAAGTGGCATCCCGATGTCAACAAAGCTTCTGAGGCAGAGGCGAAATTCAAAGAAGCGGCTGAAGCCTATGAAGTGCTGGGCAATGAGGAGAAACGCAAGCTTTACGATGAGGAGCTGCTTTATGGGGCTCAGCGTGGTAGAGCTGGTGGAGGTGCGTCGAGCGGAGCCTCTTCGTGGGATTCAAACTATGGTGGAAGCTGGAGCGGCGGAACTTATTCTTCAGGAGGTTCTGGCATTTCGGAGGAAGATTTGTTCGGAATGTTTTTTGGGAATCGGGGATCGGCGGATCGCGCTGGCTTTGATTTCTTTTCTAGTAGTGGCAGTGGGCGTTCGAACGGCAATCCATGGGGTGAGGCGCGTAGTTCGACGCAGGCGCAGCTGGATATTACGTTGGAGCAGGCTTATAAGGGAGCAACTGTAAGAGTGCAGATCGGTGATAAAACTGTGGACGTTCAAGTTCCGCCGGGATCTAGTGAAGGCGCGATTTTAAAAATCGCAGGAACCACTCAGAGTGGCATAGCTCCAGGTGGCGATATACTGCTGGCACTTCATATTCTTCCTCATGATATATACGAGCTTCGAGGTGGCGATTTATACGGTGTAGTTGAAGTTGCTCCATGGCAAGCGGTATTGGGTGGTGAGGTGAAGGTTCCATTACCGGGTGGCGGTGCCGTGAAATTGAAGATTCCTGCAGGAATTCAAAGTGGTAAAACGCTGCGTATCCCAGGCAAAGGTTTGAAGCGTGAGAATGGTGCGAACGGTGATATTTTATTTGGTATTGAGATTGTTGTCCCTGAGCCAACCAGCGAAGCGGAGAAGAATTTGTACCGTAAACTGGCTGAATCCAGTAATTTCGAGGCTAGAGCTAAACGTCAAAGCGCTAGTGCGCAGCGTCCGAAGGCAAAAGTGGGTAATTAATAGGTAGGTAGAGGTAACTTTGTATGTTCGTGATCGAATGTGGCTGGTGAATATGGTGAATAGAGTGCTAGTAGTAGAAAAGTAACTTAATTAGAAACTAACTATAGTAGAGACCTGTAAGAAGTGTCGGGAAAAGGAAGGGTAAAGGTGTTCTAAAGTGTGCTGAATACGAGCTAATGGGTGAAAAGAGGGGTATAAGTACCCCAGACTGCGCCAATTTCGGCTCGATGAGCGAAAAGAGGGGTAAAAATGCCCCAGAATGCGTGGATTTCGGCTCGATGAGCGAAAAGAGGGGTAAAAATACCCCAGAATGCGTCGTATTGGGCTCGATGAGTGAAAAGAGGGGTAAAAATACCCCAGAATGAGTCGTATTGGGCTCGATGAGTGAAAAGAGGGGTAAAAATACCCCAGAATGAGCCGGATTTGGCTCGATGAGCGAAAAGAGGGGTAAAAATACCCCAGACTGCGTGGATTTCGGCTCTATGAGCGAAAAGAGGGGGTGAAAATACCCCAGAATGAGCCGAATTCGGCTGATCACCCGAAATGAACGGTATTAATCCCGCAGATAACGCCAAATGGGGCTCATCCCTCCAAATGAACGGTATTAATCCCGCAGATAACGCCAAATGGGGATCATCCGTCCAAATGAACGGTATTAATCCCGCAGATAGCGCCAAATGGGGCTCATCCGTCCAAATGAACGGTATTAATCCTGCAGATAGCGCCAAATGCGGCTCGTCCGTCCAAATGTACGGTATTAATCCCGCAGATAGCGCCAAATGCGGCTCGTCCGTCCAAATGTACGGTATTAATCCCGCAGATTACGCCAAATGCGGCCCATCCGTCCAAATGTGCGGTATTAATCCCGTAGATAGCGCCAAATGCGGCCCATCCGTCCAAATGTACGGTGTTAATCCCGCTAAATTAATCTATCCCGGCCAAAACGGCCGATCCCATATATCATTCTTAAATAGAAAGGTGAGAGAGCTATGGATTTCAATAAACTTACTCAAAAGCTGCAGGAAGCAGTGGCTGCGGCGCAGTCGCTGGCTTCAGAAAGCGGACATCAGGAGATCGATAATCTCCATCTGTTAAAAGCGTTACTCCAGCAGCAAGAAGGCTTGCTGCCAAGATTGCTGCAAAAGGTGAACGTCCACGTAGCTGAGCTGCTGCGCAGCACGGATGAACTGCTTGGGCGCAAGCCGAGCATAAGCGGATCAGGAGCAAGCACAGTACGGCGTTATGCCTCGCAATCGCTGATTCATCTGCTGGAACAGGCGGAGAAAGAAGCAGCGAAGATGCAAGACGAGTTTGTTTCGGTGGAGCATGCCGTGCTGGCCATGGTGTCGGATTCGAGCAGGGATAATCGTGAGCTGCGTGATCTTTTTGTCAGTCGTGGATTAACACGCGAGAAGCTGATGTCTATACTTGCTGAGATTCGTGGACATCAGCGTGTAACGAGTCGGGAGCCGGAGGCTACTTATGAGGTGCTGGAGAAATACGGACGTGATCTTGTAGCAGAGGTTCGCGCGGGTAAGATCGATCCAGTCATCGGACGTGACGCTGAGATACGTCGTGTGATCCGAATTCTGTCCCGTAAAACGAAGAATAACCCTGTGCTGATCGGTGAGCCAGGTGTAGGTAAAACAGCGATTGTGGAAGGCTTGGCTCACCGGATTGTACGCAAAGACGTGCCGGAGGGGCTGAAGGACAAGACGATTTTCTCGCTGGATATGAGTTCCCTTGTAGCAGGCGCGAAGTTCCGAGGTGAATTCGAGGAACGCTTGCAGGCGGTACTTAGGGAAGTTCGTGAAAGTAACGGCCGTATTATTCTTTTTATTGATGAGCTGCACACGATTGTAGGGGCAGGTAAAACTGAAGGCTCGATGGATGCGGGCAATATGCTGAAGCCGATGCTGGCTCGCGGCGAACTGCACTGTATTGGTGCCACAACGCTCGATGAATATCGCAAGTATATTGAGAAGGACCCTGCGCTGGAGCGTCGTTTCCAACAGGTGCTAGTCAGCGAACCGGATGTAGAGGACACGATCTCCATTCTACGCGGTCTGAAGGAACGGTTCGAAGTCCATCATGGAGTCAAAATCCATGACAGCGCCCTCGTCGCTGCAGGTGTTCTGTCTAACCGCTACATTACGGATCGTTTTTTGCCGGATAAAGCGATCGACTTAGTGGATGAAGCTTGTGCCATGATCCGTACAGAGATTGATTCCATGCCGGGTGAGATGGATGAAGTGACCCGCCGTCTGATGCAGATGGAGATTGAGGAAGCAGCGCTAAAAAAAGAAACGGATGACGCCAGCAAACGCCGTCTTGAAATCTTACAACGTGAACTAGCCGATCTCAAGGAGAAGCAGCTTGGAATGACGGCGCGTTGGGAGAAGGAAAAGTCAGCGATTCAAGGCATCCGCGACCTCAAAAAGCGGCTGGAGCAAGCCCGTAAGGATTTGGTCGATGCACAGGAGGAATACGATCTTAATAAATCAGCCGAATTGAGCTATGGCATCATTCCTGATCTAGAGCGGCAATTGAAAGCAGCGGAAGAAGCGGCACAGCAGGATCAGGATACAAGATTATTGCGTGAAGCTGTAACCGAGGAGGAAATCGCAGATATTGTGTCGCGTTGGACGGGTGTTCCAGTTAGCAGACTGGTTGAAGGCGAACGGGATAAGCTGCTGCGTCTGGAAGAAACACTGCATGAACGAGTTGTGGGCCAAGATGAAGCTGTCAGCTTGGTGGCCGATGCCGTGCTTCGGGCAAGAGCCGGGATCAAAGATCCGAATCGGCCGATCGGTTCCTTCCTGTTCCTCGGTCCGACTGGGGTAGGGAAGACGGAGTTGGCTAAATCGCTCGCGGTCTCTCTCTTTGATCGCGAAGATGGCATGATCCGTATCGATATGTCGGAGTATATGGAGAAGCACAGTGTTTCTCGCCTAGTCGGTGCACCTCCGGGATACGTTGGATATGAGGAAGGCGGCCAACTTACAGAAGCTGTACGGCGTCAGCCTTATACAGTAGTGCTGCTCGATGAAGTGGAGAAGGCGCATCCCGATGTATTTAATATTCTACTGCAGCTGCTTGATGATGGACGGCTGACCGATTCACAAGGCCGGATGGTCGACTTCAAGAACACGATCATTATCATGACCTCAAATATCGGTTCGCCACATCTGATTCAAGGCACCGATGAGAAGGGTCAGCTTACGGAGGCTGCCAAGGATAGCGTAATGAAGGAACTAACTGGTCATTTCCGTCCAGAGTTCCTGAACCGGGTTGACGATATTGTGATGTTCAAGCCGTTGACCCTGGGCGAGATCGAGAAAATCGTGGACAAACTGGTGGACGGATTACGTTTGCGTCTTACTGACCGGGAAATTGGTCTTGAGTTAACTGAGCCCGCGGTACGCTTTATCGCTAAGGAAGGTTTTGATCCAGTGTATGGGGCGAGACCGCTGAAACGCTTCATCCAGCGAAGTCTGGAGACCCGTGTGGCACGTGCGATCATTGCTGGTGAAGCCGCAGAAGGTACGGTGATTCAAGTAGACGAATCCGGTGGCGGCCTGACGGTGAGCATTATGAAACCAGATCTCGATGAACCACAGCGTACTGAATAAGAAGAAGTTAGCAAAACGGATCGTACTATGGAAAATAAAAGGCGTCCACAAAGCCATTAAGGTTTTGTGGACGTCCTTTTTATGATTACCCTCACTCTACCCAAGGTATTAAATGAGGGTGTTCATCCAGAATGGAGAGGTATTGCTCCTTCCAGCCGTATTGGCCATCGGGATCAAGGAGCATGTAACGTAGATATTTTTCTAAGCGGAACTCTGCCTTCGACCAACCGAGATGCTTGAGTCGCAAGTTGCTTAGCTGGTGGGGAAGCTCGAAGACATTCTCCGGGAATCTCCCACAATGCTGTGGAGATTCATTCCATACATAGTTGAAGTCTTCTTTATAACGAAGCAGAAAAGGACGGTAGTTCATATGAGAGCGCCAGTAAATATCTTCTCTGTAATGAGTGGCGTTCCATAAATCGTAGAGACGGAAACAAAATAGATCGACCTCGTCAGCGTACAGCAAGGGCTCGATATTTGCCGCGAAGCTCGCTTCAAAGATTTCGTCTGCATCCAGACTTAGAATCCACTCGGGCTTCGTTTTCAGAACCTCTTCCCATTGCTGCTTTCGCAGCTCAATTTCATTGCTGAATTTGGATATGGTATTGTGCACGAGATGGACGGGAATGCCTTCAAGCACCTCCAGGCAGATAGCTGCTGAATTATCGGTGCTGCCATCATCGATAATGACAGCCTCGTCGATGTATTTGCGATGCTCTTCCAGAACCTGCCGCAGAAAGCGTCCACTTTCATTTTTCACAACCATGGTGAGGGTTAGCTTGGGCCGCTTTCTGGCTGGGGGGACTGCCTCCTTGGAGCTTTCGTTGTCTGGATTGTATGTTGTGGGTGTCGGCATTACTGATGCAGGTACTTCGTCCGTAGATGAACTGTTCTCAGTATCAGTGGCTTCAGCTTTGGTCTCCGTAGTTTCTTTGATGAAATCCTCAACTTTACTCAAATCACTGTCTCTATACAAGTGTAGCGCCGGATAATGGGTATCGACGAACAAGGGGATGCCAAGGGCTGCGGCACGAATGCAGAAATGACGGTCTTCTCCCCAGTATGAAATGTTGCGAATTTGATTATAGCTAACTCCGGTTTTTATCGCATGCTGACTAATCAGTGTACAAGCCCCGAGTCCGCCCACCTCATAGATTCCGGGAATCCGCATCTTTGCTATAAATTCATGAAATCTGCGATTAATCTCCTCTGGTTGCAGTTTTTCACCGGGCAGTAGCTCCCACTGATTGTATTCGTCGTGCATCCATACCTGCGGCTGAAACATAGTCTCTGGCTGCCACTGTGTCCAGAACACCTCTGAAATAATATCCTTGTTCGTACCTATTAGATGTCTGAGGGTATCAGGATGGAGGATGAGATCAGAGTCTATAAGGAATAAATAATCATAGTTCAAGGTTTGGGCGCGGTTGATCATGAGATTTTTAAAATTGGCTACTTTCCAGACTAAGTTGGTATTCCAAAAGTGGGTAGTATCATTGCGAATATACGCATCGTGAAAGCCGGAGCTCTGAAGATAAATATGATCACCCATGCTTTGGAATTCCTGGAGCAGCCGACGTGACTCCTCATCATCATTATCATCAACTAGATGGAAATCCAGCTCAATATCGGCAATATTCAGACGAAGCAGGGAATTCAGAAATTCTTTTAAAACCATAGGCTTCTGGTGGATTGGACTGCCAATCAATACGCGAACCTTGTTTTCCGTCATTGCCGCCTCCTTGGGGAACGCCCCTCTTTCCTTGGATGGTCCTTATGTTCTCAATATATTTACAGGAGAGCGGCAATAATCCTTATTTTTCAAAGTTCTGTAAAGTAAATGAGTATTAGATGTATTAATTCGTAACGATCTGCTGTACAATAACCGAATAATTAGATGACAATATGAACAGCAAAGGATGAGCGTTATGGATAAACCATCAATCGATTCCCTCAATATTACATTAATGTGAAATGCTATCCATTGTAATTCCTAGTATTCCGATATACAATATAAAAAACACAAGCAACGCAGAACATAGAATACGGGGGAGAAACTTATGCGTAAAGGATTATCTGGAGTTATTACTTTGATTTTGTTAACATTTTTGATTAGTGCGTGCTCCGGAGGGAACACCGCCACTTCTACAAATAAAAATCAGACACCTGCTACTAATGATGGAACGACAGCAAGCACTGAGATAAAAGATGGAGGCAACTTGATTATTGGAGTCGCTGCTGATCCTGTTATTCTAAATCCGAACTACGCGGGTGACCGTGTCAGTCTTACGATTGACCAAGCGCTCTATGCTCCACTGTTCCAAGTAAATGATGGTAAGAAGACCTTCTACTTGGCAGACAGCCTGACCCTTTCAGAAGATAACCTGACTTATACGTTGAAGCTGAAAAGCGGACTGACATGGCATGACGGAGAAAAGCTTACTGCTGACGATGTCGTGTTCACGATTGATAGCATCCTCGATGAGAAGCAAAACAGCATGTTGAGAGCGAACTTATTCATCGGTGATAAACCCGTTAAGGCCGTTAAGGTGGATGATCTGACCGTAGAGTTCAAGCTTCCGCAGGTCAGCCCAGCTTTTGAAGCTACACTAGTGCAAGTATTTCCGATTCCAAAGCATATTTTTGAAAATGAGACGGATCTAGAGAAAAGCACCAAGAATGCTAATCCTGTTGGATCTGGACCATTTAAATTTAAGGAATATAAAGCGGGCGAATATGTTACATTAGAAAGATTTGATAACTACTTTGGTGGCAAACCACATCTTGATTCTGTTACGTACCGGATTGCTAAAGATACGAATGCTGCGAATCTCGCACTTCAGAGTGGTGAGATCAACATTAAATATCTAGATCCACAGGATGTTGGAACGATTGAAGCTTCGAACAATTTCGAAATTCTTCCTTATAGTGAAGGCCGATTGTCGTACCTGTTGTTCAACGCGAACAGCGATAGAGGTGCTCTTGCTAAAAAAGAAGTTCGTCAAGCCTTGTCTCTAGCACTAAGCCGTGATGAAATCATTCAGGCTGCTTATTCCTCTAGCGAGTATGCTGACCCGGCGAAGTCATTCTTGACTCCGGATGCATTGTTCTATACTAATGACGTACCTTCTTTCGATAATGATGTGGAAAAAGCGAAAGAGCTTCTGCAATCGGCAGGGGTTAGCGATCTGAAATTGAGATTGATTGTATCGAGCGGTAATAAAGCTCAGGAAGCTATTTCACTATACGTGCAGCAAAAGCTAAAGGCCATTGGCGCTGAAGTTGAACTGCAAAATATGGATGCTTCGGCATATGGTCAGAAGTTCAGTGATATGAATTCAACAGATTTTGAACTTGCGATTGCAGGTTATATTATGGGTTACGATCCTGATGCTTACAGAATTTTGTATACTTCTACTGCTGACTCTAACTACTCGCATTATAATAATGCTGAAGTCGATAAGTTGTTCAATGAAGGTGCAGGAGAAGCAGATGTGACTAAACGTGGTGAGATCTATAAGAAGATCCAGGAGATCATTGCTGACGATGCACCGATTTATCCAATTGCTAATACTAAGACTATTGTAGCTGTCTCCAAGAACTACGGCGGTCTAGAAGAAGCAGTCTTGAAGCCTGTCGTTATTTTTGAAGATTTATCGAAAATCTACCTTAAATAAAAACGGGAAAAAGTAAGCTGGGTTATCCAGCTTACTTTTTTACCGATACAGAACTGGGAGAATAAACGTATGAGACAACTTATCGTCCGAAGATTACTGCAAACCCTGCCGATGTTGTTTTTTGTTTCGGTTGTGTGCTTTGCGATGATTAAGCTGGCTCCGGGGGATCCGGTATTATCCTTCGTTACGCCGAATATGCACGCAGATGATATTGAGCGTATCCGGCATAACCTTGGGCTGGATAAGCCAGCCTACATTCAATATTTAATCTGGATTAAAGAAATATTGCAGGGGAATTTCGGTTATTCCCTAGTGAATCATCAGCCAGTATTGGATCAAATTCTAGAACGCCTGCCTGCAACGGCAGGTTTGATGGGTTCTGCGATCGGTCTCGCTGTTTTGCTGGCGATTCCACTCGGTCTTATTGCTGGAGCAAACCGGAACCGCTGGGTAGATAAGCTGATTAATTTCTTATCCTATGTCGGAATATCCGTGCCTTTGTTTTGGCTTGCCATCTTACTAATGTACTTATTCGCGATTAAGCTGCATCTGCTTCCTATTATGGGGATGCGAACGATTGGTGTGGAATCGGCGTTTGATGTATTCAAGCATGGTATCCTGCCTTGCACCGTGCTTGCTTTTGGATTCTTGGCTGGTTATGTGCGATACATTCGCTCTAGTACCATTGGACAGCTAAAAGAAGAGTACGTGCAGATTCAATATGCTTTTGGATCTAACAAGACAACGATTCTGTTCCGTCATGTAATGAAGCATGTGTTGCTTCCTGTAATTACATTGCTCGGGATGTCTATGGGTGATCTGGTGGCAGGCGCAATTGTTACAGAAACAGTATTTTCATGGCCAGGTATTGGCTCTTTGGGGATGACTGCAGTTAAAGGGATGGATTACCCCGTGATTATGGGAATTACTCTATTCTCCTCTTTAATGCTGATCATCGGTAATCTGGTCGCGGATATTCTATATAGCTTCGTGGACCCACGAATTAAATTAACGAGGTGACCTCATGAATCGCAGTAAATGGAAAAGTGTTGGAGATGAGCTATTTACGAATAAATTGGGCGTCGCAGCCCTCATTACTTTAATCATCTTCTCACTGGGCTCTATATTTGCTTTTTTATCTGGACATGATCCGAATGCGATGGATGTTCTGGCACGTCTGAAATCGCCGGGAGCCGATCACTGGTTCGGGACGGATGACTATGGCCGGGATTATTTTGCCCGCGCATTATATGGTGGCCGGGTATCACTGCTAGTTGGCTTTGCTTCAATGATCATTGCTACAGGCATAGGTGTTACGGTGGGCGTAATCAGTGGATTCTTTGGCGGATGGGTCGATAATCTTCTCATGCGGATGCTTGATGTAGTGCTGTCCATTCCTTCTTTCTTAGTTCTCCTGCTGCTTAGCGTATTTCTGAAGCCGAGTGTTGGGAATATCATCATTATTATTGCTCTATTAATGTGGATGAATATCGCCCGTGTCATTCGGGCAGAGACGATGACGATTAAGGAACGCGAATATGTACTCTATGCAAAAGCCTCCGGACAGAGCAATTTCGGAATTATTTGGCGTCATATTCTTCCGGGGCTAGTGCCTGTTGTCATTGTAGGTGCGACGAATAATATCGCTTCGGCGATAATGATGGAGTCGTCCCTAAGTTTCCTCGGGTTCGGGGTACAGCCTCCGAATGCGACTTGGGGCAGTATGCTTAACAATGCGCAGGGATATATCGCTCAAGCGCCATATCTGGCTTTATTCCCTGGATTATTGATACTATTAACGGTACTTAGCTTTAATGTTTTGGGTGATATTTTGCGGGTAGGCTTTGAACCGAAGCTGATCCGAAGATAGGAGTGTGAAGACATCATGACGGAACGGCTATTGTCTGTCGAGGATTTGAAGGTTTCGTTCCATACAAGGGACGGAGAGAATCAAGCAGTTCGCGGCGTTAGCTTTCATATAGATGCTGGTGAGACGGTAGGAATCGTCGGAGAATCTGGTAGTGGGAAGAGTGTAACTGCCAAGGCGATTATGTCGTTAATTACACCTCCGGGTAAAATTATCGGTGGAAATATTAATTTTCGTGGTGAGAATTTATCGAACCTTTCGGAAAAAGAGTGGAGAAAGCTACGCGGCAATCGTATAGCAATGGTGTTTCAGGACCCCATGACCTCTCTTAATCCTGTAAAAAAAATCGGCCAGCAGCTTACGGAAGTCATCCGTCGGCATCGGGGTTTAAATAAGCAAGAAGCGCTTAAAGAGGCAGCAAGCATCTTGCGTCAGGTAGGTATTAATAATCCTGAACAGCGGCTGCAGCAATATCCGCATGAATTCAGCGGCGGGATGCGCCAGCGGGTCATGATCGCCATGGCTCTTTCCTGTAAGCCAGAGCTATTGATTGCGGATGAGCCGACAACTGCGCTCGATGTAACAATACAAGCGCAAATTCTCGATCTTTTTAAAGAGTTGAAAAATAATACCAGTACAGCTGTAGCGCTCATTACCCATGACTTGGGTGTGGTCGCACAGGTATGTACACGGGTTATCGTAATGTATGGTGGACTTGTGATGGAGGAGGGCACGGTAGAGGATATCTTTTATCGCCCACAGCATCCTTACACGAAAGGTCTGCTTCGCTCGATTCCAAAACGTGACGGCAAGTCGCGGGAACGCCTTGTCCCTATCGAAGGCACACCTCCGGATTTGCTGGATCCTCCTTCGGGCTGTCCATTTATGGAACGTTGCCCTAATGCTTTTGCCCGTTGCAGCGAACGTCCTCCGGTCATCGAATTATCGCCTGGCCATCGTTCGATGTGCTGGCTGGCAGACGGTGTGCAGGAGACTCCAGCCGTAGCTGGTGTTGAAGGGAGCGGTTCTGTTGAGTGATAATAAGATTCTAGTGGACGTAAATAATCTGAAGAAACATTTCTCCAAAGGCAAGGATATATGGGGACGTAATACATCTGTGCTTAAGGCGGTAGATGGCGTAAGCTTTCAGATTCGTCAGGGGGAGACCTTTGGACTGGTTGGAGAGTCGGGGAGCGGCAAGTCTACGGTTGGACGCTGCTTGCTGCGATTGTATGACTATACAGATGGTGAAGTGTCTTTTGACGGGCAGCCGCTGAGCAAGCTTGGAGAGAAGCAGCTTAAGCCTTTTCGCAGACGAATTCAATCGATCTTTCAAGATCCATATTCCTCGTTGAATCCAAGCCTGAATGTGCTTGATCTGATCAGTGAGCCTATGAAAATCCACGGGATCCACGAAGGCGACGAGCGTATAGAGGCTGTTGCGGCACTGCTGGATAAGGTGGGTTTAAAAAGAGAGCATCTTTATCGCTTTCCTCATGAATTCAGTGGCGGGCAACGCCAACGGATTTCGATTGCTCGAGCATTATCTGTGAAACCTGAATTCGTAGTGTGCGATGAACCAATCTCAGCGCTGGATGTATCTGTTCAGGCTCAGGTAGTGAATATGCTGGAGGATTTGCAGTCGGAATTTGGGTTGACCTACCTCTTTGTTGCGCACGATCTGTCGATGGTACGGCATATTTCGGACCGGATTGGGGTGATGTATGGCGGTCGTCTCGTAGAGGTAGCCGAAAGTGACGAACTATACGAGAACCCTATTCATCCTTATACGAAGGCGCTGCTATCTTCGATTTTGGAGACAGACCCTAAGCGGGCTAATCAGAGAATTATTTTAGATGGATATTCGGCAGAGTACGGCAGGGCTGAGACCTCTACATTGCAGGAAGTTAGTCCGGGTCATTATGTTGCTTATGATTTCACGGAATAAGTAGAATCTATATACAGGTATGGGGGGAATCAGGATGTCAGACAATTTGAACCGGGTAAAGTTATCCCAGTGGGATGCTTTACTGGTAGAATCACTTCGCGCTTTGGGCTGGTCCAATGAGGATATTCTTCGTAAAGTGGCGGAGGGCGATTTGCCCGTTGACGAGAGTGAATACGAATTTGATTATAAGCAGTTGACCACTTTACAAGCGGAGCAGCCAGAATTGTTCGAGCAAGCGGTGAAGACAGGCTATCAGATCAAGTACAACACGATTCG
The DNA here is from genome assembly GCF_037975205.1 of Paenibacillus sp. FSL R5-0470. NCBI lineage: Bacteria > Bacillati > Bacillota > Bacilli > Caryophanales > Paenibacillaceae > Paenibacillus > Paenibacillus sp. FSL R5-0470. The sequence goes on from NZ_CP150238.1 coordinate 322,144, forward strand.
TGGCATTCGTAGCTGGATATGGGTTGTTCTTGGTAAAGAGGCAGAGTTGGAGCTTGAAGAGGGTAAAGAAGCCATAGAAATAGTATTGACGACAGCCGAGAAGAACCGGCTGGAATCTGTGCTGTCATTCGGCTGGCAGATTCACGGTGGAGCCGGCGTGGAAGACGATTCCAGCGCTAACGCAAGCTACCGGATCGAGCCGATTCAACGATAACCTCTCCAAGCAGAGAAGAAATAAAGAAAGAACGCCCTTACCTTTTCCTCATGGAAAGGATAAGGGCGTTCTTGGTTAGTTCACTTCAATCCGGCCACGCCGGAAGCTGATTTCTGCTTTGCCGGTGTGCAGCTGCCACATATGCCAGAATACAAACGGAACAATCATAATAAAGTTGATGATTCCCCAATAGTTCATGACGTCTGCATTGTACCACGATGAAGCATCCATTAGTGTCGGGAACAGGCTAACGAAGCAGGCGCGTAGAAGTAAATGTGCCGCTAATGTATAGACCCGCGCAATGATGTAGAGTTCTGGGCGGCGTTTGATGATGGGATAGAGCTCGGCTGCGAGAAGAATGCATAGCGAGCTTGCAAAGAACTTCGGACTCTCTGCATAGACGAAGGCTGCATTCCAAGTTGTATAGAGGAAGTTCCAGCCGATTGTCGTATATGCAATGAGATCGCCGTGCGATTCAGTAGAAATCTTCCAATATTTTGGCGCAAAAGGGATGGTTATACATAATAGGAGGCCGGTAAGCGCATTGAATGTATTCCCCATCGTAAAGTCTTTAATGGTCGCTTCCATGATATTAAGGAATAGAACGCCATATACGAACCACAATACCCAATCCTTCTGTAACCCATTCCAGAACGGTCCTTTTCGTTTCTCGTAGTTAGCAATACGAATGAATCCAACAAATATCGTAGGAAGAATTACACTTAAAATCTTGGCCCACCGAAACCAGCCTTCGACACCGCCCATAAGCCATAAGGGAAAGGTTAGTAAAGAAGCAATCCAGAACCAGTGGGCAAACTTATAATGCTTGCGCATGATACTGACAACAATAAGAAGCAGAACTATGTAGCCGATCATACTAACGCCGTACTGCCATGCAGGAATATCCATGATAAACCTCCTTTTTTTGTGAAAGCGTAATCAATTCTTGCCGATACTGAGCTTCAACCCTACAATGCTTGGTTAATTCATAAACATAACAACTGTTCGGTTTTATTGTATTAGGAATTAATTGGTTCTGTCTGTGCTAATTAACACACAAAAAACAAATTAGATTCAGTACTCTTTTCATATAAAAATAAATCGCAATAAGCGATTCAGTTGGGCGGGGAGTTTATGTCTGAGGATAGAAAATTACATATTATTGAGGCGACGAATCGTGTTATCTATCGAATGGGTATTGCGGGTACGACTATGCGGAGAATTGCCGATGAAGCCGGGCTTAGCACGGGGGCGTTGTATCATCATTACAATAGTAAAGAAGAGATTCTTTATGATGCGATGGATCGCAGTCTATCCGTATCTACGAGAATTGCCGAGGAGGTACAGCAAGGGAAGTATAGCCGCGGGGAAGTTATTGAGCAAATCAGCGAGAATGTGAAAGATCGTTTTAACAAAATAGATGACAATCGAATGCAGTTCTATCTTGCCCAGGAAGCGATACTCGGGAACGAGGAAATCTCCAATCAATTGAAAGTTAAGTATAAGAAATGGATTGGTCATACCGAGGAGCTGTTACAACGCTTGTACGAAAAACAACCCGGGAAATACAATAAAGCCATTGCCTCATTGCTGATTGGAGCTATTGACGGGATCGTTATGCAGACGCTGCTGGGTGTGGCGAATACGGATGATATTGAAGATATTTCCGAGGTATACCACAAGCTTCTTGTAGAAGGCATTCCGAAGCTGTTAGAAGCATGGGATGAATAACGCAGAGCGTGGCGGTACGGCTAATCCTTGTGCGTGTAATTCACAGAATGAAACTCCCCGCAGCTTGCTGCGGGGAGTTTCATTATACGTTTACTGCTGTATAAGCAACCTCATATTGTGCAGCTTCAATCCAGGTTCCTGTCTTAAAGTCTCTGCCCCGGACAAGCACTTTATCTCTATATACTTCCACATAGAAGCCTTGGCTGCCTGTCTTATGCTTATCTTCGTTTGTCCAAAGGTAGGCGACAGAAGCAGCATTAAACATTGTTGCCATCTCTCCATGGCCAGGGTACATAGTGTTGTCTACCTCTAACTCCCAATGGGTGTGACCAGTGAATAACAAGGTCTGGGGGTGTCTCGAAAGAATCTCTTTTAATTCCTTATCTTGAGTGACACCATACCAATCTTGTGATTCTAACGATCCAGCTACTGTATCTTTAAGCGGTTGATGCAGGAAAAGAAAGATAGGCTGATCCGGTGAAGCTTGCTCCCCAAGCTTATGCTCCAGCCAATCAAGCTGCTTAGAGGAAAGATGACAGAATTTAGGTAATCCTTTTTCTGTACCTAGAAAGATAAAATGATAGCCATTAATCCAGTGATCATGATAGGGTCCAGACATTCCAGTCTGTGACGTATACATCCCTAAGCGAGACTTCCAAATCCCGAGGCCTACATCATGATTACCTAAAGTGAAAGTAATGTCGGGCAAGTCAGCCTTATGTTGATTAATGATACGAAGCATTTCTTTATATTCAGCAGAAAAACCATGGTTTGTGACATCGCCGATATGCATAATCCCACTGCTCATTTTTCCATGTGCGGCTATATCACGGAGCGCCAGCTCAAAGTTAAGATTGTACTCATGATTTCGGTCAGCGGTGACATGCGTATCCGTGATGATCTGAAAGGTAATAACAGGCTTCTCTTCAGGTAATGTGTTCGCGCTCATGTTTAGGCATCCCCCTTCATTTTATGAATCTATGAAATACTGTGGCTGTTCACTAATGCGTCTTCCCGCTAATGTTCAGTCCTATGATCCCGGTTAGGATAACGGCTATCCATAGTAGGGAGGACAGGGTTAGCTTTTCTTCGAAGAACAGGGCTCCTATGAAAGAAATAAGGATGATTCCCGCCCCTGACCATATCGCATAAGCAACGCCTACCTTAATAGAGGTGAGGGCATAATTCAGGGAGGTGAAGCTGGCTCCATAGAACAGAAACATGAGCACGGAAGGCCAGAGCTGAGTGAACCCCTGAGATATTTTCATTGAGATGGTCCCTGAGAGTTCGAACACAATCGCTAGCATCAGAAACATCCATGCCCATATTCCTTCTATTTTCACAGGGAAGTAACCTCGATGCTGAGTTCAGCGTAAGATCGCACAATGAGATCTGCATCCGGGAGAATATGCGACGAAGCACTAATGTCTTCATTTTCAGTGATACCTATAGCTACCTGCACACCCGCTGCTTTAGCCATTCGCATATCCCCATTAGTATCACCGATAACTGCTGTGTGCGCGGGTTCAACGGCCAACCTTTCGCAGGCAAGCTGCACCATGTCGGGGAAAGGTTTACCCTGATCCACAAGGTCTGTTCCAATTACCTCGGAGAAATAGTGCCGTATGCCGAGCCATTGGAGATGTTTCTCTGCAGCATCTGTTTCATCTGCGGTCACCACGGCGAGAGGGATGCCAGCACTCGCACACTCATCGAGAAAACGATGAATACCCGGCAGCGAGTGAACGGGGCGTTTCTCTTCCAACATAACATCCGCTTCCAGACGGCACTGATGAACAAGCTCCATGGACTCCGCCCACGATAAACCTTGCAGATAACCCTGCCATGACAGGATGGCATAGAGGTCACTCATAGTCCCCATAGCCAGGGGGCCGTTCCGATCATAATCGGTAATGCTTCCTTGGGCATTGTGTATAGTTCCCATTAATGCAGGGAGCTGTTCTTCTGGAATCTGTAGTCCTCTTTGCTTCATATCCTTCGTGAATCGCTCTAAAAAACACTCGCCCCAGCTGCCCCAGAGGGATACGAACTGGAGCAGCGTACCATCCTTGTCGAATAGAATAGCTGCTACAGCGTATCTGCCTTGTGGCGTGATGAGCTCAGACATGAACTCCACCGCCTTTATTTTAGTTTATCAAGCGCTGCTTGCGCTGTTTCCTGTGCTTCCTTAAGTGCCTGTGCTGCAGGAATATTCTCAATCTGCACCTTATCAGCGGCGATTTTCAGCGCATCGTTGATTTTGCCGCCAGTTGGATCTTGGAATGGTGCAGAACCATGAGAAGCTTGCATCAACGGAACCTTAATCTGTGGATTGCTTTCACTGAATGACACAAACGCCGGGTCTTGCAATGCGGATTGGCGCACCGAAATATATCCAGTATTAATGGACCAAGAGGCAGTATTCTCGGCATTTGTGAAGTAGGTTAGCCATTTCATAGCCGCTTGTTTCTCACTGTCGCTAGCTTTAGATAGAATGCCGGCCATCAGTGCTTGGGCTACGGGTTTGCCCTCGCCAATCCCTGCCCAGCCTGGCTGCTCCATAGCAGAAACAATGCTAAAGTCGAGGTCACCTTGATCGCCACTGGAGCCGGTGTAGCCTGCGGATTGATTCTTCATTACATCATCAATTGTTTTGTACCAATATTCCCAGCCTTGCCCCCCTGAATGAATCCGCATGATCTTATCCTCGTGGATCCATTTGCGGAACAAATCCCAGGTTTCGATCCACTCTTTAGAGTCGATCATGACTTGTTTCCCATCCTCGCTAAGAATAGTGCCTCCTTTGCTGAGCACGGCATCAATCATGTTCCCTGAACCCCACATAGGCTCCCAACCGAAGAGGGTGGTTTTGCCGCCGTCTTTCACGGTCATTTTCGCAGCTGCGGCAGCTAGGTCTTCCCAAGTCTTCAATGTGCTCGCATCAATTCCGTTCTTCTCAAAAGCATCTTTGCGATAGTACATAACCTGTGTTGTTCCATACATCGGCAAGAAGTATTGCTTCCCATCAACCTGGCCCTGATTTAGAAAGGTTTGGACAAAATCCTCTTTATTAAAATCTGGCTGCAATGCCATAAGCTCATCTATCGGAGCGAAATATCCTTTGCGGGCCCAATCTACGTTTGAGGAGAGAGCAGCAGCAGGCACTTTTCCTGTAGCAATGGCCGCTTGCAGCTTCTGCTCGGTTTCAGTGTAGTCTGCCTGCACGATACCTTTGACAATGACCTCTTGCTGGGAGGCATTAAATTTCTGAATCAGTGCCTCCATATTCTCACCAAGCTTACCGCCGAGACCATACCAGAACTCAATCGTTACCGGTGCATTTTGTGTAGGTGCAGCCTCTGCGGAGGGGGAGGAAGAAGCTCCATTTGCCGCTGTAACATTATCTGTACTCGCATTTCCTCCACAAGCTGTTAACATTGTAAATCCGGCAACCAAAGATAGGGCGGACAGTCTCTTCAATACGTTCATCATCATTCTCCTCTTATTAAATAGAATAGTTAGCTTATCCTTTGCTGGAACCAGCGGTCATGTTGACGCTTTGCATGATGGTTTTCTGAGCTAGTAGAAATACTAGCAGCAACGGGGCGATGGTGAATGCGCTAGCGGCCATGATCAGCGGCCATTTCAATCCGTAAGCACCTCCTTGAGTGAAGAAACTACGCAGACCGGCCGAGACCAGCTGTAGATTAGGATCTTTGGTGATGAGCATTGGCCAGAAATAGTTATTGTACTGATCAATGAAGGTGATCAGGGCTAGCACAGCAAAGGAAGACCGTGTAATGGGGACAAGAATGGTCCAGAGAATCCGCATATGCGAGGAACCATCCACTTCTCCAGCCTCTACCAGCTCATGGGGAACCTGAAGGAAGGCTTGCCGAATTAGAAAGATAGAGAAGACACTTACACAGTTAGATAGAATCAACCCGGCATATGAATCCAGTAGATGAAGCTGGGACAATACCAGATATCCGGGAAGATAAACGGCGGTGGCAGGGACCATATAGCCGAAAAGAATGACACCTGCGAACAGCCCTCTGAAGCGGAATTTCATATGCGTAAGCGCATAGGCCATCATCCCGGAATTTATCACCTGCAAAATAACAATCGACACGGCGACAAATACGCTATTGCCCATATATCTAAAGAAAGGGGCTTCGTGCCAGGCGGCTGAAAAGTTACTCCACAGCGGCTCTTTCGGCCAGATCGTCGGCGGAGACTGCCAGATTTCATCATTGGTTTTTAAGGCGCTGGTGACCATCCAATAGAAGGGGAAGGCCATGATCAGTGCAATAGCTGCAAAAAATAGATGGCGGGCCAGTTTGCCCACTCGTACGGTCGTTGCATTCATCAGTCGTTCTCCTTTACAGCAGTAGTTATTGATAATGGGTTGTCCGTTTACTAACCTCTAGGGAGATTACGGAGAGCAGCATACATATAAATACCAGAATCATTGCGACACTAGAGGCTTCTCCAATCTGAAAGGCTTCAAAGGCAGACTGATAATACATATAGAGCAAGGTACGTGTTGATCCCGAAGGTCCACCTTGTGTCAGTACGTTAATCTGGTCATATGCCTGTAAGGCACCAATGATCTGTACGATGAACAGAAACAGTGTCGTTGGCGAGATTAGCGGTAAAGTAATACGGTTGAATTTTTGCACAGCATTTGCTCCATCCAGTTCAGCGGCTTCCAACAGATCGGTAGGGACATTGCGTAGTGCCACCAAGTAAAAAATCATCGCCCAGCCTACCGATTTCCATATCGTCACGAGCAGAACGCCGAGCAGTGCCCATTTAGGATCTTGAAGCCAACCGATTTTTTCTAGACCTAAGAGGTCAAGTACAGTATTAGCAAGGCCAATTTCAGGTTCATAGATCCAGGACCAGACAATGGATACCGCCACGGTTGGCGTGACCCAAGGGGAGAAAAGAAGTACCTGATAGAGGGTGGAGCCTTTCAGCTTCCCATTCATCAGGAGTGCAAGTCCAAGTCCGATCAGAATAACGGGCAGTACACTTCCCGCACAGAATAACAAGGTTACTCTTAGCGCTTTATAGAAGGCGGGATTGCTGAACAGATCCAGATAGTTGGTTAGTCCGACAAAGGTTTTCTCGGGGCTCATGAAGTCCCACTCAGTAAAGCTGAGATAAAATACATAAAGTAATGGCGCGAGCCAAAATACCACGAATGGAATCATTGCCGGCAAGGTGAAGAGCACCGGTTTCAACTCACCTATAAATCTTGTGCGTTTCATTATTCTGTCGATACCCCATTCCATCTTCTGTTTTTTGCGGTATAATTCTGAGGAAAGCTCCTCCGTTCAAAAAAAATTGTACACTCATCGAGCAGCTGCGTGGTCAAGCGGGCGTAAAGATCGATGCGAGATTATGTAAAAATTTAAGAGATTAGCGAAAGTAGTTGCTATTTTGTGTAAAATAGAAGGTAGATTCTAAGTGGAATGAAGGTGCAGCTATGAAACAGGTAGCCTTTGGTGAAGAGAATAGAGACTTATCTCCACGCGAGCAGCTGCTGCGTCCGATGATTGATGCAATTGCTCAGACGATGGACTTATATGGTGCCAATTACTCATTCGGGCAGCTGTATGGAATTATGTTCTTTGAAGACCGGCCGATGACGCTTGAAGAGATGAAGAATGTGATGAATATGAGTAAGAGTAATATGAGCTATGGAGTCCGATCTTTGATGGCTTCCAAAATGGTGACCAAGCTGGAGGAGAAGCGGGAGCGAAAGGATCTGTATGCAGTGGAAACAGATTTTTTTCAGACCTTTAAGAACTTTTTTGGAATGAAGCTGCAGCGGGAGATTGATGTCATGAGGCAAGCCTTGGATGTTGTTATTCCTGAGCTGGAGGGATTGGTTCATGCCGTGGATACGCCTGAGGAGGAGCGGCAATTCTGCCTGAAGGATCTGGAGAAGCTGGAGCATGCCGTTCAATATTATGATTGGCTGCAGCAGTTTGTGGACGAGCTAGGGGAAGAAAATTACTTTGTAGACAAGAGAAGGTCCTAGACCGTCTACAATTAGACATAGATGTACATAATTATATATAGATCTCCATGTGAGGGAGGTGTTCCTTAAGCTAGTTGAGGCTTAGGGTTCGCCTCCTATTTTTATGATAAGAAACAAAATAAAAAAGAAAATGTAACCAAAAGTAGGTGGAACTGTCACCAAATATGTAGTTACATAGTGAATAAAAGATCTTTTTAAGGAGATTCAGAGATTGCATACGAAAAAATATATGATACTTTTAGTCATTGTTCTGCTAATAAGTCTTGCTGCTATTTTCAACAATCAACACGAGTCTTCTGCTGTTACTATAGATGTGAACGGTCAAATCATTAAGACAGTAGCTACATATCCGGGCTCGCCTGATGAGCTAATGATTCCCAAGGCTGCAGCAGAACAGGCCCTTAATATGCGTATCGGCTGGCAGAAGCAGGGGGCACTTCCGAAAGGTATTTACTATAGAGACCATGTAGCTGTGCTGATGTACCATCATCTTTCAGAGAAGCCAATGCCGCAGTTTCCTTGGATCTTATCTGCCGATCGGTTTGATGATCAAATGAACCTGCTGAAGCAAGAAGGGTTTCACGTGATTACGATGGAACAATACCGTGAATTTATGCTGAATGGCGGCACGGTTCCAGATAATGCGGTGCTGCTGACGTTTGACGATGGATATGAGAGCTTTTATGAATTGGCCTTTCCTATTCTCAAAAAATATGGCTATACGGCAGTGAATTTTGTTATCGTATCTACGATTGATCACCCAGATCCGAATAGTGTGCCGAAGCTTAATTGGGAGCAGATGCGGGAAATGAAGCGGGACGGGATGGGATTCTATAGTCACACGTACGATTTACACCATTATGGTATCGTGGATGCTGAGGGTGGGGAGCGGCCAGCCGCCAGTGCTTTGTTATATATCGATGATGAGAACAGAAACGAAATGAATACGGAGTACTACAGCAGAGTTACTCGTGATTTAGCCAAGGCGGAGCAAAGACTGAAGGAAGAGCTGGGGAATACCGATTCAGCGGTTGCCTTTCCTTATGGATCATACAATGACCGATTGCTATCGGCATGTGATTCACTCGGAATTTCGCTAACATTTAAAATCCAGGATGGGATCAATGCGAGAACGGACCGAAATGCCTCCCGGATCAACGGGGGAAGTCAGAGTCTAACTGCAGTCCAAACTCTTGAACAGGTTAAACATATAGATTCACCTATGGAATTAACCCTGAATAACCAAAGAGTAGCTCTGATAGGAAGTGCGCCCGAAATGAGGAAAGGGACCCTGATGGTTCCGTTTATACAATTATGCAAGGATCTACATATTGATCTCAACTACGATCAGAAGAGTCGAATCGTTAAGTTAATGAACACAACGGGAGGCTCATAAACGGCTAAGGAAATGTATGGAATGGATATCAGCTTTCCCTATGTTCATTAGGAGTTTACAAAAAGTGAGAAATTTCGCCAATTTGGGCGAATCACTAGTTGCTATAAGTGAATTCCTTACTGTAGACTATAATTAGAGTACTAATTGGTAGGCGAATGGAGAGAACAGATGGAAGTATTTAAGCGTTATTACGCGAATTTAACGGTCCGGCGTTTTTTTATTTTGGGGCTGGTTGCCCTGCTGCTATTCAGTATTAGAGATATGCTCAATTTAGTACTGTTAACATTTCTGATTGCTTATGTAATGAACAGCTTTCAGGTGCTGCTCACGAAGCGAATCAATAAATATGTTGCGGTCAACAGTAAAGTCATTATTGTTATTTTGTATTTAGCTCTGATTGCTCTGATCGTAGTGACCTTAGTGAATTATTTACCGAAGGTCTTCACACAGATAAAGCAGTTAACTAATTTTCTGACCAGTTTAACCCCTGCAAACATTCCGCAGAACGAAATCGTGCAGTATTTATTTGCCCAGCTTAAGGATTTGAACTACCAGTCTTATGTGAAAGATGGTCTTGAATACGTCCTGAAAATAAGTAATTGGGGCACAAGCTTCGTATTATCCACCATTCTGAGCTTTGTCTTTATCCTTGAGAAGAACAGAATTGTCAGTTTCACTGCCCGTCTTAAAGAGAGCAAGATTTCTTGGTTCTATGTTGAGCTTGAGTATTTCGGTAGAAAATTCATCTCATCGTTTGGTAAAGTGATCGAAGCGCAAATTCTGATCGCGCTGTTTAATACATGCTTTACGGTGATTGGACTCTGGATCTTAGGTTTTCCGTATCTATTCGCCTTATCGATTATGATCTTCCTGCTTAGTTTGATTCCAGTTGTAGGCTTTGTGATCTCCTTAATACCACTTTGTATTATTGGTTACAACATTGGTGGTATAGCAATGACGATATATGTATTGGTTATGATCGCCATACTACATTTTGTTGAGGGTTACTTCTTAAATCCAAAACTGATGTCATCCAAAATGAACCTGCCTATGTTCTACACTTTTATCGTACTTCTCTTCTCTGAGCACTATATGGGCGTATGGGGTCTAATTCTCGGCATTCCAATTTTTGTATTCTTCCTGGATATACTGGAGATCAATAGAGATAACAAGATAGAGACTTAGGAATTCAGTTTAATAGCGTTGAATATACGAAGAGGGTGATCCGATAGCCATTCAATGGCTTTCGGATCACCCTCTTTATTTAAATATAAGAATTTATAATCTCCACGCTATATATTATCCTTATATTTCTCGCATAAACGCTTACCGTCCATTAGGGACGCCCAATGCGTTTTAGCTTGGGCGCGGAGAAATGTTATACGGCCACTATATGTATCTTTCTTAGCCGAAAGAAGTGAGAACGCTCTCCGTAACGATGTCCCTCAGCTCCGCTTTGTGTGCTGCATACTGCTCGGCTGTAATATTTCCGGAAGCTAGTCGTGAATCTAGCTGTTCCGTTAGCTGGGTTACCTGTAGATCGATCACATCTTCAATATCTGTGTTTTGTTCTATTGCAATATCTTGAAGTGATTTGCCGTCATATAAGGCATCGTACAGATCATCATCTGTGGGTTGGTTAAGGGCTTTCAATAATAATTCGTCTTTATCCGCAACACTTGTGGTGGACCATTGAGTTGACGAGCTTGCGTTAGCAGTAAGGCTACTCCAAGCATTTCCGAAAGACATTACTATAACTACGGTTCCTACTATAATCACTCTTTTTATATCCATTAGAGTCCTCTTTTCTTATTTTACGAATAACGTTCTATGGTTTCTGTTGAAAGTGTCTGTGATGGTTGTGGTTTAACTTATTTCTATTATAACCCGGAAAGCTGAGCTGAAGCTTAAACAATATTTAAGATAACCTAAAGATTTAACATTGAAATGATATAGCGATAATATACCCCTAGTATAATTTCCAGATGATCTAAATTGCATATTTATGCAGAAGGGTCACAATCAAACTTACGGGGAGTGTTCGGAGTTTTGAGAATAACAGCAAAAGCTAAACGTTTTCTATCCAGCGTAATTGCAAGTAGTTTGATGTTGGGGATCATGGTTCCAGCAGGATATGCGGAAGAACAGCAGCCGGATACGGAGCAGACATCTTCCGAATTAGGAGCACATTTTGATGAACAGGTTGAGCTCAACACGCTTTTAAGTCAACCGACTGTAATGACAGATGTATACGCGACACCAACCAATCCAGGCTCTTTACTTATTACAGAGGTTGTTCCGGATACTAAAAATGTAAAAGGTGCAGATGGAACCTCTGTAGATGGTTACGAATTTGTTGAGGTTTACAATAATACGGACGAGCCGGTTAACTTCAAGGATTATTATTTTTACTATTATGATAGAGATAAATGGACAACTAACGGCGACGCAGTAATACCGGCGCATGGAAATATTGTTTTCTGGATTATGAACGGCAATAATCTGAGTGTTCCTGCCGAGGATTTCATCAAAAACTTTAATCCTTCAGCATCTCTGCAGGAAGGTGTAAACCTGTTCCGTATTAACGGTGGCGGTGGTATGGCAAACACTTCTCCGCGCAACTTACAAATTAAAAGTAAAGCAGGAGATGCTCTTATTGTCTCTGCTTCTTATGGAAAAGAACAGGTGAAGGAAAACAACGGGATTTTCTATAAGTATTCGCAATCCGACAGCTCTATGATGAGTCTCATGGCGATTTCGGGAACGGTTGCGGCTACACCAGGAACCGTAGATCCAGAGCAACTGCCTGAGCTAGTACCTGGAGACAAGCAACCGGTAATTGAACACCACTCGCAGAGCAGTGTGGATCCAGCGGATCTTCCCGTCACCGCGAAGATTACGAACCTAGAGATTGGACCAGACGGAACGCTACCGGTAGTAAAGTTGCAATATGGCTCTCCTTCTCAGGTGAAAGATACGGTAATCACCATGACCTCAAAAGGCGAGGGGGAATATACGGCCGTGATTCCTGCGGCTGCACTGGAAGAACCAGAACTGCACTACAGCATTCGTGTAAACAATGTAACAGAGAGCTATTCTGTTCATGTAAACCTGCCTGCATTCGATTCGAATAGTGTGCCGCCGCTGTTAATTACAGAGCTGCTGCCAAATTCGACGAATGTAAAAGGTACGAGCAGCGATGCTTTTGAATTCATTGAGGTATATAACAATACTGATGCACCGATTGATTTTAAAAACTACAAGATCTATTATCGCTATCCTGATAAAGGCAATGCTTCCGATGTGAAGTGGCCCTCTACGAAAGAGAGTTTTGTAATTCCTGCACAGCAGTCCGTAGTGTTCTGGGTTATTAATAGTGCTAACAGTACATACACCGCTAGTGATTTTAATGCAGAATTCAACACTAATCTGATGGATGGCACAAATCTCTTTCAAATCAAAAGCGATGGGATGGCGAACTCTGGCCGCCGGGCCGTCGTAATCAAAAGTAATACCGAGAAAGAAATTTCCTCTGCGTATTATGATGCTGATCTTACCTATGATGGTGGGGCTAAAGGTGACGACACCAAAGAAAATAAAGCCCTTCTATACAAATATCCTGTGAATGGGCAAAGTAAAATGCTCAAGATTAGTACAGGATCAGCGGTTCCGTCACCAGGGCAGGTAGATGTTGCACTGCTTCCTAACACACCGATCCATGTGGATCCGGATACCGAAAATCCGACGGTAAATGATCTGACTGCTGTAACGGAGATTGATCAGTCGATGAGTCTGGATTTGAAGGCTTTCGCGGATGACAATAAAGCCGTTACGTCTGTAGAAGTAAGGGTAGCTTCGGATAAGCAGCCTGATTTTGTCAGCCATAATCTATCCCAAGACTTTAACGATAGCTTATATCATTATAAATTGTCGTCTGCTGATTTGATCGGCAGAAATGAAATACAGTATTATTTCGTCGTTTCCGATGGCACAAATGAGACTGAATCTCCGGTAATGAAAGTGAAAATTACAGGTGGCCCAGATCAATCAGCGCTTCGTTTGAATGTTAAGGATGGGCAATTCATTAATGGCTCTATGACGGTAAAAGGAACCTCTGCTACCGCAAAGGCTGATGAAGTGGGCCTGAGCATCGACAATAAGGTGCTTGGCGATAACGAGGTATATGCCGCGCTTGAGAATGATGCTTACTTTGTATTTGATGCGAAGAATGTAGATTATTATTTCAAAAACGGTATCACCATGGGACCAGAAGAATTAGGGGATGCGAGTATTCTATACACCTTTATGGACCCGATTACTACGTATACGACATTGACCTTCCCGATCTCCTCTGCCGCTTTGCAAGTGGGCAAGGATAATGTGATCTACATTCGGGCGGGCTCTAAATCATCGCCTTTTGACCCTCGTCCCGAGGAGAATAAAGATGATTTTGAAGTAAAGAATGTGCGCCTATTACTTGCAGACGGTACTGAAGTTTGGGACCCTGCTTATGCAGAACGTGATAAAGAAATTAAGATGGGGGACAGCGCAGGTAAGCATGAATCCATCGGCTTCCGGTTCGATCTGAAATCTGATTTGTTCCGTTCGAAGGCTTATAACTGGAATACTACAGAAGTAACGGACGGAGAACATAAAGTAACAGTGACCGAAGGTGGATCCAAGGTATCGTCAAACGTAGTTGTAGACAACACGCCACCATCCATTAAAGCATCGATTGAAGATGGAAAAACTTATCGTGGTAATTTCGTAATTACTGCTGAGATCAAGGATACTTACGCAGGTGTAGATAAAGTTAGCGTGAAGCTGGACGGCAATGTTATTGAACTGCCTTATGCTACTACATCCGGAAAGTTGTCCGGTGGAGACCATACGCTTTCTATCACCGCATTGGATAAGATAGGTAATCAGGTGGAAAAGGTAATTACATTCCATGTACCGAATGAAAATCCATTTGCACCACTCCTGATCTCACCTCAGAACTGGGAGATTGGTGTGGGTACGAATCCGACCTTGAAGGTTAAGGTTGAAGATCCTAACCAGGATAAGATGGATGTTACCTTCTATAGAGGCTTCAAGTACGATGGTAACCATCCAGAGCAAGGATTTACTGGATTTAAGAACGCATCGGATACAGAACCGCCGAAGCAATCCGTTCCTGCGGGCGAAGAAGCCCTTAACAGTGACGAATACAGCAAAATAAGTTCAGTTGACGGAAAGTACTTAATTAACGATGCTGTTGAGCAATTCCCATATCAGCGCTATGAAATTAAGCTGGATGAATCGGTGAAGGCTTCAGATCGTGTGGATATTGAATGGAAGGGTAATTCACTTCCAGGTCGTAAAGTAAGTCTCTACGCGTGGAGTCCTGCTGAAGAAAAGTGGATACAGCTGGATCATTTAATTGCTGGTACTGAGGATTTTGAACTGAAATCTACGGTGACTGTTGGAGAATTCGCTAGCGGAGATAGCATCGCTGTCATGGTTCAGGATGAGATTGCGTCCGCGACTAAGACTGCACCTACAGTTACGCAGGATACCTATGATTTTTCTTTTGTATGGATGTCTGATACGCAATATTATTCTCAAAGCTACCCTTACATTTATCAGAAAAATGTAAAGTGGATTGCCGACAATAAGGATAATTTGAACTTGAAATATGTAATTCATACCGGAGATATAGTGGACAAATCCTATCAGGAATATGAATGGGAAGAAGCCGATCGGGATATGAAGGTACTTGAGGATGCAGGTATTCCATATGGTGTTCTTGCGGGTAATCATGATGTAGGCCATCAAACCGGAGATTACACGAAATTCTGGCAATACTTTGGGGAATGGAGATTTAAGGACATGCCAACCTTTGGCGGATCCTATGACAACAACCGGGGCCATTATGATTTAGTATCTGCGAACGGAAATGACTTCATTATCGTATATATGGGCTGGGGACTGGCTGAAGAAGAAATTGAATGGATGAATGAGATCGTTGCTCGTTATCCAGAACGTAAAGCGATTCTTTGTCTTCATGAATACCTGCTCGTATCTAATAACCGCGCACCGATTGCCGATACGATCTTTGAAAAGGTTGTAAAACCTAACAAGAACGTAATCGCAGCTTTGTCCGGTCATTATCATGATGCGGAGCTTAAGGTAGATGAGTTGGATGATAATGGAGATGGCATTGCGGACCGCAGTGTATATCAAATGCTGGCAGATTATCAAGGTGCCGAAGAGGGTGGACTTGGTTATATTCGTCTGCTTCAGTTCGATGTAGCTAACAACAAGCTTCGTGTGAAGACTTATTCGCCTTACTTGGATGATTATAATTATTATGATGAAAATGAGTTCCCTGGCAAAGATGAGTTCGTACTAGATCTCGATCTGCAGCCTGTAACCAAACGTGTAGCTACCGATTACATTGGAGTTAAGGTTTACAGTGATCAGACAATCGCGACCCAGCAGCAAGTAGAGAGCGGTACGGAGACTCAGGTCACTTGGAGTAAGCTAAATCCAGAAAGCTACTACCAGTGGTATACAAAAGTCGAGGATGATAACTCTGGTAGTGTGCTTTCAGACATTTGGGGCTTCTACACTGGGAAAGAGAATGTAACACCGACACCAGAGGTGACACCAACACCAACACCAACACCAGAGGTAACGCCGACACCAGAGGTATCGCCATCGCCAGAAGTGACGCCGACACCAGCACCAGAGGTGACATCGGCACCTCCAGTAGTTTTACCAGTGCCAACAGTGACTCCAACGCCTACAGCCACACCTGGAGCGGGAAAAGGAAACATTGAACTGGCATTAGGAAGTAATGGAACGTATACAGCTGATCCGTCAGCCTTGAAGAAGCTGATAGAGGAAGCTGCTACAGGGGGAAGCCTAAAGATTAGCGTAGGCGGAGCAACCTCGGCTCAAGATCAGTTTAAACTTGCACTTGATGCAACGAGCATCCAACAGGCTACCGACAAGAAGCTGAATCTGAATATTGTATCTTCCAGCGTTACATTAAGCGTACCAACAAGCTCTTTACCAGCGATCCCGGCCGGCAGTGAAATGCTGCTGCTGAGCGTTGATACAACTACGACAGCTGTACAAAGCAATGTCGCTGGAATGAGTCCATCCAAGGCAACCGTGAAGCTGAACCTCAGTACCACAGCAGGCGGCAAAGAAACGGCTATTCATCAGTTTAAAGGTGCTGTTACGATTACCCTGACGCTGACGAAGGAACAGCTCGCTAAGCTTGATATAGATTTTGCGGGTGTCTATTATGTAAATGGCAGTACCTTGGAATATTTGGGTGGAGTGTTTAAAGGCAATACCGTTACCTTTACAACAGATCATTTCTCTTCCTTTGCGGTACTGGAATACCATAAGCAATTTAGTGATACCGCTGGTCACTGGGCAGAGCTGTACATTTCCAAGCTGACGGCTAAGCATGTGATTAAGGGTATCGACGATACGCACTATGGTCCACAAGCGAATGTAACCCGTGCAGATTTTGTTACACTAGCCATTCGTTCACTCGGATTGAATGAGACAAGTGAAACTACGGGGAATGGTGCTTTTGCTGATGTATCAAAAGATGCTTATTATGCATCATCGATAGACAAAGCTGTCCAGCTTGGACTCATCCAAGGCAGTGATGGCAAGTTCCGTCCTAAAGATGCAATTACACGTGAAGAAGCGGCTGTTGTCCTGCAGAAATTAATACAATACAAAGCTGGAGTGCAGTCTTCCATTGCTGCTACTGCAAGCTTTAAGGATATGAACAGCGTATCAGAGTGGGCGAAGCAAGCGGTAAATGAATTGAAAGCTAAGGGAATCCTTGACGGTAAGGGCGACAATAATTTCGATCCTCGTGGCAAAGTAACCCGTGCTGAAATTGCAAAACTGTTATATGGAATAATCAATTTATAAGAATAGTATGGCAAAGGCAGGCAGAGGTAACTCTGGCCTGCTTTTTGTCATTTTTTGCACTCTATATTCCTTTTCTTCTAGCAAAGCAGGAAATTCTTACTATTCATATGATTTTTCATATATAATATTTTTGAATAAATTTTTAATAGACAAAATCTAGCTTCCTGCTGGCAGTCATAATAATATCTTTCGTTGTTACACTAGTTATTCACGATGATCCGGCAGTTATTCTCCTTGTTACGGCACTTCTTCCAATTGGCGCAGGAATGGATATTCATCCACGATTGCTTATATTCCTTATTCTGTTATCCACTGCCCCCTTCTTCTTTGCTTATCAATTACCAACGTATTTGAACGCTTATTATAGCGCTGGCTCGGACTCATTCCATAATACATAGATTGGAGAAACGAACCTTGAGAGTAAAGTTAGCACATATTTTGCTTCTACTTACGGTGATTTTTGCGGTTCTACTGTATAGAGGAAGTCTTGACTCCATTGATCATCTGTTACAAGACCGCGTGATGCAGCACGAGCGGTCTGTGGATACTACGATTGCTATCATCGGGATAGACGATCAGAGCTTGGAGGACTTTGGCAGCTGGCCGTGGAGCAGAAATGTTCATGCACAGCTGTTAGATACGCTCTCCGAGGGACATCCAGCAGTGATCGGTTTTGACCTTACGTTCCCTGTAGGCTCGGAGGACCCGGAGGCGGATACAGAATTCGCTGCGGCTGTGGCCCGTGCGGAGAATGTTGTTTTGCCGGTATATGGCACATTTGCGCCAAATACCGAGCAGGGAAAGATCGAAGCGCTGGAGCTATCCCAGCCGTTTGAGGCTTTGCGGAAGGCTGCGGCTGCAACCGCCCATATCAATACTATTACGGATACTGATCGAGTGGTGCGTAAGGCTCTTTATTCTTTTGACTATGAAGGGGAGTCTATTCACAGCTTGTCATGGACGGTCTACCAGAAATATCGAGAGGCGATGGGGGGCACTGCTGATCCGCAGAAACTCCCACTGGATGACTTTGGGCGCTTTTATATCCCTTATTCAGGTGGCAATGGCGACTTTGAGGAGATTCCTTATTCGGCGGTTCTTAGCGGAGAGGTTCCACCATCTTATTTTGAGAATAGAATTGTGCTTATAGGGCCCTATGCTACAGGATTTAAGGATGACTTCCTAACACCAATTAGCGGAAAAAATACGTTATATGGTGTGGAAATTCATGCAAATATCATTCAATCTCTACTGGACGATAATTATAAGCGGGTACTGGATTGGAAGTGGAACGAGGTAGTGTTGCTTTTTGTTGCGCTCCTAGCCTATCTACTATTCCGTAAAGTGAAGATGCTATATTCCTACGCGGTCATTGTGGTCATCATTGCCCTTCTTATCTTTGCAGGTCGTTTTTTCTATGACCAAGGGATAGTAATTTCACTGGGTTATGTGATTCCCTTTCTAATCGTTAGTTGTATTATCGTAATAGCTTTTCAATATTTAGAAGAACTGATGGAGAAACGTAGAGTTACGGATATTTTTGGTCGATATGTTGCTCCGCAGGTTGTCGATCAAATTCTCAAGAACGGTCAAGAAGGGCTGAAGCTGGGAGGAAGCCGCAGAGAGCTAACCCTGTTATTCGTTGATATTCGCGGGTTCACTCCGTTATCGGAGGCTGCTGAACCAGAGGAGATTGTTGAGATTCTGAATGAGTATCTGGATCTGACTGCGGGTTGTATTTTTAAGTATGATGGCACGCTGGACAAGTTTATCGGGGATGCCACGATGGCGATCTTTAATGCTCCATTGCTGCTGGAGGATCATCCAATGCAAGCGGTGAAGGCGGCGTGGGCCATGAAGGAAGGCTCGGCTGCGGTGGAACAAAAGCTGTTCCAACGGTTTGGTCTTGTAGTGAAATTCGGTATCGGGGTGCATACTGGTCCAGCTGTATTCGGGAATATCGGCTCCAAGACCCGGATGGATTATACAGCGATTGGCGACACCGTCAACACGGCAGCCCGTCTGGAAAGCAATGCGAAGCCTGGACAAATCCTCATCAGTGAGGCTACCTACGCTTTTGTAAAAGATAGAGTATCAGCCGTTTCATTAGGAGAGATCAAGGTAAAGGGCAAGGAACAAGGAATCAGTGTCTATGAACTGGAGGGATTGAGATGAGGTCGTTAAAGCTTACACTGTCGTTTATGCTATTGTTCAGTATTCTTTGGCCAGCAGTTGTCACAGAGGCGAAGGATAGCGTAAAAATTGGGAAAATAACTGCGGTCTCAGGCAAGTCTGAAGTGAAAAAGAGCGGTGGAACGAAGAAATTCAACGCTTTTAAAGGAATGGCGATTACCCAAGGTGATACGATTATAACAGGCAATGATGGGCAAATTAGCCTCGATCTTGATGCTAACAAAGAAGTTACGATCGGAGCTAGTACTACGCTTACCATTAGCCAATTAGTAGAAAGCGCAAAGGCATTGGGCGGTAAGACAAGTCTAAAGCTGCAAAACGGACAAGTCTTGATCAAGGTGAAAAAGAAACTGGATGGCGATTCTCGCTTTGAGATTGAGACACCAACGGCTATTATGGGCGTGATGGGTACAGAGTTTTTTGTTAGCGTTAATAGCCAAGGTAACGTAGTCCTTAATAATGGGATAGGGAATAACGGCGATTATCTGGGAGTTCTGGAAGGAACAGTTCATGTAGTTTCGACTATTGATCCCACGCTGATTGAGCGTATGATAACAGCCTCCCAGCAGTTAATTATGGAGAATCAACACTGGATAGAGTCGCAGTTGTCCCTAAATGCATTACCACAATTTGCGCTAGAGCAGTATTTGAAATATCTGAACGAAGAAGAGGTATTAGAATTCGAATCGGCTAAGAAAAAAATCGAGCAACTACTCGAGCAAATAAAAGCCGCTATGCCCGTTCACTCAAGTCCGCCTATTCCAACAATTCCACCTCAGATTAACTATGATCTATCTAGTTCAGCTCCCTTAGATATAACGAGACCAACATCGCCGACGAGACCTACACCAACGCCGACACCGGAACCGACGTCAACACCGACGCCGGAGCCAACAGCAACACCAACACCAACAGCAACACCAACACCAACACCAACACCAACACCAACACCAACACCATCGCCGGTACCAACACCGGAGCCAACACCAAATCCGCTAGGTGCACCAGAGCTAGACCAGCAGGAATTTAGAGAACATATCTATGACTATCTCGTCCGTGATAATGAGATTGTTTTGCCGTTTACAGCACCGTTATTCTTTAATATCGCAGATGACACTAATCCTAATGCTGCGAGGGATGGGGTGAGTGTTACTTTGAATCAAAGTGAGGACAAGCTCGATTTAGGGGAGGTATATATTCGAGAGAATAAGCTTCACATTCAGCTGCGTGAATCAATTCCTTATAGCTCTTTCGTTCAAATCAAGGTAAACGGCGGTTTGTTAAAGAATGCCCTTTCCGGGGGTGAAGTACAGGAAGAGGATCAACTGATAGCAGATGGCGGTTTTACCTACAAGGGAATGATCACTCCGAGTTATTTTAACCATACTGGCCCTATAGGTGAAGGTGAAGCACCAGAATTTATCATCCATTCGCTGGGTTATGATGTAGGGGGGATTAGATATCATTATGAATATTCTGAGGCAGATCCATCTCCACTAGAAGATACAGATTATGTACTGGATCGTAACGGTGAGAATACCTTTGTGCTTAAACTTACTCCGGAGTTCTTGAATGGATTATTTCCCGAACCTTATATCGTTACCATTCCTCTCGTGAGGATTGAAGATACAGAAAACGGCCCTGTAGAGGTAGTAGTAGACAACCTCCAGATTAGATTATCTTTGTTATTTTAAAGGCGCAATAACCTTCGAGAGGAGAACAAACATAATGAAAAAGGAACTCATCTCCATCGTTTGTGGATTTATGCTCATAAGCGCAGTACCATCTAGCATCGTTACCGCAGAGGCAGTACAACCCGTAAGCGGCAACGTTCAAGGGAGTATAAATCAGAATATCTCTTCTAACGCTGTACTCTCTCTTAAACAGCCATGGGGATTGACTGCTGTATCTGGCAGCAATGATCTCATTATCGTACAGTCCGGAAGCGGTACTATCAGCAAGTGGAGTAATGGTGAGCTGCAGACAGTGGCTGGACAAGGTGCAGAAGGATATATCGATGGGAAGAGTGCAAAGGCCTTGTTTAATCATCCGACGTATACCGCTGCTGACAGTAAAGGCATTATCTATATCAGTGATACCGACAATCATGTCATCCGTAAAATTAAGAATGGAGAAGTATATACCTTCGCAGGAACGGGAGCGGCTGGCTATAAAGATGGACAACCCAATACCGCGCAGTTTAACGCGCCGGGTGGATTGGCAATAGACAGTAATGACAATGTATATGTAGCCGATACGCTGAATCATGTGATTCGCAAAGTTACACCGGAAGGTATTGTGACTACTTTTGCAGGTCAGCAGGGTAATATTGGTGCTTATTTAGATGGTTCGGTAGCTTCGGCCAAATTTAATGAGCCCGTGGGTCTTGTGTTCGATGAAACCGGTAATCTCTATGTGGCTGACAGTGGGAATCAGATGATTCGATTGATTAAAGGCAATATGGTTGAGACCTTTGCGGGCAAAGCAACGACAGTTGATCCAGTGACTGGATATATGGCTGGAGGGTTCCACAATGGAGATCGTCTGTCTGCGCTGTTCAATCGTCCTCGTGGACTCGCTTATGCCGATGGAGTCTTGCTGATTGCTGATAGTCTGAACCATAGGGTTCGGGCCATTCAGAAAGATGGAAGAGTCATCACAGTTGCAGGGCAGGGCACCTTGGGAGATCAAGTTGGAGCATTGGATAAAGTGATGTTTAATCAGCCTTCCGGTGTTGCGTTTGCTTCCGGGAAATTGTATGTGACGGATACGCTGAATAACAAGCTGAAGGTATTGAGTCTCGATTTGCAAGCCCTTAAGCCACTGCGTAGCGAGGGTGATCTGCTCGATGCAGTCTCGTTACTACCAGTGGGTAAGGACATGCAAGTATGGTTGGACGGAGTACAGGTGAAATTGAATACTAACAATCTACCACTTGAGCAATCCGGCAAAATTTATTTACCGGTTAGAGCGCTATTTAGCGCATGGGGAGCGGACATTCGTTGGGATTTGGCAAGCAAAGAGACGATGATTAGCAAAGGGGAGTGGACACTTTCCCTAAAGCCAGATGCAAGCCTTAATGTGGAAAACATAAAGGGCACTTTATATGTGGCAGCTGAATATTTGCCGACGGTTTCAGCTTTTATGCAGGTTTATGATGAGGACAGTCATGCAATTGTGCTGGAAAGTGGCCAATAATGGTTCGTTATTATAAAAGTTAAGGCTGTCGAGAAAAATCTCGACAGCCTTTTTTTTATGACGACAATCCTTCAACGACTTTATCAATATTCCATTTAATCATCTTAATGTATGTGTCGCCTTCTTCGCCTTTCTTAGCTAAAGAATCGGTGAAAATCTTAGAATGTATCGGTACACCCGTTTCATTGGAGATGGTTTCCATTGTTTTCGGATTAACGCTCGTTTCCAAAAATAAAGCCGGCACTTGATTTTCATCAATGATTTTAATTATATTTTTCATTTGTTCTGGCGTTCCTTGACTATCGGTATTGATTTCCCAAATAAATGCGGATTCAAATCCGTAGGCTTTTGAAAAATATTTAAATGCCCCTTCGCTTGTAACCAAAATACGTTTCTCCTGCGGGACTTTTTCTACCGCTTCTTTTGCATATTGATCTAATTCATTAAGTTTCTTAACATATTCTGATTGGTTATTCAGATAAAATTCTTTGTTGTCCGGATCTTTTTCGATTACATGTTTAGTGATGATATCAACATATTTAATAGCATTCTGAACATCAAGCCAGGCATGAGGATCTTCTTGAGTTTCTTTGCCTTTTTCTGTTAGGTACATTGGAGTTACTTCATCTGAGACGGCAAAAGCGACATCCTTTTTATTAGTGACATCAAGAAGGTCTTGGAACCACCCCTTACCTGTTTCCAGGTTCAATCCGTTATAAAAAACTAAATCTGCACTAGATACTTTACTTGTATCCTTAGGTAATGGATCGTACATATGCGGGTCTGTTCCGATGGGAACCATGCTATAGACCTCAGCTTTTTCCCCTACAATGTTTTCGGTCATATCCGCGATAATGGAGTAGGTTGCAACAATCTTCAACTTGTCATGGTCTGCTTCTCCCTCACTAACGTTTGAACATGCGGTAAATAGCAAGATGAACATTGTCAAAGAGAGCATCTTTATTGTTTTTTTCATCCTTGTTTAACCCCTTTTCTTAGAAAATTATTTTTGGGCGAGATAATAAATGATATAGCAAACAAACTTACCCCTACTAGAACAATGGTGGCACTTGTAGGTAAATTGAATCTGAAGCTAATGATCACACCTATAATTCCAGATACAGCGCCGATGGTGGAAGCCAGGATAATCATATGGATCAGCTTATTTGTCCAAAGATATGATGTAGCTGCTGGAATAACTAGCATTGCAATAACAAGCACAATTCCAACTTGAGATAATGAGGACACAGTAACCACGGATAACAGCATCATCAATAAATAATGATAGAATCCCGTTTTTAAACCAAATGCCTTAGAGACGACAGGATCAAACGAGCTAATTAACAGCTCTTTATACAACAATGAAATGATGGCAATAACAACAAGCATGATAATAAATGATTGCATTAACTCGGACTGCGGGACGGCTAAGATGTTACCGAATAAAATATGAGTTAGATCAAGCCCGCTCTTGGCGAAAGTGATTAAGACAATTCCTAGAGCGAAAAATGAGCTGAGAATAATTCCGATCGAGGTATCACTTTTGATATTGCTGCGACTTGTTATGAATTGAATGAGGATGGCCGCTAAAAGTCCAAACAATGAAGCTCCTACAAGAATGTTGATCCCTAAAATATAAGATAACGCCACACCTGGTAATACAGCATGAGACAAAGCATCGCCCATTAATGACATTTTTCTGAGTACGATAAAACTTCCTAAAACCCCTGAAACAATGCCAAGAATGATAGCAGACAATCCGGCGTTAAGCGCATAGATCGGAATGTTTAATAATGATGAGAAATAATCAATCATTTTCGGCGCCCCCCATTCCTTTGATTACCAGATTACCTAAGGATGCCCCGTAAGCATTGAGGATATTGTCGGCTGTAAAAGTGTCTTTCACATCGCCAAAAGCAATAAGCTTTTTATTGAGAATGATTACTTTGTCAAAATATTCTTCGACTTCATGTAAATCATGATGAACGATCAATATGGTTTTCCCTTCTTCACGAAGCTGTTTAAGCAGTTTTACAATAATTTTCTCACTGACTAGATCTATGCCGACAAAAGGTTCGTCTAAAAAAAATACATCCGCTTTTTGGGCAAGCGCTCTGGCAATAAAAACTCTTTGTAGTTGTCCTCCAGACAAATTACTAATTTGTTTATTTGCAAGATCACTTATATCTACCATGGCCATACATTCCTCGACGCATTGCCGCTCTTTTTTCCCGGGGCGTTGGAAGATTCTTAAGTTTGGATAGGTTCCAGTTAGCACTGTATCGTTCACTGTGATTGGAAAAGTAAGGTCAATATCATTTTTTTGCGGTACATATGCGATCTTCCGTTTATACTCAGAAATGTCTTTTCCCTCTACCCTCACCGTTCCGCTTCTTTTCTTGATTACTTCTAACAATGACTTAATGAATGTCGATTTTCCTGCACCATTTGGCCCGATAATTCCGATGGTGTACCCAAAGGGGATATCGATATTTACATTTTCTAGCGCTGAATTACCGAAATAATCCACGTTTAGGTTTCTAATTTCAATCATTAAAAAGCTCCTCGTCTTGAAAATTATTGATTTGTTTCCTATTGGAAACATTTATTTTAATTATCTAATTTGTTTCCCTAGGTAAACATTTATTCTTAGGTACAATATATTTAACAATGGGCAAAATGTCAATGAAAAAACTTAAAATTTATTTGATTTTGAATTAGAACAAGCATGCTTTCTGCGCTAGTATCGGCGTAATTTTTTAGAATTAAAAATACATACTTGACAGGTAGGAATAAAGGGTTATATGATATCAGCAATACTTAAACACTAATTAAATGAACAGTGAAATAATTAATCCGAGCCGATTGGACCGCCAAAGGCTCCCGCACTTTCCCTTGCCAGGGATATGTGATGGGAGTCTTTTTTTGTTGGCTATGGAGAGAGATGAGGTAAGAATGAGCGATACGTATTGGAGACAGCTGGAGGAGACGGACTGGGTATTCCGCAAGGTGGTCCGCAGATTCGTAAAGGAGCGGGATAAGGTCACCGTGGAAGGGATCTCCTTACCAGGCATGTTGATTTTGCACAAAATCATTCGCGAAGGTGAACAGCGGCTTGGGGATTTAGCAGATGAACTGGACTTTACGTCAGGTGCGATCACGGCTTTGAGCGATAAGCTTGAGGCTGGTGGATTTACCGTACGCAGACGTAAGGAAGGGGACCGAAGGACGGTGATGCTGGACATCACAGATAAAGGCCGGAAGATGGCAGAGCTTAACAGCAATATTGGGGAACGATGTATTTCGCTTCTGTTTGAAGGGTTCACGGAAGAGGAATTGGTGCAGCAAAGTCACTTTTATCAGCGGATCATTAGCAATCTCGAAGGATTCTCAGACATCTTGCTGAAGCTGGCGAAGGAGAATGCCGAGGCTGGGGCCTCGCCAAACCTTGAACAGAAGCCACGAGCAGTCACAAAGAAAAGTAATTATCTTAGCTATTAAAATAAATCGAATATAGGAGAGATGAACGATGGGACATTCAACCATATATCCAACTGGAGCAACTGTATATAACCCGAGCAAAGCATGGAGTGGCTATACCGTATTTCAAGCGGGTGAAGAAGGTGTTGTACTGATTGATATGAACGGTAAAGAAGTGCATCTGTGGAAGGGGCTGCTCGGGTTTCCGGCTAAAATTTTCCCTGGTGGTTATGTGCTTGGCAGTACAGGAAGAAGAGATCCCAAATTTGGCATTCAGGATAATGTAGATTTGGTGCAGGTCGATTGGGACGGTAACATCGTATGGAAATATAACAGCTATGAACATATAGAAGATCCGGGTTATGAACCGCTCTGGTATGCCCGCCAGCATCATGACTATCAGCGCGAGGGCAATCCAGTAGGTTACTTTGCACCAGGGCTAGAGCCTAAGGTTGACGGTGGCAAAACCCTAATCCTCGCTCACAAAAATATTTACAACCACCAAATCTCCGACAAGCAGCTGCTGGATGACACGATTATCGAAGTGGATTGGGAAGGGAATATCGTTTGGGAGTGGGCTCCGAATGAACATTTTGCAGAGCTAGGCTTTGATGAAGCGGCGAAAAACGTCTTATTCCGTGATCCTAATTCACGCTCCTTCGGGAATCTAGGGGGCGGTGTGGGTGACTGGTTGCATATTAATTCAGCTTCGTATGTAGGACCTAATAAGTTTTACGATGCAGGCGATGAGCGTTTCCATCCAGATAACGTGATCTGGGATGCACGGGAAGCGAATATTATCGCAATTACAGATAAGCGTACCGGGGCTATCGTGTGGAGAATCGGTCCAGACTACTCACTGCCAGAATTGAAGCATATCGATTGGATCATTGGCCAGCATCATGCGCACATCATTCCGAAGGGCTTGCCGGGAGAAGGAAACCTACTCGTATTTGATAACGGAGGTTGGGGCGGTTATGGTCTTCCCAATCCATCTTCACCCTTTGGGCAAAAAAATGCACTCCGCGACTACTCTCGAATTCTAGAGATTAATCCAGTGACACTCGAAATTGAATGGCAGTATACCGCGGCAGAAGCAGGCTTCTCTGTTCCGACGGATTCTTATAAATTCTATAGTCCTTATATTAGCTCCGCCCAGCGGTTACCGAATGGCAACACCTTAATTACAGAAGGATCTAACGGTAGACTTTTCGAGATTACGCCAGAGCATGAACTGGTCTGGGAATATATCTCACCGTATAACGATTCCAGAAATACAAACATGGTTTACCGTTCCTATCGTGTGCCTTATGCGTGGGTACCACAGCTGGAGAAGCCGGAAGAACAAGCGATTGAGCCGATAGATGTCACGCAGTTCAGAGTACCAGGGGCTGCACCTAAGGGATCGGATTCGGTAGTGAACGTGGCAACAACCCTGCCGTTTGTTGAGGGAGCTGCTTGTGTGGCGACGACTGATGAAGGTAGTAGCCGCAAAGCCAACTAATACATTTGAGGGGGATGTCGTTGTGAAAAAGTCATGGATCAGCTCAAGCTTTCTGCTCTTATCCTTATCCGTTGTTATCCTATTATCAGGTTGCAGCTCCAAAGGTGATGCGTCGTCCTCTAAAGATGGAGCATTGAACGGCAAAAAAGAGACATTGAAGATTAAAATCGCTGACATCAATACGAATCCAACTTTTCGAGTGGCATTAGATAAAGGTATCTTTGCCAAACACGGGATAGACGCTGAACTAGTCAACTTTGGTTCCCCGGCAGAAGGTGTAAATGCACTCTTCATTAAACAGGTTGATGTGGCTTTCGGGGCCGATTTTCCCTTGCTGAACGCAGTGTCGAAAGGAGATTACGCTATCATCGCCTCTGCGGGTCTGGCGACAGATGAAGCTTCTACAGAATGGAAGCTGTTCGTACAGGATGATATCAAGACAGCTGAGGAATTGAAAAGCAAGAAGCTGAGCTTTATTCGTGGAACTTTTATTCCGTACCTTTGGGATGAATATTTAAAAGAGCATAACATCGCGCTCAGTGATGTGGAATTAATAGGGCAGGGAGCCTTTGACGAATCTTATATCGCTTTGAAGCAAGGGGCTGTGGATGGTGCATGGTTCTATGGTTCAGTTCTTAATGATAAGCTGGGTGCCCTTGCAGGCGTACATGAGCTGACGGATATGTCCAAAACAACCGTGCGGTTAGGGATGGGCATTGTAGCAGGGAATGATTTTGTAACGAAAAATCCAGAGGGGATCGCCAACTTTCTCGCAGCAGTGGATGAAGCAGGGGGCTATGCCCAGGCTCATCCAGATGAGGTTGCTGATTTGATGTACGAGGAAGTGAAGCAGCCTAAGGAATCGACGATCAAAGATCTTCCGAACAATCCATGGGCGCTCGGATTCACGCAGGCGGCTTATGACAGTCTGACGAAGCAGAAGAAATATATGGTCGACAATGGAATCCTTGAGAAGGATTTTGATCTGGATAGCAAGCTGAATCTTGAACCGCTAACCAAAGCTTTGCCGGAAAAAGTCACGTATAAGAAATAGGAGGGTTCAGCATGTCATCACCTGCTAAGCAGCACACCATTCATATTGAGCAGCTTCGCAAGAGCTACAGTGAGTCAGCCGCTGGAGATGTTCATTATATTATTAAAGATGTGGATCTCGTAATCAAAGGTGGAGAGTTCTTCGTTCTGCTCGGTCCAAGTGGCTGCGGAAAGTCGACGCTGCTGAATATGATCGCCGGATTTGTTTCCAAATCTGGCGGTAACCTTCGGGTGGATAATGAAGAGGTGAATAAGCCTGGCAGAGATCGGGCAGTTGTATTTCAGCAAGCAGATTCCTCTTTATTCCCTTGGCTAACGGTTCGAGAGAATGTGGAGTTTGGACTGCGAATGAAGAAAATTGCAAAGGCTGAACGGCGCACGATATCGGATAGGTTCATCGGACTTGTAGGACTGAACGGGCATGAGGAGAAGTTCCCGAAGGAGTTATCGGGAGGCATGAAGCAGCGTGTTCAGCTGGCACGGGTGCTTGCCAATGATCCAGCGATCCTGCTGATGGATGAACCCTTTGGTGCACTTGATGCGATGACCCGGAGGACGATGCAGAAAGAACTGGTCAACATCTGGCAACAGACGCATAAGACGGTAATTTTTGTAACCCATGATATTCAGGAAGCCTTGCTGTTGGGGGAACGGATCGGCATTATGTCTGTAGGCCCTTCCTCTAACATCACGGACATTTATGACAATACGCTGCCTTATCCACGGGACGTAGCCTCAGCGGAATTTTACTCGCTATACAACCAGATTCAGAGCCATTTCGAAGAATAGGATAGGGTGGGACAGATGATGAAATGGGTGGAAAAGAAATGGGTTTCTGTATCCATACTATGGATTGCCGCACTCTGCGTCTGGCAGCTTGGGGCAGTGATCTACGGTCCTGATGTGATCCCTGGACCATGGAGTACGCTTAAGGGTGGACGCGAACTTCTAGAAGACGGAACTTTGATGCAATATATCGGGATTAGCTTTTACCGGGTGCTAATTGGCTGGGTACTCGGCAGTTTAATGGCGATTCCCGTAGGTCTGATTATTGGAAAGGTGAATGTGATTCGTATCTTTGCAGAGCCTTTTCTGAACTTTATTCGTTTTATCCCGCCGATTGCATTCATTACATTGTTTCTAGTGTGGTTTGGCATTGGGGAGCAGTCGAAGATTGCGTTGATTATGTACGCTACCTTTTTTATTGTGGTGCTGAATACCTTGACCGGTGTGATGTCCGTAGAGGAGGATAAAATCCGCTCAGCCCGTAGTATGGGCGCCAGTGAGTGGCAAATTCTGATTCATGTGATCGTCCCGGCGACGATACCGTATATTTTTACAGGCATCCGATTAGCGATGGGAACCTCGTATATGGCGATTATCGGTGCGGAAATGATTGCTTCGAACGAAGGTGTAGGTTATCTGATTTGGAATTCCAGGTTGTTTTTCCGGACAGATTGGATCTTTGTAGGGTTATTCTGTCTTGGCTTTATGGGCTTTTTCACGGATCGGTTATTTGGCTGGTTCGGCAAGAAAGTGCTCTATAGATACGGCGTGGTAAGTGTGGCGGCGCGTAGAAGGTAGTATAGCTATAAGGATAAACACGAGAACCGCCTGAGTGAATCAGGTGGTTTTTGGTATGTCTTACTTTTTATTTACAAATATTACTATCCTCCTTAATGCCGCGAAAATAGTACACGCCTATACTGCAATTGGGTGCCTAACAGTTGGAGCATAGAGAAGCCCGCAAATAAGAAATAGGAGTGAAGGGGAAATCATGAAAAAAGGGATCAAAAATCAATTATCGATGGGTCTAATGTTATCCTTGCTCGTCCTGTTGCTTGCTGCTTGTGGAAATTCGGCTAAGGCTGACGAATCAACGAATGGAAATGCTGGCACCAAAGAATTAAGTCTGACCGAGATCGAGAGTAAAGCTAAAGAAGAGGGCAGTGTTATCAGCGTGGGAATGCCGGATTCCTGGGCGAACTGGAAAGATACATGGAGTGATATGAGTAGTAAGTATGGTCTTACACATTCAGATACGGATATGTCGAGCGCGGAGGAAATTGCCAAGTTTGATGCGGAAAAAGATAAGCCAACGGCTGATATCGGAGATGTAGGGATCGCTTTTGGATCGGTTGCCGTGGAAAAAGGAGTAACACAACCTTATAAAACGACCTACTGGGATGAGATCCCTAATTGGGCTAAGGATAAGGACGGAAATTGGATTGTCGGCTATCAAGGGACGATTTCGTTTCTGACAAACACCAAGCTCGTGGCTAATCCACCGAAGAGCTGGGAAGATCTGAAGAACGGCAATTACAAAATCATCGTTGGTGATGTAACCAAAGCTGCTCAAGCGCAGATGGCTGTATTGGCCGCAGCGATTGCTTTTGGTGGCGATGAGTCGAACATTGAGCCAGGGATTGCTTTTTTCGAGGATTTAGCTAAAAAAGGACGTCTCTCCAATGCAGAGGCTTCTCTTGCCAACATTGAAAAAGGGGAAGTAGAAGTTACCCTGCTGTGGGATTTCAACGCTTTGAACTATAGAGATCAGATCAACAAAGATGGCTTCGCGGTAGCCATTCCGAAGGAAGGCAGTGTGGTGAGTGGATATGCAACGATCATTAACAAATATGCGCCGCATCCTAACGCTGCGAAGCTGACACGTCAATACATCCTTAGTGATGAAGGACAGATTAATCTTGCCAAAGGGTACGCTCGTCCGATTCGTGACAGTGTAACACTGCCGGATGATGTTGCGGCTAAGCTGCTGCCAAAAGAGGAGTATGTTAACGCTAAGCCTGTTGGTGATTACAAGGTATGGGAAGAAACAGCGAAGACCATTCCACAGTTATGGCAGGAACGTGTGCTTGTGCATTTGAACTAGAATTGTTCTTCCCCCAAAAAAAGAAACAGGGCGCCTTCGTTACGATGCCGTAAGGTGCCCTTGTTCTATTCCCGCGACAAGGAGTGAGGAAGTTGAAACAGAAAAGCCGCGGTGTGATCCTGGCACTCATTCCGTTTGCACTGATGGTGTTGGCATTTCAGCTGGTACCTGTATTGTCCATGCTGACGGGAAGTTTCCAAAAGGCAGATGGAACTGGGCTTACGCTAGGCAATTATCTGCATGCACTGCAAAGTGCCTATTACATGCAGGCAATCAAGAACAGCTTGCTGATCTCTTTAACCTCAAGTCTGATAGGGATCATTGTCGGACTTTTTTGTGCATATTGTATTACTCGGTTCACTCCGAGAGTAAGAGACAGACTCTTAATGCTGTCGAATATGACCTCTAACTTCGCAGGGGTTCCGCTGGCTTTTGCGTATATTATTTTGCTTGGTAACAATGGAGTGTTTACGCTCTTATTCAAACAGTGGGGCTGGAGTGTTTTTACCGATTTTGATTTATATAGCTGGTCTGGTTTGATTCTGGTGTATGTATATTTTCAGGTTCCATTAGCCTTACTGCTCTTGTATCCATCCTTTTACGGAATTCGTGAGCAGTGGAGAGAAGCGGCGTCCTTGCTGGGGGCAGGACCGTGGCAGTTCTGGAAGACGATAGGGCTGCCAATTCTAACTCCGGCGATCTTCGGCACACTGGGAATACTGTTTGCCAATGCGATGGGGGCTTATGCCACAGCATATGCTTTGGTTGGCGGGAATTATAATCTGCTGGCGGTACGTATCGGTTCACTGGTTGCTGGAGATGTGGTTACTCAGCCAGAAATGGGGAGTACGCTTGCTGTTCTGCTGGGTCTGACTACGATTTTGGCCGTCTATTTGAATCATCTGATGGTTCGGCGAACGGAGAGATTTGGAGCTAAAGCGCTCAGTAAACCGGATGTGAAAACCAAATCTTCTCGGCGCTTGTGGACGGCAGCTAGTGAGGAGGTGGGGCAATGAATATACGTAAAGCAGGCTTCGCTCCGCGCACTTTCATGCTAATGCTCATGGTGTATTTATTACTTCCACTGTTAGCAACCGGTATTTATGCCTTCGCGCAGGACTGGCAGAATACCTTGTTGCCTCAAGCTTGGACACTGAATTGGTTTGGAGAAATGTTTAAGGATATTCGTTTTTTGGAGGCGCTTTGGACCTCGCTGTATTTATGCCTGATTAGCGTGGTGCTGAGTCTGGCCGTGATGCTGCCAGCTGTTTTTGTCATCACCATTTATTTTCCGCGCTGGGAGAGCTTTATGAAAGTGATTGTTGTTCTGCCTTATGCGGTGCCTGGTGTAGTGGCTGCGGTGGGACTTATTCGTACCTATTCCTCTGGCCTCTTTGATATCGCTGGAACAGCTTATTTATTGGTGGGGGCGTATTTTGTGGTCATTCTTCCCTATATGTATCAGGGCATTCGCAATAGTCTGTTGACCGTTAACGCCGTAGAACTGCTGCATGCCGCAGAATTGCTTGGAGCCCGCCGCAGAACGGCTTTTATGAATGTGATTTTGCCAAATATCTGGCCTGGCGTTATCGTCTCTACCTTATTATCATTTTCCGTTCTGTTCGGTGAATTTGTTCTTACAAACATGCTAGTTGGCGGGCATATTCAGACGATTCAGGTGTATCTATATCAAAGAATGGGCGAAAGCGGACATTTAGCCAGTGCGATTGCCATCTCGTATTTTCTGTTTATTCTAGTTCTTTCGATGGTACTAATGAAGCTTGGCAAAAAGATGGGAGGAGGCGTTAAGGGATGAACGATTATCTGAAGCTGCAGGGAATACTCAAAATGTTTGGTGAGACCTGTGTGCTAGACAATATAGATTTGGAGATACGTGAAGGGGAGCTTGTGACGCTGCTAGGACCTTCCGGTTGCGGGAAAAGTACGTTACTTCGCTGCATAGCTGGCCTTTCGGAGCTGGATGGCGGCAGAATCCTTCTAGAGAATAAAGATCTGGCAAATCTGCCGCCCCGTAAACGCGAGGTGGGGATGGTGTTCCAGTCTTATGCTCTATTCCCTAATCTGACGGTGAGCCAAAATATTGAGTATGGAATGAAGATGCGTGGTTTGTCCAAAGCCGCCCGACGTAGCCGCTGCGAGGAACTGCTGGTTTTAGTCGATCTAGAGGAGAAGCGGGACGTCTATCCGCAGTCACTCTCCGGTGGACAGCAGCAGCGGGTAGCGCTGGCCCGTTCTCTAGCCGTGCAGCCCAAAGTATTACTGCTGGATGAACCCCTGAGTGCACTCGATGCCAAGATCCGCAAGAATCTACGTGCTGAAATTCGTGATATTCAGAAGCGCTTTAACATGACGACTCTATTCGTTACGCATGATCAGGAAGAAGCGCTGATTCTATCCGACCGCATCTGCATTATGAATGGTGGACGCATCGTCCAAGATGGAACACCGGAAGGACTGTACACCGCGCCGCGCACAGAGTTCGTTGCCCGGTTCATGGGCAGTTATAACGTATTGACTCGGCCAGAGGTGATGGCGCTGTTCCACGGAATAGATAGTGGGATGGACAGCTTTGCTATTCGCCCCGAAGCCGTAACGTTACTGCATGATGGGGCGGGTCAGCAGGAGGCTGCTGCCGGAGCACAACTGGTGAATGGAGTGATTAAATCTGTGTCTGTGCTAGGCAATATTATTCGATGTACGGTTGAGGCTGAAGGAATCCGATTAACGGTTGATCTTTTAAATGATGGACGCTGGCTGCGGGTTGGAGAAGGGGACAAAGTCACATTGGCGTTGAACCCTTCCGAGCTTTTACATTTAGAGCGAGAAGGAGCGTGAGTAGATTGACGGAAATGACCAATAAACTCATTGTGGTGGTCTTGGACGGACTTAGATATGATGCTGCTCGCAAATACATGGGCTATCTGGAGCATCTTGTGGAGCAAGGATCCTTATCTTGTTATCGAGTACAGTCGGAATTACCCAGTCTATCACGTCCGCTTTATGAAGTGCTCTTAACGGGTACACCCGTGTCCAAAAATGGAATTACGGCTAACCATATTGTGAGACCTAGCCATGAAGAAAGTGTATTTCATTTGGCAGTAGCCGCTAATTTGCGTACAGCTGCTGTCGCCTATCATTGGGTCAGTGAGCTTTATAATTCGGCCCCCTTTGATCCACTGGCTGATCGCCATCAGCATAATGTGATGATGCCAATTCAGCATGGCAGCTTTTATTTCGAGGATCACTATCCTGACAGTCATGTGTTTGCCGATGCCGTGTATTTACGGAGTGCTTATGATCCGCATTTTCTATACATTCACTCCATGAATATAGACGACGCCGGGCATCGTTATGGCGGGGAGAGCAAGGAATATGAGCTTTCCGTGCGTAACGCCGATGGACTGCTAGCCACTGTTTTGCCTATTTGGATGGAGCAGGGGTATAAGATTCTGATTACGGCAGATCATGGGATGAACGCAAATGGGTACCATGGAGGGGTCACCTCTTCCGAGCGGGATGTGCCGTTATATACGTTTGGAGTAGATGCATTGCCTCTGGCAAAAGAAGATCAAGCAATCCCCCAATTAAGGCTGGCTCCGTTAATGTGCCACTGCTTAGGGCTTGCTCCCTCAGCTGCAATGAGCAAGGAAGGCTTGCCCCCTTTTGTGCAAAAGCAACCACTTCATGAGGTGAATGAACCTGTGATTTTAGGATGAAAATAAAATAGTAAAGCAAGATGAAAATCATATACGGGAACGCTGGGTTTTTGTATAATAAATAGTATATTTTACCTATTAGGAGGTTGTCTTTTGAGCGCTTCTAAAGCTATGAAATGGATTACAGGCTCGTTTGAAATTATTTTGGCAATTCCATTTCTGGGTGCTACTATTGTAGTGTTCAGTGGGTACTCTGTACTGGGATTTATGTTTATTCTTCATCTAATCACTTTGATTTTATCTTTAAAGAACAATGAATCTATCTATGGTTCAGTGCTCGGAATTGTAACTTCTTTATTGGCTTGGATTCCAATAGTGGGATGGGTATTACACTTGATTACAGGGATTCTGTTGATGGTAAGCGGTGGACAGAAGACTCGTTATCCTTCGAATCATACCTATCCACAATAATTAAGACATCCTAATACAGCCCGATTCGGACGTTTGTCCGGTCGGGCTGTATTCATGTTATAATGAGGGCACATTTTAGCATGAAGTACATGAAAGGAGGCACATCCATATGGAAGTAACAGCACAAGATGTAGCGGAATGGATGGTTAAGGAAATTCGGTTTACGGGTACCTTGTATCAGACCGCGGCGATTGAATATGTGAAAGAGAACTTTGGGGAACAATTTGTATTTGTAAATGAGAATGGCAATGCCTCGCTGTCCAAGGAAGTAAAGAAAGCTTTCCGGAAGCTGCACGGCGGCAAAATCGCGTGGGATCGCGATGGATTTTTGTGGGCGTGGACTTAAGCTGGGGGTGAATGTATGCCGGTTATCCGAAGTAAATTAAGTGTGGTCATGGAGAATCATGATCCCAAACTCTCTATACGAAAGCTTGCTAAGGATATTAATTATCACTTTGATTCGGTTCGCCGTATGTATAAGGATGAGATGGTACAGTATCCCAGAGACTTGCTTTTAAAGCTTTGTTTATATTTTAATGTACAGCCTGGGGAACTCATCGGAATCGAAGAGTTGAATGAAAGTGATTGTACAATAGAAGAAGTGATAGGTGAAGATGAATTAAGTAAGAGTTAAATAAATTGAGGAAGTGCAGTTGGGAAGAGTTGAGGAATGGGAAGTTGAATTCACTCAAGTCTTCTTTTTTGTATGGAAAAGGGGAGATTTCTGCTAAATTTGACTAGATTATATGGTCATGTTATACTTAGACTGACAAGAATTTATGGTCAAAGAGAGCAGGAAATAAAAAATGAGTAAATTTATTCAATTAAACAAGCGTACTGGCGAAACAAAGTCCCAAAAGAAATTAGCGAGAAAACAGGGACGTATCCCGGCTGTATTGTATGGAGTGGGTAAAGATACTCTGAACGTAGAAGTGGATGAAAAAGAGCTGTTGGGTACTTTGAAAAAAAATCCACGGGCTATTCTGCAAGCAAAAACAACGGACGATGAAGCAATGCCGATCATTGTTCAGCATATTCAAAAGGATTCTCTGTCAGGTAAGATCTTGCATATTGATTTCCAGCATGTGAACATGTCTGTAAATATGGATAGTAAAGTTACGATTCATTTTGCAGGGGAAGCAATCGGCGTGAAAGCCGGTGGCGTATTGCAAGTGGAATTGTATGAAGTAGAAGTTCGTTGTATGCCGGGCGTTTTGCCTACTTCTATGGAAGTAGATATTAGTAAACTTGATATTGGCGATCAGCTGCTAGTTTCTGACCTGATTTTCCAAGATGGAATCGAAGTGCTGACCGATCCGAATGCAGTAATGATTCAGATTAAGACTGTACATGAAGAAGTTGAAGAAGCAGTAGTAACTACAGCTTAAATATATATTTATATTAAAAAAAGCAAGTTTCCAGGGAAGAGGAAACTTGCTTTTTTTGCGTGTAGATCATACGGGAACTTCTCGCTGATCCTTTGCCATAGGTGAGCTACATAAGGGGCAGGGCTTTGAGGTTAGATGATCCTCAGCTCCGCCAGCTTTCATGCGTGTCCAACCAGGACAACTGTTGCCCGTGCAGTTCCATACCGGAACGACATGGGTTTTTGTTTTTGTCGTGGTCGCTCGGCTGGTCGGCAAGGATCTTGTTGTCACGGTTCTACTCACCGTAGTTGCTGCTGTGGAAGAAACCGCTGAACGGAAGGCGGATAACATGAAGCGGGAGACCTCCGCTTTTTTACCCCGATGCTGTGCAGGTGAGCTGATGAATAGCTCCTCTCGGGCTCTCGTAACGGCCACATACGCCAGTCTCCGTTCCTCCTCCAGTGCTGCTAAGCTTGAGGCTCCGCTGCTTCCGGTAGCAAGCTTGCGGTCTTTTAACCGGTCGCCCTCCAGTGCAGAGCTATGCGGAAGAATTCCCTCAGACGCTCCAATTAAAAAGACTACAGGAAACTCTAGCCCCTTTGATTTATGAATGGTCATTAATGCAATCCGATTGCCTTGCTCTTTAGTACCTGGTTGGCGATTATGCTCGTTACGCTCCGTGACATTATCTATGAAATCAAGAAAGGCAGGGATGCTGTCGAAACGCGCCGCGGAGGATTCTAGCTCATCTAGCATTTCTTTTAACGTCTCTCGATGCAGCGTCGCTTGATGCCGTTCATTCGCTTCGATGAAATAATCATAGAATTGGGTACGAATCTGCCGGATTGCTTGTATTGGGGTCAGTTCGCGTATATTTCGGATTAGATCGAGCCGATCTCTTAGTTTAGTCCCTTTGAAGTCTTCCATGCCAGGCATAGACAATAAGTGGATTAACGGTCCTTGCTTGGGCTGTCTAGCTTCCATCTGGCGGATGTGATTCATACCTTTTTCACGGTTCATATATAGCGTCGGCAGGATATTCTCCATCGCCGCAAAATTTCGCCGATTCACGGAGAGTCGCAAATGATCCACTACCGGAGAGATCAGCCAGTGCTCGTACAATAATTGCCCTTCTCCGTAATCAATATAGGGAATATCGCGTAAAAGGAGCAGTTCGAGAACGGCCCGATTGCTGCTCGAGGCCCGGTACAACATGGCGAAGTCGCTATATTCTCTTTTGCCGCTAGAGACCTCGTTTAAAATATGCTCGATCATCTGCTCGGCTTCTTCATCTGCAGTTTGCGGACGCATATATCGTGGCTGACTTCCACTACCTTTTGCGGCTTGCAGGGTTTTGGAACGCCGACGTGTATTGTGCTTGATAATGCCGTTGCCAAGTCCAACGATAGCTGGGCCTGAGCGGTAATTAATATCGAGCGTAATAACCCTTGCTCCCGGATAGAGCTTCTCGAACTCTAGAATGAACTCACTGCGCGCTCCGTTGAAGGAATAGATCGTTTGGTCATCATCACCAACCACCATTAGATTATGCTGTGGGTGAGCGACCATTTTGACAAGTTCGTACTGCAAGGCGTTTGTATCCTGGAACTCATCCACCATCACGTACAGATATCTCATCTGCAACTCTTGCAAAAGCTCCGGACGCTCCTTCAGCATCCGATAGGCAATTAAGAGGACATCATCGAAATCGATTTTGAAATTGTCTTGTTTCCATTGTTCGTATATTTCCAGAATGGATTTCATTTCTTTTTCGGCGGTGGTGCCTTCTGGTAGATCTTCCACAGTGCCCATGTTCATTTTGCAGGAAGAGAGCAGAGAGAGTACGGTTTCCGGTGGATAAGCATCCTTCGGCAGTCCGAGCTCACGCATGATCTGCTTCAATAGGATGTGCTGGCGCCGTGTCTCACTGAAAATTTCCTGTTGCAATCCTTGTCTGCGCAAGAAAAATAAGAAAAAAGAATGGAACGTACGGGCCTGAAGCCTTGCAACGTCCGCTGTGCTGACTCCCGGGAGCAGGGCGATTCGTTCGCGCATTTCTGCCGCGGCTTTACTCGAAAAAGTCAGCAATAGCAGCTGACTCGGCGAGACGCCGCGCACCGACAACAAATAACCGGTTCTGCAGATCAGAACCGAGGTTTTGCCGGAGCCTGCACCGGCCAGTGTCAGCAGCGGCCCTTTATGATGCCGCACCGCAGCAATCTGCGGGCGGTTGAGCAGGATGCCGCCTTCCTCCAGCCTGCGGAAATAAGCGGAGTCCCCCTCCTCCCGCTTCACTAGCTCCTTGCTGGTCTGCGCTGAAGCTACTGCCGCTTGCGGGATGCGTTCGCCGGTTGCTCCCAGCGGGATATTATGAAATAAGAGCTTATTCAATAGATTCACCTTCATATATTTCTGTATAGAGTGAGCTCAACAAAACTAGTTGGAGAATGGTTGAGTTCATCTTAAAATGTGCCGATTAAAATACGCCGAAAATTTAGCCAATCTACAATATACCATCCCAGCCTTTTTACTGCACAGAAAAAAATGCTGGATATAGTATGGGGGATTGTGGAGCTTGGTTGTGCGAGTGAGGATTGGTGGGCAAGATGTACGGTGTAAATCCCGTAGAAAAGCTGAAATTGGGCTCTGGGGGTGAAATGTGCGGTATAAATCCCGTAGAAAAGTGGGAATTGGGCTCTGTGGGCGGAATATACGGTATAAATCCCGTAGAAAAGCTGGAATTGGGCTCTATGGGCGGAATGTGCGTGATAAATACCGTAGAAGTGCTGGAATTGGGCTCCGCGAGCGAAAAGAAGGGTATAAATCCCCCAGAAGTAAGCGGATTTGGCTCTGTGAGCGAAAAGAAGGGTATAAATACCCCAGAATGAAGCGGAATGGGCTTTATGGGCGAAAAGAAGGGTATAAATCCCCCCCCTTGTCCTCTCTTAAGTTTACAGTAAAGCCCATTCCCTTTCCTTATTATCCTCATATCCTAAAGCAAAATAATGATATGGAGATGACCGTATGCCCTCGCCTAATAAGGTCCGCATAAGACATGCCGTTACCATAGATATACTGATTCCGGCTATCGAGAAAGATTTGGCTACACTCCCCTATGTTATTGACGCTGTCCGAACACATGTTAAGCATCCGATAGGTCGTATATTGATTGTTGCTCCAAAAAAGACACGAATACTGGATTTCTGCCGAAAAAAGGGCTGTACCTTTGTCGATGAGAATACAGTCCTCCCGATTACAAAAAAAGATATCCATTACCGTTCACGGAAATGGGAAAGATCCGGTTGGTTGTTCCAGCAATTGTTGAAGCTGAATGGTGACAAGCTGTGTACGGCTGACTATTTTTTAGTCATCGATGCAGATACGGTCTTAATCGCTTCTCATCGATTCCGTGAGAAGGGAAAGACGATTTTTTACAGCCGCAATTGGAGTCAGCCTCAGTACTTTACAACCTATAGGAAGCTAATGGGTAAGAAGGCGGCATCTGCTTCTTCTTTTGTGACGCATTATATGCTGTTTGAACGCAGCCAATTGACTCAGATGAAAAGAGAGATTGAAGCAAAGCATCAGAAGCCTTGGTATTCGGCGATTATACACAGTATGAACCGAACTAAGCAATTTGCTTTTTCTGAATTCGAAACTTATGGGAATTACCTGTATTCGAAGGATCGTGGGGGCATGAAGATTCAAAAAGCGCGTAATAAAGGTCTTCATATGAATGCAGGTCAGCTGTCCAAGCAGAAGCTGAATGAGCTGGCGGAAAAGTATAGATCATTGTCTTTTCATAAACGGAAGGGGTATGTGAGAACACCGAATAGTAAGTCCAGCGCAGGGGGGCGATAGCGTTGCAGATCGTGCTCCTTTCAGGGGGATCGGGGAAGAGGCTGTGGCCGCTGTCGAATGAGATCAGGTCAAAGGCATTTTTAAGACTTCTTCCAACAGAAAATGGCGGCATGGAGTCGATGATCGAGCGAGTATGCAGAGGGCTGGATGAGGCAGGATTATTAGATTCAAGCTGCATTGTAACCCATCGCAGTCAGGTGGAAATTACCCGCAAATCTGTTGGCAATCAGGTTGCTTTACTGGCGGAGCCACAGAAGCGGGGAACTTTTACTGCAGTTGCATTGGCGGCGAGCTATTTGCATTCCGTGAAGAAAATAGACTTAGAAGAGATCGTTGTGGTCATTCCGGTGGATTCTTATGTGGAGGCTTCTTTTTTCAGTCAGCTTCGGCAGTTTCCCAGCGTGCTGTCCGAATCACAAGCGGATATTGCCCTGATCGGTGTTACGCCTGAATTCCCATCCACACAGTTCGGGTATATATTGCCGAGTGAA
This sequence comes from Paenibacillus sp. FSL R5-0470, assembly GCF_037975205.1. Taxonomy (NCBI): domain Bacteria; kingdom Bacillati; phylum Bacillota; class Bacilli; order Caryophanales; family Paenibacillaceae; genus Paenibacillus; species Paenibacillus sp. FSL R5-0470. The sequence continues at coordinate 363,669 of NZ_CP150238.1, forward strand.
GGTTCAGAGGGAACGTCTTTTCTAAATGTGAAGCAATTTGCAGAGAAACCAGACGAAATGGCGGCAGCCGAGTTCATCTCCTGTGGAGGACTATGGAACTGTGGGGTGTTCTCCTGCTCATTAGGATACTTGCTCTCAACTATGGTGGAACGGAATCTTTCAGCAGATTACATGGAGCTAGTGGAGCGTTATGACGAATTGCCAGAACGAAGTTTTGACTATGAAGTGCTTGAGCATACGCAGCGAGCGGTAGTTATTACTTACACCGGAGTTTGGGCGGATATTGGTAGTTGGGATGCGCTTACCCCTCATTTGCAGGAAAAGGTAATTGGCAGGGGGAGCATTTCTGAGGATTCAAAAGGAACCTATTTAGTGAACGAACTCTCTTGTCCCGTACATGTCATCGGTGCCCCAGGTTTGATTGTGGCGGCGGGTGCGGATGGTATTTTAGTTGCTGGCATCGAGCAGGCGAAACGGATTAAGCAGAAGCTGGAGGGTCATGCCGCGAAGCCGATGATTGAAGAAAAGCGGTGGGGGAGCTCACGCATTCTGGATTTCTCACGAACAGCAGCAGGAGTTGAGGTTACGACTTCCAAAATCACGATGTTGGCAGGGAAGCACACCAGCTATCATTTTCACAGGCATACCAAAGAAATATGGTCTTTTCTTTCGGGCAATGGAGAGTACCGTATGAACGGCGTTCTTTATGCAGTTGCAGCCGGAGACACTGTCATAGTACCTGCCGGTGCGAGACATGGTTTGCGGGCGATTACGCCGCTCGAATTGATCATTATTGAACTGGTGACATCTTCAGATGTGGGGGATTATGTACGTGTTTCTGCTGAATGGGTGGGGGAGGAAAGCGCTCCTGATCATTTGTAATTCAATAGATTGAAAAAAATCAACCGGGTTTAATCCAGCGTACATGTCCCGGTTGAATTTAATTTTAGAATGTAGCTAATTAACATCACTGCATTTAAAAGAGTTATAGATCTGAGCCACCTTCGTATCTTTTGGATGGAAATCGAAATGTGACCTCCGTTCCCACTCCTAGAATACTGGTAATGGACAGGCCGTACTCTGGTCCGTACATTAGCATAGCCCGGTCATTTACATTTTTGAGCCCATAGCCTATAGACGGGGATTTAAGCAGAAGATTGAGTCGTTCTTGTGGGATGCCAACGCCATTATCCTTTACTTTGAAGATGATACACTCCTCCACGATTTCTCCGGATAGAATAATTTTGCTTCCTTCTTCTTCTCTATTCTCAATACCATGAATAATAGCATTCTCAATTAGAGGCTGAAGCATCAGGTTAGGCATGTAATAAGATAGAATAGCCTCGTCGATCTGATATTCTATCTCAAAGCTGTTGCTATGCATGTTAAGCTGAATCTGTATATAAGATTGTACATTCAATAGTTCATCTGAAACCGAAATAATATTATTCCCTTTATTCAGCGTAGTCCGATAGAACGTGGATAGAAGCTGAGCCATTTCACTTATATCTGTTGCATGGATTCGGATGGCTCTCCAATTGATGAGCGAAAGAGCATTATATAGAAAATGAGGATTAATCTGAGCCTGTAGGGCTTTCATTTCATATTCTTTTCGTGAAATTTCCTCAATGTAGACTTTATCGATTAACACTTTTGTTTTGTCAACCATATTGCCAAAGCCTCTAATTAGATCCCCAATTTCATCTTTGGATGTGCTAGTGACGGTGACTTCCAGGGATCCCTCTTCTACGGTGCGCATATTATTGCGCAGACGCTTAATTTGTGAATTGAACTTTCGAGAGAATAGATTGGCGGTTATAGCAACGGCAGCAATACAGGCAACAATAACAAGCCCAACTGTCGAAAGGATTTTCCAAGCAGAATTCGTAATCATCTTCGTAGGTTTGCATAACATCACTGTCCATCCTGATATAGGAACTTCAGATTGCAATACAGTGTACTTTGTATTTTTCCATTGCAGCGTATCTAAGTTGTCTGTGCTATTGGAAGGAATATATCCTTCTATACCAGGCGAGGCATAGATCGACTTTCCATAAGCATCTTTGACGAGAATCTCTGAACCTTGAGAGAGTAGGGAGTCAAAGGGTGTGAATAACGAATCGTAATTCACACGTGCATACAGCACATTTTCTTTTGGATCTTTCTGTTTCGTATTAATAATGCGTCGAACAGCAAAAATCTCCTTATTATCTGTAAACCACAGGACATCGACTGACTTCATCAACGGCGGGTACCAATGTTCCTGTTTAATATCATTTAGGGCTCGGACGGTATTGCCATGTGCCAAAAGATTGGTTCCTGTATACAGAGTGATTTGTTCTACACCTGTATTTAGATACCGTGCCGTATTGAAATTTTGGTCAATCACATGGGTTAACTGATCATACATTTCATACATACTTGTATAGGTATGATTAGCTGAATTAATAATTTCCTGATTAAAACTCAAGAAATTCATGAGTTTATTGTAGACATCCAGATGACTATTTAAAGCTAAAGCCCCTTGATTTAAGGCTGCATTCAAATCAGATTTGGATTGCTTAATGAGGGATGATTTGGCTTCTTGATAGCAGAAGCTGCCCAATACAATCACAGGAATCATACTGATTAACATAAATGAAAGCATGATCTTGGTTTGAAACTTCAAGTCGCGAATATTTTGCTTAAGTGTCCGCCAAAGTTGCATGATGCTCCTCCCGATATACAGAGGACTTCTGATTATACTGTCTATATTTTTCTGGTGTGTACCCATAGAAATCCCTGAAATTTTGGCAGAAGTATGAAATATTGCGATAGCCCACTGCGGTGCAAATATTTGATATTTTTTGATGCGTATTTGTTAACAACTCTTTTGCGTTTTGCATGCGGACATTCTTAATATATTTATTAAGCCCACAGCCTGTCTGCTTCTTGAATATGGAGCTAAGATAATGTGGAGACAAATACACTTTAGCAGCAAGCATTTCCAGACTGAGATCATCTGCATAATATTGTTCAATATATTGTTTGACGGCGTCGACATCACGGTTCTGAGTAGGCTCATGGTTGGTGGAGTTCTGATCAATCCGAGCGATACCTTCAAATATGATATCTTTGATATCCCGCAAATCTTCAGATCCATATATGGTCTCGACGGCAGTCTGCAGCTCCATTTCTGATATAGGTGCAGCTTGTGTCATGATCTCTTGATAGATTGTGGAGAACATATACTTTACATATAAATGTGAATACTGTACTTGATGTACGTATTTTTGATATAAAATCTCAGTATTTGCTCGTAAGCTAAAAATATCTTGATCCTTCAGATTATTTCGAATCTGATCTAGTAGATGGCTATCTGTAAGGTCTGGATACAAGGCCTCAGAGAAATGTAAGTCATTTTGTGTATTAAACACAAAGGTATCTGGGAGAAAAAAACGATATTCCATCAATTCTTCTAATGAAGTCAAAAGTGAACCTAAATCTAGTATTGAGGTTAGTTCCTCTTTCATAGCGAGATAACAATTCACTTTATATTTATCAAGGATACAATGATGCAGGTGCATCGCTGAATTATTATCAAACCGGGAAGAAGGGGACTCTTGCTCGGGAAACAGTAGTAGACTCTGACATCCGTTTAGATTTAAGTAATCAGCAGATGTGTCTACTAAACCAAGAACAAACTCTTCGAACTCCGAATCCACAGATTCAAAAAATGGCTTATCGAATTCTAACAAAAGCATTTTATTGTAATGGCTGGGTAATTCAATAGACAGCTCTTGAAGAGGAGGCGGGCTTCCGATGCCATTGACTAGAGAGAAGAGTAGATGTTTTCTCACATAGCTTAGCTTTCTTTGTGACGCTTCTTCTTTTTGTTGCTGGCTCTTTAATTCCTGAATAACTTTTTCTAAAGTAGTTTGGAATGCTTCAATGTTAACCGGTTTCAAAAGATACTCGGATACGCCCAGGGAGAGGGCTGTTTTGGCATACTCAAATTCAGCGAATCCACTGAATAAAATCACCTTTAATTTGGGGTGCAACTTTAATGCTTCCTTTGTTAGCTGTAATCCATCCATTATAGGCATCCGCACATCGGTAAATAGAATATCGACAGAGTGTGCGCTTACATATTCAAGTGCTTTACGACCGTTTTCTGCAACATGCAATTGGAGGGGGAAGCCAAGCTCGTTAATGAGGAAAGCAATCCCCTCTCGCTCCTCCTTATGATCATCTACCACCAATATGGATAACATTATTTACCACCTTTCGACATGTAGTGACATTGATATTGTAGTATAACATCTTCGACCGTAGCAATTATTCCTCGATATTATCGTTAATGATGAGTATTTATTTGTGTAAAACATAATTTTTTTGCGTTTACGATGGATAGCAATAATCTATAAACTTAAGGAAGTAACAATATAAATTTTTTTGAAGCTGGCCGGCGCTTTGAAATCGTTTTCTAATACGAGTTTTTTTATAGAAAAAGGGAGGCTCTTATAATGAAACATAAATTGAGAAAATCAAGCTCCATAGTATTAGCATCACTATTAGCTGTTGCTATGGTAGGTTGTTCAAGTTCTAATAATTCTTCAGCATCTACTCCAAAGACAGATGTGAGTGATCCTGCATGGAAAGAAGCACAGACGACTCCATTTGGCGCCTATCCTGAAACAGTTACTTATTCTGTTGGACAAGTGGCAACGAGCTATTCAGCACTTGCAGGAACGCCTTATGAGAAAGATAATGCCACAAACAATGTGTGGACAAGATATTTCAAGGATAAGCTGAACATTCAAAATACGACCTCGTTTGAGTCCAATGATGGTACAGACTATAGTCAGAAAGTTTCGATGGCGATTGTAAGCGGTGAAATCCCTGATCTAATGGTGGTTCCTGACTACGCGACATTGCAACAGCTTTATGAGAACGATCTGATTGCAGATTTGACCGAGGTTTATGAAAATACTGCCAGCGATCGAATTAAGGAAATTTATGATTCCTACGGTGGTCGTGTTCTGGATAGCGCAAAGTTCGATGGCAAGCTGATGGCCATACCAACTACTGAAATCTCACATGGTCCTGGTATCCTCTGGCTTCGCAAAGACTGGATGGACAAATTGGGACTTGCTGAGCCGAAATCAATGGCTGATGTCGAGAACATTATTAAGCAATTTGTAGAAAAAGATCCAGGTGGTAACGGAGCGGGTAAGACGCTAGGTCTTGTTGTCGATAATGAAAACGTTGCCGGTGTCTCTGGTGGACAATTCTCATTTAATAATATTTTTTCACTATATGGTGCGTATCCAAAACAGTGGATTGATGATGGAAGTGGAAAGGCTGTATACGGATCTGTTCAACCAGAAATGAAGCCAGCACTGACCAAGTTGTCTGAAATGTACAAAAATAACTTGATTGATCGCCAGTTTGCAGTACGTACTGGTGATGACCGCAAGGCGCTACTTACAAGCGGAAAAAGTGGGTCGTTCATGGATAACTGGTGGGGAAGCTGGACTGTGGCTGACACGCTTAAGCTGAATCCAGAAGCGGAATGGGTATCTTATGTTGCCCCACAATCAGAAGATGGCTCGCTTACAATGTTCACTGGAAATCCTTCCAGCAGTTATTTGGTTGTTCGCAAAGGCTTTGAACATCCTGAACTTGCAGCCAAGCTTGTGAGTGTTCAATATGACTATCAGCGTTACCAAGAAAAAGATGAAAAAGCTTTGAAAGAATTTGAAGATTATAAGAGCATGAATGTTGGCGGATCTCCGCTCGCCATTAATATCGATTATTATGACGCTTTCTATCGTAACGTTGACATCATGAAAGAAGCATTAGAAACAGGCGATACAAGTAAATTAACTAGCAATGAGGATTTAACGGCTTATAACTCCTATAAGAAATTTCTTGATAGTAAGAAGAATGGAGAAACACCAGACTCCAATGCATGGGCTGGATATACTTCCAGTATTACGACAGCTAGTTTGGTGAAAGCCTCTAATATTAAAGAAGTGAATCCATTATTCTTTGGAAGTACATCATCCATGACGTTGAAATGGCCGACACTTACTAAAATGGAACTTGAAATGTACTTGAAGATCATTACAGGTGAGCAAACACCTGACGCATTTGATAAGTTTGTAGAAAGCTGGAATAAAACTGGTGGCGAAGTCATTACTAAGGAAGTTAACGAAGCGATAGCAACCAAATGATGTTGAAAGAGATGATCCGTAAATGAAAAATAAAAAAGATCAGACAGCATTCCATCTCATGATGGCGCCAGGCATGATTTTCCTAATTATCTTTTCGTTTATTCCAATGTTCGGTATTATAATGGCTTTTCAAAATTATGTTCCGGCTAAGGGAATGAGTGGTTCATCCTGGGTAGGTCTTGATAATTTCAAATTTATGCTCCAAATTCCTGACAGCAAACAGATTTTCAGTAATACGATCGTTATCGCGTTATGGAAAATTATCGTGGGTACTTTTACATCCATCGTGTTTGCCCTGTTATTAAATGAAATTCGGGTAAAGTTTGCTAAGCGATTCATACAGACGGTTGTTTATCTGCCGAACTTCTTGTCATGGGCGATCTTAGCTACTGTAGTCATGAATATCTTCTCTTATGAAGGTCCTGTTAATGCCATGTTAAGTTGGTTTGGGATTGACCCGGTCTTGTTTATGGCCAGCAATACTTGGTTTAGACCGATGCTAGTATTAACAGATGTCTGGAAGGGTTTTGGGTACGGTTCAATCATCTACCTAGCTTCCCTGACATCCATTGATCCCGGACTTTATGAGGCGGGCTCCATTGATGGAGCCAACCGGTTTAAGAAACTGTGGCACATCACGTTGCCAGGCTTAATGCCAACTATTTTGCTGGTTACAACCTTGAACTTGCCGAATGTATTGAATGCTGGTTTTGATCAGATCTTCAATCTGTATAATCCTTTGGTGTATGAATCTTCGGATATTATTGATACCTACGTTTATCGGGTGGGTCTGGTAGAAAGACAATACAGCTTAGGTACAGCAGTTGGCCTATTACGGTCGGTCGTTGGTATCGTACTGATTCTTTCTGCGAATAAATTGGCCCAAAAACTTACGGATTATCGTATTTTCTAAAGAAAGGGGGGGTCTCCCATTTACGCATCTAACATCAAGGGTCGTATTGCAGATGTTATTATCTGGGTATTTGTTCTAGCGTTCGCCTTGTCCTGTCTCATACCGTTAGTCAATTTAGTAGCCATCTCTTTCAGTGATAATGCGGCGGCTTCCGCAAATCTAGTAAGTATATTCCCGGTTAATCCGACGTTTAGCTCCTATGAAAAATTATTGTCTGACAGCCAGTTTTGGCGTTCATTCATGATCTCTGTAGAACGGGTAGTGTTAGGTCTGCTTGTGAATATGGTATTGATGATTCTTACAGCCTATCCATTGTCTAAAAGTTCACGAGTATTCACGGGTCAGAAGGTTTATATGAATCTCGTTATCTTCGCGATGTTATTCTCAGGCGGATTGATTCCAACCTTTATGGTAGTCAAAGAGCTTAATCTTTTAGACTCCATCTGGTCATTGATCTTGCCGGGTGCAGTACCGATAGGGAATGTTATCTTGCTGATGAATGCATTCCGGGCTGTACCGAAATCTCTAGAGGAAGCTGCAAATATAGATGGAGCTTCACAGTGGAGAATATTAGGAACAATCTATCTTCCGATAGTATTGCCTACACTTGCCACCGTTACGCTCTTTACTATTGTGGGCCATTGGAATGATTACTTTGGTGCCCTGGTATATATTAATAAAACGGCGAATTATCCATTGCAAACCTATATCCAACAGCTTAGCGTTGAGGTTCAGAACATTACAGATCCTGAAAAACTATTGGAATTAGCAAAAGTTTCGAATAAGACTTTGAACGCTGCTAAAATCGTAGTTTCTACGCTACCATTGTTGTTGATTTATCCGTTTATGCAAAAGTATTTCGTATCAGGGATTGTCGTTGGTTCGGTTAAAGAATAAATATTAGTAGACAGCCGCTATGAAGCTTCATAGCGGCCTACTATTTTCAAGTAGGAGGCTTACAATGAATAGTAATCAAGTTCATACATCAATTCTGGATGACATGAAGACATTTGTCTCTCAAGATGCCAATCGGAGTATTTCATTTACGAATAAAGAGGCAGCATTTTATTTTACGCAATCCCATCATACGGATCATGTGGAACATGCATTTTTTGAGGGACTTAATATTGCTAAGAATAGAATTTTCGGTGGATACACCTTATTCGTAGGTGAACAGAAGCTAGACAATCGACAATCTGAAGTTTGGGCCTATCCTTATAAAATGGTGCGTAAGCACGCCGATCTTACAGAAGAGCTGTGGTTGTTGGATTATCATAATCTATTAGAAATTAGTCTCGCTAATGCTAAGGAAGACATAGGCATCGTTTTAAGGGGAGAGAATGTTAGCTATATAAACCAACAGGATCATATCGCGTTCTTTAGCGCTATCGAGGGAGATTGGGTGATTGCAGTTAGTGCTATCAACCTTTCACCTTTGCATATGGATAATGAAGTTCTAATTGCCGGTGCAAACGCTGGGGGTTATTATATCGCTGCAGGTAAGACATCCGAAGAAGCAGCAAGCTTAATCCTTAAAGCTAGACAAGATATTAGCACTTTGAAAGATGAACGTGTTAAGCGGATGGAAGATTTCTTACACCATAATGCCCATTTAACCAGCAGTGATGATACATTCACTTTAGCCATGAATTGGTTGAACATCACAATGGATCAGTTGGTTACAAGACAGCAGGGTGATGGTATCTATGCAGGGCTGCCATGGTTTAACGAATATTGGGGACGGGATCAATTCATAGCTCTTCCAGGTGCCGTGCTCGTTACAGGGCAATTCGAAACGGCTAGAAATATCTTGCTATCATTCGCAGAGTTTCAGAATACGGACGAAGATTCTAAATACTTTGGTAGAATTCCAAATATCTTGTCTCCTGGAAAAGTGGATTACCATACAACGGATGGTACGCCGCGATTCATTATCCAGTTGCAGGATTACGTTAAGTATTCAGGAGATACAGCGATCATTAAAGAGCTTTATCAAAATGTACAATATAGTATTGAAGGTTCCATAAAATATTGGGTAGATGATAAAGGGTACTTAAAGCACGCAGATAATGAAACTTGGATGGATGCCCGGGATGGCAATTTGGAGTCATATTCTCCTCGGGATACCCGTGCCAATGATATTCAAGCACTCTGGTATAACCAATTGCTTGCTGGTGTTTACTTTGCTGAATATATGAATGACAAGGTGAATGCTGATAAATGGAAGGGCATTGCTGAAACCTTGAAGCGCCATTTTGAGGTTGATTTCATTGATCAAGCGCATCCTTATTTAGCAGACAGACTGGATGCAGAAGACAAGCCGGAATTCTCCCTGCGCCCAAACCAGTTATTTGCTTTTGAAATGTTTGATGATAACGATTTTAAGGCTAGAGCGATTCGTACCGCGTGGGAAGAGTTGGTCTATCCATGGGGTGTTGCTTCGCTAGATAGACATCATCCATTGTTTCGTCCGTTTCATTTAACATCTCATTATCCGAAAGACGAGGCTTACCATAACGGTGCGGTTTGGATTTGGCTTAATGGTATTGCGATGCAGCGTATGATTGAAGCAGGGCAGGAAGAAACGGCCTATCAGCTATTCAAGAATATGAACTGGCAGGCCTTGAATTTAGGTGTTGTTGGTGGACTTTGTGAGAATATGGATGCTTATCCTGAGGAAGATGAGCACTGGGCGAAGTTGACGGGTGCATACCTGCAAGCTTGGTCCAATGCTGAGCACCTGCGTGTGTGGTACCAATATTTCTTAGGTATCCGTCCAGACCTGATTAACAATACACTGACAATTGCTCCAAGAATTCCGCAAGAGCTTGAATCCTTGGCTTATAATGTGAACATAGGAAAGGGACAGATCGAAGCCACGTATAACCGTGGACTTGAAATCACTTACGCCTATACATTCAAGAATGTGGGACTGGAAGTTATCATCGATATGTCTCCTTTCGAAACGGTATCGCTTGAAGTTAAGCCCAATATGGAGCTGGTTGTAAGACAAGATGATCATACACTGGCAGTTACCTTATATGATGAGAATCGTCAAATGCTCAAGGAGATTCAGTCAGGGCTATCCGAATCACGTGTTATGCACAATAAGCTTAATAACGAGTTATTAAAAGACGTTGAGTTTGCCAAGCCATTGAGCTTGGACAATCATCCTTGTATAAAGCTGTAGCTATAACTAGTTAAGACAATCTTAAAAAAACCTCTAACCCATCCTCAGGATGATGTTAGAGGTTTTTTTGGCAGTTTATGATTTAAGCCAGGCATGTTGGTTCAGAATTTAGCCATAAGATGCTCAAGTCCTGTCGCCACTCCATCTTCGGCATTACTGACGGTAACAAATTCAGCCATTTCCTTTAGAATCGGTGCTGCGTTAGCCATGGCAATCCGGTAGCCTGCCACCTCGAACATCGGTTGATCATTATAGCTGTCACCCATTACGGCTACATCTGTTAGCGGGATGCCATAGTGGGCGGCGAGCATAGCTACACCGGAGCCTTTGTTGGCGTCCTCATGGTTAATTTCGATATTATTGACATGGGAGGCTGTAATAATAAGGCCAGGGATCGCGGCGAAGCGGGTGGAGGCTTCTTTGAGCAGTTCCCGGTCTAGAGAAAAGGCTAATGTTTTATAAATGACGTTTTCTTCTTTACTCCAGATCTCTTCCATACTTTCGACGTAAGTTACAGCCGCTTGTTGAAACTGCTGATCGATCATTGCTTTTAGCAGCCAGCTGACTTCCTCAGGTACTTCTTCTTCACTTAGTGCAGATAGTTTCTCTAATCGTACCCGTTTATTGAGCTCCACATATACGTTGTCCTCTGTGTATACCTCGTAATACAAATCCGGAATTTCGTTCATCCAGCGTAATGCAGGAATGATGTCTTCCTTCTTCAGCGGTTTACTTGCTGCCAGCGTGTGGTCAGACAATGTAACCACTGCGCCATTCAGACTGACTACAGGGCATTCCAGATCTGCCAGCCGCAGTTGTCGTTCCGCATCCATAAAAGAGCGTCCCGTAGCAATAATTACGATATGACCTAAATTTTGAGCCTTTATAATCGCCTCGCGGTTCTTTGGGCTAATTTGTCCTTCTTCGTTCAGCAATGTTCCATCCATATCTAAAGCAATCAGCATATTGTAAGATCTCCTTATCCAGTCATAGTTGTCCCCTTCGCGGGCTAGTGAGAACGTTAATTGTATCTTATCATTAATATTCTGAAAACCAAAAACACCTTTTCATTCCTAGTCTAATCGTATATTTTTAGAATATAGTTCAGTCGTGGTACAATAGTTGTTAAACTAATCGACTAGCCGAGTCTATCGTCAGTTCATGTTCGTGGGACGTGATCCGTCGGTATTTTTCCTGCGTAAGGACATCGGCAGCTGTGTATGTAAGGGGGACTAATCGTGAGATCCAAAAACTTGGCCACCATGTCACTAGCTTTTATGGCATGTGGGTTTCTGATTACACTATTTCTACCTGAAAATCTCGCTGTAATTCTACTAAGAGGTGGCTTTGAGGCTGGGCTGGTTGGGGGGATTGCCGACTGGTTCGCGGTAACCGCGTTATTCCGCCATCCGCTCGGGCTGCGTATTCCACATACCTCACTGCTGCTCAAGAATCGGGATAAGATTATTCAGTCGTTAATTACCGCTATGGAGACTGAGCTGCTGAACAAAGAGAGTATTGAGAACAAGCTGCGCAAGTTTGGCATTATGTCTATGAGTTCCAAGCTGCTGACGAAGTTCTTTAGCAAGAAGAAGGCGAGAGCCCAGATCCTAGAGCAACTTAGCGAATTCGTGTCACGTCTTCCGGTAGAGAAAGCTGTACCTTTTCTTCAAAAGGCAGCCTCTGACTATATTCGTGAAGCGGAGCTTGGAGTTGCGGCTGATAAGATTGTCACTAAATTAATGAACGATGGAAAAGATGTAGCGGCTCTGGATTATGCGCTGGAAGGGGTATCTAACTGGAGTGGTCGTCCTGAAACGAAAGCTATGCTGGGTAAGATCGCCAGTGAGAAACTGGCTGAAGTAAAGCTCGGTGGACTGAAAGGGATGGCTTTTCAGGCTTTCGTTGGATTCATGGATGCGGATATGCTTGGTGAAATGCTGCAAGGCATGCTGCAGTCCGGTATTCGCGATTTTCGTGAAGAGGATAGCCCATATCGTGAAGAGATCATCCGGGAAATTCGGGTGGCGTTGTTCCAGATTGTCAATGATGAGGCTAGAATGACTTCTGTGAAAGAATGGGCACTACAAGAGCTTGAGGGAGAAGCAGTAACTGCTTTTCTGCATACTCAATTGGAGAACGTACGTAGTAAGGCACTCTCCTTATTAGAAGAGGACCGGGCAGCTGGCGGACGAAAACTATTTGCACTATACACCCTTCTTATGCGCCGTATTAGTAAGGAACAAGAGTGGATCGGTAGCTGGGAGGAGCGGATTCGCGCTTCATTGATTGCATTTGTAGAGGCTAACCACTTCCGAATCGGTCTTTTGGTGAAGGAGAATCTGGATAGCATGGACGATGCTAGTCTAGTGAATATGCTGGAGGATAAAGTAGGTAAAGATCTTCAGTGGATCCGTGTGAACGGTGCCTTATGCGGTTTTGTTGTAGGGCTTGTACTTACGGTTGTTCAATTTATTTAAATCAAAGTAGTCCGTCTCCAGTGAATGGAGGCGGACTACTTTTTTATGATTGTAGGGATCTATTGCTGTACTAAGGCAGCTTGATAAAGCCGTTCCAAATCAGTTGCTGTACGTTGCCAATTGAAGGCTTCAAGCGCATCCGCTCGTCCTTGTTTCCCAATGGTTGCTGCTACCTCCGGATTCCGGCCTAGTCGCAGCAAATCTCTAGCAAAGGGCAAGGCCTCGCGATATCGTTCCACCAGGTATCCGTTATGGCCGGAGTCGATAATCTCACGGATACCGCCATTGCTAGAAGCGATGACCGGTAGTCCCGAGGCCATGGCCTCTACATTAACAAGCCCAAAGGATTCATGATTCTGAGAAGGACATACGAAGCAGTCGGCTGCTTGATAAAGGGTATGGATATCCTCATGAGCTACATTTCCAAGGAAGGAAACGGATACGCCTAGTCGCTGTGCAAGTAGCTTCAGCTGTCGCAAATATGACGGTTTCCCTTTGCCTGCAATTACAAGATGAGCAGGAAGGTGCTTATTTAAATGGTACATAGCACGTATCAATACGGGCACCCCTTTGCGGGGAATGACTCGACCGACGAATAAGACGGTAAAGACCCTCGGGAGTCTGTAAAGTTTGCGAAGATGGTATTTTTCCTGTAGCGCTACAGGAGTGAATCGATCAAGATCTGCTCCGAGCAGGACAATACGGATTTCATTGTTTAATTGAGGGAAGCGACGGGTTAGTCTTCGCTGTAGAGAGTGGCTGTTCGCAATAATCAGATCTGCTCTAGCCAAGGCTCTAGCAGTCTTAACTGTGTCCGGTGTGAATGTAAGAGAATGCAGAAATAGAAATACCGGAAGATGAGGGAGCCGTTTCTTTACAGCAGACATAAGATGGGGGCGATTATCGATCTGAACTATATCAAATGACTCATTCTGAATGTAGTCTAACACCGAAGTACGATAATGAACGGGAGTACTTGCGGGTAACCGAATGATTCTGACCTGCTCCAATATGGAAGCATCGGGCAGTCCCGGTGCTCTGCGGCTCACAATGGTAACCCTATGTTTCTCAGCCAGCCTTCTGGCAATGGCCCAAATGCAGATTTCTACTGACCCGTCTCCTGGAACCGGGAGACGTTCCGGCGCAATAATACAAATATGCATGGTTCATGCCTCCTCTGATCCGCTAATGGTTATCCTCTTCCCACCATATGCAGCTTGAGTATCTAGAGATACATCTGAGAGCGGAGAGGGCGTTCAACCCATTCCATTCATATAGTCGGAGCATAAAATACTAAGGTTAAGCAAGGCTGTGATCATTATTTAGTGACAGGGGAGAGGGCAATTGGGAACGAAGTTAAAGTCTGCGTTGACCAGCAAATGGATTAAAACCAAGGTGCTCATGCAAAGTTCCGAGATTTCACCGCTCATTCCAGAAACAGTGAAGTTTAGTAAAGCAAACTTAAGAACGATGCTCTTGAAATATGGGATGATTTACGTTAAGCCGGAACATGGCACCTATGGTAATGGTGTAATGAAGGTTGAACAGAGTAAGGATTCTCATGGAACAGAATACAAATACCAAAGTGGAACAAAGATAAAAACCTTTGGAGCCTATGACACCTTTTATTCATCCCTTAAGAAAGCGACACGCGGACGCAGTTACTTGATTCAGAGAGGGATTGTTTTGCTAAAGCATGGAAAGCATCGTTTTGATATCCGTGTGATGGTCCAGCTCAGTCCGCGTGGCAAATGGGAAACTACCGGATTGATTGGCCGAGTAGCTGAGAAAGGCAAGATTGTTACCAATTATCATAACGGTGGTACGCTAATGTCTATGGAGAAGCTGCTGTCGCCTTATTTGAACGATGCTCAGCAAGCTCAGATGCTTAAGATATTGCGAAAGCTAGGTGAGGATACCGGACGTTTCTACCATAAGAAATATCCTGGCTTTAAACAGATTGGTGTAGATGTAGGATTAGATAACCACATGACGCCTTGGATTATTGAAGTGAATACGAGTCCAGATCCATATATTTTCAAACATCTCTCTAATAAAAGCATGTACCGCAAAGTGATGGCTTACCGCAGAGCAAATGAGAAGAAGAAGTCCGCTAACTGATTTGCTTCTTCGTATTCGCAATAACAAGGGAAACCTTTTGTTCGAGCTCAATTATTTTTTGCTTATGGGTTGCGATCTGACGGTAACCGGAGACCAGGGCACCTAAGGACTGGGTGGTTAGGGTAAGGTTTTGTTTGCGAATCGCTGCTTTAAAGTCAGTCCAATCTGCTGAGACACGTTTGTTTAACGAGGTGATCACGCTCTTGTTAGATTTGATCGTGATTTGAGGACTTTCAATGCCAGACAAGGTTTTACGCGCTTCGGCTATCTTTTGGGAACGGTTCTTTTTCGCGGCGTTCAGCTGATTCTGCTTGTCACTGATCTCTTGGCGTGCCAACTGAACCAAGATCTTCATAGCATCACTTTGGGCACGCAGTACGGTATTCAAGGTCTTGTCCTTAAGTGACTTGGCGATACTAATTCGCTTGTTAAGTGCACTATACTGGTCAAATAAGGGCTGATAGCGCTGCTTGCTACTCTTAACGGAGGCCTCCAATCGGGTCACTGCTTCAAGATCAATCCCTTTAATTTGTTGACGAACCACAACTAGCGATTGCTCATTATTGTAGTGAAGGATTCGGATTTGCTCCTCGCGCTGATCATACTGCAGCTTTAAGGTGGATAAATCATTGTAAAGAGAAGTCAGCTTAACCCTGGCAGGACCATCTGCCGTTGCGGCCGTCAGATCAAAAGCCGCTTTAACAGAGGGGGTTATTTCTGTTGTAGATGCAGCAATAGCTCCTGATGATGTGCTTAGCAGTAGCAGGATCGTAAGCAGTAGAAAGGGCACTGACTTAAATATTTTCATTTATTCTCCTCCTATTGTCGTTACCTAATGGCAACAAAAAAAGCACCCGTAGCAAAGGCAAAAGCCTTTATTACGGGTGCTTCCAGCGTAATAGGTCACGAACGATATTATTATGTTTAATAATAGTTTGCCTCAGGCCATCCAGTCAATATTTAAAATTAAACTATTCCCTATTCAAAATAATACGCAGGGCATTTCTATACTCACTTCTCTTATCGTATACTGAACTTAGGATGGAATAAAGGATGCAACGTTCGCAACAAAGGAGGTCTGGCGTAGATGGATAACGCGGTAGAATATAGCACAATGTTGGAACATGCATTTATGAGGTCCCCAGAGGGAATAGCCGTACTGTCTTTAAACGATGGTAAGGGCAACTGGCTGAAGGTCAATCCGGCTTTTTGCAATTTACTTGGCTTTACGGAAGCTGAGTTTCTTGCTGGGGCTATTTTTGCAGAAATGGAAAATAGACAGACGTCTTCGAAAGAGCTTTCCTATAGATTGGTGATGGACGAGCTTCAGAATTCTCCAGCAGGGAGCTGGAAGAAGGAAGAATGCTTTTACAAAGGGGATCAACCGGTATGGCTTTCCCTGACATTCTCAGGATTTGGAACAGCAGGACAAGCCCCTTCATGTATTATTGTGTACGCCGAAGATATTACGGACCGAAAGATTGCAGATCAACAAATGGCAGATCAACGAGATCTAGAGGAACAGATTTATCAAAGTGAACGTAATTATAGATTGATGTCCGAGAATTCGCTGGATTTAATCTCGCGTCATGCAGTTGAAGAGCGCAAACAGTTCGAATTCAAGCTTCAGGAGAATGAACAGCGCTATAAATCCTTATTTGAATATAATCCCTCTGCTGTGTACTCAATGAATTTACAAGGGGATTATTTAACAGCCAATGCGAATCTGGAGAAGCTGACCGGGTATTCGCTGGAAGAACTGATCGGAATGTACTTTGGTCCCGTTGTGCATGAGAAGGACATGGAGAAGACGCTGTATCATTTTAACTTAGCTGCTAAGGGCTATCCCCAAAGCTATGATCTGACGCTTATTCATAAAGAAGGCCATCTTGTAGAGATTAATACCACTAATATTCCGATCATTGTAGACGATCAAGTGGTTGGTGTATATGGTATTTCCCGTGACATTACGGAACGTATAAGATATACAGAACAAATTGAGAAGCTAAGCAATGAGTACACCCTTATATTAAATGCAGTATCTGAGGGTATTTTTGGACTGGATATGGAGGAGAAGGTGACCTTCATCAACCCTGCTGGTTTGCATATGCTCGGTTATGAACATGATGAGATCATGGGTCATTCCTATCTAGATCATATTCAGCAGACAGCGCTTGATGGGATACATTACCGGCCAGAGGAGTCGCCACTTATCAAAGCCATTAGGTCAGGGGGATCTTACCAGAGCAAGGATGCAGTCTTATGGCGTAAAGATGGTACAAGCTTTCTTGCGGAGTACCAAGTAACCCCTCTTTTTGATAAAGGTGAACCTAAGGGGGTTGTAGTCGTCTTCAGGGATATTACAGATGAGAAGGAGATCATTCGGGCGAAGGAATCTGCGGAAAAAGCAGACCAGGCTAAATCAGAGTTTCTAGCCATTATGAGCCATGAAATACGCACGCCTATGAACGGCATTGTGGGGATGACTGATCTGCTTGCAGAGACGGAACTAGATGAAGAACAACGTGAGTACACAAATATTATTAAGGAGAGCAGTAGCTCTCTTCTATATATTCTTAATGAAATTCTCGATTACAGTAAAATTGAGGCCGGAAAAATGATGATCGTACATGAGCCCGTGCATCTTCGAGAGGTACTGGACAGTGTAACGGATCTGTTTATGGCTAAGGCTTTGGAAAAAAATCTTGAGCTGTCTTACAGCATGGCACCAGGAGTTCCTACGTTCATTATGGGAGATGCAGGACGATTACGTCAGGTATTGGTTAATCTGGTCAGCAATGCGATTAAATTTACTGACCGAGGTAAAGTCTGTATTTATGTGGAGCAAAAATTGTCCGTGGTTTCAAAGAAATCTACTTTGAAGTTTAATGTCAGAGACACGGGGATAGGTATTCCTTTAGAAAAGCAGCATCAGTTGTTTCAATCATTCTACCAGCTGCACTCCTCGTTTAATCGTAAGTATGCCGGGACGGGGTTAGGACTAGCCATTTGCAAGAAGCTTGTCGAGCTGATGGGCGGAGCCATTGCGGTGGAGAGTAGCGAAGGAAACGGCTCTAATTTCTATTTCACGCTACAGATTAATCCTGAAAGCAAATATGAGGGCGATGAGGAAGATATTGCTCAGGCAGAGCAGAAGCCCGCACAGGAAATGGAATCACGATCTAATTCAGAGGGATCTATGGATGTTGGTGAAAATGTGATTTTACTTCCGGAAGGCCCTGCCCTTTCAGCTTCTAAGCCGAACTCTTCAAAGGGAGAAACATCCTGATGAGGCATAGAAACTCCAGTCTCAGTTACAAACTATCGGTAGATCCATACACACAGTGGGAGGCTGGGGTTTCATCCCCGTCTTCTGCATGTGGACCAGCGACGCTGGCAGCTTTAACCGAGTATTGGAATACCCAGCTAGGAATGGACTTTATTCGTGGCAAAGGTCATTTTCACTCTAAAGCAGCTCATATTAATTACATATACAGTCATCACGGAGGTACCCCTTTGGGGATGAGTACACGTAGTTTTGTAAAGGGAATCACAGCTTATATCCACTCTTCAATCTCGCCAAAAGGGGGACATAAGCTTTCTGTCTCTACTTTTAACGATTTCGATGTGTATAAAGTGGAGATTGATGCAGGTCGGCCAGTAGCTGTTAAATTTGATAAATGGTTTAATTTTCGGTGGAGAGGGAATTTTGCTTACGATTACCATTGGGTATTAGGAATAGGATATGAAGTACCTGATAACGGGGATCGTCCAATCCTCATCGTTCAGGATAATGGTGTGAGGTATAAGGATGGAAGGATTGCTCTTTGTAAAGAACGCCGCATCCCATATTATGCAAATAAAGACATCATTACGATGGTGGGAATGAATATCTTAGAAACGCCTAGTTAATCGTGATTTAGCTATGCAATTACCCTGGAAAAATGATCTGGTTATTTTGAGTCCAAACGTTTGCACAAATTCGAGGATCATACTATAATCCAGTTAATAACTGGAAAAGGGGATAGGTGCTTTGTCCGTACAAAAGGAAATGAAGGAACCGATTTATTATGGTGATCCTGCGACTACTAGAGGGATTTCCGTATTCGCTCAGGAGTTTGATCAGTTGTTTAGTTATGACGGGGATGATCTCGGACTTACATATTCATCGGCCTGTTCATCATTTTGCTTGTGGGCCCCTACGGCTCAGGAGGCAGAGCTAGTAATTTATGATTCATGGCAGGGAGCTGCGGGGTCCAAATATGCTATGATTCGCGATATTCGGGGAACGTGGAGAGCTACGGTTGACGGTGATTTAGATGGCAAGTTCTATACCTACCGAGTGCGTCTAGGTGAACAGTGGAATGAAGCAGCTGATCCTTACGCGCGTGCTGTCGGCGTGAATGGGGACAGAGGTGCTATTCTAGATTTGCGCAAGACGGACCCTGAGCGGTGGACGGAAGATAAGCCGTCGTTTGAGGATCCTGTAGACGCTATTATTTATGAGCTTCATTTGCGTGACTTATCCATTCATCCAGCAAGCGGTATGGCTCATAAGGGTCAATATCTCGCTTTGGCGGAAGAAGGAACCCGCGGACCAGAGGGCATTCTCACCGGACTCGATCATATCGCAGATCTCGGTGTAACCCACGTGCAGCTATTGCCTATTTATGATTATTCTACAGAGAGTGTAGATGAGACGAAGCTGGATGAGCCTCATTTTAACTGGGGTTATGATCCGAAGAACTACAATGCTCCTGAAGGCTCCTATGCTACGGATCCTTATGTGCCCGGACTACGTATTCAAGAACTAAAAACAATGATTCAAGCGCTTCATGATCGTGGACTCCGCGTCATTATGGATGTTGTTTACAACCATGTGTACGACGGATATCGCGTGAATTTCACTAAACTGGTTCCTGGCTATTATTTGCGTTATAAACAAGACGGAAGCCTGTCGAATGGGTCGGGCTGTGGGAATGACGTGGCTACAGAACGCTTGATGATGTCCCGCTTCATTGTGGAGTCCGTGGTCTATTGGGCTAAAGAGTACCATATCGACGGCTTCCGCTTTGATTTGATGGGCTTGATGGATGTCGATACGATGCGGGAAACCCGGCGGCGTCTGGATGGAATAGATCCGTCTATCATGACGATCGGTGAAGGCTGGATGATGGGGACTGAGCTACCGATGGAACGGCTCGCTCATCAGAAGAATGCCTCCCTTATGCCGGGAATCGGACATTTTAATGATGATTTCAGGGATGCTATTAAAGGAAATATCTTTTTGTACGATCAGCCGGGCTTCATCAGTGGAATGATGGGTCTGGAGCCTGCGATCAAGGCGGGGATTGCGGGAGGAATTGACTTCAGCCCAGGAATTAAGCAATTTGCCGAGGAGCCTCAGCAAAACGTTAATTATGTGGAGTGTCATGATAATCATACCTTATGGGATAAAATCGTATTGTCCACCGAGGGTGAGACGGTTACTCAGCGCCGTTCCATGCACAGACTAGCTTCTGCGATAGTGTTCATGAGTCAGGGGATTCCTTTTATCCATGCAGGGCAGGAGTTTATGCGTACGAAGGACGGGGTGGAGAACAGCTATAAGTCTTCGGTTGAGATCAATCGTATGGACTGGGAATTGTGCGCCGCGCATCAGGAAGATGTGGCGTATATGAAACAGTTAATCGAATTGCGTAAAGCTCACCCGGCCTTCCGTATGCGAACAGCAGTGGACATTCGGAACCATTTGGTTTTTGAAAAAGCACCGGCAAGTGCAGTAGCTTACACGCTACGTGGCCATGCTGGAGGAGATGAAGCGAAGCATATTTATGTTCTTTTTAATGCGAATGCTGAACAGACCACTGTGGTTCTGCCGCAGCTTGGAGCATGGAAGACCATCTTCGGGGCTGATCTTACGCAGGAGCTGACTGGAAATAAGCTAACTGTAAATGGGATTGGGACAGTAGTCCTGACGGCGAAATAATTAGTCTTTTACAAGATCATTATTAAAAAGCATGCGGAATAACGTACCCTAATTAAGGTACAGTACTCTGTGTGCTTTTTTTGTTTTTCCATTTTCTTAATTTGATTGTTTCATTTTACATAAAAAGGTGACATTACTCATTTTCGATGATGATATTGGATGTTAATATGAAGGCATTTACTTTGGCGCTTTAGAGTGGCATAGGCTTGGCAGCAGACAAACATAGCGCGTACTTTTCTTTTTTAACGGTTTAGGAAGTATATATCTGTGGGGATATTTAGAGAGGATGAGAGAGATGGGGAAAGCAACCGGATTTTTGGAATTTGAACGGCAGACGCCTTCGGAGTGTGAGGCGCTTGAGCGGATTAAGAATTGGGATGAATTCTCGATTCCTATGGATGAAGAGAATCTGCGCGAGCAAGGCGCGCGTTGTATGGACTGTGGTACGCCATTTTGTCATGTAGGACGTCTGTTGTCTGGTATGGCTTCCGGCTGCCCTCTGCACAACTTGATTCCTGAATGGAATGATATGGTTTATCGTGGGAACTGGGAGGTTGCACTGAAACGTCTGCATAAGACCAATAACTTCCCTGAATTTACTGGACGTGTGTGTCCAGCACCTTGTGAAGGTTCTTGTACAGTAGGGATGAACGGCAAGCCCGTAACGATAAAGTCGATTGAAAAGTCGATTGTAGATAGAGGTTTTGAAGAAGGTTGGATTGTTCCTGAGCCACCGCTTACTCGCACAGGTAAAAAGGTAGCTGTAGTGGGCTCGGGTCCAGCAGGTCTTGCCTGTGCAGCTCAGCTTAACAAAGCGGGGCATACGGTGACCGTGTATGAACGGGCAGATCGGATTGGTGGTTTGTTGACGTATGGTATTCCGAACATGAAGCTGGATAAGAAGACAGTTCAGCGCCGAGTAGACCTGCTGACGGCTGAAGGCATTACATTCGTAACTCGTACAGAGATTGGGAGAGATATCTCGGCGTCACAACTCAAGGCGGAGCACGATGCTGTTGTCTTGTGTGGTGGGTCTACGCAGGCACGGGAGCTTCCTATAGAGGGTCGTGAGCTGCGGGGCATTCATCAGGCGATGGAATTTCTGACACTGAATACTAAGAGCTTACTGGACTCAGAGCTTGCTGATGGTGAATACTTGTCTGCGGCAGATAAGGATGTAGTTGTAATCGGTGGCGGGGATACTGGCACAGACTGTGTAGCTACGTCGATCCGCCACAGCTGTCGTAGTGTGATCCAGCTTGAGATTATGCCACAAGCTCCACTGACCCGTCAGCCTAGCAATCCGTGGCCAGAATGGCCAAAGGTTCTTAAGGTGGACTATGGCCAAAAAGAAGCGGCTTCACTGTATAAGGAAGATCCACGTCGTTATCTCGTTTCGACGAAACGTTTTGTTGGTGACGATGGTGGACATGTGCAGGAGCTGCATACCGTGCGCATTGAGTGGACTCGCAATGAACAGGGACGGATAGTTCCGGTTGAAGTACCAGGCAGTGAAGAAGTTCTAAAGGCACAGCTGGTACTACTCGCATTAGGATTCACAGGGCCCGAAGAGATTGTGCTAGGTGAGCTTGGGGTGGCACGTGATGAGCGCGGAAATGCCAAGGCGGAGTTCGGAGCACAAGCGACCAATGTAGAGGCGGTATTCACAGCAGGTGATATGCGCCGCGGCCAAAGCCTTGTCGTTTGGGCCATTGATGAGGGGCGTCAGACAGCCCGCGAAGTGGACCGATTCTTGATGGGATCATCGAATTTGCCGTGAGAATAGAGGCATATAGGGCAGGGCGTTCCTTTTGGAGGAACGTCCGCTTTTGCGTTGTTTGCCTATTCAAGGTTAAAATTGAAACCTAAGCACAAGATCTATTTAAGTCGAAAAGGAGAATACATGATGAAGCTAATGTTTATTTCCGATATTCACGGTTCTTTATTCTGGTTAGAACGGGCTTTGGAAAAGGTGGAGGAAGAACAGCCAGACAGTCTTGTAATCGTAGGAGACTTTTTATATCACGGTCCCAGAAATCCACTGCCGAAGGGTTATGACCCGCAGGGAGTTGCTAATAAACTGAATGAATATAACAAAAAGAAGCCTATAACGGCAGTACGTGGTAACTGCGATGCTGAGGTAGACCAGATGCTGCTGCAGTTTCCGATGATGGGCGATTATGTGATGCTCCTGCATGAAGGCAGACGAATCTATGTTACACACGGTCATGGCTTTAGTATTGAGAATTTACCGGCACTATCTGAGAATGATATCTTTATTCAGGGGCATACCCATCTTCCGGTTGCGGATGTAAAAGAGGGCGTATACGTGCTGAATCCCGGCTCGATATCGCTGCCTAAAGAGAATAATCCGAATTCCTATGGTATCCTTGAGGGTGGAGAATTCATCGTTAAGGATTTTGAGGGCGATGTGGTAAAAAGGATTACACTATAAGCTCAGTCAGATCTCTTGTGACCCGAATTCCTTCCAACATTATTAGTGTTCTAGGGAATTGAGCACTAGAACATATTATTGTATGATGAGGTAGGAGTTTTAGGGCAGGGCTGGCTCCAAATATAATAGTAAAGGTAGTTAACACATGAATCCTAAAGATTTGAACTATACAATGCCACCGGAATGGGGCAAGCATGAACGTACTTTTATCTCCTGGCCGGTGCAGGAATCTATGTGTTTCCCGGACAACCACGAGTCGGTATGCCAAGGTTATGCTGACATTATTACAGCTATTGCCGAGTTTGAACCGATTACGGTTATCGTTAACCCGGAGGACGTGGAAAAGGTAGAACGTCTGGTCAGCGGACCGAATGTAACGCTACTACCTATAAAGCATAGCGATGCTTGGTTGCGTGATAACGGGCCTACCTTTGTTGTTAATAAAGACGGCGTTCTAGCAGGCGTGAACTGGAAGTTTAATGCCTGGGGCGGTAAATATTCACCTTGGGATCTGGATGATGAGGTAGCTCCACAGATTCTCGAACACACACAAGTGACACGCTTTGATGCGCCGCTTGTGATGGAAGGCGGCTCGATCCATACGGATGGAGAAGGCACCTTGATTACTACAGAAGAATGTCTGCTCAATACGAACCGCAACCCGGATTTGAAGCGCGAGAATATTGAAGAGAACGTGCGCAATTATACAGGTACAGAAACTATTATCTGGCTTAAGCGTGGTCTAAGTGGTGATGAAACCGATGGTCATGTGGATAATATCGCTTGCTTCGCTGCTCCAGGTAAAGTCATTATTCAGGTCTGTGAGGATCCGCAGGACGAGAATTTTGAGATTACACAGGAGAATCTTCGTATTTTGGAGAATGCCAAAGATGCCAAAGGGCGTAAGCTGGAGATCATCAAGATTCAGCAACCACCACGGGTGGATCATGACGGCAGCCGTCTGACGCTCAGTTATTTGAACTTCTATTTCGTAAATGGTGGAATTATTTTACCTGTGTTTGGCGGTACAGCGGTGGAAACAGATAAACTTGCCGAGGAAGTACTGGCTGGTATGTTCCCGGAACGTAAGATTCGTACAGTTAACGGTATGGCGGTCATCACCGAGGGTGGGAACGTTCACTGCACTACGCAACAAATGCCTGCTCAGCAATAATTGAAGGAAACTAAACGTCCAAAGGGACATTTATATATAAGGAGGACAGATTCTTGAGAAATGTAAAAGTAGCTGCGACGCAAATGAGCTGTTCCAGCAATATTGATGAGAATATCAGCAAAGCTGAAACATTGGTCAGAGAAGCGGCGGCACAGGGAGCACAAATTATTTTGCTGCAGGAGCTGTTCGAGACTCCGTATTTCTGTCAGAAAGAGAAGGCTGATTATTACGCATATGCAACAGAGCTTGAGCATAACAAAGCGATTAATCATTTCACAGCAATAGCCAAGGAACTGCAAGTGGTGCTGCCAATCAGTTTTTATGAGAAAAAGAACTACGCACGTTACAATTCACTAGCTGTAATCGATGCCGATGGAACGATACTGGGCAAATACCGTAAGAGCCATATTCCAGATGGCCCAGGATATGAAGAGAAATTCTACTTCAATCCGGGAGATACTGGCTTTAAAGTATGGAACACTCGCTATGCCAAGATTGGTGTAGGGATTTGCTGGGATCAGTGGTACCCGGAAGCGGCCAGAGTGATGAGCTTGATGGGGGCAGAGATTCTGTTCTATCCAACCGCTATCGGATCAGAACCGCAGGATGGATCGATCGACTCTAAGGATCATTGGCAGACTTGTATGCTTGGGCATGCAGCGGCTAACCTTATTCCAGTCGTTGCCTCCAACCGCATCGGTGAAGAAATTGATGAAGATTCTAGCATTAATTTCTACGGCTCTTCGTTCATTGCGGGACCGCAAGGCAATAAAATTGTTGAAGCAGGCCGAGACGAGCAAGCTGTAATAGTGAGCGAATTTGATCTGGATGCTTTGGAAGTCGGACGGATCGAGTGGGGCGTCTTCCGTGATCGCCGGCCGGATTTGTACAAAATGATTGGTTCTTATGATGGGGACATCATTCTTTAAAAGAATTCACAGTTAAATGTGCTAAAGGCATTGCTAGAGAGGATAGAATCTCTGGCAGTGCCTTTTTTGGTGTTTCAACGAGAAATACGGGGGTTCTTTGAACAGAGGAGCAATTGTTCGGAATTCCTGTGCAAGATCGGACACAATCTTTTCTATCAAAAGTGCTGTAAAAGTCTGGAAAAGTAGAATATTGATATTTTATCAGGTATATTAGAAGAGTAAACCGTGATTCAGGGATCTACTATGAAAATTCTGTCGGATACGTGGAGAGGAGGCTCTGGGATATCTTTTGTTATCATAATCTTGCAGTGATAGAAGGAGAAAACGATGAGCACATTTAAAAACTGGTTGAACACAACCAAAAACGGACTAACAGAACAAGTAAAGAAATTCAAAAATAAAGATTTCATGAATGCGGTAGTTGCGGGCTGCGCCTTGGTTGCTGCTGCCGACGGTAAAATAGAAGAAGCTGAAAAGAATAAAATGGCTGGTTACATGAATATGAGTAATGAGCTTAAG
The DNA here is from genome assembly GCF_037975205.1 of Paenibacillus sp. FSL R5-0470. Lineage (NCBI taxonomy): Bacteria > Bacillati > Bacillota > Bacilli > Caryophanales > Paenibacillaceae > Paenibacillus > Paenibacillus sp. FSL R5-0470. The sequence continues at coordinate 389,657 of NZ_CP150238.1, forward strand.
GTGTTTGACATGAGAGATGTCATTACCCAGTTCAACTTTTATGTAAGTAACTTTGAGTTCTCACCAGAAATCGGTAAGCAGGAAGCACTTAAAGCAATCGGTAAGTTTACCGGTAAACCAGATGTGGGACGTGTAATTGTGGGTGTGTGCTCAGCTATTGGATCAGCTGATGGTGATTTTGATGACAATGAAAAAGCAGTTGTGCGGCATATTTGCGGTGTCTTGGGATTAAACCCTGGTGAATTCAGTTTATAAATGATGTAATACCATATACATGAGTTCGGATGAAACGTATTTAGTTCTTTAGCGTATCACTCATATAACATCCAAAAGCTAGACTAATAGATGGTGATTCTTTTTAGGGAATGGAGGTACGTAAAGTTGGCTGGAATTAATCTGGTAAAAGGTCAGAAGATTGATCTCACAAAAGGTAATGCAGGCTTATCTAACGTAATTGTAGGTTTAGGTTGGGATCCGGCTGAGCCAGCTCGAGGATTCTTCGGTGTAAAGAAACAAGCTAACGTGGACTGTGACGCGTCAGCACTGATGCTGAACGAGAATGGTAAGCTAGTTAAGAAGGGTAACCTGGTGTGCTTCCATAACAAGCAAAGTCCTTGTAACTCTGTCATTCACTCCGGAGACAATCTCACGGGTGATGGTGACGGAGACGATGAGCAAATCATGGTTAACCTGAATGCCATTCCTTCCGATGTACACAAGGTTCTGGTAGTTGTGAATATTTATGATGCCACGAACCGTAAACAGGATTTCGGATTGATTAAATCAGCTTATATCCGTGTGATGAACGCTGTAGGCAACAATGAGCTAATCCGTTTCAACCTATCTGATAATTATAATGGCTATACGGCGCTTATTTGTGGGGAACTTTACCGTCAAGGTGGAGAGTGGAAGTTCGCCGCAATTGGTGAGGGTAGTCACGCGGCACATATCAATCAACTGGCAGAACGCTACGTATAATCCAAATAAAAGAAAAGAGGAATGTTATCATGGCAATTAATCTATCTAAAGGTCAAAAGATCGATTTAACAAAAACAAATCCAGGTCTATCCAAAATCACAGTAGGTCTTGGTTGGGACACTAATAAATATGACGGCGGTAAAGATTTCGACTTGGACGTTTCCGTATTCTTGACTAATGCGAACAGCAAAGTTGAAAAAGAAACCAACTTCATTTACTTCAATAATAAACAGAACGAGAACGCTTCTGTTGTTCATACAGGTGATAACCGTACAGGTGACGGCGATGGTGATGATGAGCAGATTCAAGTGGATCTTTTGAGTATCCCAGCGGATGTAGAAAAGGTAGCTTTTACTATTACAATTTATGAAGCTGAAACAAGAAGCCAAAACTTTGGTCAAGTTTCTCGTTCTTATGTGCGTATCGTAAATGATTTGAACAATGAAGAACTAATCCGTTTCGATTTGGGTGAAGACTTCTCTATTGAAACTGGCGTTGTTGTCGGTGAATTGTACCGTCATGGTGCAGAGTGGAAGTTCAATGCAATCGGTAGCGGCTACAAAGACGGCTTGAGCGGTTTAACTCGCGATTACGGCTTGCAATAAATCTTGTAGTACACAGTGAACTGAATCCACTCATGAAAGAAGGTTATGTCAGTGACGATCAGTCTTTCCAAAGGACAGCGGATTGATCTTACCAAGACTAATCCAGGTCTGACAAAGGTAGTAGTTGGATTGGGCTGGGACACTAATAAGTATAGTGGAGGTCAAGATTTTGACCTCGATGCTTCAGCGTTTCTGCTTCATGAAGACGGCAAAGCTAAAGGTACAGATGATTTTGTATTCTATAACAACCCAAATGGTGGCGCAGGCTCTGTAGTCTACACGGGAGATAACCGTACAGGAGAAGGCGACGGAGATGACGAGCAAATTATCGTTGATTTTAGCAAAGTCCCTGCCCATATTCAGCGTATTGGTATTACCGTAACGATTTATGATTACGAAACTCGTGCACAGAACTTTGGACAAGTCTCCAATGCTTTCGTACGTGTTGTGGATGCTTCCACAGATCGTGAAGTACTCCGTTTCGACCTGGGTGAAGATTTCTCAACAGAGACGGCAGTTGTATTCTGCGAATTCTACCGCAATGGTGCGGATTGGAAATTCCAGGCAGTAGGTAGTGGTTTTGGCGGCGGCCTTAGCGCATTGTGTAAAAATTATGGGCTGGACGCGCAATAGCATCTTCCGGGCGGGGTCATCACCGATCCTGCCCTTTTTTTAATTCTTTATGGATTGCCTCACAAAGGAAATGGAATGGGTCTCGAAGTATAAACTCCACTTTGTGGAGTTATTTAAAAATATAAGTTTCACACGATACATTATGTCTTATATTTCTCGCTTAAACGCTTGCCGTCCTTATAAGGACGCCGAAGGCGTTTATGCTTGCTCCATTTATAAAGGTGGTGTAAGAATGGGTATTACAGTTGTCAAAGGACAAAAGGTTGATTTAACTAAAGGGAATCCTGGACTTGATGCTCTTATCGTAGAGATTGGCTGGCAATCGCCATCTTCACTTGAGATTGATACTTCTGCTTTTCTGCTTGGAGCGCAAGGTAAAGTAAGCAAAGATGAGGATTTGATATTTTATAATAATCCGTCTACACCTTATATCAGATATAAGGAAATGCCTACATCAAACAGCCTCAAGCAATTTGACGTGGAACTAAACAAAGTTCCTTCTGATGTGATGAAACTCGCGTTTACACTTACCATTTATGATGGCGAGAAGCGGGGTCAAAGCTTTAGGCAGGTAAATCAGGCCTATTTTCGGATTCTGAATCAAGTAACAGGTGCGGAGCTTCTCCGATGTGATCTTGAAAATCATTTCTCCGTGGAAACGGCTGTTGTGGTAGGAGAATTATATAGATATAACGGTGAATGGAAATTCAGCGCCATTGCCGCGGGTTTTGCTGGTGGTCTACAGGAACTGTGTAGGAACTTTGGGATAGAAGCGAACGATGAACAGGCACCGATACCAGTACCAGTGCCTAAGCCTGCAGCTCCGCCGCAGCCAGAGCTTAAACGACAATCAGCGCCGGTAGCGGAGCCTAAGATTGAGATTCCACCTCCTCCTGCAGCTGCGCCTTCACCTGTAACACCCCCTCCGGTCAATCTCAACCTGAAGAAGATCGAACTGAAGAAAAAAGGTGATTCGATCAACCTGAAGAAATCAGCTGGTGGTTTGGGCGAATTGCTAATTAACCTCAACTGGAATCAGAAGCAGGGTGGAGGGCTATTTAATCGTAAAAATGGTGTGGATTTAGATCTTGCTTGTCTATATGAGTTGAAGAATGGCAGTAAGGGAGTAGTTCAGGCGCTGGGCAATGCTTTTGGCTCATTGAACCAACCTCCTTATGTCATGCTTGATGGAGATGACCGGACAGGCTCTGTAACAACCGGTGAGAATCTGCGGATTAATGGCAGCAAAATTGCTGATATTGAACGGATTCTAATTTTTTCTTTTATTTATAAGGGTGTTACCAATTGGTCAGAAGCTGACGGTGTTGTCACGATTACCCAGAGTGATGGCCCCGATATTATTGTCAATTTGGACGAGCATAACAACCGCAAAGGCATGTGTGCCATCGCGTTATTTCGGAATGTGAATAACGAGACATTCAGTGTTGAACGGCTGGTCCAATATTACAGTGGTCATCGGGAGATTGATGAGGCATATGGTTGGGGACTGCGCTGGGTTGCTGGCAGTAAATAGACGATTTTTTCGGAGGCGCAAGTGTAATGGATTGGTTCGCTGATTTTTTTAGGAATATTAGTGAGAACTACGGTCATTTTTTCTCATGGAGCGATGTGGTAGGTACGCTCTCAGACCCGGTTAGCTGGGGCATTATTGGTAGCTTAGTACTGCTAGAGGGACTGCTCTCTGCAGACAATGCGCTTGTTCTCGCCGTCATGGTTAAGCATTTACCTAAAGAACAACAGAAGAAGGCGCTCTTTTACGGTATTATAGGAGCTTATGTATTCAGATTTTTGGCTATCGGTCTAGGGACATTTCTTATTAAATTCATGTTGGTTAAGGTTCTTGGTGCAGCCTATCTCTTTTATATCGCTTATGGCGGGTTATTTAAGGGCGGTGGCGATGAGAAGATCGAGAATAAGGGGTTCTCTTTTTGGAAGACGGTTCTCCTTGTTGAATTAATGGATATTGCTTTTAGTATTGATAGTGTTATTGCTGCATTTGGTGTTAGTAACCAGGTTTGGGTGCTCTTTATGGGCGGAATCATAGGCGTTCTGATGATGCGGGGAGTAGCGCAATTATTCTTAAAGCTTATTGATAAAATTCCGGAACTCGAGCGTGCCGCTTTTGCGCTTATTGCCATTATTGCTGGTAAAATGCTCGCGGGCGCTTTTGGGTACGAAATGCCACATGTATTATTCTTTTCAATCATTATTCTTGTATTCGGTGGTACGATCCTTTACAGCGTACTGCGTAAGAAAAAAGAAGCCCATAGAAATGCTTGATTTCAAAGCTAGTTGAACACTGCTGCTTTCAGGTAATCGTATATGTTTATAGCGTAGGCCTTCACTTATATATGAGAGAACCGGATAGGGTATAGCTGGTTCTGCCACTCTCTATAGGAGAGGCCTGCGCTTGTTTTGCTTGGCTTCGCAAAACTATAAGGGGGAACCATCTTGAGATACTTCGATTACCTGACGAAAGAACAAGAAATAGCCTTATTTTATAATCCGCCGATTTCATTTAACCATAATACTACGAGTAAAGATTTGCTGGCTCATGCTGTTGGAGCTGCCCTTTATATGCCAGCAACTCGTGCTAGTGTTCCCGAAGACATTTTGAAGCTTAAAAGTGCAGGACTTGTAACCGTTATTATTGATCTGGAGGATGCGATCGGAGATAACGAGGTTGACCATGCAGAGGAGTCTCTCATTCAGCATCTTATTTTTCTCGCCGCATATGAGGAGAACGAGCCAAGCGGGAGTGATAGTCTTCCGCTTCTCTTCATCCGAGTTCGTAACCCGGAGCAGCTACGGCAGCTGATTTTTCGGTTAGGGTCTTTGGTTACGATGTTAACAGGGTTTGTTTTCCCTAAGTTTTCGGTCGACAACGGAATCCAATATTTCGAGGCCATAGCCGATTACAATAGAACGCGCAGTTACTCAGACCCAGTGCTTTATGGCATGCCAATTCTGGAAAGTGCGCCTATTATTTACCGGGAGAGTCGGGTAGATAGTCTTTTATCTATTCGTAATTTGCTAGGCAATTATCGCGATTATGTGTTGAACGTTAGAATTGGAGCAACAGACTTCTCAAGTTTATTCGGACTGCGCCGTAGTCCTGATATTAGTATTTATGATCTTACCCCTATTCGAGACTGCATATCGGATATTATTAATATTTTTGGCAGAGTGGAAGAAGGGTATGTAATTTCCGGACCAGTCTGGGAATATTTTGCGAATAAAGGGCATCGGGTGCTCAGACCACAGCTACGGCAGACTCCGTTTGAGGATACCTATGGTAAAAACGGCCGCGACATGCGAAATAGTTACATTTCTAGCAGCATGGATGGGCTTATTCGTGAAGTGATTTTAGATAAAGAAAATGGAATCTTGGGCAAGACGATTATACATCCCTCACACCTCAGACCTGTTCAGGCCATGTACACGGTAATGCACGAGGAATATGTTGACGCCTGCAGTATCGTAGAGAGTAACGATGGCAGCCTAGGAGTCTTCAAGAGTCAATATTCTAATAAGATGAACGAGATTAAGCCGCATTTGAACTGGGCAAAACGGATTTTACTACGATCACAAATATACGGGGTGTTACATGAACAACAGCATTTTGTCGGATTATTACCCGAAAACGAATTTACACACGTATAACATAGTCGAGAACCTGCAGGTTACGGTTACCGAAACATCTAATCCCTTTCATTTGCCTGTGGATACTTTATTCTCCATGGCAGCCCGGATTAATAAGAAACGCTCCTTTTTGTTCGTCAGCAAGGTACTTGGTAAACATATCCCTGTTAATCCGTACACCTCTCTGCTAAGTGGTGCTGCATTAGCGCTGTTGTTATATCAGGAGATGAACGGTAATTCTGCGGATAATGATAGGATGGAAGATTTATTAGATAAAGCTGTACACGGACTGATGCACCCTGAGTCTGCCAAGGAAGCCTATGAGCATTTATTAGCGGCAAGATTAGTTCTTCCTAGGCCTGTTGTCTTTATTGGTTTTGCTGAGACTGCAACTGCGCTGGGTCACAGTGTGTACAACATGTTTGCCGATGCAGCATCATATATTCATACTACCCGTGAACATATCATCGATTTGGAGTCCATTGTTAGCTTTGAAGAAGAGCATTCACATGCGGTTGACCATCTATGTTACGCCTTGAATACTAAGCTATTATCAGGGACTGAGCCGATTATTTTGGTGGATGATGAGATTACAACAGGGAATACAGCAATTAATACGATCCGTGATATTCAGTCCAAATTCCCTCGGGAGGAATACGTAGTCGTTTCTATTTTGGATTGGAGGAGCGGTAATAATCTTCATACCTATAGCGAATTAGAACAGGAACTGGGGATTCGGATTAAGTCCTTATGTTTGCTTCAAGGAAGTATTGAAGTAAAAGGCACGCCTTTGCTAAATGCTAGGAATGACAAAGATTTGTTATCGTCTTCAGTGGAATCCGAAGTAGTGACTACTTATGTAGTGGACGGTTTAGATCGTCTGCAGGCAACATCCGTAGATTCATATGGTGACACCAACTCGTCTCCTTATTTGAAGTACAGCGGACGTTTCGGACTGGAGTCGCTGAATAATGATGGTCTTGATGTAGGGGTAACCCGGATAGCCGCTCAGCTAAGAGAACTACGAGGGGGAGATTCTAAGACTCTAGTGATGGGTGTAGGGGAATTTATGTACCTTCCTATGCGGATAGCGGCTGAGATGGGGGAAGGCATTTCATATCAGTCCTCTACTCGCAGTCCAATCCACCCTGAACGTCGACCAGATTACGGAGTGCATAGTGCTGCCGCATATCCTTCAGCTAGCGATCCGGAAATTAAAAACTTTATTTACAATGTGGATTCTGATCAGTATGATGATATATTCGTGCTGATTGAGCGTGATGTACCGCATGAAAGAATGAAACCCATGCTTGATATACTGAAGACACTGGCCCGCCATAAAGTGCATCTTATTGTACTGACTCCTGAAGGAAGAAGTGGAGGCCTCCAGTATGAAGGGAACAAGTAATCATAAAGTCATGGACAAAAAAATAGCAGAACCGGTTGCGCTAGGTAGCTATCCACCGTCAGATGTTACGTTTCTGCTCAAGGATCTTAGTGACGTTTCGCTGGAGCTTGCGACAGAGGAAAGGGAGGAAGCTATTCAATCGGGTGTCCATTATTCTGAGATGTTGCCCGTTGAATATCAGCCTACCGAGCAGTATATCGACTTGTTTCATGAGACGCTGCGGCAATCAGCTAAGAAGGTTGCTTTAGCTGTTGCCATTGTTTCTGAGATGATTGTCTCAAGAAGAGGACTAAGTACGGTGCTTGTCTCTTTAGCTAGAGCAGGAACGCCCATTGGTATACTGATTAAGCGTTATATAGCTGAGAGATACAAGGTAGATTTGCCGCATTATAGTATTTCTATCATTCGAGGAAAAGGGATAGATGAGAATGCGATACTCTACATTCTGCAGAAGCATGGACTTGATGCTGATTTGCAGTTTGTGGATGGGTGGACAGGAAAAGGGGCTATCCGTGGGGTGCTGATTGATTCTTGCAACACCCTCTACGAGAAGTATGGTATTCGCTTAAATGATGATCTTGCCGTATTGGCTGACCCGGGAAACTGCGCAGGCATGTTTGGGACTAGAGAAGACTATCTCATTCCTAGCGCCTGCTTAAACTCTACCGTTTCAGGGCTGATGAGCCGAACGGTGTTACATGCTGATCTCATTGGTCCTGAGGAATTTCATGGTTCAAAGTTTTATAAGGAGTGGCTGGATGCGGACGAGTCCAATGTATTTATTGATACGATTTGCCCGTATTTTCCATCCGTAGTAGCAGAAGCGAAGAATATTGCTGGACAGATGCTGGAGCATCCGCCAGAAATCACTTGGCAGGGTCTTCGTGATATTCAGAGTATTCAGGAGACTTTCGAAATAGATAACATTAATCTAATAAAGCCGGGAGTCGGCGAAACAACCCGCGTATTACTGCGCAGAGTACCTTGGAAAATTCTTGTCGATACTATGGATAATCCGAATCTAAAGCATATTCTTCTCTTAGCGAAGGACCGGGGCGTTCCTGTTGAGATCTTTCCTGGGATGACGTACTCCTGCTGCGGAATAATTAAACCGCTGAAGGGGGAGACAGAATGATATATGCTAGTGATCTAGATCGTACTTTGATTTATTCTTTAGGTGCAATAGGTGTGCCGGAGAATACCCCAGGTCTAATTCCGGCGGAAATTATAGAAGGAAAGACGAGATCTTACATTTCGCAGCAAGCATTAAATCAGCTGATGGATCTGAACAAACGGATTATTTTCATCCCGGTTACTACGCGTACGATACAACAATATAAGCGTATTAATCTGTTTCAAGAAACGGTCATACCTGACTATGCGGTTACGAGCAATGGGGGGAATATCCTAATCGGTGGAGTTGTCGATAAGGAATGGAGAGAATCAATCGGGAGATTGGTAGCTCGTCACTCTGCTGGGGCTGAAGAGGTTAGATCATATATCAAGGCGGTCGTGCGTGAGGATTGGATCATTAGTGAGAATTATTGTGATGATCTATTCTATTCCTTCATGGTTTATCGGGATCAGTTGCCTTTAGATGAAATCACTAATCTATCAGATCGGCTCTATAATCTCGGCTGGAGAGTTTCTTTACAAGGCCGCAAGTTGTACGCTGTGCCGGCTGCCGTGAACAAAAGCGACGCTATACTCCATTTGCGGCGCACCGTTCGCTCTGAACCTATGGTGGCCTCCGGGGACTCACTGCTAGATAAGAGTCTGCTTGAGAGTGCCGACTATGCTATTGCCCCTTGCCATGGTGAAATATTTGCAGAGCAACAGAGTGGTCTTGTAAAATCAAGATATCCATTTACGAAAGAATCAGGTGTATTTGCTGGAGATGAGATTTTGCAGTATGTAAATATGATCTATAATAATCTAACTGCATTGGGAGTGGGGCCACTATGAAAAAGGTAAATATTTATTTCAATCGTTGGTTTTCCGTGGCTTACCATTATATGAATCTCCTCCGCAATAACGAGGATGGTATACCGATTCAAATCTTTGCGACACACCCGGATATCCGCCATATGTCGCTACAAGGTGCTGACTTTGCTGAAACCGAGCCGGCGCTGAAGGGAATAGAATATGTTCAGTTTTGCGTTGATTTCTGTCGGCGTAATGAGATCGATGTTTTTATTCCACGGTTGCATATGCTTGATATTGCTCTCCATGCGGCAATGTTTGATGCGATTGGTACAAAGGTTCTGGTCTGTAGAGATCTTGATTTGCTGGAGTCCATTATGGACAAAGGTAAATTTTACGAGAATGTTAGTGAGCAGGGCATTATGAGTATCCCGGATTATCATGTAGTTAGTACAGCGGAGCAGTTTAAAGACGCTTACGAGGACCTTGTTGCCAAGGGACATCGTGTTTGCTTTAAGCCTACTGAAACAGAAGGCGGGTTAGGCTTCCGTATTATCGACAATACCCGCGATCCTCTTCAAGAGCTTTTTGGGTATGTAACTCCATTGATTACGTTTGATGATGCCTATCGTATTCTTGCAAGCAAAGAGACCTTCCCTGATTTGATGGTGATGGAATTACTGGAGGGTTACGAGTATAGTATAGATTGTCTGGCAGATGAGAACGGTAAGCTGTTAGTAGCTGTGCCACGTCGAAAAGTGGGCGGTCGTCTGCGATTGATGGAGCATATTCCTGAACTGGAGGAGATTGCAGCTAGAGTTGCAGAAGTTTACAAGATCCCCTTCAATTTCAATATTCAAATGAAATACAATGGAGATACTCCAAAGCTGTTGGAAATTAACCCACGAATGTCCGGTGGACTGCATATGTCATGTCTGTCAGGGATTAACTTTCCTTATTTAGCCGTTAAAAGCGCACTCGGTGGCGAGGTTCAGCCTATGAATTTTGAAGGTGATGTATTGGCTAGCCATCTGGAGCAACCGATGATTATGAAAATAAACGGCCAATCTGTCATTCCGGATGCCGTGAATTGAGCGTTCATAAAGTCGCTCACAAGAGGTGAGAACAATTCAGTTTAAATCGAAAGTATTGCTTTACGCCGGTATCGGCTACGTTGTTGCTGTATTAACGAGTTCTTTTCTTCCCGAATTCATCTCTCTGCTGTTGCCTTTAGCGGGTGCGGGGATAGGTGCTCTGGTAACGAGAAGTCCAAAAACCAATCTCCCAGCGGAGGTGTTGCCAGCAGGCCCTGTGACGACACCTATTGCTAAGGCACCCGCTGCGAGTGCTCCTCAATTAAGCAACACGACAAATGATACTACATCAGGTAATCACAGCTATGACGGTAGAACTGAGAGCGCGGTGAAGATTGGACCGGAGTTCGCTCCGGTTGTGGAGTATCTTAGCATTCTGGAAGATATGATTATCTCAGAAGGGCAGAAGGATACGCTGGACAATGAAATTGTCGAGAAATCATTGGCGCTCTTCGCGAGGCTTCAACGTGTAATTCCACTGCTGCAGGAGCTGAATAACGGCGAGATTAATCATACGGTCCGCAGATTGATTCTGAAGGATTTGAATGGTGTAATCAACCCGTTCTTACGCCTAGGCGGTGAAGCAAAGACGAAGAATCGGAGAATGCTGCTGAACGGTCTAAGAGATGTCGATTCCAAAATATCGGATATTGCGTCCACGATCGAACATAAAGACCTGATGGAACTTCAGACGAAGGCGGAACTGATTCATCAGCGGTACAGCAGTTCCGAACTATAGGAGGGAATCCCATGTCCACGCAGTTGATCCAATTAAAAAAAGAAGATGAACAAAAGGTAGTCGAGGAAGCGGCACAATTAATTGAGAAGGTATCCCAAACGGATACTGTTACACTGGATTCCTTGATGGATGATATCGGTAAGCTTGGGGTTAAGACGCAGGAAAAAGCAGGACAAACCTTGAAGCTGCTGGATCGCCCAGTAAATGACCTGATGTCTGGTAAGCGCGTTGAAGTGCCTAACATGATTATGAAGCTGCGGAATGAGTGTGAGAATCTGCAGCAGAGTAAGAATGTGAGCTTCTTTGGCAAGATGCTACGCAAGAGTCCGATGAAGAATTATGTGTACAAATATCAGTCGGTCCGCACGAACATTGATGCCATAGTTACAGGGCTTCGCGATGGTAGAGATACCCTCGAAGAGAGCATTGTGAATATGCGTCAGCTGAAACGTACTTCCATGGAAGAGATCTATAACCTACAGACCAAAATTGCTTTCGGCACTAAGTTGAAAGAGTTGTTCGAGGTAGAGATCGCGAAGCCTGAGAATGAGTACCGTAAAGCTTATCTGGAGCGCGGTTTGCGTAAAGTGATGGTTCGAATTCAGTCGATGACAGAAATGATTCTGCTGTACAATCAAGCGATTGCTGCTACAGATATTATTAATGACAATAATGACAAGCTGATTGATTCCGTGAATAACGCTATTGATAAGACCTCTAATCTGATCACGGTGTCGGCAATGATTGCGATGTCTTTAGCGGATCAGGAGAACGTCATCAATGCTGTTGAAGCGACGAATAAGACGATTGAAGATCAATTTAAAGAAAATGCACGTCTGCTGCGTACCACTACAGAGAAAACAACCGAGTTGCTGTCTAAGCCTTCTATGTCTATGGAAGCTGTGAATCAAGCGATAGGTGATCTGCTTAGCGCATTAGACACTTCAGAACAGTCCAACCGTCGCATTATTGAGAGCTGCCAGGATTATACGTCTAAAATGACAGCAATCAATACTCAACTAGGCAATCGTTTAGGACTAAATGAGGCGGACAAGCCTCAGGCACTGAAGCAAGGAGAGGCTGAGAGTCAACTGAGCAGTTTCTTGAACTAAATTGTTTCTGACAATAATAAAAATACAGAGAATAGATTGAGAAGCCTGTTGAATTCATTCAACAGGCTTTTTTAAACGCCAATACTCAATCATAAAGCCCTATCTTCACACATAAGTTGTCACAAGACTACATGTGGAGGAAGTGAGGATAGGCATATGATCTTAGGGTGCTTGATACTCGTGCTTATCATCGTAGCCAGTAGTGAAAGAGCAGAAGCGATTGCAAAAATGAATGAGGACACTTAGGATTTTTACCATGATTTGGTTCAAGTAATTTCCAGCTGGTTATTGGGTATAATAACGCAAGATTGCACGATTAGCCCATAACTAGCTGGAAAACCCAAATTCCTAAGGAGGTCACATGGAGAACGAGGCGCTGCTACAGGTTGAACAATTAGCACTTAAGAAACAAAAGATCTATCGGCAAAGTATATTGCGCTATATTGCCAGAGCCATGCTGGCCAGTATGTTTATCGGGTTCGGCGTAATTGTAGCATTCAAGACAGGCAACTACTTCTATATGGAGCATTCACCATTTGCGTATCCAATGGCTGCGATTACTTTTGGAGCAGCGATCATCCTAATCTCATACGGGGGAGGGGACTTATTTACCGGAGATACTTTCTACTACACGTACACTGCTTTGAGACGCAAAATGAAATGGTCCGAGGTTGTACGCATGTGGATCATGAGTTATATAGGTAACATTCTTGGTGCTGCTGCATTTGCACTGTTGATTTTTTTAACAGGCCTGTTTTACAGTTCTGATGTAAATGGTTTTTTACTATATGTGGTTGAGCATAAAATGGAGGCTCCGGCAGGTCAGCTTTTTTTCCGTGCTATCCTCTGTAACTGGCTCGTTTGTATGGCTTTTTTCATCCCGATGAATATAAAGGGCGATGGGGCCAAAATGTTCGCAATGGTCTTATTCGTATTCTGTTTTTTCATCTCTGGTTATGAGCATAGTATTGCCAATATGTGTACCTTTGCAATTGCATTAGTCCTTGACCATCCCGGAACGGTTTCGTGGGGTGGTGTGGTACATAATCTTGTGCCCGTTACAATCGGAAATCTAATTGGTGGTGGAGTTCTGATGGGGGTTATGTATTATTATGTGAACAAACCTTTTCTGGATGATCCGAAACATTAAGAAGAAATAATGTGAATCCGCAACTTCGCTCTTTAAAGGGCGGAGTTTTTTTTGTACTGCAAGAAATTTATTCGCATTGGGATATTTTGATTTTTTAGGGTTCAAAAGGATTAGGGGGAAAGAAGTAGAATACATATTAGTATTACAAAATTGAAGATTCATACAGAATGGGGTAAGGCTTTGGAAAAGACAACAGGGGTACTGACGGATGAGACTATCATTAAGGCTTCCAATCAGCATTGCATTGATCAAGGAATAGACCCTGAGCAGCCTCCTATTTTTCCAAAATGTTATGCTGCAGATGAACTGGGGTCGCAACTCCGTGTATATAGTGAAGTGATTGAGGTTATTGATTTTTTCGTAAATAAGTTTCTTTCTTCAGTAAAAGGCAATCCGATCCTTGTTACCATATCGGATGATGCAGGTTATCTATTGGCGTTCAAAGGGGATCCGACGATTATTGATCTCGTAGGGCAGGTTGGCATCAAAGAAGGTGTGCAACTAAATAAAGAAGTGGGTACAAATTCAATTGCGTTGTGTCTCGAACACCATCGGCCTTTTCAGTTGAAGGGACAAGACCATTATCATCAAATTCTTCATCGTTTAGTGTGCTGCACGGCTCCTTTTTATAAAGAGGATGGGCTTGAAATATTGGGAACGATATCATTTATGGCGGATATAGATGTGGCACATCCCCACTTATTGCCATTGCTCTGTACCATGGCTGACTCCATCGAACGGGAGATTTTGCTGCGTAGAGGGAATGCTGAGCTTCAGCTTTTAAATCGAATCCTATTGGATACCAATTATTTGGGTGTTATTATAACGGATGAACTCGGAACGATCGTCAATATAAATGAGAACTGCTTAAACATGCTTCATTTGGATGGTGAACATCAAGAACCTGTTATCGGTGCCAGTGTCTTCGAAATTCGAAATGTGGGCTCTTATTTTCAGCATGTCATTCTTCAGCAAGAGGCATGTGCTGGGCTGGAAGTGATTCAGGAGAGCAACGGTTTGTTTGAACATTATATGCTGGATGTGCTTCCGGTTTATGATTCGAATGCATGTTTAGCTCGTGTGATTGGGAGTCTTCGTAATATCACAGAGATGAAAAAAACGGAAGAAGTGCTGCGCAATACAGAGAAGCTAGTGGTTGCTGGACAACTAGCTATGAGTATCGCACATGAGATTCGCAATCCGCTAACTACAGTCAAAGGAATGCTTCAACTGGCCAATAAAGATTCGCAACTGCTACATTATGATCTTATTATGTCAGAAGTAGAAAGAATGAACCTCATTGTGAGTGAGTTCCTCATATTAGGTAAACCGCAGGCCGCGCATTATAGGGTAGAACAATGTAGCACGATTCTGCAGGAAGTGCTCAGCATCTTTGCGATTCAAGTGGAGATGAATAATATATCATTGAACACGCAATTCCATTTTGATGCGAATATCTTGTGTGATCGCAATCATATCAAGCAGGTCTTCCTAAACATCCTAAGAAACGCAATGGAAGCCTTACCCTTTGGCGGAAGCATTACAGTTGCCCTAGATGTGGAGAATGGCTTCCAGAAGATTACCTTCACAGACAACGGAGAGGGTATGAACCAGGAAGTACTGGAGAAATTAGGCCAGCCTTTTCATACGACCAGAGGTGATGGTAATGGACTGGGAATCATGATTGTTAAAAAGATAGTATCTGCACATAGAGGGCGAGTGGCCATAGCGAGTGAAGTGGGCGTAGGTACGGCCGTTACGATTTATCTGCCAATAAAATAAAGGGCTTGTCTTGGCTATTTCTTCGTCATGCAAGCAGTAATTCATAATAAAAGACTCTTCCGCCCAAGCAGGCTGGAAGAGTCTTTTGTTTGGAGATAGTCTACCACTTGGATCCGCCTGATGAATTTCGGCCGGACTTCCCTCCGCCGCCCCAAGAAGATCCGCCGGAGGATCTGCCACCGCTGCCGCCGCCACCCCAGGAGGAGCCGCCGGAGGAGCGTCCTCCACCGAATCCACCTGATGAAGGTGGGCCAGAGGACATTCGCTTGCGAGCCTGCGCGCGACGTTGCTGTTCTCTCATCATAGCTAATTGAGCTAACCGTTCTTCTTCTTCCTTCTGACGAACGAGTCGGTTCGCTTCATTCACAAAGGAAGTGATCTGTGAATCATAAGAACGGCCAAGGGACTCCAGTTCCTCAAGATTATAAGGCCGGGATGCCAGGCGGTGATCCAGTGCACTGTATTCCGGCAGTAAGGATAGCTCGAAGTGTATTCTAGAAGATAACCCTCTGCTATGCAGTATTCGTTGGGTCGTTTCCACCCGGCTTTGCCCTTCGGAAAAGAGGCGAGTGACCTTATCCAGTCTTTCATGAAGTGCATTTAGACTTTCTGAGACACCATCGAACTGCCTTGCAGCTTCATCTAGGAGGGACAGCAACTGTTCTAGCGCATTGTGGGCCTTATCATATTCGCCGCGCTCATCACTGGTCCAATTCTCAATCTGCGCCACTTCACTAGCACCTTCCCGAAGGCGTGTGCTCCACTCTGTAAGGATGTTCTCCACAGTTGACACATGTTGTTCTTCAAAATACATACGTGCTTCGGTAATCCGGCTTTGCAGTCCGTCTCGCCGCTGTTTTAATTGGCTCCATTCGGTGCGGAATGTCTCTAAATCTCTGCGGTTGTTCTGCCGAAGGAGTGCTTGTTGTTCTGTCATAGTAACAGCCTCATCCAGGAGAAGGTCAAGAGTGGCGCCAATCTTGCGCACCTCATCCATATCTCCAACACGCAGCGGCGCTTCAAGCGTCAGCGATTCTGCGCGGGCCTGCTCCAGACGGTCAAATGGTTTTACCTTCATGTTGTGGAGTGAATTCTGCTCGATGATGTTTGTGATTTTGGTACGGGCTGCAGCTAATACCGTAGGGAACTGGTTTAGCTTATCATCGTAGAGATCGACATCCTTCAGGTCTTGTTCAATCTTTTCTTGGCGATCTTGTGCATCCTCGGTAATTTCTTGTGCGGCGATAGGGTCAAAAAGCTCCAATTGATCTGCCTTAGAGGTCTCCTCGGCAAGCTCCTTGAGCTCTTCTACAATTTCTTGAAGTGCATAGCCAGTTTCTTTAACCGCACCTTGCAGCTGCTCTTCAAGCTCTGGTGCATCCTCTTTCAGCTCTGTAATTCGCTGTTTAACATTGCGATCAGCTTCACTGATGACAGCAATGTTCTTCTCTTCCTCCTCAAGCGCTGCGCGGAAGGAGTCCTCTGTCTGCTGTAATTGTTCCACGGCTACCTTAAGGGCAGTCAAACGATAAAAGGGTGGCTGTACACCTTGCCCATCATTTTGCAGTGAAGAGATTTCAACGAGCTTTGCAGAGAGTCGTTTTGAAATGCCTTCTACCAGTACCTCGGTTTTTCCCTGAACAATCCCTTGAAATGGCTTTAATGACTCCAATGCTCGATTCGCCCGTACTAGCAAATCGGATAACTGCTCTTGTTGTACGTTTAGCTGTTTGCGTCGACGTAGACCTGTGATCACTAAAAATAGCACAAGTAGTATTAGTACGATTCCGATTAGAATGGCGGCAATCGTAAACATGGAGCTACTGGAGCGGCTTCCTGTACTGACCGAGTTCCCTGGTTTACCGGAGGTTCCGTTCCCTAAACCGCTATTCGTACTGCCAACTGCGCTACCGCTTCCTGCACTTCCTCCAGCATTTCCGGTACTCTCCCCGATGGAATGAACCGCTTTAATTAAAGCCTTTGTCCCTCCAGCGAAGTCTCCTTCTCTGGCATAAGGGATGAAATAAGTATCAAGCAGCGCTGTAATGGCAGCACTTCCTGATTTCCCTCCCTGATTTTGGGACCAGGCATTTAACGAGGTTTGAAAGCCAG
Source organism: Paenibacillus sp. FSL R5-0470 (assembly GCF_037975205.1). Classification (NCBI taxonomy): domain Bacteria; kingdom Bacillati; phylum Bacillota; class Bacilli; order Caryophanales; family Paenibacillaceae; genus Paenibacillus; species Paenibacillus sp. FSL R5-0470. The sequence goes on from NZ_CP150238.1 coordinate 406,856, forward strand.
GATTGTTAAAATTAAGTTCAATGGACTGATCGCCAGCAGAGATCAGCAAGAGAATATCGCGAGTGGACAGTCCCCATGAGGCGTAAGTATCCTCGGCGTATCTATCGGCCGGAGTACCGTTTAAGGAATCTACGGTGAGTACATGCATAGTAACGAGATCTCCAGTGGCAGCAGCAGAAATGGACTTCGCTTCTGCGGAACTAAACATTCCAGCTTTATCGGTTACTAATCCCTGTTGAGCAGGGATTTCGGCGGCGTATGCAACGGGTATCCATAACACGCTGATCAATAAGAATAAAGCTAAATACTTTTTCAAGCTGACACGCTCCAATCTGAAGGACTTTGTATTCAATATATTATGCTGATAATTATACTATATCATTAACCCTCACGTGACGCGGGGATACTCCTATTCTTACATGGCTGCCAATCATACAAGCAAAAAAAGCCGCATTCCCTAAAGGAATGCGGCGAATATTCAGAAAGATTATCTTGTCGGCAGACAAAGAATGTATTGCAATCTGGATTTAATTTCTTTTTGCCATTTTAAATCTCCAACTTTAACGGCAAGATTGAGCAGATCCAGATAATCGTCAACCTGTAGTGTTGTTCGGGTAGAGGTAACGTTCATGGGTGATCAGTCTCCTTTTAACTTAAATATAGTAAAGTGAAATCAATAACTTATTTAATAATGATAATCATTATCAATTTGTATCATTATTGCTATTATCCACATTTTCCATCTAAAAAGCAATATAAAAATGTAGCATCCGTAATTTTATATAATTTACAAAGGGAAGGGTTCATTGCTGGGATTTGCGTATATTATGTGACGAGGAAAGAAAAAGCAGGGGTATTGCCATATTTTGTCGAATAACATTTAGGATATTACTGTAAATTCAGTAAAAAGGGGGAATGAGCGATGAAGCAGTGCAGACTGTTGCTTCTGATTAGCATTCTATTTATGCTCTTACCTCCTAATGCCATTCACGCCGAAAGAAAGGAGATCGAATATCAAGTAGAGCTGGAATATCCACCTTATAAATATATAAAAGATGGGTACATGACTGGTTTTGATATTGAATTGAGTAATATGATCTTTGAGAAGCAGGATTACGATGTCCACTACAGTACAGGGAAGTGGCCTGATGTATATAATCGGCTCGTTCAGGGAGATATCGAAACAGCGGGTCTAATGGCAGTAACGGAAGGCCGAAAACAAGAGTTGTTATTTTCGGAACCTGTTTTCAAAAGCTATATTTCAATCTACGCAAGGCGAGGGCTTAAGGGTGAGATCGATTTAAATAAGCTTGGAGGTTATAAGATAGGTCTAGGAAACGGGCAGTATTCTGAAACAGTACTGAACGGGAAACTGGGAATTAATGATTACGTAGAATTTGCTACGATTCCTGAAGCCTTGGAGGCTTTAGAAAAAGGGGAGATTGACCTTCTATTTGAGAATCAGGAGGTGGTCGATTATCTGCTCGTTGAACAGGGGAAGACGGACAGTATTATTAAGAAAATGAATGATCTTTATCCCAGGGATGTGGCTTTTGCAATCAATAAGTCTACACCGGAGTTAGTTTCTTATGTTAACGAGAGATTGGAGGAATTACAGCATTCGGGTGCTTTTGAAGAATTGTACCAGAACTATTTCTTCGTTCATTCTGATTATTATAAAGGCATGATCCACAAAAGATGGGTTTACGGAGCAATCCTTCTATTCTGTCTTCTTATGCTGGGTGGAGTCCTGCTTAAAATGAATATTAATCGTTTACGGCGTGCTGTTTATTCAGAGCATCAATTTTTTGAGGATGTTATAGAGCATAGTGGTATGGTAGTTTGGGCGGTGCAGGCAGATAAAAAGGTAGTGCGGTTTAACAAGTTTGCTGAGCGGATGACGGGTTTAAGCGAAAAAGAGGTGCTGGGAGTAAATATTGAGGATATCGATGGTCTAAAAGGTAGTACGGCTGCAATCCGTGATCTTTTGATGCGGGCAATACGGAATGAATATGTTAACAACGTAGAAATTAAGCTCCCAGACCAGTCATCTGAAGCGCGATATTTCTCATTCCGGACAGCCTTATTAAAAGGACTTGATAAGCAAGCAGCCGATATCTTTGTACTTGTAGGTGTGGATATCGATAATCGTAAACAAAATGAGCTGAGGCTACAGCTAAGTTATAAGGAATTGGAAGCTACATACGAAGAGCTCTCAGCGACAGAGGTCGATCTACAGGAACAATTTAATAGGCTTCAAATCAGTGAACGACGTTTCCGGCTCACCACAGAAGGTTCTGGTGCATATATGTGGGAGTTTGATTTGGAGGCGAGACGATTTCATTTATCAGACCGATGGTATGACCTCATTGGTTACACGAAGGATGAAATTAACTCGTTTGAAGAGGGAGCTTTTAGTATTGTTCATCCCGATGACCTAGCTTCAACCCGTAAGCTTAAACATGATCACCTGGAGGGTGTTACACCTATTTTCGAAACGGAGTTCCGCATGATTACCAAAGACAATCAAATCGTGTGGTTTGAAGTTAGGGGTAAGGCTACCGTTAATCCAAAGGATGAAGTTCTGTTATTCATGGGCTCCTTGATTGATATCAGCGAGCGGAAGCAAGCGGAGCTTAATCTGAGCAACAGCTACCAAGAACTTGGGGCGACCTATGAGCAGCTCGCGACTACTCAACAGGAGCTTCTAGTACAATATAATATGCTTCTAGACAATCAGAAACATATGCATCGTCTGGCTTATGTGGATGCGCTTAGTAACTTACCTAACCGTTTATGTCTGCTGGAGACCATGGAGAAGTATCTAAAGCATCCGGAAGGGAAATTTGCACTATTGTTTCTAGATTCAGATAATTTCAAATACATCAACGATACCTTAGGTCATAAATCCGGGGATGTACTCATCCGGAAGGCAAGTGAGAGATTGCAGTCACTGATGCGGGAAGGAGATATGCTCTCACGGCTAGGTGGAGATGAATTTGTCATTTTTATTAAGGATACAGAGGACCGTGAGGCTGTATTGAATCTGGCAGAGCGTATAATGAGAGCGTTCAGGCAGTCCTTTTTAATAGGAGAGAGTAATCTGTACGTCTCGCTAAGCATCGGAATTTCCTTTTATCCAGAGGATGGGGAGACGGCCGAGCAAATTTTGAGTAATGCGGATGTGGCGATGTACCGTGCTAAAGAGGATGGCAAGGGAACTTATGTAGTCTATGACAAATCGATGCATACAGCGTTTAATGAACGAATGAATATAGAGAAACATTTGCGCAGTGCAATGAACAATAATGAATTTGAACTGAACTATCAGCCCCAGATGGATATCGAATCCGGATTCATCTCAGGCTTTGAAGCTTTAATTCGCTGGAACAGCCCATCGCTTGGTTCTGTATCTCCACTTTCGTTTATAAAAATTGCTGAGGATTCCAGGCTGATCATCGATATTGGTGAATGGGTGCTTCGAGAATCTTGCATCTTTATGAAAGGTATTCAAGATCGTACAGGTGTTCCTTATAAAATATCAGTCAATATTTCGATTATTCAGCTATTCCAGAACGATTTTATCGAGATGGTACAGGATAGTCTGGCAGTAAGTGGCCTAAATCCAAGCTGTCTTGAGCTGGAAATTACGGAGTCTATTTTTATGAAATCATTTGAGAGTATTCTGGGTAAGCTGCAGTTTCTTAAATCTAAGGGCATTAGTATCGCCTTGGATGATTTCGGAACGGGCTACTCATCACTTAGCTATTTGCAGCAATTACCGATTTCAACGCTCAAGATGGATAAAACCTTTATTGATTCACTCTCAGAAAAAGCTAACAGCCAGTCTTTTGTGCAGTCCATTATACAGTTGGGGCATAATATGGGACTAAAAGTTGTAGCAGAGGGTGTAGAAGAGGTTATTCAAATGGATTTGCTCAAGCAATTAGGCTGCGACAAGATTCAAGGCTACCTGATTAGCAGACCTGTGCCAAAGCAGGCAGTCGAAGAGCTTTTGGAAACACAGAGGCGCTATGGGATTTAGCAGTCAGATTCAAACAGATGAACACAAACAAGCCCGTGAAAAGATCCGTGGGCTTATTTGTTCAAATATAAGAGTTTATAAGTCTCACGCTATATATTATCCTTATATTTCTCGCATAAACGCTTACCGTCCATTAGGGACGTCGAAGGCGTTTTTGCTTGTGTTCGGTCTTTAGCCGATTACGATTTTGTTCTTCCCGGTATTCTTAGCCTCGTAAAGTGCATCGTCTGCTTTCTGAAATGTAGAATTTTTGGAATCTGTACCTATAAAATCGTGCATACCGATACTGACGGTTACGCTTTTACCGTTCATTTCCGCAAAAGGGGTATCGGAGATGGACGTTAGAATATGCTTCATAATCTCATGAGAATGATCAAGGGTTTTAGAAGTCAGAATGACGACAAATTCTTCCCCGCCAAAGCGAGCCGCGAAATCATCAGGACCGACATGCTCGAGGAGGATCGCTGCAACCTTTTGTAATACGATATCTCCAACGGAATGCCCATAGGAATCATTTACTTTTTTGAAGTTGTCGATGTCCATAACGGCTAGCTGCATGGGAAATGGATTACTCTGCTGATGATCGATCAGCCATCCTAAGTATTCATGAAACGTCTTATGATTATAAAGGTCCGTCAGAGGATCGATCTTGGATAGCCGATCCATGATTATATTCTGAATGCGTAATTCCTGTTCTGACTTTACGGAGTTCTCCAGTGATCTCATCAAATCACGCCCACGACCGATGACTGCAAAGCCTGCTAAAGCAGTAGCAGCAAAAATAAGAACAATAATGATAGTTTGGGTGATGGGGACGTATCCGTGATTAGATGCCTTGATGAATAAAATGATCGTGTACAGTAGACAAACAGCAGAAGAGGCTATCATATAACTAGACTTCATATAGATCATGGATACAAGCAGCGGCAGCAGCATAATTAATGACATTACATACAGTTCATCATTGAGATTGATGATAATCAGAAGCGCAAATAAATGGCTCGCTACTGTAATAGCTAGCTCGGACCATAAGGGTTTCCATCTATAGATAAATTCCAGAATAATGATCAAAGTCAATATGATGGAATCAGGAATCAGCGACTGATTAATAAACTCTCCCATGGTTAGGGTATCCGAATGTTGGCCCCATAGGCATTGAGAAACAAACATATGAATACTTAAATCCACAATCAGGATGATCCAGAATGCATTAAGCAGCACGCGATTCCAATGGGTCTGACGAGGAGTTTGAGATGTAGTATGCATAATGTGTTCCTCTTTTCCAGTGGCAATTTGCTTATATATTCGACAATAATTACGGATTCCCTCTCGACCAATTATCTCCAAATATATTCGTATATTACGGTAACGTTGGTGTAGGTCCTCCAGGGATATGGATTTGCGTGTGAAAAGACTGATCGAAAAGGAATAGTATAGAAAGTATTTCCTTTAATTAACTCTGCTGATATTATGTTAGAATACATAACATCAATCGAGTGGAGTGGGAATAATGATGCAGATTCGCCCTAGCCAGATTTTTGTAGTCGTCCTGTTGCTCCTTGTCAGTGTTTACAGTTTGTTGATAGACATGTTCTGGATTCATAAGCTGGTAATCATCCTGCTTATGGCTTCTCTAGGCTGGGTCCTTCTAAATTTGTCCCGCTACGGTTACCGCAAAGAAGCGCTGCTGAAGGAGTCGCAGAATAAAGTTGAGCTGCTTGGCAATGAGATTGTAGTTACTTCGGACCGACTGCATGGTGCACTCGAAGAAATCAGTCGTCATACAGAAGAGCTGCAGCGGACAGCAGATTATTCACATGAATACGAGATGGATTTGCGGATTCGCAGTAACGAAGCTAAAGCTAATATTGAAGGTGCTTATCAGACAATGGGCGGAGTAGCATCCGTTACCGCACATATCGAAGAGTTGACGGAGAGACTGGGGTCAAATATGAAATATGCTCGTCAAGGAATGACAACCATGGTTGATTCCTTGAGCATCGCAGATACTGTGATGAAGGATTTACAGATGCAGAGCGGGGACATGTTAGCTAAGTTTACTATCTTGAGTAATCATATTGCGATGGTAGAAGAGATCAATACGCTTATTAACGGAATTGTGGATGAGACCTCACTGCTAGCGCTTAATGCTTCCATAGAAGCGGCCCGGGCCGGGGAACAGGGCCGCGGATTTGCGGTGGTGGCCAGCCGGATTCGGCAGCTGGCTGATCAAAGCAAGAGCTCGGTAGACCGTTCCTCTGGCATCTTGCTCGACATTAATAACGGAGTACAGCAGGTGCTGGAATCCGTGACGAAAGAGCAAGCTTCAGTGGAACGTGGGGTGAACGAGGTCGGCACTGTGAAGCTTCGACTCGATGATATCGCGTCGAGAGTCGATGAGGTAGGCAGCGCCGTAACAGAAACTATCGATGCTGCCGCAAAGCAGGGCAAGCTGATTGTTGAAGTGACGACGGAGCTGAGTGGGGCAGTGGCTATCGTGAATGAGACGATTGCCAATGTCGATCTTACGCTGGAACAAGTGACACGGCAGCGGAGCCAGATCGGGCAGCTGAACGAAGTCAGCGCTAATCTGTTAGCGGAGTCGCAATCGTTGCAGCAATCGGTTACCAGCATAGCAGCCCGAGAAGAAATCGAGATGAGCCAATATGCTGCCCGGCTTCAAGAAATGCAGAGTCTCTTGGAGACAATTTCAGCTAAGGAAGAACTGTATGACCCGGATACTGAAGTTCATCAAGGTGTTTTGACCTCTTACATTAAAAAAATTCCGGATGTACAAGCCATTTGGTCCAATCGGACGGATGGGACCTTTATCTATTCCGAGCCAGCGGCTGGCCTCTTGAATGCCAAGCGACGTGATTGGTGGAATGGGGCCATAAATGAAGGTGAATATGTCTCGAAGCCTTATGTATCAGCGATTACGAAGCGTTCTTGTGTTACATTATCCAGAGCGATTAAGAATCGTCAGGGAGATGTCGTTGGTGTAGTAGGTATCGATTTGGCGGTGTAAAAAAACCAGAAAAGCAAGCCCTGCTATATTGGGGGCTTGCTTTTTGTTATTTTAGGTAGTACTGATCTGCAACTGTTTCCACGTCGCCTGCCAGTTCTTTTTAATAACGCGTTGTTCATAAATAGGGAGTAAGCTTGGGTTTTCAGTAAAATGTGGGGTAGGTCGTAATACTACATGAATAACATCGGAAATTCCGTGTGGAGCGACTAGGATGATTTTACCTGTTGGATCTAAGGAGAGTCCAAGTGCTGTGGCGGTTTCCGGAAACTTGGATATCGCATCAACAGCTGACGTATAAGGTGGAAGTTGATTGACGGTATGCATTCTTGCTTCATTTTTAACAGACCAGGGAACATTGGGGTTTAAATCTCTTAGCTTCGCCTCCCAATCCTTCTCCACTTCCTCTTGAAGATTGCTGTCGTCATAATAAATAACATCAACATCTGGCAAAGGTGTCCGTTCTTCAAAGCCATGAAGGGTGTCCCAAATTTTTGCACGCACAAAGCCAGCGCAAACCCACCAGTCAGGTAACTGCAGCGATCTAGCATTTTCTAATATATCCATCATCCAGGGATCATTTTGTACAAGCTGTATGATATCTGCCTCGTGTTCTAATTTTTGCAAACCGCCCACCTCCGTATATGTATGTTTTTATTCTGTTCATATCATACAACAAGAGTTTCAATAGAGGTATTAAAGGATAGGCTGAATGGACAGAGGCATGAACTATCTTTATAATAAGTCGACATCTAGTCCTTTGGAGGCGGAGACCGTGCAATATACGTTTACGATTTTACTGCAATTATTCGAAAGAGCTGCACTACTGCTGATGTGTCTGTTCGTGCTGACTCGTCTGCCGCGGTTTAAAGAGATTTTTCAAAAAGGAACATACGCCCCGCAGGAGCTTGCCATAGCGACGACGATATTCAGTTTATTTGCCATCTTCGGTACCTATAGTGGCATTAATGTGGAAGGCTCGCTTGTGAATGTGCGAATTATCGCCATCGTGTCTGGTGGGATTTTGTTCGGGCCATGGGTAGGACTCATAACAGGCATCATCTCAGGGGTCCACCGTTTTTTAATTGATATCGGAGGGGTAACCTCTCTTCCTTGTCTGATTACGAGTATTACCGCAGGGATTGTGTCAGGGGTAATATACCGCCGCACTTCTGGTGAACGTCGCTGGATGGCCGGTATTTTGGCCGGGATGGCCTGTGAAGCCCTGACGATGCTGCTCATTCTAGTGATGGCGCAGCCGTCGTCACTGGGTGTGGATATCGTGTCCAAAATTGCTTTTCCGATGATTATGAGCCAGATTAGTGTGGGTCTGATTGTCATGCTAGTGCAGAGTGTGGAAGGTGAAAAGGAACGGATTGCGGCGAAGCAGTCCAAGCTGGCACTGGATATTGCCAATAAGACCTTGCCTTATTTTCGCAATATTAATCCCGAGTCGCTTCGTACCATCTGCGAAATTATCAAAGAAGATATCGGTGCAGACGCTGTAGCTATTTCGGATACGAGACTCATTCTCGCTTACGTTGGTGTTGGGGAAGAGGACTATACTACGACCAATGAAATTATAAGTGAAGAAACTAAGGTGACGTTGTCCAGTGGTGAAATTACGATCCGTAACGACGATAGTGATTATGTGAATCCAGAGATTAAATCGCTGATTATTATTCCACTGAAGGAAAAAGGCGAAGTGACGGGAGCGCTCAAAATCTATTACACCAGAGCCCACAAGATCACTTATTCTCTACAAGCTATGGCTGTAGGCTTGTCGCAAATGATCTCTACGCTAATGGAAGTATCGCGGGTTGAGGGCATTAAAGAAATGGCGAACAAAGCGGAGCTAAAGGCGCTGCAGACAAGCATTAACCCACACTTTCTGTTCAATGCGCTGAACGCGATTGCGTCCTCGATTCGGATTAACCCGGATAAGGCACGCGAGCTGATCGTGAATCTGTCCGGTTATATGAGATACAATCTGGAGCTGACGGATGAATTCATTGATATTAAGCGCGAGCTGCAACAGGTTCAACAATACGTAGAGATTGAAAAAGCGCGCTTCGGAAGCCGGCTTAATGTCCTCTATGATATTGATGAGATTCAGGTTCGGATTCCGAGTCTAATCATTCAGCCGCTTGTAGAGAATGCGATCATACATGGCATACTAAAGGTACGAGGGACGGGAACCGTAACGATTTCTGTAAAAGATCAAGGCGATAATATACGAGTTGGCATTCGGGATACCGGAGCTGGCATCAGCGAAGAAACCATAGAGAAGGTCTATGCTGGCGATATGCCGGAGAATAAGATCGGACTGTTTAATGTACATCAACGGGTCAAGCTCATCTATGGAACTGGTCTTACGATTCAGAGGCTCGATAAAGGGACGAACATTTATTTTGATGTCAAAAAGGAGGGCCTATGAGAGCAATTATCGTGGAGGATGAAGAGCTAGCGAGACAGGAACTGGCTTATTTAATAGAGACTCACAGCGGAATCGACATTGCCGCACAATTTGAAGATGGGCTGGATGCACTCAAATTTTTACAGGTTGAGACGGTAGATGTGATTTTTCTGGACATTAACATTCCCTCGATCGACGGAGTCCTGCTGGCTCAGAATATTAGCAGATTCTCGGTAAAACCTTATATAGTGTTTATTACTGCGTATAAGGAGCATGCCGCCGAGGCATTTGAGATTGAAGCGTTTGACTATATTCTTAAACCCTACAGTGAGGTTCGCATTAAGGCTATGCTGCACAAGCTAGAGGGGGCGTTCGCTGCTCGCGGAAGACAGGGGGAAGAGGAACGTAATCCAGTTAGTGATAAGGTGAATCTGTGGAAAAATGAAAAGATTATCGTAGTGAATGCTGATGATATTTATTACGCCTCCGCACAAGAGAAAAGTACGAGCGTAATAACTAAAGGTGAGGAATATAGTATGGCGCTCAGCATCAGCGATTTTTATAATCGACTGCCGGAGGATCGTTTTTTTCGCTGCCATCGTTCCTATATCGTTAACCTGTCCAAAATCAAGGAAATCATCCCTTGGTTCAACAATACATACTTGCTGCGCCTGCATGATTTGGAGTTTGAGGTGCCGGTAAGTCGAAGCAAGGTAAAGGAATTCAGGCAGATCATGCGCCTATAAATGCAGTTCATTCTTCATTTTCGTCATCTCATGCCAGATTTCTCTCAACATCCGCTGGTTTAGCTACAATAAAGAGGCAATAGAAGCTCTTGTAGCAGATCACGAGAGGGAAAGAAGGAATAGACCATGACTTCGACGATGGACAACAAAAACGCCAAACGGTGGCTTATCGTATTAGGAACAGTAATTATGCAGATGGGTCTAGGTACCATTTATACATGGAGCTTATTCAATGCACATCTGGTAACAAAATTCGGATGGGAGCTTAATTCTGTTTCGATTACGTTTTCGATCACGAGCTTTGCACTCGCTTTTGCGACTTTGTTCGCAGGGAAATTGCAGGATCGTTTTGGTCTTCGCCGGTTAACTGCCGCCGCAGGGATTGTGCTTGGTCTAGGATTGATTCTTAGCTCTCAGGCGAATTCGCTTCTAATGTTCTATATATTGGCTGGTGTAATCGTTGGTTTTGCAGACGGAACAGCTTATATCACTTCATTATCTAACTTAATTAAATGGTTTCCGAATAATAAAGGCTTAATCTCCGGTGTGTCCGTGGGTGCTTACGGAACGGGGAGTTTGATTTTTAAATATATCAATGGTAGTTTGATCGACTCGGTGGGTGTGTCTAATACGTTTATGTATTGGGGCATGATTGTTATGGTGATGATTGTAATCGGTTCCTTACTCGTCAGAGAAGCTCCAGTACAAGCGGCATCACTGGGTGCAACAGCAACATCGACTATCGCTAAACCAAAAGACTACACGGTAAAAGAAATGCTACGCACGAAAGAAGCTTATCTGTTATTCATTATTTTCTTTACCGCTTGTATGTGTGGTCTGTATTTGATCGGTATTGTAAAAGACATCGGTGTGCAGCTGGCTGGACTTGATGTACAGACGGCAGCTAATGCGGTAGCGATGATCGCAATTTTTAATACAGCAGGACGTTTGATCTTGGGTGCCTTGTCTGACAAAATGAGCCGTTTGAAGCTGGTAGGCGCTTCGCTTGCAGTAACGGCAGCCGCTATGTTGACCCTTAGCTATGCGACGCTGAATTTCGGACTGTTCTTCACTTGTGTAGCTGCCATTGCATTCTGCTTCGGGGGTAACATTACAGTGTTCCCGGCGATTGTCAGTGACTTCTTTGGTCTTAAGAATCATAGTAAGAACTATGGAATCGTATATCAAGGTTTCGGTATTGGAGCCCTTTCAGGTTCGTTCATCGCCGTCTTCCTGGGCGGGTTTAAACCTACTTTCGTGATCTTTGGTCTCCTGTGTCTGCTGGCCTGTATCATCGCAATTTCGCTAAAACCGCCGGTGGAGAAAGCGAAAGAGAAGAAAGCGCTTCGGCTCAAAGCTACAGAACGGACGGCTTAAAGGTAAAAAGACAATAAATTAAACAAAGACGTACAAACTGACAACAGTTGTACGTCTTTTTTCTATTGGCGGGCAGTAGTCCGTGGAGCATGTGAAACAAAAAAACTAAGGTGATCTGAATTCAGAATGAATTACTCATTGGAGAATATTACAGAAACACGGTCCGTATTGCAGCTACTATTGATTTTTGGCTCATTCTGCTAGGGTTACGGACTGTATAGCTCTTATTAGCCTCTACATGTGTATAATTGGAGTGAATTTGGGAGAATAGTTCGGTTTACATAGGCACTTTTTTCGCTGCCCAAGTGTTATAGAAGATATAAAGGTTAAGGAGGTGCTTACATCGCCACAGGATTCGCTAGACCTAAAGGAGCTGGAAGAGTTAATCATTAGTATTCAAAAGGGCAATATCGAACGGTATGCTTTTATTGTTAGAGCTTTCCAAACGCCAATCTACCGCTATTGCTATCGTTTGTTAGAAAACAAGCAGGATGCGGAGGACGCAGTTCAGGATGTTTTGGTAAAAGGCTATCAATCTATCCATCAATACAAGCCGCAGATGCATTTCTCGGCATGGCTCTATCGAATCGCGTATCATCATTGCTTAAACCTGCTGCGCAGACGGCGTTTGCAAAAGCGAGTCATGAGTATCTTCAAGCCTGATTTTATGTCTGCAAGTCCTGAACAAGAGCTGGATGAACGGTTGTTTAATCCCTCATTGTCAGCTGCTTTAGCACAGTTGTCGCTGGAAGAGAGGAATATGCTTATTCTGCGGGTGTTCGAGGAAAAAACTTATGCGGAGATAAGCGAAATTCTTGGGGTCAGTCCCAATGCACTGACGAAGAGAATGAACCGGATCAAGCGGAAGGTACAGGAAGCTATGAAATTGGAGGAGGAGATCAGATGGAACGAACCACAATCAGCGATGAATACCAAAATATAATTTATGCCTCAGCCGGGAATGAACTTCTGGGTGAGATCGATGTAGAAGAGAGGGTTATGGGACATATCCGTGGCATATCAGATCGAAAGCGATCATTCTCGCTCTCGCTGAAGACGATGAATAAAACAACGGCAGTGGCCAGTATGTTAGCTTTGTTCCTGATGATCTCAGTGACAGCGTATGCTGCATCGGAATATATACAGATCCGCAATAGTGAAGGCGTAGTAAAGGTTCAGCATGTTGCGCCGAATGAATCTGCAGGAGTAGCTTCCTATGATAAGTATGCACAGAAAGTAGATGCTTTCGCTAAACCGGGAGAATTGATCGCCTATCTTGTGAACAATAATGCAGGCGCAGCAGGCTTGGCAACAGAATTGTCTTTTAAGTATAAAGAGCAGCGGATAGGCGGATATTCTGATTTCTTGAAGGAAATCAAGCGGACAGGGGCGCCGATGCTTCCTGCATTGGCAGCAGGGTATGCTTTTGAATATGGGGTTATAAACCCTAATCATCCGACTACGGATGCGGAGAAGAACAGTTCTCTATATCAGGAGACGTTACAAGATCTTACTGCCCAAGCAAACAAAGATAAGGGAAGTAGTAATTTATTTATGAAGGCTATACCTTGGTCGGAACCAGGCTGGATCAGTGCAATTTATTCGAAGAATAATGCTTTTATAGGTATCTCTGCCACGATCATGCATGGCGGGAAAGTGTTCGTGGAGCAAGAACCTGAGAATCAAGCGGATAAGATTATAGTGGCTGGCACAGAAGTGATCTATAACAAAGTAGTGAAGGAAGAGGTAAGCTACGATTATCTGAATTGGTATAACGAGAAGCAGGATGCGTATTATACACTCAGCAGCTACGGAGATAAGATTTTGAGTAAGGAGCAATTTTTACAGTTGGCTGGGGAGCTGTTGAAGTAGATTCTTATAGTCTTGTAGTTGCATGCGCTAAGTTAGTTGTACTATATACAATTAAAGTTAACTAATACCTTTATATAAGCCCTGTAGTTGTATATAATACAGCTATTACTGGTTAAATTAGTGGAAATAAACGTTTTTACGGATTTTAGTTGTAGAGAATGCAATTAAGGAAGAGGATATGGGAGATCAGAAATAAATAAGTGTATAAAATACAGTTAGATCATATGCAAGGTAGGAAGCATTCCCGACAACGCCGGACTTTTTATCCTAGGGATTCATGATTCACCTTGTACTTATGAAATACTTCATCTCAAAAGTTGATTCAAATATAAAAGAAGGTATCCCTAATGCGAAGCTTTAGGGATACCTTCTTTATATTCTTAAGTCGGAAGATCGATCAGGGTTAGCCTTCCAGCAGCAGTGCTTCTGGATCTTCCAGCAATTCCTTCACTTTGACGAGGAAGCTAACCGCTTCAGAGCCGTCAACGATCCGGTGATCGTAGGAAAGGGCGATATACATCATTGGACGGTTAACGGTTCTTTCTTCGTCCAGCGCAATTGGACGCAATTGAATCTTATGCATCCCTAGAATACCTACTTGAGGGGTATTCAGAATCGGGGTGGATAATAGGGAACCGAATACACCGCCGTTGGTGATAGTGAACGTACCGCCTTGAAGCTCGGAGAGACTAAGTGTATTAGCGCGTGCCTTGGAAGCGAGTTCGCCAATCTGACGTTCGATTTCCGGGAAACTGAGGCGATCTGCGTCACGGACAACCGGAACCACCAGACCTTCCTTAGCTGCAACGGCAATACCGATATCGTAGAATTTCTTAACGACCAGATCTTCACCGTCAATTTCTGCGTTCAGCAGAGGGTAGGTCTTCAGCGCACCGATCACGGCTTTGGTGAAGAAGGACATGAAGCCTAGTCCTACTTCATGCTTCTCTTTAAAAGCATCCTTGCGGCGCTTGCGGATGTCGAGGATCGCTGTCATGTCCACCTCGTTGAAGGTGGTCAGCATGGCTGCGGTCTGCTGCGCTTCTACCAAGCGGCTGGCAATCGTGAGCCGTCTGCGCGACATGCGCTTGCGCTCCACGTTCTTGCCATCCTCCGGCGCGGCTTTGCTCGCTGCCGGCTTCGCTGGCTCCGGCTTGGCTTGTGCCGCCGGAGCTACCGGTGCAGCGGCCTGTGACGCTGCTGCACCATGACCCGACACATCGGCCTGACCAATCCGGCCGATAGGATCACGGGCGCTAACATCGCCGAGGTCGATGCCGCGCTCCCGTGCCAGCTTGCGTGCGCCCGGCGATGCCAATGCAGCGGGGCTTTCGCCACCCGCTACAGCGACTTCGGGCGCTGCTACAGGTGCGGCTGCTGCGCTGCCGCTTGCCGGTGCCGCTTCAGGCGCTTTGCTCTCAGCGGCCTGCGATGTACTACCGCTAGCGGCTCCAATGATGCCGATGGCTTCGCCAACTGCTACGTTCTCGCCCGCTTGACGTAGGATGGAGGAGATGACACCCTCCACCTCCGCACTAATTTCCAAATTCACTTTATCCGTCTCTAACTCAGCAAGCACATCACCTTGACCTACCGTGTCGCCTTCTTTAACCAGCCATTTGTAGATGGTTCCTTCGGATATAGATTCTCCCAGATCGGGTACTAAGATTTCTGACACAGGCCGTTACCTCCCCAAACATAATGGTTTACGCTATTGTGATACCGTCCTCTTAAGAGGACGGTACAGCTGTTTGTACTTGTGAATTTGCTTTTAGGGCCTCTGAAACAATTCTACGCTGTTCAAAGCTATGAACATCTGCATAACCACTCGCAGGACTGGAACGTTCAGGACGTCCGATATATCTCACGCTAGTGTTTTGCGGTGCGATGGCACGTAACCGAGGTTCGGTATAACTCCATCCGCCCATATTCTTCGGCTCTTCTTGCACCCAGACAATTTCCTGAAGGGATGTGAAGGAGCTTAAGTGAGCACTCAGTTCATGTTCTGGGAACGGATAGAGTTGCTCTAAGCGCAGTACATGCAGCCATGACCAATCTTTGTCTGAAGCAGCTTCTAGCTCTGTTTGGATGTCGATAGCTACTTTACCGCTGCAGACTACTAGACGTTTGACCTCACCTGGCTTCTGGCCTAGCAGGGGCTCAGCTAACACAGGCTGGAATTGTCCGGAAGCGAGCTCAGTTCCGGCAGATGTGCTGCGCGGATTACGAATGAGACTCTTCGGCGTCATAATCACCAGTGGTTTAGCGTCTTCCTGTCCACATAAAGCAGCTTGGCGCCGCAAGACATGGAAATATTGAGAAGCAGTGGTCAAGTTAGCAACGGTCCAGTTCTCTTCCGCGGATAACTGTAGGAAGCGTTCCAATCTACCACTGGAATGTTCGGGTCCCTGTCCCTCGTAGCCATGCGGTAACATGACGACGAGATTGCTGCGCTGCGTCCATTTCGCACGTCCAGCGGCAATGAACTGATCAAATATAACCTGACCTGCATTGGCGAAGTCGCCATATTGTGCTTCCCAGATGACGAAGGTTTCTGGTGCGAACACATTATAACCATACTCAAAGCCTAGCACAGAAGCTTCAGATAGCGGACTGTTATATACGCCAAAGGAAGCGCGAGAATTACTTAGCTGATGAAGCGGAGAGAATAATTCTCCTGTCTTACTGTCGTGCAGCACCAGATGGCGGTGTGCGAAGGTCCCGCGCTGTGCATCCTGACCGCTAAGTCGAATTGGCGTTCCATCCTTCAGGATGGTTGCGAAGGCGAGGGACTCAGCGAGTGCCCAGTCGACCTTTTCACCCTCATTCAGTGCGTCCTTGCGACGCTGCAGAATTCGCTCCAGTTTCGGATAGACTTGGAATCCATCAGGTACGCTCAGTAGCTCACGATTAATCTCTTGCAGACTGGAGATCGGTACGGCTGTAGTGCCTGCCGCTGAGCGATCTGTATGAAGAGGAATGAAGGCCTTTGGTTCTTTTTTCTTGTGATTGCCTTCCTTCATACTATCGTACGCACGTTGCAATACGCCTTCTGTTTCAACGTGCATCTTTTGTACATCTTCAGCTGTAAGAATTTTTTCACGCTGTAGCCGCTCCGCATACACCTTGTAAACGGTTGGATGATTGCGTACCTTACCGTACACGATAGGTTGTGTAGTTTCAGGATCATCCATTTCGTTATGTCCATGACGACGATAGCCGATGAGATCAATAACGAAATCCTTTTTGAATTGATTGCGATATGCACTAGCTAAACGAACGGCTGATATACAGGCCTCAGGATCATCAGCATTGACATGGATAATTGGAATTTCATATCCTTTGGCGATGTCACTCGCATAATGCGTTGAACGGGAGTCTTCGCTTTCTGTCGTAAAGCCGATCCGGTTATTAACAATGATATGGATCGTCCCGCCATTCTGATAACCTTGAAGTTTGCCAATATTAAGTGTTTCTGCAACAATCCCTTCACCTGGAAAAGCAGCATCGCCATGCATCAGTACCGCCATAGCTTTACTGGTATCAATCTTCGGCAATCCGGCTGTGCTCCGATCTTCTTGAGCAGCACGAGTGAAGCCTTCCACGACAGGATTGACGAATTCCAAGTGACTTGGGTTATTCGCTAGTGTTATTCTTGTGCGTACGGTTTCTCCTTCACGGACAGCGCGATCTGCACCCAGATGGTATTTCACATCACCCGTCCAGCCATAGTTAATGCCTGTAGAGCCTTCGGAAGGGAAAAGCTCCTTGTTCGGAGAATGATGAAACTCTGAAAATATAATGTCATAAGGTTTGCCCAAAATATGTGCAAGAACGTTGAGGCGACCACGATGCGCCATGCCCATCAGAATATGCTCTGCGCCGTCATGCGCAGCAGCGCGTACGATTTCATCCAGCATCGGTACGAGAGCGTCATTGCCTTCCAAGCTGAACCGCTTCTGACCCACAAAGGTTTTGTGGAGGAAGGTTTCGAATTGCTCTACTTGGATCAGGCGGTTTAGCAGCTCTTTACGTTCTGCATTATTTAAAGGCGCTGGTGAGCTTGTGGATTCTGCCTGTCTGTTCAACCATTTCAGTTCTTGTTCTTCATGCACATGCCCGAATTCATAGGCGATTGTCTTGGTGTAAGCCTGACGCATACGCTGAACTGCATCCCATCCGGTATGCACATCATTCGGCGCATTCTCCCAAATGAGCGTGGCAGGTAGTGCGAGCAGATCTTCACGAGTCAGCTCATAGGTTTCGAGTTCAAGATATTTAGCCATGGGATTGTGATCGCGCTCAAGCGGATCAATATCAGCGGCCATATGGCCATATATACGAATGTTAGCGATTAGCTTGGAAGCTCTTACTGCCTTTCTAAGCCATTCGGTGTCTCCCGAAATGCGAGGCTGTGGAGCCGGTTCGCTATCCGGTGTTAGGGGCGGGGGACCCGAATTTGTAAAAAGCTCGCGATAATTATTCTCTACGGTGGAAGGATCTTTCACAAACTGTTCATATCTTTCTTGAATGTAGCCTAAATTGGGTCCGTAATACTTACTCCAAATGGATTCGTTATAGGGCTCTTTGGCTGCCATGAATACATCCTCCTTAACGGATGAACTCCATACGTGACATTTTGTGTCAACGCTTACTGGAGCTGTGATGATTGCGGTTTCATTTCTCATCTTATTGTGCTACTTTCCACACGTGTAATCAATTCATTCTTTCGTCCAATACGTTCGCAAAATGGTATGGGTTAGCTTGTTCTAATGAAAAGAACGCTGTTTCTTCTCATTACCCATTCCTAAGGCCCACTAAAATGATTCTAATATCCTTATTTTTAACTAATAGGGAAGGAAGTATCATTATATTGGCTTAATTAATTTTATGAATGGGACGAGTATCGTGTTAATAGGACAAGATATCGCACAAAAGCGCTTCTATTTTTTGTTTTTTAATGGAAAAACTAATCAGAAATCGACACACTTTTCCACTTTAGTATAGTATAATGTTATTGCAGTTAGCGATTTTCATATATTTCAAAGTAGATCCTTTCGTGTAAAGGGTCCAGTAAAAGGTAAACCTGCCGAAAGGCAGGGGCACAAAGTCGCGGGTCTAAGGTAGAAATACTATGACAGCCGGATTGCCTGGGGACTAAAATCTTAGGAGGAGATTTTTTGGACAAGTCCAACCAGGGAAGCAACAGAGAACAGCAGGTCATTGATCTAGACGTAGAGTGGGTCCATTTATTATTAGCAGCTAAGAAGGCTGGCATAAAGGCAGATGAAATTCGTCGCTTCTTTCATGAGAAGACTGTGCAAGCCGTGCAGTAATACATTCAGAGCATTAGATATCAAAAGAGCACAGCGATAACTCGCTGTGCTCTTTTTCTTTATATAAGAATCTATAAGATTCAGACTTGGTCCTTATATTCTGCTAGAATTCAAACGCCTTCGCGGTCCATGTTAGGAGGGTGAAGGCGCTTATGTTTAATAGTATGAGTAGAAGAGGATCTTATCAGGTCAGGTGGAATATTAATCCTTCTGATCAAGGCGCCATTTCTGGTAGTCCAGAAACTCCTTGAATTCGCGTTTGCTTATGCCTGAGGCCATAGCTTCCTGCACCAATCGGAACCATTCCGAATCTAAAGGTGACTCCTCAGCATCATTAGGTTCTCCATAGAGCAAAGCGTGGATGGATACCTGAAGCGCATCGGCGATCTTTTCGATAAACTGAATTGAAGGATTGGATTGGATGTTTCTCTCCACATTGCTAAGATACGACTTAGCAACATCCGCTCTGTCCGCAAGCTCAGATAGGGACAATCCCTTTTCTAGGCGGAGATGCTGGATACGTTGGCCCATATTTTGTGGCACTATGCTGACGCCCCTCCGTAATTTTTGTTATTAGTATAGCAAATATCATTAAATTCGACAAAGTTTATTGTAAAGAGAAAAGCAGCATCTACTTATCCGTTTTCCGGAATAAGAATCTGCTGCTCTTCGAATGGAAGACTTATTAGATTAGTAGTCAGTTCCTCTGGCTTGTTTAGCAAAGAAATCCCAAGTCAGTGTCAACACATCTTTTTGGAAAATGTTCTGATCTTTACCATCATCCACAAATTCGAACTTAACGGTGAAGCTATCAGATGTACCTGCTTTAATACCGGATGCTTCATTGCCTATGAACGGCAATTTTTCTACGAGATCAGGTGTTGAATTTTGCAAATCAGCTAGTGTTGTTTCATAAACTACAATATCCGGAATAATGTTACCGCTCTTGTCCTTATTTTGCAGGAACTTAACTTTAATAAATTTACCTAAATCAACACCGTTGTTGTTACCACCTACGTCATTAACAGAGTATTTTGTTTTGAGAACAATAGAGCCGATATCGATGTTCCCATCATTATTAAGTTTGAAATCTCTTTTGATAGTATCACCTGGTTTCAATTTATCCAGATTAACGATAACAGAAGGGTCAGAGTTCAAATCCAGTGTACCCGCTGCGAATGTAGAGGTACTTGTTGCAGTGTCGCTAAAGTAAGCGAAAGTTCCTCCACCAATCAATGATAAACCCAGTGCTGCTGATGCTACGCCAAGACCCAATGTTTTTTTGATACCCATAATTAAAATTCCTCCTCGGTTTTTGTGGTTTTTTTATAAAAGTTATATATTGTAACTTCCGGTTCGTAAGCGGAAGCGGACAATCAACGGATTACTGTATTTCAGTTGGAGGTGGAGAGGTGGGAAGTATAGCAGCATTTTTCTTTTCGAGTGCAGCTACAGCCTTCCATGATGAATACAGGGCATAGAGCAGGAGCATCAAGCCTGGTACGATCATGAGCACAACACTTCCAGCTTTGGAAACTGCGAAATTCATAGCGTAACCTACATAAGGTACGGTGACCCCGGTATACTCAGCTACAACATTCGTGGAACTGGTAGGGTTCATATCAGGCGCATCATTGTTATCGCCTTTCGTTCGATACATGGCTTCACCAGTAGCGTTGTTCATTGTTGCTTCTACAACACGGTGAGTAATGAGCAGATTTTCTTCATTTCTAAAGGTGATCACATCGCCTTTTTTGAAGCGATTCATATCTCCTCCGGGTTTTAAAGCGACAATCGATCCGGTTTGAATCCCTGGTTCCATCGAACCTGAGAGTACCGATTTGATCTGGTATCCGAAGAAGGCAGGTTCACCGCCGGAGGCCTTTGATAAAACTACGGCTACCACCAGCAGAATGAATATCACAAGCATGATGCTCGATAATGTATTGTTGATCATTTTTTTAATCCGCATATTATTCGCCACCTTTAACTTGTTGAGGGTCCGAAGGGGCTGGTGTTGCTACCGGTGGGGAAGTGGTTGTATCTTCCGCTTTTGGCGCCTCCTGAGGAACCGCTTGCTGTGGTACATCTTTTGGAATCGTTAGCTCTTCACCAATTTCCGGAACGACCGGGTTAGTGGCTGGGGCTTCAGGCTGTTCATTATTTATGTTCTCTGGAGTAGCTTCACCTTTCGGTGGAGTCACTTCCGTTTTTGCTTTCTCCTCAGCTTCAGCTTTCGCTTTGTCCTCAGCTTCTTGCTTTTCTTTTTTCTCCAGTGCCAAACGTTCTTCTTCTTTCTTCGTTTGTTCCAGCGCCTCTAGTCGGGCTTTCTCAAGTGCTTCCAACTGTTGTTCACGGGTTTGACTGATCAATTGGAGCTGACTCTGAAGATTGCTGATTCCTGAAGTAGCCGATTCTTTAAGACCATTCATTTCAGTATTGAGATTTTCATAAGTGGAGGTAAGTTCGCTAGAGATATTGCTGGCCGGCTGACTAAAAGGAATCAGGAAAGGTAACGGCTGCTGAAACGCCTCGTTGCGTAACTCGGGTTGTCCATATACATCACTGGTCACTACCGAAGCAAATGGAAGCCCGATGTCGTGTATGGAGTTTAGATATTGGATGACTCCCTTTAAGGAAGCATTCAGGGATTCAGAGATGACACCGCTTTGATTCAGGCTGCTTTGCAGCTCTCTGAAGAATTGTTCATCCTTGATTTCTAGACAGTTTGAATCTAGAGAGGTCATATATCCTCCAATCTGGAATAGGACGGCTGCTGCTGCGTTCAGCTCACCATTGATTTCGTTCCAAATTTGGCTGTTGGTGGCCAGTTGCTCATTCACGCCATCGATTTGAGATTGAAGCGCGGAGATTTGTGTGGAAATCTCTTGCGCTGCGACATCAAGCTCATCCAGCGTCATGCCTTCTATTCCCGAAACGTCTGAGAGACTGCCTGAAGGGGTATAGCTTTGCAGCGATCCTTTTAAAGCAGTAGCTCTTTCGATATGATCTTTGAGTTCTGTTAGAAGCCCCTTGATCGAGTTTGGAAATACTTCGCAAAAGCTAATTGTGCTAGTGGTTTGCGTAGTAGCTCCAAAACCACCATAGGTACTACCCACTTGCTGCGAGGTAGTCAGAAACAAGACGGAGACAGCCATTCCTGATTGCAGAACACGTAATCCGATTTGTTTCTTTCGTTTAGGTCTTCTTTTTGCTGATCTGGGTCTCAGAGGAATACCTCCCCTCAATGTCTTGAGTTTCTTTGGTTCGTTATTGTTGTTCTTTATTAAGAACAACTTCTGTAATGAATAATACATGGAATAAATTGAAAAGAAAACTGTCAATAAGTCTCGTTTGTGCTCTATAAAGAACAAAAAAGTTAATTTATCTCTATTTATCTCGGTTTATCGCTTGATATCTATTTTTATTCGCAATAGAGAACAATGCATAGGAGGGGAATGTATTAAAAATAGCCTAATCATGCGAGAGGCACGATTAGGCTATTAAGAATTCTTGCGAGTTTAATTGTGGGCTCAGTTAGGGAAGGCGAGTACCACGTGAACTAACATATAGGTCATACCATTCTTTTCGAGTAAGCTCCAGCTTGTCCGCATCGGCGCAGGCAGCGATGCGCTGAGGATTCACAGTCCCAATCACAGGCTGAATAGCTGCCGGATGTGTCATTAGCCAGGATAGCACTATGGCTTCGGGTGTTGTTCCTTTTTCATCTGCAAGTTGTTTAACCATGGCAGCTGTCTGGACGATATTCTCTGGTTGATCCTCTAATGAACGTCCACTAAATAAGCCTTGTGCGAGTGGGCCCCAAGCTTGAAGCTGAATGTTCTCCATTCGACAATGTTCAAGGGTTCCTTCGGGAAAGGTAATATCCTTCCAAGGTTCACGGTTTACACTGATTCCAGCATCGACCCAGCTGAGCTTGGCTAGGCTCATGTGTAGCTGGTTTACGATAAAAGGTTCCTCGCAATAGGCTTGCAGCATTTTGATCTGCGCTGCGCTCATATTGGAAACGCCGAAATGACGAACTTTACCTGTTGCCTTTAATTGATGCAAAGCAGAAGCTACTTCCTCTGGATCCATTAGGGGGTCAGGCCGATGGAGCAGCAGAATATCAATATATTCCGTTCCTAGTCGCGACAATATTCCATCTACACTGCTTAGAATATGCTGGCTTGAGAAGTCAAAGACATTAGAGCTGTCTCCAGGCTCCATTAGCTTAATACCGCACTTCGATTGAATAATGATTTCTTCGCGGAGTCCTGGGCGTTCTTTAAAGATTTGACCGAATACCTTCTCGGCTTTACCGCGGGTATAAATATCTGCGTGATCAAACATATTGATACCAATAGATAGTGCTGCGTCGACGGCTGCATGTCCTTGCTTAACATTCTCGGCGGTAATCGGTTCATGATCCCAGCCTCCACCAAATCCCATACAACCTAGAGCAATACGGCTGGCTGGTATACCGCGCTTGTTTAAAGGCAGCGTTCTCAACATTGTGATTCCTCCTAGGAAAATATGATTGCGTACACGTACATATTGTACACGCTTAGATTCTAGTGTGGTATTTATTGTCTCTGCAAAAGCGAAAAAAAAAGAGTAGAGGTCCTAAGGACTCTACTCTGTATTAAGTGGTGTTCCAATGTCATTCAACTTGCGTGCTACAACATCATCATAGAGACGTTGTAGCCATTTTAGTTCAATAAGGGTGTGTTCATAGGTGCCGTACATGAGATGAAGGGCGGAACGAGGAACAATAGGAATATGTTCTTCATATACCTGATAAGCCAGATTCACCTGATGTTCGGTTTCCCGAATACGTTCTTCGAGCAGCTTCTCCACCTTGTTTTGATCAACATGACGGGACATGGCTAGAGCCATATACATCGGATGATAGAAGGGCTCGTTCTTTTTAATTTGCTGTAGAATTAACTGCTCGAATAAATTTTTACCTTGCTCAGTAATACCGTAAATGGTTTTGTCAGGGCGATCACTGCTGCTAATCACTTCTAAAGCTTCGATATAACCATCTTGTGCAAGTTTATCGACAGCATAGTAGAGAGACCCAAGCTGGAGCTTTGTAATCCGGTCCATGGAGCGCTCTTTCATGACTAGTGTAATTTCATAGGGATGCATATTTCGTTCAAGCAATAGTCCGAGAATAGCCAATTTCATCGACATAATCGTTACCTTTTACCCTCGGACGCCTGAGCAGTTTTACTCGGAATGGTGAGGCGGTCTTTTGGCATAAGCAGCACAAAGACTAAACCAAGGACGGCAGGAATCATGGCCCACATAAAGGTATGTGCGATTGAAGAGGACAGTGCACTAGATATTTTCTCTAAAATTTCAGGTGGAATCTTGGCTCTTGCTTCAGGTGTCAGGGCTGCCCGTGGATCGCCGAAGGCTGCTGACTGCTCACTTCCGCCAAAAGCTTCGCTAATGCTGCTAGTGAAGTTGTTACGCTGAATAATACCGAAGATCGTAATCCCCAGCGTCATCCCAAGCGAGCGCATAAAGGTACTTGTTGAAGTTGCCGAACCGCGTTGGCGCATATCGAAATTATGGATAGCTGCCATGCTTAGCACGGAGAAGGAGAAGCCCACGCCGAATCCAGTTAAGGCCATGAATACATTAAGCATGAGACGGGAGGTATCTGGTGATAAAGTGCTTAGACTGTAGACACCTGCTACAAAACAGACTGCCGATAGGATCATAATGTTTCGGAAACTGGTTTTGGTTGTAAGTAGCCCACCGGTCTGACTGCCCACGACCGTACCAATCATCATCGGCATGAGGATCAGTCCAGAGTTCGTAGCGGAGCCGCCAAATACGCCCTGTACAAAGATAGGAATGTAGATGGTGGCTACGATAAAGGCAGAGCCATAGAACAAGGCTGTCACACTACTTGTTGCAAACAACCGTTTACTGAACATCGCGAACGAGATAACAGGTTCAGCCGCCACTCTCTCAATGAGGATGAATGCCAGCAAGAGTACAGCAAAGCCGGCGAATAAGCCAAGGATGACACTAGAATCCCAAGCGTATTGATTGCCTCCCAGTTCTAGCGCAAACATTAGGCAGATAATGGCGCCGACGAGAGTGAAGGCTCCGCCCCAGTCGATGCGCTGTTTAGCGTGAGAGATCGATTCTTTGTAAGAAGTTGCGATCAGAAAAAGTGCAATAATTCCGAGCGGCAGGTTAATGTAGAATACCCATTGCCAGCCTACATAGTCGGTAATATATGCACCCAATAATGGTCCGAGTACACTGGAGATTCCGAAGACGGCACCGAAAAGGCCGGTCAGCTTTCCTCTTTTTTCAGGAGGGAAAATGTCGAAAACGATGGTGAAGGCGATAGGCATTAGTGCACCGCCGCCGATTCCTTGAATTGCCCGGTAAATACTTAGTTGTGTAATACTGGTTGCAGTACCGCACAGTGCTGAGCCAATCAGGAATACAATCAGTCCGAACATGAAGAAACGTTTACGTCCATACATATCCGAGAGCTTGCCGAAGATAGGGGTCCCAGCCATTACCATGACCATATAGGCCGAAGTGACCCATACGATTTTGTCCAGACCGCCAAGGTCGGAAACAATGGTTCCCATAGCTGAAGCTACAATGGTATTGTCCATCGCGGACATCAGAATACCGAGCAGCAGGCCGATAACTACGAGTTTAAGATTACTTTCTTTAGTATGCATGCTTCGCAGGCTCCTTTTTCTAATAGTGATAAATCCGTTCAAAAAATGTTCATAGGTTAGAAGCAAAATTTATTATATTCAAATTTGAATAGGGTAGCAATAGTTTTTTTCAAATATAAGAAGTATAAGTTTCACACAATACTATATGTCTTATTTTTCTCGCTTAAACGCTTACCGTCCTTATAAGGACACCGAAGGCGTTTATGCTTGAAAAAATGGGATTTGGGGAATAGGAAATAAAGAACGCCTCTTGACATACCCTACGGGGGTATATTATATTATTGGCAAGGAGGCTGATTCTTATGTCTACTAGTAAGCAAGAACAAACTGAGAAATCCTGTGAAGCTGACTGTCATTCTTCAGCATCTGGAGAACGAATGAGTCATCATTCGACAGATTTCAAAAATGGTTTGAATACTCGCCTCAACCGGATTGAAGGCCAGATACGCGGGATAAAGGGTATGATAGAGCGGGATACTTATTGTGACGATGTGCTCAATCAGCTCGCAGCGGTTCAAGCGGCACTAAACGGTGTTGGTAAGATGCTGCTGGAAGGGCATATGAAGAGTTGTATTATTGAACGAATCGAAGCCGGTGAACATGAGGTTATCGATGAGCTGCTAATTACGGTTAACAAATTAATGAAATAATAAGCTAATGCTCCTTGAGCATGGCTTCATAACATTTACTGGAGGTAATTATAATGTCGAACGCTACATTAAACGTTGAAGGAATGTCTTGTGGTCACTGTGTCAACTCTGTAGAGAAGGCTGTAGGTAATCTTGGAGCTACTGCTAAAGTTGATCTTGCTGCTAAAAAAGTTTCCGTTGAGTATGATGAGAACAAGGTGAGCCTTGGAACTATTAAAGAAGCTATTGAAGAGCAAGGGTATGATGTAGTTTAATTTGAAGCACAGTAATAAGGCTTGGAGCTGTATGGGAATGCCATAAGCTCCAATGCCTTTTCTTTTTATAGAAATTATCATACTCTATAGGGGTATGAGGAGGCTTTGGAATCATGGATAAGTTAAAAATAACAGCTTCACCCAATGAACAGCAAGCGACCGTACAGATTACAGGCATGACCTGTTCTGCTTGTGCAGCTCGAATTGAGAAAGGTTTGTCCCGGATGGAGGGTGTTTCTCGCGCAAATGTAAATTTGGCCTTGGAACAAGCCACTGTCGGATTTGATCCTTCTGTATCAGGGTTACCACAAATTGAAGATAAAATCCGCGCTCTTGGTTATGATACCGTCAAAGAGACCGCGGATTTTGATATATCAGGCATGACCTGCGCTGCATGCTCGGCGCGGATCGAAAAAGTGTTGAGTCGTACGCCGGGGATCGCAGCAGTGAATGTGAATTTAGCGCTGGAAACGGCACATGTAGAATATACTCCCGGTAATATTAGTCCAAGAGAGATCATGGAGAAGGTAAGCAATATCGGATATAAAGCTACTCTTAAAGAAGACCGCAAGGATCATGTGGATCGTCGTGTACAGGATATTCAGCATAAGAAGTGGAAGTGGATCATTTCTGCTATTCTTTCTTTCCCATTGTTATGGGCGATGGCAGGTCATTTTTCATTCACAAGCTGGATTCCAACACCGGAGTTATTTATGAATCCTTGGTTTCAGCTTGTTCTGGCGACCCCCGTACAGTTTATCATCGGTTGGCAGTTCTACGTAGGCGCGTATAAAGCACTTCGTAACGGAAGTGCCAATATGGATGTGTTGGTCGTACTGGGGACATCAGCAGCGTATTTCTACAGTCTTTATCTGACGATTGATTCATTAAGTATGAAGGGAATGAATCATGACATTGAAATGTATTATGAGACGAGTGCTGTACTCATCACGCTCATCCTCGTTGGTAAATGGTTCGAGGCGCTAGCAAAAGGACGTTCCTCTGACGCCATTAAGAGCTTAATGGGGCTTCAGGCAAAGACGGCTCTCGTGATCCGCGATGGCAAAGAAATGAATATCTCTACAGATGAAGTGATTCCTGGTGATATTGTATTGGTGAAGCCCGGAACAAAGGTGCCGGTGGATGGTGAGGTAGTAGAGGGTTCCTCTTCTGTGGACGAGTCTATGTTGACCGGAGAAAGTATTCCTGTAGAGAAAAAACCTGGAGATACTGTTATCGGTGCTACATTAAATAAGAATGGGATCTTAAGAATCAAAGCCAACAAAGTAGGAAGAGACACTGCACTCGCTCAAATCATTAGAGTAGTGGAGGAGGCCCAAGGCTCCAAAGCGCCGATCCAGCGGATCGCGGATGTCATCTCAGGTATTTTTGTACCGATTGTTGTAGGCATTGCGATGATCACTTTCTTGGTCTGGTACTTCTGGGCAGCACCTGGTCAATTTGCCGATGCCCTTGAAAAAGCTATTGCGGTGCTCGTAATCGCCTGTCCATGTGCGTTAGGTCTTGCAACACCGACCTCCATTATGGCGGGATCAGGCCGCGCTGCAGAGCTTGGTATTCTGTTCAAGGGTGGTGAGCATTTAGAAGGCGCACAAGGGATTAAGATCGTTGTTTTGGATAAGACAGGTACGGTTACAAATGGTAAGCCCATGCTGACTGATATCGTGACTACCACTGGAATTGCCGCTTATGGTAAAGAAAGTGCAGAGAATCGTCTATTAGCTTTAACTGCGGCAGCCGAGAAATTATCAGAACATCCGCTTGCGGAAGCTATCGTTGCAGGAGCCGCTGACAGAGGTTTGATCTTACCCACCGCTGAACAGTTTGATAATGTACCTGGACGGGGAATTATGGCTGTTGTCTCCGATCAACAAGTTAGGGTGGGTACACGGCGTATGATGGAAGATCATCAATTGGACATCACAGAGTGGACCTCAGTCATGAAGAGACTGGAAGAGGCAGGAAAGACAGCTATGCTTGTAGCGGTGGGCGATGAGATTGCCGGGATTGTCGCTGTAGCGGATACGATTAAACCAACCTCAAAAGCAGCTGTAGCTGCGCTTCATGCGATGGGCATAGAGGTCATTATGATTACAGGTGACAATAAAATCACCGCAGAAGCTATTGCGAAGCAAGCAGGTATTCGAAAAGTGTTAGCAGAGGTTCTGCCAGAAGGCAAAGCGGAGGAAGTTCGTAAGCTGCAGCGGAATGGGACAAAGGTAGCTATGGTTGGGGATGGCATCAATGATGCTCCTGCACTGGCTACTGCAGATACGGGTATGGCGATTGGTACAGGGACGGATGTAGCAATGGAGGCTGCAGATATTACACTGATGCGGGGAGATCTGAAGAGCATACCCGATGCCATTATGATGAGCCGTAAAACGATGAGTAATATTAAGCAGAATTTGTTCTGGGCACTTGCATACAATACAATAGGTATACCGATTGCTGCACTCGGATTTCTAGCTCCATGGCTAGCTGGAGCTGCGATGGCATTCAGTTCTGTGTCCGTCGTCTTGAATGCACTTCGTTTGCAGCGGGTAAAGCTTTAAGAGAAACCTAACTATGTAAGGAGTGGCCGCTGTGCAAGAAAACAACGAGACAATATCTCTATTAATGAACCATGCATCTGTCCGCAAGTATCAGGATAAGCCAGTAAGTGAAGAGCAGCTTGCAGCTATTATTGAAGCAGGCCAAATGGCTTCGACTTCCAGCAGTGTACAAGCCTATAGTGTTATTGCAGTGACTGACCCGGCTATAAAAGCTGAGCTTGCCGGATTATCGGGTAATCAGGCTTATATAGAACAATGCCCAGTCTTCTTGGTCTGGTGCGCGGATCTGTATCGGTTGCGTGAGGTGACAAAACCTCATTTGCAGGGAGAGACATCGTATGAAGATTCTGCTGAGAACCTTATTGTAGCTACCGTTGATGTTGCGCTTGCTGCTCAGAATGCTGCTGTAGCTGCGGAATCGCTTGGGCTCGGAATTGTTTATATCGGTGGAATCCGTAACCGGATTGCGGAGGTTTCTGAGCTGCTTGGACTGCCCGAGCTGGTTTACCCGATATTTGGAATGTGTGTGGGCTACCCTGATGGAGCCACAAGCCTGCGTCCGCGTCTGCCATTAGACGCTGTTCTACATCGTAATCGCTACAATGCCGAAACGACAGTGGAGCAGGTCAAGACTTACGATAAAGTCTCTTCAGACTATATGCGTGAGCGGACTCATGGTGCCAAGGATACACCTTGGTCTGTGATTATGGCAGAACGGTTGGCACAGCCAGCGCGAATGCATATGAAGGAATTCCTTCTCGGAAAAGGATTCTTTAAGAGGTAATCTAGTATTTTCGCTTAAAGAGGTTGCCCTATTCGTAGTTAAAACTACGGGTAGGGCAACCTCTTTTTCGTACCCTGAGGCATGAAGGTGACAGTTGTCATCTTAAAGAAATGACAGTCCATACTAATGTCAGGTCTCCTTTTTCCATATGATTGAAATAGATCAAACGCATTCGGAATCGGAGGGGTTACGAAATGGACAGTGTTATTGAGATGAATGGAGTTAGCAAATTATATAAGGATAAGAAAGCAGTAGATAATATCAGCTTCAACATTGCCAAAGGTTCGATTACAGCTATTCTTGGACCAAACGGAGCAGGCAAAACAACGGCATTGGGAATGTTATTGGGGTTATTAGAGCCCACTGAAGGTACAGTGGAAATATTTGGACAACAACCAAAAGATAAAATGGTACGTGAAAAGACCGGTGCGATGCTGCAAGAGGTAAGTGTGATGGATCGGCTGAAGGTTCGGGAGATCATTGCTCTGATCCGTAGCTATTATCCACAGCCGATGGATATGGAGTTTCTAATTAAAGCTACAGGGCTTGCGCCAGCGGATCTGAATAGATACGCCGAGAAGCTCTCGGGCGGTCAAAAGCGTAGTCTAGGCTTCGCGCTGGCCCTGGCTGGTGATCCAGAGCTGATCTTTTTCGATGAACCTACGGTTGGACTTGATATTACTTCCCGTCGGCGGTTCTGGGATACGGTTCGTGGACTTGCGGAGCAGGGCAAGACGATTGTGTTCACGACACATTACTTACAGGAAGCTGAAGATATTGCGGATCGTATTCTGTTGTTTAGCAAAGGCCATTTAGTTGCAGACGGAAGTCCAGATGAGATTAAATCGCGGATTGTGAAGCGCTCGCTGTCCTTTTTACCAATAGGTGATCGATCTAAATTACGCAGGAGCCTGCTGGAACTAACCGCTATTGAGGGTTGTTATGAAAAAGAAGGTCGAATTCATGTGACGACAGACGATACGGATGAAGCGCTGCGAGCGATTTTTGTTACTGGACTTCCCGTGAAGGATGTTCGTATAGATCAGGGACGTTTGGATGACGCTTTTGAACAATTGACCATGAACCAAGAGGAGGCTATCTAAAGATGAGATTAATTACTGTACAGTGTAAAGCCGAGATGCTGAGGATCATCCGTAATCCTTATTACGTATTCTGGTCATTGCTCATGCCCATTATGTTCTATTTCATCTTCACCCGCGTGGTTAATACAGGTAACGATGATCCGACGTGGCGCGCTCACTACTTAATGTCGATGGCAACCTTTAGTGTAATGGGCTCTGCGATCATGACGCTTGGCATCCGTTTAGTGCAAGAACGAACACAAGGCTGGACCACCTTTATACGGATTACCCCGCTACCGGGTTCTGTCTATTTCTTCGGAAAAATGTTCGGGCAAACGATGATGCATCTGTTTTCGGTCATTTGTATTTTTGCCGCAGGATATTTAATCAATGGTGTCTCCTTATCTGCGGGTCAATGGGTGCTTAGTGGGTTTTGGATCCTGATCGGTTCCCTTCCATTTTTGGCGATTGGTACGCTTGTGGGTGCTATGAAACGGGTGGATACGGCTAGTGGAGTCAGTAACGTGATTTATATGGCCCTTGCTGTAGCGGGGGGCATGTGGATGCCAATTGAGATTTTACCACGTTTAATGCAGAAGATTGGTCATTGGTTACCTTCTTATAACTATGGAAATGGGGCATGGGAGATTGTACGTGGCTCAGCCCCGCATTGGAGTAATGTCTTGATTTTGCTCGGATATTTGGTAGTTTTTATGTTACTATCGGTTTATATTCGAAAAAAACAGGAAGCGGTGTAAAGTAATGACCGAGCGTGGACAGTTCCAGTTATTTCCGAGAAGTCAGGGATTTTTCCCTTATGTATGGGCTGTATATCTGATTTTGCCCATCCTGAATTTGCGCGCGGAGACTGGAGTGAAGCTCATTCTAGGTGGGATTATGATAGCGGTGTTTGCCATCAGCTATCGCCAGCTGTATTGGGTTCGGGGTGGCGTGTTTAATGTTTGGTTAACGACTCAAATGGTGATCATCGTGGTGCTTAGCTTGTTTTATACGCCTTTTAATCTGTATATGGGCTTTTTCACCGTGAATTTTATAGCTTATTATACGGAGAATAAAGGGTTTAAAATTGCATTTACTTCTTTTGTGGTCATGGTACTTTCGGTGCTGGTCTTAGTAGGCCGTGAGTTGGAATGGGTGAGTATTATGTTCTTAGTCCCGTTTATCGTTATTATGCTGATTATGCCATTCGGCGTAAGATCCATGCATCAACATCAGAAGCTGGAGAAAGAGCTAGATCAAGCTAATGAGGTGATTAAAGAGTTGGTGAAGCGTGAGGAACGCATGAGAATCGCTCGTGATTTGCATGATACCCTCGGGCATACGCTGTCCTTAATTACATTAAAAAGCCAACTCGTAGAGAAGCTGGTGACCAAAAATACGGAGCGAGCCCAAGAGGAAGCGCGGGAAATTCAGCGTACTTCGCGGGCTGCGCTCCGTCAGGTGCGCGAGCTAGTGTCGGAAATGCGTGCGATCTCAGTAGCAGAAGAACTGGCGGAAACTGGGGAGATGCTGCGCACGGCGGAGATTGCCTTGGAAGTGGAAGGGGATATCTCGCTAGAGGGAGTATCCGATCTGACGCAAAATATTCTCAGCCTCTGTATCAAAGAAGCGGTGACTAACATTGTGAAGCATAGTAGAGCGGATAAATGCTTCATCGGGGTGGCAAAGACCGCCGGTGAAGTTCGAGTTACCGTTAAAGATAACGGAATTGGTCTCCAGAACGGTGAGAGATGTAATGGTGGGCTTAGTGATGGAAATGGTATGAAGGGGATGGCGGAACGTCTATCCCTGATTGATGGCTCTCTGTCGCTAAGCTCAGAAGAAGGTCAGGGAACTACGCTGATCGTTATGATCCCTCTAATCGTTAAGGAAGCAACAGGAGGTGAGAGTGCATGATAACCATCGTTATAGCGGAGGATCAACGTCTGCTTCGGGGAGCGATGGCATCCCTGCTGGATCTTGAGGATGATATCGAAGTCGTCGGAGAGGCTTGTGATGGAGCGGAGGCGTTAGCTTTAATCGACAGGCTTCAGCCGGATGTATGTCTCATGGACATTGAAATGCCGTTCAAGAGCGGGCTGGAGGTTGCAGAAATATTGCGGAGTAAAGGTTGTCCGACTCGAATTATCATCTTGACTACCTTTGCCCGTCCGGGCTATTTCGAGCGTGGAGTGAAGGCTGGTATACAAGGGTATTTGTTGAAGGACGAGCCTGTAGATAAGCTGGCTGAATCTATTCGCCGTGTAATGGCTGGACATCGGGAGGTATCCCCTGAGTTAGTTTTTGGTAGCCTGCGGGAAGAAAATCCACTAACAGCACGGGAACGAGAGATTTTAAAGCTGGCTGGTGAAGGGCAAACGGCGGCGGAGATCGCTTTTTCACTACATCTTTCTTATGGAACTGTTCGCAATTATATTTCAGAAATACTCAATAAGCTGGAAGTGAAAAGTCGAATTGAGGCGGTACGACTGGCAGAGGAAAAAGGCTGGATTTGAGGGGAGCAGGGCATTATTATGCAAATATTTCTGATTCGTCATGGTGATCCGGACTATTCCATAGATGGTCTAACAGAATTCGGGCATCAGGAAGCAGCAGCACTAGGAAAACGCATGGCATCTATCGGTCTGGATGAACTATATGCTTCACCACTGGGTAGAGCGCAGACAACAGCCAGTTATGTGGCCAAAGAGACGGGACTTGTAATTCAGACAGAACCTTGGACTTGTGAACTGGATTGGACAGAGATTATGTTAGATGGACAATTGTCGTCTATTTGGGATAGCCCCGGAGAACATATTAGCGAACTATCGAGTGGAAAGAGAGTATGGTCTGATGAAACAGATCATTGGTTGAAGCAAGAGGAATACAGATTGCGGTTCAGCGAATTACAAGCGGCGTCAGATCAATTCTTACTTCGACACCATTATAAAAGAGAAGATGGCCTGTATCGGATCCTTGAGCCTTCTACCAAGAAGATTGGAGTAGTATGCCATGGTGGCTTTGGCCTCGCATGGCTAGCTCATTTATTACAGATTCCTTTAGCTTTGGCTTGGTCCGTATTTTGGTTAGCGCCAAGCTCGGTAACGACGATCTTGTTTGAAGAGCGCAGCGAGAACTTTGCGGTTCCTAGATGTATTGGACTAGGAGATGTTTCCCACCTTTATGCTGGCGGCATGAACTATCGCCCGAGGGGATTAATGGGAAATCATGTTTAAAGTGAATGCTTAAGAGTGAGTAAGAACATTGCCTATGAAGTGAAAGGCCATCCCACAGAGGATGGCCTTTTTACTAGCTCTATATGATCGGAGCGAATAGGCCACTCTTCAACGTGGATTTAATTTCACCTGTGACCCTTTACCACCTGTCTGGATGCCAGTGTCCTTCGTTCCAACTTCCTTCAAGTCAGTCACTAGTCGCTCCAATACGGCCTTGGAGGCAGCCGCTTCTTTGGCGCCGGATGCCTTCACGACTAATTGCACCGGCTTGCCGGAGCGGAGATGCTTCTCAGCCTGACGGAGCTTCGTATCGTAGTCATGCTCTTCAATATGAGCCGTGAAGCGGAGCTCTTTGACCTTCTCCTTGCTGCCGCCCTTTGCTGCTGAGCCACCACTAGCCTTGCGTGCTGAGGCTGCTTCTTTCTGCGCGGCCGCTTTTGCTTTGCCCTTTGCAGCTAGGCTGCAGGGCGGTGGGCTGCTCATTAGTGAGGTGCATACCAAATCAGCACCTGCTGAACGAGCCATGGCCAGCGCCTCTTCTCTGGACACAATCCCCAGCTTCTCACCTCTAAGTCCAGTAAGTACTACTTCGGATGCTCTAATTTGTTCGTTAATTAATACAGCCACTTGGGTGAATCCTCCCTGAGAACAATGATATAGCTATCATATATGGAACTAGCTTGAGGTTCAAATATGGAGCGTAGGATTAGCGTTACTAATCCTCTCAATTTCCTCTTTTATGATTTGTATGAATAGTTTTTTTGATGATGTTGCTAGATATTCTCGGTTGCGCCGCTGCAATATACCAACTTGAATGAACGGCTCGCTTAGTTCAACATCGATTTTTACGATATCTGTCATTAAAGCTGTCGAATCAAGCACTACCCCCACCCCAGGGTTCTTTCTTATAAAATGAGGAATAGCAGAAATTTGACTTATGGTGGATAGAGTGGGCTTTGATTCGAATCTCGAAAATTGCTTAGCTAACCGAAGATAATATAAGCAAGTGTGTCCTCCAGCTATAATTGGATATTCAAGAATTTCTCGAAATGAAATATTGTCTCGTCCGCTTAAAGGATGATTGTGATCTACTATAAAAGCGATTTTCTCGTGATAGAGCGGTTCGAAATAAAAGAAAGACAGGTCGGACGGCTCACCGCAGATGGCGAAATCCAGTTCACTTTGTAGAACAAGTTGTGAGAGCGAATCAGTGTTACCCTGAATGAAGTTACATGCCATCTTTGGTTTTTGCTCATGAAATTTTCGCAAGGCGTTCGGTAGAACGGATTCCATCATGGATTCAATGCCTCCGATATGGAGTGTGCCAATTTCGTCATGCTGTAAAGCCTTGGTGAGTTCTGATACATAGTTCCAATGTTGAATAAGGTTATCGATTTCCGCTGCAAAAACTTGCCCAGCACTTGTCAGTTCTACTTCCCAGCCTCTGTGAAAGAGTTGTATGCCCAGTTCTTTTTCAAGTCGTTGAATTTGGTTGGTAATGGTAGACTGCGCATAATTCAACTTTTCGGCAGCACGTGAGAAAGTGCCTTCTTGAAGGATGGTCTTAAAAGCCATCAGTTCTTTTAGATCCATCGATTGTCACCTCTATCGGTATAATTGATTAAGATTATTATCTTATTCAATTATATAAATCAAAACACTGAGAGTACAATAAAAGAATTCCAAAGAAGGAGTGAATTAAAATGCCATTCATTAGAGTCAGTTATTTGGAGCAACAATACGACATTCATCAGCTAGAAGGAATATGTAGAGCGATTATGAGCGCGTTAATTCAGCATTTCCATGTACCGGAGGATGATATGTTTCAGGTTTTTCATGCGCATAAAGCGGGGGAATTTTTTTATAGTAAAGATTATTTAAATATTGAACGAAGCGACGGACTGATATATATCCAAGTTACGCTAAAATCCGGAAGATCGACGGAGCAGAAAACAAGCTTTTACGCGATGTTAGCCGAGGAATTATCGATGACGCTAAACATCAGAAAAGAAGATATATTCATTGTGCTCGTCGACACGGAATTCGAAGATTGGTCGTTTGGTAACGGTGTTGCTCAAATGCTACAACCTCCGGTTAGGGAGGTGTAATATGGCACATCGGAAAATCGTCACAAATGTACGGGAATCGTTAGGGGAGTTCGCTCCAGTATTCGTCGACTACTCGGAAAATGTGTTATTTGGGGACTTATGGAGACGGGAGCAATTATCACTTCGGGATCGTAGCATGATTACGATTTCTGCTTTAGTGATGGGGGGTATGACGGAACAACTGCCCTATCATTTGCGCTTGGCTTTAGAGAACGGCTTTCAACTTGAAGAAATCGTGGAGGCCATCACCCACCTTTCTTTTTATGTAGGTTGGCCGCGAGCCTCTTCAGCTCTAGAGGTTGCAAAGGATGTAATAGGAAAAAATAAATAACGTCTGACTTTTCAATCCCATCCGTAACCTTTAGAAACTTCATTGGCACTTGTATATAATACGGAAGAAGGGAGCGGGGGAGAAAATGCTTCAGTATATCGAAGAGGCTAAACAAGGAGACCGACAAGCTTTTGAACAGATTGTTAGGCACTTTACACCGATGGCCAATGCAGTTGCGTTCGAAAAGCTGCGTGACTATCAATTAGCGGAAGATGCTGTGCAGGAAGCTTTCACAGAAGCCTTTTTGCATTTGAATAAATTACGAGCAGTAGAGGCATTCCCGGGCTGGTTTAAAGCGATTGTGGTGCGGCAATGTTATCGCATCTTGCGAAGAAAGCAGCATCCTGCATTACCCTACGATGAAGCTGTGGAATCGACAGAATCTTCATTTAGTGTGGCGGACATTATTGAGAAAAAAGAAGCGCGACGGCTGCTTCACGAGTCTATAGCTGCATTGACATCCAATATGCGGATCGCCGTTCAATTATATTATTTTCAGGGATATTCCCTTCAAGAGATTGCTGACTTTCTGGGGACTTCAGTCCCGGTTTTGAAGAAACGACTCTTTGATGCTCGCCGCAAGCTTAAGGGTGCGCTACCTGTAGCGGATGTCCTCTCCGTGTTCAATCATTTGTACGAAGGAGGAAAAGATGTGCTTCATATTGTAAACGGAGATGTAGTGGGAGATAAGCTGCGTCAGGGAATTGTGCAAGGTGATGTATTAGTATGGAGAGAGGTCTACTCTCATGGGCCGGTCTTTTTAGAGCCTGCGGAACAGAATAACCGCTTAGTAAGAGCGCATTATTTAGAACAAACGATGGGGATTCCGCAGAAGGAATTTATACAGATCAGTAAGGAACAGGAAAAGATCTTAGCTGATTTTCATAAATATGATGAAGTTGTATTATGGTTCGAGCATGATCTATTCGATCAGACGATGCTGTGCTATTTGCTCCATTGGTTCTCGAAGCAGAAGAAGGGATCCACGAAGCTGAGTTTATTGTGCATTGGAGAATATCCCGGCATTGAGCTGTTTCGAGGACTTGGACAACTATCTGTAGAGCAAATGGGGACTTTATCAGGAAATTGGAAGTTAATCGGCGACAAGGAGTTAAAAGTAGGCCAAGAATTCTGGGAAGCCTATGTATCACCGAATCAAGAATCATTACAACAGCTACTAACTAAGGATACGTCCGCATTGCCATTTGCACATGACGCCTTCATAGCGCATTTATCTCGGTTCCCATCGACCTCTAAAGGACTTGGGATTGTGGAACAGATGACTCTGGAAATGATTCATGAGGGAATAAACTCACCCTATGAGCTGTTCAAAAATGTGGGGGATAAACTACATATCTTAGGCATGGGCGATTTGCAATATTGGCATATTCTAAGACAGATGGCACAACGCCCGTACCCTTTGCTGCAAACCCATGGGTTCAATGATTTTCCTGGTTATAACGATCCAGTAATGCCATTCAAAGACTGCCAGCTTGCATTAACCGAGCTAGGCAAAAGTGTATTGGCTGGAAATGAAGACTGGGTTCAGAAAAAAGGAATCGATGAATGGTATGGAGGGGTGCATCTGCAAGGATCGACTCCGCGCTGGCGATGGAATTCGTCTTCGCAAACAATTCAATAATTTAAAGATTGTAAGTTAGAGAAGGGGTTGTCTCAAAAGTAGTGTATGCTGCTTAGAGGTAGCTTCTTTTCTTGAGAGTAATTAGGGAAAAAATCCCTGAAAAATACTGATTTTTGCTTTAAACGAATGGAATTAGGGAATTTTCCCCTAAAATCGGGGTAATATCTATACTTTTTAACAAATTGGTCGAATTTTAGGGAGATATTCCCTAATCACTAGACAAATGAACAGAATATCAGATTTTTTAGGGAGAAATTCCCTGATTATCTATCGGAGGATCCGCTTCCCCCTTCTTCAACCCATGGCGAGGGGGTTCCGCGAACGGAGTGTTGTTTCAAACTCTTTTCAAAACGTTGAAGCCTACCGCAGTTTTTTACTTCAATCATTATTCATAAACGTCTTATGATAGGCGTTACGATATTGGGTCGGTGTCATGTTCTCGTATTTTCGGAAGAGTCGCATGAAATATTTATCGTCGGTGAACCCCGTCTCTGTCGCGATTTCCCTCACGCTGAGGGCGGTTCTGGTTAGCAGCTCCTTCGCTTTAGTCACACGTACGGAATGAATATACTCCAAAGGCCCCATCGAGGTATGTTGTTTAAATAGCCGGGCTAAATAATCCTTGTTGTAATTGAATTTCTCCGCGATGATTGCCACCGTAAGAGGTTCACTTGCATGTATTCTTGTCCACTCGGCTATTTTTACAAAGGTGACATCTTGCTGCGCACGGATTAGCTTACTGGCGAACGGCTGAAGTGCATGCTCAGATAACTCAATTAAGAGTGAGGTCAACAAATAATTAACGCTGGAATAGGTCAAATATCCTGAGTTAGCCACATGGAGGATTTGATTCGCCAGGATATGAATCCGGTCACTGTGCTCGATCTTTATGAACTGTGGTAGATATAGATCATGTACGGACCATACGCGCTGTGTGCGCGAAAAGATTTCTTCCGCCTCAGGCTTCATTTCCTCCTCACTCAGCAATAAACCCTCGCTTTTCAGCTCGAAATGAAACCAATAAAACTTAACCCCGAGCCGTGATTCTCTATAGCCGACATGCGTGCGATTAGGCATAAGCAAAAGAGCTTCATCAGGGCCTACTTCGAAGCTTTTGGTCTCCTCATTTAAATAAACCGTTTCATTCACGCCTATGATTAGCTCATAATTGCCCATTGCACGTTCTACATGCTTCCATGGCGTTTCTGAGATGAATTCACCTGCCGCAGTAAAATGAACAGGTATATCTGCATTTATTTTCAAATAGGTCATGCGGTCCTCCTAGCAATTAATAAGTCGGATTTGTCCACCATTTGTATGGCTGATCTACCGACAAATCAACGTTCCGATGTTATCTTATGGATACAAATATACACTTGTCATATCACCCTGACAAGATTATGAGGGAGCGATTTCATTGAAGACGCAAGCTTTTGATTTGCAGAATGTACGCATTGATTCAGGTCCACTTCTCCATGCGATGGAGTTAAATACGGATTATTTACTCAAGCTTGAGGCAGATCGGCTTCTGTCGCGTTTTCGCCAATATGCTGGCTTAGAGCCTAAGGCTGCTCATTATGAAGGCTGGGAATCTCAAGGCATTAGCGGCCATACGCTAGGCCATTATATCTCTGGATGTGCGTTAATGTATGCCTCTACAGGGAATGAAGAGCTGCTCACCCGCGTGAATTATGTAGTAGACGAATTGGAGCATTGTCAGGATGCGCATGGTAATGGCTTCATTTCCGGGATTCCTCGTGGCAAAGAGCTGTTTGAGGAAGTGAAGGTAGGCGACATTCGCTCACAGGGCTTTGACCTCAACGGTGGCTGGGTACCGCTGTACACGATGCATAAGCTGTTTGCGGGACTTCGTGATGCTTATCGATTGGCCGGAAATCAGAAGGCGCTCGTTATTGAAACGAAGCTTGGAATGTGGCTTGAAGATATTTTTGCAGGGCTGAATAAAGATCAGATCCAAGAGGTGCTGCGTTGTGAATTCGGCGGTATGAATGAAGTCCTCACAGATTTGGCAGAGGATTCTGGCGATGACCGTTTCCTCACGTTAGCGGAAAGCTTTTATCATGGGGAAGTGCTAAATGATCTTGCTATAGAAAAAGATACCCTAGCTGGAAGACATGCTAATACACAGATTCCAAAAATCATTGGAGCTGCTAGACAATATGAGGTAACAGGGCAGGAGCATTATGCAGGTATTTCCCGCTTCTTCTGGGATCGGGTCGTGAATCATCATTCATACGTGATTGGCGGCAACAGCTATAATGAGCATTTCGGCGAACCGGATAAGCTGAACGACCGATTGGGAGAGGGGTCATGTGAGACGTGTAATACCTACAACATGTTGAAGCTGACCAAGCATATGTTCCAGTGGGATGCTTATGCCGCATATGCGGATTACTACGAACGTGCAATGTATAACCATATCCTAGCTTCTCAGGAGCCGGTTGATGGACGTGTGTGTTATTTTGTATCCCTCGAAATGGGTGGACATAAGTCGTTCAACTCCCAGTTTGAGAGCTTTACATGCTGTGTAGGCTCAGGAATGGAAAGCCATTCTATGTATGGCTCGGCGATTTACTTCCATAGTGAAGAGGAGCTGTATGTGAATCAGTACGCACCTTCAACAGTGACTTGGAAAGAGCAAGGCATTAGTTTGAAGCAAGAGACCAAGTTCCCTGAAGAGGGACTAGGCACCCTGCGTATCAGCACGGAGAAACCAACTAAATTCACATTGAATCTAAGATACCCCTACTGGGCTGAGCAAGGCATGAGCGTTAAAGTAAATGGTGAAGACATTCAAGTGAATGTGGGCAAATCCAGCTACCTAGCTTTGGATAGAGTATGGCAGGATGGGGACGTTGTCGAATATGATATTCCGATGTCGGTAAGAATCGAGTCCATGCCGGATAATCCAAACCGAATTGCATTCCTCTATGGACCGCTTGTGCTTGCAGGTGATTTTGGACCTATAAATGCTGAGCTAGGCAGTGATCGCGCCCTTGCTTCTGTATTAATCGGAGATCGCGAGACACTAACGGACAGCCTGATTCAGTCTAACGTTAGCAAAAATGTGTTCCGGATGAAAGGTTTAGGATATGCAGGAGACCATGAGCTTCGTCCATTCTACCCTATGCATGATCATCGTTATTCCGTTTATTGGGATTTGTTCACGCCGGAGGAATGGAAGCTGATAGAAGTTGAATATCGCGAAGCCGTGGAGAATAACTTGCTGCTTGAACAGCTAACCGTCGATTCGGTACAACCTGCTGAAATGCAACCTGAACGTGACCATAACTTCGAAGGAGAGTATGTAGGCTTAGGCAAAATCTATAACCGCAAGTATCGCGATAGCTGGATCAATGGCTGGTTCTCCTTCACGATGGAAGTCTTGCCAGAGGAGCAAGTGGATCTGGTGGTAACGTATTTGAAGTCCAATGATACTTCGGTGGCCTTCGATATTACGACAGATGGGGAGCAACTTGGGCTAGGCGTCCTTGAGTCTGAAGAGATGAACAAGCTGGAGACCATTCGTTACGAGCTTCCGCAGACGATCACGAGCAGCAAATCAGCGGTTACGATTAAGTTCGCTTCGCACGAAGGATATAAGGTGGGCCAAGTGGCAGGACTACGTATCGTCAAACGTAATTCTTGAATTATATGGATTAGAGAATTATAATAGGAACAATTCTTTTAATTGGGGTGAAATGGATGTCTTTCCGTATCGTTCGAAGTAACTAGTTATCGGGCTGGGTCAAACGCGTACCAGCTATCAAGGGGGGAGTCTACCCTTTTGATTACATCAACTAGAGCTTTGAACGGTGCCATAGGCAGATTTTTGTATAGAGCCAGGCACTTAACCTATTTAACTTTGAGAACCGTTTATTTGTGGATGGTTTTTAATAGTTGGATGGTGGGGGTTGCCTGGCTTTTTTGCATTCAATTAAAAGATAGGGGATTAACGATATGTTGAAAAAGAGTCTAGCTCACCTGAAATGGTGGATATGCGGTTATATTTTATTGGGTTTTACTATTCAACTGCTGAGTAGTTTAGGCATTGTAGTGTTCCAAAAAATATTAGACAAGGTCACGGTGATCAACAGCTTTGGTGAGCTATTTAATTTAATCTTGGTGTACGGCATTTTGCTGGCTGGGGTGGT
This sequence comes from Paenibacillus sp. FSL R5-0470, assembly GCF_037975205.1. NCBI lineage: Bacteria > Bacillati > Bacillota > Bacilli > Caryophanales > Paenibacillaceae > Paenibacillus > Paenibacillus sp. FSL R5-0470. The sequence continues at coordinate 449,236 of NZ_CP150238.1, forward strand.
GATCCTAAATTATGTGGACGAATACCCAAGTGTGTATTTATCGAACAGTATAACGGAGAGGTTAAAGATACTTGCACTATCTAAAATATCCAAAATCGACTATCAAGCCTATCAGGATATGGGCACAGGTCAGATGATTAAAGTGATCGAGAATGGAGCAGCGGCTGGAAACAGCATGATTTTCTCCTTTTTCCTCAAAACATTACATGAGTTATTGCCCACTCTTCTGTTCAGTCTTATCTTTATCGGTTTCTATGATTTAAGGATCATGGTAGTGATTGCTGCTGGCTACGTGGTCGTCTTTTTGATAACGAATCTGCTGTTGAAATTTCTGTATGCGATGAAGGCGGCCATTCTAGAGGAACAAGAAAAGATGTCCAGATTCTCTATCCGTGGATTTATGGAATTAGTCGTCTTCCGGACGAACAAAAGATATGAGAAAGAGATCGATAAATTAAGCCAGACTGCACGCACTATCATTCAAAAAAATGCTCAGTTACAAATGATCCATGAAGCTTTTTTCGCGATATTCGAGTTGTTTGTCACGATTATTAAAGTCGTTGTCTTAATTTACGGTGTGAAAAGCATTGTCGCAGGTGAGACGTCACTTGGTGTTGTGGTCGCACTGTTTATGTTTATAGATAAGATTTATTCGCCGATTGCTATCTTCAATGTCCTCTTTGTAGATTACAGACTGAATAGAGTGACCTACAAGAGATTTGAAGAGTTTATTCATGCCCCAGAAGATAAGAATCTAGAACGAGGAGAAGTTATCACTGAGATCCACGGTAATATTGAATTTAGGGATGTATCTTTTGATTATGGGCAAGTGAAGATCTTGAATAATCTATCCTTTTCGATTGCACGAGGAACGTCGGTTGCTATTGTCGGATTAAGTGGGGGCGGTAAATCAACTCTGATTAAGTTAATCGTAGGCTTATTAAAAAAGGACAAAGGTGAACTCTTATTGGACGGTAAGGATATCGATGAGATCCATCTGGATAGCTACTATGATCATATCTCTTACTTATCACAAGACACGCCGATTTTTGACGCTACGATTAGGGACAATATTGTATTTGATGAGCATTCCTTGTCCGATGAAGAGTTGTATGAGATTTTGGAAAAGGTTCATCTGCAAGAAAAGGTAAGCCAATTACCGGATCGTTTAGACACTTTGGTAGGTGAAAAAGGGGTTAAATTATCAGGCGGGGAGAGACAGCGATTAGCTTTTGCCAGAATCATTGCTCAGAAAAGAAACATTCTAATTCTAGATGAACCTGTTTCTGCACTTGATAATATTACGGAGCAAAGCCTTATGGAGACGATTTTGCAGGAATTTAAGGATAAAACCATCATTATTGTTGCCCACCGACTAAATTTTATAAAAGACGTTGATAAGATACTGGTAGTGGACCAAGGCTCGGTCGTGGGTGAAGGAAAGTTTGATGATTTAATAGAGCATTGCGAAGCTTTTAAAGCGTTATGGAATAGAAAAATATCGTTTACAAATGCTGATTAAATTGTTAACCTCTTCTAAAAAGAGGTGCATTCTATGGCTTGGCCAACACATATTGTAGCGGCAGGTGGATTCGCAGAAAATGAACAAGGAGATATCCTTTTAGTAAAGACTCATGATGGTGGATGGGTATTTCCTGGTGGACAAGTAGAGGTCGGAGAGAACCTGGTGGATGCATTAATTCGAGAGATTAAAGAGGAAAGTGGAATAGATGTCACGGTATCTCAATTGATTGGTGTGTATTCCAATACAGGCATTCATAAATGGTATGACGGTGTAACCGATGTTCCTACTAAGGTCATGTTTGATTTTATCTGCAAGCCCGTGGGTGGGGAATTATGTACCTCGGAGGAAACCTCTGAAGTGATGTGGGTGGCAAAAGAGAAAGTGCTTGATTGGATTACACAACCGGCTATTCGTACCCGCTATCAAGCTTATTTGGATTACGATGGGAATACGAGGTATATGGATTATGTAACTGGAGACACGTTTGAAGTTAATTTAGATCGAACGGTGTAAATATAAGTGATAGGCCATCCTGCAAAGGATGGCTTTTTAAAATATAAGAAAGTATAAGTTTCGCCAAAGGCTTTTATGCTCGTTATGCTTTGATGCCCTCAAAGGCAGAGGTGATCAAATATTTCACAAAAGCTTCGTCTAGCTCATCCCCTGTGATCAGAAGCCGATAAAATATTGGTCCATACAGCAGATCAATCGTGATCCCAATATCCAGATCCGCTTTTAATTGGCCTCGGGTCACTCCACGCTCCAACAACTGTCGTGCCTCTTGGCGGCGGGGAGCGAAAAACCTCGCACGATAGGCCTCAGCAAGGCCGGCATCAAATTGACCTTCGCCGATCAACTCGGTAATGATCTTTCCTTCTCGGCTGCGAAGAAAATTAGCCAGGTTTGTGGCATGCATCATAATATCGTCCATGACCGAACCGGTGTCCGGCACTGGCAATCTTGCGGATGCTGCAGAGAGGTAGCCGTCCATGACCACAGCTGCTTTGTTAGGCCACCATTTATAAATGGTCGCTTTACTTACCTTGGCCCGTTCCGCGATTTTCTCTACGGTCACCGCACCAAATCCAGTCTCTAGTAGTAAATCATACGATGCTGCCAGAATAGAAGCCTCGGCTTCGCTATTGCGCGGCCGTCCTCTTTTTTTATCCATCAGAGATCCCTCCCGATTAATCTATCCTTTATTTAACTTGCGATCTAAAAAGAAACTATACGTTCATTATACAAAAGGTTATATGAAGTAGCCAATCGTCTATTTACAAAACTGAACGTTCAGTATATATTTAAATCAATTAATGAACGTTGCGTTCAGTATTTAGAATCGAAGGGTGGAGATCTTATGAATCAAGGAAGACGAATGAATCCTGTAAGTTCAGTAAGTTCAGTAAGTTCAGTGAATCCAGTCAAGGAACATGCGGAAGGAAAGACGATACCTAGATGGATTACATTTCTATTAGCGGCCTCCTGCGGACTAATTGTGGCCAATCTGTATTACGCCCAAACCCTGATCGGACAGATCGCCCAAGCTACGCAGCTTTCTTCTGGGGCAGCGGGTCTGATTGTAACTTTGACCCAGGTAGGATACGTTCTTGGACTTTTGTTCTTAGTACCGCTTAGCGATATTATTGAGAATCGCCGCCTGACAGTGGTGTCGCTGGCTATGGTGGTGGTATCACTGGTAGCAGCCACACTAGCTCCGAATGCAGCGATCTTTTTGGGAGCATCCCTGTTCATTGGTCTCGGTTCCGTAGCTGCCCAGATTCTTGTGCCGTATGCGTCTTTTCTGGCTACTGAAGAGCAGCGCGGCCGGGTGGTCGGTAATGTAATGAGTGGGCTGCTGCTCGGTATTATGTTCGCCCGGCCACTGGCCAGCTTTGTCTCTGGATTGTGGGGTTGGCATGCGATTTATGCCATATCCGCCGTAGTGATTGCCTTATTAACACTTCTATTGTCCCGTGTGCTGCCGCAGCGCCAACCTGTGCCTACAATGAATTATGGCGGATTGATCCGTTCTCTAGGTACTTTACTGAAGAGTACGCCAGTGTTACGCCGCCGGGCGATTTATCAGGCTAGCCTGTTTGGAGCTTTCAGCCTGTTCTGGACGACGGTCTCTTTGCATCTGGCCGATACGTATCATTTAAGTCAGCAAGGCATTGCCTTGTTTGCGCTAGCCGGAGTGGCTGGGGCTATCGCTTCTCCCATCGCTGGGAGATTGGCTGACCGGGGCTGGACCCGCCCTTTGACCGGACTTGCGTTTGTGCTGGCAGCTGTGGCTTTTCTTCTTGCTTACTTGTTTCAGAATGATTCAAGAGTGACGCTCGGATTGCTGGTTGCAGCAGCTATTATGCTGGATATGGGGGTATCGGGTAATCTGGTGCTTGGACAAAGGGCAATTTATTCCCTTGGCAACGAAGCGAGAGGACGTTTAAACGGATTATTTATGGCGATATTTTTCGTAGGCGGAGCCATAGGCTCTTCACTGGGCGGCTGGGCATATGCGTACGGGGGCTGGGGTCTGACAAGCTTGATCGGTCTGGCGCTGCCGATCTTGGCCTTCCTGTACTATTTAACGGAGAAGAAGCAAGCGTAAGGCGTTCCAATAAAGCCTGTACTTACAAGGACTGCTCTCCGGGCTGGATATAGTCAGACTAGAGAGCAGTCTTTTTTACGTAAATATAGGATGGCTCAAGGATATAATCAGCACAATGTGCTCAAGATGTGATGATTGACTAATTACTAACTATAACCGGTGGATAAACCTGCAAAAGTACATCTTTTTATAATACGTGGAGAGCTGAAGCACTTATTCCTGCGAATCTGCAGTTATTTTTGCGCTAGAAGAAGCTTTCAAGCCGTTTGTCAGGATATTTCCTGTACATTTGCAGTTTTTGGTCTGCATGATGAGGATGCCTGTACAAAAAGCTGCACTATTGCAGGTTTTCACTAATCCAGCGAGAGGTATGCAGCGAAAAGTAGGCTCCAGGATGCTTTCCTGCCTCGATTCCGATAAGCCTCCCTAAACATTAATGCTACGTCGTATAAGGATTTTGGCGAATCATTTGAATAAGGTTTGCCGCCGAGGCGGATAACGGTTCATTTTTTCGCGTACAGATCGCAATGCTGTTCTTCAGATGTATGCCTTCAACATAAACTTGGCATAACTCTCCACGTTCAACATATTCGCGAACAACGAGTGAAGAGACGAAGTTGGCGCCATACCCGGCGATAACGGCTTGAATCGCTTCATGAAGTCCGTTAAATTGCAAAGAGATCGTGGGAGCTGGCGTATTATATGTACGGCATAACGATAATAATCTCTCTCTCGTCGAACTCCCTTCCTCACGCATGACAAAGGGCTCCTTCATCATTTCGGATAAAGAAATTTGCAGATTTGCATAGGGGTGATGGGGTGCGACCACAAACCATAACTCATCCTGAAATAACTCTTCTGTCCGGATCGTATCTGGATAGGCCTCGGTAATCCCTCCGTAAATCGCCATATCCACGTCTACATTTAACAGCTGCTTCAGGGCATCGCTTGAATTGGTGGTAGTAATCACCATTTCCACTTGCTCATATTGTTGCTTGAACTTTGCGATCCAGGTAGGAATAAGGAAATGAGCAGGTAAATACGTCGCGGCTAGGCGGATACTTCCATTCGTGCCGTTAACATAATCCTGAGTGAATTGTTCGATCTGCTGTTCGACAGCGAACAGTCTTTTCGCGAGTAGGGCAAGCTCTTCACCCGCATCCGTTAAAGCAATTCCTCTACCTTGAGGCTTGAATAGGGCGAAGGATAGTTCCTTTTCGAATTTCTTGATCTGAGCCGTAATCGCAGGCTGACTGATATTTAAAGTTTCGGAGGCGCGTGTCACACTGCCCGTTGATGCGATCACATGGAATAAGCGTAAAGCATGTAGATTCATGATAAGCTCCTATCTGTTATCGTTTAATTCATACATATAATATATAGTTTAGTTTTAAAGATATATTATATTTATGATTATAACTGATTTACAATACAGGTATAAAGTTGAAGTTGAATTTGAACTTGAAGTTGAATATGAACTTATATTTTGGACTTAAATCTTTAGTTAGGGAAAGGAGTAACGAAGAGGAGGTTTGGAACTGTAGGAGCGTTAGCGACCGCCTTTGTCTTTGGATTTCACCCACTATCAATTAGTAAATTAAAGAAATCTGAAGACAACAGCGGCCGGAAGTCCAAACACTCCTCGTAGGTACGAGCGATCCCTAATTGTGGGTTGGAGTGTTCTTTTCAGCAAAGTAATTAAAACCAAAGGAGAAGTGATAAATATGAATCAAACGACTACATGGGATAAAGTCGATCAGTACATTACAGAGCGCTTAATTCCGCAGGACTCCGTGCTGGAGGAAGTGTTGTCCGCGAATCAACAGGCAGGGCTGCCGCCCTTTGATGTCTCACCTAGTCAGGGAAAATTCCTTAACCTATTGGTTCAAATGAAAAGTGCACGCCGGATTCTGGAGATTGGCACTTTGGGTGGGTACAGTACAATTTGGATGGCAAGGGCGCTCCCGTCTGACGGACATATCGTTACCTTGGAGCTAGATCCATCGCATGCTCAGGTGGCTGGGGCCAATTTCGCGCTTGCTCAGGTAGATGATCTGATAGAACTTCGTATAGGCGATGCTTTGGGGCAGTTGTCTCAGATGAAACAAGAGGGTGTGGAACCCTTTGACTTTATATTCATTGATGCCGATAAACCCAACAACCCTAACTATTTACAGTGGGCGCTTCAATTTTCCCGGCCTGGTACGGTGATTATAGGCGATAATGTGATTCGTGAAGGCGAGATCATTAACAAGAATAGCAAAGATCCTCGTGTAATAGGCGTACGGGAATTTTATGATCTGTTGGCTGAAGAGCCTAAGATTTCGGCTACTGCCATTCAGACAGTGGGAAGTAAAGGATATGATGGTTTCGTATTGGGGATTGTGAATAGCTGATATATGTATTGCAATATCCAACAATTGTAATATAATCTATTGAAAATCCAATAGTGAGAGGTACTTTCTATGCAACCTACATTTGAAACACAAAGGTTAATACTAAGACCGTTTCAATCCACAGATGCAAGTAAAGTTCAAGAGCTTGCTGGGGATATAGAAGTAGCTAGAACAACGCTGTCTATTCCTCATCCATACCCTGATGGAGCGGCTGAATCTTGGATTGGTGCCTGTAGGAAAAGCGCAGACGAAGGGGAAGGATTTCCTTTTGCTTTAATTAGTAAAGAGAGTAATACCTTAATAGGCTGTATGAGTCTAAATATAGACAAATCGCATCAAAGAGGTGAGCTTGCTTATTGGGTAGGAAGATCTTTTTGGGGAGATGGTTATGCGACTGAAGCAGCTAAGCGATTAATTGATTTTGGATTTGAAGACCTCGCATTAAATAAAATATGGGCAGCGGCAATGACTAGAAATCCTGCCTCCTCTAACGTTATGAAAAAAGCTGGAATGAGATTTGAAGGGGAATTTAAACGGCATATTTTAAAATGGGATAAATTCGAGGATATAGTCTTTTACGGGTTAACTAGAATTGAATATGAAGATAGGAGATAGAGGTATGATAACAACAAGGGGTTCCTAAGCCATGCTGGCTTGTGGAACCCCTCTTTTTTTAAAGTGACTCTTTAATTACCTTTTTATAATAGAACACGGATAGCACTGCAAAAATCGAATACAAAGCGGTGTATAGCAGCATCACCAGAATCATCGGTGTCATGAGCTCTGTACCGAAGAAGAACCATCCTGATTTTACGGCGAAGTAACTGTGAAGCAATCCAATGACTAATGGAATCCCAAAATTAAATAATTGTTTCGCCTGAATCCCTCTAAGCAGATCCCCTTGCGTGAAACCAAGCTTTCTGAGGATCGTGTAGTTGGGCTTTTCATTCTCACTTTCATCCATTTGTTTAAAGTAAAGAATGCATCCAGAGGTAATCAGGAAGGTTAGCCCCAGAAAGGCCACGATAAACATGATAAGTCCCATAGTTTGCTTTTGATTGTTCTTCGTCTCCAGTTGAGAGTCGGTTATGTGGCCTTTTGCAAATTTCATGTTCTGAAAAAGCTCATTAGCCTGCTCAACGCTTGCCCGTTCTTTCATATCGATGCCGATATTAAGAGAGGACTTTCTTTGAAGGGCTGGATCTAGATCCTTCTTTAAGCGTTCAAAGGTCGTGTCGTCTACAATAGCAAGGGGTAAGCCACCACCTGTGAAATTGTATAAAACGGGGGCTTCCATATCAATTCTTTTATAAAACTGCGGAATGACTTCATGTTGTCCCTTGAATTCAATGCCACCCTGGTCCTTCATAGAAATCAGATTCTCCATTGCACTACTTGTCTTCGTAAAATAGGCCTCATCAGGGGATAGATCAATGCCCTCCAGCGAATTTTCACTGATGACGGGAAGAGTCATATTATTCGACATCATACCGAGCGCCTTGGAATTTTCTGCCAGAAGCTTCTCTATATTTACATCCACTTGAATGACTTCGGTTATTTTTTCCGTAAACAGCAAATTTTCAGTCGTTAATGCCTCTTTAAATTGTTTAGCATCCTGGATATCCGTAAGAATAAAATCTGACGGAACATAGAGCTTCGCACTTTTCTCAGCAGAGTAGAACGAAATATAACTCAAGGATAATAAACCCAGCGCCAGAGCTGATACCGTTGTAATGATGGTTAACAGTACGGCATTTGATTTCATTCGGAACATAATGGAGGAGAGAGACAACACCTCTTTAATATTCAGATACCCGTTTTTCTTTTTACGAATGAGATGAAAGATAAAGCTTACCGAGCCTTTATAAAAAAGATAAGTCCCGATGATAACTGAAGCCAGAATAGTGATCATGGATATAGATAGCTCAGTCATTGATGTTAAGTCTCCGCTAAATAATCGGGATGAAATCGAATAGCCAAGCAGAATCAATCCAATCCCAACGATCCCTATAATCATTTCAAAGAAGGACAGCTTTTTCACGTTGCCTTCTGTGGTTGAGGTCACCCGGAATAAGGATAGAATGCTTTGTCTTTTAATAAATCCATAATTCATCAGCATGATCAAAAGATAGATTACAAAGAATACGATCAGCGTTTGAACCAGGGCTGGGGTAGAAAAACGAAGGGATGCTATCGCATCGATCCCCATTATTTTAAAAAGAATCATAAGAATTAATTTGGAAATAGAAAAGCCCACGGCTATTCCTAGAATTAAAGAACCAAAATATAGGATGAAATTCTCTGCCGAAAGGATTCGGAATATTTTACTTTTGGTCATCCCTATTAACTGGAACAGACCAATTTCTTTTCCCCGGCGTTTGATGAAGATAGTGTTTGCATATAACAGGAAAATGGATACAATCGCGACCAGTAAGACCGAGGCAGCCTTGATTGCTGCGCCACCTTTGATCGAGCCTTCTACTGCATCCATCGAGGGATCGTATTGCAACGTAACAAAGGCGAAATATAAGGCCACGCTAAAAACGAGAGCAAATACATACAGATAGTAATTTCTGATGTTTTTTCGCAGATTTCGAAGCATCAGTACATTAATGCTCATTCTGCACACCACCCAGTACACCTTGTGTTTTTATGATGTCATTAAAGAAGACTTGTCTTGATTGTTCTCCTTTATTTAATTGCGTATAGATCGTACCATCCTTTATAAAAATAACTCTACTGCAATAGCTAGCTGCCACTGGATCATGTGTAACCATAACGATCGTTGCTTTTCGTCTTTGATTTAGTTCACTCAGCTTGTTTAACAAATCAGAAGCAGATTTAGAATCCAAGGCACCAGTAGGCTCATCAGCAAAAATAATGCTTGGATCATGAATGAAGGCTCTAGCTGCAGAGGTGCGTTGTTTTTGACCCCCAGAGATTTCATTCGGGTACTTATTTTTCAACTCTAAAATCCCCAGCTCCCTCGCGACGTTCTCGAATTTCTCATTGGCAATTTTCTTAGGGGTGTTGGTAATGGATAGAGGTAACAGGATGTTCTCCTTCACCGTCAGCGTATCTAAGAGATTGTATTCTTGAAAAATAAATCCTAAATGATTTTTCCGAAATTCAGCTAATTGCTTTTCTTTCATATTAGAAATTTCAGTACCCTCAATGGTAATCGATCCGTTGCTGATCTGATCAATTGACGAGAGAACGTTAAGCAGGGTGGTCTTTCCTGAACCGGAAGAGCCCATGATCCCAACAAATTCGCCTTCTTCTATAGAAATATCCAGTCCACTCAACACGGATTGTTTGTTTAATTTATTTCCGTAGCTTTTATGAATTTTAGTGGCTTCAAGAATTACCATAATGATTCACTCCCTTTTTATACTCGTTCTTTTTGTATAGCTTTATTATAAAAGGCTTTGCCGTTCTTATCCTTCGATTGCCCGAACAAAATAAAAAAGCATGTGACATTGTTGTCACACGCTTGAGAGCTTCACAAATTCATTTTTAAGCGGAAAGGTTAAAGTGAACGTCGTTCCTGATCCGAGCCTCGACTCAACTCCGATGACGATCAACAAGGATTGCGCCGCTTTTTTGGCTAAATATAATCCCATACCTGTGGCGGCATTGTCGCGATGCACGGTGGTGGAAGTAAATCCTCTATCAAATATCCGAGGCAGATCCTTGGGATCTATCCCGCGCCCGCCATCCTTCACCTTAAGAACGATATGCTCAGCTTGCTGATAGCTACTCACTGCAATATCTGAAGCCTCACTATATTTTACGGCGTTGGTTAGTAGTTGTCGGATAATAAAAGCCAGCCATTTGGCATCACTAAGCACTTCAGCTACTTCCAAGTTCAGCTCAAAGCCGATCCCCTTCTGAATACACCAGGATTGCAACGTCTTAATCTCCCCGAAAATAAGCGTTTCTAAATCGATATGTTCTATATACAGATCATTTTCGATAAAGGGAATTCGCCTTTGATGTAGCTGTTGATCCAGCAGAAGATGTATGCGCAGCCATTCATAGGTCAGATGTTTCCTCATTACATCATCTTCGATTCGCTCCATCATTAGATGCATCGCTGTCAGAGGGGTCTTCACTTCATGAATCCACGATAATAGTTCATCTTTTTCCTGTTCTAACGTCATTTGATTGTTCGAGGCAGCCTGTTTTAACCATTTAGCTTGATTGATAATACTCTCTTCAATAATATGCTCAAACGGGCTTTCGGGGGTGGCGATACTCGTAACATCCAGATCATCATCTCGCTCAACCAAGCTTTTATAGAACCTGGTTTCTCTGGGATAGCGAAGGATTAAGAACATCACAAAAAAAAGCATCGACAAGGAGACCAGATAGAGAACTGAAGAGAATGGGATTGATGAATCCATATAGGTGACAAAAAGTATAAAAAGATTGGTAAAGAGGACTAGTAGGATCCAGCTACTTCTTTCCAAGAGATACTTTTTAATCATAGTGCTTCCTCTTCGATGGCCATATACCCTTGTCCTACTTTCGTTTCAATGAAACTACCCAAGCCTATCTCATCCAGCTTTTTTCGCAGCCGGTTTACGTTGACGGTAAGGGTGTTGTCACTTATAAAACGTTTATCATCCCACAAGCTATTGATTAATTCCTCGCGGGTGACGATTTTATTTTTTTTCTCAATAAGCAATTTCAATATAAAGATCTCGTTTTTCGTAAGCTCAATCGATCCCATATCATGCGTCAATACATTTCTCTCATAATCCACGGCTGCTCCACACCATGTCTTGAGCTCAAGGTTATCCGTGTTGTAATTGTAGACGCGCCGAAGAATCGCTTGTACTTTGGCAATGAGTACATCGAAATGGAAGGGCTTTTGAATATAGTCATCGGCTCCAAGCTGCATCGACATTACCATATCCGTAGGATGATCCCGGGATGATAAGAAGATAATCGGAAGGTTAGAGTGGGAACGAATCATTCGGCACCAATGAAACCCATCAAATTTAGGTAATTGGATGTCGATGATGACTAAATCAGGTTTGATCTCTATAAATTCCTGCGTGACATTGCTGAAATCTTGAATGCCATACACATCATAAGACCACTGGGTAAGTCGCTCCTTGATCTCATTAAACAGCGTTGAATCGTCTTCGATTAATAATAGCTTGAACAAATGCTTCACCACACTTTTAGTTAGCTTTACAGCATTTTAGATAATACATCCTGATAATGCTTAAACTCTTTGGCTTCATTTAGATTAGGACATGTTCTTAAGGATAGCAGAGCACTTTCGATTAAGAACTGTCTCGGTTCCTTGTTGTTCATGATTTCTTCCTGGATAAAGTATAACAGCTTTAGATAATTAGTGAGGTTCGCATCACCAGTTGTAAATGATCTCTCTATTACTTTTTTTAAGCTGATGGTCGCAAAGGATAAATCATTATTGAAAAAATCACTGTATTCCGCTGCGGGTAATAATTTGCCCACATGCTCTGGTGAGATGAGTTGAATGCCCATTTGACTTACTTCTTCAACAATGGTTTGGATAAGCGTAGTGCAATAATCAATGATCTGCTTTGAGGTGATGACTTCATTCATAGCACTGTTGATTTGTAGCATATTTTGTAGAATTCCTGTAAAAATGATGGCTCCGTCCAGTAAATAGGGTTTCTTATCCTCAGGGAAAATATGAAGGAAACGTTCATGTACCCAGGTAAGGAGGTTGAACTTTGTTTTTTTGATAAATGTTATTAAGTCTGGGTCATTGGAGACCAAAGCATCTTCTACGAGCTGTAACAATTTATTTTTCTTATTGATTTTCATGACCAGCTGAATCTGCTCGGCAAATATCTTAATGTCAGAAGGATCTTGACCTATGAGCAGGGAATTTCGCCCTTCTTCAAGTCGATCGTGAATGGACGTAAATACAGCCTTAAAGAGATCCCCTTTTGAAGGGAAATAGTTATAAAAAGATCCTTTGGAGATCCGGCTATGATTCAAAATATCCTGAATGGATGTGGCGTGGTAGCCTTTTTCAATAAATAATTCATGCGCTTTATGAACCACTTGCTCTTTTCGTTTATTTATCATCTGAGGTGCCCCTTTAAGCTGAACTCTTTGTTCCAATATAGACTAGCGTATATTTCCACTTAATACAATTTCAATTTTAAGTGATTTTTGTCTTGCCAAGCGAGAAATAAGGGAGTAATATATTCTACACCGGATTATAACACGAGTTCAATTTTGAACCGTTAGTATGATTATAGAATGGAGGATTCCAAAATGAAAGCAAAAGAAAGTAAAGCATCTTACGGGATATTGGCAATCCTCATGATTGGTGCATTTGTTGCTTTACTGAGTAATACCCTACTCAATATAGCTTTACCATCGATTATGAAGGATTTTAATGTCAGTGCCTCAACGGTACAGTGGCTATCAACGGGCTATATGCTGGTGAACGGGATCATGATTCCTTCAACAGCTTTTTTGATTCAAAAGTATACCGCGAGACGGTTGTTCTTAATCGCGATTGGATTATTTGCGATAGGAACCTTTATCGGCGGATTAGCACCAAGCTTCCCTGTGTTGCTGATCGCCAGAATGGTTCAGGCTTCAGGGGCTGCGATCATGATGCCATTATTAATGAATGTATTGTTCACTACCTTTCCACCTGAGAAACGTGGTTCAGCTATGGGGATGTTCGGGTTGGTTATGATTTTTGCACCAGCTATCGGACCTACATTATCTGGATGGATTATTCAGCACTATGAATGGCCTGTACTATTCTTTATGATTGCCCCAATCGCTGTATTGGTGTTCATTCTGGCCTTCTTCAAATTGCATGATCCTAAAAAAGATGTGGCTATTAAGATCGATTTCTTATCTGTAGTTCTATCAGCGATTGGTTTCGGGGGTCTCCTATACGGCTTCAGTTCTGCTGGGAACAAAGGATGGGATGATCCAATGGTCTACTCCGCGCTTATTATCGGAGCGATTGGATTAGTGATCTTCATTATGCGCCAAATGAAGATGAAGGAGCCTATGCTTAACTTCAGAGTGTACAAATATCCGATGTTCGCTTTATCCTCAGCGATTTCGATTACACTGAATATGGCAATGTTCTCAGCGATGATGCTAATGCCGATTTACCTGCAAAATATTAGAGGGATTTCACCACTGGATTCGGGACTTCTAATGTTGCCTGGTGCGTTAATTATGGGTGTTATGTCTCCAATCACAGGTAAATTGTTCGATAAATTCGGCGGTAAGGTATTAGCGCTAATTGGTCTAGCGATTGTAGTGATTAGTACGTATTTCTTTAGTGATCTGACTGAAACTACTAAATATTCGACACTCATGATTCTATATTCGGTGAGAATGTTCGGGATCTCTATGGTGATGATGCCAGTTATGACCAATGGTTTGAATTCTATCCCAGCCAAATATACGCCGCATGGTACAGCTATGAACAGTACGATTCAGCAAGTATCAGGGGCGATAGGTGGGGCACTGCTCGTAACCATTATGTCTAACAGTACCACTTCACATGTGAAAGATATGGTCGCTGATGCTGTAAGTAAATTAACGGCTAAACCTTCGGCAGACCAATTGCTTGGTATACAAAATCAAGTCATTGCGAAAGCTACTATTGAAGGAATTAACGATGCATTCTTGGTATCTGTAGGCGTAGCGATTATTGCATTTATTCTAGCCTTCTTTATTAAAAGAGGTGTACAGCCTAAGGAAACGGCAGAAGAGAAAGTGACTGCAAAGAAAGTAGCTGCTAAGCAAGTTACAACGCATTAGTCTATATTCAAAAAGGCGCTCACCTTATAGGTGAAGCGCCTTTTTTTGCAAATATAAGAAAGTAAAGATTACTTATAATGATGTGTTAATCTTGGACCATCCTGAATGACTGTGATGGAATTGTCGTTTGCGACATATAACCTGTTCGTTAGTGGATTAAGTGCGATGTTTACGCCTGTTACGGAGGGGAATACCGCGATTCTTTTAAACGTACTGGCGTTATACACGGACATTCTGTTCTTATTGAAATTACTGACAAATAAATGATTTGTAATCGGGTTGATGAATGTGCTGGAGGAGGAAGATAACACTCTAGTTGCAATCACTTTATTGGTATTTCCATTAAGCACAAAAAGCTTCCCTTGTTTAACCTGTTGAGCACTGGACACGTAAACACGGTTTGTAAGCGGATTAAGGATGACCTCGCTTTGTAACCGTCCAAGCTGTACATTCTTGAGGAGCTTGTTGGTGCGGCCATTGATCACGGAAAGAAAGCGGCTTAAGTTGTTCGCTACATAAATACGGTTCGTAATCGGATTTAGCGCAGGTGTGATTACTGGGTTGTTGCCAACCTTGATGGTTGCTATTACAGTTTGTGTACTACCGTTAATGACAGATACGGAATTGTTTATCGTATTCGTTACATAAATGCGATTGGTACGTTTATTAATGACGATAGCGGAAGGGCGGCCGCCGATCTGGATAGTAGTCCGAATGCAGTTCGATCTGCCGTCGATGACGGTTACGATGCCAGAGGCACTCGACACATAAATCAGGTTCGTTCGAACATTAACGTTAACACTATCAGGGTTCCTGCCCACTTGGAGGGTCTTGATTACACGGTTTGTCCGTCCGCTAATTACAGATACCGTTCCATCGCGGAAGTTGGTGACGTACACACGGT
This sequence comes from Paenibacillus sp. FSL R5-0470, assembly GCF_037975205.1. Lineage (NCBI taxonomy): Bacteria > Bacillati > Bacillota > Bacilli > Caryophanales > Paenibacillaceae > Paenibacillus > Paenibacillus sp. FSL R5-0470. Next base: position 464,478 of record NZ_CP150238.1, read on the forward strand.
TTGTTCTTGGGTTGATGGCAAGCTTGAGCGGAAATCTACCTACTTGTATGGTTGCAATGATCCGATTGGTCAGGGTGCTTAATACACCAACAGTTCCGGCTGTAGTGTTAGGATTTACGAAGTATACCCGATTGGTGATGGGATTTACCTCAATATCTCCGACAGGTACGGATGTAGGAACTGTGGTTATGATGGTGGGTAACGCCATGATATAACCCCCTCTTCAAATGACTAGATGATTCATTATATTTGGGCAAGGGCAAAAGGGTACTATATATCGTTGCAAGATGTATCTCTAGAGTATAGAATGATATTCCAAAATCCACATTTCAGATTAAATGTAAGCGCTATATTTACAAGGGGATTGAGATCGATTGGAGGCTGATGGATACGATGATGAAATCAGTATTGTCGGATATTTTACTAACACCTGATAAGTTGCTACTTCATCGCGAATTACTAGAGGAGATTGGAAAGTTCATTACGCAAGAGATCCTAAATCATCCGTTATTGCAAGAAGATCGTCAGAGGGTAAGCATTATCCTAGATGGATCGACCGCACTCGGGGTGGTAGATGGGCAGTCGGATGTAGATATAATCATTATTTGTGAGGATGAGTCTTACAACAGTATTAATCATCGGTTCGAGGAAGCAGGGCTGATTCCGGAGCACAGTAGTTTTTTTATGGATTTAAGGCTTCCGAGTGGGAAGACAGGGCATTATACACTCCATAAAATATCTGATATCAAAGAAGCTTTAATGAGCGGGGATATGGAATGGCTGTGGAATGCATCGGTGTCCTATATTTACTACGATCAGCTGGATCTGAAGTCAATTTTTCATTCCTATGTTCCACTCCAATCTGAAGTACTAATGAAATTTCGTAAGAATTCATACATACAGCTAAGAAGCTATGCCAGAAGTCTAGATAATCCTGTAGTTCGTGGCGACGCATTTCCAATCTTGTTCTTAGCGGTTTCCCTTTATAAAGAGGCTTTACGCTGTGCAATCACTATTGAAGGTTATCCGTATCCCTATGACAAATGGCTTGTTCCCGTAGCGCAGCAAACGGTCGTAGGTCGAAAGATTTTGGAGTGTGCAGGCGATTTTTGGAGTTATCTTAGAGAGGATGAATCCTTTGCTCCCATGTACCAGGAGGACAATAATTTTGTCAAAATGGAAAAACAATTTCGAAAGATACTTTTGGAGGAATTCCGCCTGCGGGGGATCGATGAACCTTGGTTAATAGAGTGGTGGAAGTTTTTGGAGGAATAACGGAGTAATGACGCTGACTATCCTTCTTGATTACGGTAAGGTATACTGGAATGAACTTTTCAGTAAGAGGTGATTAAATGGCTGGGACAGTCTCTATATTAGGCGTTCCTTTTTCAAAACTAACACTAAACGAGACAACACTTCATCTAACAAAACATATTCAATCCGGAGAACCGAAGCTATTTCATTTGATTACGGCGAACCCGGAAATTACGATAACAAGCCAATCGGATGAGCTGCTTCGAACCATACTCCATGAGGCAGATTTGATTACTCCTGATGGGATTGGCATTGTGCTGGCATCGAGAAGAAAAGGTGACCCTATAGCTGAACGAGTTACGGGGTATGAACTACTTCTTGAGCTGCTCGCACAAGGGAATAAGCTGGGCTGGAGCTTTTATTTCTTAGGCACGGATGAGCATACCAGCTGTAAAGCGGTCGAAAAGATTACAGAGCTATATCCGAATGTGAAAATTGCCGGAAGACATAATGGTTTTCTTGCTAAAGAAGAGGAACCGGCCATTGTGGCAGAGATTCAGCACGCACAGCCAGATTTCCTGATTGTCGCGATGGGGGCTCCATACTCTGACAAGTGGGTTTATAAGCATAAACAGGAGCTTTCTCAGGTTAAGGTTGTGTTTGGCGTGGGGGGAAGCTTGGATGTTATAGCGGGAAAAGTGACTCCAGCCCCTGCGATATGGAAGAAATTCAATTTGGAGTGGCTGCATCGACTCTTATTCGCACCTGTGGCCAAAGGACAAAAGTCGCGCTGGCGTAGGCAAGCAGTTCTTCCTAAATTCGTGTATCGAGCTATGATTAGGAAATAAGATACAGCAGTAAATATCGTCTTTCACTATTTCTGCAATTTGTAGAAATAGTGAAAGACTTTTTTTGTTGTCGCTTTACAGGAAATATGCCCTAAGTATTTAAGAGAGAATATTGGCTGGAACAATTCCAATATATTACTGATTGCTTTTTTAAGAATGTTGTAATAAAATCTTATCAAGATAATAAATTATTATCAAAATAGAAAAGACGTAAAACGAAAGGAGTGAGATGCTCACATGTTAGAAGATCGCAGCTGCCTGGAGTCCTATTTTCCAATCGCTTCTTTTATTGCTTCAATTATAGGTTCAAAATGTGAGGTTGTTATTCATGATATAAGCAATCCAGAGCGTTCAATTATTTTTATTGAGAACGGATACATTAGTGGGCGTAAAGTAGGCGATAGTTCAACAGATCTCGTGCTTAAGCTGTTGAAAGATGAGTCCTACCGTGAGCAACCGTTTATTGCTAACTATAAAGCGCGTGGTTCGCAAGGTCAGGTATTTCGCTCCGCTACTTATTATATTAAAAACAGCAGCAGCGAATTGGTCGGTATGATGTGTATTAACATTGATGTCACGCATATGGAGGTTGCAGCTGAGTGGATACAAAACATTTTGCAAGGAGGATCAACACTTCCACCAGTACCGTTAATACCACAACAAGAGGTTGTAGAGAAGCAGACGGAAGAGTATTTACAAGGAAACGTAGATGACCTGCTCCAGCACATGATTGATTCGGTGCTCGGTAAAATTAATGTCCCGGCAGAGCGATTGTCCTCGAAAGAGAAGATTGAACTTGTGAAAGTACTTAACGAGCAGGGCGTGTTTCTACTTAAAGGTGGAGTTTCTCAAGTCGCTAAGACCTTGATGATATCTGAGCCAACAGTTTATCGTTATTTGCAAAAAATTAAGTGAGAATAAACAGAACTCTCAAGAGAGGAAGTGGGCTAGATGTCAATAGAATTTGATAAGGTTGTTAGCCGATATGGGACCAATTGCGCTAAATGGGATGGCATGGCGCAAGTTTTGGGTAGAGAAATGATAGCGCTTTCCGTCGCGGATATGGATCTTCAAGCCCCTCCACAGGTGATTGAGCGAGTAACGGAGATGGCGAAGCATGGCATATATGGATATACCGATCCTTTTCCACCTTATTATGAGGCAGTTCAGGGATGGATTAAAAAAGCTTACGATTGGGAGGTTCCGCAAGAATGGATCGTGTTTTGCCCTCGTATTGTGCAAGCGGTTTCTCTGATCATTCAGAACTTCACTCAACCAGGTGATCAAGTGTTAATCCATACTCCAGCCTATCAGCCGGTTGCTAAATCGGTAGAACTAAATAACCGCGTATTAGTGGAAAGTCCACTTCGTGAAGTGAACGGGCGTTATGAGATAGATTTTGCTGATATGGAGTTGCAGATGCAAGCAGGGGTTAAAATTGTACTGCTCATCTCACCGCATAATCCGGTTGGACGAGTATGGACACGAGCTGAACTAGAACGAATCGTTAGCTTGTGTACAAAGTATGATGCTTATATTGTATCGGATGATATTCATGCCGATTTTATCCATGAAGGCCATGAGCATACGATAATCGGAAAGATATCGACTGAGGCAGAGCAGCGATCCTTTATCTGTACTTCCCCAGGGAAGACCTTCAATCTTGCAAGCCTTGAAATTGCTAACATCGTGATTCCGAATGATCAGCTGCGTGAGAAATTCAGACATTGCTTACAGCAAGCAGGCTGTCATAACCCAACCTTTTTTGCAGTACCTGCATTAGAAGTGGCTTATACGGAATGCGATGAATGGCTGGAAGAATTACGAGGGTATATCACAGCCAATATCGCTTGGGTGAATGCTTATATAACTGAACATATGCCTGAGCTTCGCGTGATCGAATCAGAAGGAACCTATCTGTTATGGGTGGATTGTAGGGCAATTAGCACCAACGAAGCAGAGCTAAAGCAATGGATTGAGTCCGATGCGAAGGTTAGTGTGAGCTTTGGAACAGGTTTTGGGGCATCAGGAGAAGGCTTTATTCGCTTAAATATTGCAACGCCACTGCCCATGTTGCAAGAAGCTTTTCATCGGCTGTACCGAGCCTATCCATTAAAAAATTCATAATAAAAAAACTCTTTATCAATGACCTTGAAAGACCTCGTTAGTAGCCTTTCTCAGATCCGTATCAAGGGGGATAATAATCATGTCCAAATCAGAAACACCAAAAGTCAAGAAACAGCCGACGATGTTCTTAGCGCTATTACCGATTATTACGATGATTGTGCTACTTAGTTTAGGGTATGTGTTGTATGAATTACCACCAGAGCCACTTATTATTACCTCTGCGGTTGTTGCTGGTATTATCGCGATTATTCTTGGTTATAGCTACAACGACATACTAGAATCTATCGCTGGTAAGATCGCGAAGACGATGCCTGCCATTCTTATTCTGATCATGGTTGGTTTTATGATTGGGGCATGGATGGTTGGCGGAACGATCCCGATGATGATTTTTTATGGATTGAAAATCATTAGTCCACAATTCCTGCTTATTACCGCATTTATGGCGACAGCTGCCGTTTCGCTTTGTACGGGCACATCTTGGGGATCAGCGGGAACGATCGGAGTTGCATTTATGGGCGTTGGTGCGGGTATGGATGCGAACCTAGCGGCAGTGGCTGGTGCTGTTGTTGCAGGTGCTTATTTTGGCGATAAATTGTCACCGCTTTCAGACACAACAAATATTGCTGCGTTAGCAACAGGTGTCAATCTATATGAACATATTGGACATTTACTGTATACCACACTTCCATCCTTTATCGTTGCAAGCGTTGTCTTTATTATCACAGGCCTAAACACAGATGCCGCGGGTGCTGTTATTCCGGAAAAGGTTGGAACGATCATGGGATCATTGGATACCATTTACGACTTTAATCTGCTGCTCTTAGTACCTGTATTAATCATCTTGTATGGTTCGATTACGAAGAAACCGACAATACCGGTCATGCTGATCTCTTCTATGTTCGCTATGGCCAACGCACTTATATTTCAGGGCTTTACGTTGAATGATGTTGTTTCTTCTGTTGTTAATGGATTCAATATTTCTATGGTTCAAGTAGCTGGATTTGATTCTGCCAACGTTATTGAAGATGTACCCCGTCTCCTAAATCGTGGCGGAATGAACTCCATGATGGGTACACTTCTCATTTGCTTCTGTGCGATCACGTTCGCTGGAACCATATCTCTGACGAAGTCCTTGGAATTGATTGTTAATAAGCTTTTGAAGTTCGTCCATTCCACAGGTTCAATGATCGTAGCAACAATTGTTACAGGTCTTACGATGATCGGAGTTACAAGTAATGGTCAGGTATCCATCTTAATGCCAGGTGAAATGCTGCGTGAAGCATATATCCGTCGGGGCTTGCATCCGAAGAACTTGGGACGTACCATCGAGGATTCAGCGGCGATTACCGAGCCTATTCTGCCTTGGACAGCTGCAGGTGCTTATATGGCGGGTACGCTGGGTGTTGCAACGCTAGATTATTTACCTTGGGCTGTTCTCTGTTGGACAGGAATAATCTTTGCGACGATATGGGGCTTCACGGGATTCGGTATCGCAAAGTTAACGCCAGAGCAACAGGCAGAAATGCTAAAGGAATATGACGGTAACACTAATGAACAAGCTGGATAAAGGAGTCTTTTAAAATGACAAATATGCATAAAGAAACTGTAATAACAACGGATGCACCAGGTGCAATTGGACCCTACTCTCAAGCTGTAAAGCTTGGGAATGTCCTATATACTTCAGGACAACTCGGACTAGACCCGGTTAAGGGGACTTTTCCTGCTACGGTTGAGGAACAGACGGAACGGTCGTTGCTGAATGTCAAAGCCATACTGGAAGCGGCGGGTACAAGCATGGATCAGGTAATAAAGACGACCGTTTTCCTAAAGGATATGAATGATTTTCTTAAGGTGAATGAGATTTATGGAAGGTTTTTTGCTCAGCCATACCCTGCTCGCAGCGCTGTTGAAGTAGCACGTCTGCCTAAGGATGGGCTCGTAGAAATTGAAGTTATTGCTTATATACCATAAGTGATCCAGTAACGCTCAAATTACGGGTTGCTTAGAATTTCAGATAGTTAAGCCTGCACACCCTGTATGGAAAAAGGATTAGAAAATAAGGCAGATGGCCGCCCTGGAAAGGGTGGCTTTTTTTGAGTAGTAAGCAGCGGAAATATTGAAAGTAAGAATTTTTATGAAAATTTAAATGAAAATATTCATGGAAATGTAACAGTAACCATAACTAATTACATAAAAAACTTCCCAAAACAGCATCTTTGCGTTATTATAAATGTGAAAACATTCACAAAGGGGCGTTATAAAGATGAAGAAGACAACAAGTACTGCTCTCATTCTCATTCTCTCTGTCATGCTCGTAATCGCAGGCTGCGGTAACAGTAATAGCAACAGCGCAGGTAATAGTAATGGCAACGAGAACAAAAGTAAGGTAAATGAGACGGCCAAAAATGATAAAGCTGAAGCCGTATCAGGTGCATCAGAAGCTAGTTACACACCACTGGATCAATTAAAAGATAATTATGATATCGTTATTGTTGGTGCTGGTGGTGCAGGAATGTCTGCTGCACTGGAAGCTAAGGCCAAAGGCTTGAACCCTGTTATTTTAGAAAAAATGCCGGTTGCAGGTGGGAATACAAGTAAATCCTCCTCAGGAATGAACGCTTCCCAAACGAAATTTCAAAAAGAGCAAAGCATTGAAGATAGCAATGATAAGTTTTATGAAGAGACACTAAAGGGCGGCCATGACACGAACGATAAAGAGATGCTTCGTTTCTTCGTTGACAATTCCGCAAGTGCAATCGATTGGTTGGATTCGATCGGAATCAAGCTGAACAATATTACAATCACAGGCGGTATGAGTGAAAAACGCACCCACCGTCCAGAAGACGGCTCTGCGGTAGGCCAATACCTTGTCAAAGGATTGGTTAGAAACGTACAAGAAAAAGAAATTCCACTGTTTGTGAACGCGGATGTTAAAGAAATTACTCAAAAAGACGGTAAGGCTAACGGCGTCAAAGTACTCTTTAACCAAGCTGATGAAAAAACCATTACAGCGAAGGCAGTTGTTGTAACAACAGGTGGTTTTGGATCCAACATGGATATGATATCAAAAGTTAGACCTGATCTGGAAGGATACGTAACGACTAACCAAATCGGCAGTACCGGCGACGGAATCAAGATGATTGAGGCACTTGGCGGAACGACCGTTGATATGGATCAAATCCAGGTTCACCCAACAGTTCAACAAGAAAAATCTTATCTGATCGGGGAAGCTGTACGCGGCGAAGGTTCTATCCTCGTAAATAGCGAAGGCACACGGTTCGTAAACGAATTGACTACACGTGATAAAGTTACCGAAGCGATCAATGCACTTCCTGAAAAAGCGGCTACGCTTGTCTTTGATTCCGGTGTCAAATCACGCGTGAAAGCAATTGAACAATATGACAAAATGGGCTTCGTGATCCAAGCGGATACCATCGAAGCATTGGCGAAAGAAATCGGTGTTCCAGCCGATAAGCTAAAAGCGACACTTGATACTTGGAACAGCGCGGTAAAGAACAAGAACGATGCTGAATTCGGCAGAACAACAGGGATGGACAACGATTTGTCCGCGGGTCCTTACTACGCTATTAAGATCGCCCCAGGGATTCATTACACCATGGGCGGCGTGAAGATCAATACGAACACAGAAGTATTAAATAAAGACGGCGCTGCTATTCCTGGCCTGTATGCGGCTGGTGAAGTTACAGGTGGATTGCACGGTCAAAACCGGATTGGTGGTAACTCTGTAGCTGAAATCATTATTTTCGGCCGTCAAGCAGGGATTAAATCTGCTGAGTTTGTACAAGCACAATAAGATTTAACTGCTATTCTGGTTAAAACAAAAGAACCGCTTGGGCTAATTGAAGCCCGGGCGGTTCTTTGTTTAATCTCTCGTTTAAAGTGAGTGGAGTGACCTCTATTCAAAAAGCTATTTCTCGCTTTTAGCTTGTTCTTCTCGCATCCACTGTGACAGCTGGCGTTTGAGTTTAAGGAATTCCGGGGAATCCGTAATCTCATCGCGGCGTGGCCGTGGAAATGGCACATCAACAGTATGTAGGATGGAGCCGGGGCGACCCGAGAATACATAAATACGATTCGAGAGCAGCAACGCTTCTTCGATGTTATGGGTAATGAATAGCACGGAGCGGCGATTCTCCTCCCACAGCTCCAGCAGCCAGCGCTGCATTTCACTGCGAGTTAGTGCATCCAATGCGCTGAAAGGTTCATCGAGCAGCATCAACTCCTGCGGAGCCAGCAATGCTCTGAGAAAAGCAGCACGCTGCTGCATCCCACCAGACAGCATATGCGGATAAGCCTGTTCGAATCCATTCAAGCCAACCTTGGCGAGCCACTGGCGCGCTTCTTCACGAGCTCCATCCTGCAGAGCGCCTTTAATTTCCCCGGCTAGAAGTACATTATCTTCAATCGTTCGCCAAGGAAAAAGCGCAGGCTGCTGCGGCATATAACTGATTTCACCACGTTGACCCGTAACGGCTCTGCCGTTCATGCGGATCGTTCCTGCATCGGGCTTCACTAGTCCGCCGATCATATGGAATAAGGTGCTTTTTCCGCAGCCGGAAGGACCGACGATCGAAACGAACTCTTGCTGTTCTACCTTAAGAGAAACGTTGTTCAGCACGTTCGTCTCGCGGCGACGATGGGTGAAGGACTTGGAGATGCCGCTTACTTCAAGAGCAGGTGGTGCAGTATGAGCTTCAGGAGAGCTTATGATTTCAGTTGTTCTTTGCTCTATTTGCGTCGCTTGAGACATACAGGCATCTTCCTTTCTATGAGTTACGGCGCGGTTTCCAGCGAACTAACCATTTTTCGAGCAAGGCGATAATCGCAAAAAGCACAAGACTAAGTAGCACAATAATAACAATAGCGACAAACATCCGATCCGTACGGTAAGCCGATTTTTGCAGCAGCATATAATAGCCAATCCCTTTATCCGCGCCAATCCACTCAGCGACCACGGCTCCCATAACCGCATAAGTAGCAGATATTTTCACACCGGAAAATAGTGCCGGGATAGAAGACGGAAGCTCCAGCTTGGTGAAGATTTGCCACTTGCTTGCGCCAGCCATTTTCATATAATTCATCATGACCTGATCACTTTGAGACAAGCCGCCCATTGCAGCGACAGCTACCGGGAAGAAGCATACCAGTGTAATCAGCACGATTTTGGGCAAAAGACCGAAGCCAAACCAGATGATAAGCAGTGGTCCGAGTGCGATAGAGGGAACATTTTGACTCAGAATAATGAGTGGATAAAAAGCCCGTCTAGCCCAAGGTAAAAGATGCAAAAGTAGAGCGACGATCAAGCCTACACCTGTACCAATAGGAAAACCGATTAATGTGAGTCGGAGCGTAGCCATCGTATGAGCCCAGAGACCTGAGGCATTACTGGTGGATTCGCGAGCAATATCAGCAGGACTCGGCAGAATCCAGGATTCGATATGGAATAGAGAAACAGATAACTGCCATACGGTTAAAAAGAAGACGACCGCCACAAGGGGCGGCCATATTAGCTTCCAGGTCGATCTCACGGCCGATATTTCTCCGTCAATTTATCCATGCTGATTCCGTTAGGGTTATGAGCGATTTTGATTTGGGAGATCACGCTTGGACTACCTGCTTCGATCAGTGCCTCCTGCATTTGACGTACAACCTCCAGGAGCTCGCTCAGTTCACCTTCCATAGTAGTTTCCAGTGGATTTACCTGATGTTTAACACCGGACTTCTGAATAACTTCAATCGCTTTATCTACGTATGGGATGGAGTCCTCATTGTTTGGAGTCTTAGGAATTACTTGAATGCTTAATAATGTGTTAGCCACAATAATCAATCCTCTCAAATTGTATAGGTAAGTTCAAAAAGCCAACTTTGATAACGAAGTGTTTTCAGGAAGCAGATTCGACGTCGAATCTTGAACGAACTTGGGAAGTCCGGTACTCACGTAGCACATCACTACGCTCCGTTCCTCCTTCCTCAAGTAACGTCCAACCTTCTTGGTTCTGAAAGCTGACTTTTTGAACTCTCATTGAAATAGGTAAGTTCAAAAGGCCAACTTTGATAACGAAGTGTTTCATTTATTATTGTTATTTACTCCGCCGGTAAAAAATCATTCGTGAATGCACTAGCTGCATCCAGCGGTTTGTCCAGCAGCTTCAAATCATACATCCAGTCGCCGTAATTCTGCCAGACCTCGGTTTTTTGCTCTCCCCAGCGTGGGGCGTCGTCCTTATATTTCGGGCTAAGCCATTTTTGGCTAGCTAGGACAAGCTCGGCATCAAGGTCAGGCACAGCCTTGGATAATGTAGAGGCAGCCTCTTCTGGATGATCAATCGCATATTGATAACCCTTCGATGTGGCTTTCAGGAAAGCCTTCACCAAATCTGGATTCTCAGAAATCTGCTTCTCACTCGTGGTCAGCACAGGGGTGTAATAATCGAGCTGAGGCGCATAATCCTTCAAGTAGAGCATATCCAGAGGCTCACCACGCAGTTCGGCTTCAATACCGGTCCAAGCGTAGAAGATCCAAGCGAAATCAATGTCACGTTTGACTGCAGTAAAATAGTCAGCTTCACCAATACTGATTAGCTTCACCTTTTTCACATCGCCACCAACAGGGTCCATGATCGCCTTCATGGCTGCTTCCTCAGCGGGAGAGCCCCAACCTCCGTAAGTTTTACCCTCAAAATCTTTTGGTGATTTAATATTGCGATCCACTGGAGCGGCGAATCCCGAAGTATTATGCTGAATAATGGCTGCAATCGAGACAAGGGGAACGCCTTGTAGACGAGCTAGAGTCAATCCTTCCTGAGCGCTGATTCCAAAAGCAGCTTCGCCAGAGGTAACCATCGTATCAGAACCCGCTGCGCCAGGTTGAACGATTTCTACATCCAGACCTTCTTCCGCGTAATAACCAAGATCCTTGGCTACGTATAGACCGGTGTGGTTCGTATTCGGTGTCCAATCCAGTGCAACCTTAACTTTGGTAAGCTCTTTTGGAACATTTGATCCGGTCGCTGCATTCGATTCCGCAGCATCTTTGTTTCCGGCTGTATTCCCATTGTTGCTGCCGCATCCGGCAATCGCAAGAATGAGCATACAGGTGAGGCTAAGCATAAGTACTTTTTTGACTTGCATGTCTTCTTCTCTCCTTTAAGGTTGCCAGATCCCGTCATCCAACATGAACCATAAAGTGTAGTATGTACATTTCTTCTACATCTTTTGTGATCTACACAAAAAAAGCGCCCCGAGTGATCGGGACGCTGGCTTGGCGCAAGGTTAGTAAAGGTCACAGGGACCAAAACCAATTGGCGATTCCTACGCTGGCATTATCCAGATCAGGTATAAGGGTCAGTATCTTGTGGGATACAATCTCAGCCGGCCAATTCCAGCACCCCTGGTTCTATGAAGTTAACGGGTATTTCTCGCTTAAACGCTAATCGTCTTTATAAGGACGCTGAAGGCGTTTATGCTTGCATACGGTGTATTATAGACGGCTGTTCTCGGAATGTCTAGTAGCACGCTCCTAAATTTTTCAAATCTCTCCGTCCGTTTTCATTAATCCAGATCTTTATGTTTCTTGCGATGACGCCGCTTAAGCTCAGTAACCAGAGCACCTAGCGTAAGGACAACACTGATCATTATCCCGCTCATAATCACGAAAAGAGCAAGAAACTCAAAGGGGGAATAGCTAACCATCTTACTCCATTGAATCTTTCCATCCAGATCGTCAATGACTTGATTCATGCCATAAATCCCACTTACCACCGTAAATACAGTGAGGATCATCAGCAGATTATCCCGGCGCTTCGACTGGAACTTATCTTGATACTGAAACAGGTCAGTCAAGGTTTCTTTTACTTCCTCGAACAGAGCGTCGTTCCCGTATACTTTACGCAGCTGAAGAAAAATCTCCCGTCCTTGCGACTGTGAAATCAGCTCCAAGAAATAGAACTTTGCCGAGAATTTATTAATCGAGTAGATTAAATTATCGATCTCATCATAATCGTGGTTTATGCGTAGTCGGGAATGCATATTTGCCAGCTTTAGCAGAACGATTTTGTGGAAAATATTGAGTAGAAATCCGTAATAATATTGCCCGTACATCTGGTTGGCGAGGCTAACGGCGATCTTTGGTTCAGCTCGGGTTAGACAGCAAAAGGTCTGCTCATTCATCATATAATACGAGTCTGGGCCCCATCGATTATAGGAATGCTCATGACAGTAGTTCGCAATATACGCTGGATCGCTGGCACTGGCATAGGGCTTCCCGTTCAGATCAATTCCATCAAGCTGAGAGGCGCGATAGCGTATATTTATACTAATCTCATCAGAATCCCCTTCACTCTGAAAGCCATAAAAGGCTTGCACCTGCATTCTTTCATCTACGAAAAAGGGAAGGGTCTCGAAATAAGCCCCATTGATATCCGAGTGATCCAGAAAAGGCTCCAGTCCATCCACCAGATTTCGGAAGACAAAATCCTCTACCATCTCATAGGTCTGTTCCCCGCAATGGATATAGGTGTAGTCATCCTGTACGAAGGTATTCTCAAGCGTCCGGAAGCGGTCCGCGAATTCCAGTGCAATACTAAAGGGTATCGAATCCCCCTCAAGCTGGACACGTATCGTCACAAATCCAAGCTGAAAAGGACATATGAATATATCCGTCGAGAGAATTTTAAAAAATATAGACTGCTGAGGAATCTCTAGAATACAGTCCAGATTATTGACTCTGGAAAAGCGGCGGAAAGAGTCTACATCCTTCTTGCGTGGAAAAAGAATGTGTGCAGCAAACGGTAAATAGGTGCGCTCCATCCGTTCATGGGAAACACAGTGATCTTCTCCGTAATAGGCATTTTCTAACTCTTTATTATCCAGAAAAAAACGTGTGAAGCCATCATCCTGCAATTGTTGGATAAGCTTCTTAGAATCACCCTTTTTTATTGAAAAGGGAAAAATAAACTGCATAAGCGCAGTATGTAATAAAGGCTCAGTTGAAAGCTTATCCATTCATCGTCCATCCTTGTGCTCAGAATATGCTTATAGATGACATTACCCTAAAAGGATTAGGTTGATACCATTTTAACATTCTAAATACTGGAACTCTTTCTTTGGACTGCTTGCCTGGATTGGAACCTCCATGCGGCAATGCTCAGCAAGAACAAGAAGGCGGCAAAACCGGCAAGTAATCCAGCAGTTTGTACCACCTTTAGATGGTCCATAGACCAGCCCATGAATAGGGGCAGCAGAGCTCCACCGACACCTCCAGCAGCGATCATTATGCTGGGTGTTGATTCTTCGGCTCCTGGCAGCATCTTGCTGGAGAAGACTAGAGCTATGGAGAAAATACCGGACATAAATAGCCCAAGTAGCATAATTACGATGAATGCAGCTAATAGATTATCTGTGAACGGAAAAAGAGCCAGCAGTAACAAGGTCAGTAAACAGCTACTTAAAATATATACACGGTAAGAAATTTTCTCTGCAATCACTCCAGCAAACAATCTTCCCGTAGACATAGCTAGCCAAAAGAAAGTGACTGTCAGCGCCGCAGCAGATTCTGTCATCCCTAGCTTTGCGATAAAGATGGCGGGCATAAAGTTGACCAGACTCATCTCCGTACCTACATAAAGAAAGAAGAAAAGGATGAAGATGCCCAGCAGAATCCATTGTTTCCCTTTATACGGAAGCTGTGTGCTGGACTGCGAGGAATGTGCGGATGCTGAGACTTTGCGGGGTGCTCGCTCGTCCAGTATGCGCTGCAGATTCCCAAAATGGCCTCTTCCCCAGAGAATGAGGGAAAGTAATGAGAAGCCAGCGACAATTAGGAATGCCAATCTCCATGCTCCGTTAGCAATGAGCGGACTGGCGATAAGAGGCATTACAAGTGCTCCTATCCCAAATAGGACTTCAAGTCGGCTCATCGCGATCGCGGTTCCTTCTGTCACAGCTCCGATAATGATGGTGCCGATGACGGCTTCGATCATACCGAAACCAAAGCCAGCCGCAACAGCAATGACATACATCCACTCCCAAGGGGGTAGAAAAGCATACGCAATCTCAGCAGTCAGGAGAAGAGCGGTGGCGATAATAATGCCTCCTCGTTTCCCGAAACGGCGATTGAGTAGGGGAGAGACAAGCACACCAGCCAGAAAACCAGCGAATTGACTAAAGATTAATTGCCCGCCGGCACTATAATTTTGGTCATAATGCTGTAGCAGAACGGGAAGAATAGATCCCAGCACTACATGAGCAAGTCCAATGACAAAGTAGGAAAGACAGCCGATCCAGATCAGTTTTTTCACGAAGTAAGCTCCTTATATTGAAAGTAGTTTATGGAGTAAGGTCGGATTCAATGTGAACCGGAAGGGTACATTATAATAAGCACCATTGTTATGATAAATCCAAACGGTGAGCTTGGATATATAAACTTTTGTTTACATGCTTGAAGGGAGAGATTTACGTAATGGATAACAAACAACTGGAGCAACTCATTATTAGAGCATTGGATGACAACAAGTTTGGTTCCTTTGGTACGATCGAAGAAGGAAATAAGCCGAAAGTACGTTACATGGCCATTTTCCATGAGGGTTTGAAGATTTATTTAGCTACGAATCGCAAAACTCATAAGGTGGAGGAATTATCGAATAATCCGAATGCTTTTTTGCTGCTTGGATATGAGTCAGGCGGAAGCAAAGACGTGCTGGAGATTGAAGCCACCGTTGCCGTTTCTAAAGATGAAGGGCTGCGCACAAAGGTGTGGAACAAAGAGCTGGAGCCATGGTTTACAGGGCCTGATGACCCTAATTATGTGATTCTTGAACTTACTCCAACGCGTATTGAGTATGTTGGCAGTAATAAAGAGCACGGCGTGTGGACTCCCTAAACCAATTTAAAATCGATTCCGAAAGCCTTCCTATCCCCCACGGGTTTAGGAGGGCTTTTTTAAAAGATAAGTCCCTGAGTGACCTGTTAAAACATGTTATAATGACTTCAACTTTTTACGTAATTTCTCAGGGGAGGACTTAAAATACATGACCGTTACTCTGTTATATATTGAAGATGACCATGAAATCGGCAGCGTCGTGTCTGCGGATTTAAGTGAGCGTGGTTATAGTGTGCGTTGGCTGCGGAGCGGGGAGGGAGCGACGGAGGAAGCGGCGCCTTGTCAATTAGCCATTCTGGATGTAATGCTTCCGGGCCTGGATGGCTTTACTGTCGGACAACGATTGAAGCGGGCGTACCCTAAGCTTCCGATCTTGATGCTCTCTGCGCGAACCTCTATTGATGATAAACTGCAGGGGCTTGAATTCGCCGATGATTATTTGACGAAGCCTTTTCATCCGGATGAATTGGCTGCCAGAATTGAAGTGCTGCTCAGGCGGAATGGGGCATCTGTTCAGGATTCGCTCACGCTTAAACACCTAGTCGTATATGAAGGGGATAACCGAGTAATAAATGCTCAGACACAGGAAGAAGTCATGCTTACGGGTAAGCAATTTCAGATTTTTTCTTATTTGCTGCGTCATCTTGGCCAGATTATGACGAAGGAGCAGATTTATGAAGCCGTTTGGGGAGAAGCCTATCTCGAAGGGGACAAAACTTTGATGGTACATATACGATATTTGCGCGAAAAGTTAGAACTTGATCCGGGCAATCCCGAAATTATAGAAACTGTCCGGGGGATCGGATATCGGGTAAGAGCATGAGGGGGTTAGGGCGCATTCGCAAGCAGCGTAACTCCTCTTTGCTATCGGGATATTTGCTTATTATTGTTTCTGCACTGCTTTTTATCCCTGTGGTCCTGCCGTTATCTTTTGTTCTCTACAATATGGTTAATGAAGTGACTAAAGGGGCTCCACCTGTAGACACCTCTCTGTATTCGAGTGTTGCAGCGCTGGAGACCATGTGGCATAAAGAGGCGCTTCAATTGGAAGCTGCTTCTTCAGAAGGCATAAATGAGCGGCTACATGAAATGAGCCGGAAATACACTGAGGCTACTATGTTTTGGGTAGATGGGCAGGGAATGACCCAGTTGATTCTCACACCTGATGAAGGCAATCCGGATCATGGCAGCGGAGTTCCGGAGCAGTGGACGGCGGCTGAGGCTATTTTTTTTATGAAAGAAAGTACAAAGCGTGATCCTTTAGCCATCGTCGCCTTCATGGGAGACCGAGTGGATGCGGGTAAAGGGTTTATGGTAATGCAAATTCCAAACAAGCTGCTCAACAAAGGGGCTTATGGGGGAGTCGGGGCTTGGGCTTTGTATTACTTTGTGCTCTTTGTACTTTTTGGAGGGTTCGCACTGGTTTCTTTGCTGTTCTTTAGAAAAATACGTAAACGGCTACTACAGCTGCAAACCGCGATGACGATTACGGGACCGGATAGAATGCCTAAGTCTATTATGACGGGCAAGCTGGATGAGATTGGCAGACTGGAGGAAGCTTTTAACACGATGGTGGCGAAGCTTGACGAAAGTCGAAAGAGGGAAATCGAAGAGGAAGAGCTTCGTAAGCGTCTAGTATCTAACCTATCTCATGATTTGCGTACACCACTAACGGTTATTCGCAGCCACATCCATGTAATGACTAAAGAGAGCTTAACCCCGCAAGGACAACAGTCCTTAGAGCTAATGGATAAGCGTATAGCGGATCTTAGCGTCTTGATCGAGAATCTTTTATCCTACAATCTCCTCAACAGCGGACGGATCACTTTGAAGAAGGAGCGTAAAGATGTCTTGCGCTTGTTGCGGGAAAGTGCTGCTGCTTGGTACCCCGTATGGGAAAAAGAGAACTTCGAGATCGATATTGACTTGGAGGCTGATCCGCTGTTCTGGATGGTGGATGAGGTCTGGTTCCGCCGTATTCTTGATAATCTGTTTCAGAATATTGTACGTCATGCCAGCAGTGGTCTTTATGTAGGGATTTCTACGGAGTCCCGTAATGGGCAACGTGTTATTTTGATTACGGATCACGGCAGAGGTATCCAGAGTCCATCCGATTACAAAGGGGCAGGATTAGGGCTGTCCATCGTGGATCTGTTAATGAAGCATATGGAGTTAGAGTGGGATATGGAGAGTACAGGAGATGGAACTTCCGTAGTAATCTTTAATCCACTGTAGAAAGAAAATAAAATCTTAGACTTACCAGTGTCATTAAGCTCTCACGGGAAAAAATAGTCAATAAAAACGAGCTCAACGGCACCCGTTTTAACAAATAACGAGCAGAATAGCGTAATATATTTGGTTGTAGTTATAATGTTTAATAGGGCCATTTAATGGTTCCAATTCTTAGGAGTTACCAATGACCTGTGTTGAAATATTTCGAAAAGGGGCAAGTTGTGTGAAAAAGACTGAAAAAATATACAACACTGCAGTAGAGGCAACTTTAGAGGTGATGGTGGGAAATGGAAACCTGTTATTCTCTTTCATCTGACATTCGGTAAGAAACGTAATAATGAATTTAAGAGCTGGAGTCTAAAGGAACTCCTACATCTGATGTGCCGTTGGGGGGATTCGCATATAGAGAGAAAGTACGAGGGAAAGGCTACCGTTCTGGCTAATTCAATGCTTACAGGGGGCCCGCCAACATTTTAACGAAAATATACACTAAGGACTATTCAATAGTTTAAAGGCCGGGTTTTCCTACTCTAGGGAATCCGGCTTTTGTTTTATTCTCGTAGTGGACGTAATGTTTAATACTTGATACCCCTTTACGATAGCCAGTGATCAGTGTGATTAGACTGGAAAATAAAGCACTAGACAGGCCATGGCTGCCATATGGGGCGTTGCACTTCTGGTAGTCTTCCTGATCGATGGCCGCCGACAATCAGCCTTTTGCAAAAAAAACAAAGGAAACCGAACTTTTTTTTGATAGAGAGACAATATAGTGTGTAAGCAGCTTACTTAGGAGGGCCCTCTGAATGCAAAGTGAATACATGTACCAGTTACTCATAAAAATGAAAGACGGTGATCAACAGGCGTTTCATACGATGTATGATGCCACCTATCAGGACGTCTACCGGACAGTCTCCTTTCTGGTGGATCATCAGCAGGATCGGGAAGATGTCATGAATGAGATCTATATGCAAATGTGGACATCACTTGCTAACTACGATACGAACCGACCTTTCCACTTCTGGCTACACGGCTTGGTAATCCGTCAAGTGCAGAGATTTCGGGTCAAGAGCTGGCGGAGATTCCGAATTTTTGAACGCATTCGTGCCTTCTCTCGGGAAGAGTCTCATTGGGATCAACCTGCTGTGTTGATGGATGGGACGAACCAAATGATATCGAAGGCAATCCAAAAACTGACCGACAAACAACGAATGGTGATCATCCTCCGCTTTTTTCACGACTATACTCTTGGGGAAATCGGGACATTGCTCGATATTCCGCTGGGTACAGTCAAGTCCAGGTATCATGCTGGCCTTCAGGCGCTTCGAAAAAACTTATGGAATCTCCCCCCAGAAAGGATGGAAAAGATCAATGCTAACTGAACGCAAAATCCGTGAACATCTGCACAAAGAGGCAGAAACTATGGAGTGCCCCCCGGTTATTTCCAAACGTATAGAACAGTCTTATTTTCAATATTTACAACCAAAAAGGAGCGGAATAACCATGAAAAAACGATTGATTGGTGGAATAGTTGCTGCTGCGATTTTAATTCCAACCGCAGCATATGCGGCCCCTACCCTGATTGAAATGTTTACTAGAACACCAATGACTGCTGAACAAGTCAAGGTGGATGAGGTTGGCAAAGCAACACTTGAGAAGCTGTATAGCACATTTCCCGAAACAAAATCTTTTGAGATAATCGATGCAAGCAGCATTCAAGGTGTCCAAACAAGCATCATACTGCAGGAAAAAGAAGGAACCGGTAAAAAGATTACCCTTCATACAAACAGTATTACGGGTGCGATTGAACACGTGATTCAAGAGAACTGGGAGCCTAAAGAGAAGCCAATCACTACTTTATCCGATCAGGAAATCAAGTCGAAGGTAGATTATCTAATTGATAAAATGTATGGCAACATCGAAGAGTACGAATTTGCTATGGAGAAAATGGAGAACCCGGATCAAAAAACGTTTATGTTGAATTACACCAAAAAGGGATCAAAAACACCGTTCTATCAGGTATTTGTTCAGAGCAATACAATCAGTGTTTCTCTGATCGGAGGTGAGACTACACCTTCAAACATTAAAGTAGAAGGTTTTTTCTCTAGAAATGGTAAGCCTGATTATTCTGCTGATGCCTATCTAAATGATGCAAAACTGTTTTCTTTACTAAAAATTAGCCCAGAAGAATTAAAACAAGAATTAGCAAAAGGTAAATCTGTTGTGGAGATTGCAGCATCTAAAAATGTCTCTAAACAACAAGTAATTGATGTCATTGCAAAAACACAGGTTGATGGACAAATTCAAGGTGAAATTAATGGTGAAGTTCCTAAAGGTAATCGTTCAAATGAACAACAGTTAAAAGCTATTGAACCAAAAGTATTACAAATTATTGAACACAAAAATGAAACACCATCGAAGAAATAACAAGTCAAGGCGCATGAGGTATAGAACCCAATGGATAATCCAGAGCCAAAAACGATCATGTTGAATTACACTAAAAAGGACAAGGACTGAACTAAACTGTTCTTCCAGGTATTTGTTCAAGGCAATACAATCAGTGTTGGGTTGGTCGGAGAATAGGAGTACAAAAACCTCGATTCTGAATGGTGACCCGTAAGATGGAACACTTTTAAAAAGTGTCCCCTCCTGCGGGTCATTTGATTTTTAATCAAAAGCACGAATGGACAGAACGGAGATTCTTAGGCGTAAAATTAGTAACGCTGCAAAGCTTAAAACCACATAAAACAAAACCAAATGTTGAGCACGTATAAGGTAGGCATTCTTAATTTATACGGTAATCTACGGGATGACTTTACGCTTGCGGAAGTCGTCAAAGATGTTCATAAACATTTCTTCGGTATCGACGAATTCGTGAAAGCCTAAACGTCGAGCCGTAGTTCCGTCGGCAAAAAAATCGTAGTCCCATGCAAACACGAAATCGCCGAATAGCCAAGAGGATACGTCTTTATAGGAATGCCGAGCAAGCCCATGCTTCTCAATCATTTTGTTCCAAAGCTGCTCCTTGTCCGCCATGACAACGTCTAGAGACATCTGCAACGGAGGCGCTGTTTCCATGCCAAAGTATTGAGCGATTTTCGGCTATAACTCATTCCAACGAAACAGGTCGCCGTTCGTAATGTTGAATGCCTGATTCGCACAGCGCTCGTCGATCGCCGCCCATACTGTTGCCTTTGCGAGAAGCCGCAGACTACAGAAGGACGGAGTGGCTACCAAGTCCAAGCCTTACCCTTATGCCGTTGTTCTAAGAAATCTTGCTGATTAAACAGCGGCGGTCTAGGACTTTATTTTCATTGAACATCCATATCGTTAAATTTAAACAAAACTTAAACTTCGTGCCGCCTTGTTCTTAACCTTGGGACGTTATGCTATTACCGAGGTGAGGAACATGAAAGAAACAGTGATTGAAACGAAGGATTTATTAAAAAAATACCGTGGCCGGGCTGCGGTGGAAAATTTAAATTTGAACATCCGCAAGGGAGAGATCTATGGCTTTCTTGGCCCGAACGGGGCAGGGAAAACAACAACAATTCGTATGCTGCTTGGACTGATCACTCCAACATCAGGAAGAATTGAAGTCTTCGGCCAGGATCTTCGCAAGCATAAACTGCAAATTTTGCGGAAGGTAGGGTCGCTTGTCGAGTCTCCATCCTATTACGGGCACTTAAGCGCTGTGGATAATCTTGAAGCCATCCGGCGTATCCTTGGTGCTCCGAAGTCACGGATTGCTGAGGTGCTAGATATTGTTTCCTTAACAGGGGAAGAGAAGCGTCCAGTTAAAGGGTTCTCCCTTGGGATGAAGCAGAGACTAGGTATTGCTGCTGCCTTGCTCGGGGAACCGGAGCTGCTTATTCTGGATGAGCCGACGAACGGACTTGACCCGTCAGGGATTCAGGAAATTCGCGGACTGATTAAACGATTGCCGCAGGAACAAGGGATTACCGTCGTAGTATCCAGTCACTTGCTTAGTGAAATTGAGCAAATGGCGGATACCGTAGGGATTATTCGTCAAGGGCAAATGGTGTACCAAGATAGTATAACGAATCTGCAGCGGCAAGCCGGGGGAGAAATGCGGTTAGCAGTCTCGGACCCGGAGGCCGCGCTGCGTCTTGCTGAAGAACGGGGGTACACAGGGATACTTCAAGACCAAAAGCTAGTCTTCTCCCGGATGATCGATGCAAGAGTTGCCTTGCTAGTCAAAGCGTTGGTAGAGAATGGGCATGCTATTTATCGTGTAGAGGAGCGGAGACAATCACTTGAGGACTTCTTCCTGCAGGTTGTAGGAGGAGAGGAATCATGATGTGGCGGGCACTGTCGGCGGATTGGCTCAAAATCCGTGGCAAGGGACTCTGGTTTCTAGTGTTTCTTGGACCGCTTGGACTTGTAGCCATGCAAGGCTTGAACTTCGGCCTTCGTTATGATTATCTTCGCGAGCAGTATAGTGCGGATTTATGGGGTGGGCTTCTGAACAATGTAGCTGCATTTGTGCCCATTGCTCTTTTTCTTGGAGGGACCTTAGTATGCTCGTTGATTGCAAATGTAGAACATCAGATGAGCTCATGGAAGCAGCTCTTGGCACTACCTATCTCACGTACTTCAGTATTTATGGCTAAGCTGGTGTTATGTTTGGTGCTAGTGGCTGTTTCTTGTTTGCTGCTCTCGGTGGGTACAGTTGGTTTAGGGCTTGTTTTGGGCTTCAAGGTCGAACTGATTCCGTATTTGGATGTGTTACGAATTGGCTTTATGTCCTATATTGCAGCATTGCCGGTTATCGCTTTGCAGCTGTGGCTTTCTCTGGCTAACCGTAATCAGACATTGCCAGTTGCTCTTGGAATAACCTTATCTCTGGTGTCTATCTTCTCCATGTTACTTTCGGAGTGGGTTCCTTTAACATGGCCATATATGGCTTGGGAATCTTCGCATCGTCTCTTATTTAGCGGTGCAGGGTTGCTGCTGGGGCTGCTGATTCTTTTGCCGGGTGCACTGCACTTCGCACGAAAGGATGTGGATTAACGATGAATTCATTTTGGAGAGTGTTGTCGGCAGAACGATTAAAAATGTCTAAATCATATGTCTGGCTTTTAGTTATAGGCAGTCCGATTTTAGCATTACTTCCCGGGGCATTGGCGGATAATCAAGGGGAGAAGATGAGTTGGGAACTGTTGTTAAATGTGATGTCCATGATGCATGCCTTGCTGTTTCTACCTGTGCTTTCGGGTATTTTCGCAGCGCTGATCTGTCGTTATGAGCATCATGACGGAGGCTGGAAGATGTTGCTGTCTCTGCCTGTGACTCGGTTATCAGTGTACCTCTCAAAATATGTGATGATTATCGGATTGCTGGCTGCGGTTCAACTAACGTTCCTGGTGATGGTGCTGGGAATGGGTTTATTCCGAAATATTCCGGATTCTATCCCTTGGTCGCTGCTGCTTAGCTCGGTATTTGGCGGCTTTATTGCCTGTCTGCCACTCGCTGCACTGCAACTGGCTATCTCTCAAGGCTGGAGCAGTTTTGGCGCACCGCTGGCGCTGAATGTGAGTCTGACCATTCCTAATATGCTGATCGCCAATTCTTCAACCTATGGCCCCTATTATCCTTGGGTACAACCGATGTTGGCTATGATGCCGTATGGTGATGACACGTTTGGGGCTTTTAATTTACCGTTCGAAACGCTGATGATGGTAGTGGGCGGTAGTTTTATTGTATTTTTTGCGGCAGGACTATTCTCCTTTTATCGTAAAGCGGTCTGATTTACAGCGATTCTTATAAACGCCTTCTCCATGGACATCCAGAGCTGGTTTTCATATAATTGAGGAAAACAATCAGCAAAGCTGACTAGCTGGTGGAGGAGGCGATAGCATGGAGCCAACGGCATTAGAAGATTGCGATAACACATGCAAGGGTTCGGAGCTTGAACCGGAATCCATTGCATTGATTCTGCCTGACCGAGAAATAACGGATAAAATGGCAGAGATGTTCAAAGCGTTGGGTGATCCCACACGAGTGCGGCTCATTTACGCTTTGTCCCAGAAAGAACTATGTGTACACGATTTGTCTGTGATCCTTGATATGGGCCAATCTGCGATATCCCATCAGCTCCGTTATTTACGGAATTTACGAATTGTGAAGCGTCGTAAAGAAGGGAAGACGGTATTTTATTCGCTCAACGATGCGCATGTAGAGCAGATTTTTCTGCAGACGCATGAACATGTCCGTCATGAATAGCTGTACTTTTCAAAAAAGAGCGGTTCTCCGATTATTGGAGAACCGCTCTTTTGCGTTAACTAGATTGATTTAGGTTGCTCGATAGGGTTGGTTTTCTAAAGGATAGAGCCAGCCAGAGACAATGCACAGCGAGTACGAGAAGGATGAATAGATCGATCCCCATATATTCGCTTGTATTATCGTTACCAACAAACTGAATTAGATTATGTACAAAATGAAACAATATCAGCGGTAGAATATTATTATTTTTCAGCATCAACAAGGTAAGCACAAAACCGATCAGAAGAGAATATACGAGCTGTAGGAGGATTTGCGTCATGTCTGTACCGGATAAAGCATTAAGCAAGTGGGTAATAGAGAAGAGTATGCTTGAAGTAATCACAGCCGTTTTAGCGCCCTTAGTGAGTAAAGTCTTGAAAATCAATCCGCGGTAAATACTTTCTTCCACAAAGGCTACAAGCAGGGTGAAGAAGATAAAGAACAACACCTCAGACGTACTGATCTCACGAAAACCTTTAAAGGATATGGTGATCAGGACGACAGCTAGAGGTGCGTAATAAATCCACTTCCCAGAGGAAATGGTATTCAGAGGACGGAAGCCAAGATCACTCCATTTGTTCTTAACCGTGAAGTAGATGATCAGTACAAGCGCGATTGGAATAAAGGAGATCAGTACAGGGGCGGTATACGAAAGCTCTTTAATTGTAGCGTAAGTCCCGGCGGCAGATACAGCTAAAAGTAACAGCACCTCAATAATAACAACGGTCCAAACTGGGTATTTCTGTGAAAAAGAAGACGTCTTGGCTAGCTTTGACATGGTCTACATTCATCCTTCCTTCTGTGTAATTTAGTTGCCAATTCATCTCGGGTGCAATCATACATGATTTACCATATTTTCACGAAAAAATCAATTTATTTAATTTTTATGAGAGCGGAGAAAAATGGTGTATATGACGTATTGACCTTCAAAAATAAAGGGAATATAATAGCAATAAGAAAACATATGAACAAGTGCTCATATATGGTTTTTATTTGAGGAGATGTGCCGTATGGATACGATGCAAGGAAAAGTAAAACGTCAGTGGGAATTAGAAGGCTTAGATTGCGCCAATTGCGCAAGGAAAATCGAAGATAAAGTGAAGAAAATCGAGGGCGTATCGTCTTGTTCCGTTAATTTTGTTACGAAGACAATGACGATGGAAACCGCCGCAGGTTATGAGGAATCGGCGATTGTTGAAGCAAAGAAAACGGTGAAGGCGCTTGAGCCCCATGTAAATGTAAGAGAGAAGACTCAGGGCAGTCGCAAGCTGCAGAATAACGGTAGTCATAAGCATGGAGAGGATCACAAACATGGCCATGAACACGATCATCAGGCTGCAGACGGACATAAGCATGATGATGCGGATGGTCACAGCCATGGCCACAGCCACGAGCATGGAGAAGGCGATACCCGTAAGATTCTACTGCGGTTAGGTGGCGGTGGGATACTCGCGCTTGCCGGAATATTCTTACCGGTGGAGGGTGTAGTAGAACTGCTGATTTTCTTAGCAGCCTATCTCATCGTGGGTAGTGAAGTTGTCTGGCAGGCGGTTAAGAACATTATCCGGGGTCAGGTATTTGATGAGAATTTCTTGATGTCTCTTGCAACCATCGGTGCTTTTGCGATTGGTGAGTATCCAGAGGGCGTAGCGGTTATGCTCTTTTACCAAATCGGAGAGTTGTTCCAAGGTCTAGCAGTAAACCGTTCACGTCGATCTATCACGGCACTTATGGATATCCGTCCCGAATTTGCTTACCTTAAGCTTGGAAATGATCTAAAACGAGTCTCCCCTGAGGAAGTAGCGATCGGTGATGTGATTGTTGTGAAACCGGGTGAGAAGGTACCTCTGGACGGAACGATCCTTGAGGGAAGCGCCATGATGGATACATCAGCACTTACCGGGGAGTCTGTACCGCGTTCGGCTGGACCGGGAAGCACAGTATTAAGTGGATTTATTAATCGGAACGGCGTTATTACAATGCAAGTTACACAGACCTTTGGAGAATCAGCCGTATCCAAAATTCTGGAGTTGGTACAGAATGCTTCAAGCAACAAAGCCAAAACAGAGAACTTTATTACTAAGTTTGCACGAGCTTACACACCTATAGTAGTGATCACAGCTGTGCTGCTAGCTATCGTTCCTCCGCTAGTGATTAGCGGGGCAACCTTCTCAGATTGGATTTACCGGGCGCTTGTATTCCTCGTAATCTCCTGTCCATGTGCGCTTGTGGTCTCGATTCCACTTGGTTTCTTCGGAGGGATTGGAGCAGCTTCACGCAGTGGTATTCTGATTAAAGGAAGCAACTATCTTGAAGCGCTGAATGATGTGAAAGTAGTTGTCTTTGATAAGACCGGAACGTTGACTAAGGGGCAATTTAAGGTTACAGGAATTTATCCGTCAGGTGGCAATTCTAAGGATGAATTGCTGCAGACAGCTGCTTATGCGGAGAGCCATTCGAACCATCCGATTGCCGAATCGATTAGGGCAGCTTATGGAGAACAGATTTCTAAGGAAGCGATCTCGAATTACAACGAAATCTCCGGTCATGGGATCGAGGTTTCGATTGAAGGCAAGACCGTACTTGCAGGTAACGCGCGTCTGATGGAGCGAGAGGGCATAACTTATGAGGTGCCTGCGCAGAGCGGTACAGTTGTTCACATCGCGGTGGATCATCAGTATGGGGGTTATCTGGTGATTGCAGATGAAGTGAAGGAAGACTCGCAGCAGGCTATTCAGAGCCTCAAGAAGCTTGGCATCCGTAAAACGGTGATGTTAACTGGCGATGCTTCTTCTGTAGCTGAAGATGTTGGGAAGCAGTTAGGTGTAGATGAGGTTCACGCGGAGCTTTTGCCGCAGCATAAGGTAGAGGCCATCGAGAAGCTGGATCGTGAAAAGTCACATCGCGAGAAAATTATTTTTGTCGGTGATGGAATTAACGATACCCCAGTACTAGCTAGAGCAGATGTTGGGATCGCAATGGGCGGACTGGGCTCCGATGCTGCGATTGAAGCGGCAGATATTGTAATTATGACCGATGAACCTTCGAAGATTCCTGTTGCTATCGGCATTGCCAAGCGTACACGGATGATCGTATGGCAAAATATTATTTTCGCTTTAGGTGTTAAAGCTATATTTCTTATTCTCGGCGCATTTGGGATTGCCACGATGTGGGAGGCTGTATTCTCAGATGTTGGGGTAACCGTGCTGGCTGTACTGAACAGTATCCGAGCATTAAAGGTTAAAGATCAAGGATAAAAAAATCGCTCTTTAGGGTATTGGTGTTATCTACCGATCCCCAAAGAGCGATTTTTTCCGTTTGCAGGAGATTAAATGCTGTCTTCCAAGTGTAGGCTCTCAATGCCTGAGCGAACAATGCTGCAGGAGGCGTTGAATTTCTCCGCTTCTTCGGTGTTTAGGTTAAGCTCCAGTAGTTCTTGAATTCCAGTGTTGCCAATAATGGCAGGTACGCCGGTACATATACCACTTTGCCCGTACTCTCCATCCAGAATTGCGGATACGGCAATGATCTTATGCTCATCATTCAGAATGGAACGAGTAATGTAAGCCAGTGCGCTGCCAATACCGAAATGTGTGGAGCCTTTTTTAGTGAATATCTCCCAGCCCGCATCTTTGGTCTTGCGGGAGATATCCTCCAGATCCAGATGCTGGAACCGCTCACGATGCTGATCCATAATTTGCAGGATGGGCTTGCCGCCAATCGTCACATGTGACCAAGCTACAAACTGGGATTCACCATGTTCTCCAAGTGCGTAGCCGTTAACGCTGCGTGGGTCTATGGAGAACACATCAGACAGTAGTGTCTTTAGGCGCGAAGAGTCAATGGAGGTTCCTGTACCAATGATTCTGTGGCGAGGCAGCCCTGATATTTTCCATACCATATAAGTGACAATATCGACTGGATTAGCGGCGACTACGAATATTCCATCGAATCCCCCAGCCATAATGTTGGTGATAATTTCTCTAGTAATGACTGCAGAGGCTTCAAGGACGTCAAGTCTTGTCTGCCCTGCCTTTGGATTAGCGCCGGCGGTTAAGATAACTACATCCATTCCTGCGCAGTCGCTATGGGTTCCTGCATACACCTTGGTACGTGTGCTTGTGAAATCCATGCAGTGTGAGAGATCAAGTGCTTGTGCCATAGCGCGGTCATAGGTGCGGTCGATCATCATGATCTCGTCGCAAATGGCCTGATTGACCATGGAGTAGGCGCAGCTGGAACCGACCATCCCGGCACCGACGATGGCAACTTTTCTTGATTTACTTTTCAATTGCCTTGACCTCGCTTTCTATTGTTAGGTATGCATATATTTTAACGTATCCCTCCACAAGTTACCTAACATCGGACACAGAAAAATGTTTTTTCCTACATGGTATTCATCCACGTAAGAAGCCATCTCAATCGTATGAATTGAAATGGCTTCTTAGAATAACAACATATACTTATGACTGTAAGGACTGTGCCTCCGAGGAGGTCATAGCTTTATAACGTTTGTACATAAAGAATCTCCAATGAAGAATCATTCCGAAGGCTAAGATGAAGAATAATCCACCGGACTGAGGGATACTGACATAACTATTAATAAATTCATGAAGTAAGGTGCGAACTAAAAGGAGTCCGAGCAGAATGAAAGCAAAGCTCTTAGAACGCTGAGCATAAATTTGTCCATCCCGTTGTTCGAAGTTTGTGCTGCGTATTAGAGGATACGCGAAGATGAACCAGCCAATCAAAAAGGCGAGTGCTGCCCACCATAAAGGAAACCTAACTTCAGGTACAACGAACATGGCAAAGCCAGTCGACATCCCGAGAGGTGGAATCCATATTTTTCGAATGGTAACCGGACGTGCGCTAGCTTTTAGACGAATAAAAATAACCATTAGCGCCATGAGCAAGGTCCCTATAGTGGAGCCGATATGTAGGAGTGAGGGGTTAATGCTACCCATGATTCACGACCTCTCTATGATTTGAGTCACTTTTATCTCCATTATAACAGAAAAACGATGGCAGAACATTGAAGTGTAGCCGCTGTATGGAGGTAGTAGCTCCGTGAAAAGCACTGCATACTACATTAAGTAGAAAGAGGCCGAAAACACCAAATAGCAGGTCAAGGTAGTTAACCTTGACCTGCTATTTTTTTAATAATATAAGTAGTCCAACAATTATTGGTTCAGCCTAAGCTTATGAACGGCTACGCCCATTTGTTGAGCGAAGAATAAGGCTGACGATAAAGATCAGAACAACGGCTCCGATCAAAGAAGGGAAGAAATAGAAATCACTTACTTTAGGTCCCCAGCTTCCCAGAAGCACGCCACCGAGCCATGAACCGATAATACCTGCGATAATGTTACCAATTACCCCGCCTGGAATATCTCTGCCCATAATCAGACCCGCTAACCAACCAATGATCCCACCAACAATTAACATCCATAAAAAACTCATGTTACTTCAACTCCTTCGTTTTGTTGTTTTCGATGTCTACTATTAACCTTGCCAATCATGTTTAAACCACTTGTAAAAACTTACTACTGCCGGGAGAGTTAGGAAATGGCTTCGAAATTGAACTCGATAATGTATTACAACTATAAACATGCTATAGTGAAAAAATATTATAAAATACTGAGTGAGTTGCTATCAGTAAAGGGTAATTAAGAAGTAAATACAATTTATACAAACAAAGGAGTCGCTACTATGGAACGGCTTAATGAGGTATTGTTTTATGTGGGAACGTACAACCCTGAAGGTGAGGAAGCTATTCTACTCTGCTCACTTAGTCCGTCATCAGGGGAAATGAAGATTCTTGAGGGTACTAAGGGCATTGAGAATCCATCGTTTTTAGCAGTAAACAGCACAGGCAGCGTGCTCTATGCGGTTAGTGAGAAGGATGAGGGCGAGGTCTATGCTTTTGCTATTGATCCTGTTACTAAAGCGTTGAGTCCACTTGGAAGTCGTCCTACGGAAGGTGGCGCTCCTTGTTATGTCTCGATCAGTCCTAAGCAAGATTACATATTCGTCTCTAATTATTCCGGTGGCAATGCCAACGTATTTCCAGTAAATGAGGATGGTTCGCTTCAGGTCATGTCTGATCAAGTGAAACATGTAGGTTCAGGAATTCGTGAAGACCGTCAGGAAGCTCCGCATCCACACTCCGTCATTCCGGATGGAAGCGGCAAGCATATACTGGTTTGCGACTTGGGACTGGATCAAATCCTGATTTATCGCCTTGAAGAAGGTAAGCTGTCTAAGCATCGGGAGATTAATCTTCCACCAGGTTCAGGCCCACGCCATTTGGCGGTACACCCTTCAGGACAATGGATTTATCTGGCGAATGAGCTAAACTGTACCGTAACGGTATTTGCTAATGATGAGCAGAATGGAAATCTCAGCATTTTACAGCATGTCAGCACGCTTCCAGAGCAATATAATGCGGGTAGTGATGATACAGCTTCCGATATTCATGTATCGCCATGTGGTAAATTCTTGTATGTCTCAAACCGGGGACAAGATAGTATCGCCTTGTTCCATATTGAGGGTTCAACAGGTCATCTTGAAGCGGTAGATTGGCAGGTTACAGGCGGACGTACTCCGCGTAATTTCGCCATTATTGGTGGCAAGCTGCTCGCTGCGAATCAAAATAGTGATATTATTACTTCGTTCTCCATCGATAGTGACAGTGGCAGATTAATTCCTACAGGGAACGAGCTGAAGATAAAGACACCGGTCTGTATTCAAGCCGTGTAGGCTGGGAATAGGTTATTGTATGTTTCAATGTTAGAGGCTATTCCCCCAAATTCATCAAAATAAAAGGCCTTCCAATCAGCTGTACATGTGCTGAGGGAAGGCCTTAAATGGTATAATGGCAAGTTACCTTAAAACATATTTCGAATTCCTAGATCGTAAAAGCCGATGTCATCTAGCATGATTTTATCTCCCTCGGCTTCAAGGTAGAAGGTGATTTCCGTCAGGTTCTCAGGCTCTAGCTCAGGTTCTTCCTCCTGAAACTGTTCGAACGGCATCTCATAGGTCTGAAATACAGCTTCGGACAGATCACCGTACTTCCCATCATTAATCCGTTCTTCAAGCCATGGGAATAACGTGAACTGAGTTTGCGGAAGTGGAAGAATATCCATTACCTCACTTAACGGCAAGCGTGCCGAGGTATCATTTTTGTCAGTTAACTCAACCTCTACATTGGGAGGTAGCGGAATACTTAGTTCATCTTTGATATCACCATTGAGGTTTGCTAAGGAAAATGTAAGGCCATCTGCGTCTGAAAGGGCCATTTCAGTAACAACACTGTCTTTAAGCTTAATGTTGTAATAAGCTTCCTCGTCTTTTTTGGCTGTGCGTTCAAGAACGACACCATATGTGGCTTTGCTCTTCGATTCACGATCCTTCGCGAGCTCTTCCGACCAGGATAATCCGGATGCTTCTGCTGTTCCGAGATTAACGGTATTCTTGTTGCGGTCCTCGTCAAATGTGGCTACAGGCCGATATCCCCCATCCTGGAATCGATTGTAGTAAGTGGTCTCCGGTAGCCATTTCAGTCCGCTGCGGTAATCCCGGAACAAGCTCTGGTATTCGTCTTTTCCATGCAAAGTGGTCTCTAGAAAAGCTGATACATACACTTTAGCGATTTGCCGCTGCTTGTCTGCATCCATAGTTTGCGCTCGATTTAAAAAGAGGCCAGCAGGTAATGTCTGATCATACGCGCCCCAATCACTGTTGAATTGACTGTGATTGGCGTCCGCAATATACAGCGAGCTTTTGAAAGCAGGGGATCCAGGAGAATAGGAAGTACGTATATACTGGCGGTCACCATAGAAATCATGTACATCCCCATCACGAGCCCCTTGCAGAGTCAAATAGTTGACATCCTTGAGACGGGCTTGCTGATCGTCTATCGTTTTATCCGTAGGGGCAAGGGCGACCACAGAGGCTATATTAAAACGATCTACTGCCTTCATAACGGGATCATTTTTGAACCAACGTTCGGCGTCTGCTGCCATAGCAACAGCTTGTCCTCCACGGCTATGGCCGAGCAGGGCGGTTTTTGTGAAATCTATTTTTTGATAAAAAGGATTGTCTGGTTCATCCGAGAAAGCTGCTAGCTGTTCCAGGTGTTTCAGAATGATCCAGGTCCGTACTTTGAAATCATTGTCCGGAATACCGGACCAAGCAGAATAGTTCAGGAAATTCTCATCCAGCGAAATTGCGATAAACCCCCGGCTGGCCAAGAGTTCACCGAGATAAGCGTACCCTCCGTCAGAGTAATCTTCCATCATATGATTTCCGTGCACCATCAGAACTACCGGATAGGGACCATCGCCCTCAGGCATCCATACTCGGCCGTTCAGTGGAAGTGCATTATAATCAAATCCCCAGAATAAAGTGCGGAGTTTTGACCAATCCTTAATATAAGCAGAAGCATCTACTGTAGAAGAGATCACATTGGTATCCTTGCCGTATTCGGTCCGATGCAGATCCTTACCGCTGGCATAAGTGAAGGTCTGATAGGCTTGATTGCCAGGTTGTGACGGACTTGCGGCTGTCAATGGAATCACATCAGAATCACTGATATCAATGGGTTCCAAAGTAGGTATTTCCTGCACTCCGTTTGCCAGAGCAAGTTGGGAAAAAGTTACCGTAATGGTAAGCAGAAGTCCCATGGTTATTCTTTTGCTGCGCAGCAGTCCGATGGCTAATCCGCCCAATGCACCTAATACGGATAGTAGAACAGCAATGAGAGCCGCAGCTTCAATCTCAAAGTCTGCGTAATATAAGATTAGTAGAATCGCTCCAACATCGCTCAATACACAGCCTGCGAATAGTCGTGGGATGCGCAGTCCGGTCAACGCGATCAGTACAGCAATGATATTGCTGGCAATGGCCAGCAGAATGGTACTCGTACCTGCAGCAAGTGCAATATCTGTTGGCACCCCTAATCCAGTGGGTATACCTAATACGGCAGTGGTGAAGGCTAAAAAGCAAACGATCCAAAGACCAGCGATTGCTGTCCTCCAGACCGTTGTATCATAACGGTAAGTTCCCCTAATCCTTCGACTAATTTCTTGAGACATTCTCCTATGAAGCCGTGGTCTTATCGGCGCAGGGACGTACTCTAAATCCATACCCATGATTCTCACTCCCGACATTAAGCGGTAATTTCTCTAGACCATAAGCTGTAGCAATAATATTACTTTATAGCATCAATAACAAGTGGATCTTACAGGAACCCACACCATTGCCTGTATAGCGTGGGATTTGAAAGATTCCTTTGTCATTGGTTGGAAAAAAAGGTTTGACACGGTTAAAGGGTTTCAGTATTATATCCATATAAACCAACTAAGTAGATAGGAATAATTGAAGAAAGTTCTTACCGTACAGACGGAGGAACGCCTGCATTAGGCTCGCAGACACGTGTCATAGGACCGGTTTGACCTGCCATACGTGGGCTTTCCTCCGTTCTTTTTGTTATCCACAGGAAAGAAATGATGGCAAGAAAAACATGGGGGAGTGGAAAAGATGAAGAAAAAGATGAATAAAGGGCTTCTTGTAGGGTTTAGCTTGTTGCTGACGGCAGGGCTTACTACTGCTTGCGGCAGCAATAACAACAACGGCAATAGTGCTAGTTCGGCAACAGACGCACCAGCAACAACCAATTCAGCGGAGGCCACAAATGCGGCTGAAGCAACAAAAACTCCATCTAAAGATCCAGTAGAACTACTGAACGTATCTTATGACCCTACTCGCGAATTGTACGAGAATTATAATAAAGCTTTTGCTGCCTATTGGGAGAAAGAAACAGGACAGAAGGTCACCATTAAACAATCCCACGGTGGATCGGGGAAACAAAGCCGTGCTGTACTTGATGGTCTGGAAGCGGATGTTGTGACCTTAGCACTTGGTTATGATATTGATGCCTTGCAGGAAAAGGGACTTATTAATGAAGGCTGGCAAAGTAAATTTGATCATAACAGTTCACCGTACACCTCGACGATCGTATTCTTAGTACGCAAAGGAAATCCAAAAGGAATCAAAGATTGGCCGGATTTGCTTAAGGAAGGCGTAGAAGTGATTACACCAAATCCGAAAACATCAGGTGGCGCACGTTGGAACTACTTGGCGGCGTGGGGTTACGCGCTAGACCACAACAATAACGACGAAGCTAAGGCTGAGGAATTTGTAAAAGAATTGTTCAAACATGTTCCGGTGCTGGATACGGGTGCGCGCGGTTCTACAACCACTTTTGTAGAGCGTGGAATTGGCGATGTGCTGATTGCATGGGAGAATGAAGCTTACCTTTCTGTAGAAGAGCTTGGTCCAGATAAATTCGATATCGTAAATCCATCTGAGAGCATTCTGGCTGAACCGCCGGTAGCAATAGTAGATAAGGTTGTGGATAAAAGAAATACGCGTGAAGTGTCCGAGGCTTACTTGAAGTATCTCTATACGGAGGAAGGACAAAAAATCGCGGCTGAGAACTACTACCGTCCAACGCTAGAAAGCGTGAAAGAACAATATAAAGATAAGTTTCCGGAAATAAAGCTCTTCACATTGGCTGATAAATTCGGAACCTGGAAAGAAACGCAAGAGAAGCATTTTAACGATGGCGGGATCTTTGACAAGATCTATGTGCCGGGTGCTAAATAACAGATTAATAAAACGAAAATTATATTTTTCTTTAAGAGATTTGTCCCTAGTAAGGGGCTGATCGGCTAACCTGCCGAAGGCGAGAAAGGATGAATAGGGGATGAATGTCACCGCAACGACTACAGCTGTATCGGCGACAACGCGGCGAAGGATACTACCCGGTTTTGGGATAACGATGGGGTACAGCGTACTTTACCTGAGTCTCGTGGTACTCTTGCCACTTTCAGCATTGTTGTTCAATTCTACTGGGCTGAGCTGGGCGAAATTCTGGGATGTAGCTACCGATCCGCGTGTATTGGCTTCGTATCGTGTCAGCCTGTCTACGGCAGCGGCTGCTGCTTTTGTGGATGCTATTCTAGGTCTCTTGCTGGCGTGGGTACTAGTGCGTTACGAATTTCCGGGCAAAAGAATATTTGATGCGCTGATCGATCTTCCGTTTGCTTTACCGACAGCTGTAGCTGGTGTCTCCTTGACGGCTCTTTATGCCACAAATGGTTGGATCGGGGCGTGGCTTGAGCCACTAGGATTAAAGGTGGCATTTACTCCGCTTGGCATTACCCTTGCCTTAATGTTCATCGGGATACCGTTCGTCGTGCGAACGGTACAGCCGGTGCTGGAGGATTTGGACCGAGATATGGAGGAAGCCTCGGCAACCCTCGGTGCAGGCCGCTGGAGAACCTTTCGTTCAGTAGTACTGCCTGAGCTGTTCCCGCCGTTGTTAACAGGCTTTGCTTTGGCATTTGCCCGTGGTATTGGTGAATTCGGCTCTGTTGTGTTCATCTCCGGCAATATGCCGATGAGAACGGAGATTGCTCCTTTACTTATTATGTCCAAACTGGAGCAGTATGATTACGCTGGTGCTACCGCCGTTGCGTTGCTCCTGCTTCTCATTTCCTTTTTAATGCTGTTAGTCATTAATACGCTCCAGCGTTGGGTGCGTAAGACTTCGCGGTAAGTCTTTCGGTTTTACTCAGATTTTATTCCCTATTCTCTAATGTTTTTGTATTAGAACTTGCTGAGCGAGTATTAGCGAGGCTACATCCGAACAGGTAAATGACGACTTTATTTTACGAAGCATACTCGCTTCCATGAAATGCAGAACCTCGGTAAATTGAGGAGTCGCAGAGTAAATTCGCTTTGTAGTTGGAGGAGCGATAGCGATCTCGAGTTTTGAAACCAGATGACTGGTAAAAAAGGAGCGGAGAGGAATTTTGGAACTGGAGAAGCGCCAGCGTTCGCCTTTATCCTCGGATTTCTACCGCGAGGAGCGGTTCAAATCAGGAAATCTGAGGATAACAGCGATCGGAAGTCCAATATTCCTTGGAGTGACTCATTACCAGTAATTAGGGTCAACAAATTCGGAGATAGCAGACCATCCGATAACTCCCAAATTCACTCGAAGACACATCATATTTCCCGTTGTTCGGCATTTTTCAGAAGCTAATCATGCTTTCGTAAAACCCTTTAAAGGAGGAATAACTTGTGGCAGGCACCATCCCACTCCAAGCCCCCCGGCTACAGAAGAATACGTCCTCGCCAGCGACAACGGAAACCAAGGCTGTAAAATGGGTGTTGATCGGAGCTGCTGGACTAGTCCTTTTTTGGCTGATTGCCTTGCCTTTGATTGTTGTGCTGACAGAGGCGCTGAAAAAGGGCTGGGACGTATATATAGCTGCTCTGACCGATCCAGATGCCCGATCCGCTTTACGGCTGACGTTGCTTGTTGCAGCGATCACTGTACCACTGAATACCTTTTTTGGCGTAGCGGCTGCATGGGCAGTAACCAAGTTTCGTTTTCGCGGCAAAGGGTTTCTCATTACCTTGATAGATCTCCCCTTTGCAGTATCGCCTGTCATCGGCGGTCTGATCTTTGTGCTCGTCTTCGGCGCCAACGGTTGGTTTGGCCCTTGGCTGAGCGCCCATGATATCAAGATCGTATTTGCGCTTCCAGGCATCGTGTTGGCCACGCTGTTTGTGACCTTTCCCTTTGTGGCACGTGAGTTGATTCCACTGATGGAGGATCAAGGGACACAGGAGGAAGAGGCAGCGATTACCCTCGGAGCACATGGGTGGCAAATCTTTTTCAGAGTCACGCTTCCTAATATTAAATGGGGTTTATTGTACGGTATTATTTTGTGTAATGCGCGGGCCATGGGCGAGTTCGGCGCAGTTTCTGTGGTGTCCGGGCATATACGTGGGGAGACGAATACACTGCCGCTGCATGTTGAGATTTTGTACAATGAATATCAATTTTCAGCCTCTTTTGCAGTAGCTTCACTGCTCCTGTTGTTGGCTTTGGTGACGATGATTATTAAAAGCTGGTTATCACGAAAAAATGCCCATTGACAGTACTTTTGGTTCCGTGCTAAGTTAATTCATAGTATACGGGTTGGTAATAACGGAATTATGGAATTTAGGCGGATATAATCCTTTGGATGGGGAAAGGGAGGCTAGAGAATGGCTAAACCGCTGAAAGTGGATGATTTATGGCTTACGCGGATTGCAGGGCTTCTGGATGATATGGAATTTGGCTCCTTGCACATCGTAGTGCATGAAGGTCAGATTGTTCAGATGGAGCGTACGGAACGCAAACGTTTTGAGAATGGCAATGGCAACGCAAACGGGCGTTACATTAATGAGAGTGGAACCCGGCGGGCCGATTCCCAATCGGCAGGACGTTGATACAATCTCGGGCAATCATAAAGGTATATATCATATTTAAGAATAAACGCTAATAACCCACTCCTGAATAGGGGCGGGTTATTTTTCTGA
Organism: Paenibacillus sp. FSL R5-0470; assembly: GCF_037975205.1. Taxonomy (NCBI): domain Bacteria; kingdom Bacillati; phylum Bacillota; class Bacilli; order Caryophanales; family Paenibacillaceae; genus Paenibacillus; species Paenibacillus sp. FSL R5-0470. The sequence continues at coordinate 501,564 of NZ_CP150238.1, forward strand.
CGATTTAGGTGCTCTTATTAATAACGATTTGCCTGACGTGAAGAGGAAATCCCTTCAACGAGCAGTACGAGCGCAGTGATGCCATGCATGATCCAACCTAAGAGTGGGATAAACGCTAAAATCGAGGTGATAATGCCTAGAACATTCCCTACGATGGGTTTCCGCTCTCTTTGCAGGATTACAATGGCTACAGCGTGGAGTAAGAAGGCAACGGCAAGTGGGACCCAACCATTGGCTATAATAAAGAGACCGCCGAGGACAGGCAGAGCCAGAAATGCCTCATACACACACGTTCCCCATTTAAACAGCTTTGCTACAGGAGACATTATGCCACCAACCTTTTTAGAATATTGTTATATATACTATTCCACACAGTGAGTAATAGGATTCAAGAATATAATACTTACCACTTTGGCGGATGTGTATGAATTTTGGGAATGGACGGTATTTTCATATTCATATATAGTGTGAGTTAGATATTTCCAAAAGAGTGTAAAGATATACGCTCACCCAATAAGGATACGAATTTTACCATTGGGTGATTTTCAATTTATAAAGGAATCATCAAGGGGAGATCACATTGCTTAGAAAATCCTTTTTCACAAAACTACTTATCGCTTATCTGGTTATTATATTCGCTTACACTATGATTGCTGTCTGCCTTTCTTTTTTTAAGGACAGCCAAAATGTGCGATCGGAATTAAGCCAGAAGCAGCAGAATTTTCTCATGCAATCGCGCGACAAAATTGACACGAAACTCGGTGTTTCTTTCAATTTAATTACACAATTGAGATTAGATGATCATGTTGTTAAATTCGCTGAAAAAGATCGCGATTACTATGAGATCACGCAAGCCTCTTATGCACTGAAAAATCATATAGATGCATTCTCTGAATTCGGCTATAGCATCGATTTAATGAAGACTAACGACGATTTGGTTATTACGCCGCAAATTTCGTCGGATAGAAGACGCTATATGGAAGATATGGGAATCACTAATGAGGATTTGGCACAATTAGGTACAGACAGTACGAGTCCAAACATAACGATATCGAGCAGTCAAAATATAACGTCGACGAACAATGAAAGCGCATCCATACGAATCCTTAATCCGGAACGGGTAGGAATAGGGAATTCATTATTTTTTGTTGTCTCATTCTTTGAACAATTGCTGCTGCCACCCCTATCGCCTGATGCGCAAGAAGCTTTTGCCATTATCGAGAATGGCCGATACGTAACGCTTAAATCAAACTTTGACGATAAACGGAAAAAGCAATTGCTTGCCTATCCACTGGCACAACTGGATGAACAGGCAACCGTGGATTATAAGAAGCTATCCAATGATGAATTCGATTTCCATTTAATCCGCTCGAATACGATGCCGCAATGGTCGTATATGTATGTTACACAGAACTACTCTTTGGTAGACTCCTTTTCCCCTAATTTAAAAGGGGCTGTACTTCTATTAGCCATTCTTATCTTTGTGGGACTTGCGTTCGCCTATGCAGTTTCCAGGCGTATGTACCGGCCTGTGGGTCATCTCGTCGGATTGTTCAAGAGCTACGGTGAGCCTGCGGGAGCAGATGAATTCGCTTTCTTGAACGAGACAGCGACGAGTATAAGTAAAGCCAATGAACAGATGAAATCCGCGCTACATGAGCACAAGCTCTCGATGAGAGACAAGTTCCTGCGGGATTTGCTCCATGGACTCGTTCCACCTGACAAGGTGGATGACCTGCTAAATGCACATCAACTGCAAAGCCTTTCTAGCAACTTGAGCGTTTGTGTGATTTCATTCTCGAACGCTAAGGAATTGGAGGAGCAATATTCGAAAGATGCGATTCTTACGATAAAATCAAAGACTTCCTTGATTATTCATGAGCAGTTGAAAGTTCATTTCCCTTGTGAACTGCTTGATCATGATTTCACCAAATTTGTCTTCATAATCAGTGAATCCGATACAGAATCCATTCAGAAGAAGCTCATGAAAGCGATGGCTCAAATCGAGGACGCGCATGCATACGGATTGACTGCAGCTGTAGGCCAGCCTGTAATTTCTGCTGGGGAAATTGACCGCTCCTTTATCCAGGCGCTTGATATTCTGAAGAGGAGATCGGCAGTGGACAAGACTTCTGTCATTACTTATAAACAACTCAGTCAAGTGCAGATGGTCAGCTATTATTATCCTATCGATACGGAACGCGAGCTGATCAGCTATGTGATTCGCGGCAAGCGGGAGAATGCTTTAAATACGCTAAACCGCCTGCTATCGGAAAATCTGGAGCAAAGGCAGTTAACCAGGCAGCAGCTCGACCAGTTCAGCCTGCTTGTGTTGGCTACGCTGAGCCGAATTATCCAGCAGTTGAATATGCCTTTCGAAGAGTTCGTTCAAGCTCATAAGGAATCTCTGGACATCGTACAGCACGGCGAATCGAAGGAGCTTATGGTTTCCGCCATTACTTCCTTGTTCGGCGCCATGATGGATACGATTGATCAGCAGAATGAAATGATGGATAACAGTACGGTAAAGCGGATGATTGAATATATTCATGACAACTACAATAGGGATTTATCGCTTAGCATGATAGCGGAGGAGTTTAACTTCTCTCCTGGTTATGTCAGTATCGCTTTCAAAAATCATTCCGGAGAAAATTTTAAAGATTACTTGAATTTTTATCGTGTGCAGCAAGCTAAAGAGATTATGCGTCAGCAGAAAGATATCAAAATTGGAGATTTAGCACTAATGGTCGGGTGCAACAATGCAAACACGTTTATTCGCATGTTCCGCAAGTATGAAGGGTTAGCTCCTGGCCAATACGCAAAGAAGCTTAACGAGAAGGAATGAGGCTTCAAGTAATGAGAACCGTTGATTCAAAACAAAGCCGCCTAGCTTAATTGCCAGGCGGCTATTGTATGTTCGACGGGCGTTTCTCTATATAACGAGAAATTGTTGATACATAAAATAATGCACATTATGAACCCAGACATAAAGAGTTGCCGCTAGATGAAATAATGGCGATAGACAGCGCTTACATTCATTCCTATAGTTTAAATTGCAACGCTGACCTTTCAATTGGGAGCGCTCCTGAGGGGATCAGCTAAACATCGTTGCGAGAGGAGAAGAGAGTGCTGCTTAACTTTAAAGAAATAAAAACCAACCTGATCAGGGACCGTTATCTTTATCTACTCCTGATACCGTTTCTGGCTTGGTATATCATCTTTGCGTATAAGCCGATGTACGGCCTGCAAATCGCCTTTAAGGATTTCAGTGTATATAAAGGAATTGAAGCGAGTCCCTGGGTTGGATTTGAACACTTCGAGACCTTTTTTAAAAGTCCATATTTCTGGCGGCTATTAAAAAACACAGTATTGCTCAGTTTGTATCAATTGCTGTTTGCGTTCCCTGTGCCGATTATCCTCGCTTTGTTATTTAACGAATTGAAGAATGGGGTATTCAAAGCAACGGTGCAGACCTTCACGTATTTGCCCCATTTTATTTCGGTCGTTGTCGTAGCTGGGATCGTTACTAACTTTTTGGCTCCTAGCAACGGCATTATCAATATCCTGATCGAAATGATGGGTGGAGAAAAGCAATACTTTCTGACCAATCCCGATTATTTCCGTACGATTTTTATCGGGTCCATGGATATTTGGAAGGAAGCGGGATTTGGTACCATCATCTATATAGCTGCATTGTCCGGTGTCAATCCGGCTTTGTATGAGGCAGCGGTTATCGATGGAGCTAATAAATGGAAGCAAATGTGGCATATCACGCTTCCCGCCATCATTCCGACGATCGCAATCATGCTTGTCATGAAGGTGGGCTCCATGTTGGAAGTAGGCTATGAGGCGATCATTCTTCTGTATCAGCCAGCCACCTATGAGACGGCCGACGTTATTAACACTTACGTGTACCGGTCCGGTTTACAGGATGCACGTTACGACCTGGCGACAGCGGTGGGACTGTTCAATGCCGTCGTTGGATTTATTCTAGTCGTATTTGCCAACAAGATGAGCAAGAAGTTAACAGAGACTGGATTATGGTAGGTGATGGAAGATGAAAAAAACCAGAGGCGAAAAGCTGTTCTATATCTTTAACTGTGTATTTCTTGGAATAATCGCTTTGCTTGCATTATATCCGTTTGTCTATGTCTTATCCGCATCCATCAGCTCCTCTGATGCGGTCGTTACCGGCAAGGTGATCTTGCTGCCGCGCGATATTAACTTTGACTCCTATGCAAAGGTATTATCGGAAAAGGGGATTTGGATTGCCTATTTTAACACGTTTTATTACACGATATTCGGCGTAATCGTCAATTTAATTCTCACCATTTGCGGCGCCTATGCCCTGTCCAAGAAACGGGTTATGGGGCGTACGGCCATCAGCTTCTTTATCGCGCTGACAATGTGGTTCCAACCGGGCATGATTCCGATGTATCTCAATTTCAGAGATTTGAACATGCTTGACAACAGGTTTACGATCATTATCGGTTTCGCGATTACGACCTTCTATGTCTTCCTCATGAGAACGTTCTTCCAGAGTATTCCGGAGGAACTCGAGGAAGCGGCAAAGGTTGACGGAGCAAATGATCTGACGATTTTATGGAAGGTGTATCTGCCGCTGTCTAAAGCCTCTCTTGTAACGATCGGATTATTCTATGCGGTGCACCGCTGGAACGGCTATTTCTGGACGATGATCCTACTGAGCGACGAGAGTAAGGTACCGCTACAAGTCTTGCTAAAGAAACTCATCGTAGAAATGAACGTGAGCGACGAAATGGGGAATATGGCGGTATATTCTAAGGAAACGATCATTTATGCAACTATTATCGTCTCCATTATACCGATTGTTGCAGCTTATCCCTTCATTCAGAAATATTTCGTCAAAGGCGCCATGATCGGTTCCGTCAAAGGCTAATGGCTACTTCAATCCTTTTACTATGAAATCAAGAAACCAATATTGGGAGGTCATGAATATGGGTAACAAAAAATGGATGAAATCATCTGCAATAATCATGATGTCAGTCGGTATGCTGCTGGCAGGCTGTAGTAACAATAACGCTCCGCAAAATAGTGGAAGTTCAGCGAATGATTCAAAAGGGTCGGATACAGAACAACTATCCGGGAACTTGATCTCTAAAGAGCCGGTTGAACTGACGCTCCATATGCACTACTCAGATAAGTTTATATTCGACGATAACTGGCCTGTCTTCAAAGAAGCGGAAGCCATGACCAATATTAAGCTAAAGGGTACTGCATCTAAGGCCTCGACGAATAGTAAAGAACTGTTCAATACAATGATGGCTTCCGGAAAAATTCCGGATCTGGTCCATCATCAAATTAAGGAGCAGTACGACAGCCTTGGGATTGAAGGGGCCTTTCTTGAGCTAGATGACCTGATTGAAAAATATGCCCCGAACATTAAAAAGTTCTTTTCCGAACATCCAGATTCAGCTAAATATATGAAAGCCTATAACGGCAAAACGTATTTCCTTAACTTTACGCCAGATGGACCGGCTGCAAGAGGCTGGTTTGTACGTCAGGATTGGCTGGATAAATTGGGACTAGAGCAGCCGAAAACTGTAGATGAGCTGTATGCGCTCTTGAAAGCCTTCAAAGAAAAAGATCCGAACGGTAATGGAGTAAACGATGAAATCCCATACTTCAGCCGGTCCAAGCTGGATGGAATTTACGATCTACTGATTCAGTGGGGCGTGCAAGGCGGGGCCGATGCGGCCAAACGCGGATTTTACGCGGATAACGGTGTCGTCAAGTACGGCATGTATGAGCCGGGTTATAAGACTGCCATCGAAAATATTGCGAAGTGGTATAAGGAAGGCTTGATCGATAAAGAAATTTTCACCCGCGGAGAGAAGGCGCGTAACATTTTGCTCGGAGACAATGTCGGCGGCATGACGCACGACTGGTTCGCCAGCACAGCTAACTTCAATGACATTCTTGCGACTGAGATTCCAGGCTTCTCTTTTGTTCCGATGACGCCTCCAGCGAACACTGAAGGCAAAGTAATCGAAGAAAGTTCTCGCAAGGGGACGCATGCAAGCGGATGGGGAATCTCGGCGACTACCAAGCATCCCGTAGAAGCGATCAAATATATGGATTTCTGGTTTTCCGAAGAGGGTCGGAGACTGATGAACTTTGGCATCGAAGGTAAGGACTACGACCTCGTGGACGGCAAACCGAAGTTTAAAGATTCATTATTGAAAAATAAAGAAAAGACAGTCATTCAACAGCTTCAGGAAGAGGGAGCCCAGATCGAGCTCGCCTTCCATCAAGACTACGCTTACGAAGAACAATGGACAAACGCAACTGCGTTGAAAGGCATCAAGGAATACATTGACAATGGCTATATTATGAAGGCTTATCCGCCGATTTCTTATACAGATGATGAACGGACCAAATTTGAGGAGTTAAATGCGGGCGTACTGACTTATGTGGAGGAAAAGCTGCAGCGTTGGGTGCTCGGCGTGGAACCAGTAAACGATGAGACATTTAGCAAGTATATTAAAGAGCTGGAAAGCTTGGGCATCAAGGATTTGCTTGCTCTGGAGCAAGGTGCATACGACCGTTACATGAAATAGCTGGAATCGCTCCTTCCGGAGTCTTGATGATTTCGGAGGGGGCATTTCGAATTCAAAATAACATAATGGAGATGAATAAATGAATCTGCAATCATTGCTGAAAGAGCCGATGACTACGACGGAGCTGTTAGCTAACTTGCGCTCACGGCTTGAGCCGATGGACGAGAAAGCCGCCTATATCGCAGCACATATGCCTGATCACGTGCGCGAGACGATTGCGAATGCCGAATTCGCCTATCAAGGAATGATCATGCTTCCTGGTACAGGGGGAGTCAGAGAGTTTGTCGGGAATCCGCCTAGCTGGCTAGAGCGCAGACATAATGACAATGAATATTTATGGCAGCTGAATCGCATGACGCATTGGCAGGATTTACTGGAAGCCTACTCGCTATCCAAGGACGCGAAATACGGACTCAAGGTCATCGATGAAATGCTGGACTGGATCGAAACGGTCACTATTCCTGAGGACTTACTGGCTAAGCCGATTGGCTATTTTACGGAATGCCATCCGCTGAGGGTTTTGGAGATTGGTATCCGGGGCTACAAAATTTGGCCGCTTGTTCTGGAGCATCTAGGCCCTTCGGAGTTGTTCACAGAAGAAATTTTGGAGAAGTATTTAACAGTCATTTACAAGCAAGTAAAAGCTTTGCGTAACGTGTCTCCTCAGCTGTGGCCTAAAGCGGATCATAACCATTATTTAATGGAATGTTTGGGCCTTCTGACGACTGCTCTTTACTTTCCCGAGCTGAAAGAAGCCGAGGAATGGAAGGCTTTTGCGATAGAGGGCATCGAAAAGTGCAGCATGGCGCAACTGACAGAGGATGGCGGTCAAATTGAAGGCTGTCCATCGTATCATAATGGCTGCATGTTCTGGTTCGGGCTGGCTGTCGTTCTGGCTAAACGTTTCGATTTTGAGTTCTCTGCGGAGTACATGGGACGGTTCAGAAAGAATTTGGATTACTCGATCTACTCGTTAAGACCAACCGGGAAATGTGTACCTGTCGGAGACTCTTTTGCAAATCCGCTTGCGGTAATGTCTGGTGTTTATGGGTATTATGCCTTGAATGATAGCTCCTGGCTAGGGCTTGCAACGAATTTGATTGATGTACACGAAGTTGTAAGGGAAGCTAGTAAGCATGTATGGAGAGCGCTCGATGTCCGCCAATTTGTGGAGGAGCTGTATTCCTTGCAGGATAGAGAGTTTGTATTGGATAAGCCCACGACATTCTGGAATCGTACATTGGATCAAGCAATTATCCGCAGTGGCTGGGATTCGAAGGCTCTCAGTTTTTTGTTTACATGTAAAAGCCCGATTCAGAATGCCCATGCCCATATCGATCTGATGAGCTTTGATTTTACGGCGCTCGGAAAAGACATGATTTGCGATCCCGGATTTTTTTGTTATCGGAATGATGAGGACCGTAAGCAGTTTAAGAGCTCGAATTATCACTCTACGCTGCTGATCGATGAGCGAGATCATTTCGAGTATATTAATTCCTTTACATTTGGGCCACAAAAGCCTGGTGGAATCTACAATGTAGAGGATAGAGGCTTCTACCAGCTCGCCAGCGCCAGCCATACAAACTATGATCCGGTTGTCCATCATCGGCATATTTCACTAGTGGATAATCGATTCGTGCTTATTGCAGATCGGGTAGAAGGGCTGAATGCCCATAGCGTCCAGCGCTATTTCCATCTGGATTTTGTCGAGGTGAAAGAGAGCCTAGGCGGCGTGATTGGGACTAGCGATATTGCAAATCTGGCGATTGCGACAAGCCATACGGGGAAATTGGATCTTCTGGAGGGAAGGCTGTCCGATGAGACCGATATCTCAAGGCCTTCGACAAGGGTCCGCTTTCAGGATAGGTACAGCGGTACTATGACTTTCTTGACCGTGCTTATTCCTTTTCAAGGGGGGCAACAGCCTGCCGTTCAGATTATTGAAGAAGAGGAAGGTGTATTTAGCTTCGAGATTGGAGATCAGTACTTGGTTTCGATAAACGAAAGAGATATGCACATAAGCAAACGGGCTTGAAAAGGGGTGACCCTTAGAAAGTTAAAAAATAGGAGTGAGCAGATTGTTGAACCTTCAGGCTGATGATCAAATTTGGGTAGATAATGTCATAGCTAAACTAACGGACAAAATGGACGTCGTATGTGAACGATCAAGAAACAAAATTCCATACACGACAAGAAATGGCACGCACGATAATCAGATCGAAAAAGATATCAATTGGTGGACGAATGGATTTTGGGGCGGTATGATGTGGCTCATGTACCATGAAACCGGCGCTCAAAAGTACAAGGAAATCGCCAATTTTACGGAGGATGCATTGGATGCCTGCTTCCATCAATTCTACGGTCTGCATCATGATGTCGGATTTATGTGGTTGCCTACGAGCTTGGCCAATTATAAAGTTACCGGAAATCCGGAATCTCGTAAGAGGGCAATGCACGCCGCCAACTTACTTGCTGGACGATTTAATCTGGCAGGCGGATTTATCCGCGCTTGGAACGATGATACGGCCAGCGAAGATACAAGAGGGTGGGCGATCGTGGACTGCATGATGAATCTACCGCTTCTCTATTGGGCGAGCGAAGAGACTAAAGATCCGCGATATGCGCATATCGCAATGAGGCATGCGGACACCGCTCTAGAAGCTTTTATCAGGCCGGACGGGTCCGTGAATCATATCGTGGAGTTTGATCCGTTCCATGGAGGCGTGGTCCGAACTTACGGCGGCCAAGGCTACGAGGATGGCTCGTCCTGGACACGTGGGCAGACCTGGGCTTTATACGGCTTTATGATCAGTTATACGCATACGGGAAAGCCGGAGTATTTGCAGGCAGCCAAACGGGTGGCGCATTATTTTATGGCTAATATTCCGGATAACGGGGTTATTCCAATCGATTTCCGGCAACCGAAGGAGCCCGCTTACGAAGACTCCACGGCAGCGGTGATCGCAGCTTGCGGACTGATCGAGATCGCCCAAGTTGTTGGCGAGCACGAAAAGGAGGTCTACCTGAACGCCGCGCTGAAGCTCGTGAAAAAAGTGGACGCTACTCGCTGCGACTGGACGACCGATTCCGATCATCTTTTAATGGGCGGTTCAGCAGCGTATCATCATAAAGACATTCATGTTTCAATCATTTATGGCGATTATTATTTTATGGAAGCTATTTTTAAGTTAAAGGGGAACGACTTGTTCTTGTGGTAGTAAAACGATATACCAGATCAGTTAACCAGAATATTGGGAGTAATCGCCTTTTTAATAAGAAGATAACACTTCATAATAATGAAAATCATTGATAAAAAAAGCCGCCTAGCCTATGTGCCAGGCGGCTATTGTATATTCGACGGAGGCAAGTCTTGCCTGTGCACCATTGAGTCGTATATAGTTGGAACAGCAATGCTGAACGGCGCTAATTCTATTTTATTGTAGGATGCTAGGAGGAGAAAGGTATGGGGACAACAGGAAAGCTGGATATACGTCATGAATGTCCTTCAGTGGAACAGTATTTAGCACTGAGAAAAGAGGCCGGTCTGAGTGCAATGAGCGAAGAAGGGGCTGCGATAGGGCTGCCTCGTTCTATTTTTGCAGTAACCTTGTATGAGGAAGATACCTTGGTCGGGATGGGCAGGGTGATTGGCGATGGGGGATGCTTTTTTCAGGTTACGGATATCGCAGTGAAGCCTTCTTATCAGGGTCGCGGTTTAGGAAAATTGATCATGGGGGAAATCAGGGATTTTCTTCATACTGTACCGGACAAGGCTTATGTCAGTCTAATCGCGGATGGGGAAGCCTCTAAATTGTATGCACAATATGGCTTTGAATCGGTCATGCCACGTTCTCAGGGAATGTTTTTACGTCCTTAATGTGAGGACATGCTACTTAGTAGAGAGTGCCCCTTGTATTGGTGAAGGGGTTTTTCGTTTGGAAGTTAACGGATGCGATTTGATTTCAAATGGACCGCAGGGGATAAATAATGATTAAAGGTTGTAAGGGAAAGGCTATTGAGACGAGTATTGAAAAATATAAATAAGCAGGAAGGCCGCACGCTGGCCTTACCCGGAAAAAGTGAGGAAAAGACAGATGGATGTTGTAGTATTGGGTGCATCAGGAACGATTGGAAAGGCGATTGTACAGGAGGCTTTAAAAAGAAAACATGAGGTAACAGCTGCGGTACGGACTCCAGAATCAGTAACCCTTGAACATGAACGTCTGCACATCACGACTGTAGATGTTCTAGATCCTGCTTCAGTCGCAGCTGCAGTCCGTGGACATGAAGAGGTAATCAGTGCATACGGTCCAGCACTCGGCCAAGAGAAGGATTTGATAACAGCAGCTAAGGCAATTGTAGAGGGAATACAAGAAGCTGGGCTAAATCGACTGTTAGTTGTGGGTGGTGCAGGGAGTTTGAAGACTGAATCAGGAGAGCTGTTGATGGATACGGCAGATTTTCCTGCTCAGATTAGACCACTGGCAGAGGCACATGCGGAAGCTTATGAAATTTACAAAAACACAGAACTGGATTATACGTATGCCAGTCCTGCTGCGGTAGTTCATTCCGGTCGACGTACAGGTCAATTTCGCATTGGACTCGACCGTCTCGTTTTTGATGAGAACGGCGAAAGTATTATCAGTGTTGAGGATTTTGCTGTAGCTATGGTGGACGAGCTGGAGGAAGGGAATTTTAGCCGGACGAGATTTACTGTAGCTTATTGATATCAAGCTAGTTGTGGATTGAAGTGTAGCGGAAAGGGGCCGAACCATGTTTCTGGTAACTGCTGAGCAAATGCGGCGGCTGGACGGAGAAACAATCCAGCGGCTGGGGATTCCAGCTATTGCGCTGATGGAGAATGCGGGAAGAGTGATCGCAGAGGAGATCGTTGCGCTGTGCCGGCGGAGAGGTGGAGATGGCTGCAGAAATGCAGCCGGATGGGAAGACGCTGGGAAGGATGCATTTCAGGTCAGCGCAGATCATGCGCTGACCTTGGACAATGCCGCCACCGAGCGATGGTTCATCCTCGTCGGCAAAGGCAACAACGGCGGCGATGGCCTCGCCGCCGCACGGTATCTTCGCGAGACCGGCATCGCCGTCACGCTCGTTTATGCGGTGCCGCCGGAGTCGCTCTCCGGCGAGGCCGCCCTGCAGCGCGATGCGGCTGCAGCTATGGGCCTTCCTGCCGTGGTATACGGCAGGGATCGGCTGGACCTTGCCGAGTGCAGCGGCATCTTGGATGCGCTGCTCGGCACTGGCGCCGCGGGAGCCCCGCGCGGTGCCTATGCGGAGCTGATTGCCGCAGCGAATAGCAGCGGCAAAGTGATCGTGTCTGCGGACATCCCGAGTGGTCTGAACGCGGACACCGGTGAGACACATGAGTCTTGCATTCATGCGTCGGTGACGGTTTGCCTCGCGTTTCTCAAGCGAGGTCTCCTGCAATACCCCGGTGCAGGCGCAGCGGGGCATGTGAAGGTCCGGGCCATCGGCATTCCGTCTTCTTTGGCCCCTGAAAGCGGTGTGCAGGTTCACCTGCTGACACCGGAAGTGCTGCATGCCCATCTGGGCGTAGATCTGGCCCGCCGGCGTTCGCCTGAAGGCCATAAGGGTACTTATGGGCATGTCCTTCTTGCAGCCGGCACCTTAAGAATGAGCGGCGCCGGACTGCTCTCTGCCCGTGCTGCGCTCCGGGCAGGCTGCGGATTAGTGACATGGGCGCTTCCTCAGAAGCTGCTGCCCTGTATCATCGGTTCTGCCCCTGAGCTCATGTTAGCCGATGTTGGGGGCAATGAAGATGGAACCTGGCAAGCAGGGAGCGTTTCAGAGCTGCTGAGGCTAAGTAAAGAGCGAGATGTTCTTGCCATTGGTCCCGGTCTTGGTCGGTTCGAGGCTGATACAGAATGGCTTCGCAATCTCTGGGAAGAGACGGATTGTCCTCTGGTGATCGATGCGGATGCTTTAAATATATTAGCTGAAGCTGATTACAAGAGCTGGGCAAGTAGACGCCATCCGGTGATTCTGACGCCTCATCCAGGTGAGATGGCCCGTCTTGCTAGTATAACAACAGCTGAGGTGCAACGGGACCGCATCAGTCTGGCTATGGGATATGCGAAAGAGCATGGGGTTACCCTTGTATTAAAAGGAGCACATACGGTTATAGCAACGCCTGAAGGGCAAGCTTATGTAAACACCACAGGCCATCCCGGCATGGGTACTGGTGGAGCCGGTGATGTGCTAACGGGCATCATTTCCAGCCTGCTGGCTCAGGGACTGAATGAGGCGCAGTCAGCAGCTTTTGGTGTATATCTACACGGATTAGCAGGGGAGAGAGCCGCCCGTCAGCGGAATAATCCAGCGGCTATCATTGCCGGTGATATCATAGAAGCACTCTGAGTGCAGCTTATAGCAGCAGCAAGCAGAGCAGCGGAAGAAATAGTGCAAACACAGGCAGTAACAGAGGGGAACGCTCTACACCCAGTTGCGTCACTCGTAGCAGCAACAGTCCCAAAATTCCAGCCAAGCCCCACAGCAGTAGCTCTGCACCTTGTTCTGCTGCCAGCCATAGACCTGCACCGAAACCTGCGGCTACGTATACAACAAGGGAAACGATGTGGGAAGTGGAACGCAGGAGGCGCAGCAGAACATCGGCTACTAGTGCGGCTGGTAGTCCATAAGCGTAAATCGCATAGGGGATCGAAAGTGGCCAACCCTCTGGTATGCCGTTATGTTGTGGAAACCCAAGCATAAGTAAAGAGATAAGGACGTACGTTAGCCCTGCGCAGGCTAATTTTGTTAAGGCATACATTCCGCTTGTTAAACGGACTGAAGGAATATCATAATCGGGCATCTTATTCATAGGTATACATTCCTCTCGTGGTGTGTTGTGTATCAGCTGGTGACCATATCTCCACCGTTGACATGTATACATGTCCCGGTAACATATGAAGAATCAGGGCCCGCTAAAAATAGATATGCTCCTGCTAGCTCATAAGGCTGTGCAGCACGTTTAAAGGGTGTATCTGTACCAAAGATACTAACTTCCTCTGCAGAGTAGCTTGAGGGAATCAGTGGGGTCCATACCGGACCGGGAGCTACACTGTTGACTCGGACGCCAGCGTCTACGAGAGATAAGGCTAAAGAGCGGGTAAAAGAGACCACCGCCCCTTTGGTGGAGGAATAATCTATGAGCTCTTTATTTCCTTGATAGGCAGTAATGGAAGCGGTATTAATGATGGATGCACCTTTTTTAAGATGTGGAAGTGCGGCCTGAGTGAGGTAAAAGAATGAAAAGATATTCGTCTGGAACGTCTGGTACAATTGCTCTTCTGTTATATCCAAAATACTTTTTTGTGGATATTGGACCCCGTGATTATTGACCAGAATGTCCAGCTTGCCGAAGGTGCGGATCGTATGCTCCACAGCCCTGAAGCAATTCTCCTTATGGCGTAAATCAACTTCAATCCTTAGACAACGTTGCCCTAATTCTTCGATCCGCTTTTGAGTGACTTCCGCATCTGAGGCTTCGTATAAATAAGCTATAGCAATGTCTGCACCTTCTTTTGCAAAAGCAATGGCTGCGGCTTTACCAATTCCGCTGTCGCCTCCGGTGATGAGTGCAACCTTTCCCTTCAGTTTTCCACTGCCGATAATTTCCGGGTTTTCACTGATGGGACGAGGATTCATCAGACTCTCCAGGCCCGGCTGACGATCTTGATGCTGTGGAGGAAAAGCAATAGGCTGCTCTTTACATACTGTCCGCTCCCCATAATAGGGGTAGATGGGATTCATTTTTTTGAAATAACCTCCTTGCGTTCTACCTTCCGTATATTTCTATGCATGCGCCCAGAAAAGCGTGCGCTGTCATCAATACATACATATGCGTTTATAAACCCGAGTCGGAGGAGGCGCTTGTCCAAAATGAATGATTGGCGAAATATCGATGATTTGATTCATGGAACCGCGGTTCAGAAAGAGGTCTATAACCTTCTTTTAGAGCTCGATATTATGAATTTGCTAAAGGACTATAACCCTTTGTTGGTTGGGACAATACCGCTTGGAATTCAAGTGGAGGGCAGCGATTTGGATATCATATGTGAGGTTCAAAATCCTGCGGATTTTAAGGCGCTAGTTGTTCGATATTTTGGAGCCATGGAGGGGTTTGTTAGCGAATCACGAGTGGTTCAAGGGATTCCTCGAACGAAAATTAACTTTATGGTAAAGGGCTGGCCTATCGAACTGTTTGGACAGCCAAGGCGAACGGAGCTCCAGAATGGTTATTTGCATATGATCGTTGAAGCTGAAATTTTAGCTCAGATGGATGATGATTTTCGCGAACGGATCATTCTTTTAAAATCAAGCGGATGGAAGACAGAGCCTGCCTTTGCGAAAGCTATGGGATTAGAGGGCGATCCTTACGAAGCGCTGCTGGAGCTTGAAAAGCTTCCTCGGAGCGCTCTTCATGCTTTATGCCATTCTGTTCAAGCGAGGGAACAAGTATGATCTTGTCTTGAGAATCTCCGCGCAGCCGGTATTGCCAAGTGCCACCTGATGGTTATTGAAACCAATGAACATGGAAGAGGGTTCTGGGAAGGGATGGGCTGGCAGTATAGAGGTGGAATTATGCTGTGCTCCCAGGATATCTTGTGATACTCAAGACATGAAATAGAAATACTAGCCTTTGAATACGCAAAGTCAGGCATTTGGATATCACAGCAAATGTCACGGTGAACTCCGACTGCTAGTGCAGTATACTATATAGGAGTACGATAATTGCCTATTCTTGCAGGCAGGAGGTCTTTTATGCGTTTTAAGGATGTATTTTCAATTATTGGTCCGGCGATGGTCGGTCCTTCAAGCTCACATACCGCTGGGGCGGCACGGATCGGGAGGGCCGCAAGGCAGGTGTTGGGTGAAGTACCGCGTGTGGCTGAAGTAACGTTTTTCGGTTCTTTTGCAGCAACTTATCAGGGACATGGCACAGATCGGGCAATTGTTGGAGGGTTACTTGATTTCACTACCGACGATCATCGGCTTCCAGATTCCCTAGAACTGGCGGTCGAATCCGGGATGGAAGTTTCTTTTAAGCAAGGAACAGGTCTGTTCCCACATCCAAACACCGTTAAGCTGCATCTCATCGGACAAGAAACAGGAAGCGAACTGACGCTAACAGGGACATCTATTGGTGGCGGAAACATCGAGATTGTTGATATCGACGGTTTTGGAGTGAAGCTTACGGGGATCTATCCGACGGTTCTGATTAATCATATGGATTATTTAGGTGTTCTGGCAAGTGTTACGGAAGTGATGCGTAACGGACAGTTTAATATAGGGCATATGTCTCTCGATCGTAAGAATCGTAGTGGTGCAGCCTTAACGGTGCTGGAGCTGGATGAAGCGGCTACACCGGAGCTTCTTGAAGCGCTTAAAGCGCTCACTGCTGTGAAATCCGTGAAGCTGGTTAATTTAAACGAAGGTAAGCAAGATGAGAAGGGGAAGGAAAGTTTAACATGAATTTTCAAACACTTAGCGAGCTGGCTGTATTGTGTGAGGAACGTGGTCTCACGATTGGAGCACTTATGCTCGAAGAGCAAAGTGCGGAATCTGGACGTTCCAGTGATCATGAATTTTCCACGATGCGTGAATATTATGGCGTGATGAAAGAGGCTGTTCATCGCGGGATGCATGAAGATACAACTTCGCGCAGCGGCCTTACAGGCATGGATGCCCAGCGTGTAGGAGCATACAACGCGGCTGATGAGCCATGCCTAGGTGGACCTGCAGGTCAAGCTATGGCTTACGCGTTGGCTGTATCCGAAGTGAATGCTTCTATGGGCCGGATCATTGCGACGCCTACTGCTGGTTCATGCGGGATTATTCCGGGTGTATTTCTCAGCTGTCAGGAACGGTTTGGCTGGGATGATGACTACATGGTATCCGGATTGTTCGCAGCCGGGGCCATCGGTTATGTCATCGCCAATAACTCCTTTGTATCGGGTGCGGAAGGCGGCTGTCAAGCTGAGGTAGGTTCTGCCATTGGGATGGCAGCAGGCGCGTTAACCGAGCTACGCGGCGGAACGCCTGCACAAGCAGTGCATGCTGTCGGGTTAGCACTTAAGAACACTTTAGGCCTGATTTGTGATCCGGTTGGCGGACTTGTTGAGATTCCTTGTATTGTTAGAAACGGATTCGGTGCAGTTACTGCACTTGCCGCCGCAGATATGGCACTGGCTGGTGTTCGTAGTGTGATTCCTTCAGATGAAGTTATCAAGGTCATGCTCGAGGTAGGCTCAGCTATGCCAGAGAAACACCGCGAGACTGCAGGGGGCGGTTTAGCACAGACACCTACCGGCCGTAAAATCATGCAGGATTTACGCAAAAAGAAGTAATTAATACGTCTCAAATCACAATTTGTATTTAGAGCAGTTTGAAACGTTCCAGCTGATCCCATTGACCTTCTTGTCGAAGGATTTCTGCCTGCCTAGGTCCAATGAGGTCAAAGTGGGGAAACGATGAACGATTATGAATATATTGGGCAGGCAATCCGTTCTCCTCGCACCAGTGTTTCAGTGTGGTAAGATCACTACAGCCCACCTTGGTGACGGTAGTGATGCCGGGAAAGCGTGGATCCAGCCAATAATGAGTCAAGAAGGCGATCTCTCCTGCGGAGACCGCTTTTTTCCACCGGGATAATTCTTCTCTATTGATGCCGAAGGCCATAACTTCTCATCCTTATCTATTGTAGTTGACAACATTATAACCCATGAAAGGGGATTACATCATGAACGGACAAGTAAGAGCGGATATTCGTCCTGGGCTTGAAGTGGATATTGTACTTAAGCAGGATCAGCCTACAGGCAAGCTAACACACGGTACGGTGAAAGATATTCTCACGAACTCGCCTCGGCATCCGCATGGCATTAAGGTCAGATTGACTAGCGGACAGGTAGGACGAGTTAAGAATATTACAGGCAACTAAATAAACTACACTTCTCCATATTAAAAAGCACCCTAATCTCGGAGGCTGTTCTGTTCACGGAAACAGAACAACCTACGAATTAGGGCTTTTTGGTTTAAGTTGTTATATTCGGCCCATAAAATCCTCAACAGATTTATCAGCTTTAGTCTGATTACATAACGTGCAAGCGCAGACGCAATTATCTGGGGTTGTATGACCACCTTTAGCACGAGGTAGTAAATGATCAATGGTGTCCCCATAAGCGCCGCAGAAGTAGCAGGTGTAATTGTCTCTGGCTAGTATATAAGCGCGAAAATCCTTATTACTATACAATCGTCGAATCGTTCGACGGTTTACAACGATAGCGGCATGTTCCCTGACCAGGGTAATTGCAAGCGCTAGATCAATCTCCTGATGCCAACGCCGTCCCTTGTCGCTATGACCGCGCATTAGAATCATCCCTTTGGTAGAAGGAATCAATTGGGTTGGATCTTCGGGATTTAGCTTTGTGCCTTGAGCATGCGGCCTTTTTCTTCGCTGTTCCAAACCTCGTACGCGTCGGTTCGGATTAGATTGTCCTAAAGAAGCAGCAGCGGAAGACGGCTTTCCCTTTTTGGGACGCTCCAATGGAGTAATCTGATGGGTTTGGATCGTATCAAGCTTCACCAGTAAGGGGTTCGCTGTGAGTTTTATATTTAGTGTTTCCCGTTGTTTGCGACATTCACGGCAGGCACCACGGCGTGAATGTCCCTTGGAACGTTTGCCTGTACGTCTTCGAAATTCTGTGAGCGGCTTTAGCTTGTGGCAATAAGCACACTGCTTGGTAGATAGAAGGTCGGTATCGTTCATAGGTATGTTAGGTGCAGCGCATGTGTACGCATGTCCTGTCTCCTTGTTTTTGAAATATAATAAACTATAGGTTCCACACCATACTTTATGTCTTAGATTTCTCGCTTATAAGGACGTAGAAGTTGTTTATGCTTTGGATTCAATGATGTTTATTTATGAGTTCCGTTAAGTGAAATGTTAGCTTCTAAACTTAGTATAACGTAAAGCGCTACTGTTCACATCGTACGTAAAAAAACCGTAAACACAGCCAAATTTGTGATATGCATCTCGGTGATAAACAGGGAAAACTTGTAAAATAGAAAAAAGGGCAGATTCGTTATCTAGATAGGGTTGCTCTAATTCTTATTTGGAAATGGGGAAGTGAAATGGAATTAACGAAGGGAAGGCCGGGTACAGTAACATGGCTGTATATTCTTCTTATTTTTTTGGGGGTTGGAGCGTTAGGAGGGGGCGGTGCTCTTGTAATAGATCCAAGCGGGGATCTAATGAAAATGCCGACTTCTATGCTGGAAAGATCGCCATTCTCTGATTTTTTATTCCCGGGTATTCTGCTATTTATCGTATTTGGATTACTGCCCCTCCTCGTTGTTTATGGTCTGGTCAAGAGACCTCAGTGGCACTTGGTGGAACGATTAAATCCGTTCAAGCAATTATATAGCTTCTGGGCTTTGTCTCTGTATATCGGGTTTGGGCAAATCATTTGGATAACGGTGCAGACGTACATGCTGAATAGTGTTGCAATGATACATCTGATCTATATGAGTCTAGGGCTGTTGATTCAGACCGTTACACTACTCCCCTCTGTACAAAGTTACTTTTCGCTGGACGGCGGTACGGAAAGACGTTAAAATTGCAGTGAACAAAAGGCATTTCATTTGTCAGGGCAAGGAGCGAGCCGATTTGACAACGATATACGATATTGCCAAAAGAACCGGTTACTCTCCAACAACGGTTTCTAAGGCGTTTAATAATTATTCCGATGTACGTGAGAAAACTCGTCAGGAAATATTCCGGGTTGCCCAAGAAATGGGGTATTTGCCAAATTCACATGCCCGTACATTGACCACTAAGAAATCGTGGACCATCGGCGTGCTGTTCGTAGAGAATACGGGATTTGGTATTCGCCATCCTTTTTTCAGCGCTGTGATCGAAAGCTTTAAGAAGGTTGCTGTTGAAAAGGGTTATGCCCTCATGTTTATCTCCAAAGATGTCGGTGGTAAGCAAAGCGGTTATTTAGAGAATTGCAGGATTCGTGGCGTAGACGGCGTTGTTGTCTTCTTGTCCGATTATGAGGATCCGTATTTCCGTGAACTGCTTGAGAGTGATATTCCTACCGTTATTATGGATTTCGAGACTTCTGAGACGCATACGGTATGCTCAGATAATACTTCTGGAGCCCAGCTGGCAGTGGAGTATCTAGCCTCTTTGGGGCATCGCAAGATTGCCCATATATCCGGCGGCATGAACACATTTCCAGGTAAAATGCGGGAGTTGGGTTACAAGACCGCTATGAAGCAGCGAGGGTTTAAAGTACCTAAGTCCTATGTTGTAAACGGAGCCTTTTATTCTCGGGAAAGCGGCTATAACGCGATGCTGGAGCTTCTTAAGCTCCCTGAACGTCCAACCGCCGTCTTTGCTTCCGGTGACTTACTAGCCTTAGGGGCTATTATGGCCGCTAAAGATAGTGGACTTTCCGTACCGATGGATATTTCAGTTATGGGTTACGATGACATCGATCTTGCCGAGTACGTTACACCTGCATTGACAACGGTGCGTCAGGATACGGAGCTTCTTGGAAGCCAAGCGGCGGACATTCTTTTAACCTCAATTGAAGGTAAAGTATTAGATAAGGAAGCGATTTTAGTTCCGGTGGAAGTGGTTGAACGGGAATCCTGTGCACCTCCGATTAGCGGAAAGTAGTCTGATAAATCTTGACGAACTGAAAAGAGTCCTGCTAAAGTAAAAGACAGTATAGCTTTCAATTATTCTTATGAGATGAGATAGTGGTATTTGGCACATCTTATGTAGTGAGATGGAGCTATAATAGACCCATTGTTATAAATGCTCTTTCAATTGATTTGGAAGATCATTTTTTTTCGAAACAATCGAAACCGGTTTCGATTGTTTCGATTTGATGGGTCATTGCTCCGAATCTATAACATCGGAAGATGATCCAGTAAAGACTAGTGCTTTGGTAAGAAAACAATTCAAAGGAGCTGGATGAAATGGCAAAAGTTCAAACTGTGGTAACTGCAAAAGATACAGGGGAACGCTTAACTCCAAAAGATGCAATTGTTTTTAGCGCAAGAGTAGGATCTGGGTCTGCCGATGTGGAGCTTAAGCCAGAGCAGGAGTTTCAAAAGATGATTGGATTTGGCGGCGCTTTCACTGAAGCTGCTGCTTATACGTTGTCACGTCTGAGCTCCGAGAAACGAGCAGAGGTTATTCATCGGTACTTCCATCCAGTAGAGGGATTAGGCTATAGCATGGGGCGTGTTCATATTCACAGCTGTGATTTTGCCCTCGGCAATTATACTTATGTTGCTGATCATGACACAGAGCTGGCTACTTTTGATATCTCACATGACCATAAGTGGGTACTTCCGCTGATAAAAGACGCCATGGAAGTAAGAGGCGGTGCATTCACGATGCTAGCTTCTCCTTGGAGCCCTCCGGCATGGATGAAAACAAATGGGGAAATGAATAACGGTGGATCACTGAAGCCGGAATACGCAGAAGTTTGGGCACGCTACTATACGAAATTCATTGAAGCTTATGGAAAAGAGGGAGTACCGATTTGGGCAGTTTCCGTGCAAAATGAGCCGGCTGCCGTTCAGGTCTGGGATTCATGTATTTATAGTGCGGAAGAGGAACGGGATTTTGTTAAAAATCATCTTGGACCGATGATGCATCAGACCGGCCATTCAGATGTGAACATTGTAATCTGGGATCATAACCGCGATATTATGGTCGAGCGTGCTTCGGCAGTATTATCTGATCCTGAGGCTGCGAAGTATGTGTGGGGTACAGGTATTCACTGGTACGGAGGCGAGGAGTTCGACAAAGTAGAAAAGGTACATGATTTATTTCCTGACAAGCATCTGTTGTTCACAGAGGGCTGCCAAGAGGGCGGCGTTAAGCTGGGGGAATGGTTTACTGGCGAACGTTACGGCAGAAACATGATTGGAGATCTCAATGCGTGGACAGAAGGATACCTGGATTGGAACCTGGTACTGGATGAGACTGGAGGTCCTAACCATGTAGGCAATCTCTGCGATGCGCCGATTATTGCAGATACGACAACAGATGAAGTGCATTATAACAGCTCCTATTATTACATTGGGCATTTCAGTAAATTCATTGCGCCAGGTGCAGTACGGATCGGATTTACATCTGAAGCGGAAGGTATCTTAACCACAGCATTCCGTAATCCTGACGGTAGTATTGCTGTCGTACTGATGAATGAAAGTGAAGAAGTGCACAGTGTAACGCTAGGTCTAGGCGAAGAGGTTGCAAGCTGCGAGCTATCGCCTCATTCCATCGTAACGCATTTGATTTCATAAATAATCTACAACCTAGGAGGACATAAATATGAGCAATTATTATTTCGAATCAGGTACATTTGTAATGGAGCAATTTGATGAAGGAAAGCCTTTTTCCAGTTTCTTACCGGGTCTTGCCGGACTGAAGGGAATTCCGATGTGGACTTTTTATGTGAACCGGGGTCAGGCCATTTGCAGCTTCGGGGTACGCGATAAGAATTCACCGATCATGGAATTCTCTCCTGCAAATATCTCTTATAAGAACGTAGGGACGACCGGTTTCAGAACCTTTATCAAAATTAAAGGCGAGCAAGAGATTTATGAACCGTTTCAATCTGCACGTCCAGATCCTGCTGCAAAGCGCCTCATGACCATTTTGCCTAATGGGCTTACTATTGAAGAAAGCCATGCCGCACATGGTCTGAAGACGACCGTACACTATTTTAATTTGCCTAATGACGATTATGCAGCATTGGTACGTCGGGTAGAGATTGATAACATCGGCGGTAAAGAGATCGAGCTAGAGCTGATGGACGGTTTGCCTGAAATATTGCCTTACGGCGTAGAGAACAGTGGATACAAGGAAATAGGGAATCTGCTGCGCAGCTGGATGGACGTATACAACTTAGAGAATGGTATTCCTTTCTACAAGCTGCGTTCCAGCACCAATGATGATGCACAGGTTAGCGAAATTACCAATGGCCATTTCTACCTGTCGTTCACTGGAGAAGGAGAAAAAGTCTCGCCAATCGTCGATTTCGAGCTAGTCTTTGGTGGCAATACCTCGCTTACGTATCCAGACCGCTTTGCGGGATTAACCCTTGCCGAACTGGGCGAGCTTCCGCAATACCCGGTCAACAAGGTTCCGTGCGGTTTTAGCGGAGTGGCAAGACGTTTAGCGCCAGGTAGCAATCTGATCCTGAACACTCTGGTTGGACATGTAAATGACATCGACAAAATCAATAAGAAGGCGGAGCAGTTATGCCGCGATGAATATATCCTGTCTAAATCTCAAGAGGCCGCAGGTCTGACGGAGGAATTAACGGAAGACATTGCTACTCACACTTCATCGGCTGTGTTTGATGCGTATTGCCGTCAATCCTATCTCGATAACTTCCTGCGTGGAGGCTATCCTTTTGTCTTTGACAATGGTGGTGATGGCTTTGTAGTTCACTTATACTCGCGTAAGCACGGTGACTTGGAGCGTGACTACAATTTCTTCTCACTCGCCCCAGAATATTATTCACAGGGGAACGGAAACTTCCGTGATATGAATCAGAATCGTCGGAATGATGTGTTTTTTAATCCGAAGGTGGGTAGCTTTAACATCAAAATGTTCTATAGCTTGATTCAGGCGGATGGTTACAATCCACTGAGCGTGCAAGGAACAACCTTTGAAGTGAAACCGGATAGTAAGGCACAAGCTGCGGAGTGGATTGGAAAAGCTGCGGCAGATCATCAAGCTGAGCTTGTAAAGCTGTGTAGCACTCGGTTCACACCAGGTAGCTTAGTGAACTATATTGCGGATCATAACGTTGCCTTGAAGGTAAGCGAACAACAATTTTTGTCGGGATTACTTGCCCTGTCAAAGCAAAACATTGAGGCAGCTTTTGGTGAAGGCTTCTGGTCGGATCACTGGACATATAATATGGATCTGGTAGTAGGTTACTTGGATATCTTCCCTGACAAAAAGCAGGAGCTTCTATTTGGGGATAACACCTATGCGTTCTATGACAGCCCAGCGTATGTGCTGCCACGCAGTGAGAAATATGTAATCAGTGACGGAAAGGCCAGGCAATATGGTGCACTCCTTGAGGATGAGGAGAAGCTGCACAAGCTGAAATGGAAAGCTGGAGATACCCATTGGCTGCGTACTGAAGGCGGTCTCGGCGCCATTTACCACACCAATCTGTTCGTGAAGATGTTGTCTCTTGCCTTGAATAAATTTGCTACGCTTGATCCTTATGGTATGGGTGTAGAAATGGAAGGCAATAAGCCGGGCTGGAACGATGCTATGAATGGACTGCCTGGATTGTTCGGCTCCGGAATGAGTGAGACTTTTGAGCTGAAACGTACCGTAGTCTTTTTGTTAGATGCTCTGAACAGCAAAGAGAACGTCCAAGGAGCTGTAGACCTGCCAGAAGAAATTGCCCAGTTGCTTGAAGAGGTATATCATGCGGTCACGGCGGTTCTGTCGGGAGACTTGGAACAATTTAATTATTGGGATACTGTAGCTTCGGCGCGTGAGGCTTATAGAGCACGTATCCGTTTCGGTATTACTGGAACTGAGTCTGAAGTAACCTTAGAATACATTCGTGAGGCCCTCTCCAAGTTCTTGGTCAAAATCGACGAGGGAATCAACAAGGCAGTAGAACTTGGTAACGGACTTACCCCAACCTATTTCCGCTTTGAGGCGAAGAAATTCCAGCAGGTAACAGATGCTGAAGGTCAACCAGTACTTAGCGGATACGGCCTGCCAAAAGCTGTGGTAGAGGAGTTTGAGGTCTATGCATTGCCATACTTCCTTGAGGGGCCTACTCGCCTGTTGAAGACGCTGAAAGATCCGGTGCAAGCCAAAGAAATCTATAATCTGATTAAGCAAACAGAGCTATATGATCCGACTACGTCTATGTATCAAACTTCGGTTAGTCTAGAGGGTGAGTCTCATGAGATCGGACGAATGAGAGCCTTTACGCCAGGCTGGCTAGAGCGGGAGTCCAACTTCCTGCATATGTCCTACAAATATTTGCTTGAGTTGTTGAAGGGCGGGCTTTATGAGGAGTTCTACGGAGAACTGAAGACCTCGCTAGTTCCGTTCCTAGATCCGGCTGTCTATGGACGCAGCACGCTTGAAAATTCATCCTTTATCGCTACCGGAGGTAATCCTGATCCGAACAATCATGGTAGAGGGTTCGTTGCAAGATTAAGTGGGTCGACTGCTGAGTTCTTGAGTATGTGGAGAACGATGATGGCCGGAAGCCATGTTTTCAGAGTAGAAGATGGACAGCTTACATTATCTTTGGATCCGGTTCTACCAGGCTGGCTATTTGATGAACAAGGCAATCTCTCTTTCACATTTCTAGGTGGCACGGAAGTAACTTATTCGAACCCGCAATGTGAGAATACATTTGGTGAGAAGAAGGTTGTTATTCAGAGCATGACGCTCGTCTATCACGATGGAACAGTGACCGAAATTTCAGGAGCACTCGTTCGTGGCGAAGAGGCAGAGGCTCTGCGACGTGGAGAGATCAAGCAAATTCGAGCAAAAATGGCATAGAAAATAAGGGAGGGCCTAGGCCCTCCCTTTATTTTTTTCTCCAAATATAAGAAAGTCCTTAAAGGACGCCGAAGGCGTTTTAGCTTGAACCCGAAAAATGGAACCTATAACCCGAAATTCAAAGCCTTACGGAGAGAGGCAAAAGCAAATACAATAAATACACAGATATTGTAAGCGCTTCAGAAAAAGAAAAAGATACATAGCCTGGAGGTCCAAAGGATGGAGAACAAAAAAAGCGTGGAAGTAAGCCCAGCGATGAATCCGTTAATTCCTGGCAATTTCGAAACCGGTAAAGTAAATAGAAACTCGCTGTGGAGGAGATTTGTAGCCCAGCGTCATTTACAGACCATGGCCCTACTAGGCGTAGCCTGGATGATCATCTTTAACTACATTCCAATGTATGGAGTTATTATTGCCTTCAAAGAGTTCAACATCGTCAAATCAATTTCCGAAGCTCCATGGGTAGGACTAGCTCATTTCAAAGAATTCCTACAAGATGAAAGTCTGGTTGACGTTATTAGGAATACGTTAGGCATTAGCTTGATCAAGCTCTTCATCGGTTTTCCACTGCCGATTATATTTGCACTATTCCTAAACGAGGTCCGTTCGGTGAGATTCAAAAAGTGGATTCAGACGATTTCGTATTTACCTCACTTTCTCTCATGGGTTGTACTCGGCGGGATTCTAGCGACCTGGCTTGCGGATATAGGGATTATCAATAACATCTTGTTAGCGCTAAATATCATTGATCAGCCGATTACCTATCTGGCCGAACCTAGCTATTTCTGGACGATTGTTATTTCATCTGATATTTGGAAGGAACTTGGATGGTCAGCAATTATATATCTAGCAGCAATCTCTGGTGTATCTCCTGAAATGTATGAGGCTGCTACGATTGATGGTGCTGGAAGATTCCAGAAAATGTGGTTCGTTACGCTGCCGGCCATTAAATCGACGATCAGTATTCTCTTCATTCTTGCAGTCAGTGGTGTACTAAGCTCCAACTTCGATCAGATCTTGGTGCTACGTAACTCGTTGAATGATAGTGCAAGTAATGTAATCGATTATTATGTGTACTACACAGGGATTCTCTCAGGCCGCTTCTCATATTCGGCTGCAGTTGGACTATTAAAATCGATTATTGCTCTAATCTTGCTGCTGATAGCTAACCAAGTGTCTAAAAAAATCAACGATACATCATTGTTCTAGGATAAGGAGGACCTACACATGTTTGCTCTCAAGCGCAAAACGAAGGGCGAGGCCCTATTCGATATTATCAACAACATCATCATGCTGTGTATTTGCTTCATAACGCTTTATCCGATCTGGTACGTACTCGTCAATGCCTTTAATGAAGGTACGGATGCTATGCGAGGTGGTATATACTGGTGGCCGCGGGTGTTCAGTCTAGGAAACTTTAAGGCGGTGTTCGACAGCCCTGGTATTATGCAGGCGATGTGGATCACCGTTGCCAAAACAGCAATCGGCACAGTCCTGCATGTATTTTTCACAGCAATGGTAGCCTATGCCTTTTCTCGTAAAGGCTTGATTGGTGGAAAGTTTTACATGTTTATGGGTACAGTTACGCTCTTCTTCGCCGGAGGGTTGATCCCGAGCTTCTTGCTTATCAAAGATCTTCAGTTACTAGATAATTTCTTAGTGTATATCATTCCTGCGATGTTTAGCTTTTTCGATCTTATTATCTTCATGACCTTCTTCCGAGAGATTCCTGAAGGATTGGAGGAAGCGGCCCGGATTGATGGGGCTAATGATTGGTCCATTTTCCTACGAATTGTGCTTCCAGTGTCTATGCCTGTTATTGCGACCATTGCGCTGTTCCACGGCGTGTTCCAATGGAATGATTATTTTACAGGTATGATCTATATCAATAATACAGAGCTACAGCCGATTCAGACGTACCTGTTCCGCGTTGTAGCACAATCTAGCTCGACTCAAATGATGGTTGCTGCACAAGGTAGCGGCATGACAAGAAGCGTAACGTCACAGTCTATTAAGCTGGCGACGATGGTGGTCACCACACTTCCTATCGTGTTCGTATATCCTTTCTTACAACGCTACTTTGTTAAAGGCATGATGATCGGCTCCATTAAGGGCTGATCCTTAGTAAAGGTAACTCCTCCAGCAGCTCATCTCTATGAGCTCTGGGGTTGAGCTTATAATTAACAATCATAGAAAAGGGGTAAAGAATATGGGTATGAAACGCAAACCGAGAACAGCGATGGCTCTACTTCTGGCAGCGGTTATGGCCTTGTCAGCCGCAGGCTGTTCCAGTGGAAATAACGCTAAAGGAAATTCGGATGGTACTAAAGAAACGAACACGGGGGCGACAGATGCACCTGCTGCTACATTGTCTGCTGATGAACCAGGTTGGAAGATTGACACTTCACCGATTACGTTTGACTGGTACCTGAACTTCTCTTGGTTCCCTAACAAATGGGGCGTGGACCCAACTTCTCAATATGTAACTAAGAAGACCGGCGTTGATATTAATTTCATCGTTCCGGCTGGTAACGAGAATGAGAAACTGAACACACTCATTGCTTCTGGCAAATTGCCTGATTTCATCACATTGGGCTTCTATGAAGATGCAATTAAGAAAATAATCGAAGGTGATCTTGCGCTACCTCTGAACAAGCTTGCTGATGAATATGATCCTTATTTCTACAAAGTTTCTGATAAAGATAAGCTGAATTGGTACACTCAGGAAGATGGCAATGTGTATGGCTATCCTAACTCTTCTTCCTCTCCTGCTGACTATGAGAAATATGGAGAGAACTACGTATCCAACCAAGTATTCGCGGTCCGTAAGGATATGTATGAAGCGATTGGCAGTCCTGATATGCGCACACCAGAAGGTTTCTTGAATGCGCTTAAGTTAGCGAAAGAGAAATTCCCTGACGTAAATGGACAGCCGCTAATCCCGCTTGGTCTGCATGAATTTGGTGTAAACGGCAATGATTCTCTGGAAGGTTATCTTCAGAACTTCCTGGCAATTCCTAGAGAAAAAGATGGTCAGGTATATGCCCGTGAGACTGATCCTGAATATATCCGCTGGATGAAGACACTTCGCCAAGCGAATCAGGATGGACTGCTTGCTAAAGATATCTTTATTGATAAACGTCCACAAATGGAAGAGAAGATCGCTCAAGGTCGTTATTTCGCGATGCTCTACCAACGTACAGACTTTGCAGCGCAACTAGGTACGATCTACCAACAAGATCCTAGCAAAACTTATATTGCTATTGATGGTCCTTCGAATACGAACTTGGATCAACCGACCCTAGATGGACCTGCGATCGCAGGCTGGACAGTAACGCTGATCTCCAAAGATGTAAAGGATAAAGCTCGCGCTATCCGCTTCCTAAGCTACTTGAACAGTGAAGAAGGTAATAAAGACTTGTTCCTCGGTGAAAAGGGTGTCAGCTACGAAACGATTGATGGCAAAGACCAATTTAAGCCTGAAGTGTTTGATCTAATGAATAAGGATCGTTCGGCGTTTGATAAGCAATACGGATCTTCGTTCACCTACTGGATGATGCAGAACACGAATATCACGGATCAATGGGCACCTAAATCAGTAGAACCTTTTAAACAATTGGAAGATTGGACGAGAGGAAAAGCGACTAGTACTTCAACGTTCCAACAGATTGATCCTACAGGTAACTCCCCTGAAGGCATCATTGCTACAAAGCTGAAAGAACTGCGCGGGAAGACGATTCCTAAGCTGCTTATGGCTTCTTCGGATGCTGAGTTCGATAAAATATGGAGTGAGTATTTAGCGAAACAAAAGGATATAGGTGTAGATAAATTCCAAGCCTATCAACAGAAAAAGTATGAAGAGAACAAAGTGAAGCTCGCCCAATAAAATATAACCCAGAAGCCCGCTGATTGCGGGTTTTTGGGTTATTTTGAAACAATAATAAGGTATAGTTGTTAAGTATGTTAAGTATTCACGATATTAGCGAGGTGAAAGTTGAAGAAGTGAAGAGGGAGAATATGCGTGAGCGCAGCAAAGAAATTTGGAATTCCTTCTTATATTGGTGGGGACGAAGGTCGCTGCAGAGTCGTTTGATCGCTGCCTATGTTTTTATTATTATAGGTCCGTGCTTGCTGGTGTCCGTCTATTTTTATGAGTCTATCAATAGTACCTATTTCCGAGATGCTGTTGAGAAAAATGAGTATTTGCTGCAAATGGAAAAATTGCATATCCACAATCAAATTGAAGCGATGGAGCGGGCAGCACAGATGGCGTATTCTGACTCAGATGTTAAAGACTTTCTTGCGAATGAGACTGAGCCGATGCTTGAAGATTTGGTTGATTTTAATACAAATGCTTATGTGAATATGACACGTATTCAATTTAATAATCCGAATATTGAGCATTTACGGCTGTATTCGAAAAGTAAAACGATGCATGAAATTTGGCCGATTTTATTTCGCGAAGAGCGAGTTTCTTCCGAGCCGTGGTACCAGAAAGCACTGCAGTTGGAGGGACAGGAGTACTGGTCTTTTCAAAGGAGTGATCCGGATCTGATGCAGAGATACTTGGGTGCACCGACTGAGAGTTTGCCGAAGGTTTCTTTACTACGTGAGATGAGTCGTCCTGCTGGCAACCATATTGGGATGGTTCAAGTAGATATGATGTTGAACCGCTTTACACCAAAGACATATACCGATGTACGGGATAACCAGACACAAATGTTCCTTGTAGATGGTGAGCTGCAGCTATTTACTCGTCCTGATCAGTCTTTTCTACAGGATAACGAGGAGATGGCTAGTGTTATTACTGAACGATACAAGACCTTCAAGGCTACTGGTGAATGGGATAGTAGTTATACAGCCAACGGTAAATCTTATTTACTTATTAACACACCGCTGGAACGTATTGATGCTTATCTGTTAAATGTGGTCTCAACGGAGGGTGTTTTGAAGGATATCTCCCGTACACGCAACTTTATTATTGGAGCTAACATTGGATTTATTATTTTACTCACGTTGATCGCTTATGTGATGAATGCCTTTATTCTAAAAAATCTGCGCAGATTGACCGAAACGATGAAAAGCGTGCGCAGAGGTGAAGCATATAGTGGCATTACGATTCGGGGTGGAGGAGAAGTCGGTGAGCTTGCCCATCATTTCTCTAAGCTAATGAATACAATTAATAAGTTGGTGGCTCAGGCTGTGAGTAAGCAGGCATTGTCCAAAGAGGCTGAGCTGCGCACGTTGCATAATCAAATAGATGCACATTTTTTATATAACACACTTGAAAATATTAAAATGCTTGCTGAAATTGAAAATCAACGAACGATATCAGACGCACTAACTTCGCTCGGTGGAATGATGCGTTATAATTTCAAATGGTCTGGGGAGTATGTGAAGCTTCGTGATGAAGTCCGCCATATTGAGAATTACATTGAAGTAATGAATATTCGTTTTGAGTACCCGGTTAAGCTTGTACTTCATATTGAACCTCGATATTTGGAGCTGGAGGTGCTGAAAATGTCACTGCAGCCTATTGTAGAGAACAGTGTTAAGCATGCTTGGAACGGTGAAAAAGAGAATTTAGAGAACCCGAACATTCATATTCATATTTCGGAAACGGAAGGTGATATTTCCATAGAGCTTCGTGATAATGGTATCGGTCTTACCCCAGAACGTCTAGTTGCTTTAAACGAGGCGATATATGCTAAGGATGAATGTTGTGATAGTGATAGCTCCTGTGAACAGCGGGAAGTAAGCCAGAGAGCAGGGGGCATAGGACTGCGAAATGTACACCAGCGTCTGCAAATCTTTTATGGCGAAGAATACGGGCTTGTAGTACAGAGCGAGGCAGGGAGTTGGACGATGGTACGTCTAAGCTTGCCGAAAGTTCTTTTGACGGGAGAAAAACAACCATGAAGAAATTACTGATCGTTGATGATGAGAAAAATATTCGTGTAGGTCTGAAGATCATGATTGAAAGGGAATTTCCGTCCGCATATTCGATCATAATGGCGAGCAATGGTGCAGAGGCGCTCGAGGTCTTTAAGACAGATGGTGCAGATATTATTATTACGGATATTCGTATGCCGGTAATGGATGGAATTACGCTTTTGGAGCAGCTATCTGTGGAGGTAAGAGGCGAGAAAAAACCAGCAGTGGTGATCCTAAGTGGGTACGATGATTTCGAATATGCTAAATGTGCCATACGTTATCGTGTGAAGGATTATCTACTTAAGCCGATTCGCCGAGATGAGCTGTTCGAAATCTTGCTGCATATCCATAAGGAACAGGAAGAACAGGAGTTCAGCGTCAAGAAAATAGAGCGGGAAGCAGAACAGTTTCGCAAAGAGCTACGCTCCAGCCGTTTACGGGGACTGCTGCAACAGCAGGAGGTTCAGTTGGAGCCCGAGCAGCAAGAGGAGCTAAATGGTTTGGAGGTTCCTTTTACAGTTGGCGTGCTGAATTACTATTTTAATGATGGGACTCGGATGAAGGCGACAGAAGTTCAAGGGCTGGTCGAACGTTTGATGGGGCCAATCGAAAAGTGTTTTTCAGAAATTATAACGGACTGGGACGGTAAGTTAGTATTAATCGGGACTAGTAGACAGAGCTTTATGGAACTATCCCGTCAAGCTGAAGCTAGAGAAATAACTAGTTTATCGATCGGAATCAGCCGTGAGGGAAAAGGTCTCGCAGAACTTCGTTCCTGTTACAAGGAAGCTTGTCGGGCACTACAATATACTTTTTTGTTTCCGCAAGAAGGATTTTTGGATTACGAGGATGTCAGTCAAGAGCGTCGTAACTTTCCTTTGCCGAAGGAGGCGCTTCGTAAACTGCTCAATATGCTTGGGACAGAACGTGAGAAGGAAATAAAATGCCTGCTGTCTGTTATTTTTCAAACAGAGCATTTGAAGGAACTGGACTTGTCTTATCTCGAGAGTGTCGGGCAGAGTATCAATGAGCAGGTGCTGGATGAAGTATTTCGGCTGTATGGGGAAGCCTCGGTTGAGGTGTTAAAGCTATATCGTACGGTTGGTAACATGTATAACTATCGCCATTTCCATGATTATTATCGTGCGCTTGAGAATTTGCTCCTGAGTGTGAGTGATTACATTGTAGGGGTGCGCTCTGCTCATACGGAACATGCTGATATGGAGGAAGCGTTGAACTATATTGAAACGAACTATGCTCGTCCACTAAATATGGCTATGGTTAGTAACCATGTTTCTTTGAATTATTCTTATTTTAGCGAAGCCTTCAAAGCATATACTGGTGAGAATTTTGTCATTTATTTAAAAAAGGTACGCATCCGTCATGCTAAAGAACTGCTAGCGAAAGACTGTGGCAAGCTTGCTGAGGTTTCGGAGAAAGTAGGTTTTGAGAACAGTAAGCAATTTGCCCGTGTATTCAAAGAGTTGGAAGGGATCTCTCCAGGGGATTATAGAGCCAAAATGCTGTCTGAAGATCTGTCGTAAAAGGCAGGATAAGTAGCTTTAGTATAAATATCATTGCTGAACTGTACCTTGATGGGTGTTAAGGGTGTCGTTAGAAGTGATCCTCCTATATAATGGCAGTGAGAAGCTTTGCTAGGATTAGCAGCAAGAGAGTTTGGAGGAATGAAGGGTGGAAGAAATTCAAGGCAATTTGATTACAGTTCAGACGTTGGCAGAGGACTTTCGGCGACTGGGTGTACAGGCGGGGATGACGATTATACTGCATTCGTCCTTCAAATCACTAGGCCAATGGGTGGCAGGTGGCCCGGTTGCCGTTATTTTGGCGCTTGAGGAGGTCCTTGGAGAGTCAGGTACACTTGTGATGCCCACGCATTCTAGTGATCTGACGGACCCTGCTGGCTGGAGTAACCCACCGGTGCCCGAATCTTGGTGGCAGAGTATCCGTGAGCAGATGCCGGCTTATGATCCAGACCTGACCCCACTGAGGGGAATGGGGGTTATTCCGGATTGCTTCCGTAGACAAAAAGAGGTAAAGCGCAGCGATCACCCCATTCATTCATTTGCGGCTTGGGGCAAGCATAGGGATGAGATTATATATGGTCACTCCCTTGAATACGGTTTGGGGGATGACTCTCCATTAGCTCGTATTTATGATCTGGGGGGAAGTGTACTACTGCTAGGCGTAGGAAATCTGAATAATACTTCATTACATCTTGCTGAATGCCGGGCCTTCTATGAAGGAAAGAAGGAAGTCATTGGCGGGGCACCTATACTAGTGGATGGTCATAGACAGTGGGTGGAATTCAAGGAGCTAGATTGGAACTCTGACGATTTCGTTGATCTTGCTGAGCAATTCGGGCAAGAGACAGGGCCATTACAAATGGTCATATCGCCTCAGCTGCAGCTCAATTGATTCCACAGCGTGAAATTGTAGACTATGCGGTGAACTGGATGGAGCAAAACAGGAAGTAGACTATCTCTGAATTTGGGATTAGGAGGAGAAGCAACGGATGAGTACTACAACGATATATCTAACGCGTCATGGACAGACAGAATGGAATGTGCAGAATCGTATGCAAGGTCATATGGATTCTGCGCTGACGACGCTTGGCGTACAACAGGCGGAATGGTTGAGTCGGGGAATGCAGGCTACAAATCTGGATGTCATTTATGCAAGCTCTAGCCCAAGGGCGCTGCGTACAGCTGAAATTATACGCGGAGAGCGGGATGTTCCGCTGAAGATTTCCGATGCATTTAAAGAAATTGGCATGGGCGTATGGGAAGGTAGAGATTCTGCTGAACTGGCAGCCCAGTATTCAGACCAGCATCGTTATTTCTGGAAGGAACCCGACCGGTTTAAAGTGGAGGGCAGCGAGACCTTCGCAGAGGTGCAGACAAGAGCACTGGAGAAGCTTCAGGAAATTCTCACTATCCATCAGGGTGAGACGATTCTTATCGTAACGCATACGGTAGTGATCAAGCTCTTGATGGCTTATTTTGAGGGCAGAGAGTTGCCTAAGCTATGGGATCTGCCTTACATATATCCAACCTGCTTATCCAGGATTGATTTTACGGATGGCGTGCCGGAGATCCTGCTGCACGGGGATACAAGTCATTATGAAGAGAATGAGGCTGGGATGGAATCCTAGAGGTTATATGAAAAAGAGGCGGTTCCTCGAGTGCATTATGCACCCTAGGAACCGCCTTTTTGTCCTCAGAGCTGTGAGCCTTTATTAATTGATGAACTGAAGAGATTTCAAGGTCTTCTCCAGCATCGTAACGGCTTCAGCACGAGTTGCCAGCTTTTGTGGAGCAAAGGAACCGTCTTTCGCTCCTTGAATGATGCCCTCAGCAGCGATTTCTGCTACTGCTGCTTGGGACCAAGCAGGAATGCTTGCTGCGTCACTGAATTTAGCTAGTGCTGCAGGATCGGCATTTAAGGTTTTGCCCGTGTACTTGATGGCTTTAGCTAATACAGAGGCCATTTCTTGCCGAGTGATCGGGCTACCTGGCTTAAAGCTGCCATCGGTATAACCGGAAATCAATTCGGCTTCTGCAGCAGTGCGAATAGCATCAGCATACCATGCGCTTGGATTTACATCCTTAAATGTTGTCTCGCCACCCGTTGTCACAAGTCCAAGAGAACGCGTAATTAATGCTGCGAACTCAGCCCGTGTGATCGACTGTGAAGGAGAGAATGTATCGCTATTGGTTCCACTAACGATCAGTTTGGAAGCTAACAGATCAATGGACGCTTTAGCCCAGTGTCCGCTAATATCTCCGAACGTTTTGGAAGATTTAACAACGGTGTAATAGCTGTTGCTGTTCCGTTTAATCGTAACATCTGTTGTTCCATTAGCCTTAGGGGCAAATATCGCAGGCACGAAGGAAATCTTGCCTGTAGCAGGATCGAAGACGACTGCCGTTGCGCTATTTGAATTTAAGGAAGTAGGTACATTGATCGTCCGATTAACATAAGTACTGCCGAAGTTGTTCAGCGGTACACGCTTAGATCCGGCTACTGCTGAAACACTAAATTCGATTACTGGAGCAGCTAAAGTAGCATTACCTAGCTGTGAAGCGATAGCTTGGTTTGTGCTGCTTAGCGTTTTCGAATCCGCTAATAGAATGGATACTGTAATTGTAAAGTCGCTGGTGCCTAATTGAGCGGCAAGCGATACACTGTTTATAACACTGAGCGGCAAGGAATACGAAGCGCCATCAGTAGTAAGGGTAAGAATTGTGTTAGGCTGTGCAGCAGCTTGTTTTACAAGCACACTGCCTGGGAGTTCTACTTGAGCGCCGCCAGTAGTCGCTTTAACCGGAATAACCAGTTCATGTTTACCAGTTGGCAGTTCAGCAAGTTGTTTGGTCAGATCAGCAGCATCAATTGTTGTTACTTGCGGTGCAGCCGTTGGAACAGTCGTTGGTGTTGCTGTTGCTGTTGCTGTTGCTGTTGCTGTTGATGTTGATGTTGGAACTGTTGGTGATGTTGGCACTGGTGTTGGAGTTGGGGTTATCTCCGGCAATGGTGCACCCTTCAGATCCACAATCCGGCCCTCAACAGCGGAAGTGTTCGCAGTGACATTTCCAACTTCTTTAAGATACTTCGTAAATACATCAAAGTCCGGCAGGTACAGTAGATTCACGCGACCTTCTTTATAGGCCTTTTCAAGTGAAGTATAGAAATCTCCACCTTTAGCTGTGAAAGCATTAGTAGCTACTTCATAAGATGCTTTTAGATCTAGAGGAACGTATTTGTCTCCGTTCTTCACTTCGATACGTAATACACGTTCGTTCACAGGCTTCGTGGAGTCATAATAGAATTTCAACCCTGCAACATGCGGGAAACGTCCGTCTGCTGCTGGAGTTTTGGAAACCCCATTCTCCATTGCATCCTTAATTTCTTGTCCGGTCAAAGTGATTGTAACCAGATCGTTGTTGAAAGGAAGTACTCCGAGTACCTCACCTTGTGTAATCGGTCCTTCATTGATAGATTCGCGAATACCGCCACCATTTTGCAGGGCGATTACGGCATTAGTGCCAGCTTTCTTGGCTGCAAAAAGCATACCATCGGCAATCAGATTACCAAGGTTAGTTTCCTTTGTACGAACATTATCACGAACGCCGTTTAGAACAACCTCTGAGTTTCCTACTACCTCATTGCTCAGTTCTAGAATACCTGGCTTATAGTCGGTATCCAGGATCTTTTTAGCTTCAGGATCTTCTGCGATAACGTAGTTAGCGCCGTTCTTAGCGTCGATGGAGATTAATTGGTCTTTCCAATCTGTCAGTACGCCATCTTTGTTAAATTTAACTTCAAGCTGACCAAGGAAAAGTCCTTTTTCACCGGTTTGTACAATAAGCTTTGGTGCATTAGGATCGCTGTTATCTACAACCGCTTGATCTAATTTCGTGTGGCTGTGACCACCGACAATAATATCAATACCGTTAACCGCTTTGGCTAACTTGAGATCCTCTTCGTAGCCAAGGTGTGAGAGAACAATAATCTTGTTAATCTTTTCTTTTTGCAGCATAGCGACAGTTTCTGTTGCCTTCACTACAGCATTCTCAAAAGTTACTTTACCTGGTGAAGCAATGTTGGCAGTATCTTCTGTCGTCAGACCAATGATACCAACCTGTTCGCCGTCTACTTCTTTAATCAGAGCAGGGTAGATGGTTGCCGCATTACCCGATCGACCAATTTCGTTGGTGAACATTTTGCTTAGAATATCATCTGTAGAGAAATTCACATTAGATGAGACAAAAGGGAACTTAGCTTTGCCGATAAATTTGGAAAGGGTATCAGAATCTTTATCAAATTCATGATTACCGAAAGTCATAGCGTCATATTTGACTAGATTCATAAAGGCCAGATCTGCTTGACCCAGATACTTGTTAAAGTACAGTGTTCCGGAGAACACATCACCCGCATCGAGAAGAATAGGGTTTTCTGTAGTCGCCTTAGCATTTTTGATTGCCGTTACACGGCGTAGAATGTTATTTGGTGAGCTTACAGTATCTAGTCCTGCATGCGTATCGTTGGTGTGTAGAACTGTTAATGGGAAGTCTTCAGTTATCTCCGGCAATGGTGCACCCTTCAGATCCACAATCCGGCCCTCAACAGCGGAAGTGTTCGCAGTGACATTTCCAATCTTCTGAAGATACTTCGTAAATACATCAAAGTCCGGCAGGTACAGTAGATTCACGCGACCTTCTTTATAGGCCTTTTCAAGTGAAGTGTAGAAATCTCCACCCTTAGCTGTGAAAGCATTAGTAGCTACTTCATAAGATGCTTTTAGATCTAGAGGAACATATTTATCTCCGTTCTTCACTTCGATACGTAATACACGTTCGTTCACAGGCTTCGTGGAGTCATAATAGAATTTCAACCCTGCAACATGCGGGAAACGTCCGTCTGCTGCTGGAGTTTTGGAAACCCCATTCTCCATTGCATCCTTAATTTCTTGTCCGGTCAAAGTGATTGTAACCAGATCGTTGTTGAAAGGAAGTACTCCGAGTACCTCACCTTGTGTAATCGGTCCTTCATTGATAGATTCGCGAATACCGCCACCATTTTGCAGGGCGATTACGGCATTAGTGCCAGCTTTCTTGGCTGCAAAAAGCATACCATCGGCAATCAGATTACCAAGGTTAGTTTCCTTTGTACGAACATTATCACGAACGCCGTTTAGAACAACCTCTGAGTTTCCTACTACCTCATTGCTCAGTTCTAGAATACCTGGCTTATAGTCGGTATCCAGGATCTTTTTAGCTTCAGGATCTTCTGCGATAACGTAGTTAGCGCCGTTCTTAGCGTCGATGGAGATTAATTGGTCTTTCCAATCTGTCAGTACGCCATCTTTGTTAAATTTAACTTCAAGCTGACCAAGGAAAAGTCCTTTTTCACCGGTTTGTACAATAAGCTTTGGTGCATTAGGATCGCTGTTATCTACAACCGCTTGATCTAATTTCGTGTGGCTGTGACCACCGACAATAATATCAATACCGTTAACCGCTTTGGCTAACTTGAGATCCTCTTCGTAGCCAAGGTGTGAGAGAACAATAATCTTGTTAATCTTTTCTTTTTGCAGCATAGCGACAGTTTCTGTTGCCTTCACTACAGCATTCTCAAAAGTTACTTTACCTGGTGAAGCAATGTTGGCAGTATCTTCTGTCGTCAGACCAATGATACCAACCTGTTCTCCGTCAACTTCTTTGATTAGAGCAGGGTAGATGGTTGCCGCATTACCCGATCGACCAATTTCGTTGGTGAACATTTTGCTTAGAATATCATCTGTAGAGAAATTCACATTAGATGAGACAAAAGGGAACTTAGCGTTGCCGATAAATTTGGAAAGCGTATCAGAATCTTTATCAAATTCATGATTACCGAAAGTCATAGCGTCATATTTGACCAGATTCATAAAGGTCAGATCTGCTTGACCCAGATACTTGTTGAAGTAGAGTGTTCCGGAGAACACATCACCCGCATCGAGAAGAATAGGGTTTTCTGTAGTCGCCTTAGCATTTTTGATTGCTGTTACACGGCGCAAGATGTTGTTTGGTGAGCTTACAGTATCTAGTCCTGCATGCGTATCGTTGGTGTGTAGAACTGTTAATGGGAAGTCTTCAGCAGTACTAAAATCAATCTGTGCTACAACCGCATCATGATCGGATACCCGACCTTTCGATGGAGAGAAGTCGGCATTTAGATGGACGACATCTACTTTGGAAGAAGCCGTTAGATTTTTACTGACAAGAATATGATCCAGTACTTGAGAGTTTCCGTCATAGGTGTACGTATACTGCTCATTTAAAGGCAATGTGTCGATCAAATTGTCCAGCTCTGTACCTTTTAAAATAGTTGCAGTTTTAGTGAATTGGAAATCATTCAAATCGCCAAGAGCTACGACATTGGCTTCAGGATTTGCAGTTAGAACCTCTTTGACAAATCCGTTTACGACCGCCGCAATTTTATGACGTTGTGTTTCACTGGACAATACCGGTGGCTGAACGTTCCCGAAAGGACCATTATCGCCGCCTTTTGAATTGAAATGGTTTGCGATCACGATCACTTTTTCGCCGCCGAAAATAAATTGTGCAGCAAGTGGTTTACGTGAACTAGCAAATGCAGCATTCGTTGGATCAATTCGTCCCGGATTGTAAGTCAGCTTGTCTGTCGCTGCATCATAAGCAACGGATTGCGTAGATGTACCTTTTTGACCGTTTACACTATCCGCAAGCTGTACTCTTGCTGGGTTGTACAAGAAGCCTACGCGAATGTTTCCGCCTGGAGCACCACCATCCTGATTGTTGACTGGAGCGATGTCTGTGTATTTATATACAGGACCGCCTGCAGTTTCAATAGCCTTAATCAGTTCGTCAGCACTTGCTTCAGTGATTCCATTGTTGGTTTCACCATTGCTATCCTGCATTTCGACCACGCCGATAATGTCAGGCTTTTTCATATTATTCGTGATGGAGTCGGCAAGTTTCTGGATTTTTGTTGCTCCGACGCCTGGGTAGAAGTTCTCAATGTTGTATGAAGCGATTAATAGCTTGTCCTCATTAACCTCAAGAGTAGTTGTTTCTTGTTTAAAAGTACTTGGGGTAATGGTTGGCAGCTTACCGTTCTCCGGAATTACTTTGAAATTGCCATTGTTGTATCCGATGACCCCTGTAACATCTCCAGCGAACTTATCTCCGGTGATTACTTCTTGACCCGGATTTCCATAAGCAATGATAAGGCGCTGAGGATTGAATTGGTTATATTCTTTTAGAACTAGTCCACCAGCTGGTGTGATGAGATCAGGAGTATCATTTTCTACTCTTGTAGGGATGTTATAAAGCATGGAATTTCCGCTACCACTTGTCCAGTAAGGACTAATAATCGTAGGGGTAGGGAGTTTTACAAGCATGCCTTCTAACGATTCATAAAAATCTATGGCATCTTCACTAGGTTCAAAATCAGCCATGCTGTCATTATCAATGATGGAAGAAGGAATAGCTCTTCCACCTTTGCCAAGTACGATAGGTTCAGGCACAGTATAACTAGAAGAGGAATCTACTGTTAGTGATGTCATATTAATTTGAGTGGAGGTTAGATTGCTCGCACTTCCTTCGTTATACTCGGAAACGGCTCCATTAACGCGCACTAAATCTCCAACTTTTGGTTTAAGGGATGCATTTGTGCTGTAAACGAAAATACCTTCCGATGTGTTCACATTATTGTCCGGCTGAGGGTCCTGCATAAAGAAACCTCTATAAGCGCCAGTTGCGAATGTGTAT
The DNA here is from genome assembly GCF_037975205.1 of Paenibacillus sp. FSL R5-0470. Lineage (NCBI taxonomy): Bacteria > Bacillati > Bacillota > Bacilli > Caryophanales > Paenibacillaceae > Paenibacillus > Paenibacillus sp. FSL R5-0470. Next base: position 542,036 of record NZ_CP150238.1, read on the forward strand.
CCGTATTGGGTAACGATACCTTCTACGTCAGTAACGTTCTGACCTACATACTCAGAGGCATGAGATTCTCCTTGAATATCATGTATACGAGGGAGATCAGAAGCTTTATAAGCAAAGGTATACACCTTACTTGTCTTGCCATCTGCTACGACAATTGCATTAATGGTAAGATCTTTACTAACTGTAATTGGATCTGAATAAAGCTTGCTTGCTGCTGTCGGTTCAGTTCCATCGGTCGTGTAATGAATTTGTGCTCCAAGGGTAGGGCTGGATAGGGTCACAGCACTTCCTTTAATGATGCGACCTGCACCAGGGCTCGCCATTACAGAAAAAGTTTCTTCCACCAAAGCGTTTTCGTTAAGTGGAATGAATTGATAAGTTGTATTATATTGCTCGATAACCCCAGTGATACTATCAAAGGTTGCACCCTTTACTAGTTTAGGCAGGGTTGAGAAAATTGTGAATTGTTGTCCGCCTTGACTTGCAGTCACTGTATTTCCATTTACATTATCTATAGTGACATTATTCATAGTTACCAGCTGAGCTTCATGGTTTTCGCCGTTCGCTGCAGACAAGTCGGTTGCTGTAATCAATTTAGGTGCGGGTACACCTACATCACTCGCAACGACAGAGTATTGAAGTCCGCTTTGGAGTTTGAGCTCTTGCAGGTTGCTGTAGATATCCATCTCGCCACTAACTGCAACACGATCTCCAACGTTTGCGAACTCTGGGAATCCATAAAGTACGATCCCGCCGGTTCCATCCTGAATATACATTTTTGCTGCGTTAATGTGAGTTACGATACCTTCTGTTGAAATATTCTGACCTTTATTACCAAGGCGTGCTGTTGCGACGTCTGTTTTCGTCAGAATCGTGTAGTCAAAAGTCGTTATTGCGCTGTTTGGCATATTCGGTTCCGAAGCATACGCTTTAATCGTAGTGTCCTCAGTTAAGGTAATAGGCCCTGTGTAAGGTTGGAAATCAGTTGAACCACCTGATCTATAAACAGCTGAATAGACGGATGCTCCAACTGTCGGAGAGTTCAGAGAAATTTCAGTGCCTACCGGCCAGGCATTAGCGGCTGGTGAAGCTACTACGGAGCTAGCTGTCTCTGGTGCTTTACCATAACTACTATTGCGTGGATTTGCTGCTTGAACAACAAAATCCGCAACGTTGTTATCCGTATCTAGACCACGGCTATCAGCTGGTGCACCAGCTGCGGCTTTACGAATAGCGGCTGTCGCGTTAGTGAGAGCAGGGGTTGGAGTTCCCTCAACACCTGTAGCTGTACCATAGCCAACCAAATCTATCGTATTATTCGATGGGTCAACCAAGTCGACTTTACCGTTTGTCCCACTCATAGCTAGGATACCTGCGGCATCAGGAGTAGGTAGTGCAGCAATTCCTCCTGTTCCTGCAGCCTCTTGGACGAGGTAGTATCCATTTGCAGGAATAGTTCCTGTTAATTCTGTTCCGCTGCTAAAGGTTCCAGTTGCGGAAGTATACCGAACTTTCCATCCAGTCAAAACTACTGGTTTGTTGGTAGGATTGTATAATTCAATAAAATCATTCTTAAACTCTGCTCCGCTGTTTCCACCACCGCCATAGACTTGTGAGATAACAACATTGCTATTATCCGGTGCTGCCTCGGCAGTCTGAATAGCTGGTAGCACACTGCCGACAAGCATTAACATTGCCAGTCCACTAGCCCACCATTTCCTTACTCTTGAAGAAATAATCATTTGGATAAGTATTCTCCCCTCAAATCTTTTATTAGAAACCTACTAAATCTTATCATTCAAATGTAAAATGAAAGGTTGGTTTGCATTAATATAAATTAAAGGTTCTATAAATTAAAATAAAAAAATAAAAAGTTATTGTTTTCGCATAAGAATAGGGGCTGAAAAAAGTGCATAAATACAATAATCCTTAAAATCTAGTGTTTATTGGATGATGAATAGTCCCATATATAAATTAATTTTTATAGTTGAATTATCAAAGGATTACAACAAATGTATTCTATACTTCTGTTAAATTTTACATTTTAATAACAATAGAGAAGGAGTTATTGGGCTCGGCTATTCGGGAGGTCTTAGAACAAAAAAATGCCCATTCAGCTTCTTGTTGAGAAGTGAGTAGGCATTATATTTTAAATTTACCTGGATAAAACAGACTACTGTTGTGGAAGTTCTAGCCGCTCTAATCCGTCCATGTATTTGCGCAGCGCCTGAGGGATGTAGATAGAACCATCCTCATGCTGGTGATTCTCCAGCAGCGGGATCAGAATTCTTGGCGTAGCCACTGCGGTGTTATTTAAGGTGTGGCAGTATTGTAAGCGACCGTCCGCATCCCGATAACGGATGCCCGAACGACGAGCTTGGAAATCGAGTAGATTAGAAGCCGAATGGGTCTCACCGTATGCGCCTCTGCTAGGCATCCATGTCTCGATGTCATACTGCTTATGCGTCTTCAGGGACATATCCCCTGTGCAGACAGCCATGACTCGATAGGGGAGCTCTAAGAGCTGAAGAATGTGCTCGGCATTCGCGAGGATCTCGTGAAGCATATGGTCCGAGACCCCCTCGTCATTTCGGCATAAGACGACTTGCTCGATCTTCGAGAACTGATGTACGCGGTACAGCCCGCGCACATCTCGCCCCGCTGATCCAACTTCACGGCGGAAGCAAGTCGACATTCCGGCTAGTCGCATAGGTGTGTCAAGCTCTACAATCTCATCGCTGTAGAGTGAAACTAGCGACACTTCAGATGTGCCTACCAGCCAGCGATTATCTCCGCTGAGCTCGTACGTCTGATCCATCCCACCCGGGAAGAATCCGGTTCGCTCCAACGCTTCAGGGCGGACAATCACAGGAACATCCATCACGGTGAATCCGCGTGCAGTGAGCACATCTAGGGCTAGTCTCTGTACAGCAAGATGTAACATCAGTCCGACTCCTTTAAGCACATAGCTGCGAGGACCGCCTGCTTTGACGCCACGGGGAATATCAATAATATCTTGGAGTTCACCTAGCTCCACATGATCACGAGGCGCAAAGCTGAATTCCGGCACCGCTCCGTTCAACCGCAGTTCTACATTATCGTTATCATCGTGGCCGATGGGTGTATCCTGCGACACCGGATTCGGTGCGAGCAGCATGAGCTCTCTACAGCGGCGTTCAGCCTCGGTCAGATCTGCTTCCAGCAGGCTCAGCCGATGATTGAGTTCCCGTACCTGTGCTTTGACGATCTCTCCAGCAGGGCGGTCACCCTTACGTAGTAATTGTTCAACTTCTTTAGTTAGCCCATTACGTTCGGCTCTCATTTGTTCTGTTTCTTGTCGCAGGCCCCGGCGCTTCTCATCCCAATCCAGCAATTCATCCAGTGGGAAGTCGATTCTTTTCCAGGTGGCAGTGTTTCTTACAAGTTCCTGATTATCCTTGATCCAGTTCATTTCCAGCATATCGCTCGCTCCTTTTTGTTTAAAAGATAAGAGAGTGTAAGTTTCACACTTCACTTTATCCTTCTATTTCTCGCACAAACACTTAACGTCCTTATAAGGACGTCGAAGGTATTTATGCTTGAAAAAACGCAAAAAACGCCCTCATCCATGGGACGAGGAGCGTCAGCTCGCGGTGCCACCCAGGTTGATCGAATCTCCTTAACAGCAGGAAAGAATTCGACCCTCTTTGGTCTTCGCAGTAACGGGCGAAACCCGGTGAACTTAGGGAGTCATTATAGGCTCCGGTCGCAGACGCCTCACGGTTGGATGCCGGTCATTGGCCTGATTGTTGGATTTAATATTGTTGCTTAGTATATCGTAAGAGTGGGATGAACGCAAGCGTTTATGGTTTGACAATAAGATCTAATCTGCGATAGGATTAATATTAATTTAAAGTATTCCTGTCGGGATAAATATTTGCAGTGTGAGCTGCTTAATAGGATGAAAGAGGTGGAGAAGTGGCTAAAATTGTTGTGATTAACGGAACGCCTTCCTTGGTATCGCGCATCAATGCAGTTATAGAGTATGCGGAGGCAAGCTTAACGGATCAGGGCTTTGAGGTTGAGCGTATTAACGTAGCAGAGCTGCCAGCGGAAGATTTGATTCATACCAAGTTTGAGAGTGATTCTATCGTCAAAGCGAACGGCCTTGTAGCCGAAGCGGATGCGGTAATCGTGGTTAGCCCGGTTTATAAAGCCTCTTATACAGGCGTGTTGAAGACCTTCTTGGATCTAGTTCCACAAAAGGGATTGGCCGGCAAAATCGTACTCCCGCTCTTCATGGGCGGCAGTCTTGCACATCTACTTACGATTGATTATGCTTTGAAGCCTGTATTGTCTGTACTCGGTGCACGTTACATTCTTGGTGGAGTGTATGCCGTGGATTCTCAGGTGGTTCGTAATGATCACGGAGTGGTAGAGCTTGCTGAGGAGTTGAAGCTGCGTCTGAATGATGCGTTAGCTGAGCTTGCAGAAGAAACTACACATCGTGTGGAACGCAAGGCTTAAGACTAAGTAGCTAGCATTCTGTTTCGTATGGATTCATACCAACTATATAAGCGTCTCATTCATACCTGATCCAAGGGGTGAAGAGACGCTTTTTGCTATAGTAAAAAGGCCATCTCACTGTGAAAGTAGAGAATGGCCTCTTTTTTATATAGGGTTCGTTATAATCCGGTCTTACAAATCGTCGAATCCGTTATCGTCGCCAACCTTACCGTAGTTACGGGACTTAGCTTCGAAGAAGTCGGTTTTGGTGGCATTAAGCGCATCATCGGAGAAAGGTTTGATCCAAGGCATGCAGTTAACATCAACGCCTTGGTAGGCTTTTTCCATACCCATCAACGTTAAGCGCTTGTTCGCTGTATATTTGATGTAGTCACTAAGCTCGTTAAGATCAATACCGCGGACATTAGTAAGGGTGTAGTAAGCCCAGTTGGTTTCAAGCTCTACCGCGCGGTCGATCGTACGATACACGTAATCCATGTTCTCTTTAGTGTTCAACTCAGGGAAATCTACAAGCAGCTGCTTAAATACTTCTGCGAAGAAATAGCAGTGCTGGTTCTCGTCACGTTGGATATAAGAGATCATTTGGCTGGTCGCCATCATCTTTTGGTCACGGGCCAGATTGTAAAAGAAGGCGAAGGTGCTGTAGAAGAAAATTCCTTCCAAGATGAGATCCGCTACCAGTGCATGGAAAAAGGTTTGTCTCGTAGGGTTATCACGGAACTCTTGATAAATATCAGAGATAAACTGATTGCGTTCCAGCAGGACAGGGTCTTTTTTCCAATATTCAAAAATTTCTTTCTGCTCACTTTCCGACACGATAGAGGAAAGAACATAGGAATAGGATTGGTTATGCACCACTTCTTGTTGTCCGATAATGGCAGAGATAGCTTCTAGAGAAGAGTCAGTAAAATAACGCTTCACGTCGCTTACGAACATCGTCTGCATCGAGTCTAACACGGCGAGCAGGGAGATGTTGATCTTAAATACGCGTTGTTCCTCTGCATCCAGCATAGGGAATTGTTGCGCATCTTTGGACATTGGAATTTCATCCGCAATCCAGTGATTAAGCAGCAGTACCTTGTACAGCTTGTACATATGTGGCATGCGGATATCGTTCCAGTTCAGAATACCTGAGCACTCACCGTCGATGATGCGTGTGGATTGGTTGGGCGCTTCAGTGTTAAAAATCTTTTGTAATTGCATTTATTTTCCCTCCATTTTTTTGCGCGGGTAATCTTTCTTTGGTGTCTTGTTCATAGAAAGGCGGTGATGGAGTAACGGAGAGGAAGTTTGGAGCTGTAGGAGCGTCAGCGACCGCCTTTGTCATCGGATGTCATCCGCTAATAGCGGTAAAGATCAAGACATCTGATGACAACAGCGGCCGGAAGCCCAAACATTCCTCGCAGTTACGAAATTCATCATCGTTTTTCTATTCAGGGCACTAAGATAATTAGCTAGCGCAAGAATCACACTCTTCTATTGTCAAAGCACGGCTACGCACATAATAAGTTGATTTCAATCCGCCCTTCCAGGCGTTCAGATGCAGCTCAAGGAACTCGGTAGCCTTGATGTCAGGACGAACATACAGGTTGAAGCTTTGACCTTGATCGACGTGACGCTGACGAGCAGAAGCCATGCGGATCGACCAGTTTTGGTCAATTGTAAACGCAGTTTTATAGTACCAAATCGTCTTGTCGGACAGATCTGGTGCTGGGTTAGCGATCTTGTAAGTTGTTTTCTCTTCATAGGAAAGCAGTTCATACAAAGGATCAATGCTGGCTGTGGAGCCGGCAATAATCGATGTGGAGCCGTTCGGTGCAATCGCGAACATCCATGCGTTACGAACACCGTCTTTAGCCACTTCTTCTTGCAGCTCGCGCCATTGTTCAGTGGTAACATATTTACCTTCTTGTTCACCGCTAACGTAGCCACGTGAAGTAAAGTATGCACCTGTCTCCCAATCGGAACCGGCGAACTTCGGATAACGGCCTTTTTCACGGGCAAGCTCCATGCTCGAACGTACCAACAGGTAGTTGATGTGTTCATACAAATGGTTGTTATATTCTACGGCTTCATCAGATTCCCAACGAATGCCCTTGAGTGCCAATAGGTGATGCAAGCCGAATGTGCCGAGACCGACTGCGCGGTACTGGCTGTTCGTGTATTGTGCTTGCAGAACTTCAATATTATTAATGTCGATTACGTTGTCCAGCATACGTACTTGGATAGGTACAAGTCTTTCCAGCACACCAGCTGGAATCGCACGTGCCAAGTGAATCGAATTCAGGTTGCAGACTACGAAATCGCCAGGGATTTTGGAGATAACAATCCTGGTCTTGCCATCTTTGGTTACTAATTCTTCCTGTTCAATAACGGTAGCGGATTGATTCTGCATAATTTCTGTGCACAGGTTGGAAGAGAAGACCATACCTTGGTGACGGTTCGGGTTCGTCCGGTTAACCGTATCACGGTAGAACATATATGGAGTACCTGTTTCAAGCTGTGATTTCATAATCCGTTTCATGATGTCGATCGCAGGAACGGTAATACGGGACAATTCCAAATTGGCTGTAGCTTCAGCATATTTTTCACGGAAAGTGCCCTTACCAAGCTCTTCATCGTAGAAGTCTTCCAGACCAAGCGGACGACCGTTCTCATCCGTCCAGCCCATAACCTTCTTCACTTCATGTGGGCAGAAGAGGTTCCAGTGGCTGCGTGATTCAACAGCTTCCATGAACAAGTCCGGCAGGGTTACACCGTGGAATACGTCATGTGCACGCATACGCTCGTCACCATTATTTAGTTTAAGATCGAGGAAAGCGAGGATATCTTTATGGAATACATCAAGGTAGACAGCGACAGCACCTTTACGTGTTCCGAGCTGGTCTACACTGACTGCTGTATTGTTCAATTGGCGAATCCAAGGAATTACGCCGGAGCTAGTGTTCTTATGGCCACGGATATCCGAACCACGTGCCCGTACTTTACCAAGGTAGACGCCGATACCGCCACCCATTTTGCTAAGGCGCGCTACGTCTGTATTGGAATCAAAGATACCCTCTAGGGAATCGTCTACCGTATCAATGAAGCAGCTGGATAGCTGTCCAGCGACCTTTTTGCCGGCATTGGACATTGTAGGGGTAGCAGCTGTCATGTAGATGTTGCTCATAGCCCAGTAAGCTTCTTTTACAAGCTCAAGACGTTTCTCAGCTGGTTCACGGTGCATCAGGTACATAGCAATAATCATATAACGTTCTTGTGGAAGCTCCATTACACGGCCGTCAAAATCATGCGCCAAATAACGGTCGGATAGCGTAAGCAGACCGATATAGTCAAACAAAAGATCGCGTGTATAATCGATACACCCACCTAGTTCGATAATTTGTTCTTTGGTGTAATGACTTAGAAGCTCTTCACGATAGATTCCTTTTTTTACGAGATCCGTAATTAGCGGGTACAGCTCACCGTAAGGCTCTTCTGGATAAGCTTTATAGCGGCGATGAACGGCTGCTTTTTTATAAAGGGTAGTCAGAAGGGCACGGGCAGCTGCAAACTTCCAAGTAGGCTCTTCTTTCGTTACAAGCTCTAGAGCACTCATGGTGAAGGCATTGCTAATTTCTTCTCCGCTTACGGAGTCACGACGCAGTTTGGAAATTACTCCCCGCAGCAATGTTTCTTTATTTAGTTGATCAAGACCTTCTAAGATACGGTCGGCGTATACGGAAAGGCGCTTCTCATCAAAAGCCAGTTGGCGATTATCTGGTTTTACTACGAATTGTGGCATGGTTATTTCATCCCTTCTTATTTTGGATTAATTTTGAATATCAAAAATTGATATATTATAGCGCAGTAGGCTGCCACAGAAAGACCTCCGAGCCGTTCGTACTGGCCGGAATGTCGATTATGCGTTGGTTAGAGCTTCCTCGGTAAGGAAGTGTAGTGTCTTTCAATTCTTCTATAAAACGTCCATCTATTAATACCTGACACTGTGTAAGTAGATTCCACTCCGGCGAACCGGGAAGGGCGGTTAGTTCCTCATACGTATAACCACTGTAAATCCAAATGGGGAAGCCAGGGAGCACGGCGCGAAGCTCATGAATGAACCCAAGTACCTCTTCTGCCGAGAAAAAAGGATCGCCGCCTGCCAGTGTTAGACCATCCAGCAAAGGGTTAGCGGCGATTTCTGCAATGATTTCATGTTGACGTTCTAAGGTGAAGACTTCTCCATATTTAAAGTTCCATGTCTCGGGATTAAAGCATCCCGGGCAACGATGACGGCAGCCGCTGATGAAGAGGACGGCCCGCATGCCCTCTCCCTCGTTAATCGACTCCGGATAGTATCCGCAAATATTCATAGATGCTTAACGCGATCCCGTACTTCGGCTTGTTTGGCGGCATTGAAGCGGGTCTGATAGTCGCCAGTTAAATAACCTGTAACTCTGCGCAAACGACGGATGTGCACGTCATTCTCATGTGCGTTGCAGGAAGGACAGTTTGTCCCAATTACGCCTTCGTATCCGCAGCTGGAGCAGCGGTCAATCGGATGGTTAATGCTGAAGTAGCTGACCTGTTGTTCTAGTGCATATTTAATGATTTTGATAAAAGCAGATGGATTGCTGCGGGCATTGCCATTTAATTCGACATAAGAAATAGCCCCGGCATTGCAGTATTCATGGAAAGGAGCTTCCAAGCTGATCTTCTGAGCAGCACCTAGATCGTAGTATACAGGGATGTGGAAAGAGTTCGTATAATACTCACGGTCAGTTACGCCCGGAATAGAACCCAGTACCTTGCGATCAATCTTGGTGAATTTGCCGGACAGGCCCTCTGCTGGTGTTGCGAACAAGGTAATGTTGAGATTAAGTTCCTCACTTTTAAGGTCGCAATACTCCCGCATGTGACGCACGATAGCCACAGCCTTGGCATGGACTTCCATATCCTCGCCATGGTGTTTGCCGTACATGGCTTTCATGCATTCCGCCATACCGATGAAGCCAAGCGACAGACTACCATGCTTCAGCAGTTCGCCTACAGAGTCTTCAGGAGCGAGATTTTCGCCGCCTTCCCAGACGCCTTCTCGCATCATGAAATCGGATGCTTTAGCTTTTTGCGCGCTTTGGATGTGGAACCGATGAAGAAGTCCTTCCAGCGCAATATCCATATAGTGATTTAGATCCTCATAGAAGCCAGCTTCGTCTGCGACGGTACGTCGGCCTGTTACTGTGCCGTGTGCTAGACCGAGCCGAACCAGATTCAGTGTATTAAAGGAAAGGTTGCCCTTCCCGGAGCAATGATTACGCCCAAAACGGTCACCGAGCACTCGGGTGCGGCAGCCCATTGTAGCAAATTCCGTATCAGGATCACTTGGATCATAATACTGCAAGTTTAGCGGAGCGTCCAGATTAGCGAAGTTCGGATATAGTCTGCGTGCAGAACATTCCGCCGCTTTTAAGAACAATTCATAGTTAGGATCGCCTTGCTGTTGATTGACTCCTTGCTTGCATTTGAAGATTTGAATCGGGAACACAGGTGTTTCTCCGCTGCCAAGTCCGTTCATCGTTGCTGTTAGCAGGGAGCTGATCACAAGCTGACCTTCTGGTGAAGTACAAGTACCATAATTGATGCTGGTAAACGGAATTTGCCCACCGGATCGGCTGGACATGGTGTTGAGATTATGTACCATACTTTCAGCCGCTTGCAGGGTTTCGATTTCGGTTTCCTTTAGTGCAAAACGAAATGCTTTTGGATATAACTCCGCCAGATCGGTCCGGCTCATTGTAATCTCGCCCAAAGAATCATTAGCTTGTCCCTCATCAAAATAATCCAGACCCTTGCGGAACAGCTTAGCGAAGGATTTGGTTACATAAGGTGCCAGATCATAGTCGAGCTTATTGGCGGATACGCCGCCATATTGAGCATTTTGCTGGGATTGAAAAATAATTGCTACCAGTGACATAGCTGTCATTATGGAGTTCGGAGGACGAACACTGCCGTTGCCGGTGTTGAAGCCTTCGCGGAGAAGCTTATCAAACGGGATAAAAATGCAGTTAGTCGTTCCGATTGCGTATTGATCCAGATCATGCACATAGACGACATTGTCATCAATGGCTTGCACTAGCTGCGGCGGCATCGTAAAGTTGCGGGCGTACCATTTTGAATATTCACTGCCGAACTTGCTCATTTTACCGGAGAAACTCTCTCCGTTCAAATTGGCATTCTCGCGCAGCAGGTCCAAATCCCGGCTGTCGATAATATCGCGTCCTAAATCAATGAGCTCTTCTAAAAGAACTTCTCGTGCATTTGTTGTACCGTTAAATTGTCTCTCCAACAACGTCATTGTATAGCTCTCCTCTCAGTCTATCGTCCTATCATTAAGAAGTGGGGCCGCATAAGCGGCCGTATATTCATTGTGATCTCATAAAAAAAGCATCCTCTAGCGAGGATGGCAGAAAATGCCCGATGCGTTATGTAAATATCCACACAGATATTTGTAGTGGCCTCTAAGAAGATGACCGCATGCGGACACCGTTCCTGTTCCTCGCAGGCACTCATAGTTGGTGTCGTCGAAACAGGCAGGTCTCCTGGCTTCCGTAGGACCTCTCAGCGCCTTCCCAAGGGGGCTCTTACCCCTCAGTGGCTTCTGCCAGGAGATCTGCCCATCTTAAGCTTCTAAAAGCTTGTAAGGGGCATCCGGTTACAGTGGCGGGACCGCAGCGGATTTTCACCGTACTTCCCTATTAAGCTCTAATTCCGATAAAGGATCAAAGCGCCTGTCTCCACTATATTTTGTTGTCGTTAGATAAAAATAACCCAAGATGTTGTGTTTGTAAACAGTTTTTTAGAAAACCCGCGCGGGGAGCGGGTTCTTCAAAAGTACTCCACAAATGATCCACAGGCTGTCCATAAGTAATCCACAATTGATCCACAGGCATATAAAAAATGATTCATAAATTGTCCGAAAAGATGCCACAAAGAGTCCATAAATGTAGTGCAGATGACCCTAGAATTCATGTTAGAAAAAATACTTGTGGCGAAAGTCATATTTCGGAGAATTTTGGGGAAAGAAGAAGGGGCATAATAAAGCTGAGATCATTTGTGGGAGAGCGGTGGTGTTGTTACAATAGAAGGAGACACATACTTTAAAATTCCGAGGAGGTATTCCCATGCCTATTGCTGAAGTAACCGTTATTCCGATTGGAACAGGTAGTACGAGCCTTAGCAGCTATGTTGCGGATATGCAGCGAGTGCTGAAGACGGTAGAAGGGATTACTTATGAGCTTACATCCATGGGTACAATCATCGAAGGGCCTCTTCAGCGTATTTTTGCTGCAGTCGAAGCACTGCACGAGTCTCCTTTTGCCGCAGGTGCAGAGCGTGTCTCTACCTCACTTAAAATAGACGACCGCCGCGATAAACCCTCCACTAGCCGTGGAAAGCTGGAGTCTGTGGAGCGTAAACTACAGGTGGAATAGCAGTTCGGGAGAGTAGGGAAATAGGGAGAAATAGGCTTGCGTTTCTGGCTGAAAGTTGTATAATATTTTTTGTTTGACAGAAAAATCGGCCTTAAGCTGGTGTAGCTCAGGGGTAGAGCAACGCACTCGTAATGCGTAGGCCGGGGGTTCAATTCCCTTCACCAGCATCCCAAAAAACCATATTTGGCGCGGATTCTTGAAGTTTGGGGAGTCGCGCTTTTTTGTTTCTTCTACCATTCTTCTACCGAAAGAGTGTCTTTTCCGCTTGTAATGGAGTCCCCAACGACCGGGGCCAAAAGGCAAAAAACCTGCACGTGGTGCGTGAGAGCAACATGCCTGCAGTACTCACGGAGAATTTATTTTTGGATGTGGCAACCGACGCTGCCAAACTCAAAAAAGATGTGGTTATCCAAGCAATCATTGATAGCCATGTGATCGGGATTGCAAAGTACCTAGGGCTGAAAAAGAAGGAAACAGCGAATCAGGGCAACAATGACAATAAAGTGGTAGTACTCGTAAACGGCAAGAAAGAGCAAGTAAGACAGTTAACCTTACAATGTGAACTGGAAAGTTAATTTGTCGAGCCGGAAGTTTTGGGCGCTGCTGGCCGTTACCGGCGTAACCTCTTATCATAAAATAAAGTAATACGAGCGAGGGGGAGTTTCCTGATGGATGCTTATTGCAGCTGCTTGCGCTACATGAATAGAAGAGTGCGGATTCTGACTAAAGATGGTAGACAGCACGTAGGCGTAATTACAAATGTGGACAGAAATAATGTTTACTTAAGAACGGAACATAACGGATCTGTGCACACTTCAGCTTTTTTTGGTAATCCTTTTGCTACAAATGACATCTTAACCTTGAGTTTGTTCACTCTGCTGGCTATAGCCCTTATTTAAAAAAATCATAAAACCGGGAAAAACCGCCCACTGGCTTCGGCTGGTGGGTATTTTTTTGTTTTTTACGAAATGTCGGATCCCGCAACAGGCCTACTATTTTCGTTTCTTTTTTACCCAAGCACCGATACAAATCCCGCATATCTTAGTTTTGTATCCAATTAAAAAGGAGGAATTGACAAATGGGCGAAGTACGTGGAGAACGTTGTTGCGGCGTTGGTGAACGTGAACGTGAACGTGAACCTGAACGTTTTGTTGGTGGAGCCTTTACATCCACAGGGGCAATCTTAGTGCTCTTTATCCTACTGGTCATCATTACAAAAGCTTGTATATTTTAAATTGTATTCAATTACAAAGGAGGAGTTAAAATGGGCGAATTCGCAGGAGGATATGGTGGCTTTACTTCTACCGCCGCAATTCTGGTTCTGTTTATCTTGTTGGTAATCATCTCTAAGACTTTGTTTATTTAAGTTTCAAACCTCCCAATATAGCTGCACCTTATTAAATCCGCCAGTACTCATGCTGGTGGATTTTTTTCATACATAATCAAAGACGCACCCTGTCAACCTTAAGTGGTAGTCGAGTATCCCAAATGGATTATGTTGAAATTATGCGGAAGTACCGTACCCTGCCAGTAATGGTGGGGTATTTCTTTGCGTTCAGGCAAATTTTTTTATCAGTGATATAGAGTTCATACACATAACGTTACATCCGTCTAACCTTTACTCAAGTAAAATGGCGGAATGACACAGTCTCTCTTGTGTGATATTTGGTGTACACCGAAGACGAGATTCGCCCCGAAGACTATACATCAATCATACGTGCAGGCAGGTTGCAGTGCTTACCTTTAGGTAAGTACGTGAACTAAAAGTGCATACTTACGCGATGGCATGGTGGGAGGTATACTCAAGTCCTAAATCTGATTCAAACATGGAGGATACACCATTGAAAACACTTATTGTCGTCACGCACCCAAACATCGAAACATCCGTCGTTAATAAACGCTGGATCGAAGAACTCCGTAAATATCCAGACAAATATACGGTGCACGAGCTGTACAAAGCCTATCCCGATGAAAAAATCAACGTGGAAAAGGAACAACAACTGATTGAAGCGCATGATAAGCTCGTCTTACAATTCCCTGTCTACTGGTTTAGTAGTCCACCTCTGCTTAAAAAGTGGTTGGACGAAGTATTTACTTACGGATGGGCATATGGTTCGAAGAGTGATAAATTAAGAAATCGAAAAATCGCATTAGCTGTAACTGCCGGAGGAAGTGCAAAAGACTTTAGTGAAGAAGGTAAACTCGGCTACGGGCTTGACCGTATTTTATCTCCCTTTGACACGACTTTTTTGTACTGCAACGCTGATTATCGTTCCTTCTATGCCATTTATGGCACGGAATCTGAGACGGTAGGAAGTACGGATTACTTAAAGAAATTGGATATCAGTTCGCAAGGCTATGTTGAATTTATCGAAAATATGTAATTAGATTTGAAGCAAAAAGCAGCATTTTCATTAATGGAAATGCTGCTTTTGTCATAAGTTGTCGTTAAATCGTAAAAGGTATGGTTATCTCTTGCGCGGCTGGAACGAAGTTTTTCTCTCCCCAAGTGCACATCATATCCAGCACCGGAATAAGCGATTGGCCCTTCTCGGTCAAGGAATACTCAACTTTAGGGGGAATCTGGGGGAATTCCTCGCGCCTGACGAGACAGTCGGCTTCCAGTTCTTTCAACATAACGCTTAATGTCTTAAAAGGTATTGTACCGATACCCCGTTGCAGTTCATTGAACCGCACGATCTTGTTTTCAGAGAGATAGTAGAGAATAGTCATTTTATATTTACCACTAATAATAGACAAGGTGTAGCCAAAGCTAGTGTCCTTCTGTTGAATGCCAGGCGGTATACAGATTTCATCACTCATGGGCTATTACCCTCCTTCAGAAAATATTCAACGAAAAGGCAAACGCCTGTTGTCGCTCTGTACTCAGGTCCCGACTTTATTATGTTTTACAACCTGCTATCAAGTCATCCTGTGAGAACGAATTCACTATATCATTTTGAAACAATTTGTTCAAAGCACTCGTGGCTAACTATCAATCGGTCGATTTTCTCTGTCGGCGAAGCGGGCCTCTTTGGTTGGAAATCAAAAGTACCAAGCGGATAGCCTAAGCGACGAATTGAAGTTTTTAATGTAATTTTCATGTGAGCATCATCTTATTTTCAGGTTCAAGGTATATATTGAAGACACCAAACACCCCCCAGTGTTTTGTGGTATAAATCTCTCAGGTCTTGCCAACTCCCATGGTAAGGCCTATTTTTTTGTTCGCTAATTAAATGGGGGAGGGGGGGGCAACTTCTTCGCTACTTCACTTAATCTGATATTGCTCTTCATAGCTCTTAAAAGATGAAATATCCAGACCGAGATATCTGCGCATATGAATGGCAGCTTGGGCAGCGACAATGTCGTTTAACAGCAGCATTCGTTCATGGTATCCACGACATATAAATTTGGCTTCTATCCCCGTGTTAAGTTTGTTCTGCTCATAAACCTTGATTCCCCGTTTTCTCATCTCTGAACGAACATCTCTTAGATCTGTTGTAGCAACTGCTGCGGCTGTTTCAAGAACCTCCAGATAGGGGGTGGGTGTTCGTAAATGTGCAGATAGAATGGCGGAGTCCCGTTCGAAAGCTGATAAAATCATCGGAAGCAATAAATAAGATTTCACCAGCATGTTGTCCCTGCTTTCAGCTCTATTCATGAATATCATCACCTCTAATGGGAACGTATATTCGTATTCTACCCCGATATTCCAAAAATAATCAATGGTATTTCTAAACAGCTAGTCCAATGTGATTGAATTCACAACTAAATTAGAAAGAATAAAATATATTAAAATTGTAATAATAAAAAATAATGCTTCAGACTTATATAAAGGGAGAATTAGGATGAATGAGGAAGGAAGTCTCCGCCGTGGAATGGTATTTGGTTTGATTCTAAGTATTCCATTATGGATAGCGATATTAGGCTATATAAAGTTACTTTAAAATTGAAGGAAAACCTTTGTGTGAAGCGCCTTTAGGCGCTTTTTTTGTGCTTGCTTACGCGTATGAATATCAAAAGGAATTGATTGACAATTGTGGGGATGGAGCGCTAAACTATTATTAGTTCAAAAGTATTAAAAGTCATAGACTATTATTTAATAGGATGCTTAAAATGCTAGTTCTAATCTGCAAGTCAATACATATATTATCATGATAATAGCAAACCGCCTGAAAGGGTGGGACGCAAAGTCCAGGAGTCTAAAGTGTCTTAAATGCGCTATGACCGTCCGACTGCCATGAGAAGGGAATTCCACTTCTTTTTTGGCGGTCTTTTTTGTTGTTAGGTCTTTTAGAGTTTCTGGTAATTATTCTGATTAAATATAAATCATAGATTTAGGAGGTGTGCTTTTTGAAAAGAAGAATGAAACCGCTGCTAGCACTAATATTAGCGGGGATTTTGATAGTAGGTAGTGGTCTTTCTGGAGGTCATTTGGTAAATGCGGCTGGGGAGGTGCTTCCCTATACTCCTACACCTGTGTTAGGTATTGCAGGGAATTTTAATACTTTTATTTTTGGGGATTTCAAACAATTTAATGATCAGGTTCATGGGCGCCTTGCGGCCAAAGGTAATATTACTTTGCAGAATTACGGCGTATCCAAGGATAATCCAGGCGGAGATGTTCTTATCGCTGGTAATGACATCAGTTTTACTAATGGGACTGTTCATGGAGCATCCGTTTATGGTGGTGTTTTTTCCAGCAACGGTGTAGATCTTAAAGAACCAGCGAGAAAAGGGACTCCTATTGATTTTGATGCTGAAGAGCAATTTCTTATTGGACGTTCTAATGAATTCTCTTCGCTTGCTACAATAGGAACTTTCAAAAAGGAATATGGGAAAATAACGATTGATGCTCCGGAACCATTTAACGTTCTTAATCTTAGTGCTGCCGATTTCGCTGGTGCTAATGGCTTACAGTTTAATATTGCAAATAGCGCCACAGTTATCATTAACGTTAGCGGAAGTTCAGTTAACATTCCAAGCTTTCAAATCTGGGGAGGTAGCCCTAACAAGGTATTATTTAATTTTTATGAAGCTAGCACTGTTGACATTGGAAGTTTAACAATAGAAGGAACTATCCTAGCTCCGCTTGCAAAAGTAACTTATAATTCCGGTGAACTGCATGGGACGCTGATTGCAAAGGGATTTGCTGGTGGGGTGCAGATGCATTGGTATCCATATGGAGGGGAAGAACCACCTCCGACACCAACGCCGACCGTGGCACCAACACCGACACCAACCGTAACACCAACACCGACGCCGACCGTGACGCCAACACCAACGCCGACCGTGACGCCAACGCCAACGCCGACCGTGACGCCAACACCAACGCCGACCGTGACGCCAACACCGACGCCGACCGTGACGCCAACACCGACGCCGACCGTGACACCAACACCGACGCCGACCGTGACGCCTACGCCGTGCGTGACACCGACACCGAAGCCAACACACACACCAAAGCCAACACCGACACCGAAGCCGACACACACACCAAAGCCAACACCGACACCGAAGCCAACGCACACACCAAAGCCAACACCGACACCGAAGCCAACGCACACACCAAAGCCAACACACACACCAAAACCAACACCAACGCCGATCGTGACGCCAACACCAACGCCGACCGTGACGCCAACACCAACGCCGACCGTGACGCCAACACCAACGCCGACCGTGACGCCAACACCAACGCCGATCGTGACACCAACACCAACGCCGACCGTGACGCCAACACCAACGCCGACCGTGACGCCAACACCAACGCCGACCGTGACACCAACACCAACGCCGACCGTGACGCCAACACCAACGCCGACCGTGACACCAACGCCGACACCGTCGCCGGAAGTAACGCCAACACCGACACCGTCGTCGGAAGTGACGCCAACACCGACACCGTCGTCGGAAGTGACGCCAACACCGACATCGTCGTCGGAAGTAACACCAACACCGATACCGTCGTCAGAAGTAACGCCAACACCGACGCCGTCGTCAGAAGTAACGCCAACACCGACGCCAACGCCGGAGCCTCCTGTGTTCCCGACACCAACACCATCATTTGTAATTGGTACTATCGTTGTTAATGATGATCCTGTGCCGCTGGGTCCTGTAGCTTCGTCGACTCCAGCACCAGTACCAACACCAACACCGTCGAGCAATACAGAGGTACTTGTTGATGAGGAGGAGATTCCATTAGGACCAGTATTGACAGTAACACCAACGCCGTCACCAGAGGATATTGCTGTAGTGGATGATACAATCCCGCTAGGTAATCCACCTGTGGATGAACTTCCAAAAACGGGAGAATCAAGTTCAGTCCCTTATTATGTAACTGGTCTAGGTTTTGCACTTATTGGATTGCTAATGAGAAATAGATTCTCGAGCAAGAAATAATAAACGGTGATTGTAGCTTGAATACAAGTTATGCCGTGAAGAATAGTAAAGCCGCTTTCGGGACATATTCCGAGGGCGGTTTTCTTTTGTTATGATTGTTATATTTTGGCGCATTCTAAGTAGATGTTATACTGATTTACAACGGATATGAGGAAAGGACGGGGAAGATGAATTGGTATGGTTCTTCATTAGCGCTGTCATCGTCATAGGAGCTCTGATCTATGCGGGCTTTTTCTTTTATGGAATTGCTATTAAACGAGCACCGAAGGAATTCCTGAGTAATAATCGTGATTTGAAGGTTGATCCCCCGGTTGCCGGGGCTTCTTGGGGTGAGGGGAAGGATTGGATCTCCAGTCAGAGCTTTGAGAATGTGGAGATTACATCTGAGGACGGGCTACAACTAAGAGGGTACTTGCTCCTTTCGGATCGTGCTGAAGGTCGTACGGCGATTCTAGCTCATGGTTATTCTGGAAAAGGGAAGGATATGGGGGCGTACGCCAAAATCTATTACGAGAGAATGGGCTTTAATATCCTGATTCCCGATGCCAGGGGACATGGGGAAAGCGCTGGGAATTATATTGGTTTTGGATGGCATGAGCGCAAGGATTATTTGCAGTGGATTGAATATATAATAGAAAAGACTGGGCCCAGTGCTCAAGTTGTGCTTCATGGGGTCTCTATGGGTGGTGCTACAGTGCTAATGACCTCAGGTGAAAATCTCCCGCCGCAGGTCAAAGCTATTGTCTCGGACTGTGCTTACAGCTCAGTTAAAGCACAATTAGCCTACCAACTACGGCGTATGTATCGCTTGCCAAGTTTCCCTTTTATTCAAAGTGCGAGTCTAATTACTCGTTTGAAAGCAGGGTATGGTTTTAGTGAAGCATCTGCCTTGAAACAGGTGCGGAAGGCGAAGGTGCCGATTCTATTTATTCATGGGGATGCAGATAACTTTGTACCGTATAGTATGATGAATGAATTGTATGAGGCATGTCAGAGTCCCAAAGAGAAGTTCGTAGTGCCGCAAGCAGGGCATGGGTTAGCTTATGACATGGATAAGACGGGGTATATAAACGTAGTAACAGCTTTTGTGAATCAGTATGTAAATTAGATGCCCTGAACGTAGACAGCGCCCGATATCCGCTAGGTAGCGGTTATCGGGCGCCTATATTTTTCCACACATGGCATGTGTCCTTATGTAAGGTTCGTACAGCCATGCTTTTTCGTTATATTCATCCCCCGCCGTTCGTGAGTAACGGGTGTCTTAATTCCTTGTTATTTCCAGCAGCCGTGTGGCGAGAATAATCCTTCCAATACGACAAAAGCCCTACCTCTCTTTTGCCCTTGCGGCTCCATTGACCGCGCCAGTGTGAATCGGAATGCTATATTTCGAATTTAGTCTCATAAAAAGGAAAGTTTCTGCAAGAAAACATGAAGCCTCTGTGTCCAAATTGCCGAAGTGTAAAATAGTCGGCCTGACATCTTCTTGATGGGGATATTCAATATATCGAAAAACAAATACGATATAAATATAACACACTATTGTTTAAAAGGCAAATATAATAATGAATTCCAAGATAAGGGTTGTTTGATATAGAAGGGGAACAAGCAGAGCAAGAGAGAGCGTTTGATTTGAATATATCGTATGCTGGATTATTTGTGGATTAATTCGGAAAAGCTAGAAAGCCAGAGTAAATGGGGCTGTGGGGGTTATTTTGCGTGCCTATTTTGTGAACTGGTCTCTAAAACTTACATTAAACCCCAACATTGATTGAAGGATTGAGGGTAGACCGTTATAATTAATAAGTCTGGATTTTAATTAAAAAATAAGGGAGATTTTTATGAAACGCGCAGATGTGTGGTTGATTTCCATCGTGTTGATTGCTGCGCTCGCTTTTCTCGCACCGAGATGGTTTTCGGACAATGATGATAAAGGTGGGGCCGGTAAAAATCTCGTAGCCAATGTAACGGTGGACGGCGAGTTATTTAAAACGGTAAAGCTTACAAAAGAAGAACAAACCATTGAGGTTCGTACCGAACGTGGCTATAACCTCTTGAAGGTGCATGATTACGGGATTGAAATGTACGATGCCGACTGCCCAGATCAAGTATGCCTAGGTTTTGGTTTTATTACCCTGCCCAAACAGACGATTGTCTGTCTACCGCATAGAGTATTAGTGGAAATCACAAGTGCGTCGGGGGAGGATGATATAGATGCCTATGTCCAGTAGTGAATCTGCAACAGCTTTAAAAAGAACGGTAATTATTGCGATTTTCGCCGCAGTGGCAGTAGTGCTTAGTCTAATAGAAGCGCAGATTCCGTTGTCAGGAATGGGACTGGTGCCGGGTGCTAAACTAGGATTAGCTAACATTATGATTTTGACTTGTATTTACTTTTTACGTGGACGGGACGCATTCCTGCTTGTCATCCTCAAAACGTTGCTTACTGCATTTTTGCTAGGTACTTTTTCAAGCTTACTATTCAGTTTATTTGGTTCGCTGTTTAGCTTTGTTGTAATGTTCGTGTTAATGCTGATTAGTGGCAAAGGCAAGAGTATAAGCTTGATCGGCATTAGTATAGCTGGTGGGATTGCACATAATATCGGTCAGCTGCTGGCAGCTTCTATGGTATTCTCATCCCTTAGTATTTTTTATTATCTTCCCATGCTGCTAATCACTGGAGTAGTAACAGGAATTGCCGTGGGCTATGCAGTCCGTTATTTGGTGGCTTCATTGTCAAAAATATCGTTGTTTGAAGAGTTTTTGGACTGATTAGTCACATCAGCGGAAGGATGACTAACATGAATGAATCATATGAAGGTCAAGAATTAGAGGGAGAAGGACAAGCTATCATCTCTCTGGATGGGGTATCGTTTGGTTATGATCCTGAGCATCCGATTCTTCAAAATATAACGTTATCTATTTCTCAGGGACAATGGGTTAGCTTGGTTGGTCCCAATGGCTGCGGGAAGTCTACGCTAGTTAAGCTACTAAATGCTTTGCTGCCTAAGAGTGCTGGCGAGATTGTGGTTAGTGGTATGCAACTGAGTGAGGAAACGATCGGAAGCATTCGGCAATGCATCGGTATGGTGTTCCAAAATCCAGATAATCAGTTTATTGGAGCCACTGTAGAGGAAGATATCTTATTCGGCCTGGAAGGGCTTTGTTTGTCGTACGCAGAGATGGCTGAGCGGCTACACTCTTATACGACGAGGCTGGGAATAAATCATCTGCTGTCCAAACACCCAGGTGAGCTGTCTGGAGGCCAAAAGCAGCGTGTCGCTATCGCCTCCATTCTTGCTATGGAACCAGGCATCGTCATTTTTGACGAGGCCTCTTCTATGTTGGATGAAGGAAGCAGAAATGATCTTCTTGGTATTTTGCAAGATATGCGAGCGGAAGGAAAGTATACGATCCTTATGATTACGCATGATGCAGATGAGATTTTGGCATCGGATCGGGTGCTTGCGCTGCATGGAGGTGGTTTAGCTGCTGATGTTACACCGGCGGAGCTGTTCCGGGACGAGGAGCTTCTGCAAAAATGCCATCTGTGTGAGCCGTATCCTTGGCGTCTTACACGTGAGCTGCAGAATCAGGGCATCCATGTGGATGTTCCCGCCAGTGAAAAGGAGCTTATAGACACGTTATGGCCATAGAATTACAGCAAGTAAGTTATTCCTATGCTGACCGAAGCCTATGGAAGCTGACGGCGCTCCGCGACATTAACCTCAGTGTTCCAACAGGCTCTATGGTTGGTATTGCTGGAGCGACAGGCTCTGGTAAATCGACACTGCTGCAGTTGTTTAACGGGATACTGAAACCAACGGAGGGGACGGTAAAAGTACTTGATGTAACCATCCAGGCGGGGGAGAAATCACCTAAGCTGATGCCGCTGCGCCGTAGAGTCGGATTGGTATTTCAATTTCCAGAGCAGCAAATGTTTGAAGATACGGTCGAAAAGGATCTTATCTTCGGTCCTCTTAACTTTGGCATGAGCCTCGAAGAGGCAAAGGCACGCGCAAGACAGGCCATGTTGGATATGGGGCTGGATCTGGCGCTGCTAGAGCGGAATCCTTTTAAATTGAGCGGTGGGCAAATGCGTAAGGCAGCTATCGCCTCCGTACTAGCTATGGACCCTGAAGTCATCGTTCTGGATGAACCGACGGCTACGCTTGATCCCATCAGCCGTGCAGAACTAATCCACTTGCTGGAGCGTTTATGCCGTGAGCAGGGGAGAACGATCATCGTCGTCACGCATCGGATGGATGAGTTATTGCCTTACGCGGACAACTGGCTTGTCCTTAAAGAGGGCAGTACGGCATTTCAAGGCAGCGTAAAGGCACTGGCTGATGACCCTTCGATTCTGGAACAGTGTGGCTTGACGGTTCCGCAGTCCCTTCGTTACTGGCGTGCAGTAGCTGATCGCTTTGGTCTTACGGATGAAGCTCCTCGCTTAACGGCAGAGAGCTTAGCAGAGCTAATCGCTTCGCTGCCATCTGGATCAGGCAACTCTAGCGAGCAGCACGAAGGAAAGAGGGATGACCATGAATGAGAAGCTAATCATCGGGCGCAGTATTGAGACCGGTTCATGGGTGCATCAGCTAGATGCTCGTGCCAAAATCACCGGAATGCTATTATACGTAGCTGTTATCCTGCTCTCCCGTTCGTGGATGGCTATGGCGCTGCTGGCTATTTTCTCAATAGCGGTTATGGCTTCCACTCGGATTCCGCTTAAATACTTCCTGAAAGCAGCTAAGCCTTTACGGTATTTAATGCTATTTATCTTTATCGTACAGCTGCTGTCTGTGAAGACGGGTGAGGCGGTGCTGACGCTTGGTTCGTGGTCCATTTATGAGGGAGGGCTAAGATTAGGCGCATTTTCGGTCATCCGCATGTTCTTTCTGATCACTTTCACGGCGTTACTTACATTCACCACAACGCCGGGTAAGCTGAATCAAGGGCTGGAGGGGATTTTGGCTCCATTCAAAAAGTTTGGCTTGAAGCCCGACCGTATCACACTGATGATCAGCATTTCCCTTCGTTTCATACCTACGATTCTAGATGAGTCGCAGATTATCATGAAAGCGCAGGCCTCACGGGGTGCTGATCTGAAGGAGCTACCTTTAAAGGAAAAGGGACGAATGTTAGTGTCCTTGCTGGTTCCGATTATCGCTAGTGCGTTTAGGCGTGCGCAGGATCTGGTATATTCCATGGAAGCTCGTGGCTTTCGTATGGATGCTCCGCGTAGCCAGTATCACCGCCTAAGGTGGGGCATATTCGATACTATTTTTATTACTATGTTTATTGTAATGGGGATTGCAGTAGCTTTGGTGTAAAGTACAACTTGTATGGAGAGTATCAACTTGGGAGGGAACTTGAATGGCACGTTATTTTAATGGTAGAGAGATTGAATTATTAGCACCCGCAGGAACGTTTGAGATTTTCAAGGAAGTGATCCAGGCACGATGTGATGCAGTTTATTTTGGTGGACCTGTATTGAATATGAGAATGATGCGTAAAGGATATAATCTGTCTCATGAGGAAATCGTAGAGGCACTAGATATTGCTCACCGTCTAGACAAAAAAGTGTATATCACAGTGAATAACCTATTTAGTGAAGAAGATGTGGAAGAGGCTAAAGAATATTTGCGTTTCCTTGATGGTGCTCGTCCCGATGCCTTGATTGTTCAGGATATGGCAGTGCTGGAGCTAATTCGCGAGATGGAGCTTAATCTTCCTATTCACTCTTCGGTCATGATGAATGTTCACAATCTGGAAATGATCTACGCATTGCGTGATCTGGGTGTAAGTCGTGTAGTTACTTCGCGGGAAATGGATTTGCAGACAGCTAAGCTGCTAGGTCAGCGGAGTGGGATGGAACTGGAGTATTTTATTCACGGGGATATGTGCTCCGTTCACGGTGCGAATTGTTATTTCAGCTCCCATGTATTCGGTATGAGCAGTAACCGTGGGAAATGTATGAAGCCTTGCCGCTGGGATTATCGGGTTAAAAAAGACGGGTATGTATATCCGGCCGAATACCCCCTAGCTGTAAAAGATATGTTCATGTATGAGCATCTTCCGGAATTGATTGAATCAGGGATTACCTCCTTCAAAATAGAGGGCCGCATGCGGGATAAGGAGTTTATGGTGATGCTGGCGAATAGCTACGGCGAAGCCATTGACCGGTATATCGATGATCCGATTGGCTTTGATCGTACGGTAGATACGAAAGTGCTTCATAACAACCGTAAACGTGACTTTTCGACGGCGTATGCCTTCGGCAAACCAGGACTGACTAACATTAACCGCCGTTATGAAGGAACTGGTAAATTCTATAGCACTGGAAAAGTATTCAGTACACCAACTGCAGAGCGTGAGCTGTCTGAGAAACGAGTTGAGCAGTTGCGGGAAAGATTAGCTGAGGTCGAGCAACCGCAAAAGACAAAAGCTAAGTTAGCTGTACGTGTGAATAATATGGAACAGGCACGGATGGTCTTAGAGCTTGGTGTAGATAGCCTGTACTTGCCAGGGGATGTATTTGAACCAGATAAACCTTTTACGAAGCGTGACATCAAGGAACTGGGTGAGCTAAAGGGCGATAGCAAAATCTACTTGGGTTTACCACGGATGATGACCGAGCTGCATTTTGACCAATATGATCAATTGCTTGGCGGAGAACGCTTGCCGATTGACGGTATTATCGTTACAAATTTAGGAGCTATTCGTCGTTATAACAATACAGGTTATTCGCTAATTGGGGACAGTAACTTAAATGTATACAATCATCTTTCAGCGCAATTATATGCTAACTTAGGTTTAACTCAGCTTTCGGTATCGCCAGAAATGACGCTAGAGCATTTTGCTACCTTTGCCTCTCGTTGCAAAACGCCTTTGGAAGTTGTTGTTCATGGTACACCTGCACTAATGTATATGGAACATGATCTTTATGAGAATACGGAGTTAATGGAGCCTATCGCTGAAGAGGATAATCAATATGTACACAATAATGTATTGGTACTAAAGACAGACCAAGGCGAGAATCCGGTATATCGTGATCAGCACGGCCGTTGCCATCTTTTATTCGCAAAAGAGCTTTGCTATTTACCTTTGTTGAGTGAGATGAGTGGACTAGGGATATCAAGCTTCCGTATTGAAGGAGCAACCTATAGCGTCGAACAGCTACGTGAAATTATTGTTTCTTATCAACAGGCAATCAACGGATCTGATAGCGGGGATGACATGCTGGGCGGCCTTAAGCCGGTCTATGCTGGTTATACTTTGGGCTCGCTACAGTTCAACTAATTGTATTTTAATGGGAACTAAATATCGCCTAGTGATAGGGCGGTGCACAGGACTCTATGAATAAGTTACTATTTTCACAAAAAGGAGAGAACCCTTCATGGAACAACAAGACTTCATCGGAAGAGAAGCGGTAGCAGCCAAACGTAAGCAATATTTCTATCCTTGTACACAGCATTTTTACCGTGATGCACCTCAGCTTGTTCGTGGTTCAATGCAGTTTGTTTATGATGAAAAAGGAAAGTCCTATACGGATTTCTTCGCTGGCGTATCCGTAGTCGCATGTGGTCACTGTAATCCGGCTATAACAGTACGCACGATTGAACAACTGCAGCAGCTGCAGCATACGACAACCATCTATCTAACTCAACCGAGTGTAGATTTGGCAGAGCGTTTGGAAGAGGTTATGCCGGGTGGGCTACGACGGACCTTCTTTGTTAACAGTGGCTCTGAGGCTAATGAGGGAGCTCTGCTGCTCGCTCGGATGTATACGGGACGTAAAGGGTTTATAGCGCTGGAGAGTGGCCTGCATGGCCGTACCAATCTAACTATGAGTGTGACAGGCCTGCCCATGTGGCGTACCGATAAATACTTGGATCATGACGTTGAGTTTATTCCTCGCCCTTATCATCCGGATTTATCGCTGGAGGAAGCGGCATCGTTATCCCTGGAATCGCTAGAGCGGGTGCTTGAAGAGAAGGGGAATACTATCGCTGCCATGATCGTAGAGCCAATCCAAGGCAACGGCGGAATGATTATGCCAACCCGAACCTACTTCCGTGATGTAAAAGCATTGTTAGAGAGATACGGTGTACTCTTAATCGCTGATGAAATCCAAACTGGATTTGGACGTACTGGTAAAATGTTTGCTATGGAGCATTTTGACGTTGTACCCGATATTATAAGTATGGCCAAAGCACTCGGTAACGGAATTCCAGTTGCAGCCTTCGCTACAACCGATGAGATTGCCCTTGCTCTAAACCGTCCTTCAGCTTCCACATTTGGGGGGAATCCGGTATCTGCTGCAACAGCGCTGGCTGTGCTTGATTATATTCGAGATGAACGGCTTCCTGAACGCTCGGTACAGCTCGGAGAACGATTGAAGGCAGGTCTGAAGGCATTGCAAGCTCGTTATCCTTCGTTGATGGTTGATGTGCGGGGAACTGGACTAATGCTGGGTGCGGAGCTAACGGGTGTAGATGCTGAGGGTGCAGCGGCACTTACAGATCAAGTGCTGGAGGCGATGAAGGACCGAGGTTATCTAATCGGTAAAAATGGCATAGGACGCAATGTACTAGCCTTCCAGCCACCGATGATTATTACGGAAGAAGATATCGATGGGATGCTTAACGTCCTGAACGAAGTTCTTGCGGAGCTTAATGACTAATACGATGAATTTCAAGTAGCGAAGAAAGAGGAAAACGAATGGCTATTCTAAACATTTTTAAAACTGCAGGCCTAAAGCTTAAAATGTTCAGTGAACTGGTGATGTTCTCTCATACACTTTTTTCGCTGCCATTTGCCATTATCTCGATGGTGTGGGCCGCTGGGGGCTGGCCATCAGGACATGTGATGATCTGGGGATTGATTGCATTGATAGGCGCCCGTAATGGCGCCAATGCATTCAATCGGCTGGCGGACCGTACGTTCGATGAACAGAATCCTCGTACGGCACATCGACATCTGCCTCAACGCTTACTGGCGGAAAAAGAAGTTGTTGTCTTTGTTATTGTCAACTATGCCATTTTCATTGTGGCTTCAGGTATGCTTAATTTGCTCTGCTTGATCTTGTCACCGGTGGCTATCGTATTGATATCAACCTATTCCTACACGAAGCGGTTTACCTTTCTCAGTCATTTATATTTAGGATTTGTTATTGCTTCTGCACCGATTGGCGCATGGTTCGCTGTAACCGGAAATATCGCATTTACACCGTTTGTTATCGGTACTGTTGTTATGCTGTGGATTGCCGGATTTGATATTATTTACGGCACTCAGGATATCGACTTTGACCGGCGGCATGGTCTATGGTCTATTCCTAGCTTTTTCGGACTAGAGAACGCGCTGCGCATTGCAAAAGGACTACATTTCATCATGATTATGCTGCTATTGTTCCTATATTTATGGCGTGATCTCGGCTGGATCTATCTGGTGGGGATTGGAATTGCGACGCTGCTCCTGATGACCGAGCATAAGATTATAAAACCATCGAATCGTAAGCTGATGAAGGTGGCTTCTTATAATTTGAATCAGGTGATCAGCATAGTGATTTTATTGTGTACGCTGATTGATTTTTTTTATGTTAGCTAGGGAGCAATAAGGCGGTGGTTAGGAAGCTGCACTGCGTGGAATGTTGGACTTTCGATCGCTGTTATTCTCGGATTTCTTTGATTTGAACCGGCTGTCTGCGGTAGAAATCCGAGAATAAAGGCGAGCGCTACGCTTCTACAGTTCCAAAATTCCACTCCGTTCCGTCCTAACCAATGGCGCATTGCCTCCAAGCTAACAACAAAAGACAACAGCCTACCCAAAAGAGGGTAGGCAAAGGGATCGGAAAGCTGGCTACGCGGCTTTCCTTTTTTGTTTTTGTGGACATCTGCGAGGGGGCTAGAGCCGTGTGAGAGGGCTGAACTAATCCAAGGCAGACTTATAGGGAAAACCTCCCTATATTACCGAGCTTTATTGACTTTAGATCTTGTTATAGGGAAAGTCTCCCTCTAAATTGGCTGATTGGTCTATAAACCATGCGAATTTAGGTTTTTAGAGGGAGGATTTCCCTATATAGTAACGTCAAATCCTAAGAGACTATTCTCCAAGAGCTAAACACGCTCACGGGCGCTGCGCTACGTTCGGCTTGTTTAGCTAAAGTACACAAAAAAACGGATACCAACCCAAGTAAATGGGGGTATCCGTTTTTGATTGCTCCGAGAGCAGGTCCTTAGCGATCACGGTCGGCAAAATATTGCAGCAGTGTATCCAGATCGGTATGCGCCGGATAGGAGGAGAGCTGCTGCACAATCGCTCCAGCCTTATCCAGGTAGTTCTGGCTGAACTGTTCTGCGCGAGCTAAGGCATCGCTTCTCTTAATAAGGGCAAGCACATGTGCCACCTCAGCATCGGAAGAATCAGGGCCGATTGAACGAATCACAGGCGAAAGCTTTGGATCCTGTAATGCATAAAGCACTGGCAGGGTAACCTGACCATGACGCAGATCGCTGCCGGCGGGCTTACCTAGCACAGCCTCAGACTGCGTGAAATCCAGCAGGTCATCTTGTATTTGAAAAGACATGCCTAAGGCTTCGCCAAAGGTATACAGAAGGTTGGCCACTTCCTCTGAGCTTTCGGTGGATAATGCACCCACACGTAAGCAGGTGGCCATAAGAAGAGCTGTTTTGTTTAAGGACTTCTCCAGATACTGCTCCATTGTAATCTCATAATCAAAAGCATGTTCCATTTGCTGATACTCACCTAGACAGAGCTGAGCAGTAGCTACAGAAGATAAGTCATGAACATATTTGTTTTTGTCTCCGGTATATTTGCTTAACAGTTCGATAACTCGAGCGGACATATAATTGCCAATATGCACAGCTGATAGTGTGCCCGTCTTAGTATGTAGGGCGGGTTTGCCCCGCCGTAACTCAGAATCGTCAATGATATCATCATGAATTAATGAGGCAACATGAATAAATTCAGCGGCAGCAGCTAATTGAAGCGCTCTTCGACCCGTATCCTTTCGGCCAAAACGGCTGCCAACAATGACCATAAGAGGACGGAGGCGTTTACCTCCAGAATTTATAAGCTCAAGAACACTCTGCCCGAGTTGTGATTTCTTAGGAACATCCTTATCTCGTGCCACAAGATTTACGATTTCACGATTAATTTCATCTATGTCTATGTTTAAGGCCTCATGCAGCTTCATCTTATAGATCCCACCTGTCAAATGGCTTTGCTTGTGCGACTGCGCTGTCTGCACTCTTGAATCAAGAACTGTTCGATTCCAGCCGCCGGATCATGTTCCGCGAAGTCTCCATTTGACCGTCTAATTTGCATTTTTTTGATCGAAGGAGCTAGATAAGCAACTAGGTCGAGCTCACGGCATTTCACCGCAAACTGAAGGTAAAAGCTGTACAAATAATCTCCATCCAAAATGTTGCGTGTAAGGTCGGGATGATGTGGGATACATTCCATATGGCGCTCAGCTGCCAAAGTGAGAATAGTGTAAATACCCAGCAAATTGACTTTGCGGTTGTATTCCAGATCATGGCGTTCTAGTACCGAGATTAGCTGCTCACATGCAGCCGGAGAGGGGTTAAGCTCAATTCCGGCAATAGGTGACATTTCAGTATGCAACAACCGGAGGGTATCTTCTATGAGTTGTTTGTTCACAAGATTCTCTCCTTCTTGTCGGTTTTGCCGGAAGAAACCATACCCCTGATCATCCCTACAAAACCATTCATTAAAGAATAAATTGACCATTTCCTGATATTAGGAAGATTATTTTCTTCTTGTAAATAAGGAGAGTAATGTGTCCTAGGGACACATTACTCTGAAGTACATCCATATTTAGCTTACTGACATGCAATCTACATATTTTCTTTAAAATAAATTACACGAATTCAGGGCTTTATAATCAGTCGGTGTATAGATACCATCGTCTGACGATCGGAACTCTCTTCCAATGTTTCTTAAGCCAAGGAAGTACATAGTAATCTAGGCCAAATGTGCTGCCCGATCCGCCGATGCAGGCGATACCCGCACCAACATACCATAACATTTCTGTAGAAGCCATTTTGGTCGACCAGATCATGACGGACATGGCTATCGTCGCTATAGAAGCAATAGCTGTGAACAGACCAACGATGAGCATAATACCGAACACGATTTCTGCACATACCATACCGATTTGGAACCATTTTGCGAGGAAAGTATAACTTCCGTCGTTGTTGTAGAACATCAAATCCATGAACCAGTTTGTAATATTATATACGAAGCCAGGAACTGGCAATGCTTCAACCGCTTCTTTTGCAGTGGATACTGCTGAAGCTGCAGATTGTGCATCTACTGTTGTTTTAACTGCATCCACCGCTACGCTGGCTGCTGATGAAGCATCCGTTGCAAAAGGAGCGGCTGGAATTAGGAATATCTTGTTAGGATCTACCCAAATTTTCCGTAGCTTATCTATACCTTCATATAACCACATTCCACCAAGCAGCATGCGAAGCGGAACGAGCCAGAAGTTAGGTGAACGCTTGGAGAAGTGTCCGCCCAAGAAGCTCTTACGGTTCTCAACATGGAAGAACTCATGCATCATGTAAGTCCAAACCTTATTGAAGCCTACAACCTGAGACAGGTAGAACATATTGATAAAGTGTTTGGATAACATTGCCATAAAACCAGTAAGCATAAAGAACTTGCCTGGCAAACCAACGTTTGCTACACCGTAGCGGCTACCGATGGATACCATGGTACCGTGGAAACCTGGTTTGTATGCTTTTTTAGCAGTGTTCTGAATGTCAGCTGCAATGTTACCAGCAACGATCGGAGCTGCTTGTTCAGCATTCTCAACCATTTGTGGTACAGGACGAGTTTCACCTTCAGGAATGAAGAAAATGTTGTCCCCTACTACATATACGTTCTTATGATCTACACTTTCAAGGTTCTCATTCGTAACAATACGTTTGCGTCCTTGTTGTTGTACTTCAAGTCCACCCACGATTTCAGAACCTTCAACACCTGCAGTCCAAACAATGGTTTGTGAAGCGACAACATTTTTCTCACCAAGGGCAACACTACCTTCGCCTACTTCAGTGATCTTGGCGCCTGTAACAATTTCCACGTTCAGCTTGCGAAGGTGAGCTTCGGCTTTTTGAATCAGCTTATCTGGAAGGATAGGCAGAATCTTCGGAGCCATATCAGCCACAATCAATCTTACTTCAGATGGGTCGATATAGAACTCCTTGCACAATTCCTCGCGTTGCTCAGCCATTTCCCCAACAAGCTCGACACCTGTAAAGCCGGCACCAATGATAACGAAAGTTAACATTGCACGGCGTACAGTTGGATTTTTCTCCATAGCGGCTTTGGTATACATGTCGCGGATTTGACGTTTCAATGCTACCGCATCATCGTAAGACCAGAAGGAGAAGGTATTCTCTTCTGCACCTGGAATGCCGAAGAAGGTTGGTTTGCTACCTGTACCGATTACAAGGTAATCGTACGCATAGGTAGTTTTATTGGATTTGAGTTTCTTACCCTTGAAATCAATATTGCTGATTTCGTCAAGAACAACATTCACTTTAAGTCCAGCAAAGATTTTCTTTAGATCGATCTTGATTGAATCCTCTGGAGCACGGTTCGCGGCAACCTCATGCAGCTCAGTCAATAGAGTGTGATATGGATTCCGGTCGATCAGTGTGATTTCAACATCTTTGTTTTTCTTAAATTTCTTTGCCAGTTTCTTAGCCGTGAGTACGCCGCCGTAGCCGCCGCCCAAAATGACTATTTTTTTCAAAAGAAATTCACCTCATTCGTCTGATTAACTGCAGAAGGTTATGCGAAATTATTTCGCGCCTTCGAGTGCTTTTTCAGCAAGTGTAAAATATTCACCAACATGAATACTCACGCCGGAAATTGCATCAGTTTTACCTTCAGCTGTAAGTTCTGGAGCAGTACCTTTTTCAAGATAGTATTGCTCAACTTTTGCGATCTCTTCATGCCATTCAGCAGAAGCGCCGCCAGCTTTCATACCGTATTTACCATCGACGGAGAATTGTTTCTTGTCGTCGCCAGCAGCATTTACGCCACTGAATTTAACAGCAACAACATTACCGTTAGCAACAGTCAAGTCAACAGTGGATTTCCAACCGGAGTCTTTATCCATTTCGCCTTCAGCATGGTAACCTCCGTCTTTGTATTGACCAGCTTCAACAGGTCCAGCAGCCAGAGCAGCTTGAGCAGCTTTTACAAAGTCAGATACGTGTACAGATACACCGGAGATAGCATCAGTTTTCCCCTCAGCGTCTAAAGTTATAGCTGCTGGATCTTGTTTTTCAATCAGGAAAGCTTCAGCTTTTGCTGCTTGCTCGTGCCATTCAGAAGAAGCACCACCAGCTTTCATGCCATATTTACCATCTTCAGAAAGTTTTTTCTTAGAGTCACCAGCAGTATTTACGTTAAAAGCGTCCCAGTCAGCCTTAGTAATCTTACCGCCTTCTACAGTCAGAAGCGCATAATACTGCCAGCCAGTTTTAGCGTCGACTTCAGCAGCAGAGTAGTAATTTCCGTCTTTGTACTTAGCCGCTTCAGTTCCAGTGTTAGTGGAATTAGTTGCTGTACTGTTTTCTGTTGGAGCATTAGTAGCCGCCGGTGTGTTGTCTGTGTTGTTACCACAACCTGCAAGCAAACTACCTAGGATAAGGGCAGTCGACAAGATTACTGTTGTTTTTTTCATTTGTTATGACCTCCAAAAATATAGTTTAAAATATATATATTAAAATGTAAAACATTTTAATAGTAATGCGAAGTGATAAAAATCACTTTATAAATGATATTTGTCACTTTAATCTTGGGGTGAAGAGCCAAACTCTAACAGTATCATGACATATATCGGCATACAATAGAAAAAAATTTAATGATGTTGTTTCATCTTCGAGGGCATTCTAGCACATAGAGCAAATAACTCATGTGAAAAAAATCACTTAAAAAATTAAATGTTTAATTTATACATTGATTGTATCAAATTTTAAAGGATTTGAATACCTTTTTTTAAACTATTATTTGACAAATTGTGACTTTCTATAGATTAGGTAAGATTCATGGCGAATAGGACAGGGTAATGTAACGATAACACAGGATAGTATTCTACCCTACTTAATTCAGCTAAGGAGATGAGCATATAATGGACAACAATGTGTTTAAAGGAAAATGGAAGCAGCTCAAAGGCGAGGCCAAAAAGCAATGGGGCAAGCTTACAGATGACGATCTTGATGTGATTGATGGTGAAAAGGATAAGTTGGTAGGTAAACTACAAGAGCGTTATGGCCATTCGAAAGAAGACGCGGAAAAAGAGTATCAAAGCTGGGGACGTTCTTACCGCGATTAATTCAAAATAGCTTATACTCTCAATGCCCAAATATAAAATGCATAG
The DNA here is from genome assembly GCF_037975205.1 of Paenibacillus sp. FSL R5-0470. Taxonomy (NCBI): domain Bacteria; kingdom Bacillati; phylum Bacillota; class Bacilli; order Caryophanales; family Paenibacillaceae; genus Paenibacillus; species Paenibacillus sp. FSL R5-0470. The sequence continues at coordinate 575,861 of NZ_CP150238.1, forward strand.
GAAGAGCGCAAATCGTATACGATTTGCGCTCTTCCTATGCAACAATTAGGTGTGCGAAGGTTAAGCTATGGTATTATTGTGAGATGAAATCTGTAATTTATCTTGTGCAGGTAGGAGCAAAACTATGGGGTATCTTAAAATATTTTTCGGGAATACCGCAATTCTTATAGCCGTGGCCTATTTGGCTAATCTGATCTATAAACATACCATTTCAAATGCAAGTGTAGGAATAAAGAAGGCGAGCTGGGTGATCCTGGCGATCTTTGCTGGTTGGATCAGTACTCTTTTTGGTTATAATCTGGACGACCATGTGATCTTTGATTTGCGGTTTGTACCCTTAATCATCTCGACGCTGGCGTATCCTAGACCCATCACACTTATATTGATCGGTATAGGGACGGGGCTTACAAGGTTAACTTTTGGAGTGACAGAGGCAGCAGTTGCAGGAATGCTAAATCTTTTTATTTTGGGAGTTATTTGCGCGGCGCTTAGCTACTGGGTCAGACGCTCAACCCTCAGTATTGTGAATCAAGGTCTGATCGTTATTCTAATCGTTAATCTTATGAATGCCATAAATATTATGGCGTTAGGCGTTATCCCTGTGGAAGAGTACATAAGAGAGATTATGCCAATTACGTTCCCTGCGGGGCTAATTTTATCTATTTTGTTCTCATTAATTATCCGTGATTTTCAACTCGGTCTTCTAAGGAATGAGCAGATCCAGCATGCTAACGAACAGTTGTCTGCTCAGACTGAAGAATTACATAAGAACAAGCTTGATCTTGAAGAGCGTGCTAATCAGTTAATGATGGCATCTCAATTCAAATCGGAATTTCTCGCCAATATGTCACATGAGCTTAGAACTCCATTGAATAGCATCATTAATTTATCGCAATTAATTGAAGAAAATGATGATTTGCTTACGGAAGCAGAAATAAGAGAGTATGCAGCCATTATCCATCGTTCGGGTGATGAATTATTGATGATCATCAGCGACATTCTGGATTTATCCAAGGTGGAGGCAGGTCGATTAGATATTATAAATGAAGAATTAAATGTTAGCGAGATCCCAGATTTGCTGGCAATGCAGTTCGCTGTGACGGCAAAACAAAAAGGACTGGATTTTAATATCTCCATGGATGAGAATGTCCCTCCAATGATTCATTCCGATCCACATCGCGTACAGCAGATTTTGCGTAACTTGCTCTCAAATGCTTTTAAGTTTACAAAGACAGGTTACGTATCGCTGCATATCCACGAGCAGGAAGGTGGGGAAGGGGATGCCGTGCAACATTGGCTTGTATTTGATGTGGAGGATAGTGGTATAGGAATCGCACCGGAGAAGCATGCCATGATCTTTGAAGCCTTTCAACAGGCAGACAGAACGACTAGCCGGAAATATGGTGGAACAGGACTAGGACTTTCTATTAGTAATGACTTGGCCAGATTGCTCGGCGGGTTCATTTCTATGGAGAGTAAGGAAGAGAAGGGGAGTCGATTTTCACTTTATTTGCCCCTTGAAGTGGATAGTGAGTAAAGCTCCAATATTATTTGGTGATTTGGCGTATTGACAGTAGATTGATGCGGAGTAGAATGAAGCCAATGCCGCATCAAAGGAGTGTTACCGCCTCTATGGACAACATGGAAAATAAGCATAAGGTTACGGTTTCAAAACGTGTTCGTAAACCTTCAGTGCATCGCAGAAATTTGCGTATAGCTACGCTGGAAGGTGTGCCGTCAACTATTTTTCAGGTACTGCTGCAAGGGCAGTTCCTAACAGGATTCCTACTATATTTAGGAGCTTCCTCTAGTCAAATTGGATTTGTGCTAGCGCTTACTACATTAGTTAATGTGGCACAGATTGGTGTAGCTTTTCTGATTCAGAAGCTGCCAAGTCGCAAATGGGCCATGGTTACTTTTATCGGTCTGCATAGGATACTTTGGGGTTCTACGGGACTAATCCCGTTTATTTTTCCTAAAGAATATTGGGTCATCGCATTTATTGCTTTATATACTACTGCTTTTATTGCCAATACTGCTGGTGGTGTGTTGTGGAGCTCTGTGATTAGTGATCTAGTTCCCGCACGGGTACGTGGACGTTATTTTGGGATTCGTAACACGGTCCTGAATGCACTTGGAAGTTTGGTTATGTATGGCGGAGGTATTATTCTGGACCGTTATCCCGGGGGTCATGGTTTTCTGATTCTATATATTGTTGTGTGGATCTTCTCGATATCGAATGTCGTAGTATTCTTTTTTTATCCGGATGTACCGTTCGAGAAATCAGAAGAGCATAAATTTTTGCCCATGTTTAAGAAACCGCTTAAAGATACATTATTTATGAAGTCAACCTTGTTTCTGGCTGCTTGGCTGTTGTTGCAGAACCTAACGGTTCCGCTATACTCTTATGTCATGTTGCAGTTACTTCATATTAATTATGAAACGTTGTCATTGCTTAATGTGTCCCAGACCGTGTTTATGATGGCTAGCTTCTACGTTTGGGGCAATCTAAATGCGAAATACAGCAATAAGCGACTGTTATTCTTTACTTTGCCGATTATTGCGTTGTCCTCATTGATGTGGGGACTCTTGTCTGTGATGCCGATGCTGGTGGTCTTATTCGCGGCCCATATCGTTTTTGGTGTTGGTGTAGGCGGTTTCAACCAGCTGGCCTTTAACTTTATTATTGGAGACACGCCGAAAAAAGAACGGCCGATGTATATGGCCACATATGCGGCGCTTACCGGGTTATCATCCTTTTTTGGTCCGCTTATTGGCGGTCAGCTCTATGAAAAAATTTCGCACTGGCCGCAATGGACTCAGGTATACGGTATGCAGCTAGTGGTAGGGACGCTGATGATTGCGCTTGCGTTTCTGCTAGGTCGTCGTATTCTAAAGGACGAATAGAAGTAAAAGGGGGTTATTCCTTGTTAAGAATAGCGATGGTATTAGGTGCCACCGGATTGGTAGGCAAAGCGGTTACGGAGGAATTGTTAAATCGTGATAGCTGGGAAGAAGTAAGGGTGCTTGTACGGACACCGTTAGCCATAGAACATCCTAAGCTTAAACAAATCGTTGTAGATTGGGAGAACCTAAGAAACTATACAGAGTCGTTCGAAGGGGTACATTCCATCTTCTGTTGTTTAGGGACTACGATAAAAAAGGCGGGTTCACAAGAAAAGTTTGAACGAGTCGATCTACACTATCCGCTTGATGCTGCAGCCATAGCGAGAGAACAGGGTGTTAAACAGTTTTTGGTCGTCTCTTCAATAGGGGCACAGGCGAAGTCGCGTAATTTCTACAGTCGGACTAAGGGAAGAGCGGAAGAAGGTTTAACCGCTATTGGATTTCAAGGTATGCATATATTTCGCCCCTCCTTGCTACTAGGCCAACGTGAAGAATTCAGATTAGGGGAGAGAGTCGGAGCCAGTTTGATGAAAGCGCTGGATTTTGTAATGGTGGGTAAGGCGGCTAAATATCGTGCGATACCTGGTACGACAGTCGCAAGAGCTATGGTTAACATTGCGTCTGCGGATACCCGTGGATTACATATTTATACGAATGAAGTGATACATGTGATTGGGAAACGCTAAGCTTTCTGGGTCTCTAATAAATTTGCATTAAGATGAGAACAGGACTTACAATGGACAATAAATGATCAGCGCATAATGGAGAGGGGTAGTAAGATGAGCAAAAAACAAGTAGCTACAACAAAAGCACCCGGAGCAATCGGTCCTTATAGTCAAGCTATAACCACGGGTAGCTGGGTATACACTTCAGGACAACTTGGTCTGAATCCGGAAACGGGTAATTTGGCTGAGGGTGTACAAGAACAAGCGCGTCAAGCGCTTAACAATGTACAAGCCATTCTTGAGGAAGCTGGTGCAACATTAGACCATGTAGTAAAGACAACTGTATTCTTAAAGGATATGAATGATTTCGCGGCCGTTAATGAGGTTTATAGCACCTTCTTTAAAGAACCTTATCCTGCCCGCAGTGCTATTGAGGTTGCGCGTCTACCTAAAGACGGACTTGTTGAGATTGAAGCGGTAGCTCGTAAGAAATAAGGAGTTATCCTTTGCACTTTTATTATTTTACCAAAATGGCAGGCTAAGGTGGATAACCCTAGCCTGCCATTTTTTATATTAGAATTAGTAACTTCTGTATCTCCGATACCTGCTACGGCGGGGTTTGAAAAATAACCAGATGCTGTAAAGAAGCAGGAGGCCTGCTGTAATCAGTCCCGTTAAATAGACATTGCTGGTCTCTTTGTGCTCCAAGGCAATCGCAATGAAGGCCCACACGAATACGAGTGGATAAATGCTATCTCGGTAAGGATAGCTGACCACAATTGCAAGTAGAGTTCCCACGCAGAGCATAATAACGCCCCAAGTGCTACCGCTAAGCCCCCAACCTTCCCAATGATTCTTTTCCAGAACAACGCTGATGTTCACGATAGTAGCCACAGAGATCCAGCCAAGGTATATACTAAAGGGTAGCTTCATCAGCCATTTCTCGCCTGAGGTAGGATTAGCGATCAAACGTGTTTTTCGGTAAATGACAATCAGTGTGATTAACATCAGCACCATAGCAACCAGAGAGAGCTCAATGTATAAGTATTGCCAAAGGAAGAGCCAACTCATATTAAAAATACAGCTTAGAACAAACCAGAACTGAATCGCCCGCACAGAATCTCTAGAGGCTGTATAGGAGCGGAATTGATAAATAACGAAGCCGGCTAATAGTAGATAAATCAATGACCAGATGGAAAACGCGTAACCGGCAGGTGTGGTGTAGGTCTGATATTTATCAGAGATTTCTCCAGTGCTGTGCCCGCCTAATGGTAAGGTGACCGAGAGCACATTCACGATAATCACACCTAAAAAGAACAGAAGATTCCACCATTTATAAGGATTATAACGTCTCAAAGAATTCACTCCCTAGCTTTTTAATAGGGTGATGCTTACTTAGAATATACCCGCTTTCGGCACAATTAAGACTATAAACAAGAAAAGAAGTGACTAGTGAGTCATAATGTTCATGGATAGTATGGTAGTGGTGAAGGGTATTTTACGATAGTGGCTAGAACATTTACTAAAAATATGCTGAAATAAATCAAATTCATGGGTGTTTCTATGTACTTCAACTTTATTTGTATAAAAATCTACAGAAAATATGCAGAAACGTTTTTAAATCAGCGCTTTTTCGTATAAGATGAAGAGATGAAGATTCAAGAGCAGATAAGTTTTATCCTAGTTCTTTATCCTTATATTTCTTACAGGAGTGTATCTCATCTCTAAAAGGATGGAGAAACTACTTCTACTTGTATAGCTTCAAAATTTATTTCTCGCGGAAAAGGTTGCAGTTACCACCTGATGGTGGCGGACTGGTTCTTTTTTTGCTTGCTTAAAAGACAGGAGATCACCGATGACTAAGCATCTTTATGCAATATGGTTGGGGGATGTGTTATTTTGCTTCTCTGGCGAAACTTCGGAGCCGAAGGTTGACGCTTGGACCCGAGTGGTGAAGCGGCTGGAGCTGCAGGGAGGAGTTCGCCCTTTTGCGAGTGCTGCTCTGCGGCTCGCAGAAGTGAAATATCCGGCTCCTCCTGTAGAGGGGAAGCCAGCACGCCGTGGATTGCCCGGAAGAACATTCGAAGGGCTCGCCTTAGTCCCTAGCGATGCATTTGAACTGCTTCTGGCATGGGATGAGACGTTATGCCGAGATCAGGGAGTAGAGCCTGGAGGCGAATTGCGCTATTGGGCGGCAGCAGCTCGCTTTGCGCTGGAATTGATGGGTACAGGCGGCGTTACGCCAGGAGCCTTGCCCCCACGTCCGGTAGGTTCACGCCGTCGTGGTGGTGAACAGGCAGCAACAGTCTGCTGGTCTCCAGCTTTTCGAAAGCAGGAGGATAAGGAGATCTTTCTGCAGCTGGCGTCGTCCATGCCGGTATTGGCCTTAGGGACGCATATTGCTGAAGCGGGGGATTTATCTTCGAGGGAAGAGGCTGGCGCCTATGTGCTTTACTCCTTTATGCAGGCGGTAATGACTGCAGAGATCAAGAAAGTGATTGCGGGTATTGAAAGTGAACTTACCCCTTACAAAGCCAATTATCGCCGGGGTTACTCCCCTTTAACTGAGCTGTGGTGGAATAGTGTTCTTACAGGCAGCCGGGATATACCCGTGCAGGGAACGCAAGCAGAGGTGACAGATCTTCTGGCTACTGTGAATGAGACAGCTGGTAGCGATGTGCCGCAATCGGAACCTGAAGAAGCGCGGAGTGGACAGCTGGGTCTTGGGCTACGTCTTGAGCCCCCTGGAGATAATGACGAAATCTGGCGCTTAACCTTCTGGGCGGAGAACAAGGAAGAAGGGGAATTCTGGATTCCGGCAAAATCGATTTGGAGCAGTAAGGAGCGAGAGTTTACGTTATGGGGGAAACGCTATCGTAATATACAGCAGCAGCTTCTTATAGCGCTGGGCCGAGCGGCAAGAATCTCTCCAGATATAGAGCGCGCTCTTTCTATGCCTGCACCTACGGGAGCAGATTTGGAACCAGAGCGTCTTTATTTCTTTTTGAAGGAGACGGTGCAGCAGCTGCGTGAGCGTGGAATAACCGTGCAGATGCCATCGCGCTGGAGCCGTGAGGGACGCCGCCGGATTGGCATGAAAATGAAAATGCAGCCGGTAGTGAGTGGGATTGATAGTCCTGCTCCAGTGGCTCTTGGGATGGAAGAGCTGATTTCATTTCGCATTGAAGCCTCACTTGGGGAGAGTACAATCAGTGAAGAAGAACTAAACGCACTAGTGGAGGCAGGCGTACCCTTTGTACGTTTCCGCGGAGAATGGATTGAGGTAGATCCTAAAGAAATTCGCCAGGTTCTTAGATATATGAAACGCCATGAAAATGGGGAAATGACCGCAGCCGATTGGATGCGTCTAGAGGCTGAGGATGGTGAAGAGCGGCTCTGGAAAGGGATGTCGGTCACGGGGATGGAAACATCCGGACTATTGTCATCGCTGATGCGGGGCGACATATTGCGTAATCTTCCAGTGCGTGCCGTACCTGAAGGTCTGCACGGCACACTGAGACCTTATCAGGAGCGCGGCTATCAATGGCTCTCCGTTCTCAGTGGTCTGGGATTTGGGGTGTGTCTGGCCGATGACATGGGTCTCGGTAAGACGGTGCAGGTCATTACCTGCCTTCTGGACCGCGCTTTAAGTGCTCCACCTGAAGAGAAGCAGGAGCCTGTCTTGATTCTATGCCCAACCTCACTTTTGGGGAACTGGCAGCGGGAATTGCAGCGCTTTGCGCCTTCTCTTAAAGTTCACATTCATCATGGTGGACGCCGAGTGCGGGGGGATAGCTTTTTAGAACTGGCTGCCAGTCATGATATTGTATTGACGACCTATCATTTAGCAGGTCGTGACAGCGAGGATTTAGCGAATGTTCAGTGGTCCACTGTGGTGCTGGATGAAGCTCAGTATATTAAGAATCATCGGACAAAACAGGCGCAAAGTGTGATGAAGCTATCAGCGCCGCATCGCATAGCTATGACGGGGACACCAGTAGAGAACAGACTAGGTGAGTTATGGTCTATTTTTCACTTTTTAAACCCGGGCTATTTAGGAACCTACCATTCCTTCCGGCAGCGCTATGTATCTGGAGAGGGTGGAGAACGACTGCGGGAATTGCATCGCTTGGTATCACCATTCTTGTTGCGCCGCTTGAAAAGCGATCCGGATATCTCTAAAGATTTGCCGGAGAAGCTGGAGCTGAAGTCTTATTGTCCGCTGACGGAAACACAGGCAGTCCTATATCAGGGTGTCGTGGATGAAATGCTTGGCGTGATCGGAGAGAGTAGCGGGATGGCTCGCAGAGGACTCGTGCTGTCTTCTCTAACGAAATTGAAGCAGATTTGTAATCATCCTCAGCTATTCCGCAAAGAAGAAGGCAGGGGTCCAAGAAGTGAGCATTCCGGTAAAATGGAAGTCATGTTCGAGATTCTGGATAGCATTGCGGAGGTCGGAGAATCTGTGTTGATCTTTACTCAATATGTAGCGATGGGTGAGCTCTTGGTTAGCAAGCTGACTAAGCGTTATGGAACAGCGCCGCTGTTCTTGCACGGCGGAATTCCAAAACGAGAGCGCGACGAGATGGTTCATGATTTTCAAGAGGGAAAAGGTCCATCCTTCTTCGTACTTTCTTTAAAAGCGGGTGGCGTAGGGTTGAACCTTACAAGAGCTAATCATGTCATCCATTACGACCGTTGGTGGAATCCGGCAGTTGAGAATCAGGCGACAGACCGGGCGTTCCGAATTGGTCAGGATAAAAATGTTCAAGTGCATAAGTTGATTTGCCAAGGAACGTTGGAAGAACGTATTGATGAATTGATTGAGCGTAAGAAGAATCTTTCCGAGCAGGTTGTTGGCTCTGGCGAAACATGGTTGACTGAGATGTCCAATCATGAGCTGAAGGAACTTATTGAACTGCAGGATCAGGACTGGATGTAAGACAGATATGAGTGTTACGGAGGGATCGAACAATGAGTGAACGGTTAGAGATGCAGCTGGAAGTTGTGCCTGGATTAGTAAAAGCAGCATGGACGGTGCTACCTGGGAAAGTGACGGGAGGGTCTCGGTCGAAGGGTGAATTGAACGCCAGCGCACCTGCTCAGGAACAACAAGCGGATCGACCTCTCTCTCTGAAGGTTCCGGTATGGCATGCTTCCCGAAGAAAAGAAATATTACGAAGTCTGGCACTAAGTCCCGGGGAAGTATTTGCCTTGCTGCAAGGGCGTTTGACGGGTGAACTGGCAGAGCTTGAGCTTCTACCTACGGATAGTGAGCTGGAGCAAGCCCTTTTTGAGGGTGAAGGTGTGGAGTATAAGGCGGAAACTTTGAAGCTTATTAAAGAACGTCTTGCTGAAGAGCCACTGCTGGCACTTTCGCTGAGAGGATTTACTAAAGGAGAGCTCTTGGACGGAATTTTTGCCCTTTGGGCTGAAGGAAATATTTCTAGCGACGAAGCTGAAACAGAGGAAGAAGAGGCCTCTGTTAGTGAACTTTCTACGGAATTGGCTCGGCTTGAACGCAAGGGTCCGGCCATTTCCTCTGGCGAATGGCTGGCAGAAGCGGCTGCTGAAGGTTCGCTACATCAGCCTGGGCCACAGTTCCATGAGATTGCGGCTAGACCATTTCCTTCGCCGGTAGTAGTAGCTGAAGTTACAGAAGACTGGGGAACATTGCTACCGCAGACACCTAAAGCCATTGAGGGATTAACTTTGATTATGCAGCGGGTTGCAGAAGCGTCTGCACGTCGAGCGACTAAGGGTCCGATTAAGCGGTAAGTGAAAATACGAAAGAGGCTGTCTCAAAAGTAGTCAATGCTACTCTTGAAACAGCCTCTTGTTTTGCCTAATTATCTAACAGAGTTTCTGGTTAGTTATTCTAATGCTGACCAGCAGGGGGCAATTCTCCTTCTGAAAGCTCTAGAATTTCGCGGCGAAGACGAAGCATTTTTTGATCTAGTTCATCAGCGGCGCGCGCGGCTTCTTTCAGTTCCTCAGCGACATGCGAAGGCAACTGCTTATCGAATTTATAATACAGAATATGTTCCATGCTTGCCCAAAAGTCCATAGCTAGGGTGCGCAGCTGGATCTCAGCCTTGACCCAGCGTGTTCCTTCCAGCAGGACGAGTGGGATACCGACTATAAGATGAAGGCTTTGATATCCGTTTGGTTTAGGATGAGCTATATAATCTTTAATCTCAAGCACGCGGATGTCTTCGCGTGTACTAAGATGATCTACTAAACGGTATATATCTTTAACGAAGGCACATACAATCCGCATTCCCGCAATATCGTGAATGTATTGCTCCATATTTTCCAAGCTGAAACCGTAGCCTTTGCGCTCCATCTTTTGAAGAATGCTCTTTGGTTCTTTGATCCGGCATTTGACATGTTCGATGGGACTGAAGCCGTCGCGGGATTGCCATTCCGTCTTGATTACATCAATTTTATTCTGAAGATCATTTAACGCGTGGCGATAGAGTGCCGGTAAGGCTTCGAATTCGTTAACCAGTTTGGCGAAATCCTCGTTGCTGTTACCTTGCCACTGTTGCAGATCCTTTACGTGTACCTGTAGCTGACTAAGCGTAAGCTGTGTGCTCTCATGTTCTTCCACTGAAACTCTCCCGATTTCGTTATTTGTGATAATTCTATTTTAACCGATGTAGAACCCCTGACGCAAAATTACATTCAAAATTAGGAAATATAACCCATAAGTGTAAGAGGGAAGTGGCTTAAATCAATTAGTATGGATTTTATAGGAACATTCTCCTCTAAATCGCGTATTAAAGCACATTAATGAATCTACTCGATACATTTGGTATGATAGAAACACGTATCGCTGGAGAGGGAGGAACTGTAATGAGTTTTATCAAAAAAATTAAAGATAGCGCGAGCCGGGTTACCGAAAAAGCCCAAAACTCAGTAGAGATCGGCAAGCTGAACGGACTTATTTCCGATGTTGAACAAGAGATGGAAGTTGAATTTACGAAAATGGGCAGACTTTTTTATGAAGGGTATCGTTCAAAGGATATGTCGGTAGCTGAAGGTAAAATGGTGGAGCTGTCCCGTAACTGTTCCAAACTTCAGGAAAAAATCGAAGTCCTGCGGACACGAATTGCTGAACTGAAAAATGAGCGGTTATGTTCATGTGGTCATATTGTGGCGCTTGATGCAAACTTTTGTCCGAAATGCGGAAGTAAGCTGGAGCCATTGTCCGCTTCGAGAAGGGTGCCTTCTACACCGGTATTTGTTCAATCTGTGAATGAAGATGACGAAGATCAATATTATGGCGCAGATGAGCTTACGGATGAAGAGAAGGAAATTGCAATGAAGCTGCACCCGCAGAGTGTCGTATATGCTGAAGTTCAGCATCCGGATGATGAGCTGCCACTTGAAGAATATAAGGCGAGCGAGCAAGATATTGAGCGGGAACGTAAACAAGCCGAGCAGCTGGAACGGGAAAGAAAAAGACAGCTTGAACTAGACCGTCGCTTCGGCGAATGGCACAAGAATGAGCACCAGGAGGAATCTGCGGTCACTGAGGACCATGGTGTACGAGATATGATCCAGTGCCAAATCTGTCGGAACGAATTACCTAAGGGCTCCTTATGGTGCCCGCGATGTGGGTCAGAGCAAATATAGAACGGATTTCAGTCAGCTTAGGGGGACAACAAGATGGAACAGCTGCTGCTGCATCTGCGCAATCTGGGCTTCACAGAGATGGAGTCCAAAATTATGGTAGAGCTTGCGACAAAAGGTCAGGCTTCTGGCTATGAGGTTGCCAAACAGCTCGGAGTTTCAAGATCGAATGTGTATGCGGCGTTACAACGCCTTACGCAGCAGGGATATGTACGATGTGGTGAAGGAGAACCTGCGCGGTACAGTGTTCTCAATCCAGAGGAGCTTGCGACCATGATCTCGGGACGGGTTCAAGCTTCACTGGCTTATATGGAAAGTGAGATGCCTCGCGGTGGACCTGTTAGCCCTTCGTTTTATAATGTGGAAGGTGACCGCAATGTATTGGGCGCTCTTATTCGCCAACTTAATATGGCTGAGCAAGAGATCGTAGTGGATATGTGGCGTGAGGAAGCGTCACTTCTACGGAGTGAACTTGAACAGGCGGAGTTGCGTGGCGTTAGACTCTTGTGGGCGTTTGATGGTGGCAATGCTGCTCCTGCCGCCTATCCGGTATGGCCGCCTCTCGGAAGAGATTCTCAGCGAACAGATGGACGGAAGTTCTCATTCGTAATCGATCGGAGCTGGTGTATGCTCGGGATGCGCTATGAAGATGGATCGGCGCAAGCGGTTGTAACCGAGCACCCGGTGTTAGTAGATCTGCTATTGAATCATTTTGCACAGGAAATGGTGCTGTTCGAGCTGGAGCAGGATATGGGCGCAGAATTAGAAGAACGTTATGGTGAGCGTTACAGCAAAATTCACAGCAAATATGTGATGCATGATCCAGGCGATGATGGGGAAGAACAGGCGCAGTAGCTATTACAGGGAGGTGAAAAGCATGGAATGTATCGTACATTTTGAAGTGGTGCATGAGGATGGTCCTAAAAAATTGCGTGGACTGCTGTTTCTGGATAAAGGAGCAAGTCCCGGAGAAGCAGAGCTAGTTGAAATGTTCAAGGACATGAAATTTAACGTGAGACTGGAAGACCGCGAGAAATTGATCTTTAAACCGGTAAATCCGGGCGATTTCGTGGAGATCCGAATTACGGGTTATGATAATGGGCAAGAAAAGAGCAAGGATGACCATAATTTAAAATCTATCGTTGGAAATTTATTGCCACAAAAACCGACAGGTCTATAAAGTGGGGAGAAAGGATTCATTGATGGGAGAAGGAGGAGCACAATGGAGCTGTTGAGACAAAAGGTGTTAAAAGAAGGTATTGTACTCGGGCAAGGCGTGCTCAAGGTAGATTCTTTTCTGAATCATCAGATGGACCCCTTTCTAATGCGTGAGGTTGGCCGTGAGTTTACCCGCCGTTTTTCCGGCGAAGAGATTACGAAGGTACTGACGATTGAATCTTCGGGAATTGCTCCGGGGATTATGACGGCATTAGAGCTGGAGGTTCCGCTGATTTTTGCCCGTAAGCAGAAATCGTTGACGCTGACAGAGGATATTTATGTAGAAAAGGTTTACTCCTTCACGAAGAAAGAAACGAATGAAATTACCGTTTCCAAGAAGTTCATTGCTCCGGGTGAGCGAGTTCTGATTGTCGATGATTTTTTGGCGAATGGCGAAGCCGCCTTCGGACTTGCTCGTATTGTTGAGCAGGCAGGAGGAAGTGTGGTTGGGATTGGTATCGTGATCGAAAAAGCGTTCCAGCCAGGAAATCGGTTACTGCAGGAAGCTGGTTACCGGGTAGAATCACTCGTGCGAATCGCTTCACTGGAGGACGGAAGAATCTCTTTCGTGGAAGAAGAGGAAGGGCTACTTAGCTAAGACTCTTTGGTGTAGATTCGGATGAAGTTAACACAAAACAGCAAGAGACAGGTTTATAAGCCTGTCCCTTGCTGTTTTTTTTGTGATGCACGGGTATGGATCACCCGTTGCTACCGCATGCCGCTGCAGGATCGGCGTGTCGCTGCGCGCTAACCGCCGCCAGCGGCGAGAGCACCCGCAGCGATCCAGGCTCGCAGCGCACGGCAAGAGGCCCTTTGCCGAAGCTCTCGCCATCGCCGATCGCCGGCAGGGCCTCTGCGAAGTTGACGGCTACGCTACGTCCACGCAGCATCGACACGAAGGGCAACGCTACATGCTTGCCCTTCAGTACCGTTGGGAACAGCCGCAGCAGCTGCCCGCGGCTGCACCCGTGCACGATGCAGACGTCGAGCTGGCCGTCATCGGCCTTCGCCTGCGGGCAGATCAAGAGCCCGCCGCCGTAGCTGGGCAGGTTGCAGACCGAGACCAGCCATGCCTCCTCAAAAACGTGCTCCGTCCCGTCGCACGCAACACTCACCCGGCATGGCTTAAACGTCATCAGCGTATGCAATATACCGATGATATAAGCCAGTTGGCCTGCACCAATGGCATTGCACAGCCGTTTGTAACGGCTGGCATTCACATTCTCGGCCACCTGAGCATCAAAGCCGTTGGCAACGGCTGTTAAAGTCAGTCCGTTTGCGCCTGAGATCAGATCGGCTTCGATATACCGTTCGCTAAGTGCAGCTTCCAGCGCGGCTTCAGTCGAAAGCGGAATGGCGAAGCCGCGTGCGGAGTCGTTACCGGAGCCGGCAGGGATGATTGCCATAGGAATATCTTTGCCACGAAGGGCACCCAAAATGCTGTGCAGCGTGCCATCGCCGCCGATTACAATCGCGGCTTTCCAGTCCTCACGGTGTTTAAGTGTATTTAGAACGAGGGCTTCTGCACCCTCTGCGCTATGCGTAAACAAGGTCATATATGGCAGCATCCGCTCTTTCATGAGCGCCTCTACAGTATGCCAGGTCCGTCCGCCTGCGCCCCCGCCGGAACGCGGGTTTATGATGAATAGATACATTTAATTTCCTCCAGCCTGTAGAATTCCGTTGATGCCCGTCTTTCCATTGTAAGGAGTGGATGGGCAAAAGGGAATACTTTTCAGCGATAAGAGGTGTTAGTTCGGCGGTGTTTATAGATGCCGAATCTGACTTTCTGCAATATCCCCAACCCAAGGGAGCTTATACCATCTGCTGCTTAAAGCTTGATAGATCATAAGCAGCCATATAGCAAAGCTGCAAAGAGAAAGGATTGCACTCAACAGGGAACCGAGAAAAGGGATAAATCCGGTTAGGACATGGAGAATCATCAGTACGCCGAATGTAAGCAGTGATTGCAACGCGTGGAACAGCACGAAGCGGTTGCGTTTCTCCAGAGCGAGAAAGACCACACCGCCGATAAAAGGGAAAAAATAGCACAGCGCGCCCGCAATATTATCGGGCAATCCGGTGGATGATTTGAAAGGGGACAAAGGGCTCACTCTCCTTCTACTTGGAGAAGAAGGGGGGTAGTTCGCTACTCCTTCTTCCTTAAAAGCCTATGACTTGTCAGGAAAAAGTATGTTTAGCTCATTGTGGGTATAATATACTTTTCCAACAGCTTGCGGGGGCTCTTCCAATTGTTTGTCTTACTCTCTGCTGTAAAGACCACAACCGCATCTAAATTGGGTAGGATAAGGATTTGCTGTCCGCCATGACCGTGGGCAAGCTTGTAGGGTTGGCCGCTCATCGTACCCACCCAGAACTGATATCCGTAATCTCCAAAAGCCGGGTATCCTGTAGTCTGTGCAGTTAGTGCTTCTTGCAGCCAATGCTTCGGAATGATTTGCTGCTTCGCAAATACGCCGTTATTAAGCAGACACATACCAAATTTAGCCATATCTCTTGAGTTTAAGTACAGACCAATATGTCCCATACTATGTCCTTCCGGACTCGGTAACCAAGCCGTATGAGTCATTCGGAGAGGGCTAAATAAATGCTCAGCAGCATAGGTGAATGCATCGAGACCTGTAGATTCACTAAGGATCATCGAAATCAGATGGGTGTCGATACTACGGTATTGAAATTGACCGATATGTTCCGGAATTATGTTCATACTAAGAGCAAAGGAACCCCAGCGGCGACTACGATGGAGATTCCGGACGAAAGGCTCCCCCAGCTTCTTGCCCGTGATCCAGCTAAATCCGGAAGTCATGGTAAGCAGATGACGAAGAGTGATTTTTGATAAATGAGGGGAGTGCAGGTATGGAACATGTTTACGAAGTACCTTAGAAACCGAGACATCGATATCAGGGATATCTCCCCGATCGATAGCGATTCCGGTAATTGCGCTGATAAAGCTTTTAGTCGCAGATCGAAGATCATTTAATGCCCCGGCATGATGGTTGCCGTAATAACGTTCAAAGATGAGCTTGCCATGGCGAGCAATAAGCATACTATGCATCTTTGGATATTCTTTCTGAATAGCATAATCAGCTTGTTCAAGACCCTCACGGCGCGTTGCAGTTTCCTCGGGTAGCGCGGTAGTCATCGCGGGAACTACGTTATAAGATGAAGTCAGTAATGGTGTAGGTTGGCCCATAATGATCTCCTTTTCTTGCTGTGGTATGTGCTAGGTGTGGCCTGCTATAGAACATATTGTATTTTAACCCGACACGAGCAATATGACTTACGAAGAACATTGTAAAAAAATAAAAATTTTCCAATTAGCACATTTTACAAGGAAAGGTGGAAGTTGGACCGGAATATGATACAATATAACGATAAGGCCCGAAAGGGGTGATTCAGTAAGTGGCTCTTCGGGTAATAAAAGTGTCAAGGAGCTTTCGTTCAACAGGCGTCCTTACTCTCAGCCCAAATCACGACGAACCTGCTTCACCGGCGAACCAGTATCTCAAGGCTTTGAAGCTTTGAATTTTACGTTTTGGCGGATAATGCAAGCCACGTATGTGTAATGGTTACTTCACTTGCATTCGAGGTTACGGCGTACTTTTCATCATGCATTCTCTACAACGGAGCATTCATTTTCAATGTTTTGGGAGGGAACTGATCATGGCAAGTAAAGGTCATAACGAAGTCAAGGAAAGTTTACGGGAAATGACACGTATTTTCCGGCCCAAAGATCCCAAGAAATTCGTAAAGGAGTACGTCCGAAAATATCGGATTACCGGAGGCTATGAAGAAGAACTGACCATGGTCGTGGAGCATGAGCTGGTAAAGATTAATTCATCCGTCTCCTAGCTAACAGATACGAGTGTCACTTACTTTTGACATCATTTTGAGTAATAACATCCACGAGGATTCTTATAAACCGTGCCCGAGCAGCGTTTGTTGCAGGAATCGGTTTTTTTTGTATGTACATTTATGAATAAGAAATATTGTCTCTCATAAAATAGTCAAATGAATTAATAGACACATTTCACAATGAATGCGCTTTACCGATCATTTTTTATTTGATTGCGTTTTCAAAAAATGCGCATAAATGCAGGTGGGACAAGGAATTATTATGTCGAAAATTACAATGTGAACTAGTTGTGAACGATTGACAAAACTTTCCCTTAAACTTATATTAATAGTGATTGTTATAATTGACAGAAAAAAACAGGAACCTACGAAATCGGGAAAAGCGGGGTAGATCAATGATGAAAACGTGGCAGGCTGTAAAGCGACTCCTTCCCATGACCGCTATGTTTGGTCTCTTTCTTGCCGGGTGCGGTCGTGAGGACTTGTCAGTGCTCAGACCACAGGGACCTCAGGCGGAAATGTCTTATGGATTAATGGAGCTGTCGATCAGTATTATGATCGTCGTGTTGCTGATTGTCTTTACGATTGCAGCTTATGTACTGATCCGTTTCCGTCGAAAGCCGGGTCAGAATGAAATCCCTGAGCAGGTTGAGGGTAGCATCAAGCTTGAGATTCTCTGGACGGTCATTCCGCTTATCCTCGTAGTGGTACTGGCAGTTCCAACGGTGAAAGCAGTGTTCGCCGCAGGAGATGATCATGCCAATGACAAGGATGCGATTAAGGTTAAAGTAACCGGCCACCAATATTGGTGGGAGTTTGAGTATACCGATTACAAGGTGACTACAGCGCAGGATCTGATTATTCCAGTGGGCAAAGATATTGCTTTTGAACTGGAGACTAAAGACGTGCTGCACTCCTTCTGGGTCCCTTCCCTTTCCGGTAAAATCGACACCAACCCAGCCGGGACGATTAACCGCTTCAGCTTCAGTGCACCTAATGAAGGCGTTTACCGTGGCAAATGTGCGGAACTATGCGGGCCGTCTCATGGATTCATGGAATTTAAGGTGAAATCGGTTAGTGAACAAGATTTTCAGAAGTGGATAGATTCGATGAAAGCACCCGTAGCTGTGCTGCCAGAGGATCCTGCTTTAGCTGAGAAGTTCAAAGCGGCGTGTCTGACTTGCCACGCTGTAGGTGATCAAGGGATTAATAATGCGCCGAACTTGACCGGAATTGGTTCTCGGGAGTCGATTGCAGGGATCCTGCTCAACGACGACACTAGGGAGGATGGTGCACCAATTGAGGAGAATCTCAAAACATGGCTGCATGATCCACAATCCGTAAAACCGGGCAATCTGATGCCTAACCCCAAAGATCTAGGCCTAAGTGATGCGGAGATTGATGGCATTGCTGAGTATCTGGCCAACTATAAGCTGGACTAATGCCTTAGCCTAAAGGCGGGCGGAACTTTCGAAAAAGGGGGTACGAACTTTGGCTCAAGCAGCGCATACCTTGAATTCATCCAAGCCTCTCGGGCATGGCCACAGTGTGAAGCGCCATACAGGACTTATGGATTGGCTTACAACCGTCGATCATAAAAAAATTGCAATTTTGTACCTATGGGCCGGAGGATTATTTTTTGGTATCGGCGGAATTGAAGCACTTCTGATTCGCTGGCAACTCATCAAGCCAATGAATAATTTTTTGGATGCCCAAACGTTTAATGAACTTATTACCATGCATGGTACGACGATGATATTCCTCGGCGTCATGCCAATCATCTTCGCCTTAATGAATGCCGTCATACCGCTACAAATCGGTGCACGTGACGTAGCCTTTCCTTTTCTAAATGCACTTGGCTTCTGGACCTTCCTGTTCGGCGGAATTCTACTGAATCTCAGCTGGATAATGGGTGGCGCTCCTGATGCCGGATGGACCTCCTACACCCCACTATCTACGAGTACATACAGCACCACACACGGTGTAGACTTTTATACGATTGGTCTTCAAATTGCCGGATTAGGTACCCTTATCGGGGGGATTAACTTTCTAGCCACGATCATTACGATGCGCGCGCCGGGAATGACCTACATGCGGATGCCGATGTTTGCTTGGACTACATTTATTACTTCCGCAATTATTTTGTTTGCATTTCCAGCAGTTACAGTAGGTTTGGTACTGCTGACATTCGACCGGATACTTGGAGCCAATTTCTTCGAGGTTGGGGCTGGGGGTAATCCGGTGCTCTGGCAACATATCTTCTGGATATTTGGTCATCCAGAAGTATATATCCTCATTCTGCCTGCCTTCGGAATTATATCGGAGGTTATCCCGACTTTTTCACGGAAGCGATTGTTCGGATATAGCTCAATGGTGTTCGCTACCATCCTGATTGCCTTCTTGGGCTTCATGGTTTGGGCTCACCATATGTTCACTACCGGACTTGGGCCGGTAGCTAACGCATTGTTCTCTGTATCAACGATGTTGATTGCGGTTCCGACAGGAATCAAGATTTTTAACTGGTTGTTCACGATGTGGGGCGGGCAAGTACGTTTCACGACACCAAACCTGTTCGCGGCAGGATTCATTCCTACCTTTACGATGGGTGGCGTCACTGGCGTCATGCTGGCTTCTGCGCCTGCTGACTTTCAGTTCCATGATACGTATTTTGTTGTAGCGCATTTTCACTACGTTATTGTGGGCGGCTTGGTGCTTGGCCTGTTTGCAGGTCTGCATTACTGGTGGCCGAAGATGTTTGGTCGGATGCTAAGTGAGAAGCTGGGCAAATGGACCTTCTGGACGTTTATCATCGGATTCCATCTGACATTCTTTGTACAGCATTTCCTTGGACTCATGGGGATGCAACGTCGGGTATTTACGTATTTGCCGAATCAGCAATTCGATTTGCTGAATTTAGTCAGTACAATTGGTGCTGGGCTGATGGCTGTCGGTACGATTATTTTCTTAGTCAATGTCTTCCTAACTTCAAGAAAGCCAATGGATGCAGCTGATGATCCGTGGGAGGATGGACGTACACTAGAATGGACGATTTCTTCGCCACCGCCAGAATATAACTTCAAGCAAACCCCGCTTATCCGTGGAATTGATGCATTCTGGAAAGAAAAGATGGCAGGAAATAAAGGCATGACTCCGGCTGAACCCGTTGGTTCGATTCATATGCCGTCTGCAACCATATTGCCGTTCACTATGTCTGTTGGGATTTTCATCGCTGGACTGGGCTTTATGTTTAGTCGGGATGACTTCGGCAACGCCTTTATGAGCTTTATGTTTAATAATTATATCGTTACAGCCATCGGTCTTATCATTACGTTTGGATCTATGCTGTTGCGTTCGCTGTATGATGATCATGGATGGCATATTGAACCTGAAGAGCTGGAAGGAAGTGAGCGGACATGACAACGGCACATGCAGAAGCTTCTAAGGAAGAATTTCCTCACGAGCCGGAAAAAGCTACGCTCGAAGGACGAAACAAGGTTCTTGCCTTTTGGTTATTTCTAGGTGGGGAAGCAGTATTGTTCGGTACGTTGTTCGCTACGTTCCTCGCATTGCGTAATCAGACGAATGAGGGGCCATCGGCGAATGAACTGTTTCACTTGCCGCTTGTAGCTGCTGCAACATTCATTCTTTTGGTAAGCAGTCTGACGAGTGTATTCGCTATCCAAGCGATGCATAGGAACCGTCCGGCTGTGCTTCGTAACTGGCTTTTGGTAACTGTAGTCTTAGGGCTCGGCTTCCTGATTCTGGAGATCTATGAGTTTACTCAATATGTGAGACACGAAGACTTCGGAATGACTACAAGCGCATTTAGTTCGGCATTCTATACATTAGTAGGATTCCACGGTGCGCACGTAGCTTTCGGGATTGCATGGATCGCCATCCTGATTGGGCAACTCATGCGTAAAGGATTAACCGTAGTTACTGCACCAAAAGTGTATGTGTCAGCCATGTACTGGCATTTTATTGATGTGGTATGGGTCTTCATCTTTACGGTTGTATACCTACTTGGAAAGGTGGGCTAGACACTATGACGACAGATCAGCATGTGCCAGAGAATGACGGGTATAAGCATCGTCATCGGCATGAAGGGCCACAGAGGCATATTGTTGTCTTTATACTGTCCATTGTCTTGACCTTAATTGCTTTCGCCGCTGTTGCTGCTGGAGGCGTGAATGCCACCTTTGCGGTTATTCTACTACTGGTGATGGCAGTCATTCAGGTCATTGTACAGATGGGCTTCTGGATGCACCTGAAAGATAAAGGACATCTAATACCGATTATCTTCATGCTGGGTGGTTTTTTTACCGCCGGTACCTGTATTATTATGTCGCTGTATTGGGTTTGGTGGAATTAACGGACTATAAAGAAAGAGGCGGGCTGAGATGCCCCCTCTTTTTGGTGTTTAACTAGATCCTGCGCTAGGAGGGGTTAGGGTTATGCTCGGATTACAATATTTTAGCTTTGCAGAACTGTGGAGCCCGCTTTTTCTGGCGGTTATGCTGCTGCTGACGGCGGGTTATTTCGTTTGGATTGGTCCGATTGCTGGACGTCATGCCGATTCAGTTCCGGTTCCGTTCTGGCGAAGAGCACTATTTGTGTGCGGAATGCTTGCGCTTTATCTTGCACAAGGCGGTCCTGTTAGTCTATTAGGACATATGATGTTTTCATTCCACATGGTTAGTATGGCCTTGTCATACCTAGTGGCGGTGCCGCTGATTATGCTGGGGATTCCAGATTTTATCTGGCGCAGCATATTGAGAGTAAATCCATTTCGCCGGCTGTCTTTTTTAGCTCGACCGGTGGTAGCTGCTTTACTGTTTAATGGTCTATTTTCTTTGTACCATATTCCTGTTATCCATGATTATGTGATGCTGCATTTTACCGTTCACCGAATCTACTATATTGTTTTATTCCTAACAGCTGCCTTAATGTGGTGGACTTTGATCAATCCGCTACCGGAGCGTCGAATGGCGAGTGGACTGGGCAAGATTGGGTTTATTTTTCTAAACATGGTATTGCTGACACCAGCCTGCGGACTGATTATTTTTGCAGATCAATCGCTCTATGCTACTTACAGTGATCCGGAGACTTGGGCACTTGCCATGGGCTATTGTATATCGGGTGATCCTTCTGCCTTACTTCAGAATTTTGGGGGTCCTGCGTTCTTTTCATTGTTGTCACCAAAAGTGGATCAGCAGGTGGGAGGTATCGCGATGAAGTTCATTCAGGAATTTATTTTTGCCTCTATGCTTGCTTATGTGTTCTATCATTGGTATAAAAAAGAGAACGGACAAGAGGGCGATGAATTATCGACGCCTTCCTCAGCACTCGAGGAGAGCACCTTGACCCGTGCATAACTGGTAGACTGCCAAGGAGGAGAATCATGGATATTTTTACGGTGTTTCCAACTATTAGCACATCGTTCATCGTGCTCAGTGCGGTGCTCGTAGCTATTGGCTGGTGGCTCATCATTAAGGGCAAACGCGAGGCGCACAAGAAGACGATGATTGCTGCCGCAATCGCTGCGCTCCTGTTTTTTATTGTTTATGTATCTAGAACGTTGTTCGTGGGAAACACCTCATGGGGCGGACCGGATGAACTTCAGACGATTTATCAAGTGTTTCTGATCTTCCATATCGTGCTGGCAACGGTAGCTGCGGTATTCGGACTTACTACGTTAACTCTTGGATTTAAGGCGAAGTACTCCAAGCACCGTAAGTGGGGCAGAGTAACATCTATAATCTGGTTCATTACTGCGATTACTGGCGTTATGGTATATGTGCTGCTTTATGTTCTGTATCCAGGTGGACACACCAAGCCAGTGTGGGAAGTTATTTTGGGCGCGTAAGATAGTTGCGTGAAAAGAGCTTGTGATTGGCATGTGAAAAGAGCATGTGAATATGCGTGCGAATCGTACGTGAATTTGTGTGAATAGTAATGAAATAAGCCTGTGCATCTGCTCGTTCCTAAATAGGGATGATGGATGACGGGCTTATTTTAGTTTATGGAGTTGGGGGAGTGCTGAAATCTTGAAATTGTACTGTGAAATCACTCGTGATCTGAACAGTGCGTGATGTGAAGTATTCTATCTGCTTACTTTTAGGGAAAACCTCCCTGAAAAAGATGAGTTTTGAGCTCGAAAATCGGTAATTAGGGAATTCCTCCCTGTTTTTTTACGGTTTTAGCGCTAAAACGCGTAAATGGGCGAATTTTTAGGGAGGATTTCCCTAAAAATGTTGATTTTAGGCTAAATTAAAGTGATTTGAGGGAGATTTTCCCTAATTGTTGCTTCTACTAGCAGTTACACTCACCGAGCGGTCACATCCACTCAGCAGTAGCACCCGCCGAGCCCTCTCATCGATTGAGCGTTCACATCCACTCGCAGTAGCACCCGTCGAGCCTTCGCATCGATTGAGCCTTCGCATCGATTGAGCGGTCGCATCCATTAGTGGTCACAACCACCGAGGAGTCGCTCCCGCCCTTCAATCACCCCACCGAGCCGCAACAACTAGCCCTACACCTACAACCCGTTGGAGAAGCAACAATGAGGCTGACCTCACTTCGCGTCCTTCGCTCACATTCAACCTCTCCATAAGTTATGTTTAATCCTCTGATTAGTTAATCCCAATAATGATCAGTTTCCCATACGTGCAAAGCCTTCTCCAAAAGGGGGGGGAGCGCATACCTCCTAATCAACTTGAATGTTTTCCATTTACAGGATTGACAATGGTAAATTAAGGTCATATACTGTGTATATAGATATATACAGTAAGCACAGGGATATGAACACCTGCTTCTGCTAGACGCTGAAGACATTGTAAAGCGAGGTTAGTTTTAATGAGAACATTAAAAGATTCATGGTTTATGTTGCGCTCTGATTTTCGCGGAGACAAATTAAAGATATTTGGGACCCTCGTAATAACAGTTATTTTTATGTGTTATCTTGGTGGAATGACTAGCCTGGTAGCAAATGACGTACTAGGTGAGCAGGATCGGACGATGATAACAGATTTCTTATTTCTCTCCTTTATACCCTTATTGGGATTAACATTCTCTCGCCGTTCCATGAAATATTGGAGTGAAGACTCTTACACAAAAATGTTGGTTTACTTAAGAACCTTACCGATTCCAACTGCAGTAATACTATCGCGGAGAAAACTTCAGGGGGTAGGCTCCTTTATTCTAAATGGTACGTTATTCTTCGGTATTGTTTACTTGTTAGGGGAAAATTTCCGGACAGAGCTGGCGGTTCCCTCGTATATAGCTTTTGCCATTACATGGCTCGGCTTCGGCTTCATGGTCTCAGGTCTATATATTTTTATTGAGTATCTTTTTAGCGGCAAAGCTTATCTATGGCTAACATTGCTTATCGTAGTGTTATCGTGGGGAATATCATTCCTAGTTACACTTGGGGGAGGCAATTTGTTTTTATACAGTATCTCCTATTCCAAGGAGTGGGGGCTGTTATCTCCGATCATGTGGGGGTCACTTCTACTGGGAACAATATCTGTGCAGTTATTCTCTAAATGGACTATACATCGACTGAAGAGTCGCAATCTCGTATAAAAAATCGGAATGGCAAGGACTGCGCTCTAGCACGCTAGAGTGGAAGGCGAGGTGTAAATAATGTGGATACCGGTACAAATCAACGAAAATAGTGCAGAGCCCCTCTATCATCAGATAGAGACTCAGCTTAGATCCTTAATCATTAGCGGAGTCATTACAGAAGGTACGCTACTGCCCTCGATTCGTGAGTTCGCAGGAGATCTGAAATGCAGTGTAATTACAGTGCGGCGCGTATATCAGGATCTGGAGAATGAAGGTTTGCTGCGAACGAGACAAGGAACAGGTACCTTTGTATCCCATGTAGGCGACGGAGCAATGGAAGAATACAAACGGGACACGGTAGGCAAAGCACTTGAAAGTGCTGTGGATATCGGCCGATCTGTACATTGCAGCAAGGATGAACTTGAGCAGATTTTTATGGAGATTGTAGAACGCAAGTATAGAGCAAAGGAATGAAAGGGGGGCGCATATTCATATGGTACAGATGGCTATAGAATTGCGGAATGTACTTAAACAGCGACGAAACAAGACGATAGGACCGCTGACCATGAATCTGCCAAGAGGATATATTACAGCCCTGGTAGGTCAGAATGGATCTGGCAAAAGCACGCTACTGAATCTACTGATGCAGCTGACCAATCCAGAGGAAGGCGAGATATATTGGTTTGAGAACAGGTATGATAGCGGGTTGCCTCTGGAGCTGCGGCAGACCATTGCCTATGTTCCTGAGACATCGATTACTGAGGAGAACCACTGGAATGCAGAAGAGGCAGCTCATTTTCGACAGCATTGGTATCCGAACTGGGATAAGTCGTATTTTCAGGATCTATTGGATCGCTTTGAGGTTCCATATCATATGAGGCTTTCTAAGATGTCTAAGGGTGAGCGTCGGAAATTCGAAATTGCCGCAGCACTTGCGTCACGCCCAAGTCTGCTGCTATTGGATGAACCTTCATCAGGTCTTGATCCCTTTGCCTGGAAGATTATGATCGAGACGCTGCTTAAATATATGGATGAGAACAACGCTACGATCATCATCTCCACACACATTGTAGAAGAGGTGCGGCGGTTGGCTGATTATATCGTGCTTATGCATAGAGGTGAACTGCTAGGTATGGCCGAGAAAGACAGTTTATTCGGTACTTGGACAGAGGTGTGGGTACAGGTTGCAGATGAAGAGGAGCTTGCTGAGTTATCAGCGGAATTACCGGGAGGTATAAACTTTACCATGGATACACCGGGTGTAGCTTCTTTTATCATAGAACAATTTTCTAAGAACGAGAAACGCATTCAGGACTTGGGCGTAAAGGTTATCAAGAGTCGCAGTTTAGAACTGGACGAAATATTGGGTTTATGGACACAGGGACACCGTCCTATCCTGATTGATCACAAGAGAGGGGACTAGAGAAATGGAAGCCTTAAAGCTGGAAAGTGTAATGAAGCAATATGGAGAAAAAACTGCTGTAAACGGAATTAACCTAACGGTAGGCAAGGGGGAAATTTACGGATTACTGGGGGCAAATGGTGCAGGGAAAACAACCACAATGCGCATGGTGCTTGGCCTAATTTACCCTGATGGTGGAAAAATTTTGTATAATGGAAAGCCATATAACAGCGAACTTCAGCAAATCACGGGCTATCTGCCCGAAGAAAGAGGATTATATCCAAAGGTAAAGGTAAGCGATCAAATCGTCTACTTGGCACGTCTGCGCGGGATGTCAGCTAGTGATGCAGATAAGAGCCTCCGCTATTGGCTTGATCGGTTTGAGGTTCCAGATTATTACAATAAGAAGATTGAAGAGCTCTCCAAAGGGAATCAGCAGAAAATGGGCTTTATCGCCGCAGTCGTTCATAAACCGCAAATTCTCATCCTTGATGAAGCCTTCAGTGGCTTGGACCCTGTTAACGTGGAACTACTGAAAGATACGGTAAAAGAATTACGTGATCAAGGAACGAGTATCTTATTCTCTACTCACCGGATGGAGCATGTTGAAGAGCTTTGCCGTAATATTACGATTTTGGATCGTTCCAATACTGTCGTGCAGGGCGATATTCGTACGATTAAGAGTGGGTATCCTCGTGAACAAGTATTGTTGCGTACGGATAACGAAGTGACCGGTCTAGAATCAATTGCAGGTGTAACAGCAGTACAGCGACAGGAGCGAGGTTATCTGTTGTCCATCAGTGAGATCGGCGCAGCACAACGTATCCTACAGCAGGCGATGGCACAGGGTGAAGTGGAGCATTTTGAAATTAAGGAACCAACATTAAATCAAATCTTTATCAGAGCGGTGGGTGAATCTCATGAATAAGATGGGGACAATTATTGGCTTTACCTTTAAAAATAAAGTAAGAACGAAATCATTCATGATTACTACATTAATTCTAGTGTTGCTGCTCAGCATTGGGATGAATCTTCCGTACATCATCGATCAGTTTAAGGGTGATTCTAAAACAAACGCAGAGACTCAAATTGCTGTGATCGCGGAAGAGGGAAATCAGGCTGCAGAGTTGTTGAAGGCATATACTTCACCTGAAGGAATGCCGCAGGCAAAAGTTGTGCAATATACTTCTGCCGACGATGCGGAGCTAAAGAAAGCTTTAGAGGAAGGGACTGTAGAGGGGTACGTTACTTTTGCAGAACCTACTGGCGAAGGACTTCCACCCGTTACTTATCATAGTGAAAATGGTGAATTGAAGGGCGATGTGCAAATCTATCTCCAAAATGCCCTTCAGCAGGCCAACACCCAGTTCATCGTTGGCGACAAGCTGACGCAGGAGCAGATTGCTGCTATGTCAACACCGGTACAGATAGCTACTCAGCAGCTCAACCCTGATGGGACTGCGGGAGATAAGGATGCGTCGCAGGAATCCGCTCCACCTATTAATTACGTCATTGTATACGCCATGCTTATGCTGTTCTTCATGTCTATCATGATGACCGGTAATATGATCGCAGCTGAGATTACTTCAGAGAAGAGCTCACGGATCATGGAGATTCTGATTACAAGTGCCTCACCTTTAGCGCAAATGTTTGGTAAAGTTATCGGTGTCTTCTTAGTAGGATTATTACAAATTGGCGTCATTATCGCAGCGGTAGTTGTCAATCTTAAGCTTCCGCATAATGCAACGATTTTGAAAGATTTAGACCTGGATTTAGGCCAGCTTAATATTAACTTGTTGCTTTATGGAATTGTTCTTTATGTACTAGGTTACTTCCTCTATGCCTTGATGTATGCAGCTGTAGGTTCGATTGTCAGCCGTACAGAGGATCTTGGCCAAGCGGTTATGCCGATTATGATGTTAGGCTTCGTAGCATTCTATGTTCCACTGTTCAGTATCTCTAATGCGGATACTCTGCTGGTTAAGGTAGCGAGTTATGTGCCTTTCACCTCTCCATTGACCATGCTGCTCCGGATTGGTGTTGGTGAAGTAGCGATCTGGCAAGTTATTGTATCATTAGCCATCCTGCTTGTTACCACGTTCATCTTTGGATGGTTGGCTGCCAAGATCTATCGCACAGGCGTATTGATGTACGGCAAACGTCCAAGTATTAAAGAGATCAGAAAAGCGATGAAGGCTTACAAGATCTAAGTGGCTTCATATAAACTTTTAAGGAGTGGTAATCATGACTAAAAGTGAACAATACAATATGATGCTTTTAATGAGTTCGGTATCTCTGGCTACGGTTAGTAGAATGCTCCATTCAGATGGATCCGCTGTTATGGATTTCACTCAAGGTGTATTGACTGGTGTTGCCATGGTAGGGATGATTGCGGGATTGTGGATGTACGGTAAGGCGCGTAAGAGCAAAGCGTAATAATAGGGAAAGGAAGCCGCGGCAGATGCCGTGGCTTTTTTCTTTTTTTGTGTACGTATCGTAAAAGTTATTTGGAAGATAGTTGAGGGAGTTAGACAACGGATAGATTACCACTAGGCAGCAAATCCTCTTGAGCAGTCAGTTGCTCCCGCACACGCCTAAGCTGTGCTTTTAGTACAGGAAGACTCTTTTGCAGAATGATGCTTATTTGAGGTAAAGATAGCTTTAGGCCATACCACATCGTTTTTATAAGCTGTTCCTCCCAAGGCAATGCCTTGGCAGACAGAAGAGACCGGCGTGCGTAATAATCGGCGCATTGTCGGATACAAGAGCGGTAAGCTTCGATAGAGAATAGCTGGCTGTCGAAGCTTTTTTGACGGAATATTTTGTGAAGCTCTTTAAAAGTACGGATAGTAACCTTCTCGGCTTCTGCTGATTGTTGTAACAACATGGAACTGAGCATATAGATATCATTCGTACACTTTTGAACACACTCTGCAAATATAGTTCTACGGGATGATTCGGCAGGTAAGGGGTCAGGCATGATAAACACGATCCTTTCAGAATGGGTTATGGGATGAACCTATAATATAGAAAAGTAAGAAATGGATTTGTTGATAAGCTCGGCGGTATCAGGTTCTGGATAACTATGTTTTTGAAGCGCAACACTGGATGGTTTATAATATAGCCGCCCTCCTTTGGAATCTCTCCCACCAGCGACAGCTCTGTACAGACGACCTTGCTCAATGTGCCCTGCCAAGGATTTACCCTGCAGCTTGGCTTTTAAATCCTGTAAAGCACCTTGCACTAGCTCAAACTGAGTCTGATCCCACTCTGAACCATGGGTACGTACTTTATCTATCGCTTCCTCTAGCCGGCAATGGTATATCATTCTGAGAAAAGAACTCCATTTAATAAGATCGAAAGTTTTGGTATTGGCAGAGATAAGACATGCCCCCCAGCTGCTACCTCCTTTACAGGTAAGTTTCAGGATGCCATAACGGCTGCCTTGATCAGCCTCCATTCCATAATGAATAGGCTCAGGTGAATCAAAGACGAATACTTCTATGCGAGACAGTCTTCGCTGGTCCATGACAGTTTTTTCCTCCTTAGGTTTCCAAAAGCTTAAGATCTACATGGTGAATGTCATTAGCCTTCTCTATACAGGCGAGCATTTCAGCTTCATTCTCACAGACTGCGGCATGCTCTAGCCATAGTCTGAATTTCTGTTTGCGTATAACGGATAAATGTAAGGGAAAGGTGTTGCGGGATCTCATTACGTACCAACCGACTGCAACATCTTTCCACGGTTCCTTAAAAGCGGTGAGCCACGGAAAACGTTGGTGTGCTGACCAATCCTGCAGCTGTTGCTTTTCTCGGATACTTTTATATATTTCGTATATAATTGTTCGGTCCATACAGTATTCACAGGTAGATGGGCTGCTGAAATGGCGAAGTGATTCAATCTGCTTCTGACCAAAAGCATAGCCGACAATAGTTCTGTGATGATCCTCTTCGAACCACAACGCTCCAAAGCAAACATAATTTAGACTTATCGGCTCAAGTAGCCCTTGCTGAGTTCCCCAATAATAGTGTTTCATTTCTTTCACCCCGTCCAGCATGCTATCACCCTATAGATTCAGGTAACGCAAAAACCGCAGCAAGAGGAGGACCTCTGCTGCGGTTTTGGAATACAGGTATATACACACCTGTGCCAAAGCGTGGCGGATCAAGGGTCTCTCTCTTTACGCTTACGAGGTTAGCTGTCGGATTCGGACGGTGAGAGTCGCCCTACCTATATGAGACTTGGACAGTCTCCTTCGGATTCACCCCAAGTAGGCCATGTGACCTGATGGTTCCCCCGTTCCCTGCAAATACAGGAACTCAGCGTTGAATGTATTTCGTGAAATAGATTCAACCCGAATCATACTCTTTTCAAGGTGTTTCTGTAAAAACAGAAAGTGTTCTTTTGAGCGCGATTTAAACCAAATCCTGCCTACTACGACGGAAAAGGGAACCAAATAGGTATTTATTGCGAGTTATCGGGCTTCTTCCTCGCTTAATCTCGACTTCTTGTTTTCTTACCTATAAAGGCGTTTTTTTAAGATTTCTACATTTGTGGTGAATAAAATCACATGGTATGCCCGCTTTTCGCTAATGGATTAAAACTCGAGTAAACAAGAGATATAGAGAGATTGGATATCAAGTAAGCGCTATCCGATACGAAAATAGTTTTTAATTTGCATTATTTTGGCATCAATCAGGTTTTACAATTCTTCCTGCATAAGGGTATGATTACTCCTGTTTCAACAACAATCGAATATTTGATCCGCTTAATTTCCGTTAAGGAAAGCGGGGGAACCAACAATCGGCAGACGATGTGAGAGTCGGAAGCCGGTTATGGGGTGAATCCTGTAGAAGATGCGAGTGAGCTCGTATCTATACAGGTAGGGCGACTCTCACCGCCCGAATCCGACAGCTAACCTCGTAAGCGTATGGAGAGAGGATGAGTGCAATGTGACCGCTAGCGAGCCACAGAGGAGAATCCTTTGTGGCTTTTTGCTGTGCTTTTTTAAGCAAAGCATTTATGGAAAACCTCACGAAGAGGTCGTTATATTCATCATTAGCGGTAGCTTTTCTTTCAAGATCAGGGTGATCAAGCTCTGATCTTACAAGCAAAGCATTTGAGGAGAATAAGAGATGACAGATCAGAATGAATATGTACTGGTATGTGCGCCAACGAAGGCAGGCGAACATTTTATTAAGCTTCTAAAATTCAGAGGCATTAAGATGGCCGGATTGACCAACAACTTGCCTGAGAAGGCCCTACTCGAAGAGATGGGGATTGAACAAGTCGTTCTAGTTGATACCCGCCATCAGAATACTTGGTTTCGCCCGCCGTTCCCGGTAGGACGGGTATATCTGTTCGAGAGCAGCTTTACGTTATGCTGCCGCTACATTCAGATGTGCCGCACCTGGACGACACAGCCGATTTTTGTAATCACAAGCTCAATAAATCCTAGATTGGTCTATAAAAGACTTGGTGCAAGTTATGTAATCTATTCTCATAGTGGTGATGCTGATTTTCTAATCGATAAATCACCTCATCAAGGATAAAAGAAGGAGTGCGGGAGATATGATGGATCTGTATATGGTGGCTTCGTTAGCTGTAATTTACGGGTTGTTTTATGGATTTATGCGCTGGTGCGCAGGTGTAGTTGAGGATACAGGGAGGGATAAGTTGTGATTCTAGTAATCGCTGTTACCCTACTGTTGTTTGTATATCTGGTTTACGCATTGATTCATCCGGAGAAATTTTAAGGAGGGGCATTCATGGGCATTTTGCAAATAGTTGCTGTAATCGTAATTCTTATCTTGCTGGTTAAGCCGATGGGCACGTATTTATATTATGTATTTTCTAATGAACCGAACCGTACGGATCGATGGTTTGGAGGCATGGAAAAAGGGATTTATAAGCTGATCGGCCTGAAAAAACGGGACGGAATGTCTTGGAAGAAGTATGCGCTCAGCTTTGTGTTAACAAATATCGTATTGGTTACTTTCAGTTACATTGTTCTTAGATTGCAGCGGGGATTGCCGTTAAACCCGAATGGAATTACGGATATGGAACAGACGCTTTCATTCAATACAGTGATCAGCTTTATGACCAATACGAACCTGCAGCATTATAGCGGGGAGACGGGGCTTTCGTATTTTTCACAAATGGCTGTCATCACGATGATGATGTTCACATCTGCAGCGAGCGGATTTTCTGTTGCGGTTGCCTTTGTCAGAGGAATCACGGGACGGAAATCAGTCGGGAACTTCTTCGAGGATTTCGTCAAAGCGCATATTCGTGTGTTCATTCCGCTAGCTTTGTTAGTTTCATTGGTGCTGGTAGGACTACATGTGCCACAAACGCTCAAGCCATCACTTGAAGTCACTACACTAGAGGGCCAAACACAACAAATTGCTATCGGTCCAGTAGCTTCTTTGGAATCGATCAAACATCTGGGCACGAATGGTGGCGGCTTCTTCGGGGCCAATTCATCGCATCCTTTTGAGAACCCTAATCCACTTACGAACGTGCTAGAGATTCTCTCTATGTGGATGCTGCCAGCTTCGCTCCCTTATATGTACGGATTGTTTGCCAAGAACAAACGTCAGGGCTGGGTAATTTTTACCGCAATGATGACCTTGTTTGTTCTGCTGTTAAGCCTAAACTTCTATGCTGAATCGAAAGGCAATCCGGCGATCAATGCACTAGGAATTGAATCTTCACAAGGTAGTATGGAAGGTAAAGAGGTGCGCTTCGGCATACCGCAGTCTTCCTTGTTTACTTCAGTAACAACCGCAGCTACGACAGGTAGTGTTAACAATATGCATGATACGCTGACGCCGCTGGGAGGTATTACGCCTCTTGCACTGATGATGCTCAACAATGTCTTCGGTGGTAAAGGTGTTGGACTGATCAATATGCTGATGTATGCGATTCTGGGTGTCTTCCTGTGCGGTCTCATGGTCGGCAGGACACCGGAGTTCCTCGGACGGAAAATAGAGGCCAAGGAGATGAAGCTGATTGCCATAGCGATCCTTGTGCATCCGTTCATTATCCTTGTGCCAACCGCAGCTGCGTTCCTGACCGATTTGGGGCAAGGGGCGATTACGAACACTGGATTCCATGGACTCAGCCAAGTGTTATATGAATATGTCTCTTCTGCCGCGAACAATGGTTCAGGATTTGAAGGGCTTGCAGACAATACAACTTTTTGGAATGTCACAACCGGGATTGTCATGCTGCTAGGTCGTTATGTCTCTATCATTGCAATGCTGGCGGTAGCAGGTTCTCTGCTTAAGAAGAAGCCGGTTCCTGAGACGATTGGCACGTTCCGCACAGACAATGGACTGTTTACGGGAATTCTGATTGGTACAGTAGTGATTATCGGTGCGTTGACGTTCCTGCCGGTCATTGTACTCGGCCCCATTGCAGAATATCTAACCTTACGGTAGGAAGAGGGAGAATAAGATGAGTACTGTAAAAAGAAAAAAGCTGCTGACGGGACCCATACTCCTTAGCGCTGTAAAGGATAGTTTTATAAAGCTTAACCCAGTAACGCTAATCAAAAATCCCGTCATGTTCGTGGTAGAGGTCGGTACGATCATTGTCCTCCTCATGGTGCTGGCTCCTGGATATTTTAATGCAGAGCAATCGATAGGCTTCAATATCACAGTGTTGTTCATTCTGCTGTTTACAGTGCTGTTTGCGAACTTCGCTGAAGCACTGGCAGAAGGCCGGGGGAAAGCCCAAGCCGATTCGCTCAAGAAAACAAAACAAGATATCACAGCTAACAAACTGGTTGGAGGAGCGGTGAAGACAGTCTCTTCCTCCGAGTTGCGTAAAGGAGATATCGTCATTGTCAGTCAGGGAGAACTCATCCCTGGTGACGGTGAGGTGATTGAAGGGCTGGCTTCCGTAGATGAATCAGCGATTACAGGTGAATCTGCACCTGTAATCAAGGAGGCTGGTGGGGACTTTGGCTCCGTTACAGGCGGTACACGGGTCGTCAGTGATGAGATTAAAGTCAGAATTACAAGTGATCCTGGTGAGTCGTTTCTAGATCGAATGATCTCTCTTGTTGAAGGGGCGAAACGTCAGAAGACACCTAACGAAATTGCGCTAAATACGCTTTTGATCAGTCTGACGCTGATTTTCTTGATTGTAGTAGTGACCTTGCGGCCGATTGCAACTTATCTAGGTGTTGATCTTGATATTCCGGTTATGATCGCCTTGTTGGTCTGTCTGATTCCGACAACAATCGGGGGGCTACTCTCCGCAATCGGAATAGCGGGTATGGACCGGGTGACCCAGTTTAATGTACTCGCCATGTCGGGTAAGGCAGTTGAGGCTGCCGGCGATATTAATACGATGATCCTAGATAAGACCGGTACGATTACCTTCGGGAACCGGATGGCGAGTGAATTTGTTCCTGTCGGAAATGAAACGGAAGCTGAGCTTACAGCGTGGGCGGCCATCAGTTCCCTAAAGGATGAGACGCCTGAGGGACGTTCTGTAATTGAGCTGGCCAAGAAGCTGGAACGCAGCTATGACAGCAAGCTTGCTGAAGGTGGCGAAATCGTAGAGTTTAAGGCCGAAACACGGATGAGTGGTATTGACCTGCAAGATGGACGCTGCGTACGCAAAGGTGCGGTAGACTCCGTGAAGAAATGGGTACAGTCGAAAGGCGGTGTCATTCCCGCGAACCTCGACAGTAATTCTGATGCCATCGCCCGGATGGGGGGGACCCCGTTAGCGGTTGCGGTAGACAATCGGATCTATGGACTTATTTACTTGAAGGATACCGTAAAGCCAGGCATGAAAGAGCGGTTTGATGAGCTGCGGAAAATGGGGATTAAGACCATCATGTGTACGGGTGACAATCCGCTGACCGCAGCTACGATTGCCCGTGAAGCGGGGGTAGATGATTTCATCGCGGAAAGTACACCTGAGGATAAAATAGCAGTCATTCGCCGCGAACAGAACGAGGGTAAGCTGGTTGCGATGACTGGGGATGGTACAAATGATGCCCCTGCCCTTGCACAAGCTGATGTGGGCTTAGCCATGAATAGCGGCACTACAGCTGCTAAGGAAGCAGCAAATATGGTCGATTTGGACTCTGACCCTTCGAAGATTATTGAGGTCGTGGCGATTGGTAAACAGCTGCTGATGACGCGGGGTGCGTTAACAACCTTTAGTATCGCGAATGATATCGCGAAGTATTTCGCCATTATTCCGGCGATGTTCATGCTCGCTATTCCTGAAATGGAAGCCCTGAATGTAATGGGACTAGGCTCGCCAAGCTCGGCTATAATATCCGCCTTAATATTTAATGCGATTATTATTCCGCTGCTCATCCCACTGGCTATGAAGGGTGTGTCGTATAAAGCTATGAGCTCTACGAAGCTGCTTGGACGCAATATATTTATCTATGGGCTAGGCGGAGTGGTAGTTCCTTTTGCGGGCATCAAGCTCATTGATATGATCGTAAGTGTATGGATTTAACGACGTGTTGACTAATCATTGAAAGGGTGAGAGCATCGTGAATAACGGAAACTCCATGGAGGACACTGAAGAGCAGTTATCATCATCGAAAGGTGCTTATTTCTTTATTATTGTGCGACTAAGTTTAGTATTTATTGTTCTCTGCGGAGTGATCTATCCTCTGACAACTACAGCGCTTGCCCAGGTTCTAATGCCGTCGCAAGCGAACGGCAGCTTGCTTAAGAATGATGCTGGAGTAGTTGTAGGCTCGGAACTCATTGGGCAGAACTTTACGAACCCAGGACTATTTCATGGTCGTGTGTCTAGTATTGAGTATAAAGCAGAAGCCTCAGGGTCCAATAACTACGCTCCATCCAATCCGGATATGCTGCAGCGGACAAAGGATTTCATTACGCAGTGGAAGCTCGATAATCCGGATGTGCCCGTGAACAAATTGCCAGTTGATTTGGTCACCAACTCGGGTTCGGGGCTTGATCCGCATATCACACCAGCTTCAGCAATGGTGCAGATTCCTCGGATTAGCAATTTAACCGGTATTCCTGCATCGCAGCTGGAAGAGCTCGTAAATAAGCATACCGAGGGTCGTGACTTAGGGTTGTTTGGTGAAGAACGGGTCAATGTGTTGAAGCTGAACATGGATCTACTGAAACTAGTGAACAAATAAATATAGTAAATATCCCTGCCAGATTACTAGAATCGGGCAGGGATATCTTGCTTTCTAAAATATAAGAAAGTATAAGTTTCACATTATACTTTCTTATATTTCTACGAGAAACGGCTGTCGTCTTTGAAGGACGACAATGTCATTTCTTCTTGGAACAGAAGGGTACATGCATGATCGGGGTTATTAAGGAGTGGTCTTGATGGGAACATACCGGAGGAAGACGCCGGAGGAGTTGCTGCTCTCTATCTATGAGCTGCATCGGGGACGTCTGAAGATCTATATCGGTCCGGTCAGTGGGTCGGGCAAAACGTATCAGATGCTGCGTGAGGGCCAGGCACTAAAAGCGCAGGGAATCGATGTTGTGATCTGTGCGGTTTCGACGAATCAGAGTCCAGAAACTAAGGATCAGCTGGGCGATTTGGAACGGATACCAAGTATTCATTGGTTTCAGAAAGATATAGAGAAGAAGGATCTTGATGTAGAAGCTATTGTGGCACGTAATCCAGAAGTTGTGCTAACCGATGGCTTGGCCCACCAGAATCGCGAGGGTGCGGAGAGATCTGGAAGACTGGACGATATCAAATACTTATTGAGCAATGGGATTAGTGTCATCACAACTGTAAATGTATACGAACTAGAAGGTGCTGCGGATCTGGCACGGAAATGGACCGGGATTGAGGTAGAGCATTCTCTTCCCGCCGAGGTGCTTACCCTTGCCGATGATATCGTTCTAATTGATGTGACCCCTGAAAAAATACTTCAGCGCTTGTCCGATGGCCATTTAGGTAAACGCCAGCAGAGATCGCTTTTTAATAAGGGTAATTTAAGCAAGCTGCGGGAGCTGGCACTTCGAATGGTCGCTGAGGATGTTAATGACTCGCTGGAGAAACACCGGGAAGAACAAGGGCTGCAGGGAGCTTCGGGGATCGCAGAAAAGGTGTTGGTATCTGCGCAGTATTATTGGAATGGCTCGATCCACATCCGACGTGGACAGCAGATTGCCAAGCGGTTAAATGGGGATCTGTCAGTGGTGTCATTCTGGAAGCAGGGTCTCACCCTTTCTAAGGAAGCAGCTACCTTTAAGCGTTCCCTCTGGAAGCTGACCGAGAAGATTGGTGCCTCTATGGAGGAGATCACCTTTCGCTCGAAGCGGGAGATCCCACATCTGTTGGTAAAATACGCGATCGAACATAATATTACCCGGATCGTTATGGGACATTCCAAGCAGACCGCTTGGCAGGAATTATGGAAAGGCTCAATCGCTAATTC
This sequence comes from Paenibacillus sp. FSL R5-0470, assembly GCF_037975205.1. NCBI lineage: Bacteria > Bacillati > Bacillota > Bacilli > Caryophanales > Paenibacillaceae > Paenibacillus > Paenibacillus sp. FSL R5-0470. Next base: position 612,562 of record NZ_CP150238.1, read on the forward strand.
GTTACTGAAGCAAATCCGAGGTGTGGATGTGTTCTTCGTGGCGGATCGCGCAGACCGTGAGGGAGAACGTGTACTTCCAACCCGGCAGACTCGTAATGAACGGAAAGCGGATGCCTATCACAGGTTAAGCAGTCAGGAAGTAAAGGATAAAATCGACGCGATTCGCGGAGGAACCTTTAAGGTATACATTGGGGCTGCTCCCGGTGTGGGCAAGACTTACAAGATGCTGCGTGAAGGGAACGATCTCTTGAAGAGAGGGATCGATGTCGTGATAGGGCTCCTGGAGACACATGGCCGCAAAGAAACCCTTGAACAAATCGGCGATTTGGAGACCCTTCCGCGTCTACGTATGGAGTACCGCGGGACTATCCTTGAGGAGATGGATACGGCAGCAATTATTAAGCGTAATCCAGAAGTCGTGCTAGTGGATGAACTCGCTCATACCAATATGCCAGGCAGCAAACATAAGAAGCGGTATATGGATGTTATGGAGCTGCTGGATGCGGGAATATCTGTGATTTCTACCGTGAATGTGCAGCATTTAGAAAGTCTGAATGACGCCGTAGAGCAAATTACAGGAGTTAGAGTGAGGGAGACTTTTCCGGACAGCATTCTACAGCGGGCAAATGAGGTAGAGCTTATCGATGTATCACCCAAGACGCTTCAAGAGCGAATGAAGGATGGAAAAATATATGCCATGGCCAAGGTGGATCAGGCGCTGGGGGCTTTTTTCAAAATCGGGAATTTGATCGCCCTTCGGGAGCTGGCGTTGCGGGAAATTGCTGATGATGTTGATGAAAGGCTAGAATCTTGGGAACGTGTTGGTTCGTTACGGGGACCTTGGCGGCGTCAGGAAGTAATATATGTGTGTATCACCTTGGGGGATCATGCGGAGCGTTTAATTCGGCGTGGTTTTCGGATTGCATATCGTCTAAAAGCTTGCTGGTATGTTACGTATGTGCAGGAATTTAAACAAAATGGACCCGTATATGATAAACGTATAAATGATTTAAAGGAATTGACGGAACGACTGGGTGGAACGTTCAGGATGATTCCTAACGTGCTCCCTGCCCGAGTGGCGTCCTTGCTGCTTGAAAGATCTCAAGCTCTGCAGAGCACTCAGATTATTATCGGTCAATCACAACGCTCATGGCTGCGAAAAAGTATTCGCGGCGATGTTACCAAGCAGATTCTGCGTTCTGCCAGAAACGTGGATGTGCTGGTCGTGGCAGATCTCATACGTGAGGAAGCATAGACTATGACTAACAAGTAAAAACGCCTTCGGCGTCCCTAAAGGACGGTAAGCGTTTGTGCGAGAAATATAAGGATAATGTATAGCATGAAAATTATAGATTCTTATATTTTGAAAAAAGGTATCCACAAGCCGATTGGCTATGAGGATACCCTTTTTTTGCAGCTATGAATTACATCATGTACTGAATAGTTTAATGGCTTAATTATTGGGCAGCTTCGATGAGTGCTTTGAGCGCAGGAAGATTAAATCCCTTGATCGCTTGATCCCCTGCTACGGTGACAGGAACGCCCATGAATCCAAGCTTCTCAACTTCCTCTTGATAGACTGTGCTGGTCATAACATCTCTTACTTCAAAAGGGACACCCTGCTCCGTTAGATAATTTTTAACCAAATTACAGTCACTGCACCCTGCGGTTGAATAGACAATCACTGGCTCACTCATTGGTTCACAGCCTCTTTGATAGCATCTCTTGTAATTTTCCAGTGGGAAGTGTTCCAGCGAACCTCATTGTCCTCAAGCAGGAAGAGTTGTGGAGATTCATGTTTGATGCCAAAATCCTCAGCAATTTGATTGGAAACGGGACGATCCTCGATGACTAAGACCACTGCAGCGGCAGTATCGGCATCCTTCAGATAAGCCTGAAACTCTTCATTAGCTTTAGCACTAATCGGGCAGGTCGTGCTGTGTTTGAACAGCAGCTTCTTGCCAGGCTTAGCTACATATTGCTCAAGATCCTCCAGCGTATGGAGTTGTTGAATAGACATAGATATCACCCTCCTGGGATCATTATTTTGCTAACAATTGTGTTGTTAACAACCTGTAATCATGATTGTAACATATATCAAAATTAAAACAAAAAGGATTCTAAAAGGTCTGCACAAGAGGCGACATACCTGAAACCAATCGCGTTGAAAAAAAGAGTACAGCATGCTAAGGTGAAAAGAAGCAACATGCCTAACCATATCGCTACGAGATAGGAGTGTTCAGAAGAATGAAGAGAGTTGCATGTGTAACTGGAGCTGATCGGGGGCTCGGACTGTCGCTTGTGCGTTCGTTGCTGGCCAAACAGTTCTCAGTATTTGCAGGACAGTTTTTAAAAGAATCGGAAGATTTGAAAGCGCTTAAAGAGCGATATCCTGAACAGTTGGAGCTTATCCCCCTAGATATCAGCAATAAAGATAGTGTAAAGCAGGCTGCAAGAGTAATAGCCAGTAAAACTGGATATGTCGATATGATTATTAATAATGCAGGTATTATTCGTTCTGCTGATAATGCTACTGTGCTGGTGGAGCTGGATGATGAAGGCATGGCAGAAATATATAATGTAAATACGCTTGGCGCGTTAAGAGTCAGCAATGCACTGATGGGACTATTACTACAAAGTGAGGATAAATTAATCGTCAATATTTCATCAGAGGCAGGCAGTATTGCCCGAAATAAGCGTATCAACATGTATGGCTATTGTATGTCGAAGGCAGCACTGAATATGCAGTCCTCCTTGATGCATAATCATCTGAAAACGCTTGGCGGTCAAGTAATGGTGTTCCATCCTGGCTGGCTGCAGACTTATATGCATGGTAAGAAGGATGAGCAAGCGGAAATGACTCCTGAACAGTCCGCGGAGCAGATTATCGACCTTGTTCTGGATTATAAAAAATATATGGGCGAGGAACCGGCCTATCTGGATACGGATGGCAGCTCATGGCCGTGGTAGAACGGATATTTCAAAATAGATAAGAAGAAAGGCGCTGATAACATGTCTACACTAAAAGCACTCGCACTAGGAAGCTACTCGGAGGTTAAATATCACCCCTTTGCTGGCGTGGACCGGGAGATCGAACAAATCCTTGCGAATGACTTACAGGTTTTTTCTTCAGAGGATTATGCACTTCTCAATAAAGAAACGATGTCAGACTACAAGCTGGTAATCTCCTACACTGAATTTTCTGATGACAAAATCCCCGCGGAACAAAGTGGTGCTTTGCTATCTTATGTGGCTGGCGGGGGCGGACTACTAGTGGTACATAACGGAATTTCCTTACAGCGCAATCAGGAGCTTGGTGCTATGCTGGGCGCACATTTCACCCATCATCCAGAGTATACTTCGCTGCAGATGTCCATACCCGCACGAGAGCATCCCATTATGCAGGGAATTGAAGAATTTGTAATTGAGGATGAGCCGTATTATTTTGAGATGCATCCTTATTTCGAAACAACGGTGCTCGCTGAATATTCTCATGAGGGAGCTATGCGCCAAGCGGCTTGGTGTCACGAATTTGGCTTGGGACGGGTTGTTTATTTAATGCCAGGGCATCATTTACCATCATTCTCAGTAGAACCATTCCGCGAAATGATTCGTAGAGGTGGGCTTTGGGCAGCAGGATTATTGTAGAATATAAGCGGCGGATATACTTGTTGTAAGATTATAAATGAGTCCAACTGTGGGATAACTACGGTTGGATTTTTTTTGTTGACTCTTACATTGATGTCAGGGTTTATACTGGTGTAGAACAATTCTCATGAACCCCGGGGAGATTGCTATGAAAATAGGTGAGCTTGCTAAACTGACGGGCGTAAGCGTCCGTTCAATTCGTTATTATGAGAGTCAGGGATTAATTTCGCCGATCCGTCAGGCCAACGGATATCGGGAGTACTCTCCGCTCGCTGTGGAGACGGTAGAAACGATAAAATTATATTTGAACCTGGGTCTGTCCACAGAGCAGATCGCGGGCTTTCTACATTGTGTTTTGAAGAACAAAGAAGCTTTCTGCGCAGAAGTGATGCCACTATACCGTAGCAAGCTTGAGGATATTGAACGTCAGCTTGTAGAACTGAATCAGATCAAACGCAATTTGGAAGAAAGAATGGCCTCTATCTTGCAAGAGCAGAACGAGAGTAGTTTAGAGGCATGTACACTGGAGAGTTTGGAGTAGGTACTGCTGGGGTTGAAAACTATGAGGAGGAATGACAAATGGCTATTACAAATGCAGATAGCGCTGATTGGGTACGAGCAGAGATTCGCGGTGGTGGAACGGTTTTGGTAGATTACGGTGCGCCATGGTGTCCCCCTTGCAAGGTGCTGTTGCCTCTTTTGGAAGATCTTCATCAGGAATATGGAGACGATGTCTCTATTGTGAAGGTGAATTGTGACGAATTGCCGGATCTGGCTGGGGAAGCTGGTGTTATGGGGATGCCTACAGTCATTGTATTTAAAGATGGGCAGCCAATGGAAAAGTTGGTTGGCTTACGTCCGATAGCAGCCTACCAAGGGATACTGAACAAGGTTATTCTAGCATAGGGAATTGGAATTTAGTTGTATTTTGATGCTATATTAATCTCAAGCTGAGAAGGCATTAAGAAGCCTCATCCGGATATTTTCCTACGTGCACTAAATAGGCTAGACATGAAGCCCTAGGAGAGCGTCTACATTGTTGATCATCCGCTGAACGATGTAGACGCCGCGGTGAGCCGTGACGGTATGAAAGGCACAGCTTTGGAAGGAGTCTAGCACGTATGGATTTTCAGATCGCATATACCAACTATCACTCTCTGCTGAAAGCAATCGCTTACCGTATGACCGGCTCTATAGCAGATGCAGAGGACCTCGTTCAAGACGTATTCATCGAGTACAGCAAGCTACAAACAATAGATATCACCCATCCGAAAGCTTACTTAATCCGTATGACAACAAATCGTTGCATCAACTATATGCAATCCGCCCGTATAAGGAGAGAGCAATATGTCGGCACATGGCTGCCGGAGCCGCTCGTCAGCTTTACGAATGGAGGCGGCGATAATCCTGCTGATCTTTTCGATCACGATGAAAATGTATCCTACGCCCTGCTCGTCATGCTGGAACATTTATCGGCTGTTGAGAGAGCCGTCTTCATCTTGCGCCAATCCTTCGCTTTCGAATATAGCGAACTTGCTGATGTATTAGGAAAATCAGAAGCCAACTGTCGAAAAATATTTAGCCGCGCTAATGATAAGCTGCATCAACAATCGCCAGTTCTGCCAGGCAACACGGCTCAGGCAACACCTCTTGCGACAGCATTCCTCGCAGCTGCTCGAGGCGGCAACGTCGATGCGCTTGTCAGCCTGCTGACCGAGGATGCGCTGCTTACGTCGGACGGCGGCGGTAAAGTTCGCGCAGCGATCTTCACTATTACGGGCAGAGATCGTGTTCAAGCTTTCATTGGAGGCGTCATTACGAAGGGCTTCCTCGGAGATTCGCAAAGGATGGTGCTACTTAACGGCCAGCTGGGCATCGTCATCTATCGGGATGGCCGGCCGCTTAAGACAATCAGCTTCCAGCTTGATGCGGCCGGGGAGCGGATCGAGCATATTTATATCGTACTCAATCCCGATAAATTACAACGAATGGGGTAACCTGTCACAAACGGAGCTTTTGCATTGTCTTATTAGTGAAACAATCAAAAGATAACCGGTCTACAGCCGGAGAGGAGCTATCCCCATGGAACAAAGAATGGATCTGGCCGGTGAAATTCCAGCCGCATACAAAGCGATGATGGGTCTTGAAGCGTTCGTACAATCGACAGGCATGGAGAAGTCGTTATTGGAGTTAATCAAAATCAGAGCGTCACAAATTAATGGCTGCGCCTTCTGCATCGATATGCATACGAAGGATGCCCGCAAGGCAGGCGAGTCGGAACAGCGCATCTACATGCTGAACGCATGGCGTGAAGCGCCGTTCTACAGCGACGAGGAGCGTGCAGTGCTTGCGCTGACCGAATCAGTTACACTCGTGACGCAAGGACATGTACCGGACGATGTCTATTCGGAAGCGGAGCGCCATTTCGATACTAAGCGACTTGGCGAGATCATCATGGCAATTGTTACAATCAATGCATGGAATCGCATCGCGATCACCACTCGCATGATGCCGCAATAAACTTTAATTACGTCAGCCGAACGTCCAAGACTAGCATCCGACACTTTACAGATACAATAGAGGTATAAGAACATATGAAGTTTAACTTAGGGAGACCCCATACTGTGGGGTCTTTTTTGTATGCATGAATTATCCATCTTCGGTAAAAAATACGGTCACAGCTATAAAGGAGGTGTTAGGGGTGTGGAATGAGGTAATAGAATTAATTCCAAGTTGGGGTGTGGTTTTCCAAGGGATTATGATTTTCTGTGTCCCTTTCTTCCTGCTTCGTACAATAAGCTGGGCTAAAGCTAAAGAAGACAGGATAACGACTAGAGCGGAAAAAGCTACTGGTAGCAAAGGTGGAGGTGTTTCTTCCGGAGAAGACTCTGGAGAAACAGGCATTTTAGAAGGGCCGGTGAAGCAGTCCAGCTCGAATGTAGTAACTAAGGATAAGGGGAAGAGAAAAACTTATAGTGGCCATTTTGAGGATGATTTGCAGAAATTCAGAGAAATCAGCGCCGATATGCATGATGTGAATGTAAGGGAGTTGCGAATTGGAAACATTAAGACAAGGGCAGCACTTTTGTACGTAGACGGTCTAACGGACAAAGACAAAATGGATCAGAATATATTGAAGCCATTAATGAATGCGTATCAGCCATTTAAGGAAATAAATACCATTCCGGAAGCGGAGGTTCTACAAGATATTCTCATTCATGAGATACTACTCATCTCGGAAATTGAGCTTACGGATAATGCATACCTCTCGCTTCAGAAGGTGTTATTTGGATCTGCCGTGCTGCTCGTGGAGGGGATATCCAAGGCTTTTGTGCTTAGTAGTCCGAAGGGGAATACAAGGGGGATTCAGGAGCCGGAATCTGAAGCAGTCCTGCGGGGCTCACGAAGCGGATTTAATGAGACATTAAGCGACAACACGGCAATGCTGCGTAGACACGGGCAGAGTACAGAGTTAGCAATGATTTCTTTTACTGTAGGAAAGAGAATGCAGAAGGAACTCATCTTAACCTATATCAAGGATATTGCGAATGATGAGCTTGTAGAAGAGGTTAAACGAAGAATAAAAACGATAGATATAGATGATGTTCAAGAATCTGGTTATGTCGAGCAATTGATTGAAGATAATAGTTATAGTCCCTTCCAGCAAATTCAAAATACAGAAAGACCGGACCGCGTAATGGCAGCACTTCTGGAAGGAAGAGTAGCTATCTTAATTGATGGTACTCCCTTCGCTTTGATTATGCCGGTGACCTTTGGAATGTTACTGCAATCTCCAGAGGATTATAACGATCGCTGGATGGTAGGGTCGCTGCTACGTCTTTTGCGTTTTTTTGCGGCAACGATATCACTTTTTGCGCCAGCACTATATATTTCCTTCCTCTCGTTCCAGCCAGGATTGATTCCAACGAAGTTGGCTATTTCCATAATCGCCTCCAGGCAAGGCGTTCCCTTCACTGTATTAATCGAAGCATTGATTATGGAGACCTCGATTGAAATCTTACGGGAGGCTGGACTTCGCTTACCTAAACCTATCGGTCCGGCGATGGGAATTGTCGGCGGTTTGATCATTGGCCAAGCCGCGGTAGAAGCTGGGATCGTGAGTCCAATCCTAGTCATTGTAGTATCAATTACGGCTGTTTCTTCCTTCTCTATGCCAATGTATAGTGCGGGGATGACGCTTCGTATGCTCCGGTTTGCAGCTATGTTTTTTGCAGCAATCTTTGGATTATACGGAGTGGTACTGTTTTTTCTTTTGCTTAGTAGTCATTTAATTAAGCTGAAGAGCTTTGGTATTCCCTATCTTGGTCTGGCAGTCCCGAATAAGACAGTCAATTGGAAAGATTTTATATTCCGTATGCCTTTGCAATTTTTAACCGGGCGGCCTACGTTGTTGAAACCAAAAGACCCTTTGCGTAAAGGGTGAAAAGTCTAGGTGAAGGAGGAAGAGAACATGAGCCCCGATGTAAAGGACCGAATTACTGCTGTTCAAGCGACGGTCATTCTAGCCAATTATACGATTGCGGCAGGGGTGCTTACGCTTCCTCGGACCATTGTAGAGGCCAGTGGCAGTCCAGATGTATGGATAAGTATTTTGTTAGGGGGAGTAATCTCCTTTCTGTTCGGATTGATCATAGTGAAGCTTAGTCAACGCTTCCCAGGCCAAACTTTTTTTCAATATATCGGGAAGATCATCGGCAAGCCACTCGGAATGGTTCTCTCAATAGGAGTCATTGGATATTTTCTCAGTATCGCCGGTTTTGAGATACGTTCGGTGCAGGAAGTGACCTCTTTTTTTCTACTGGAAGGAACACCTCCTTGGGCGATAGTGGCTGCTTTTATATGGATTGCCTTCTATTTATGCAGAGGAGGAATTAATGCGATCACTAGCATGTGCAGACTTATTGTTCCGATCACCTGGACAGTGTTTCTAGGAGTTTGTCTGCTTAGTTTCGAAGTTTTCGACCTCAATAACCTGCTTCCCGTCCTTGGAAACGGATTGGAACCCGTATGGAAAGGGATTAGGCCAACCATCCTGACCTTTACAGCTGGAGAAGCAATGCTGTTCGTTGTTGCTTTTATGGACAAGCCCCAAAAAGCAGTGAAGGTAATAATAGCTGGAACTTGTATATCGACGATATTTTATGTTCTGGCAGTTGTAGCGACTATAGGTGCCTTTTCTATAGATGGAGTTCTCACAAGAACCTGGCCGTTTCTCGATCTTGTACGAAGTTTTGAAGTGAACTATCTCATCTTTGAGAGGTTTGAGTCGTTGTTGTTAGTGATATGGATTATGCAGATCTTTTGTACCTTTTGTGTTGCGATTTATGCAGCGGCGTTAGGCTTGTCTCAAATCATTCATAGAAACTTCAAAAGCTGTTTATTGGCGTTACTTCCTGTTGTTTATATAGTTTCTAGGATTCCTCCCAATGTGAATGCTTTGTTTGCTTTAGGATCAGGCATCGGTGATTGTATGCTTATTTTATTCGGTTTGCTTCCCTTACCATTATTAATCATCACCTACTTCCGGAGGGCTGCTTCATGAAAAAATGGAGGTTGTGGATCGTACTCTCTGTACTGTGTTCTCTGTTATCAGGCTGCTGGAGCAGCACACCGATTGAGGAGTTAAACATGCAGATTGGTGTTGCACTAGACAGTGCGGAGGAGTCAGGAGGCGAGGAAATAGCTAAGTCTGAAGGGGAGAATCATGCAAAGCCTACAAAAATAATAAGCACCTATCAATTTACGATTCCGCAGGGGTCGGGAGGGGCTGTTATGAAGTCTTCTGCCAGTTCCTCTTCCTCCTCCTTTAAGAATTACTATAATATGAGTGAAACTAGTGATTCTATCTTTGAAGCGATGCGGCAGCTTTCACTGCGTACTAGACGCACTCCGATTGGTCATCATTTAAAGGTTATTGTGATTAGTGAAAAACTCGCGCGTTCCAACAACCTTACTAAAATCATAGATTTCTTTACTCGGGATAATGATATTCGTCCGAGTGTTATGTTATTTGTCAGCAAGGGAATGGCCAAAGATGTATTGGAAAATGCACTACCGGGTCAGACTCCTGCTTTTGTACTTGAAGGCATCTTCAATAATAGAGACCGGAATATGGGGATATGGGAGCCGGTAACTTTGGCAAAAGTAGTTGGCCCATTGCAAGGAAAGAAAAGCTTCTTATTGCAAAATGTTATCGCTATTGATCAGGAGACAAAGCTATCAGGAGCAGGCGTAATCAAAGGGACAACGGGGAAGCTTGTTGGATTTTTGGATGAGTCGGAACTGGAGGGGATGGCTTGGCTGACCGGAAAGGGGTTAGGAGGAGTGCTTAAGACGTATAATCCGGATACCAATGACCTCTTAACCTATGAGGTGAAATCCATGCATAGCAAGATCAAAGCTAATGTGAACAATGGGCAGATCTCTTTTAACGTGAAAATAAAATCTACAGGTAGATATGCCGAGGTCTTTGCCGAGAAACCGAAGAAATTACATGACGGAATTGTAAAGAAGGATAAAGCTTTGCTGCAGAAGCGTGTCCTAGAATTGGTACAAACTACTGTAACAAAAATGCAGAAGGAACTGCATACCGAAGCTGCCGGTTTCGGCACCAGTCTACATAATCAGCATCCAGCCGTATGGCGGAGCGTCAAGGATAACTGGGACGAAACCTTCAGCCAAATTCCGATTACCTATGAAGTAAATGTGAATATAGAAGAATACGGCGCATCAGATACAACGGCTGAATAAAGAGGTTATAAAAGATTCAGAGTTACTTTATTTGATGTGTGAGCGGTATGACATCATTTTGGTGCAGTGCATCGAGTACCTCGGTTTTTAATTCTTCAGTAAAGGTATTCCATGTTTTTTTGCCGACATTCAGCTCTTCTCGCCCAATAGCATTTAGTGTTTCCAGCCATAGGCGTTTATCGTTAATTAGCCCGAGTTGATCTTGAATCTGCTTATATATTTCCTCATGGGCATGAAATTTCTGATTTAACGCAAAAGAGGCTGCACTAGCGGTATATCGCAGTTCCTTAGCAGCCATCCTCAGCTCATGCAGTGAGTCGAAGGCTGCTTCTGATTCGGCATCTTGTCCACGAAATATAGCCTTGCAAGCTTTTTTCTTCTGCTCGTAAGCTACCTCAAGTTCGCGCATGACAACGTTGGCATCTTTTTTCGCTACCAGGGCCTCTAGCTGTTCACTTAGAAAAGCTTTCCACTTCTCATCCAGATCCTCATTGATTAGCTTAGGTAGCTCATCGGCCAGCTTTTTACGATAAGTTTTGCGCTTGTCCTTTTGGTGGTCGATCACAGCCTTCAACAGTTCTACTGTCTTTGTATCGCCGTTTTCCTTGGCGTGTTTACGTTTAGTCTTGAACGATTCAATCAGAACGTCTGCATCTCTGACCTTGCCTAATCTCTTTTGGGCTTTTTCAAATAGGGGGTATAGCCCTAGAGTATGACCAGGGTCGAGAATGGAAAGCAGTGTTAACAGCTTGCGGCAGTTCACTCTTGCTTGGTGAATGTCCTCGTCATCAAATTTGCTAATTGCATCATGGCAGTAATCCCAGAAATCAATATACAGCAGGTTAAGTGCCTGTTCCCATTGTCTTGTCTTGGTTAACTGTCGTTCCTTCATCACTTCCACTGTCATGCGGCATCACTCCTTAACGTTGTGTATAGCATGAACCTAAGGCTACCCCCTATTCGAGCTGGGGCATGTTCGTATACTATAAGGATAGCGTTATCATAACCTCATTTCAATTCTGATTTCGACTAGCGAGGCAGAACGATTACAATATCACGGATAATACGGGAAAGAGGGGAATCGGTGGATACTCGGGAGTACGATGCAATGATCAATGGATCTGTTGATAGAAGTAAAGAAGTCATCGGACTTCCTGCAGAAATGGGACTTTTCCAGCATCTAATCTTAAAGGATGACAGGATAGATGAGAAAGCAGGGGGCATCGGGGAGATGTTGATCCCGTTCGCCTTTGAAGAGACCCTTTGTAGGGATGTCGGAGCGGGACTTGTTCCTCCTAGTCTGCACCTATGGAGTCATTCCGGAGGTGTTGTGCTCGGCCTACGGGACAGCAAGCTTCCGTACGCGGCTCAAGCGATGGCTAAGTTGGAGCAGCAAGGAATTCGTACAGCGGTAAGACATTCCGGTGGTGCTGCGGTGCCTCTGGATGATGGAATTGTTAATGTTTCGCTAGTTCTCCCCAAAGGACGCGGAAAGCTGGACTTTCATGATGACTTTAGGCTTCTGGCTTCTCTGATCACTGAGGCAGTTGCTATGAGTCATCCACAGGCTGCGGCTCAAATTGAGGCTGGTGAAATTGTTGGTTCTTACTGCCCGGGGGACTTCGATTTGGCGATCGGTGGGCGGAAATTTTGCGGCATTGCTCAGCGTAGACAAAATAATGCCTATTTCGTACATGCATTTGTAGTGGTTTCGGGTTCGGGACAGGAACGTGGTGAACTCATTCATAAATTTTATGAGCAAGCCTCTGGAGGAGACTCAGCATTATCTTATCCGCGGGTTCGTCCAGAGACGATCGCTGGGCTTGGCGAACTAGGCGGACCGAATGCGACTGAAGTATTTGCCGAAGGCATTAGACAAGCATTAGCCCACCGTGGAGTGGTGCTTAAATCCTCTGACAGGATACAGCAGAAGACCGGATATTTCCTAGACTATGAAGATCCGCGTGTTCTGGATGCTGCGCGAGTTCTGCATGAACGTTATGCCCAAGGATAAATGGATATTGAGCATCGTTAAGAAGGACGTAACGGAAATCTGGCGAGAGGCCAGCATCTGTTACGTTCTTTTTAATCATATAAGTCCGGACGTCTGTCTGCAAAAATCGGGATTTGTGCTCGAATTTCACGCACCATATGTAAATCGATATCCCCCGTTAGGATTTCTTCCCCTTCAGAAGCTTCACATAAAATATCTCCCCAAGGATCAATTATCATAGAATGCCCAGCAAAGGTATTGTTAGGATCGCTTCCTGCACGGTTGCAGGCTACTACATAACATTGGTTCTCGATCGCTCGGCTGATCAGTAGTGCACGCCAATGTGATAGCCTGGATAATGGCCATTCTGCACTGACAAACAAGATTTCTGCGCCTTGTGCGGTATGGGCACGAACCCATTCTGGAAATCGGATATCATAACAGATTAATCCGGCACATAACGTGCCCTCCAATGTGAAGAGGCCTTTGTCTTCTCCAGGCTGCAAATATAGATGTTCATCCATTAGCTGAAACAAATGTAGCTTACTATATTCGCCAACGAGTTCGCCAGTTCGATTAAATACAAACATACGATTAGTTACACCGGAGGCGTTCTTGCTAGCGACTGAACCAGCGACGATATTGATGTTGTATTGTCTGGCTAAGCTGGAGATGAATTCCTTGGTAATTTCTCCTTCTGGATCGCTAATATCTTCTAGTCGGGTCAGATCATAGCCAGTGGTCCAAAGCTCAGGGAGAATAAGACAGTCGGGGGCTGTGGCGGCCGCTACACTAATTTTATTTGCTACAGCAGCATAATTCATATCGGGTTTGCCAAATGCTATATCCAGCTGAATCAGGGAGATTCTCATAGGATTCCTCCTTTTTGTTCAAGACTATAGCACCATAAGAGGATAAGCAATGTTGATTTTTAAAAAATGATTTGATATATTAGTTGACGGGTCAATGATTATCAGTTAGTATAATTTTATACAAAACAATTGCATGCAATTAAATTTATAAAGGAGGTATATTTTGACGGAGCACTATCCTGAGGAAGACCGCATATTTGAACTGCTGCAGGCATTAAACAAGGGAATCTGTCCGAAATTCGAACGATGTGCTGGGATTAGTCCCACACGGCTTCGCCTCCTGCATGAACTATTCCAGGTGGATGAAGTCAGCCAAATTACGCTGCAAAAGGGCATGGATATAGATGCGGCCGCCGTCACTCGGCACTTGAAAGGGATGGAAGAGAGTGGTACGATCACTCGCCGCAACAATCCCGCAGATAACAGGGTTACATTGGTCTCATTAACGGATCAAGGGCGGGAAAGAATGATTCAATATGGCGAAGAGAAGAGACGATTTGTCGCTACTCTGCTTACTGGATTTAACGATCAGGAGCGAAAAGTGCTCATAGATATGCTTAATCGTCTGCAATCTAATATCAATCTGTTGTAACTGTAACTGTAACTGTAACTGTAACTGTAACTGTAACTACCCAAATTACACATTCAAAGGAGAAATACACATATGAACGCTACACAAACACAAACCAATGATTTTAAAGAAATTATTACGGGTCGCCGCTCTATCCGCAAATATGATCCATCCGTTAAGATCAGCAAAGAAGAGATGACTCAGATTCTTACGGAAGCGACTCTTGCACCTTCTTCTGTAAACATGCAGCCTTGGCGGTTTCTTGTCATTGAAAGTGAAGAAGCAAAAGCTACTTTAGCTCCTCTTGCTCGCTTTAATGGCGTACAAGTTGAAACCTCTGCAGCTATGATTGCCATCTTTGGTGATTTGAACAATTTCGACTATGCGGAGGAGATTTATGGCACAGCTGTTGAACGTGGACTAATGCCTGCTGAAGTAAAAGAAAACCAATTAACTAGATTATCTGCTCACTTTGCTACCTTGCCACGTGAAGTTAACAAAGATACTGTGCTTATTGATGGTGCTCTTGTTGCAATGCAATTGATGCTGGTTGCCCGTGCACATGGATACGATACAAACCCAATCGGCGGTTATGAAAAAGATCAAATCGCAGAAGCGTTTGGCATGGAAAAAGATCGTTATGTTCCTGTAATGTTGCTTTCCATCGGTAAGGCTGTTGATGCAGGTTACCCATCTGTCCGTTTGCCTATCGATAAAATTGCTGAGTGGAAATAATACTTTATACTTTAGGAGGAAAATACAATGATCATTATCCATGCAGTACTTAAAGTGAATCCGGAACGTCGCGAGCAGTTTTTGGCGGAGTCCAAAACACTTCTCACAGCTACTCACGCTGAAGAAGGAAATCTCTCATACGAGCTGTATGAGAATGCTGGAGAAGCAAACTCATTTATTATGGTGGAGACTTGGCGCGACGCTGAAGCCGTATCCAGCCACAATACGAGCGCTCATTTTACCGCGTTCTCAGCTAAAGCTGGTGAATTCTTGGCTGCGCCACTAGACGTAAAAGTATTTAGCGCAGAGCAAGTGAAATAAGTTATCTCGATTCTTAGTAAATCCTGGTTGATCTTAAACAGGGATGTTCCATAGCCATAATGGCTGCGGGGCATTCCTGTTTTTTATGTTCCCCGTTTATAAGGAGGAGTTCAAGGGTATCTATCCTTACCTTGATACATGTGCACTCACAATAAAGATAGGGGATCTTACATATGGAAATACAGAAAAATATGATCGATATCGTGAACTATTATTTATCAGGCGGTTCACTTGCCCGCATTATGGGCGAAGCAGGAGAAGAGGCGGAGCGCAGACTAATGGGGATCGACCTGGAGGCGGCTAGAGCATACCGACAGTCCATTGGCGGAGTCATTACGGAGGGTGAGCAGCTATTTCAGGTTCCTGGCTTTAGCCCAAGATTGCTGGGACAACTTACTGAAGTATTAGACAGATTAGATTCAGACAAGCTAAAAGCTCTGGCCCCACAAACCACATGGAATAACCAAGTAGATCCTTACGTGAATGGACCCGAGTGCCTAGGGATGATACTAGAAGAAATAAAGAAGGCACAGCATTATATTCACCTGTCCGTGATGCTCTTCTTTAATGACCATTCAGGCAATCTGGTTGCAGATGAATTATTTCACGCCCTTAAACGGGGGGTGAAGGTACGGATCATGGTCAATTACGCGCTGACAGCTTTAGGGTATGAGAACAATCTGGCGTTTGGTCAATTTTCCAAGATTTCTGAAAGGCTCGAGAATGCAGGAGCTAAGCTGTTGAATACCTTCAATTCTTATTATACAGCCGTAGAATGGCGTGTGAAGCGGAAGGCGCTGAAGCAACAAGGCGTACCGGAAAGTATCCTGTTCTTACAGGATAAAGTACAAGAGGACGTTGAAATCACTGGGCTGAATGTCATTGATCATCGGAAGTTTATGGTCATTGATGGGGTAACCTCTATTATTGGCAGCCTGAATATTGGAGATCAATACACGTACGTGACGCCTGTTCAGGCATCTTCTTCGATCAGTATAGAAGGACATCTACAGGGGATTCCTAGTAAAAAAGAGGAGTGGCATGATGGCTGCTTCCGGATCCGTGGCGCGGCGGCGCAGCCTTTAAATGCTAAGTTTCATTCCCGTTGGTTACTTCTGGGAGGTGATCATTTTGACGTGGATGATGCCTTCTACCATCCGAATGTAAATTATCATTTTGGGGAGGAAGAATGTACACTGTTTGCAAGCTTTCCGGGTAATCCAGTTAACTTAATTCAGCAATACTATTTGAATTTAATTACCTATGCGACTGAGGAGACGGTGATTGTAAATCCTTATTTGATTGATCAAGAGTTTTGGGATCGGCTGGGGGAGCTGGGGCCAGACTGTTCCTGTCATCTGAGCATCTGCAATCCGCTGAAGGTTAATGATCATCCTACCAATACTGCGGCGGTACGAGGCAATATGTATAAGCCGTTTCTCAATGGGGTTTCCTTTTATGATTACAGCTTCACAGGTCGTTTTTCACATTGGAAAATAACCTATGACCATAGATCACGGGCGGTATTTCATGGCTCCTACAACATCAATGAGAGAAGCGCCTGCCACGATTTCGAGCTGGGAATACTGGTGAAAGGGGAGGCATTCGCAGCGCGGATAAAGTCTATGATCGATTATGATCTGGGTGTCTCACGGAGAATTACGAAGAAAAGTGAGTTCTTTAAGCATCCTTGGCTGCATCCTAGTATGTATCTGAATAAAGTTACTCAGAATTACACTTGATAATATCGGTTCATTGTCATGTATAATGATCGTTATAAATTATCAAGGTGGAGTAATAGCTATGAAAATCAAAATTACAAAGAGTGGCATGAAAAAGGATGAGGTATTCTTTCGCACAGAGTTTGGCGAGGGTCGGGGGATCTGGTGCGGAGCTCCTGTGGAGCCAGATAAGGAAACAGATGTGGAATTCGAGCTTTCGGAGCTGCTGATGAGATGGGTGGATATTCTGCCTGCACCTGCTAGTGAGTTCAATACAAGGTTAGAGGGAGATAAGGTTGTTTTTACCGGTGTGCTGGAGAATATTGAAGAGGACGGAACAGGATTTTTGCGAATAGGTGAAAGTTTAGTGATGTTCGAGTGTCTCGGTGAGCCTATGGCGCTTGGTGTGTTTGTAGAAGTACAGGTTCGTAATGTGAGCATCTACCCCTTGAGTATTTGACGCTTATCAGGGACTAAGATAACATACAAAGATGACATTAGAATCAGAAGTAAGCTATGAGGAGTAGAAGTCTATGAACACCGAAATTCAGCAATTTAAGACCGAATTCTTCAAGGCGCTGGCTCATCCAATGCGAATTCGTATACTGGAACTGCTCAGCGAAGGTGAGAAGAATGTGAATGAGCTACAAGCCATTCTAGGATCAGAAGGTTCTGCTGTATCCCAGCAGTTAGCTGTTTTACGCGCTAAGAATGTAGTAGCCAGTGTAAAAGAAGGTACCACTGTGATCTATTCGTTACGTGATCCTCTGATTAAAGATCTTCTGGTCGTAGCTAAACAAATATTTGATAACCATCTGGTGAATACCATTTCATTGCTCGAAGGTATGCGCGGAGAATGAAGGAATAACATTATTTTGGCGTTGACAACAGTTGCGTCCTAGAGTAATGTTCTTCTTATATTCAAATAATCAGATATTTAAAGAAAAGAAGGTTTGATCATGACAGGGTGGGGCCGATATAAAGGCTACAACATGAATGCATTTCGCAAGGATTTGATTTCGGGAACAATTGTTGGTGTTATTGCCATTCCTTTGGGGATGGCATTTGCTATTGCATCTGGTGTAAAACCGGAGTATGGCATTTACACGACAATCGTTGCCGGAATATGTATTTCATTGTTCGGAGGATCAAAATTTCAAATTGGTGGGCCAACAGGTGCTTTTATTCCTATCTTGTTTGCCATTGCGATGGAGTATGGCTATGAGAACTTGCTTATCGCTGGGATGATGGCAGGGGTTATTCTAGTTCTCATGGGGTTATTAAAGCTGGGTGTATTGATTAAGTTTATTCCGAGGCCAGTAACGATTGGTTTCACAGCAGGGATAGCGGTCATTATCTTCACCGGGCAGATTGCTAATTTCCTTGGACTAAGGAATATAGAACGGCATGAGAGCTTTGTAAATAATATGAAAGAAATAGGGCTTCACCTATCGACGATGAATGGATACAGTATTCTGACCGCTGTGATTTGTCTTACCGTCGTTATCCTAGCGATTCGATTCGCTCCGAAGGTGCCTGGATCATTGGTAGGTCTTCTGTGCGCGACTGTGGTTGCTGCGTTATTCTTTAGCGGCAAAGTGACTACGATTGGCTCTGCTTACGGAGAAATCCCTAATACCTTACCGAGCTTTCGATTTCCGGACATTACTTGGGAACGAATTACCCTGCTAATTCGTCCGGCATTTATCATTGCAATGCTAGGTGCTATAGAGTCATTGTTATCCGCTGTTGTAGCGGATGGAATGACAGGCAGCCGCCATAATAGTAACCGAGAGCTGATCGGTCAGGGAATCGCAAATATTGCTGCTCCATTGTTCGGGGGCATACCAGCGACAGGAGCAATTGCTAGAACAGCGACGAACATCAAGAGTGGCGCTGTTTCTCCCATCTCGGGGATCGTTCACGGTGTTGTGGTGTTTCTAATTCTCCTGTTGCTCGCACCCTATGCTTCCAGTATTCCTTTAGCTGCGATGGCACCGATCTTAATGGTAGTAGCTTGGAATATGAGTGAGCGCAAAGAGTTCCTTCATCTGCTTAAGATCAAGACCGGCGATTCCTTGGTGTTATTCATCACCTTCTTGTTAACGATATTTGCAGATTTAACGCTGGCTGTAGAGGTGGGATTAATTCTTGCGGTTATTCTGTTTGTGAAACGAATGGGAGAGGTTCATTTGGTAGCCAAAGTGCTGCCTGATCCGAAGTCCGTTAAGGTAGAGGCACATATGGTTACGGAGAGTCATGACTGTCCGCAAATTGGAATTTACACGGTGGAAGGTCCGCTGTTTTTTGGCGCTGCTTATCGATTCGATGACACTATGCCAAGCTATGGTTCAGATCAACCTAGAATTATATTAATGCGGATGGGGAAAGTACCCTTCATGGATACCACTGGAGAATCCAATTTAGCAGAGCTGGTGCGGCATTTACAAGCTGTTGGAGGGAAACTTATGATCTCAGGTATTCAGCCACAGCCGCTTGAGCTACTCAAGAGAACTGGACTGTATAGTACGATAGGTGAGGCTCAGTTTTATCCGCACACCGGGGAAGCCATTAATGACGCACTTAACAGCATCGATTACAACAAGTGTATTGGATGTAGCCATGCCGCTTTTAGGGAGTGTACAGCGTTCTCCTGTCTGGAAGAGGCGGGAAGTGTGCGCGGTCTGAAAGGGCGTAAGAAACCTGTAATTGCACCTGAACTAAATAGTGGTCTTTGAGTGAAATAGATAAGAGTCAGCCCGGACGTTTTTGCGTCCGGGTTTTTCTGTTCAAATATAAGAATTTAAGTTTCACATCATATATTATCCTTATATTTCTCGCTTAAACGCTTATCGTCCTAATAAGGACGACAAAGGCGTTTATGCTTGAGATTGGACTTGGGAATGCCAAATTTGTACAATTGGGTATAAGTTAAATGTAAACTATCTCGATAAGGAGAATATAAGCTCATGAAGGAATTGCATTATCCGAAGGTGTTTATGCTCTTGGCAGGTCTGTCTGTGGCGACATTGGCCGTATATCGTGTAGTGTCACTACAGACGGATTCGTTTTATGCATTTTTACTCTGGAATTTATTCCTGGCTTGGATTCCGTTCCTGTTCTCTATGGCTGCTTATGAATTAGATAAAAGGAAGATAGGCGGATTGCTGCTTGTTCCGCTAGGCGTCGCTTGGCTGCTGTTCTTTCCGAACGCGCCTTATCTCATGACGGATCTGGTGCATCTGACGATAAGAAAAAGCAGATATATCGTGGATGGCACCATTCAGAATCGGTATTGGTATGATCTGGTTACCCTCTTATTATTCACTTGGAGCGGCTGGTTGACTGGTTTCTTCTCTTTATACCAGTTCCAGACGGTTGTTTATCGCAAAAGCAGCCTGCTGTTCTCTTGGATATTCGTATTCGCAGCATGTGTACTTGGGGGGTATGGTGTCCTGCTTGGCCGAGTCTACAGGCTGAATAGCTGGGATGTACTGACGGACCGGCATCAGTTGTACCAACTGGTTATGGACAGCTTGAATCGACAGTCGGTATTTTTTAGCTTGTTCATAGCGTTTGTATTGCTGGTTATCTACGCTACGATGTACTGTTTGCTGAATGGTCTTGGAATCAGTGAAAGAGGAAGGGGCGCTAAGCGCATACGTGGTTAATCCATAAATTCCGGATCAAATTGGTATTGCTTCAGATCTACCACACCTTTTTCATTAAAAATAATCCCTTCCTCCTGTAAATAAAGCTTCTGGAGGGAGTTGGATTCATCTTCAGTCAAGGCGATCATTCCTTTGGCGTTGATAACCCGATGCCAGGGAAGCTTATATTTTCTACTCATGGAGTGAAGGATACGAACTACCTGCCTTGCGCCTCTTGGGCTTCCTGCCGCACGAGCAACGCCTCCGTAAGTCATCACTTTTCCTTCAGGTATAGATTGTATGATACGAATCACTTGTTCTGTAAATGGTGTCATAGGGAGCTCCTATCTCTTATTTTCATCAAATTATACCAGATGATCATTACAATCATAAACATTCAACATGCCGCTGCTAAAGCGGCTTTTTTTATTTTAACAGAAGGAGTTTAATCTCCTTTGCGAAGAAGTTGATCCCTTTTAAGTATAATTTTGGCGGATAGTATTTAGTGAGATGGGGGATAATTTCTAGGAAACTATTGTGACAGGAGTGACTACTGTGGAGAAACAGACAGCAGATGGTAACCGCAAAGATTCCCTGAAAAATACGACGTCTGGACAGACTCCGAGTACGTCACTAGATGAAATGATGAATCTGTTTCGACAAATATTCAAGGATGATGGAACACTTAGAATAAGGGTGATAAATAATATCCATAGTGACGGCATCCGCTGCGGATTAGTCTATGTAGACGGAATGGTAGACAGGGAAATGATCCAGTACGGGGTGATAAAGCCTCTAATGGATTTTGATTTTACGGCAATGGATAGCGGGAATACAGCTGAAATGATGGAGAAAATTCGGACGCTGGTTATTAACATTAGCGATGTGGTCTGCTCTACGAGTTTGGATGAGATGGTTAGCGCGGTCGTAGCCGGAAAAACTTTGTTTCTGATGGATGGCTTTGCGGGTGCGCTTAACATTAGTGCGCAGGGGTGGGAAACGAAGGCCATCGCGGAGCCTGTGACGGAAAAAAGTGTAAAGGGTCCGCGAGAAGGTTTTACAGAGTCGCTGCTTGTAAACTTGACGCTCATTCGCCGAAGAGTGCAAAGTCCGGACTTAAAGATTATTTATGGTCAAGTCGGGACTCGCTCCAAAACACAAACTTGTATTTGTTATATCGAAGGTTTGGCCTCACCGGATGTTATTAAAGAGCTGCAGAACCGAATTCAACAGGTGGACATAGATGTTGTATTGGATACGTCTATTCTTTCGGAGCTTATTCGAGATGAACCCTTTTCACCCTTTGAAATGACGGGAAGCACAGAACGTCCTGATTCTGTAGTAAGCAAAATTATGGAGGGTAGAGTTGCCTTATTAATGGAAGGCAGTCCTTATGCAATGACAGTACCCTATTTGTTTGTGGAGAATTTTCAGGCCAGTGCTGATTATTATATTAACTATTACTTTGGTTCGTTTAACCGAATGATAAGGGTACTTGGAGCCTTTTTGTCTATTAGTATTCCTGCTTTGTACGTAGCGTTGGTTACCTATAGTCAGGAAATGCTGCCTACCATGTTGTTACTTAGTATTTCAACGTCGAGAGTAGCCGTTCCTTTTCCAACTGTGGTGGAGGTCTTGTTCATGCTAACGATATTTGAAATTCTGCGAGAGGCAGGAGAACGAATACCGACCTACATTGGTCAGGCGATTAGCATCGTAGGTGCGCTTGTACTGGGTCAGGCGGCTGTGGAAGCGAGAATCGTTAGCGCTCCTATGATTATTGTAGTGGGTTTAACAGGAATTATGGCTTTGCTTAACCCAAGACTGACAGGTCCTCTAATCGTAGTAAGGTCGCTTTTGCTGTTCGTAACCTTTTTTATGGGATTATATGGGTATTTTTTGGGTGTGATCGGTTTAGTGATTCATTTGATGAGTTTACGTTCCTTTGGGGTTCAGTACATGCTTGGAGTAGGTTCTATTCATCCGCAGGACATTAAGGATACAGCTATAAGGGCGCCGTGGTGGCATATGTATTTACGTCCGGCGATGATTGGAGCGCGTAACCGAAAGAGAAAAGCGACCAATAAAGTAAGGAATCGGTCATGAAAAAAATCAAAAAAGGGTTGCTAGCTTGTATATCGCTATTACTTCTGGTAAGTACCTTGGGTTGTTGGGATTACGCCGAAATTGAAGATAGGGCAGTTGTAGCAGGCGTGGGCATCGATAAGGATTCTGACGGGAAGCTACTAGCAACGGTCGAAATTGTGGATACGAAAGAGGGGATGAAATCTAGTCAAGCGGGTTATAAGATGGTTAGTCTTTCAGGAAAAACGATGTTTGATATTGTAAGAAGCATGATTTCAATCACGGGAAAGAAACTATTTTGGAGTCATTCCAAGGCGATCATCCTCAGTGAGGAGATAGCGAAGGAAGGGGTTGTAAAAGTGATTGATTGGTACAACAGAGATACAGAAACTCGATCGGATGTATACGTGTTTGTTTCTAAAGAGAAGACGGCTCAGGAAGTAATTAATTTGAATAGCTCAACAGAAACTATTATGTCTTATGGTCTTGCTCAGCAGATGGCAATTGAACAAAATGTTAGTACGGCCCCGGTTGTGGAGATTTGGGACTTCATTGAAAAGCTGGAGACGCCCGGGGATTGTGCTATAGCTCCTCTTATTTATATTCACGAAAAAAATGGTCAGAAAAATCCGCGTGTTAGTGGAACTGCTATATTCAAAATGGACAAAATGATTGGCAAACTGAGTGGCGAAGAGACCAAGTACATGTTGTTTATTAAAGATGAGATAAAGGGTGGGGTGTTAACCGTGAATAACGAAAAGGGAGCCCCCGACTTCACACTTGAGATTTTTTCCAATAAAACAAAATTAAAGCCTGTTTGGGTAAACGGTAAGCTCCAATTACAGATAAATATGGTCACACATACCGGGCTTGATGAGGTAATGACTACTGAAGGATTCACTAGTCTGAATAGTAAGAATGTTATAGAGAAGCGTGCCGCTAAGGAATTACAGAAGCATATTCTCTCTGTAATTAAAAAGTTGCAGCAGGAATATCATTCCGATATTTTTGGATTCGGAGAGATTATCTTTGAGAATATGCCTAAGACCTGGACCGAGCTAGATAAAGATTGGGAGCGGGAATTCTCTGATCTAGATGTGGTTGTAAATTCAACAGTAATTATTGAGAGCAGTGCTCAAAACTCAAGATCTATCCAGATCCATCAAGAATAGGTGATAAAATTGGTTGTTATCGTTGTGTTGATCTACTTTTTTGTTGTATTGATGGATCCTTACGGATTGTTAAAGCAAGGGATAAAACGGGATTTTTATGTGTGTTGTACACTATGTCTGTTTTCTTTCTGTATTGCTTTTGCATTGGCCATGAAATGGCAGCTTCCTAGTCCTTCACCTTTAATTGTAAGCTGGATCAGCAAGTTATTTTAGTTACAAGTCCAAGAGGAGATTTAAGCATGAAAAAAGAGATCATACCCACAGGGCATTCTATAAGTATTGTTGTTCTATTTATTATTGGGACTTCACTATTCATGGGTCTGCCGGGGAAATCGGGCAACAGTAGCTGGATTGCTCTACTTTTTGCCATATCTTTAACGGTTCCCCTGCTGTTTATATACGCCAGATTTCATGTTCTTTTTCGGGGTAAGAATCTATTTGATATATTGATCATCGTATTTGGATCTATCTTTGGGAGAGTAGTTTCTTGTATGTATATATGGTACGCGCTGCATATGGGGGCTCTCGTTCTACGGAATTTTGGGGAATTTAGTAAAACGGTTGCCTTGACAGAGACGCCTATGATTGCACCCATGTTATGCGTAGGTCTGTTATGTATTTGGGTGGTTAAGGCAGGAATTGAGGTGATTGGGAGATGTGCTAAGCTATTTCTGCTGCTTCTTTTAGCTGAGGTTCTATTTATTGAAATCTTAGCCATTCCCAAGCTCAAGTATCACTATTTGAAGCCTTTTCTTGCCAGCGGATGGTCACCAATATTTGCAGATACATTTGGATCATTTACTTTTCCTTTTGCTGAAATTGTTCTTTTTATGGGCGTATTTAGTCATTTACCGGCAAAAGACTCAGCCAAAAAGATTCTGCTAAGCGGATTGCTGATTTCTGGTGGGGTGATTTTGCTCGTTTCTCTGCGGAATTTGCTGATTCTCAATCCTGATATTGTTCAAAGTTTATACTTCCCCTCTTATGTAGCGGTTAGTCGGATTAATATAGGGGATTTTTTGACCCGAATGGAGGCATCATCAGCACTTGGATTTGTCATCACGATATTCATAAAGGCTAGCTTATGTTTATATGTGGCTAGTGTTGGAGTCGCTAAATTATTCAAACTGAAGAGCTACCGATCCGTTGTGCTTCAGCTGGGATTGATTATGGTTTATTTCTCTCGATTTATCTTCAAGGATATTATGGAGATGCAGCATTTTGCCTATACTATTTATCCAATATATGCGCTTCCTTTTCAGGTGATTATTCCGTTGATATTGTGGATTTGTGCTGAAATTAAGGTTAGTAAAAGTAAAAATAAGCAGGTGGCATCACAGCAATAGACCTACTTTCGAACATTCCTGATCTCTAGTAAAGATTAGGAATTCTTTGATTTTAAAACTAAACATAAGTTAGCTATAATGATAGATATATATAGAATGGTTGTTTTAGAAAAGAGGGAAACAGGTATGAACGTCAGCAACATCATTATGTCCTCTTATTGGGGTAGAGAGGTTAGACATAAATATATTACTCAAGGATCTAAGGCATTGGCTGTTATTTTTCCAGGTAAAAATTACTCGGCTGAACGCCCCCTGCTAGATTATGCGGCCAAAGCAGCTCGGGAACATAATTGCGATGTCCTGCTGCTTGAATATGGCTACCAGAGTGCTAGAGTAGGTTTTAAACGTGATGAAATGATTATTCTCATTCAGGAATGTAAGGCGGCCATTGCATCTCTTCCTGAATACAAAAAGATTCTATTCATTAGCAAAAGCGTGGGTTCGGTCATAGCAGGGAGAATTGCAGAAGAGCTAGAAATACAGAAAAAGACGTCTCATCTATATATAACACCATTACCTGAGGCGATCCCTTTGATACAGCAGAGTCGTGGGACTGTAATTTATGGCGGAAGCGACCCTTTATTTAGCGAACAGCTTTCTGGTGAAATTAGTGGGCTTCATCATTTAAAAGTGTATAGAATCGATGATGCTAATCATAGCCTTGAGGTAGAACTGGTCAACGAGTCACTAGCCATTCTGCTTGTTATTATTAATTTTTATCATGAATTTTTCCGTGATGCTTTAAATACATAACCTTTGGAGGATGCTGATTATGATTTTGGAAGCTGTGATGCTGCAAGTGAAGCCTGGTTTAACTACTGAATTTGAAAAAAGCTTCAAGGAGGCATCAAGCTTAATTTCTTCGATCGAAGGCTACATAGGGCATGAATTGCAACATTGCTTGGAGGATGATCATAAGTATCTGCTGCTTGTGAAGTGGAGAACGCTTGAAGATCACACCATAGGATTCAGAGAATCCAGCCAGTATCAGGAATGGAAGGCGCTACTTCACCATTACTACGATCCATTTCCGGTTGTTGAGCATTTTACCCGCATTAATCTGGACTAACTGGAGGCTGCCGAATGAAGGCGAAGCTTGTTGGGAAAGGCAGAACAGCGGAGATCTGGCAGCATGATGATCAGAGGATTCTTAAATTGTACCTAGAGGATGTTTCAGAACAGAATATTAGCCGAGAATATAAGATCAGCCAGTTTGTGCACTCGCAGGGCGTCCGGACACCACAGCCCTTTGAACTCATTTCTGAACAATCAAGACAAGGTATTGTATTTCAACAAATTAAAGGTCCCTCCCTGCTAAAGGTGATGGGTGAGAAGCCTTGGAAAGTTAGTAAGTATGCCAGAATGATGGCTAGGCTTCACTACGATTTGCATAAACTTGAAATTACTGAGGAGATTGGACAGCAGAAGGATATGTTGAAGTGGAATATCATGGGGGCTCCAATGCTTAGTGAAGATGAGAAGTCAGCCATCCTGCGCTATCTGGAGAAGTTACCACAAGGAACCTATTTATGTCATGGAGATTTCCATCCTGACAATGTACTTATGGATGATCAGCTCTGGGTAATCGACTGGATGACAGGTGTGGTGGGAGAACCAGCGGCCGATGCTGCGCGATCTGTAGTGATGTTCAGTATGGGAGCCATGCCCCCTGGAGCCTCTGCCTTATCGAGAATGATGTTAGGTTTTATTAGAAAGAAATTAACCAAGGGATATATTCAGGAGTATCTCCGTTTATCAGGACTCACCTATGAGGACGTAGACCACTGGATTTTGCCGATCGCTGCTGCGCGTCTGGTGGAAGGACTTCCGCCACCGGAGAAGGAGCTTCTAGTAAAAGAAGTGCGTAAACGTCTGCAGACCTTAACCGTGGGACTAACTTGATCATAACAAGAAACGGAGTGTATTCTATGACTACCTATATTGCGCTGCTGCGTGGAATTAACGTCGGCGGGAACAAAATTATTAAAATGTTGGACCTGAAGGCGATGTTTCAGACTCTTGGATTTGAAAATGTACGAACGTATATTCAGAGCGGAAATGTTGTATTTGAGAGTGATGAAGGTTCGGAGAGTCTGCTTACTGGAGTCATTGAACGCCAGATTCATGAGGTGTTTGGTTTCGAGGTCTCTGTTATGATTCGTACACTGGCTGAGATGGAGAACGTGATCGCTAACGATCCCTTTCAGCTCTCCGAGCCAGAGGAATTCAAAAGATGGTATGTTACTTTTTTACCAGTCGAGCCTTCAGCGGAAGCATTGGATAAACTGCGCACTTATGAGGATGGACGAGATAAAGTGCGTTTTGTCGGCAGAGAGATGTACGTGTTATATGAGGTCAGTGTGAGCCAGTCGCCGCTTTTCAAGGTTCCTTTTGACAGAATATTGGGTATGACGCTTACAGCACGTAATTGGAATACGGTGAATAAGCTCGTTACTATGGGCAGAATGGAATAGTCTATTTTAAAATATTTGCTTGGGTTGGGATTTGAACAGAAAGCCTCCACAGTTGTGGGGCTTTTTTTGCGTTCTGGCGGCCTTGTATATTCAGCAAACATTCAGCTTGGACTCATTGAGAGTTAAGGTAAGGGTGAAATAATACACCTACAGAAAGATTGAACCGGGGGCACAGAACTGCCGGAATATAGAAGATCAAAGGATAGGAGTGGATGGAGATGAGTAGGTTCAAAAAAATAAGCTCGGATCTTATATTGTGGCTCATTTTATTAATTGCCGCTTTTTTGTACGGTTATGGAGTTTGGAATGACCACTATGTGAATACATACTACACTACCGCGGTGGGAAGTATGCTGCAGAACTTTCATAATTTCTTCTTCGCTTCACTGGATTCCGCGGGTTCAGTAACGGTGGATAAACCACCAGTTACCTTTTGGATTCAGACACTTAGCGCACTTATCTTCGGGCTGCATGGTTGGAGTGTGATTTTGCCACAGGCACTCGGCGGCGTGGGCTCCGTGTTACTTGTATACCTGCTGGTGAAGCCTACCTTTGGCAGAGCGGCAGCACGTATAGCAGCTCTAGTCATGGCGACTACTCCGGTAGCAGCGGCAGTCAGTCGGACGAACAATATTGATGCGCTGCTTGTATTCACCCTTCTGCTCGCGGCATGGTTTTTATTTAAAGGGACGAAGAGCAACAAGATGGGTAGCCTTCTTACCGCATTTGCGTTAATCGGTGTTGGGTTTAACGAGAAGATGCTGCAGGCGTACATGGTTCTGCCGGCTTTTTATCTCTTTTATGTCTTAGCTGCCAAAGTGAACTGGAAGCGGAAGACGGGAGTATTGGCCGCCTCCACAGCAATATTGCTTGTAGTCTCCTTATCCTGGGCAGTGATCGTGGATTCGATTCCCGCCAGCAAACGGCCTTATATCGGCAGTAGTGGTACCAATTCAGTGCTGAATCTTGCTTTTGGGTACAATGGCGTTGCCCGATTAACAGGGGATCGTGGGGCAGGTGGTGGTGGCGGTGGAATGCCAGGAATGAATGGCGGTGAGATGCCAAACATGAACGGTGAAATGCCCGCTATGAATGGTGAGATGCCGAACATGAACGGCGAGATGCCAGCTATGAATGGGTCAGGCAGTAATAGTGGCACTGATGGTGGACGTGCAGCATTTCCGGGCCGGCAAGGCACAAATTCGACCTCGAATAGCCAGACTGGTGACGATGATGGAGGTGCACCAGGTCAGCCTCCTAGTGGAACAGACAGTCAAGGTCGGCAATTTGGTGGCGACGACGGGCGAGGAAATCGCGGCGGCATGAATGGCAGTGGAAGCGGAGGCGGAATGTTCAATACAGGAACAGCAGGCCCACTGCGCCTGTTCCAATCAGAACTGTCAGGTCAAGCTAGCTGGATGCTGCCTTTCGTATTGTTAGGCATCATTGGATTGTTCGCCAATCTGCGGAGAAAGAACTTTACCCAAGCTCATAAAGAAGCTCTCTTCTGGTTAGCGTGGCTGGTGCCCGTTATGGGGTTCTTTAGTATCGCAGGGTTCTTCCATCAATATTATCTGGTGATGATGGCTCCGCCAGTTGCAGCGTTAGTCGGTGCAGGATGGTCAAAGCTCTGGACGCTATATCGCGAGCACTCTGGTTGGCTGTCTTGGTTATTGCCAGCCGCAACGCTGGTTACAGCAGGTTTCCAGTGGTACATTGTTCATCCTTATAACGATACGATTGGCAGTGGCTGGTCCATTGGGATTTTAGCTGCAGGCATAGTGGTTTCGCTGGTACTGGTAGTTCTTAAAGGCAAGAAGAAATCCTTTATTTATACGACAGGCATTGCAGCCGTATTAGTATTGTTAATTGGGCCGCTTTACTGGGCAGCTACCCCCATTACTTATGGCTTGAACAGTCAAACCCCTGAGGCGGGCCCGACTAGTAGTGAGGGTAGAGGGGGAATGGGAGGAAGTCCAAGCAATTTTGGACGTAATAGCGTCGCAAGTGCGAATGAGAGTCTGTTGTCCTATTTGGAGGAGAACAATACTGGGGAGCCTTATCTTTTTGCTACATTGGATTATGGCACAGCAGCTCCTTATATCGTTGACAAGGGCGCATCGGTTGTTATTTTGAACGGATTTTCTAACTCAGACACTGTGTATACCCCAGATACCCTAAAGGCGTTTGTAGAGAGCGGAAAGGTGAAGTACTTCCTGATCAATAGCGGTGGTATGGGTAGTGGACGCGGGGGAAGCTCCGAGTTGACGACTTGGATCACAGAGAATGGTACAGAAGTTCCAGCAGCCGATTGGGCAGGAAGCGATGGAGGAAACAGCGGGACATTATACAGAGTTACTGTAAACTAGGCGAATGTTAATCCTATGAGGCGTGTTATGAGATAGATCAGGCACGCTTCATTATTCAAATTTAAGGAGGAGCTGCTCATGAGTACCAACGTGCGCTATTCCATTATTATACCAATGTTTAACGAAGAGGCGGTCATTCAAGAGACGTATCGACGTATCAAAAAAGTAATGGGTTTAACTAATGAAGTGTATGAGCTGATCTTTGTGAATGACGGCAGCACAGATAATTGCGCCCAAATGATTGAGGAATATAGCTACTGGGATGAAAGTGTGAAGCTGATCGACTTGTCTCGTAACTTTGGACATCAGATCGCTATTACTGCCGGAATGGATTACGCCCTAGGGGATGCAGTTGTCATTATTGATGCCGATTTGCAAGATCCGCCGGAACTGATTCTGGACATGATTGCGGAATGGAAGCAGGGGTATGAAGTTGTATATGCCAAAAGGATAAAGCGCAACGGAGAATCCTTATTCAAAAAGTGGACGGCCAGTCTCTTTTATAGAGTACTTCGTTATTCAACCGATATATCTATCCCTGTCGATACAGGCGATTTTCGTCTCATCGATCGTAAAGTCTGTGAGGAGCTCAAACGCCTGCCGGAGAAAAATCGGTTCGTACGCGGGCTAGTCAGCTGGGTCGGTTTTCGGGAAAAAGCCATTGAATATGAACGCGATGAACGTCTGGCAGGAGAAACTAAATATCCGCTGAAACGGATGATCAAGCTCTCTCTGGATGGAATTACTTCCTTCTCTTATAAGCCGCTAAAGCTGGCAGGATACCTTGGCGCACTGCTGTCGGCTTCCGGCTTTCTATATCTGATGTATGTGCTATATCTGGTGGTTTTTACGGATTCAGTCGTTAAGGGCTGGGCATCGATGATCGGAATCACACTGACCTTTAATGGCTTTGTGCTCATTATGTTAGGGATTCTGGGTGAGTATGTCGGTCGGATTTATGATGAGACCAAGGGACGTCCGCTCTATATTGTTCAAGAGTTCTATGAAGGTAAGAAACAGCAGGATGTTCGTGAGCAGCAAGTTCTACATCGTCAATAAATGCAAGGGAGGGATTCGTTGTGAAGATTAGAAAAGCGGTTATTCCCGCCGCGGGTTTAGGCACTCGTTTCCTGCCTGCAACTAAGGCTCAGCCCAAGGAAATGCTGCCCATTGTGGATAAGCCGGCGATTCAATATATCGTAGAAGAAGCTGTTCGATCCGGCATTGAAAGCATCATTATCGTGACGGGTCGCAACAAGAAGTCGATTGAAGATCATTTCGATAAATCAGTGGAACTGGAACAGACGCTTTTGGAAAAAGGAAAAGAGGAGCTGCTTCGTGAAGTCCAAGCGATTAGCGAACTGGCCAGCATTCATTACATTAGGCAAAAAGAGCCGCTAGGACTAGGTCACGCCATCCTTTGTGCGGAACAGTTCATTGGCGATGAGCCCTTCGCTGTTCTGCTCGGTGACGATATCATGGTCTCGGAGGATCCGGCGCTGCTGCAAATGATGCGATTGTATGAACAAGAGGAGAAGACCATCGTCGGTGTTCAGCAGGTACCACGGCAGGAGGTTCATAAATACGGAATTATTTCATCAAGCGGTTCTCTACAAGGCGTCCATGAAGTTAAAGGTTTGGTGGAGAAGCCCTCCCCGGATACGGCACCTTCAGAGCATGCGATTATGGGGCGTTACATTTTGGAGTCTTCGATATTTTCAGTGCTGGCTAACCTTGAACGGGGAGCAGGCGGTGAATATCAACTGACTGATGCATTGCATGAGGTATGCCGTAATGAAGGTTTGCTGGCCCTGGATTTGATCGGCAAACGTTATGATATTGGTGATAAATTCGGCTACATTCAGGCTACGCTGGAGGTCGGATTGATGCGGGAGGAGTTGCGTCCATTACTGGTTCCGTATTTGCAAAAGCTGGCTGCGAGTCTGAAGGAAAGTGAAGAAGTGGGGGCGTTACCTTGGGGTATACGCTAGTGATTAAAAGAGACTGTTTCAAACGATCCTAACATCGTCTTCGGCGGCGGTGGGATGATGTTTGGGGCAGTTTTTTTGCGCGTGGGGCGTTTACAGGGCAGTTGGGGATGAACAAATAAGTGTTCTTTATACAATTAAAAAACGCATCAGACTGCTATGTATCGACTTAGTTGCACTTGATACACTTATTTCTTCATAATCCAATGGAAATACTCTTTCCATCTGTTTTTAGTTGCATAAACTACACTTAAAAAAGTCATAAAGGGGGCTAAAGTATGAAATAACTGCACCAAGTGCAGTTATTTTTTGCGATATAAAAAATCCGGAGGACAGATTCCTAAGAATCGTCTCCGGATCTATATTTTCAGTCATTGATTAAGCCTTTAGTACATCATGATCCACGTAACGCGTACCATTTAACTCGCTAATCACATTAATGGCTACCTTCGCGCCATCGCCTGCCGTAATAATGGCATGTACACTTACTCCGGCAACGGTACCTGCAGCCCAAATGCCTTCAATATTTGTTTTGCCTTCTGGATTAACAGCGACAACTGTTTTGATTCTTGGCTCTGTACCATCCTTAGTTTCCACCCCTGCTTTGGCGGCTAGATCGGTAAGGGCGCCTGTTGCAAGAATAACATTTTTGGCTTCATAAATGATTCCATCTTCGGTCTCAATGACAAATCCATTGCCGCTGGAAGTGAGGTTAATAGCTTGTTCTGCTACCAGCTCAGCGCCGAATTTGACGGCTTGCTTATGTCCGGTTTCTACGAGATCAGGACCGCCTACTTCGGAAATTCCATAAAAGTTCTCAAACCATCCTCTACGGGTCATGCCTTTATCATTGTCGATCAGCAGCGTTTTTTTGCCCGCCTTGGCGGCGAACAGGGCTGCGCTTGCACCGGCAGGACCGGCTCCAATTACGGCGATTTCGTACATTTTTTGACCTCCTCAAAGTTTTGTGAAGCAAAACTGGCATCATAGACATAGGCTTAAGTCTATCATCTATTATAACGGTTGTTACTCTCTCTTGGCTAATCCTTCCTCGCAAGGAAGGGTAACCCTAAACGTTGTTCCCTCACCGAGAGTGCTGCTTACACTAATCTTGCCGTGATGTGCCTCCACGATAGACTTGGTAATAGAAAGGCCGAGTCCAGATCCACCATATTTTCGTGTGCGAGAGGAATCGCTGCGGTAGAAGCGATCAAAGATATGTGGGATATGCTCTGGAGAAATCCCGCAGCCGTTGTCTTGCACCGTTAAAATGGCCTCATTTCCTCTAGCATGTAAAGAGAGATGAATGGTGCCAGATTCTGTATCCGTATGCTGAACTGCATTGTGGAACAGATTCAGAATTACCTGTTTGATTTTATTGGGTTCATATTTACCATGGATGCCATACGAGATATCAAAAGTAACTTTGCGCTGATCCGCTAACAAGAGTAGATGCGGCTTCATTTCGGAAATGACCTCACCGAGCAGCAGATCCGTCATCCGCAGTTGAGGGGCGCCGTCCATCCGAGCGAGCAACAGCAAATCCTCCACCAGCTTATTGATCCGTTTCGATTCGCCATGCATGCTTCGCAATGAATTGTATAACTGTTCTTTGTTGTCCGCAGCGCCACGCAGTAAGACCTCCAAAAAACCGTGGATTGAGGTCAGCGGCGTTCGCAGCTCGTGAGAAGCATCGGCAGCGAAGCGGCGCATCTGTTCCTTGGCTTCCCGTTCATTATGAAAGGATATTTCGAGACGCTCGAGCATACCATTGAATGAATGGGCCAGCTTGTCGATCTCAGTCTGGCCTTGGTTAATTGGAAATCGGATATCCAGATTACCGGCATCAATGATCTCGGCGGACTCTCCCATATTTGAAAGAGGGACCAGCGTCTTTCGAAGGGCAGGCAAGTATAGGAAGAAGCCAGCCAATAAAGCAATCACTGACAAACCTGCGTAGATCATCAATTGCTGTAAGATTACATCCGTAAGAGGTCCGGTATTCACGCTCATTTGGAGAAGCAATCGAGTATTTCCAGGTCTATAGAGATTCACGAATATAGCCAGATGTTCAGTGCCGTCATCGGCCTCTATGAGCTTGTAATTTCCTGTTGCTCTATCCGTGGTATGAATGAGCAGATTATTGTATTGCTCATTCGTTAATCTAGGCGCGGCTGAATCAGATAAAGTCATTTGCTGTAAGTCCCTGAAGGTGCCATCTGAGCTATAAATAGCGAGGGTTGTATGGGCATCCAGCAGGAGTGGACGCCTATTCTCACCGGTTCTTTGACCATTTGGGATTTTATTCTCGCCGTTTCTTTCCCCCGGCAAATTGCCGTTATACTCGGTGTTTCCCTCATTCGGAGTTGTGGTTTCCTCGTCATAGGAATTGAAAAAGTTGAAAAACATCTCACGGGGAACAGAACGTATTTGCGCTTCCATAGACTCTGCTCTATTGCTATATATGAAATCCCGCATGAGTATATATTGTAATACTCCGATTAGAAGAAGCAATCCTGATAGAATGAGCAGCGAAATGGCTAGCAGCTGTTTGCGTAGAGAACGTGGTGCGGGCAGCTTACGAAACCATTTAGAGAAGCGCGTACTCATAGATCTACCCGGTAGCCTGCTCCCCGCAGGGTACGGATAATACGGTGCTCCTTATCCCCGAGCTTCTCGCGAAGCGAACGGATATAGACCTCAACGATATTTTCCTCACCACCAAAGTCATAGCCCCACACTTTATCAAGAATCATGGGTTTACTTAGTACAAGGCCGTGATTAATAACGAGATACTGTAATAACTCGTATTCCGTGGGTGAGAGTTCAAGGACTTCTTCCTTGAAGCGAATTTCTTTTCTACGGCTATCAATTCGGAATGGACCGCAGCGCACCTCGCCGAGCAGACCTGGAAACTGATTCCGTAGCCGCGCTTGAATTCGGGCAAGCAATTCGTCGAAGCTGAAGGGCTTGACCATATAATCGTCAGCACCAATAGTGAGACCCTTGACTCGATCGTCCACTTCATCCTTTGCAGTTAGCATAATAACGGCTAGTTCCGTCTCTTCCGAGCGAAGGTAATGACATAACTCGAATCCATCCATGCCAGGCATCATGACATCTAGGATGGCTACATGTGGCTTGAACTCAGCAGCGACCGAGATGGCTGTGATTCCGTCGGGTGCGGTTCTGACTTCAAATCCTTCGTTAAGGAGACCCAGCTCTAGAAATTGTAATATATGAGGCTCATCATCTACGAGCAGTAGTCGAACGCCTTGAGCTGCTTTCATCATAGGTACCTCCAAATCAGTGATAGATAGCTACATTATGACATATTCGGTTGAATGTTTGCTGAAGATGAGTCCCTTTGCTTTACGATTAAAGGAGCCTTTTCTTATTTCATGATGATTCAAAGCGGTTAATTTAGTTATAAGTAATATTAATGTGTTTAATAACAAACAAGGTTAAAAAAATCGGATTTTCGAAAATGTGATAAAGGGTTTTGACGGCGGATATAGAACACTTTACAATAAGGATAATCTCCTGATTTTGGTGAAAGTTACCCATTTTAGGAAAGATCATTCGACCGTGTTACATTTCCTTCCACGTTTTTCTCATCTTTGTCCATCTTCCTATCAAGGCTCATTTCTTTCAAGTGTATTTCTTGTTCATTCATTTCTTTTTGGAACTTCTGTTCATTCAACCTGTGCTTGCTGAACTTCATATTACCCATAAGTCAAGGGAGGCTTTTCCATGAAGAAAAAGGAAATGGTAGCCATGCTATTGGCTGGAGGCCAAGGCAAAAGATTGAAAGGTTTAACCAAATCGCTTGCCAAGCCCGCTGTTTATTTTGGAGGGACCTATCGGATCATCGACTTCCCTTTAAGTAACTGCTCCAATTCAGGTATTGATACAGTTGGTGTGCTGACTCAATATGAGCCACTCATACTGCATTCTTACATCGGAGTAGGCAGTGATTGGGATTTGAACCGTAAGAACGGTGGGGTATTCGTGTTGCCACCGCATGAACGTGAGAATGGAAGCAGCTGGTATCGGGGAACAGCCGATGCGATTTATCGGAATCTTAAGTTTGTGGATCAGTTTGATCCAGAGCATGTTCTTATTCTGTCCGGTGATCACATTTATAAAATGGATTATCACGCTATGCTTCAATACCACAAGGAAAGAAACGCTGATTGCACAATTTCTGTCATTGACGTTCCGCTGGAGGAAGCAAGCCGATTTGGAATTTTGAATACGGAGGACGATCTAAAAATTTACGAATTTGAGGAAAAGCCCGCTCAGCCAAAAAGTACATTAGCTTCTATGGGTGTGTATATCTTCAAATGGGAGGTTCTCCGCAAGCATTTACTAGAGGATGGGGAGAATGTAGGATCATCCCACGATTTCGGCAAGGATATCATTCCTTTGATGCTGGAGGACGGAAACTCCTTATTTGCGTACCCTTTTGAAGGATACTGGAGAGATGTAGGTACAGTAACTAGCTTATGGGAAGCAAATATGGATTTGCTAAGCGATACTCCGCCACTTAATCTAAATGATCCCAGCTGGCGCATTTTTACACGTAATCCGAATCAACCTGCCCAATATGTTGCCCCTGGGGCGAAAGTGTCAGGCTGCATTATTAATGAAGGCTGCATAGTGCACGGAGAAGTGAATCACTCGGTTCTCTTTTATGGGGTAGAAGTGGGTGAAGGAAGTGTAATTACGGACTCCGTGATTATGCCTAAGGTCAAGATTGGCAAGAACGTACGCATTCATAAAGCGATTATTAGTGAGAATACGGTAATCGACGATTATATGGAAATAGGCATCGAACGGGAGAACGAGAACGAAATTCTGCTGATCGACAATAAAAGCAAAAAACGTAAATCAGCTGTGGCCAAAACCATATAATCAAGCTAAAATGCCTTCGGCGTCCTTCTAGGGACGGTAAGCGTTTATGCGAGATTTATAAGGATAAAGTATATCGTGAAACTTATACTTTCTTATAAATTATAAGAGGACGGTGGATTCCGATGAAGCAACTCATGGGTGTAATTAATCTGGATCATGAACTCGACAAACTAAATGAACTCACTTATTTCCGCTGTGGTGCAGCCGTACCTTTTGCCAGTCGTTATCGGTTGATTGATTTCGTGCTTTCTAATATGATGCGTGCAGACCTGGAGAGCGTTGGCCTGTTCGTCCGCCGTAAATACCGTTCTCTAATGGACCATTTGGGTGACGGGAAATCGTGGGATATGAACCGCAAGCATGGGGGATTATTCATTTTGCCTCCAGACTGGAACGATCCAACGGATACTTCTCTCGGGGACTTACAGCATTATCATAACAATCTGGATCTTTTTAAACGGGGATCTGCTAAATATATCGTGTTTTCCGGCAGCCAGCATATCAATACGATCGATCTT
Source organism: Paenibacillus sp. FSL R5-0470 (assembly GCF_037975205.1). NCBI lineage: Bacteria > Bacillati > Bacillota > Bacilli > Caryophanales > Paenibacillaceae > Paenibacillus > Paenibacillus sp. FSL R5-0470. The sequence continues at coordinate 649,713 of NZ_CP150238.1, forward strand.
CAGGATTTGTACAGTTACCATCTGGAGAAGGGTGCCGACGTTACAGTAGTGTATAAAAAGATTGAAGAACTGCAGCCAGAACATGATCTATGCCAGCGTATTGAAGTAGACGAAGAGAATAAGGTGACTAATATCCATCATGAGAAAGACCATCCTAATTTATATCTGGATATCTTCATTATGGAGAAAAAACTGTTCTTGGAGCAGGTGGAGCATTGCATTGCGCATGGAGAGAGTTATTTTTTCCGAGATGTAGTTCAGAAGAACCGACACAAATTTAATATCGCCGCATACGAATATCATGGCTATCATGCCGTAATTAATTCATTAGAGAGTTATTATAAGAACAGTTTGGAACTGCTCCAGCAGGAGAATTACTTCAGTTTGTTCAAAGAAAGCCCGGTACAGACGAAGATAAAATATGAGGCTCCGACCCGATACTTGGAAAGTGCTAATGTTAGTAATTCGTTGGTGGCTAATGGCTGCATTATAGCTGGAACGGTAGAGAACAGCGTGATCTTTCGGGGGGTTCAGGTACGTAAGGGAGCGAAGATCATCAACTCAGTAATTATGCAAAAATGCGTCATCGAAGAAAATGCGGTCATTGAGAATGTAATTATGGATAAAGACGTACATTTGAGTAAGAATCGAATTCTTGTTGGAGATAGCAAACGTCCATTCGTCATCGCCAAGAGCAGCAAGATCTAACGACTGGATTAGATGAACAAAGCAGTATTAACCTATCTGATCTAATGGCACAGTCTGCTGCACTTCTAATAAAAGCATTTGTCAGGAGGACCTACTGTTGTTTAACGATAAAGAATCTTTCAAACAGGTATTCCGTGAGACCCTCATTGGTAAATTAGGTAAACCGCTTGAGGAAGCCTCGAATGCCGATGTCTATAAAATACTGGGCAACATGATTCGTGAGAACGCCGGGAAAAATTGGGCGGAAACGAACCAGAAATATAAGCTCGATAAAGATAAGCAGGTTTACTATTTTTCAATGGAGTTCTTGATCGGTAGGCTTCTGGGGAACAATCTGTTGAATATGGGTGTACTGGAAGTAGTACGTGAAGGTTTAGCGGACCTTGGCTTTTGTTTGCAGGATATAGAGGAGGAGGAATCGGACGCTGGGTTAGGGAATGGAGGTCTCGGTCGTTTGGCCGCCTGCTTCCTGGACTCACTCGCTTCCCTGCAATATGCGGGACATGGCTGTGGTATACGGTATAAATATGGCCTGTTCGAGCAGAAGATCGTTGATGGGTATCAAGTGGAACTTCCTGATTACTGGCTGCAGAATGATAATGTATGGGAAGTGCGCCGCGAAGACAAGCAGGTTGAAGTTAGGTTCTGGGGGACTATTGAGACCCGCGAAGAGAACGGACGACTCGTATTCGATCATACGCAATATGAGGCTGTTCGTGCAGTGCCTTACGATGTCCCTATCATTGGTGCTGATCGCCGGCATGTGAATACACTGCGTAATTGGAGTGCGGAATCCATCACCCAGCCCTCAAGAACCTTTGGTTCTTTTGCCGGGACGGACTATCATAAGTTTCTGGAGTATAAGCGTTCAGTAGAATCCATTTCGGAGTTCCTTTACCCAGATGACTCTCAATACGAAGGCAAGCTGCTTCGCCTGAAGCAACAGTATTTCCTCTGTAGCGCGGGGCTGCAAAGTATTCTGCGTACCTATGCCAAGCTTGGGATTCCTATAGAATCGCTGCCAGACAAGGTTGCTCTTCATATTAATGATACACATCCAACGTTGGTGATTCCTGAATTGATGAGGATACTGATGGATGTACATGGTTTAGGATGGGATGAGGCATGGAGTATCACGACGCGTATGGTCTCTTACACTAATCACACTATTCTGAGCGAAGCGCTTGAGAAATGGCCTATTCAAATGGTTAGGGAGCTACTGCCACGTATTTTTCTTATCATTGAAGAGATCAATGCGCGTTTCTGTGGCGAGCTTATGAGTCGTTATCCGGGGGATCAGGATCGAATTGCGCAGATGGCGATTATTCATGATGATCAGGTTCGAATGGCTCATCTGGCGATTGTAGCGAGCCATAGTGTCAATGGAGTAGCGGCGCTGCATACAGAAATATTAATGAAGCGCGAGATGCGACTTTTTAATGAAATGTATCCACACCGTTTCAATAATAAGACGAACGGAATTACCCATCGGCGATGGTTACTGCATGCCAATCCAGATCTGGCTAATTTAATCAATCAATCGATAGGGACCCGTTGGGTGAGCCATCCTCAAGAAATGATTGGCTTGATTAAATATTGTGAGGATGCTTCCTTCCAGGAACAAGTAGCCAGTATTAAGCGCCAGAATAAGCTTCGTCTTGCAGAGTACATCTACAGTAAGCATTCAGTACATGTCGATCCTGACTCTATCTTTGATGTACAGGTGAAACGTCTACATGCCTACAAGCGCCAGTTGCTTAATATTTTGCATATTCTGCATTTGTACAATCAAATCAAAGATAATCCTTCGATGGATATGGTTCCACGCACGTTTATATTCGGAGCAAAGGCAGCGCCAAGTTATCATCTGGCGAAGCGGATTATCAAACTGATTAATACAGTTGCGGAGGTAGTCAATAAAGATCCGGATGTTAAAGGGAAGATTCGTATCTTTTTCCTTGAAAATTATTCGGTATCCCTAGCAGAAAAGATCATTCCTGCAGCGGACATCAGTGAGCAGATTTCTACAGCCAGCAAAGAAGCATCCGGTACCGGGAATATGAAGTTTATGATGAACGGGGCATTGACGGTAGGAACGATGGATGGCGCAAATGTAGAAATGCATGAAATGGTGGGAGACAACAATATGTTCCTGTTCGGACTTCGTGCTGAGCAGGTCATGGATTACTACCAGCATGGCGGTTATCATGCGCGTGATATTTACAACGGGGATAGTCGTGTGAAAGAAGTGCTGGATCAGTTAATCAAACCAGGACCTATATGTTGTCACGCTACGGAGTTTGAGAGCATTTTCCACTCACTTCTGGATAATAACGATGAGTTTTTTGTCCTGAAGGATTTCGCTAGTTACGTTGAGACGCACGTCGAAATTGATCGGGCATATCGCAACCGGCAAGAATGGCTGAAGAAGTCCATTATTAATATTGGTCATTCCGGTAAATTCTCCAGCGATAACACAATTAGTCGCTATGCAGCTGAGATTTGGAACATTAGTCCAGTTCGACTGTAGGATCAACATAAAAAGGCTGTCTTATAAGTAGGTACCCCTACAAATAAGACAGCCTTTTTTCTTATGGGATATAAAACGAAGAAATTTTTAGATAGCTTCCGATACTAAAGCTGCGAACCGCTCCAGAAACCGGCGTTCTTCATCATCAAAGCGATCCTTGAGCGGACTGTCGATATCAAGTACGCCAAGCAAGCGATCATCCTTTATTAAAGGAACAACAATCTCGCTGTTGGAGGCTGCATCACAGGCGATATGACCTGGGAATGCATGCACATCACCAACTACAAGTGTGCGCCGCTCGGCGGCTGCCGTTCCGCACACCCCGCGAGATAGCGGAATTCGAATGCATGCAGGGAGGCCTTGAAAAGGTCCAAGTACTAGCTCCTTGCCGTCAAATAAATAAAAACCGGCCCAATTCGTATCCGGTAGAGCGTGTTTAAGTAGTGCCGAAGCATTAGCCAGATTGGCTGTAGCACTTGGTTCGTCCTTTATCAATGCTTCGAGTTGGATTAGAACGGCTTCAAACTGCTCGCTGCGCGTTCCATCATATGGCATAGCTTGAAACATGAAGCATCACCTTCCTGTACTTTAAATTCAATATGAAACCATAACTGTAACTAACAACATAGTACAGCTATGAGGGGTACGTCAAGACACAACGTTGTTTTGTAATATTTTGGGATGGGCTATGATCCCTCTGTAGCACTGAACCCTTGTGATGATGTTTCCAATGAACTGTCATAGGGTAATGCAAGAGTAAATACCGAAGGCTTTGTTGCCAGAAGGAGTGGAATATGCGCGCTGATGTACAGAACTTGTTCATAGGAATTCACATGCTTTATTGTGCTCATGATAAAGATGTGACGATCTCGGAGATGCTGCTCGGACTGGAAGACATGGGGTATCGTGTAGGAGAACGCGAAGTGAAACAGGAATTGGAAAAGCTGACGCTAGACAACTTTCTGACTGCACATAGTGAAGGGTACAGTATTACTGGCACGGGTATTGAAGAGTTCAAGGATATTCGAGCCAAACTTCAGGTGCTGTGTAGTGAAGTTATTCAGGGAGCAGAATGAAATCATTTAAAGCAAAGTTCCATAAAAGTGTCTGTATCAAGGGAGAATTACCCTTCTGATGCAGGCGCTTTTTACGTGAGAGGATACAATTTGTTCTTTTCAAAGTTGAAGAAATTAGAACTTTTAGCTTAAGGATATACTCTTGAATGATGTATAATTGATAAGTTGAAGGGGGAGCGGAGAATTGTATCTATGCAATGGAGTGACACCTACACTGATCGGTAGAAGATTAAAATTATGTGCTATGACTACTGAACATGCTTCAGCGTTATTTCAGGTTTGGTCACATCCGGAAGTTTCTCTCTGGCTGGGTGCACCGGCATTATCCTCTATAGAAGAGACGAAGCAGCTTATCGACCTTCTATCACAGATGGCTCAGGAAGAGGAGAGCTTACGTTGGAGTATTATTGGACCAGGGGAGGAAGTCATAGGTAGCTGTGGATATAACCATTGGCAGCTTCAGGGAGCTTACCGTGGTGAAATAGGCTGTGATCTGTCGCCTGCCTTTTGGGGGCTTGGATATATGAAAGAAGCGCTTGGGCTTGTACTCGATTTTGGTTTCAATATTATGGGCTTGAATCGGATTGAAGCGCTCTGTCATCCTGATAATATCCGTGCGGAGAGGCTGGTTCATAGGCTTGGATTTCAGAAGGAAGGCGTATTGCGTCAATACAGGCAGATCGCTTCCGGCTTTCAGGATACTGCTCTCCATGCTCTACTGCGCGAGGAGTGGCAATCCACTTAATACATAAAGAGAGGGTTTGGAACATTGAAGTCAACAGGGGATTTAGAGCGTAAACTAATATTAACAGGGGTACTGCTGGCCACGTTTCTAGCGGCTATTGAGGGAACTGTAACAGGACCAGCCGGGCCGGCGATTGTAGGCGACTTTCAGGGAATGCAGTGGCTGAGCTGGATATTTACTTCATATTTACTGGCAATGGCTATTACTACACCTATTTTCGGCAAAATCAGTGATCTGTTCGGACGTAAGCCTGTATTCATGTGGGGAGCGGCTGTTTTTTTACTAGGCTCATTATTATGCGGCATATCTCAAAGTATGGAACAGCTGATCCTGTTTCGCGCGATACAGGGGATCGGTGCGGGTGCACTTATTCCAATGACCTTTACCATTATCGGTGATATTTACAGCATTGAAGAAAGAGCAAAGACACAAGGGTTGCTAAGCTCTGTATGGGGGATTTCCTCTTTGGTAGGGCCACTGCTTGGTGGCTATGTGGTAGATTACTTAAGCTGGCGCTGGGTATTTGTATTCAATCTGCCATTTGGCGTGTTGGCAATGGTATTTATTGCGCGCTACCTGAAGGAAGAAAAGGTGCGTCGGAAGACACAGATCGATGTGCCAGGCGTCCTTCTGTTCGCGGCAGGCATGGGTGCTCTACTCTTTGGACTCTCCACGGGAGGGCAGAACCTGGCATGGACCTCTCCTTTACTACTCGCAACACTGGGTGCAGCAGTTATCCTGCTAATCTTATTTTTGTTTGTGGAGCGCCGTGCACCAGAGCCTATGCTTCCGCTGAACCTATTCTCAAATCGTAATATCGCAGTATCAACAGGTGCTAACCTGCTTGTAAGCACATTAATTATTGGACTTTCTACGTATATCCCTTTATGGGTTCAGGGCGTTTCTGGAAAAAGCGCTGCGATCTCAGGCTTGCTGCTTGCGCCAATGTCTGTAGGCTGGATGTTTGGGTCAATCGCAGGCGGACGAATGATTCTGCGAGCGGGTTCTCGCCGAACGGCAATGCTTGGATTGATGATGATTGCTGCCGGAGCTATTGGTCTGGTTTTCTTGACTGGAGAGTCTTCACAGGTAATCCTCTTATGCTTGATGCTGGTCTGTGGGGTAGGCTTCGGATACTCCTCTACGGTCTTCACGATTATCGCTCAGTCGTCGGTTGCGTATGATCAACGCGGTGCGTCCACAGCACTTAATGCATTTACAAGGTCCCTAGGTCAGACCATTGGGGTGGCTATTTTCGGTTCCTGGCTGAACTTGAATATTGATCAGCTGTTGCGAAAACAACCGGATTCAAACGTTACAGGTGATGATATTAATAAGCTGCTAGGCTCGCATACAGGCACTAACCTCTCCGGCGAAGTATCAAACAGTTTACGTGGTGCACTAGAAGGGGGACTTCATTCACTATTTATTGTGATGGCAGTTTTCGCAGTCTTGTCACTAGTTATATCTTGGGGTTTGCGCAAGGGTGTACCTTCGGTAGAGGATGCTACGTCGTCTTTGAAAAAGGCATAACTCATTCTCTAAATCACATAAAGAAGCCCGACCGGGTATTTACCGGTCGGGCTTCTTCGTGCAATAACAGCTTGTCTAACACATATGAAGTAAAAAGCAGCCTAACCTCTAGCTCTACTTACGGGGAAGAGGGGAAAGCTTCTCAGCTTGCAGACCCATCTTCTTGAGCAGAGTGATCATTTGTTCCTTCTCTTCATCATTCAGTCCGCTGAAAGCAAGATGAAGACGCTCTGAGTATTTCGGATACATCTCATTCATGAGACGTTCGCCTTCCGCGGTCAACTCTGCGAAAATCACACGACGATCACTTGGACAAGGCTTGCGTTGCAAATAGCCGCGTTCTTCGAGCTTGTCGATAACGTAAGTCACGTTGCCGCTCTGTAGCAGTAGTTTGGCACCAATTTGTTGAATGGGCTGTGGTCCCTTATAGTACAACACTTCCATGACGGCAAAGGCAGTAGGGTTAAAACCTTCAATTTTGCTGCCGGTAACAGCATGCTCATTAATACTCTTGAATGATTTGGCAAATACCCGGTACAAATGTAGTGTTAATTGTGTATCACGTTCATAAGATTGTATCATGCTTCTCCACCCTCTATCGTTAATCATGTGAACTCGTCGCACGTCTGTAATCATATTAATTAGTGCACGGTTTACCTGTGCAACGAACTTTGAGATAACAATAGAATACGTGAAAGATCGAATGAAGAACATGTGATTTGTCACAATGAGCAACTTTTAATTATTAAAAATCAAACAATTTTTTGAAGACGCTGAAATTGAATGTTTTTTTACTTCAGTCTCTGAAAGGATATCAATTTCATCCCCCGGTTCAGTGTTATTTACGCCTCCAGACGGATGAATGACAATCCCCAATATTTTACTATTATTTCATTGAGAAATAGTAACGGGGAGTGAAGGAAGGATGGAGGAACATCATATTGATGATTTAAAAGAAAGTAAGCTAACCGCAAATAAACCATTCATGCTGCTTATTGCGGCACAGCTTGTATCGAATGTAGGAGACTGGTTGCATATACTAGCGCTACTGACAATGGTAGGGTTTAAATGGAATGCCACACCGTGGGAAATTACGGCTATATCTTTATGTATGGCAGTGCCTTTGCTCTTAGGAGGACCGTTTGCAGGTTACTTAAGTGATCGTTTTAACCGCAAGGCACTAATGATTGGTTCGGATATAGCCCGTGCAGCGGTTGTTATTTGCTTGGTATTTGCAGGCTCGCTGTGGCAGGTTTATGTGCTGCTGCTGGCTAAGGGATGTATGGATGTGCTGTTCTCTCCGGCCAAAAGCGGAAAGATTAAGGAACTTGTTCCTGCGGCTCAGATGGATAAAGCAATGGCGCTTAGCTCATCTATAGAGCAGATAACTAAAATTGTGGGTCCAGCGCTTGGTGGATTGCTAGTTGCAGCCTTCGGCATATCTGTTTGTTATATGATCGATTCTGCTACATTCGTTTTATCGGCGATTATTTTGCTTGGCTTACCGCGTACAGCTGTGATAAAGAAGGAAGATACGGAAGCAAGCTCGGGGGATACGGATGTGCGTAAATCCTTCCGCCAAGAAATGTTGGCAGGTCTGCATGTGATTGCAGGAATGCCTGTAGTGCTGTGTGGCATTGTTATGCTAGTACTGGTGCTGCTAATGCTACAGATCGGAGACTCTCAGATTGTAACGTTATTCCGGGAGATTCCAGGTGTGAACGGAGATCTGCTGGGGTGGTGTGTAGCAGCCAGTGGCTTTGGAACCTTGCTATCTGCGCTGCTTGTAAGCCGATTAGGCAGTGGTAAGCATCCGCTTATTTTTATGGGATTAGGGGCTGTAATCATGGGCGTTGTCTTCTCAAGTGCAGGGATCGTAACTGCTCATGGTCAAGCCGGAATCTGGATGAACATTGCTTTGTTTGGGTCCTTCATGTTTGCTGGTGTGGGTGCAGGACTAGCGTTTATCCCCTTCAATTCAATGCTCCAGCAGCGGACACCTGCGGAATACACGGGTCGTGTATTTGGAACCATAGGCAGCCTGACAAGCGCAGCTGTTATTCTAGGACCTGTAGCCGGTGGAGCCTTAGTGACAGCATCGGGGCCGGTATCTGCCTTTATTCTATCTGGTTTGCTTACAGGATTGCTAGGACTAGGGCTGTTAATGCTGCGTGGTAAAATCGAGCGCAGGGATGAAGCGGCGATCAAGAAGCAGGAAGGAATAGCTGCAACAAATAACATGGACTTTGTAGGACAGACCTCCCTTTGATGGGAGGTTTCTTTTATTCGCTATTGCGCAGGGCTTAAGTTATTATTGTGAAAAAAGCAGCTTGATTATTTTCAGGAAAAATATATAGTACGATTAGATAAGTTACGATTGCCTCTGTTGATCATTTGAATATCATTCATATACGCAATAGGGAATGCAATTTATAATAGTATTTATTAGAAGTACTAGGAGATGGAGAGTATGGAAAAAGAAGAAACTACAGTGGATACCGAGAGCTATGACGACATTGTGCTCGATGTTGAGATCGATGAAGCTGGCTATGAAGCGGGAGATCCTTGCATATTCGATATTTCTTTTCAAGTGAAGCGAGGTCAACTGCTCGGACTGATCGGACCTAATGGTGCTGGGAAAAGTACAACCATTAAGACCCTGCTTGGTTTGTTGAAGAATACCAAGGCTAAGGTGTCTTTTAGTGGAGTTAATAAATCTTACGCTTATGTACCGGAGCAGCCTGTGTTTTATGAGGATTTGACATTGTGGGAGCACTTGGATTTAGCGGCCGCTGCCTACGGACTGAAGTACGAACAGTTCGAAGAAACTGCAGAAAGACTGTTGAAGCAGTTTGGTATGGGTCATGTGCGCAATGATCTTCCAGCTGGATTCTCTAAGGGCATGAAACAAAAAATGATGCTAATGCTTGGCTTCTTGGTACAGCCGGATGTTTATATTGTGGACGAGCCATTTATTGGTTTAGACCCTCGCGCCACTAAAGATTTCCTGCGGCTGCTAGAAGCGGAGCGGAAGCGCGGAGCTGGTGTATTAATGTCTACGCATGTACTGGATACAGCAGAGAAGATATGCGATGATTTCGTATTGATCTCCGGGGGAAAGGTTGCCGCCTCAGGAACACTCGAAGATATACGTGATTATGCTGGACTGCCGGAGGCGTCGTTGTTTGATTGCTTCGACGAATTAACATGAGTAAGCAGGGACAGCGGGCGTTTGCTTTTTCTAACGCTAAACAACTATTCAGACGGCGGCTATTCTCTCATTGGCGTGAGCAATCCGCTATTATCCGTACGGCGGCTGATTGGACTGTTCTTTTATATATTCTTATTCCCGGGGGATTATTGGGAGGGCGTTTGTATTATGGGTTCTGGAATGAGGCGCTACCGGCTTGGAGTGTGAATTTGCCGTTTATGCTCATTCCTTCATTATTAGTGCTCTTGATCTGCAACGGGGGCTTGGTGCTGTTATTGCAGGAAGGCGATCTATTATTTCTTAGACAACGGCAACGATGGATGAATACGATCTTATTTCGCGGGTTGCTCTACAGCCTGATTGTAACCTCGCTGAAGTTCTGTGTAGCTTTTGCACTGTTACTGCCTTTTCTGATTCGGGGATTTGAGATGACGTCATCGGAGGTATGGGCGCTATTCGCTCTGACCTTGGCGTGCAGTTGGTGTGTTAAGTTACTTGGACATCTTGTAAAAGTACAGAAGCAAGGTTGGCGTCGCTGGTTATGGCTATTTTTGGCGATCTCCGTCCCGAACGCTATTTATTTCAGAGTAGCTAGCCTTTGGAATGATCGCCCGCTCATCATATTGCTGAGTGCAATTGTATTCACAGTCGTTGCAATATTTGCTTTCCGGTGGCGCTTATTGATGCGTGGGACATTTATGAACGATGTGCGCGAGGACTACAAGCAGCGAATGAAGATAGCGGCCATACTGCTCCGCCATGTTCTGGATAAACCTCGCCCGACTCGCCATAAGCCATGGATTTTCCGGAAGTCGCAGCCTTTGCTTAAATCAAAGACTGCCGAGAGCCGTTTCTCTGCGGCAGCAATTAAGGCACTCATACGGAATCCGGCCCATTTAAAACTTTACTTGGCTTTCACTGCCGTGTCCGCGGTAGCGATCCTTATCATTCCATCGGGATTTAAATGGCTAGGATTTGTAGTATTAACATCGCTTATGACTTTTTGGCTGTTTTCGTTCTGGTCTTTGTTTGTTGGAGATGATTACATTGGGATACTTCCATTTACGAAAGAACAAAAGGCTGAAGCGGGTATGCATGCGGTCCCTATTTTATTACTTCCCTTTACAATGATTACCTCCGCACTAATCTGTCTCTCTTTATATGGATGGTGGGGGATCATCTTGTTCGTACCGGTTGGATACATGGTTGGACTCTTTATCAGCAGAATATTTGGTACGTTCCGATTGGGCAAAGATTGATAGATAGATAAAAAAAAACAGCGTGACTTGAGAAGCCTCTCAAGTCACGCTGTTTTTAGTTGCAACGCATTAACTAAGGCGAAGGTCAGCGGCATGTTTGCCTGCTGTATATCCAGTAGAGAACGCTGCTGTAATATTGTAGCCACCAGTGTAGCCATGGATATCGAGTACCTCTCCACAGAAGAATAACCCTTGCATAAGCTTAGATTCCATTCTTTTGGGATCGATCTCTTTCAGATTTACGCCGCCGCCCGTAACAAAGGCTTCGGACAGGGATCGGGTACCATGAACATTAACGGGCATCCTTTTCAAGATACCTGCTAGCGCATGCAATCCAATCTTGGATACATGATGACCCGTAATATCTCCATCCAGGTCAGCTTTAGCTAACAAGAGGGGAATGAGACGTTCTGGCAGCAGCCCCTTTAGTGAATTGCGGATCGCTTTCTTTGGCTCCTGGTCCAGCTTGTCCTGCAGCGATGATTCCACTTCTTGCAAGTTCAGATCAGGGAAGAGATCGATGGACATCTCAACCGTGTCATTCCCTGATTTACGCTGGACCTGTCTCAGAAATTGGCTGCAGCGCAGTGCAATTGGCCCCGATAATCCAAAATGGGTGAAGATCATATCTCCGCGATGAGAAATGACCTTCTTTCCTTTTGGATTCCATACAGTAAGTGCCACATCGCGTAGCGACAATCCTTGCAGCTCACCGGATTTAATCCACTCTTCCCGTGAAATAATCGGTACCTCTGTCGGAAATAGCTCAGTAATGGTGTGGCCTGCGTCTTCAGCCCATGGGTACCCATCTCCAGTAGAGCCGGTCTGAGGAACGGACTTTCCTCCGGTGGCGATGATTACGGCAGCACTGGAAATCGTTTTGCCCGAGCCTAGCTGAACGCCTTTAACAGCCCCTTCTCCATATATTACACGTGAAACAGGACTATCCGTCATAATCTGCACACCTAGACCCCGTACTTTGTTGATTAAGGCGGAGACGACGCTGGAGGCCTTATCGGAGACGGGAAACATCCGTCCGTTGTCTTCTTCCTTTAATGCAATGCCTAAGCCTTCAAAAAAGGCAATGATATCTTGATTATTAAAATGGTCGAAGGCGCTATACAAAAACCGCCCGTTTCCCGGGATATGGGAGATTAACTCATCTCTCTCCTTGACGTTCGTTACATTGCAGCGTCCGCCACCAGATATTCCGAGCTTTCGTCCTAGCTTAGCTCCCTTGTCGATCAGTAGTACGGATGCCCCGTGTTCTGCTGCGGCCACGCTTGCCATTAATCCCGAAGGGCCGCCACCTATGACGATCACATCGAAGTTGCTCATGAAATTTTACTCCTTTACATGTTAAGACACGGGTGTTACTTCGTGTTTTCCTAACGGAATCATACCATTCTGACTGTCATGTAACCAGTCTTGTCCGCTCACTTGGTTATAATCGTTGTCAGGAGAGTAATCCTGTGCTTTAATCTAGTCATGTAGGGGAATTTGTCCATTTTGGGGTGTGATTGTAATTATTGGCGCAATTAAGGATATATTATTGCAAATATCGGCAGCATGCTCCTTTCTTTTTCTGATTCAGTGGTGGGTGGACCGAGGGCTTGTGGCTCGAAAAAAAGGTAGTTTCCCGGATAATCAAACTTTTTTGGTTTTGGCGTGTGCGTTAAGTCTTATGCTATGCTCTCTTCTTTCGACGACTTTATTCGGTATTGCTTATTTGAATTTAGGAATGATTCCTGCTTATATCGGTATTTTATATGGAACTGTACGTTCAGGCATTCTGCTGTCCATCTTTTTGCTTGTCTGTAATATATTCATTGCAGAGCCAGCAGGAATAAGTAATATGATATTAAATTCAGGAATATTATTATATCCGTTGCTGTTTGGGCTAGCTAAGCCTTTTAAGAAAGGCACAGTGGTAGAGAAGATAGGTATGTTATGGATGGTTCTTTGTCCGAATATGTTGTTCATTGCACTTGTGCCTATTATAGGTGGAAAAAATATATATGAGGCTCATTCTGGCGAGTCACTTTTGATTACTTTGTATCTATTTTTCAGTATCGCACTAGGCGGTATTTTTGTTTATTTTGTTGAAATGGTCTGGAGTAGTTGGCGGGCTAAAATACATATGGAAAGTATAAGTGATAATTTCCAGTGGGAGTCTGAGAAGCTGCAGCAGATTACAAATGTAGTACCTCTGAGTATTATGTCCCTGGATGATCACGGAGTTGTGACCGACCTCAATGATTGTATGTTGGGAATGGCACGAATTCATTATCCCAATTTGAAAAGGGAAGATATTATTGGCAAGCCGGTTAGGGAATTTTTTAATGGTTCAGCGGATGTTGATGCATATATGAGGGTACGGGATAACATTCAGCATAAACGGCGTTCCCATGAGCGAATGATTCATGGAACGCGGATCTATCAAATTTATTCAGCGCCACTAATGCATAAGAACTCAGGATTAACGAGTGGAGTGGTACTCATTGCACAGGATATTACGGATGAAGTGAAACTCCGCTCAGAGCTGGATCATGTGGAACGTTTGAGCTTAGTAGGGCAGATGGCAGCCGGAATTACCCATGAAATTCGTAATCCTATGGCGGTAGTTCGCGGATTTTTACAGCTAATGAGAGAAAAGAGCTCGGATGACTTGGATTCTTATTATCAGATCGTATTGGAGGAGCTGGATCGGGCGAATAGCATTATTAATGATTTCCTATCGCTGGCGCAGAGCCGGATATCCGATAAGGAGAAAGTGTTATTACACCGAGTTATAGAAGAAGTCAGTCCGCTGCTGTGGGCGGATGCTAATCTTCGTGGTCAAAGTGTTGAGCTAAAGCTGAACGCATCCATCCATGAATTGGAGTTAAACGTTCGGGAAATCAAGCAGCTTATCCTTAATTTAGGCCGAAACGGCATGGAGGCTATGGGATCCAAGGGGATTCTGACACTGGAAACACATAGTACTCAGGAACAAGTGGAGCTGATTGTAAGGGATAGAGGAATAGGTATGTCGGACAGTCAACGAGAGAAGTTGTTTTCCCCTTTCTTCACAACAAAAAGGGAGGGGACGGGTCTAGGGTTATCCTTGTGTCTCAGTATTGTGGAACGGCATAACGGTAAAATAACTGTAGATTCTGTAGAAGGAGAGGGTACAGTATTTACCATCTCATTCCCTTTAGTAAAGGAAGAATATAGCGAAGCCATGCTTGCGGATTGAATCAGGTTACTGTAGCATCTCTTGCTTTCACAGAGTATGAATGTATAATAAAGTTAGTAAGTACTGCTGTAATGTTATCTGACAAAACAGTAATCAGTGAAGGAGAGTGCAGAGAAATGTCCATGTCTTTTAATCAATATATGAGAGATTCGATTCAGCCTATGCGTGATGACCTTACAAGCATTGGGTTTCAGGAGCTTATGACTCCAGAAGAGGTGGAAGCCACTCTTCCTACCGCAAAAGGTACGGCGCTTGTAGTCGTGAATTCGGTCTGTGGTTGTGCCGCTGGACAATGCCGTCCTGGTGTAGCTCAGGCTTTGCAAAATGAGATCGCTCCTGATCACTTGTTCACAGTGTTTGCAGGTCAAGAGAAAGAAGCTACTGCTAAAGCGCGTGAATATTTTGCTCCTTATCCGCCATCTTCCCCTTCCATCGCATTGATGAAGGATGGAGAGCTCGTTCATTTTATTGAGCGCCATAGTGTTGAGAATCGTTCGGCTGCTGAAATTGCTGCTGAGTTGAAAGAAGTTTTTGATCGTTTTTGCAAGTAAAAAAGTTATTCCATATAATCTCGCATTAGTCGGTAATTCGGCTGTTGCGGGATTTTTCAAAATATAAGAGCGATAATGGGATAGAATATACTTAGAAGCATAGAGCTTCACTTGGTATGGATATTTTGATGGATATGGAACCATTTCTGATGGAACGGGGTGTGGTTTGTGAGTTTACAGGAAGAAATTATTGCAGATCTTGGTGTGAAGCCAACGATTGATGTAGAAGCAGAGGTACGCAAACGGGTTGATTTCTTAAAGTCGTACGTGCTGAAGGCAGGTGCCAAAGGATTATTGATCGCCATTAGCGGCGGGGTGGACAGCGCGGTAGCTGCGGGTCTGTGTAAGCGGGCTACGGACGAGCTGTCGGCTCAAGAAGGCACAGAGTATATTACGCTTGGCGTATACCAGCCATATGGTGTTCAAGAGGATATCCAGCACAGCTATGATGTCGCAAAAGCTTTTAATCTGACCCATACCGTGGAGACAAACATTGAGGAAGCTGTAAATGAGATTGCGCTTGAAGTTGAGCATAGCCTGAAGTCCTTGGGCCAACATCGTCATATGACCCATCAAGGCAAGGGGAATGTTAAAGCGAGAACACGTATGGTTATGCAATATGCGCTCTCTTTTGAGAACAATCTGATTGTAGTAGGAACGGATCATGCTTCAGAAGCCATTACGGGTTTCTACACCAAGTGGGGGGATGGCGCTGTAGATATTACACCTCTATCCACACTTAATAAACGTCAGGTTCGTCAATTAGCGGCTCATATTGGTGTGCCTGCGGATATTGTTACTAAAGCACCTACGGCAGGCTTATGGCCGGGGCAGACGGATGAAACAGAGCTGGGCATTACTTATGACGATAATAGCGATTATTTGGAAGGCAAACAGGTTGACCCTGAGGTAGCGGAGAAACTCGAGAATTACTACCGGAGAACGGCGCATAAGCGCAATGTCATTCCTGGAATTTAGAATAGGTAGAAGTAGAAACCGCCACGGGTCTGCGTTGTAGCAGCTCTCGTGGCGGTTTTTTGTGAGATGGATAAGCTACAAGAATCTTAGTTAGCCAGCGTTTGATCGATAAAATTAGTGGTCGAAGCAATCGCAAGCTCCAATTGTGGGGTAGTGCCGGCAAAAGGATGCACAGTACCGAAGGTATGATTACCCTCAGGAATATGAACCCAGTTAATATCGGGCCGGAGTTTAGTGAGCTGCTCAGATCCTTGCCGGAGGTGCGCTCCATCCAGACTGCCTTGAATAAGAACAACTGGGAAGGACGCTGTCTTCATGCGTTCAAGGATATTATAACGTTCTTGTTGGTTCTCCATATCTTCTAAAATAACAGCATCCAGCGGCATTTGTTGGCCTGTGCGTGCATTAAGGACATGGGTTCGTCCTGTTTGCTTCATCTCCTGCTTTTGTTCTTCCGTCAACAAATCGAGCTTCGTAACCCCGTTCCAGGAGATGACCCCGCTAACTTCACTCGGATGATCAAGTGTGTAGACTAGACAAATGCCCCCTCCAAGACTATGTCCTAGAAGGAATAAGGGCAAGCTGCCGAATTTCGGGTGCTGGCTAAGGTAGGACAACAGTATTTCCATGTCCTTCAGCTCGCGACGAAAGGTGTTGCGGGCGAATTTTTCAAGCTCGGTAAAATGCAGCAGATCCTCTCCGATTCCAGCATGAGAGAAGTTGAAGGTGATCACTTCATGATCTTGGCTGAGAGTAGTGGCTATGTAAGGAAACATCCCCCAATCTTTGAAGCCCTTGTAGCCGTGTGCAATAACGATAAGGCTCTTAGGTGCTTCTTGGGCAGGAAAGTGTGAGCAGCGGAGAACAGCGTCTTCACCAGCGGGTATTTCGAAATTACGATGCTGCATAGGGTAATCCCCTCTCTCTATATATAAATGAAGTAAATCAGCAAGTCCATCACGAAGGCGCCTAGATAGACTTCCAAAGCATTTTCTTTTAAGATAGCAGAAAGAATCTTATAGGACTATAATTTAAAATTGAAATGAATGACCTGTATAATGATCATACCATTATTGAAGTAGTATAGGATACACGTCCATAAGGAGCGTGAAATTTTGATTTACGGAATCGGACATGATGTGTTAGAAATTGAGCGAATCTCAGAGGTAATGCGCAGGGGACAGGGTAAGAAATTCAACCAGCGCATCCTAACGGAGCAAGAGTACCAGCTTGCTGAGCAACGAGGTGGAAGGTTGGCTGAGTTCGTAGCCGGGCGTTTTGCTGCCAAGGAAGCCGTTGTGAAGGCTTTAGGTTGTGGCATTGGTAATGTGGTTGGTTTTCAGGATATTGAGATATTACCTGACCGTAAAGGTAAGCCGGAAGTAACCTTATCATGCGAAGCCTGGAGCAGACTAGATCTACCTGAAGGACAGAAGTATACCATTCATCTTACGATAACACATGGCCGTGATTTGGCTTCAGCTTTTGCGGTGGTGGAGGAGCTAGGTTCATGAATTGAACCGTGATTATAGAAGGGCAAGGAGAGTTACAATGAAACAACAAGAACGACAGGATTTGCAGGAACGAGAAGAAGGACGAGAGTTAAAAAAAGGACAAGATCTGCAAAATCAAGATGAACGACCAAAACAGCTGGATTTTAAAGAAGGACAAGATAAACAAGATCAGGAGCTGCGAGAGGCCAAGCAATATTTCAGTTATCATTTGCTGGAGTGGTATCAAGGGCAGAAACGAGATTTGCCATGGCGCAGGCATCGCAATCCTTATTATATTTGGATTTCTGAAATTATGCTGCAACAGACAAGGGTAGATACGGTAATCCCTTATTTTAATCGTTTTATTGAACGCTTTCCGACGGTGGAGTCACTCGCTGACGCCCCTGAAGAAGACGTGCTTAAGTGTTGGGAAGGCTTAGGATATTATTCCCGCGCACGTAATATACAGCATGCAGCCAAGCAGGTAAAGGAGCTTTATGGTGGACAGGTGCCGAATGACCGTGATGCGGTGTTCAGCTTAAAGGGAGTGGGTCCTTACACAGCAGGGGCTATTCTCAGCATCGCGTTTAATCGGCCAGAGCCAGCGGTAGATGGTAATGTAATGCGGGTGTTGTCCCGATACTTCCTCATCGAGGATGATATCGCTAAGGGACCCACCCGCGTGAAAATGGAGCGCCTGGCGGCTGAGCTGATCCCGGAGGGGGAAGCTGCCTCATTTAATCAGGCGCTTATGGAGCTCGGGGCGCTCGTATGCACCCCGAAATCACCGAGCTGCTTAACCTGCCCGGTGATGGAGCATTGCGCTGCGCGCCTGGCGGGCTGCGAGACTTCGCTGCCCGTCAAGACTAAGGCCAAGCCGCCGCGCCCAGAGGAGCGGCTGGCGGCCTTAATCGAGGGCCGCGGTGCCCATGCGGGCCAAGTGCTCATCCGGCAGCGGCCACAAAGCGGGCTGTTAGCCCGCATGTGGGAGCTGCCGCACTGGCAGGCGCCGCCAGCGGAAGGCGGCGCTAAGAGCGCGCGGCTGCCGGAGGCCGCGGCGCTGGACCGGCTGCGCCGGTCACTGCGGCAGGCCGGGATCTCCGCCCGGCCTGAGGAGCACTGGATGGCTGCTGAGCATATCTTCAGCCATATTGTGTGGACCCTGCAGGTGTATCGCTGCAGGGAGGAGGACGCCCTTCCGCTGCCAATAGCGGCAGAAGGACGGGCAGCCTACACCGCGGATGCAGGCCTGTTCCCAGAGATGGACAGCAGCGTGTCCATCGAGAAATTTGAGGATGGTAATGCTAGTCCAGAGGATGGCGGAGCCGTGCGCTGGATCAGTCGTGAGGACATGGCTAATTATGCGTTCCCTAATGTCTTCTTGAAGCTGCTGAATCTTTATTTCGATGAGCAGGAAGAGCTGGCGAAGTCGGGGAAGTAGAGAATGTTTGATGTAGAAGTATGGAATGTACTATGCTTACATCTAATTGCTTCTGTTGTTTTATGACCTCAAGAGTGATCAAAATTGTTTTTAGGGAATTATTCCCTGAAATCATGCCCTTTCCGCCTATTTTTAATCATTTTAGGGAAAACCTCCCTAAAAATTCGGTGAATATCTTATTTATGCTCCAGAACCGCTGGTTTTTAGGGAGGTTTTCCCTTATTACTAGTGTTTATGGAGAATATCGCTGAATTTCAGGGAGTTTTTCCCTAATTATAGTAAGACGAAGGCTATTTGGGGATTCTGCCCAGTAGAGCAACATAAAAAAAGGTATCCCGCAGCCTATTAGGCCAGAGGATACCTTTTTAAATTGGCTATTAAGCTATAAGCTCAAGCCGAATTTAATTCCTTATTTCGCGCTTTCGTAACGTTTGCCAACTTCTTCCCAGTTTACTACGTTCCAGAACGCTTTGATGTAATCAGGGCGTTTGTTTTGGTAGTTCAGGTAGTAAGCGTGCTCCCATACATCAAGTCCGAGGATTGGAGTAGCGCCTTCGCTGATTGGGTTGTCTTGGTTAGGTGTGCTTGTTACTGCCAGTTTGCCATCTTTAACAACTAGCCAAGCCCAGCCACTGCCGAAACGAGTAGTTGCTGCTGCTGCGAAATCTTCTTTGAATTTTTCGAATCCGCCCAGTTCGCTGTCAATAGCTGCTGCAAGTGCGCCAGTTGGTGCGCCGCCGCCGTTTGGTCCGATAACTTCCCAGAACAAGGTGTGGTTAGCGTGTCCGCCACCATTGTTACGAACAGCAGTGCGGATAGCTTCAGGTACAGCGTTCAGATCTGTAAGAAGTTCTTCGATGCTTTTGCTTTGCAATTCAGGTGCCTTTTCCAAAGCTGCGTTCAGATTAGTCACATATGTGTTATGGTGTCTATCATGGTGAATTTCCATCGTCAAAGCGTCGATGTGTGGTTCGAGTGCGTTGTTTGCATAAGGAAGTGCTGGTAATTGAAATGCCATGGAAAAATCCCTCCTGAGTATATTAGAATTTGTATAGATAAAGAACTTCGGCGGTTTATCGTCAAAATTCTTTATTGTTGATATGTACTATAGGGTATCTCCCAATAGGATACTTTAATTAAACAGTATCTGGATCAATAATGCAACACTAAACAAACATAAATGTTTATAAAGTATGATGGGAGTGTAAACAGGATCATCAATTGTATTTAAAATGTTAAAATAAAGAGCCGTCACCCCATAGACATAACTCTTTATAATTACCCTTATAATGAAACAATGAATCTCAGCCAAAATGTAAACGCTTGATATTAAGCGCTTTCAAAAGAAAAATGATGATATCACGAGAAAAGTGTGCTTTAATAGATTTAAAAGCAGGTATTCCTCGGTATTTGATGCTTTTTTTTATTTTCTCAATGTTAAGGGAACCCCTTCTTTTTGTTAAATTCATAAGCCATAGACAAGGGAGATTTTAAAGAATGCACGTTCGTTCCTTTCAATTAAGCGACGTTAGCCCTGTGACTGATTTGCTGCAAACCGCATTATCGGAAGAATGTTTCGAGAACACTATCGAGCCTTTCTCCAGGCAGCTTTCATGGGATTCAGATCTCATTGTAGTTGCGGAAGATGAAGAAGAAATTGTTGGAGCACTGATTGGTACGATTGAGAAAAACCACGGTTGTTATTTCCGGATTGCTGTACATCCTGATTATCGCCGCAGAGGAGTCGGTAGAAGTCTGGTATCGGCTATGGAATCCAGGTTTCAAGCTCGTAAGGTTAGTGGTATCTACGTAGCCGTCGATGAGCATAATTCTTTTGCATTGCCATTGTATGAAGCTATGGGATATAGCGAGAATCAAATTTTTAAATCTGTCCGGAAGCTGAGCATTGTTGGGTAATTTTGATCACTCAGCTGCGTAAGCGGAAACATTTACTAAATATAGAACTATAGTTGATGATATAGTCTGTTTCATTCATACTCAAGCGTATTTTCCAGAAGTCCATTACTAATGGCTGGGAGATATGCTTTTTTATTGTTATAATATCTGCAAGTATAGACATCAATAATTGAGAATAAGAGGTGACATATTGAGTCAGGAGTCCCAAGTAGAGTTCATACGTAATCGGAAGCAAAGACATAGATCCTCCAGATCAAAGAAAGGCTTTGGTGGTCGTTTGGCCGCGGAATTGAAGGATTGGTTGCTTACAGCGGTAGTTGTCTTTGCGGTAATGTCGGTTCTTAATATTTTTGTGTTCAATATATCAACGGTTAAAGGTCAGTCTATGCAGCCAACGCTTGTGGAAGGTGAGAGGCTCTTTATTAATAAGCTTTCATTGATGTTTGTAAACCCAAAACACGGGGATGTCGTCATTCTTCATGATCCTAGCACGGGGCCTAGCCGGAAGGACTTTTTAGTGAAACGAGTCATTGGTATACCTGGAGATATCATAGAAGTGAAGGATCACCAGTTATATGTGAATGGAAAAATAGTGAATGAGCCCTATATCGATACTGAGATTGAAGACCCGGATTTCGCTGCGTTAACTGTGGAGAGCGGAAACTATTTTGTCATGGGAGATAACCGTCATGCTTCAGCAAGCAAAGATAGCCGTTATTTCGGCTCCATCCCACAGGACATGATTGTAGGCAGGGCGGATTATATCTGGTGGCCGCTGTCTAAACTGAAAGGGTTATAAGAATTATATCGATAACATGAAAGGAGAAGGCGGAAATGAACAATACATTTCAGTCACCGTATGCTCCCCCGCCTTCCAAGTGGGCACAGCTTAAAGCGGAGATTCAGGAGGCTGCGACGTCACTCGGTATTGATGATATCGGGTTTACTACAGCAGAGCCTTTTTTATATCTGAAAAATATTTTGCAAGACCACCGAGACAAAGGATATGAATCTGGTTTCGAGGAACCGGATCTGGATAAAAGGACAATCCCCGCTCTGAGCTCTGGGGACAAGCCCTTATCTATTATTTCAATTGCTGTGGCCTATCCTTCCAAAATGGAGAATCCTCCGAAGTCTGAGCCAGGTGCACGAAGAGGTATTCTCGCCAGAGCATCATGGGGCAGGGATTATCATCATGTGCTGAGGGAGGCCTTGAGTAAGCTAGAGGACTTTATTCATGAGCGTGTGCCGGAGGCTGTACTGGAAAGTATGGTCGATACCGGTGTGCTGGTAGATAGAGCGGTTGCGGAAAGAGCAGGAATAGGCTTCAGCGGCAAAAACTGTTCCATCATCTCGCCCAAATGGGGATCCTGGATTTATCTAGGGGAGATGGTTACGAACATTCCGTTTGCTCCGGATGAGCCTGTTGAAGAAGGCTGTGGGGAATGTACCAAGTGTATTGATGCCTGCCCAACCGGCGCGCTGGTGGGTCCGGGTCAACTTAACGCGCAGGCTTGTATTTCTTTTCTGACGCAGACCAAAGGATTTCTGAGTGATGAATACATGACCAAGATTGGCAACCGTCTATACGGCTGTGACACCTGCCAGATTGTATGTCCCAAGAATCGTGGGAAGAACTGGAATCATCGCCCTCAGATGCTGCCTGATCCTGAGATCGTGAAGCCATTGTTAATGCCAATCCTGGATCTTAGCAACCGTGAATTCAAAGAGAGATTCGGAAATAGCTCTGCTGCCTGGAGAGGCAAAAAGCCGATGCAACGAAATGCGATCATCGCTCTCGGTAATTTCAAGGAAGTAGAAGCGGTGCCAAAGCTAACAGAAATTGTTCTGAAAGAGTCGCGGCCTGAGATGCGAGGCACTGCTGCTTGGGCGCTGGGACGCATCGGTGGTGAGGAGGCTCTAGCTGCTGTTGAATCGGCTTTAGAGCGCGAAGAGCATGACACGGTAAAAGAAATGCTGAGCCGGGCACAGGATGTGCTCCTTACTGCGAAGCAGGCACGAGAGGACAGCGATGTTTAATGAAGGAAAAAGATCATAGACAGGTTGCATATTCCCAATTGCTGTCCAGTTCTCGAAATGCTATGATAGATTCGCGTGCCATATGGCGATGCAGACAATAGAGTGTAGAGGTGGGCTTTAGATGAATATCGCATTACCTATTATTACATTGGTCGTAGGTCTCATCGGTGGATTTTTTATCGGTGTGTATTATCTGCGCAGACAAATGACAACTATGCAGAATGATCCTGAAATGCTGCAAAAGGTTGCGAAACAAATGGGTTATAACCTGAATGGGAAACAAATGCAACGTGCCCAACAGATGATGAAGAATCAGAACCAGACAGGCGCCCGACCAGGAGCTGCTAAAGGGAATAAACGTAGAAGTAAGTAACCGGGTCCGGATAGAAATTATACGGGTGCGGAAGGGGGAGACATCATGGGGAACATCAATGAATACGTGAACGGTAAAGTATCAGAGAACCGTGAGCAAATCGAGTATCACGTTGAGAAAATATTAGAATTAATCGGTGAAGATACCGGCCGCGAGGGACTGCTTGAAACACCAGCACGTGTTACGCGGATGTACGAGGAGATATTCGGCGGTTATTCGATAGATCCCCGCGAGGCGCTCGGTGTTACTTTTGATGAGTCTCATGAAGAGCTAGTGATCGTGAAGGATATCGTCTATTACAGCCAATGTGAGCATCACATGGCTCCATTCTTCGGTAAAGTGCATATTGGATACATTCCGAGCGGACGGATTGCCGGGCTCAGCAAATTAGCTCGCCTAGTTGAAGCAGTGAGTCGGCGTTTGCAGGTTCAAGAGCGCATTACGACGCAAATTGCGGATATTATGACGGAGGTACTAAGCCCTCACGGCGTTATGGTCGTTGTGGAAGGTGAACATCTTTGTATGTGCGCACGTGGAGTGAAGAAGCCAGGAAGTAAGACGGTAACCATGTCTACTAGAGGGGTCTTCCGAGAGGATGCCGCCGCTCGTGCGGAGTTTCTGAGCTTGATTAAAGAATAGTATATAGAGGTGTCTATGCCTCGAAATTAGAAGGACCCATCATTCACTTTTTGTGAACGATGGGTCCTTTTGGGTCAATATAAGCGAATAGAAGTGATGTCTTCTACGAAGTGGTAAGAGATCAGTAAGGCTTCCATGCCAGTTTACTGGCAGCGGCATAACGCTCTGACACATATGGCCAGTTGACGACCTTCCACCAATCGTTAATATAATCCGCACGATTATTCTGATGTTTCAGATAGTAGGCATGTTCCCATACATCCAAGGCCAAGAGCGGAACAACGTCCCATTGCGATAAATTTTGATGTTTTTCCGCAGTGAGAATTTCTAGTCTATGGCTACGTGGGCTCCAGACGAGAATGGCCCATCCGCCACCTTCTACTTTATTCGCAGCTTCGGTGAACTGTTTCTTGAAGCTGTCATAGCTTCCAAAGCTTTGTTCTATAGCTTCTAGTAAAGCACCTGTTGGGCGGCCCCCACCTTGCGGAGACATCACGTTCCAAAAGATCGTGTGAAGATAGTGGCCTGCACCATTAAAGGCTAATTCTCTCTCCCAATGTTTAACGAGATCGAAGTCACCGTTCTTACGGGAATCTGCTAATTTAACTTCAGCCTTGTTTAATCCATCTACATAACTTTGATGGTGCTTATCGTGATGAATTCTCATCGTCTTTTCGTCAATATAAGGTTCTAGTGCATTATAGGCGTAAGGCAAGGGAGGTAGCGTATGGCCGCCAATGGGTACCGCGTCGTTTTTATCGCGGATATCAGGAACAGTGTCAGTAAAAGTAGAAAATCCATCATTCCGCATGGTATCGTCTGTATCGATGTTTACGACATAATCCTCTGTGTAATCGCGCATGACTTGTGATAGCTTTCCGGGCGAGCTGAGTGTCTGCAGTACGGCTAAGAAGTATTCTGATTCGCGAATAATATGCAGAATCACAGTAGTTGCAAGGGGGACGGCTTTGACCGCTGCGCTACTCTCCATGATGGCAAAGAGCTGCCGGACGAACTCTTGGGATTGATTGCAGGAGATATGTAGCAGTTTCTCCGTTTCCGCAGTGAGTTCTGCCTGTGGCGGAGGAGAAGCGGAAAGGGCAGCATTCAATAGCTGCTGTGCCGCCTGCTCAGTTGCACCAAAAACAACGGCCCATTCATCGAGGAGTTTCACATAAGGGTCCTCTAATTTAGGGACGATCGCTTTGATGACTTCGGTATGCTCTTTCTCTTGTGTTTTCCAAAATACGATTTCTTCCAGGATACGTACTGGCAGCATCGGCCCGTATACATATAGCATGCCAAGAAAACCTCCCGTGATATGTCTTTATCAGTCCATTATATGAACGGTCTTGGAAGGTTATGAAGAACATAAACTTAGAGCTCTTTGGCTTCTTTCTTTCCAGGGGATGAAAACAGCCTCTTCCTAGGATACATTTCTTTCTGTCCCTGGAAGAGGCTGTTCGTATGGTTATTAGCGCTTAGTTAATTACTTGCCATCGCCGGCTGATCGCCATTAATATTTTTGGCCAGATGGACATTCCCTAAAAAAGCGGAGACCCGCCGCAAATACTCACGGGGATGCTCGCGGAACAACAGCTCATGATGACTACCCTCGATGATCCAGGAATCAGAGAACGGATTGTTCTGATTTGCTGCTAGTTCTTCGGCAATAGGATAAGGGGCTTTATCGTCTTTGGTTCCATGCATGAATAGGATAGGGAAAGGATAATCTTTGGATTTAACCTTTGCATATGGAATCTGATCTAGTCCCGTACCGTTCAGTACCGGGAACAGCATTTCCATGATCGCCAGGGAAGGCTGGCGCGGCAGATCGATATTCTGCTTGATATTATGATACAGCGTGTCTGGTTCTAACAAAAAGGTGCTGTCCAGAATCATCGCGTCGATGTCCTCAGATACTAATCCTGCCTGCAGTGCTGTGCCAGCACCCATGGAGAAGCCCCAAACAACGAGCTCTTTAGCCCCGCGTTCCTTTGCGAAATCAATGGCGCCTAGAAGCTGCTGGGATTCTTTTTTGCCGCCGGTTGCAATATCCTTATTACCTTGGGCAGCAAATCCGTAATCAAACATTACGACATTGAAATTCAGACTGTGTGCATAGTGAGCGAGATCGTACATAGGTACCCAAGACTCTTCGCGGTTGGCACCATAGCCATGGCTGAACACGATAGTCTTAGTGGCATCCTTGGCTGGAATATACCAGCCGTTCATCATGCGACTGCCATCCTTAGCTGGGAAGGTTACATCCTCGTAGGCGAGGCCTTTGGCCATCATAGGATTGGAGTACAGTGGCGCGACGGTTGGATTGGATAGTACCCAAGCGATGTAGCCATGGAGCGAGACAAAACAAAATGCTAAAAAGAAAAATATAGATAATAGCAATGCAACGATAATATGCTTAACACGGATCATCCGCAGCGATAGTCGTGATGAACTGCCCTGTTTAGGTAGTTTAGGACGACGGGAGACTGACGTGCCGGCTCGGCTGGTTGTCAGATCCATAAGGTCCCCTCCTAAGTATGATGTGAGTACTAGTGCCTAGGATAATTTGTCGAAAATGATACTAAAGCATTAGTATATTTAATATGTTTATCGTAAGTTGAAGCACTTACAAAGTCAATGAATTGGACCGTTTTGTAATGTAACTGTAAAGTGCGGACCAGTCTTTTTCGGCTCAGTGAATATACTGGACTTTCCGTAGAGTTTTGCACTAAGATAGAGTTAGTTATAATGTAACCGCGTTTCATTTGATGAAACACGAAGGGGGATTACTGTGGAGGACCGAAAGCTAACGGTACGCGCGGTAGAACGTGCGCTTGATATATTACTTTGTTTTACGCAGGACAGAGATTTAGGGTTAACGGAGATCGCATCAAAGATTGACTTACATAAGAGTACAGTCCACAGATTGCTGGCAACACTAGAGGAAAAGGGCTTTCTTATTCGCAATCCGGCGACAGAAAAATATAGGTTGGGTATACGAATCTGGGAGTTGTCGACGCATCTGCCTGCTTTTGACGAGTCGGCAGCGGTATTGCTGCCATCTATGGAACGGCTGAGAGATCGACTCGGAGAGACGGTCAGCCTTTACTTACGGGATGGTATTGAACGCGTACGTATTCAGGCGGTACAGAGCCAGCAAGCGATTCGTAGAGTCGCACAGATCGGTGCGAGGCTGCCATTATCCGTAGGGGCGTCGAGTAAGGTGTTAGCAGCGTATGCACCACCTGAGGTGTTGAGAGAGCTGCTGGAGAGTTCGGAGTGGCCGGATTACGTTGAGAAGAGTGTATACAAAGATCAGCTTAATGAGATCATCCGGCTGGGGTATGCCACGAGTTTCGAAGAACGTGAGTCTGGCGCGGCCGCTGTGGCGGTACCAGTCACAGGCCGTAGTGGAAATGTGATTGCGGCGTTATCGCTGTCAGGGCCGGTCAGCCGCCTGTCTAGGGATACGTTAGTAGAGTATGCCGCCATCTTGAAGGAAGCAGCAAGTGAAATGGGCATGATGATTCCATAGCCCAACATGAGAAAAACGGCCAGTCTCCGGATGATCGGAGGCTGGCCGTTTAATATCCAAATATAATAAGACAAGGGAGTGTCTCTAGCCTTAATGGCCAGAGAGCACTCCCTTGTGCGTCTTGCGATAAACCTATTCTACAGATACAGCCGAAGAATCTGTGGCATCCGCCAGCATTTGGCGAAGTACAGTTTGTAGAATACCACCATTGCGATAGTAATCAATATCAACCGTACTGTCGAGGCGTGCTGTGACAGGGAAATCGAACTGAGTACCGTCTTCACGGGTGGCGGTAACAGTTAGATCTTGGCTTGGCGTCACCTCGTTATCGAGACCGGTAATGTTGAAGGTCTCGCGTCCGGTCAGTCCCAAGCTGCTCCAGCCGTGGCCTTCCTGGAATTGCAGTGGAAGCACACCCATACCAACCAGATTGCTGCGGTGAATCCGCTCAAAGCTCTCAGCGATAACAGCTTTAACACCCAACAGAAGCGTGCCCTTGGCAGCCCAGTCACGTGAGCTTCCTGTGCCGTATTCTTTACCGGCGATAACGATGAGATTCTGTCCAGCGTCCTGATACAGCATGGAAGCGTCATAGATGGACATGACTTCATCGCTTGGCAGGAAGGTTGTAACTCCGCCTTCTGTACCTGGAGCTACTGCGTTACGAATCCGAATATTAGCGAATGTACCACGCATCATGACTTCATGATTTCCGCGGCGTGAGCCGTAGGAGTTGAAGTCTGCACGTTCTACACCATGATCGCGTAAATATTCGCCGGCAGGACCAGAGGTAGAGATATTACCTGCAGGTGAGATATGGTCGGTCGTTACGGAATCAGCAAGCAACGCCAGAACGCGTGCATCCTTGATATCCTTGATGTCTCCCAGACCGTCTGCCAGATGCTCAAAGAATGGCGGATTCTGAATATACGTGGAATTATCATCCCACTCATACAGTTCGCCTTGTGGAACAGGGATAGAATTCCAACGTTCATTAGCAGTGAATACATTCTCGTATTTACGACGGAACATCTCCGGACTAAGGGAGAGGCCGATTGCTTCACGAATTTCAGCAGTAGTTGGCCAAATATCCTTCAGGAATACTGGTTCACCTTGTGGATCAAATCCGAGCGGTTCAGTCTGTAAATCGATATTTACAGTGCCAGCCAGTGCGTAAGCAACTACGAGCGGCGGTGAAGCCAAGTAGTTGGCTTTGACCTGAGCATGTACGCGGCCTTCAAAGTTACGGTTACCGGAGATTACAGCAGCTACGGTCATATCGTTATCAGTGATGGCTTGGCTAACCTCTTCAGGCAATGGACCGGAGTTACCGATACAAGTAGCACAGCCATATCCCGCCAAGTAGAAGCCCAGTGCTTCGAGTGGCTTCAGCAGGTCTGCTTTTTCCAAATATTCAGTAACTACCAAAGATCCAGGAGTCAAGCTGCTCTTAACGTAAGCTGGTTTGGTCAGACCACGTTCCACAGCTTTTTTCGCCAAAAGACCTGCACCAAGCATAACGCTAGGGTTGGAAGTATTCGTACAGCTTGTAATCGCTGCGATCACGACCGCGCCTGTACTTAGCTTGCTTTTGGTGCCATTTTTATGTTCTATTTCTACAGCTTGGGCGATTTTCTCATCGCTGAGACCGTAACCGCCTTTGTCTACAGGTGTACGGATAATACCTTCGAAATTTTCTTTCATATGCGTAAGTTCGATCCGGTCTTGCGGACGTTTTGGTCCAGCCAAGCTTGGAACGACAGAAGCTAGGTCAAGTTCAATTACATCGCTGAACTCAGGATCTGGCGTATTCGAAGTGCGGAACATGCCTTGTGCTTTGTAATAAGACTCAACGAGCTCTACCAGATCATCTGGACGACCTGTGCTGCGAAGATAAGCAAGTGTCTCTTCATCTACAGGGAAGAAACCGATCGTTGCTCCGTATTCTGGCGCCATGTTAGCAACCGTTGCCCGGTCAGCAAGACTGATGTTAGCAAGACCAGGACCGTAGAATTCGACGAATTTGCCGACTACGCCCTTTTTACGCAACATTTCAGTCACTGTCAGTGCCAAGTCTGTTGCTGTAGCCCCTTCGATAAGACTGCCTGTAAGCTTGAAGCCCACTACATCTGGTGTAACAAAATAGAGCGGTTGTCCGAGCATACCTGCTTCAGCTTCAATACCGCCTACACCCCAGCCCACAACACCAAGTCCATTGATCATCGTAGTGTGGGAGTCCGTTCCAACAAGGGAATCTGGATAAACGACAGTTTCACCATCGATAGTTTTAGTGGTGGCTACGGAAGCCAAATACTCCAAATTCACCTGATGCACGATACCGGTAGCTGGAGGAACTGCACGGAAATTATTGAAAGCGGTCTGTGCCCAGCGAAGGAAACGGTAGCGTTCCTCGTTGCGCTCAAACTCCACGTTCATATTGTATTCCAAAGCGTCTGCCGTACCGAAAGCATCAACCATAACAGAGTGGTCAATTACAAGGTCAACGGGAACGAGCGGGTTGATCTGTTTAGGATCTCCGCCGGCTTTCTTTACGGTGTCACGCATAGCTGCCAGATCTACGACTACCGGAACACCGGTAAAGTCCTGAAGTACGATACGAGCAGGGATAAACGGAATTTCTTTATTGCGATCAATGTCGCCTGACCAATCAGCCAATTGTTTCACATGTTCTTCTGTAATCGCCCGTCCGTCAAATTGACGAACAGCCGCCTCAAGTAATACTTTGATCGAGAAAGGAAGGGAAGAGATAGAGCCCAATCCTTGTTCCTCAAGGGAGTTAAGATCATAATAGCGATAAGATTTGCCACCTGATTCCAGGGTGCGGGCCAACGAGAAATGATCCTTGCTTGGCATATGTGCGCCTCCTTGTTTCATCTATTGAAACTCAATTTCACATTGCATGTTATTTAATTATAACGGTTACAAAGAGGGGAGTAAAGTTTTTTTTCCTATATATAAAGCCTGAATATCGCATTTCTGAAACCATTTAGAGTTACCTCTAAAACGTAAGCTATAAGCAAAGCATATGCCCTACCATGTAAATTGAAGCGATCTGTATAGCGGCCTGTTTCCTTTCATATACATAGAGCAGTAGTTAAAAGGGAATGAAGGGGTGCGAGTATAATGGAACAGCAGTGGAAGCAGAGTCTATATGTATATGTAGATCAAGTGAATAAGGCCAGGGTGGAACCTAAGTCCTCATCACAAACAGTTTCCGTATCCGTTAAAGATCCACGTTTTCTGGTGGAGCAAGGGGAACGTGCACGCCGCATCGCTGAATGGTATACCGCTCGTGGGATCACTCCGCTGCGTGGGGAAACAGGTGTAAAGACTTTACGGACCGTCCGGCAGACTCCGACTGAGGTGGTAGCAGAGGTTACGCTGCATAGTGCACTTTATTATGAAAAAGGAGGCGTTAACCACCGCGAGGATAGGGTTGAGCTGGAGCGGTTGACCTTTGTGCGGGACGGAGGGGGCTGGGAAATCGCTGCTATAGAACGAACCATTCCCGAAAGGAATACAGTTCATAGAGCTGAGGCGGAGTTATCAGGCAGGTTGTCCAAATGGGGGGAAGCTTTGCCTGCTCCGCTGCCATCACAGCCCCTTCTAAACCGGAATATTCTTGGTGAGATCTCGGGCTCAAGAGAGGTTCGATACAACCGTGAAGAAGCAGTGGCTTATGCAGATCGTTGGTGGAAAGACGGGAATCCGGAGTTCGAAACATTTGAGGTAGATTGTACGAATTATGTGTCCCAATGCCTCTTTGCAGGGGGCGCGCCTATCAACTATACTGGTAAAAGAGAAACGGGTTGGTGGTACAAAGGCTACCAAGGAAAACAAGAATGGTGGAGTTATAGCTGGGCTGTATCAGACAGTCTGCAGCGCTATTTGAGCGTTAGCCGGAGCAGTGGCTTGCGTGCGGAAGTCATGGAGCGGCCGGAGCAATTGATGCTGGGCGATATCATTCAATATGACTGGGATGGTAACGGGCAATATCAGCACAGCACGATCGTCACAGCCTTTGATGCTGGTGGCATGCCGCTTGTGAATGCACGTACAGTTAGCAGTCGTCATCGCTTCTGGGACTATCGTGATTCCTACGCATGGACGGATCAAACGAAATACCGTTTTTTTCATATTAACGACTATTTATAAGACAGAAAGAGGTTATAAAGGTATGGGGAACGCAAAACTAACCGTAGGGCTGGTGTACGGGGGCAAATCCGGAGAACATGAGGTATCTTTACAGACGGCTTTTGCCGTGATGAACTCATTTGATTACGATAAATATGAGATTATCCCGTTTTATATTTCAAAACAGGGCTTGTGGAAAGTCGGAGAGACGTTATCGGCACCTTATAGTGAGGTAGAGCAGCTCAAGCTTTCAGATGCAACGGAAGATATGGGCACAGCCCTGAATGTAGTATTTAGTGGACTATCCGGTGCGGATAAAGCGGTGGACGTTATGTTCCCACTGCTGCACGGCACGTATGGCGAGGACGGAACAATTCAAGGGTTGTTCGAAATGGCGAATATTCCTTATATTGGGGCTGGTGTTCTTGCCTCTTCGGCAGGGATGGATAAGGTTGTTATGAAGAAGCTATTCGCTGATGCAGGTCTGGATCAATGTGAATATTGTTATTTTAACATCAGCGCTTGGAAAAGAAAAAGCCATGAGTTGATTGTGGGTGTAGAGGATAAACTGGGATATCCAGTATTCGTAAAGCCTGCTAATCTGGGCTCAAGTGTAGGTATTTCTAAGGCCTCTGATAAGGAAAGTCTTGTAAAAGCTATAGATTTCGCCTTCCGTTATGACACCAAAGTCATTATTGAGGAATTCGTGGATGCTCGTGAGGTAGAGGTCGGTGTGCTCGGAAATGATGAGCCAGAGGCCTCTGTTCCGGG
Organism: Paenibacillus sp. FSL R5-0470; assembly: GCF_037975205.1. NCBI lineage: Bacteria > Bacillati > Bacillota > Bacilli > Caryophanales > Paenibacillaceae > Paenibacillus > Paenibacillus sp. FSL R5-0470. The sequence goes on from NZ_CP150238.1 coordinate 681,912, forward strand.
TGAAATCGTTTCTTCTGGAGAATATTATGACTACGCAGCTAAATATACGGACGGTAAATCGCAAATGATGATTCCTGCGTCAGTAGATTCTGAAGTTGCTGATCGTTTGCGGGAGTCCGCGATAACCGCTTTTAGAGCGATTGAGGGTAGCGGGATTACCCGGGCGGACTTCTTCCTGCGGAGATCGGATGGTAAAATTCTAATTAACGAAGTGAATACGATGCCTGGCTTCACTCCTTACAGCATGTATCCGCTATTGTGGCGTGAGACAGGTGTATCCTATAGAGCTCTGTTAGACCGTATGATTGAGTTAGCCTTAGAGCGCTATAATTTCAAACAAGGTCTTAAGTATGACAACGAGTAATTGAAGCTACTAGCGGGTTCATCCCGACTGGAAAGGGGCGACGAAATATGGGTTTTCAAACTGAATTCAATTCCGTCTGTAAGTTCAAGAATGAACAAGAGCTGTACGAGCTGCTGGAGTATGGGCGTACCAAAATGGTGAAGCAGGGCTTTCGCGTGTATCCGACGGGTCAGAAGGTGATTGCCTACACACCTGAGAATGTAGCTGTAGCGATCGTCAAAATCTCAGCCTCGATCGCAGAGATTAATTTTCAGGGGCATGAGGTTACAGCGGTCGAAATGGAACTCGTGCGTAAATTGAATGAAGAAGAATCAAAAGTGCAAACTGCACTAGCAGATGAAATGTTTTTTGGAGCGCAGGGATGATTGTCCGTTTTGGATATGTAGCGATGTCCACCGTTATCAAAGACTGCTCACCATCCAAGACTATGACGATGGCCTCCTTCAAGAAGCTGGATGACCGTGAAGCGGCACTTCGGCGTTTGGAGAACCTCGCTCGGATGAATCTGCACAATACGCTGCGACTAATGAAGCATAATGTGGGTTCGGACATCTTCGTGTACCGTCTCACTTCCAAGTTGATTCCTCTGGCGACGCATCCTGATTTACAGGATTGGAATCCGTTTGCTGCGCTCGCTGAGGAATTCGCGGAAGTGGGGCAATATGTGAAAAAGCATGGGATGCGGGTGTCTTTTCATCCAGATCACTTTACAGTGCTTAGTACACCCCGTCCTGAGGTGCTAGTAAGTTCCATCCGGGATTTGCAGCACCACACGGACATGCTGAATGCCATGGGACTTCCTGCTATGGCGAAGAACAATATTCATATTGGCGGAGCCTATGGGGACAAGCCGGTGGCAGCCAAGCGGTTTGAGAAGCATTTCCGCGAGCTACCAGCAGCGCTGCAGGCACGTATTACGCTGGAGAATGATGATAAGACCTTCACAGCCCCGGAGACACTGGCAGTCTGCCAGAACGTAGGCCTGCCGATGGTGCTGGATATTCACCATCAATGGGTGAATAATGAAGGAGAGCTCCCTTGGGAGCTGTGGCCTGACATTCAGCAGACATGGCGGAGCGAGCTTGCACAGAAGGATGTTCCATCTGGAGAGCTTTTCCCGCCTAAGATTCATGTATCTAGTCCGCGCAGTCCGTCTGATCCACGCAGCCATGCAGATGGTGTGGAGCCTGCGCCATTAGTAGCTTTTTTAAAGCGGATAGCTGCAGATACCCCTGCTATTGATGTTATGATTGAGGCAAAACTAAAAGATGGTGCGTTATTTGGATTGATGGAAGCAATGAAGGAGCTGGCTGATGCCGGTAACGGAATTTCTGTATTAAATGGGGCAAGTGTGAATATCGAACCTTAAACAATGAAAATAAGGCGATAGGTCCCGAATACGGGCCCTATCATGACTTGATATGTAACTTGAAATAGGGTACGTTGAATGAAACTTTATTACGATTAACATTCAAGGGAACATAGAGATGGGTATCCCTTATGGCGGAACTTTGAGAACGTTTTGGCGTAGTGAACGGTATTGTGAATAGGATTGCTTTAAATTTCATGCCAATGGCGATTATGTTCAAGGAAGCGGAGTGAAGATATGAGTCCTTTAAAACCAGAGGGTAAGAAAGAACGTGAACCCTATGTAGTAACAAGCAAGGGACATACGGCGGTAGCCATTAATGCTGCTGCCAAAGCAGGAGAATGGATAAAAAGCAGACAGGGCCTGGTGAAGGAACTTAATACAAAGACATCGGCACAGGATCTGGTCACGGAAGTAGATAAAGGCGTTGAACAGATGATTCGCAGGTTGATCCTGACACATTATCCAGATCATGCGATCCTCGGTGAGGAAGGCGTTTCCCCGGGAGCAGCAGCAGCAACCGCTGCATTGGAAGAAGCTCGTGAGCATGAATATCTGTGGATTGTAGATCCTGTAGATGGTACGACTAATTTTGTACACGGATTTCCTTTTTACTGTGTCTCCATTGCTTTAGTGATTCGTGGAGAATTAACGGTGGGGGTAATTTACGATCCGATTCGTGATGAAATGTTCGTTGCAGAAAAAGGTAAGGGAGCCTACATGCATGGTGTTCCTACCGCAGTCTCTACAGAGGACGTTTTTGGAGACAGCTTGATTGCAATGGGCTTTCCGCCGGACCGTGAATTTGCGCAACCTGTAAATATGGCAGGACTGCAGAGCATTCTTCCGCAGATTCGTGGTATTCGCGCAGGAGGTTCAGCTGCTCTACACTTGGCTTATGTGGCAGCAGGTCGGGTAGATGGATACTGGGAAGTAGGCTTAAGCCCTTGGGATTGCGCAGCAGGAGTGCTGCTAGTGCTTGAATCAGGGGGCAGAATTACGGATACGCTTGGGCGTCCATACGATATTGGCACTCGTCATATAGTAGCAAGTAATGGTCATATTCACGAATACTTGGTTTCGTCACTGAAGAATGCTGAAGCAACAGGATATAAGCTTTAGGGAGGACGATGCATCATGAGCGAGAAGGATGATCTGGAACGCAAGCTAAGCGAAATGTTGGTTGATGGTGAGATGGAACAGGGTGACCGTATAGCTAAAGAAATCCGTGAGATCTCTCCGAAGTATGAAATTCGTATCCAGACCACAATGGATCCTATTGTGGAGGAGACGCTGCGGTATCGTAAGATTGGACATGAACTAGACGATCGTTATGATAAATATCTGGAACGTGCCGGGAAACATTTGAATTCACAAGAGGATTCAAATAAAGAATAAGACATTCGTTTCTAGCTGTGATAATAATTGTGATGTTCAGAGCGGTTTCCCGAATATGGGAGGCCGCTCTTTTGCGTTGCTATCAGGGATGGTAGAATGAGAATTAGAACATTTTGGGAGGGATACGATGCTAAGTAAGTGGAGAAGAATTTTAGCAGCTAGCACAAGCAGTATGCTTTTGTTATCTGTGCTGATTGGCGTAGGTGCCGGATCGGCAAATGCAGCTGACACGTCTATAACACAAGATGCAAGTCAGGATGTCTTTCGCATCGTAGCTCTTGGCGATTCGATTACTGCCGGATACGAGCCGGGAATGACGGATGTGAATACCAAGCCTTACGGTTATGCGGAGCGACTACTGGAGCAGGGGTGGTATCATGGCCGGAGCGAGCTTACCAATTATGGTATTCTTGGATTGACCACTGCTGGATTACGTAATTACACTGGAGCCATCAAGGACGGCTCAGCGATTACCGCTGAAGGTATTCAGTCAGGTCTTCCAGATCCGCGGATTGACCAATTCGTAAAGTTAACCCCGCAGATCGCATCAGAGCTGAAGGAAGCCGATCTGATTACGATTACAATTGGCGGGAATGATGTAAGCCGTCTTTTCTTACAGGTGAAGGAGCTGACAGATACAGATTTTGAATCTCAGCTGGAGCAGAAGCTAGCGGATTACAATACGAATGTGAAGGCGAGTCTTGAGAATATTCGTGCGATAAATCCTCAAGCAACAATTATATTGGCTGACCAATACCAGCCTGCTCCTAAGATCGCTCTTGGTGCGATGTACACTAAATTGATGACCGCAGCAGCGAAATTTACGGATTCGGCAGATCGTGTGGCTGCAAGTATGAATCAAGAGGGAGCAAAGGTAGTAGTAGCTCATGTAGCGGCAAAGTTTGCCGGCTCAGAGGGATCACTCACGCATATTATCGGGGCAGGACAAGCGGATTTTCACCCTACGCAGCTTGGATACGAGACCATTGCAAAAGTATTTGCTGAATTACAATGGGGGGAATACCGCATTCCCACTGTAGCGGCGATGGCTACGGATACTTTACCGATGTCGATTGTTGTAAAGGGTGTAGAGTTAAATACGCCGAATAAGCCCATCCTTAAGAATGGTCAGAACTTTTTGGCGCTTAAAGATATTCTAAATGCCGTAGGCGCTAACGGAAAGTGGGATAATAAGACCTCCAGTGCGACTATTGAATACGGTGGCCGGACGGTTGTAATCACGATCGGTAGCAAATTTATTAAGGTGAATGGACAGAATGTAGCCATTGATACCCCTGCTTTTCTGCAAAAGGTAGGCAAAGAAGATAAAACTTATCTTCCCCTTGCCGCATTGGCGACCGGACTTGGATTTGATGTTAATTATAGTAGCAAACTGCGAACGGCTTTCATAAATCCATAAATCTGCATAATATATCATAGGTACTTTAAATTAAGCCCGTAAGGCAAAGGTGGATGGAATATTGTCTAGTTCAAAATTTAGTGCTGAATATATCATCACTATGGATGATATTGTACGGGAAGGTCATCCCGTACTTCGTACAGTAGCTCAACCAGTGGAGCTTCCTCTACAGGAGGAGGATCGTGAGACTCTGCAATGTATGCTTCAGTTTCTGAAGAACAGCCAGGACCCGGAGATTTCCGAAGAATACAATTTACGCTCTGGCGTAGGTCTGTCGGCGAATCAAATCGGACTGTTGAAGCGTATGTTCGTGATGTATTCTACGGACGAGAGAGGGAGGATTGTAGAGCATGCTTGGGTTAACCCTAAGATCATCAGTCACTCACTAACCATGGTGTACTTACCGGAGAGCGAGGGGTGTCTGTCCGTTGATCGACCGGTGCATGGTTTTGTACCTCGTTATGAATCTGTGAAGGTAAAGGGATATGATCTTGAGGGGAAGGAAGTGGTCCTTAAATTTAAGGGCTACCAAGCCATCATCATCCAGCATGAGATTGATCATCTCGATGGGATCATGTTCTACGACCGAATCAACAAGGAAAATCCATTCAAGCTTCCTCAGGGAGTGGAAATCCGTAACTTGTACGAGTAAAAGAAAATCTCTGAATCATAAAGCGTGTGGTCTTGCAGCATAAAGCTGAGGGACACATGCTTTTTTTTGCTATCTGCAAGATTGAAAGATTTCGAATATTTTACAAATTAATCCACATGAGGTACCATATAGCTAATGGGTAGAAAGTAACTTTATTATCAGAAGGAGGTTATTAAATGGGTTGGGGTAGAATGCCAATAAGAGGCGTGGTCAACGAATACAATGATGAGGTTAAGAAGATTGATGAGCATATTTTGACTCTGATTCAGGAACGTAAAGCTATAACAGGCAAAAAACGGTTCTCCCCCGAAAGTGAGCTCCTTGAGGAATGGTCAACTAGATTCGAGATGGACACTTCTCAGATTGTACAGTATATACACAGTCTGAATGAGGCTGTGCCCAGACGGAAATATTGGGAAGAGCCCGGTTTACTGCTCGGCGTACTTCCAATTGTGAAGCGGACAGTCCTCGAAGATTGCGAGTATACACTTACACATGCTATGCAGTATGAAACGCTCAGTATAGTTACTGTGGAGATTAAGTATTTAAAAGAAACAGTGGAGCACGTTCATCTTAGACCGGCTCTATCATTGGAGATTTTGAGTGAGGCAGCCTATGAAATCCAGCCGCATAGAGGTCACGGAGGAGGAGCTCATACACAAATGCAGTTCTTGGTCTCGCCACCGCTGCCAGCGGATCTGGATACGGTTCAATTTGCCTTAATACCCGGAGGAGACCAAATGTTTGGACCTGCCATGACAGAGATTATATTGGACAAGCAAATTGACTTCGAATAGTGCCTATGCAAAAAAAACCTACCACCAGAAGCTTGGTGGTAGGTTTTAGTATGTTTAGTGGCTGTAAATAACGTCTTATTTCTCAGCCGCCATAGCGCGGAATGATTCTTCTGCTGCAATCAGCGTAGCGTCGATATCTGCATCGGTATGTGCTGTCGTTAGGAACCAAGCTTCATATTTCGAAGGGGCGAGGTTAATTCCTCGGTTCAACATGTGACGGAAGAAGCTACCGAACAATTCGCCATCTGTATCCTGTGCCTCATCGTAATTTGTAACTGGATGCTTACAGAAATGAGTAGAGAATGAACCACGGATGCGGTTGATCGTCAGTGGAATGCCATGACGGTCAGCGGATTCCTGAAGACCGCCGACAAGGCGGATCGCAAGCCGTTCCATCTCATCATATACGCCTTCTGCGCTCAGCACTTCCAGACAGGCGATCCCTGCGGAAATGGAAGCAGGATTTCCCGCCATTGTTCCCGCTTGGTATGCCGGTCCTAGTGGGGCTACTTGTTCCATCACATGCTTACGTCCGCCGTACGCGCCGATCGGTAGACCGCCACCGATGATTTTGCCGAGTGCTGTAAGGTCAGGAGTAATGTCTTCATGGTTATCCAGTCCTGCATATGTCTGTGTGGAACCATAATGGAAGCGGAAGGCCGTAATGACTTCGTCATAAATAACGAGTGAGCCGTTAGCATGAGCCAGCTTACAGAGCCCTTCGAGGAATCCGGGCTTCGGCATCACCATACCGAAATTACCGACGATCGGTTCAACCATTACAGCGGCGACATCTTCGCCCCATTTTTCTAGTGCCTCTTGCAGGCTTTCCAGATCATTAAACGGAACAGTGATTACTTCCTGTGCAATACTGCTAGGAACGCCGGCACTATCTGGAATGCCAAGCGTAGAAGGCCCGGATCCTGCTGCTACGAGCACTAGATCAGAGTGGCCGTGATAACAGCCAGCGAATTTTACGATTTTACTGCGCTTTGTATAAGCACGAGCGACACGAATGGTAGTCATAACCGCTTCTGTGCCTGAATTGACAAACCGGACTTTATCCATAGACGGAATAGCTTCTTTAAGCATTTTAGCAAGCTTAATTTCGAGCTCTGTTGGGGTTCCGTAAAGAACACCATTCTCAGCTGCAGTGGTAATTGCCTTCGTTATATGTGGGTGAGCATGGCCGGTAATGATCGGTCCATAGGCTTGGAGATAGTCGATATATTCATTGCCATCTACATCCCAGAAGTGAGATCCGCTGGCACGTTTCATAAATACAGGTGCTCCGCCTCCAACGGCTTTAAAAGAGCGGGAAGGGCTATTTACACCTCCAACGATATGTTGAAGGGCTTCGTGATAAAGTTGCTCAGATGTGGAACGATTCATAATGTGATCATCCTTTCGATTGTTGGTGCTCATGGCAACGGGCGAACAACGGTGTTTCCGCTGTCCGCCCGTATTATACCATTGCCTGTAGTGTCTACTTGTGAACGTTGCTTGTCAGATCTTTATTGGGTTCCGCTAGTGTTACTATTTGAAGTAGTCTCTGGTGAACTTGAAGGTGTAGGCGTTGGCTCAGGGCCATTTAAGGTATCCTGAACAAATTCCTTTAATTTTTTCTCACTGCGAATGCCTATAACCTGCGATCCGTCACTTGTAGTTTCCTCTTTGAGCAGATCCATTGGCGGAATTTGCTCACTACCGCCCATGGTACTATCGTACCCAACGGTTGCAAGCTTCCACATATCATTTACTGTCAGATTAGTTTCGATATAAGGCGTAACTTGAGACAGGATATTCGGTAGCTTGATTATGGATGTGGTCTTGATCAGCTTGTCAGCCACAACCTTGAGAAAAGCACGCTGGCGCTCGGTCCGAGTGAAGTCGGAGGTAGCGTCATGTCGAAAACGTACATATTGCAGAGCTTTATTACCGTCGAGATGCTGATATCCTTTTTTAAGATCAATGTCATACTCGGGACCATCTGCAATGGTCTTGTACACCATATCTTTCTCGACTTCATAATCTACACCACCAACGGCATCTACTAGCTTGATGAATCCTTGGAAGTCCGTGTAGACATAATATTGAATCGGGATGCCGAGCAGATCGCTTACAGTCTGCATCGCCGTGTTAGGTCCATAAATGATAGCTGAATTAATACGTTTTTCGCCGTGATCTGGAATCGGAACGTAAGTGTCTCTAAGAATTGAGAATACACTGATTTTCTTCTTCACGGGATCAAGTGAGGCTACGAGCATTGTATCAGAACGAGGAATTTCTCCCTTCTTGACACCGCGGGCATCTACGCCCATTAGCAGTATATTAACAGGCTCTGTACCTTCCCATTTTGGAGGTTCTGGCGTGTCGACATCAACAGTTTCAGCATTCTTAAATGGTGAATTCTCGGTGTTCGACATGCTGCCAAGCTCAGTGTAGATGGATGTAAAGTAGTAAATGGCTCCACCGATAATAAGGAGGAGTATAATGGCCAGTGTCCAAAGCAGCGGTTTCTTTTTTGACTTACCAGTCTTTGCGTGCCTTTTCTTTCTAGGTGGCATTTCTCGTTCTTCCTTTCGCATTCACATTCCCTACATTATAATTTCTTTTGGGGATACGCGCAATTCATGCTCGATCCTCCAATATCAAGAAGGAGTGGATATAACTTGAACGTAGTAGCTATTGGACAAAAAGTACCGCATTTCACTCTTCCGTCTTCCAACGGGCAAGAGGTTAGTTTAAGTGATTACCTGGGCCGAAAGGTCATTTTATATTTTTATCCTAAAAATATGACACCAGCCTGTACGCAGGAGGCCTGCGAATTCCGGGACGCCCATGATCAGATTACTACGCTTGGTGCGGTTGTTTTAGGCATCAGTCCAGATCCTTTAGCTTCGCATATGAGATTTACGGAGAAGAACAGTCTACCCTTTCCACTGTTGTCTGATGAGGATCATAAGGTCAGTGAAATGTTCGGTGTATGGCAGCTTAAGAAGCTCTATGGTAGAGAATTCATGGGCATTGTACGCTCTACTTTTCTGATCGATGAGCAGGGGATCTTAGTGGAAGAATGGCGGAAAGTACGAGTGAAAGGTCATGTAGCATCTGCCATAGCAGGGATTTCCAAATCATAAAGTTTGTTAATAACTTTTTGTAAAAGTCTGTTACATTTTTAACAGCTTTCATAAGGTGTTGTCATGATATAGTTTCCTCATAATTGCTTCAAATTTGGAGCAAGACGAGGTGGTGTAGTGATAATGCTGCGTATTGGCCTTGATATCGGATCAACTACTGCGAAAGTGGTTGTTATAGAGCGTAACACTATTGTTTATCAGGACTATGTAAGACATTATAGCGATATAAAAAAAGCAGCCCTCTCTCTTCTATCTGATGTACAGAGCAGATTTCCTGAGAGAGGCGCAGCCCTTACTGTAAGCGGTTCCTCGGGCTTATCTTTATCCAAACTGGGAGGCGTACCGTTCGTTCAAGAGGTGATCGCCTGTACAAAGGCGATTGGCGAGCTGATTCCAGAATGCGATACGGCGATTGAACTGGGTGGTGAGGACGCCAAGATCATCTATCTCCGAGGCGGCATTGAGCAGCGTATGAATACGGCTTGCGCGGGAGGAACGGGAGCATTTATTGATCAAATGGCATCACTGCTACAGACCGACCCAGCGGGCTTAAACGCATTGGCAGAGAAGCATGAGCGAATCTATCCTATCGCTTCACGCTGCGGTGTATTCGCCAAAAGCGATGTGCAGCCGCTACTAAACGAGGGGGCCCGCCGGGAGGATGTGGCGGCTTCAATCTTTCAGAGTATTGTTAATCAGACGATCAGCGGTCTCGCTTGCGGACGTCCGATTCGCGGACGGGTGGCTTTCCTTGGCGGACCGCTAACCTTCCTGCCAGCCCTGCGTCAGCGTTTTGCGGAGACGCTTGAACTTGCGGAGTCAGATATTCTTTTCCCCGAGCGGTCGCAGTATTTCGTAGCGATTGGATCAGCACTCTCTGAAGCGGATCCTACTATTTTGCCGCTTTCAGGCTGGATCGCGCGAATAGCGGCTGTGGATTTTACAGCGGATCGGGCAGCGGATGCTGAATTACCACCGCTGTTTGCGAACCCCGAAGAGCTTGCTGCGTTCCGTCAGCGCCATGGTAAAGCTTCTGCTGCCAGATCAGACCTGGCTGTGTATCGTGGCCCTTGTTATCTGGGGATCGATGCGGGGTCAACAACAACCAAACTCGTATTGACCGGCTCTGCTGACGAAATTCTACATACCTTTTATGGCAGCAACAAGGGGAATCCCTTGTATTCTGTCAGTGAGGCACTGAAGGAAATGTATCGGGTTCTACCGGAAGGCTGTTATATTGCAGGTTCTTATGTAACAGGTTATGGAGAGGGGTTAATCAAAGCCGCTTTATGGACGGACGGCGGTGAAGTGGAGACGGTTGCTCATTACAAGGCCGCATCTAAGTTCATGCCGGAGGTAGACTTTATTCTGGATATCGGCGGACAGGACATGAAGTGCATCAAGATCCGCGGCGGTGCTATCGACAGTCTAATGCTCAATGAAGCCTGTTCGGCAGGCTGCGGCTCTTTTCTGGAGAGCTTTGCTTCTGCGCTCGGATTAGGTATCGAGGAGTTTGCCAAGTCAGCGCTGGAAGCGGTCAAACCTGTTAATTTGGGTTCCCGCTGTACGGTATTCATGAATTCTAAAGTGAAGCAGGTTCAGAAGGAAGGTGCGTCGCTGGCTGATCTTTCGGCAGGTCTTGCCTATTCCGTAATTAAGAATGCTCTGCAAAAAGTAATTAAAATTCGCAACCCTGAGGATTTAGGGCGGAATATTATTGTTCAGGGCGGCACCTTCTATAACGAAGCCGTTTTGCGGGCCTTTGAGCGCCTAACGGGGAGAACGGTAGTCAGACCGGATATTGCTGGCGTTATGGGAGCGTACGGTTGTGCACTGATTGCCCGTGAGCAAGCAGGGGCTGACGGAAAAAGTACACTGCTTGGACCGGAGGAAATAGCCAACTTTAAGTACGAGGTATCTTCAGGTCGCTGTGGTCGCTGTGGAAATAACTGTGCGTTAACGATCAGTCGGTTCCCGGACAAGAGCTTCTACGTTACAGGCAATCGCTGCGAGCGTGGTGCAGGAGGCAGGAAAGAGAAGAATGTACTGCCAAATTTGATGCAGTATAAGTATGAACGTTTCTTTGACTATGAAGCATTACCTGAGGCAGGTGCAGCACGGGGCACTGTCGGTATTCCACGTACGATGAATATGTTCGAGAATTACCCGTTCTGGCACACTTTTTTCACCAAACTTGGCTACCGGGTAATTCTCTCTCCTAAATCAAGCAAGAAGCTTTACGAAAGTGGGATGGATACGATTCCTTCAGAATCGATCTGCTATCCTGCAAAGATGGCGCACGGACATGTGCAGAGCTTGATCGGTAAAGGCGTCGATTTTATTTTTTATCCTGCCGTAGTGTATGAGAAGAAGGAAGATGAAGCAGCGGATAATCATTTCAATTGTCCGGTGGTCGCCTCTTACCCTGAGGTCATTCGCAACAATATGGATGGGCTAAAGGATAATGGAATCACGCTGGTCAGCCCGTTTCTGACCTTTGACGATAGATCTGCGCTGACTAAGGGACTCGTGAAGACATTTACAGGGATTCCGAGAGAAGAGATTGCGAATGCTGTGCAGGCAGGACTTGCTGAAGCTGATCGCGCCAAAAGTGATGTGCGCACCAAAGGTGAAGAGACGCTTGCGTATCTTGCCAGCACTGGGAACAAGGGAATACTTCTCTGTGGTCACCCTTATCATGCGGATCCTGAAATTAATCACGGCATTGCAGATATGATTACCGGTATGGGACTCGCCGTGCTGACAGAAGATTCTGTCTGCCATCTGGACCGAAGTGAAGGGGATGTGGCGGTAGTTAATCAGTGGACCTATCATGCCCGAATGTACCGCGCAGCCCGCCTTGCCGCAGTCCGAACCGACCTGGAGCTTGTTCAATTGACTTCCTTCGGTTGTGGGATTGATGCGATCACCTGTGATGCCGTACAAGACATTATGGAAAGGCATAACAAAGTATATACGCTGATCAAAATCGATGAGATTAGCAACCTTGGCGCTGCGCGCATTCGGCTGCGTTCACTGCTGGCAGCGATGCGCGAACGGGAAAAAGGAAAGGTGCTGCCACAGAAGCCGCCTAAAATACAGGCTAATGTAGCATTCACGAAGGAAATGAAAGAAACGTACACGATCCTTGCGCCACAGATGTCGCCCATTCATTTTGAATTGTTTGAACAGGTCTTCCGCGATGCGGGATACCGTCTCAAGATCCTTGAAACCACTGGACCTGAAGAGACGGAAGAGGGCCTTAGATACGTTAACAATGATGCATGTTATCCCGCTATTGTAACGATAGGGCAGATTCTGTCGGCACTGAAGAGCGGGGACTATGATCCGAATCGTACCGCTGTAATCATGTCACAGACGGGCGGTGGCTGCCGGGCGACGAATTATATTTCTTTGCTCCGCAAAGCCTTAAAGGATTCAGATCTCGAACAGATTCCTGTGATTTCGCTGAATGCTTCTGGAATGGAGAACCAGCCAGGCTTCCGAATCAGTCTTAAGCTGGCAAATCGGCTGATCGCTGCGGCTTGCTATGGTGATCTAATGATGCGGTTGCTAAATCATTTTAGGCCGTATGAGGTCGTTCCAGAGAGTGCTGAGCGTTTATTCCGTAAGGGGATGGAGCGCTGTAAGTTCAGCCTAGTCAACTTCTCGTTCCGAGAATATAAACGTCTGATTCGTGAGATTGTAGCCGATTTTTGTAAGCTGCCCGTTACAGGTGCTACTAAACCAAGAGTAGGCATTGTTGGAGAGATCCTGATTAAATTTCACCCGGACGCCAACAACCGTATCATCGAGATGATTGAGGCGGAGGGCGGAGAAGCGGTAATGCCAGACTTCTTAGATTTCATCTTTTATTGCGTGTATAATCCGATCTACAAAGCCGAGCAATTCGGTAAAAGTAAACGGCTAGGATATATTAATCCGATGTTGATCTCCTATCTGGAGATTTATCGCAAGCCGATAAAGGTAGCTCTTGAGGATGCCGGACTGGCTAAAGGACGGGAAAATATTTATGGTCTTGCTGAGAAGGCCAGCCGACTGGTATCCGTAGGAAATCAGATGGGTGAGGGATGGTTCCTGACTGCAGAAATGATGGATCTGCTGGATAATGGTGTGAATAATATTGCTTGTATTCAACCGTTCGCCTGCTTGCCCAATCATATTACCGGGCGTGGGATGATTAAGGGCCTTAAGGAGTTGTATCCAGGTGCGAATATCGTCGCCATTGATTATGATGCTGGAGTTAGTGTAGTTAACCAAGCGAATCGAATCAAGCTGATGATGTCGATTGCCAGCAGTCAGGAAGGGAATGCTGTGTCTGATTTAGAACCATCACTTAAACCGCTGCAGCAGCCCCTACTTGAAGGCTCCTACAGTTTGACCTGATCTTAAAAAGGTAACATATAGACGAAGTGATTATAAAAAGCGGACCAAGAATTCACTTGGTCCGCTTTTTTGTGCTGATTATTAGTTTGTTGAAGGAGAGCTGGCTACGCCTCTCCACCGTTTCAGATGAGGCAGCTGTTCGGCGAGTAATTTGCGGGCGACAGCCTCATCCATTCCTTCTTGAACCAAGTAGCCTGTACAAATGTCAGACATTTCTTGCAGCGTAATATCAGGCTGTTTAAATGCTCCATCTTCGTAGCAGTATACACAATAATCTTCGATCTTTTGCCCTTCCTTGTTCGTTCCAAGTAAATCTTCCGTAGGCATAGGCATCCCACAGCTTTGACAAAATTTCGGTTCGCCTTGCATTTGCCCTACATGCTCTTGATTCATATCCAGCACTCCTTTTAAAAGTATGCGAAGCTTATGAGCACTCGCTTTAAGTACATTATAGAACTATGAATCTGACGACATACCGTCAGGTTTAAAGCGAGGTTGCATATTTTTTGGCAACCCCAAGAGCCAACTCTCCAAGCTTCTGACGAATATGTTCCGGCTCTAGCACTTCTAAAGCCGTTCCGAAGCTGAGCAAGAAACCATAGAGCCATCCGTCCTCGGGATAATGGATGGACACATTATATCCACCATGTCCGTCCGGTTGAAGCTCAGTGGAGTCAAAGCGATCTTCCGCTAGATGTCTGCCTTCAGCTGTGAAGTGCAGAAGGATTGGCGACACTACTGAGGTTGAAGTCACTCGCTGATAATCAGTGCTCCAGGGCAGCTCATGCATGTCCCTATCTTCTCTAATGAACTCCCGTTTTTCTTTAACGAGTCCTTTCATACGATGCAGCTTGAATAATCTGAAATCCTGGCGTTGCAGACAGTAACCATACAAGTACCATGCTTGTCCTTTTAAGACTAAAGTATAGGGCTCGACAGAACGCTGACTGGACTGCCCCTCGGCATTGACATAATCAAAGGCCACAGTTCTGTTTTCTTCCAGCGCCTCTTTTAGAGTTGCAATCTTCTCTTCTAGGATAGGCTGAAGACCCCAAGGAGAGAAATCGATGATAAGCTGGGTCGTTTTGCTTCGGAAAGCGGCGGTCTGTGAGGGCGGGATTACGCTACTGATCTTCTCCATGAGCAGAGTGTGTTCAGTTCCGCCATAAGAGGAGACGCTTTGCAGAGCGGAAAAAATATCAGCCAGCTCGCGGTCGGTCAATACATTGCGGTCCAACCGGTAGCCTTCCATAAGACCAATTCCACCACCTGATCCCTGATAGGTGACGATAGGAATTCCAGCCCCATTAATACTTTCAATATCACGGTAAATGGTACGCACGGACACTTCGAACATGTCGGCGAGCTCCTTCGCCTGAATGAGACGGCGGTTCATTAGTAGAATGACAATAGAGAGCAATCGATCAATTTTCAAAAATAGAGCCCTCCTTTTCGGATAATTTCGTTATGTAATGATGTACTACATCTTAGCAAATTCTTGAAAATAAAGCATGGATGAAGCCTCGGACGTTGGGTTTTGCTGGGGAGCAGGGTTTTCTGTAATTGCTATACTGTTGGCAGGGTATGCGTTGATACGTAGTAAAAAGAGCGGTGAATTCACCGCTCCTTGGAAGGTTTTTTAATCTGTGCCTGAATCCGAGTGGCAGCTTTGCCAGGGAAGAGGCGGGCACCAATGTTTTTGCGATAACGGTAAATGATCACAAGAGCTGCTATTACTGCACCACCAGAAATAATCCAAAGCGCATAGGACTCGAACAAATGGAAGATGCCCATCCACTGTGGACCAAACACCTTTCCGATGCTAAGAAACAGCACTACCCAGAATACGGCTCCACTATAAGCATATAGGGCGAATTTACGGAAGGGAAGCGCGATAATACCAGCAAAATAACCTGTAAAGTGCCGTACCCCTGGAATGAAATAACCGATAAAAATTAGAAAGCTTCCGTATTTCTCAAACCATTTCTGTGTTTTTTCTAGCTTAGTAGGTGAGAATAGAAACCATTTGCCATATCGCTGGATAAAGGGCATACCGGCTTTTAATCCGACAAAATAGGTGAGGGTCATCCCAGCTGTGGTGCCTGCAAAAGCAACTACAATTAGCGTAAAGAAATCAAGTCTCCCAGTATAGGAAAGGAAACCGGCAAACGCCATAGTGGTCTCTCCGGGAAAGGGCAGGGCAACGAACTCGAGAAGTAATCCAAAGAATAATACGCTATATCCATATTTAGTGAATAATTCTTGTATAAAACTCAGCATTTCCATAAGATTGTCACTCTCCAAGAGGCAGTTGCCTTATTCTATTTTACAGCTTGTCTTCATACAATCTACCAAATGGCTTTTAAGCCAATAGAATGCTGGAGGTAGAGAAGATGAAGGGTAATAAAAGCGCACACAGCCGCCGAAAGTTGATAAGCGGATTGCTCGTTATGGTTGTAATATTCATCGTAATGCTCGGATGGAGTATAGGGAAAAACTTGAATTCATGGGAGCTCCGATCCTTGCAGCCCGCTAGCGCCGAGTCTGTATCTGTTAAGAATAAGCTTACCGCAGCGACGATGCAAGATTTGCCATCTGCAGTAGAACCACTCGCTTCTGCATCTCCGGAAGTTCACTCCTCATCAAGTGCGGCCCTTACTGTGACTCAACTCCCTCAAGCTAATGGGGTAGAGAAAATATCCAAGGTTTCGACAACGAGTTCTGCAATCACAGCAGCCAAAAAATCTAAAAAAACAGTCTATATTACATTTGACGACGGACCTAGCGATAACACCTTCAATGTACTTGAAATTTTACATCAGGAAGGTGTGAAGGCAACCTTTTTTGTTCTTGGTAATCAAGCGAAAAGCCATCCTGAGCTCATCGACTCCATATGGGAACAGGGCCATGCGATTGGCAATCATACCTATAATCATAATTACCATGATTTATATAGTGGATTCACGGAATTTTGGAATCAAATTAAACAGACTGAAGAGATTGTTCAGGGGATTACAGGGGTTCGGCCACAGCTTATCCGCGCCCCAGGTGGAACCTATGATCATTTTGATAATACCTATTTCAATTTATTGAAGCAAGCAGGTTATAAGGTGATGGATTGGACGGTGGATAGCGGCGATTCTAAACGGAAAGGCGTGCCAGCCTCAGAAATTTTGAAGGAATCCACAATGGATATGAAGTCTTCCCAGGTTATTTTGCTGCTACATGATGGTGGCGGTCATCAAGAGAGCGTCAAAGCGCTGCCGGAGATTATTGCACGCTATAAGGCGGCTGGATATGACTTTGGCCTATTGGATGAAACGGTAGAACCTGTACAATTTAGAGTCTCTGCAAAAGCCACTAATTTGGGGCGGAAAAAGCCTTCAGAAGCTTGGGTCGCCTCAAATATCACACCAAATGCGGAGCTCTTTGCGCCTGGAAAGCCATTGATTCTGGAGGTAGGAAAGCTGGAGACGAAGCTGAATCCCGGGGAATATTCTGTGCGAAATGGACAGTATATGGTTCCGCTTCGTGCTGTAATTGAACGGCTTGGAGGGCGAGTTAGCTGGGATGTGAATAGCCGAAGTGGAGAAATAGATTGGAACGGGAAAGCGGTCATTGCCGATGTAATGAACAAACAATTGATTCTAAACCATCCTGATAAGGGTCAAAAGACAATCGATGCGAGGGTAGAAATGATTGGTGGATCGATCTGGGTATCGCTACGAGAACTGCTGGAGACAACAGGTCATCCTCCGCTTAATATAAGCGTTACTGAAGTAGAACGCCGGGTAAAAACATTCTGAAAGAAGAGCTGAGGCTGTCTAGTAAAAAGAAAAAACAAATGTCTGGGCACCCTTTTTCATGGGAAGAATAGATAGTAATAAGTTCCTGAGCTGGGAACAAGTCTATGACCAAAGGATGGGTGTCCCATTGTCCTCTTCATCACTAATTGATCAATTGAAGAAAGATGCCGGAAGTGTCAAAAGCTTTTCTTATCCGCGTAGCCGAAGTGCTCTGATGGAATGGTTAAGGATGCTGACTGTGGCTGGAATTATAGGTGCTTTATATGTTTGGCGAGGAGGTCCGTCTTTGCTGTTTCTCCTGATCGTTGTTGGAGTTATTATGCTCGGTGGACTTATGCTTCAGCTCTCTGGTCCACGGACGATTAAGCTAGTTCGTACAATTACTCCTGCGAGACCGATGGCTGGTAATACACTTCATGTGAAGGTAAAGCTGAGCTTCTCTTCTCGGTTGCCTCTCCCTTGGATGACCATTGCCGATTATTGGGGTGATAGCCATCATCAGAAGCTGCTATTTCCTGGATTCAAACGTTCTTTTTCATACACATATACGATTGAAAATTTATCTCGCGGCAATCATCATCTGCTGGGCTGTAGAGTAACTTGGGGAGATTTTCCGGGTTGGTTCACGGGAAGATCTGAGCCGGATGGAGGACAGAGTTTTAAGGTGCTGCCAGCGCCTTTATACTTTGGTGGAACTGTACCAGATAGCGGATTTATGACGGGTGACACCTTGTATTCTAGACGGGGAAGAAGCATCAGCGATGAGGCTTTGGAATCCAGGGATTATGAGCCAGGAGATCCACTTAGCCGAATTCATTGGAAGAATAGTGCAAGAACGGGAGCGCTGCAGAGCAAAGTTCCAGAACGGGAAAAGGCAAGAATGACCTGTATCGTATTGGCTAATGACCCGCTCAGCTACGAGGTTCCTACAGATGCGCTTAAACCTCGTGGGAGCAGAGACGATTCGCCTCCGGCATTTGAGAAAGCGGTGTCGACAGCGATGGGGCTGATGCTCTCCGCTGAGCGTTCAGGTGCTTATGTTCAGTTGTTTAGCGGCGGTTGGCCAGAAGGTATGGCTAGACATGAAGGGCTGGGTAAAATCCCAGGGAGAGTGCTGGATATTCTAACTGAAATTTCCCTGGATGGCACTAGAAACCTGTCGCTGCTGCTTGATGATGCTTCCCGAGGCTGGATTCCGGGGATGACAGTAGCCATTATCACGGGACGACTAGAAGAGGAATCTGCCAAGGTGATTGCCAAGTTCTTGATGCAAGGTGTGAAGGTGGAGCTTTATTATGCTTGGGACCAATCAGCACCGAAGCAAGGGGAGGCTCGCCAGCCTGGAAGGGGAACTGTCGGAGATAGTTTGGCTCGTCTTGGAGCACGAATGTTTTGTCTGGATGATGCATTGCCAGCATTCAGATTCAGGGAGGTAGAGTTCCATGAATCATCCGGAAAACCAACACTACGGTAAGGGAAAATCGGGTGATACAGAACTGGCTATGAATGGCTTTCAGTTCAACTTGGGGCAAACAGAGAACAGACATGCCGGTAAGCAGAGAAAAGTGCCTCTGTACTATCGTTTGCTGTTCTCTTTGGCCATTATGGGGCTATTTATTGAATGGTTACTCCCTTTATATAGGTCTGCTTTATTAGAAGATACCTCCAAGATGCTACAAGTTCTAATGGTATTGGCGGCAGTGTTGCTGTTATGGGGGATATTTCAGATTCCGGGGTGGCTACTGCTAAGTATTCAATTTCTTATTACTGTTTCAGCATGGCTTTACTTATGCAGTGGGGGCGAAGGCATAGGGTGGTTAGGGATTTATGCGGACGAAATTCCGAATGATCTTATTCTGCTTCTTTCTGGACATGTTTCTCAGTTAAGCGAGATCAGCAGGCTTTTGATATTGATTGTAGGTTGGGGGCTATTGGTATCCTCAGTACAGCAGCTTGCACTCTTCCGAGGGAGTACAGTACTATTCACAGCAGTTACAATCATTTACTTGCTGATCTTGGATATGGGCTTTGACGTCAATACCACAATGGATATTGTGATATCAATGGGTCTTATTTTTTGGATGCACGCGATGAGTGGACTCCTGCGTCTTCAAGAACGTGAGGGAGCTACTACACTGCCTTATGCGCGTTGGGGAGGGCTGACTTTGGCGACAGCCATTGTCGTGATGGCAACAGCATGGTTTGGTGGGCAGCTGCTCGGGGCAAGACCAACCAGCGAGCTTACGTTGCAATCGACATTTCAGAAGCTGCAGACTTGGGCTTCAGGCCATTTGCCAGAAGATAAGGCGTCTAATGCTTCAGGAACAACAGGGTATAGTTCGAATGACGGTGAACTCGGTGCCCCTTTATCCCGAAATACTGAACCAGTCTTTACAGCTATAACTAGCGAGCGTACTTACTGGCGAGGTGAGAGCATTGCTTACTATGATGGTCGCCGATGGATCAGGGGGGGCGAAGAGTTTATGCCGCTTAATCTGTCCGGTATTCCAAAGAATCCTTCATTGATGCTAAGCGGTGAAACTAGGAAACGAACACTTCAGCAGCGGATACAATTTGCCACCCCTTCTTCCGGGGGAATTCCTTTATTCAATGCGGGAATAATAACTGATGTTGAGTCGGTTGAACTCTTGGGCGGAAGTAAATTGGGATATGTGCTGTCCAACATAGACAGAGAGAGTTTTCGTCTGCCTGATTCAATAGGCTCTGCACGGATCACAGAATATTCAGTGGAGTCCTTACTTCCTGAGAGCGATCCAGTACTGCTTCGTGGTTTAAACAGTAACGATCCCCAGGAAATTATGGGCAAGTATTTGCAATTGCCAGATTTGTTACCCGTACGAGTGAGAGATCTGGGGGAGATGCTTACAGCTTCTTCAGGTAACCGCTATGACTCCGTAACTGCCATTAAGGATTACTTACAACATGGATATTCCTATACGTTGAACACAACGGTTCCACCATCCGGATCTGATTTTGTGGATCACTTTTTATTTGAGACGAAACAAGGCTACTGTGTTCATTTTGCAACAGCTATGACCGTACTGCTGCGCAGTGCAGGAATTCCTGCTCGTTATGTCCAAGGCTTTGGGCCTGGGACCTTGCAGGACGATACTATGCCGGCGAAGTATTTAGTCACCCAGGGCGATGCCCATGCTTGGGTGGAGGTCTATTTCGCCGGTGCTGGTTGGGTCCCATTCGACCCAACGCCTGGCCCCGCCCTTGCCGCCGGCTTCGCTGCGCCGGCGCTGCCTGCGGCAGCCTCGCTCGCGCCGCAAGCTGCGCGAAACGCGGGCTTGCCCGCCCTGCCGATGGCGGGCGGGACCGCTGCCGCGCCGCTCGCTGCCGCGGCGCTGCTTCCCGCCGCCGCTTGGCGCTGGCGGCGTAGCCTGGCTCTGCTGCTGGCCGCGCGCAGCGCCAGCAGCATGAGCCGCGAGAGGCAGCTGCGCGCTGCCTCTCTAGCTTGGCACGGGCTGGCGGAGCGGTATGGACCGCCGCCGCCCGGTGTCACTGGCAGGGAGTATGTGGACTCCCTGCAGATCTACGATGCCGGACTAAGCGAAGCCGTCCGGCAGTTCGTACGCCAGTGGGAGACCCTGGCGTACGCGCCCGCGCCTTCAGCCTTCGTCGCGGCCGATCCCGCGAATGAAATGCCTGCAACGTCTAGAATGTCAGCAAGGTCTATGATATCTGCAATCCCTGCAATGTCTGCGGCGCCAGCATCACCTGCAGAGATCAGCGAGCTTACTACTCATGATGCGTCCGCGTTTATGCGCGAATGCCTGATCATCACCTTCCGGTTAACTTAATCGGTCAGAACAGCTGATGCTGCTATACAATTCCTTCCATGGAAAGGAATGTTCTTCATGAAGTTTAACTCTCTCCTATTATGAGAAGTGTGTTCTCCTTTCCTTGACGATGAGAATTAACCATGAGTATAATGAATCCAATAATCAAGGGAGGCTCGTAATGAATAAGCCAAATGAAATTATCGTCGTTCTCGATTTTGGGGGACAATACAACCAACTTATCGCGCGCAGAATTCGGGACCTGGGAGTATACAGCGAACTTTTGCCGTACAATACGCCAGTAGACAAGATCAAAGCACTTGCACCTAAAGGGATTGTCTTCTCTGGTGGGCCTAGCAGTGTATATGCTGAAGATGCTCCACATGTAGATCCAGCGATCTATGATTTAGGAGTACCGATCTTCGGTATTTGCTATGGTATGCAGCTAATGGCTCACCAACTTGACGGTAAAGTGGAACGCTCCGCTAAACGTGAATACGGTAAAGCCGATATTGATTTTGAAGAAGGTACTGCACTCGTTGCTGGGCTAGAGAGCCGTCAGACGGTATGGATGAGCCATGGTGACCATGTGGTTGAACTTCCAACAGGATTCAAGCTGGATGCAGGAACTGAAAGTGCTCCAATCGCGGCAATGAGCAATGACGAGCGTAAATTGTTCGCGGTTCAATTCCACCCAGAAGTACGTCACTCTGTACATGGTAATGAGATGATCTCGAACTTCTTGTATCAAATTTGCGGCTGCGACGGCAAATGGACGATGGAATCGTTTATTGATGAAGCTATTCAAGATATTCGTAACCAAGTTGGAGACAAAAAAGTACTCTGCGCACTTAGCGGTGGCGTAGATTCTTCCGTAGTTGCAATGCTTATTCACCGTGCAATCGGTGACCAATTAACTTGTATGTTTATTGATCACGGTCTTTTGCGTAAAGGTGAAGCTGAAAGTGTTATGGAGACCTTCGTAGGTAAATTCGATATTCATGTCGTGAAAATCGATGCACGCGATCGCTTCATGAGCAAGCTTGCAGGTGTTGAAGATCCTGAACAAAAACGTAAAATCATCGGTAACGAGTTTATCTACTGCTTCGACGAAGAGTCGGCTAAGCTCGGAGATTTCGCATTCCTTGCACAAGGTACACTGTATACGGATATCGTTGAGAGCGGAACAGCTACGGCACAAACGATTAAATCTCACCACAATGTGGGCGGTTTGCCGGAAGACATGAAATTCAGCTTGATCGAGCCACTAAATACCTTGTTTAAGGATGAGGTTCGTAAACTGGGTGAAGAGCTGGGAATGCCACGTGCTATCGTTTGGCGTCAACCTTTCCCTGGTCCAGGTCTTGCTATCCGTGTCTTGGGTGAAGTAACAGAGGACAAGCTTACTATCGTTCGCGACTCTGACTACATTCTGCAAGAGGAAATTGCTAAAGCGGGATTAGACCGTGAAATTTGGCAATACTTCACTGCCCTGCCTAACATGAAGAGTGTTGGTGTTATGGGGGATGCTCGTACTTATTCCTACACAGTAGGTGTGCGCGCAGTAACTTCCATCGACGGCATGACGGCTGACTGGGCGCGTATCCCATGGGATATCCTTGAGAAAATCTCCGTACGTATCGTTAACGAAGTTGAGAACGTAAACCGCGTAGTGTATGACATTACTTCGAAACCACCAGCAACAATCGAGTGGGAATAGGATCGGTGCAACTATAGATTTCAAAAAAAACTTTCTTTTATTTGCGTTATTTAGCAAATAAAAGAGAGTTTTTTTATTTCTCAAGTAAAGGGTTGTGCTGGAGACGCCGTTTTCACAAATCTTTCATGAACACGTTTTGTTGAAAGGGCTTGCAACCCTCGAAAAGTTATGATAAATTGTACTTGTCTAAAAAATAGACAAGATAAACAAGTACATTTTCTACTAAAGGGGCCAATCAAAATGATGACTATTTCCAAAGAGACACCTCATATTAAACCGAACGGGGTAGAGATCGCTGAATCGATTCTGTTGCCTGGTGATCCTTTAAGAGCTAAGTTCATTGCGGAAACTTTTTTAGAAGATTACCAGTGCTTTAACGAGGTAAGAGGAATGTTAGGATATACCGGTACTTACAAAGGGAAGAAAATCTCTGTTATGGGTACGGGAATGGGTCCAGCGAGCATGGGAATTTATTCTTGGGAATTAATCAATGTATTTGGAGTTAAGAATTTAATCAGAATTGGTACCTGTGGTGCAATGCAAGAAAACATTGAGCTATACGATGTAATTTTTGGTATGGGAGCTGCAACGGATTCCAATTATGGTCATCAATATAATTTACCTGGACAATATCCACTAACGGCTTCTTTTGAGCTTTTGGAGAAAGCTAAGAAAATAGCAGATGATCAAGGACAAAAGGTTCATATTGGTAATATTTTATCCAGTGAAATATTTTATAATGCGGATCAGGCGGCTAATAAAAAGTGGCAGGATGTAGGGATTTTGGGCGTTGAAATGGAATCTGTAGCCCTCTATTGGAACGCTATCCAAGCACGTGTAAAAGCGCTGTGCATTCTAACAGTGAGTGATCATCTTATTACAGGAGCACAGACCACGTCGGAGGAACGCCAAACTGCATTTACTAAAATGATGGAGATCGCATTAGAGTTAGCATAAATGCTTTCCTTCTATGTGAAACTAATGTAAACGATATAAAGTTTATACAGCATGAGATATTGGAAGCCTATTATGTAAAGTCGTTCCGGTTATATTATTTTTAATTACTAGATAAGGGATGAGAGTAGAATGAAGAAATTTAAACGTGTACATTTAATCGTCATGGATTCAGTAGGCATTGGAGAAGGAAAAGACGCGGATCAATTTAACGATGTTGGCTCCCATACCCTATTACACATTGCAGAACATATGAATGGATTAAATCTGCCCAACCTGGCCAAATTGGGTCTATCTAATATTGAAAAAATTTTGGGTGTACCAAAAGCTGAGAAACCACTTGCTTATTATACTAAATTACAGGAAAAATCAGTCGGGAAAGATACAATGACAGGTCATTGGGAGATCATGGGTTTAAATATTGATCAACCTTTTAATGTGTATCCAAATGGATTCCCCGACGAATTAATTAAACAGATCGAGGACATAACTGGCCGAAAAGTAGTAGCGAATAAACCTGCAAGTGGAACGGCTATTCTTGATGAATATGGCGAGCATCAAATGAAAACAGGGGATCTGATCGTTTATACCTCTGCTGACCCGGTTCTGCAAATTGCAGCTCATGAAGAAATCATCCCATTAGAAGAGTTATATGATATTTGTGAAAAGGTTCGGGAAATCACCAAAGACCCTGCCTATTTAATTGGTCGTATTATTGCCAGACCTTATGTAGGCCAACCCGGGAAATTTACGAGAACCTCCAATCGTCATGACTATGCCTTGAAACCATTTCATAAAACGGTTATGAATAGCTTGCAAGACGGAGGTTATGATGTCATCGCCATTGGTAAAATCAATGATATTTTCGATGGTGAAGGCGTTACAGAATCCATTCGTACAAAAGACAATATGGATGGTATGGATAAACTGCTTGATGTAATTAAAAAAGATTTCACTGGAATGAGCTTTTTGAATTTAGTTGATTTCGATGCTTTATACGGTCATCGTCGCGATCCGGAAGGCTATGGAAGAGCATTAGAAGAATTCGATAAACGATTAGATGAGGTATTCGATTCCATCCGAGAAGATGATTTGTTAATCATTACGGCTGACCATGGAAATGACCCAACCTTCCCTGGTACAGACCATACTCGTGAGTTTATTCCTGTCCTAGTCTATTCCAAGCAATTAAAGGACAGTGGGGCATTACCTGAGCATGATACCTTTGCTGATATCGGTGCGACTATAGCAGATAACTTTGATGTTGATATGCCAGACAACGGTGAGTCTTTCCTGCCATTTCTTAAATAATTGATATCGCATAAAAACCTCCAAAGTTTCTTTTTGGAGGTTTTTACGTTGCGATTGAAGCAGAGAATGACATTCCTTGTCGCTTGAAAAATGATGTGTCATAATGGGGAGAAAAGGACATCAGATGAATGAACACGCATAAACTAGATAAATTGAAACGGCCGCTTTATATCAATGTATATGATGAGCTTCTTCTTCAGATTAACAAAGGAGAATACCTCGTAGGTAGCCAGCTTCCTTCAGAACCGGATTTAGCCAAAAAACTAGGGGTTAGTCGCGCTACTTTACGGCAAGCTTTAGTTCTTTTGCAAGATGATGGATTAGTAAGAAATGTTCGTGGTAAGGGGAACTTTGTACTTGAATCTTCTTTTAACCAAGAGGATACTCAATTAGAGAAACTGAGCAACCCCATGCATAAATGTCATATAAGCGCATTTGACCAAGTAGATCTACATTATCGGCTGGACCCGCAAACGGAACATACCAAACAAGTATTAAGAAGAGAATCAGCTACAGTTGTAGCTTTGGAACGTTTGTATAGAGTAGGAGGAGAGCTACATGCTTACGCTTTTACTTTTATGTCTATGCAAACAGTAGAGAGGTTATCTTTGGACCTTGATAGTAAAGAGAGAATGCTGGATTTTCTAGAGAATCAGGCTTATGTAGACGCTAACCATGGGAATATTGAAATAAAATATACGCATACCGTTAACTTAGCAGATCGGAAAGATAAATTAATGGGGCAGAACGAGTGCTTTTTGCTACTAGAAACCCTTTACGACAAAACAGAGCCAGATTATCCGTTAATGTATAATAAATTTTATATCCCACAGCAGTTCTCAAATTTAAAATTAAATATGTCTAAAGGTTAACCAATAATAATGGATTAGAAAAACTCCCTTTTATCTGCGACATTTAGCAGACAGAAGGGAGTTTTTTTGACCCGAATCAAAGAGTTTTTCGAGGGGTGATTGCTTAATGCAAAATAAATCCTTCTTCTTCGGCCTCATTGTTTGGCAGGAAAGGCAGCTTCGGGTTCGTTTTCAATAAAGTATCCATCAATGCATGATCAAAATTATGCTTTACTACACAGTTGCGGTCAAAAATCATGGTAGCCTCATCTCCCGGTTTACATGCCGGCCACTGGGGAAGGGAAGGGATGTTAGGATTGCCATAGCGTGCAAAGCTTACCCATGCCCCACAGATGCGCTCCTCCATCCGATCGGAAACTCCCGGAATGAGGCACACGGGAACGCGTTCCGTATTATGGAACACGAAAGGGATCTCAGCACAGTGCCATGCTGTCTTGCCCCCCTCAAAAGGAAATTCATAAGTAAACAAGTAGGAGTAGGTAGGAGCTTCCTCGTGTCCGGATTTCTTCTCGATAAAGTCCTTGGTTGGAACACGGAAGAAGGTATCTAAGAATAGCAGGTCGGACAAGTGTTTATCCGGATACGCTTCCTTAAATTGTGTGACCAGCTTCTCCGTATGATTGCCATACTTTTGAGTCAGCATCTCCATGGTGGCATCCTCAGACACGTCCTGCTTGTTAGGAACACCGGGACCAAAAGCGAACTCACCAAATACGCTACCAATCAATACCGGAATGGTCTTCGCATGCTCGGTAAAGCCCACCTCTCTAGGGTCGCCTACATAGAATTCATTAGGCATAGGATTGCCGCCAATGTATTCCCCCTGCATTGCGAGCGCCGGTGCAACTTTATTATAAGCTGCAGCTAACTGAGGATAAGGAACCGCTTCCAATTTTTCTGCTTCGTCCGCGCCCATATTAAGCTCTGCTAACAGTGCCTTTACAATGGCGGTGCTATCAGTCTTGCGGTTGTCCAAAAAACCATCAATTAATCCGCTCTGGATAACGCCCTTATGGAACAGGCCGTCTGCTGCCGGAGTATTCATTAGTGTCCATACCTTCATACCGCCACCAGACTGTCCGAAGATGGTCACATTGTCCGGATCGCCGCCGAAAGCTGTAATGTTCTCCTGAATCCATTTTAAAGCTGCTACCATATCGGCATTTCCGGCATTAGCGGAATTGACGTATTTATCTCCAAAAGCAGACAGGTTCATGTATCCCAGAATATTCAATCGGTGATTTAAGGTTACTACGACCACATCGCCGAACTCGCTAAGCTTGTCTCCTTCATAAGCTACCTGTTCAATAGAAGAGCCAGCTGCGAAACCGCCCCCGTGCAGCCATACCATAACAGGTTTTTTGGCCTGCGGTTCAAGGCTCTGAGTCCAGATATTCATATACTGACAATTCTCATCCATAGGCCAGTAACGGTGAGGAACCAGCACTTCCATGACGGGCTGATCCTGGGTTAACATGGGAGACACGTAACCGTAAGCGAGTGCATCCTTAATTCCCTCCCAAGGCGCTACCTCTGTGGGCATCTGGAAGCGCTTGGCATCTGCGTACTTTATCCCGTGAAAGGTATAAGTGCCGTTGACCTGAAAGCCTCTCATTTTTCCAGCTTTGGTCTGTACAATGGGTTCTGCTGAGGAACATACGAAATTTTTTGCTGTCATCATGGAAATCCTCCTTACATCAGATAGCCCCATTATAATAAAAGAAGGATAGTGAAAAATATAGGAAACTTATCTGCTTTATCCTTATTCTTTGCTTCTTTTCTGGAGGTCAGCAGGTCTGGTCTCAGGATAAGAAAATAATCATGATAAAAAAGTCAAGAATCCCTTATGCAACAGAAATCATCACCACCCTCTAGAAACTCTATTGTAAGATCTGTGACAATATAGACTCTAATGTTTTTGCTTGATAGGGCTCGCCAAATTCATATAATACATCGATTGCTGATTGAGCAAGCTTCGTTCCTTCTTCTTTACTGTTTCTTTTAATTTTAATTAGACCGTTATAATACTTATATACAATCTTAAAGAACAGCGTTTGATATTGAGGACTGCTAATATTATTTAAGTTCTCTAGTAAGATCTCTGCATAGCTTATTTGATTGATCATAATTAATTCGTAAATCATATTGGTTAGCATTACACATATGACATCTCGTCCGCGTTCGTGAGCTTCATATTTTTTCATAGACTTAATAAGCGTTTGAAAGAGTATATCTCTTTGATCGTAATCTATGTAATTTAAAGTATTTGTGAACAGCTGCATTTCTTGGAGGGTCCAGGATTGGAGATTGTTGAGATAGTTAGTGATCGTCTCGATATCTTCTGTCAAAATGACATTCTTCTCAAACTGACCCGTCAAGTTAAAGTGCTTCAATAATCTTATACGAGACCTGACTTCTGCCAGATGAATTTTTGAGGTCAGATCCTCTCTCTGATGTAGTTCTTGATAAATCTCAATTAATGCTTCGAGATCGTTATTGTTTCCGGCTTTGGAATATTTGTTGGTAAATGTATCGTGTTTAGATAGTTTATAACCTCTATAAATGTAGAAAAACTCATCAATCCCCATCATAAGTCGATTTAAAATTTGTTCTAACAGTCTTAATGTGATCTCATGGTTTCCTTTTTCAAATTCAATGGCATATGATTTCGAGATAATATCTAAATACACTTCTTTTTGACTTAATCCCTTATTGGTCCGTATATTTCGAACAACCTCACCGTAGGTATTCAATTCTTTCGCCACCCTCTTATTGAAATCGTGAGCTTTTATTATATTTCAGAGAGAATCTAATTTGATTACGAAATTTTGATATTTGAAAATCTACTCATTGTGGTTTTTTGAGCTACTTGGAAATATTATCAAATAAATCGAATCCGTTGGAAATTTCTTCAATTTAAGGTCCTATTTATAAGACCTTTGTCGTAATGGGACATAAAAGCAATTATGATGTAAGTACGTTAGATGGATTAATGGAAGCATAAGTTTTATATTTCCTTGGAAGGATTTGATTTATTATGAATAATAAAAGTGATTTTTTCAGATTTGAGCGTAAAAATGATGATTTCCCGTTCTACAGTGAACTGTCATCGCCTAGTCTAAATTTGAAGAGCAGCCTCATTTTTCTAGTTTCTGTCGCGGTTGGTTTTGCTCTGTTTCTTATTATGTTTGGAGGTCCCAATGTACAGCCCTTTATGAATGTGATTTTTCCTTTAGCAGCAGTAATCTTTGTGGCACGAAGTCAATGGACATCATTATTCAGAAAATTAGTAGCTAAAGATATTCTTTTGATTCTTGGAACTTACGTTGTAAATTTGATTGTGACAGGTATTGTTGGTTTCCTTATTACAAAATTGTTTAGTACGAGCGCTAATCCCGCAACCGATAGTTTCAATGGTAATTTTGCTGATGCAATTCCGTTCTTCTTGAGAACGATCCCGATGCTGTTTGGTGAAGAATTAATCACGATACTTCCATTCTTGGTCGTGCTATCATTTGGAGTTAAGAAACTTAAGATGAGTAGAAAGTCTGCTATAATTTTAGCCTGCATAGTTTCAGCTATTTTATTTGGGGCATACCATTTACCAACGTATAATTGGAATATTGTCCAAGCTATTCTCGGTATTGGTATTGCACGGATCGTTCTGCTATATCCATATCTTAAGACTAAAAATATATGGACATCGTTTATAGTGCACGTGATGAATGACTGGACAATGTTTGCTTTGGCCTTTTGGGCATCCACTCGCTAATTTTTCTCAAAGGATTTTTTGCGATAGAGTCTTAACAAACACCTGCAACTCCTTATTGAACAAGGGGCTGTAGGTTTTTTTTGTATTCAAAAAAATGTGATAGACGCTATATAGCTGCTCAATATGAATGTGATAAAATGGGAAAAATCTATCATAGGGAGAAATTAACATGGGATTTTCTCTTCTCGGCACACTAATGGCATTAATCCTTCTTGTCCCAAGTTTGCTAATGATTAAGTTTCCACCTGAAAATGTACCTTCGGGTTTGCGAGATGCAGGACCAATCTATACCTTCTTGGAGAGAGCAGGACAATTGGGTTGTATAGGTATTCTTGCGATGTCACAGGATAACTTTCAACAGGTAAAGCTTGGCGTAATTGCTGTCTTTATTGTCTTGTTTATTGCTATTTATTATGGTCTATGGGTTCGATATATAGTTAAGGGGCAGCAATTTAAATTATTATGGGACCCTTTAGTTTTTATTCCGATCCCGATGGCAGTTCTTCCAGTATGTGCATTCGGATTGGCAGCGATTTGGGGAAAATCTATTTGGCTGAGTATTGCAGTAGTTTGTTTAGCGATAGGACATTTAGCTAATTCTTGGCATAGTTATAAGTACACTAAAGATCAATAACTAGAAACATAGTGAAATATACCCATATATAAAGTGATTGGATAGTTAATAAGCTGCATTGCAAGAACGAATTTGACAGTAGATACAAGCATGAAAATGTATGATTTACGAACAATGGAAAAAATAAAGTCGAAAATGTTCGCTTTTTATCATTGACAACTTATATGATGTCCACCTAAAATGATAGAGCACAACAACATAATTCTTTCGTATATTTCCGGGAATTGGCCTGGAAGTTTCTACGAGGTCACCGTAATGACCTGGCTACGATTAAGAAGAGCAGAGCAACCCCGCATTGTCCTTAATTTAGGACTATGGTCATGGGGGACTACTCTTTTTTTCGAGCCGGTGTCTAACAGATACCGGCTTTTTGTTGCTGTCAGACACAACATACCTTAGGGGGAGAACAATTTGAATCGGTTTTTCAAGTTGAAAGAGAACGGCACCACAGTTCGTACAGAAATCATGGCGGGCTTGACCACGTTCATGGCAATGGCTTACATCTTGTCGGTTAATCCGAGTACTTTAACAGCATTTGGCCGTATTGATATGGGCTGGTACTCTGTATTTCTAGCGACGGCGCTGGCAGCAGGTATTTTCACTATCGCAATGGGCGTGTTCATAAACTTTCCAGTGGCATTGGCACCTGGTATGGGACTTAACGCATATTTTGCTTCCGTAATTCTATCTTCCGCCACATCAGAGCATCCATTCACTTGGCAAATGGGTCTGACAGCCGTATTTATTTCCGGTTTGATCTTTATCTTGCTGACTGTAACTCGAGTTCGACAGATCTTACTAACTGCAATTCCTGACAGCTTGAAACATGCGATTACAGTAGGTATCGGGATGTTCATTACGATCCTTGGTCTTAAGAATAGTGGACTCATGACGATTGGTGTTGAAGCCGGTAAAGACATTCCTGCTAACACTTTCACAGATGTCCTTTCCTTTGAAACTATCATTCACATGGGTAGCCTAGAGAATTCCAATGTCCAATTGGTAATTATCGGACTTCTTCTAATCTCTATCCTGATGGTATTGAACGTTAAAGGTGCGATTTTATTCGGTATCTTGGGAACAACTGTCGCTGGTATGTTGATGGGCGTAGTTGATTTCAGCGCATTGTCCAGTCCGGCAACGCCTTGGGTTCCTGATTTCACACAATTGAACTTCTTCCAATTTGACTGGGATGGTATCCTGCACACAGGTATTGTTTCAGCGATTGCAACCTTCACATTTGTAGAGTTGTTTGATACATTTGGTACACTTGTAGGTACGGCTCAACGCGCTGGTATTATGGATAACCCTGAAGAAGGTAATAGACGTGTAGGTAATGCAATGTTTGTCGATGCAGTTGCTGTAGCAGGTGGTGCGGCACTGGGTACTTCGACTACTACTGCTTTTGTAGAAAGCGCGGCAGGTGTTGCTGAAGGTGGACGTACAGGTCTTACAGCTGTAACAACTGGCGTATGTTTCTTGCTTGCATTGTTCCTTGCTCCAGTGGTTGCTCTTATTCCTGGATCTGCTACAGCCGCAGCATTGATCGTCGTAGGTGTGCTGATGGCACAATCAATCCGTCAAATCGATTTTCAAGATATGGTTGTTGCGATTCCAGCGTTCCTAACTCTTGTTATCATGCCTTTCACTTATAATATCGCTAACGGTATTTCCTTTGGTATCGTAACTTATGTAATCCTTGCTTCTGTTGCTAACCTTGCGGGTAAGAAGAAATACGATATTCACTGGATGATGTGGGTACTTGCGATTCTGATCGTTCTCCGTTATGTATTCCTTGGTAGCGAGGGCTAACATATATACAGTATTTCTGAAATTCATCTCGGGCTCCTTCATTACTGAAGGGGCCGTTTTTTTTATTTTGGATAATGTATTCTCCTACTTAACTTGTTGGATGTTCTTCCTTTCCATCATCCAATATTTAGATTATATTGTTGAAGAGGTGATGAATGTTGTCCACAAGATTTAGCAATTGGTCTTCTTATTTTAAAGGTAATCCTTGGCCTCTCTTATTGTTTTTGCTGGGGGCTGTGATTCGCATTTTTTACTTTGGTTCGATTCCAGGTGGCTTGAATCAGGATGAGGCATCTATAGGTTATGATGCTTACGCTATTCTTCATTATGGAATAGACCGCAATGGTATTCATTTACCTATTCACCTCATTGCTTGGGGAAGCGGACAGAATGCACTTTATGCTTACTTATCAATGCCTTTCATATTATTGTTCGGACTCACTCCAATGTCTGTACGTGCTGTTAGTTTAATCATGGGTCTACTGGGTATGCTCGTATTCTATCTTCTTTCCAAAGAGCTATTTACTTCCAGAACTGCTGGTATTGTGGCGATGTTTTTTATCGCAATTAATCCTTGGCATATTATGATGTCAAGATGGGCACTGGAATCTAATTTATTTCCCACCCTGATTCTGTTCTCCGTTTATATGTTACTTAAATCATTTCATATTCCGAAGTGGTCTTATGGATTTACAATTATGCTTGCCCTTTCACTTTATGCTTATGGAACATCCTATTTTTTTGTGCCGATATTTGCTTTAGGTGCTGGAATTCTTCTATTCTATACAAGAGCGCTAAAGCTTCGGACCATTCTATGGAACTGTGCTCTGTTTATATTAATGTCACTTCCAATCTTCCTATTTATTATGATCAATCGATTGTCGCTAGAGGGGATTTTGACCCCATTGTTCTCAATTCCGAGATTGACAACACCGCGTGTGGAACAGGTAACTTCTATATTCGGAGGGCAACTATTACATACAGCATTAAGCAATTTCCGGGAATTTTTGAAGATATTAATTAGCGGATCTGATGGTTTGCCTTGGAATTCGATTTCACCTTATGGATACGCGTATCCTATTGCGTTACCCTTTGTACTTATAGGACTTATATTTATGTTAACGACAATACGGAACCGTGGTCGTGAGCGGACGGGACTGCTCGTTATTTTACTTTGGTTGTTTGTTTCCGTTTTGATGACCTTTGTTACGAACGTAAACATTAATCGGATGAATGTAATTTTCTATCCAATCATTTTGCTGATTGTTGCAGGGTTTATGTGGTTAAGCAAGAAAGTAAAAGTATTAGCAATTCTGTCGGCTGTAACCTTTAGCTTATTTTTTGTTCTATTCACTACAGTTTATTTCCGCGATTATCCTAAAGAGATAGGACCGGCTTTCTATGAATCTTTCGGTGAGGCTATACAATATGCGTCTGAAGAGAGTGCTGGGAACATCTACGTGACTGATAAAGTTAATATGCCTTATATTTATGTGCTTTTTTATGAGCAGATCAATCCCCATGATTTCTTAGCAACCGTTAATTATTCTAATCCTGGAGGTGCATTTCAGCAGGTGTCTTCCTTTGGGAGATATAGATTTGGATATTCAAGCATAGTTCCGGGAGAGACAGCGACATATATCTTGTGGAATGGTGATCCCACTCCTGCTGAAAGCGAAAATTATTCGGTTAAACGTTTTGCCAACTATACTGTTGTGACCGCTAAGACTGGGGTAGTAGAGGGAATCTCGGAATTTACAAATGGAGGATTTGAAGAGGGGATATCAGGCTGGAGCTTCTCATCCGGTACGGGTGTGGCAACCAATAATCCCTATAATGGAAGTTATTTGGCCTATCTTGATCCGGGATTTGACAAAACGATTACACAATCTATCAGAATAGCAGAACCTGGAGAATATAAGCTTGGTATAATGGTTAGTGCTGGTGGAGAAGAAGGAAGGGTTGGCGTCCGAGTTAATGGCGTAGTGCGGGCGGAGGCTGAAATACCTGCTAGTGAGGTTTATCAAGAGCTTACACTTCCAATGGTATCTATCGGTCAGAATGAGCAAACTGAAATTTTTATTAAAGGCGGTAAAGGCTGGATTAATATAGACGAGGTGAGGTTGGAACGATGATCAAGAGTACACGTACGGCCGCAATGACTGTATTGATGCTGTTATTGTTTTTGCTTCCTGTAACAAGCATTTATGCAGACGGAAATCTATTGCAGAACCCTGGATTTGAGGAGGGAGGAGAGGACGCTCCTTCTAACTGGACTAAGGATATGTGGATTTCTGGAGACAACTCGGGCATACTTTCAATCCAATCGGACGAGGTTCACTCCGGTAGTAAAGCGGCAGTCATTGAGAATATCGAGCCCAATCATTTGAAATGGGTGCAGACGATTAAGGCAACGCCGGACAGCTATTATAAAATCTCTGGATGGATCAAAGTAGTAAGTACCGCAGGCGAGGGAATGGGCGCCAATATACTTGCCGTTGGAGTAGGCGGGGGTTATCCCAACGTAACGGATACGGCAGGAGAGTGGCAATATCTTGAATACATAGGCCAGACAGGACCTAAACAGAAAGAATTCGGCATAGGTGCAAGTTTGGGAGGCTACTCTAGCTTGATTCAAGGTAAAGCTTATTTTGATGATTTGTCTGTAGA
This sequence comes from Paenibacillus sp. FSL R5-0470, assembly GCF_037975205.1. Taxonomy (NCBI): domain Bacteria; kingdom Bacillati; phylum Bacillota; class Bacilli; order Caryophanales; family Paenibacillaceae; genus Paenibacillus; species Paenibacillus sp. FSL R5-0470. The sequence continues at coordinate 716,816 of NZ_CP150238.1, forward strand.
AAAATTAGACGCTGCTCCCGAAGGGGCAAACGTCATTTCGCTGGATAGTGCAGCAGTTAGTCAGGATGCTGGTGGTAAAAAAGCGGATACCCCACATAAGGTATCTCCAACCAAGATGCTGCTGATCTCAGCGCTTTTCAGTGTATTTTTTGCAGTGCTTTATACCAAGGCATTCCGCAGTGAGAAGCTTATGAAGCAACCTGAGAATGTCTATTCCAAATGGCTGAGCATTGCCATCGGAATTGCCTTTATACTAAGGATTTGGATCGGTCTGACTGCTCAAGGCTATCAGAACGACATGAATACCTTTATAGCTTGGGGCCAGCGTATGGTTGATTTAGGTCCAGGCAAGTTTTATGAAGAAGGGTATTTTGCCGATTATCCTCCTGGTTATTTGTACATTTTGTACATGCTTAGTCTTATTCGCGGTGTATTTGGCTTTGCGCATGGTTCGGGTGGAGAGAATCTGCTATTCAAACTGCCAGCGATTATTTCTGATTTGGTATTGGGTTACTTCATATATCAAATGTCCCGCAAAAAACTCGGCTCAGGGATCGCTTTTGGCTTAACGCTATTATTTCTGTTTAATCCGGCGGTGCTTGTTAATTCAGCGGCGTGGGGACAAGCGGATTCGTTCTTTTTGATTTTCCTGTTGCTCAGTATCCATGGCGCTGCGAACAAAAAGTTTGTTCAATCCGCGATTTTGTTTGCATTAGCAACTTTAATTAAACCACAATCGTTAATATTCACACCGGTATTATTGTTTGCTTTCTATCATCACCGTGCTTGGAAGCAGCTTGGATTTGGAGCTTTGTATGGATTAGGGATATTCGGATTGCTCGCGGCACCATTTTTCTGGAATAACGGTGGTTTAGTTGGCCTTATTAATCTGTATAAGAGTACGTTATCTTCCTATCCCTATTCTTCTGTGAATGCATTTAATCTATATGCACTGACTGACCCGATGTGGTCATCTCTTGACCTAACTTGGTTAGGTATTACTTACCGTGTATGGGGCTTCATATTTATTTTAGTGGCAGTAGCCATAGCAACGTTTTATTCCTTCAAAAAAGATCGCTTGGATTTATCCAAATCCTACTTTATCGGTATGGCGCTCATTGTAGTAGTCTTTGTGCTTGGAACCAAAATGCATGAACGTTATATGTTCCCTGCAGTTATTCTATGTATGTTCACTTATATAGCGAGTCGGGATCGTAGGTTTTTATCCCTATTCCTTGGATTCAGCTTAACGCAGTATATCAATGTGGCTTATACGTTGACCCATCTAAATGCAGGTGTAAATCCAGGTGCAGATGGAATCGTTTTGGTCACTTCTATTGCTAACCTGTCATTATTGCTATACATGCTCTACATCGGTTACGACGTGTATGTTCGTGGGGGAGTAAAGCCTCTTCCAGCACCACCAACACCTGAAGAAAAATATGAAGAAGACCTTAAAGTCGTCGAGCAAATAAGACCGCACCAGAAGGGAGGGAGACTTAAGCGATGAAGTTTAAGCGTATAGATTGGATATGTATTCTTGCCATTACTGCCGTTTACGCGGCAATTGCTTTATATAATTTAGGTTCTACTAAATCTCCAGAGACCTTGTGGGAGCCAGCTGCCAGCGGTGAAAGCTTCTATGTAGATCTAGGACAGAGTAAACAATTGGAACGCGTGAATATCTTCGGTGGCGTAGGTACCGGGAAGTTTAAGCTCGAATTCAGTGAATCCCCTGAGGTCTGGAGTAGTCCGCTGGATGTAAGCGAGGATGTTGGGAATGTCTTCATCTGGAAAAGCCAACCTCTGAACGTTGCAGCAAGATACGTGAAGTTTACAGTCACCTCTCCAGGATTCACTTTAAATGAAATGGCCTTCTATGAGCAGGGAGGCGAAAGAGTACCTCTTCCTATAGCCGGTGTTACACCGGATGCTAGTGCAGTCGCTAAAAGAGGAGAGCCTGCCAATCTTTTTGACGAGCAGTCACTCATCCCTGAATATTCTAACTTTATGAATAGCACTTATTTTGACGAGATCTACCATGCACGGACAGCTTATGAATATACACACGGGATTGTGCCTTATGAGAACACGCATCCACCACTAGGCAAGCTATTGATCGCAGTAGGGATGGAACTGTTTGGAGTCAATCCTTTCGGCTGGCGTATTATCGGAACATTGTTCGGGATTGCCATGCTGCCTCTCATTTATGTAATGGCACTACGTCTCTTTAAAAAGAGTAAATACGCAGCACTTGCAGCTGGATTGTTCGCACTGGATTTCATGCATTTCACACAAACAAGAATCTCTACGATCGATGTATACGGAGTATTCTTCATCATGTTAATGTTTTATTTCATGCAGCGATATTACACTATGAATTTCTTCAGGCAGCCCTTAAGAAAAACACTAATTCCGTTATTCTGGTCCGGTTTATTCTTCGGAATTGGTGTCGCCTCCAAGTGGATTGTACTGTACGGAGGAGCTGGGCTGGCCATTATGCTAGCTATCTCGCTCTTCGAGCGCTACAGAGAATATAAAGCATCGGGACGGTTGCTCGCGGAAGGGAAGATCAAAGACAAGGAACTGCTGGGTACCTGTCGCGAAGCCGTAAATTCGTTCTGGAAGAATACCATTATTACGCTAGCTAGTTGTGTTGCATTCTTCGTAATCATACCGGTCATTATTTATAGTTTATCTTTTGTTCCGGGTTTATCTGCATCCGCAGAGGGCTTTACTATAAAAGGCTTGATTGATTCCCAAAAGAACATGTACAACTATCACAGTCAGCTTGTAGCTACACATCCTTTTGCGTCCTCCTGGTGGCAATGGCCGTTTATGAAGAGACCCGTCTGGTTCTTCAGTGGCAGTGAGGGTTTGCCGCAAGGTCAGGTCAGCAGTATAGTGACTATGGGGAATCCGCTTATCTGGTGGACGGGTATTTTCGCAATGCTGGCAACGCTGTGGATTACACTGAAACGCAAAGATAAGACCCTTTATATGATCTGGATCGCCTTTTTCTCACAATATGTTCCGTGGATGCTTGTCCCAAGGGAAACCTTTATCTACCATTATTTTGCTATGGTGCCTTTTATGATTCTTGGTATTGTATATATAATGAAGTTGCTAGATAGTAAATATCCTGAGGCTCGTTATGTTAGTTATGTCTATGTGGCTGTTGCTTTACTGCTCTTTGTCGCGTTCTACCCTGTCCTGTCAGGGATGCAGGTAAGCGGAGATTATGTGAAGGGTATGCTGCGTTGGTTCCCATCTTGGGTTTTCTAAGATTTTTTATAATATCTATAATAATAAGTTTATGCTTACAGCGTTATTATGAAGTACAGAAAGATGTAACGCTCCATAAAGCTTTTAGGAGGAATAAAGGTGAAAGCCAGATATAGTGTAATTGTACCCATGTTCAATGAGGAGCAAGTAATTAGCGTTACTTATGAACGTTTGAAAAAAGTAATGGACGAATGCGGCGATACTTATGAGCTAGTCTTCGTAAATGACGGAAGTCGTGATCGTTCGGCCCAGATGATTCGGGAGATCAGTGATCGGGATGAATGCGTCAAGCTAATTGACTTCTCGCGTAATTTCGGACATCAGGTAGCAATTACAGCTGGCATGGACTATGCCGAAGGTCAAGCGGTTGTTGTTATTGATGCTGACCTTCAAGATCCACCGGAGGTCATTTTGCAAATGATCGAGAAGTGGAAAGAGGGTTATGACGTTGTGTATGCGAAGCGGCTGAAGCGCCGTGGAGAAACGATGTTCAAAAAGGTAACGGCTAAGATCTTTTATCGATTACTCAGCAGCATGACAAGTGTAGACATTCCTACGGACACAGGTGATTTCCGTCTTATTGATCGTAAGGTATGTGATGTCTTGCGAGGTCTCAAGGAAAAAAATCGGTATGTCAGAGGTTTAGTGAGCTGGGTCGGCTTCAAGCAGACGATGGTGGAATATGAGCGGGAAGAACGATTTGCAGGAGAAACTAAGTATCCTCTTAAGAAAATGATTCGTTTTGCGCTGGATGGGATCACTTCCTTTTCGCATAAGCCACTTAAGATTGCTACGTATGTCGGATTCTTTCTTTCCTTTTCGAGCTTTCTCTATTTATTCTTCGTATTGTTTCAAAGAATTTTTTTCACCTCATGGACGGTTCCAGGTTGGGCTTCAATTGTAGGGGTCAATTTGCTCTTTAACGGTATCGTTCTGATGCTGTTAGGTGTAATCGGTGAGTATATTGGACGGATTTATGACGAGTCTAAGGATAGACCGTTGTATATTGTCAGTGAGACCATAGGATATCGTAACGAAGAAGAAGTGGATCGCCGGAAGGATTACAAAGATGTCAGATAAGAACTTTCGAACTGCTTTCATACAGTTTCTCAAATTTAATGCTGTAGGTTTGGTAAATACCCTCATTGATTTCGTAATCTTCACATTACTGAACTCACTTGGGATGGTATATGCGTTGGCACAGGTGATTTCTTATAGTGCAGGGACAGCGAACAGCTTTATTTTGAATAAAAAAGTAACCTTCAAGGATCGTGACCGTGGCAATAAAGAGGGTTTTGATAAGACGCAGTTGCTGAAGTTTATCGTACTGAATCTGGTAGTACTCGGAATATCGCTGTTGCTAATGCATCTGTTGACTGACAAAGTAGGCATTCAAGTGTTGATCTCTAAGGTATTAGTAACGTTTGTGACGGTGATCATTAACTTCTTCGGAAGTCGTAAATGGGTATTCTAAAGTTCAGTAGAACCAATCTACGGAGGTGAAAATCATGCGTAAATTCTCGTATGTGCTCATACTGGCGGGGATCCTTATCATGCTCTATCCAAAAGCTAACGAATGGTATAACGACTGGCAGCAGGATAAGCTATTAGAATCGGCTGAACTGAGCACCAGTGTAAGTACTCAACCACCTGATCTGAAGAGCAGATATGCCGAGGTCACTCAGCTACTAGCGGAGGAATCAGCTCTAGATGCACAAGCACAGCCGCAAGAAACAGAAAAGCCGGAACCGGAAATTGAAGTGGGTGGCAAAGTTATCGCATTAATTGAGATTGATAAGATCGATCTGAAGCTGCCTGTATTAGAAGGGGCTACTAAAGCGAATATGAAGCATGCCGCGGCCCATATGAAAGAAACAACTCCAATAGGAGAAATAGGGAACGCCGCAATAGCTGCACATAGAGCTAGAACTACGGGCAGATTGTTTAACAGATTGAATGAGGTTGTGATTGGGGATACGATTACGGTGAAGACTAGCGATCAGACTTATAATTACGAGGTTTATGATATTTCTGTTGTACTTCCTAGTGATGTGTCTGTTCTAGACGGGAATAACAAAGATAAAATTCTTACTCTAATTACGTGTGACCCACTAGTAGATCCTACACATCGTTTGATTGTTCATGCCAAGCTTTCCTAATCGTTGACGAGAAATAACAAGAAAACTCAAATACAGAGAAATAACTATAAAATAATAGTAAATCTAGCAATTTTGTTCTTGTTTACGAGGATAAATATGGTAGTATAAGACTATAAAAGCTAAACACGATAAACGGCAAACCTATCGAAAGGTAGGGACGCAAAGCTAAAGGGCCTTCCCGTAAGGATGGCAGCCAGTTACCGAATGAAGAGGCTTTTTTTGTTTTTATAAAATATATAAGAATCTTAGATTCATATTTCTACTTGGACTGATTCTGTTAATTTGTCTAGTGAAATTAGAACAGATAGAGCTTATACGATAACGGCAAACCTATCGAAAGGTAGGGACGCAAAGCTAAAGGGCCTTCCCGAAAGGATGGCAGCCAGCTACCGAAAGGGGTTTTATCCGTGAAAAAGGTTTATTTTATGATGGTGGCGCTGTTCGTACTGATTACTGCGGTTCCGGTAAGCACAGCTCAAGCCGCAAGTGTAGATGCAAGCTGGTTGATTACATCGAAAGTGGCTCAAGGTGTTATTGGAATTAACTATGATATTCCGAAAGATAAAAGAATCAAACTCATGATCACTAAAGACAACAGCAGCTATACATATAACTTATATGCTTCTGGACAAGCTGAGGACTTCCCTTTACAACAAGGTAATGGTACTTATAAGGTTTCTGTTCTTGAGAACACAACCGGCAATAAATACAAAGCGTTATATTCCGAAGTAGTAGACGTAACCATGAGTGACTCGAATTCCGTATATTTGGGCTCCGTACAGAATGTGAAATGGAGTTCTTCTGATAAAGCGATCCTTAAGGCAAAAGAGCTTACAAAAGGCAAAACAACAGATGAAGAGAAAGTTAAGGCAATCTATAACTATGTAGTTGCTAATGTACAATACGATTATTCTCTTGCTAATAACGTAACAACAGATTACATTCCGAACATTAACAACACTTTGAATACTAAAAAAGGAATCTGCTATGACTATGCTTCTCTTTTTGCCGCAATGCTGCGTAGTGTAGATGTGCCTGCTAAATTGGTGATGGGGAATACTAGCTACGTTACGCAATACCATGCATGGAATGAAGTGTTGATGGATGGGAAATGGGTTACTATTGATACAACGGTAGATGCATCGTCAGCGAAGAGTAAGAAGAATACGGATTTTATTAAGGCTTCAAGTAAGTATACTGCAGCAAAATACTATTAATTTGCATCGCTAGATTCATAACTCTATTAAATAAACAACCAGCTTAATTATTAAGCTAGTTGTTTATTTTTCTATTAGGGGTTGCTTTTCTATGAATAGATAGGTTATTATAGTTAAGCGTTGTTAGACAGCGTACAGGCAATATTTGAGAGAGTTATATAAACGGCTTTCGAAAAATAAAGCTTGCATTACTGAGAACAACATGATATATTATAAGAGTTGCTGCTGAGACATTAAACGGCGCCAACGAGAACTTGATCTTTGAAAACTGAACAACGAGTGAGTAGGAAATCACGAAAGTGAAATCCGAAATTAGAGAATTAATTTTCTCGTCAGATGTTTCAAAATGAGCATATCGCTCTTTTCAATACTAATTGGAGAGTTTGATCCTGGCTCAGGACGAACGCTGGCGGCGTGCCTAATACATGCAAGTCGAGCGGAGTTATTTTGAAAGCTTGCTTTCAAAATAACTTAGCGGCGGACGGGTGAGTAACACGTAGGCAACCTGCCCCTTAGACTGGGATAACTACCGGAAACGGTAGCTAATACCGGATAATTTCTTTTTTCTCCTGAAGAAAGAATGAAAGACGGAGCAATCTGTCACTGAGGGATGGGCCTGCGGCGCATTAGCTAGTTGGTGGGGTAATGGCCCACCAAGGCGACGATGCGTAGCCGACCTGAGAGGGTGAACGGCCACACTGGGACTGAGACACGGCCCAGACTCCTACGGGAGGCAGCAGTAGGGAATCTTCCGCAATGGACGAAAGTCTGACGGAGCAACGCCGCGTGAGTGATGAAGGTTTTCGGATCGTAAAGCTCTGTTGCCAGGGAAGAACGTCCGGTAGAGTAACTGCTATCGGAGTGACGGTACCTGAGAAGAAAGCCCCGGCTAACTACGTGCCAGCAGCCGCGGTAATACGTAGGGGGCAAGCGTTGTCCGGAATTATTGGGCGTAAAGCGCGCGCAGGCGGTCATTTAAGTCTGGTGTTTAAACCTTGGGCTCAACCTAAGGTCGCACTGGAAACTGGGTGACTTGAGTACAGAAGAGGAAAGTGGAATTCCACGTGTAGCGGTGAAATGCGTAGATATGTGGAGGAACACCAGTGGCGAAGGCGACTTTCTGGGCTGTAACTGACGCTGAGGCGCGAAAGCGTGGGGAGCAAACAGGATTAGATACCCTGGTAGTCCACGCCGTAAACGATGAGTGCTAGGTGTTAGGGGTTTCGATACCCTTGGTGCCGAAGTTAACACAGTAAGCACTCCGCCTGGGGAGTACGGTCGCAAGACTGAAACTCAAAGGAATTGACGGGGACCCGCACAAGCAGTGGAGTATGTGGTTTAATTCGAAGCAACGCGAAGAACCTTACCAGGTCTTGACATCCCTCTGAATCCACTAGAGATAGTGGCGGCCTTCGGGACAGAGGAGACAGGTGGTGCATGGTTGTCGTCAGCTCGTGTCGTGAGATGTTGGGTTAAGTCCCGCAACGAGCGCAACCCTTAACTTTAGTTGCCAGCAAGTAATGTTGGGCACTCTAGAGTGACTGCCGGTGACAAACCGGAGGAAGGTGGGGATGACGTCAAATCATCATGCCCCTTATGACCTGGGCTACACACGTACTACAATGGCCGGTACAACGGGAAGCGAAACCGCGAGGTGAAGCCAATCCCATCAAAGCCGGTCTCAGTTCGATTGCAGGCTGCAACTCGCCTGCATGAAGTCGGAATTGCTAGTAATCGCGGATCAGCATGCCGCGGTGAATACGTTCCCGGGTCTTGTACACACCGCCCGTCACACCACGAGAGTTTACAACACCCGAAGTCGGTGGGGTAACCCGCAAGGGAGCCAGCCGCCGAAGGTGGGGTAGATGATTGGGGTGAAGTCGTAACAAGGTAGCCGTATCGGAAGGTGCGGCTGGATCACCTCCTTTCTATGGAGAATCGTCTTCTGCAATGAAGACATTCAAATCGGAAGTTAAACTTCCACAACTCAGGTTTAGGCCTGTTACTCACTCGTTGCTCAGTTTTGAGAGTTTAAACTCTCATCTTTAAACTTGATCCTTGAAAACTGGATACCGAAACGAATTTGCGTTTTAGAACATCTTTTAGCAACTTGTGTAAACAAGTAAATGTTATTAGTGAGATTTTTCAAAGAAGATATCGTTTGATATTTTCCTGCGGAAAAATCGAGGTTAAGCTAATAAGAGCACACGGAGGATGCCTAGGCGCCAGGAGCCGACGAAGGACGTGGCGAACAACGAAACTGCCTCGGGGAGCTGTAAGCAAGCTTTGATCCGGGGGTGTCCGAATGGGGAAACCCAGCTGTGGTAATTCGCAGTTACTCATCTCTGAACACATAGGAGATGTAGAGGCAGACCAGGGGAACTGAAACATCTAAGTACCCTGAGGAAGAGAAAACAATAGTGATTCCGTCAGTAGCGGCGAGCGAACGCGGAACAGCCTAAACCTAAGAGCTTGCTCTTAGGGGTTGTGGGACGTCTCACATGGAGTTACAAAGGAATATGGTAGGTGAAGAGGTCTGGAAAGGCCCGCGATAGAGGTAAAAGCCCTGTAACCTAAACTGTGTTCTCTCCGAGACGGATCCCGAGTAGTGCGGGGCACGTGAAACCCCGTATGAATCCAGCAGGACCATCTGCTAAGGCTAAATACTACCTGGCGACCGATAGTGAAACAGTACCGTGAGGGAAAGGTGAAAAGCACCCCGGAAGGGGAGTGAAATAGAACCTGAAACCGTGTGCTTACAAAAAGTCAGAGCCCTATTTATGGGTGATGGCGTGCCTTTTGTAGAATGAACCGGCGAGTTACGTTTAACATGCAAGGTTAAGTCGAGAAGACGGAGCCGCAGCGAAAGCGAGTCTGAATAGGGCGATTGAGTATGTGGACGTAGACCCGAAACCGTGTGATCTACCCCTGTCCAGGGTGAAGGTGCGGTAACACGCACTGGAGGCCCGAACCCACGCATGTTGAAAAATGCGGGGATGAGGTGGGGGTAGCGGAGAAATTCCAATCGAACTCGGAGATAGCTGGTTCTCCCCGAAATAGCTTTAGGGCTAGCCTCGGTATAAGAGTAGTGGAGGTAGAGCACTGATTGGGTGCGGGGTCCGCAAGGATTACCAAGCTCAGTCAAACTCCGAATGCCATATACTTATTGCCGGGAGTCAGACAGTGAGTGCTAAGATCCATTGTCAAAAGGGAAACAGCCCAGACCATCAGCTAAGGTCCCCAAGTGTGTGTTAAGTGGGAAAGGATGTGGAGTTGCACAGACAACCAGGATGTTGGCTTAGAAGCAGCCACCATTGAAAGAGTGCGTAATAGCTCACTGGTCGAGTGACTCTGCGCCGAAAATGTAACGGGGCTAAACACACCACCGAAGCTATGGCTAGATACGTATGTATCTGGGGTAGGGGAGCGTTGTATGTGGGTTGAAGGTGTACCGTAAGGAGCGCTGGACAGCATACAAGTGAGAATGCCGGTATGAGTAACGAAAAGATCAGTGAGAATCTGATCCGCCGAAAGCCCAAGGTTTCCTGAGGAAGGCTCGTCCGCTCAGGGTAAGTCGGGACCTAAGGCGAGGCCGAAAGGCGTAGTCGAAGGACAACAGTTTGAAATTACTGTACCACCGTAATCCGCTATGAGCGATGGGGTGACGCAGGAGGGTAGTGACGCGGACTGATGGATATGTCCGTCTAAGCAGTGAGGCTGATGTGTAGGCAAATCCGCACATCATTAAGGCTGGGCTGTGATGGGGAGCGAAAATTATAGTAGCGAAGGTCATGATCTCACACTGCCAAGAAAAGCCTCTAGCCAGGAGAAGGTGCCCGTACCGCAAACCGACACAGGTAGGCGAGAAGAGAATTCTAAGGCGCGCGGAAGAACTCTCGTTAAGGAACTCGGCAAAATGACCCCGTAACTTCGGGAGAAGGGGTGCCCCGGTAGTGTGAATAGCACGAGGGGGCCGCAGTGAAAAGGCCCAAGCGACTGTTTAGCAAAAACACAGGTCTGTGCGAAGCCGCAAGGCGAAGTATACGGGCTGACGCCTGCCCGGTGCTGGAAGGTTAAGGGGAGTGGTTAGGGGTAACCCGAAGCTATGAACCGAAGCCCCAGTAAACGGCGGCCGTAACTATAACGGTCCTAAGGTAGCGAAATTCCTTGTCAGGTAAATTCTGACCCGCACGAATGGCGTAACGACTTGGGCGCTGTCTCAACGAGAGATCCGGTGAAATTTTAATACCTGTGAAGATGCAGGTTACCCGCGACAAGACGGAAAGACCCCATGGAGCTTTACTGCAGCTTGATATTGAATTTGGGTACGATCTGTACAGGATAGGTGGGAGCCGTAGAAATCGGAGCGCAAGCTTCGGTGGAGGCGCCGTTGGGATACCACCCTGATCGTATCTAGGTTCTAACCTAGTACCCTTACCGGGTACGGGGACCGTGTCAGGCGGGCAGTTTGACTGGGGCGGTCGCCTCCTAAAGAGTAACGGAGGCGTTCCAAGGTTCCCTCAGAATGGTTGGAAATCATTCGAAGAGTGCAAAGGCATAAGGGAGCTTGACTGCGAGACCTACAAGTCGAGCAGGGACGAAAGTCGGACTTAGTGATCCGGTGGTACCGCATGGAAGGGCCATCGCTCAACGGATAAAAGCTACCCTGGGGATAACAGGCTTATCTCCCCCAAGAGTCCACATCGACGGGGAGGTTTGGCACCTCGATGTCGGCTCATCGCATCCTGGGGCTGAAGTAGGTCCCAAGGGTTGGGCTGTTCGCCCATTAAAGCGGTACGCGAGCTGGGTTCAGAACGTCGTGAGACAGTTCGGTCCCTATCTGTCGTGGGCGCAGGAAATTTGAGAGGAGCTGTCCTTAGTACGAGAGGACCGGGATGGACGTACCGCTGGTGCACCAGTTGTTCCGCCAGGAGCATGGCTGGGTAGCTACGTACGGACGGGATAAGCGCTGAAAGCATCTAAGCGTGAAGCCCCCTCAAGATGAGATTTCCCAATTAGTAAGACCCCTTGAAGACGACGAGGTAGATAGGTTGGAGGTGGAAGTGCAGTAATGCATGGAGCTGACCAATACTAATCGGTCGAGGGCTTATCCTATACTTAGAACGCAAATTCAATTCGGATTCAGTTTTCAGGCATCAAGCCTGTAACACGCTTAGAAATTCATTCTCACTTCTGGTGATGAACGAAATTTCACGCGGCAGCGTCTGTGAAACAGACGCATGTTTGGTGGCGATAGCGGAGGGGTTCCACGCGTACCCATCCCGAACACGACCGTTAAGCCCTCCAGCGCCGATGGTACTTGGACCGAAGGGTCCTGGGAGAGTAGGACGTTGCCAAGCACACGAAGCCATTGTTGATTTATCAACAATGGCTTTTTTGTTCCCTTTATCGCTTAATTTAAATAATGTGGATAAGTCATGGGGAAATGACGAAAAAATAAAAGTTACTAACATGTGGATGAAATAATAAAATATATTCAAAAATGAAAGTAGTCCCCAATTTATGTGGATAGAGCATTGGTATATGTGGATACTTCAAGTAAATGCAAGGATATTTTGCATGGCAGGAGGATAAACAATGGACAACAGTAGTAATCTTGTGTGGATAGAAGATTTTTCTGTACATGCGAGCGACACGGATTATCGTTCACAGGGTAAGTTATCCTTTATTCTGGATATCATGCAATGTGCGGCAGACTTCGCAGTGGGTAATTTGGGGATAAGTGTGGAAGAAATTCTGAGTGCAGGAATGGGCTGGATGATGATTACGTTAGATCTTGATTTTAAGCGTATTCCTCGCCCAAATGATGTGCTTAGCGTACATACCTGGTGTAAAGGTACTAAAGGGGCTTTATGGCAACGGGATTATCGTATTTTTGATGCAGATCATATAGAGATTGCCACAGCGCGTTCTATATGGGCTTTAGTAGATATTGAGAAGAGAAAGATACTCAGACCGAACGCTCTTCCAGTTCAGGTTAAGCACTATAATGGCGATTCAGTAGGGGATATGCCTGTTAAGGTAACGATCCCTACTGATATTATTATGGAAGAAGCTTATCGGTATCAGGTAAGATATAGTGGGCTGGATAGCAACGGACATCTGAATAATGCCCGATACGGAGATTTATGTTGTGATGCACTCAGTTTAGCGGAATGGGATAATACAGAGTTCACACGCTTCCGGATTACTTATCTACAAGAAGCTAAGTTTGGGGATGAACTGACTATTTTACGCTCAGCTGTAACGGATGATGGTATATATGTCCGTGGCCAGAATAGTGATATTGTATTTTTTGAAGCATGTATTGAGTTGAAAAACATAAATAAGTAAAAAGTATATAAATATGGAATATTATTATAAAAGCGATTTCTCCGAGCATCAATCGGGGCAGTCGCTTTTTTTATTGAAAAACAGATGATGTTTATAACATATTTGGAAAAAATTTTGAGCCTGTCACAATTTCAGGGATCACAATCGTTATATAGTTGTAGTCAATAACAAGGAGGTGATTCTTTGGAACGTCGCAGCCCCGGGGTCCAAGTGAATCAAACAATAATTGAAGAGGCTATTGATCAGGTTCTTGCGGGTAACCGCGAAGCCTATAGAACTATAATACAAGTCTATGAAAGAAAGATTTATACGTATTGCTATTATATTTTGAGAAGTCATGAAGAAGCAGAGGATGCTGTGCAAGATATATTTGTAAAAGTGTATCAGGAACTCAGACGTTATGAGAAACGAGTCTCTTTTAATTCATGGCTGTATAAAGTGGCCTATCATCATTGTTTGGATCAGGTTCGCAAACGCAAACGAAGAAACCGTCTGTTGTCGCTATATAAAGAGCAGCAGCCGAAAGCCTATTATAATCCTAACGATGAGGAGCCATTGCAGAAGTTATTTATGGATGATCTGACAGCTGAAGAGAGCAATCTTCTGATTCTTAAGGTAGTAGAGCAGTACAGTTTTGAAGAAATGGGTCAGATTATGGATTGTAATTCAGCTACTTTACGCAAGAAATTCGAACGTCTACGCAAAAAGTTAGTCCGGCAAAGAATGAATGAAGGAGGAAGCCCCCATGGAGAAATGGCAAGATCCAACTGAAAGTCAGAAGATGGAGCACATTCGTCAAACATTCCAAAATCATGAAATGCCGGTAGACAGTTTCAGCGATTCAATTATGAAGCGAATAGGAGACGAGGGAATGGAAAAGCGAGCGTCAAGAAAAAGTGGGAATAAGTTTCTGAAAAAATCATTGGTGGCTGCCGCGGCAGCAGCAGTGTTGGGTGCGGGAATAATCGGTAGCGGATTTATATCCCCAGTCATGGCTGAAACGTTAAAGCAGATTCCTGTTGTAGGAAGTATTTTTAAGGGGATTGACGATAAAGGTCTAAATGCTGCTAAAGAAAAAGGATTATCTACTGCGCCTAACCAAAGCGTTACCCATGATGGAGTGACCTTGAAGGTTACCGATGCCTATTATGACGGCTCGCGGTTGGCTTTTGCGATTGAACGGGAAGGCATTGATAAGGATAAGATGATGGCAGAAATGATTATTGAACCGATTGAATTCGATCCAGCGGTAAAAGAACAGCAGTATGCGAAAGTGACAATGAACCAGTCCGAAAAAGGGTTGTTGGGTTCAGCAGAAGTGAAATTGCCGAATGGAAAGAATTTGGAGAGCCAAATGTCGTCTTTTGGCGATGTTGAGGGTAAAAAGAATGCTATTTTATACGATTATAGAAATCTAAATAATGTAGAGGCTTTGGGGAATGAATTTGAATTAAGCATCACTGTGCCGGTTACACAAATCGCAGAGCCTTTTGAAATCAAGGTGCCGGTGAAAAAAGTAACGGAAGGAATTATCAAGCTTGATCTGAACCAAACAAAAGAGGCAGAAGAATTCAGTTATACGATTACCAAGCTGGAATTAACTCCAGCCACAAGCAGATTACAGCTCAGCGAAGAAGGTAAAGCGCCAACTGTGAAAGAAAAGGATGGATACACAACCTCTGAAATGTTCTATGAAATTGTTGATGAACTAGGCAATGCATTTTCTTCGAGTGGGTCATTCAACTTGCCGGCTATAGTCTATCCTATGGTAGACAAAGATTTCAGTCCGTTCCCACAAACACCAAAAACAATTACAGTTAAGCCGTTTACTTACTCCATTGATGAGAGCCATAAAGCATTAAGAGATGAAGAAGGAAAACAAGTTAAACATTATTATCCGGAGCTTGAACAAACGATTCAGGTGGAGCAAGAGTAACTATTAATCCCATAAGCAAAAAAAGCCCGTGTCTGTATAGCAGATACGGGCTTTTTGTTAAAAGATAAGAATTTATAAGCTAAACAACTATAATATCTTTATATTTCTAAGAGAAACGGTTGTCATTTATAAAAGACGACAACGTAGTCTCTTCTTGTAAAAATTCTAACGGAATGTAGATTTCACTCACCGAGTTTTCGTTATCTGGTCCAAGATACAATTCACCATAAAATTCCAATTCGAATGGAATGGACATCCTGTATTCTGTTTTGGGCAGCCAGATTCCGTAGATATATTTATATGTAGAAGGGATATCACAAGAGCGGCCTTTATGGATGAATTTAAGATAACGTATAGGTGGTAAGATCTGAAGGGAGAAAATCTGATTGTGGTCTGCATTTATAGGATTAAGTTCGCAGGCACACATGATCGAAAAACCGTTACTCTCATAGTCGTCTGGCCAGAAGCCAAGCTGATAATATTTTTCAGGTTGTATCCTATCAGATATAGTATCTACCTTACTGAAAAGCAAAGGCCAAGTATCAGAAATGACGGAGAAATCATGGTCTATTTTAACTACGGGTCCTTGAAGTATAATTTCCCCGAAATCAACGAGCTGGGGGGAAAGATCGCTATCAGAAAGGACTTGAAGTAGATCCTGTTCATATAGTCTAGGCAACAAAGGGAGTTTCGTTTTATTAATTCTTTTTCGAACAAGAGAGGGAGTCGTGTGCAGCATTCTTTTGAAGGCACGAGTAAAGGTCTCATAGTTACTAAAGTTATAGTCTAATGAGATGTCCTGGAGTGAGCGTTCTGGAATTCGGTGAATGTCCAAGGCTGCTTCAGTGATTTTGCGTCTGGCTATATAGTCGCCGGGTGCTATCCCAGTGACTGCTTGAAATAGGCGGGTGAAATGATAAAGTGAGTATCCCATTTCTTTGGAAAGGACAGCTACAGGAAGAAGCGTGTTTAAGCGATCCTCAATGAGATCTAATGCTTGAATGATTAGTTGGCGATTGTTCAAGAGATGCCCTCCCATAACAGTTAGAAATGGTGTCCAAATCGATTACTTCAATTATTTGTTGTCCAGTCCCCCCAATTAGCAGCCCAATCGGGAACGGTCACTTCCATTACGCGATCGGCACTAGGAAAATAAGCTTTGATGTCTAGAATTGGTGTACCAGGATAGGCATCAAGTCCAGCCACCTCTACGATGCCAGAAGCTTCATCGACAGACAGGATTGCTGCTACACTAAGCCCAATTGGATTAGGTCGAATAGGGGAACGGGAAGCGAATACTCCAGTTAATGTTTCGTCATAAGGTGGTTGAATCTGTGTAGTCTGGCGGAATTGATCATCTGCAAACTCGTGCAGCCACCAAAGCACTTGGCAATGACTAAATTGAGATAAACCTTTAAGCGCCGGGCTAAATTCCGGTTTGATTTCCAGTCGTAAATTACGTGGCGCACCTGTAACCCAACCTATAGGTACTATATTATAGCTTTCTTGTTCATTCATTGACTATGACTCCTTTCGGGTATCAGATATTATTTAGTTTATAACGGAGTGACCCGGTAAAGCCTGACGATATTTGCTAACATTCATTTAATGCTATAATGAAATTTGATGTGGAAAGGGGAGCATTATGAAGACATTAGTATTGGCGGAGAAGCCGTCTGTTGCACGCGAGATCGCACGAGTCATGGGATGTAATAATAAACAGAAGAGCTATATTGAAGGTCCAAAATATGTGGTTACCTGGGCACTGGGTCATTTAGTCGGCCTGGCAGAGCCTGAAGATTATAATAAAAAGTTTGCAACTTGGGCTTTGGAGGATTTGCCGATTTTGCCGGAGAAGGCAAAGCTGAAGGTGCTGCGTGAGACCAACCAGCAATATAAAGCTGTTCAGCACCTAATGAAGCGTCAGGATATTGAGGAGCTTGTGGTAGCTACGGATGCTGCTCGTGAAGGAGAGCTGTTGGCACGTTGGATTATGAATATGGCGGGGTGGAAAAAGCCATTCCGGCGGCTCTGGATATCTTCTCAGACGGATAAAGCGATAAAAGAAGGATTCGCAAAGCTCCGCCCAGGTCGCGATTTTGATCGTCTGTATGAATCTGCGCGGTGCCGCGCAGAGGCGGATTGGATGATTGGACTGAATGTCACGAGAGCTTTGACATGTAAGTTCGGTTCGCCGCTCTCCGCAGGGCGGGTACAAACGCCGACATTAGGGATGATCATGGATCGTGAACAGGAGATTACGGGTTTCCGTTCCGTTGATTTTGAGACGCTGACTGCTGATTTTGGAGATTTCCAAGCGGCATGGCGGGCCAGTAACGGCGATGGTCGGATATTTGAAAAGGATAAGACGGCAAGTCTAAAGGATAAGCTTACTGGACGCAGCGGCCGTATTATTAAGGTACAGAAGAGTGAGAAGAGCGAACCTCATCCACTCGCTTATGATCTGACTGAATTGCAGCGTGATGCGAACCGGAAGTTCGGCTTCTCCGCGAAGCAGACCTCCAGTGTGCTTCAGCGGTTATATGAGCAGCACAAGCTTGTCACTTACCCGCGTACGGACAGTCGTTACTTAACATCAGATATGACGGGCACACTCAAGGAAAGATTAGACAGTGTAGCTGTCGGCCCATATGCAGCTTTGGCACGTCCACTGCTTCGCAAACCGCTGCCGATTACGAAGCGAATCGTGGATGATAGCAAAGTAAGCGATCACCATGCTATTATTCCGACAGAGCAGACCGTATTGTTAAATGGTTTGAGTACTGAAGAACGTAAGCTGTATGATTTGATCGTGCGGCGTTTTATCAGCTTGTTCTACCCACCAGCTCGCTATGATGCGGTAGCTGTCACCGTCAACGTGGAAGGCGAAAGCTTCCATGTCAAAGGGACGACGGTAAAAGATGCCGGCTGGCGCGAAGTGTACGGCGGAGATATGAGTAACGATGATGACGAGGAACCATCGGACGAGCCAGCAGCTGGGAGTGTGAAGCTACCTGAGCTGCGCGAAGGAGCAACTGTCACGATTGGCCGCTGCATGGTTCGTCCTGGACGAACACAGCCACCGAAGCGTTATAATGAAGCTTCGCTGTTGACGCAAATGGAGAAGCATGGCCTTGGAACCCCGGCGACCCGCGCGGATATTATCGAGAAGCTGGTAAGCTCCGATACCATTGAACGCCAAGGGAATCTGCTGCATCCGACTGGTAAAGGCAAGCAGCTTATTGAGTTGGTATCCACACAGCTACGGACACCAGATCTAACCGCGCGCTGGGAAGCTGAGCTGGAGAAAATAGCGCGTGGTCAAGGCAAGCCGGAGCTCTTCTTGCAAGGCATCCGCAGTATGGCACAGGAGCTGGTAACTGGCGTCAAAACTAGTGGAGCAGAATATAAACCGCATAATGTCTCGAACAGTAACTGTCCGGAATGCGGTACAAGACTGCTGGAGAAAAAGAGCAAACGTGGCAAGCTGCTTGTATGCCCTGCAGATAACTGTGGTTATACCCGTGCCGGAGAGAAAAGACTATCGAATCGCCGCTGTCCACAGTGCCATAAGAAAATGGAGCTTAAAGAGGGTAAAGCAGGCATGTTCGTACAATGTTTGGGCTGTGGAATCACAGAAACCTTGGATAAGGATCATAAGCATGTGAATAAACGCGAACAGCAAAAGCTGGTACAGCAATACAGTAAGCAAGAAAGCATTGGTTCTAACCTTGGGGAACTGCTGAAAGCAGCGCTTGAAGGGCAAAAGAAGGATAAGTAAAAAGGATCGCATGTATCGTAATAAAAAGGCTGCTGAGTGTACTCAGTAGCCCTTTTTTCTGTCCACGTAAGTTTTTGTGGTCTACAGATAGGCTTTGAATTAGAATGTTAAGCAAATACATAGAGCAGGTGATTAGGGTGGCAGCTGAACAACAAGTGGATCAACTAAAAGCAGCAGGTAGCCCAGAGGGGCAGGGAGGCAGTAAGTTTTTCTTTCTCGTTATTGTATTTATGTTTTGGTTCTCTTCTTATATTTATGTTCCGGTGCTTTCTCCTTATGTGGAGCATTTGGGAGCATCGTATTTTATGGTGGGCATGGTGCTTGGCGTATATGGGCTAATGCAGATTCTGTTCCGACTGCCGATTGGCATCGGTTCAGATTATTTGAATCGGCGGCGTCCGTTTATCTATCTGGGACTGATTGCGAGCGGAGCCAGCTGCTTTCTTTTTATGTGGGGAGCACAGCCTGGGTGGGCATTGGCAGCACGAGCGGTATCCGGTATAGCGGCTTCGGCATGGGTTGTGTACACTGTGATGTTCGCGGGATATTTCCCGAAAGAGGAAGCTGGAAAAGCAATGGGCATGTTGCAATTCACTACGGTAATCGCCCAATTAACCAGTATGATGATCAGTGGCTATATGGTGGAGCATTGGGGCTGGAATACCCCGTTTCTGATTGGTGGATTTGTAGCGATTGCGGCGCTGCTGCTTGCGCTGCGACTGCCTGAACAAAAACAGGAGAAACGGCAAAGTGCGATCCAGATCAAGGACTTAGCAGGTGTTATGAAGGAGCCGCTTCTGGTAAGAGTTTCTCTGCTGTCAGTGTTGGCACACTGTGTGCTATTCATAACGATGTTCGGATATACGCCAAACCAAGCTCTGAATATCGGAGCAAGTAAAGAAAGCTTGGGCTGGCTGACGCTCGCTTTTATGATTCCGCATGCTGTCGCGACCCTCTATGGCTCACGGACATTTGGTAGGCTGCTAGGAGACCGGGGCACGCTTCTCTTAGGCTTCGCGGGAAGTGCATTGTTTACACTTCTTATTCCTTCAATGCCGACGCTAGCGACGCTCTGTCTGACTCAGGTAGGAAACGGATTTATGCAGGGACTTATTTTCCCATTGTTGCTAGGCAAGTCGGTGTCAGAAGTAGATCCATATAAGCGTGCAACAGCTATGGGCTTCTATCAGGCGGTTTATGCAATAGGTATGTCGGCTGGGCCGTTCGTGGCAGGCTGGATGAGCGCTCTTTATGGCTTGACCGGAGGGTTCTGGCTGGGTGGAATTGCGGCGGCGTTGGCTGCGGTGTTGTCATGGATATGGATGAAGGATGCGAAGCAGTGAAAAGAAAGAGGCAGGTAGCGAAGTTATCAGAGCGTGTAAGGATGATTGGTTTTTTGTGAAAAAGAGGAATATAATAGAGATAGATAGGAAGCAAGGAGGAGAGCCCGGGAGAATGGTCAAGGTTATAATGTTGTGGTTTGTGGTAATTAATATTATCGGATATGTAGTGATGTCCGAAGACAAGAACAAAGCCCGTAAACGGCGAGAACGTGTACCTGAGAAGACACTTTTTCTGCTGGCAGCTATGGGCGGGGCACTAGGCGTGCTGATTGCCATGTATCGTAAGCGCCACAAGACGCGACATATGTCCTTTAGGATCGGAATTCCGTTACTTCTGTTGCTGAATATCTTTTTGTACAGCTATTTTTTAAGGTGATAGTCTTAATGATTACAAACTAGAAAAAGAGGTGGCGTACATGTTATTCTCTAAAATTTTACTCGCCTATGATGGATCTAAGGCTTCTAATCAAGCATTGGAGCGCGCAATTGAACTCGCAAAAGTAACTCCGGGCTCTACGATGCATGTCGTACACGCATTTGAATTTCCAAGATTTTTTATCGGAGAAGCTCTAGCACCACTACCGGCTTCAGTAAATAAAGAATATTATGATTTAGCAGTGCAGACTACTGAAGAGGTGAAGGGACGCCTTGAGGCTGAAGGCTTGAATGCTGAGGTTGAGCTATTACAAGGATCTCCCGCTGAAGTGATTTTGAAATATGCTAAAGAACATGCTATAGATGTAATTGTTATCGGCAGCCGCGGACTTGGCGGAATACGTGAGTTTGTTCTGGGAAGTGTGAGCCACAATGTAGTACAAAGCGCCCGCATTCCAGTGCTGGTTGTAAAATAATATAAAGTTAAAAGGGACGCTTATGGCGTTCCTTTTTTCAAATATAAGAAAATATATGTTTCACACTATACTTTATCCTTATATTTCTCGCATAAACGCTAACCGTCATACAGGGACGCCAAAGGCGTTTATACTTGATTATTAAGAAACGAAATGACTAAATTCATATCCAGTAGAGGAATTATATGTATTTCCATGAAGCCTATTCTACAGTTAATATAACATCTGTTGTTAGAGCTAATAGTGTACGGAAAGAAGTCTTTATCATCAAAATAAGTGGTTATTGAGAAATTAAATACGCCTAAAAGCGAACGATTATTAATCGGAATTTACCAATGTTCGTGTTTGAGTTGACATCCTGTGTAGGGGATTGTTAAACTGATGTCATGAGCAACTCGTATAAAACCGGGGATATGGCCCGGAAGTTTCTACCCGGGAACCGTAAATTACCGGACTACGAGGAAATAGGATGATAGAATGCGGCAATGCGGTCCGGGTAACGGAATGATGCATTATGCCATTTTCCGCGCTTAATAGAGCCTAATGATAGGCACGCGGATTATTTTTTCCTAATTTCTTTACTAGTCCGATCCTCCCGCAGCAAAATGCGTCTGGTCATCGGGCTTTTTTTATTCGAATTTACAAGATAAAGATATCCATACTAGTGACTGGAAGGTAGGTCGAATCATGTCTGTGCAGGTAGCTGTTATCATGGGCAGTAAATCGGATTGGGATACGATGGAGCACGCTTGTGCGGTGCTTGAAGAGCTGGGATTATCTTATGAGAAGAAGGTAGTATCTGCGCACCGGACGCCGGACTTGATGTTCAGCTATGCGGAGGAAGCCGCGGGCCGGGGGATTCGCGTCATTATTGCAGGAGCGGGTGGTGCAGCGCATTTGCCGGGTATGGTGGCAGCAAAGACGATCCTGCCTGTGATTGGAGTGCCAGTGCAGTCGAAGGCGCTTAATGGACTTGATTCGCTTCTCTCCATCGTGCAGATGCCTGGAGGCATTCCAGTGGCAACGGTAGCCATTGGTAAGGCAGGGGCCATTAATGCAGGCCTCCTGGCTGCACAGATTATCGGAGCATTCGATCCAGAAGTGCAGCAGCGCGCGCAGCTGCGGCGGGATGCGATCCGCGACGAAGTCCTTGAAAGCAGCGACAGCTTATGAGACCGGAGGAGCTGAAGCTGCAGGAGGCTGGCGGCGCTACTTCGCCAGCCGCTATGGATGCGTCCGGTACGGACACCGTCCGGACGCTACTGCCCGGCGCGACCGTCGGCGTGCTCGGCGGCGGGCAGCTCGGGCGCATGATGGCGCTGGCTGGCAGCGCCATGGGGTACCGCTTCGTGGCGCTGGACCCTGCGCCGGATGCGCCTAGCGGTCAAGTCACGCCGCAGATTACAGCGGCGTATAACGACCGGGACGCGGCGCGGGAGCTAGCCCGCCGCTCGGACGTCATCACGTACGAGTTCGAGAACGTTGACGCGGGCGTTGCCGCGCTGCTGACGGAGGAATCGTACGTGCCGCAGGGCAGCGCGCTGCTGTATACGACGCAGCATCGGCTGCGCGAAAAAGCCGCCATCGAGGCGGCAGGCGTACCCGTCGCCCCGTACCGGAAGGTGGATAGCCTTGCGGAGCTGAAAGTGGCGGCGGCTGAACTTGGACTACCTTGTGTGCTGAAGACAGCCACAGGCGGTTATGACGGCAAGGGACAAGCCGTGATCCGTCAGGAAAAAGAGCTGGAAGAAGCCTTCCGGCAAGTAGCACCCGGAGCCGTTGTGCCGGAGCTGGTGCTTGAGAAGTTTGTAGCTTTTAAGTGTGAAATATCCGTTGTTGCTGCACGCAGTGCTTCTGGTGAGGTTAAAAGCTTCCCACCGTCGGAAAATATTCATGTGAATAATATTTTGCATCTGTCCATTGTGCCTGCAAGAGTGGCAGAGGACATTCAGCGGAGAGCATGCGAATTGGCAGAGACATTAATCGCTGGACTTGATGCGGTTGGACTGCTGGCAGTAGAAATGTTCGTCACAGAGGACGGACAATTGTACGTCAATGAGTTAGCACCAAGGCCGCATAACTCCGGGCATTACACCATGGACGCTTGCGCGACCTCACAGTTCGAGCAGCATGTCCGGGCGATTTGTAATCTGCCGCTAGGCGATACAACGCTTTTGACACCGGTAGTTATGGTAAATGTACTAGGCCAGCATTTGGATGGCGCGATTAAAGCGACCTGTACACAGGACGAAAAAGATAATAAGCTGGGTGTTGTACCTAAGCTTCATATATATGGCAAGACTGAGAGTAAGACCGGCCGCAAGATGGGCCATATCAATCTGCTCTGCAAGGATACCGGAGACGGCTTGTCCTGGGTGGAGCAATCTAAACTTTGGAGGAACTAAAGAATATGATCGAACGTTACAGCAGACCTGAGATGCGAGCTATTTGGACGGAGGAAAATAAATTCAAGGCGTGGCTGGAAGTTGAAATTTGCGCTTGTGAAGCATGGGCTGAGCTCGGAGTCATCCCGCACGAAGACGCAGCTAAACTGCGTAAAGACGCTAAATTCGACATCGCACGCATTGATGAAATAGAACAAGAGACTCGCCATGACGTTATCGCATTTACACGTGCGGTCTCCGAGAGTCTTGGCGCAGAACGCAAATGGGTTCACTACGGTCTTACTTCTACTGACGTGGTAGATACAGCGCTAGGTTACTTGCTGCGTCAAGCGAATGAAATTCTAGAGAAGGATATCATCAACTTTATTGAGATCCTTAAAGATAAAGCTATTGCTTACAAGGATACACCGATGATGGGCCGTACGCATGGTGTTCATGCCGAGCCAACTACCTTTGGTCTGAAAATGGCTCTATGGTACGAAGAAATGAAACGTAACCTGGAGCGTTTCCGCCATGCTGCGAACGGTGTACAGTTCGGAAAAATCTCCGGTGCCGTTGGTACGTACGCTAACATCGATCCTTTCGTAGAAGAATTCGTTTGCCGCAAGCTCGGCACAAGCCCAGCTCCAATTTCTACACAAACGTTACAGCGTGACCGTCATGCTGAATACATGGCTGCTCTTGCTTTGGTAGCGACATCGTTAGACAAATTCGCTACTGAAATCCGCGCTCTGCAAAAGAGTGAGATTCGTGAAGTGGAAGAAGCTTTTGCCAAAGGTCAAAAGGGTTCCTCCGCTATGCCTCACAAACGTAATCCGATCGGCTGCGAGAACATTTCCGGTCTGTCCCGCGTCATTCGCGGACATATGGTTACAGCTTACGAGAACGTGCCACTCTGGCATGAACGCGATATTTCGCACTCCTCTGTGGAACGTATCATCCTTCCGGATGCGACAATGTTGCTCAACTACATGCTGAACCGTTTCGGTAACATCGTGAAGAACCTGACTGTATTCCCAGAGAACATGAAGCGTAACATGAACCGTACGTTCGGTGTTCCTTTCTCCGGTCGTATCTTGACTAAACTGATCGATAAAGGCCTTAGCCGTGAGCAAGCGTACGATACCGTTCAACCGCGTGCTATGCAAGCGTGGGAAGAGCAAAAACAATTCCGCGATATCGTGGAAGCTACACCTGAGATCACTAACGTTCTTACCCCAGAAGAAATTGAAGATGCATTTAACCCTTCTTGGCACCTTAAGCATGTGGACACCATCTTCCGCAAGCTAGAGCTTATCTAAAAAAGATAGGTTAGT
Organism: Paenibacillus sp. FSL R5-0470; assembly: GCF_037975205.1. Lineage (NCBI taxonomy): Bacteria > Bacillati > Bacillota > Bacilli > Caryophanales > Paenibacillaceae > Paenibacillus > Paenibacillus sp. FSL R5-0470. Next base: position 741,463 of record NZ_CP150238.1, read on the forward strand.
GGTGAACTAAGGAGTTAGATATAAAGGAAATTGGTCGAATGGTGTAATGGAGAGGAAGTTTGGAACTGTAGAAGCGTTAGCGTTCGCCTTTATGGTTGGATTTCTACCGCGAAGAGCGGTTTAAATCAGGAAATCCAACCATAACAGCGATCGGAAGTCCAAACATTCCTCGGAATTACGCCTTTGAGACCAGTTGCAGTAATCAAGATCATTAGTTCAAGGGAGGAAAGGTCATGACATCGTCGGCCGTATCCACAGCCGTGGAACTCATCAATGCGCCGCTGCTCTATAAAGGGAAGGTTCGTGAGCTATACGATTTAGGGGAGAATGTACTGATCGTCGTCACGGATCGGATATCTGCTTTTGACTATGTGCTGGACCCAGCGGTACCTGAAAAGGGCAATGTGCTTAACCGTCTGAGTGCGTTCTGGTTCGGAAAGACTAAAGAGCTAATGGAGAATCATGTCGTTCATATCGATGTGGATCTGCTCGGAGACATCGTTAAGGACAAGGAAGCTCTCAGAAACCGTGTTATGGTGGTACGCAAAGCGGAGCGCATCGATATCGAATGTGTTGTGCGTGGGTGCATCACCGGTGGGGGCTGGAGACAGTATCAAGAAACTGGCAAAGTGAATGGTATTGAGCTTCCTAAGAACTTGCGCAAAAATGCGCTGCTGGCACAGCCAATCTTTACCCCTGCGGCTAAAAACGATGTAGGTCATGATGAGGATATTCCTTTTGAAACAATGCAGGAGCTAATCGGTGCTGATCTGGCACTCGAGCTGCAGGAGAAGAGCTTGCAATTGTTCTCTTTTGCCAGAGAGTATTGTGCTGAGCGGGGAATCATTCTTGCAGATTGCAAATTTGAATTCGGCTTGCTGGATGGCAAGGTGATTCTGATTGATGAGATTTTTACGCCGGATGCTTCACGTTTCTGGGCTAAGGACAAATACACTCTTGATATCGAAATTGATAGTATGGATAAAGAACCTGTTCGTACGTATCTATCTGCATCCTCCTGGGATAAAAATAGCAAACCTGATCCACTTCCACTAGAAGTAGTTGAAGAAACAACGCGCCGTTATCTGGACATTTATCATCGTCTTACTGGCAAGTCTTTATAGCTCAACATTGTGTGTTTACTCATGGGAATAAATGAAGTGTATGTTTTTAAAGCTAGAGTTACTTTTAGTAGAGTTTCAGCTTTCAGAAAGTATATACACATAAAAATTTAGGAGGAACTACAAGCATATGTTAAAAGCGACGGTATATGTCACCATTAAGAAGAGCGTTCTCGATCCACAAGGTGTAGCAGTGCAAGGAGCACTTCATTCGGTAGGTTTTCAAGAAGTTGAAAGTTTGCGTATTGGGAAATATATGGAGCTGACTTTGGATACGGATAACCGTGCTGAAGCAGAAGTGCGTCTCAAGGAAATGTGCGAAAAGCTACTTGCCAACACGGTGATCGAGGATTACCGCTACGAATTGGAGGACTAAACGACATGAAATTTGCTGTACTTGTCTTCCCAGGCTCTAACTGTGATATTGATTGCTACAAGGCGGTAGAGGACAGTCTCGGCGAACCAGTCGATTATGTGTGGCATACAGCGACAGATTTGTCGGCGTATGATTGCATTTTGGTTCCAGGCGGATTCTCATATGGTGATTACCTGCGCTGCGGCGCGATTTCAAGATTTGCTCCTGTAATGGCTGAAGTTGCTAAAGCAGCAGAGCAAGGGAAATTCGTGCTAGGCATTTGCAATGGGTTCCAAATTCTTACTGAGGCTGGTTTGTTGCCAGGCGCGCTGCGTCGTAACATGTCCATGAAGTTCCGTTGTCATGATACAGTGCTTAAGGTTGTTAATAACGAAACCCCATTTACTATTGATTATGCTAAGGATGAAGAAATCATCATCCCAATCGCTCACGGCGAAGGAAACTACTACTGTGATGAAGAGACTTTAGCAGAACTGAAAGCTAACAATCAGATTGTGTTCACATATAGCGATAATCCTAACGGCTCTGTAGCTGATATTGCGGGTGTTAGTAATGTGCAGGGTAATGTAGTCGGCATGATGCCTCACCCTGAGCGTGCAGCTAACAGCTTGCTCGGATCTGAAGATGGCAAACGAATGTTCACATCTATACTGAAGACTTGGAGGGATCGTCATGACGCAGCAAGTATCCGTTAAGGAACCGACCGCAGAACAGATCGCAGAGCAGAAAATTTACAGCCAATTCGGTGTGTCGGACAGCGAATATGAGCTCATCAAGTCTTTTATGGGACGTTTGCCGAACTATACTGAAATTGGCGTATTCAGCGTAATGTGGTCCGAACACTGTGCATACAAGAACTCTAAGCCATTGTTGAAACGTTTCCCGGTTACTGGACCACGTGTCCTGATGGGACCCGGCGAGGGCGCAGGGATTGTAGATATCGGAGACAACCAAGCGGTTGTATTCAAAATCGAAAGTCATAACCACCCCTCTGCAGTAGAACCTTTTCAAGGTGCGGCAACAGGCGTAGGTGGTATTATTCGTGATATTTTTTCTATGGGCTCAAGACCTATCGCACTGCTGAATTCCTTGCGTTTCGGCAAGCTGGAAAGCGATCGCGTGAAATATTTGTTCGAGCATGTGGTGTCGGGTATTGCTGGTTATGGTAACTGTATCGGGATTCCAACAGTGGGCGGCGAAATCATGTTCGATGATAGCTATGACGGTAACCCGCTTGTTAACGCAATGTGTGTCGGTCTGATTGATCATGATAAAATCCAGCGTGGTGTCGCTAAAGGTGTAGGGAACCCAGTCTTCTACGTAGGTCCTCCTACTGGACGTGATGGGATTCATGGGGCTACTTTTGCATCCGTTGAACTAAGTGAAGAGTCCGAAGCTAAACGTACAGCTGTACAAGTAGGCGATCCATTTATGGAGAAGCTCGTTATGGAATCTTGTCTAGAGTTAATCGACAGCGGCATCGTTATTGGGATTCAGGATATGGGTGCGGCTGGACTTACCTGCTCTAGTGCCGAGATGGCAAGTAAAGCGGGCAACGGTCTGGAGCTGTATCTTGATCAGGTGCCACAACGTGAAGAAGGCATGACCCCTTATGAAATGATGCTTTCGGAATCGCAAGAACGGATGTTGTTCGTAGTAGAACCGAAGGATGAAGCTCAGGCGCAAGAGATTTTTGATCGCTGGGGTGTAATCTGCTGTAAGGTCGGTAAAGTAACGGATGATGGTCGCTTGAAGCTGTACCATCACGGTGAGGTTGTTGGTGACATGCCTGTAACAGCGCTTGTGGATGAGTGTCCAGTGTATAACAAACCATCTGAGGTTCCTGCTTATTATGTAGAAAATGAATCGGTAGATACGCTTCGTTACGCGGAAGTTACAGATCTAGGCGGCGCACTTCGTACTGTTCTTGGATCACCAACCGTAGCAAGTAAAGCTTGGGTATACAACCAATATGATTACATGGTTCGGACTAGTACGGCTGTTCGACCTGGATCTGATGCGGCTGTAGTTACCATTCATGGTACACGTAAAGGACTTGCGATGACCACGGACTGTAACGGGCGTTATGTTTATCTTGATCCTGAAGTGGGTGGACGGATTGCAGTCAGCGAAGCGGCTCGTAACATCGTTTGTTCGGGTGCTGAACCGCTTGCTATTACCGATAACCTAAACTTCGGAAACCCTGAGAAACCTGATGTGTTCTGGCAAATGGAGCGTGCGGTTGATGGTATGGCTGAAGCTTGTCGTGTGCTGGATACTCCGGTTATCGGCGGGAATGTCAGTCTTTATAACGAAAATACGACGGGATCCATCTACCCAACACCGGTTGTCGGCATGGTTGGTTTAGTAACGGATACGGATCATATTACGACTCAAGGCTTCAAACAAGAAGGAGATTCCATTCTTCTGCTAGGCGTAACAAAAGCTGAGCTTGGTGGTAGTGAATTTCAATATGCTGTTCATGGTGTAACCGAAGGCCGCCCTCCAGCTTTGGATTTGGCTACTGAGAAAACACTGCTGAGCGCAGTGCTTACCTCGATTCGCGGCGGTCTGGTGCGTTCAGCACATGACTTGTCCGAAGGCGGTCTTGCTGTAGCACTTGCAGAGAGCTGTATCAGTGGTGGTATTGGTGCGAACGTTGAACTTTCTGCTAATGGACTTAGATCTGATGTAGCTTTGTTCAGTGAGAGCCAATCACGTATCGTGCTGACGGCAGCACCTGAACGTGCGGAAGAGCTGAAAGCAGCGATTGCTGCAAGCGGCGTTCCAGTGGAAATCATCGGAACTGTAGGTGGAGACAGACTGCGCGTAAATCTGGACGGTGCATCCGTATTAGATGAAGCTGTAGCAGAATTGAAATTCGTTTGGGAGGATGCTATTCCATGTCTTATGAAATAAAGACCGGGAAAGAGCAGGAGACTCCTATCCTGTGGACTGGTGACTTTTACAATGAAGGAACGGGCTCGGGAGATATTTTTGACACATTAAAAGAAGAATGCGGCGTTTTCGGGGTCTTCGGACACCCGGAAGCGGCGTCCATGTCTTATTACGGCTTGCACGCCTTACAGCACCGTGGGGAAGAAAGTGCGGGCATCTGCGTAGCAGATGGTCGTGATTTCAACTATCACCGCGGGATGGGGTTAGTAAAAGAAGTATTTGACAAGGACAAAATTGCCTCACTGGTTGGAGACATGTCCATCGGGCATGTACGTTATTCCACCAGCGGAGACAGCCGCTTAACTAATGCACAGCCGCTCGTATTCAAATATCGTGACGGTGATTTGGCGATTGCTACGAACGGTAACATAGTAAATGAACCGTTGATTCGTAAACAGCTTGAGCAAAGCGGATCGATCTTCCAAACCACAAGTGATACAGAAGTGCTGGCGCATCTGATTGCGCGTTCGTCTAAGGATTTTGTTGAAGCGGCTAAGGATGCGCTAAAACAACTGGTTGGCGGATTTGCTTTTCTGCTTATGACGAATGACAAATTAATTGTCGCTTCGGATTCCCATGGTTTGCGTCCGCTTGTAATGGGACGGATCGGCGAAGCCTATATTTTTGCTTCCGAATCTTGCGCCTTAGAAGTTATCGGAGCACAGTTAGTCCGCGATATCGAACCTGGCGAACTGCTCGTGCTTGATAAAAATGGCCTGTTAGAGGACCGTTTTACCGAGCCAAAACGTAAAGCGCTATGCGCGATGGAGTATATTTACTTCTCTCGCCCAGACAGTGATATGAATGGCGCTAACCTGCACACCGCCCGTAAGCGGATGGGTAGCCGAATGGCATTAGAAGCTTTCGTAGATGCTGACCTCGTAACTGGTGTACCGGATTCTAGTATCTCGGCAGCGATTGGATTTGCGGAGCAGACAGGCATTCCTTATGAGCTTGGGCTCATCAAGAATAAGTATACAGGCCGGACCTTCATCCAGCCGAGCCAAGAGCTGCGTGAGCAAGGTGTGAAAATGAAGTTAAGCGCCGTGCGCAGTGTGGTCGATGGCAAACGTGTTGTCATGATCGATGATTCCATCGTGCGTGGAACAACTTCACGGCGGATCGTCAATCTGCTCCGCGAAGCGGGAGCCGTAGAGGTTCACGTGCGGATTACATCGCCACCCTTCAAGAATCCTTGCTTCTACGGCATTGATACCCCAGACCGCCGCGATCTCATCGCGTCGTACAAGTCCATTGCGGAAATGTGCGAAGAGATTAATGCCGATTCCTTGGCATTCTTGTCACCGGAGGGCTTAATCACTTCCATTGGTGGCCACAACAAAGATGATTACAAAGGCGGGCTATGCCTTTCTTGCTTCGATAATGATTACCCGACGCAGGTTGATTTTGGCGGGGAAGAAAAAGACGGCTGCAGCTGCTAACGTAGGGTTTTAGCCCTCCGTCTGCATGCCACCGCCGAGACTGGCTTGCCAAGATCGGCGCTTCGCTTAAGGAGGTGCATGGCGCAGCTCATGCACCGAGGTCTTGAGGTCCGTGTGCAAGGCGCGCACTGCGGCTTGCAGTAGGGGAAACCTGGTGGTTAGAGGGAGTTATGGAGAGGAAGTTTGGAACTGTAGAAGCGTTAGCGTTCGCCTTTATGGTTGGATTTCTACCGCGATGAGCGGTTTAAATCAGGAAATCCAAACATAACAGCGATCGGAAGTCCAAACATTCCTCGTAATAACTCCAATAACCACCAATGAAGTTAGTCCCGAATGCGCCCAAACGCGCTCTAAACTATTAAAAGATGAGGTGTCCCAAGTGTCGGAAGCTTATAAAAACGCCGGAGTGGATATTGCGGCTGGTAATGAAGCGGTAGAACGCATGAAAAAGCACGTAAAACGTACTTACCGTCCAGAAGTAATGACGGATCTTGGTGGGTTCGGAGCGCTGTTTGGCCTCAATAAAGATAAATATGAAGAGCCAGTGCTCGTATCGGGAACTGATGGTGTAGGCACGAAGCTTAAGATCGCATTTGCTGCGGATCGCCATGACACGATTGGGATTGATGCTGTAGCTATGTGCGTGAACGACATTGTAGTACAAGGCGCGGAGCCGCTATTTTTCCTCGATTATCTGGCTTGCGACAAAGTCGTACCGGAGAAAATCGAAGCGATCGTAGCAGGAATCGCAGAGGGCTGTCACCAAGCAGGTTGTGCGCTGATTGGCGGCGAAACGGCTGAAATGCCGGGCATGTATTCAGCGGGTGAGTATGATATCGCTGGATTCACAGTTGGCGTTGCTGACAAAGCGAAGCTGGTAACAGGCGCTAACATCGCTGCTGGAGACACAGTGATTGGTTTAGCTTCTAGCGGCGTGCACAGCAACGGCTTCTCACTTGTGCGTAAGCTTTTGCTTGAGGAAGATGGCTATGGCCTGAATGATGTGCTTCCGGAGCTTGGAGCTCCGCTTGTGGATGTACTTCTTGCACCAACTAAGATTTATGTGAAGCCTTTGCTGGCGCTCTTGGAGCAGCTTCCGGTGAAAGGGATGGCACATATTACGGGTGGCGGATTCATCGAGAATATCCCGCGCGTATTGCCTGACGGTGTAGATGTGGAGATTAATTACGGATCGTGGCCGATTCTGCCGATCTTCGGATTGATGCAGAACAAAGGAAACGTAAGCAACCGTGATATGTTTACTACTTTTAATATGGGAATTGGACTTGTTCTGGTAGTAAGTAGCGCTGATGGAGAACGTGCTCTTGAACTGCTCAAATCGAGCGGAGAAGAGGCTTTTATCATTGGTAAAGTGACAGAAGGGGAACGCAAAGTAACCTTTACTGGAGCTGAAGTGTGATGCAATGGAGTCGAATCGCTGTTTTTGCTTCTGGGCAAGGCAGTAATTTTGCTGCACTGATCGATGCACAGAGAGCAGGCTTGCTTGGTGAGGGCAATATTGAGTTGCTTGTATCCGACAAGCCAGAGGCACCTGTAGCTAAGCGAGCGGAGGATGCGGGCATTCCCGCCCTCTTGCTGCGGCCAAAAGACTTCGCCAGCCGTGAACTCTACGAAGCAGAGATTGTAGCAGAGCTTCAGCGGCGGGAAATCGGGCTGGTTGTGCTGGCAGGATACATGCGTCTTATTACGCCAGTGCTTTTAACGCCGTATGCTGGACGAATTATTAACATTCATCCATCGCTGCTGCCTGCTTTTGCAGGAAAAGATGCAATCGGACAAGCGCTGGATTATGGCGTGAAGCTGACGGGTGTTACTGTGCATTTTGTCGATGGAGGTATGGATACCGGGCCTGTTATTGCTCAGCGCAGCGTAGCCCTGCAGGATAACGACACGGCCGATTCATTGGCAGAACGTATTCATAAGGTTGAGTATGAGCTGTATCCCGAAGTGGTTGGCGCTTTTGCCAGCGGGAAAGTGGAACTGAGTGGAAGAAAGACGATTATCCGCGAAAAGTAAGCTGCACCGCAGCCATTCGAAGTTTTGGATCGACATTTGGTGACAGACCGAGATGTTTCAGGGTATTTCTCGGGAAATATTGCATAAGCGGCGTTATGTGTCGCGTTGTGGGTTTTCTTCATATTAAATCGCACGTACAACCTGAAGGAGGACTATTCAAAGTGAGTATCAAAAGAGCGCTAGTCAGCGTATCGGATAAACAAGGTATCGTGGATTTTTGCCGCGAGTTGTCTGCATTAGGCGTAGAAATTATCTCTACAGGTGGAACAAGCACGCTTTTGGCTAAAGAAGGTGTTCCAGTTATCGGGATTTCCGATGTGACAGGATTCCCAGAAATCATGGACGGACGTGTCAAAACCTTGCACCCTGCTGTACACAGTGGATTGCTTGCGGTTCGTGATAATGAGGAGCACACGCGTCAAATGAAGGAGCTTGGTCTGGATTACATCGATCTGGTTGTTGTGAATCTGTATCCGTTCGCGGAAACGATCGCAAAACCTGACGTATCCTACGAGGAAGCCATCGAGAATATCGATATCGGCGGACCTACGATGCTGCGTTCTGCGGCGAAGAACCATGCTTTTGTCAGTGTAGTGGTGGATGCTAATGACTACGCTACTGTACTTGAAGAGGTTCGCGCAGGTGGAGATACAACGCTAGAAACACGCAAACGTCTTGCGGCAAAAGTGTTCCGTCATACGGCGGCTTACGATGCCTTGATTTCCGATTATTTGGCTAACGTTACTGGCGAGCCTCTGCCAGAGCGCTACACCGTGACTTATGAGAAAATTCAGGATCTGCGTTATGGCGAGAATCCGCATCAAAAAGCGGCGTTCTATCGCAAGCCATTGGCGGCACTGGATACACTCACTGCGGCTGAACAATTGCACGGCAAAGAGTTGTCTTATAACAATATCAACGATGCTAACGCAGCACTGCAAATCGTGAAAGAATTTGAAGAGCCTGCTGTCGTAGCGGTTAAACATATGAACCCTTGTGGTGTAGGTGTGGGTCAAAGTGTATACGAAGCTTATCAAAAAGCTTACAACGCAGATCCAACTTCTATCTTTGGTGGGATTGTAGCAGCAAACCGCATTATTGATGCAGACACAGCGAACCTGCTGAAAGATATTTTCCTCGAAATCGTGTTGGCACCAGGCTTTACGGAAGAAGCACTGGAAATTCTTACGAAGAAAAAGAATCTCCGTTTGCTTAAAATCGGTAATCTTAGTACGGCTAGTGCGCGTAAGAGCAGCTTCGTAGTAACCTCCATCGATGGAGGAATGGTTGTACAGGAGAGCGATGTGCACTCTGTGAATCCAGATGATCTACAAGTCGTTACGGACCGTAAACCAACCGAGGAAGAATTGAAACAATTGTTGTTCGGATGGAAAGTAGTTAAGCATGTGAAATCTAATGCGATTGTGCTGGCTGCTGATGATATGACTGTTGGCGTAGGTGCAGGACAGATGAACCGCGTTGGTGCAGCTAAAATTGCAATCGAACAAGCTGGTGAAAAATCTAAGGGAGCCGTACTCGCTTCCGACGCGTTCTTCCCAATGGGCGATACGCTTGAAATGGCAGCAAAAGCAGGAATCACTGCAGTGATTCAGCCAGGCGGATCCATTAAAGACGAAGAGTCGATTAAGGTCGCTAATGAGTATGGTATTGCTATGGTCTTCACAGGCGTCCGTCATTTCAAACACTAGAGCACTGGGAGGATCATATTCGGATGGATATTTTGGTAGTTGGCGGCGGCGGCCGGGAACATGCGATGATTTGGAGTCTATCCCAAAGCCCCAAGGCAGGTAAAATCTATTGCGCACCCGGCAACGCCGGGATTGCGCAGTTAGCCGAATGTGTGCCGATCGGAGTATTTGAGTTCGATCGTCTGACGGCTTTTGCGAAAGAGAAGGAAGTAGGTCTTGTTGTAATCGGTCCAGATGATCCACTCGCTGCTGGGATTGTGGATGCTTTTGAAGCACAGGATATTCCTGTGTTTGGCCCACGCAAGAATGCAGCGGAGATCGAAGGCAGCAAAACCTTTATGAAGGATCTTTTGCATAAATATAATATTCCGACAGCAGCCTATGAGAAGTTCGACGACTATGAAGCTGCGCTAACTTATTTGCGGGAACAGCCGCTTCCGATCGTAATCAAGGCAGATGGTCTGGCTGCAGGAAAAGGCGTGACGGTTGCTTATTCGTTGGAAGAAGCAGAGCAAGCACTCGCTGATATTATGGTCACTAAGGTATTCGGTGAGGCAGGCGCTCAGGTTGTTATTGAGGAATTTCTAGCTGGACAGGAAATGTCGATTCTGGCTTTTGTCGATGGAGAGACGGTACGTCCTATGGCTGCTGCCCAGGATCATAAGCCCGTTTTTGATGGGGATAAAGGTCCTAATACCGGCGGAATGGGTACCTATTCGCCTTTACCACATATTGATGAGGCTATTATCCAAGAAGCGATCGAGACCATCATTAAGCCGACAGCAAAAGCTATGGTGGATGAAGGTCGTCCCTTTAGCGGTGTACTATTTGCGGGACTGATGATTTCTCCTGAGGGTAAACCAAAGACGATTGAGTTTAATGCTCGTTTCGGTGATCCTGAGACTCAGGTCGTGTTGCCTAGACTCAAGAGCGACTTGCTAGAAATCTTTCTGGCGGTCACAGAGGGTAGACTTGCAGATATCGACATTGAATGGAGCGACGAAGCGGCTGTATGCGTAGTTCTCGCTTCGGGAGGATATCCAGGCCCATATCCAAAGGGTGTACCGATTGAAGGTCTTGATGACAGCCAAGGAGGGCTGATCTTCCATGCTGGTACGGCGCGTGGTGAAGATGGAAGCTGGGTGACGAATGGTGGTCGGGTACTAGGCGTAGTAGGCCTAGGTGCTACGATTGCTGAAGCTCGTGTTGCAGCTTACGCTAGAGCCGAAGGAATTTCTTTTTCCGGAAAACAAAGCCGCAGCGACATCGCTATGAAAGCTTTGGTATAAGGATAAAGAACTGTATCTAGCATTTTTTGCGCTTAAAGTCCTAAAAAAGGACTGACAAGTGATAGAAGAAGTGCTATAATACTACACGTACGGGGGAAAATGTGCGGATATATACAGATAAGGGTCTTTCCGATCATGGGAAGGCCCTTTTAAATCGGAGTCCTTCAGACTTTGTGAAGTAACCTTATAAAGGATGCCTCGTGCCTGGAAATGATGATACTTATAGTGCATACTAGCGATACGCTTATGGCGAATGGCTACTCACAGATTTAAGGAGGAATTCGTTTTGAGTAAGATTGGAAGAAATGATATGTGTCCTTGCGGAAGCGGGAAAAAATATAAGAAATGCTGCCTTGGTAAAGAAACTTCTGCAGTAGAGTCCATTATGCAACTTGTAAACAAGGAAGAAGCGGCAGCTAGCGAGACTGTGGCTGAGAAACAGGAACCCGTAGCACAACCTGAAGTGAAGCTAACTCTTGCTACGCTCAGAAAAAAAGTGTCACGTGATCTGAATTGGGAGCATCCCGCACATGAACAACTGGCGCTGCACCTTATTGAGAGCATGAGAGAAAGCTATGATAGAGAGCTTATTTGGGAAGCTCTAGTTCTGTGGAATGGTTATTCCCGTAAGACTAAGCCTGCTGTGAAGAAAATGGGCTCTTTCTGCGCGGCGATCGAATTTATTTTGTCTGAAGAATATGGCTTCTCCCTAACACAAGCGGATCTTGCTACCAAACATGAGGTTACTACGCCTACCATCTCTAGAAAAGTCAAAGAGATGCTCAATTACATTGAGGAATACGGCATGGGTGGTGCGGAAGAAGAATTACTTTTGCTGAATATCTCAGGCAGTCCGAAGGATCAGGAGCAAGCACTATTACAAAAGGCTATGCAAACCAATTCATCCAACCGCCGGATACAGTTAGCTGAAGCCGCATTAGAGGTTTATCCGGACAGTCCGGATGCGTATCTCATTTTGGCTGAGGAAGCAGAGAATGAAGCAGATGCTCGTGCTTTTCTAAAAGCAGGGATGGATGCAGGTGAACGTGAGCTTGGAGAAGCTTTTTTCGCTGAGAACAAAGGACATTTCTGGGACCTCCACGAGACTCGTCCATACATTCGAATTTGCAAAAGCTACGCCGACTCTTGTTGGTTTAGCGGAAATGCAGAAGAAGCACAAAAAGTACTTGAGCACATTTTAGAGCTGAATCCTGAAGATAACACTGGTGCGCGTTACCTTTTAACGGCTGCGTATCTCTACACCAACAAGCTCAAGAAGACAGAAAAGGTGCTGGAAAAGTTCGGCAATGATGCAGCGGCGACAGTAGCTTACGACCGGATGGTCTTAGAATATAAGAAGAATGGGATTACTTCCCAACTGAAAATGTTGTATCGCGTAGCGCGGAATGTGAACAAGCATGTGCCGGATTATTTGTTAGGGATCAAAAGATTGCCGCATAACCTTCCGGATTTTGTGGGAATGGGCGACGCTAATGAAGCTATCGAATATGTTATTGTACACTCGCGTTTGTGGACAAGCCTACCTGATCTGCTGAAGTGGATGCTGAAGCAACAGGATTAGTAGAATTCAGATCTTGGACGGACATGAACTTAAAGAGGCTATGGGAGATTCCTGTAGTCTCTTTTTTTAAAATATAAGAATTTATTTGTTTCACGTTATAAATTACCTTATATTTCTCGCATAAACGCTTACCGTCCTTATAGGGACGATGAAGGCGTTTTTGCATGTATAAGAAAGTATAAGATTTGCATCAATAATTGTATTGCATACAGCGGACAATGCTTGAAAAAATGTCTTTGGGAGAGTATGTTTACAAGAAGTAGAATGAATAGATGATAGTGAGGCGAGAGGGTTATGAGAGAAGAGGAAGACCGAATCGTAGGAATGGAAGATATCGTACGGGCTCATCACGTACTGCGGGAGGTCATTATCCGGACTCCACTACAGCGTGACGCCGTACTATCGGCCAAGTATGAATGCGATGTATATTTGAAGCGCGAAGATTTGCAGATTGTCCGTTCTTTTAAAATCCGCGGAGCTTATAATATGATTCGTAGTCTATCTGCAGAAGATAGAGCCAAAGGTATTGTCTGCGCGAGTGCAGGAAATCACGCACAAGGTGTAGCCTATTCCTGTAAGGCACTTGGGATTAAGGGCAAGGTCTATATGCCAAGCACAACACCTAATCAGAAGGTTAAGCAAGTTCGACGGTTCGGTGGCGAGTTTGTTGAGGTCATTCTGAAGGGCGATACCTTCGATGATGCTTATGATGAAGCGCTGCAAGCTTGTATAGACCATGGTATGACGTTGATCCACCCGTTTGATGAGCCGAGAATTATTGCAGGCAATGGAACGATAGCGATGGAAGTGATGGAGAACCTGGATCACCCTGCGGATTTTATGTTTGTAACGATTGGTGGGGGCGGTTTGGCAGCAGGAATAGCCACTTATGTGAAGACGGTGAGTCCATCTACTAAGTTGATTGGTGTGGAACCGCTTGGTGCTGCTTCAATGACTGAAGCGATCAAGCTTGGAGAAGTGGTAACGCTAAAAGAAATTAACAAGTTCGTGGACGGAGCGGCTGTAAAGCGCGTTGGCGGACTGACTTATGATATATGTTCCCGGCATCTGGATGACATCGTGATGGTGCCTGAAGGCAAGGCTTGTACCACCATTCTGGAGCTGTATAACGAGAATGCTATAGTGGTTGAGCCAGCGGGATCCTTACCTATCGCAGCACTTGATCAATACCGCGATCAAATCCGCGGGAAGACGGTCGTCTGTATCATTAGTGGGGGTAACAACGATATAGACCGTATGCAAGAGATCAAGGAGCGGTCACTGATTTACGAAGGCTTAAAGCACTACTTCATGGTGAACTTCCCACAACGGGCAGGTGCCCTGCGTGAGTTCTTGGACGAAATCCTCGGCCCAGAGGATGATATTACCCGTTTCGAGTACATCAAGAAGCATGATAAAGAGAATGGTCCCGCGCTTGTAGGCATAGAGCTATTGTCCATTGAAGCTTATGAACCACTTATCGAACGGATGCAGCAGAAGGGTGTAGATTATGTAGAAATCAATAAGGATTCCAATCTCTTTAACATCCTTATTTAATTTCTTTCATCACTTTAATCATTTCGTTAATGAACATAGAAAGGCCCGTCCCAGAATGAATGGGGACGGGCCTTTTGTATATCATACTAGAGAGGTAATTCAGTCTTACGGTATTGTTCGACTTCATCTGTTAATTTATAATCTTTGTCCTTCATCAATTTCATGAAGCCATCTAGTTTCTGCAGGAATGGGCTGTTGTCTTTATTCTTGGTGAGAATGCTAGAGTAGGCTTTCTGCGCCTCCAAGTCCATTTCAAGATTGTCATAATGGAAAAGGGGCGTGTTATTCTGGCCGTAAAACGTATTGTTAACATAGGTAGAATATAAGGATTTCACGGCTGAAATTCGGTTCGATTTCGGATAATTTAGAATAAATTGCTCTTGAGATAGTGCTCGCGCAGCTACATCGGTCCAACCAATGACCAGCCCGTTATCCTTGGAGGAGGGCAGATCAGACTCCGTAGCCATAATGGATAGATACGCGCTGATATCGTCAGTGACATAAAGTTTATATTTGCGGTAAGCCTCATAATCGATCACCGGGAAAAAAGTGCCTTCCGCGGTCTCCAGTTTATATCCATTTTCGCTGGCACTCTTCAGCAGTGTGCGCAGAGTTAGATCTTCTGTGGCATCAGCAAGGGTCTTCATACTTGCGCCAGCTTTATAGATGGCGGTGAGCTTCCGCTGGACATTGCTGGTACTGAATTTGCTCTCCCACGCCGGAAGCGCCGCCTTGTGCAAATTCTCAAGCTTCAGTGTCATTATCGTGGCACGATACGAACCTACCGCATACATATTGGCGTTCAAATATTTAATAGCTTCGGGTAACTTGTTAGAGGAAGACAACAGCGGCAATGCTGCTTTATAGATAGCCTCCGCATGATTATTGTTTGCTGTCAAAGCATTTGCCTTAGTGCCTCCCACAGGAGGGCTGGCAGCGCCTTCAGCTTGAATCGTTCCTATAGGTACCGTGCCTAGTCCCAATGTTACTGCTAGAACAGAATAGAGAATATATTGCTTCTTATTCATGAAAGTTCCCCCTGTCTATCGGATGAAATATGGGTGGAGCATGACTTTTATTTTCTAAAAAATATAAACTTTAGTCCAATTGCCCCAATCAGGGAAACAATTAAGCTTACCCACGGGGATAAAGTAATGACCGGAAACAATCGGTCGAGGTACAAGCCAATGAATACGGCAACTACGGCGATTCCGATATAGACGCCAAGGCCCTTGATATCAAAGGGCTTGGCTTTAGGTGCATCCCCCTCAGACAAGGAGGTTAACCATTTCATAATAAGTTCGATCAAGATAATGGAACCTGCCCCAACAGCGAAGAGGGTGAAGAGGCTAATCTCTCCGAACATCCCAGGTGATCCGTTAGTCCATTGCAAGAAGAGTCCACCTATAGCAAAGATCCCGAACAAACAGGTTAGAGCCGCGCAGGGAATCATCAAGTAATAGTTCCATTTGCTGCGTGCTGAGCGTGTGGGAACGCTGTCTATGATCTCTTTAAAATAATCATCCGGATTCTCGCCAAACACCTGTTTAGCGTTTTTACCTTTTTTTTGTTCTTTCAGAAGCAGCTTGGCTGCATCCAGTAAAAGTTCTTCAGCGCGGAGAGCCTCTACCCTACTGGCCCGCATCGTCAGGATCATATCTTCAAAATAGGATCGATTGAAAGGCGTCATCTGCTCGCGCAGGGCGTTATTTTCCTTAATCATATCTTTCACTTTCATAATAGGGATGTAAACCTCCAGTAGTGTTAATCGGTATAGTCTTTAACCTAGAGTATACGTTTGCCTGACAGGTCAGCGCAAGGACAAGCATTTCTATTTTCCTATGCATAATCCTTTTATAAGAGTGAACACTGATAATGTTGTTGCTTGATCAATATAGCTTTGGGAAAGGTTGGGAGCTTTATGGAACATGAGAACAAGAAAGAACAGGACAGTGTCATGGGCAACGGTTTCGAGCCTACGCCCAATCATTCAATGGGGGATTGGGGCGGCTCTGATGGATTCAGCATGTGGAATTCCACAGAAGAACCAGCAACAGAGGGTGCGCTTAAGGATTGGGAAGGCAGTCAAGAGACCCATGAGATGTTTAACGACAGCTATGATTGATTGACGACCCTAGAAGCTCATCATACGATTGAAAAACAGCCAGTCTTCATTATTTTGGAGACTGGCTGTTTGACGTTCCGGTTTATACTCCGAATTTGCTCTTGCAAATTACTAAGATCTGTCCCGTTTCTGTTGACAATATGAACGAAATCTTTATAATAAGAATATAATTCACACTAAGTTAATCGGAATTCTAATAAATTAAAATAATGATTAAATATAGGAGGTTACGGCAATGGAACGGAATATTGTAATTCGGCATAACGGCGAAGAATTGACAGCGAGCATCCATTATCCGAGTAAAGAGAAGGGAACTTCCACACGTTGCAAGGACAGATTGCCATTAGCTGTAATCTGCCATGGATTTGTGGGTAACCGGATTGGAGTCGATCGGATATTTGTCAAAGCAGCTCGTGAGCTGGCGCAAGATGGGTATATGGTCATTCGATTTGACTATGCGGGCTGCGGAGAGAGCAGCGGTAATTACGGCGGGGAGGATATGGAGTCGATGATCGCTCAGACTAGAGCGGTGCTCGATTACGGAATTAGCTCTGCCGATGTGGATCCACAGCGTGTGACGCTTATTGGCCATAGTCTGGGTGGAGCGGTTGCGCTTCTGACAAGTATTCGTGATCGCCGCGTGAAGAATCTCGTGCTGTGGGCCTCCGTGGGTTATCCCTTCAATGATATTGTGAAGATCGTAGGGCGGGAGGCGTATGACCGTTCGGTGAAGAATGGATCAGCGGATTACGTGGGCTACTCGTTCACACCGGTATATTTCAATTCTTTGGCGGCCTTCCAGCCTTTCCAAGAGGCTAGTAAATTCAGCGGTGATGTGCTCGTCATTCATGGTACGTCTGACGATGTCATCCCCGTGGATTATGCATTCCTTTACCAGAAATTATTCTGGACGCGTCCTGAGGGACGATGCGATAAAGAGATCATTTTTCAAGGTGATCATACCTTTTCGTCTGGTCCAGCACAGCAGCAGCTGCTTAAGCGGACAAGAGAGTGGATGAACGAGCAGGAGCATGTGCAGACAGAATGGCAAAATTGGATGATATAGGTGATGGACTTTACTCGCAATAACTTGAAATTAGCGGTAAAATAAAGATGCACACCATATACTGGGTTATGGAGGTTGGCATCCTATGAAATTACCGTCATTTTTTATCGCGCACGGTTCTCCGCTCCTCGCACTGGAGGATAACGAGTATACCCGTTTTCTGGAGCGGCTTGGTCAAGAACTAGAAGCACCACGGGGTATAGTAGTATTCTCAGCGCACTGGGATAGCCCAGAACAGCTACTCACCATGGATGAGAAGCACGAAACACAACACGACTTCTACGGATTCCCTGAAGAAATGTATACGCTGACCTATCCAGCCCCAGGCGATCCAGCTCTAACCAAGCGGATTTCCGAGCTCTTTAAGGGTAACAATCTTTCACATCAGCCCGTTCTGGGGCGAGGACTCGATCACGGAGTCTGGGTAATACTGAAAAAAATGTTTCCGAAAGCCGATATTCCGGTAGTCGCTTTATCCGTCGATTCACTACGTTCTCCGAAGGAACAGTACAATATCGGGCGGATGTTAGCCCCTCTGCGTGACGAAGGCATACTGCTGATAGGAAGCGGTGGACTTGTTCACAATTTGCGGATGCTTAATGAAAGTGATCAGCCTGAAGAGTGGGCGCTTGAATTCGATGCGTGGATTGCCAAGGGGTTAGAATCTTGGGATTTACCTTCACTGTTTGCTTATGAGAAAACAGCTCCGCATGTTCGTGATGCGGTTCCATCTTACGGAAGAGAGCATTTCGCACCTCTCTTTTATGCGATGGGAACAGCGGATGGCAGCAGGAAGGCAGAGCGAATATTTCAAGCGTATCAATATGGGACATTAAGCCTCAATTGCTGGAAGCTAGACTAAATGGATAAGATACACGTAGGGTACAGCCGGAGATCGGCTGTGCCCTTTTTTTAAATATAAGAAAGTAAAGTTTTACGCTATGCATTATTTATATTTCTCGCTTAAACGTATATCGTCCTAATAAGGACGCTGAAGTCGATTACACTTGATGCAAGCGGATCAAGACAAATGGGACTGGCTGTGATTAAATGGAAGAAACCAGTTAAGATACATAAAACGTTTAGGAGGAACTACAAGCTTATGAAAGTAAACTGCTCTTCTTCCCGTCTATTATCTGCCCTTGTACTAAGTACCCTATTGCTCTCCGCTTGCGGTACAGAGAGTGCAAATAATGTAATTGCCCCGACACAGCAACCTACAGCAGATCCCGCGCCTATTGAAACGATCCAGCCATCGCCTACTGCAGATCCATCTGCTGAACTTGTTTCGGGATTAACAGGTCTTCCCGTTTCTGAAAACAGTCTCCCGCGTCCCTTAGCTGTTATGATTAATAATGCTCCAGCGGCCCGGCCACAATCGGGGGTGAGTGAAGCGGATATTTTATATGAGGTCCTTGCTGAAGGTGGCATTACGCGGTTAATTGGTATTTTTCAAAGTCATACCGGAGTGGTCAAAATCGGACCGATTCGCAGTATTCGCCCTTATCTGCTCGATATTGGCGAGAGCTATGGTGGTGTGACAGTGCATGCCGGGGGGAGCCCCGCGGCTTATGCTATTTTGCAAAAAGAGAAAAAAGCAGATATGGACGAAATCGGTCGTGCCGGAGCCTATTTCTGGCGGGACAAAGCACGTAAAGCCCCTCATAATCTCTACAGTAATGCAGCGAAGCTGCGGGAAGGTGCCGAGAAGCTGGGTTATGACAAAAGTGTGAAGGTGCCAGGGTATCTTTTTAACAATCCAGATTACATACCGACAGGCGGAGAACAGGCCGCTGAGTTTAGCGTAAACTTCTTGCTTAAAAGCTATAAAATTGACTATAAATACGATACTCAGCTCCAGACCTATCAGCGTTACGTGAATGGTAAACCACATTTGGATCTGAATAACAATAAGCCAGTAGAAGCTGCAAATGTGATGGTGATGGGTTCCGATCATAAAGTACTTGATGATGTTGGAAGACTTCAGGTTGATGTGGAGCTTGGTGGAGAAGCGTTGCTCTTTCAGAGAGGACAGGTCACAAAAGGCAGATGGTCGCGTGAGCCAGGTGATGTGATTCGGTTTGTGAAGGATGGTAAAGAAGAGCTAATGTATCCAGGAATCACCCATATTTTGGTTGTCCCTAATTCACCTTCATTTAGCAGTCATGTGGTATACGGCGGAGCAGATAGTGCAACCTAAGAAAGTCGGAATATCCAGTGTTATACAGATTTGTGTTCGGAATTATGGGTAAGTGTTAATAGAGTGTAAAAAAGTTCATTTCTATAGCTTCTATACCTTCTACGGATATGTTAAGATAACAAGGGTTGTCATTCATTTTCATGCTTTTTACATATGGGTGACTCTGTACTCACGGTAATATTATGTAAAGGGGTTTAAAACAATGAAGTTGAGAAAAAAGGACATATTCTTTGAGACGCTGGAAAATATGGCGGATACCATTGTCCAAGCTGCAGATTATTTTGCTCAGAATATCACTGATCTCCAGAATAATGTCGATAGTTTCGCTGCAGAGATGAAGAAGTACGAATCCCAATGTGATACTTACACGCACACCGTAATTAAGGAATTGAACAAGACGTTCATTACGCCACTTGAGCGTGACGACATTATGGACTTGATTACAAGCATGGATGATGTCATTGATGGCTTGGAGGCATCTGCCTCACGTTTCTATATGTACAACCTTCTTGACCCGGATGAATACATTGTACAATTTGCCGAAATCCTTCGTCAGTGTGCTTATGAAATCCAAAAAGCGGTTCATTTGCTTTCCCAGAAGAAGCTGCTGGCCATTCGTGAATATACGATCCGTTTGAATGACCTTGAGAATCAAGGGGACGAAGTCCTTCGTATTTGTACCAAAGCTCTATTTGAAACCGTTAAGGACCCGATTGAGCTGATTAAGCGCAAGGAATTATATGAGCGACTCGAGACCACTACAGATAAATGTGAAGATGTAGCCAACATGTTGGAATCGATCATCATGCGCAACTCATAAGGGGTACTAGAATATGGAAACATCGATATGGATTCTTGGAATTGTTATATTTCTCGCGCTTGCGTTTGACTTTATTAATGGTTTCCATGATACGGCCAACGCGATTGCTACCTCTGTCTCTACACGTGCGTTAAAACCTCGAACAGCTATTATTATGGCGGCACTGATGAACTTTGTCGGAGCTTTGATGTTTACAGGTGTAGCTAAGAAAATTGGCGGAAGTATCACAGACCCCACGTTGCTGGAAAATGGTCTGGATATCATAATAGCCACGCTGATTGCTGCGATTATTTGGAATTTGATCACCTGGTGGCTCGGAATTCCGTCCTCCTCCTCTCATGCACTGATCGGCGCTTTGGCTGGTGCAGTATATGTGGGTGCAGGTTCGTCGCATATTAACTGGGGCGGATTTGTGGAAATTGTCGAGGGCTTGATCTTCTCGCCAATTATTGCATTTGTTATCGGTTATATCATCATGACAGTCCTGAAATGGATTTTTGCAAAGCGTAGTCCACATACGGTTAATAAGGGCTTCCGCTCCATGCAGGTTGTGACGGCGGCATTACAGTCGTTTACTCATGGTACGAATGATGCGCAGAAGGCGATGGGGATCATTACCTTTGCGCTCGTTACATCAGGACGCCAAGAGACTATGGATGTAATCCCTCTATGGGTTAAGGTTGCTGCGGCTACGGCTATGGCACTCGGTACCTCCATTGGTGGTTGGAAGATTATCAAGACCATGGGTACGAAGATTTTCAAAATCGAGCCGATCAACGGCTTCGCGGCTGATATTTCCGCGGCTTCCGTTATTTTCTCGGCAACACTGCTTCATTTGCCAGTCAGCTCCACACATGCTATCACTTCAGCGATCCTGGGTGTTGGCTCTGCGAAACGCTTCTCTGCCGTGAAATGGGGAGTAGCTGGACGTATTGTAGTTACCTGGTTTATTACGATTCCAATCAGTGCGGTATTAGCCGGTCTGATTTTCAAAATCATTTTTTAAATCCCTTTAATAAAAAGATGTCAGTTAGCCTTTGGCTGCGGACATCTTTTTTTGTTGTTTGGGTGGTGCGGGGGAGAGCGGTATAAGTCCCGTAGAATTGACGGGATTCGGCGATTGGAGGGGAAAGAGCGGTATAAGTCCCGTAGAATTGACGGGATTCGGCGATTGGAGGGGAAAGAGCGGTATAAATCCCGTAGAAATAGATAAGTTACGTCAAAAAAGCAAAAAGAGGGGCATAAATACCCCAGAAATGGCAAAATAGCGTCGAAGAAGGGGAAAGAGGGACATTTATACCCCAGAATTGGTGAAATAGCCTCGAAAAAGCATAAAGAGGGGTATAAATACCCCAGAATTGGCGAAATAGCGACGAAAAAGCAAAAAGAGGGGCATAAATACCCTAGAATTGGCGAAATAACGTCGTATAAGCAAAAAGAGGGGTATAAGTGCCCAAGATTTGCAGGGTCTAGCTCGTACAACCGAGAGTGGTTAAAGCTTGGATAAGGTACTTATGAGCTTATGTCTGGGCGTAGCTATTTGTGCATCTGTCGAATCTAGGCGGCGGTTAGAATTTAAACTAACTAATCCTTAAACAAATCACTTGATACGATTTGATTAAATTAAATACGGTGACAACCCAACCCAACCCAACCCAACCCAACCCAACCCAACCCAACCTATCTACTCTATCCATTCTATCCCCGCCATCTGAGGAGCATCGTTATATACACTATGAGCCGAATGATCAGAGGGAGAAGAGGATGAACGAAACTTACTAAAGGGTATTCCATCCTTTCCGGAATGGGACGTTATAGAATAATGGAACCTCAGAGCTACGACTTCTCGGCTGAGATTCTTTTTTTGTTATTTTTGGAAGACTCCACTTCTTGCGGTACAATAGATGCGTGGAAGAAGATGAAGCGGAGGAACATTTATGATACGTACACTTGCGGTGACGCATACAGGTGAGGTGTTGACAGACATACCTTTGCAGGATATCCGGCGGGAGGATTATGCATGGATATGGGCAGATTTTGCTACACCTACGGCAGAAGAGACGCTGCTGCTGGATCACTATTTTCATTTTCACCCTTTGGCGATTGAGGACTGTATGCATGTGCTACAGCGGCCGAAGCTGGATCATTATGAGGAAGTGCAGTTTTTTGTGCTGCATGCGCTGAATGAAGAGACGCTGGATGCTGAAGAGATTGACCTTTTTTTGAGTGCGAATTACCTCGTGTCCTATCATCATCAGGAAAAAACAGAGATGAATGAAGCTTGGGAGCAGGTGAAGCGTGAAATACATAGTCGTAAAGGCTGGTCGGGTGGTCCGATGGCGGCTGCATATACTGTAATGGACAAGCTGGTAGATAAGTATTTTCCATGCCTCTACAGTTTAGAGGACGAGCTTGCGGATCTGGAGAGCAATGGCGGCAGTGAGTCGGTGGAGGATTTGATGAGCCAAGTGTTTAATGTGCGCGGAAGGCTGCTCAAGATGCGGCGGACGATTGTTCCGATGCGCGATTTGATGTACCGGATTGTGAATTCGCAGCATGTCCAGAGCAACGGTGAGGAACGGATTTATTTTGGCGATATCTATGACCATTTGTTAAAGCTGTCCGATATGATTGAGGCGGATCGAGAAATGACTGCGGATCTACGTGATAGCTACATTTCTCTTAACTCCAACCGGATGAATTCGATCATGAAAACACTAACAGTAATCACCACAGTATTCATGCCGCTGACGCTGATCGCCGGAATTTATGGGATGAACTTTGTAGTGATGCCTGAACTCGAATGGAAGTATGGGTATTTTGGCGTTCTGCTGTTTATGCTGGTGGTGGGTGTTAGCATGTTCAGATGGTTCCGGCGTAGTGGATGGTTTAAGTAAAAATAAAACGTCACCGCTATTTGCGGCGACGTTTTCCGGTAGAGGGAGTAGAGCGCCGGCGTGTGGTTGTAGTAGATTTACGACGCCCAGAGGTGGAGCGTCTTTTTTTGCGCCGACTCGGACTGAACATTGCGGCATCCTCTTCGGCTGCCAGTGCGCCTGCTGCTCCTTTTCCTTTGCCGAAGCTACCCATGAAGAGCTTAACCATCGGAGCCATCTGCTGGAAGCCGGACATCACCTTCTGCACTTTACCCATGGAGTTTACGATCCCGTCGATACCGCCCATTCGGTCGATGATACCTTTGATTTGCTCCATATTCCCGCCGATTCCGCCCCCGCCGCCTAAACCGCCTAAGCCGCTAAGCAATCCGGCAAGCCCGCCGCTTGCCTTTGTTGTAGCTTCAGCAGCAGGAAGCGCTAGAGCTGTTTCAGTGGCAGCTTCTGCTCCTAAAGCGGGAAGGATTCCGCTCTCTCCTGGGGGGGATGAAGGCGCATATGGACTGAGCCCGGGGTAAGCAGATGCATTATAAGTATCGGTCAGTGAACGCTGGTTCCGGCGGGAATGATTATAGTAATGATCAGGCATAATATCACATTCCTTTGTTAGTGGTTTGCTATACTGTATGTCATGGGCGAACATACGGTATAGACGAATGCCCGGGTTACCCGTGATAGGAGCGGAAAAGGGCGAATGCCTATAATCGTCCTTAAGAAGTGAAAAAAGCGTGTACATGCTTGATTTTCAGCGCTTATGTAGTACTATAGTGTAGGTGCTATTTCTTATGTAGGAAGAAACAAACGTAGTTTGATACATATTGAGTGTGCGCCACGGGTGGACGTTTGTCCATCGATTTCACTCTTTACAGCGTGAAATCGTTAATGCTTGAAAAATGCGCTCCAGTGCAATATAGTAAAGGCAGGATAGTCGCATGAGGTTTATGTTTCCGGAGCTAGTTTTGTACGGAGCTTAATTAGAGAAACTAATGCTGATAGAACTTTTAGGGGATGAAAAGCTGATGCAACTTAAGAAGTTGAATGATAAAAGTATCGACCAATTATTTGAAGCTATTTTAACGTTAAAAAATATGGAAGAATGTTACGTGTTCTTTGATGATTTGTGCACTGTGAACGAGATTCAATCGCTGTCGCAGCGACTGGAAGTAGCGCGTATGCTCGGCAAAGGCTCCACCTACAACCAGATCGAAGCAGAGACGGGTGCAAGTACAGCTACGATTTCCCGTGTAAAACGTTGCCTGAACTATGGCAATGACGGATATAAATTAACGCTGGAACGTTTGGGACGCTAATTTATGGTACCGGGCGTACTTATTATCAGTCATGGTTCTCGCGATAAGGCTTGGGTTTCAATCGTAGAGGAAGCCGTAAGCGGATTATCGCTAGGTGAAGAGATTCCTGTTGTGGTCTCTTTTTTAGAGCTGGTAGAGGGCCGTCTGATTCAAGATGGAATAAATGAGCTGGAACACGCAGGGATCACAGATATTATTGTGATCCCATTGTTCGTTTCCTCAGGAAGCACACATGTCGATGAGATAGAATATGCACTTGGCGCCAAACCTGAGCCTGAACGTGAGACGGATTTAGCGCTGTTCTCAGTGAAGGCTAAAGTTCACTACGGTTATCCTATCGACGATGATCCGGACATCGCTGTAATGATCTGGGACAAGCTACGTGAGCTGTCTACGGAACCGAAGCGAGAGACGATTTTGCTTGTGGGTCATGGCAGTGTATATGATGGCTTCCGTCAGCGCTGGCAGCAAGGCATATCTTCGCTGGCGGGACGTGTACGTGAGGTAAGTGGCGTAGCGGCGGCCGACTATGGTCTGCTGAGTCCAGATAGTGTAAGAAGCAAGGTAGAGTATTGGCAGGAGCAGGGTCACGAGGTTCTGGTGGCGCCGCTTTTTTTGAGTGAAGGCTATTTTACTAAGCATGTGGTTCCTAACAGACTTAAAGGGTTAACCTATAAGTATTCTGGTCAAACGCTTCTGCCCCACCCCCTTCTTCCGCATTGGATTGAGAGACAGGTAGAGACACTCCTCGAACAGATTCGAATGAAACGATAAAGTACCTACCCTTGAGCACACTTAATCATAAAAAAAGTGCCCACATCCGTGGATAATACGGGATTCGTTGCATACACATATAAATAGTTGTTTTTCTCTAAACTCAGTGTCATTAATTGCTGTATAATGGAATATTTGCATGAAAGGGCCTTTAACATTGATTGTAGTGGTCCGAATTAGGTATAATCAATTAGGTTATTCTATTTTAAAAACAGGTGGCGTTCCGGTAATGAAAACTGCGAGATTGATTTATAATCCCACTTCTGGACGGGAAGAAATGAAGAAGCGGCTCGCCGATATTTTGGACCGGCTGGATATTGGTGGCATTGAAGCTACCTGCCATGCAACAACCGGAGAAGGCGATGCTATGCTAGCTGCTGCAGATGCAGTAGAACGCGGTTATGATTTGATCATAGCAGCCGGTGGCGATGGCACTTTAAATGAGGTTATTAATGGTATGGCGGAGAAGCCTAATCTTCCCCCGCTCGGCGTTTTGCCGCTTGGTACTACCAATGATTTTGCACGCGCAATGGGGATCCCGAAGAACTGGGAAGATTCCTGTGATCTGATCATTCGCCAAGAGACACGTCCGATTGATATCGGTAAGGCAAATGACCGTTATTTTATTAATATAGCAGGCGGCGGTAGTCTAACCGAACTGACATATGAAGTTCCTAGTAAGCTGAAGACCATGATTGGGCAGCTTGCGTACTATTTAAAAGGTATTGAAAAAATGGTCAGCCTATCTCCTCAGGAACTAATCATTCGTGCCAATGGGCAGGAAGTTATTCATGATGAGTTTATGCTGTTCCTGATTGCAAATACGAATTCTGTTGGCGGCTTCGAAAAGCTTGCTCCCGGCGCTCGGATCGATGACGGTCTGTTAGACGTTATAGCGGTTAAAAAATGTAACCTGGCAGAGTTTGTCCGTTTGGTCAGATTGGCTCTTCGCGGCGAGCATTTGAATGATAAGAAGGTTATTTATTTCCGTACGGATGCGATGGATGTAATCTCTCCAGGACATGTCCAATTGAACTTGGACGGCGAACTGGGTGGAGAATTGCCAGGGCGATTCCGGATTTTGCCACAGCATTTGCGGATTTTTGCTGAAAATAACTAAGCTAAGAGCGATTGTAGATGATTGTGGGATATATAGTTATGATAATTGGGTTTATACAGCGATGATAATGAAAGAAGTGAACTATAAATAATGAGTAAACACCGCAGTGGACGCAGCACCAGCCGCCCAGTCGGCAAGGCGCCTGTCGCCGGACTGCCTGTGAATAAAAATGATGAGGTTATGCTCGATATTATCGGCATGACCCATGAAGGTGAAGGGGTAGGCCGCGTAGAAGGCTTTACCCTTTTTGTGCAGGGAGCTCTTCCCGGAGAGAAGGTCCGGGCAAAGGTGCTCAAGACCAAGAAGCAGTATGGCTACGCCAAGCTGCTGAATTTAGTAGAAGCGAGCAGCGCCCGCATCGCGGCGCCTTGCGAGATCTATGACCAATGCGGCGGCTGTCAGCTGCAGCATATGGACTATGCGGCACAGCTGGCGTGGAAACGGCAGCTGGTGGTGGACAACCTGGAGCGGATTGGGAAGCTCCGGGTGAGTGGTGGTGGCAGAGACGCTGGAACGGATCAGGCAGCGGGCATTCTCGTCCGCCCAACACTGGGCATGGACGAGCCTTGGCGTTATCGCAACAAGGCTCAGGTGCCGATTGGCGTAACAGAAGGCGGCCTTGTGGGCGGCTTTTACGCGAGAGGAAGCCACCGGATCATCGATATGGAAACATGCCTGATTCAGCATGAAGATAACGATGACGTTGTGCGGAAGGTGAAAGAAATCGGACGGAAGCGCGGCATTACTGCTTACGACGAAGAATCCGGCAAAGGCTTACTGCGTCATGTCGTAGTGAAGAAAGCCTTCCGTACTGGTGAGATGATGCTCGTACTCGTCACTAATGGCGAACGTATCCCACATCTGGACGAATGGATCACTGAGATTCGTCGTGAAATCCCAGCTGTTACAAGCATCTGCCAGAACGTGAATACTAAACAGACGAACGTAATCTTCGGTGATACAACGCGTACCCTTTGGGGGAACGATGTTATTTACGATTATATCGGCGATGTGAAATTCGCGATTTCTGCCCGTTCTTTTTATCAGGTTAACCCGGCTCAAACTGAAGTTCTTTACGGTAAGACGGTGGAATATGCAGGACTTACGGGAAACGAGACTGTTATAGATGCTTATTGCGGTATCGGGACGATTTCATTGTTCCTTGCGCAGCATGCTAAGCAGGTCTACGGTGTAGAAATCGTACGTGAAGCGATTGAGGATGCTCGGGCGAATGCCACTTTGAATGGTATGGATAATGTAGTGTTTGAGGTAGGTGCATCTGAGGATGTGATCCCTAACTGGAAAGAGCAGGGGATTACGGCGGATATTATCGTGGTCGATCCTCCGCGAAAGGGCTGCGATCCACGACTTTTGGAGACGATTCTGGCGATGAAGCCGGAACGTGTGGTGTATGTGTCTTGTAATCCGTCGACACTGGCAAGAGACTTGCGGGTGCTCGAAGATGGAGGGTATAAGACAGTGGAGGTGACTCCGGTGGACATGTTCCCGCATACGGTACATGTGGAAGCTGTTTGTTCCTTGATCTATAAGGGTTTTGAATAAGTACTCAGTGAGTTTGGGGACGAAGTGGGGACGTTCGTTTAGATCTGCATTTAGCAGAGTTGGTGGTCGTTATGAATAATAAAATTTTATCCAAAGGAGTCATTCACCTAGGTGAATGACTCCTTTGGATAATTACCGGGAATCTGTAATTTGGTAAAAACTATTTCGAATTGAACCTTCGTCAAAACTCCAGTCAATTCTATATTCTGAGGGGTCTAAAATACGAAAGTGTCCCGTATTTTTGTTTTGCTGTAGTTTGAATCCCTTTCTTTTATCAAGAGTGTTCCAGAAAATAAGCCCTCCCATTGTAGGTAACCTCCAGTTCGGTAAACTCATATTAATCTCTTCCTTTCTGAACAAGTATTTATATTTTAATTTTATTGACAAAAAATCGATTTTTATACCATTCGAATTAATAGTGGGAGAAATTTTCTGAAGTGCAAGTAGAGTACATATGATTCTATTTAAAAGGATAGCTAGGTTAGGGGAAATTGAAGAACGTGCTTTATGCACGCCCTCGATTTTTGTCTAAAATGGAATCAAATTTCTCAGCTGCGGCTTTGTCGGCTGAACTTAGCGCAAACCCATATGTGTTCATGGTGACTTGGATATTTCCATGGCCAAGTCGCTCAGAGATGATCTTTGCATGAACACCCTGATTGATTAGAAGTGTTGCGCTAGTGTGTCTCAGAGTATGAAACTTGATATACCTTAGTTTATTTTTCTTAAGAAAGGCACGAAACCATAAGTATGGTCGTTCTTGATGAAATGCTTTTCCGTCTGGATGGCAGAAAACAAAATTATACTCTCCACCATTCCAAAGATCACCGATTTTATCACGTTCACCTTGCTTGAATAAGTAGTATTCCTTTAATTCTTCTAACATTGAAGTTGGAAGGGCTACTTTACGTTTTGATGATTTTGTCTTAGGTTCTTTTACGTGGGCAATACCTGCAGGGGACATGGAAACGCTCTGTGTGACGCTAAGTACCCCTGATTCCCAATCGACGTGGTGCCATTCAAGCCCGAGTAGCTCGCCACGGCGAAGTCCAGTAGTTAGAGCAAGAGTTATCATAATTCGCCAATGAATAGGTTCATCTTGTAATAAATGAAGTAATTGCTGAACTTCCAGCTCGTCGTAGGGGATAACTTCCTTGTGATTAACCGTGGGCTTCTTCACACCTGAAACTGGATTCTGTTTGAGTAGTTTCCATTCGACCGCTCTTGAAAATATATTTTTTAATACCCGGTGATTAATTTCAATCGAACCTGTAGATAAATTTCCTTTTCTAAAACCTTTACGTGCACCATCTGCGGTTAATGAGTCTAGAAAACTTACAATGTGGATAGTTTTGATTTGATCTAATTTAAAATGTCCAAAAGTTGGTAAATATTCTAGTTTTCAAGTTGGATTGATACATATATAAGGTTTTTTCAGCCAGATGCTTGCGAGCATATTTGGATTCCCATTCCTGAACAAATACTTCGAAGGTCATCTTTTCCGGCGCAATATATTCACCTGCTTCTACTTCGATCTTGAATTTTATTAATTCATCGTTCAAATAGTCCCTCAAGCGTTTTGTCGTCTTTAGTAATGCAGGGTCGTCAATCTTGATCGATTTATATCTCTTCAACCGTTTGCCAGCGGCATCATATCCTGCTTCCACAACTAATCTCCAGGAATTCACTCCGCGTTTCTCAATACTAGCCACAATTCTTAACCTCCAATTCCTTGAATTAAGTTGGTCCCTTGCAGTTTACACAAGAGACCGAGAAATGTTAATTTCATGTTAAGCCGGCTGAACAAGATCAAGATTTGAAGTTTGCTGTTTCTTGCTCACTAATCCAAGCCTCTAAAGTAGCGCGTCTAAAAAGTAGCTTGGAACCGATTTTCATGTGAGGGATGCGTCCAGCTCTGCATTCGGCATACAGCTTATCCTTTGAAATGGCACGTTCAAAAACTTCGTCCCATGCTTCTGCAAATGTCAAGGTGTTACGGTTAGTATGGGAAGCCATGTATTCTGGCGCTGTTGTTGTTTTTATTACTGTATCCATCCGTATATCAATCTCCTTTTAATTAGATTTTTCTGGAACAAAATGTATATTTTATTTTGGTGACTTATCGTGTAGCCTATAGTAGCTTTACTGTGGCTAACCGAATCTACAGTAAATCTTCTATAAACCCTTTAAAATCAGGGTTTAAAGCCGATGTAGCCAACGTAGCCATTAAAACTGACTATGCTTTAAGTAATTTTTGTTCAGTGCCAGTCATGAGCCGTATGCCGCGATACCCTTGTAATGGCGTTGATCCATTAATCCTCAATTTCCCTTGCTTTACATTCATTTTTAAGATCTCAACGAAAAATTCTTGCTTACTGAGTGCTTTGAATCCGTTATCACGACAGTATTGCTTATATGATGGATATATCACTTTGCGATGCACCTTGCATTCTTCATCGACTAGATCGACATAGCAACGATCTTTGACAAATTCTGAGACGTTATTCAACTCATTAATATAGCGTTGCTTAAAGGCATATGCTTCCTCACTCTCTGTGAAGATTAGATTGTCTTCCATCAGTTCGAGCAAGCCTTCTATAGCCCATTCAACGATATACGTTTTCTCATTAATCAGCTTATCCATTAATGACTTATCCCTTTTCTCCTCAGGGATGGTATTGTTGAACATCAAAAATAGGATTCGATCAGTAAAAGCTGAAGTTCCATCGATTTTATTCAGGAAAGGCATGTGGTTACCTGCTGCCACGAGTTTTGTTTTACCATAAAACTGAAAGGGGTCCTTTCCCTTCTTTTCTGCAGTGAGAAGGTCACCTCCGGTTATCGTCTTAATTACGTCAGTAGCCTTTATAGACCCGTTCTCATCCATCTCTGCGCTAATATTTAGTTTTGACTTAAACAACTCAGCTGTCATAAATCGGGTTTCTCCCAGCTGCTTTAGGGACATGGCAGTGGTGTGCTTTGGGCCAATTAATGAACGCCACAATGCTAACCAAACACTTTTTCCTGTATGGGGCAGACCAATAAGCACAAAGAATTTCTTAGCCCGCCATTCATTGCTGATGATATATCCGGTTAATTGTTGTAGCGACTTCTTCTTTAGCGGGTCGCCATCTGTGCAATCATCTAAAAACTTTTTGAAGTAATAACCCTGACTTGCTAATCCGCTATTCGAATACATACGATTGATCCGAATACGGGAAGGAGGTTCCCCGTATTCAGCATCGATATAGCTAGTAAATAAATATGAAGAACAGTGGTGAAGTGTAGTTTTAGTGTTTATGTTATACACGCCGTTCTTGAAATTGATTAAATTATTGTGATTGTCGAACTCGTCGTGATTCACTTGAAGATCAGGACTACTTATTATGCGATGGACAACATCTGAAATCTTGTGCTTGTTTAGTTTCAAATCCATCTCATGACTTAAACTGCCACGAATTGCGACATGAAGACTGGATTCGGTTTGTTCTTCATAGCAGCCAAACTCGTCTTTGTAGAGGAACACACTAGAACCACAGCAACGTACTGTTCTTTTTTCAAGAAAAGCCAATTTTACTTGAACGTCAAAGGGTATCCGTGACACGACGTTATTCTCTTCTGGTTCGATTTCGCTACCAGTCAGTACTAATGGGGTCTTGTTCAACTCAATGACAGAGTCATTAATCGACTCGTTGTGTTTCTCGTAGTATTCTTGATTTAACTGGCTCTGCGTGGGAGCAGGGGCGATATCAATTTCATCAATATTAATGGAATGTGATTCAATATATGATTTGCTGAAAATACCATTTTCAGATTGAGCATAGTCATTGTCGATTAATTCGGTATCCATTGATTCTAGGGTCGCTCTATCTAGTCTTCCAACATTAAGTGTATTGAGTGCTACTACATAAGCATCAACATCATCGGTAATATTTCTTTGTTGATTGACTTTTTTTTATTGGTCCTCATATACTTCACCTTCCAATTGGTGTAGGTACTGAGATAACCCTGGAAATTGCTGGTTCAATATACTGTGTGCAATTGTTTTTATTTTTTCACTCGCTTGACTTGAAGTAGTGAATAAATGACTGATCTTTTGGATTGGTAAACTCCCATCATATAATGAAAACTGAATAAAATCAGGGCAATGAAGAAGAACTATTAGTAATTTGTCGTCATGTTCCTCATTATCATTGGAAAGCTCGTAATACTGACCGCTGCTATTAATATGAAACTTAATGTCATCTTGCTCCCTGCAGTCGATCCATATTCTTGTTAAATCGGAAGAGTTACCTGAAGGGAATAAAAAGCACTTTTTACCATATTGACCTTTGCAAACTTTACCTTGATTACTTGCAAACCCAATAAATAGATTGAACGGGTCAAGTGTCGTATCATCGATGAAAACTCCAGATTCTATCCCATTACTGGCTAAAAGTTGGATATCTTTTTTCTTTTTGATCTGTTGATAAGCTAGCTTACTTTCCTTTTCAGTCATACTACTAAGTAATGTTTTTGTGATCATTCGTGTTTCTCCTTATGACGATTTATTGTGAAGCGCCTCTGTGAATGATCATACTTCAATAGACATCCTTGAAACTTCCGATAACCCAATTAGTTTTTCTAGGAATACGTCTAGTTTTTATTTTTGATTCGTGATAAAATTTATGGTTAAAAAATGGAGTTGTCTCTCATTGAGAGACAACTCCATTTAAAGAAATACTTATTGAAAATAGTTAACTTCAATTACATCCGAAATTGCATTGACTATCTGACAATCACTCAATAACATCAGATCATATTTATCATAGCCATTGTTTTTTAAGTATTGATATGGCTGCATAAAAATATTGCTTAAAGTTGTTTTATGCAGAGCAGAAGCTTTATTGAGAATTTTTAATATGTCGCGAATCTGCTCAAAGGGTAGTTCCGCAAGTTCCCACTCACCATGCATTCTTGCACCAAATATGTTTGAGCGTACACCAGGAATTACCAATGGTTTGACTGGGTCATCGATGAAATTATTACGCCCATACTCCTCCATAACCATTTTCATAGTGTGATCATTGAAAGAGAAAGTTCCCTGCTTCCAGAGGTAATGAAAATAGGCTTCCATCAAAGGAATAGTTATCAGTGCCATGCCTATAAGAGCAGAGCTTAATTTTTTGATTCTTATTAAATGTTCATCAGCGCTCGTTATCACTATATTATGGTTACTTTTAACACAGGGGTCAGGACTTCCAACTAGCATTGAGGTTAAATAATACAATCTACCATTAACGTTTGGAAGTAGCGCCACTTTGCTTAATAATTGATAATAATGATTTTTGGCTTCATTAGCGTAATGCATAGTCATCATTGCTATTTTATTCGCAAGCCCTAATTGATATTCTCGTTCAAATAAAATCCGGTTTAAGGTAGGATGATAACTTAACTGATTTCCCTCAAACAAGCGTTCAATCCTGTCGATGCTCGGGAATTGATCTAATAAATATTTGAAATTATCGTAAAAATGTAGGTGTAAGTTCCCCCCTATTTCCTTATTCTGCTTGAGGTAGTTCCAACTATGCAGACTACTCGTGTAGTTGTTGATGACCTTATGAGAATCTGTATGGACCGCTTGAAATGCAATCAATGGAGATACAAAGGCTGGGATAGCATGGGGGGAATCGTCCGAGAGTGGGAGCATCCAGTGATCAGCAAGTTTTTTGAAGTGCTCTTGTGCAACTCGAGGAATATTCTTATCTCCGAATAGGTTATTAACAGGTTTTTCGTTGGTTAAGGCAACATCAAAAAAATCAAATACCCGCGTAAATAAAGCTCCGTTTCGATTTATATTCCCTTCGGATTTAGTTAGTTGCACCATATATGTATTAACAATTATATGCAGGATTAGCTCTGATTTTAAAATAGAGTTTTCGTTACTGACATTAAAAAATTGTCTTATCTCATAAGGAATTAGATGCAAACAACATTCAAAGGCATATTTGGCTAATGTTGAAATCTCAGAAATTTCTTTAGGGACACGGGCTGGTAAATTATAAGTATCGAGTAATGATTCCATAGTGTCTTGTGAAGTGGCATTAATATATAACATTCTTTAGGATTCTCCTTTAAATCGGTTGCAACTGGTGCTCTTTCTAATAATATAATCCGTTACTGCACTCCGCTGAATTCGATGGACATTATGAACTCGAAACGACTCGATTTCTCCAGAGTTTATCAGCTTATATGCCGTGTTCATACCGATTTGCAAGAGCTCGGCTAATTGTCCGACAGTGATAATTTCATTATAGTCATCATACATTTAATGTCACCACCAATTAGTATCTATTTACATAATTGTTTCATTATTAAACATTATACTTCGTTATCTCACCTTATGTTGCATTACATAGCATCCATGGAGAATAAGGAATGATTCTAATATTCGCAAGAATTCGTAGATTTATGATCCTGAAGGCTATGTTCTGCCCTTCCGAAAACCACTATCTAGCATAGTGTCAGAAGTATAATATATATTTACAATTTTCGATCTTGCAGGTACCTCCTGAAAAAACCTCCCTCAGCCATATATAGGGTGGGGGAGGTTTTGATTTCTCATGCGATTGCAGTTCTGCATTTTTCTGATAGTCGATTCTGTAAGATTTGCAGCATATGTTGCTCGGAGATATTCTGCATTTGCGTTTTCTGGACCCTTTCATCAAAACCGTCTAAGCTTGAATCTTTTGGCTGCCTTAATTGTTTGAGTGTCGATTGTTCGGATGTATTTTTTGCTTCAGCTAGTTGGTTAGAGAAGCTTTTATAGTAGTTGAAGTAAATGTGGAATTGCTAGTAATGATTTCAGATAAAGCCGATTGATTATTGAGCCAGCCCATCTGTTGATAGTAAGAATATAGCTATCTGGGACGACGATCATTTGCTTTTGTTTATCCCATGTGAGCGTTCCTTTATACAGGTCGCTCCCAACACGGATTCGGCTAACACATTTCTTCATACTGTCCGTGATCACGCTTTTAGTAGCCCCTTCTTCGTTTATACCTGATTTAACTTGCTCATTGCCAACATCGATGAAAGTAATCCGAGTTTTGATATGCCACAGATGGCGACGAAGTTAGAACCGCCATCTTCGCTCCGACGATATGTGAGCCACTCATCAATGAGTTAGTTATTCCGTTTCAACAATAATATCTGCATGAAACTTCATTGCCGTTTCCATTGCCTTAATATACCTTCGAATATAAGAATGAGGACAAATGCGATTTACATTAATCCTCGTTCTTTTAAACTGACATATTTATGATGGCCGATGACAATATGATCCAGCACTTCGATTCCAATAATAGTTCCAGCATCTGTCAAACGTTTTGTGATTTCCCCATCCTCCGGGCTTGGATCTGGATTTCCGCTAGGATGGTTGTGAATACATATTATCGATGCACTATTGCGTTTAATAGCTGGACGAAACACTTCTCTTGGATGAACTATACAAGCGTTGAGGCATCCAATAGATATGAGTTCTTTTGCAATAACTCCGTTCTTTGAATCGAGCATTAATATGACAAAGTGCTCTACTTTTAAATATTGCATCTCAGGTTCGGCTAGTATGTAGACATCTTCAGGACTCAGGATCTTACGAATTGGCGGCGTAGATATCGACATCGTTTGTGCAAGCTTTAATGCAGCAATGATCTGACGCGCCTTGATTTTTCCAATTCCTTTAATTGAAATCAGCTCTTGTTCGGTGACATCGATCAATTCCGCTGTAGTAGGAAATTTGGTAAAAATTTCTTCAATAATGTAGCTGCGAGGGTTTTCACGAATAGAATTTGCTAACCAATATTTCAGCTCGTACTGGGTACCCTTCATAAAATTATCTGACTCCTTAATAAATTTTATTTGATAAATTATTGAGCTGCTTGCTGTTTCGGATTGTACACCCTTCACCAAGCGACTCATCTGCGAAGGCAGATGCTTATGGTTTTGGTGAATCTTATATTTGTCCGTAAAGACACCGAGCATCCGATCAACGGATGCTCGTCTATTTGCTATATAGCCTGGGATTTCTGCAAGATCTTTTTTTGGATAGATTTTTGAACGACCGTCCAATCGTTCAGCTGCTTGTAAATAATGCTTGATTAGAATTTAGTCACTCATCGACTCAAACGCCAAGTACGTGCCATGGTTCTTCTCTTACGTAAACATTGATTCGAAATTTGCTGTTATCATATCATCTCCTTGTAATATTTAGGTTCAAGTATAGGTAACAGCCAAACGATGATCTATCTTGGTTATCAAAGATATAATATAGATTTGATTGTTTATAAATTACTTATAGACGCTAGATTAAGGAATTATGATAGGATAAGGGATTGTAAATAGGTCTCTAGGAGGATTAGAGCAGAAGTTGAAGAATATTAAATAATAAACAATCTGTAAATCCTTGTTTATCTAATAGGAAAAACAGGATGAATTTTGCATTAGAGAGTCGGAATACACTTTCGATGACAGCTAATTATCAAAATATAGGGTTATAGTGGAATGAGCATTGTAGTAGGGCAGTTGTAGTATATGTTATAAGAAGGTGGGAAACCGATGAGTAATAAAGTTAAGCGATTACAGGCTGAGATCATGAGCGTACGTAATCAGAGACACAAACTACTCTTCATTAAGTTAGAAAAATCAAATCGAATGAACGATGTTTTAACTGATCTAAAAAGAGAAGACATCTCATCAATAAATATTAGCCGGTATCTCTCTGATCAATTAAGATTTATTTCTTCGGACAAGCGCCCGTTCCAGGTGGTAAAATGGCTGAGGAAGGTTATCGCTGAACAAAATAATGATGTTATCTTTCTACACAATATAGAATACTTATTTGATCACGAATTAAAACAAAATCCCGTCAAGCTAATGGAAGCGCTCAGCGGGAACACAGTACTTCTTATCTTATGGCCAGGTGAAGAAGAGCAAGGAGTGCTTAAGTATGCAACTCCTGAGCATTCAGAGTATTATCAAAATGACGAATATAGTAATAGGATATTTGTTTACTAATTAGAGGAGGCACTTTCCGATGAAGTATAGAGATTTAATTCAATTTGAACCAATAAAGTCCGTCGTTGTTTTGAAGGATACAGCTGAAGATCATTTAGCTCAAAGGCTTGTAGATACGTATGTTATCTCCGATCGGATGGCGGAAGTTATTGATGATGTAATTATAGAACAACTTCAATTTCAAAGACCGATAGATCATAAGGGAATTATGGTTGTAGGTAACTATGGTACCGGTAAATCTCACTTAATGAGCGTAATTGCAGCAATTGCAGAATTCGATGGAACGTCCAATTTCATACACAATGAAATTATTGCTGAAAAAGCGGCAAG
This sequence comes from Paenibacillus sp. FSL R5-0470, assembly GCF_037975205.1. Classification (NCBI taxonomy): domain Bacteria; kingdom Bacillati; phylum Bacillota; class Bacilli; order Caryophanales; family Paenibacillaceae; genus Paenibacillus; species Paenibacillus sp. FSL R5-0470. The sequence continues at coordinate 778,790 of NZ_CP150238.1, forward strand.
AGAAATTGAAGGTAAGTTTAAAGTGTTGCGAGTAGAATTTGATGGAATACAGGTTTCCCTAAGTGAAGTTTTATATCAAGAGATGACAAATTATCTTCAAGAAATTGGCGTTGATTACACGATGCCGAATATATCTACATTAATCAGTAATAAAGATGAAATGAAACGAATGATGGCTGCCTTTCATGAGGTTTATCCTGATCATGGTTTTTTGCTTGTTATTGACGAGCTGCTTGACTATTTGCGTACACGTAAAGAGCAAGAGCTGATACTTGACTTAGGCTTCTTACGTGCAATGGGAGAAATATGCCAAACAACACGCTTCCGTTTTATGACTGGAGTGCAGGAGATGCTTTTCGATAATCCTAAATTCCAATTTGTCGCTGCGGAGCTCCGCCGAGTTAAAGAACGTACTGTTCAGGCGATCATAGTTCGAGAGGACATTGAATTCGTGGTTTCCCAGCGGCTGTTGAGGAAGGATGACCGTCAAAAGGCTCTCATTCGCGAGCATTTGCTTAAATTTGCACCGCTATATGATAAGCTCGGGGAGCAAATTGAAAAGCACGCTGCGTTGTTCCCTATACATCCCGCGTATTTATCGGCGTTTGAAAATGTTAGGGTAGTAGAAAAGCGTGTTGCGCTTACAACTATAAGCGAGGAAATTGAGAAGCTTCTTGATAATGATGTTCCGGACAATAACCCAGGAGTTATCTCTTATGATAACTACTGGCTTTATATTCAGGGGGATCGTACTTTACGTACTGATAGAGATGTGCGTGAAGTTTTAGAAAAGTCAGATGTGTTGATGGACCGTATCGAAAACGGTTTTCCTAAAGCGAAGGCCTCGTACAAGCCAATGGCAAAGCGGATTGTTCGGGCGCTCTCAGTATTTAGATTAACTACGGATGATATCAAGGTGAAAATTGGAGTAACTTCATCTGAGTTAAGGGACCAGTTGTTTTTGTACATCGATTTCCCAGATCTAGATTCTGATTTTTTGAATGCCACAATTGATACGGTATTGAACGAAATAATGAAATCTGTGAGTTATCAATTCATTTCATTAAACCGGGATAATGGGCAATATTATCTTGATCTTGAAAAAGTAACGGATGTAGATTCATTAATTGAGGAAAAAGCAGAATTGCTGGTTGGTAATCAGTTGGATCGGTATTATTTTGAGGTACTTGAGAAACTTACAGATGACGGGTCCCAAAGTTATGTTTCAGGATTTCGCATCTGGCAACATGAACTAAACTGGTATGCTCGAAAGGTTACGAGACCAGGGTATTTATTCTTTGGAGCGCCCAATCAACGTTCTACAGCGCAACCTGAACGAGACTTCTACATTTATATGTTGCAACCGTATGACCTGCCTAAATTTAAAGATGAAAATAAACCTGATGAAGTGTTTTTCAAGCTGGATACGAAGGATGATTTGTTCCATGTTACTTTACGGTTATATGCTGGTGCTCGGGAAATGTTCGCAACAGCTTCCAGCGCTACAAAAAAACTTTATGAGGATAAGGCAGCGGAATATTTGCGGAAGTTAATGAAGTGGCTGGTTGTGAATATGCCATCAGCATACAAAATGACTTATAAAGGTGTGACTAAGAAACTTGCTGATTGGAGTCTGTCAGCTCCTGCAATGCCGACGGTGCGGGAAATTATTGACACGGCAGCAGATGATTGTTTAACGACGTGGTTCGAGGAAAAATACAAAAATTACCCAACATTTCGTCTTAGCAGTGTTAGTATAACGAGAGAGGCTCTATTGAAGACATATATCCCTGAGACATTAAGTCAAATCTCTAACCCAAAGACCAAAACAGCAAAAACAATCTTGGATGGTCTTGTTCTACTGGATGGCGAAAAAATAAATGTAAATAAATCAGGTTATGCAAAATGGGTTATGGAGTTACTGAGTAGTAAAGGACATGGACAGGTTCTTAATGCTTCTGAGCTGCTAGAAGTTCTTCAATCACAGGGGGATTGGGAAGTTAAGAAAACCAAAGAGTTTCAATTAGAACCTGAACTCTTAAGTGTAATCTTAGCTGTGCTTGTCTACACTGGTGATGTAGTAGTTACAATTAATGGTGAGTCGTATGACTCTATGAAATTTTCTCAATTAATTGGACTGAAAGCGGAAGGAATTGCTGAGTTTAGTCATATTAAGAAGCCAAGCGATCTGCCGTTAGCTGAAATGAGAGCGTTGTTTGATTTATTCCATATGAGTCACGGCTTACTTCAACCTGATTCTCAGCCGGTTGGAGTCCAGACACTCCAGACTAAAGTGCAGGAGTTATTGGCTAAAGTTGTTAAGCTTCAACATGATCTCAAGGATAAAATACCCACATGGGAACTGCCATTGCTCTCAGACGAAGATTTGAAGAAACATCAAAATAGCTTGCAAACCATTAATCATTTCTTACAAGGTCTCCAGGTATTCGATACTCCCGCTAAATTGAAAAATTTCAAAAAAGGAATCGATGAAATTAGAAGTCAGCAAGAGTTAATAGAGTTAGTTGATAAACTTATTCAATTAAGGGAATATGCTTCTCAGATCACCAAAAAGGCCAATTATCTTGTGAGTGCAATGAATCATATTCCAATTACAGATGATTGGTATTCGAAAACGGAAGTGGCGCTTGAGGATCTACATCATGCACTCAAGGAAGATGGAGACTGTACAACTGAGCTTAAAGTTATAGAACAGTTGAAGGAACAGTATATCACTGCATATTACGCTCAACACTCTACATCTCGGCTGGGCGCGACTGAAGAAAATAAGTTAAATCAACTCAAGCGTGATGGGCGTATTGATGCTTTACAGACAATATCGTCAATTTCAATTTTGCCTGCACAACAGTTGCATGAATGGAAAACCAAATCAGATGAATTAAAAATATGCTGGAAATTGCAAAAGAGCGAGTTGGAGCATTCTCCTGTTTGTCCACATTGCAAATATCGTCCGAAAGATGAGAAATATGGACAACAAATTACGGCAAAAAAACTAGAAGACGAACTAGAGGAGTTACTTGAGGCGTGGACAAATACATTGTTAGTCAATCTTAATGATAGTGAACTGAAAGATAACATCCAATTGCTATCTTGGGATCAACAGCAAATTATAGAAGGTTTTATAATGGAGAAATCTTTTGGAATGCCTGTTGATTTACGCTTAGTCCAAACGATTAAGGAGGTTTTGGATGGTATTCAGAAAGTCGAACTGCCATTGGCTAGTCTATTAGAGATGGCAGGAGACGGGAATCCATTAACAGTTGAAGAGCTTCGCCTTCGATTCGAGCAATTATTGAAAGATCAGGTTGGTAGCCAAGCTTCGAGTCGGATTCGTATTATGTTGAAGAAGGAGTAGTATATCTATGAGCAATAATTTTATGCAAGGTAATCTTTTTGAGATGAAAAATAAAACCCAAACAGGTCCTGTGACCTGTTTGGGTTTAAACTTTGATAATGATGAGACACGTCGTAAATATTTCACAGAGGAACTACGCAAAAAACTGCCGGATCTGAAGAATATAGCAGGGTACCCTATGGGGGAAGACGAGGCGATTTTAGCGTTATCCGACCCACCTTACTACACTGCCTGTCCAAATCCCTGGATCAATGATTTTATTGTGGAATGGAATAAAGAAAAGCAAGAAAAATATGGAAAAGATAAGCAGGACTATCATCGAGAACCCTTTGCAGCTGATGTCAGTGAAGGCAAAAATGATCCGATCTATTTAGCTCATAGTTATCATACTAAAGTTCCTTTTAAGGCTGTAATGAGATATATTCTGCACTACACTGAACCTGGTGATATTGTATTTGATGGTTTTAGTGGATCAGGTATGACTGGAGTTGCCGGGAATTTATGTGGGGATGCATCGAAGGTAAACGAACTATTAGACAGTAATGGTGAAAATCATTATAAAGTTGGAAAGCGAAATGTTCTTTTGAATGATTTATCCCCTGTTGCGTCACACATCAGTTCCTCATTTAATCATATCACATGGGATGTAGAAGCAATTGAAGAATTAGAATTAGTAATAAATGAAGTAGAGAAGAAGCTTGGTTGGATGTATCAAACTAATCATAATAATTCTCAGGTTCATAAAGGCAAGATAAATTATGTAGTATTCAGTGAGGTTTTTGTTTGCTCTAATTGTAATCAAGAAGTTGTTTTTTGGAATGAAGCTGTTGATATTGAAAATGGTATTGTAAAGGATGCTTTTATTTGCAAGCATTGTGGAAGTGAAATTTCAAAAAGAGTATTAGAAAAGCTGCAGGTGAAAAAATATGACTCAAGATCAAATGAAGTATATTCCCAAAATAAAATGATCCCAGTTCTGATAAGCTATACTTATCAAAATAAACGATTTGAGAAAGAACCTGATGCCGATGATATTAGATTGTTGGATAAAATTGATGAGTATGATGTGGGTTTTAATTATCCTAATAATGATTTGATATATGGTGATGAAATTGGCAGACTAAAAGGCTCTTTTCACACAAAGGTGTCGCATTTACTCTCTAAGAGAAATAATATTGTTCTTTATGAGTTTTTAAAAAGTGTAGATAAATGTGATGGGAAAATTAAGAAAATAGGACGTTTCCTTTTGACAGCAGCACTTAGCAACTTATCGTGGATGTATAGGTGGCGGGCAAACAATAAGGGAGGAACTACTTCCGGGACATACTATATTTGCTCAACTCCCCAAGAGAACAACCCGTTCATTCAATTAGAACGAAAATTAAAAGATTTTAAAAAAATTACCTCAAATGGTACTTATAATAACGTTGTCAGTGTACAATCGTCCACTAAAGTTTGTATCAAGGATGCATCGATCGATTATATTTTTATAGATCCCCCTTTCGGAGCAAATCTAATGTATTCTGAACTTAACTTTTTATGGGAATCGTGGTTAAAAGTCTTTACCAACAACGAAGATGAAGCAATTATTAACAATAATCAGAGAAAACTAATTGACGACTATAAGTCTTTAATGCACGAGTGTTTCAAAGAAAATTATCGGATTCTAAAACCAGGTCGTTGGATAACAGTTGAGTTTAGCAATTCAAAAGCCAGTGTATGGAATGCGATCCGAGAAGCAATTGAAAAAGCGGGATTCGTAATAGCTAATGTTTCATCATTAGATAAAAAGCAAGGGAGCTTCAAGGCAGTAACAACCACCACTGCTGTCAAACAGGATTTAGTTATTTCCGCATATAAACCCCATAGTGCTATCATTGAGCAAATGAAAAATGAACAGAATACTGAGGAGTCTGCTTGGACTTTTATTAAACAACACTTGGAGCAATTACCCGTTTTTATTGGAAAAAAAGGAAACGCGGAAATAATTGTTGAACGAACGCCTAGAATTTTATTTGATAGAATGGTTGCTTATCATGTGCAAAATGGTTATTTGATACCAATTTCATCAGGGGATTTTCAATCAGGAATAGAGCATCGTTTCCCAATGCGCGATGGCATGGCCTTCTTAGAGACTCAGGTTGCAGAATACGATAAAAAGAGAATTGCAAAAGAGTTTACTCAGATGAGTTTATTTGTCGCTGATGAGAACAGTGCTATTGAGTGGTTACGCCAGCAACTTATGAAGAAGCCACAAACTCGACAAGAGCTTCACCCTAACTTTATGAAAGAAATCCAGCATATTGCTAAACATGAAGTGCTACCGGAATTAGATGCACTGCTCGAACAAAATTTCTTGATCTACGATGGCATAGAAGATGTTCCAAGTCAAATTCACACTTACTTAAGTTCGGATTATAAAGAACTAAGAAATCTTGCCAAAAATGATAATAGATTAAAGATAAAAGCTAAAGATCGTTGGTATGTACCTGACCCGAACAAACAATCCGACTTGGAAAAATTAAGGGAAAAATCATTATTGCGAGAATTTGAAGCATATCGTGAAGAGATTATTAACAACCGCAAAAAACTAAAGCAGTTCCGTACAGAAGCTATTCGGGTAGGTTTTAAAAAAGCTTGGGGCGAAAAAGATTACCATACAATAGTTTCTATTGGTGAACGCCTTCCCGAGAGTGTGCTGCAAGAAGATGACAAATTGCTTATGTACTTCGACAACTCTCAAATTAGACTCGGGTTGTAGTTAAGGAAGTGAAATTAATTTGAGTATGAATTGGCGTGAAAAGGTGCTTGGAAATTTTCAAGCACCTTTCTACCACATTACGCTGGTTAGTGATCCCGACTCATTGTTACAAGATGAAGTTATTATTAGTGAATTGCAGAAATTAGGGATAGAAATCGTGGAACTAGATGATCGTGCAATGTTTAGATATTGGTATGAAGCTGAGTATCGACACATGTCAATGAGCAGATATCTATTAATAAAAATAAAATCAAACACAATGTTAGACGTTCCATATGATATATGGATTCAGGGGCATCCAGTTTCATTAAGCAAAAGCGAGTTGTTTCCTAATTTATCTCCTTCACTTGTCAGAGAACTAGATTCGAGGGCATTGGATGCTTTGTCTTTAATTGAAGATACAACAAGCAGGAAATCAGATTCAGAAACTATTGATTTTATTCTGAAACGCATTTACAAATTACCATATGACTCGGTTGATAGTACAGCAGAATGTTTATCACTATGTGTTGCTCAGCACTTGCTTCATTATGCTGTGCCTGAAATGATAATAGACTATCTTGAGGCTGTATTAAGTACTAAAGATTATAATAATCCTCATTTGGATATATCAGAATTTTTGATCTCTTCAGAGTCCCTATTTGCTTTCATTCAGAAGGAATGGAGTTCCTATATTGAAAGTGGAGCTCCAGACAATCATGCATTTAGTGATCCCACTCTTCAAAATACACTTGCTGGGTTATTCCGTCTTGGAAAGTTAACACCTGTCTTTGTTAATAATCGTTATTTACCTGAAACTTTATTGTTTGGTGTGAAGTTAGATGAGAAACAATCGTTAAGTGATTCATTGTATGAGCACATAAATAGAATTGAAGAGTTATTAGAACTAGAAGTTGATCGCCGGGGTTGGGTTGAGCTTTGCCAATTATACGGATCAGCAAAGTCAATTTCGTTTCAAATTCAAATGTCGGATAGCATCATTGACAGATTAAGAAACCTTGAGCAAGTTATAGAAGAGAGATTTATGAAATGGCTAGATTCTCATTATAGTGCACTCATTTCACTGACAGATATGCATGCACCTGTCATGCTTCATAGGGTTGCAGAGTATGTACAACTTCAAGGATCTGTCAAGAAGGCTGTTATTGTGATGGACGGGATGAGCTTTGTACAATGGAGTCAGATTCGATCGGAGCTTCAGCAATTTTTCAACTTTAATGAAAAAGGAACTTATGCTTGGATTCCAACCCTGACTTCAGTATCAAGACAAGCCATTTTTTCAGGTCAAATACCAAGAACCTATTATGATTCAATACACACAACAGCGAATGAAGAAAAAGAGTGGAAAACTTGCTGGAATCGCCTTGGAGTATCCCCGCTTAATATCTCGTACGAGAAATCTCTAGGCCAAGGTGAATATAATAGAACGGAGATAAAGGCACTATCTAAACCGTCAATTAAAGTTGCAGGACTTGTGGTCGATATTATAGACAAGCTGACGCATAACACCATTCAAGGCCAAATAGGCATGCAAAGTCAGATTTCCATTTGGCTAAGAAAGGGTTATTTGCGCTCATTACTTCATGATTTATTAGAAGCTGGATTTGAAGTGTATATAACATCCGATCATGGGAACAAAGAAAGCGTTGGAATCGGGACTATTCGAGAAGGTGTTCTTGCAGATACTAAAGGGGAACGAGTTCGGATATACAATACAGAAGTATTAAGAGATCGAGCTGCTGAAAAATACTCGTCACAAAAGTGGAAAGGAAGTGGATTACCCGATGAATTTCATGTGCTACTGGCGAAATCCGGAGAGGCTTATGTCAAAGAAGGCGAAGTTGTAGTTAGTCATGGCGGCGCAAGCATTGAGGAAGTAATAGTACCTTTCGTACGAGTGAAGAAAAGAATGGAATGAAGGTGTCGATTATGAAGAAGGTTGTCGGGTTCGATCAAAAGTTACAACTACATCAATTGGATTTCATAGCTCGAGAATTAATAAGAGCCGAAAGCAGACAACAAATGTATGATCTGGTCGACCAGTACTTGATGTCAGACATAGCAGGCTCAAAGGCGAGGTTAAATGCACGAACGATCCTGTTTAAAATCTGGGTTTTAGTTAGTGAGGAAAACGAGGAATTAAGAGATCGTGCCATTCAAATGTTCGGAAATGCATCTAAAGATGAAAGGTTGCTCCTTCACTGGGGTTTAATGATACTTGCATACCCATTTCTAAAAGATGTGACTGAGCAAATTGGACGTTTATTTCAACTTCACGGCGAATTCTCGAGCATACAGTTAAGTAGAAAGATCTTTACTCTTTATGGTGAACGAAGACGAGTAAGTGTATCAATAGGAGCTGTACTAGGTACATTAAAACAACTTGAAGTCATTAGTGAAGATAAGAAAATGTATGTAAGCACTGAGAAGAAGCAGATTCAACAGTTGGATTTAAAACTGTGGCTAATTGAGGTTCTTCTGAAAGCTACTGGTAGATCAGCCATTGAATTAAAACAAATTTCAAATGAACCATGCATATTTCCGTTTTCGATAGAAATAGGGGAAAGTGAAATGAGAAATAGTCAGCTACAAGTTATGAGGCAAGGAATTGACATGACTATGGTTAGACTGAAGTGAGGCTATGACAAAATGATTAAAGTTGGTGAGATTGTTCAAGGAGCCCAGTTTCCGGAATCGGTTGAGATAAAAAAAGTAGAAGCCTTCGATGAAGGCTTTTACTCAATTGCAGCACTAGGGCGGGATTCCAATCGATATTATGAGTTAATGTTGGATGAGGTTGAGCTAGCAACCTTGCAAAGATTATTTGAGCGAAGTAATACCAGCCATCAAATGACTTCAAGCGATCTTCAACATTACTTGCGTTATCATGCATTATTAGTGAATGGGAAATATTCTGCTAAGCAGACCCTTGGCAATAAGAATTTAATCCCGTTGCCTCATCAGATTGAGGCAGTATATAGTCGGATGTTACAGATGCCCCAGGTGCGATTTTTACTCGCGGATGATCCAGGCGCTGGTAAAACAATAATGTCAGGAATGCTTATTAAAGAGCTTAAGGCACGTGGAAGTGTGGATAGGATTTTAATTCTGGTTCCGCCATTAGTTCTTAAACAATGGCAGGAAGAGCTTCAAGAGAAATTTAATGAGGATTTCTTCATCATCAATCGATCTGTAATGAAACACTACGGTTCTAAGAATCCATTCATAGAACATGATTTTTGTCTTACATCCATCTATTGGGCAGCTCGCGATGATGTGAAGAGCTTGGTAAATGAAGCGGATTTTGATCTTGTCATAGTGGATGAAGCCCACAAAATGGCAGCGTACACTCATGGTATAACGAAAAAGAAAACATCAAAAACGAGACTATATCATCTAGGTGAAGCAGTACTACGACAAGCCAAGCATTGTGTCTTGTTAACCGCAACTCCTCATAAAGGTGATATGGAAAATTTCAGGCATCTTATGCGTCTAGTAGATGATGATATTTTCTCTAACCTGTCGGCAACGGAGTCGCTTCGTGAAAAGGCGAATCCTTTTATCATTCGTAGGTTAAAGGAGAGCCTCAAAAACTTTGATGGTACACCACTATTCCCCAAGCGAACCACACGAACCATTCAATACACATTGTCAGAAGACGAGCTCGATCTTTACGAGGCTGTCACAGAATATGTTCGACTATACTTTAATCGCGCTATGAACACAGGTAGTAATAGCACAGCATTTGCAATGATGCTACTTCAAAGAAGGTTAAGTTCTTCTGTTAATGCCATTGATCTATCTCTCAAACGGCGCAGAGATCGGTTGATCAAATTATTAGAAGATACGATGGTAAGTAAGAAAAAACAGACAAAAGATAAAGAAGAATTCGATAGGGAAGAGTATGAGGACGAATCTTTAGAAACGCAAGAGTTATTAGAGGATGAACTTGAAAGTGCCACCGATAACCTCGATCCAGAGGAGTTGCGAATTGAGATAAATGAATTAGAGCGACTTGTAAGGAAAACATCATACTTAAAGGGAAATGCAGCAGAACGAAAGTATGACGAGTTGGAACAAACATTGTTTGGTTGGAATGGGTTACTGAATCAAGGAGAGAAGATCTTAATTTTTACAGAATCAGCAGATACGCTTGATTTTTTGGAGAAGCGATTAATAACTCGTGTGCCTCTGATATCTAAGATTGTTGGAAGACTTTCTATGGATGAACGTAGAAGACAGGTCGATCTGTTCCGTAATAATTGTCAGATTATGTTGGCCACAGATGCCGGTGGAGAGTCAATAAATCTTCAATTCTGTAATCAGATGATCAATTATGATATTCCTTGGAACCCCAACAAACTGGAACAAAGAATGGGGCGTATTCATCGGATTGGTCAAAAAAACGAAGTAGCAGTATTTAACCTAGTTGCCTCTAATACTCGAGAAGGCGATGTCATGATTCGTCTGCTTGAAAAAATGGAACGAATGAGAGAAGACTTAGGTGCGGATCTTGTTTATGATTTCATCGGGGAAATAGTTGATGGGGATTTCAATGATTTAGCTTCTTTAATGCAGGCTGCCGTTATTCATCGTGAGAAGTTAGATGATATAATCGCGTCCATGGAACGAAAACTATCGGAAGAACACAAAAAGCTGCTTGAAGAGGTTGAAAAGGAAAGGCTTTCTGATGATATATTTGATTTACCTAAGATGCGAAGAGAACAGCATGATATGACTGTCAAAAAATTACCGGCACGCAATTATGGCCCCTTTACAGAGCATATCCTGAAAAAATGTAATGTTCGTATTCATCAAACTCAGAATGAGAAGGTTAAACGAATTGAGCGATTGCCTAAATATATACGGGATATATCAAAGAACAACCGCCTTCCCTTATATCAATTAGAAGAGGCAATACGATTCACTTCTTTTCAGGACTATGTTAAGGAAGGAATAGATATTATATCTGAAGATCATCCTTTGTGTAAATTAGGGATGATTCTTACGCGTAGAGAAAACGAAAAAATGGCACTAGAACGTTTTATGGTTTATTATCCGGTAAATGAGCCATTATCAGTTGAAGTTTATCTAAACAGTATTACGGACGGTACAGGAAGTGAGTTGGCTGATGAACTAATCTTTCTTGCTAAGCGTCAAGATGAATCATTACTTAGGTTAGATCAATATTGGTTGTTTCAAGAAGGATTCGTCGGAGAACTTACTGCATTAAGTGAGTTAATAGATAGTTCTTTTCGTACCGCCGCGGTGAAAACAGCAATGGAATTAAGGGATGAGGTTCGTAGTAAGCGTGAAGCGCAATTAAATCGAGTAATGAGCTATTTAGACAAAACGTTTAAAAAACAAATTGACGATCTAATTGAGAAGCGTACAAAGTACGAGCAAGAAAACAAAGAAAATAAGAATGGTGCATTAATTAATCAAGTTGATGCCAATTTGATTGATGTTGAGATGCGTAAGGAACGAAGGTTAGCTTTAGTTCAAAGGCAAAAGAATATAGGAATGAAGCCACCCAAAAGGATCGCTCAACTTGAAATTGTCCCTAGGGGAAAACCGCAACGGGTGATCTCTGTTGATTACAGAGATATTATCGAAGAGTATGAACGAAAAAATGGCCGCGGCATCATCAGAGTGTTTCATCCGTTTTCACTTGTGGATTTTTACAGTGAACGATTCAACGGGGAGTCTAGATATATTATTGTTACTAATGATGAGAAGTATTGGCCGTCTGAAGACTACCATGAGGATCTTAAAGAAATTCAAGATAAAACGTACATATATGTAGTGAAATCTGGTAATTGCATAGAGGAAAAGAAGCTTGGATTAATATTTTTGGTATAAAATTATACTAAAGGAGAAGAAGAAATGGAACATGATAATTCAATTGACCCTAGTAAATTTACACCAAGAGATCATCAAAATGTTAAAGGGGAGCATACTGGCGAAAGGACTACTGAATATAGCTTGTGGCATAGAAGCCTCGGCTCAAAGTATCTCACACTCGATATAGACTTTGTCGAGTATAGAAAGGACAGGGGAATCGTCGCTATAGTGGCTGTAACTGGAAGGCTTAATAATGAAAAACATATTATAAATGCAAAAAAATATATCTGGAGAAGAACTTACGTTGAAAGGGAAATAATAATTAAATTAGCTGCAGGAGTAAATTGCCCAGCGTATTATGTTATTCATGACAATGATTTAACGGTATTTCATGTTCATGACCTATCACAGAACCTAGAAGACTATAGGTCCATGAATCAAGAAGAATACGCGACTTTTATAAAGGATTTTTAGAAGGATAGCAGGGCTAAGTCCCAAATACCCCAGAGCCACTTAATAAAATATCAATAGGATTTTCATCGGAAGAACTGGGCACCTGTTTGGTAACATATATCCATTTGGAATGTAATATAGATAGGTGTAAAAATATTTTATTAAAAGTGACTGACTTTCTATTATTGGATTCCATACTATTTTGTTAATTTATGTTATTGGTGTAATATGGTAAATTTAGGGGTGCTGAATTACATCCCAAAAAACCAGTGATGTATCATGTGCGGCATGATGTAAGACGAGCTTTGAAAATGTAGTTTTCCTACATTTTCTCCACGTAAGGTAAGGTGGTTAGAGGTTTCTCATGAGTTCAATGAACTTTTGGGAGGCTTCTTTTTTCATGGATTTAGTTAAAGCTGAAGTATTCGCGTGTTCATCAAATCTTAAGCTTATATTTGTTTAAACAATTGTGGGAAGTCACTCTGAGACAAAGCCATCACCTCCCATTGTTCGAGTGTATGTTAACTCTGATGAGAGGGGATAGCAAGTTGTTTATTTTCTTCGACAATTTCCATTGATATTGCACATTTCTTAGCAAAACACGACGAAAGTGTGGTATTATTTACCTGTTTACAGGGTGGAAAATACATATATTTTAACTTTACTTAAAAATTGGGGTGGCGAAATGAGTCAAAGTTTTTTTATAAGTCAACTGCAAGAATTGTATGTTAATAATAAATTAGTTCCGTTTATCGGTGCAGGTCTTTCAATCCCTTTTGGTCTTCCTAATTGGGGTGAATTAATTTCTGATTATGCAAAATTATTTGAAGTCAAAGGTTTTACGGGTTTTCAAGAAATGATTCAATTGGAATTATCAAAAGACGATTACTGGGAAGCAATAAGAGCAATAAAAAAGTATGCAAATAGGACAGATTCAGATATCCAGGAATATATTTGTAAATCAATTAAAGAAAAAATTAATCTTCAAATTGACGGAGAAAGCCATAATTACTCAGACTTAGCTCGGATGAATTTCGATATTTATTTAACTACAAATTATGATCACGCACTAAATAAATTTCTTACAAGTAGCTACATTCCAACCAATTTGAAAGATTTTAGCGGAAATACTCAAAATACTTTGTTAAATGATGGAGAGAAAAAAATATTCCATCTTCATGGGAATATTTCACAGCAAGAGAGTGTTGTAATTACTGAAGAAACATACAGTAAATTATATAATGATAAAAAATATGATCAATTATTCTCATTATTAACAGGAACAAAGACATTTATATTTCTTGGGTTTTCTTTTAATGATATCTTTATACAAAGGATACTTAAAGATATAAACCAATTTTTTAATACAAAGCATTTTATATTACTTGATAACCCTTCTAAGGAGCAAATCGAATGGTTGAAATGTACATATAATATAGAAACAATCCCTTATAATTCTAAATATTCTTCACATGCTGGAGAAATAAGAAGTATATTAAAAGATATAGCATCGGAAGCCAATCTTGTTGAAGGTGAAAAGGAAATACTTAATGATAAAATAAATATACAGAAACAGCATAATACAAAGCATGGGATTTTAAAGAAAATTGGAACTCTTAAGAAGAGTTTGAACTATGAAAATGATATTATTCAACATGAATCTAATAATCTATCAAAAGCCTTAAAATTGAATTCGTTGTCATATATGATAAGAAGACTTGAAAAAGTTGAGAAAATCTTAAGTGTTGATAAATATGATGTGGTTTTCATAGGCGAAATTGGATGCGGAAAAACAACAGCAATTTGTAATTTATTCAATCTTATAAAAGATATCGATATTGGTGAGAATATTCATGATTTGCCATTGCTTCCTACCTCATCTGGGCGAACAACACTTGGAGAAGTAAGGATACTCGGTAGCCAAAGTTCAAATGTAACAATACGAATTGAGCCTAAAGATTATAAAGATGTAAAACATGATATAGAACAATTTTGCGACTTCTATTGGAATAAGCATAAGAGTAAAAAAAACAATAAGTCTGATAACCAAGCAACTGTACAATTAGATGCAGAATTAGATAGAGTTATTAGGAATATGGCTGGATTCACTAGTGATGAAAAATTCGATGAATTTACTGAGAACTTTATAGGGGAGAAAGATGATTTTAATAAAACCATAGAAGCGAATATTAATTTAAAAGATAGAAATAAGATTGAGATTATATATAATGAGAAAACTACCAAACAGAGTTTAAAGGAATGGTTAAAGGATGTTACTAAGAAATTGAATGATGGTGAATTGGATAGGTTTTCGATACCCCAAAAAACATACATCTATATCGACAAAGAAATATTAGACCTCAATAAATTAAATAGAATCAATTCTATAATAGATACCAAAGGAATGGAAAGTGTGGATAGGGATGATCTTGAAAGCTTTATTAAATCTGATAATACCCTGTGCATATTTCTAGATAGATTCAATCCTGCACCTTCAAAGTTGATTTATGAATTTCTTGTAAATAGTTTTAAAACAACTAACTCAAATTCCTACTTGAGAAGTAAAGTATGCATGATGGTTTTACCTAGAAAACCTGAACAATTAAATATGTCCGGTGCAACAGGCAATGAAGAAAAAGGGACGAAAATAAGAAAAAAACAAATAGAAAACAAATTCATCGAAGGAAATATAAATTTTGATATTGAGAATTTATTGTTCTATGATGCTTATAAACACATTCGCAAAGACGATGAAGGATTGATTTCAACAATTGCTAAACCCAGTATAGAAGATGATAGAAATGAGATATTTGGTAATTTAGATTCAATTATTGAAAAAAGAGAAAATAATCTTATGAATCAAGTTATTTTGATTGAGAATCAACTAGAAGTATTAAAAAGAAATAATTATTTAAGTGATGGTGATAGTGAAAAGATTGAAAAAATACACAATGAAATAAAAATAAAAATGGATATATCTCCATATGAATTAGCGGAAAAAACCACAGAAAGATTTTTAGTGGAATATAAAGCTTTTTTGGAGTCACATTACGCCTCCACATTAAGAGCTATAAATAATAGATTTGGAATATATTACTACAGGGATATCAATATTTATTTAAGAGCAGCAAATCTTATAAGGGGGAACTTAGATTATTTGATTAGCAGCACTAAGAAAAGCATAATTGATACAATGGTCAAAATTGAAGATAACTCTAGTGGTTTGAAGGTTTATTTAGAACATTTTGAAGAGCAAATAAATATTTATTATACTGAGTTATTTGAGGGTATTACTAAAGAGATAACATCTTTTTTGACAAGTTCAGTGTTTGCCCCTCAAAGTTATGAAAGTGACTTTTGGAATTTTGTTATTAATAGATGGGGCAATTTAGAAAATGCGTATAAGTTTGTAAAATATACCGATGATATACTTTACATGTATGATGAAAATTTAAATAAATATAAAGTAAAAGAAGAATTTAATCGGATAATCTCAGAAAAGTGGGAAACCTTTATGAATAATGTACTAAAAGTTTCAGGGGTTGAGCAGGTAATAGAAGTACACTAAGCTGTTATATTCCTTTCTCCGTCTCCACACATGAATTTTATTGACTATTAAATTTCTTGACCTCCGCTCGACCACGAACACTGTGAACGTATCATTTGTAACTGGATTTATAGGAATGATATTTTTGAATAGTGGGACTTAAAACTCAAGAAAAGAGTCAAAAAGCACATAATGTTATGGATGGACTGATGTAAGAAACTTCACTGTACCTGAACGGTTGAACGCAAGAAACTGTCTTTCACGGGGACGAATTGGGGACGAAAGCTATCAATTCCAAGTGTACCGTATCCAAACAGAACTATACTATAATGAAGAAAACCCTTATAGATCAAGGTTGTAGACCACCATGGCGAATGAGAACCAAGTAGCCCATGTTCCCGCATACAGTACACGTAGAATCGGTAGCTTTGTTGGTGAGGAACCCTTGTCAAGTAGACACTAAATAATTGCTATAGTTCTAGTGATAGTACCAGGAAAGAAATGGACAATATTAATTCCACTAACGGAGAACGATAAAAGAGCCGCGAGTTAGACGAGCGTAGCCCCTAGCTCCACCATAAAAAACCGCCCTGTTCGCAATGTTGCTGACAGGGCGGTTTGCTATGTCATAGAGGGCAACTTGAAAGTTATCAGTCAACCTGCACTCTACAAACTATCTTGCACGTTTTTAAGACTAATTTATTAATAGAGCAGTTACATAAAAATAAGATTACTCTGCTACAACTTGTTTGCCTGCAATCCGGCCGAATGTGAAGATATCAGCGATGGCATTACCGCCAAGACGGTTTGCACCATGAATGACCCCTGTTACTTCACCTGCAGCGAACAGCCCAGGGATGACTTCGCCTTTTTCATTCAATACGCGAGTCTTCTCGTCGATCACCAAGCCGCCCATTGTATGGTGAACGGATGGTACAGCTTTTTCGATGTAGTAAGGGCCTTTTTCAAGAGATTTCAATCCACCGCGATGTTTGAAATCAAGGTCTTTACCTGTTTTCGCATAATCATTTACTTTATTAATCGTTTCTTTCAAAGTGTTCACGTCAATTTTGAAGAAATCAGCCGCCTCTTCAATCGTATCGGCTTTAAAGAGCAAGCCTTGTTTAACGAGTTGATCGTATTCGTCCTGATGAACTTCGATCGTTTTACCGATATCCTCAATGCCTTGATTCCATAATTGATACGTATATCCGCCCGTTTGAGCAAGAATTGCTTTAGAAATAACGTCACGACGTTCTAATTCCTCAACGAAGCGCTTGCCTTCTTGGTTAATCAGGATCGCACCATCGAAGCGGGAGTCTGCAACCAGGGAAATAACACCTGTCTCAGGATTACAGATTGGATACGTTTGAATACTCTCCATATTTGTCAGTTTGGCGCCAATCGTTTCTGCCATAACGATACCGTCACCTGTAGATCCTGGTGTATCGGTAGACATATATTTTTCATCCATTTTAGGGTTATACTTTTTACGCATCTCTACATTGGATCCAAAACCACCGGTAGCTATGATGACGCCTTTGTTCGCATGGAATGTGATCTTGTCGCCAGTACCCGAAGTCGCAGTTACACCGGTTACTTTGCCGCTTTCATCCTTCAGCAAGGTTTCGGCTTTCATATTCGTTTTGATCGTGATTTGATCAGCGTCTGTTTTGGCTTTTAACTTGGTAATCAATTCAACCCCTGTATGACCTACAGGAATCAACGCACGTTTTCTGGAATGGCCTCCAAATTGGAACAGATGATCAGGTAAGAACTCTACCTTGATCTCATCGCGCAGCCATTCGGCAGATGTTAGAGCATTGTCGGCAAGAATACGAACCATCTTTGGATCCCCGAGGTTGTCTCCGCCCTTCATCGTATCATTATAGAATAATTCAGCCGTGTCATCTGTGATGCCAAGAGCACGTTCAACCCAGTTGTCAGGCGCATTCATCTCACCACCGGAGATCAATGTGTTGCCGCCAACAGCTGGCATTTTCTCGAGCAGAACTACATTTGCTCCAGCGCTCTTCGCTTCGATAGCCGCACTAAAGCCAGCACCCCCGGCACCGATGACGACAACATCATAGGTTTGCTCGGCTTCTTCTTTGTCTTTGTTTCCACTGACTGCAGCGCCAGCGACAAGGGTAAGTCCAGACTTCGTAATTGCATCTTGAATGGCTTCAAGATATCCTTTGCTTGTAACCGTAGATCCGCTAATGGCATCAACTTTTGCGCTGTTAGTTGCCATGACATCTTGCTTGAGCTGCGTATAAACAGGTTCTGCAAGTACTTCATTTTCCTTATGCTCTGTTACTTTAATGTCAGTGATCTTGTTATCTAATAAGGAAACTTGTACTTTAATATCGCCATGTTTACCTTGCCCAACTCCTTCAAAGACTTGAACTCCGTTTGCATCTGCAGCGGGTGCTGCGTCTTTACCGCCGCAGGCAGCAAGCGTGAACATAAGACTGAGGACTAGTAGAATAGATAACAGCTTTTTCGTGTGAGTTCGCATAATATCTCCTTCATTCTGTTGTGAATTGGTTACATACATTAGGGAGAGGAAGATTTGCTAGGCAAATCCTTTATCTCTAGCCTAGACATGAATGTTATTTCATGTGAAAATATGCACAAGACCTATTATAGATTTAGTACTGCATTATGTATTTGCACAGATTAGCGTTTTTTTGTCTTTTTCGGGCATGTAAGAAACGGATATTGTGAAGGGCTATGATTACAATGAGATCAATTCACTTAAAAATTACGTTAATCGCAGGAAGCTGCTTCTTGCTGCTGTTCATTGCATTGCTTGTAACAATATATTTGGAGATGAACCATACGGTTGTCCCTTTGAATAAGAACTTAACGCAGCAAGTGGTTAATGCACGCAGCGACCAGATCGATTATTGGTTTAATCAGCGCATCGGTGAGATAGACATGCTTGCTTCTCTAGCTTCGGACCATCAGTGGACACGAGATGAATTGCTGCAAGAGATCGATAAGTTTGAGGCGAAGAAGCGAGTAGAGTACGAATCCATACGAGTGGTGGATATTCACGGAAATTCCTGGTCAGCAAAGGACAAGCCTTTTTCGATACTAAACCGACCCTACTATCGAAAACAACTGCTAAATTCAGATTCCAATTATGTGGTGAGTAATCCGATCGTATCCAAAGCGAATGCAGTTGAAATCGTCGTCATTCTCTACCGCGTGAATCCATCGGTGAATGATGAGGTAGCTTATATTGCCGCAGCCGTCTCCGTCAAGAAGATGAAGGAGATTGCTCAAGATGTAATGCTATATGACCAGTCAGGCCAGCTTATCATCGATTGCAGAGAGCTGGGTGAAGGAGATGGAGCGGAGGATGCAGCAGATAAGAAGAACATGAGTGTATTTGAGGCTCCAATTCAAAATGTGGAAGGCTGGAAGCTAGTACTCGAAGTACCGAATTCAAGTCTATCGCTAGCGGTGATCAAAACCCAGCGGACTGCATTGCTGGTAGGCGTTCTTATCGGTAGTGCGTTTATTGTCTTTCTGATGCTGCTTGCTTCTTCCATTATTCGTCCAATTCAGTCGCTTCGCCAGGTAATGGAAAATGTGCAGAACGGCAACCAAACCATACGAGCAGATGTTACGCGCTCGGATGAGATCGGCGATCTTGGGCGAAGCTTCAATGACATGCTTGTTGATTTATACGCTGTGGAGCAGGACCGAAAGGAGATGGAGCTCAGACTGATTCATGAGCAGATCAAGCCGCACTTTTTATATAACACATTGGATACGATCCAGTGGATGGCAATGGAACATGGAGCAGACAATGTGGTGGAGATGGTGGAAGCGCTTAGCGCGTATTTCCGATTAGGGCTAGGCACAGGCAGTCCCTACATTCTGCTTGATCAGGAGTTGTACCATGTCGAGAGTTATCTTCATATTCAAGGCGTGCGATATGAGGAAATTCTGGACTACGAGCTTCGATATGATGAAAAGCTTGCTCAGTGCCAAGTCGTTCGCTTCATGCTGCAGCCTTTGGTGGAAAATGCGATTTATCACGGGATTAAGCCACTTGGGGATCAAAAATGCAAAATTTCGATTACAGCATATAAACAGGTCGATTATTTGGTCATTAAGGTTGAAAATAATGGGGTTATGATTCCTGAAGAGAAGCTTGAACAGATGAATCAAGCCCTTCTTGATGATAAATATGATCGTTCTGCCACAGGCTTTGGGCTATACAGTGTAAACCATCGCATTCGACTAGCTTACGGGGTGCCATATGGCCTTGCAGTGAAGAGCGAAGATGGCATTACCGTTATGGTCATTCGAATACCTTTGGAAGGGGAGTGGAATGAAGATGTGGAAGATTGTCATCGTCGATGATGAAACGATCATTCGCAAAGGCTTGCGACAATACATTGAGGAGAGTTCGTATCTTTTTGAAGTTGCAGGAGAAGCGAAAAGTGCAAACGAAGCATTGAATATGGTGGAGGAAGCCCCACCACATGTATGTCTTGTGGACATCAACATGCCGAATATGAATGGGCTCGATCTGATAAATATATTGCGCGAACGCTGCCCGTCGGTTCTGGTTGTCATCATCAGCGGCTACGATAACTTTGAATATGCGCGTCAAGCCGTGCAACTGCAAGCATTCGATTATGTATTAAAACCTGTGCCGAAGAGTGATCTGAACAAGTTGCTTCATAGGATCGATGAGCATCTTCAGGCAAAATATCCTTTGCATTCACATGAAAGCAGGGTGGATAAGGAGCTGGGGCTTCCCGGGTATACAGGGGATGGAACAGTGCTTATCCAAAAAGTGACCGAGTATATTGACAGTCATTATCAGGATCCGGAGCTGTCTATTACTCGAGTAGCAGCACTATTTCATATCAACCAAACCTATCTTAGCAAGCGTATGAAGCAAGAAATTGGTGCTTCATTCCTTGACTATGTCACCGAGCTTCGGATATCGAAGGCGAAGGAGATTCTGGATGACGTTATGCCGAATATCAAAATCGGGGATCTGGCCGTGAAGGTAGGGTATAAGAGCCAGTACTATTTTAGTCGTGTGTTCAAAAATAGAGTCGGTTCAAGCCCCTTAGAGTACAAAAAGCATCCGTTCGGTTATGGATAGGGTATCAAGTTAGTAGAAACGCCGCAGCAATTAGGCGCCACCATATATAAACACGACGCAACCTCGAGGGGGTTGCGTTTTTTATTTGGCGGATTGCTTAGAGGACATTGATAGAAAATAGGTAGGACCTAAGGAGGTAAGCGCTATCTTTATACCTATAAAGACGCGACGTGAAGGCCTTCATGTCAACAAGTGTATACCCAATGTCATTAATTATCTATTTGAAAGAAAGGCCACTTTTCATAATGTTACTATAAGGACATTGACATATGTTATAAGCTTCTATGACGTGTCGGAATCTCGGAAGGGAGGAAAGAGCATCGAGGTAAGCTGAAATGGAAGCGCATACCATTTAGGAGATTGATGTTTCTTGACTCAAGAATCAGAAGGGAGTTCGTACGATATGAAGAGGAGTAGACAATGGGTAGCTCTCGTCATGGTTGCGATCATGATCGTAACGATGATGCCGATCGCGCAAGCGGAAGAGGCGCTGCCGCCTACACAGACAGAGGAACAGACACCAGCGAACCCGCCGGGCGAAGCCTATCCGGTCGAGGTGACGATTCCATCAGACCTACCGGGAGCGGGTGCGGAGGGTGTTATTGCGTCAGTGTATGGGGCGGTATATCACAATCTTGCAGCAGGCTTATCTTATGAGTGGTCGCAAGAGCCGGAAGCTTCCTATCCGGATGAAGGCAACAAACTTACGGATGGTATATATGGGGCAAGCAATAGATCCAACGTAGCATGGGTTGGACATCATTTGGGTAAAACACGCGAAGTTGTGTTTGATTTGGGGGCGAAGAAATCACTCACGGGTATTAAAGCCAATTTCCTCGAAGATTGGCCAACGAACAATGTACTCGTGCCACTCACGGTATCGATGTACGTCTCCGATGACAAGGTGAACTGGGGACTGCTCAAAGACAATGCCACGCAGAAGCTGTGGAATGATGGTAAATACACGGAGACCTATGTGTGGGATGGCAGCAAGGACGGTATTAAAGCGATCGGCCCAGATGCGAAAATCGCGTATGCTCGGTACGTGAAAGTAACATTCACAATGCATACGCGTGCAATGACCTTCGTGGATGAGATTGAAATCCTCGGTGAAGAGGGCAAAGTTGCCGGAGCCGTAACTGTTCCAACGCATACGCCGAAATTCTTGGCGGCAGGCGAAGCGACAGCGGGTATAGAGCATCTTGGACTTTTGTATAACGGGCAATATGCGAATGACTTAGGCTTCTGGACGAAAGAACGGATCATTCCGAACATTAGTTATGTCGATAAGGACGGCAAGATTAAGGATCGACTCTTCGACGGCGTCCTGTATCTTGGCATTAACTCTCCAAATCCAGGTCGTGATTTCGGCGGGCGGGCTTATCTGGAAGATTGGCAATGGTATCTGGATAAGACCTTTGCGGTAGGCGGTGATATGGATGCGTTAAACGCAGCGGCTAAGGAAGTATCCGATGCGCTGAACGAGTCTGGCGTGAAGGAAAAGGTTGTCCTCATGATTCCGGATCCAGGTGAATCGATCACTAATTTCGGAGCTATTGAACAAGGTGGAGAATCGCTGAACTTTAATGATTCCGTTGGCAAAGAGAAAGCCCTTGCGAACCGTGAAAAAGCAGTTCAATGGTGGCTGCAGCAAGTCAAATCGAGATGGGAAGCAAAAGGTTATGCTAACCTCGAGCTTGTAGGTATGTACTGGTTCGAAGAGCAAATCAGCACAAGCCAATCCGGACCGGATCTGATCCGTTCGGTGAGCAGCACCCTGCATGACATGCAAATTAGCGGCAAGGACCTGAAGTTCTTCTGGATTCCGCACTTCTTCGCTTATAAAGCGTTCATGTGGAAGGATGTCGGCTTCGATGCGGTGACGATCCAACCGAACTACTTCTTCGAGCCGACGGATATCGAGCGCTTGGAGGATTCTGCGAATCTGGCGAAGCAGTATGGCATGTCCAATGAACTCGAGTTCGATGATCGGATGCTGACGGACGGCGTGTTCCGCGAGCGGTATATCGATTACTTGAACAGCGGTGCGAAGACAGGGCTCATGAAGGATGGCTTCAAATCGTATTACCAAGGCAACAATGCAGTCTATAACACCGCGGTAAGTAATGATCCAGCGACACGCGTTCTTTACGACTGGCTGTATCAATTTGTTAAAGGAACGTATCAGGTCAACGAGGCTCCGCCTTCCGAGGTAGACGTGCAGATGAACGACAAGCCGTTCCAGAGCGGGATGAGGCTGCCCGATTCAGAATCCGTAGCCTTTACATGGAAGCTTAGAACGGATGATGGTCTGACGAAAGTGACGGCGACGTATGACGGCAAGCCTTATACAGCAGGTACCGTTATTCCACTTGCAGGCAAGCTTGGCAAGCATGAGCTTAACATTACCGTTACGGCGGGGCGTATGGTGATAAAGTCATATGTTATCGAAACAACGACGAATGCATCTGGTATGAAAGCGTTAGTCGAGCGCTTCGAACAAGCGAAGCAATTTACGAATTCTGCAACGGTGCGTTCTTTGAACAACTATTTGGAAATGATGAAGCGCTATGAAGGGAAAGATGCAGCGCAAGTCACCAAGTATCTCCAAGGCTTTAACGCAAAGCTGGATGAATTCAAGAAGGCGGGTACGATAAAAGATGAGGCGTACAATATGCTGAAGGAAAGCGTCTATTACCTAATAGGCAATTTGGCGCAGAATAAAACGGTAGAAGCTTCGTCGACCGAAGGCAATAATGTGAATTATGCACCGGCTAAAGCCGTCGATGGATTCCCTGCTTCAAGATGGGCGAGTGAATACGTGGACAATACTTGGTTCCTGGTCGATCTCGATGAAGTGAAGGAAATGGATACGGTTCGAATCGATTGGGAATATGCTCGTGCCGATAAATACAAACTTCTTGTGTCAAACGATAAGCAGAACTGGATCAATGTCATGCCAAATGACGGAATTATTACCGCGCATGATGGCAAAGAAACGATTCAGTTCAACCCGGTCAAGGCAAGATACATGAAGTTACAAGGCATAAAAAGAGCAACCGATTACGGATATTCCATCTACGAGTTTGGTGTCTATAACCTCTCGAGCGCTGTAGACGTGAAGGGCATTGAGGGCATACAAGTAAAGGTTGACGAGGAAGCGAAAAAAGTAACGATTGATGGATTGCTGATGAATGGCGTCCTTACAAATGTGAAGTTGAAGGTGCTTGATTCGAAAGGCAAGGTTCATCTCGAAGATGAGACGAAGAGTACAGTCGCGGGAAGCTTTCAATTCACATTCAAACTTACGGGTAATTTAAAAGGAACCAATGAGGCGTATCTATCGACTGGCTATATGAGCGAGCCTGTAAAAGTGACCTTTGAATACTCAAAAGAAAACCCGGGTAAAGGTCACGATAAGTAATGGAGAAATAATCCATCCAAGCAGTAATACGATCCGCGCTGAAACTTCCTGTACCGGTTATCGAATTATCTGTCCGAGTAAGACTAATAACTGAAGTAAGAACGTTTGAGGCGTAACATAACAAGCCGATTAGGTACCAGACCACGGGGTCTATACCTAATCGGCTTGTTTCTATGTACAGTATCAAGATATTATTCAGGTTTTAGTGGGATTGTATTATGTATTGTATAATAGAACGACTGCCTCAACAGGTATTTATAACATAAAACATAGGAGGATACATGTCCTGGAGCAAATTGAAGCAACAACTGGAGAGTTTTCTCTGTCCTGCGTTATACGGCAGGGTTGAATATCGCGCAAGTAGTTACCGTTATTTACCTGATAAATCAGGGAATTGTTATATTTCGGTAGATAAAAAGAACGTACTTAATATGAATGATAGAACTAGCTCAATTAGATGGTATCAGACGGAGCAGGAGATTAAGAATGATTCAGATCTTCAAATTCCTATCAACCATGAAGACATTGAAGCGGTTAGAAAAGATAGTAAGGGGATCATCCCGGAGGATCGGCTAATAGTCATTGCAAGAAGCAGAAAAAAAATATCAGAAGTTGCAAAGGAGCTTTTGTCAGCACAGACATCATTAAGTAAATCGAACTTTATTGTTATAGCTACTAAGTATTTATCTATTTCCATAGAGGAGAGCTTAGAAAGCGACGATATCTTATTGAATATTCTAGCTTTAGTGGACAGACGAGTTGGGAAAAAGCGAATTTTAAACATGAGCGAGAAGATGAAGTTAAAGCATCCAATTGTGCAATATTTTTATGAACTAAGGCGTAGTACATTATAAAAATAAATAACTTCATTGAATATTCAAGAAACACTCTCTACAAAAATCCCTAATTCTACGCGACTTCTTCCCACCATAACAATAGCCATGATAATGAGAGGGATGTTCGCATATGGTGCATATGGAATCGGAGAGTGTCGCTCTACTGGTAAGGAAGGATACAGTGTTATGAAATCCTTATATTTATTGGACTTTACGGACAAGTATGAGGAAAAATCGTTATTGAAGAGATGGCATCATTGCCGTCTCTTTTTTGTTTCTTTGGTCACTTTTTTAGCATTGCTCTGACTCTGGTTCCCGCTATGGCATCCTACGATCACGAGCATGAAAGACTGCACGAAAATTAACGTTGATGCTTATGTTTAAGCCCTCTCTGCTCAGCTAGGTGACGGGAATCATAGACGTATTTGCGTGAGGTTGCTACGATGTTCCATGGAAATTAAGTGAAAGTGATCACAAGAAATTACAGAAGGAGTTATTTATCGTGAAAAGAATCGTAACACTGAGCACCCGCAAACTGATGGATACCGCAAAACACGGCGGATGCGGCGCATGCCAGACATCTTGCCAGTCCGCTTGTAAAACTTCCTGCGGCGTTGCAAACCAGAAGTGTGAAAATGCAATGAACAGATAGGATTCGGAATTTTACCGCCCATTGCTCTGCTGATGGGCGGCTATTTTTAAGAAATGGATACTATCCCTAAAGGATGGCCAAGCCGTTTCTACTTGTGTGCAAAAGGAGCTTGATTAGTAAGTATGATTCATCAATATAAACTAAACGGATACAATATCGTGCTCGATACCTACAGTGGCTCGGTGCATGTTGTTGATGACCTAGCATATGAAATTATAGCGGATTATGAGAAAACTTCTGTCGACCAAATCGTGACAATGATGTTAGAGAAATATAAGCATGATTCCAGCATTTCCGAGAGTGACATTCGAGAAACCATCGTGGATATCGAGGAGCTTATAAATGATGGTCAGCTTTTTACAAAAGATGAGTATGAGAACCTCTCGCTTGATTTGAAAAAACGAAAAACTTATGTTAAGGCGCTCTGTCTTAATGTTGCGCATACCTGTAATCTATCATGCGACTATTGCTTCGCTAGCCAAGGGAAATACAACGGAGATAGGGCAATCATGAGCTATGAGGTTGGACAAAAAGCTATCGATTACCTGCTTGAAAATTCGGGTCATCATCGAAACCTGGACATCGACTTTTTTGGCGGGGAGCCGCTTTTGGCTTGGAAAGTGGTTAAACAGATCGTAGCTTATGCAAGAAGCAAAGAACAAGAATACAAAAAGAAGTTCCGCTTCACCTTCACGACGAACGGAATGCTGCTGAACGATGAGGTCACCGAGTTTTTAAATCAGGAAATGTACAATGTCGTATTAAGCCTGGATGGAAGAAAAGAGGTTCATGACCGGCTTCGCCAAACGGTTAACGGAAAAGGCAGCTACGATCATATTGTTCCGAAGTTCAAGGAATTCGTTCGTAAGCGCGGGGACCAAGAGTACTATGTTCGAGGAACCTACACTCGTAACAATGTCGATTTCACCAACGATATATTTCATATCGCAGACCTTGGTTTTGACAAGATCTCGATGGAACCAGTCATCTGTGATCCAAAGGAACCCTATGCACTTACCGAGGAAGATCTCCCGGAGATATACAACCAGTACGAAATTCTTGCCAAGGAAATGATCGGTCGCGGTGAACAAGGTAAAGGGTTTACCTTTTATCACTACATGCTTGACCTCTCGGAAGGACCTTGCATCCAGAAGAGAATCACTGGCTGTGGTTCAGGAACCGAATATCTTGCTGTCACCCCCTGGGGAGAGCTTTTTCCTTGCCACCAATTCGTCGGGGATGAAGAATATAGCATGGGAAACCTCTGGGATGGGATCACACAACCTGAGCTGCAATGTCAATTCCAAGAGAGCAACTGCTACTCGAAGCCGGAATGCAAGGACTGCTGGGCGAAACTCTACTGCAGCGGTGGTTGTCCTGCCAATGCGCTGCACGCAACGGGTTCCCTGGTCGGAACCTATGACTTCAGCTGTGACGTCTTCCGCAAAAGAGTCGAATGTTCCATGATGGTGAAGGTTGATGAATCTATTAGAGCGATGGAAGGGCAACCTAGCTAGTTAACGTAACGGACGAAAAAACTCTAACCGAGAAATAGACACTTTTAAATAAAGTGCCTTTCTCGGTTTTTTTGTATTAACTAGAACTATGATCATAGATCGTCTTCTCCATGGGCAATCAGGATGAGGAATTCAAAATGTGACGGCCTAATCTGTTTAATAGACAGAGAGGGCTTTTTTTATGTGCGAATCCATGATGTTTTCTTTGAACACAAATATATATGACTAAAGTCATATTAAATTCGTGATTTAGCGTATTTTTTTGTCGAAAAATAAACTATTTTCTAGTAAATGTCGATATAATAGGATAGAAATCTTCTTTTCTGTAGTAACTGCAATTACGGAAGCGTTAACAATTATATGAATAGTCATTCGACAAGGAGGAAAGCGATGTTAAAAAAGTTAGGCAAGATTGGATTGGCATTTATTTTGGTCATTGGGCTGCTGCCGATGATTTCACTCCGGGCATACGCTGCCACACCCTCATTCACCAAAACGGTGGATTTTCCCATTCAGCCTCCAGTTACAAACGCCTCGGGTAAGAATGTTTCTGATGTTGATGTTCTTCCTGACGGAAGTACCGCAGTAGTGTTGAACACATTCGCTTATCAAAGTAATTCCTACGTTTATACTTATTTTTTGAAGATTTTTGACAGCACGGGAGCTCCTAAAGCGGATGTTCCTCTAAGTAACTTAATGGATACCTATTACCAAATGATTGATGTGAATATGCTTGCGCTAAGTGATGGAAGGATTCTGATTACTTACCATAAAAGCGACAGCGGCGATAACAATTTGCAATTGGGAACCGTTAGGGAGAGTACTCCCAATGCCTATTTCATGGTGCTAAACCAGTCAGGACAAAAGGTGGTCGGTCAGACACAGATTAATACATACTCTGCCACCAGTACCCCGGCACTCACGCGCTTTGTCTCTATAACGGAATTGTCTGACGGCAATATAGTTTTTTCCTGGCAACGGAACGACAATATTAGCACGGCTACGCGTGTGTTCACTGTTGAGGGTAACCCAGTTTCGGGAGAAACACTTCTGGTTTCCCATAATGCGAGCATGTCTAATGTATCCGCTGGAGACGGTGTATATATGGTTGCTTACAATTCAGGAGTAGGACCCCAGACGGATACTGTTTATCTGAAAATATTCAGTAATAGTGGGACTCTGTTAAATACGATTAATAAAGGAATAAGAACGGATGAAAAACAGCTGTTTCTATCCACGTTGAACAACGGGAATTTCATGTTCAGCCAATATAACTATAGAAACGACTCATCAATGGTTTCTTTATATGATAAGAACGGTACGAGTAAGGGTGATTTTACAGTAAGTGGCTCTCTAGGCGAATCTTCGGCTGCTATTTATAGGGGTGGTGCAAACCCGGGCTTTGTAACCGTAAGTACGGACCCCACTTCTACCAATGCCATCAATGATGCGTACAACAACTTTAAAGAATGGTCGGGAACGCAGTATGCTTACCTGAATTATTATGACAATGACGGTAACTTAGTCTTTACATCGGATCAGCCGGTGGATTCCGCTCCGGTGGCTATGCAGGGTTTCAATGAAGCCACTTGGATGTACGCTGTGGAATATTATCCAAGCTTCAAATTGTATCCCACCTTTGGTGACAAGCTTGTCTTGGTGACAACCGATAATACGGATGCTGATCATTATAGAATAACCGCTAAAATATTTGAGACGGGAGCTCCGGCACCAGCGGCTATCATTGACTATGCGGCTGAGCAACTGACCGGACTGACGCCAAACAGCGCCTACTCGGTTAACAACGGTACAGCGGTAACGGTGACAGCGGATGGTAAGCTGGCTATAGACAGCAGCTGGTTGGGAACGTCAGTGAGCATCGTGAAGAAAGGCGATGGCTCGTCGACAACGGATAGCCCGGCACAAACGCTGACTATTCCATTCCGTCCAGGGGCACCGACTGGTGTAACGGCGACGAATGAAACGGCGATAAGTGCTAACGATGGTACATTGACTAACGTAACAACTGCGATGGAGTATAAGAAGGGTGTGGCGGGTACTTGGACGAATATTTCAGGTGCAACCGTAACGAGACTTGATCCGGACATGTACTATGTCCGGACAAAAGCGACGGTGACGGCGTTTGCGTCAGAAGCGAAGAGCGTGACGGTGGCTACGTTTGTGGCAACACCGGAAGTGACACCGGCAGCCATCATTGATTATACGGCAGAGCAGTTAACCGGTCTGGTGCCAAACGGCTCGTATACGGTGAACGGTACGGCAGTAACAGCGACAACAGATGGTAAGCTGGCCATTAACAGTGGTTGGTTGGATACGTCGCTGAGCATCGTGAAAAAAGGCAATGCCTCGACGACATTGGATAGCGCGGCGCAGACGCTAAGCATTCCGCCACGTGCAGAGGCGCCGACTGGTGTGATAGCGACGGATGAAACGGAGATTAGTGCTAACAATGGTACATTGACGAACGTGACAACCGAGATGGAATTCAAGAAAGGTACAGCAGGTGTATGGACGAGTGTAGCAGGTGTAACCGTAACGGGACTTTTTCCGGACACGTATTATGTGCGGACGAAAGCGACGACTACGGCATTTGCTTCAGAAGCGAAGATCGTGACGGTGGCTACGTTTGTGCCAACGCCGGAAGCGGCACCGGTAGCCACCATTGATTATGCGGCTGAGCAGTTAACAGGTTTAACGGCAAGCGGCTCGTACACGGTAAACGGGGCTTCGCTAACAGCGACAGCTGATGGCAAGCTAGCTATTGATAGCATTTGGTTGGGGACGTCATTGAGCATCGTGAAGAAGGGCAATAGTTCTACGACAACGGATAGCACAGCGCAGACGCTAAGCATTCCGATCCGTCCAGGGGCGCCGATAGGTGTGACGGCGACAGACGAAATGGCGATAAATGCTAATAATGGTACATTGACGAACGTGACAACCGAGATGGAATACAAGAAGGGTGCGGCAGGTGCATGGAAGGATGTGACGGGTGTAACCGTAACGGGACTAACTCCGGACACGTACCATGTGCGGACGAAAGCGACTGGGGCGGCATTTGCGTCAGCTTCAGTGCAAGTAGCGGTGGTTGCTTTTGTAGCAACACCGGAAGTGGCACCGACAGCTGTTATTGATTATTCGGCTGAACAATTGACAGGTCTCACGCCAAACAGCTCGTACACAGTAAACGGGGATTTGGCAACAGCGACAGCTAGTGGACAATTAGTTATTGGTAACAGTTGGTTGGGAACGTCGCTAAGTATTGTGAAGAAAGGCAATGGCTCGACGACAACGGATAGTGCGGCGCAGACGTTAAGCATTCCGTCCCGTTCAGGGGTGCCGACTGGTGTAACGGCGACGGATGAAACGGCGATAAATGCCAACGATGGCAAATTGACGAACGTAACAAACGCGTTGGAATACAAGAAGGGCACAGCAGGGGCATGGATAGATGTGTCGGGCACAACCGTAACAGGATTAACTCCAGACACGTACCATGTACGGACGAAAGCGACGGCGACGGCATTTGCGTCAGAATCGAAGAGCGTGACGGTAGCTACGTTCGTGCCAACACCGGAAGCGACACCAACAGCCGTCATTGATTATGTGGCAGAGCAGTTGAAAGGCTTGACGCCAAGTGGCTCGTACACGGTAAATGGTTCAGCGGTTACGGCGACAGCAGATGGTAAGCTGGACATTAATAGTAGTTGGATAGGAATATCGCTAAGCATCGTGAAGAAGGGCAACAGCTCGACGACAACGGATAGCGCGGCGCAGACGCTAAGCATTCCGTCCCGTTCAGTGGCGCCGATTGGTGTGACAGCTACGGGTGAAACGGGATTGAACACAAACGATGGTACGCTCATCAATGTTACTACTGCAATGGAATACAAAAAAGGTACAGCAGGTGCATGGACAGATGTACCTGGTACAAGCGTGACGGGGCTTACTCCAGACACGTATTATGTCCGGACAAAAGCAACAACGACGGCATTTACCTCGGCTTCGGTGCAAGTGACGGTATCGGCATTCACGAAAATACCAGAAGCGACACCAGTGGCCGTCATCGACTATGCTACTGAACAGTTGGCAGGCCTGACACCGAGTGGCTCATACATGGTAAACGATACAGCGATTACGGTGTCAGTAGATGGCAAGCTGGAAATAGATAGCAGTTGGTTGGGAACGTCACTGAGCATCCTTAAGAAAGGTGACGGTTCAACAACAACGGACAGTGCGGTACAGACGTTAAGCATTCCATCTCGTGCAGCGGCTCCGGTAGGTGTGACTGTTACGGATGTAACGTACAATGGGGCTAATAACGGTACCATTCAGAATCTGACAGTCCAAATGGAATACAAAATAGGCAGCACTGGTCTTTGGACAGAAGTTACAAACACAATGATTACTGACCTTGCGCCGGACACGTATTATGTTCGGGAAAAGGCAACGGCAACAGCATTCGCTTCTATTGCTGCTCAGGTTATCGTTCATGACTCGAATGCGGTCATTCCGTCCGCGCCTGAAGTCACGGCTGATGATCTGAACAATACGATTGTTGGTCTGGACACAAGTATGGAATTTTCAGTGGACGACGGACCATACGTACGGTACGACGGAACTAACTCCCCAGACTTGAGTGGTGAGCACATTGTTAAGGTACGGGTGGTAGCTAGCGGGTCCGTTCCGGCGGGACCGGCAACTACGCTGACCTTTACAATTAATATGCTTAACCCTGCGGGTGGCTTGAACGTGATTGCCATCGATCCAAGTGGCTCGGCCAATAACGGCTATACGCAAATCACCGTTACGCCTGCACTGGCTGAAGGACATAAGCTCTTTTATAAGAACTTTGGCGCTGGTAGCATCGTCGTACCAAATGTGGGGGATGTCCTGAATGGATACACGCTTGTAGGCAGTGAAGGATTGGTTCCTGCGGCCAATGGGGATACGATTGGTATTGCAGAGGTAGATGCTGACAGCAAGGTGGTGAAATACGGTAGTGCAACAGCAGCTGTGGCAGCTGATACCGTAACACCTGGTACTGATCCGGTCCGCCCAGGAACCGGAGGAAACTCGAATAGCGGAACAACCCCCGGTAATGCGAACACAGTCATTACCGATGTGATCGTCCTTGTTAACGGTAAGGAAGAGAACGCGGGCAAAGCAACAACAACGGCCTTAGGAAACGTGGCAACAACTATTATCGTCGTTGACCCAGCTAAACTCCAAGCGAAGCTGGACGCGGAAGGTAATGGGGCGGTGGTGACCGTTCCGGTGAAGCAGGATTCCAACATCATCGTCGCTGAGTTAAATGGTCAAATCATTAAGAACATGGAGAACGCATCGGCTACTCTAGTGTTTCAGACAAGCAAAGGTACTTATACTTTGCCAGCCGACGAAATCAATATTGATGCGTTAGCTAAAAAACTTGGAAGCGGCTTGAAGCTGGAAGATATCACACTGAAGATTACGATCAGCGAATCCTCAGCATCCATGAACCAGGTAGTGGCGGGTGCGGCAAGCAGAGGTGGCTTTACACTCGTTGCACCGTCACTAGATTTCACTGTTACCGCTACTTACGGTACATCGACAGTGGAAGTAAGTCAGTTCAATGCTTACGTAGAGCGGATAGTGGCACTTCCAGGTGGTATTGCTCCGAATCGGATTACGACTGGAGTCGTTGTGGAGCCAGATGGCACAGTGCGCCATGTTCCGACCAGATTCGTTCTGAAGGACGGCAAATACTACGCAGTTATTAAGAGTGTGACGAACAGTTCGTATTCCGTGATCTGGCATCCGCTGACTTTTGCGGATGTGGAGAATCATTGGGCGAAGGACGCAGTGAACGATATGGGATCTCGTCTAGTAATTAATGGAATGAACCAAACGACGTTCAACCCGAATGCAGATATCACCCGGGCAGAGTTCGCAGCGATTATTGTACGCGGTCTGGGACTGAAGCTTGGAGAAGGGAAGACAGCATTTGCAGATGTGCCAGCGAATAGCTGGTATGCAGGTGCGGTTGAAACGGCATCCGAGTACGGTCTGATCACTGGTTTTGAGGACGGGACATTCCAGCCGGATGCTCCAATAACTCGCGAGCAAGCCATGAACATTATCGCCAAAGCGATGAAGTTAACTAGCCTTGCGGACCAGACTGGAACAGTGGATGCGACAAGCGTACTTGCTACCTTTACAGATGCAGGCAACATAGGTGTCTGGGCTAAGGATAGTTTGGCGCTTGCAGCCAAAGCTGGTTTGATCAGCGGCCGTGGCGATAATAAGCTGGAGGCAAAGGCGAATGTCACCCGCGCGGAAGTGGCAGTTCTGATTCAGCGGCTGTTGCAGAAGTCGGGGCTTATTGATTAGATCATGATGAAAAATGGAGAGGCGGATTCAGCTTAGGGCTGAATTCGCTTTTTTTGTTGTTTGGTTGATATAGTTTTCAATTTATTTTTTTGGGGTTTTATAACATTTTGTTTTATATTCAAAACAAAATGTTATATTAACTTTACATTTTGTGTGCTTCGTATTACAATGAATTCGAAGGGGGTTCCTATATATGTATTATTTTGGAATAGTGAAAAACAAGGTATATTTACTACGAGCCGAGAAGAGGTGGTCACAGACCGAGTTAGCTAAAGAACTAGGTGTAACAAGACAAACTATTGCTGCGATTGAAAATAACAAATTCATTCCTTCGCTGGAGCTTGCATTTTCCATAGCATATATATTCCAAAAGGATCTTAATGACGTATTTAATTTTGAGCCTTATGAGGAAGATGAGGGGGGGAACAAAGATGAGTAGCTTGATAGCGGTGATTATTATGTTGGGCATGCTAATAAATCTCATATTTCTTATCAGAGAAGGAAAAGATGAGAGATGGAACATTATTACAAATAGACCGCTTAATTATGCTTTTTCTTTGCTTTTTATAGGCTACACTAGTATCACATTAATTGATACCAGGTATAAGTTTAGCGTATCTACTTTTAAAATGGTCTATGATTACCTTTTTGTTGGTGCACTTGTAGTCTACATTGTTCTTCTGATTATAGAGAGAAGACGGTTATCTTAGGTGAGGTGAATACGTCCCTCCAAAAATGAAATCGACTCATTATCTACTAGTTGATCTACTGGATCGCTCGAATCATTTGAGCCCACTTATTCTTATAAATCAAAGTCACTATTATCACTCATCAAGTATTAATGGTAACTCATCTTCAAGCTGTAACAGTAGTTACGATTCATAAAGTTATGCTAGTGGTTCTTCTTCGTATTGTCAGACACATAAGGAATTAGAAGGAAAGAATACGAAGGTGAACTCTGTGGAACAACCTATGTTTGAGATCGAAATACTTAAAGGTGAAATAGAAAGCTTTACAACACAATTTGATGATTTGGGAAAGTGCTTAAGAAGTTGGTTGCTTGATCGGTAATCCTATCTTTCTATGGTAAGATACCGGATATTTCAGAATGGGTTGTGTCCAAGGGATGACGAAACAAGAGATAACAGGGATTGGATTCGAGAGTTTTGGGATTGGGCAATTTTTTGAATTCCACATGTATTCGAATGGTAAACTTGAATTTGAGGGTGTACATATCAGTCGTGAATTGAATGGGAAATATGAAGGTTTTATTCATCCAAAGAAAGTACTGAAATTGCTTGCTCATATTGAAAGGCAACGGTTTGATGATCTTAATTATGATAGACCAATTTATGGCGTTGATTGTGAAATTGCAACTATTACCGTTCACAGGGGCACGTGGACAAAGAAGGCTAGAGTGGTTATTGGGGTTGAGCCACCTGAGCTGAGGGCTATTACTAGATTAATTTTGTGGCTGTTCGATCAAAGTAAATTGACTAAGGTTTAATGGAATTTATTGCCCGGTATATAGTTTCTCATCTTATCATCCGGAGCGTTCTTCATGAGAACATAAATCTATTGTGAAATATTTGTAAAAAAAGCATCCTCCAAAAAATGAGAGAATGCAATTTTTTTGCGGCTATACGTTTTAGAATTCATAATTATGAAATTGTTCAGTCATTTGGCGGAATTTATTGAACTAGCATACTCTAATTAAAACTCCGAGTTAAATACCCATACAATTTACTCTCCACCGAATGCTCCAATACCAAATCCATATGCACAACCGATATGGAAGTATCATTCTTGTCAACCATAGACGCCTGAACAGCACTTTCTTGATCAGGATGTGCTTTACCCAGATAATAAAACTCCGTTCCGTCCGCATCGTCTTTTTTCACAAATACATGAAGGTCGATGTTTCGTTGGTCTGCCTCAAGTATCGTTCTAACCTCATCGGATTCAAGGGTTCGTCTACTTCTTGTGGACCACTTCAGAATCTCTGGACTCACAAATTCCTCCTGATAGTTCGTACTTGCTTCGACCTCGTCATGCTTGTGATACGTTACAAAGATCGGGCAGGTCTGGTGCTTCGTCTTGTATCCGTACATGGTAGAGCTTTCGTCGCTATGCCAATTCAATAATTTGCAGGTATCTTTGCGGGAGTATTTTTGATACAGAGTCAGTGGCTCGCTGCATACATACTGCTCATTTTTGTGAATTGCGGTTTGAACAATATCTGTGATTATTTCTCTAAAATAAGCGTTGTTCTGTAAGGACTGTGCCATCTTCGGATGAAATGCAAAATTCTGATCTGCAATGAACTCTACGATAGCGGCATTACCATATTTCTTCCTCATCGCTTCAGTGAAAAAAGACAAGTCGAGAATACGTTTTGCTGAATCGATCGTTTCGGAATCTGTTGAGCAACCACTTTCTTGCAGGGCATTTATGTATTCTTCATATGTAACCTGATCATTTACTAATAGTAGCTTTAACAGTAGGATCTCATGTTTGCGTTTTCCATTAAGAATCTCGGCGGACATCATCATTATAATCATTTTCTCTTGTTCGGATAGATGTGGCACGGTTTCATTGATTCTCTGCAAAAAGTGATAATAGCTAAAGTGTTCCTCAGTAAAGATCAGTGGATCGATCGAATCGTTGTCAAGGAAATCGATTAATCGGGGGATTCGATTCAACCTATTTTTGAGTTGGAAATATTCTTCTCTAAGAATTTTAAGCGCTGTTAAATTGCTGTTGCTAATCGAGCGGTAAATTTGTTGCCTTGCAATCTCTTCGAAATTGATTGTTGAGACGCCTTTAATATAACTGGTGTCCTTCATATGACGACGGATATTGTCCTTGTTCTGCGACCTATCTCCGGAGAGGGCTACCGGAATCAAATAGTTGTTCTTGTAGTTACCTATAAAGTCGATGATAGTGACGAACTCTTTATCCGAGTGTTTACGAAGACCGCGTCCTAACTGCTGAACAAATACAATGCTAGATTGGGTTTGACGCAGCATTACGACCTGGTTAATACAAGGAATATCGATACCTTCGTTAAAAATGTCTACCGTTAGAATATAGTCGAGATTTCCCGCTTCAAGATCTGTTACACACTGCATACGGACTTCCTGAGAGTCATCTCCTGTTAATGCTTTTGTGCGATAACCCCTTGCATTTAACATGCGGGATAGCTCTAAGGTTTCTTCTTTACGACTACAAAAGATTAATCCTTTTACCGTTTCGCCGGAGTGTCCGTAATATTCCATTTTCTCGATTAGGTAAGAAACCCTTTCGTTCGTAACCAATTGAGAGAGCATCGTTGTATCGTCGATCATTCGGTCGTTGTATTCAAAGTCAGTGACGCCAAAATAGTGAAATGGACACAGCATATCTTCTTCCAAAGCTTCCTGCAGACGAATCTCGTAGGCAATATTATAGTCGAATAACTCGTAGATATTAAAGTCATCCGTTCGTTCTGGAGTTGCAGTCATGCCAAGCAGGAATTTTGGTTTAAAATGCTCAATAACTTTAAGATAAGAATTGGCTCCAGCTTTGTGGACTTCGTCAATCAATATGTAGTCAAATACCTTAGGATCAAAATTTGCTAAAGTTAATTCTTTAGAAATCGTCTGGATGGTGGCAAAAAGGTATTTCGCATTTGTATCTCTACTGTTACCGGATAAAATACCGTAGTCGCTATCTCTTCCCCCCATAATTCGTTGATAATCAGTCATAGCCTTGTGCAAAATTTGTTCTCGATGTGCAATAAATAGCATTCGACTTGGTGCGAAGTTCTTTGCGTCAAAAGCAGAGAGATAGGTTTTTCCTGTTCCTGTTGCCGAAATAACCAATCCTCGATGTGCTCCGGTGCTGCGAAGAGCTTGCAAATTCTTTAGTGCACTTAGCTGCATTTTATTGGGTGAAATTGTACTAAAGACAGTTTGCGGGATCGCTTCAGGAATCAAGGGTAGCGTCAATTGATGGTTATGGTTTGCTTTTTGAACCCCATCATAGAGAACTTGATAAGCTTCGATCCATCTATCCGTCAGTGGGACAGCAGTTTCCCATACTTTTTCGAATTCATTATGAAACTGCCCCAGTAGACCCCCGTGCTTAAAAGAGGTTAGCTTCACATTCCATTCATAGTTGGCTTTTAATGCAGCAGCGGTCAGGTTGGAGCTTCCCATAATGATAGTGGAATGATCTTCATGCTCAAAAACGTATCCTTTGGCATGAAATCCACTTAGATCCGTCAAGCGCACGCTAACATTTGTGATTTTTAGTAGCTCTTTATAGATTTTGGGTTGATTGAAGTTCAGATAATTTGAGGTTAGGATTTTGCCTGTTATCCCGCGCATTTTTAGATCAGCCAAATGCGACTTCAAGGTGGCTAGTCCACTCTCTGTAATAAAAGCAACGGAAAAAATAAAGGACTGGCAGCGATCCAGTTCTTCGAGCAAAGGAGTAAGAACAAAATCGCTGGTCTCTTTATTATTGACTAGAAGCCTAGGCTTGTATTGATCCAAAGAGTCCTGTTGATGGTCAATAAACGCCCAATTTAATGTGCTTTTTAAATGTTGAATAGGATTGTCCATGTTATATTGTCAGCTTCTTCTGAATATTGTGTACAGCAGGAATATCAGCAGGCGCCCAATCTAGTGACATCAGTTCATGCGCAGATAACCACTGGATTGCAACATGTTCAGTTAAGGTAGGCGTCCCGCTTAGTAGGTGGCAATAGAAAGTAGTCAGATGCACAAAGCCAAAATCATACTCATGCACGGTAGTCTCAATCTCTTCACCAATTTCAATCACGCAGTTCATTTCTTCGTTAATTTCGCGTTTAAGCGCAGCCTGTGGCGTTTCGCCTTCTTCGATTTTGCCACCAGGGAATTCCCACTTGTAAGCTAGTGCTTTAGTAGCCCCGCGCTGTGCACAGAGGATCTTATTATTCTCGATGATGACAGCTCCGACTACGTAGATATGTTTCTTCATAAGTTCCCTCCGGTTATGCAGTTTAGTATTTATGAAATCAATTATGCGTTATAACTCTATTCTATTATAGTTTTGGGGATTTGGGCTACTGAGGGATATTATGAAAGATTTCTGACAGACTATTCATCGAATGAATGATAGCATCTAGTGAATACGAAACCTATTTATCATGTATGGGAGAATCGATAATGAAAACTATGCTACGTCTTTATCATGAAGGAAATACGGATTACCATTCAACCTTTTTTGATTTGATACATGGGGACACAGAGACGAAGCAGACCAAAGGACTCTCATACCTATTTTCAAGATATCCTAACTTGATACAGCTGTTTTTAAAAGAAATTAATCGTCTGACTAAATATAAGTATCCAGAATTTAAGCAGGGAATCGATTTTGTCCAGGTAGACGCAGAAATGTTATCAGCTGGAGAAAAGAAAATAAGACGCGATATTACCTTGTCTTTGTTTCAAGGAAACACTAAAAAACTAGTTATAATAATTGAAGCCAAGAGCGTAAGTGCTTCTGTACTGCAAAAGGATATCACAAGGCAGCTGGAGTCGTATCTTGATCCAACAAATTTTCCGCTCGATGCTAATGTGCCTAAGGTAGGTGTAACTTTAACAAAGTATAGAGTGCTTCATCCACCTGAAACTGGATTTGTCAGTCTTACTTGGACAGACATTTTAGAATTAATAAATGATGTAATTAGTCAAGAGAAAAGAAGAGGTGAGGATGTAACAGTTGCAACAGAATTTATAGATTTTATTAAAGGGGTGAGAAAAGGAATGAAGTACTACGAGGTTGAAGTTCTATCGGTTGCTGCGGGTAAGACGTATGAGTTAACGAAAAATTACTTTATTCATGCGTGCCCACATACTGCGAAGGGTTTTTCATATAAAACTCCAATATATATAACTTTCAGATCTAGTGGTGGTGGAGAAATGGAGTTTCTATATAAAATTGATGAGATTGTTGTTCTCGATCCTTTGTCTCCTTCTCTCAACGCTTTATTAGAAGGTGTACAGATAGATTTTGCTACTAGAATTAAAGAATACATATCAAATCGTATAAATGGTGGATATGGATTTAATCATCCGGGAGAAGAGTATCGTTTTTATAATCTTTGTAGTAAAGGCGTAATTCATTTGAAGCATCTACCCAAGCCGCAGATTAATAACTCTGGTGCACGATACTATTCTATCGCTGAACTCATAAAGGGTGAGAAGGTAGTGTTTGTGGAGAGCCAAGATCGGTAAATGCATCAGGTAAATCAGCTTCAAAAGAGTCGCTATCTCGTAAGCGGACATATATCAAACTTTGTTGGAGATTCATCGTATAAAGTTGTTCACACCGGACATTCATCCCATGTGGAGAGTGGCTGTGTTGGTGAGCGATGCTGTGAAAAATGTAGTAGTAGATCGTGTTGAGTCATAATACTGATGGTGCGGAAGAATAAAATACAGATAAAAATATTGGAGTAAATGATTGAAGACGAAAAAGCGAGAATATCATCTGACGCATTAGAATCAGGTATTCTCGTTTTTTTATTGATTTTTAACTTGATATTTAATTCCTAGAAAGTTGACCATGAGATTACTCGCAGTATACTGGTCAATTTGTATCTCCAGTGTCAACTAAATCAATAATCTCTCGAATATCGGTAATCTCTAATGACTCTGCTATTCTAATAATATGATTAAAGTTAATACCTTCTCTTTTATTGTTGGCTAATTCGCTCAATGCAGCATGTCTAACATCGGATATTCTTGACAACTCTCGTAGAGAGATACCATGCTTTTTCGTCAACTGAGATATTTTCACGATAACTCTCTTTCCCACTAGAATCTCCTCGCTTGTTCTGAGTTTAAATCTTGACTATACGTATAAGCGTACCGTATAATATTCCCAAGTATGGTACTCATATGCGTAACACTCAGAAACTTA
The DNA here is from genome assembly GCF_037975205.1 of Paenibacillus sp. FSL R5-0470. Taxonomy (NCBI): domain Bacteria; kingdom Bacillati; phylum Bacillota; class Bacilli; order Caryophanales; family Paenibacillaceae; genus Paenibacillus; species Paenibacillus sp. FSL R5-0470. Next base: position 819,687 of record NZ_CP150238.1, read on the forward strand.
TTGTTCTTGCTAACGTATATTTTTATCCCATTCTTGAGTGGCACTAATAGATTTACTTTAAAAAAGTTATACGTACAAAAGGAAATAAAAACTATTCATAATCAGTGTAAATGAAAATGTCTACAGACATAGCTTTTCCAAGAAGGTGGGGGTGCAATGCAACATTTGAAGTACAAATATGAGGAGGAAAAGCGCAAGCTGAATGAACTCGGACAGAAATCACTGGAGCAGGGAATTCCGTTAAGCAGTAATGAAGCGGTTCAGGCCCAGAGTCGTAAGATGGACGAACTCATTAATCGGATGTATCAAGAAAAAGTTGGACATACAGCATCTTTTCGTTTGAACTTTTGTCTTGGAGGAGATGTGGTGGGCTTTCCTGTATGGTTTTTACAGACAATTCAAGGTCGATTGGATGAGGTGACCGCACAGATTGAACATCAATCCGAGCCTAGACATGTTTTTGAAGAAGAGCGCAAAGCTTTTCAAGCGTTGTTTGACTCCATGGACATTGCACGTATGCCAGAGTTTGAGTACTGGGAGGATAAGCTTCAATTGAAGCAAGCCGTTCTTTATGAACGTCTATATCTACAAGGACTAAAGGATGGCATGCAGCTTGCAAATGCCTTTACTGTTCCTTCAGCTCTCTCGGACTAAGGCATGCCCTATAGCTGCCGGAAAATACATAAGTATCGGAACCAAAGGGGATAAACGCATACTTTATTTTTGGACTGTACATGCGACAGTCTTTTTTCTTGTATATGTTTGAAGTTCTTGTTTTTTTCGATGCTATTCATTTAAAATGTGGGCAGACTTCCACTCATAATCCAAATAAAGGGATGTTTTACCATATTGTCGAATACTCATACTTATTGTTAATCTAGATCATATGAGGTTCTATTATGCTGAAAACTCTATTTTCTCTCTTTAAAAGATCCGAATCCAAACCGCCACAAGCTGCGCGTAATCCACCAACCTCCAAGCCGAAACCGAAGGTTGCTCCTACACGAATAGGAGAGTTAGGTGAGCATAAAATCAATATCCAACTTGACCAGCTACCTAAGGAGTGTAAATCGTTAGGCGATCTAATGCTTCCTAATCCTAGGTCTCGAACAGGTTACACCCAAATTGATCATATCGTTATTTCCCCTTATTGCTTATTTGTCATTGAGACGAAGAACTACAATGGTGAAATTAAAGGTGGACGAACGGACCAACAATGGACAGTTAGCAACCGTTACAAGATGTATAATCCGTTGAAGCAAAACTATGGACATATTAAGGCCATCGAGAGTCTGATACAAAGTATAGCTGCAGTGAAATTTATCTCTATGGTTTCATTCACTATGAGATGTCGATTTAGTATTGACCCAAACCTTCGGAAAATCCACTCGGACGAACTGGTTGTCTATGATGTGGAACTAAGTGAGTTTATCTCTAGGAAACTGCTCAGTTTGAAAACGGGAACTCCTGAACCTCCTGTTTCTACGGTGCAGATCCAAACGATATATAATCATTTAGTTCAGGCTAATATCACCGATGCCGAAATTCGCAAGCTTCACGTAGAGAATATAAAGCAAAAAAACTAGTTCGTTTATTGGACAGCCAGTGAGGAGATTCTGAGGGCTAATGCGCTAGTGGAAGAAGCAGATATTGTTGCCGTATTAACACCTATCTATAAAGTCTCCTATACAGGTATCTTAAAAACCTATTTAGATCTCCTTCCGCAAAAAGCGCTGGTTGATAAGCGAATTGTACCTATTGCTATTGGGGGTTCGTTAGGCCATCTTCTAGCCGTTGATTATGCATTAAAACCCGTCTTGTCTGTACTGGGTGCTGCTGAGATTTTAAATACGGTTTATTTCTTGGATCGGCAAATAGAACGGTTAGAAGCAGATGGTTATCGTATTGATGAGGAAGCAGAGCAACGCCTAAATGTAGAATTACTAAAGCTTGCACCTGCAAAAATAATTAATTAAGCTAGGGGAGCAGTAAGTAAGGGAGTTACATTAACGCAGCCTTTCGGGGTGGCGTTTTTTTGTGTTGTGATTATTAACCCCATGAACGATCGCTGAAAAAGGTCCTCCGTCTCCATTTGGTGAACTATAAGTTGTATGATGGTTTCTTAATCCCACAATTATCAAAACATTTGTTAATGGTTTGGGCTTTTCTACGTATTAACTTATGTAAGTTTCTTCACAACAAATTGCGCAATTTGTTTAGCTTTTCGATGAAGGTGAGGTGGAAGGAGGGTGAAGATGGAAGTTATCCAGGGTACTGCGGACCGTTACAAGAATATCGAAAGATCACGTGGTGCCATGATGTCAAAAGAGGAATTTACCCGGATGTACGATACGTACTACAAACGTGTTTACAAATATATTAGTTATCGTATTAATAACCACCACGTGTCAGAGGACATCTGCAGTCAGGTGTTTGAGACGGTGATGTGTAAGTATTACAGCTTTTCAGAAGAAAAATCGAATTTTGAGGTTTGGCTGTTTGCCATTGTAAGGAACGCTGTGACGGATTACTTCCGAGGGCAGAAGAAAAGAAGCTACACCTCACTAGATTCTTTGCTGGAGCTCATATTTCCCAAGCCGTCTCCGGAGGAATTGGCGATTCGTGAGGATAATAATCAAGCACTGTTTAAGGCGCTCTCCAAGCTGCGTGAGAAGGAACGTAATATCATTGCAATGAAATATGGGGCTGGGCTGAAAAATTCCGAAGTCGCACAGATCATGGGCGTCAGTGAGTCCAATATTGGTGTCGTATTGCATAGAAGTCTGAAGAAACTGCATATTTCCTTAAAAGCAGGAGGATTCAACCATGAATAAGAAAAATGATGATCTCACAAAATTCAGCAAAACCATAGAGCTGCTTGAGAATGTTGAACAGGATAACACAGCCGCCAAAGAAAGAATTTATAACCGTTTAGTATACAAGCTGGACCATGGAGCTCTTGAACTCAAATCAGAGAAAAAGGACGGGATAACGATGAAAAAAAGTAGCTGGAGAAATGCAATAGTGATTGGTAGTGCAGTAATTTGTCTAGGTGGAGCATTCTCTGCAACCTCCTATGCACAGGATATGTTCCAATCAATCATGGCAAAGTTTGAAGTAGGAAATCTCGAAATCACGCAATACGATAAGGAAATCCCTTCGGCTGCACAGTCAATGACTCCATCTGAAGAGGGGAAAGGCGGGGAGAATGTTGCCATTGAATTGCCGGTTGCACCCAAGTTGACCCTGGATGAAGCACGTGCGGAGCTTGGAATGAACTTCCCGGCACCAACCTGGATGGCAGACTATGAGTTTGTGAATGTTGTTCTTCAGGGGACCAGCATGGTTGAAGTGCAGTATAACTCCGGGGATAAAGCTGTTAATTTCCTAATCTCCAAGGGCGGTGACAATGGGATCAGCACTACAGAAGAAGTGAAAACAGAAGTAATTAACGGGACTAAGGTTTATTTTGCAAATGGAATTGTGATTTGGGAAAAAGATGGCTTTACCATTGAACTTTACGCTCAAGAAGACTTTGACAAAGCTACACTTGGGAAGATCATCGGCAGTTTCAGCATCGGTGCTCCTGTACAGTCCTTAGGGACTGAAGAAGTGAAAGAGAATTTACAGAAGAATGAAGGAGTAGTTGCAGCTCCAGCTTCCGTTCCGGTTGTTGATTCAAAATAAGATGGTCTACTTAGGGTAGAAATGCCCATAGATACACACAAAGAAGACGCGAGGGGATTCCCCTGAGCGTCTTTTTTTTTTACGAGGCTATATACTTCCAACCATTGCTAGCTTCCCAAAACAAAAGTATAATTGAGAATAATTATCAATCAGCGATTTTAATAAAATTCATCCAAGCAGTAAAGAGGTGACAGAATGCAAAAACAATCTCAAAAGACAGATTTAAGTGAGGTTAGAAAATACATAGAAAAGAATTTCACGAAGCCCTTATCTTTGGCTCATTTAGCTGATCTTACTGGTCTTAGTTCCAGTTATTTTTCCTCAGCGTTTAAACAGGAATATATACAAAGTCCAATGGAGTTCGTTACCCAGCTGCGGATTCAAAAGGCTAAACAGTTATTGCAAAAGGAAGACGTTCGCTTGAAGTTTATAGCAGAGGCTGTTGGATATAGTGATGAGTTTTATTTTAGCCGAGTGTTCAAAAAGGTCGAAGGGATATCCCCAACGATGTATTCCAGCCAGCAAAAATCAAATATCGGTGTTGTAACTGGGAACATGATGGGGTATTTACATGCGGCAGGAGTAGTTCCGTTTGCTGCACCCTTAAGTGCAAAATGGACACCGTACTACTATAATTTATGGTCGCAAGAAATCGAGCATAAGGTAACCTTGACCCAAAACAAAAATTATTGCAGCCCCAATGAGCTATTGCATTTGCCAATCGATCTGCTTATTTCTCCCAAAGATTTGTCGTCAGAGCTGGTAAAACAGATAGAGGATCATTTTCCAATCTATTGGTTGGATGATAAACAAGATTGCTTAATAGCGTTAACTGAACTTGCTGCCCGATTAAATAAACAAGAAGAAGCGAAACAATGGATCACGCAGTATAGGGCAAGATTGGAAGACGTTCGTCGCAAGTTAGGGTGGACCTCTACACCGCCTAAAGTTCTAGTTATACGTATTTATCAGCAGCAAATCTTTGCTTATTGCAATACAGGCATCGAGCATCTTTTGTTTCAGGATTTGGGAGCGGTATCTAGTTATGAGCAGCCTGGTCTGTATAATGCCGAGATTACTTTTGATGAGTTAGGTGAGTTGGAGGTAGATAAGCTGTTTACAATTATATGCCCTGATGATGAGTCACGCGCAACATGGCATCATTTGCAGAGAGACGCTGGATTCAAACAGCTAGAGGCTATTAAACAGCAACAAATCTATGTCATTCATTCTGATCCGTGGTTCGAATATTCCCCTGTGGCTTTAAAGCGTATGCTAGAGGAAGTTGCAGTGATGATGATACCTTGAAAATGTACATGAGGAATCATAAGATGTTACATGGTCAATGAGCCCTATCTCTTATACACTCAATACTGAGAATGATTATTATTGAGAAAACAGGAAAGAGGGAAGGTCAATCATGAAGGGGTTTAATACAAAGATAATAAGTTATGTTGTAATGGTTGGTTTATTATCCATTCTACTAACAGCTTGCGGCAGTAATAATACAGCGAATCAGCAAGCAAAAGATACTCCAGCAACAACTAGCGAAGCGAGCGCAACGGAGGAACCAGCTGTAAAAGAAACGGAAGTAGCGGCTAGAGAAGCGTTTGTAGTAACTGACCAAGTAGGCAATACAGTAAACATTCCCGGAACTGTACAAAAGGTGTATGCGCCTGGTCTAGAGGACTACTTAGTAACGCTTGGTGTAACCCCGGTAGCGCAATGGTCCACGGGTGAAAGACCGCAGCAATATCTACAGGATACGTTAAGTGGTGTAGAAGAAATCAGCTTCGCTAATGGTATTCCCTCTCCAGAATCTGTAGTGGATTTGGAGCCGGAATTAATTATATTCCCAACGGCGTTTTATGCACAAAATGGTGTCTATGAAAACTACTCGCAAATTGCTCCAACTTATGTGTTTAAGAATGCTCTGGGTAACGTAGTGGAAGCAACAGAAACGATTGCGAAATTGCTAGGTTTAGAGGATAAGGCAACAGAAGCTATTGCTGCTTATAATACAAAGCTAGAAGAGACTAAAGCACAGTTAGCTAGCGTTTCTGCTGGTAAAAAAGCGATTTATATTAACGCGAATGCGCGTGCGATCTTTTTAGTGGGTAATTTCCATTACGGAGGTTATGTGCTGAGTGAGCTAGGCTTTGCTCAAAGTACTCTTGTAGAAGGTGAAATGTCTGCGGATATTTCGCTGGAAATGCTGTCTGATTTAGATGCTGATTACATCTTTATTAATGATAATGATGGTCTCGGAGATGCCTTCCTGGCAGACATTAAAGCTAGTCCTTTATGGAATGCGCTGCCTGCAGTCCAAGCAGGTAAAGTGTTCGAGGTGGATGGTGATCACTGGAGATCCAGCGGATTAATTGCTTATCAAAAAACGATGGACGATATCGTGAAGTTCCTAAAGCCATGATCATCAAACCGTATGTAAAGCCCAACTATGAAACGATGCTGATTACGAGTAAAGCTAATCATAAGGACTATGAAATCTTTATTGCTAAACCTTTGGATGAGCCCGCAAAAGATGGCTACGGTGTCATCTATGTGCTAGATGGGAATGGACTTTTTGAAACCGCTGCTGAAATCACTCGATTGCTGACGCGTAAGCCTAAAGGATATCCACCCGCGATTGTTGTTGGCATTGGTTATCCTGGGGGTGAGGCATTCGATACAGTGCGTCGAACCTATGATTTAACTATGCCAGCCGAGCTTGCGAATTTACCGAAACGTCCCAACGGGGAGCCTTGGCCTGAATTTGGCGGGGCAGATGAGCTGCTAGCTTTTTTTGAAAAAGAGTTAATGCCAGCCATTGCCCAGCGGTTCGTTATCAATAAGCAGAAGCAAGCATTGTTTGGTCATTCCTTTGGCGGATTATTTGTTCTGCATGCCTTGTTTACACAACCTACCTTGTTTTCGCATTATATTGCAAGCAGTGCTTCCATCTGGTGGAATGATTATTCACTATTAAATGAGTATGAGAATTTTAAAGCTGATTTACACAGCAATACGTTAAGTCATTTACCTAAAACACTTATGATTGCCGGTGAAGAAGAGCTGGATTATATGGTCAAGGATAGCTTGGATCTATGTAACAGCATGATGTCCTTACACATTCCAAGCTTCGAGGTAAGCTGGGCATTGCTTGCGCAAGAGGAGCATGTGAGCGTAATCTCGGGTGCGATTAGTCGAGCCGTCAAATTTTTGCTTACCACATCCTCTGACTTGCGTTAGAAATCATATTCGTTTGCATCTGAGCTGGCCCTTGGCTGGCTCTTTTTGTAAAGTGAAGGGAAAGGGTTGGACACATTGGCCGCAAATGTTCAGAAATCATCTCTAACAGGAGAGAAAAAGTTCTCCTTTTTATTATTGCTAATCTTCATGCTCATCCTATTAATAGGCGTATTAGTGCTTGCTATGGCCCTTGGCGCGAAAAAAATACCCTTTGCAGATGTATTTATGTCGATCATCGCTTTTGATGATAAGGCATCTACTCATCAGGTGATCCAGTCGATTCGTTTCCCCCGAGTACTTGCCGCTATGGCAACGGGCGCTGGATTTGCAGTAAGTGGAGCGATTATTCAAGGAATTAGTCGCAATCCTTTAGCGGATTCGGGGATTCTTGGATTAAATGCTGGAGCAGGTGTCACGCTAGTTATTGCTATGGTTTTCCTGCCGACGCTTACATTTACGGGCACACTTTGGCTCTGTATTCTAGGTGCAGGATTGGGAGCGGGTTTAGTCTTTAGTGTTGGATTATTAAGTAAACGAGGAATGACACCTATTCGACTCGTACTAGCGGGTGCCGCCATATCTGCGATGCTAACTGCCTTAAGTGAAGGAATAAGTATCTTTTTTTCAGTGGCACAGCAGGTGGCTTTTTGGTATGGAGGAGGTTTAAGTGGCATTAGCATGGCTCATTTACAGCAAATGTTGCCTTGGATGCTCCTTGCTCTATTACTTGCTATCGTAATTTCAAAGTCGATTACCATATTATCTGTAGGGGATGAGACAGCGGAAGGTCTAGGCGTTAATATTAAGCTTATCAAAAATCTCTCACTATTATCCGCCTTTATGTTAGCTGGGATTTCATGTGCTTTGGCCGGATCTGTAAGCTTTGTTGGCTTAATTGCTCCGCACTTGGTACGTTACATAGTGGGTGTAGATTATCGTTATATTATTCCATTATCCGCAGTTCTGGGGGCCATCCTTGTTGTGCTTGCTGATTTAGTGGCACGGATCGTAAATTCCCCTTATGAAATACCTGTAGGTGCTGTAATTGCAGTTATTGGCGTTCCGTTCTTTCTGTATTTGGCACGTAAAGAAAGGCGGGAACTATAGTGAAGCTAAAATGGAAATTTATAATTATAGCTATCATTTTACTGCTAGGCTTTATATATAGTGTATCTACTGGTCAAAGCAGCTTAAGCTTACAAGAGTTATGGCAGACCCTATTAGGAAATGGAACACCGAGGCAGGAGCTTGTACTTTTTCAGTTTCGTATTCCTCGTATGATATTGGGGTTTCTAGTGGGTGGCGCGTTGGCGATAGCAGGAATGCTGCTACAAGCCATAAGTCGAAATGCCTTAGCAGACCCAGGCATACTCGGGATAAATGCTGGAGCTGGATTATCCATGATGTTATTTTTGCTGTTACAAAATAGCTCTACTGGCCTACACACTTATGTTCAGCCATTCTATGCCCTATTGGGCGGTTTTATTGTTGTGGCCCTGTTATTTTTGCTTTCCTATGATCGCAATCAAGGCATTATCCCCATTCGATTAATTTATACAGGTATTGCTGTTGCGGCTGCGATTAGCGCATTTATGATTGTGTTAACCTTCGTACTAGATCCTTCGCAATATCAGATGATCAAAGTGTGGCTGGCAGGGAACATAGGGAATAGTAATTGGAGTCACGTGTATGCTATGCTGCCTTGGTTACTTATTATTGTGCCTTTATTAATTCGGAATCATCTTATATTGGATGTGCTAAGGCTTAACGATCCTGTAGTCATTAGTTTAGGGGTATCTTTAAATAAATATCGCGTTTGGTTTTTAGTGTGTAGTGTATTATTAGCGGCACCAGCGGTTGCCGTTAGTGGGAGTATTGGATTTGTAGGTTTAGTGGTTCCACATTTAGTTCGACGACTCTTTCGTGGTCATAAAATAATGATTCCCGCATGCCTATTAATAGGTGGAGGATTAGTTGTTATTGCAGATGCACTTGGTAAAATGGTAGTAGCCAATACTGAAATACCAGCAGGAGTAATCGTGGCTTTAATCGGTGCTCCATACTTCTTATATTTATTAATTAAAAGCGAATAACTGAAAAAAGCTATTGTGTGATTGGTACTGGAAATAAAAAAAGAATGCCTTGATTATGCTATAATCCAAGGCATTCTTTTTTATATCGTTTTCGTTTTCAGCTTTTCTAAAAGAACTTTCCACCAGTGTATAGATTGCTCAAGTTGAGAAACGTAGTAGCTTTCCATGAAATCTACGACTTCACGAGTGGAGCTAACAACATCTATTTGATGGTAAATTTGATTTAATTGATCTTTTTTTATAAGTGACTGTTCAATTTTCTTCTCGATAATCGGGATCACTTTATCAGTCTCTACAAAACGAAGATTCACAAGAGCGACAATCATCTCTGAAATAGATTCTGCATTTTCTATTACCTTATAAATTTTGAGCGGGAGTTCTTTACGCCCTTTATCAGTAATGGAAAACACCTGTTTGTCTGGGCGATGTTCTTCTTTGATAATCTCTACCTGTTCAACTAAGCCCTGTTTCGAAAGAGATTCAAAGTGATAATATAGCTTGCTTTCAGATAGATTGAGCAATTTATCAAAAGGAATAGGGGTGGATAGTTCTTTTTTTAATTTATAAGGATAATTATTTTCATCCATTAACTTACTTAAGATATAAATTTGAATTGACATCACAGAACCCACTCCTAATTGTTGGCTAAACTCTATCTTACCAAACCTAGGCGGTTATTTCAGCTGTATTTTTAACTTCAACGGGCAGTATAGCTTCTTTAGTCACAGGGACAGGTTTATGAACAAACCGGACGATTACAATGTTAATCAACATAGCCCCGGCAAATACGCCCGCTAATCCCCATAAGAAGGGTGCTGGACTAATTGAACCAAACATTTGTGCCAAATAAGCTTGTACAGAATAATACATCGGTGTGATGCGGCCAAACCAATCGTATGGTGTATACATCATATCACGAGGCATGGTAGCACCATTGGCGATGGTTTGCATGAGCAGGATTGGAATATTTAAGACCATACCGCCTTCGCCAACTAGGAAGACCATAATCGCACATACGTTAAATGCAGCCATATACATTAGAATTTGCTGAGCAGCAACTGGTAACAGTAAGGATAGGTCTACATCTGCAATAGAGAATGCAATGGCTAAAGCAACGACTGTTGATAATACAGCGATTAATAAAGCTGTGAATTGAACGAACATAAACAGTTTTGTCTTGCTTGCTTTCCCGCGGTTCGCTTTAAAAGAAGCAACTAATTGCATGGAGGCAATCATTGCCCCAACATAACCAGCCATAGTTAAGAACATAGGTAACATGTTGTTGTGCATGCCGTCCGGAACATCATTGATGACAACATAATTCCCGACATAACTATTCTCAATTTGTGTAGCCATTGCGGTGGCTTGTTCTTCTGGTACGTTAAAGTTCATTAACACACCTTTTGCGGTTTGCTCTGAGAAGTTCGCGCTTAATTGTTTGTTAATTTCTCCTACAACGGAAGACATGGCTGAAGATACCATGGTGGCAGAGGCTTCGTTGACTGTGAAATCAATACTTGCGGATACCTTACCGCTTTGAACGTTGGCGGAAAATTCTTCTGGAATATGGACAACTAGAGCTAACTTATTATGCTCTAATTCATCCATCGCCTTTTTATTCGATACATCGGTTTTTATCGTTTTGAATGGTAAGCTCTCCGAAAACTGACTCGAAATCTGAGCCCCATATTTACCTGCATCATCGTTGACGATAGCAATTTTTAAATCATCCATGTTCCCTGGAAGTGCAGTATACCCTGGTAAGAAAATACCAAGCATCGCAATGGCATAGAACACACCCATAAAAATAGAACCAATGGCCCCTTTGGACTTCAAAAACTGTGAAAACTTCAACTGTATACCTTCTTTCTTCTGAATGGCACTTTTATTTTAGTACTCTAATTAAAGTACTTTTAACTGAGTGAGATTTATAGTACGATAATTCATTAGAAATGTCAAATTTAAGATATAACTGGTAAGTTGTGAATGAATCATCATTCGGGTTGTTACATTGATATATAGTGGATGTGTTAATGTATTAATTAAAAATGAATAACTGAAGGGACTTCGGACATGAACAAGGTTATTGTAATTGGTGCAGGGATATTAGGGGCTTCAGCAGCTTATCAGTTAAGCAAGTTAGGTGCTGAAGTCATAATAATAGATCGTAAAGATGTTGGACAAGCAACAGATGCAGCAGCAGGGATTATTTGTCCTTGGTTGTCTCAACGCAGAAACAAAGCATGGTATCGTCTTGCTAAGGCGGGAGCAAGCTTTTATCCAGCACTTATTCAAGAGTTGGAAGAGACAGGAGAAACCGAGACTGGATACGCAAAAGTAGGAGCAATATGTATTCATGATGATCTGAGAAAGTTACTCGCGATGAAAGAAAGAGCGGAGCTTCGCAGAGAGGACGCCCCTGAAATAGGTGAGCTTACGATGCTGACGGATCTTCAAGCACAAGAGAAGTTTCCATTATTATCGGAAGGTTATCATGCGCTTCATGTATCGGGTGCAGCAAGAGTGGATGGACGTGAATTACGTGATGCTTTGTTAAGGGCGGCACAGCGTAACGGTGCGCAATTGATTGAGGGAGATGCTATTCTTGAGCATGATGATCATGAAATTAAAGGGGTTAGCGTAGGAGAACAGATATTCACAGCAGATGAAGTGATTGTGTGTGCAGGGGCCTGGTCTAACGCTTTGCTTCATCCGCTTGGGATCATGCTTCAGGTGCGTTATCAGAAGGCTCAAATTATGCACTTGAAGCTTGCTCAACAAGCGAGTACCGAGCAATGGCCTGTAGTAATGCCGCCTACAGATCAATATATCCTTGCATTTGCGGATCAAAATATCGTAGTAGGTGCTACTCACGAAAATGATGTTGTGGGTTATGATACCTCTGTAACCGCAGGTGGAATGCAAGAAATTTTAAATAAAGGTCTTCAAACGGCCTCCGGTCTTGCAGATTGTAGCCTAAATGAGATAAGAGTAGGCTTCCGTCCATTTACAGCAGATTTTCTTCCCGTGTTAGGCAGGGTTCAAGGATGGAATAAACTAATTGTTGCTAATGGGCTAGGGTCATCGGGATTAACGATGGGACCCTTTCTTGGTGAGCAGCTAGCCAAGCTAGCCATGGATCAACAGGTAGATATTCCGCTTGAAGACTATGCATTAGAGCATACGATAAATTGATTAGTACGAGCACGTATGGAGGGAAAGTCCAAACATTCACCGGAGTCACGAACTTACCTTAATAGAAAAATCTTAAGTTCAACTAGTATAGCGAAGGTTTTTTTTATCCTTTATACTGAAAAGACCAATTTATCTTCCTAGGAGTTGTCTAACGAATCATGATAAAGAAAGAAGTCGCGCATATACGCAAGCAATTTAAGCTAGATCACGATTTAATGAATATTTACGATATTCTCAACGTGTATATTATGAAGGAAAGCAATGAGATCTATCATTGGGAGCGCCTGCCGTTTGGAATGGTGGATAGAGAGAAGCAGGAGCTGTACATGGGCAATTTCAAAAAACTCTTGACCGGCGAACTGGATCAGAAATTGTTCGAGTTGAAGTTTCAGGCGGAAGCGGAGGAGCCAGCGCAGGTGATGCTTCACCAAGCTTTGGTGACTGGGGATCCAGATGAATGGCAGGACCTGATGCTGCTGTTGGTGGACAGAATGATGGCGGATACCCATTATGAACGCGATACGGTGATCACTTTCGTTCGCGGACAGTATTACCGCCCGACCAAAGATAGAAACGATGAAGCCGAGGAAAGTGAGAAAAACGAAATGTTCGCGCATCCGTTTATTCTATGCAGCGTGAATTCCACGGAGAAGCAACGGAAAGCTCTCTTATTTGATTATGTGGAAAGGGAATTTAAGTACAATGTTATTGTAGATCCGATCGTCAAGTTAAGTACGCCGGAGCAGGGCTTCTTTTACCCAAGCGTGACGGATAATTATTCCGATGTGAACCGCATTCTGTATTGTACGGGAAAATCGAATTTTCCAGATCCGCATTTCATCGAGCAGGTCTTGAACGCTGAAAGATCCTTGACGGCACTGGAAGAGAGAGCTATTTTCGAAGATATCGTGAAGGAAGTGGCGGGCGATCAACTTGACGCGACCACCATTGCTCAGCTGTACGAGGAAATCCACCAGGTCATTGAAACCAACCAAGATGAAGAAGAACCTCCTAAACTTGACTATAGAGATGTAGAACGTGTGCTGAAGGTAAGCGGGGTTGAAGACGTGACGATGGAAAAAGTGGAACGTGCGTTTGAAACCATCGTCGACGATAAGCACTATGAAATGAAGGCAAGTAGTGTGATGCCGAAATTCACTACAAAATCGATAAAGATCGAAACAAAGGTAGCTACGATTTCGGTCAGTCCACAGGATTTGAAATATGTGAAGCAAGTGAATTATCAAGGTAGACGCTGCATTTTGATTGAGGTTGACGAAGATGCTGTGATCGAAGGATTTACACTCACTACAGAAACGCTTTAGATTTTTTAATAGCGGGCTATCCTTAAAGTCTTTGATCAAGACTTGGGATAGCCCTTTTTGTATCAAATATGGTACTTAAAGATATAGTGGATATATTCTTTTGCACTAGTATTAATTTCTTCATCGCTCGCTTGAAATGGCGGATAACTATACCAATACAAAGGGAATTGAAAGATCACATGGTCATAGGCTTCCATTAGATTTTGCTCTCTAGGAATATCAATGTTCCAGTCAGGATACTCTTTATAAATCTCATGAAGGGTAATATCGTTCGGATATTGCAGTAGCGCTTCTTTCCAGCGCTGGTTGACCCTCGAATTCTCAAGGTTGGGATGTGCCACAATCACCATTGTTTTCATAATGAATCTCCATTCCAGGCCTATATTAAGCGTATTTCTTCAAAATGCTGCGCCTTATTTTTATGAATATCATCATTATCTTGCAGGTTTTAAAAAAGAAAATACACACAATAAAGTAAGATGGTTACTTTGAAGTACGTACTAGACTCACGAAATAATATATGAAAAAATGAAGTTTTGGGTAATTTAATTAGATCTGTATGAACGAGTTGTTATTCTATGAAACAATATAATCTAGGGATAGAGGCAACACTAGAAATCATCGGTGGAAAGTGGAAAGCTTTGATCATCTGCTTATTGATGTCCGGTGTGAATTGCAGCGCAATATTCAGGGCATCTCACAAAAGGTCCTGATCCAGCAGATGCCGCCAAAAGTTGAATATAGCCTGACGGAATATGGGGTTACAGCCAATAAGATCGTTGACGTTATGTGTTCTTGGGGAAAAGAAAATATTAGAATCAGACAAGAACAAGGAGAAGAGATCGTCTTGTCGGAGGAGTTGTAACTGTTATAGCCGTCGAATAGGTTTGTACTTTAATTGGATCAAACTGATTTTACAGAATTGTTATCAAACTATTAAAAAAAAGTAGGGTAGCTCAAATCCCATAGTATAGCCGATGAAAGCGTTTCTATTGATTTTGCGACCGCTATCCCCAAAAAAAATTGGCATTATTTAGTGCTTGAAGTTCCTCTGATATGGATATTTTATTTATTTATTGTTTTATTTCAATAGGATAATGTTACCTTACCGTAACACTGTCCTAGGTTTGCAGGACTATAATAAGTCTGTAATCGACACCAACCTTAAAAGACCATCGGAGGTAACACAATGAAAATAAAGAAAACATTATCCGTTGCATTATGTGTAGCAGCAGTCGCATCTTTCTCATCTCAAGCAATGGCCAATCCTGTCACAACGCCAACCAGTTCAACCGTAGCAACATCCGCTAATCAAGTTGGACAAAAATTTACACTAGCTGGTGTTAAAACGAACGCCAATACAGTATTGATAGCAACAAGAACGGTTGATCTTGATTTGGATGGCGTAAAAGACACTTTATATCTCATCGGCGACAAAAATGAATCTCCTGACTTCGACAACATTAATCTCATCGTTGTAAACGGCAAAACAAACAAAGTGTTAAACGCAGGGATTAAAGACTTTGGTGGTTTGAACGCGAAAATCAGCTATGTGAGTGATTTCAATAATGACCATGCACTTGATGTGATGATTACTGCGTACTCCGGTGGCAACCAAGGTTCTACCAATGCTAGAATCGTAACTTTCAAGAATGATACCCCTTCTATTATTCTGGGCGGGGATTTGAAGGTGAAAGGCGAACGGGCATTATTCAGAACATTAGAAGCAGTCGATGTGGAAAATGATGGCGTGAACGAACTGCTTGGAATCAGAATCCTCCATGGTGAAGCTACTTCAGTGGTAACAGGCTATGAAAAAGTATGGTTTGCGTACAAAAACGGCGAATTCCAAGTTAGCAAAACAGAAACTACTAAAGAAGACCCCTTCAAACAACCTGCACTTGGTGAACTGACTGTTGGCCAACCTTTCGCATTGCAAGGTGTTAACACAACAGATAAGACTGTTCTTATCAGAAAACAAGTTAACGATGTTAATAAAGACGGTGTCCAAGATAAAATCTATCTGATCGGTGACAAAGCAGATGAGCTTGGTTATGTAAGCAACATCAACCTGGTTGTTGTAGATGGCAAAACAAACACATTGAAAGATGCAAAAATCAGCGGTTTCGATGGCTACAAACCAGAAATTCAATGGATTGGTGATTTTAACGGGGACAAAGCAAATGATGTAATGTTTACAGCATTCTCCGGTGGTAACAATGGTACGACAGATGCTTACATATTGTCTTTCACAGGTGATAAGGTACAACCGCTTTTGAGTGTAAAACCTGTTGTGGATGGTAAACCAGCATTTTTCAACACTTTAGAGCAAGTGGATCTTAATAAAGATGGTGTATATGATCTGGTGGGAACTAGAAAAATTCGCGGTGACGCTGAAGCTATAGTTCTAGGTGAGGAAAAAACAACATTCACATTCAAAGACGGTGCTTTCAAGGTTGTGGGTACAGAAACCATTAAATCCGATAGCAAGCCAGTGACTAGACCATCAACTACAACAAGTGATTTCACCGTTGGCAAACGCTTTGAGCTTAAGGGGATTACAACAACAGCAAAAACGATTTTGCTAGCGAAACAACAAGTGGATGTAACTGGTAATGGTGTTTCGGATAATGTCTTACTGATTGGTAACAAGGATGCCGCTAATGGTGGTCTGGTTACAGATATCAACATCGTCGTTCTAGAAGGTAAGACTAAAAAAGTGATCAACAGTAATATCAAAGACTTCTCGGGTTACCAACCAAAGATCAACTTCATTGGCGATTTCAACGGTGATAAATCTAAAGATGTCATGATTACTGTATACTCTGGCGGTAACAGCGGTAGCACCAATGCTTACGTAGTATCCTTCAAAGACAGTGGTGTTAAAGTTCTTCTTAACGAGTACGTGAAAGTGAATGGCAAACGTTCGCTCTACAATACAATGAAGGCTTCTGATGTAGATAAAAACGGAGTCTATGAGATTGTTGCAACAAAAACGATTCGTGGTGAAGCTACTTCCGTAATTAAAGGCGTAGAAACCTCTGTTCTTGCTTACAAAAACGGAGCATTCCAAGTTCGTTCGACAACTATGAAGAATTCGAAATAACCTTATAGCAAAAACCTAATTGTGAGGGAGTCTCCCAGTAGCCATAAAAAAGTGGCTACCGGGGGACTCTCTTTTTTTGGAGTTGGATTGACTTGTGCTCTTGGTGAGAACGCCTAAAACTAAACTCTCCCTTGCTCAAAAAGTCTTGCGGATCCATTATTAAATTACAAAATAACACGTTGATCTAAAGGAGAGAAAACAATCTTATGGAACTAAAAAAAATAAATGAATCGATTTATTATTTAGAAAATGTTAGAGAAACAGACAGACCTGTTTTGGGATATGTTGTAGGTGAGAACTTTTCAATTATGATTGATTGTGGTAATTCAAAATCGCATTTTGATGCCTTTATAAAGGGTTTGGATGATCACAATCTATCTCGTCCCAAATATGCTTTGATTACGCACTGGCATTGGGATCATACCTTTGGTATGCATGCTTTTGAGGGGGAAACCATAGTATCTTCAGCAACGAATGAGGTACTAAAGCGATTGAAAGCGTGGAAATGGGATGAAGAGTCCGTTGTAAAACGTTTAGAGACAAAAGAAGAAATAGATTTCGCCTATAACTGTATGAAAAAAGAATACGATACGTTCGATAAGATTTCGGTCAGCACAGGATCGATTATTTTCGAGGATTCTTTAACATTGGATTTAGGGGGCATCACTTGCCAAATCCTCAAGGTAGGAGGGCCGCATGAAGCAGACTCTTGTGTTGTATATGTTAAAGAAGCGGAGGTTTTATTTGCAGGTGATGCACATAGTGGAGATTATTATCATGGAGAAGGTAAAATTGATCCCATAAAAATGAAGGAATATGTTGAGTTTTTAAAAAATCTTTCATTCACTACGTATATCCCAGGGCACGACGCCCCTATGAGCAAGGAGCAAATCATTTCTGTGTTAAGTAGATTTTGTGAAGTGAAGTAAACAGGGACTCCCTTTCCCTATACCCAACCTGTAAACTCCAGTATAGATGCTTTTGCAGATTGGGCTTCGGAATGTGCGCCTTTACGCCATTGTTTGGGAGATTCGCCCATAAGCTTGGAGAAACATCGGTTGAAGCTGGAAATAGACTGAAAACCGACTTGTTCAGAGATGGAGAGGATGGAAGCATCCGTGCTTTTTAACTGCTTGCAGGCCTCTTCAATACGAGTGCTGTTTAGGAAATCGAGAGGTGCGGTCCCCATGATCTCATGGAATTTTCTGCGAAAATGAGTGGTGCTTAGATGGCACAGATCAGCTAGGTCATTGATGGTAATAGGTATCATATAGTTTTTGGTGATGTATTCCAGAACCGGAGAGATGACAAAATCACCTTTCAGGTTATGCTCTGTTTCTTGCTCTACTAAGGGTTCATTCCGGGAATGAATTCTAAGCAGTTCTATATAAAGGGATAATAATAAGCCGTAGGCACTTTCCTGATAGTAAGGATTTTTGTGCTTCAATTCCTCTACGACCGATGTCGCAAGGGTATAAACCTTGGGATGTTCCTCCTTGTTCAAAACACAATTCATTCCCTTGATCGCCCACAAATTTGGCTCGAAGTCACTATAAGCGCTTTTGAATGAATGCTGAAAGAGCTCCTCAGGTGAAAAAAAGATATAAGACCACAGACTGGCTTCATTTGGCGAACTATACGTTGTATGAGGCAGATACCTAGGGATGAAGGTCACATCTCCGGCTTTAAAGGGTACGGATTCACCTTTGATCTCCATGATGCCGCTATCCGAATGACAAATGCCAATCTCTAAATGGTTATGAAAATGAAGATGTTCACTTTTGATATCGGAAATCTTCCAACGTTCACCGCTTAACAGTAAAATAGGGAAGTTTATCGGCAAGCTGTAGTGGCGGTATTCGATGACGGGTTTCTTTTTTCTGGGCATAATCTCAATACTCCCGTTCCGTTGATTTGTGTAGATTATAGGTGAAAGAGCTTTCAAGTTCAACTATATAAAGAGATCTTTATATTATACAATTTTGGAAAAAAGTGGCGGAGGAGAAGTTTGGAACTGTAGGAGCGTTAGCGTCCGCCTTTGTCTGCAGATTTCCACCGCGAAGAGCGGTATAAAATCAAGAAATCTGCAGACAACAGCGGCCGGAAGTCCAAACATTCTCTGTAGTCACGGCCAATCCCGAAATATAAGAACCACTAGTTAATGGTTGAAATTGCACAGATTAGTTATGAATATGCTTAGAATCAGACCATTTTACTCCTTACAATAGAGTTAGTAAAGCGTTTACATAGGACGGACAGCTCTCAGCGCCAATGGGGGTGTGTGCGAAAGAGAGGAGAATCAAGATGCTTCAATTAACTTATGACAGAGAAGAGATTCTAAGCGTCATCGACAAAGTAGTTAGAAAAACAATGACGATGGATTTAACATGGGACTGGCCTTGTGGTGTGGCTTATTATGGGGTATCCAGAGCTTATGAAACTACAGGAAATAAAGAGTATTTGGATATGCTTGTCCAGTGGGCAGATGAATATATTGAGCTGGGCCTGCCGGACTGGACGGTAAATACCTGTGCCATGGGGCATATGCTGATTACCTTGTATGAAGAAACAGGCAATCAGAAATATTGGGATATTGTAATGAGCAAGGTGGATTATCTGCAGAACCATGCGCTCAGATTCGGAGATCATGTGCTGCAGCATACCGTATCCGTCTCTAATGATTTTCCAGAGCAGGCATGGGCAGATACGTTGTTTATGGCGGCATTTTTTCTGCTCCGTGTTGGAAGTAAATTAAACGATCAGGAAATGATCCAGGATGCCCTGAATCAATATTACTGGCATATCAAATACCTGCAAGACCCTAGCAGCGGCCTCTGGTACCATGGCTACAATAATGTGAAGCAGGATCATATGTCCGGACTATATTGGGGCAGAGCAAATGCTTGGGGCGCATATACCATGTCGCAAGTCAAAAAGCTTTTGAAAGAATGGTATTTGTATCCGGCGTGTATGGACGTGGAGTGTTCGCTGCGCGATCAATTGGCGGCACTCAAGCTTGTGCAAACGGAGAACGGCTTGTGGCGGACAGTGCTTGATGACGAAGAATCTTATGAAGAAGTATCTGCCTCTTGCGGGATAGCGGCTGCAATGATCAATAACGGCAATCCGCTGCATACCAAATATGTGCAAAAGGCGCTGAAGGGTATCCTAAGCAATATCAGCGAGGATGGACGTGTACTGGGAGTATCGGGCGGAACAGCGGTTATGAAGGACCGGGAAGGCTATCGCAATATTCCAAAAGACTGGATTCAAGGCTGGGGTCAAGGCTTAGCACTCTCTTTTCTGTCCGATATGCTCAAATAGGAGGGATCCAAGTTGTCCAAGCAAACAACGGGGGCCTTTACACTACCGGGCGAATCCGGTTATGAGGCACTGACCTTAGAGTTAGCTGAACGGTGGGGTGCCGATGTCATCCGTGACAGTGACGGTACACAGTTGTCCGATGAGATTATCAACGCAGGATACGGCATTTATTCTACAATCTGTATCATCAGAGATCATAACGAATGGGCATCTCAAAACCCTGATAAGCTACAGCAGAGCTTTTTAATTACTAATCCGAAGGTAGCGGTCGAAGATTATTTATCCATCTATTTGATGGAGGACTTTTTCGCTGAGCAATTCCGAGTAAATGATTCCAAAGAGGCGTTTAAGTACTGGCAGGTTTTTGACCGAACGACTGGTGATGAGGTTCCAAAAGAACAGTGGAATTATGAACGGGAATCAGGAAATGTAGTCATTACTGGAATTGCGCCATGGCATAAGTATACGGTCAGCTTCATGGTCTACCGGATTTGGGAAGAGATCTCCATGTACAATCACACCACGAATCACTGGGAAAAAGAGCATCTGATGCAGATTGATCCCATCTATGTTGAAACGCAAAAGTATTTGCTCCACTTCCTTGAAGATTGGTGTCGTAAGCATAAGGAAACAACGGTGGTTCGGTTTACGTCCCTATTTTATAATTTCGCCTGGATCTGGGGCAGCAATGAGCGCAATCGCCATTTGTTCTCGGACTGGGGTTCATATGATTTTACGGTAAGCTCAAGAGCGCTTGATCTGTTTGCTCAAAAATATGGGTATTCGCTCACGGCCGAGGATTTTGTGAATGGTGGAAAATATCGTGTCAGTCATATCCCGGCGCAACAGCGCAAGCTGGACTGGATGGCATTTATCAATGATTTTGTCATCGAATTTAGTAAGAAATTAATTGATATTGTGCATGGGTACGACAAGCTGGCATATGTCTTCTATGATGACAGTTGGGTTGGCATGGAGCCTTACAATGATCGTTTCGAGGAGTTTGGCTTCGACGGGATGATTAAATGTGTGTTCTCAGGGTTCGAGGCAAGAATGTGTTCAGGTGTAAAAGTAGATACCCATGAGATTCGGCTGCATCCCTACTTGTTTCCGGTTGGTTTAGGTGGTCTGCCTACCTTTATGGAGGGAGGGAACCCTACACTAGATGCCAAAAAATATTGGATCAATATCCGGCGTGCTCTACTCAGAGAGCCTATAGATCGAATTGGATTGGGTGGATATTTGCATCTTGTAGAGCCTTATCCGGATTTTTGTGATTATATCGAAAAGATTGCGGGTGAATTCAGAGAAATTAAAGAGCTGCATCATAAAGGCAAACCGTATCATATTAAGACGAAGGTAGCCATTCTGCACGCTTGGGGCAAATGGAGATCGTGGACCTTGTCCGGGCATTTCCACGAAACGTATATGCATGATTTGATTCATATCAACGAGGCTTTATCCGGATTGCCGATTGAAGTACAGTTCATTGATTTTGAGGATATCCGTCAGGGGATTTTAAAAGATTGTGATGTAGTGATCAATGCCGGATCGGCTGGTTCAGCATGGAGTGGTGGAGAACGCTGGAGGGACAACAATTGTGTGGACTTACTGACAAAGTGGGTGAATGAAGGTGGTACTTTTATAGGCGTGAATCAGCCTTCAGCGCTTGAAGGGTATGACAGCTTTTTCAGAATGGCACATGTTCTCGGTGTAGATGAGGATACAGGCTCCAGAGTAGCGCATGGGAAATGGACATATGAAGTGAAGGATGGGCTTGGTTTAGTACCTATTGGGGCTAGCATAACACCCAAAAATAACATTTATCTTACTGATGGAGCAGCAGCGGTTGTGACTGAAACGGATGGTCTATTAACACTGTCCACCCATGCTTTCGGTAAAGGAAAGGGGATCTACCTTCCATCTTTCCAATTCAGCTTTGAGAATACAAGATTGCTGCTGAATTTGATTCGTTTTGCTGGCAATGAGTTCACGGAGACCAAGTATATTACGGATAACTTATATACAGAGTGTGCTTATTATCCGGAAAGTAAAATCCTCGTGGTCATTAACAATAGCGATCAGCTTCAAAAAACTACGATTCATACGGAATATGGACAACACACCCTGGAGTTAGATCCTTTTGACACGATGATTAAAATGATTGGGGATTAATAATATCGGCATAGGAACGGAAAAACCATCCATGGTTATAACATTTAAAAGCTCAAGCTGCGGCTAACCTGCCGATGCTTGAGCTTTTTGTTGTAAAGCGAATATGCTATACGTTGAGTTTGCAGTCTATCTTAATACTAATTTAGGAGTTGCAATACAGCTTGAGGATTCTGATTTGCTTGTGCCAGCATCGCTTGGGCAGCTTGAGTTAATATGTTGGTTTTTGTGAAATTCATCATTTCTTTAGCTATGTCCGCATCACGGATACGTGATTCTGCCGAAGCTAGGTTCTCTGCAGAGTTTTTCACATTGTTCAATGTGTGCTCCATACGGTTTTGTAATGCACCATACATCCCTCTATAGTTTATTACTTTTCCTATGGCTTTATCTATTTGAGCTAATGTCTTATCAGGTATACCGGGCGGCAATATTCCCATATTTGCAATGCCCAATCCTTGAGAGGTTACATTGAACAGGGGGATGATGATTGTTTGATTATGGTTAGCCCCTGCTTGAATATCGAGACTTGGTGGAACATAGTCAATATCCTTTATATCCGTTTTCACTGTTGTTTCAAAATGCTTAGTTTCTACTAGTTCATGTGTTAGTTCAAATACATCAAGATTTAATGAAAACGGACCATAATTGAAGCCCAATGTTACACTCGTACCAGAGGGGATAGTGAGTTGCCAATCAAAATTTATTTGTGGTTGACCTGCTGCCGGATTATTAATCGTAAGCTCTGAAGGTGCCAGAAATCCAAGCAAATCATCAAATTTTAAGCCAGCGTTGGCATCTGATCCCGTTAGGTTAAATGAACTTCCTGAAGGTGGATTTATTATGGTATTTCCGGTAGCTAACGGATTTCCTCCTGCATCAGTGATAACTGAATTAATTGGAGGGGCGATTATATTATCTAGTTTGATATTGGCATCGGTTGGATCCATATTATTAATTACATATTTGATTTCCATGGAGTTATCAGCCAGTACAGTCCTATGTCTCATAATTGATAGGTTTGTGCCGGGGAACCACATATGATCCCAGGCAGGATCTGATCCTGAACCACTGCGAGATGTATACTCGATGGGTATTAAACTTCCATTAACTTCAATATTTTCGAGCATTGAACCGTATACATCGCCAAGATCTTTGGGGCCAAAACTGGTTTTATTCATTCCAACAGAGAACCAGTAGGCAGGTGTAGCATATTGTGGATCGTTTGATGCTGTTAACGTTTCATAAACAGTATTATTTGTGTCCGTCTTAGTTGTTGTTTGAATATCAATATTATATTCATTATAGCCTGCTCTTCCATCTGGAGAGGCGATTGGAGAAATATTATTGGTATTTGAATATGTATTGGTCGTTACTGATGTATCTGAACTACTAATTACATGTCTTGTTTCTGCTGATGTTCCTTGAGGTTTGTAGACTATACTGTTAGTTACTCTAGTAGTTGGTGGCGGGTCACTGATAGTATAGGCTGTATTACTGCTCGATCGATCAGCAAGTATCGTATAATCATCTCTAGCCAACAAGTTAATTGAATTAAATTCTGTTCTCCTTGAAAGGCTGTCTATTTCTTGGGTAAGTTGTTGTATTTCAGCCTCAATCTGTTGCCTGTCGTTATCCGTATTCGTATCATTTAGACCCTGAATAATCAATTCCCTTTGTCTTTGTAATATATCATTTATCTCTTGTAGGCCGCCCTCTGCTGTTTGAAGGAGTGAAGCGCCGTCCTGTATATTTCTGGATGCCTGATCCAGTCCTCTAATTTGTCCCCTCATTTTTTCAGATATTGACAATCCTGCAGCATCATCAGAAGCTTTATTGATGCGTAAGCCTGATGATAGATTTTCCATACTACTAGAACCAGCTTTAGCATTTTTCCGTAACAAGTTATTTGCATTTAGAGCAGACAAATTGTGCATTATTATCATAATTGATACCTCTAAGAGAAATAATGTGAATTCCCATACATATTATCACAATAATAGATATTGCGTCCATGAATGCATTAAAGCAGCTTTGCAGAATGAATCGGCTTATTTTTTTTGGGTTTTTTTAAATCCTTACTATTTTGAAAAGTTTTATTTATATGAAGACCCGGGTTAGCCATTCCGAAATTAGATCATGCTATATCTTGTAGCCAACTATGTTAAACCAAATGGGTCAAAATAGAATAAACAACTAGAGGAGGCTTATATATTGGATTGGCAGGATTTAATATTTAAGTTTGTTGGTGGACTTGGGATTTTTCTTTTTGGTATTAAATACATGTCAGATGGGCTTCAGAAATCCGTGGGGATAAAATGCGTGGCCTGCTCGAGAGGTATACATCTAACCCGATTTTGGGTGTTCTTGTCGGGATTAGCGTAACTGTATTGATACAATCTTCAACGGGGACAACGGTTTTGGCGATTGGGCTTGTAAATGTGGGCCTTATGACTTTGCGACAAGCCATTGGTGTGGTTATGGGCGCAAATATAGGAACAACAATGACAGCATTTATTGTAGGGATCAAGCGAATTGGTGATCATTGTAAGAATATTGCACAGTTCGTTTTGCACGAATAATAAACAGCACCCTTAGAATAGACATTGGATAATCCCTATCCGATGAAACTCTAGGAGGTGTTTTTTTATTATGAAAAAAGGAAAGAGCATGCTCTCAAAGATGAACCTTATTAATGAGGTAGGTGCTCACGTTAATACAATCGATCAATTGTATAAATCTAGCATCCTTAATCGTAGAGGTAAGACAACGAATGGCGAATTATTCGCAGAAGTAATTGCTGAAGAATTGTTGAGATTGGATATAAAAAATCGGCTGAAAGAGATCAATGAAGTAGTAAGAGAGAGTGGGTATCGTGTGATCACGCATGACGGGGTTGTTACTACCGGGCACAAGGAAGAGGATTCTAATCGAAAAGAAGAGAGAGTTGCTATTCAATTATTTAACTTAAGTCAAAGTGGAAAAATATTTAATGGTATTGGAAGGATTATGGACTATCAAGTCCCTTTGAAAAATAGTAGTGCGGATAAGGGACTAGGTAAGATTGATTTAATTTCTTTGGTGGATGATTGTATGGTTCTGATCGAATTTAAAATTAATGAAAATAGAGAAACCCTCTTAAGATGTGTGCTTGAAATCGCTACATATTATCAGGTGCTGTCAAAGTCCAAGTTTTTGAATAGTTATTCGAATGAATTTGGATCACCTAAACGCATAAAGAAAGCGGTTTTGATCGTTATAGATTCCTTACAATATAAGGAAATATTGGAACTTCGTAATGGGGAAAGAAAGCACTTGGAAAAGCTTATGGATGCGCTGGAAGTCCAAGTGTTTTGTATGGATCCTGTAAGCTTCGAAGTACAGACTCTATAAAAATATGTTCACAATATCCCTCGCAATTATGAATATAACTAAACTCTCCCTTGCTGAGCATAGCCTGCCTCATCCATTATTTAACTAAGAAATGATTTGCAGCGCCATAAAAGATTGGAGACGATGTGTATTCATGAGGGACTTTGTAATCCGAAATCCAAAGGATGAAGATGCGGAGCAAATTGAAAGCATGGACTTTGTTCTAAAAATGCTATATCTGTACCATGGAGATCTGGATAAGCGAAATATGTTCTGTGCAGTGAGTGGCGACGGAGAGGTTCTGGCCGTTGCTCATCTGATGGAGCATGATACTTTTCATGCGGTTGGACATGATAAAGACCCAAACTTCAAACGATATCTTAATTACGAAATTATATTTGCAGAGAACGCCGAGGATGAAGGTATCAAAGCTGCACTGATTGAAGCATTGATCGGACGATCTAGAGAAATTAAAGCTGGGTATCAAGAGAAGCGCATTATCATGGCTCAATATCTCGACACAGATGATCTCGAAGAGTTGAGCTTCTGTCTAGCGCGTGGATTTACGATTTGCGATACGATTGTCGTATATAAATATGACTTGAGTAGGGAGATTCCTAAGTATCCTTTACCAGAAGGGGTTCTGGTGAAGCCAACTGCACTGAACAATAGTGAAGCTCAGGAAACATATCGTCATGCTGAACTCGCAGCCTTTGACGGTGTGGCGTGGAGTCTGAACCATTTGGGATGGATGCAGGGATCTCCCGAAATCGTTAATTTCTGCGCGTTTCATGGCGATCAATTGATCGGCAACACCTCAACCTGGAGAATCACCGACGAGAGAAGTGCAACGGAGAATGTATTCGTCATTCCTGAATGGCAGAAAAAAGGTGTTGCCCGTAACATCATCTGCACCGCACTGAATTATCTAAAGCAGCAGGGCAAAACAATCGCTACTTTGGGCACGCATGGAGATAATAGGAAAGCTATTAGGCTATATACTCAGATCGGTTATGAGTTGTGCGGTTCAAGATTTACCGTTGGCTATGAAATCGATTAATAAGCATTTACTAGACGACTTCGGTCGTCTTTTTTATTTACAAGGACTACTGATCTTCTTTATTGAATTATTACTAATAAGGTATTATTTTCAAAATAATATGTTTATTTAAAAAGGGAGTTTAGAGGAATGATTAGAATCTGTATTTGTGATGACGAGCAATTACATAGTTCCAAATTAGAGAAGATTATTATGGATAGTGCAGGTTTGTATCAAAACATAGAGTTCGATATTGACATTTATGAGTCCGGAAAATCATTATTGAAAGCTTTAAATGCCAGAAACGAAGAGTACCAAATATTATTCTTAGATATTGAAATGGGGATTTTAAATGGAATCGAGGTCGCTAGGGAAATTAGAAAAATAGATAAAAATATGATTATCATTTACGTTACCAGCTATGACAATTACACCATGGAAAGCTTTGAAGTTTCACCTTTTCGATACATACTTAAACCTATTCAAGACGAACATATAAGCAAAATATTACTCCACGCCATTGATGAGGTTAGAAGGAATAACCAGTACTTATTCTTCAAAACTCAAAATCTTAACTATCAAATCAAAAGTGAGACGATTCTATCCATTTCATCTGAGAAAGGTAGGATTATACATGTTGTAACCGTTGATGACGAGTTTTCATTTTATGGCACGATAAAAGAGATTGAAGAAATGCTTGATCCCTTGTCCTTTATAAAAGTAAATCAAGGCACCATTTTAAATCTAAATTATGTACATATTGTTTCGGGAACCGATATTATTCTCACCAATAAAGAAAATTTCGCAATTAGTAGAGGTCAGAGAAAGGTAGTTAAAGATGCTTATAACAACTTCATAAAAAGGAGGATTGGCTATTGAGAAATATTGAGGTTATTAGCATTGCAGTTCTAGCTATTCTCTATACGCTTGTTCAGGTAACATCGATCTCTATTTATTTCAATGGATTTCTTAACCTCAGAATTTCAAAGCATAAATTTTATTCCTTAACATTTCTCGCTATGGGAGTAATAAAATTATTGTCTAGTGATACAAACTCTATGGTTAAGTTGTTTTTATTTGTTGTTCTTTTGAGTATCTGTATACTGTATTCGTTCTACGGATCAATGGCTCAAAGGATCTACCACATTATCTTTTTTACGCTGATCACTACACTTGCAGACTTGGCGTTGTCTATTATTACATATAATTATGATCAAAAATTTGAAGGTCAGTTATTCATTATGCTAGTCGTATATTTTAGTGCAAACTTTTTATCGTTGTTAATTGTGATGTTGTCGGCAAAGCTGTTACTCTATTTTAGATCTGATAATGAGATCGGATTAAGTAATAAGGAATGTTTGTTATTAAGTATAGTGCCTTGTCTATCCTTATTGAGTATATATTGGATTTTTCAGTATAAAGATATCAATCAATTCGTTCCATGTGTTTTTTTGTTAATTGTGAATGTGTGCATTATGCTGATTTACAATAGTTTAGAAGGGAAAAATTTTCTTATACATAAGTACTCCATAATGGAGACACAAAATAAATATTACGAAGAGAGCTTAGAGAATCAAAGGGAAATGTCTAAGCTAAAACATGATCTGAAAAATATTTTATTAAATATAGCCTATGGATTGGAGAGGGATAGAACAGACGAGGTAAAAGAGGAGCTACAGGAGTTATTGAAAACCAATGTATTCTCATATAGATTATTAACCGGGTGTATACCCATCGATGCCATTCTTCATAGTAAGCTAGAACAAACCAAGAAGTATAATATAGAATGCACTTTAGACCTCCAAGTTCCTCATGATTTATTTATAGAACATACCATTGATCTAGCGGCCATTTTAGGGAATCTTTTAGATAATGCAGTAGAAGCAGTGCTTAGATTAACAGAAGAAATAAAAAAGGAAATTGAAATCAAAATAAAATTTAGTGAGGATAAATTATTCATAATCATTGTAAATTCGTCGAATCATGTGAATGTGGATTTCTCCTATGGGCGATTAATTTCTGAAAAAGGGAAAAATAGGTACGGCATTGGAATCAGCAGCATCAATGAACGAGTCAAAAAGTTAAAAGGATACTCAGACTTTTCGTACGATGAGGGCTATTTTAATTCAATCGTAGTTCTACCAATTCCGTAAGACAACAAAAAGGCGACTTTCCATTCAAAAATCGAATGAGAAATCGCCTTTTTATTTTGCAGATTACAACGAGTATTGTGCGGATTACAACGAGCATCAAAAAACAAAAAAATATTGGTTTATGATTTCAATGTAGGTTATCAAGGGCATGATTATTCCGAAGTACAAAAGAAAAGTGAAATAGGGGGGAGCAAAGAGTCGCCATTGTGCGGCTTTCATTATGCAAACTGTATCCATTTCTTTTTTGGAACATGTGAATTCTAAATCAAATAGGAAAGGAGGAAGAATGTTATGATTCCATTAGTTATATTAGTGGTTGTATTTGCTTTATTGACTATAACGCTATCATGTCTATGGCTCTACAACGATTGTTTGTATCGAGGAATAAATCCTTGGATTTGGGTATTCTTAATGATTGCGACCACTCCCATATTGGGATTCATTTTATATTCTCTTATTGGAAAAAGAGGAATATCAATTACAGGTAAGCCAAGGAAGAATAAGTATATAGGATCTGCAGTATTTATTACCATACTTTTGCTTATCTTTTCTAGTATCGGATTAGCATTTTATTCAGTGACATAGGTAGAGAAGTTAGATTCAAGCTGACAGTGCTCTGTAGAGTTTCTACAGGGCTTTTTATTATTGTATAGTTCATTTCAATATTTTACCGCCTATGCTAATATATCTACGATCATAAAAGGAATAATTTAGAAGAGTAGGTGGGTTTCATGGAAATCGGTGCTATAACTTTGATTGTAAAAGACATGGAAAAGATGGCCACATTCTATCGGGACGTCATGAATATGGCTATAGAATGGGATGGTGGCGTATTTACCGGGGTTCAGCTAAAGAGTGGTGTATTTTTTAATTTGTGTCAGCGGGATGCGCTGAGTATTTCAGGACTAGGTTATCCCAATGGGTTGAATGGGACAATGGAAGTCTCATTTGGCGTTCTCTCACCTGAAGAGGTCGACAAGGAATTTGAGCGTCTGGTGAAGGCAGGTGCAACTCCTATAAAAGAACCTATTTCACAGCCCTATGGGTTGCGTGAAGCTGTTGTGGTTGACCCAGAAGGCAATTTGCTTGAGATCGTAGCTGGCATTCCACAAGAATAACTGGATATATACAATCACCCGAAAGGAAGAATTGCTCTTGAGAACCCCTATAACTAATGTAAACTGGCTTGAACACCATGAAATCATGGATGAGCTACTCTATCATGAAGCCAGCTTAACCACGCATCCGATGGATGATGGCTTTGAAGCAGAGGTTCTAAAGATCAATCTAGATCAGGAAAGCTATGTCTTGAAAACATGGAGTAAGAGCTCCAAACCAGATGTTCAGTTTCAATACCGTTTATTAGATGTCCTGTCCGAACGAGGGGTAGCCGTCTCTAAACCAGTGGGTTGGGGAATCAATCCGGACGGAAATAAGGTGTTGTTAACAAGCTTTGACGGAACGCCAATTCATAAAGTGAATAATAAGACAATGAAGGAGCTCGCGAGCATTTTAGCCAGAATTCATCAAATAGATATCGCTGAGCTGGAACATATACAACTACCTAAGTACGATTTCATCGACTACTTTTTTCCTGAAGTGAGAGAGCATACAGACCTTAATCAAGCTCTGATTTCTCTAGTGGAGCAAACGCCTATGAGACAAGATCGTATCATTCATGGAGATTTTCATTTAGGAAATATAGTAGAGGAACAACAGCGATTTACCGTCATCGATTGGACGAACGGCCAGTTGGGAGATCCTAGATATGATTTTGCATGGTCATTTATTCTGCTGAAAATCCACATCTCTGAGCGTTACGCTGATATGTTCCGTTCTGCTTATCTATTGGAGAATTTTATGAAACAGGAAGAGCTTGAGGTGTTCGAAGCTTGGGCTTGTCTAAGATGGATCTTACTGAATAGACGGGGCAGTACACCTAAAGGACCTAATGTATCGAAGAGGGTAAAGAGCATACTAGGAAGTAATCGATTCCTGAAAGATTTGGATTTCCAAGGGTTTAAATGAACTTCATCTTAAAAAAAATTACAATACAGACCGCAACCCTTTGCGAGGGAGGTGGTCTATTTACGTTTATTCGCTGCTTTCAATCAATATTCAGTTTGGGTGTTTATAATGCTTTTTATGAATCGGGGGATGTGCTTGTATAGACTTCGACTGTGAAAAGGAGGTTTTCCATGGTAAGGGCAATTCAAAAAACATTGTATCTCATACTGGCATGCTTCATAGGACTGTTTATCGCTTCCTCCTTTTTTATCCGGGCGAAATATAATTATTTCGTATATGGGGACACGCCAGTTTTGGAGAAGCAACAGCTCGGCCTTTTTATTCTAGGGATTGTGGTGGTGCTGGCGTTAAGCGTTATTTTGTATAAAATATGCCTGAAGCTTAATCAGTACAGTTTGAAAATCGTCATTCCAGCCATATTGCTATGTTCTTTTGCCATTCAGATCGTGATCATTTTTCTATTTCCTCGCTTGCCGACGGATGATTCGCAGACGGTGCTTTCACTGGCACTCGATATGCTGTACAGAAATGATTATTCATCTTTTGACACGACAGGTTATCTGCATATGTTCCCGTTTAACTTCTCGATTGTTGTGTACTTAAAGACGTTGCTACAGTTATTTCCGGATAATTACTTGGTGATCAAAGTATTCAATATTCTATTTACACTCTTAACCTCGTTAATGATTTACCTGCTGTATAAAGAGCTCAAGGGTAAGTCTGAGGATCATGATTATGGCATTCTCGTGTTTGCCGCTACCTATATCCCTTCTTTGTTTATGAGTAATTTAATTTATAATGATGTGATTGCTACCGCCTTTTTGACAAGTGCTTTATATTTTGCTGTGAAATTTATAAAAAGAAAGTCTATAAAGGATATTGTTTTCGCAGCCATCTTCCTGGCAGTCGGGAACTATTTCCGAAGTATCGGTGTTATTTTTCTGATTGCTGTGGTAGTCAGTCTTTTGTTCAACATGCGTGCGATCGGGGTAAAAAAAGCTCTGAGCGCGTTGTTTATTACGGCTTTATTGTTTAATGTTCCAAGCTGGAAGCAAAATGCTTTGCTGCAGGCGACGAATGTCGTAGATGAACCGATTAACGAAAATTCCGCACCGGTCTATATGTGGCTGAATATGGGGATCAATCTGGAGACGTTTGGATTCTGGGATAACTGGCAGAGCTATACGATCTATCAGCAGGATGCCAATTATAATAAGGCAGAAAGTACGCAGCTATTTAAAGAGGAAATCAGCCATAGACTCTCCGAGGCGAGCCTAAGCGACGTAGTGAAAATGTATTATAAAAAAATCGTTTGGACCTGGACAGAAGGAACATACCAGATGGAACGATATGGACTTGGGAATGATGGATCATCCAGTAACGGTGGAAGAATGGGATTTGTCATGGACCGTTATAGCTACACTAATGCTGCTACGGATCTATTTAAGGGGGATTCGAGCTACCGAAGCGGGCTGCTGTGGTCGCTGTATGTCCTGAATTTTCTGATGTATGTTTTTATACTCTTTCGCTTAATCGGTGGAATAAGAGCCAAAAGATTTGAAGAGACCTCTTTGATTCTTGTGGTGCTGGGCTTTATCGGATTCTATCTACTATGGGAGATTAAGTCTCGATATATTTACCCGGTATATCCGCTGCTGATCGTGTTATCCTACATGGGTTTTAAAGATGTATATGATTATATGTTAAAAAGATATTTTCCACGTTGACCATGTTTGCTCGGAAAGAGGGGGTTCAAAGATGCGGATCAAGCGATATCTCACTTTGCTCATAGTAGTGCTTAGTTGTTCCATGGTGCTCGCCTCCTGTGACACCATCACCGCTCAGAAGATATCAAGTACAGATTCTGGTTCAAGGGCGAACGGGGGACAGGGCTTTAACGGTGGTCGGGGTAAAGATGGAGGGAGCTCTCCCGGCATGAATGGTGGGACAAGAAGAAACGGCAGCCAAGGTACAGATGGAGGAGTTAGCGGGCAAAGTGGGCGACAGTGAACAAATTTCATGAACTTGCCCCAAGCCTACGAAGATTAAGTGTGATAGGATAAGATTACATTTAAATTCCCCGCGGGGGTAAGAAAAGAGAAAAGGGAGCAACATGAGAATCATTATATCGCCTGCCAAGAAGATGAAGATGGATACGGATTTTATGGATTGCCGCCAGATGCCGCAATTCATAAGCGAGTCGCAGACTCTTCTGGCCTTATTACAAAAGTTGAATTATGAAGAAGCTAAATCGCTATGGAAATGCAATGATGCCATCGCCACGCTGAATGTGGAGCGAATTCGGGATATGGATGTAACACGGAATCTTACACCCGCTATCTTTTCTTATGAGGGTATCCAGTACCAGTACATGGCACCTGGGGTACTTCAAATGGAGGAGCTGGAATATCTTCAGCAGCATTTACGGATATTGTCCGGATTCTATGGAATCGTCCGGCCGTTTGACGGCGTTGTTCCGTACAGGCTGGAGATGCAGGCTAAGCTTAGCGGACCAGGTTTCAAGTCTATCTATGAGTTCTGGAACAGGAAGCTGGCAGATCAGCTATTTTCGGAGACTGATATCATTCTGAATCTGGCCTCTAAGGAATACAGCAAGTGCATCTCCCCGTATGTTGGCGGAAACGTTCGAATGATTAGCTGTGTATTCGGGCAGGAAATCGGCGGTAAGATCGTTGAGAGAGCGACTTTGGTTAAGATGGCCAGAGGTGAAATGGTGCGTTTCATGGCTGAGCGGCAAATCACCTGTGTGGAGGATATCAAAGGCTTCGACGGGTTTGATTTCAGCTTTGCTGATGAGCTGTCGGATGAGAGTACGTATGTGTTTATACAAAAAAAGAATGAATAGAGTAAGTAGTACTATGGGTAATCTTGGAGGTGGCTCTACAACCAGCTTCAGGGTTACCTTTATTTTTGGTCAACGAAAACAGATGGCAAATTCTAGTTTTTTAAAGGGGATAGATTGCAGTATAGAGAATAAAGTTCGGATGGAATAAGAACAGGTGAAAGAGGAGGGCTTATGATTTTTAAAAGAGATCCATTGGACAAACAGAGCTTACTTAAAGAATTGGATTCACTAGGCTATTCCGACAGAGTCAAAAAAGTAGCGATATTAGGCCGTGATCATCTTGGATCTGTCCAGTACTCCCAATTACTAGCCTCCTTGCTGGAGGATGGCGTTTATGAAGCACGACTTGCCTTAATCGGTGCCATTGCAACACATGATGCCCCTATTATTCTGTCAGCCCTGCGGCATCCTATGGCAAGTATCAGAAATACGGCTGCGGGGCTTTTGGCAAAGGTGGCTTCAGATGCTGATATTGAACATGAGCTCCCCCATTTATCATATGATTGCCGCCGTAAGCTGCTGCACAGTATTTCACAGATTAACCGTCAGGAATTGGCGGAACGCTTATTGCCTATGGTGTACGCCCGGTGGGGGGCGGAGGAAGCCGCGATTATATTGCAGGCCTGTTATTCGGCAACGGTAAGTAAATGGCTAGCTGATATCGGATATGCCATAAAAGACTGGAAGAAACTAGCCAGCAGGCATCTTGACGTAGTAGCGGAATACTTTGAAACAACGCTGGGAAGCACACCGCCCAGGGAAAAAGGATATGTCTGGTGGAGGTTCTCATCAGCTATGGAGATTCTATGCAATCTGAAGGTAGATCTGGTACTTGCGTGTGCGATGAATCATGGATCCGAGGGTGTCATACATCCTGCGTTAAAGGAACAACTTGGCACGCTAGTACGCCAAAATCCGAATATAGTGTATCAGCTGCTGACACGAACGGAGTCGCGGAGCGATCTGATTTCTTATGGTGTGCCTGAAGGGGTTCTAAAAAGAAAAAAATATTTATCCATGGAGCAATGGATTGAGATAGCGAAATTACTCGCAGATCACCCGATGCATTTAGCGAAGTTGCTGCATAATATTGCACCCTCTAACCGCAAGGTCATTTTCGATGCTGTGTATGAAGAAGATAAACGCCAAGAACGTGTTTTTCCGGAAAGATTACTTTATGTATTACCGCATGCCTTGCGTGACAAGGAAGCCACCCGGATGCTTGGCCTTCGTGAAATCAATGATGACCGGGAGAGAACAATCAGACTCACCGCTTGCCGTTCTATTCTTCATTCAAGAGCGGGGCTTGAACAAGCAACAAAGGTATCCAGTTCAGAAGAACGTTCCACGGCGCTTATGCAACTGATCAGAAGTACGGTTCTGTCGAGACAGGGTATGCATGAGACTTTGGTATTTTTGGGCCGGATTAGAAATGAGCAAGATCCTGTTCGAGGTTTTGTGTTTAAGGAGCTTTCAGAAAGTCCTGCATCTGTGTTCACCGATGCCCATGTACAAGAACTTACTATGCTTGTTGATAGTGTTATAGATGCCAGAGATACTTCATATGGTACGAAGTTTTCCGTTCAACAACTGGCATTTGCTATTCTCCGGCATAACGCATTAAATCCTCACAGTGAGTTGTTCAAGTTCTCTTTAAATACGATCCGGAAACTGGCCCAGCAGAACGGACAGCTTTCACTTCCATCGCTGGAGAAGAATTTACCACAGGGAGTAGAAGAGGTCATCTTTGATGAAATCTATACATTAGCTGTACAGGGCAACAAAAGAGAAGACTACAATCTGGTGCTTAGCCTGGCTAGCTCATTTGGTAAAAGAGGTTACGGTATCATAAAACTTCAGAATCTGTTAAAGGAAGCAACGAGGGCAAAGGCAGATTCTACAGCCATACTAGCGGCCAGATACTGGCTTGCGCCTCGTTCAACACGTGATGCCAGAGTTAAGGAATTATTAGCTTTAGATAAATCGTATCTTACGATCCATGAAGTATTCCAGCATCTGCATCTGAAGCGTCAAGAATGGCTCGATCCTTTTATTTCAGGGGCTGTCATTAAGGGCAAGTTCCTATCAGGCAAAACTATCTATCTTGTGCCGGCCGCGGATGGATTCCACAGATGGCTGCCATGTCAGCAACAAGCATTAAGTGCCTTATTAGAAAAAATTGCATACGATGCCAAACGTAATCTTTGGGAGCGTGCAAGAGTTATTAAGATCATGGCAAGCATGCCTGATCTCGGTTCGGATAGGTTACTTGGGCTTATGCAGGATAAGGAAGTAACTGTAGTAGAAGCTGCACTTCATGCCTTTTCACTTATGGAAGAACCGGAGAAGGCACTTCCCATTCTGCTGGAGAATCTGGATGGGGACCGGGCACGTGTAGCCATGTACTCGATACCCAGATGCATCCGCAGGGTGAATCCGGTGTTACTGGTTACCATGCTGAAAGAGCTTCTGAATCGGGATAAGCTGAAGATCACTGTCAGAAAAGAGGCCATCCGCTTACTGGGTGCTTATAGAAGCGATGACAGCATTCCGCTATTGATGAACGAGTTCGAGAAACCAAATGCACACAAGGATGTAATCATTGCCATAGGGCATGCTGCAAAACAGCTTTTAGATGATGAGCGCGCTTGGGAGATTTTAAGTGCAATGGCTGCTTCATCAGAAAGTGATATCGCAAGAAGCTTGTTATCCCAACAGCCTAATGATCTTCCGCTAGACTATAGACTTCGCTATTTAAAATTAATCATTGAAATCGGAAATCATCCGGATGGGTTTGTCGGCAAGTATGCTTTCAGTTCTATGATGCGGTGGACCAATGGAAATGAAGGCATTGTTGCAGCTGCCACCGCTCAGGCTATTATGGATTTGGAAGACAGCAACAGATGGGAATTTGCCATGAACACGCTAATACAAACCTGCCGCGATGGTAAGATCAATGAGGTTGTAATCGGCGTTTGTCAGAAATTAGCTAGTGCGGCGATAAGGGATGAATGGAATGCAACTACCAGTAGAGATTTGCCTCATCGGCAACGTCTCCTGAAACTCATCAACCAGCTGAACGCTT
The DNA here is from genome assembly GCF_037975205.1 of Paenibacillus sp. FSL R5-0470. Taxonomy (NCBI): domain Bacteria; kingdom Bacillati; phylum Bacillota; class Bacilli; order Caryophanales; family Paenibacillaceae; genus Paenibacillus; species Paenibacillus sp. FSL R5-0470. The sequence goes on from NZ_CP150238.1 coordinate 856,381, forward strand.
TGCCAACAATCACCCGGGTGCACCTTAAACCTTTGTATACGGGATTGATTGAGTGTCTAGCATCGGATGAGACTTTACAGCAAGTTGTGATGAAGCTGTATATAGCAGTAATAGACTGGAATAATGTGCAGGAATCCGCCGCTTATCTGAATCAGATGGTTAACTGTATTTCAAATCAGCCGCAGCTGTTGAGCGACGCCTACAAGCAGGTTGCTTATAATTTAAAAGACAGCACAGGCTACTGGAGTCCGGAGACCTTATTGGAAATTGTAGATGTGCTAGGGTCTGAGGGGAGTTACGAATCTCAGTATATTGGACTTTCGTTGCTTGAGGTTGCCGGAAGTGCTCTACTCTGGAGTCCAGAGCCTGCAGAGCGTTTGAGGGTGTACAGAAATCACACGAATATTGCGGTTCGCTCACTTGCGCTAAATATTTGGACGGTGATAGATTAGTTTTCATAGTTTTAATAAAATATAAACACCAAAAAAGCTCAGGCTACAATTCGGCCTGAGCTTTTTTGGTGTTTATTCAATTAAGCTTCCATCTTCTGCGCCGTATAAAGGCGGTGGTAAAGACCTTTTTGTGCGATAAGCTCATCATGTGAGCCGCTTTCTGCGATACCTTTGTTAGACACATACATAATGCGGTCGCAGTTTTTTACGGTGGACAGGCGGTGCGCGATAATGAATGAGGTACGTCCTTTAAGGAGCTCATTCAGACCTTTTTGCAGCAAACGCTCAGTCTTCGCATCGATCGATGAAGTGGCTTCATCTAATATGAGAATTCTCGGATCAGCCAAAAGCGTTCTTGCGAACGAGATGAGCTGCCGCTGTCCCTGAGACAGCTTGGAGCCACGCTCGTTGACCTCCGTCATGTAGCCTTGATCGAATTCACGGATGAATTCGTCGGCGCACACGGCTTTCGCCGCAGCAATCACTTCTTCCTCGGTGGCATCGAGTTTACCGTAACGAATATTGTCCAAGATCGTACCGGAGAAGATGAAGCTGTCCTGTAGCATAATCCCCATCTGGCTGCGCAGGGACTTCAGCGTAACCTGCGAGATATCCTGATCGTCGATAAGAATCTTACCGCTTGAAATATTATAGAAGCGCGAGATCAGATTGACGACCGTAGTTTTGCCTGCACCTGTTGGTCCCACTAGAGCGATGCTTTCTCCCGCTTTGATCTTAAAGGAGATATTCTCCAGAATATTGAGTCCTGGGTCATAGGCAAAGGTCACATCGTCGAAAGTGACATGGCCCTCTACAGGCCGCAGTGTCTTCGCATCCGGAATATCACTGACGGTAACGGGCTCATCCAGCGTCTCGAAGATACGCTCGAGATAGGCAACGGCGTTGATGAAGTTATTGTACAGGTTCGAAAGATTCAGAATAGGCTGCCAGAAGCGGGCAGCGTAGCTGCTCATCGCCAGAATGACGCCGAGGGTCATATCTTGTGGACTCAGTGTTAGTAGGCCTACAAGGAAAATCAATGATGTAACGATCGTAGACAAGTTGTCTACGGAGAACGGAATAAGTAAGTTGTAACGTTGAGCCTTCATCCATTCTGTACGGAAATTACCCGCGAGACGTGTGAAGATTCCTTCGTTGCGTTGTTCCCGGGAGAACATTTGCGTCACACCAATACCGCTGATACTTTCTTGCAAATAGGCGTTTAGGTTGGAGCTTTTATTGGATACTGCTTGCCAAGCCCGGCGTTGCCGAGTTTTGATCAGCATCATGATGACAAAGAATACTGGCAGCCCTGCAAGGATGACAAATGATAGACGCACATCAACAGCGAACATGAAGGCTGCGATAAAGAGCAAATTCACGATTTCCAGAATAAAGTTGATAATACCGTTGGATAACACATCTGAAACGGCGTTAACGTAGTTTACGACCCGGATGAGAATCTTGCCTTGCGGACGGTCGTCATAATACTTAAAGGGCAACTCTTGCAGATGCTTAAACAAATCTGTACGGATGTCAAAAATAATATCCTGCCCAACACTCGTCATGATACGTGAACGAATAGTAGCCAGATAAACACTGACCACAATGGTCAGAAGCATCAGTCCAGCCCAGCCCAGTAGCGCAAGCTTCGCTTTTGCCGGAATGGTCACGTCGATCACATGCTGCATGATCAGTGGAGCTGATAGTGAAATGGCCGCTGAAAGTGCACTGAGGATAAATGCAACAATCATTGGCGTTTTCTTTCGTTTGATGTATACCATCGCACGCCGGAAGTGTTTTATATTAAACGGCGATTCCAGATTCTCATCGACGTCGAATTTATTCCTTGCCACTTGCGGTCACCTGCCTTCCAATACCCTCGTTCTGCAGTTTAAACACATCGTAGTAGTAGCCTCGTTTCGCTAGCAGTTCGGCGTGGGTGCCTTCCTCAACCAGCTTCCCGTTATCCAGAATGAGAATACGGTCAGCCTGCGCGGTCGTAGATACACGCTGCGCGATAATAATCTTCGTGCAAGGATAATCCAGCTCGCGTAGACTTTTCTGAATATGCTCCTCCGTCTCAAGATCGACAGCAGAGGTCGTATCATCCAGAATGAGGATCGGACGGCGAACTGCCAAAGCACGTGCTAAAGCGATACGCTGTTTTTGACCTCCAGATAAGCCGACTCCTCGTTCTCCGACAACGGTATCATAACCTTCAGGCATTTTGGTAATGAAGTCGTGTGCGGCTGCGAGCTCGGCAAAGCTTATCGCATCTTCTTCCGGAAGATCAGGATCACCGTAGGCGATGTTTCCATCGATAGTATCAGAGAACAAGAGCACATCTTGGGTCGCCATGCCGATATTATCGCGCAGCTCATCGAGCTCCAGCTTTCGGACATCAACGCCGTCGACGAGTACACGTCCTTCGGCTACGTCATAGAAGCGTGGAATCAGGTTGATGATTGTTGTTTTGCCTGATCCGGTCGAGCCCATGATTGCTATGGTTTCACCAGGTTCCACGGTAAAGCTAACATCGTCAAGTACGATAGCGCTGTCATATTTGAAGCGAACATGATCGAACTCAATACGGCCTTCGTAACGGCGTTTGTCAGTAGACTTATGCTCGTTTACGATATTAGGCTTTGCGTAATAGATATCAATGATTTTGGACAAGCTCGCAAAAAAGCGCTGAATGTCGTTGATAATAATACCAATGTTGCGCATAGGGTTGGATATAGCCCAGATCAGTGAAGAGAAAGCTGTAAATTCACCGAAGGTGATCCGGCCGTTCATCAGGAACAAACCACCTGCCAGCATTAGAATGACGTTGAAGCCCTGAGCGAAGGATTCCAGAAAAGGAAAGTAATCAAGCCATACAAGGGCGGCCTTTTTGTTCGCTGTAGAGTAATTGACATTCTTCTCCGTAAATTTTTGAACTTCGAACTCTTCGCGGGCAAAAGCCTTAACCACACGGTTGCCTGAAATATTCTCCTGAGTAGTCGTGTTAAGCTGGGACAGCCGCTCACGCAGGTCAATATACATAGGACGGACGCGTTTAGCGAATATGTAAGCCACGATAAAAATGGGCGGTGACAGGATTAGCATCCACAGCGTTAGCTGAGCATCTATAGTGAAAAAATAGATAACAGCAGCAATGAAGATCGTTAGCGATTCAATGATCGTTTTGAAAATCCATGCCATCGAGTGCCGAACCATGTCCAGATCCCCGGTCATCTTGGTCATGAGATCACCGGTACGGTTACGGTCGTAATATTCTCTGTCCTGTCCTTGAATCTTGTTGTACAAAAAAATACGGATATTGTACATCATGTTTTGCGAGGATCTTTCGTACTGCATGGTTGTAATATAAGCAAGTCCTGTGCGCAGTAGAGAAAACCCAATCATGCCCAGACAGAGCATAATCAATAATTGCCGTTCTTGTGTAAGATTCTGCAGCGCATTGTCACCTGCTATAAACGTATCGACAATGCGCTGACTGATGTAAGGGTTTACAATCGTAAGACTTGAACCCACTACTGAGAGGCAGAGCGCTAGAATGTACCGTGTCCGGTTGCCCTCTAAGTTCTGCCATAGCCATTTCAGTTCGAACATCTGATCACCTGTTTCTGATTGTTCTTGTTCTTTCACTCTTGCCTGAAAAGAGTGAATAAAACAAAGTGATTATAACACTATCAATTGACTAAGTATCGTTTACGGTAAAATTTCCTTGTTACATTATTGTTACAAAAAAATGAACTTATTAATGATGTGAATTTATCCTTGAGTAATGAGGGTTTGCCATTCGGGCTTGGGCGTTCTAATTATGATAAACTGAAACAATGTAAAGTGATTAGGCTTGGTTTGGATAGAGACAGGAGGATGGAGAATGAGCTTTGTTGCTGTCAAAAATGAGTACAAGCGTTACAAAATGGGTGAAAGTGTGATCGTTGCCAACGACGGAATTGATTTTGAGATAAATAAAGGTGAGTTTGCAGTGATTGTCGGCCCCAGCGGTGCGGGCAAATCGACGGTGCTTAATATTCTTGGCGGGATGGATTCTGCTGACGAAGGCCAGGTCATTGTGGACGGTACGGACATTGCCAAGTTCAGTGCCAAGGAGTTGACGGGCTACCGCCGCAATGACGTGGGTTTTGTGTTCCAGTTTTATAACTTAGTGCCGAATCTTACCACACTGGAGAATGTTGAGCTTGCTTCTCAGATTTCCCCGCGTGCACTAGATGCGCGTAAGGTGTTGGAGGATGTGGGATTAGGTGCACGGCTGGATAATTTTCCGGCTCAGCTGTCTGGTGGTGAGCAGCAACGTGTCGCTATCGCCAGAGCGCTAGCTAAACAGCCGAAGCTGCTCCTTTGCGATGAGCCAACAGGTGCGCTAGATTACAATACTGGTAAGCAAGTGCTTAAGCTGCTTCAGGATACCTGCCGTAACACAGGCACTACGGTCATCGTAATCACACATAATTTGGCGATTGCGCCAATGGCAGACCGGGTTATTGAGATTAATAATGCTAAGGTACGGAAGATGGTAACCAATCCTTCGCCAGTATCCGTTGAAGATATCGAATGGTAAGGAGAAGGCATCTATGAAAAAGCGTGCGTTATGGAAAGATATTTTTCGTGAAATTAGGCACACTAAGGCCCGATTTATTTCGATTTTTGCAATTATCATGCTGGGCGTTAGTTTCTTTTCTGGCATCAAGTCAGCCGGTCCAGATATGCTGGATACAGCCGGAACCTTTTATCAAGAGACGAGACTAATGGATCTGAAGGTGCAGACCAACTATGGTTTGACCAAAGATAACATAGATCTGCTGAGCGATGTACCGGGGATCGATGAAGTCCAGCCGGGTTACAGCGCAGATGTGTTCAGCGGCGATAATGCTTTGATACTCAAAGTCCATTCTTACAATTCAGATAAACCGCTTAACCAGTACAGTATGATTGAAGGACGTCTTCCAGAGGATTCCGGAGAAATCGTATTGGATGACAAGCTGGCTGGAAAGTATGCGCTGGGCGACAAAATAACGTTCAGCGGAGCTGGAACGGATGCGGAGTTGTCGAACAACTTTGAAACATTGAATTATACTGTTGTGGGCTTTGTGCGAAGTCCTCAATTTATAGAGAAGAGTACCCGGGGCACCAGCGGAATTGGTAAAGGGACGGCGGATGCATTCGCAGCGATCCCAGAGTCAGATTTTAAGCTCCCGGTCTATACGGAAGCCTATCTATCCTTCAAGGATACAACCGGAGTGAAGGCTTATTCACCAGAGTATGAGGGATTGATCGAACAGCATACCAAGTCAGTAGAGCAGGCGATGTCCAGTGTGCCGGAAGCTCGGCTTGCGGAGATGAGCGCGGAAGGCGAGAAAGAGCTGTCCAGTGGACGAGGCAAGGTGGCCGCCGCCGAGAAGCAGCTCGCCGATTTAAAGCGCCAGCCAGAAGTGGTGCAGCAGGGACAAGCTGCAAACATGAAAGCCATTGCTGATGGGCTGGTCTCTGCCAAGGCGGAACTGGCTGCAGGGGAGCAAAAGCTTGCAGAACTAGGGCTCCCGAAGGTCTATGTCACTGACCGCAGTGCCAATCCGGGATATGCCGAATATAAAGACAACGCTGATCGATTATCGGCAATTGCGAGTGCTTTCCCGGTATTCTTTTTCCTGATTGCTGCGCTGGTCAGCTTGACGACTATGACTCGAATGGTCGAGGAGCATCGTTTGCAGATCGGGACACTTAAAGCGCTTGGGTATGGCAACCGTGACATTATGGCCAAATTCTTGGTTTATGGTACACTTGCCAGCTTGACGGCTTCGGTTGCGGGACTTGCGCTCGGTTTTACCATGTTTCCAACCATTATCTATAATGCGTACAGTTCGCTTTATAATCTGCCGGATCTTATCAAAAGCTTCTATCCGTCGTATTCCATCATTTCCATTATAGTGGCGCTTATCTGCACTACATTGACGGCTTGGATTGCCGCACGTGTAGAGCTGCGTAGCAATGCTTCTGTGTTAATGCGTCCGAAGGCGCCAAAGAGCGGGCAGCGGATTCTACTGGAGAGAGTTACGTTTGTATGGAAACGGCTGAGCTTTGTTCAGAAAGTTACCGCACGGAATTTATTCCGCTACAAGCAGCGGATGTTCATGACTGTGTTCGGCGTGGCCGGCTGTACGGCGCTAATTCTGACCGGGTTTGGTCTTAAAGACTCGATCGGCAGCATTGCCCCTCAGCAGTTCGGCACGATTATGAAATATGATGCACTTGTAGCGCTGCATGAAGATGCGTCTGCTGATGTGCGGGATGCCTACGAGCAATTGATCACTGGCGAGTCCACTATAACTGGATCACTAAGTGTGGCACAGGAAACGATGAAAGCGCATGGCAGTGGTGTAAATGATCAGGATGTGCATATGTTCATCCCTGCATCTGTTGATGCGATATCCGATTATGTGGAGCTGCGGGATCGAGTGAGTGGAGAAAAACGCACGCTTTCGGACGAGGGCGCTATAATCTCGGAGAAGCTGGCTAAATTATACGGGCTTGAACCCGGCGACCAGTTGAATGTGGTGGACAAGGATAACGAGACATTCAAGATTAAGGTCATAGGGATTACAGAGAACTATGTAATGCACTATGTTTATATGACACCTGCGTATTATTCTTCCGTATTTGGACAAGAACCGGTGTTCAACACAGAGCTGCTGAACTATACCACGCACGATAAAGCATGGGAGGACAAGTTCGGCGAGAAGCTAACGGACAATGAGGGAGTGGCCGCGGTCAGCTTTTCCAGCAACGTAGGTACTGCCTTTGATGACACCATGAAGAGTATGGATGTTGTAACCTTGGTACTCATTGTATCGGCTGCTGCTCTGGCTTTTGTCGTCCTCTACAATTTGACCAATATTAATGTCTCTGAACGGATCAGGGAACTATCAACCATCAAGGTATTGGGATTTTATGATAAGGAAGTAACGTTGTATATTTACCGTGAGAATATGCTGCTAAGCCTACTTGGCATTGTAGCCGGATCGGGTCTTGGCATTATATTGCACAGCTTCGTCTTGAATACAGCTGAGCTGGATGCGACGATGTTCGCGCCGATTATTAAGTGGCCAAGCTATGTGTATGCCGCACTCTTAACACTGCTGTTCTCAGGCATAGTCATGGCTTTCATGCATATTAAGCTCAAACGGATTCATATGATTGAGGCGTTGAAGTCGGTAGAATAAGCGGAGCTTCCACACCAAAAACAAAAGTTGATCCTACCTAAAAACAAAGGACCGCTTCGAACAGCCATTGTTATGGCTACTCGAAGCGGTCTCTTTTGCTTTGAAAGGCGATGGAATCTTTTAACGTGAGTCGATCGATAACTTCATATGCAGGATAGGAAAAGGACTCCCCTGTTCATCCAGTGCAGAACGCTCAAAAACTTGAAAACCCATACGCTCATAGAAACCTAAGGCCTGCGGATTTTGTTCATTTACATCAACGTAGCGTACGTTCAGTGTCTGTATAGCATAAGCAACGAGCGATTTACCAATGCCTTTTCCCATTGCAGTAGGTTCTACGAATAGCATTTCAATCTTGTTATCCTGAATTCCTATGAATCCAAGCGATTGGTCATGGTCATCTATAAAAGCAAGCAGATGACTTATATGCTCCATCCCTTGTATAACCAGTGGCCGCAACGCATCAATGTCCTGTTCAGACAGGAATAGATGTGTATGCCGCACAGATAATTCCCAAATATTCAGTAGACGGTATAAACATTCTTCATTTCTAGCGGTGATTGGTTGTATCGAGTCCATGTCTTCCCTCACATTTCCACTTAATTCGAAGAAGCTGCAGCCGCAGCCGACGCAGCCGCAGCCCCAGCAAGAGCAGCCTGCTGTGCGATCACAATATTAGTGATGCTGGTGGAAAGCATCGAGGTTACAATGCCGCTTTGCACATCCTCTACATATTTGAAGGCTACCAGCGCAGCTGACAGCAGTAGCAATTCCTGCTTTACAATGGACCAGCTGCCAAAGCCTTTTTTGGTACGCAGTAATTCGAAGGTCTCTGAGACTTCCGTAACCATGTCCTTATTGTTGGAGGAGAGCAAAGTTAGTACGCCCAGCGAAGAAAGGGTATATTCCTTATCTAACCGGATGCCATGTGCACGGAACGCATCTCGTAATGCCAGTACACGATCCGCTGCTTCTGAAGCTTCTTTTCCAAGAACCAGTACCTGTGTCAGAGCTTGCACACTGTTCCCCGACATAAATTCAGGCTTTAGTGTAGTGTAAAGCTGCTCCATCCGGTCGATGCCGCTGTCCACGTCGATATCGGAAAGGCCGAGCATGGCAGAGAAAATATAATCATCATGTCCGGTAAGGAAACGGTGCTTCGCTTTCATACTATCGTAAAACATCTTTGCGCGTTCTACCGTACGCTGATACTGATCTGTTGTCGTATTAGCGGCGATTTGATAAGCGGCAACGACGAGATAATCAGAGGCTCTAAATTTGATGTCCTTCAATAAGTCATACACGGTCAGCGTGTTTGCAAGCTGTTGTTCCTTGTCAGCAGAAAGAGAGAGCATAGTAGCAATACTGATTGCAGAGTTCCCCCTAAACGAAGAAAACATTCCGGTATTTTCTTTAATAAGCTCGTGGCTCGCACGAATCGCATCCTCATCTGCACTTTTATTCTCTGCTGTGTACAGTAACCCCGCCAAACGGCTAACCATTGCATTATGCCAAGGAAAAGCCTTTTTGATCCTCTGCGCGTTCTCTGCGAACAATTCAACCCTTGCAGCATACTGCTCGTTCATTGGATACACCCCTCAGTTATCTATAATTCATAATATTACGAAAATTTTCTGAGTTGGATTCATTTGTTTGGGGTGTTTATTGTTTTTAGATCGTAACCAGCTCTTTAGCATACCGTTTGCCTGACGAAAGAAGGCTGTCGCTCAGTTCAGGGTCAGTTACAGTCCTTGCAAGAACTAGAGAGCCAACCATGGTGCTGAACAGTGCGCTACCTTTGGAGGGTTCAATTCCCGCCAGATCGGAGATAAAAGCAGTCATCCGCTCCAGTTCCTGGGTGAATACTTGCCGAACTTCTTCGGAAGAATGAGATATCTCGGCAGAAAGGGCAGGGATAATACAGCCCATCTCCGTTTTGTCGCGGTGATACGGACTTAAATAATAGTCAATGACCGCATTGATTTTGGGGTTCTGCTCTTCCAGGTCCGCGACCTTCTGCAAAAGTGCGATGGTATCGCTGATGGCATACCGGCAGGCTTCGGCGACGAGTTGTTCTTTGTTGTCAAAATGTGAATAAAACCCGCCGTGAGTCAATCCGGCTCCCTTCATAATGAATGGAACACTTACATCATGAATGCCATGGGTGCGAAAAGCCTGGGCAGCACTTTCAACAATCGTATTCCGTACTTTTATTTTATGGCCTTTGGGATAGGGCATCATAATCACTCCATAGCTTCATAATTCTACTTTTAAAATATTATATGCATCATAATAAAGCCTGTCAATTTAACGATTCTGAGCACTGTCTGCTTATGAAAGGATAAACACGGTTGTTGACGGTTTTAAAATATGATGGTAATAATATATTACGATCATCATATTTTAAAATAGCAGGTACAGGAGGTATCAGGAGATGGGGAATCTTGAGTTCGTAGAAACGTTGGTCATTGGATCAGGTCCGGGTGGGTATGTGGCGGCGCTGCGATCTTCACAACTTGGAATGAGAACGGCGATTGTTGAACGCAATCAGCTAGGTGGGGTCTGCACTAATGTTGGGTGTATTCCCTCCAAAGCATTAATTGCTGAATCCCATCGTTACGAGTTGTTTAGACCGTTCAGCTCTGCGGATGCGGCAGTGTCATTTAAGAATGCTCAGGATTTCAAGCAAGGAATTGTGAATAAGCAGGCAGGTGGAGTTGGCTATTTATTAAAGACTGCAGGTGTGAGCATTTTGGAAGGGGAGGCCAGATTGGTCGATGAGCATACCGCTATTATCAGTCAGTCCGGACAAGAGCAAAGCATTTCTTTTAAAAATGCCATCTTAGCCACAGGATCACGTCCGATTGAGCTGCAAGCCTTTCCAGTTGGCGGACGTGTTTTGTCTTCGACAGAAGCTCTGTCGCTCCGTGAAGTTCCAACTAGCCTAGTAGTTATTGGCGGTGGATATATAGGCGTTGAACTGGGGCAAATGTATGCCAAATTTGGAACAACGGTAACGATTCTGGAGGGAGGAGATCAAGTGCTGCCTGGATTTGAGGCGGAGCTTGTGAGCCCTGTTGGAAGGCAGCTGAAAGCTGATGGGATTAAGATGATTACCGGAGCGACAGCTGTGAACGTAGTGCAGAGTGCAGACGCCATCACACTGTATTATTTGAAAAATCAGGAGCAGCTGCATGTGACAGCGGAATATGTGTTAGTCACTGTCGGCAGAAAACCAAATACAGACGGCGACTTAGGGCTGGACCGTATAGGTTTGCCAGTGACGAGCAGGGGGTTCCTTGAGACAGATGAACAGTGCAGAACGGCTATTCCGAATATTTTTGCAATTGGGGATATTACGTCGGGTCCAGCCCTTGCTCACAAGGCGTCCTATGAAGCCAAAATTGCGGCAGAAGCCATTGCAGGTCTTTCCTCCGAGGTTGATTATAGAGCCATTCCGCTTGTTGTTTTTTCTGATCCAGAGCTGGCCAGTGTTGGCTTAAGTGAAACAGAAGCAAAGGCAAAAGGCATCCCGCTGGTTATTGGCAAATCTTCTTTTGGGATTAACGGGAGAGCATTGGCCTTGAGGGAAACGGAAGGGTTCGTCAAAATTGTAGCGGACCCAACCTCGGGAATCGTTATTGGTGCCCAAATTGTTGGAGTAGAAGCATCTACACTGGTGTCGGAGCTTGCCCTTGCCATTGAGATGGGAGCAACTGTAGAGGATTTGGCGATGACCATTCACCCTCATCCCACATTGGGAGAAGTGATTATGGAAGCTGCCGAAAATGCGGCTAAAAAAATGGTAAGGGGAGAGAGTGGGAAATGAAGATAAAAGCAGGTTTTTATATTGGAATTGCGATTGCGTTAATCGTTGGAGGTTCGCTACTTGCTATAAAAGGAAAGGATGCTGTCAGTCAAGCTGAGAGCAGGAAACAAGGGATTCTTGATGCAGAGGAAAAGACTATTTTTTATCAGAACAGTCCAGGGTCAATTGTAGAGGTCAGTGTGGCTGTAGGTGATTCTATAAAACAGGGAGAGGTATTGTTCAAGGTTAAATCCGCTGAAGAAGGAGAAACAGATGTACTCGCGCCGGAGGATGGGTCGGTCAACAGGATTGTTGTAAAGCCGGGAGATCAAATACAGCTAGGAATGCCAATGGCGGTTTTGCAAAAAAACAACTTTTATACAGACCTTTACATACAGGAGAGCGAAATCCAAAAGCTAAAGGTGAATCAAAGTATCGACGTTCATTTTCCGTATTTGAACCATCCAAGCGAGGTGACGGGTGTCGTTACTTCCATCGCAGCCGCCCCTCAATTTGCGAGCTTACGCATGTCACGTGAAAAAGGGCAAGCCGATTTAAGCATGTTTCTTGTCCGTATAGCTATGGATGCGAATGCTGATTTGCTTCCGGGGATGACAGCGGAGGTGAAGCTCGATGAAGTCACTGATTGATGAGTGGAAGTACGTGGCGGGCAGTAAGTATTTACGCCTGATTTTTATTGGTCCGCTTATCGCGGCTATATTTTTTGGCTTGATGTTCTCGAAGAATCAAATCAGCGAATCGCATGTTGTAGTCATTGATGAGGATCACAGCTCGTATTCACGACAGCTGATCTCTAAAATAAATGCTTCTCCATATATGAAAGTAACTAATGTGTATGCCAGCTCCTTAGATCCAGAAACATTATTGGCAAATGAGCAGGCTGTCGCGGTCATCACCCTTCCCAAAGCGTTAGGGCTGCATCAGCAGCAGGGGATATCAACGAATCTCGGCATCTTAATGGATAACACCATGCCATCAGGTCTAACCGGCATCCGAACTGCGATTCAGGAAGTCGTCCAGACGGAAAATATGACTCTTTCTATGACCCGTCTCCTCCAAAAGGGGATGGATGCCGAAACCTCTAAAGGACTTGCTTCTCCGTTGTCCCTGCAGCAGCGAATGTTGTTTAATCCGACCACAAGTTATGTGAGCTTTATGGTCATTGGATTTGTGAATATTGTGGTGCTGATGATTACAACAAGCGCAGCAGGTTCAATTGCCCCTCGCTTACGGCAGGAGGGGAAACTTTTTGCAAACGGGAAGTCTCCTTGGCAGATTTGGGTTCGTAGTGTACCTTACGCTGTTTTATCAACGATCTCGCTGCTCCTGTGTTATGGCTTATTAAAGCAGGTAGGGGGAATGCGCTTTGAAGCAGAACCTTATCTTTTTATTATTCCGCTGTTTGTGTATGCCTTTGCTCTGTCACTTATGGGCCTGTTGATTGGTTATACTGCCAAAGACATATCCAAAGTTAATTTACGAACTAATTTCGTATTGTATCCGTCGTTTCTTGCCACTGGAATCCAATTGAGCCCATTAGCGTTTCCGGAGTTTTTTCAAATTTCCGCTTGGGCATTGCCGATGAACTGGCTTAATCGTCTTATACGCGGGATGGCTTTTCGGGATGTGGCGTTAACAGCCTACAGTCAGGAGCTGGGAGCACTGCTGATCATTATTGGTGTTGTATCCTTATTCATCGGATTGCTGGTGCTCAGAGAGGCGAACAAACCCGAGGTTCAGCTCTCGAAATCAGTCCCAGCTTCAGTAATCTAATCTACTCTAGTCGTGCAAAACGTTGTTCTGTTTTATTAAGATGCTTCACCCGTTCTTCTAAGCTGCGATCTGACATCCCGGCATAATTATACCAACGGAGGTTCTTCCGTATTCCCATTTTGCGGAAGGTTCCTCTGAACAGAATTTTGGTGATGGGGTTGCCAAAAATCCAGCGATAAAAGAAGTCGGGCGTGTTCATTACGGTCAGCAGTGACACTCCTTTAAGATTCGTGAGCAAGCATTTGAAGGGCCTTCCAGGTTTAATTTCCTCGTAGACAATACCTTTTGCGAATACCTTATCAAGAAAGCCTTTGGTGAGAGCGGGCATGGCCTCCCACCAAATGGGGAATAGGAAGACGATATGATCTGCTGCCATAAGCCGTTGCTGATAATTGGCGACTAGGGGGTCGGTGGTTTTCTTTTGTCGCCAAGCAGCAAGTTCTTCGCGCGACATGACTGGATCAAATCCATCGGCATGCAGATCGATAAGATCAATCGTATGCCCTTTGGTGGTAAAACCTCGCATTACGGAGGCTAATAAGGCTGCGGAATAGCTTCGCTGATGGGGGATATTCTCGGACGCTGATGCTCCATATGGATGATCAAAAATAATTAAGACATTCATATAAATACCTTCTCTTCGTTTTATTATTTCCTAGAAATTAAATATTAACTATGGAAACAATAATACGTTTTAGGTTTCCTTGTTGTCAATATTATTTCTAGGAAACTTTATTTATGAGCTGTGTCTTGTTAAAATGAGCATAAGATGAATTTACGAGGAGACTTAACAGTGACGCATTCTTTCGAGAACTTACCTAATAAGGATATTTTGATAAAAAAACTGATAGAGATGATTCCCCAATTACAAAAGCGATTTCAATCGGAGGATGATGAAGAGAAGGCGTGGTTGATTCAGAACTGTAGTAATCCCCTTATCATTGATTTCCTCCAAGACTCCACAGTCATGATGCTGCATGTAATAGATGCAATTGGACAGCTTGAGCCTGTGAATGGCACTACCATTTCGAAGCATTTCGGAATTCCGAAAGGTAGCGTGTCCAAAATCACTAGAAAATTAGTTCTGCAGCAAATTATTCGCACGGAATTTCTCCCCGATAATAAAAAAGAAGTGCTGTTTCTTACAACACCTCTTGGAAAAGAAATATTCGATTTGCATCAAGCACTACATAAAGAGATGAATAAAGGGATAAATCGGTTTCTACAGAGATATAACACAGATGAATTGTTATTTCTGATCCAAGCGTTCGAGGATACTTTAGAAGCATCATGGGTTCATCCGGAATCGGTTGCTGAAGAAGAACGATTAAATGCTGGAGAATCTCATGAGGCAATGGAAACCGATGAAATGAGTCAAATCGTAGACATGCTTAACCAACTTGATACACGCAATCTTAAGAAAGCTAAGGCCATTCTTCAAGATGTGTTTTTTACCTCTTTTGAGTAGCTTTATAATTTCTGATAGTGAGTTAAGAGTTGTTCTAGCTTATCCTGAATTATTTGTTTCAAGGCTTCAGGCTTCACCGCTCTAACATATTGACCATATCTCATGAAATAATTAGCTAGAAATTCTTCTTCGCCTGGATTATAGAATCCCTTTATGACTGTTTTCGGGCCAGCTTCTATTTCCATAGAGGGATAATGCTCTTTATAAAAAATATCTTTGGCTTGCTCCGCAATCTCAACTTCAAAGTGAATACTGTTCTCGGATTGATAAAATTCTAAGGAACGACTAAGAAGTTCTTCTATAGAATAGCGGGCTGAGCTTTCCTCTTCTTCAATGAAGGTTATTCGATCGCATCTAAACACTCTATATGTATTCGTATTTAACTCTATTCCAGTAGCATACCATTGACCAAACTTCGCGGAAATTCTGAAGAATTGTACAGGGTAGCTTTTTGTCTCGTTATTTTTTGTGTATTCAATGTTACAGGCACATTCATTTAGAATACTTGCCAGGATTTTATCTAAAAAACGACTGACATGCTTATGCTGATACATTTCGAATTGTAGAACCTTTTTCATTTTATGAATCTGGTTGATTTGTGTACTCGATAGACAGTGCTCGAACTTTTCGTTTAGCTTATTAACACTTAAATGAAAAGGTGTAGATTGATAAGATTCTAGCGTCAGCATAGCAAAGTACAGTGCATAGACTTCATCTATCGTGAAAATAATAGGGGATAACAATCTATTTTTTAAAAGTCCATAACGTCCGTGTCTGCCATGCTCTGAATAAATAGGCATTCCTAATTGTTCTAATGAACTAATATCACGTAGCGCTGTGCTTTTTGAAATATTGTATTTCTCCATAAGGTCACTTAGATTAAAAAACTCTCGCCCGTTTAAGTATCTCATCATGTCATTTAATCGTTCTGATTTCTTCATATAAAAAGCTCCTTATTAAGGTGTCATGTTTTGATACCTTTATATATGATAATAAGTTTAAGATCACATATCAAATATACGAAGGAGATTTACACTATGAGTACAACACTAGAAGTAGCTATTTTCTTATCGATGAAGGGAAGAGCCAAGGAAGCTATAGAATTTTACAAAAAGCATTTTAATGCAGAGGAATTGTTACGTGTTACCTATCAACAACTAGCAGAACGTGACAGCTCCATACAGCTTACGGATGAAAATAAGGATTATATTACTCACTCTGTCCTGTTAATCGGAAAAACAAAAATAATGATAGCAGAAGATACAATGAATACGAATGAGAAATATACAGTGGGTAATAACACTTCATTATGTATTCAAAGTGCTGACCTAGAGGAAATTGAACACTTCTATAGTAGCTTAATCACGGATGAGCGCGTGAAAATTATTGCTCCTTTATCTAGTAATGTGTTTAGTAAAGCCTACGGTATCATTGAAGATCCCTTTGGTATTCAAATTCAACTCATGTTTGATGAAAGATTACATTAACAACTTTGCTTCTAAAGTAAACCCAGTTCACCGTTCAGCTGATCATAATTCAGGGATTATCCTGATGTTGGTCGGCTTTTTTGTATGTATTGATGGCTATTTTTTATGAAAAACATTGAATTATTATGCATAAAGATGTATAGTGTTTTTTAATTAACGTTAATTAAGTAAGTAAGGGATGTGGAATGTCTTGACCAAAAACAAGTTGAAAGAAGTAGCGATGCGACTATTCGGAGAGAAGGGTTACGAGGGTACGGCTCTCTCTGAAATTGCGAAGGAAGTTGGCGTGAAGACTCCGGCGATCTATGCCTTTTTTGAGAATAAAGAGGATTTGTTTATGACGGTCTTTCGTGAGGCTATGCAGTCCTATAACACTTATATTCAAGAGCTATCGGAAGAGCAGAAAGTACTGAGTGCGCAGGAAAGTCTACGAGGCATATTGTCTAGACAGTATGAGTTCTATCAGAAGAGTCCTGAAGCAAGCAAAATTGTACTGAGGTATGTGGTCTTCCCACCGGCATTCTTAAAGGAAACGATTGAGGAAGCATTTCTAGAGTCCGACGCGATGCTGACGAAGAGCATTGAACAATTCATCTCGAAAGGGATGGAAGAGGGAGTAATTCGCGATCAATCCGTTCAGCTTCTCGCAGATGCTTTTCTCAACTTGATGGATGGATTAAGCATGCAGTATTTCTATTACACTTCTAAGGGAATTTATGAGCGTAAGCTGAACCATGCGTTTGAAATGTATTGGAAGGGTGCGTCCTCATAGCGCTACAGAAGAAGATAACAACAAGGGGATGGGGAGAATGGCAGAAGTAAGTGAAGTAAAGGGGAACGAGCTTAGCTCGGGGGATTTTGAGAGAGAGCCGGTTCCAGCTCATTTGCGTAAAAAATGGCTATCTATGTCGCTCGTCTGGATCGCCATCGGGATTGACCTATCAGCGATGTTCTTGGGTGCTCAGCTTGGCAATGGAATGAATCTGACGGATTCACTCACAGCAACAATAATCGGTTCGTTAATCCTAGGGGTGATCGGAGCGTTATGTGCGTATGTAGGAGCGAAAACAGGGTTATCGACATCGATGATCTCTCGGTTTCTATTCGGAAATATGGGTGCACGTGTCGTAGCGGTTATCCTCGGTATTTTCTCACTCGGTTGGTTTGGGGTGCAGGTCGGGTTCTTCGCTTCGAATATGCAGACTGCTTTTAGTCAATTATGGGATATTCATCTGTCCTTAGGGGTGCTTTCATTCATAGGTGGGCTTTTGATGATGTCTACAGCTATTTGGGGATATCAATCTATTGAACGACTAAGCACCTGGTCCGTACCATTGCTTATCTTGTTTATCGGAGTGGCTATTTATTCCGCGTTCCATACCAAAGGAGCTTCAGCCGTGTGGGAACCGATTAGCGGAGCAGCGATCCCGATGGGGACAGCGATCTCGCTTGTTATTGGTATCTTTATTGTCGGCACGGTGCTTTCACCGGATATCGCTCGTTGGGCGCGCACACCGAAGCATGCTATAACCGCGGCTTTTATTGGCTTTTTTGTGGGTAACAGCTTCATGACAATTGTAGCTATTTTCCTATCTCGAATTATGGACACAGATGATCTGACGAATATTTTCATTGCGCTAGGACTTGGGCTTCCAGCCATTATCGTCTTAACGCTTGCCCAATGGACGACAAACACGAACAATTTATATTCTGCTTCGCTAGGGTTCTCTGTCGTGTTCCAAAAGGTTCCGAAAAAGCTAATTACTATTGTGGCAGGTATCTTTGCTACGTTGCTTGCCGTACTTGGCATCTATGATAAGTTTTTATCTTTCCTAAATATTATTACGGTGTTTGTCTCTCCAATCGGGGGGATCTACACGTCCGAATTTTTGCTTGTAGATCGAAAGAAATTCACTTTTGAAGGTCTGGATCGCAATAAGAACTGGGTGATTCGCTCCTTAGCGGTGTGGGTTGCAGCTACGTTGTTCGCTTTTATGACAACCGCATCGCCAGATGGATTTGGATGGTTCCAAATCACGAGCGTACCGGCATTAGATGCGTTTATGTTCGCCTTTATCGTGCAGTGGATTGTCGGCAAAATCATGACTAAGAAGGGATAACATCATGAGAAATCACAAACTAACAGAATTAAATGAACAAGCGGTGCAATACATTGCTGTTGGTGCAGCCGTTCTTGGAACAGGCGGGGGCGGTGACCCGCATATTGGTAAATTGATGGCGATGGAAGCCATTCGCAAATATGGTCCTGTTCGTTTATTAAGTCCTGAGGATCTGGAGGACGATGCATTGGTTGTTCCTATATCCATGATTGGCGCACCTACGGTTATGAATGAGAAGATTCCTTCGATTCAGCAAATGATCAAGCCTTTGGATATGATTGAGAAAGAGCTTGGACGCAAGGTGAGCGCCATTATGCCGATTGAGGTAGGTGGCGGTAACTCTCTGGTTCCCGTAATTACGGCTGCGGAACGCAATATTCCTATCGTAGATGCGGATGCCATGGGACGGGCTTTTCCAGAATCGCAAATGGTGACGTTCTACTTGGACGGTATTGACTGCAGTCCGATTACGATGGCAGATGAACGCGGCAACGGTGTGCTTATGCATGCGATCGACGGTGTTTGGGAAGAGCGGATGGCGCGTGCGGTTACGATTCAAATGGGCGGATCAGCTTCGATTTGTGATTATCCGGTAACTGGAGCGCAGGTAAAGCAAAGTGCAATCCCACATACCTTGACGCTTGCGTATGAGATCGGAAAAACATTGTTCGAGTCCAAGGAATTGAAGCAGAATCCAATTGAAATGCTGCTGAAGCAGCTGAATGGATATGCATTGTTCCAGGGGAAGGCAGTAGACATTCGCCGTCGTACAGAAGGCGGATTTACACGCGGTGAAGCGATCTTCGAAGGTACAGATGCTAAAAAGGGACGTACGATGACTTTGTTCTTCCAGAATGAGTTCCTTCTTGCCACAGAAGATGGACATTCAATTGCTATTACTCCTGACCTGATCTCTGTGCTTGACCAGGATACCGGTATGCCAATCACGACTGAGAATTTGAAATACGGTGCCCGGGTGAGTGTGGTTGGTTTCCCTTGTGATCCGAAATGGCGTTCACCAAAGGGCCTCGAGACGGTAGGTCCACAATATTTTGGCTATGATGCACCTTATATTCCAATTGAACAATTGGCAGCAGAGAAAGGGGGAGCAGAGTAATGTCTCATACGAATGTAGACAACATGGAAGAAATATACCGCATTGGGATTGATGTCGGCGGGACAAATACAGATGCAGCCTTGCTCGACTCCAAGTTAAACACCATTCATACGATAAAAGTGCATACCACACGTGATGTAAATGAAGGCATTACTGAATCCATCCGTCGTTTGTTAGCAGAGAGTAGTGTGAATCCGGCGCAGATTCGTTATGCAATGCTCGGAACTACGCACTGTACGAATGCTATTGTAGAGCGCAAGCACTTGGGGAAAGTCGGCTTGATTCGAATCGGGGCACCGGCAACAACTGCGGTTCCTCCACTTGCGGATTGGGACGATACACTTAAGGCAACGGTTTGCCCACATGCTTATGTTGTTCATGGTGGATATGAGTATGATGGCCGCACGATTGTTGAAATGGATGAAGAAGAGATTCTAGACTGCTTTTTGAAAATGAAGGGTGAAGTCGAAGCGGTTGCGATCTGTGGTGTGTTCTCCCCAGTGAATACCTCGCAGGAGAATCGTGTCGAAGAACTTGCGAAGCAAGTACTTGGCGCAGATATGCCTGTGACGTTGTCTCATGAGATTGGAAGTATTGGATTGCTCGAGCGTGAGAACGCGTCGTTGCTGAACGGCGCATTACTTAACGTTATTGCTGGAGTCGTAAAGGGCTTCGAAGAGGCGCTTCACACTTATGGAATTGACGCGAGCCTATACATCTGTCAGAACGATGGAACACTGATGTACAGTGAATATGCGCTTCGTTACCCGATTCTGACGATTGCTTGCGGTCCGACGAATTCCATTCGGGGTGCGGCACACTTGTCAGGTCTGAATGATGCACTTGTTGTTGATATTGGTGGCACCACGACAGATATCGGCGTCTTGATGCAAGGCTTCCCGCGTCAATCATCCGCTGCGGTTGAGATTGGCGGCATTCGCACGAACTTCCGCATGCCGGATATCTTATCGATCGGGATCGGCGGCGGTACAATCGTTCGCTTAGATGAAACGCAGGATCAGGTAACAGTGGGTCCGGATAGCGTGGGGTACGAGCTATTGAAGCGCGGCCTCATCTTTGGTGGTGATACGCTCACAGCAACCGATGTGGCGGTGAAGCTTAATCGATACGAGTGGAAAGATGCGCAGACAGAGGTACTTGATGAATCGATCTGCAAGAGAGCAGATGAGATCATTACGCGGGATATCGAGGAAGCGATTGATCGGATGAAGACAAGCTCAGATCCTGTTGACGTCATTTTGGTCGGTGGCGGAAGTATTCTTGTGGCAGACAAGCTTGAAGGTGTATCACGGATTGTGAGACCGGATCACTATGATGCTGCGAATGCGATTGGCGCTGCGTTAGGTGAGGTGAGCGGGGAGACAGAGCGCATTTATTCCCTGGACGAAATGTCTTATGATGAAGCTAAGGAAGATGCCCGCAGCCATGCAATAGAGCAAGCTGTTCTAGCCGGTGCAGATCGCAATACCGTTCAGATCGTATTGTCTGAGGATATTCCGATTGCATACTTGCCGGGCAATGCCTTGCTGGTAAAAGTAAAAGCGGCTGGACGTTTATAAGATGAGTATGGATCTGCCTTGAGGAGTGAACTCTTCGAGGCGGATCTTTTTTCTTATACAATAGTATGACCAGAAGAAAGGGGATTAAGAATAGCTGTCGAAGTGGGTTATGTACATATTTTAACGATGGGAGAGAGGACAATGAAAGTGATTAGCACATTAGAAATCGTAGATGTACATACTGGGGAACGTACTGCGCTCCGCTCATTTGATTATTTAATCGAGGCACCCAATTGGACTAGCGATGGTAAGCATCTTATTTATAATAGTCGAGGTTGTCTCTATTCGTTCGACATCGCAACCTGTGAGCTTGTTCAAATTGACTCGGGATTTGCTGCGGAATGTAATAACGATCATGTTCTGTCTTTTGACAACACTAAGATCGCAATTAGTCACCATACGAAAGAAGATGGTAAATCTCGTATATATATTCTTCCCATGGAGGGTGGCGAACCGGTTCTAGTTACACCGAATGCTCCAAGCTATTTACATGGTTGGTCTCCAAACGGTGCTGAGTTAGCTTACTGTGCAGAGCGCAATGGTCAGTATGATATTTATACCATTCCAGTAGACGGGGGAGTAGAGGTACAACTGACGGATTCGCCTGGGCTGGATGATGGGCCTGAATATTCACCAGATGGTGGACATATATGGTTCAACTCGGTGCGTACAGGGCTGATGCAGATATGGCGAATGAATGCCGATGGCACTGAGCAAACACAGATGACTTTTGATGAGAGTAATAACTGGTTCCCGCATGTATCGCCAGATGGTCAGACGATAGCCTACCTGAGTTACCGCAAAGGAGATGTAGATCCTGGCGATCACCCTGCGAATAAGGATGTTGAGATTCGATTGATGGCAAGCACGGGAGGAGATTATCGCACACTAGTACAATTGTTTGGAGGACAAGGTACGATTAACGTGAATTCGTGGTCTCCGGATAGTAAGCGCTTGGCGTTTGTAAGTTATGTGGTGGAGGAATAGGAATAAAATACCGATAAAAATTATAGTATTTTTATTTATATATAAATGGGGGAAAAGTTGGATGAAGAGGATTTTTAGTGTTTTGCTAATTGTATTACTGGTTATACCAGCACTAGGCACTACAACCTTTGCGAGCAGTACGGTGAAGGCTAAGGTAACCGAGAGCAGTACATATTTTGACGGAGAACAAAGGGACCTGAACGGATTCAATATCTCGAACAACAATTATTTCCGGCTGCGCGATGTAGCGGAGTATTTCTCGGGAACAGCCAGTCAATTTGATATCACTTGGAATAAAGCAAACAATGCGATAGAGATCATAACCGGGCAAGCCTATACTCCCGAAAAGAAAGCTAGCAGCAACTACTATAGTCGCAATAGAAATTATTCAGCTACGCTGTCGACCTCTAAAGTACTAGTGAACGGACAGCTACAGTCGATTACGGCGTACAATATTGACGAGAATAACTATGTTCAGTTGCGAGATTTGGCGGGGAAAATTCCATTCGATATCGAATATGACGTTCAGTCTGATCGCATATCCTTGTTCTCAAAAGTTCCAGATCATGCTTACCGGGTAAAGACGGCGGTGAAAACCGAAAGTAACGCTGTATCTTCTTATTTTCCCAGATGGAAAAGTACGGCCACTTCCTATCTCGTGAATAATAATGACGGGACTGAAAGTGTCCTTGAGGCGAATAAGGAAGTTACGATTGAATCATATAATGAGAAGTTTGAACTAACTGGAAATAAGAGTATCCCTTTTGAGCTTCCGATATTTGGTGGTTTCTATAGTGGGGAGAAGTATAACTATATTGCTTTTGGACAAGAGAATCGCGAAGAGAATGATAGCAAAGAAGTGATTCGTATTGTCCGTTATGATAAAAGCTTTAATAGAGTAGATAGTGTCTCCATTAAGGGTGGCGAGAGTTATACGGTTAGCCCTTTTGATTCTGGCTCTGGTAGTATGGCCGAGGCTGGTGATACGCTTGTATTCCACACTTCACGTACAAGATACACGACAGAAGATAAACTAAATCATCAATCGCAGCTGACCATTATCGTGAATACCCAAACAATGACCGTGACGAATGATCTGGGAAGATTCCAGAAGAATCATGTCAGCCACTCTTTTGATCAATATGTATTGTTTGATGGTGCTACGCATGTTCTAGTGGATCATGGTGATGCCTATCCTCGTTCGATTGTGCTGAATAAAGGAAATGGAACCAGCTATAACGAGGTAGACCTGTTTAATATTCCCGGCAAAATCGGAGCGAACACCACAGGCGTTTCTATAGGCGGATTTGAGATGTCTTCGGCGAACTATATTGTCGCTATGAATACGATTGACCATTCGCTTGTCAAAGAATATACGTCTTATGAGATGGTGGGACTGGAGAAGGATCAGAGAGATATCGTTCTTAGTGTTCTACCAAAAGCCAACCTGTCTAGCACAGCAGTGAACCACATCACCTTGGCTAAATATGTTGGTACGAACCAGATCGCTTCCATTCCTAAACTAGTAAAAATCACAGACGACAAAATGATGGTGCTGTGGCAGGAGTTTGATAAAGAGAATCATCCGGGTGACCTGAAATATGTTCTTATAAATGGAGAGGGTGCAACCACTGGCGGTATCCAAACGATTAAGAACTTTGTACTATCAGAAAGCAGCCCTATTGTTAGCGGCGACAAAATTGTATGGTATACCAACAACAACGGATCCAGACTGTTTTATTCTATTCCATTAAATTAAATTACCAGCAAAAGGTTATCCCGTTAATGCCTACATGAGGTATTACGGATAACCTTTTTTTCTACCAAACTCATATGCCGTTTCCCTATCGATATGCTCGTTTACAAAGAGGTGCTAACATTTGTACCCCTGATCATCTAACAAAAAGACACCCGTGTACGCCTCAGACTTCTCACTCCAACAATATGACGCCCCATCGCTAACACCTGTCTGTTTCGTAATTCTGACGCCTTGGATAAACTGAAAGCGCATACTTCCTTTGGAAAGGAGTCCAACGATATGAACTTTAATCTTAACACGGTACCCTTCAGCCGAAGAGGCACCTTTCTGGCTATTTCTGAACTACCTGAATCGGATGTCAGGGCGGAGGGACTTTACTTACGGACCGTGCGTGGTGGGGATGATAAATTTGGTGAAGCTTTTCAAATTGAACTGCTGGACGAGAGTAATCAGTATATTCCGTACGTGGCTAAGGCAGAGCCTGCACTGCTTCGTTTGAATACGGATACCGACAATATCTATGCGGAGATCTGTATCACAGATGGCCGTACGGTCCGTTTCAAGAGCAGAGGATGTGGCATCCGCCTAACCTTCCGTACCTCAGCCTACGATTATGCTTATGAACATAGCGCAGGCAGTTGGGAAGTAAACAGCTTCACCCATGAATGCCGGTTCATGCTCACCCGGTTAACCGGGGCTCTCCGGATGGAGGTACCTTGGGACAAAATCAAAAGTTCCCGCATTGTGGCGGAGTTCATCCCTGAAGCGGGTACGGAAATTGCCGAGTTCGCGGTGGAAGAATTCCGCACGGTATGGGAACGGCGTGATGCCTGGACACCATGGGAGGAAGCGGTACTAGCGGTGCAACAGGAATATGACCAGTGGCTGGGTGCCAGCTTGACCGTTCCCGAACGCTGGCAAGACGGCCGTGAACTGGCGGCTTATATTACCTGGTCCTGTCTGGTTCCCGCGGAAGGATGTTTGACCCGGCCAGCAATGTATATGTCGAAGAACTGGATGACGAATATTTGGAGCTGGGATCACTGCTTCAATGCGATGGCTCTGGTCAGACATCACCCGGAGCTGGCCTGGGACCAGTTTATGATTTTCTTCGACCGCCAGGATGAGAGTGGCCTGATTCCGGACTTTATCAACGACAAGTACGAGCTTTGGAACTGCAACAAACCCCCTATTCATGGCTGGACACTGGCCTGGATGATGCAGCGGACGGATTATATTAAGGAATCCCATCTTCGTGAAGTATATGGGCCCTTGAGCAAGTGGACGAACTGGTGGTTCCATTACCGGGATAACGACAAGGACGGTATACCACAGTACAATCATGGAAACGATTCGGGTTGGGACAACAGTACTGCCTTTAATAACGGGATTCCGGTGGAGAGTCCGGATCTGGCAGCATTTTTAATCTTGCAGATTGAACTGCTTGCCGAAATTGCCGGGCTTCTGGGGCTTACCGACGAAAGCACCGCATGGAGACGATTAGGCGAGGAGACCCTGGAGAAAATGCTGCGTCATTTCTGGAAGGATGGAAGGTTCACCGCTTGCCGTTCTGGAACTCACGAAGCATCCGACGGCGACAGCCTGCTGCTCTTCGTGCCCATTCTGCTTGGCAAGCGGCTTCCGGAGCCAATCCTGCGCGCACTGCTGGATGGCCTGCGGGATGAGAGCCGCTTCTTGACGCCGAACGGCTGGGCTACAGAGAGTGTGAAGAGCCCATACTACACGCCGGATGGCTATTGGCGGGGCCCGATTTGGGCGCCATCAACCATGTTGCTCGTGGAAGGTGTGGCCGCGGCGGGGGATGTTGAACTGGCAAGCGAGATAGCCCGCCGATTCTGCAATATGCTGAACAAGAGTGGCATGGCTGAGAACTTCGATGCCCTGACGGGTCAAGGGCTTCGCGACAGGGCGTTTACTTGGACCTCAAGTGTCTTCTTAATCCTAGGGCACGAGTATACAACTTAAAAACATACGGGCACTTCCTCCTGGTCAAGATCGGCGTGAGGGGAAGTGCTTTCCCATTTTCCGAGATATTCCCGAGCGTGCCAGTCCGTGCTACACTTCAACTATAAAAATGAAATATATAAGGCGGGGATGAGAAGTCATGTGGAGTCTTTTCTTTAAGAAGTTATATCATCGCTTCTCTATTCGCTCTTATTTCAGCATCCGGACTAAGCTGCTCTTTTGCTTTCTTATAGTCGCGATTATTCCGCTACTGTCACTGGGAGCCTTGAACTATTATCAATCCGCTATAGTCATCAACTCTCAATTCGGGAAATACGGGGAGAACACCGTGGCACAACTTGATCAGCAGATCAGCTCCGCTTTGAACCGGATGAATCAGACGACAGGAACAATTTATTCGTATCTCCTTGATCCTGCACGGGTGGGACTAGGTGATCACGTTCCAACTACGTATCAGGAGATTATGGATAAAGATGACTTCGAGGCGCTGCTTAAATCACTTAAGACGGATCTGACAAGAGGTATTTATCTGATTACCCGCTCTGGTTATTACTATGGAGAGAATAATCTGAATGTCAGTAAGCTTAATGATATCCCCGCCTGGCGGGCCCTTACTTATTCATCCAAAGGGCCCTATTGGCTGGGCTTCTATCCTATGAATCATGGCATGGAAGCTTCGGATACCGGAGAACCTATACTGGGGCTGGCTGTACGGATTAATAATCCGGCTGGAACCCAGCATGGAAGCACGATCTTAATTGAAGAGAATGCGCAGGTTCTTCTTGATATGTTCCATATGTTTGAAGAAGATACCAAAGCGCATTTGACGATAACTGATTCTGAAGGGCAACCCGTTTACCATTCAGATTCTCCATTCACTCCAGACGGTAGTGACGTGGTGTGGAATAGGACACTGACAGCCAACGGATGGAAGATTGAAGCAAGATTGCCGGCCAAAGCATTTTATTTTTCCTCGAACCTGATTCGCTCCAACACAGTACTTGTAGCCATTGTTTCTTGTCTGCTTGCCTTTGGGCTAGCTTATATATTCTCATCGAAATTCACAGCTCGAATTCGCAGGCTGAAAGACTCGATGCAGAAGGTCAGCTTTGGCAAGCTACACACGAGGACCCTGGTGGAAGGCAAGGATGAACTCGGTAGCCTGGACACCAGCTTCAACCGTATGGTGGGGGGGATTCAATCCCTTGTGCAGGAAGTGGAGCAGAGTGAGCGGCTGAAGAAGGAGGCCGAGCTTAAGGCATTCCACTACCAAATTAATCCACACTTGCTCTTCAATACGCTGAATTCTATCCAGTGGAAGGCAAGACTCCAAGGGGCAGAGGATATCCGCCAGATGCTCTATCATCTGACGATGGTGCTCGAAGGTAATCTGGATATCTCTCAGGAGTTGATCACGCTAGGACGTGAACTCCGCATGATTGAGCATTTTCTGAAAATACAAGAGATCCGTTACGGGTCGGCATTCAGTTATGAACAGACCTGTGACGAAGAGTTTAAGCCGTATCTGATTCCCCGTATGACCCTTCAGCCGCTCTTCGAGAACATCTTTTTTCATGGATTTGAAGATGGGAAGGGGACCATTTCGTTAAGTGTACGGGAGGAAGGCGAGCATCTGTTGTTAACATTGTCTGATGACGGTGCAGGGATCACTGAAGAGAAGCTGAAGGCGCTTATGCGTGCAAAGCCGGAAAGCAAACCGCAGGGACGCGGAGGACTCGGTGTTCAGAACGCGAATCAGAAGTTCAAGCTTCATTTCGGACAGCAGTATGGCTTGACGGTGCATTCTACGAAAGGTGAAGGCACTACTATCGTAATTCGGTGGCCCAAGAAGGAGGAGAGTCCGCATGGAGACAACCAAGACCATTAAAGTGTTAATTGCAGATGATGAGAGTATCGTGCGCAAAGGACTTCGCTCTACAATTCCTTGGCATAAGTATGGGATGGAAGTGGTGGCGGATGCGCCAAACGGCCTTAAAGCCTGGGAGGCCTATCAGATTCACCTGCCTCAAATAGTGATCACCGATATCGTCATGCCGGAGATGAATGGGATTGAACTGTTACGCAAAGTTAAAGAGGTCGATAAGGACACCCGGATTATTCTGCTGAGCTGTCACCGTGACTTTGAGTTTGCTCAGCAGGGAATTAAGCTTGGGGCTTCAGGATATCTGCTTAAGACGGCCTTTGAAGATGAAGAGCTGGAAGGAATGCTGGAGAAGTTCCAGAGGGAGCTGACATCGTCTGCTCCCGTAGCGGATGCTGAAACAAGCGAAATCTATGGAGAACGGCTGGGCTCTCTCTTGTTTGCCTGGCAGAGTGGACACAGCAGCAAATTTGTTGACGAAATAGATAAGCTCATTAGGGAGAAGCTGCCGCTGAATAGGGAACCCTTGTACATTTATCTGATCAAGACCTGTGGATGCGATTGTACTTACCTGGATCTCGTCAAGCTTAATGAGGATGAGAATAGCCGGATGCCCCATAGCGCACCTGTTATCATCCCTTACGGTGAGGACCTTTGCTACTGGATTGTACCTGGTGACGAGCTGGAGATTGCGGACAGTCTGCTCGTTCAGATGAAAAGCCAAATCGAGAAGCTGAAATGGGCTAAGAGAGGACCGCTGGGCAACGCTGAAGATTTAAGCAAGGCCTTCATGGCGCTTCACAAGGAAGCGGAAGTGGAGAAGCTGCATGGTATTTCGTCCCAGGACTGGCCTGAGCCGATCTGGAAGGCCGTGAAGCTTCTGCATGAGAACCCTGGAGCGGATTGGTCGGTTAGCGATTTGGCGAGCCAGGTGGGACTTAGCCGAAGCCATTTCTCGATCCTATTTAAGAAGACGGTTGGCGACAGCTTTGTGGCTTTTCAATATAAAAGGAAGCTTAAGCTTGCCAAGGCATTGCTGCGGGATACGCAGTTGACGATGCAGGATATTGCGGAGCGGACAGGGCTGGGCGACAGTAAATATTTCAGCAAATGGTTCAAGCGCTGCACGGGTCAGACGCCTAGTTATTACCGCATACAACAAAAAGACGCCGTGATTCGAACAGATGGACACCCCGATCTGTAAATCGAACAAAAGTACGCAAACATTCGAATAGATATCGGTTTTGAACCGCTTTCATAAAAGTTAAGATGAAAGCGGTTCAATTATTATTACCTCATTCAAAGGGGAGGCTGCCACAGTGAAAAAGAAAATTTCTCTTATTGTACTTGCCACTACGTTAATGGCAACTATGGTCACAGCTTGCGGGGGGAACAGTGAGCCTTCATCATCCACAGGTGCTGCAGGCTCAGGGGAGACGAAGACGCTTCGTTTTGCGACATGGGATACCGGAGACGCGCTCAAGATTGAGCAAGACATCGCCAAGAAATTCGAAGCAGCCCATCCGGGCACGAAGGTTCAGGTAGAGGCTTATGCAGACGGTTTTGACCAGAAGCTTGCCGCCGGATTCGGGGCAACCAATCCGCCAGATGTGATGTATATGTGGGATTTCCCGACCTATCATCAATCCCTGGAACCACTGGACAGCTATTCGAGCAAAGATAAAGAATTGAACATCGAAGATTTCTATCCGGGATTGTTCAACTATGGCAAAATTGACGGCAAGCTATATGGCATTCCGGCAGGGTTCACCACACGTGTGGTCTATTACAACAAGAAGTTGTTCGATGATGCCAAGATCCCTTATCCGAAGGATGGATGGACATGGACGGAGTTCCAGGACATCGCGGCCAAGCTCAGCGATAAGTCGAAGAAGCAGTACGGGTTCGGGGTTCGGGCAGAGAACGATACGTATGACCTTCAGAGCTTCGTATGGAGCAACGGAAGCTCGTTCATCTCTGATGACGGGAAAACGATTGAAGGATTTATGAACAGCAAAGAGACAGCTGAGTCTATCCAGATGCTCGGCGACATGGTTAAGAACGGCTCGGCTGTGCTGACCGGAGGCAAAGGCCAGCAGAGCGGAGATGACATTTTTAAAGCAGGTAAAATCGCTATGTGGGAGAGCGGTATCTGGCCGCTGGAATCGTTCAAGACGGCAGGCATAAATGTAGGAACGGTCGAAATCCCTGCGTTCCCGGGCAAACCGGTCAAAGGCGTGCTCGCGGAGTCCGCTTTGTCCATCGCCAAGGATTCGAAGCAGAAAGATCTGGCCTGGGAATTCGTGAAATTCTATGTATCTAATGATTCGATCAAGATGCGTGTGGCAGATCTGCCTGTAAGGGTCAGTGTCGTAAACGAGCTGAAGAAAGATCAGGA
The DNA here is from genome assembly GCF_037975205.1 of Paenibacillus sp. FSL R5-0470. Classification (NCBI taxonomy): domain Bacteria; kingdom Bacillati; phylum Bacillota; class Bacilli; order Caryophanales; family Paenibacillaceae; genus Paenibacillus; species Paenibacillus sp. FSL R5-0470. The sequence continues at coordinate 886,472 of NZ_CP150238.1, forward strand.
CCCGCTCTATAAACCGTATTACACGATGCTGGAACGTTCCAGCAATACACCTGCGTTCCTGCTCAATCCGAAATGGAATGAAGTGAACCGCCAGCTCTCTGCTGCGGTGGAAGCGGTTATGCACGGCAGCAATGCCCAGGAAGTGCTGAATCAGGCTGTTAAAGATAGTCAACGTTATTTGAAATAACACATTTACAGAAAGAAGGTTAAGAGATGGCTCAGACCTTTCTGCATCAAGCAGGGGAGCCTATGGCCCAGCTCAAGCCTACACGAAAACGTAGTTGGGGTAGGGCTGTTCCCTACCTCTTCATTTTTCCTTGGATCTTCGGATTCCTCGTGTTCACCTTGGGGCCATTGTTATTTTCCCTTATCATCTCTTTTTTTGATTGGCCGATTGTCGGCGAAGTACACTTTATCGGGTTTGGCAATTATGCGGAAATGTTTACGGATGACCCGTTATTCTGGACCTCACTCGGGGTCACCCTCAAATTTGCAGCTCTGTTCGTTCCATTGAACATCATTGTGGCGCTTGGGCTTGCGATTCTCTTGAATCAGAAGACACGGGGCAGTGCTATATTCCGAACCGCCTTTTATATTCCCTCCGTTATATCCGGTGTCGCTCTGGCTATGATCTGGTCTTGGGTGTACAGCGGTGATTACGGGATTCTGAATTACTTTCTGTCCCTGATCGGTATTCAGGGCCCTGATTGGCTCAATGATAAGCAATGGTCATTAGTAGCGATGGTGATTGCAAGTCTCTGGGGACAAGGATCGATGATGCTGATCTTTCTGGCTGGCCTCAAAGGGATTCCGAGAGATCTTTATGAATCCGCTTCCATTGATGGGGCAGGTAAGCTCAGACAATTCTTCAGTGTGACGATTCCGATGATCACTCCGACGATTTTATTCAACTTAATTACATCCATCATTGCAGCCTTCCAGCAGCTGACCCTGGCTTTATTGCTGACCGGAGGCGGTCCAATGAAAGCAACATATTTTTATGCCATGTACATGTATGAGAATGCGTTTAAGTATTTCAAAATGGGATATTCGGCAGCTAACGCCTGGTTCATGTTCCTGATCGTGCTCGGCTTGACCTTTCTTGTGTTCAAATCCTCGGAAGCCTGGGTGTTCTACGAAGGTGAAATGAAGAAGAATCCTCAGGAGAAACTGAAGGCTCAAGGAAGGAGACGTTCTTTGTGAAGAAAATACTCGTATACGTCCTGCTGCTCTTTTTTTCACTGTTGTTCATAGCCCCGCTGTTCTGGGCGGTTACGACTGCGCTCAAGTCACAGTCCGAGCTGTATCTTTTTCCACCTAAATGGATTCCTTCTGTATGGAAGTTCAGCAATTTTGCAGAGGCGTGGAACATTCAACCTTTCAATATGTTTCTGAAAAATACACTGATTATTACCATCCTGTCGACGTTTGGTCAACTGATTTCATGCACGCTCGTAGCCTATGGATTCGCCAGATTTCAGTTCAAGGGCAGGGATTTTCTGTTCCTGGTTGTGTTGGCAACCATGATGATTCCCTGGGAAGTCACTATGATCCCGCAGTATATGCTGTTCAACGTTCTGGGATGGATTAATACGCTCAAAGCTCTTATTGTACCGTCTTTCTTCGGGTCCGCCTATTTCATTTTCCTGCTGCGGCAGTTCATTCTCACCATCCCGCGGGAGCTAGACGAAGCAGCTACAATCGACGGAGCCAATAAGCTGACCGTATTAACACGGATTATTGTCCCGCTGATGGGGCCTTCGCTGATCCTGGTCGCTGTGTTCCAGGTTATGGGATGTTGGAATGATTATCTGGGTCCGCTCATTTTCCTTAACGACCAGACGAAATACACATTGACCCTAGGGCTCTCACAGTTCAAAGGGATGTACGGTGTGGATATGCAGTCCATTATGGCGATTACAGTTCTGATCTCGATTCCGCCGCTGGCAATCTTCTTTTTCGCTCAACGCTACATCGTTGGCGGCATTGCGACTACGGGCATTAAAGGTTAATTCGCCGTAGCGGGTTCGGAAAATCTAATAACAGCACACAGCGCAGAGTAGAGAAAAGAGAGGAGAAATGAACCATGTCACAGCAAACTATCGGGAGGGATTGGGATGATCTTGGCATCCTTCAGCGAGGGCGGGCCAAAAGCCGGGCCTACTTCATCCCCTATTCTGACTGGTCAGGGGCACTAACTTACAATAGGGGAAGCTCCCCCTGGTTCAAATCCTTGAATGGCATATGGAAGTTCAATTATGCAAAAGGGCCAAAGTGGGCCCCGGATTATTTCTACGAGGAGGCGTATGATACTTCCGGCTGGGATGAGATTCAGGTACCAGGGCACTGGCAGCTACAGGGATACGGAACTCCACATTATACGGACCTATATTATCCGTTTCCGGCAGACCCCCCGCATGTGCCTGACGAGAATCCGACAGGCAGTTATGTTAGAGAGTTCATGCTGCCTGAATCCTGGAACGGACGGAATGTCGCCATTAAGTTCGACGGGGTGGATAGTGCGTTTCATATCTGGGTAAACGGCAAACCGGTCGGATACAGTCAGGGCAGCCGCCTAACCTCAGAATTCGATCTCACTCCTTATGTGAAACCGGGCCACAATACTTTAGCCGTTAGAGTGTACCAATGGTCGGACGGCAGTTATCTGGAAGATCAGGATATGTGGTGGATGAGCGGAATTTTTAGAGATGTGTATCTGCTCTCCGAGCCGTCTTCGCTCCGCATTGCCGATTATCGGATTATAACGGAACTGGATGAATCAAGCCATGATGGGATCTTGTCTGTTCATGTGAACATACAAGGGGAAGCTGCTGAACAGGGCAGTCTGCGGCTTGAACTGCTTAAACGAAGTGGTGAATCTGTTGCATGCGCTGAGGATCGGGTTACTGCAGGAAAGAATGTGCAGCTTATAATGCCGGTACGACAGCCGGAACTGTGGAGTGCAGAATCACCCAATTTATACCATCTGAAGATCACTTTGTTGGATGAAAGTGGAGATACGGTAGAGATGACGGCTCAGCGGGTTGGATTCCGCACAGTTGAGGTGCGCGGCGGACAATTCCTGGTGAATGGAAAGGCGATTCAACTCAAAGGAGTCAACCGTCACGACCATCACCCGGATACAGGTCGCACAGTCACCGTCTCCACCATGCTACAGGACATCAAGATGATGAAGCAGCACAATATTAACGCTGTAAGAACCGCGCACTACCCGAATGATCCCCGGTTCTATGATCTGTGTGATGAGTACGGCTTATATGTTATGGAAGAGACCGATCTGGAGACACACGGATTCGAACTGCTAGGCAACATTTCCAGACTCAGCGATGATCCTGCCTGGCAGGAAGCCTACGTGGAGCGCGTTCAGCGAATGGTTGAGCGCGACAAGAATCATCCTTCCGTGATCTTCTGGTCGCTTGGGAATGAGTCCGGCTTCGGCTGCAATTTCCGGGCGATGGCGCAGTGGTGCAGAGAAGCTGACCCAACACGGCTTATTCATTACGAAGAAGATCGCGAAGCTGAGGTCAGTGATGTGGTAAGCACGATGTACTCCTCCGTTGAGAAGATGGAGGGCTTCGGTCAGTTGACTGATCATCCGAAGCCGCATATTCTGTGTGAATTCGCGCATGCCATGGGCAACGGCCCCGGTGGATTAAGACCTTATTTTGATACTTTTGACAAGTACGATAGATTGCAGGGCGGCTTTGTGTGGGAATGGATTGACCACGGGCTGAGCTGGAAGACGGCGGATGGGAAGGCTGATTATGCTTATGGCGGGGACTTCGGGGATGTGCCCAATAACAGCAACTTCGTCATAGATGGTCTAGTCCGCCCGGACCGAACGCCATCACCGGGCCTGCTTGAATATAAGAAAATTATCGAGCCGGTTCGCGTCGAGTATATAAGCAGGAACAAGGTTAATGTGATTAACCGTTATGATTTCCTGACACTGGATCACCTATATGCTGATTGGAGCATCACCATGGATGGACGTACCGTTCAAAGCGGGGTTCTTGCACTGCCAGAGATTGAAGCGGGCGGACAGGCAGAAGTGGAGATTCCTTATGACCACAGTCTTGATGCTCTCCTTCGCAGTGAGGGTGCGGAACAGTGGCTGAACATCTGCTTCTCGATCGCCGCTGACTGTCTTTGGGCGGAGCAGGGGCATGAAGTGGCTTGGGCTCAGTTTCTAATGCAGGATGAGTTGGGAAATCGTGTTGGCGATAGTCATACAGGGCATTCAGATGACCATTCCAATGCTGCTATCGGGATGAGAAGTCAACAGATCAGGCGGAATCTTCAATGCACAGAAGCTGCTGGGCAGATCATTCTCGCAAATGAGGATTTCCGTATGACCTTTGACACGCGGAGCGGGCGAATCGATTCGCTTCGTCTGAATGGCAAGGAACTAATGAAAGCCGGACCGCGGCTGAATTTCTGGCGTGCGCCGATCGACAATGACATGTATGTGCTACCGGACTGGCGCAAAGCACACCTGGACCGGCTAACAGAACGTGTTGATGAGGTTAGCTGGGCCCGGCTTGATGAAGGGGCTATCCGCATCACAGTAAGTTCAAGGATTGCTCCGCCAGTTTTTGATTGGGGTTTCCGGTGTGTAATCACCTATACCGTAACCAGTATAGGACAAATCACTATGGATGTGCAGGGCGCACCGGAGGGCAAACCGCCAGAAATGCTGCCTAAGATTGGACTCCAGATGGAGATTCCGGGCGACATGGATCGGGTGAAATGGTATGGCCGGGGACCTGGTGAGAATTATTCGGACAGCAAAGAGGCAGGCCGTGTTGGAGTGTACACAGCTTCAATTGATGGACTATTCACTCCATATATATATCCGCAGGAGAATGGGAACCGGATGGATGTCAGATGGATATCCGTCACAGACGCATCCGGACTTGGTCTACTTGCTGCGGGTATTCCGACGCTTGAATTCAGCGCGCGCCGTTATACGGACAAGGATCTTGAAGAGGCACAACATGCAAGCGAGCTTGTTCCGCGTGACTTCGTCACGCTGAATCTGGATTACCGGCAGAATGGGCTGGGCAGCAACAGTTGTGGACCTGCCCAGATGCCGAATCATAAGGTAACATCGGAAGCTTTTACATTCCGTATTCTGCTCATTCCGTTTTTATCAGAAGATACCACGCCAGAGTGGCTTGGTAGACAAATGCTGTTTGGGTTACCACAACCACAACAATGAGAGGAGGAGACAGCATGCTCCACACACAGGATGTACTCAATCTAAGCGGAAAGATAGCTGTTGTTACCGGAGGTGCTTCAGGTATTGGCCTTGCTACGGCTGGACTGCTTGCAGATTTCGGAGCACATGTGGTTGTGCTGGACATCAATGTAAGTCAAGGGGAGCAGGCTGTTCTTGAGATTAAAGGGCGGGGAGGGGCGGCTACCTTCCAGCGCTGCGATGTCTCCTCTTCAGAGGACTGCATGCGTGCCGCCTCAGAGATTGAGAACGCGCACGGCAAAGTCGATATTCTGTTCAATAATGCGGGGATTATCCGCCGCAAGACCGTTGTCGAGCTTGAGGAAGCCGACTGGGATCTGGTGATGGATGTATCGCTTAAGGGAGTCTATCTACTCTCCAAATATATGATCCCGGTGATGGAGCGCGGAGGTGGTGGCAGCATCATTAATACCGGCTCCGGCTGGGGCCTTAAAGGCGGGGACCGTGCCGCTTCCTACTGTGCAGCCAAGGCTGGAGTGGTCAATCTCACCCGAGCCATGGCCATTGACCACGGTCCCGCGAGCATTCGCGTGAACTGCGTGTCCCCAGGTGACACGGATACGCCGCTTTTACGCGATGAAGCCAAGCAGCTTCAACAGGACGAAGCTACTTTCCTCATAGCCTCTGCTGGGGGACGTCCATTGGAGCGATTGGGTACACCACGTGATATCGCAAATGCGGTATTGTTCCTAGCTAGCGATCTGTCTTCCTGGGTCACCGGAAGCGTACTCGTTGTGGATGGCGGCGGCATTGCCTAACGGTTAAAGAAATAAATACTTTAAATCAACCTTTTAAGGACGGAGGCGTTAACCTTGTCTGAACACAGAACTTATGCCCATCCCTATATCCCGAATACAGCACCGGAAGTCCGTGAGGCAATGCTGAAGGAAATCGGCCTGAGCTCCGTCGACCAGCTGCATGATGCAATTCCAGACAGTCTGAAGCTTAAGCGGGAGATGAATCTTCCTCCAGCTATGAATGAATATGAGCTACGTCGACATATCGAGGCTCTGCTTGCGAAGAACAAGCATGGCGCCGATTATATCAACTTTCTCGGGGCTGGCTGCTGGCAGCATTTCGTTCCGGCTGTATGCGACGAAATTAATCAGCGCTCGGAGTTCGTGACGGCTTATGCAGGAGAGCCTTACGAAGACCACGGCCGATTTCAGTCCTTGTTCGAGTATCAGAGCCTGATGGCCGAACTCGTCGATATGGACGTAGTTAACGTCCCTACCTTCGACTGGGCACAGGCCGCCTCCACGGCCATCCGAATGGCTGGCCGGATTACAGGCCGCAGGATTGCGCTGCTCTCCAGATCCGTCGATCCGGATAAAGCCAAGATCATTACCAATTACTGTACACCTGTAATGGAGATTAGGTACGTGGAGATTGATCCGGTGACAGGAAAAATAGATTTGGATGATCTGCAGGGCAAGCTTGAGGAAGGAACGGCGGCGTTCTACTTCGAGAATCCAGGTTATCTTGGAATTATTGAGGATCAGGGTGCTGAAATATCTGAGCTTGTGCACGCGGTAAATGCTATCTCTATTGTGGGCGTTGATCCGATCTCCCTTGGCGTACTGGAACCTCCAAGCCGCTACGGTGCTGATATTGTCTGTGGAGATTTGCAGCCGCTGGGCATGCATATGAACTATGGTGGGGGTCAAGCCGGATTCATCGCTACCCGGGATGAAGAGACTTATGTGATGGAATATCCGTCCCGCCTGTTCGGTATTGTTCCTACTGAAGTGGAAGGTGAATATGGCTTCGGTGATGTAGCCTATGAGCGTACATCCTTTGCCCAACGGGAGAAGGGGAAGGAGTCGGTGGGAACACAGACAGCCCTGTGGGGAATTACCGCCGGAGTCTATCTATCCCTGCTTGGACCAGTGGGGATGCAGGAAGTAGGGGAGACCATTATTCAGAAATCTCAATATGCGGCGAATAAGCTGTGTGCCATTCCCGGGATCTCTTTGCGCTTTAAAGATACAGCCTTTTTCAAAGAATTTGTCTTAGATTTCAACAAGACTGGAATATCTGTTACTGAGATTAACAAGCGTCTTTTGGAAGTAGGGATTTTCGGAGGAAAGGATCTATCCTCCGCCTATCCCCAGTGGGGACAATGTGCTCTATACTGCGTAACTGAAATTCATATGCAGGCAGATCTGGACCGGCTTGCCTCAGCTATCGAGAACATTGTCTGCAAGAATTAATAGTACAGAAGAGTAGGAGGAAAGCCATGAAACGGATTCGTAGAGATCATAAGGTGCGCCGTTTTCACCAGGCCAAATGGGATGAACCGGTGATCTTCGAGCTTCACCGATCGGGTGAGCGCGGAGTGATCCCGCCGGGCACCGAGGCTGGGATTGCCGAGGTTGTTGGTCTAGGCTCTGCCCGAATTCCATCAGCGATGCGGCGAAAAGAAGCACCGGCGCTGCCCGAGATCGGTCAGGCCAAAGTTCTTAGGCATTATTTAAGACTCTCTCAAGAGACTTTGGGTTCCGACCTTAACGTAGAGATCGGACAGGGGACATGTACGATGAAATATATTCCCCGTATCAATGAAATGCTTATACGTACCCCAAATCTGATGGAACTGCATCCTCTGCAGGATGCTGGATCCGTTCAAGGAATTCTGGAAATCTACTATAGGCTGGATCAGGCGATGCGTGAAATATCAGGGATGAATGCTTTCTCGTTCCAGCCAAGCAGTGGCACCCAGGCCTTGCTGGCCATGGCTTCCATTGTCCGCGCATATCATGATTCACGTGGCGAGGGAGAACAGCGGGATGAGATCATTACGACGATCTTTTCACATCCGTCCCAAGCGGCGACCGCAGCTGTTAAAGGATATAAGATTATTACACTGCATCCTGACGAAGACGGATTCCCGGATCTGGAGAAGCTGAAGAATGCCATTTCTGAACGCACGGCGGGTTTCGTCGTGGCCAATCCGGAAGACACAGGTATATACAATCATCGTATCCGTGAGTTCACGGACGTGGTTCATGAAGCAGGAGGAATCTGCTTCTACGATCAGGCGAACGCGAATGGGCTGCTGGGTATCACCCGGGCCAAGGAAGCCGGGTTTGACATGTGCTTCTTCAACCTGCATAAGACCTTTGCCGCACCTCACATGTGCGGAGGGCCGGCTACAGGCGCTCTTGGGGTAACCGATTCCCTTAAGCGTTTCCTACCCGGTCCGCTTGTTGACTGGAACGGTAGTCGTTATGTCCTTGTAGAGCAAAGCGGTGATAGCATCGGCAAAGTCCGCAGCTTCCACGGCGTGGCCCAGACTGTACTTCGTTCCTACGCTTGGATTATGAGCCTGGGGCCAGACGGTCTTAAGAATGTGGCCCAAATCGCTGTACTGAATAATAACTACCTGTACCACAAAATTCTGCAAATCCGCGGAGCCAGCGCTCCTTACATCAAAGGTCGACGTCTTGAACAGGTAAGGTACAGCTGGAAGCAGCTTACGGATGAGACTGGGGTAACGACAGAAGACATCACCCGCCGGATGTGTGATTTCGGCCTGCATTATTGGACATCCCATCATCCGTACATCGTTCCGCAGCCGTTCACCCTGGAGCCGACTGAATCTTATTCGAAGGAAGATCTTGATGAATATATCGAGGCGCTGACCCATATTTCGAATGAAGCTTACACGCAGCCGCATATCGTCAAACTAGCTCCGCACAACAGTACCGTTCACCGGAATGTGGAATCTTCTCTTGATGATCCTGCAAAGTGGTGTATTACGTGGCGGGCTTATCTAAAGAAGACACAGCCGGAATAGGGCTTGGTCCCTACAATTAAAATATACATTTGAAAGTAGAGGGGCTCCGTTTGGAGCCCTTCCTATTTGACTGTATCACCAAAGAAAGGGGTTATGGGTATGTCTGGGTATATGAGGAACTTGCTGCGCCTGTCTGTCGGCGTCCGCCGGTTTCTTATGACCGAAGCCATGTATGGCATCGGCATCGGTATGTATTCGCTAGTTCTTAATTTGCATTTGCTGTCCAAAGGAATGAAGGAGGATGAAATCGGGCTGCTCATGTCCATAGGTATACTGATCATGGGTGCATTGGCTATTCCTGTATCCATATCGGCAAACCGTATAGGTCGTAAAAAGCTGCTAGTATCCGGCATCATGTTTATAGCGGCAGGAAGTGCACTTTATGCGATTGGCAATCATTCCGGCATATTCTATTTGGCTCAAACTTTGGTCTCGATTGGCCTTACTCTTGTGGAGACGACTGAGGTGCAGTTGCTATTTCACTATTGTGGCTCGCGCAAGGAAGAAGCAAGTGCCTTCTCCCTGATGTTTGCCGTGTTTACGGCATTTACAGGGGCAGGAACCCTGGCTGCCGGATACTTGCCGAATTCGGCTGATAGCGGGGATGGGTATGGGCTAACGCTGCTGCTTGCTGCACTGGTTTTCGTTGTTCACAGTATGATTAGAGGACTCTGGCTTCCCTCTGAGGGGAAGGAAAGCGAAACGGTTAGAACCTCTGAAGTTCTGGAAGTGAACCGTGAAGTCTCTAGCTTGAGGAAAAAGCTGCCTTCCGGCACACTCTGGCTGTTTTCGTTATTCATGGCCCTGCTCGGAGGAGCGATAGCCATCACTGGGTCATTTCTTAATGTAATTGTGAAGTATAGACTGAACTGGATGGATGATAAAGTGTCCATTCTGCTGGCGGTAAGCGGAGTTGTTTTGTTTGCAGCTTCTTTAATGACGCCTTACGTATTAGAGCGTTTTGGCCACAATGTGGCCATCGTATCTGTCTTTTTGGTTAACATACTCGTGTTCGCCTCATTATCCTGGGCTATGCCAGTCTGGATGTTCACAATCGTGTTTCTGGTTCGCGGGGGAGGGCTTACAATGCTGTCTAATCTGCTGGATAGTCAGTTGATGTCTGCCTTTAAGGAGCGGGAGAGGAATCTCTACGCAGGGATGAGATCCGTATTTCGGAGCCTCGGATCATCCGGCGCCGCTCTGCTTACGGGATGGATTTTGATTGGACAGGATTATGAAATCCCCTTTTTTCTGACATCTGTAGTATTGCTTCTCTGTCTGGTTTATTATATCTGGTTCATCCGCCCAATTCTGGATAAAAGGCTGAAAGAATGAATGGCTGAATACAATTTTCATAAGTAATTCAATCTGGACAGCAGTGTGAATAAATATATAAGGGGCTGTCCAAAAATCCATGTAAAATGGATATAGGACGCCCCTTTGCTTAAATCCATCCAAAGAAGAACTTATATCTTATGGGCTTGTTGTTTCTTTGTGCCCACTCCCTAATTTCGTTCATGCCATTAACCGTATTCTCTTTTTTAAAAGTAAAGTACAGCTGTATTGGAACTAACTTTTTATCAACAGTCTTAAATCCAATTCGTTCACCATCGATAAACACTGAACTTATTTCATCCGCATCGTATCTTTTTTTATTTAAAGAAATAATAAAATTGTCGCCAAGTGTAATACTCTTGGAACTGAGCAATCGATAGAGTAAAAATATGATAATAATGAATATAAAGATGAACCATATTCTTGGAAAGAAGAACAGGAAGTCAGGTATGCGATTAGTACTATTATACATAGTAATTATTAAGGAAACTTCTAAAAAAAACATTGCAATTAGTGTTTTCATTACGTTTGGATATTTGATTGAAAGAGACGTTTCATGAAATCCCAAGTCACTCCATCCTTTCTCCTAATTCAAAGGCTCCACAATGATTTTACCATATATTGTGATCTTAGTGCTTGATCAAGCTACGCGGGCTAATGCTCTTTTTTTATGTGTAAGGCCTCTTCTCAGGAGTGACCATTGAATTACAAACCTTTGGAAGTTATACTTTGATGAGAAATACGGACCCGCTTATCCTTTAACAGATCCGTCCTTAATAGGGTAGGGATCTTATTTTTCGTAGGTATAATTTCATTCAGATATGGAGGCGTAACCTTGCAGCTAATTAATCAATCCGAAATACAAGAGAGGATCGACCTGCTTAAAGATCAGGATCTATATATCCATCTTGAGATGACGACGGGAGCATACGCTGCCCATTTCGATAGTTCTAAGCACCCAGCGGCTACTTTCATTACTAATGCTGTAATCCGATATTCTCATGGTTCGATTTCCGGTCATGGACCTTATCGCGTAGGCCTAAAAATGTCACAAGGCTGGGTGTACTCGGAAGGACTAACTCACTATGAAGAGAGTGAGACCGAAAGATTAATTCTGGCCGGTCATGACAGCCAAGGCAAACTGGTCGTATCCTTGCAATTAAGCCGGGAGCCGTTCTAATGGTAGAGGAGATGAGGAGTTCAGTGGAAAGACATATTCTTGTTATATTACCGCATCCGGATGACGAGGCCTTCGGTATATCCGGAACGCTTGCCAAGCATGTGCAAAACGGCACCCAAGTCACCTACGCTTGTCTGACACTTGGAGAGATGGGCCGGAATATGGGCGTGCCGCCATTTGCGAATCGGGTAACCCTCCCAGAGATCCGTAAAAAGGAGCTGGAAGAATCCTGCCGAGCGATTGGAATACAGGATTTGAGAATGCTTGGTTTCCACGATAAAACGATTGAATTTGAAGATCAAGCTCTGCTCGAGGGCCATATTGATGCGCTTCTGAAGGAGCTTAACCCCTCACTGGTCATTACATTCTATCCGGGGTACAGCGTTCATCCCGATCATGATGCTACCGGAGCTGCAGTGGTTCGAACGGTTGGAAGAATGCCCAAGGCAGAGAGACCTCCTGTTCACTGTATAGCTTTCGCCAATAATATTGAAGAGATTGGAAAGCCTCAGGTAATCATTGAAGTGAAAGATTTCCTGAAGCAAAAGATGGCATCCATTCAGGCGCATAAATCCCAATTCCAAGCCGCTGAACTGTTAGGCAGCAAAACGCTAGAGGATAAAGAAATCCAAGATCGTTTTGGAACAGAGCATTTCTGGATCTATCCATTTGAATGATATTAAGTCCGAGCATAAACGCTCGGGCTTTTTCTTTGGGGCCCACTGCCGTGGTCAGGCTTCATTTTTCTAATATAAGGCATGAATATCTGTGTCTTTTTTCAAATATATGGTAAGGTTTAGGGGGGATCAACCAAACCGGTTTCGTCAGGCCAGGAGGTGTATTCGTTTGAAAAAATCATATTTTAATCTCATTTGTGGAATAGTCATTCTTTTGCTGGTATTCACTGCATGCAGTAAGGAAAGACCCAAGTATGCTGAGCTTTTCACACATGTGGAAGAGCATCGGGCTGTGTTCATGCAGCCGCGTGAAGAAGGGCTTGCTGCTTTGCAAATTGCGGATACAGTGGGTGAATACGATACAACCTTTCCCAGATCGGAAAGCGGTTATCAAGATGCGAGAGAGCTGGTACGTGCTTTTATGAACCAATACAAACCTGCGGATGAGGAGGCGGCTGACAAAGTCGAAAAAACCATCCTAACGATTGACAGGATGACTCTTCCGCTAAAGCCATTAACAGGCTCTATCGAAGAATCATGGTCATACGGCAAGGGCGAGGATAAATTGTATATAACATACAGGATGTCGAACAGTTTTCAAAGTGATGATGAATTGCCTTTGAACTTTTATTTCAGCTATGAGGGGGAGTAAGGAACGAAGAAATAAGATGTGATTTACAAAAAAATACACAAAGACTATTATATTTCTATAGGTAATTATATCCTTTTTTCCTAAACAATTGTTCGGACTAAATAACTGGAGGATCAAATGAAAAAGCACGACAAAATCATTTCCTTCATCTTCATACTTGTTATGATGGTGACGGCTATTTACTGGGCCATTTCGACTCAGAGCTGGACCATGCTGGGCACCCTCGCTTCTGTGGTCTGTTTCGGGCTTTTTGTGCTATTGGGGCTCCGCACTATACCTGTATTGACGGCTTTTGTTTTGACGAATCCAGCACCTGAAGTGACTTGGAAGAGTAAGGAGCAGGATAGAAGACAGGCTTGGCTTTATATTATTGGATGGATATTGGCGAGTCGTATCCTGCTTATGCTCATCGGGTATTCATTTTTGATCATACAGAATGGCTATTCAGGTGGTCTGCTTAGCAAAATGGCAGAGACTTGGCATATCTCTGGAATCGATGCTTCTAGTTATTTGGGCATTGCTGAGAATGGATACGTGACCGAGGGTGATGCGAGATTCCATATCGTGTTCTTTCCCTTTTTTCCAAATTTAATAAGAGTGGTTCAGGCATTCGTAGGGAATTATCTCGTTTCTGGATTCATCGTTTCAAATATCACTTCAATTGTCGCGGCCCTGGTCGCTTATGAGCTTGCTGCACTAGACATGCATCGAAAGAATGCCATGCGGGTCGTGAAATACATTTTCATATTCCCTGCCGCGTTCTTTTTCTTCATTCCGATGACCGAGGCTCTATTTCTGGCATTATCTTTGATGTGTTTATATTTTGTGAGAAAAAAGGAATGGCTGATCGGATGCTTATGCGGTGCACTTGCAGCTTATACACGTTCTCCCGGAGTGCTTCTGATTGTACCGGTTGCGATTGAATTTGGACGGGATCTGATGGGCAACTATAAGCTATTAAGTAAAAAAGTCTTTATACATAGAATCATCAGCGCTGTATGTTTTCTCGCTATCATATCAACGGGCTTGCTGGCCTATCTGTTTATTAATTATCACGTGACGGGAAATGCGTTTCAGTTCAGTATTTACCAGAGAGAGCATTGGTCTCAGCGGTTTTATCTCTTTTTTGATACGGTAAGATATCAGATGGAATACGCTGTGGGCACCTTTAAGAGTGGAGATAGCCGTTCTTTTCTCGGCTTATGGCTGCCTAATTTAATCGCTATATTCTCAGCACTAATTATCATGTTCATGGGTGCAAAAAAGATACGACCTTCATACACCGCCTATTTCATCGTGTATTTTGTGTTCGTAGTGGGAGCTACCTGGCTGCTGTCAGCCCCGCGGTATTTGCTTGTTGCATTTCCACTAGCTTTTGCTGCTGTCGCGATCACTGAAGAGAAATCAAAGGATGCTATCCTTACTGTAGTTTCTGTTGCGGGGAGTCTTTTGTATTTAGCGATGTTTGTGGCAGGATATCCAGTGTATTGATGAATCATGTTAAAATAGGGGGGAACGCTTAAACGCGTTCTCCTTTTTTTGTGAATAACCTTATAGAAACGATGGTGGGTATGAAGATTGAGTACGACAATCAGGTGATCGAGTTTAATGTTCAATATGGAAATGGCAAGAAAATCTCCATTCATATAGATTCTTCAGGGCGTATAACACTCAAAGCTCCCAAGAAAACAAGTGAAGAGACGATCAAAAGCGTGGTAGAGCGTAATGGGAAATTAATAGTGGAGAAGCTGCAAAGTATTGAAGCGAACCGAGAAACACCAAAGCTGAAAGAGTATGAAGACGAGGGTAAGTTCCTGTATCTAGGCAAATATTATTCGCTGCAAGAGCTAATAGAGACAGGGGATTTAAATGAGGAAGAGCTTAAACTTAAGCTGAAGAAATTCTATTTCGCTAGCTGTAAGAAGGTTGTAGCTGAACGGATCAATAAATATCAGACGCAGCTTAGAGTAAAGCCAAAGACGATTGACATTGTTGAGTCTAGAACCAAGTGGGGAAGCTGTAGCTCGGATAAAAAGCTAACCTTTAACTATCGCCTAGCGATGGCTCCAGTGGAAGTTATCGATTATGTAATCATCCATGAACTGTGTCATTTACTTCATATGAATCATGACCGCTCTTTTTGGCGAAAGGTTGGAAGCCTCATGCCGGATTATAAGGAGAAGGAAGAGTATTTAGCTAGATATGGGCGTGCTATGACGCTGTGATAATCAGAGATTAATTCAGATGGTCCATTTTCTGGTGAATAAAAGGAAGGGAAGAGGTAAAACTATGTTCACAAAATAGAACTGGAAGAAATTTAAATGCGGAGGTAAATGATGACACAGAATAAAGGAAATTCACAACGCCAGATTCGAACTTCAATTCTTTGTTTGATCTGTGCCTGCACCGTCCTATTAAGTGGCTGCTCTAAAGCTGCCAATGAAACCACACAAGTAACTCCAACACCTATAACAGAAGCCACTGCACCTGCGGCTACGAACAATGCAACAGAACAACCCAATGCATCATCCGGTACAAATACAGAGGGACTTCCGGCGGATGTTAGCGTTCAGAGAGTCATTAAGGAAGTCACTTTAAAGGACGGCTATCATAAAAAGATTGAGCTGCTGACAGACGGAGGCAAGCGGGTTACCATTACGGATCCGAGCCAAAAGATTGTTTTGCAGCAGATTGAATATGATGGGAAGATTACTACGTCTAATGGTAAACAGGTTACCGTTAAAGTCGAAGGTGGGGGAGAGCAGACCCTAACCATCCCCGATCATGTAGTGATCGAAGATGAGGACAAGCTTGGACTGATGCCAGGTGTTGATATCGAGTGGACAGTGAATGCCGAGGGGCAAATCGAAAGTGTTGAACTGGAGGATTAAAGAGATACTGAGGTGGCTGGCTAAATGAAATTTCTAATCGTATTTGGCAGTATAGTGGTTCCCGTCGCCATGCTAATGATACAACGGAAATGGATAAAGTGGCGTATTGTTTTTAATGTAACTTCTGTGTTGTCTACGCTTATTTTAGGTAATATTTCTGCCCTAGCTATATATGAAATATTAAGAGATAACACGGTATTTATGACCTCGATCCATGCGATTTTTTTGAATCCAATGTTCCTTTTAACGGGAGCTTATCTTGGAGTATATCTGGTCTATCGCTTGATGTTGATGACGTATGAAGAAGTATATGTATGATGTAGTTTAAAAAAAGGAGTGTCCCCGTGAAGGGACACTCCTTTTTTTATTATACAGCGAAAGCTAAGAGGGCTTTCCTACAACGTTTGTTCCACTCTTCGTGATCTTGTACGTAAGGATATCACCATTCCAAAAGTGGAATTTCAAGATGACCTCTCCATCTTTAACATCTTTAAAGAAGGCTGGAAGCAGCTTGATTTCTTTCGTGTTATAAGAGGGTGAGAACGTATTGCCGAACTCCTTGAATGGTGTCCAGTCTTGCGGGCCTGCATTGCCACCAGCGGTATAGACAGCCTCCATCGTGGCAAGCTGGTTACCATTAAAGGTAGTTGGAATCACAAACGATTCAGTCGTACCTTTGGCATCACTTAATTTGGCAGTGTCATTCACGATGATCTTTAGTCTCCACGCAACGCCTTTGTTGAATTTCAGCGTTAACACAGCATTTTCACCGTATTTTTGGGAAGCTGTGAGCTTTTTAAGTTGGCTGGCTTTGATTGTGAGTTCTTCGCCATTTAAGGTGTAATCTTTGCCTTTAGTTAGATATTTGCCATTTACACTAATGGTAGTAAGCTTATTTCCGTTTAGATTAAGCTTCACTTTGGTGTCTTTGATCGCTGCCCCTTTTTTTAGATAGACCAGATCGCTTTCAGTGCTGGAGGAACGTTCCTTCAGACCAGACATTAATACACCCTGCAGCTCAGAATCGGACCACTTATACGTTTTGCGGTTGAAATGCTGCCCATTATCCCAGAGCATGGAGGTCATTTTCTTTTCTTTTAAATAATAGGTAAGGTACTCGAAGAATTTCAGCTTCTCGCCTTGTTCAATCACACCTGTATCTTTATCGAATCCTAGCAGTCCAAACTCACCAACGATAACAGGGATTCCTTTGGCTACGAATGTGTTGTAAACGTTATCAAAAGTTTGGATGATATCGTTTTTTGTATCTTTTTCAAATGTGGTGTAACCAGCGATATTCACACTGAACGGCCAGAAGCCATAGTAGTGAACGGTCGCAATTATGTTCGGATCGTTAAGAGCTGTAATCGTCTTGTAGAGCTGATCCATTCTAGGTTGGGTAGGAGAAGTCTCTAATGAAGGTAGCACTAGCGGACGGACATCATTTTTTCCACCTGAGTTTCGAACGATCTGATGGAAGGAATTGTTGAGCTCTGCAAGCATCTGTTCCATCTTCGCTTCATCCGTACTTCCGCCATCTGTGAAACGAGGTTCATTAATGCTTTCGAACATCAGCTTATCGGATTTATCCTTAAAGCGGTCCGCAATTTGAGTCCATGCTGCATTATAACGCTCCAGCGTTTCCTCATGCTTCTCTTCCATATGACTTACCCATAACCAGGAGTCGTGATGGACGTTAATCATTACATATAACTTGGCGTCCAGCGCCCAGCCTACAACTTCTTCGACACGGTCGAGGTAAGCTTGATCAATGGTGTAGTTCGGTGCTTCACCTATGTGTGAATCCCAAGTGATAGGAATACGGATACTTTTGTAGCCTTGTGCGGCGATTTTCTTAATCAGTTCTTGGGTCACACGCGGATTGCCCCAGGAGGTTTCATCCTCACCTGTAGCATCTAGAGTATTGCCAAGGTTCCATCCGGGCTGCATATCGTCCACATAGGATTGGATCTTACTCTTTGGTGCTGCCTTAGCTTGTTGCTCGTCCTTAGTGGCAGCGGCGGCAATGGATGAGAACAAAGAGAGCAGAAGAGCGGTGACAAGGGTCAATGATAAGAATGATTTCTGGATTCGAGTAGTCATTGAATTCTCCTTTGTAAGATCATTTTTGAGGATGCTTAAACCTGACCTTCCTTGGTACTTTGGTGCTTAGATGAACACGTACACCTCCATGAATTCGTTGTAAACGCTTACCAAATACCCTAACATAGAATAATTTCAACGAGTACCTTACTAATTTGTGGTAAATTCATATATGAATTAGTGATTTGCAGTGATTCCAAAGTTATGGAGGGCAATCCAGTGAGCAGATTTCATTACATAGGCTCGGCTACAGAGCTTCCGTTAGGAGAAAGAGGCAGTGTACCGTCAGCAAAGACATATAATGAAGTGAAAAATTCCCCGGAGTATAAGAAACAAAGAGAGGCTCTGCGCCTGCAAGGCATAATTCCTTTGGATGACATCGCAGATCTATCTCATTTAAGAGATGAGGATTGTCTTGTATACGACTCGGAAGAAGATGCAGCGGGTATTTTTATAGAGGAACTTGGGTATTGGAACGA
Organism: Paenibacillus sp. FSL R5-0470; assembly: GCF_037975205.1. Lineage (NCBI taxonomy): Bacteria > Bacillati > Bacillota > Bacilli > Caryophanales > Paenibacillaceae > Paenibacillus > Paenibacillus sp. FSL R5-0470. The sequence continues at coordinate 904,869 of NZ_CP150238.1, forward strand.
TGAGATCCGCAAGCATTTTCGGAGTCCATATGTGTACCGGATTTCACCGAATTGGGGCGGCTTCTCTGTAACCCCTAAGCTAAAAGATACTCTACCGGGATCGTATAACGCCTCACTCAAGTGTTGTCGGGAGTTATTTAGGCTTATGACAGATTATGGGGTATCTGGTGCCGAGTTCGAGCTCTATACATGCTGGGCTGAGGAAGAAGGACTCCCACGTAATAAGAAGTATGATCGAATCTTTGATTTGGCCTCTTTGTCACTGGAGGATGGTTTTGAGCTGAGAGAAAAAGAATATATTGTGGTTAGAATGATTTGATATTCAATAGGATTATTGCTAACTACTCGTTATACAAAAAACAAATATTGCATGACAAAAGCAACTATATTAGATATGATGAAGCATGAAAAATTAATATTAGCAATAGGTGCCAATTATGAATGTTTCGGAATTACAATCATAGATTGGTTAAATGGAAAGCGGGTGTGAATCCCGCGCGGTCCCGCCGCTGTGAAAGAGGAGTCCTTGCAAGGTGCCACTGGGAAACTGGGAAGGTAGCAAGGGTGATGATACTTGAGCCAGAATATCTGCCTGTTTCTAATACACCGTTAAACTCTACGAGCGATAGAGAGGTGTTTGATATAGTATATGCCTGCTATTGTTGCGGTTCACTATCTTAAACCTCTTGACGTTATGTTGAGTGGTTTTTTTGTAGTGCTATGAAAGTTTATTCTGTTTTTTAACATAGGAAGAGAAGGGAAGGGTTATGGAAACATGAAGAAAAATAAGTTTTCAGCTTGGTTACTTATTGTAGCAGTATTTATCACGACGTTCTCTACAAGCGTAATCCCGGCTCATGCGAATGAAGCAATTGCCGATAGTGCAGTTGTAACAACAGAGGTTGATCAAGCTCTAGTAGAGCAGATTAATGCGTTAGTACAAGAGCCAGATACAGAGAAGCCTACGATTTTGATAGAAGGTATACAAGATAAACAGGAAGTATCCAGTAAAGATTTAAGCTTCAAAGTAGTGGTTACAGACAATGTCTACAAAGACATTATTCCAGTAGTTAAGCTGAACCAAGTCGTTCTATCAGCTACTAATGGTGAGTACAAAGCATCTCTTAACCCGGGTAGTAACGTAATCGCAGTAACGGCTGTGGATGGCGCAGGAAACAAAGCAGATAATGTAACCTATCAGGTTACTTATAAAATCACTGCCAAAGAACAGTTAGATAAAAGTTTGGCCTACATCGTTAACACCGTAAAGAATCCGTCATTTGGAACAGGTAGCGGAGAATGGTCGATTCTTTCTCTAGCACGTGCGAACTACAAAGTACCAAGTGGTTATTATGATCTCTACTACAATAATGTAACTAAGATGGTTGAAAGTTTATTGGCAACAAATAATGGTAAACTCCACCCATATTTCAGTACAGAGAATTCCAGAGGGATTCTAGGTCTTGCATCTATCGGAAAAGATATCACGAATGTTGCGGGATATGATCTGAGAACTGCGCTCGCTGATTATCAATTGGTTAAGAATCAAGGGATTAATGCTCCTATATTTGCTCTGATTGCCTTAGATACTCGAAATTACGATATTCCTGTAGTTGAAGGGGATAAAGAGCAAACCACAAGAGAAAAACTGATTCAGCTCATTTTAAGTAAAGAAATAACCAATGGTGGATGGGCTTTTTTTGGTTCTCGGGCCGAAGTCGATATGACTGGAATGGCCGTACAAGCTCTTGCGCCTTATTATGATAATCCGAATGTAAAAGCTGCTGTGGATCGGGCAGTCGCATGGTTGAAAGATAACCAAAACAGTCAAGGTGGATATTCAAGTAGCGAAAGCATCGCACAAGCTATTGTTGCTTTAACAGCAATTGGCATAGATCCACACAGTGACCCAAGGTTTGTTAAAGAGGGTAAATCCCTAATTGATGCGTTATTAGCCAACTCTGGACCTGATGGTGGCTTTAAGAGTAGACCAACAGGAGCAGTAAATGGTATGGCAACAGATCAAGGTACATATGCACTGGTTGCTTATGATCGTCTGATCAATCATAAGAATCGTCTATATGATATGTCTGACGAAAAGCCGGGACCTGTTCAACCAGATGATCCGAAAGAAAAAGAAATAGAGTTACCTTCGGGTGATAAGCCGGAAGTTGTAATCAAAGATGATGCTCATGATTATATCATTCCGATCAGCTCTGGAGACAGCAACAAGGAAATAACGGTAGTTATTCCTAAAGATCAACAATCGAAGGTTAGTGTCAGTTTACTTAGTAACAGCGATCTTCCTCAGATAGAGGCTACCAAAGGTGACGTATCTGTAGTTATTCCAAAGGGTGCAAAAGTTACAAGTGGGGATGCCTCTGCGATTGAATTGATCTCTCCTTTAACAGGCACAGAATCTGAAATAAAAGATAGTCTGAACCAGGTTATTTCTCAGGACAAGAAGCTGGAGAACATTATCCAAGCTTTTTCCATGGGTGGCAATGCAAAGGTAGAATTCAGTCACTTTATTACGTTAACCTTTAAGGACCTTAAAGGAAAAGATGTAGCCTATATTCAAGACGGCACACCTCATGCGATTCAAAAATTTGCAAGTGACGCCTTAGGTTTGGCAAGCGGCAAGTCAGAGTATGCATACGATAATGGAAATGATTTAATCGTAAAAACCAATCACTTCACTGATTACATTGCGTACACCTCCAGCGCAGTACAAACACCTGGTGATGGTGGAAGTGGTACTGGCGAAGGTAACGGTAGTGGCAATGGCAACGTTGGCGGTGGTGGAACCACTCCATCGAAGCAATATGTAACCCTATCCGTGGATAAGCTTACGATCAATAAGGGATACGTTGTTCCATCGGCACAGATAGAGCTCCAACCGGGTGACACAGTATGGTCTGTATTAAAGAGAGTGCTCGACAGCCGAGGTATCGTCTATAAATATAAATGGACAGAAATATACAATAGTGTGTATGTCGAATCCATAGCGGGTGATGGAGAATTTGACCATGGTAGCGGTAGTGGATGGATGTACAATGTGAATGGACAGTATCCGGATTTTGGGGCATCTCAATATACCCTGAGTGCTGGAGATAGTATTCAGTGGCGTTATACAACACAGTGGGGTGCGGATCTAAATGCACCGATACCAACTACAAGCCCTACTCCAACCCCATCTGCCACTCCTAAACCAAGTGGAGTTCCAGGAGCGGGTGGAGGAACTAATCCAGAAGCCAACGTTGATCCAAATCCGAGTCCATCGCCAACAGCGACTCCTAACGATATCAAGCAAGTGTATAAAGACGCCGATAAAATCTCATCCTGGGCGTTCTCAGCGATTGAAACAGCTACAGTAAAAGGGTACATCCAAGGTAACAATGGTCAGGTAAATCCGAAAGATCACATTACAAGAGCAGAATTTACGAAGATCCTAGTATCAGCATTGGAACTGGATATCAAGAGTGACAAAGGCATCACCTACAAGGATGTCGCTCTGGGAGATTGGTTCTATCCATATGTGAATGCTGCTCATAAAGCAGGGTTAATTACAGGCTTTAATAATGAATTTAAGCCAAATGATAAGATTACTCGCGAACAAATGGCAGCCATTATTGTCAGAGCATTATCAATCCCGGCTACGAAGCCTGGGACAGCTATTAAAGATATCAATACTGTGTCTGCGTGGGCAAAAGCAGATGTGGAAACCATTGTTGCCACCGGACTTATGTTAGGTGACAATAATCAGTTTAAGCCTAAAGAGCTTGTAACTAGAGAAATGGCAGCTGTTGTAGCTACTAGAACCCATGATTATAAGAGTGGCGACAAAGCAGTTAGTCCATACATTCAGAACACAGCAGCCTTTTTGCAAAAAACAGTAACAAACCCGGTCATATCCTCGGTTGGCGGGGATTGGACAGTGTTCGGGCTGGCACGTTCTGGTGTGAAGGTTCCAGATAGTTATTACGCTAAGTACTATGCGAATGTAGAAGCCACCATTAAAGAAAAAGCTGGGAAGCTGCATAGCGTAAAATATACGGAATATGATAGAGTTATTTTGGCATTAACTTCAATCGGCAAAAATATTGATAAAGTGGCGGGTTATAACCTTCTTGAACCACTCGCTGATTTTGATACTGTAATCAAGCAAGGCATTAATGGACCTGTGTTTGCCCTGATCGCTCTGGATAGTAATCATTACGACATTCCAGTGGTTAAGGATGTAAAGACGCAGACAACTAGAGAGATGCTCATTGATTACATTTTAGGTAGAGAGATCAACGGCGGGGGTTGGGCACTAGGCAGTAATGCTACTGCGGCCGATCCGGATATTACGGGAATGGTTATACAAGGCTTGACCCCTTATTACAAAACGAATGCCAAAGTAACGGCTGCTGTGGATCGTGGAATTGCTTGGTTATCCAAAACGCAAACAGCAGACGGAGGTTATGCAAGCTGGGAGTCTACGAACTCCGAGAGCATTGCTCAGGTGATCGTAGCTTTAGCTGGACTTGGTATAGATCCACATAAGGATTCCAGATTCATTAAAAATGGCCGTTCAGCGGTAGATGCGTTGCTTGGCTTTGCTGCACCTGAAGGTGGTTTTTATCACGTGAAGCAGGGTGGCGTAGGCAACGGAGGCGCGAAACCCGGAGAAGTAGATCTTATGGCTACGGATCAAGCGATGTATGCACTGGTTGCTTATGATCGGTTGGTTAAGGGTCAGACGAGTCTTTATGACATGAAAGACGTTAAATAGAACTTTATTTAAAGAGATAAGCAAGGGTAGCATGTATACCCTTGCTTATTATTTAAGGTGGGGAACTTAAGAAATGAATAAGAAAAAATGGCTAACAGCGATACTAATTATTGGTGTGTTGGCGATTGCCTTCTTTTGGGGCGGGAATTATCAGAAGAGCCCGAACAAGGTTGCGAGTAACAGTGTTGAGTCTCAAGTTGTAGAATCAGCCAATACGGCCTCCAATCAGAATGTTGATGTAGAGCCTACAACCTCAAGTGATGCCGAGACAGCGGAGATAGCTCCTACAGCTACACCTGGTGAAACAGCTAAGCCTAAGCCCGTTGAAACGTTAAAACCAACTGAAGAGGTAACGCCAACCGAAACTGCGGTAACAGAGGTTGAAAAGCCGACTGCAACACCTAAATCGGATACACAGGCACAACCGACCACAACACCGAAAGCGGCTAAAACGTCCGTGCCGGAAACGAAAGCGACGGCAAAACCAGTAACCAAACCGGATTCAAAAGTAGCGACAACAGAAACAAAGCAGGAACCGAAAAAGGATAAATTCCTTACCGATCCAGTGCCGAGCGGGAAACCTAAGCCCGTGGAATGGCAAGATGCAACGGTAGATAAGAAGAAGCAATTAACGGCTACTTTGTCCGTGTCGGCAGCAACAATTTTAGATAATATGGATATTTTCAATAAGGATAAGGTTGAAGTATTGCCGGCAGATGGTATCATTTATAAAGCGCAGAAGGTAACCTTTTATGAAGGTGAGTCTGTGTTTGATGTTTTGCTAAGAGAGATGAAGAAGAATAAAATCCATATGGAATTCAGTATGACTCCGATCTATAACAGTAATTATATTGAAGGCATAAATAATCTTTATGAATTTGATGCTGGAGAGCTCAGTGGATGGATGTACAAAGTAAATGGCTGGTTCCCTAACTACGGCAGTAGTCGTTATGTTCTCAAGGATGGCGATGTCGTTGAATGGGTATACACTTGTGATTTAGGTCGAGATGTAGGTGGTTATGTAGCCACAGGAGGAGCTCAGAAATAATGAAGGATAGCTTTTCTACCTTTCATCCGTTTGTGAATTTTCTATATTTTGTCGTTGTATTGCTGTTTAGCATGGTGTTCATGCATCCCATATTTCAGGTGATTGCCCTTATCAGTGCAGTGGTCTACTCCTTTATGTTAAAAGGAAAGAAAGCCGTTCGATTTAATCTGCTGTACATGGTTCCTTTTCTACTATTTATGGCGATTATGAACCCTGTTTTTAATCATCAAGGGGTAACGATCTTGTTCTATTTGAACAATGGAAATCCCATCACGAAGGAATCCATTCTTTATGGTGTAGCAGCGGCGTGCATGTTTGTGACGGTAATCATATGGTTCTCCTGTTATAACGTCGTGATGACCTCGGATAAGTTTATTTATATATTCGGAAAAATACTGCCGGCACTGTCGTTGATTTTTTCGATGGTGCTTCGTTTTGTTCCAAGATATTTAGCGCAAATCAAGGTGATTTCGAATGCTCAAAAATGTATAGGCCGGGATGTCACGCAGGGAAATCTCCTCGCGCGAGCGCGAAATGGGATAACGATCCTATCGATAATGACTACCTGGGCTCTGGAAAATGCGATTGAAACGGCAGATTCCATGAAGTCAAGAGGATATGGATTGCCTGGACGTACAAGCTTTTCGATCTTCCGTCTAGATGCCCGGGACAAAGTAGCCCTCTTGATCATGACAGGCTTAATTGCGATGGTAGTCATCGGCGCAGCAATGGGTGAGAACACGATGAGATATTATCCGTCGATTAAAGCGAGCGCAATTACACCTTTTAGTATCCTTGTATATATCGCTTATTTTGCGCTATGTATGATCCCTGTGCTCATCAATATGGTGGAGGCAATGAAATGGAAATCTATCGAATCGAAGAACTAAGCTTTGCTTTTCCTGAACAAGAGCAGATGGCTCTTTCGAATATTAATCTTACGATTGCAAGCGGAGACTTTATTACTGTTTGTGGAAAGTCAGGCTGCGGCAAAAGTACCTTACTAAGACAACTGAAAACAATCCTAACCCCACATGGCAAACGCCAAGGGGCGATTTATTATAAGGGTCAACCTGTAGAAGAGATCGATCAACGGACACAGGCAGCGGAAATCGGTTATGTACTCCAAAGTCCGGACAATCAAATTGTGACAGACAAGGTGTGGCATGAGTTGGCCTTTGGCCTTGAAAGCTTAGGTTATGACAATTCTACGATTCGTTTGCGCGTGGCTGAGATGGCGAGCTTTTTCGGAATTCAGACCTGGTTCCATAAAAGTGTGACTGAGCTATCGGGTGGCCAGAAGCAGCTACTCAATTTAGCAGCGATTATGGCTATGCATCCCTCGGTTCTAATCCTTGATGAGCCTACCTCTCAGCTAGATCCCATCGCCGCTTCCGATTTTTTGGAAACGGTCAAAAAGATTAATCGCGAGCTTGGAACAACCGTTATCATGAGCGAGCATCGTCTAGAGGATGTTCTTCCGCTTACAGATCGGCTGATTGTGCTGAATGAGGGCATCGTGATTGCTGATGATACCCCACAAAGGGTGGGCGAGGCTTTAAGTAAGCTGAATCATCCGATGTTCCTGTCCATGCCCTCACCGATGCAGATATACGCAGGCGTAGAAAATGGCTTAGCATGGCCTGTTACTGTGAAGGAAGGTCGCCAATGGCTGGATGCTTTTTTGAAGGATAAGACACCTGCACTGATGACAGAATCTCAGCCAAGCATGAAAGAGGACGGTCCTGTTGTCATAAAGTTCAAAGATGTATGGTTTAAATATGATAAACACGGACCCGATATCATAAAAGATTTGTCTTTTGAAGTGAAGCAGGGGCAATTCTACTCTATTGTTGGTGGAAATGGAACGGGGAAGACGTCGACGTTGTCGCTGATGAGTGGCATTCTTCAGCCGTACAGAGGGAAGGTTCTAATCGGTGGGAAGAATCCAGCGAAGATGAACGCAAAGGAACTGTTTACTAACAATATGGGTATTCTCCCGCAAAATCCACAAACCTTATTTGTGAAAAAAACAGTCGAGCTAGATTTATACGAAATGTTATCTCAGCTTCCTTTAACGAAGGAAGAAAAGGTGGCTAAAGTTGAGGCCGTGGTTAAGTTCGCAGAACTGGAACATCTTCTCTCCATGCATCCGTATGATCTTAGCGGGGGAGAACAGCAGCGTACTGCGCTGGCAAAAGTGCTTTTGTTAGAACCAAAGATTCTGCTGCTGGATGAACCGACGAAGGGACTGGATGGACCTTTTAAAGAGAAATTAGCTTTATTCTTACAGAAGCTTAATGCTGAAGGTGTTACCATCGTAATGGTTTCGCATGATGTTGAATTCTGTGCCAAATACGCGGAGGTCTGCGCCATGTTCTTTGATGGAAGTATCATCACTACGAATGAAGCCCAGAAGTTTTTTGCTGGAAACAGCTTCTATACGACTGCCGCCAACCGTATGGCGCGTCATGTATGGAGCGAGGGAGTAACGATAGAGGGTGTGATTGGTTTATGTCAACGAAGCAGGTAACGGGTCGTCGTTTGAGTCGTCGAACTTTATTAGCGGGACTGCTAATCTTTATAGTTATTCCAGCGACAATTTTGTTAGGTATCTTTGTCCTAGACGATCGCAAATATTACTTTATCAGCCTATTGATCGTCCTCTACACGATGATTCCGTTTGCGTTGGTGTTCGAGAATCGGAAGCCGCAGGCGAGGGAACTCATCGTCATAGCGGTGCTAGCAGCCATTGCCGTTGCTGGACGCGCAGCCTTTTTCATGTTGCCGCAGTTTAAGCCGGTTGTTGCCATTGTCATCATCGCAGGGGTTAGTTTGGGAGCTGAGGCAGGATTTCTGGTCGGTGCTGTTGCGGGCTTCGTCTCCAATTTCTTCTTTGGGCAGGGACCTTGGACGCCTTGGCAAATGTTTTGTTTTGGCATCATTGGCTTCCTGGCGGGCATTTTCTTCAAGAAGGGTCTGCTTAAAAAGACTAAGCTATCGCTGTGTATATTCGGAGGGCTAGCGACATTCTTGGTATATGGTGGCATTATCAATATAGGCTCGCTGATGATGTTCACTTCTGAGTTCTCATTATCGGCGTTGATGACGACTTATGTTTCCGCCTTTTGGTTTGATATGGTGCATGCCATCTCGACGGTGGTGTTCCTCTTTTTCATTGCTAACCCTATGATTGAAAAGTTGGATCGGATAAAAACGAAGTATGGGTTGATTGAGCCTTAGGTTTTGGAATTGGGTGTTTGGTGTTTTAAAGTGCTGCGCTTTGCGCTGGCGGACGCTCCGAGAACGGACTGTTGTTACAATCGCTGTTGTGTCCAGATTTTTTTGAATTTTTCCCCCTAGGGTAAAATCCGGACACAAAGGCGAACGCTCCGCTTTTCCACAATCAGTCCGTTCTCTCCGCTGCCATCAGCGCGAAACCCAACCTAACATCGAAGAAAGGCTCAAAGAACCCCTCCTTCGGTTTTTAGCCGAAGGGGGGCGGTAGTACCTAGTGGCTGGAGGTTTGGCCACTATAAGATATTACAATCGGTATGGAATTCTAGTAGCGATGCTCCTAGATCTAACCTTAAAAAACAGGCGATGCTCCGGTCTACCGGTATCGCCTGTTTTTTGATTATTCCCTTACGATATCCATAGGCGCTGAGGTATCTTCAAAGGGCTTAAGGCTCTTTCGGCTGGGAGCAGGCGGGGAGACGGGCAACCTAACGATAATCGTCGTTCCCTCTCCGATAGCACCATCTACCTCTATCCTTCCCTGATGCAGAGAGACAATTTTTTTAACGATCGCAAGTCCAAGACCGTTGCCATTGTTGTTTCCGTTCCGCGACTTGTCTATTTTATAAAATCTTTGGAATACGGCATTGAACTCTTCCGGGGACATCCCGATTCCATTATCGCTGATGGTGACGGATACTTCTGCTGCACTACTATCTATACTGATACGGATATTTCCGCCTACCGGTGTGAATTTGATGCTGTTGCTGAGCAAATTCATCCATACTTGCTTCAGCTGATCTTCATCACCCTTAATTTTGATCGCTTCCGGCAGTTCAAGATCGATAACAATGCCTTTGGCTGACCATTGGGGCTCACAAGTCACAACGATTGTTCTAATCTGCTCGTCAAGATTGAAGGGACTTGCGTTGAAGGGATGATGTTCAGAATCCAGGGAAGCGAGCTTCAGTAAATTATCACTTAGCCTCGACAGACGTTCACTCTCCGCAATGATGATATCAAGATATTCGCTGCGTTCCTCTTCCACGATCAAATCATGGTTCTGCAACGCCTTGGCAAAGCCGGAAATGGACGTAAGCGGTGTCTGGATTTCATGAGAAACGTTGGATACGAAATCCTGCCTCATTTGTTCCAACTGCTTCAGCTCCCCTGCCATCTCCACATAGCTTTGTGTCAATTCCCCGATTTCATCTATTCGGTTCACTTTAAGCTCCACCTCGAAATCCCCCTTGGCCAGTCTTTTTGTCGCATTCGTCAGTGCTTTGATCGGCTCCACCAAATATCTGGCGGCAATAAGAATGCATACACTACCCAGCAAAAGCACGAGCAAAAGCACAAAGAGCACCATCCGATTGACGATATTTTCGTTCTCAGCAGAATACTGCAAGAACATCGCACGCCACTCCCCGTTCAACATAAAGGGCATCCCGATAAAAATATCCTTATCTTCCGCGGAGGAACGGTAGAGCTTTCCTTGTAGTACTTGTTTGACGGCTTCGGGGGGGACAGTGACAGCCGGGCTACCCTTGAGCCCATAAAAGGTATGTTCTCCGGCATGATTGTACAGGTGGATAGGGTGTGCAGATACTTTAACCATACTATTCAGGAACTCGTCCGTATCTTTAGGTTTGGCGTCATCATAGCGGTGAATGATCTCTTTTCCCACTACGATCATTTCATTCTGTCCCTCGTAACTGATTTGTTTCTGAAAGACATACAAGCCAATGAAAAAGGAACAGACTAGACTAAAGATAATGATGCCCAGAAACGTGAGAATGACGCGTACATACAATGTCTTGATCATGGCATAGGGATCAGCCGATATCCCAGGCCGCGGGCCGTTTCGATTTGAAATTGCTCGCCCTTGCCGCTGAATTTCTCCCTCAACCGACTTATATGCACATCTACAGTCCGGCCGTCTCCTTCATAATTCAATCCCCAGATTTGAAGAATCAACTGTTCTCTTGTGAAGATTTGCCCAGGATGGCTGGCCAGCAGAAACAGCAGCTCAAATTCCTTCAAAGGAATTGTGACCGGTTCTTCACCACGCGTGACCTGAAAAGTGCGCCGGTTGAGCGTCACATTACCCAACTGCACGGACTGGGAAGAAACGACCAGCGAGCGTTTAAGCAAAGCTTTTACTCGCATTACCAACTCAAGCGGATTAAATGGTTTCGTTAGATAGTCATCCGTACCAAGTTGAAAGCCTTTCACTTTGTGTGCGGATTCCGCTTTAGCCGTCACCATGAGGAGGGGGATGTTGGCATCCCAGCGCCTGATTTCTCTGCATAGATCCCAACCATCCAATCCTGGCATCATAATATCTAGAATGACGAGATCGACACGCGAGTTCTGTATAATGGACAGAGCTTTGGTACCATCCCTGGCTTCTTTGAGGTCAAAACCTTCTTTTCGCAAAAATAAAGACATTAGCTTTCGGATATTATCATCATCATCAGCGATAAGTATAGTAGCCACGATTTTCCTCCTCTATTAAGCTTTCATTATATCTGATTTGTACTTGGCAAGTAATGGTGTTATCCGAACTGCCAACCCAACAGGTTCCAATAGTAGAAGAACAGAGTCATCGCCACAGCCGAAAGCGTCACTAAGGTATAATGCACACGCTTAAAAGCTGTCCAGTATTTATTCTTCCAAACCAGTATAGCCGAGATTAGTAAAGCTAAAGTCAGACCAACCAAAATGATTGGCATAACTAAACTGAGAGAAAGCGAAAGACTGATCCCGCTGAACTTCTGCATCATGTCCATGGACATAACCACCATAAATATCGTGACGAAAGATAGCAGCGCCCAAGCAGCAGTTCCCGCAGATAGGCGGATGGCCCACTTTTCAGGTGGCGTCATCGCCTTAATCTTGCGTCTGGAGAAGATTAGTCCGAGCAATGCAGTGATGAAAATCAACCCCGAGAACCCTAGTATGATAAGCCAAAATTTATTCTGATCCAAGAGAGGCGTACGCTCCAGCGGCATATCAGGTGCCATCCCTAAGATCATATGTGTAACCTTACCGGACTCATTAGTGCGGAAGGCAATTTGTTCGGTACCTCCCTCGAGTTGGAACATATTCGGACTAACTTCACTATACAATTGTTGTTCACTACCACTTCCCAAGGATAGCTTATTATCCTCAACCGAGACATTCAGCTGAGCGAAAAAATTGAAAAACTTATCAATATCACTGATGTTTCTGCGGGTAAATTGATAGGCTCCTGCAAATTTCTGAATAGATTCATCAGAAGCGATGAATTCAGCCTGACTGGCATCAGGAGCAGGGTAGTAGCGGTTGAAAAAGGCTTGGATGAGGTCTTCTGCGGAATCACCCCCCTCACCGCCGTTGTAGGATACAAAGATGCCTACATGCTTGGCAGGCACAAGATACAATCCCGTATTAAACATGGGGTCAGAACCACCATGAGTGATCAGCGTGAGCCCATTGATTTGTTTCTCTGCGAACCCAAGATCCACTCCCGGCAGACGTTTATCAAATTGAAACGCCGTTGAATGCATTAGTTCTGCCGTCTCGGGTCTCAGAATCTGCTGGTCTCCATATTTCCCGTTCTGCAGATGGGCGATCATGAAATGCGCCATATCTACTGCTGATACTGTACCCGAGCCGGCAGGACGAAACCCGCCCTCGAAGGTAGGTGTGCCTGGAATAAAACTACCGTTCTCGCTGTTGTACCCCACAACTTTGTTGGGTATGAATGACTCCGGCAAAGGTTCTACTACAGTCGAATATTTCATGTCGAGCGGATCAAAAATATATTTCTTTATATAATCATTGTAAGGAACACCGCTAACTTCCTCTACAATTAGACCTGCGAGTGTAGTACCGTAGTTCGAATAAGAACTTATCTGTCCGGGTGGTCTTACCCGTGCCAACATATGCTTATTGAGTGTTTCCGAGATTGACCCCGGCAATTTGGCAGGGTCTGTAGTGATTTGATAACCAACTCCACCTTCTTCGAACCCTGCTGTATGTGTCATCAAATGGCGCATAGTGATAGGTTCAGGATAAGTAGCAGGGATCTTCACTGATTTCAGGTAGGTGTTAATATCCGTATCTAGATCAATTTTGCCTTGCTCGACCAGTTGCATCACCGCTGTCCAGGTGAATAGCTTTGTCGTTGAAGCAATTCGAAACATGCTGGTTGTCGGGTCAACGGGTGCTGCCTTTTCCAGATTGGAACTGCCATAACCTTTGGCCAAAATAATCTTGTCGTCTTTTACGATGGAGATGACCGCTCCCGGAATTTGCAGCTGATTCATATCTTTTTCCATGATGCTATCAACGAAGGCAGTCAGACTCGCGGTATCATCGAGATTGGCGGGTTCTTCAGTTTGAGTTATGGGTAGCACGGTTTGATCCGTTTTGGTCTCGGCCGATGCCTGGTACCCGGGTAACACCAGGCTTGCGCCTAATCCGGCACTAATCACAGCCAATAGGGTTAGACCAACGATCAGTCTTTTTTTTATATAAGTTAACATTATTATCCTCCGCATCATCATTTATTGGGTTTGGATGATCATCCACCTAACGCTTATAGACATTATCAGAGTAGTGTGAATGGAACGTTAACAAGACTATAAAAAAACAGACTGCCATCCGCCGCCATCAACGACAGTGGGTAGTCTATTGTGAAAAAATTAAAAATCCGGTTTCCTTTTTTGCCTGATAAATTAAAAGAAACAGTGAACTCTTCTACATATCCCCACTTATCGTTCAGTTACAACACCTTGTGACGGAACTTCCACAACGGGTCGCCTATGGGTAGCCTCAAGGGTGCAAAGGTCACCATCCAGCGCTTTTAGTCCGGGGAGCAGCAAGGCTGCGCTAGCACAGAGCATTGGAAGTAGTCCGGCGATTACAAAAAGTGCGGGCACCCCATAATGCTGGGCAATCGCGCCACCGGCAAAAGCACCAAAAGGCTGCAAGCCGCCACCGATCAGAAAGCGAATAGAATTGACTCTTCCTTGCAGATGGCTCGGAACTAGACGTCCATGGAGTGAAGAGCTTAAGGAACCGAAGAAGGGACCTAACGTCCCAGTAGCAAATACAGCGGCGAGAGCAAAAGAAAAACTAGGGAATAACCCCCATAAGGTAGTCACTAAACCTATGATCCCCAGACTGCTAAGCATGACAAGCCGTCTTTTTTTAATTTCCCCTATCATGGAAATCACACTTAGCCCGACTAAGGTTCCCAGTGCGAAAACTGTGCTTAGCGTGCCCATCGTGGCCGCATCGCGGTGGAGCACTTCGCGTACAAAAGGGACCATCATCGTCCAGACGGCAATTGAGCTTAAATTACTGATGGAGGCCATGATCATAATCGTAAGCATTGCAGGAAATTGTTTATAGAAGGTAAAACCCTCGGCTATCTCGCGAACGTAAACGGTGATGGAGAAACTACCTGGGGCTGGAGAAGGTTTCGGTAGCTTTTGTAAGCACAGCAAGGTAGTGATGGCGGCTGCGTAACATATCATGTTGATGCCAAGGGCGGGCAGCGCTCCACTAGCAGCGGTCAACGCACCTGCTAAGGCAGGCCCAAGCAGGACTGCTGCGCTTTTGCTGCCATCAATGATAGCAAAAGCTCGCACCAGCTTCCGGCTGTCGGCAACGCCAGGAATAACAGCCATCGCTGTTGGCATGAACAATGCGGCGCAAGATCCGCTGAGACCCGCGGCGACAAACAGATGCCACAGCTGCAATTGGCCAGCCAGGCCCATGCCGAGTGGCAGTGCTATAGCCAGCAAGCGAATGGCTGCCAAGCAGGCCATAAACCGGATCCGGTGCAGCCGATCGGACAACGGTGAACCGAGCAAGCGCAACAGCAGCTCAGGTATGCCGGAGCTGAGCGCGAGTGCTCCCATCGCTAGCTTAGAACCGGTTAGCTCATAGACGAGCCATTCCATAGCCAGTAAGCCAAAAGCATCTCCAAAAGCGCTTAAAGTGATGGTGGAGAGTAGACCATAATAGCTGCGTTTTATCATTGCTTGGTAGCTCCTTTCTTAAAATAAGAAAGTATAAGTTTTGCGCCTATACTATCTTATATTTCTCGCAAATACGCTTACCGTCCTTATAAGGACGCCAAAGGCGGTTATGCTTAACTCTCCAGATACGCCTCAATCTGCTGAGGCAGCCCGTTTAACGCTTCTAATCGCAGGCTGTACGATGCGTTTCTAACATTGGTATGGACAATGACCAGCCCAGCTGCACGCAGTGCGATAAGATGGTAGTGGATTGTGCTTTTAGAAAGTCCTACCTCACGCACGATTTCTGTGAAATTGAGCTGCTTGCCTGTGAGCAAACGAAGGATATACAGCCGGGTCTCATCTGACAACGCACGGGTAAGGCGGAGTAATGCAGGCGCAGGCCGTCCAGCTTCCGGAGGGAGAACATCACAAGAGTAGCTGGTGAATACGAATTCATCATACATAGCGGTCGTAACCAGTGGACGAGCATGATATTGCGGAATGATAATGACCTGCTTCAGATGTTCGGTTGGATAAAGGCGCATTCCAGCAGTGGCTGCTTCAAAGACTTCCATATCATTGTTCCCGCTTAGCATCGCGCGTCTTGATTCGGCTTCTTGCTCAAGCCCTTTGATGATATTAGGATCGATTCCACTGAAGTAACCTGAGTTCCATTCGCGGAGGATGTCAGTGGCAGTGTCCCTAAGCTCCGCAAGATTGGAAGGGACCGATTGGCCGAAACGTCCGGATATTTCATACAGTTCGCCCGAAGATAAACCATCGAACCACTCCAAAAACCCCTCTACCGAACGCTCTCCCGGACAGCACCAAATATAGGGAGCCAAACTGAAATCATCAAGTTTCTTAACGACTTCCTGCATTTTACGTAGCAGCATTGGCGCGAATCTGGCTTGAACATCGCGTACCCAGAGCTTGCCGGAATCCATGGCAGTATGGTTCTGCTTACTTAGAAAAGCAGTCATACTACTAACACATTCATACATGGGTGCAAAATCGACCTCTACTTTATAATCCAAGAGCTGCTCCATTCTTTCAGTGAAATACTGAACTTGTTATTAGTTCTATAAATATAGAACTGATCGTTGGTTTTATTCTAAACGAACTAGTCGTTCTTTTCAATAGCCATTTCACCGAAAAATCCGAACTCAACATATTGTTCACACATAATCAATTGTTTATATAAGTATGTGGTTATATAATGGATTTGAAATTAGATGAAGAAGGTGTAATTAGACTTGAAGGACTTGAAGGACACAAACGATTTGACTCAGGGTCCTATTATGCCTACCTTAATGAAATTAACGCTTCCGATTATTGCGACGAATTTCATCTCTACTACTTATGGTCTAGTCGATATGATTTGGGTTGGAAGATTAGGAAGTGGTCCGGTTGCCGCGATTGGTACAGCGAGTTTTTTCATTAATCTAGCGATTGCTTTATCGACTATGGTTACGATCGGTACAGGGATTAAGGTGGCGCATTGTATGGGATCTGGTCAGTTAGAGAAGGCTAAATCTTATATAAAGAATGGATTTATGATGTCTATTTTATTAGGACTTCTCTATATGAGTTTAGTGCTATTAACCAAGAATCAGTTGATTGGTTTTTTTGATCTTGGAAGTGATGAAGTAGAGCGGATGGCTAGACAATTTCTAGTGATTTCGATATTTGGATCGGTATTTTCCATCGTGAATACGTTATTCGCAACTCTCTTAAACGCTATGGGAAATAGTAAACACCCGTTTCAGATCTTCTCCATTGGTCTTATGGTTAATATTGTCCTTGATCCATTTTTGATTTTTGGCTGGGGCAGTTTTGAAGGATGGGGAGTAGCGGGGGCAGCTATTGCAACATTAACGGCGAACATTTTGGTTACGGCTCTTTTTATCGTGAAGACAAGAAAGTCAGAACTCATTTCAAACACATCCGCGTGGGACAGTCGTCAAATGAAAGAAGTCATCCGCATGGGGCTACCGATAACGATCCAACGGGTCACCTTTACGATCATATCGATCATCATTGCCAAGATCATTGTACGATTTGGAGCGGATGCTATTGCGGTTCAAAAAGTAGGAATCCAAATTGAATCCATTTCCTATATGACCATTGGCGGACTACAGGGAGCTATTGCTGCCTTTTTTGGTCAAAATTATGGAGCACGTCGCTTCGACCGTATCGGGCAGGGGTATCGTCAGGCCTTAATTTTAACCTCCATTTTTGGCGTGATCGTGTCGCTTATATTTATTGCGTTCCCGCAGCAGCTATTTTCATTGTTTTTATCAGACCAGACAAGTTTGGAATTGGGCGCAGATTATATGCGGATCATCGGTTACTCACAATTATTCATGTGTATGGAATTGATGACAGTAGGTGCTTTTAACGGCATGGGTCAAACCCACATCCCACCGATCTTTAGTATTTCATTTACTGCACTCCGAATTCCACTAGCCTTACTCTTATCCGAACCTTTTGGCTTGAATGGGGTGTGGATGTCGATTGCGCTAAGCAGTGTGTTCAAGGGTGTTATTCTTGTATTCTGGTTTAGAAGATCTTTGTTCAGAATGAATAAACAGCAGGCAAATTACTAAGCAAAGGATGAGCGTAGGGATGGCTTTATTAAATCGTAAACTCATACAGCTTTTAAGGGATAACCATTTGAATAAGGAGATTTTTCACGGAAAATTTGGACTGGAAAAAGAAAATGTCAGAGTGGATCCAGAGGGAAGACTTGCGCTGACACCACATCCAAAAGCTTTTGGAAACAAGCTGGAGAACCCCTATATTCAAACGGATTTCTCAGAGAGTCAGGTTGAAATGGTGACACCCTCTTTTGATTCTATTGAAGAGACTTATAACTTTCTGGAGGCGCTGCAGGATATTGTGTCGCTAGAGCTTAATGAAGAATATCTGTGGCCGAGTAGTAATCCTCCCATGCTACCGAATGATAAGGACATTCCCATTGCCAGAATGGGTAATCCGGTAGAGGACGAGTATAGACATCAGCTAGCCGATAAGTATGGTCGTAAAAGACAATTGCTGAGTGGGATCCATTATAATTTCTCTTTTGATGAACAATTTCTAAAAAAGCTTCATGATATCGCTGATCCACAAGAGAGTTTTAAAGATTTCAAAGATGCGACCTATTTAAAAATAGCCCGCAACCTATTGCGATACCGCTGGCTTCTAATCTATTTAACAGGTGCTAGTCCTGTTTTTGATAAGACTTATATGGAGCAATGTGTGGCACGTGGTGAATCGGATGATGATAAAAGCTTCTATTATCTGAATATGAATTCACTGCGAAATAGCGAATGCGGGTATCGGAATGAAAAGCCTCTCTATGTATCTTTTGACTCGCTTACCGAATATGTACATGATTTACAAGCGTTGATTGAATCGGAAGAATTATTAAGTGTAAAAGAGTTCTATAGCCCGGTTAGAGTGAAGACGGCAAGAGGTAAACATCCGTTAGAGGAGCTGCTGCAGGATGGGATTGCCTATTTGGAGCTTCGTTTTATTGATCTCAATCCACTCTATAAAATAGGAATTAGCAAAGAATCAATGACCTTCATTCATCTGTTTATCCTGTATATGCTATTAAAAGAGGATGAACCGTTCGGAGTAGAGGATCAGAAGATGGCGAATCTTAATCATGATCAATTGATCATGGAGGGGATCAAAGGCTGTTTGCATGATTATGGAGATTCTTGCGGGACAATGGAACAGAAGGCTTTAATTTGTATGCAAGAAATGCAGGATATGATTCAGCTATTGAACCCAGAGGATAAACAGCTCTCGAACGTTCTGAACGGAGCTAAGGATAAGATTCTAAATCCAGATCAGAGCTTTGCGGGGATTGTGAAGTCGGAAGTTCAACAATCCTCTTTTATTAAATATCATCTGAATAAAGCCAAACAATATGCTAAGGAAAGTCTTGCGAATGGATACCGATTTGTAGGATATGAGGATTTGGAGCTATCTACACAGCTTCTGCTGAAGGCAGCGGTTAAACGTGGGATTAAGTTCCAATTGCTCGATCGGGAAGAGAACTTCGTTGTACTTACGAAAGGCGATCATAAAGAATACGTTAAGCAGGCTACGAAGACATCCCTGGATTCTTACAGCACGGTACTAATTATGGAGAATAAAATTGTTACGAAGGAAGTTCTCAAACAACAAGGCATTCGTGTTCCCTCAGGTGAGGCATTTGGAGATCTTGAAGCGGCAATGAATGCATATGGCACTTATCGTAATAAGCGAATAGTGATCAAACCCAAATCAACCAACTTTGGACTCGGCATTACTATTTTTACAGATGATTTCACCAAAGAAGATTATCAAAAAGCCTTCGAAATCGCCTTCGAGCATGATCGAACAGTGCTGCTTGAGGAATTTATGACGGGGAAAGAATATCGTTTTCTAGTCATGGGTGATGAAGTAGTCGGAGTATTGCACCGGGTTCCGGCGAATGTGGTCGGTGATGGTGTACATACGATTGAAGAGCTGGTCCACGAAAAGAATAAGGATCCGCTAAGAGGTCGTGGCTACAAAACTCCGCTTGAGAAGATTCGGATTGGCGAAGCAGAAGAGATGTTGTTGAAGAATCACACTATGACTTGGAGCGATATCCCTCCATTGAATGAGATCATCTACCTGCGGGAGAATTCGAATATTAGTACTGGTGGAGATAGCTTAGACTTTACTGATGAGATTCCTGACAGCTATAAAGATCTAGCCATTCAATCAGCTAAAGCTGCAGGGGCCACTATTTGTGGAGTAGACATGATGATTGATGATATTAGGCAAGAGGCGAAGGGTACCAATTACAGCATTATTGAGATCAATTTTAATCCAGCGATTCATATCCACTGTTATCCTTTTAAAGGCAAGAACCGTCAAGCGGATGAACGAATTCTGGATCTATTGTTTGGGGAATAAACAGAAGCTCAACCAGTACTTTTGGTTGAGCTTCTGCTTTTAAATGAGACAATTCGCTCATCCACCCGCTGCATATTAATGCTAGAAGTTACCCGCTGCCGCAACGCCACTAAAGTTTCTGGCTTGGACATTATTAAAGGGATCTGTTGCAGCAGCATTAGTGAAGATCTCCGCCGTGTACTGAATTTGACCTGCTGCGACCGCTGCTGGCGGTGGAACATCTACTGCTGTAAAGCCGAAAGCCTCGTTTTCTCTGCTGATCGCAACACCAAATGTTGTGGTGAAAATGATGGTTCCGTTTCTGCGAACATTAACGGTATTAGTGTTGAAAAGAGGATTGTTTTCTACTTTTAGAAATCCAGTCAAAAGTATGCGGACATTGCCTTGATTATCTGCCGATACGCCTGCGGTCTGAATACCAATATCCCCAAAAACAAGGGGAGTCGCTGCTAGTGGAATAACTGCTGGTGTAGCATCCGAAGCAGCTTGGTTGGAAAGTCTTAAATCTACAAACTGAATGGTCATATTATACTCACCTCCTAGAAATAGAATATGAAAGAGTAAGGTTCGATTCTTGGATTCGTATGAAATTCATCAGCTACCTACTTGTAGAGCTTGATTCCGACCCCTTGTGACACTCTTGTAACAGAGATTCGCTACGATAGCTTACGAGGTGAGAGAATGAAAAAATCTAAAGCTTTTATCGTGTTGATCTTATTGTTGGTTGTCGGATGCAGTTCGGTACCATCACAAGCCAATCCAGAACTGAAGAAGGAAGAGAAGACAGAAAGGAATGAGAAGTTAGCCTTCTGGGATGGACAGAGAAAAGGAACTAATTTCATGAATTCAAAATCTTTACCGGAAAACTATGATGCTGCCAAAGAGCAAAATATTGAATTCATTCGTTTGGCACCAGATAAATGGGCAAAAGACAGTGACTATTTATTTAATGACAAACCGGATGCGAACCCGGATAAAGATTTTCTAATAGGGAATGCAGATAAGTATGAAGGGATTGTTGAGGAGGATTTTGCCGAGTTAAAAGCGGACTTAGATGCAGCCGAGGCTCGGGGCTCCAAAGTGGTGCTGACCGTCCTCAGTCTCCCCGGAGATCGCTGGAGGCAGTTCAATAATTACAAAAATGATGATCGGATATGGAAAGATTTCAGTTATCATGAACAAGCAGCAGTGTTTTGGAGAGATCTAGCAAGCCGGTTGAAAGATCATCCTGCGGTAATCGGTTATAACCTGATAAATGAGCCGCATCCAGAGACCGCCACGGGATTTAATGACTTTTGGACACAGGACTACAGCGAATGGTATAGCTCAGTAGAGAATACCCCTGCGGATTTGAATCTTTTATATGAGACGATAGTGACCGCTATTCGTACCGTAGATACCAAGACGCCAATTATCGTAAATTCTGGGCTGTATGCTACACCTTGGGCTTTTAAATATTTAAAACCGATCGATGATGAGAATGTGTTGTATGCTTTTCATATGTACGAGCCTTACGAGTTAACCAGTCAAAATAAGAAAAAAGGGTTTACCTATGAGTATCCTGGAACGGTAAAGGTCGGGGATAATAAAACGGAAAAAGCTTTTAACAAGGAAGCCTTAAAGGAATTTCTGGAACCTGTTGCACAGTGGGCAAAGGAAAATAACATCCCCGCAAATCGGATTGTTGCAGAAGAGTTTGGAACGAATCGATTAGTAAAAGGTGCAGATCAATACATGGCTGATTTAATTTCGATTTTTGATGATTTCGGCTGGCACTGGGCGTTTTATGCTTTCCGCGAGGATACTTGGGACGGTATGGATTATGAATTGGGAAGTAAGCCCCCAACCTGGGAATATTGGCAAGCGATAGAGAATGGCGAACAGCCTCCTCGAAAAGTAGTCGATAGCCCAATATGGGAAGTATTGAAGAAAGGACTTGAAGGAAAGGAGTAAATGATGCTACTTGAACATTCTAATTGCGGATGATGAGAAACACATGACTACTATATTGAAGACTTATTTCGAAAAAGAGGGCTATAACGTTTGGGTAGCTATGGATGGGGAGGAGGCGCTGGAGCTCTTTTTTTCGAATAAGATCGATCTAGTGGTACTGGATTGGATGATGCCTAAGCGAAGTGGAATTGAGGTGTGCAATGAAATCAAGCAGATTAGTTTAGCTAAGGTGGTCATGTTGACCGCTCGATCTTCCCATGACGATGAATTTAGCGCATTAGATATCGGTGCAGATGAATATATAAGAAAACCATTCGATCCACGGATCTTAATGCTGAGAATCAAAAAAATGCTGGGTACCGAAAAGGTAGCTGCTATACGGGACTTAGAAATTGATTTTGAGCGAAAAAAAGTGTTCAAGAATGGGGAGGAGCTGTCCCTATATAAAAAAGAGTTTGAACTGCTAACCTTCCTATACGAGAATAAAGGCCGGATTTTGTCCAGAGATTCTTTGTTATCTTCCGTTTGGGGGATGGATTATCTTGGTGAAGAGAGAACCGTGGATACACATATCAAAAGATTACGCGATAAGATTGGGGCTGACCACGTAATTACACACAGGGGAATGGGGTACAGCTTCCATGATAAAAATCAATAAAATAAGCACGAAGTTATTGATTATGGTAAGTATTATTCTGCTGATTGTATTTGGGACGTCCTATTCATTGCACAATTTTTTCTCGTCTGATTATTACCTTTATAAAATGAAAACCAAAATTAACGACATTTATGACGAAGTAAAGGATCTCAGTCTGGATCAGCTCATGGAGAAAGAAACAGCGATCGAGAACAATAACAATGTAACGATAGTTAGGGTTGAGAACAACGGAAGCGCAACAATAATCAACGAGAACATTCAATTTGCGTTGTACAAAGATAAAGTGGCACTTAATAAATTCTGGATTACGGAAAAAGTATTGGAAAAGGTAAACGAAGGAAAAACGGTGAATCTATTATTTAATCAGGGGAAATTGAAGTCCAGTCTATTAACGAAAATATACGAGCAGGATGGCAGTCTAATCCTGATCGGCACAGTGGTTGTGCACAATACAGATGCTTTAAACATCGTAAACCAATTCAGCTTCTATTCCATTCTTTTGGGGATTATTATCAGTTTGCTGTTAGTGGCTTATTTTTCGAGGAAAATCATTACTCCGTTAGAGCAATTGCAGGATGTAGCGAAGGATATCTCCAATCTTGATTTTAAACAAGTGACGATTAAATCGGGGGATGAAATCGAAGAATTATCAAAGAGCATTAACCAGATGAGTCAGCGTTTGAAAAGCGCCCATGCAGAGCTGGAAAAGAAAAATCAAAGCTTAAACACACTGATCTCAAGCATTTCACACGAGGTAAAAACACCGTTATCCTTAATCCAAGCGTATACCATTGGTATTCAAGACGATCTGGATGATGGCACCTATACGGATATCATTTTGGAACAGGTGAAGTATACGTCTGATATGGTGGATTACTTAATTAAGCTGTCCAAGATCCAAAAGACCGTTGTGCATAAAGAAAAATTCGATCTTAAAGAGCTTCTGCTCAAAGTGATCTCACAATATAATATTACGTTCAAAAATAAAAACCTGATCTTACAGACCGACTTCCATTCGGTTGAAAGATCCATCGTTGAGGAGGATAGCAGCCAGATAGAAATTGTATTCAACAACTTAATTAGTAATGCCATTAAATATGGGGAAGAGAATGTCTTTGGCATCTCAGTAGCGAATGATACCCAAGGCACTTTGAAATTCACCATTACTAATAAAACCACGCGCCTAAAAGAGAAGCATCTAGCGTATATCTGGGACCCGTTCTATGTCATCGAGGAGTCTCGGAATAAAGAAATCTCCGGTACTGGACTTGGCCTGTCTATTGTCGCGGAGATTCTAGCTAAGAATGATCTAAAATATGAAGCCACATTAGAGGACTCGTATATTAGTTTTAGTGTTTGGTTTGATGTAGAGGTTACAGAAAATAATTGCTAGTGGGAGGAAAATGTCCCTTAAGAAATCTTCAGTTACTGTGGCAACTCTTTCACTCTTAATCAACCTCATAATGAATATGTATCAGGCACTATCAATGATTAAATGTTTAGATTAGGGAAAGCCTCCCTAATTATGTGAGATTAATCGTGCTCCAAGCGATAATTAGGGAAAATCTCCCCAATTATCAGGGTGTTTCATTCATAAAGAGGGTATTCTCGTATTTATTAGGGAGGATTTCCTTGAAAGTCACAAATTGAGCCGATAATTGACTAATTTTAGGGAGGATTTCCCTAATCCGCAAAGTGGTGTGATGTGAAGCTTAATGCAACGCTAGTGGAATTGAATTGCAGCTCATAATAAATGATTTAACCCATAAATATGGTGAAAAGTAACGGAGGGAATTTTGGAACTGTAGGAGCGGAGCGTTCGCCTTTGTCTCCGGATGTTATCCGCTGATAGCGGTGAAATCAAAAACATCTGGAGACAACAGCGACCGAAAGTCCAAACTTCCCGCAGTTACGCCCCGTCACCATATTCATCACACAATCACCATATTCATCGCCCCATCACCATATACATCGCCCTACCATCAATTCAGCTTCAAGATCGAAGCATTATCAACAAAAGTAGCTGTATTAAACAGCATCAATACATCCTTGATATCATTCTGAGCCATGTACTCGCTGATACTCCCGTTATAATAACGAATGTCGATCACGTGGATTTCCGGTACATGCTGAGTCAGAAAAGGAATTACACTATGTGCATAGGAGTCCTTGATGACGAGTAACTTCTCCTGTTTGATCACTTTAGGATCAAGCTGGCTTGTGATTTTCATGAGGGCATGAACGCCCCCTAGAAAATAAGAGTATTTATCTTTTTTCTCCAGATAGCTTGGATCATACATACTTGTTAAAGTCTCACCCGTATCTACAATATGCATCTTGGTGGATACATTATGAACTGGCTTATACTTTTGAATGGAATCTGGCGCCACTCCGTTAAATTGACTCCGCGTATGGTAGCTTCCAAGGAACGAATCGCTTACCGTCTCAATCTCGAATTCGCTCTGGGACAGAGGTTGCCATCCCATACTTTTAGCATAAGCTACGTAAGCCAAATAAGCGCCGTAGGTTGTCCAGTGATGATCGGTCCGATAATAAATGTCCTCTGCGGCATGAGGAGCAAGCACATCAAATCCATTTATAAAAGTTAGGCTATTCTCTACATCCTCAGCAATCGTTTGATTCACCTCGGCTTGCGAATATACGGGTGCTAACCAGGGCAGACGCTCGTTGTACAAGCCTACCGATGTCGGCGCAAGCAGAAAGGTCGTTTTGGCTTCAGCATTTTTATCGGCAAAACGCTTCACAGCCGCTGTATATTGCTGAACCTTATTGTGATCAGGTGCCTCGAATTTTTCGAATAAGTAGCCGTCTTTCCCCTTATAAATTCCGTTATTCTCTTGCTGCAACCTCATTTGCTCCACCGCCGATTTCACCCATACCCATTTGGCGCGAAAAGGGAAGTGATCGGTTACGAAGCTTTCCGCCTCTTCCGCGTAGGTGTGGGATAATAAATTGTCCCATGTCAGTTGGGGAGCGCTTTGCAAATATCGGTTTTCTAGCTCAGAGAAACGTTGAACTGGCAATAAGAAAAAGGTTATACCCACCAGAAACAGCGTCGCGACAAATCCCGCCACTAGTATTCGATCCGTTCTCTGCTTCATAAACAATCACCCCCTAGAATCGGAAATATAAGAACGGGTTAAAGGTAGCATCCACTAAGTAAGCGACAGATAGGAAGAATAGCACACCATACCAAACAAGAGAAGGAATCGTTCTAGCATCCATACGCTTGAAAGCTTTTAAAGGTGCAGAGGCTAAAGTTAGTATGACGAGTAGAATCGCGTTTGTGTAAGTGAAGTATAAAGTAGTGGTATCCCACAATGGCTGACCGTTAAAGCCTAGCATCGCTTGCAAGTAACTAAGCACCAATGGAAGTTCTTCAAAGGCGAACAAGACCCATCCGATGAGAATAAGTACAATGGCATATAGATGCCTAACCCAGCGCGGTAGGCGGCTCAGTAGCTTTAATCCCCACCATTTTTCAAAGATAAGAATAACCCCAAAGTATAATCCCCAGAGTAGAAAATTCCAGCTTGCTCCGTGCCAGATTCCCGTCAACAGCCAGACGATGAGGATATTGCGCACTTGAATGCCTAAACCCCGGCGGTTGCCTCCAAGCGGGATATATACGTAGTCACGAAACCAACTGCTAAGGGAAATATGCCATCTCCGCCAGAAGTCGGTAATGCTCTGTGAAATATAAGGTTTGTTGAAGTTCTCGTTAAAGCGGAAGCCGAACATAAGGCCGAGGCCAATCGCCATATCCGAATATCCACTGAAATCAAAATAGATCTGAAAAGCAAATGCAATAATGCCAATCCAGGCGGTTAAAGCAGGCATGGAATCTAGATTGGAGCTGGAGATGGTGTGCCAGAGCAAACCGATGTTATTGGCAAGCAGCACTTTTTTGGCTAGTCCGATAATGAATCTTCGTACACCCTCTGCGAACATGGGGATATCCACCGAACGCGCTCGTAATTGCTCTGCAATGGTGTTGTATTGAACGATAGGACCGGCTACTAATTGTGGGAACAAGGCTACAAACGTACCGAAATCAATCCAATTTCGCTGTGCTTTAGCAGTTCCTCTGTATACGTCAATGATGTACGACATGGATTGAAAGGTATAGAACGAAATCCCAATAGGTAGTGGTAAATCAGTTAATGGGATATGAGTACCGAGGAGTTCATTTACATTTTGGAAGAGAAAATCTGCATATTTGAAATACGACAATAAGCCCAGGTTAATAAGCATAGAGCTAACCACAATCCACTTGCGCTGTACCTTAGTTAGCTTCGGTCTACTAAGAAGTAGACCAAAGCCGTAATCCGTAATGGTGGACAGCAACATAATTACAATGTAGACGGGTTCGCCCCAAGCATAAAACACCAGACTGCTTAAGAACAATATGAGGTTTTTGATTCGCCAAGGCGAAACATAGTAGAGTGCAAGGACAGCCGGCAGGAACAGGAAAAGGAACAGTAGGCTGCTGAATACCATCGCTAATTATTTTTTAGTAAACAAGGTATCAAATTCAGTCACCAGCTGATCAGCACTCTCCGAAATCACGAATAAGATGTAATTGCCTTTTGTGACCAGCTTATAATTTTGGGCGTTCTCATACTGATCCGGAAGGTATTGTTCGAATTGCTTTTGAATATCAGTCGCACGCTCTTTGACGGCGGTTTCGACAGTAGAGATATCTTTTGCATCTTTAACTTTTAAAATGGCAATTTCGTTACTTTTCACATTCATCATTGGCATTCTAATGCTATAATCTTCAAGTAATGATGGAGCTAGATGGTACAGCTGAGCCACCATATCTTCTTCAACTTCCATTAATGAAGGCTGTTCCACTTTTGCGAGCATCTCGTCGATCATTTCTTTCGGCGTCAGATTGGTTTCGACAACGGCTTCATTGTTACTACTGGAACAGGCGCTAAGCATTACACTTAATACAATAGTTAACGCTAGAATGAAGGTATGTTTTTTCAATTAGGTCACTCTCCTTGGTGTGTTTGATCTACGTTTCTCTAGTTAACTAACGTAAAGAATATATAGAATGTTGCGGGACACTTTCTTTCGAATACTTTACCCCAATTTTGTGGAAATATGTTTGAAGGAAAAGGTCATGCAAAGATCTTCCTCTCTTAGCTTGCGCAATGGTTGGTTATACTGTTAATGTTAGATAGATAGTTTTGAATAGAAGGGGATTGAACGGAATGATCGAAGAACTGAACAATAATGGACTACCGGAGAATTACGAGGAATTAAAGAAAGCTGCCAACCGCTCTGCGGATTGGAGAGCCCGTCTAGAAGCTGTTGAAGAACTGGGACAGACTAACCACAAACAAATTATCGATATCCTGACGCGTTTAATGGAGAGCGATCCTGTATATACAGTTCAAGAAGCGGCTTACCTTAAACTGAAGGCATTCGGCGAAGATGTTAAAGCACCGTCCAAGAATAAACCAGAGCTAGTAAAAGGCGTATCCAAAATACTCCTGAGAATCAAGAAGAGCTTGCCAAGAGATCATTCGTACGAAGATTTCAAAGAGAAACTGAAGAAGATGAGAATCGACGTGTACGATATTTACGAAGGCGAAAAGGGCGCTGACTTTGATGCTTGGCTGATGAAGATGTGGAATTCCTCGAACAAGTAAAGGATGACAACATGCAAACTAACAAATTGACAGAACAATTTCAAGAATATCTCAAGCTTTCCGCTGACTTACGTCCTGAATATATTGCCAGCTTAGGTAAGGGTGATAATGAAGCGAAGATTACGGCGATTTTTCCGGAAGCCCCTGAACTGCTGAAGGCCATTTATAACACAGTTTCGGGTACAAGCAGTGAGGAAGAAGAACCAAGTCTGATCGAATTTATTCCAGGGTATCGTCTAATTCATATTAATGAATATGAAGCAGAGATGAAGATTTTAGCTGGAATATTGGAGGAAAAAGGCCATCAAGTGGATGGCGCTATCTTGCCGATCTTAACGAACTACGGTAGCGACTTCATTTGTTACTATAAATCTGCAGATGGTGTGGAACGTGTATGTGACCTGCTGCATGATTTTGGGGATCTGATTGTTATGTATGAATCACCTGAAAAGTTCCTGGAGACTTTATGTGAGTTCTACAAGCAGGAGGTTTATTTCCTGGATGAAGAGGGTTACCTCGATTGCGATTTAGTAAAAGAGGGCGAAGTAGGCGCGGCTCTAAACCCGGATGCGAAATATTGGTCCGAGTAACAAGCTGATACCCTATAAAGAAGAGCAGCAGTCCTATTACGGACTAGCTGCTCTTTGTTTATTAAATATCTACTGTTATGTTACTCCTGCGCAGCACGTTTCTCCTGCTCGCGAAGCTCTACTCTCCGTATTTTTCCGGAGGTCGTCTTCGGAAGATCTTGAATGAACTCGATTTTGCGTGGATATTTATAAGGAGCGGTCCACTCTTTAACATGGGATTGCAGCTCTTTCACAAGCTCTGGAGAAGCGGCGGTCTCATCTTTTAGTACAATAAAAGCTTTAACGATATGTCCGCGGATTTCATCCGGACTTGCAACGACCGCGCATTCCTTAACCGCAGCATGCTTCATAAGGGCTTCTTCTACTTCGAAAGGACCTATGGTGTAGCCCGAACTAATGATAATGTCATCTCCACGGCCCTCGAACCAGAAATAACCCTCTTCATCTTTCCGTGCCCGGTCACCAGTTATGAAGAACTCGCCGTGAGTAGAGCTTTCTTTTCTGCCAGGGTCTTTGTAATAGGTATGGAATAACGCTGGCATGCTTAGGTGCACTGCGATATCTCCAACAACTCCAGCAGGTAACGGAATACCGTCCTCATCTACCACTTCAATTAGACCAGGAGCAATAGACTTACCCATAGAACCTATTCGGATAGGTGTATCTTTGAGAGTACCGATAATAAGCGTACTTTCTGTTTGACCGTAACCATCACGAATCGTGATATTGAATTCACGCTGGAAGGTGTTGATAACCTCTTGATTCAAAGGCTCTCCAGCGGAAACCGCGCAGCGAAGATGGGACAAGTCATACTGATTGAGATTTTCTAATTTGGCCATCAAGCGATATTCGGTTGGCGTACAGCATAATACCTCGATGTTGTGATCTTGTAACAGCTGCAAATATTTTTTGGGATGAAAAGATCCACTATATACAAAGCCGGTCGCCCCATTGCCAAGGACGGTTAGGAAGGGGCTCCAGATCCACTTCTGCCAGCCCGGTGCTGCTGTTGCCCAAACGGTGTCGGTTTCTTTGATATCGAGCCATTGAGGCGATGTGATACGTAAGTGAGCATAACCCCAGCCATGACTGTGAACGACTGCTTTAGGGTTGCCAGTTGTTCCAGAGGTATATGCCAAGATTGCCATATCGTCGCGGTGGCTTTCGACTGCTGTGAATTTATCTGGCTGATCAATCATTAGGCCTTCCAGATCTAGCCATCCATGACCGAGCTCGTCAGGGTCGCCGGATACGGAAAGACGGTAATCCAGAGCAGGCAGATCGTCTGAGATTTTATTAACTTCATCAGTGACCTCGGACCAGGCAATAACAGCTCTGGCTTCGGAATGCCGCAGACGATAAGATAAATCCTTTGCGCGAAGCATTTCTGATGAAGGGATAATGGCAAGTCCTAGCTTCAGACATGCTAAATAGATGACATAAGCGATGATTCGACGGGGAACCATTACAAGAACACGATCCCCTTGCTGAAGGCCGAGTGCTGCGAGCCCTCCGGCAAGTTGGTTAGCTTGCTTGCGAAGATCTCCGTAAGTGATCTCCTCGTAGTCTCCTTGTTCATTCAACCACTTAAGCGCAATCTTTTCCGGAGCATGACGTTCCATTTCCGAAGTGAGATTGTAGTACTCAGGTGCGATCCACTGCTGATTATCCAATATGAACCTCTCCTATATAAAACAAGATGTGTATAACTGTTATGCTTAGTATAGCACGTTATCCTAGTACCAGGTACTAGTACCTTGAGGCTTAAATTTGATATCATAGGGTTTAGAAGGTTAAGATAACTTGTGTAAATATAAATCCAGAAAGTGAGAACTATGTTATGAATCACACAACTTTTGATGAAATATTCGCCATTATGGAAGCCTCTTTTCCTACCTCCGAGATCAGAACCTATGAGGGACAACAGGAGTTATTGGATGTTTCACATTACCGATTGATTACCGAAGTGAATGCTGAGGGGAAAATCATTGCTTTTATAGCTTGCTGGGAGTTTCCAGGATTTCGATTTGTAGAACATATTGCCGTGGACCCAAGTATAAGAGGTGGGGGCATTGGTAAAAAGCTGATGGAAGAATATATCCGTCAGTCGGGCAAGCCTGTGCTTCTTGAAGTAGAGCCGCCACTGGGTGAAATGGAACAACGGAGAATTGGCTTTTATGAGCGACTGGGCTTCCATTTGAATCCTTATGCGTATGTGCAGCCCCCTCTGCGTGAGGGAAATGCGGATTTACCGCTTCAAATTATGACTTACCCTAACCCTGTCGATGTAGAAGAATTCAATCTTTATAGAGAAATTTTATATACAGAAGTGTATAAGGTTACAACGCCGTATCAAAGTTAATCTAACAGCAATCCGTACGATCCTTTTTAGGACAAGCGGGTTGCTGTTTTTATTTTTTTTGAATTAATGATATTTTGATTTTTTTAATTACAAAATGGGTACAAGTAAGAAACAACTTAGAGACATAATCTTATTTTGTTTGAGCTAAAGTAAGAACAAAGATTGAACTTTCGAGGAGGGCTTACTTATGAAAAACAAAAAAATAATTATAGCAACAATGGTGTTTGGGATGGTAGTTACAGGATCAGCCGGTGTGTACGCAGGAACTAAACTTCAGAAAATTACGGCATATCTCAATCACAGCATTGGATTTAAGGTGAATGGCACGGCTTATACGCCAGTTGATAATAAAGGAAATGCACTGGCACCAATTACGTATAACAATACAACCTATCTTCCTGTACGTGCGATTGCTGATGTAATGAAGGTGCCTGTGACCTTTGATGCGGTGAACAATCAGGTTATTCTTGGCACAGGAGGCTCGGTGACTGACACTATTTCTCTGACTCCAGTACAATACAGCAACACTCAGAAAGAAGAGATTGTTAAAGCCTTCGCCAATTTCCAAGGTTTTGAAACAGCCTATGCACCTACTCAAATGGTGAGTGGAGACGCATTTCAAAAAGTAGTGGGTTCAGATGATGGTGTGAACTTTCTGTTTAAGCAGATGAAGGTGAACATTTCTCCTCGTGATTACTCTTACGAATATAAAGGTGAAACCGTAAAGCTCTCTAACGGAACCGAAGCTAAATGGTATAGTCCATCCACCGATTCGTTGTTCTTGACCTATAAACTAGATGATCGTTTTGTTACTATTAGTTCCCCGAATAAAACACTGAGTAAGACGCAATTAGAAAAAGTAGCAGTGAATGTAGTGAAATGGACGAAATAAGCCCTCATTAGCACTTATCTTTGTGCCTTAAAAAGTAAAGCAGCAAGTCTCCCGTAGTTGAAGAGGCTTGCTGCTTTTTTTGTCGTGTTTGGGAGCCAATGATTTAAACGCTTTTACTTACTGTGCTGTTTATTTGGCAGCTTTTGACTTGGTGTACTTTTACCGTGATTTTCTTTGTTCTTTTCAGCTTTCTTTTGGGTATCGTGTACTTTTTCTACAAAAGCATGAGTATCGTCCATGATTATCCTCCTTGATTGGCAACCTTGCCGTTACTGTAACCACTTTTGTAAGAATACATACACGATGTACTTTACAAACTTCTATGTTTATAAAGACATTGCGAAAATATTTAATAGTTACTATAAATGGATGCAAGCATTTCATAGAACAGTAAGGGAGACTGATTATGAACAGGTTATTTAAACAAGCTGTATCCATGACCTTAGCTTTCGTTATGGTACTGGGAATTACATTCACAGGAATACCAGCTTATGCTGAAGACAGCAATGGGGATGCTGGACTACTGCAATTACAATCGTTAGAGCCTGTTACATTATTGGCAGGGAATTCTACGTGGAAGTATCTAGATCACGGAACAGATCAAGGGACGGTATGGCGGTCCGTGTACGATGATTCAACATGGGCGTCTGGCCAAGCGCCGCTTGGTTATAAAGATAGTGGATCCGGAGTCAGCAGCAAGCAATTTGGTGCTCTGAACACAAATATAAGCTACGGTTCTAATAAGAGTATGAAATATCGTACTTCTTACTTCCGTACAAACGTAACGGTGAATAAGGAAGAGATTGCGAAATCCGATAAAATCTTGGGTAACTTCGCATTTGATGACGGAGCTGTACTATATTTGAACGGTAAAGAAATTTACCGTGAGGCTATGCCAGCGGGCGAAATTAATTTTCAAACAAAAAGTTCAACTAACTTAAGTGATCCAAACGAATATACCAAGGTAGACCTTACCGAAGTAGTAAAGGCTAACTTGAAGGACGGAAGTAATGAGCTTTCAGCTGAGGTGCATCAGTCGAGTGATGGTAGCTCTGACCTCTATTGGGATATGAACCTGATTGCTTATCCGGTAGTAGAGCCTGTAGACCCTGGAGTTGGGAAGCCTGAGTCTATCGCACTTACTTTTAACGGAAACCCTCAGACTAGTATGGGATTCAACTGGTATGCACCTGAGAGTGTGACGGGTACCAAGCTTGAAGTAGTAGAAGCTTCTAAATTAGTGGACGGTCAGTTCCCGGTAGGTGCTCAAACTTACGAAGGAACATCGGTTACAACAAGCGTGTATATGACCAAAGCGG
This sequence comes from Paenibacillus sp. FSL R5-0470, assembly GCF_037975205.1. Taxonomy (NCBI): domain Bacteria; kingdom Bacillati; phylum Bacillota; class Bacilli; order Caryophanales; family Paenibacillaceae; genus Paenibacillus; species Paenibacillus sp. FSL R5-0470. The sequence continues at coordinate 938,365 of NZ_CP150238.1, forward strand.
ATAAGTCAGCCAAGAAACCAGTAGTACTGACTAGTCATAAGGTCATTGCTGATCATCTGCAGCCGGGAACGGAGTATGCTTACCGTGCTGGGGATGGACAAGCTGACAATTGGAGTGACATCGGAACGTTTACAACAGAAAGCTCCAGTAATCAGGCATTTAAGTTCTTATATACAACGGACTCTCAAGGTACAACTGAAGGTGATTTTGATATTTGGAATCATACCCTTCAAGAGGGATTGGCTAAATTCCCGACAAGTGAATTCATTCTGAATTCCGGTGATTTGGTAGACAACGGTGATATTGAGGAGCAATGGGGATGGTTCTTCAATAAACCAAAGGATATTCTAGCAAATATTCCATTGGTTCCACTGGTAGGTAATCATGAAAGTAAGAGTTATAGCAATTACACAACTCATTTTAATTTACCTAATGTCTCGAATACGGGCGCAAAACCAGATGGCTCTGTATATTCTTTTGACTACGGTTCAGCACACTTTATGGTTATTAATACAGAATATTATGGTGCTAGCTCAAGTCTTGAGAATAACGAAATTTACAAAAAACAAGTAGAGTGGCTGCGCAGTGAAGCCGCGAAAAGCGATCAGAAGTGGAAGGTTGTGCTCTTGCATAAATCACCTTATTCTGTTGCCAGTCACACAAATGATACAGATGTACTCTATTACAGAGCTAATTTGACAAAGGTATTTGATGAGCTTGGTATTGACATGGTTATCGGAGGACATGACCACACCTATACTAGAAGCTATCAAATGTACAACAATCAGCCGTTGACGGATATTAAGCCGGATAAAAACGGAGTGGTAACTGATCCTAAGGGTACGTTATACCTGATTACAAATGCAGCGGGCAATAAAAAATATAATGTTGGCGCAGGTCCGTTTCCTTTTGCAGCTAAATACGAACAGCCTGGTAAGGAAATGTTCACAGGAATGACTGTAACTCACGATGAATTTTCTTACGAAGCCTACACCACAACAACTGGTGGAACTACAGACTTGTATGATAAGTACAGCATTCATAAGTCAGACGTAGCTGTTAAACCTGTGCAGAATGCAAAAGCTACTGTAGCAGATGGCGGTAAAATCACGTTAACTTGGGATGCTCCTGCATCCGGTGCACCAGTATCGGGATATCGCATTTATGAGCAAAATGATCTGGTATCTGCAAATTGGACGGTCAGTGTTCCTAATATGGAAGGTCAAACTTCTTATAGTTACACTGTAGAAAATACTAATCCAAACCAAACCTATCAATTTGTTATCAAAGCTGTAAGTAACAGAACCAATTCAGAAGCTAAAATTGCTTCTACCGATTCTATCAAAAAAGTTACAGTTACCTTTAACGGCGACCCAGTGAGTGCAAAAGGATTCACTTGGTACACAGCGTTGAAATCTGCAGGAAGCGACCTACAGGTTGTGGAGAATACGGGCGTTACTCCAGACTTTGCAAAAGCTGCTGAATTTACAGGCCGTTCAGCTGTTTCCAGAAATTCAAAGGATGAATTAGTTCATAAAGCTGAAGCTTCTGGCCTTAAGGCTGATACGAAATACTACTTCCGTGTAGGTGATAAAGCACTGGGATTGTGGAGTGCAGTGGGAACTTTCGAAACAGCTGCTAAGACAGGTGCATTTACTTTCATCGATCTGGCGGACACACAAGCTAAGACGGAAGATGAGGCTATTCTTTCTGGAGAAACGATGGCAAAAGCACTTACGACATTCCCGAATGCTGAGTTTGTGGCGATTAACGGAGATATCGTAGATACTGGAACCAACGAATCACAATGGAATTGGTTGCTTGGCCATTCGCAGGAAACCTTGCTCAATACTACTATTGTTCCAGTTGCGGGGAACCATGAGGATAAAGCAAATGCCTTCTATGAGCACTACAATATTAAGGAAGCCGCAGGCTCACCAACAGAAACAGGAGCATACTATTCCTATGATTACAGCAATGCGCACTTTGTAGTCTTGAACACGAATGAGAATTCGGATGAATATGCTAACTTCAGCAAAGCACAGTTGGATTGGATGAAGGCCGATGTAAAAGCAGCGAAGGCTGCTGGAGCGAAGTGGATTATCGTCGCTATGCATAAAGGACCATATACAACCTCTAACCACGCTACTGACAAAGATATTATGGGCGCTAATGGAGAAAGAGCGAAAGTCGCTCCAATGATGGCTGAACTGGGCATAGACTTGGTTCTTCAAGGCCACGACCATATTTATGCACGGACGAAGCCAATCAAGGCAGACGGAACTGCAGCAGACACAGTGAAGATCAAGGAAAGCTTCAATGGTCAAACTGTGGAGTACACAGTAAACCCAGATGGAACAATCTATCTGATTCCAGCTACGGCAGGAGCGAAGGTTTACTATAAGAACATGAAGAAAGAATTGGGAGATGCTTACTATAATCTCTTTGAAGTAGCCAATGAGAATACAGCAGCTAAATACGGAGCGGACCCAAGTGATGCTACGCGTCCAATGCGCGGTCAAGTTCAGACCTTTGTTGGTATCACTGTAGATGCAGGGAAGCTGACAGCTGTATCTTATGAGATTGATCAGAATGTTAATGAGGCTAGACCATATGTTCTTGAAGAGTTCGGTATTGTTAAGGGCGATGAGAATGGTGGAGTTACACCAACACCAACACCAACACCAACACCAACAACAGAGCCGACAACAGCACCAACAACAGCACCAACGACAGCGCCAACAACAGCACCAACAACAGCACCAACGATAAAACCGACAGCAACACCAACACCAACAGTAGCGCCAACAGCTACACCAGCACCGACAACGGCGCCTTCACCAACTGCGACGCCAGTTAGTAAGCCATCTTTAACGGATACTAGCAATCACTGGGCGGCTGCTGTTATCGAGAAAGCAGTAGCAGCTGGCTTCGTTAGTGGTTATCCGGATGATACTTTCCGTCCGAATCAGAAAGTAAATCGGGTTGAATTTATCACAATGCTGGCACGTGCATTGCAATTGCCGGAGAATGGTGACACTTCAAGCTTTAAGGATTCTGCGAAGATTCCAGCATGGGCTAAGTCTTTTGTGGCACAGGCTGTATCTCTGCAAATTATCAGTGGCTATGATGATGGAACATTCCGTCCTACGCAGGAGCTAACACGTACAGAATTAGCAGTTATGGTTGTTCGTGCTATTGGTATTACGGTAGATCCTAAAGCGACATTAACCTTCAATGATGCTAAGGATGTACCAGCATGGGCAGTGCCATATATTGCAGCAGCAGCGAAATCAGGCCTTGTGAACGGTGTAGGGCAGAATAAATTTGCACCTAACCAGAAGGCAACAAGAGCAGAGGCGGTTACCATAATCCTTGCATTATTAGAAAAAGGGCAGAAGTAATCTATTATCTGCGTGAATTGAACTCAAGCTTAGCTTGTATCTAACAAAGGGGTCTCAGCTTATCTGCTGGGGCTCTTTTGTGTTTAATGCTTTTTGTATAAGAAGCCATCACTTTGCCGGAAAACATCATTAAGGAAGTGGACTATTATGATGAAGAAGTAACAGAATACAAAATAATATGAATTTTAAAATAATGCTTGCAATGAATCTCTATACATGATATATTCTAAATCCGGCCAAGAAACACACATGCCGAGCTCGAAAAAGAAGTTAAAAAAAGAGCTTGACATTAAACGGCTGAACATGATATAGTATAAGAGTTGCTGCTGAGACATCAAACGGCGCCAACGAGAACTTGATCTTTGAAAACTGAACAACGAGTGAGTAGGAAATCACGAAAGTGATATCCAAAATTAGAGAATTAATTTTCTCGTCAGATGTTTCAAAATGAGCATATCGCTCTTTTCAATACTAATTGGAGAGTTTGATCCTGGCTCAGGACGAACGCTGGCGGCGTGCCTAATACATGCAAGTCGAGCGGAGTCACTTTGAAAGCTTGCTTTCAAAATAACTTAGCGGCGGACGGGTGAGTAACACGTAGGCAACCTGCCCCTTAGACTGGGATAACTACCGGAAACGGTAGCTAATACCGGATAATTTCTTTTTTCTCCTGAAGAAAGAATGAAAGACGGAGCAATCTGTCACTGAGGGATGGGCCTGCGGCGCATTAGCTAGTTGGTGGGGTAACGGCCCACCAAGGCGACGATGCGTAGCCGACCTGAGAGGGTGAACGGCCACACTGGGACTGAGACACGGCCCAGACTCCTACGGGAGGCAGCAGTAGGGAATCTTCCGCAATGGACGAAAGTCTGACGGAGCAACGCCGCGTGAGTGATGAAGGTTTTCGGATCGTAAAGCTCTGTTGCCAGGGAAGAACGTCCGGTAGAGTAACTGCTATCGGAGTGACGGTACCTGAGAAGAAAGCCCCGGCTAACTACGTGCCAGCAGCCGCGGTAATACGTAGGGGGCAAGCGTTGTCCGGAATTATTGGGCGTAAAGCGCGCGCAGGCGGTCATTTAAGTCTGGTGTTTAAACCTTGGGCTCAACCTGAGGTCGCACTGGAAACTGGGTGACTTGAGTACAGAAGAGGAAAGTGGAATTCCACGTGTAGCGGTGAAATGCGTAGATATGTGGAGGAACACCAGTGGCGAAGGCGACTTTCTGGGCTGTAACTGACGCTGAGGCGCGAAAGCGTGGGGAGCAAACAGGATTAGATACCCTGGTAGTCCACGCCGTAAACGATGAGTGCTAGGTGTTAGGGGTTTCGATACCCTTGGTGCCGAAGTTAACACAGTAAGCACTCCGCCTGGGGAGTACGGTCGCAAGACTGAAACTCAAAGGAATTGACGGGGACCCGCACAAGCAGTGGAGTATGTGGTTTAATTCGAAGCAACGCGAAGAACCTTACCAGGTCTTGACATCCCTCTGAATCCACTAGAGATAGTGGCGGCCTTCGGGACAGAGGAGACAGGTGGTGCATGGTTGTCGTCAGCTCGTGTCGTGAGATGTTGGGTTAAGTCCCGCAACGAGCGCAACCCTTAACTTTAGTTGCCAGCAAGTAATGTTGGGCACTCTAGAGTGACTGCCGGTGACAAACCGGAGGAAGGTGGGGATGACGTCAAATCATCATGCCCCTTATGACCTGGGCTACACACGTACTACAATGGCCGGTACAACGGGAAGCGAAACCGCGAGGTGAAGCCAATCCCATCAAAGCCGGTCTCAGTTCGGATTGCAGGCTGCAACTCGCCTGCATGAAGTCGGAATTGCTAGTAATCGCGGATCAGCATGCCGCGGTGAATACGTTCCCGGGTCTTGTACACACCGCCCGTCACACCACGAGAGTTTACAACACCCGAAGTCGGTGGGGTAACCCGCAAGGGAGCCAGCCGCCGAAGGTGGGGTAGATGATTGGGGTGAAGTCGTAACAAGGTAGCCGTATCGGAAGGTGCGGCTGGATCACCTCCTTTCTATGGAGAATCGTCTTCTGCAATGAAGACATTCAAATCGGAAGTTAAACTTCCACAACTCAGGTTTAGGCCTGTTACTCACTCGTTGCTCAGTTTTGAGAGTTTAAACTCTCATCTTTAAACTTGATCCTTGAAAACTGGATACCGAAACGAATTTGCGTTTTAGAACATCTTTTAGCAACTTGTGTAAACAAGTAAATGTTATTAGTGAGATTTTTCAAAGAAGATATCGTTTGATATTTTCCTGCGGAAAAATCGAGGTTAAGCTAATAAGAGCACACGGAGGATGCCTAGGCGCCAGGAGCCGACGAAGGACGTGGCGAACAACGAAACTGCCTCGGGGAGCTGTAAGCAAGCTTTGATCCGGGGGTGTCCGAATGGGGAAACCCAGCTGTGGTAATTCGCAGTTACTCATCTCTGAACACATAGGAGATGTAGAGGCAGACCAGGGGAACTGAAACATCTAAGTACCCTGAGGAAGAGAAAACAATAGTGATTCCGTCAGTAGCGGCGAGCGAACGCGGAACAGCCTAAACCTAAGAGCTTGCTCTTAGGGGTTGTGGGACGTCTCACATGGAGTTACAAAGGAATATGGTAGGTGAAGAGGTCTGGAAAGGCCCGCGATAGAGGTAAAAGCCCTGTAACCTAAACTGTGTTCTCTCCGAGACGGATCCCGAGTAGTGCGGGGCACGTGAAACCCCGTATGAATCCAGCAGGACCATCTGCTAAGGCTAAATACTACCTGGCGACCGATAGTGAAACAGTACCGTGAGGGAAAGGTGAAAAGCACCCCGGAAGGGGAGTGAAATAGAACCTGAAACCGTGTGCTTACAAAAAGTCAGAGCCCGATCTATGGGTGATGGCGTGCCTTTTGTAGAATGAACCGGCGAGTTACGTTTAACATGCAAGGTTAAGTCGAGAAGACGGAGCCGCAGCGAAAGCGAGTCTGAATAGGGCGATTGAGTATGTGGACGTAGACCCGAAACCGTGTGATCTACCCCTGTCCAGGGTGAAGGTGCGGTAACACGCACTGGAGGCCCGAACCCACGCATGTTGAAAAATGCGGGGATGAGGTGGGGGTAGCGGAGAAATTCCAATCGAACTCGGAGATAGCTGGTTCTCCCCGAAATAGCTTTAGGGCTAGCCTCGGTATAAGAGTAGTGGAGGTAGAGCACTGATTGGGTGCGGGGTCCGCAAGGATTACCAAGCTCAGTCAAACTCCGAATGCCATATACTTATTGCCGGGAGTCAGACAGTGAGTGCTAAGATCCATTGTCAAAAGGGAAACAGCCCAGACCATCAGCTAAGGTCCCCAAGTGTGTGTTAAGTGGGAAAGGATGTGGAGTTGCACAGACAACCAGGATGTTGGCTTAGAAGCAGCCACCATTGAAAGAGTGCGTAATAGCTCACTGGTCGAGTGACTCTGCGCCGAAAATGTAACGGGGCTAAACACACCACCGAAGCTATGGCTAGATACGTATGTATCTGGGGTAGGGGAGCGTTGTATGTGGGTTGAAGGTGTACCGTAAGGAGCGCTGGACAGCATACAAGTGAGAATGCCGGTATGAGTAACGAAAAGATCAGTGAGAATCTGATCCGCCGAAAGCCCAAGGTTTCCTGAGGAAGGCTCGTCCGCTCAGGGTAAGTCGGGACCTAAGGCGAGGCCGAAAGGCGTAGTCGAAGGACAACAGTTTGAAATTACTGTACCACCGTAATCCGCTATGAGCGATGGGGTGACGCAGGAGGGTAGTGACGCGGACTGATGGATATGTCCGTCTAAGCAGTGAGGCTGATGTGTAGGCAAATCCGCACATCGTTAAGGCTGGGCTGTGATGGGGAGCGAAAATTACAGTAGCGAAGGTCATGATCTCACACTGCCAAGAAAAGCCTCTAGCCAGGAGAAGGTGCCCGTACCGCAAACCGACACAGGTAGGCGAGAAGAGAATTCTAAGGCGCGCGGAAGAACTCTCGTTAAGGAACTCGGCAAAATGACCCCGTAACTTCGGGAGAAGGGGTGCCCCGGTAGTGTGAATAGCACGAGGGGGCCGCAGTGAAAAGGCCCAAGCGACTGTTTAGCAAAAACACAGGTCTGTGCGAAGCCGCAAGGCGAAGTATACGGGCTGACGCCTGCCCGGTGCTGGAAGGTTAAGGGGAGTGGTTAGGGGTAACCCGAAGCTATGAACCGAAGCCCCAGTAAACGGCGGCCGTAACTATAACGGTCCTAAGGTAGCGAAATTCCTTGTCAGGTAAATTCTGACCCGCACGAATGGCGTAACGACTTGGGCGCTGTCTCAACGAGAGATCCGGTGAAATTTTAATACCTGTGAAGATGCAGGTTACCCGCGACAAGACGGAAAGACCCCATGGAGCTTTACTGCAGCTTGATATTGAATTTGGGTACGATCTGTACAGGATAGGTGGGAGCCGTAGAAATCGGAGCGCAAGCTTCGGTGGAGGCGCCGTTGGGATACCACCCTGATCGTATCTAGGTTCTAACCTAGTACCCTTACCGGGTACGGGGACCGTGTCAGGCGGGCAGTTTGACTGGGGCGGTCGCCTCCTAAAGAGTAACGGAGGCGTTCCAAGGTTCCCTCAGAATGGTTGGAAATCATTCGAAGAGTGCAAAGGCATAAGGGAGCTTGACTGCGAGACCTACAAGTCGAGCAGGGACGAAAGTCGGACTTAGTGATCCGGTGGTACCGCATGGAAGGGCCATCGCTCAACGGATAAAAGCTACCCTGGGGATAACAGGCTTATCTCCCCCAAGAGTCCACATCGACGGGGAGGTTTGGCACCTCGATGTCGGCTCATCGCATCCTGGGGCTGAAGTAGGTCCCAAGGGTTGGGCTGTTCGCCCATTAAAGCGGTACGCGAGCTGGGTTCAGAACGTCGTGAGACAGTTCGGTCCCTATCTGTCGTGGGCGCAGGAAATTTGAGAGGAGCTGTCCTTAGTACGAGAGGACCGGGATGGACGTACCGCTGGTGCACCAGTTGTTTCGCCAGAAGCATGGCTGGGTAGCTACGTACGGACGGGATAAGCGCTGAAAGCATCTAAGCGTGAAGCCCCCCTCAAGATGAGATTTCCCAATTAGTAAGACCCCTTGAAGACGACGAGGTAGATAGGTTGGAGGTGGAAGTGCAGTAATGCATGGAGCTGACCAATACTAATCGGTCGAGGGCTTATCCTATACTTAATACGCAAATTCAATTCGGATTCAGTTTTCAGGCGACTCAAGCCTGAGCATTTACGATGTAAATGCCCGTTTGGTGGCGATAGCGGAGGGGTTCCACACGTACCCATCCCGAACACGACCGTTAAGCCCTCCAGCGCCGATGGTACTTGGACCGAAGGGTCCTGGGAGAGTAGGACGTCGCCAAGCGGACAACCACATTACCCGTGGTATTTTTTTTGCCCTTAATATTGATGTGTCTTAAAAAGGGCCTTTAGCTCAGCTGGTTAGAGCGCACCCCTGATAAGGGTGAGGTCGGTGGTTCGAGTCCACTAAGGCCCACCATATTCCCTGATAGCTCAGTTGGTAGAGCACTCGACTGTTAATCGAGTTGTCACAGGTTCGAGTCCTGTTCGGGGAGCCATTTATGGAGAGGTGTCCGAGTTTGGCCGAAGGAGCACGATTGGAAATCGTGTAGGCGCCACAAGCGTCTCGAGGGTTCGAATCCCTCTCTCTCCGCCATAAAGTTTATTAGCATGGCCCGTTGGTCAAGGGGTTAAGACACCTCCCTTTCACGGAGGTAACATGGGTTCGAATCCCATACGGGTCATAACATGGAGGCTTAGCTCAGCTGGGAGAGCATCTGCCTTACAAGCAGAGGGTCGGGGGTTCGATCCCCTCAGCCTCCACCATATTCATTTAAGAACGACGCGGGGTGGAGCAGCCCGGTAGCTCGTCGGGCTCATAACCCGAAGGCCGCAGGTTCAAATCCTGCCCCCGCAACCAAATTTTCCTTAAGCATTATGTTTTGGGACTAGCTGGTTTAGTGTAAATGAATAGTATATAATTATTAAATGACGCGGGGTGGAGCAGCCCGGTAGCTCGTCGGGCTCATAACCCGAAGGCCGCAGGTTCAAATCCTGCCCCCGCAACCAATTTACTCTTATGCATTATGTCTATGGAACCGTGGTGTAGTTGGCCTAACATGCCTGCCTGTCACGCAGGAGATCGCGAGTTCGAATCTCGTCGGTTCCGCCATTTAGTTAATTATTGTTGGGGATTAGCCAAGCGGTAAGGCAACGGACTTTGACTCCGTCATGCATAGGTTCAAATCCTATATCCCCAGCCATTTATGAGAGCCATTAGCTCAGTTGGTAGAGCACCTGACTTTTAATCAGGGTGTCGAAGGTTCGAGTCCTTCATGGCTCACCATTATTTTCAAAGTGTGCGCGTGTGGCGGAATGGCAGACGCACCAGACTTAGGATCTGGCGTTTCACGACGTGGGGGTTCAAGTCCCTTCACGCGCACCATATTTTGCGGAAGTGGCTCAGCGGTAGAGCATCGCCTTGCCAAGGCGAGGGTCGCGGGTTCGATTCCCGTCTTCCGCTCCATAATTTTTGCGCCCTTAGCTCAGCTGGATAGAGCGTTTGACTACGAATCAAAAGGCCGGGAGTTCGAATCTCTCAGGGCGCGCCATTTTTATTACTAAGTAATTACATGTTTTGACGGGATGTAGCTCAGCTTGGTAGAGCACCTGGTTTGGGACCAGGGGGTCGCATGTTCAAATCGTGTCATCCCGATTTTATACCTTTGCGGGTGTAGTTCAATGGTAGAACTTCAGCCTTCCAAGCTGATAGCGTGGGTTCGATTCCCATCACCCGCTTATAATTAAGAAACATCTGTCTATTATAGGCAGGTGTTTTTTTGTATAGTTACATTCATATGGATACAATAGAACTTAGGGCTTTTAGTTGAGGAGGTAGCAATGTTTGAATTTGAAGCTAAATTAGTGCGACCTGATGCAAGTGGGAGCTGGACTTATCTTAACGTCCCTTTTGATGCCGAACAAATATTTGAAACAAAGTCCAGAATACAGGTAAAAGGAAGTGTAAATGGAATCCCCTATAGAGGAACGCTTATGCCCCATGGAAACGGAAAGCATTTTATGGTGGTAAAGAAGGAACTACGGGATCTAGCCAAAGCTCAACCTGGTGATATTGTGCATGTGACGATGGAGCAAGATCATCAATTACGGGAGGTAGAAGCCCCAGAGGATTTCCTTGATGCGTTGAGTATCCATGAGCAGGCAGAAGCTTATTATAACGGTCTGGCTTATTCTTATCAGAAGGAATATGTATCTTGGATCGAAGCGGCGAAAAGACCTGAAACCAGAGCATCTCGTATCAAAAAATCAGTCAGTAAACTGGGTGAAGGATTGAGGCTCAAATAAAAGTATGAAGAGTGCTTAGCAGGCTGAATAGATGAACAGCGTCCTCTTCCATAAGATTGGAAAGGGACGCTGTTAATGTTGGTGATATGTGCAAGTGGGCTTAAATAAGAACGGCCACCTCACCACAATTCACAAACTTAATACTTTCGATTTTTACTGATAACTCACCTGAAGGAATAGCTAGCTGACATGTACTGCCGATCTGAGCTAACAGCAGCTGCATGCCAATAGGCGAGAACATTGAAATCTTGTTATCATTGGGTTCTGCCTGGTTTGGAAATACGATGGTGTAGGTATCTGTAGTATTGTCGTCTAAGTAGCGTAGCTGAAGCTGACTTCCAATCAATACGAGTGAATTCAATTCTTCACCATTGAAACGGGAAAGTAATTGTTCCAGCTCGGAGCAATAACGGGACAACAGCGTTTCAGCATTACTTCTTTGTTTGCTTCGTTCCGGGAAATACTGATTTAGAAATGCGATTTTTTCCTCATCAAAATAAATAAGCTGCTGGACCAGTTGTGTCCTTGAGCCTTCATAAATTAGACTATGGTTCATAGTAGATTTCACCCCCTCTAAGTAGCACATTCTTTGCAAATTTGTTATGACGCGTTGCCATATTAAAATCCCTCCTATACAAATAGAGGTCCCCTAGAGGGAACCTTCTGATCAGTATAACAGCTTCTATATGTAAATCCAATCCATTTTGCAAAGGCAATAAATTCTTACTAAATATTGTATTTAAAACGTTTGACTATTGTATAGTTGGGTGCTATGATAGGCTGATGTTATAGGCATTTCGTAGAAAACTGCGGAATGCCTATACTATATTTCGAAGATAATTTTACATTAAATGTTACCAGGGGAGTGATACGCCATGTACATTTCGTTGAGTTCACCTATAGAATCTAGACATAAAAAGTAACTATAATTTATTAAAGGAGAGATCAGGATGATTCAAGTAAAAGAGTTTGTAGATGCTGATAATTCGTATGCTGAGAATAAGGCTAATGAGTTCTTGGCAGGGCTGCGTGAGGAACAGGTTGTGAATATCTGTTACGGTTCGGTAGTTAAATCTTCACGTGATGGGGCAGAGCATCAAAGAAGCAGTATACTGGTCGTGTATAAGACAAATGAAGGGCAATAACTGGAATACTTTTTTTTCGTGCTTATCTGTTGTCTCCACGCTATGCATCGTGATCGTTCTTATATACTATATGTTTTAGCTTTTCTTATGAACAAAGAGGACCTTTCCCATTTACGGGTAAAGGTCCTCTTTGTTTGTATAAGTGCAATTACAGTCTTATATTCCGTCTGGAACGGATAATCTTAAGCTGGATGCAACACGCTGTCCTAATTCCGGATCAGCTTTATAGAAATGAACAATTTGACGAAGTTTAATATCGGTACTTTCAACTGGTGTCATAGCGCCTACTATATTTTGAACAAGACGGGTACGTTCTTCTTCACTCATCAGGCGATACAAGTCACCAGGCTGTGTATAATGGTCATCACTATTATAGGAGACACTGTCGGCATTTCCAGATACTTCGAAAGGTGATGATTTGTACTGTGGTGCTTCTTTAGGTCCGCCTAAGCTGTTAGGCTCATAATAGGCACCGGATCCGCCATTGTTGCCGAGTGCCATGCCACCGTCACGTTGATAGTTCTTCACTTCTACTTTTGGACGGTTGATAGGCAGGCTGTTATGGTTAGGACCTACACGGTGACGATGAGCATCGCCGTAAGCAAACAGTCGACCCTGTAGCAATTTATCAGGAGAAGCTTCAATACCAGGGACAAAAGAGCCAGGAGAGAACGTAACTTGCTCTACTTCCGCGAAGTAATTCTCTGGATTGCGATCCAGTACCATGCGGCCAACCTCAATTAATGGATAATCTTTTTGCGACCATACTTTGGTTACATCGAATGGATCAAAGCGGTAAGTGTTCGCATCTTCGATCGGCATAATCTGCACGTAGAGCTTCCACGCTGGGAAATCTCCTTTATCAATAGCATTGAACAAGTCTTCTGTATGATAATCTGGGTTCTCCCCAGCTATTTTGGAGGCAAGATCTGGAGCAAGGTTCTTAATGCCTTGTTCTGTTTTGAAATGATATTTCACCCAGACGGTATTGCCTTCGGCATTTACCCATTTGAAGGTGTGGCTTCCGAACCCGTGCATATGTCTCAACGTAGCTGGGATTCCGCGATCTGACATCAAAATCGTAACCTGATGTAGAGATTCCGGCGATAAAGACCAGAAGTCCCAAACCGCATTAGGGTTCTTTAAGTGTGTCTGTGGATCACGCTTCTGTGTATGAATAAAGTCAGGGAACTTGATTGCATCACGAACGAAGAATACAGGTGTATTGTTACCTACGAGATCATAGTTTCCTTCTTCGGTATAGAACTTCACAGCAAAACCACGTGGGTCTCTTACAGTATCAGCAGAACCTAGCTCCCCAGCTACCGTTGAGAAACGGATGAACATTGGGGTACGCTTGCCTACCTCAGATAAAAAATTAGCTTTTGTATATTGAGTTAAATCCTGAGTGACCTCAAAATACCCATGAGCGCCAGCACCCTTAGCATGAACGACACGTTCAGGAACACGTTCTCTGTTAAAGTGGGCTAATTTTTCAAGCAGATGGACATCTTGCAGCAAAGTAGGACCACGATCACCGGCTGTCATTGAATTTTGATTGTCGCCTACTGGAGCACCCCAGCTGGTCGTAAGATTATTATTATTGGAGCTCATTAATAGAATCACCTCGTAAGATTTGATTTTAGATTTAGTATAAGTTCTATATTAATGTTTTTTGGGGAAAATGCAACACTTTTTGAATATTTGACACATTACAGTATGTGGTAATCGTCGTCCCATTCAGATATATATGATAGATAGAGTGATTAATTACTAAGCAGAGTTAAAAAAGAAACAGCGTACCTCTCCATCACTGGAGGGTGCGCTGTTCTATTTTGATATAGGAATATCCGTTTTCTGTACTTAGTTTTTAATGTACATTCTGTTATAGTATTCATCCAGCATTCTTTTGGTGGCAAATTCGGTGCGAGTGGTTTCGATACTCTTCTTCATCATTTGTACCCACTGTTCACGATTCTCATAATAGGTTGGGAGTACTCGATTCAATAGGGTGTCGTATAGCGCATCACTATCATGCTTATCCAGAACCTCGAAGTCAGTAGTCTCGAAGCCGTCTCCGATCTGCCAGCCATTCTCGCCATCTATACAGGCTTCCGGCCACCAGCCATCCAGAATAGAGCAGTTCAATACGCCGTTCATGGCTGCCTTCATCCCGGAGGTACCACTTGCTTCCAGTGGTCTACGCGGATTGTTGAGCCAAATATCAGAACCGCGTGTCAGCTGTGCGCCGATAGTCATATCGTAATTCTCCAAGAAGACAACACTCTTCGGATATTTTTTCATCATCGCCACTAAATTGCTGACGATTTTTTTGCCGTTATCATCGAGTGGATGGGCTTTGCCAGAGAAGACGATTTGTATTTTGCCGGACTCCAGATAAGGCTCAATAATTTCCGGCTGCGAGAAGATCAGGTCACTGCGTTTATAAGGAGCAGCTCTGCGTGAGAAGCCAATGAGTAGATTGTCAGCATTTAGAGTAATGCCGGACCGTTCTTTGATGAAATCAATCAGTTCACCCTTAATTTCTTTATGCACTGCCCATAAATCGCCATTTTGTTCATAGGCTTGTGTCATTCTTTCATCTACCCAGGTAGGGGTATGAATGGCATTAGTAATGCCAATGATGTCCGATCTTCCGGCAACCTCTTTCCACATCTTATTGGCTGTATCCGCATGAAGCTGAGCCACTGCATTAGAAATACGTGAGAGTCGTAGACCGGCAACCGTCATGTTGAACGGCTCGCCACCGATACGCTCCATCTGGTCGCGGGTTAAGCCATTGAATGCACTCATATACTCTAGGCGGTCGAGTGGATGGGTTTCGTTGCCTTCTTTTATCGGCGTATGTGTAGTGAAGACAACCTCTTCCCGAGTAGCTTTCCAAGCTTCCTCAAAGGTGCTGCCTCCGGACATCTTCTCACGAATGAGCTCGATGGCTGCTAAGGCTGCATGGCCTTCATTGAAATGATAGACATCAATCGGAATGCCGAGAGCACGCATAGCTTTTACTCCGCCGATCCCGAGTACGATCTCTTGAGCGATCCGTTCCTCACCGAACCAGCCGTACAATTGTCCAGTAATCCAAGCATCATTATTCTCGGGGATATCCGTATCCAGTAAATACAACGTGCTGTTGCCAAAATAATCAGTCTTCCATACTTTGCACACCACATCGGTCTTTCTGACTTTTACGGTTACCTTCACTCCTGTATCTTCAAGAAAATCATAAACATAATTGTGATAGGAGTCGTATGGATTACCGTTCGCATCAATTTTTTGATCCGTATAACCTTGTTTCCACTTCAGCCCGATAGGGATGATAGGAGCATTGATGTCTTTAGCTCCCTTAATGTAGTCTCCGGCGAGAATTCCAAGCCCTCCGGCATACATTTTAAAATCGGAATGTAACCCGTACTCCATACTGAAATAAGCTACTGATGGTAATTTTTGTTCGTTCACTTGATAAGCCTCCTAATCGCGGATTAGATTGAATTGCAGTAAAGCTGCTGGCATTATCTACGATGCAAACGTTTGCTCAAAAAACAGTCATCAATCGTTGTGGAAGCGATTACACCATCATTCTAGCACACTTTATCTACAAAAGCATAACGTCAATTTGGTGAAAATAGCCAATTAGGGGCAAAATCAACGGAAGTGATTGATAAAGTGAAGGGAAGACCCTAAGATAAAGAGATTGAAGAAATAATTATTGGTGGTGTTTAAGTTGGGTATAGTTGTGATTGGAAGCTTAAATATGGATATGGTAGTACGTACGAACCGGGCACCGAATGCAGGAGAAACGCTTATGGGACAAGCATTTGCTTTATCTCCCGGTGGAAAGGGAGCGAATCAAGCCGTTGCCGCAGCACGTCTGGGTGCTGAGGTTAGTATGATCGGCAGCGTCGGAAAAGATACCTTTGGAAGCGAAATGCTGGAGATTATTAAGCAAGAAGGTATTCATATAGAACATATCTCAGTGAGTGAAACGGAGGCAACAGGTGTAGCTTCAATCGTTATTGAAGAAGATGGAGAGAATCGGATTATAGTTGTTTCTGGGGCGAATATTGATCTCTTTGCAGAGGATATACAGGCGTTAGAGACTGTAATCGGCCAGGCTGAGATGATTGTGATGCAGCTTGAAATGGATTTAGCAATGACCGAACAGGCTGTTGCTATTGCCCATGGTTATGGGATTCCAATCATTTTAAATCCTGCACCAGCCAGAAGGCTTAAGGATGAGATGTTAAGTCAAGTAACCTATTTGACGCCAAATGAGACGGAAGCAGGAATTCTAGCTGGGATGACTGTCGATAGTATAGAGACGGCTGAGCGGGCTGCCCGTATTTTGCTACAAAAGGGTGTTAAGAACGTTATTGTAACTTTAGGTGCTAAAGGCACATTGTTAGTTAATGCTGAGGGGACCAAGTTAGTTCCTGGGTTCCCGGTAAAGGCAATAGATACAGTTGCTGCGGGAGATTCCTTTAATGGTGCACTCGCACAGCAGTTAGTCTCAGGTAAGTCATTGGAGGAAGCGTTACGCTTCGCGAATGCTGTCGGTGCTTTGGCTGTTGGGAAAGCAGGTGCAATACCGTCACTGCCGTATTTGCCTGAGGTTGAAAATTTTATAAAGCATGTATCGGATGATAAGGAGCTAAAATCATGAGCAGAACATTAATCGTTAAAAATGTAGTGATCGGTGAAGGAATACCTAAAATATGCGTCCCGTTAATTGGTGCTACCCTTACTGAACTGAAGCAGGAAGCTGAAGCCTTAAAAGAGCTAAATCCTGATTTGGTGGAGTGGCGTACGGATTTTTTTGAAAAAGTGGAGGATTTAGAAGCAGTGAAGTCAGCGTTAAGTGATATTCACGCGATCATTCCGGATCTTCCGCTGATCTTTACGTTCCGTAGTGCGAAGGAAGGTGGAGAGAAGCAGGTCAGTATAGAATATTACATAGCTCTTAATGTTGCTGCTGCTGAGAGTGGGCTAGTAGATATTATTGATGTTGAATTGTTTAATGAGGAACAAGATGTACGAGGATTAGTTGAGGCTGCTCACGCTCATAACGTAGCTGTTATCATATCGAATCATGATTTTCATAAAACACCTCCCAAAGAGGAGCTAATCTCGCGTCTATGTAAGATGCAGGAGCTTGGTGGGGACTTGCCTAAGATTGCAGTTATGCCTCAAGATGCAGGTGACGTTCTGACCTTGCTAGAAGCCACTCATATTATGAAAACTAAACATGCAGATCGCCCGATTATTACGATGTCCATGGCAGGAGCAGGAGTAGTCAGCCGTCTGTCGGGTGAAATCTTCGGTTCAGCATTAACGTTTGGGGCCGCGCATAAGCCGTCTGCACCAGGCCAGGTCGCTGTAGCTGAGCTTCGGAATGTTTTATCGCTGCTGCATCGTAGCTTGTAAGAGGTATCAGCAGAGATTCGAAAAAATAGAGCAGGGACCGGAATTCCGGCACTGCTCTATTTTTATCTCATTATTTTGCTCCTGTATACACATGCACTGCATCTCTTAAGAACGCTGCAAGTCCAGGACGGTGCTTGTCATAGTAAGCTGTGAAACGCTCATCATCCACGTACATTTGAGCTACACCCGCATGTGCTTCTTTGGTATAAGAATTCCAGTAGAAGGAGAGCCATTGGCGATGCAATTCAGCACTCTTTTGTGCCAATACGCTAGCAGGATCTCCAGCTTCCATCGCCTGCAACAGGAACTCGAACATTTCCGACTCGATCTGCTGTATAGCCGCATACTGTTCTTCAGTCATACCCTTCAGCTTCTTGTTGGACTGATCTACCGTGCTGTCTCCGTATTTTTCCCGAATCTCCTGACCATATTTCTTCTCGTTATCCTCAATCAGCTTTTGCTTAAAGCCCTCGAATTTCTCTTTATCACTCATTATAATTTGTCCTTCCTTATGAGCCAGCGTCTGTTCGACGTTAGCAATTAATAGATCTAGCTGTTGTCTCTTTTCCAGTAGCTTATCATGATGCTTTCGTAGTGCTCTCGTTCCGTCAAAGGACGGTTGTGTAACAATCTCTCTGATGTTCTCTAGACTTAAACCAAGCTCTCGATAAAATAGAATTTGCTGCAGCAAATCTACTTCACGCTGACCGTAAATACGATACCCGGAAGAGTTGATTCTAGCCGGCTTAAGAATGCCAAACTCATCGTAATATCGCAAGGTCCGTGTACTAACACCAGCTAACTCCGCAAGCTTCTGCACTGTGTATTCCGTAGTATCACCTCCCACAAATTCACTGTACACCTTTACGTAGCGTAAAGGTCAAATATTATTTTATAGTTACCAAAAACAGCGGCAGCTACCCTCTGAATGATCATTGGGAAGACTACCGCTGCTTAATTATATTATTTATGTTGTGATAGGAGACTATTTAAGTGCACCTTCGGTCAGACCCGCAACGATATAGCGGTGAAAGAAGATATACACAATAATCATCGGCAGTGTAATGATAGCGAGTGCGGAGAACAGTAGCTTGTAATCGGTCATATACCTGCTGGAGAACGCCAAGAGTCCGACTGGGATGGTTTTTAAGGCATCATTCTGGATGTACAGCATGGCAAGCAATAGTTCATTCCAGGAATTTAACGCCGAGAAAATGCCAACCGTAGCCATGCTAGGGATCAACAGAGGGAAAATGATCTTTCGGTAGAGCAACCAGTCACCACAGCCATCCATGCGTGCAGCCTCCATAAGCTCTCTGGGAACGGAGTCTAAATAGGCTTTAAGCAGGATGACCGCAAGTGGCAGCCCAGTTCCAATATAAGGTATAATCAGTGCCCAATAAGAATCCTTCAAATTCAGTTGCTCAAAAATATAGCTCTGTGCAATAAAAAACGATTGCAGAGGCATAAACAGACCGAATACGAACATCAGCATTAGGAGGCTGCTTCCACGGAAGCGAAGCTTGCTAAAGGCGAAGGCTGCGAGGCTTGCGAATAGCAGAATGCCAATGACAGTTAATATCGTGACAATGATGCTGTTCTTAGCGTAGGTACTCATATTGCCGATATTCCAGGCTTTTGACCAGTTCTGTAGATTAATCGTTTCCGGTAGTGCAAACGGAGTTGAGAAGATCTTATTATTTTCACGGAAGGATGAAAGGATCAGCCAAACAATCGGATAGAAATAGAAGCACGAGAGCACGATCATGAAGATATAGTATCCAATATGCGAGAACCATTTATTGTTGGACGTAGCTTTGACGGAGTTGCTGTTTTTTTTAATAGGAATGACAGTGGTGGTTAGTGGGGGCATATACAGTTCTCCTTTCTCAATACTCCAGCGCGTCGGAGTCCTTCTTAGTTAATTTGCCGGTAACGAGTCCGATCACAGCGATAACAATCGTCATGATGACAGCCAGCGCGGAGCCATAGCCGATGCTCATATGAGTAAACACGACTTTGACGAGATAGGTAGTAACAATTTCCGTTGAGTTATAAGGACCACCATTGGTCATAACATAGAACAGGTCGAAGGCTTGAAACCCAGTTAACACACATAGCAGGATTCCCGTTTCCACCAAATTACGAATCATTGGAATTTTAATTTTGAAAAAAATATGTCTTTCTCCTGCACCATCCAGATAAGCAGATTCATAGACCTCCTTGGAAATACGCTGTATGCCAGAATAAAAGATAGTCATATAGAATCCAGCATATACCCATCCGGAGACAATACAAATTGCGTATAGTGCGGTATCAGGGTTGCCTAGCCAGACGCGTGTCCAGCTCTCCAGGCCGATTGTGTCCAGCAGCATATTGACGATCCCAAAATCGGAATTGTAAACAAATTTCCACAGGTAGGAGATAACAATCATTGGTAACATGACAGGAACAAAGAAGGCGAGTCGGAATAGTCCGCTGCCTTTGCGACCCATTGTTATTAAACCTGCAAGTCCAAGTCCGACTAATACTTCCACAAATACCGTAGCAACAATATAGATAAGTGTATGTCCATAGGAGCTAATATAAATACGGTCATGAAAAGCCCGAATATAGTTGTCGAAGCCTGTGAAGGTCATTGCGCCGATCCCGTTCCAGTCATAGAAGCTGAATACGAAGGTCATGAGAACAGGCACAAGCACGACAAAGGCAAATATCAATACAGCGGGGGCTGTGAACAAGTAAGGGGAAAGCTTATTACTCTTGCCGGACATGACAATACCTCCAGTTCATAAGTATGGGGAGACCGCCCAAGGTATACTGCTGATGAGCGGTCTGATGAGACTTATATAAAGGATGAGGAATGTTTATTTAAGTGGGGCTATGGTTGTTTCCAATTCGGATAATGCGTCTTCCGGGGATTTGGCTCCACCAATGATTTGAGATGTAGCCATATTTAAGGCATTTGCAACCTCGATGGAATAGCCGGTATCAGGAGGCGATACTAGAGCAGGTGCGTTTTCCATCAGATCATTTAAGCTTAACGAGAGCGGGTGGGTCGTTTCGGTATTAATACCATCTTTAGTGATCGGTACAGCCCCGGCATCGGATAGCTTTTTAGACGATTCAGCTGAACTATATAATTTCATAAAATCAATGGCTTCGTCGATCAGCTTAGAGTTCTTGTTGACGACCATACCATTAAGTACGCCGATTACACTATCCTGATTGCCTTTACCTTCCGGCATGACTGGAGTATTGAAGTAGCCTAGCTGAAGATCAGGGTTTTCTTCAACAGCGGTTGGGACAAGCCAACTACCAATGGGGTGCATGGCCGCGCTACCGTTCAGGAACATCATGTCACCTTCACTGTCGTTGAGGGCATTCACATTGTCGTTGATGTAGCCTTTATCCCATAGCTCCTGTACATAGGTGTATGCTTTAATGAAATCTTTTGAATGAAACGGTTGCTTTAACTGCAGCGCTTCACTGTAAGCATCTTCTCCTACTACTCTAGAAATGACATGGGCAATCCAGTTGCCGGCTGTCCATAGATCGGAGTTACCGATAACAAGCGGCGTAATGCCGGCATCCTTAAGCTTCTGGCACACTGTAAGGAACTCCTCCCAGGTGGTAGGCGGTTCAAGACCTTGCTTACTGAAGATTTCTTTATTGTAAAAGATCACATTTGTCACATCGCCTGCTGTTGGAATCATATACGTCTTGCCTTCGACAATCATACCGTTGAAGGTGCCGTCAGCAAACATATCCTTCAGGCCTGAGCTTTGTAGTTGTTCGGTAATATCTGCGGCATAACCATCGCTTACTCTTGTCTGTAGCCGTTGTCCAGCCCACTCGAAATAGAGGTCGGGAGCATTTTTGCCGCTGAGTAGATTGGGTAGCCCGATGGTCTGGTATGTATCATCATCCTGATAGTTGAACTCAACTTTAATCCCCGCATGTTGGCTTTCGAATTCCTTTCCAATGTCCTCCCAGACTTTAATTAAACCTTCACCTGGTGAACCCATGGCAATGCGAAGTGTCTGCGTTTTTCCCTCAGTAGTGCCTGTGTTTACTGCTGTGCTCTCTTTGTTTGAGGTGGAGGAACATCCTGCCAAAGTAGTAATCAGCATTGATGCAACTAGTCCAATCATCCATTTTCTCAATCGATCATCTCTCCTTGAGTTTAATAGAAACAATAATGAAATTGACATCGTGCTTACTTCCTATACTGCTAAGAGTGCCTAAGTTTCTTCTTCCATTAGCTTTCGTGTGATTTAAGTTAACACAGGAGGGCGATGTTGGCATGAGCTAAGAGGAGTAATAAATTGGATGAGATAAATGTAGTAACAACTTAGTTCTCATTATTGATTATATTTAATGTGATGTCAATCACTTTTGAGATTTTAATAAGAAAAATAATGCAGGAATGCTAACTGTAATCCGGGGGCTTTGAAAATTAACATTAGTGAATGAAAGCGCAAACAAAAGTGGATGTATAAGGGTTTATATTCTAAATGGTTTTGAATTATGCTGAATAAAATTAAAATAAATGCACTCTAAATAAGCTATTGACAATTTGTTATGATTAAAAATAGAATGTGATTAAACGTTACTACAAATTATGATAATATTACATGGAGGTGACATAATATTAGCATTTGAGTTTTCTATATGGTGAAACTAAAAGCAAAAATATGAAGGAGGAGCGCATATGAAGTTCAGCTTGAAGCAGGCACTCACTATACTTGCTGTTACATCATCTATGGCGTACACGTCAGCCGCATTCGCAGACACGACGGAGGTTATTCCAAAATGGGCTGCAACAGAAATTGCCTCGTGGAAGGAAATGGGGCTACTCAAAGGTGATAAAGACGGCAAGGTATTGCCTAACGAAGGAATTCGAAAGACAGAATTCGTTACCTTGATCAATCGCATCTTTAATTTCAGTGCAGTGAGTAGTAAAACCTTTAAGGATGTACCTTTGACTGCTTGGTATGCGCCAGAAATTAGCAAGGCGGTTGCTGCTGAGGCAATTCTCGGCAATGGGGAGGGAGGCATTGAACCGCTAGAGGTACTTACCCGGGAGAAGGCTGCTCTTATTCTTAGCAGAGTGTTTAATGTTGCGACTTCGGCAAGCAGTGGTGTCGCATTTGCTGATGATGCAGCAATCTCCAGTTGGGCTAAGGAAGCGGTCTATGCGATGAAGGCAGCCGGCTATGTGGAAGGCACACCAGAGGCTACCTTTCAGCCGAAGAAGGAGCTGACTCGTGCAGAGGCAGTGAAAATGATTAATAGAGCTATGGGGATTCTGATCACCGATGGCGGAGAACATTCCGGTATCTCTAGCAGCAGTATGATTGTCAACAGGCCCGGAGCAGTCCTATCCAATCTGAACCTTACAGGCAATTTATATATAACTCCGGGTGTTGGGGAAGGAGATTTGAGTCTGCAAAGTGCAGTAATCGGAGGCGTCGTTTACATAAACGGCGGGGGTGCGAACAGTATCACAATTACGGACAGTAAAATAAAAAGAATTGTAATCAATAAACCGTCCTCTCCAATAAGAGTTGTACTTAAAGGGACAACGACACTCCCACTTATAGATGTCCTCTCGGGATCGCAGGTTGTTAATGAATCCAATAACCCAATTGATACAATTAATGTACTAACAAATGGGCTTGCGGATGTCTCATTGAATGGAAATGTAAATCAGCTAAATCTTGCCGGAAAGACACGTTTTGTCTTTAATGGTGGCGAAATCACTAGTTTTAAGGTCGCCTCTTTAGCAGCAGAGTCAAGAATTCAGCTTGTGAAAGGTGCGAGCATTAAGAAGTTGTTCTTTAACGGTGGGGCTGAAGTAACTGGTGAAGGAACAATTGCAGAAGCTGAAGTGAATGCTGAGGGAGTTTCCTTGGCATCGATGCCGAACAAGCTGACGGTGAATGCTAGTAAAGTGACAATAAACGGTCACGATTATAAAGGCAGCGGTAATGGGGTGCCTAATACGTCGAGTAGTTCTGGCGGTTCTGGTTCCGGTAGCTCGGGAACAGAGAATCCCGGTACAGGAAACCCGGGTACAGGAAATCCTGGAACGGGAGAACCTGGTACGGTTGATCCTGAACCAAAAGCTACCGTACTGTACAGCTATGAAGAGGTACTTAAATCCTTTAGCTCTACTGGGGCAGAAGGAACGGCTAAGCAATATATAACTTTTCTTCAAGATCCTTCGTATAAACCTTCAATCGCTAACTCAGCAGTAGTTATGCCTGATCTCACCAACGCTATTACCTTCGTAAACTACCAATTCAACGCTAAGCCTTCTATTTTTGCCTCCCTTCGAGGAATTAACAGCTCAGTTTTAGATAAAAATCGGACGTACCTATGGATTGGAACCGATAGTGGGGTTACTCGAATTAAGCTTTCCACCAATGAAATGCTAGCTTATACAGCTGAGACTAAGCAGTTAACGGATAATAAAGTGCTTCTGCTAATCTCTGACGGCAGCACAGGTGTTTTGGCCATTACGGAAACAGGTGTATCGCATATTTATCAATAAGGGAAGGGGAATGAATTTATGCAAATGATGAAGAAACGCGCTCGAAAAATAACAGGCGCATTGCTTGCTGTTACGTTATTCACACTGTCGGCAATACCTGTAGGGGCAGCAAAGCTGCCTGGAGCTAGCTATTCACCTGTTCAGCTGGAGGCCGTGCAGTCAAAGAAAATGACCTACTATAAAAATGGCTCAGCTTCCATTCCGAATACGCTTGACTGGATTACGGACGCAAGTGCGTTGAAATTTTTGCCGCTGTCAGTGATCGGTGATGTGACAAGTGTCGTTCTCGATAAGGAAGGCGTCTATTGGATTGGTACGCAGAATGGACTACAGCGGGTCGATTTTAATGCAAGTGATACAAAGGATATCGTTCAATACATGGCAGGTCCAAGATATTTGTATGGCGGAGATAATCATGTTACTGGTTTAGCTAGTGACGAAGCGGGAGGTATTTGGGCGCGGACAGCAAGTGGTGTGACGCATATTGCTATGCCGGAGCAAACATTGCATGAGAAATCATTCATTTATGAGGATTTAGTTCAGACTATTCTGGACAGACGCGGTATGGTTCATGGCACAAGCTTTACCTTTACTGACACGGACAACACAACAGATGCTGTAAACTACAATTCGGCAACTGGTGTTTTCAATTCAACACCTACGACCAGTGATAATGATGGCTTATGGACGACAATGTATGCGATGGGCGAGGTCTTCCGCTATAAGGCGCTGCAGGAGCAATACGGCACCAATCCGACCTCAGAGCAGGTGGCGGAAATAAATGACGCAAAGGCTGCTGCACTCCGTGCCACCAAAGCAGTGCTGCTACTAGATTATGTGTCGGGCCGCGGAAATGGCTTCCCAGTTCGTTCCTATATGCTAACTAGCGAGGCGACTGCAGCTACGGTGGGAAATACAGTGTATGGGTATCAATCGACGAATGGTTTTTGGTTCCAGAATTTCGTCGGTCCGGATAAGAATAATCCAAATGGGATTATTCCAAGCATGCAACGCGATGACGGTGTAGAACCCATAGGCTATTCGATGGTCAGGGTGACTAAGGATGCGGAGAACAAAAAAGGCTCGATGTTATTCCCGAGTGGTGGTACTGATGTAATGAATTATAATGGGCTCGGTCTTAGTCAAGCATCAATCGATGAGCTCAACCTGACACGTCCCGAGGGGCAGAAGCTAGGCATTGATATTAAAACCATCGTTGAAACAACGGAAAGCGGTCCGGTATATCAAGTGCTTCCAGTGATTACGGCGGCCACCAACAACAGCACCGCAAAGGAAGATAAGACAACGAGCGAAACGAATAAACCTTTGTTTCAGCTGACAGCACCTGTGTATGAGCAAATTCCTGATTTCTTCAATGATTTGTTCCCTAGTAGCGTAATTGTAGATGGTCATATTGATATGAATCAGATCGTCTATAAAGCGGATACTTCATCAGATGAAGTGATTGGTCACTATGCTATGTTCTATACAGCCTTCAAATATCTGATAGGGGACAGTAATGATCCCGAATTGTTAGAGCTGAAATCCTTTATTGAAGAAACTACGCAACGTATGACAGAACTGATTCTGAAGGATGACCATTACTATATTGAGGATGCTACTGGCAAATCGACACAGTGGTCGAGATGGCTCGGGAAGTATTTTAACGACAGTCTTAGCACTATGGAGAAGCAGAAACAGTGGGAATTCAGTGTTGGTGTCGATAAGGATGGGAACGATGCACTGTCCTATGGCTATGAAGATGCACCGCTCAATGCTCTCGAGGTAATGGGTGTACTGAAAACAGCTAGCTTCGTCACTGAAAAAAGATATCCGGCGGACTCGCTCAAATACGAGATGGCATATGAACAGGCTTTTGCTAGCAGCTATAGTAAGGAAGATCCGTATGTGAACGGTCTGGGCTATATAGATATGGCGTTGGAATATGTTGAACGGAGAATTGTGCGCCAAGCTACCAATGCTTACAGTGATAACGGCAATGAGGTGGTAACCATGGACAATGCAGGCGACAGTACCAACGCCAATGCTACGCTGCACAATGACTGGACCCAATATATCAACTATTCCGATGAAGAGCTTGGATGGTTCCCGGTATTTATACTTGTCACACTGGAACAGGATGAGCTTAGACACGCCAAGATCGTAGAGGCTTATGATCAGTGGTACTCTAACGAAGTCCGGGAGGAGAATCCGTTCTATACCTTCCTGTATCAGCTCGCGCATCCTGACAAAACAGATGTAGATTTACAGTCGGCCGTTCGATTCCTCTACCGGTTCCCTGAATTCCAGATTGAGTTTCCTGTTGAATGGGATCGCCAGGATGTATTTTATATTGAACCTGGAGACCGCGATAAAGCCAAACAGACAAATTACGCACTCGCTCCTGATGAGCGTCGGATTATTAAGCACAATTCCAATCCGTTTGCTAATGAGAGCCAATCCACTGGCGTCAATCCAAACTACAACTATCGCACGGGTAGCATAGAAGCCGGGTCGGTATTCACCCTGCCATACTGGATGGGACGCTACTTTGAAATTATAAAAGAGTGAGTACAGAAAGAAGCGCCCGCAAGGGCGCTTCGCATTCTTCAAGGCAGGTTACTTCTAGCTAATTATTAGCTGATGCCAGTGATGAGCCTCAAAATTGTCGTTCAATTGTATAGATGGGAAAATCACCACGGAATACGCCAAAGCTGTACTCCAGTGGGGAGTTATCAGCTAAATAAGTAAATGTCCTTACCTGCAGAGAGGGCGAGCCTTCCTTAACTCCAAGCAGCTTGCTGGCGGTACTATTGGCTAGAACGGGTTTCAACTGTTCAACGGAACGGTGGGCTTTTAGATTATGCTCTGTCTCTAAAAAGGAAAACAGCGAACCCTCCTTGTAGTCATTGATAAGACCAGGTGCCAGATCCCAAGCGATATAAGTATTTTCATAAAGTAATGGCTCATTGTCGGCATAACGTATCCGCAGCAAGTGGTTCACGGGTGCCTTTAAAGGGATATTAAGATATTCATTAATCGGCATTTCGGCTGGTATTACTTTGGCTTCGATAATTTTGCTGGTGGGCTCTTTGCCACTCATCAGCACATCCTCAGTGAAGCTGCGCGCCTGGTTGAGCTGAAGCTCCTTACGTTTGACGAAAGTTCCCTTCCCTTGATACCGCTCCAAAATATCTTGATTTTCAAGCTCGCTAAGGGCAAGGCGGATTGTTGTTCGACTCGCGGAGAACATCTCACATAGCTCAGCCTCAGTAGGAAGCTTGTCTCCAACTGCGTATACTCCAGACTGAATTTGTTTCAGAAGTTGTTCTTTTATGATGGAATATAATGAGTTATTTATTCTCTTTGTCATTACAAACATCCTCCGATTACATATTTGTTATATTATATCACGGATGAAGAATCGGAGGAAACATAAAATAAATGCGGTTTAACTAAGAAAACGACGAATAAATTACTAATATTGGAATAGTGAATGGTCCTAACCTTGTTCAAAGTATTTTATTAGAAGACAAAAGAAAAAATTGTAGGAACAAGATATGACGATGTTACTATAAACTAATTGAGTGCAAGAGGGAGAGAACAATAAATGAAGAAGTCACACTTAAAGATTGCAGTTATTGGGGGAGGTTCCTCCTATACACCGGAGCTGGTTGAGGGGCTGATCCGTTATCATGAAGTGTTTCCGGTCACTGAGCTGTATTTAGCCGATATCGAGCAAGGGGCAGAGAAGTTACGGATTATTGGCGAACTGGCTCAGCGAATGATTAATGCGAGTGGAAAGCTGATTACATTGTATACGACTTTGGATCGGCGCGAAGCGATCAGAGATGCTGATTTTGTAGCGACACAAATTCGGGTAGGGATGTTAGACGCACGTTCAAGAGATGAGAAGATACCGTTGTCTCATCAGCTGATCGGTCAGGAGACGACAGGAGCAGGTGGCTTCGCCAAAGCTCTCCGTACCATTCCAGTCATTCTTGGTATTTGCCGTGATATTGAAGAGCTAGCGCCCAATGCCTTCATGATTAACTTCACTAACCCTGCCGGTATTATTACAGAAGCTGTCTCCAAGTATTCTAAGGTTAAGTCCGTTGGGTTATGCAATCTACCTATTGGTACAAAAATGCAGATTGCCGAGCTATACGGGGTGGAGCAAACGCGGATGTTCATTGAGATTGTCGGAATTAATCATTTGAATTGGACGACCCGGGTAGTGCTTGATGGTGATGATGTGACAGAGGATTTCATGACCCGACTTGGCAGCATCGGTCAATCTTCGCCAGCCAATATTCCCGATCTGGAATGGGATGCTGAGTTTATTCATTCGGTAGGTGCCCTTCCCTGCGCTTATCACCGTTACTATTATATGAAGGAAGAAATGTACGGCGAGATGCTAGAATATTATCAGGCGACAGGCAAAACTCGTGCAGATGATGTGAAGGAAGTAGAGGCGGAGCTGTTTGAGCTGTATAAACAGCCGGAACTACATGAAAAGCCTGCCCAGCTGGAGAAACGTGGCGGAGCTTATTATTCTGAAGCGGCCGTTCAGCTCATGAAGTCTATTTATAATGATACAGGCGATATTCAGACTGTAAATGTTCGCAATCAAGGGGCAATACCTTGTCTTCCGGATGATGTATCCATTGAGATCAATTGTGTCATTAAATCGGATGGCCCACATGCTTTGGGACTAGTTAAGCCACTGCCTCCACAGATCAGAGGATTGCTTCAGGTGGTGAAGTCCTATGAAGAGCTGACGATTGAAGCTGCGGTGAAAGGCGATTATGCTTCTGCTCTTCAGGCATTGACGCTCCACCCGCTGGTCGGCGATGAACGAATTGCCAAGGCGGTGCTAGCTGATATTCTAGAGCAGAATGCCGACTTTCTACCACAGTTTCAGAGATAAGTTCCTTAGTACTTTGTTATATTAACTCAAAATAGCGGCAGCCATCCTCTGAGTGCTCATTGGGAAGACTGCCGCTGTTTAGGTTGTCCTACATGCTGTTTTAGTAGACTATTGAACCTTTTTAAGTCCCATCTGCGCCGCAAAATAATTCTGTAATTCCTCTAATTTGCGAGGATCAGCTAGGGTTGTTTTGTCTGAGAAGTAGTGTTCGAGAACAAGGTCCCAGGTAGGTACTATTTTTTGTGAGTTCATCGCTTTAATGGCGACTTTGACCGTCTTGCGTTCTTTGGCATTAGAAAAGGTATCTACGTAATGCTGTGAGCGCTCGAAATCCAGATCCTTAAATACAGCGCGGAAGATCTCTGAAGTCATCTTTGCATCATCCAGTGCTCGGTGAGCAGACCCAGAGGGCTCTAGCTCAAACAAAGCCATTGCACCTTCAACACTAATATCATTACTTAGGCCGCGAGCCCGCAGCACACCCTTAAGTAAATCGAAATACGTTGCGGACATCCAGTAGGAGTCGTCCATCTTGTGCATACGCACATCCTGAATGATTCGTTTCATGTCCTCGCCGCCCCAAGTTAGTAGCAGAACTCCGTCTGTACTTAGATCAAGCCACTCTCTAAAAGCAGTGATGACTTTCGGGAAGCGGGGGGCAATATCGATTTCCTCTTGGGGGATCCCGGTTTTTTTCTTAATAAAAGAATTAAGGGTAGAGAAATATATGGGTTTGATCAAGGAAGAGAATTCATCCTTATACTGCAATGAAGAGTCTAACCGGACAGCTCCAATTTCAATGACCTCCATAGGGTGCTCGCTGGCAAACTTACGGCCGTTGAATTCGATGTCCAGAATAATATAATCCACAGGTACTTGCCTCCGTTCCATGACTGACGCTGTAGTGCTTAATACGTCGACTACTCTATTTTAACAAAAAAAGCGATGTAATGGGGAATATGGGAACAAGCTAATATTGGAACATAAAAAAGAACCTGCACTATGCGGGTTCCTTTTATTACTATAAATGAGCAAAGATGATTGCAGACAATAAAGTAAGACGATTAATGCTCTGAACCGGCAGCAGGTTCAGGCTGATGAATTGGCTGTTCCAGCAGGACAGATCCGTCTTCAAGACGAAGCCAGGTATCGAAGTCTTGGGTACCTTGGGTCAGTCTGATGACGCGTGCGCCCCGCATAAAGCCTTCTTTTCCATAAGTATTGTAGCCGGTAGCACGGCCATAGGAAAGACGTATGCCATACAGGCTGCCCGTAAAATCATTGATATGGTCATGTCCGCAGAAGGTGCCCAGCACATCACCCATTTCAAGCAAAGCCGAGAATAATCCCGAGTTAACCTCAGGTGAGCATACACGCTCATACTTATACCCATGACAGACTTGTGTAGACCAGACCTCACGATATTCGGGAATCGGGATATGGAAGAAAGCTAATGCAGGCAGCCTGTTCTCAGCAGTTTTAGGATTCAATCTAGCGGATTCAGCAGTTAGCCAGTTAATCTGATTCCGGCTAACCCAATTGTAGCCAGGGATATGCTCCATCTCGGAGTAGCTGCCGGAGTCAACAAAATAAAGGACAGCGGCCGCATGGCCATCCTGATCTTTTATTTCAAGTGTGTAATTGCCTGAACCTTCAAGATCCTCTGGACCGGCTTCGGCCAGACAGTGGGGATGTTCCAATGCAATCTGCATCAGTTCACTGCGGGAAATCAGAGTTTCTGTATCATGGTTGCCAAATACGAAGGCCCAAGGGGTACCTGTTTTCTCAACAGCAGCGACAGCATCCCGAAATGCTTGGGCAGGGTCTTCACACGCCTGTTCACCAGGTGAGACAGGGGCAGTGTAAATCAGATCTCCCGTGAAGACCACAAGATCAGGTTGTTCCGCTTCCAGAACGCGTTCCATCAGTTCCCGAGTACGCTGATCTTCGGCTCTTCCATCCATCCAGTGAAGATCAGTGAACTGTACAATTTTCAAGGTTCCATCTTGCTGAAATGATAAGCTGTGTCTCATTTGGGGTATCTCCCTTACTGTGTAATATTGTTAGCTGATCCAGATCCGCTGTGTGAAATGATCTCCGGAGTTTCTACCAATCATAATATCAAATTCTCCGGGCTCGTAGACCAATTGATCGTCTTTTCCGTAGAACATTAGCATATCTCTAGTGATCTCGAAAGAAACTACTTGTTTCTCATGCGCTGCGAGTGTAATTTGCCGGAAGCCCTTTAGTTCTTTGACCGGGCGAACGACACTTGCGCTGACGTCATGGATATAGAGTTGAACGGTTTCCTTACCGGCGATGTCTGAAGTATTCTCCACCTCAATGGAGGCAACAATCCGACCCTTAGCATCAACATTGAAGTTGCTGTAATCAAAACTGGAATAGCTCAGACCATAGCCAAAGCAGAAGAGAGGGTCATTAGGGCAATCCAGATATCGAGTTACATATCGTACATTGGGATATAGGGGATCATAGGGACGCCCCGTCTGATAGGCATTGTAATAGATAGGAATTTGTCCAACCGAGTAAGGGAAGCTCATAGATAAACGACCGGATGGATTATAATCTCCGAACAGCACATCAGCTAGTGAGTTTCCGGATTCTGTACCCAGAAACCAGGCTTGCAGCAAAGCGTCGCTGGCCTCAAGAACAGGGGTTAGTTCCAGTGGTCGGCCGCTAAATACAACGGTAACAATCTTTTTGCCGGTATCTTTCAAACGCCAGATCAGCTTCTCCTGATTGGTCGACAAGCGCAGATTGGTTTTGCTTCCGCCTTCCCCGGTATCCTGCTGATTCTCACCTACAGCAGCGAGAATTACATCGCAATCCTTTAGGCGCTGGAAGGCTTCTTCGATTTCATCCTCTACATCAAAAACACCCTCCAGCATGCTTCCCAGCTCACCAGTCATGGCCGTAATAATATCTGCGGCAGATGTTTTTTGAGAAATGCCGTTGTAGAGTGATACGGCCGGGTCTTTTTCCGTTCCAGACCAGCCGCCCAGCACATGAATAGAGGTAGCGAAGGGACCAGCCAATCCAATCTTCATACCGCGTTTAAGGGGCAGAGCGTCATTGTCATTTTTCAGCAGTACCACTGAGCTGGCACCCAGCTCTCTAGCTGCTTGCAAATTCTCCGTGCTCGGCGTGGGCGCCTCATCTACTAACGGGTCTGCATCCTTGAACGGATTGTCAAACAAGCCGAGGGCATCCTTAAGTTCTAGCACTCGGATAACGGCTTCATCGATCAAAGAGACATCCAGCTTGCCTTCCTCGACCAGACCGGCACCGTGGTTTAGATAATGGGTGGACATCATTTCAATATCAAGTCCAGCAGCTATACTTTTCTCCGCTGCTTCACGGCCATCCTCAGCTGCACCATGGGGGATTAGCTCATTGACGGAATTGAAGTCGGCAATGGTAACGCCGTTGAAGCCCCATTCCTCACGCAAAATTCCCCGGAGAAGTTTGGAATTACCGCTTGCTGGTATGCGGTCAATCGTATTGAATGCGGCCATCACCATGGCTACACCAGCTTCTACAGCAGCTTTATAGGCTGGTAGATAGAACTCACGTAATACGCCGAGGGACATATCTACCGTATTGTATTCACGACCGCCTTCGGGAGCGCCGTAACCGGCGAAGTGCTTCACACAGGCAGCGATCCGCCCTTTTTCTTTTAGGTCTTTGCCCTGATAGCCCCGTACCATGCTCTCAGTTACACGGGCATTTAGATAAGGATCCTCACCGGATGTCTCCATCACCCGTCCCCAGCGCGGATCGCGTACGAGATCCGTCATAGGTGAGAAAGTGAGATGGATGCCGGCAGCTGCGCTCTCTTTGGCTGCAATTTCAGCAAATCGTTCGCAAGCTTCCATATCAAAGCTACAACCTATCGCAAGCGGGATCGGAAGAATTGTTCTGTAGCCATGAATGACATCCGCCATGAAGAGCAGAGGAATCTTCTGACGACTGGCTTGCAAATGCCGGGTCTGCAGATCAATCACATTTCTGGCTCCAATACCGTTCAGAACACTTCCGATGTTCTCCATTACTTGTGGCTGAATGTTCAGTTCTTTAAATGGGCCGGTTAAATCCACGGTATCATCCAAGCCCCAATAGTGAGGGCCTAGCTGGGTTAATTGGGCCAGTTTTTCTTCCAGAGTCATATCGTTCACAAGATCTTGGATAAAAGATTTAGTCATGGTTAACACCTTCCTCGTGAGCGCATTGATAGTTATTGTGAAAATTAGATGTGCTATACCAATAAGAAAGCGCTTGCGATTTCTGTTCGCCGCTACTTTAAGCGGGAGAGGATTCCGAGTAAAGGATAGCTTTCAATACCCTGTTCCGTGTGCATACGCAGATTAATATTATTGGATGAGACATGTAATAGATCGGTACGGGGAGTTCAACGTCAGACGTCATAGATAGAGGCTGACATGTTTATGAAAGAACAGATAGAAACGTTTCCATAAACGATACATATCGATCTTAGTCCGAAGGCCATAAAAAGTCAATTATCTTCGTGAAATCGGCCGATTCATTATATTTAGGTTGTAAAATGTGATTTTTATTACTAGAAAAACAAAAATAAAATGAATTGACAGCGCATACATCTAGGGAGTATGATTTTCGTACAGGGAGTTTCAAAGAAATTATGGAAACGTTTCTATATCATCCGATACGCTTTATCATAAAGGATGAGCAATCAGTTTTAAGCTGGTTGCGGGACAGGAAAGGAAGCTAAGTTATGCATCTGACGAAATGCATTTTTCAAATTGGAGGTGGGCTCATTGGCAAGAATTAAGCTTGCGGGTGGAAATATTGTCCGGGAAGTCATTAAGAACAAAGTGCTTTTTCTAATGTTGCTGCCTGTAATCCTATACTTCATTATTTTTCACTATGCGGTAATGCCTGGCGCTTACGTCGCATTCGTAGATTACAAGCTCAATAAGGGTATTTTCGGTAGTAATTTCATTGGCCTTAAGAACTTTGAGTTCCTGTTTCAAAACGGTGATCTCTGGAATATTACTAAAAATACACTGCTCTACAATGTTGTATTTCTTGCCTTGGGGAATATTATTCAAATCATTTTCGCCATTATGTTATCTGAAATAGCAGGTAAGTGGTTCAAGAAGATAACGCAGTCCGTCATTCTTCTTCCAAACTTTATCTCAATGGTTATCGTCGGTGTATTTGCCTACAACTTGTTCAACTTCAACTCAGGTTTTATTAATACGATGTTTGTAAGCTTGGGGTTAGATCGTTATGAATTTTACTCTGACCCTGGGATTTGGAAGTATATCATTGTTGCCTTTAAGATTTGGGCTGGAACTGGATACGGTATGATTGTCTATTTGGCAACCATTACAGGAATTAATCATGATTTGTATGAGGCGGCCTATATGGATGGGGCTACGACCTGGCAGCGGATTCGCTACATGACTCTTCCAATTCTGAAGCCTACTTTTATTCTATTGCTGTTGTTCGGATTGGGTGGCATTCTTAAAGGCTCCTTCGACCTATTCTACAACCTGATTGGTACTAACTCCGTGCTGTATCCGCAGACGGATATCATTGATACCTATGTCTTCCGTTCATTAGTGGGGCAATTCAACTTCTCCATGGGTGCGGCAGTCGGCTTCTATCAATCCTTATTCGGTCTGATTCTGGTACTGGTGATAAACTTTATTGTTCGTAAGGTCGAACCAGACAGCGCATTATTCTAAATTCAGAAACGAAATAGGGGTGATATCAGTGGAACAATCAAAAATCAAGCAGGATTCTGGCAGTATTCTCATTAAAGCGGTCAGCTATCTCTGCATTACAATCTTTGCACTATTTTGTGTATTTCCTTTTGCATTAATGATCTCTTCCTCGTTCATGAATGAACAGGAAATTGTCCGTGAAGGCTATAAGCTCTGGCCAAAGGAATTCTCAATAAAGGCTTATGAATTGCTGTTAAATAACTCTGGCAAACTAGTAAGTGCTTATCAGGTTACGATTTTTATCACCGTAGTAGGTACGGTACTTGGACTATTCATGATGTCAATGGCTGGGTTCGTACTTAACCGAAAAGATTTCAAATATCGTAATTTCTTCTCCTTTATGATTTACTTTACAACGCTTTTCAGCGGTGGTTTGATTCCAACGTATATCCTGATGGTCAAACATCTTCATATGAAGGACAGCTTATTCGCCATGATCCTTCCGGGTGTAGTGGGCGCTTGGTCCATCTTCCTAATGCGTAACTTTATGAAAGCTATTCCGGATTCTCTATATGAATCCGCTACAATTGACGGCGCCGGTGACTTCCGCATCTATTGGCGGATATTCATTCCACTAGCAGTTCCATCCTTAGCTACGATTGGATTGTTCTCGGCACTGGGCTTTTGGAATGAATGGTATAACGGAATGTTGTATATCGACGATCCGACGAAGTATCCGCTTCAATACTTCTTGCAGCGAATGGTCAATCAGGCGAATCTCGGAGCGCTAGTCAATTCGGGGGCGGTAATCAATACTGCTGATCTTCCGACGCAATCCATTAAAATGGCTACAGCTGTGCTAGCTACTGGACCTATTATTCTTCTATATCCTTTTGTGCAGCGTTACTTCGTAACAGGCCTCACAATCGGGGCAGTAAAGGGTTAATGGACGTTTCCTTTTCATAGGGCGTTTATTATAAATCAAGCAATCATTATTAACAGAAAAAAAGGGAGGTTTACCTAATGAAAGGTAAAAAAACGGCGTCTTCTTTACTAGCTGTCCTAATGCTTACGGGGGCACTTACAGCTTGCTCATCATCCAAAGACAATGCTTCTAGCAATGATGCAGCAGCTACTAAATCACCAGAAACATCTGCTAACAATACAGGAGGAGTCGATACTTCCAAAGAAGCTAAGCTGACGTACTACTTGTGGGGCAGTGAAGGTGTTCAAAATAAGGCGATTCTAGCTGAGATTAACAAAAAACTCAAGGCAGATATCAATACAACTTTAGAAATTAAATATATCGACTGGCCAGATATTGCAACGAAATATCCATTGCTATTTGCTTCTGGTGAAACATTTGATTTGTCACATGCTTCTCCTGGAGCACCGGTAAACTACTATACATTAGCAAGTGAAGGTGCATTGGTAGACATTACTGACATGCTCGATAAAGTTGCTCCTAAGCTGAAGGCAGAAATTCCAGCAAGTGTGTGGGAAAATACGAAGGTCAAAGGTAAAATCTATGGTGTTCCGAGTCTTTATAGCGAATATACACCAAGCGGTTATGCTTATCGTGTAGACTTGCTGAAAAAATACGGCATGGAAAAAATTGCATCTATCGACGATATGGTTAAATACATGGACAATGTAGTTGCCAATGAATCATTCCCACCTATTAATGGTAAAGCTGAAGATGCACAAAATATGTTCAGAATGCTCGTAGATACTACTGGTCAGTGGCTTAATGCACCAGGGATCTCAACAAATGAAATCAATTTAGTGACTAAGAGCGCAGAGGACTACAAAACAGTGTTCTCTCCAGCCTACACCCAAGAATTCGAAGATTGGGCTGTGAAGATGCGTGAATGGGCAGACAAGGGATACTGGGGCAAAGATGTACTGTCCTCATCACTTGGAAGCAAGGATAACTTCAGAGCAGCAAACTCCGCGGGTTACTTGACGCATACTCAGGACTGGCTCGGTCAATATGGCGGGGATAAGACGGCACTACCAGGGGTAGAAACTGATTTCTATACTTTTGCAGAAGCTAACAAGAAGATTAAACGTAAAATGGGTGTTGATAACTCTACCGTAATTAGTGTCAACTCTGAGAATCCAGAGCGTTCTTTGATGGTAATCGAGAAGTTCATGACTGACGAAAGCTACTACAACCTCATCCAAAACGGTATTGAAGGTAAGCAATATGTCATGGAAAATGGAGTTAAAAAGCAGCCTGCAGGCTTCAACGAAAAAACAGACGGCGGAGGTTTCGCTGCTTGGTCACTTCGTAATGACAAATTCGTAGTTCCTACGGACACAGAGAACCCAATCCGTAACTCTCTGTTCGCAGAGTGGGATAAAGTGGCTATCAATGATCCATACAACGGCTTTACTTTCGATCCAGCGAATGTAACTACAGAAATTGCTTCCATCTCCAACGTGAATTCCCAGCTTGGTATTCAATTGATGCTTGGTAAAACAAGCAAAGATCCTAAAGCTGCTGTAGCGGATTACCGTGAGCAACTGAAAAAAGCAGGAATTGACAAGGTTATTGCCGAAGTAGAAAAGCAATTGGCTGAGTTTGTTCCGGTGAACTAAAGAACGTTAAAAGGTGTGAGGGAGCTATAGTTTCATATAGCTCCCTTATTCATAAGTGGGGGAGTATAGTGGACGTAAATATCAAGGATATCGCGCGGATTTCCGGTGTGGGCATCTCGACGGTTTCCAGGGTCATCAACAACAAGGGGCTGGTGAGCAAGGCTACACGGGAAAAGGTTCTAAATGTTGTAAAGGAATATAATTACATTCCCAATTCGAATGCAAGAAATTTAAAAACTACGGAGTCTAAGAACATTGCACTTATGGTCAAGGGGATTACGAATCCGTTCTTCTCCAATATGATCAAAGAAATCGAGCGCCAGGCTAATCTGCGAGGTTATCCTTTCCTTATTCATCAGGTAGAGGACGGTACGGATGAAATCAATGCGGCGATTCAGCTGATCAAAGAAAAAAATCTATGCGGGATCATCTTCATGGGGGGAACCTACAATCATTCCGAAGAGAAATTCAAGCAGCTGACGGTTCCGTTTGTACTGACAACGATCACATCTACACAAGAGGTGGACCCTGATATCTTTTCTAGTGTCACCATTAATGAATTGAAAGAAGCATATAAAGCCACCAATTATTTGATCTCACTTGGGCATGAGAATATTGGTTTTCTAGCCAAGTCCCCACTGCTGGATGAAACTACAGGGAACCGGCGATATTTGGGCTACAAAAAAGCACTGGAAGAACATAATCTGCCTTATGATCCACAGCTGGTAGAGGATTGTGAATACAGTCCTAGCTCGGGATTTGATGCAGCACGAAGACTGCTTAAAAGGAATAAGGGAGTAACCGCAATATTTGCGGCTTCTGACACGATTGCTATCGGTGCTGCCAAAGCTGTACTTACCGCGGGGTTGTCTATCCCTGATGATATTTCAATCATTGGCTTTGACGGAATTGAGATGGCTGAATATTTTCATCCTTCACTCGATACGATCAGCCAACCGGGTACAGAAATGGCCTTATCTAGCGTGGGCGTCCTGTTTGATCTTATTTCTGGACGATCAGGCCATCAGCATATTGTCTACGATGCGGTATTGCTCAAACGAGGCTCTTGCAAGATGCTCAAAACACTTAAGGTATAATACTGACTATAAACGCTATCATTGGAGTGGTAACCCAAATGCAAGACACATTAAGAATAGGTACTCTAGTTCGTGGCGGGGAGGCCGTCGCCGTTATTCCGCAAATTGTTCAGCATGGGTTTGAGTCCTTTAACTTGAACTTTTGGCAGACCACCGGTGAAACCAATCTTGTAGAAACAGCTGCACGACTTAGGGAACTGGCTGCTGAACATGATTTTGTCATCTCTTCTGTTGGGATTTATGGCAATCCACTTTCAGGAGATGGAGACAATGCTGACACACTCGCCAGTTGGGAGCGATTGATTGATCATGCCCATTTATTCGGCACAGATATTATCGGTGGATTCACCGGACGTCTTCCAGGTTCTTCGATTGACGAGTCGATTCCGAGATTTGCAGAGGTGTTTAGTGAATTGTCCAAAAGGGCAGCCGATCGTGGCTTAAGAATTGCTTTTGAAAATTGCTCTATGGGTGGAAACTGGCAGGCCGGAGAGTGGAACATCGCTCACAATCCTTCAGCCTGGGAGAAAATGTTCAATGCTGTACCAGCAGACAATCTGGGTCTGGAATGGGAACCGTGCCACCAGCTGATAGGTCTCATTGATCCGATTCCGCAGCTACGCAAATGGGTGAACAAGGTGTTCCATGTGCATGGTAAAGATGCCACTATTGCCTGGGATATCGTCAAGGAATACGGAATTCATGGACCTAAGCCTTATGTGTGGGACCGGACGCCTGGCTTCGGAGATACGAACTGGGTGGATATCATCTCGATTCTGCGCCAAGCCGGCTATAAGGGAACTATTGATATTGAAGGCTGGCATGATCCTGTCTACCAGGGTGAACTAGAAATGACTGGACAAGTACATGCACTAAATTATTTGAAGTATTGCCGAGGTGGCAGTTTTGTCCCTAATCCGGTGTAAAGGATATCAGATAGTAACAACCCAAAAATGACCTCAAAACCCACAGTGAAGTGGAGGATGAGGTCATTTTTATATGCATAGCTTAATCCCGAATAAGATATCCTTGCCCAAGTTGGATTTCTTTAAAGCCTGCCATGTGGCGAGCTTGAAAGTGGATCGGCTTAAATCCACCTATAATAATGATGTTTTTGATATCCGCAGCCCCATCTGAAGGCAGTGAAAAGGATTTGATATAGGTGAATTCTTCCGCGAGCGTGGTGTGAATCGCGTTAATATGTGGGTCATTTTCACCTTTTCCCATTAGATTCATTAGGAGATACCCTTCGGCATTCAGTTTTGAATACACGATGCTGAAAAATTCACTGGAGATTAAGTGCCTCGGCGTGCCCGCGGCGGTGAAAGCATCCAAGATGATGTAATCATATTTCTGTGGTTCTTCACCTTCAAGGATCTGACGTCCGTCCCCGATCACTACGTTATCTTGGATGTATCCAAAATAGCGGCGGCTTAATTCGACTACTTCACTGTCTAGCTCAGCTACTTTAAATCTTTTGTCTAGAAAATGCCCAGCAATCGTTCCAATCCCATGACCAATAAGAAAGGCATCCTCGAAAGAGGGAGCATTGCATTCCATCAAGTGAATGATGGCTCGCGGATATTCAAACACAACTCGTTCTGGGTGATTGAGATCCATCGCACCTTGAATGGCCTGATTGGAAAACTGCATGACGCGGAACGCACCTTGTTCACCGTATAGTTCTGTGGTGTCATAGACGGTGATTTCATGATTATCGCTGCTCGTGTGAATCTGTGATTGCAAGTGATCAAACTCCTTATACGATAGAAATTCGTTTATATTCATTGGGTGTAACGCCGACTACACGTTTAAAAAGCTTATTGAAATAGGCAGGATCGCCATATCCAACTTCTGCTCCAATCTCGTGAATCTTTAGGTCAGGGGCATTCTTGAGCAGATGCTTGGCTTTACGTAGCCGGATTTCCGTGATGTAGTCCGTTAATGTAAGTCCAGTCTCTTGTTTGAACAGCTTACTTAGATAGCTTGGTGTCAAAAAAACCATATTCGCTAAGGTGTTCAGATCCGCATGCTGATTATAGTTGGCTGATATCCAGCGCTTTATGGTTTCTACAGCTGTACCGGACATCTCTAGGCGATGGGCTCTGATCTCAAATAGAATGCTTGAGAAATGGTTGGTGAAACCACGCTCGATTTCACTGAAGCTCATACTGGACGCGATGCTTTCATCCAGCCCAAGATAGGGTGCACCTTTGTAGAGGGCCTCAAATTCTTGCAATTCTTTCTGCGCAGATTCAATAACCCATCGACAGACACGGAGAATTTGATCGGGCATAGCTTGTTGTGATTTCAGCACTGAGAATAAGTTATGCACGCGTTCTAAAGCACCCTCCATATTCAGGATCTGCAGATCATGGATTAATGGTTCCTTGATCGCATTAAAAGGCTCAAGGATATTTATCTCAGACTGCTGAATGTTCTGAATATTTGCATAGTGCAGTCGGTCAGGATTATAGATGCCGATGCTGCAGGCTAACTTAGCATCTAGATATGCTTGTCTAAGCTTGGCGGTATCATTATAGGAACTGCTAGTACCTACATGCAGTATCATACCATTGGCAGAGATACGGATTCTGTCGCCGATTTCATTCCTATCACTGTCTGAGAGTTGCTTTGTAGAATACAGGATACAGACATGCAGTCCATTTTGAATCTCTAAGCTGTCGATACTAAATGCCATCACTTGCCGCAGACTGTCTACACAAAAACTGACGGGTTCTCTTGATCTTCCTTTGAACACAAAGACTGAGAAATAAGGCTGGGGCAAAGTAAGGCTCGACAAAAGCAAGGGTGAAGGGGGCTCGTCGCCTTGAAGAAGGGTCAGTAAGAGACCAGAACGGTGACGTACCTCCTTGTCACGAGAGAACTGCTGCTCTTCCTCTAATTGATAAAGCAGCTCGAATAATTGCTCCTTATCGATTGGCTTTAATAAATAGTCTACTGCAGAGCTGCGTA
This sequence comes from Paenibacillus sp. FSL R5-0470, assembly GCF_037975205.1. NCBI lineage: Bacteria > Bacillati > Bacillota > Bacilli > Caryophanales > Paenibacillaceae > Paenibacillus > Paenibacillus sp. FSL R5-0470. The sequence goes on from NZ_CP150238.1 coordinate 979,685, forward strand.
TGGCTTCTCTGGCATAATTAAATTCAACAAATCCACTCATTAGAATGGAGCGGATTTGTGGGTGACTGGCTTTTAATTGTTTAATTAATTCCAAGCCGTTAATTTGCGGCATACGAATATCAGTAATCACAACATCAAGTTGAAGTGAAGGTAACTCGTCAAGTAGATGTTTCCCATCGGAGTAGGTGCCGATGACCAGAAATTCAGTGTTTTCTTTGCTGATCATTCGGGCCAGACCTTCGCGGATCAGGATTTCATCGTCAACAATTGCAATACGCAGCAATCAGAGCATCTCCTCTCTGTAATTCATATCATCTTCACTAGGAGTAGTGAAGGTAATGTCCTCAATACGCAGCGTAACACGAGTACCCACTCCGAGCTTACTCTCTACAAGGAGCCCGAATGAGCTGCCGTAATGCAGACGGATCCTTTCATTCACATTTCGTAGGCCAATACCAAACATTTCACTTTCAGTCCCATTTTGCAGACTATTATTTAAGGAACGAAGGGTAGCTGCATCCATACCGATGCCATCATCTTCTACACAGAATACGACTTTTCCATGCTCACTCCATGCGGTGATGCTTAAGGTACCGAGACCTATTTTTTGATCTAAGCCATGAAAAACTGCGTTCTCCACAATGGGTTGGAAGACAAGCTTGATTACAGGAAGATGTAGAAATTTCTCTGGCACATCAATGTGTAGATTGAACTTATCTGGAAACCGGATTTGTAGCAGATGATAATAATTTCGTACATGATCCAGCTCTTGTCTGATCGTAACGGCTTCTTCGCTTCGGACAATACTGTAACGCATCTGAAGTCCAAGCAAATAGGTGAGTTTCGCTACACGGGGGTCATCATTGCTCTCTGCCAGCATACGGATAGACTCCAACGTATTATAAATAAAATGGGGATTGATCTGATTCTGAAGTGCCTTCATATCAGCCTTCTGCTTACGCTTCTCAGTGAGGGATACTTCCTGTAGCAGATCCTTGACCCTTATGATCATTCGATTAAAATGACTGCCAAGCATTCCAATTTCATCATTATATTTGGAGTGCTGCCAGACATCTAGATTACCGTGCTGTACCCGTTTCATTAGACGGACTAAAGATTTAAGGGGTTTGGTCAGCGCATGTGAGATGAACGTCGCAACACAAAGTGCAAAAGCAATAATGATCAGTGTAGTTAATATAAGAGCATTGCGATTCTTCTGTACAGGTGACAGGATCCGGGCCAAAGGAATCGTAACCATAGTCGTCCAACCTGTCTGTTTCGAGACGGTATACACTGCAAGATAAGACTGGCCATTCATTTCTATTTGAAAATGATCCTGTTGCTGATTCACATGCGGCAGCAAAAGCTGCGTGTTCAGACTTTGCCCCTCACCGGTTTGCATCGAATTTGAGGCGTCTTCACCGTCATAGATCAATTCTCCGTTATTATCTACAATTAGTGTGTTGCCTTGTGTAACTGCGTTTACGGGATCAATGATCCCCTTAAACAAGTTGATGTCTACATCAAATACGAGAATTCCTATATTATCTAGCGTGCTTACAGAATTAATGGTGCGAAGTACACTGAAAACCTCTCTATGGACATTGGAGTTTATACGAATCGTATGTCTGCCTTGAATGACAGGAGCGGCCCCAGCTTCTTCACTTAAGGTTCTCCATTCGGCTAGTCGTTCTTCAGGATACAGCTCGTGGATCCCGGGGACTCTATCATAAAAAACAGAGCCATACTGATCCACCATGTACACGGCGATGATCTCTTCCTTCGTATGCTTCAAGTAGCTCAGGAACATCGCCATGCCAGTACTTTTATCCCAGTCGGTATTTTGCTGAGTTAGGTAGAACTGTACATCGGTGTTATACAGCGGTAGGGCTGTGTATCTTTTTAGATCGGCAACATAACGGTCAATGGTATCAGAGGCATTCGATGTCATTTGGTTCGCGCCTTCCGTTGCATTCACAAGAACAGAGTTGAACATGGAGCGGGAGGACAAATAACTAACATAAGTGATTGGAAGCGAGATCAGAAAGACAAATACGACGATCAGTTTTCGCTCCATCGGAAGATTGGCAAGGAACAACCACATTTTTCTTAAGGCTAGCCGGATGAATGATACCATTTGCGTTGTCCTTTCTTAAAGTGAACTGCCTTATTTAACTGCGCCGCTGGTTACGCCTTCAAAGATGTAACGTTGTAGGAAGAAATATAGAATTATTGTGGGGAGCAGGATAAGCAGAATGGCCGCACAGATTAAATTCCATTCGCCCGAATTGACCCCTTGAAAACGCATCAGGATCGTCGTAACTACGCCCAGGCTTTGTTTTGGCATATATAGATAAGGGATGTACATGTCATTATAGATACTAATCGTCTTCAAGATAATCAAAGTAGCCGTAGCCGGCGTCAATAATGGAAAAATAATCGAGCGATAGATTTTAAAAAGAGATGCACCTTCTACCATCGCGTTCTCATCTAGATCCACGGGAATGTTACGGATAAATTGCAAATAAAGAATAATTTGAATCACATCTGCTCCGATATATAGCACGATAGGGGCGCCGAGTGTATTATAAAGCCCCATGCTTTTGATGATACCAAAAGTGGCTACTTGCGTCGTGATGCTAGGAATGATAGTGGCTATTAGATAAGCACCAAAGACAACAGGCTTTAATTTAAAAGAGAAGCGTCCCAGTACAAATGCTACCATAGTTCCAAATAGAATGTTCAGAATTAAAGTAATAGCTATAATAATTAATACGTTACCAAATCCGTTAAGTAAACCTCCACGTTGGAACACCGCAATGAAATTATCGAAATTAAAAAAGCTTTTTGGCAGTGCCATGGAGCTACTACTGTTAAATTCATCAGTCGATTTGAAGGCATTTACGATAACTACATAAGGAGGGAAAAGCACGACAAATACGCCGATGATTAGCGAGAAGTATTTAATAACATCTGTAAAGCGGAATTTGGAGTTTGTCATGTCTATTTGTCTCCTCCCCGGCTAAGAACTAGTTGCTGTACTAATAGTACGATGACGACAAAGAAGAGCAAGATAATACTCATGGCAGAAGCGAGACCATAGTTGTTGTAAGCAAATGCAGTGTCTACAACTTTCTGTACGTAAGTTTCGCTGGCGCCTGCAGGACCACCCTTGGTCAATACGAATGGGAGATCAAAGACTTCCAGTGCTCCTGTGACGGTAAGAAATAAGTTAAGCTGAATGACTGGCTTCATATTCGGTAAAGTAATTCTCCAAAGGGTTTGGAAAGGTCCAGCACCATCAATCTTTGAAGCCTCATAGATATCGTTTGGTATGGCCTGCAAGGAGGCGATGTAGATGACCATGTTATAACCCATGAAACGCCAAAATCCTGTGGATGCCAGAGAATAGTTGACCAGTCCTTCTGTTCCAAGCCAGCTGGTCTGTCCTAGTCTGGTTAGACCGATGCTATTCAGGAACATATTCAGAGATCCGTTAGTAGTGTCAAAGACATAACCAAACATAAAAGCAACGGCAACTCCGTTCATGATGTAAGGAAGGAAAAGTAAGATTCGGAATGCGTTTTTCCCTTTGAGCTTACTATTCAGAACAACCGCAAAATAAATGGCGACTATGTTCTGAACAATTCCCATAGCGAAGTAAGCAAAGTTATGTGTAAATACTTTGAAAATATCAGGATTAGAGAAGACCTCGCGGTAATTAGCAAGTCCGACCCATGGTTTCTCAGGGCTATAGCCATCCCAATTGGTGAAACTGTAATAGATCAACTTAAGCGCTGGATAATACGTGAATGTCGCAAGGAGCAACAATGGGATCGTAAGGAATGATACGATGATTATCATTTTTTGTTTGTTATAGGAAAGTGTTCCAAACATCGCTAGCCCTTCTTTCATAAAAGCTTGGTATGGAAAGGCAAAATGGACTATCCGTAAGGGCGATAATCCATTTTGCGCAGTGGTGTACTTCTGGTCAAAAGTTTGTATTAATAGCCGAGATCTTTCTTAGCTTTAGCCCAGGCTTTATTCCATTTGTCTAATACAGTTTGCGGATCTTTGGCAAGCACAAATTCCTGTACAACAGCAGGGAGATCTAATTGTGCCTTGTTGCCGATTTCTGTAACCTTCGCATCGTCAACAGTTCCTTCTACTAACTCTACTCCGGTAGCTTGGAATTCTTTTAGCTGAGCCAGATTAGATTCTTTTCCTTTTAGTGGGGAGATAAAGCCCGCGAAGTCCTCATAGCCGGAATCCTCAATCATCCATTTTACGAAAGCTTTGGCAGCTTCTAAATTTTTGCTGTTTTTAGCAACAGCATAGAAGAAGTCAGGGCTAAGAGTAGCGGATGGTTTACCTGAATTGTCATAAGGGAACGGGAAGAAGCCAACATCGTCTGAAGGAGCTCCTACTCCAATAACTTGGTTAATGACCCAGTTGCCGAGATAGTACATGGCGAACTTACCAGAAGCGATGTCTTTTTTCGATTGCTCCCAGTTGGTGGAGTTGATGTCTTTTTCCAGATACCCTTTTTCGTTGAGCTCCTTGAGCAGGCTAAAGGCTTTACCATAGCCGTTGTCCATGGTAAATGGTGTTTCAGAGTTCAGCTTCTCATTAGGGAAGTCGGGGTTGCCTGCAATTAGGCGCGGAGTATCGTAAGCCCATGTACCCAGTGGCCATTTATCTTTGAAGTTAGAGGACAGTGGAATGACACCCTTTGCTTTCAGCTTTTCGCAGGCAGCCAGGAATTCATCCCAAGTCTTAGGGGTTTCTGTGATGCCAGCATCCGTAAATGCTTTTTTGTTATAAACAATCCCGGATGTAGAGTTCCCTGTGGTAATTCCGTACAGCTTACCATCAAAGGATTTGAAGTCTTTAAAGGTGATTTGATCGTTCAGGCCGAGATCATCCAGTGAAGCGAAGTATTTCGGTAGGTCGGAGTTAGGAATGGTAGGAATGAACATAACGTCAGGAAGCTCGCCGCTGGCCATTCTGACTTTAGCCTGTTGATTATAGTCGGTCTGGGAAGCCTCGAATTCGACTTTAACGTTCGGGTATTTTTCATTAAAGCGCTTTAAATATTCATCGTATTCTTTGCCAATCATGTCTGTTCTGTTAGTCAGGAAGGTGATTTTGCCGCTAATGTCAGCTCCTGCTGCAGGTTCGGCTGTTGCGTTGCTTGTCGTGTCACCGCCGGTAGTCTCTGTGTTAGTCGCTGCGGGCTTATCGGTTGCAGAAGCCCCGTTATTGGTGCTGTTGCCATTGTTCGAGCCGCAGCCAGCAAGCGTTGATGATAAAATCATAACCATAACAAAAGATAACGAAAATAACTTATTTCTCATAACTTAATCCCCTTTTCATTATTTTGTTAGCGTTTACATGAACATTATAGCTTTAAATAAAGCGTTTAGAAATGTATTGTATTATTATTTATTGTCTTTATTTGTTTTGTTTGAACGATTATAATTAGTGTGTACCTAACGAATGGATAACAAAATACCAAGAATAACAAGTGGATTCAATGAAATGCTAGAAGAGGTATGTTATTTTGAAAGATGAATAGGCTTACAAAACTTAAGCGAACGCTTCCGAAGTGAGTTTTGTACGAAGTCACTTGGAGAAGCATATGCTCTACAAAACTTTTAGCAATTAGGAGGATATTATGAAACATCTAGAGATGAATCTTGCGAAGTGGGAATTTAGAAGCTGTGGTGACGAGGAGTGGCTTCCGGCTACTGTGCCAGGCACGGTCCATACGGATTTACTGAAGAACGGAAAGATTGAAGATCCCTTCTATGGAACAAATGAACATAACCTACAATGGATTGATAAGAAGGATTGGGAATATCAAACCACTTTGCAGCTTGGTGAAGAGTGGTTGGAGCTTACTTGCACAGAACTTATTTTTGAAGGTCTTGATACATATGCTGACGTGTATGTGAATAATGTACATGTGCTCGCTGCAGACAATATGTTTTTGGCGTGGAGAGTGGATGTTAAAGATCAGTTGAAGATTGGTGAAAACCATATACTAGTGAGATTCCGCTCTGTAGTTAAAGAGGATCTACCTAAGCTAGAGAAGCTGGGGTATGCGTTACCTGCACCGAATGATCAATCCGAGCTTGGGGGACTAGAGGACCAGCGGATTAGTGTTTTTGCCCGCAAAGCACCTTATCATTACGGCTGGGATTGGGGTCCGCGTTTCTTGACCAGTGGAATATGGCGTAAGGCGGCCCTTAAGGGACGTGATTCAGTTCAAATCATAGATCTCTATATCCGCCAAAATGTGATCACAAAGGAAGAGGCTCAATTAACCGCAATTATTGAAGTAGATGCTCCTGCGGCATGGCAGGGAATGCTGCGAATGAGTGCTGATGGTTTAGAGTCGATGCAAGCGGTTTCCTTAAAGAGTGGCAAGCAACAAATAGAGATGGATATCGTGGTAGATCAGCCGCAGCTCTGGTGGTGTAGAGGGCTGGGCGAGCCTCATTTATATACATTCCAAGCGGATTTGGTGAAAGGTAAGGAAGTTGAAGTTAGCAAAAGCGTAAGAACTGGACTCCGGAGCATTCAATTGATTCGGGAGCATGATGCGAAAGGGGCTTCATTTTCTTTTGTACTGAATGGTGTGTCGGTCTTCGCCAAAGGTGCCAATCATATTCCGAATGACAGCTTCATCACAGAAGTTACCGAAGAGCGGTATCGGCATGAAATTGCCACGGCCGCAGAATCAAACATGAATATGCTGCGAGTGTGGGGTGGCGGTTTTTATGAAGAGGAGATATTTTACAAGCTCTGTGATGAATACGGGCTGTTGGTCTGGCAGGACTTCATGTTCGCTTGCAGCATGTATCCGGGGGATGAAGAGTTTCTTGCGAATGTGAAGAAAGAGGCTGAGTATAACGTCAAAAGATTGCGCAATCATCCCTGCATCGCCTTATGGTGTGGCAATAACGAGATTGATTCGGCCTGGTCACAGTTCGAGGAAAATATGGGCTGGGGCTGGAAAGAAAAACTCAGCGCGGAGCAAAGAGCTACAATGTGGGCTGATTATGAGGAAATATTCCACCGGATTCTACCGGAGGCTGTAGCCGCGTTCCATCCAGGTGTGGACTATTGGCCGTCTTCACCGATGCGGAATTTGACTGGAGATATGAATCAACACGCGACGCGGATTGTGGGCGATGGGGATGTGCATTACTGGGGCGTGTGGCACGGGATTGAGCCTTTTGAGAATTATAATACCAAGGTTGGCCGCTTTATGAGTGAATACGGATTCCAGTCGTTCCCGGAACTAAAGACCGTAATGAGCTATGCTGAAGAGCAGGATTTGAAGCTTACCTCAGAGGTGATGCTGGCGCATCAGAAGAATGGACGCGGAAACCTGCTGATCAAGGAATACATGGATATGTATCTGCCGCAGCCGAAGGATTTTAAAGCATTTCTGTATATGAGTCAAATCCTCCAGGCCGAAGCGATTCGAATCGCGATTGAAAGTCACAGAAGAAATAAACCTTATTGTATGGGTACTTTATACTGGCAGATGAATGATTGCTGGCCAGTCGCTTCTTGGGCGGGGATGGATTACAACGGACGCTGGAAAGCATTGCAATATACCGTGCGCTCAAGCTTTCAAGATGTTCTGTTGTCTATTGACGGTACCGACCACGAGCGGATTGACGTTCATGTCGTATCTGATTTAAGAACAGCAGTCACCGCTGATTTGGGGCTTAAATTGTATCAGTTTAACGGTTCGGTACTGCGAGAGTGGACATATCCCGTTGAGCTGGGAGCCGATTCAGCGGCTATCGTATTCTCGTCTCCAGTGACGGAACTGTTAGAAGGTCATGGATCGAACGATGTATTGCTTGAGATCAGCTTGCAGGCTAATGGCGAGATGATAGATCGTAAGGTGCACTATTTTATCCCGGAAAAAGAAATTCGGTTGCAGCGTTCAGTAATTAACATAATGGAAACTCCAGATAGCGGAGGTCTAAGCTTCACTGTGACAAGCGATGTATTAGCTAGAGGCGTATACCTGACCTCAGAAGATGAAGGAATATTCTCTGACAATTACTTTGATCTTCTCCCAGGGCAACCCAAGACGATAACGTTCTCGGAACGCGGGAACGATGGAAGGGACTGGATTCCAGGCGCTCCTAAGGGATTGAAGGTTCAATCGATGGTTGATTTTGTGAGCGAAGATTTACTGTAAATCTTAAGGAGAGATAATTTATTTCTAAAGGAAACAAGCCATGAGCTCGGCTCTTGGTTTGTTTTTTTGTGTGCTGGTATAAATGTTGTTTTTCCTATTCATACTCCGTTCATGTTAACGTCATAGAGAGTACATCTTCATTGGTTAATCTTAGCTTAGCAGTTAGTTATGCTAGTCCAAAACACAGCTGATGACAGGAGAAGATACGAGTGGAAATAAAAGAAAGAATGAAAATGAAGGCGGGCACGAGAACAAGTAAAATACTAAACATACTACTTAAAGTAGTAGGAGCAATAATCATCGCAATCGTGCTTTTTCTCGCTATTGTCTATACAGTTAATTTGATCAGCATTAAATCGGAACAAAATAAAATAGAACCCTATGGTCAGTTAGTACCCGTAGATGGGAAAAACATGAATGTTTATATTCAAGGAAAAGGTGAAGAAACAGTCGTGCTACTACCGGGTTATGGCACAGCAGCGCCAGCTCTTGATTTTAAAGCATTAATAGATGAACTGTCGCCGTTTTACAAAGTTGTCATGATTGAGCCTTTTGGGTATGGATTAAGTGATCTGACCAAAAAGGAGCGCAGCACGGAGAATATTGTAAGTGAAATTCATGAAGCTTTACAGGCTCTTAATATTGACCGTTATATTCTAATGGGCCACTCTATTTCAGGCATATATGGACTAGATTATGTTAACAAGTATGAAAATGAAGTGAGTGCATTTGTCGGGCTTGATAGTAGTGTTCCATCGATAAGCGAGAGGAAGATCGAAGCTTCGGAATTAAGAACTATAAATCTGCTCAAAAAATCCGGTTTAATCAGATTGCAAATGAAATTTAGTGCTGACCCCATTGCTGAACTACCATTTGATGATAAAACAAAAGAACAAATGAGACTGATCAATCGCAAAAACATATTTAATCCCACCCAATTAAATGAAGGTGGAATGATGTATTCTAATTTTAAATCAGCTGAAAGCTTAACATTTCCTAAAAATCTTCCTCTTATTTTCTTTATACAAGCGAATCAACCAGCAACGGATAGATGGATACCAGAGCATGAAAAGCAAGTAAAAGACTCTGTACATGGAAAAGTGCTGACATTTGAAGAAGGTCATTATTTATATCGTACTAAAGCAAAAGAGATCGTAGAAAACTTCAGAGTATTTATGGAAGAAGCTAAGTAAATGACTGTTTGAGCCGAACGAACTTCAGGGTTTTCTCTGATTGTCGTTCGGTTTTTTCTCGTTTAAGGAATTATGATCCAAAAGCCTGACGGTACTTTACGGGGGACATCCCCTCGAACGTTCTGAACACTTTAATGAAATAGCTGGACTGGGCAAAACCGGACTGAGTCGCAACCTGAGCAATGGAGAGTCCAGTAGAAACCAGTAGAAGCTTGGCTCTGGCCAGTCGACAATCCGTTAAATAACGGTTTGGTGTTTTGCCCATAACCATTCGGAACAGCCGTAGAAAATGATAGCTGCTATACCCGGTTAGTCTTGCCATCGACTCCAGTGACCAAGGACGGGCACATTCGACATGAATGATATCTGCGGCACTGCGGATAGACTGCCTGACCTCGTGCGGTACTGAGCCGTGAAGCGGTTCGGAATTCTGTAGCAATTTCACTAGAAGCTCATACAGAAGCGCGGATAGCCTTGGCTCACTACGTGTTACATAGGAAGCGCTCAGCAAGTACATTTCCTCGAATAGCTCGTCCAGCTTAGCGTCCAAATCAAAAGTGAACAGGTATGCACTAGACTGGTCCACTTCTTCTAATAAGGGGAGTACAATTTGAGTGCTAAAATGAACCCAACGAACATCCCAAGGCTCTCCGGGATCAGAGCCGTACTGCTGGTAGGCGCCTTTAGGGTAAAGAAACCCTCGTCCTCTGCTCATTGGAATACGTTCGCCCTCATGGAATACATAACCCTTCCCACCAAAGATTAAATGTAGGTTATAGCTTCCCAGGAATCCTTCACTTCTTCTCTCGGTATGCTGTGGAAAGTGACTGTAATGTCCCAAAAATTCAGGATAACAGACATATTTTGAAAAAGCTGGTGTCGGCAAATACCATTGTTTCTTCATGTTATATGGCACTCATTTCTGTCGCGCATCAGAGCGCTAGTTGGATTAAGGTAATTAACGCAAGATAGTTATATAATCGCAATATTTTGTTATATAAGCCTTATTAATACTGATACTACAATAGAATTATAAAATACTGAAAGCATATTTTTAATACTTTGGAGGTAATCATGAAGAAACCTGTCGCAACAGAAAAATTCGAGCTTGGCGTCTGTTATTATCCGGAACACTGGCCGGAAAGCATGTGGGAGGACGATTATCGCCGGATGCGAGAACTAGGCTTTACAATCATTCGGATTGGGGAGTTTGCTTGGTCTATTTTTGAACCAGTCCAGGGTGAATTTCAGTTCGGGCTCTTTGATCGGGCGATTGATTTAGCTCATAAACATGGTCTTCAGGTTGTGCTCGGTACGCCGACGGCAACACCTCCAGCTTGGCTGACCCATAAGTATCCAGAAGTATTAAACGTGACGTATGAAGGTGTTACCCTTCAGCATGGCATGCGCCGTCATTATAATTACAGTAGCTCAAAATACCGTGAGCTGTGTGCTAGGATTACGGAACAGATGGCTGAACATTATGGCAATCATCCAGGTGTGGTCGGTTGGCAAATTGATAATGAGCTCAACTGCGAGATCAGTGAATTTTATTCAGAGAGTGACCATAAGGCTTTCCGGGAATGGCTGCAGCAGAAATATGTCACGCTTGAGCGGCTAAACGAGGCTTGGGGGGCTGTTTTTTGGAATCAGAGTTATAGTGATTGGTCTCAGGTGTATCTTCCGCGTCCTACCCCGTCACCCAAGCAGCCCAATCCCCATCAGGCTTTGGATGAAAAGCGGTTTATATCGGATAATACGATTTCTTTTGCCGAAAACCAAGCGGAAATCATCCGTAAACTTGCCCCTAAGCAGTGGGTAACAACGAACGGTCTGTTCGGGCATCTCGACAGCCATGAATTGACGGATGAATTACTGGATTTCTTCAGCTATGATTCCTATCCGCAGTTCTCGACTATTTTTTATGATCCGAATGAGCGGAATCCGCTGAATGACAGAGGCTGGGGACTTTCATTATCTGTTGTCCGTTCTATTTCCCCTAATTTCTGTATTATGGAGCAGCAGTCGGGACCGGGTGGCTGGGTGAACCGGATGGATATGCCATCTCCGAAGCCGGGACAGATGCGGTTATGGACCTATCAATCGATCGCTCATGGCGCAGATATGGTGCTGTATTTCCGCTGGCGGACAGCCACGATGGGCAATGAAATTTATTGGCATGGCATTAACGACTACCATAACCAGCCGAACCGAAGAGTACGGGAAGCGGGACAGATTGGTCAAGAGCTGGCGGGGGCAGGGCAAGCACTTATCGGCACCCGTAATCAGGCTAACGTTGCTATTGTTCGTGATTATGCTAATGAGTGGGATGGAGAGTATGATGTGTGGCATGGTCCATTTATGTGGAAGAGTAATAAGGAGTGGTACAAGGCACTCCAGCAGAAGCATATCCCGAATGACGTACTCTATTTACGCAAAAAGACGACGCTGGAAGAGCTCGCACGGTACGATGTGCTTATCTATCCTCACCCGGCAATTATGACAGATGAGACAGCGTCGCTTCTGGATGAATACGTTCAGCAAGGTGGAAAACTGATCTTCGGATGCAGAACCGGCTATAAGGATGAACGCGGCCAATGTTATATGCGTCCTTTCCCAGGTGCTGCTAGAGATCTATGCGGGATCACAGTCGAAGAATTCACAATGGTTAAAGGTAGTCGTCAGCCAACGACGATTAGCTGGTCGGGTGCGGCAGAAGGGGTTACTGGGGCAGATGATTTTAATGATATTCTCCAGATTGAGGATGATTCGGTCGAAGTCATGGCGGTCTATGCCTCGGACTATTATGCGGGAAAACCGGCGGTTACAAGAAATCGTCGCGGCAAAGGCGAGGTTTGGTATTACGGAGCAGTCTTTAATGAACAAGCAGCGTCCATAATCATAGATCAAGTCAGCCTGCAGTCGCCAGTAGATTGGCTGGTGCTCCCTGAAGATGTAGAGCTGCAAGTTCGTAACGGGACTTCTTCCAGTTATACTTTTTTGCTTAATTATAGTGAAGCTCCTGTCGCGATCCATCTTCATGAGACCAAAATGGATTTACTGAGCGGGACAACGTTATCGGGTGAGGTTACTATGGAAGGCTTTGGTGTATTGATATTATATTAACGCTATGAATAAATAATGATATTAATGGAGTTGCGTATTAGAGAACTAATATGTAACTCTATTTTTTTATAGAAGATATTCAAAAGGATACTTTTTAAATATAGTTATTAATTCCAACAAAATACAACGAGCAACAGGTACAATATAAAGAATATTCTAGATTTGAAGGAGGGAAGTCTTATGATCATTGAAGCTGAGAAAGTATTGCTGCAGTATTCGTTCATCGATCCCATCATTGAATTCATTAGACATAATGAGAATATTACATTTAAAGTGACCGACAAAACGGATAACAAGAATTATTTGTTGCGTATACATAAACCAATATCGGAAGGGTTCTCAGGCTTACAACATACCCGAGATGGATTACAGGCAGAAATGTTTTTTCTGCGAGAAATCGATCAGAAGAACATACTAAAAGTTCAAAGACCTGTTCTAAATCAAAAAGGGGAACTGGTTACTGAATATAGTTCGGAGCAATTTGGTACTAGTTTGGCCACTCTTTTAGAATGGATCGAAGGCTCGACGCTAACCCAAGATGAAGATAACATTGAACAGATTGTTTATAGATTAGGTAGAAATCTTGCTAGTTTACATGAATTCTCACGAACGCTAATGCCCTTGGAGTTACATAGACCTGTATACAATGTCACAAAGATTGATGAAACTTTAATAGAACTTGGAAAGGGAACAGACAATGGAGCCCTTATTCAGGAGGATTACGAAGTTATTAGTAGCGTTCTACTCGTAGTAAAAGAACAATTAGCAGAGCTAGACGCTAGGGACAACTCATGGGGATTCATTCATGCTGATTTTCAACTGGGCAATGTCCTTGTGTCAGAACAAAATCCTATCTTAATAGATTATTGTTTATTTGGTTATGGTTACTACCTGTTTGATTTGGGCTCTGCATCTTCCATGTTGAAAAGTGAGCTGCGCAAAATGCTTTTGGAGGGTTATGCTTCTAAATCAAGCTTTTCGCTTGATGAGATTCGGTACATTGAAGGACAAATATTTATGGATATTTTTATTAGTTACGTATTTTTTATTCATGACTCTGAGAGGAACGGTTGGATAAAAGAGCACGCCTCCAAAATATGCAGCACGTTATGTCGGGATTTTCTTGAGGGGAAAGAGGTATATTATTCGTTTTAACGATGGTGTGATATTCTAATGGGGAATGAAAAATGAAGGGACTGAACTATGCGCAGAGATCATTATTTTTAAACCAACTATTAAAATTTAATGGAGGTAAAAATAATGTTAACTACAGAGTTACACACAGAACGATTACATTTAAGAAAAATGAAGGTAGCGGATTCGCCAAGTTTGTTTAAAATTTGGTCTGATCCAGAGGTTACCAAGTTCATGAATATTGATAGTTTTACTGATGAAAATCAGGCAAAAGATATGATAAAACTTCTTGATGAATTTTCTCTAGATAACAAAGCTATTCGTTTCTCTATAATTGAAATGGAATCCAATGAAATCATAGGTTCTTGTGGTTTTAATTCCTTAGACTTTGAAAATGAGAAAGCGGAGATTGGATATGACATTGCTAGAGCATTTTGGGGAAGAGGCTATGCTTCAGAAGCTATAAGTGCTTTGTTAGATTACGCATTCTCAACTTTGAAGCTGAATCGAATCGAAGCAAAAGTGGAACCCGAAAACGTGAATTCAGTAAAAGTCTTGCAAAAGCTGAACTTTATGTTTGAGGGAACCTTAAGAAGGTATGAAAGAGTAAACGGAAAGTTTATAGATCTCAATATGTATTCAAAATTAATAACAGATTGATTATTTAATCCCAGAGGTTATATAGGTCTCCATAAGGAATAAAAACTTATTCACTATAAATATAGGAGTTGACCAGATGGAGACAATATTAACAGAGGAAATGATCTTGGATGACCTACTAAAAACATTTCATCGTTTATTCGGTATGAATGTAATTGAAACTACTTCGATAAAACGAGGCTGGTTAAACTTAAAGTGGAAAGTTACGACGGATGCAGGGGAATTGTTACTTAAACAATACAACAAAGAAAGATATAAATTATATAAGTCAGAGGAGATATTGTTAGCACTCTCTCAACAGATTAGATTGTATGACCAAGATCTAGCGTGCCCCAAAGTGTTATCACAGAATGAAAGTATTTTGCTTGAATCTGATAATGGAGAACGCTTCCTGGTGATGGAGTATTGCCAGGGAAAACTAATTTCACCAGGTAAAATCAATGTCCATCAAATATATGATTTAGGTCGAGCAACAGGAAAAATGCATCGATTGTTAAATGACGGGACACTTGGCATTAAAAATAGTCCGCAATTTATTCCTCCAAGTCGTGAGGAGCGTTTAGCACATTGGAACTCCGTTTGGGAAAAGACTAAGGGACTTGGTAAACCTCAGCTGCTTGCTGAGATAGAAACTCAATTTAAAGCTACTGAAGAAATGAATATAGAATTACTCGACTTACTTCAAACAGGCTGGGCACATCGTGACCTTTGGGTAGATAATCTTTTATTTAATGATAACGGTTTATCTGCAATTCTAGATTTTGATCGACTAAAATATGACTATCCGCAGCTTGATGTAGCTCGTGCTGTGATGTCATGTGCCTTAGATGATAATTTAGATGTCTCCCTGGCTTCGGCGTTTATGGAAGGGTACAGTGAGGAACGCGACGTGGTAGAGGGCTATTTAACACATTCATTACAGTTGTTGTGGTATATGGAAAGCACATGGTGGATTAATGCTAACATGGATCAACATAGTGTACCGCCAGCTCGCTTTGCGAAGGAAATGATTTGGCTTGCAGAAAATCAAAAAAATATGTCCGCTTTGTTAGGAAATCTTTAGAATCTCCATAATTAGCAGCGACAGTTTAGGGCTTGCTTTTCCACGTCCATGACTGCCGCTGTTTCTATTATTGAGGTAATTCGATAAGAACATGACCTTTTTCCCCATAATCTACATTGACTTGGGTTTGTCTCACCCCTATGATGATTATTAATATAAAATAAATGGCACGAAGAGGAGCGAAACATCATGGCTTTGGAGATCGAACGCAAGTTTCTGCTGCCGGAATTTCCGGAGCAGCTTATTCAAGAAGGCGAATTGAAGATTGTGACCCGGCATAATATCGATCAGACCTATCTGGCGATAGACGGCGGACAAGAGCTGCGTGTGCGTAAAATTACGGATCTGGACTCAGGTGAGGTAACGTATACACACACGTTTAAGGATGGCAAAGGGATCAAGCGCGAAGAGATCGAATATTTTATCTCAGAGGGTTTATATAATCAGATGATTGAGGCGGTTAATGCGGTAGCCTTGGTCAAAGAGCGGATTACGGCGGTGTGGAATGGCACAACGGTTGAGATCGACGTCTATTCTCAGTTGAAATTGTCCGTTCTGGAGGTTGAATTTGAATCTTTGGAGGAAGCGGAAAGCTTCAAGGCGCCGGAATGGTTCGGCAAGGATGTCAGCACGGAACGGCAGTACAGCAACAAAACCGTCTGGAAAGAGCTGCAAAATAAGACAAAGAATTAACGGACTTTAGCGCGTAAACGTGGTAGTATATAGGGAAAACAGGCAACGATTAAGTGAAACTTATATTTATATATAGTATATGAGGGGTTCAGGAGGATGAGCATGAAGTATATAAGCACAAGAGGCAATGTGGAACCTAAAGGCTTTATCGATACGGTGTTGATGGGACTTGCCGATGACGGCGGATTGATGGTTCCTTCCGAGATTCCTGTCGTTTCAGCAGCTACTTTAGAAGAGTGGAGAAGTCTTAGCTACCAGGAATTGTTCCTGAAGATTTTCGCCTATTACACTAATGATGAGATTCCTTTAGAAGATTTGCAGGAAATGGTCAATACTAGTTATGGCAATTTCCGCACGCCGGAAGTAACGCCTATTCACCAAGTGAATGATTCCCTGTATGTACTGGAATTGTTCCATGGCCCTACTTTTGCCTTCAAAGATGTAGCACTGCAGTTTATGGGTGAGCTGTACTCGTATATTTCCAAAAAGCAGAACAAGATCATCCACATCCTCGGAGCAACCTCGGGGGATACTGGGGCGGCTGCGATTCAGGGTGTCCGCGGTAAAGAAGGAATCAAGATCTGTATTCTTCATCCGCATGGTAAGGTTAGTAAAGTGCAGGAGCTGCAGATGACTACGGTTGATGACAGCAATGTACTGAACCTGTCTGTTCATGGTAATTTTGATGATTGCCAGAAGGTGATTAAGGATCTGTTCGCAGATCTCGACTTTAAGAGTCGCTATCATCTGCGTGCGATCAACTCCATTAACTTTGTACGTATTCTGGCGCAGACTGTCTATTATTTCTATGCGTATCTGCATGTCGATGGCAGCAGTGAGAAGAAGATTAACATCAGCGTGCCTTCCGGCAACTTCGGTAATATTTTCTCCGGATATTTGGCGAAGCAAATGGGATTACCAATTAACAAACTGATTATTGCTACGAATGAAAATAACATCTTGGAGCGTTTCGTGAACACGGGTGAATACAAACCGGGCAGCTTCACAAGCACATACAGTCCTTCGATGGATATCCAAGTGGCGAGCAATTTTGAGCGTTATCTATATTATTTGGTAGGCGAGGATTCCGAGAAACTATCCGCGTATATGTCCAAGCTGCAAACCGAGGGCAAGATTACGGTTGAAGGCGAGGCGCTTCAGCAGGTGCAGAAGGATTTTGCAGCGCTTGGCGTGAAGAATGACCAATGCTTGAATACAATTGCTAAGTATCAAAAAGAATATAGCTACCTACTTGATCCGCATACTGCATGTGGAATCGCAGCTTACGAAGCTTTCAATGGCTCGGATGAGATTGGGATTACCTTTGCGACCGCACATCCAGCTAAGTTTGACGAGGCGATTACTCTGATTGACATTAAGCAGGAATTCCCGGCACAAATTAAAGCGTTGTTCGAAATGCCACAACACCAAACCGTAGTGGATCATGACAAGGATGAAATTGTGCGTCAATTGCAGGCTTTTTATAAATAAGTTGTAAGTCCATATGGCTCAGCAGGCTCCTGTTCTTAAGTTAAGAATGGGAGCCTCTTTACTGCATCTTTCGACAAATAATGTCGCTGTTTACTATGAATAGTTTGATATCGACAAAAGATGAAGGAGTGGTGCTTTTTTTCACAAAGTGGATCTATCGGAATTTGTCGGAAATTTGTCCTGAAAAGTAGACATGACTACCCTGAGAGTGAGAAAATAGCATATAGAGCTTTAGTAAGAACTAAAAAGGACGGGATTATCATGACAATTCGTTTCGGGGTCATTGGAACAAACTTTATTACAGACCGCTTCGTGCAAGCCGGCTTGGAGAATGAGGAGTTTATCCTGACAGCCGTGTACTCCCGCACAATGGAGAAGGGTCAGGCCTTTGCTGCAAAATATGCTGGAGCTACAATTTATACGAATTTGGAAGATATGGTTTCCAGTAAAGATGTCGATGCTATTTACATTGCAAGCCCGAACTCCATGCATGCTGAGCAGGCGATTATGTGCTTAAATCATGGCAAACATGTACTCTGTGAGAAACCAGCTGCCTCAAACAGTGCGGAGCTTAGAGCAATGATTGAAGCCGCTCAGAACAATGATGTGTTGTTGGTAGAAGCAATGAAATCGACCTTCATGCCGAATTTCGGAGTGATCAGAGACAATTTGTATAAGATTGGTCAAGTACGTCGTTATTTTGCGAGCTATTGTCAATACTCATCGAGATATGACGCCTATAGACAGGGAACGGTATTAAATGCTTTTAACCCAGCCTTCTCTAATGGCTCGTTGATGGATCTTGGTGTTTACTGTCTGTATCCTATGGTAGTGTTGTTCGGGAAACCGAAGTCTGTAAAGGCCGTGGGTCTAATGCTCTCTTCTGGAGTGGATGGAGAAGGAAGTATTGTCATGCAATATGATGATATGGATGCAGTTGTGATGCATTCCAAGATCGCTGATTCCTATTTGCCAGCCGAGATTCAAGGGGAAAGTGGTACAATGGTGATCGATAAGATCAACCAACCTTACCAAGTGAAAATTCATTATCGCGACGGAACCGTCGAGGAGCTTACGCAGCCTCAGGTATTCGAGTCTATGTATTATGAGGTTGAGGAATTTATCAACTTAATTAAGAATGGTGAACGGGAAAGCAGAGTTAATACACATGCGAATTCCTTGGCAGTAGCAGAAGTTATGGAGGAAGCCAGAGCACAGATCGGCCTCCGCTATGCCGCAGATCTATAAATAGAATGGGGAGCAGCACTTGAAGACTTTTAAAAAGGTATACATTGAGATAACAAGCGTCTGCAACCTGGCCTGCAGCTTTTGTCCACCAACCGCCCGAACGAAGAACTTTATGAAGCTCGATACTTTTAATACGATATTAGATGAAATTAAGCCACATAGTAATCATATTTACCTTCACGTAAAAGGTGAGCCATTGCTGCATCCCAAGATTGGTGACCTGCTGGATGCGGCACATGCCAAAGGGTTCAAGGTCAATATTACTACCAATGGTACGTTAATTCATAAGGCTGGCCCTAAGATCCTCGGCAAACCTGCACTTCGACAGATGAACTTCTCTCTGCATAGCTTTGATGGGCATGAAGGATCTGAGAACCGCGAAGGGTATTTGTCGGAGATTATTTCTTTTGTACGGGAAGCATCCGCGCAAGGGGTCATTATTTCCTTCCGGCTGTGGAATTTGACGGAGGATAATCTGACCAATCTGGAGAAGAATCGGAACCGTGAGACCCTTGCTGTGCTGGAGGAAGCCTTTAACCTTGATTTCAAGATCGAAGAAAAGGTTGTACCTGGCAGCGGCGTCAAGGTTGCCCCACGGGTATATCTCAATCAGGACCATGAGTTCCGATGGCCTGCACTGAATGAGCCGGAAGATGATGGAAAAGGGTTCTGTCATGCACTACGCAGCCAAGCGGCAATCCTTGTGGATGGTACCGTTGTACCGTGCTGTCTGGATGGTGAAGGAGTCATTAACCTAGGAAACATTCATGAGACTCCTTTCTCAGAAATCGTAGAGGGTGAGCGGGCGAACAATCTGTTTTACGGGTTCTCTCGTAGAGAGGCAGTAGAAGAGCTGTGCCGCAAGTGCGGATATCGGCAACGGTTCGGAACTTGAGGATTGGAATATAAACAGAACCGGGACATGGCAATTTCATGAATCCTGGTTCTGTTTTTTAATTAACGGGAGTGTATATATAATAATAAGTCTTTATAGTCTCCACTTTGGAGCGAAGGAGGAGTATATGCTGAAATCGTTGGAAGCCATCACCTTATACCGTGAAGGAATACAAGATCATTTGGAGAATAACCTCTGGCTGAAGCTTATTGTCCAAGCCGAGGAGCAGATTGTAAATTTGGAGCGAGTGGAATCTCTGGAGGAGTTGGACCGCAGGAATCCCGTGCTGGATTATGTGGAACGCAGTTTGCAGCTGCTAGACCAGCTTCCCCGTTCGATTTGGATCAAAGAGCTTGTGGAAGAAACATTAATCTGGTCAGAAACAGCTAAGGGTGGCACATTGAAGGAGCGGTTACTTTGGCAGGAGGAAGGCATTAACTGTTTTGTACATAACATTGGCTCCGCACAGTTATACGGGAAACATTTGAGCGGTACGGTCTCTGACAAAAGTGCACTGGTTCATCGGCTTATTGAAACCCATGGACTGATAGGACAGCAAATCCGTGGGGAGGTGCCTCCGGAAGTAAATAAGCCGCTTCGTGATCTTGTGGAGGAACAGTTACTGACTGCCGAGGAACTTGAACGTTTGCTAACCGTACTCAATCATTGCATCATCGGAGCTGTATCTCCCGAGCTATGGCTGAATGTAGAGCATGAAGTGAAACAGCTTATCACTCTGATTGCATCCGGTGAACTTGCTAGTCCAATGCCGATGAAAGAAAGACTGCGCAGAATGCGGCTAGGTCCGATCTCTAGAGGAGAGGATTTCACTACGGAGTGGGCAAAGCTGACACAGGAAGGCTTCCATGCGGAACGGTTGGAGTCTTTAAGTAACACTATCTTCTGGTATGTGGAATCTGCAATGCAGACTTTCTCGTTGGAGCAATTTCTGAAGGTGATGTTGCTTGCAGCTCAAAGGGCTCAGAATGAACCCCTACGCCATATCAGCTTCGAGCAGGTTATGAACAGCATTTACTATGACTACAAGGGTGTTAAGAAGATCAATGTTTATAAGAAGCGGATTATAGAAAAATATTTATCGGAGCTTAGATGGGAGGATATCGAAAAAGGGACTTTACCTGATGAGAATCCTCATCTAATGCTTCGTCCATACGCTAAGGAACATCTGCCAGACACGGTGTTTTTTCAGTTTCAATTCTCGGCAGCGGCAGAGAAGCTGATCGAATTCTGTATGGAAGCTGAAAAATCGCCCTTGTATGAACGTGCTGTATTGCTGTTATTCGACTTGTTCGAGCTACGCAGGGACGCCTTCGACCGTTTTCATAATGAAGATACCTACTTAAGTCAAATGAATAATACAGCAGATTATAAGGCTGTGATTCTGGAGCATGTCATTGGGAAAAAAGTGCTGGATATCGGCCCGGGCGGCGGTGTGCTGCTGGATTTGCTGGAAGAGCGGATGCCAGAGGTTACCCCTATCGGCATTGATATATCGAGCAATGTAGTGGAAGCTCTGCGGCAGCGCAAGCAACGGGAAGGTCGTCAGTGGGAGGTCCTGCAGGGAGATGCGTTGAACCTTGAAGATTTCGTGGAGGCTGGAACGGTGGGTACGGTAATTTTTTCTTCGATTTTGCATGAGCTATATTCTTATGTGCCGCTTAATGGTAAAAAGTTCAATCATGACACCGTCTCGGCCGCCCTGCGAAGTGCTTTTGATGTATTGTCAGTGGGCGGGGTTATCATTATCCGCGATGGGATAATGACCGAACCCACAGCATTGCTGCGGAAAGTTCGTTTTCTGGAGGAAGACGGTATGGCGTGGCTGGAGCGTTATGCGAAGGATTTTGCCGGACGTCAGCTTCAGTATCAGAGATTAGGGGAAGAAGAAGTACTCATGCCTGTTAATGATGCCATGGAGTTTTTATATACGTATACCTGGGGCGAAGAGGCTTACATTCATGAAGTACAGGAACAGTTTGGTTATTTTACCCCTACGGAGTTTGCCTCATTTATTGAACAGACTTTAGGAAAGCAGGCGAAGATTGAAGTCTTCCGGCATTACTTGCAAGAAGGTTATACCGAAGCGCTGCGCGATAGAGTAAGGTTCATGGATGAGAGCGGACAGGAAGTGGCCTTGCCAGACAGCACCTGCTTTATCGTGATTCGGAAGGAATAGTTGAAAGATAACATCATCTGCATATAAAAAAGCAATCGGCAACCCCTTTGATGTGGTAGAGGTCCGATTGCTTTTTCTATATAGAGAATTTTGTCTTTGTTAGATTAGTATTTCTAGCTGCGACTTATCAGAATCTTCGGCTAAACGCTGAATTTCTTGGTAGGTGGCTAATTTCTCAGTCCGTTCCTGATCTTTAATTTTATCTCCGGTGTCTTTTATGGTATCGCCTAACGTTTCATTCATTTCCGATATTCTATCTTCGATTTTGGATAACTGCTCACGTTTGGCTGTTGCAGAATGAGTAGAACGAGCTTCATCCGATTCGATTTCCTTGGTCAGAACTCTTGCCTCGCCATGCATCTTAGAATGGGTAGAAGAAACTACCTCCATTTGTGAAACATTTTGGCTTATAGCAACAATCGTATTCAATCTTTCGTTTTGTATCTCTTGCTCGGTTTTAGGTTCATCCGATAGATCTTCTTTTTGAGCTTTTTCTAAGTTCTTTTGTTGCTCTTCAAAGGTGTACTTCGCAATTTGTTGGTCAATCGTTTGGAGCTGTTTATCGAATTCCTTAAGTTGATCTTGAATAGAATCAAGGTTATGTGAGTTTTTGGTGGTTCTTTCAATTAGGCTGTTCTTGTTATCGATGATACTCTGTTTTTGTTTAAGTAGAGAATCAACCATTCCGCTCATTTTAGATTGATTTTGAAAAGCTGCTTTTGCAGATTTGCTTATCGATAAGTGGTCTCCGCTACTACTTGTCTTGCTGTTTGAATTTATGGTTTTATCGTTAGTTTGGTGACTAACAGCTACATTAAGTCTCGTTCCCATAGCAGAGGTCATATTCGTTATATGCATAGCTTATTCTCCTCCTACGACGATAAGATCTATCTATAATATATCGGTAGATGAACAGGAAGAATTAATAAAGAGAGCCATTAGCTTCAGAACGACCGATGAATAGAAATTAAACAGCAAGATGTCAACGGGACCCCTTCCTAAACTCCGAAGGCGAGCATTTCATCGCTCTGCGAAACACTTTAATAAAATAGCTCACATTATCAAATCCGACCTCGAATGCGATGTCGGATATTTTTCTGTTGCTTTGTTGAAGTAGATCGGCGGCTTGGCGAATTCGGTAAGAGTTAATGTAATCTACTGGAGTCTTACGGGTCATTTCTTTGAAAAAGCGGCAGAACTGTCCTTCACTCATGGGGATAAGGTCGGAGAGGTCCCGAGTTCGAATCGGCTCCTGATAGTTATCCTGAATATAGAGAATAATCTTCTTAAGTCGATTGATCTTAGTAGTATCAGCGTCATCCAACTGGCTGCGGTTTACAAAACGATCCTCTGGAGCAATCAGCGAGAGCATGATGAGTAACGTTCCTTTAATAAAAGCTTCAAACCCGGGAGATTGCGCAGCGTAGGCGTCCATCATGCGTTCTAAGTGCCCGAGAAGTTCATGCTGCCATTTCACAGCCGGTGTTAGGTGGCGAGGAAAGCTTTGTCTTTTCTCCTGAAGGGGTAAGATGGTGTTCTGCTGGATCGTATCATATTGGGCACTAGCGAGAAGATCAGGAAGAAACACGAGCGCACAAAATTTGCAGGGCGTATCTTCGTTCAGTACATAGGCAGCGTGAATATCACCAGACTCGATAAATACAGCCTCACCGGCTTTAAGTGGGAAATATTCGGTATCCACCTGAAACAGAATTTCTCCTTCGAGCAGCATGAAAAACTCCGCTTCTTCATGCCAATGGGTATCGAGGACATGTGTTCCAGCTGGTAATTCTATCCAATAAGCTGCAAGCGGAAACATGCTATCGCCATGCACTCTGTCTTCTTTTAGCAAACTCTGGGTTGTACGGTCCATAAATGCCACTCCTTTCGGATAAAACATCAAAATAGTGTTATAAATGAGCTATATAGTATTAGTTTTGTTTATTTTTTATCGGTATAATGCAACTATAAACACCAAATTGAAAGGTGGCAAGTACACAATGAAATTTACTGATGGTCTCTGGCTGGTGCGTGATGGTATCACGATTAACGGTGCAGTTCAAAATTATGTTGTAGAAAAGACTCCAGATGGATTAACAGCAATTACTCAAACAACTCCAATCACAGGGCGTTCAGCGACGCTGAATTCAACCCTGCTTACTGTAAAATTTCATTCCCCGCTTCCAGGTGTGGTAGGGGTTAAGATTATTCATCATGATGGCGTACAAGAACGCGGTCCAGTCTTCGAACTCACGAAAGGTACTGGAGATCACGTTAAGATTGAAGAAAACGATTCCGAGACTGTGCTGATCAGCGGCGGACTTCGTGTAGTGATTCGCAAAGGCCAACAATGGGCTGTGGATTTCTATCGTGGAGACGAGAGAATTACAGGCAGCGGTTTCAAGTCCATGGCTTATATCACGGATCAAGACGGCAACACGTATATGCGTGAAGAGCTGGATCTCGGTGTAGGTGAATTCGTTTACGGTTTGGGCGAGCGTTTTACCGCTTTTGTAAAGAATGGACAGACCGTAGATCTTTGGAACAAAGACGGTGGTACTAGCTCCGAGCAAGCTTATAAGAATGTTCCTTTCTATGTAAGCAGCAAAGGCTATGGCGTATTTGTTAACCACCCTGAGTTGGTTTCTTATGAGATCGCTTCGGAAAAAGTGAAAAAAGCGCAATTCAGCGTTGCTGGAGAAAGCTTAGAATACTTCGTGATTGATGGTCCTACCATCAAAGAAGTTATCAGCAACTACACATCACTTACTGGCAAACCTGCACTTCCTCCGGCTTGGACATTCGGCCTGTGGCTGACGACCTCTTTCACTACCGACTACGATGAAGCAACCGTAAACTCCTTCGTAGATGGTATGGCAGAGCGCGATCTACCGCTGAGCGTATTCCACTTCGATTGTTTCTGGATGCGTGAATTTCAATGGACCGATTTCCAGTGGGATGAGCGCGTATTCCCTGACCCAGTAGGCATGCTGAAACGACTGAAAGATAAAGGGCTGAAGATCTGCGTATGGATCAACTCTTATATCGGGCAACGTTCCCGCTTGTTTGAAGAAGGCAAGAAAAATGGTTATCTGCTCAAAAAACCTAACGGTGACGTTTATCAATGTGATTTGTGGCAAGCAGGTATGGCACTGGTGGACTTCACCAACCCTGCGGCTTGTGAATGGTATGCCGGCTACCTGCGTGATTTGGTAGATATGGGCGTAGATAGCTTCAAGACAGACTTCGGTGAGCGTATTCCTACAGATGTAGTTTACTTCGACGGATCTGATCCGATGAAAATGCACAACTACTACACTCAATTGTATAACAAGGTTGTATTTGAAGTGCTAGAAGAGAAGCTTGGTAAAAATGAAGCGGCATTGTTCGCACGTTCTGCAACTGCCGGTGGCCAACAGTTCCCAGTTCACTGGGGCGGTGACTGCTACGCAGATTATGAATCCATGGCAGAGAGCCTTCGCGGTGGATTGTCTCTAGGATTATCTGGTTTCGGTTTCTGGAGTCATGATATCGGTGGCTTTGAGAACACGGCTCCGGCACATGTATTTAAACGCTGGTTGGCGTTTGGACTATTGTCCAGTCACAGCCGTTTGCATGGTAGCACTTCGTACCGTGTGCCTTGGGCTTATGATGATGAAGCTTGTGATGTTACCCGTTTCTTCACCAAACTCAAATGTAGCTTGATGCCTTATCTGTATGATGTAGCAGGACAGGCTCATGAACATGGCTGGGCTTCTATGCGGGCTATGGTTATGGAATTCCCGGAAGATCCTACTTGCGAAGTGTTGGATCGTCAATACATGCTAGGTGAATCCTTGCTTGTAGCCCCAATCTTCCAAGAAAACGGCGAGGCGAAGTACTATTTGCCGGCTGGTCGCTGGACTCACTTGCTTACTGGTGAAACCGTACAAGGTGGATCATGGCGCAAAGAGAAATATGATTTCTTTAGCCTGCCACTATTCGTTCGCCAGAATTCCTTGCTGACAATCGGCAGTGTGGATAACAAACCGGATTACGACTATGCGAATGGCGTTAAATTCGGCTTATATTCACTTGAAGATGGCACTACGACTTCTGCAACCGTTCGTGATCTCAAAGGTGCTCCTGAATTGACTGTGAAGGCTGACCGTAAAGGCAGTACGGTAACAGTTACTGCGGAAGGTAGCGGTAAAGAATTCTCGCTTTCACTTAAAGATCTGGGAGCTATCGCTTCTGTAGAAGGTGCAGAGCAAGTAGATGAAACTACAGTAAAAGTAAACGCAGGTGCAAAAACCGTATCGTTTACGATTACATTGAAATAAGATTGTTTCTTAAAGCATATTGATATAGCCATTACCTCTCTTGTAAACTGGGTGGACGATCTGTTCCCTTGGTTTATTGGAGAGGTTTTAGTGTTACAATCTTACTGAATAACGGGGGAACGTTATGGATACTAATTTAACAAAGGGAAGTGGAGTATTGAACCAGACGGAATATACCTCAGCAACGGTTCTTTCAACTGCAGCGAATTTTATAATGAATAGGCAAGAACCATTTACGCATACCTTCCGGACTTATATTCGTTTAAGGGAAAATGGTACGTTGAAGTTAAAGTTCTGGCATAGCAACGCGGTGGATTCTACATGGGATCAAGGGCAAGAAGCTGTAGGCAGTGAACCTGGAGGCGACTGGGTTATCGAGACAGCTTATATCGCTGACGGAGAAACAGAACCAGACGGAACAATAGCTGAGAATACACAGCATGCGCTTACCTTTGAGGGCAAAGCCTCAAAAACCGTTGCGGCTGGCGAATGTTTCTGGAGTGATGAGACAAGCATTGTTCTGCCGGAGGGTCATTACTTGGCGTTTACGTGGACGATTAAGACACTCACTGCAGGTAAATCGATTCCTTTCAATGTTGAAGGGATGCTGGTTTCAGCTTATGACGCGCCTGGAAATCTTGCCGCACAACAATCAGCGGATGGTTTTACAGCGTCTGATAATCTTTTGGTACTGCCAAGCTTCATTGGGTATAAGAAATCTGTTACCAAGAAACTAGTATTCTTGGGGGATTCGATTACTCAAGGTGTGCGGACATTAAAGGATGAGTACGAATATTGGGTCGCGAGAATTGCGGATGGCCTTGGCACGGATATTGGTGTATGGAATCTTGGCTCTGGCTGGGCTAGAGCTTATGATGTCGCCGCGGATGGTCCATGGCTAAACAAAACTAAGCAAAGTGATGAAGTGATGATCGTACTCGGAGTAAATGATATTGATATTGGCTGCCGTTCGGCGGACGAGCTTCTTGGTGACTTGCAGACCATTATTTCTAAGATCAAGGGGGCAAATGCTGAAGCTAATATTATTCTAAGTACGGTGCCACCGTTCAATTTTCAGGGTGAAAGAGAAGAAACTTGGCGCAAGGTGAATCGTGAGATTTTGTCTAATCCGCCTATAGGTGTGAGCCGGGTGTTTGATATAGCAAGCCTATTGTCATTGCCTGCACCAGACGATCACCGGATCAGACCAGAGTTTATGAGTGGAACAGACGACCCGCATCCGAACGGCATAGCCGGTAAGACGGTCGCGGACGCCTTTTTAAAAATATAAGAAAATATAAGTTTCACGCTATACATTATCTTTATATTTCTGCGAGAAAACGGTTGTCTTCCATAAAGGAGACAACCGTTTTCTCGTAGCGTGGTATTAATTAAATTTTAAACTGGTTTCGATAGTCCTTGGGTGATACACCAACCTGTTTCTTGAATACCTTGCTAAAATACTTCACATCATGAAACCCCACCATTTCGGAAATTTGCGACAGCTTTAGACGAGGGTTCTGCATAAGCAATTTAGCTTTATCTATCCGGACGTTAACGATGAAATCGGAGAAATTAATGCCGTATTCCTGTTTGAACCGGCGTGAAATATATTCGCGGCTAACAAAGAACTTTCCGGCAATCTCCTGCAAGGATAGATCAGAGGCATAATTAAGTTCGATATATTTCACGATATCATGCATAGGATTGCTTTCTTTAGCTTGTTTAGCGGCTATCACTTCTGATATTCGCTCCATCAGATCAAATGACCAGTCACGCCAAGCAAATAAGGAGAACGAGTAACCATTCGTATAAGGAGCTGGGTGAAGCTGGTCGGCCTGTTCTAACTCGGCTAGTGCGCTATCGGCATCAGGGCCTAACGTTTCCCGTACCAACTGGGAACGAAATAAGAGTGCATCATTCTTCCACGAGTTTAGAATCTCCGGTGTAACAATTCCGCATCGGCTAAGCTCGTCCACCCAGTGCTGTGCTGCCGCGGACAATACATCAGAGCTTCCGCTGATGACCGCCATTTTCCAATCTTCCTTCACATGTGCGAAGATCGTCGGCGATGCATGTCCTTGAATTTCTGTCTTTGCGTTTTCATTGCGCTCTTTAAACTCTTCGGAGGAAGTAGAAAAATGGCAGTAATCCTCATGAATTAATAAATTTCTACGCTGTAAGGCCTCAGCCACCTCTGCACGCTGATAAGATAATTGCTTAGGCAGGCTGCCGATGCAGCTAATTCCGAAATGCATTCGGACCTGCAATGTAGAGTAGATCCCCTGATTAATTCTCCCTATAAGCTCAACAACAGACGTTTGGATATCCCATAGAATGATGGCAATCTCCGAAGGGCCTCCCCAGTAACGAAAAGCCACACCCTTACGCTGACCTTGCAAAAATTCATTACAAATATTGACGATAGCGTAGTTCAGGAGACCGGTGTCTCCTCCAAAACGGTTAAGTAGGAGATTATTTCCTGTATCTGTCTGCACCAGTATTAGGCGTGAAGAGAGGACGTTGTCCGGGATAATGCCATCGCTTCGCAACCTCCGAAGAGATAATTCCGAGTTGATCGGATCATCGATTAGCGCGGATAGCAGTTTTTCTCCGTAGATGGGCTTGAACTCATTAAGCTGAATGTTCTGCTTCTGTCGTTCTCTACGGTCAGCTTCCTCTGAACGCCAAGCAGTCACTGCCTTAGCGATTGCTACATTGATTGCCTCCGCTTCAATGGGCTTAAGGATATAATCAATTCCACCATGACGAACAGTCTGGCGCACGAACTCGAAATCATTATGTCCGCTGACCACAATGAATTTGATGTTGCCGGCAAATTCGTTAACCCATGTCATTAATTCTACGCCATTACCGGATTCCATCATCATGTCCATAATGACCAAGGCTGGTTTCGCTTGCCGAATGATCTCAATAGCTTCATTTCCGTTTCCGGCTTCCAGAATTTCATTGATTTGATGTGCGTCCCAGTCGACAAGAAGTCTAACAGCTTTTCTAACTCTCGCCTCGTCATCAACAATTAACGCCTTCATATCGTCTCACGCTCCGCTATAATGTCTATTTCCAGTCTTACAACCACTCCACCTGCTCGGAGGTTGTCCACCGTCAAGATGGCGCTATCTCCGCATACGAGCTTGAGCCGAGCCAGAACGTTCGGCAGACCAATACCAGATCCTGTAGCTTCCTTGTCTTGCTCTGTATTTCTTAATAAATCTATATCTGTTCTAGTGGAATGTTGAAGCTTCTGCCGCAAAAGATCCAGTTTCGCTGAAGGGATAGCATTTCCATTGTTTTGAATACAGATTTCCATTCGCTTGTCGCCCAATTTGGCCGCGGTGATCTCAACAAATCCGTCTGAGCGGGAATGGTTAAAACCGTGTTTGAAATAGTTTTCTACAATAGGCTGCAGAATCATCTTAGGCATAAATGTCTCTAAAAGAACTTCCTCCATATCGTAACGGAAACTGAATTTATTTTCAAAACGTTCCTTCTGTAGTTCGATGTAAGCTTTGACATGATCCAGTTCATCCTTAACCGTGACAACCTTCTCCTCATTGTACATGCTGTAGCGCATCATTTTCGCTAGTGCAGAAAGAAGAGAGTAGATTTGGGGTACTTTAAGTTCCAAGGCAAGCGTACCGATGATCTGCAAGGTGTTGTTAAGGAAATGCGGATTGATTTGCGCTTGCAAAGCCCGCAATTCATTCGTTTTATTAGTTAATTCCAGCTTGTATTCTCTTAGGATCAGATTGTTGATCGTATCCATCATACTGCGGAACCGTTCTGTAACGACACCGATCTCGTCTTTGCCCATGGGACGGATATCGATATCAAGCTTCCCGGTCTGGACCTGATTCATATAGCGGGTCAACTGCTTAATCGGGGCGGTGATTCGAAAAGAGATTAGGATCGTTAGCGTTGTAATTGTAATCAGCAGCAGGACCATCAGTGCTATATTGATCGTTGCCGCCTCATTGGCTTCTCGGAAAAGATAAGATACGGGAATCTGCTTCACCAGCGTCCAATTTAACCCTGGACCTTCGATATTCTGGTAAATAAACATAGCTTTATCCTCTTCAAAGTATCCTTGTGAGCTTTGCTTGTCCCTGATATTCGTATCGTACCAAGCTGCATTCAGTTTCTTGCCGAATTCTTCACTATTGTCCCCGTAGACAATGTTTCCGTTGCCATCCAGCAGCCAGATTTTCTCCTGCTTCTGATCATATAACTGACTGATGATGTCGGTTAGAGCCGTTAGCTTGACATCAATCGACAGGTAGCCAAGCGCTTTTGTGGTAGGGACTCTTTCGATTCTTCTGTGTAAGGTAAACACTGGCTCCGGTATAAATTGCGGGATCGGTGCCGTTAGGCCGTAGCTATGACTTAAATGCGTACTCTGTAAGGATACCGCAGAATCGGTAGTGATCTTGGAATCAGGATAAGGTGGAACACCCTGCCAACGTTTCGGTGTATTTTGGGTGAGCAGAGTGGCTTTGCTGTCCTTGACACCGTATAAATAGACCTGAGATATGTCAGGCATAGATGATGAAATGTAATTCAGAGAAGAATAAATTCGTGCATTTGCTAGCATATCCTCGTATCCAGCTTCGAGAGATCTGTAGAATTCTGAATCTGAATAGACGATAAGGGAGAGTCGATTGATTTCCTGAATCAGACTTTCAATGTTTCTAGTACCTTGAAAGAGAAGGTTCGTATTCTCATCTACTGCTCTTGTTCTTAAGGATTGAGTACTAAAGTGGTAGCTTATAAACATCGTGGCCATAATACAAATTAGTGTTGGGAGTAGGATGAAAACGATCATTTTTGTGCGAATCGTGTTCCATTTCATCGAAATTTGTCACATCCGATCAATATTTTACACCTGAAAGATCACTTCCGTAGGTGTGAGGTGCGCTCAAAAAAACAGATAATATGTGTATAAAGCATAAACAAGTAAGTGAGCAAAAGAAAGGGGGGGACAATAAATGCGCGGCACTAAGTTGTCCCAGTTAGGTCAACAGGTATTCTTCGTTGGTCCTGCAGTTTTGTTTTTTATCTTAATAACGATTATCCCATTTATCATGGGGATGTATTACTCCTTCACAGACTGGAACGGTGTATCCGGTAATGTAAGTTGGGTAGGATTTCAAAACTTCACCACTATATTTACGAATGACCCCGACTTCTGGTCTTCCTTTTGGTTTACCGTAAGATTTACTGTGTTAGGTGTAATTTTGACTAATGTGGTAGGGTTTTTCCTAGCTTATCTGTTAACGAAACCATTAAAGACACGTAACATGCTTCGGACGATCTTCTTTATGCCGAACGTTATTGGGGGATTGTTGCTCGGGTTCATCTGGCAATTTATCTTCATCAAAGGGTTCGCAACAATGGGAGAACTCACAGGTTGGTCGTTCTTTAATCTTCCTTGGCTGGGTGATGCAACAACCGGCTTCTGGGCGATTGTAATGGTTTTTGTTTGGCAGTCTTCCGGTTATCTAATGGTTATCTACATCGCTTCTCTCAGTAACGTATCGAAAGAAGTCCTGGAAGCGGCTGATATTGATGGTGCCTCCCGTTGGCAGGTACTACGCAGCATTGTAGTTCCGTTGATTATGCCGGCTGTAACCATTGGTTTGTTCTTGGCCATTTCTTGGTCCTTCAAAATGTTTGACCTTAACCTTTCCTTGACGAAAGGCGGACCGTTCAAATCTACAGAATCAGTTGCTATGAATATTTACAATGAAGCCTTCCTGAACAATCGTTACGGTCTGGGTACTGCTAAAGCGCTGCTGTTCTTCGTTATCGTGGCGATTATCACTCTGATTCAAGTCCGTATTACGAAGAGCAAGGAGGTAGAAGCTTAATGAACGCCAAGACAAAAAGCAGATGGAATATCGGCGTGGAAGTGTTGATGATTCTTCTGGCCCTGCTCTTCCTGTCTCCATTTTATTTCTTGCTAGCAAACTCAGTGAAATCGTTCGGTGAAATTCTGAGTGATGCTGCAAGCTGGCCACAGACATTTATGTGGTCGAACTATACAAGTGCTTGGAAATTGGCACGTTTCGGTGAAGCTTTCCGAAATTCGGTTATCATAACTGTTATCAGTGTTATTCTAATCTCTCTGTTTAGTGCGATGGCTTCTTATCGTATGGTTCGGGCGAATACGAAATTTAATCAGTTTTTGTTACTGTTGTTCGTAGCCGCAATGGTTGTTCCGTTTCAAACGATCATGATTCCAATCTTGAAAGTTGTAAATGTAATGGGAGTAAACAACTCCTTCCTGGGTTTGATTATCACGAATCTAGGGATCAGTGTTCCAATGGCAATCTTTCTATTCCACGGCTTTATCAAGTCCGTTCCGCTTGAAATTGAAGAGGCGGCTACAGTTGATGGATGTAATCCAATTACCGTATTCTTCCGCATAGTACTTCCTTTGCTGAAGCCAATGGTAATGACAACGATCGTGCTTAATGCACTTGGGATATGGAATGACTATCTGCTGCCTTCCTTGATTCTTCAGGCACCAGAACTTCGGACCATTCCGCTGGCGACCTTCTCCTTCTTTGGTCAATACACCAAACAATGGGATATGGCGCTTCCGGCTCTCGTAATCGGGATTGCTCCAATTATCATTTTCTATCTGTTCATGCAGCGTTACATTGTTGAGGGAATAGCGGCTGGCTCGGTGAAAGGTTAACACCGAGCCCTCCGTTCCAAATATTTCATAAGTAGTCCACTATCTTAAGGGGGAAAATATAATGAATAAGAAACGCTCGGCAGTTGCACTTTCGGCAGTAATGGCGATGAGTTTAGCATTAACAGCATGCGGTGGAGGCAATAACGCTTCTAGTAACTCACAAAATGGAAGCGCTGGCACAGATAAAGGTGAAGTAAAGACGGTTAAGATCTTTCAATTCAAAACTGAAATCGTTGAAGGTCTTAATGAGCTTAAGGTTGAATTTGAAAAAGAACACCCTAACATCAAGCTGGATATTCAAACCGTTGGTGGTGGTGCCGATTACGCTGCAGCACTGAAGACTAAGTTTGCTTCCGGCGACGCGCCTGACATTTTCTCAAATGGCGGATATGCTGAAATGGAGCTTTGGGGAGATAAGATGGAAGATCTGTCCGATCAACCTTGGGTGAAAGATCTGATTCCTATGGCAGCAGAGCCAATGACTAAAGACGGTAAAGTGTACGGTATGCCAATGAACCTTGAAGGAATTGGTTTTGTATATAACAAAGACCTGTTCGAAAAAGCAGGCATCACTGAAACTCCTAAAACATTGTCACAACTAGAAGATGCAGCTAAGAAATTGCAAGCGATTGGCGTAACTCCTTTTGGTAATGCGTATCAAGAATGGTGGCTCCTTGGTAACCAAGGGATCAGCGTAGCATTCGCTCAACAAGATGATGTAAATGGCTTCATTAAGAGCTTGAATGACGGTACGGGTACAATCGTAGGTAACAAAGTGTTTGAAGATTGGAGCAACTTGCTCAACTTGACTTTGAAATACGGACAAAAAAATCCGTTGACTACAGATGCTAACACTCACTTGGCTATGTTTGCTAAAGGTGAAACTGCAATGATGCAAGAAGGTAACTGGGCACAAACCCTTGTTGATAACATTACACCTGACATGAACATCGGTATGTTCCCTATGCCAATCAATGAAGATGCTGCAAAGAATGACAAAATGACTGTAGGTATTCCTGCAAACCTTGTTATCAACAAAGATTCCGGATCTAAAGAAGAAGCTAAAACATTCTTGAACTGGTTGGTAACTTCAGATATGGGTAAAGAGTACATCGTTAAAAAATGGAAATTCATCCCTGCGTTGTCCACCATCGAAGCAACTCCTGAAGATATCGGTAAGCTTGGATCTGACGTATGGAACTATGTAAAAGAAGACAAAGTGTATGGTTTGCAATCCTCTAAATTCCCTGACGGTGTAACTCAAGAATTTGCTAGTGTGATTCAACAGATGATCGCTGGCAAGGTTGATGTGAATGGCTGGATGACAGGCATGCAAGCAGCTTGGGACAAGCTTAAGAAATAAGTGAAGCTCGTTCATAAGATTAAAATGGACTAGTGGTTAACAAAGGCGTTCTCCGTATACCTCATCATTATGAGACGGGGAGCGCCTTTTATTTTGGTGATAACAAGATAGGGGGAGAGGACGCCGGTGAAACGATATGATCTTATTCAGATAGGTGTGGACTATTACCCGGAGCATTGGGAAGAATCCATGTGGGAACCAGATATCAAATTAATGAAGGAAACAGGTGTCAAGGTAGTTCGAGTCGCCGAGTTTGCATGGAGCCGGTTAGAGATAGCGGAGGGCAATTACCAGTTCGGTTGGCTGGACCGCGCGCTGGATCTTTTTCATAAGTATGGATTACAGGTTGTGATTGGTACGCCCACAGCTACACCTCCTAGATGGTTAACTACGAAATTTCCGGACGTTTTGCCGCTATTTGCGAAGGGAGAGACCTTTCATCCGGGGGTACGCGGACACCGCTGCTATAATAGTACATCTTTGCGCGAATACGGAAGTCGTATCACGCAGCGACTTGCGGAGCACTATAGTAAACACCCGGCCGTTATTGGTTGGCAGACTGATAATGAATTCGGGATGTTAGATTGTCATTGTGATGCTTGTAATATAGCGTTTCGCAATTGGGTGAAAGCCAAATATGGCAGCCTTGATCGGGTGAATGCAGAGTGGGGAACGGTTGTGTGGAGTGGAGAATATAGCGATTGGAATGAGCTTACTGTTCCACTGGGTGGATCACCACATCAGAATCCATCATTCCTGCTAGATTATCAGCGGTTTCAGTGGGATTCGGTGGTAGCATTCCAGAAGACCCAAATTGATATTTTGCGGTCTGTTTGTCCGCAGCATTTTATCACTCATAACTTTCATAGCTATCCGCAGCGTCTGGATATGTACGCAGTCGGTGCTGATCTGGATGTCGCTGCATTTGACTATTATCCGAATACTTCGCCAACCAAGCAAGCGACAACACCATATAGCGGAGCACTTTCACTAGATGTAACCCGTGGTATTAAACGTCAAAACTTCTGGATCATGGAGCAGCTAAGTGGTTCACCAGGTTGTTGGATGCCGATGTGGAGAACGCCGTATCCTGGGATGATTCGTGCTTATGCGTGGCAGACGATAGCCAGAGGTGCGGATACCGTCGTTCATTTCCGCTGGCGTAGTGCAGTCGCGGGAGCAGAGCAATTCTGGCACGGACTGATTGATCACAGCAATGTCCCAGGACGCAGGTTTGCGGAGTTCACTCAGCTATGCCATGAGGTTAATACACTCGGGGAGAAGCTGACTGGAACGACGCTAAAGAATGAAGTAGCTATACTCCATTCTCATGAAGAAAAAGCAGCGCTGGATATTCAGCCTCAGGCTGAAGGATTCGATTATTATGAGAATATTAAACAGATACACCGTGCGGTGACGAAGCTCGGTATGGGTTGCGATGTTATCGATCTTAGACAATCGCTGGATGGTTATAAAGTAGTGATTGCTCCGAATTTATATTTGCTGGATGAGGAGATCGTACGTAGTTTGGAGGATTTTGCACTAGCTGGCGGAACTTTGCTTATTACCAATCGAAGTGGCGTGAAAACTACAAATAACATCGCAGTCATGCAGCCACTACCGGGGCTACTGAGCAATTGCACAGGGGTTGAAGTGCTGGAGTATGATCCAATAGGTGCTGAAACCCATAAGGTCGTTGATGCTGAGGGGAACCAATATGAATGCACGCAGTGGTGCGACATCCTGAGACCTGTTGTGGCATGGCCGATTGCATGGTATGGCGATGATTTCTATAGTGGAACTCCGGCTGTAACCGTCAATGCTTTTGGAAAAGGTCAGGTTTATTACTTTGGGACTCATATGGAAGAGAGATTCTGGTCAGTTTTATTGGAGCGCCTTTCCAAACAGCAGGGGCTGTTTAGATTTGAGGGTTTGCCGGATGGAGTACAGGCCTCTGTGCGCTCGGGAGATCAAGGAAGCTTCTTATTCTTGCTTAATTTGAGCCGGGAGTCTGTGACGATCCCGTTGCCGCAGGAGTATAACAGTCTGCTGAACCACTCGATTTGTTCAGGAGAGCTGCAGCTTGAGCCGTATGGTGTGGATATTCTGGAGATGTAGGGATTCTAAGTAACCGATGATGGGAAGGGCATTCATATCTCCTTCGGCGTATGATCGAATCCTTGTGAATGTGATTGTGATTGTGATTGCACTCTGTGCAATAGAATTCCTTTTTGGGTGGGGGGATTTGAGATCTGTTGCAGATTGTGCAATCAGATTGGTGGGAAACGTCCATTTTGATGGGTTTCACCAGATTCTAATGCACGAAGTGCAATAGAATGCTCGAAATGAGATGGAAAAGGGCATTCTAATGTATGAAGTGCAATAGAATACACTTTTTGGCGGGGATTGTAGCTGTCGAGACAAGTCAGTTGGTACGATGCGGAATAGCTGAACTGGAAGGAACGGAGAGTTGGTTTGATACAGAATAGCTGCACTTTCTACACTTATTTTATGCTCTCGGCCTATGAAATGGATTTAGTTGTATTTAGTGCAGCTATAATGCGAAGTATCGCGGTTCACAGCCAAATGCTGAGAATATAACTGCACAGAATACACTTATATGGATATTTTGTGCTGAACAGGCTGATTTAAGTGTACAAAATGCAGTTACTCTGACACACATGCCCATACTAATGAGATCTACACAGCGATGAGCTCTATCATACGAAACCTTATGTAATATTTCACTACGCAGGAGGCGATTAAGCTGTACACCTTAGAGTATTAGTGAAGTCGTCTAAACTGCTCCGGTGTAGTCCCCGACTGCTTGCGAAAGGTGGCAACATAATGGCTAACATCACGGAAGCCTACTCTCTGCGAGATGATTTTTACAGTAAGATCCGGCTGGCTTACGAGCATTTCTTTGCTTTTACGGATACGTAGCCGTACGAAATAGGCATAAGGAGATAGCCCAAAGGTTTGTATGAATAGATTGTTGAGATATCGCCCTGAGACGCCAAGCTGATCGGCTAGATCGTTAAGTCCGAGATCAGGATCACCATAATGGCTGTCCATCCATTTCAGTAGCGGCTGCAGCTTATCCACATTGCGGGATATCGTTGTATTGTTATGCAGTTGCCCATATTTGCTTAAAGTAAGCAGAAAGCGATAAGCATCAGTGGAGGCAGTCAGACCAAACATGTCCTGTGAGGCATCATACTGATCAAGTATTTCTCTTAGCAGCTTGGAGAGAGGCGCCTCTTTTTCCCAGCGGTAAAAAGAATTCATATTCATCCCCAGCGTCTCCAAAATAGACCCTGCAGAGCTGCCTCCGAACGTTAAATAAGAGGTGCTCCAGTTAGCAGCCGAAGCTTCATAGCGATGTGGAGTATAGGGGAGGAGTAATACACCACTGCCTGCGGGAAGGGAGAAGCTTTTATTCTCAAAATGAATCACCCCTTCACCAGACGCCGTTTGGAGCCAATGATAGGTTTCGTAGCCATCTAAGCGGGATACTTTTTCCTGTTGATGATTGTGACCGATACTGTCTAATGTAATAGGTAGATCCTGTCCACCCTCATGGGGGAACACAATTCTACGATGCACGATTCCCTTCAATGACTCCATCTCCTCTTAGTTCCATATTCTTATATGCTGGGAAGATTATTTTATATTTATAGCGTAAGGTTAACCGATTACAATATATATATAATTATACTATAAAGGATGTGCGAAGTGTGATTAACGATAAATTACCTAAGATTTGGTACGGTGGAGATTACAATCCAGAGCAATGGGATGCGCCTGTATGGGCAGAGGATGAGCGTATGTTTAAGCTGGCAGGAATTGATGTTGCCACAATTAATGTGTTTTCCTGGGCGCTGATCCAACCTTCCGAAGACACTTATGATTTCTCATCACTAGATGAATTAATGGATAGACTATATAAAAATGGTACTTACGTATGTCTGGCAACAGGTACAGGAGCGCACCCAGCTTGGATGGCTCATCGTTATCCTGAAGTTACTCGTGTTGATGTGAAGGGCAGAAAACGCAAGTTCGGTGGACGTCATAACTCGAATCCAAACAGTCCGGTTTACCGCAAGTTTGCAGCGAAGCTGGCAGGAAAGCTGGCTGAACGTTATAAGGATCATCCGGCGCTTGTAGCTTGGCACGTTTCGAATGAGTTCAGTAATTATGATTATTCTGATTTATCTGAAGCGGCGTTCCGTGTCTGGTTGAAGGATCGTTATGGTTCTCTGGATGCATTAAACAAAGCGTGGAATACACGTTTTTGGGGACATACGTTTTATGATTGGGAAGAAATTGTACTGCCTAGTGAGCTGAGTGAAGAATGGGATGGCAACCGCACCAACTTCCAAGGCATTTCATTAGACTTCCGTAGATTTATGTCTCATAGCTTGCTGGAATGCTACAAAATTGAGAGCGATGCGATTAAGGAGCACAGTCCTAACGTACCTGTTACCACTAACTTGATGGGCTTTTATGATGAATTGGACTATTTTGAGTGGGCTAAACATATGGACGTCATTTCTTGGGACAACTATCCTTCGCTGGATACACCGGTCAGCTTCACAGCCATGGCGCATGATCTCATGCGT
The DNA here is from genome assembly GCF_037975205.1 of Paenibacillus sp. FSL R5-0470. NCBI lineage: Bacteria > Bacillati > Bacillota > Bacilli > Caryophanales > Paenibacillaceae > Paenibacillus > Paenibacillus sp. FSL R5-0470. The sequence goes on from NZ_CP150238.1 coordinate 1,018,643, forward strand.
GGATTGAAGAATGGACAACCGTTCATGCTGATGGAGCAAACGCCAAGCCAGCAGAACTGGCAGCCCTATAACTCTTTGAAACGTCCAGGGGTTATGCGCTTGTGGAGTTATCAGGCTGTTGCGCGTGGTGCAGACACTGTTCTGTTCTTCCAACTGCGTCGTTCAATTGGTGCATGTGAGAAGTATCATGGAGCTGTTATTGAGCATGTGGGGCATGAGCATACGCGTGTATTCCGTGAATGCGCTGAGCTAGGTAAAGAGCTGGGACAGCTTGGAGATCAGCTATTGGATGCGCGGAGTGCAGCTAAAGTAGGGATTATTTATGACTGGGAAAACCGCTGGGCCATCAACCTTTCAAGCGGACCATCCGTAGCTTTGGATTATGTGAATGAGATTCATAAATATTATGATGCACTCTACCAACAAAATATCGAAGCCGATATGATCGGTGTAGAAGAGAATCTGTTCAAATATGAGATTGTAATCGCACCTGTGATGTATATGGTTAAGCCGGGTTTTGCTGAGAAGGTTGAAGCTTTTGTAAAAGCAGGCGGTACATTCATTACGACTTATTTCAGTGGGATTGTTAATGAGAACGACCTCGTAACCGTAGGTGGCTACCCTGGGGAACTGCGCAACGTACTAGGGATCTGGGCTGAGGAAATTGATGCACTGCTGCCAGGGATGAGTAATGAGATTGTGATGGACAAAGCGTGGGGTAATTTGAGTGGTTCTTACAAATGTGATCTGCTCTGCGATCTGATTCATGCCGAAGGTGCTGAGGTTTTGGCAGAGTACGGATCTGATTTCTATAAAGGAATGCCAGCCTTGACTGTGAATAACTTTGGTGAAGGTAAAGCGTATTACGTGGCTACCAGCCCAGAAGCGGGATTCTTGAAAGGATTCTTAGCCAATCTGTGTGCCGACAAGAACATTCAGCCGCTAGTAACTGCACCGGAAGGTATCGAATCTGTGCAACGTGTGAAGGAAGGTGTATCCTACCTATTCTTGCTGAACCACACCACTGGTGATTTGAGTGCGGATATTGGTGCTACTGAGCGTACGGATCTTCTGACTGGCAATAAAGTTAGCGGTTCTGCTGTTGTGCCAGCCCGTGGAGTATTGATTTTGTCGGATAAGAACTAATTCGTAGTATATATAAAAAGATCTCCGGGGAACCAGCTTGTCCCCGGAGATCTTTTTTTGTGGTGCAGCATTTCATTAGCTGCTGCTGCTCGCGCTGTCATCTGGAGTAGCTCCACCCGGATTGCCATTACTTAATGTAATGCTCTCCGCCACGGTGGAATCTGATTTAAGTGTGTATTGGATAATATCATCAGCCTTCAGTTCTGCTAAGGTGATCGCATTTTCTTGACGCGTGCCATTGTCGAAGGTAACCGCTACGATTTTAGTATCCGCATCAATCGTAATGTCTGTGGTTTCATCGGAGAAGCTTTGCTGCATTCTACCTCCCTGTGGCCCACCGCCTTGTCCTCCGCCACCTTCCGGCATTTCCCCTTGTGGCATCCCACCCTCGGGCGCAGCGCCATGTCCTGTACTTTGATCGCCATCAGGTCTTTCCGGTGGGGTACCGCCTTGACTGTTCTGCCCGTCACCTTCTCCAGCACCTTGTCGGGGCATAGACATGTCCGATTTATAGATGGTAAGGGTAGTATCGCTTACACTCTTAATCTTACCGTAATTCATGGACATATTAGGTCCGCCATTCTGTTGATCGCCGTTTGCTTGTGGTTGTTTGGCTGCTGAACCCCTGTCTGCTTGGTTATTTGCAGCAGTTGCTCCTTCAGCCTCCGAATTCGCGCTGCAGCCAGCCAATAATAGAGAAGCGAGTAGGGCTCCAGATATTAGAATAGGGACGAACTTTCTCATTTTTTATTCCTCCTTAGTAGGTTAAAGATAGATTAGGAGAAATATAACAAACAGTTCTGAAAGTTTGCTTAATTTCTACTGAGAGTTTGCCTAAAGAAATGAAATATGCAAATGTTATATAATGAACAAATATGTAGACTTAAAGGATAAGCTAACGACCAGGAAAGAGGCAGCACATGAAGACTTTACTAGTAACGGGGTATCGTGCGCACGAGCTCGGTATTTTTGACAATAAGCATCTAGGGATTCCTTATATCAAAAAGGCACTAGCTAACCGATTAAAACCTTTGATCGAAGAAGGCGTGGAATGGGTGATTACGCCCGGCCAGTATGGTGTGGATCTGTGGGCATGCGAAGTGGTGAGCGAACTTAAGCTGCAATATCCGGACTTAAAGCTTGGGATCATTACAGCGCATACTGGACAGGAAGAGAAATGGAAAGAAGAAAAGCAGAACGAGTATCGGCGTATTATTGCGGGTGCGGATTTCTTCGGGGCGGTCAGTAATGCTCCTTATGACGGTAGCTGGCAGTTTCGGGCTAGAGACGATTTGTTGTTCCGCAAAAGTGACGGAATATTGCTCTTTTATGATGAGGATGCGGCGGAGGGGAGTCCGAAGTTTTTTAAAGAGCGGGCGCTGAAGCTGCATGCTGAAGGAGAGTATGAGTTGTTTCTAATTCACTCTGATGAAATTCAGAATATTGCCGATGAAGAGAATCAACGTGACTATGAGTAATTATATGTAGATTTTGGAAAAGTAATGGCCCGTAAACAGTGAATGAGACCATCACCGTTTACGGGCTTTTTGATATAAGAAGTGATCAGATAAAACTCTTTAGCGATGGTGCTTTTCGCACCTTGTAGTTTTGTTCATAAGCATAGGCGAGCTTGATGAGTGTAGGCTCCTGATAAGCTTTCGCTGAGAAAGTTACACCGAAGGGGGCGCCGGCTGATGTATAACCGGAAGGCACAACGATGGACGGATATCCTGCTCTGGAGGTAATTCTGGCGCCGAAATCGGCGGGGAACAGCAGGGCATCCAGATTGTGCTCCTTCATGGTGGCGTCGATGCCTTCTTCCTTACATAGTTTTAGGTCAGTCGCACGGTGCAGCAAATACTTTGGTTCGGTTTGTGTGCCGGAAGAGGTATATTCCGCATCTATTAACGTAGCTTGACCATATCTCAAAGTCTCCACAGGATGTGCATGATTAAAATCAATAATATCCTTCAACGTTCGCATCGGTGCCCCAGGGCCCAAACGAGATAAATAAGCGTTCAAAGCTGTTTTGAATTCATTCAATACCACAGAAGAATAACTAATTTCCCGGGCGGTCTTAATATCCGCAGGATCAATAATAGTAGCTCCAAGCTCTTTCATTCTATCTACAGAAGCATTGAACAGTGCAAGTTGTTCTTCTGTCAGCTCCTCGAAATAATAATCACGCGGGATACCTATTCGAGCGCCTTGCAAGCCATTCTGGTCTAGGAATACAGTGTAATCCTTGTGGATTCTACCTATATTCGTTCCCATTGCTGCATCTTGAGTATCATTGCCGAGCATAGCGTTTAGCAGCAGAACGGCATCACGAACGGTTCTGGCCATAGGGCCAGCAGTATCTTGTGTATTGGATAGCGGAAGGATTCCCGAACGGCTGAGCAGTCCAACGGTTGGCTTAATGCCAATAATGGAGCCCAAGTTGCCAGGGTTAAGGATCGATCCCGAGGTTTCTGTGCCGACAGAGACTGTACAAAAGTTACAAGCGACAGCTACCGCGGAACCAGCACTGGAGCCACCTGTTGGTGTAGATATATTGTAGGGGTTAAGGACCTGCCCGCCGCGGGAGCTGTATCCGGAGGGCATGCCGGTTGTCATAAAATTGGCGAATTCGGTCATATTGGCTTTACCCATAATGATTGCTCCGGCTTCACGCAGTTTGGTAACTATAAACGCATCTTCCCCGGCAAAAGAATTCGCCAAAGCCAGCGAGCCCGCGCTAGTATGCATTTTATCCCCGGTATTGATGTTATCCTTCAATAACACAGGTATGCCGTGCAGGGGTCCCCGGGAGCCTTTGATCGTACGTTCAACATCTAGAGATTCTGCGATAAATAATGCATCAGGATTGATCTCCAGCACAGAGTTAATCGTCAGGCCATTTTTGTCATGATCAGCTATGCGTTCATAATACATGAGAACTAGTTGTTTTGACGTAAGTTCTCCGGCTTCTAATGCAGCTTGGATCTCCGGTATAGTGGCTTCTACGATTTCAAAACTCATGTGCGTTCACGCTTCTTTCCCTTAGGATATAGCTTCCCCTTCATCTAACCATAATTTGGGTTTTAGTGGTAGTATTCTTTTTATACTACAAATTATTGAATGATGGTCTCGGTAGTTAGAGGGGATATTAATGTTTTTTATTAGCGAAGTTTTGGGTAGAGCTTGCAAGCGCGCAACTGAAAAAAGGTGTCCAAATGGCCAAAATAAATGGCTGTTAGGACACCTCTTTTTATTTTTTTCTGATAGGAGTTATTATTACCCCTGCTTACTCCTGTGCTGTAAATCCCTCTTCTGCTAAATATTCTTTAGCTTCCTCAAGGGTCTCAAAGGCCATTTCTAGATTAAGGTCGGCATAGACATACCATAAATCATCCTCAAGCTTTAGAGTCAGTGTATGGCCCTCATCATTAGTCCAGAGTGAGTCGGCGGCTGCCGCAGCCTTTTTCTTTCTTTTGCTGGCTACAGGGGCGTCTGGAATGTAAATAGAAAGTGAGGTGATGGAGGCATCCAACAGACTCCGCAGCTCGGATTCCGAGTAGTCGCGAATGTTCACAAAGCCCTTATCATCTGCCTCATAGCCCCGCAATAAGCCTGCGAACACATAACCATTCCCATTAGGATGCAGATGGTAAGCAACGGTTTTCTTATCATGCTGGCTTTCCTCGTAGTGATAGTTCACGCGCCCAAGGGATACGTTTTTACGTTCCAGTTGGGGGTAAGAGTCGAGAATCGCTAATTTTTGTTCAAAAGTAAGCATATACAGCCTCCGGTTTTCGGTGTGATTGTGCACATGATTATACCATGACGATGGCCCGCAGACTATTTTTTAGTGATCAAGCGGCAGAGACAGCACGAAGGTACAGCCTTCCTGGGAGTGCTTCTCAAGCACGAGGCTTCCGTTCATAGATTCGGCCAAAAGACGGCTGAAGGTGAGACCGAGTCCCAGACCACGTAGTGTGCTCTGTTTGTCGCTACCTCGGAAAAAAGCCTCGAAGACGTGTTCACTATGATTCGATGAGATGCCCAGCCCATTATCCTGAACACGAATCTCCGCCATGCCATGACCTTGCTGTTCAAGCAACTCTACTGTAAGCTGCACCATTCGGTCTGGGGCTTTGGCTTGTACACTGTTATTAAGTAAATTGACGATGATTTGTTGGATACGTAGCGGGTCCCCACACAAAAATAAGGGAGTTCTTGGCATATGGAGCATAGGCTCCGCAACTTCATCCGCTTGTGTCAGCTTCCATTGATACACGATTTCTGATAACAGTGGCACGGCATCCAGTCGATCGTGACGGACAGAGACGATTCCTGCAGTCAGTGCGTTGTAATCCAGAAGATCGGCAACCATCCGTTGCAATCGTCCAGCTTCCTGCAAAGCAATATCTAGAAATTCCACAGCTTCATCGTCTTCGACAACCCCTTCACGAACGGCATGGATTAGGCCTTTAATAGAGGTTACTGGTGTCTTTAGTTCATGGGATACACCGGCTAACATAACCGCACGGGACTGCTCAAATTGTTGTAACTTGCCTGCCATCTCTTCAAAAGACAACATCAGTTCATGGATTTCTCGTTCTTTAGCGTCCTTATCCAGAACGATATCATAACGGCCATGACTGATTTGAGCGGCTGCTTTGGCTACTTTCTGGATCGGTTTTGCCAGTTTACGAGACAAGAGGTAAATGGTTAGCCAACTTAATATGATTAGAAATAGCAACAGGGTGGAGAAAAAAATGATCTCCTCCTGAGGGATATGCCTCAGTGATTTCTTGGATTGAAGGACAATCACCTGTCCAAGCGTTTTGTCATCCGATTGTATGGACGCTACTGCAGCTTTGAACTCCGGGCTGCGAGAGTCGTTAAGACTATCATTAAGTTTATGCCTCATCTCATCTTCAGTTAGTGGTGGCATAGAGAACAGCATCTGATTTTGCTGATCCGTAATGATTACACACATTTCTACGGTTAACTTGAAGAATCGTTTTCGGTCTTCAATGAGCATTCCAAGATTTTGGCTGATCTCTATTGAACCCTCACGATTTACGCTCCGGTCGGCAATCTCCTGTGCTAATAATCCAGTAGTCTGCATCCGGTTACTCATAGCTTCTTGTTGGATCCACCAGAACGTCGTTAGTGCAGTTAGCAGGAGGCCAACACTAATGATGAGCAGGTAACGAATCGTCCAATAGGAGAGAATCGAAGTGCGTTTGGGGCTGCTTTTCTTTAGGTTGTCCATAATTGATATCCTGTCCCTCTCAGGGTACGGATTTCCCCCTCATCTACTGGCCAATGCGACAGCGCTTGGCGAAGTCTTTTGATAGACAAGTCCACGGCCCGGTCACTTCCTTCGTAATCCATCTCCCAGACATGTTCTATTAATTGCTCGCGAGTACATATTTGATTAGGTCTTTCAGCCAGAAATAACATGACCGACATATCGCGTGGACTAAGACTCATCTCAACCCCGTTTAAAAAGACAGCTCGTGCAGTAAAGTCGATAAACAAACTGCCATAATGCCGTTTGCGGCTACCATCGGACCACTGCGAAGGACGGCGTAACACAGCATTCACGCGTGCCACCACTTCCTCAGGAATAAAGGGCTTAGACATATAATCATCCGCACCACCGTCGAGACCGGCTAGTCGGTCATTGATCCCGTCCCTTGCGGTGAGCATGATCACGGGACAGCTGCTTTTTTCACGGATCAGCTTTAGCAGTTCAAAGCCGTCCATGTTTGGCAGCATGATGTCGAGTAATACTAATGAGGGAGGTGTTATAGCAAAAGACTCCAGCGCAGCACGTCCGTCGGCTACACGGGTGACATGGAAGCCTGCTTTTTTCAGATAGGCACTGAGGACCCTGGAGATAGCTTCCTCATCTTCAACAATTAGAATGGATCTCATCATGTGGTGGTCCTCCAATCTATAAAATTACGACAAGTTTAACACATCATAGCTCGCTCTGCTCTGACTTCTTCCCGACTTATTGCTTTGTTAGAATGAGGGACGAGCTTGAAAATATACAGAATATTTTGAATATTGGAGGGAACAGGATGAAGAGAAAAAGAATAGCCTTGATCGCTGCCGGAGTCATTATCGTAGGAGTAGTCACAGGTTATACATTGCTGGATAAATCGCTGGGCAATAATGTACAGATCGAGTCCGTGATTCCAGGGCAAGCCACAACAGCCGGTAATGGAGAAAGCACGACTAACACTGGAGCACCAGTAGGTATGGCGGTCACAGCCGACCAATTAAACGGTGATTGGACGGTTACGGATGCTTCTAAAGTATATTGGTCAGTAACCACCTCTAAAGAAACAGTAAACTTCGTGGATAACAAAGTTCAAGGTACCTGGAAAGTTAATATAGAAGATTCTACTTCGATGGTTGGAGAAGGGTCAGTAGATATGAGCGATCTGGACTCTGGTAATGGTCAAAGAGATGAGCATGTAAAAGGGGAAGACTTTCTAGCCGTTACGGAATTTCCACAATCTACGTTTGTCGTTAAATCATTCTCGGAGCTGCCAACGGAATGGACCGAAGGAGCCACTGTGCCGGTTGAAATGCAAGGAACGCTTACAGTGAAGGGTGTAGAAAAGGATGTTACCTTCCAGTCTCAAGCAGCGTACAGTGGTGGACAGCTGATGCTGTCGGGTACAACAACAGTGGCTTTTTCTGATTTTGGCTTAAGCAATCCACACACGGTTGTGCTGGATACGGAGAACAATCTTGAGGTTCGATTAGAGCTTGTGCTGAAGAAATAGCAGCAGTCTTTCCTTAAGGAAGATGTTGCTGTAAATTTATAGAGAAACTGTACGGAAGAGACTTTCCCGGGCCTAATAGCTTTTGGGAGAGTCTCTTTGGTTTGGAATGAAATGTATGTTTTAATAGAAGTATCTGTCAAATAAAAAGCAATAAAGGAGGTGTTCCTTGTGATCCAGGTGGCGGCAGCGATTATAAATAATGAAGAAGGACAGATTCTTATTGCTCGGCGCAGGCAAGGTAAATCTCAGGCAGGTCTGTGGGAATTTCCTGGCGGCAAAATAGAGCAGGATGAAAGCATCGCAGATTGTCTGCAAAGAGAGCTTCAGGAGGAGATGGGGATAACAATCCTTCCCTATGAAAGCTTTGGCGTGAACGAGCACAACTATGGAAGTGTCGAGATCAGATTGTTTGCTTGGAAAGCCCGATATCTGGGAGGTGTAATTGAACTTGTCGATCACGATGAATATAGGTGGGTGTTTCCAACTGCACTCGGTCAGTTCACTTTTGCCCCTGCAGATATTCCTTTTGTAGTACGGCTAATGGTGGGGTCAGATCAAGTGTGAAGGCAGTCCGAACATCAAGTAGAAAGGAAGAACTTAAGTGCCCGTATATGAAAAGCTAGTGCGTGATGGAATCCCTAACCTGATAGCTTCTCAAGGTAAAGACTTTAAAACAAGAATATTAGAGTCCAAAGAATACATAACTGAACTACGTAAAAAATTGAAAGAAGAGTCGGAGGAGTATTTTCGGGCAGTGAGTAATGAAGAAGCTCTAGAGGAGCTTGCCGACATGCTGGAAGTAATTCAAGCGCTGGCGGAGACCCATGGAAGTAATAGCGCAGAGCTGGAGGAGCTTCGTGCGGAGAAAGCTGAAAGTCGTGGTGGATTTAAGGAACGGATATTTTTAATTGAAGTGGAAGGAGAATAACTAGAGATTATTGTTCCGTATAAGGAGGTTATTAATGTTGTCCAAAACCAAACTGATGATGATCTTAAGCGGTGTGGTAGCCTTAATTCCTGTAGCTATTTATTTATTCCTATATTCCAAAATGCCTGATAGGGTCCCGATCCATTACGATGGGAACATGGCTGATAGATTTGTAAGTAAGTCTAGTCTGGAGGTTATTTTGCAAAGCGGGCTTGGATGTTTGGGATTAATAATTATGAAACTCCTGCAGTTCCTTTTGCAAAAAGCGTTTATTCAGAGTTCTAACGAGCATTCAGCGGCTTTGAGCAGGATCTGGAATATTGCTATTTTGGTGGTGACGGTGGTGTTTGCTGGCATCAGTTCCTATACATTTATTAGAATGGTCTGATAGAATTAAAAGAGACTTAGCAGAAGGATTAGGAGGAACATGCATATGAAAATGGATAACGCTTACAAGGTAAGATGGGGAATTCTCAGTACAGGCTGGATTGCCCATCAGTTTGTTACTGATTTAGCTCACGCCAGAAATGGCGTGGCATATGCCGTGGGTTCGCGTTCACAGGAAAGTGCAGATAAATTCGCGAGGGATCATGGAGTACCACATGCTTATGCTACTTATGAGGAATTGGTAAATGACCCGAATATAGACGCGGTATATATTGGAACGCCACATCCTTTTCACAAAGAAAATGCATTATTGGCGCTACGTGCAGGCAAAGCTGTCCTATGTGAGAAGCCTTTTACCGTGAATAGCGGAGAATTGGAAGAAGTGGTGGCCTACGCTAGAGATCATAAGCTGTTCCTGATGGAGGCCATGTGGAGTCGTTACATCCCGGCGATTGTGAAGGTTAGAGAATGGATCGCCGAGGGTAGAATCGGTGAAGTTCGCTTGGTGAAGGCAGACTTAGGATTTCGCACCGACTGGAATCCGGAAAGCAGATTGCTGAATCCGAAGCTGGGCGGAGGTGCGCTGCTGGATGTTGGGATTTATCCGGTTTCTTTTGCCTCGATGGTGTTTGGACCTCATCCTGAATCTATCTCCAGTACGGTGCATATTGGTGAGACTGGAGTGGACGAGCATTTCTCCATGCTGCTGAATTATGGCAATGGAAAAACCGCTTCGTTGAACGGTGGTATTCGTCTTAATACGCTGGAGGAAGCGCATGTGTTTGGAACAGAGGGCCGTATAATTGTTGAAGGGACATTAGTGAACCCGAAATCTGCTTCGCTTTATATAGGGGATGAGAAGGTAGAGAGCTTTGTGGATGATCGAGCTTCTATTGGATATTGTTTTGAAGCAGAGGAAGTAGGACGTTGTCTACAAGCAGGGCTAACAGAAAGCCCAGTTATGTCACTGGATGAATCGTTAGCGATTCTGAAACTGCTGGATCAAATACGTGCGCAGTGGGGTCTTAAGTATCCTGGAGAGTAAATTTTAAAAATAGTAATACCCCTCGGTTTATGTGCTACTAAGGTAGCTCCGAGGGGTGTTTGCTATATCGATCGAAGGTGGGCGTCTAGTTCTGACTATTGGCGTTTTTACTTTTGCCTGCTTGGACCCAGCCGGCCACTTCAACGGTGCGCTTCGCTTGATGAAAAACAGCATCACGGATCCGATCCTGCTCTTCGATCATTTTACCGTCTCCATCTACACTGACGCTTGTTCCGTACGGGTTGCCTCCCGCTCCAAATGTGACGGGATCTGTGTAACCTGGTGCTGCGACAATCGCTCCCCAGTGATACATCGATGTGTAGAGCGCCAAGATCGTTGCTTCCTGTCCGCCATGTGGATTCTGTGCTGAGCTCATGGCGCTGACGACTTTGTTTACGGTGAGTCCTTTGCCCCAAATCCCTCCGGTTGTATCAATGAACTGCTTCATTTGAGAAGCAATGTTACCGTAACGGGTTGGAGAACTGAAAATAATCGCATCGGCCTCCACAATATCATCAGGTGTTGCAACGGGGATATCTTTTGTCTTCTCCGCCAGGGCCTTCATGGCCGGATTGGCCGCGATTTTATCCTCGGGAACCAGCTCCTGCACCTTCAGCAGTTTTACCTCAGCTCCCGCTTTCTCGGCGCTTTCCGCGGCCCATTGTGCTAGCTGGTAGTTAGTTCCTGTGGCACTGTAGTAGATGACGGCTAATTTAATTTTTGACATGCTGGAGTCATTCCCTTCGAGTGTAGTTCCATACTATTAATTACCCCATTGATGCTTTTATAACCCAAATCGATAATTCCGCTCTAACTGGACAGACAGATGTCCACTTCCCTTGTGTATACTGAACTCAATTACAGGAAATGAGGGAGAATAATGAATACTTATTTTGCACAAAAACCGAAAATGACATTGGCTGGGGTTAGCATACGTACGACAAATGAAGTAGAAATGGGTCCCGATGGGGGCTTATCGCGGCTGTGGGAAACGTATTTCCAAAGTAATATTGCGGGGCAGATGGATACGGTTAAGCCTGAGTATATCTATGCCTTGTATACAGATTATGAGAGTGATGCGTCAGGAGCTTATACCGTTGTGATTGGGCATGAAGTGGCTGGGGAGAGATATTTAGCGGATAGTGGCATCGTTAGTGCGGCTGTTCCGGAGAGCAAGTATATGGTTTTTACGACGAAAAAAGGTCCGGTATTTGAAGTAGTCTCGCAAGCATGGGGGGAGATTTGGACGTATTTTAAAGGCTCTACAGAGATAAGAACTTATACGGGCGATTTTGAAATTTACGATTCACGGAATTTTGATCCTGCTAACACGCAGGTTGAGATTTATATTGCGATTGAGTAGATCGGGTGAAAGATATTTTAGCTAAAAGAAATGTTTCGTGGGGATTTGGGGGCTGCCGAGAGGCAGTTCCTTTTTTCGCGGATGAGCTGAATCCCTCGGGTGAGGGTGAAGGGTTACTCAACGATTAAAACGAATATATATCAATAGAAGGAATGAGTAAATACGCTTCATATTTAAATGCGGATGTGTCGTTAACCAGTAAACGGTAAAAATTTCGTACCATTCGCTGTGTTAGGCTGAAGTGGTGCAACAGAACGGTAAAAATCTCCCACATTAGCTGCGTCTAGCCGAAGTTGCAATCTTCAAGGGCAGAAATGCCCTACATTTACCCTAAAGAGCCCAAAAAGCAAGAAAGAGGGGTAGAAATACCCTACATTTACCCTAATGATGCTCCAAACCGTTTGGAAGTAGATGGAGCAAGTGAAGTTGATGAGCTTTTATGGAGTGAAGTAGACGAAGTAGCTGTTTGAGTTGGTTAAATGGATGAATTTTGATGGAGTTGAACTAAGGAAGTGTAGACGAAGTAGCTGGTTTAGTTAATATGTTCGATGGAGCATGACAGACCCAACAAACAAATCACACACAAATCAAAACGAAACGGAGAACACCAAATGGGAAAACAATTCGCGGCTATATTACCTGCACATCAGGAGTTTATTCTTCGGCAGCATCTTTTTTTCGTAGGGTCAGCGCCGCTATCTGAAGAGGGGCATGTTAATCTTTCACCTAAGGGTCATGATTGCTTGCGGATTTTGTCTCCTAATCAAGTGGCTTATCTCGATATGACCGGTAGTGGTAATGAGACGAGCGCACATCTGCTGGAAAATGGAAGAGTGACGGTTATGTTTTGTGCGTTTGAAGGACCGCCGAATATTCTGAGACTGTATGGAACAGGGACAGTAATCCTGCCTGGTTCATTTGAATGGGAAGCACTGTACCCTATTTTTACACCTCTGCCTGGAGCTAGACAGATCATTTTAATTGATGTTCATAAGGTACAGACTTCCTGCGGATTTTCGGTCCCATTCATGAGTTATGATGGTGAGCGAGATACGTTACAACGTTGGTCTATCCAAAAGGGCGAAGCAGGTCTGAAAGAATATAGACAAGAGAAGAACACCACAAGTATAGACGGGCTACCGACACCCCTTGGACAAAAAAACTAAGCGGACATGGTGATCCTAGGTTCATGTATATATAAAGTTTCTCATTCATCACGATGAGCGATCTCTCAATTCGACTAAGCAGTTATCTCATATATTCTACTGTCCAAAACTCATACTACCCACGGATTCCACCACAAACACAGGCACATATTGCTCTCCCATGTCCGTTCCAACAAGCTGATAACCGTTCTGATATTGACCACTAACTAACGCGTTACCTGTAACGGAACCCAAGTCTCCTTGAAGCAAAATATAAACCCCATTCGAATAAGCCAGCATATTACCGAAGTTATCTGCGACGATTTCACAGTGAAAAGATACCTTTTCAAAAGGATGAAGCGCTACATCGGAAGCTGAAATTACCGCATACTCCTGAACAATCTCAGCAAATTGATAGCTGCCATCTACTTTACGATAACGTGCCGTCTGTCCAACGACACCGTCTCCGAGATCCGCGTTAGATACGAGTAAGGAATCATCGGACTGCAGTTCATAGCTATCTCCAGACACTGAAAACAACTGCGAAATACCATCCGATTTCATTTCATATGCTGTAAAAAGGGTACGTCCACCTTCGACCTCAGATTCAGCCAGAACCACGGGGGCACCAGAACCTGAAGAGGCAGCAAGCTGGTCATTAAAAGTTAGACTGCGCAGACTCTCGAATTTTGGTAAAATATTTCCAGTTAAAGTTATGACACTTTCGTCGCTATTCATTGCTGCATAATAGAGGACACCATTGCTATCCGTTCCAGCCACAATGACCTTCTTATCGTGTAGTCCCTTGCTGGAGATGACGTTCCCATATCTGCCTTGCTCTTCACCGCCCGGGAGAAGGCGCACAGGCTCGGCAATATTCCAAGCCAAACTTGTAGCGGCAATGATTGAAGAAGTATCCTCTAACGGAGCAAGATCACTGTATAGCTGAATAGCTTCAGCATATTGACCTTTACTGGTCATGCGCTTGGCATTTTTAAGTAGTTTAGCTTTACTAGTATCTACTAAGGTTAGTACTTTGGATGAAGTAATCCCTGCCGATCCTGCAAAATTACGATAAGCAACAGCATGCCCAGCAAAGGCGGTGATGTTATCGCTCTCTAGATCTTTGTTCAGGATGATCTTTCCGCTACTTTCTGCCTGCCCAAGTACCCATGGCGCTTCGTAACTATGCTGGCTGTAAGCATTCATCATGGAGAGGGTGCTCTCCAGCATGCCTGTAAAGTTTCCTGTGCCTGCTAAGGCTTTTAGTTTAGCTGTATCATGACTTTTGAACTTGGAGGCTAGCAACTCCTCCTTGGATGCAGCGCTTCCGTAATAAGCATCGGGAATCTGCAACAGATTCCATTTAAAAGTGTCTTCTTCACTCTTGTTTCCATCTTGGCTCTGAGCAAGTTCGGTAAGAAACTGCTCCTTAAATTCTCGGAAGTAGGTTGTGAACTGGTCAGAAATGCCTGAATCGGTCGATAACTGGCGATAATAGGATTCATAAGGACCACCGGGCTTCATATATGTAGCTTTTAAGCTGAGGAGAGTATCATAACTTTTCATAAATCCGGTGAAATCTTTAGTCGCAGCTTGTGCTTTAGCGGAAGATACCAAGGCATTCAAACCTTGGCGGATGGCCGTGATTGGTGACAGCTCATCAAGTCGCTTCGCAACCTTTTCTTCCATATAAAGAATGGAATGGTTTGCCGCCGCTAGGCGATACTGATTCTCTGCACTTATCAGATCGCCAGCAGCATAGAGACGGTCGGCTTCCTTGGTTATTTGTATTTTGTCGGTGATGAGAAAAACCTTCTGTCCAAGCATCACAAACATACTTATACACAAAATGATCATAAAGTTTCGCAGGGTTATTAATTGTTTGAACGTCATATAGAGTAGCCTCTTTTTCAAAATATAAGAAAGCATAGTTTCACATCATTCTTTATTCTTATATTTCACCGAGAAACAATTATGCCGGTTCTTCTTGAAATATAAGAATGTCTATTGAACTTCGGGGTCCCAGCGGTATTTGGCTTCGCGAATGTCAGCTACTCTTTGGTCCAAGCCGTTCCACGGTTCATGGGGATTCGCAGCAATGAGTTTGGATAACCGCATAAAGCGGTCTTTAGGTAGATCTTGCACGTATCGGCCGATCATACTGGAATAGAGCAGGGCATAACGCTTCATTCTTACTGAAGCTCCGGCAACTCCCGTAAGGATGGTCATACCATTATTCATATGACGAATTTCTACTTCATAGTTCTTTACGTATCGTAGTGTACGATCTTTGATCAGATCAGGACGGACCTTAGCGATCTCGCCGATATATTCGGCTAGCAGCGGCTCGAAATCCTTAAGAAGAAGCTGCTCCAGTTCTAAATCCATATCCTTGCGAAGCAGAAATCCATGCAGCAAGGCGATACGCTGCCGTGCGATCCGGTCACCACGAAGCAGGATGGAGAGTTCGCGCAGCTTCTCGTAGGCAAGCACATCATCCTCACGGAGTACGGAGACAGCCTCCTGACGGTTGATCTCCAGTCCCTCTTTGATGATGCCAATCCCTCGTCCAAGCAGCTCGTTAAGAGAACGAAGATTCTCGTTCTGCCGTGCTTTTCGCTGCGTATAGTACAATAGTCCAGCGAGGAGAATCCCTCCGGCACCACATAACATCATCTGCTCTATGCTATTCCCAAAATAGACGGAGGCTAGTGTAAGCAGTAAGATGAATAGGAGGCGCGTATGCATTTTTCTTCCTGCAATAGATGCAGCTTGATTTTCTACCGTAATTAGTGAGTCTTTACCGCATTTGGTGCATCGATCTTCACCGAGAGCGGTGTATTGTCCGCAGTGGCGACAAATACGAAGCTTGTCATAAGCGTAACGCGGGGCCTTGAAAGGCCGGAAGGTAACGGGTCTTTTCTTATTCACGGCCTTTATCGCCTCCGTTCAAAGCGGCTAGCAGTCGATCGTTAATATCATCACGTGTCAGTGGTTTGCGCTGATGTGCGGCATAAATGGAAATCTGAATTACGGCAATTAGGAACGTAATCCCAAGAATGACGTATGAAATCATGGAACAGTCCTTTCTCATGGACGCCTTGCAGACCGGATGTCTCATAGAATGATCACTCTATGCATCATTGCTACTTTGGTCCGGCGGTCCTAAAGTTGAAGTTTACAAGGTTTAATTATATCATAATGGCATACTATTTACAGATTTTAGCGACAGTGCTGAAGCTGTCATATGTGCCTAATATAACACAAGAGGAGCCCTATTTATGCTTCGTAAATATCAAAGTATTAGAACAACCAAGACTCTCTTTCTACGTATCTTTCCGGCATTGCTCCTGGCTCTTTGTCTAGCTGCCTCGCCTTTTGCAGCTGTTAAGGCCTATGCGGCAACGTCGGCGCAATCTCACATTGATGCGGTGCTTCTTATCGATGTCAGTAACTCCATGAAGACTAGTGACAAGAACAAGGTCGCGAACGAAGCGATGAAAATGTTCATAGATATGCTATCCACTCAAGGTGATAAAGTAGGTATTGTTGCCTATACCGACAAAGTGCAGCGGGAGAAGGCCCTGCTGGAAATTAACTCAGAGACAGATAAACAGGATTTGAAGGATTTTATTGATGGACTGGACCGTGGAGCTTATACCGACATTGCTGTCGGTGTGGAAGAAGCTGTGAAGGTGCTCCAGAATGGTAGCGATCCGAAACATGAGCCAATCATCGTAATGCTAGCTGACGGCAATAACGATTTCAACAAATCAACAGGCCGGACGCAAAGCGAATCGGATAAAGAATTGAATGCAGCCGTGGAAGTCGCTAAAAAGAATGGCTATCCCATTTATACGATTGGTCTTAACGCAGACGGCAAGCTGAATAAACAGAAACTCGCTGATCTGTCCACTGAGACAGGTGGTAAAGCATTTTCGACGGACTCCGCAGATGATCTTCCGCAAATACTTAGTGAAATTTTTGCTAGTCATCTGAAGCTAAAGGTAGTACCTGTGCAGTCGATCACTGCAAATGGGGATTATCAGGATGTGACCGTTAACGTGCCTAACGGCAGTGTTTTGGAAGCCAATATCTCAATTATGTCGTCACAGCCTGTGACCGCGAAGCTAACTGATCCTTCAGGAAATGCTGTCGCCATCCCGTCCAAGGATGTTGTGCTGTCGAAGTCTTCTACTTATAGCTTGATCAAGCTGTTGTCACCGCAAGAAGGAGATTGGAAGCTTCAGGTCAAAGGTGTGCCAAAGGATAAAATTGATATTAATCTAGTTTTTAACTACGATTTGGAGCTTAAGATCGATGCGTTGCCATCAGCAACCTATAAAAAAGGTGATAAAATTGATATTACCTCTCACCTGTTCAGCAATGGTACTCAGGTAACGCTCAGTAATTTGTATCAAGATATGAAGGCGGTACTGCTTGCTACAGATATCGATACAGGTGATGTACAGGAAATCGAACTGGATAACTCCGGGGATGTTTTTAAGGGCACCTTCGAGGTAAAAGAAAGCCATGACTATGAGCTGAAGGTTCGTGCAGAGGAAAGCAGTTTCTATCGTGAAAGTGCTCCTGTAAAAATCAGCGCAAAGGCAGGTGGCGCTGCAACTACCAGTCCTTCGACAGGAACGGGCAAAGAAGAACCTCTGAAAGAAGCATCGTCCAATAACTTGTATTACATTATTGGTGGTATTCTTCTGGTGTTGGCAGCCGCTGCGGCATGGTATGTGCTGAATAAGAAATCGGCACGTGGTTTTGTTGGACAGCTGGTAATTGAGGTTAAAGACGGCAATACGGGTGAGAAGACCTACCCACAATATAAGAAACTTGCTGGATTCAGAGGCAAGTTCACCCTTCATCAGCTGCTGCAATTAGCGCCTGAGCTGAAGGAAAGCGAGAGTATTATTTTCACACCAGCTAAGAATGACCGATTGCTGTTACGCAGTGGAGAAGGTATTACTGTAGAGAGATCCGGACGTGCTGCGGATGCCTCGCGTGGTCTTGAGCTGAAGAGTGGTGACCGCGTTTCAGTGTCCCTGCACACGGTAGATAAGACGATTTATCTCGAATATTTAGTATAGAAGTGGTTTTGCAAGAAATCTGAAGTACAGCTTCCGCAAAACTTTTAGGAGGATAAAGCATATGAAACCAGTAGTAAGAGAGCATATACAGCAATTGGATGTATCACTAGGCGGCGGGATTGTCAGCGATAAGATCAGGGTGGATACGATTGATAATCCGATCCTGATCATTGGACTAGGCGGCACGGGCATTGATGCCCTGCTGCGTCTTAAATATCAGATTAACCGCCGCTTTAAGCTGCCGGAAGATCCGATATCCAAGAAGAAGCGGGACAAGCCGGATAATGTAGAGTTTCTAGCTTTTGAAACGAATGAACAGGATCGCGGAAAGAAATACAAAGGGATCGGACTCGATCCACAGAATGAATTTGTATTGCTGGCGAACGCTGAAATCGGCGGATTGCTGCAGAACCGCAGTATCCTTGATTCGTACATCACGGATTGGCTGTCACCCGAGCTGAGTATCACAGATGGTATGAACGGTGCCGCTGGTGTGCGGCAGGCTGGACGTCTGCTCTTGTTCACCAAGATTAATCAGGTTGTAGGAGCGATTGATAAGAAGATCAAGACCTTATCTGTAGGCACGAACAAAAAGCTGATGGTCTTCCTTTTGACAGGTCTGTCAGGGGGTACAGGTAGTGGAGCGTTCCTTGATATTGCCTATATCGTACGCGGTATTATTGAACGTGATTATGGATCAGCCGGTATTGACCGTGTGAACACACTGGGTTATCTCTTTACACCGGACGTGAACCTGTCTAATAAAAGTCTAAGTGAGCATACGCGTGAATATATTCGCAAGAACGGTTATGCGGCGCTAAAAGAGCTGGATTACTGGATGAATGTAGATAGTCGTGGGGAGCGATTCCAGCAGCAATACGGGAATATTTTGACGGTAAACTCTCCACTGCCTCCGTTTAATTTATGCCATTTGATCTCTGCAACGAATACCGAAGGTAAGCTGTTAGAGAATGCGTATGATTATTGTATGAACGTAACGGCTGAGAACATCACGAACTTTATGGCAAGTGAAGAGAAACAGTCTGGTGAAGAATTCGCCATCCATGACTATATCAGTAATATCCGCACCAATATTGCGCAGATGAATAAGACTTATCCAGCTAACTATGAGTACAACATTATCGGTGCCTCGTCTGCCGTGCTTCCGATTGAGGAAATGACGACTTATCTGGCTTTCCGCTTGTTTGATAAAATGGAAAAAATGTTCCAGCAGGCGCCTGGTCAAGAGGATGTAGAGAAATTCGCACGTAAGCTTGGGATTGATCTCGACAGTATGATTAAAACCTTTGAATCCCGTGTGCCTGAGCCATTGCCAGGTTACGAGAACAGCGAACGTCTGAGTCATGCCAATGTAGTCAAGAATCAAGTGGTAAGTATGGATACAGAGCTGGAGCAGAACTTCCTGGCTCGTGCCCGTGAGGAATATATTAAATCGAAAAAGCAGCTGCCTGGCGAAATTGTTGGACGTTTCAGTGAAGAGCTGGAGCGCATCTTCCTGCACCCAGAGCAAGGGCCATTCTACGTTTCCCGCCTGCTGTACACCGAGAAGGGCTTCTGTATTTTGAAGCTGATTCAGTCTTATATTGAGGCTTTACGTGAAAGCTTGCTGCGTCTGCCACGCGATATTGAGACGGCACAGGACAGTGCGGATGAGAAGCTGAGCGATGCACGCAGTGCTTTTGTATCCAAAGAGAAGAAGAAAAATGCCTATATTGACGCTAAAATCAATGAGTATTGGTTGCATGCCGATGTAGAACGTACTGAGCAAATGATTCAATTTTATGAGGACTTATACGAGCTCTTAAACGATGAAAACAGCCGGATTTATGGTGTGTTTACGGAGATTCTTAGTGCGCTTAGCTCGATTTTTGCCAAGAATGGGGACATCCTTATCAATGGCGAGGAGCAAGCGGATTATAAAGGAAACAAAACTTATTATTGGAACATTGTTAACGTGCCGGATATTTCGGCGACGATCTCCAAAATCATGGATCAGAAGGACGGCGACGACTTGATTCGCGACTTCACCCGTGAAATGCTGAAGCATTCCGGACGTTGGGTTAAGGAACAGGAGATTGATATCGTTCGCTCGATTTCAGAGTTCCTTAGTGATAAGTTCGGGGATCTGATCACCCGTTCGATGGAAGATTTCCTTGTGATGAAATTCGGCCATGAAGAGCCGTTGGATAAGTTCGTAGAGCGGATTATTGCCGGTAAATTGGACGAAGAGGCTGTGCCTACCTTCCACCTTAGCAACAGCTCGGGCAGCTTGCATTTCCCATCATGGGGCTTCGTTTCCGTACCTGTTAAAGCACCTGGCATCCTGAAAGGGATTCGTAATTATCAGAATAATGCGCTTGGCAAATCACAATTTACAATCAAAGAAAGCCAAGTGAAAAACCGTATTTTCTGGCTTAACACCCGCAACGGTGTGCCGCTCTTCGTATACACGCCGCTGCGGGTGTTTGAAGAGAACTATGAGCGGACCATTCTAGATAAGGAAGGGATCGGCCGCCATCTGGTGATGACGGATAAGAACAACTGGACGTATCTGCCTTCTCCGATTCCGGAAAAATCATGGGGTGACACCTACGTCAATTCTCGTGTACGTGATTATAACGCACGTGTACGTGCAGACTTTGCAAAGGCGTTGGCAAGCGGAGTGATCATCGAAAAAGGTGTAGACGAGAACACAAGCAACAGATACTCTGTTGTGTTCACGAAACCATTTGATATGGATGCTCTATTGAGTGGATTTGATATGCAGTTAAATTCTTCACGTCCGAATCTCGGAGAAGTGAAGAAGGCGGCTGATGAACTTAAGAATCTGCGCGAGAAGGGCTTGGAACGCGAAGGCATTAAAGATATTTTTGGCAGCATTAACAAAGATATGGCACAGGAGAATCTAATTCGTTCACCGCAGCTGATTTCTCGTGTTCGTGTTGAGCTAGCCAAATATGCTGAACTGACTGCAAAAGCAACGGAGCTTGAAGGGCTGCTCCATCAATATCTGGACGAAGACAAGTGGATGGACCAATTCATCGAGGCGTTGTATACGGACAGCATTATCAAGAAAGGCGCACTCTACGTTTATGATCGTGATGAAGAAGAGGACGCTTGGGAGCCGTTTGCCAACTTGATGAAAGAACGTAGCTACGTGGAATATGCCGTGTACCGTCATTTCCGGGAGCTGGATGAGAAGAGCCGCAGCGTTCTGCTGCGTAAGGCAGCTCGTCGTGCGAGTGAAATGACTGCCGCTGAAGACGTAACCCCATTGCTCTATAAGCTGGAAGGGCTGTATGTATCCTTCCTTGAAGCACGTGACAGCTTGGAGTATGAACGGGTAGAGTATGAGAGCGGCGATGAGATGTATAGTTTCTACAAGAGTATGACTAGCAAACTCGGCAGCATCCGCAGAAAGTTGAAATAGGCCTATGATCAAAACACTGGCATTATCTTATGGTGAACAATATGCGGTACAGGAAGAGGCACAGCGCAGTAAAGGGGATGGACGCAGCAGCATCCATTACCCTGCCCTGTTTCTGTTCGTAGGCGACAAGGTTGCTCCGGCCATCGGTCCGGTGCTGGATAGCTGCGAACGAAAATGGGATAACGCCGGCGGTGTTATGGCATTACATGCTGTGTCAGGCACGAAGAGTGAGGACACAGACAGAAGTAAGAAGGGCTCTGATGCAGGAGGAAAAGACCGGGTGCTGGCCATGGCCTTGCCGGATATGGCAGGGTCAGATCCACGCACTGTGCGTCATGAACTTTACCGCAAGTTTCATGAGGATACACTTTATCTTGCTGAAATGAATAAAGTTATTCGGCGGCTGAGCAACAGTATAGCGGATTATGGACGCCTATATTCATCTTTTGACGTGATCCATCTCTCTATCATTACGCGGGTCGATGACCCGCTTAATGTATTGTTGCCAGAAATTACACTGCTGGCTCGAGCAATACTCAGCCAGTCCTTCAAGTCGGTACAGACGGATCTCTACGCTTTAATCAATGAGCGGGAGCAAGGGGATAATTTTGGATATTCCAGCTCAGTAGGGCTGGCTTTTCTGCGTGAATTGGACAGAATGCAAGCTACGGACTATACGTTTAATGCACCGCTGCTTGTAACCGAGGATGGTCTGTCGATTCCAGTGAGTCATGGTCCTTCCGCTTTATTTGACCTTGTGTATCTGCTCTCCGATAAGAATGAGCGCGGCATGATGTCGGCTCACGGCATGGATGATAACTATGAGATCATCTCCCATATTAGCCTACTTAAGAATCGTGTCCGCCCGACTTCTGATCAAGCTACAGGACACGGTGGTTATAACAATATGACCTTCAAAAGCGGTATTAGAGGTAGCACAGGAAGACAAGGCTACGCCTCCGCAGGCTTTTCTGGCGTGAGAAGACCTAATGTCCAAATTGCCTTGGCCGTGCTGTATCACGCCTTCCGGCGTCTTGCAGCGGATATGCGTGAGGGTAGTCCATGGACTATGCGCGAGCGTCAATCTCTATTAGGGCTGGATCCTGATAGTTTGCGGGAGCATAGGGCGCAGCTAGTCCCGGAGAAAGACGGCCTCAGTGAAATGACGGGGCTAATGAGCCATGGACGTCCGTCCTACAATGAGCTGAAGCAGTTGTCACTTCGTGAAGCTGAACAGCAGCTGTTCGGTGATGGGGGCGAAGCTTATTTCCGTAATAATTTTGTCGCAGAGTCTAACCGGAGAGTAGAAGGTATTCATCCTCTTCGTGGATGGCGCACCCTATTGACGGCACAGGAAACAGCTACGCCAGCAGTAACATTCTATCAGCTTGCGGACTGGACAGCTGATCGTGATGAGGGTGGCAGTGTGCTGCATGCTTTGCGTCAGCATATGACAGGATTGCGTTCAGCACTTGTCTCCGCGCAGGATGAGCTTGAGGATCTTTATGCGGAAAGTGTGGAGCGCCAACCGTTCCAGCGTGTGCCGCTTTTTGACAAACGAACGGTACGCAACTTCATTCATTACTTATTCTCTGCGGTATATGGCAAAAAATATGAGCTATTATGTATGGAAAGTGAGCTTGCGCTGTGCAGTCGTTTGGAATCTGCGCTTGAGCAGCTTCACGTGGAATGTGTGGCCCGTGTGAAAGCTATGGAGACGCTGGAAGAAGAGTTACGTATTACTGTGATGGACAGCATTGGGCGAACGAACGAAACCACTGGCCAGAACGTGATGGAATACTATCGAGTTGTCACAGAAGAAGTAATGAAAGAGATCGAGACCCGGCGTGGGCCAGGAATATTCTTTAGTGACAAGTACATGGGTAGCATTTCTAAGCTTTTAGAGCAAGGCAAAGAAGCAGTAGCGGAGCGTTTGATTGGCATTTGTCAGCGGGAAATATTAACGGCTGATCCGTTTGCTCTTTCTTTCGAAGAAGAATTGCTGCGGCGTGCAAATGTTGCGGCTGCTTATGAGAACCGTCAGGTTCTATCCAAGGAAGAGTTGTTCAAGCGTCTGTACCATAATCTGGAGGATAGCGCGACGATCAATGTTCGTCTGTTCGAATACACGCAAGAGCATCGTCATGAGGAAAAATATTTCTTCGGAGACAGCGCATCTGAATTCCTGCGCTATGCATTTGGTGTGGATGAGACGACCCGCATTTATCGCTTAGGCTTTGTGCATGAACAGCGCAGGAGCGGAGTGGAGAAGCTAAATCTGATGGGTGGTTTCCATTTAGAAGACCTGCTCTATTACCGTAATGGTAAGGTTTATTATGAAACCTATGCTCAGAATGGCTATCAGCTTCATGGGGTGAGTGAAGAGCAGCTTCCCGAGATGCGCTGATGGCGTAATAGATGGGTACCCTCACTTTGAGTCTCTTTATTGCATTTTGTGCAATAGATTCATCGGAGATAACCTTTAATTAGAGTTCTGTTGTATTTGATACAATAGATTTAAGTAGATTTCTGGAATAGGGACATTTCTCCTTATTTCCAATGCACATTATGCAATAGAATAGAAATAGATGTTTCTTTTATTCCATTCTATTGCACAAAGTGCAATCTGGGGGATGATTACACATCCGGGCAGCCCGTTAATCGGGCTACATAACCCCCGAACAATGTTAAGGCCATAAGAGTACAATTCAGGTTTCTCCCGGAAAGGAAGTATAACGATGCAGAGAAAAATCAATCTGCTCCTGCTCTTCTTCAGTCTGATCGGCGGCGGGGTCGCCTTTCTTTTTGGCGAGTGGCTGCTAAGCTGGTACAACGATCTGCCTTCCATCTTGCTCGTTGGCATTTATTTTGCCATAGTAGCACTCGGTATCGGCATCGGTTGTCTGCTTGCAGAAATGATCTCGCCACGGCTGAACGGAGCCTCGTGGAAGCAGCGCTACCTAGGTTTATCCTGGAAGCTCCTGCCTCTGATGATTGTCCTTGCACTTGGAGTTGGAGCATTAACAGAATTCGTTTATGAACTGAATTTTGGCGGTGCTAAACCGGTTAAAAATGTTGTAATGGCTATCGATGACTCTGGCAGTATGGCGCAGAGTGATCCTGATAACAGCCGTTATTCAGCCGCTAAGGCGTTAATCGCGAGAATGGACAAAGACAATCAGGTAGCGGTGGTGACATTTAACCACGAAGCTGTAGTCGTCCAGCCGTTAACACCACTCTCGGATTCGCAGAATCGTGAGAAGGTGTTGACTGCCATTGATAACTTGAAACCAACTGAGGGTGGCACGAACATTAGTGGTGCGATCTCGGAAGCACTTAAGGAGATAGACAGTGACGGCAGAAAAAATCAAGGCGCTATGGTCATCTTGCTGTCGGACGGAGTCAGTAATTTCGACACCTCACGAGAATTACAGACCTATATAGATCGTGGCATTGCCGTAAATACCATTGGTCTGGGGATGCAGGATCCTGCCGGTACCCAGTTGCTGCAGGATATTGCGAAAATAACGGGCGGTCACTATTATGATGTGACAGATACGGCTCTTTTGGGTGATGTATTCCAGCAAATCTATGATCGTTTGGGAGATCGGACATTGCTTACGGTGCGTAGTGATGCTACGGCAGATAGTCCATACTATGCTGCAGTTCGTATTTTGTCGCTGATGCTAATCGGTGCTGCACTTGGACTCGGTCTTGGTATTATGTTTGATAACCGTCATTTAGCAAAAAGCTTCGGAATTGGCGGCGTTATCTCAGGGTTGTTCGCAGGGCTTATTCTGGAATTTGGACTTAGCGGGCACAATTTCACTGACGGCCTAATTCGCCTCCTTGCTGTTCTTATATTGGCTGCAATCATCTCATTATTTACAGGCGTCATTCCAGTAGGTGAAGGACGTATTTACCGTAATAGAAGAAATAATGCAGCTCCTAATCCACCGTCAGAAAGCTTTCCTGATCGACGGAGAAATCGGAATAGCAAAGGATTCTAGTAGTTGAAAGGGGTTTACAGTAATGAGGTACGCCGAGGATAATGCTTCCGCTCTGGTAATAACGGATGTGACATCTCAAGTGGATGAACGGTTCTGTACGCTGAGATGGCGCTGGCCGGACGGCGTGCAGGCGGTGTACATCCATAAGACCTCCGCAGAAGAGGCTTCTATTGGCACCGGGGATATTCCTCCGGTCGGAATGAAGCTCTACACTCGTGAGGAATACAAATCTAACAATGGATACCGTGATCGTTTGGATGAGATCGGCCTAGTCTCCTATACCATATACGCTCGCCTTGCTGAGAACGGAGAGACACTGCTGGTGAGGCAAAGTGACGGTGCGAACCGTGTGGTGGTCAGTGCAGGCAAAGCCAGAATCTATTATTCCGTTCAACAAAAAAGAGGATTATTCGGAAAACAAAAGACCGTACATATGGCGATTACGGCAGAAGTTCCAGTGGCTCGAGATGTCCTCTGTTATGTTAAGAAACGGGGAGGACATCCGGCAGGGAAAGAGGATGGTATTCTCTTTCCCTTTGTACAGGATTTCGCCCCTGGACGCAATGTACTCCCGCCGATTGAGATCGGTAAGGATGATTTTGTACGCATCTTTTTCACCGACGGTCCTAAGTATGGGCTTTATTACGAGCTGGTGCCGGAGTAAGATCAGTCTATGCGTACAAACGAGTGTTGGACAATGCCTGTCCATAGCAAGATACGCAGATACAACTTTTGGGAGGATGAGTAGATGTCTTTTTTTAGCCGTTTTATGAAAAAGAATCAGCCGGAGCCAAGGCCGCTTTTTTATGATATTGTGTGTCCGTATTGCTTCACTAAGTTCTCTCCGGAGGATGTAGTCTTTCGGGCTATGCATAGCCGAGAGGACGATGAGAATTACGCGCTGGGCGAGGATGATGCCTTGAATAAATACCGTGAGCGCTTTGGGCTCGATACGGTGGATGACATAGAAGCAATCATTAATCCGGCGGATATTCCGGAAGAATACCATCATTATACCGATCATGTGTTAACAGGGCTTACGGATCGTTATGGAGTGCTTACACGCAGACGGCTATGTCCATCTTGCCATAACGAGCTGCCTGTGACTGCAGGTAAGGTTCCAAGTAACATTATCTCGATTATCGGAGCTTCCCAAGTCGGGAAGTCGGTATATATGACCGCGCTGATTCATACCTTGCAGCATACGACAGCAGGTCATTTCGATGCCGCTTGTATGCCGCTCAACGCGGAGATTAGCCGTAAGTTCCGTACGCTCTATGAAGAACCGCTGTTTGAACGCGGGGATCTGCTAGCTTCCACACAGAAGGAGAAAATGCAGGAGCCGTTTATCTTTCAATTTGTTTTTAAGGATGAAGAAAAGCCGCCGCTGACACTTGTGTTCTTTGATGTAGCAGGTGAGGGCATGGTGGATCAGGATTATCTCGGACTACACGGTCAACATATTAAGAACTCTGCCGGTATTCTGTTTATGGTCGATCCGCTGCAAATCCGTTCGATCCGTGAGAAGATTCATATTAACATCGGTGATCGCCCGGGCGAATGGGTCTCGCAATATGACGAGCCGCGTGATGTTGTGCTGACGATGTTCGGTGATTTTATCGCTTATCAGGAAAAGAGCAAAACTGACATTCCAACAGCAGTCGTTCTTGCGAAAAGTGATATGCTGCATTCGCTGAAGGATGAGGATGGCGATTACATCAAGTCCAACAGTAATGTGTTCAATAACTATGTCCATCGCAAAACATTGAATATGGATGAATTCCATAACATCGACGGAGAAATCCGCAGATTTATTGGTAAGGTGGACAGACCTTTTAAAGATACGATGGATGTGTACTTCTCGAATACGGGCTATTTTGCGGTATCTGCGTTGGGCAGTAATCCTGTGAATCAAAAGATTGAGGGTGTAGTAAGCCCGATTCGCGTAGACGAGCCGTTTATTTGGCTGCTGCATAAGCTGAAGTATATTGAGGGGAGCGACGGCCCGTGAATGTTTTCTCAGGGTCTAAGATCGCCCAACAAATGTATACCCGCGAACGCCGCGGATTATTTCGTTCCACTGAAGGTTTTGATACAGTAGCGAAATCGGACAGTCTGGACAATAATTTTATCAAAAAAACACTGCATCCCTTCTGTCTCTACGATGCTCCAGCAGAGCTGGCCGCGCGTGGGGAGAAGGATGAGTCTCTATATCCTAGTGCGCTGCACCTGTTCCATGCAGAGAATGGCGACACGGTTCTTGGGACGAGTCGTTATCAAGCGACGGATTTTACGGGCCAGCGGAGCGCCTTTTTTGCACATAACTTTGTAGTTCCAGCCTCACGTTCAGAGGAGATTATTCAGAGCTACGGCGACTTTCTGCATGCTGATTTCGCAAAAAGTTATGAAGGAGAGCTGGGCGGAACCTTGCCGGAGCTGTCTGCTATTCCAGTTATACGTACGGATCGCCGACCTGATCCTATAGCGGGATTACGCTTGCTAGGGATTGATGAAGGGATATTTAAGGCATTGCTGCAAGCGGTGATGCTCTCTGTGGCAGGTAAGAAAAAAATCTATATCGCTCTAAATGTACCTATCACGGAGCTGTCCGCACGTGCGGTGGAGCTTACAGAGATTTTATATAGCGTGCTGCCGTATGAATTCCGCCGTAGATTAGGCGTGATTACGTATGCGAATGAACCGCAAAGCCGTAAATATATTCATCTTAGCTTTGTGGAAAAAGGCTCGCTCCGTCCCGGTGATCGCAGCATCGAGAAGGACTTCACATTCGATTTGGTTTCGGGTCGGATGGGGAATGTAGATTTTGGCGAGTCCCGTCAGCCGTATGCTGATCTGGTTTGGAAGCTTTTACTTCTGAATCCAGGGGATCTCGACGATTTCGTAAGTTTTGCCGATCAGATCCTTCGCGGAGAAAGTCCTGAGCATAAACTATCGCTCGCTCTCTATAATGAGTTAGCCGTATTTTATGAGATTGAGCAGGGGAATGAGCACTTATATACAGAGAACAAGAGCGCGGTGCTGAGTGGATTGCTCTCTTATCTTAAAGCGGAGGGGGCGATTCATTCCAGAATCCGACTGAATGATATTTTCTTGGAGCGGTTCGACAGAGAATTTGATTTAGTCCGGCAAAGGAATGTCCCGGATCCTGCAATTATGGAGTGCTTTAAGGATTATTTTGTGCTGAAGGATCATAATTACAAAGTCAGAATTGTTGATTATTTCATTAATGGTATGCTTCATAGCGTGGAAGCGGGACGCAAAGATGTTCTCAATGCAGCTTACGGTATCATTGAGAGTAATGATGAGCTAAGTGCTGCTTTTTTTCAACGGGTAATGTCTGAAGCGTATTTCCGCAAGCAGTTATTAGAACCTTATATGGAATCAAGACTAGTTGCTGCATCTAAATCTGTGGACATTCTGAATTTTGTACTCCATTGGGGCCGTTTTCTACCGGCTGCGTTAGAGCAACCTTTTGCTCAGGATGCAGTAAGGGATTATTTGCTAGAAAAGCTACAACTGGAGACTGATCCGGTTGCTGCGGTGGCGGAAATTCATGGCACTGTAGATAAAGCGGAGAAAGATCGACGTAGAGGGACAGGCGTATCTCCTAAAGTACTCTCGCTCATGCAGGATCTGGCAGCATCTGCAGACAGATTCTTGCTGAACCGGCTATCCCTTACTGAAATGACGCAGGAGGACTTACTGGAGGTTGTTTTCTTACGTTATGGCAATGTCGTGGATTGGCAGCCGCCACTAGATAGAATTAGCAAGCAGAAAGAAAATGCACTCCGCGCTGCTTATCGCTGGTTTGGTGAAGAGAAGCCGAATGAAGAGATTTTTGCAGGCTTATCTCCAAAGGAGCTGGACGATGTACAACTGCTCGGTCGCCGTTTACTGAAGGAAGCCCGAGTGTTAGAGCCTTTTGAACGTCTGCCTCTAGCTTTCTACTACACCAGTCAGCGCGAGGGTGGTCCACTGGATTATGACGCACTCTTGGAATTAATAAAGCATAAAGCCGGTACCGATAAGGATGTTATCTATCGATTTTTTGCATGGTCTCAAGGAAATTCTTTATTTACGATATCGAATAAAAAGCTTTATCCGGGTTACCGCCGGGCGATTCTGAAGTATTTCCAGAGCAGTGACCGCGAAGCCTTCAAGAATCGTGAGTTCCGTAAAAGCTATGTTGCTACAGCACGGCCTGCTCTTCAAAATGTGTACAATGAAGCTCGCTCCCAGCTCGCTTCCCCGCTGGCGCGCTGGATCAGCCGCAGTCGATTTCGACTCCTGATCTCCGGTTTCATCACGGGCATTCTGGTGATTATCGCAATTATCGTATTCAGTATGCTGCGTCCGGATGATCCAAAGACGGCTCTGCCGGGGACAAGCCCTGAGCCGACACCCGTTCAGAGTGCAGGCAATGAGCTACCTCCGGCTTCAGTATACTTGAAGGATCAGAGCGTCGAAGGAGATAAGGGGAGCAGCATATTGGTGTTCACGTTTGCCAAAGCTGATGATTGTGTGCAATTTAATCCGCCGGAGATTAGTCTGATGACTTCATCCAATGTGGTGGATAAGAGCTTTAAAGTCGCTGCTAGCCATGGAACTTGTCCAGTTCCGTCAGCGGATGCCACAGGCGCTAATTCTGAAACGGCTGAAGGTGCGGACGCTACTAACTCAGGAGCCGATGCCACACCTTCTCCAACGCCTTCATCTGATGCGGAGAATAACACAGTTGATCCATCCGCGACAGCTGTCACAGAAGGGGTACAGCCATCCTATCAGGTGGAGGTTACCTTAGAACCGGGAGCGACCATCGTAGAGAAAAGTATGATCAAGGCGGGAAGATTTACATTGATTGTAGATCCCGCTCCAAAGGATACACTGGGTGTTAACGCAAGTGCTGAACCTTCTCCAACTGCAAGTCCGGAAGGAACAGCTGAATAAAGGAATTTCTGAACAGCAGAACAATACCGAAAGGTTGGTTCTGCTGTTCTTTTTTTTTTGTTACTCATACAAAGCTTTTCTATAGACATGCTATGTATTAATAGATATGATTATGAAAATAAGGTTATACCGCCCTTTCTAGGGGCGGTCTTTATGTTGTGCGCTCTTATTTTATGTAGTATCCATTCCTTTATAGAAAGAGGTTGAACAATGAAGAAAATAGTCACCTCCAAGTTTTTTGTACTTGGACTGGCCATATTCATGGTCATTTCAATTTTAGGAACATCCCTTGCTCCGGCAGGAACCATCTTCGCAGAGGCGGGTGTTAGCACCGGACTAGATGAATCTAGCGATGCAGCTGCTCAGGCGGAGCGAATTAATGTTGCGGATGCGACCTATACAGCTGCAGAATTTATTCTAAAGGGTGGCGTGCAGTCGGATTGGCAAGCGATTGGGCTGGCTCAAGCGGGATACAAACTGCCAGCAGGTTACCTTCTAGCTCTTGAGAAAAAGGTGAAAGATGCAGAGGGGAATTTCGCGAACGTAACGGATTATGCGAGAATCGTACTCGCAGTAAGAGCGGTAGGTGCTGATCCTACCAACTTTGCAGGAAGCGGAACAACACCTGGCTATAACTTAATAGAGAAGATCTATAATCATGACAAAATCAGTGGACAGACACTTAATAATCCAGTATATGCTTTGCTCGCACTGGACTCTGGTAAATATAACATTCCATATAACGCGAAATGGACAGCGGATAAGCTCATTGCTGAGATTCTCTCCAAGCAAAATCAAGATGGCGGCTTTGCCTTAACGACAGGCGCTAGTGAGCCAGATATGACAGCGATAGCTTTGACCGCTCTAGCGGCACATAAGCGTAATCCAGAAGTTTACACAGCAGGGCTACAAGCCGTATCTTGGCTCTCTAATGCTCAGGATAGTCATGGAGGTTACGGAGATAGTGCTGAGAGTGCTGCACAAGCTATTCTAGGTCTCACATCCTTCGGTGTAGATCCAAGTGGATTAGAATATACCAAGAATAAAGTGAATCTGATCGGTAACCTGCTGAGCTACCGTCTAGCTGACGGAAGCTTCGCTCATAGCCGTGGCGGAAGCAGTAATACTCTAGCTACTGAGCAAGGCCTTCAGGCGCTTGTAGCCTACAATCTACTCTATAAAGGCAGTAACAGTAAGTTATACGATTTTTCTAAGTCATCCGTTCAGAATGCCTTAATCTATGCACCTGTTACTGTAGAGGGTCCTAAGAGTACTTTAGCACAAGGATATGGATATGCTAGCAACGTGCTTGGTGCATTAGAGAAATTGGCTCTTCAGACGAATTTGCCGATCACGAATCCTTCCGGTGCATATGTCACAGGAATTGGAAACATTCCCGCCGGAAGCTATGGCGGCTATGACGGATGGATGTATGCCGTATCCCGTAACTCTCAATGGATCAACCCTGATGTTGGAATGAGTGATTTTGCGCTTAAAGATTCAGATCAGGTCTTGGTTTATTATGCTGGAGATGATACTAAACTTGTAGATTCGGTAACGGTGTCCAAAGCAAGCCTTAAAGAGGGCGATTCTTTTACTGTAGTAGTGACTAGTAAGACATGGAAATGGGATGCTGTAACGAATACATCCTCCCCGGTAGCTGCCAAAGCATCTGGCGTTCAGGTCCAAATTGGAAATCGCATCGTAACAACAAATGCTAAAGGCGAGGCGCTATTCTCAGGGAATGTTCCAGCAGGTGATTACAAGCTGACTGTAACAGGCTATCGTGAAGGAAAAGCGCCATCGATAGCTAAATATACTCAAGATCTAAAGGTTATTCCTAAGAATGTAACGGCTTCACTTACCGTTGAGGGTCCGCAAGGACTGATCGGTGAGGGGACTTTAAAGGCTTCCAATGCGCTTGAAGCTTTGCAGCAATTGGGGTTATCCAATGATTTTAAAGTAGATATCACGAAATCGTCGTATGGTAATTTTGTATCGGGCATTCATGGAGTTACTCAAGGCCTTTATGATGGCTGGTGGAGCTTCGTAGTATGGCGTAGCGGTGAATGGATCTATCCAAGTGTGGGTATGGACGCTTTTGAATTACAGGAATCCGACCGTGTTCTTGTATATTATGCCGGAGAAACCACACAGGTTGTTGATACTGCGGTTGTATCCTCTGCACAGCCGAAGCCGGGTGAAGCTTTCACTGTAACAGTTTCTCAGAAAAAATGGGTGTGGAATAAGGATACCTTTACTTCCGATCCAGTGACTTCTCCAGCCGCTGGCGTGCAGGTCTTGATCGGTGATCAGAAGGCGATCACAAATGCTAAGGGTGTAGCTGCATTTGACCAAGGTCTACCAGCGAATACCTATACGATCATTGTTACCGGATATGCTAAAGATAGAGTGCCTAGTGTGGCGCGTTATACTCAGTCACTAAACATTGCTTCAGATGTTATTGCTCCTGTTAAAGCTACGGCTACCATTTCAGTCGTAGGGGATAACAAGAAGGGTACGATTCTGAACAGTACAACAGTATCGCTAAAAGAAGGTGAAACGGCTTATAGCTTATTGATTAGTCAATTGGGCGATAAGGTAGTATCATCCGGAAACGCTGGAAGTAAATACGTGAAATCTATAGATGGTTTGTCCGAATTTGATGGCGGACCTAGCAGTGGATGGAAGTATAAGACGAATAGAGATGCTGATCCAAGTATCAGCGCGGACAGCTACATTTTAGAGAACGGTGATATATTATATTGGTACTATTCATCGGGTGAATAAGTACGATTGATTATTCGTTAGGCGGACACTACGATTCGGAGTATTAGCGGATCGAGTGTCCGTTTTTGTTTTCGTTCGTTGCATTATTTGACAACATAAACTTTTTTTCGACATTTTATTCATGATTTTATTTAAAAATCATCACACTATTCGCCTTTCTTACCGATAAAAATAGATAGTTAGTAAGATCATGTGAAGGCGGAATGCAGATGAAGAATATGAAAGTGAAATTCAAAATTGGGATTCTATTGGTATTTTCTGTAGTCATGTTGAACATTGTGGGGGTAACTGGCTTTATCACCATGGACAAAATGGCCCAAAAAACAACAGAGACGTATAATGAAAACTTGTTGCCTGTTTCTTACGTGGGACAAATGCGTACAAACAATCGGGCCATTGAAGCTTTTCTCTTGGAGCGCTTGATGAGCGTTGATGTAAACAAGAACAAACAACTGAAAGAGAGCATTACGGAGAAAGTTCAGGAAAATAATAATCTTTTGAATAAGTTGAAGACCGTCCAGTACAATGATAGTGCGGTAGTGAATAAAATAAAGGAATATGAGTCCTCCTTAACAGACTATCGTGTACAAAGAGATAATATTATTCAGGTTGCGGATAGCAAAGGTAGTCAAGAGGCCTTTCAAGTATTCACAGGTGAGTTTAGTAATTCTCGTGAGAAAATGATCAATATGCTAAAAGGAATAAGCGATTCGCTGCTAAAGGGAGCTGGAGATCATAATTCAGAGTCTACGGCTACCGCTAAGAGCATGAAGACTAAAAGTATAGTGTTGATATCGTTCTCTTGGATCATTTGTATCGTACTTAGTGTTGCAATCATTCGACTGATTACGAAACCTCTTAAGGAACTGCAAGGTTTAATGAAGCGGGCGGAAAATGGAGATTTAACCGTCACAGCAACGTATACCGCAAAGGATGAAATCGGCCAAATTAATAGCTCATTTAACAATATGCTGGAGAGCTTACGTAAGATGATGCAAGGCATTGCGGAGAGTGCAGAATTGTTATCAGCCTCATCGCAAGAGATGAGCGCTAGTGCTGAGCAGACCTCGTTGGCTTCGCAAATGATCGCCGAAGCTTCTGGAGAGATTGCAGCAGGGTTTGATGAACAGACGGAAAGCATTAATCGTACATCTCAGTCTATACAAGCTATGACCAATAATATTTCGGCCGTAGAAAGTAGCAGTTTTGAAATGTCCGACCTTATGGGAGTCGCTTCTGGTTCAACAGATCAAGGGGTAATCGCCGTAGATAACATCATTGAACAGATGAAGGAAATCGACTCCGGCGTAACTCAGAGCCAAGAGATTATTAGTAACCTTGGGCAGCTGTCTCAGGATATAAATACAATTATTACTACGATTAACGGAATTGCAACACAGACGAACCTGCTGGCGCTTAATGCTTCTATCGAAGCAGCGAGAGCTGGAGAACATGGACGTGGCTTTGCTGTAGTTGCTGGAGAAATTCGGGGTCTTGCAGAAGCGACGCGAAACAGTTCACTGAAAGTAACGGATATTATTACGCATATTCAAAAGCAAACTGAAAGAGCAGTAGAATCAATGGCTTTCGGCTCCGAGCTAGTCTCTCACGGCGTAGCTCAAAGTCAGCTTGTATCTCAAGCGTTTCATGAGATTCAAAGTTCTATTAAAGAAGCTACGCTGCAGACGGAAGAGATTAGAGAGGCGGTTGCGCATGTCTCCTTAGAGTCACAAGGTGTAGCGGCAGCAATGGAACAGGTCAATGCAATATCCAATAAAGGGGCAGTGGGTGTTCAGGACACCAGCGCAGCTAGTCAGCAGCAACTGTCTGCTATGGAGGAAATGTCCGCATCAGCTCAGTATTTAGCGGTGCTGGCGGAAGATCTGCAGAAGACTTTAGCGCGATTTAAATTATAACGCGAAATGAAAAAAAAGGACGTCCCAGAGCCATTTAGGCTTTGGAGACGTCCTTTTGTGTGTTATTGAATGGAGTTAAGCATACCAGCCCCATACGAAGATGAAGAGAGTACCAAAGATCGTAACTAAGCCAACGAATAAGGCATAGGCGATATTGAGGTAGAGTTCTTTCTTGGTATCAGCTGATTCTCCAATATGCATGAACAGGAAGAGCTGCAGGGAAGCCTGAATGAGCGCTGTAATAAGCAGGATAGCCATGTTCGCACTATTAGATAGATCAAGGTAGATTACAGCAAGTGCAGCCACAGAAAGGACAAGAGAGGCTAAGAAACCCATCACATGGCGAATTGGAAACAGTTGCTTCATCATGCTACATCAGTCCTTTCAGATAGACGAAGCTGAAAATAAAGATCCAGACAACGTCCAAGAAATGCCAGTACAGCGAGAAGATAAAGGATTTATTGGCCGTAGCCGGAGTAATACCTTGACGCTTCAACTGGATTAAGATAGCCGCACCCCACAAAAACCCGAACGATACGTGAGCTCCGTGTGTTCCCAGCAGTACAAAGAGACTGGATAGGAATCCGCTGGTTTGAAGTGTAGCCCCTTCGTGAACATAAGTGACAAACTCCATGATTTCAATACCAAGGAAGCCGAGACCCATGAGTAGGGTTAGTCCGAAAAAGACCATCATAGCTTTCTGGTAACCATGCCGCATAGCATGAACTGCAAGACCGATCGTAAATGAGCTTGTCAACAGCAGTAATGTTTCGATCATCACGGGACCAATTTCAAAAAGGTCCGGCCCGCTAGGGCCGCTGGCAAAACGGTCAACCATTACAAAGTAAACAGTGAACAACGTAGCGAACAGTGCAATCTCTGCTCCTAGAAAGACCCAGAAGCCAAAGATTTTATTACTATTCTCTTCTGTTGAGTATTCAAGCGGCTTAGACGCATCTATTTTCATATTGTCTCACCCCGCAATTTCTTTTCAGTAGCAATAACTTCTTCTGCAGGGATGTAGAATCCATGATCCCGATCGAAGGACATAGCAGCTAGAACGATGAGGATACCTACTCCAGAGAGAATGGCTGGAATCCAGAGACTGAATACCAGAGAGAATCCTGCAATGAAGAAGATAACACCCAGAATAAATGGTTTGCCTGAATTGCTAGGCATATGAATCTTAGTAATCTTGTCTTCGTATAGAGGTACGTTGTCTTGTTTAGAGAACCAGTAGGCATCGCGTGTTTTTACGGTTGGAACCACTGCGAAGTTGTAAGCTGGAATCGGACTTTTCGTTGCCCACTCCAGTGTACGTGCATCCCATGGATCTCCATTTGTATCTCTTGGTTCATAACGTGTACTCCAGTAGATGTTATACACCAGAATTACAAATCCGACTGTAAGACCTATCGCCCCTATGAACGAGACCATACTGAGCGGACCAAATCCGGTATCCGCAGAATAAGTGTATTGTCGACGTGTCATTCCCTTAAGTCCGAGAAGGAACAGTGGGAAGAACGATACGTTAAAGGAAATAATAATCCACCAGAAGGCATGTTTACCAAGACGTTCGTTCAAACGGAAGCCGAATACTTTAGGGAACCAGTAGTGGAAACCTGCGATAACGGCGAATACAGCACCTGGAATGAGAACGTAGTGGAAATGTGCTACCAGGAACATTGTATTATGGTACTGATAATCGGCGCTGGCCATGGCCAGCATGACACCTGTTACCCCACCAATCGTAAAGATCGGGATAAACGCGAGCGAATATAGCATCGGCGTCGTAAATGATATTCGCCCTTTTCGTAAGGTGAATAGCCAGTTGAATATTTTCACACCTGTTGGAACGGCAATGGCCATTGTAGTAATCGAGAAGAAACTGTTAACCATAGCGCCTTGACCCATTGTATAGAAATGGTGAGCCCATACTAAGAAGGACAAGAGGGAGATGATCAACATACTAAAGACCATGGATGTATATCCATACAGGTTCTTTTTGGAGAAGGTGGCGATAATTTCACTATAAATACCGAAGGCGGGTAGTACAACGATATATACTTCTGGATGTCCCCATACCCAGAAAAGGTTGGCCCATAACATATCCATACCGCCGTTGGCCATCGTGAAGAATTGAGAGCCGAATAACCGGTCGAACATCATCAAAGCGAGCGCAACCGTAAGCACTGGGAAAGCGAATACGATAATTACGTTCGTGATTAGAACGGACCATGTAAACATTGGCATTTTCATCAGCTTCATACCAGGAGCACGCATCTTCAGAATCGTTACAATAAAGTTAACGCCTGTGAGGAGTGTACCGATACCCGATATTTGTAGCGCGAGCGAGTAGTAGTTGTTACCCACCGTTGGGCTGAACTCTATACTTGCTAGTGGGAAGTATGCAGACCAACCAGCATCTGGTGATCCCCCGATAACAAACGAAATGTTAAGCAGCATTGCTCCGAAGAAGAAGAGCCAGAAGCTGACAGCGTTAAGACGTGGGAAGGCAACGTCTCTGGCACCGATTTGTAGCGGTACGATAACGTTCATCAGACCGATAATAAACGGCATGGCCATAAAGAGGATCATGATCAAGCCGTGTGTTGTAAATACCTCGTTGTAATGCTGTGCGTCAAGAAATTTCATGTCTGGGGCTGCGGTTTGCAGCTTCATCATAATAGCGTCAACGCCGCCGCGGAAAAGCATTAGTAGCGCAGCAAGGATATACATAACCCCGATACGTTTGTGGTCAACGGTAGTTAACCATTCGCGCCATAAATATCCCCATTTTTTAAAATAGGTTAGGCCGACGATAATCCCGATTGTTGCTAAAACAATACTTGCCATAGCCCCGTAAATCAGGGGTTCGCCATGGACCTTAAATTTATCCCAATCCATTAGGAAACGCTCCTTTCAAGTTGCTCAATTAACATGGACTAATGTCCTTCATGTGTAGTGCTCTGTTCATCCAGTTCTGGATTAGGTTCGCTGTTAAATTCTGTCTCGCTAGATGGTGCAGGAGACGGATGAATTTCTTTATTATCCTGATGTTCCATAGTTCCATTATCCATATCCATTTCTTTACCATTATTACTCATATGGTCGCCATGTTCTCCCGGAGGAGGGCTAAAGGATAAGTGAGTGTTGGTGTATGTTTTGCGTCCGACATATTCCATTTTCAAAAGATTTTTGAATTCGTCTTCAGTTAATGGACCTGCTGTTTCTTTAACATCTTTTACCCATTCTTGATAGTCCTTATCAGTCATCGCAAGGGCTTCGAACTCCATGTGGGCAAAACCCTTACCATTAAAGTTCGCATTTCTTCCGGTATAAGAACCTACAGTATCCGCTGAAAGATGCAGAGTGGTAAGCATGTCACTCATCGCATATTTCTGTCCTCCCAATTGAGGGATCCAGAGACTTGAGATCGTACCGAAAGAGTACAATCTGAACTCGACAGCGCGGTGAACTGGAATGTTCACGTAGTTTACGGTTTCAATACCTTCCTCAGGATAGCTGAAATGCCATTTCCAGTTGGAGGAGGAAGCGTAGATTACAAGCGGTTTCTGATCTTTATAATCCGCTGCAACGTTTTCTACATCTACTGTCGTTTTGACAGTGACCACGGAGAGGAATGCCACGATAATAATCGGGATTGTAATCCAGATGGCCTCCAACCATTTGTTTCCTTCCTCGTGAGGAGGAATATAATCTTCATTACTTTTCTTAGCGCGGTACTTCAAAAGTACAAAGACATATAAGATGTAGACAACTGCTAGAACACCGAGCATCATAACAATGGAGAGGATGATCGTGTCAGACAGAGTTCTCGCAGCCGGCCCCTTCGGATTCAGAACAGCGATTGAACTGCATCCTGGCAAGAGTAAAATTAGGCTGAGAAATAAAGCGTATAACGGTCCCTTTTTGTTCATGCTTAAGCTCCTTCCTTCAATACTTCTATTAATTAACCCTCATCATTACCTTCATATATAGTAAGAACTAATGAGAAAGAAAGCAAAAGACTTATTTTTCCATATGAGCCATAATAGACCTTAATAATGGCGATCAAGTTAAATATGTGTGATCAATTTGTTACAAGTTCCTAATGATATGATAAAGATCACTGTAGCCACGCTGTTTAATGGTTATTTATTTCTGTTCAAACTTTGTTCAATAATTTACTAAAGTTGCTAATTTGGACACATCTATTTTGTGCAAAAGGATTGGAATTTAACCATTTTTTGTTGGTGTGACAGGATTTGGCCGAAATCCGTATTTGATGAATTTTGTCGAAATATCTGCAAGCCTTAAAAAGGGTAACAAATTATTCTGTATTAAGTTACAATCTCTCAAATTTCTATCTATTAATCTATGATAATGTTATAGGTAAATATACGAGATGGGAGATTTTTTGAGATGTTTAAAAAGAAAGTGTGGCTATTATTTGTAGTATTATTCGTATGTACGGGTTTGGTACGAGAGATAGATACAGTGAATGCAGCGGGTGCAGCAGGATCCCTGAAATTAGGGGTGAACGATAAATTAACTAAAATTGATGCAGTGTCGATAAAGGATACATATTATGTTTCACTGCGTGATTTGTCCCTAGAACTGAATCTGAATCTTACCCTTCAGGGTGTTGGCATTCATGTTCAAGGGAACAACGGTTCCATCGAACTGCTGAATGATCACGCAACAGCTCTTCTCCCTAATGGAAAGACTATTCCGCTGAAAACATTTGTGGAAAATGGTAGAACGATGGTTCCTGTGAAGATGACCTCTCATCTTGGATTTTCAATTTCGTTTAAGCCAGCTCAATCTTTATTAAGAGTGTATAATTCCGGGGCTAAATTAGATGATGCTGCATTCGTGAATCAACATAAAAAGGCTTTGCAACAAAATGTACCTACAGGGACGACAGGCACAAAGGGGAAAGTTGTATATCTTAGCTTTGATGATGGCCCATCCGCTACAACCTCTCAACTACTTGATATCTTGGCGAAGTATGATGCGAAGGCAACCTTCTTCATGTTAGGAAATAACATGAACGCACACGCGTCTCAAGTGAAACGCTTAGTGAAAGATGGACATGCACCTGCTTTGCACGGCATGACACATGTGAAAGATAAATTTTATGCTTCTCCAGCTTCTGCGTTGAAAGAGATGAATGACGATAATGCAATTCTGAAGAAGATTACAGGTCAAAGTACAACGCTGATTCGTACACCTTATGGTAGTAAGCCTTATTTAACAAAAGCTTATAGAGATAAGATACTAGCTCAAGGGTACCATCTGTGGGATTGGAACGTTGACTCTGAGGATTGGAGATATAAGAACGATAGTAATTCCATCTATAATACGGTTATGAGAGAAGTTCATAGTCTGAAGAAGAGCAGCCCAGTGATTCTAATGCATGATCAAAAGGCTACACTTAAAGTTCTTCCACGCATCCTAGCGGAGCTGAAGAAAGAAGGCTATGCGTTTCATATTATTACTTCAGATATGGAGCCTAACAATTTTTGGAACGATAAGCGCTAAATCTGATAGTGAAATTAAATCATTTATATTGTTATGGCGGCAGATTTGATCTGTCGTCTTTTTTTTGTTGTCTGAAATCTTTGTAGATTTGACACATGTAGGCTTCTCTAATCTATCGACGTAGTTAATTTGTCATGTTATCATGATACTCTGATAACGTATTAGCGAACTAAAGCACACAGCACTGTGTCAACGATGGGGGATAAAAGAGATGAAGAAAAATGCACTTTTAGTTTTATTTATGATCATGGTTATTGCAGCTTTATCAGGCTGTTCGTCTTCTGGGAGCAAGGATGGAAAGCTGGTGATCGGGATTGATGATAAGTTCGCTCCGATGGGCTTTAGAGATGAGAATAATGAAATTGTTGGGTTTGATATCGACTATGCAAGAGCTGCAGCTGAGAAAATGGGCAAAGAAATCACTTTTCAGCCTATTGACTGGTCAGCTAAGGAGTCAGAACTGAATAGTGGGCGCATTGATATGATTTGGAATGGTTATACCATCACAGATGAACGTAAGGAAAAGGTGTTATTCACTAAGCCTTATCTTGAGAATAGTCAGGTAGTAGTCGTATTAGCGGATTCCACGATTTCAAAGCTTGAGGATTTGGCTGGTAAAGAGGTAGGACTTCAAAGTCTATCCTCCGCTGCCGATGCTTTAAATGCTAATCCGATGAAAGACCAAATTGCTAATCTGTCGGAATTTCCTGATAATGTGCTAGCGCTCACAGATTTGAAGACTAAGCGCCTGGACGGTGTAGTCATTGATGAAGTGGTAGCCAGATATTATATGTCAAAAGAGCCTAATACCTTTAAGCTACTAGAGGAATCGCTTGCTCCTGAGCAGTATGGTATTGGAATTAAGAAAGGCAATGAGGCACTACTGGAAGAACTTCAAAAGGCTTTGGATGAAATGAACAACGACGGAACGGCTGAGAAGATCTCCACGAAGTGGTTTGGTGAGAATAAGGTATTGAAATAGAAGGTCAATATACAGAGTTTATTGGAGAAATGAAAATGGATTATATAATACAAATTTCCGGGCCGATGTTAGAAGGCGCGCGTACAACTATTTTATTGTTTCTTATTGTTATTTTGGTGTCGATTCCGCTCGGGTTCCTAGTCACTTTGATGGCGAAGAGTGTGATCAAGCCCGTGGCTTGGATTGCACATACCTATATCTATGTCATGCGGGGAACACCACTTTTACTGCAATTGTTATTTTTTTGCTTTGGTTTACCACAGATTCCGGTGATCGGGGAATATCTGGTCATGGACCGCTTCGTTGCGGCGAGTCTTGGGTTTATTCTTAACTATGGGGCTTATTTCGCGGAGATCTTCCGTGGGGGTATGCTCTCCATTGATAAAGGGCAGCATGAAGCAGCCAAAGTACTCGGACTGAGTAAATGGCAAACGCTGCGCAAGGTAATTCTAGCTCAAATGTTTAGGGTAGCTTTGCCAGCCGTGGCAAACGAATCGATTTCCTTGGTCAAAGATACGGCTCTACTGTATGCCGTTGCTGTACCTGAGCTACTGAACTATGCCAAAACAGCAGTGAATCGAGACTTTACTGTAACCCCCTTTGTAGTGGCGGGAGTGATTTACTTACTGATGACGCTGGTGCTCACTTTATTCTTCAAAGCACTGGAGAAACGTTTTAAATTCGAGTAGAGGGACTGTCTGAATATGAGTAACATGATAGAAGTAAGTGATTTACAGAAATCCTTCGGCAAATTAGATGTGTTGAAGAAGGTTAGTTTCAATATCCAGGCGGGAGAAGCCGTCGCTGTTATCGGACCTTCAGGCTCAGGTAAGAGTACGATGCTGCGTAGTCTAGTACATCTAGAGGAAATTACGGGAGGAAGCATATTCATCCAAGGTAAGCCGCTTGTGGAGAATGGAAAATATGCTAGTGGAGCAAGTATTCGTGAGATCACGGCATCCATGGGAATGGTGTTTCAACACTTTAACCTATTTCCACATTTAACAGTGCGGGGCAATCTAGAGCTAGCTCCAAGGATGTTGAAACGGGAGAGCGTGAAGGAGATTACGGCTAGAAGTGAGAACTTACTTTCTAAGGTAGGACTTGCTGAAAAAGCGGATGTGTATCCTGCAAAGCTGTCGGGTGGACAAAAGCAACGGGTTGCTATTGCGAGAGCATTAATGCTCAACCCTGATATTCTATTGTTCGATGAACCTACTTCTGCACTTGATCCTGAACTCACGGGCGAGGTACTACGCGTCATCCGTCAACTTGCTGAGGAGAATATGACGATGATTGTTGTCACTCATGAGATGAACTTTG
The DNA here is from genome assembly GCF_037975205.1 of Paenibacillus sp. FSL R5-0470. Lineage (NCBI taxonomy): Bacteria > Bacillati > Bacillota > Bacilli > Caryophanales > Paenibacillaceae > Paenibacillus > Paenibacillus sp. FSL R5-0470. The sequence goes on from NZ_CP150238.1 coordinate 1,061,540, forward strand.
CTCGTGATGTGGCTGATCGTGTGATTTTCATGGACAACGGTGAGATTACGGAGTCTGGAACACCAGAGCAGATTTTTGATCATCCACAGCAGGAGCGCACTCGAATTTTTCTGAATCAAGAGACGAGAGTATGAATACCGCCTCAGGCCAATAAAGTGTCTATTCATGAGAAAAAGTCCCCACAGTGTTTTTATAACTGTGGGGGTTTTTGCGTTGACATAAAGATTAAACTGTATTAATAATAGTAGTACAGTTAATACACACCATCATGAACTAAGTGAAGACAGTGAAAGGAGGATGGTTATGTTCGAATTGGACGTTCGCAGTCGCAAGCCGATTTATGAGCAGCTGACCGATAAGGTCAAGGAGATGATTTTACATGGTATTTTGCAGACTGATGAACAACTGCCTTCGGTAAGGACATTATCCCAGCAGCTAACCGTGAATCCCAATACGATTCAGAAGGCTTACCGTGAATTGGAACGTGAGGGGTATATCTATTCACTGCAGGGGAAAGGGAGTTTTGTAGCCCCAATGAAAAAAGAACAGAATGAGATTAAAAAAGCCGAAGTACGTGCTGAGTTGCTTAGACTGATGGCGGAAGCGGTATACCTTGGGTTCACCGCAGCTGAGATTAGTTCATTGTATGAGCAAGTGGAGAAACAGAGAGAAGGAGGGAAAAGTGATGATTGAGATTCGAGGCGTCAGTAAGTTATTTCAAGGGGAGAAGGCAGTCGACGATATCTCTTTAACGGTACGTAAAGGGACGATTTATGGGCTGCTCGGCTCTAATGGCGCGGGTAAAACTACGCTGCTGAAGACCTTGGCAGGCATTTTCTCTCCAGATAAAGGGACCGTGAAGGTGGATGGTGAAGCGGTATTCGAACACCCGACGACTAAGCAACGGGTTATTTTTATGCCGGATTCTCCTTACTTTTTTCCGCAATCCACCATGCTGCAAATGGCAGCCTTCTATCGCTCGATCTATCCGAGCTGGAATCAGAAGCGTTTTGATGATTTGGGGACCGTCTTTCAGCTCGATAAGAAGCGTAAGCTTAGTCGTTTCTCCAAAGGGATGCAGCGGCAAGCGTCATTCTGGTTATGTTTAAGCTGTATGCCGGATGTGCTTATTATGGATGAGCCGATTGACGGGTTAGATCCGGTAATGCGACGCCAGATCAAAAACCTGCTATTTCAGGAGGTTGCTGAACGCGAGCTGACGGTAATCATTTCTTCACATAATCTTCGTGAGATCGAAGATCTGTGTGATCATGTTGGGATTATGCATGGTGGGAAGATGCTGATTGAGAAGGATCTGGATGATCTTAAGGCGGATACACATAAGATTCAAGTGGCCTTCCGGGATGAACGGCATGAAATTCCGTTAGCAGCGAAGCTGCAAATATTACATCAAGAACGCCGGGGGAGCGTGAACCTGTACATAGTAAAAGGGGATCGTGAGCGAATTAAAGCGACTTTTCAAGTGTACGAGCCATACGTATTCGATTTGCTTCCATTAACGTTAGAAGAGATCTTTATTTATGAAATGGGGGATGTCGGATATGACGCGCAGCCGATACTACTTTAATAGCAGTATTATTCGCCAGAATTTCCGCCAGCATGGCTGGATAGGGATTATATATGCACTTGGCCTAATGTTCGCACTTCCATTGCAGCTGTTCATGAGTATCGATCCAAATGCAAAACCGCAGGAAATCGATCATTTATTCCGCATCTCTGGTAATGTGCAAGCGTTGTTCATTATTACGATCCCTGTTGCTGCTGGACTCTTTTTATTCCGATACCTTCAGGCAAAATCTCCATCAGATCTATGGCATAGCCTGCCTTTACGCAGAGAGCATTTATTTACGGCTCATCTGACAAGTGGACTTACCTTACTGTTGGTACCGGTTTGGTTAACTGCAGGGGTGGTTGCGGTTGTTAAGCGATGGAGTGGTAATTTTTATATTTTTCAGGGCGCAGATATTTGGCAATGGTGTATCACAGTTAGTATTCTGACTTTGTTCCTCTTCTGCTTTAGTGTTTTTGTGGGAATATGCACGGGCCAATCTATTCTTCAGGGAATTATCATTTATATTTTGCTTATTCTTCCTGTTGTACTGATCTCATTAATCAATAGCCACTTAGTCATGTATCTTTATGGTTATGCAAATGCAAATGTAAACTTCCGTGATTCTAGTTTGCAGATGTGGTCTCCGTTTGTTCATATCGTGTATTATTTTACCGGCAAACCATTTACCAATACAGAATTGTGGATTTATGGAGTATTGTCCCTTTTATTTATTGGATTATCCTACCTGTTATACCGTAAACGTAATACGGAAAAAGCGGGTCAAGCTATTGCTTTTGGATATTTCAATCCGCTGTTTAAAGCAGGGGTTATGTTATGTACTATGCTTATTTCCGGGAATTATTTTGCACAAATGAAGCAACAGCAAATGGGCTGGGTAATTAGTGGATATGCCATTGGAGCCATTATCGGCTATGTTGCTGCGGAAATGATTATTCGGAAAACATGGCAGATTATGACGCGTAAAGTGTTAGCAGAGTTTGCGGTTTATGCAGTAATGCTGGGGTTACTTCTGTATATCCCGATATCAAGTGTTACCGGATATGAAGCTAGAGTACCTTCCGGTGATAAGATTAGTGGTGTGTATATGGGATCTAACTACCGTTGGTATACCCCCACGGATGATTTGTACACTACTACACCCTATATGGGGCAGGACCCTTTTTCCGATGATAAAGATTATATAGAAGCTGTCCGTAAAATTCATCAAGCGGTAATTGCGGTACGTCCAGAACATACCTCACAACAATACGCTTATGAATATTTTACCATCGCCTATCAATTGGAGAACGGTCACAAGCTAGTGAGGGAATACTGGATCCCTAAGAAGGGGTTTGAATCAGAGCTCAAGGCGGTTAAGGATACCGAAGCTTACAAGTATGAAAAGTATAATTTAGCTCTCTTAGACAAAGACCTGGATTATATGTGGGTTACTAACAGGAATAAAAAAGTAGCCATCTCTGATCCTCAGGAAATTTCAGAGCTAAAAGAGATTATCAAACGCGAAATTTCGAATATGTCCTACGAAGTACAGATAGATAAGGACGGGAAACCTGATATGGCTGGTATCCAAACAGAGGTAAAGGCAAAAGAGGACAGCAACCAAGTTTCTTCAAGTTATGGTTATTATTATCCGTGGAAGTCTTCTTTCCATGAGCTTGAAAAGTGGATGAACGAAAAAGGCTATGCCGAAAAAATACGAACAACCGCTGAAGATATACAATCGGCAGAGATTGTAAAAGATGACTTTATGGATAAGCAAACACCTAAGAATCCTACGAGTCCTGAACAAAGATTAGTGCTTGCACGTGAAAAGAATCTTACAGTTGTTACGAAGGATAAGGCACTATTAACGGATATTTTAGATCATCGTTTCAATTATGGAGTTGAGAATGGCAACTACATTGTGAAGCTGCTGTATAAAGAGGGTTATAGTGATTTCGTTATGTTAAAAGCGTCCGATATGACGGCTGAATTGAAAGTATTGCTGAAATAAGCTAAGAAAAGGTTAGTAATAGATTACAGAAAAAGACTACTGGTTGACAGAAACTGGATAGTTGGATTATGCTTTTGGAGATAGGTTAAGGATGAAATGGTACTGAATAAAATATAATTTGACTTGGGGGTAAGGACAGATGAATAACAATATGAATAATCAGCCATCGTATAATGCTTATCCATATTTGCGTCCATCTGTTACCTTGGCTTACAGGTCAGCCTTAGAATCAGTGTATTCATTTCCGGTGAATCAACAATGCTATATTAACCGGTAAGGAGTTCTGTATTTAGGTGAAGCCCGGCCATGGACGATGGAGTCCATGGTCTTTTTTGCATATTTAGAAGGTTTAAGGGAGGGGTTAATATGTCGGAAATACATCAATCGATCATTCAGCAGCTTCGGACCATTGAATCTGAAGAACAAGTCCGCATTTTGTATGCGTGTGAATCGGGGAGCCGGGCTTGGGGATTTCCATCCAAAGATAGTGATTATGATGTTAGATTCTTATACATACGAAGACCTGAGGCATATTTATCTATTTTTGAGCACAGGGATGTAATAGAACGGCCGATCAGTGACATGCTTGATATTAACGGTTGGGACTTGAAGAAGGGGCTTAATCTATTTCGGAAATCTAATCTGCCTCTACTGGAATGGTTAGAATCACCGATTCGCTATGAAGAAAAATACGCTGTAGCCGAAAGTATCCGTGAACTCTCGCCACAAAGCTTTTCACCAAAATCATGCATTTACCACTATTTGAACATGGCGCGAGGAAATTACCGGGATTATCTGCAAGGCAGTGAGGTTAAAATCAAGAAATATTTTTACGTATTAAGACCACTCTTAGCATGCGCTTGGATTGAAAAATACAACGAAGTGCCTCCGCTCGATTTTAATGTGCTTGTACAGGATTTGATTCCACAAGGTTCAGAATTACAGGAAGCCGTGCAGAACCTGTTATCTCGTAAAATGTCCGGTGATGAACTATATCTGGAGCCGCGCTTGGATGTTATCAATACTTATTTGGAGGAGAGAATTGCTCATTACGAGGCGGTTGCTTCTGCTTTTGAACAGAGTGTTGGTGTTATGGATGAAGCGTTAGATATCTTGTTCCGATCAGCACTGATAGAGGTCTGGGGAGAAACGGGGCAATGGAACTGGTAAGTTCACAATTCAATAATTGTTAATTAAGGAGAGATGAAGCTTATGCATTTGATTATCAAGGCGACGGGGTCAGGAGCAGGGATGTTGTCCCATCTGCTGGCTAAAAACCCGCATAATTTATATGACAGGAGCGATAAAGAAGCTAGAGTGCGTATAGTATTCACTGCAGCTTCCGACGAAGAGACAGCGGCCGTTATCTATGTCACACCAGATCCAATAGCTCTAGTTAAAGGAAATACAGCTCATAATGACATCACACAATATATTAACGATCGGGAGTTTGTTACGAGCAGCCGGTTCTGCTCTTATATCCGTCCAGCGCTAGGTACAGCTCTTAATGGAAAGCCTAAGGAAGTATTTTTGCCTTGGGTAGATCACAAATTTCAATTGGAGCTGTCCTTTGGCCCAGTAGCATCGAACCTGCCTGATCACACGATTGAGGAACTGTTTCATGCACTTGGCTACGAGCTTGAGCTTGAAAGAGGAGATGCAGTGTATTCTTTTGATTTAAAAAGCCGCAGTTCTGCACGATACATTAGGCTGCGGGGAGAACAGACGCTGCAAACGGCCCTTCGTCAACTGTTCATTCTGATTCCGGCATTAGATGATGATAAGCATTATTTTATCAGTGATGATGAGATTGAAAAAATCAGGCGTTATGGCGAAGGCTGGTTGGATAGTCATCCGTTGCGTGCGTTAATTCTCAAGCGGTCACTACGATTTGCTAATCTTATTAAGCAATTTGATGGTGAGAAATCCACCCCTTCTTCTGAAAAGGTGGCTGTTACTCCTGCTGAGGTTTCAGCTGAGCCTAAAATTAGATTAAATGATCTGCGTTATGCGGCGATTGCAGAAACAGTAGAAGGGTTGGCTTTCAAGAGTAGTATTGTTGACTTTGGTTCCGGCGAAGGAAAACTTTCGGCAAGGCTCGGAAGTGTGCCGGGCGTTAAGCAGATCTGGGCGGTTGAGCCTTCCGCAAACGCACAGCTACGCGCAATAGACCGCTTCTCTAAGCTTGAAGACCGAGAAGGAGTTACCGTGCCGACGCCTGTTACAGGTTCTTTGTTCTACTTCGATGAATCGCTGCGGAACAAGGATATTATGATTCTATGTGAGGTTATTGAGCATATCGACGAATATAGGCTGGCTCGAGTGATGGAGACTATTCTGGCGGAATATAGTCCTAAGGTATTGATCCTGACTACACCGAACAAGGAGTATAACGAGGTGTATGAGATGGAATCGGAAGAAATGCGGCATAGTGATCACCGTTTTGAATGGGGACGAGCAGAGTTCTCCGAGTGGTGTATGCGCTGGACGAGCTCCTTTGATTATTCGGTTGATTTTAAAGGAATTGGCGAGGGTTCTGACGCTTTTGGATACCCGACGCAGATGGCGATATTTAGGAAGGAGGGAGCAGTGTAATGACTACAGAAGAGAAAAAAGAAAAGCAACGAACCATTCTTTTTCCGCATGCAGGAATTATTGTATTGGTGGGTCCCTCCAATAGCGGCAAAAGTACTTTACTGCGTAGATTAGTAGATGAAGGCACGTTGTTGCAGACAGAAATCGTCTCATCGGATGATTTCCGTAGCATGCTTGGCGACACTGATTTTATGGATTGGAAGAATCGTCCCCGCGAAGAAGCAGATATTATTTTTAATGATTATCAGCTGCTCTCAAGTTTAGCATTTGAAGCAATGAATTCAGTCATTGCCATGCGCTGCCGACTTGGAAAACTGACGGTGGTGGATGCTACACATCTGCAAGAGGAATACCGTAAGCAATATTTAGATTTAGCAGATAAGTATAATGTTCCATGTCTGGCTTGGGTGCTCGATGTTCCAGAGGAAACGCTGCTGGAGCGGGATGTACAGCGTGAGCATCCACGAGGACGCCAGCGCGTCAAGCAACAATATGGACAGTTCAAGCGTTCGCTATGGAGTGTTAAGGACGAGGGCTTTGCCTCGACTTATTTTTTGAAAAATACGGAGTCAGTACTTTTTGAACGTAAGCAGAACCCGCTTTGGGTTGAAATCGATAAAGGACTTGATTTAATCGGCGACATTCATGGTTGTTATGAAGAGATGATCGAGCTACTCGAAAGATTGGAATATAAGGAAGACGAGCAAGGGTTGTACAGACACCCCGAGGGTAGGCAGTTAATTTCTGTGGGGGATGTGATGAGCCGGGGTCCGGAATCGCTGAAGACGATGAGGTTTTGGAAAAAGCATGTAGATGCTGGAATCGCCCGCATGATCGACAGCAACCATGGCTGGAAAATCGCCCGCTACCTGGATGGCCGCAAAGTTACATTAAGCCACGGAGACGAGAATATCGTCGCCGAGCTGGAGGCATTTGCGCTAGAAGCAGGCGATGAGGAAGCAAAAAGGCTTAGGGATGAGCTTAAACAGTTTCTGTTGTCCGCGCCTAGCCACTTGTTGTTTGGCCGCAATGGCGTGCGGCGGGTCGTAGTTACCCATGCCGGCATTCGCGATGAATTTATCGGCAAGCAGTCCAAACGGATTCAGGACTTCTGCCGATATGGGGACACTGATGGAATGGATGGCAAGGGTGCACCTGTAAGGAAAGAATGGTATGTCGAACACGAATCTGGAGAGATTATCGTCTGGGGGCATGATCCTAGACCTTTTCCAACCGTGGTGAAAAATACAGTGAACATCGACCAAGGCGCTGTATTTGGCGGATCTTTAACTGCGTACCGTTACCCTGAAGGGAAATTCGTTAGTGTTAAAGCAAAACGCGATTATGCAGGTGATCCCGACAGTCCGTTAATTCGTTGGGAGCGGGGAAGATTCTCACCACCTAACCTGCGCAAATTCGTGGAGGGCTACTCAGTCCAGTCTGACCTTTACGGTGAGATAACGGTGCGCGGAGAGTTCGTTAAAGCGGCTATAGACACGGTCTCCCACTTTACGGTTCCACTAGAGGAACTGGTATATATTCCACCGACCATGAGTCCGCCGCCTTCAGTGTCTATAGATGAGAACTATCTGGAGCATCCGCGTGAAGCTTTTGCTTATTTCCGTGCACAAGGTGTGAAGACAATGATCGCGGAGAAAAAACATATGGGCAGCCGGGCCATTCTATTGTTATTCCGGGATGAAGAGGCGGCATTATCGTATGTGGGCAGGCCGTCGTTAGGCACGATTTATACACGTACAGGCCGAGCTTTTTTTGACAGGGATACTGAATCTGAAGTGTTACGTAGGCTGAACGCGGATCTCGTGCAGGCGAATTATTTTGCGAAAAATAACACCGATTTGCTGCTCCTAGATGCGGAGATCGTACCGTGGAACTTGAAAGCGCGTGAGCTGATTTCCTCCCAATATGCACATGTGGCTGAAGCTGCACTGTTAGATCGGGAGCATCTTTTGGAGAAGCTGCGTGAGGCTGAAAGATCAGGGCGAGATGTTACCTCGTGGATACAGGAAATGGAGGAGAAGCTCCAGAATGCTCATCTTTTTAAGGAAGCTTTCCAAAAGTATTGCTGGGACGTTAGTGGATTAGAGGGGATTAAGATTGCTCCCTTCCACACGCTTGCGCATAGCGGACAAACTTTCTTTGAGCACAGCCATCTTTGGCATATGGAGCATAATCGTGAACTAGCGGAGTTGTCACCTTTATTTATGGAGACTGAATACCGCACGGTTTGTAATGAAGCGGACGAGGAACAGATAATCCGTTGGTGGGAAGAGATGACGGAGGATGGGCATGAAGGGATTGTTATCAAACCGGAAACATTTATAACACGTAATGGAGATAAACTGGTTCAGCCTGCACTCAAGGTGAGAGGGCGTAAATATCTGCATATTATCTATGGAATAGATTATTTACAGCCGGACAATCTTGTACGCCTCAAGCAGCGCAAAACAAGCAAAAAAGAGCGAAATGCCTTAATGGAATGTGCGCTTAGCCGGGAATCGGTGGAACGTTTTATTCGTAAAGAGCCGATAGAACGCGTACATGAATGTGTGCTTGCTGCGCTGTCTTTGGAGTCTGATCCTGTAGATCCACGGCTGTAGAGAATAGAATAGAAATGAGTTATGAATTGAGGTGGAAATATAATGTTAAGCAATGCTACAGAAGTGTCGTTAAGCAAATTTATGACTAAATTGCTCCGGCATACTCCAGAGCAGTATGGCCTTATTTTGGATCCTGAGGATGGTTCCTGTACGTTGGACGATTTGTTGTCCGTGCTTGTGAAAGCTCCTAGATGGTCTGAGGTGACTGTGGGAGATATTCAGCAAGTGGTTGCCAGCTGCGAGAAGCAACGATTTGAAATCAATGGAGATCGAATCAAAGCTCGGTACGGGCATAGTCATACCAAAATTTCCTATGATCCGGGAACTCCGCCATCTACGCTTTATCACGGAACTCATACTGGCGTTCTCTCAGTTATTTTAGAAGAGGGACTCCAATCAATGGGACGCCAATATGTTCATTTATCCGAAGGGACACATTTTGCCAGTCTGGCCGGAAGCCGCAGAGGGAAATTGATTCTACTGACTGTTGATACGATTAGCGCTGGTCAAATGGGTGTAACTTTTTATTGTGCGGGTAATGAGGTATGGCTGGCGGACCCAATTCCGGCTTCCTGTCTTAATGTGTATACCCCATTGTAGAATTAGAACAACGTTTGGTTAGGAGGCATACTCACATGGATGGAATTTCAGATCACCTAGATCACGGATTACAGATTGTATTTATTGGCTTTAACCCGAGTATTCGTTCAGGTGAAGTGGGGCACCATTACGCGAATCCGCGAAATAATTTCTGGAGAATCTTACATCAGTCAGGACTTACTCCTCGGTTATACGACGCGTCTGAGGACGGGGAACTACTTAAGCTGGGTTATGGTTTTACGAATATTGTTTCCAGGCCTACACGGGGAATCGACGATATTACCCGTGAGGAATATAATGAGGGCCGAGAATTGCTTCGCTCCAAGCTGGAATTGTATCGCCCGCAGGTCGCCTGTTTTGTAGGAAAAGGTGTATATACAGAGTTTAGCCGTAGGACTAAAGCAAACTGGGGATTTCAAGGGGATGTACCTCCGAAGGTAGACGGTGTACGTGAATTTGTAGCTCCCTCTTCCAGTGGATTAGTGAGGATGCCTATGGAGGAGATCGTAGGGATTTACCGTAGGTTAGCCGAGTTTACGCAAAAAAGCGACAGATGAGATGATGTGTTTGGATGCAGAGTTATGGGCTTGAAGAAGTATGAACTTCAAACAAGAAACGAGCAAGTTTCCACATTGGAAACTTGCTCGTTTTTATTACTTCAATGGACTAGTCGATAGGGTTGCTCTTGTACGATACTAATCCGCAAATAATACATCAAGTCTCGATCAACAACAGGATGATAGAGGATAACGATAGACAAACGCTGATCAAGCATAACACGGCAACGACTTGCTTCTGGCTCAGACCTGCACGAAGCAGGCGGTAATGAGCCTGGGTAGCGTCGGCCTGATAAATGGACTTGCCTTGGATAAAGCGTTTGACGACGACAAAAATATTGTCGAAGATCGGAACGCCCAGCGCCAGAATCGGGATGAACAGCGACAGGGCCGTAGCTTGCTTAAACGCACCGTCGAGTGCGATTACTGCAAGGATGAAACCGAGAAAGGTAGCCCCGGCGTCGCCCATAAAGATTTTGGCAGGCGGTTTATTATAGCGTAGATAAGCAATCGTAACGCCGACTAGTGAAATTGCCATAATCGCAGAAGCGGATTGCCCTTTAGTTAACGCGACAATAAATAGTGTTATGGCCGAAATCGCAGTTAAGGCGCCAGCCAAACCATCCATACCATCCGAGAAATTAATGACAGTGGTCACGCCGAAGATCCAGATAATCGTCAATAGAAACTGTAATACAACGGGGAGAACGATATAATCCCCTGAGAAGGGGTTGTAGAAGCCTGTAAATGCGTTGCCCGAAAGATAAACAAGAACAGCCGCACTAACCTGCACAATCATTTTGGGCAGTGCCGGGAAATCCTTACCTTTTGTTTTGTACCAATCATCTATGGTGCCTATGGTCAGCAGCAGTACGCCCCCTGCAAACAGCGCGACGGTTTCCATGGAGAATTCACGGGCAAATACCAGATAGGTAATGAAGAATCCAATGAATATGGCGTAACTGGCCGTAAGCGGTATAGGCTCTCTATGAATTTTACGCTCAACGTCCTGACGAGGCTTGTCCACAAAATCGAGTCGGAAAGCTAGTCTGCCGAGCGGCGGAATTAGAAAGTAGACGATAGAAAAAGACATTAGAAACGATAAAACGTATAATATGACGCTCACCACCGTTTTCTTTTTAAAATAACACAATTCGCTTAAAACTACCTTAAAAAAGTAAATTTTTGTCGTCTGACTGATAAGTTGACTTGATTGTATCACTGTAGTACCTTTTTGAGAAAAGAGTTTTGGGGGATATTTATGAAATACGACGTTATTTTATTCGATGCTGACGATACACTGTTTGATTACGGAATGGCAGAAAGTCACGCGTTATCTAACGCATTTCTACATGTTGGGATGCCCACAGGTGCTGAGGATTATGCTGCCAGTTATCAGGAGATTAATCATGCGCTGTGGCGTGATTTAGAGCAGGGGAAGATTAGTTCTGCGGCATTACGCGTGGAACGGTTTAATCGGTTATTCGCTGCGAATGCGCTGGAGCTAGATCCTGAGGCGTTTAGTGAAGCGTATCTACGTTTCTTAGGCGAGGGAACCTTTCTGATCCAGGGAGCGATCGAGCTGTGCGAGGAGCTTGCCGGCTGTCGATTAGCAATCATTACGAACGGAATTAAAGAAGTGCAAACTTCCAGAATCCAAGGATCACCGCTTAGTGGAACATTTGAGCAGATCATTATTTCAGAGGAGGCTGGTTGTCAGAAGCCGGAGACAGGGATTTTTGATTATGCTTTTGCCAAATTGGGGATTTCGGATAAGGAAAAAGTACTGATTGTAGGGGACTCCTTAACGTCTGATATTCAAGGCGGAATCAATTATGGGATCGATACTTGCTGGTTTAACCCGCTCGGTAAAGAGAATACGTCGGGTGTTCAACCGAAATACGAAATTCGAGTTCTGTCGGAGCTCTTAGACATTGTAGGCAAGACAACGGATCTTCAATAAAAAATAAGGTGTGAGCGCATCAGCGACTCACACCTTTTATTAAGTGAGCTGAAGAATCTTATTGCCGAGTATCCAGTGGCTTCAGATAAGCTTCGATTTGCTGGCGTTTCGATTCCAGAAATGGTGGCAGTGCAAGAGATTCGCCCAAACTTTCCATTGGCTCATCTGTTGCAAAGCCTGGCCCGTCTGTAGCTAGCTCAAAAAGAATGCCGTTAGGCTCACGGAAGTAAAGGGAGCGGAAGTAGAAACGATCCACGAATCCGGAGTTAGGAAGCTGAGCTGTGCGTATATGCTCGACCCATTGCTTCAATTCCTCCTCGTTATCCACGCGGAATGCGACATGGTGCACACCACCTCGTCCCAAATGTTCCTGCTCTAGATCATTGCGTTCCTCTAGGTGAACCTCTGCACCTGATCCGCCTTCTCCAGTCTCAAATACAATCACATCTGGCTGGCCCGCAATGGTTGAAGGATAAGTGCTTTTGCGGCGGAAGCCAAGCAATTGCTCCAGTACAACCGCCGTATGCTCTGCACTTTCTACTGTAAGATGTGCAGGACCTAGGCCAACAATCCCATATTCAGCAGGTACCGGGCTTTTAGCCCAAGGGATGCCGCCGGCAACACCATTATCATTTTCGTCGGATACTAGAATGAAACGTTGCCCTTCGTGATCACGGAAGGCTAAAGCCTGGCGGCCACCGATGGTTTGAATCATTTCATGCTCTACGTTAAGCTCGGTGAAACGCTGCTCCCAATAGGTAAGTGCAGCATCATTTGGCACTCGAAGGGAGAGCGCGGAGATGCTGTTATTGCCTGCACGGTTGCGTCCCGTCATCGGGAGTTCGAAGAAAGTTAATTCGGTTCCGGGATTACCCTTCTCATCACCATAGAATAAATGATACACTGAAATATCATCCTGGTTTACTGTCTTTTTAATGAGACGCAGTCCAAGTACTTCGGTATAGAACCTAAAGTTTTCTTGCGCTTTACCTGTAATTGCGGATACGTGGTGTAGTCCTTTTAATGTTAATGTCATGTGTAATTACCTCCGTGTAAATGCTAAATGTGAGTAAGTTATATTTTGATCTTTAAAATATTTAGTGAGTATTATTAAGTTACTATAATTTTAATAGTAAAATGCGATTTTTGCAAGTAGATGTTTATGCATCATAAAATCCAGTTCATACATAAGGAGAGTGTACAATGCACACAACAACTAGTTTGATGAAACAATTGCAGGAGCTAAAGCTTGATCCACAAGGGACTATTCTGGTCCATTCGTCATTAAAAAGCATTGGGGAAGTAGATGGAGGCGCGAACACAGTACTGGATGTACTCAGTGAATATATGAAGGATGGACTGCTCGTATTGCCAACTCATACATGGGCTTATATTAATGCAGACAATCCAAGGTTCTCTGTTCAAGATTCCCCATCTTGTGTAGGGATATTACCGGAGTTATTCCGTAAACGTCCAGGTGTTATTCGCTCTTGGCATCCGACACATTCTGTAGCGGCTTTAGGTGCAGATGCTGAGGAGTTCACTACGGGGGATGAACGCTGGGATACGCCGTGCGCCCGTGGTTCAGCATGGGGCAAGCTACTTGATCGAAAGGCGGAAATTTTACTGCTGGGAGTCGATCTTCGGCGGAATACGTTCATCCATGGCATTGAAGAGTGGGTCGATATTCCAGGCAGAATGACGGATACCCATGAGGAGCTATATACGGTGACGCCGGGTGGAGATGAAATCATGGTGCCTTCTCGCAGACATTGTGGCCTCTCTTGGTCGGAGCATTTTTGGAAGGTGGAGCGTGAGCTTGAAGAGGGCGGTGCCATGCGCAAGGGTAATTTTGGAGACGCGTTAGTCAGGGTATGTGGGACGGTAGAAACGACGGATATCCTAAGCCAGATGCTGACAGAGAATCCGGACCTTTTCTCGGATAATGAGCCACTGCATGGGGAGGACAAGCCGGTACCACTTCCAAAGACTAGGGCGTGAGCAACCTTAGAAGAGGCTAATTGAATGCCGATAAAGCATTTTTCAAACCACACAATCTGGAAGCCGCTATCAATGTATGGTATATTAATCTCACTAAAACATAGTAAGGAGATTGGAAATGGAAAAAACTTTGGTTTTTGGACACAAAAATCCGGATACGGATACCATTTGTTCTGCAATTGCTTATGCTGCACTCAAAAAGGAATTGGGCTGGGATGCTGAGGCCGTTCGTCTGGGCGAGGTTAGTGGTGAAACGCAATTTGCGCTTGATCATTTCGGAGTCGCTGCTCCTCGTCTGGTAGAGAACGTAGCTGGTGAAGCAAATCAGGTTATTCTTGTTGACCATAACGAACGCCAACAAAGTGCGAATGACATTGATCAAGTGCGCGTGGTTGAAGTTATCGACCATCACCGGATCGCAAACTTTGAGACTGCACATCCGTTATACTATCGTGCTGAGCCAGTAGGCTGTACAGCTACTATTCTTAACAAGTTGTATAAAGAAAACGGAGTTGCTATTCCTAAAGAAATCGCCGGATTGATGCTGTCTGCGATCATTTCTGATTCCTTGCTGTTTAAATCACCAACTTGCACTGCGGAAGATGTAGCTGCAGCACGTGAGCTTGCTGAAATCGCTGGTGTAGATGCTGAAAGCTACGGTCTCGACATGCTGAAAGCTGGAGCTGATCTTAGCGACAAGAGTATCGCTCAACTGATTTCCTTGGATGCAAAGGAATTCAAAATGGGTGAATACAAAGTTGAAATCGCTCAAGTGAACGCGGTGGATGTTAATGATGTTCTCTCCAAACAAGCTGAACTGGAAACTGCACTTACTACCATTATTGCTGAAAAAGAATTGGATCTATTTTTGTTTGTAGTTACAGATATCCTCAATAACGATTCTGTGGGTCTGGCTCTGGGTCGTGTTGCAGGTGCAGTAGAAACGGCGTACAATGTTAAGCTTGATGACAATAAAGCACTTCTCAGAGGTGTAGTATCCCGTAAATCGCAAATCGTTCCTGTTCTTACAGAAACAATTGCTAAGCTGTAACACATTTTGACAATTGCACTCTATTCGGTGCAGTAGCATTCATATAAGAGCCACGTCATCCATTGAAAGTTATAAGGGTGACGTGGTTCTTTTTGTTTTACGACACATTCTGCTACAATACTTTGAGAGGTAAGAGTAACAACCAACATCTGGAATATAACAAAGAGATAGGGGATATTAAGAATGGAATTGTTTGCAACACTCGAGCAGGACGATTACGAGGAACTGTTATTTTGTCAGGATAAAGCATCAGGATTAAAGGCAATCATCGCCATTCATGACACGACATTAGGGCCCGCACTGGGTGGAACACGGATGTGGACCTATGCTACAGAAGAGGAAGCGATTGTTGACGCGCTTCGATTAGCGAAAGGGATGACGTACAAAAATGCAGTATCCGGCCTAAATTTAGGCGGTGGGAAAACAGTAATTATAGGGGATCCCAAGAAGGATAAGAATGAAGCGATGTTCCGTGCTTTTGGAAGATACATACAGGGCTTGAATGGACGTTACATAACAGCCGAGGATGTTGGCACTACAGAAGAAGATATGAACATTATTTATCAGGAGACAGATTATGTTACAGGTACATCTCCTACTTATGGTTCATCGGGCAATCCGTCACCAGCGACGGCTTACGGCGTATACCAAGGGATGAAGGCAGCGGCCAAAGCAGCGTTTGGCAGTGATTCGCTCGAAGGAAAGACTGTAGCCGTTCAAGGCGTTGGGAATGTGGCTTTTTCGCTGTGTAAGCATCTTCATGAAGAGGGCGCTCAGCTTATCGTAACCGATATTCATAAAGAAGCTGTGGGGCGTGCAGTAGAGGCTTACGGCGCCAAAGCAGTCGATCCCGCAGATATTATCAGTACAGACTGTGATATCTATGCTCCATGCGCACTCGGAGCAACGATCAATGATGAGTCCCTCCGGGTAATTAAGGCGAAGGTGATCGCAGGCGCAGCCAACAATCAGTTAAAAGAGGCCTATCATGGCGATACTCTGCACGAAATGGGCATTGTGTATGCTCCTGATTATGTGATTAATGCTGGTGGCGTTATTAATATTGCGGATGAACTGAATGGTTATAATAAGGAACGTGCATTTAAGCAGGTTTCAAAAATTTACGATAACATCACCCGCGTGCTGGAAATCTCACGTCTAAATGGAATTCCTACTTCTGTTGCGGCAAATCAGCTTGCAGAGGAGCGGATTTCCTTATTAAGAAATACTCGTAGTACTTTCTTGCGTAACGGTCAACATGCTCTTAGCAGAAGATCACTACGGGGATAAGTTGCATAGGTACTTAAATTAGTCTTTCACAAGCAAAAACGCCGTTGGCGTCCTTTAAGGACGCCAACGGCGTTTTTGCTTGTTATTGTACCTTTTGTGGTTCTGGGTAAGTGACGCCCAGGGTGTCGACGGTTACTTTCTTCATCACTGGTGGCTCTTCTGGACGATCTGAACTGTCTGTTTTCAAGCCAACAATGGATTTAACCACGTCCATGCCTTCGGTAACTTTACCAAAAGCGGCATAGCTTCCATCTAGACTAGGATAAGCTGCATCCATAATAAAGAACTGGGAACCGGCAGAATCTGGAGCCTGCGATCTTGCCATGGACAGAACACCTTCCGTATGCAACAGGTTATTAGTAAACCCGTTTCCAGAGAATTCTCCAGCGATGCTATATCCTGGGCCACCCATACCGGTGCCATCAGGGTCACCGCCCTGAATCATGAAGTCAGGGATCACTCTATGGAATATGGTGCCGTCATAAAATCCTTTTTGAATCAGTGAGATGAAGTTGTTAACAGTGTTAGGGGCAACTTCAGGATAAAGCTCGGCTTTGATGATGCCTCCGTTATCCATCTCAATAGTCACAATGGGGTGGCTTGCTGTAGCTGAAGGGAGTCCTTCGTTAGCGCCAGCATTTGTCTCGCTGCTTGCGTTATTTCCTGCTGCTCCACTGCTGCTTCCATTATTACTGCTGGCATTGTTATTGGTAGGCTTATTACCGCAACCTGCTGCAATAACCATCACCAGGCATAACATGACCATTAGGATAGCAGATCTTGCTCGTGTAGACTTCACTAATCAATCTCTCCTTTTTCTTGAATAATCTCGTAGGTACTTCTCATAATAACCTCTTTGTCCCTTTACATGCAAAGGTCAGTTATGACATGTGGGATTGGCACATTCTCAAAAGAGGTTTACAATAATAGGAATGTTTCCGCGAGAACATCAAGAAAGGATGTGTAGATCATGCGCTTTTCATGGAAACGGAACTTGATCGTGCTTTGGGTGGGTGTCTTTTTTTGTAGTACGGCGTATTCGATCTCTATTCCGTTCCTCTCTATTTTTTTGAGTGATGAGCTTGGGGTTACGAATCATTTGGAAATTTGGTCTGGGGTTAGCTTTGGCATAACCTTTCTAGCCAGCGCTTTAATTTCTCCCTACTGGGGTTCCCTCGCCGACAAATATGGTCGGAAGCCGATGCTTATTCGCTCGGGCTTCAGTTTGGCAGCCTTATATCTGATTAATTACTTCGTGCATGATCCTTACGTCTTTCTGATCGTGCGCGTACTACAAGGATTGCTTGCTGGATTTGTTCCGGCTGCGATAGCCATGGTGGCTACGAACACACCTGAGGATAAGACCGGTTATGCGCTGAGTATTATGTCTACAGCCGGAGCAACGGGTAGTATCATTGGTCCATTGATCGGCGGTGTAGTGAGCTTTTACACAAGCAATCGGGTTGCTTTTTTATTCTCAGCAGGTATTGTACTCGTTTCGGCACTTATCGCTACTTTTTTTGCTAAAGAAGAGAATTTTGACCGATCTGCTCCGAGGTCTCATGTAAGTGATGATATCAAGGAAGCGCGAAGCAATCGCGCATTTATGACTTTGCTATCGCTGGCGGGGATAAGCACCTTTTCTGTTATGATTCTGGAGCCGCTTATTCCGATACATCTGCTAGACATGGGAATCGCCAAAAGCAGCGCCTCGCTAAGCTCAGGAATTGTATTCTCCGCTGTGGGTATTGCTACTGTGCTAATGGCTCCTCAGTGGGGGAGAATCGGAAGCCGGAAGGGCTTCGGGATGATCTTGTTCATTGGATTAATCGGTGGAGGTATCGGTAATATTCTGCAATTCTTTGTTACAGGGTATGTAGAATTCGCCGTTCTTCGTTTTGCTTATGGCTTGTTCTATGCAGGTGTGCTTCCATCTGTAAATGCAATGATTGTACAAGTGATTGAGCCCGGGTTTCGCGGACGTGCTTTTGGTCTCAACCAAGCGGCATCTCAACTCGCGACAATGGCCGGGCCTATTATAGGCGGATTACTTGGGGCTTTTATCCAGATCCGCTGGGTGTTTGTGATCAATGGGGTGATGCTGCTTGTAGCAGCGGTATTGGTTAAGACCCGTAAGCTGGATTCCCAAATTGCAGCAGCGCGTTCAGCAGAATAACCGGCTGCTCAAGAGTAACCATTAATGAAGAAAGTGCTCATATTGAAAAACAAATAAAGCCGCCGGATCTTAGCCCGGCGGCTTTATATAGTCTAATCTCCCTGTGATCCGTTTAAGACGTCCGTTCCAGGCATGCCATCTACTGGTGGTGAAGCAGGGTCGATGATGGATCCAGGATACACCTCATCTGCATCAGGAATATCTTCCAATGGCGGATCGTCCTCTTCCATTTCTAGCAGCTCCTCGTCCTCAGCATTATCGCTACTTGTTAGTCCTGCCGTTTCAGCGGCGAGGAATGCATCGGATTCCAGCAAGTCATTTCTTTCGAGTGTTTCCTCAGGTTGGTTTAAACCAATATCAGCCGCTAAATATTTATCGCCAACCAACACGGGGTCGGCATCTTCATTGACAACATCCTCTACATCAATATCAGCTTGAATATAACGCTCATATGCAAAATCGGCTTCAGTTTTATTAGGTGTATCTTCCATAGCCGTTCACTCCCTTGGTAGGTTAAGATTTGGACTTCTCATATGTATCTTTACCCGATTGCCTATGATCGAATCGTTTTATAAATAATCAGGGAATAACGCCGATAAATAACGTCTTTTTTCGAGAAAATTTACAAGAATAGGCAGGAATAGTGCGAAGGTTGTCGAAATTAAGAATCATATATGATCATTTAAACAACTAATGAATTACTGAGGTGCTACGATGAAGTTGCCAAAACCAAAGATAGCGGCTACTTTGCTATTATTTCTATTGCTAACAGCAATAGTGCCTTACGGTTCGGCGATAGTGAGTGCTGGATCATCAGACTCTGCGCTGTCAAGTTGGGAGATTAGATTTGGAAATACAGAAGCAGAGAATGTCGAAGAAGCTGTAGCAGCTTCAGATGATGAATGGATTCGCGTAACGCCTCATAATCACAAACCAGAGACGCCAAAAGGTACATCCTCAGCGTGGCTCCGGTTTTCTTTGCCGCAAATGAGCGAGAAATCCGCGTTATTCATTAATAAGGTATATGGAAATAGCGTCAAAGCTTATGTGAATAACGCGTTAGTATATGATTCTGAGAATAAATACAATTTCAACGGCAGCAAAATTCTAATTCCTTTATCCACAGAAGATGGAGGGAAGGAACTATACATATGGACACACGGAGGAAGCAAAGATTTAGGAATAGAAGGCGAAATAAGAGTAGATCGCTACAGTGAGCTGTTGTCCATTTATGTGAAGCAGGGCTTAATGGATATCATCATTGGGATGACGTTTATCTTTATAGCTATTGTCCTGTTTATTTGTTCATTATTCTTGAGAAAAGGATTTTTTACGGCCGGATTTTTGTTGGTGTTAATTCTCTTATCCATTGGAGTCATAGTGGTTACGTATTCTTCGTTTTTGCCGATCATCCTCGGAGATTATGGGAAAATCGTGCTTGTATTCTTTGATTTAGCATTGTACACCTTGTTGCCATCCGTAACCTTTTATTTTGAGAAAATATTCGGTTCAGGGAAAAAACAAATCGTCACCCGATTCCGTAAGTTTCAATTGGTTTATTCTATATTCTGTCTTTCACTAATGGTTATTAATATCCTTCTGTCGTATCAGCTGGAAGACTTTTATAGATTCATGACTGCTGATATTCTAGGCATCATTATGATTGTGCAATTTATATTATTGGTAAGCTTAGCGTTTATTCATACTTATCGCGGCAATGGGGATGCTATTGTTTTTACTACAGGATTTACAATCTTTGCATTTATATCTCTTGTCGAATTGATCGTATACTACATATCCAGAGAATCCTATCAATTATATTGGTGGAAGTGGGGGATGATGGTTTTCGTATTATCCTTAATCGTCATTCTGGGGAGAAGGTTTACGAGAAACCATGAACAACTCGTTGAATATTCTCGTAAGCTTGAGACGTTTAATAATGATTTACAGCGTTCCGAGAAAATGGAGATTATAAGTGAATTGGCAGCTTCTGTAGCGCATGAGGTACGGAATCCTTTACAGGTAACCCGTGGTTTCCTTCAGATCCTAGGAGAACGCTCAGATTATAAGGAGAGGGAATATATGCAGATGGCTATCGCAGAACTGGATAGAGCTACGGTTATTATCTCAGACTTCCTTACCTTTGCTAAGCCAGGGCTAGAGACCATTGAGAGGCTTAATGTATCCGAGGAGTTACGGCATGTGTCGGGTATTCTCGCTCCGCTTGCGAATTTGCAAGGGGGAGTCATTGAACTCAACCTGCAGTCGGAACTCTGCGTAATTGGATCATCTGCCAAATTTAAACAAGCGTTTATTAATATTATAAAAAATAGCATCGAAGCTTTGCAGGATAATGGACTTATTAGAGTTACGGCCTGGAAATCCGAAGCCCATGTAATGATTAGTGTACGTGATAATGGAGAAGGGATGAATGGTAGTGAACTGGCCCGATTGGGTGAGCCCTATTACTCTAATAAAACAAAAGGAACAGGACTTGGACTTATGGTAACCATCCGAATAATTGAGGCGATGGAAGGGACAACGGAGTTTCATAGTGAGAAGGGGGAAGGAACGGAGATTATCATTAAATTGCCAACGGCTAGAAAAAACTAGGAGAATTTAATGATTATTCCGTTTTTTAGAAGGAAAGGGTAGCATAGTGAGCGAAGTAGTAACACACAGAATATTGTTTCTGAAACTTCCTTCTGAGGTGCCTATATGCGCTTGATGGTTAGAATACTCCACATTACAATCACCCTTTCACTCCTCCTGATAGGTTGTGGCTCTATTATTGTATCGGCAGCGAACCCAAATCCATCCCAAGAAATTACAAAGTGGCAAATGAAATGGGGGGATGAAACAGGAAATGCAGGACAAGAGATTCCGTGGAGTGAAGGCCAGCAAAGCTGGATGAACGTAGATTCTAAGAAGGAACTCCCGGAGTTACCTTCAGGAGTATCCTCTTCTTGGACCCGTATTTCCTTACCCGATTTAAGTTATGTGTCTCCTTCGGTGTATATCGATACTTTATATGCTCTTCATGTGAGAGTGTATGTGGAGGATCGTTTGATCTTCGAGGAAAATCGTAAATATATCAAGGATAACTATTCTTTGCTGTTGCCTTTAAGTAAAGAAGATAACGGGAAAACACTATATATCTGGACAGAAACCATGCAAGACAGAATTGGAATTAAAAAAAGTGTAATGATCGGTGAACATAGTCAATTAATTAATGAATATATTGAGAATGGACTAAGTGATGTGATTTTGGGCTGCGCTTTTTTTCTGGTGGCTATCGTTCTATTTATAAGTGCTCTATACATAAACAGAGATTATTTCTCCAGTGTTGCTTCACTAGCAGTGGTTATAGCGGCTACCGGAATCCTTTCTATAACCTACTCCCCCTTCATCTATACCTTTTATAATAAATTGGGGCCAATTAGTAACGTTTGCCTAGACTTAGCCCTTTTTTCACTTCTCCCAGCGCTTACCTTTTTATTTGAGAAATTATTCGGTAGTGGTAAATTCAGTATCATTCGAAAATTTCGTCAATTTCAAGTGCTTTACTCTTCTTTTTGTTTGTTATGTCTTTTAATCAATCTCCTATCAAATAATCGCTATATTGAGTTCTATTATTTTATTTCTACCACCATTATAGGGGTTATCCTTATCCTCCAATTCATCCTGCTGATCGCATGTGTGGTTATGTTCTCTCTTAAAGGAAATAAAGATGCTATTGTGTTTGCCATTGGATTTGGAACCGCTGCGTTTACTGTAGTTGCAGAGCTATTATGGTATTACATCCAAAAAGGGAATTATGATTTGTTCTTGTGGAAGTGGGGGCTGGTTGCTTTCATTATTTCCTTGATCGTAATTCTGGAACGAAGATTAGCCTATAACCATCAACAGGTTGTTAATTACTCTAGAGAACTAGAGCGTTTCAACAATGAATTGGAGCGTTCGGAAAAAATGGAGATCATTAGCGAGCTTGCTGCATCCGTAGCTCATGAAGTAAGAAACCCACTACAAGTCACCCGGGGATTTCTTCAGCTGCTTAGCGAGAAATCCGTTAACGAAGAGCAAATTTATATGTCAATGGCCCTAAGTGAACTAGATCGTGCATCCAATATTATTACAGATTTCTTAACCTTTGCTAAACCAGAATTTGAGACGATCTCTAGTCTGAATTTATATGATGAATTCAAGCATATTGAGAGTATTATGCAGCCCCTGTGTCACATCAATGGAGGGAAAATGATTCTGGATGTATCCGGCCAATTATGGGTAAAAGGAAATTCCTCGAAATTTAAGCAGGCGTTCATTAACATTATCAAGAACAGCATTGAATCATTCAGTGAAGAAGGGTTCATTTATATGTCGGTGTACGGTGAAGATAATAAAGTGATTATTCACATCAAAGATAACGGGGAAGGAATGGACCCTGATGTTCTGCACCGACTCGGAGAACCATATTTCACCAAAAAAAATAAAGGAACAGGTTTAGGATTGATGGTCACCTTTCGCATCATTGAAGCTATGCAAGGTGAAGTGAGATTTACAAGCAAAAAAGGAGTAGGAACCGAATCCATTACCATACTGCCATTGGCAGAAGCTCCGGATGATTCCTACTCCCTATGAGGTTAATCCTGCTGTCTTACCAAGAACCGCGTGGTGCTGCGGTTGCTTTCAATACATCTGATGATGGACTTGGTGGGATTACAAGATAGAATTCATTTGAACCTTCTTCAACGGCTTTCAAGGTAACGCTGTCGGGAATGATTACGCCTAGCGCTTCTTGGAGAGCTGCTTTTGGATCTGCGAGTAGTCTTTGCTTAAAACTTGGATCTTCCCATGCCTTTTGAATGACTTGATTTCTAAGAACTGCTTCTGACATAATAATCACCCTTTCCAAAATGTATATATTTACCTTTAATAATATAACATAGCAATTGTGCTAAATCTATTCTTTTTATTACAAAATAATAGATTTATTGTATATTTTTTGACAAATAATAAAACAAGCCTCCACCTTGTAAAAGCTGCTTTTCTGCTTCGATAGAATCTGAGATCTGTTGTAAGTTCGTCACCAACATGGAGTGGAATGCTAGGAGATGAGGTATATCTAAGCTGGAAGCCATTACTTTGCGATGCGTATCCTGCGCTAGCTCAGCATAGGTACGTAGTCCGTTTGCTGTAAACAGGAAGAATTCGACCTCTTTTGATGTGAGTGTGGTTGCTTTATCAGTGGATAGATAGCTTCGTGTGAGTGAGAGGAGACAATTATAGCTGCCTTCTGATAAATCCACGTTCCAGTCTTCATAGTCGTCAAGCATTTGCAGTGTAAGTAGAACAGAGTCGATCACTTCCTCAGACTGCGGTACAAGAGAATCCTTACCAGATAGCAGAAGGGCAGCGGTACTGGATAGTTTGAGCGGACTGGCTTTATAAGGGATCTTGATCCGATCATTAAGAAAATAATCACTGGTGGTTTCATTACTAACACTGTCTGCCCATTGAGCGATATAACGATTGAACGATGTCCAGAAAGAGGAGTCATTCGGAAATAAAAGTCTGTAGATATTCAAAAATTCAACATAGAGTAGGTTCGCTAAAGGTAATCTTTCGTATGTAGAGGATTCTTTGCTGTCCATCAGGTCATCCTGTATGAAAAAATATAGCATGAAGAAGACATTGCCCATCGACATTTGACGGGTAATTTCTGCTGAGAGCCCACAGCTTTTCTGAAGCCAAAAGGGTAATAGATAACATATGTAATTTTTGTGGCTTTCCGCATTGAATACGTTAAAATGTTCAAGATAGGACATGCCTTGTGAATTTAGAGGCTCAGGAAATTCGGAGATAATCTTTCTACTTTCTTGAAATACTAAGCGGAGTTCTTCTTCGTAATCATTTAGCCAATCCATTGCATCCCTCCTACAATAAAATTGCAAAAAACTGGTTCTTTCGCCCTGATTATATCCTTCTCTTTATTCCATTACAACTAAAATTTAGGAGGTTTAAGGACGAATGGAGTGCTTTACTTTTGGACAAATGCTTATGACTATTCGAATGGGGCAAAAGGCTGAAACGCCAGACGGCCGCATTGTGATGCGTACCTCTGCGGGACTTATTTGGACCAATGGGATATTGAATGGAAAAACAGTAGAAATCAAAGATTATTTGTTCTCTGATCTGTGGCAAATCTATGAGGATGAGGAAAGCATGAAAGAGGGAATCGGCAGAGAAAAGCATGAAAAGCGGGAGCGGGAAATGCTTGAAAATCAATATGAAGAGCTGCGCATAGCGAGTCGGAAACATTAAATTCAACGTTCGACTCGCCAATTGCAGCTAGGATGAGGAAATTACTTCGATTTCAATGCTTCGTATTGACCTCTAAGACGTAGAAGTCTCCAAATACTTTGATCTAAGCCACCGAGTCGGTTGCGCTCGGTCCACAATAGGCGATATTGATGAAGTAGAACATTCAAATCATTGATTTGCTCCGTAATCAGATTAGGGTCAATCGAATCTGGCGCGGATGCCAGCTGCAGTTTAATTCTTCCAAGCTGCACAGCGTGCTTCACAAAATGGATTCCGTTACTCAGTTCCTTAAGAACAAGATCAGCATCATCACATTGAAGATCAAGCCCCGAGAGACGTGCCTCGATAGAGAGCATGTATTCTTCGAGATTTTTGAAATGCTCTTCGGTAAGTTTCTCTACAATTAACAAATTGTCGAGATTAGTACGAAGAAGCAGGGACATTTCCGTATCATTTGAACGAATAATCTCGGATTCAAGCTGATAGTAATTGCCGAGATCAAGGAGTAGTTGACCAATACCCTCGGAACGATCCGCGAAGATGAATGTATTTAAATATTTTGCAGTGTCTACATCTAGATTGTTCTCTACATTCCAGGAAAGCGCAGCACCATAAACATATCCAGTGTAGCTGATTGGGAGATGCTGCCAATGCCCGTGATCACCCCAATCGGTAATGAGATAGCCGATAGAACCATTATTTTTGCCATGAATAGCTGCACTACGCAGATTGGCAAACATATTGTCGCTACGCCCTGTAATGGAGTTCCATGAGCTGGTACCTGGGCAGACATAGAAAGGAATACCTGCTTCACGGAATTTGAGGGTATCCGACTCAAAAGGATGTTCCGCACTGTAACCCCATTCCATAGCAATAATATCTTTAGGCAGGTGAGGGATCAGTTCGGGATGTTGGATAATAATATCACCCCAGAATTGCATCGTCTTGCCGCGTTTCGTAACAAGCTCATAAATCTTCTGAAGAAAAGATATATAGATCTGACCTTTACCTTGTGATTCAGCCAGCGCTTTGCTTTTGCCAAGACCAAGCTCATACGTTTCATCACAGCCTACATTAAATTGATTAGAGGAGAAGTATGGAAGCAGAT
This sequence comes from Paenibacillus sp. FSL R5-0470, assembly GCF_037975205.1. Taxonomy (NCBI): domain Bacteria; kingdom Bacillati; phylum Bacillota; class Bacilli; order Caryophanales; family Paenibacillaceae; genus Paenibacillus; species Paenibacillus sp. FSL R5-0470. Next base: position 1,087,410 of record NZ_CP150238.1, read on the forward strand.
CGTCGAACATTTTTTCTAGCAGAGGGAGCACGGCAGGATCTTCGGTATCAAACGTACCGGGATGCATAAATAGTCCCTCTGGATATACATCCCCCATGTACAATTCCTTGGGAAGCATAAATCCCTCTGGAATTTCGGCTAAAGCATTGAATTCAGGACGGGAAAGCCAGCCTTCCATATGTCCAAAGCTGTTCTGGTTTGGAACAAGCTCAATATAACGCGCCTTACAGTAGGCATCTAGAAGCAGGATTTCCTCTCCTGTGATTGGAGTCTCAAGCTCCCACACTTGAGGGAAAGATTCGTACGCGAACGGCGTACCTTCTATATATAGCTGAAGCTGGTTCATCTTCAGATCGGCCATAAGGTCAATAATTCGGTACAAGGTTTCTTGCTTTGGAATTTTATTGCGGCTGATATCAACGGTTATCCCTCTCGCTCCAAAATCAGGTTCATCGCGAATATGTAGATGAGGAATAGATCTGCCGCTTTGTTCAATGATTTGTTTCAGAGTGGCTACTGCGTAGAAGGCACCGACAGGTGAGCTATAGGAGACAACGATACCGCTCTGATCAACAACTATTTCGTATGCCTGCTCAGATAATGACGGCACATAGCTAAAGATACAAGCGGATACGACCGTTGGACGTGTGCCAATAGATAAGGTCAAATGAAGATTTAAGGCTTGTTTAATCACAGCTTGCAGCTTTTGTGCAGCAGGCATTGAACTTTCCTCTCCCGTACTAGGAAGCACAATGCTTCCGCTTATTGGGAAACGGTATGAGTCCTGTGACAATGTGATTTCACGCGGATTAGGCAGAAGCAGTAGTGTAGAATGATTAAGCATAGCGTGGACACCTCTTATTCATGTAGAATATGATCAACTTCACAATAACCTTATCACTACTAAACAGAGGGGGGAATGTCTATAATGTCCAAGCGCATGGATTATATGATCAGTCCATATCCAATACGAATTATTGATCCGAAGGTTGAGTCCTCTAAGCTGAAGCTTAAAAATATTAGAGTAGGACAAGCCGGCCATTTGCCTGGAAGAACGTTATTCCGTTCAGGCGTAGTTTTTGAACACTGGGCTATTGTTTACATAGTATCAGGTGGTGGCACCTATATGGAGACTTCGGGGAAAGAACAGCAGGTGCGTGAAGGCAGCTTATTCTTTTTTCGCCCAGGATACAGTTACAATTTCGGTCCACCACCTGGAGGGAGCTGGGATGAATATTATATTAATTTTAATGGGACACGTGTATCGGAATGGCTGGAGTCGGGTCTAATCGCTGGCGGGAATGTGTTCCAAGCGAATTCGATCATGGGTCTTTCGACCTTATTTGAAGAGGTACTACAACGAATGGAGAGTGGAGAACCTGCAGATGCGGATCGGGCCGCACTACTCGTTGAAAGGATGCTATTGGAGTGTTCTTTTATAATAGAAGAAAAAAGTTGGAATGCTCAGGCAGATTATATGCGTCAGATTCGGGAGGACCTGAATTTATGCATTTATGGTGAAATGGACCTAGAGCAAATTGCGGCAAAACATCATATCTCGATGTCTACCCTTCGTCGTCTTGTTCGGCGTAGTAGCGGGTATCCGCTTCATGAATATATTCACCGTCTTAAAATGGCTGAGGCCAAAAAGCTGCTTCTAAATACCCCATTACAAGTAAAAGAAATATCGGGCATGCTTCATTATAATGATCCATTCTATTTTTCACGTTTATTTAAAAAATATATGGGGATTGCGCCACAGCTTTGTCGTAGTAACATTTAAATCGACATCATACTACTAGAGTCCCAATGTGAATTGTTATAATTATATAATTGTTGTCGTTTTATGAGATATGTTAAAAATTATGGATTAATATTACATAAATACGTTAGTTCTTTATAACTATAGTGGATGAAATGACAAATTTTAGGTATAAAATCTTCTAAAAAAATAATAAATTTTTTGTAACTATTTTTCAAATGGAAGCGCAAACATGGGAAATGTCAGCTTGTTATTGTGATTTTTCTCATGTATGATGCTTTTATCGAGCACAGTACAATCTCGCATTTTCCAAAAAAACTGGAGAATAGGGTGGTGGGATGAAAATCAAACCAACTGCAGAAGACAAACTGATTGAGTATTACAGGTACTTCTCTTTGTCCCTCACATCGCTCATGTATCTTCTAGATAAAACGGGACCTTCCGTAATTTATAAATCCCTTGTTATTGCCATACTCTTTCTGTTTGCACAAACGTTCTCATTTTTTTATCGGAGGTTACGAAGCAGGCCAAAGACTCTCGTCCTGGCTGTTAGTATAGAGATGGTGGGAATTATTGCATTGACTTTGTTTACCGGTGGGTACGAGAGTTCCTTTAGGCTCTATGTGCTAAACCCTGTATTGATTGCTGCAGGCTCATTGTCCATTTATTTTGGATGGTCGCTGCTTTTAAGTTACATCAGTATTTTTGCGGTGCTCTGTTATTTTTTTATCAATTCTGCGAACAAAACTTTTTTGGAAATTGTATTTGTAAATGGGAATCTGTTTCTAACACTGGTACTTACGGTTATAATAATGCAGATCGTTAATCGGATGAAGCGGCAACGTGAAGAATCGAATGCTCGCACGAAAGAGACGATGGAGCATATCAAATCGCTGTACCATATCGTGGAAACCTCAAGCCAACATGATTTCATGAATATCGGTCAAGTGATCACCGATTATGTTGTTAAGCTAACGAAGCTAGATAAGGCTTTGTTTTGGTTCGCCAAGAAAAGCGGAGAACCAGCACCGCAGAGCAGGCAGACCGGCTGGCAGCAGGAAGAGGAACAGTTCTTATTCTCAGAACTGGGAAAACATGAACATGAATGGAGATTGCAGCGAGAGCCTATTTTTAGAAATCTTCCGGGATTAGGAGATTTCCTGCTAATGCCTGTACGGATGAGCACCCGATTTGTAGGGATGATTGGACTCAAGCTGGAGTCTACAGAGGGGCTGGAAGGCCGCAGATGGTATATTCAACAATTGATATTCTTATCTGAGCTAAGTGCGAATATTCTTGAAAGGCATGAGCTTGGTGTGATTGAGAACCGGTTGATCATCACGAACGAACAGAACCGGATTGCGGATGAAATGCACGACAGTGTATCCCAAAGCCTTTTTGGTATTGTGTATGCGACGCATTCGCTGAAGGAATCGTGGAAGAGAATGTCAGATCATGAGCTAGAAGAACAAATTGAGCTTATTCATGACTCTGCTACAAAGGTTGCTAAAGAACTGCGGATCACGATCTACAGTCTTAGCTCCAAGAAGAGTGGCGGGCCTACATGGCTCGGTATGGTAAGATCACATTTAAAGAGCTTATCCAGATTAAATGATGTTGATATTGAATTAAAAATAACGGGAGATGATTTCAGTCTCCCTTATCCTTACCACAAAGCGCTTTTTCGGATTATCTCCGAAGCCACTGGTAATGCCATCAGGCATGGTGCTGCCAGTCGAGTGGATGTAGAACTGTCTCTGAAGCCGACTTGGATTCGATTATTGATTTGTGATAATGGTGTTGGTTTTGATACTGATTTGTTATGGATTGAATCCGAAGATAGTGCGAGTGGGCTTGGCATGAAGAATATGCAATATTTGACGCAGTCGCTAGGTGGCGACTTCCAGCTGTCCAGTAATGAAAATATGGGAACGAGAATCTTGATTTCCATTCCTGTGGGTGTAGCTGAATTAAAGAATGCATAAACTTTAGGGCGGGAGGTCGTTTCTAATGAAAATCGTCATTGTAGATGATCATCCTCTAGTTAGAAGAGGGCTGGCATCCGTTATTTCGATGCAACCGAATGTGAAGTTTGCTGGAGAGGCGACGAACGGCCAAGAAGCGCTTCTTGTGATTGAGGAGACGCAGCCTGACCTTGTACTCATTGATCTTAAGCTAGCGGATGAATCAGGACTTGATGTCATCAAGAAAGCGCGTGCTCGTGGAATCGTTAGTAAGTTTATTCTGCTGACATCATCTGCAAGCAGAGAGGATTTTCTGAAAGCTGAGGAAGTGCTGGTAGACGGATATGTACTGAAAGAGGCATTGCCAGAAGAGTTACTATTTGCTATCCAGTTGGTCCATAAAGGAAGAAAGTATTATGATCCTGGTCTGATGGAAGATAAGATGCGAATGAGTGAAAGCAGTCCGACAGATGAATTGACCCCGAAAGAGAAGGAAGTCTTAATCGAACTAGGACAGGGCGCTTGCAACAGAGAAATTGCCTCACGTCTTTTTATTAGTGAATTTACAGTGAAAAAGCATGTCAGTCAGATTTTAGCGAAATTACAGGTGGCAGATCGTACACAGGCAGCGCTTTACGCAAATGCTGTCGGATTGACCAAATATGAAATGTCTTATGAGTGAAAGTTGAAATAATTTATAAGCATTGTACATAAACACGGACTCGATGTCCGTGTTTTTTTGTGCGTCAAAACTTAAATTAGCCCTAAATATGGCGCTAAAGTATACCTCACCCCCCTCTTAAGGAGTACAACGTCTTACTCCAAAGTGAAGAGGAAAGTGATGATATGAGCCATGTGGCGAATGGTGTGGATTGATAGAATTAAAGCAACAACTGAAACTTTCATGAATGCTTTCAGAATGTAATTTTAGCGGAAGGAGGGTTACTGTGGAAAAGACGATTCTGGATTACATTAACCTGATTAAAAAAAGGTTTTGGCTCATCATGGTGTTCGTTTTGATCTCCTGTGCTACGACTTACTACGTTAGTAAAAACTTCGTTGAACCCGTCTATTCCGCTTCCGGACAGCTGCTTGTCAACAATATTGCCAAGGCTCCCGAGAGCAACAATCTTAACGATTTGAGCTTTAGCCTGAATTTAATTGAGAGTTACAAGGAAATTATGAAATCACCGACCATCATGAAAAGCGTAATAGAAAATCACCCGGAGTTTGGTCTGACGGCTGATGAACTAAGTCAGAAGCTTGAGATTAAAACTTCAGAGAAGAGCCAGGTGATCAACCTCAATGTTCAGGATGAAAACTACACCAAAGCTGCCGGGATCGTAAATGCGGTTTCGCAGACATTCATTCGTGAATTGCCATCGCTGATGAGGGTAGACAATGTGACCTTGCTGACACCGGCCGATCCGACTGATGTTCCAGGGCCCTCGAACGGCGGGTTTGCGATGAATCTCATCATCAGCTTTGTTGTATCGCTTATGGCAGCCCTAGGAATTATTTTGCTGATGGAAACTCTTAACGGCACATTAAGGTCTGAAAAGGAAGCGGAATATGACCTTGGTCTTCCGGTAATTGCTTCGATCGCAACCATTCGTAAACGCGATTTGGGTAAGGCAGCAGGCGGCAACACAAGAGTGAAGGAGGGTGCTTATGTTGCGGCTAAATAAGAGTCTGGTTACGGATGTTAATCCATCCTCGCATATCTCGGAATCGTTCCGATCGCTACGCACATATATACGCCAGCTTGGAATAGCGCAGGGTAGCGGAGGAAAAGTGCTACTCTTTACGTCAGCAGAAGCTGGAGCAGGCAAGACGACGATTTTGTCAAATCTAGCGGTGTCTTTCGTCCAGGATGGCAAGAAGGTAGCGGTGGTGGACTGCAATCTGCGACATCCCGGTCTTCATACAGTGTTTGAAGTAGAGGGTAGTGACGGGCTTGCGGCTTATTTAAGTGGGCAAGAGGAAGCGGATAACATCGCTGTCCTCGGAAATTTGGCCAATCTTTCGGTCATCCCGGCGGGTAAAACGCATGTTAGTCCGCCGGATTTGCTGGGCAACCCTAAAATGACCGCTTTGCTTGAGGAACTAAAAGAAAACTACGATCTGATCCTGCTGGATTCTCCTTCGGCAGTCGATTTCAGTGATGCTCGTATATTGGCACCTCAAGCGGACGGCGTGATCCTGGTGGCCAGATACGGAAAGTCCAAACGGGAATCGATCCGCAAAGCGAAGACGCTGCTTGAACAGACCGGCTCTAATCTAATCGGAATTGCCATGAACCAGGCGAAGTAAATGTTTATGCTTTCGAAGTAAGCTTTGCTCGAAGTCAAATCATTGAAGCTAATGCTCACAAAACTTAAGTTTATGCTTTCGAAGTGAGTTTTGTACGAAGTCAAATCATTGAAGCTAATGCTCACAAAACTTTTAGGAGGTAAAGTGCGATGAAAAAGGTAAAAAAAGTAATCATACCCGCGGCAGGACTAGGTACGCGCTTTCTTCCTGCAACGAAAGCCATGCCTAAAGAAATGCTTCCGATTATCAATAAACCAACCATTCAATACATTGTGGAGGAAGCTATTGCTTCCGGTATTGAAGATATCATCATTGTTACTGGTAAAGGTAAAAGAGCCATTGAAGATCATTTTGACAATGCGTTTGAGCTGGAGTCTAGGCTTCTGGAAGATGGAAAGCTGGATCTGCTTAAAGAGGTTCAACGTTCAGCCAAGGTAGAAATTCACTATATCCGCCAGAAAGAACCGAAGGGTCTGGGGCATGCCGTATGGTGTGCAAGACGGTTTATCGGAGATGAGCCATTCGGTGTCATGTTAGGCGATGATATCGTCACAGGAGCCGTACCTTGCCTTAAGCAGCTGATCGATCAATATGAAGAAACACAAAACTCGGTTATCGGAGTTCAAGAGATTCCTGATGAATTCACGAATCGTTACGGTATTATTGAACCGGATTTGCAGGACGGTAAATTGTATCGGGTTAACAATTTTGTAGAGAAGCCGCCACTAGGTACGGCACCTTCTAATCTGGCGATCATGGGCCGTTATGTGTTTACTCCAAAGATCTTTAAATATCTCGATTTGATGGAAGAAGGCGCTGGCGGAGAGATCCAGTTGACAGATGCCATTCAGAAGCTAAATCAGAGCGAACGGGTATATGCCTATAATTTTGACGGAACAAGATATGATGTCGGCGAGCGGCTTGGATATATTTTGACAACACTTGAATTTGCACTGCAAAGTGAAGATTTGCGCTATCCGGTGATGGATGCAATGGCGGAATGGCTGAATAAAATGGGACAAACCAGCTTGAGTAGTTAAGTTGAGTTCGCAAAATTTTAGATGAGGAGGATGAGCATGCAAAAACTGCCGGAAGACTACGAGGCGGTCCTGCCGAAACTTTACATGCTGCATACCGATGAGAGAAGGAAAGAAGCGGAGTCCTATTTGATAATGAAACGGATGATCGATATCTTTTTTTCCGCTCTTGGTCTTCTCGTGTTAATGCCATTATTTGTTGTCGTGGCGATTCTGATCAAGCTGGAGGATCCGAAAGGAAAGGTGTTCTTTCGGCAAAACCGGGTTGGGAAGAATGAAAAGCAGTTCCCGATGTATAAGTTCAGATCCATGGTTAGTAACGCTGAGGAGTTAAAAGAAAACCTGATGGCCTATAACGAAGTGAGCGGTGCCATGTTCAAGATTAAGAACGATCCGCGGATCACACAGATAGGGAGATTCCTGCGCAAGACGAGCATCGATGAGCTACCTCAGCTGTGGAATGTGCTGATAGGTCAAATGAGTCTGGTCGGTCCTCGTCCTCCGCTGCCTGAAGAGGTGGCTCAGTATACGGAATATGACAAACAGCGTTTGACGGTTACACCAGGCTGTACCGGATATTGGCAAGTAAATGCCCGAAATAGTGTCGGCTTCGACGAAATGGTACAGCTGGACTTAACCTACATCCATATTCGGAGCACCATGCTGGATCTAAAAATCATTGCTAAAACCGGACTGATGTTACTCGGTTCAAAAGATGCTTATTAATAATGTGGAAATTAGGTGAATGCCGATGCGTGAATACGGAGACGTTCCTAAGCTTTCCATTATCATCTGTACCTACAACAGAGCACCTTTATTGATCAAGACGCTTCAGTCACTTTTAAAGCTAGATCACTTAGAGCAGGCGGAGATCATTGTTGTGGATAACTGTTCCAAGGATGATACTGAAGCTTGCGTCAAAAAGTTTATAGGAAAGCATGGAGCTGATGTGAATATCCGCTACATGATGGAGCCGATGCAGGGGCTTTCAGCGGCTAGAAATACAGGAATTCTGGCTTCCAAATCGCCGCTGATTGCCTTTCTCGATGATGATGCGATACCTTGCCAGCGATGGATAACAACGATTGTCAGTACTTTCGAGAGTAAACCGGAGGTCATGGCTATGGGAGGCAAAATCGCTCCGATATTTGAAAGTAAACGTCCGGAATGGTTGATTAAACCCTTTGAGCTTCCGTACACGATTGTTGATTTAGGTAGCCGGATTAAGGAATATCCCAAGCAACTTCATCCTTGTGGGGCCAATATGGCGATGCGGAAGCTCGTATTCGACATCAGTCTTTTTCCCCTAGATCTCGGAAGAAAGGGTGATTCTCTGCTCTCCGGTGAAGAGACCTGGTTATTCGGACAGATTCAAAAAGAAGGGCATTCCATCCTCTACCATCCGGAAATGGCGGTTGACCATTTCGTTCCGGCGGCCCGTTTAACGGAAGATTGGATTATGAGGCGCTATTATAGCCAAGGCATCTCTAACGCTATGAAAAGCGAAGGACTAAAAGGCAAGCTGCTTCTAGTGGGAAAGACAGCCGCTAAGCTCGTGTATATCCTGGCTGATTCTATCCTCTCAAGAAGTAAAGGAAGAAGGCTTTTGAACAAATGCAGGCTGGAGAGTATTCGTGGAACGCTTCATATGATTCTCAATCGGGAGAGGCATTCTGCAGCGGGGTGAGGGATTAATATGACAAATTTTGAGTGGGGCTCCAAATTAAATGTTTTGCCATACGGGATGCTCTATCTCATGTCGGCCCTGTTCTTTGGAACGGCGGTCATCTACCAGCCGATGATTGCGATAGCTGCCGTGCTTCTGATTATTTTGCTGGGAATCTCGATTTCACGGCCTGAACTGATCAGTTATTTCGTTCTAATTACGACGGCAATATCGATTAACTTTTTATATGATGGCAGCATGTTCGGAATGGAGATACTGTCCCTTTATAAATTGGTTATCGTGATGCTGCTTGTTCCTTGTATTCTGGTCAATGGTTTGCGGTTTCGTCTGAGTCACCCCTTGTGGGCAATGGTAGCGCTGCTGGTGATTACCTTTGGATCTTCGATCTGGCTGCCGGAAATGACCTCATCCATTGCAGTTAAAGCTTTTATCGGTCTATCCATTCCATTCGTATTTTTATTAATCAACTGGAAAAAGAATGTAGCCGAGCTGCAAATCAAAATTATCTGTATGCTTCCCCTTGTTAGTGTAGTGGTTGGTTTGTTGCTGCAGCTTGCGCATGTTCATAATTTTCTCAACATCGAGTATACAGGCGCTGTACGGATTCAGGGGGCTAATATTCCTGCGCATCTAGCGATGCTGGCCTTTATGGGAGTAGCGATTCCATTTATAGAGGTGAAGCGGAATCCGCAGCAAGCACGCTTTTTCTATATCATGTTAGTTCTAAATTTCTTTATCTTGATTGGAACAGGAACAAGAGGGCCTATATTGGCACTTGGACTTACCGTTCTCTATTACTTCTATGATATTCTCCGCCAATATTTGAAGGGCAGAACCTATCTGCTAATTCCGTTGATGGGTGCATTTTTCCTGATTATGGTCGCCGTTTTCTGGCAGCTCGATAATTTTGAGAAACGTTCCTTTGAGAGACAGACAGATACGGCTGTTGATTTATCAGGAAGGTCAGAGGCATGGGAGTATTTCTTAAACAAGGCTGCGGACTCTCCTTGGTCTGGTAGAGGGCTGGGAGCAGTGACGGTAGCAAATGATGGAACATTGTATAAGGGTTTTGTAGTTCCGCACAACGAGTATATCCGCTTTTACTTCGATGGGGGATATATTGGCGCTATTCTGTTGATGTTCTCTTTATTGGCTGTATTTATTCTGGTGTACAGAGCATTGGCTCCGCCGATCAAACCTTATTATCTGTTATTTATTGCAGCGTTTTTAATCTACTCATTCTCCGATAACACGCTGTCGACGGTCCAATTTATTATTCCGTTCTGTTGGTACCTGAACTGCCTGTATCGATCTTCACAGCCAACCGATTCCCCACAAAAAGAAGTGATACGATGAGTCAAGTGAACATGTTCGATGTCAATTTTGATAACTATGATTTCATGGATTTGCTTGATTACATTGATAAAACCATTCAGGAGAGGAATCAGTCTTATATCCTCACTTGCAATGTAGATCATGTGATCAAGCTTCGTAAGGATAAAGAATTTCAAACGGTATATTCGAAGGCAGGCGCAGTTGTTGCTGACGGAATGCCACTGATCTGGGCATCCAAAATGCTAGGCAAGCCGCTTAAGCAGAAGGTATCCGGCGCGGATCTATTTAATCGATTGGGCAACGCCTTTGAGCAAAGGAAGTACCGGCTGTTCTTCTTAGGCTCAGCTGAAGGCGTGGCGGAACGGGCAGCGATGAATTTGAAAACAGCGCATCCCGGAATAAATGTGGTTGGCTGTTATTCTCCATCCTATGGATTCGAACACAATGAGGAGGAGAATGAACGCATTATAGAAATGCTGACAGAGTGCCAGCCAGATATCGTGTTTGTTGGTGTAGGAGCGCCTAAGCAGGAAAAGTGGATTTACCGCCACTATACCTCTTATCAAGCTCCGATATCGATCGGAGTGGGAGCGACCTTTGATTTTCTGTCAGGCTCAGTGAAACGAGCGCCTAGCTTTATGCAAAAAACAGGGTTCGAATGGTTCTGGCGGCTAAGCCAGGAGCCGGGCCGGCTCTGGAAAAGATATCTTGTGGATGATGCACAATTTCTACTTTTATTACTTAAGGAACTGCGTAAGCGGGATAAGGTGAAGGAAGGAGGCTTGGAATGAGTGTATTTACGCCCCCATCACTTAGGTTCATCAAGACAGTTGGATTAATAGGGGGGACTGCAGCTGCAGGTGTCTCTCTTCCGCTGATCATCGGCTTCTCCAGTGCGATGCTGAGTTCATCGAACAGTCTGCAGGGAGCCATTCTCTCAGCCATCCTATTCCCGGCTTTCTTGCTAGCCATACTTAGACCGAAAATGCTGGTTGCTTATACCTTGCTAATCTGGGCCGTAGCTCCAGAGCTGCGCCGCATTGCTGACTGGTCAGAAGGAGTGTATCACTCTGTATCCTTGCTGAGCTTAGCACCCTTGTTAACCGGTGTAACCTTGATTATTCCGCTGCTGAAGGAGATTCATAATATTCAAAAAGCCTCCACGCGGATCATGTTAATGTTCGCAGTAGCACTGGGTTATGGTGCTTTAATCGGTTTGGCTAAGAATGGCATGGGTTCAGTTTATGACTTAGCGAATTATATTGTGCCACTGCTGTTATTGCCGTACTTTGCCGTCACGAAGTTCAAGCCGAAGGATATCGATCGACTGCTTACCGCTTTTGCCAATATTGCAGTCCTAGTTGCCATTTACGGGATTGTTCAGTATTTAACGGTGCCACCTTGGGATGTGTTCTGGATGAAACATGCGGATATGATGTCCATCGGAAATCCATATCCATTGGAAATCCGAGTGTTCTCTACGCTGAATTCGCCCGGACCAGCTGCAACATTCTTAGCGTTTGCTTTAGTTCCGATGATACTGGAGAAAAAATGGCGGGGAACATTGCGCTGGATCGGCGTTCTGCTAGTTGTAATCTGCCTGCTGACTACTTTGGTACGTGCGGCATGGCTGATACTTCTGGTGATGCTGCTCATGTATATTGGAACCTCTCCTTCTAAGGGAAAGTGGAAAACCTTGATCCAATTAGTTTTTGTGGCTGCTGCGTTGTTCTGGGTTGTGCCAAAATTGCCTGGTGCCGAAGGACTGGTTGCTCGGGTAGAGACACTTTCTTCTGTTCAAGAAGATCACTCTTATAATGAACGGCTAAGCTTATGGCAAAACATGCTGCCGATGGTTGCCGCCAATCCAGTAGGTCAGGGAATTGGTAGTGTTGGCCAAGGGACTAAGCTTGGTAATGACGGCGAGCTTGGAGAGTACGGAATTATGGATAACGGAGTTATCGCCTTACTGCTTACCTTTGGTATTCTGGGTGCTGTTTTCTTCTTCGGAGCTTTAGGCGCAGTTGTCAAACAGATATTCGCTAGAGTAATCAGCAGGGACCAATTGCAGCCATACGCCCGACTTGCTCTTGCTACTTGGACCGGTGCGATAGTCAGTTTGGTATCAGATAATGGGTTTCCCGGACTCAAGGGATACTTAATCTGGATGCTGATCGGTCTTGGCCTCAGTGCAAGGGAGATTACACAAAGTAGAAGGAAGGGAACACCGTATGCAGCAATTGAATGCAAAATCTCTCCCCGCTAGAACAATCTGGTCATCTTTTAGATTGTTCGCGAAGAGTAAGGATAACAGCTCGGCAGCCGTGAAGACAATGTTTGTCAGTGTCATGATCCTACTGATTAACATGTTAACGGGTGTACTGACCGCCCGTTATCTTGGACCGACAGGACGTGGGGAACAGACGGCAATGATTAACTGGTCACAGTTTCTGGCCTTTAGCATGAGCTTTGGGATTCCATCAGCTCTGATTTATAACGCTAAGAAAAACCCGGAGGATGCCGGAGTGCTTTATCGAATGGCATTGCTGCTGGGTATCATTTTTGGGGTCATAGCGATGATTATTGGTATCGTGGTCTTGCCTTATTGGCTGAAATCCTTCAGTCCGGAGGTCGTGACCTTTGCTCAGTGGTCTATGATTCTGTGTCCGATTATAGTGATCTCTCAAATTAACAATGCAGCTTTTCAATTCAGAGGTGAATACAAGAGGTTTAATTGGATTCGCTATCTAGTGCCGTTGCTTACACTGACGATGATCGGGATATTGATCGCGCTGGATCGGATGAATCCATTTACAACTGCAGTTGCCTATCTTCTTCCTGGAGCGCCGCTGTTTATCGGAATGACGATTTCCTTGCTTCGTACCTATAAGGTGAAGATGAGAGGGGCCTATCAGAATTTAAAAAGATTGTTTACTTACGGGCTTGGTTCCTACGGCAATGACTTGCTTGGCAATTTCTCTTATTATATCGATCAGATCGTAATTGCCGGTTTGTTAAGACCTGCTGATCTGGGGCTGTATGTAGTGGCTGTGAGTCTATCGCGAATGGTCAATTTTTTCTCAAGCTCGATTACTATCGTACTGTTTCCCAAGGCCTCTGAGCTGTCAAAAGAACAGGCAGTTGAGTTAACATTCAAAGCCTTTCGCATAAGTACGACTTTCACCATGCTTGGCGGAGTAGTCCTGATGCTCTTAGCCCCTTTAGTAATTCCGTTGATGTACGGCAAAGACTTCAATGCGGCATTAACCGTGTTTCGCTTGTTGCTCCTTGAAGTGACTATTAGCGGGGGGACGATCATTCTGGCGCAGGCCTTTATGGCGCTAGGCAAGCCGAAAATTGTTTCGATGCTTCAAGGTTTTGGCTTACTCTTGGTTATCCCAATGTTGTTCCTGCTCATCCCTAAGTTTGGCTTACTCGGAGCAGGGATAGCGATGTTGTCATCAGCAATCCTGCGATTCTTCTTCATTGTTCTCAATATAAAGTACACCTTAAAAGTTAAACTACCCCGGCTGCTCATTACCCGGGAGGACATCCAGTGGATGAAGACGACGATGAATTCTTACATTCGCAAGAAACCGATGGATATGAATGGATAATGCGAAAGACAAAGGAGGAAACCTTCATGGATTCAGTAAAAAGCGTGGTAGGCGGCCAAGGCAATTATCCAATATCGGCTGTCATCATCGCTCAGGATGACGAAGTTCGAATATCTAAGGCCATACAATCCTGCAGGTTATTCGCCGACGAGGTGATTGTGATTGACGGAGGCAGCAAAGACGGGACAGTTCAGCTTTCCGAAAGCTTGAATTGTCGTGTATACGTCAACCCATGGCCCGGATATGCGAAACAGAGGGAGTTCGGAGTAGACCGCGCGGTTCATGATTGGGTCTTCCTTATTGATACTGACGAAGTGGTCAGCGACGAGTTGGCCGCAAGTATTCTTGAACTGAAACCGGGGCTTAAGGATCAATCGGTTGCCTATTCTATCTACCGGATCGGTGATTTTATGGGCAGATGGCTGGATCGTGGCGAATATTTAGTGCGCCTTTACAACCGCAAAGCGTATGGCATTCGAAATAGCTTGGTGCACGAGATGCCCGAGGTCTCTGAAGAGCGAACCATACGTTTGACAGGAACCCTCTGGCATTATGGTTACCGCAGTATTAACGATCATGTGGCACGTTTCAATAAGTACACTGACTTGGAAGCTGAAAGTGCGTATGCCAAGGGCAAACGATTTCGGGTCAGTCATCTGCTGTTAAGACCGCCAGCCCGGTTCCTGCAAAAGTATTTCTTACACGGGTTGTTCAAGAAGGGAATGTCAGGTTTCGGTGTATCCGTATTTTGGGTCATGTATGAATTCATGGTCGGCTTCAAGCATTACGAATTAATTAGATCGGGAAAGCTGACTCAGCACAATGCGAAGACGAGTCAGACCGAGAAGGAGAATAAAGGAGAGAGAAGCTATGCCGTACAGTGACGGATTGAACATTATGACGACAGGCCTTAGCTGGCCGTCGCTACAGCCGGGTGGGCTTAACACGTATTTCAAATCCGTTTGCGAGCAACTCTCCTCACGTAATCGGGTGCATGCGCTGATTTGCAGTCAAGAAACGCCTGCTACCCCTGAGGAATTGATTATTCACAATGCCGGAGATCCAAAAGATGGGATCTGGAAACGTAAGGATGCTTTCCAGCGTAAGGCGGCCGATCTGATGGGAGAGGGCAGTGGCCGTATAGATATTTTATACACTCACTTTGCTCCTTATGGTATTGGTCCAGCCTTGGAAGCAAAGAAACGTGGGATTCCTGTAGTGATGACTTTTCATGGCCCATGGAATGAAGAAATGAAAATCGAAGGTCAAGGCATTAAGCACCGGGTCAAAACAACCATCGCCAAATCCATTGAACATAGAGCCTATAAGCTTGCGGATAAGTTCATCGTGCTTAGTGAGACGTTCCGCGATATTCTCCATAAGCTGCACGGAGTACCTCTACACAAAATTATAGTGATTCCAGGCGCAGCTAATGTGGAACGTTTTATTCCCGCTACGAATCGATTGGCGATTCGACGAAGCTTGAATTTACCTGAGGGAGCAACAACCGTGCTGACTGTCCGGCGGTTGGTCAATCGGATGGGACTACTACAGCTGCTTGAAGCCTGGAAGCAAGTTGCGGAGCGTTTCCCGAATGCAATTCTGCTGATTGGTGGTAAAGGGCCGTTGCGGGGAGAACTGGAAGAAAAGATCGCCGACTATGGCTTAAGCAATAAGGTAAGACTGCTAGGCTACATTCCCGATCATGAGCTAGCCTCTTATTATCAGGCAGCGGATATGTTCGTGGTTCCCTCACAGGCATTGGAGGGCTTTGGTTTAATTACCGTTGAAGCTTTATCTTCAGGATTGCCAGTGATGGCTACACCGATTGGCGGCAATAAGGAAATTTTGCAAGGCTTCCGGCCGGAGTTGCTATTTAAGAGTTCAAGTAGCGACCACATGGCTGAAGGTATGATCCATATGCTTAGCAATCGAAAGCTGCTTCCGAGCCGGGATGAATGCAGAGAGCATGTACTGGAGAGATATACCTGGGAGCATGTTACGGATCAAGTAGAATCCGTGTTCCTGCAAGCCTTAGGAGAGGAGGTGACCACGTAATGCTTAGAGTAGCCTATATAGATCACACTGCTAAATGGAGTGGTGGAGAAGTTGCCCTGTTTAACATCCTTACCCATATTGGAGAACAGATCGATCCACTGGTAATTCTGGCTGAGGATGGTGCGCTGGCTGAACGGCTACGTGAAAAAGGGATGGATGTCCGTATTATTCCGCTGGATGAGAGCATCAGAAGTCGGGGGAGAAATGCTGTCAACTTGGGAGCACCTGCTGCAGCCTTCAAGCTGTTGGCTTATGGCCGCAAGCTTGCGCCGCTATTAAAAGCGGAGAAGGTAGATTGCGTGCACACCAATTCCCTAAAATCTGCTTTATACGGAGCCATCGCTGCAAAAATAGCGGGCGTTCCATTGATCTGGCACATCCGGGATCATATTGGAGCTCCTTATTTAAAGCCAATCGTTGCCAAAGGCATTCGTTTGCTGTCGCGTCTGCTCCCCAATGGAGTCATCGCAAATTCACATTCTACGCTGAATGCTTTAGAGCTGCCGCGTTCGAAAAAAACGTTGGTCGTATACTCCGCTTTCGCTAAAGCGATTGGTAATGGGATCGGTATGCGGGACCAGAAGGATTTTAACGTACTGCTAGTTGGTCGATTGGCGCATTGGAAGGGTCAGCATATTGTGCTGGAAGCCGCAAAAAGCTTTAAGAATGAACCTCGTGTGAAATTCTGGCTGGCTGGAGACGCTCTGTTTGGAGAAGAGGCTTATAAGCAGGAATTGCTGCAAAAGATAAAAAACGACGAGCTTACTAATGTAAGCATGCTAGGGCATGTGGATGATATTCAAGGTCTTATGAATACTGCTGATTTACTGATTCACACTTCGGTAACTCCTGAGCCTTTTGGCCAAGTGATCGTTGAAGGAATGGCAGCGGGATTGCCGGTGATCGCCTCCAATGAAGGCGGGCCGGTAGAAATTGTAGTTCAAGGTGAGACAGGGCTACTGATAGAGCCTGGTGACGCGGCGATACTGGCAGATTCCATTAAATGGATGCTGGATCACCCAGAGGAAAGACGGCGGATGGCGGACAATGGGATGAAACGAGTGAAAGAGCATTTTGTTATCGAGAATACGGTCAAGGACATCGTTGACTACTATAAAGGTTTGTTGGCGGGCACCTGACAGATGCTATGACGCGGTAATTCTGAAGATGATGCTCCATAAAACTTTGAGGATGATTCACATGAAAATTGCGATAGCGCACGATTACTTAATCCAAATGGGCGGCGCGGAAAGAGTGGTGGAAGTCTTTCATCACATGTATCCCGAGGCTCCAATCTACACAACGGTTTTTAACGGAAGCCGCCTTACTGACAATCTCAAAGATGCGGATATCCGTGCCTCCTGGCTGCAAAAGATTCCGGGGGTAAAGACCAATTTCAAAGGGGTGCTGCCACTTTATCCAATGGCCATCCGTGATTTGGACTTTCGCGGTTTCGATATCGTCCTGAGTTCCAGCAGTGCTTTTATGAAAAGTATTCAAGTTCCTAAACATACGTTTCATCTTTGTTACTGCCATACGCCTATGCGTTTCGCATGGGATTATGACACCTACATGGAACGTCAGTCGAATTCCGGGTTGTTCAAAAAAATGCTTAAGGTATACATGCAGCAGCTCAAAACGTGGGACCAGCGAACTTCCAAAAATGTGAATCAGTTCGTAGCCAATTCATCAGTAGTGAAGACGAGGATTCAGAACTATTATCACCGGGATGCAGATGTCATATTTCCACCGATTAATACAGCCCGGTTTACAAGCTCTTCAACCATTGGTGACTATTATTTAATTGTCTCCCGGCTTGTTTCCTACAAGCGGATTGATCTAGCCGTAGAGGCTTTTAACCGTAACGGACTTAAGCTTTATATCGTAGGGGATGGACCAGATCGCAAGCGTCTCGAAGGCATGGCTAAGGATAATGTATCGTTTCTGGGCCGGCTAGAAGATGAGCAAGTGACTGGAATGATGGCACAGTGTAGAGCGTTCATTTTTCCAGGAGAAGAGGACTTTGGAATTACACCGCTGGAAGCGAACGCTGCAGGAAGACCGGTAATTGCTTATCAAGCAGGTGGGGCACTGGATACTATTATTCCTTATGTAAATGGTGTGTTCTTTCAGCATCAAGAAGTGGAGGATCTGCTTAAGGCTATTAATGAGGTAGAGTCCTACGCTTGGGATATCGATCAAATCATGGAGCATGCACGTAAATTCGATGAGCAGGCGTTTATGGTTAAGTTCAAGCAGTATGTTGAGCAGGCCTACGTCAATTTTCTAAAAGGAGGATGATTGTATGAAGCTGACAGTAATCGGTACTGGGTATGTGGGTCTTGTATCTGGCGTGTGCTTTGCACTGGGCGGACATCATGTCATCTGTGTGGATAAGGACGAGGAAAAGATTAAGAAGCTGAAACAGATGGAATCGCCCATCTATGAGCCGGGAATCGAGGAACTGATTGAACTGAATCTTCGTGAGGAACGGTTATCTTTTTCTGCAGATCTTCAGGATTCGGTGCGGCATTCAGATATTATCATTCTTGCTGTAGGTACGCCATCGCTGCCTAATGGTGAAGCTGACTTAACTTACATTGAGGGTGCAGCTGCTGAAATCGCTAAAGCGATGGACGGGCACAAAATTATAATGACTAAATCTACAGTTCCCGTAGGGACAAATGAGAAAATCTCCAAAATGCTCTCTAAGTTTACCCATCATTCTTTTGATATCGTGTCTGCTCCCGAGTTTTTACGTGAAGGGTCAGCGATTCGCGATACCCTCCATCCCGACAGAATTGTCATTGGTCTTGATAATCCAGAGCTGGAACCAACCATGCGCGAGCTTCATAAGGGTTTCACTGAAAATGTATTTGTAACAGATATACGCAGTGCTGAAATGATCAAATATGCTTCAAATGCATTTTTGGCCACGAAGATCTCCTTTATTAACGAGATCGCCAATATTTGTGAAAAAGTGGGAGCTGATGTAACCGAGGTAGCACAAGGAATGGGTATGGACCAAAGAATCGGGTCATCCTTCCTGCAGGCTGGTATCGGTTATGGAGGCTCCTGTTTCCCGAAAGACACTAATGCGCTCATTCAAATTGCGGGCAACGTCGATTACGAATTCAAATTATTGAAATCTGTAGTCGAAGTGAACAAGGGACAACGGTTTATGATCATCTCCAAGCTGCATGAATCACTTGGCAGCCTGCGCGGTTCGACGATTGGGATATGGGGGCTTGCTTTCAAGCCTAATACTGATGATGTCCGCGAAGCTCCCGCCAGAGAGATTGTTGAGGCACTGGTGGCTGAGGGGGCAACAGTCAAACTATATGATCCAATCGCAGCTACAAATTTCAGGCAGCAATATGATCATCCGCAGCTTCGCTGGTGCAATCTTCCAGAGGAAGCGGCTGAGGGCAGCGATGCCGTATGCCTGCTTACCGATTGGAGCCTACTCAAGGACATTGATCTGCATCAGCTGGCGAAAAGCATGCGTAATGGGGTGCTGATCGATGGACGCAATGTGTATTCCAAGGAGCAAATCGAGGGTACCGGCCTCGTTTATCATTCTGTCGGCCGCCCGCAGATGGGTGGATTGAGCGGTTATTCTGCTAGTGTGGCTGGAGCGGTTTAATCTAAGTTATATTGATTGAACTTGTGTTTTTTCTATTTAGGGATGAGCCGTGACTCCAGAGAATGTTTGGACTTCCAGCCGCTGTTGTCTGCAGATTTCCTGATTTTAACCGCTGATAGCGGTAGAAATCCGCAGACAAAGGCGGACGCTATCGCTCTTACAGTTCCAAAATTCCCCTCCGCCACTTCGTTCCCTTATTTTAAGGTTCTAAGCAATTTATAAAGTTAGGTACTCTGATTATATACCGCAGTAGCAGATAGTCTTGCGCTTGTAGTTGCACTTGCGTTAGCTGCTGCCTCCCCCGGAGCAGAAGCGAATCTTTAGAAAAACGTGCTTGCTTCCGGCTGGTACAGCCCGGTACGCACGGATCAAGTATTAAGAAGAAGTTGGTTAGGTTAAGAACGGAAAGGGAATTTGGAACTGTAGAAACGGAGTGTTCGCCTTTATCCTCGGATTTCTACCGCGAGAAGCGGTTCAATCAGGAAATCTGAGGATAACAGCGATCGGAAGTCCAAAATCCCTTGGAGTGGTTTCTACCTAACAAATTTTTTTAGTGCATCCGCTCGAAATAAGGCTAAGCGGAAGCTGACGTTTTGATTACAATTCAAATATGCTCGATTTCCATAATTCAAGGAGGGTTCATTCTATGAAAATGGTACTTCTATCAGGCGGTTCAGGTAAACGGTTATGGCCGTTGTCCAACGACTCACGTTCAAAGCAATTTCTAAAGGTACTTGAAAGCCCTCAAGGTGAACCAGAATCCATGGTACAACGTGTCTGGAGACAGCTGGAGGAAGCAGGGATGGCAGAATCATCTTATCTGGCCACCGGCCGCGGCCAAGTAGAAATGATACAAAGCCAACTGGGAAGTCATGTGCCGATTATCGTTGAACCGGAGCGTCGGGATACTTTTCCGGCTATCGCCTTAACAGCTACCTATCTTTATTCAGTGGCAGGTGTTTCTCCAGCGGAAACGGTAGCAATATTGCCTGTTGACCCTTATGTAGAAGCATCCTTTTTCGATACCATAGCTATGCTTGAGGGGACCATGCTGGAAAGTGGAGCAAATCTGGCACTAATGGGTGTTGTTCCTGAACATGCCTCAGAGAAATACGGATATATTATTCCTACCACCGAAGAGGCGGGGGGAAATGGTTTTATGAAGGTGAGTCACTTTCAAGAGAAACCAGACCGTATACAAGCAGAACAGCTCATCGAGCAAAATGCATTGTGGAATTGTGGAGTGTTTGCCTTCCGCTTAGGGTACTTGTTAGATATTTTGCAGCGTAAAGGGTTGCCTTTAGGATATGAAGAATTGCAGAAGCAGTATAAGCTATTGTCTTCCATCAGCTTTGATTATGAAGTGGTGGAGAAAGAAGAACATATTGTGGTGCAGCCGTATGATGGATTCTGGAAGGACCTTGGAACGTGGAATACGCTGACAGAGGAAATGAGCAGCAAGCATGTAGGAAAAGGTTTTGTAACGGTGGATTCTGAGGGGACTTGCTTGATTAATGAGCTGGATATTCCGATTACGGTAATTGGTGCGAAGGATCTGATCATTGCGGCTAGCCCGGATGGGATTCTAGTTACCCATAAAGCTGAGAGCCCACGGATTAAAGAAGTGCTGAAGACCTTTGAACAAAGACCGATGTACGAGGAACGCCGCTGGGGCCATTACAAAGTTATTGATTATGTGAAATATGATGAAGGCAATGAAGTGCTGACCAAACGGATTTTTATATCCGAGGGGAATAATATCAGCTATCAATTACATCGCAAGCGTAGTGAAATTTGGACAATCGTCAGCGGCGAAGCAAGTATTGTGCTGAATGAGAAAAAACATAATGTGAAGGCTGGGGACGTAGTACGTATACCGGAAGGAACGAAGCACGCGATCCTTGCTTTGACGGATGTCGAGTTTATAGAGGTACAGACGGGTTCTGAATTAGTAGAAGAAGATAACATTCGTATTACTTTAGACTGGAATGATATAGAACTACAACAATTCATTTCATAGGTCTAACCTATCTATTTAACCAATCCATAATTTCTTGAAACAGGTAAATTGACTCAATTATCAAAAAAAGTCATAAAAACACTAAATATATCATTAATTGTCGTCGATACTTACGGTAAGAGAGATTATTTCTCTTAAATTGAAAAGGCAAACCTATCGAAAGGTAGGGACGCAAAGCTATAGGGCCTTCGAAAGAGTGGCAGCCTGGCTACCGAAAGGGAGATTATTTTGAAAGCTTACCGTACGTATCGATTATTTGGCGCATTTCTGTCACTCGTCTTGTTTCTGACTGCACTTCCGCTTACTGTTGGAATTTCGCCGTCTGTTGTCATAGCTGCTTCAAATTCTGGAACGCCAGTTACCCCAGGAGCCTCACTTGAAGCCGTAAAGCTGCTTAACTATTTTTACTCGATCTCAGGAAAAGGTATTATTGCTGGTCAACATGACTATTTAGAAAGTCCAGATGAAATTAACAATATGCTGAAGGGAACCAGCGGACAATATGCCGCTCTTCACGGTTATGAACTGGGCGCGATCAGCGGTCAGTCAGAAGGAACGATGGCCTGGCAGCGTCAAAATGTGGTGAACAGCGCCATCAACTGGAATAAAGCGGGCGGGATCGTAGCTATGACTTTTCATGCTAACCTGCCGGGCACCTCTTATGACTGGGATAATGTAAAAAAAACACTTAGTCAGAATGAGTTCGATAGTTACGTTACACCGGGTACCAAGCAATATAACAATCTGATCGCTGAACTTGATAAGGTGGCAGTCTCCCTAAAAAGCTTGCGCGATGCCAATGTTCCGGTGCTTTGGAGACCCTATCATGAAATGAACGGGAACTGGTTCTGGTGGGGGAAGAAAAATAACTTTTCTAAACTTTGGAATATTATGTATGACCGTTTTGTTAACGTTCATAAATTAAATAATTTGTTATGGGTATGGAGTCCGAATGCTCCCAATGTTTGGTCAGATCCTTATGCGCTAACTTATCCAGGTGCTGATAAAGTAGATATTCTGGCAGCAGATATATACGAAAATGATTACCAGCAAAAATACTATGACAGCTTGTTGAGTCTAGCCGCAGGCAAACCGATTGCGATCGGGGAGAATGGTGAAATGCCTAATCTGGAGAAGCTTCAGCAATCACAAAGTAAATGGACGTATATGATGAGCTGGGGAAAAATGCTTTACGAGAATAACAGTGCAGATACAATTAAAACATTTATGAATAGCAACTATACCCTGACCAGAGATAAATTAAATACTGGTCTGGCACCGACACCTAGCGCTGCACCAGCGCCGGCACCTCCCGAAGAAGAGGGTGAGGCAGCCATTCCTCTTGCGAAGGGGCTTGCAGGAGAATATTACAACAACATACAGCTATCGGGAACAGCAGCTCTTACTAGAACTGATGCAATTATCGATTTCAATTGGCGGCAAGGATCGCCGGATGCCGCCCTTGGGATTGATCGTTTCTCCATACGTTGGAGCGGTAAAATTAAGCCATTATATGATGAGCAATATACATTTTACACTACCTCAGATGATGGCATCCGTGTGTGGGTGAATGGGCAATCCGTGATTGATAGTTGGACTAAGCAAAGTGGTACTGAGCGTAAGGGTAATATAACGCTGAAGGCTGGCCAGCTATATGATATCAAGGTGGAGTATTACGAAAATGAAGGCGATGCGAGAGTCCGCTTGATGTGGGAAAGTGCTAGTCAAGCTAAAGAGACAGTTCCAGCAAGTGCACTTTATCTTCCGGATGTCTCCTGATTGATGAAAATTAAAGGTCGATCCTTAGTGGCTCTGCGTTATTGCAGAGCTACTAAGCTATAGTCCTCATTAGGTCAGAAGACGATTGTCCGATAACAGGTATGTTTGTTTAGCACCTGTGGAGGCAGTACAGCTACCGAAAGGAGGATTTATTTGCGTAAATATTATAAGCAAAACAGATTGTTGTTTACTATATTACCGGTGTTTATTATTTTTTCCTTGCTGCCTTTGGGAGAGGTTAAGAGTCTTCCGAAGGCTATGAGTGTTTCTTCCGCTCTTCCTCTGGCTATACCAAGCAATCCATCAGCTTCTGAAGAAGCCAAGCAACTGCTGAGTAATTTGGTGAATCTACGTGGCAAAGGAATCCTGTCTGGCCAGCATGATTATCTAGAAAGTCCAGATGAACTGGTTCATAAGCTGAAGAATACATCGGGACAAAATGCCGTTCTACATGGTTATGAATTGGGGGCAATTAATAATCAACCCGAAGGGACGATCGCAGAACAGCGACAAGCTGTTATAGACAGTGCAATGGAGTGGCATCAAGAGGGTGGCATTGTAGCCATGACATTCCATCAGAGTTTGCCGGGGACTTCTCCGGAATGGTCCAATGTAAACAGAAGTCTCAGTCAAGAGAAGTTTAATGCTTATGTTACGCCTGGGACGGCTCAGTATAAGAGTCTAATCTCTGATCTAGACGAGATCGCTGGCTATTTGGGACAGCTGCGTGATGCCGGAGTTCCAGTCTTATGGCGACCTTACCATGAAATGAACGGCGGTTGGTTTTGGTGGGGGAAAAAGGACAATTTTTCAGCGCTTTGGAATATTGTCTATGATCGTTTTGTAAACACACATCAACTGAATAATCTACTGTGGGTGTGGAATCCAAATGCGCCGAATGAATGGGCAGATCCTTATGCTGCATATTATCCGGGTGCGGATAAACTCGATGTTCTGGCTGCGGATATCTACAATAACGATTATAAGCAGTCCTACTATGAGGATCTGCTCGCACTTGCTGAAGGTAAACCTATCGGAATCGGGGAGAGCGGACAGCTGCCGAACCCGGAAGTATTAACCGAGAAACAAAATAAATGGGTCTATATGATGACCTGGGGAAAATTACTGACAGAAAATAATACGCTACAGTCAATTAAAAGCTTTATGAATGACTCGTTTATAGTATCGAGAGAGGATTACGTTCTCACAACAGGAGGCCCTTCGATAGCACCGGTAATCCCGGTAACCCCAGCGGGTTTAACTGGAGAATACTATAACAATACTGATTTAGAGGGAGAAGCGGTACTTATCCGCGATGATCGTAAGATTGATTTTAATTGGCATGGCGGGTCACCTGCACAGGAGATAGATGAAGATCATTTTTCTGTTCGCTGGAAAGGGAAGCTCAAACCCAAATTCAGTGAAAAATATACGATTTCGGCATCCTCTGATGATGGAGTCCGTGTCTGGATTGACGGAAAGCTGATCATCGATAATTGGAAAAATCAAAGTGCAACCCTTCATAAAGGAAGTATCCCGCTCACAGCCGGAACACTTTATGATATCCAAATTGAATATTATGAGAATGAAGGAGATGCTAATCTTCGCTTGCTGTGGGAGAGTTCCAGCCAGAAGCAGCAGGTGATTCCACAAGGGGCATTGTTCCTTCCTTAATCTAATGAAATGATAGGGTTAGACATTCCGGAAGAAAGAGAGGACCTATGGATGGGAATAACGAGGAGAATATCTAATAGAAAAAATAGGATAACTGCAAACAAACCATTACTGTTATTACTGAAATTCACCGCATTAACCGTCTTGTTTCTGTTGTCTGTCTCTGTTTTCGGAACGAATAAGACGAACGATTATAAGGTAGGTGCCAATATACCAAGATTAGCTACAGGAAGTGATGTTGCAGCAGAAATACCGGATGGTACTGTGATCTGGAATCTGGGACAACATGATGGCTCAGCAGCTGAGTTCGCTACGAGTGGCACTTCTGGCAGTAAGAAGGTATTTAATGTTCCTTCTTCAGCGCTCAAATCATCGGCTCTTCAGAACTTGCCTGCAGGCTTGAATGGAAAGACCCAGCCGGAATTAACGATCACCTATCAGCTAAATAAGATTCCGGAGAATGGGGTCTTATTTAGCGTAGGAATTCTGGATGCTTACAAATCCGTGCCACAAATGAGTGTGTTTTCCAATCATCAATTGTCAGGGATCATTCAAATTGCGGGCGTATCGGGTACAGAAAGTGAATATAGCTTTCAAAAATCCTATGAATTATACATTCCCAAGGAGCAATTGAAGCTGGGAACGAACGAATTGAAGCTGCAAACGGTTCGCTGTTTATATTGCAGTGACAAAGAAGACGAATATTCCTGGTGGACTTGGGATAATCTCCGTTTAGAATCTCTTAACGCTCCAATTTCCGAGCCTATTCATGGCAGCTATACACTGACCGGAACAGTAGTGAATAATAAGCAGTTTTACTTTGATGAAGGTGCGGTTACGCACTTGCCTTATGTTATCAAATGGCTAGGGATGGCTTATAGCGGCAATGTGATGCGTACCAGCTGTGCCAGTGATGTCGGGAGATCCTGCTCAGATATGCTGGAATATTACAAGGTATTGAAGGATTACAACATGCAGGCGGTTGCTCTGTATTTGCATACTGGTGATATTAAGCTTAAGGCAGATGGATCGTTGCCTGCTGATGCGGAGAAAAAGCTGACAGATTATTTTGAACAATATAGCCCTTATTTTCAATATTATGAGGTAGATAATGAGCCAGGGTTATTCAATCGTTCTAAGGCAGTTAATTTGGCGATTGCGGACTGGTTGAATAAAAAAGGTAAGCAAATCGCGCCCCATTTACAAACTGTTGCTCCGGGCTGGGCGTATTGGCCGAGCTACAGTGAAGATTCCTGTGGTAATCAGAAGGGAACCGGGAAGGAATGTGGAGATCCGGATGGCTGGGAACGTGATCCAGAGCAACGTATGGAGCTGGAGAAGGTTACGGATTTGACCAATGGACACTCCTACGGCGACTCTTATATTTTTAGTAATGGAGGAAGCTTTACTGAGAATTTGAAGACCTTCACTGGCGCAGACAATGGACTCGGCAAAAAAATGCTGACCACTGAATTTGGTACCTCGGACAGCCATGTGGATGCCTACCAATACGGGGCAACGGAGCGGACAGCGGCTGTATTCGACCGGATCATGCGTGCGCATATTGGTTATGCGGATATGTTTGTGCAGCATGCTGCTTTTTTTAAGGATTTCAGTCTATTCAAATACGGGTTTAATTTAGAAGAGCATGATCCGGCGACCACAGAGATTTATTATACAAAAGAAAATGAGGATTCACGTGTCAGCATCATGAGAAGGCTCAGTCTTGCCTATGCTACACATGGAGCTCCATTAACTTACCAAGTTGCAAATAAAGATGTGTTAGCCGACAAGCTGGTATATGTTCGGGCCGTGGATACTTCTACATTGAAGCCTCTTGCTGGAAGCGGGGCGACTTCAAATAAGGTACTGGTTAATTTCGTTAACTTTGAGTCTACTCCACAGACCGTGAGTGTAAATGTGACTATGCCGAAAAACGGGGTGTACGAAGGGGAACGTTTTGGAAACGGGGATACGTATGAAAAAGCAAGAAGTTATGTAACAGGCAAAAAGGCTACTCCCACGTTAACCTTTACGGAGACACTTGCTCCAGGAGAGGCTGTACAGTATATTTTGCAGCCTTCCTCTGAAGTAAAGCCGTTGGCCCCTAAAGGATTCAAAGCCGCAGCAACAAAAGGTTTAGCTGTAAAATTAAATTGGTTGGAGGCACCAGGAGCAAGCTATGAACTGCTTCGCGCTGAAGGTAGCGGCGGGGAAATGAAGGTGGTAGCCACCGATGTGAAGCTTACAGAATATACGGATCATAATTTACGTGAAGGGACGTTATATACCTACGCGGTAAGGGTATCCGGCTCTAATTTACTGTCCGATAAAGTTCAGATTACAGCCACCGGACTGGTTCCTCTGGATCGTACTAAATGGAAGGTATCCTCAAATGTGAATACGGCAGCATCAGCTCCGAGTCTGGCCATCGATGGGGATCGGCGCACGCGCTGGGATACGGGGAAACATCAGGCCTCCGGAGAGTATTTTCAGATTGATCTGGGTGAAGCACATGAAATTGAAAGAATAGATTTGGACAGCACGCTTTCACCTTTTGATTATCCAAGAGACTATGTAGTTTATATTTCTGACGATGCTCAAAACTGGAACAAACTCACGTCTGGAAAAGGTACGAAAGAGCTTACTAAGATATCCTTTTCTAAAGTAAAGACGAGGTATATCAAAATTGTACAGACCGGATCCGGCGGGAATTATTGGTCCATTCAAGAGCTGCAGGTGTATTCCAGAGAATAAGGGTATCATTTGAATTTATATAATCATTTATAGCGCATACTAAATAACCTGCAAAATACACCAAGTAGCTCACGGCAGAGACACCATGCGGAATTAAGAGCATCGTACAATAAACGGAAGCCGTCCTTAAAAGGACGGCTTCCGTTTATTCTTGTTTAAATCCGTTAAATGAAACGAAGTCCAGACATATACGGCAAAGGAATAGCATCGGAATCCTCTGATCTCGCTGGATCAAAGAGCAGCGAGATCAGCTCCTTGTCGTCCTGCACGGACGACAAGTCGAGGCCCTTGCGGCAGCTTTCGGTCTGCCGCAATAGCGCTTCCCGGTCTGCGATGCAGACCGTCCCGCTGTTCGCGCCGCCGCTTAAGCTGGCGCCGGCGTCCCGCAGGAGCGCGAGCAAGCCGCGCTCCTGCCACGGCACAGGCACTTGCAGCGTGCCAACGCCGCCGCACAAGGCCGCCTTGGCCAGCAATGCCGCTACCACGCTCGGCTGGCCGGCCCATTCCACCGCCGTCGCCGTGTTCGGCGCTGGCACGTCCGCCTCCGCGGGCACAGCCACCGCGGCGAACCCCTCGATGCTGCCGTCCCGAACGGCTACGAGTGTGCGCTGGGCTAAGCCCATCACACCCGCGTAAGCCTCGGTCCCCAGCAGCAGCGCCAGCTCACCCGGACTATATACATGTCCGGCTTCGCGTTCATTGAGCAGCCGGTAGACGGCGAAGAAGTCGCCCGGCTGCATTGGCCGCAGCATCCATTCTTCTCCTGCTGCGGCTGCAAGAGCCTGAGCTGAGCTTGCGTTCAGCTCGGCAAATTGCGTACCTCCGAACGGTACGCACCCAGCTCGGGTGTATAGCGAACGATCACCCGAGACAAAAATCAGCGCTGCCTCGGCCTCGGCAGCGTGACTCTGGCATAGCTGTAGAAGTTGGCCCGCCAGTCCTTGGCCCCGAAAAGCGGGATCGGTGCAGACAGCACCTATGGAGAATACATTCAGGAAAGCATCTCCAGTCTTGATCGTGGAGGGTACGAGCCCCATGAAAGCAGCAACCGTTCCGTCATCGGTAATAGCCGCGTAGGAATGACTGAGCCCAGGACGGAAAATAAGTGGAAACAGTTCTTTCATTGAAGTGGCACCCGGTTCACGAAAGACAGAATCTGCGAGCAGAGCCGCTTGGTCTAGCTCCGCAGGTTTAATTAATCTCAATTGCATAACATTCAACCTCCTATATGTACACACGATGGGGAGAAAGCATTTACATAAAGTATAAGGCCCGGGGAATGAAATCTCCAATCTTGTTTATATTATTCAATGTCTCAAAAGGATATCGAAAAGGGTAATAAAGTACATAAATAAGGAAGCTTCTTATATTTTAAAGCTAGAAGAGAAAGGGAAGTGAATAATCGGTGTCCCAACTTGCAGATAATATTATATTATTACTGGCAGCACTCCTGCTTGTAGGCGTATTTTCCACCAAGTTCTCCACTAAATTTGGAATGCCAGCTTTAGTGCTGTTTCTTGCTGCGGGGATGGTGCTAAGCCAATTTGTTTTTTTTAACAATGCTTCCTTAACGCAAATGGCCGGGATCTTCGCATTGGTTGTCATATTATTCGAAGGTGGCATGCAGACGAATATTAAGGATATTAAACCTGTTATTCGGCCGGCATTATCCTTATCAACGGTAGGCGTAATCATGACGACAGCCATTGTAGGGGTATTCGCTAAGCTGATCCTTGATGTGTCATGGCCAGAAAGCTTTCTGTTTGGAGCGATCGTTGGATCGACAGATGCGGCTGCAGTCTTCTCGGTACTTGGCGGTAAGAACATTGATAAACGTCTGACCTCGACGTTAGAAGCAGAATCAGGAAGCAACGATCCAATGGCGGTATTCTTGACAGTCTCGCTAATCGAATGGATACAGCATCCGGATATGGCGATATGGGGGCTGCTGTTGTCTTTTATATGGGAGATGGGCATTGGCTTAGTACTGGGTTTTGTGCTGGGGAAGATCGCAGTTTTCTGTATCAATCGAATTAACCTGGATTCTACAGGTCTTTATCCAGTAATGGCGATTGGCTTTGCTGTTCTGACCTATGGTTTATCAGCATGGGTACATAGCAGCGGGCTGCTGGCTGTTTATGTTATGGGCCTTACGCTTGGGAATTCCGAGCTAATGTATCACCGTACCATTATGAATTTTAGTCATGGTTTTGCTTGGATGATGCAAATATTTATGTTCATACTGCTTGGTTTGTTAGTATTTCCACAGGAGCTGGCGGAAGTGGCATGGCAAGGTATCTTGTTATCCGTCATTCTGATGGTTGTAGCTAGACCAATCGGTGTATTTATAAGCCTGCACTTTTCCAAATTTACGATCCGCGAGAAGACTTTGATTTCTTGGGCCGGACTTCGTGGAGCCGTTCCGATTGTGTTAGCAACTTATCCGCTGCTGGCTGATCTGTCTCACGGACGACTATTCTTTAATGTTGTGTTCTTTGTCGTACTGACCTCGGCGGTGATTCAGGGAACTAGTATTTCCCCGCTAGCATCCCGATTGAAGCTTGTGGGGCAAGAAGATTCAGATCAGCCTTCCCTGATGGAGCTGGTTGCTCTTGGCAAGACAGACTCGGAGTTTAACCATATTGGAATTAACCCTTATATGCCCATTGCTGGACAGATGATTTCAGAAATAGGTCTGCCAGATGATATCTTATTTACGGCAATTATCCGCAATAAAAAGATTGTCACTCCGCATGGAAGTACTGTTATTGAGCCTGGGGATACTGTGTATGTCCTAAGTCCGAAAAGTAAGCGTGATGAGATGAGGGCTTTCTTCCGCAGCAGGAAAGGAAAGACCGCGGAGGAGGATGTTTCTTTAATCTAGAGAAGAGACTCTTTTACCAAAGTGTGACACACATAATAGGCTTTATAACATAAGCTGTGCTAGAATCGGCACAACATATAATCTCCAGAATAGTTGCAAAACACGAAAGAGTGTGTTAAATTGTATATAGATTTAGAACGAGTCTAAATACAATTATAATAAATGAACCATAGGAGGTTTTATTAATGACAACACAATTAAAGAACCATACTGAACTGCAAGCTGCTTTGAACCGCCAAACTGCGAACTGGTTCCTGCTCGGGGTAAAGCTTCATCATTATCACTGGTATGTTAGCGGATCTCAATTCTTCACACTGCATGAGAAGTTTGAAGAGCTATACAATGAAGCTGCGGGTTATGCAGATGATTTGGCTGAGCGTTTGCTTTCTATTGGTGGACAACCAGCCTCCACAATGAAGCAATATCTTGAATTGTCCGACTTACAAGAAGCTCGCGGCGGCGAAGATGCTAAAGGTATGGTACTTGAGCTCGTGAGAGACTTTAAGACTGTTGCTAAAGAACTGCAAGATGCAATTGCTACTGCTGAAGAATTGAGCGATCAACCAACTGCGGATCTGCTGATTGGCATCAGAAGCAGCATTGAGAAACATGCTTGGATGCTGAATGCCTTTATCGGCTAAGACAACATCCTTATAGGGATAGAATACACAAAGAGCGCCTGCGTATGGTTAACGCATGGCGCTCTTTTTTTTGAAGCATTCTATTTAATAAATACTCCACCAAATGGCACGGCTTCGCGCAGAAATCGTTTAATAATTCCATCATCGTTATTATCTCTTTCAAATCGGCGATTCTGGCGTCCGGCTTGAAACAACACAGGGCCGTGGCCCGTCATCTTCCAATGATAACTCATATGCTGGCTAGCTAAATGGTTGCCGTAAACGGTAAGCTCCAGCTTCGCATTCTCAGGATAGGCAATAATGCTGCCTGCATCCACATAGAGCGGATTGTAAGGATGAAGCTCAGCTTCACATACCGTACCTTCAGTCAATATACCAATGATGCCGTTACCCGTAAATTTCACTTTCACAATATCTCGTGTAACGAGCACATTCTTCATACTTAGCACTCGTGTATCCATCGTAACTCCCTTGCTGTAGAAGAAGAGATGTTTAAAGTCGTACAATAAATCGCTCTTTCCATCAAGCTGCAGAATCTTTACCCGATAACCTGGTGGAAGGGCGGCGACAAAATGGCAAGGGCCAGACATATCCGAACGAATCAGTTTTCGCTTGCGATAGATGCCCTTTACATCCATAAATCTGTCTGCCCGTCCAGTGGCAGGCCCTTGATAAGCGATAATTTGTTGTGGGTGCAGCACATGAACCTCTTCCTTCTCCCCAAGGGTGAAGGCTACGGCTTGTCCGCTCCCGCTGTCGCTTTCATCTTGGACATCGATGTTCATATTTCATCTCCCTCATGCTGTAGACGTGATCTTTACTGAATGTTCAAGATTAGCGCAGGCGGTCTCCTTTTCTAGAACGGTGAAGCATGCTGAAACGAACAATACGGATGAGTATAAAATACCCCAGAATTAGACCGATCCCTGTAAAAATAGTCACTTTGATTTTATGATAATATTCTTCGCGTGCCGTCCGGTCATTTTGCAACTCATCAACCATCTGCGTTAGTTGGCGATTTTGCTCCTGCAGGGCTTCGTTCTGTGTCCGGTAGGCCTCCATTTCCTGCATGGTATTCGTAAGCTTATCCTTCGCCTGTTGTAGCTCTTCAGCTGTCTGCTGAAATCCTTCTTTCAATTCATTGACTTCATTTGGAAGCTCAGAGAAGCTTTTGAATCCATTATAGATATCACTGAATATATTGGCTTGTGCTACTGGGGCCGGAAGAGATATGGAAAGAGTCAGCAGAAGCAGGAGCGAACATAACAGTTGTAGATATTTACGGTATTTACGTTGTTTCATCTATATAATCACCACCCAATTTAGGCTTGTATTTCTTTTATTTTAACACAGCTTGACAGCTTCTGACAGCGTACGCTAAACGTGAATAGGGCTTCTTGGGTCAGTATTATTTGCCTGTTTGAAGTGAGGTTACACTTCCTTGTAAAGAACGATTTGGCTGTGCTCAACATGATTGAGAAGAGGGACTATTTATCGTATACTTTGGACGGAAAGGGGCTGCTGCGGAATGAATAAATGGCTTAAGACAATGTTATTTTTGGTCGGATCTGCTTTTTTGACGAGGTTGATTCCATTCTCATCTTTGTTTCGGAATTTGGACACGATGATTCATGAATTTGGTCATGCGCTGGTGACTTTACTGCTGTCTGGCAGTGTGCTGCGGATTGAGCTATACGCGAATCATAGTGGGGTCACCTATTCAGCAATTCAAGATGGAGGCAGAGCGATACTGGTGTCGCTATCCGGGTATGTGCTGGCTTCCTTATTCGCATTGCTGCTCTTCTATCTCTACAGTAAAGGACGGCATGATTGGGGACTTATCTTAGCTACTACAGTAGCATTGATTATGCTGGTAATGTACGTGCGGGGAAGCTTCGGAATGATGTGGTTAGGCGGGTTTATTGCGCTGAATGTTTTAATGCTGGTGGTGTGGAAAAAGGCCAGCAAATATTATTATTTGTTATTAGCTTTTTTGACCTTGGAAGAGTCTGTAATGGGAAGTTTATTTCTCGTATATGCGGCCGTTGTATCCCCATCTCGTGCGGGAGATGCCAGTAACCTGGCAAGGATGACATCGGTGCCGGCCATATTTTGGGCAGTCCTATTTTTTATATTTTCTCTGCTTTGCGCCAAATGGGCGCTGGGACTATTTTTTAAGCGGGAGCGAGTGCAGCCTAAACTTCAGAGTCGTTAAAGTTAAAAACATAAAATTTTCGTCATAAACAGACAAAAGGGGCTGTTTTTGCGAGAGTCAGTCTACTTAGTATGTAGAATGGCTCTTTTTTTGTCGATAATATAGAACCGAACATACATTCCATGACATGGAGTTGTCCGCCATTATTGGTACATTAATAGAAGACCCAAAAAAAGAAAGAGGTGGAAAATATGATGGAAAGTATTACTCCTATATTTACGTGGGGTCAAGATCGTATTTTTGCAGGTGGAAATCGGGATGTTGTTTTACTTGTCGAATGGAAAGGAAATTTGCCTTCAGAAAATAGCCGACCAAGCAGCCACAAAGTGGTTGCACGTGATATTGAACTACGAGTTTGGCTTGAGCCACATGTAACTTTTAAGCGCTGTTATGGATGTGAAATGGAGGCTGGAGAAGGGAATTCACTCTTGCTTAAGCTTGGAAAAATAAAAACAGGACAACGCAAATTCATAGGATTGGAGTTCACTACTTCTAGTTCTGTAGCAGGTAAATATGAAGCATTATCCCTACAGTGGAAGTATAAAAAACCAACCGTAGAGCGTGTTCGTGAACTCCCCGTGAAGGTACTTGAGCTGGAGTACGCGCATCATACGCGCATTCTGAGCGATACTTGCTGCTTTTATGTTGAGAAGCATCTGGAATTGTTGAAGACTGCTGAAACGGTTGAAGCAGCAGAGGCACTACGAAGTAAAGGCCAGCATAGTGAAGCTCACGAAATGCTCAATCGACATGCGGATAAGATGTTGCTACTCGCAGTACGCTCTGGAGATCCTTTGCTGCTTAAAGAGGCTGAAATGTTGTATAAACAGATCGGGTTCGAGCATCAGCAACGAAGTAAAGCCGTTGGTGGAATTTAATATAGGACTCACTGCACGAGGATGCACATAAGCGAAAAAAGACCTATACATAAATTGGATTTTTCAGCGGATTCGGCGGAAAATTATAAGAAGAATTGTAATATAAAATGTGGTAACATAGTAAAAAAGTTCTATCACAATTTTACTTTTTTTCATAAAATAATGGGTCTATTTAACCATAAATCAAGGGGAACTGAATATGACAGACCGATTAATCCGACTGATGCGCATTATTACACTTGTTCAAGCCAAGCCAGGGATATTAGCCCGCGAATTGGCGGAACGCTGCGGCAACAGCGAGAGAACGATTTACCGGGATATGGACGCGCTTAGCGCCATGCATATTCCCATAACCCACCTGGGGCATGGAAAAGGTTATGCTTTTATTGGGAATTTTGCACTCTATCCCTTGGATTGGTCGGAAGAAGAAGCAAACGCGTTTTCGCAATTACGCTATATTATGGAAGATATAAAACCAGCATTACCCATAGATTTTGAAAGCGCGTATGAAAAAGTAGTCGCAGCTGAATATAAACGTAAGGCGGAGAGAGAAGAAACAATAGAACGTGCAAGAAGAGAAGTAGGGGTGGGGTGGGCAGAAAGAAACAGTTCGCATATGGAACAACACTCATTTCTTACTCCGATCCTGGAGGCTTTATTAAAGCAAAAGAGTATTCAAGCGAATTATAGTGAGAATGCATTAGAAGAGAAAGGGATCACCATTGATCCTTATTGTCTGGTCCCGCTGGAAAGTCGTTTTCATCTCATTGGATTTTGTCATCGTCAGGGTGTTATTCGTACATATCATATCAACGATTTTTCTAATGTGAAGCCATTAAATCGTTTTTTTTCGAAGGAAGCGTTTGATGTGCAAGCCTTTATGAAGCAGAAATGGTCACTCGATAGGGATAGTTTACAGGTAGAATTCAAAGTGAAATTCTCGGAACGGGTAATGGAAGGAATTAAGAAGGACGAATTGCCTTTTAAGCCAAGTAAAGTGGATCGTCAATCTAGATGTTTTCACTTTAAGGTTGCCGTGGAACAAGATATAGGATTTGTCCGCTGGATTAAGAGATTCGAAGAGGAAGCGGAAATCATTGAACCGTACTATTACCGTGAAGTAATCAGGCAGCAGTTGGAAAAATGGAGTTCGCACTATAAATAGTGATACGCTCATTTGACCTTCGTTCAATTCGAAAGATGGGGTGCTTGAGCAACCATTTAAATGGTTGCCGGTGGCATCCTTTTTTTGCGAGTAAGTCCAAGATACTCATTTCTAACTATCTAATTATAACAATATATAACTAAACATATCCAAACACAACTCAATCTATAGAAAATCGAAAAAACGTATGCTAGAATAGCATCTACATATATACATGTGAAAATGGGAGGAATGGAAATGTTTAAGAAATGGTCAGTCAGGATCTTTGGTGTATTAGCAATTTTTTTGGTTGTGAATTTATCTGCGGGCGCAGGGTTGGAGGTAGAGGCAGCCGCCAAGAAGACAGAGATTATAGTATCCGCTGCAGCCAGCTTGCAAGATAGCTTAGATAAAATGGCGCTTCTCTATGAGAAGAAGCATCCCGATATTGATTTGGTCTTTAATTATGCTGCATCTGGCACATTACAGAAGCAGATTGAGCAGGGTGCTCCGGCTGATCTGTTCTTCTCTGCAGGGGATAAACAGATGAATGCGTTAGTGGATGCTGGACTGATCTCTGACCATAAGGTTCTGCTTAAGAATCAGTTGGTTCTAGTCGTACCTTCGAATTCAAAAGCTTCATTAAATACAATCACTCAACTTACGGATAAATCCTTTAAGAAGGTAGCGGTAGGGCAGCCTGAATCTGTGCCCGCTGGCCAATATGCTCAGCAATCGTTAACTGCGAAGAAGGTATGGGATACGCTGCAAAACAAACTTGTATTTGCGAAGGATGTACGTCAGGTTCTGTCTTACGTCGAAACGGGGAATGTCGATGCAGGCTTTGTATATAAGACAGATGCATTGACTTCAAAAAAGACGAAGATCGCCCTTACTGTAGGCCCGCATGTTCACAAAGCCATTAATTATCCGGCGGGAATCGTGAAGGATTCGAAGAATCAGAAGGAAGCTAAAGAATTTTACAATTATCTTCAAAGCAAAGAGGCTAGTGATATTTTTGCAAGCTATGGCTTCTTGCTTCCTTAAATAAGAAATCATGAGTAGAAGCGGGGTGAATAAGGATGGAAATAAATTGGACTGATTTCTTCGCCCCGGTATGGCTTTCCGTTAAAATTTCAGTAATTACCAGCATCATTGTATTTATTCTTGCAACGGCCGCGGCCAAGGCTATGGCGGGTCGGAAATTTCCTGGTTATAGCTTGGTTGAGACTGTAATGCTACTTCCTCTCGTATTGCCGCCGACAGTTGTCGGATTTGTGTTATTGGTCGTCTTAGGTCGTCGCAGCTGGATTGGCAGATGGTATGAACAAATGACGGAGCATACGATCCTTTTTACATGGGGGGCTGCGGTTATGGCCGCGGTTGTCGTAGCTTTTCCTCTCGTTTACCGTACGGTAAAGGCGGGCTTTGAAGGCGTGGAAGCGGATCTTGAGGATGCGGCGCGTGCGCAGGGAGCGAGTGAACTGCAGGTACTGCGTTATGTCACATTGCCCCTTGCAGGTCGGTCACTCGCTGCTGGGTATGTTCTAGGTTTTGCCCGCGGTTTAGGAGAATTTGGCGCAACGATCATGGTAGCTGGAAATATTCCTGGCCGCACGCAGACTGTACCTACAGCGATCTATGTCGCGGTGGATGGCGGCAACATGACTCTTGCTTGGATGTGGGTGTGCTCCATTATTGTTATGTCTGCTGTGATGTTGATGTTTGTGAACCGGCGTACTTAATTATGCTCGACAGAGATCGCTCCGCTGACCTCAGTGGGAATGTCGATTGGAAATCTTGATAAATTTAAAAAAACCTAGCCCATCCAGGAGTAACCTGGGATGGACTAGGTTTTTTTCTTTAGAAAAGCACCGTTAAAACAAAACCTCTTTAATAAGAAGCAAGCCTGTGACTATCAGGTTTCGTAAATAATCGTCCCGGTTTCCGTGAGATCATATCCGTGAATGGACCCAAGCTCACTTTGAAAGGCTGGCGAGCGTAAAATATCAATCACGGTGGTGATCCAGTGCTCATTTCCCGATTTCTTGAGCATCACTAGATCATAATACTCCTGAATCAAGGGAATGAAATCAACGCCGTCGACAATCTGAGCAGCCTTCTCGGTACCGATGGCCACATCGGCTTCTCCTCGTGCCACTTTACCAGCGACTGCCAAATGACTATTCTCCTCCTGCGCATATCCAGATAGACTTGCGGCAGGAATGCCGTGCAATCGGAGTTGCTCATCCAATAACACACGTGCACCAGCGCCTCGTTCTCTATTAATCAGTGTAAGTCCATCCTTTTGCAGATGAGACCATTCATGAAGACCTTTAGGATTTCCCTTTTGAACATACAATCCTGCACTTCGGGTCAACAGACGAACTACAACATAAGAGAAGCCTACAAGGATTTTACGAATATAGGGAAGGTTATATTCTCCAGTATCCCCGTCGAGCAGATGCGTACTGACGATGTCCGACTCGCCCTGATACATGGCAATCAGACTATCTAGACTGCCAGCGTAAGAACGAAGAGGGCGCTCAGTGGGCAGGCAACGCTCCAAATAGGTGGCCAGAATATCGAGTGACATATCCTGACCCGTAATCACGAGGCTGTGCCCTGTAGCTTTACTATTAAATTGGCCAGAATGTGTGGCAACTTGTGTTAGATTTGCTCCAGCAAAAGTCAGCGGCGATGTCGATAGGGTCATGCCACTTCGAGCATTCTGTTTGTAGGCTTCTAAATCGGATTGATCCACACGCATCTGTTTTCCTACACGGTAGGAGGGAAGCTCCCCTTTTTTAATCAGATCATATACTTTTAATTTCGAGATCTTCAGTAAACGGGCAATTTCCTCAGTCGTATAGGATGTGTTATCAGACATGACAAAAGCCTCCAGAACTTCATAATAGGACAAGACTACCTTATTTTGAAGTCCTGTGCAATTAGGCTATTGTGCTTTACCTGCCTGCTGTGTATTGGATAATTTGATTAATTCTGAAACGGTGACAAATCGGAAACCTTGCTTTTCTAATTCCGGCAAAATAATTTTGAGCGCTTCTCTGGTTTGAGATTGTCCATGCACATGATCATGAAACAGGACGATATCACCATTATGTGCGTTTCGAATAACCTTGTTCGCGATACTCTGCACGCCAGGGCGATTCCAGTCACGTGTATCTTGATGCCAGGACCATAAAATAGGCTTTAGGCCCATGTTGTTTGAAGTATCAACTAGTGTCTCGTCATACATGCCACCCGGGGGTCTGAACAAAGCACTATGCTTTCCAGAAACCTTTATGATTTCTTCTTCGGTTAAATTAAGCTCCCGCTCAAACTGGGCTTTATTAATAGGTTTTCTAAAATAGACGTGATTGTAGGTATGGTTAGCTAATTCATGTCCTTCGGAAATGACTCGTTTCGCCACATCTGGATACGCTGCAATTCTTTTTCCTATGGCAAAGAAGGTACATTTCGCATGATATTGACTCAATACCTTTAATATTTGATCGGTTTCAGAAGGGTCAGGACCGTCATCAAACGTTAATGCAATCACTTTTTGGTTAGTATGTACTTCCCAAATCATGTCTCCTCTTTTTTCGTAGTAGTCGCGGTTCTTGCTCGGGCTACCTAGAGCGGAGTTCGTGAAGCATAACAAGAGAGAGAGGGTAGTCATCATAATTTTGCTGCTAGTTTTCATGAATTCACCTGTTTTTTTTATTTTAGAATGCTCCTTTGGAGGGTCAAAATATTCATAGTTTCAGTTTTGTAAAGACAATCAGCCTTTTTTCATGTTCTTTCTTCTTTCTGCTATATCTCCCTGTACAAGTAATAAGATTCATTCTGGCTTCGGTAGACTTTCCAAAAATTCGTTCCAAGGGTGCTTCAGCAGTGGCGAAGATTTCTACAGACTCTACAATATAAGTTAGTTTTCGCCCGTCCGCATTGGATACCGTTATTTCATCACCGTGCTTAAGCTTTTTGAGGTTGAAAAAAATAGCTGGACCAATATAACTATCCACATGCCCGTCTAAAATTACATTTCCCTTAGCACCTGGTAATATTCCTGGGTACAGAATTCCTGCAATATTGCTATCCTTAGGGACGTCCATTTGTCCATCTGGAAGCAATGTAACGGTCTCTATTTTGGCGCTTACTTTAATAGCTGGAATGCTAAGCTGAGTAGGCAGGATAGGTTTGGGTAATGATGGTTTAATATCGATCTTTTGAATAGTTTTAGTAGGAGTTATCGTTTCTTGCTGCTGTGTTTGTAGTGACTTCGTGTCTGGTCTGCTTTCCTGCGAATGTGAGTCAGTACAACTGGCAGTGGTTAAAGTGATGAAGGTTAATATAAATGAAGATATCCATTTTTTCATGTGTAAGAAAAGAAAGAGGGGATTCCCCCTCTTTCATCCTCCCTATTCAGTTTGTTCGCTAGCACCGCCATGGCCTGTTTTTGGCATTTTTGTTGCTTTCATGTGAATGCTCTTAGTGTTAATGCTTTTAGCCTTCATGCTCTTTGCATGAATTCCTTTAGTGGAGTGGCTCTTCATATGCATTTTCTTTTCATGCATTTTATGTTCTTTTTCTTTCTTCATTTTCTCAGCATGTACTTTTTTCTCATGTTTCGTTTCGGCTGGTGCAGCAGAAGCAGAAGCCGCAGAAGCAACGGATAGCATCAAGCAAGTGGATAAAAGAGCTACGGACAATTTCTTCATTATCATTTAGTGGATTCCTCCTAGATGTTTTTTGCCTACGAAGATTAATATCTCCATTTCAATTGCTTTTAGATTGGTGGATTGCTTCCATTGCAATTTGGGATTGGGATAACGTTGTATTTTGATGTGAAAATTGTTATGAAAATGCCTTATAATGAAGTTCAATATATAGACATTTGGTTAGGGGTGGGAATATGACACTTATTGAAAAAAGAGAACACCGGCAATATCCGGAAATTACCCGCCTAGAAACGTCGAGAGCTGCTTATGAGCGTGATTATTCACGCTTGATTCATTCGCCTACTTTTCGTAGGCTGCAAGGCAAATCTCAAGTGTTCGGGGCTGGCACGGGTGATTATTACCGGACGCGTCTAACTCATTCACTTGAAGTCGCTCAGATTGCACGTGAGGCAGCGAAAAGTCTGCTTAGATCTTATCCAGAGGTGGAGACAAGTAAAGCGGAGAACCCAGGACTTGTAATAGATCCAGAGGTTGTAGAATGCGCGGCCATTGCTCATGATTTTGGTCATCCTCCTTTCGGGCATAAAGGGGAAGAGGTACTGGATAACATTCTGGACCAGCTTATTGAAAAGAAGACGAATGAGGCTGCCCTGCAATCAGGAGCAACGGGAGCAGATAGGCTGCTCATTCATGAGCAGATGAAGCAGCGCTATGAGCATTTTGAAGGCAATGCTCATAATTATCGGCTGATTATGTTTCTGGAGAAGCGTGAGAACATTGATGGACTAAATCTGTCGGATGCAGTGCTTCTCGGAATAAATAAATATCCGTTTCCCGGTACCTCACTTAAGAAGGGAATGTACCTTCACGAATGGGCATATATTTCGGAGATTCGCAAAGAGTGGGGAATACCAGCAGGTAAGAAAACGTTGGAAGCTCAGCTGATGGACCTTTGCGACGATATCGCTTATTCTGCACATGATTTGGAGGATGGAATTAAGGCTGGAAAGATTGAAGTGCATGAACACTTTATGCATGATTCTTATATTCAGCGGCTGATCGTAGAGAAAATTACAACGTTAGAGGATTTCTTCTGGAAGGGTTGGGAGGAGGAAGGTATCCGCGCTAAGGTCGAAGAGGTGCTTAGTTCATTTCTTCGAGTATGGATGGAAAAGATGCCAACCTGCGAGAACGACTATTCCAGAACTCGGCGTGAAGTTAAGGCTTATTGGGTTAGCACCTTTGTCGCAAGTCTTGGGGTGATTCCTGATGGAGACTGGAAGAAGGTCACCTTTATAAAGGAAGGAAAAGAAGATGAGGATATGCTACGGACCGTAAGTGTGCTGAAAAGCTTCGCTTGGGTCACGATGATTCGTGATTTACGAGTACAGCGGCTTCAGAAACGTAGTGAATGGATTCTGCGCCGTCTATGGGGAGCTTTTCTTGATCCGCAGACATCCAAAGCCATTATTCCATCGGACTGGCTACAACGCTTTGAGAAGGATCAGAAACAAGCGAATCCTATTTGGACGTGGGAACATATGGTGATTGATTATATCGCAGGGATGACGGATGCCTTTGCTGAGAAAATATACAATGAGCTATACGGGTTGAAAGTCGGATCGATTTATGACTTGGATTAGATAAAACAGAAGATTAAGTTAAGGCCAGCCTCCAATCCATTGGAGACTGGCCTTTTGTTTGTTTTTTATAGAACGGGGAATATTTTGTTAGTATTTCGTTATTATTTATTCGACTATATTTATGCTTTTTAACCCTGATATTCAGTGTTTTTTATAACAAAATAGCTATTTATAAAAATAAGTTATTGTTTGTATGCCACTTTAGTGCTAATATAATAACTAAATTGTTATTGGTAATAAATGGGGAGGTTGATAAAGAAGTCGAATCTTCTGCTTGAGTAATAATGAAAAACCTTTACAAAACGGGAGGGTGAAACGAATGAAGAGGTTCAAAAAAAGCTTTGCTCTATTTCTTACAGCAGTAATGCTCGTTACAATGGCTGTGCCTGCGCTAGCTAACGGAAAAACAAATGAAAACCTCAAGGCGCACTGGGCTGGAGAAAGTGTAGAGAAGTGGCAGGGTAATGGTGTTATTCAAGGTTATCCGGACGGCTCTTTTAAGCCGGATCATAAAGTAACGCGTGCTGAGCTTGTAAGTATTATTAATAAGCTATTTGGATTTAGCACTCTTTCGGAAATGTCATTCTCGGATGTACCTGCTAAAGCTTGGTATGCAAGCGCTTTATCTATAGCAAAGCAAGCTGGCTATTACAAAGGTTTTCCTGATAATAAAGCGAAAGCGGATACTGAAGTAACTCGTCAAGATGCTGCAACATTAATTGCTTCTGTTTTTTCACTGGAGCCAGGCACTAAAGCGAGTGCCTTTACAGACCAAGCATCCATCAGCGCTTACGCTAAAGAGGCTACCCTAGCATTGAGTGGAATTCTATCCGGATATCCAGATGGTACATTTCGTCCGAACGACCCAATTACAAGGGCGGAGGTAGTCACTATCGTTGACAGATTGATTAGCGGCTACTACAACACAGCCGGTACATTCACTGGGGGAGATATCCATGGGAATATTGTCATTAACCAAAGTGGGGTTGAACTAAAGAATGTAGCTGCATCAGGCAACCTTTATTTTACCTCCGGTATTGGTGATGGTGAGGGTGTCTTGGAGAATGTAACAGTACAAGGTAATGTACTTATATCTGGTGGTGGCGAGCATTCGATTCATTTAAAAAATTCTAAATTGGCTGCTGTAAAAGTGAATCGTCCTGAAGGGAAAGTTCGGGCCGTTATAGAGGACCGTACGGTCATCACTCAACTGACTATTGATAGTGCTTCTATTATAGAAGTAGGCTCAGGTTCTACAATCGATCAGCTTGTGATTGGTAACGGTGCAACGGGAACGTTGATTACAACAAAAGGTACCATTAGCAAGCTTGTAGTAAGTGCTTCCTCTGTAGTCTTAAATGGAGTGACTATAGTAGAAGGAACATACACTGTGAAGGATGGAGTTCTTGTAGGACAGGGAACAAGCACACCGGCGCCTGGGGGCTCAGGTGGAACTAGTGTAGAGCCTACAGCAACGCCAGTACCGACGTCTACTCCGGAACCTACAGCAACGGCTGCTCCAACGGCAACACCAGAAGCTGGGGTTCATATCGTTGACGTAGATGCATCGACTGCTACCAAATCATTATTTGCTTATCTGGATAGCATGAGCGGTAAACAAGTTATGTTCGGTCATCAGCATGATACTACCGTCTCTTTTGCCGGAAAGGATAAGAACGGAAATGTTATTTCTGACGTATACAGCTCCACTGGTGATTATCCTGGGGTTTTTGGTTGGGACACCCTTAGTTTAGATGGATATGAGAATCCTCCTGGAGTTAGCGGAGATTATGAAGCGAGTAGATTAGGATTATCCGCTGCCATGAAGCAGGCTCATGATTTGGGTGGTATTGTAACGCTAAGTACACATCCGTACAATTTTGTTACGGGTGGAAGCTTTAACGATACAGGGAATTCCAAAGGAGCAACGCGCTCGGTAGTATCACGTATTTTGCCGGGCGGAGATAAGAATGGAGAGTTTAATAAATATCTAGATCGCATCTCTAATTTTGCGAACAATCTTAAGGATGACGATGGCAACCTGATTCCAGTTCTGTTCCGTCCTTTCCACGAACAAAATGGAGGTTGGTTCTGGTGGGGTGCGGCTACAACGACAAAGAGTGAATACGCGGAACTGTACAGATATACAGTTGAATACCTACGTGATGTTAAAGGCGTTCATAACTTCCTTTATGTATTCTCACCAAACGGATCTTTTAATGGAAATGAAAGTGAATATTTAACGACTTATCCAGGTGATCAATTTGTTGATATTCTTGGAATGGATCAGTATGACAACAAGGAGAATGCGGGTTCGGAGGCTTTCCTGGGTGGTCTTGTTAAAGACCTTAAGATGATTTCTCAGCTTGCTCAAGACAAAGGTAAGATTGTTACCCTATCTGAGTATGGTTATAGTGCTGCTGGTATGAAAACAACAGGCAATAATGAGCTGGAATGGTTCACTAAAGTATTGAATGCGATCAAGGCTGACCCTGATGCGGCAAAAATATCTTATATGCTGACTTGGGCGAACTTTGGTGAAGGTAATAATTTGTATGTTCCTTATAAGAATGTTCCTAATAAAGCAGATCATGAGTTGCTTCCTGATTTTGTGAATTTTTATAAAGATGATTTCACGGCTTTTGCGAGTGATGTGAAAGAAGATAATAAATACAATCTCGAAGTTGAAGTTGCAGCAAAGAAACCTTTCCTCCACATCGTAACTCCGAATAATATCAGTACAGTAACAGATGCCGTGACCGTCATTCGGGCCAAGGTATTAAATGCAGTGCCTAGCAAAGTGACTTATACTGTGGGTGATTCTGG
This sequence comes from Paenibacillus sp. FSL R5-0470, assembly GCF_037975205.1. Lineage (NCBI taxonomy): Bacteria > Bacillati > Bacillota > Bacilli > Caryophanales > Paenibacillaceae > Paenibacillus > Paenibacillus sp. FSL R5-0470. The sequence goes on from NZ_CP150238.1 coordinate 1,131,975, forward strand.
AGTAGAGGTGGAAATGACGCTCGGTGCGGACGGCTACTATAGCGCTTCATGGCAGCCAGACGCTAGTCTGAATGGCAGTTCAACAGAGATTACAGTGAGGGCATATGGAACTGGAGATGCTACACTTACACAGACTAATTCTGTATTCTTAAAAATCAATGAAGCGCCAATAAAGGTACTTAATTTTGATGCTGACAAGGATTTGGAGCAAATCCAAAACAATGGTACTTGGTCAGGGCTCGCCAATAACGCAGAGACGATCAAGACGGTCTTGCAGCATGCGTCACTAGATGCTGACGGTAAGCTAGTTATTAACATTACTGAAGGGCTGTCTGCTGAGGATACTTGGCAGGAACTGAAGCTGCAATTGAATGATCTTGCACTGGATGGAGTGGAACTGTCTCAAGTTACACGTGTGAAGTTCTCCGTGTTAATTCCGGAGGCTGCTCAGAATGAGGCAAACAATGCTGCGGTACGCAGTGTGATTCAGTTGCCACCAGATTGGGATACAAAGTATGGCATGGACTCATCCTATAAATCTTTGTCCGATCTTGAGAAAGTTAACGTGGGTGGATCACAGTATTATAAATTTGATGTTTCGATTGATCTGGATAATGCCGCTAAATCAACCGAAGCCACTGGTCTAGCGATATCTCTGGTTGGCAGTGGTTTGGAAGTGCAAGGTGAATTGCCAATCTATGTAGATAATATCGGTCTTTATAATACGTATACTGCACCTGTTGCTGACAAAGCACTGGTAGATAATTTTGAATCTTATGGCTCAAGTGATGAAGCACTGATAGCCAAATATCCTAAGGCTGGCGGAGATGATGTGAGCGTATCTTTAAGCTCCGAACATAAGGAATCTGGGGATTACGGAATGAAACTGCACTATACGATTAATAATGCAGGTTATACCGGAGTAGGTAAAAGTCTGGGTTCGCTGGACTGGTCCGACTATAATGCACTCAGTATGTGGGTAGCTTCCGATGGAGACAACGCTTATGCTGAGAAAGGTGAGCCGCTTAAGCTAGTGGTGCAGCTTGTCGTTGATGGAGGATATTTCGAAGCCTATCCGGTCATTAATCCAGACAAGAACGGTAAAATAGTATTAAGTTTGAAGAATTTGACGGAGATGAGCTGGGGAAAAGCCGGAGAGCTTACACAGGAAAGATTGAAGCAAGTTCAGAGCTTTAATTTGTATGTGAATGCGATGGACGGACAGAGCCACGAAGGTTCGCTCTACTTTGACGATATTCAAGCGGTCTATGACGGGACACTTCCGGATATGTCGGAAGAAGGAAATGGAGGTTCCCAGGGACATGAGCCTGGCGTGTTGTACGCCTTCGCTACAGAAGCTGATATTGCAGGATGGGCTACAACCAACGGTTCGTCTGCCAACGCTCAACCTCCAGTATTTGATGCCAATGAAGAAGCGGCAAGTGTACAATTTGATTTGATTAATACTGGCAATGATACAAATGGCAGCTCCAAAGAATCCTTCGAACTTGCTATTAATCCTGAGAAGCTGAATATTACAGGGCTGGATACGATCAGCGCTAAGGTTAAGCTCTCGAGTGGTGCAGCTAAAGCACGTCTATTCATCAAGACAGGTGCGGACTGGAAATGGAGCGACAGCGGTGATCCTGTGCCTGTAGATTCTAAGGGTTATACGACCTTATCTATTTCACTGCCTACTGCAGCAGCAGGGGTGGGCGTAGATTTGGCTGCTGTAAAGACGATTGGGATTAAAATTGAGGATGTTTCAAATGATGGAGGAACTGCGAAGCTTTATTTGAAGGAAGTATCTCTGGAGAAAGCTGTCCCGGATGTTCACTATGGCTTCGAGACGGGGAATGACGGTTGGGCTATCAATTCTGGTACAGCCACAGTATCTTCTGATGTATATGCTGAAGGTAATCAATCTTTGAAGCTTGATTTCGCATGGAATGGAGAGGATAAAGATCCTTTTATAGCAGCATCAAAAGTAGCTGCACTTGATCTGAGCTCATTCTCCAAGCTTACTGCTAAAGTTAGAATCGTCTCTGACCAGCCTGATGTACAAGCGAAGCTGTTTCTTCAATTAGGAGGCTATGCAGTATGGGTAGATTCGGGTGCGAAGATAGCTGCTCAGGATGGATTCACGGAGTTCACGATTGATCTTAGCAACAATTCCAATCTATCGCCTGAGAATTTGAAGAAAGTGGATGCCATTGGCATTCAGTTTGTTACACCTTCTACGGCTGGAACCGCTACGGCTTATATTGACGAGATCATAGCTTCTAATTAAGAGCGCTGCGATCCAGGTGTGAAATAAGGGTCCCTGCATGTCCATTAGGATTGTCTAATAGACATGCAGGGACTATTTTGTATGATCAGTTTATAGTTAATGATTTGAATATCATTCAAGCGCTGTTCTTTCTAGTTCGGTGACAAATGCTTCTTTCCCATCCATATAAGCTTCAATGTCCTTCGGAAATTGATTCGCAAGATCCTCTTTTAGATTACCGTATTGTTTTGCTGCCTCGCCACTCATACCGAACTCGCCCATACATTCGTAACCGAGCTCTGTCATTTGCGCGTTGAAGTCATCAATGATTGGTTTAGCTTTTAGCCCAGGAACAGAAGTGCTGCCAATATGGTGAATATCAATAAGTGCATCAGCGAAGATCTCTTTAATCTTACGAGATTCTTCTTGGAAGATAAGATTCCATTCCTCATTGTATTGTGTGACAGTAACATCCATTTCGCTAACCTCTCTTTATGTTTGATTCCTGGATTTTTTTATTATAGAACAAGTGTTCTTAATAATCAAATACTAAATTTAATATTGGCGGGCATAATCAACGAGATTTAGGGATGGAGCGCCAGTAGATAAATAGGAATTTATATTTTCGGTAAAAATATTTACGATTCGATTAGCGTATTGATCGGTTATGCCAGCAGAATGAGGAGTGATGACTACCTGCTCCATAGTCCAAAGTGGATGATCCTGCGGGAGGGGTTCGGTTTCGAATACATCCAATCCCGCACCACGAAGCTGACCGCGATTCAGTGCGTGGATTAGAGCCTCAGTATCAGTAGTTGCTCCACGTCCAACGTTAATGTAATAGGAGCCTTGTTTAAAGGCAGAGAAGATTGCAGTATTAAATAATTGCTTAGTTTCATCGGTGATAGGGAGAATATTGATGATGAAGTCGCCTTGGCTCACAGCTTCTGGCAGATGGTCAGTGGTATATACTTGATCAAAATCAGCGAGTGGCTTGCCTGAGCGACTTACTCCGATCGTCTTCATCCGGAAAGCTTTAGCGATTCTGGCAGTTTCGCTGCCGATGGCTCCAGTTCCAACAATAACGGCTGTCTTTCCGAACAATTCACTCTCACTTCCGTCAGAATTCCAGTAGCGGTTCATCTGATTGCGAACAGCTGTATGCAAATTACGTGTGAAGAGAAGCATGAAGCCAAAGATTACCGCAGAAATAGGCTCGGCATGCACTCCGCTCCCACTAGTCAATAGGATTCCACGTTCCTTAAAACGCTCTAACGGGAGCTTCTCAATTCCAGCAGACCAGGATTGGACCCAGCGAAGGGGCGAATCTGGACGAAGAAGCGTATCGGCGATGCCTTTAGCCCAGCCGATTACGATTTCAGCATCAGCTAGCAGCTGTAAATCCGGATTTTTGCCGTCACCTTGTATGAATGTATAACCGGGGGCTGATGCTTTGATCCTTTCTTGTTGCTCGGCTGTAAGTGGTTGTAGACATACTATGGACTTAGTCATGATGTATTCCTCCTGCTCTAAGGTTTGATGGAAATGGATAATGTTATAGGATAAGGATACCAAATCTATAGGAGAAGGTGAAATTGATATGGATGCTAACGTGTCGGATAAAGATTCAGAACGATTATTTATTGCTGTGAAATTACCCTCAGAACTTGGGCAAGTTGTGGCGGAAGAGTGCTCTAACCTATCTCAAAAGTTTCATTTTGCAAAATGGACTCATCCAGAGGATTATCATATTACCCTGCAATTTTTAGGAGACACCCCAAAGACGAAAATCCCGGATTTAATCATGTCGTTGAAGCAGATGTCAGAGCAATGCAGCCCCTTCAAACTATCCTTAGACAAATGGAATACATTTGGTCTGCCAAAGGCTCCAAAAGTTTTATGGGTAGGGGTTTCTGGCGAACTAGAAGAGCTGAATTTACTGGCTGCGAGAGTACACACTGCTACACTTCCTTTAGGTTTTTCGGCCGAATCCAGGGAGTACAAACCACATCTCACAGTGGCTCGAAAGTACCTTGGAAAAATTTCATTTGATGATAAATTGCTGGAAAATTTACTGAAATTGGATGATGAAAAAAGATCAAAAATCTTTCATAGAGACTGGACGATTGATAGTTTTGTGTTGTATGCTACCAGAATGTATGCCATTCCTATGTATGAAATGATTGAAAATATTACATTTTAAAATCGGTATTTAAGTTTTCAAAGCTTCCGTTTTCGGTTACATACAATAGGAATGTGCCGTGAAATAGGAGGAATATCATGTTAATCTTTAAACAAAACCGCTGTATCGCGTTGCTTGTTGGCGTTATACTAGTGTGTTTCTCTGCCATAAGCTTAATGCAGCCTAATCAGGTTGCCGAGGGGAAAATAGATAATCTGCAGATGGATAAGCTGCAATCCACCAGCCGAGCATCGGTAATAAATTATTTGCAAGAAGAATCAAAATCTAGTAAGACGAGGGGCACTACAAAAGTTTCACAAACGAATAAGCTTTACAGCACAGTTAACCTGTTCAGTTCCACTTGGAAACCAGAGCAGAGTGTAGAATGGCTTAGTAAGAATAAAATAAAGCCACAAAATACATCGCAGGCTTCCATAGTTCGGGTAAAGGCTGATGTAGCACAATCTAATTCAGCTGCGCAGAAAGCGACAGCGAAAAAGAGCGCTCAGACTGTAGTTAAGACAGTCTCGGCATCTCAGAAAAATCCCCTCACAACATTATACTTCTCTCGGACCGAGCTATTAAGCCAGGAGCAGCAAAGTAAAGCAACCCGGCGCTACGCAGTATCCGAAGAAGAACTGCTTCTGCTACAAAAAATTGTAATGGCAGAGGCGGAAGGTGAACCGTACCAGGGCAAGGTGGCAGTTGCCAACGTTGTTCTGAATAGGCTACGGTCAGCCAATTTCCCCGACACGATATATAAGGTCATTTATCAAAAGCATCAATTCAGTCCTGTAGCTAACGGGCGTCTTAAACGTGTCAAGCCTAATGATGATAGTATTAAAGCGGTGAACGCGGCGCTCTCTGGGGTGAAGGAAGTTCCCGATAGTACTTATTTTTTCCTATCGCTTAAGCTTGCGCAGGATCTTACCGTACATCATTCGCAGGAGTATGTGAAGACCATTGGTAATCATACGTTTTATAAATAATTGACCTTATCTGTGAACCTCAGCTATTTATAGGGTAAACTAGACTATATAACCCTGGAGGTGGAAGAATTGTCATGAAGATCACTTATTACGGACACTCAGCGCTGCTGGTAGAAACAGAGCAAGCGAAAGTTATTATTGACCCTTTTTTGTCAGGAAATCCGAACTCCGGTATTTCACCTGATGACATTACTGTAGATGCTGTCCTGCTGACTCACGGTCACTCGGATCATTTAGGTGATGCTGTGCAAATTGCCAAACAGAATGATTGTCCGATCTTTGCTGTTTTTGAGCTTGCAGAATACTGCCGAATGAAGGGTGCCAAGGTAAAACATATGAATATAGGCGGCAGACATATTTATGATGCCATTACCGTTAAATATACTCAGGCGTTTCATTCCTCATCGATTCAGGAAGGCGACGTTTGGATTTATGCTGGACAGCCCGCAGGTATTTTATTGACGATTGAGGGGAAGACGTTATTTCATGCAGGCGATACCGCACTATTCAGCGATCTGCGTCTGATTGGTGAAAGAACTGCGATTGATTTGGCGGCTCTGCCAATTGGTGATATGCTGACCATGGGACCGGATGATGCGCTCCTTGCTGCGCGCTGGCTTCAAGCGGACAAGGTCATACCACTTCATTACAATACATTTCCGGATATTGCTCAGGATGCTATGGATTTCTGTGATCGTCTGCGACAAGAGGGGATAGAGGGATTCCCGCTTAAAGCTGGTGAAAGTATAGAAATTTAATAAATCCTGATTACATGTCTATACAAAAAAAGCAGATAGCCGGGAATTTCCCTGGCTACCTGCTTTTCTTTATGGTGTAATGCACACAGGCTCTTCGCCTCGGGCTTGAGATCTTGCTCCTCTGATATCAGCTGTTTTGTCTGCGGGGTTGCCTAACATCTGCAGAACGGTAGTCGCGCAACTTTGCGGTTGATGTTTATCAGGGGCTAGACGGCGTTTACGCTGCTCTTCGAGAACAGAATACTCACGAAGCATCATAGAGAACCATTTGTTCACTACCTCACAGTCAAGTACCTCTGCTAGTCCTAGCTCTACGAAATATTGGCAGTTTTTCTCTTCCTGACCTGGAATAGCTTTATAGAAGAGCATTGGAATTCCCTTAGCCTGACCTTCGGTACAGGTCATACCGCCAGGCTTTGTGATTAGAAGGTCGGAAGCATCCATCAGTTTATTGATTTCACTGGTGTATCCAAGAATCCTGACGTTAGGATGATTAAGCCTTGGATTGGACTTCATTTTGGCTATAAGCTTCTCGTTACTGCCCATACAGAAGATGAGTTGGATGTTATCCATTCTGGCTGTGAGTGAATTCATAATCTCTTTGCCGAACATCAGTCCCCAGCCTCCACCCATTATGAGAACAGTAGGGATATCGGCTAGACCTAGTTCCTTGCGGAGCAGCGTCTTGTTGGATCGTTCCCAGAACTTCGGATGCACAGGAATGCCTGTGACCGTTACAAGCTCAGGAGCAATCCCTCGGCCTGTTAGAATTGATTTGACGCGTGGGGTAGAGACGAGATATCGATTGACCTCGGAATTTACCCAGCTACCATGTGCATCATAATCTGTAATTAACGTATACAGCGGAACCTCCAATCCACGACGCTTTAGTCTGGAAATGACAGCGGCCGGAATGGGGTGTGTGCAAATAATCAAATCAGGCTTTAGCTGTTCGATCACTTGAGAGGCATGTGTATAAAAAATCCGGTGAAGTGCCATCTTAGTCAACGGGTTCAATGATTTATGATATTGTGTCTTATACATCATGCCGACCAGCTTAGGCTGGCTGCTAACTGTTTTTCGGTAAGCGGAAAGAATCCATGGGGCGACCATCGGGTTAAGAAATTTACCTAGCTCGATGACTCGGCACTGGACATCCGGATTCAGCAGCTTTATTCCTTCGGCCAGAGCATAGGCTGCTCCTGTGTGGCCCGTACCGAAGCCTTCCGAAAACAGCAGTACTCTTTTCTTTCGCATAAGTTCACCTGCTACTTTCCTTTTCAATAGAAATGCGGAATTTCTTCTTAAATAGATGAGGGAAAACTGTTCTCTACTCACATTATACAAATAAGACGTAAATAGAAAGTTAAAACCCTGCAATAAATAAAAAAATAAAAGATTTTCTAAAGTATTGCAAACTGCAAAGCTACATGTTAAAGTAATGAATGACCAATTGACCGGATTAGTAAAGTGGTCAGATAGTCAGCGGTAATGATATTTTCTGGAGAAAGGAAGTGGGCACAGGTGGCAGTGGTGGATCGAAGACAGCAGGTGCTTCAGGCCGCAGCAAAATCATTTTCATTATTCGGCTATAAGGCGACTACCATGGATCAGGTTGCTAAGATCGCAAATGTCGGGAAAGGAACCATCTACACCTTTTTTACAAACAAAGAGCAATTGTTTGATGAGATCCTGCGCGATATGATGGTAGAAATGAAGATGATTGCTGATCGCGAGATCAGGCGAGACAGACCTTTCTTTGATAACCTGCATCGTGTGCTGGATGCCCTGCTGGAATTTCGAAGTGAGCAGGAGCTATTCATCAAGCTTTCCCAGGAGAGTCGCGAATTCGGAACGCCGCAGGCAGGAGAAGGGCTCGAGAAGATCGAGAACTTAGTTTTAGAATATTTAGAACGGGAGGTGCAACAAGCCCTTGAAAAGGGAGAAATCAAACCTTGCGATCCTAAAATCGTATCTGTAGTCATGTTCAGGCTATATATTGTATTGACTGCTGAACTGAATAAAACACATACTCCCTTGGACAAGGAACAGATCAAGATGTACTTTCATTTGTTTCTCGCCGAAGGACTGGCACAGTAAGCGTTGATTCAGGATAGGGATGGCGTGATTAGATTGCTTTCCCTTAACAATTTCCAAGCTGTTTTAGGCATTGAAGAAGAGCCGAAAGGCGTTTTTTTATCCCCTAAATTGACCGAATGGGGAAAACGGTCACCTAGTGTTACGTAATATTTCGCAAACAAAGCATTTTAAAGAGAGCATAAGCTCATAAGGAGAGAACCAGAATGAAATCATTATCCGTATTTACCAAGGATCTTGGCGCAGCACTGAGAAATCCAAAGGTGCTGATTCCGATGATTGCCATCCTATTTATTCCGGTGATGTATAGCGGATTCTTCCTAAAGGCATTCTGGGATCCGTATGGCAAGATGAATGAGTTACCGGTTGCTGTTGTCAACCAAGACGTCGGTGCTAATTATGAAGGAAAACAACTTCAGGCCGGAGATGATCTGGTTGAAGAGCTTAAGGTAACCGATGGCTTTCAATGGAACTTTGTTTCACTAGAAGAAGCGCAAGCAGGAATGAAGGACAATACCTATTATATGGCGATTATTGTTCCAGAAGACTTCTCTGCTAAAGCAACAACGCTTTTGGATGATGAACCACAACCGGCAAAAATTATTTATGAGCCAAATGAAGGCTACAACTTCCTGGCCGGACAGATCGGTGGAACGGCTGTATCAGAAATTAAATCTAAAGTATCCGCTAAGGTAACAGAGGCTTATGTGGAGTCTGTATTCAATCAGATTACAGAAGTTTCTGATGGATTGGGCGAGGCGGGAGATGGAGCCTCCAAGATCGCAGATGGCGCTGGTAAGCTAGATGACGGAGCCTTGAAGCTGAAAGATAATCTTCTTGTACTGACAGATGGTACAGGTAAACTTCAAAATGGTGTAGAACCACTTACTAAAGGTGTGTCTGATTTAAATTCAGGTGCTACTGCAATTCAAACGGGTTCTAGCACTTTGGCAGGCGGTTTGCAACAATTGTCGGCTGCTCATACACAGCTTCAAGATGGCGTTGCACAAAGCGCTGCCGGCAGTAAACAGCTTAGTGACGGCTTGAAGCAAGCTGTAACAGGTGCCACACAGCTTCAAGCAGGTACGAAGTCTGCTGTAGATGGTACTACTAAATTACAAGCAGGAACACAATCTTTAGTTGACGGCAGCGCGAAGCTGGAAGCAGGTTTAACCTCTTCCGTGGATGGCAGCGCGAAGCTAGAGGCAGGCTTGCAGGCTTCCGCAGAAGGTAGCACAAAGGTTACTGAGGGCGCTAAAGCGGTCGCTCAAGGCTTGCAGCAATTGGCACAGGCTAGTCCTGAGTTGGCACAGAATCCGGCCGTACAGAAGCTCCTAGCAGCTAGTGCAGCTGTTGCACAAGGTAGTGAGCAACTGCAACAAAGTCAAGAGCAGCTGGCACAGGGTGCTACTGCACTCCACAGTGGGCAAGAGCAACTGGCACAAGGTGCAACTCAACTGCACTCAGGTTCACAGCAGGTAGCTGCTGGTGTAACTCAGTTGCATGATGGAGCACAGCAATTAAATGCTGGTAGCACACAGCTTTTGACAGGACAGCAAAAACTGGCACAAGGCGCATCTGCACTTGTAACAGGTGGCAATAAGCTGAATGCAGGGATGCAACAATTTGGTACGAAGCTTAAAGAAGCTGCAGCTGGAGGCAGCAAGCTGGCTGAAGGCGGTAAAGCGCTTGGCGATGGTACCTCAAAACTGCTAAGTGGTGTAGGCGAACTAGGTTCCGGTATCAGTGCTGTAGCAGATGGTTCGAAAAAACTGGCTGACGGTGCAGGCGAGCTGAAAGATGGTATGGATGATCTGAAATCTGGATCAACAGAACTGGCAACTAAGCTTAGCGATGCTGCTGAAAAAACAGGCAGCGTGAATAAGTCAGATAAAATGATGGAAATGTTCGCACAACCGGTTGTGATTGAGGATCAAGTTGTAAATCATGTACCGAACTACGGCACAGGGTTTGCTCCTTACTTCTTATCTCTTGGTTTGTTCGTAGGTGCACTGATTTCTACAATTGTTATTCCAATGCGTGAATCAGCTGTAATAGGCGCAAGCCGTATGAATCGTTTTATCAGCCGTACGCTTACGTTCTCAATCATGAGCTTTATCCAGTCTATGCTGGCTGCTGTGGTTGTATTGTACGGACTTGGACTAGAAGTACAAAGTGTACCGCTATTCTTCCTATTTACATTCTTGACTAGTCTAGTTTACACATGGGTAGTTCAATCCATTGTTACTTGGTTGGATCAACCGGGACGTTTTGTTGTTATCGTTATTCTTATTTTCCAATTAACAACTAGTGCCGGAACATTCCCACTTGAATTGATCCCGAACTGGATGAAATTCTTTAACCCACTGCTTCCTATGACTTACACAGTTAGTGGTCTTAAATCAGTAATTTCTACAGGGGACTTCAGTGCAATGTGGAGTGACGTAGGTGTTCTTGCAATCTTCGGTCTTGGGTTCCTTGCTCTTACTTTCGCTTACTTCATGACCCGCAGTCGGGACAATGAAGCTGGAATGAACAGTGAACAAGCTATGACTGTATAATTTGAAAAAAAGTAATTAAAAAGCGTCTCCTCCGGGAGGCGCTTTTTTTTGAGTTTAAATCATAGAACCCTTTTTCTTGCAAACATTCAAGGGTGATGAAAATTCTTGAAACGCTTTCATTGCATAAGTTCTTATGCGTCATTTATGCATAATTATACATAGATGAGTTTTTTTAAACTTTTGTCCACTAAAGCTGTGTCGCAAAAAGAAATGTTAATCAGCATCATAAAAAAGTTTAAATTGCGCTGTTGTCACCCCGGTGATAAAATAATAGCACTAATCTGGCTTGAATAATTATTAAAATTTTAATCTGAAAAATTTTCCAAAGATTACGCCATACTTTATAATAGAAAGGTTGCGTTCGATGAGACACACTGAACTGCCCGGAAAACAGGGCCTGTATGATCCCCAGTTCGAAAAAGATGCTTGCGGCATGGGATTTGTAGCCCATATTAAAGGCAAAACGTCCCATGATATTGTTAGTAACGCTTTAACAATGCTCTTTAATATGGAGCATCGTGGCGGACAAGGTAGCGAACCCAACTCTGGTGACGGAGCAGGTATCATGCTTCAAATTCCGCACCGTTTCTTTGCTAGTGAAGCCCAGAAGCTTGGCTTTGCTTTGCCGGAACAAGGCCATTATGGCGTAGGTATGATTTTTCTATCTCATAACGAGAAAGTTCGGGCTCAACATGAGGCTCTCTTAAGCAAAATTATTGCTGAAGAAGGTCAGGAAGTACTCGGCTATCGTGATGTACCTACCTATGATGAAATGCTTGGCAAAACTGCGAAGGCTGCAAAGCCTTTTGTGCGCCAAGTGTTTATCGGTCGCTCGGCCTCGGTTACGAACGAATTGTCTTTTGAGCGTAAGCTTTATGTCATCCGTAAACGTGCAGAGCTTGCGATTCGCTACGGTGGTGTAGAAGAGGCTGAAGCCTTCTATATCCCAAGCTTGTCATGTCGTAAGATCGTGTACAAAGGCATGCTGACTACAGAACAAGTCGGACAATTCTACCTGGATTTGCAGAACGAAGAGCTGGAATCAGCAATCGCGTTAGTTCACTCCCGTTTCAGTACGAATACCTTCCCAAGCTGGGAACGTGCGCATCCCTACCGCTTTATGATCCACAATGGTGAGATCAATACCTTGCGCGGAAATGTGAACTGGATGCATGCCCGCCAGTCGCTGTTCAAGAGTGAAGTGTTCGGCGAAGATCTGAGCAAGATCAAACCTGTTATAAACCCGGATGGATCGGACACAGCAATGTTCGATAATACCTTTGAGTTTCTTTATTTGAGCGGACGCTCCTTGACACAAGTAGCCATGATGATGGTTCCTGAACCATGGAGTAATCATGACAGTATGGACGCCGACAAGAAAGCTTTTTACGAATACCACAGCACTTTGATGGAGCCATGGGACGGACCTGCTGCAATGGGCTTTACAGATGGTGTGCAAATCGGCGCTATTCTGGACCGTAATGGCTTGCGACCTGCTCGTTATTATGTAACAAAGGACGACATGATTATTCTATCCTCCGAAGCGGGTGTACTGGACATTCCAGCAGAGGACATCTTATATAAAGACCGCCTGAAGCCTGGACGCATGCTGCTCGTGGATACGAAGGAAGGCCGTATTATCTCCGATGAGGAAGTCAAATCGGCTATCGCCACTGAGAAGCCTTACCGCCAGTGGCTGGATGAGCATTTGATTAGTCTCGAAGAGCTTCCAGATGCGCCTGAACTACCAAATCCTAAGCATGACAATGTGCAGCAGCTGCAGCAAGCGTTCGGCTATACTTTTGAGGACTTGCGCAAGGTGCTTGAACCAATGGCATCTACTGGCGCTGAAGCTGTAGGTTCCATGGGTTATGATGCGCCGCTCGCTGTGCTTTCAGACCGTCCGCAGCGTCTATATAATTATTTCAAACAAATGTTTGCTCAGGTAACGAATCCACCAATCGACGCTATTCGCGAAGAGTTGGTTACCTCTACTACGACTACAATTGGACCAGAGCGTAACTTGCTTAAACCAGAACCAGAAAGCTGTCGCCAAATCTCGCTGCACACACCGATTCTTTCGAATGAAGATTTTGCTAAAATTCGACATGTTCGTCGTGCAGGCTTCAAGTCGATGTCTATTCCGATTCTTTTCCCAGCTGAGCTCGGAGCAGAAGGAATGCGTATCGCGCTTGACCGTATGAACGAGGCTGCTGATCGCGTTATGGCTAAAGGTCATAACATTCTGATTCTGACGGACCGCGGTGTGGACCGTGAGAATGCTGCGATTCCTGCTCTACTTGCGGTATCGAGCTTGCATCACCATCTGATCCGGCAAGGAACACGGACAAAAGTTAGTATTTTGCTTGAATCCGGTGAACCTCGTGAAGTCCATCATTATGCACTTCTGCTTGGTTATGGTGTGAGTGCAGTCAATCCGTATCTGGCCTTTGAAAGCTTGGATGATATGATCGGCCAAGGCTTACTGCGGGGAATCTCGCATGAGAAGGCTGTGAAGAACTATATTAAAGCTGCGACTAAGAGCGTAGTTAAGATTCTTTCCAAAATGGGGATTTCGACTATTCAATCCTACCGGGGCGCGCAGATCTTTGAAGCTGTGGGTCTGAACTCGGAATTCGTGGATCGTTACTTTACTTGGACACCTTCCCGCATTGGCGGTATTGGTCTGGAGGAAGTAGCAACCGAGGCACTTATCCATCATAACCGTGCTTTCACGGAAAAAGACGGAAATGATAAAGTGCTTGATTCCGGTGGTGATTATCAATGGCGAAACGATGGGGAAGATCATTTGTTCAACCCACAGACCATTCATCTGCTTCAGCACTCCGTGCGTAGTGGGGATTATAAGTTGTATAAGAAATATGCTGCACTTGTTCAAGGTGAAAGTGAGAAGCATCTGACAATTCGTTCCTTGTTGCAGTTCAAGTCAGCTTATGAACCGATTCCATTAGAAGAAGTAGAGCCAGTGGAGTCCATTATGAAACGGTTCAAGACGGGTGCGATGTCCTTTGGTTCCATTAGTAAGGAAGCGCATGAGACCCTCGCTATTGCAATGAACCGGATCGGTGGTAAGAGTAATACTGGTGAGGGTGGAGAAGATCCAGCCCGCTATATCCCGGACAGCAACGGCGATTCCCGTCGCAGTGCGATTAAACAAGTAGCCTCCGGACGTTTTGGAGTTACATCTAACTACCTTGTTAACGCTGATGAGATCCAGATTAAGATGGCTCAGGGTGCTAAACCAGGGGAAGGCGGACAGCTTCCAGGGCGTAAAGTTTATCCATGGGTGGCTGAAGTGCGTGGTTCAACAGCTGGTGTGGGCTTGATTTCACCTCCGCCGCATCATGATATTTATTCGATTGAGGATTTGGCAGAGCTGATCTACGATCTGAAGAATGCCAATCCACGTGCAAATATTAATGTTAAGCTCGTCTCTGAGGTCGGAGTAGGTACGATTGCTGCTGGCGTAGCCAAAGGGCGCGCTGATATTATCCTGGTAAGTGGCTATGACGGGGGTACAGGTGCATCTCCGATGAACTCCATTCGTCATGCAGGTCTTCCATGGGAACTTGGCTTGGCCGAAACGCATCAGACGTTGATGCTGAACAATCTGCGTGACCGCGTTGTACTGGAAACAGACGGAAAAATGCTTAGCGGTCGCGATCTAGCCGTAGCTGTATTACTAGGTGCTGAAGAGTATGGCTTCGCTACTGCTCCGTTAGTAGCTGTGGGTTGTATCATGATGCGTGTCTGCCAAATGGATACTTGTCCGGTTGGTGTAGCGACACAAAATCCAGATCTTCGTAAGAACTTTACGGGTGATCCACAGCATGTAGTTAACTTTATGACCTTTGTGGCACAGGATTTACGCGAAATCATGGCGAGTCTTGGCTTCCGTACGATTGAAGAGATGGTTGGCCGTACAGATTGCTTAGACGCTGCTCAAGCTTCGCAGCATTGGAAGAAGAAGGGCGTAGATTTGAGTAGTCTGCTGCATGTACCGGAAATGCCAGAGGGAAGCACACGCTTCTGCAGTAAACGTCAGAATCATGGTCTGGAAGAGACGCTTGATGTCTCTAAACTGCTGGATCTGGCTGCACCTGCACTGGAATCAGGAACGGCTGTAGAAGCATCGTTACCGATTACGAACGTTAATCGTGCCGTTGGAACCATTCTTGGTAGCGAGCTGACACGTAAATACGGGGCAGCCGGCTTGCCTGATGATACGATTCGTCTTCATTTCACCGGTTCTGCTGGTCAAAGCTTGGGTGCATTCGTGCCTAAGGGGATCACACTTACGGTGGAAGGCGACTCCAATGACTACGTTGGTAAGGGACTATCGGGTGGTAAGATTATTATCAAACCATCTCCAAAAGCTACCTTTGCAGCTGAGGACAATATCATTATCGGAAATACTGCATTTTACGGAGCAACAGCTGGAGAAGCTTATATCAACGGTATCGCCGGTGAACGCTTTGCCGTTCGTAATTCTGGAGCGAAGGTTGTTGTAGAAGGTGTGGGTGACCACGGTTGTGAATACATGACTGGAGGCCGTGTGGTTGTTCTTGGTGAAACAGGCCGTAACTTTGCGGCAGGGATGTCAGGTGGTATCGCTTATGTTTACGATCCAGAGAGATCCTTCATCGGCCGCTGCAATCTCGAGATGGTACTTCTCGAGAGAGTGGAAGAGCCAGAAGAGATCGAAGAGCTGCGCGAGCTGATTAGCCGTCATGTAGAGCTTACAGGCAGTAAGGCGGGAGCGCGGGTATTGGATCAGTGGGCAGATAGCTTGCCGAAGTTTGTTCGTGTCATTCCGAAGGATTACAAACGGATGATGGAGCAGATTCGCAAAGTAGAGCAAACCGGATTGACCGGCGAGGCTGCTTTGATGGCTGCATTTGAAGCGAATATGCGCGAGCTTGCACGTGTAGGTGGCTAAATACCTGCATTCTGAAAAAACAGGTAATATTGAATGAAGTGATATAAGGGACTTGGACTCTTTCGTTTGCGGGAGGCCAGGTCTCTTTTTGTTCAAATCGAATCGAATCCTCGGTCTAAACAACGTTAGACTGTTTCTTTTTTGTAATTTTCTGAAAAAAACGGTATGGTAAACTTGTTTGTAAATGAAAGGGAGTGATACTGTGTCAAATACAGAAATGCTGTCTGAACCTGTTGCCCGTCTGCAGGGAGTTACCAAGAAAATAGGCTCTAAGACGCTGGTGAGCAATTTAACGCTGGATATCCCACCGGGTCAAATATTCGGGTTTTTGGGACCAAACGGAGCAGGGAAGACGACAACAATACGAATGATGGTGGGATTAATTTCCATTAGCAGTGGGGACGTCCTGATCAGTGGTCATAGTATTAAAAATAATTATAAAGAGGCTATTGCAAGTGTTGGGGCTATTGTAGAAAATCCTGAAATGTACAAGTTTCTGTCCGGGTATCAGAATCTTAGACAATTTGCACGGATGGTACCGGGAGTCAGTAAGCAACGGATTGATGAGGTTGTGGAGCTGGTCGGGCTTGGTCAAAGAATTCATGACAAAGTGAAGACTTATTCCCTAGGTATGCGTCAGAGACTTGGAGTAGCTCAGGCGCTACTAAACCGACCAAAGCTACTGGTTCTAGATGAGCCAACCAATGGGCTTGATCCACAAGGCATACGTGAGCTTCGTGACTATCTGCGCCTACTCTGTCGTGAAGAAGGAACAACCGTATTTGTCTCCAGCCATTTACTTTCCGAAATGGAGCTCATGTGTGACAGTGTAGCCATTATTCAGAATGGGCAACTGCTTGAGGTAAAACAGCTAAAAGAGGTAGGCAATGTTACAATGCCTATCGGAGAAACCTTGTTTGAGGTTGAAGATGCCGAAGCTGCACTTGCTCTCATTGGACAAGGAACATTAAAGAGCGGTGGGCTTGTAGTTGAGGCGGCACGTGAAGAAATTGCTGAGTTTAATGCCAGACTAGTGGCTGGTGGGATTAAAGTGTACAGTATCAAATCACTTGCCCGTACGCTAGAGGATCAATTCTTAGAGGTTACAGGAGGTGAAGGAATTGAGTAATTTTACAGCGTTGATACATAATGAGAACATCAAGATATATAGTCGTGCTCGCACATGGATTATGCTGATTATTCTAGCAGTGTTTAGTGCGTTTCTTCCGGCTCTTATGTATTTCACAACGGA
Organism: Paenibacillus sp. FSL R5-0470; assembly: GCF_037975205.1. Classification (NCBI taxonomy): domain Bacteria; kingdom Bacillati; phylum Bacillota; class Bacilli; order Caryophanales; family Paenibacillaceae; genus Paenibacillus; species Paenibacillus sp. FSL R5-0470. The sequence goes on from NZ_CP150238.1 coordinate 1,149,043, forward strand.
TAACCCTGCATCACGCTTAGGCGTTTGGGACAGCTTCCAAATGATAGTGAGTGTTGTATTCTTCCTGAATACGATCTTCGTTGTTGTTATAGCCGCTGACTCCGTAGCGGGCGAATTTACCTGGGGAACCATCAAAATGCTGCTGATTCGCCCGTGGAGCCGTTCCCAGATCTTGCTCTCGAAATACATTAGCATTGTGTTGTTTAGCTTGCTTTGTACTGCAGTATTGATTGTTTTTGGTTTAGCTTCATCGTTTATTTTCGCCTCTCCAACTGGAGACACACTGTCTTCGATTACAGCTTGGAGTCCTGCTGAGTATTCCTTTGTAGATCTCCTATGCCGCTATGTCACTCTTTTCTTGACGGTTACGCTTGCTTTTATGATCTCTTCCGTATTCCGTGCAAGTGGATTGGCGATAGGATTATCTATGTTTATCATGTTTGCCCAAGGTATTTTCGCTGCTTTACTTAATCCGGATGTGTTCGAATGGGCAAGATATTTAATTTTCACTCATATGGATCTAAGGGTCTACATGGGATCTGATATTGGTCCAGGTGGTGCTACACTAGGCTTCTCCATTGCTGTGCTGGCAGTGTATTATGTTATATTCTTAGCAGTTTCCTGGTTTGTCTTCCGTAAACGGGACGTTGCTGGATAAAAATAGGATTAACCGGCTTCAAGCGTTTCTTCTGCTTTGGAGGAACGTTTTGCTGTCTTGTCCTTTTTCGTATTACTTTTGAGCTCACCTGCTTGTTCAGAGGTGGGCTGTTCTTGCATGGCGATGGACCCATTAAGCAGGCTGCCTTCCATAATACTGAGTGCTCCTGCAGAAATATTACCGTGCAGCTCGCCAGTACCGGTCATAATGAGCCTACGGTCTGCGGTAACATCTCCATATACTTTACCAGCGATAACGATCTCTTCTGCTCTAATACTGGAGCGCACCGTGCCTTCCTCACCTACAGTGACAACACCACTGCATATAATTTCTCCGCTAAAGGTACCTTCAATCCTCAGGTTCGTATCGCAATGTACTTTACCCTCGAGCGTACCCCCATGCCCAATCAGAGAGTCAGTAGACTTGATAGTGGCACGCTGCTGCCGCTTATTCCACATGTATAAATTCCTCCTATTTCATATATTTTTACATTAACGTTTAGGGTTTAACATAATCCAATGGATCCACAGTTTTATTCTGCTTCACTACCTGGAAATGAAGATGAGGTCCTGTGCTTCGACCAGTGTTTCCAAGCAAGCCGATCTTCTGCCCCTTATTAACCTTGTCTCCCGCAGATACATTCATTGCCTGAAGATGCATATACCAGGTTTCAAGCCCGTTCGAATGCTTGATCACGACATACTTGCCTCTCGCACCCATCTGCTCGGAGGTAACGACCTCCCCGTCTAAGGCGGCATATACAGGATCGCCTAAGTTCCCGGCAATATCGACACCTGAATGGAACGCGGATAAACCTTTGAAAGGATCTGTTCGGTAGCCGAAGCTTGAGGAGATGACCCTAGAATCGGTTGGCCAGAGTACCGCTGCATTTAGTCTGGCTTTTTCAGCTTGAGCTTTTTTTGCCTGTTGATTTGCTTGAACGTTATTCGCATGCTCCGCCAGAGTGATAGTTTGAGTAATACTTTCCACCATTTCATCGAGCATACCGTGGATCTCTTCGAAATCGTCTTTTGTTTCCTCCACTAGATTCAGCGATTCGTTCTGATAAGACGCGATATATTCTCCGCCTACCTGTGATGTGATTGTAGCTTTAAAAGATGTCTCATTTGGGATTGGCACAGCGTTACGGCTCGATAAGCCTAAGGTTGAGTTTGAAGCGGTTGATCCCTTTTTTGATTCTTTTGTTTCAGCGGCGGAGCCTTTGCTTTTGTTAATCAAAGACTGCAACTCCTGTTCCAGCGCATTTACACTCTTCAGCTTGTCTTTAATATTATCTGCCTCTTCTGATAGCTCGCTGACTTGAGTACGAAGCTGCATTAGATCCTTATCCTTGTCAGCGACCTTCATTTCCATGCGGAGATTGGTTAGTGATAGTGCGGCTGCCTCAGCTTCCAGTTGTGAGATCGACTGCGAGGCATGGAAATGCATAGAGGTGACCAGACTGGAGAGGGACAGGGCTGCTGCTGCCGGCAGGGCGAACGCAAGTGGCTTGGAGATCTGGAGTTGTTTGACTGGGCGTCCGGCATCCCTTACGACGAGCAGCGTAATCCGGTTATGATCTGGCTGACTCTTCATGGCTTCTCCTTTCTGCGGCATATGGCAGCCGCCTTACGATACACGAAGCTAAAGACCTTACTTCCATTAGGCTCATCCCGAATTGTCTTACTACTCTATGTATTCCATATCTTTCAGGAACATGACAACGGTTTGTTTGAATAAAGAAAGAGAGTTACGGCAAAACCAGTAATAGAATCGTCGCAGCGAGTCTATTGGTAACTGTTTTATTAATGAAGGGGGTAGGGAATTGAAGATTTTTGCGATAATTCTAAGTCTTTTTATTATTCAGGTCGCAGTAATTGTATTTATGGAGTTTCGTCGCCCGCAAAGGGCTTTGGCGTGGTTGTTCATTTCATTCTGTTGTCCGCCGCTGGGTCTGGCATTCTATTATTTTCTGGGCCGTGATTATAGACAGAATCGAAAATTAAACAAAAGATGTACTACACTATTTCGTGAAATTCGTTCGCATGTCTCTGGCAATATTAAGGTAGTAAAGGATGTTACTGAGAGTGGGAACGCTCAGTTTGAGAATAATAAGGGTCTATTGGGTTTGCTTTCTAAGATCGCAGAAGGACCAATTACTGGTCATAACAAGAGCAGGGTATTATCATCTGCGAGAGAAGCGTATGATGCTATGCTGGAAGCTATGGAAGAAGCGAAAGAACATATACATATGGAATTTTATATTTATCGTGATGATGAGATCGGTGAGCAATTTCAAGATGTTATGATTCGGAAGGCGCGACAGGGCGTTAAAGTACGCTTGCTTTGTGATGGTCTGGGCAGTCATAAATTAAGTCGTAGGTTTATTCGAACGATGAGAAATGCTGGGGTGGAGTTCCACTTTTTTTTACCTCCGATTAGTTCTCTGTTAGACCGTCGTTTTAATTTCCGCAATCATCGGAAGATCCTGGTGGTAGATGGCCTCGTTGGCTTCACGGGTGGAATGAATATAGGGGATGATTATTTGGGGAAGGATCTCAAAATGGGATACTGGCGTGATACCCATCTGCGTCTCGAAGGAGACTCAGTATATTATATTCAGTATGTCTTCTTAAAGGATTGGAGATTGGCCTCTGGCGAAAGCACAAGCCATCCGCGTCTGTTCCCAAAACATAATTGTGAGTCACAAGAATCCGTGCAGATTGTAGGGAGTGGTCCGGATGCTGCAATGGACGCCTCTCAAGAGATGTATTTTGCCGCCTTATGTGCAGCTAAACAGCGGATTTGGATTACTTCACCGTATTTTATTCCTGATCCTGCCATCTGCCGGGCCTTGAAAAGTGCAGTACTTCGTGGAGTGGATGTAAGAATTATCATTCCGGCGAAGCCTGATAATGTGCTTGTCTATCATGCTTCTTTGTCTTATTTAGAAAATTTACAAGACGCTGGAGTTAAATTCTACCGCTATACTAAAGGATTTATGCATGCCAAAATCATGATTATCGATAATCTGCTCGCTACAGTGGGGAGTGCAAATCTGGATATGCGCAGCTTTTATTCTAACTTTGAATTGACTGCTGTGCTGCTACATCCTGATGCTATATCCCCTCTAGTCACAGGGTTTGAGAAGGATCAAAAGCACAGTGAATTTATTGATCCTGTAAAGTTTAAGGAGAGAGGGAGAATTGTCAAACTCGGTGAAGGGCTGTGTCAGTTGTTATCTCCGCTATTATGAGCGGAAAGAGGACTAAATCTGAATTTTTCGAAGGATATAACGTGTTCCATTCATTATTAGGGCTTATTTTGTGATATAATAATTGTATAAGAAGAAATGTAAGAAAGTATAGATTATAATTATACTTCCGAATGTTTCAACACTATACTGTTAAATTGTAGGGGGAGTTCTATGAATGTGAGTCCACAAATGATTGCCAAAGAGGAAAAGAACAAGCTGCAGAAGACCGGAACACATAAAATGGCTAAGTTCGCGCAGCGAATGATCATGTTATCCATTGGGGCAGCAATGATGGCTGTTGCACTTGAGATATTCCTCGTACCGAATCAAATGATTGATGGTGGGATTACCGGTATCTCCATTATTTTATCACATCTATTCGACATTCCTCTGGGGATTTTATTGACGCTGTTAAACCTTCCGTTCTTGTTAATCGGTTATAAGCAAATCGGTAAGACCTTTGCCTTATCTACCTTATATGCAATTGTGCTTATGTCTATTGGTACTTCAATGTTGCATCATGTGAATGCTTTTACGGTTGAGCCAATGCTTGCTGCCGTTTTTGGGGGGATCATTCTTGGTGTAGGTGTTGGGCTAGTTGTACGTTTTGGCGGATCTCTAGATGGTACAGAAATTGTTGCGATTCTAGTAGCCAAGAAGCTTCCCTTCTCTGTAGGTGAAGTTGTTATGTTCTTTAACCTGTTCATCTTATCCGGAGCTGGATTTGTGTTCGGTTGGAATAATGCGATGTTCTCACTAATTGCTTATTACATTGCATTCAAGGTAATTGACATTACACTTGAGGGTCTAGATCAGTCGAAATCGGTATGGATTATTAGTGATAAATTCCGTGATATCGGTGAAGCCTTGACGGAACGTCTTGGACGTGGTGTTACTTATTTAGATGGAGAAGGCGGATTTTCCGGGGAGAATAAGAAAGTGATCTTCGTGGTTATCACCCGTTTGGAAGAAGCTAAGCTTAAATCCATTGTTGAGGATTGGGATACTGGTGCATTCATCGCAATAGGTAACATTCATGATGTTAAAGGTGGCCGTTTCAAGAAGAAAGCAATTCATTAGCTTACCATCCTATAAGGACGCCGCAGGCGTTTTAGCTTGGCACTTTAGTACTATTAACTGAAAGAAGGTATTTTTACGAATAATGGAGCAATAAATACGGTGAACAAGACTCGATATGCCGTATTCTTATACAATATACCTTCTGTCCTTGAGTGGGACGCCTGATAAGCCCGTAGCATGAAATGATGCTGCGGGCTTATTGCTGTTTTTGGGGTCATTATTCGTGGCATTCCATCCCTATGGAAGCTTAGCAATGAGTTGTTTGACGGGCTGTGGTGGCACTTTTTCCAAAAGATCTCCCATCTGTTGCAGGCGTTCCTCAATATTGAGCAGATGAAAATCAGTAGGAGATACGTTTTGCTGAACCTCTTTCCAGAGCAATGGTGTGGATACTGTAGCAAGCGGCCTGGCACGTGGTGTATAAGGTGCAGCTAATGTTTTGCCACTGTAATGCTGGAGGTAGTCAAAATAGATTTTATCTCCCCGATTCTTCTTCAGACGCTCCAAGGTGAATAAATCGGGGTGCTTTTCAGTGACATAACGCCCCACAAAGTAACCTATTTTTCGCAATCCATCAAAAGTAACGCCAGTCTCGATAGGAACGATGATCTGCACCCCGGTAGCCCCGGAGGTTTTGGGCACAGAGGATAAACCAAGGGAGGTTAGGACCGTCCCTACGATTGCAGTTGCTTCCATGATACGGGGCTCGACCTCACGCGACGGATCTAGATCAATCATCCATTCACAAGGCAGCTCGCTACCTACATAATGCAAAGAAGGATGAAACTCCAAAGCAGCCAGATTACCCAGCCAGATCAGCTCAGGTAAACCTTGCAGCTTGATATAGTTAATATTCTCGTGAACAGCGGTCTGGACAAAGGCTGGAAGAGGATCAGGTGCATTTTTCTGATAAAAGGACATTCCAGAGATACCATGCGGATAACGTATTACGGTTAGCAGCCGATCTCGACAATAACGCAGCAGGTAGGGAGAGAGGGCGGCGAGCTTTTCCAGATAGATCCGCTTCGTAATCCCGCAATCCGGCCATAGCAGCTTCTCTGGGTTGGTGATGGTTATCTCTTGGCCGTCTACAGTAATTGTGCCTTTGATGGCTGCTGGCATCCTGAACCTCCTCTCTGTTATAGGAATGAGGGTATTATGTGCCAGTCTGTTCCTTTTCATGAAAAATATATTTCCAAAGTGTCCCTTTTGGATGATCATAAGAGTTATAAGGTTATACGGTTATGTGAAAGGGGAGTTTGCTGATTTTGGACGGGATCGAACACACCGTCGTTCGGGTACAGGCAGGCGAGGTAGAGTCCTATGCCCTTATCGTCGAAGTTTTTCAAAAGCCGATTTACCGCTATTGCTGCCGGCTGCTTGGGAGCCGTACGGAAGCGGAGGATGCGGTACAGGATATTCTAGTGAAGGCATATCAGCACATAGGCACATATCGCCCTATCACGAGCTTTTCTTCTTGGCTATATAAAATTGCCTATCATCATTGCCTCAGCCTGATCCGCAAACGTCAAAGACATTTGAAGATTATGGCGCTTTTTCAACCGGATCCTCCTGCAGAAAGCCCGGAACAGTTGATGGACCGTTACATATTTAACGAACATCTCACCTTTGCCCTCTTGAAATTGAAATTAGATGAACGAAATCTGTTAGTTCTGCGAATCTTTGAGGAACAGAGCTTCCCGGAGATTGCGGAGATCCTCGATAAGAATACTGATGCTGTGAAGAAGAAATACAGGCGTACGATTACGAAGCTTGGCAAAATGATGAATGCTCAGAAAGGGGGGACGGAATGGTGGGGCAACGAAGCTGTGTTGAAGAGAAAATGATAAAGAAAATGGACGCATTGGGGAACTGCGACGAACTAGATGTAAAAGCAGCAGTTATGAAGCGGGTAAGGGCGATTCATGAACAACAGAAAACGATGGACGGAGAAATGGCGAATCTCAGAGACGAGCTGGAGTCATTCTCAGAGCCGAGAGATCCTGTTATGCAGAAGCAAGAGAAGACAATCCCGCATCCATCAAAATTTAGAAAGAGACTTCTCTCAGGAGTCTCCGCAGCTATATTGCTGGGGATGATCGGGTTTGGTGCCCTTCAGCTGTCTGGCCTTGGAGGTTTAACGGAGCATGGTAGCCAGTCTACAATTGATATCATGCATCCTCCGGATGGAGCTATTACGCTAGTGAACAGCGGAGGGAAGGCTATTGTACAGACGGTGCATACTAATAATAGTAAGCCTGTTGCCACGGCCTCTCCTGCGATTGAGAAGTATCAGACTTTATTAGCGACTTATAATGAGCAGGTGCTTGCCCGCTTGAACCCCGGAGAAATGGCTGCCTATTACGTGATTGATACTGAATTCACTAAGTTGGTCAAAGGATTAGGCTATGGAAATCAATTGCAGTTCGCTTTCAGTTCTCCGGTGTATTCTAAATATCAAGATTTCGTAAAAGAATTAAAAGGGACTGGCGATTTCTGGCCCGAGCTGCCTTCCATACTCGCTAATGGTTATGAATTTGAGTACGCCACTTTTAAAGCCGCTCCTCCTTATTGGCCGATAGACAAGGAATATAAAGAAATGTTTGAACAATTTCAAAAAAAAGCTAAGGACGATAAAACAGGCCAAAAGCTGTTTATGGAGAAGATCGCTGTGAATGCCATAGAGAGCGCTGAGGTTTCCTACCATAAGGGGGATCAAAGAATTACACTATCCTTAATGCAGAGCGCTTTTAGGGGTTATCCAACGCAAGTGTCTATCTTGGAAGGTCAGACTGCCGAAAAATGGTCTATGACAGGTAATGGTAAAGAAGCAGTTTTTATCGCAGCGAGTACAGAGCAGGGGGCGCAGGCTTGGACTTCTCAGAATCGTTTGTATTGGTATGATGAAGCCAGCCAGACGATTCGTAGTCTAAATGATGGATTGAATAACATTTTAACCCGTGAACAATGGCAAGTGATTGCCAATAGTTTTATTCGCTAGCGACTGTTGTTCTATCCGCACAATATGAGAAGCTGTCTCAAAAGTAGTGAAATCTACTTGGGAGGCAGCTTTTTTTATGGAATAGGAAAAGTAATGGATTTTACTGTGCCATGTGACGATATGCCACGCGTAGTGTTCTATGCTACTGGTTGGGGCGGTGGGCGATGTGCTATGTGTGATTTACTTGTTTTAAACTAATTAGGTGAAAATTCCCTAAAAATAACCGATATTCGCTCTAAATGAACGAAATCAGGGAATTCCTCCCTAATAATCATAGGAATTTCTTTATTCGTTGCCGAATAGGCCAAATTTCAGGGAAGTTTTCCCTAATTACAAGGCCGATGAACAGAAATCTCTGAATTTTAGGGAGAAATTCCCCAATTACTCTATAGGTGCTTCACATATTGCATCACTTGGTGCGTCACTTGTAATGTTAAGAACAAAAAAAGAGGCTGTCCCAAAAGCCATGATGGTTGCTTGGGGCGGCCTCTTTTTTGTAAGAAAATGTCCCTTTTTCTCATGCTGGAGTGTTATAGAAGTGTAGTTGAAAACAGGGTGAGCTTACATTCACCCTTTTAGAAGGAGAGGATGTTAGAAATTGAAGCTCAATAATGATTTCAAAAAAACACTGATCGTACTCTCGGCAGCAACCTTGTTAGGAACAGGAGTAGTTGTAAGTGGGGTTGCGCCTGGCTTGTTTCTTTCGGTCGCGGCGGCAGCAGAACAGCAGACTTCAGCATCAACCGATCAGAATCCTCAAAAGGAATTACAGGCGATCGTAGCAAGCTTGAAGGAAGGTACGCTTTTGGCCTACTACGTACGTGACAAAGTCTCTAACCCTCAGGATACGATCAGCTTCTCTGGCAAAGGATTTGTTTTTAAAGACTACAAATCCTTTGCTGCTAAATTCAAAGCGTTGAAGGGTCCAACTACTCCACAGCCTGGAAATCTTCCTAAAGGCTTTGCTCTGGCGACAGCCATCATTTATCCACCGTCTGTAGCAAATGATTCAGAGCTGTATTTGCAATTAGAGCAGGAACTAAAGGCAGCAGCGGCGGCAGGTGATCCCAACAAACAGTTGTTTAGCAAGATCATCAGCTGGAGCCAGACGAACTTGTCTATGCAGCTGTATGCCAAAGGAAAAGCCAATTTTAGTATTGTAACTGGAGTGCCGCCCGCCAAACTTCCCGAAGGAGCTGTGCCTTTTGTACGAGCTTCGGAAACTAAGAAAGAACTGACGGTCAACGGTAGGAAAGTAATTCTTACAACTGATTCGGCTAAAGAAGCAAGTTTCAACACTAAGCTAGTGTGGCTGGATAAATCAGGCGCGATACAATATACCCTTTCAGACAATCGGGTCAGTAAACTGACGACAAATGAAATGTTGGCTGTAGCTAAAAGCATGATCAAATAACCATGGGGTTAAAGGAGGATATTATAAAGATGATTAAAAAAAGTGCGGCTATCACGGTTTTGAGTCTGCTAGTGTTAATGAGCGCGGTAAGTGGAACAGCAGGCGCAGTGCCTGCAGGGAGCAATAATAAAAGCAAAGGTACGGTTCCGGTTGAGCAGAAATCACCACCGGTATCGCCAACGATTAAGGATTTGATTGCCAAAGAATATGCTGTTCCCCTACAAACGGGAGAAATTAAGGCTCTCTATGTTAATGACAAAAAATCTAATCCAGAGGAAGATTTGAGTGTAAGCTATATGCCATACAGATTCAGCTCTATAAACGAAGCAGCACAGAAGCTATCTTCATTAAGCGGAAAGTCACTCTTGATACCAGCTTCTCTCCCAGAGGATTATAAGCTGCAGGATGTCGTTTTAAATCCAGTGCTTCCGAAGTTTTTCAGTACAGAGTATAAAACCCTCAGAGATCAGGTGAAAGCTAAAGCACAAGCTGCTGGTAAAAAAGTGATTTCACAAAGCTTAAAGTGGAGCGGTACAGAAACCTCTATCACTTATCTGCGAAATGGGGAGAGATTGAATCTAAAATCAGCTCCAGCATATACACTTCCGGAAGGAGTTACTTTAGCGCAGCTGCCTGGTGACCAGGATGAAAATTTGACCATCAACGGGGTTGAAGCAGTTTACACGGTGTTTGGTCCTCATCATGGAGATCTAAAAGTCCAGCTTGTATGGTCCAGTGCGGATGGAAGTATTGATTATACGCTTACGAATACGAAAAATACTGCGCAGACAAAAGCAGAGCTGGAGACCATTGTAACGAGTCTTACAGCGCAATAAGAAACGTCCTCTCGATAAATTCGGGAGGACGTTTTTTTGGAAAGAGTTTATCCTTTTTGCTCCATAGTACATGATTCGGGAGGAAGATCTACCCTAGCTTGAGTAACCGGCTGACGAAGAGTGCCTGAGGTATTCCATTCCAAAAAATGAACTTTGAAGACAAGCTTCGGTTTTATCCAAAAAGCACCCTTCCCTCGCTGGGGATCAGCTGTAAAGGGCATTTGATCTATTTTTAAATGCTGTACCTCTGCAGTTAAGTCGCGTTTATCCTGTACAGTCAATTTTCCTGGCCCGGCATGTCCGATATAATGCAAATTCCCTTTATCATCATACAGCCCAAGAAGTAGCGCATTGACGATGCCGTCTCGGAACGTTACACCCCCGGCTACTGCCGTAAGATCAGAAATGATTTTGCGTTTCTGCCAGCGTTTATCTTTTCCACCGGGAGCATAAGTACTGTTGATATCCTTACAGACGATTCCCTCTAAGCTCTGACTCTGAGCAGCGGCGAATAATTCTGTGGGATCGGTATAACTGGGTACGGCCTGTACATGGGGATGCGGCAGCAGAATATCGTTTAGCAGCTGCTGCCGTGAGAATAAAGGCTGATCCATCGTCGATTGGCCATTATAAAACAGAATATCAAAAATCATATAAATGACAGGAACCTGATACCTAACGACGGAAATGGTGGAGCCATTCTTTAAGCTATCCCTCCGCATAACTTCGTGAAATGAGGGCTTGCCGTCCTTGAGTGCAATGATTTCACCATCAAGAATAACGGAATCAGCCTTGCAGTAAGCAGATACATCAGTAAGCTCAGGATATTGCGCTGTACGATAGTTGCCACGTCTGTTAATAAGCTGAGTAGTGCTTCCGTCGTAATAGGACAACATACGAACGCCATCCCATTTAATCTGTGCGATCCACTGGTTGCCTGCTGGAAGCTGCCCAGCCAGTATAGGTTCAAAAGGAATAATAGGCTGAAGCTTCATCAGCAGAGCCTCCTAAGATACGGTTGTTTTACTTTTTGGGCTGCGGCGTTTCGGTTTTGGTGCAATGACAGGAATAGTTCCAGAAGCCTCGTTTTGCTGATCGGCAGGCTCAGCTGCTGCTTTAGACTTGGCTGTTTTTCTTTTGGCAGCCGGAGCCGCTTTAGTTTTTGTTTTCTTAGTACCTGTTAATGAAGGACCAGGATCTGTAGGGATATGCTGTACAGCCTGAATACTGGCTTGCAATGCTGCCATTAGATCAATTACATTGCTTTCCTGTTTGGCAGGAGCGATATGAAATTCCTCGCCTGCAATTTTATGTGAGATTAGATCAAGCATACGCTGGCGATAATCATCGGTATATTTTGCCGGATCAAAAGGCGTGGATAGCTGTGAAATGAGCAGCTTGGCCATATCCAGCTCTTTATCATTCACCGTCCCTGCTTCGGGCAGGCCAGGCACTTGCGAGACCGGTCGCACTTCATCAGGATAAAAAATAGTCTCGATGGCGAGGCAATCCTCTAGCACACGAATAGCAGCAAGACTGCTTTTTGAACGAATCGATATTTTGGCGATGCCAATTTTACTAGTTTGACGCATGGCCTCCATAAGAAGCCGATATGCATTTGTCCCAGCCTGATCCGGAGATAAGTAATAGGTTTTTTGAAAATAAATTGGATCGATCTCCGTCAGATCAACAAAGTCGAGTATGGTAATGCTTTTGCTGCTTTCGTCGGTCAATTGATCCAGTTCCTCTTTGTCGAATAGAACAAACTTCCCTTTCTCATATTCATAACCCTTGCCGATTTCTTCCCAAGCCACCTCTTTGTCACACACCGGACATTTACGTACATACGACAGTGGGCTGCCGCATTCCTTATGGATATAACGCAGAGAAATGTCCTTGTCTTCCGTAGCGGAGAACATTTTAACCGGAACATGCACTAGCCCGAAGCTGATGGCTCCTTTCCAAACGGTATGCATGAGAAACGCCTCCTGATCTAAGTTATTTGCTTTGGGTTAGTATGAGGCAGGAAAGGCTTTTCTAGCCGGGTGCATTTTTTGTGAAGCATGGGAAAATATAAAATCAGGCTAATAAAGCTGAGGAGGAGAATACTAAGTCATGGAACCGCGTGGAAACGAGTGGATCGATGCGCTGAGCGAGCAGGATATCCCAGCGACAGTTGTGGATTGGGACAGCATTATAGCTCCACCGGAAGCAAGTCAGGTCTCGGACTCGGAGAAGCTTGATGCGGAATCAACCCTCGAAGAAACTTCGCCATTAGAATCGTGAGATTTAGGTAAAATAAAGGAGGAGAACAGTGGTGGACGTCAAACGAGCACAGGATATTTATGCTTCTAAAGAGACGGTAAGTGTACATTTGGATGGAGAACCTGTATGGATTGAGCATGTGGATGCACAGAACGGAATGGCTACGGTTCAAGTGGGCTCTCGACCAACGAATACGCATACGGTAGGCGTTGAACGGTTAGAAGAGCAAGATCATTAACAAGGTTTGTTCAAAGAGCTGAGATAAGCTAAATTACACTTTTATAAAAGAGACTCTTTATGCTTATTTTTGCGTAGAGGTCTCTTTTTCTATTGTTGGCATACTGGCATGGGAGATTGAATTGGGACAGTTGTTGCGATGGATGGAGCATACCGATATAATTAATAGTAATGGTTTTTGGCAGGTATATTTTAAAAGGTGGTAGTTGTAGTTGGACAATACAGACGAAACGGTGTTCACTTACCGTTCTTACAGCCTCCAGGATACGGAGTTGCTTGCAGCTGCTCTAGCTACTGCTTCAACGCCAGGGATGATTATCGGCTTGGACGGCGATCTGGGCGCAGGAAAAACAGCATTCTCGCAAGGGTACGCTCGGCATCTCGGCGTAAAGGGGATCGTAAACAGTCCTACTTTTACAATTATTAAAGAGTACGAGGGCCGTCTGCCCCTATATCATATGGATGTATATCGGATTTCGCTTCAGGAAGCGGACGAGCTTGGACTTGATGAGTATTTCTACGGGCAAGGGGTCTGCTTGGTGGAATGGAGCAGTATTATTACGGATTTAATGCCGCCGCGGCATATGCATATATACATGGAAACAGTGGGGCCAGATGAAAGAATGATTACGGTGACCGGAATCGGGGAGCCGTATGGTGAGCTTTGCCGGCAGCTGATCCAGAAGTGGGGTTAAGGAATATGACGAATCAGAATACAGAGCCGCGCAAGCGGCTTTTAGCGCTGGATACATCAACTGCAGTATTAGGCGTGGCAGTTACAGAGAATGGGGAACTACTGCATGAAATAAATGCTTCCGGAGAACGGAATCATTCAGTGCATTTACTCCCGATCATTGAGCAGGCGCTGCAAGCAACAGGAACTACTCCTGCAATGCTGGGCGGGATTTCTGTTGGTGTGGGTCCTGGATCGTATACGGGGACACGTATCGCAGTTACCGCTGCCAAAACGCTGGCATGGGCATGGGATGTCCCAGTGGTTGGTATTTCGAGTCTACATGCAGTGGCGTGGGGCGGATATCAAACAGCCCTCAAGAATAACGTGATGACCAAAGCGTCGGAACAAACTACCGAGAATAACAGCTACGGGCCTGATTGGATCATTCCACTAATGGATGCGCGCCGAGGACAGGTGTATACAGGATTATTCGCAGCTGTGGGAAATAATGCTCCTAGCCGTCTTGAACCTGATGCCATCCGCCTGATGGCAGATTGGGTGGAGTACTTAGCTGAACGTTTAGGACAGGCTTCAGTCGAAGGCAATAAGCCCGCTGTTCTTTGGTTTGTTGGGGAGACTGCAGTTCATGGCAGTGAGGAATCGCTTCGTCCATTGAAGGATCTTGGTGTTCCTATTGCAGTTCCTTATGAAATGGAAGGCCGCTGGACAGGATTTCTTGGAGAAGCGCGGCTTGAGGTAGAGAAAGATGATATCCATAGCTTGATCCCTAACTATACTCAGATCTCAGAAGCGGAGGCCAATCTGCGGTTAAGCAGAGAAGGGGGCTTAAAGAAATCATGACGGAAGCGAAATCAATGATAGCTCAAGAGGCTGAACTTGTTTTTCGTTTGATGAAGCTTACGGATATTCCTGACATTCTTATCATTGAACGGGAAGCCTTCACGATGCCTTGGACAGAGGAAGCTTTTCGCAACGAGCTGACGCATAATCATTTTGCAAAATATATGGTTATGGAGCTGGCTGGTCATATTATCGGTTATGCCGGTATGTGGGCCATCGTGGATGAGGCGCATGTGACGAATATAGCCCTGCTTGAAGCCTATCGTGGACGTAAATGGGGCGAGCGTTTGCTCGAAGAGCTGATGAAGACGGCATCTTATGTGGGGATGAAGTCTATTACACTTGAGGTACGGGTATCGAACGAGGTAGCACAGAATTTATATCGTAAAAAAGGCTTTCGATCTGCTGGCACACGCAAAGGATATTATTCCGATAATCGCGAGGATGCGCTCATTATGTGGGCGGATCTGCCAGAGTACGAGGAGCATGGGAATATGGAAGGAAGCGTGGACTTGAAATGAAGACAGAAACGGGCGCAGCTCAGCCTGTACTAATACTTGCTATTGAGACGAGTTGTGATGAAACGTCAGTGGCTGTAGTCAAAGATGGCTCTGAAGTGTTATCCAATATCATCTCGAGTCAGATTGAGACGCATCGCGCCTTCGGTGGCGTGGTACCAGAGGTAGCTTCCCGTAAGCATGTGGAAGTAATTACACTGGTGATAGAAGAAGCACTCGCTACAGCAGGGGTTACACCAGATCAGTTGTCGGCGGTGGCGGTTACACAAGGCCCAGGTTTGGTGGGGGCTTTACTTGTCGGGGTAGTAGCTGCCAAGAGCCTTGCCCTCGCATGGGGTAAGCCGCTAATTGGTACACATCATATTGCAGGGCATATTTATGCTAACCGTTTAGTGGCAGAGTTACAGTATCCATGCATGACACTAGTGGTGTCCGGCGGACATACTGAACTGGTTCATATGGAGCGGGAGGGTGAGTTTCGAATTATCGGACGAACCCGTGATGATGCCGTAGGCGAAGCATATGATAAAGTGGCACGAGCACTAGGATTCCCTTATCCCGGTGGACCTCATGTGGATCGTCTGGCCCGCGAGGCGACTGAGGTTGTACCGTTACCAAGAGTATGGTTGGAGCCGGGTTCTTATGATTTCAGCTTCAGTGGCTTAAAGTCGGCTGTGCTGAACGTTGTGAATCAGAGCAAGATGAAGGGTCTCACGCCAGATGTCGCAGGCATTGCCCGCGGGTTCCAAGAATCTGTGGTTGAGGTGCTGGTGGAAAAAGCGGTACGCGCTGTTAAAGCTACTAGCTCCAAGCAGTTATTGCTGTGTGGAGGTGTTGCTGCTAATGCTGGCCTGCGCACGGCTTTGATCTCACGCTGTGAAGCGGAGGGCATTGAGCTTATTATTCCACCTCCGGTATACTGCACGGATAATGCAGCTATGATTGGAGCTGCTGCATACGTGAAGTGGCAGCATGATGGCTGTACTCCGCTGGATATGGTTGCAGACCCTGGATTCTCATTGGAACAATGGTCTGTATCCGCCTATTGACATCATTTGGAGCTAACGAGTATAATCAGTTCAATTATACAAGGAAACGCGATGAGCGGAAGTAGTAAGGATACTCTGGGATAAGAGAGCTGCGGGTAGGTGCGACGCAGTCGAAGGGGACCTGAACTCGTCTGGGAGCGGAACGGTGGAAGCATTACCGGCAATTGTCGCCGGAACGTTCGTACACCGTCTACGGGTAACCTCCGTGAAAGGGTGGTCGAGTATCTAACATACTGGACCGTAGAGTGGATGTTCAATTGGAATCGGCAGTAACTTAACCGGTACAGAGCATCAACAAGAGTGGTACCGCGAAGGTTAACAGCCTGTCGTCTCTTGAATGAGATGGCAGGCTTTTTTGTATGGATTTTGAGTAGTGAGAATGTATATAATACACGCTAAGAACGGGAGTAGTAGGGAATGACGGTGAACAGAGAGCTGCGGGGTGGTGCGACGCAGTCACCGAAAGTCTTGAATCTCGCCCGGGAGCGGAGCGGCGGAAATAAGAGTACGCTGCCTACGGCTGTCCCCGTTATCGGACCTTTCCAGATATCCTGACTCCCTCAGGATGGACCGGGAAGAAGAGCTGGACGCAGCTAATGGCTTGATTATATGAATAGCCTATGCGTCAAAAAGAGTGGTACCGCGGAGGGGTAACCCGCCGTCTCTTTATTAGAGACGGCGGGTTTTTGCGTTCTTATTGAAGCAGCAACTCGGGTTATGGACTCAGGCGCTATATAAGACGCCAAGAGTGAACCTTCTGCACATTCCAAATTGTGCAGAGGATTCATTCGTATCAGCTGCCGGCAGCAGTGGGTGGGGATTTAGCAGGACCACAAGTCGACGTGTGGATCTGCGCTGAAGCATAGGTTAGGGTAAGGAATCCAATAAGAGGAAAACAGGAGGAAATCAGATGATTATTCCAGTAAAGAAACGTATACAAATTTTCGATACGACTCTGCGAGATGGTGAACAGGCTCCGGGTGCAAGTCTCACCCCAGAGCAAAAAATACTGCTGGCCTATAAGCTTGCGGATCTGGGTGTTGACGTGATGGAGCCTGGATTTCCGATATCGAGCCCTGGTGATTTTGCAGCAGTACAGACGATTTCTCGTAAGGTGCGAAATGTGGAAATTTGCGGTTTTGCACGGGCGGTTAAAGGAGATATTGACGCGGCAGTCCGGGCAACCCAAGATGCTGAACGCCGGCGGATCCACCTGTTCATCTCCTCTTCTGATATTCATTTGCAGCATCAATTGCGTATGAGCAGAGCTGAAGTCGTAGCCAAAGCCCGCGAGATGACGGCTTATGCGCGTCAATTCTCTGATGTCGTTGAATTCACGGCGATGGATGCTGCGCGAACAGGAATTGATGATCTGATTGAAATGATTGAAGCGGTTATTGAGGAAGGCGCTTCTATTATCAATCTGCCCGATACGGTCGGTTACGCATTGCCACATGAATATGGGGAAATGTTCCGGCGTGTGCGGCTAGGAGCAAGAGGTGGAGATACGGTAAGCTACAGTGCCCACTGTCACAATGATTTGGGGCTGGCTGTAGCCAACAGTCTGGCAGCAATTGATGGAGGTGCGACGCAGATCGAAGTCACTGTGAACGGAGTCGGCGAGCGTACCGGGAACTGCGCACTGGAAGAGCTTGTGATGGCGCTCGAAACCCGCGGGGATGCGATTGGAGCAGAAACAGGCATTGTGCTTGATAAGCTGTATGATACTTCGCGGCTGATCAGCGGAGCGATGCATTTTCCAATCGCCTATAACAAACCAGTCGTCGGAAGAAATGCCTTCCAGCATGAGTCAGGGATTCATCAGGATGGTTTGCTGAAGGATCGTAGCACCTATGAGATTATGGACCCAGAGCGGCTGGGTATCCCGCGTAGCATGATCATTCTGGGCAAGCATTCTGGCAGACATGCGCTGAAGGACCGGGCGGCGAAGTATGGTATTACGCTGGAGCCTGCGGAGCTGGATGCACTTTATGAATCGTTTAAAGAGACCGCTGACCGCCAAAAGGTAGTCAGTGATGACCAGTTGCTGCAAATGGTGAGCAGTACAACTGGACAGCAAGCTCAGGTCTATGAACTGGGTGAGGTTCAGGTATTGGCAGGCAGTGCCCAGCGCCGGGTGGCCGCGGTTACGGTTCGCCATTTGAAGTCTGGACAGGAAACTTCTCATACTAGTACTGGAGATGGTCCGCTTGAAGCCATTATCGCTGCTATTGGGCAAGGCATCTCAGAGGACATCGATTTTGCGGGACTTGAGCTGCATTCACTTGGAAGTGGAGAGAACGCCCAGGCGGAGGCGGCTGTGATGGTAGAGTGGGAAGGTCTTAAATTTAGAGGCACAGCTACGCATCAAGATATTATTATGGCAGCAGGGATTGCCTATATTGCAGCCTGTAACGCTGCCCTGCTCTCTACACAAATCGTTTAATATACATCGACCCGCTGTCTGATTTAGAGATGGCGGGTTCTTTTTTAGCTTTTGATGACAGGTTTTAGGTGGGGTTATGTCTTTTGTCAAGTTGTGGACAACGTTATCCACATATTCTCTACGAATTGTGTAAAAAGTGCGTAAAATCAGCAATGTCAGCTCTTTTTAAAATGCCCTTATAACCATTTTTATTAGCAATGAAACCTTGTGGGAATTGTGGATAATGTGGATAATTCGGTGGATAATAATTCCTGTAATTCGAAAATACTGATTTAACGCATAAAAAAAGCCCTTAAGGGGCTTTTTTAGTAGGGAGTTATACACGAAACCTGTGTATAGAGCTGTGGATAACTGTTTATGAACAAAATAAGAAATATGAAAAAAATTTATGAAGTGGCTTTTACATTATTCGTCAGCAAGGATTTCCCATTCGTTAAATAAATCGGTAAGCTGAGTTTTTTTGTTCTTCAGATCCTCTTCATGACCTTGAAGTGCTAAATAATCCTGATAAACTTCAGGTTTAGTCATTTCATTCTCTATAAAAGCGATCGACTCTTCTAGTGAAGCAATGCCTTCCTCTAGCTCAGCAATGCGCCGCTTCCGGTTACGCTCTTCACGCTTGGCTTGCTTGTCCGCTTCGAAGGAGGAAATAGCGTTTTTTTCAGGAACTGCAGCATCCTTGTTGACGTTTTTGGCGGCTAATTCGGCGGCATCTTTCGCAATCTCTTCTAATTCTCGTTTTTTCTCGATATAGTCATCGTAGTTGCCAAGGTATTGATCGATCCCCTCGGGATGAAGCTCAAGCACCCGTTCAGCCATTTTATTGAGGAAATAACGGTCATGAGAAATGAAGAGCAATGTGCCCTCGAAATCAATTAAAGCTGATTCTAAGACCTCACGACTGACTAAATCCAGATGGTTGGTCGGCTCATCTAGGATGAGCATATTTGCGCCGCGCAACATGAGCTTTGATAATGCAACGCGTGCTTTTTCGCCGCCGCTCAGCGCGGATATCTTCTTAAGAACATCTTCACCGCTGAAGAGGAAGTTGCCAAGGATCGTACGGATTCTGGCTTCCTCAATCATTGGATATTCACTCCATAGCTCTTCCATTACTGTGTTCTTTGGATTGAGGCGGGTCTGTTCCTGATCATAATAAGCGACCTTTACCTTAGTCCCCCAATTCACAGTTCCAGTTGAAGGCTCGCGGGTTCCAGTCATACACTGCAGCAGTGTAGATTTGCCAATACCATTGGGACCGATGAGTGCAGCAGTTTCTCCCCGGCGCAGTTCGAAAGAAGCGTCCTTGAACAAAGGTGGACCATCATTAAAGGCAACCGCAACATTACGGACTTGCAGCACTTCTTTACCAGACATGAAGTCCGGCTCGAAGGAGAAGCTGGCTTTCTTCAGATCGCCCATCGGTCGATCAATACGGTCCATCTTCTCAAGCGCTTTGCGTCTGCTCTGCGCACGTTTCGTGGTAGATGCTCGCACAATATTTTTCTGAACGAAATCTTCCATTCTTGAGATTTCATCTTGCTGTTTCTCATACTGCTTCATCCGTGTTTCATATTCGGCAGCCTTCAAATCTACATATCGGCTGTAATTGCCTGTATAACGCCGAGATTGATGACGCTCGATCTCTACAATAGTAGTTACAAGCCGATCAAGGAAATAACGGTCATGAGATACGACCAGAATTCCGCCAGCATAACTGCGAAGATAATCCTCAAGCCATGTTAATGTTTCGATATCCAGATGGTTCGTCGGCTCATCCAGCATTAGAAGATCCGGAGCCTGAAGTAAAATCCGGGCTAATGCCAGTCTAGTCTTCTGGCCACCACTAAGTGTGGAGATAGGTGTATCCGGTGGGAACTCGCCGAAGCCCATGCCGTGCAGGACACTGCGGATTCGTGTATTCATTTCATAACCGCCGTGATCCTTGAACCAATCTGATCGGCGGGCATATCTTTCGAGCAGTTCTTCGTACCGTTTGGGGTCCTCTGCCAGCTTAGGATCGGCAATGCTTACTTCCATCTCTCTTAGCTCAGCCTCGGCTTCGATCAACGGTGCGAAAACTGCCATCATTTCTTCATGAATGGTTTTGTCAGATTGAAGTCCGCTATTTTGGGCTAAATACCCGATAGTAGTTTCTTTTGATTTATGAATTTGACCGCTGTCATAGGACATTTCACCAGCCAGAATTTGCAGAAAAGTTGATTTGCCGGCACCATTAACACCCACGAGTCCGACTCGTTCCTTTTCATTTACCTGAAGGCTTATACCGTCTAGTACGTTCTGTATACCATATGATTTTGTAATTCCTGTCGCTTGAAGAAGCATAACGATGAAACCTCCACCCTTGCATATTTCGCCTTGGCATTTATACCTCAGCCGTATGAACAACTTATTCTATAGTTTACATGAAAAGCGTTTCCCAAGCGAGAGCTCGATATATCATAAGCAGAGAATAACGACCTGGCCCAGAAACACAGTCCTATCCACCTTGGCGAACCGGGGAGAAGAGTGGTAAACTGGATTTACAAACAAGGATAAGCTTGGGATAAATATAGGGGGTTGCCGGGCGATGTCAAGCAAGGAGTCGGTGATCTCCAAAGCAAAGCAACAACTAAGAACTGAGAAGACCATCGCCCGAAACGAGCTCTCCTCGGACCAGAGAAGGGAATTGTCTTTTCTGGTCTGCAAGCATGCATCAGAGTGGCTGAAGACGAAAGACATAGCCTCACTGATGGCCTATGTATCTTTCCGTTCTGAACTCGATACCAACGCGCTTCTTACACAGGCGTGGAAGGACCAGCGTAGGGTACTGCTGCCGCGTGTCATTCCGGCAAGTGGTGCAATGAGTGTCCATATGGTAAACGCTTGGAGTGAGCTTGAGCCGGGGGCGTATGGTATCCATGAACCTGTTGTATCCGGCAAAGATTCACAAGAGATTGAAGTTGTTACACTACCGGATGTTGTGTTTGTTCCGGGGCTGGCTTTTGATCTTCAGGGAGGCAGGCTTGGTTACGGCCGAGGATACTATGATCGATTGCGTGCGTCATGGGAGACGGAAGAGTATGCTGCTGCGAAGCCCCCTGTCTTGATCGGGCTAGCCTTTGGTATGCAATTGGTTCCGAAAGTGCCCATGGATGAGCATGATGCCTTTATGGACATGCTGATTACTGAAAATGGCATAGTGCACTGCCGAAAAGGAGAGTGAACCGTGGAATTGACCCATTTTAACGAGCAGGGAAGAGCTCGTATGGTGGATGTGAGCGAAAAGGAGATTACGAAGCGGACAGCTGTCGCGCGGAGT
Organism: Paenibacillus sp. FSL R5-0470; assembly: GCF_037975205.1. NCBI lineage: Bacteria > Bacillati > Bacillota > Bacilli > Caryophanales > Paenibacillaceae > Paenibacillus > Paenibacillus sp. FSL R5-0470. The sequence goes on from NZ_CP150238.1 coordinate 1,170,662, forward strand.
AAGATCAAGATGGCAACTGAGACGCTTAGTGCCATCAAGGAAGGCAAGATCAGTAAAGGAGACGTACTTGCCGTTGCGCAGATCGCTGGAATTATGGCGGCCAAGAAGACGTCTGACTGGATTCCGATGTGCCATCCGCTCCCACTTACCGGTATTGACATCCGCTTCTCCGATAACAGCGAAGATGAACTTTATATAGAAGCAACAGTCCATACTACCGGAAAGACCGGAGTTGAAATGGAGGCATTGACCGCTGTTTCTGCCTCAGCACTAACGGTGTACGACATGTGCAAGGCTCTTCAGAAGGACATGATTATCGGACCAACGCTCTTAGTATCTAAAAGTGGGGGCAAGAATGGAGATTACGTGCTTGAACCCTGATCAGAGCTGACGTTCGATGCGCTGAAGCAAGTGGGCTGCACTGTACAGCCAATTATACATAGAGAGGGAGGACAAACCTATGGCGTGGAAAACAGCAATCCTAACGGCCAGCGATAAAGGGGCCAGGGGCGAACGGGAAGACACGAGCGCCCAGGTTATTCGGGAGCTGGTGGAAGAGGAACTTGGAGGCGAGATCGTTGAATATCGGATCGTGCCCGATGAACAAGATGAGATTATCGCAGCTTTGATAGAACTTACAGATTATTTTCAAGCAGATCTGGTATTGACTACCGGAGGTACGGATTTAGCGATACGTGATGTGACTCCAGAGGCAACCCGGCGTGTAATCGAACGGGAAGTGCCTGGACTTTCTGAGGCGATGCGAAGTACGGTGATGCAAAAAAACCGTGCGGTGATGCTGTTCCGCGGGATATGCGGCATTCGTGGACGCACGTTGATTGTCAACTTACCGGGCACACCGAAGGGTGTTCATGAGAATTTAGCAGCCATTATGGATCAACTACCTGAAGCGTTACTCATGGTAACTGGCCAATACCGCCAATAACATTGTCATATTCTTGTCACGTCACAAGGATAAACTATTTATAGAAGATAGTGGATGTAACTGTGACATAAGTTATGGTATTATTAGATTATCGTAATCGATACCATGATCGGATAGACGGACAAGGAGGAATAATAATGTTTAGTGGAATTGGTACTCCGGGTATTATCTTGTTGGTTATACTGGCACTGCTCCTCTTTGGACCGAATAAACTGCCAGAGTTAGGCCGCGCAGTTGGACGAACCTTCCGTGAATTTAAGGAAGGCGCACGTGAAATCATCGGCGATGGTGATCCGGTGAAGAAGAGCGAAGCTCCTGTGCCGACGGCCCCGCAGACGGTCGCTGCAGATATTCCTCAGGACAAACGCCTGCCGGAATAATAAAAGATTTAACAATGGGGCAATCTCTCAAGTCTAATAGACTTAGGAGATGTCCCTTTTTCAATTTGGTTGCTGCTTTCTGCAGAAACGGGCACAGCTATACATAAAGTCGGTGTGGCGTTTCTATTCTTGTCATGGGATGGTGTCAGGATGTCTCTCGAATCGGAAGAAATGTCGGTGGTGGATCATCTCACCGAGCTGCGTAAACGGATTATTTATGTGCTGATTGTATTTGTTTTGGGATTGGTAGGGGGGCTGTTCTGTGCCAAGCCAATCTACGATTATTTAATTAGTACAGATCTAGCGCAAGGGTTTGTTCTGCATGCGTTCTCATTCTGGGATGGTATCGGAATGTATATGAAGATCGCAATGGCGGTTTCATTAGTCATTTCAGTTCCTTTTATTGCTTATCAGTTGTGGGCGTTTATTAGTCCGGGCTTACGACCGGAAGAGCGTAGTGCAACACTACGTTATGTACCCTATGTTTTTGTTCTTTTTCTAATCGGACTTTCTTTTGCTTATTATGTTGTATTTCCAATGGCGCTTTCGTTCACAATCTCTATCACCCGGAGTATGGGACTGGAAGAGACCTACGGAATTGCGCAATATTTCAACTTCATGTTCAGTCTGGTGCTACCTTTAGCGCTGTTGTTTGAGCTACCGCTGTTGGTGATGTTTCTGACCAAACTGAGGGTTCTTAACCCGATACGCTTGCGTAAAATGCGTCGATACGCTTATTTCACGCTTGTCTTTATTGCTGTAGTCATCACTCCTCCGGACTTCATCTCAGACTTTCTGGTGACGATTCCACTGCTTGTGTTGTATGAGTTCAGCGTATTCCTGTCCGCCTTCGTCTATCGCAAACAGCTTGCTGCGGATGCGGCAAGGGAAGCTCAGTACACCAAGAGTGAGGAATGATGATAAGAGGGCTGTCACTAAGTAGATTTTTCTACGAAAGAGACAGTTCTTTTGTTTTAAACCCCCGTTTTTTGAAATGTTCGGGCGTAGGTGGTACAGTTGAGACTACTGAAATCATACGCATATTTTCACACCCTGTGGATAGAATGTATAGAGTGTGTGCCTAGGACAACCAGTGAAACGTTATTTTTTACGAAAACAAATGCGAATTTGTGTAAAAGGACTTGAAATCCGGGCTCAAGTTGAGTATCATAAAAATTGTTGTTAGCACTACAAGCTGTCGAGTGCTAATGCTTATGGAAAATATGAGATGGACCAGATATTCATAGCGTCCAATTGATATTTTTCATAAACACCAGAGATTTTGAAGTAAGACAGGTAAGTTCTAAACTATGTTTTGAAGCAAAATAACATAATTTTAAAGGAGGCTATTTTTTCATGATCAAACCTTTAGGTGAACGCGTATTGGTGCTACCGAGCGAGCAGGAGGAAACCACTTCATTCGGGATTGTGCTTCCGGACTCCTCGAAAGAAAAGCCACAAGAAGGAACTATTATTGCAGTAGGTAGCGGAGCTTTGAAAGATGGAGTACGTGTAGCACTCGAAGTAAAAGAAGGCGACCGTGTTCTTTTCTCTAAATATGCAGGAACAGAAATCAAATACGAAGGTAAAGAATATTTGATTATGAAAGAAAGCGACATTCACGCGATTCTTGACTAAGCGAGAGTCGATTATAAGCTAAATCTAAACTACTTAAAGTAACGTGATATACAAAAAATTCTAGGAGGTAATTACACAATGGCTAAAGAAATTAAATTTAGTGAAGAAGCACGCCGCTCTATGTTGCGCGGTGTAGATGCTTTGGCAAATGCGGTAAAAGTTACACTTGGACCAAAAGGTCGCAACGTGGTACTTGAGAAGAAATTTGGTAGCCCGCTTATCACTAACGATGGTGTAACTATCGCTAAAGAAATCGAACTTGAAGATGCATTCGAGAACATGGGTGCTCAACTGGTTAAAGAAGTTGCTACTAAGACTAACGATGTAGCCGGTGACGGTACTACAACTGCAACGGTTCTGGCACAAGCCATGATCCGTGAAGGTCTGAAGAACGTAACTGCAGGCGCTAACCCAATGGTTATTCGCAAAGGGATCGACAAAGCAGTTCGTGCAGCAGTTGAAGAATTGCAAAAAATCGCTAAGCCAATCGAAGATTCCCAAGCTATCGCTCAAGTAGCTGCTATCTCTGCTGCTGACGAAGAAGTGGGCCAATTGATTGCTGAAGCTATGGAAAAAGTAGGTAAAGACGGTGTTATCACTGTTGAAGAATCCCGTGGATTCGCTACTGAACTTGAAGTCGTAGAAGGTATGCAGTTCGACCGCGGTTACATTTCCCCGTACATGATTACTGATACGGACAAAATGGAAGCTGTTCTGGAGAACCCATACATCTTGATCACTGATAAAAAAATCAGCAGCACTCAAGAAATCCTTCCCTTGCTTGAAAAAATCGTTCAACAAGCTAGACCGCTTGTTATTATCGCTGAAGATATCGAAGGCGAAGCACAAGCCATGTTGATCGTGAACAAACTGCGTGGAACATTCAACGCTGTTGCTGTTAAAGCTCCTGGCTTTGGCGACCGCCGCGAAGCTATGCTGCAAGATATCGCTGCCCTGACTGGTGGTCAAGTGATCACTGAGAAGCTCGGTCTTGATCTGAAGAGCACTTCCATTGAACAACTGGGTAACGCACGTCAAGTACGCGTAACTAAAGAAAACACAACAATCGTAGACGGAAGCGGCGACAAAGCGGACATCAATGCTCGCGTAAGCCAAATTCGTGCTCAACTGGAAGAAACAACTTCCGAGTTCGACAAAGAAAAATTGCAAGAGCGTTTGGCTAAATTGGCTGGCGGCGTAGCCGTTGTCAAAGTTGGCGCTGCAACTGAAACTGAATTGAAAGAGCGTAAACTTCGCATCGAAGACGCCCTGAACGCAACTCGCGCTGCGGTTGAAGAAGGTATCGTTTCTGGTGGTGGTACAGCTCTTGTGAACGTATATAATGCTGTTGCTGCTGTAGATGTAACTGGCGACGAGAAAACAGGTGTTAACATCGTGCTTCGCGCGCTCGAAGAACCAGTTCGTACCATTGCAGCTAACGCTGGTCAAGAAGGTTCCGTTATCGTGGATCGCTTGAAAAAAGAAGCTATCGGCATCGGCTACAACGCTGCTACTGGCGAGTGGGTGAACATGTTCGAAGCGGGTATCGTTGACCCTGCTAAAGTAACTCGTTCCGCGCTTCAAAATGCTGCATCCGTAGCTGCTATGTTCTTGACTACTGAAGCAGTAATTGCTGACAAGCCAGAACCAGAAAAACCAGGTATGCCTGATATGGGCGGCATGGGTGGAATGGGCGGCATGATGTAATATAGGCTGTAAAGCCTGTAACATCGAGGGTTTCCCGCAAGAGAAACGCCGTTTGACCACAATGAATAAAAAGAGGCTTCTCACGAGTTCAATTTGAACTTTGTGAGAAGCCTCTTTTTTAGATCGTCAAATATCTGGTTAGACATCTTGTTCATATTGGATTAAATTATAATTGGCGTATTGTTTTAGTAAGCCTCTAGCTATAGGAGATGGGGGAATGCCCTTTTGAATGATGAGGGGCTCTGATGGGTAATTTTAACATCCTTATTTCGAAGGTATACAGGGAGATCGACGATATGCGAATCAAACCGATTCTAAAATTTCATTCAAAGAATATTCCAAGGCAAACAAGTCTGTTGGTACAGTGTTGACACTGATCAAAGTGGACTTCTTATAGGTTGAGTAAGAAATCAAATTCGCAAATGAAAATTAAAGTGTTACATGGCACTGGGGACGAAAGCTGTATTTGAGACTGGAGTGTAGCCAAACAGAACCATACTTGAAAAGAAAAAAACCTTATAAATAAAGGGTTTAACTCGACGTTTTATATGGGAACCAAATTAACTATGTTCTCGCATACAACACATGTGGAGTGTTGTTCACTGTTGGTGAAGCAGGGTCTTAAATAAGGGATATATTGGTGGAAATAGTAAAGAGGGGCGGCGAACCCCTCTTTTTGTTATTAAGTCCGCTATGGTACTATTTTAATTCTTGAACTAAAATATGTACCCATTAGGTATAGTGTGGTCACGTGATATTTCGCTAACGTTCCTCTTTATTCACATCGATATATGGAAACTTAGGAATTTTGCTTACATCATTTTTATTGTTTAAATATACATCTTGAATATATACTGAAAAATTCAAGGAATAGGGAGCATCACTTTCAATAACGAACGAATGTTGTACTTGCACGCCTACCACGCTCCAAATCTTGTTCTTTGGAAATGCTGTAAAATGATTACGTATAACAATTATTGGGAGGAATACATCAAATGCCAGACATAATTGAAGAGCTCAAGAAAATGTCTCAAAAAAAGGGATTTGAAAATAAAGTTAATTTTCAACAGTTGCTGGAAAAATGCAAGACCATAGCGTTGTCAAGTGCAGATGTTGAATTTTTAACAGAACTATATTCTTTAGCAAAAAAATTGTATATTCGTAACACAATAATGATAGCACTTGTGTTTTGTGAAGATATTGATTTAAAGGATTTTTTCTTCAAAGCCTTTAAAAAAGAACGCTATCTAGATATGAGATTGACTGCAATCCGAGGATACGCGAATTATGCTACTGAAAAAGAAGTAGAGAAACTGATGTCTAAGTTCATAGAAATTCTGATGAAACGTCCTGAAAATACACCATATAACTATCAAGAATATGAGTTGATTCGTTCTGCTTTTGGGTTACCGTATTTAGTAAATAGATTTGGATACGCTTGTTTTATTCAGGCATATGCACAAGAAGAAAAACAATACAATACAATGCCAGATGCTTTCAAAGGACATTTTACGATAGATGAAAAAGGAAATCCTGTCCAACTTCGGTCATTAGAAGAAACCACGAAAATGATTGATGAATTTTGGGGCAGAGTATAAGTATTTCCTAATTAATTCATTTATAGATTATGTAAGTCGGTGGGGGAAAGCAACGCTAGAGCAGGTCGATGAAATTGCGATTAAAGGGAACTTGTAATTTGCCGATCCCTTTTATGAAATGTATAAGGAGGAAAGAGAATTGAATCCGAAGAGAATATTGCTTACAAAACCGAGCGAAAATTATAAACAATATATTCATTTGATGATCACGGAGACTTCGTCAGATCTACATATTTTAAATATCGTGAAAGGCCGGTTAACATTACGGAAAAAAACCACGAATGCGGTGTATCAACAATATCCAATGGAAGAAGCGCTTTATCAGCTTGAGCAATTGTCTCTGGAATACCAAGCGAAAGGATATATCGAAGAGCCTGAATCGATTCTAGATGCAATAATGATTCCTGAGGATCGTGTATTAGATAAAGCGAAGTGGCACTATGAAGGGGATTTCCCGGAGGATTTAACAAAAGATGCTGCTTACACCGCTACGGGCATGTTCATCACTTGGTTAATTAATAATAATTGGTTTTCAGAGGAAATAGAGCATCAGTTCGCTATTGAAATAGGGAAAGTAAAGCAGAAGCAGCTTACGGGTGCTGAATTCTATCGAAAATGTCTGGACGGCGTGTTTTCAACCCAAGAACTTGCAGATGAGATTAAACCATTCGTCAATGAATATTTGAATATTAAAAAGGACATTTATGCAGCCGAAGACTATGTCCATACCTTTCAAGGAGTTGGACTTACATTTTATCATGTTGCTAATACATGGGAAAATTATGACTTGATTGAACCTGTAATTGAACAACGTTTTAAAGAATTTTGGGAGAGAATACAAAAGATATAGGATGATTCATTACGTGGAATTCACCTGCATTTTTCTTCCTTGTACGTACAGAAAGACATTCGTGAAATTTTTAGATGGTATAACAAGCCTTAACTTCGGCTCAAATGTAATAACTATTTCGTCAGGCACTGGGTGGGGGGATAATAAAAGAGCAACTGTTGTCAGCCGCCCCTTCATTGAGCAAATACTATTCCTGTAACTTGTTTTCATTGTTTATACAACACATGTGGAGTGCGTAGTAAGGATATATAGGGAAGATTTAATAATTTAAAATGAGGGGCTTCCTTAAGAGAAGGTTCTTTTTTGTGCACATTTCAATTACTATGTATTAAATTGGTGGAAATTGGTATGATTAATTATGAATATTTTGAAGAGACAATTTCAAAGAGTTAAGAAAAATCCTAGATTTGATTAAAGTGAATACTTCATTCAATATAAAGAAGGCCAAAGCGTTTTGCTTGATTTAGTAGATGGAAAATTATATCCGAAGTAATTGAATATAATGGAATACTACATTACATGAAATTAAAGATGTACATGAATGGCTTAAGAATTAGGACTTACAATGATTAATAGGTTTACAAGGGAGCTGCTTCTAATGAATTTATACTACACAGGTGTGTGCCAACTATTAGATGGTAATCCAACAAGAGTTGAATCTGGATACTATATAAAGACTGATGACGAGCGAATTGTATATGCAGATAAGGTTCCATCAGATGTTCAATTGGTAACATTTCAGGAGCTGGAAGATGCATTGTTTGAAGGCTGCAAGTATGTCATTAATGAATTTGCAAATTCAGAGGATAACAAAGATGTATATGCTTTCAATCTGTATGCGGATGAGCATAACAGTTTTTATATTTACATAAACACAGAAGATTCATTTAGAAATTATGTAGATAGACATTATTCGAGCTATTCCGAAAAGAAGAAACAAGAAATTAAATATAATCAAGGTGATTTCACGTATCAACTGTATCCAAGCGATATGGGGACAAGTCAACAAATCATCGAGGAATGTGAAGAGATTGCAAGTGACTTACAGTATGTAGACCATTTAGAAGATTTGTCGGATGAAGACATACCTGTAATCGTATATGAAAAAAGGATTTTCAATGATGGGTTTTTCCATGCTGCATTAAATGCAATAAAGAGACTGGGAACAGCATTTGAATTAGACAAATTAAATAAATCTAAAAACTTTATCCATTATGCAGCGACAGGAAATGATTATGTAGATTTCAGTCTAGTGATGAGAAAAACAATACAACCAGATTTGTTTTATACTTGTTTTCCTGAGTTGAAAGACAAAGACAAACAATTTGAAATTCATTTAGATCATATTAATAGTAAAAGCATTAAAGAAATTTTAGATTTTTGGGAAGAAGCTCTTCAAGGAGAGTTCAAGAAAGGATCTCCTTATCAGTATTTAAAAACAGAGTATCAAGTGTTTAAGGATTTGGAAAAGCTAGGAGATGATCTAGCTCTAGAATGTATTTCTAGATTAAGTAGAGTTATAGAAAGCGATTTGAACAACAAAATGAACATAAACAAAATTGGAATATACCTAAAAGCATTGGAATTTCTTGAAATTAATGAAGATTTACTTTCCAAGATCAGCTTAATTAAACAGCTAATTGATAATGCCTCCTTCGATGCTTTTCTAGAAGAGTTTATAGATAATGTCCAAAAAGATCTTAATACTATTATTGAAAGAAATACAATAAAAAACTGACTTTAAGAGGATGGAGATATATTAGTAGCGGTTAACGATATTGTCACACTAAAGAAGCTATTTAATGGGGAGTAATAATCTGCACAATTTGTTTTGAGGTTTGACCGTTCCCAAATGGATTTCATATTTAAATTTAAGGTGGAGAATTCTTCTATGAAATTGTACGTAACGGTTAAAAGCTTGGGTAAGCGTAAAAATGTACTGACAAGGCTTCCAATAGAGCTTCCAGTCATTCCGACAACGCTGAAGGAGCTCATTACCGAAGTTGTTATCTTGAATGTGCAGAAGCTAACCGAGAAGCAACAGAGTACTGCGCTGATTCCATTCTTAACGGAAACGGAGATTGAGGAGCGCGGAGAGAGTGGAAAGGTAGGATTTGGCTCGGTGTATAATGAACAGAGTCCTGGTCTTGCCAAAGCAGTAGAGACCGCATTATTAGCTTTTGAAGATGGGCTATATAAAGTATTTATTCGTGAAGAAGAGAATAGTCATTTGGAATCACCGCTTAAGCTTATGGAAGAGGACGAAATTGTATTTATCAGGTTCATAATGTTAGCTGGAAGCCTATGGTGAAGGGAGACAATGAACGATGGAGAAGCAGGAACGAAAGAAGCGTTATTATGCATCATTACAAGAGCGAGCTGAGAGGTTAGACCCTCATCTTTCTCCATTAGCGAAGTTAGTGGTTGAGTTGGGTCAAATGATACATGTGAGTCAGGATCATCATATTTTTTTGAAATGCGAAGAGATATTGCATTCACTCGCTGCGGGGAATAACGATCAATTATTCGAGCCGCTGGTGAAAGTTGTGAAGCAACTTACGAATGAGTACACGGGAGAAGTCTTGGCATATATTGCTGGTCATGCAACGGAATATCCATATAATACGGGATACGCACGCAGACCATTTCGTACATCGGAATGGAGTGCCCACGTGGGACAAGTGATTAACAAGATGAGTTCGCTCATCTCTATGGATTGTTATGAATTTGATATTATCGATTATTTGACTTTGGCGGACTATCCTTTGAAGCAGGATTATGAGTTGGCACAAACGATTAGTGACGTTATTGCTTACGAGCTAGATCGTAACAATACAGAAGTACTTGCAGCACTTAAGGAAATTGTATATGGAGACAACCAAACGGCGTTACTTACTCACGGAATGATCAAAGGGATATTTATGAGTCATCATGAGGAATTGTATGTAATGATGGGCGAGCTATTGGCTGCTTCACGGTTGCAAGAGGGGCTTCGACAATCCATTGTGGAACAAATGGACGAGGGAACGTTGAAAGCGAATCTGTACATGCTGAAGGTTATCGTTGACCAAGGATTTGTTCGCTATAGTTCTGTCGTGAGAGCGCTAGGCGTATGGACAGGTATGGGACTGGAATCAACAAATCAGCGCATAGCCGGGCAGCTTATTGAAGGAGCTTATCAATCTCTGAATGATGAATCCGTACGTGAGTCCTGGTTGTCTAGTACTAATGCGAATCATGTCTATTTAAGCTTATGGGCTACAGCGGTATTTGAAGAACGTGACTTATTTAGTAAAATTGAGTATTTGATGGAGCACGGAGAGCTATATCAGAAGATCATAGCGCAGTATGTACTCGTTAACAGTAAGAATAACGATGTTCGTTATGGAATTGCACGACAATACTTAGATGCTGCGGATTCAGAATTACAGTATTGGATTCTATCCAATTATTGTTATGAATACAGACGTGTATGGCAAAGAGAGAATGATGATGCGCCAAGTATTACGTTTGATCGTATACCTCTTCTAGAGAACAAGGAGGAACGTCGACGTGAATTTGAACAGCTTAAGACGATGTTCCTAGGCGGTACTCACAAAGAGATATCTGCTCCTTCAAAAGTGTTGGATTTTGCACATGTTTATTACACTCCAGACCTCCCTATTCGCAAAATGCTATACCTTATAGCTTATGACATGGACAGTGAATGGCTCGCCCAAATTATTGCTTTGAAGGATCGATTAAGTGCGGATATGCGTGGAGAGCTGCTATCTCATTTCATGCAGAATATGGATCATTCCATCCAGCGTGAATTCATATTTGCCTCTTTATCAGATAAGAGCATGAGTAACCGCGAGCATGCACTCGATAAGGCGAAAAAATTGACGTTATCGGACGAAGAGTTGATGCTGGTGGAAGGTTTATTGAAGCTGAAGACAGGCTCCTTACGCCAAAGTGCTATCGAGCTGCTGTTGCGTCAGCCCGAGGACAATGTTACCGTCTCACTAACTAGGTTATTGCAAGGTAAGAGTGAATTGCAGAGACTGGCGGCGTTGGAGACGATTGTTGAGATTTTTGAGGATAATGAACGTACGAAGCAGTATGAAGTCTTGAGTTCGCTGCCTAAATTAATTGAGAACCCCACGCAAAAGGAACAGCGGTTGATCGGGAGGCTTAGTAAAAAAAGTGAATATACAGCAGCGAATGGCTTCGGTCTATTTGATCCGTTGGTTATCGAGCCTTGGCTTACAGAGACTCCGGTAATAGGAGAATTCGACTGGAAGAATATCTTCACTATGCCTATTGAAGATGTGATCCGTTTTCTCTCTGGGCTGGAGCAAGAAATTCATAATCATCGTGATGTTGAGTATGAGGTAGAGTATTACTCTGGTTACAAGGATACGCTGCTGTTGGGTACAGAATTAAGAAGGATTCATCCATTTCAAGAGGAAGAGGACGATACAGCGGAGCTTACGAAATATCCTCTGCACGAGGTTTGGAGAGATTACTTAGAGCGGAGTAATTTAGCGGCCTCTGAATTAATGGAGATCTACTTCTATTCCATACTGGACCCCCTTGATCAGACGTTGAACCATTATTATCGGTATTTCTCTGATGAGGTGGATTACGCTGAGCTTGAGAAACATACGCTGTTAGAGGGTTCGCGTAAGGAGTTTGCGGAGCAGTTATATCCTATTACTCAAATTCAAGAGATTAAAGATGCGCTCAAAGGATTTAAGTATACTAGTCAGATCAGTAGCCTGCTTTTTGCTTACTTCATGGATAGCGATAAAAGCATAACATTTGACTTTACGATAAATGCCTTGAGTGCTGTGATGCAAGCGATGCCTAAAGAGAAAGTATCCAAAGAGTGGGGGATATTGAAGCTCTTAGCGAATCCATGGTTCTCTATGGCCCGTAGTCGAGTGTATGATGATGACAGCTTTAAGCGAATGTTCCATACTTTCTATACATTTAATATCATGAATCCAAATGAGAAGGTTGATTCGGTACTTAACCTTAAGGATTACTTACGTGCTTTTGAAGCCGGAATGATCGGTACAGGGGAAGTATATCGGGAATTAGTAGGAAGTCAAGACAGTCGCAATCATATTCGCAATATTACATCTAAACGATATGATTGGATAGATCATAAGCCTGAGTTAGTTGCGATTCGTGAGACGGTTGTGGAGAGGATTCTAGAGGTAGAGCTCGAACGTGGTGATCTAGCTACTGAGGTAACACCTCTGGCCATGGGGCTGGAGCGGATCGAGGGTATGGAGCATTTCATTCATATATTATCTGGGCTGCAGCAAGAAACCTTCATCCGCGGCTATGTCTATGGATATGGGGATAGTATTACGAAGAAGGAATCTTTCAGTCATCTGCTCAAGATCAGTTATCCACGTAAAGGTGAAGAGGATACACTCTTGAAGCAATTGCTGGAGGGTCTTGATATTTCGGAGAAAAGGCTGCTAGAAGCTGCTATGTATGCCCCTCAGTGGTTAGATATTGTAGCAAAATATTTAAATTGGGATGGGCTGCGCAGTGCAGCTTGGTATTTCCATGCGCATATTAACGAGGGCTTCTCCGCCGAGAAAGAAACGGTTGTGGCGCATTATTCACCGATTTTAGCGCAGGACTTTAATGATGGCGCCTTTGATATAAGGTGGTTTAAAGAGGCATATGATACGTTGAGAGAGAAGCGATTCGACTTATTGTACGATTGCGCTAAATATATTTCGGCTGGAGCTAATCACCGAAGATCACAGCTTTTCGCAGATGCGACATTGGGGAAGCTCGATATCATCGAAATACAGAAGTCAGTAGAAGAGAAACGAAATAAGGATCACTTGCTCAGCTATAGCCTTATTCCACTAGCTAACAATCGTGAGCAAGATATTCGTGAACGCTATGAATTTATCCAGCGTTTTCTAACGCAAAGTAAGAAATTTGGCGCTCAGCGCCGGGCAAGTGAAAGTATGACTTCGCAAATTGCACTTGGCAACTTGGCGAGAAATGCCGGATATGGAGATGTAATTCGGCTGATGTGGGATATGGAAGCACGAAAGCTGGACGATATGCAATCTTATTTCCAGCCATATAAGCTAGATGAGGAGACGACAGTACAGCTTCTTATTGATGAAGAAGGACAATCAGAGATTGGCATTACTCGAAAAGGGAAAGAGCTGAAAGCCATCCCGGCTAAGTATAAGAAGGATGAATATGTTGCGGCATTGAAAGAAATGAAGTCGGAACTAACAGATCAGTATCGGAGAGCCCGCAAGGAGCTAGAACGTTCCATGGAATCAGGGAATACATTCACTTTACAGGAATTGAAGGGGTTATCAGGGAATCCAGTGATCACACCTCTTTTGCGGACATTGGTGTTTAAGTCGGGAGAGATATTGGGATACTTCGATGCAACTGCAGGAGGGCTTATTGATCCAGCGGGTTCATTAATGCTTATAGGAGATTCAGAAGAGCTCCTTATTGCGCACCCCTTTCATTTATACGAGAGCGGTCTTTGGAGTCAGTATCAGAAGGACTTGTTCGATCGTCAACTTCGTCAACCATTTAAGCAGGTGTTCCGTGAGTTGTATGTTCCGAATGCAGACGAGCAGGCTCAGGGTACGATTTCCCGCAGATATGCGGGGCACCAAGTGCAGCCAAGAAAAACGGTCTCCTTGCTTAAAGGCAGGCAGTGGACAGTTAGTTATGAAGAGGGACTGCAGAAGGTATACTACGCTGAGAATTTGATTGCGAACCTTTATGCGATGGCGGATTGGTTTTCTCCTTCGGAGATTGAAGCACCTACGCTGGAAACCGTTCAATTCTTGGATCGGAACACGTATAAGAGCGTCACCTTGGATAAGGTTCCTCCCATTTTATTCTCAGAAGTGATGCGCGACATAGATTTAGTCGTGAGTGTCGCTCATGTTGGCGGTGTCGATCCAGAAGCCAGTCTGACAACGATTGAGATGCGGAGAGTGATTGTTAAAGAGTCACTGCGTCTATTGAAGATTGATAATGTTCGTTTAGATGGTAATTATGCTCGAATTGAAGGTGCCCTTGGCGAGTATGGAGTACATTTGGGCAGCGGTATGGTTTACAGACAAGCTACAGGAGCTATGCATATCATTCCTGTTCATTCACAGCATAGAGGTCGTATATTCTTACCCTTTATTGATGAAGATCCGAAGACAGCAGAAATTCTGTCGAAGATCGTGATGTTGGCCGAGGATAAGAAGATTAAAGATCCGCAGATTCTAATGCAATTGCAATCATAAATAAGCTCTCACACCACTTCTATTACGGCATGAGTATGATAAACCTATTTGTTCATTTTAAAAGGATAGCCCGTAATTATGGGTTATCCTTTTACCATATTCAGAAGGGAGTTCTATTATTGCGTTATGACATTGAAATTGCTTGCACATCTTATTTGACACTTCACGAACAAAAGCTGCGGATCAAGTCGTTTTTGATAGATTATTTTGGCACAGCTTACTTCTTTCTTGTTGAAACGGGCTTTTCTATAACAGCCGTACAAGAGGAAGTAGCCTTTTTTGAGTGGATGAATACAGGTAGACCGGATCGAACGACTAAAGAATTGTTTCTTTTTGAATGGGCTGAGCAAGAGAGATGGAGTGGGCAATTCCTATTGAAATGCAGCTTTTTTAATCGTTTGGAAGATAATAGCAGGCGGAAGCAATTCGAGAGAATCGTCTTGCGAATGAAAGAACATTTGGGGAAGCCCACCTTATCACTTCATATCGATCAAACAGGAAAATACATCGATGTACGGCAATTCCATCATCGTGCTGATGGGGAAGTTGGCTATGGTTTGCTTCCTTATGCAGAAGATGAGCAGGGACGTTGGCGTGAAAATTTGGGTGTTGGCTTAGGGATATATCGTGAGGATTTTCATCTTTTATATGAAGGAATCAAGGTGGTATATCCGCGCAAGGGGGCAGGCTTTGAGGATTTTGATGACACTGGTATGAATTTTATTAGTAAGCTGGAATGGAAAATGGTCCTGAAGCATTGGACGCAACTTGCAATCCATAACCCATCTAGTGCTGAATTTATAGATTATGTAAGTCGGTGGGTGATAGCAACGCTAGAGCATGTGGATGAAATTGCGATTGAAGGGAATTTGTAATAAGTTATATTATCGCAGTTAGCTTCTAATCGACTACATAATTGTGTCGATGAACGATCACATTTTGACCACGAACACTACGAACGTATCATTTTTTTCTGGACATAAAGGAAGGAATTTTCCTGGATTGTGGACTTATAATTCAAGAAAAGGATCAAAAAACATATAAAACTCATCGAACGTCATGGGTGGCATGATGTAAGGTTTTTAAACCTTATATCAAGACATAGAGCCTCGTGAATTAGAGGTCATTGTCCAAGACCACTTCTTAATAGATTTATTAAGAAGTGGTCTTTTTATGTGGTTATGATTTATTTAAGGAACTTAAATAAATCATCTTGAATTTTCACTACAGTGAATATATAATAAATTCAAGAGGTCAGTGCTGACCTGATTTTTTTGATTAATTAATTAACTTCATTTATTAATTATATTAATAATATAACGAGGAGGACATATGAAATCATTTTTGCCCAATGATATTAAAGATGAGAACAGGAAAATAGTTTTTGATATTTTGCTTCAACATCCTGAACTAGCGAAAGTCGAGATTACAGAAAAAACGGCAATGAGCTTTGTTACTGTGAGCAAGATTGTTACCTTTTTTGAACAGATTGGTTTATTGACTGTTACTGGTGAAAGTCGTGAAGGATCTGGCGGCTTAGGAAGAAAACGTACGGTTTACAGATTTAATGAAAACAGCTATACGACCATCGGAATACAGATTATTGGCAATACGATAACGGCATTACTCATTAATCTGCACAACAAGATATTAGAAACGTATTCGATTGAAACAGACATTCCTTTCTATAGCCAGCAGTTCACTTCGATATTCGTAGAGATCGTGGAACATTTGAAGAATAAAGCGAAGGAAATGAATAGTGTTGTCTTGGGGATTGGTATTGGCGTAGATGGCGCGATCAATACAAGAAAGAAAACAATTCGGATGAGAACTCTTCCAAATAAAGAAAACGACTTTAAGTATGAAGAGATTATTGAAAATCTCAAGCGTGAAGTGAAATTGCCCATTCTGCTGGAGAATGATGTGAACGCAGCGACTGTGGCGGAATTTCGGAATCTTGAAAACTCAGATCAAGCACCGACGAGTCTCATTCATGTTGCGGCAGGTGATGGGGTCGGGGGCGGCTTAATCATTAACAAAGAGCTACATCGCGGTGTTCATGCAAGTGCGGGCGAGCTGGAGTATATGTGTTTTGATTCAGAATATAAGCGGACGCCATCTTCCGTCGGTTGGCTGGAAAGCAGATTAGCGATTGAGCACTTGTTAAGCACATATGATTTGAATTCAACGAATGACGTAGAAGCTTGCATTGATTATGTTTCGAAGAATCTGGCATTAACGATTACCAATATGATCAGCATCTTGGATATTGATCAGGTCATTATTAGTGGTAAAACAGTAGCGCTCTTCCCGGAACGTATATTGGACCGCACCAAAAGTTATGTCGAGCAATATACGGAGTGGACTCCTCAAATTTCAGTGAGTAAGTTAGAGCAATCAACAGCGATCGGATCAGCGATACTTATCCTACAGCAAGAGATGATTAATGTTATTTCGGAATAAACAACAAGGAAGTGAACAACATGATCAAAATCTTTGATTGTGAAGAGGAAGTAGCAAGTGAAATTGCTAGAGAGATGAAAGATCATTTAATGAACGATCAGCACCCCGTGTTCTGCTTAGCTTCAGGGAGTACTCCACAAAAAAGCTATCAGAAATTTTCCAATGATGCGGACCTCCAATTGAAAATCAAGAGGCTTAACATCGTTAGCTTGGATGAGTGGGTTGGCATTGACAAAAGCTCTGAAGGAAGCTGCTATCAGATGTTGAATCAAGATCTGTTCTCACAGATTTCACTGGATAGCAGACAGATTGTGTTTTTTGATGGAACATCGCCGGATATGAAGCAGGAATGCTTGCGAATTGATCACTTTATCGAGCAACACCCAATTACATTCAGCTTGATGGGCGTAGGTATGAATGGGCATATCGGATTAAATGAACCGGGTAGCCCAGTATTAAATTACAGCAGTGTTGTGGAGCTGTCGGAAACAACAAAGACTGTCGCTCAAAAATATTTTCATGAGCAGACTGAATTAAAGCAAGGCATTACATTAGGTTTGGAACAGATTGCAAGTAGTAAAAGAGTGGTTGTCGTCATAACTGGAGAGCGCAAAGCTGAAATCGTGAAGGAGATTTTCACAAACTCTGACGCACGGCTGCCTGCTCAGCAATTGCTCGGCTATGATCATATAGATTTCTTTTTAGATGCTGCAGCCGCCAAATATATGGATCAGTCATCATAGTTGAAGAGCGTAATATGGGTAACTTCGTTATTGGTGTTGATATTGGAGGTACAAATATAAGGGTTGGATTAGTGAATGAGCACCTTGAACTTGTTCGGAAGGAGTCGGCATTAACAAGAGATTTCCAAAATGCTGACGAAATTTTCAAAACCGTCAAGGAAATGACAGCGAAAGTCGATCATGAACAGCTAGCAAGCAAGATAGGTATTGTATTGCCGATTCCTTGGAATGATCAAACACAGTTTATTCGAGATATAACCAATATCCCTTGCCTAGAGAATGTTAGTATCGAAACTATCAGGAAGTTCTTTCCGAATTATGAAGTGTTTTTTGAGAATGATGTAAACGTGATCACAGTGCTTGAATCGGATCATGGAGCTGCCAAGCCGTATAATCAATCCATTTATATAACGGTTAGTTCAGGAATTGGATGCGGTATCATACTTGATAAGAAAATTATTCAAGGAGCTCATGGATATGCGGGCGAGATCGGAAGCATGATTATTTCCGACAGCAAAAGAAACCATTCAACGTTGTATAACGGCACTTTGGAATCCCTATGCAGCGGCATTGCTCTTGAAGCGGAAAGTAAGTTTTTATATGGCATTGATGCCACGTCGAGTTTGTTGTTTGAAAGATATCATATGGGAGATCGGCAAGCGATTGAAGTGATCGACAGGTGGGTTGAGTACTTTTCCAACGCAATTGTTTCTTTGATGCAAACAATTGATCCAAATATTTTTGTTATCGGAGGAGCGGTCATTCATCACAACCAGTGGCTGATTGAGAGAGTGATAGAAAGCGCTAAAAAGAAAGTCCTTCCACATTTAAAAGAGAACATTAAAATCGTGTTGACTGAATTTGGACCTGACGCCGGAATTATTGGTGCTGGCTATAACGTATATAAAAAGGAAAAAGGAGCTTGAAGACAATGAAAAAGTTGAAGGTTGCGTTAATCGGAGCAGGAAGTGTTTCCTTTGGGCTAGGAGCACTTCAAGATATGGTGTTGTCAGAACGTTTAAAAAATCAAGTAGAGCTCGAAATCGCGCTTATGGACATTGTAGAAGAAAATGTGAATAGAACATACAAGTATGCAACCGAAATGTTCACGGCATTTTCTCATCCTGCGAAGATTTGGCAAACGACGAATTTGGAGGATGCATTAAGAGATGCTGACTTCTCCATCGTTGCGATTGAGGTAGAGAGATATCACTACTGGTCACAAGACTTCCATATCCCACGGCGTTACGGCAGCAAGCAGCTATATGGTGAGAACGGCGGTCCAGGATCAATGTTCCACACTTTGAGAAATCTAGGTCCGATGTTGGAAATTGCAAAGACAATGGAGAAGGTGTGTCCAAATGCTTGGCTAATCAATTACACGAATCCGGAAGCGAAGCTAGTGGAAGCCATTTCCAAATTAACTTCAATCAAAGTGGTAGGCTTATGCCATGGTTTAGACATGGGTATTCATCAGCTAGCTGAATTTCTGGAGATGGATAGTAAAGATATTGCGGTTGAAGGCGGCGGATTGAACCACTTTGGCTTCTTCACGAAGATATGGAACAAGAACACGGGAGAAGATTTATATCCTCTATTCCACGAGAAAGAAAAGCTAGCTAACCGTTTGGCACATTTCGATCATATTGGATTATCCAGAACGTTGTACCATACGTACGGATACTATCCTTACCCAGGTACTAACCATTGCGGTGAGTATATCTCATGGGCTGAAGATTTCTATGCTGGACTACCCTTGCAGTTCCGTTACGACCCAATGAGTGAGCAGCTGTGGAAGAAGGACTCCAGAACACCTGAATTTGTATACTGTGCAAGTGGCAGTACTTTGGATAAAGGCTTGTTCGAGAAAACAATGAACCAAGAGCTCTGGATAGAGCAAGCTTATACGTTCGATAAAGAAAAGGTTCAAATTAGTAATGAATATGCAGTGCCAATTATTGAAGCGATCTTCTTCGAAGATGAAATCGAGTTGAATGCTGTTAATATGCAAAACAATGGCGCTATTAAAGGACTTCCAGATGATATGGTCGTTGAAACACAAGCGATCGTTAACAAAAATGGTATCGAATTTAAGCCAATGACGGTTGAACTGCCAACTGCCATTATCGGAACGATCCATATCCAAGGTACAATCCATAAGCTGTTACTTGAGGCGTTTGTTGAAGAGTCGAGAACAAAATTGCTGCAAGCGATTCTGCTTGATCCGCAAGCTCCAACCTATTATCAAGCTTGTGCGATGATCGATGAGATGTGTGAGCTGCAAAAAGAATTGCTGCCAAAGCTTGAGTGGAATTAGGAAGTTAGATAAACGGCCTCAATCTGATGGAATTCAGGATTGAGGCCGTTAAACTTTTTATATTTGAGATGTCTTACTTAATTTCTAAATCCAAAAAAAGGTTGCACCAATCGCCGCACCTCATCGGTTGAATTCGTCTCCATCAATTGATTTCTTAGTTCGTCGGCACCATCAAATCCACGAATATAGATTTTGAAGAAGCTCCGAAGTGGATTAAATAGACGTGGTTCATGTTCTTTTGAATATTTATCGTGAAGATCTAAATGGAAAAGTAGTAAATGAAGAAGTTCCTCCACACTATGTTCTTTAGATTCTAGTTCAAAAGCGTATGGATTCTTGAAAATACCTCGGCCAATCATGACACCATCCACGCCGTATTGTTCGACTAATTTTAAGCCTGTTGCACGGTCAGGAATATCTCCGTTAATCGTTAACAACGTATTTGGAGCAATTTCATCGCGTAATTGTTTGATTTCAGGGATAAGCTCCCAGTGTGCATCTACTTTACTCATCTCTTTTTTTGTACGAAGGTGAATGGAAAGATTCGCAATATCTTGTTTGAATATATGTGTTAGCCACTCGCGCCACTCATCAATTTCACTATAACCCAATCTTGTTTTGACACTAACTGGTAAGCCACCTGCTTTAGTCGCTTTAATAATTTCTGCTGCCACTTCAGGATGTCGAATTAATCCAGCACCTTTTCCATTGGTTGCGACGTTTTTTACGGGGCATCCCATGTTAATATCGATACCACGAAAACCAAGCTTTTTCATATCCATGCTCATTCGTTCAAAATACTCTGGGTTATTGCCCCAAATATGAGCGACCATCGGTTGTTCATCTTCTGTGAACTTTAATCGACTAAGTACACTTTCTTTTACTTTTACTTTAGGGTGACAGTAATATTCTGTATTTGCGAATTCCGTGAAAAACACATCCGGTTTTGCAGCTGCACTAACCACGTGACGAAATACAACATCTGTGACATCTTCCATAGGTGCCAATATAAAAAACGGCTTTGGTAAATCAAACCAAAAATTTTGTTCGTTACTCATTAAGTTCTCCTTCTTTTACAACATTTTGCCCATCATACATAGTATCATTTTTTTTCGCTTGCTGCACAAAATTGTAGAGGGTCTCTTTTTTTTCTATAATCGCTCGGGGTTATACCAGTACTATTCTTAAATAAACGATAAAAATACGAACTACTAGTAAATCCAGTTTTTTCTGCGATATCAACAATGGTACATTCAGAGGTCTTCAACAGCTCTTTGGCTTTATTCAACCGCATTTCACTAATTATATCGGGTAGTGCTTTTGTAGTTAATTGTTTATATAACCGGCTCAAATAGATTGGAGACATCGAGAGCTCGTCTGCAATTGAATTTATGCACAGGTTGGAATTACTATAATCTCGCTCAATAATTTGATGTACTTTTCTAATGAGATCTTCTTGTTTTGTACTTCTTTTCTCTTCGAGTTTTTCACTTATTTCTTCAAATATCTTGAAATATGGAGTGTTGATTTCTTCCATGGTTTCAACATGATTTGGTAGTAAGAACGTTGTATCGAATTCGGGTAATGTTAAAATCGCATTGTTCTTTTTTAATGTTCGCAAGACGTTATTAACAGTAAGTGCTAAATGCGATACGACAAGTTGAACAACGGTAAAAGAATATTCTGATATTTCTCCTACGATATCAATATAGATGCTCCGTGCCTTTTCCGCATTTCCTGACATCAAGGATTCAATGAACTGTTTTTCTTTGTGAACTGGAAACATATATTCTTTGGTTTTTAAGTTCATAATGTCAACCGAAAAGAGGATGCTGCCGTATCCTTTGAATAATCGATGATAAGAAGCCTCAAGTACTTGCTTGTAGACTAAGATGCATTGCTCAATGGATTCCTTCACAGGACTAAAGGTAATCGTGATGGATAATTTTAAATGTTTGGTGATTGACAACTGCATAAGCTCTGCCATTTCAATCAACGAATCCCGTTCCGTTATATAAAGCGGATCATGAAAGTTTAGCAAAAGTAAAAGACTATCATCCCCCATATCAATGGCTTCGACTTGAAAGATCGGTGAAGAAATTTCTGTACAAATGTTCATTATGGCATATTTGAGCAATTTTATATCTTCTTTGTATTTCTCGAGGACTGTGGGGAATTGATCGATCCTTATCAAAACAATCAGTGATTTATTATTAACCATAAGCTCTGAATTGAAGTAATGTAATTTCTGTTGTAATACCTCAGCATTATTCGTTTCTCTACCTAAAATCGTATTTCTAAGAAAATCCTGTTTGAGAATATGTTGATGGTTACGTCTTTCTGTTTCCAGGGTTTTGAACTTGCGTATGACTTTGTCAATCGGGCGATATATGCTATGGGATAAAGTTAACGAAATCAACAATCCTAAGAGAAGAATGCCAATACAGATAAATAATATTCGATACCTCATTTCATTTATTTCTTGAGTGATATTGCTATAAGGGGTAATCCGAACATATTTCCAGCCTAATGAATCGGGTGTAGTAAACGTTATTAAAGATTTAACTCCATCCACAGTGTCTACAAAATATGTAGATTCTGATGTATCCTGAATAATTTTCTGTATATAGGTTTTATCAGATATATCAGTTAGCATCTCTTGCTTATCACTACTGGAATATAATATTCCATCCTGATTAATGATAAACGTGTTATTCTCCGAGATCTCTTTCCCCGACTGATCCATTCGCAGGCCTAACCATGATGCCGAGATATTGACAACAACAGCTGTATTTAAATCTTTATTATCATCAATGACGCTATAACATAAGTAAGTGTAGCTTGATACTGGAGTGGTCTGAACCGAACCGATGTTATAGGTTCTGGGAATCGGTTGAAAGGGGCGATGTTCTTTGAATTTCATAAAAAGGTCTAGAATTCCATCATCATCCAGTTCGGACTTCGGTTGAATTCCGCTTCGTGAATTATTGGAACTAATATAGAACTGATTGGATTTCGCATTATATACATAAATGGATTCAATGAATGGTAAGGATGCGCGATAGTTATCAAGTTGTTGCTGTGCAAAAATGACATCATAGATATTCAAGTCCGCATAATACAACAACTTAGATACCGCAGAATCATAGTAAATCTGGGAGGACAGTGAGGTAACAGTCTCTGTCATAGTAGATAATTGCGTTTTAATTTGATTTAGACTATTTGAATCGGAACGATAAACTTGTTTAAGTGCGATGCTTGTAAAGTTCATATAAAGAATAGTTGAAGTTATCAAAAGGGTAATAACAACACATCCAATAGAGCCAAGGAGTATTCGGCTGTAAACTTTTTTATGCTCTTTAGACCAATGTTTTATCATTTTTTGAAACCCCTTTCATCGCTGGTCTGAGTATAAATCATCAGTCTGGTGCTTTCAATCAAATTTATAAATCCAGCAGCCGAAATTAGGTTAAATGTAGTGAATATTCACAAAAGTACAGAAATTTCATACTTCACAAATACGGAGATTACAGCAATGTGTGTCATTGTACAGTATATTATCGAATCCGCTTCTTCTATGATTTGGAAGTAAGATTCACGAGCAATTCTATTCAGGAGGAGGTCAGTCATGTTTAAGAAGAAAGGTTTTTTTTATGAATTAAATAAGAATAAAATCATGTTTTTGATGATAGCACCGACACTGCTTTTTTTCTTAATAAATTCTTATGCTCCAATGGTCGGCATCTATTATGCATTCACAAGTTATGATTTTGCAGGTGGTTTATTTGGAAGTCCGTTTGTAGGATTAGACAATTTTAAATTTTTAACGCAATCTGGAATTCTGTTGAAGTTGACAATCAATACGCTTGGATACAACGTGGTTTTTATCATATTAGGTAACGCGGTATCTATAGGGGCAGCAATCCTATTAAGTGAAGTCCGAGGGAAGCTATTTAAAAAGTTATCACAATCCATTATGTTTCTACCCTACTTCGTTTCGTTTGTTCTGATTAGTGTTTTAGCGTTTAACATGTTTAATGCTGATTCTGGTTTTGTTAATCAGTTACTCAAATCGTTCGGATTGGATCCAGTAGACATATACAATACACCATGGCTCTGGCCATTTCTGATTACAGCATTTTATTTATGGAAGAACCTGGGTTATTCCATGGTCATTTATCTTGCATCCATCATGGGAATTAGCGATGAGTATTACGAAGCTGCCAAAATTGATGGTGCAAATATTTTTCAGCGAATCTGGTATATTACCATACCTATGCTGAAGTCAACATTTATCATTCTGCTCTTATTTGCACTCGGAAGCATTATGAAAGGTCAATTCGATCTGTTCTATCAGCTTGTCGGGAACAACGGAGTGCTCTTCAACGTTACGGATATTGTAGATACTTACGTTTATCGATCTTTGAAAGTTAATTTTGATATTGGTATGGCAACTGCTGCTGGTTTGTATCAGTCTATCTTCGGATTTGTAATGATTATGACAGTGAATTATATCATCAAGAAAATTAATGATGACTACGCATTGTTCTAAAGTAGGGAGGAGGGATTACATTGGATGACAACATTCTAAGTTCTAGAGTTTTCCGCATGATGGCTTACCTGATTATTATGATTTTTTCTTTGCTCTGTCTCTTTCCTTTCCTTCTAATCATTTCAGGCTCATTGACAGCCAATGAATCCATTATTCGCGACGGTTTTCACTTGATTCCTAAAGTGTTCTCGCTGGAAGGTTATGAAATGGTATTTATCTTTCCAACTCAGCTAATCAAGGCTTATGGTGTAACGATTTTTGTAACTGTGATTGGAACGTTGGTGGGATTGTTTCTTATTACGATGGCGGGTTACGTTCTGCAGAGGAAAGATTTCAAGTATCGCAATCATTTGTCCTTCTTCATTTATTTCACAACGCTGTTTGGAGGGGGGCTTGTGCCCTGGTACATCATGCTGACTACATACTTTGGGCTGGCAGACACCTATGCCGTACTGATATTACCTGGTCTTATGACACCTTTTCTCATTATTTTAATGAAAAACTTTATCAAATCTGCGATTCCGGAAGAATTATTCGAATCGGCCAAAATCGATGGCGCGAACGACTTTAGGATCTACTACAGTATCGTGCTGAAGCTTGCTATGCCTGGCATAGCGACTGTCGGTCTGTTCCTTGCTCTGACGTACTGGAACGACTGGTTCATGTCTTCTTTGTTCATTAATGACGTTAGCATGTATCAGCTTCAATACTACTTGTATAACACGATCAATACCATGATGTTCGTTTCTCAAATGGCCACTGGAACCGGTGTAACCCTAGGGCGTGACATTCCGACAGAGTCGACCAAGATGGCAATGGCGATCGTCGTTACTGGACCCATTATTTTCTTATATCCGTTTGTGCAGCGATATTTTGTGAAGGGATTAACGATTGGTGCAGTGAAGGGTTAGTACCGAAAGCAAACGAAGGGAACTCGTATGCGATCGGCTGACATAGATCATTTAATTAAGGGGAGGGTTAGTATGAGAAAAGGAAAAAAGAAATTGTTAACGATCGGCACTTCTTTATTCTTAACTGCAAGTTTGTTTGCTGGCTGCAGTAGTAATAGCACGAATACTAAGGAGGCATCGTCAGAATCAACAACGAATTCGAATTCGAATTCGAATACCAGTACTCCAGCACCAGAAGCATCAGAAGCGACTGGAATCGACACATCCAAGAAAGTAGAGCTTCAGTTCTATATGCTGGGCGATGCCCCAAAGGATTTAAATCTCATTCAGGATGAAGTTAACAAAATGGCATTAGAAGATTTGAATGCAACCGTCAAATTCAACTTCACAACCTGGACAGACTGGGAGTCGAAGTATAAGCTTCTGTTGTCCTCAGGACAGCCGATTGACCTGATCTTTACGGCAGAATGGACAAATTACCAGTCATATGCGGTGAAAGGGGCTTTCCTTCCGCTAGATGATCTCCTACCGAAGGCTGCACCTAAGCTACAAGCATATGTACCACAGGATTTCTGGGAAGCAGTCAAGGTTGACAAGAAAATTTACACCGTTCCAGCTATCTGGAAGGAGTATGTAAATGATGGTATTGCCTATCGGGAAGATTTGCGTAAAAAGTATAATTTGCCAAAGCCGGAATCACTCGAAACGCTAGAGCAGTATTTGGATGGCATACGCAAAAATGAACCGGATATGCTACCTCTGGCGGATACTGAGGTTAGTCATGTAGATTCCATCCGTCAAATGACTACTAAAACTGTGAATACCAACGATAAAGTTCCATATGGACTTAGCATCATGTATGACACTCCAAGAGACGTATCCAGCTATTGGGGCTCTCCACAGCATTTGGAAGATTTGAAAATGTTCAGGAGTTGGCAAGAAAAAGGGTACTTTATGAAGAATATGCTGAACATTAAAGATAGTGGTAGTGATATATTTGCTGCCGGTAAAGCCGCAGCAATTTTGGGAAGTGAGAATCCTAACCGCTTTGGTGATGCTGTTGTCAAAGTGAAATCACTGCATCCGGATTGGGAGCTAGGCTATTCCCCGTATCCGAACATGAAAGGATTCTCTTCACCCGTTCACCCGATTCATAATGGCTTTGCAGTTCCACGCAGCAGCAAAAACCCAGAGAGAGCTCTTGCTTTCTATGAGAAATTGGTCACGGATAAACGCTACAATTGGCTGACGCAATACGGTATTGAAGGCAAGCATTTTGAAATTGAAGATGGAAAATATTACAAAATGCTTGGTGATGCCCAATCAAATGGATTCACAAGAGAAGGTATGAATGGATGGGCATGGAGAAATCCGGAGTTCATGTTGTTTGATAAGAGCTATCAAGCTGTGTTAGACATGTTCGATGAAATGGATAAGATAGCAAAACCGAATATTTTCCAAGGTTTCGGAGAGGATTGGACGTCTTATCAAGCAGAGAAGGCGGCCCTTCTACAAGTTGAAAAGCAGTACTTATATCCTTTGAATGATGGTATGGTTAAGGATGTTGAAGCCGGCTTGAAGTTATTTATGGAAAAGGCGAAAAAAGCTGGTCTCGATAAAATTCAAGCGGAATACACGAAGCAATGGTTGCAGTATTTGGATGATAATAACATTCAGTAAGCTAGTCTAGAGTTACTTAGAGAGAACAACAGGATTAACCTCCTGTTGTTCTCTACTACAAGGGTGGTATATTTATGAAGGTTCTTTTTCATGGAACGGCTGCATTTGAAGGGATTCCCTCGTTATTCTGTCATTGCGAGACTTGCAAGCATGCCAAAGTACGTGGTGGAAAAAATATTCGTACACGCACTTCGGTCTTGATTGATGAAATACTTAAGATTGATTTTCCGGCGGACACCTTACATCATTCCATTCGTGATTCTGTAGATATGGATAAGGTTCGCGATTTATTGTTTACACATTCACATTCCGATCATTTGTATCCTGAAGATTTACTGATTCGTGCGCTTGGTTATGCTCAATTTAATGAAGAGGAAGAACTTCATCTATACGGTCATGATTTGCCTATTAAGCACTGTAGTCAATTGCTTGCCACGGAAAGGCATCGCTTCCAACTTCACAACTTGAAGCCCTTTGAAACCGTACAAACACAAACAGCTACGATTACGCCATTGCTTGCCAATCATGATTCTAAAGAAACTTGTTTATTGTATTACATAGAAAAGGATGAAAAAGCCATTTTCTATGGTCACGACAGCGGTTGGTTTCCCAAACAGACTTGGGACTGGTTGAAAGGAAAAAAACTGGATCTTGCTATTCTAGAATGTACGACTGGGAATGCCCCAAATTGTGAAGTTCACATGAATGTTGAAGATACTCTAAAAACACGGGAATGGTTAATCGAGAATTTTGTTATGAAAGCAGAAGGGCGAATCGTAGTCACTCATTTCTCTCATAATGCTCATCTGTTGCATGAAGATTTGGTTCATATTTTTGAGCCGAATGGGATTACAGTAGCATTTGATGGGATGCAACTGGACATATGAGTTAGCGCATAAGTGAAATGAGGATATTTCTATGATTTCAATGGCATTCTTTTTAGTTTTATTTTCAGGTATTACCCATGCGGTATGGAACCTATTTACAAAGAGAAGTCTGAATAAATACGTATTTCTCTGGTCGATTCATATTGTTGGTACACTTGCTCTATTACCTTATTTTATTATTGAGCTGCTTCAAGTTGAGCTTCATGCGGAGACACTTGGCTATATGGCGATATCTGCTTTATTTCAAGGGTCGTACTTCATTTTCCTCTCTAAATCGTATTCCTATGGTGATTTATCGCAGACCTATCCAATCATGCGAGGTACTGGTGTCATGCTAGTGACCTTGTTAAGTGTTGTGTTATTCGGGGATTCCTTAACTCTAGTAGGCTGGATAGGCTTTTGTTGTATCATAGTAGGGCTCTTTATTATTAGTGGAATCGTTAATCGTCATGCAAATCAAGGGAAAACGACTCATTCTATATCCATTTTTTATGCAATTGTAGTAGGGATGTGTGTTGCAGGCTATACATTAATGGACAAACTAATTGTCCAGCAATTATCTCCACTATCAACGCTTGAATTATCCAATATTAATTATGTAATCGTCGCTTTCTTCATGGTTATAAGAGCCGGTCGTGCACAAATTATAAGGGAATGGCAACAAAACTGGAAAATGATCTTGATTGGTTGTATTTGCTCGCCAGCTTCTTATTTTATGTTTCTGATGGCGATGAAGCTTGCTCCACTAGCTTCAATTGCGCCAATACGAGAAATTGGAACGGTTGTAGGTACGATTCTTGGCATACTTGTACTAAAAGAGAAGCAAGGAGTACGAAGAATTATCATGTCGGCTGTGATTACCTGCGGGATCATCTCCATTGCCATATGGGGATAAGTTGATTTACTAGAATTGAGGACTACGTTCTGACCGTATAGGGTAAAAATGAAAGGCCTCTCGTAGGAATACGAGAGGCCTTTCATTCTGTTAAGCATTAGATAGTTTTATACTGTCTAATTAACGGGGCAATTCACAGGTGAATATGCCTCATTCTAATTCTTGTTCTAAAACAGTTTTTACTAAACGACGTACTTCATCTGTTGATCTTGTATCCATTAATTGGTTTCTTAATTCGCTTGCGCCTCTAAATCCACGAACATAGATTTTGAAAAAGCGAAGAAGTGGTTTAAATGAACGTGGCTCGAGTTCATTTGAATATTTATCGTGAAGATCCAACTGTAATAGAAGTAAATTGAGAAAATCCTTTGGACTATGTTCTTTAGGTTCTTTTTCAAAAGCAAATGGATTGGTGAAGATGCCGCGGCCAATCATGACACCATCAACGCCGTATTGCTCAACTAACTTTAATCCTGTTGCGCGGTCCGGGATATCTCCATTTATAGTTAATAACGTATTTGGAGCAATTTCATCGCGTAATTTTTTTATTTCAGGGATTAACTCCCAGTGTGCATCTACTTTACTCATTTCTTCTTTTGTACGAAGGTGAATGGAAAGATTCGCAATATCTTGCTTCAATATATGTGTTAACCAATCCCGCCACTCATCAATCTCAGAGTAACCCAATCTTGTTTTAACACTAACCGGCAATCCACCGGCTTTTGTTGCTTGAATAATTTCTGCTGCAACCTTAGGATGTAGTATTAATCCAGCACCTTTTCCATTGGACGCGACGTTTTGTGCGGGGCATCCCATGTTTAAATCGATACCGCGAAAACCAAGTTTTTTCATATCAATACTCATCTGTTCAAAAAATACAGGTTTATCACCCCAAATATGAGCGACAATTGGTTGCTCATCTTCTGTGAACGTTAATCGACCACGTACACTGTCTTTTCCTACAGGGTGACAATAGCTTTCTGTATTAGTGAATTCTGTGAAAAACACGTCGGGTTTGGCAGCTTCACTAATGACGTGACGAAATACAACATCTGTGACATCTTCCATTGGTGCTAATATAAAAAACGGCTTCGGTAAATCAAGCCAAAAGTTTTGTTCGTTACTCATATTATCTCCTCTTGTTGCGATATATAAAAACATATAAGTTATAGCAAAGACCTTTTACCCAACATACATATTATCATTTTTTTTCGTTTATTGCACAGAAGAAAGGAGAATACATACAGCGAAATCAATATACATAGCTTATAGCTTGAAGTGCTAAAATAAGATGTATAAAGCTTTATTAATGGCAACATGAGATAACAATACAGTAGAAGTGGTGAAGATATGGGGATAACTGTAAAAGATATGCTGCAACTTCCTTCCTTTCGAGGAGCAAAGGTGCTAACTGGAAATAATAATCTACACCGCACCATTTCTTCTTTATCCGTACTAGAGGTTTCAAATGCGGATTATTCTTCTCGAATTGTCCATTCCATTCAAGAAGAGTGGTATGCGGAAGAGATAGTGATCAGCTCTTTTTACTCCATTAAGGACAGTGTAGAGAAACAGTGTGAAACGATTGAGTACTTGCACGAGCTTGGAGAAGTAGGGTTGATCTTATACTATGTAGGAATTATCATTCCTGAAGTAGCTGACGAGGTACTGCAATTAGCAGAGTCCAAAAATTTCATCATCATTTGTATGCCGGAAAATGATTTTTCACTTCGTTACAACGAAGTGATTTATGAAGTGATGGAAGCGATTGTTCTGAACAATCAGACGATCAATGATAATTTTGTAAATGAAGCGTTAGAGAAAGTATCCCTTTTGCCAGAACACTCACGGAGCGTTGAAATTACGCTGAAAATATTGTCTGATCGGCTGAAAGCGAACGTCATCCTGACGAACACCCAGTTAGATATCGTAAATCAAGTAATGTGGCCCCGTAATTCATCGTTAAACGTGGGGTATATTATTGAGACCTTCGCCCCCTATTTGATGAATATGACGAAAGGACAAGCAGAGCCTGTTTCAAATTGCTATGTGGAATACAAGAGTATTCATCAAAAAAACGGAGAAGCGCTGCATTTATTTTTGATTAAAGAGAACTCAAAATTACCTGCGAAGACCATCGATAAAATCAGCGAGGTTGTACAAGTAGCGATCAATTTGTGGGGGGATAAGCATAACGAGGTTAGCGAATATGCCTTGGTAAAAGCAATTATTAATGATGAAAGCGAAAAAATGCGAAGACTGGCTCATTTTCTCCACATTGATGTCTCTTCCATTCAGATGATGTGGTTAGTATATATTCACGATTTATCGCAAGAGAAACAAATTCGTGAAGAGCTGGAAGAGCATTTGTTCAAATATTATAAAACGGCGGTCATTCAAACTATCGATCATTGTATAATAGCCCTTATGGGAAATTGCTCTTACAAGTACAATGAGTATGAAATTGCAGGGGAGTATATTGACACGACGAATTCAGCCCCGCTTATTTCCGAAATGGTCTATGCTCCCCGAATGAGAAATACACAAGATGTACGACGCATGTATCGGCTGGTGAACAGTGTGGGACGGAAAGTCCATCTGATGTATGAGCATCGTAAATTGTTCACAGCAGCCGAGATGCGTTCTATGAAACAAGCTATTGAGTTAAGTGAACAGGGAGAAGAAATACTTGAAGAATGGATGTCTGTGATTGACCCCATTCTAGGTGATCCAG
This sequence comes from Paenibacillus sp. FSL R5-0470, assembly GCF_037975205.1. NCBI lineage: Bacteria > Bacillati > Bacillota > Bacilli > Caryophanales > Paenibacillaceae > Paenibacillus > Paenibacillus sp. FSL R5-0470. The sequence continues at coordinate 1,202,252 of NZ_CP150238.1, forward strand.
AGTCGATAAAAACACTCATAACCTTCTTGTTAGATGCAAAGGGGAATTTTGATAACTGTGGGAAAATGCTGTTTGTTCATAAAAATACAGTAAAATATCGTATTAGAAAGATCAGTGAATTAATTGGCTATGATGTAACCGTCAACTCCGAATCTTACGATGTGTATATCGCTTGCATGATTTATCGACTCACACATAGCTAGTATAATCCGTAGTTTTTGTCGAATAAGACAAAAATCACGGATTTTTTTTTATTTTAGAAAAAGACGTAATCTCATGGTTCCTTCTATAATAAGAAAAATTACTTTTCGAGGAGGAGAACTAACATGAGAAAGGACGGAGCACCTCAGTCTTGGTTCACTCTGGGGATGGTATGGGCCGGAGCGGTGATCAGTATACCTGGCCTCCTGGTTGGGAATACGTTGATATCTGGTATGAGCTTACCTATGACATTATTGATCGCTTTTTTAGGGTACGCCATTATCGTTGTCCTTATGATACTTCAGGGGATTCAGAGTACGGATCTTGGGAAAACAACCGTTCAAGTCGCAGCCCAAGTCTTTGGCAAAAAAGGCTCGCGAACGATTTTATCCATTATTCTCGCTATTGCTTGCCTCGGTTGGTTCGGGATTCAGGCTAATGTATGCGGGGCGGCACTGGCGAACCTGCTGGCGGAGTATGGAGTGATAGTCCCAGTTCCCCTTGCTTCTTTAATTAGCGGTTTGGTTATGGTGATCTCAGCAATGTACGGAATGAAAGTGCTGAGAGTACTAAGTTATATTGCAGTACCTTTATTAATCGTGATTTGCATATATGGTTTAGTTCAAGTGTTCACTATGGATTCCATGCAGAACATTTGGAGCTACCAACCTGAGAAGCATATGAATTTCATGGATGGCTTAGCTGTAACAATAGGCTCATTTGCCTTAGGGGCTGTCATTGCAGGCGACTACTCTCAGTTCTCAAGAAAACGTTCTGACGTATTAAAAGCAGCGTTAATCGGAATTGTTCCTTCTGGCGTACTGATGATTAGTGTGGGTGCTATTTTATCGATTGCTTACCAGACTAGCGATATTGCGGCCGTCTTTATAAATATTACAACGCCTTTTATTGGGGGTACTGTTTTGATTCTGGCTGCTTGGAAAACGAATATGGTCAACGCAATCTCGGGTGGATTTGCGCTTACCAATGTATTGCATATTTCCAAAGAAAAAGAGAAATGGGCAGTAGGGATTGCTGGACTCATCGGGACTGTACTCGCTGTGATCGGTATCTTGAATTATTTCACGCCAGTGATGTCGATCTTGTCAGCTATGGTTCCGCCGGTAGCAGGGGTAATGATTGCATCCTATTGGATCATGAATAAAGGCGATAAGAATCGTTGGAAGGAAACAGAGGGCGTTAATCGTCTAGGGGTATTTTCTTGGCTGGTCGGATCCATTATTGCTTGTATGCCCGTTGTGCTGTCCTTTTTCCCAAGCTTACCTCAATTATCAAATCAGCCATTACTCGGTATCGTCATTTCATTTGTCTTATATATTGTCTGCTACCGATTTACTGCCTCAAAAACTGTCATATTGGAGGGAAATAAATGAGATATTTAGATGAACAATCGATTGAACATATTGCCGTAGGCGCTGCATTTTTAGGCACAGGTGGAGGAGGAGATCCTTACATCGGTAAACTCATGGCTCTTTCGGCTATTGAAAAGTACGGACCTGTAAGACTTTTTTCTGTGGATGAAATCGAGGATGAAGACTTTTTCATTCCTTCCGCCATGATGGGTGCGCCTTCTGTATTAGTGGAGAAATTTCCGAAAGGCGATGAGTTTGTTAAGGTATTTCAGATGCTGGCCAAATATTTGGGCCGAGAAAAAATTACAGGCACATTTCCGATGGAAGCAGGCGGAGTCAATTCGATGATTCCGATCGTCGTTGCAGCACAGCTGAATTTACCGCTTATTGATTGCGATGGGATGGGTAGGGCATTTCCTGAATTGCAGATGGTGACGTTTAACCTGGATGGCATTTCGGCTGCGCCGCTCGCAATTTCGGATGAAAAAGGGAACATTGGTATTTTTGAGACGATCGATAATAAATGGACCGAACGGTTAGCCCGTACAGCTACTGTGGAGATGGGAGCTAGTGCTTTGGTAAGTCTGTATCCAACGACTGGGGCTCAAATCAAGAACAGCGGTGTCCATAACATCGTGACGCTATCTGAGCAGATTGGAGAGATCATTTCTTCAAACAACAGAGATGCAAAAGACAAGCTTGAAGAGCTTCTAAACCTGACATCCGGTTACGAGCTGTTTCAAGGGAAAATAACAGATGTCATCCGGGAAACCAAAGGCGGCTTCAATTTTGGGGAAATGAACCTAGAGGGCATTGAAGGAAATAAAGAGGAGCAGATGAAGGTATATTTTCAAAATGAGAATCTGCTTGCCAAGAAAAATGGCCAGGTTGTAGCCATGACCCCGGATTTAATATGCTTAGTCGATTATGAAACTTTATTGCCTGTTACAACAGAGAGCTTGAAATATGGAAAACGCGTACGCGTCATTGGCTTACCGGCACATCCTAAATGGAGAACGGAAAAAGGAATCGAAACGGTAGGACCGAGATACTTTGGGTATGATTACGATTATGCTCCTATTGAAGAATTGGTGAGTAAGGCGGTGGCTAAACATGTTTAGAATTGGAATAGATGTAGGTGGCACGAATACCGATGCTATTATTTTGGACGAGCAAAGCCGATTAATTCATAGCGTTAAATCCCCAACGACACTGGATATAAAAACGGGGATTGAGACGTCACTGCGTAATGTATTGAAGGAAGCGAGCATTGATAAAACGAAAATCACACATGCAATGCTTGGGACAACGCAGTGTACTAATGCCATTGTGGAACGGAAGAAATTAGCCAAAGTTGGTGTGATTCGGTTAGGATTCCCTGCTACCGCTTCTGTTCTGCCATATACGGCTTGGCCTAAAGACATGGTGGAAAAACTATCAGGAAACTATGCATTAGTTCATGGTGGGTATGAATATGATGGTAAGTTGCTCAGTGAGCTTGATGAGGAGGAGATTAAAGAGCTTCTAGTAGAATGGCGAAATAAAGTAGAATCTATTGCGATCATTGGTGTGTTCTCATCCATCAAAAATGACCAGGAGCTCAAGGTTCGAGACTTAATCTGGGAAGCATACGGGACAAATTATCCGGTTTCTTGCTCCTCCTTGATCGGGTCTGTTGGCCTGATTGAACGTGAGAATGCAACCATACTGAATGCGGCTTTATGCAAAGTCATCGAGACCACTAGCACAGGTTTTGAAAATGCGTTAGAAGCAGAAGGGATTCAAGGCGCTGAGGTGTACTTATGCCAAAATGACGGTACACTTATGTCGATTGAATATGCTAAGCAATTTCCGATCCTTACGATTGCCTGTGGACCAACAAATAGCATCCGGGGAGCTTCTTATTTAGCGAACATTAAAAATACGATGGTACTCGATGTTGGTGGCACCACATCGGATATCGGTGTCTTACAGGATGGATTTCCAAGAGAGTCTTCTGTAGCAGTGGAAGTAGGAGATATTCGCACGAACTTTAGAATGCCAGACATTATCTCTGTAGGACTTGGCGGCGGAAGTATTGTTCGCGTAGACAATGGCAAGATTACAGTTGGGCCGGATAGCGTGGGCTATAAGATCACAGAAGAAGCACTCGTATTTGGTGGAAGCACCTTGACTACGACGGATATTGCGGTTCGCCTTGGGTTAGCTGACGTGGGAGATAAAAGTTTAGTAAGTCACATCGATGAACAATTTTCCAAACAAGTCCTATCCGTAATTTCTTCGATCATAGCCAAGGCGATTGATAAGATGAAAACTTCTTCCGAAGATGTACAGATTGTACTTGTAGGCGGGGGCAGTGTTATTATTCCAGATGGAATTCCCGGAGTAGCCAGCATTATTAAAGTAGAGAACGGTGGAGTTGCCAATGCCATCGGTGCATCGATTTCTCAAATTAGCGGACAGTATGAACAAATTTATATTTATTCGCGAGAGCCGCGAGAGCAGTCGTTAAGGGATGCTGAGGAAAAAGCGGTGAAACAAGCGGTATTGGCAGGAGCCGATCCTACTACGATTAAATTGGTTGAGGTTGAAGAGACGCCACTTGCCTATCATCCGGAAAATGCAACCCGGTTAAGAGTTAAGGTTGTAGGTAAAATGAGTTAGAGACCTTTTGAACGGCTCTTTGATGCAAAATAATTCCATGATGTAAAACTAGAAGCTTCTCATGAGTTCTTTGAACTTGTGTGAAGCTTCTTTTTTTATGAAAAATAGGATTGCTCAATATAGTCTAAATGAGTATTATGAGTAGGTATGTTCTTATAAAAATAGAGATAAATAGGATGGAGAGCACCATGACAACATCACGACAGAACGCATTGATTTTCTCGTTTACTTTTATGGCGTTTATTCTGGGTACGACGGAGTATATTATCGTTGGTTTACTCTCGGAAATATCCTCGAGCCTCGGAGTAACGTTAGCGACATCCGGGGGCTTGGTATCTGGTTTCGCGATCGCTTATGCCATTGGCACACCCATTATGATGTCTTTGTTCAGCCGTATCCCGAAACGGATTACGATTCTTGTATCGCTTGTATTGATTCTGCTGTTGAATTTGTGGAGTGCTATAACTGGAACCTACAGTATGCTGCTAGTGACTAGAATAGTTACTGCCGTACTATGTGGTTTTGTTCTTTCTGTAGCCATTACGGTAGCGAATGAAGCGGTGGACCCGGAGAAAAGAGGCAAAGCGATCGCTACAATTTTGAGCGGTTTCGCTGTTGCGAATGTATTTGGTGTACCGATCGGCACTTTTGTAGGGCAGTATTTCAACTGGCCTGCAGCATTCGTTCTAAATGGGGTATTAGCCGGAATTGCCATCGCGCTAAATTATGCCTATATTCCACGCAAACTACCGAAGCCTGTGCCTAGCTCACTTAAGGATCAGATCGAACTGCTCACGAATGGACGCATTATTCTTGCGTTTCTCATTCCAGTTACGGCAGTGGGAGCGGTGTTTGTGATGTACACGTACATTACACCATTGCTGGAGCAAGTGATGAATATTCCTAAGAGCTCGGTTAGTGGCGTACTGTTTGTATACGGGATTGCCACGATTGTCAGCAACTGGATTGGAGGCAAGGTTGCAACCGGAAATGCGGTAAGTAAGCTTAGATTCGTATTTCTTATCCAAGCTGTGGTCTATATCATCTTTAGTTTGACCGCATCGATCTCGATTCTAGGAATGATCGTACTAATGATGCTAGCCGTAATGTCGAGTATTGTTAGCGCACCAGCTCAGCTCTATTTGATAGATTTGGCCAAGCAGTATTCACCAAGATCGAAGGACCTTGCTGCATCGTTGAATCCAGTAGCGTCTAACCTGGGAATCGCAGGAGGATCCGCGATTGGGGGAGTGGTTGCCCAGCATGGAGGATTAATCTCCCTTCCTATAGCTGCTTCCATCCTGGCGATATCGGCATGTGTGATTGCTTTGATATGTTATAAGTTGGATCAGCAAACTCAAGAAGGGGTTATTGCTCAGCATCATAACTTAACCTGAAGAGAAGTTATAGAGGTCGTCGGAAATAATCCGGCGGCCTTTTCTTATATCAACTAGTAATCTAGTAAAACAACACAAAAAATCCGTCGGAAGGAAAAATTCCATAGACGGATCGTGAGTTATTATATGCAAATCCAACCAAGGCCGGGGATTTCTTTCCAACTGCAGTTACCAGGGCCGCTGCCAGAACCACTACCAGAACCACTACCGGAACCACTACCAGGAGTAGCTGGCATTGTGGGAAACGGTCCTTCAGCCATGGATATCATTTTTACGTCAATGACAGCACTTTTGCCATCTGCAAATAGCACACTAATTGAATCAGTATTAATTGTATTGACATAGGCTACAACCTTTTGACCACTACTTAAGGTGAAAATCCCCCATTTTCCGAGGAAAGGTTGAATATCAGTGATGGTTAGATATGCAAATACCGGGCCACCACTAGAATGCGTCTGCATTCCTGGTTGTTGGGTGCCGCTTCCAGGATATATGGGCATGGGTCCGCCTGATTGCATGCCACCTGGAGTCATTGGTTGGAATGGGGGGAAACTACGACCTGGGCACACATAGTACGGATTTCTGAAGTAAAAATATCCCACTTATTAACCTCCTTAGATACCTCTAATTAACAGATACCTAAAGTCTATGCTCCTGCCTATGTATTGGTGTATGACACGAATAAGGGCTTCAACTTTACTTTAATTGACTATATTCATAATTGTGTTATAATTCAAACATATGTTATTAATATAACAAAATATATTGGTAATATAACAAATGAAATATCCTGGAGTTATTAGAAGGAGGAGTGTGATTCAGAACAAGTAATTGTTCCTGTGAGTTATTGGGGGAAAACCTGATTTGTAGCGGAAACTGAGGAATTACAACTTAAACCGATACATATTAGGAGCACTAATTAGTTGCAGTTGCTCGCACCCAGTGATCGGTTATTCATCCATCAATAACTATGGAAAAATTAGTTCTTTGTAGTGCAATAACAATTGTTAGAATATTAACATTTTAAATGTTTTATAATTAATTATTAAGGGAGAAGTGAACAGAATGGACGTTAAAGATATATTAGGAAAAGTAGATCATACCCTCCTTGATGTTACTGCTACATGGGATGATATAAAGAATTTATGTGATGATGCGATGAAATACCAGACGGCCAGTGTTTGCATCCCAAGTGCTTATGTTAGAGAAGCTGCAAATTATGTAGAGGGCAAAATAGCAATATGTACAGTTATCGGATTTCCGAATGGTTATAGTACACAAGCCGTTAAAGTATTTGAAGCAACAGATGCAATTACAAATGGAGCATCGGAAATTGATATGGTAATCAATGTGGGCTTCTTAAAAAGTGGACGTTATGAGGAAGTTTGCGACGAAATACGTGCCATTAAAAATGCATGTGGAAGTAGAGTATTAAAGGTTATTGTTGAAACCTGTTTGCTCACCCAAGAGGAAAAAGTGAAAGTATGTGAGCTTGTTACAAAAGCTGGTGCTGATTATATCAAAACATCCACTGGATTTTCAAAAGCTGGAGCAACTAAAGAGGATGTCAGCCTGTTTGCACAGAACATAGGTCAGAATGTGAAGATTAAAGCAGCTGGAGGCATTCGCTCTTTGGATGATGCTAAAGCATTTATCGATTTGGGCGCAGACCGTTTAGGAACTAGTGCCATAGTTAAAATTGTAAAAGGGCAGGAAGTATTGGGGTATTAGATATGGTATAATTCTGATAATTATACTTTATTATTAGAGTTAGGATGAACCGGTATGGATAAGCAAGAGAGAGTAAATACAATTGTATCAATCCTAAAAAATAAAAGTGGCGCATCCATCAAAGAACTTTCACATCAACTTGATGTCACAGAAATGACTGTTCGCCGAGATATTAAATATCTAAAAGAAAATAAAATCGTTCAAGTTGTTTCAGGTGCGGTTATTTATAATGGTTCTGACCCAAATGAGAATAAACAAGATGAATATGATTTGACAACTCAAAAAAATAATCGAGCATCAGAAAAATATAATATAGGTAAGTTAGCAGCTTCACTAATCGAGCCTAACGATATTATTTTTATTGATATTGGTACAACAACCGCTCAAATCATCGAACATATTCCGTCAAATCATTCTGTAGAAATTGTTTGCTGCACTATGAACGCATTAATTGAGATTCATAAAAAAGGATTTAAGGATTTTATTCTTATTGGTGGTCATTACCGTCCAGAACTTCAAATGTTTGAAAGCAGAGAAGGGTTGGATTTAATAAGTAGAACACGAACAACAAAAGCATTTATTTCTGCTGCTGGAGTTAATGCTAAATTAGGCATTACTTGCACGAACAGTTGTGAAGTGGACACAAAGAATGCGGCAATTAATTGTGCCCTTGAGAAAATTTTAGTGATTGATTCCTCTAAGTTTGATATGGTTAAATCCACTTACTTTGCTTCGTTAAATGATTTTGATGCGATTGTAACCGATAGAGGTTTATCAGAAGAGTGGATTGAGAAAATCAAACAATTAAATATTTCTCTTTATCTAGCTTAGAAATTCAGCGCGTGCCGGTACTCAATCGGTGCGCGCTGTTTGTTTTTATACTTTTAAACTACTTTCTTATATGTTATAACTAATGCTACATTCTGAAGATCATTTGGCATTTGATTAGTTGAGGGGAGATTTAGTTTTTGCATTCACCACAGACACAAGACAACAAGAATTCGTTATATATCATTTTACTCATTTCGGGGATTGTTCTGGTAGCCTTTAATTTACGCCCTGCGATTACATCGGTAGGTCCATTAGTGGGCATTATTCAAGAAGATGTGGGGCTTGCACACTGGAGTGCAGGTTTATTAATGAGTATACCTTTGATATCCTTCGCTGTTATGTCGTCTCTCGTTCCTAGAATCGCTGCTCGTTTATCCAACGAGAAGACGCTATTGTTAGGTTTGGTTATTCTTTTGGTCGGAATTTGCATTCGTTCCATTTCAATGACACTCTTTATTTTCGTTGGTACGCTATTGATTGGAGTAGGGATAGCCATCGGAAATGTTCTATTGCCGGTAGTTGTGAAGGAGAAATTCCCACAAAAGTTCGGTCTAATGACAAGTATCTATTCCACTTCAATGGGATTGTTCGCATCGTTAGCATCAGGTATTAGTATTCCTCTAGCCCATGGTCTAAAGCTTGGGTGGGACGGAGCCTTAATCGTATGGGGAATTCCGACAATCATAGCGATCGTGGTATGGGTCCTTCTAATTAGATTAAATCCAGCCAAAGATAATGCAGTAAAAAGTGTAAGGATCAGTGCTAAGCAAATCTGGCGTTCACCACTCGCTTGGAAAATAGCGCTATTCATGGGATTTCAGTCTTCATTATTTTATATAACGATGTCTTGGTTGCCTGAAATCTTATATAACTATGGCATAAGTAGAGGTACAGCAGGATGGTTGCTATCCTTTACACAAATTGTAGGCGTACCTGCTAGTTTTCTTGTTCCTATTCTGGCTGGACGACTACGCTCTCAAGTGTGGATTGCATTTGCATTAGGCATGTGCTCTATAGTTGGTTATGGTGGACTATGGATGGGCTCATCTTACCCAATAATGATCCTAAGTATTATCTTGATTGGTATCGCTTTGGGAGGGAATTTCCCACTGGCGCTAAGTTATATCGGAATTCGTGCCCGAAATGGAAATCAAGCTGCAGAATTATCTGGAATGGCTCAATCCACGGGATACATGCTTGCAGCCATAGGACCTATATTGATCGGTTATTTATACGATATGACCCAAGTGTGGACGATTCCACTGATCACACTGATCGTTATCTCTGGAGTAGTTACAACGTTTGGAATGTTGTCTGGCCGAGATAAGTATGTATAAAAAGACTCCCCATGTAGTAGACAGGTGTAATAATGAACCCTGCTGCTGTATGGGGAGTTTTTTTAAATCGTTTTATTTAAAATACTAAATATCTTTAGCGCTATTTGAATTCGTAGTAATTCTTCTGAATGCTTTAAGTCCAGATTTAGGATTTCCTTTATTTTCTCAATGCGATAGATAAGTGTGTTTCTGTGTAAAAACATAGCCTTTGAAGTTTCGGTGACATTCAGATTGTTAATAAAGTAATTTTCTAAAGTTAACATGTAGCTTGTACCATGTAATTGATCATGATCATAGATTTTACCTAGACACTTCCGAAAAAATTCTTCTAAGGCAACGACCTTGATATTTGCTTCCAACAGATGGTAAACCGAATAATCTTCGAAATGTGAGACCTTGTTTTGAAGGTTTTTTTGTTGCATCAATTTAATCATTTCGTTCGCCTCAGAAAAGCTATTATGCAGCGAGCTGATTGTGCTGTATTGCTGACCAATGCCTATTAAGAGTGTTTCCTTCGTTCTTTGAACAAGGACCTCAAGCAGTTCATTTGCATATAACTTGGCATCACTAATAGAAACAGGAGGTCTTTCTTCATTTTGCCCTACTAGAATGATGACTCTATTATTTCTATAAAAGCACTTTATTTCTCCAATCGCTTTATGTGACAAGTCATAAATGATGTCCACACATTTTTTTGCAATGGACTCCATTTTATACTTTCCGATAATCATATCTTCAAACTTGTCTGCTTCATTCATTTCAATATTTATCACCATACTGTAATACATATAGCCCGGATTTAATCCATGTAAATAACATAAGGTTTGCAGCGCTTCATGGGATGATATTTTCCCCGAAAGTAAATCATCAATGGAGTCCTGCTTAATTCTTATTTCAAGTTCGCTAATTTCCTTTGCTTTGATCAGCTCGAGTGCCATGATGGTGGAGGCTTGCTGCAAAATAATGTAATCAAATTCTGATAGCTCTTGCACTGTCTGCCAAATCACAATATAGCCATAAATATAGTTAGAAGCAGCGACAGGAATCACTCGACATTTTATTTCTGCACCTTCTGAATGATAGGTCCTCTTAATAGACTTTTTCATTTCATTTAGATTGGTAGGAATAGTATCGATGAACGCTTTATTAAAAACAGGCTGTCGATTTGAAAAATCAAGATAATACTCAAGAGGACTGTTGTTCTTCGCATGTTCAGTGTGATGCAATAATCGCCAATCCTTGTCTACGACAATAATAGGATTACTAATCGTTTCGGATAACATGGAAGTTATTTTGGCAATACCACCGCCTTCGAGGGTGATTTTGAAGAACAAGTTATGTATATCTAAAGTCTTTCTATTGAGCAAATCATATCTTCCGGAAACCTTCTCATTAATGATCGAGATCATGTTAGAGAGTGTGTATTCAAAGGGCAGTTCTAAAAGGGGCAACCCATACTTATTGGCTTCATCAATCATGTTCTGAGGAAGCTTGTCAAAGTACCGTTTCATTTTTACAACCAATCCTGAACAGTTCAGCTCCGCAAGTTCCTTAATAATTCGATTTTGTAGTTCTGCATTATTTTTAAAGATGTAGCCTGTTGATAAGAGTAGTTCGTTAGGTGAAAGCCAGTCAAAGGCGTCAGGATTCTCAATGATGTTAACGATGGATATGGATTTATCAATGCCTTGTTCTCCAGCAACAATTTTTATTCCCTCTATAGCCTTGATCTTCATTAAGTCTTTAACAGTTAGCAATTTTTGGCACGCTCCTCAGACACACTTTTAACACATTCGCTTGTATAACATGCACAAATAGGATGCACTCTTTTTGGTTCGCTTAAACGATGACGATCCCTACCAGTATATTATATATTAAGTGCGTAAGGTAGTTACGCTCGTCGTTACCTTTGTATGATGTAACCAAATCATATTATTCAATGCATTCATCCATCTGTTGAAGTGAAAAGGAGGTCAATCACCTTTTTGAAATATAAGGAATTAAAACAGAGGTGACTCTAGTGAGGTTTGCGAAATCCGGTGATGGCGATTTTATTCAACGAATCATTCACCATAAGTTTCATGGTTTTGTTCATAGCACGTTTAATCGCACAATCAATATTCAATGTTTGGATCGTGGAGATTTGTATACTATTGCGTGTAAGGGAATCGATAACGCTCCTAATACACTTATTATTGACTTAGAACACTTTGAAGAAGCAGATATCAGGGTGAATGACATTGTAAGTTCAGATCATTCCGTTTTATCAATTGCTAATAAGATGTCTATCACAATGAATGGTGTTAAGAGATGGAATTGTAAACTGCCTAAATATCCTTCAGAAGCTGATGTCTTAATAATGAATGTATCCACCATGAAGCAATATATCAAACTTCACGGAAATAACAGCAGAATTGAAAGGGCTTTCAAGAGCGGCAATCCTTTTGACGATGAAATGTCTAGAATGCTTCATGAACGGACGCAGTTACTTGTATCGGAATTGCAAAACAAGCGAATCTCTACTGCAATCACACATGCAACTTCGCTCATAGGCCTTGGACCAGGCTTAACGCCAGCCGGTGATGATTTCTTGGTGGGATTGTTTACCGTCATGGGCATCGAGAATCATCAATACTTTTCACACCAATCGTTTTGTGAAGAAGTCGTCTTACATGCGAAGGCTTTAACCAATGATATCAGCTATATGGCATTAGCTAAAGCAGCAGGTGGCCAGGTAAGAGAGTCTATAAGTGACTTAATGGAAGCTTTATTTAGAGGTAGCGAAGAGGAATTGCTATTGGCTTTAGATAGGGTACTGGCTATAGGGTCCACTTCGGGTACTGATATAGCTCTAGGAATTGTTGCAGGGCTGGAAATGAACATGTAAATGGGAGGTAAAAGTATGACTGTTCAAGTTTTAGTAAAACCAAACACGTATATCGATTCCGTATCTTTGATGTCACTCTCAACAAAAGCGAATCAGATCGAAATCGTAGAACAAGCCATTATTGCAATGGGTACTGAAATGAATAAAGAGGTCATTAGAAATGTGGGCTTGATGACACCTGAAGTAGAAAGTGCCAAAACAAGTGATTTAGTGATTATTGTGAAGGCTGCCTCTGAAGAACTATGTGAGGGTGCTTTCGAAAGCATCAATGATTTGTTAACGAAAAAGAAAGATTCCTCTAAAGGAAAGAGTGAGGTTAAATACTCAACCATTACCTCAGCTGTAAACGGTACTCCTGAAGCTAACTTAGCGATTATTGCCGTAAATGGGAGCTACGCTCCTAGAGAAGCAAGAAAAGCTCTTGAAAATAATCTTCACGTCATGCTGTTTAGCGACAATGTAAGTATTGAAGATGAAATTGAATTAAAGACTTTAGCCCAAGAAAAAGGCTTGCTAATGATGGGGCCAGACTGTGGTACTGCGATTATTGGTAATGTCGCTTTGTGCTTTGCGAATGCCGTGAGAAAAGGCAATATCGGGATCGTTGGCGCATCAGGAACAGGTAGCCAAGAGGTAACGGTTCGTATTCATGAATTTGGCGGTGGAATCACACAGTTGATCGGTACAGGCGGTAGAGATCTAAGTGAAGAGGTTGGCGGCATTATGATGCTGGCCGGAATTAAAGCGTTAGAAGAGGACGATGCAACAAAGGTTATTGTTCTCGTATCTAAACCACCAGCACCAAGTGTAGAAGAGAAAGTACTTGCACAAATTAAACAATGTAAGAAACCAGTCGTGGTTTGGTTTGTGGGTGGGAATGAAGAAAAGATCACTCAAGCTGGCGGTCATTTTGCAAAAATGTCAAAAGAAGCGGCACTTAAAGCGGTACTTTTAGCTGGAGCAGACGAATCGAAGCTTAACAAACGTGCGTTAAATCTTCCGCTTATTGAAGAAGTGCGTGCGAAGTTAAATCCTCAGCAAAAATATATCCGTGGACTATTCAGTGGCGGTACGCTCTGTGATGAAGCGATGCACATTGCTATGGAGAAATTCGATAATGTCTATAGTAACATTCAGAGAGATCCTGAATATCGCTTAAAAGATGTTAGAGTAAGTCAAGATCATACCTTTATTGACTTCGGAGACGACCAATTTACACAAGGTAAGCCACATCCAATGATAGATCCATCCACTCGGATTGAAAGATTTATTCAAGAAGCAAAAGATCCTTCTGTCGCTGTTATTGTGATGGATTTTGTTCTAGGCTTCGGAGCGCACGAAGATCCTGTAGGCGCAATGCTTCCAGCGATTATCGAAGCGAAGCAAGCCGCTGAAGATGAAGGAAGACATCTAGAGATTATTGGATACATTCTTGGAACCGAGCTAGATAGTCAAAATATTGAAGGTCAAATTAATAAATTGTTAGCTTCTGGTGCTACACATGCTAGCAGCAGTCAGAACGCAGGTCTACTAGCAAGAGAATTCGTTGTGAAAGGAGAATAGTCATGAGTAAAATCAATGAACTTTTTACGAATAAACTAAATGTCATAAATGTAGGCATTGCGAACTTTAGAGATGATTTGTTAAAACAAAACGCGAATGTAACTCACTTGGAGTGGACGCCGCCAGGCAGAGGGAATCCAGAATTAATTGCTGCGCTGGATAAGCTTGAAGACCCAAGTGTTACAGATAAGATTGAAGCTGCTAACAAAGAGGTTGTTGAGCGAATTATTAACTCGCAACCGGTACTGATTGGCTTTGACCAAGCGATCAATGTGGTTCCTGGTATGACGAAAAATACGATTTTACATGCTGGCCCGCCAATCACTTGGGAACGAATGAATGGTCCGATGAAAGGTGCGGTAACAGGGGCTATTGTATTTGAAGGACTTGCCCCCAATATTGAAGCAGCAGCTGTACTAGCCGCGTCCGGAGAGATTATTTTCTCGCCATGTCATGAACATAACTGTGTTGGTTCCATGGCTGGTGTCACATCGGCTTCCATGTTTATGCATATTGTTGAGAATAAAACTTATGGAAATATTGCCTATACAAATTTAAGTGAACAAATGTCCAAAATCCTTCGTATGGGTGCCAATGACGAGAGTGTTATCCAGCGTTTGATTTGGATGCGAGATGTATTGGGTCCTATTTTAAGAGATGCGATGAAACTTAATCCAAATGGGATTGACTTGCGCCTAATGCTCTCACAAGCCCTTCATATGGGGGACGAGTGTCATAACCGAAATGTAGCTGGAACAACCCTGCTCATTCAAGCACTAACGCCTTATATTATCCAAACCGATTTCACGGTTGAACAGAAAAAAGAAGTGTTTGAATTCGTTAGCAGCAGCGACTATTTCTCGGGTCCGACATGGATGGCGCTTTGTAAATGTGCCCTTGATGCTGCGCATGGTATTGAGAATAGTACGATTGTTACCACAATGGCTCGTAACGGAGTGGAATTCGGTATCCGCGTGAGTGGAATCGCTGGAAACGTGTGGTTTACAGGTCCTGCACAACAAGTAATAGGTCCTATGTTCGCTGGTTACAAACCTGAGGATTCTGGTCTTGATATTGGTGACAGTGCGATTACGGAGACCTATGGAATTGGCGGATTTGCTATGGCAACTGCACCCGCTATTGTTTCGCTTGTGGGGGGTACCGTCGATGATGCAATCAGCTACACCACAAAAATGGCAGAAATCACAACCACTGAAAATCCTAATGTAACGATTCCAATGCTTGACTTTATAGGGATTCCAACAGGTATTGATATTCAAAAAGTCATCCAAACAGGAATTATGCCGATTATCAATACAGCCATTGCACATAAAGATGCGGGGATTGGAATGATTGGTGCAGGTATCGTTAACCCTCCAATCGAAGCATTTGAACAAGCATTACTTGCATTAAGTGAAAATATTAAATAAGAAGAGGGCTAACTTGCTTAGCCCACCATTCTTATTTTCGAACTAGACGAACATCTTCGTGCTAGGCTGTGAAGGAGTGAACAATTTTGGATAGTCTATCCTTGAATACAAAACTTATTGAGGCGAGTGAACAGGGAGAACTGGCTTCTGTTGAGAAACTATTAGGCGAAGGTGCCAGTGTTGATTATAAAGATGCTGCAGGGCGAACAGCGTTAATGGCGGCAACTCAA
Organism: Paenibacillus sp. FSL R5-0470; assembly: GCF_037975205.1. NCBI lineage: Bacteria > Bacillati > Bacillota > Bacilli > Caryophanales > Paenibacillaceae > Paenibacillus > Paenibacillus sp. FSL R5-0470. The sequence goes on from NZ_CP150238.1 coordinate 1,217,896, forward strand.
AACAATCAAATCGAGATTGCTAAAAGATTAATAGAAGCAGGAAGTGACGTGAACACTAGAGATATTACACAACTCTCACCGTTTATTTGCTCAGCAGCAAATGGCTTTTATGAAATCCTGCGTCTCATGATTGCTGGTGGAGCTGATTTGAAGAGCGTGAATCGATTTGGAGGTACAGCGCTGTTACCATCGAGTGAAAAGGGCTATTTAAAAACAGTAGAGGTGTGTATTGATGCTGGGGTTCCAGTGAATCATGTCAACGACTTAGGCTGGTCAGCCCTACTTGAAGCAGTCATATTGGGGAATGGCGGACGACTATATTCTGACATTATTAAAGCGCTTGTTCATGCAGGAGCAGATGTGCATTTGCCTGATCGAGATGGGCTCTCATCCCTACAACGTGCCGAAGAGAACGGTCAGCATAAAGTCGTGAAGATTCTAGAACAAAGCTTCCAAGAAAATAACGAATATGTGAAGCAGGCAAAGGCTCTCGCTAACAACGATCAATATGAAGAAGCTATATCCGTCATCAATAGAGCACTAGAAGTGGATGCTGACAACCTGGATTTCATCTATTATAAAGGTTATTTCTTGCAGGAATTAAAGAGATACGAAGAGGCACTTCGATGCTATGAAAGCGCTATCTCTATTGATTCAGCTAATTTAGAGTTTTATTTCTACACAGCGAATTGTTTGAGACTGTGGAAAAAACCGGAGGAAGCTCTTCAGGAATATGATAAAGCCTGTGAGCTGGCACCTAATGAAACGTTCTATCGCTACCACAAATCCAATTATTTAAGAGAACTTGGGCGACACCAAGAAGCAGTTATCGAGATGGATAAGCTGCTAGCGCTTCAGCCGAATAGATATGACTTCTCCTTCCATAAGGCGAACAGTCTAAGATCGCTTGGTAAGCATAAAGAGGCCATTGAGGCTATCGAGAACGCAATTAAGAATGATCCAACGAATCCGTTATATCACTCACACAAAAAGCAATCTCTTGAATTACTCGGTTAGAGCATAAGAATTGCAACATAGGAGGCATCAGATGAAAGAAACTGTGATCGTTGCTATTGGCGGAAACTCATTGGTCAAGGAAAATGGCCTGGATTCGATTCATGACCAATCTGAAGCAGTAAAAGAAGTTGTCGTTAATATTGTTGATATGGTGCAAGAGGGCTACAATGTCGTCGTTACACACGGTAATGGACCACAGGTAGGATTTGGGCTAAGAAGATCTGAGATTGCACATGAAATTGCTGGCATGTCTCCTATTCCACTAGTGAATTGTGGAGCCGATACACAAGGTGGAATCGGTTATTTAATTCAACAAGCTTTAATTAATGAATTTGCAGTTAGAGGGATCCACAAGAATGTGGCTACGGTGATTACACAAGTCGAAGTAAGCTCAGAAGACCCTAATTTCAAGAATCCGACGAAACCAGTAGGATCCTTCTTTTCCAAAGAGCAAGCGGAAGAAATGAAAAGAGAACATCCGGAATGGAGCTTTGTAGAAGACTCTGGCAGAGGATACCGTAGAGTAGTTCCATCCCCAAGACCTATAGATATTGTGGAGAAAGACGCGATTAAATCATTAATCGATGGGGGCTTTGTCGTTGTCGCTGCAGGCGGTGGAGGTATCGCAGTCGTGAAGTCTGATGATAACACGTACAAAGGTGTTGATGCAGTCATCGATAAGGATTTTGCTACGAGTCTTTTAGCAGAACAGATTCATGCGGAGACCTTAATTATTACAACGGGAGTGTCTAGAGTATGCATCAACTATGGTAAGCCGAATCAAAAAGAGCTTTCCAAAATGACGGTTGATGAGACTAAACAATATGTACTAGAAAATCACTTCCCAGCAGGAAGTATGCTGCCTAAAATCGAGGCGAGTTTAAGCTTCTTAGAGAACAGCGGAACGCGAGTTATTATTACGAATCCGGAAAGCTTAAAAGATGCGATCAATGAACAGGCAGGCACTCATATCGTGAAGTAATTTAAGCGAGGGGAAGTGTAGATATGGATCAAGCAAAGTTGGAACGAAATTATGATAGGTACAAATCATACGGTTACGGTGAGGAGTTACTGCCTAAAAAGCCTGAGCAAAGAGACTGGGGAATGTCCAACTATATAACCCTTTGGATGGGTGCTGTTCATAATATTATGTCGTATATGACAGTTGCAGGCTTCTTCGTCTTAGGATTGGATACAACACAGGTGCTCTTTGCCGTTATGCTCTCGGCCATTATTGTCTCCGCATTTTATGCTTTAAACGGATATTCTGCCTCCAAATATGGGCTGCCATTCGCGATGTTGCTTCGTGATTCATTTGGGGTAAAAGGAGCAATTATACCGGCATTGATACGAGGACTTGTTGCCGGATTAGTATTCTTTGGAACCACTACCGTTGTTGGTGCAGAATCATTAAATGTTATATTTGCTAGATTTATTCCGAATTATATGGATTTAGGCGGTGGCTTCACACTATTCGGGTTAGCATTCCCGACAATGATCTCCTATGCGATTCTTTGGACAGCAACGGTTCTGTTGTTCTTAGGTGGAATGAAAACATTAGGTAAGTTCGGTAACTGGTCTTCCCCAGTAGTGTATGTGTTTATTATTGGTGCTGCTGTTTGGGCGATCAAGATTGCTGGAGGGTTTGGACCGATTTTAGAGTATGTACCAGCGAACCCAAGCTCAAGTCCATTAGTCTTTATTGCTTGCGTGAGTGCATTGGTATCTAACTGGGCGGGTCCTGTTGTGAATATGTCGGACTTCACACATCGTGCGAAATCACCAAAAGCGGCTATGATTGGATTGCCAGTAGGGTTTATCTTATCTTATATTCTTTTTGCCATCACTTGTGTGGCTTTAATTGCGGGTACTGAAATTGCGTTTGGTGAGCCGATTTTCAATATCGTTCATGCCATTGATAAAATTGAAAACACTTTCGCGGTTGTTGTATTGATTCTAGCGCTAAACGTAGGAGCAATCGCCTTCGTAGTGTTTGCCAACTTATTGCCAGCTGGCTTGCAAATGTCATCTCTTTTCCCGAAAAAATTCACTGTAAAGACTGCAGGTGTCTTAACAGCCGTTGTTGGAACTTTGATTTTGCCATGGAAGCTTGTAGAAAGTACAACGACCTTATTCTACTTCTATAGCTTTATTGGGTCCATCTTTGGTCCAATTGCGGGTATTATGCTTTCAAGCTTCTTTATTCATCGGAAAAGAGTATTAAATCTTGACCATATTTATGTCCCAGCAGGCAGCAATGGTGAATATAAGAATGGTTACAATCCTGTTGCGATGGCTGTTTTAGCAGTCAGCTTCATCCTTCCTATGTCAGGTGCATTTCTTAAGGGTATCCCCTTCCTAGTTAGGATGAATGATTTTGCTTTCTTTAGTGGCTTAATTGTTTCGTTTGTTCTATACACCATCTTTAGCAAAACACTAAAATCATCCCAATTAAACTAGAGGAGGAATTTGAAATGGATTACATGAAATTGGCTGTAGACGCAACGATTGAGGGTATGAACAAGAAATTTGGAGGCCCGTTTGGTGCAACGATTGTCCGAGGCGATGAGGTAATTGCAGCGGTTAGCAATACAATGATGAGAGACACGGATCCTTCCGCACATGCGGAAATGGTAGCTATCCGAGAAGCTTGCAAAAAGCTAGACACGATGGACTTATCGGATTGTGTAATTTATGCCACCTGTGAACCGTGTCCGATGTGTATGGGCGCTATTATTTGGTCAGGTGTTAAGGAAGTTCATTATTGCAGCACAAGAGATGATGCGAAAGAGCATGGCTTCTCTGACATTCACCTTCGCGAATATTTTGTGGGGCATGATGAGAGTGTTGTTAATATGATTAAAGTGGAAGCTAGAGAAGATTGCGATCATTTATGGACGCATTTCCACGAATTAAACAAGAAATAATTCATGCGGTCTCCTATATTTTCCGGCACTATTTTAGTGCCGGATTTTCCTGTTCTTCTACAGACCTACTCAGCAAGATGAAGCTGAAGGAAATCAATCACCTGATGAAGAGCTTTTTGCACAACAGGGTTATCGAAATCTTTTTCAAATACATGCTCCCCGTTTGGAATAGTAATAAGCTTTGCCGGTACTCCTTCTTTCACTAGCGCAGCTCTCATGAATACCGATTGTTCATACGGCACATCTACATCGTTCGTTCCGTGTAGTAACAATGTAGGGGGGAATTCCTTAGTTACATGATGAATAGGACAGAATTTGAGGATTTCTTCCTTATGTAGAGAAGGATTCAAGCCCGTCACTTCTTCGATCCAACGACCGGATTGTCTTGCATATAAATAGAGAAGAAAACGCTCGTCTACGCTTGCGCTCGTAATGATTTGATCGGACACTGTACCTTTTGCAATCTCCATGGAGACGATATCCTTTTCACAATAGAATTTACTTGGTTCGAGTGCCCATGGAGCGCTAATATCGCCATATCCATAGAAGGAGACAATCGCACGTGGCTTATGGGTAAACATTCCTGTGCTTAGTGCAAGGAAACCACCTGCTGAGCTTCCCACTACAGCGATCCTCGAGGGGTCAATGGAGAATTGTTTTGGTCCTTCCTTTTCTAACCAAAGAAGGCTATCTTGGACATCTTCAAGGATGTCAGATAGGGTGGACCTAGGGGCTAATCTATAGTCAATCGAAAATAGCGCAAAGCCATTATTAGTGTAAAGTTGTATCATTTCCTCGGATAGATCTTCTCGATCACCCCAAAGTAGACCGCCTCCGTGAATGTACACAATAGCAGGGGCTTGTGGACGGTTTGTTTCATAAAAATCAGCTTTAATTGTAAATTGATCATTTTCTTTAAAAATAATAGTCTTCTTCATAGCTATCCATTACACCTCATCAAGTAAGTAATTTTTAAAGACTAGCACTACCTCTATTGTATATCATTCACGAATTTTGATGAAACCATAATCATGAATACCCAGGATTGGAGATATTAGCATGGATAGAAAGAGAAGATATCAGGCTTTATTTGATAATATTAATCAATATAACTCGGGTGAGAAGGGCATCACTAGAATTGCCTATACAAATGAAGAGCAGACATGTACGAGTGCTTTTATGCGGATGTGTAAGGCTGAAAATTTAGATATTCGGATGGATCATTGCGGAAATGTGATCGCTAGAAGGAATGGGAAGATAGAAGGGCTCCCACCCGTTGTAATGGGCTCTCACTTGGATACGGTATACCAAGGTGGGAAGTACGATGGGGTAGTAGGTGTAACGGCTGCTTTGGAAGTGATCAAACGTCTAAACGAAAAAGGGATTGAAACGGATCATCCGATCGAAATTATTTCATTTGCCTGTGAAGAATCTTCGCGTTTTGGGATTTCAACAGTAGGCAGCAAAATAATGTCAGGGTTATTTCAGAAGGAGAAATATAGATCTTTGAAGGACAAAGACGGTATTACCATGGAAAAGGCATTTTCGCTATGTGCACTGGATTATAACAGTATTGATCAGGCGAGTAGAGAGAATGAAGAATTAAAAGCGTTTTTTGAATTACATATTGAGCAAGGTCCTGTCTTAATAAACAATAATAAAAGAATTGGAATTGTGACTGGAATTGCTGCACCCGTGAGGCTTCATATTCAAATATCAGGGAAGGCATCCCACTCTGGAACGACACCTATGAATATGAGAAAAGATGCTTTTCTGGGTGCCTCAGAAATAGCACTTGCGCTTGAGAAAGCAGCCAAACTCGAACAAGAATTTGGAACGGTTGCGACGCTAGGGGTGATAGATATCTTGAATGGCGCTATGAACGTGGTTCCGGGAGAAGTGGAAATTAAAATTGATATCAGATCTACTTCAGTGGCATCCAGGCAACGTGTGTTAGACCATTTGTATCAAACAATATCCTTAGTACAAGAAAATAGACAACTTGTAATTGAGAGTACGGAAATTATTTCGGAGGAACCCGTCCTATTATCTGATGAGATCAGTCAGGTTCTAGAATCCATTTGTGAAGAGAAAGGGATATCGAGTCAACGGATGATCAGTGGTGCAGGGCATGATGCCATGAACATGAACAAACTTTGCCCAGTAGGGCTTATCTTTGTTCCTTCTGTAGATGGACTTAGTCATCATCCCAATGAGTATACGGATTTAGATGATATCATTATGGGGATTGATATTTTAGAAGAAGCTGTTCTTCGTTATGCGTTTGTAAGACAAATATAGATTTTTTCACAGCCTTGTTCATTATTCTTCACATACTGAACAAGGCTGTTCTGCATATCTACTATAGTGTTTTGTTGACAACAACAAATGAGTATGTTAAATTTATCTTAAGTTAAAGATAATTAATGTAAAGATAATTGTTGGGAATAGGGTTCTGTGAAACATAGGATGAAATGTTGGAAAGATATTTTTTTTGGTGGATATCTTAACGTTAAGATAATTCAATTAATCTTTCTTGATCTAGGGAATTATATTACAAAATCAAACTAAAACCATAGGAGTGTATAATCATGAGAAATTTAAAAGGGATTCACCACGTAACAGCCATCACAAGCAGCGCAGAGAAAAACTACGAGTTTTTTACTTACGTATTGGGAATGCGTCTAGTGAAGAAAACCGTCAATCAAGACGATATTCAAACGTATCACTTGTTTTTTGCAGATGATAAGGGCAGTGCCGGAACGGATATGACGTTCTTTGACTTCCCTAACATTCCTAAAGGTGTTCACGGAACCAATGAGATCGCCAAGACATCCTTCCGGGTACCAACTGATGCTGCATTAGACTACTGGGTAAAACGTTTTGATCGCCTGGATGTGAAGCATACCGGAATTAAAGAGCAGTTTGGCAAAAAGACTTTATCCTTCGTAGATTTTGATGACCAGCAATATCAACTTATCTCCGATGAATTTAATGAAGGGGTCGCATCAGGTACACCATGGCAAAAAGGACCAATTCCTTTAGAGTTTGCGATCACTGGTTTGGGACCGATCTTTGTACGTATAGCTGACTTCAGCTATTTTAAAGAAATGTTGGAAAGAGTCATGCTGTTTAAAGAAATCGGACAGGAAGAGGCTTATCATTTGTTTGAAGTTGGCGAAGGCGGAAACGGTGCGCAAATTATTGTAGAGCATAACGAAGACTTGCCGAATTCGCGTCAAGGTTTTGGAACAGTTCACCATGCGGCTTTCCGAGTAGAGGATCGTGCCATGCTGGATGAGTGGACTAAGCATTTTGAAGACTTTGGGTTCCGTACCTCAGGTTATGTGGATCGTCATTTCTTCGAGTCGCTGTATACACGTGTTGCTCCACAAATCCTGTTTGAGCTTGCAACAGATGGACCTGGATTTATGGGAGACGAGGAATACGAAACGGTTGGAGAAAAACTTTCATTGCCACCATTCTTAGAACCTAAACGTGAGCAAATTGAGAAGTTAGTACGCCCTATTGATACCGTTAGAAGCACGATCGATTTCGTGAAAGAGTGAAGAAGGAGCTGGGGAGATTGATTTCGATTGATCCGAAGCAAAATAGTGAGCGGGAAAATTATAAGTTATTAATTGGTACTGTTATTCCTAGGCCCATTGCTTTTGTCACTACACAATCAGAAGATGGCATTTTGAATGGTGCGCCGTTTAGCTATTTTAATATCGTCTCGTCTAATCCTCCGATGGTTTCACTGTCTATTCAAAGACCAGCGGGACGATTAAAAGATACAGCCCATAATATCTATAACAATCAACAGTTTGTTGTGCATATTGTAGATGATGAGAATGTTGGAAAAATCAATCAAACCGCTGCCTCATTGCCAAGAGCAGAAAGTGAAATTGAACTTGCCAATCTTACACCGGTCCCAAGTAAAAATATAGCTGTACCTGGTGTATTGGAAGCAAAGGTTCGAATGGAATGTAAGCTTGTACAAGCGATACCTCTAGGAGCAGAAGAACCTGGGAGTGATTTGTTCATCGGCGAAATTGTTCAGTTTCATATCGATGAATCGATTTATCAGGAGGGGCGGATTGACCCTAGAGCCTTAAATGCAGTAAGTCGTTTAGCGGGAGCTAATTACGCTACGATTGGTGAGATTTTTGAAATTGAGAGACCGGAATAATAAACTAAGATCTGTTCGTAAGCGATGAAGCCTACCGAACAGGTCTTTTTGTGGGCTAATTATAGTTCATCAGCTATGCCAAGCAAACCGTAAGGTTTTCTCTCGAAGTTTATCTGGACTGATCGTTCCAGATATGTTATATTGCCATTACAGGAGGTGTTACTCATGGCAAGGACAAGAGAGTTTAACGAGGATCAAGCACTACATCAAGCGATGCTGTTGTTTTGGAAAAAGGGTTATGAGGCAACAAGCATACCGGATTTGCTGCAGGTTATGGGCATTAGCCGTTCTAGTCTTTACGATACTTTTTCTGACAAGCAAACGTTGTACATTGCCGCACTGGAACATTACAAAAAGGTTAGCTTCAATAGACAGGTCATTCTTGAACGGGCGTCAAGCGTTAGAGCAGGGATTCAACAATTTTTTGAGCAACATATTACTTCAGCGTACGATACGAGCCTACCCGGCGGGTGTTTTGTAACGAATGCAGCTACAACACTAGAGTCGCGGGATGAAAAAATAAATGAATTGATAAAGACTAGTTTTTTGAATTTAGAACAGGCTTTTTGCGAGCTTTTGGAAAAAGGCCGACAATCAGGCGAACTTGATAAAACCACTGATGTCAAAGCGTGGTCTTATTTATTGCTGAATTTACATCAAAGCATAAATATTATGGCAAAAGCAGATCAAGATCAGCAGCGTGCCAAAGAGATGATAAGCTTTGTAATTGCAGCAATATAAATTTTTTTTGGTTATTCTGGAACGATCGTTCCGTTATTGTAAATCATCCTTAATGCGGAGAAGAGACTTATGAAAATATCATTTATCGGGCTTGGGAAAATGGGCTTTCCAATGGCCCGAAATTTGTTGAAAGCTGGTAATGAATTAATCGTTTTTAATCGTACTCGTGAAAAAGCGCAACCCCTAATAGATCAGGGAGCGCATTATGCCGAGACACCATTGGAGGCAGCACAAAAGAGCGATATGGTCATAACCATGCTTTCTGACGATGCCGCTTTGGAGGAGATTGTTGAGGGTCCAAATGGAATTTTGAATGGATTATCAGAAAAAGGAATTCACATATCTGCCAGTACGATCAGTGTAGATCTGGCTCGGAAATTATCCGCGGCGCATGCGGAGAGAAAGCAATACTTTGTGTCTGCCACAGTGCTGGGGCGTCCGGATGCCGCTAAAGCAGCTAAATTGCGCATCATTTTGGCAGGTCCGGAGCAAGCCAGACAACAGTTAATTCCTGTTTTAGAACAATTAGGTCAGGAAATATTCGAGATTGGGGATTATAGCGAAGAAGGAAATGTTGTAAAAATAGGCGTAAACTTTTTAATTGCTTCTATGCTGGAAGCTTTATCAGAAACGCAGCTGATGGTAGGAAAGTATGGCATAGAGCCAGCCCGTTTTATGGATGTGGTGAATGCTCTTTTTCAATCTCCCTTATATCAGAACTATGGGGCGATAATGACAGAACAGCGGTTTGAACCAGCTGGTTTTAAAATGAAGCTAGGGCTGAAGGATGTTGCACTGGCTATAGAGGCAGCGCAGTCCGTCCAAGCTCCTCTACCTTTGGGCCAACTTATCCATCATCATTTATCTGAAGGAATAGCCCATGGTTATGGTGAGATGGATTGGACAGCTTTAATCCGTTGTCTAGAGCACTCTTCTTAAAAAAATAGGGTTGCCCCAAATCTCTGTTGGTTGTAGTGCAGGAGAAAAATTAAAAGAGGTGTGATAAATCATGGAAATAGGTGTTACTTCGTTCGTAGAAACAAAGCCTGATATTGAGACTGGAATTGTGATGAGTCATGCACAGCGATTACGAGAAGTAGTCGAAGAAATCGTCCTTGCGGATCGGGTGGGACTTGATGTTTTTGGTATCGGTGAGCATCATCGTGAAGATTATGCAGCTTCTTCACCAGCAATCGTGTTGTCCGCTGCTGCGTCCTTGACTAAACGGATTCGCCTGGCTAGTGCTGTGACGGTCCTTTCATCTGCTGATCCTGTACGTGTGTTTCAGGATTTTGCTATGCTTGACGGCATTTCCAATGGACGTGCCGAGATTATAGCGGGCAGGGGTTCATTCGTTGAATCCTTTCCGTTGTTTGGTTATGGCTTACATGACTATGAGGAGCTATTCAATGAAAATATCGAACTGCTTATGAAAATACGGGGTTCCGAGAAAGTAACTTGGAAGGGAGGCCATCGGCCAGCAATTCATAATTTGGGCGTATACCCGCGGCCCGTCCAAAGCTCTTTACCAATATGGATTGGCAGCGGAGGTACGCAAAGCTCCGCCGTTCGTGCAGGACTTTTGGGTCTGCCATTGATGTTGGCGATCATTGGCGGGAATCCAATGAATTTTGCTCCGCTTGTAGAGCTGTACAAGAAGGCGGCGGCCCGCGCTGGACATGATGTATCGCAGCTTCAGGTGGGATCTCATTCGATTGGATTCGTCGCAGAAGATACGGAACGGGCAGCAGATATCTTTTTTCCATCTACCCAATACGGCATGAACAAGCTCGGGAAAGAACGAGGATGGTCGTATTATGACCGTTCCAGCTATGATGCGGCCCGAAGCTTTGATGGCGCATTGTACGTTGGAGATCCAGAAACAGTTGCTCAGAAGATCATTCATCTACGGAAGCATGTAGGTATTACACGCTTTATGATGTATGTTCCACTAAGCACGATGCCACATGAGCAGGTGTTGCGGGCTATAGAACTGCTCGGAACGGAGGTTGCTCCACGAGTACGAGAGGAAATTGCCAAGTGGGAAGCTGAGAAGGAATAGGAATTATACAAGCAATCATTATTGTATTGGAGGATTTTCATGAGTATCGATAAACGTATACTACCAGAATTAAGAGAGGCATATTCACAATTTCCAGGGTTTCAATTGGAAGAGAATTTAGAGTGGAGCAGAAGTTTAGTGTCGGCTCCGTCACTGAAGAGATCAGAGCATGTAAACACAACCAGTCGAAAAATTCCGGGTGCTGCAAGGGAGATACTGGTAAAAATTTATGAACCTGCTGGGCGAAATGCTGACAAGCTTCCAGCTATGCTGTGGATTCACGGGGGCGGATACGTGTTAGGACATCCTGATATGGACGACGAGTTGTGTGAACGCTTTGTTCAGACGGCTAGATGTGTTGTCGTGTCGGTTGATTATAGGCTGGCACCCGAGCACCCCTATCCAGCTGCAATCGAAGATTGTTATGCTGGCTTAGTATGGATGACGGAGGAAGCGGAATCACTTGGCATTGATGAGAATCGGGTTGCGATTGCTGGTGCAAGCGGTGGCGGCGGGCTGACAGCAGCACTTGCGCTGATGGCACGAGATAAAGGTGGACCCTCCATTATCTTTCAGATGCCGTTGTACCCAATGCTCGACAACCGCAACATTACGCCATCAAGCCATGAGATTACGGAAGAAGGTGCAATCTGGAACCGGACGGACAACTTAACGGCTTGGAACATGTACCTGGGCGAGGAGAACGATGCCAGCAGGATATCTTCCTATGCGGTACCAACGAGAGCGGAGAATTTAGCTGGACTGCCACCAACCTATACCTGTGTAGGTCAGCTTGATCTATTCCGAGATGAGACGATCGAATATGTAACACGACTTGCGCAAGCAGGTGTAGATATCGAATTTAACCTGTATCCCGGATGTTTTCATCTTTTCGAAATATTCGTTCCAGAAGCGGAAGTGAGTCAGCGCGCCGTTCAGAGCTATATGGATGCGATGGCCCGGGCACTTCACCCCAAACACTCTCCATCCTCAAGCGAGAGCTGTTAATAATGCAAGCACAAACCATATGATCATTGCTCCTTGTTGTAGATTGAAATCCTCGCCGATTATGCGAGAAAAGATTCTATACAAGGTGGTCATTTCATCATACAAAAAATACACCCCTTAGAATCGACCGGACAAACCATAGGTTTATCCAGGTCTATTCTTAGAGGTGTATTTCATAATATTAAAGCGGGTGATCTTAACGAAGCGTCTTGAGCGCACCGCTCCAAGCCAATACTTGATCAAGCATGCCATTTACATTGGTCAGGTGAAGATCCGCTGGTTTGAACACAGAACCGTTCTCGAAATCAGTGAACAGGGACAGGGCTGGATGTACACGAACATCTGCTACAGACAGTTCTCCCAAGATTCCACGTAAATGCTCAGCTGCACGAGCGCCACCTACAGAACCATAACTCACGATACCCGCTGCTTTGTTGTTCCAAGCTTCACGCGCGTAATCGAGTGCATTTTTCAGTGATGCGGAAATACTGTGGTTGTATTCTTGAACGATAAATACGAAACCGTCTAACGTAGCAAGCTTTGTATTCCAAGCAGTTGCTTGTTCAGTAGCATCAACTTCTCCCATTAGTGGAAGTTTGAAGTCCGCGATATCTACGATCTCATAATTAGCATCTCCACGTGCATCTGCTACCTTTTTAACCCATTCCCCTACTTGTGGGCTTAAACGACCTTGACGAGTACTTCCCAGAATGATTCCGATGTTTAATTTAGACATTGTTTGTTCCTCCTCGATTTTTGTTCTACCAAATAGTTTGTCTAGAAATCCCATGAATTACACAACCTTCAAATAAATAATATTAAGCGTGTTACGCTCTAGTTGTCTTTAAGTTAAGTATCTTTAACATGAGATAATAATACCGTGTTTAGTTTACTTTGTCAAGCAACTTAATAATAGTTAGTTTATAATTTTGTCTCACCTTTACAAATTTAGTTGTCTAGAATATAATTGTTTAAGCAACTATTGAAAAGAAGATGAAATGAGAAGAGGTCTAATCATGACGACAAAGCATAACCAATCCGAACTTACGTTAGGATTTATGATGGGAACGACCTATCGTAAATTAAGCGCGTTATTCCAAAATGGGCTAAAGGAATATGATATAACACCTGAGCAATGGTCAGTGCTTTTTCAAGTCGACAGAACGGAAGGGCTGATTCAGAAGGATATCGCGAAGCGTTCGGGTAAGGATAAACCAACTACGACGCGAATTCTGGATCACTTGGAGGGAAAAGGGCTGGTCTATAAAAGAACCGGGGAGAATGATCGGCGTTCTTTTAAGGTTTATATTACGGAAAAAGGAAGAGCTCTGATAAAGGAGACCTTTCCTATTGAGGATCAAGTCACAGATGAGATTATGAACTGTATTTCCAGTGATGAATATGAGCTGCTCATGGGGTTGCTGCTAAGAATAAACAATCATATTGATCAAATAAATGATGGAGAGTAGGAACGTAAGTTATGCCAGAACAACAAGAACTACGTACGAAACTATGGACCAAGTCTTTTATTGCTTTAACGTTTAGTGCTTTATTTTTATTTATGAATTTACAGATGCTGCTATCTTCATTTCCGTCTTATGTTAAAAGTGAATTTCAAGCCGGAGATATTATGGTCAGCTTGGTTACAAGTGTATTTGCGCTAACTGCGATTGCTTCACGTTTTATGACTGCTTTTCTGATGCGGAGGGTTAGCCGCAATGTACTATTATATATTGGTTTAGCCATCGCGGCCGCCATAACCGGTCTTTATGTGGTAGCAGACTCAATCGGGTCACTATTGCTGATGCGGGTAGGCTATGGGATTGGGTTCGGGATTGCCAGCACGATTATTCCCACGATTGTTTCACAGATTATTCCTAGCAAAAGAATGGGCGAAGGGATCGGCTATTTCGGCTTATCAACCAGTCTTGCAATGTCCATTGGTCCTATGATTGGTTTGAACGTAATGAAGCAATCGGGGTTTGGAACACTGGCGATGATCGGAACATTCACCTTGCTTCTTGCCTTTCCAGTCCTATTGTTCTCACGTTCACTTCCAGCTGTACCGAAAAAACAGCCTATTGAGCGATCCATTGCACCATCCAAACCAATCAAGGTTCCTTTTAATACAAAGTTAGTATTGCCTGCAATACTGAATGTCTTACTCGCGATCACTTATGGTGGATTGCTTAGCTTTATCGCTTTGTTCGGCGAAGCGGTACATTTAGAGCAAGTGGGTTTGTTCTTTTTATTTAACGCGATAACAATCATTATTATTAGACCTATCTCCGGCAGATTATTTGATAAAAGAGGTCCGGCTGCTGTTCTGATTCCAGCAGCGGTTTGTGTCGTCGCGAGCTTAACAGTGCTCTCGTATACAACATCCATGCCCATGCTCATTATATCCGCATTGCTCTATGGACTCGGCTTTGGAGCTATTCAGCCAACTATACAGGCATGGATGCTTCGGACATCTACACCTGTACAGTATGGCATGGCGAACAGTATGTTTTATAACTCAACAGATTTAGGGGTAGCCAGTGGGGCCATTATTCTTGGGGCAATCTCGGCGGCATCCGATTATGGGATGATGTATCGTTATTCTGCTGGGTTCATGGTGCTGTTCCTAATTATTTATATTGGGATTCAGATTACTAAGGCCAGAAATAGCCCTTCAGCTTTAAGCCAATAAGGGATGATTTCAGATTAAGCTAATCTTTAGGTACTATTCATATCGTTTTAAGCTAAGGGGGTTATAGTAATCACATAACCCCCTTAAATATAGACCTTGACCCTGCCGGACGTTGGCAGGGTCCTTTTTTTGTTGATGAAAAGGACAGAGATCTGTAGATTAAGCCAATCTTTATCTACTATTCATATTCTTTTAAGCTAAGAGGGTTATAGTAATCACATAACCCCCTTATAATATAGACCTTGACCCTGCCATACGTTGGCAGGGTCCTTTTTTTTATGTTCTTGCACCATCCCGAAAACATAGGTAGTATACAGATTTTATCCACTAAGGACGGTATAATGAAGAAATCAGGGATGGCCAAAGAAGTAGAGGAGAGGTTCACAAATGAATAAGACATGGAATCTGGATAGCTTATATCCTTCCTTTGAGTCAGAGAAGTTAAAAGGCGATCGTGAGCTACTCGGTCAACTTATTATAGATTTAAAAGCCTGGGCTGAGGGCAATCTAATGCTTGAGGGTGTTTCCGTCGCAGCGATCGAGGACTTTCTAAGGCTCTACAACGATTATAAAAGCGTATATGTATGTTTATTAGCCTATGCAGAGTTAACGCTTAGCGCAGACAGCAGTTCTGAGGAAGCCATGAATCTTGCTGATGATATTGAACATTTGAGCTCAGAGATTGCTGGGGTAGTTGCGGGTTTTAAACGATGGATTAGCACTTGTGAACACATAGATGAGCTTATCGTTAGCTCAACTTATCTTCTGAAACATCAATTTTATTTAAAGGAGCTTCTTCTGCAATCCCGTTATGTGTTAAATGAGGAAGTGGAAGTTGCGATTGCCAGAATGCAGAGCACGGGTTCCAAAGCGTGGGGAAGGCTCTACATGGAGAGCGTATCGAGTACACTTGCAGATGTGGTAGTACAAGGGGAAACTAAGAAAGTAACGCTTGCAGAACTAAGGAGTATGGCCTATGAGAATAACGTTACATTAAGAAAAGCGGCTTATGAAGCCGAGGCTGAAGCTTGCAGTCGTATTGCTGGGGTTTGTGCAGCTTGCATGAATGGAATAAGTGGTGAGGCGCTAACGATTTATGGCATGCGTGGATATCAATCTTCTCTGGAAAAGGTGTTAGTGGCATCGCGAATGGACAGTGAAACTTTATCGGCAATGCTCGCCGCTCTTCAGGAGAGTTTGCCAGCTTTTCATACCTATTATCAAAAGAAAGCCGAACTGCTGGGACATTCCACAAAGCTGCCTTTTTACGATATTTTTGCACCGATTGGCGAAGAAAGTGTAAAAATCTCTTACGAAGATGCTCAAAAAACAATTGTCTCTAGCTTCGGAACCTTTAGCGAGGAATTGGCCAATTTAGCTCAAAAGGCTTTTGATCAGCAATGGATTGATGCAGAACCTAGAGCGGGTAAGGGTGGATATGGGCTCTGCATTGATATTTTTCCGATAGGCCAGAGCAGAATCATGACACAGTTCACTGGAAATGCTATAGATACTAGTATCCTTGCTCATGAGCTCGGCCATGCATATCATAGCTCCTGTCTGGGAGAAGAAACGATGCTGAACACAGATTATCCGATACCGATTGCCGAAACGGCTTCGATCTTTTGCGAGACGATCGTAAATCAGGCACTACTCACTAGTTCGACCAAGAAGGAAGCGCAGCTTCTATTGGAGAGAAGTATTTCCGATGCTGGGTATTATCTTGTAGACTTCTATGCCCGTTATTTATTTGAGCTTAAACTATATGAGAGAAGAACCTCGGGTCCGCTTCCAGTTCAAGAGCTGAACGAATTGATGATTGCTTGTATGGTGGAAGCTTACGGTGAGAGCATTGATCCTGATACGATCCATCCTTACATGTGGATGAACAAGGCCGGATATTTTATGGCTGGTTATGAATTTATGAACTTCCCGTATTCTTTCGGACTGTTATTCGCTAAAGGACTCTACGCAGAATATTTAAAAAAGGGCGAGGAGTTCGTCGCCCGGTATCGTCAGTTCCTTAGTGCTACCAGCAAGCATAATATTGCAGATGTAGCAAAGTTTATGGATATTGATGTACACTCCATTGATTTTTGGAGAGGTGCTTTAATGCTGATTGAAACCGATATTGAGGCATTCATCAGTACGACCTAAACAACTCTCCAGTTATGATCACAGGTAGCTTCAATTTGGCCGCGTTTTTCAATGTAATTCGTGACAATTTCAGACATGTCGATCAGTACTTCTTTGACAATCGGCTTGCCCTTATACATCTCATAATCTCCACCGCCGCTTGCTCTATAGTTGTTCATAACAACATCATATTCCTTAGAGTCCTCCACAGGCTGCCCACGATGCAGCAGATGGAGGACTCTTTTGCCTACAGGTTTATTGACATGAAGCTCGTAGTGGATGCCTTCCCACATATCATAATTGTAATGTTGCGATTTAGGTTCTACATAAGCAGGGTTAACAATTACATTTCCCTCTAGATCCTTTTGAAAATAGTTGGCGGTTTGTTCCAGTGCCTCTTTTATATCTTGTCCGGTCAGTCTTAGCACAGTTAGCGTGTTTGGATAAATGAAGTTGGAAAGAATATCTCTCCGAGTAATGGTGTTACTGAAGCCCTTGCAATCGTTGCTGAGTAAAGCTGCTGTCGAGATCTCTACACCTGTAGCTTCCATTTGTACCTTATTAACAAATTCTATAAAGGGATGGTCAGCCAATCGGCATTCATCTGCACTAGAAATAGAAAGGTCACCGATAACTGTACCTATTCTCTCATCCAACCAGGCTTCTGTTTCTGATTCAAGCGTGCTGCTAAGCTCTAGAATTGTATCATCTACATCGGTCTTGTCGTCTACAGCAAGGAGTTCGGCTTGTTTACTCTTAATCTTCCAACGCTCGTTTTCTTTTTGAAAGACTACTGAAATCTTACCGAGGGAATGTCCATTAAAACCAGTCTGTATGATCGTCACACCATTTAGCTCACTAGCTATGAAGCGATGCTGATGTCCGGTAATTAATACATCTAAGCCTTCAACCTCTGTGCACATTGCATAGGCTTGATTCTCTCCAGTTAGTCTCTCTACAGGTTCACCACTAAGGAGGTCGCGCTCGAACCCGCCATGATAAGCTACAACGAGTAAATCGGGCTGTTCTTCTTCTCTAATAGTGGCACACCAAAGCTTTACAGTCTCTAACGAATCCTTGAATTGAAGTCCTTCTATATGGACAGGATTCTCCCAGTGGGGAATGTAATGTGTGGTAACTCCTAGAATGGCTACTTTGATTTTTTTGTCTATCCATTTGATGATATAGGGTCTACCAAATGCAGGTTTACATGTCGCGCGATCTATAATTCCAGCAGATAACCAAGGAAATTTGGAATCCTGAATGGCTTTATTAAGCAGTGGCTTACCAAAATTAAATTCATGGTTACCAATAATTGCAGCGTCATATTTCAATTCATTCAATGCAGCTATGCCTGGATTTAGTTCGTCACTGTACTGTGTGGCTGCATAATAAGCTAGCGGTGTACCTTGAATAAGATCACCGTTATCGAGAAGTATTAGCTCTGGACAATGGGATCTTTCTTGTTTAATAAGGCTAGCAATGGTTGCTAAGCCTTTTTGTCGTTTCTCACCCGTGCGGTAATCAATGGGCCCTAAATGCCCATGTAGATCACTTGTTATGAGGATTTCGCAGGTTAAGGTGTTGTCTTTATTCATGGGTAGCCTCCTACGGATAATAAGTTCAGACCTCATTCTATCAGATAATTTGGAAATTTTAAGAGATTAAAATAAATTTTACATATATTTAATAGTTAGAGGCCTTAGATTTAATACAAAATATTTATAGTCTAGAAGTACTAAAAAAAAGAGAACAGTGGAGGTCTTTCGTTTGAGAAAAATAAGTAAATTCGTATTGCCGCTAATGATGTCTATTACTTTGCTTAGTGGTTGTGGTGCTAATAACACTGCTAATACTGCAAACCAAGGATCGACGGATGGAGCAAATGCACCGAAGGAAACGGCAGCTCCTGTAGCAGAGGGTTATGTTCCAGAGAAGCTCACAGTACAATTTGTCCCTTCCCAAAATGCAGATACGCTCGAAGCTAAGGCGAAACCTCTTGAAAAATTACTGGGTGATAAACTCGGTATTCCTGTAGAAGTAAGTGTCTCTACTGATTACAACACTGTTATCGAAGCTATGGCTTCCAAAAAAGTAGATTTAGGTTTCCTTCCTCCAACAGCTTACGTATTGGCAAAAGAAAAAGGAGCTGCTGAAGTTATTCTTCAAGCTCAACGTTTTGGTGTAAATGATGAAACGGGTGCTCCGACAGATGAATTGGCTGACTTCTATAAATCTATGATTATCGTTAAGAAAGATTCTGCGATCCAATCCGTTGCCGATTTGAAAGGCAAAAAAATCGCTTATCAAAACGTTACATCCTCAGCAGGTTTTGTATGGCCGGCTGCAACACTAATGGATGCAGGACTTGATCCGTTGAAGGATGTACAAGCTATCACGGTTAAGGGACATGACCAAGGCGTACTTGCTGTACTGAATGGTGATGTAGATGCCGCAGCTATTTTCCAGGATGCACGTAATATAGTCGTTAAGGATTATCCGAAAGTATTTGAAGATACTCGTGTTCTCGCCTTTACTGATAAAATCCCTAACGACACGATTTCGGTCCGTTCAGATATGAATAAGGAATGGATTGAGAAGATTCAGCAGGCGTTTATTGATATCGCTGCTGACAAAGAAGGACATGAGATTATCAAAGATATTTACTCGCATGAAGGTTATGTGAAGTCACAAGATAGCAACTTTGACATTGTTCGTGAATACAACAATAAAGTAAAAACAGAGTAGTTCAGGCCGTTCAAGGATACAACGATGTTGGTGTATAACAGGAACTAAGGATAGCCAGCTCCGGATTCCCCCCCGGACCTGGCTTTCTCTTTTATACGAATATACGAAAACACAAAAAGGAATGATTTTCATGATAGAGCTTCGTAATGTGTCCAAGACGTATCTAAACGGAACCAAAGGCTTAAACAACATTAACCTGACTATTCCAGCTGGAGAATTTGTAGCTATTGTTGGTCTTTCGGGTGCGGGAAAGTCAACCCTGCTACGTTCCATTAACCGGCTTCATGATATTTCAGAAGGCGATATTCTTATCAATGGGCAATCCATCACGAAGGCAAAGGGAAGCCAGCTCCGAATGATCCGTAGAAATATCGGAATGATCTTCCAAAGTTTCAACTTGGTGAAACGTACGACTGTGCTTCGTAATGTATTGGCAGGGCGGGTCGGCTATCATTCCACAATACGGACGATAATTGGCAAATTCCCACAGAAGGATATTGATTTAGCCTTCGAGTCTCTCGATCGGGTCAATATTGCTGAGAAGGCCTACACACGTGCAGATCAACTATCTGGAGGTCAGCAGCAGCGCGTGGCTATTGCTCGTGTTCTTGCGCAGGAGGCGCAAATTATCCTTGCAGATGAACCTGTCGCTTCACTGGATCCGCTCACGACCAAGCAGGTTATGGATGATTTGAAAAAGATTAATATGGAGCTTGGGATTACGACCATCGTGAATTTGCATTTTATCGACCTCGCTAGAGAATATGCCACCCGGATTATTGGGCTCCGGGCAGGAGAAGTGGTCTTCGATGGTCCTGTATCCGAGGCCACCGATGAGAAATTTGCTGAGATTTACGGCAGACCGATTCATCAGGATGAGTTGTTAGGTGAGCCTGTAAGCGGAGGCATGTGATATGAGTGTGAATGCAGAGAAGTTACATCCCAAACCGCCAAGAAAGATAAAGCATTATTTTACAGCTATTATATTAGTAGTATTACTGTGGAGAAGTGCGGTCTTGACCGATTCATCCATTGGAGAGCTGATCTCCGGTCTGCCAAATATGCTGGATCTGCTTAAGGAAATGTTCCCTCCAAACTGGGGGTATTTTGACAATATTATAGATGCGATGCTGGAGACGATCCGGATGGCATTGGTCGGTACAACGTTTGGTGCCATTCTGGCGGTTCCCATTGCCCTGCTGTGTGCAAGCAATATTACGCAAAGCCGATGGCTTCATTATCCGGTACGTATGCTGCTGAATTTGATCCGCACAATTCCCGATCTGCTGCTGGCTTCTATTTTTGTCGCCATTTTTGGCCTCGGTGCGCTTCCGGGAATATTTGCTTTGACGGTATTTTCGCTAGGGCTGATCGCCAAGCTTACCTATGAATCGTTGGAGACGATTGAACAGGGACCTTTGGAAGCAATGACTTCAGTCGGAGCGAATAAGACTCAACGAATTATGTTCGGCGTCATTCCGCAGGTACAGGCTCATTTCATGTCTTATGTGTTGTATGCCTTTGAGATTAATGTTCGTGCTGCAGCAGTTTTAGGTTTGGTAGGCGCGGGTGGAATCGGCCATTACTATGAAGTGACATTAGGCTTTTTAGAATACGATAAGACTTGCACCATCATCTTGTTCACATTAGCAGTAGTCTTGATTATTGATTATGTAAGCACTAAGCTGCGGGAGAAATTAATATGAGTAAATCATGGAATACCCTAGTACCCAAACCTCGTAAAAATCGTTTCCGATGGCTGATTTATGTAGCATTAGCGGCAGTGTACATCTGGGCTTTTTCGGGAGTGCCGTTTAATGGATTTAAAGAAACTGCCGGGATCATTACTAAGGCCATCTTTGCCGGGATATTCTCTCCTGACTGGGCCTTCGTTTATTTACCAGATGGGGAGGATCTGCTTCGAGGATTACTTGAGACGTTAGCTATTTCAATTTTAGGGACTTTTATCTCGACCTTCATATGTATCCCCTTTGCTTTTTGGGCTGCGGTCAACATGAGCAAGGGAAAGGCGATTTCGGGTTCCGGCAAGCTAATATTAAGCTTTATACGGACATTTCCTGAGATCATTATGGCTTTGCTGTTCATCAAGGCTGTTGGGCCGGGTTCATTTGCGGGTGTACTGGCACTAGGACTGCATTCCGTCGGCATGCTCGGCAAATTGTTCGCGGATGAGATTGAGAATATTGATAACGGTCCACTCGAAGCCTTAATCTCTTCTGGTGCCAGCCGCATGCAGGTGTTATGGTTTGCTGTTGTGCCGCAGGTATTGCCAGGCTTTCTATCCTACACTTTATACAGATTCGAAATTAACGTTCGCTCAGCTACGATTCTAGGTGTGATTGGAGCAGGCGGAATTGGCACACCGTTAATCTTCGCCCTCAGTTCACGGAATTGGGACCGTGTCGGAATTATCCTGCTTGGTATCATTGTGATGATTACGATTATTGATCTGATTTCCGGCATGATTCGGAAGAAGCTAGTGTAATAGAATCGCATAATTACATGTTAGACAAAGACCTCCTTAGGGTATGAATCGAGCCTATGGGGGTCTTTTTATGATTAGCGCACTATTCGGAAAAGCTATATAGAAGTAATAATACTTTTTGTGTTAACATATGTTGGTCTATCAGAATTGTAATGAAGGAGTTGAAGGTTTGGAATCTGCGCTTATTGGCAGCTTTGTATCAGCAATGGCTACGGTTCTTGGAGCGTTTCCGATCCTGTTTGTGAAGAGGTTATCTGAGAAATGGAAGGACGTTCTCGTTGCTTTTACTGCAGGTATAATGGTATCGGCTTCTACATTTGGACTCATGCCGCAAGCGATTAAAGAATCGGGGATTATCGCATTAACCTTGGGCCTGATTACAGGAGTTCTACTGCTTGATTTAATTGAAAAGAACATCCCGCATATCGACGTGGAGAATAAACCCGGATATACCAATATGGATTCCAAGGCGCTGCTCGTTTTGATTGCATTGTTCATTCACAATATACCAGAAGGTCTTAGTACGGGATTTAGTTATGCCAGTGAGCAGGCGAGTCTGGGTCCCACCGTGGCCATAGCGATTGGTGCGCAAAATATGCCTGAAGGATTGATTCTCGCAGTCTTTCTGATGAATTCTAGAACAACTAAGTTAAAAGCATTGGGAATCGTTACGCTTACCGGACTTATGGAAATGGTATCTGCGGTTATTGGGTATTTTACGGCGAGTTACCTACAGAATGTAGTGGGCTATGGTCTTGCTTTTGCCGCCGGGGCTATGCTATTCATCGTCTACAAGGAACTTATTCCAGAGAGTCATGGTCATGGCTACGAACGGCCTTCGACGTATTCGTTTATCTTTGGATTGTTGATTATGGTGTATATTACGCAGATATTTGGGTGAATAGGGAAGAAGGGATTCTAGTGAATCCTGTCGAACAAGAGTAGTTATGATGACAACACATAAACTTGAAAAGCTACCTTTTTACACCTTACTTATTTTTATTGTTGCTGGATCTATTGGAGCGGGGTATTTTTATACCCGTTCCTTTTTGGCGTTGTCTGCTGTGCTCTATGGAGTAACGGCCCTGTATATTTTTAATGCTAGAAAGCTTACGCTTCTACCGATCCATGGCTTCTTACTTGCATTCATTCTGTTATATTGGCTTGCAGTAGGAAGTGCAGTTGATCAAGAACAGGCTGTGCTGGAAGCGATCAAGGTCTCCTTACTCTTGCCCGTATCCTTATTATTCTCAAGTCTCTCTGGGAAAAGGCGTGATCAGATCTGGGTGACTTGGGTCTGGAGTGGCTCAGGATTAACTCTTTGGGGGCTGGTCTTTGGTTTATTTCGGGAGGGACGGCTGGAATCGACGCTGGGATATGCGAATGTTTTTGCTGTGATTGTTGCGGCGGGAATGGCAGCAGGCTGGCGTGCTTTTATGCGCTCAAATCAAAAAAAGTATGTTGTGCTGTGTTTAATACAGCTATGTGGATTATTATTGTCGGGCTCTAGAGCGGTACTGATCCTGGTTGTGATGGGGGCCACCGCCTTTGTATGCATAAATAGGAAGAACAAACCTACAGCGCTGTTAGGTGGTGGAGCGCTAATCGTTCTAATCCTGGTGATTGTTGCGGGAATGATCATGAACAGCGGTGGAAGCGTCCGAGAAATGACTTGGAATGCTTCGGAGTTTGAGTTACGCCGTATTTATTGGTCAGATGCTTTTCAGTTATGGAAAGAGCATTGGCTGGCAGGTATTGGCGGTGGCGGTTTTGCAATTTTATACCCGTCTGTGTATGTAAAATATGTACATCAACAATTTTTGCAGGTTGCATTGGATGCCGGAGTGTTCGGGGTATTGGTGTTCATCGCTATGATTGGTTCTGCGTTAAATGTGGCAATGCGTCAAGGACGAAAAGGTGTTGAGGTAATCCTAGCATTGTTACTATTCTGTGCCCATCTGGCATTCGATATTGATCTGGCATATCCTCTCGTATTCGGGTTGTTTATTATGTTGCTGACCAGTATGGAGATGGAGGGATATAAGCAGAAGGAGTTTCAACTAAAACGATTGTTATTTGTATCTTGTGCCATATTAGGAACTTTCATTTCTTGCTGTTTGGTTTGGATGATTGTTGGATATACGCAACTTGTCAAGGGAGAATCGGCAATTTCCGAGGGCAACTGGAGTAAGGCAGAAAAAAACTTGCAATTCGCAGAAGAAATTCTTCCGTGGGCTCATGAGGTACATTATCAATTAGCGGCTTTTTATTCGCATCTAGCGAAATTGGAAGGGAACAAGGCGCACCTAGAAAGGGCTATAGAAGAACTCACAATCGCCTCCTCTATGAATCCGGACAATAGAAGGTATATAGAGATGTTGAAGAAAGTGGAGAATAGTCGATAATAGCATGGTTTATATGAAAAAATACATTGTTATTTGTTAGATTCTACCTTAATATAGGGAAGTATTTCCAACACATACATATTTAAAATAGGAGGAGTTTATCTGCGAAACACCATTCGCAAAATTAGCGCTTCACTAGCAGTTCTAATGCTGCTAACCTTAACGGCCCCGGTATTGACCTATGCTGCTAGTATGCTGAAAGTGTACTATAACGCAACAACAGGTGAAATTTCCGGGGTTATTTACTCTGATCAGAAGGACATTGATTTAGTTCTGGATCAAGGAGGAGAGAAATATCAAGTACCTTCGTCGGTACTCGGAGAGGTATATCATTCCGCAAGTAACAATCTATATTGGGCTGATGTTAAAGGAACTATTGCTCCAGGTCTACAGCCAGGGAATGCCATCGTTACGGCGGGGGATACAAAAGATTTTGCTGCAAGTGTGACGGGTGATGTGTATTCGTTTGCAGATGAACCATTGCCTCCAATTATTCAGTCTTGGGGTTCATGGATTAATATTGATAAAAGCTCAGCGGATGTCCATATTTCTTGGGAAAAACCAAACAGTATAGGAATCTTATTTTACAATGTTTATAGCAAAGATAAGCTGATTGCAACGACTAAAGAGACATATGTTACGATTCCCGATCTACCTTATCATTCCATGCAAGAATTCAAGGTTACTACAGTAGATTTGTTGGACCGAGAGTCTGCTTATTCCACGCCCCGTACTTTACGTGTTTCAGGAGCCATGAATGAGGCTGAATTTCTTTTTAGTGGAAAAGAGGCTGGATATGCGCTTCAACCTAGTGATGAGATCGCTACCTTGAAGTTATCGGGTGATTCGCAAAATGGAACAACAAAAGGTTGGAATAGCTTACAACTTTCTTTCGGGGGTGTTTATTCAGAAGGTAAGTTTTCGCAATTAACGGTCGATAAAAATGAAGTTAATGCTTCTGATTTTGAATTGGTCGCAGATGATGGAGCTATCATTTCGGTGAATTATCTTCATAATTTTGATGGTTATTTCTTCTTTATTTTCGATGAAGAACTTAAAATGGATAAACAGTATACGTTGAGACTCAGTTTGTCGGCTTCCGGTAAAGAGATTAAGCTGCCTGATGCGAATTCTCGCAAATTCAGTGCCTATTTGTACGTGGATGTATATAACAAGAATGTTAATGAATATTCTTATGACTACAGATACTCAGCAAACAATATCGTTATAGGTGATCCATATGCTCCTGCCAAGCCTACAGAGCTAAAAGCATCTGGCGATGGTGGTTTATATGTAACATGGGAGAGTAATAAGGAAGCGGATTTGGACGGATATTTGGTATGGCTTGATGGTAAGCTGCTTACAGAGAAGCCCATTCATCAAACTAGTTATAAAATTGAGGGATTAACGAATGGCACAACATATCATGTCAACGTTGCTGCTGTAGATAAAGTCGGAAATCGCTCTTTACAAGCCTACATCTTCCCAGTTCCGTTGGCTTCTGGTAACCCTAGTGGACCTAGTAATCCAGGTAGTCCTGGTGGAGGTGGCGGTGGAACTCCAACCGTAACTGATACCACCACTACAGCTCCTGTCCTAAGTGTGGTCGACAAAGCTGGAGTCACAAAGCCTCTCAACACTGTATTAAAGAGTGAGAACAACAAGGTGACAGTTTCCGTTGCAACTGACGTTAAGCAATTATTGTTACCTGTTGCAACAGCTGTAATTAATAAAGACAATGCACTAATTGTAACAAAAGATGATGTATCACTCCAAATTCCGGGTTCGGTTTTGGAACAGCTGAAGGGTTCCATTTCAGCAGAGCAATTGAAAAATGCGAGAATCTCAGTAGGATTCACTCCGATAAGTGCTGAAGATATCGCCAAGATTACAGGAAAATCAGCGAATACTGTAATTACAGTAGCTGGTGTAGCTTATGACTTTACGTTGTCACTCCTTACGACAGACGGTAAAGAGACAAAGCTTACTCAGTTTAATGCTCCAATTACCCTGAAGTTGAAAGTGAACGAAGGTAGTAACTCGAAATTGACGGGTGTCTATTACTTGAGTGAACAAGGGGAACTACAATATATTGGTGGCCAGCTGGATAATGGCTATATAACAGTAGTTATTAGTCACTTCAGCAAATATGCCGTACTGCAATATGATAAATCGTTTAGTGATGTTCCTTCTACACATTGGGCATCTCAAGCGATCAAATCTATGGTAGCACAGCAGGTGGTAACTGGAACAAGCGACACTACCTTCTCACCGAATCAGCAGGTTACACGCGCTGAATTTGCAGCTTTTATTGCTCGTAAATTGAACTTGAAAGCCACTGTAGCAAGTCGGTTTGCTGATGTAGCTTCTTCCAAGTGGTATGCGGATGAAGTAGCAGCAGTAACTGAAGCGGGAATTGTTAGCGGCCAGTCAGAGACGAAGTTTGCGCCTGAGCGTACGATTTCCCGTCAGGAAATGGTTGTGATGTTGATGAAGGCTTATGTCTACAAGAACAACACGACCTTGAATGCAGGAGAGTCAGATCGTCCGTTTGCTGATGGTTCGGATATCGCAGAGTGGGCTAAGCCTTATGCTACTGCCGCACAGAAGCTTGGATTCTTGCAAGGAAGCAACGGCAATAAGCTCGAGCCTCATAAGAATGCTACTCGTGCTGAAGCGGTACAATTGATTTCTAAACTCTAATCTAAAAAGTTTAAAAAAAACGGCCAATGAAATGCCAGAGCAGCTTAAGCTGCCTGACCTCATTGGCCGTCTTTATGGTTTAATCTATAATTATCCTCGCAAAATCGTCTCGATTTGCTCCAGCTCTTCTGCGCTTAGCTCCGGTGCATTCAAGGAAGCGACTGCATCTTCAATCTGGCTCACCTTACTTGCGCCGATCAGAGCAGAAGTGACTTTACCTCCCCGGAGTACCCAAGACAACGCTAGCTGAGACATTTTTTGTCCACGTGCAGCAGCAATCTCGTTCAGTTTGCGAACTTTAGCGATCTTCTCTTCCGTAATGGCATCTTCGGACAGGAATACACTTGGTCCAGCAGCGCGAGAATCAGGAGCAATTCCGTTAAGATAGCGGTCGGTCAGAATGCCTCCTTGTAGTGGAGAGAACACAATCGATCCGATACCCTCCTCAGTTAATACATCCTGCAAGCCATCTTCAATCCAGCGGGACATCATGGAGTAGTTAGGTTGATGAATCAGGCATGGCGTTCCAAGTCGACGCAGAATTTGTGCCGCTTCGCGTGTCTGTTCAGGGTTGTAATTCGAAATCCCAACATACAGCGCTTTACCTTGACGTACAATAAGATCCAGCGCAGCCATAGTCTCTTCCAGTGGTGTATTCGGATCTGGACGGTGGTGATAGAAAATATCTACATAATCAAGGCCCATACGTTTCAAGCTTTGGTCTAGACTGGAGACGAGATATTTCTTGGAGCCCCATTCGCCATAAGGACCGGCCCACATATAATATCCAGCCTTAGTAGAGATGACCATTTCATCACGATAAGGAGCAAGATCCTTCTTAAGGATTCGACCAAAGCATTCTTCTGCGGAGCCAGCTGGGGGACCGTAGTTATTAGCGAGATCAAAATGAGTGATTCCAAGATCGAAAGCTCTTCTTGCCATGGCGCGACCATTTTCGAATAAGTCGTTTCCGCCAAAGTTATGCCAAAGTCCTAGCGAGATCGCCGGAAGGAGTAGACCGCTTTTTCCAGTGCGGTTATATTTCATATTGTCATATCTGGTAGCGCTTGCGTTATACATCATTATTTCCTCCTAAAAAGACTTATTTCTGATTACGTTACGTCCTTATTGTAGCGAAAGATCCCGGACAAACGTATGTCAGCAAGGAAGAAGTTTATAGCACAATGTCATTTTCGAGATGACGGATACGGTATTCTTTTGGAGAACAACCTTTCACCTTCTTGAACATTCGCGAAAAGAGTAAGGGGTCCTGATAGCCGACAGAACGCGAGATCTCACCGATAGTACAAAGGGTTTCTGTCAGAAGCTCGCATGCTTTAGCGACACGGTAATTCAATAAATACTGCTGTGGTGGCATACCAATGGTCCGTTTAAACAAGGAAGATAAATATTTGCGATCCAGCTTGAGAGAAGAAGACAGCATTTCCACCGAAATGTTCTCACAATAATGTGTATGCAAAAAGTGGAGACTTTGCTCGACGTAAATACTCTTTTGACGCGGTAAAGGTAGTACATCCGGAACAGCTGGCACCGCTTGTAGCAAGAGGGAGAAAAACTCATACATGATCGCTTTTAGCGGCAGGTCAAGACAATCCGAATTGTCGGCTCCTTCTGTCAGGCGTTCGTAGAGATTAGGCATAAGCTGTTTATCCATCGGGAAGATTGGCTGCTCAGGGGTCAAGGAGGTTTTGGATAAAATATATGATACCTGTTCTCCGGTAAAGGCTACCCAGGAATAGATCCAAGGATTGGTTAGGTCCGCTGCATAAGAAGTAACGATATGAGGGTAGGTAAGAAAAGCTTGTCCCGCTTGCAGGATATGGGTTTGTTCACCCACAGATACCTTTCCAGTTCCCTCATGAATGAAATGTATTTTGTAAACGTCACGAACTCCGGGTCCGAAAAAATGCCCAGGTAGACACTGTTCCCGCCCCCAGTAATGGAGATGCAGATCGGGATTACCTCTGAAGGGACGCTCAGAATTATAATTAAATATCGCCATGAATGCTTCAGTCTCTTTCTTTTATAGAGTTAACTAAGGATGATTGTGCCCATTTTCTTTTATTATACAGCATATTTTAGTGGGAACATTACTTGGAATGGTTTGCGAATTCTGTGATAGAAGTTTATCCCAGCTCAGTTTGGTTAAGTAAGCTATGAAGCTGAACGTATGAGCTAACTTCGATCATTAGGAGGTAATGGAGATGAATAAGAGAATAGTGGGTGTCTTTGCTGCCGAATACGAAGCTTCGAGGGCTATTGAAGAGTTGAAACGTCAAGGCTGCAGAACAGAGGACATATCGATTATCGCGAGAAATTCAGAGAGTGCGGATACGCTTAGAGATGAATCAGGAACCCAAGCGCCGGAAGGAATAGCTACTGGTGCAGCTACGGGTGGTCTGCTGGGTGGATTAACTGGGCTCTTGATGGGGATAGGCGCTTTGGCTATTCCAGGCATCGGGCCGATCATTGCAGCCGGACCGCTTGCGGCAACACTTGCTGGAGCGGCAATAGGTGCAGGCAGCGGTGGATTAGTTGGCGGTCTTATTGGACTTGGCATTCCTGAAGAGGAAGCCAAGCGTTACGATAACTACGTAGATGAAGGCCATATTCTTGTAATGGTGGATGTGGAGGGCGAGCAGAAAGAGGAAGAAGTGAAGCGGATCTTCGTACAGCATAATAGTCTGAATGCAGACCGTTTTGAGGATATTGCGAATATGAATACAGCTGAAAATCGAAATTATGATGGTAGTGTAAAGGAAAGCGATGCGCTCAGAGCCGCTGATCAACAAGAGGCGAGAAATCTAGCTCAAGCTACCGGAACCTTGGATGCTATGGATACCTTAGCTAGTGAGCGCATTAGAAATAAATAAGAGATGATTATCTATTTAGTAATAAAAACAGACTATTTCACTAGCCAAGGGTGAGCTGGTGAGATAGCCTGTTTCTTTGTGTGATGCTATAAAGAGGCAACATTCTGTCTAACGGTTAGTCCATCCGGTATTTCTTTGCCAGGCAGGAAATGAATGCTACGGATGTAGCGGATTGTTCGACTCTGTGCCCGCATGATGACCGAATGCGTCTCAGCGCGCTCTTTGCCGATAAAACGGACACCGTTCAGAAATTCACCTGAGGTTACGCCAGTGGCGGCAAAGAGTACGTCGCCTGTGCCAACCATGTCCTCCATGTATAACACTCGTGTAGGATTAGAGATTCCCATACGGACGCAGCGCTGCTGCTCAAGAGGTCCATCGGGAAGCAAACGGCCCTGCATTTCTCCACCAAGACATTTCAGTGCGGCAGCGGCAAGGACGCCTTCAGGTGCTCCGCCCGAGCCCATGTACAAATCGACATCGCTATCCGGCAGGGCTGCCGCAATAGCGCCAGCCACATCGCCGTGACCGAGTAGCTTAATCCGTACACCCGCTTCTCGAAGACTATGAATGAGCTGCTCATGCCGTTTGCGGTCAAGTACCATTACAGTTAGCTCGGAGAGGGACTTGCCACTGAAGAGGCATGCTTTCTGGAGAGTGACCTCCACAGGGTCTTCAAGACTAAGCTTCCCGGCAAGCTCAGGACCGCAAGCGAGTTTCTCCATATAAATGTCTGGAGCATGCAGCAGGCTGCCCTTATCTGCTATGGCAATCACGGATTGGGCATTGTGAAGACCACAGGCCACCACTTCAGTGCCTTCCAGAGGATCGACGGCTACATCGACAGACGGACCCTTTTGATTCCCGACTTTCTCGCCAATATAGAGCATTGGAGCATCATCCATCTCTCCTTCACCAATGACGACCGTTCCGTCGATGGAGACAGAATCAAACATGGAGCGGATGGCAGTCGTGGCTGCATCATCTGCCGCATTTTTATCTCCCCGCCCGATCCAGCGAGCTGAGGATAATGCACCTAGTTCAGTTACCCGTACAATCTCAAGAGCCAGTTCGCGATCCATTCTAATTCCCTCCAGTACATCCCATATATTTTAATCTGAATGTTAGATATAACCCATAATAATACCAGCGGTTTCTTCTATAGCTTTGTCGGTAATATCGATTACAGGACAGCCTAGCTTATTGAACAGAGAAGAGGCATATTCCATCTCCTCTGTAATCCGCTCCAGACTTGCATATTGGGAGCCAGTCGGTAACCCAAGCGCCTTCAGCCGCTCGGAGCGAATCTTCAGCATATACTCCGGCTTCATGGTTAGTCCGATCAGTCGGTTCGACGGCAAGCTTAGCAGCTCTTGCGGAGGAGCAATTTCAGGAATAATCGGATAGTTAACGACCTTTTTCCCCCGATGGGCCAAAAAGATACTAAGTGGTGTTTTCGAAGTACGGGACATCCCTAGCAGAACGATATCGGCCTTCAGCATAGCGCCGAGATCGCGGCCATCATCACAGGCAACTGTGAATTCGATAGCCTCCATACGTCGGAAGTAGTTCTCATCAAGCTGGTGCAATAAACCCGGTCGCTGTTGAGGAGCGTCGTCAAACGTATCAATGAAAGCTTGCATCATTGGACCCATAATATCGACGATACGAAGGTCAAGCCGTACAGCCTCTTCTTTAATCATTTCTCTTAGCTCCGGCTGCACCAGCGTATAGACGACAAAACCTTTATGCTGTGCGGCTTCTTCCATAAGCTTCCGGAGCTCATCTTCATTTCTAATGTTCCCGTATCTTTTGATGGTGATCTGCTGATTCTGGAATTGATGAATGACGGCCTGCACGACAGCTTCCGCCGTATCTCCTATAGAATCTGAGCAGATCGTTATTAGGTTGGAAGATTGCTCAATGCTCATGAATTCCTCCTGTTATCCTTTGGCTTCTAGTTCGAGGAGAAGTTTTACGATAGCAGTTTTCGTCAAGCGTCCTATGACATCCAGTTTCGTACCATTGTCTTCTGTGACGCTGGGAACAACTACCGGTAAACTATCTACCTCGTGAAAAATCATTTTATGTGCGGCATCAAGCACCGTCTCATCCGGTGAAGTTGTGACTACTTTGGGCTGGCGTGTCATGACCATGCTTACGGGCATGGAGACAGCACCCGGATTGCCAAGGGTTACTTTCAGGAAATCCTTACGTGAAGCAACACCGGTGAGCTTGCCCTCTTCGTCACAAATAATAAGGGTGCCAACATCCTGTAGAAATAGCGTAACTACGGCATCTTGAACCGTAGTAGTCTCACGGATAATAATAGGTACACTTTGAATCTCTTTTACCTTTGTCTCCTGCAACAAATAATTGCTTCCCAGACGATTAGATGATTTGAGTCCCGGGAAGTAACCGACTTTAGGTTTAGCATCGATATATTTGAGCATAACCAGAACAGAAAGATCGGAGCGAATCGTTGGCCGTGTTAAATTCAGACATTCGGCAATCTGTTCGCCGGTAATCGGAGCTCTTTTGTTCACAATATCAATGATTTCTAGTTGACGTGATGTCAGTTCGATCGCAATTCCCTCCACTTCAGATAAAAAGGCATTCCTCTTTAGAAAAGAAGCGCCGTTAAGCGAATCCTCCTTTCATATATGAGTCATATATAGATGTTTTTAATTTAACTTGGTTATATAATACGCAATAGTGGTCATAAATGCAATATATAGTACGTCATATATTCATTTTTTTTGACGCAGATGTACGGACCCTACGCTTTAACATTAATTGTTTCAAGGCATCAGCATTGACCAGGATGGTCCCAGCAATGATAGTGAATACACCGAGGATCGTAACCCAATTCACGGCTTCATGATAAAAGAAAAAGCCAACCCCTACGGCAATTGGTGGAGAGATATAGAGCCAGGTAGAGGGAAACACAGGATTTGTCTTAGCGACGAGCCAGTAGAACAACGAATGACCGACCATCGAGCCGATTACGATTAGATAGAGCAGTGAACCTGCGGTCTCGTAAGAGAACAGAAACTCAGGATGTACATTTTCGGTGGCTAAGGAAAGAATGAATAACAGCACTCCACCATACATCATTTGGGCTGCATTTAGTGCGATTGGAGAGACCTCGGGCATACTATTGATTACTTTTTTAGAATAAATCGCACCTACTGCGTAACAGCATTCCCCAATGAGGACAGCTGCGCAGCCGATGAGCCATAACGGTGAAATATCAACGACAAGATTAGGAAGAACGAGCAGCAGTACGCCAGTCAACCCGATGATACAACCATATAGTGAGATGGCAGGTGCTTTTTGACGAAGAATAGAAGTTTGGAGCAACAGAATCATGATCGGACCCGTGGCAGAGAGTACAGCTGCTAACCCGGAAGATACATATTGTTCAGCCCAGTAGAGACCTGCAAAGGTGCCAAAGGTTAACGCAGATCCGGTGAAGAGCATTTCTTTACGCAGGAGCAGGGAGAAGCTAGCTTTTCGTTTCCAGACCATCCATAGAAATAGAACAGCGCCTGCAACAAAAAATCGCAAGCCTGCTGAAAAGAAGGGCGGCGCACCGGCATCCACACCGATTTTGATAGCTAGAAAGGTCGTGCCGAAGATCAGACATACAAGTGCATAAGCGAATAAGATCATTTTGAAAGTCCCCTTTAGTGTGTGTATATAACGATCCTTGAATCAGTTCGTTAATCATATAGCGGAGAACACAGAACAGATGATGTTGAGTAGAACAGATGACTTCGAAAATCGTGTACAATACTGTAAATAGGAGTTGTTCGGAGAGGAGTTGCAGTGAGGTGAAAAAGTCAGCGAGCGTGGAGAATAATCATCCCTTGTTTCGGCAGGTATATGAATTTCTAGTGAATCGCATGGAGCGAGGGGAGTGGGGGGCACATGATAAGCTTCCTTCTATACGGCTGCTGGCGGAGGAATTACAGGT
Organism: Paenibacillus sp. FSL R5-0470; assembly: GCF_037975205.1. Lineage (NCBI taxonomy): Bacteria > Bacillati > Bacillota > Bacilli > Caryophanales > Paenibacillaceae > Paenibacillus > Paenibacillus sp. FSL R5-0470. Next base: position 1,251,906 of record NZ_CP150238.1, read on the forward strand.
ACATCGACTGACAGTATTCAAAGCGTATAGAATGCTGACAGAGGATGGAAAAGTTTATGTAAAAGATAAATCAGGTTATTACGTATCGCCTGTTAGCTTGGTTCCTATTGTAGAAAAAGGAGCAGCAGTGACTGCCTATGCGCTCACTAATCCTCTTTCGGATATACAGAGAATGCCTGCTAAGTATCAGTTCTCACAGGCGCTGATTGATCCAGGTCTTTTGCCAAATCTTTTTCTATCCGACTATGTCAAAAAAGTGTTCGATTTATATCCCAAGGTCATGGGGACATACTCTTCGGTTCAGGGAGATGAGGAGTTACGGGAGACGCTTAGTCGTCATTTTCGGAAGAAGCATCGGCTACAGTTATCCTCGGAAGAGCTGCTTATTACTTCAGGTGCGCAGCAGGCGATCAATCTGATATCACGAATTGTGCTCGGGCCTATGGACACGGTGCTTGTGGAGCGACCGACCTACAGTGTGGCCATGGATATTTTTCGCCGGGAGGGGGCAAGGCTGGTTCCGGTGGAGATCACTCCGATGGGCTACGACTTGGAGGAAGTTGAAGCGCTGATGAAAAAGCATAGACCGCGCATGTTCTATATCAATCCGACTCATCATAACCCAACTGGATATACGGTGCCAGCGCAGCAACGTAAACTGTTGGTCGAGCTTGCCGAGCGTTATCGCTGTCTGTTAGTCGAAGATGATCCGTTCCGCGATATGTATTTTGAAGAGGAGCCCCCGCCGCCCTTTTTTGCTTACGATACCGAAGGTTGGGTGATCTATATTAGCAGCTTCAGTAAATATGTAGCCCCAGGCTTACGGATCTGTGGGGTGGCTTGTCGCTATCCGTTTATGGAGCGCTTGATCACGGCCAAATCACTCGCGGACAATGGTACTCCGCTGCTTAACCAGAAGATATTCCTACATTACTACACGTCATCACGTTTGCAACAGCATCTCGGTAAGCTACGCATTGCACTTCAGGTGCATAAGGAGATTGTAGAGGAGGAGCTGGCTGGGACTGGGTGGGAGTGGACGCCTCCGCAAGGGGGCTTGAATTTATGGGTGAAGCTGCCGGACCATCTTTCGGCGGATCGACTGTTTGCCTCAAGTATGGCCCAGTCGATTGCTTTTGTGCCAGGAGAGTTGTTTGATCCTCTTGGTGAGATGAAGTCGAGGATTCGAATAAGTTACTCTTTTGCAAGCGAAGGGGTGCTACGTGAGGGGATTCAGCGGATGATTGCAATTGCGCGGGGGTTATGAGTAGGTACAGTAGACATGAGGAACTAATGAAGACTATTTAGGATGGAAGAGATTAGACTTGTATAACTTGTTTGGAAATTGTTGTAACACTTTCTTCTTCTGTTCCGTCTGTAGAGTAAAGAAGGAGGTTATTATGATGTTTAAGGCTAAGTTACGCAGTCCACTTATGATGTTCCTAAGTATAACGTTAATATTTATGGCCTTGCTGACGGTGCGTCCCTCCGTTACTTATGCGTGTTCCTGTGTTGTACCTGCGGAGCCACTTGAGGCGCTGGAGTCAAGTTCAGCCGTCTTTACTGGGAAAGTAGTGGACAAAAAGGAGCCAAAGGGGACTATAATCTCATCTGCGGATCCAGTAAAAGTAACCTTTGAAGTCGATTCCAGCTGGAAAGGAATTAAGGGGAATAAAGTTACCTTGAGTACTGCTTTATCGTCTGCCAGCTGTGGGTTTGAATTCGTGGAAGGGGAAAGTTATATCGTCTATGCGTATGCTAATGACGAAGATGACTCTGGTAAATTAGAGGCCAGTTTATGCAGCCGAACGAAGCTGCTTGCCTCGGCATCAGAGGATCTGAAGGAGCTTGGACCTAGTATATCGGCAGGTACTCCTACAGCTTCTCCGGAGGTAACATCAAACCATTCGCCGAAATCCGAAACTGGGAATAATGGGGCGACTGAAGTTGAGGGGAAACCAGCTGCGGAGAGTGACTCTTTTCCACTTGTGAATGTAGGGATCAGTGGAATCATTATCGTTTTGATAGCGATAGCTGGCGCTGTACTCTACCGTCGTAGAGATGGTGGAACGCGTAAGAAATAACGCTTTAACTGTAGGTTCACGTTATGTCGTGATGAAATAAGCGGTCGCCCGGGAGTTGTTTGGGCGACCGCTTATTTGTTTGAGCTGACCTTAAATAGGTGGTGGGCGGTGTTGGTACTGGTGCTTAAGTATAGCTCGGGTCATCAAAACTCGAAGTAAGTGAAATCCTTCTTAAAATTGTCGTGGTTTACTCGATATTATCGATAATTAGGGAGAATCTCCCTGATTTAATCGTATTTTTCTCTATATGATCGATAATTGGGGAATTCCTCCCTAAAATTCTGCGGAAATGCCCTATTTTTCCTATAATCGACTAATTATTAGGGAGAATTTCCGCAAAAAGTTTAATTTGCGCTTATAAAGTTCGAATTTGGGGAAGAATTTCCCTAATTATGAGTTCAAGGAGGGCAGAATTTTGTGAAATACGGTGAACATTAGATGTTGTAAGGTGAGACAAAGTAAATTTAGCTAATGTAAGTTGAAATCAGTTAAAGTTCGCTGCTGTAAGATGAATTCATGCTACAAGCTTCGTCACACCCACCCGAATAACCGAGCAAGCTGAGCGACAGCAAACGTAACACCAATGGCGATGCCAAGCGGGATGACTGCTGAGAGAACAGCCCACTTCATGCTTTTCGTCTCCTTATAGATGTTCACGAGTGTAGTGCCGCAAGGATAGTGGAGCAGGGAGAACAACATCATATTAAGTGCGGTCAGCCAAGTCCAGCCATGTGATAAAAAGACATCTTTGATGCTGCCCAAGCTATCGATATCGACCATAGCACCTGAGGACATATAGCCCATAAGCAGAATGGGCAGTACGATTTCATTCGCAGGAAGTCCAAGAATAAACGCCATAATGATAAAGCCATCCATGCCGAGCATGTGTGCAAAAGGATCGAAGAATGCAGCCATATGATTCAGGACAGAATCTCCACCAACAAACAGGTTGCCAAGAATCCAAGTGATAATACCGGCAGGGGCAGCAACGACGATGGCACGAGTAAGTACATTAAGGGACTTATCTTTAGAGGAAATAAGTATGGTCTTCCAAATTTGTGGACGACGATAGGGCGGGAGCTCTAGTGTGTAATGTGTTGGAACACCGCGTAGCGCAGTTTTGGACATGACCCAGGAAACCGTCAGGGTAACGATGATGCCGATCAGCACCATCCCCATAAGTACGGAGGCGGTGGTGAGGGTACGGAGTGCGCCTGTCGTAGCCGCTCCTGCCATGAATAAGGAAGACAATAGAATTAATGTCGGCCAGCGGCCGTTACATGGAACGAAATTGTTAGTCAAAATCGCGAGCATCCGTTCACGCGGCGATTCGATGATTCGGGTGGAGAGGATCGCGGCGGCATTACAGCCGAAACCCATAGACATGGTCAAAGCTTGCTTGCCGTGACCACCTGATTTTTTGAACAACCGATCCATGTTAAAAGCAACTCTCGGCAGATACCCGAAATTCTCAAGCAGCGCAAACACTGGGAAAAATATCATCATTGGCGGCAGCATGACGCTGATGACCCAAGAGGTTCCTCGATATAATCCCAGAACAAGTACACCGTGTAGCCAAGCGGGGGCATGGATCGCCTCAAATCCGGCAGTGAGATAACCTTCGATGAAGCCGAAGAAGGAAGCAAGCCAGCTTGAAGGATAGTTGGCGCCGGCAATCGTAATCCAGAATACGATACCGAGGATGGCGAGCATAATGGGGAATCCCCATATTTTTGAAGTTACGATATTATCTAGCTTATAAGTGCTGTTCAGCTTCTTCTTATCCTTATAGGTGACTGCATCCCCGCAGATGCCTGCGGATACGCCATAGATACCACTGACAATCTCATCCCGTATCGCTCCGCCGTCAGCGAGCTTTTTCGCGGTGGACAGCAAGGAATCTAGAGGATCTAATCCCTTAGTGATATGCGGTGATTCCATGACCGATGACCTCCTTTACTTCAGGTAATTCTTTATCCTTCATATTCTCTTTAAGTGAGGTAAGAAGGCTGTCATCACCATCTAACAGGCGCAGTGCAATCCAGCGGGCCGGGTATTTGCTGCCAATGGTTTGTTCTACCAGCGGTGTAAGCTCTGCAATTCCTCGTTCAATCTCCTCGTTGTACGTAATACGCAGTGGCTGTGCAGTGAATGCGCCTGTAGCCACTCGCTCCACCTGATCCAATAAAGCCTCAATACCGATTTTATTGCGAGCCGATATCGCTACAACAGGCACGCCGAGACGTTTGGAAATACGTTTCAGATTGATGTCGATACCGAGTTTACGGGCTTCATCGATGAGGTTGATGCAGACTACAGCCCGCCCGGTAATCTCCAGCACTTGCAAGGCAAGGTTGAGATTTCGTTCTAGTGAGGTAGCGTCAAGAACAACTAGTGTCACATCTGGCTGTTCAAAAATAATATAATCTCTAGCCGCTTCTTCATCAGCAGAATTCGAGTACAGCGAATACGTACCAGGAAGATCTACTGCGAGGTACGTATGGTCCTTATGCTTAAACTCGCCTTCAGCAGTAATGACGGTTTTACCTGCCCAGTTTCCTGTATGCTGGCGCATGCCGGTCAGCAGATTGAAAAGCGTGCTTTTGCCAGTGTTAGGATTGCCTGCAAAAGCGACTGTGAAATGACTCATGCTTCTACACCTCCGATGACTTCTCCAAATATTAAAGAGCTTTCTTCTCTACGTAATGCAATGGTCGTGTTGCTTACCCGAAAAGCTATAGGATCTCCTAAGGGACTACGCCGTAACACCTCAACGGCATTACCGACTACAAACCCGAGATCCAGTAATCTTCTTCTAAGCACACCCTGAACTTCAATGCCGCTGATACGCAGTGTGCTTCCTTTAGCCGCTTCTGATAAAGGAATACTAGCTCCAGACATTAGATCCCCTTCTTTCATTTATTAATATTTGTATTTTTATGGTTATTATTTTGTGCGTTGGAATTTTTCTTGTGGTCTGACACAATATTAGTATATGTGAACAACTTTGTCCCTGCAACAAGAATGTTTCCCTAAGGCAAAATTAATTTAGGCGCAAAAAAGCCCCTAACGGAAAGAAGGCTTGCGCTCTCCAGCCGAGGGGCTAAGGTTGAGTCTACTTATAGGCTTGTCTTTAATTGGGATAGTCTAATCCAAGTTTTTATTAGCCGTGAAGTTACGTCCAGCTTCCAAAATCAAGCGTGCGTCCAGTCTCTACTAAAGTCTTGGTATTACTTAGAACCTGCCACCAAGCGCTGATGCTGCCTGCATACGAAGGATCTTCAGGATGCCATTCATCATGGATAAGCGTGAGCTTAGTAGTTCCGCCCACCGGTTCAAGCAGCCAAGAAATACGCGACTCATATCTTTCATGTCCTTTATGATAGGAGGGGCCGACCTTATGCGTGAAACGCAGTGCTTTTTGTGGGGTGAACTCCAGCAGAGTCCCATAGACATGCAGCGTTTCATCTCCATCTGCACCCGGTCCGATGTATTCCAGTAATTCTCCTTCTTTGAAGGTTGAACGAATAACGCTGCCGTAATAAATCTGCTTCGTAGCTTCCGGAGAGATTAAGGTTTCCCATACCTGCTCAGGTGTTCCGCCAATATAAAATTCATAGTGTAGTTCCTTCATTCGTTATTCCTCCTTGATTTATAGGTTCATTTATTCCCTCAGACTCATTTACACTATACAAAAGGATCACTGACAACTACGGTCAGTGATCCTAAAGTAATTTATGTCTTATAATGAGCTGCTAAATTGGAGGCTATGGAGGCTAGTCTTTCTCTTAGTGAGGAAGGCTCCATGATGCGTAATGTGGTTCCATAAGGCAACAAGAAATAGGGTGCATAAGTCAGTAAAGAAGTTTCGTCCACTTGAAAGCGGGCTTGTCCTTCCATGCGCTGTACCAGCGTATGTCCGAACAACCAATGACTGCATAGATCATTCAAGACTCCCTCGTCGGATGCGATGACTACTGTAACTAGTTTCTCTTCAGTATTACGTGCAGGTAGTAAGCTCTTTAACAAAAAATCACGTGCAGAGAAGTCAGCAGGACGAGCGAACACAGTTTCTGTACGGTGCAGTTCAATGATTCTATCCACCCTGAAACTACGAATTTCATGTCGCTCGTGGCAGTAAGCTACGGTGTACCATTGGCCCTTCCAGAGTACAAGTCCGTAAGGATCAATGGCACGGGATGATTTGGTTTCTCCATTACCCTTACGATATTCCATTTGTAGGGTGTATCCATTCGCTGTCCCCAATTCCAATTCCTGAATCAGGTGGCTAAGTGACGGGGAAGGAGAATGGATCGTCTCAATGCCATTCTCATGGCGCTCCATTTGTTCTAATTGCTGGGTATTGCTATATCTTTTTAGCTTGGATAGGGCTCGGTCCAGAGCTTCAACATAAGGATATCCGGTCCCCCTGGCAAAAGAAGAAGCTTGTAGAAGGGCACGCTGCTCTTCGGAGTCAAAGAATAATGGAGCCTCAATAAAATGCTCTGGTAAGCTGTAACCGCCACCAGGCCCGCTATCCGCAATAACGGGTACACCACTGATGCATAACGCATCGATGTATCTGTACACAGACCGAACACTGATCTCTAACGCTTCTGCTAGTTCTCCGGCGGTTCTTCCCCGCTGCTTGAGCATCCAAAGAATGGATAACATATGATCAGCCTTGGACATAAATCTGGAGCCTCCTTGCTGCAGAAATTAGTAGTTCAACTATAGCAAAATGCTCATAGATCAGCCAGAATCCTTTCGATAGGATCTTATTGCTGTTTAACCATACGTTTTTTGCCATAAGTTCCGAGTCGCCATAAATATTCTACCGGTCCCATCCGGAACCGTTTGAGAATAAGGGTACTAGATATGATTTGTAGAAGCAGTATGGCCGCCGCTGCAATCATCTGTGTCGATACATGCACTGTACCAGGCCAATCTAGCAGATTGGATAGTGTTAGTATAATAACGGTTTGCAATAAATAATTGGTTAAAGCCATTCTGCCTAGAGAAGCTAGGGGCGCAAGTAGTTTCTGTACAACTCCATGGCGCATGAGTAGGGTTAGCGTTGTCACATAAAAAATACTGACTGGAAGTCCGCCTACTGCGAAAGCTACATCCAGAGCGCCTGTTTTATCCATGATACTCTGTTGCGCAAAATACATCGGAATGATTAGCAGCAGAGAAACCACTTGGGTGATCCGTAATCCTAGCTTATACCGTGACGGATTCTGAAATAATCCAATCAGACCACTCCAATGCCCAAGCAGAAACATACCAAACGTTACCACTATCGGGCCTAAGTAGAGACCTGCAAGGGTGACCACAATGCCTGCAATCAATACAAAACTTGACTTTAACTTATAAAAAGGAAGGAGAATCAGTCCAATGACTGCATAGATGAGCAAGGTTTCACCGGGTTGGAAATAATGGTGCACCAGACCGATTAGAAATAAAATGAACAGCCTACGCAGAAATAATAAACGGGGCTTAGACTCCCCTTTAGCTTCAGCCCGGGATAAGAATAACTGAAAGCCAACACCGAATAAAAATGAGAATATCACAAAAAATCGGTGATCCACTGCTACATCAAGAAAACGAATAATCTGCAAATCGAGCGAGTTAAATTCCATCGTACCGAATACCATCTGACGAATGTTTATGAAGATGATACCCATTAGAGCAAAGCCACGGAGCACATCGAGTGTTACGATTCTTTTCACCATATTCTTTATACCATCATCTTCTTGAGACTTTGTATGTAGCGTGATCGCGCTATGATGAAATATATAGTTTGCACAGCAAGGAATACACCAGATGTAATTAGCACAGGTACCGTTACATTCGTGATACTAATTTGTTTCAATACCGGTCGGATGACGACAAGCGTCTGGATGGTAGCGACAATGATCGGAATATAGAACAGCACAGAGATTTGTCTGGTGGCAGAAGCAGACATTTCTTTGACGCTTAAACCGATTTTAGACAAGGCATTATACATTTGCTTATCTGCATTCAGCTCAGTATGAAGCTTGAAGAAGAGGAAGCTGGCTGAAGAAAGTGAGAAGATAAGCGCGATAAAGATCCCTATAAAGCTAAGCATAGCCGTACCTTGTTTGGTAGTTAGATAATCATCTGCTCGAGCATTTAATATGGAGATATATTGATTGTTGGTATTGTTGGAATCTCTACTCCACTGGATCAGTTCATTGGTGATGATGGTTTCAGGTGAGGTATCCACAGGTAGTGGACCGTCCCAAGCAGGGATTTTATATAGATATTTCACATATGATCTCGTGTACTTCGCTGCTGAAGAAGAGATATTCTTGTACAAGCTGTCATCTACAATTAAGAGTGAGCTTGAATATTGCCCCATGGGATGGCTCTTCGGAATTCGTACCTCTTTCAGCATAAGCTCCGCATCGTTTTGAACCTTCAGCAGAATCTTTTGATTAATAGTATAGTTCTGTGAATCCACCTGAGGGTTTAGCAGTAAGACAGCTTCTTTGTCAGATAAGGGAGCAACTTCGGACATATCCATTTTTGAAGTTAACTGATTGAACTGGGACCAGGATATTAAATCAATGCTTTGGGTAGCTTCTTTACCCAGACTCTGAATGGAGGCAGAGATTAGCTCGATTTTATTCTCTGTATACTCCACTTTAGCGTTTTGTAATTTATTATGAATGGGTTCTAAGTCAGGGGGAGTTTTCCCTGGTTTATAAATCGAATACTCCATAGCGAATGGACTATTTTTATAGAGTTCTACGTTTGCTTGATTAATCGATAAAATAAATCCTGACGCCATGCAAGCAAGCGAGGTTACAACCGTTACAAGAAACAGCATTCTTGCATTATCTTTGATCTTGTAACTCATCTCGGAAATCCATAACAGGTTGGTTCCGCGCCAAAGTCGCTTGCGGCTTAGTTTAAGCAGACGTATTCCGAGTACGGACAGCTGAGAGTAGAAGAAATAGGTACCTGCGATCCCCGTGACAGCAGCAACTAATAACGTAATTGGAGACAACTGCTTTCGAATGGCGAGTGCCCCTGCCGTCAATAACAGAAGCCCAAGGAGTGAGAGCAGCCAAGACACACGGGGCTCCTTTTTAGGTTTAACACTCCCTTTTAACAGATCAAGGACTTGATGTTTGCGGATAAATAACAATGTGAAGATAGAGATGACCAGAAACAGTGAGATAAACGAAATAGATGTGATCAACAGCGGTTTAACTGGCCAATAGAAGGGTAAATGATCCATTCCCATAATGGTCGTGCTGAGCAGCAAAAATAACTTGGATAAAAGCATGCCGAAAGACATACCTGTTACTATGGACAGTAGTCCGATCAGCATATTTTCTATAAGAATCAGTTTGTTGATCTGACCGGAACGTGCACCTAACATCATTAGTATGCCGAACTCCAGATTACGAAGTTTCAGAAATGCACTAATCGAGTAAAGAACGAAAAAGAAAGCAAAGACAAACACAATATAAGAAGCGATTTTCATACCAGCGGCTGAATTTGTACCTAGCTCGATACTGGCAACCCCAGGATGATAAATAAAGACGGAATATGAAAAGAAGATCATGACCATAAAAGCACTACTTAAGAAAAAGGCAAAATACGCCCGAGAATTACGCTTCACATTGTTAAACGCGAATTGAGGAAAGTTCATGACTATTCCCTCCCCAGAATGAAAGTGTGTCGATAATTTTTTGGAAGAAGGCTTGGCGGTTATCTCCCCGGTGAATTTCGGCTGCTAGCTTCCCATCTTTTATAAAAATAATCCGATTGCAGTAGCTCGCTGCCAGCGGATCATGTGTCACGAGCATTAGCGTAGTGCCTTCTTTGCAGTTAATATCCTCTAGCGACTCCATCACAATTCGTGAGGAATTAGAATCAAGTGCCCCTGTGGGTTCATCTGCTAGAATGATCGAAGGCGAAGTAATAATGGCACGGGCAATCGCTGTCCGCTGCCGTTGTCCGCCGGATATTTCATAGGTGCGTTTATTCAAAATTTCCGTAATGTTCAAGCGTGCAGCGACCTTTTGCAGCAAGGCTTCCATTTCGGAGAGCTTGCGATTATCCAGCGTTAGAGGAAGCACGATATTTTCGGCTACCGTTAAAGTCTCCAGGAGGTTAAAGTCTTGAAATACAAAACCGAGTTCTCTGCGACGAAAGTGAGCAAGGTCTTTTTTGTTCAAAAGATAAGGATTGCTGCCGTTGATATTCACCTCACCTGAGGAGGGCTGATCGATGGTAGACACCATGTTAAGCAGAGTGGTTTTGCCGCTCCCTGAGGGGCCCATGATGCCAACAAATTCGCCGCTTTCAATGCTAAGATGAATATCGGTGAGGGCCTGTGTCTTTACTTTGCCCGGATATACCTTATTAAGACCTTTGACTTCTAAAACATCCATTCCTATCATTCCTTCCATTACAATCTAATTTCATCCGTCCTTAAGCGGGGACGTGTTATGTATATAATTTACAAGATCGGGCTATGTGCTGCTATGGATTTACCTTAACGTTATCTTACAACCCGTTTAAGGTTATGTTCGTACGTGAAGCGAGTAGGCCATACATAAAGAAGAGGGACTCCGTAGCCATAAGTTAAGTATGACTAGAAGTACCCTCCGATCTTATTTCTGTAAATGGTCACTGTTGTGAAATGTAATTTGGACTGTAGTGCCTTCTCCAAGCTTAGATTGAAGCTCCACAGTATGTCCTAGCCGGATGCAAATTTCTCGCACTAGATACAGTCCCATTCCTGTTGACTCATGGTATTGGCGTCCACGTTCACCGGTGAAGTATGGATTAAACACTCGTTTGAGGTCTTCAGGAGAAATGCCGATACCTTGATCTGTAATATTAAGTAAGAAATCCGTTCCGATGTGCTTTGATGAAAGGGTTACGGTTTTATCGTTGCCGGAGGTGTAATTCACAGCATTGGTCAAGATTTGGGTTAGCATAAACATTAACCATTTGGCATCACTATATACGGTGAAGTTAGGATTGATTTGTATATTTACCTTTATGCCTCTTCGGATGAAAAGCCTGCGGTTCTCAGCTACAGATTCACTAACCACTTTACTGAGAACTAGCGGCTCCACTTGGAAATCATCCTCAAATTGATCCAGCCTTGAAGTATAAATCACCATTTCCAGCCCTCTGCGCAGACGTTCCAATTCCTCCTGAATACTTATAGCAGCCTCATCCTCAAGATCCTCTAGCGAAAGCTGAATGACTGAAAGTGGGGTCTTCATCTGATGAACCCAGCGGTTCATGAATACGATATGCTGATCCATTTGGCGGACATGCCCATTTACCTGCTCCTGATACTGGCGGTCAATAAGCTGTAATAACTCATGGATCGCTTCTGGTAGCGGGGTGTCTCCTAAGGAAACAAGATGTTCCTCTAGCATATTCTTGGGATTACTTAAGGCTGCGTATAATCTCCGGTGCTGAGCGTATCGGTAGCCGAGATACAAGAGAAGAACTGCAGTGCTCAGGGCTATGCCATAGAGCATGATCGAGAGGGGTCTATCCTCACCGGTCAGCCAATATAGTGGTGGAACAAGCAGTACTTGAAGCAGGTAGAATAGGATAAATGGAAGCTGGTCTCTCCAAAATAGCTTCATAGCATATCCTTAGTGACATTAAGCCGATAGCCAGCGCCTCTTACAGTTTCCACAATATCGCCAAGACCGAGGTCCTTGAGTTTTTTGCGGACACGGGTTATGTACACATTTAAAGTATTGTCATCTATAAAATGCTGATCCTTCCACATGAGATCTAGCAGACGCTCCCGGTTAACAACTCGTCCTTCTTTTAGCAATAAGGCTTCCAGTAGAACCGCTTCTTTCTGTGTCAGTTCGCTGGATTGCCCGCCATATTGAATCACAAACCGCTCAGGATAAAGAATTAGTTCTCCGGCTTGGAGCGTCCTTTCCTCTTGAATTTGTGAGTAAGAGCCGTAAGCTCTGCGTAAATGGCTGCGGATTTTGGCAAGTACGACTTCATAATGAAAAGGCTTGGTGATGTAATCATCCCCGCCATTTTCTAGCGCCATTACCTGATCCATTCCACTATCCCGAGCGGATATGAAAAGAATAGGGCAGAGTGAGGTAGTGCGAATCTGGCGACACCAATAAAACCCGTCGTATTTAGGCAGGTTAACGTCCAGCAGAACAAGGTCAGGATGGGTGTCATTAAAAATCTCTAGTACCCTGTTGAAATCCTCTACTATCACCGTACGAAATTCATATTTAGATAGATACGTGCTTAGTAGGCTTGCGAGCTTAGCATCGTCCTCTATGATTAGAATAGTCTCCATAGTTGTGCTCCTTTGATCAAATATAAGAATGCAGTGGTTCACACGGTTATACAGTAACACGGACTAGGAAAATCATGCAAAAAGGACGTCTAGCTGCCGAAAAATAATATGAGGAATAGTTGGACTTTGTACAATAGATTCTATCAAAAAGACATTGGGATTTGATTCTATTGCACATCCTGCAACCAATTGGTTACCAAAACGTCTTATTATTACAAATAGGTCGAATTCTAATGTACAAAGTACAACAGAATCCTATTTTCCTATAAAAAAGAATGCATCTATTGCACAAACTGCAATAGATGCATCAAAAAAAGTATTCTTAGAAGTAGAAGCCGAACCTAGCACAACGCTCGTTCATGCCGCTGGCTAGATCATTCTATTGATATTTAACCACAATTGCGTTGCTAATCTGGCGCCCAGGGGTCGTGAGATATTTGCCATTGTAGTATAATCCGCTCGATGCGCCGCCATCCAGATTCATGGCTTGATACGCTCCAGCCTGCTTCATCATTTCTGCGAGCTGTGGGATAGTAGCTCCACCAGTAGTTAGCAGAATTAGCTTGTGGTCGCGAGTGAGGCCGAGTGCGCTGCGGGCTCCGCCGCCTGTTAAGATTTTGGCATCTTTGAAGCCTTCTGCCGCAACATTAAGAGATACCTTACCATTCACAAGCAGACGTGGTCCGGCTTGGAGCGCCCCTTCCATAGATCCGGAAGCGAAATGGTTCGTAAACTCTAGTCCGGGAATAAGCGAGGCCAGGTGATTGCTATCATAGGTGAAAATCGTGCGGCGATCTCCAGAGCTGTTTTTGAGCATTTTCCCACCACTGACCATGTAACCGTAAGGAGCTTTGTAGGCCCCTTTAGTGTAGGCATCAAAGAACGTACCATTAATAGCCACTACGGCATTATTGCGCTTGGCTAGACTGCTCAGGTCCTCCACTTTTCCTACCGTATTTCCTGCTAGTACAACGTCGAGCTTCACTTTAGGATGCAGTAGGGATACCGTAACCGTTTGGGCTTTGAAGGATCTGCCGCCCACCTTGAAAGTTTTGCTAGCACTGACAACGGGGGAGGAATCTGCTTTGATAAGTGCGCCAGTCAGTACAGGTACCGTTGATGAAACCCCGTTATTAGTAAGGGTTACAGAAGAGGCTTCCTGATTCCACTCTAATTGAAAGCCCAGCGTTTTACTGATAAAAGACAAAGGGATATATACCGTACCGTTATCACTAAAAGCGGAATCGGTTAGTGTAACTGGCTTGTCGTTGACTAGCGCAGCTGCTTGTCCTACAGTAAGTGTAATCTTAGTGTCTGCGTTCGTAATGGTTATACGTTTGTCACTAGCATTCATTTCAGCATGTATACCAGTGAAATTATTTAAGAGACGCAGCGGGATGTACGAGTGATTATTCTTGGTCACATACACGGTGTTTTTCGGAACCGGAGCAGCACCAGCAGTGGAGGAACAAACTGTATAAACCGGAACCAAACATAGTAGAAATGCGAGAAAGAACGGAAACAATAACTTTTTCATATGAACCAAAATCTCCTTATCCTGTAGCTGATGTAAAAAGCGGTAAGGTTTATTATACCTCAAGTTCTAAAACATGGATAACCTGATTTTTCAAATACTCATGGAAAGATTCTGATAGAATGTAGATACCATTACAAGAATAGTACTAGAACTCAACAACTAAAGGGAGATCTTTATGACTACAATAGGTTTAATTCGCCATGGAAGTACCGCGTGGAATAAAGAAGGCAGAGCGCAAGGGCATACGGATAATCCATTGGATGCTGAGGGGGTGCAGCAGGCGGTTCTTCTTGCTGAACGGCTCAGCACTGAACAATGGGACTATTTATATTCGAGTGATCTGCTTAGAGCGCGACAAACAGCAGAGGTAATTGCAACAAGGCTTGGCATGGAGATCGCCGGTTTAGTACCAGGTATCCGTGAGATGAACGCAGGGCAGATTGAAGGTACTACGGAACAAGATCGCGTTGAACGATGGGGAAGTGAGTGGAAGAAGTTGGATTTGGGACTGGAAAGTCCGGAGGCCAGTGAGATCAGAGGCAGTCAGGCCATCGAAGATATCGCGGAGAAACATCCGGGCAGTCGTATATTGGTCGTTAGCCATGGTGCGATTTTACGGAGTAGTCTTAGAAGACTTTTTCCAGAACTGAATGTAACTGTTTTGCTCAGTAATACATCTATCACCCGGATTATTAAATCCGATTCGACATGGAATTGTGAACTATACAATTGTGCACGGCATTTGAAGATATAATTAGTGTTCAGATAATGTTCAGAGCATTTTAATATAGTAATTGCTCAGATAGTTAATCATTTTTGTAGTCAGAAGGATGTGCGAATTTAAGGTGGCAGAGGTCCAGATTTACTTACAAACGTTATTCTCCATTCTCATCGCAGCAGCGGCCGGTTATTCAGTGCTAAGACTTTACCGGGATATTTCATCTAAAACGCCTCAAAAAAGAGCGATTCATACCGGTCTTTCCGTGATCATTATCGTCGCCTCCCTATGGATCATGCACCAGCTAGGTGTAGAAACCTTACTGGGAAATGAAGTGGCCGATGATGGGGTTATTATACCGCTGTTGGTCTATAGTCTTACGATAGCCCTATGTATGTTTTTACTTACACGCATGAATCTAGTATTGGCTGAAAGAGAGCAATTGAAAGAACTGGCGTATAAGGATGCTTTAACGGGGTTATTGAATAAGAATGGAATGGATCATTTTTGGGATCGATGCAAAGTAAATGAACAGCTTGCTGTTTTGTTTCTGGATCTGAATCGTTTCAAATCGATCAATGACAGCTTGGGGCATCATGTGGGGGACTTATTGCTGCAAGAAGTGGGTAAAAATCTAATTCAATTCTCCAGCAAAAGAAAACGTCATATTTTCCGCGTCGGCGGGGATGAATTTGTGATTGTCGCCAAAGGTAGCACTCAGAAGGAAGCGGAGCAGCTTGCTGTGCGGATTCTGGAGAAGACGACTAAGAGTTACCAGCTTGGCGAGCATAACTTGTTCGTATCCATGAGTATAGGGATCAGCATAAGTCATGGTAAGGTGGATCATTTTAGGCTGCTAAATGAAGCAGATACAGCGATGTACGCTGCCAAACAGCTTGGTACGGGGCGTTACTCCGTCTATAAGAATTAGCATGAGTTGGTGTAAAATACAAGCGGCAGCCATGGACCTCTACAATAGGTCCTAGACTGCCGCTATTTTTATTGGACTAACTATTCTACTTGAAATGAAATTATGCGCCAGGCGAATGAATGCTGTTAGTCACATCCTTGCGGCCTTTCATGAGGAACAAGCAGACAAGAGCAACTGCCATACTAATCGCCGCCACGTAGAACAGGATCGAGTAATCAAAGATATCAATCATAAGTCCCAATAGTGGAGGCGAACTGATGGCCGCAAGGGAAGAGACGAGATAATACATCCCAGTTCGTGTACCAATGCTCTCTTCTGTCCCTGTTGCCACAACATAAGGATAGGAATTGATATTAATACAAGCCCAGAAGACTCCACCTAGCAACAGTAACCCTCGAAGGAGCAATAAGTCCTTTGCAAAACCGACGAGAGCAAAAATGGTCATTAGTCCGCATACGCCGATGATGATCATTTTTTTCTTCCCGAATCTTCCGCCCAGCCAACCGCTCGGAATGGCGAACAGCACAAAGGCCAAAGAGAAGAAAGTGAGCGAGAAGGAGGCCGCCTGTTCGCTTAGGCCGAGATGATGTTTGCCATATAAGGTAAACAGTGTCTCAACGCCTTGATATGCTACGAACCAGAAGAAAATCGCCGCTAGCAAAAATACTGTGGTACGGTCAAGCTGACTTCGAAAGGAAATACGAGTTGGCTTGGTGGCAGTCCCTGCTTCTGAAGGAAGCTTCATTTGCACGTTTACGCCATCCCGATTTTCTTTAATAAAGCGTGATACGATAAACAGACATAATAAGGTAATCAGTCCAGCAACGATAAACGGTAGCGCTGGGTTTGATTTATACAGGATAGAACCTACGCCAAAAGCGAGAATAGAACCGAACCCACCCATGAAATTAATCAGCCCGTTGGCCTTCGTACGCTGCTCTTCTGGCGTAATGTCCGGCATGAGGGCGACGGTTGGTGAACGGTATAAGCTCATGGCCAGATTCATCAGCATCATAAACAACAGAAGTGTAAATAGTCCGGTATGGAACGGAATCAGCATGGTTAGCACGGCAGCGAAAGGCATACCGATCATAAGATAAGGCATTCTGCGTCCAAAACGCGAGGTAGTGCGGTCACTACGGTTGCCAATCCAAGGCTGCAGGAATAAGGCAAAGTAATTATCAATCGTCATCAAGAAGCTGATAAGTGCCACACTATGTACGTATTTTTCTAGAAAAAAGGGTACAAATGCGTTATACAGACTCCACGTAATGCTGATGCTGAAAAAGCCGAATCCGAGCAACCAGACTTTTTTCACACAGTCACACTCCCTTATTATTTAGCTAGAAGCCCAGCCAGCACATCTGGATGATCTGTAATAATACCTGACACTCCAGCTTCGATTAAAGCCTTCATCCGCTCTGGATCATTAACAGTCCAAGGATGATAAGCGATGCCATGCTTAGCGGCTTCTTCGACGAATTCAGGAAGCACTGCTTGATGATAAGCATGTAGTGCGTTTGCGCCAAGCGTAGCTGCATAATCCCAAGGACGATACAGACCTTCCCCGTATAGAATTCCTGTCTTGATCTCAGGTGCGATCGTTTTACTGTGAGCTAGTGAATAATGGTTGAAGCTTGAAAAAATCACGCGATCGCTCATCTTGAACTCCCGTACAGCCGCGATAACCTTTTCCTCCATACCCGGGTAAAAGAAAGTACCATTTTTAAACTCGATGTTCAGTACTGTATCTCGACCTTGCAGCAGATCTAACAAATCTTCTAGCAACGGGAGTTTCTCGCCTTTGAACTCGGGACTGAACCAAGAGCCCGCGTCCACTTCCAGAATTTCTGCAAGGGTTTTATCCTTCACATAGCCACTTCCGCTTGTCGTACGGTTTAGGGTTTCATCATGAATAAGAACAAGCCCGCCATCCTTGGTCATTTGTACATCGGTTTCAATGCCGGTTGCACCTAACTCAAGACCTTTGCGGAACGCTGCCATAGTATTTTCCGGACACACTGCCGATGCGCCGCGATGCGCAAAATTAATAATGTTTTTCATCAGCTATTCATCCCTCCAACTTAGTGTTTGCTGTCGCCCTGTAGACGAGGGCTACTTTTCATATTCCACACGAAGACAAGAAACCCTGTCTAGAAATACTGACAGGGCTCTATTTCTTGAAATTTAACATGCAGTTAACCTTACTGCAAATTCTCGCCTCAATGATTCATAGCGCCATAAGGGATCCGTTCGAGCAGACCTGATCCATAGATGTTTTGCAGCTTCAGCTCTGGCATATGAATATAACCGATATAACAGTCGCATACCTTCATTCGGCAGGCTCTTACAGCGGATAGGCCTTCCAAGCCATCGCGGTAGAGATTGCCTATGACACCTCTGTCCTTATAGCAGCGTTTCACCAGTCCAGCGCCTTGTACATAAAAGACTTCATTTCCAGCGTTGCAGGTTTGACCAAGGCTCTCGTAATCCATAGCATTCACAGCAAAATGCGGATCAATTTTGCTAAGAATGGAAAGATCCTCGGCAGTATAGTAATCCGGTTTATCTTTATAAGCATTGACCCATAGATATACACTCTCCGGTAATGCTGCGCGAAGCGAGGCTATAGCAGGAAAGGCGCTGCGGATCCCAACGCTCCCTACACTGAAAGGCACATTATTCTCATACAAAGTCATGCATTGCGTTAGAAACTTATCCTCGCTCACCTGTCCGGGGTGGTAAGTAGCCCAAAAGGCAGCCTTGTTTCGATTCAGCTTATGAATGAAGTCAAGATTTGCTGAAAGGTTCGTCTGAATCGCTACCTTCTCCACATGCTCCATATTGGAGAGCAAGACCATCGCTTCTTTGTACCAGCGATGAATCAGACCTTCGCCATAAGGATTGAAAAAGATAGACAACCGATGGCCCGCTGTACCTTGCAGAGAGGCCCACTCGACAAAGGTTTCCAATCCTTGTCGATCCTTCGCGAGAGTGGCTGCGCTGTCTCTTGTTTTGCCGAAAGGACAGTAGGGGCAGTCATAGTTGCAGGAGGTGAGAGACCCACGGTAGTAGAGGACCGCATTCATGGCAATACGAACCTTTCCATCTGCTCTCGTATCTCTCCTGAAATAAACCAATCACCGATGGAATCGGAGTAGCCCATGCCTTCAGTAGTGAGGCGTAATACTCCATCTTCTTCTTTCCCTAAGCCGGTATGAAGCAGGTTAGACAGTTCAGGATAATCACTCCAGAGTGAATTTCCGAAGCGCAGACTATAATCTTCAAGCCTCAGACCTTCACTATGTAAAATCGCCTTTAGAATAAAGCGGCGCTTCTGTTCTTCTAGACTTAGCACAATTCCGTAATCTGCCGTATCGTAACGATCTGCACTGACGTAATCGGCAATAATGCTCTCGGTTGCTTTACGGCTCACCCCATAACGGGAAGCGTAATGCACATTGCGGGTATAAGACCTAGCCCCGCAGCCTAGCCCGACCATTCCTTCTTCCTGACAGCTGTAGTCAAGAATGCGTTTATCCGTTCCTGCGGTTTCCTTGGCGAAACGACGCATGGAATATTGGTGATAACCTCTGGCTTTAAGCAGCTGCCCAGCGGCCTTGTAGCAGTCTAGGCGAATATCTTCCTGACGCTGGATATCATCAGGCTTTACGATGGTATGCTCACGGGTATAGAGCGGATAAATAAAGATTTCCTCAGGATCATAGCTAAGCGTCTGATTTAGCGAATACAGCCAAGAATCGACGGTCTGCCCTGGAAGACCATAGATCAGATCCAAATTCAGAATGGGAAAATCATATTTTCCCAGCAGCTCTAGTGCGCGATACACCTCATCCGGATTTTGTGGGCGATAGATGGCCGCCGATTCAGCTGCGACAAAGCTTTGAATGCCCATGCTGACCCGATCCACCGTATATTCTTTTAGAATATTCAGCTTCTCTTCGGTGATCGTCTCCGGTGAAGTTTCCACTGAGATGGAGGCTGAGCTCGTATCCAGTCCCATCGTATCAACGGCAATGTGGAACAAACGACGCAGTTGATCTGCCGCCAATAATGTAGGTGTTCCACCACCAATCGCGAAACGGGCATACGGCTTATGTTTGGTGAACGCTGCCCATTGCTTGGCTTGGCGTTCTAGCGCGTCTACGTATGTAGCGTGAACATTCGCGCGTTTATCAGGCAAGGTGAACAGGTTGCAGAATCCACAGCGAGCACCGCAAAACGGGATATGCATATATAGAAAAAAGGATTCTGCAGGTTCATCTCGCCATAAGGTTTCTAGCGGCATCGGAGGCTGCAAATCCCTGTAAGCTGTTTTGTGTGGATAGGAATACAGATAAGATCGGTAAGGGTTAGCAGTAATATTGTCTTTCCACCCGTGAAGCTCTTCTAAAGAGAAGGACGATAACGTCATAACAGTTCTCCATCCTTTCCTTTTATAAAATAAATTCCCGATAAGGGACGTTCCATACGGTCTCGTGAGCCAAGCGATGCCCCTGATAGCCATCTTCGCCAAAAGCGGTTCCATGATCAGAAAACGCCAGACAGAAGGTAGGATTACCGCGTTCCCGGAAGGCATCGAATAATCGGCCCAGTTCACCATCCACATAGCGGAGTGCGGCGCGCTGGCTGTCTACGGAGTCCTTTTTAGCACCGGGTATAAAATAATGGTTTGGCCCGTGAATGGCTGAGACATTGAGGAACATGAACAATCTTTGTTCGCGTGGAGTATCCTTCAACAGCTTCAAGGCATGATTCACCTGATGCTCTGTGGAACGCGGATTGGTGACCCCGAACGTCATCCGCCAGTAGCTGTGCTGGAAATAGCTTGGTAACACACGAGCGAGTGGATTTTTTTTGGTGAAAAAAATAACGCCCCCAATACAAACCGTACGGTAGCCCTCGGCAGCAAGCCCGGATACGATATCGGGTGTATCGAACAGCCAGGTATGGGGATGCGTCTTCATTCCGGTGTTTCGGGAATGGAACATTCGGATATGTTCCGTCTTATCCGTTGTGGCTGGAGTAGGCAAAAAACCGCCGAAGAAGGCGTGATGAGCCGCATAGGTAAAGCTGCCTGGGGTATGTCTTTTCTCCCATGATCCGGTTCCGCACAAGTTCGGGCAGTTTGATTCTTCCATAACAGCAGCATCATAACGAAGAGTATCGAGTGTGATCATAAGAATGTCATGAGTGCCGACGATGGTGTTCATATCCATTAAGATAATCCTTCCTTTATAAGCGGTGTGGAGGGAGGTGTGATATAGTCTCTAGCCGACAATACCTTCATTTCCCATTCGTAGGTGCTGCAGCCGCGGTATTTCACATCGTACAGCAAGTCGCCAAATGGATTGACATCCGCGACAAAACATTGCTGTGAACCCCCGGAGACGAGTACATCGATTCCGGCTACCCCGGAACGGGGAAAAGCAGCCAGTGCTTGCACAGCGGTATTCCGCACCTGCTCCTGTACGGATTCAGACAGACCGGCTTCCGAAAGAGACATCCGCTGGTTGCGTAAATGCAGATTCGTAATTGGTGTAGGGCTGACCCGGGCAACCGCGTGGCAGGCCTCGCGGAGAACGACTAGCTGGCGAATATCGAATGCTTTACCCTTAAGCCCCGCTTTAGGGATCCATTGCTCAGCATAAGCACCGTGCTGGTAGATCCAGTTCATAATTCCCGAGATTGTGGCGGTATCCGTGTACCGTCGAAGTTTACCGGAATTATAGTAAATGGGTGGTCGAGTGATGTAATCCTCGACCCCCACTGTTGTTAAGGCAATTTCGGCCCCCGTCACAGGATGGATTTGATAGGCGATCACTCCAGAAGCGGCAGAACCAAAGGCCAGCTTAATGAATACCCGGTGCATGCGCCGGGATAACATCATCTCCCGGAGAGAGTCATAATCCGTAGGCTGCTGATCTTCGCCTACTGGGCGAGGGATTGGAATCCCTGCCTCGCTCAGAATCTGTTGTGTCTGGCGTTTATCGGTCATGGCCGCAATGTCAGTAGGGTCATTTAACCACAGTGAACCTGGACACGCGGTGTTGGCCTCTCGCTGTAGTCTAGCCAGCATTCGGCAGTAGCCACGGAACCATTGTGATGGATGATGCAGGACACCTTGCATTTCCTTCAATTGACGGGCTACCTTCACGCGGAGTGGTCGCGGATCAGGCCTATCGGCGAAGGGATGCAGGGAATCGTCCATATCTTCCGAATCCGGTGCACCCAGAGCGATAATGGCTCGTTCTATCTCGAAGCTGCTGCCAGGCGATTCCAGTCTCAGTAGCGGGGGAGCTGCACTGAGATCTACTCCGTTATAAACGGAGGACTGACGGGGTATCTGTTTCTTCTGCTCTTCCATAAGATCGCCTAACGATCTTCCTTGCAGAAACTCAGCGTACGATAAAATAATGGCAGGGGGCATTCCAAGATCGGAACGCGCTTGCTGGATGCCGCTAGTCCGTTTATCACCGGGAATACCGATAACGATCATCGGCCTCATGAGAGGCTCACTCTGTGATGGAAGGATAACGCCAGTCTTCCTCATCATCGCTTTCCTGCTTGTCGCTAACATCAACAGGCAATCCACTTTGCTTCCAGCGGTTAATCATCTCGTCAGACATATAATGATGGCTTAGGTTTAATGCTTTTAATTTTTTGATTCTGTCGCTGGCTAGTAGCAATTCTGCCCCCTCGTCGCTTAGGGTACCGAGTGATAGATCGAGCGTATCTAGCTGATCCAGAATAGGAGCATTTGCTAATGCACCTGCGATCTCATCTTGGATCTGGCTATTTTTTAAACCTAGATAAGTAAGCTTAGGGAACTTTCCTACTTCTATAAGAGGGAGAAGATCTGCTAGGCTGCCGTCAAATCCGTAGTTATCTACGCCGAGATATAGCTCCAGCTTGCGCAAATTCGGCAATTGGCTAGTTGCAATCTGTTCAAGAACGGTTTTACCTAAGCCTCCACTTATAATAATCAGTTCTTCTAGCTTGTCGTGTTTGAGTTCTGAGAGGCTCAGCTCATTCCCACCTTGAATCGTGAGTGACTGTAGCTCTGGAAAAGCAGGGAGCAACGGCGATAGATCACTTTGGGTAATCCAAGAAATCTCGCATTCCTCATAGCCCATCTCGCCTATGAAAAGCTTGCGCAAAGCAGGGAAACTAGCACTATGCGTAACCAGTGACTCTACAACTTCTTCTGAACTATTTTCGTAGGCTTGCCCCCAATCACCGATAATTAGACTTGTCAGCGAAGAACTTTCAGGGCTGCTACTAAGTTTCTCAATTTCAGTGCCAATTCTTTGGCCTTCTTCGAATTCGTCGTATCCGATACTAAGCTTTACTTCCGTCATGGGCATTCCCTCCCGGAAAAATTTAACTTCGAAAATACCCTATCATCTGTAGCCGAGGGAGTCAAATCACAGGTTTAAATAATTATAGTCAAATTCGTCATGTCATTGAGCTAATCATTTATGGTAGGTTTATGCTAGGGAGAATTACATTATTTTGAAATATAAGAAAGTATACGTTTCACACTATATTTTATCCTTATATTTCTCACTAAACGCTTACCGTCCTTATAAGGACGCCGAAGGCGATTATACTTGAAGGAGCTGTTCTGATGAAGATCAAAATTCAGGAATGGATAATAGAAGCAGATATTGCAAAGCTGCAAGCGGCTATGGAAGCAGGCGTAGTCAGCTCAGAAGATTTGGTAGTAGCCTATTTGGAACGGATTCATAAGTACGATATAGACATAAACGCAATCTTAGAAATCAATCCAGAGGCTAAAGACATCGCTAGAGCACTGGATATTGAACGTAGGGAACAAGGAAGTCGGGGAAGTTTACACGGTATTCCTATATTGTTGAAGGATAATATAGATACTGCGGATGAGATGCATACGAGTGCTGGGTCAATAGCTTTAGCAGGATCATTCGCGGCAAAAGATTCCTTCGTAGCTGCGAAACTTCGGTCGGCAGGAGCTGTTTTGCTTGGAAAGGCGAATATGTCGGAGTGGTCTAACTTTATGTCTAGTTCAATGCCAGCTGGGTATAGCTCCCGGGGAGGGCTAGTGCTGAATCCTTACGGACCGGGGAGCGTATTTGTCAGCGGATCTAGTTCTGGACCTGCGGCAGCTATTGCGGCAAATTTGGCAGCAGCGTCGATCGGAACAGAAACCGCGGGATCAATTGTTGGGCCCGCCTGTCAGCATGCTCTCGTCGGGATCAAATCAACGGTCGGATTAGTCAGTCGTACTGGAGTGATTCCTATTTCAGTTAGCCAAGACACTCCTGGACCTATTGCTAAAACGGTTACGGATGCGGCGATTATTTTGGGGGCATTAACGGGAGTGGATGACAAGGATGAAGCAACATTATCGAGCGAGAAGCATGCTTTTACGGACTATACTCCATTTCTAGATAAAAGCTTTATACGGCAAGCAAGAATAGGTGTCCCACGGCATTATTATAACCATTTAGATGCAGAGCGACTTTCAATTATGGAAGCAGCTATCCAGACTTTGAAGAATGAAGGCGCTACGATTATAGATCCGGTTACGCTTTACGTTGAACAACAAAACTGGAATAATGATGTGATCTGTTATGAATTTAAAAAGGGGCTCAATGCGTATTTATCTGGGGTAGATGATTCCGTTCCGATTCACTCTTTGCAAGAACTGATAGCGTATAATGAGATCCATGCTGAAATCGCATTACAATATGGGCAAGACACATTAACTAGGTCAGAGGAAGTAACTTTAACGGAAGAAGAATATCAGCAAAAGAAACAAGAATACAGAAAGCTTGCACTCGAGCAAGGAATAGATTATGTGTTGGAACAATATAGTTTGGATGCATTATTACTGCCTGGTGATGTAGATGGTATGTATATTGCGGCACGCTTGGGGTATCCGTTAATTACCGTTCCGGCAGGGTATGTAGATCAGGGCATTATTGATGCTGACGGTGATCCTACTCGGGGGCCCTTTGGTGTAGTTTTTTCCGGAAAAGCCTATAGTGAGCCTACGCTCCTATCCATAGCCTATGGGTTTGAACAAGCTACGCAGCATCGTGTTCCACCGCAACTGGAATAGGTATTGACTACTTTATTATAGAAGGAAGAGATCAGCTTGAAATATTGTCTAGAGTGTGGAACAGCGTTAGTAATGAAAGAAAGCGATGGGGAAGGGCAGGTACCTTATTGTAATGCATGCGAAACGTTCAGATTCCCTATTTTTAGCACGGCGATCAGTACAGCAGTATTAAATCGGGATATGAATAAGATTCTATTGATTCAGCAGTATAACCGACCAGATTATATATTGCTTGCAGGGTACGTGAATAAAGGTGAAGATGCGGAAACCACACTTATTCGTGAGGTGAAAGAAGAGGTAGGAATTGATATTGTAGCTTATGAATATATGCGCAGCTTGTATTTCGCACCTTCTAATACGCTGATGCTGAATTTTATAGGTGTTGCAGATACGGAGGACTTATGTCAGGTGAGTGCTGAGGTAGATCATGCAGAATGGTTTACTTTGGAAGAG
The DNA here is from genome assembly GCF_037975205.1 of Paenibacillus sp. FSL R5-0470. NCBI lineage: Bacteria > Bacillati > Bacillota > Bacilli > Caryophanales > Paenibacillaceae > Paenibacillus > Paenibacillus sp. FSL R5-0470. The sequence continues at coordinate 1,277,104 of NZ_CP150238.1, forward strand.
GCCACCAGTGCTATTAAAAAGAATAGTCTAGCCGAAACCTTCCTGTTGGCGATTATTGAAAAATTGCATGCAGATCAGGTACAGGTAAACCCAGTGTCGGTAGGAGGAACAATGTAAGATGATAGTATATAGCTTTCAGCTGAGAATTATGAGTTTGGCGATACCGATTGTGCAGGAGATTCTGGAGCGGAGGTAAAACAATGTTCAATCAAGAGAAAAGAACAATGACGACCGAAAGATTGATTTTAAGACCCTTTGAATTATCTGATGCTAAGCGTGTCTCGGAACTCTGCAATAATTATAATATCTACAAAAGTACGTTGACCCTACCTTATCCATACACTATCGAATGTGCAATATCATGGATTGAAGCTCATGAAGAGAATTTTATCAATAATATGTATTATGAGTTTGCAATTACGGATAAAAGTACAAACGAGCTTTATGGAGCTATAGGTCTGACAAATAATCAAACAAATAGAAATGGTGAAGTTGGATATTGGATAGGTGAGGAATATTGGGGTAAAGGATACGCGACTGAAGCAACAAAAGCGATCATTGCGTTTGCTTTTTCAGAAAAGCATTATCATAAAGTATTTGCAAGACACTTTGCTTCAAATCCCGGATCTGGGAAGGTAATGCAAAAATGTGGAATGGTGGAGGAAGGCATTTTATTACAGCATATCTATAAAGAAAATAAATATGATGACCTTATTCATTATGGAATTATTAACACAGAAGGCTAAGCTACATAAAGTGAATTTAAAAGTTTTTACAAGCATATAAAATAAAAAGGAGCCGAAGGGCTCCTTTTTATAGTTCTACCATTGATCTTTGCTGACAGATCGGATGGATTTTATTATTTAAGCTTATATACACGAGCTTCATAAGGACGAAGCTGAATTGTGTTTAGTTCTTCTTCTGGATTTACTTCGTAGTTGGCAATAAGCAATTCCTTCGCTTGGAATTTCACAGTAGAAGGAAGTTCGAAAGTCGTAGGCTCTCCGAAGAAATTCAATACAACCAGTAGCTGTTCTTCTCCAAGAGTACGTAGATAAGCGTATACCTGCTCATTCTCCTCGGCCAAGATTGTATAGTTTCCGTATACGATAATCTCATGCTGCTTACGCAGTTCAATTAGCTTCTTATAGTAGTGGAAAATAGAATCGGGATCAGCCAGTGCCTTCTCTACGTTGATATCTTTGTAGTTAGGGTTCACAGCCAACCACGGATTGCCGGTAGTGAAGCCTGCCTGCGGTTCCGAGTTCCATTGCATCGGCGTACGGCCATTGTCCCGACCTTTGATGTAAATGGAATTCATGATTTTTTCTTCCGAGTGTCCGGCAGCCAAGTATTCCTTATACATATTTACAATTTCAATATCCTTGTAGTCATCGATGGAAGCAAATTGAACATTTGTCATGCCGATTTCTTCACCTTGATAGATGTAAGGTGTACCTTGGAGCGTATGAAGCAGTGTTGCTAGCATTTTGCCAGACTCTTTCGGGAACAGCTTATCATCACCAAAGCGGGATAGCATACGCGGCTGATCATGGTTGTTCATATACAAGCTGTTCCAACCCTTACCGTCGAGTGCGACTTGCCACTTGGAAATAATGGACTTAATGTCCGCCAGCTTCCAAGGCTGTACATTCCATTTACCTCCAGGACCGGAATCGACGTCCATGAGCTCGAAATGGAATACCATGTTCAGCTCGTTACGATCCTCGGAAACATACAGTGAAGCTTCTTCTGGAGTAACATTAACAGCTTCGCCCACTGTCATGATATCGTACTTGGATAGCACCTCACGGTTCATTTCCTGCATATACTCATGTACGCGTGGACCGTTAACGAAATAGTCTCCACCGAAGTGGTACGTAGGCTGTTCTCCGTTACTTTCCCCAGAAACGCTAGGCAATTCCGGTACTTTGGAGATCAGGTTGATCACGTCCATGCGGAATCCGTCAATTCCTTTATCTAGCCACCAGGTCATCATATCGTAGATTTCCTTGCGGAGCTTTGGATTGTCCCAATTTAAATCCGGTTGTTTCCGGGAGAAGAGATGGAGGTAATATTCCTCCGATTTCTCATCGTATTCCCAAGCTGATCCACTGAAGAAGGAGCCCCAGTCGTTCGGGGGCTGTCCGTCTTTACCCGGACGCCAGATATAATAATCACGATAAGGATTATCCTGCGATTTGCGGGACTCTACGAACCAAGCATGCTCATCTGAGGAATGGTTGACCACAAGGTCCATAATCAGCTTCATGCCACGGCTGTGAAGACCAGCAAGTAGTTCCTCCCAATCGGAGAGCGTTCCGAAATCATCCATAATACTTTGATAATTACTGATATCATAACCGTTATCGTCATTAGGCGACTGGTACACTGGGCACAGCCACACCACGTCGACACCAAGATGATTTAAATAATCAAGTTTCGAGATAATCCCTTGCAGATCACCAATACCATCCCCGTTACTGTCTTTAAAGCTGCGGGGGTAAATTTGATACACTACGCTTTCTTTCCACCATTTTTTATCCAAGGTTGTAATCTCCTATCTCTATATAGATCTTACTATTTTATTTAATGGATCCTGATGTAAGTCCGCTGATAATCCATTTTTGAGCGAACAAATAGACGATGAGCATCGGGGTTAATGCGAGCAAATATGAAGCGAAAGCTAAGTTGAAATCTGTACTAAACTGCCCCTGGAATACATATTGTACCAGCGGAAGTGTGTAGGAATCCTGATCGCCGAGCAGAACCAGCGGTAGCATAAAGTCATTCCAAGTGGATAGACAAGACAGGATACCGATCGTTGCACTAACAGGAGCAAGAAGCGGAAAAATAATCTTCCAGAACGTTCCGAAGGTCGATGCACCGTCTACTGTAGCCGCTTCTTCCAGTTCATACGGAATGGAACGGATATAACCGGTGTAAACAAACACGTTAAAAGCCAGACCATATACGACGTATAGAATAATAATCCCTACAATGTTGTTCATGTGCAGATCCGTAGTCACTTTGACCACAGGCAGCATGATAATCTGGAAAGGGATAAACATTGCGCTGATAAAATAGAAGTAAAGCACTTTAAAAAATCTTCGCTTCATATTACGTGCAATAGCATAGGCTACCATGGAGTTGGTAAGCAATATGAACACGACTGTTGTAATGGTAATCACGGTACTATTTCCTAATGCATTGAAGAAATTCGTTGCTTTAATCGCATTGGAGAAGTTCTCAAAATGCAGGCCAGTTGGCAGCGAGAAGATTGATTGAGCCATTTCCTCGGGATTCTTGAGTGCGATGGCAATGGTCATGTACAGCGGAAACAGGATCAGTATTGAGCCTAGGGCGATAAGAATCGTTACAGGCCAGTTGGTTGATTTTTTGATCATAAGTCCATCTCCCGTTTCTGCAGAAATTTAAGCTGAAGGGCGGAGATAACGACAATCACGATAAAATAAATCACGGCGTTCGCCGATTGATAGGCAAATTCTCCGCCTTGGAAGCCGCCTGTGTAGATTAAGTGGGCAATGGATTGCGTTGAACGACCTGGTCCCCCACCTGTCAAGGCAACGATTTGGTCGAATACCATTAGACCGCCCTTCATCGCGAGCACCATATTGATGGTGAAGAAGGAAGCAAGCATTGGAAACGTAATGCTCCAGAATTCTCTCCAGCGACTAGCGCCGTCCAGATTGGAAGCTTCGTAAAGATCATGAGGAATGGTTTGAAGACCCGCCAGATAGAGAATCGTGTTATAAGCAATCCCCTGCCAAACGGCTACAATGACGATACCGATCCAAGCCCAGTCGGAGTTACCGAGAATGTTCTGTGATAGGAATTCGCTGCCGATTTTCGCACCCCAAATAGGGAATACATTAGCGAACAAGTAGTTGAAAATAAAACCAACAATCAATACGCTGAGGATATTCGGCAAGAAATATACGCCACGGAAAAAGTTTTTAGCTTTAATTTTGGCGTTAAGTCCAAGCGCAATCAACAAGCTGATGATATTGATAAGAATAGTGGTTAGAATGGCATATTTAAAAGTGAACACATATGAATTCAACACATTTTCATCTTGAAAAATGTTAATGAAGTTCTTAAATCCTACGTAATCAAAGCTGTCACTAAAGCCGTCCCAGTTCGTGAACGAATAATATATACCCTGGATTGCAGGAAAGGTATGGAAGGCAAAGAAAAGAAGTAATGCCGGTATAGTCATCAGATAAAAGGCGACTCGGCGTTTGGCCATCATGTAATCCTCCTCATTGTAAAAGCGAAAGAGAAGAGGGGAAGCCCTGTTCTCTTTCGCGGTTCATGTTTGTCTGATCAGTTTATTTCCGGTTAGCTACTTTATCCCATTCCTTATCAAGCTGTTCTAGGTAAGCTTTAATGTCTTTCTTTTGCAAGAAGGATTGGTTGATGGTATCCACTTTCATCGCACTTGGAATGTAGTGGTCAGCAAAGTCAGCCAAGTTGCCAGCGCTAAACGCTTCTTTGAAGCCATCCATCGTTGGATCATCTTGTGTTACACCTTTTACAGCTGGGAATGCTTTTTGCTCATTGATGTATAGGCTAACATTCTCAGGTTGAAGCAGGAAGTCTACGAATTTCTTTGCTTCTTCTTTATGTTTAGTGTTCTTGGAAATCGTCAGCAACGTATCTACGCCAGAAATGACTTTGTTATCGGCAGCATCATTTGTTGCTGGGAATGGGAATACGCCAAGTTCAATGGATGGATTGGCTTTCACGATTTCTGGGATCGCCCATACGCCTTGCAGGTACATTGCGGATTCACCTTTAGCGAATGCTGTGTTTCCGTCATTGTAACCTTTACCAAAAATATCTTTTTGTCCGTATTCCGTCAGCTTAAGCAGCTTTTCAGCAACCTCGTTAAAGCTGTCTGCGAAGGTTACAGTGCCTGCCGCACGCTCCTTGAAGAAATCATTCCCTTTAATGATCGTGGAGAGGGAGTTGAACGGCGTAAGTGTTGTCCATGAATCCTTAAGTGTCAGGTAAAAAGCATTTTTACCGCTGTCCTTGAACTTTTGAGCGACAGCCATGAACTCATCCCAAGTAGTTGGAACAGTAACACCGGCTTCAGCGAACATCGCTTTATTGTAAATGACACCACTTGCGTTTGAAGAGAATGGAAGACCATTCAGTTCGTCCGAGCCCGTCAGGTCTTTCAGCATTTGAAGATATGCTGGCTGGATATTCTCAGCGAGTGGATCGCCTGTGAAATCTTCAAAAAGACCGCTGCCAGATAACGTCTTGTAGGTGTCAGTTGCTCCGATCCCTACCACGTCAGGAATATCTTTCTTCGCTGCACGAGTTTTCAATACGGTTTCAGCATCTGGCGGGTTAACCTGTGTGACAACAATATTTGGATTGGCTTCATTGAATTTCGCAACCAGCTTGTCGAAGGTGGCTTTGGCTTCGGTTTTATTTTGGAAAAACTCGACTTTTACCTTTTCACCGGAGGAGGCATTTCCACCACTATTTGCGCTGTTGTCAGCCGCATTGCTACCACAGGCACTAAGTACGGACATAGCCAGTACGCTAACCACTACGGGTTTGATTGTTTTTTTCATGATTAAATCCTCCTAATAATTTGTTGGTATTATGAACATGTAAGAGATTAAACATGTACGTAAATGAAAACTAATTGATATTCTGCTACTTATAGACGGCAGATATGCATCACCAATAGAGAGAGTAAACGTTTACGTAAAAGGGGTAAAAAGACTCAGGTAAGTGATCTTACCGTTTGTCTTTCCACGATTAAGTGATCGACAATTTTACTATCCACAGTCTCGCCTGTTTCAATCATCTGAATAAGCTTCTCCACGGCGATCTTACCAATATCGTACAGTGGTTGACGCACTGTAGTTAACGGAGGAATAATCATTTTCGCCATTCCAAGATCGTCATAACCCATAATGGATATATCGTCGGGAACACTTAAACCATATTTGATGACCGTGGAAAGAGCACCAATCGCCATTTCATCACTAGCGGCAAAGACGGCAGTGACATCAGGGGCTTGCTCCAAGAGAGCTTCCATTGCAATGCTCCCGCTTTCATACAGAAAGTCTCCAAAGGTGAGATAGCGGCTGTCGAAAGGAATCCCGCTCGCTTCAAGCGCTTTACGATATCCTTCGGCTCTGGGTGCACCAGCGATAGCATCGCTTGGATTTCCGCTGATCATGGCTATTTTGCTATGACCTTTGGAAATTAAGTAGAGGGTAGCATCATAAGCAGCCTGGTAATCGTCTACTTTCACGTAAGGTACACTGGCAAATTCCGTTTGAGAAGAAACCAACACAACTGGGATCTTCATGGTTTCTAGCACATCGTAATACTCTTTCTTCAAGACCTCACTAGAGTAAATAATGCCATCGACCTGCTTCTCCCTTAAGAGTTGTAAGTACTTTAACGTTCGTTTACCATCCTGGTCGGTATTACAGACCATTACACTGTAATTGCGGTCATTGGCCAATTCCTCAATGCCTTTAAGCAGATCGGAGGAGAACGCTCCAGAAACACTTGGAAACATTACACCAATCGTCTGCGTACGCTTATTGATTAGGCCACGAGCAATCGCGTTAGGTTGATAGCCGAGATCTTTGATAGCTTCATTTACCTTTTGTTTCGTCTTGTCGGAGTACCCACTTAAATTGTTTAGCACGCGAGAGACTGTTGCAATGGAAACGTTCGCTTTTTGTGCAACATCTTTAATTGTTGGGTTCATTCATACGACTCCTTAGATTACGGTTAGCCTTAGATTAAACGTTTACGCTTCGAAAATCAAATTACTTAAAAAGTATTACGTAAACGCTTACCCTGAATATAAATCCTGGCAGGTATGCTTGTCAACTCCACTTAAAAAATATGTGAATGATAGGAACCATGAAAGGTAATTATTTTTTAATAGAATGAAACCGATTAAATTACCAGAAAATCTCTGTTAAAGTGGTGTATAAGAGGGAGAAATGTAGTTGGAGCAGGATATTAAGAATACAGAGACCCAGAATTGACAAAAGAATATTAGAGGACTAACATTTAGACAGTAAACGCTTACGTGAAATCGGATTGACATGTTTATCGTTGGTTTAGTGTTTAACCGGATAAGGAGCTGCGCTTATGAATATTTATCTCGAAATTCCAGATGTGGATAAGCATTTTCCTTTTAGAAGTTTACTATGTGGAGGAGATACGCTGTGCTATCCGCATTGGCATAAAGAAATTGAAATTATATATGTAACTAAAGGAAGTCTAAATCTGGGAATAAACGATACCCCTATTCACATGGAGCAGGGTGAGGTTCAATTTATCAACGGTGGGGATGTCCATTATTTTCTCGCCTCACCTGAAAGCGAACGGGTAGTAATTCAATTCGATCTTAACCTGTTTCAGGAAGTCGCAGCTTTGAGCGGAAGTGATTATTCGCTTCGTGAGGTTTTTACGCTTATGGAGCATTCTAGTTCAAAATGGCCCGAAGCAACCGCCGTGAAGATCAAAGGGCTGATTGAGAGTATTTATGAGGAAGACGTGCAGCGAAGAGATGGGTACGCTTACTTAATCAAAGCTAGATTGTTTGAACTATTGACCGTTATTTTACGGGAAGTGCCGAAGAGTACACTCAATAAACAGCCTAAGTTCTCGGAAGATACGCTGAACCAGTCTAGAGAAACACTGGAAAGATTAGAGCGAATTTTTATCTATGTAGAGCAGCATTACCAGGAAGCCATTACGCTAAATGAGGTAGCTAGCTATATGGGATTTAGCCCGTATTATTTTACCAAGCTATTCAAGAAGAATACTGGTATGACCTTTATAGCTTTCTTAAACGAATATCGGCTTAACAAAGCTAAATGGATCTTAATAAATGAAGATTTGCCGATGTCTGCGGTGGCGGAAGCCGCCGGGTTTGGCAGCGTGAAGACATTCCATCATTTTTTCAAAGATGCCACGGGGATATCCCCCCTAAAATACCATAAGACAATATTCGGGAATAATACAGCAAGAATGCAGGAAGAAAGACGCCCCCGGGCTTTGTATGATAGAGATATCAAAACAGGAACAAGTGGAGGTTAGAACAAAAATGACATTAACAGTAGGAATTATCGGCTGCGGAGGCATTGCAAACGGCAAACATATGCCAGCGTTATCAAAAGTGGAAGGTGCTCGAATGGTTGCTTTTTGCGATATCGTTCCAGAGCGTGCTGAGAAGGCAAAAGCGGAGTTTGGGGATGAGGGCTCCGTGGTTTACACAGATTATAAAGAGCTTCTTAAAGATGCAAGTATAGATGTAATTCATGTATGTACACCAAACATTTCTCATGCAGAGATTTCCATTGCGGCAATGGAGGCAGGCAAGCATGTAATGTGTGAAAAGCCGATGGCTAAGACCACAGCAGAAGCGCAAGCAATGATCGATGCTTCAAAACGAACTGGGAAGAAGCTGACCATCGGTTACCAAAACCGTTTCAGACCAGATTCAGCTTATCTGCATACGGTATGCGAGAATGATGGTCTTGGAGAGATTTATTATGCTAAAGCTAAGGCGATCCGTCGTCGTGCCGTTCCTACGTGGGGCGTGTTTCTGGACGAGGAAGCGCAAGGCGGAGGTCCATTGATTGATATCGGTACTCATGCCCTTGATTTGACTCTTTGGATGATGGATAACTACAAACCAAAATATGTTGTCGGTAACGCTTATCATAAGCTGTCCGGTCGTAAAAACGCTGCGAACGCTTGGGGCCCGTGGGATCCAGAGAAATTTACAGTTGAGGATTCCGCCATTGGATTCATTACTATGGAGAATGGAGCTAGCATCGTTCTCGAAGCAAGCTGGGCGCTGAATACCCTTGATGTTGGTGAAGCTAAAACTGTGCTTTGCGGTACTGAAGGTGGAGCGGATATGGAAAATGGTCTGCGCATTAACGGAGAAGAATACGGCAAGACATTCGAGAAGCATATCAGCCTGGAAGCCGGTGGCGTTGACTTTTATGATGGCGCGGGAGATGATCCTGCATTGACTGAGGCTACTCAGTGGATCGAAAGCATCGTCAATGACACCGAGCCTGTAGTGAAGCCAGAGCAGGCGCTCGTTGTTACCCGCATCTTGGAGGCTATTTATAAATCCTCTGAAACTGGCATGCCTGTATTTTTTGAAAAGTAAGAAAGTATAAGTTCCACGTTATACTTAATTCTTACTTTTCTACGAGAAACGTTTGTCATCTTCTGAGGATGACAACGGCGTTTCTTCTTGAATAAACAGTCAAGTTTAACGACATAGATAACTATGAACTAGGAGTGTGTCCAAAGTGACCAGAGTAACGGTATGGAATGAATTCCGCCATGAACGGCAGGAAGAGAGAATTCTCAAGGTCTATCCGCAAGGGATTCACGGACAATTGGCAAGCTTCCTTCAGGAAGCTGGACTGGACGCTCAGACAGCTACGCTGGATGAACCGGAGCATGGACTGACACAAGAAGTGCTGGATAACACAGATGTACTGATTTGGTGGGGACATGTTGCCCATCAAGAAGTTAGCGATGAGATTGTAAATCGTGTTCACCAAAGAGTGCTTCAAGGCATGGGGCTAGTGGTGCTTCATTCGGGTCATATGTCCAAAATATTCATGAAGTTAATGGGCACCAGCTGTGATCTAAAGTGGCGTGAAGCAGGGGAGAAGGAGCGTCTTTGGGTCATGGACCCAAGTCACCCGATTGCTGAGGGCATTGGTGAATATATCGATTTGGAGCAAGAGGAAATGTACGGAGCACATTTTGATGTGCCAGCACCAGAGAGTCTAATTTTTGTCGGCTGGTTTGAAGGCGGCAATGTGTTCCCAAGCGGATCGACCTATCGTCGTGGGAACGGGAAGATCTTTTATTTCCAACCTGGTCATGAATCTTATCCAACCTATTACAACAAAGAAATCCAAAGAGTGATCATCAATGGCGTGAACTGGTGTGCACCAACGAAGCGTGATTATCCAGTTTACGGACATTCTGAAGCATTGGAGCCAATCAAAGAAAAGGTGGTATTATAAATGAAATTAGGCGTATTTGATCCTGTATTTGGAAGTTTGACTCTCGATGAGATGCTTGATAAAATCGCTGCTGCTGGTTTGAATGCGGTAGAGATCGGTTCAGGAGGCAATCCCGGAAATGCCCACTGTCCAACAGATGAGCTGCTTGCCAGCGAATCAGCACGTAAGGAATATCTGGAGAAGTTCACGAAACGTGGCATTATGATCAGTGCATTCAGTTGCCATAATAACCCGATTTCGCCGGATAAAGAAGAAGCTCGTGAAGGCGACGAAATTCTGCGTAAGTCGATCAAGCTAGCTTCGCTAATGGGTGTTAAGGTAGTGAACACTTTCTCGGGAACCGCGGGAGACAGCGACGATGCAAAAGCGCCGAACTGGCCAGTTACACCTTGGCCTACCGTGTACAGTGATATCAAAACCTGGCAGTGGGAGCATAAATTGATCCCTTACTGGAAGGAAATTGGTAAGCTGGCTGAGGAGCATGGCGTTAAGATCGGTATCGAGCTTCATGGCGGATTCCTCTGCCATACTCCTTACACGATTCTGAAGCTAAGAGAAGCAACCTGTGATGCGATCGGCGCGAATCTAGACCCGAGCCATCTGTGGTGGCAAGGCATCGATCCTGTAGGTGCGATCAAGATTCTTGGTAAAGCTGGTGCGATCCATCATTTCCATGCCAAGGATACGTACCTGGATCAGGACAATATTAATATGTATGGTCTGACGGATATGCAGCCTTACGGCGATGTACAGACCCGTGCATGGACCTTCCGCTCCGTTGGCTGTGGACACAGCATATCTGAATGGTCGGATATCATGAGTGCGCTGCGTACTTACGGTTATGATTATGTGGTCAGCATCGAGCATGAAGACCCTCTTATGACGGTAGACGAAGGCTTCCAACGTGCAGTAACCAATTTGCAATCCATTCTTATTCGCGATCAACCACAAGGTATGTGGTGGGCGTAAGAATAGTTTAAGAACGAAAGGTCTTGATTCTCTAGTGTTTGTAGAGGATCAAGACCTTTTTTTTGCGTGTTTATGTGGATGTGGGTTAGGATAATGTGCGGATGAAGAAAATAGCAGAAAGCAAGGTTCTAAGATGAATAAAGGAGAGACAACAATGATACTAGAAGTTATTGCTACAACATTAAGTGATGCAGTACTGGCCGAGCGTTATGGAGCTGATCGAATTGAATTGATCACTGGGATCAGTGAAGGGGGATTGACGCCCAGTCTGGGACTTATTGAAAAAGTGCGCAATGCTGTCTCTATCCCGGTCAGGGTAATGGTTAGACCCCATGCCAGATCCTTTTCTTATGATAAGGATGATATAGAAACCATGGAGCAGGATATTCAGCATATCGTTTCTATCGGCGGGTTATCTGTCGTAATGGGCATGTTACGCCCTGATGGAACAATTGACGAAGAGTCACTTCAAAGGTTACTTCGTACTGCAAAAGGTTTGGAGGTGACATTCCATCGTGCTTTTGATGAAGTGAGGAATCAATTTGAGGCGTTAGAAATATTGATGCGTTATCCTCAAATTACTGACATTCTAACATCAGGAGCCGAGGATACAGCCCCTAAAGGTTCGGAACGTCTTGCTGCGCTGGAGCAGCTTACCTCGAAGCAATCTATATCTATTCTTGCTGGCAGTGGGTTAACGGCAGATGGGTTAAGTGATTTTATAAAACAAACGGGTGTACGCCGAGTGCATTTCGGTTCAGCCGTTAGAGAAGATGGAGATGCGCTAAAGCCGATAGATCCTCTTCGCTTGCAGGTTGTTCGAAACTTTTTGGATCAAAGAAAAGAGCAGTAACCTCACCGGTACTTATTGATTTCATTCTTCGACAGGCTTGTCCGTTGATTTCGATTTAATTTCCTCATATTGGATGATATTATAAAATCGGAATATGAAAATTACAAATGTTGATCAAGCCAAATATGACAATCGGAGGATGATCCACAGTGAGTAAGGTACAGTTCTCGGTTCAAGTAAGGTTAGTATCCAATCTGGAGCGTTCCAAGGAATTTTACGCTACAGTGTTAAGCTGTGAAGTGAATGATTGGTGGGCGGTACGCGATGAATTTGCACTGGGATTCAAGCTAATACAGGCAGCTCGTACGGAAGATGTTCAACCAAATATAGCCGGACAAGGTCAGATCACTCCGTGGGACACCTATGCTTATGTGGAGACTCATCCTGAGCTTGACGAGCTATATGAAGAGTTAAAGGGTAAAGGAGCAGAATTTGTTCAAGAGCCTGATCTTCAGGAAGCAGACTGGGGGAGCTGGAAGGATTTTGCGATTAAAGATCCAGATGGATACGTGATTGCATTTGGTTCAGGTAAGAAACATTAGTTGTCTAATCATGAAATACTGAGCATATAAAATATAGAGCTGATCTTTGGTTATCCAAAGGTCGGCTTTTTTAATGTGCGTTCACTTGGTTACAGTATTGCAATCTCTGCGTCAAATGTGGGGGACGAGTTGAAAAGAATAGGTACAGGTTGGTATGCAACAAAATTGAAATGATTTCGTCTTTATATATGGAGGTGGAGAAAATTGGGATTTTTCGTTTCGGGTGGCCGGTTTGAATCATTATTACAGCGGAACATGAAGCTGATGCTTGTGTTTGGGCTTCTGTTCGCTGCATGTTTTACAGGTGTGGGAAAGGCGGAAGCTGCTGCTGGATCAGATCTGATTATCGTGAACAAAAAAACAAACAAACTCGCGTATTTCAGTGATGGTAAGCTGGTAAAGATCTTTCCAGTCGCAACGGGGAAGTCGAAGGAACTGACACCCGAAGGCAGCTTCAAAATGGTAGTTAAAGTAAAGAACAGACCCTATTACAAAGAAAAAATACCCGGGGGTGATCCGGCCAATCCACTTGGCGACCGCTGGCTAGGGCTAGAAGTGAACGGAACTTATGGTACCACATATGCGATTCACGGCAATAATAATGAGTCCTCCATAGGAAAGTATGTTAGCGCCGGATGTATTCGAATGCATAATGATGACATCCACTGGCTGTACCCAAAAATAGCTAAAAATACAAGGGTCATTATTACAACAAGCACACTGGCTATGGAGAGTATTGCGACTAAAAATGGGTATTCCGTAGGAAGTAAGATGTTTGCTGGAGCTTTTGAGCTGGATGGAGTCACGACAAAGCTAAAAGATCCTTTTTTAATGGATAACTCCCGTGTGTTTGTTCCGCTGAGAGAATCTGTAGCCTTGTTAGGTGGAACTTTACAGAGCAAAGCTGGAACAGGTGCACTGCTAATTACGATAGGAAATCGTACGGTGGCACATCAGCCTTTATCCGATCAGGCTGTTGTAAATGGAAAGACGTTTACGATACCAGCGTCCCGTAATGAAAATGGTCGATTGATGATTCCGCTGAGCATCTTGCCCGATTTATTTGGTATTCAGGTGCAATGGAGTTCACAGTCTCAGTCGGTAAAGATTATTTTATAACTATTCTTGAACTATTAATTCTGGCTTAAATGGGTATATACTATATTCATTCAAACCAATTCGGACAATGACGGAGGACCACCGACTAATGAATAACTAACACGTTTCCTAGAAGAAGACCATAGAGCTTGTGAAGTGCATATGCACAAGTCACGGATCACCCGTTCAGGGTGATAACGGTCAGGGATACGTGTGTCGGTCGGGGGTCTTACGTTGCTTTTATATGAATAGATCTATCTATTGTTTGGTTTACTCTGCATACAGCAGGTGATCACGGCCGTAGTCTATTCATGTTATGGCATATTTCCCCCCCATCATACGCTATTTGACCGCAGACCGCTGGCTGCGGTTTTTTATTTGCAATATAATCGGAGGAATGGAATATGACCCTAATAAAAACAAAAAATTTACGTAAAGAATGGAACGGGACCCTGTTGTTCGAGAAGGTGTCCTTTGAGATATCAGAAGGAGAGCGTGTGCTCTTGTTCGGTCGTAATGGAATCGGCAAAACCACATTGCTTAAGGGGCTGATCGGTCGCCTCCTCTTTGAGGAGGGAAGTATCTATCATGGTTTGCCACGTGAGGAATGGGGTGTGCTGGATCAGCAGCTAGAAGTATCCGAAGAAGTGACCGCCTTGGATTACGTAATCGCCGGATCGCCAGAGCTCCCCCAATTGAAGCGCCGGCTTGAAATTCTCAGTCAGAGGTTGCAGGAGCAGAACGACGAGAGTGAAGCGGGACTTACTGAATACGCCGAAGTGTACGATCAATACTTGCAGCTTGGTGGATATGACTGGGAGGCTAAAGCGGAAAAATGCTTGAAGCAGCTCAAACTTGAGCGTTCGGTTTGGAATGTGCCGTACTCATCGCTAAGCGGTGGGCAAAAGACACGTGTTCAATTGGCAGCATTGTTAGCCCAGCAGCCGAAGCTGTTGATTCTAGATGAGCCGACGAATCACTTAGATGGAGAAACGATGGAGTGGTTGGAACAATGGGTCCATACCTATCCCGGAACTGTGCTTTATGTTTCGCATGATCGTACGTTCATCGATCGAACGGCGACGGCGTTGCTGGAGCTTAGTCCAGAGGGGTGTCGTCGGTATTCGGGTGGATATACGCAGTATCGGGAGCAGAAGGAGGTAGAGGCGCGAACGCTAGAGGGACAATATAAGAAGCAGGAACAGGAAAAGGAGAAGCTGCTGGAGAGCATCAGAAGGTATTCCGAATGGTTCCAACAGGCACACCGTGCTGCCGGACAGCATGATTTCCTGCGTGCGAAATCAAAGAAGAACGTATCTCGTCTTCATGCGAAGGAAGCTGCACTCGAACGCTTAAATAAGAACCGTGTGGAATTACCACGCGAGACAAGTAAGCTGAAGATGAAGCTTGAAAGTGAAGCGTTTATGGCGGACACTTTGCTGTCACTCCGTGAGATTGATTTTGCATATAAGGGTAGTGCGCCTGTACTGAAAAATTTCAGTTTGTCATTGAATCGAGGCGATCGTCTCGCTATTCTGGGTCCTAATGGTGTCGGTAAGTCTTCTTTGCTGAAGCTGATTGCTGGTATTCATCAACCTAGCAAAGGTGAAGTGCGGCTGCATCCGCGTACGAAGGTTGGTTATTTTGCGCAAGAGCTCGATAATCTAGCGGTGTCGTCCACCATTCTGGATAGTTTGCTTGAACTGCCAGGTATGACCCAAACGGAGGCACGAACGATTCTGGGCTGCTTTTTATTTTCGCGGGATGATGTCTTTAAACGAATTGGTGATTTAAGTCTGGGGGAGAAATGTCGTGTAGCTTTCCTTAAACTGTACTTTGGAAAAGCTAACCTATTAGTACTGGATGAACCCACCAATTATCTGGACATTGACACTAGGGAACGAGTAGAAGAAGCGCTAAGGGTATACCCGGGAGGAATTGTGATGGTCTCACATGACCGGTACCTTCACACTAAAGTAGCTAATCGTTTGGTAATACTAGCACCGACTCAGGCACCGAAGTTTTTTCAAGGTTCCTATGAGGAATACATCTCAAAAGACAGGAGTCGAGTGCTTACCCGTAAAGAACAGACCCTTGAGGACGACCTCGTTCTTCTGCAGCTGCGTCTGAATCAACTGATCCAGAGCGGAACTAGGAATACAGAGGAGGAGAATGAAGCGTTAATGGCGGAAATCGTTAATCTGAGGGCGCAGATTCAGGAAATAGAGGGTAAGGAAAAAACTATACACTCATAGGGAAGAACCGACACAACCTAGCTCAGGATAGAAGGTATCTTGGGCTGGGTTGTTTTTTTATTCCGTTAGAAGTCATCACAGTCAAAGTGTATAATTGGATGAATATGGATGTTTTGCATACAGAAAATTTTGAAGGGGAGGCTCTAGAAATGACAAAACTAGGTTCTTTTATATTGGAATTACTTCGAATGTGTGTATTGCTTGTGTTGACCTTGTTTATTTTAGGCGGGGTAGAGAGATTTATATATCAATCTATATTTGGTCAGCCTATGTATAACTGGAGTATGGCGCTCGGGAATTTATTGATATTTTTTATGCTGTATCGGAATCATTTTCAGTTTAAAGGTTGGTACAAATCGCACAAAAATCAAAAGCTAACGATCCTCACTACGAGAATCACAATGGTTGTATCGCTAGGACTTATCATCCTGCCGATCGGGCTCGGCTAAGCCTATGAGGATTAGAATCATCGGGACTGTGATGATTTTGAATGGAATCGGGGATATGATCAGGAAGCGATACATAGAATAGTTGAATTAACGAATAATTTTTCTGATAGACGGGTGATTCTAAAGCATAATAAGGAACTGGAAACCATTATTGAAGAGCGGATAATCAGGATGAATGAATAAAGTAAGCATAGAGAGTGAGGCCCTAATATGGATAATTATAAGGTTGAACGTTTGGAACAGGAGGATTTCATAGGCTTTTGGAAAAGAGTTCTCGCTACTATTCTTGATCTCCTTATCATTCTGATACCTGCGGTTATTGTATACTGGATATTCAATTCATTAGCTGTATCCTTGCATTCGGAGATTCCCATCATCCTTGAGTATATTTTCTTCGTCGTGTTTGATGTTTTTATGATCGTTAGATTTGGAGGAACGCCTGGGAAGCTGGTTTTAAAGATGAAAATTGTCAATCAGCAAGGGAATATCCCAACGTTGAAGGAAGCTCTAATTCGAAATATTTTCCGAATCATTAGTACGATTTTTTCAATGATTGTTGGCGTAAGCCTCTACGATCTCACTGTGATTTCCACCACTCTTAATTTATGGGCACCTTTAGCTACTGACCTCAGTAAAATACTTGGCCTCATCATGCTTGTGGATTATCTATTTGTCGCATTTACTCCCCGTAAACGGGCGCTTCACGATATGATGGCTGGTACTTATGTTGTTGATAAATCCGCAATCTAAAGGATGCTTTTATAAGCATCCTTTTTTTAATGTTAAGTATTTTACTGTTAAACAATTTACTATTAAATATTTTACTGTTAAACAATTTACTATTAAATATTTTAGTGTTAAAATATATGTCGAAGCAGCCAATAATTATGAATATCTAAGGAGGATGTCTTGGAAAACCCAGATATTTTTAGACTCATACATGCAGTTGAATTATTCACGAATGAAATTATTGTTCGATGGATGAATGCTTTTGACCACAATATTGGGATATCTCCTGTTCTCGTCTTGGGAGAATTGAATAAAAAGGGTCCCCAGAAGCAAACTACTTTGGCTAAGAAGCTAGGTTATACGCCGGGGGCGATGACGAATATTGCCAATCGCTTAATTAAGCAGGAAATGGCCGAGCGCAAATATAACGAGGATGATCGCCGAAATGTACTGCTGTCTATCACGGACAAAGGCAGAGATGTACTGAAGGAAGCACAGCTAAAAGGGCAGGAGCTCCGAGCTGAAATGTTTCAGAAGCTCGATGAAGAAGAACTGCAGCAATTCTTGAAAATCTATGAAAAGTTGTTAACGAGCTTTGATAGCTCTGAAACATAAATGAAGTCATCTAAGAATCTTAATCACATTATAAAGGGGTATGAATATGGGAAGAGTTCAAGGTAAGGTTGCATTAGTAACTGGAGGCGCTTCAGGTATTGGCTTATCAGCCGCTACTTTAATGGCTAGAGAAGGAGCCAAAGTTGTCATCGCTGATTTTAATGTAGAGGCTGCCAAAGAAGCAGCGGCTAAGATTAAAAGTGAAGGTGGAGAGGCGGAAGGTCTTTTCCTGGATGCATCCCAAGCGGATTCGATCAAGGAAGCTGTTGATTTCACAGTCGCTCAGTATGGCACAATTACAGTCTTATTTAACAATGTAGGTCTAACTAATCTGCAAAAAGACCTAGATGTCGTCAACATAGATTTGGAAGAATGGGATCGCTTGATGAATGTGAACACCAAAAGTGTTCTGTTAGGCAGCCGGTTTGCCATTCCACATATGATTAAAGCGGGCGGGGGTTCGATCATTAACACAGCTTCCATGTCAGCATTTGCTGGAGATTCATTGCGCACGGCTTATGGCTCCTCTAAGGCAGCTGTTGTGAACCTAACTCGTTACATCGCCACACAATATGGTAAAGATAAGATTCGTTGCAACGGAGTGGCTCCGGGCCTGATCTTAACACCTGCGGCTGCAAGAAATATGCCGCCAGCTGTGCTGGATATTTTTCAGAAGTTCAACGCTCTGCCTTACCATGGAGAAGCGGATGATATCGGAAACACAGTGTTGTTCCTGGCATCGGATGAATCTAAATTCATTACTGGTCAAACGATTGAAGTAGAGGGTGGTCACTATATGTCCAATCCGAGCATTACGGACTTCCAGAATTACATGATGGAAGCTAAAGGTAAATAAAATCATGCGTAATTAAAAAATCCGGTCCATGCTCGTGTTAATCGAGAGGGACCGGATTTTTGTTTGTATAAGTGAGTTAGGCTAAGTTAGCTTACCTTTTCAACAGCTTGCATAAAGGTCTTCAATGCGGAGGACTTTGCCCCTTCGATCCATTGCTTCAAAACATCTGTCTGACCATTTACATACCATCCGAGTTTTTCCTTCAGCTCTTGGTCAAAGTTGTTAGGCTGTTTTGTTCGTTCAGCTATGAGCTGTTTAATCATTTGTGGCCAACGATACCCATTAAGACCAAAGCTGTGTTCGGGGTAATGCTCAGCCAGTGTCATTACAGAAGAAAGCGACTCACCAGCGTATAATTCTGCCGCCAAATAGCTGCCAATAAAACGATGGCTGTCATCATGCTCTAAGGCGATAGCAAATTGCTCCCGAGCTTCTGTAAGCTTGCCTTGATGCATGAGAGCTACGGCGTTTATAGAGCGTACATAACTGTTTAATTCGATTGGGTTTAACTCGTTGTAGCGGGAATGAAATTCGTTATAAGATTTCCAGTCCTTATGGTCAAAATAATACTGTGTCAACGTGAAGGTATAATTAGAATAAGGATGCAACTGTATGAGCTTTTGGAGTAGCGGAATCGCCTGATCTTCTAATGAGTCATCCTTCGTCAGGGAGGATTTAGCGAGCATCAGCTTCACAAGCATATGCAGGGCATGAGCATCCTGTGGATCATCGGCAACATTCTGTTGGTACATTTCTATGGCTTGATCAGGTTTCTTATTTAGCAATAGTCTATCGGCTGTGGTTAATTCTCGTTCCTTGAGATAGAAGAAGGGCAGATTACCAACGGTGTCTTCGTTCAATCTGTAGCCATTACTGCGGGTAAGCAGATGTCCATCCGCATCAAATGCTTCGATATTCCAAGAAAAGCGTGCTTCAGGATTCATGAACACGAGAAAAGATAGAGGATCAATCGATTCAAAGCCCTCTCCGCCACTGCCGTAGGAGAAACCACTGTTGTAATAGAGTTCATCTACTGGAATAGAGACTTGATTGTCCGTGATATGGTCCCGAATCTGCGAACTGAAGGAACTCCCCACCATCGAGACCCCACCGCTTAAACGATAGTAAGCTGCACCTTCAACAGCCTTCCAGTGGAAATCTACAGATTGACCCGTTATCGTCTCCTGATTAATAGGAGACTGAAGCTCAAGCAGAGGTTGTAGAACAATGCTCTCATTCAACCTATCATCCGGTTTAACTTCAATCCAATCGTCATACTGTACAGGCCAAGTCCATCCGTCGATCTGATCATAGCTAAGTCCAAGCTGCAATTGATAGAAGCCCGGAATCACACCGTGGAATTCGAAACGCCCTTCATTGTCGGTTACGATTCGGTACGGTTCAGCGGCTGTGATGCTGTGATTAACCTCGCTTTCAGCACGGAGAAAAATACCTGCGCGTGAGATTGGTGTCCCATCGCTTCGGGTTAGGGTTCCAGATACGACAGCTGTTGAGGTACTTCCCATATCTACAGCTGACTGAATGGCAGATATTAGCGCTTCAAGCTGCATTTCGGCTTCTGAAGTGCCAATCGTTGGTGCTGAACTTGATGATGAGCCCGCTGCTTCGCTGTCTTTATCAGAGTTACTAATGACAAGACTCATTTGTTTATGAATATCCTGCCAGTATTTTTTGTAGCTCTCCAAGCCATTGGTTACTACGGCAAGGGCTTCCTGCGCTTTGCCTTTCGTGAAGAGCAGGCGCCCGGTAAGCCATGCTTTTTGCGCTTCTAAATCTTTCTGATTCTCGTATGGAAATGTAGTTTGTTCAAGAATAGATTCAGCGGCTGTTGTATCCCCACGATTCAGGGCACGTTCTGCTTGAAGCAGCGCCAGTTCTTTTGCCACGCTAGAATTACTGTCTAACTGTTTCGCGGCGGTGTTTAGCGCTTGATCTCCGTCGTCCCTACGACCAAGAGCATCATATTCGTAGGCAAGCAGCTTAACCGCAAATATACGTGTATTATTCGCTGGCCCATCAAGGATGTATTCCTCAAGCAACGCGATTTTATCCTCTGACAGCAAGTTGGAAATACTCGGTTCATCATGATTCCACTGACTCATAGAGGGGCCAATATTTACGTCATATCTGTAGGGATCGTAGCCGTGCTCCTTATCGATGATATTTGTTTGAATAAGCTCCATACGTTTACTGCCAGTTGTAGACTCTAGCTTTTTCAGAAGTTCTGTACGGGCCAGGTTAGATTGAATAGCTGGGCTTTCCTCCATTTGTGCCTTTGAGGAGGGCAGAAAGTTAAATAGAAGAATGAGCAGGGAGGCAGGGAGTAGCACGAATGACACTAGATGTTTGACTTTGATCTTAATTCGCATGTCTCTTCACCGCCTGATCATAGATATCCTTCCAGTACGTATTACCTCCAGCCTCAATAAGTTCACGGTTCGGATGCTGTTGGACGTTTTGTTGTGGTTGATGTTTAACCTCTGGTTGATGCAGTGTCAATGATACGACTAGAATAATGGCACCAATCGCGCCTATAGGTTTCACAGGGATCTCGATTTCTTTATTCCAGAAAGCCAAGAGACGGGCTCCAAAGGTTGGAGGGTGGGTCATCTTGAGGACGCGTTCATGTCCTTCGAAGTGTATGGGTTGTAGTTCTTCATCTAGCTGTTGCTTGATAGCTTCGCGTTTCGTATTCTCCGTATTCCCCGTATTCATAAGAAATGTCCCTCCTTCTCCAACATCTTTTTTAAGAGTGTCCGTCCTCTAACTAACCGGGATTTAATCGTATTCTCCGGTGTATTCAATTGCTCGGAAATTTCACGGATGCTCATCTCATGAAAGTAATATAACGTCAGACATTCGCGGTATACATAATCGAGATTCCTGATGAACTCGGCGAGTCTAACATTATGCCATTCCACCATAAAAAGCTCTTCTGCCCCGGCAGTGAAGCCCGCATCATCGCTGGCTTGTAGCTCTGACCCACCCGAGGGGAAAATATTACGCCAGCTCCAAGTCCGTTGCTTCATGCGGCAGCGGTTGACTACGATGCGAATGAGCCAAGCCCTTAACCGTTCCGGATCCTGCAACTGATTCATTTTGGCATAGGCTTGAATAAAAGTATCTTGTACCGCCTCTTCGGCACTCTGTCGATCTTTGAGCAGTAAGCAAGCGGTTCGGAGCAGCATATCGCCGTAATCGTCCATCAATAGGCGGAGAGCTGACTCATCCTTTGCTTTGATTCTCTCTATAATATTCAGATGAAGCTCCCCTCCCTTTACTAATAAGATGCGGCTTGGAGGATTAAGGTTGCGTTTGTGTGGAATATTTTTACTAAGGGGGAGTATCTCCCGAGATGATGTCCCGTAATTTATTGATGTTCAGCAGATTTGGGTAAATGATATTTAGACCAAGCCAAGCCCTCCTTGGCTGATGAAACTTTTTCATTTCAGTATCGTCTATATTTTCAGTTCCATTTTTTTGCAAGCTGGTTTTGAGCTAACCTACTAAGGAGATGACATCATGTCGGTACAGATTAAATTTTTAGCAGCTTCTATTTTGCTCACAGGAATGATTGGATTAGCTGGATGCAGCTCGAACAATGAGCAAGCTAATTCTGCTTCCCCAACTACGGCGCCAACTGAAACGGTAACAGCAACCGCAGAACCAGAAGTTAGCCCATCAACCACTCCTTCGGAAACCGCACCAGCAGCGACCACTTCCCCTACGGAGACTAATAAAGATACAGCGAATGCGAATCCGCAGAATAGCGACAAACAACTTCAAGAATTACTTGAGCTTGCTAAAAAGGGCAAGGTGCCCGGTGTTGAATATGCTGCTCATACCGGACTAATTGATGAGGTAGAAGCTGATTGGGGTAAACCTGATCAACAAGAGTCAGCGGGAAAAGGTATTTATGCTACCTACACTGATGAACATGTCGTATTCGGATTCAATAAAGGGAGCCTAATCTTCGATGTTCGTTCCAGTGATGCTGCGCTGCAAGAGCTAACACTGAAACAGATCGAGTCCACACTGGGCAAGCCGGATGATACCAAAGTAAATGGCGAGGATAAGATCTACACTTATCAAGCCAATGATCAATTCCAGTTGAAATTCATTATTCCAAACTCGACGGGTAAGGTAGGTCACATCTCTGTTTTTAGTGAACAGGATTCCATTAATAATATGGCTGGATAAGAACGGCAATGGGTGCAAGGAGCAATCATGCAGAGAAATCTGCGGGTTGCTCTTTTTGTATGTTTTTTTTAATCTGGAGTACGCCTTGGATGGGCTGATATAATGTAACCAATGAGCGGATTCGGGGGAAAGAGAGGTTCTATCATGCAGCTGGAATTAATCGAAAGTGAATATAAAGTGACCGGAGATGGGATAACGATCGAATTATTCCCTAAAGAATTTACGCTTTTTCAGTTCTTGTACAAAAATAGAGGGCGTACGTTCAGTCGAGAACAACTGTTGGATAAGGTGTGGCCGCTAGAATACCCGGTAGAGCGAACGGTTGATGATCATATTTATCGCCTTCGTAAAAAGCTTAGCAAGCTACAAGGCTTGGATATTAAGACTGTTCGTGGATTTGGCTATAGTTTGACGATGCAGGAACCCTCAGTAACTATGACCAATCCGACTACATATGACGCAAAGATGCAAGAGACGATGCGGGAGGTATTCGTAAAATATCATCAATACGGCCAAGGACGATCCATGTTAACCTTAGCGCGACAACAGGATGTTTTGGGTTATGAAATGGATCCGTTCTATTCGATCTATATTCATTTTGTGCAGGGAGATTTGGAATGGCTTCTGAACACAGAGGAAGTTGAGATTGAAGAGCGTTTCTATTCTTTGATGATCTGTTATATATTTTTGGGTGATCCGAAGAAGAAATTAGAGTTCTGTGAGCTAGTCCTTGAGAAAAAGATTCTTTTGCCGCCCCAGCATCGTGAAATGGAGATCCTTAATATTCTGGATTTGTACACATTGGCCGGGCAACCGGAAAAAGCAATAGAACGATTAAAGCTAACGCATGAAGTGATTAAAGAGCCTGGGTATGAGAACTTCATTCCTGTAACGGCCATTTCCGAAATGCTCGTACACTTGTGGATGGGGACAAAAGATCAGGAATTGGAGCGGATGGCGAAAGACATTGAAGTGCTTTTGCAGGAGAAACCTTTTTTGCGTGAGATCGGCAGTTATAAAGTTGCAAGAGGCTTGTGGTGTCTACGGCGCAAGTCTTGGCGTGAAGCAGAGCAGTTATTGGATGAGGCGCTTCAGGTGCTAGAGATGTCAGGATTCGTGCCGATGCGGATATATGCGTTATACCGAATTGTTCACTATTGTAACGAGTTTTCTCCCCAGTCAGCTTTGCATCAGAAATATGCAGATTTATTTGAACAAGAGAAGGAAGAGCGGGGATTCCATCGTTTGGAGCAATCCTTGGAAAACGTGCTTATGAATATCGTGACAGCTCTCTGATAATTCTCTGACAATTCTCCGTTACATTAAGATCATGCTTCATATGTTCTTGTTCTTAATCGTAACTTGGAGGAATGTCCGATGAATGCTTCATCACAAGCAGGAACGAGTCTGCTAAAAAACAAAGTGTATATGCGTGTGTACAGCGCATATGCGACAGCCACTTTTGGGGATTGGTTCGATGCACTGGCGATTCAAGTACTCGTAGGGTACCGCTGGCAGGCTAGTCCGTTAATGCTGGCTTTGATTCCAGTCTCCATAGCTTTACCTGGGATTCTGCTCGGCTCCGTGGCGGGGGTAGCCGCTGACCGACTAAATAAGCTAAAGCTAATGCGGATGTGTGACCTACTAACGGCATTGTTAACAGTACTAGTTCTTTTCGCTCCCAGTATGGTGTGGCTACTCCCTTTACTGATGTTGCGTGCTGCTATCTCGACGTTAAATGTGCCTGCCCAGCAGTCGATGACCCGCAGTATGGTTAGAGAGGATCAGCTGCTTCAAGCCACTTCACTTAATGGAATCGTAAATCAGGGTTCCAAAATCGCTGGGCCATTACTGGGTGGTTTTGCATTGTCTGTGTTGACGCCACAGTGGTGTATTTTGATCAATGCTTGTCTCAGAGGCTGTTCTTACTTGCTCCTACTTACTGTTAAAAATAGTGAAGCAGGACAAGTCAGCTCAGAGAGCAAGGGGGGGCCAGAGGAGCATGTTTCTCTCCGCACGATGTGGAAGGAAGGTTGGAGCTTTATGCTGCGCAGCAGACTGCTGCTAAACAGCATGCTATTCGGTTTAGTTGGTGCGTTAGCTATTCAGATGATCGATTTTCAGTTTACAAGTCTATTCAGAATTATCGCACCTGCTCAGGAATCTATGCTGGGCTGGCTTGTCGCGGCAACTGGTGTGGGTGCAATATTGATGATCATGGTCATGAACAAAATGAACCGGGGAACAGGCTACGGTTGGAAGCTAGGTACGGGTTATGCACTTATTGGTGTATCGGTCGGAGGGCTTGGCCTGCTTCAGCCAGGCGTCACTAGCCTTCCTGTACTGCTGCTAGGATTCGTACTGGGTCTCGGAAACGGAATGTTTATGATTACCTTCAATTATTGTTTACAAAAAGAAACTCCCCCGCACATGACAGGGCGTGTGTTCGGTATTCAAAGTACCATTCTTAGCGGAGTTATGATTGGCGCTCCACTCCTCGGTGGAATACTGGTTCAGGCTGCTGGGCCTAGTCGAATCTTTTTAAACTTTGGTATCGTAATCGCTTTGATAGGTGTGCTGGGGATAGTATTTGGCCGCGTGCTGTGGCCTGTGCAGAAAGAGAAAAGTGATAGCTCAACGGAGCAACCGGGTAAGGTTAAAGTGATGGAAACTTGAGGCTGCAGATTTAATCATAAATAAGCTTGCGAAGGTGTGGAGTGAAGGTCAGGCAAACTAGCCAGACTAGAAGGCTTGAGTAGCATAGACATCTAGCGGGCTTACCTAGCATTTAGTTGCAGAATCTGCAATTAAATGCTGTTCCATCGTTCAAGCCGAACTTTAGTTGTATTTAGTGCAGCTATAAATTGATTTTTTCTCTTTTGGGGTAGAAATGATGGTTTTTAGTTGCAGAAACTACACTTATTTGCTCAGCAGACCACTTTTTCCGCTTAATAGTTGTATAGAGTGCAATTAAGAGATTTCCTAGCTCGCTAGGATCGATTCTTGCCCGTAAGGGCTTTTTTTATGAAGGAGTTCGGATAGAATACGAGAAATGTAAAGGTAGAGGAGGGGAAAGAATGACAACTTTTATTTATATGGTAAGGCATGGAGAGTCACCCAAGCTGCCCGGAGGAACTGAGAGAACACGTGGATTAACAGCGAAGGGGGAGGCGGATGCCCGTAAATTAACGGAAAAATTACGTCTCGAAGGAATTCAAGTCTTTTATTCAAGTCCATATCTTCGGGCTATACATACGGTTTCTGGCTTGGCGCAGGAGTTAGGGGCAGAGATTCAAAGTGTTGAAGATCTTCGGGAAATCCATTTTTCGGATGGAAATATGATCATGCCTGACCAGGAGCTATATCCATTACTGGAAACAATGTTTGCTGATCCAAATTTTGTTCCGGTTGGTGGAGAGTCCATTTATGCGTGTCAGAAGCGATCAGTTAACGTGCTGCAAGATATACTGAAACAACACAGTGGGCAAAAGGTTGCGATTGGCACTCACGGTGCAGTCATGACGCTTATGATGAATTATTTTGACGCTAAATATGATCTGGATTTTCTACTACAAACTACAAAGCCGGATATTTATAGAATGGAATTCACAGGCGGAACGTTAATGGGTGTGGAGAGGTTGTGAACTCCCAAATTGGGATAAAGCTGTGATTATTCAAAAGGATGGCCTGGCATTCGCTAGGAACCATCCTTTTGTTTATTTACAAGCTATAAAATCGCTTAGTATTCGCAGTCAGTATCTCTTCTGCTTGGCTGGAAGTGTAGCCATGCAGTACTCCCCAAGCAGCGGCGACATCAGAAATCATAGATGGATGCGTGACTCTACCCGCAAAAGGTCCTTCAAATGGCCAAGGACCATCGGTCTCCGCCATGACAAGCTCTGGGGGATAGCGGCGGGCAAGCTCTTGGATCTCC
This sequence comes from Paenibacillus sp. FSL R5-0470, assembly GCF_037975205.1. Taxonomy (NCBI): domain Bacteria; kingdom Bacillati; phylum Bacillota; class Bacilli; order Caryophanales; family Paenibacillaceae; genus Paenibacillus; species Paenibacillus sp. FSL R5-0470. Next base: position 1,303,707 of record NZ_CP150238.1, read on the forward strand.
GTCTCATAAAGGATGTCAGGGGTGAAAGAGATGTAGTAGCCATTCTTAATCATACGGGCAATGGCTTCTTCGGGTCCCTTGAACCAGTGGAAGTGGGCACGCTTTATACCATGTTTCTCTAATAGATCACAGGCAATCAGCGCATCCTCATAGACAGCGTGCAGGACCACTGGTTTATCTATACGGGCGGCAAGCTCAAGCAACTGATCAAGAAGCTGAATGTAAGGCTCCATATCAAAAGCTTCGCCGCGCTCCAGCGCTTCAGCACGCGAATAATAAGGCAGTCCAATTTCACCTACAGCGATGAAATCCTCCCGGGCTTGACGCTCAATCCATTCCAGCAAAGAGGATAACTCAGCTTTCTGCGGTATGGGTTGCTCTGGATGAAAACCATAAGCTGGACGTACCACTCCGGGATAGGTAGCGGCAAGCTTTTGAGTGCGAACGCAAGAGTCTAAATTCATGGAGACAGCAATCAGGGCTTCGATCCCCAAGTTAGGAAACTCACTCAACATTTGTTCCGAAACCTCAGGCTCATATTGCTCTAAATGTATATGGGCATCAATCATAGCTGCTTACCCACCACATAAGAGGCATACTCCTCATGAGGCTCAAAACGAATGGACTCAGGTTCCATTCCATCATTTCCTGATCTGTAGGAAAAGGTTAATGTGCCAATACTCTCCAGAAATCCGATATAAACATTGGTCTCAGCTTTCAGCTTGCCTTCTTCCACCATGTAGTAAGTCACAGCACCAATCCCGGCTTTTTCGCCAAGATTGCCATCCTCGCCACGATCCGGATATCGCATAGTAACCATAGATGGAGTTGAACCTTTTACCTGAATTTGAATTAAGGCATCGCCTTTTTCATTGGAGATTTTTGAGGTAACAAATGCTGAGACAGCTTTATCCGCGGATGGTATATTCATTTCTTTCCACTGGTCAGGCTTTATGACGTGAAGCTCCTGCATAGACAAGCCCGTACCTGTTCCTAGCCACAGTATGACAACAACTTCTTCCTGCCCATCCTGATCTATATCGGCATAATGAATCTCAGGAGTGTAACCTAACAATCTTGGTGCTTCCCAATTAAACGTATGCTTGTTACCGTTCACCTCTACAACAAATCCTTCGTAGGTACCGCCATTTTTGAGGGCAGTATACAGCTTAACTTGGTTATTTTCTGTAGCAATCGCGAGAGGTTCGCTGGGTGTTCTTACGGTAGTACTAACATCCCCTGATGTAATGGAAACTTCATTTTGCGAGGCATTCAGCTGCGCAGTGGCACCAGAGAGAGAGTTTAGAGAGTCTGCCGGAATATAAAAAATACCATTTCGTAGAATTGCAGGTCCCCCCAGCTCATTTTGATAACCGTCACCTTGCATATACTCATTACCTGGCTTCAAAACATATTTACTGCTTCCATCAGAGATGGTTAAGGTTTTCGTAGCATTATCCCATTGTTGTTCAGATGAGTAGTACTCCATGAGTACTTTTGCAGGTACATAGACCTTATCACCTGAGAAAAAAGGTGGGAGAGAAGGAAGAACGGTTTCTCCATCAACGATTAGTTTCAGTGGTGCTTCAGTAGTTTGTGTTTGGTTAATTGCCATTGTTGTATCCATATCTATAGATGCCGATGCTCCGCATCCGGCTAAAAAGAGCGTGATAGCTCCGATTACGATGATTTTATTCATAATTACCTCCGAGGATTAAGTCCAATCCTCTTAAGTATAGATTAAATCAGCGCGTAGTAGGTCACTTTCTGTAAACAAAGCAGAGACAAGGTTGTTACGTTTGCTATTTATTTAAAAATACGGTCCGAGTAACTTGTGATTTAGGGTCTACCGTTAGACTTTTGGTATAGCGGATCTCCCCAATAGAACAACCCGGTCCGATGACAATATCTTCACCGCAGACGAGATCTGCTGTCGTTCGATATAACATGATGCTAGTCCCTTCAATCGTTTTGCAGGTAAGCTTCCGGAAGTAGGGGATTAGCGCATTCATTAGCTTCAAAGATGGCTTAACAGTAATGGTACCGCTAGATTTTATGACATTGATTGTGCTTCTGTTTCCTAAACGTAGCTCAATGGATGATTCAGCAGTTAACCTATGAATCTTCACAGCACCTTCGGCATAAAAGGTTTCGAGTGCAGCATCTTGTGCTGCAGAAAAGTATCCAGACGATTGCAGTCTGTGTGCCTGGATGTGTTGAACTCGTAGACCTCCTAGATTGATAACCTGTTCGGCTCTACAATGACCTCCAATCGAACAATCACCAGATACTTTTAACTTAGCGGTAGTAACATTCTTCTGTGCACTTAAATGGCCGACAACATCGATGCTATCCGCACGAACATCTTCTTTGAGGGTCAGTGAACCTCTTACTTTCAGCGGTGGACCGATCATTTCCTGGCGTTCAAAAAGATCATTAGCATTGGACATTTACAGGGGCCGCCTTTCGAAGTATATTTTAATGATTAAAATATATAATTATTATAATATATAGTCAATATAGTATTTTGGACATAAAAAAACTGCCGTCAGTTTCCTGACAGGCAGCATATATAACCCAAAAGCTTTTAGTTCATCATTTTATCCATTAGCACATTTATTTGTTCTAAGGTTCCTGAGATTTTATCCAAATCCGAGGTAGGAAAGGCTTCAAAGATATGGAGAATCCGCTGATGCCCTTGTTCTGTAAGGACAATGTTGACGACTCTGCGATCCTCCTTCGTCCGCACACGTTCGATAAGACCGGCATCTTCCAACTTATCGCACATCGAGGAAGCGGCTCCTGGTGTAATAATGAATCGTTCGGAGATGTCAGTAATGTTCAAGCTACCTATAAGCCTGAGCTGGAACAGCAGTAGGATCTGATTGTGAGTCAGGGTCTCCTGCTTGGTGATCATATCAATGAAGAACTGGGATTTCTGCTGCACATTTGCCATAGATTCCATAACCTTATGGATAGCATATTGTTTATCTTGCTCTGTGCTCATAGCCACGCTCCAATTTACTTTAGTTCCTAAAATATATAGAAGCTATAATAAGCTTGTCAAGTTAAGGGGTTCTCTCTTTCTTACAGGCGAATTTATTTAGCTAAGTAAATTTTGCGGGAAAGGATAGTTTGAGTGATGCCAGAGCGCGTGGTGCTTGGTCCATAACGGCGGTCAAACCACTTGAACCTGATGCAGCTCAAAAGGCTGGGTTAAATTCGTTAAAATAAATCGAACGATATCTCTTTGATTTACCAATATATAGTGTAAGACCGAAGGAGGGATTGAGACGGATGAAACATCCAAATGAATATTCTCAGCTCATTGCGCTTACGCTAGCCGGCAGTCGTGAAGCGTATGGTGAGCTATATGAAGCAACGATCCGGGATGTGTATCAGACCGTTCATTTCCTCGTTCGCGAAACCTCCGATGTGGATGATATCGTTCAGGAGATTTACATTCAGGTGCACCGTTCTCTTGAACAATTTGACGTAAACCGCCCCTTTAAGCCTTGGCTGATGGGAGTGGTCATGCGGCAAATTCATACCTATCGAAGAAAGAGATGGACACATCTCCGAATGGTAAAAAAAGTAGGACAAACAGATCTAATGCTGGAGCATGATTTCACGAGTGATGTTGTGGAAAGGTTATCTAACCGCCGCCTGCTAGCAAGTGTAGGTCGTCTTCCATTTAAGCTGAAGCAGGTGATTATTCTGCATTATTTAAACGAATATTCACAGGAAGAAAGTGCTGCGATACTGGGTATTCCGCTCGGAACCGTGAAATCCCGTATTCACGCTGCACTGCAGAAGCTTCGTCAGAAGCCAGACAATCATACTCTTTTTAAGGGAAAGGTGGAGGACCTGCATGAATTTAAATGAAGAGTTACGGACAGTTCTGCAGGAAGAGGCGAGAAATATAAGTGCCCCACCGGAACTGAAGGAGCAAATATTAAATAGGGCCGTAGCCAAACAAGGGGGAAGACGTATGAAGAAATGGCTCGTGGCAAGTATTATGGCGGCTGCACTATTAATTCCTACTGGAGCTTATGCCGGATATCATTATTTGGCAGACAACATGTATGGATCCCCAGCAACTGCTGCTACGATAGGAGTAACCCAGCAACAATATGACAGGCTTGAAGCCAAACTGCAAAACGCGAAGCAAAGCTTTGACGAAGAGGAATTCACAAAGCTGATGTCCTTACTAGAGGAATTGGGAGCTTATAATCTACAAATGGCCGATGCTGAAGGCGTCTTTCACCTAGAACAGTTAGGTGCGAAGGACCAGAAGGCATATAAAGAGTTACAGGCTAAGCTTGAACCTTATTTCGAACAAATAAATGAAGCGAAAACATCAAAGAAATCAGTGCAATCCGTAGATCGTGATGCTTTCTGGAATGGATTGCTTGAAAAAGCTGAACAGAGGCTTACTAAAAAAGAGTTTGATGAGATCGAACGATTAATCGTAGATTTACAAAGCTATGATGCTAAGGTATTTGATGCAGATGGGAGTGTTCATATGGATCGGCTTTCGAAAGAAGAGATTCAAAACCAAGAGAAGTTAATTGAAACGCTAGATCCTTATATTAAAAAGCTGGATATGATGATTAAACCTAGCTCCTAGTTGAATTTAAATGCATGTATTGAATAACTATTGATAGTAATATCATAAGAAAAACCATCAGAAAAGGTCTATTACACCTTGTATTCTGGTGGTTTTTATCTTTTACTAATCTAAAGTCTATACATTGATCACCGAATAATTGCATAATAAAAAGGAATAGAAAAAAAGTATTTGACCACTGGAATAATTAGACATATATTTATTAAAATGCTATTTGCTTATCTATGAATTATGTTGGCGGAAGGTGGCTTTGATCATGAAGCAGATGACCATTCGTGCAGAACTGGCAGACTATCTCAAGAAGCAGGGGATAACGATCAATCAGTTCGCAGAGGTGTCTAAGGTAAATTCAGGCACGATCAGTAATATCATCAATGGGAATCGCCCGATAGCCATGCAACAATTAGATCGGATTACAGAAGGTATGGGATTAGAAGAAGGCTGCTACTATGATTTGTATGTGGATGAGTGTTTTGTTCACTCCAATCCGAATTGGAGACGTCTTCGGCCATTTCTATATCGCTGTGCAGAGCTGGATAAGCTGGAATGTATTGCACGGGTAGTTGGGATCATGATGGATAGCTTATCTTATACGCCTTCGTTATTTGATACTGCAGAAGATTTTTTTACGCTAGGGAAGCACAAAGCAGCAGCGATGTTATATCAGAGTGTGGCTGAGAGTGAGAAGTATCAACATTCAGAGCGGCTGGCCCTTTGCCAATACAGGCTATTCACGATCGCTTTGGGTGAAGATCGGGATGCTAATTTGCGAGCAGCTGTGCAATTTGAAGGATTTGTTAACCGGCTTGATGAGGTGGACCAGCTTGATGCGCTGAAAGATTTGGCGAATACATATAGTGCTTTACGACATTGGGACAAGGTAATGGCAATGGCTAAGGAAATGGGGAATAAAGCAACAATTCAATATCATGCTAAATACGACCGTGCCAGAAAAAGCAGGCTTCAAAAGGAACCAGAAATACCACTATTCTCATATATTCAATACTCTTACATGTTACGTTCAGTAGTTTATAGAGAGCTAGGAAATTATGATAGGGCTTTACATTATGTTAACATGTATATGGATATGAACTGGATTCGGGAAGACACGGAAGAAGCTTTGCAGCTTATGAATCAATGCATGGATTGGGCACGGGCTAATATTAACTTGCTGCGAATTTTAAAAGGGGATATAACGGTGCTGCCGGAATATGTGGCATACCTTGAACAAAGGGAGGAAGAGATCCTCTCAGGTCTGTTCAAAATCCTTCAAGCAGCTAATTATTACCGATTTAACGTGGATGATATTCTTCTGCAGTTTGAGGGAAAAATATCAGATTGTAAAGACCGTCATCAGCTAGAGTTTAGATCCTATAATCAACAAATCTTTGAAGATAGATATACCAACTTGATGGCTGAGATAGCGTTTTATTATATAAGAAGAAATAAATATGAGATTAGTATAAAGTATATAATGGAAAGTTTAGAATATTCAGTAAAAATCAATAGCGAATCATGTATTATAAAATGTGTTGGAATGTTCGAAGAGCTTCGTCATACGGTATCTTTAGAAACGCAAAAAGAATACCGAAACCTAATTAGTAAGGTGCAGCGAATCAACGAAAAGAAAAATGGCTTTGTTGTTAGCAGTGCATAGTAACGTAATTATTACCTTCCTTCTAGTATTTATTAGAATCATTTCTTTATAGTACTGCACTTATTTGTAAAATATAGAATTTGACATATACCTCTAGTATATTAATTTGAGGAGGTAGTGTAATGAATAATCCAGAAATTATCCAAAAGAGAATAGAGGGTGCTAGAGCTAAACTTTATTTAATGGAAAGGGAATACGGTGGATTGTTACATCCAAATGTGATCAGACAGTCGATGAGGTTGGATGAATTAATCAATCAGTACAATAAAGCAATACATAGTGATAATGAGAGTTGAAACAAGAAACTGATCGTATAATTTTCTCTCTATTCAAAAGATAAGACCTACATAATGTTATTACATTTCTGTATAAAACATAAAGCCAGCGCTATGCGTGGGCTTTTTTTGTTTGTATGTTCCTAAAAAATAAATCTAACTCCCAGCTTGTCATGCCCGTCTGCATATTGCGGCCAAGTCCCTCATAGACATGTACTAATCAATGCATTCAAAACAGGTTAAGGGGATGATGTCATGCGCCGGACAATATGGGTACTCGCGATCATTATGAGCGTGGCCCTGGTGATGACGGGGTGCGGGAAGAAGGATGCCGCTTCCGTGGTCAAGGATTTGAACAATGTGGCCGACAAGTTGGAGAGTAAGCAGGGAACGTATCAAGCTTCAGGCATTATGACCCTATTCACCGGCGAGCAGCCGCAGGAGTATAAGGTAGAGGTATGGTATAAGAATCCTTCTTATTACCGGATCAGCTTGGCGAATGTACAGAAGGATATTACGCAGATCGTGCTTCGTAATGATGAGGGAGTGTTCGTACTTACACCAAGTATGAATAAGAGCTTCCGCTTCCAGAGTGATTGGCCGGACAATCAAGGTCAGGTTTATTTGTATCAGACACTAGTTCGGGGCATCGTCTCAGATAACAATCGTCAATTTGTGGAAGATGGAGATAACTATGTGTTTGAGGTAGCTGCGAATTATCAGAGCAATGCCCTTGTGCGGCAGAAGATTTGGCTGGATAAAAAGACTTATGAGCCTAAACAGGTTCAAGTCTCTGATTCTGAAGCCAAGGTAGTTGTAGACGTGAAGTTTGACACCTTTAAATTCGATACAGATTTCACTAAGGATTCCTTTGATATGCAAAAGAATATGACTACAGGTACTGCTTCAGAAAGTACAGTAGCTCAGGTTGACGAAAATGGAAATCCGGTTGTAGTTCCTGAGGGTCAGGAGCAAGAGGGGCAACCTGTCGCTGCTGAGCTGGGTGACTTTGGTATTATCGAACCGGGGTACGTTCCGGCAGGTGTCGAGTTGAAGGACTCCCATAAAATGGAGGGGAACAAGGATCATGCTGTTCTCATCCGGTATGATGGGGTTTATCAATACACCATTATGGAAGCCCGTCCATTGGACCGTGCAGTAGCATTGGCTCCTGGAACGCTGATAGATCTTGGTTTTACCGCAGGACTTCTGAGTGGTGATGAGCAGCAGACTTTGACTTGGATGTCTGAGGGTATAGAATATCGAATTACAAGTGCTAATCTTCCTGTTAACGAAATGATGCAAATTGCCGCTTCTATGGAGGCACAATCGGGTAAATAATATAAAGTAGGCGGATACTGCGTTTTGTGGGATTCTTTCCTCTACAACGTAGTATCCGCCTTTCTATATTTGCCAGCGCTCCAGCCGCTTTGAACTGAAGCGAAAAGATAACTGAGCTCACATTGACAGCCACCTTCCGTAGCATTACCATGAGTACTAAGACAATGATCATTACAGCTATGACGTTTTACTACAACGTAAGAAGGTGACTTTGAAGTGCAAGCAAGCTATCGACCGACAGTAGCCGAAATTAATCTGGATGAATTGCGTGCCAATTACGAAGCCTTTCGCCGCTACTTGCCGGCAGAGACAAAGTTTATGGGATGCGTCAAAGGAAATGCGTACGGCCATGGAGCAGTGGAAGTGACACGGGAACTGGAAAGACTCGGAGCAGATTATGTTAGTGTGGCTTTTTTGGATGAAGCATTGGAGCTGCGTCAGGCGGGAATACTGATTCCTATACTGGTGCTTGGCTACACTTCTCCAGAAGGAATAGCCGTTGCCTGGGAGAACCATGTAACTGTAACACTGTTCACACCGGAAGTATTAGAGGCTGTTAGACAGCTTCCTATAGATCCGGAACATCGGCTGAAGGTGCATATCAAGATTGATAGCGGGATGGGGCGACTGGGTCTTTTACCAGATGACGCACCCGCATTTATCTCTGAAGTGCAGTCTGTTGCGCAGGCGGAGCTGGAGGGTATGTTTACCCATTTTGCCAAGGCAGACGAACTAGACAAAAGCTATACACTGGAACAGCATCGACGGTTCATGAGCGTGGCGGAAACGCTGCGGGAGCAGAACATTCAGATCCCGATCATACATACGGGCAATAGCGCTACGGCCATTGATTCACCTTATTTATCCAGCAACATGGTGCGGGTAGGCATCAGCTTGTACGGATTTTATCCCTCAACTGAGGTAAACCGTCAGCTGGTAGAACTACATCCGGTAATGACGCTGAAGACGCAGGTTGTATATGTGAAGAGCCTGCCTTCTCATTGGGGCGTCAGCTACGGCACTCGGTACTTCACAGACAGCGAGGAGATTATCGCAACGTTACCTGTGGGGTACGCAGATGGATATTCCCGCATGCTAACTGGCAAAGCGGAGGTGTTAATACGTGGACGCCGCGTTCCTGTCGTCGGAACAATCTGCATGGATCAGTGTATGGTATCACTCAAATCTTTCGCTGAAGAAGCGGAACAAATTAAAGCAGGCGAAGAAGTTGTACTCATCGGCCGTCAAGCTGACGTGATGGTCACGGCAGACGAGTTGGCTCTCCATCTTGGAACGATTCACTACGAGGTAATTTGCATGCTGGCTCATCGGGTGCCGCGCGTTTATATCCGTGAAGGCACACTTCCTAAATTAGTAAATGCTCTGTTACAATCTTAAAGTTCTTGACAGTGATGTTATTCAAGGGAGAAAATAGAAGGAATTGTATCGTTTTAGGAGATATGACTAAAAGCCTATACGAACCGCCATTTCTAGTTTATAATGGGATGCAGCATACTTGATATACTGGCGGCATATATTCCTTGTATAAAATTCCTTGTATATTGCAACACTGGAACACAAGGGCAGAAGGTTTGTGGGGGTGGAAGAGAAGGTGGCCAATTTGCAGAACACCAAAAGAATCATGATCAGCTTGCCCGATCATCTCTTGCAGGAAGTGGACGGAATTGTTCAATTGGAGAATTCCAACCGGAGTGAATTGATTAGGCAGGCCATGAAGCTGTATTTGAGCGAACGGAGGAAACGTTCTATCCGGGAGTCCATGCAGCGCGGCTACATGGAAATGGCTAAGATCAACTTGACCATGGCATGCGAGGCGTTCCTCGCGGAGGAAGATGCAGACAGCACTCTTGGCCGCTTAGTAAGCGGGGTGTAGACATTGATCGTTAAACGTGGCGATGTTTTTTTTGCTGATCTTTCGCCGGTTGTAGGTTCTGAGCAAGGCGGAGTAAGGCCAGTACTGGTAATCCAGAATGATATTGGCAATCGCTTTAGCCCGACGGTAATTGTGGCCGCAATCACGGCCCAAATCCAGAAGGCTAAATTACCTACGCATGTGGAAATTGACGCAGCAGCTCATGGCTTTGACAGAGATTCTGTTATACTGCTGGAGCAGGTTAGGACGATTGACAAACAACGCTTAACTGACAAGATCACCCACCTTGATGATGAGACTATGAAGAAGGTGGATGATTCGCTGCAAATCAGCCTCGGACTGATTGATTTTTAATCACCCAGGGTTATAGATAATCCATGAGATAGGCGCTCGGGTACGAATCCGGGCGTCTTTTGATGTGCATTTTTACGAACTCATGGTAAAAAAGGATTAGGGGTTCACTTTTACAAAATGATCTGATAGTATTAGACCGTATGGTCGGTTTAGGAGGTGCTTAGAATCAGAGGACGTTCAGACGGAGAAGAAACAAAGAAACGAATTGTACTTAAAGCCACACAGCTGTTTGTTCAGAAGGGGTATGCAGCTGTAACAATGAATGAAGTTTGCGTAGCCTCGAATGTTAGTAAGGGCAGCTTATATCATCATTTTCCGAGCAAGGATGAACTTTTTCTATTTGTGGTAGAAGAGGATACCGCGCAGTGGTTACAGGCGTGGGAAGATAAGAAGAATGAAATTGTTGGTGTTCAGGAGCGTTTATATGCTTTAGCCGAGCACTATGCAAATGATTTTCAGAATCCGTTGATTCGGGCACTTGAGGAATTCTCAAGAAGCAGAGTTCATCCGGAGGAAATCACTAAGCGGCTTGCACATTTATATGAGGCTGCCTCGCATGCGTGTCGTGATCTTCTGAAAGAAGGCATGGACACGGGGTATTTTATTAAGGGTGATTTAGAGGATTATGTGATTATTGTAAATGGTATGCTCGAAGGGATCGGAAGAGCTGCTGAATGTTCTATTCCTGAAAAGACTCCGGATGATATCAAAAAATATTACCGGGAATCAGTACGATTGTTATTACAAGGGATATATACGGGGTAAGATATAATGGGGCTTGAAAGGAGCTTTACATTCAGGAATCAAGAAGGCTGAAGCTTCTTAAAGGCACCGGATTAGAAGGACTATTTTTTTGTTATAATTTAGACCGGATGGTCGGTCTCTACAGGGAAACTATTTGAAGACTTGGCTTTAGAAACTACGGAGGTTAACACAATGTCATTACTACTTAGAAACAGGGGCGCTATGCTACTTGTTATGCTTAATATTTTTCTTGCTTTTACAGGGATCGGACTTGTAGTCCCTATCATGCCTACTTACATGAATGAACTTGGTATCACAGGAAGTACCGTTGGGCTGTTAGTGGCTTCATTCTCCCTTGCCCAATTATTAGTATCGCCATTCGCGGGCAGGTTATCCGACAGAATTGGCCGAAAAAAAGTGATCGTTGCGGGTCTGATCGTGTTTGCTTTTTCAGAGCTGCTCTTTGGTCTGGCGAATGTGTCCTGGCTCCTGTTCGTTTCAAGACTGCTCGGTGGTGTAGGCGCTGCGTTAATTATGCCAGCAGTTATGGCTTATGTAGCGGACACGACCTCTTTTGAAGAGAGAGCGAAAGGCATGGGGCTTATTAACGCAGCCATTACTACCGGATTTATTATCGGTCCAGGGATTGGCGGTTATCTTGCTGAGCTTGGCATGCGGGTACCCTTTTTCTGTGCGGCTGGTGCGGCTGGGATCGCAGCTCTAATCACAGTTTTGATCTTGCCTGAGTCTCTGTCTGTAGAGAAACGGATGGAAGCGAAGCTATCTAAAAATAATCAGGAGAGCTTCTTCACGCAATTGATGCGTTCTTATCGTGAACCTTACTTTTTTGGGTTAATTATTGTATTTGTTATGGCTTTTGGATTGGCTAACTATGAAACGGTATTCGGATTGTTCGTGGACCATAAATTTGGCTTTACCCCTAAAGATATTGCTTTTGTGATTACCTTTGGCTCGATCGCCGGTGCTGTGGTGCAGGTATCCGCGTTTGGCTGGATTCTGAATAAATTCGGCGAGAATAAGGTAATCTCCACTTGCCTTATAACTGCTGCAATGTTTATTCTGTTGACGCTGTTTGTAAGTGGCTTCTGGGCGATTTGTGCGATTACCTTTGTCGTATTCTTGGCTATGGATATTCTTCGACCAGCGGTAGGCACCCAGTTATCCAAGATGGCGGGGGAAACGCAGCAAGGCTTCGTAGCAGGAATGAACTCTGCTTATACGAGTCTTGGAAATATCGCAGGGCCTATCGTTGCAGGGTATCTTTTTGATCTAAGTATTAACTTTCCATATGTGGCAGCGGCGTTTGTTCTAGCATTATGTTTTATGTTGTCACTTAGTTCTGGAAAAAGGGGAATGGGACAACGTGCGTAAACCACCCAATCTACCTCCTCTCTAGGCTGGACTTTGGAACAGAGCCGATCTGTGATACTATTTTAGTTATGAGAACAAGAATTGTATAAGCAGATTGTGTACGGGAAGAGGGATACTAATGACGGTAGATAACAGCAATACGGGAGTCATTACGGAAGAGGCGGCCGCACAGCGGGAGCAGGAATTGATTACTGTAGCGATTGCCAAGGAATTGAACATTAGCCTGAAGCAGGTGCGTACAACGGTTGGACTGCTGGATGAGGGGAATACGATTCCGTTCATCGCCAGATACCGGAAAGAAATGACGGGTGAGCTGGACGAGAATGCGCTGCGTGATATTGAAGAGCGCCTGGCTTATCTTCGCAATTTGGGCGAACGTAAGAAAGACGTTATCCGCAATATTGAAGAGCAGGGCAAGCTGACCAAAGAACTTCATGAACAAATCTCCAATGCGGTCAAGCTGCAGGAAGTGGAGGACTTATATCGTCCTTTCCGTCAGAAGCGTAAGACTCGTGCTAGTGTTGCAAAGGAAAAAGGCTTAGAGCCGCTTGCAAACTGGATGATGGAGCAGCAAAGACAAGGTGACCCACAAACCGAGGCTGTGAAATATATAGATGCTGAAAAAGGAGTGGAGACCGCAGATCAAGCGCTTCAAGGCGCACTGGATATCATCGCCGAGAACATTGCAGATGATCCTGCGATCCGCTCTTGGGTTCGGCAATATACGGCAAGTCAGGGGATCCTTGTGTCTGAAGCTAAGGATGCAGAGCAGGAATCCGTATACGAGAACTACTATAGCTATCGTGAGCCTGTACACAAAATGCCACCTCACCGTATACTCGCTATTAACCGCGGTGAACGTGAGAATATATTAAAGGTAGGCATTGAGGTTATCACTGACAAAATTCATGCCTACATTGCGCGGAAGATTATTAAAGGGCCATCCCCAGTGAAGGAACTGCTAGAAGCAGTAACTGAGGATGCCTATAAGCGTCTGATTGCTCCTTCTGTGGAGCGTGAGGTTCGTGGGGAGATGACCGAACGGGGTGAGAACCAAGCGATTTCGATCTTCTCTGGTAATCTACGTAGCCTACTGCTGCAGCCGCCAGTTAAGGGGCGCTGTGTGCTGGGTGTTGACCCTGCATACCGTACGGGCTGTAAGCTAGCCGTCGTAGACGATACTGGTAAGCTGCTTGAAGTAGCCGTGACCTATCCAACACCACCGAACAACAAGAAGGTTGAAGCTGCTGCTAAGTTTAAAGAACTAATCGCTAAATATGGAATACAGCTTATTGTTATCGGAAATGGTACAGGCTCTCGTGAGACCGAGCAATTTACTGCAGAAGTGATTGCTGAAATTGGTAATCCAGAGCTGGCCTACCTGATCGTTAATGAAGCAGGAGCGAGTGTCTATTCTGCTTCTAAGCTAGCGCAGGAGGAGTTCCCGGATCTGGATGTCGCAGAGCGCAGCGCGGCTTCTATCGCCCGCCGTGTGCAGGACCCGCTGGCGGAGCTGGTGAAGATCGATCCGAAAGCTATCGGTGTGGGACAGTATCAGCATGACGTCTCCCAGAAGCATCTGGAGGAGAGTCTTAAGGCCGTCGTGGAATCGGCGGTTAACCATGTGGGTGTTGATGTGAATACGGCATCTCCAGCCTTGCTCTCTTACGTAGCTGGCGTTAATGGAACGATTGCTAAGAATATCGTTAAATTCCGTGAAGAGAACGGTAAGTTCACGACTCGGAAGCAGCTACAAAAGGTGCCTCGTCTGGGTGCGAAGTCCTATGAGCAATGTATCGGCTTCCTGCGGATTCCTGGAGGGGATAACACCTTGGACCGCACGCCTATTCACCCCGAGTCATATCCGGTGGTGGATCGCTTGTTCCGCGAGCTAAGCCTCGATGTAAACAAGCTGGGCAGCAAAGAAGTGGCTTCACAGCTGGAGGCACAAAATGCCGAGGAGCTGGCTGTGAAGCTGGATGTCGGCGTGCCAACGCTTCGCGACATCCTGGAGAGCTTGCAGCGTCCGGGCCGCGATCCGCGCGAGGAGCTGCCGTTGCCGATCTTCCGCACCGACGTGCTGAAGATCGAGGATCTGGTTCCCGGCATGGAAATGCAGGGAACCGTCCGCAACGTGATCGATTTCGGCGCATTCGTCGATATCGGGATCAAGAACGATGGGCTGGTGCATATATCCCAGCTCAGCGGCAGCTTTGTGAAGCACCCGATGGATGTTGTCTCCGTAGGAGATAATGTCACCGTCTGGGTGATGGGTGTTGACCTGAAGAAGGGCCGGGTCAGCCTGACCATGCGTCCGCCGCGTGTTGAGGCAGGAAGTCTTAGCTAAAGTGAACTAAGTGAACAAATAAAGCCATCTACTTCGTGAGGAGTAGATGGCTTTTTCTTTTGACTGAATGGTATTGAAACAAACAGTTGTATCTATGAAGATCTCGTTAAATTGTCTAACTTAATAGCTAACTCATTTAGATTGCTGATGCTAATCACAGTTTCAGAAACATGTTGTTGCTGGACCTCAGCGCTAGCGAGGACTTGTTCAATAGCTGCGGTATTCTCTTCGGTAATTGCAGCCACTGAATTAACTTCGCCGAGTACAAGGGTGGATGCATGCCGGATATGATCGCTCCTATCCTTCAGGTCTTCGGCTTGTTCAAGCACCTGATGTGTATTATTTCGAATGCCCTCGAATAATCGAGCGATATCATCAGTGGAATTTTTTCCTGATTCTACAACTAGCAACCCGTTTGAAACCATATCGCCAACCTGGGCAATATTATTTTGAATGCTTCTGAGAATCCGGGCAATGTCCGCCGATGCATTGTGGGAGCTCTGTGCCAATTTTCGGATTTCATTGGATACGACTGCGAAACCTTTGCCGTGTTCCCCCGCATGAGCGGCTTCAATGGAAGCATTTAGCGACAAAAGATTCGTCTGCTCAGCAATTCCTACGATGCTGGAAACAATCGATTCAATCTTCTGATTTTCTTCATTCATTTGTGTCATCAAGCCAGCAGTACTCGTTACGATATCCGTAACTTCAGACATAGTTCCAGTTAAGCGAATGATTTCATCTTGCCCCTCTTGCGTAATTTGATCCGTTTCACGGCTTCTATTGCTCATGGAGACGGAGGCAGCATTTGCCTGCATAGCTGATTCGTTTAACTGCTGCATAGCATTTGAGATATCGCTAACACTCTGTGCTTGTGATTCTACTCCACTAGCTATCTCTTGGAAGGCGGTTACGACTTCTTTGGAAATTCGATCTGTTGTCAGTACGTTGTTATGCATTAGATTACTAGATTGACTCAGAACTCCTACGGATTCAGTAACACCTGTAAGGATAGTCTCCATTTCCGCTCTGGCATGTTCAGCTTCGTTGCTGCTCTTAGACATATTTTTGAACATTTTCGCACCAATCTGACTCTGATAGATCAGAACCAGTATCATCATGATGAGAAAAACGTTAACACTTAAGGCATCAACGGATTCGAAAGCGGGTTTGGTCATTAGAAAATAGTTGAGTAAGATACAAGCTATCACACCATTAAGGAGCAATGGGCGATAGTTGTGATAGAGGGATACGATGCCTAGACCCCAGTATAGAATTAACGTACTAATGATATTTGCCCCTGCATCGATGTAGAAGTATGTAATGATATTAAAGCCAATAGCTGTTATGTACATAATATAGGATGTAGCCACACGTTTCCAAATTAGTACCGTACACAATAATCCAAGGGGTACCGCTGCTGATATAATCGCCATGATTGTTTGTGGAAATCTGTAAAGCGAAATTGAACCGAACAACAAACAGCCCCAAAACAAGTAAATAATTAATTTGTTTCTCTTGTGTAACTCGGACATCTGATTCAAGGGCATATTCACACTCCATAATGTATTAGTACTTCTGATTTTTTAGTTTAAGAGATTCCTGAAATGCTGTCTATGATGTTAAGTTCGGGGATGTTCGGAAAAATGATGTTTGGGAGAGTAATTAGGGAAAAACTCCCTGAAAAAAGCTGATATTTGCATAAAATCAATGGAATTAGGGAATTCCTCCCTGAAAATTAGGCAAATATCTACATTTACCAACGAATCACCTGAATTATAGGGAGGTTTTCCCTAATTAGTAGTCTGATGCGTATAAATCTCTGATATATAGGGAGAAATTCCCTAATTATCATCAACGCATCAGGTAAGTGTCAATGATTCTAAAAAACACAAAAATCCCCTAGGTAAAATGGAGTTACCACCACCATTTCAAATCCAAGGAGAGGCCTTTTTGTGTTTTTAGATGGATGAAGAAAGTCTTTATTCCGCAATTATCAAGCTCGTGCGTTTGGTTTTAAACTTCTGGAGGAAGCTTCGATCTATATTACGGTCGGTAATAATGTACCCAATTTTATCGAGTGAGGCGATGCCGATGGTCACATCTTTCCCGAATTTAGTATGGTCAGCAGCAACATAAACTTCTTTGGAGAGATCGATAATTTTTTTGCGCGTTTGCGCTTCCTCCAGGTTATAGTCGGAGATGCCTTTTTCAAGGGTAATGCCGCTTGCGCAAATAAAAGCCTTAAGGATATTTAATTCACTGAAATTAAATAGATAATCATATGCAATGACAGACTGCTCATTTAGTCGGACCTTTCCGCCAATGATAATAAGCTCAACCGCACTGTTCATCAGCTCGTTTACCACAGGAATGGAGTTCGTAATGACCGTGAGATTCTTTTTATTCTTGATATATTTGGCGATCTGATAGGTGGTAGAGCCGCTGTCCAGATAGATGCAATCCCCATCGTTGATATATTCGCTGCACTTTTGGGCGATCATTTTCTTTTCCTCTAAGTGACCGACCATCCGCGCATCCATTGGAGATTCAGCAAACTCCGATTCCACCAGTTTAATTCCACCATAAATCTTCTTGATCTTCCCTTGCTTGTCCAGCAGGTTGATATCTCTGCGAAGGGTATCGATAGAAATATTAAGCTCTTCTGCTAGCTCCGGCAGCTTCTGAACCTTTTTGAACATTAAGATTTCTATGATTTTCTTTTGTCTTTCCAGTGGAAACATGTAATCACCCATTCAAAGTTTATATCGCTTTCGATAGTTGAAGTATAAAGGGATTAATATAGGGTAGCAACTACTCCTTTATAAGTTAGTCATGATATACTTATAATATACTCACAACTTATTTATAATTTACATACATTTTACGTAACTGTTTATCCTCAAAAACAAAACCTTTTTATACTGAGGTTGTACTTGAGGAGGTGGAACCTTTGCTTAAATTACAAAACATAAGCAAGCATTACGATAACAAGGTTGTTCTAGAGGATATTAGTCTAGACATCCAAGCAGGGGAAATTGTCTCCTTACTCGGCCCCAGCGGGAGTGGCAAAACCACCTTGCTAAACATCATCTTGGGACTTTCAAAGATGGAGCAGGGGCAAATCATTTTTAATGATCAAGATTTAAGCAATGTACCCATGAAGAAACGCGGATTTAATATAGTGTTCCAGGATTATGCGCTCTTCCCCAACCTTAATGCTTACGAAAATATCGTTTATGGTCTGAAAAATAAAAAGGGATTAACGTCGGAGCATGAGGTTCAGGAGTATATCGAGTTTCTGGAATTAAAGCCGCATTTAACGAAGAAGATCGGCGCTCTATCAGGTGGGCAGAAGCAAAGGGTGGCTTTGGCAAGAACACTCGTAATGAAGCCCAAATTATTACTGCTCGATGAACCTCTAAGCGCACTGGATGGAATCATCAAGGAATCTATTAAAGCTCGGATTAAATCCATCGCCAGAGAATATAAGCTTACGACGATTATCGTCACCCATGACCCTGAAGAGGCTTTAACCCTGTCGGATAAAATTCTCATCATTAATCAAGGTCATATTGCCCAATTCGGAACACCTCAAGAGATCATTCAACAACCTAGCAATGATTTTGTAAAAGAATTTATTCTGGGGCAACTGCAAGTGAAACGGGAAAATATCTATAACCTGTTCGGTGAACATTATGCCTAAAGCTAAACCGGAAATGCGGATCATTTTTATCCCAATCGTATTGTTATTTATCGTGTTCCTGATCTTGCCACTGGCAGTTTTATTTATCCGCTCGTTTGAAACGGGCCAAGGTTATTCGGTATCCAATTATCTCACCATTCTGGCAGATCAAGAGATTCGAGAGTCCATCGGAAATAGTATGAAGGTCTCCGGTGTTACGGCACTCATCACGACGGTTCTAGCTTTTATCCTAGCCTATTCTATCCACTGTACAAGAATCTATCGCCCGTTAAAAAGCATCATTAGAACTGGAATTCTGATTCCTATGCTGCTGCCTACAATTACTTACGGGTTTGCGATAATGTACTCTTTTGGCAACCAGGGACTGATTACTAAAATCTTCGGACGGAATTTATTCGAGATTTATGGATTTAATGGTCTGTTGATAGGCTACGTAATTTATACCTTACCTTCTGCTTTCCTGCTGATTCATAATTCGTTCAAGTACATTGATAAAAAGTTCATCGTCGTATCCAAGCTTATGGGGGATGGGACGCTGCGAAGCTTCATGAACACGATCGTTCGGCCTTTGTGGGGCACTTTGGGAGGGGCGTTTGTTCTTTCTTTTATCCTAAGCTTCACGGATTTTGGGATCCCTGCATCGGTGGGGGGGACGTATAACGTGGTTGCTACTCAGCTGTATCAGGTCATGCTTGGGGCTATACCGGATTTCAACAATGGGGCAGTTATTGCTGTACTGATGTTAATACCGGCGGCGTTCGGGGTTGTACTGTTAACGTATCTTGAAAAATTCAACTTCCATTATGACAAGGTGACTGAAATCGAGATGATCCCGAATAAAGGGAGAGATTCGGTTCTTGGACTAATCTCATCCGTGATTCTAATCGGTCTACTAGCTGTATTTGCAGTCATGTTCGTTGCACCACTGATGAATGGCTATCCTTATGATCTTACGTTTACATTCAAGCATTTTGTGGATGTTTTTCAATCAAGCGATTTAATCAATGTATATAAAAATTCCTTGCTCGTAGCAGGACTGACGGCAATCGTAGGTACGATCGTGGCTTATGCTGCGGCTATCATCAATGTGCGAACGCCTATAAAAGGGAAAGCGACTTTTGACATCCTATCGATGGTGACGAACACGGTACCGGGTATGGTCCTTGGTCTGTCGTATCTACTTCTGTTCAATAACAGCAGTCTCAAAGGAACCTTTACGATTCTTGTGCTCTGTACCCTTGTTCATTACTTTACGACTCCTTATTTGATGGCAAAGAACTCTCTGGCGAAAATGAATCCATCGTGGGAGACCACTGCTGAATTATTAGGTGACAGCTGGCTGCAGACGATACGCCGGGTCATTCTACCGAACTCTGCATCCACGGTGATAGAGATGGCCAGCTACTATTTTATCAATGCGATGGTGACCATTAGCGGAATTATCTTTCTAGTGACTGCCCAAACCTCGGTAGTTGCCAGCAAAATAAAAGAGCTGCAGCATTTCGCCAAATTTAATGAGGTGTTTGTCCTATCCATCCTGATCTTTTGCACCAACCTTATCATTAAGCTCCTAGGTGACTATCTCCAGAAACGGCACTCAAACTCTCGTTAGTTAACGATTTTAAATATAAAAAAACCAGTTAAAGTGAGGGAGAATTTATGTCTAAGAGAATTAAGGGATTCAAAGGAATTATGTTGTCTATCGTGGCTTTGAGTTTGGTGTTCACATTAGCAGGTTGTGGAAATAAAGCAGCGGGTGATGCGAGTAAAGTAGTGATTTTGACCAATGCGGATGAAGAAGCTGTAGCCTCTATGGAGACTGCGCTAAAAGGTGCGGGGTACGAAGGGCAATATCTCTTTCAATCCTTGGGCACTTCTGAGCTGGGTGGAAAGCTGATGGCAGAGGGAGACAAAATTGAGGCTAACCTGATCACGATGAGCTCTTATTTTGTAGAAAGTGCGCAAGAGAAACATGGCATGTTTAAAGATCTATCGTTTACGACTAACGCGCTAGATTCCTATCCAGCGTACTATACGCCGATTTTGGCGAATACCGGTGCTATTTTTGTAAACACAGCGGTGCTTAAAGATAAGGGCTTGGCGATGCCAACGTCCATTAAGGATTTAACAAAACCAGAATTTAAAGGCTTGGTATCTGTTCCGAACATTATGGACTCTTCGACAGGCTGGTTGTTGGTTCAGGCGATTATTTCGCAATACGGGGAAGAAGAAGGTAAAACGGTTCTGCATGATTTAGTTGCTAATGTAGGCCCACATCTGGAAAGCTCCGGCTCCGGTCCGATTAAAAAGGTAAAAGCAGGAGAAGTGGCTGCAGGCTTTGGACTTCGTCATCAGGCAGTATTAGCTAAAGAAGAAGGCGCACCGATTGACTATGTAGATCCAACAGAAGGTAACTTCTCGCTTACAGAATCCGTAGCCGTGGTGAAAAAAGACGATGCAACGACAGAGCTGGCTATGAAAATGGCAGAAACCATTATTAAAGATGCTAGAAAAGACTTAATTACAAATTACCCAGTGGCTCTGTATAAAGATGAAACGGTTAGTGATATCCATAAGCCTGCACACAGTATGAAATTTGTTAAGCCGTTGACTGTGGAACTGCTGGAGCAACATCAACAATTCTTTAAAGAAAATAAATAAGATTAGAAGGAGTGTTAGGGCCATGAACAACTATAAATTGCTGACACCCGGTCCATTGACAACTACTAACACGGTCAAAGAGCAAATGCTCTTTGACCGTTGTACTTGGGACCAGGACTATAAGAACATTACACAACAAATCAGATCCAGACTTCTGGATTTGGCAAGGGCAACGAACGATGAATATACGACAGTTCTCATGCAGGGTAGTGGTACGTTTGCAGTGGAATCTGTGCTGACTACGGCGATTTCAGCGGATGATAAGCTTTTGATTATTACAAACGGTGCCTACGGAGAACGTATTGTGCAAATGGCGCAATATATCGGACTCCATTATCGTGTGTATAGTGCCCTATATAATGAATTCCCCCAAGAGGCAGAGCTTAGAGGGATTCTTAAAGAGGATGCAGCCATTACGCACATTGCGATGGTGCATTGCGAGACGACGACAGGGATTCTTAACCCGCTGGAGATGATCTCACAACTGGCAAAAGCCTACGATAAAACATTAATTATCGACGCGATGAGCAGCTTCGGTGGAATAGAGATTGATGTACCTGGGCTTGAAATTGACTATTTAATCAGCAGCGCCAATAAATGTATTCAGGGTGTTCCGGGATTTGGGTTTGTCATTGCAAAGCTGGATAAGCTGCTCACATGTAAAGGGAATGCACGTAGTCTATCACTTGATCTATACGATCAATGGAAGGCGATGGACGCGGATGGGAAATGGCGCTATACGTCTCCGACCCATGTAGTGGCTGCATTTTCGAAAGCGATTGTAGAACTGATCGAAGAAGGCGGCATTCCTGCAAGGGCAGCAAGATACCAGAATAATAACCGCATACTGAGAGAAAGACTTGCGAGAATAGGAATAGAGGCGTATATCACAGACGATAAGCAGTCTCCTATTATAACCACCTTTCTTTTTCCGAACGAGACGTTCAGCTTTGAAGATTTCTATGAATATGTGAAAGAAAAAGGCTACGTCCTCTACCCAGGCAAATTAACGGAGCACGACACCTTCCGGATTGGGAATATTGGTGAGATTTACGAAGAAGATATTCAGAACTTATGTAATATTATCGAAGCATACATGGGAGGAATGACACAATGAATCAAGTCGAAGGCGTAATTCTGGATTGGGCAGGAACAGCGGTTGATTTTGGCTGCTTTGCACCGGTGAATGTGTTCCTTGATATTTTTCGGGAAGCTGGGATTGAAGTTACGATGCAGGAAGCAAGAGCCCCCATGGGGATGCTGAAAATAGATCATATCCGTTCGATGTTATCCATGCCAAGAGTAGGTGCCTTGTGGGAAGAAAAGTATGGCAGAGCTTTTACTGAACAGGATGTAGAGAACCTGTATGCTGAATTCGAACCGGCATTGATGGCATCCTTATCCGAATATACTGATCCGATTCCGCAGGTTATTGAGACCGTCCAATTGCTCAGAAGCCAAGGACTAAAGATTGGTTCAACGACTGGATATACAGAGTCCATGATGGATGTTGTAATTCCGAATGCCGCTGGGAAGGGCTATCAACCGGATTATGTAATCACGCCAGATGGAACGCATTCACTGGGAAGACCTTACCCGTATATGATTTATCATAATATGGAAGCTTTAAAGCTATCGGCAGCATGGAAGGTTGTTAAGGTAGGCGATACGATTTCAGACATTCAAGAAGGTGTTAATGCAGGCGTCTGGTCCGTAGGTGTAATCATTGGAAGCTCTGAAATGGGCTTAAGCCAGGAGGAATTTAATGCACTTTCAGACGTGGAGAAGGAAACGGTGATCTCAGCGACACAGACCTCTTTTATTCAAAACGGGGCAGACTTTACGATTCAATCGATGAGTGAGCTGCCACAGCTGATTGGGCGAATCAATGTACTGATTTCTCAAGGAATCAGACCTTATGCGAGATAATCATGAGCTGAAAAGAGAAGGTGACATCAACTTTAGCCCCTTGCGGACAGAGTGGATGACCCAGTTAAGCGCTGTGAGTATAGATAGGATCAAAGCGGATGAGCGTGCATATATGCGACAATCCATGTCAACGCCGTGCTTGAACAGTATCGTAGATGCTGAGGGATGTTATATCACAGATGTGAATGGACGCAAATATCTTGATTTTCATGGAAATAGCATTCATCAGATTGGCTATAAGAATCCTTACGTAACTGAAGCTGTGAAAAAACAGCTCGACGAGCTACCGTTCATTCCAAGAAGATTTACGGCAGATATTGCGGTGAAAGCTGCAGAAGCTTTAATCAACAAAACGACCTCAAAGGACTATAAAGTATTATTTACGCCTTCCGGAAGTGCAGCTGTAGGCCTGGCCCTTAAGATTGCTCGCAAATGGACGGGGAAGCATAAGGTCATCTCCATGTGGGAGTCCTTCCATGGCGCGGGGCTGGACACAATCGCTGTCGGAGGAGAATACGTGTTTAAAAAGGACATGGGCCCGCAAATGCCTGGAATGCTGAAAGCCATTCCTTTTAACGCATACCGTAACCTGCTGGGAAGTCATTCCCATGAAGCAGTGGCTACCTTCTGCCTCGACTATCTGGAATATATGATTCAGCATGAGGGAGAGATCGGGGCGATCTTACTTGAGCCTATTCGGGCGACGGATACGCATATCCCGCCTATCTCTTATTTCACAAGATTAAGAAAAATATGTGATGAATATGGGATTCTGCTGATTTTTGATGAGATTCCTACAGCGCTGATGCGAAGCGGTAGGTTCTACGTCCATCAGAATTTCGATATCGAACCGGATATCCTCGTGCTCGGAAAAGGGTTAGGTGGAGGGGTGATCCCGCAAGCAGCGGTGCTTACCAGAACGCTATATGATTGTGCGGGGGATATTTCTTTGGGGCACTATACCCATGAAAAACCGGCGTTAGGAAGTGCAGCGATCTGTGCCACCATCGATTATATCGATGACTTAAATCTGCAGGAACAATGTATCAGCAGGTCTGAATTTGTAAGAGGGAAGCTTGACACTCTGTCGGCTAAACATCTTTGCATAGGAGATATCCGTATTGCTGGACTACTGATTTCTATTGAACTTGTGAAGTCCAGAGACACCAAAGAGAAGAATGAGGAATTAGCTGAGCGAGTACTGTATTATTGCTTGGAGAAGGGTCTTTCTTTTAAATTGGCTGGAGGAAACTGCATCACTTGGCATCCTCCGCTTATTGTATCTGAAGAGCAATTAACTTTTGCTGTTAATCTTCTGGATGAAGGATTGTGTAAATATAGTTGAGAGATAGGCAAGCTTCAAAACAGGTTTCTTCCGCTCCGTACATGGGGGGAGAAACCTGTTTTGTCGTTTAAGGAATGAAGACCTGCTCTTTTTGGGTAAGTTTAGAGTAACAGTTGAGCCAATAGATGAGATGAAGGGGACGGAAGTCCAAACATTCACCGCAGTTACAAGGTAGATTAATTATACGAATGGGCTGGAGCAGCATTTAAAAAGATACGCAACAGCTCGTCCACCGCAGTGTCTAGACGGGAATGATTGTTAGCTGCAAGCCAATCCTCTTGCACGATGATGTAGCTGCAGGAGCTGCTTTTTAAATAGTTGTATATAATTTGTGCTTCGTCAATTTCATGGCGAGTAATTGCTGCCGGGGCCTGGTTAAGTTCACCGCAGAAAGTGTCCATAATCGCTGATGTTATAACGGCTTGCAGGTAGGTAATATCGGGTTGATCGTATTCGAGCTTAGTATGCGCCAGGATACGATTGCCTTTGAGCAATATGAGTTTAAGCGTTTGTTCATCCATGGCCTCAAGGATCGCGATATTCTGATTCTCTGCAGCGAATTCGATAACCTTCTCTTTGTGATTCAGGAAGCTGATGGCTCCGATGTAATCCCTATATTTGGCGGCGGTTTCGAAGTCAAATTGCTCTGCAGCTTCAGTCATCTGTTGCTGCATCTCCACAAGGAGACTGGAATCCGTTCCGTTTAGTAGGGCTATGACTTTATCAATGATTGTATTATATTGAACGGCAGCATCGCCGCCAGCACACATCCCTATGCATAAGCCAAGCGAATGGTTTAGGCATAAAGAATTTTTGAAGCTTGGATTGCTGCAAAGGATTTTTGAGCTTTCCTTGATGCCTTGCACGGCTCTTTCCACGGTACTTCTGCTCGTGTAGGGGCCCCAAATATGGTTACCTTTTTGAACAGCAGGATCATAGGTAATCTCTAACGAAGGCATTTTATCATCCGTTCCTATTACGATATACGTATAGGCTTGCGGATTTTTCATTTTTCTATTGTACATGGGCTTTATTTCTTTAATTAATTTGCACTCCAGCATAAAAGCTTCGAATTCGGTATCTGTAAGGATAATATCCAAATCTTTAATATGGCGAACGAGCTGTTTTACCTTTGGGGAATGAGACTTCGAGTTTTGAAAATAGGATTTTACTCTCCGTTTCAGCTGTTTCGCCTTTCCCACATATATAATATGGCCGAGGCCATCTTTCATGAGATACACGCCGGGAGTCAGGGGAAGGCTTTTAAGTTTTTCTGTTAAATGAATAGTAACCCGCCCTCTCATAAGAGTTGTTTGACTGATAGTTTTAGTATAAGCCTGCAACCTTCATTTGTTCAAATCAGTCTAAAGAGCGAGGGATCAAAAACGAGGAGGGATCTTATGTACTTCGCAAGAAATATCGGTGGTTTGGCGCTGATAGCAGCTATGTTATGGCTTACAGCATGCAGAGGAACGCCAGAAGCGGGAACGGAACCGAAGGTGACCCCAGAACAGACGCAAATGCAGATGCCTGAGCAAACGCCAGAGCAGACACAAACTGCACAACCAGCGGCTACTACGGAGCCACTACAGGAGACGGAGCCATCAAGCACGGATCAGCCACTGGATCAGGAGGGACTTCCGCCAACTGTAGAGGAAGCTGCGACGACAGTCATAAGGTCTATTAAAAATAAGGATATGAAGCAATTGGCCGCATGGGTACATTCAGATAAAGGGTTACGTTTTTCTCCATACGCATACGTAGATACGAAGAATGATCTTGTATTCAGCAAGGATGAAGTGGAAGGATTAATGAATGACTCTACCAAAAGAGTCTGGCGAACATTTGCTGGATCGGGTGATTTAATTGAGCTGACATTCGCAGATTACTACAAGCGGTTTGTCTACGATGCAGACTTCATTCAGACGGCCGAAATTGCTGTGAACAAGGGGCTTGGGCAAGGTACAACGATCAATAACTTGAACGAAGTGTATCCCAAGGAGCAATATGATTTCGTTGAATATCATATTACTGGCATCGATCCTTCTGTCGAAGGGATGGACTGGCGCAGCCTGCGTCTAGTTTTCGAGAAGATTGGAGAGGATCATGCACTAGTAGGCATTATTCACGATCAATGGACACCCTGAGAAGTAAGAAATTCTTATTAGTCCTTGGGTAGTTTAGAACATGGGGGAGAACCCAAAAAACGAAGGTGCCTCAGTAGCCATTTTACGGCTTTTGGGGCACCTTCGTTTGATTCGTTCCATAAGAATCGAGTCCGGAGCTTTTATTGCGTAGCGCTAGATGTAGATCCAGATACCGATTTAGCGATCGCTTTATATCCCTCTGGCAGATAAGTGACAACAGATGCTTTTGAGATCACCTGTGCGTACATTTTTCCTGGTTCAGGAGCAGTCACATTAAAATAAATCACAGCGGTCTTGTCTTTGCCAAATTCGATTCGCTCAATCACTAGTCCATATCCAGAATGCGGTAAGTTGTTAACGGTCAACGTAGCCTTGTTTACTCCTTCACCCGCATTGGTTAGTGTAACCTCAGTCTCATAGGTTGGAGTAGTAGGGCTGCCATTAGACACAATTACGCGTTTGGCAAAAGCAGCTGCATCGTAGGTCATCGCGGCTGCTTCCGAACGGGTAATGGCATCATTTGGCCGGAAATTACCGTTCTTATCGAGTGTGGCGATATGTGTATTCAGCAGGATCTGGAGACTATTTATAACCTCTGTAGAAAGTTTATCGCCATCCTTAATGTCTACATACATGAGTGTAACCGGGAAGTTACCTTTACTTTGCAGTGCTTGCGTCAATAAGTGAGCGAACTGAGCACGGGTGATGGTTCCGTTAGGATCTACTGTTCGATCAAGTGAAAGACCATTTTGCTTGGCAGTCAGGAAGGCTGAAGCATACCAAGATTTGTCGTTCACCTTATCAAAATAATCACTAGCTTTGGATGAGCTGTTACCCGCCTCTGGCTTCGGAGACAGATTCAGACCCCCAACGATGAACTGAATCCCTTGGGCAAAGCTTACTTTAGATTTAGGCGCGAACTTATCTTTGTCTACTCCATTTATAATCCCCTCTTTATGCAGGGAGTTAATTTTTGCTTCCGCAGGATCACCTTTCAAATCCGAAAAAGCAAAAGCGGATGCTCCAAATGACAGGCTTGCTGCTAGAATACCGCAGGCTATCGTCATTGTTTTGACATTACTTATGAATAATGATTTCTTCATTATGCGTCACCTCCATACTCTTAGATGGTAGATTAGACCAAAATGTTGCAGGCAATTTAAAATATTATAAAGATTCAAGTAAAACGTTATCCGCGAAGGAGTGACTCGGCACCATCTACATAGATCTCAGTTCCTGTGACATGGAAAGACTCATCCGAGGCGAGAAATAACACTAGATTGGCTACTTGTTCAGGTTTACCGGGCGCATCTTCCAGAGGATGATTGCCTTTCGGAAATTCTACAGGAATCTTCACTTCTTGAAGATCATCACTCTTATCCGTATTATCTCCAATTTGAGTGTCGATTGATCCAGGACAGACCGCATTTACGCGGATACCGTATTGCGCCAGCTCTAACGCAGCCATTTTCATAAAAGCGACTTGTCCAGCCTTCGAAGAGGAGTACGCAGCAGCGCCGATGTTCGAGAACACTCGATTTCCGTTAATAGAGCTAGTGATAATGATGCTTCCGCCATTTTCTTTCATATGGGGGATAGCATATTTTACTGTGGCAAAGGTACTGCGTAGGTTGGTATCTAGCGTCTGGTCCCAATCTTCGATTTCTAGTGTTTCTATTGGAGCCCATGTACCATTAATGCCAGCATTCGCAAAAATGATATCAATCTTCCGAGCCTCATCCGCAACCTTACGAATACTTTCTTCGACAAGACCTGGATTGGAAACATCGCATTCGATAACTGTAGCTGTTCCTCCAATGGATTCAATTTCACGTTTAGTTTCATAGGATTCCTCAGGGGTGCGATCAAGCATATATACCTTAGCTCCGTGCTGGGCAAACCTTATGGCTGTAGCTTTCCCAATACCGGATCCTGCGCCTGTGACTACTGCAACTTTATTTTGCAAACGTTGATCTAACATGATGAATTTCCTCCTTGGCGTTAGACTTCTTACTTAGTAATTACATACCCGGCATAGCTGAATTTAACCAATTTAGTAGGAGGGTGGAACAACAAGGAGGGATGTATTACTATGAGACATAAGGATGTGTACAATATATATTTAGATCAATCTAGCTCATGATAGGGGTACTATAGATGATTCAGCAGCAGGGAGCAGAACGGATTAATGTGGGGATATTTGCCCATGTGGATGCCGGCAAGACAACAACAACAGAGCATATTTTGTATGAAAGCGGTCGCATTCGAGCGCTCGGCAGTGTAGACAGTGGGACAGCATTGACGGATTCTATGGATGTGGAGCGGCAACGAGGAATATCCGTTCGGGCGGCATTAGCTTCTTTTGAATGGAAAGGTGTGCAGATCAACCTCGTTGATACACCAGGACACGTCGATTTTCTGTCAGAGGTTGAACGGTCTTTGCGAGTGATGGATTGTGCGGTGCTAATTTTGTCGGCGGTAGAGGGTGTGCAGGCTCAAAGTGAGATGATCTGGAACGCGCTGAGGAAGCTGGGAATACCGACGCTTATTTTTATGAACAAAATGGATCGTGTAGGTGCAGACCCTGAGGCTGTGCTGGCGCAAGCGCGAAATTATTTGTCTAGTGATATCATTCCTGTACAGCAACCCACCGGGAAAGAGCAGGAGTACATAGGCGCAATAGATTTGTGGGGGAGCGATGCCGATCCTGCTGCACAGACTGAATTGTTGGAGGCATTGGCTGAGCGGGATGAAGATCTGCTAGAGACGTATATGTCAGGTAGTTCGATTGATCTTGCAGCTTGGAAAAAATATATGAAGACAGCTTCCGCTTCAGGACGCTTCTTCCCAATGGTTTATGGTGTTGCCGCCAAGGGTCTTGGCATTACTGCATTGCTGGACGCGATGGTTGAGTATTTTCCGCGAGCTGGTGGCAATGTTGAGGGGCCGGTGTCCGGTATTGTCTACAATATTCAGCGTGATAAAAGCATGGGGCGAATGGCGTTTGTCCGCCTTTATGAAGGAACGATCCGTAACCGCGATACGGTAATGAACTACACGCAGAATATTCAGGGAAAAGTGACCCAGATCCGCAAGGTCGAGGGCGGTCGTACTGAGGATGTCGGATCGCTTGAAGCGGGGGATATCGCTGTAATCTATGGTCTTTCAGGGGTACGGATCGGAGATGTGCTTGGCCATCCGGAGGCGATTCCTGCGGAGGCGAAGCTGGCTGTACCGCTGCTAACGGTACGGGTATTCTGGGAAACCGATATGGATGACCATAAGGTTATCGGAGCATTGCAGGAGCTGGCGGATGAAGATCCGCTCTTGGATGCGCAGTGGCTGCAGGATGAGCGAGAGCTGCATATCAAAGTAATGGGCCCTATCCAGCTGGAGATTCTGAACAGTGTTCTGGAGGAGCGGTATGCGCTGAAGGTTACCTTTGGTCAGCCTTCTGTCATTTATAAAGAGACGCCAGCCTCTGCTGGGGAAGGCTTTATCGCTTATACGATGCCGAAGCCGTGCTGGGCGATTCTGCGGTTTCAGATTGAGCCCGGACCTCCTGGCAGTGGTTTAGTTTATGATTCGGTAGTACGGAGTTCCGATCTGCTTCCGCAATATCAGAGCGAGACCGCACGCCGTGTACCAGAAGCCTTGCAACAGGGCTTGTACGGCTGGGAGGTTACCGATCTTAAAGTGACCTTAATCGAGGGACAGCATCATGTATGGCATACCCATCCACTGGATTTTGCCGTAGCGACTCCTATGGGGATTATGGATGGACTCGCGCGGGTAGGCACTAAGCTACTGGAGCCGATTCTTCAGGTTCGCATCGTTGTCCCTGAGGAGAATGGCGGCCGAGTGATGAACGACCTGGTTCAGATGCGCGGCACCTTCGAGCCACCTGTGCTGCAAGGCGAGCGGATGATCATCGAAGGCCGTCTGCCACTGGCAACGTCGCTTGATTATCCTGTTACTTTAAGCTCCTATACGAAGGGGCGTAGCACGTTCACTTCTTTTTTTGCCGGCTATGAAGAATCTCCGCCAGACGTATCCGCTGAGCGCACCCGCCGGGGCGTGAATCCATTAGATCAGGCGAAATATATATTAAGCGTGCGAAAGGCGCTGCAGGGGTGAGATAAAATGAAGATCAGAGAAGCAACAGCTAGTGATATAGACGGGATCGCTTTCGTCCACGCTACGAGTTGGAAAACCACGTATAAAGGACTAATATCAGACGAGTTTCTTGATAATTTCACAGTAGAAGCTAGAAGGAAGCGCTGGATTCAGAATTTTGAAAATCCCAATAAAGACGAGGTAATGTATGTTGCTGAAGATGAGTCTGGGATGATCATTGGCTTTGCAAATGGAGGGGCGCGAAGAGAGCCGGATCTCTACGATGCGGAGCTTTACGCACTTTATTTGCTTAAGGAACACCAAGGAAAAGGTCTAGGGAAGCAGCTCATAAGAAGTGTAGCACAGAATTTATTGAAGAAAAATTATAGCTCGTTCATGACTTGGGTGCTGGTGGGCAATCCGGCGATTCATTTCTACCACAGCGTTGGGGGAGAGTCTATCTCAAGTATAGAAGTTAAGATAGGGAATGAATTATTAGAAGAAATAAAAATAGGATGGCAAGACATTAGAGGCATAGGGATTGATGAATGACTTTTCACGCAAAAAAAGACTCATAAGGGATACAAAACGCATACCCCTTATGAGTATCATAATGATTTATTTAATGTACGTACGGCTGACCAGAACATCTGCAATTACATCTGTTGGAATGATGAATTCTCTAACGCCCATGTAGCCAGGAGCCACATCATATTTGTTAAAGGAAATAACCAGCTGGTACTTATCGTTGATATAGAAATCTTGATCTTTAGCTATATTTTCAAATTGATAAAAAAGGTCTTCATTGGGTTCATCTGTTGAAATCCAGTAGAACATATCTTTATCTGCTTTCATTTGGGAGCGCATCTGTTCTTTAATATTTTCACTTATGATACTGATATATCGATCATCCTTAAATAACATAGGCAGACTTAGCAGGATTTGATTCTTCTTGTCTATCGTATCGTGCTGCATTGTTGTTGACGATGAACCTACGGTATCTACCACGTATCTGCTAATAGCAAATAGCTCAGCATTGTCCGTTTTAACCTCAAAGCCTGTGTCGACCCCTAAATGCCCCTCTCCGGATTGCTTTAAAGACTCCATCTCTGCTTGAAACTCATCATATAGTTTTTTGTTTTCTTCGAGATATTTTTCATTCAGAGTCGATTCCAGCTCTTTATTCTCTAGGTTAGTAATGATGGGGACCTTTATGTCTGCATTATAGGTCTGCTCATCCACTTTGTATTCTCTAAAAGTTAGCACTTTAACAATACTGTCTACACCAGGTATAGCAGAGAAGGCATTGGCAATGTTAACATTGACATTAATTCCAATTACGAAAAATAGGGCTGCCGCACAAACTCCAGATATCCACTGGTAACGTATTCTTCTTATCTTCCTTTTCTTTAATGCTTTACTTACAACGAAATCTAATTCCTCAGGAATAGGGAGTTTGTTATAATCTTCTATAATTTTTTTGATTTGGTTATCCATTCTAATTGATCTCCTTTGAGGATTCTTCCTGCATGTTGACTCTTAATAACTGGAGTGCTTGATATAGTCTAGTCTTTACTGTATTGACGTTTTCATTTAATACTTCCGCAACTTCCTCGATCTTTAAATCTTCGATATATCTAAGGACGATGACATTTCGATACTTAAAAGGTAGATCATCCAGCGATCTTTCTAAATCAATATCTGGATACACGTCTACCGCACCAGGGATAAAAAAGTCGAGTGCTTCATCATCTACTGGTTGAACTCTTTTATGTTTCCTCAGAAAATCTAGTGAGGTAGTTACTACGATTCTAAACAACCAACTCTTTACGGATTCTGGTTTTTTTAGCAACCCTATAGAGGAGAGAGCTTTATAAATCGAATCCTGAACAACATCTAATGCATCCTCTTTGTTCTTCACATAGCTGTAAGCTAGACGGTATATGTTCTCCTTGTTATCTGTAATACAAAGAGTGAGTAATTTCTCTTTATTCCTCTTAAGCATATTCGTAAAACCCTTCTCTTTTTATATTGCGTAGCTTTAGTTTGTTAGATTACTATTCTCATTGATTCTCCTTTTGTATGGCTTTAGCTACAAGTGCGGCATAGGATTTGGCACCTTCTCGTTTTAGATGAACGCCATCCTCATAGAAGTAAGAGTCCTTTCCTTCGCTTGAGGAATGCCAGTCTACAACCATAGCATTTGGGAATTCTAAAGCCACTTTCTTAAGCAAGGTATTCACAGTATTTTGCCATTTTTTCGGTACACGTGTGTTTACTAGTACGACTTGCTGAACATCTTCAAGTGAAATAAGTAATTTCCGCAATTGATTGGAGTTAAAAGCTCCGTTTGTACCTAGATTAATGATCACTCGAGTGCCAAGTTTCCCCTTCGACCTAAGTTTATCGACCACTTCTTGTGCCTGTGACATCTGCCTGCCTACCTTACCATCGATAACAATGCCTGGCAGAAGTTCTTGTAGATAAGGAGCAGCATCGAGGATTACGGAATCACCTATCGCAGTAACACCTTTACCTGCTTCTTCTACCTGAGGCTGAGGTTCTGGCTTCTTCGGTGGATCTACTGGTACTGGTACAGGCACAGGTGTTGGTACATTTTGAGGGGGCACTAGTGTGACATTATGTTCATTCTTATCGGGATTAGTAATAGTGCCTGTATTTGGATCTGCGGATATCTTAGTATCCAAGTTGCTACTGCAGGATATGGACAATATGATTAACGGGACTGCAATAAAGATGAATAAGGGTCGAATCTTGAATTGCAGACGAATGCTTAATTTCGTACACCATCTTCCTAATAAACCTTGACGAATAGGTTCTTCGATATATTTCCACGATAGTGAGGCTAATAGGAGGCTAACTCCCAGCTGAAAAAGAACACGGAAACCATCGAACCCACCTGTATCTACTGTAGGATTAGTTAGAATGATGACTGGATAATGCCATATGTAAATACTATAGGAACGTACGCCAATCCAACGCAAGGGCTTGCAACCCATGATTTTAGCTAGTCGGCTCGCAGGATGTGCGAGTACAGCTATTACAATTGCGGAAAGGATCGACACTAGAACTAAGCCGCCATAATAAAGAAATTGTCCGTATTCATTCGTCCGCCAAATCATAAGAATGAGGGTGATTAATCCGATTGCACCACTGAAGTCAAGGATATAGCGAGATCTGCGTGAAATCTTATCGGTCAAATTTTGACTCGGCCATGCTAGAGCGAGAGCGGCTCCAATCAGTAGAGCAAAAGCTCGAGTATCAGTACCATAATAGACTCGGCTTGGGTCAACTCCAGGTTGATAGATTAGCGCCATAGCAAGTGCCGAGAGGAATGCCCCTGTTAGACACATCACAATGAGTTTACCTCGTTGAGGTGCAAGGCGTAACCCTACAATAATAACCAATGGCCAAATGAAGTAGAACTGTTCCTCAATAGCGAGCGACCACAAATGACCTATAGGAGAAGGAGGTCCAAAGCTCTCGAAATAAGATACATCGTGAAAAATAAGCCACCAGTTATTGAAGTATAACGTAGAAGATAGAAAGTCCCCTTGTAATGCTGCTAATCGTGAACGATCGAACAACAGAAGCCACATAGCAGTGACAAAAAGCATGACAAACATAGCAGGCAATAGCCGTCGCGCTCGTCTGATCCAGAAATCTTTAAGGTCGAACCGTCGGTCTTGCTTCCACCTTTGGATGATTTGATCCGTGATCAGATATCCAGACAGAACGAAGAATATTCCGACCCCTATAAGTCCTCCTGGAGCCCAATTGAGGTCGAGATGATACGCGATAACTGCGATCACAGAGAGTGCGCGAAGTCCATCTATTCCCGGCATATAACGCCTTCTAGTCGTGGAATTGTCAGGTTCTAAAGAGTTAGTCGGTGGTGTAACCTTGATTTCTTTCATGGTAGTTCATTCCTTCGTCATCAGTTGTCTTATGTCAGCAAGACGTATGACTAACTTAAAAAAGTTCTTAAACTTCTCTTGGTAAATAAAGGAGTGACCATGAATGGATCAGAAATCGGTACACAAGTGCCTATGAATTTAAAAAGGCATTCTAGAACAAAAAATCATTCTGGAATGCCATTAGCCTAATTAGCCGTTCTTAATTTCCACACGTAAAATATCGGTAACCATTTTAACCGGAACGTATATCGTATCGTTCTTTAGGATAGGAGCAGTACCTAAAGTGACAGGTGCCATTTTGGCAAAAAAGTAAGAATCTTTACCTAAGGTAACATTGGTCCACTGTGCACCTTTCTTCAACTCAGCTGAGCGCGACGTTTGATTCCACTTGATTTCATATCCTAAACGATTCGCCACATCTCGTAATGACACCATTGAAACCCCATTAGCATTCTTAAATGTAGCTATTGTACTTAAATCGAGCTTCGGGTTGTTCGTAATATGGGTACTGAAACGAAATTCAGGAGTTCCCATGGTGCCTGGAGCGATACTATATTTAGGGAAGAGGATGACAACCTCACCATTTTCAATATAAAAACCTTGTTCTTCGTCGATCCCTTTGAAATCCTCAATAAAATAGTTCTCAGGTTCCTCATTGATCTTCGCAAGGATACCGGTATTCAACTTTTCCTTAAAGTCGTTTCCAAAGAAATCTGACAAGGCAATCCGCTTCGCTTGTTTCGTATTAAATACATTGTATGTATCTACACGAGGCATACCCGTTCCACCAGTTTCACCTTGAGAAGTAACGACAAGTGATATCATTCCAGAAGGGTTATCCGTTTTATTTTCCTTTAAGTCATAAATAATATTAAGCTCATATGGGCGATACTCAAAACCAGCCTTTTTAGCGTCTGCAGCTGCTTCAGTTGCATCCTTTTCCCAAAGAGCAAGGTCTTTCTGCGCATTAGAGAGAATGACACTGTTGATCTCTTCTTGAGCCTTCGTATCCAACATACCTACGATCTGTGGCACTTTAATATTTGTATTCAGAAGCTCCGTTGAAGATGTGAGAATTACTTCTTTGATTTGGATCCCAGTGTTATTGATGGTGGAAATCGTTACAGCTGAAATCGGGGCATTGATGGCAGGCTTAGTCGTGTTCACTGCATCAGCAAAAGCAGTGCCATTCATTGGTAACATGCCAGCGCTTATTCCCATAACCGTTAATCCGACTACACCAAACTTCAATACGTTAAAAGGGCTCTTTTTCATTGTTTGTTCACGCTCCATTTCGTTGTAATAAGTGTGTTATTAGCGCACTTACTAGCAAGACGTATTAGGAGTGTTGAAAAGTTTGGGGGGGTAAATGTTGATCGAAATTCGTCATCTCGCAAGAGTTAATAGTCACTCCGAACCCTTTTCAGCCTTCTTCCGCGCCCGGAACCGCCGCACCTTCATGAGGTTGCCACAAGCTTTATCATCGCAGTACCGCTTAGAACGGTTACGTGTA
Organism: Paenibacillus sp. FSL R5-0470; assembly: GCF_037975205.1. Taxonomy (NCBI): domain Bacteria; kingdom Bacillati; phylum Bacillota; class Bacilli; order Caryophanales; family Paenibacillaceae; genus Paenibacillus; species Paenibacillus sp. FSL R5-0470. The sequence continues at coordinate 1,339,696 of NZ_CP150238.1, forward strand.
TCGTCGTAATAGACCCAGAGGCAATCGGGATTCTCGCAGATACGGAATCTTGAGGGTTCTTTTTCAAGCATAGCCTCCGCAAAAGACGCCGCTATCTCCGCCATCACCTGCTCCCAACCGCTATGTAGTGGCAATAATGAAATCTCCGCTTGCTCGGCACTTTTCCATACCATTCGCCGCGTAACAGGACCCTTGTCCATATAGATATTGAGCTGCTTCAGCATTTCTCCATCCATCGATTTTCCTTGTACAATAGCCTGTACCCAGTCCCATAATAGGGATCGAAGCTTCTTTAGCTGTTCCAGTTCTATCGTATTCGGCAGCTGTGTTTCTAGCAGAGCATGCTTCTTCAGCCATTTCGCAATCCACTCCGGATCTTCGAGTTCGTCCCGATCCTTATTCTTATCTCCTGTTCGCCAATCCCGCCAGTAACTATTAATGAAATCCTCCCACAACACGTCCTGTTCATCCTTTCCGCACAACTCTCGATTACAACGATTGTAACAGTTAAAAATAATATTAGCTAGTTACTTGATTGAACGATGGAAATATGTTACATTTCTTGTGTAACCACTATATAATGGTTTAAGTAGTTACATAATTCAGTAAGTATTAGGAGGTTGAACATGCAAAATAAAATCAGTGAGGTTCTGCTGCAAAATTGGGATTATTGCATGGATATCGAGGATTGGGCCCCGCCGTTAAGTGATGCACTGGAAGGCGTGGACAGTAAACAGGCACTTTGGAAGCCAGAGGGGGGTACAGTCAATTCCATCTGGGAGACGGTTAACCATCTAACATATTATAAGGTGCGTTTGCTGCGAAAGTTAAAAGGGTTGCCCAAACAACCTGATGCTGAAAGCAACGATGATACCTTCACTGTAACAACGGAAGGGGAAGAAGTATGGGCGAAGGCCGTTGCAGACCTGAAGGACGTGCACGCTGCTCTTAGAGAAATCATTGAGGCGTTGGAAGAAGGCGCATATGATTGGGGTGGTTCGGGTCATGCCCCAGGGGAAGAGGTAATGAGTCTTATCCTGCATGATTCATACCACACCGGACAAATTATTATGCTTCGTAAACTGCAAGGCTCCTGGGTTTCCAACCGTAGTTTTAATTAGAACCTCTACAATAAAAATATAAGCCACACTCCACTATACTGGTTTACCTGGTGCAGCGGTCGTGTGGCTTTTCTTTATTTTAACCTTTTGGGGTGCTTCGATATTGAGTCGGCGAGCATCCCATTATTTTTTTGAACAATCTAGAAAAGTAGTAGGGGTCCTGCATCCCGATAGCACTAGAGATTTCTTTAATATGTAGATCGGTTAATGCCAGCAGTTGACTGGCACGCTGCATTTTGAGGCGCAGATAGAATTCAATCGGGGGAACTCCGGTTTCTTGATTAAATAGATAAATTAGATGCTGCTTCGATAACCCCATATGCTTCGCTACATCCGGGAGTGAAATGGAGCTGTTGATTCGATCTGTCATGTAGCGAATGGCTTGCTCAAGATAACGTTCGTTCTTTTTATCTTGCTCAGAGTTCATGGTACTCAATCCCACGTGGCTGATCAGATGACGAATGCACTGAGACACATAGATATGATTACGCATGGCATAAGGCTTATCCGATAACAGGGCATAACATTGCTCGAAATCTTCGATCCATTGGGTATGAAGGTTCAGTGTAAAGGTTAGCGGCTCTACGTCCATGGCATAAGTTTGAATCAACGCAGCGGCATGCGTTCCTTTTAGATGCATCCAGTAGATCGTCCAGGGATTCACATCTGAAGCACCATATCGATGGGGTGTTCCGGCAGGAATGACAGCTAATTGCCGTTCTTTTATTTGGATCAGCTTATTGTGATGACTCTCCATCCACCCTTCACCCTCTACGCAATATATAAGAATATGCGAGTCACATCCTTGTGGACGCTCTCGATAATGAAACTTCGCTCTTGGGAAGCAGCCAATGTCACTTACATAGAAGGAATTTGTTAACGGATTCTCATGTAATTCATTCATCATGAAATCGGGCAGCACAAAAAGCTTCTGCTCATCGAAGCCATCCGGCTTTAATGAAATATCTGTCATGATAACCCTCCTTTTTAAGAACATAATTTATTTATTTGAAATAACAACCTATTCATAAGGAGAATATTATTTTTAGGATAAGAATATTGTCCATCAGTTACAGATTATCGTCAATTGTTTAAAAGCGCATACAACGATAAATTAGAGCTATATCACGAAGGAGGAGAGAACGAAATGAGTATGAAAGAGCCTTCTACAATCTTAACGAACAGCGTCCGCATATGGGAGAAAATGGTTGAAATTCCTACCTATGAAACAGGTGAACCCGATAAAAATCCAATGTTCCTCGAGAAGCGAGTCTATCAAGGCAGCTCGGGGCGAGTATATCCACATCCTGTGGTTGATAAAATTATGGATGAGAAAGAAATGAAATCGTATCAGATGGTAATGCTCGAAAATGAATATGTACGCATCGAGATCATGCCTGAAATTGGCGGCCGTATCTATCGTGCTCTGGATAAGACGAACAATTATGATTTTGTTTACTATAATCGCGTGATTAAACCTGCGCTTGTTGGTCTGACAGGACCATGGATTTCAGGTGGAATTGAATTTAACTGGCCGCAGCATCATCGTCCGAACACGTTTGGCCCTGTGGAGCATGTAATTACGGAGAATGAAGATGGCAGTGCAACCGTATGGGTGAGTGAAATTGACCGGATGTATGGAACGAAGGTCACAACGGGCTTCACGCTGCATCCTGGAAAAGCCTATCTCGAAGTTACAGCACAGCTATATAACCGAACTTCGGAGCCACAAACCTTCTTATGGTGGGCAAACCCTGCGGTTGCAGTCAATGACCATACGCAATCTGTGTTTCCACCGGATGTCACAGCCGTATTCGACCATGGTAAGCGTGATGTGTCCAGATTCCCTATTGCAACAGGAACGTATTACAAGATGGACTATTCCGAAGGTGTAGATATTTCGCGCTATAAAAATATTCCTGTTCCTACGTCATACATGGCTTATAAATCGGATTATAATTTCGTGGGTGGCTATGATCATGGGGTTGAAGCGGGTCTGCTTCACGTAGCGAATCATCATGTATCTCCGGGTAAAAAGCAGTGGACTTGGGGGAACGGCGAATTTGGTCAAGCGTGGGACCGTAATTTAACTGATGAGGACGGACCCTACATTGAATTAATGACAGGGGTATTTACGGATAATCAACCCGATTTCACTTGGCTCCAGCCGTATGAAGAGAAGTCATTTACACAATATTTCATGCCATATAAGAACATCGGTGTTGTGAAGAATGCTTCTATTGATGCCGCCGTTAATCTTGAGGTGGATGAGACTTTACAGACTGCCACTGTGATGGCCTATGGAACTTCGGTATTCGAGGGAGCGGTTATTGAACTTAGAGGTCAGCATAGAACGTACGTGAAGGATACCGTTACGCTCTCTCCAGAATTAACCTATAAATCTGTCATTACGTTAGATAAAGTGGATCAGCCGCATCACTTAATCCTAACGGTGTTTGATATGAACGGAAACAGCCTCATATCTTATCGTCCAGCGAAGCCTAGCATTGAACAGGTTCCAGATGCAGCCAAGCCACTTCCACTACCGGAAGAATTAAAAAGCACAGAGCAGTTGTATTTGGCTGGAGTTCACTTGGAGCAATACCGTCATGCTACGTTCGAGCCAGAGCTTTATTATGAAGAAGGCTTAAGAAGAGATGCATCCGATATTCGGCTTAATGTGGCTTATGGGACACTGCTGCTTCGTCGAGGATTGTTCAAGCAAGCGGAAAATCATTTCCGTACGGCTATACGATCGCTGACTTGGCGCAATCCGAATCCATATGATAGTGAAGCATACTATCAGCTTGGTGTAGTTCTCAGACTGCAGGATCGCAAGGAAGAAGCATTTGCTGCCTTCTACAAGGCGGTATGGTCTGCAGCATTTCAAGACAGTGGATACTATGCATTGAGTCAAATTGCTTGTGAACGTGGGGCGTATGAAGAAGCGTTGGAGCTCGCAACTAGAGCTTTGGCACGTAACACAAGAAACTATAAATCAAGACATGTAAAAACAGCACTTTTACGCAAGCTTGGACGTTACTCTGAGGCGATTACATTCGCAGAGGAGACATTGAAACTAGATATCGCGGACTTCGGGGCAGCGTATGAGAGAGTGCTTACGCTTACATTGCTCGGGCGACAAGAGGAAGCAGCTGAGGCTCAGATGAAGCTTGCACGGTTTATGCGAAACGATGTGCATAACTATTTAAATCTAGCTTCCGATTATGCAGGTAGTGGATTGTTCGCGGAAGCTGCACAGGTGTTAGAGCAAATTCGTAGGAAATCGAATGAACCCAATTATCCGATGGTGCATTACACATTGGCTTATGTACACGAGAAAATGGGTCATGAGGAAGAAGTGACAGCGCAGCTTCAGCTTGCTCAAGCAGCATCATCTGATTATTGCTTCCCGAACAGCTTGTTTGAGCTGCAGGTATTAGAAAGTGCGATTGCCTGCAATCCGCTAGATAGTAAGGCTCATTATTATCTAGGAAATCTATTCTATGATAAAAAACGTACCGACGATGCCATTCGCCATTGGGAGCAATCCGTCGCGCTTGATGATCGTTTCCCGACGGTTCATCGTAATCTTGCGCTTGCCTATTACAATAAGCGTAATGATGCTGAGGCTTCCTTGCAGTCACTTGAACAAGCTTTCCAGTGCAATACGAATGATGCGAGAGTATTCTACGAGCTGGACCAATTGTATAAGAAGATGGGTGTTTCTGCTCAGGAGCGTATGGCAAGACTTCAACAGCATATGGAGCTGGTGGAGAAGCGGGATGATCTATACCTTGAATATGTGACCCTACTGAATTGGCTTAGCAAGCATGAAGAGGCTTTGTCTGTTCTATTACGACGTCAATTCCATCCATGGGAAGGTGGAGAAGGGAAAGCTACGGGGCAATATGTTTTGGCGCTTGTTGAACTGAGCAAGCAGGCGAATCAGGTAGGCCAATATGAAGAGGCTATCTCATTATTAACACGTGCGCTTCATTATCCAGAGAATTTAGGTGAGGGTAAGCTCGATGGTGCGCAAGAGAATAATGTGTATTACGAGCTTGGTGTGGCTTATAACGGATTAGGCAATATGCAAGAAGCTGCACGACACTGGGCGATTGCGTCTCAAGGCTTGAAAGAACCAGCCAGCGCGATGTACTACAACGATCAGCCGCCAGAAATGATCTTCTATCAGGGCCTAGCATGGGTACAGCTGAATCATCCCAAGGAAGCGAAACGTCGTTTTAATAAGCTGATTGATTTCGCAGAGAGACATCTTTTTGATGATGTGAAGATTGACTATTTTGCCGTATCATTGCCTGAATTCCTCGTATTCGAGGACGATCTGAACAGACGCAATCAAATTCATTGCTTGTTCATGATGGGTTTAGGTTTATTAGGCTTAGGAAAAATGGCGGAGGCGAAAGAACGCATTGAACAAGCGTTGCACTTGGAGCCGAACCATCAGGGAGCTCGAATTCACAAGGCGATGTGCTTGGAATCATAAAAGAAATAAAGCAGTTTCATGATGAAGGAAAATAACTGGTTCGATTTGGAATTTTGTTTCAACTCTGAAAGCCCCGGGTTAATGGAGACTATCTACCAGCCTATATTCGAAAGGAGAGATTGATGATGGAACCGGGCTATAAAGATAGAAGCGTTGAAGTGGAGCATACAGAGGTGCAACGGAAATCGGATTCCAGTGTTGTCGCATCTACCTTTATTAAATACGCTGCTTATATTATTATTTTTTTCGGAGCACTTTTCTTCTTGGTCAGATATGTATTCCCTATGTTCTAATTCGGATTCCAATGAATCCTATACAAAAATCCATCCCCTGTAAGTAGCGGGATGGATTTTTGAATTGAACGAATCCTATAAATTTCTCTGGATGGAATCCGGTGATTCCGCAGAATTACGATAAAAGAACCAGCACTCGTTCAGCAGCTTGATCTGACGGCGGTCTTTTTTGTAATAGGCTTTCATCAGTTGATGGCAGAGCCACTGTGGCAAGGGTATCACTCCTCTAACTGCTTACGTAAGTTAGCATATGGAGAAATGAGCCTAAAGGTGACGATTTACAGAATGCTTTCTGCTTCCTCTTCGTACCATTGCTCTAATTGCGCTTGCAGCGCCCGAATCTCGGTCAGCAGGGAGATGAGTGGATAGTTCTTTTGCTCCTGAACAGAGGCAAAGGCCTGTTCCAATCTATTGATATAATCCAGACCGGACTCCAGGGAGTAATCTTCGCGTAGCAGATCCAATGAATCACACTCAGCAATGGCTAAGGGCAGATCCGGTACATTATCGGCTGTCAGCTTGTCGATTTCTTTGTTTAGACGTAAATTGAGCGCACTTAGCTGGTACGCATATTCCTCGGGCATTTCCACGAATTGCAATTCTTGATGTTGCTGCAAAATTACATACCGCATTTTCGGCATTAGTTATTCTCCCTCCGTACTTGTCTTCCTTCTTGACAGTTTAGCCTATGCACAAGTTACAATTCAAGTAGAGATCTTAATTCCCGTGGAAAGGACTTGTGATAGAACGCTATGGAAACGATGAGCAACGAAGAGCTGCAGCTGTGGATTGAGCAGGTATCACGGGACAGCTTTGGCGTACCCTTTAGGCACAAGGCAAGCTTTAACAGCCGATTATCTTCAACAGGCGGTCGATATTTTACCAAGAGCCATAATATAGAGATTAATCCCCATCAGCTTGCTATGTTCGGTAGAGAAGAGACGGAGAAGATTATAAAACACGAGCTCTGTCATTATCATCTGCATTTGGCGAAGCGAGGGTATATGCATCGTGACACTGATTTCAAAAGACTGCTGGCACAAGTCGGCGGGAGTCGCTACTGTCAGACATTGCCGGGTGCGAAAGCTCGAAAGTCACTCCCTTACCGGTACAAGCTGATCTGTACAGCATGTGCTATGGAGTATCCGCGTAAGCGAAAAGTAGACCCCAAGCGCTACCGCTGCGGCAAATGCTCGGGTAAGCTGAAGCTGCTAGCGCTGGAAGTCCAGTAAGTCGAACAGCACGTTATTTTATAACCAGACCCATCAATCCCACAAAGGAAACAGCTTGCTGAGGCGAAATGACACATCCCTCCAAATCTTGTATATCCACGATCAAGCCACTAAACTCGCAGTCACTAAGATCGATCCCTTTAAGCTTTGATCCTGACAATGTGGCTTGATCAATATTACATTCGCTGAAGCTGACTTTCTGGAAATTCGATTGGTAGTAATCAGAGCTCATCAATGAACTATTCTCAAAAGCAACCTGCTTCAGATTAGCCATTCGAAATGTTGCGAAATCCCCGATACAATCTACCATGCGAACATTCTGGAATCTGCCTCTTGTGAAGTCCGTACCGATGAGCTTGCAGTTCCTGAATTCGGTTCGATGAATAATTGCATTCGTAAAATCCACATTGGATAGATCGCATCGCTCAAAAATTACATCCATCAGTTCAATCCCAGTTAAGGACGACTCGATAATCGTAACATTTTTAAAAACCACTTGATCAAAGCTGACTTTATTCGCCTCTTGATTATCAATAACTGTATCGCTTATGCTGCAACGACTGAATTCATCTTTGGTTTGCAGCGAGTATATTTGCTCAGGGAGTAGAGCGTCTGGATCTGATATTTTTGGTGAATCCATTTTGAATTTCATATGTACCTCCATTTAATGAATGCTCGTTTCTAATTAAATTAACTATCTTAGGGTTCAGCAGATTTGTCAATTTTCAGTAGCGCTCAGACCTTTCGGGAGATACGTACAAATACACCTTTTTCTGGATAAAATCACACATCGTTTTGTAAGCGTTGCCAACTTAAGATGGAAGGGAAGTCCATATTAGGTAGAGGGGGCACATTTATGAAAAGATTCAGGTCCGCGATGGCGGGTCTGCTCGCGATGCTGCTGATTTTCTCAAGCTTGCCTGTGATGGGAATCGGTAGCGGTTCCGTAGGAGCAGAAGGGGTTGGAGGAACAGGCGCAGGGCTAATTCCATCAGGGACAGTACTCATCAAGAATAAGTGGAAAAATAATTTCTTATATGAAACGTCTGATGGTATCGTGCGTTATGGCATGACCAATCCAGCGGACACATCATCGCATTGGACAGTGGAGACTGTAAATGGTCTGTCACGAATTAAGAATGTGAAGACGGGCCACTACATTACAATGGCTGGTAACAACGGCAAAGAGGATACACTTAAGGCGGCAGATCTCCAAGGAGCTGGGAGTGTTACGGATCAATGGTTGATCGATACTTCCAATAGAAACGGATACATGATCATCCGAAGCGCGAGCGTGCCTGAGAGTAAGCTGGTTATCCACGAGGAGAATCAGCTTGGTTATGCGCAAGTAAGCTCGGATATCAATATTACGTTTGAGAGTCCGCAGTGGGCTTTTATCGATCCTAACGCAGGAACAGTACCTGTACGGTTGGAAAGCCGGATGCGTCCCGGTCAGGTGATGTATGAGGAGAAAGGAAATGTACTTTACGGTAAACAGCCTTTGAAGAATGAGGCTGCCCAGTGGTTTCTTGAGCCGGGAACGGACGACGGAACACTGATGATTCGAAACCGTGAGACGGGTCATTATATTAAGCAAAATGAAGTGACTTGGGCTGGAGTCTTTTCGCAAGAAATCGATCCGGACAAGGTGATGCTAAGTGAATGGGTGAAAGAAGATGCACCAGGCGCGGATGGAGCGGGTTTTATTACCTTAAGTAATAAAGGATTAACCGACGGAGTTAAACCTTTATGGCTGAATCCTCAGTTTGAGGAAGATAACAACGTGCGCTCTAACAGCTGGCCGGGTGAAGCAACCAGTCATAATGCCCAGTGGACAGTTGTCCCTATTTCCGAGTTGCAGCCGGTACGCTTGGCAACTTATACAGATGCACAAGTAGCTACAGATTTCTTGTATGAATCCGCAAACGGTGCACTTAAGCACGGATTAATTGCTCCAGATACTGCTGATTCATCCGATTATCTATGGTATATAGAGGATTATGACGGTAATAAACGTATCCGTAATGCAGCAACTAATCATTACCTTTCGTATAGTGATGGCACAGCCAAGGCTGAGCAGATCAGCGGAAGCCAACCATCGGATCAATGGAATTTTAAAGATTCTGATGATTATGATGATTATCTGACACTAGAAAATGTTGAGAGCAAAGGCATCTATCTATCTACCTTGGGTGGAGACAGTGCTGGAGCAAGTGGGGATGCGACTTCATTAAGCGCCCAGTGGCAGCTTCTAGACCCTAACACACCAACAGATGGCACCATTCCATATTATCGTATTCAAAATGGCTGGAAGTCTTTTTATTGGTATGAATCTGCTGATGGTCTCTTGAAATATGGAAATATGCAAAAGGATGGCTCCGATCAATGGCTGATTGAGAAATATAATGGCCGTAAGTTATTCAAGAACAAGAAAACAGGCCACTACATTAACACAATGAATATGCCAGATGGCCATATCCAGGTCACTGAGCTTCCAGACAGGAATAATGTGGAGCGGGAATTTATCTGGACAGGTAAAAATATTGGCGACAACACATACGTAATCAGCAGTGTTCTCGACAAGGAACCAAATAAATTCCCTGAGAAGTTCATTTCACTTCAAAATCTCACTAAATACGCCGAGTATGGTGTGATCAATCCAGGTTGGGGCAGTCCGCAGTGGAGATTTGTTCCTGTCACCGAGAAAAAGCAGGACTTGTTCCGCTTTAAGCTAGACGCTGTAAATGGTGAAGATCAATATCTTAAGGACGGTCCTTTGCTGACTTCTCCAGATGTACTAGAGAAATTGCTAGAATCTAAGACTGTCACCGAAGCTGTCTATGATTCGCAGGCCACTGAAGTAGTGGTGCCGCAGGATAAGTCGGAATCTGCAACCGCTGACGCAAAAATGACCCCTCTAGCCGCTGCGAACGAGGATGTAACAGTAGGCCAGGCTACTTATGGTTCACTTGATATGAATGACGATGCCTTTGTCTGGCAGCTGCAAGAAATAGCTGGCAGCAATGGATCTGTGAAGATTAAAAATAAAGGTACTGGACGTTATCTCTCCCTGGAGCATATAGGTGGTGCAGTAGATGAGGTTGAGCCTAATGTTGCCGTTCAGACACTGCAAACTGTCTATGATGTATGGGGCAGCATTAAGTGGATTGTGGATATGCAGCCTTCAGGTTTGAATACTTTCAAGAGTGGATGGGCTGGCCACTATATGTATGGGGCTTCCGATGAGAATGGGAATCCGATTATAAAGATCAGTAAGGCTCCCGACGCAGCGGATAGAAACAGTGCTCATTTTGCCGCAGAAGCCGTTGAAGCGATTGCGCCACCTATCCCTGCTTACCCTGTAAGATTTAAGAATGCAAGCAGCGGGGAGTATTTATACGAGAATGAACACGGAGTTGTTCTGTACGGGCAGCCGTCAGCAGAGAATGGATTCTCGCATTGGAATATATCTCTGCAGGACGGCAAACAAACGATTATCAATCGAGCAACAGGCCATTATTTAACATTGAATGGAGATTATTCATACTTGGAGAGCAGTAGCGCGGAACCGGCTATAGACGGAGCATCTGCTTGGGAAGTAAGCTTGGCTTCCGATTATACGCACTACACCATTCGTAGTCTCTATGGAGAATACGACGATGAATTAATAAACATTGCGAATAAGACAGGATATGCTGAACGTGCGCTCCTACTAGAGAGTGACGGCTTAGCTCAATGGACACTTGAAGCGGCTCAGCAGGAGTTTACTACTCCGTCTGGAGAACTGCGCAATAACAATACAACAACTCCAGTTCAGAATGATACCAACATTATAACGATCGTGCCGAAAGGGCTGACTGGTAAAGTATTGGCTGAACAAGAAGGGGCACTCGTATATGCAGAAGCCTCCGACAAGGCGGCTCACTCCCAATGGATCGTCCAGGATGTAAATGGACGTAAACGCATAATGAATGTTCAGACCAAACAATATCTTTCTTTAAATGAAGCAGACCAAGCCGTCTTGTTAGCTTCTGGGGAAACAGAACGTTCCCAGTGGACGCTGGAAGAGAAGTTAGGCTACAAGCTCCTGCTAAGTGCGGATAAAACAGCCTATCTTACTCACGACGCATCAGCTGTTCAACTTGGTTCTGCTGTGGGAACCGATAGCACTCTTTGGAGCTTCCTGCCTATCCCTACAGATGCAATTTATACAGGAGAAGAAGCATTCCAAGGAGATCATGTTATACGGTTTGCAGTCAATGCCCAGCAAGCCGGTGAATATGATGCCGTTGTTCGTTACAAGAATACTTCCAGTGATGTAACAGATCTGTTGCTTGAGGTGAACGGCCTGAAGGAATCAGATAAAGTTAACGTGGTCAAGACTTCCTCTTGGAAGACTGTACAGGTGAAGCTGCAGCTGCGTGCAGGAATCAACAGCGTTTCTCTAAGCAACGACAATATCGATTGGAATAAAGTAAGTATTGATAGCCTGACAGTAAAAAATAGCGTGAACAAAGTTTACCGTGGGGCAACAGTTCCTTATATTAGCTATGAAGCTGAGGATGCAGTGACTAACGGAACACTAATCGGTCCTTCGCGGAAATATCGCACTATGGCTTCTGAGGCTTCTGGACGACAAGCCATCGCCTTGAAGAATACTGGGGACTATATAGAGTTCAAGCTTGCAGAAGCAGCTAATTCTATTGTTCTGCGCTATTCCATTCCGGACAGCTCGGATGGTGCTGGTGCTGAAGAAACATTGACTCTATATGTAGATGGAGTTAAGAAACAGCTTAATTTGACTTCAAAATATGCTTGGGAATATGGCAGCTACCCATGGTCAAATGATCCTCGTCAAGGTAGTGGACATCGCTTCTTTGATGAAATTCATGCTCTGATTGGCGATGCTCCTGCCGGAGCAACCATTCGTTTAGAGAAGGGAACAGGAGACCAAGCGACTTCATACGTCATCGACTTGGTGGATATGGAGCAGGTAGCCCCTGAGTTGACTCGCCCTGACGGCTTTATTTCTGTAACGGATTTTGGAGCAGTAGCCAATGATGAGGGAGATGATACCGCAGCCTTTAAGGCAGCGCTTGCCGAAGCGAAGGCAACAGGGAAAGGGGTTTGGTTCCCGGTAGGTACCTTTAATGTCGGAGAGGGTCTGCTGGATCTGGATACAGCCGAAATCCGTGGAGCAGGCATGTGGTATACGGTACTGAATGGCGCCAAATTTTACGGTCACGGCGGTAAGGTTGGCGTATACGATCTATTGATTGAAGGTGGTATTAATGTACGGGATGATGAGGCATTCACGAATGCTTTCCATGGTGCTTTTGGTCAAGGCTCGGTCATTCAGAACGTATGGATTGAACATACCAAAGCAGGCTTGTGGTTAACACAACCTATTGGTGAGAAGGCTCGCACGAATGGTCTGTATATGGCAGGTCTTCGAATCCGCAATCTGATGGCGGATGGAATTAACTTTGCTGTAGGCACTGGCAACAGCATGATGGAACAAAGTGACATCCGCTATCCAGGGGATGATGGTATTGCGATGTGGTCGTTCACAGATGCCAAATTGAATGAAGTGAATGGCGCGGAACGGACTTTTAGTTATAACAATACGGCACGTTTTAATAACGTCTCACTGCCATGGTTGGCCGATAACATTGTGGTCTTCGGTGGTAAAGATAACAAAGTTCAAGATAACGTGGTAAAAGACACTGTAACTAATGGAGCCGGGATTGCTGTATCTACCCGTTTCTCCGCAGAGCCGTTCCAAGGAACGACTATCGTTGAGCGGAATACATTGCTTCGCACAGGTAGTTATGATTCGGGCTACGGGGTAAACCTCGGTGCGTTATGGCTGTACGCTGGTGAGAGCAACCTAAAAGGAAAAGTACTCATCCGTAACAATATGGCGCTCGACAGCACCTATTCTGGCCTGATTGCCCACGGTAATCTGGAGGGAAGTGCCCTCACGACGATTGATGGAGTTGTTCTGACGAATAATGTATTAGACGGTGCAGGTACGAGCGGTATAGAAGTAACGAAAAATCTGAAAGGTAACCTGCTCGTCGACAACTTGATTATTCGTGGTGAACGGATGAACCTCCTGTCCAATGCATCTCCTGAATTTAGCATCATTGAACAGAACCAAGGGATAGCCACAGCTGTTAAACCTTTCTCCATCAAGCTAGCAGATGGACAGAGCGGACCTGTTGTACTAGAACAAGGAAAGTCAGCTATTCTTCAGGTGTTGGACAAAGAAGGAGCGGATATTACTACACAAGCTACACTTAATTTTATGAGCAGTGACATTGCTACTTTTACAAACAACAGTATTCATGGAGTTAAAGCGGGAAGCACAGACTTCACGGTAACTGTTGGCAACGATAAGAGGGTGTATACAGTTGAGGTGGTGTTACCTAATGGTGGGACGGATCCTGTGGATCCGACTGAACCAACGAGTACTCCTGATCCGGCGGGGTCAGTAAATCCTGTTACACCTGTCGCTACACCAACGCCAACACCAGCTGCTAATCATGATGCTCAGCTAAAAGCTAAGGCGACTGCTGGGCAAGCTCTTATCGAGATTTCAGCTAACGGAGATGGTATAGCTCGCTTTAGCGCAGAAGCTCTACGCAATGCAGCAGCACTTAGCCCGAATGCGGTGCTTGTCATTGCCAGTGGCGATATGAGCTATCGCTTCCCGTTAGGACTCGTGGAGAGCGTGCTGAAAGCGGCACAAATGCCGGCAGGCACTTTAGAGTTCCAACTAAATCCGCTAAGCGGAAAAGGATTGGAACAACTGCTTGCCAAGGCTAAGCAGCAAGGTTTTAATGTGCAAGGAACTCCGGCAAGTGTCACCTTAAAGGTCACAGATGGCAAAAACACTGTACCTGCTAATGGGTTCGGCACTACGTATGTAGATCGTACATTTATGATGGAGGGAGCACTGGTTGCAAAAACGGGAGTAGTCCTTATTTACGATGAGCAGACGGGTTCCTTCCGTTATGTACCTGCATTATTCGAGATCGTAGGTGGGATGACCAAGGTTACTGTTAAGAGCAGCAGTGCTAGCGGGATATTCGTCGTTGCACAACATCCTGTAACTTTTGGAGATATTTCTTCACACTGGGCAAAGAACGAGATCGAAACGCTTGCCAGTCGACTGATCTTGACCGGACAATCCACAGATAACTTTGCACCTCAGAATTCCGTTAGTCGTGCTGAGTTCGCAGCTATGCTAATTCGCTCTTTAGGCCTAGCCGCTGCGAACACAACGAAGACCTTCAGTGATGTGTCTGATTTATCATGGTATGCTGCAGACGCCAAAGCTGCGGCAGCCTTAGGACTGGTTCAAGGCTATGAGGATGGAACCTTCCGTCCGAACGCCCCTATTACACGGGAGCAAATAGCTGTTATGGCAGCTAGGGCACTGATGCTGTTAAACCTTGGAGCAGGAGAATTGGGAGCTAACCCTGCGACAAATGCATTTACAGATTCATCTGCTATTTCTTCTTGGGCTAAAGAAGCTGTGAATGTCTTAACAGCAAAAGGAATCATGAAAGGCCAATCGGCAGATAGCTTTGCGCCTGGCAGTGATACTAGCCGTGCAGAGGCAGCCGTGATCCTAGCAAGATTACTTAAAGCTGCCGGATTATTGAATTAAATTTCTACTAAAAGAGCAGCTATTCTCCAGTAATTGGAGAATAGCTGCTCTGCGTTTTTTGGACGAAGGCTGTCTGCCAGAACATATTTGGTTATTTTCATGCCAATAGCGACTAGAGGGTCCGTTAGTATGCCAAATATTCAATTATGCTGCGTAAAAGGTCAACTGGCTCCGATAGCGGCCTCATAGGCGATACAGCCTTATTTAAGCTTCCCCATCGACAAATTGACTCTGTAATTTCCGAACTTTAGCAGCTCGTCGAGAAAGTTATTCAAATCCTCTTGGCTTCCCGTACGAACACGTATCCAATAGCAGCCTTCTCCACTGACGCGATGCATTTCTTTTACGCTGTCATGCTGCTTTGCGAATGTTTGAAAGGCTGGATGTACCGTATTCGAACCTAGAAAGACCGTTATAAAGGCATTGATCGCCTCACCAACTTTATCTGGATTCCAGCGGACGGTGTAGCCTTCAATCACTCCGGTGTCCTGCATTTTGCGAATACGTGCACCCACTGCTTGGCCTGTCATATGCACTTGCTGCCCAATGTCTCTGTGACTGATCGTGGAATCATCAATTAGAAGCTGTAAGATGCGAAAATCCACATCATCTATGGAATAAGAACTCGTCATTATTTAAAATCCTTTCTGCGTGAAAGTAGAACAGGCCAATCTCTTTCCAATCTCAATGTATTCTGTTTCAAGGTCCAACTATAATTAATTGTAGCAGAAGATATCTGAAAGAAAGAAGGGCTTACGATGAAAATACAGCATATTCGCAACGCGACCCTATGGATGGAGTATGGGGGAAGTACATTTCTTATTGATCCTATGTTGAGTGAGCAGGGCGCTAATCCTCCCATTTTTAATACGGAAAATGACCGTCGGAATCCGCTTGTATCGTTACCGGGATCAGTAGACAAATGGCTGAATCCTAATGCAATAATAGTCACGCATCTTCATCCAGATCATTGGGATGCCGCTGCCGTTTCCTTGCTGCCGCATAATCTCCCGTTATTTTGTCAGGAGGGGGACAGGGATACCCTAGTAGAGCAGGGATTTGAGAACGTCTCGGAAATCACCGATAAGCTGACATTCCAAGGAGTAACTATAACACGTACTGGTGGACAGCATGGAACCGGAGAGATTGGTAAGCTGATGGGGAAGGTATCCGGGTTTGTCTTTCAGGCGGAAAACGAACCAGTTGTGTATTTGGCAGGCGACACGATTTGGGGTGATGAGGTGAAGATTGCACTCGATGCCTTTAAACCTGAGGTGACGATCGTTAATGCTGGTGGAGCGCAGTTTTTAACTGGAGGTCATATCACAATGAATGAGCAGGATGTCGTAGACTTATGCGAATATGCTTCTTCTACTAAGGTGATCGCTGTACACATGGACGCCATCAACCATTGCCTTGTTACCAGGGATAAGCTAAGAGCTCACTTGGAGAAGGAGGAGCTACAGGATCGAGTACAGCTTTCGCAAGACGGGGAATGGTGTTACGTATAAACTAAAGGGGGGGAGTGATCCCCTCTTAAATCTAGCTAATGGCAGAAATAATGCATGAATTTGAAAACGATCACAAAAATTATTTTACCTGCTTGACTAGACCTTGAAATCATGATAAATTAATTCATGTTCACTTCTAATTTACTTCTAATGTTCCCTGATAGCTCAGTTGGTAGAGCACTCGACTGTTAATCGAGTTGTCACAGGTTCGAGTCCTGTTCGGGGAGCCATTTTTATGGAGAGATACCCAAGTGGCTATAAGGGGACCCTCTGCTAAGGGGTTAGACTGCGTAAGCGGTGCGTGGGTTCGAATCCCACTCTCTCCGTTCTGAATTACATAAGAAGAGCTTCCATTATGGGGGCTCTTTTTTTGTTACGTAAAATTATTTTTTCGGTGGCTAAATTTGAATTATCAGTGATTATATTCTATATTTTGGAAGGTGAATAGAGTGAAAAAGGCGAATGTTTACTGAATCAGTCTCAAAAAGTCAGATATATCGGCTAACTCAGCATTCATAATGGAGGGAATATGAAAACTATAAATCAATTACAAACTAAACCTTCAAGTAGATATGATAGCTTTGATCCGGATCAAGCAGGAAATAAAAACACCAAATTTGCTGACATAATAATAGATGGCAGGTCTCTTTATCAAATGCTGAAAAGGCATGATATGGTTCCGTCCCTCGGGTGGGGCAGTGAAGAGCACCAAAGAAAAATAATTAACTATTTTTTATTAAACCAAATGCACGAATATTTGTAATACAGATATCCCATATTAGTCTGCCCTTGGTGTGGAGATGAAGAGTGTGGTTTTATATCGGTATTTATTGAGAAAGAAGAGGATCTTATCATATGGAGAGATTTCAAACTGGAACCCAGCAATAAAGCTATTGATGTTGGGCCTTTTTATTTTAAATGGGATGAGTACGAGAAAGTTATTAAAGAGACATTATAGCATTTCTGCTCGTTGCTATTGCTCTGTGTTTGCCAAGATGGGATCTAATTGATGAGAACTCGTGAATATAAGGAGTACGTTACATGAACAAAGATGAGTACTTTAAAAATCTAGCAGAAATAATTACAGACCAAATATACATTGGAGCATCAGAATCTGATATTCAAAAAGAAATTGAGACAAATATGTGGAGAATTACAATTCAACCTGACTTGGTGAAAGAAAATTTAATTGATGATTTCGAAAATTTTATAAATAAAGTAATTGAAAATAGACAAGAACAGATTTATAGATCAAATTCAGCTAATGGTATGATCTTTTACCTGTGGTTTGATCTAATGGCTAGCCAGTTGAGATTCAACTTAATATCAGATGTAAACAAAGAACTACCATTTGCTTGCTCGATTCAATATACGGGAGATAAAAGAGAAGTTTTAGAAGATTTTATAAATTCACCGTTACATAATGGCCTACCAATAGAAGGATATGATGATGGTTTTGTAGAGAAAGAATTTGTATTAACAATCTATAAAAAACATTTAATAATATATTAGTTTATATTAAGTAAGACGGAAAACCATATAAGTCAAAGGAGTGGAATCAACATGGAACTGTTTAAGCAAATACCCTTGTACAGATTTTTGGCATTATGCAATGAAAGTGGTATGGAGAAAACAATATTAGATTGTGGGGCGGGAGGGGATTCACCTCCATTAAGTTTGTTTGCGAATTATGGATACAGTACAAACGGAATTGAGATGAATGTCGAACAAATTGAAAGAGCTAATCAGTTCGCAACTGAAAGAGGACAGAATCTAAATATACAACAAGGCGACATGAGACAGTTGGCGATAAGTGCTGAGTCGATGAGTTTTGTGTATTCATATAACTCTATTTTTCATATGAGAAAACAAGATGTGAAAAAAGCGATAAATGAAATGAAACGAGTTCTAAAACCTAATGGATTATTATTTGTAAATTTTTTAACCCTAAAGGATTTTAGAGTCGGCGATGGAGTTGATTTGGGGGATAATCAGTTTAAACAAATGGAAGATGATGAATTAGTAATACACTCTTATTATGATTATCATGAAGCAGATTCTATGTTTGATGATTTGCAGTTAATATACAAAGAAGATCGAGTACTGGAAAGAAAGTTTGAAGGTGAATGGATACGACAAGGATTTATCGATTACATATATAAAAAATAGCTGGATGCTGAAGAACATATTAGTAGCTCCGAAAAAGCTAGATATCTGCGAACAATACGTTCACGCTGTGGACCACGAGGTGTTGGTTCGATAGAAGGTAAAGGTTCGAAGAAGAGTTAGCCAGGTGGACAACCCCGCGAGTCTAATGCTAGCGACTGTTTCCTAGGGTGATTCAAGCCGCTTGAACGTCAGTCAGCACTTGATGCTTGTTCGCAACAAATACTTTGGGGGGATTCGAGATGGATTTAATTATAAATAGCTCAATGATTCAGTTGATTCGAGGAGATATAACTAAATTAGATGTTGATGCTATCGTTAATGCAGCAAACACAAGCTTGATGGGTGGAGGCGGAGTAGATGGAGCTATCCATAGAGCTGGCGGAAAAGCGATATTAGAGGATTGCATGAAAATTCGCAACAAAAGGGGAGGTTGTGAGGTTGGAGAAGCGGTAATAACAACAGGAGGAAATCTGAAATGTAAATTTGTAATTCATACCGTTGGTCCTGTTTGGAATAGTGGGAAGAATAACGAAGAAGAAAAATTAAGGAATTGCTATAAAAATTTATTAATATTAGCTGAATCTAATGAAGTAACAAGTATCGCGATACCTAATATAAGTACGGGAATATATAAATTTCCGAAAGATCTTGCTTGTAGCATAGCTATAGATGAAGTGTCAAAATATATAATAAATAATAAGTCGGAAATAAATAAGATTGTCTTTATATGTTTCGATGAAGTGAACTATGAACTATATAGGAATGAATTAAAGAGATTGTGTTAGAATTTTTATAATGATAAAAAAAGGAGATGTGCCCATGAATAACCGATCAGACTTGCTAAATCAGTTTAAGGAATGGAATGGATTTGTTCTAGAAATCATTGATTTAGATTGGAAAACACCCATCGCTGAAGGAAAATGGACAATTCATGATGTTGTTAGTCATATTATTTTATGGGATAAATACTTCTATGAATCGACGATAGAACCGATAGCATGTGATAAAGCGATAACACTTCAACTTATTGATTTCGATCAATTCAATAATGATGCTGTTACATATGGTAAGACAAAAACCAAAGATGAATTAATAGAATTGACTATGAAGTATCGTAACTTACTATTAGATTGTATAAGTAGCCTTGAAGAGGGGAAATACTCGGGAAAATATGTTGACGGAAGGTTTTACCTTGAATCCTATTTAAAGGATTTTATAACGCATGACCGACACCATATGATGCAGATTAAAGAATTAAAAGGGAAAAAATGAACAGCTTACAGCTTATTCTCCTTCCGTTTATCGGTTTGTTGGGAATAAGTTTTTTTGTATGTACCCATGAGACAAATGTTATATCCAATCTAGCAGCCTCCTTAATATCTCTTGTTCTTACACAGACAGCTATACTTTCGTTTACACATCAAGGAGATATGTCTTATTATAACGGTCTTGCGGCGTGAATTTTTCTATTCGTTACGAGGTTCATGGTCCTATAAGGAAGCTTCTTTATGTTCATGAGATACACAGCGACTCCAGGGAACAATATGAGGAGATCAAGGCAAGGATTAGACGTGATTGGGATATAGAGATGATTGAAGAATCGAAGAATGCTACAGGCTGAAGTGGCGTGGAAAAAAAGTGCTTGCCATGTCTTATTATTTCTGGTATCATAATTTTTGTTGTCACGTTAGACAACCTTGCTAAGGCCCGTTGGTCAAGGGGTTAAGACACCTCCCTTTCACGGAGGTAACATGGGTTCGAATCCCATACGGGTCATATTATGCGGTAGTGGTGGAATGGCAGACACGCTATCTTGAGGGGGTAGTGGGTGTATACCCGTGGAGGTTCGAGTCCTCTCTACCGCATACAAATAAAAAAGTAAGAAATCCTTTGCTTCGCAGAGGTTTTCTTACTTTTTTTTATAGGGTTAGACAAGTTGATTAGTTCTTGAAGGCTCTTGCATATTGGGGATAGAGCTGTCTGACACAGTCTGGGCAAATATCATGGGTGAATTGCAGAGAAAGCTGATGTTTTAAAAAAAGTTCAATGTTGATCCATTCATCCTTAGAATTTCGAATGGATTTGCAGGAAGCGCAGATGGGGATTAACTCTTGTGTTGGCTGACATGTCGAACAGATGCTTGTGATCCCCGACATCTTAGTTCCTTCTATAAATACACCCAAATCATATAGAGAAATTATAAAAGCAGCTTCTAGGTAATAATCAGAGAGCAGCGGATAGATTTCCAATCGAAAGATTCGCGTCCCTTTATAGGCGGTTTGTATGATGAACTCAGAGGTATAAATCTGTTGCTCTCTGCGGAGTATAATTTTCACCGAATCATAAAGCTTGGCCCATTGATCGGAATCGATGATCACATCTTGCAGAAGCTCCGAATAATAAGCTCCAATCCATTGTTTGTGAGGGGAGAGGCCATATTCATGACTAAATGCTTTCCACTTCCTGTTGGTGAACTGGATAACTCCTTGGCTGTTGATGACCACTGCATTGTGCGGCAGATATTCAAGTGAATGGATAATGGAAGATGATAAGCATTTTGACAAAAGTCACCGCTCCCTCCTAGAGATCCTTCGGGATGACATGTTAATTAAGGGGGTCAGACGGCATTACATCAGACACTTGTCACCTGAGTCGCCTCTTATCGTCACTCTAGCCATATGATATAATCGGATAATACATAGTAACACCAATTATATACTTTTTTGCGTTATTTTGCAATAGTTAATTACTTAAATAAGTCTTTTTTATTTTTTTGTGAAGGGCGGTTTACGGATGCAGACCATATACGAACGTATAGAGTACTTAATTAAGCAAAAAGGTCTCACCAAGAAATCATTCTGCGAGCAGTTAAATATAAGCACAGGTAATATGGGAGATTGGAAGCGGGGCAAATCTACTCCGGGAACACATAAATTAATTGAGATCGGCGCTTTTTTTCATGTAAGTCTGGACTGGCTTATTTTAGGTAGAAATACATCTGAAATATTGAAAGAGAGCAATGAGGACTATGATTTCGGAGAAGCGAAGTTGAATGAAGATCGAACGAATGAATTGCTTCCAGAGGAAAAGGAATTCATTAAAGAATACCTAGCATTCACTGAATATCGTAAGCAGAAATGGGCCGACGAAAATTCTTAAATCAACGCCTTTACATTTCGGGGAAGTACATTTATAATAATGAATGTTGACCTCAAACAAAGTTTTATGTTTTATCTCACCGCGCGGTAGTGGTGGAATGGCAGACACGCTATCTTGAGGGGGTAGTGGGTGTATACCCGTGGAGGTTCGAGTCCTCTCTACCGCATACAGAATGACGAAAGGAGCCTTGCGATGCAAGGCTTCTTTTTTATGCTTAACGAGCAATCGGAAAGCTGTATGTTCGTATATTGATTAAAGACAAAAAGATACTGACCGCATATCACCTAGTGGGCTGAGTGATGTGGCCAGTATCCTTTTTTAAAATTTCATATTGAATGGATTATTTCAGAAGCTTGGAGATATAGGATTCGATCTGCTGAGGAGTAGTTTTAGGAGCAAAACGCTTAAGGACACGGCCTTCTTGATCCACCAGGAACTTGGTGAAGTTCCATTTCACACTTTTTGAGCCTAGAACACCAGGAGCTTCCTTCGATAAGTATTTGAATAATGGGTGTGCTTCATCGCCTTTTACATCAATCTTCTCGAACATTGGGAAAGTTACCCCATAGTTAATCTCGCAGTATTCTGCAATTTCATCGCTTTCGCCAGGCTCTTGGCCAGCAAACTGATTGCTTGGGAAACCAAGTACTTCGAATCCACGATCCTTAAATTTCTCGTACACCTCCTGAAGCCCTTTATACTGAGGTGTAAACCCACATTTGCTAGCTGTATTCACAACAAGGAGTACTTTACCTTTGTACTTGGACAATGATTCTTCTGCACCCCGAAGAGTGTTGACCTCAAAATCATAAATACTCATGGATGCCACCTCCTTTGTAATTCCTAATTTTAATTTATCGCAATTTAATTGTACACTATTAATGAGGGTGAGCCAAATAAGAAAATTCTATGAACCATTAACGCCCATTCGGTATATCAAATCACAGCAAAATGAATGATCATAAATTAAATGTATCTGTATATATTTTATGGAAATAATGACTGAATAAAGGCGTTGATCAGAAAAGAGCAATAAATAGCCTCCGTGTTAGGCGTCTTTGGTTGACATCACTCTTAAAATTCTTTAATATGTCTAAGTATCTGAGAATATGTTGCGTGTGCAATTTACAACCAAAAATTTAAATAATGGGTGATGAAGATGTCTTACAGACCGAATATTACGAATGTGACCAAAGCCAGCAGCAACGATAAGGAAGGATTGTACGAGTTCATTATCAAGCTTGCTGATGGAACGGAGTGCCGTGCGTTTTATAATCGGTTTCCGGAATGGAAAATGACGAACATCAGCCGCCTGCTTAAAACTCCATGTCCAATTTGCCGCAAAGATTTCATCTGTAAATGCATGGAGGCATTCACTGCTGATTTCGAAGGACAAATGATCGGTGATCAATGGATTGAAAAGGCAATTGCTGAATAATTAAAGAACGGTACATGTTGGCGCGGGATTCTATCCCGCGTTTTTGTTTACCCAAAATATGCGATACACTTATCTTTATAGGGAGGGGGAGCTATGAACGAGGAGCTGAACATTATGCCAAATAAGTCCATTGTGTTGATTGATGGGGTGTGTCATCTTTGCCAAGGTTTGATTCGTTTCATCATCCCGCGTGATCCCAAGGCTAAATTTCTATTCGCCCCTTTACAAAGTGAAATTGCCGCTAAGCTAATGAGTGAGGCTGGACTTCAACCTGGGCAGTTGAACACAGTTGTATTGCTGGAGAACGGTGTGTATTATACAGAGTCGGCTGCTGTACTGCGGATTGCACGTAGATTGAGATGGCCTTGGCCTGCTGCGTATTTCTTTATTGTAGTGCCGCGCCCAATACGGAACATCCTTTACCGCTATGTTGCAAGGAATCGTTACCGTTGGTTCGGGCGCGATGAGCAATGTCTGCTCCCAACACCGGAGATCAAACAAAGATTTATGTAATCCGGGATTTGGCTAGATGTTATAATGTAACCATAATTTGGTATAGTTAAGGACGTTTAGCGAGGGGTGAAGGGAGATGTTGCGAAAGGCAGGACTTTATCTATTAATAGTTATGCTAGCTTCTTTAGGTACGATGGGAACGGTATCCGCAGATGCTAAGCTCAAGGTAATGGTGAATAATTCGAACGTGAATTACGGCGTGCAAATCGTCTCTGGACAGACGATGGTTCCGCTGAAGGCTTTTGAGAGCTTCAAGAATACTTCTATTCAGTGGGAAGCCCGTACAAAGCAAGTAACGATCGTTAGAGACTCCGTGAAGATTAAGCTTGCTGTGGGTTCTCGAACGGCGTGGAAGAACTCCGAATCTGTACAACTGGATGCACCTGCTAGCATCATGGATGGAAGAGTTACGGTGCCGCTGAGATTTATTGCGGAAGCTCTTGGAGCAAGAGTAACGGTAGATGCTACTACGAATACTATCTGGGTTCAGGAACGTGCAAATGCGAAGCTTGTGCAGAATTATAATAGTAGGGACTTGGTAGTTTCCCGCATTGCTGCTTTACAATTCCCGGTTGAAGAAAGAGAACCGTCCCAATTAACGGGTGATAATGAATCGTTGTCTATATCGTATTATTTTCCTGAAGGCAGATCTGATGGATATTTCATAATCTATGGGCATTTTGTATCGTATTATGAGATTAAAGACAACATTAGAACAGTCGTATGGGAAGCAGATCTGGACAATTCGAAAGAGGCTGATAAAAAAGATTTTACCGCGATATTCGGACACCCCATTGCGAAGGAATATGGTAAAACCCCTGTTTTAGCCCCATCCTATGCCTATTATTATACGAGTGTATGGGGAAGTCAGATTATTTGCGGAATCGTTAATGCGGATGGAACGACTAAAGTATCAGGGAAGTCGCTGAACTGGGAGAACAACAAGCCCTTTATCGTGGCTATTCCCGGCGAGACCAAGCTTTAAGCGCTATACAAGTCATATAAAATATGGAGATGAATTATGAATAAAGGGAAGCCCAAGGGATTTATGCGTTTTGATTGGCCTTTTCATTTTGTGACGATGCCGCTTGCGCTAATTTTGTTTGTGTGGTCGGCGATTTATGCTGTTCAAGAGATACGTGATGATGGTGCTTTAACGGTGCCACTGCTGTTATTCGGGATGTCCTTATGCTTACTTTTTGCGATTACAAGAATTAGAATATATGCGACAAAAAATCAGGACCGCGTGGTGAGAGTGGAAGAGCAGTTTCGCTATTTCCGTCTGACAGGCGAAGCTCTGAGCCCAGAGCTTGAAATAGCCCAAATTATAGCGCTACGTTATGCGGGTGATGATGAGTTTCCTACACTGTGTCAACGGGCGGTGAAGGAGAAGCTCATTCCTGCCGATATTCGGTCTGCCATTAAAAACTGGCGCGAAGATAAGATGAGAGTATAGTATCCAGCTAGTGTGCGAAAAAACTTATTGCTGCCTTCTTATATATATGCTACTATAGCTGTAAATTAAAGGAATAGTAACGGAAGCACCGTTCAATTACCGTATCCACGGTTATTGTCGGTGCTTTTTTTGCTGTCTTTTTTTGAGGAAATAATGGATTTCTTCTTATCGAAAGGAGCGTGGTTTCATGGCGGCAAGGATTGTGCTCGCAGTGCGTGAAAGTCAATATATCGAACCATTATTGCACTATCTTCATCACAGTGAGTACGGAGAAATGCTGCGTATTACGGCTTTTAGCCGAATGGATGCTTTTATCGAATTTATGAGGGGAGAAGACATCCCGGATGCTGTTGTGGGGGACTCTTCTTATATTGAGGCTTGGCTAGTAGAGGGGAAAAGCACGGTTCCATGGGCAGTTTTGAGTGAGGATGGAGGTTATCTCGGTAAGAGTGTTAAGAGTCTGGGAGGGGGAGTGATGATTGCCAAATATCAGGCGCTTCCTTCCCTCCTGGGAGCATTTCTCCAGTTATGTGAAGTTCAGAGAGGTAGAGGATCTTCTGTGCTAGATGAAACGCTGTTACTGGGGGTTGTCTCTGCTAGCGGCAACATGGGCAAAACAACGATAGCATTGAATATGGCGAAGCAGCTTGGTGAAATGGGCCTTTCGGTGTTTTATCTGAACCTTGAGAGTGTAGACAGCAGTGGGTTGTTTCTCAGAATCCCAACAGGTCATACGGCTGGACTAGAGCGGCTGCTATATGAAATAAAGGCTAATCGAGACAAGGATGAAGCGGATACGATTGAATTAGGACAATACTTCATTAGATATGATCACCTCCGAACTGCTGCTTTCAGACCAGTTATTAATGTGAAGGAAATGCTGCAGATGACTTTGCAAGATACGCTGGATTTGTTAGAGCGGCTGGTTGCGGAGAGAAACTTTGATGTTGTTATTGTGGACACCGGCAGCATCGAGGAAGAGCGTGCGAAAGCTGTGCTGCAGCGAAGTGGGATTCTACTTTGGGTCCTGAAAAATGATGATGTAAGCATGTATAAGACTATGAGATGGCTGTCGCATTGCTCCGCTCCTAACTCTGGCATGTCCCCCCATGTGATGGACAAGAGTAAATTTGTAGTGAATTTTGCAGTGGATCGTTTGGAAGAGTGGGTGCCTCCTGAAGGAATTATCATTGAAGGTGTATGTCCCTTTATCCCATCATGGACGCTGCAACACCGTGAGGAGCTCTTTTTGAACTCTCCACAATTTCAGCAGGAGATCATGCAGTTGTGCAAGCGGATTGTAGAGCCAGCACTCCCATTAGTTTTTACAGGGAAGAATATCCATGAATGAGGAGATGTTCAGGGCGCTGCGTAGTGAGATTCGTGCAGGGCTTGATGTGACTTCTGCAGTAGGAAACCGTGAACTTACTGGGTTTATCGAACGAACGATTCTAGAAAGTGAAAGCCTCCGTTACTTAACAGCACAGGAGAAGCATGAGTTAGTTAAGAGACTATTTGACTCCTTCCGAGGATTGGATGTGCTTCAGCCATTAGTGGATAATCCGGCGATCACGGAGATTATGATCAATAGTCATACTGAGATTTTTATAGAAGAGGAGGGTCAGATTCGTCGTCTTCCTTTGGAATTTGAGTCCAGCAGCAGGCTGGAAGACATTATCCAAACGGTAGTATCCGGTGTTAACAGGGTAGTAAATGACTCCTCTCCTATCGTTGATGCCCGGTTGAAGGATGGATCCCGTGTGAATATTGTACTTCCGCCAGTCTCACTGAAGGGACCAGCGATGACCATACGTAAATTCCCGGAGAAGCCGATGACGATGAATGAATTGGTAAGTCGTGAAGCTTTAAGTCAGGAAGCAGCAGAGCTACTGCAAATCTTAGTAGCTGCTAAATACAACATTTTTATAAGCGGGGGAACGGGCTCGGGGAAGACCACCTTTCTAAATGCGTTATCTCAGTTTATCCCTTCACAGGAGAGGGTCATCACAATAGAAGATTCTGCTGAGCTACAGATTGTAACGGTGCCAAATCTTGTTTCCCTGGAGACTAGGAACGCGAATACGGAAGGTAAAGGGGAGATTTCCATTCGAGATTTGATTCGTTCTTCGCTGCGGATGAGACCCAATCGAATTGTTGTGGGTGAGGTACGGGGAGCGGAATGCCTCGATATGCTACAGGCGATGAACACTGGACACGATGGAAGCTTATCCACAGGGCATAGTAACAGCGCGCACGATATGGTCAGTCGACTGGAGACGATGGTGTTAAGTGCTGCGGACCTGCCAGTAACGGTTGTTCGTCAGCAGATCTCATCGGCGATTGATATATTCGTACACTTATCCAGGCTCCGTGATCGTTCTAGGCGAGTGATGGAGATTAGTGAGGTTGCAGGCCTGAAAGATGGAGAAGTGGTCTTGAACCCTCTATATGAATTTCGAGAGTCCGGTGAACGAGAGGGCCGGGTACAAGGAGGGCTGGTTTCTTGCGCAAACCCGCTTATGCATACAGCAAAGCTTAGAATGGCTGGTGTAACCTCCTATCCGTTATCACAGGCTGGATTCTGAATTCTAAAAGGGGGAAGAGGTAGTGTTTAAGATTAAGTTTGCTGCTGAAAAACCTAAGAAAGCTGATTCCAGAGGCCATTCATTATTGCCGGATTATACGGTATACGAGTTGACCTTGATACAGAAAACTCTGGCTATTGCAGTAGGTGGTTTGCTGCTGTTTGGAGTGGGATATCTTTTTTATCATCAATGGATACTGTCGTTACTACTTATGCCAGGTGGGCTGTATGCACCTCGTATGCTGCGTAATTATTTGCTGAAAAGACGCCGAAGTATGCTTAATTTACAGTTTAAACAGACGTTATTTTCATTGTCTTCCTCACTCTCAGCAGGGCGATCGGTCGAGAATGCTTTCCGGGAAGCGGTCCAAGACTTACGTATGCTGGACCCGGAGGGGGGTGGCGATATGATCTCGGAGCTAAATATTATCTGTACACGCATGGAATACGGTCAGCCAGTGGAGGAAGCGCTTCGGGATTTCAGTGAAAGAGCAGGAATGGAAGATATTGAGCGGTTCGCTGACGTGTTCACTGTATGTAAACGTACAGGCGGCGATCTGGTAGAAGTAGTGCGCCGTACGTCTACGATTATTGGAGAGAAGCTGGATATTCAGCAAGATATTACTGTAAGCATTTCACAGAAGAAATTCGAAGCGAAAGCGCTGTTAATATCTCCACTAATTATGGTGATCTTTATGAGTTTGACTGCAGGAGACTATATGCAGCCCATGTACACAGGAGCGGGTATAGCCATATCGACGCTTGCATTAGTAGCTTTGTTTTTATGTTATCTCTGGACAACTAAAATAATGGACATTCCGCTGTGAAGGGGATGAAATCATGCGATGGCTATGTGCAGTAGTCACTATATTTTTACTTGTTGTCTGGGCTCTGTTACGAATTAAATGTGGAAAAAGATATGACGGATTAAGAGAACTTCCTATGGAAGGATTACGACTTCGGAAGCTGGGTGAACCGCTGTTGCTGCTCATTGAGAAAACCGGCATTGTCAGTCGTTTTCCATCATTGATGTTCAGGATTCAACGTTCCCTGCAGCGAAGTTATGGGATGCGTTACAGTGCAGAACGAACCCTGTTGTTCATGGGTGAGATGCTTAGCTACAGTTGGTTGCTTCTTGTGGGTGGAAGTTTGATCACAGGCTTTAGCGGCGATCAGACAGGTCTGATTCTAGGTTTTTTCTTGGCGGTAGCTCTACCAGCTGCTATGGTGAGTGATTTACATAAAAAGGTGAGGGTGAGAGAGCAGAATATTATGCTCGAGCTACCAGAACTTCTGAACAGCATTGTATTGCTGGTAGGAGCAGGTGAGACTGTGCAACGGGCGATTATCCGCTGTGTGGAAAGCCACCGAGGTGATGTTAATCACCCATTGTATAAGGAGCTTAGGATCATGACCAGTGAATGGGAAGGAGGGTATTCATTTCAGCAGGCATTCGAGAATTTTAGCAAGAGATGTGCAGTGCAGGAGGTATCGTTGTTCACGACGACGGTTCTTCTGAATTATCGCAGAGGTGGAGCGGATTTTGTGTTATCGCTACGCGATCTCTCGCGGATGCTGTGGGATAAACGGAAAGCTATCAGCCGAACGCGAGGGGAGCAAGCTTCCTCTAAACTAGTCTTTCCGATGGTAGTTATCTTTTTAATAGTAATTGTACTGGTGGGAACGCCAGCATTCATGATGTTAAAAATGTAGGAGGGTGAAACTAATGATGACGACAATGTTGGGTAGCGTGAAGAATTTTTGGAAGGACGAGGAAGGCCTGGGGACACTGGAAATGATTCTGATTATTGCAGTGCTGATTGCGGTCGTTCTTTTGTTTAAGGACAAAATTCAGGAAGTAGTGGAGGCTTTGATTAAAACTGCGGGAGAAAAGAGCCAGGAAGTATTCGAGTGAATAAGCTTAAGGACGATCGAGGCAGCTTTACTATTGAAGCTTCAATTCTACTACCAATGGTCATGTGTATTACAATGCTTCTTCTGTTCTTCTGTTTGTATAGCTACCAGAAATCTATGCTCCTGCAAGTGGCCTCAGGGGCTACTGAGCGTGCGGCTTACAATTGGGACAACAGCCACAAAGAGGTTTCTGGCTCCTATGCTGCAGGTGAGTATGACTCCCTTTATTGGAGAATTGGAGACGATGCTTTGCTAGCCTCTTTATTCGGCGGAGAAGCTGGAAGTGATGGCGCGACAATAGAGCTACCTGGTGAAGTGTCAGAGGAAAGTGATCTACCAGTGCTTAAACTCAGACATTCGTCCTCTATGATTCCGAATAATATGCCGGGAAATTTGAACTACGCATATTCACTTGCAGGACGGAAAGTAAGTGCTGAATTAAATCGTCTACTGCACTTACCTGTACTTGATGAAGTTTTGTCTGATGAGGCAAAGCCAACTGTAAAAACTCAATCTATCATCGCTGAGCCTGTTGAGTTTATCCGTACGGTCGACCTGATGCGTTACTTCGGGGCTAAGTTCAAGGGAGGTTCAGAGGGTACTAGTGGGTCTGGAGTCCACATGGAGAAGAAGGATGCATCCGCGATGATGACCAAGCTTCAGGATAAGTGAATATTTCCTTGCTAATGGATCTTGTATCTATTGAAGGTAGGGATAAGGAGGGAGGTTTTGATGAGGAGCATCTTTACCAGTTGCCTTGTTAGCGGTAAGAGTCGAAAGAAACAGAGGCAGGGTAAAGGCAAAACGGAAGGTTCAGTCTCAATTTTTTTAATTATGGTACTGGCTTTCGTCTTTTTATTTACCGCTGTGCTGATTGACTATGCGCGGATTGCTGCCTTCAATGTTCAGGAGGAACGTTTAGCGAGGGCTAGCGTTCGCTCTGTAATGTCATCTTACGATGTTGAGCTACGAGAAAAGTATGGTTTATTCGCCTTTGGAGAGAGTGACGGGGATATGCTGCTGTCTCAGGTACTCAATGATAATATGCATAAAAGTGGTAGGAGTGACGCGTTCAATCTTGTACCCTTCGCTTTGGAATCGTCGTCTTTGAAATGGAGCAGGCCGCTGGGTAGCTATGATGTTGTGAGTCGACAAATACTGGAGGAAATGAAGTATAAGGCTCCGGTGGATTTTGCTTTGGAATTGGCAGGTAAATTCAAGCCGATGTCAGGAGTAATGGCAGAGGCCTCACGGGCTACTGAACTACTCAGTAAGCTACAGCCGTTATATGACGAGCGAGAAGAGGCTTTGGATCTTATGTTAGAGCAGAGAAGCCTGGCTGCGGAGAGTGGAAGAAGGTTACTTCAATGGATTATGAATCCGCCTGCAGAATCCATTTCTGCCAGTTCACTCGGAAGTATGCAATCGGCGGCGGATATTCCCGCACAGTATAGTGACTATCTTGGGAAATATTACGATGATCTTTATCGTGATAGTAAAAAGCCTGCAAAGTACACTTATCAATTGTCTCTCTACCGGAGTCGAACTACTGAAATGTTATCGCGGCTTCCTGCCTTATTAACAGCTTTTCGTGAAGACCATGAAAGATCAATGGAGGGAGCGAATAAAGCGTTAAAGAAGGCAGAGCAATTGAATGACGAGATGAGAAATATATTGGAACAGTCACGAATGGAGGGGGTGGATCTATCAAATGATCCTGCTAATGACTGGGATATTCCGGCGAGCTCAGGAGAGATAAGCTCAGACCCGCTTAAAAAGTTGCGTGAGCAGGAAGATGCACTGATTCTCTCCTCAACTGATCTAAGTCAGATGGAGAATAGTATATCTATGCAGCAAAGTTCTTACGAGCCCATTGAACCTATCGTAACAGGAATGTCGGGTGTGCTGTATGAAGCTTTGAGTGAATATGGTGACTCCTATCAAATGATCTCTTCTGTTCTTGAAGCTTCACGCGTAGTGAATAACTATCTACAGAATTACGGTAAGAAGGGAAGTATTATCGTTAGTGATTTGGCTTTAATCGAACAGCACCGTAGCTCGGATAAAGAGCGTAAGCAATTGGAGAGAGAAGCAAAATCGAAGCTGGGTGAAGCGAAAGCGTTACTTGATAAGATTCGAATGATGGGTAACGGAGTGACAGATTCTCTGAAAAGCTATGATACACTTCGTCAATATTACGAGGAGAATATTGCTTTTAATAAGGAATTAGTATCAGATCCACTTGTTAAATCTGAAGTCAGCACTAACCCGTATACTGCTGGGAGTTCGGCGATGGAGGATATGGACGGAATCTATGCAGCGATGGGTGGCATTATGGGAGGGGCTAGAGATAGACTTTTTCAAACGGAGTATTCTGCTCTCTATTTTCAACATTTTGATGTTTCCAAGTTAGCTACTCTAGCACAAGGTTCTGAGGGCACAGCCGAACTTACAGACCAGCTTAATCCTAAAGCGCAAGAGCTGGAATACATTCTTTACGGATTTCATAATCCCGCTGGAAATGTAGCCGCAGCGTATGCTGAAATATTTGCCATGCGGCTGTCTATTCGAACGATGGAAGGTTTTATTGAGAAGGCAAGTTTAGGAAACCCATTGGCTGTTCTGGCCGCAGCACTGTTGTATGGGATCCAGCAAGCTATTCAGGACATGTTGTTACTCTGTGAGAAAGATTCCATACCACTGTCTAAATATTTACCGGCCCAGCTGACTTATCGTGATCATTTGCGTCTGTTCATGACGCTGCATGGAGGCGGGAATGTTCAATTATCTCGGATGCTGGCTCTCATTCGACTGAACACAGGAATAAATCCAGATGAAAGAAGTACGTATGTCTCATCGAATATTAAGCTTGGAATGCGACTATGGTTTCTACCGGGTGTTGTGAAGCTATTGGACTATAGCGCTGGGTATTCTGGAGAAGTGCAAGGCAGTACATATATGAGAGCAGTGCAGGCTGATTTTTCATACTAGCAGGAGGTTGGTAAGGATATGGGGGACGGGTACCGGATTAGGAGGAAGACGCAGGAAGAAGGCAGCATGGTAGTAGAAGCGGCGATGGTACTTCCGATCTTCCTATTGTTTGTTTTGTTCCTAATTTCTATCGTACAGATGACCTTGTATTCAACAGCCTTACAAAGCACAGCATCTGATACTGTGAAATCTATTTCAACGCATATGTACCCGGCAGCTTTGGCTGTGCAGAAATGGGGAGCAACAAGCGAAGCTGGCGCTAATCCAGTGAAGGATGGCACCGACCTATCCGCTGGCAATCAAGCCGAATCGAATTGGACGATTCCTCGCTTGTCACTTACAGATTGGGGCAGTAGTTATGCAATGTCATTACCTAAGCCGCTGAATGAGTGGGTCATGTCAGCTTTAGAGAAGGGCGAGGGACCTCTGCAGAAGCTACAGGCTGAGACCTCAGAAAGTGTACTGGATCTAGCGATAAAACCCCTATTAAAGCCGTATCTGTCATCAGACTTACTGGATTATGATCGAATTCATGTATCCAACATTATCGTGCCTGAGTTTAAGAAGGGTACCCGACCTTACTTTGGATTGGTGGTTAGCTATGAGCTGCCGATGAAGGTTCCCTTTCTAAACCAACGCATTGTACTTGAGGCAAGTGCTGTTGAACGTCTTTGGATCGGGGATACAGGAAAGGGTACAAATAAGGGCAATGACGGCACTGGTCAACCAGAGGATTTTATTAAGATTTTGGAGAAACCGAATCCAGCTGTAGCCAATAAGCAAGGCAAAGTTCGTGCTAAAATTCCGCCGAATGCTTCCGCTAGCTTATCCGTTTTTTATAAAAGCGGGGGAAGCACTGCTAAATATTTAGGCTGGAAACAAGCGGATGCGGACGGATATATCGAGTGGGAGTGGAAAATTGGTGTGAATACCACACCGGGCTCGTGGCCATTTGTAATTCAGCTCGATGACGGTAGATCTATTGAGGTGATGTTCACAGTAGTGAAATGAGTGAAGGGGAAAGGAGTGTAATCCATGGCGGAGTGGGCCTTCTGGGGATGTCTGCCGTTTCTGGTAGCTGCATTTATTACGGATATAAAGTCGATGAGAATACCAAACTGGATCACTGTCTCAGGCTTGCTTGCTGGTCTGCTTGCTCAAGCGCTGATGAACGGCTGGGATGGACTGCTTAAGGCTGGTGTGGGTGCCGCTGCAGGATTTGCAGTGCTTCTAATTATGCATTTGATAGGGGCGGTTGGTGCAGGGGATGTTAAGCTTTTTGCCGGGATTGGGGCGTGGACAGGAATGCTATTTACATTGCAGGTCGTGATGTACTCCGTACTGT
The DNA here is from genome assembly GCF_037975205.1 of Paenibacillus sp. FSL R5-0470. Classification (NCBI taxonomy): domain Bacteria; kingdom Bacillati; phylum Bacillota; class Bacilli; order Caryophanales; family Paenibacillaceae; genus Paenibacillus; species Paenibacillus sp. FSL R5-0470. Next base: position 1,373,610 of record NZ_CP150238.1, read on the forward strand.
TTGGGGCCTTGATAGGCTGGCTAATTGTCTTAAAGAGACGGGAGACAGGCAGGCGTACGCGTAAGATCTTTAACACAATTTCCGGATTTATATTATTGAAGAGTTCATTCCTATTAAGAAATAAAGATAATGAGCTGTTGAGATTTCCCTTTATGCTGGCTGTATTCCCTGGTACCATTTGCGCTTATCTTTATTTTTAAAATAGGAGGTGGTGATGCTTGTTGTACGGATTATCCCGTGACTTTATGCAGCAGGACGGTATATATATGATGCTTGGCGAACCAGAAGGAATGCCGGTGGGTAAGCTTAATATGGTTCAAGCTCGTATGCTGATGAACACTGACATTCCTCATCATTTAAGGTTGTTACTTAGGGAAATTGATTTAAAGGTTACGATGGAATATGCTGTTCTGCGTAAAAAAATGCTCAGTCATTTGCTCAAAAGTGAGAAGTTGAACATGACCACATTTTTTGGATTACTTCTACAAATTGCGCAAGGGATGGAAGATGGCAGGTTATATATGCTTCGGGCGGATCAGTATGCTTTGCATGAAGATTATATTTTTATTGAAGGATCATTGCAGAGTGGTAAGGTATATCTCACCTATATCCCTGTTCAGGGGAATGAGCCTGCTTCTAGGCTGGGAGAGTCCCTCAAATCGCTGATCATGGTGATGATGGCTTCTATCACAGAGCTTACTGGCAGTGGTGTTCAAAGAGTGCTGCAATACTGTGGGGAAGAAGAATTTACACCAGCGGGCTTAAAGGGTCTTCTCTCAGAGCTGTTGACAGAGGGCGACTCTAGTAGAGGACAATTCAGTAATAACGCAGAAATGGCATACACATCACCTAAGTTGACAGAAGTACGTCCGGCAGAGCCTGAAAGACGAATGCAAGAGAGAGTAAGGGAACTGTTTGTGAATGAGGTACCTGCTCCCCAGAAAAAAATGAGTGAGCGGAACGAGGATAAGGGTCTGCGTACGCAGCAGAATTCAGCTCCGTGGTTAAATAGCTATTCCAGTCCGAATCTTAGGGTGAAAGAAGAGGAAAGGTCTCTTCGGTCTACAGACTATAATAAGTTGACGAATTCACAACCCTCAAGCTCAAGAACCTATATTATTCTAGGTTGCTTATTGGGTGATGCATTATTATGGAAATTCCTATATTTGAATAACCCAAAACCGTTATGGCTAGCCGTTTGTGGGATCGCAACGATTGCCTTGGCTACTTTTAGCTGGATGGTATGGAGCGAAAGGATTAGGTTTGGAAGTGACGAAGAAAAGGAACATACGAGTGAGGATTCTGAAGATACAAACCGGAGTCCGAATCGAAGAGAACTGGAGTGGGATTTCGGTAGGAATCCTGTGACCACTGTGCGTCCAGCAGCATCGATTCCAAAGGGAGATCAGCATCCATCAGACCCTTTATCTAACATTCTGTCTGTGCTATCTGAATCAAGGAAAGAGGAGGATAGTTCTGGAATACCACCAGGTCCAATAGCCCCAACCGCTTTATTATCACGGGAGGTAGCACCTGAGCAAGGCAAACGAAATGAGAAGCTAGCTCGAAATGTTCCTTATCTCAAAAGAAGCGATGAGGAAGAGGCAGAGTCGGAAACCATAGCGTTAAACCGAACTAGCTTTATCATTGGCCGATCGGCAGAAGTAGCTCAGTATGTAGAAAGATCAGAAGGAGCTTCAAGAGTACATGCGGAGATATCTAGGAGCCCAAGCGGATACGTACTTAAGGATCTCGACTCCAGAAATGGAACGCTTTTTCAAGGCGAAGCCATGATCCCTTACAAAGAGTACCCGCTGTCAGAGGGGACCGTATTTAAGATTGTAAAAGGAAGTTACACATTCCACATGGGATGAAGAGTACAAGCAAAGAATGTTAATTTCTGCTATTTTTGGCTTTTTAAATCTTCTAAAGCGGTTTGAAGTGTGGGGAAGGTAAAGATAAAGGCATGTTCTAATGCCGCCGATGGGAGAACGCGTTGTCCTTTGAGCAAGATCTCAGACAATTCACCTACTGCTGTTTTTAACAGGATGGCGGGTAGTGGGAACCAATGCGGCCGTTTGTATACTTTGCCAATCGTTCTACCGAACTCTTCGTTCGTAACCGGGTGTGGCGCAGTCGCATTAACAGGTCCGTAGATGGTGGGATTTTGAATACAAAAATCGATCAGACGAACGATATCGGTCAGGTGAATCCAGGATACCCACTGGTTTCCCGCGCCGATGTTACCACCAAAGCCCAGTAAATAGGGAAGCTTCATCTTGGGGAATGCTCCGTTTCGGTTACCGAGCACAACCCCAGTACGCAACTTGATCATACGGATATTCTTGTATATTTCATCTGAAGCTTCTTCCCATGTCTTAACCACGTCAGAAGGGAAGTCCATGACATGGGCTGGTGATGATTCACTAAAGGTATCTTGCAAAGAGGTTCCGTAAATAGCTACAGCGGACGCCTGAATGACTACAGAAGGTTTGTGTTTCAAACGGTCGAGTAGCTTAGCAGCAGCGGAAACGGCCCAAAGACGGGATAGCATAATTGCTTTTTTGCCGCTCTGACTCCAACGTTGGCTGAGAGAGGCTCCAGCAAGATTGACCAAAGCGTCCGCATTTTCCACGGGTGTTGAATCAGCGTGTAGGCTGTCCCATGTGTGGTAACTCAGCTTAGGATGATATGGCGCAGCTTTAGGTAGATTGCGACCGACGATTGCAACTTCATTGCCTGCTAGTAGCCAGTATTTTGCTAGTTCGCTGCCAATAAAACCGGTGCCGCCACATATCACATATTTCATAAGGTGGGCCTCCGTTCTGAACGCGACATTTGATTAGCAATCACTTAAACAAATGCTGGTAAGCAGAGTAGTCGATTTTATTCTTTTCAAGAAAATTGACGAGGAAACGATTGTCACGCCGTGGTGTGGCGACTATGTAACCTTTAATGCAGTGATCACGAGTAACCTCTTTTGCATTACTTTCCACAGCGATCTTACCGATCTCGGCAGCAATGGAATGTTTGGCGATATCGCGAAAAGGGCTAGGCACAGGCTGAACAAGCTGGTCTAAGAAAGCTTTTGATTCATCACTCCAGAGTGAACGGCTACGTTCTACCCAGTAATTTTGCCAGTCCAGCTTTGATTTTCCATCAGCTTTTGGCAACACCTTTAGGAATTTCCGGAACATAAAAAAACCGCCGATACACATGGAACCCAGCAGCATAAATGTCCAGAAAGCGATAGAGTTCATGAACCAATTGCTCGGTGTTGCGGATAATAAACCAAGTCCTGATTGGATAGACATGCATACACCACCTTTTGGCAATGAGTATTCTCACATAATTTAATCTCATATTAAAGTATAGCTTATTTCCAAAGTTTTGCGAAGCAGAACCCAGCATATTGACCTTGTCTAGATTTATTTTTCTGATCACGGTAGAATAGGGGGTAATTCGTGAAGGAAAGAGGGAAGAAGTATGCTGAAAATAGGTTCACACGTGTCTTGCTCGGACAAGGGTCTTTTGACCGCAGCAAATGAAGCAAATGAGTATGGTTCCAGCTCATTTATGATATATACAGGAGCGCCACAGAACACGCGCCGCAAGCCGATTGATGCCATGTATCCGGTTGAAGGAAAGCAAGCAATGAAAGAAAACGGTGTGGAGGAGATTGTCGTCCACGCACCTTACATTATTAATCTCGCTTCCTATAAAGAGAACACGTATCAGTTGGCCGTTGATTTCTTACAAGAGGAAATCCGCCGTACGCATGCGCTTGAGGTCAAGCATATCGTATTACATCCAGGTGCATTCACTGATAAGGATGCAGAATACGGTATTCAGCGGATTGCAGATGGCCTTAATGAGGTTCTTGGGGGAACCAATGAAACGGAAGTTCATATCGCCCTAGAAACTATGGCTGGTAAAGGAACAGAGATCGGGCGCAGCTTCGAGGAGATTGCTTCTATTATTGATAAGGTTGAACATAACGAGCGTTTGTCCGTATGTCTTGATACTTGTCACATTCATGATGCTGGCTATGATATCGTTAATGATTTGGATGGCGTTCTAAACAAGTTTGATGAGATTATCGGCTTGAATCGTCTTGGGGTTATCCATATCAATGACAGCAAAAATCCATGTGGAGCAGGTAAAGACCGTCACACTCCAATTGGTTCGGGTTGGATCGGTTTTGATACGATTAACAAAATCGTCCATCATGAGAAATTGACAGGTCTGCCATTCATTCTTGAGACGCCATGGGTTGGTAAAGATGCGAAGAAACAGCGTCCGATGTATGAGGTAGAGATTGCTTTGCTCCGTGGTAACGTAGCGGAACGATTTGGACCGGAGTTTATAGAGGATGTTGAAAAACTGCGTGAGTTTTTTGCTAATAAGGAGATCGATTCCCGTCAATTTGTGCTTAATGTCTGGGAGATTCTGAAGAACGATGCCAAGGCTAAAAAAGCTGATCCACGTGAACCGCTGGAGCGTCTATATGATGAAGTCATCGCTGCCGAGCTGTTCCCGCAATTGAGCGAGGAAGCCATTAATCATCGCTTGATTGCATGGTTAGCAGGCAAGTAAGTGCTCGTTCACGCATAAGTTAGACTTCAGATTGCACATGTAGATGAGAGGATGGGATGAGGATCATGGAATTACACGTAAAAAGAAACAATTCGTCAGGTGTTGAGTCTTATTCCAACCGGGCGCGTATGCTCATTTCTTGTCCTGACGGACCGGGAATCGTGGCGGCTGTATCACACTTTCTGTATCAGCATGGCGCGAATATTGTGCAATCGGATCAGTACACAATGGATCCAGATGGCGGAATGTTCTTCATGAGAGTTGAGTTTGACCTTCCCGAATTAGGAGATCGTCTGGAAGAGATACGTTCTTTGTTCGGCGGGGTGGCTGAACGTTTCAAGATGAACTGGAAAATTTTCAATGTTCGTCATAAGAAAAGATTAGCCATATTTGTCTCTAAAGAAGACCATTGTCTTGTGGAGCTGCTCTGGCAGTGGCAAGCTGGTGATCTAGAAGCCGACATCGCTCTCGTCGTGAGCAACCATTTGGATATGAAATCGTATGTCGAGTCCTTCGGCATTCCTTTTCACCATATTCCAGTTACAGCTGATACTAAGGCTGATGCGGAAAGACGTCAGCTTGAGGTCATCGGAGACGACATTGATGTTATAATTCTGGCTCGGTATATGCAGATTATCTCACCGTCGTTTATTGAGCACTATCGCCACCAAATTATTAATATTCATCACTCCTTCCTGCCAGCCTTTATTGGCGGTAATCCTTACGCTCAAGCGTACCAACGCGGGGTAAAGATTATCGGAGCAACTGCTCACTATGTTACAGAAGAGCTTGATGGTGGCCCGATTATTGAACAGGATGTACAGAGGGTTAGTCACGGTGATGATGTCATCGAGTTGAAGCGGATTGGACGCACCATTGAGCGGGTTGTTCTGGCTCGTGCGGTGAAGTGGCATATCGAAGACCGGATCCTCGTCCATCAAAATAAGACCGTAGTGTTTAAATAAAAAGGTTGTTTTTCGGTGAAAGCCTACGGTATAAACCTGAGTGCTTTCACCGGAACCCTATAATCTAATAGTTTTCTAAATCTCTACAGGTAAAAAAAGCATTTTACCAGCAGCTTGGCTATTTACGCCAAGTTGCTTTTTGTCGTTTTTCAAAACTGTGTTTTTGAGGAGGTGGAAGGCTTGGCTTTACAGCGCGGGCAACTGTTAAAACGCAACTATTTCTTCGCAAGTCTCATTCTGATTACTGGAGTTGGCGGACTGCTGGGCTATGATCTTTATTTCAAGCCCTACGTGCTCTCCCGAACCGTGGTCAAAATTAAGGTGGAAGGCGGGGAGCTTCTTCCCAAAAATTATGAGCTGAAAGCAAGTGATTTATATCTGGATTCTGTTCAGACCAAGGATATACCTTCGGGTGTAATTACAGAAATCGCACAAGTGGAGCATAAAATTACGAATGTAAATCTGACCAACGGAAGTATTTTGACGGCATCCTTAGTGGATGTTAGTGATTTAGAACCCCTCAAGGACGAAGGGATTTTTCCTATACCGAAGGAGGCGATCTATGCCATCAATGGTTCACTGCGCAGCCGGGATAAGGTAGATATTTATCTTGTTGATGGAGACCGAGAGAGGCGGAGTGAATCGCTTAGCCCAAACAAGAAGGAAGAGGAAGAACTGATCGTGCAGAGCCCAATTAGTGAACCTGCAAAGGAGGTGTTTATATCTGGAGTCACCGTGAATTATGTGCGAACAGAAGACAATAATGATGTGCTGGATTCAGAAAAGGGAAACAACAATAATCGGTTCACTTCGACTGGCAAGGTGGCGACACCAGAATTGAAGCTGAAGAAAAGTGATGGACAACAGCTAGGACAATTTTTGGAGCAGGGAAAGAAGCTGTGGATCGTACGGGTCGAGTAGGAGGGAAGAGTCTTGAAAATATTTAGTCTAGGTATAGATCAGTTAACCATTAATGATATCAAAAATGCAGGATTTATTGTAATTACACAAAGCGTACTTCCTGATCCATCTCATGCAGAGGGCCATATGCTAATGGTTACCAGTGACCAGATTCAAGCTCAGTCACTTAGCGAACTGCGCCGGAATTATCCGAGCTCAACGATCCTATATGTATATTTGCAAAAGGGAATCAGTGGTTACCAAGCTGTACATATGTTGTGTGAAAGCTTAGGAATCTATTTTATCCCTCCTCGTTCTACCTCGTCAGTGGTGATAGAGAAGATTCGCTTTATTCTAGACGAGGACGGGGAGGAACGAAGTAATCTGGTTGGTTTTTTTGGATCTGGTCCTGGGATCGGCTGCACTAGTGTAGCCAAACTGTTCGCAAGACGAATTGCCGCGGCAGGCCTTCGTGTTATTGTCCTTGGACTTGATTTATATGATCCCGGATATGACCGCAAAGCTACAATTAGTCTGGATAGGCTTCGATCAAGGCTCACAGGGAAGATGATTCATGATGAGGATTTTGAACAATTGATTAAGCAAGACGGTTACTCGTATCTCCCAGGCAATTACGATTACTTGAGTGCACAAGATTATCAGGAGGATGAGATTGAATATTTTTTGGCTAGAGCGGGGGCAAATGCAGATGTGGTTATTGCTGACTTCGGCTCTATTCCGGAAAGTGCAGCATGGTATGTCGGAATGCACAAATCGGCACTGCGTATGATCGTCACTCATCCAAAGCATGAATACAGACTCGAACCTCTACTAGAGCTTGCTGGGCATATGGATCTACGTCCACATGATTTTCAACTGATTATTAACCGCAGTAATGTGGAAGAAATATCTTCTCCTAAAAATCTAGCGCTTCGCTTTGGGACTGAAATCTTGCTGGAGCTGCCGTATTACCAGCCTTTGCAGGAAAGCTTACCTTTAGGCAAAAAAGAGCTGCAGCATGTGGATGATAAGGTACATTCTTTGCTCGTGTCCATGAGCCTGGCGCCAGAAGCTAAAAAGAAAGGCATATTCCTATGAATGGAAATCAACTGAATCGTCCGTTGTTCTCTCTAAAACAAAGTATCCTACGCATGAGCAAACCGGGCAAGGAAGACTTTTACGCATTTTTGCAAAAAATGAAAAACGATATGAATGAAGGGCTGGAACGTGAGGATGATGCTTACTTCGAGTTAAATGCGAAGGCGCTAATTGGCGATCCGCAGGCGGTTAGCTTTTTTATGAATGAGATAGAGAAATACTTGCGGAAGACACCCTTTACGGGCAAGGTTCCAGAAGCATACAGAACGGCTGCAGAAGCGCTCTATCATGAGTGGAAGGGTTTTGGTCCGGCGTATCGTTGGTTTACTGATCGTGCATACAGTGAATCAACCGGGCTACAGATGATCGGAAAGCAGATCTTTTATAACCAGAAAGGTGAGTTTGTAGCTTATCCATATGAGATGCCTTCACTAGATCGGGTTGAACAGTTAAAGCGCTCCTTATTAAAAAGTGATCCCAACAAAAAGCTGAACAAGGACAACCCTTCAGTGGAGTTTAAAATGGATGACCCGCTCTGGCCTGGTCGATTTATTAGGCTTGCCATTTGGGTATCCCCGAGAGTATGGGATGGCTTCACCACAATATCGTTACGGCGGCAGGTTGTAGAGTTTCTGAGTCTAGAAGATCAGGCGGGTACAGAATGTATTCCTGCGGAAGCGGTTGAAATGATTCGGGCGTTATCGTCTACCTTTCGCAATACCATTATTGCGGGCGCTGTAGGCTCGGGAAAAACAACCTTTGCAAATACGATCGTCGGTGAGCAACTGCTCGGATCTTCATCCTGTATGGGTGTAGTAATGATAGAAAAGCATCCGGAGTCGATTTTACCTTACCAGATTAAAGGGCACCGAATTATTCCAATCCAGGCTGCGAACGAGGAATTGATGGAGGTAGGGGTAGAATCGCTGCGGCATGACCCAAACATTTTGTATATGACGGAAATGCGTTATAACGAATGGGAATTTTATCTGTGGAGTGGGGAAAAAGGGTATGACGGCATCACCGGAACCTTCCACACCGTTGATTCGGAGGATATTCCTTATCAAGGCGCTTTTGCCGTGTCGACAAGGATTGGCGGGAGCCTTAAGGGGCATTTGATCTCTGCACTGAAATCATGCGAGTTGGTCTTTATTTTGGAAAGTGTTCCGAAAGGGAAGAAGCGGTTAACGCGAATATCGGAAGTCTTTTATGACGAGGAAAAGAACTCTGTATTTGCGGATGATCTGATGCGCTGGGAACCCCAGAAGATGTGTTGGTCCTATAATGACAAGCTGACAAAGAACCTGATTCTGAAGATGACTAGGAAAAATGAGCAGGCAACACAGTTGCTCCAGAAAGAGCTGGGACAGCTTGCAGCAGTAAAACCAATGGATCAGCCTATCAAGGAAAGCTTGAAATCTAAGATCATTCTTAACGAGTGAGGAGGTGAAACCGTGGATTTATTATTGTATATTCTTCGTTTTGTCCTTCATTTGTTAATTGTATGGGGAATTTGGCTGCTCATTAAACCGCTAGTTGAACGGCATTTACGACAGGTAGGTCAGAAAGTCGATTTTCGTATTAAACATAAAATGAGTATTTTTGGCAAAAGAGTTAGCTCGGTTAAAAAAAGGCTGTGGCTCTACCGTCATCTAGATAATCTTTTATATTTCGTACACCGAAAATATGAGCCGGGAATTAGCGTTATGCGTTTTATGACGCGTACAGCAATAGTATTTATCGCTGTTTTTCTATCAGGACTACTGACGCTAAGCGAGCTTCCTGGACAATTGAGTTTTAACAATCCTTTTCTGGAGGGGATAACTTTTAACGAAGGGCGTTCGATTCAGGGGGCTTGGAGATTTCCACTTTTTATGGCTGTGATTTCTGCGACGATTCCTTATTTTCGTATGAGATACATCTACGCGCAGAGGAAGGTGCATGGAAGCTATGATTTACTCGATGTAGTCAAAATCTCCACCAAATTTACTCACTTGTCGGTAGATTCCGTTCTCGATCGGACAGCGGATTTTCTTACGGATAAGAATGTGTTGAAGGGTCCTTTGAAGCTGCTAGGGGCTGCATTTTCCAATTACAGTAATGAGAAGGAGCTTGTTGAGGAAGCAGGGAGATTTTCCAATGCGATTGGCACTACTTTCGCCCTAGAATTTATATCGGATCTGCTCTATGCCGAGAAGGAAGGGACCCGTTATTTAAAAAGCTCACTGATGCTGTTAAATCGTTCTATGGAGCAACAGAGGGAAACCATTTTGACTGTAAAAGCGGGAAGTAGAGATGCGATCAGCCTTGGCTTATACGGGAATCTTTTGGTGCTGGTATCAACGGTTGGAACCTTTATGTACATGCTGAAGCCTGATATCTATTTCCAATTGCAGTTTGAGACTACAGTAGGACTTTCTTTTTTGATGGTGATCGTCTCCGGTCTTTTTATTTCTTTTGTGATCAGCACTATTCTCGCCAGACCTAAACTGGACTACCACTAAGGTGATGAGCTATGGACAGATTGTTACTATTAGTTACTGTAATCGGGATTGTTTATGTCGCATTACTTGTCTTTGTAAGCAGTAGTAGTAAACAGGAAAGATATCTTGTCCGATTAGGACTACGGTGGAATGAGCTTGGGGATCGGGTGCAGGGGGATAGACTTCAGCAATTATTGAATGATTCTGGTTTATCGATTTCGGCCCGTAAAATTACGTTTTTCCGTTACTCTGCAGCGCTGATTTATTTAATAACTCAAGTCGTCAGTGATTTCATTCGTTCTAATTCTTTTTCTATTTATGACCCTCTAATTGCTCTACTTATTCTCGTAATCAGCAGTCCGATGCGCTATCTTCCGTTTGGCTGGGTGCTTGCATGGCTTTATCAAAAAACGGTTATTAAAAAAGACGGTGAGCTGATCTCTTTCATCCGTCTATATGAGAATAATCGGCTACGCAAGCGCGGATATGCGCAATTTGGCACTTTTTGCGGGAGTACGGCTGGACATTTTCAATATATACGTCAGGATTTGTACGAGTTGTCAGAACGAGCAGTAGATGAGGGTGTGGAGGGGGCGATTGAATGGTTTTGTGCAAAGTTTCCGGATAATCATAGTTTTATTAATGACATTCGGTCCATTTTGCTGGCTACTGAGGGTATGGATGACGACACAGAAGCGGCGAATTATTTGCGTGAGCAAAGTAAGATTATCTCCAAAATCTCCAGCGATCAGTATTTGAAAAAGTGGTCTTTTATCGGTGATCTATCTACGATCATTAATGTTATCCCATCGATTGCTACTTTTTTGATGATCGTCGCGATGGCGATGCAGTACATTTTACTGATCAAAGGGAATTTTAATGGGGTCGGCATGTTCCAGTGAAAAATTGTATATTCAATATTATTTAAAAAATATAAAATAAAAGGGAGATTTTAACAATGAAAAAGGACGCTATTTCTACAGGTTTGTTTATTGCTATCGGATTTTTATGTGTGGCCATCGTAATTGCCGTTTTGATTCCTGTAGTTCGAGATGTAATTGATGCTACGGATGATAACAAACCGACGATTCCGGGTGTGACATTTATTCAACCGCTGGATTCCAGCCAAACGGCAACTGCTCGGGTCTTAACCCAACCTTCGGTTTAATTCGATTATGAAAAAAGACTCTATCTCCATAGCAATGTTTCTGGCTATTGGCTTTGTAATCGCAGGGATGTTTATCACAGTAGCCACGCATATCATTGGCAGCAGTCAAGACGATATCATCACACATACTAAGCAAGTAGAACAATATTAGAAGGAGGCGTTTCTATTGAAGGAGACCGTCCTCCGGGCATTATTCATGTGGCTTGTCCTGTTTATTATCCTGCAGCCCATATTCACCTATATTGATTATCTGCTAGATTTACAGGTCAAAGCTAATACATCCTACATCACACAAAAAGCTGCAACGGAGGGGATGGTCACAGCGTCTATGCGGAACGAAGTGATTTCAAATCTGAAGGCGATTGGGTTCTCAGAGGATTCTATAGAAATTACGAGCAGTACAGATACCATTCAAGAACGCAAGCAACGAATTGATGTGTATGTAACAGCACCACGGATAAATTTGTTTCCGTATAACTTTTCCGGGGTTTCGCAGCCGACCCGATATTATGGACATGGGTCAATTATGAGTGAATATCTCGATTGATTAAGGGATGAGCCTAATTTATGGATTACATTATTAAGCTGGCATTTGTCCTACTGATCTTTATCTACTCCTGGTTCTTTCAGATCCAGAATCAGGAGTGGGACATGCTGCGCAGCATGCTAAAAGATGCAAACAATATTGCTGTTCATGATGCCGCGCAGGAATTAGATGAAACTGAACTCACACGAGGTCGTCTAATTATCGATCCCGCGCTTGCTTACGATACTTTTCAACATGCCTTGCAGGCGAATCTTGGGCTTGATAACGGCCTTTCTCCCCAAGTAGGCAGCCGTTTTAAGAATCAAGTAAAGATTGTGAAGTTTGATATTGTTGATGATTCGGACGGAGTGACTTTTCCACTTTTATACGAGGATAGTGAACATGGCATTACCAAATACATAGAGGGTCCCTCGGTTATTGCCGTCATTGAGACGGAACATCCGCTGCTGATCTCCAGAGCCAAAACACAAGAGCCAATCAGAGTACCAGCAGTTCAGGAGTATAAGTTCAATAAGTAGGAAAAATTCAATTGAGACTAGGGAGAGATTTGGGATGAAGAAGAGAGTTGTAGAGGCGACTTTGGTAGCGGCAATGTTATTTAGTGTGGTTTTGGGGCAGGGAGTGGTTGTAAATGCGGAAACGGTTACACCAGTAGTTACGGCTAAGCCAACCACATCCGCGGTACCCACAGCAACCGTGAAACCTATAGCAACGCCAGTGCCTATTATGAGGGATAATCTGAGTAAATTTGGATTGAAGAAAGACTTGGAGCTGCCTGTGACTATCAGCGCTGGAGGTCTGAGTTATACGCTGGAGAAATTGATGGTTTATGATGTGAAATCCAAAGATGCTCAGGAATTAATTAAAAAGTATGGATATCGTGAGAAGGTGACTTTGGGGGATACCAAGTACATGGTTTGGACTAAAATAACTATTACAAATAATAGTAAAAATATAGTACAACTTACCTCGAAAAGTCCGGCAATGAAATGGGTTATTAATGTGAACGGTTCAATACTTACCCCTTCAATGCCAAAGCTTAAAGCTGATGAAATTAACAGTAAGGAAGCTCTTTGGAATTGGAAGATTGATCCAGGTAAGAAATTATCAACGTATCAGATGTTTGGAGCGCTAGAGGATTTTAAAGATATGTCTATTATCATATATTACGGTGGTGCTTTTGAAGAAAAAACGATTGTAAAACGTCAAGGGGAATAAAAAATGAAAAAGATATATTTAACTTTACTAATCCTTTCTTTAGTCCTTTCCTTTATACCTGAATCTACTGAAGCTGCAGATTCAATGAGTAAAACCGTATCCATACCAACTGAGACTTTGATTGGCTCTTCAAATAGTCAGAAAACATATTATCTAGATATCCCAAGTGGGGTGTCTAGTTCTTCAATTTTAACATCTTCATTAAAATATAACGGTACCAATCAAAAAATGAATCTTTCGATAGAGAATGGAAAAATAAAATTGACCTTGAAAGGTATGGAGAAGAAAGAAAGGATTGATAATCTAACGGGTTATAATGCCTCTTTCACAACAAAATTTTATACTAATCCTGGTAATTCTATTTGGAGATACTCTGACGGTAGACGTTGGCAAATTAACGAGTGGGACCCAAACAATAATACTCAAAAACATAATGATCGAAATGGAACAGGGTGGGAATTCCCATCGATGGATCCACCGAAGATAACTGTAGTGACGAAATCCGATGCATCTAGAAGTGGAATCAAATGGTACAACGGTAGTGTGAACGCAGTTATTGATCCTTCTGCCATAATTGAGTCAACCGTTCGGATTATTGTGGATACGGATATTAAGAATCTTCCACCAACGTATGTTAATCATAATATCGTAAATAAGAACAGCTTTGTAATCTATTACAGCTTAGATAAAGATCTTGTAGATTACGATTCTGAAGAAGTCAGTGAAAGTTTTGGCAAGGGAGGTAATGCCTTAGGAAGAAGATATAAGACTTTTTTGTATTACTCCTACACAGCCTCTGCTAATGTAACTACGTACAAATATAGTGGGAATGTCTCCTTTGATTACACTCTCCCTACAGAACCCACACTTACCGGTACGGTAACTCTAAATAAACCTAATCCCAATCCAACAAAATTGGGAGATAAAGACGAACCCGTACAAATTTCATTAATGGGGCAGCTGCAAGGCTACAATGATGCTTCAAACATTGATGAGTGGGTGTTCTATGCTAAAGAGAAAGACAGGAACAACACACTCAAAACGAAAAAGGAGTCTGCAAAGACATTTAACGTAAGTACTTTATTTGATTTTGAGATCAAAAAGTCGAGTGTAACGGGCGAATATTTTACTCAGGAATATGCTTTAACCGTTCTCGTCCGCTTTAAAAAGCCAATCGTCACAAAGAGTGGAACCATTACCTCTCTGGAACAGCCTCTACAGATTTCAGCAGGTGTTTATAAAAACAATCCTCAAGTTACTTTTCCTCCAAATCCAACTATTCCAACAGAACCTGAAGGAAAGCCACCTATTGCAAGAATATCAACAGCTAGATACATAAAAGCAGGGTCTGATATGCTCGTTAGTGGAAATGCTTCCTATGATCCGGATGGATATATCACTGATTATGCTTGGAGCACATCTGGAGCGCAGGGAGAAATCGGAAATGTCCCAAGGGGGTATGTATGGTATACCATAGAGCAAGTTGGAGAGACATTTCCTATAGCTCTCACAGTCGTTGACAATGATGGACAAATAGGTAGTACAAGTACAGAAGTTACCGTCATTGAGCCGAAGCCAGCAGCAATTTTAAATATAGAAGGAATACTTAAACAAAATCGTAAAACGACATTGTTTAATAGAAGCCAGAGTCCAACACGCTTTCCGTTAATACCATCGAAAACACGAGTTACCATCACTGCTGTATCTGGTGGTACGAACGCAGATATTAAATATAGTGGTACATTATCTGAACTTGAAAGCAAAGACATCTTATTTAAAAAAGCTGGAAAATATAAGGCTACGATTTATGTGGAAAATACGCTTGGGTATTCTGATAATGATGAGATTACTTTTGATATTGTGCCAGATGAAGCGCCGTACAACTATTTTACTCTGCCTGGAGTGGTATATCGAAGTCCTGATTACGGTAATAAAGCGGTGGTTTCATTGGATGATATATCCTATTCACCTGATAAAGATGTAGTGGGTCGGAGACTCTGGGAGTATCGCTATGATTCTAATAATGACGGGAGTTTTAGCGGAGAAGCATGGGTGACCTTCAGTAATGAGAACAAAGATCGCTTAAATTTAGAGCTGAGCGAGGTAGGGAAATATGAAGTCCGACTTACTGTGTTTGAAGAGTTTGGTCAACCAACTATTGATGAGTTTGTGACAGAAGCTGATCGGAAATCTACAAATTCAGATGGACAAAAGTTAAGCTCACGGATTGTAGAAGTGAAAAATCGAGCGCCAGAAGTTGATTGGTCCTGGTAGGAGAGGTGCTTAAATGAAGAAGACAAAAGAAATACTTTCACTAGTAATTATAATCACTATCCTATTCGGAGTTTTCCCGAGTCAGGGAGTGTATCTTCAGACAGCAGAGGCTGCGACGGGTGATCCAAATTTCATCACGTATAAAGATATAAATATACCTGCTGATGGTGATTTTTATGACGCTGGTTGGAACTATGGTACTATGCGTGGGACAATAAATAACCAAAAGCTAACGAATATTAAATATAATCGTACCACTAAGCAACTAACATTTGATATTAGTTCAGATGCAACATTGACTGTAGGAGTAAACTTGTATCGTTCAAACAGTGCTCTAGATAGACGTGTTGTTCGAGCGGATCTCTGTGTGGCGGCAATACCAGAGGGGGCACCATTAGATTTACCAGTCTACCAATATAATTGTCCGAGCCACTGGTCAAATCCAAATACCAATTGGACCCCATTGTATAGGAGCTTTTTTGATGGACCGTTTGACGAGAATACATTCGATCATACATTTAATCTTGTGACAGATGTTCCTTACTACAACTATATAGGGAATTTAAGTTACGGTGAACTTCCAAAAGGATTAGTTATTAATTACAGTTTTGGTGCAGGTCAACAGGACCCATTTGGTGGATATAGTCCAGATAAAGGATATGGAGGGCCGTATATTGGTTGGAGTTTTCAGAGAGTATTTCCTTTGATACCTAATAGTCCACCTACCATTTCGTTAAATACACCTAATAATCAAGTCCTGCAGAACGAGCCTGGACGCAACACACTTAACATCGAGGGATATGTTCACGATCCAGATAATGATGATCTTATCGTAAGTGCTGAGATACCAAATGTATTTTATAGGAAGACGGTAGTATCCCAAACGAAAGGGTATCAGTATTTCTCTATCCCTGTAGACGCTGTGGCTGATTCGATCCCGCCGGGCGATTATACGATGACTGTAAAAGTAGCAGATCCTTCAAATATGTCAGAATCCGCGAGTATGACCTTTAAAGTTACAAACAGACTGAAGCGAAACGCTTTTGTTCTCGTTAATAGTCCAATAGAGAATAGCGGTACCACCTACGAAGATTATGAGTGGGATGCTAAGTACGCTGATCGAGTGAGATATGATCACGATCCGAACTACTTTGATAACTCAATGGGGATTATAGGGGATTCGGGACTATGGAGGACGAGCCTTTACACTTCATTTCCGTATACCGGACAATATGTAGTGAGTTATCAAGCTAAGGATATACCGAAACAGGATGCTCGCTTTGCTGAATATCAGATGTGGAGTAAAGATGCCGCATCTACGATGAGCTTTAAAGTCCATCGCAAGCCAATAGCGCTTTTTTCAGCAAGGCTTATCAACGGAAATGTTCAATTAACAGATACGTCCTACGATTTAGATCATATTACAAGTTCTGATAAAGGGATTATGCAGTGGCAATGGCAATATAAAAAGAGTGTAGATGAGATGTGGATCGACGGGCAGCCGCCTGGGGGAGTTTTTGAAAAGGACAGTTACGATATACGTTTAAGAGTCCGTGATGTGGATGGAGATAATGGAGTCGGTGTATGGAGCGATTGGTGTCAACGTACTGTGGGGAATGCTGCTGTTAATCTACCACCCGTTGCGTTATTTACCGTTGATCCGAATATCGTTTCCTATCGTAAATCTACGACCATTACAGACAAATCTTTCGATCCAGATAATGATCCATTAGATGTATATTACTGGACTGTAATCAAAGACGGATGGAATAAAGTATGGGAACATTGGGGTGGAGCGACAACACCGCCGAATATCGCATCATTCGGTGAAGGGAACTATCAACTCAATCTACAAGTACATGATAATCGTGGATTGTGGTCGGATTGGTACAGTCAAAATGTACAGGTAGTTAATCATCCACCGGCTGCAGCATTTACAATGCCTAACGAAATATACCGCGACACGATCATCACAATGGATAACTTAACACCAGATCCGGATGAAGATGGAGATGTTTTATCTTATGCCTGGAATGCAAAATTTAATGATTCTCCTTACTACTGGGCAGGAAACAACCGTTATCAATCAATGACCATTCGTGATCTTATAAATCGTAACGGTATCTCACATAAAAAGGCCATTTCTGATGGTTGGGAAATGCAGCTCACAGCCTCTGATGGAAGGTTAAGCTCTTATGCGACGCGTACATTTATGGTTAAGAATCATGTTCCTGTCGCTAAGATTAACGGACCTTCATCCGTAAATCAGTATGATACGAAACAATTTACATCAGGAGATATCGATGAGGATACATCAGATCAAGGCTCGTTAGAATACTACTGGAAAGTAACGAACAGTACTGGTGAAATGAAATCATATCTCACTCGGGATATTACGCTTACTTTCTCAGATCCAGGGGTATATACGTTAGAACATTGGGCAATCGATCAAATAGGAGATAAGTCGAATATCGCTGGATTGCAAGTCCAAGTAAAAGAGAATTTGGCACCTTCTATGACTTTAACTAGTCCTTCAGGTACAGCTTCGAACCCATCTGTGATTGACTCAGACCAAGGCGATCCATTAATTAAGTGGACATACGCAGATCCAGAAAATGATCCACAGGAGAAATATAGATTAGAGTTTTTTACGAAGGATGATCTATTAGTTTCCACTGTAGAAAATCCAGATCCTACTGGCCTACTCAGACAATATCAAATCCCAAATAATACATTTGAACGGTTTGAATACTTTACAGTGAAAAGTCGGGCATACTCCAAATTTTCATGGTCAGATGTATCAAATGAAAAAACATTCATCATCGATAACGCACCTAATCCGGGATTCACTATGATCACAGATACTGGTAAAGATGCGACTAAGGTACCGATCTACCGGACGGACGTTCTGAACATTAAGAGTACCGCCTCTGATCCGGACGAACCAAAAGGAGATACAATAAGCCACAAGTATTTCTTAAAACCATCAAGTGGAACAGAAGCCCTAGCAAGCATTCAAAAGGACTTTACGAAGCAGTTTAGTAGTAATGGTGTATTCACCTTTAGACAGCTTGTAACGGATTCTCTGGGGCTGTACCGTGAAATATCCCATAGTATAACAGTTGTGAATAGAATTCCAACAGTTAATATTACGTATCCAACCAGTACGGACTCGTCAAAACCAACGATCGCAAGTACACTTACACCGATCATTAAATGGGATTATCAAGATGAGGACGGAGATATGCAGCAACGTTATAAGGTGCGAATTATTAACTTGGCCACTGGTGCAATCAAGGTCCAATCCGGCGAACAAGTATCAAGCGCTAAGCAATGGCAGATTCCAGTCGGTTCACTGATTGAGAATGAAAAATATGCCGTTGAAGTGGAAGTCTTTGATGGTTACAACTGGAGCAATATCTCTCCACGTAAATACTTCATGGTGAATCTACTGAGTATTAAAGGTGGTGTTAAGCACACCGAAGAGTGGAACAACAATCGTAAAGGCTACAATCTGAAAAAGAGCGGCAATGAGGAGAGTCCAAGAGGATACAACGTATTTTGGGCAGGAGAACGTTTTGTTCTGCAAGGTACAGCAACAGGTCTCCCAGATACTGTCCAAGTAACCATGAACGGAGGGTTCACTACGCAGCTCAGCCCAACTAACGACGATAAAACCTTCTGGACAGGTGAAATGTACGATAGCTCTTTTGAAAAGCTACAAGATGGCCCTGTTACTTTTACCTTTACGGCTCAGAATGCGTATAACACCAAAACGGATACAGTTACCGTTGTTATATCATCGGATTGGTCGGAGTATTTCCAGAGTCATCGAATTAAGTAGAGTAGGAGCCTATATCACCCTATCTTTTTTGCGTGACTTCACAGGATCATGTTAATGTTGAAGCATTGTATCAAACATTGATAGGGGTAGGGGACATGATTCGAGAGTTAACACCAGCGGAAATGAAATCAATCTTGAGTTCGATTAATAGGGAACAGCACTTTTTATACTATTCATACCTTACAGCTCGTAAGCATAATACGGTACACTATGGACAGTTTACAGAGCAGGGGGAGCTGCTCGGCGTATTGGCTTTTTTTAGAGGGCTTTCGTTCTATGCGTTTTCCGTATTCCCTGTGGAGAAGTCATTCTGTCTCCGGTCCGTGCTTGCATTTATGAAAGATCAATTGAGTTTACCTGACAATGCTGTCGGTAATGTAATCGTGAATGAAGAAGTTATGGCTGTACTCGCTTCACAGCTTGAACTTGTTAAGTCACCCAAAAAACTGCTTCTAATGAAGCATATCCATCAAGAAGCGTTACCACCGGTGGATACAAGCGTTTTACATTTGGGTCCCCCTTATTTTGAACTCATTGAGTCGAAAATGGCCGATTTAGATACAATGGCGTTCTCAAAAGAAGAATTACAGTATCCGTTCTATGGTGTGATGGAACAACATGAGCTGATTGCGGTAGGTGGATACCATATTTATAGCGAAGATTACGTTGAATTGGGGAACATCGGAACGGATGTAAGATGGAGAAGGCAAGGCTACGGGAAAAAGATCTGTGCCGAGCTTACCCGAGCGGGGGGAAGGGTTACCTCTAACGTGTATTTGAATGTCCTTGAGGAAAATGTAGGCGCAATTTCTCTATATCAATCCATCGGCTTTGAGCTTATGTGCAAACAGTACATGGTCCAATTTGTTATTTGATGGTTAATGAAAAAGGACTAAGCGGATTTAAATCCGCTTAGTCCTTTTTCACAAGCATAGAACCTTTTATACGACCCCTTCAGTCCGGTCTTCATTCATTCGCATCATTCGTGCGGCAACCGAAGTAGTATGTAATGGTAAAGAGGATGGGCGCGCAGAGGCTCTCTGAGCTCTACGTAAATAATAGGATAGCTTGCCAGTAAAAATCTTATGTGCACAGAGTGAAAGCGCGAAATCTTCCGGTGTAACGAAGCAGGAAGGCTTATTCACAGGCTGAACTGCAGTTTCTTCAAATAAAGAGGCAACGAAATGGGAACAAAAATAAGCATTTTCTCTATCGATTTTAATATTCAGAAGCACACCGATTAGTCCTAAAAGATGGTATTTATAACGCTCCTGATTTTGCATCATCCCTTGGACGTGATTGTACATCGTATCGTATTCCTCAGCGCTAACACGCAACTGATAGATGGAACAATTAGCACTGCTATAAAAAGGGTCGATAAAGTTCTCCTGGATTAGTCCTGCCACAAATGGATTGTGCATTTTTTTTCTTCCGAAGCTGTATACCTCCCGCAGTTCACAGTCAAAGGCGATCGAAGCATGATTCAGATCGGCTTTTGTAAACCACTTAATAAAACCACTAAAGGCCGTACCTGTACCGGTAAGCACAATAAAGATGTCCTTATTCGAACTCATGTTCAAAGTTCCTTTCCACTAGGAAATGTTGGGTAATGAATGAAAATTATGCTTAACTAACTCCATCTTACTGTATATTTGAGCATTGTAAAACAATCTTTAGTCGCAATTAAAAACTAGACCATAGACTAGTGCAATTCTGGCTTGTCTCATAGTTCTTGTGTGTATATAAATACGTCGATATTGCAAAAGATAAGCTGTTCAAATAAAGAGTTTTTAAAAACAATTGGAATTGCTTCCACACTAATGATACAATAAGAGTCAAAATGACATTCTTGAGATTTCAGAGGAGGAACTATTAAATGAGTGAACAAGAACAAGCGATTCAAAAGGAAGAAAACTCAACTGTAGATAACCTGTCCATTACAACGATTCGTACTTTGGCGATTGACGCCATTGAAAAAGCAAACTCCGGCCACCCAGGTATGCCAATGGGTTCTGCACCAATGGGCTACCAATTGTTTGCAAAAACAATGAAACACAACCCTGATCATCCAACATGGGTAAACCGTGACCGTTTTGTATTGTCCGCAGGACATGGTTCTATGCTTCTGTACAGCTTGTTGCACCTTAGTGGTTATGATCTTCCTATGGAAGAATTGAAAAATTTCCGTCAATGGGGCAGCTTGACTCCGGGTCACCCAGAAGTAGGTCACACCGCTGGTGTCGATGCAACAACAGGTCCACTTGGACAAGGTATTGGTATGGCTGTTGGTATGGCTATGGCTGAAGCTCAATTGGGAGCTACCTACAACAAAGATGAACATAAAGTGGTTGACCACTATACTTACGCTATTTGTGGTGATGGTGACCTGATGGAAGGGATCTCTTCCGAGTCCGCTTCACTCGCTGGTCATTTGAAACTAGGTAAATTGGTTGTATTGTATGATTCAAATGATATTTCCCTTGATGGTAAATTGAACCTTTCCTTCTCCGAGAACGTGGCTCAACGTTTTGATGCTTATGGTTGGCAAGTACTTCGCGTTGAAGACGGAAATGATCTTCCGGCTATTGCCAAAGCGATTGCTGAAGCTCAAGATGAGACTAGCAAACCGACTTTGATCGAAGTGAAAACTGTAATTGGTTATGGTAGCCCTAACAAACAAGGTAAAGGCGGCCATGGCGGTACTCACGGTTCCCCACTTGGAGCAGAAGAAGCTAAGCTTACCAAAGATTTCTACAAATGGGTATACGAAGAAGATTTCTATGTACCTGACGAAGTGCGTGCTCATTTTGCAGAAGTGAAGAAAAACGGAATCGCAGCTAACAAAGCTTGGGATGACAAATTCGCAGCTTACAAAAAAGCATATCCAGAGCTTGCTGCACAGTTCGAAACAGTAATCAACGGCGATCTTCCAGAAGGCTGGGATGCTAACCTCCCAACTTACACTACTGAAGATAAGGCAGTATCGACTCGTGTAGCTTCCGGTAGTGCGCTTAACGGTCTGACTGCTGGCGTTCCTCAGCTTGTGGGTGGTTCTGCTGACTTGGAAAGCTCCACTATGACACATTTGAATGGTTTGACATCGTTCACACCAGAATCTTATGATGGCCGCAACATCTACTTCGGCGTACGTGAGTTTGGTATGGCTGCTGCAATGAACGGTATTGCACTGCACACGGGTCTTAAAGTATTCGGAGGAACATTCTTCGTGTTCACAGACTACCTGCGTCCAGCCATCCGTTTGGCTTCGATCATGAAATTGCCAGTAACCTATGTACTGACACATGACAGTATTGCAGTTGGTGAAGATGGTCCTACGCATGAACCAATCGAACAATTGGCTTCCCTGCGTATCATCCCAGGTCTGACTGTTATTCGTCCGGCTGATGCTAACGAAACTTCTGCAGCATGGGCTTATGCTATGGAAAACAAAGAGAATCCAGTTGCTTTGGTTCTGACTCGTCAAAACTTGCCAATTCTTGCTGGAACAGTTGATGGCGTTCGTGAAAACATCAAACGTGGTGGTTATGTTGTTTCTGATTCCAAGAATGGCACTCCACAAGCACAACTGATCGCTACTGGTTCTGAGGTACAATTGGCTGTTAAAGCACAAGCTGCTTTGGCTGAAGAAGGTATCGATGTTCGTGTAATCAGCTTGCCAAGCTGGGATCTGTTCGAAAAACAAGATAAAGAATACCGTGATTCCGTAATTCTTCCAGGAGTTAAGGCTCGTCTTGCAATCGAAATGGCACAAACCTTTGGCTGGGAACGTTACACTGGTGATCAAGGCGATATCCTCGGCATCACTACTTTCGGGGCTTCCGCACCTGGAGACAGAGTAATGAAAGAATACGGCTTTACTGTTGAGAACGTAGTTAGCCGTGTGAAAGCACTTCTGTAATTAACTGAATAATCATTAGGGGGAGAACAAGTAATGAGTCAGTTTAACAACGCAACGATTGAAAAAGCAGCCAATGTATATTATGGCGGACAAGTAACAAGCCGTACGGTAATTTTGCAGGATGGAACTAAGGTCACCCTTGGTATCATGTTGCCTGGTGTATATGAATTTGGTACGGATGGTCCTGAAATTATGGAGATTCTGTCCGGCGATCTTAAAGTGCTGCTTCCCGGCACTGAGGTATGGCAGGAGATTAAGGGAGCGGCAACGTTCAATGTCCCTGGCAACTCAAAATTTGCGTTGGAAGTATTTGAAGTAACTGATTATTGCTGTTCTTACCCGGTTCTATAAAGAGATAACTAGAAAGCTCTGCTGAAAAGCAGGGCTTTTTCTTTTTTTTCTTGCACTACAAAGAATGATTTAGTATTATTAATGCAAACAAACGTTCGTGTAATTTTACTACATAAGTAATTAATTCGTTAAAAAAGACCGCCTCTCACATTGGAAATCATGTGGAAACGGTCATGAGTAAGTGAAATGTTATTCGGATACAGTAGAACCCATTTTTTGTCCGATCCACTCTTCATAGCATTTCACTACAGCGGAGAGGTCTTCGTCGCCATAGCCTTGGGTAAACCCAGCTTGGAACATGCTTTTAGCTAGTCCCAGCATTGGAGAAGGGACGCCTGTGAAATCGCTGTGGGCGGAGGCTAACTTCAAATCCTTTAACATTAATGCAAGGGAGAACTGATTGCTGAAATCATTTTCTATGATTTTACGGCCTTTAAGCTCTGCTTGTTTGCTACCCGCAGAACCAAGCTGCACTAGTTCAAGGAACTTGTCAGCTGGAACACCTGATTTTACAGCGATAGCGAATCCTTCAGCCAGGGCAACGTTGTGAATGCCGACCATAGCATTATGAGCCAGCTTGGCTACAGCACCACTGCCGTTCTCACCCATATGTATCAGCTTTTTGCCCAAAGTATCGAAGATATCGCGATGCTGTTCTATAACTTCAGCACTGCCGCCAACCATGAACACCAAGGTTCCTTCAATAGCTGCCGGCTTGCTTCCGGTCACTGGCGCGTCAAGGAAATGTCCACCTCGAGCTTCTACAGCAGTGGCAATTTCGTGAACTAGTCCTGGAGAAATTGTGCTGGAATCAATAATTAAGCCGCCTGGCTTAAGTGCATCAAGAATACCATCCTGACCATAAAACACTTCACGAACCGAATCATCATTACTGATCATGGTAATAATAACATCCTTACCTTCAGCGGCGGCACGTGGCGTAAGGGCAGTCTGGGCACCCCCTGCTTCAAGAGGTTTACATTTAGCTGCTGTACGGTTATACACCGTCACCTGAAAGCCGCCACGAAGCAAGTTGGAAGCCATTGGCGCTCCCATTGTTCCAAGTCCGATAAAACCGATTTGTTTCATTTGTATAGCCACCTTCCGTTTTCTTCATTCTATCATGGCACTTAGGCTAGCACCACAGCTCAGCCATGCCTAATGATGCGGGAAACGCTTCCATGAAACTTTCGAAAACTTGGTTCTAAAGCCCGGGATGTGCCCTAAGACCTTGCCAGTCAAGGCAAATTAAAGTATCCTAATTATAAAGTTGTAACAAGCGGTTTCAAATTTAAAGAGATAAACAGGAGGTTTCCATTACCGATGTCTAAGAAGATTAATTTTGACTACACCAAAGCCCTTACTTTCTTCAACCAACAAGAAATTGACAACCTTGCCGCTCCAGTTAAGTTAGCGCACGAACAGTTGCATAATAAGACTGGTGTAGGTTCCGACTATCTTGGATGGATTGATCTTCCATCAGCTTATGATAAGGAAGAATTCGCACGCATTCAGCAAGCCGCAAAGAAGATCCAGAGCGATTCCGAAGTACTGATTGTAATTGGTATTGGTGGTTCTTATCTGGGAGCACGCGCAGCGATTGAAGCGCTCTCGCATTCTTTTTACAATAACCTTTCTAAAGATAAGCGCAAAACTCCAGAAGTTTATTTCGCTGGTAATAACATCAGTTCTACATACATCACGCATTTGCTTGATTTAGTAGAAGGCAAAGACTTCTCCGTGAACGTAATCTCCAAATCAGGAACTACGACTGAGCCAGCCATTGCTTTCCGCATTTTCCGCGCAGCTCTGGAGAAGAAATATGGTAAAGAAGAAGCTCGCAAACGTATTTACGCTACTACAGACAAGGAAAAAGGTGCCCTTAAGAAATTGGCTACTGAAGAAGGTTATGAATCCTTCATCATTCCAGACGATGTAGGCGGACGTTACTCCGTATTGACACCCGTAGGCTTGCTTCCAATCGCTGTAGCAGGTATTAACATTGAAGAGATGATGCAAGGTGCTGCTGCCGCTGCGGATGAGTTCAATAATCCAGATGTAGCTACTAACCAAGCTTATCAATATGCTGCAGTTCGTAATGCTCTGTATCGCAAAGGTAAGACAACTGAAATTCTCGTTAACTATGAGCCTTCCTTACACTTTGTATCGGAGTGGTGGAAACAATTGTTTGGCGAGAGCGAAGGTAAGGATTTCAAAGGAATTTATCCTTCTTCCGTTGATTTCTCTACGGATCTACACTCCATGGGTCAATTTATCCAAGAAGGTAACCGTAATATCTTTGAAACGGTAATCCAAGTAGATCAAGTGGCTCATCATGTGACCATTGAGAATGATCCAGATGATCTGGATGGCTTGAACTTCTTAACAGGAAAGACTATGGATTTCGTAAATAAGAAGGCTTTCCAAGGTACAATGCTTGCGCATACAGATGGTCAAGTACCTAACCTTATCGTTACTATTCCTGATCAAACACCATACACATTTGGTTATTTGGTTTACTTCTTTGAAAAAGCTTGCGGCATCAGCGGTTACCTGCTAGGTGTTAACCCATTCGACCAACCAGGCGTTGAAGCATACAAGAAGAATATGTTTGCGCTGCTTGGCAAACCGGGTTACGAAAAAGAAAAAGCAGAGCTGGAAGCAAGACTTACAGAATAGTATTGCAGCAGTAATTTAGAGACCATTCATACTAGTGTAAGTCACCAGGAGCAGTCCATAGGTAATCCAATACCGGGGCTGCTCCTGACATTATATGAAGACATCATATGTATATAAGGACTGGAATAATTATGTTAGAACATTATCGAACGGTGCGCTCTTCCGGTTCTAAGGAAGTCGTAATCCGCAAATCTCGCTTCATTGGTCATGTTATGCCAGTTGAGAATGAAGAAGAAGCATTGTTGTTTATCGAAGACATCAAGAAGAAACATCGGGACGCAACGCATAACTGTTCTGCTTATGTGATTGGGGAGAGAGACGAAATCCAGAGGCAATCGGACGACGGGGAGCCGAGTGGAACAGCCGGCAAACCGATTTTGGAAGTAATTCGCAACCAGGGAGTTAAAAATGTCGCAATTGTTGTTACCCGTTATTTCGGAGGCATTATGCTGGGTGCCGGAGGGCTGATTAGAGCTTATACGGATGGGGCAGTGCTTGCGCTTGAAGCAGGAGAAGTAATCACCCGTGTGCTAAGACGAGAGGTATTCGTAGAAATTGATTACACTTGGCTAGGCAAGGTTGAGAACGAACTTCGGGGAAGAGGTATTCAGACCGGCGAGACTTTGTTCACCGATAAAGTAACGTTGTTATGTTTACCGCGAAATGATGAGGGAGACGCATTTATGGCATGGATAACAGATCTAACCCAAGGGCAAGCCTTGGTAACAGAAGGGCGGCGGATTTACTACAGCGAAGGGGATTAGGTATATGGCAAGGAGAGCAGTGGAGCAGGAGTTGTCGAGGGAAAGAATATTAGAGGCCGCTAGGCATCTGTTTATTACCAAAGGGTATCGAGCGATTTCAATGCGAAGCATCGGTCAGCATTTGGGATACAGCCACGGCTCTCTCTATTATCATTTCAAAGAGAAGGCGGAATTGTTCTACGCCATTGTTGTCGAAGATTTTAATCATGTGGCTACTTTGCTTGGTCAAGTAATGAATAAGCCACCTGAAGAGGGTATGACTCGAGTAGAGCAGCTAATTATGGAGTTTATAAGGTTTGGAATAGATCATCCTTATCAGTATGAAATTATGTTCATGATTCGTGATGAAGAGCTGCTGGCTTATTGTAGGGCAGAGCAGGGACGATGTTTTGAATTATTCTCAAGTATTGTACGCCGTCATATGAAGGAAGAGGGATATGTGTCCGAGGATTGGCAGAACGTGCCGCTAACCTTGTTCTTATCCGCTCACGGATTTATATCTTATTATATCCAAGATAAAGTATCATTTGAGGATGTAAAAGAGGCAGCATCAGCTCATATCAAGGTTTTATGTCGCAGCCTTTAACATGCTGTTTTTTTTATAAGTTCACACTTTAAAGCTGTGCATTGGTATAACGCTACTTCTCTGCTTGGTCAAAGTAATATTTAATTCTAGTTATATTTTAATGGCCGCTCCGTAGCAATAACGGAAGCGGCCATTCATCGATTATCCCTCAATAATTTTTAAGAAACATTGTCTACGTCTAGGTCCATCAAACTCACAAAAATAAATACCCTGCCAACGTCCAAGTAATAGTTCGCCATCATGGATGATTATGCTCTGGGAAGGTCCGGATGTAATAGACTTAAGGTGGGAGGCAGTATTGCCTTCAGCATGTCGATACTTCGGGTGCTCCCAAGGGTAGACTTCATCCAAACGCATCAGAACATCATGCCTCACATCAGGATCTGCATTCTCATTGATTGCAATTCCTGCGGTGGTATGTGGACAATAAACTACGACCACCCCGCTACGCACCCCGCTTTTTTTCACAAAAGAAATGACTTCACGAGTAATATCCCGTAATTCATCCCGTTTCGTTGTAGTAATCTCCAGTGTATGCAGCATAATCATTCCCCTTCCTGTGATGTGCCACTTTTTCCTAACCTTTGTTATATATATTTTACCCCAAATTCACTTGAAAGTAATTGACGACAACGAGAAGGATTTGGTAAAGTAGTAATAATATAAAACCAAGTATATAAATAGGAATAATCAATGGAGATGTTGGTTAGTATACCGACCGGTTATCCGGAGGTGGGAGGGCAAAATCATTGAATTCGCTGCTTAGACACAAAGGTTGGACTTGGGGTTTCCGAACTACAATTTTGCTCTATTTTGTAGTATTGATCGTGCTGCCTATACTTGGGGTCTATTACAACTCTTTTTCACTGGGTTTCGGTAATTTTGTGGAAAGCATAAGCGACCCGATTGCCTGGAAGTCGGTGCTGTTAACCTTAAAGCTGGCGATTATCGCTACTTTAATTAATGTCTTTTTAGGAACAATGATTGCCTGGGTTCTTATTCGCTATCAATTCATTGGTAAAGCATTGCTTAATAGTCTTGTGGATTTACCATTTGCACTGCCGACGGCAGTTGGTGGTTTGATGATTTTGCTCTTGCTCGGACCTGGTAGTCTTATCGGCAAGGCTGCAGAAGCGCTTGGTTTTGAAATTGTTTTTCATCAACCGGCAATCGTAATTGCTATGGTCTTCGTAACCTTTCCCTTCGTGATTCGAGCGGTTCAGCCCTTGCTGGAGGAACTTGATCCTTCCGAAGAGGAAGCGGCATATACAATGGGTGCCAAGGGAACTAGAGTCTTCTGGCATGTTATTCTCCCCTCTATGGCTCCTGGGATGATCAGCGGTGGAATGCTCGCATTCTCGCGGGCGCTTGCTGAATTCGGCGCTGTAGTCCTCGTAGCAGGCAATATTCCAGGTCGTACACTCGTATCTTCTGTTTTTATTTTTGGTGAAGTTGAAAGTGATAATCCGGTTTCCGCAGCAGCGGTTTCTGTCATTCTCTTGACCTTATCTTTTCTCATTCTTTGGCTCATTAATATGCTGCAGATGCGGGGGAGACGCTCATGAGAAAATTGTGGATCGGACTCACCTACTTGGTGTTTTTTCTGCTAATCGCTGCACCGCTAGGGAAAATGGCTATAGGTGCTTTTAGTGAAGGATTTGGTGGTTTCTGGAATGCTCTGACTAGGCCTGAAGCGCTGCATGCGCTTATGATGACTGGGCTTGTTGTGATCGTAGTTACGTTATTAAATACGTTGTTCGGAATTATGATGGCGCTGTATCTTGTCCGGGCGAACTGGATAAATAGACGTCTAAAGGGCTTGCTTAACAGTATTGTTGATTTGCCTTATGCTGTGTCCCCCGTCATTGGCGGGCTTATGATTGTCCTGCTGCTGGGTCCGGATAGCGCCTTGGGTGCGATTTTTGAAGGGATTGGGCTGAAGATCGTCTATGCGATTCCCGGAATGATCATTGCCACCTTGTTCGTAACCTTTCCTTTAATGGTGCGTGAGGTAATGCCGGTGCTTCAGGAGATTGGTTCACAGCAGGAGGAAGCTGCTTCTACACTGGGCGCTCGTGGCTGGACAATTTTTTGGAAGGTGACTTGGCCTTCGATTCGTTGGGCGGTTGTGTATGGGGTCATCCTTACGGTGGCTCGTTCACTAGGTGAGTTCGGGGCGGTGCTCGTGGTCTCGGGTAACATTATGAACAAAACCCAGACGGCGACGACGCTAGTCTATCAGGATGTTGAGAATTTTAATGTAACGGCTGCTGGAGGAATAGCGCTAGTTCTGGCTGCATTTTCCGCAGGTCTACTGTTATTGATGGAATGGACCAAGAGAAGAAAGGAAGTGCAGTAATATGCATGTTGAAGTGCGGGGATTAAATAAGCATTTTGGAGATTTTCATGCGGTCAAGGACGTCAATTTCACCATTACAAAAGGTCATCTGATCGGACTGCTCGGCCCGAGTGGTGGCGGTAAAACTTCGATTCTTCGTATGCTCGCAGGGCTGGAGACACCGGATAATGGCGAGATCATTTTTCATGGTCAGACAGTTAACAATCTTCCTCCTCAAGAGCGCGGGATCGGCTTTGTTTTTCAGAACTATGCATTATTTAAGCATATGACTGTTTTTGATAATATTGCTTTTGGATTAAAAGTTAAGAAGGCCAGCAAAACTGCCATTCGTGACCGTGTTATGGAACTGGTGGAGCTTACGGGATTAAAAGGCTTCGAGAAGCGTTATCCACATCAGCTATCTGGTGGACAACGTCAGCGTGTGGCCTTTGCCCGTGCACTTGCGCCTGAACCACAGCTATTACTCTTAGATGAGCCGTTCGCAGCTATTGATGCGAAGATCCGTCAGGAGCTGCGCGCTTGGCTACGTGAGCTGATTGAGCGTGTTGGCATCACTTCCATCTTCGTAACGCATGACCAAGATGAAGCGATTGAAGTCGCGGACGAAATTATGATCATCAACCAAGGGCAGTTGGAACAAAAGGGTACACCTTGGGATATTTATAAGGAGCCTAAAACACCATTTGTGGCAACTTTTATCGGGGAGTCGACACTGATTGAAGATGCTTCTGAGGTGAAAGGCTTTAAAGGCGCTGGAGATGGTAAGCCTACCAAAGCACTAATTCGTCCTGAGTATATTGAAGTTGGTAACCTGCATGAGTTCAAGATGGCTTCAGCTACGGAAAAAGGCGTCGTAAAGCATCTGCATTTCCGTGGAAGTGAATGGCTCGTTGAGGTTGAAGTTAATGGTCATAAGCTGGTTACTTACCGTTCTTTGGAGAAAGAAACATTGCAGCCGGGACAGGATATCTCAGTCCTTGTGCACCGCGCTTACCTGTTTAATGATGAGCGAAGCTGGATCCAGGAGAACAACCTGAAAGAAGATCCGATGCCGATATTTATTTAATATAAAATAAATAATATGATTTTCAATTTTTTTTGAAGAGTAGCGAATGTGATGAGCTAGGATTAGAGGAACTGAAGTATTGGTATAGAGTAATGGAGTGGAAGTTTGGAACTGTAGGAGTTGTAGCGACCGCCTTTATGCTCTAATTTCAACCGTAATACGGTTCCAATCAAGAAATTAGAGCATAACAGCGGCCGAAAGTCCAAACATTCCGCGTAATTACGGCAAATACCGAGCGTTGGTTACTTGAATTTTTAGTTCAGCCATAGAGCTACTTTCAAGGAAATATTAAAATCATTACCTCGAAGGATGTGGGCCGCAATGAATTTCAAAAGGAGCAGACAACTGCACGGATGTTTTGCTGCCCTAATGCTGGCCATACTCACGCTGGCGGCAGTCGGTTGCGGGAATGAGAAGGCGATTACGACGATGGCAGATCCTTCGAAGCAAGGGGATGTTACGCTAGTCGTTGGCGCATACAGTGTGGCTAAGGATGCGATGGAAGATATTTTGCCGTTATTTGCAGCGCAGTGGAAAGCGGATACTGGACAGGAGATTAGTTTTCAGCAGTCCTATGAAGCTTCCGGAACACAGGCACGTGCAATCGTAGGTGGGTTCGAAGCAGATGTTACACTGCTAGCCATGGAAGGTGATGTCGAGAAGCTGGTTAAGGCTGGACTCGTAGCGCCAACGTGGAAAGAGCAGGGTGAACAAGGCATGGTGACACGTTCGGTAGTCGCACTTGGTACCCGTGAGGGAAACCCCAAAGGAATTCACGATTTTGCGGACTTAGCCAAGCCAGGGATTAAAGTGTTATACCCAAATCCCAAAACATCCGGTGGTGCGCAGTGGGATATTAACGCGATCTATGGGGCTGGTCTGAAGCTGTCAGAGGAGCAAAAGGGCGTTAAGGATCCAGCAGCAGCGAAAGCTTTTTTAGAAAGTGTACATGCCAATGTGGAGTCTTTGGATAAGAGCGGACGTGCATCTATGGCTGCCTTCGAGTATGGAGTGGGTGATGTCATTGTCACCTATGAGAATGAACTGCTGGCCCGGATTGCTCAGGGTGTTAAATATGAAGTCATTATTCCTAGAAATACAATGCTGATTGAGAACCCGGCGGCTGTTGTAGAGAAGTATGCGGATAAGCATGGGACACGCGCGGCAGCAGAAGCATTAGTTGATTTCTTGATGACCCCACAGGCACAAGAGATCTTTGCAAAATATGGCTTTCGTCCCGTAGATAAACAGGTCTATGCGGAGAACAAAAGCCGCTACCCCGATCCAGCGGGTCTCTTCGATATTAATTATTTAGGGGGCTGGGATGAGGTGCGAAGCACGCTTTATTCCAAGCGGGGAATTTGGTATCAGATACTTGCCGGAATATAGGTAGAAGTGTAAAAATAGAGTCATCCTAGCAGGGCTACTGCTTAAGGGATGACTTTTTTGACGAAAGTATATATTTTGGGCCCCCGCAAAGTACCTGGGTACGCATCGAAGCAAAGCTTCACTTTGTGGGGATATTTTGGTGAGCATCATTAAGATAGACATATGGTAATTTAAGACTTCCTTGATGGGAACTGGAGGAGAGATAGATTATGGATACGTTGGTGTTTTTGGGTACTGGGGATGCCATGGGTGTTCCTCGGGTATATTGCAGCTGCGAGACCTGCACAGAAGCAAGGGAGCATGGAAGCAATACAAGGCTGCGTTCCTCTGTACTTATAGATAATGGCAGTGACTTTCTAGTGATTGATTGTGGGCCAGATTGGCGACGTCAGATGGAGGCGCAGGGAGTTCGGAATATGCGAAGACTGCTGGTGACGCATGCTCATTTTGATCATATTGGTGGGCTACCTGAATGGGCAGATGCTTGTCGATGGACAGGCATTAAGGGTGAACTTTATACTCCAGCAGAAGTTATTCCTATTATCGAACGGCAATACCCTTGGCTGCGAAATTACATCGAGATGATTCCCTGTGATGAAGGGATAGAACTGGACGGCTGGAAGATAGATACCTGGAAAGTAAACCATGGTAAGAATGGATATTCGTACGCCTTTCGGCTAGAGAAGGAGGATTATACATGGGTGTATTGTCCTGATTCCATATCTCTTGGGGCCGAGGAGACACGCCTGATGCATGGGGCGGACTTGCTGGTCCTTGGTACAAGCTTCTATTACGAAGCGGCGGAGCTATCCACTCGCTCTGTGTACGACATGACGGAGGCAGCGGAGCTACTGCAAATCGTGAAGCCTAAAAAGGCAGTGTATACCCATATGTCGCATGATGTGGATATAAGAGAAGCATATATTTTACCGGAGAACGTTACTCTAGCCCAGACAGGTATGAGAATTCCAATATACAAAAACCCATTCTCTTCACTTTAGAAGAGAATGGGCAAGTAGAAATAAACGGATTAAACAGTTAATTGTTCTGGTTCATTTAAAGGGTGACGTCCGCTTACCGCAAGCATGACTAAGGAAATAATGATGAGTATAAAACAGAGTACAAATGAATACCGGTAACCTACAATACTGGCTAAGCCACCGCCAACAAGACTCCCAATCAGTCTGCCGATCGTGGATGAATTAGAATAAAGCGTGGAAGCATACCCAGGCATGTTTGGAAGCAGATCCTGGATGTAGCTAATGCCAATCGCTGAAATCACAGCAACGAAAACGGCTAGTAGAACTTGGGCTGCAAGCATCTGCCACATCGCGCCTGAGAAAATGACAACGAGATAATATGCTCCTCCTAAAATGGCCCCGCACATCATCAAGGCTCGGTTACTGTACTTCGCACTGAGTAGACCGAGCATAATCATAAATGGAATTTCCAGCGCAGCACATATACTGCTGACTAGACCGACATCACTTGTCGATCCCCCTAGATTGTTTGTAATAAAGAGGGCCGTATTGATGCTGCTCGTCCAGTGAGCTACATACATGAGTATCAGAATCAGAAAAGGAAGCAGAATATTGCGGTTCTGACTGAGCCGGAAAGTTTTCACTTTTACTTCAGCCTTGTTGCTGCTCAGCTCTGTGTCTGTATTTGATTTGAGAAAGAAGAAAACGAGTAAGGCAACAAGCAGGAATACTCCGATCGTACCCGTGAAAATCCCCTTAAACCCAACAGCAGCGATTAGCAGCGTGCCGATTAAAGGACCTGTAATAAAGCCGAGAGAGAAAGCAGAACGCAAGGTAGAATTAGCAAACGCAGTATCCGTAAAATTGCTCTTATTCACTGCTTCTCTAGCAATGGCGAACAATTGTGGCATCCCTGGTGCACCGAGGGCGGTGAACACAATCATGTAGATGAACAAGATCGTGAAATCCTGAATGAGCAAGTACCCGCTATAAGCCAGCGCATTACAGAGTGTGGCAACAAGGTAAATGTTTTTTCGATTTAAGCCGAGGTCAGAGCGTCTCCCGATTAGTGTGCTGATCCATATTCCGGCAATTAACGTGGTGGCTAGAAAAACACCAAACAATCCGACAGATACGCCAAGCTGTTCCGTGAAATAAATGGATAAGAAGGGTGAACTGAGTGAAATCCCCATTCCCTGAAGTAGCATACATAAAAAGAGTAAGGCATAAGAGGGAATTGAAAATAGTGCAGTAAGTCTTTTGATCATGTTGTGAAGTTACTCCTCTATTATTGTTAAGATAGTCAAACTGGTTCTAGTATACATGAAAAAGACAGCAACAATATATATGCGATTTGGCTAAGGGGCATCACTCGGACAAATCTCAGACTGTTGATGTCCCTTTTGTGATATCTATTAGATTCGGTATTCAGAATCATGTTTATCCTTTATAATCAGAAAGTATTACCGTCTTATATTTACATATATAGAATAATTATCAACGACAGGAAGGGAGTAATAAGTAGCTAATAGGGGAGAGGGCTGATTTTTTTGAAGCAGAAAGGTGTTTTCTCAAGATTAAGTACATACATGTTAAGGCACAAGCTCTTATATACGGTTTTATTGTTTACGACTTTATTTGGGATTGTTCTGGATTTAACGATTGCTTGGCTGCTCTCAGTAATTACGGATGCGGCGGTTAGACTTGATGTGAAAGCTTTTAAAGGGCTGGTTATATTCGGATTAATCTACTTATTAGTGAGTGCAATCAACGGTTTTTTCGATCGCTATCTCAAAAATAAAATCTCAGCCAAGATCAGAAATGAACTGCGGCTAGATATGATGCGACATGCTTTAGCTCTTCCTCAGTCTTATTTTGACCGTAATCACTCCGGAGATTTGTTGTCCCGCTTTACTAATGATAATCAATCTGTGGGTAATGCTACCGGTGAGGTAATGATTGATTTAATCCGTAACCCTTTGCTTGCTCTTGCGGCTTTTGGTTATTTGCTCTATATTAACTGGCTACTGGCATTGATCTGTTTTGCAATGGGGCCTTTGATGTTCCTTACGGGAAAAATCTTCGGTTCAGCGATGCGTGAGAACAGTGTGAAGATTCAGACTAATATGAGCAAGATTACTTCCTTTTTACATGACATTCTAGGCAGTAGTATGGTGTTTAAATCCTTTAGCATTGAACGCAGACTAATGAAGCAGTATCAGGAACATAGTGAGAATATCACTTCCGAAGAATTAAAACGGGGAAGAATTGAGGGAGCTACTGGCTCATTCTCCTCTTTTTTGGGAAACTTTACGTTTCTTCTGGCGCTGGTCGTGGCTGGTTATTTTGTGGCAAAAGGATCACTTGAGGTCGGTGCGATGATTGCTTTCATTCAGCTCATGAATTATTTAGTGATGCCGTTCTCGGCATTGCCAGGACTGATCAATTCGATGCAGCAATCACTTGGGGCGGCGGGACGGATCTTTGAAGTGTTGGATAGCCCTGTAGAAGTGGAGGCTTTACCCGAAGCAGCTACGAAACAGCCTGAATTTGAGCGTATGGTCATGTCCTCGGTATCCTTCTCTTATCCGGGAGCGGAGAGACGTAGTTTGAACAAAATCAGCTTAGAGCTTCACAAAGGGGCTCAAATGGCAATTGTGGGACCGAGCGGTGGAGGGAAATCTACACTTTTTAAGGTACTCCTTGGGTTGTATGAACCTGATGAGGGTGAAGTGTTTATAAATAATGAGAAGACGAGCGAGATGAGTTTAGCTAAACTTAGGAGTCACTTCTCTTATGTGCCGCAAGAGTCCGGGCTTTATACAGGAAGTATCCGTGATAACATCCGAAATGGAAATCCAGATGCAGATGAGCATGAAATTCTGGAAGCTTTGCGACAAGCGAACGCTTATGATTTTGTAATGGAGTTGCCGGAGGGCCTCGATACAGATATCGGTGAGGAAGGCTCGCGCCTGTCCGGTGGACAACGCCAGCGACTATCGATTGCGAGAGCGATTCTTAGGAACTCTCCAATTTTGTTGCTGGATGAAGCTACTGCTGCACTTGATAATGAATCGGAGAAGCTGGTGCAGCAAGCGATTCGTAAATTAATGGGAGACAAAACCACACTCGTTATCGCTCACCGTCTATCAACGATTCAGAACGCTGATGTCATTCTAGTGATGGAGAACAGTGAAATTGTGGAGAGTGGTACCCACGAGGAGCTACTTGCAGCAGAAGGAAGATATCATAATTTGTACTATTCTCAGCTGGAAGAGGAAGAGGTTGGGGAGGGTGAGCAAGAGCAAGAGGCATTAGAGTTTGCATCTACAGGAGTACCGAGCTTGCTGAAATAACAAAAGGGTGTTGCAACGTCATAAAATATGGCGTAGCAACACCCTTTTGAACTTTAAAACATTCTAAAAAGGGAAAAGTGACGGAGGGGAAGTCCAAACATTCCACGCAGTCACGCACTTACCTTAATAGAAAAATCTTAAGTTTAACGTATATAAAACTATTAAGTTCGACCGATTTAGTTCACTTTATTGAGAATGAATTTATCAATCGCGTATTTTACGCCATCTTCATTGTTGCTTAGGGTTATGAAATCAGCAATTTCTTTCAGCGCGGGAATAGCGTTCGCCATAGCAACGCCAAGACCAGCAGCCTCGAGCATCTCATGGTCGTTCCAAGAGTCACCCATAGCCATAGTCTCGGAGAGATCACAACCAAAATGATTGGCTAGGAATTCAAGCGCAATTCCCTTGGTTCCTTCATGATGCATGATTTCTAGGAATTGTGGTTTGGATTTGGTAATATGCACGGAATCGCCGAGCAATTCACGTAGAATTGGAGCCAGCTCATCCAAGAATGCAGGATCATCGATAATAAGCATTTTTGGTGTTTTTTGTGGGACAAGCTTCTCCCAATCTGGTTCAATATAATATGGCGTTTTGTTCAGGTCTGTATAATCTTTGATCTTCTGGTTGTCTTCACGGGCATACAGCTTGTCGTCAATGTAAGTTTGCAAATGCAGATTATGCTCCACACAGTAAGTGAACAGCTTGTGTACCGCATCTTGTGGTACGTAACGCTCATATAGTACCTTTTCATCGAGCAAGTTCTTAACGAGTGCGCCTTGGTAAGTGATGATTGGCACGTTAAGTCCAGTTTGACGGGCAATGGCTTGCGCAGAAGCATAAGCTCGGCCTGTAGCAAGGGTCACAACAACGCCAGCGGCTACAGCCTCTTCAAGCGCAGTCTGTGTAGCGGGTGTTACTTCCTTGTCATCGTTAATTAGAGTGTCATCAATATCAATCGCGATCAATTTGTACATTTGTCTCTCTCCTTATCTCTTTCTAAATAAATGTAATTTGGAAAAAT
Source organism: Paenibacillus sp. FSL R5-0470 (assembly GCF_037975205.1). Taxonomy (NCBI): domain Bacteria; kingdom Bacillati; phylum Bacillota; class Bacilli; order Caryophanales; family Paenibacillaceae; genus Paenibacillus; species Paenibacillus sp. FSL R5-0470. The sequence continues at coordinate 1,411,179 of NZ_CP150238.1, forward strand.
AATTCTTCTTATGTTGATTCTGACCCGGTTCCGGACTCAGCTCTGCCATAAGCATAGCTCCCAGAATACAACCACAACCGAGCAGAGCGGACATACCAAGCGTTTCTCCGCCAAAGGCTAAGCCTGTCAGAACAGCGAATACAGGTTCTGTGGCATAAATAATGGCTACCCGTGAAGGCGTTGTGTATTTCTGGCAGGCGGTTTGAATCCAGAAAGCAAAAGCGCTGGTAGGACCAATAGAGATTAAAAGTGCCCAGAGAACGTCCGGGTCCTTGATAAGCTCTGCGCTGTGTGCCAGTGGTGCAGCTCCTTCAAAGATAAGCGAAGCGACAATGCTGAACAGTCCAACGAAGGCGAGCTGCAAGGTTGCTAGCGGCAACGCCGGATAATGAGGTGCATAAACGCCAGTATATGCGACTTGTAGCGCAAAAGCTATGGCGCAGAGCAAGATCAAAGCATCGCCTTTATTCAGGGACAAAGCAGAGCCGGTGAAGGTTAGCAGATAAAGACCTACTGCGGCAAGCGCCGCGCTGAACCAAGTGTAACGTGAAATGGCATGCTTTAGTAGCGCCAGAGAGAGAAACGGAACCAATACGACCGATAGACCGGTAATAAACCCGGTATTGGAGGTGGTTGTATATAGAAGTCCCATGGTCTGGAAGCCATAGCCCATAAACAAAAAAAGGCCTAGCAGCAGAGAATCACGTACCATGCGGAAACTCAGCTGTTTCCACTCCTTGCGGTAAAAAATAAAAGTGATTAGAGCCAGCAACAGGGCAGCACCTGTAAAGCGGATGCTGTTAAACGCGAGTGGAGGGAGCACTTTGACAGCATTTTGAACAATCAGAAAGGTGCATCCCCACATCATCGCCACAAGTAGCAGGCTGAAATCGGCCATACGGGAACGCTTCACTTCTTAGGTCATCCTCTCTTCGGCAAATGCCGTCCTTGTAAGAACGACAAGGTCAAGTTGTCCAAATTGTATCGTATATTCATGGGGAGGACAAGATAGGAATCGCTCAAAGGCTTATATTTAAAGGGATTTAAGGGATTAGGCTAGACAAAAAAACAGGGTCTTGATATACTTCGATAACCGCACATTTGTTCTTGTTTTTCGCATCTTAGAAAGGAGCGGTTTCACCATGATGGGCAGATCCCATTTAATAATCAGCACTGGGGTTACCCTATCTGTAATGAGTTTGATGTCGCATGAGATTACGATTCCGGTTATTGCGGTCGCAGCATTAAGTTCCTTGCTGCCTGACATTGATGAACCGAATTCACTGCTCGTGCGTAAGGCGATTCCAGAATTTCTATTAAGAGTGCTGCAAATTGCTTTGATAGGTGCGGCGATTTATCTCTATTTTGCCGGAATCGTGGAACGTCCTTGGAACATTGTGCTGGCATTGCTAGTCGGAAGTGTATCTTTCCTGCCTAGTCGTAAGCTGCGCCATTTGGTCATGATCTTGATTGCCATAGCACTCTTTGCCTTCGGGGAAGCCTATGATCCATGGAACTACATTGCAGCGTGCGTGCTTGTAGTCTCATCGGTTGTTCCTCATCGTGGACTGACACATACCCTGTATGGAGTTGCGGGCTGGAGCGCCTTATTGTATTTTGCCTCAGCGGGTATAAATGACGGTGGCAGTCTATGGATAGCTGGGGGCATGTCGTATGCGCTTCACCTACTAGCTGACTCTCTTACCCAACGAGGAATTACACCCCTGCCGCCAATACCCTTTAAGCTGCGTCTAAAGCTAATGAGTACAGGCACGAAAAAAGGTGGAGCCGTAGAGAACATCTGCATCATGCTGACTCTAGCGTTCGTTGTCTATGTATTTATACTTTCTACTTGAACTAAAATGAATATGAAAAAGGGGCTTGTCTATTCTTTACGCAAATTTGCGCATAGGATAAGCAGGCCCCTTTATTTTTGTGTAACTATTCTTCTAGGAAAACCAGTCCGATAAAGTCCTCCGGCTCAATACGTCCGAAATAATGCTTCAAATCCAGATCAGCTAATGCTTCTCTAACCTCTGCCTCATTATAACGTTTGCCACGAAGTGCATTTTCAACATCTACTACGTCACCAACCCCAAAGAAGTCACCATAGATTTTGATGTCCTTAATGAGGGAATCCTCAATATCCATACGAATATCAATAATTCCAGCAGGAAATTTACGTGTGTGTTTGACGTTGCTTTTTGGTGACAGACCGTAGTTCCAGTCCCAGTTCTGGTAGTGCTCTTTGGAAATTTCGTGGATTTTGTCCCAGTCTGCTTCCTGAAGCTTATACTGAGGGACCTCGGATGGCTCCATGCCAAAGATCGAACGTAGGAGACCGGAGCGGAACTCTTCAATGGTCATGTCAGTACCTAGCAGCTCTTTGATGTTGGCTACGCGACTACGTACGGATTTGGTGCTCTTCGATTTGAACTTCTCTGGATTTACTTTTAGAGAAGCTTGTACATTGTCCAAATTGAGGTCAAACATCAGTGTGCCATGGCTGAACATGCGTCCACGTGTGGAGAATTGAGCGTTGCCGGAAATTTTTTGTTCGCCGACTTGAAGATCATTCCGTCCACTAAGCTCAGCGTTTACACCCATGCTTTGTAAGTAGTCGATCACCGGCTGGGTGAATTTCAGGAAGTTATGGAAGGATTGGCCGTCGTCCTTAGTAATGAAGCTGAAGTTAAGATTTCCGAGATCGTGATAGACCGCTCCACCGCCGGACAAACGCCGCACAACCTTAATATCATTCTCTTTAACATATTCCTGATTGATTTCTTCAATCGTATTTTGATGTTTACCGATGATGATAGATGGGCTGTTAATATAAAAAAGCAGGTAACTCTCGTCCATCGGCAAGTGTTTCAGCGCATATTCCTCAATCGCCAAATTGATGGAAGCGTCAGTAATCCCTGTGTTATCAATGAAAATCATAGTGAATTCCTCCGTTGCAGCAAAATTGATTACAGTTCTCATTTTAAACCAAAAGCAGTTTTTTAACAAAAGAGATCGCTTCGTGTTTCGGTGGAAATAAAGTATTAGACTAGATTCGTTGAATGATTGCGATTTTTAAATTGAAGAATTTCCAGCGCTCAGTCTTATTGTTAAGTACTTCATTATATCGAAAATCAAGAAATCTTTTGCATTTTTTCAGCCCATGGGTTACTATTTTTTATATTGACAAATTTGCAGGTCTAAATAAGGAGGTTACACGTTATGTGCCCCCGTACCAAAGAACAAAATGAGCTCATACGCATACAGCGCAAAGAACAGATCCTGGACGTCGCCGCGCGCTCCTACTTTCGCACGGGCGGCAGCTTTGATATTCGCGACGTCGCCCGCGAGGCAGGTCTTGGTTACGGCACAGTATACCATTATTATCCCAACCGGCATTTATTAATAGAAGATGTGTTAGAAAGCGGATTTGAGCGATGTGAGCAAGTTATCGCCAAATGGGCGAACATCAGCGGCAGCCCACCGGATGACAGGCAGTTGTTGATGTATTGTAAAGCGCTGCTCCAGCTGTGGCAGTCGGACGCCCGTGCATATCTCGTCTACAAAATGGCGGCGGAACATTATGTAGGCTTGTCTGAAAGGGATCGACACCACGCCAAGAGACGGTTTATGGAACGCCTTTACGTTCCACTCCAATCGATCGCCCAGTGTGAAGACGACAGCGTCGACCATATGCTTGCCGTGCTGGTCGGTTGCTGTGGGCTGCACTACTATGCGAGCAATTCTGATCTGAACGTCGATCGAATCGCCCGACTCGCTATCCAAGCTATTACGAAGGGGTCCTGATACGAACATGGTCATTTTAAAAAGCAAGCATGAAATTGAGGCTATCCGCAAGGCATGCCAAGTGGTGGCTGAATGTCATCGTACAATCGCCCCGCTTATCAAACCGGGTATTACCACCAACGAGATTGAGCGCATATTCGAGGACATTATGTTGAAGCACGGCGCAAAGCCATACCAGAAAGGCTATAAGGGCTATCAATATGCGACCTGTGCCTCCGCCAACGATGTAATCGCGCATGGCTTCCCTAACAATAAGCCACTTGAGGAAGGCGATATCGTGACGATCGACACGGTCGCTGAGCTCGATGGCTGGCTCGGCGATTCGGCCTGGAGTTATGCGGTAGGGCAGATCTCGCCGATGGCCGAGAAGTTGATGCGTGTCACGAAGGAATGTCTTGATCTGGGCATCGAGCAGGCTCAGCCCGGCAATCGACTCGGCGATGTGACGAGCGCGATTCAGCGGCATGCGGAATCACACGGTTTCGGCGTCGTGCGCGACCTTCTCGCTCATGGCATCGGCCGCGACCTGCACGAGGAGCCGACTTATATGCATGTCGGCAAGCCTGGAAAAGGCCCCCGTATCAAGGAAGGTATGGTGTTCACGATTGAGCCCATGATCACCGAAGGTACCTACTTGATGACAATCGATCCGGACGGCTGGACCGCACGGACGATGGACAACAAGCTCGCCGCCCAATACGAGCATACGATCGCCATCACGGCTGAAGGTCCACAAATTTTGACCGCGCAATAGAAAAAAATTAGAAGTCGACCAACGAAATGGTCGACTTCTTTTTTTCGGGTTCGGGGACAGCGTGTCCGTAGATCTGATGAGGCTGCCAGTCTAGAACTTTATTATCTTTTGACATCTCGTAGATTTTAATGTCGATTTGAGGCAAACGGGTATTCAGGTGATTCCTTTAGTGAGCATTGACGTAATCCCGGTAAAGACGCAATAATGGTGGCAATGAGATACATATCGAACAAACGAAAGTGGATAGAGGGAGTGTAAATATGCTTGAAAAATACGGCCACGGCGGTGATTTGCTAACAGCTGCGGAACTTTATGAGGAGGCTGGTGGCACATTTCTTGATTTCAGTGCAAACATCAATCCTATCGGGCCTCCGCCAGCCGTCTTAGAGCTACTTAGAACAGCATTGTCTACGGTGGTTGCCTACCCTGACCCTGGACATCGGCGCTTCAAAAGTCTGCTAGCAAAGGACCTTGGTATACATAGTAGTTGGTTGACAGTAGGCAACGGAGCCGCAGAATCTATGGCATTGTTGCTGCTTGCGATTGCTCCGCAAAAGGTAGGTATCGTAGAACCTTGTTTTTCTGAGTACCGGCAGCTATCTGTGCAATTCGGTGCAGAAGTATTATCTGTTCAGGGGACAAGGGAACAGCACTTCCAAGCTGGAGTGAACGAGATTGCCGGGTTGCTGGAGAAGGTTGATCTGCTGTTCCTTGGCCAGCCGAACAACCCTAATGGCGTTCAGTATAGTGTGGATGAGCTGCGCTGGTTAGCGCAGAAGGCTGAAAGCTACGGGACGTATTTGGCTGTGGATGAAGCCTTTATTGATTTTATTCCAGAAGCAGAACGAAATACGCTTTTGCCGGATCTGGATCAGTTTCCGCATACGATTTTGGTGCGGTCGATGACGAAATTTTATGCGATTCCCGGACTACGTCTCGGGTTTGCCATTTCGCATCCGGCGCTGGCAAAGGCGATGACCGGAAAGCAGGTTACCTGGAGCGTGAATGGTTTGGCGCTGCTGGCGGGCGAAGCCTGCCTTGAGTGTGGGCACGAGTATGGACGTCGCACACGCGAACTGATCGCCACTGAACGGGAGCTGCTGCGTCAAGCCCTTATGCAGCTAGGCTGCGAAGTGCCGCCAGGCGAAGCCAACTTTCTGCTCTGTGGCCTGCCTTCGCCGTGGAGTGCGGCTGAGATGCAGACCCGTCTTGGGCGTGTCGGTATACTGGTGCGCAGCTGTGCCATGTACCCCGGTCTAGGAGGCGAGCATATCCGAGTAGCCGTTAAGGGACATGAGGATAATGTCCGGCTGCTAAAACAGATGAAGGAAATTCTGGCGGATAAGTGAACTGTGTAGCTTAGAGGGCAGCGGGTTTGCTGTTAAAGTGTCTGGTGTAGCGCAGGGGGATGGGAGTCTACTGTAAGTGACAATCGCGGCGTAGAGAAGGCAGGGATTCTAATGAATAAGTGACTCAAGTGCCGCAGAAGGAGCGATTTGATACCGGATAGTGGGCTTCAGCTCGCATGCTTAGGGTTGTGACAAAGTTTGGTGAGATAGCTTCTGATGGACATCCTCCAAAGTGCATTCGTTGTATTTCGTACAACAGAACTCGCTTTGCTGGCGTAACAATTCGATTCTATAGCACTGTGTACAATAGAAATTTGGAAAATGATGCGAATTAGGTTTTTACGTGACATTCTATTGCAAGAAATACAGCAGAATGGCTTTTGCCAGTAAATCTAACTGAATCTGTTGTATAAAGTGCAATAGATGGGTGAGGGACGGCTGTTAAGGTAGAAATCGGAGTATGTGTTGGAGTAGATTTTAGAGCAGATAGTCATTTGCTGAGATAGAGAATTAGGTAGTTTCTAAGTGAGGCGGTTGGGGAAGTACAGGCGCGACCGCGAAGCTGATTGGATGAATGGATAAAAGTAATGTGCTGTGGAAGGAGCAAGATCGATATATGGTGCAAATAAAGATTCCATTTAACCTCGCAGGAGGCGTAAAAGAGTACCATTCGGCCATCTGGCCAGGGCTTGCTTTACAGTGGAAGGGAAACCATCTGCTACTAGAGCTACCTGCTGAAGCAGATGGTTTATCGAGTGCGTTCTATGGTGGAGGAATGAATCGGCTAGAGAGGGCCGTCAATTTATATGTTGACCGCAATTATGAATGTAGTGATCCTGTTCAGGATATGGAGAATAAGCTCCGCGAGTGGGGTTATTCAATGTCTGGCTGTGCCGGTCTGATGACGGCAGTACCGCTAGAGCATGCAGCGGTAGCTGAGGAAGACACAGGCTCAGCGGGTATTTTTGTTTGTGTTACTGCCGCCGCAGGAAATGCTGCGCGCGCGGGTGTGGAACGCAATGTGCTGGCTGTTTATCGCCCGGGTACGATTAACATAATGCTAGGTATTGATGGCCGCCTGACACCGGCGGCCATGGTCAATGCTGTGCAGACAGCTGTCGAAGCCAAAGCTGCTGCACTGGCAGACCTCGGGATTACCGATCCCGAGAATGGCCTGATCGCTACCGGAACAACTACAGATGCGATAGTGCTCGCTGTGAGCCAAAGTGGGCGATACAAGGCAGAGCATGTTTACGCCGGAACCGCTACCGACCTTGGTGGTGCAATCGGACGCCTTGTATACAGCGCAGTGACGGGCAGCTTGCTGTCGGTGCAGGCAAGGAAGGACAGCTAATGAGAATGGATTGCTGGAGAAACAGAAGATTGTTCAGAGGTGATCGCCTGTGACAATCGCTTTAGTACTGCTTGCGGCTTATGTAATTGATCGGATCGTAGGTGATCCGCGTAGCTTGCCCCATCCCGTAATTGGTATGGGCAAAGCAATCACGGCTCTGGAGCGGGCGATCCGTCGTTTATGGTCCCACCCGCAAAGCCTGCGCAGAGCAGGGGTGTTACTTCCGCTATGTGTGGCGGGTGGTGCTTGGGCACTGACAGCCATTCTGCTATGGCTGCTGTCATATATCTCACCGTGGCTCGTCTGGATAGCCGAGGCTTGGTTGATTTCAACCACGATTGCCTCCAAGGGACTAAAGGATGCAGGAATGGCAGTGTACGTGGAATTGCAGAAGGGCGATATCCCTGCTGCCCGCAAGGCGTTGGGGATGATCGTGGGGCGTGATACGACTTCGCTAGATTCCCCGGAAATTGTGCGCGGCACGGTAGAGACTGTAGCAGAGAATATCGTCGATGCGATTATTTCTCCATTGTTCTATGCGCTCATCGGTGGTGCGCCGCTTGCTATGGCTTATAGAGCAGTAAATACACTCGATTCCATGGTGGGATATAAGAATGATAAATACCGAGATCTCGGCTGGGCATCCGCTCGGCTTGATGATGTTGCCAACTTCATTCCAGCACGGATTACGGCATTGCTCTTGGCACTGTGTGCATGGCTGCTTCGTCTGGATTGGCGCAATTGTCTACAAATGGTGAAGAGGGATGCGCGTCTCCATCCAAGCCCAAATAGCGGCTATCCAGAATCCGCTGTTGCGGGCGCACTTGGTATCCGTCTCGGAGGAGAGAACGTCTATCATGGTGTCGCTTCTTTCCGAGCCTATATGGGTGATCCGGTACGAGCGATGGAGCCGGACGATATTATTCAGACCTCGCGGATGATGATGCTTTCCTCTTCAATTTTTGTAGGCTTATGCGCGGTGGTGGCATGGATATGGATCGGGGGCTAATGCTAGACATGGAGTTTCCTTCTATAGAGCTAGAATTAGTACTTGTTCGCCACGGGCAAACTCAGTGGAATGCTGAGCATCGTTACTTAGGACATTCGGATCTCCCGTTGCTATCTAGTGCAGTAGAGCAGCTATCTCAGCTTAAGCAGCAGTCTGAAGTATCGAATGATTTTTGGTGTGTATTTTGCAGCGATTTGCTTAGATGTCGGGAGACTCTAGCTTACATTTCTCCTTCTTTAGAGAAGGTGGCTGTCTACGATCCGCGTCTGCGCGAAATGAATTTTGGAGCTTTCGAAGGCTGGACTTATGAGGAATTGAAGGATAACTCACTATATAGAAGGTGGATTGATAATCCTTCCACAGTTACACCACCGGATGGTGAAACATGGGCGCAGTTTGACGAACGGTTGCGTAGCTTCCTGTCAGATCTGGGGCGAGGGGCTGAGGATACATTTGTGCAGGCTGCAATTAGTGAAAAAAAGGCTGAGGTAATAACAAACAGGGTATTGGTAGTCACACATGGTGGTGTTATTCGGAATTTCCTTGCACAGTTAATTCCTGGTGTCACATTCTACAGCGCAGTTGCACCTTCTCCGGGAACAGCAATGGTACTCAGGCTATTTTGGCGGAACGGGCAATGGTCGGCAGATATTTCGGGAGATTGATGAGAAAATCAAATGAAAAAAAGGGTTCCACATATTAGTCATACCTAATATGTGGAACCCTTTATGTTTAAACTATCGTTCGCCCTCAGCAGAATAAAGTGGATAATTAGATGTTAGGTAACCATTCCTTATAGGTATCTGCACGTGATTGCAATTCATTATACAACATGCTGGCATGGTAACCGTCGCACACGGCATGGTGGAATTGCCCCGATATTGGTAATAGTATTTTTTTGTCTTGATGAAAATATTTTCCTATAGTAAAGATGGGAAGTAGGAAGGTTCCCTCGTTATACACGTTCAGGTTAAAGCTCGTGAAGCTGACCCACGGAATACTAGAAATAGGGAAGGTGTTCGGTGGTTCGTTTGCTTTAGCGATAAATTGTTTCACGCTTCCGTACATTTTCATATCATCCAAATAACGGTTATAGAAATCATTAAACTTTTCACCGTATGAAGTCCAGATGCTTGAAAAAGTCTTATCATCATCATGGAAAATTGTAAAACTAGGTGACATGCTATCCCAATAACCTAATCTACCTTCAGAATCAAAGCATGTGCGGAATTCACTATGACGGTTCACCACCGTAGTTATCATGTGGATTAGTGCTGGGTACAGCTTAATTCCCTTATGCTTAAGCTCTGATAGTAGAAGGGTGATATCAATATTTGCGGTCATGCTATAGGTGCATCTGACATTGTTTAAATAATGTTCAAAATAGGGTTTTCTACTCCAGTTATCAATGACAATCGGGTTAAAAATCATTTATTATGACCTCCTAAAATTATTTCATTTTTCATTTTAGGAGGTCTGCTGGACTGATTTCACCATATCCTTATCACAATCCTTTGAGAAAGTATTTTGTAACGATGAGTATACCATCATCATCGCCGTAATTAAAAATATATTTACTAGATCAAGTGGAAGGAAGATGCATTTATTATGTTGAGTGAAAAGTTGGTTATTGAAAAATTGCTTCAGCAAAAGCGTACGAGTGTTGCTTCCATCGTAGTAATGATGTGCGGTGTAGCGGGGTCGGGTAAAACAACCTTTGCTAAAAAGCTGGAGAAAGAGGGATTCGCCAGACTTTCGATAGATGAAGATATTTGGGCCACGCACGGACGTTTCGGGGTGGATTATCCAGAGCAGAATTATGAGTCCTATAAAGAAGAGTCGGAGATAAAGCTGCGGGGGGAGCTGGTGAATCTGCTTCAGGCAAAACATCATGTTGTCATCGATTTCAGCTTCTGGCAACGTCAGAGACGGAACGATTACAAGCAACTTATTGAGAGTTATGGTGGCGTGTGGGAACTGATTCACTTAAAAATTCAGCCAGATGAATTGCGTCAGAGACTGCTTATCCGGAGTGAACGTTTTGACGCTAATGCCGCATTTCCGATTACTGAGGACATACTAACCCGGTTTTTAAATGGTTTTGAGATCCCTGCTGGAGAAGGGGAGCTTGTGATCGAAGCATAGATCTATAACTTGATTTTTTGGGCATTTGTCCTCTCATAGAACCACAGCCGGATTAAAATCCCATGGCTGTGGTTCTTTTTTTAAGCGAGTGATTGTGCCATGATAGTCATGGGGGCGATTGAGAGATGTTTAAGGATTTTAAGCTCATAGCCGGACGGCCGGTGTATATACAAATTAAAGACTATATGAAGCACTTAATCATAAAAGGCGGTCTGCAAGGCAATCAAAAGCTGCCCTCCACACGAGAACTCAGCACATTGCTTAAGGTTAGCCGCAACTCCGTAATCTCTGCTTATGCAGAGCTTGAGGATGATGGATTTGCGTATGCCGTGCAGGGTCAGGGAAGTTATGTGGCACCTACACCTCCCGGCAGTGAAACAATCTCTTCCTGGACGATGGACTGGAAGACGCGTATCAATGATCATGCGCGGCTGGCGGAGGATCTGGATATCATGAAGCGCGGCATACGAGCGGAGAAGGGGACGATCTCCTTCACGAGCATCGCACCTGATGAGAGTCTTTTTGATCTAGATAATGTGAAACGCTCCTTTATGGATCGTATGTCGGTGGAAGGCAATGTCTTACTAAATTATGGATATGCCAAAGGGTATAAGCCTTTAATAGACTATTTGAAGCAGTACATGGAGCACAAAGGCGTTGAAATGAAAGGCAAGGATATATTGATCACCAATGGCTTTACAGAGGGATTCGATATTGTATTGTCTGCACTTAGCAAAAAGAATGGTTCGGTCATCTGTGAGAATCCAACGCATCATACGGCGATCAAAAATCTGAAGTTGAATGGCTTTGAGATCACCGGGATTCCTATGGAGCGTGATGGGATTGATCTGGTTGAGCTGGAGAAGGCATTGCAGGAGCAAGCTTTTGACTGTGCCTACTTTGTCCCCTCTTATCATAATCCGACCGGCATTGTAATGTCTCCCGAGAAAAGACAGAGGCTAATGAAGCTGATGAACCGGTACCAAATACCAGTGATCGAGGATGGTTTTAACGAGGAGTTACGCTATTCGGGCTCACATGTGGCTCCACTTATCGCAGCAGCAGGGAGCGGCAACAGCGTGATCTATCTAGGTAGCTTCTCAAAGGTATTATTTCCGGGACTACGCGTAGGCTGGGTGCTGGCAGACCAGGAGCTGATCTATTCTCTCGAAAGCGTCAAGCGCGCACGTACCATTCATACCTCGACGCTGGATCAATCCATTTTGTATCAGTACTTATTAGGTGGCCATTTAGAGAAGTATTTGAAAAAAGCCAGAGCGGAATATAAACGAAAATATGAATTAACCCTGCAATGCTGTAAGGAGTTTATTCCTTATACGGCGTTATCAGGGGATGGCGGATTGCATCTTTTTGTAACCTTCGCGGAGGGCTTTAATACAAGGACGCTGCTGGCGGCCTGCCATGAACAAGGGGTTATTTTTACAGCAGGAGATATATTCTTCACAGACGGTAAAGGTCAAAATACGATACGGATCGGTTTCTCCAGAGTGACGGATGAGGATATCCGCAAGGGGATCGAGATTATTGGCAGAACAGCACGACAACTAATGGGATAAAGAGGTGCTTGAGATGAAGATGAAGGTAGGCGTAATTATGGGCGGGGTGTCCTCAGAGTATGAGGTATCCATGAATAGCGGTAGAGAGATTTTGAAGAATCTAGATCCCAATAAATATGAGGTTACTCCAATAGTGATCACCAAGCGTGAAGAGCTTATTGAGCAGGCAAAAGGAATCGATATCGCGCTGCTTGCGCTCCACGGAGCTTACGGAGAGGACGGTACGGTTCAGGGGACGCTGGAGACGATGGGGATTCCTTATACGGGTAGTGGCGTTTTGTCTAGCAGCATTTGTATGGATAAAGATCTTTCCAAAAAGCTTATGCGCTGCTCAGGCGTCAATACGGCGGATTGGCTGTGCTGGGATAGTATGAAGGATTATTCTCAAGAAGCCGTAGAGCGGATTGGATATCCTGTTATGGTGAAGCCATGTGCAGGCGGTTCGAGTATTGGTATGGAAAAGGTGAGCAGCAGCGAGGAGCTGTTGAGCGCAGTAGAGAAGGCTTTTGCTTGTGATCAGTCGATTCTGATCGAGAGCTACATTCAAGGCCAGGAAATTACTTGCTCTATTCTAAATGGAGAGATGCTGCCCGTTTTGGGAATCACCTCGGCGCATGCGGAGTGGTTCGATTACAGTGCGAAATACGAAGATGGCGGGGCAGACGAACGGGTCATTGATCTACCAGCTGAGGTGTATGAGCGAGTACGTGATGCAGCCTTAACTTGCTACAAAACACTAAAATGCAGCGTGTACGCAAGGGTGGATATGCTCATTAAGGATGGTATTCCATATGTGCTGGAGGTGAACACATTACCGGGCATGACGAAGGCGAGTCTTTTACCAAAAAGCGCGCAAGCGGCAGGTTACACCTTCAGCGGACTGCTGGACGAGATCATTTCCCTTTCCCTAACAGAAAAGAGCCCGAAAGAAGAGGTGCTCAGTCATGCATAATGAATGGATTACTCCGCGTGTACGGGAGATTGCTCCCTCGGGGATTCGGGCTTTTTTTGACCTAAGTACAGGGAATCAGGATATTATATCGCTTGGTGTAGGCGAGCCTGATTTCGTTACACCGGAGCATGTAAGAGCTGCCTGTATTCGTGCTTTGAATAATGGGGAGACGATGTATACACCAAATTCCGGCTTGTTGGAGCTTAGAGAAGAGATTGCCTCTTATCTGCACACAAGCTTCAATCTCCGCTATGAGCCAACTAACGAGATTATGGTTACAGTGGGAAGCAGTGAAGCCGTGGATTTGGCTCTGCGGGCCTTTATTACACCCGGGGATGAGATTATCGTCCCTTCTCCGAGCTATATTGCGTATTCGCCGATTACTCATTTGAACGGTGGGATTACGGTAGAGGTTGAATCTTCAGCCGAGCAGGGTTTTAAGCTTACTCCTGAAGCGTTGCGGCAGGTGATTACCCCGCGTTCCAAGATTCTTATGGTGAATTTTCCGACTAATCCTACAGGAGCAGTAATGACTTATGAGGATTGGCTACCCATTGCACAGATTGTAAAAGAGAATAACTTACTTGTCATTTCAGATGAAATCTATGCCGAGTTAACCTATGATAGTCAGCATGTCAGTATTGCCTCCCTTCCTGGGATGTTGGAACGAACGATTGTCATTAGTGGCTTCTCCAAAGCTTTTGCGATGACTGGCTGGAGAGTGGGTTATGCTTGTGGTGATCACGAATTAATTGCTGCGATGCTCAAAATCCATCAGTACACTGCGATGTGTGCTCCGATACTAGGTCAAATCGCTGCCATTGAATCACTGCGGAACGGTATGGAGCATAAGGACCACATGAAACGATGCTTTGATGAGCGAAGAAAGCTGCTGGTTAGTGGATTTCGATCTATTGGTTTACCTTGCCACGAGCCGGAGGGTGCATTTTATGTCTTTCCTTCCATCGCTAATACCGGAATGAAGTCAGAGAATTTCGCTTTGCAGCTGCTCAAGGAGGTTGGTGTTGCTGCGGTTCCGGGGCATGTGTTTGGAGCGGGTGGAGAAGGGTATATTCGCTGCTCTTATGCAGCATCCCTACAAAAATTGACGGAAGCGCTGGAGAGAATCGAAGGATTTATGAAAGTGAAGTTGTAATTCTAGTGGTCCCCATCTATCATAGATGGGGGCTTTTCTGTGTAGATAAGATAGAATAGGTTATACGGATCTATTTAATTGGAGGTTAAATTATGATTTCAACTATTCAAGAAGTAATTAAACGAATCACACCGGCTGATGAACAGTCTTTCCTAAAAGCGGAGCACCGCCTGAACATTCTAACCAAACCGCCAGGCAGCCTGGGACAATTGGAGACCTTGGCCGTTAAGCTCGCCGGAATTTCGGGTACGGAGCAGCCTAGTTTCACCAAACGAACGGTAGTTGTGATGGCTGCCGATCACGGTGTATGCTGCGAGGGAGTTAGTGCATTTCCACAGGAAGTCACAATGCAGATGGCCTATAATTTTCTCAGCGGAGGAGCGGCTGTGAATGTACTGGCACGCCAAGCTGGTGCTGAGGTGAAGTTCGTTGATATCGGTGTTAACGGCGATCTTAGTCATGAAGATTTGATTGATCGTAAAGTGCGCCGAGGAACGGATAATATAGCCGTGGGACCTGCGATGAGTCGTGAGGAAGCGATGAGTGCTATGCTTGTAGGTATAAGAATCGCACAAGAAGCGATTGAGAACGGGACAGAGATTTTTATTACAGGTGAAATGGGCATTGGGAATACAACGGCTAGCGCAGCCATTCTGTGTGCTCTAAAAGGAATAGCACCTGAAGTAGCCGTTGGAAGAGGAACGGGAATCGATGATGAACGTCTACTACATAAGATTGCAGTTGTGGAACGCGCTTTAAAGGTGAATCAACCGAATCCGGCAGATCCGCTGGATGTATTGTCCAAAGTAGGGGGACTGGAAATCGCCGGTTTGACGGGTCTGATTCTTGGCGCAGCTGCTGCCAGGGTACCTGTCATTTTGGATGGTTTTATTTCGGGTGCGGCAGCTCTTGTAGCGAAGGCGCTTGCGCCAGAATCCATTGCTTATATGATAGGCTCCCATCTATCAGGAGAACAAGGACATAAGCTGATGCTGGAGCGGCTTGGGCTTGAACCGTTGTTTAACCTGGGTCTTCGTTTGGGTGAAGGAACTGGAGGCGTATTGTCCCTTCATTTAATTGAGGCGATATGCCGCATTTTGAGCGAAATGGCCACCTTTGAAAGTGCAGGCATCTCTGGAGCTGGGAAACAATGAGTATTCTTGTAACGGGAGGGGCGCGTAGCGGGAAAAGTGGCTTTGCAGAAAAACTGATGTCGTCACTGGCAGATCAGGCCTTCTATGTTGCAACCGGACAAGCGTTTGATGATGAAATGAATGAACGGATTGCACTGCATCAGCAACAGCGCTCGCAAAGCGGATATGCTTGGGAGACGTTAGAGGAGCCTTATGATTTGCCAGATCTTCTTAAGCGTTTATCTGGTGAAAAGGCGGTTCTCGTAGATTGTCTAACGTTGTGGTTATCGAATGTACTGCTAGCCATGGAAGGATTTACGGATAGGCAAGAGTTGATTGAGAGCGAGATTACAAGACTTGAAGACAGTGTACGCACATTTCAAGGAAATCTCATTTTGGTCACTAATGAGGTTGGAGACGGTATTGTTCCGGAGTATGCGCTTGGCCGATTGTACCGTGATCTGGCAGGACGTATGAACGCGCTGCTTGCTCGGCAATGCGAGCAGGTTTTTTTAGTGACTGCTGGCATTCCAATTGAACTCAAGAGCAGGGAGTATCGTTTATGAGGGAGCGCAGGGATGCTGCCGCGGCTGCCTTTCAGTTTTTGTCCCGGTTTCCTGTAAAGAGTGACCCTGGATTTTCTCCTGAGCTGCTGCGCCGAAGTGTAATGTTCTATCCCGTGGTGGGTGCAGCTATCGGACTTTGCGTAGCTGCTGGGGCAGCTTTGACGGGATTGATTTTACCAGCTTGGCCAGCCGCCGTCATTACCCTCATTCTATGGGTAGGACTCACCGGAGGTCTGCACCTCGATGGTTGGATGGACAGTGCGGATGGTCTGCTAAGCTACCGACCGAGGGAACGGATCCTGGAGATTATGAAGGATAGCCGTGTGGGTGCGATGGGTGTGCTCGCCTGCGTGCTGCTCTTGCTGTTAAAGGCCTCTTTAGTGGCAGCATTAATCGAAGGCTACGCCTATTACGAGCTACCACTGCTCTTGCTGCCAGCGATCTGGAGCCGCTGGTATATGGTGCGGGCAATGGTGCGTTATCCCATTGCCCGCGGGAACGAGGGGCTGGCCGCGAGCTTCGCCGGCCTCGCTCCCTCGCATGAGCGGCGCGCGCTGGCGATAGCCGCGCTGCTCTCGCTAGCCGCAGCCGGTGCGCCTCTGGCGCTCGGCGCGGGCTTAGCCGCGTGGCCGCTGCATCTGGCGGCAGCGTTACTGCTGCCAGATGCGGCCTTGGCCAGCGGCACCGTTGCTGCGCGGCGGATTAGCAGCCGGCTCGGCGGGCTCACCGGCGATGTGTATGGCGCGCTGAATGAGCTGCTAGAGGCTGTGCTCCTACTAGTATTAGTGCTGCTCCAGCACAATTTCATGTGAGTGGCTCCTGCGGGTGACGCATAGTAGCCAGCTGGCTCAATCTGTTTATATCCACTGCTGATGCTTGTGGGTCCAGTTGTTTGGTGGCCCGGATGCTTGCTTGTACACATACTTGCTAACCGTGATGACGTTGTATCATATTTTGCGAATCATTTGATATTTTTAGAGTTTAATAGGAAAGAGGGATGACATGGTTGCTGCCATTCTACTATTTGTAATTGCCGGCCTTGCTGAGATCGGAGGCGGATACTTAGTATGGTTATGGCTAAGAGAATCAAGACCTCTCTGGTACGGTTTGGTAGGTTCTTTGATTCTGATAAGCTATGGCATCATCCCTACGTTGCAGAAGTTTCCGTCCTTCGGAAGAGTGTACGCAGCCTACGGCGGGGTGTTTATCGTGCTCGCTGTGTTATGGGGCTGGCTAGTAGACAAGAAAACACCCGATGTATATGACTGGGTTGGTGCTGGTATTTGTGTGATCGGCGTTTCGGTCATTCTTTGGGCGCCGAGACACTAACAAAACAACCCGTTCAACACTTTCGTGTGAACGGGTTGTTTTTATTTAAGCCTAAGCTTTAGATCTTAAATTGTTGCACAGCTTCCTGAAGCTTCTTAGCCTGCTCATATAGATGCTGCACGGTTACTGCATGTCCTTCAAGCTCTATACGTTGGCGCTCGGAGTTCTCGGATAGTGTGTCCGCACTTTCTTGGGATCTTGAAGTGATTTGTGCGGTTTCCTCGACGGAAGCACTAACTTCTTCTGTACTTGCTGAGATTTGCTGCGTAGCCGCAGATACGGATTGAATATTCTGATTGATGCTTTGGATCAGAATCAGAAGGTGATTGAAGGCATCGCCCGCTTCTGCCACCTTGCCTACCCCGGAGGCTACCTCAGAATTCACATGGTTCATCTCAGTAACGGAGCGATTCATATCTTCCTGAAGTCCGAGTAGGAAATCACGAATCTGCTCATTCGCATTACGGGATTGTTCGGAAAGCTTGCGTACTTCTCCGGCAACCACGGCAAAGCCGCGTCCATGTTCTCCTGCACGTGCTGCTTCGATCGAAGCATTGAGCGACAGCATTTGGATTTGCTTCGTAATTTCAGTAATGCTATGAACGACTTCTCCGATCATTACTGAACGTTCATTCATAACTTGTAATTGCTCCAGCGACTGCAGGGAGGCACGTTCAACATGGCGCATTTGCAGAACGGCACTTTGGGCAATCTCATTACCGCCAATCGCTTCAGCGGAAGCTTCACTGATCTGCTCAGTGACTTCGGTGGCTGCTGAAGCAATATGCTGAATGCCGAAATTGATTTCTTCCATAGCTTTTGAATTATCTAGAGCGCTGCTCGCGATGGTCGTACTACCTTTGCCAATTTCTACAACAGATGTACTAGAGTGGTCTGCCATTTCATTTAAGACCTCAACACGTTCTCTTAAAGAATTGGAATCGGTGACCACAGTATTTGAGGTGACGAGTACATGTCCAATCATTTCTTTTAAGCGCAGGGTCATTGCTTGGAAGCTTCTGGACAGTTGAGCTACCTCATCACTGCCTTTAACCGTTAATTCCTCTGTGAAATCTCCCTCTGCGAGACGGGCACTGTAAGCTGCAAGCTTTGAGATAGGACGAGTAATCCGCATACTCATAAACCAGGCACCAGTTGAGCCTATGATCAGCGTTAGCAGAGTGATCCCGGCACTGGTCCACAGAATACTGTCTGTTTTTTCTTGAATAAAGCTTACATCACTGCTGATTCCGATAACCATCGTACTTCCGGGAATTCCGATATAAGCTGACTTATGTACACCATGCGAGTCCTTGTATGTATCGCTTAGTCCGCTCTTTCCTTTAAGAGCTTGCTGCATTGCAGAGGACACCTTAACAATTTCCTCCGGCTTTAATTTTGCATCATGATCTACGGACAGAACCTCAGCTTCCTTGCCTTTTAGATTGAGTAGAAAAATAGTCTCAACCCCATGCTGCTTTCTCTTATCCTGAAAATAGAATTCAAGATTGGTGGCTGCTTGTTCGTTCTTCTTTAGTGCTTGCTGAGCATGCATTGTATTTATATTCTTATATACGTCCTGAGCAGCTGCAGTTAGAATTTGATTGATTTGTGGCATGACATAGCTGTTGAAAATACTGGTGGATATAAAGTAGAAGCTGGTACTTAACAAAAGAGACGTGAGTAATAGAACTACAAATAATAAACGCGTAAATCTGCGACTGATCGACTGCTTGAAACGAAACATATTGTTCTCCCCCTTTTTATGGGCAGCGAAGCCCCATTTCTTTATATCCCTACCGACTGCTATTGACTGGCAACCTGCAATATATTCCATAGTTATGTAATATATCAACTAAATGGATCGGGAATGAAGTGTTTGATACTATTCTATAGAATTAACCTCTGGATGAATAGTGAAAGTTTTAGTTTATATAGCATATTTTTCTGAAAAAGATGAATTATTACTGACACTTTTATTTTTAGTTAATAAAAATGGGTATAAATACCCATTTCATAAATTGTTTATTTTTATGGATTGTTTGACGACAGTGTGATAGAGTATTAATGTTTTGTTCCAAAACTTAATGTAAGCCGCGGTTCGTAACCATCCCGCGTAAACAAAACTAGGAGGAGTTTAAGCAATATGTTTAATTTGATGTGGGGAGTTTTATTTGTTATTGTCAATTTTGCTTTTTTTCTACTCTGTTACCGCCTGTTCGGCAAAAGTGGAATGTATGCCTGGGTAGGTATCGCTACTGTAATTGCAAACATTCAGGTAGCTAAGACGATTGCTATGCCATTTGATATCGTGATGACACTCGGAAATACGATGTATGTCACTTTGTATATGACCAGCGATTTGCTTAATGAGAAGTATGGAAGAGCAGAAGCACGTAAAGCGGTTTGGTTTGGCTTCTTCACCTTGCTTATGACGACAGTCATTATGCAAATGGTACTAGTATTTAAGCCGCAAGAGACCGATATTGCTCAGTCTTCTTTGGAGACGATCTTTGGTCTGATGCCTCGACTAGCGTTGGGTAGTCTAACTGCTTACTTCATTAGTCAGTTCCTAGACGTTCGGTTGTACTCCTGGATTCGCAAATATTACAGCACTTCAAGTCAGTTGTGGATTCGTTCCAACGGCAGTACGATGGTTAGCTCCTTTGTGGATACACTAATCTTCTGTACCATTGCATTTGCTGGGTTGTATAACTGGAGTGTGTGGTTTGAAATTTTGCTTACAACGTATCTAGCGAAATTCTTACTAACCGCAGTAAGCACACCTATCTTATATATCGCCCGAACTTTTACTTTTGCTGAAGATGGAATACCATCATCCGCTCATAAGAAGGAATAAACAACAATACAGCCAGCGCGTACCGATCATAATCGATGCGCGCTGTTTGATTTTTCCAGTCGTAAGAGGGCTTAATCGTTCCATATAAATATGTACATAAAATTAATATAAAGCTAAAATAAGCTATCGTAGCCATTCTAATTGTATCCCGAGCGAAGAGAGTGTACATAATCGGTAGTCACAGAAATTACGAATAGGTGTGGTGAAGGATGAATCTAGTAGTTCCTATACTGCGTCATGCAGCACAGCAGCCCGACAGCATTGCCTTAACCCATGACCAAGCAACGCATACCTATGCAACATTAGTGCAAGCGATGCGGAGAATTGCCAATGGTCTACAGCAAAAGGGCCTTAAGCATGACAAAATCGCTATTTTATCTACGAATCGCATTGAATTTGTCGAGGTTTTCTTGGGGGCTATTTATGCAGGTTGTGTTCCCATTCCTTTAGATCCCAAGTGGAGTGCAAATGAACTGCGGGTTATTATAGAGCAGTGCCAGCCGACAATGATTTTTGCCGAGCCGGAAGCTGCACAGAATTTGGTCTTCAAGGACCAAGCCATCCCAACGCTGACTTTTTCAAATGAACGAACAGGTTCCTATGATCAGTGGTTGAAGGCTCTGAAGCCAGAAGCTGAATTGGATGAGACGAATGAGTTATTATTTATCGGCTTTACTTCAGGCACAACGGGGCTCCCCAAAGGATATATGCGTACCCATTTATCGTGGTTAAAGAGCTTTGAGGTATCGAGTGCTGCCTTTGAATTGAACTCTATGAGTGATGTTTTAGCACCGGGTCCGTTTGTGCATTCGCTGTCCTTGTTCGCTGTAATGCAGAGTCTGTATGGTGGAGCAAACTTTCATATTACGCAAAAATTTAGCGCCACACAGGTGTTAGAGCTGTGCAGGCAGATTCCGGGTGTGGTGTTGTTTGTTGTACCGACAATGCTTGAATCCATGATGCAGCAGGCTGTTCCTGGGCAGACGCAGATTGATGCGATTATTAGCTCAGGTGCAAAGTGGTCGGAGTTGTCCAAAAAAAGGGGCATAGAAGTGTTCGCTGGAGCGCGTCTCTATGAATCCTATGGTTCCTCAGAAGCGAGTTATATTAGTTATTTGGATGTTCTGGAAGAGCATAATCCGAACTCTGTAGGCAAGCCCTATCCCGGAGTGCAAATTTCCATTTGTAATGAAGAGTTCCGTGAAGTCCCTACGGGGGAGATTGGGCAGTTATATGTGCGAAGTGATATGATATTTCTAGGCTACCATCAATTGCCGAAGGAGACCGCAGCAGCTTTTCGAGAGGGATGGCTTGTGTTGGAGGATTATGTTTATCAGGATGAAGCTGGTTATTTATATCTGGCGGGTCGCTTGAAAAATAGAATCATCTCCGGTGGGCTGAACGTTTATCCAGAGGAAATAGAGCGAGTACTGGAGCATCTTCCGGAAATACAAGAAGTAATGGTGCTTGGCATCCCTGACGATTATTGGGGAGAACAGCTGGCAGTCCTCGTGAAATGGAATGGTGAAAAACATTTATCTATAGACGAAATAAAGAATTATTGTCGCCAGTATTTAGCAAGTTACAAAGCGCCGAAGCTGCTGCTGACAGTTGATGAGTTTATCTATACAAGCAGTGGAAAAATTGCCCGGCAAGCGATGAAAGACTATGTGAAAAGAGCGATGCTATGATAGAAGCAGTAATTGTTATGGCAAAACGTACACCGATTGGCAGGATGGGCGGCTTATTAAGTACATTTGAGCCGGAAGCATTACTGGCACCGCTTATTCAGCATATTGTGGCAGAGACGAACCTGCCCGTCGATATGATCGATGATGTGATTATTGGAAATGTGGTCGGTCCGGGTGGAAATATTGCCCGGGTAGCTGCGCTTGAAGCGGGACTGCCTGTTTCGGTTCCGGGCGTTACTGTGGATCGGCAGTGCGGTTCTGGGCTAGAGGCCATTAATATAGCAGCACGGCTTATTCAAAGTGGCGCAGGTGAGATTTATTTAGCGGGCGGTGTTGAGAGCACGAGTCGTGCCCCTTGGAAAATGGCTAAGCCTCAAACCTTGATGGGGGTTCCGCAGCTATATACCCGTGCTCATTTTACACCTAGCGCTTACGGTGATCCGGATATGGGAATTGCTGCGGAAAATGTAGCGCGGAAGTATGGGATTTCGCGAGAAGAGCAGGATCAATATGCCTTGAAAAGCCATCAGAAGGCCGTTCATGCTCAGCAAAGTGGTAGGTTTCAGCAGGAGATTGTACCTCTTCTGGTTGAGGGGGAGTGGGTGAACACCGACGAATGTCCAAGGGCTAATACGAGCCTGGACAAGCTGCGAAAGCTACCTTCAATCTTTGAAGAAAAGGGTACTGTCACCGCTGGAAATGCCTGTCCTATTAATGATGGTGGGGCGCTTCTATTAATGATGTCCCGTGAGAAATGTCGGCAACTCAAGCTTAAACCTATCCTGCGTGTCGTAGATGCGCAAGCAGCAGGTGTAGATCCGAATTATTTAGGTATGGGCCCAGTTCCAGCTGTACAAAAGGTGTTACATCGTCAACAGCTGACCATAGCCGATTTAGATATCGTAGAGTTTAATGAAGCCTTTGCTTCGCAAGTTCTAGCCTCACTGAATGAGCTTCAGATCCCACAGGAAAAGGTCAATCTTGGAGGAGGCGCATTAGCTATCGGTCATCCTTATGGGGCGTCCGGAGCTATTTTAATGACGCGTTTATGTGCTGAAATGCAGCATACGCCTTATAAAAGGGGACTTGCCACTTTGGGTATTGGCGGCGGGTTGGGGCTGGCAACGCTTGTGGAGATTACGGAATGAACAGTGTCCGACATCAGATTCTTATGACTGCTGAGTGGATATCGGATTACGCACAGAGTATTGAGGCACCCGTGCAGACGACTAATGGCAATCTGATTGCTCCTTCTACGATGCCAATTATTTTTTGGCAAGCCTTCGAAATTCCTTGGCTTAGCAAGGGAGAGCCTTTGCTTCACGGTACTCAGAAATTCTCATATCAAGCTCCGATTACGGCAGGGATGACGTTAGATTGTGAATTAGCATTAACGAGCAAGGTGCAAAAAGATGGCCGGCAAGGCAAGCTGACCTTTTACACACATACGCTGGTTTGTAAATGTGAAGGCGAGCTTATAGTCACCGCAGAAACGGTGTTAATTCGGGTAGGTGATGAACATGATGAGAAAATGCATAACGGCTGAGGCTATCCGGCAATATGCAGCAGCTTCCCAAGATCTGGCCGCTATTCATCTAGATGAGGATGCTGCAGCTGAGGCTGGATTTAAGCGGCCCATTGCGCATGGGATGTATCTAATGGGATTAGCCCAATCCTTATATATCGAGGCGCATCAGGCACAGTGGATCACTCAATATGATATGAAATTTCATAAGCCTATAGAGGTCGATAATGTCGTGATTTTTGATTTTTCGGAGGATGACTGCATGGTTAAAGTGACCCTTACAACAGAAGCTGGCGATGTTATTGCTTCGGGGGCTTTTTCAGTGAAAGAGGTGTAGTGATGAACAAAGTAGCCTTAATTACTGGAGCAACCAGAGGGATCGGGCGTAGTATTGCCGTGCAGCTCGGCAAGTCCGGTTATATAGTAGTTGTAAATGGTACAAAACAAGTCTTAATCGATGAGGTTGTCCACGAGATTCGTCAGGCGGGTGGTGAGGCATCAGGATACTCTGCTAATGTAGCAGATCCAGTTGCGGTCACTGCAATGGTGGATGAGGTTATTACACGGTATGGCCGTATTGAGGTATTGATAGCTAACGCTGGGAATTTGCAGGATCAGAAATGTCTACGGATGACGGATGAAGAGTGGAAGGCTGTGCTGGACGTGCATCTAAATGGCACCTACTATAGCATTCAACGCGTACTTCCATATATGCGCCAGACAGGTGGCGATATCCTGTTGATGACCTCTACGGCTGGACTAACAGGTTCTGTGGGTCAGGTGAATTATAGTGCAGCCAAAGCTGGAATACTCGGAATGACGTGGACACTAGCAGCGGAGCTGAAACGTGATGGAATTAGAGTCAATGCGATTTCGCCAGCCGCTTTAACAGATATGACCAGACCTGTCATTGATCATTTGAAAGCGAAACATGCCAGTCGTATTGAACCGTTCCCAGACTTTTGGCGAATAGGTGGCCCGGAGGATATTGCTTCCTTTGTGACAGCATTATTGAGTGAGTCTGACGCGGATTTAACCGGTGAAATCTTTGCTGTGAATGGATCAAAAGTGACGAAATGGGAGAGGCCTGCACCTGCATTTTCCGAGAACAGCATTGGGGCATTTTTCGCTGCTTGGCATCGTCAAAAGGGGAGTGAATAAATGCTTACCTTCGATCAAGTTCATTTTTATTATAAAAAGAGTCAGCCTGTCCTAGAGGATATCAGCTTTACGATAGAAGCGGGGGAGTTTGTGGCGATTGTTGGCGCGAATGGCTCTGGCAAATCCACCATTGCAAAGCTCATGGACGGACTGCTACTGCCGCGAAAAGGGGCTGTACAGTTTAAGGGCCTAGACACCACAAAGCCAGCTGATCTTGCAGATATTCATCAGCAAATTGGCTTTGTTTTTCAGAATCCAGAGGATCAATTTATCACCACAACCGTTATGGATGAGGTGCTTTTTGGTTTGGAGAACATCCGTGTGCCAAGGGAGGAAATGCGCAGCCGGTTGGAGCATGCCTTGCAGGCCGTTCATATGGAGGATTATCTGGATGCCATGCCACATCAGCTCTCTGGAGGTCAAAAGCAACGTGTCGCTATTGCGGCTATATTGGCGATGCGCCCGCAAGTCATTATTTTTGACGAAGCCACCTCTATGCTTGATCCTCAGGGAAGGCAGCAGGTGCTTGCCATTATGCAAGAGCTGCATCGTCAAGGTCTGACCATTATTCAGATCACTCACCATATGGAGGAAGTGCTTTCAGCAGAACGATTATTACTCCTGCATCAAGGGCGACTTGAGTATGATGGTGCTCCACTGGCTTTTTTTGAAACGATGCCTGTTGCGGACTATCAATTACAACTGCCTTTTGCCGTGCGTATACATGCATTGCTCCATTCAGAAGTGCCGCCAACAGCCGATTGGAAGGGGATAATTCGATCACAATGGTCTACAAATTAGATAATTTAAGTGTAAACTATGCTGATCATGTGGCTTTGCACAATATAAACTGCACCATTACTGCGGGCAAATGGATTTCGATCATCGGTCCCACGGGTGCAGGAAAGTCTACCTTTGTCAAAGTGCTGAAGGGCTTGATTCCCACCGTAAAAGGAGAGTATTGGATTGATCAGCAGCCTGCTCCAAGAGATGCCAAGGGACAATTAAAGGTGGTCCCGGAGCTGGGCTTTGTTTTTCAATATCCGGAGCATCAGCTATTCGAAACCACGGTGCAAAAGGAGCTTGCTTTTGCACTGAATCTGCAGGGTGCTTCACGCCAGCAAATCACGGAGGCGATTGAAAGGATTTTACCGCAAGTGGGTCTGTCAGAGGGCATTCTCCCGTTAAATCCATTCCAATTAAGCGGTGGAGAAAAGCGCCGTGTGGCCATTGCCTCCGTGCTGATGACGAATCCGAAGCTGCTAATTCTGGATGAACCGACAGCGGGGCTAGATCCAGCTAGCCAAGTATCTTTGCTGAAGCTTCTGAAGACTTGGCAGCAACAAAATCAGCGCACCATTCTCTTCGTTTCGCATCAGATGGAGGATGTTGCTGAGTACTCGGATGAGGTTTTGGTTTTCCATAAAGGTCAGCTAGAAGGACATTTTGACCCCAGAACACTATTTATGGAAAAGGAAGAATTATTGGTGGAGCTGGGCTTGTCCATGCCTGAACCCGTACAGCTTTTGAAGCTAGTAGAGGAACTATCTGGCCAAAAAATAGAGGTTGCTAGCTGTAAAGAGCAGGATATCTTCGATGCTGTTCAGCCAATTTGGCATTCGAGGGGGCGTCTACATGGCTGATTCCGTAATAGTGGGTCAATATGTGGAGACGCATTCGATTTTCCATCGTTTAGATCCTCGTATAAAGCTTGTTAGTATCGTGATTCTCATGCTTAGCTTTCTGATGCTTGGAACATGGCTTAGCTATGCAGTTGCAACTGTTTTTGTATTCGGAATTTTGCTGCTGTCGAAGGTTCCTATTCATTTCTTCTGGCGGGGGCTGCGGCCGTTATTATTTGTTTTGCTGTTTACCCTTCTGTATAATGCTGTGTTCACCAAAGGAACGATTCTCTGGTCTTGGTCCTTTATTGAGGTAACTGAAGAGGGACTGCGAACAGGATTACGTTTTGTTTGGCGTATTATATTGCTCATCTTATTAGCCTCAGTATTAACGTTAACGACTAAACCGCTAGACTTAGCATATGGTCTTGAAAAGCTATTTGAACCCCTATCCAAAATGGGGTTACCCGTAGAACAATTTTCCTTAATGATAGTGATTGCGATCCGGTTTATTCCTACCATTAAGGAGGAGCTGGATCGTATTCTTCTCGCACAAAAGGCTAGAGGTTATGATCTTACAGCATTATCACTACCTAAACGGATATTTGCTTATGTCCCGATCATTATTCCTTTGCTCTTCACGACGATTCAACGTGCTGAACAGCTGAGCTATGCGATTGATGCGCGTGCTTATGGAAATGGTAAAGGAAGAACTTCTTATAGGGTTTTGCAATTCCGGAAAATGGATTATCTGGCAGGGGGAATTGCTCTTTTATTTGCTATGATTCTGCTGTGGTTAAAGATAGGAAAGGTGTAGATGAAGATGAAATGGAACACCCGTATTACGGAGTTATTGCACATAGAGTATCCTATTATTCAAGGTGGACTTGCTTATTTAGGTTACGCAGACCTCGCCGCTGCCGTTTCGAATGCCGGTGGATTGGGTCAGGTTACAGCGATGAGTCTTCCAAGTGCAGAGGCTTTACGTTCAGAAATAGAACGGGTACGTACTTTGACGGACAAGCCTTTTGGCGTTAATTTTGCCATCGGTGTACATGGTATCGGTTATGAAGATCGGGTACAGGTCGCCATCGACGAGAAGGTTACCGTGGTGAGTCTCACCGGTGGGAATCCGGCCCCAATACTGGAAATGCTACAGCAGACTGATATTAAAACGCTCGTGCTCGTCTCTTCACGTAGACAAGCCCAAAAAGCTGAACAATTAGGTGCTTCCGCAGTTATTGTTGTTGGGCAGGAGGGAGGAGGCCACTTGGGACGTGATGATGTAGGGACTATGGTGCTCGTTCCTCAAGTAGTTGATGCGGTTGATATTCCTGTGATTGCTTCAGGCGGGATCGGGGATGGCCGCGGATGGATGGCGGCCCATGCACTGGGGGCTGAGGGAATTGAAATGGGCACACGATTCGTTGCTACGGTTGAATGTGTTCATGCGGCTGCTTCTTATAAAAAAGCCCTAGTAGAAAGCTCCGAGTCAGATACAGTCGTAATCAAACGCTCTATCGGAGCGCCCGCGCGAGTATTGCGTAGTGAGTACATAGATAAGATTCTCGAAATTGAGCGTGTGACTCCGACTTATGAAGCCTTAAAAGAATATATTAGCGGTGCAGCCAATAAGCGCTGGATTTATGATGATGTCAAAGAAGAGGGCATCGGCTGGGCAGGCCAAGTGACAGGGTTGATCCATGATACCCCTACGGTCTCGGAACTAGTCGGCAGGATGGTCAAAGACGCAGAGTCGATTCGCGGGATGTGGGGAATGCAGGCGTGAAGATGTCAGCAGAGCAGTTGTATCCAAAAGATGAATTAATGAACTGAAAGATAGGTATCAGATTGACGCTGCTTTATTAAGCTAACGAGCAGGTTTGCTCAATCATCGGGCATTATCGGACTATATTTATGGGGAGCGATGGTGCGGCTAATCCGAGGCGTTATGCAAAAGAAGATAATAGTTGGTTGAATCTATCACGCTCCTCCAAAAAAGGGCAATGGCCGCTGTATTGGAATGGAACTAATTGCGAATTTTTAATCAGCTTATTAGTTTCCTGAGCTTGGGTAAACGGAACGACTTTATCATGAATTCCATGAATAATTAATGTGGGCACATCGATTTGTCCAAGATCGTTGTAAACATTCTCGTCTCTTAACGTGACCATAATGGCGGAGGTCGACCAATTCGCAGCTTGTAAACCCATTAGAAAGAACCATTCGGATTTCGCTTCAGAAATGTACTGAAAGAAAAAGCTCTCCGTTTGGTTTTGCAGCATTTTCGGACGGTCATTGTTTGTCTCTTCGATGATTTTATTCGTAAATTCTTTTGGAACGCTTGATGGAGACGCAGCGTCGATCAGGACGAGTTTAGATACCCCGTACCCTTTATAACGAGCCATATAACGAATTGAGATCGCTCCTCCGGTAGAGTGTCCTGCCAGTGTTATGTTTTTTAGCTGTAACGCTTCGATGACCATACGAAGATCATCTGCTAATCTATCGAAACCGTAACCATCGAATGGTTTATCCGAATTGCCATATCCTCTCCAGTCCATTCCGATACAACGATATCCGAGCTTAGGAAGGAAAATGAACTGATATTCGAACTGGTTATGGTTTAGCGGCCAGCCATGAATAAAAAGTATCGTTTTATTTCCCTTCGGATTGATGTCCTCTATAAATACTTTTACGCCCGGTTCCACAGTAACGAAGTATCCCAAGTGTATCGCCTCATTTTTTTTAATGTATTTCCCCCGTTAAGATATTCGCCCTAGGCAAGGTTAATGCCTAATTTCAGCGTCAAATTGGGTTAAGATAGTACGTAGAGATTTCTGAGGAATAGCTTGAGTGAAACAATTTCTTCAGATCATTGAGCTCACGGGGTACGTTAGTGGAACAGCGGTTGCTTAGGCAGCCGTTTTTTTTATTTGTTCAACTAACTGGCAGTTTAGTTGAAAAGAACATGCTATAGTTTTCTTGTGAACAACAAACTCGCGAAATTCCAAGTCGGTATTTCTATATAATAGACATCAAGATGTCTTTATCGTCTGTTTCTCCTATATTAACTGTGGTAAATTATGGAGAGCACTTATTTAAATGTCTTAGAAGAAAATGACTAGGGGAGAAATACTTCGTGGAAACTCACTCATCCAAATATCAAATGAAAAAGAGCTATATAATATTATTGCTAGTTTTCATATTAGTTATTTTAACCGGTTTTCGCATTTTATGGATGGAAGCGTTTCAATATCCCAAACAGGCGTCAATTCATAATGGGCAATTCGATTTACGCAATTGGAATGCAGAAGATGGCAGCATTCACTTACTTGATGGGGAATGGGAGTTTTATCCCTCGCAATGGTTGATAGATGGTAGTCGGCAACAAATGTTAGGCGATAATGCGCCAAGACACATTCAGGTACCGGGAGGATGGAGTGAAGTTTTGCATGCTGACAAGCCATCTCCATACGGGTATGGCTCTTATCGTTTGCTTCTTTATGTAGACCCGGCGAAGCATCTTAATTATAGTATTCGTGTACCCAGTGTTCGCACTGCATCAGAATTATATGTAAACGGTCGATTACTTACTAAATCCGGACAGGTGGCGACAACAAAGGATGAATATATTTCGAAGGACCTACCTTATTCTACAACCTTTACAGCAGATGACAACGGTGTAATCGAACTCGTGATTCAGGCGGCAAATTATGTGGATAGTCGAAGCGGGGGCATTGTCCGATCCATAAAATTCGGTTCAGAAGAAGCCATTGCCAAAGAGATGAAGGCTTCCATTTTTATGCAGTTTTTAGCAGCAATTATTTTTATTATGCACGCTGTCTATGCACTTATTTTGTATTTAATAGGAAATAAGGAAAAGAAGCTGCTTTATTTTAGTTTGCTTGCATTATGTGTAACGATCACGAGTGTCTTTAGTACGGATGAGAAGTTGTTCCATCAGTTATTTTACATTGGAATTGATTGGGATTTTAGGCTGACTAATATTGCTTTCGTTATTGCAGCCTATGCTTTGCTCCAGTGTACGAATCATCGCGAGCTTCCATATTGGCGTAGGATGTACCCTGTCTATAAAATAATGAATCTAGGGACTGCCGGCATCACGTTGTTTTTAAATCCAACTCAGGTGATCATGCTCTTCCCTATTTATTATGTATTAGGTGGTACTGCTGCAGTTATAACGCTGATTACGATGTTTAAAAAAGTAATTAAAGATTTAAAGAGCAATCTTTTACTGCTTTTCTCTTTTCTTGCGTTGATGAACTATGCTCTTTGGTCGTTAATCTTGCTGGATAGCGGTTTGAGTCTTGTCTATTATCCGTTCGATTTGATTATTGCGATAGCTTGTTTAGCCTCTGTATGGTTTAAAGATTATTTTATCATGCATGCGAACACGAAAGAGCTTGCGACAACATTGCAAAGGATGAATGACCATAAAGATCAATTCCTAGCAAATACTTCTCATGAATTTAAAAATCCGCTTCATAGTATTCTTAATATGTCACAATCCGTTTTAAAACGGGAGCGGCATTTGTTGCAGGAAAGGAGTATCAAAGAGCTTGAAACAGGTTTATCTGTAGGACGTCGAATGACATTGATATTAGACGATTTAATTGATGTGATGAGTTTACGGGAAGGCAATCCGCGCATACACAAAAGAGTCATATATATTCAGCCAATTGTGACCGGAGTACTTGATATGCTGCAATTAAATGCAGATGTGAAGTCTGTAAAAATTGCAAATCAAATTCCTGAAGATTTTCCTCCAGTAAATGCGGATGAGAACCGGGTTGTTCAAATCGTTTTCAATTTACTTCATAATGCTGTGAAATATACGAATGATGGGGTCATTTCGATTCAAGCTTTTGTAAAAGATGGACGAGCCTATATCGTTATTGCTGATACCGGGATCGGAATGGATGAGAACATGCTTAAGCGCCTATTCCGTCCGTACGAGCAAGCCAGCACGAGTGAGACTATGATTGATGGTGGCTTTGGGTTGGGTTTAAGTATAAGCAAGCAACTGGTTGAGCTTCATGGAGGTACGTTAGTAGTGTCCTCTGTTTTAGGAGAGGGCTCAAAATTCACATTTTCATTAAGGCTAGCAGGTTTGGAAGAGGAGGAAGAGAATGATTTGACCAACTCATTTGAACCATTACAATCCATGCCGATTCAAGAAATAGCCTCCTCAGTGTATATTGAAAAAGTGAAGATTCCGCCAGCTACCAATCAAACAACTTTAATAGAAATGAATCGTGAACGTCCGATTCTATTAGTTGTTGATGATGATCCTGTCAACCTTCAAGTACTTGAAGCCATACTACCACCAGACGAATATGATTTAACGATGGTAACGAGTGGTAAAGAGGCATTAGCTGTACTGGACACTAAGGAATGGGATCTGGTCATCTCCGATATCATGATGCCACAGATGTCCGGTTATGAGCTGACACGAATGATTCGTGAGCGGTTTACACTCACGGAGCTCCCTGTATTGCTCCTTACCGCAAGAAGCCAACCGAAAGATATTCAGAGCGGCTTTATAGCGGGGGCAAACGATTATGTGACGAAGCCAGTGGAAGCAATAGAAATAAAATCGCGGATTGAGGCGTTAGCTACGATTAAACAATCGGTTCGAGAACAACTGCGATTAGAAGCTGCATGGCTGCAAGCGCAAATCCAGCCTCATTTTATATTTAATGCGTTGAATGCTGTAACAGCTTTAAGTGATATTAATTTGGATAAGATGCGTATTTTGCTCGATGAATTCAGCAATTTTCTGAGGAATAAATTTGAATTTCAAAACATGGATAGGCTTGTTCCGATAGAAGAGGAGTTAAGTCTAGTACGTTCTTATCTATATATTGAAAAGGTTCGGTTTGAAGAAAGGTTACAGGTTATTTGGGAGACAGATGACTGTGGGGACATAAAAGTCCCATTTCTTACGATCCAGCCTCTCGTTGAAAATGCGATAAGACATGGCATAATGAAGCGCAATCGTGGAGGAACGATTCTTATTCGGATTTCTGTCTATGAGACGCATGCAGAGATAACCGTTGAAGACGATGGGGACGGAATAGACGAGGTCCAATTGCAAGGAATATTAGAAAGGAAAGCAGATAGTCGTTCAGGCGTCGGATTGATTAATACTGATCTGCGATTAAAACGACACTTTGGAACAGGACTCCATATCACAAGTACGTTAGGTACAGGGACAAAGGTAACTTTTCATGTACATAACAGGTTGAATAGTGGGGATAAAGCTAGGTGATAAATAAGTGATTTAATGAGGAGCAACCTTGGCCGCTCTAAGCTACATGGAAATACGACTCTATGTACTTTGCAGGAGTGATCCCGGATCCTAAAGTAATGTCTGAGGCGGATTTTGAACGGTGGATTGAGGCAGCTATGCTATCGGATTTTGTGGTAGCAGTAACTTTGGCAGTAACGGATATTGCGCAAGAACTAGCCGATAAATGGATTGCAAGTGGTGTAGAGCTGAAAATGTCGGAGGGTTGGAATTGTTACTGCTGGCTGCTCGGAAATCGCAAGGATAGTGAATTTTCCGAAGGGGAAAAAACGATATTTTGGGTGCGATGAGCGAAGAAACATGTGGAAAAGGCGGGAGACCATGAACGCACTACAGGAAGAAGCACTGGAAGAGATGAAAGCGGCAATTTATGAGTGGTTTGAGGAACAAGAGAAACGAAAGGACGTGGAGGGCGCTGTCAGGCGTACCACGCTACAAGTGGGCATTTTTAACGACATTGTGCTGGATTATCGACCGGGTAGGACTAGCGTTGGCAGTTCGGATTTTGGAAGGAATGCTTCAGGGCGCAAGTCGATGAAGGCGTCTCCTTTTACGCAGGAGGAGGTCTTGCATGAGGTGCAGCCCCGGTTGACGAGCATCGTAAGGGAGAAACTGGACAAGTTGCATACGTCGGCCCTTATCGATTACCGATTTACCTTGAAGGGAAGATTCGCAACGGCAGACGGGCCCGTGAGATTAATGGTGTTTGACATCATATATGAAGAGAAAAAGCGGCAGCTTCTGGAGCGGGTTGAGTCCTATATCGAGCAAAAACTGGAGAAGGGTGCTTACCCGACAAAGCCGTTAGAAACTTTCTTTTTGACACGCCATCTGTTGGACCCGTATTTGTTCAACGAACCGGACGTCGGACGGACGATTGCTATATTTGACCGGATTCAGGCGTTGAATAAAGAACGGGCGCAAGCGCTGAGAGAGCATCGAAGCGATATCATTCGAGCTTTAACCCACTGGACCGAGGAAGTATTCCTGCCACGTCACTATGATGTTACGCTTTCCGAATACAGAACCAATGAAAATGGAATCAAGCCGGATAAGGCTCTCAAGCATATGGATGAGCCGAACCAGCCTATCGATCTGCTGTTGTACGGCGCTGTGATGATTCTTCGTTACGAGCCAAGTTACAGTAAAGCCAAGGGCATGACTTTTCTGGAGCTTGCGAGGCAGCTGGGCAGCGGCAAAGCCGAACGCATGTTGAAGGAAGGTAGCGACACCTTCGCGCGTGAAGACATTCATCTGCGTGACGAGTTGACTGAATGCAAGGCTAACGATGTGTTTTCCATCATTACGGTCGTTATTCGTAAAGAAGAGGCTGGTGCGTACGAACGGGCGATTTCGTTCATTCTCTCCCTACTACGGAAGGGTTTCCCAAAAAGCTACAAAATCAAGCTAAAATCCAGCGTGAGAGAGGCATTACCCATTAAAGGACTTGCCAAATCGGATACGCATCGTTTTTTCGCAAATGCACTGGCCTATTCCGAGCTGTACCCGTTATTGGAGGAATACGCTCGTGAGGCGATGGAAGAGTTCGTGTGGTACGAGGATACGGAAGGTGAGAAAAGCGTCATGCCGGGCAGTTATGCCGTATTCGGGTTGGGACTCACGGACGAGCGTTATTTTCCGTTGGTAGAGACCTATATGGCCCTTGTAGACGAGGAGCATCAGCTGGTGCAGGACAAGTTCACGGCTGTTTTCGCCGAGACCCATGGCATAACCGAACGCTCGATGCCCGCCTTGATCGCTTGCCTGCGTTGCTCTCATGATTCGCTGAAGCTGAGGATTCAGCCTGAACTGGAAAGTGAAGACAAGCTATCGCTATTGGTGCAGCATGTAGAGGCTTTGGCGGATTACGAGGCCGAACGAGTGCTGTATCCGATTTTAGGCAAGGCGGAGAAGCTGGCTGTATTGGCTCGAAAGGCGCAGGAACCGCGTAAGGGGCTGTTGCTTCGATTGCTAAAGGCAGCGGAACAAGCTTGACGATAGGGAGGCTATCCTGTGTGAAGATCATTCGCAAATTAGCATACCACGTCAAAAAACCTTGAGAAGACGATCGAAGCATTAAGAGCGTTAAGCGAAGGAGCATGCCGCGGCAGCTCCTTTTACTTTTTTCGCCGCTAGCCCCGTTACGGTGAACCTTACCATAAGTGACATGTGATAGATCTTTTGAAACAAGAAGCCGAAAACTTCTGAATTTTTGTAGAGATTTCAAACACGTTTATCATAATAAAAAATACACCTACAGCGATTGGGGATTAGAAAACTTATAACTGAGAGAGAATTCTGGAAAATACAACTGCAGTTGTTAGGAATGTATTTTAACACAAAGTTTTTGAACAAACGGGAAACGTTAGTTCAATGACAATAGCAGCAGTCTACTTATTTTTCAAAAGCTGGCGATTCTTCAATTCAAAAACCACGCTAAATCAACAGCTCCAGTCTGATACTTTATTTTCACTGAACAGCTCGTTTCTATTCAAGCGCTAATATAGTATAAATTAATGGAGAAAGCAAAAAAATGTGCCTATTAATAACCAAAAAACGGAGGCAAAGTCATGAGTGAGATTGCTAAAACATCAAAACCACCTTATATGCAGTGATTTTTACATCTGAACGAACTGATGGAGATAACCAATATGCGGAAATGGCAGATGAAATGTTGAAACTCACTTATAAAACAAGAGTTTGTAAGGTTGAAAGGGATTATAGATTTGAAAGGATCTGAACAAGTCGAGTATGGTGCGGGAAAAGAGAAAGCCCATCACAGTAAGTTGAAAGTGATTCATTTCCAACTTATTAGGGATGGGCTATCTTTGATTTTAATATTTTTCGGATACTCTTGGTATTTTCTTTTCTACAAATGAAGAATAGTCAGTTCCTTAGGGAAGCTTGTTAAGGTTTCCGCACCTTCAGCTGTAATAATCAGATCATCTTCGATACGCACACCCGCTAGTCCCGGTACATAAATCCCTGGCTCGACGGTGAACACATTGCCGATCTCGATAATGTCATCGTTCTGTCCATGGAGTGATGGATATTCATGAACATCCATACCCAGTCCGTGTCCGACACGGTGCAAGAAATATTCTCCGAATCCGGCTTCCTCAATCACATCACGCGCAGCTTTGTCGACAGAACCGAAAGGAGCTCCAGGATTGGAAGCAGCGATCCCAGCTTCGTTGGCAGCCAGCACGGTGTTATAGATCGTGATTAGCTTGTCGTCCACGGATTCAATAGCAAAGGTACGTGTAATATCAGAAGCATAACCATCAGCATACACCCCAATATCAAACATCAGGAAGTCGCCTGGCTGAAGGACCCGGTTGCCTGGAACACCGTGAGGCAGGGCTGTTTTTGGACCAGAAAGCACCATAGTGTCGAAGGAAGGGCCGGAAGCGCCAACCTTTTTCATTAGATATTCCAGTTCCGCTACTAAATCGTTTTCTGTAACGCCTGTTTTCACATGGGTAAGCACGCGGCGCAAAGCTTCCTCAACTAGCTCAGCGGCATGTTTCATGCGTTTAACTTCATCTGGGGTCTTTTTGGAGCGCATGCTGCGCAGCAATGGACCTATATCGCTAAAACGTTCTGCTGGAACGGCTGCGGTTAGATGCTCAAAACGGGCTACTGAGAAATGTTCCTTCTCTATACCAAGAGTACCTAGCTTACTGCTGCCGAAACAATCTTTAAGCAGGTTATAGGGATTATCGGTATCATTATGAGTTATGATTTTGGTGACCGAAGAAGCTGCTTGAGCCGCTTCTGCATCTAGTGCGGGTAGAATGAGCATTGGCTCTTCTCCGCGTATTAACAGCAGACCGAGAAAACGTTCATGCGGATCGCTGGCGAATCCGGTTAAATAGTAGACATGTTTGGGATCTGTTACGAGCAGGGCATCAAGGCCTTCGCCCGTCATTTGCTGCTCTAGGCTTGTCAGAGCATTATTCATAGTTGGTGTTCCCCTTTCAACTTCACGATTAGAACTGCAATATTCCTATTATAGATCAAAAATAGACTAGACGCACGAGACGGACTACATCTATCGTTGGCTAATCATAACATGCCTATTCGCAAGCTTTCCGTAAAGAAGGATGCATATTTGATCACCTATACTTTTAAAACCTGACAAGAAGCTTTTCTTGAGCCTACTAGTTGGTGTAACATAATCTTAAATATACTTCTCGTAAGGTTAGGCGGAAGCTTATTGGGGTACGGTTGTTGAGAGAGGAGTGATTCTTGGGATGAGAGGTAAAATTGCACTTGTAACTGGAGCAAATTCTGGTATGGGGCTAGCGACGACAGTTGAACTGGCTCGCAAGGGAGCCAAAGTAATTATGGTATGCCGTAATCGCCAGCGTGGAGAGGAAGCACTGGCTGCCGCCAAGCAAAAGAGCCACTCCGTGGATATCGAGCTGATGTTGTGTGATCTGGCCTCGCTGGAGAGCATTCGCAGTTTTGCGGAGGAATTCACCCGGAAATATCCGATTCTAGATATACTCATCAATAACGCTGGGGTAGTCACGATTAAGCGTCAGCTTACGAAGGACGGCTTTGAGATGGATCTTGGTGTGAACCATTTGGGTCATTTTTTGCTCACGAATATGTTACTGGAGCCTTTAAAAGTAGCAGAGCAAGGCCGTATCGTTGTGGTTGCTTCCGGTGCTTACAAAATAGGTGCACTTCACTATGAAGATCCAACTCTCGCACGCCGTTTCAATCCCGCAAAAGCCTATGCTCGATCCAAGTTAGCCAATATACTGTTCACGAAAGAGTTGGCAGCACGCCTGCAAGGGACAAGAGTAACGGTGAATTGCGTGCATCCAGGAGCAGTGGGCACAAATATAGGTGTTAACCGGGAGACAGGCTTTGGCAAGTCGATCCTTAAGCTGCTGTCATACTTCTTTTTAACTCCTGAACAAGGAGCCGATACAGCGATCTATTTGGCTACAGAATCGGATTTGCAAGAGGTAACCGGTCAATATTATTATCGACGAAAGAATCAGGAGCTGACTCCCAGAGCACAGAATAAACAAGAGGCGCAGCGGCTGTGGCAATGGAGCCAGGAGCAGGTCGGCCTGAGTGAATTAACACATTTGGAGGAATCAAGGGATGAGTTGGGAGAATAGCAGGATTGAAGATGCAAAACCTACAGACTTAACAGCTATTGTGGAGATTTATAACTCAACGATTGCTGGACGGATGGTAACTGCGGATCTGGAACCTATTACTGTTGCAGACAGAGAAAAATGGTTCAATGAGCATAACAGCCACCATCGTCCTTTATGGGTACTTAGGCAGGGAGATGAGATTGCGGCATGGTTCAGCTTTCAATCCTTCTATGGTCGTCCAGCGTATAATGCAACAGCAGAAATTAGTGTATACGTGAGTGAAAAGTTCCGTGGTGGTGGAGCCGGTAGAATTCTTTTGAAAGAGGCCATTGAGAAAGCACCTAGTCTCGGCATTAAGAATCTAGTTGGTTTTGTATTCGGACATAATGATCCAAGCCTTGGTTTGCTAGAAAAATTCGGTTTTAAGCAGTGGGGATTACTACCCGGTGTAGCTGAATTGGATGGTATAGAACGTGATTTAGTGATTGTTGGACTTAAAATCTAATTGCCACAATTGAAACGCTTACATTTTGAGTGTTGAGCTTACGCTATTTGTGTCACAATCAATCCATATTTTTGACCAACGCTGCAAATCCCGGATAACTGTCTCCAGGGCAAGTCCTTTATCCGTTAAGGAATATTGGATTCGCACAGGTGTCTCAGGGAATACTTCTCGAAGGACAATCCCTTCCAGTTCCAGCTCTTTAAGTCGTTCGGAGAGCAATCTTCCGCTGATGGGCAAGGCTGCTTCAATCACATTGAAACGTTGCGGTCCTTGGAGGAGCTGGTAGATAATTAAACCTGTCCAACGCCTGCCGATAATATCCATACTTTTTTGTAGCTGGGGACATAAATCAGTGGACTTCATATGGCTCACCTCTTAGTGAACATTATAAACGAAAAGACCAATAATTAAAACAAATTCCAATTTAATTCATAACTAGAAGGGATGATTGACAGTGGCTAAAAAAAAGAAAATGCCTACCACTCCGCGTCCTGCTGCGACCGATGGACCAGCTACGCTAAAAGACCTGTTGAGCAGTGATGTTCTTGGAAAGCTGAAGGCACAATCTGATGCGTTGAAAGCGGAAGAGAATGACCGCAAGGAAGCTGCTCGTAAAGCGGTTGAAGATCAGCGAAAAGCTGAGCAAAAGCGGCTTGAGAATGATTTTGCACATCTGTTGGAGAACAGTAATCAGGATTGGCACAAGTATAAATAACTGCTATAGCTAGCGGAAATAGATCATGTGATAAAGAGATGCCTATTAGGGTGTCTCTTTTTTAATGTTATTTATAAAATTCAATTGTTTTAAATTTTACTATACGAAAGGGTTGACCCTCAAAGTGGGCTTAGGTATAATCGAACATAGTGCAAATGAAAATCATTATCAATACCGATAATATCATCTATTTCCCAAACTATTTAACTATTAAACAGATAAGGAACAACTCATGAAACTAAAATATTTGTCCCTACTTCTAATAGTATTCTCATTTATATCTTTGTTTATAGGCGTAAAAGACATTTCACCTTTGGATCTTTTTTCGCTTACAGAATCTCAGATGCAGACTCTGTTAGTCAGCCGGATTCCACGCTTAGCTGCACTGATTATAGCTGGTGTAAGCATGAGTATTGCCGGATTAATTATGCAGCAATTATCACGGAATAAATTCGTTTCTCCCACTACGGCGGGCACGATGGATTCCGCGAAATTCGGTATTCTCGTGTCCCTGATGCTGTTCACAGGGGCGACACCGATGCAGAAGCTGCTTGTTGCTTTTGTTTTTGCCCTACTGGGAACATTTATTTTTATGAGAATCTTAGATCGGATCAAGTTCAAGGATAGTATTTTTATCCCGCTGGTCGGACTCATGTTCGGGAACATTGTAGGCTCGATTACTACATTTTTTGCTTACAAAAATGATTTGGTTCAGAATATCTCATCTTGGATGCTTGGCGATTTCTCAACGATTATTAAGGGTCAATACGAATTAATCTATATCAGTATTCCACTTGTCATTCTCGCGTATGTTTTCGCCAATAAGTTCACCGTTGCCGGTATGGGGGAGGATTTCTCCGTCAATCTCGGTATGAACTACAAAGCGGTAGTGAACGTAGGATTGGTGATTGTAGCGTTAATCTCTTCAGTTGTTATTTTAACCGTAGGTACGATTCCATTCCTGGGTCTTGTTGTACCTAACATAGTAACGCTATACATAGGCGATAACTTGAAAAAAAATCTGGCGCATACTGCCATTCTCGGTGCGGTGTTCCTCCTGTTCTGCGATATTCTGGGCAGGCTCATTATATATCCATATGAAATATCCATCAGTCTGACGGTAGGCGTCATCGGAAGTGGTCTATTTATCTACTTGCTGATGAGAAGAAAGGCGAATTAGTGATGAAGACGAAACTAACTATATTATCCTTAAGCGCTGTTGCTCTCATCGTCTTGTTTATGACCTATCATGTTATGGGAAATTGGGATTATGTTCTACCCAGTCGGGGGAGAAAGCTGGCGGCCATTTTAATTACCGGAGCGGTGATAGCTGTCTCTACCGTAGTTTTTCAGAGCATTACGAACAATCGGATTTTGACACCTAGTATTCTGGGGCTAGACTCTTTGTACATGTTGATCCAGACGTTCGGTGTATACGCCCTAGGCTCATCAAATATGACGTTTATGAATAAAAATGTGAATTTCTTGTTCTCAGCTTGCATCATGGTTCTGTTCTCAGGTGTGCTGTATAAGCTAATGTTCCGCAGAGAGGGTCAAAACATATACTTCCTGCTGCTCGTAGGACTTATTATGGGGACGATGTTCCAGAGTGCATCTTCTTTTATGGAAGTGCTCATTGATCCGAATGAATTCCTGATTCTACAAGGAAAAATGTTCGCCAGCTTCAACAACGTCAGCAGTGATCTACTGATATTGTCTACAGTTGTTCTAGCGCTAACTACGCTGTATTTCATGCGATTTGTGAAGTATTTAGATGTTATTTCTTTAGGAAAAGATGAAGCCATTAACTTAGGGATCAATTATGACTATGTAGTCAAAAGGCTGTTAGTTATTGTATCCATCTACGTTTCGATATCAACGGCTTTAGTAGGACCGATCACTTTCTTGGGTTTACTAGTAGCCAATGTGGGGCATCAGTTGTTCCGTACGTATAAGCATTCCTATCTGATTCCCGGCACGATTTTGCTAAGCATTATTGCTCTTGTCGGGGGACAGTTTCTAGTTGAACGTGTGTTTGGATTCACTACTACGGTTAGTGTAATCATTAATTTTGCAGGTGGCGTCTACTTTGTCTATCTGCTGTTAAAGGAGAATAAGTCGTGGTAGAAGTTAAGCATGTAACCAAGCGTTATGGCGGAATTACCGTCGTTGACGATGTGTCTTTATCCATTAAGAAGGGTACTATTACCTCGTTTATCGGCCCTAACGGAGCTGGTAAAAGCACGTTGCTCTCCATGATCAGTAGACTTATCTCCAAAGACGCGGGAGAGGTACTGATCGAAGGAAAGGAAATTGGCAGCTGTAAGAGTAATGAACTTGCTCGTAAAATATCGGTACTAAAGCAGTCCAATCATATCAGCGTACGCCTTACCGTGAAGGAGCTTGTTTCTTTCGGAAGGTTCCCTTATTCACAAGGGAAGCTCACACCTGAGGATCGAGCGTTCGTTGACGAAGCGATTGCTTACATGGACCTTCAAGAGATGCAGGATAAATATATTGATCAGCTTAGCGGTGGACAACGTCAGAGAGCGTATATTGCAATGGTTATGGCTCAGGACACTGAGTATATTTTGCTCGATGAACCACTCAACAATCTGGATATGAAGCATTCTGTACAAATTATGAAGGTGTTACGCCGATTGGTAGAAGAGAAGGGCAAGACGATTGTGCTCGTCATTCATGATATTAATTTCGCTTCTTGTTACTCTGACTACATTGTAGCGCTCAAGAATGGGCGGGTAGCTTCATCGGGTACGGTGGATGAAATTATTGATACAGCAGTGCTTAGGGATGTATATGACATGGATATCCCTATAGAAACAATAGGTGGTCGTAAAATTGGTGTCTATTTTTAAACAAGACTCCGCTTATATTTCGGAAATTATTATGACGTAACGCTAGAAGTGATAGGCGCCAGCTTCTTGACGTATACGCGAATAATTCAAATAGCTTGACTATAAATTATAGGGGTGAATATTTTGAAGAAGAACGTATCTTTACTAATTATGACAGTGTTTCTTGCCGTAATCTTGGCGGCCTGTGGCTCCAATAATGCAGCAACTTCAGATAATAATACAGCAGCGGCAGGCAATACAGAGGCTACTACTGCACCGAATACAGAATCCAAAGAGCTTACTATTAAGCATGAACTTGGAGAAATTACGATTAAGAGTA
Organism: Paenibacillus sp. FSL R5-0470; assembly: GCF_037975205.1. Classification (NCBI taxonomy): domain Bacteria; kingdom Bacillati; phylum Bacillota; class Bacilli; order Caryophanales; family Paenibacillaceae; genus Paenibacillus; species Paenibacillus sp. FSL R5-0470. Next base: position 1,453,044 of record NZ_CP150238.1, read on the forward strand.
ACCCGCAGAAAGTCGTTGTATTTGACTTCGGTACACTCGATACTTTGGATAAACTGGGCGTAGAGGTGACTGGAGTGCCTCAAAGCAATGTACCCTCTTATCTCTCTAAATATAGCGATGCCAAATATGAGAATGTCGGTGGTTTGAAAGAGCCTGACTTCGAAAAAATAAATAGTCTTTCTCCTGATCTGATCATCATTTCCGGCAGACAGCAAGATTCTTATGATGAATTCAGCAAAATTGCACCTACACTGTACGTTGCTGTAGATAATGCGAATTACATGGAATCCTTCACGAAGAATGTGAAGACGCTGGGCCAAATTTTTGGCAAGGAAGCTGAAGTAGAGACTGAACTTACTGCTATTAATGACTCCGTTAAAGCTCTGAATGAAAAAGCTAAAGCCGATGGTAAAAAATCTCTTATTATTCTTGCCAATGAAGGAAAAATCAGTGCTTATGGTTCAGGTTCACGTTTTGGTATTATCCATGATGTATTCGGATTTGCACAAGCGGATGATAAAATCGAAGTATCCACTCATGGTCAAAGCGTATCTTACGAATATGTAGCCGACAAGAATCCGGATTATCTGTTCGTAGTAGATAGAGATGCGGCTGTGAAGAGTGATGGCAGCAAATCCGGTTCAGCGAAGGATGCAGTTGAGAACGATCTCGTGAAGAACACAAATGCTTTTAAAAACGGTAAAATCATTTACCTTGATCCTAACTACTGGTACTTGTCCGGTGGCGGTTTAATCTCTGTTAGTGAAATGCTCAAAGAAGTTGAGGTTGTTCTGTAAGCAGAGTAATCTGGGGAATTGAATGATCAATGAATATTCAGATAATTATTAACAAGCCTGTTGGCAGGAGTAAACCTCCTTGTCAGCAGGCTTTTTTTCGCATTCTTCCATAGAAATACTGGTATATTCATACTAGTTGCTAAATTTAGCTGTAACTTTTTATGCGAGTATACGTGGTTAGGTTAAGGGGGGAGTGCATGAAGCGAAATTCACTGGATGAAATATATCAGATGTATGTGATGGATATTTACCGCTATTTGCGCTCCCTTTGTGGTGATCATCACGCGGCCGAAGATTTAATGCAGGAGACTTTTTACCGTGCTTATTTATATTTGGAGGATTGTAAAGACGAGAAGATTAAGCCGTGGTTGTTCCGTGTCGCGTACAATGCCTTCGTAGATTATAAGCGGAAGGAAGGACGCAGTACTGTTCAGAGTGAGGATTTTTTTAAACAGCTCGCCCATCCAGATACCACGGAAAGCACGCTGCTTCGGCAGGAACGTTGGGAAGAGATGAGGATTGCGATAGGTGAGCTACCGGACAATCAGAGGCATGCACTGCTGCTACATGATTTTCATGGTCTTAGTTATCTGGAGGCATCGGACATTATGAATGTGGGTCTATCCCAATATAAGATATTGATTTTTCGGGCTAGACAGAAACTGCGTGAAGCAGAGCGGAGGAGGAATGAACATGAGTGAGGAGTTCAAGGAGAAATTAAGAAGGTACGGCGAAGGTACCCTTGCTGACGAGGATAGGGATGAAGTGGAGCGCGAACTGGAGAAGATGGAAGCTTATCAGGCTTATCTGGATGAACTCATGGGTGAAGAAAAGCCGGCTTCAAGTGAGGATAAGAGCATAAAATTCGGAAAGGGTAAAAGAAACAGATCTGGCAAGGAAAAAAAGATCATCCGCCGCGGTAAATGGAGAGCCCGTATATCGAATACTTTTACGGTAATTTCTGCGTTCTTAATTTTCTTGATTATCAGCAGTGTCATCACCGCGATATTTTATGGCACTGGAGAAAGAGGAGAGACTTATAGTGATGTTGTTTCTTCCGCTATTGCTGTCTCACAGCCGAATACGATTGTACATTTGAGCAGTGGTACCGGTCCATTTTTTAGTATGAATCTGACAAGTAAGATAGAGAAACAAGTGGGAGATGAACAAATCACTGTCGGGGATTATTCAATGAAGCTTCTATTTGGCTGGGCTAGGCTCTACAACTATTCCTGGACGAATGAGAGTAGAAGTGTTGGTTATTACTTTCTATATCCACAGGGGAAGAATGATGCGGCAAATAGTATGGATAATGGCAGTGAGTGGGAGAGATTAGAGAAGCTCCCTGAGGGGACGGTAGCGGAAGCATACTTGTCTTTTGACCAATTATTTACGACAGATGAGCTGTTGAAGAAGTTTGAGCCTAAGAATCTTCAGCCTTTGTGGTTTGCGGCAGATACAGGTCCACGGACACGACAGCCAGTAGTTAATGATCCATTAGGTTTTCCATATATGCCAATTTGGCATGCGGATGATATGAAAGTGACACAGGAATCGAGGGAGAAGCGAGGATGGTTTGGAGGGGTGACTAGCCGTTCAAGTAGTTCTCCATCTGTTAACTCATATGGTGATGGTGAACTGCGTAATGCAAACTTCCTCAAGACGCTGCACTTGATGCAAGAGTATAAATCCATCTCCAAAAGGGTGATTCCATTCATTGATTTGGATGATTCCATTAGTTATATAGAGAAGAATGGAGTTAAGCTCTATGGAGCTGTCGTAACCGGTCCGGTGAAAGAACTGCTCAAGCTGAAGGAAGAAACATGGGTCAGCAGAATGCATGTTGGGGAAGTAAGGCTGTGGAATTGGCGGGATAGGGAGAAGTAGCTGCGGAGTGGAAGAAGTCACAGAACTTGCTTCTCGCTTAAGCAAATCGTACAATTATTTGAATATTAGATTTATGAATAAGTATGATAACCAAAGTTGAGGATGATAGATTAGGAGCTGAGATTTATGAAAGTAGGAGTCGTATCTGATACACATATGTCAAGAATGGCTAAGTCTCTGCCAAAGGCGTTGATAGCAGAGTTTCAAAATGTGGATTTAATCTTGCATCTCGGTGATTGGGTGAGTATGGGAATCTATGATTTACTGTCAGAACTAGCACCGGTGGAGGGGATTGCCGGAAATAATGATGGCGATGAGATCATTGCGCGTTTCGGAGAGCGCAAGATCATTACCCTTGAAGGAATCCGGATTGGCATGGTACATGGACATACGCCACATTCCCGCAAAGGAACGGATGGGAATGCACTGCTTGCTTTTGCGAATGATGAGGTGGATTGTATTCTCTTTGGTCATTCACATCAGCCCTTGCTAAGAGAGGAGAATGGTATCCTGCTATTTAATCCAGGTTCTCCTACAGATAAGCGGCGTGAGAAATTGTATTCTTTCGGAATTTTAGATATCGAAGCGGGTAAAGTTAGTGCCCGGCATGTGTTCTACGATTCAAAGGAATAAGGCTCAATTGTCCAAATCATTCGGCGTTCTCTCCATGGTGAACGGCTCGGTAACCATTTACAATGAGGTTAAAACGGGCGAAGCCGGAAAGTGAGCGCTGATGATGAACAATTATCGGATAGAACGAGTGGTTCTGGATGATTTAGAACGGCTCATCCCATTATTTGATGAGTATCGAGTATTTTATGGAGCAGCCTCAGATCGGGAAGGTGCACGCGTCTTCTTAGCTGACAGACTAAAGCTGAATGAATCTGTGATCCTTATGGTGGTTGAGGGGGAAGGCGATGAGAAACGCGTGCGGGGCTTCACACAGCTCTATCCGTCTTTTTCATCGGTTACGATGGAGCGCCTTTGGATACTGAATGATTTGTTCGTTACTGCAGAAATCCGAGGGCAAGGGCTAGGTGCTATGCTACTGGAAAGTGCTAGAGATTATGCGGTCTCTACGAATACGAAGGGCTTATCCCTGACAACGATGACGGAGAATGTGGTGGCACAGCGGTTATATGAAGCGCATGGCTACATTCGGGATGATGAATTTTTTACCTATAACCTTTTTTTCTAAAGCAGCTAGAGAGAAAGACGAGTAAGGGGCGTTAAAGTGGAAACAAGTCATAAGTTGGCAATCTTTTTTGATCTCGATGATACGTTGTATGATCATCTGGTACCATTTAAAGAAGCGGTACGGGAAGTGCTCAGCCCAGATGAGAGTAGTCTGGACTTTGCAGAATTATTTTATAAAGTGAGACATCATAGCGATGTGTTGTGGCCAATGTATTTGCGCGGTGAGATTCCGCTTGAAGAGACGAGGGTGCGCCGTTTGGAGCTTGCTTTTGCCGAGTATGGTTTGCAGATTAATCGTGATCAAGCCACGGCGGTTCAAGCGGCATATATTGGACGTCAATATACGATTCAGATGATTGATGGCGTGCGTGAGCATCTTGAACGATTTATTGCGGATGGTCATAAGGTAGGCATTATTACGAATGGACCGAAGGATCATCAGATGAGTAAGATTCGTGGACTAGGCTTAGATCAGATTATTCCCGAGGACATGATCTTTATTTCTGATGCTGTAGGTCTTGCTAAACCAGACCCAGAAATATTCATGCACGTAAACCAAAAGACGGGTACTTTGGCGGACAATTCGCTTTATATAGGGGATACTTGGGCTAACGATGTAGTTGGAGCACTTGCGGCTGGATGGAAGGTTTGCTGGTACAATCCGAGAGGAAGACAACCGGCTACGGATCATAAGCCTAGTTATATTTTTACTAATTATAAGGAATTTGGCGAGCTTCCTTTGGTGTGAGTGTGGAATTTCATTAAACTCTTTCACCTATCATATCCTTGACAAAATGCTTTTGCATGATGAAGAATACGATAGCTCTTGGCAATGTGGTGATTACGATCGCTATATCATCACACCGAAGTCTGATGCATAGCCTGATCCATATTTGATAGTAGGAGCAGTTTTTTGTATGAGCCATTACATTACAGTACAATCAGTGGCCACAGGTAGTTTTTCGAGCTTATATAATAATGTGATTATTTGGGCTGAAGTCAGAGTGCGGATGTATAGCTCACATAAAATCCCTGGGCCATTCGCACCATATTTATTGCAAAAATTGTAAGGGAATACTCAAAAAATTGTGTTGAGTATTTTTAAATGAAGATTTAGAACGTGTTTTTGATGCGAAAAAAGGTTTTTTCCTTTTATTTGTTGAAAAATCGCTGTCGCTCCCTACGTGGGAGCGTGGATTGAAATGTACATCAGCACTTGAAAACGTGATTGATTAGAACCGGTCGCTCCCTACGTGGGAGCGTGGATTGAAATAAAAAGTTGTGTCTCGTTGTTTTGGATGAAGCCGTCGCTCCCTACGTGGGAGCGTGGATTGAAATGTCTAAATAAGTGTAACCCTTACTGGGCGTAGGTGTCGCTCCCTACGTGGGAGCGTGGATTGAAATGGTAGAAGACGCAACAGCGTATATTAACGTGAACTGTCGCTCCCTACGTGGGAGCGTGGATTGAAATCCATCGTTCACGTAGTCGATACCACTACGGTAGAGTCGCTCCCTACGTGGGAGCGTGGATTGAAATCCAAGGGAGATATGCAAGTACAACAGCAGTAAGCGTCGCTCCCTACGTGGGAGCGTGGATTGAAATTTTTTCTGTCGGTCCTACTAAATTCGATTTATCGTCGCTCCCTACGTGGGAGCGTGGATTGAAATACGTTGTTTATGCACATTGTGTACTGGAAGCAAGTCGCTCCCTACGTGGGAGCGTGGATTGAAATCGCTACAGTGAGGTCTTCTATATCTTCTGATTCTGTCGCTCCCTACGTGGGAGCGTGGATTGAAATTCAGCTGAAAGTTTATTTATACTATATACCTACGTCGCTCCCTACGTGGGAGCGTGGATTGAAATGACTCTATCAACGGACGATTGCTAGTCGCTATAGTCGCTCCCTACGTGGGAGCGTGGATTGAAATAAATGAGCGATGGAACGTATCGCTGTGTGTTGAAGTCGCTCCCTACGTGGGAGCGTGGATTGAAATCAATAGCCCAAGTAGCAGCGTAGATATGTTTTGTCGCTCCCTACGTGGGAGCGTGGATTGAAATAGCATGTCAGTGATGTGAAACAAGTCTTAGAGTTGTCGCTCCCTACGTGGGAGCGTGGATTGAAATCTCGCACAGAAGAAGTGGCAGCATAAATCTGCTCGTCGCTCCCTACGTGGGAGCGTGGATTGAAATATGAAGTTGATCTCTGCTGTGTTGGCAGAGTACGTCGCTCCCTACGTGGGAGCGTGGATTGAAATATATGAAATGGCTCTATGAGCTGTTTGAAAAGTCGCTCCCTACGTGGGAGCGTGGATTGAAATCAATCGATGCTATGACAAAGGCAGTAATCAAATTGTCGCTCCCTACGTGGAAGCGTGGATTGAAATCAATCGATGCTATGACAAAGGCAGTAATCAAATTGTCGCTCCCTACGTGGAAGCGTGGATTGAAATGCTAACACTATGTCTTTTAGATTTACGTTAATAGTGTCGCTCCCTACGTTGGAGCGTGGATTGAAATGAGCTTGAAAAGGGAATAGGCATAGGCGCATCCTGTCGCTCCCTACGTGGGAGCGTGGATTGAAATGCTATATGCCAAGGGCAACGTTGCCTAAAAATCCGGTAGCTCCCTACGTGAGAGTATGGAATGAATCCGTTTCAAGTCAGGATACAAACGTACGGTGTTCATCTTTCTTCCCTATACGATTGTGTGGCTTGAATTCAAAATTTATCGAGTGTTCAAACCCCGTAATTGCCTCTTCCCACAGAGGAATATGAACAATCCCCCTGAATAAATCTTTACCCACTCAAATTTTCACTGCATATTTATCCCTTACTACCTTCAAACATTAAATCTCATGATTAGATCCAGAATATTGGAAATGTTTTTTACAAAAAACTCACAAATATCCAGGGAATTTAGGGAATAGGCAAGGGAATTGAGAGATATTGGGGAATTAGTATAGTATAAGTAGTTCTTTTTTCTTAGGAAGGAGTGAGTAATCTCCTGCATCTCAAGACATATTTTGATTCGTCCCTAAAGGAGGAATGAAATGGCATACATTGCCCATATAAGGGAAAGTGACAAGAAGGTGCAGACCGTTGGTGAGCACTTATTGGGAGTGCAAGTTTTGGCTGAGGGTTTTGGTGACAAATTGAGTGTCGGACACATTGCGGGATTGGCTGGTATGTTGCATGATATGGGCAAATATACAGAAGAATTTAAGGAATACATATTAATGGCTGTGAACCATCCGGAGGCCCCGCCCAAGAGGGGAAGTGTAGATCACTCCACTGCGGGTGGCAAACTACTATTTGACCTGTTTCATGATCATACCAAAAGCAGCTCCGACAAAGCGGTTATGATGAATAGAATGCTTTTGGCTGAAATCGTGGGAAATGCGATTATTTCTCACCACTCGTATTTACAGGACTTTTTAAATCCAAATTTGGAATCTAACTACTTGAATCGCGTACGGGATAAGAAGCTGGAGGAGTTTGAGTGGTCTAAAACCAACTTTTTCAAGCATGTGATAAATGAGACGACGTTTCACGAATATGTAGATGAAGCTGTCAAGGAATTGGATGTTTATTTAAAAAAAGACTCTGAGACTAGTAGAGAGCAGCAGCTTATGTTTCTGAGTAAATTTATCTTTAGCGCATTGATCGATGCAGATCGAACAAATACTGGCTGTTTTGAAGAAAACAATTCTAGCGAATCTCTCGTTCCAGAAGAAATATTTGGATTATTTTACGATAGACTAATGCTCCAAATTGATTCCTTTGCAGCACAAGAAGATGCTAGTTCACCTATTAATCTCTTAAGAAGAGAAATGTCGGATCAATGCGACCAATTTGCCAACAAGCCATCTGACATATATACGTTGTCCATTCCCACAGGCGGCGGTAAAACGCTGGCGAGTTTACGATACGCACTTAAGCACGCCAAGATTTTCAGGAAGAAGCATATCATTTATGTAGTCCCCTATACAACAATTATCGAACAGAATGCAAAAGAAGTCCGCGACATTTTGCAAGATGAGGCTCACATTCTGGAGCATCATTCTAATGTGGTTGAAGAGGAAACAGAGAATGATGAACTTGAAGACGGCCTGATCAACATTCGGCAAAAATTAAAGCTGGCTAAGGATAACTGGGATTCTCCTATTATCTTTACCACAATGGTACAATTTCTAAATGTCTTTTATGCTGACGGCAGCCGAAACATCCGTAGACTTCATAATTTAAGTGATTCGGTGATTATTTTTGATGAGGTTCAGAAGGTTCCTGTGTCGTGCATCTCGCTGTTTAATCAAGCGGTAAATTTTTTGAAAAGCCACGCCAATTCCAGCATTGTACTCTGTACGGCTACCCAACCTGAGTTGGATTATGTTCAACATAAGCTAAACATCGAGCCGGAAGCTGAAATGATAAGCGGCCTTGATCATGTCATCCAAGCATTCAAACGGGTGGATATCGTGGACAGGGCAACAGGTGAACAGTTTGATAGCGACAAGCTTGCAGATTTTGTTATGGAAAAGGTAGAAGAAGTACAGAGTGTGCTCGTCATTCTTAATACCAAAACAGTAGTTAAAACGTTATACCAGAAGCTGCAGGAGCAGAGTCTACCTGTGTCTGTGTATCATTTGAGCACCTCCATGTGTGCAGCTCATCGTAATGAGATATTGGCAGAGGTGAAGGGAAAACTTCAGAATCGCAGTCCAGTCATTTGTATTAGTACACAGCTTATCGAAGCTGGGGTCGATGTAAGCTTCAAGTGTGTCATTCGTTCTCTGTCGGGATTGGATTCCATCGCGCAGGCGGCAGGTCGATGCAACCGACACGGTGAGGATGATGTACAGCAGGTGTATGTCATTGATCATGCGGAGGAAAAGCTGGACAGATTAAAAGAAATTAAAAGAGGTAAGGAAATCTCAGCGAAGATTCTCGTAGATCTGAAGCGTGATCCGTCTTCTCATGGTGGTAGCCTTCTGTCTGTGCAGGCGATGGAAAGGTATTTTCAAGAATTTTATACGGAGTTTGAGTCTAGTCTGAATTATTTCATTTCCAAGCTTGGGGAAGATATGACGGATTTATTGTCGTCTCCGCGGATGGAAAATAAGTATTACCAAGCATATCGTCAGAGACATCAAGAAGCATTGCCACTGTTCTTAGTTAATAGCTATAAGACTGCTGCCGAGCATTTCGAGGTCATTGATAGTCATACCACCTCTGTAATCGTTCCCTTTGGGGAGGGGGCAGGAATAATTACGGATTTGAACGGGCAGCAGAGCATCGAGGACCTTACACGCTTACTTCGTAGAGCACAGCAGTATACTATCAATATTTTTAAGCATGAGAAAGAGCAGTTAAGCAAGAATAATGCTCTGGTAGCGTACCTGGACGGCAAAGTGTTGGCTCTGACCGAAGGGGCTTACCATGAGAGTTATGGGCTCAATCTGGAGAATGACAGTCCGTTTGAGCTGCGCATGTGGTGAAGCAATTAAAGCTGCATTTTTGGAAAGGAGGCTGAATAAACGATGAGAAATGGAATTGAATTTAAGGTGTACGGAAAATATGCTCTTTTCACAGATCCGCTAACCAAATTGGGGGGTGAGAAGCTGACGTACAGTGTGCCAACTTATCAGGCGTTAAAAGGGATTGTTGAAGCTGTCTATTGGAAGCCGACTCTTTTATTCATAGTAGACGAGGTTCGTATTGTGAACGCAATTCGGATGGAATCCAAAGGAATCCGTCCGATTGAATACGGCGGAGGCAACACGTTAGCCAACTATACCTACTTGAAGGATGTATGCTACGAGGTTCGGGCACATTTTGAGTTCAATATGAATCGTTCAGAGCTAGAACATGACCGCAACGAACATAAGCATCACAATATTTTGAAGCGTTCCTTAAATGTCGGAGGCCGTAGAGATATCTTTCTTGGGGCGAGAGAATGCCAAGCCTATGTAGAACCCTGTGTCTTCGGTGAGGAGCCTGGATTCTATGATAACTATGGTGAGATTCACCTGGGTAACATGGTTCATGGCATCAATTACCCTGATGAGACTGGAAGAACGCATATGGAGATACGGTTGTGGAATCCGGTGATGAGGGATGGCGTTATCCGTTTTACCCGGCCGGAGGAATGTACGCAGGTACGTACAATTTCAGACATGCAGCCCAAGCTGTTCAACGAGACTAATGTTCAATCCGCAGAAGAACTGTTGGAAGAGCTGGAAATGGAGGGGAATTCATGAGCTGGCTACTGAACTTATACGAGACTTATGAGTCCAATCTGGATCGTGTAGGCATTATAGAGCGGAAAAATAATGATCGTGAATACACCCTTCTGCCTGTCTCCCACACCACTCAAAATGCGCATATTGTTGTGGAAATTACGGAGGATGGCGAATTTCATTCAGCTGATGTGATCGCTAAAGAGGATATTAGTACACTGATTCCTTGCACAGAAGAATCCGCTAGTCGCGCGGGATCTAAGGTTGCTCCGTATCCGTTGCATGATAAATTAAGCTATGTAGCCGGCGATTTCGTCGCCTATGGTGGAAAGATCAAGAAAGAAGAACCTTTTGCCACCTATATCAAAAATCTTGAAGAATGGGCAGACTCTATTTACTCCTGTGAAAAGGTAAAGAGTATTTACAGCTACTTAAGCAAACGTAGATTAATTCAGGATTTGGTAGAAGCGAAGGTACTGTTCCTAGACGAGAGTGGGCGACTCATTGAAAAATGGGACAAGAAGTATGAAGATCAGCATGGAGAGAAGCCTAAGCTCTTCTCGCTGATAGCCGGTGAACAGGAAAGTGCATTTATACGGTTTAATGTTCATTCACCTAATCGGACAACGAAGAGTGTGTGGAAAGATCCCGAGGTCTATGATTCTTTTGTAAGGTTCTACAGTCACCAGCTAGGAGCAGACGACTACTGTTATGTATCAGGCAAACTGCTTCCTAGCACGGACAGACACGCCAATAAAATCCGAAATGCAGGAGATAAGGCTAAGCTTATTTCAGCTAACGATAATAGTGGTTTTACCTTCCGGGGGCGATTTACCCACAGCAGCGATGCAGCCAGTATCAGTTATGAGGTTTCGCAGAAAGCGCATAATGCCCTGAAATGGCTGATTAACCGTCAGGCTAAGATCATTGACCAACGCGTGTTCCTTGTCTGGGGTAACAATGACCTTAATATCCCCGATCCAACAGAGGATTTCTTCAATCTTAACCCGGACGCTGAGGCAATAACTAAAAGAATCAGCGACAGCAATGAGGTGTTTGCAAACGAGGTTGCGAAGGCTATCGGCGGATACCGCAACAGTCTTCATAAGGAAGATAAATCGAATGTTAATATTCTGGTCCTCGATTCTGCAACTACCGGGCGACTTGCCGTTCTGTATTACCGGAATATGGACAAAAATATGTATTTGGACAAGCTGATCGAATGGCATTCAACCTGTGCCTGGATGCATCGTTATCGTAAAAATGACGGAGAAACATCCCAGTTCTATGGTGCGCCGTCCACCAAAGATATTGCTTTTGCCGCATATGGGCCTAATGCCAACGATAAGGTTATCAAAGGACTTATGGAGCGAATGCTTCCTTGTATTGTAGATGGCCGCCACATCCCGGTGGATATTGTCAGAAGTGCTATCCACCGTGCCTCTAATCCGGTAGCAATGGAGAAATGGGAATGGGAGAAGACACTTAGTATTACTTGTGCCTTGATTAACAAAAAGGAGAGATATGGTATGGCGCTAGAAATTGAGAATCTAGACCGTAGTTACTTATTTGGGCGATTGTTGGCGATTGCCGATGTATTGGAAAGAAGGGCATTAGATGCCGATGAGAAAAGATCTACTAATGCCATCAGGTATATGAATTCCTTCTCCAGATATCCTGAGAGAACCTGGGGAATCATTCAGGCCGCTTTACAACCACATCAGGCAAAGCTTGGTGCAAAAGCTACCTATTACTCCAGTTTGATAGATGAAGTCGCATCAAAATTTACAACAGAGACTTTCAATAATACCGCGTTATCCGGTAAATATTTGCTCGGTTTCTATAGCCAACGTCATGAGCTGTACAAAAGTAAGGATAAGAACAAAGAATCTAAAGAGTCTGAAGAAACTTCTAAATAAAAAGGAGAAATGAATAATGACTACATTGGATCATAAAATAGATTTTGCTGTTGTACTTTCTGTAACCAAGGCTAACCCAAATGGCGATCCGTTGAATGGCAACCGTCCGCGCCAGAACTATGATGGTTTTGGTGAGATTTCGGATGTGGCTCTGAAACGGAAAATTAGAAACCGACTGCAAGATATGGGTGAAGCAATTTTTGTCCAGTCTAATGATCGTAAGTCAGACGCTTTTAATAGTTTGAGAGAACGTGCGGAAGCAAATTCCGAATTGGAAAAAATCTTCAAGGCTAAAACTAGCTCTAACGATGAATTTGCCGCTATTGCTTGTCAGGAGTGGCTTGATGTGCGTAGCTTTGGCCAAGTGTTTGCATTTAAAGCAGATAGCAAAGGATCCAGCGTATCTGTCGGTGTCCGAGGACCAGTATCCATTCATACCGCGACCAGTGTCAGTCCTATTGACATTACAAGTCTGCAAATTACTAAAAGCGTGAATTCCGAACCGGGAAAAGACCGGGGATCAGATACGATGGGGATGAAGCACCGTGTAGACTTTGGGGTCTATGTTTTTTACGGCAGCATCAATACACAATTGGCTGAAAAAACGGGCTTTACCAATGAAGACTCTGGCAAGATCAAAGAGGCGCTACGATCGCTTTTTGAAAATGACGTATCCTCTGCTAGACCGGATGGCAGCATGGAGGTACATAAGTTGTACTGGTGGGAACACAGCTCCAGACTAGGACAATATTCTTCTGCAAAAGTGCATCGTTCGCTTGATGTAAAGGCAAAGGTTGAGGAGCCTAAACGTATTGAGGACTATACAATTGAGCTTTATGAACTCGAAGGTCTGAAAGCCGAGGAATTGAATGGCTTATAATGAAGACGATGAGTTGATGCTATCCGGGATACAGCATTTTCAATTTTGTAAACGCCAGTGGGCATTAATTCATATCGAACAACAATGGGCAGAGAATGTTAAGACCGTTGAGGGGCAACATCTGCATCGAAATGCGGATCAGCCCTTTATAAGAGAGAAGCGGGGGGATAAGCTCATTGTCCGAGCGATGCCGGTAAGGTCAGGAGAACTGAATATATCCGGTATATGTGATGTTGTAGAGTTTGTGAAGAATGATGAGGGTGTGCCGATTAATGGTGCTGAGGGCAAGTACATTGCCTTCCCGGTTGAATACAAACGGGGCAAGCCCAAGGTTAACGATGAAGATATCCTGCAACTGGCCGCACAAGCGATGTGCCTGGAAGAAATGCTGCTGTGTGATGTCCCAACAGGCTATTTATTTTACGATGAGATCAAACACAGGATTGAAGTTCGGCTTACCCCAGATCTCAAGTCCAAGGTGAAAACAATCGTGAGAGAGATGCAAGACTACTATCGTCGGAGGCACACTCCTAAAGTGAAAATAGGCCCTTTTTGCCAAAGTTGCTCCCTTCAGCACATTTGTTTGCCTAAGTTAATGAATAAACAGACTGTAAAAAGCTATGTTGAAGGGAAAATCAAAGAATGAAAAAGCTTCAGAATACGTTATATATCACACAGCCCTCAGTCTATTTATCTTTGGATGGGGATAACATTGTTCTTCTGAAGGACGAGGAGAAGCTAGGCAGACTGCCACTTCATAATCTGGAGTCGATAGTTGCCTTCGGGTATACAGGGGCCAGCCCGGCTTTGATGGGCTATTGTGCAGAGCGGAACATTTCACTGCTGTTTCTGACGATGAATGGTAGATTCCTTGCCAGAGTGATCGGGCCAAGCAAGGGAAATGTGGTGCTGAGAAAAAAGCAGTATCTTCTCTCAGAGGATGAGCAGTTGTCTGCCAGGATCGCCCGCAATTTTATTATAGGTAAAATCTACAATCACAAATGGATGCTGGAGCGGATGACACGTGATTATCCCTTGCGCATTGATGTTGAGCAGTTTAAAGAGACTTCCCGGCATTTATCCTCTATTCTGCTTGAGGTAAGGGTCTGCGAACAGCTAGACCGTTTGCGCGGGTTAGAAGGGCAGGCTGCGGTTAGTTATAATAAACTGTTTGATCAGATGATTTTGCAACAGAAAGACGATTTCAATTTTCATTCGCGCTCCCGTAGACCTCCGCTGGACAATGTGAATGCAATGTTATCTCTAGCCTATACGCTATTGTCCCATGATACTGCCGCTTCACTGGAAGCTGTTGGGTTGGATGCTTATGTAGGATTTCTGCACCGGGACAGGCCGGGAAGAATCTCTCTGGCGTTGGATCTGATGGAGGAGCTACGGGGAGTCTTCGCTGATAAGTTCGTTTTGTCGTTGATTAACAAGAAGCTTTTTCATAAAGAGGACTTCCTCAAAAAAGAAAACGGCGCTGTCATTATGACCGACGAAGCCCGCAAAAAATTTCTTGCTGCTTGGCAGAATAAGAAGCAAGAGAACATCACCCATCCATATTTGGGAGAGAAAATAAACTGGGGACTGGTTCCCCACGCCCAAGCGCTGCTATTAGCTCGTCATTTGAGGAACGATCTGGACGAGTATCCTCCCTTTCTATGGAAGTAGGTGTGAGAATTGCTGATTCTGATTACGTATGATGTAAGCACCACCAGCAGTATAGGCCAATCCAGGTTGCGGAGAGTCGCTAAGGTCTGCCAAAATTACGGACAACGGGTTCAGAATTCGGTGTTTGAATGTGTAGTAGATCCTACACAGTTTGCTGAATTGAAAATCAAACTGAAGAGCATTATTAACGAAAAAGAGGACAGTCTTCGCTTCTACCAACTTGGCAATAACCACAAAAATAAGGTTGAGCATGTAGGCATCAAGGAATCCATTGACCTCGAATGCCCCTTAATCTTGTAGTGCGAATGTGAAGCTCACATGAAATGCACGGATCCTTCGCACCGGATTTATTACATTTTTTACAAAAGAATGATTGAGTGAAATTAGTGTAAGTTGTATATTGCGAGAGAAATAGTGATTTTTTAATTTTCAGGAAGATTATTTTCTTTTTTATGGGTGTAATCGCTGTCGCTCCCTACGCGGGAGCGTGGATTGAAATATTATGCAACAGGCGCAACTTGTAATGAGTATTGGTCGCTCCCTACGCGGGAGCGTGGATTGAAATACCGAAATGCTTAAAGCATCTGAAAAGACTCCAGGTCGCTCCCTACGCGGGAGCGTGGATTGAAATTGTAGTATCTAGTACATTGATTTTTACAGATTCATGTCGCTCCCTACGCGGGAGCGTGGATTGAAATCCTATCAAGATTACTGTACCTATTGACAGCTATCGTCGCTCCCTACGCGGGAGCGTGGATTGAAATACGTTGGTTACTATGATTTGCTACATAGTTTTCGTCGCTCCCTACGCGGGAGCGTGGATTGAAATGCCGCTAACGCGCCCTTGACGGCTCCTGTGTGGCGTCGCTCCCTACGCGGGAGCGTGGATTGAAATATATTCAAATGACAGGTCAAGGGTGTCGTGAATAGTCGCTCCCTACGCGGGAGCGTGGATTGAAATTTCATTAGGGTAATCGAAGCACTAATTCCGCGACCGTCGCTCCCTACGCGGGAGCGTGGATTGAAATCTTACGTATACAACGGCGCGGCTTACGATATCCGGTCGCTCCCTACGCGGGAGCGTGGATTGAAATTAACACCACACCGCCCATAGCATCACAGGACGATCGTCGCTCCCTACGCGGGAGCGTGGATTGAAATAGTATGTTGGTGTAAACTGGAAGAACTATATAGAGTCGCTCCCTACGCGGGAGCGTGGATTGAAATTATTACATTGGTTCTTGCAAATACCGGAGTCACGTCGCTCCCTACGCGGGAGCGTGGATTGAAATGGAAATCGGATCAATAGCCGGTCTTGTAGAGTTGTCGCTCCCTACGCGGGAGCGTGGATTGAAATGAATTCATTCTGAAAAACTATTTCCAGACCTTGTCGCTCCCTACGCGGGAGCGTGGATTGAAATCGTATCGGGGGGGCTTATGAAAAAATCGCTCAGTAGTCGCTCCCTACGCGGGAGCGTGAATTGAAATATACCCTTTATACAATCTGCCGATCCGGCAGGGGTCGCTCCCTACGCGGGAGCGTGGATTGAAATTTCCGGTTCCGTTGGTTTGGGATTATATACGCGTCGCTCCCTACGCGGGAGCGTGGATTGAAATGCTTGAGCTGCGTCAATCAACGCCTGTTGTTCTGGTCGCTCCCTACGCGGGAGCGTGGATTGAAATGATTGAAAGCGACAGAGGGCGGTAACTACACTGAGGTCGCTCCCTACGCGGGAGCGTGGATTGAAATCTAATATCCGTTGGATTGGCGCTCATGGTTTACTTGTCGCTCCCTACGCGGGAGCGTGGATTGAAATAAGACTATGACGGACCAGGGCCATCAACAGCACCGTCGCTCCCTACGCGGGAGCGTGGATTGAAATTACCAGTAGCCTGGTTGTTCAACAAAATGAAACGAGTCGCTCCCTACGCGGGAGCGTGGATTGAAATCCTCCGCCAGCATATACGCAACGCACGCACCGAGTCGCTCCCTACGCGGGAGCGTGGATTGAAATAAACATGTTGTCGTACAGCCTAAAGTAAGTATTGGTCGCTCCCTACGCGGGAGCGTGGATTGAAATTTATCGAGATCATCTTTCTGTATTTCCATATCTTGTCGCTCCCTACGCGGGAGCGTGGATTGAAATTGCTGGATCAAGAATGCCACATACGTATGTTTCGTCGCTCCCTACGCAGGAGCGTGGATTGTAATGCGGAGAACTGCAGTGGTAAGCCGCAAGAAAGCGGTCTTTCCTACACTGGAGTAGATTGAAATAAAACTGATGTTCTAAGAAATAAACCGATAAAAGTTGATACATACCCAGATTTTTTCGCTTTCTATCCACACCATCCTTCTCCGTTCAGAGACGGTAGACTATTGTGATTTTTCTCAATAAGGTCTTGGCAAGTGAAACTGCGAAGCTATGACCTGAGTACAACGTCTAAGTAGCGAACAGCAGCATAATCTTATGATATTGATCTTCTAGAGCCATGATATTTTTCCTAATTCTTTTCAACATATAATGGTTTAGTTGCTTAGTCTCGACGGCCAGAGATTGAACCATCTCCTATCAAAAAAAGCTTGCTCCCTAGAAAGCCAGCTTCGGCTCAATGGGACAAGCTTTTTTCGTTTACTCTGCGAAGCTGTACGTTGGATCTGTCAGGTTCATTCTTTCTTTTATACCTTTAGTGGCATAGATTTTGTTGTCGTCGGTAATAAAGAAAGCTTCAACATCATCAGGTAAAGATTCAAGATATTTCATGCCCTCCTCGATTCCCATCAGGAATACCCCAGTGGATAAGGCATCCGCATCTGTTGCATTCGGGCTCATAATGGTAAGGCTTTTGAGACCGTTCTGTGAGGGATATCCTGTGCGTGGATCAAGGATATGATGGTAACGAACATTGTCCTGCATAAAATACCGTTCATATACACCTGAAGCATCGATGACCTCATCTGAGATCTTAATGGTTCCTAGCTGTGTGCCACGGCTTTGATCTGGATCCTGTAAGCCGATATTCCATTCCGTTCCGTTTGGCTTCTTACCGAGAGCAATAATACTGCTGCCTCCGAGATTAATCATAGCGCTATTTAGACCTTGCTCTTTCAAATAATCAGCGATACGGTCAGCAGCATAACCTTTACCAATACCGCCCAGATCTAGCACCATATTTTCCTTCATCAGCTTTACAGTTTTCGCAGCTTCATCAATTTCAACGTCCTTGTAATTGGTTAGGCTCTTCGCTTTATCAATTTCAGCTTGGGGAGGTACCTTATTTCCACCGCTACCAATATTCCATAGATCGATTAACGGACCGATTGTAGGATCAAAAAGCCCGTCCATTTCCTTTGCGTATTGTATGGATTGTTTAATTACATCCAGGGTCTCGTCAGAAACAACAACCGCTTCTTTTCCTGCTGCCTGATTGACTGCGTAAGTCTCTCCACCTTCTTTGGTGCGGCTAAGCTCCATATCCATTCGCTCCAGCATCTGCTGGATATCATCCATATTTTTCTGTTCTACTGTAGCACCGAACACTTTGATATTCACAACAGTGTCATAAATATAAAAGGTTTGTGAGAGAGACTTTTCCTCTCCTTTTCCGGCTGTTGTTGCGCTACCCGTAGTTCCCGCTGTTTTATCGTCCTTATCCTTAGTAATTAGCCAAGCGCCGACAGCTATGAGGGCGATGACGATTACAACGAGGATCAGCGTCGTTTTTTTGTTCTTGAACATATTCCACCATCCATAAAGTTAGTTTCTAAAACAAAACACATTATTTATATCATACCCCAGATAACAAGTTGATGGAAATTAATTTCATGACACATTTAGGGATATAATCGGGCGACATAGAAAAAAGCCCCGTATCCTGATTCGGAGCGGTGCTACAGATTTAGAAGTATACGATGCTACTTAATCGAGCATATATTCACTATATTTATTCTTGCGAGGATTTAATACGAAGAGGATACCCTTGGCATATCCGTTAACGGCTTTGAAATTCCGTTTTAGAGTTGCTTTAGCCGTCAGACAAGTCAGTGTCCAAATCAAGGCAGCATAATTCATAAAAGGAGCTTTACGCAAGTTGAGCAGATAGTAGTGGTTGATGGCGGTAGCACGTGCTACAACGCCTGCCTTATCGCGAGAGCCTGGCGACTCATGATGGACGATCTTCATCGCGGGATTAATTACAAGCTTGCCATAGCGGCTAGCCAAATGGGACAAATAAATATCTTCGGCTATGGAATAGCTTGTCATCCATGGATAGGGCTTAATATCACGCAGTGCCGTACGCCGGAAGGACATATTGCATCCGTGAAAAAAATCCGTTTCAAATACATGCTCCTTCTCTCCCCAAAGGAATTGCGAGCCTGCAAACATACTTGCCGACAATCTGCCTGGTGATCCGGACATTTGTCCGGTTAGCATACCGAATAGCCTGCTTGGCATGCTACTATGTATGCCTTTGGCTACACCACCTACTCCAACAATGGAATCATCAGCTGCATAAGTATCTAGCAGTCGTCGAATATATAAGGAGTCATCTAATTCTGCATCATCATCTAAGTGGAGCATAATTTCTGCATGGATCAGTCCTAGCGCTTCGTAACGTGAAAGCCAGAGACCAGGCTTAGTTTTGCGATGATAATGTAGTTTAGCCTGCGGTAATCCAGTTAGTATTTCACGATAATAGGCTAATCTGTCCTCAGGGATCTCACCGTCGTCCACAATCCATAGCTCGATGGAGATGTCCTCAAGCTGTGTCTGCTTGCCAATGGATTCTATGCACACCGTAAGGTCGTCGATTCGGTTACGGGTAGGAATCACTATAGATAGATCATACATATCTTGAATCTCCCTTCAGGACTTCTTTCGTCCGCTAATCTGAATGTAGTCTCCCGGCGAAATGGTTACCTTGATTCTATCGTTCCTAATGAAGAGCGTATATACCACTTTCGTATACTTTTAGTTGGGGTTCAGGTCTAATGAGAGTTTTTGAAAATAAAAGTTAAGTTTGTATTTTTCGGTTTTTAACTATATAATAGTAAGCGACGAATATTTAGTTATCAATCTTATTCAGCAGTTACAAATGAACAATAATATTAGGAGGTTTTTTTCATGAGAATAGATATTTGGTCCGATTATGCGTGTCCATTTTGTTATATTGGTAAAAGACGTTTGGAGAATGCGCTGAGTCAGTTCCCGAACCGTGATCAAGTAGAGGTGGTATTCCGTAGCTTTCAACTAGATCCACACGCAGAGGTGAGTACAGATAAGAATATTCATGAGCTGTTGGCTACCAAATACGGCATGTCAATCGAAAAAGCAAAAGCAATGAATGCTCAGTTAGCTGAGCAAGCACAAGATGTGGGATTGGAATTCAATTTTGATACAGTGAAGCATACGAATACTTTCGACAGCCACCGCCTGAGTCACTTTGCAAGCTCAAAAGGAAAAGGTGCAGAAATGTCCGAACGTTTGCTACGTGCCTACTTTACGGATTCATTGAATCTTGGAGACCGCAGTGTACTTGCTACACTTGCTGCCGAGGTAGGGCTGGATCAGGCAGAAGTTGCGGAAATGCTGGAGACAGATGCTTACACAGCTGAAGTGAACGGCGATATCAAGGAAGGAAGCCGTCTTAATATTACCGGTGTACCATTCTTCGTGTTCAATAATAAATATGCGTTATCCGGTGCACAGCCAGGACCTGTATTTACAGAGGTGTTGGATACTGTCTGGGCGGAGGAGCAAGCAGGGCCAACGCTGCAGGTGGTTGGCAATGGAAAATCCGAAGTATCCAGGGATGATGGCTGCGCAGATGGATCTTGCAATATATAAAGTTCGTATAGTGTGGAGAAGAAGAGATGGAGAAGTATCCATTTCTTCTTTTTTTAATTCCGAAACTCTGCTCTGTTTTACACACTACAAAGACAAGCGCCCCCGAATCTATACGGGAGCGCTTGTCTTTTTATGATGTGTTTATCTAAAAGAAGTGATAAAGCTTGTGAACAAGGTGCGGACATCGTACTGATGTTGATTGATTGGCTCGATAGGCCGGTTAATGCCGAGCAATGTGTATACTGCAGTTCTTGCTGCTCGGATAGAGTATTCTTCCGTGAATACAACATCATCTGGAATTTCGCAATATTGGCCAACGAAGGCAAGGTTAGTGGAGCCTTCAGGAACTACTTTAGGTCGGTCACTATTTAATCTAGGCATGAATTGTGAAGTGATATAAGGCATCATACATGGAATACAATTAGCAGTTGCCATGATCTCGTCCTTATGTTCTTCGAAATGAAGATGACCGATTAATTCTTCCATGATTTCTTCACCGGTACATTCGCTCATTTTCTTCTTCACGAAGTCTCCTACGTTGTCAGGGTACAAACCGTAACCCCAGAATACTTTTACATGCTCTGGTTGATTGCGGAAATGCGGTTGGAAAGCTAATACAACGGACATTAACCAGCTCGAATCTTTAAAGGTAACCAATGCGCCAGTACCTGCACGATTACGAGTGAATTTCTCCATAAGATCGAAGAATTTGGAATCTTGGAAGGTTACGGTAAAGGACTCCCATTTTGAACCATCGATATGATCATCAAAGGAGGATGGGTTGCCGAGACCTGGTTTTTTGGCAGCGATGTTCTCCCATAACTTCCATGAGCTACCCTTCCCATTGAGACGTGGGGCAGAGGTCATGGATCCAAGGCTCGATCCTTCAGTCATGGAGCCGTTCGTGACGATTACGATATCGTCTTCGCTTATGTTAATAACGTCTGGGACACCTTGGCGCAGGACGTTCATTTGGGTTACGGTAATGCCATCTCCGTCTTTGAACTGCAGGTCAGTTACTGTACATTTCAATGTAAAGTCTACACCAAAGCCTTCGAGATATTTGTGCATAGGTAAGATGATGGAATCATACTGGTTATATGGAGTACGGGTTACGCCTTCCAGGGTTTGAATTCTTGGGAACTCATGAACGAAGCGAATCATATATCGTTTAAGCTCTACCGCGCTATGCCAAGGTTGGAAGGCGAAAGTAGTAGCCCACATATACCAGAAGTTCGTGGTGAAAAAGTGTGGACCAAACCAGTCGTTAATCCGAGCTTTCCCCATTTTTTCTTCCGGTGTAATAATTAATTTACCCATCGCAAGCCGGTCAGCCATATCAAAGCCCATGGATAATACATCTTCCACATCACCGTTGCGGTTAACGAGTCTAGCGTTAGCATGTGTTGGATTGGCGGTATCGAATTCTATAATCTCTTCTCTAACGGATTTCTCAGGATGGTCGAGGGAGGGAATCGACATGAGTAGATCCCATGTATTCTCATAGGTCTCATCGTTGAGCATTCGGCCACCGCGAATGACATAACCGTGCTCAGCGTCACCTGCGCCGTCGTTGCTGCCACCGAGAATCTTCATCTCTTCAATAATGTGAATGTTCTGTCCCGGAAAGTCACAGTCTCTGACCAGGTAAGCCGCGCCCGCTAAGGATGCAATTCCGCCACCGACAAAATAAACCTGTTTATTACCGTACTCTTTTTTCACAATGGTCGCCTCCAAGTTGTTGTTGAAATAATCACATTCTTAATGTAAACCAACTCCAATTTCGAAGGTATAATCAATCCTTTTAGAGTGTATGGATTTTAGTCATTACGGTCTATGTGTCTAGTTTTTAGACAAAAAAACCGCTGAACCCAAAGGTTACAACGGTTTGTTCTCATATTTGTGCAAAGCTTTTAGAAAATTCCCCTCAATGAGTACACTTAGCTTCTCGATAATGTGATCCGGATGCTCCTTCATCCCGTCTCTCATCCACTGAATGACAAGGCCTGTGAAGGCCAGTGTATAGAAGTTAGCAATGAAATGTTTATCTTCGTGGCTAACCTCCATCCCGGCGGACAGTTCGTTTATGACACCCATAATGAGATCATTCGTCACTTCGTATAGATACGCATCCAGATGATTTCTGCCCAGTGAGTTCAAGGTGTTGCAGCAAAAGGTTTTATTTCGTTCGATATAGCAGAAGATTCTATAAAAACCGTCCGTCCACGTACTGTAGCTACGATACTGGGCGATGCTCTCTACAGCCTCAGTCTTATAGATCCAACCGAGTAAATCAAATATATCTTGAAAATGATAATAGAAAGTTTGTCGATTTAGTCCGCAATGGTCCACGAGCTGTTTGACTGTAATTTTATTGAGCGACGTATGTTCCATTAGTTCTTTTAAGGAATGGGACAATGCATTTTTGGTTAGAAAAGAATTGGACAACGATCGATCATCTCCTCCGTTCAAGCTTTCGGCCACTGCTTAACTAGCAGACGAATTCCTTCCGCCAATAAACCGAGTACAAATCCTCCACATGTAAAAAAGAAAAAAGCAAGGAGTCCCGCGAGATCCTCCCAACCGGACATCTCTCTATAGGTGTAGCTTAGCATAATTACTGAACCGATGATTATTCCTGTTGTAGTGATTAACCAGAGTAGACGAGCTCCGAACCACGCTAAGACGTTAACGATACCAGATACAATAATGGAAAAGAGTGCGAAGCGCAGCAAGAGTGTGACATCTAATGTATGAGCCATCATAACGAATCTGTGCAGAATGAAAAGCAACCACAGAAAAACACCATAAACAGCCATCCAGATAAACCAACGGTTACTTTTGGTAGCAGGCAGGAATTTCATTTCTGGCTCACCTCTTTTTCCAAAGTACGAACGGTGTGCAGTAGGGATTATACGGAGAAAGATTCCAGTTCTTCTACACTTTGCAGAAGATGATTCAGCAGGTTCGGAATGTCCTCCATCTGCTCCTCCGTGATTTGCCTTTTGAATCGCAGCTCGATGCAGTTGTTGTAGGTTTCACCTTCTTGACCATAAATGAAGCTTAAAGATTGCACGGGCTGGAATTCAGGCCCCCAGATCGCTTTGAGAATACTCTCGATTGCCTGACATTCAGCAGGAATATCTTCGATCTCCATATAAAAACGTAACGAAAGATTGCAACCGGGATCCGTGTTAGGCACTTCCAATATTTCATCGCTAAGATCTTTCACAGATGAAGTAAGAAAGACTTCGGCGGTTACGCTCCTGCCAGCCGTCAATTGGAAGGAAAGGCTAAATTCTCTGGACATCAATGCCATATTCAGAAGGTCGGAACGATCCGTAACTACTAGAATTCCGTCCAAATTATCGTAATCGTAGATTTGGTTCTCAAAAGCAATTTTAATATTATCGAAGACAGTAGGATGGAACAATAATGGCACCTTCTTTTGTTTATTAGTATTGTAACATGATCTAAATAGAAGTGAAAAAGATGCCCAGGGACCATATGGACCGGGCATCTTTCGCTTGTTACTCCATGACCTTGAACATGCCCGTCATACCCGGGGCATGATTCTGAAAGCCGTATCGTTCGTAAAAGGTATCATTCCCATGTGATGCGAAAAGTCCGACGAACGCGCCAGAAAAACAATGAGATCGAATATAGTGTATTAGCTGCTCAATAATGACATTACCAATGCCTTGGCCCTGAAATTCGGGAAGCACGGCTACGTCCTGAATATAGAAATACATATGACCATCGCCGACGATCCGCCCCATACCGATAACCTTGTCTTCCTGTACAACGACCATACCATACACCGAATGAGCCAGAGAGGCTGCGGTCATTTCCGTATTCACGTTCCCCCAACCGACAGCTTCCCATAAGGAGGCATGCTCCTCAGTCGTGGGTAAACGTTCAATACATTCATAATGATGTGCTGTTGTCATAGCTAATCACCCATTCTTTGTTAAGTTATTGTAGCGATTGTAGTGTAGTAAGCTCCACTGTAATCAGCCCCCTTAGGATGAATGGGTGTTCAATGTGATCTTGTCAGTTCGTAGGTGCAGGTGCGGTATATTTCAGGAATGTCTTCGGAATTGGGCTTTCGAAGGTCATTAACTCTCCTGTTGTAGGATGAATAAAAGAAAGTACACGAGCATGCAGACCGAGGCGACCTACCGTTTTGGTCTCTGCACCATACTTCTTGTCTCCTGCAATCGGATGGCCGATATCTGCCATATGAACACGAATCTGATTTTTGCGTCCAGTTTCAAGCTTTACCTCAAGCAACGAGAAGTGGCGGTTCGCCTGAATGAGCTTATAATGTGTGATCGCATGTAGACCATCGCCTTCATGAGGACTGGAGTACATTTTCAGGGTAGAGGTTTCTTTTAGCCAAGAGCTCACTGTACCTTCAGGTCTTTTAACGGCGCCTTCAACTAGAGCTACGTAAGAACGTTCTTTCACGGTATCCTTCCACGTAGTTTGCAGTGCTTGCTGGATCCGTTCGCTTTTGGCAAACATCATTACCCCAGACGTATCGCGGTCCAAGCGGTGCACGACAAAAATTCGATTCTTAGGATTGCTGATGCGGACATGCTCCATAAGCTGGCGGTAAGCTGTTAATTCATTTTCTTCCGCAGTGGCAATCGACAGCAGTCCAGCATCCTTCTGAATAATGATTAGATCATCATCTTCATGGACGATGGTGAGTCCGATCATTTCCGCTACTTGTACAGGCTTCTCTTGATCAATCGTCACAGTTTGACCCGAATGTAATTGAAAATTATGCTGTGTGACTACTTTGCCATTCACTGCTACTTGTCCACGCGAGAGGATAGATTTAATTGCATTTCGTCCACGGCCTGTGATATGGATGAGTAAGAAGGGTAACAGCTCAGAAGGTTCATTTACTGTAAAAGACTTGGGCGCTGCGGGTGCTTTAGCTTTATGATTAAGCTTGCCATTTGGCTTGCTGTGGGAATTGCTGTGGGAACGAGTACCTCTTTTGGCTGTTTCTTTAGGATTTCTTCTTGTGTTCATGACTGCATTCTCCGTCCTTTAATATTGTACTCCTCAATATACCATGGGCGGTTAAGAAATACTATGTGAAGGACAGCAAGAAACGAATTCGATTTATAGATAGAATAGCTGAGCTAGTCCTATCAGCAGGAATAAGCTGAAATATATCCAACCGATCACATTAGCGTATTTCTTTTCCCGGTGCATAGCATTGACTGCATATATTTTAGTATCCACAGTAAGCAACAGAACACTGGAGATCAGCAGCGCAACAATTACGTAGGTTAGCTGGTGATAGAGCATAGTAGAGCCTCCTATAAACGTCATTTAATTTTGTTTAAGACCTACTCTGTCGATGTGAATTTTCAACTTAACTTCAATACTGAGATTGGAATACTGCTGCTCCCAGTCATGTTTGTCACGAACATGTGCTTTCCAGTAGGAGGGAGCATATGCACGAATATATTCACCCATGCCAAAGACATCGGAATGTGCTTGTTGAGTTTCTTCAATAAGGTGGTTGAAAATACCGATCACTCTCTTTTGAAAGATATCTTCAATCTTCTCTAAAGAACGGCTGGAATCGATAGGGATATTACTACGTAAATGCTCATCTAGAGCCGCCTCTAAAGAGAGGTTATAGGTGATGTGAGGTTTGCCCGCTTTGAATTGAACTTTCACCCTCGTGAACCGGTCGTTGACCTTGAGCATCACCGGACCGAATTCATCAGCATAAAAAAGATCGGAGTATCCCCCGGGATTAATGCCCTTCATGGACATATATGCTCCAATCTCAATCGGAATCGTCGAACCGACCATCACTCCACCACTAAAGTAAGCTAGGCCTTTAATCATGATATTGTCTTCCTGATGTAATGAGACGTAAGGCAGATAACCACTTTCGCCCCATTTGGAATCTGCTGACCAGAATACACCTATATAATCAGCGGGAAATTTCCCCGATGTCACTGCTTTTTCCATGGTGGAGAGGATGTAAAGGGTC
The DNA here is from genome assembly GCF_037975205.1 of Paenibacillus sp. FSL R5-0470. Taxonomy (NCBI): domain Bacteria; kingdom Bacillati; phylum Bacillota; class Bacilli; order Caryophanales; family Paenibacillaceae; genus Paenibacillus; species Paenibacillus sp. FSL R5-0470. The sequence goes on from NZ_CP150238.1 coordinate 1,479,508, forward strand.
GGCACTCGCTGCAGTGGAGGATTAATATTCATGAATTTGGCAGCTTCCCCTTCGGATACTAGCAGCCAGGTCCGGCGACGAACTTCTGGATTTCGCCGCAAATAATCATTTAAGTCGTCCATGCTTTTTCTTGCTATGTCTTCACTAATAATAATTACTCGTAAATGAATTAGATAACGTGGATCAGAAATTTGCTGCTGCAAATTGTTCATGGCGTCATCTAATGTGTACCCGTATACTTCTACGACCCATACTGGATTTTGATTCCCGCCTCCGCCTTCACCCCCACTGCCTGGTCCGAGTGGAACTCTTCCCGGAACCGCAATTTGGGCGGTTACACGAATTTGGGGTAGGTTAATATTTGCGCTTTTAAGATGAGTGGTTTGGTCATCATTTGTTTTGCTGTCTGGAGGGACGGAATCAATGGATAACCCTAGCACCAATGCACGATCTTCAATTTCGAGCTGGTCCCAGCAACCTGCGAGCAATCCAGACAGGAGTGAGAGAATAAAAATAAGAACTACACGCTTATAAATTTTTTCATTCATGAGAAATGGCTCCTTTATTTCGGATTAAAGAGACTAACCATAATAAAAGAGGATAGAAGGTCAAAAAAATCAAACCGATTATCGCTGTAATGCTAGCAAATGAATAGACCTGAAAAATGTTTCTCGGCAAAAGTGAAAAAGTGAAGATAAGTGGAAGTAAGAAACTGGATATTAGGCGGTGATCCTTGTGCCGCAGCACTTGTTGCAGAGAGTATGCGGCTAAGTAGTAGTTCGTAAAAATGGTAGTGAATATAGAAATCACCCAAATTATTATAAAAAGAGCATCAAACCGTTCTAATAGTCCTGCGCCGATGGATATGGAGCGAGCTGCTTCTAGGGTTGGATAGGACAGTAATTTGGTTTCCTGAGCTCCAAACATGCCTAGAGTGACCCACACGATCATTACATAAATGAATCCAATGATACCAAGCGCAACAGTGCCTGCTTTAAGGATCTGTTGAGGTTTTTTCATTAGAGGAACCAGCAGGATGATGACAAGTGTGCCTTGATAAAGGCCAGCGGATGTAATTGTTCCTTTGGAAAAGCTTGAAAAGGTGGTGTAATTTCCGGTGAGGGGTAGCAGGTTCAGAACATCAACATTTCTCATAGCTACCAATATAATTGCGATAACGGATAATAGAATAAAGGGTAAATAAAAAACATGTACATAAGTGAATTTTACAATATTTCTACGGATTGATAAGGCAACCAGTAGGAGCATTAAGAGAATTACTGCTTCGATTGGTGTCTTTTTAAAGACAACCGCAACACATACTTCTCCGAATTGGCGCATGGTGATCCCGGCAGAGAAAGCAAAAAACAAAGTAATAAGCATGGAGAAAATATCTGCGAGCCAAGTTCCGAGAAGGCGGCGGCTGAATACGAACAACGTTTCGTTAGGGAATTTTCGGCAGACAACCGCTGTAAACCAGCAACCCAAAAAAGCAACAGGTACGCCAGAAGCAGTTACGAGCGGTGCACCACTGTCTCCGGCTTCAGCCATATAACGAGGAATACTTAAGATTCCTATTCCTATAATCGTACTGATGATTACAGCCATGACTTGGATCGTTGTTATGGGGCGGTTACTATTCATCAGCTTCACTTTTCTCCTTAAAAATCAGATCGGTATGCATTTTGGGGATATCCTTCGCAAGAAGGTCAGGATCAGGTGTATTGAGAAAGCTTGGGCGACTTCGCATCCACCATAAAGGTACCCGAACGATACTATCCTTGAGGTCTTTCCAAATCGTAGGCACAAAGGGTGTCATGTAGGGAACGCCAAACGATTCCAGGAATAATAAGTGGTTAACAATAACAATAGTGCCAAGCATTACTCCGTACAGGCCAAAGCAGCCTGCCAATATGATCAATGGAAATCTAAGCATTCTTGAAGAGATAGCAGCATTGTAAGCGGGTGTGGCAAAAGACCCTATAGTCGTTATAGCAACAACAACTACGGTAGTGGGACTCGCCAGACCTGCTGCTACGGCTGCCTGACCAATGACAAGCACACCTACAATAGAAAGAGCCCCGCCAATCATTTGCGGTAGGCGAATGGTTGCTTCGCGCAGCACCTCCATGAAGACTTCCATAATCAGAACTTCCAATACGGCTGGAAAGGGTACGCCAGCTCTTGCACCAGTTATTGCTACGGCGAACTCTGTCGGCAATAGCTCAGGATTGAAAGAGATAATGGATACATATAAGGCTGGGAAGAAAAGGGAAAATAATAATGCGATCAGGCGGATCATTCTTAGGAGGCTTCCTACAACAAAACGTTCTGTATAGTCATCCATCGTCTGAAAGAACTGATTGAAAAGCGCCGGGACGATGAGGCAGAATGGTGAGCCATCTACAAGGATGATGACTCGTCCTTCTAATAAAGAGGCTATAGATTTATCCGGACGTTCGGTTGGCTGAACCTGTGGAAACGGGGAAAGGGGATGATCTTCTATGAATTGCTCGATATACCCCGCATCAAGGATGCCGTCTACATTTATTGCTGATAATCGCTTCATCACCTTTTGAACTAGCCCTGGATCGGCTATTCCTTCGATATAACAAACAGATACTTTTGAGCGCGTTCGTAGGCCAAGAGGGGCAGTTACTACACGAAAATCCGGTGTTTGTAGTCGATAGCGAAGCAAAGAGATATTGGATTCTAAATTCTCTATAAACCCATCACGCGAACCGCGTATGACTTGTTCAGTTTGAGGTTGCTCAATGCTACGATGCTCAATTTTACGCAGATTGAAGTAAAGTGCCTGATCCATTCCATCTATGATTAGAACTACATTTCCCTCCAGCAAGATAGAGGCTAGAGTATTTAGATCCTTAGTACGGTTACCTTGTGTTACTTGTACCGTCATACTCCAGATGTAATCAGGTAAATCCTTTAGATCTTTTGGAATTTCTGAGAGATCAGAGGAAACATTCATTAATGGCTTTAAAACATAGTTCTGAATTTGATTCTGGTCCACCACAGAAGAAAAAAAGATAATAGCCGCATCATGTCTACCGTACACCTTGAAGTTACGGACTATAAGATCGCTGTCTTCTCCAAAGACTTGTTGAATGAAGCTTATATTGCTCTCCAGGCTGGAATCCAGTGGCTTTACCGGACGATTGTCCTGGGCAGAGGACTCTTTGCGTGCAGGCTTATGTTTAAAAGAGGTATATTTTTGTTTCCAATTTTGCACGGTCGCTCCACCCTTCTATGAAATCTCTCTTCTTAAAGCTTGGCTTAAAAGAAGGCCTTTTATGTAAATATTTCAAAGGAAGAACATGGTGACCATAGTTAAGGAGTGTTGCTCAATACACTTTTGACCGCTAAACTAAAGATAGAAACGCTTAAGGGGTTATGAGAGATATGATGATGCAAGCACCTACTATTGAACAGGCGCAGGCTGAGCTGCAAAAATATTACGGTTATCCGGATTTTCGGGATGGTCAGAAGAAGATTGTTCAGAACTTGCTGGAAGGTCGCGACACACTCGGTATTCTTCCTACGGGAGGTGGGAAATCGATTTGCTATCAAGTTCCCGCACTGCTGCTTCCTGGGCTGACACTGGTGATCTCACCATTGATCTCTCTGATGAAGGATCAGGTCGATGCGTTAACCACGGCAGGTATTCCGGCAGCCTTTATTAATAGCACGTTAAGCGGGAAAGAAGTAAATGAGCGGATTCGGGCTGCCCGTCGCGGCGATTTGAAGCTGCTTTATGTCGCACCTGAAAGGCTAGAGCTGGACTGGTTCCGACTGGAGATGGCTGAACTGGCGATTTCCTGTGTGGCTGTGGATGAGGCGCACTGTGTATCTCAGTGGGGACATGATTTCCGTACAAGTTATTTGTCGGTATCGCCTTTTGTGAACGAGCTGCCAGAACGGCCAATCTTGGCTGCATTTACAGCGACGGCAACACCAGAGGTTATGGAGGATATGGTTCGGCTGCTGCGTCTGCGCGAGCCGGGTATTTTCATGACTGGACTCGGAAGAGATAATCTAGCGATGTCTGTGCTACGTGGAGAGAATAAGCGGGAATTCGTCATGGATTACACAGCAACGCATTCTCATCAGCCGGGTATTGTTTATGCGGCTACACGCAAAGAAGTGGATGATCTATATCAAAGGCTGCAGGCTTCTGGAATAGCGGCAGGCCGCTATCACGCAGGTATGAATGATCAGGAGCGGGCAGACAGTCAGGAAGGCTTTCTATATGATGATATCCGGGTTATGGTGGCCACGAACGCTTTTGGGATGGGGATTGATAAATCCAATGTCCGCTACGTAATTCATTACAATATGCCAAAAAACATGGAAGCTTATGTTCAGGAAGCAGGCCGTGCTGGACGTGATGGTGAGCCTAGTGAGTGTATCCTGCTCTTTAGTGCACAGGATATTATGACGCAAAAGTTCCTGATCGAGCAGAATCCACAGGATACGGACCGTAAAGCTAACGAATATCGCAAGCTTCAGCAAATGATTGATTATTGTTATACTACCCGCTGCTTGCGCAGTGCCCAGCTGGATTATTTCGGTGAGGAGCATGAGGACAAGTTATGCGGCATTTGCAGCTCGTGTACAGATGAACGAGAGCTTATAGATATGACCGTAGATGCGCAAAAGATATTCTCTTGCATCCACCGTATGCGGGAACGTTATGGAGTAGCATTGGTGGCTTCTGTGCTGAAAGGCTCTCGCAATCAGAAAGTGATGCAATATGGTTTTGACAAGCTGCCAACGCATGGGGCGATGTCGAGCCGGACAGAGAAGGAAATCTCGGAGAGCATCAATGTGCTGATCTCAGAGGGATATCTGGCCTTGTCGGAAGGACAGTATCCAGTAGTACGGCTTCAGCCTCTGGCTGCCGAAGTACTGCGCGGGCAGCGTGAGGTGATGCAGAGAGTTGCGCGGCCGTCACGAGCAGGTGCGGCATCTGGTACGCGAGTTCGTAGTCGCGGTCATGACCTGTCACCTTCCGCAGTCAATGAGACCGTCTTCGAGCAGCTGCGTCTGATCCGGCGAGAGTTGGCTGGACGTGAGCATGTGCCCTCATATATCATTTTTAATGATGCAACGCTGCGTGAGATGAGTGTGGTTTGCCCGCAGACCGAAGCGGAAATGCTGAGGGTAAAGGGTGTCGGGGAAGTGAAATACCGGAAGTATGGTAAGGCATTCCTAGAGTTTTTTCAAAATGAAATGTAGAAAAGGTCGTGTAGCATTGAAAATCGTTCTGACCACGCTAAACGCAAAATATATCCATACCTCACTGGCGATCCGTTTGCTTAAAGCCTACAGTGAGCACGAATTTAAAGATATTCATTTGGTGGAATACACCATTAAAGATCCCGTGATGAATATCGTGTCCGACTTGTTTCAGAAACGGCCAGATGTGATTGGCTTCTCCTGTTATATCTGGAATATCGAAGAGACGCTTAAGCTGATCGGAATTCTTAAGCAAGTGATGCCTGAGGTTACGATTGTTCTCGGAGGACCGGAAGTCTCTTATGAGCCGCTGCATTGGATGAAGAGAGAAGCTGGCATTGATTTCATCGTCAACGGAGATGGAGAAGAGACGTTCCATCATCTGCTGCAGGAGCTGAGAGACGACCGGAAATTTCATTTTGTGTACGGAGCTGCTTATCGTAAGGGAGAGGAGATCATTGTAAATCCACCTCGTCCCAAAAGCGATCTAAATACGCTGCCTACACCGCATCGTTTTCCAGAGGATATTCCAGATCTGAGCAAACGTATTGTTTATTTTGAGACAAGCCGTGGGTGCCCGTTTAACTGTCAATTTTGTTTATCCAGTATTGAGGTAGGCGTACGTTATTATGATATTGAACGAGTGAAGTCTGATTTACTCTACTTAATTGAAAATGGCGCCAAAATCATTAAATTCTTGGACCGCACCTTCAATATCAACCGCAACTATGCGATGGAAATGTTTCAATTCCTGATCGATAATCATCAAGGCTGTGTGTTCCAGTTTGAAATCACAGCAGATATCATGCGGCCAGAAGTTCTGGATTTCCTGTCGAATAATGCGCCTCCGGGCATCTTTAGATTTGAGATTGGTGTACAGTCTACAAATGATGAGACGAACGAGCTTGTTAAACGCCGCCAGAATTTCAAGAAGCTCTCTCGTACGGTAATGAAGATTAAGGAAAGTCGTAATATCGATCAGCATCTGGATTTGATCGCGGGGCTTCCAATGGAGGATTACACCACCTTCCGCAAAACCTTTAATGATGTATTCGTTATGGAGCCAGAAGAGCTGCAGCTTGGATTCCTCAAAATGCTTCGCGGGACGGGTCTGCGTGCACAGGCGGCAAAATATGAGTATACGTATATGGAACATGCCCCTTACGAAATTCTTAGCAGTCATATGATGACCTTCTCGGATATTATTCGTTTGAAGCGGCTTGAGGATGTGCTGGAGAAATACTGGAACAGCCACCGGATGGACCATACAGCCAAATACTTGATCCGTCACGTGTTTGATTCACCATTTGATTTCTTTCAGGAGTTCGGTGACTACTGGGAGGAGAGAGGCTGGCAAAAGATTGGGCATCAGCTAGAAGATCTCTTTACCCGTTTGCAGTCCTTCTTGATAGATCGTGGGACTCCATCTATGGATATTATTACTGGGCTAATGAAGCTTGATTATTTCCTAGGACACAAGTATAAGCCTCGCAAAATCTGGTGGGATTTCGTGCTGGATAAGTCGGATTGGTCGAGTTACTTGAGGGATATCGCTGCTAATCCGGGTCAAATCTCTGCGCAATTGGCAGAAGCCGGACTCAGTGAAAGAGAGCTGCAAAAATATACGGTGCTTGAAGTGCTACCGTTCTCGCTTGAAGCGGTACTGGAATCCATCAGCGGTCTACGGGCGGATGGGGGTTCAGAGGAAGAGGAAGCAGGCGATGCTAACGACGGGGCTGTACCTTCTTCTGAGTCATTAATACAGGGAGTTACAGAGAGTAGTTTAGAAGAGTCTGTCCAAACCACAAACTCTGCTGTAGCCGTAGCTGAATCACCTTCCGTTCGAGAAGGTCGCACGCTGCTAATCGTAATGTATCAGCAGAACGAGAGCCAACGCGCTCAGTATTATACGCTGCCTTTGTAATAGGGCGATTGTGTTGGGAGGAAAGACCGTTCCTTTGGGGGCGGTCTTTTTTTGTTACATGCGCAAGCGCCTTCAGAATTCGCAAGTGGTGGAGGGAAGTGATGATTGGCCATAAAAGTCTTCTAAGTCCGAAAATGAAGGGGGATAGTAATGGCTGGCCAAAAGCGTCAGATGAGTCCGGGAGCGGAGGGGAAGAAAGGAGCTAGGAGTAATGTAAGCTTCTCACAACCCAAAACGAAGAGCAGCGATCCCCTAATAACGGGAGGATCGCTGCTCTGTCTCAAATAATCCAAAAAACCTACGGTTTTCTTTTAAGCTGTAGTCGTAACCTCAGAAGGGAGATGCTGTTCTAACCAGTTAAGCACATCGGCCGTAACTTGATCCCGGTTCACCTCATTAAGCATTTCATGCCTGCCACCTGGATAGAGCTGATACTCTACGTCCGATATCCCTCGTTTTTTGTACAGCTCCGCAAGACGAGGAATGCCTTGGCCGCTCATCCCTACAGGATCCTTATCCCCACCAAATATATAAATGGGCTTACTTGTACATAATGTTCTAAGTGATTCCTCGGAATGGATCTCCCTTAGGAGGTGGAAGAAACCACGGAAAAAGCGTGTTGTACAAATGGCTCCGCAGAATGGATCGGCAATGTACTTATCAACTTCCGCATCATCGCTGCTCAGCCAGTCATATGCAGTTCTTACAGGAGAAAAAGCACGGTTGTAACTGCCGAATACTAAGCTGTTCAGTAGTACACTACGGTGATGTTCACCCTTTAACTTGAGCTGTGCACTAGCCAGAGATTCTCCAAGGCGCAGCATACCGCGAGGACCATTTGTACCGCTTAGGATAAATCCTTCATAGATTTCGTTACCCTCTTCACACATCAGCTTTTGAGCCAGAAAGGAACCCATACTATGAGCGAATAGAAAGATGGGCTTACCTTCATGTTTGGAGAGTGCTTTGGCTGCTACCTGGAGCAGATTGCGCCGCATCCAATAGAATCCGTCCTCCCCAACATCGCCAAGCAGATCGACTTGACCAGCGGTTTTACCATGTCCCCGGTGGTCATTGACATATACTGCATAACCTACTCCGGTTAATGCTTCCGCAAAACGAGCATAGCGGATAGCTGTTTCACACATACCGTGAGAAATTTGCACGATTCCTCTAACTGGCACATCGGATTCAGGTAACCATTCATAGACATGGATATTTACACCTATGGGATCCGTTATGGTAAAGCTATTTTCCTTCATGGTCCATTCCTCCTAAAGGTTCTCGACTTATGGTAAATAAGAGCGAAGCACAGTAGAATGACCTTCGATAGCGTAACGGCCGAGACTGGAAGGAATCAGATAGCATTCTCCTGCAGCATAAGGTTGGGAGCCGCCATCCCAAGCAAGATGTCCGCTGCCTTCACAGATGACTAGAATAGTGAAGCTGTCTTCTGTAGTGGTGAGGTCCCATGAACCATTTACGATTCCTTTTTCAACGATAAAATATGGCGAAGCGGCAAGTTGCAACCACTCTCCAGGGACTGCGTTATCTGTCTTCATCGAAGTAGCCCCGGCGCCTTCATAAGCTGTAACATTAAGTGAATCTTCAATATGAAGCTCACGTGGTTTTCCGTCCAGGCCTGGACGGTCATAGTCATAAATGCGGTATGTAGTGTCGGAATTTTGCTGGATCTCTGCTACAACGACACCAGCACATAGCGCATGAACGGTTCCGGCTGGAATATAGAAGGAGTCTCCTGCAGAGACAGATACTTCTTGAAGGCTATCCATAACGGTGCCTTTCTCCAGTGCTTCGCGCAATGTTTCACGATCCACGCCTTCTTTAAGACCATAGATGATTTTGGCACCTGGCTTAGCGTCTAACACGTACCACATCTCTGTTTTACCCAGTTCACCTTGTGGCAATCCCTCATAATCATCTGTAGGGTGGACTTGAACGGAAAGATTGTCGTTGCAATCCAGCAATTTGATTAGTAGAGGAAATCTTCCACCCGTTTCTGAAATCCCTTTGCTTCCGAACCATTCATGGCCGAACTGCTCACGAATTTGATCTAAGCCTTGACCGGCTAACTCTCCGTTTACCACCGAAGACGTTCCATTCGCGTGATCGGCGATCATCCAGCCTTCGCCAATATGTCCTTCAGGTAGATCTAGGCCGAATTTCTCCAGCGCGCGGCCTCCCCAGACACGTTCTTTAAACTCCGGTTGAAATTTCAAAGGATATGGTTGAGTCATTGCTACATCTTCCTTCCCAAATATAAAATAGTTTGATGCTTACAGTTTAAGAGGGGATTCCTTTTTTCTTTTCGAGCGCAATCATATAAGGTGAATCCGTGCGCTGCAGCTGACGATAAACAATGCTTTGTGCTACCTTTTGGGAAACAACTGCTGCCCAAGATTCAACGGCAGCGGCTTCTTTATCTCCACCTGCATGGCCGGGATAAAGAACTGCCGTAATGATCCCACCTGGACGCAGTAACTGGAGAGAAGCTTCCAAGGCTGCAATGGAGCTGTCCGGCTGAGTAATGATGTTCTTGTCGGCATCTCCTGAAGGCAAGTAGCCTAGATTGAACATTACAGCTCCAACGGTGCCATGCCAGTTCGCTGGAACAGCTTCAGCCATTTCGGCGTGACTACGTTCCAGCAAGGTGACGGTGGCGAGCGAGGGAGCTTCCTCTCTTGCAAGCCGCAGGCGCTCTTCAGCCAGCCTCAGTGCTGCAGCTTGAATGTCAAAGCCGTAGACTTCACCGCGAGCTCCGGTTGCTTTGGCTAGAAAAAGCGTATCAGCACCAGTGCCTACTGTGGCATCAATCGCACGATCACCTAAAGTTAACCGCTCAGAGATTAATTTATGAGCAAAGCTTAAAACGGACATAAAGCCCATTAGCTCTTCCTCCAATACTTACCCTGCCAAGTATCACGAGCAACTAGCTCATCGTCAATGGCATTTAGCACTTCCCATTTCTTGAGGCTCCACATCGGTCCGATTAAGATATCCCGAGGAGCGTCTCCAGTCAAGCGATGTACAATCATTTCAGGGGGCAAAATTTCGAGTGAATCGGCAATGAGCTTCACATACTCGTCCTGTTCCATGAATCGTAGCAATCCAGCTTCGTATTGCTTCACCATGGGTGTTTTACGCATGAGATGCAGAAGGTGAATCTTAATTCCTTGCACATCCATGCGAGCCACAGCAGATACCGTTTCAAGCATCATTTCATGCGTCTCCTGTGGGAGACCGTGAATGATATGGGTGCAGACACGAATGCCATGACGCCGCAACTTCTCAACAGCATCTACATAACACTGGCTATCGTGAGCCCGGTTAATTAGCTCAGAGGTGGAGTCGTGTATAGTCTGGAGACCCATCTCTACCCACAGATACGTGCGCTCGTTTAGCTCGGCCAAATATTCGACAACATCATCCGGCAAACAGTCAGGCCGTGTAGCAATAGATAGTCCAACGACACCTGGCTGCTGTAGAATCACTTCGAAATATTCTCTAAGCTCTTCGACCGGAGCGTACGTATTCGTATAGGCCTGAAAATATCCGATGTATTTAGCGTTTGGCCATTTTAGATGCTGCTTGTCACGGATATTATTAAATTGGGTGACGAGATCATCTCGGCGACTTCCCGCAAAATCACCAGAACCTCTGGCACTGCAAAAAGTACAACCACCTTTAGCGATGGAGCCGTCACGGTTGGGACAGGTAAAGCCTGCATCAAGCATAACTTTGAATACCTTGGTGTTCAAATGTTCACGCATTTCGTAATTCCAGGTATGAAAACGTTTATCTCCCCAAAGCTGCGGAGGAGTAGTGTATTGAAGATTAGACACGAGGAGCTCCTTTCTGAAAATATAAACATAGATAAGTATCCTTATCCTTATATTTTTCTGAGACGGATGGCATCCTTTATAAAAGAACACACAGCCGTTTCTTATAATCCAATACATTGTATCAAAAAACAGAGCTCGGCGTAACATTCACTCCCGGTACTGGCATGAAAAATAGGCCGAAAGTAAGGCGCTTTCAACTTGAAAATGCTTACATAGTATGTTATATTCAGAGTGTGAAAAGCTGCTGTGGCTTAAAGAAATTCAGCCAGGAGTTCATAATTTCGTGTCGTCCGATCCATAATAATAACCGTGAGGTGATAGCAATGAATTCTCAAACGGTATATGCTGAGGGTAAAGATTCGATTGAAGTCCACTTAACGCCAGATGAAGCCCTTGCACTAACAGGTGTGGAATTTAACGGCAACCCTAAGATCAAGACAGATGCACAGCGTAAAATTCGCAGCGCATTCGAAAAAAAGACATTTGCCACAAGCTCAAACACAAAGTAGATCCTAATCTACCGGACAAGAATGAGCCTTAATTCCAAATATACACAACGAAGGAATTCCCCTGGATAGCTCATTTAAGAGCTGAGCCAGAGAATTCCTTTTTCTTTTTTACCTCAATCCCTTTACTTTTCGGGACAATTTCGGCACAATATTGCAAGTGACAGTTATCGTATAAGAGATAATCGGAGGAATACCTATGCGTTTACGCGGAAGAAAAGGAATACGTGAAAGTTTGGAAGAACAGACCGATCTAGTCATTCTTGACCCTCGGAGTTATAAAGGTGAGTGGTCTAAGCTGTTCGGAAATGATCATCCGATCCATGTGGAGTTCGGAATGGGCAAGGGACAGTTTATCAGCCAAATGAGCTTCAAATATCCCGATATTAATTTTATCGGCGTTGATATGTATGATGAGCTGATCCGCCGTGCTGGAGATAAGGCTAGAGCAGTATGGGAGCCGGCAGGTCATGAGACGCCGCCCAACCTGAAATTGGCACTCGCCAATATTGATTATGCAGAGGAAGTATTTGCTCCAGGAGAGCTGGAACGAATTTATCTTAACTTCAGTGATCCATGGCCGAAGAGTAAGCATGCTCGTCGTCGTTTGACACACCCGCGTTTTCTTGACAAATATCGGGGGCTGCTAAGCGACTTAGGTGAAATTCATTTGAAAACAGATTCTCGAAGCCTATTTGAATTCTCATTAAATGCATTTGCGGACTTTGGTCTACAGATGAAAAATATCTCGTTAGACCTACATGCGGACGGCATCATAAATGAGGATCATATTATGACGGAATACGAGACGAAATTTGTCGGACGTGGCGTGAATATCCATCGTTGTGAGGCCATTGTAGGTGCGGAAGCGCTCAAGCAGTATCAAGCTACCCGTTTGGACAAATATCGGTTGTAGTTACAAAGCACTACTCCAAAAGATGTGCTTCAATAATAAAGCGGCAGCCTCCAAGTGGTTTGGAGGCTGCCGCTTTTAAATTAACTATTCCAATAATTCGATAATGCTCTGAGCACATTGCAATGGGTGGTAACGGGCGATTTCCTCAAGATGAAGTTTTCGCTTATTCTGCACATCCTCGTAGTTGTTTAATAGACGTTCCATCCACATTACGACTACGTCTAAAGACTCTATCGGCTCTCCGAAACCTGCTGCGGTAAAATAGCGGCAATTCTCCTCCTCCTGCCCGGGCAGAGGGTTATAGAAAAGCATCGGTATTCCTTTAGCAAGCCCTTCACTGCAGGTCATTCCACCCGGCTTCGTGACGAGCAGATCGGACACCTCCATCAGCTTGTCAATCTCACGCGTAAAGCCGATCAAGGATATATTAGGATGATTATAACGTGAGTCTTCTTTCATTTCCTGAAGCAGCTCTTCATTCTTGCCGAGACAGAAAACAATCTGAATCTTCTCTCGCCATTCCGCCAGACAGGCATTTACAACCTGATCGTTCATGATCCCCCAGCCGCCGCCCATGACTAGTACCGTTGGCATATCCTTGAGATTGAATTGCTGTCGAATCTCCTGCTTTCCAGGATGCTGCCAAAAATTAGGGTGTACGGGTATCCCAGTAACCTGAATTTTTGCAGAAGGAATGTTTCGCATACGCAATTTGGATTTAACCTCTGGTGTTGATACCAGATAACGGTCTACCTCTGGACTGATCCAACTGGCATGTGCGTCATAATCCGTTATAACAGTTACGAGTGGCATCTTTAGGGTAGGATCCACTCTCTTAAGACGAGATACTACAGCACCCGGAATGAAGTGTGTGCAGACAATAACGTCAGGTTTCAACTGCATAACAACATTTTTGGTATGCGTATAAAATATACGATGCAGGGCAAGCGTGGTAAGACGATTAAATGATTTCTGGTGACGGTAGACATACCCCATCAGCTTTGGCTGAGTCGTTACCGTCTTACGGTAAGCAGACAGAATAATGGGTGCCATTTTGGGATTAAGGAAATTCCCAAGTTCTAGCACCTTCGTTTGTAAATTAGGTGACAGTTGGCGCAGACTGCTCGACAGCGCATAAGCTGCTTGAGTATGTCCTGCTCCAAAGCCTTCTGAGAGTATTAAAATTCTTTTTTTTTGCAATTTTGATTCACCTATTCTCAAAGGTTTTCCCGGTTTAACCATATATACTTCAGATCCATAAGGCTATAGTGCCCGCTGCAACACTGGTTCCGATCACTAAGCCTGCAAAGACATCAGATGGATAATGTAATCCCAGATAAATGCGTGAAAACCCGACAATACAGGCCAGCGGCAGCAGAATAACGGTCAAGGCAGGAAATGCTACCATATATGGGACCGTTGAAGCAAAGATAGCTGTAGTATGACCAGAAGGAAAGGAATGATCCTTTAATGGATTACGAAATGTGTTCGTATCCGGTAACGCCAGATAAGGCCGCATGCGTGGATACAGTTTTTTAGCGACAGCAACGGGCAAATGGCTAACAGCTAGAGCCGTCATTGCTTGCAGGCTAGCGGTTCTCCATGGCTGAGGAGCAAATGCCCATATCAGTATGTTGATAACAATTGTGCTTGTAGCTCCACCCAAATGAGTGAGATAGAAGAGCCAAAAGTTCAGAAAACGATTATGCATTCGACCGTTGATCCACTTAAAAAGGTGCCGCTCCCAGAGATGTAGCTTCATGAATAAATGTCTCATATCTTGTCCCTCCGCCAGTCGGCTACCGATAACAGGTGCTTATGAGCAGTCCGTTCTTTAGCATTAGATCTGTCTTAATCATACTTTTTAAAGGTAGTCCATTTCAAGGAAAAGCTCAGTTTTGCTAGAAATTTGCTAGTTTTGACTTAGAGCCGCTAACGCCGTACAATGATTCAAGCGGACTAAACATGTTTAAAAGGGTAAGAGATAAATAAGGATCCAAATAAATGGAATCCATACAATTCTTTTAAACAACACATATAAAAATTGTGAAGTCTGCCTAGAATAAGAATACTCTTGGTCTATTGTTAAGGGATGCAACAAAAGGGTCAGAAGGAACGTCAAGCAAGCTAGAGAGAAAAAAAAGAACACCGAGAGTGAAAAAAAGGGGGCATCAAAAGGTCATGACAGACGCACTGTTTGTTACGCTCCAAGTGATCTTGGCAGCAATCGCAGTATATCAGTTTACCTTTTCGTTATTTGGTCTGCACAAGAAAAAGACAAAGACAAAGTATAAGCCAGAAAAAACATTTGCAGTACTTGTTGCTGCACATAACGAGGAAGAAGTCGTCGGCGCGTTAATGGAGAACCTGAAGCAGCTTAACTATCCTTCAGAGCTGTTTGACGTATTTGTAATTTGTGACAATTGTACAGATGGCACAGCTCGCATCGTTAGAGAGCACGGAATGAACGCTTGTGTCCGTACTAACCCGAATCTACGTGGTAAAGGTTATGCCATTGAATGGATGCTCAAGGAGCTTTGGGGCATGCAGCGTCAATATGACGCAGTTGTAATGTTTGATGCCGATAATCTGGCACATACTGAATTCCTAATGGAGATGAATAATGATCTTTGTTCAGGAGCACGTGTTATTCAAGGTTATATTGACACCAAGAATCCAGAAGATTCCTGGATTACTGCTGCGTATGGTGTGTCGTATTGGTATATTAACCGTTTGTGGCAACTTTCACGCCATAATTTGAATATGGCGAACTTCCTTGGCGGAACAGGAATGTGTTTCGAGACCAATCTCCTTAAAGAGATGGGCTGGGGAGCTACAAGCTTGGTTGAGGATCTGGAGTTTACGATGCGCAGTGCATCTCATGGTGTATATCCTAAGTTCAACTATGACGCAAAGGTATTTGATGAGAAGCCTCTAACTTTCAAGGCCTCTTCAAGACAGCGTCTGCGCTGGATGCAAGGACACTTTACTGTAGCTCGTCGTTATTTTTTTCCATTACTTTGGCAAAGTATTAAAGAACGTAGCTTAACGAAGTTTGACCTTGCGCTTTACGGAGCAAATGTGTACATTGTTTTGCTCACCTTCTTGATGACGGCGGTAATGTGGGTGGATATGGCCCTCTTTAACGGACCGAATATTGCTAATATTTACGGCAGCTTGCCAGTCTGGCTCGGTTTTCTTGCGATCGGTTTGAATCTGGTGACCTTTGGGATTGCGATGGCTTTGGAGAAGGTTAAATTCAAGAAGGTGTACGCTTATCTGGTGTTCTTCCCAATTTACCTGATCTCTTGGTATCCAATTACGTTCTATGCGTTCTTTACGCAGAACAACAAGCAATGGAGCCATACCAAGCATACGCGTGTCGTAAGACTTGAAGAAGTGCAAAGCAAGCAGGTATAAGATATTTAAGAATATTGAATAAAAGAATTGACACTCCGTTTGGAGTGGTGTATAGTATTCAAGTACGCAAATCATAGGGATTGCAAGAAGAAGCACCTGCTTCTCACCTGACTGGCATATTCGCCGGCTGGTTTTGATCTCAATGCTTTATGAATGTTAATGTTCATGAACGTTGATCAAACACGGGGTGTCGGGTGTTACCGGCACCCCTTTTTTATGGAGTAAGGCAGTATAGTTGTTAAAAAGATCCGGAGGTGGAGAGTTATCAGTAAGGAACATATGATCAATGATGAAATTCGGGCCAAAGAGGTACGGTTGGTTGGTGCGGAAGGTGAACAAATCGGAATTAAACCGATCCGCGAAGCGTTGCAAATGGCGATCGATCTTAATCTAGATTTAGTCAATGTAGCACCACAGGCTAAGCCGCCGGTATGCCGCATCATGGATTACGGCAAGTTCCGTTATGAAACGCAGAAGAAAGAGAAGGAAGCCCGTAAGAACCAGAAGGTCGTTGATATCAAGGAAGTCTGGTTTCGTGCTAACATTGAGGAACATGATTATCAAACCAAGTTCCGCAATGTGATCAAGTTCTTGGGTGAAGGCGATAAAGTAAAGTGCTCCGTTCGTTTCCGCGGACGTGAGATTACACATGCGAATATCGGCCAGAAAATCCTCGAGCGTGTTAAGAACGAAGTGGCTGATATATCTGTTGTTGAGCGCCAGCCTAAGCTGGAAGGTCGCAGCATGATTATGATCTTGGCTCCTAAAGCCCAATAAATCTGGAGTCACTTGCTTACATGCAATTTGGCGCCGCATAATATTCAAGGAGGAAACACCATGCCTAAGATGAAAACACATAGCAGCCTGAAAGGCCGCTTCAAAATTACCGGAACTGGTAAAGTAACACGTTACAAAGCTCACAAAAACCACTTGCTGTCCCACAAATCTAAACGCGCTAAGCGCGTTCTGAACGGTAATCCAGTAATGGCCCCTGGGGATGTAAGACGTTTGAAACAAGGATTGGCTAACTTGAAATAGTTTATCACACATTTTTGGGAGGTTTATTAATATGGCAAGAGTTAAGGGCGGATTTGTAGTTCGTCGTAGACATAAAAAAGTATTGAAATTGGCAAAAGGTTATTTCGGTTCTAAACACCGCATTTTTAAAACAGCTAAAGAACAAGTAATGAAATCGATGGTTTACGCTTACCGCGACCGTCGTCAAACTAAACGTAACTTCCGCAGACTGTGGATCGTTCGTATTAATGCAGCAGCTCGTTTGAACGGTCTTTCTTACAGCAAGCTTGTATACGGCTTGAAATTGGCTGGTGTAGAAGTTAACCGTAAGATGCTGGCTGATCTGGCTGTAAATGATCTTAACGCATTCAACTCCTTGGCTGGTATTGCCAAAGAGAAAATCAACGCGTAAGTGTTGTAATATAATCGAAAAGCACCGCCTGCGTGTTGCCCATGCAGCGGTGCTTTTTTGTGTGGTATGAAGTATATAGAATGAGGAAATGATTTCTCTGCCGTAAAAAAAACGAGAAAAAAACTCTGCTTAATGCAGAGTTATTCCCAGTACTTCACAGTATTGAGCTCGGCAGCGAGCTTTTTACTGATGGTTCTTCTTACTTTACGTAGCTCAGAACGTTCATTAGCTGATTCGCTGATCAATTTCTCTTCATCGGTCTCTGGGATTATGGCAGGAACTGGAGTGGGAGTACCATCCTCCCCAACTGCAACAAAGGTAAGGAATGAAGTGGCAGCGACGGCGCGCTCACCCGTATATAAGTTTTCTGAAATGATCTTTACGAATACCTCTATGCTTGTACGTCCGGTCCAAGAAACGAAGGATTCGAAGCATACGGAGTCTGTAGGTCGGATGGGCCTCAAGAAGTCAACAGAGTCTGTAGAGGCTGTAACGACATTGGCACGGCAATGGCGCATAGCTGAGATGGAGGCTACTTCATCAATGCCGCTCATAAGCTTACCGCCAAACAATGTTTTGTGATTATTAACATCATTAGGGAAAACGCGTCCGGTTTTGAAGACACGGGATTCACGGCAATATTTAAAAGCCGGCATCGTTTGTGGATTTTTTTCATCGGTCATATCTGATAACTTCCTTTCAGTGCAAATACTAAGCAATCATAATAATAGAAAACACATAAGTGTGCAATAATATTTGTAATGTGTTGGAATACTATACAAAGTAAAATAAGGTTTTCTAACATCATTCAAACATGATGATAACATGTCGTGTCATGGAAAGCGGTTACTTACGAAAAAGTACAAATATTTATTGACCTGAGGTCATTTATGGACTGGATTTTAGATTTTATTGCAGTTATAATTTGATCTATGGAATGTCCAAGTAGAACACAGATGACATCCAATATTTTAAGGGGGATCACATTCAATGAAAAAAGTTTTCAAGCTATCTCTTGTAATGTTGCTGGCATTCACAGTAGTATTGGCCGGTTGCGGAAACAACAACGCTAAGAATGCTGCAAATGGCGAGACTAATGCAGGAACAAATGGCGGAACAAATGCCGCAAAATCTGATTTCAAATTTGGTATGGTTACTGACATCGGAGGCGTAAACGATAAATCGTTTAACCAATCCGCATGGGAAGCATTACAAGCTCTTGAAAAAGAAACAGGTTCTTCCGTTAAATATTTGCAAAGTAAATCAAACGCTGACTATGAGCCAAACCTTAACCAATTCGTTAAAGATGGCTACAACTTGACTTGGGGTATTGGTTTTGATCTTGGCGACGCAATTAAAAAGGTTGCTGGTGAGAACGCAAATGCTAACTTGGCAATTATTGATAGCGTTGTAGATGCTCCTAACGTAGCATCCGTTACTTTCTCTGAGAACGAAGGTTCCTTCTTGGTTGGTGTGGTTGCTGGTTTGACTACAAAAACTAACAAGGTAGCTTTTATCGGCGGTATGGAAAGCCCAGTAATCAAACGTTTTGAAGTAGGCTTTAAAGCTGGTGTATTAGCAGTTAAGCCTGACGCTAAAGTTACAATTACTTATGCAGGTGCATATGACAAACCAGATACTGGTAAATCTCTTGCCGCTACATTATATAACGATGGTAATGACATCATCTTCCCTGCTGCTGGTGCAACAGGAAATGGCGTATTTAACGAAGCTAAATCCCGTAACAAAGCTGGCGGTGCAAAAGTTTGGGTTATCGGTGTAGACAAAGACCAATCCATTGAATTTGGTACGGACGTAACTTTGACTTCCATGATCAAACGCGTTGACGAAGCTGTGAAGAAGGTTTCCAAAGAAGTAATCGATGGTACTTTCAAAGGTGGTACTACAACTGTTCTTGGTTTGAAAGACAATGGTGTAGGTATCTCTGATACATCTAAAGTTAACGTTTCTGAAGAGATCTTGGCTAAAGTTGAAGATTACAAAAAACAAATCATTGATGGAACAATTACAGTTCCTACCGAGTAAGATCTCCCTTTTATTTGTCGGATTACAATAAGCAACAAAGAATAAGGCCGGTTATGTGCTGGCCTTATTCCTTGTTAAAGCACTGGTTATGATAAGTTGGACACAGTTATACCGTCTTGAAAAGGGCGGTACATCCGTGTCTGCATGGTAGTTATATATTCTGTGATGAGGGTGATTCCATGAGTGCTGCGGCTCCTGTCGTAGAGTTGAAGCAAATCACAAAACGATTTCCTGGTATTGTTGCTAACGATTCCATTAGCTTGACCTTAAAAAAGGGTGAGATTCTTGCATTGCTCGGTGAGAATGGTGCAGGTAAATCAACCCTAATGAATATCGTGTTTGGATTGTATCAACCGGACGAAGGTAGTATTGAAATCGACGGGAAACCGGTTATAATTGATAATCCCAATAAAGCGATTGAGCTTGGTATTGGTATGGTGCATCAGCATTTCAAGCTCGTGGAACCTTTTACGGTTACCGAGAATATTGTTCTTGGGATGGAGCCGAAGAAAGGTCTTAAAATTGACTATAAATCCGCTGCGGAACAGGTTCGGAAGCTATCGGAGCAATATGGCCTGCAAGTGAATCCAAATGCCGTTATTCATGACATTTCTGTAGGTATGCAGCAAAGGGTAGAAATTATGAAGACCCTGTACCGCGGAGCGGATATTCTCATATTTGATGAGCCGACTGCAGTACTTACGCCTCAAGAAATTACGGAATTGATGGCGATTATGAAGCGGCTTGTTGCAGAGGGAAAATCTATTATCCTGATTACGCATAAGCTTAAAGAAATTATGCAAATATCTGATCGGGTAACCATTATTAGACGCGGAAAAGTAATCGATAC
The DNA here is from genome assembly GCF_037975205.1 of Paenibacillus sp. FSL R5-0470. Lineage (NCBI taxonomy): Bacteria > Bacillati > Bacillota > Bacilli > Caryophanales > Paenibacillaceae > Paenibacillus > Paenibacillus sp. FSL R5-0470. The sequence goes on from NZ_CP150238.1 coordinate 1,499,718, forward strand.
CGTAAATACCGCAGAGACTAATCCGAATGAACTAGCTGAGAAGATGGTTGGACGTGGCGTAACCTTCAAGGTAGATAAGAAGGCTCCTGAGGTTGGCAAAACTGTACTCGAGCTGAAGGATGTGAACAGCAAGAGTAAAGACGGTGTCTCGGTGCTGGACGGTCTTAGCTTTGATGTGAAAGCCGGAGAAATTCTCGGAATAGCTGGTGTAGATGGCAATGGACAGAGTGAACTGATTCAGGCCATTACAGGTCTGCGTAAAATTGATTCTGGTTCTATTCAGGTGTCCGGGAACGAAATAGCTAATTTATCCCCGCGTAAGATTACGGAGATGAATGTGTCTCATATTCCAGAGGACCGTCATAAGCATGGTTTGGTGCTTGATTTCTCAGTAAGTGAGAACATGGTTCTGGAAACTTACTATAAGAGTCCATATAACAAAAATGGCTTTATGCAAAATGATGTCATTGATAAATATGCTGAAGGTCTTGTGGAGCAATTTGATGTGCGTACACCTTCAATTCAGACCAAAGCACGTTCTCTATCCGGCGGAAATCAACAGAAAGCGATTATTGCTCGGGAAATAGATAAAGATCCGACATTACTTATTGCAGCACAACCAACACGCGGTCTAGATGTTGGGGCTATCGAGTTTGTTCAAAAGCAGCTTATCGCACAGCGTGACCAAGGAAAAGCTGTATTGCTCATTTCGTTTGAATTGGACGAGATTATGAATGTATCAGACAGAATTGCTGTAATCTATGAAGGCAAAATTGTCGGTGAAGTGTTCCCGCAGGATACGAATGACCAGGAACTGGGTCTTATGATGGCAGGCAGCTTGAAGCGGGGAGGTAAGGCAGTTGAATAAGTTCAAAAAAATCTTCACAACTGACAGCTATATCGTTCCTCTTGTCGCCATCGTACTTGGTTTTCTTGTGGGAGCAATAGTTATGCTTATGGGTGGTTATGATCCGATAACTGCTTACTCCGCACTGTTCTCACGTGTATTTGGTAACTTGTACAACTTTGGTGAAGCCGTGCGCGAAATGACGCCATTAATGCTCACTGGTTTAGCCGTAGCCTTTGCATTCCGTTCAGGGATGTTTAATATCGGGGCAGACGGACAAGTGATGATTGGTATGACAGCTGCAACCGTGGTGGGCATTAAATTTGCAGCCTTGCCAGGATTCATATTGGTTCCGCTTGCTGTTATTATAGCAGGGTTATGTGGAGGTCTGTGGGCTGGTATCGCTGGCTACTTAAAGGCCAAACGTGGGATTAATGAAGTTATTACCACGATCATGTTAAACTGGGTTGCTCTGTACTTGTCGAATTATATTGTAAGAGCATTTCTTTTACTTCCGGGACAGAATCGTTCCGAGGATATTCCAGCTTCACTTTCTATGACGTTCTTGAATTCTTTATTTGACAATGCACGTCTGCACTGGGGAACAGCTATTGCCCTTGCCGCAGCAGTATTCTTCTATGTCTACTTATGGAAGACTAAGCAAGGATATGAAATGCGTGCTGTTGGTTACAATCCTCATGCTGCCGAGTACGCAGGTATGAATGTTGGCCGTAACGTTGTAAAAGCAATGTTCATAAGTGGAGTATTTGCAGGGTTGGCCGGAGCAGGGGAGGTACTGGGTGTATTCCATTATCAATCTGTGTTCGCGGCATCACCAGGATATGGTTTTGATGGTATCGCAGTGGCTCTACTTGGTTTAACACATCCACTTGGTGTTGTTCTTGCTGCGATTCTCTATGGTACGTTGACTTATGGTTCTGCAGGAATGAGTTTTGCTGCAGATGTTCCTCCAGAGCTTATTCGTATCGTTATAGGTTCAATCATATTCTTTATTGCGGCACAAGGGATTGTGCGCTGGGTGCTTAAGCCCTTTTACTTCAAGCGCAAGAAAGAGAAGGTGTTATAGATGGATCTGCAGACGTTAGGTCAACTGCTTAATACAACGCTTGTTTTTTCCACAGCGCTTATTTTTGCCTCACTTGGCGGCATCTTCTCTGAACGCTCTGGTGTCGTAAATATTGGACTTGAAGGTTTGATGATGTTTGGTGCTTTTGCCGCAGCAGTGGGCGGTTATTATGCTCAAGATGCTGGGATGGGTGAATGGGCTCCTTGGATTGGCGTACTATGTGCTATGGCCGTCGGGGTAATTGGTTCACTAATTCATGCAGTTGCAGCTATTACCTTTAAATCGGATCAGACGATCAGTGGTACGGTTATTAACTTTTTAGCCGCAGGCAGTACGCTCTACATGGTAAAGCTGCTGTTTGATGGATCTGCTGAAACTCCACTAATCGATGGGTTTAACAAGGTTTCAATTCCTGGACTCTCCAAAATCCCAGTGATCGGTGAAGGGATATTTAATTCCTATCCGACCACTTATCTGGCCATTGTGCTGGTTATTGTTATTTATTTCGTTTTGTTTAAAACGCCATTTGGACTGCGTTTACGCGCAGTAGGTGAACATCCTAGTGCTGCAGACACCTTAGGGGTCAAGGTGAAGCGGATGAGATATATCGGCGTAATGCTGAGTGGATTGCTGGCTGGTATCGGTGGTGCTACCATCACTCTAACTACAACCGGAACCTTTGGACATAATACGATTTCAGGTCAAGGTTTTATCGCTATTGCAGCGATGATCTTTGGTAAGTGGAATCCGCTTGGTGCCTTTGGCGCTGCTGTGTTCTTCGGATTCTCTCAAGCGATCCGTAACTACGTACAATTGTTTGAATGGTCAAAGGACATTCCACAAGAGTTTATCTTTATGATTCCTTACGTATTAACGATCATTGTATTGGTGGGTGCTGTAGGTCGTTCCGCTGCTCCTAAGGCATTAGGTCAGCCTTACGATCCTGGTAAACGCTAGATCTTTTCGATTTTTTGCTTATATCATTATCAAGCCGTATTTCCGGACTTTTCCGGAGATACGGCTTTTTTTTGTTAGGATCGATATGGATAAACATTAAGAGGTAAGGGCAAGTGTACAGGCGAAGGTACTTTTGTGCGAATAAACTGTTTTGAAGATGGTGGGAATCAGAGGCATGCAAAACTTTTTGGAGGGGATATTATGACTAAGCCAGTTACGAAAAAGCAGGTTATGAGGCTCATAGGTAAACAGATCATCGCTGTGAAAAAAGATGGCACACAGGTTACAGGAAAGCTCCTTCGTGTATCAGGAAATCGTCTTATTTTGCAACGTGTGAGTGGTAAAAAAGTACAAACTAAAGCAATCATTCCATTAGTGTTGTTTGATTTGCTCGCCATTGGTACTGCCCCTTATGCTTATGGTGGAGGTTATGGCGGTGGCTATGGAGGAGGCTATGGTGGAGCTACACCTTATGGTGGCGGTTACGGATATGGAACTCCTTATGGAGGTTATGGGTACGGAGGCACACCATATTCACCTTTTGGATTCTTTTGAGTTCCGATAAGTGCTGCTTTGGCTAGGAGAATCGTTTCTCAAGCTCGTAACAAAAACTTAGTGATTGATAACGGGCTACGCTGTAGCCCAATTTTCGATAAAAGGCTAGCGCTGCTGCATTCCCTAGATCGACAGATACCTTAGAACGATGACAACCGCGAGAAAGTGCAAATCTTTCTGCCCGATCCATAAGCATATTTCCCAAGTGTTTTCGCCGAGCATCTGGTGCAATGGCTAGCATATCGATGTAGAGTAAATCACCATGCAGCAAGAAATGGACAAACCCGTTTGGATCGCTTTCATAGTCGGGACAGGTGACAAGTGTGATTCCGTGTCCTAGACGACGGGGTAAATCCTTTTTGATTTTAGTGATTTCAGTTTGCGGCAGATGAGATAATGGAACGAGCTGTCGCTCGATTAAATCAAAAATAACAACGTCATCCTGCTTCGGTCGACGATAACGAATCATAGAGCGTCCCCTTTCCACGCATTGTCGTACATCATATGTTGGGAGAGGGGCAGGCGTTCCGAGAGGGTAGAAGCAGGAGTTGTGACGATTTTAAAATAAGGGTATTGACTATCCGTGATAGGAATCATATAATGTGTCTAAACATTTTAACGAACATACATGTATCGGCAATGATGAGGACGAAGTTTTAAGGGCTCTTTTGCTCAGAGAGTGTGAGGATTTGCTGCAACCTCCACCGAAATCCCTTATATACGAGCTCACCTCGGAGCTGTTTCCCTGAAAGGTCCACTGGCTAGAGTGGTGGAATTATTAGGGGGAATCGTTTAGTCCGCGTTACGGACTTCAGGTTACAGAGATTAGGGCCCTTGCCTACATCGATGGATTTTTGTATACCTGATAAGGCGTTGCATCGCGAGATGTAATGCAAACATGGGTGGTACCACGGAAGATCAACCTTTCGTCCCTCACGCGCTAATACTGTGCGTGGGAGGCGGAAGGTTTTTTTGTTTTATAAATAACTATTTGCTGATGTATAGAGGACGGTCCGTCATTTGCATAATGAATGTTAAATATCGGAGGAGGAATACTGATGAGCGCGCAAATACCGGAATTACGGTCTACAGAGCAGCTAAAAGAAAAATGGATGGAGCCGGAAGTTATTACCGGTTCGGAAATACTACTCCGCAGCCTTGTATTGGAGGGTGTAGACACAGTATTCGGATATCCAGGTGGAGCTGTATTGTACATTTATGATGCATTGTACGGTTTTACGGATTTCAATCACGTGTTAACACGTCATGAGCAAGGAGCGATTCATGCAGCTGACGGTTACGCTAGAGCAAGTGGCAAACCAGGGGTGTGTATCGCAACCTCGGGTCCTGGCGCAACAAACCTTGTAACAGGTATTGCTACAGCATATATGGACTCCACTCCATTGGTCGTAATCACAGGTAACGTTTTCTCAAGCCTGATCGGTACAGATGCTTTCCAGGAAGCTGACATTACTGGAATCACGATGCCAATCACTAAACACAGCTACTTTGTAAGAGATGTTGAGGATCTCCCTCGCGTAATACATGAAGCTTTCCATGTGGCGAATACCGGTCGTAAAGGTCCAGTGTTGATCGATATACCGAAAGATGTGTCGGCAGCAAAGACGTTGTTCACACCAGTGAAGACCGTAAATCTTCGTGGCTACAACCCTTGTACAGTTCCAAACAAACTGCAGCTTGATAAACTGGTTCGTGCGATTGAGGTTGCTGAACGTCCGATTATCATTGCAGGTGGTGGAGTTATCTACTCTGGAGCACATGAGGCTATGTTCGAATTCGTGAAACGGACAGAGATTCCAATAACTACAACCTTGCTGGGACTTGGAGCCTTCCCAAGTGCTGAAGAGCTTTGGATGGGAATGCCAGGTATGCATGGCACATATACCGCAAACAATGCGATTCAGCAATGTGATTTGCTCATTAATATCGGTGCCCGCTTCGATGACCGTGTTACGGGTAGGCTGGACGGCTTCGCGCCAAAAGCCAAGATCGTGCATATCGATATCGATCCAGCAGAAATCGGAAAAAATGTATCGCCTGATATTCCGATCGTTGGAGATGTAAAAACTGTACTGGAAATGCTGATTCCTGAGGTTGGCCGTGCATCTAAGGCTGATGCTTGGAGAACGCATATCGCGCAGTCGAAGCTTGATCAGCCACTTCGGTATAAAGATTCGGAGACAGAGCTTAAACCACAATGGGTTATTGAAATGATTAATGACACCACTAATGGTGAAGCGATTGTTACTACGGACGTTGGCCAGCATCAGATGTGGGCAGCACAATATTACAAGTTCAATCATCCGCGTTCATGGATTACTTCAGGTGGTCTTGGAACGATGGGCTTCGGATTCCCATCAGCTATCGGTGCGCAAATGGCACATCCTGAACGGTTGGTAGTATCGATTAACGGGGATGGCGGTATGCAAATGTGTTCCCAAGAGCTGGCGATTTGTGCGATTAACAATATACCTGTCAAAATCGTTGTTATTAATAATCAAGTGCTTGGAATGGTTCGCCAATGGCAGAATCTTATCTATGACAAACGTTATAGCTATACAGACCTTGCAGGTAGTCCGGATTTCGTTAAGCTGGCTGAGGCCTATGGTGTAAAAGGTCTACGGGCGACGAATAAGGAAGAAGCACGTGATGCATGGCAGAAAGCTCTGGAAACACAGGGTCCAGTATTGGTAGAATTCGTTGTTCCAAAAGACGAGAATGTCTACCCGATGGTAACTCAAGGTTCAACCATCGATCATATGCTGATGGGGGATGAATAACAGTGACAAGACATACGATTTCTGTACTCGTAAATGACCAGCCAGGTGTGCTTCAACGGGTGTCAGGCTTGTTCGGTCGCCGTGGATTTAATATTGAGAGTATTACAGTCGGCCAGTCCGAAGAGGTTGGATTATCCCGGATGGTTATCGTTACTCTTGGCGACCAGCATACCCTTGAACAAATCGAGAAGCAGCTCTATAAGCTAATTGATGTTATCAAAGTTGTTGATCTTGGAGCTAAGCCAATGGTTGCACGCGAGCTGGCTCTGATTAAAGTGAATGCTGATCCAAGTGAGCGTCCGGAAATTTTGGGTGTAGTTGAGACTTTCCGTGCTTCAGTTGTCGATATCGGCAGCACCACTATACTGGTGCAGGTAGTTGGGGAGACACAGAAGATTGACGCGATGATCGAGCTCTTGAAGCCTTATGGAATCAGAGAGCTGTCTCGCACAGGTGTTACGGCTATGGTACGTGGCAACTCTTAAATAGTTTATTTTGCGACTTTAACGGATTACTGCTTGATTGCATTAATCTGATATGATATGAATGACATTCCCGCTAAAGAGCGGGAGCTTGAGGAGCAGCTTGATCTAATCGACGAATCCAGTTCTCTTGAAGCACCCGCTCTTTATGATGGGTCTCAAATTAAAGGAGGATATTGACAATGGCAGTTACAACGTACTATGAACAGGATGCAGAACTTAGTGTATTAAAAGGAAAGACAATTGCGGTAATCGGGTACGGTAGCCAAGGACATGCCCAAGCACAAAACCTACGTGACAGTGGTCTTCAAGTTGTCATCGGTCTTCGTGAAGGTAAATCTTTTGAAACTGCGAAAAATGACGGTTTTGAAGTATTGCCAGTAGCTGAAGCAGTATCCCGTGCAGATGTTGTGCAAATCTTAATGCCAGATGAAACTCAAGCATCCGTATATAAAAATGAAGTGGAACCAAACCTCAAAAAAGGCGCAGCTTTGATGTTCTCCCACGGCTTTAACGTACACTTTGGACAAATCGTTGCTCCTAAAGATGCGGACGTGCTGCTCGTAGCACCAAAATCTCCAGGTCACATGGTTCGTCGTACTTATGTTGAAGGCTTCGGCGTTCCTGGCTTGATTGCAATCGAACAAGATGCAACAGGTAAAGCGAAAGAAATCGGTCTTGCTTATGCAAAAGGTATTGGTTGTACACGTGCAGGAGTTATCGAAACTTCTTTCCGCGAAGAAACCGAAACCGACTTGTTCGGCGAACAAGCAGTACTTTGTGGTGGTGTATCCGCACTGATCAAAGCTGGATTCGAAACTTTGACAGAAGCAGGCTATGCTCCTGAAATGGCTTACTTCGAATGTCTGCACGAATTGAAACTGATCGTTGACATGGTATACGAAGGCGGATTGTCCAGCATGCGCGATTCCATCAGTAACACTGCGGAATACGGTGACTATGTAACTGGACCACGCATTGTAACTGAAGATACTAAAAAAGCAATGAAAGCTGTTCTGACAGATATTCAAGAAGGTAAATTCGCTCGTGACTTTATCCTTGAGAACCAATCCGGACGTGCTTTCCTTACCGCTACTCGCCGCAACGAAGCTGCTCACCCAGTAGAAGTTGTAGGTAGCCAATTGCGTGAAATGATGCACTGGATTAAGAAATAATCATAATCATACTTATGATTAAATAGTATTACCTTCAAATGCGGCCGTGACTTTGCGAGCCGCATTTGAGAGTTTTAGCACAATTTTTGGGAGGTGCTTAGCATGCGGAAAATTTATGTGTTCGATACGACACTGCGAGATGGAGAGCAGTCACCAGGTGTGAACCTCAACACGCGTGAGAAAGTGGAGATCGCTTACCAGTTAGAGAAGCTGGGAATTGATCGCATGGAAGCGGGTTTTCCTGCAGCTTCTCCAGGTGATCTAGCTTCTGTTAATGCGGTGGCAAGAGCTGTGAAGAACGTCACGGTAATCGGCCTTTCTCGTTCTAGAGAGACAGATATTGATGCTGTAAAAGAAGCACTACAGGGAGCGCAGGACCCTTGTATTCATATTTTTCTAGCTACATCTCCTATTCACCGGCAGCATAAGCTGCGGATGGATAAGGCTCAGGTGTTGGAAACTGCACAGTCTGCTATCCGATACGCTAAGAAATATTTCCCTAAGCTCGAGTTTTCATTAGAAGACGCGGGCCGTACGGAGTATGATTTCATGGCTGAAATGGTCGGCATGGCTATCCGGGAAGGGGCTAATGTTGTTAATATCCCGGATACTGTAGGTTATTTGAATCCTTCTGAGTACGGAGCTATCTTTAAATATCTAAAAGAGAATGTGCCTGATATTGAACGCGTACAGCTTAGTGCTCATTGTCATAACGACCTTGGCATGGCTACGGCCAATACGTTAGCCGCGATTCAGAATGGTGCAGATCAGATCGAAGGAACGATCAACGGTATCGGTGAACGTGCCGGGAACACAGCGATTGAAGAAGTGGCATTGGCGCTGGAGACACGCGCTGAATTCTTTGGCGCAAAAACTTCCTTAACTTTGTCCGAGATTTCTCGCACAAGTCGCTTGGTCAGCAAGTTGACAGGTATGGTAGTCCCAGGGAATAAGGCGATTGTAGGAGCTAATGCATTTGCTCATGAATCGGGTATTCACCAGGACGGAATGCTGAAAGAGAAAACCACTTATGAGATCATGACACCGGAGACCATTGGACTTAAAGAGAGCAAACTGGTACTTGGTAAGCACTCTGGACGCCATGCTTTCCGCGATAAGTTAAGTGATCTAGGGTATGATTTATCTGAAGAAGAGCTTAATACAGCTTTTTCAAGGTTTAAAGACTTGGCGGATAAGAAAAAAGAAGTGTCGGATGAAGATATTTTGGCATTAATTGAAGAGAAACTAATTGATACGCCAGAAGTATTCAGACTTCAGACGATTTACGTTACTTACGGTAATAAAGCTGTTCCAACTGCAAAGGTGATTATCGATGGTCCGGAAGCGGAGCCTATTGTAGCAGAGGCAGAAGGCAATGGTTCTGTAGATGCCATCTACAATGCAATTGATAAAGCCACGGGTGAGGAAGTTACCCTTGGGGACTATTCCATTAAATCCGTCTCCCGTGGTAAAGATGCACAGGGCGAGGTTCATGTAGTACTGTCGCAGGGTGAAGTTGCTGCACAGGGCCGTGGACTTAGCACCGATATTCTGGAAGCGAGTGCCCGTGCTTATATTGATGCGCTTAACAAGCTTCTAGAGAAGCGTAAAACTTACACCAAACGTGACCACGCAAGTATATAAGTGAAATTATATTGTGCAGAAATTTACTAATACTTAGAGGAAGCCCTGACAGTGAACTCACTGTCAGGGCTTTTTTGTTATTCAAAAAATTTGCTAATTGAGCCAATTCTGGCGAAATTTCAGATCTGTTCAGAAATTGTTCATGTCGGCAAATTACAATCGAAGGGAGATTATTGAAGTATTTGGAGAACAAACAACTTAGAAATAGTCGAGTAAGTACTTTTATAGGAAGAAGGAGGACTTTCGTTTTATGTGGAAAAAGAAAATTGGTTTATGGATGGTAGTAATACTTCTTAGTACGCAGTTTTTCAATGCTTTTGGCTTCGATTCTCAGGTCAAAGCAAAGGCGATTGAGAACAGTGCTAATATCATTACAAGTGTGACGATGTCTGTATATGAGAATGGGGTACAGGTCACAGATTCTGTTTACAAGCTGAGCTCCACAGTGAAGTTGAACTATAACTGGGCGGTTCCAGATGGAAGTGATTACGTTGCAGGTGATACTTTTACATTTGAACTACCAGAAGGGTTTGTGCTCGAGAAAGACTTTTTGAATAAAAAGATTATGATTGAAGGGCAAGAACTGGGGCATTACGACATTATAAAAGGGAGTCCTAACAAAGTTACCTTAACATTCACCGGTGAAGTCGGAGAATATTTCGATGTCAAAGGTGCAATTGAAGTGGAGACTCGATTTGATACAACAAAGTTTACGGATACTATACCCTATACGATTAAGTTTCCGATAAATGGTGGTGCAGAGCAGGAGTTTACAGTCCAATTTAAACCTGAGGTTAGTTCTACTATTGACAAAGATGGAGTTGCGGTAGGCACTAATCAAGGAAATTATAATGCCAAACAGATTAAATGGACTGTTGATGTGAACAAAGTTATGGATAGTGTATATGGAGCTGCTGTAACTGATGTAATCCCTACGGGTTTAGCTTTAACTGATATAAGTGATATCAAGGTCAGTAAGCTTAATGTAGCGTTAAACGGTACTGTATCTCCGGGTGCTCCTTTAAACAATAGTCAATATTCTGCAACTCTAGTGGGGAACACCCTAGAGGTAAAGTTTATTACCCCTGATATTAATACACCTATTACGGAAGCATACCGTATTGAATACGTTACGGATGTTATTGATGATACTAAAACCACTTTTGTAAACACGGCAACTTTCAAGGGGAATAATACAGGACCTTTTTCAGATAATGCAAGTGTATCTCTTAATCATGGAGCATTATTGAAGAAATCTTTTCTCAGTTATAATTCCGTGACACAGGACACTTATTGGGCGATTGAGTACAATTATGGTGAAAAATCGATCTCTAAAGCAGATGCCAAATTGTTCGATTATTATACGGACTCTCAACAGTTTGTACCTGGCTCTCTGAAGGTATATAAATTAGATTTCACTAAGTCTAAAGATAATCCTGATAAAGTTTTAGTAACTGACTACACAGTATCTGAGAATACTTTAACTCCGAAAGCAGGGCTGAAAAATTTCGAATTATCATTTAATAATAATATTTCGAATGCTTACAAGATCGAGTATCAGACCCGGGCGAAAGATCGCATCGAAGAAGCAACAAAGGTTTCAAATACTGTTACTACTATAGTTAATGGTGTTACTAATGACAAGCCTGCGAGCGGGACACTTAATCAAGATATTATCTCCAAGAAGGTTGGACAGGCTAATTACGCTGATAAAACTATAAGCTGGACAATAAAAATTAATAGTGATAAAAAAGTAATGAATAATGTAGTGATTACGGATACCTTCCCTAACAGAGGTTTGAAATTTACTGATGTTGGGTTTGTTATCAAAGATGATAGCGGTAAACTAGTGGACTCTTCTATGTATACTCTTGATGATTCAAAACCTACAGAAGGTTTTACCGTGAAATTCAACTCATCAATAGATAAGACTTATACAATTACTTACAAAACGTATTTCAATAATGATTGGTTGAAGAATAGTAACGGGACTGTATATGATTGGGTTAAGAACGAAGTGAAATTTTTGAATAGAGCTTCTGTTGTATGGAATGACCCGTCCAAACCTACAGAAACGAAAACCATCACGGTTGAGGATACATTCTATCCTGATTCAAAAGCAAAGAATAATGGCTACAAAAACGGTTCCTATGACGCTCAAACCAAAGAGATTTCTTGGGAAATAGGGATTAACTACAATAGCAAAGAGCTTGATAAAGCTGTGCTTGTTGATACCTTAGAAGATAAACAGCAGTTGATAGAGGGATCTATAAAGGTTTATGAACTTTCGATAGAAAGCAGTGGTAACCCTAAAGTTGGAAAAGAAGTCACTGTTACTGCCAGCTCTAATCCCAAACTATATTCTGTAGATTACAATAAAACGACTAAATTGTTGAAAATAAGCTTTAATGAAAAAATTGCTAAGCCTTATTTGATTAAATTCAGCACCAGCTTAAAGGATCAAGTGGTCGAGAATGGAACGATTTACAATACAGCTAAGCTGTCTGACAATGGTGTGCCTGTATCAAAAGATTTGAAAAGTGAAGTTAGCATTCCAAACGGTGGTAAAAATGATCAATATGTTACCAAGTCAGGAGTACAGGACCCTAAAAATGAGACAAAACTAAATTGGACTTTAAAGATCAACTATAACCAATCTCTTGTAGAAGATGCACAAATCATTGATAATCCGGACGCTAATCAAATGTTCTTGCCGGAGTCATTCCGGTTGCTGCCGACAACAATTTTAAAGGATGGCACAGTCAATGAATCTGGTCCAGCACTCATTCAAGGAGCGGACAAGGATTATACGCTTGAATTTACAAAGGATGACAAGACAGGTGCAGAGCAATTTAAATTGAAGTTCAATAAAACGATTGAGAAACCTTTTATTTTGAAGTATGACTCTATAATTTTAGAGGCGAAAAATGGTGGGAAAATTAGTAACTCTGTTAAATTTAGTGGTAATGGATCCCAAACGGAAACCCAATCCAAAGAATCAAGTGTAACTGTAGTATTTTCGGATTCCAGTGGAATTGGACAAGGGACTAGAAAAGAATTAGCTGTCAAGAAAGTAGATGTAGCAGATAATAGTAAAGTTCTTGAAGGAGCTATCTTTAATTTATATCGCGTGTCTGGATCCGAGGAGGTTTTATTTAGCACATCTATTCCGACAGATAAAGACGGTAAAACAGTATTTAAAGATCTCCGGCCTGGTAAATACTTCTTGCAAGAAAAAACGGCACCTATTGGATATATCAAGGATGCAAATAAATATGAGGTGAAATTTAGTTCAACAACAGTTACAGATATGACTGTAACGAATCAAAAGATAGTGACTCCAACAACAGCACCAACAACAGCGCCAACAACAGCACCAACAACAGCGCCAACAACAGCACCAACAACAGCACCAACAACAGCACCAACAACAGCACCAACAACAGCACCAACAACAGCACCAACAACAGCGCCAACAACAGCGCCAACAACAGCGCCAACAACAGCACCAACAACAGCACCAACAACAGCGCCAACGGCAACGCCGACAGCAACACCGACGGAAACACCTGTGTCGACAGTAACACCTACGTCGACGCCAGACAATCCAATTTTCCCTGTGTCGACCCCGACGTCAATACCGGGAGTAATCGTTACGGCTACTCCATCCGCAACACCTGTGGTGGCGACACCAACAGTAACACCAACAGTAACACCAACTATTACGTCGGTGCCAACTAGTACGCCTATTGTTCCGAAGGTGACGCCACCTGTAGAGAAACTGACTACAGATGAGGAAGTTCCTCTTGAAGGTGAAATACCACTTGGGGGCGTGCCGAGTGTCGGTGAAAAGCCAGATCATGGTAAGGTGACAATTACTAAGGATGGCAAGTGGATTTATACACCAGATCCAGGCTTCATTGGCAAAGACAAGTTCACGATCATTGTGACAGATGAGAATGGAAATGAAGAAGAGATTGAGATCGAGATTGATGTCGAGGAAGTACCGACAGGTACTGTGAAAGAACCAGGGGATAACAGCAATAAACCAACAGAGCTTCCGAAAACGGGAGAAGACAGTGCACTTCCTATTTACTTAGTAGGTGGAGGTCTAGTTCTTGTGGGATTTGTGTTAGCTCGAAGATTTAAACGAAGTAATTAATATATCGTAATGATAAGGGTGCTGTCCCGGCACTCAACACCCATACGATAAGAGTCAACGGAGCAAGGCTCCTCCTGTTATTGGAGGAGCCTTGCTTTTTTTTTGTCTATGGCTACTCGTTTCATAACCTTCTTCACTTACTACCCAACTCCCAACGAAGTGAACCTTGACGAAAATGGGATTTTCACTCATTATTCGTAATGTAGCGCCAGCGACACTATTTAGCATATATCTTTTTTTTACTAATTAGTAAGCGCTATCATAAAATGCGCTGGGAGATGATACCATGGAATTTATGTATTTAGGAACTGGAGCAAGCGAGGGTTATCCAGCTTTATTTTGTCAATGTGAACGTTGCTCTATGGCGATGGAGCTTGGTGGCAAGAATATTCGCGCTCGTACAGGAGCGCTTATTAACTCTGATTTGCTGCTGGATTTCTCACCTGACATGTATATGAATAAGCTTCGTTACAAATTGGATTTGGGGAAAGTTAATCATTTGATTGTTACGCATTCGCATACGGATCATTTTGCAGCAGCAGAGCTCATGATGAGGCATGAACATTGGTATTGTCAGCTGCAGGAGAGTGGAAAAAAACTGCATATTTACGGAAATGAAACGGTAGAAGAAACGATGAAATCAGCTCTTCGCTATGATTATGGAACCGATACGATTGAAGATCCTTTTTACGAGTTTCATATCATACAGCCTTTCATGCCCTTCACTCTTGGAGAAGTGACAGTAACCGCATTGCCAGCCCATCACAAGCCGGATGAACATAGCTTTATCTATCTACTTGAGCAGAATAACACAAGATTCTTATACGGCAATGATAGTGGTATATTCAGTGATGAAACCTTCAATTATCTACGTGATAAGCACCTGGACGTTGTTAGTCTGGATTGTAATTATGGGCTAGAGGATAGATATGATTATCATATGGGGATCTCCGGTTGTCGGATAGTAAGAGAACGTTTGCTTGACCAAAATAGTTGTGATACTAGTACATCATTTATTCTGACTCATTTCTCTCACTACAGCGCAGAGTTGCATGATACTTTAGTTAAGAATACAGCAGAGGAGAATTTCATCATTTCCTATGATGGGATGAAAGTCTTCTTAGCATGACGTGATGATAGTCTATCTATAATTAAAAGAATAGTCATTACCCGTAAAATCCTCCCTTGAGGAAAGGACTACTTTACGGGTCTTTTTTATAGCTTTAAGGGCTCAAAATGAGTAGATACGGAGGTAGAGAATGAAGCTGCTGGCTACGGGAAAAGTAAAATGGTTCGTCTATCAGAAAGTTGTCATCGTATTTATCGTCTTTTTGATTCCGCTCATATCGATGAATATTTGGGTGAATTATAAGGGGATGTCATTCACCAAAAATACGATTTTGGACTCATCCCTGGCTGGGGCGTCGTTCTATTCCAAGCAACTGGATAAAGAGATATATTTCATCCGCAATCAACAATTACAATTTCAAGAAGATAAAAACATACAGAAGCTTAGTTTCCGAGGCGAAAGTTTAGAAAAGTATGAAGAGGTAGAATTAATCGGTAATGCTGAAGATCTATTGAATCGGATCATTGCCTCAAGCGAATATGTGGTTAACGCCGGGGTATATATTAAGTCTCTGGGCAAAACGATCTCTGGTAAGACGGGGATCACGTCTATTCCTAATATGGAGTACGAAAAAATTTCCTCGTTACTTAACGTTAAGCAGAAGCCTTCATTCTATCGGAGCGGTGATGCGATTTTCCTTATAGAAACAGGAGATAATGCGGAGCTTTGGTCGTATATTGAAATCTCAAAAGGTAAGCTATTGGAGGCACTAAATCAAATCGCAACCTTATATCAAGAATCGGAGGTATTTCTGGGAAGTAATGAGCTGGGCAATATTCTATCTACTACAGACGATCAGTTAGTATCTACTGAGGTCCTTAGACTCATCACCAAACAGGATCAGTTTAATTCCGATATCCCAGAAATAAACAAGGTGAACGGTAAAAGTTACTTTATTGCCCATAACTTTATCAGTTCTTTGAATCTATCCTTGATTATGTACGTGAATCAGAATGAAATCACAAGGCCTTTAAGCCAATTTAATACACTACTATATGCCTCTTTCGTCATCGCTATTGTGGTAATGATACTTTATTCTTATTCGGTAAATCTAATGATTCATAGGCCCTTATCTAAATTGGTTAAGACATTCCGTATGGTAGAAACGGATAATCTTGATTTAGTCATCGAGTCAAAGACCAAAGATGAGTTTTACTATATATTTAATAGTTTTAATCGCATGGCTTCTAGACTTAAGCGTTCTATTGAGGAAAATTATGAACAGAAGATTGCCCTGCAGCATTCGCAGTTGAAGCAATTGCAGTCACAGATTAACCCTCATTTTCTCTATAACAGCTTCTTTAATATTTACATGATGTGTAAAGTAGGAGATTCCGATAGTGCGGCTGAGCTCTCACAAAAGCTAGGGAGCTACTACCAATACATCACAAGAAGTGGATCGGACGAGGTGCCTTTCTTTAAGGAGTATCAGCATGCGCTTGATTATTGTGAAATTCAGTGTATTCGCTTCTCGAATCGTATTTCTTTCGAATATGAAGAAATACCCGTTTTGGCGAATGCGATTTTAGTACCGAGGCTGATTATTCAGCCGATTGTTGAGAATGTGTTCGAGCATGCTTTCGAAGACGACTCCCGACACGGGGTTGTCTATATTGGTGCGGAATGCGAAGAGGGAATAGTAATTATCACAATTGAAGATAACGGCAATCTTTTAAAAGATGAGGAAATAGAGTACTTGCAGAAGAAACTTGCGATGGGTCTGAAACAAGTTGAGAAGACGGGATTAATCAACGTTAATAATAGACTCCAATTGAAGTACGGACCAGATAGTGGCTTGTTTGTCTCACGCAGCAAATATGGAGGATTGAGGGTAGAACTGATAGTTAAATATGAGAGTAAGGAAGTGTGATTATGTATAGATTACTAATCGTAGATGACGAGCCTGTGATTGTGAATGGATTAGTCCAACTGTTTCAGGATAACTCAGAATTTGAACTGGATATACGAAAAGCTTACTCCTCAAGCGAAGCTCTTGAAATTGCTAAGAAAACGAAATTGGATATTATGGTTAGCGATATTCGTATGCCTCAGAAGAATGGTCTCCAGCTCGTGGACGAAATCGTCTATTATTGGCCATTATGCCGAGTGATTTTCCTTACAGGATACAGTGAATTTGATTATGTATACGAAGCGATTCGTAAGAATGTGGACAATTACATTCTGAAAACGGAAGGAATTGAACCTATTTTCCAAGCTGTGAAGGCAGCAATCGACAAGCTAGACGAGGAGAACCGTCGTAGACTTCAATTGGAGAAGGCACAAATGCACTATCAAATCGCTAGTTCCTTCCTAAAGAGAGAGCTGATGGAGCGGGTGCTGAGCGGGGAGTCTATTACTTCTATACTCAATAATGTACGTTACAAGGATGTAGAGTTCGGCATTGCATTAGATCGTCCTTCGTTCTTTCTTGTTGGTATCTTGGATCGACTAGATGATCCTAAATTTAAAATGCCTCCGTCTGTTCAGCGTATTTTCCATGATCACCTGCCTGCATCTATTGCATGTGAAGAAGTGGTTTATGATGATCGTGTAATCATATGGCTGCTTCAACCAGATGAAGGGTTGCTGAATCGCTTTCGTAGTGGCTATCCAGATCAAGGGGTGAATTGGCCTGGAATCGTTGCTTATATGAGAGGGATATTAGAGCCTGTACAGAATGAGTGTGATGAGCTGCTAAGTGTCTGCGTTTCATTCGGAATATCGGGGGATTTACTTAACCATTGGGAATCAATCCATCTTCAAGTTGAAGCCGTGCGCACTATGATTCTTAAGAGAGCTTTATTAGGTCAGCACATGCTTATCTTAGACCTTGAGAAACTAAGTCAACTTGAGGATACGATGCACAAAGCTGGAGGAATCGAGCAGGAAGATTTCAAGACGCTAATCATCGAACAAATTCACCAGTTTGTGCAGGAGAACTTATCTGGAGATTTATCGCTTACCTCAATTGCTGCAGAGGTGCATCTTAATCCGTCCTATTTATCTCGTTATTATAAACAGACGACAGGACAAAATTTATTAGAGTATATCCAGTCGACGAAGCTGCATGTTGCTCTGCAGCTGATGAAGAATACAACTCTGAAATTAAATGAAATCGCCATCCGGGTCGGTTTTGAATCACCATCCTACTTTACAACATTCTTCAAACGCAAAATGGGTTTATCTCCACAGGATTATCGAAACTCAAAATAAGTAAATAAAGTGAAAGTGATGTAAAAAAAGTGAAATTGAAAGCGGTTTCCTCTGTGACTAAAATAATAACTAGGAACACTGATTAACAACAAGAATTGCAGCAAACAAAGGGGGGAAGCGTTCAGATGAAAAAAATGAGACCATGGAAAATGATTTTGTCAGTAACGATGATTCTTTCATTATTGTCAGCATGTGGAAGTCAAGGGAATGGAAATGCGAATGCACCATCTACGCCTAAGGAAGAGACTACGAATAGTGCGACAGACAGCGCCACAGCACCTGATCCACTAGGGAAATACCCGGAAACGGTCACTGTTACAGAAATACTAGGATATAATCCACCAGAAGATCCAAGAACTCCAAGCGGAATAACACCGGAACAAAATGCCTACCTGAAAGATCTCAAAGAGATGATGAATATTGAAGTGAAATACAAATGGACCGTTCCCTCTGCCCAGTTTGAGCAGAAGTTCTCGCTTGCCATGGCATCGGGGGATCTACCCGATGTGATAGAAGTTGATCAGAAGAACTATGAGAAACTTAAAAAGCAAGATATGCTTGCTGATCTGACAGATGCTTATGCACAATATGCGTCACCAGCTCTTAAGGCTTATATGGACTCAGATGGTGGATTCGCGATGAAAACGTTCAGTGCGGATGGTAAGCAATTAGGTATTCCTGCATTTGAAGATCCCTTCTTATCCACGCAGCTGCTATGGATTCGTCAAGATTGGCTTAATAATCTAGGTTTACAGGCACCGAAGACGATCGATGAGCTTGAGAAAGTTGCACAAGCATTCACACATAATGATCCAGATCAGAATGGTAAGAATGACACCTATGGTATCGCCATGCAAAAGAATCTCTTCTTTTGGGGATTTGATGTCAGAGGTTTCTTTAATGGATTCGGTGCTTATCCTTCCGTTGGTGATAAACAATCGGCTTGGATTAAAGGCGGCGATGACAAATTGTTACCGGGATTGATTCAGCCTGAAGTGAAGACTGCACTTGGTAAGCTACAAGCATGGTATAAAGATGGAATTATTGATAAAGAGTTTGCACTAAAGGATGAGAATAAGGCTGTAGAAGATCTGACTGCAGGTAAAGTGGGTATTTCCTACGGAGAGTGGTGGTATCCGAACTGGCCGCTTAACTCCAGCGTAGACAAAGATCCAAAGGCGGATTGGATTGCAATTCAGCTTCCAGGGATTGATGGTCCAGCTAAATCACTCGTTCCAAAAATCCGCAGCAACAAAATTTTCGTTGTGAACAAAAAGATGAAGAACCCCGAAGCAGCGATTAAGATGCTCAATTTCTACATCGAAGTTGGTAATAAGAAATACAAGGATAAGAACAAAGCGGCAGATGGCTATGTATACAACTGGTTTAACCCAAGGATTGCCAACCCTGTTGATATTGATACGATTTACAGGGAAGTAAACAAAGCGCTCGATGCTAATCAGACTGAAATTACAATAGACGATGCAAATTATAAGACCGTTGCGGATACTTTTAAAGCGACTAAGGACTTCCTGGCAGGCGACACATCTAACGCTACCAAAGGTGTAAACTGGGGTCAATATTATAGCCGGGCTGCAAAAGACGGTGGCTGGGGCTTAACACGACAAATTAAAGAAAATCAACAATTTGTATACAACGAGTTTTACGGTCTTCCTACACCAACAGTAGTGGAAAAGGGCGGTCAGCTGGATAAGTTGATGCAAGAGTCCTTTACCAAGATTATCATGGGTGGTTCTCTTGATGATTTCGATAAATTCGTGGATAGCTGGAAGGCACTTGGCGGTAATGAAATTATCGATGAGGTCAATGAATGGTATAGCACGGAAGCTACGAAATAAATCATAGGGACAAGAAAGCGGGTGAGGTGAGTCGGGTGAGCCGACTCACCTCCCGTTTTAAAATGAGTAAGTTGGTGAGGAGGGCATCTATGAAATCACTGAAGAAAGAATATCCGCTTCATATCATGTTAATACCGGGTGTGATTGTTACACTGATTTATGCCTACGGACCGATGGCCGGCCTGGTTATGGCGTTTCAGCAGTTTGAGCCGTTATCCGGTTTTTTTAAATCTGATTTTGTGGGATTAGATAACTTCCGTTATGTATTTAATTTACCGGATTTCAAGCAAGTACTTTGGAATACGCTAGTCATAGCTATCATCAAAATGGTATTGTCTCTGCTTGTCCCGCTCATTCTAGCTCTATTATTAAATGAGCTTACTAAGAAATGGTTCGCAGGTTTTATTCAATCCGCCATTTTCCTCCCGTTCTTCCTTTCATGGACTGTCCTTGGGGGTGTCATTATTGAATTATTCTCTCTGAATGGACCTATTAATGGCTTAATTTCCTCTATGGGCTTAGAACCTATCATGTTCATGCTTGATAATGGTTGGTTCAGGGGGATTATCATTGGCTCGGATGTCTGGAAAGGCATGGGCTACAATATGATCATCATGCTTGCTGCCATCACAGGAATTAATGCGACGCTGTATGAAGCGGCAGAGGTAGATGGTGCAGGGAAATGGAAGCAAATGCTTAACATTACGCTTCCAGGTATAGCACCGATTATTATTTTACTTAGTGTATTAGGTCTCGGTGGTATTCTTAACGCAGGTTTTGAGCAGATATTGATTATGTATAACCCGACTGTATATGCAGGGGCAGATATAATAGATACATTTGTCTATCGATTGGGGATGTTCAGCCAACAATTTGGACCTGCGGCAGCAGTGGGTCTCTTTAAATCGATAATATCTTTATTTATGGTATCAACAACTTACTATGCAGCGTACAAATTTAACAATTACCGCATATTCTAGGAGGTGGAGATGGTGCTACATAAACAATCATTCAGCAGAAAGTTATTTATCGTGTTCAATACGCTGTTGTTAACTTTCATTACCATACTCGGCATTATCCCATTTGTACACTTACTCTCCATCTCACTTAGCTCGAATACAGCTGCGATGGCTGGAGAAGTGAAGCTTTGGCCCGTCGGCTTTTCCTGGGATGCTTATGTATATTTAGGAGAAAAGGTAGAGTTCTTTCGTTCCTTGGGAGTCTCCGTAAAACGAGTAGTGCTCGGTTCAGTAGTTAACTTGTTTCTAGTATTTATTACTGCTTTTCCGCTTTCCAAATCGAATGATCAGTTTAAATTTAGAACCGTATATGTATGGATATTCGCGATTACGATGTTTTTTGGAGGCGGCTTAATTCCGACGTATATCGTAGTGAAGAATACAGGCTTAATCGATTCCATATGGGCACTTATCTTACCAGGTGCATTGAATGTATGGAATATGGTTCTGATGCTTAACTTCTTCAGATCTATTCCAAGAGAATTGGATGAAGCGGCTACGATTGATGGTGCCGGACATTGGAGAGTACTTTGGCAAATTTATTTACCGATATCCCTTCCATCCATCGCAACGATTGGGTTATTCACCATAGTTGGGCATTGGAACGCTTGGTTTGACGGTATCCTTTACCTGAATTCACCTGAGCATTATCCGCTACAGACCTATCTTTCTACCTTGATTATGTCTATCAATGCCCAGATGTCATCGATGTCCATTGAGCAGCTCAAGGTGATGGAGAACCTGAGTGAGAAGACGATCCGAACGGCGCAAATATTCATGGGCGCATTGCCAATTATGGTAGTGTATCCATTCTTACAAAGGTATTTCGTAAAAGGAATGACGGTTGGTAGTGTTAAAGAATAAAGAAATAGAGTACAGACATAGCATAAAGTCTCATATGAAGGAGCAGATTGCGATGAAGAAAGTTACTGTTGCTTTAATTGGAGCGGGCCTGCGAGGAATTAATTATTCAGAATATGCGATTCAGCACCCCAATGAGCTTCAAGTTGTAGCTGTTGCAGAGCCGAATGCGAAGCGGAGAAATAAATTTAAGGCAAGACATAAGCTGGCTGATGATATGTGCTTTACCCATTGGGATGATTTTTTTGCCTCCCCGAAAGTAGCAGATGCGGTATTCATCTGTACCCAAGACAATCAGCATTATGTGCCAACAATGAAAGCACTGGAGGCAGGGTATCATGTACTATTAGAAAAACCGATGTCCCCTGATGCCAAGGAATGTGTACTTATGGGGGGAATGGCCTCTAAAGTGAATCGTGTCTTCTCGATATGCCATGTATTGAGATATACCAATTTCTTCTCTACGATCAAGGAACTACTGGAAAGTGGTGCCATCGGAAAATTGATGTCTATTCAACATAATGAGAACGTGGGTTACTGGCATCAAGCTCATAGCTTCGTAAGAGGGAATTGGCGCAAAAAGGATGAGTCCAGTCCGATGATTCTCGCTAAGTCCTGTCATGATCTGGACATTCTTTCCTGGTTGACAGATTCAGAATGTGTTCGAGTGTCTTCCTTCGGCTCACTGTCCCATTTCAAATCTAGTGAAGCACCGGAAGGAGCCCCGCTACGTTGCACAGATGGATGCCCAGCAGCAGATAAATGTCTCTATTATGCTCCTAATCAATATTTGACGGAGGATACGGATTGGCCTACATCGGCAATTAGCGATGATCCAAGCTATGAAGCCCGACTGAATGCTCTTCAGGAAGGACCTTATGGACGATGTGTCTATCATTGTGATAATGATGTCGTCGACCATCAAGTGGTAAATCTAGAATTTGCTAATTCCGTAACTATAGCTTTTACAATGAGTGCGTTTACCAAAGATGTAAGTCGTACCCTCAAGCTGATGGGTACCACGGGAGAAATTCGCGGTGCGATGGAGAAGAATGAAATTGAAGTGATCCATTTTGGCAGCGGTAAGGTAGAGAGAATCTCGTTCGAGAATGCAGGTGGTCATGTTGGTCATGGCGGCGGCGATATGGGGTTAATCAAAGATTTTGTTAAGCTGGTTCGAGCGGAAGGAAAGATTCAAGGTCTTACATCAGCAAATCATTCCGTTCAAAGTCACCTTATGGCTTTTGCAGCGGAGCAATCTCGCATCGAGGGTAACAGTATTGTTCTGAGAGAATTTGCACAAAGTGTCTGTAATGATGAAGAGGTGAAGCAATGATGAATGCTCCGCAGCCATTTCAGACGATGTTATTAAGTTCGTTGGTTAAGGTATTTGCTGATGAAGTGCCGAATCATGAACCCTATCACAGTGCAACCGCACTTGTCGGGGAAACATTTTCGTTCCAAGTCGCTTATACCTCAGATACACTTTTAAAGAATATTGAAGTAGAGATAAAGTCATCTCTTCCAGATCTAATATGTATAAGATCCGTTGGACTTGTTCCCTCAGAAATGCCTTGTTTCAAAAATCATGATGACGATGTGCTAAGGACTACGCCGGGATTATATCCAGATCCATTGTATACGCTGGATCAACAATCTATTTCATCGATCCCGGGACAATGGCGATCTTTATGGGTGGCGATAACCTTGGATGAAACAATGAGTACGGGGCTTCGCTCTATTCAGGTCCTCTTCAAATCATCTGAAGGGCAGATATTAGGTGAATCGGATGTATTCGAGTTAACCGTCATCCCTGCAACACTACCGCCGCAACAGTTAATTCATACGGAATGGTTCCATGTGGATTGTCTTGCTACAAAGTATGGTGTCGAAGTATTTAGTGAAGCGCATTGGGCCCTTATAGAACGTTATGCAGATACGATGGTTAAGCATGGCATGAACATGATCTTAACTCCGTTGTTTACACCGCCTTTGGATACAGCCATTGGTGGAGTACGTCCAACCGTTCAATTGATTTCCGTGACTAAAGCGGGAAATCGTTATGAATTCGGATTTGATCTGCTTACTCGTTGGGTATCGATGTGCCGCCGACTTGGCTTCAAATACTTTGAGTTCTCTCATTTATTTACTCAATGGGGTGCAAAATGTGCACCGAAAATAATGGTAACCATTCAAGGTGAAGATCAGCAACTATTCGGTTGGGATACGGACGCATCCTCAGCGGAATACCGTAGTTTCTTGGATCAATTTTTACCTTGCTTAGATCAATATTTGAAAGAGCAGGGAATAGACCAGCAAAGCTGGTTCCATATTTCAGATGAACCAGGAGAGGAACATTTGGAATCGTACCGAGCTGCAAGTGAGATCATTTATAAACATTTATCAAGTTATCCGATCATGGACGCTTTGTCCGAATTGGAGTTGTATGAACAGGGCCTGGTGAAAAGGCCGATTCCTGCGAATACGCATATTGAACCGTTCTTAGAACATCAGGTTCCAGACCTTTGGACGTACTATTGCTGCGCTCAAGGTGAACAAGTATCCAACCGGTTTTTCAACATGCCGTCTGCTAGAAATCGTATAATCGGGTTTCAATTGTATAAATTCGGATTACAGGGCTTCTTGCATTGGGGTTATAACTTCTGGTACTCGCAATATTCATTGAATCAGCAGCTGGACCCTTATCGTACGACTGACGCTGAGCATGCATTTCCCTCAGGAGATGCCTACTTGGTCTATCCGGGAGTAGAAGGCCCGATTGAATCCATTCGACTGGAAGTTCTATATGAAGGGTTGCAGGATTTGCGCGCACTAGAATTACTTGAGCAGAAAATTGGCAAGAAAGCAACGATAACCATTATGGAAGAGGGTCTGAGTACATCGTTGACCTTCTCTGTATACCCGAGGGATCAGGGAACATGGCTCTTAGAGGCAAGAGAGCGGATCAATCAAGCGATAGCAAGTTATTCTACTTAAGTGATCATACCATTACGAGGTGTTGAGAATATGGCAACTTTTCATTATTCAGGATCTTCCTTTTATTATAACGATCAGGCGATACGGCTTATCTCAGGAGCCATCCATTATTTTCGGACTCTGCCGAAACATTGGGAAGACCGTCTTATCAAATTAAAAGCTTGCGGCTTCAATACGGTTGAGACCTATGTGGCATGGAATTTACACGAGCCGAAGAAAGGCGAACATAATTTTGAAGGTATGGCAGATGTAGTCCGGTTTATTGAATTGGCTGGAGATTTGGGTCTGCATGTCATCGTTCGTCCCGCACCTTATATTTGTGCAGAATGGGAATTTGGTGGACTGCCATCTTGGTTGCTAGCTGATTCGGATATGCGTCTTCGATGCTACCATAAGCCATTTCTAGATCATGCAGATGCGTATTATGATGTATTGCTCCCCAAATTACAACCACTGTTATGTACGAATGGTGGCCCGATCATTGCTATGCAGATTGAGAATGAGTACGGAAGTTACGGTAATGACAAGCGCTATTTAAATCATTTAAAAGACAGCATGATTTCCCGTGGGATAGATGTACTACTATTCACTTCCGATGGACCTGAAGACGCGATGTTACAGGGAGGTATGGTCCCAGGTGTGCTGGAGACGGTGAACTTTGGATCACGTCCAGTAGAAGCATTCAACAAGCTCCGTGAATACCAACCAGAGGCTCCAATCATGTGTATGGAATACTGGAACGGTTGGTTTGATCATTGGCGTGAGGAGCATCATACGCGCCCGGCTGAGGATGTAGCGAAGGTATTGGATGAGATACTTAGTTTAGGTGCATCCGTTAATTTCTATATGTTCCATGGCGGAACTAACTTTGGGTTCTACAACGGAGCGAATGGACATACGTTTGACAGCTATGAACCAACAATTACTAGTTATGACTATGATTCCTTACTGAGTGAATCCGGTGAGCCGACAGCTAAATATTATGCAGTTCGTGAAGTGATCTCCAAATATGTAGATCTCGGACCCATTGAGTTGCCAGCTCCTGTCGCTAAGAGAGCATATGGGAGAGTAGAGATGAAGGAGCAGACTTCACTTACCGCAAACTTGAATCGTATTTCTGCACCTATTCACTCTGCATACCCTGAACCGATGGAGAAATTGGCTCAGGATTATGGCTTTATACATTATAGTACGTTCCTTACAGGACCTCGCCCCAAAGATGAGTTCTTCATCCAAGATTTACATGATCGTGCATTAGTCTTTCTGAATGGAGAGCTCACTGCAACCTTAGATCGTGTAGAGCCAGAGGTGAAATTAGAGTTCGAGGTTCCGGCCGAAGGGCTGCATGTTAGTATACTTGTGGAGAATTTAGGACGCGTCAACTATGGTCCTTTTATGAGAGATTGTAAAGGGATTACCGAAGGGGTACGTTATGGACGGCAGTTTCTGTCGGAATGGATGACTTATACGTTGCCATTAACGGATTTATCTGGTCTGCAGTTTGAAGGTCTATTCAGGCAAGTGGAACCTTGCTTCTTCCGTAGCACCTTAGTTGTGGATGAACCTTGTGATACGTTCTTGAGCATGGAAGGATGGACTAAAGGCGTCGTGTTCATTAATGGGTTCAACCTTGGACGCTATTGGAATATCGGACCACAGAAAACAATGTATGTGCCAGGTCCTCTATTGAAACAAGGCGACAATGAGATTGTCATCTTTGAATTGCACAGCACTTCAGATACCGCTGTTACCTTCGTAGATTACCCGGATTTAGGATAATAGGGCATAGCTCTGCCAACAACATGTTAGAATTGCGGCTTATTGAACAATGTCTGAATTTGCTTCGACAAGTTTGTTCAATCTTGCGTAATTCGCTAGCTTCGTTTAACTAGCTGTTTCAAACGCAGCAATTAATATATCGTAACAACAAAGACACCCGAATAGATCCGGGTGTCTTTGTTAAATAGAAACTATTTCTTGCTGCGTATTCTAAGGTTATGTAGTTCCCATTGTTCATACCAATCTTGAACAACGGCAGGAAGACCAATACTAAGATCGCCTTTCAATAATTCCGTCAGATTCTTGTATTGTTCTTCCACAGCGGATCGTTCCCCAATACTGTCGTAGACCTTCATTAATCCTAAATGTCCTTGTTCAAAATAGGGCTGAAGCTGTACTACCTTTTGATACACGGTGACAGCTTCGGGAACTCTGTTGTTGTCGATATAGAACTGGGCCATTCCCATAGCATGGTGTAGCCAAATGGTGCGCAGACGTTGTCGTTCGCCCTCCGCCCACAAATAATCGTAATCTCCAAAATAATCCCCCGAATAAAGTTCAAATAAGCTTTGATGTTCTGAACAATTGTTCTCTCTGATGGATTCGAGTGCAAGAATGTTGTGCTCCCACTGGGCTGCATCGATTAGAAGCGGCCCGGTCTCAAGCGTATACCCTTCCCCGCCACTAACGTTGCTGATATGCAGATCTACCTCACTCTGCTTTAAACATTGCCGTACTTGATAAATGGTTGTGTAGAGATGGGTAGAAGCCTTTTTAAGATTGAAATCTGGCCATAGTAGGTCAATCAGGGTATCTTTACTGACGAATCGATTGCGATTATGAAGCAAGAAAGCAAACAATTCTTGTGCCTTAGAAGTTCTCCAACGGAGATTGTTTAAAGGTTGTCCTCCTCGTTCAAAACGCAGCGATTGAAAACAACGAATCGTTAGTTCATGTGCTACCTCTGTGCTTTTTGGTGCAAACCTCAATCTGTCCTCCAAGCGTTGTACTGTTTTGAATAAACGGTCATGTCGCACGGGCTTCAAAATATAATCAATCGCATTTAACTCAAAGGCTTCCACTGCATATTGGTTATACGCGGTCACGAAAACGATATTAGCGTTTGGACACACCTCTTGCAGAATTGCGGCAGCTTGAAGCCCGCTCACTTCAGGCATTTCAATATCAATAAAAATAACGTCAGGCTCCAAGGCTGGGGCATCTTGTATAGCTTGAACAGGATCTGTATAGGACGCGATGATATGAACAGCTTCCATTTCTTTTAACATGAATTCTAACTTTACGAGAGCAAGACGTTCATCGTCCACCAATACTGCTTGAATCATTGTTATTTCACCACTCAATATAGTATTTTTTAGCAAAAAACAATAAACTCTTCTTTATTTTTCGGTTCATTATAGTCTGTCTGTGACTAGGTATTTTTGTGATTCATATTTCTTTTTTCAGAAGGGATTATGAAACTTACTGAAGTACCTAGCCCTTCCTTGCTTTTAATTTGCAAACCCTTAGCATAGACACGTAACAAGCGTTTATGTGTATTAAGAAATCCAATCCCTCTTGTTACATTAGACTGACTGCTCAGCAGTTGCTGAAGTTGCTCGGAAGTCATACCTTTACCATTATCAGCGATTGTAATCTCGATGTCATCAGCTAGTTCTTTGATGGATATTGAAAGCGTACCTCCTTTGGAGCGGCTTAATATACCATGCCTAACGGCATTTTCAACGAGTGGCTGAATGGTCAAGGGAGGTAACTGAAAATGTAGATTTTCTGTTAAATCCCAGTTGATGGTCATCCTGTCCTCAAAGCGCTCTTTCTCTATGTACAGATAGGCACGGACAAGCTCAAGCTCGTGTTCAATCGGTATCATCGGCTCAGCGTTCAAGAAGTTAAAGCTTAAGCGTAAATAAGAGCTAAAGGCATCCATAAGGTGACCCATACGCTGTGTATCAAAAGATGCCAGAGCAGATATAGAATTTAATGTGTTGAATAAAAAATGTGGTTGTATTTGCGCTTGAAGATATGCTGCTTCCAGACGAAGCCGTTCACTTACGGACTGTTTTAAGTCTGTTAAGGAACGTACCCGTCCTCTTAGCTCCATAGCGTTCATGGGTTTCATTACATAGTCGTTCGCGCCCGAAACAAATCCGGTGTAGATATCTTCCGGCTGGCTACGTGCGGTCAGAAGTAGAATAGGAAGCTCAGCTATAGTAAAACGTTCACGAATTCTCTGTGTTAATTCATAGCCGGACATCTGGGGCATCATTACATCTGTAATGATTAAATCCCATTGATCAGTATCCAGTTTTATTAAAGCATCAATTCCACTGGTTACCGTAACCATTTCATAGTCTTTGATGGACAGTACGCTAGTAAGGATTTTCAGATTAACCGGGTCATCGTCAACAGCCAAAATCTTAGGTCTTCTTCCATCCGTTGAAGTAGCAGATGTAGTGTTAAATTCGGATAGCCTAATATGAGATAGTTTGTCCGTGTATTCAGTCACTGTTGAGAATTCTAAATTGAATTTTTGAATGTTTGAATCGGATAGAGGCATAGTAAAAGTAAAAGTAGAGCCTTTGCCAAGTGAAGATTTTACGCTAATCTCTCCACCGTGAAGTTCAACTAACTGTTTACAAATACTTAAGCCCAATCCAATTCCACCACTTATTGCTGTCACGCTTGAGTCACCCTGTTCATAGGGTTGGAAGGCTCTAAGCTGTGTTTCCTCGTTCATTCCAATGCCAGTATCCGTAATATGGATGCGCGCCACACCCTTATGAATATCTGCATGGACCCTAACTGAGCCTACACTCGTATATTTCACAGCATTTTGAAGCAGATTGAACAAAATCTGAATGAGTCTTTTCTCATCTGCCACAATAGAAGGAAACGAGTCGGGAATCTCCGAGATTAGTGTAATGTGCTTACCTTCCGTTAGGAACTTGAGCATATCGAGTACGCCAACAGCTACGGATTGAATGGGAACATTTCTTAACTGTAATTGAATGTTGCTTTCACGAAGCTGTGATTGATCTAGAAGATCGTTTATCAGTAAAGACATACGTCTTCCGACGGTAATTAGCAGTTCTAGATTATTTGCGTTCTGATGCATTAAAGAGTCTCTCTCACTGTCTAAGACGGTCTCAGCAATATTAATGATGCTATGTAGGGGGTTTTTCAGCTCGTGAGAGGTATTAGCTAGGAAATCATCCTTTTGCGTAACGGTTCTTTGTAGGCTTTTTGCCAGATTTTCAGTCTGCTTAGCATTCCACAAATAGCGCTTAAACCCAAAAGTCGCAAAGCATAAAAAGGCAATAATCAGGTCGAAAGGATAATAGGTAACGTCAACCAGATCGAAATTTTTGAACAATCCCCAATGATTGCTGTTAATGATGGCTAGGATAGATAGCAATAGAAAAATAGAGCCATCGTTGTTTTTAAGCGCAGATTTCAGAAAGAGAACTACAACTTCTAATGATAGAACGAATATATTGATGAAAAAAAGAAGCGTATATGATTCGTAATAGTGGACAACGGGACCAAGCAGTATGAAAAGGATATGTACCAAGGATAAGCTGGTCAGGATCCGAACGCTTTTAATTTTTAAATTATGGAACATTAGTTGCTTGCTTGTCAGTAAGATGAATATAAAAGCCATAATATTAGATATGATTAATAGTTTTAAGCTCCATTGGTAGTTTAAGGGAAGCATATGCAGCAAAAGCTTGTCATCATCAATGAGTACTGTAGTTATAGCGGAAATTACCAACAGAAAAAAATAGATCAACATCTTTTGCCGCGGACCAATGGTATATAATATTGCTGCATAGACGGCATGGAGTAGAAGTACTACACATAATAACAGTTGAAGGCCTATAGAAACGTTCCTCTGTTGTGTTAAAGTTTTTTCGTTACCAAATAAAATGGGTTTAAAAATACCGCCTGTATGAGCTAAAGAGTAGTTGGCTACATGAATCACAATTTCAATTTCAGTCTTATCCGTTGTAAAAGATACGGAGTAAGGTAATACACGAGCAACATAGTCTTCTTTATTGGCAGATGGAGAACCTGAATTTTCCAGTAGTTCACCATTGATATATATTTCCGAAGAAGTCCGAACCCCAGATATAAGTATGCCATAAGACTGCTTTTCGTTTTTATCTACAAGAATCCGTAACCGATAGGAGCCGTAGCCAAAAGCAGACTTTTCGCCATTATGAATGGTATCGTTCCACTGATCCGGGACTTGTATATATTTTTTAGGGGGAGCTTTGTTTAGAGATTCTTTATTGAAAGTGGGAAGCAGCGTATTAGGATAGAACTCCCATTGCCCTTTTAAGTTAAGGAGCTTGTCTTGATTCAATTCTTT
Organism: Paenibacillus sp. FSL R5-0470; assembly: GCF_037975205.1. NCBI lineage: Bacteria > Bacillati > Bacillota > Bacilli > Caryophanales > Paenibacillaceae > Paenibacillus > Paenibacillus sp. FSL R5-0470. The sequence continues at coordinate 1,530,678 of NZ_CP150238.1, forward strand.
ATTCCGTAAATCGAGAACTCCTTTGACTAATTGTGGTTGTATAGCATGAGGCGAAGCCCAAACCCATAGGAAGCGAAATCCAGTAAGTATAGTTAGAAATAGCACGATAATTAGAAAGAGTTTTCGTTTAGTCATAGTAATTAAACATTATTCGACAAAAAACAATATATTCCTTTCACAAAAATATTTCAAAAATTTCAAAAAAAGTTACGGCAAAGTTGCAGGGGATTAGAATTGGCTGGCGTCTAACGTTATGTAGGTGAAGGAGGGGAGAAAGCTGGAAGAGAAGGAATGGATTTCTGCTGTGCTGAACGGTGAGCATCAGGCCTTTGGGCATTTGGTGACACGTTATCAAGGCATGGTATACAGAGTGTGCGTCAAGATTACTGGAGAAGCCGAATCGGCCAAAGATATGGCCCAAGAGGTTTTTATAAAAGCATACAAAGCGCTCCCCTCCTTCAGAGGACAGTCTACCTTCTCGACTTGGCTTTATCGGATAGCCTATCGAACCTGTCTGGACTGGAAACGGGCCAATGATAGGGAGTGGAGGCATCGGAGTGCAGCTGATTACACTGAGAATGATTGGGTAACGTCTCAAACACCAGAGCAAGAGGTGCTAGAGCAGGAACAATCAGCTGAGCTGGGTGAGAATGTGAACAGCCTTGCGGAACCGTACCGGTCGGTCGTACAGCTGTACTATTTTCAGCGAAATTCTTATCAAGAGATAGCGGAGCAAAAGGGTGTTTCCGTTAAGACTATCGAATCGCAGCTTTATCGTGCCAGACAGATGATGCGTAGACAAAGGGAGGAATTGCGATGAATTGTGCAATAGTGAAGGAATGGATGCCACATTACATTGACGGCCTACTGTCTCCAGATATGGAGCTGCGTATCCGGTTGCACATACAATCCTGTCCTGATTGCGCGCAGTGGCTGGAGGAAGCTAAGGAAATGTCCGCTCTTTGGTCAGAAATGGAAACGGACAGTGAATATCAGCATGAACAGATGGACTTTCCAGATCTCGCAGCTGGTGTTATGGCCCATATCGAGCAGCTCGAAACAGGACGCAGAGAGCGAGCGGTTAAAGCGACAAGCGTAAGACGTCGCTATGCTCCTAGAACATCTTGGATGCATTATGCGGTGGCTGCCTGCTTGAGCTTCTTATTGTTACAGTTTGGCGTTTTTGAGAATTTGGCTTATGGGATTACTGAAATTAATGGTCATGTGTCGAATTCGGTGACCCAATGGTTTGGTGGTTTTAGAAAATAGTCATAAAGAGATTTATAAATAATAGATGGATTCAGGTAAACTGAAAAGTTTATGCTATCCAAATTTTAGGAGGATGTATTATGATTAAGAAGAGACGTTGGCTCACTTTTATGCTAGCTATGGTTCCTGGTGTAGGTCATTTGTACTTAGGTTTCAAAAAGCAGGGGCTGCAGTTTATGATCGGGGCTTCCTTATGTATTATGTTTATTCCGTCTGAGCCCATGATCTTCCCTTTTGCGCTAGCTGCACTATGGTTTTACCAATTGTTTGATGCCCTGCAGAAAGCGGCTTGGATGAAAATAACTGCAGCCGAACATGAGCGTATGATGTTCCATCCTGACAGCTTCGGAGAACCTTGGACGATGGGGATGTCCTCTATGCCGGGTTACCCACATGAAGATGTGAATCCGGCTTGGGTTGGTGTTGGATGTGTTGTTGCCGGTTTCCTTATGCTGGTGATCTCAGCATTTCCGACGCTTTGGAGAATGTTAATTGAGATTAACATTGGTACGATCTTGCTATCACTGGGTCTGATTGCGTACGGTCTGAAGATGCTAAGAAACAATACGAGAGCGTAAGAAACGGGGATTTGACTATGGGGAGATGGAAAATCGGGAGTTTTACTGCAGCTATAGGCTGCATTGCACTTGGTGTCATTATTGTGATGGCTCAGTATAATATGATCAGCTATGAAGTACTTGGTTATTTATGGCCAGCACTGTTGATCCTGTTCGGACTCGAGATGTTGCTAAGATTGTTTATCAAATCCGATGCCAAAAGTCGTGTGAGCGGTTGGGCAATCCTATTGATCATCCTGTTGGTTGGAGCAAGCAGTGCACAGAGCGTAATGGCCGGAGGCTCACTTAGCAGTTTAATCGGGAATACACATTTAACTCCACTAAGCGGCAATCTCGAAGTGAAAGACAATATTACGACGCTGAAAATCGTACTTCCAAGTGGAAAAGTAAAGGTCGAGGGAATAGATGGAAGCTCATTGGATTATGAGGGAAGCTTACTCCTACCTGGAAAATCGCAAAGTGAAGCCGAAAGTGCGTTGGAAAAGAAATGGAAAGTAAAAACTGAGGGAGATACACTGATTATGGAGCTTGATACAGATCATAATTGGTTCTCTAATATTCAGTTTGGATTTAATACTAAAAGTCCTTATTTAAATGTAAGTGTACCTAGCAGCCTTGCCGTTGAGGTAGATACTAGTGACGGGTCTATAGAAGCCTGGGATTTAAAGTCTGGCTTAGTGGTTGATACTAGTAATGGGGTTATAAATATTCATGATGTTGCTGGCGGAGTTGAAGCAGATACCAGCAATGGCTCACTGACTGTTCAGAACATCCAAGGTGGAGCGCAGCTCAAAAGCTCTAATGGTGCAATTATATTGGATAATATAGATGGAGCGTTGACGGCAAAGAGCAGCAACGGCAAGATCACTATTAATTCAGCAGTGACTGGAAAATGGAAATGTTCGTCTAGTAACGGAAAGATTACGGTGGGGTTGCCAACTGTGTCCGATGCGAAGATTACAGCGGATACTAGCAATGGCTCACTGAAGGGGAATGTCCCTTGGGATCTAGACGGGGACAGCTTTGGCACTGCCATTCTTGGTAAAGGAACTTATACTGTGGACCTAAGTACGAGTAATGGAAGTGTAACCGTGGACACAGCTGAATAAGTACGAACAATAAAGGGAGTTAAGGCTTCAGCGATTGGTTCTGCTGAAGCCTTAGCTCCCTTTTTCAAATTATAAGTAACCTACCAAGCGTAAGCTTTAGGAGCTTCTCCGCCCGGTCCTGGAAAGATCTCATCTAAACGTTTAAGGACAGATTCATCTAGCACAATCTCAAGACTGCGCAGTGCACTCTCGAATTGCTCTAGTGTGCGTGGTCCAATAATTGGTGCGGTTACAGCAGGATTGGCTAATAACCATGCTAGTGCTACATTATCTTGTGGTTCCCCAAGCTCTATACATAAGCTTGCAAAAGCCTCAAGCTGATCTTTGTATTGCTCTACGCGCTCAGCATTTCCTCCACTGCGGCTGCCTTCTATTTTCTTAAGTGCATTGCGTCCAAGAAGACCTCCATCCAGTGGGCTCCAAGGAATAACGCCTAATCCATGATGGAGAGAGGAAGGTAATACTTCAAGTTCAGGAAGGCGACAGGTGAGGCTGTATTTATGCTGCTCAGAAATCAAACCCAAAAAGCCACGTGCCTTCGCTTCTTGTTGGGCTACAGCGATATCCCATCCCGCAAAGTTACTGGAGCCGACATAACCAATCTTTCCTTGGTTTACAGCAAGCTCGAAAGCCCCCCACAGCTCGTCCCAAGAGACACTACGGTCAACGTGATGCATCTGGTACAATTCAATATGATCGGTCTGGAGACGCTGCAGAGACCCCTCTAGATGGCGGCGTATAATATAAGATGATAGTCCACCCTCATCATTAGGGCCATCGAGCTTATCGCTCATTGCACCGTATACCTTGGTAGCTAACACGACCTTTTCACGTCGCCCACCACCTTGCTTAAACCAACGACCAATAATCGTTTCTGTTAAACCGGAATTCTCACCCCAACCATAAATGTTAGCGGTATCAAAAAAATTAACACCTGCGTCGAGTGCAGCGTCCATAATACGGAAGGCTTCTTGTTCATCTGTTTGTGGGCCGAAGTTCATTGTTCCGAGACATAGCCGACTGACCTTCATACCGGATTTACCAAGCTTAGCATATTGCACTTCGCATTCACTCCTTAGGTAGATGATTTCAACTTAATTGTAAACATCTTCAGAAATAAGAGCAAATAAGAGCAAATATGAAGCGGCAATTTGGATAAGTTGTCTTATCTCATTGAATTATAGGCTATGCCTATCAACTCAATAGAATCTATATCTTTGTCCTTTACGACTGGGTATGATACAACATTATAAAGAAGAACTATGTCTGTTAGAGCAGACCACTTGAGGAGTGACTGAGATGAGTGAGGTTAAAAAAATCGCCGTAATCGCAGGGGACGGTATTGGACCTGAAGTAGTAGCTGAAGCAGAAAAAGTATTGAAAGCAACGGAAGAAGTATTTGGTTATGCTTTTGAAACGGAGCACGCTCTTTTTGGAGGCATTGCAATAGACGAAAGAGGCACACCGCTGCCGGAAGATACACTGGAAATCTGTCGCAGTGCTGACGCCGTATTACTGGGCGCTGTAGGCGGACCGAAGTGGGATAACAATTCTAAGGAGCTTCGTCCTGAAACCGGATTGCTTGGCATTCGCAAAGCACTTGGATTGTTCTCAAACTTACGTCCAGCAGTCGTATTCGATTGCCTTAAGGACGCTTCGACATTGAAGCCAGAAGTGCTGGAAGGTACCGATCTTATGGTCGTTCGTGAGCTGACTGGTGGGATTTATTTCGGAGATAAACTGCGTCGTCAAGGTGAACATGGTGAAGAAGCAGTGGATACCTGTGTATATAACGTAATGGAAGTGGAACGAATTGTGCGTCAGGCTTTTGAGATTGCTGGCAAGCGTCGCAATAAGCTGGCAAGTGTTGATAAAGCGAATGTACTTGAAACTTCACGTTTATGGCGTGAGGTCGTAAATAAGATTGCTCCAGAATATCCTGAGGTAGAGGTTGAACATGTACTCGTTGATAACTGTGCAATGCAGCTGCTGCGTCGTCCAGCTAGCTTTGATGTTATCGTTACCGAGAACATGTTTGGTGACATTCTGAGCGACGAGGCTGCGATGTTGACAGGTTCTATCGGTATGCTTGCTTCCGCTTCGATGGGCGATGGTAACTACGGTCTCTACGAGCCCGTTCACGGCTCCGCACCTGATATTGCCGGACAAGGACTTGCGAACCCGATTGCAACAATCCTGTCCTTAGCACTAATGTACCGTTTAACCTTTGGTTATGAGGATGCGGCTGCTGCGATAGAGGCTGCAGTAGCTGAAGTATTGGATGCAGGACACCGTACAAGTGATATCGCCGTAGATAAGAGCAAAGCGATCAGTACATCTGAAATGGGCGACCTGATTGTTGCAGCTATCCGCAAAGCATAATAAAATCTAATTTCTAATTACGATTATAGGGGAATTTGTCTAAGATTGACTTTGATTTTGTGCGATGATACCATTTGATATGTAGACAAGATGTAAATTATTCCAGCATATCACGACAAGAAATGGTTGGTTTCTTACATAATCAAAGGAGGATTTTGGCAATGGCTGAACGTTTAGTAGGTAGACCAGCTCCAGATTTTACTATGCAAACCATATCAGGTGATGGTAAGGATTTTGGTAAAGTAAGTCTGTCCGACTATCGTGGCAAATGGCTGGTATTCTTCTTTTATCCTCTGGACTTCACTTTTGTATGTCCGACTGAAATCACAGCTCTCAGTGAAGCAGCTGCGCAGTTCGAAGCGCTTGATACAGAAATTCTCGGCGCAAGTGTAGATTCGATCCACAGCCACAAAGCATGGATCAATACACCTAAGGATTCGAATGGTCTTGGCCGTTTGAATTTCCCGCTTGCTGCTGATATTACTAAACAAGTTGCTAAAGACTACGGCATTCTGATTGAAGAAGAAGGTATTGCATTGCGTGGATTGTTTATCATTGATCCTGAAGGTGAATTGAAATATCAGGTCGTTAATCACAATGATGTAGGTCGCAGCGTAGAAGAAACACTTCGTGTCCTGCAAGCCCTGCAATCTGGTGGCTTATGCCCAATGAACTGGAAACCAGGTGACAGAAACCTTTAAATGTTGTTCTGCTATTATCTGATCTTTGATATTTTGATTTCGACCTCCTTGCAGAAGTTTTTTCTGTAAGGAGGTTTTTTGCACCAAAAAAGGCTTAAATAAAAAATGGATTTGAAAATAGGCGTGAAAAGTTATATTATGTCCTCGAGTGGAGGAATCTCCATTGGGGTAATGTAATACAATAATAAAAACTCAGATGGGTTAGTTATTCTAAGGAGGGTGAACAAATATGAGCTTTTGCTGTGGAGCGAGTATGGTAGGAACAAAGGGAACCCTTAAACATTATCGCACGCAAGTCCATAATGTTCCCCTGCTTTTTTGTCCGGTATGTCATCGTGTAGAGGTTCACTATAAGGTCGAAAACGAGTATGAGATCTTGGCGGAATACGCACATGGAGACGGTGTTACTGATGTGGATTTTCAGGACTATGTCATGGAAGACGAAACTGCAATATTCGAGAATGTCATTAACATCGAGAGTGAAGAGCCTCTAGCTATTGTGCGGAGTCAGATCGATATGGCGCTTGACCTGCTTGCTGTAGCCAAACAGATTGAGGATACGAAGTGGGAACGGGAATTGAAGAAAAGATTAGCTGTGATGAGTCAAAGACGCCTTCGTCTGCAACAGAAAGCGTAAGATTATTTACAATTTGGGTCTGACCCATTTCTTTATCAAGGCCTTCGCAACTGCGAGGGCTTTTAGCTTTTTCTGAATTTTTCTTAAACGTGTTTAAATCAATTGAACGAATTAATAGTAATAAATATAATTAGATGTGATTTTTTATATGTCTTTGGAATCATTTTATGAATTTTTTTATCATTCGACAGTTTCTCTGATTGCGTTGTCTACTTCACTTGGATATGATTGGAATATAATTGAACCGGTTGGAAAAAGTGCAACGATTACCGAATGTTCTGGCGGCTTCGTCATATACTCAAATACATAGTAATTTGATGTCGCTTTAGCGTCTTCGTCAAATGCAGTAAAAGGGGGAACTTCGTATCGTGATTAGCCAATATCAAGAAAGTCTTCTATTACCGGGAAGAACCTATCAATCAGGACCTGTGGATACTACATACGAGGATGTACTAGAGAATATTGACAGCGGAATCATGCTTTTTGATGAAGAGGGAGTTATAAGTTTTGTAAATAAGCAAATGTACGGGATGCTTGAATTAACCCGTCACTCCCTTGTTGGCTGTACAATATCACACCTGTTATCTAACGTTCGACTGAGCCGCTTTAAGAAAAAGCAAGTACTACAAAGCTATAGAGAGATGGTATACAAAGGAAAATCTAATTATGAGTTTTTAGACGAGTATGGCCGGTACTGGAAAGTTACACTATGCTGTGGAGAACAAATGAAGGGTTGTTATTTGTTTACAGTTAAAGAAATCTCCGATTATAAGTTGATTGAGCAAACGGCTTACCAGAACGATAGTTTGGCTATGCTAGGTAAATTATCTGCATCTATTGCACATGAAATCCGGAATCCATTAACTGCAATTCGTGGATTTATTCAATTGCTTCACCCGCATCTACAGCAGCTTGGGAAGCAGGAATACGGCAAGATAATCTTGGCAGAGATCGATCGTGCCAATGATATCATTCATGAATTCCTTACTTCCTCCAAGCCGTCAGTTCCTCAAGTGGGAATGATTCCTGTGTCAGCTTTACTCAAGGAAGTAGTGCTGCTTACAGAGAGCGAAGCCCTGATGAAAGGTTGCCAGATCAATCTACATCCTTTTCAGGAGGGAGATATGATGATTTCTGGAGATGTAAAACAAATGAAACAGGTAGTCCTCAACCTGATTAGAAACGCTATGGAGGCCGTTGCGGATAGAGCAGATGGTCTAATGGGTATAATAGAGGTTGGAGCCCACAGAGAGGGTTCTGAGGTCCGTATGTTCATCTCTGATAACGGAAAGGGAATGGATATCCGTACACTGGACAGGTTATTTAGTCCATTTTTTACAACTAAGGAGAATGGGACTGGGCTTGGGCTATCCGTGAGTGACCGAATCATCAAAAATCATGGCGGATGTATCTCTGTCAGTAGTAGAGTTAACGAAGGTACTCATTTTGTAATCTCATTGCCATTAATTCATTAGTACATTCGAATAGAATATAAAGTGTTTAAGAGGCTGATCCCTGCGGATAATACAGATGCAGAGATCGGCCTTGCTTATGTTACAATGGGGGTTGGTTTTGGGAGACAAATGGAGGTAGACACAATGAATATAGAATTTAATAGTGGCAGTGCCATTAATGAAATACAGGGTGATGCCCTTATTCTTATCATCTCTGAGTCGGAAGCCCAACATGGAGGCCTCTCAGAGAGGTGGAATGACAGAATTCGATTATTAGGAAGGTCAGGTCTCTTTAGTGGGAAGCTGAATCAGACTTATGTAATGCCATTAGATTATCCATCTGGTTGTCCTATAGCTATTTTAGTTGGAAAAGGGGATCAATTACTTAGTACTGAAGACCTACGTCAAATGGCGGTTCAGATAGCACGTGCAGCACTTCGATTGAAGGCAATACAGCTAGTGTTTCAGTTGCCTGAAGGTGTTCAGGAGCTAACAGAAGATAAGGATATCGTATCTATTGCCTATGCGTTGTCTGAGGGGTTGTCACTTGGTTCCTATCGTCGTCCCACATATAAGCAGGAGCAATCTCAATATACAGGTCCAAACTCGGTTATTTTTACTATCGAGAAGAAGACAGCGGATACTTTCGAGCGTGACTGGAATCTGGGCATGCAGAGAGGGCTGGCTTTTGGTGAGGCTACGAATCTGGCACGGAACTTGACGAATATGCCCGGCAATCTGCTGACTCCATCTGACCTTGCTGTGGCCGCTATAGAAGTTGCTGAACGTTATGGATTTCCTTCCGAAGTGCTGGATGAACGGGAAATTGAGCAAAAAGGAATGGGCGGATTGCTCGCAGTCGGAAAAGGAAGTGTAAACCCTCCTCGAATGATCGTCATCCGTTACCAGGGAACGGGGCACTGGGATAATGTAGTGGGGCTGGTCGGTAAAGGGATTACTTTTGATACGGGGGGAATTTCCTTAAAAAGAGCCCCAGGCATGGAAGAGTTAATCAGTGATATGGGAGGCGCAGCGGCTGTGCTTGGAGTCATGGAGGCATTAGGCCGATTACGTCCACGAATTAATGTCGTAATGGTCATTCCATCCGCTGAGAATATGCCATCTGCTAATGCCTTTAAACCCGGGGATATCATTACATCAATGAGCGGAAGAACCATAGAAGTATTGAATACCGATGCAGAAGGCAGACTTGTACTTGGGGATGCGCTGACCTATGCCCGGGAATGGGGAGCGAAACGAGTTATTGATGTCGCTACGCTGACAGGTGCAGTGTTGTCGACATTAGGAGATATAGCTACAGGTGCTGTTACTAACAACGAGGAATTTATGGAGCAGTTTCTGACAGCAGCTAATGTTTCGGGTGAAAAAATATGGCAGCTTCCGGCTTACCCGGAATTCCGTGAAATGCTAAAGAGTGAAGTGGCCGATATCCGTAACACCGCAGGAAGATTCGGGGGAGCCACTACCGCTGGGTTATTTGTAGGTGAGTTTGCGGAAGGTCTGCCGTGGATACACCTAGATATTGCTGGAACTGCATTTCTTTCTAAAGAACGTGGAGTTAATCCTAGAGGCGGTACAGGAGTCATGGTTCGCACATTGGTTCAGTGGTTGCTCGGCGAAAGCGAATGATTAGCTCTTCATAATCAACAAAAGAAACCTCGCCCTAGGACAATGGATGGAAGACCGACCATTCCCTAAGACGAGGTTTCTTTGCTTTTGTAAGAATGCTGAAGATTAAATATTGCCACTGGATTTTTTAGCCTTTGATTGAGAAGTAAAGGATTGAATACTATTCATTATTTTATCGCGAGTTCCCTTATTCTTCAGTAAATAGGCTACGCCCAATGCGGCAGTTGTAAAAAATGTTTTTTTTGTGTTCATAGTGATTACCTCCTTAGGTATAGTCTGTAGTTGCTTATAACAAACATACCCGAAAGCAATGAAAGCTAAACTATGAACCCTTTCATATAACGGTTAGGCAAGCCTAATTCTTCTTATTAACAGGTGTTGAGCAGCAGGAGAGGGGAGAATCTAAAGACGCTGCAGAACAGGTCTTGCTCTTATCACAGCCAGCGCAAGCGCCTTGCTTGCCCTTTTGCACATGTCGATAGATGATCCAGCCTGAATAACCGAAGATCAGAGTGACGATTAGAACATTTACCATTACGGTGCCCCACTTTCATAAAGAGAATCAACGAATTACAAGTTCTACGACCAGCCTAATAATCGCCCACCTTGGAAAATAACAAAAGATACGATATACGCCAGAGCAAGAGAATAGCCAATGGAGAAGAAAGTCCATTTCCAAGAGGCTGTTTCTTTTTTGATAACCCCTACAGTGGCCAGACAAGGAATATATAACAGGATAAAGGCCATAAAGCTGATTGCACTTAGCGGTGTAAAGACTTGTGAAATTTGATTCTCTAATCCAGCGGTATCTGGTGCGTGATAGATGATATTCATCGTAGACACAACAACCTCTTTCGCTAAAAATCCTGGGACCAAGGTAGAGCCAGCCTGCCACGTTCCGAAACCAAGCGGTTCCAGTAGTGGTGCAATCATGCCTCCGAATTTAGCTAGATAGCTATGATCCATTTCTACATCAAATCCGCCAGGACCAGCATAAGACATGAACCAAATAATGGCTGATCCAGCTAGAATAATCGTTCCCGCTTTACGAAGGAACCCTTTGCCCTTCTCCCAAGTGCTGCGCGATAAGGTTTTGATCTGCGGCATACGGTAAGGAGGAAGTTCGATGATGAAGACGGAGGATTCATTCTTGAATAAGTATTTAGAGAATACCTTACAAAGAGTTAGGGCAAACACAATCCCCATAACATACATAGAGAGAACGGCAAACGCTTGTTGCTCTGGGAAGAATACAACTGCGAATAATGCATAAACAGGTAATCTTGCAGAACAAGACATCAGCGGCATTAACAGGGTTGTCAGCATGCGGTCTTTGGGCTGTTCGATGCTTCGCGCCGCCATAATGGCCGGTACATTGCAACCAAAACCAATGATAAATGGAATGAATGCTTTTCCGTTCAGTCCCATTCGTTCCATGGTGCTGTCCATCAACAAGCAGACCCTTGCCATGTATCCGGAATCCTCTAAGAAGGAAATGATGAGAAAGAGAATGAAGATTTGCGGAACAAAGACCAGTACGCCGCCTACACCACCGATGATGCCATCTACAATCAATGCATGCGTGAAGCCTGAAGCTCCAATGGTCTGAAGCAGTGAGTTCGTTCCATCACTAATAGGGCCCGATATCAGGCCGTCTACGATATCCGATAGGGGGCCGCCAACCCAGTCAAATGTAGTCTTAAAGAGAGCATACATAAAGAAAATGAATAAGGGCAGTCCCCAAAATCGATGAGTCAATACCGAATCTAATCTTTCGGTTAAGTTATGGGGCTTCTGAGCTGTCGTATCAAGGACTTCGACACAAATATTGCGAATATACTCCATACGGTTCGAGCGAATCCATTGCGGGAGTGTCAGGGCGAGTTTTTTGATTTGTAGCTCACTCTGACAAGACTCACAGATGTTTAGCAGTCTTGTAACATCTATACGCGACTTCAGAAACTGAAGTATAACCGGATTCTGCTCCAATAGCTGTAGAGCGACCCAACGGTGATTGGGCAGATCTTTTATAGAACGTAATTCCTTTTCTATAGAAGATATCGCTCGCTCGACGACCTCACCATAATTCAGCTTGAACTTTACAGCAGGAATAGCTGACGATTCCTCGAGGATGCTGAGCATCTGTACGCTGCCTTTACCGGTTCTTGCTATAAGTGGGAGGACGGTGACACCCAGTCTTGATTGTAAAATGGTTTGATTAATATGAATACCACGCGCATTAGCGACATCAATCATATTAAGACCGAGTACAGTAGGCTTGCCATACTCAAGTAGTTGAAGCGTGAGCAGCAGATTACGTTCCAGCTGGGATGCATCCACGATATTGATTAATGCTTCAGGGGACTCTTCTATCAGATATTGGGCTGCGACCCCTTCATCACGGGAGAGTGGGTGCAGAGAATAGATGCCGGGCAAATCAATGAGCTTGCCTGCCCCGTTCTTCAGATTTCCGATCTTTTTCTCAACCGTGACGCCTGACCAGTTACCTACATATTCGTATGAAGTCGTTAATGTATTGAAGAGGGAGGTCTTACCTGTATTTGGATTGCCCACAAGAGCTATAGAACTCAAGATACGTTCACCTCAATCAGAGAAGCTTCTTTGCGGCGTATGGCGAACAGCTGGCCGTTACATTCTAGCGTAATCGGTCCCCAAAAAGGTCCCTTTCCTTTAAGACGGATGTTCACACCCTCTGACACTCCGAGATCAGCAAGACGACGGCGTAGAACGGGGTTCATTCCTTCTATTTTATGAATATTTCCAGCAGCGCCAGGTTGTAATTGCAGTAAGGAACAGCAGGTAGAAGTAGCTATTGTAATCCCTCCAAAAGAGATTGAGAATCAATCTCAACTGTTTTCTTGTAATGTAGCATTTTTAAGTGTTTGTATACTGTGACATTTGTCCCTGACCTACTATGGTAATTACTTTAAAGTGCTAAAGGCGAAATACCTTTACAATTTATTCTTCATTAAAGTATGATTGAACGATATAAATTGCATAGTAAAGCTATGCTAGAGGTTATAATGATTGCAATAGCACATACGATGATTGCAGGAATTGAAGGGAGATAATTATGAAGACTAATCAATGTAAAATTGTTGACTGCACCATTCGCGATGGGGGGCTCGTTAACAACTGGGATTTCAGCGTGGAATTTGTGCAAAATTTGTATGCCGGCTTGAATGAGGCTGGTGTTGACTATATGGAAATCGGTTATAAAAACTCCCCTAAACTGCTCAAAGGAGCAGAAGGTGCTGGACCATGGCGTTTTCTGAACGATGACTTCTTACGTAAAGTTATCCCGCAAAAGGGACATACGAAGCTTTCCGCTTTGGTTGATATCGGTCGTGTGGATGAGAATGATATTTTACCTCGCAGCGAAAGTATGCTGGATCTGATTCGGGTAGCTTGTTATAGCAAAGATGTGGAGAAAGCCTTACAGCTGGTACAAACCTTCCATGATCTAGGCTATGAGACAACGATCAATATTATGGCTTTGTCGAATGTAATGGAGAATGAATTATTAGAAGCTTTCGAAATGATTCGTGAGAGTGTAGTTGATGTGGTATACATTGTGGATTCATACGGTAGTCTAGATCACAACGACATCAATTACTTAGTTGAGAAGTTCAAAACTCATTTGCCAAACAAACGCCTGGGCGTACATACCCATAATAATCTTCAACTCGCGTTCTCCAATACGTTGATTGCTGCTGAGAAAGGTGTAGAGCTGCTGGACGCTTCCTGTTATGGAATGGGACGTGCTGCGGGGAACTGTCCTACAGAGCTGCTTGTGACTCATTTGAAGAATACACGCTACACATTGCGCCCTGTAATTGATATCATTGAACGCCTGATGATTCCTTTACGTGAAAAAGAAGAGTGGGGCTATATCATTCCTTACATGATCACTGGAACGCTTGATGAGCATCCACGTTCAGCAATGGCGCTTCGCGCATCGGTGGATAAGGATAAAGCGGTTGATTTCTATGATAAGCTTACAACACCAGAGGTTAACTTCGGAGATAAATAAACCTGTTGTTCAGAAGCACTGAACCCGTTCGTAGGGGGAAGTGCTTTTTTTTTTTTTGAATAAAAATAAAATTTCTATAAGTTTCTCTGATAAATGATTCTAATATTTTTCGCTAAAATACTTACCGTTCTAATAAGAAGCCTGAAGGTATTTTTGCTTGCCTGCTAGAAGAAAATGGTTTATATTTATGCAAGATTTATGAATAATCGCCATAAAAATACGACCTCACAAAAGAAATGTAACTTTAAAGACCGATATAGCCGATATTTATACATAGGACAAGACTATACATAGTTGCTTAATAATCGACATCATTTTCAGACGCGAGGGATCTATGAGACAAGAAGAGAAAAAGACAATTCAAGCGGCTATTATAGGAGCCTTACTGTTCCTATTCATTCAAATTTTCCATACATCGTTAAACCGATTGGACAATTGGGAAATTATTTCTGCACTCTATCTCATTGTCGGCTGTTGTACTGTTGCTTTTGGATTTGCGATATTTGCACAGGGCTGGTTGTTCTTCTCTAGCAGATTATCTAAAGGAAGATTATATGTCGCAGCTCTTTTTGGTGGAATATGTATTATTGACTTCTTGCATACACTCGGCTTTGTAGCATTTCCATTGATTTCATCGTTTATAACCCCTGAGGAATCAAGGTGGCTGCTTACCTTTTCACGACTATCCAGCGGGCTGGGTATATTGTTTATTTTTAGTAGAGAAGATAAACCTGTGACCGTTACCGAAAAAAGAAATGTATTCAGAATCGCCTTCATGTTGATCGTGCTCTTCATCGCATTATTTATATTTATCCACACTGCAGTGCCTGAGTTATTTACTAAGCCTTGGATGAGTACACTTAAACAATTCGTTGATCTGGCAGTACTTTTTGTTTATTTAGCAGGTGTTGCTGTCATCGTATTTCCTGGGAATAATGAAAAGTCTGCCTCGCTGCTTGTTATTATTCGGGCACTTATCTTTTTCTCGCTAGGCCAGGCTTTTTTTATGACTCCCATAAGTGGCGGAAATATTGATGATCTCTTTGGGATGTTATGTAGCGGAATTGCTTATTACCAGTTGCTTACTGGCGTGTATCGCCTGACAATTGAAGAGCCATTTTACGAGAAACAGTTGGCCGAAGAACGGATCAATTATTTGGCGTATCATGATGATTTAACAGGACTTCCTAATAGACGTCGGCTGACACAGCGTGTAGAAGAAATGATTGATGCTGGAGAGACGGACACAAATGATCAATTCTCAGCTTTGGCCATTATGAATATTAATCATTTTAAGAATATAAATGACTCTCTGGGTCATTATGCCGGAGACCTTTTATTGAAATTGGTGTCTGAGCGTCTCAGTAATGAGGCTAGATCCAGTGAAGAGCTGTATAGTATGGGAGCGGACGAGTTTGCTTTTCTAATGACTGAAAGAGCAAGTCTTGGAGAATGCTTGGCACGAGCTACAGAGTTGCTCAGATTATTTGAAGCACCCGTTAATATAGAATCTGGCGAGTACCATATCTCACTCAGCTTGGGGATGAGTATTTATCCTGGTGACGGGGAAACTGCTGAACATCTCATTCAAAATGCGGATACTGCTGTTCATAATGCGAAGGAGCAGGGCGTGGAGATTCGTCGTTATATCCCAGCCATGCAGATGAAGGCAAAGGAACGCCTGAAGCTGGAAAATGACCTTCGAAGAGCGCTTGAGCGTGATGAGTTCTATCTCTTATATCAGCCAAAGGTGCAGCTGGAGACAGAAGAGATTGTAGGTATGGAAGCTTTATTGCGCTGGAATCATCCTAAGCGTGGTATTGTCTCACCTAATGAGTTTATTCCATTAGCTGAGGATAGCGGGCTAATTGTTCCAATTGGGGAATGGGTACTGAAGATGGCGTGCCTGCAAAATAAACAGTGGCAGCTAGCAGGCTACCAGCCGATATGCATCTCTATCAACTTATCTATGCGTCAATTCCTTCAGCCGAACCTGGCTGGTAAAATTCATACCATTCTGACCGATATTGGTTTGGATCCATGTTATGTTGATCTTGAAATTACAGAGAGTATGACCTTGGATAAAGAAACGGCTTTTGATCAGCTGAAGCGCTTGAAAGAGCTAGGTGTGTTCATTAGCATCGATGATTTTGGTACAGGTTATAGCTCATTGCACTATTTGAAGGATATGCCGATCGACAGGCTAAAGATTGACAGATCGTTTGTCTCCGAGGTTATGGAGGACAGTAATAATGCGGCAATAGTCTCCACGATTACTTCTATGGCGCATCATTTGAAGCTTAAGGTTACCGCAGAAGGGGTGGAGAACAAAGAGCAGCTGCAGTTTTTGCGTGAGCAGCATTGCCATGAAGCTCAAGGGTTTTTGTTCAGTAAACCTATTCAAGCAGCTGAATTTGAGACCTCATTTTTGAAAAAGGCTCCCCTCGGCGCTTCCTTGTAAAATATAAGAAAGTATAAGTTTCACACCATACTCTATGTCTTATATTTCGCATAAAAAAATGTTGATTTTTATTTATGGGAGTGATACAATATCTCTTGTACTCACTTTCCAATGCGGGTGTAGTTCAATGGTAGAACTTCAGCCTTCCAAGCTGATAGCGTGGGTTCGATTCCCATCACCCGCTCCATAATTTAAACTTCCAAATCCTTGCGATGCAAGGATTTTTTTATGTTTTGGTTGATGGTTTTGTTATGAACTATTCTTAGATATCAAAAAGCCAGGCTCCTCAATGAAGAGGAGCCTGGCTTTGTTATACTACCTGATTCTCTTAAACAGTCTTCAAGAACTCAACAATGGTGAGCAGTCCCTTATCAAAGTTCTCCAGGTTGAAATGCTCATCCGGTGCGTGCAGGTTCTCATCATCAAGGCCAAAGCCCATCAGGACCACTGGTGCTTCAAGTACACGGGAGAAGCTTTCCATGATCGGAATGGAGCCACCGTCTTTGGTGAAGAGGGCACGGGTTCCGTATACTTTGCCGTAAGCGTCTGCGGCAGTTTGCAGAATAGGGTTCGATGGATCGATGTTAAAGGCACGTGCCTTCTCCATTTGCGTCACATGTACTTTCGCTCCGGTTTGAATATTAGCCTTCAGATGCGCTTCAACGGCATCAAGAACATGTTGTGGATCCTGATCGCCAACGAGACGGCAAGTAATCTTGGCATGTGCTTCTTTTGGAATAACTGTCTTGCTTCCTTCGCCTTGGAAGCCGCCATACACACCGTTAAGTTCAAGTGTAGGGCGAGCACCAATACGTTCTACAAAAGAATAACCTTCTTCGCCGTATAACGCATCAAGGCCAAGTCCTTCACGAATCTTATCTTCATTCACGCCTTGCTTCACGAATTCCTCACGTAGCATTGGAGAAAGTTCAGGTACACCATCATAGAAGCCTTCTACAGAAACACGGCCTTTGTCGTCATGAAGGGAGCTGAGCAGGGACACGAGAGCGTGCAGTGCATTCGGAACGCCACCACCGTAAGAACCGGAGTGCAGGTCTGTAAGAGCTGTAGTAACGCTCACTTCAAGTGATCCTAGGCCACGTAGTCCTGTGCAAATTGCAGGGCGACCACGTTCCAGCAGGGAAGTATCGGAGACTAGCACCGCATCTGCAGCCAGCTTCTCTTTGTTAGCTTCCAGGAATGGAGGGAGATTTGCGCTGCCGATTTCTTCTTCACCTTCGATACAGAGCTTGATGTTAACAGGAAGAGTACCTTCTTGTTTCAGGATTGCTTCAATCGCTTTGAGGTGAATGAATACTTGTCCTTTGTCATCCGTTGCTCCACGTGCATACAGCTTGCCGTCACGGATCTCTGGTTCAAACGGAGGGGTAGTCCACAGGTTTAGCGGATCTACTGGCTGCACGTCGTAGTGGCCGTATACAAGAATGGTTGGCTTACCCGGAGCATGAAGATAGTCAGCATATATGACGGGATGCCCCGCTGTCGGATGAAGTTCAATGTTCTCAAGTCCAGCTTTCTTTAGTGTGTCTGTCAGCCAATGGGCTGCAGCTAGTACATCGTCCTTATGCTCAGACAAGGCAGAAATACTTGGAATCTTGAGCCATTGTTTTAGTTCTTCGAGATGTTCATCCCGGTGTGTTGAAAAATACGTTTCATATGACATAGTGTGTATGTACCTCCTTAAGTTTTGCTGCGCAAAACCGGCTATGAGCTTAATCGTCATGCGTGACCGTCTTGTTTAGCATTCTATAGGAATCATTATACTGGAGAACTCACTATGGATCAAAAGCGATTGGAAAGACGTCTTATCTGATCCTCGTGACCGGAGCTTTTTTTCGCAATTAATAGTTCCTTTCCGGTTGTTGATTACTAACAGTAACCATGATAAGCTGATTAAACTTAAGGGACAAGAAGGCACTATTACATGCTTGAGTTCCTATGGAGGTAACCACTTTGGAACATTCAATGGACGAACCCATTCGGCTAATGCCGACGCTAGAGGATTGCTCCATCACCCGCCAGATTCTCGACAGGGTTGGGGACAAATGGAGTGTGCTCATCATTGTTAATTTGGGTGCAGAAGCATTGCGGTTTAAAGAACTTCAGCGGCGTTCTGGTGGTATATCACAACGGATGCTGACCCAAACCCTGCGTCATTTAGAACGAGATGGTATAGTTTGGCGTAAAGTTACGCCTACGGTACCTTTGACTGTTGAATATGGTCTGACAAGTTTAGGAGAGTCCTTGCTAGATCCTTTAACTTCCCTAGTGGAATGGGTCAATAGAAACAACGCTGAAATCGCCAAAGCGCGTATAGGGTATGATCGTCAGCACGAAATGTTGGAGTAGCAAGCTAGGTGTACAATTTACTGGGATAGAGGATGGATTATTTTGCAAAAGAAAAGTGAAAAAAACACATTTTTATATACTTACACCTGTTCAGAGGACGAGTTATCACTATGTCAGATGGAGCTTCGTTGTCTTTTTGGAGAGGAAGTACCTTCTTCAATCTTTAAGAGTGAGGTAGAGGTGGATGTCAGCCGCAGTCCCTTCATTAAAGAACGAATTGATGTTATGTACGAAGGAGATAGCTTGCCTGAGATTTATGATCAAACGGAGCAGGTGGAGCTTGGCGGTAAGACATTTAAGGTTATTTTTGTGAAGACCAATGATCTGCCCCCTGCGGACAAAATAGAATATGATGAGCGAAGAGTGATCGAGCGGGAAATTGGGCTGCGGATTGAAGGGGAAGCGGATGTAAACCATCCAGAGCTGGTATACGGCATTGTTACGCTGGGCGGTCGCTGGTACTTTGGAGCTTATCATAAGAACAAGGCCACCTGGTTCCGTCAAATGAAAAAGCCGCGTAGCTACTCTATCGCGCTTAGCACACGTGTAGCCCGAGCTGCGGTCAATATAGCCGTTCCGAATCCGGAAGGTGTACGAGCTATCGATCCTTGCTGCGGCATCGGAACAGTAATGGTAGAAGCCCTCTCGATGGGAATCAATATGGTTGGACGTGACATTAACCCTCAAATCGCGATCGGTGCCAGAACGAATATTGCTCATTTTGGATTCACAAGTGAGGTTACGCTTGGAGATATTGCTGACATCACAGAACATTACGATGTAGCTATTGTAGATATGCCTTATAATCTATATTCTAGTATTACACCTGAGGAACAGTTTGTGATTCTAGTGAATGCGCGCCGGATTGCAGATCGGGTAGTTATCGTTGCGATTGAACCGATGGATGAGATGATCACGGAGGCTGGATTTACGATTATAGACCGCTGTGAAGCTAAAAAAGGTTTGTTCTCCCGTCATTTAATGCTTTGCCAGTAATCCTAATCAAGTTATTTAAAGGGGTGCAGCAATGGAGCAGAAATGGTTAACCTGGGCTAAAGAAATACAGGCCATCGCACAGACTGGACTAACTTACGCTAAAGATGTCTATGATATAGAACGGTATCAAGCTTTGCGGGAGCTAAGTGTAGATATCCTCGCTAATTATACGTTTGAAAGCAAGGAGAGAATAAGACTCTCCTTTGCTAGTGAGGGTGGCTATTCTACGCCGAAAGTGGATATCCGTGGTGTTGTTTTTCAGGATGACAGAATCCTGCTTGTCCGCGAGAAATTGGATGGAAAGTGGGCGCTTCCCGGGGGCTGGGGAGATATCGGTCTGTCACCGAGTGAAGTCGTTGTTAAGGAAATTCAAGAAGAATCAGGATTTGAGACAGAAGCAATTCGCCTGCTGGCTGTTTTAGATAAGAAATTTCATAACCATCCTCCGGAGCCGTATCACGTGTATAAGTTTTTTATTTTGTGCAGAATTGTAGGCGGCGAGGCGCTGCAAGGGGTGGAGACGAGTGAAGTATCCTTTTTTGCTGAAGATGAAATGCCTGAGCTCTCATTAGAGAGGAATACAAGTGAGCAGATTGAAACGATGTTTGAATATTTACGAAATCCAGAAAAAGTAGTAATATTGGACTAAGAATTTGCATATTATGTATGACTTCCGTAAAGTGATGTTTTTAATGATGTAAATGATGGGTAATAACTAATATGTAAGCACTTACAATGCTGGTATTCTAAGCTTTTAGGTCGAGCGGTCTACATTTTTTCCTCTACTGTGACGATAAGAATTTTAGGAGGGGATCGCATGGAACAAGAAGAGTTGAGCATTCCATTGAAACAGGAAAATGTGGTGCGCCCTGCAGAGGGCAATATTGCCACTGGGCTGGTTTGGGGTATCTTAATCAGCATTCCGTTATGGATCTCTGTGATTGGCTGGATTCTGGGGTTTTGGCGCTGAGCCGTATTTTAATAATTATCTAACTCTATTAGTTGTATAGTATACATCAAAGGCGGTCTCTTCGTAACTGAAGAGGCCGCCTTTTTAGTTTCCTGTGTTTCTCAAGATTTCGAATATACCAGTCTAAAGTTCTCGCAAACTACCTTCATCTTTGGATCAAAAGGCTTCTTCAAGAACGCTAAGGACTCTCTGCTGAAGAACTTCTCATGCTCATGGCGCCACGACTCTAACGTTCTGTCATCCTCGCCTTCGCTATAGGCAAAGTCAGCGCCTACCTCATCAAAAGGTGTAATTTGCACATCTGTCGTAACGATCACTGCTTGTGGATTACCACGGCCGTCCAGCAGGATACTATGTCGCCCAATTTCTGGTAAGGTCTCGTCACATACTGCATAAATTTCATAGTTCGAAGCGGTTCCTGTCTTAATCCTGCGGATCACCAGATCTAGCAGTTCATCGGCCATTTGAGGACTGTCGCCAAAGGCCCAAGCCTCGTAGTTATCCGCTGCTTGTGGATGAAGCTGGGTGTATTCTTCCCAAAAAAGCTTAATCTTCGTTTCGTTGCTCATATCCGTATCTCCTCATGTAATAATCGTTAGTGTCCCGCAGTTTCCATCCAGCCCGCATAGAGCTCATCTAGTTGCTCTTGCACTGCATCGCGTTCTTTCTGTAGCTCGGCGAGCTCTGCCGCATTGCTACTGATCAGTGGATCTAGCATTTTGGCATCGATTTCCCCAAGCTGATCCTCAACTTCGGCAATAGCCTTTTCCCAATCAAAGTGGATACTCTTCTTGCGGGAACTGGACGAGTTAGCCGTGGTGACATTAACATTCACGGAACGGTTAGATTGAGGCTTACCGGAGCGTGCAGTGGTTCCATCTGAAGAGAAAGGTTTAGGCTGATCAGGAATAGAGACTGGTGCTGCTAACGCCTGTTCAGCTTGCTTCTCCTTGTAATACTCATAGTTGCCGTTGAAAACTCCAAATCGTCCACTTTCAATGGACCAGAGCTTATGGAACAGACGATTAATGAAATAGCGATCATGTGAAACGGCCAGCACTGTACCTGGGAATTCTTCTAATGCTTCCTCTAGCGCTTCCCGGGAGTCAATGTCTAGATGGTTCGTTGGTTCATCCAGAATTAACAGGTTTGGTTTACGATGCATCAACACAGCGAAACGCAGGCGGGTCCATTCCCCTCCGGATAGATTCGTGATGTCTTTGAATACATCGGCACCGTAGAATAGGAAACGTGCGAGCTGCCCGCGCGCTTCACCTTCTTCTAGTCCGGCCTCTTCACGGAAGTAGCGGAGTACGGATTGTTTGTTATTGTCAGGGACAGCCTCTTGCGCGAGATAGCCAACAACGGTTCTTGAACCAAGCGTGCAGCTTCCGGTGTCTGGCGTCTCCTGACCTAATATAATTCTTAAAAGTGTACTTTTCCCTGCCCCGTTACCACCGATAAGTGCCGTAGTCTCTCCGTAGCGAAGAACTTCGTTTGCGTCTGTAAACAGGCTTCGCTCTCCATATGCCTTACCGATATCCTCCAGTATGACGACTTGATTCCCGGAGCGATCATTTTGTTGTAGCTGCAAATCCATCGATTTGCGCTCAAGAATAGGACGTTTAACCTTTACCATACGATCCAGTGCTTTTTGCATGGAAGCTGCTCGCCGGTAAAAGGCAGGGTTTGGGGGAGTTCCCCGATTCCCAAATTCGATGAGGCGTTTGATACTCTCCTGCATTTGCTTTATCTTTTTCTGTTGTTCTTGATAATCAGCAAATTGTTGAAGTAGACGTGTTTCCTTCTCTATTTGATAGCCGCTGTAGTTGGTATGGAAGGTAAAAGCCTCGCCATCCTCAATCTCGATCACTTTTTTGACTACAGCGTCGAGGAAGTAACGATCATGGGAAATGGCTAACACTGTACCGTCATAGCTCTGTAAGTACTGCTCTAACCACTCGATGGCGTTCATGTCTAGATGATTGGTTGGCTCATCGAGTAGAAGTACATCAGGTCTACGCAGTAGCAGCTCTGCGAGTCCGACTTTAGTTTTCTCGCCGCCAGAAAGAGAGGAGAAGAGTCGGTTATATTGCCCAGTTCCGATTCCTAGACCAATGGCAACTCGCTGAATGGTGGATTCAATTTCGTAGCCTCCTGCGGTCTCAAATTTATCCTGAAGGCTACCATATTCTTTCAGCAGCCGATTCCATAGCGTTTCATCCGTTCCGGTATTGAAGGCGGACATTTCAAGCTCCAGCTCTCGCAGGCGTTGTTGCCATTGCAAAGGTTCAGCAAAGCTACGCTGTAGAACTTCATATACAGTTTCTTTTTCGTTAACCTCTTGAATTTGAGCCAGCATTCCTACTACACTACCTTTGCGAATTGAGATTTGCCCTTGATCGGGGCGCTCTTCGCCATTCAGTAAGTGGAAAAGTGTAGTTTTACCGCAGCCATTGCGGCCGATTAGACCGATTTTTTCTCCTTGGCGGATATCGAAGGTGATGCTATTTAGTACGAGCTGTGCACCGTGGTATTTTTGAACATTTTGGCATTGAATAATCATATATATTCTCCTTTAAGAATGCCCTTTGCACCGCCAGAACCCTTAATCGAAACTGGAATTCTGTAAAAAACCATAAAAAAAGACCGTAGGGAAATTTCCCCACGGCCTTATCATTCTCCGGTTAACTGATCCGTCCGGGTGATGGCAGGAAAGGCATTTCACAATTGTGTAGTGTTATTAAATTCATGGAAATGGACAGACTTCTCCCGTTATCGCCATTTACATGAGCAATGCCAGCTATCGCTTTAGGTAGCCGACTCATAACACTGTTGGTCCAATTGTGATCCATTCCTTCCACACCCCTTTCTTAACAAATTTAATGACAGTGTAAACAATAATCGGAAATTTAGCAAGTAAAAAGATGGAAGAGCGAAGTTTTACACTGCATAGAATATGAAATGTGGAATAATATGGTTCTATGTGGGAGGAGACAAGCCACTAAAAATAACAGATGAAAAGGGGAAGTTATATGGCGATTTTTGACGGATTGATGGGTAATGCATCACAAGTAAATCTAGCGGAGGTACAACGGGAATATGCACAAATCCTTGCCCCTCAAGAGAAAATTGAACGAGCCTACAAGTTGATTAGAGATATGTTTATTTTTACAGACAAACGACTGATTCTAGTGGATAAACAGGGACTGACGGGGAAAAAGACGGACTATCATTCCATCCCATACAAAAGCATCTCGCATTATTCCGTGGAGACGGCAGGGCACTTTGATCTGGATGCGGAGCTATGTATCTATATTTCCAGCAGCACTGTGCCACTCAAGAAGACCTTTAATAAATCCGTGAATATTTATGAGGTACAGGCGGTATTGTCACAATATATTTTAAACTAGTTTAGTTAGACCGTGTAGCGGAGTACCAGACCACCATAGGTAAAAGCGGCTAAGATGACAAAGGCAGGATGCAGCTTAAGCCGCTTGATGGCCCAGAATGCGATTGCGGCAATGAACAGTGTTTGCCAGATTCCGATAGAGTTCGTAGGACCTTTGACCATTGTCCAAGTGAGCGCAGCCATCATAACTGCAATAACCGGTTGAACAAGCAATGTCATCCCTCTCACTACGGGGGATTGCTTGTATTTTTGCATGACCTCTAACAGGATAATAAGCACTACTGCGGAGGGCAAGACGGTTGCTAACAAAGCTACGATGAGTCCTAACCAGCCGTAGACATCATAGCCGACGTAAGCTGCGATTTTGGTAGCAATCGGGCCAGGCAGTGCATTGCCAAGTGCAAGCATGTTAGAGAATTGTTCATCGGTCAGCCAGCCGTAATGGGGAACGATTTCTTGATACATCAATGGAATAGAGGAAGGACCACCGCCGTATCCAAGCAAATTCGCCATGAAAAATCCGTATATGAGCTCTAACCAGTCCATCAATTTGATCCTCCTTGTTGTTGCTTCGCGATGATCCGGTAATGAACGGCTCCGTAACCTAGAAAAAGTACGATTACGAGAGCTGGATGTATGTGAATTATTTGTAGCAGAAGTAAGGCTAGAAGGATGAAGACAGCGCTGAGATATTTTCCTAGCCCTTTATAGGCTTTTTGCGCAAACTCATATGCCATTATTCCTAACATGACAGCAATGACAGGAGATACCCCCGCGATCATTCCAGCTACTACTTTTGAGCTACTTAAATAATTTACAGCCGATAACAGTATGATCATAGCCAGACAGCTAGGTAAAATATGTGCCAGAACTGACAGTATCGCCCCCCTAACTCCTCGAAGTTTATATCCAAGATAAGCCGCCATTTTAGTAGCAATAGGTCCCGGTAGCGCGTTGGCAATCGCCAATGTCTCCCCGAATTCATCGTCGCTCAGCCAAGTGTAGCGAGTTACCGCATCATGCCGGATTAATGGAATCACGGAAGGCCCTCCGCCATAGCCGACAATCCCAGTTCTGAACATGGCGATAGCTAATTGTACATAATCTTTATGGATGGATATCACGTGAGACCTCCCCTTGTGTTTAGAGCCCATTCTATACAATTCATATGTGTGAAACTACGAGGTTGACTAGAAATTAGCTAATCTTTGTGCATGAATCACAAAAAGAGGATGGTTATTTTGAGGTTTAGCGTAACCGATTGACAAGGGATTTTTATGTAATGTTAAATGACACTAATTAAGTGAGAAGTTAATAGGGAGATGGGGAACATGGCGGAGAAACCTGTAATAGGCACAAAAACAATGGTCGTCAGCCCTCATTATTTAGCTTCGGCTGCGGGTGCGCGCATTTTGGGAAAAGGGGGTAATGCCTTTGATGCGGCGGTGGCGGTTAGTGCGACGCTCGCTGTAGTCTACCCGCATATGACGGGGCTTGGTGGGGACTCGTTCTGGTTGACTTATAGCACAGAAGAGGCGCGTGTCCGGGCGTATAACGGAAGCGGACGATCGGGTTATGGAGTTCGCAGGAGTTGCTTTGCCGGGGAGGGAGCTATCCCCAGGCGGGGAATCCGCAGTGCCATCACTGTGCCGGGGATGGTGGATAGCTGGGATGCCATGCTGAGTGAGTATGGCCGATTAACGCTAGCGGAGGTGCTGGAGCCGGCCATCGGCTACGCACAAGGCGGGTTTCCGCTGTCGCCGGACCAGCGGAATAATACGCTGCTTGCTGGAGCGGCGTTGTCGGCGGAGGCGTCCGCGATTTATATGCCGGGTGGAGTGGCTGTGTCTGCTGGATCGAGATTTCAGCAGACACAGCTGGCGGCAACCCTGAGGACGTTGGCTGCAGGTGGACGGGACGCTTTTTATAAGGGGAATATTGCTGAAGATATTTGTGATTATATGCTGGCAGCTGGGGGCTATCTCACACGGGATGATTTTGCGGATCATCAGGGGGATTGGGTCGAGCCGATTCATGCGGAATATCATGGGCATACGGTGTATCAAGTGCCGCCAAATTCTCAAGGGTTTACGGGGCTGATGAGTCTTAATATATTGGAGCATTTTAATTTCGGAGAAATCGAGCATGGTTCTTATGATTATTACCACCTGCTTGTTGAAGCGCTGAAGCTGAGTTTTCGTGATCGGGATAGAGTGCTTACAGATCCGGATTTTAGTGCTATTCCTTTGGTGCAGTTGCTGGATAAGAACTATGCAGGGCAACTAGCCTCTACGATCTCGATGCAAAAAGCGGCACAGCTGACAAGTCAGCCTATCGGCAGTGATACGGCGTATGCTGCGGTGGTGGATGAGGAGGGGAATGCAGTCTCCTTTATTCAGAGTCTGTATTTTGAATTTGGCTCAGGTGTGGTGGCTGGGAATACAGGGATTCTGCTACAGAATCGGGGTTCGTTTTTCTCGCTTGATCCGAACCATATCAATACGCTTGAACCGCATAAGCGCAGCTTCCACACACTGATGCCAGCCATGGCCTGCCGCGAGGGCAAACCTGTGATTCTATATGGTACGCAAGGTGGTGAAGGTCAGCCGCAAACTCAAACGTTGCTACTTACAAGGATGCTGCATTATGGGATGAATCCGCAAGCGGCTGTAAGTGAACCACGTTTTGTATGGGGGAGAACGTGGGGGGAACCTACGCAGGAGCTGAAGGTAGAGGGACGGGTAGCGGATGAGGTGCTGGCAGATCTGGCGGGAGCCGGTCATATTGTCCGGAAAGTGGAAGCATATGACGGGAGCGTGGGTCATGCTCACGCGATATCCATAGATGACAATGGATATCGTAGTGGGGGGACAGACCCGCGCTGCGATGGCGCGGCGATAGGTTGGTAGGGTGAGGTGAGAGTAGGTAGAATTTGGGTTGGAGGTGGGTTGCAGGCGACACCTTGAAGTGAAAGGCTTCTTAGAAAGGTGTAACAGAAAGCCCTAGTTTATTGGACATGAGATTTTAGAAGGATGATTAAAATCTTAGACGAGTTGATTAAGATCTTAGAAGGAATGTTGAGGGGAGGAGGAAGGGGATATGGTGGATAATCAGTATGGTGCATTTATCGATCCTCAGCTAACAGTCGGACGTTTAGGGAACGGGATATTGGACGGACTGACCTTTGCGGTGAAAGATGTGTATGCGGTAGCAGGGCACAGTTCTTCTGCTGGTAATCCAGATTGGCTGCGGAGCCACAATCCGTCTACAGAACATGCGGCAGTAGTACGTCAGTTGCTCCGATCGGGAGCGACGCTTCGAGGAGCGACTCATACGGATGAGCTGATGTACAGTCTGGGTGGTGAGAACCATCATTATGGAACGCCCATAAATCCCCGTGCCGCAGGTTGTATCCCGGGTGGTTCTTCTAGTGGATCGGCAGTAGCGGTAGCTTCAGGTAGTGTTGATTTTGCGCTCGGAACAGATACAGGTGGTTCTATTCGAGTCCCTTCCGCCTATTGCGGAGTATATGGCTTTCGCCCGACGCATGGTGCTGTGAATATGGAAGGTGTGATCCCGTTATCACCGCAATTTGATACAGTAGGCTGGATCGCTGATCGTATGGATGTGCTCCAGAAAGTGGGGGAGGTTTTACTTGGAAGTGGACGCATGACTGAAAAGGTAATGATGAGCATAGATGGAAATTTAGAATTGAGAACAGATATGAGTTTAGATATTAGTATGGAGAAAAATTTAAAGAGTATAGAAAATGGTCTCGAGAATAAGGCGAAGATGGAATTGAGGGATAATTTACAAAAGAACATAGTAGATCCTATACAAAAGAACATGGGAACTTTATTTGTTGCTACGGACTGTTGGGATTTGGTCGATCCAAAGGATGTGAGTGTTCTAGCGAATGGATTGAACCGCTTGAGGACTGGTGCTGATCATTTCTTCGAAACTGAAATAGCTCCCGAAGGATTGAAGGTCTGGATGGATATTTTTCGAGAGTTACAGGGTAGTGAAATCTGGACAACCCATTGCGCCTGGATTGAGAAGGTAAAACCATTCTTTGGGCCAGATATTGCAGCACGGTTCTCTTGGGCTGCTAACTTAGCTGGCAAGGACCATGGTATCGCTCTGAATAAACGAGCGGAGATTTCTACTCAATTGCGCCAACTGCTGGGAGAAGATAATTGTCTTGTGATTCCGACAGTACCTGGTCCTGCTCCACTGCGTGGTGGGGGGTTGCGTCAATTGGAGGAGAACCGTAGTGGGGCGATGATGTTGAGTTGCATGGCTGGATTGGCAGGCCTGCCTCAAGTAACATTACCTATGCTCTCTACAAATGGACTGCCGCTGGGATTGTCGGTTATCGCCGGACATGGTCAGGATCTTCGGTTACTCTCATGGGTGAAGGAGGTTTGGCGGCGGTCGTGAGATGACGGGACTTGATGGGTTTTGAGATGATAGGTGAAATTGGTTTTTTAAAAAATGAACTCAATGTGATGAAGTAGGCTCAATAATGGTGTGTTAGAGTAAAAGATAAATTCAGTGCTCAAAAGTTGGCTTAAGACCAGCGTTTCAGTAAACACCTCCATGTGAAGAAAAAGAACGGTATAAATCCCGTAGAATGCGCGAAATTGGCCCGTATAGCTGAAAATAACGGTATAAATCCCGTAGAATGCACGATATTGGCTCATATAGCTGAAAAGAACGGTATAAATCCCGTAGAATGCGCGAAATTGGCTCATATAGCTGAAAAGAACGGTATAAATCCCGTAGAATGCGCGAAATTGGCCCGTATAGCTGAAAATAACGGTATAAATCCCGTAGAATGCGCGAAATTGGCTCATATTGCGGGGAAGAAGGGCAAAAATACCCTAGAATCCTGTAATTCCGGCCATATTACAGGAAAGAGGGGGATAAATACCCTAGAATCCAGTGATTCCGGTCATATAGCCGAAAAGAGGGGTATAAATCCCCCAGAATCCAAAAATACTGGCGATATTACCGGAAGAAGGGGTATAAATGCCCCACACCACAAAGGTCAGCCACGACACGCTCGCGTTTCATCTGAACACGCAAACAAAGCACCTTCTGTGAAGAAGGTGCCATGCCCCGTGCCCCATCCGAGCTCTATTCTACGAATGCTTCGACTTCTATTTCTACTAACAATAGTGGATCAATAAGCGCCTTTACCTCTACCATGGTTGCTACAGGCTGAATATCTTTGAAAAATTCGCCGTGTGCTTTGCCGACTTCTTCCCAGCGTGAGATGTCTGTCACGAACATTCTTGTTCTAATTACATGCGACAAATCAGCATCTAGCTGGTTTAGCGCTTTTTCGATGGTATGTAGAATGAATTTCGTCTGCGCGTATGGATCTCCTATACCGACTATTTCCCCGTCTTGCATGGCTGTTGTTCCTGCGACTTCGATACGGTTGCCGATTCGAATGGCACGAGAATATCCAACCACCGACTCCCAGGGTGAACCCGTAAACACTTGCTTTTTACTCAAAAGATCCCCTCCAAATCCATCCTAATATTGTCCGATCTAATTATACTACTCACACAAGTGATGTGAACTAAAGATTAATGGTTCATCAGTTATGTTCATTTAATGTTATATTAACTAACATAGTAATCGTTAAATTTTAATTTGGCTCTATCCAAAGAGGTTCATTTTAATTATAATGTTACATAAAATAACATAATGAATCAAAAATGGTTCAATTGATCCTAAAAAGGAGGGATGGCATGCATCTTACGGTTGAAGAAGCGTTGTCCATTTATCCTTTGTCCGAGGCGAAGCTTATCGCGGGGTCCAAGGGGAAACATCGAATTGTGAAATCGATTAATGTGATGGACGCACCTGATATTTCGGATTGGATCAAAGAAGGCGAGATGCTGCTAACGACAGCCTATTTAATCAAGGACAATCTGGAGGATGCCTCTGCTTTGCTGCAGACGCTGAATCGAAGGGGCTCATCGGCCTTGGGTATTAAGCTGGGACGATTTTGGGATGAAGTACCGGAGCAGCTGATCGCAGAAGCTGAGAGCCTTAACTTCCCCTTAATCCAGTTGCCGTTCCAGTTCACTTTTTCGGATCAGATGAATGGCCTGTTTCGCGCTGAGCTTAGCCGGAGCACTCACGTTCTGCAGAGCATAATGGAGAAGCAGAAAAAGCTGATGCAATTTGCCCTGCGATCTGTCCGCAGCCGTCCATTGTTTGACTCGGTGTCTGATGTGATTGGCCATTCACTTGTAGTGGTTAGCGCACGCGGGGATGTAATCTATAACAATTCTGAATACCAGACCTCACAGTTGCTGGAGGGATGGCCCTGGCAGAAACGGAATCAACGTTTTCGTGTAGAGGATCGTGCAGGTTATCGCACACCACTAATACAAGGAGAAAAGTGTTCGGGATATTTATTGTATTGTTCCATCGACCCTTTATTGCTCCCGGTGGAAGAGAGCTTGTTCGTTCAGGGTGCTGAACTTATTTCATATCATATTTACTCAGGATACGAGGATTATTTTGAACAGGCAGAACATAGGGAGTTCAGTGGATTGCTGAGACGTTGTCTAAATGGTAACTTATCTTACGCCGATTTAGCACAGGCTACGCTCGAATTGGAAATTGAACTGCTTCAGTCGCCATTTCAACTAGTATTAACTGATATTGTTGCGACTGTTGAAGAACGCCAAAGTGAGCTGCTTAGATTAAAAGAAGAATACACTGAACACCCCGTACTGCGGGATTTAAAGGCCATTCATGTGATTGTAGACCAAGGATTATTGTCCATCTATCCAGCAGCTCTTCAGAGTCCTGAGCAATTTCGGGATGTAATCCAGGCTTGTTTTGACAACCTTAAGTTTGACAAGGGGTATTATCCACGAGCTGCAATAAGTAGTTGTAAATTGAAGCCAGATGGGCTGAAGGAGGCTTTTGCGGAGGTGAAGGAATGTATGGGGATGCTTCAGTTTGAGGGAGTGCATGGGAATGTTGTGCATTATCGGCAGCTTGAGCTGTCCTTGCTTCTTGGGCAAATCCCGACAGAGGTCATGGAGAAATATTGCAACGGAACGCTTAGAGGACTGCTTAGTCGTGAGCCGGAGTATGTGCGAGAAATGCTGCGGACGCTGGAGGTTTATCTAGAGAACGATGGGCATGTCAATGAGACAGCCAAAAAGTTGTTTATTCATCGGAACACGGCTACCTACCGGATCGAGAAGCTTAGTGAGCTCTTGGATGTCGATTTTAAAAAAATAAATGATCTAATGAGGCTGAAGTTAGTGTTCATGTTTCGGAGAATGCTTGGGCGGGACTAAGGTCTGGGTTGAAATGCAAACACGGAGGAGGGAGCCTCGTGAATACACATGAGATCGCAATTCATATTCAAACCCATAAGACGCCTGCGGTGCTGGCAACACTGATTGAGGTAGAGGGGCACTCGTATCGTAAACCTGGGGCAGTGATGCTGTTTTTTGAAGGGGGCACGATTGGGAGTCTGAGTCCAGGTTGTTTGGAAAGCGATCTGGAGTTACGTACCTCTGAGATATGGGAACGAGGGCTGCCCGAGATTGTGGAATACAATATGTTGTCTTCGGATGATCTGTCCTGGGGTGAGACTGTCGGCTGTGGGGGCAAAATCAAAGTGGTGCTTGAACCCGTGCAGGGTCAGCTCTACAAACTTTTGGTGCAGGTGAGTGACAGACTGGCGGCGGGAGAGCGGTTGGTTCTGTTTCGGGAGGCAGTGGAGAGGGGGTTTACTTATAAGCTGGAGCAGGATACTGATACTTCACTGCCGCAGAGCAAGAAACATCCGAAATTATCCCACTCGGCAAAAGAAAACCTAGCGGCAGGTCGCTTTATGGCCGCTCCAGCAGAATTGACAGCATTCCATACGTCTTTCGTGCCCAAACCGCGGCTTGTGATTTTTGGTGGTGGGCTTGATGTGGTTCCGATTGCGGAACTTGCTGACAGAGTTGGCTTTCGGGTTGCGGTTGCGGATTGGCGCGAAGGAAGCTTGCACAATAAGTTTCCTCGAGCTGAACAAGTAATTTGTTCCCCTATGGAGGTTGTTCAGCGATTGGGTGTAGCTCGGGAGGATTATGTATTGATTTGCAGTCATCAACTTGGGCGGGATAGACAGTTCCTGGAGAGTGTGATTCCGCTTGCTCCTCTATATATAGGGATTATTGGTTCGAAGGCGCGGATAGCTCTTTTACTGGAAGGGCTTGAGGCCCCTGCATCTTTGCATGCGCCTGTTGGGTTGCCCATTGGTGGAGAAGGTCCGGAGGAGATTGCGGTCAGTATTATAGCGGAAATTATTCAAATTAGAAGGGTAGGCTCACGAGAACTGCCCAAAGGAGTGGATAGTATTGAAGGTAGCAGGAATATATTTGGCAGCGGGGCAGAGCAGGCGGATGGGCGTGTCCAAGGTTTCACTGAAATTATCGCAGGAGGTCTCGCTCGGGAGCGTCGCGCTTAGCGAATTGGATCGCTGCAATCTTGAACCGCTTATCGTAGTGGTGCGTGCGGATGACAACTTGGAATGGCTGCCACCCGCGATTGAACCGCAAGGATCTAGACGTACCGAAACTTGCTTAACCGCACATCTAGGATTGTCTTTTTCCCTGCGCTGCGGCCTTAATGCGGTATTACCTTTACAGCCCGATGCAGTAGTTGTGGCGCTTGCGGATCAGCCATTTATTACTACAGCATTAGTGAACCGTCTAATACAAACGTTTGAACAATCTCCGGAGATGGATTATGTCGCTAGCGTCAGCAATGGGTCGGCTATGCCCCCGGCTTTGTTCTCGAAGACGTTGTTTCCAGCACTACAGGGATTAGATGGAGATCGAGGAGCGGCGGGGATATTGCGTTCACCTGATTATAAGGGGATTGTTCTGGAATCTGAGTCTGCCCATTATTTCATGGACGCAGATACAAAAGAAGATTTTGGTGAGATTCAGGAGCAATGGATTCTGAGAAATGGAAAGTGAAGTAAAAAGTAGTCTAAAAAGTAATCTGAAATAGTGTCCCTTTTCCACTTCTGGTCATATAATATGACACGAAACTCACCTTTCAAAAACCAATTAGTGCATTACACACAAAAAAAGTTCTGATTCTTATATTCATATACAAACGTATGTTATATAAATTTACGCCAAGGCCACCTCTAAGTATAGTAGAAGTACATTAATGGTTGCAGCCATGATGAGAGATGATTTGGAGGAGGAGAATTATGAAAAAAAGGGGTCAGTTCATAACATCTTGTCTTGCATTAATGGTTCTAATGACGGTGGCTTTGGTGGGGTGTGGCAGCAATAATAATACTTCTACAAATGCAACGGAGGCACCAGTGACAACTACAGCGGCAACAGAGGCAACTGCAACAACAGAACCGGCTGCAAAGAAACCGACGGTTGCTTTTGTTTATATCGGACCTCCAGGAGATGGCGGCTACACGTACCAACATGACCAAGGACGGCTGTATATGGAGAAGGAGCTGGGGATTAAAGCTGACTTTGTAGAAAATGTCCCTGAAAGTGCTGACGCCGAAAGAATCATCACAGAGCTTGCGCAATCACACGACATCGTGTTTACAACGAGCTTCGGATATATGGATTTTACATTAAATGTAGCGGGCAAATTTCCCAACGTGAAGTTCCTGCATGCTTCGGGTTACAAAACCGCAGAGAACATGGGGACCTACTTCGGGAAGAATTATCAAGCCAGCTATTTGAGCGGGATTGCAGCAGGGAAAATGACCAAAAACAATCAGCTGGGTTATGTCGGCGCTTTTCCGATCAGTGAAGTGATTTATAACTTGAATGCTTTTACCCTTGGAGCACAAAGTGTCAATCCTGATGTAAAGGTGAATGTGGTATGGACGAATACATGGTATGACCCGACGACTGAACGTCAAGCGGCAATCAGCTTGCTGGATAAGGGTGCGGATGTGCTTTTGGCCTATCAGGATTCACCTGCAACCCTGCAGGCTGCTGCTGAACGAGGGGCTTTTGCCGGGGGAAATGACTCGGATATGAGTAAATACGCTCCGGACAATTATTTGACGAATCCGGTATGGAATTGGGGGCCGTATTACGTAAAAGCTGTGCAGGCAGTTATGGATGGAACCTGGAAGAGCGAGCAATATTCCGGTGATATGGCTGACGGTATGGTGGAGCTGGCTCCTTTCGGGAACAAGATCCCAGATGATGTGAAAAAGCTTGTCGAAGACGCCAAAGCCAAAATTATCAGTGGTGAGCTTGAGGTTTTCACAGGTCCGATCTCAGATAATCAAGGGAATGTAAAGGTTCAGGAGGGTCAGAAGCTGACCTTGGAGGAAGTGTTGGGCATGAACTGGCTCGTAAAAGGTGTGGAAGGAACTATCCCGCAATAATGTTTAAAAATAGGGAATAAGATGTGCACAATCTATGGGTGGGGCGGGTTCCGTTAAGCGGAAACTTCCCCACCCGTACTACAACTTGAAGGAAGGAGGGGTTCAGGCCATGCGGGGAACTTCAGTTGAAATGCGGGGGATTGTGAAAAAATTCGGCTCGGTAACCGCCAGTGATCAAGTCGACTTTTCGGCAAATGCGGGTGAGATTCATGCGTTGCTTGGGGAGAATGGGGCCGGGAAGAGCACGGTGATGAGCATGCTGTCAGGGGTGTACAGAGCAGATGAAGGAGAAATCTTCATTCATGGGAAAGGTGCTCAGATCCGTTCTCCTAAAGATGCTGCGCAGCTGGGTGTAGGTATGGTGTTTCAGAACTTTAGGCTGGTGCAAAGCCTCACAGCAGCAGAAAATATCGTGCTTGGCGAAAAGTCGTCTTTCTGGCGCGGCCGTAAGTGGATGAAGAACAAATGCGAGGAGATAGAGGCATTAGCGGAACGGTTTGGACTGAATTTCCCGGTGGATCGCCCGATCTGGCAGTTGTCCGTGGGTGAGCAGCAGCGTGTTGAAATCGTTAAGACGCTGTATCGCGGGGCTGACATTATTATTCTGGATGAACCAACCTCTGTATTGACCCCGGGAGAGGTGGAACAGCTATTTGAAACGCTGCGGGTCATGAAGCAGGCAGGAAAAACGGTTATTATGACTACTCATAAAATGAAAGAGGTTATGGCGTCCTCCGATCGGATTTCCGTCATGCGCAAAGGGAAAATGATCGCCACACTGACCACGGCAGATACAGATGAACTGGAGCTGGCTCGTCTGATGGTGGGCAAGGAAGTAACCATCACCCGTCAAGAACGGGAAGCCACTGAAGGGGATTCTTTATTAGAAGTGAAAGATGTGGACGTATATGCCGATCACGGGCGAAAAGCACTGGATCACTTCTCTCTGAACGTATGTAAAGGGGAGATTGTAGGCGTAGCTGGGGTAGCTGGCAACGGGCAAAAGGAACTGGCTGAAGTGTTAACAGGTCTTAGAGGCTGGAAAAGTGGTGAAATCACGTTTGATGGAAAGACGGTGAAATCGGCTTCGGTTAGAGGGGCAATTGATTCAGGAATCTCCCACGTGCCGGAGAACCGGATGAAGAGCGGTTTAGCTGGACGCCTCGGATCGGTGGATAATCTTTTGTTTAAGTCTTACCGCTCAGAGGAGCACTCCAAATTTGGTTTCTTGAAGTCCGCGAAGAACCGTTTGTGGTCACAGGAGCTGGTCCAGCGCTTTAACGTCAAGACACCTGAGCTCGAGACGCCAGTACAACAGTTGTCAGGTGGTAATCAGCAGAAGCTGCTCTTTGCACGTGAGATCAGTCATCGGCCGAAGCTGATGGTCGCCGTTCATCCGACACAAGGGCTGGATGTAGGTGCCACGGCTGGTGTTCACGACCTTCTTATGGAGCTGCGTGGTTCAGGTAGTGGCGTGTTGTTAATTTCGGAGGATTTAGATGAATTGCTTCAGTTGTCCGACCGGATTCTAGTGATCTATAACGGCTCAATTATTGGTGAGAGTACACATGAGGAAGCGAATCGAGAGAGCATCGGACTACTAATGGCTGGTATTCATAATAGAGAGGAGAGCGCCGTATGAGCCTGGAGAATGGAAGAAATACCGCAGCAGCAGTACTGGAACCCCTCCCCTCCCACTCCGGAAAACGATTCTCTCTACGTTTCGAATACGATGCCAGCCGCATCCGTTCTCCTTGGTGGACACCTATTGTATCTATAATTTTAGCGTTATTGTTGTGTGCCCTATTTATTGCGGCGAATGGCATGAATCCGGTGCTGGTCTATGAAAAAATGTTCCGTGGTGCATTTGGCACTGCGTATGGGCTCACCGAAACGATGGTTAAAGCGATCCCGCTACTCCTATGTGGGCTTGGGATTGCTGTGGCTTACCGCATTTCGGTATGGAATATTGGAGCAGAAGGCCAGTTAACCGTTGGGGCTATGGCGGCCACAGCGGTCACGATTTATTTTCCTGACTTACCTTCATTCTGGTCCCTGAGCTTAATGCTGCTGTTCGGGATTGCCGCGGGTGCGCTTTGGGGACTATTGACTGCTATTCCGCGGACGCATTTTGGAGTGAATGAGCTAATCACTTCATTAATGCTGAATTATGTTGCCCTATTGGCGCTCGATTACGTGGTATTCGGACCTTGGAAAGATCCTAAAGGATTTAATTTCCCGGGATCACCTATGTTTACTGCGGCTCAGTCGC
The DNA here is from genome assembly GCF_037975205.1 of Paenibacillus sp. FSL R5-0470. Classification (NCBI taxonomy): domain Bacteria; kingdom Bacillati; phylum Bacillota; class Bacilli; order Caryophanales; family Paenibacillaceae; genus Paenibacillus; species Paenibacillus sp. FSL R5-0470. Next base: position 1,567,410 of record NZ_CP150238.1, read on the forward strand.
TGCCTGTTCTCGGAAGTACAAGATTGCATATTGGATTGTTATTTGGACTTATCGCCGTTGTGATTTATTACTTAATGATTCGTTTTACCAAGTGGGGTTACGAGCTCCGTCTGATTGGGGCCAATCCTGTTGCAGCCAGATACGCGGGGATTCCTATCAAGCGCCATATTATTATCGTCATGCTGATCAGTGGGGGGCTCGCCGGGATCGCTGGCATGGCGGAGGTCTCCGGTGTTACACACAAGCTGATGCAGGGCATTTCACCGGGTTATGGATACACCGCCATTATTGTGGCTTGGTTGGCCAAATTGAATCCACTCGGTCTAATCGTTACTTCTATTTTATTCGGTGGCTTAATTGTTGGCGGATATAGTGTTCAAACCATCGGGCTGCCCTCATCGATATCAGAAATGCTGCAGGGTTCCATCCTGTTTTTCTTGATTGCTGGCGATATGATCTATCGTTTCCGCATTCGTCGTAGCCGGGTTCAGCTGAAAGGGGGGAGATAGGCGATGGATTTTACAACACAGCTACTTATTGCCGCTATTTCCGCAGGGACCCCGCTGCTGCTGGCTACGCTGGGAGGCATTCTAAATGAACGAGCCGGCATTATACAGCTTGGGGCTGAAGGTCTGATGCTGATGGGAGCGGTCACCACTTGTATCGTGTATATTCGCTCCGGAAACCTGTTGCTGGCTCTGCTGGCTACCGTAGCTGTAACGGCTGTGCTTGGTTTGCTGCATTCTTTTCTCTGTGTGACCTTGCGGGCGAATCAAACGATGTCCGGTCTTGCGATGACCTTGTTCGGCAGTGGGTTGAGCGCTTATCTTGGTAAACCGATCAGCGGCATTCCTTTGCCGGGAACCTCCCCTAAGCTGCATCTGGATTGGCTGGAAAATGTACCGTTCATCGGAAAAATATTCGGCAACATGGATTACCTAACCTGGTTCAGCCTGCTGCTAGTGCTTGCTTTGCATCTGCTAATTCACCGCACTTCATGGGGCCTGCATTTGCGGGCAGTCGGAGACAGTCCGGCTACCGCAGATGTGATGGGGATCCGTGTGCAGCTTATCCGCTACAGCTATGTGATCATCGGTGCTGCTCTCATCGGCCTGGCCGGAGCGGATATGGTATTGGCCTATGCGCCAACCTGGAATGAAGGGCTGACAGCCGGTCGAGGCTGGATTGCGGTAGGGCTAGTGATTTTTGCCAGATGGAATCCGCTGCGCGCCTTGTTCTGCGCTTACTTTTTTGGGGCATTGGATTCACTTGGCTTCCGCATTCAATTGCTGGGCAGTGCAGTTCCGCCCTATTTTCTCAAAATGATTCCGTACCTTGTGACCATTCTGGTCCTGATGTACCTGGGGTACCGCAATCGCAACAAACCATCCGGTACACCGGAGGCGCTCGGAGTTCCTTATATTCGGGAACAAAGGTTTTAAGGCAGGCTATACGAGAAGGGAAGCGGCAATCTGGTACTCAAAAAGGGGGGCGGAGTGTATGGGAGTTATAAGGGAAGAGGATGGAAGGCTACCTGAAGTAATTCAACCCCGCAGCCTGCACGAAGCTTGGGAGAGAAAAACGGAGTTTGGAGACAGTTCCCGATATGTCGCAGGAGGAACATTGCTGAGAACAGGGTGGGAAAATGGAACGGATCATATGCCCAAACAGCTGATTGATCTTCGGCAAATCACAAATCTCGGCGACATTACCTTAACGGAATTTCACTTATCTCTGGGCGCTCTTGTTCCACTCTCCCAGTGCCGCAGTAATGAGCATTTGCAGGCCGTGGCTCCTGCGCTGCAAGAGGCTGCACGTTGCATAGCGGCTCCGTCGGTGCGTAATCTTGCCACGCTCGGGGGCAATATCGCTTCTGGCTTCGGAGATATTCTACCTGCGTTACTGGTCTATGACGCGGAGTTAATCTCCTTTGACGGCAAATTTATGACGGCACTACCTTTGATAGAGTGGCTAAACAATCACTGGAGCGGGATAAAACCTGCGGCAGATCTTGTGGCTGAGATTCGCATCTCACCTACTCGCATAGAGAGTCCCTTAACGGATAGGCTAGAAATTTTCCGTAAGGTTGGCCGCCGGGAAGCGTTCACCCCTTCACTTGTAACGGTAGCAATCTCAGCATCAATCGATGAGGAACTCCGTTTCCGTGAGGTGCGTATCGCCGCAGGTGGGGGCTCTGGGCGGCCGCAGCGACTAAGTAGGGCTGAAGTTATGCTTGAAGGTGTGAGGTATACAGAGGAGCTGTTGGCTTCTTTATATGAAGGGGTTGAGAACAGCTTTGAGACGTATAGTGATCCCTTTGCATCAGAACTTTACAAGAAAAAGACTGCTGGGAATTTGGTTGTATCTGAGCTGTGGAAGGCTATGAATATACGGAGTTAAGAGGTGAATAACCCGACGAAAGGAGAGAGGGAAAATGCTGCTGAATAAGGAATCCAGCGGTAGCCGCTGGCGTACACGACCCGATGGAGAGGGCAAGGTATCCGGTAAGCTGCAGTATTTGACCGACATGAGGGCAGAAGGAATGTTGATCGGCCGCGTGCTCCGCAGTGAGCAGGCACATGCTCGTATTTTGTCCATACGCATTGAGAAGGCCGTTGAAGTCCCTGGTGTACACGCTGTAATTACTCATGAGGATGTGCCCGGACTTAACGGCTTTGGCATAGCTTTGCCGCATCAACCGGTATTTTGCAGTGACCGTGTGCGTTACACTGGCGATGCGATTGCGGCAGTCGCGGCAGAGACGGACGAAATTGCGGAATACGCCTTATCTCTTATCGAAGTGGATTATGAGCTTCTACCCTTACTCGATAATCCGGAAGAGGCGATGAAAAAGGACGCAATTCTGCTGCATGCCGAGGGAAACGTGCTTCATCATACGGAATATCGGAAAGGGGAGCCGGAAACGGTATTTACGGATTGCTGTCATGTGGTAGAGGAGACTTATTATACACCACGCCAAATGCACACCTATATGGAGACTGAAGGTGGACTGTTTATCCCAGAGGATAACGGACGGCTTACCGTATATTCAGCTACACAACATGGGTTGATGGATCGCCTGCAGCTATCCAGAATTCTGGCTATTCCTCAAGAAGATATTCGCGTCATCTCGAGTCCTATCGGCGGGTCCTTTGGAGGAAAAGACGAGCTGAATGTACAGCCGTATGGAGCGCTGCTCGCCTTGCGGACACTCCGTCCGGTAAGACTGCATAATTCGAGAGCTGAATCGGTACGTGCAGGACTAAAACGCCATCCCATGAAAATCACCATGAAGACTGGCTGCGACCCCGAAGGAATCATCAGGGCACATCAGGTCAGAATTATTTCGGATACGGGAGCTTACGCAACACTGGGGGCGGAGGTGCTCAACTTTGCGACAGAACATGTGATGGGCCCCTATATCATCGATCATGTGGATGTGAAGGGTTTTGCTGTATATACCAATAACGGTGTATCTGGTGAATTTCGCGGTTTTGGCGGCAATCAGGCGATTTTCGCTTTGGAGGGACAAATCGATCGGTTGGCTGAGCGATTGCAGATCGATCCGTGGGAAATGCGCCGCCGCAATTTGCGTAAATATGGAGATCTGGGGCCGCTGGGTCAGGAAATTGCTCAGACCGATGGTGCCTTTCAGGTGTGGGAAGCGCTGGCGGGTTCGCCTCTTATGACTGAGGCCGCATCTACAGACAGTGATTCAGGTGTTGTGGAACCTTGGATCGTAACTGGAACGGGTGCTGCTATAGCTATGCATGGTGCAGGACTTGGCTATGGTATTCCCGATCCGGCGGGTGGCAGGCTCTCTTTGACGCTAGAGGGCAAAATTGAGGCGGTGTTTGGTTACGAGGAGTTTGGTCAGGGGTTAATCGCAACAATGGAACAAATGCTGATTGAACAGTTTGGCTTGGCGGCAGAGGATCTAAGCATCGTCATTGGCGATACGGATGTTGTGCCCGATAGCGGATCTAGTACGGCTTCCCGATCAACCAGCATGATGTGGATGGCCTTAAAACGGCTGCGTCCAGACTTCACCGCTCGAGTGCTGCAGGCAGCTGCGATGATAAAGCCAGAGCTGGATAACTATGAAATGAAGCTCGGCCCTGGCGGCATTTGGCTAAAAGACGGCGGTCTGCTTCTGACTTACAAGGACTTGGCACAGCGTATTTCAGAACCCATTGTCTGTAATACAAAGTTTACTTATCCAACCACACCCTTTAAAAGAGTGGGGGCACATTTCCTATACACCTATTCTGCAATCGCAGTCCGCGTGGAAGTTAATCTGCTTACTGGACGTGTTCGTGTACTGGATCAATATCATGCGGTAGCGGCGGGGCCGGTGGCTAATCCGCAAGGTTATCTCGGGCAGATCGAGGGTGGCAGCAGTATGGCGGTAGGCTTCACCTTGTCAGAGGATGCTGTGATATCGGGCGGCAGCTATGTCACCAAAAATTTAGACACCTATTTGGTGCCGACCATTGCCGATATGAATGGCAGCATTCAGGTGCAGCCGATAGAGGAGTTGCCGGATCATGACACGTACGGTCCTCGCGGCATTGGAGAGGTGGGTTCCGTCAATTTAGCTCCGGCAGTCGCGTCAGCCATATTTCAGGCTGTAGGGAAGCGGGTAACCAAGCTGCCCATTGATCCCGAATGGCTGCAGTCTACACCGTTTATTCCACAAAAGGTGGTGAACATCCATGTCGAGCCATAATTCAGATCCCAATCTAGATGAAGATAACCTTGCCCCCTTATCGTCTGAGGAAGCTTTTGCAGAAGAGAGGTTCACCTTTAATTGCAATCTTAATGGGAAAGCGATATCCACGGAGATTCCACCCTCCCGCCGGCTTTTAAAGGTCATACGTGAAGATTTGGAGCTGACCGGCACAAAACGTTCTTGTGAGATTGGCCGCTGCGGGGCATGTATGGTGCTAGTGGATGGACGTCCAGTGAATTCATGTCTGGTCATGGCCTATCAATGCTCAGGTGCGGAAATTACAACGATTGAGGGTCTTAGTGAAGTAGGCCTGCATTCCGTTCAGCGGGCTTTTTTAGAAGAGGGGGGGTTCCAATGCGGTTATTGTACACCAGGGATGGTTATCTCGGTGGTTGCTCTGCTGGAAGAGAACCCGCATCCTACTCAGGCTGAAGTGGAAGAAGCTTTATCGGGTAACATTTGTCGCTGTACGGGGTACGGGGGTATTTTACGAGCTGTAAACAAAGCTATTGGAGGTTGAGTGGATGGCTGTTTCTGAAGGCAGGATTACGTTGGAAGAGATAAATGCCATGAGTATAACGGATTTTGTGAAGCATCTAGGCGGCATTTTTGAACATTCACCGTGGGTAGCAGAGGAGGCGTATAAGCAGATTCCGTTCCATTCTTTAGAGCATTTGCATAGCACCATGATGCAGACCGTACTGAGTGCTGACCGGAGCCGAATGGAGGGACTATTAAAAGCTCACCCAGATTTGGCGACTAGGCTTCAAGTTACGGCTTTGTCTGCCTCAGAGCAGCAGGGAGCTGGACTGGATCGGCTAACAACGGAAGAGTTCAATCTATTAAATGATCTGAATCGAAAGTATACGGACAAATTTCATTTCCCTTTTATTCTAGCGGTTCGTGGCAAAAACAAAGATGACATTATCATCGCCATTGGAGTGCGAGTTGAGCGTTCCCCTCAAGAGGAATGGGTTCAAGCCTTTTCTGAAGTCGGTACAATTACGAGATTTCGCCTAAGTGATTTAATTATTTAATTATTTAATTATTCATTCATTCATTCATCATAAACGGGGAGGGTGTCAGCCATGCTGGAACCAATTAACGGACGTACAATGTTTTATGGAAAAAGTGATGTGCTAACTTATCGTACCTATGCTAAACCGCTGGCCGTTATCCCCGTTCCCGAATCTTCCTTCACAGGCTGCGACAACATTATATTCGCACATAATATTACATTCGCAGTCACGGGCGAAGCGTTTCTTCCTTCTTTTTCAGAGGGGGATAATTCCATGGTTGTTGCTACCGATTCTATGAAAAATTTCATCCTGCGCAATACCGCGGACTACACTGGAAGCACAACGGAGGGGCTACTGCAGCTTCTAAGCAGCCGTTTTCTCGATAAATACGATCATGTCACCGCAGTTTCAGTATCCGCAGACCGGTTACCTTTTGAACAGGTGATGGTGCCCGGGGGTGAGGGGCTTAAACAGAGTCATTTAGTACTGCGTCACTCCAATAATGAATCTTATTCGGCTTCGTTAACTATAAAACGTGGAGAGAATGGGACTGAGGTTATCGCTCATGAATGCCGATTGAAGGATTTACAGCTGATAAAAGTGAGCGGAAGCTCGTTTTATGGATTCGTCCGTGATGAGTACACAACATTGCCGGAGAGCTTTGACCGTCCGCTTTATATTTTTCTGAATATTAACTGGACCTACAGTGATGTTGAGCATGCTCTGGATGGAGATCTAGGCCAATATGTGGCATCGGAGCAGGTTCGCGATATCGCCCATAGCGCTTTTCATGAGCTGAACAGTCCATCAATCCAATCGTTGATTTATCAAATTGGGCTGCGCGTATTGTCCGGTTTTCCACAGCTGGCTACCGTTTCATTTGAGTCCAATAACCGGACTTGGGAAACCATTGTTGAGCCTGAAGAAACTAAAGGTGGAGTCTTCACCGAACCTCGTCCACCTTATGGTTTTCAGGGCTTTTCTGTTAGCCGTGCAGATCTGGCCGGAGAGACAGCGTAATGAGCGGGCGTCTTACCACCCATGTGCTGGATCTGTCGCGGGGGATTCCTGCTACAGGTCTGACGCTTCAGCTCTGGAAGCTTACGGATGGGATGAGCAAGCTTCTGTGTGAAGAAGTCACGAACAGTGACGGGAGGCTGGATGCTCCGCTGCTGGAGGGAAACGAAATGGAGGCTGGATGTTACGAGCTGCTGTTTATGGTTGGCGATTACTACCGTAGAGCGGATACCAAAGCGTCAGTAGATACTCAACGTGAGATGTCTTTTTTTCTAGAACAGATACCTATTCGCTTTCATATAGAGAGCTCCATGCAACACTACCATGTACCTTTGCTAGTAGCTCCTGGTGGATATAGTACGTATCGGGGGAGTTAGGAGAAAGTTGATGACCTTAGGAGGTGGCAGCTCATGAAGGAATCCTATGAACTTGTGATTAAGAACGGGAATGTAGTGCTGCCCGATCAGGTACTCAAGCTGGATATTGCTGTATCAGAGGGTAAGATTGTCGCACTTGGGGAGGATCTTTCGCTTGCGCCGCTAACCAAAGTCATCGAGGCAGATGGGTTCTATGTCCTCCCCGGTATGATTGATATGCATGTCCACTTTAATGAGCCAACGTTTGGACATTGGGAAGGTTTTCGCAGTGGTTCTGCGGCGTTGGCAGCTGGCGGCTGCACAACCTACGCAGATATGCCGCTTAACGGTAATCCACCGACTGTGAACGAGGCTGCGCTTCGTCAAAAGGTAGATGCTGCGGCTGGAAACTCTGCCGTTGATTATGTGCTGTGGGGTGGTCTCGTTCCGGGAAATCTGGATGATTTGGAAGCATTGGCAGCTGCTGGCGTCACTGGGTTTAAAGCCTTTCTCTCCAATCCTGGAGGGGAGGGCGAAGGCAGATTCCGTGAAGTGGATGAGGATACACTCTATCAAGGGATGCAGCGAATCGCTTCTCTGGGCGGGATTCTGGCGCTGCATGCAGAAAGTGAGGCTATCACGGCGGTGTTGACCGCAGATGCAGTGCGAAATGGCAGAACCAGCGCAAGTGATTTTGCGGCTTGCCGCCCTGCTGAAGCAGAGCTGGAGGCAGTGTCCAGGGCGCTGCTGTACAGTGAACGTACTGGTTGCCGGTTGCATTTTGTTCATATCAGCACGGCCGCCGCCATTGAGAAAATCTATGAAGCTAAGCTTCGAGGTCTGGACGTTTCGGCAGAAACCTGTCCACATTATCTGGTGCTCACTGAAAATGATATGGAGGCTTTAGGCCCTGTGGCGAAGTGTGCGCCTCCGCTGCGAAGTGCGGTGGAGCAGGATAAGTTATGGGAGATGCTGGCCCAAGGCAAAATCGATCTGATTGCTTCGGATCATTCCCCCTGTCCAGCGGAATTGAAGGTGAAGCCGGACTTGTCTTTTTTTGCAGCTTGGGGTGGGATCTCGGGTGCGCAGAGCAGTCTGGAGCTTATGTTCCATGAAGGCGTGAATGTGCGGGGTTTGGATGTTACATTAATTTCCAGTCTGCTTGCAGGGCAACCCGCAAAACGTTTTGGAATAGAGCATCGTAAAGGCGCTATAGCCCTAGGTCTAGATGCCGATCTAGTTCTGCTGAATCCAAGCACAACCTATACGCTGACTGCGGAGGATTTATTGTATCGCCACAAGCACAGCCCTTACATCGGAAGAACTTTATCCTGCAAGGTAGTTGCTACGATCTGTCGCGGGAATGTGATCTATACCTCTGAAGAAGGAATGATCAGTGAGGGGGGTGGACAGTGGCTGCGAATTAGGAAGGAGCAGTACAGCCTATGAATGATTCCAGAGTTCAAGCTTCGACTCAGAAACTGCTGGAGCTGCTGGAGGAGCTGGCGGCATTCAGCACACCTGGGCCAGGAGTTACTAGACTGCTATATACGGAGGAATGGAGCCGGGCGCAGATTTTTTTGCAGGAAAAAATGGCTGGGCTCGGCTTAGAAGTTTCCATAGACAAGGTTGGCAATGTATATGGACGATTGAGTGGATGCAATCCGCAGCAAAAGGTTATTTTAACCGGATCGCATATCGATACTGTAGTCAATGGCGGAAAATATGATGGTGCCTATGGGATCGCTACGGCTATGATTGCGCTTCAAGATTTGCAGAGGAACTTTGGCCAGCCGCAGCGGACGCTTGAGGTCGTATCTTTTTGTGAAGAAGAGGGGAGCCGATTTCCGCTTGCTTATTGGGGTTCGGGCCATGTCACCCAAAGGTATGACGGAAGCGAGGCCGAGACCTGTATGGATGCAGAGGGCTTGACATTACAGGCAGCAATGACGGAATCCAGCTTTTTGCAAGGTGTAACAGATGAGAATGGAGTCAGAAATGATATTGGTGCTTTTGTAGAACTGCACATCGAGCAGGGGATTATTCTGGAGAAGACAGACACTCAGATAGGCGTAGTTCAGGGGATTGTTGGTCAGAGACGATATGTGGTCAAGGTCAGTGGTATTGCTAATCATGCGGGCACGACACCGATGTTGATGCGGCAGGATGCACTGGCTAGTGCGGTTGAAATGCTGTACTTGCTTGAAAGCTCTGCTAAAAAGGCTGGTGAACCTCTTGTGGCAACCTCGGGCAAGCTTGAGGTGTATCCGAATACGCCAAATGTGATCCCGGGTGAGGTTCTTTTTACACTAGATATCCGCCATAGTGAAGAGGACGAACTGGAACGTTTCTGTGAGAAGCTTCTTGCGGAATGTAATGAAATTGCTGTTAAACGTGGGGTGACTCTTGAGGTTACATCCGTGCTCCACACAGTCCCTGCGCCTATGGATACGAAGCTATCTGCGATGCTGGAAAATATCTGCCGCCAACAGGGGAAGACGTACCGCATGATGGTAAGTGGAGCGGGACATGACGCCCAACTGTTTGCGCCGCGTTGCCCTACTGCGATGATTTTTGTACCCAGTCGTGCGGGTATCAGCCATTCACCGGAAGAGTATACATCCCCCGAGCAGCTTGCGGCTGGGCTTGAGGTTCTGACTGCGATGTTATATGAGTTAGCTTATTAAAAAGAGTTCGCAGAACTTTAAAATATAAGGATAAAGTATATGTTTTACTCTATACTTTATCCTTATATTTCTCGCTGAAACGGAGCCCGTCCCTTAAAGGACGGCATAGCCGTTTCTACTTGAAGGGAGGATCATCATGAAGCGATACGAAGATTTGTCGCCGTCCCAACGCTGTATTATGACTCCGGGTCCGGTCGAGGTTGATCCGCGTGTACTGCGGGCGATGTCTTTTCCGGTGCTGGGTCAGTTTGATCCAGAGTTCACCTCTATTATGAATGAAACGATGGAAATGCTGCGGGAGCTGTTTGCTACTCGTAATTCATGGGCCTACCCTATAGATGGGACCTCTCGCGCTGGTATTGAGGCGGTGATGGTCAGCTTAATCCTGCCGGGGGAACGTGTGCTGATTCCGATCTTTGGCCGCTTCGGACACCTGCTTCATGAGATTGCCGAACGTTGTGGCGCTGAGGTATTCGTTCTGGAAAAGCCATGGGGAAGTGTGTTTGAACCGGAGGAAGTGATAGCGGCTATGGAGACTTTTAAGCCAAATGTGGTAGCGATGGTGCATGGTGAGACCTCTACAGGACGGGTGCAGCCACTCGCGGAAATTGGCAGAGCCTGCCGCCGAATGGATGCTCTTTTCATAGTTGACGCAGTTGCAACTCTTGGGGGCATTCCTGTCGAAACGGATGCTTGGATGCTGGATGCGGTCGTAGGAGGTACACAGAAATGCCTGTCCGTCCCCTCCGGTATGGCACCAATAACATATAATGACCGCGCTGAGGCTAAGCTTATGTCCCGTAAACGAGTAGAACTTGGGATTAGAATCAGCGATGTTCAGCCTGGTGAGTTGTCTTTTGTCCGCAGCAACTATTTCGATCTTGGCATGCTTCAGGATTATTGGAGCCCGCAACGTCTCAATCATCATACAGAGATGACCTCAATGCTTTATGCACTGCGGGAGGGCTTGCGGCTTACCCTTGAAGAAGGGCTGGATGCCAGATTCGCCAGACATATCCTCCATGAAAAAGCACTTGTAGCTGGATTAACAGCTATGGGGCTTGAACTTTATGGGGAGCCGTCCTGCAAACTTACCGTTGTTACCTGTGTGCTGATTCCTGAGGGCATAGACGGGGAATCTGTACGTACGCTGCTGCTGGAGCGGTTCGGCATTGAAATTGCCAGCTCCTTTGGACCTCTGAAAGGTAAGATCTGGCGCATCGGCACGATGGGCTTTAGCTGCCGTATGAATAATGTGCTGCGTTTGCTTGGAGCTTTGGAAGCAGCGTTGCTGCGACACGGATTTGAAGTTTTTTACGGACTTGGTGTTCAAGCGGCACTTGACGTATATGAGGAAAACGTAAGATAATCGTTGGAATAGATGCTGGCGGGTGAGTTCATACCAGGGGCATGTCCGGAGTGTTGGACAATCTTTGGATTAAGAAAACGGCTATCATCTACAGGGATGACGGAGCCGTTTTTTCGTACAATATCAGATTTGCCAACTATGATATCAACACAGCCGATGGTTAAGCAATCCTCTATTATTATGAATCTATTCACTACATCAAGAACGCACTTGGATACTAACGGGGGAGAGATGAAAATGACAACTTTTACAAGAAAGCCTTTAGCAGATTGTGTACCTGAGCTTGTGGCTACGGCAAGAGGCGATAAACCGGCAACACTAGTAATTACAGGTGGAAAGCTGGTTAATGTATGCTCTGGTGAAATTTTAGAAGGAATGTCTGTTGGTATACAAGGTGGACGTATCGCTTATGTTGGTAAAGATGTGACACATATGATTGGTGAAGGAACGCAGGTTATTGAGGCGAACGGTAAGTATATAGCTCCGGGACTACTCGATGGCCATTGTCATATTGAGAGCACACAGCTGACCGTTACTGAATTCTCCCGTGCGGTTCTGCCGCTGGGTACAACAGGTGGTTTCTTTGATGCTCATGAGATTGCTAATGTATTTGGGCTGAAGGGGATTCAATTGATGCTCGATGAGATGCGGGGAACACCGTTAGCGGCTTACATGCAGGTGGCTTCTTGTGTGCCTGCGGCAGGTGCGGAATTCGAGACAACGGGAGCTTCTATTGGACCAGAAGAAGTGGCAGAAGCCTTTACTTGGGGACCCGATGTGATTGCGCTGGGTGAAGTGATGAATTTTCCTGGCGTTGTTTATGGCGATGAGAAAATGCTTGGCGAAATTCAAGCTACGCTGCGGGCAGGCAGATTTGTAGATGGTCATTTCACATGGCCTTCCAGCGACTGGAGACTGCCCGTGTATGCTGCGGCAGGGGTGACTGGCGATCATGAGTGTGTGACGGCAGACGATGTGATTGAGCGCGTTCGACTGGGGATGTATGCCAAAATGCGCCGGGGTTCCGCTTGGCATGATGTGGCTAAAACAATTACGGCCCATACAGAACACGGCATTGATACACGCCGAATGATGCTGGTAACGGATGATCGTAGTTCGGAATCCTTACGAGATGAAGGGCATATGAATTTCGTCCTGCATGATGCTATTGCTCAAGGTGTTAAGCCTATAACGGCTATCCAAATGGCTACCATTAATACTGCTGAACGCTTTGGTTTAGCGCGGGATATCGGATCTATTACTCCGGGTTCTTTTGCAGATATCATCCTTTTAGACGGGAATTTGGCGGATATTAATGTGGTGCTGACAATTGCCGCAGGTGTAGTAGTTGCGGAGAACGGAGTAATGACGGCAGAACTTGCTAAATTCACTTATCCGGAGGAAGTGTTGGCTTCGGTTCATTTGCCACAGCGTCCTACTTCAGAAGATTTCATCATTGCTGCTCCAATTCAAACAGGTGAACTTACTACAAGAGTTATTAAAGTAAGAGAAAATCATGTGGAGACTATTGAGCGTATGGTTTCGATACCTGTAGTGGAGGGGCGACTGGATGTAAATGCTATAGAAGGTTTGTGCAAAATCGCAGTGCTCGAACGTCATAAAGGTACAGGCAATAAATCAGTGGCCGTTGTTGAAGGCATTGGATTTAAAGAGCCGGCTGCCATTGCAATGACGGTTGCTCACGATAGTCATAATGTACTCGTCATCGGCAATGATGATGAGTTAATGGCTAAAGCTGCAAATGCGGTGGGGGATGCCCAGGGTGGTGTTTGCATGATCACATCCAGTGGGGAAACATTATTCCCGTTGGCTATTGCAGGTCTAATGTCCACGGAACCGTTCGAAATTGCTGCTGCAAAATCAGCTGCGATCAGCAAAGCGCTATATGATGCTGGCTGTACTTTGAACTACGCATTTATGACTTTATCGCTGCTTGCATTGGCGGTTATCCCGACGCTACGCATCACGGATAAAGGACTTGTTCGGATCTCGCCTGAAGGAATACAGTTAGTGCCATTGTTTGTTTAAGTAAAGTTAACTGATTAATAACTAGGCAAAAGACTGTTTTGAGGTCGATGATGACCATTCAGAACAGTTTTTTGTTGTGAAAATAAGAAAGACTAAGTTTTTAAATATAAATATTAAACAGATGGACAAAGATTGAAACATTTTTCTGTGGAATTAATGAAAAAATATTAACAAAGCGTAGTCAGTTGACGATAATAATGTTAAATTAGATAAAAATTAAAGTGATTGAATAGAGTTAATTTTACATTATTGGCATTTAACGAAATTATAGATATCATCAGGTTTCAGGTAACCCAACTAAGAGGGACGAGGTGCATGAGAGATGATCAGACTAGAAACGCAAGACATTCTGAATATTAGCATGAAGCAAATTGCTACTATTTTTAAAATGAAGCCGCTTGAGCTGAGATTTGTCACTGATTTTCAGGGTGAGAAATATCTCTTAACCAATGATAAGCTACACCTCAGCAATCAGCAGTACTGGGCGAAGGTTATGGAATGTGTCTTTGATGATCATGTTAGACCTGTGCTAATGTGTGAGGTGTTATATTTCCTGCGTAACGAATTTCTGGAAAGTGATATCAAGATATGCTTCTCTTATGATTATGCAGAGAATGGGAATGGAGAAGCCACTGCAACCGCTGAAGTATCTTTTAATGATTCAGCTGATTTGCAGCCAAGTGAGATTGCCGAGCTGATCGATTTTGCGTTGACCTTACAGGACAAGCAATGGTTCCATGAACTGACTACTAAATATAAGCAGCTTACAGCATAAGCATCTTAGTTATCCTTAGATCCTATGAACGGACATAACAAACCGTCTTATCTCAGCAGAGAATATCTGCGGACAAGACGGTTTTTTTGTATTACCAGCCCATGGCATTTCGTTCAATATGCTGAGCCAGAAATTGAAGCCAGTCCTCATGATTATTCAAGCAGGGGATCGCAGTGAAGTCTTCAGCATGTCCTCCTCCAGCCTCAAATTGCTCGCGCCCTTCTATGGCTAGCTCGTGCAGCGTTTCCAGACAATCCGTTACAAGTCCCGGTGAGAAAATCAAAGGCTTATGAATTCCGCGTTCCGCTAGCTTTCCCAAAACATCTGCTGTAGAGGGACCTACCCATTCTTCGCGTCCGAAGCGTGATTGAAAAGTAAGCTGCCAGCGTTCAGGCTCCCAATTCATAGCTGAAGCGAGAAGACGCGCAGTTTCCATACATTGCTCTGGATAGGGATCGCCTGTATCTGCATATCGTTTGGGGATTCCGTGAAAGGTCAGTACAAAAAAATCAGGATTAGAGCTAAGAAGTTCCATTTGCTGCAGTAAATGCGACTTCATGGCTGAAATATAACCGGGTTCATTATAATAAGCATCCATAAATCTGAGAGCAGGAATAAGGCGCTTTGTTACCGGCCCAGTGGAGCTTTGTCGTCCTAGTGCAGCAAAACTCGCTTGATCGAAGACAGATGCCGTCGTAGTGGACGAATATTGCGGGAATAGCGGCACAATGATGATGCGTGTGACTCCATTTGCTTCCAATGTGCTCATCGCTTGTTCCATACTTGGTTCGCTATATGCTAAGCCAAGCTCTACTTGATACCGAGAACCTAGAAGCGCTTGCAAACCAGATCGCTGAGCTAATGAGTGGAAGAGTAAAGGTGATCCTTCTGTTGTCCAGATTTGTCTGTACAGCTCAGCCGACCGCCGAGGACGTGTACGCAGAATAACGCCTCGCAGCAGAGGTTGCCAGAGCAGTGGGGAATAATCTATGATTCGGCGGTCGGATAAAAAACGTTTCAGATAAGGACGTACCGCCTTTGCAGTAGGTGCAGTAGGTGTGCCAATTTGGGCGAGAATAACTCCAATAGGTGGCTGTTTGTTCAAAGCTTTGAACTCCTTTCCCATGTTAGAGATCGTTCTAAAATAACATATCTATTCTTGGATACACAATAATCGAGATCACGTTATCTACTTTGGGAATAGGAAGTGGGTTTATTTGTTTGGAGAAAATAATGAAAAATCACATTTAAGAGCAAATAGTGATGTTTCTTATAGGGTATGTGATTTTAGATACAGAGGAATTGCGGAAAAGTTTGGTAGTATCAAACCAGAAATTGATTAAAAAAGCGCCTTCATTTTTTTCTGATATTATATGTGAATTATTTCACCTTTGATGCGGTTTATTGTAAAAAGGAATGAATAGATTTAAGGCATTATTTTTTGGAAAGTGACGGTTCGCGCATAGGCGTGAGAGGGGGGATGGGTTCTTATGAAGAGAGATGTAATGCTTCATAAGAAGAGAAGGGGCGCCGTGAAAGGTAAGTTTGGTTAAGAAAAGCTATATATCACTGGGGACTTGGTAAAGGAGAATTTTATTGAAAAAACTAATTTCTTTAACGGTTAGCGCGGCAATATTGTTAGCGCCATTTGCTTACACACTTAATGTGCCTGCTTTGAACTTGAAGGTAGATGCAGTATCCGCAGCTTCTGAAGAAGCGGATGCACCAGCAGCTAAACCAACAGCAAAACCAGCAGCAACAGCAAAACCAGTAGCAACACCAAAAGCAACAGCAAAACCAGTAGCAACACCAAAAGCAACAGCAAAACCAGTAGCAACACCGAAGCCAACAGCAAAACCAGTAGCAACACCAAAGGCAACAGCGGCACCAGCAGCAACGACAAAACCAGCTACAACGCCAAAAGCAACCGCTGCTCCAGCGGCTACAGTAGTTCCAGCAGCGACTGTTAAGCCTGTGCCTACAGCATTGCCGGTTACAGTTAAGGAAAAAGTATATCAAGATGGAGTTTACGTAGCGTATGGCGATGCTTACTCCAAAGGTACCGAAGGCGCTAAGATCGAAATTAAAGATGGAAAAATTACTAGCATTGATCTCCTGAGAACCAGCCCTAAGCTGATCGACAGAGATGCTCGTAACAATTACAGCGCTTTATGGCAAGCTTATGGATTGATGGAGAATAAATTGATTGGCAAGACAAGAGATGGAGCAGCAGCAGTAGACGCTGTTTCGGGAGCAACACGCTCTAGTAATGGATGGAAATTGTCTGTAGATAGAGCGTTTGAAAGAGCTCTAACAGTGAAAGATACAGATGCTATTTACTTTGATGGTGTTCATATGGGCATAGATCCTACAGGTAAATATGCAGTATTTGCAACCTACGAATCCAACAAGCTCACAGCTGTTAAAGTGTACCCGCTGAACAGTGCCGGTGATTTCGTGGATGAGAAGGCTTACACAGCTGAGCAATCCGCAGCAGTTGCAGCTATAACACCAGCATTGCTGGCTAAAGGTACAGCTGCAGAGCCTGTTGCAGGACTCGAAGCCGACTTTAAGACTGCGATTAATGCTTTCTGGGATGCTGAGCAGAATGCAAAGATTAACAATACTTCTGCTTATGTAGACGGATTCTATTCCTCTTATGGGACTGCAAGAAGTGTTGGTGTTGAAAGAGCTGACATCGTGATCCGCAACGGTAAGCTAGTGGATGTGAAGCTGTTCAGACTTGGGAACAACCTCATTGACAGAGGTGCAACGGCTTATGCAGAAGTTGTAAAAGCTAATGCTCCGATGACAGCTAAGTTGCTTGCTAATGGATCTTACTTCGCTAACTATGATGAGAAAGTAGATGGAATTTCTGGCGCTACAGAAAGCAGTCACGGTTGGAACCAAGCCGTAGAAAGAGCTTTCGAGAAAGCACTGAAAGTTCCTGGTGAAGTTAAATATTTTGACGGAAAATTCGCAGGTGTAGATAACCAATCTAAAGTATTACTGCTTGTTGATGTTGCTTCAGATACAGTTACAAACATTAAATTAAGCTTGTTCGGAGCTGACGGCAAGCTGATCGCTGATGACAAACTAAGTGCAGAACAAAAATCGCTGGTGGGTACACTTACTTCAGGATTACTTGAAAAAGGTGTGCAAATGTCCGATATCACAGGTCAAGAAGAGCTATCCGCAGCTGCCAAAGCTGCTCTGACTGATGCTTTGACTAATGCATCCAAAGTTCAAGGAACCTATAAAGACGGAACCTTCACTGCATTTGGTGATGCCTATGATAAAGGAACAAACAGAGCAGACGTTACACTGCGTAACGGTAAGATCGTTAATGTTGCTTTGTATCGTGTAGGAATGAATCTTGTGGATAGAGGCAAGGCTGCTTACCCAGAGGTGGTAAAAGCAATTCCGCAATTGACTTCTAGCTTCCTTGCAGCAGGTACTAGAGAAGCTGTTCAAGATGTGGACGCTGTTTCCGGTGCAACTAGCAGTAGTGTAGCTCTTAAGACTGCGGTGGATAGAGCATACGGGAAAGCTGAGATTGTTGAAGCTAATAAAGCGGCTTACTTCGATGGAATCTTCATTGGTGTAAGTGCTGATAAGCTTGTAAATGTTATGACCTATGTTGAACATGGCGTTCCTGTTAAAATGCTCGTTTACTATCTAGATAAAAACGGAAGCACAAGAGCGGTTAACCAGTTGACTGACGCTGAGCTGGCTGTGAAGAGCGAGATTGAGTCGACTTCAACGGGCTATAGCTTACACAAGTATGGATATCGCGCAGCAGCCTTCGGAAATAATGATGCTGAGAAAGAAGTATCTGCTAAAGTGGTAGAAGCTATTAAATCAGCGCTTGAATCCGCTGGTAAATAAGCAATTTTCAATCAATAGTTAATCTATAAAGGGGGTTATTCTAGAGCCATATTATGGCCTGTGGAGTAACCTCCTTTATCTACCTGTACATAAAAATGAAAATAGATCGTATAGTGATTTAAAGGGATTTTGGACGTGAGTGTCTAAAGTTTAATATAGAGAGCAGGTACAAAGCCTGTTATTAATAGGAGGCTTCAACATGACACAAATTAAACAGCTCGCTCCACAGGATGAATTTGTTGGCTTTTATCTCTTAAGAGAGCTAGCGATCAAACAAACGAACGGTACTCCTCCAAAGGATTATTTCGACCTAGTCTTGGGAGATTCCAGTGGACAATTGTCCGCGAAATATTGGGATGTCAGCACAACCGATAAAGAAACTTTTTTTCCTATGGCACTAGTGAAGGTTCGCGGGATTGCGCACACTTATCGTGAGAAATTGCAAATCAAAGTAACCAAGATTAGATTGGTGAACGATGAGGATGGCGTTGCGCTAACGGATTTTATTCGCTCCGCTCCTATTCGTCCAGTAGACCTTATTCATACGATTAAAGGGGTTATGGCAAGCATCACAGATCCGGAGATTGCCTCGATTGTCTCCTTTTGTGTAAGCAAAGTGGAAGAGAAATTGATGCATTATCCGGCTGCCAAAACGCATCACCATGCTTATTTTGCCGGACTTGCTTATCATATGGTTCGCATGCTGGAGATCGGGGATTTTCTGTGCAAGCAGCGTCCGTTCTTGAATCCAGATTTAATGAAGGCTGGAATTATTCTGCATGATATCGCGAAGCCGGAGGAGATGATCTCTCAGCTCGGAATTGTCTCAGAATATAGCGTTCAAGGTAAGTTGATTGGTCATATCTCGATGGCATCTAACTGGATTACAGAAGCGGCCATCCGCTTAGACATTGATTTGAATTCGGAGAAGGTTCTGGCGTTACAGCATCTCGTATTATCACACCATAACCTGGGTGAATGGGGCAGTCCTGTTCAGCCGCAAACGGCTGAGGCCGTAGCGCTGCATCATATTGATGCGATGGATGCGAAGCTGCAAATGGTGGAGGATGCTCTGGATACCACACCAGAAACCGAAGAATGGACGCCATTCATTAGAGGACTGGAGAATAAAGCAGTCTATCGGATGAAGATCTAGCGTGTTGTGTTGATCTTGGTTGGTGATCTGGATGAACCGATGGGATATTCACTGATCGTTGATAAAATATACGGAATTCTTCCCTATAATTAGCACGATAAGGGTCTATTCGAAGTCATTATAGGGCGTAAATGTAGAATTACAGGGAGCTATTCCCTATAATGACCAGTAAGGTTAGATTTCTAAGTAGTGAATGAATCGACTTGTATGCTATATTCCTCCATCTATGCAAAACACCCAACCAGCTGTAATGAGCCTGTTGGGTGTTTTTTGCTGAATAACTTAATAGTTTCTTACAAATAGAAGTTTTTCGTTCTTTGATTGTTCACAGGTTTCTTAGCAGGTTTACTCTTTCGAGCAGAAAAAGGAGTGTATCCACCAGCAAACATTGTTCCGCTAGTATATCCTTGGCTGCTGGAGAGCAAAAGCGGGTCAAGGTGTGATTCTCGCTCCATAAGCATTAATAGAACCAAGGCAGCCGCGCGCGCGTCATCGAGAGCGTCATGGTGCTTCAGCTCAATGCCGAAATGCTCGGAGACTACATTAAGTTTATGAGAGGGAAGCTCGGGCAGCATTTTTTTGCCTAGTAAATAAGTACATAAGTATTGAAAGCTCGGATAGCTTATGTACATCCCATCGAGGCAATACCGCAGTACACTCATATCAAAAGCGGCATTGTGTGCTACAACGATTCGTCCGTGCAGCAAAGGTTCAACGGTGGGCCATAATTCGTGGAATGTAGGCTGACCGATTACCATGGAGGGGGTGATGCCATGTATCGAAATGTTCATGCCGTCAAACCGCTGTTGCGGATCGATCAGCCAAGAATGTTCTGCAGTGATTACGCCATCTTTAACTTCCACAAGCCCCAAAGCACAGGCGCTGGATCGACTGGAATTCGCCGTTTCAAAGTCAATTGCTATAAAGTCCATTCGTAAAGCTCCTCATCTATCATATATACATTCATATTAAAGTAGTAAAATGATAAATACAATCTAGTACAAGTTATATATAGTAGTTGAGTAAAAATATGAATTCCCGCCATAACCATCTACCCGAGTAGAAGTGTTGTGGCTTTTTCAAGTTTCGTTATCTTGCTATCCTATTCAAGAATCCGTACACTGCAAAATAGATGTTGTATATTATTGTTAAGCTCAGATACGGGAGGAAATACTTTGGGAGCTGTAATCACTAAATTTTTTGAATATGGGCAAGCAGAAATCGATTACCTCGGAAGTGTGGACCCAGTGCTAGGTGCGGCGATGGCGCGAATGGGGAAAGTGGAACGTGTGATTATTCCGGATCTTTTCACTGCACTTATCTATGCCATAGTAGGTCAGCTAATATCAGTCAAAGCGGTTCGAACTATCTGGACAAGAATGCAGGTTCAATTCAGAGAAATAACTCCGCAGCAGCTAGCTATACACACAGCGGATGAGATTCAGGGTTGCGGTATGACGATGAAAAAGGCGGTTTGTATTCATGACATTTCAAAGCTGATTGCTGATGGGGAGTTTAAGCTGGAGGAATTATATGGATTGTCCGATCAAGAGGTTATTCAAAGACTCATGAAGTTAAAAGGCATCGGTATGTGGACAGCAGAGATGATGCTAATCAATTGTATGGAGCGCCCAGATGTAGTTAGTTGGGGAGATATCGCCATTCGTCGCGGCATGATGAAGCTGTATGGGCTTGATATGCTTACCAAAAAGCAATTCGAACAATACCGTCTCAGGTACTCACCACACGGTTCGGTAGCATCCATATATTTATGGGAGATTTCATTTCAATAATTAATACGTAAGGAGCACTATAGTGGACAAAACAATAAAGGAACAGCTAGTGGAGTTGGCAGATGCGGATTACCAGAAGTTTTCTGCGGCTTTACTTCCGACGATCGATAATGTGATAGGAGTCAGGCTACCGGAGCTACGTAAACTCGCCAAAACCATTGCAAAGGGTGACTGGAGAGCCTATTTGGAGCACGCCGACTCTGATTTTTTTGAAGAGGTAATGCTGCAAGGTATGGTACTTGGTTATGTGAAGACAGATCCTGAAGAAATTCTGCATTATATTGCGGACTTTATTCCTAAAATCGATAACTGGTCGGTATGTGATAGCTTTTGCACGGGGCTGAAGTTTACCTTGAAGAATAAAGAGCAGATGTGGGACTTTATAGTGCCGTATCTGTTATCTGACAAAGAATATAAGATTCGATTTGCGGTAGTAATGATGCTTAATTTCTTTATTGAAGAAGCCTACATCAGTCGGATTCTACAACTACTCGATAAGGTCAGACATGAGGGGTATTATGTGAAAATGGCGGTTTCTTGGGCGCTTTCGATGTGTTATGTGAAGATGCCTGCGGCTACGATAGATTATTTGAGAACTAACGCTTTAGATGATTTCACCTATAACAAGGCTTTGCAGAAAATCACAGAGTCTTACCGAGTAGATCCGGAATCGAAAAAAATGATTCGCGGGATGAAGAGGAATAGAAAAAACAAGCCCCTTATATAGCTCAGTAGCTGAGAAATAAGGGACCTGTTATTATATTTATTTTTTGTCGGTATTGATTTTCCGGTTGCGGATACGTTCAATTTCATCATCCACGGCGCTACGAAGATTGGGATCAATAGACGAAGCTACGCCTGCGCCTGAGTTGGATTTATACTTGGAGTTTTCCGCCAATGCTTCCCACTCGAAAATTTTCTCTTCCATTCGTTCGAAACCACGTGAAGCGTTACCCACATTCGGTCCTTTTACACTGTTGCTATGAGGAGCGGAGCTTAGTGTTTCTGTAGCTTGCTGAGCACGAGCGATAAGTTCAGTTCTTTTCGCTTTAAGATGTTCGCGCTCTTCTTTAGCTCTAGCGATGTTGATCTCCAGCTCTGCCAGGGATTGCTGAGTTTGTGCCTGACTATTGATACTCTCATCCAGCTGTTCTGTATACCGCAGCTTGGCCATGAGTGCAAGGCGTGCTCTTTCTTCATTTCCTTGCTCAACCGCCTGAACGGCTTCCGCTTCGCTTTGCTCTATCAACTGAGTATATTCTTGCTTACGGCGTTCCAATACACTCGCTGTAACCTTTAAATCACGCTCATTGCGTTCTGCCGTAGCTATTTCGTTCTCAAGATCGCGCAGATACTGACCTGTCAGTAGCACTGGATTTTCTAATTTGTTCAGACCTTCGTGTAGGGCTGCTTTAGTAAGGGTGGAAATTCTTTTGAATAAACTCATGTTATATCTCTCCTTAGTATGTTTGATTGGTACTGAATGAAGATCTGTTAATAGAAATCATGTCCATCTGAAAAGCTGCCAAAAGGTTCTTTAGGGACGATGATGCTGGCGATGATATAAAAGATAAGTACTGTGCCGAAGCTGAAAAATGCTGCAGCAACGGCCACGAGACGGAGTATTGTGGCATCGATGCCTGACCAAATAGCAAGACCTCCGCATACACCACTAATTTTCTGATCACTTCTTGAACGATATAATTTTTTCATTTATTATTGTCATCCTCTCTTATGGGGGTGATTGTGATTGAACCTTGCAACCCGTTTGCTTATGTACTCATTGTAAAGCCTTTTCGATTGTGGCAAAACGGCCTGAAGGCGGTTTTAGATACCAGACCTGAGTCGAGGTTCGTTCCCGCATGAAGGCGGGGGAAATTAGTTCTTGATTGTGGATGAACTACAAATCGCGGTTGAAGTTAGGTACAATAAAGAGAGGAATACTTGTGGTGGTGTCGAAATATGCTTAGATATGACTACTACGGAATTGGGGGCTGAATATGAGCTTTTTTAACAAGGTAAAGGCAGGCGTAAGCGAGGCTGGGAATAAAGCAAAGACAGTGGTGGAGATCAATCGTTTGAAATTACAGAACAACAGCAAGCAGAATGATATTGACCAGCAGTATCAGGTAATGGGTAAACTGTTGTTTGAAGCTGTAACTCAAGGTGCAGGACCACTGCCGAGTGAGCAGATCGAGAAGAATATTTCCCGTATTCTTGAACTGAAATCAGAGATCGAGGTCAATCTGCAGCAAATTGCTGGGTTGTCCGATGTGAAGCATTGTAAAGCATGCGGTGGTAATGTGGCAATCGAGGCACGTTTTTGTCCGAGTTGCGGATCAACTTTCGAAGCGTCCAATGAACCTATTCGTGATGTAACGCCATCGTCAATTACATTGGATAAGAAGGAATAAATCTACTGCATGTAAGAAATTCATGAACAAAAGGACAGCTCAATAGCTGTCCTTTTTTATTTTTAGGAGAGAGGTCGTTTAAACCTTGGCAGCAAAACGTTTTTTTAAATAATACACAATTAGCAATATAAGCGGTAGAACAAATGCAACCGTGAAATCCCAATCTACCCAGTAGGCGGGGATTTCCTTTACATAAAAAATGATGTCTTTGGCAATCAGTTGTGACATACCAAATAACAAAAATCCAGTGGGTAGGATCAGAGGACGGTGGCTTTTGAGTTTAAATAATTGGGCTGCACCTAATGTTAAAGCATAGTAATAAATGGCTGTTTTGAAGTACGTGCTGATAATCCATGCAGTAGCCATAAGTGCTTCAATACGTTGCAGAGAATTAGCAATATTAATTTTTTGAGCAAGAATATAAGCGGCATAAAATTGATGTTCAGAAGCGTAAACACCAAGAACGGTAAGGGAAAAAAATAAGATGAGGTTAAGTCCCAGAGCTCCGATGATCAGGGCTATGAAAATATCCCGGCTTGTTTTGCTATTCTTCTGAGCATAAGGATATACCATAAGAAACACGCATAATTCACCAAAAGGATAAAAAACACCATACATCAAAGTATGGAGCATGTCCGGTACTGGTGTGTTCATAATGGGGTATAAACGTTCCATTTTGACATCGGGAGTCAGCAGAAGCAGCAGACCGATCAAAAAAACTGCAAACAAAGGGAAAAAAAGCTGAGCTGCCCGTCCCAATGTTTCCAGACCCAGTCGTACACCATATACCAGCAGGAAAATGGCCATAAAACGGATAACCCCACCGGGTGTCTTCTCGTAAATCTGTGTACACATGAAATCTTCAATTTCTCTTATGTAAGTGGCAGCGGCAATCAGAAAGAACACTAGATAGAACAAGGCTACAGCAGATCCGGCCCATTTTCCTAGAATTTGTAGGCTAAGCTCGATGATATTCTTGTTGGGTTCAATGTCTGCTAAGCAGAGCAACAATTTTATGGTCGCTAGGCCCAAGGGAATACTAATCAAAGCAGCAATCCATGCATCTTGTTTCGCTCCTGATATCATTAACGCTGGATACACAAGCGCCATATCCCCAATAAATGTGAATAGCCCGAGTATAATCATTTGATTGGTACTAATTCGATCTTTCTCCAAACTCATATACCCCCTCAAATTTATTGGACTAGTTTTAGTATGGTTGTAGTTACCAGAATTATGCCATTCCGAATTTTAATCAGAAAGGAATAATTATCAAAATTAACATCAAACTATACTCATTAAACTAAGTGAAGTGGAGGCTACATCGTGAAAAGTTCGGAGACGGGTACACTATCAAACCGATTGAAAACCAATATTGATCAGTTGAACGGATTGCTGGGCGGAAGTTCTGATGTAGTGATAAAAGAGTTGCAGATAGAAGAAAATACTAATATTTCTTTGATTTACATAGATGGTCTTGTGGATACTCAGGTACTGCATAATTCAATTTTGTATTCTTTGCAGGAACATATTCCTTATGAACAGCTAGGAAAGCTTGAGCCTGAGCAGAAGATTGAGATTATTAAGAAACAGATATTAATAGCCGGTGATCTAACCGTTATCGTTGATTACAGCCAATTCGTACACGAATTGCTGTCCGGTAGTGTAATGCTGCTGCTCGATGGGACATCCACCGCTCTCCGGATCGGCTTACCAGGCTGGGAAGATCGCAATGTAGGGGAGCCCAGTTCCCAATCGGTTGTTCGAGGTCCAATGGAAGGATTCACTGAGAATTTACGGACGAATACGGCACTGGTTCGGCGGAAAATAAAAGATAGCCATTTATGGCTGGAAACCGTTCAGATCGGAAGGGTAACTCAAACCAGCGTATCCATTATGTATCTAAGCAACATCGCGAATAAGGAGTTGGTGCAAGAAGTAAAATGCCGTCTGAATAAAATTGATACGGACAGTATTCTCGAGAGTGGATATATTGAAGAATTTATTCAAGAGACGGTATTTACACCATTTCCTACCGTATACAACAGTGATCGTCCGGATACGATTGCAGCAGGTATTTTGGAAGGAAAAGTGGCCATTCTTGTTGATGGAACCCCTTTTGTACTGTTGGTACCCACATTTTTTGTGGCATTTTTTCAGTCTGCTGAGGATTATTACCAAAGGGCCGATATTGGAACATTGCTGAGATTAGTTCGTTTTATTTCATTTTTTATTACTTTGCTTGCACCTTCATTGTATGTTGCGATTACTACATATCATCAGGAGATGATACCGACCAATCTTGTAATTAGTTTAGCTGCCCAGCGGGAGAGTGTCCCTTTTCCTGCTTTTGTCGAGGCGCTGATCATGGAAATGACTTATGAGATTTTGCGGGAGGCCGGGGTACGGATACCTAAAAATATTGGACAGGCAATTTCCATTGTCGGAACGTTGGTGATTGGACAAGCAGCGGTTGCAGCGGGTTTTATTTCATCTGCAATGGTCATTATTGTATCGCTTACAGCCATTTCTAGCTTTGTTATTCCGGAGACAGGAATGTCTATAGCTGCGCGGATGATCCGTTTTGTGCTTATAGCTTTGGCCGGATTTATCGGATTATATGGAATTCTATTCGGAATTTTTATCATCGTACTGCATTTGTCGAGCTTGCGTTCTTTCGGAATGCCTTATATGAGTCCGCTCGGACCTTATAATTCAAAAGACTTAAAAGACTCTATCTTTCGCTTTCCGTGGCCTTTTTTAAAGACAAGACCTGCTGAGAACAAGACGCAGAACCTATTTCGTCAAAGCACTTCCAGTGATGAGGAATCAACGCAATGAAGAAAAAATTAGTTAGAGGCGCTCTCCAATTGATGATAGCTCTCCAATTTACGTTAATGCTAAGTGGCTGTTGGGAAAGAAAGGAGCTAAATGAGGTAGCCTTTGTCTTGGGGATAGGGATCGACAAGGCTGAAACTGGTTATACAGTTTCGATGCAGGTCGTTATTCCATCTGCGATTTCCTCACAATCGAATGGAGGAGGGGGAGGCACTGGAGTCCCCGTGGTTGTTTATAAATTTACTGTACCTACGTTTTATGATGCACAACGTATGTTGAATCTGGATAGTTCTAGGACGAGTTATCTTGGTCATATCCGGGTGTTAGTGATTGGGGAGGAACTTGCCCGCTCCGGAGTGGCCGAGATACTGGACGTATTTAAAAGAAGTCGGGAACCTCGAATGGATTTCTACGTTATGGTTGCCAGAGATACAACCGCCAACGATGTCTTGAATGTCCTTACACCTATGGATAAATTACCAGCGAACAAATTATTTAGTTCCCTAGATAATTCTTATAAAGATTCAGCAAAAACAGTCGCTGTCACGCTGGATGATTTTATTGAAAATTTATTGGCTGAAGGTGAACATCCTGTACTGACCGGAGTGGAAGTTATGGGAGATCCCAAAGAGGGAGGAGATAAAAGCAATGTAGAGCGAACAATGCCTAAGGCGAGATTGGAATACCATACTGTTGCTGTGTTCAGAAAAGACAAACTGATCGGTTGGCTAAACGAGGGTGAAACGATTGGTTACAATTATATCAATGATAAGGTAACCTCACATTCTGGCCCGATAACAGGGGAAGACGGAAAGCCTATTGTTATCGAAGCGATCCAGGCTTCAACTAAACGCAAAGTGAAAATTATTGATGGAGAGCCGCATATTTACCTTGACGTTAAGACGCTTTGCAACATTGAAGAAGTGCACAGTACAGAAAATTTGGAATCGGAAAGCACCATAAAACGTTTGGAAAAGGAAACAGAGGAACGGATTATAGAGCGGATGCAAGACACTGTGGAGCAAGTAAATAATCGCTTCAATGTTGATATTATGGGATTTGGACAATCGATCTACCATGCCAGTCCTAAAGCTTGGACAAAGCTACAGCAAAAAAAGGGCGACGATTACCTTAAATCATTGCCCATCCATTATAGTGCCTCAGTAGTTATTAACCGCGTAGGTCTAACTGATAATTCTTTTCTTGAAAAAATCAAGGAGTGAGTCTAATGATGTTATTGTTTTTTTTGGCGCTTGCTGTAGGTTGTATGGCACTTGATTTGCCTAAATTAATGCGAAAGCGCCGAGTACGTGATCTTAGCGTATATTTTATATTTTGGATTTTGGGACTTGGCGCGACCGTATGTGCGTTGTTAAAATTGAACATTCCGAGTCCTCTGTTTCTGATTATTCTTATCTATAAGCCAATAAATAATTTATTTGGAGTGTGGTTTCATTAACAACGACGGATTTACAAATGATCAAACCCCTTAGAATAAGCATCGGATAAAACTTCTGGTTTATCTGATGAAATTCTAAGGGGTGTTTTTTTGTGACGATCAAACCAAAATTCTCAATTGTTGTAAAAGTAGATTAAAATATTCATTGCTATATACAATTAAATACAATAAAGTTGTCATATAGAGGATAATTTTGTCGATTTTTCTGCAAAAATGTTCCAATCCATATTGCATCAGGCGATATTAGGGTCTATGAGGTTCGAATCCTCCTCCTGAAAAAGACATAAGAAAGTGGTGCGCATATGAGTAGCAACAGATTTGAGAACAAAGTAGTTATTATTACTGGTGCAGGTACCGGAATCGGAAAAGCTACAGCCTTAAGAGTAGCAAGAGAGGGCGGTATTGTAGTAGTTGCCAATCGATCAGATGCTGGCGCTAACACAGTTGAGGAAATTAAGGCTCTAGGTGGGGAAGCGATGTTTGTTCGGTCAGATGTTTCTCTCGAAGCAGACTGCAAAAATATCGTAGATCAAACATTAGCAGCTTATGGAAAAATTGATTGCCTATATAATAACTCAGCAATTACAGGAGACAATACGGATGTTATAGACTATGATCCGTTGTTGTTTCAAAAAGTGATTCAGACAAATCTCACTAGCCAATTCTACATGTTGCATTATACATTACCTCATATGAAATCTGGAGCTTCCGTTCTAAACTGCTCCTCTTTGCATGGTATTTTTATCGGGATGGCCAATGATGCAGCTTATTCAGCAAGTAAACATGCTATTGTGGGGATGACTAAATCGGTTGCCAAAGAAGTGGGTCACCGTAACATTAGAGTAAATGCCCTTTGTCCAGGACCTATCCCTACACCAACCATGAACAGATATGAAAAGCTGTTGTCAGATGATGTAGAGATGCTTCAATCTCTTATCGCTTCTGGAACGGCTCTGGGTAGATACGGTACGCCTGAGGAAGTAGCTGCGTTTGCATGCTTCCTACTAAGTGATGAGGCTTCGTTTATTACAGGTACAGCACATGTGATTGACGGGGGCTATTCCGCAACAAAGTAATCACGGATTGATTTACTTATATAACAACTAATATATAGTATTGAAGGCTTTGCGGCGTATTCTGATTCCAAAAATCTGAAGGATGACTGGATTGGAATCGGAAGTCGCACGCAAAGCCTTTTTTAGTTGTCTAAAAAAAATAGATTCTTCGTATTTTGGCAAATTGAATGGCTGCAAGAGATAGCAGATACACAAAAATGAATGAATTAAGGAAAATATGACCATGGATATGTTGGAATTTGTAGAAATTTGTATTTTAATATAAATAAAAAAAGAAATTTGTCGATAATAATATAGGTAATATGTATTAGTTAATATTCTAGAAAGGGTGTTGTTATAAAAACGATACAGGAAGTAGATGTCGTCGCCCTGAAAAAGCATGGGGCGGGTATTTTTTGTCTGTGAAGTTACATACATTTCATCTCTATTATTAAAAAAATAACGTTAAAACTTGGAGGAAAAATAATTATGTCATACACAATTAAGTACAACCAAAATGAGAACCATATCGATGTAGTATCTATTGATTTTTCAGCTGAAGATGTTCCAGGATACCTGAAAGATTTTGAAAATATCATGAAGCTTGTTAAACCTAAATTTACAGGAACAACTGATGTAACTGATTCTAAAAGTGTACTTACTCCTGAGGTTGCAGCTATGCTAGCCCCTACAGGTGCTATGGCGAGTGAAGCTGGTCAAGCAGGATGGGCTTATGTAACTAAAAACCCAATTTGGAAGATGCAATTGAAACGTATTTTTGGTAGAGATTTTGCAGATGCTTACGATACCTACGAAGAAGCTAGAACATACCTGAAAAGCTTGCAATAATCTAATCCTACAGTTAGCAAAAAGTGCGGAGAATTTTCTCCGCACTTTTTTGCTTTATCTATATTTAAAATTGAAAATCTTCATCTTTCAGCGGTTCCACGTTAAGCGCCCGGACGTATCCGTTACCTTTTTTCGAGAAGAAATCATGCTGCTTGGTGTGGGTACTGATGCCATTCTGAACAATCGGGTTGATCTCTTCCTCGTCGAATAGCGGATCATGCCCCAGATTCATCATGGCTTTGTTAGCATTGTATCTAAGGAAGGTCTTGACCTCGTCCACCAGTCCGATGGGAGCGTAGATCTGCTCGGTATAACGTTCTTCATTCTCATGTAGCAGTCTAAGGAGGTTTACCAGCTTCTGGTGTAGCTCACGCTGCTCGTCATCTGGTAGCCCGTCAAAGATCTCCTGCGCCAGCACACCGACATATACGCCATGGATGCTCTCATCCCGCAGAATAAGGTCGATGATCTCACCGCTGCATGTCATTTTGCCTTGGCCAGCTAGATAAAGCGGGTAGAAGAAGCCACTGTAGAACAAGTAGCTCTCGAGCAGCACTGAGGCTGCCATGGCAAGGTACAGATCTTTGGGTGAATCTATTTTTTTGTAATATTGTGATATGGTCTCTGCCTTGAACTGCAGATAAGGGTTCTCTTCAACCCAGCGGAACACACTGTCAATCTCCTCTGTGGAGGACAAAGTGGTGAAAATGCTACTGTACGATTTGGCGTGAATCTGTTCCATCATGCCCATAAAGCCAAGCACAGCCTTGCGCTGAAGACCTTCGACATGCTCCATAATCTGCGGCATACCTACTCCGCCTTGAATCGTATCCAGCAGTGTGAGTCCGCCGAGTACCTTCATATAGGAGTCCTTTTCTTGCTCACTGAGCGTGAGCCAGGACATTTTATCATCGGATAATGGAATTTCATCGTCCGTCCAGAATTGCATAATGTTCTGATTCCAGAACATCAATGAGAAATCGTCGTCGGGACGGTTCCAGTTAACGGCTTGGATAGCGGTCATAATATGGCAATCTCCTTTTCTGCGGCTATAGCCTTCCAGTTAGATCGAGCAGGTGAGGCATTCCTCGACGGACAGCTTTTTGGTCCGGGTGTAATACAGCGACTTCAGGCCTTTATGCGCCGCGTACAGATAGGAACGGGCCAGTTCTCTGGTTGAGACATCACTGTTCACATGCAGAACGGTCGAGATGCCCTGGTCGATATGGGGCTGAATTTCCGCGATCAAATCGATCACCTTGAACTGATCCATTTGGTAAGCCGATTTATAGAAAAATACATTGTCTGGACGCAGGTACGGCATCGGATAGTAAGTCGTCGAATTAGCATAAGTCCGTGTCTCAATCTGCTCTACAATAGGCATAACGCTTGAAGTAGCATTTTGAATATAGGAAATGCTGGCTGTTGGCGCAATTGCTAAACGGTAAGCATGGTACAGGCCATTTGCTTTTACTGCATCCCGTAGTTGTTCCCAGTCCGTAGGGGATGGGATGAAAATATCTCCGAACAACTCTTGTACTCTTGGCGTTACAGGGCGGTAATCCGTAGTCAGGTAACGCTCAAAATAAGCTCCTGTAGCATAATCAGAAGCCTCAAATCCATGGAAAGACCGGCCGGTTGCAGCAGCGATCTCCATGCTTTTCTCCAGTGAATGGTAGTTCATGGTCATGAAGAAGGTCCGGGCAAAATCGCGAGCCTGTTCGCTTTCATAAGCGATCTTGTTCTTGGCCAGATAGCCGTGCAGATTCATGACGCCGAGACCGACGGAGTGCATCTCTTTGTTAGCTTTGGCTACGCCTGGGGCATTAGAGATGCTGGTCATATCGCTGACTGCAGTCAAGGCGATCATGCCTTCATGTACCGATTCACGGATTTTGCCATGCTCCATCACGTTGACAATGTTCAAGGAAGCCAGATTGCAGCTTACATCACGGCGGATGGTATCTTCCTGTCCGTAGTCAGCAATTTCTGAGGTCTCCTGCAGCTGGAAGATTTCTGTGCAGAGGTTGGACATTTTGATCTGTCCGACGTTTTTCAGGGCATGAGCCTCATTGGCGTTGCTCTTGTTCATAATATATGGATAGCCAGATTCCAGCTGGATCATGGCGATTTTGGTCAGCATATCCCGTGCGCTCATGGCCTTTCTCTTTTTGACACGTGGATCGGCTAGCAGCTTATCATACATTTCATCCAAATCCATGTCATCAAGATGTGTGCCATAAGCCTTGTACACACTGTAAGGGGCAAATACATGGAGCGGTTCATTGTCCTTCGCCAGCTTATAGAAGCGATTCGGAATGATCAGGCCGATGGACAGGGTTTTGAGTCTTGTTTTTTCGTCGGCGTTGATCTTCTTACTGTCGAGAAATTCAAGAACATCCCATCCAAAAATATTGTAGTAGGCGGCTCCAGAACCTTTACGTTGACCCATCTGGTCAGCATAGGAGAAGCCGTCCTCCATCAGCTTGAGCACAGGTATAATGCCCTTAGCCGCATCCTCGACACCCTTGATTGTCTCTCCGCGGGAACGAAGCTTGGACAGGTTGACAGCCACGCCACCGCCGATCTTCGACAGCTGCATGCAGGTGTTGAGCACATAGTTGATCGAATTAAGCGAGTCGTCCATTTCGATAAGGAAGCAGGAGACAAGCTCACCGCGACGACTCTTGCCGGCATTTAAGAAGGTTGGGGTCGCTGGCTGCAGACGCTGCTCCATCATCGAACGGGCAAGCATGCCAGCAGTAGCGGCATTCCCGCGTCCTAGGTGAAGGGAAACTGCCGCCACACGGTCCGGATAATGCTCCAGATATTGCTTGCGGTCATTGCTTTTTACAGCGTAATCCGTATAGAACTTCGAAGCTGCCATATAGGATGGAAAGCTGAAGTTGTAAGAATGGGTAATTTGGTAGACATCTTCAATCTCAGCCAAGCTGTACTGTTCGTAAAAATTTTCGTAGAAATCCTGTTCAATCATATAATCAACCTTGGCTTTTGTATTCGCAAAAACCAGGCTCCGCCGTTCTACATCCCGCATAAATTCGGCTACTGCCTCAAGGTCTTTATCCAATTGAAAGAAACCACTTTCGTCTCTCTTCATCAACATGTTGTTTAGTTCAATATGCCGCAACTCGGCTCACCTCCTGTTTAATTCGTTCCACATCACCAAATGTGCCCGATAGCTCAAATTTACCGATAACTGGTACATTGTACCGATCTGCAATCAAGTCTGCGCTATGCGCGAACAGCTCGCCCCAGTTCTTGTTGCCGCTGGCGGCGATGCCTTTCAAATTGGAATAATTGTTCTTCAAGAAAGTAGACACCTTCTCTGGAATCTGTCCAAAGCCGGTGGTATATGTAATAAGCACATAGGGCTCGTCAATGGTCATATGCTCTTCAATCTGCACAGCTGGCAGCTTAAGCTTACCAATGAAGCGTTTGACGTTTCCGGTTTTTGAATCGTATGCGACTAGCATGGAGTCTCTCCCCCTGTATATATTACTGTAAAGATAGAATAGATAAGCTATAAATACTGGAAAATCATATGCATACTATATTTAGTGTGCGTTGTTTATTTTAATCACTATATGTTGAAAAGTCAACATGAAAAGTGCTTCCTAACTAGTTGGGAACTGGTCTAGTAAACGCTCTATTAAAGTGTTAATATCCCGGAAATACGCAGGTTGGAGCGGTTTGCTAAGGCAGCTGTGTTGTTTTTTATGCTGGATCTTACTGCATCTTTTTTATCATGACAAATTAGCGTCACTCCGTTGAGCAGAACTGGGAGCAGATGGATGAGGACATTAATGAAGCTAAATCGGAGAGACTAACAATGGGTTTGTACAATTTCCCCCGTACATGCACTTCTAGGCATCTACCCACATACAATAAGATGACCATGAACCCGTAAGGCTAACAGATCGGTTTCATTGTACAAGTGCGGGAGGTGTCGCCAAGTTGCCTGGATTCTTAAGTACGATCGCGTTGCTAATTAAAGAACTGACGTTGCTGGTATCTTACGTAAGGAACAACGCATTTCCACAGCCGCTCTCGGAGCAGGAGGAAAGCAAATACTTAGGCATGATGGCTGAAGGGGATGCAAAAGCCCGGAATTTGCTTATCGAGCACAATTTGAGATTAGTAGCTCATATAGTGAAAAAATTCGATAATACTGGGGAAGACATGGAGGATCTGATCTCCATCGGAACTATTGGCTTGATTAAAGCTATTGAGAGTTACCGTCCAAACAAAGGCACAAAGCTGGCCACATTTGCAGCACGTTGTATTGAAAATGAAATCCTGATGCATTTAAGATCATTGAAGAAAACGCGGAAAGACGTGTCCCTGCACGATCCGATTGGGACTGACAAAGAAGGTAATGAAATTACACTCATTGATATCCTCGGTTCGGAAGCGGATGATGTTATTAAAGAAGTGGATTTGAAGATCGAGAAGAGCAAGATTTATCGTAATCTTGATATTCTGGATGACCGAGAGAAAGAAGTTGTGGTGGGTAGGTTTGGATTGGATACAGGTGGAGAAGAGCGGACGCAGCGGGAGATTGCGAAGGAGCTTGGGATCTCGCGGAGTTATGTGTCGCGGATAGAGAAGCGAGCGCTGATGAAGCTTTATCATGAGTTTTATAAGGCTAAGCGGTGAGTTAAGATAATAGCCTGTAGGGATGAGGAATCGAAGTCTAAATCCTACAGGTTATTTGTGGTTTTTATTATATTAAACTAAAAACACTGTAAGGCCTTCGGCCAGGGCGATATCGATTTCCTCCTTAAGCCGATTGGACTCGGGGAGTTGAGAATCGCCCTGCTTGGAGCTTCAGGCACTAAAAAGTATCTATATCAGATTTCGGTAGATATAAGGTAACCGATCTATACAAACCGGTCCCAATATCCGGAAGTACTATTGTCACGGTACGATCCATAGGGATTACTGCTGTTGTATACGTAAGGGTTTCTCCACTTTTAGCTTCCAGCGGGATCGCTGTGATGAGTGTGTTGAGATCTGAAGAGGCGTACACCTCCAGATTGAACGCTCAAGTATAATTCCATAATACCAGAGACAATGTCTTATTAGGATTTAGTACAATATCATCTACCCGGTCGGAAGTATTCACATTGACTACAACGGCCTGCGGGTCATACACCTCTTGGCTCAATCCCAAACCACTGGCCTGCTCCTCATCAGAGAGTGTAATACGACCATCAATTACCTTCAGGCCCAGCGCTTTATTCCAGCTTCCCAGCGGTAGAAAGTCATTGAAGCCTGCACGTACAATCCCGCTGCCCTGGAGCGTTACCGCAGCTGAGCGGCTGCCCCGGGTGAATGTAATCTCTTTGGCCCCTATGGCATACTGAATATGAAATGCTGCGGCGAACTCTTTGAGCGGAACGTAATATTGTCCCTTTAGGAGAAAAGCAGGCTGGCTCTGATAATTCACCATAGCATTCCCTGATCGGATAGCCACTGGCAGAGCAGGAAAGATCATTTTCTCATAAGTGAAATTGTCCCAGGATTTATGCTCCTTCCAATCCCTGTAATCCATGTATGGGATCTGAAGGCTGATACCCGCAGGGATGTAGTAGAAGGATGGCGGGTACTTACTTGGATTAGAGAAATAATACTCGATAATGAAAATTTCATCTGAAGCCCATGTTACAGCCGTAACATTCGATTTGTACTGGGAGTCGTATTTCCGTACCAGTTCCAGCGTCTTGAGATTGTAAATATGCACGACAGATGATGAGTATCCGTTAAGAGTGCCCTGATCAGTAATCAGCAGCAAATATTTGTGGTTGGGAGATATATACGTCCGCGCGTCCGTGGCGGTATTGTCAAAGAGAACTTTGCTCTTCCCGTTAACCGTACCTTTAATATTCCATTTATAGGATAAATATTTGATAAACTTGCTCTGCAGCGTAATTTTTGTGGAGTCTACCGTAATGACTCTGTCGCCGTCCATACCGGATGAATCCCCCTTGCGGTGGTTGAGCGTCACCTTGACAGCTGCTCCTTTTCCCCCGCCATATTGCATTAAATAACAACCCTTGAGATCAGACTTGGGACAAAAGACTGTATAATCCTGCGTCTTTGGCTGAGGAGACAAGGTATAATTGCTATTCTCCACATCCTCCGGCCGGATCACCTCGCCGCCTGTAGAGATGAGCTTGTTATCCGCCAGAGAATAATACTGGTTCGGTTTCTCAAAATATGTATAAATGACATACAGGCCTATGTATTCATGCAGAATAATAGGAGATTTAGATTCAACAACCTTGCGGAGCGAGAAACTGTTATAGTCATACTCATAAAGTGTCCTAACCACTTCTTTTGCAGCACCGCCATACTGTTCCAGAATTGCATAAGCCTTCAATCCAGTGGGAGAATTAACCAGGGAAGCTTTGTTAATAAAGGAGTCGAAATCATCTCCATTAGCTGGCTTAGGTAAATAGGCAGGATCTGTGAAATAATATTCGTTCGCCTTACGCTCCCCGGTATCAAAGCTTGTTTTGACTGTTCGGACCGTAATCTTATCCATATTTCCGGCAAAAAGAAATTGTGTCTCATGCCGTATTTTGTCTTTAGTTGTTCCTACTGCAGCTTCCGCACCCGCATACTGCGGACCCGGCAAGACACAGGCTAGCAGAATTAGCACGAAAAGGATTGCCGTTACTTTCTTGCATTTTATTTGCCGATCCACGTTATGTACGCTCTTCATTTGTTCTCAACTCTTCCCATTCTTGGTATTTTGATAATTCTAAGTATCACTATTCTATTATCGGTAATAAATTCCTGGGAATAAATAATTAGCTCAACTTTCGCAGCCCAAATCTCCAAACAAATCCTCGATATAGATGGGTAATAACAATCCTTTAACCTCGTAAAATCCATAATATCATTCAGAAGCTACTCTATTGTAACTTTGGTTTACAACGAAGGCTACTACCTGAAATGACATCGTATCATGTCCAGAACCTCAAAAAATTCGATAACACCGGAGAAGACATGGAGGATTTAATCTCCATCGGCACCATCGGCTTGATTAAAGCTATCGAGAGCTACCGCCCGAACAAAGGGACAAAACTGGCCACATTTGCGGCTCGTTGTATTGAAAATGAAATTCTGATGCATTTAAGATCATTGAAGAAAACGCGGAAAGACGTGTCCCTGCACGATCCAATTGGGACAGACAAGGAAGGTAATGAAATTACACTTATCGATATCCTTGGCTCCGAGGCGGATGATGTCATTAAAGAAGTGGATCTTAAGATCGAGAAGAGTAAGATTTATCGTAATCTCGATATACTGGATGATCGGGAAAAGGAAGTTGTCGTGGGGCGGTTTGGATTGGATACAGGTGGAGAAGAGAGGACACAGCGGGAAATTGCTAAGGAGTTAGGGATCTCGCGGAGTTATGTTTCGCGGATAGAGAAAAGGGCGCTGATGAAGTTGTATCATGAGTTTTATAAGGCGAAGCGGTAGGATCTAAGATAATAACTAAAGATTCACTATAGAGTATTTTAGAAGCGACTTTCCAACAGGGGAGTTGCTTTTTTGTTAATTAATTAGTTGGGCTAAATGAACATAAAAAAGCATATTCAGAAAATTAACTTTGTAACTGCTGAGGGTTGTTTTATGACATACAAAGAAATATATGATCTCCATATTCAATTGTTACATGTATATGAGAACAATGAAAAGCATCAAGGTCCATATCAGAAGCAACTTAATTATTTTAAGAGGCAGTTTTTTATAGCTGAAGATATAGTTCAACGAATTTTTGTTCTAAATCAGTTAATAAAAATTCATGAAAAAAGTAGAGAAATAAAGATAAATTGGTGTTCAGAAGAATACTTTAAATGATGACAAGATTTAATATATGTTTTGAATGTAGGAATAAGCTTCTAAATAGATAACTCTAAAATGATCGCTAGCAAAAAAAAGAGTAGTAATAATTGTCGCAAGACTTATTTCTACAAGAGTTGAAATGATGTAGTAATAATATGGATATGATGAAAATATATTTTTGAGTCACTAACACGCCCTAGTCGCTTTTGATTAAAGAGGATGAATCTGCCGATCAGATCCAATAACCTCGTGAATATCTCTGGAATGTGGATAACCCGAAGCGGTTTAATAATTCCATGACGTATTTAACACAGCGTTAATACTATATGCGGACAAGTAGGAGGGAGTTGAGGTGAGAGAGGATCTTTTGATTAACAAAAAACTTGTTTTTATTTGATTAGTACTATATAGTTCTATCTATGACAAATAAAAAATTGAACAATGGATCTGCTAAATCTAAGAGTTCCAATCCGGTTAACCGGACCAAGGCAGTTGAAGTGGCTGCACAGTTATTTCTGCGTCAGGGGTACAGCTACGTTAGTATGGATGAGGTAGTACGGGTTAGCGGAGTATCCAAGTCGAATATTTATTACCATTTTAAAAACAAGGAGGAATTACTTCAGGCTGTGGTGCAGTACTGGATCGCCCAGTATGAATCAAATCTTTACCTGCTGCTCAGTCAGCGTGAACGAGAGGTAACTGAACGCATCTATTCGTTTATGGCGTTACTGTCTGCAGGCATAGAGGGTCGGGATTATGAAGGAAGTTGTCCGTTTATTACACTGTATATGCAGACACCAGCCAGTGCACCGGAAGTAAAAGAAAGCATATCCCGTTTCTTTCGTGAGTTGCAGCCGATGATGGAGAAATTGTTCCAACAGGGGCTGGATGGCGGGGAGTTTCGTAAAGGAATCGAGCCGGGGCCAGCAGCAGCATTATTTATTGCGGCAATGGAAGGTTCCCTTGTGCTTGCGGAGACCGCGCGTGATACAGGAATTATTGAACAATCAGCACGTACTTTTTGTCAGATGCTTCGGTAAACGAAGCTCTTTTTTTGAATATTATTAGTACTTTATAGTACTAAAAGGGGCGAATACACAATGAATGTTCATACTACTCGTGAAACAAATACGGAGCACACTAGGGACATAAAGCAGGTTATTAACAAGAGGGCAATTGAACCAGTAATCATTTTCATGACAGGCAGTACAGGCTTTATCGGTAAGGAAACAGTAAAACAACTCGCGGCTGGGGACACAAAATTGTTGTTGCTTGTTCGCTCCGAACCAAGAGCCAGAGTTGTGCTGCAAGCTTACGGAGTGAAGAACTTCGACCGAATTACATTTATCCACGGCGATTTGTCCAAACCAGGTCTCGGCCTTGTATTGACTGATCGGCAGCTTGTTCTCGAAGCAGACGTCATCATTCATGCTGGCGGCACGATGGATGTTACTCTGGAGCGTAAAGAAGCAGAACAAATTTTTATGAACGGCGCGAAGGAAGTGGCGGAACTGGCTGGCGAGATCCATCGTACACGCGGACTGAGACACTTTATCCATATTGTTGGATTTATGAGCCCGTATGGACAACGGAACGAAAAAGGGGAGCACATTCAGGTCAACAAACTAGAAAATCATGAAAGTGCATATGAAGAAATGAAATTTCACGCTGATCTGTATATCCGTGAACATGCAGAGGCGAATCAGTATCCGTTGTCTGTTGTCAATCCAAGTACAGTCGTGGGACCGCGACCCACGGGTGAAACCGAGCAAACGGGTGGTATCGGACTGCTCATTCAGGCGATTCAGAAACGATTCATGCCTGTTGTACCGGGAGGTTCATCGTATTGGTTGCCGCTTGTGGAGAATGATGTGGTTGCAAAGACCCTTGTCTTTTTATCCAAAGAAACAGCTCCAGTGGGAGGAACGTATCCACTTTTGGCGCGCAAAGAAGATAGTCCTAGCATGAAGGAATTACTGCATCTTCTGTCACAGCAAATGGATGTTCCAAAGCCCAAATGGGCTGTACCACTGACATGGGTTCAATGGGCGATGAAATCAGGCGGTACGCGGATCAGCGGTGTTCCAGCAGAATCGGTTTCTTTTATTACCAACAGAACATTTCCGGTGGAAGAGACGGAGGCTCTGTTCACACGTATGGGACAATCCTGGCCTGATATCAGGGAACAGCTTCCATTTGTGACAGCCGACTTGGATTATCGTCTCCGTCATGCATCATCTGGGACTTATCCAGCCGGTTGTACTCGATCACGGATCGGAAATTTGGCTGCACTTGGTTGGGATGGTGAAGGAGAGTCGTGGATCATCGTACATGGTTTGCTTAGTTGTGCCGATGAGATGTTACCTTTGGGAGAACGGATTCGGGAACTGACAGGAAACCCGGTATGGCTTGTCGATCTGGCCGGATTCGGTCGGTCACCTGTTCATCAGAAGAGTGAAGCGTTTGAAGGCCAGGTGCATGAACTACTCACCGCACTTCGCGAGTTGGAAGGCCCGATGAAGCTGATCGGTCACTCTGTTGGGGGCGCAATTGCAGCTACGGCGGCAATCAGGAGCGGACGCACCGATATTCAGCTTGGTTTATTGCAGCCCGCAGGTCATAATTCTAACCAGAAAGCTCTGCGTATGGCTTCCCGTATGCCAAGAGGTTTCGTGCGTACCCTTCTGGCCGGGCGATCCGAAGCTGGCTGGAATCGCATGCTTCAATCAAACCGTGACACGGATCACCGTGTAATTAGAAGATTTGCAGAAAAGGTGAGGTCCAGTATGCAATCTCCACGCATTGCGGGTGCGCATACCGATTTGTTACGCTGGATTCATACCGGGAAGGTCAAAGGAGTCCAAGACAAGTTATCGATGGGGACGTGGAGTAAAGCTGATCAGGCGAAGAGCACAGTAGTGGTCTGGGGCAAGGAAGATGAGGATTACCACTATCCTGAGGAAATCGATCCACAGGTTAAATGCGTAGATGTACCCTATGGTCATTATTTTCCGGTATTTCAGCCCCATGATACGGCTGCGATTCTTGTAGAGTGGTTCAATACCAAGAGATGAGACGAGTCCAGTTCTCTACGGTGCAGGAATCCCGCGAATACTGTCGAAAGGGTCAAGTTCGATTAGGGTGTGTCTTAGAACTCCTAAAGGAGCAGATTTTGCCGAATTTAGTTCCAAGCCAGAAACTTTTTCGCAGGCGTACCGGGGTACGTCAAGAGAAAGTGACGCAGCAGGGGGACGAAAAGGCGGTGAAAGATGCCCTGAGTTTTTCTCTGTAGTTAAGGGACTTTTTCGTTGTAATATTACAGATGAGGTTAAAAGAAATGTTGATAATTGGCTTATGACATACGAGAGTGCAAATACCAAACCTCACTTTTATACAGTATTATTAAGATCAATCGGCTAAGAATATTAGTTTTTAGGAGGTAACATGGCTACTATTAAAATATGGGGAAAGGAACTGGTTTGTAACTGTTGTAGTCAATCAGACTGGGATCACTCCCAAATTAGAGTAACTATTTGTGATATTAGTAAGGGAGAAGAAAATTCAATACAATCAAGATATCTATTTAGTTGTACAACTTGCGGAATGGAGGTAATGTTTGGAAAAATATATGATTGGGAAGATAGTAGTAGAAATATTGTAATTGAAGAAGAAAATTCAAGATAGTTAAGTGAAAGGCCACATAGGAGCGTAAGAACTCCACGTGGCTATTTAATTGTTTGCTTGCCCAGAGACATGCATAATTCTGTCCATTTCTAGTATTACATCGTATCGTGTCCACAACGTCAAAAAATTCGATAATACTGAGGAAGACATGGAGGATCTCATCTCCATCGGCACGATCGGCCTGATTAAAGCCATCGAGAGCTATCGCCCGAACAAAGGCACAAAGCTAGCCACTTTTGCTGCCCAATGTATCGAAAACGAAATTCTGATGCATCTTAGATCGTTGAAGAAGACTCGTAAAGATGTATCTCTGCACGATCCGATTGGGACAGACAAGGAAGGTAATGAAATTACTTTGATCGATATCCTTGGCTCCGAGGCTGATGATGTCATTAAAGAGGTCGATCTTAAGATTGAGAAGAGCAAGATATATCGCAACCTTGATATTCTGGATGACCGGGAGAAGGAAGTTGTGGTGGGTCGTTTTGGATTGGATACAGGCGGGGAAGAGCGAACGCAGCGGGAAATTGCCAAGGAGCTTGGGATTTCGCGGAGTTATGTTTCGCGGATTGAGAAGAGGGCACTCATGAAGCTGTATCATGAGTTTTATAAGGCGAAGCGGTAAGACTGATGACAATTACACAGTAATAATCCATTAATAATAAAACTTGAAAAGCGACTTGTCTACGGATGAGTCGTTTTTTGTATGGATAGGGTTCGCCCTACTTATGATACGGTTCATCGCACTATCTGTAACGGCAAGTTATAAGGCCATCCCTTTCGGGATGGCCCTTCCTGTAAACGTGGTTACTCCAGTACTCTGTCATTTTTAATTGAATTTCTTTTAATTAATAGTTCCTAGTAATCTGGAAACAATTGCTGCAAACTCTGCTCTAGTAATGTCTTTTTCAGGCTTAAATGTACTGTCTGCGTATCCTGTAATAATATTATTGGATGCGAGTGCATCAATGGAATCATAATACCATGCATTTCTTGTAACATCTTTGAATGATGTGTTTCCAGTACCTGTTAGCTTAAAAGCTCGAGTGATTAGTGCCGCTAATTCACCACGACTAATCTTCTCATCTGGACGGAATCTTCCGTCACTATATCCGTTCATCAAGCCTGATCCAGCAGCTGCACCAATAAACTTATTCGCCCAATGAGTTGGAGATACATCTATAAAGTTACTTTCTTGTCCTTCAAGTCCCATGTAAGTTGCAATTACTTTAATTGCTTCGGCACGAGTCAAACCTGAATTTGGACGGAATGTTCCATCGGAATAACCGGTCAATAATCCCTTAGCAATTAGTGCGTCAATGCTTGCTTTTGCCCAATGATTCATTGTATCTACAAAACTAACAACTTTCGGCTTATCTGCTGGTGTTATTGTTTCTGCAGGTGCCGTTGTTTCTATAGGCGTTGTTACTGCTGGAGGTGTACCTCCTCCAGTATTTGGATTGGTTGGTCCATTATCTGTGTTTGGATTAGGATTAGTAGAGTTTGAAACATATTGAAGTGCTGGAGCAAATGTTGTAAGTAGTCTAGCTTGACTTTGTTGCTCAAGAGCGTAGCCCATGCCTAAAATTTTTGCATCGTCCCATGCTCTACCAACCAGTTGCATAGAAATAGAATATCCGCTGTCATTCGTTCCTACAGGAACAACTACCGTAGGGAGACCCACATTAGAGGTTAATACGCCCGTGTTACGGTCAGAACTTAATTGAGAAGCTGATGCGTCATTGTTATATACGTCACTAATAAAACCTGCATAAACAACAGCATCAACGCTATTCGCGTCCATCCAGTTTTTAATAACTTCCTTATAGTCGGTTCTATACTTAATGTAATCTTGTACAGCTTGTTCAGTCATACGAGTTGGAGTACTATATCCTCTTTGATTATAGATAAGCACCTTATCTGAAGCTAGTACACTTGCTCCATCAATATAAGGGAAGTCCTTATGAAGCTCAATATAACGTGCCCAACCTTCAGTAGATCCATTAATACCTGAAGGACGACTAGGGCCTGATGGTACAGCTGACATTTCAACCATTGTCGCCCCCGCTGCTTGAAGCTCTGAGAACTTATCCATCACTGCCCGTCCAGTATCATCATCAGCATATGCAGATACAAAGGATGCAGGAATATATCCAATTTTCTTTCCTTTCAATGCATTAGCATCCAGAGATTCCTTCCAATCCACTGGACGTTTATGATCTGCATCAGCAGTGACTGTGAAAATATCTTGTGGGTCCGTACCCGTTGTAGTATTCAATATAATAGCTAGGTCAGTTACTGTTTTAGCAATGGGACCTGCATAATCTTGTCCCCAAGTGAGTGGAAGTACTCCTGTAGTACTTGCCATACCGTCTGTACCCCGGAAGCTTTTTAAGCTAGCGCCTGTAGTTGGTGCATAGAGAGATACCCCTGTTTGCGATCCCATTGCTGCTGCTGCAAAATCAGCTGCAACAGATACTGCAGACCCGCCGCTTGAGCCAAAAGATGTTTTTGATGGATAGAGTGCATTCCATGTTTGCTGCCAGCCGCTCTCACTAAAGCTTCCGCTGTTAGCAAACTCAGAAGTATTTACTTTACCAATAATTACAGCTCCAGCTTCCCGCAGCTTTTTCACTTGGAATGCATCGGAATCAGGCTGCCAGCCTTCAAGAGCTTTACTGCCACCTGTAGTAGGCATATCCTTTGTGTCATAAATATCTTTTATCGCAATTGGAATACCCAATAAATCACCTTTTACACCTTGTGCACGGGCATCGTCAGCAGCTTTTGCTTGGTTAAGCGCAGTTTCAGATACATGCAGGAATGCATGGAATCCCAATTGTCCCTCATCGTATACCTTAATTCTATCTAAATAGGCTTGAGTAATTTGTACAGAAGTAGTTTTACCATTAATCATATCCTTCTGCATTTCTGCAATTGATTTATTCTTAACATCATACGGCGATGAAGTTATTAATTCTTTGGCCGCAGGAGCATTTGGAATATCCAGATGATCTCCAGTATCAAGTCCCTCTATAGCAGATATATCCCAGTTGCTAATTGAACGAATTTGTGCGTTTGTTAATCCTGTTACATCCAGCAGACTATTAAGTCCATCTAGCATAGCAACCAGATTTTTCAACCCTTCTTCACCAGCTTCTCCAACTTGTACATAATTTACTAGGGACTTCGATTCGCCCGGCCCAATATTTAGTGAATTAATGAACCCATAGAAATTCGCTTCATTTCCATACTCAGCTAAGGGTACTGTGAATGGATCCTGTTGCTGATTCCCTAGACCTGTTAATCCATTATCAAACGG
This sequence comes from Paenibacillus sp. FSL R5-0470, assembly GCF_037975205.1. Taxonomy (NCBI): domain Bacteria; kingdom Bacillati; phylum Bacillota; class Bacilli; order Caryophanales; family Paenibacillaceae; genus Paenibacillus; species Paenibacillus sp. FSL R5-0470. Next base: position 1,611,750 of record NZ_CP150238.1, read on the forward strand.
TTTTGGTGATCCCACTGCAACGCCTAGTGGCTTATTGTTTCTGGCACTGCTATCAACAACAATCCATGAATCATCTGTTGTTACCTTTAGATCGCCTGAGTAGGTTGCCTTAACTACTGAAGCATTTGTTGTTGTACCATATCCTAAAGAGCCACCGAATGATACATCAACTTTTATAGCGACATCATTTTTATTAGTGAATGTATCAAAGAATCTCGTTCGATTATGAATAGTATCCACATACACCTCACGTGTTACAGTTACATTTCCTAGATTTACAGATTGAGCCGAAGTAAACTTATTAACGCCATCGTATTTCAAGTCAAACCCACGCATCATTTGACCATTCATCAGTGGAGCTGAAGGCGAGGACACTTTAACAAAGATATTGCCGAAACCTTGTACTTGTGTAGCACCAACTGTACGTAAACTTCCTGTGTCTAAGCTAGGAGCAAAAACATCGTGAATCTCCCATACTGTGCCACTTTCTGAAGTAACTCTAGTTAAAGCATCAGCTGTTTGGAACGGAATTACACTCGTAGCAATAACAGATAACACAATTGAAGTAGCTATAAATTGCTTTTTACTCCAATTTTTTTTTTCTGGTGAATATTCAGATCGGGTGGAACCAGAATGATCTCTTTTAGTTTCACGTAGACGTTTGAACTTATTCATGTGCGTAATCTCCTTTTCCTTTATGTATTTTATTATTTAATGTTAGGAAATATAACACTAGTATTTGTTCTAGTCAATAAATATTATGAATTTAATATATTTTGAGTTTATAAAAAGGAGAAAAAGGCTTTTTTAATTATTACGTGTAATGTATATGTAAAATATTTTGTTAAATAGATAACGTTATATGGTAGGTTTTAGGGGCCGTAGGATATTGAGTATCATCATCCGGCTGCATCATCAAAAACCTTGAATTTCACGAAATCAAAAAGAAGAGGAACAGCTAATAATTAACGGAGAATATTATGTTTTTCATTTCATGAAAGTGGAAGAATTCTATATGGGAGAATGGCATGAAGCAGAATCGCTGATGATTCCAGATGCACTAGCCCGCAAGATCAATAATGGGCATCCTGAAAAGAGTAAATTATCTGCTGGGAAAGAAGCCATAAGAATAGCCAGGTAGTATATCTGGAATAAGTGGGATTTCATTGTGGAAACCACTTTAGCGGGTGGTAACGTTATAAGGCAGATGAGGGATACAAAGGAATAAGGCTTTGAAATTATTGTGTTTTATGTGGGACTAGCAGATGTTCGGCTAAATATTGAATGTATTGCTCTACGTGTGAAAAACGGTGGCTATCATATTGAAACCGAGGATATTGTTAGACGCAATTTAACAAGTATGAATAATCTCACTTAGAGTTGATTGATCAATTAATTGTTATTGATAATAGTAAAGCTGTAATTGGTTTATTTTTTTTTTACATCACATCGTGTCCATAACCTCAAAAAATTCGATAATACTGGGGAAGATATGGAGGATCTGATCTCCATCGGCACCATCGGCCTGATTAAAGCTATCGAAAGTTATCGCCCGAACAAAGGGACAATGCTAGCCACTTTTGCTGCCCGTTGTATCGAAAACGAAATTCTGATGCACCTGCGTTCGCTCAAGAAAACACGTAAAGATGTATTTCTGCACGATCCGATTGGAACGGACAAAGAGGGTAACGAAATCACGCTCATAGATATCCTTGGCTCCGAAATTATTTTTAGGTCTACCATAGTTTCGTGTAAGTAAACTCATTCCAAATGAAGCGAACGATTCAATATTTCTGAAGGTGACTCCCATGTTCGTGCTTCCAAGTTGCCCCTACTGCGGGAAAAATGCGCTAAATCCATAACTACGGCAACCGGATTAAGCAGACCCATCGCAGGATGATTCTCATAATAAGCAAGTAATTCTTTCGATGTCCTGCCTAGAATGATGTACAGCAAAGAGTCACCACGCAAATCATGCAACCCCGTATTGCAGGTATGACCTTCAAGGATAGCAAAATCATCAATTCCTAACACCCCTCCAAGTTTCACTCGTTCCTCATGATAACATCGGTTTTTTTTGAGTGTCTACTTGAAGGGCACACTACCACTTGTCGATTTTTTTATAAGATTAATATATAAAACAAGTCGAATACGTATATCCCCAAAGTACTTTGATTTGCTGGTTGAAAACAAAAAAACGCTATTCAGATTCTTGATCAGTTTATAGAAGCGCTCTGTAAATAAGTCTCAGTTTTCTGGTACTAATAGCGTTTGTTGGTTGAGCTTTCTCTTGAACTCCCCAGGTGGCATTCCCATTTCTGCTGAAAAAACAGTGGTAAAATAGTGAACTGTTTTAAAACCTGACATTTCTGAAATTTCTTTGAGGGTAAGGTCGGTATCTGAGAGGAGGATGCTGGCTTTTCTCATTCTCTCTCTTTTAATATAATTTGAAAACGATTGGCCTAATTCATCCTGGAAAATACGTGATAAGTGTCTTTCTGAAATGTGAATAAAATCCGCTACATCGCTCATTTTCAATGATTGAGATAGGTTGTCATGGATGTATAGCTTCGCTTGATATACTAAGGACGAATAAATACGAATTTCTTTATTCTTTTTGTATTTAATTTGTTGTTCATTAAATAAACCAACAATACTTGAATAGAAAGAAGAACATAAGCCTTGAAAGCAGTCGTTGAACAATAGGTGAAAATCACAGGCCATAACGAGGATCGAAGTCCATAGTTTTACAACGGGAGATTGGCTAGCATTATTAATAATGAATTTTTTCGTTTTTTCTAGATTAGTGAAAAGTTCTATTAATTTCTTTGTTGATTTTGTTTTTATAATTTCAAATCCAACAAAAATAATTTCCAATCCAGTTTCGCTTAAAATTTGGTGTTTAACGAAGGGGCGGGAAAGGAAAAGGGACCCACTCGTTATATGAAATGAATGTCCATCATCCATATACTCACCTTCACCGTTGACAATATAACACAGTTCAAAATAAGAATGTTGATGTGGCTTGTTATTGTAATGATCGGGTTGAGCACCCCAATAGTGAATTAGAATGGAAACATCACTTCCGTTGACTTGAATAGATTCCTGATTAAGAGCAATTGAACCATCTATAAACAAATCAGTCCATTCCATGGCTGTCTTCCCCTTTCAAAATAATGATGAACCACATTAATGTTCCCGCTTTGATAGTAGCATATTTCTCCACGAGTGTATCACGAATGTCTCGATTTTATAAAAATATGACTGGTTTCTCAAAAGATTAAGGAGAGAACAAGATTTATACTAAAATTAAATATTGAATGATCCAATATAAAAAGGGTATTTTGCCAAAAAGGGATGTGAAGAGTTGTAATGAATAAATATTCGATCGCATTTGATGTCGGAGGATTGTTTATAAAATCAGCTGTTTTAAACGACGATGGGGAAATAGTTCCTAACTCGTATGCCATCTTCCCCTCGAAATCAAAAGAGACTAAAGAAGGTATCATTGAACATTTGGTGTTCATCATTAAGCAGCAAACAAATGGAATTTTGGATAAAGACTTCGAAATAACTGGAGTTGGCTATGCATTTCCAGGTCCATTTGATTATGAAAGCGGGATAAGTTACATCAAAGGTATCGATAAATTTGAAGAGATATACGAAGTGAACCTTCGTGATCTATTAATAAATCGTCTTAAACAAGAGAGTTCTTTTCATTCAAAGACAAGTAATGAGTTTCAGATTGTTTTTGATAATGATGCTAGCCTGTTTGCTTTAGGAGAATATGTATCCGGCAAGGCTGGAGGTTACAACAAATCCATCTTTTTAACGATTGGTACGGGGGCAGGATCGGCATTTATGGAAAATGGGAAATTGGTAAAAGACAGACAAGATGTACCGGAAAATGGATGGATCTATAATCAACCATTTAAGCAATCCATAGTCGATGACTATATTTCTAAAAGAGGTATCTTAAAACTGGCGAATGAATTAGGCCTTAGTACATCAGACAACGAAGTGGAAACATTAGCCGCTATGGGCAAAAATGAAGACCAGAGGGCAAAGATGGCATTCCGAATGTTTGGAGAATATATAGGAAAAGCTTTAAATCCATATATAAAAAGTTTTAAACCAGATGCGATCATTCTTGGTGGTCAAATTACAAAAAGTAAAGATTTGTTTATGAATGGGGTTTATGAAACGCTTGAGAACAAAACGGTAAACATTGAATGTTCTGAAGAAACCTCACTGAGTACATTTAAAGGTGTAGCAAATCTATTAAAGCAATCTATTAGAAGGAAGGAATAAAATAATGGCTAATTTTAATATGTACCCAGAGATACTAGTATCCAATTCAAATGATCATGCTTGGCAAGATTACGGAAACATTAAGAATGAGCTTAATCGGGCAATAAAAAAACTAGGAAAGCAAAAGACTATCGTTACCGTCGATTGTTATCCTGGCGTAAGAATGGAAGAACTAAAAACTAATCTTGTTTCAGTAATGGAACCTGCCTATACAATTTTTGCAGATGATTTATATTATTCTAGCGATAAAGTAACGGATATGATTAAATTTCATCTAACAACGGATAGAGTATTTGGGAAGATATCGCTTCATAATTTTGGGGATTTTTTAGATGATGAACGTTTGGAAGAGGCTAGAAGTGCTATTAGTAACATTGATAGCGGTTTAATCATTATTTATGGTTCTGGTGCTACTCTTGTATGTGATCCTGATATTCTCATATATGCTGATTTGGCAAGGTGGGAAATCCAAAAAAGATATAGTAATAATGAAATTTCAAATTGGAGAGCAGACAACCATAATGAGGATGCGGTTAGAAAGATTAAAAGAGGCTATTTCTTTGAATGGCCAGTTGCGGACAGACATAAAAGGAAGTTGTTTGAAAAAATAGATTATCTATTAGATACGAACTGCAGCAATGAACCAAAGCTGGTAGAGGGGGCAACCTACTTAGCTGGATTAAAGCAAACAGTCAGCCAGCCTTTTAGAGTGATTCCTTACTTTGCCCCTGGAGTATGGGGAGGGCAATGGATGAAAGAAAAGCTTGGTCTTGATCCGTCAGTTGAAAACTATGCTTGGAGCTTTAATGGTGTACCAGAAGAAAATAGTCTTTTTTTAAGATACGGGGACGTAAAAATTGAAGTCCCAGCTATTAATGCTGTTTTTAGACATCCAGTTGATCTTTTGGGTGAAAAGGTATATGGACGTTTTGGCGCGGAGTTCCCGATTCGATTTAACTTTTTAGATACTTTTGGGGGCGGAAATCTTAGTTTACAGGTTCATCCATTGGTTGATTATGCGCAACAAACGTTTGGGGTGCATTATACGCAAGATGAAAGTTATTACATCGTTGATGCAAAAGAAGATGCTATCGTTTATTTGGGTGTCAAGGATGATATAAATTCCAATGAAATGATTCAAGATTTAAAACAATCATATGATGAAGGCAGTAAATTTGACGACCAAAAGTATATTAATCAATTTCCAGCTAAAAAGCATGACCATTTTTTAATACCAGCAGGTACTATTCATTCGCAGGGTAAAGATTCCTTGGTATTAGAAATAAGTGCAACACCCAATTACTTCACGTTTAAATTATGGGATTGGGGACGGTTGGGGATGGATGGGATACCAAGACCTGTCCATCTTGAACACGGAATCAATTCTATTCAATGGGAAAGAGACGAGAAGTGGGTCAGTGAAAATATAATCAATTGTCTAGAACAAATGGGTGAAGGCGATGGGTGGATCGAAGAAAAGACAGGCTTACACGACAGGCAGTTTATTGAAACTAGAAGACATTGGTTCTCAGGACCAGTCATCCATAACACTGATGGGGGTGTCAATGTTCTCAATCTAATAGAGGGGGAGGAAGCTATAGTCGAAAGCCCTACAAATGCCTTTGAGCCATTTATAGTTCATTATGCTGAAACATTTATCATTCCTGCAATGGTTGGCAGCTATTCGATACGCCCTCATGGTAATAGCGTAGGAAAAAAAATGGGGACAATCAAGGCCTATGTTAGAACATAGCAGAATTTTCGATTAAAGCTGAAGTAAAAGCTGTTCGAATCATTAAAGAAAGAGCGTTTCGAGAAGGAGCATAAGCTTACCCTTGGTATTATTGCAGATTGCATACGTTTGGGTCGCATTTGATTTTAATCCACATATTTGATAGCTCATAACCCACGTCGAAGAGGACATCATTCAATGATGTCCTCAGGCTGTCGAGAAAGTCTCGACAGCCTGGGATTATTAAGAGGTTTTTTATGAGAGATCATGATTCAGAGTCCGAATTGGAATGGCCGAACCTTTGTAGAAACAAAAGTGGAGTAAAAGCCTGAAATCAATTATTTCACGACGTATTATGACTAAGAAAGGCGTGATTATAGAAATGAAAAAAATCTATGTGGTAAACAAAACTCATTTTGATATTGGTTTTACCGATTTAGCAGAAAATGTCTTGCACAAGTATTGCCATGATTACATTCAAAACGCAATCACTTTAGCTGAAGACTTAAGAAAAGAGGGCAAAGACTTTGTTTGGACAACAGGTAGCTTTATTATTGAATATTACTTCAAAAACATGGATGAAGAAGCTTGTAAAAAGCTAGACGACGCCATAAAGAAAGGTTACATTCGCTGGCACGCAATCCCGTGTACGTTTGAATCTGAAACTATGACACCTCAAACTTTACATTACATGACTTCAATCTCAAAGAAGTTAGATGCTCGTTATGGATACAAAACAACAAGCGCAAAGATGACTGACGTCCCAGGACATACTATCGGGATTGTTGATGAGTTATATCGTCAAGGAATTAAATTCCTACACATTGGTGTAAATGGCTCGAGCTCAATTCCAGAAGTTCCAGATACATTTCTATGGAAGAATGGCGAAAGTGAGATAATTGTCTCTTATTCAGACGACTATGGTGGCGTAATCGGAATTGATTGCATAGATAACAAGCTGGCGTTTATGCATACTCATGATAATAGTGGTCCAGGAACAAAAGAGAAAATTAACGTCTTTTTGTCAAAAATGGCGAATGAGTATCCAGACTATGAGCTTGAATTGACTTCAATGGATCAGTTTGCAAATGAAATTTGGGAAGTACGTGACCAACTGCCAGTTATTACAGAGGAGATTGGGGACACATGGATTCATGGAATGATGTCTGATCCGAAAATCATTCGTGATTATCGGATTTTAACTAATTACATGTTTGATAACAAAATAGAAAATGATGATGCTAATTTCTATGCGATGTTAGTTCCAGAGCATACTTGGGGAATGGATATCAAACGCTATTTCAGTGACTATATGAATTATGAAAAGAAAGACTTCCAACGAGCGCGTAGTTTAGACCAAATTACGGATCTTGATTTAACCTACGCTTATGGAATTGTTAAAGATGCAACTGTTGGCGAAATGCAATTCACTTATAATGAGTGGACTGATCGTTCGTACAAATTTTATGAGTCTTCATGGAAAGAACAACGCAAGAACGTTGATCGTGCAATAGCTTGTTTGGAGCCTAAAGATCAAAATAACATTAAAAAACTTATCGAAGTTCCATATCATATCTTTGAAAACCAAGATATTGAATGTGGTTTGGAAGAATTGATTTCGGTAAACGGGTATCAAGTTATGTTTGCTAGCGATGGTTCAATTAACCACTTAGAAAAGGATGGAACACTTTACTTTGATCAGGACAACAAACTCGGGGTTCTGAACTATACAATTGCTGGGCAAAATGACTATGATAACCTACGTTACAACTATTTGCGTGAATTACAACATAATTGGTGGGCAATTGACTTCTTAAAGCCAGGAATGGAAATTCAAAAACGAATTCAATTGAATGAAAATTTCACACCACATGTTGTGAAATTAGTTATGGAAAATGATTCGATTATTGCAACTTTAAAGTATAGCCAAAGAGCTGTGGAGGAGTATGGTGCTCCAAGAGTTGTAAAGGTTAAATATCAATTTGGAGATAAAGTTGAAATTGCACTATTATTAAAGGATAAAGATGCAATTCGTTATCCGGAAATTTATTCTTTTGACATTACACCACGTTTGAATTCGCCGTACTTAACTAAGATTCGTAAAATTGATACCGTTATTTCACCTTTTGAAGTGGTAGGTCACGGAAATAAGTTGCAACACATGATTGAAGAGTTAATTTACGATGGCAGCGATAAAAAAATCAATATTAAACCTATTGATGCCCCTCTTTTGGGAATCGGAACAAATAACAATCTAAGTTATAACAATAAATACCATCAAGACAACAATAAATTTACGTTTACACTATTGAACACAACATGGGGAACTAATTTCACGATGTGGTATGAAGAAGATATTTTTGCTCGTTTTGAGTTAGTGTTGGGATAACAATTTCCTGCGAACATAATGGGCATACGCCGATGCCTCTTCATCAAAAAAAACAGTTTATTCTCTTATCTAGACTGTTTTTTAGGTGCATTTAGACCGTTTAAGCGATATTCCTTCAAGATGTGTTTGATAAAGTATTCTCAGGCTAGGTCATCATCACGCTAACGGGACACGATAGCTCAATAATGACACAAAGGCAATCGATCAGTGGATCGGCTGCCTTTGTTCAGCTAACGGGCAGGTTAGTTTAATAGGACACGACATAAATTGTTTAACCAGACATCTTCATTTAGAATAAAAGAAGAGATAGAAGGGAGTGTCGCAAATGGAATACCTATCAATTACGATATCACTTGTGTCCTTAGTTGTATGTTTAACTGTATATAACAAAGTAAGTGCCATGGAAGCTCGTATCAAAACAATGCAGGCAAACGTTGACCAAATTGCCAAGTCTGAAGGTCTGCCCCCACATCTTGTTCAAAATGAGGTTCTCCAGCTCGTACGTAACGGCAAGGAAGTAGCAGCTGTTAAAAAAGCGAGAGAAGTGCTTGGTTTGTCACTATTAGAAGCGAAGCAATATGTGGATGCCCTAAAGGAATAGCTGCAACAATGCGTCCATTCAAATAAATAGCCCAAAAAAGACTGTCGACAAGTCCATTCGATAGTCTTTTTTATTATATATTATCAAAAATTAAACAGGAGTAGTAATATTGCTGTCGATGGTACCTTTGCGGTAATGGCTTTAAGCTAATGGGCAGGTTAGTTAAAAGGGCGTTTTATTGAAATTAACCGAAGTAAAGGAATAGTGAAATGTTTACGGTTCTTCTTGAACTAACGGGACACGATAGCTCAATAACGAAACAAAGGCAATCGATCAGTGGATCGGCTGCCTTTGTTCAGCTAACGGGCAGGATAACGCAACAAATTTACTGTTCCTACGTATAGGATATAATTGGAAAACCAACTCTATGAGAATTGTAGCCAAGGGGCAACAATTTGCAGGGGAGCGAAATGAAGTGACAATAAAAAGATCATTTGGTACTGGGTCATTTGCAATAGTTGTTCTTATTTTAGGTTTTTTATTTAATTTTAAATTTCAAAACGACTTCATGTTGAGCCATTATCTTTTTAAGTTATTCAATTGGAATATATATACGAATGAAACCGAGGGGTATCACATTCCATTTATGGCTGCTATCGTATTTTGGTTACCAGCAGTGATAATTTCGAAAAAATATCCAAATAATTTTGGAACTACTTTCTGTTATAGGGTGGGAGGAGTTATGTTGGTTCTTAGTATTACTGTGTTTGCAGTTTATTTGTTTGGGACTCTTGTATAGAAACAAGCGATGATTAAGGTTCGTCGTTTGGTTAAGCTAACGGGACACGTTAGTTCAGTGAACTAAGAAAATGAGGAGATATTTTAAATGGGACAAGGATATATTTTAGTCAATAAAAGCAAAGGAGAAATAATAAGCTTTGCCCATCTCCCAGCAAGTAAAGCAAAGGAATTAACCGGAAATCCCGTAACAGCAGCTATGACGACCTGGTACCTTTTGAGTAATATAGGCGATCAAATTAGTTTTATTGAAGAGGAAAATGTATTGGACGATTATCACGATGTAACCGATCTGCTCATTGACGATTTGATTAAAAGACAGCTTATAAAAGACGACGGGATTGAGGTGTTTGACCCAAATGAACCTGAGATATTCATTCGGCGGCTGAGGAACACGTGGATGGATTGTGAAGCTAACGAGGAACGTTAGCTCAAACACGATCGGCTACCTTTATTCAACTAACGGGCAGGATTGCGGAACAAGGGCTTAAATGAAATCTGAATAGAGGAGGTAAAAAAGTGAAAAGACCTTTAGGAGTGACTTTAATTAGTTGTTTTTACATAATTGGTGCATTAGTATTAATTTTCACAGCAATATTCTTTAATGCAGATGCAGATGGATTTGGCATAGCCTATAGGTTTGGTTTACCAAACTTTCCAGAACAAATATTTAGGGTTATATTGGCTGTTGCTTCCCTTATCCTCATCTATGGTTATATGGGTTTAAAAAAATGGGGATTTTGGTTAATGATTATTTACTCATTTGGATTCGGTTTAATAAGTTATAATCTATTATCATCGCATAATCAACAACCATTCATAGGGAATGTCAGTTGGTCAGTAATTGTATTGATTTATACGTTTTTTGTTAGAAAGTCCTTTTTCCTCACAAAAAAGGATGAATAATTCATTGAATATATTCAACTAACGGGGAACGTTAGTTGAACGACAACAGCGGCAGTCTAATACTTTATTTTCACCGAACATAAATAACACTGTGCTGGTCATTTAACAAGTTAATTATGGAAATATATATTAAATAATGCATCCAGACTTGAGTGAACACAAATTGCACTTTGCTGTTCTTTACTAAGCTATAAGATAAAAAGAAGCGTTTATATAAATGATGAATCTTACGCAGGATATTGCTAAGCTGAAGGACAAATTGTCCAAGAATATAGCACAGATGAAATTGAGAAAAAACGAATAGGAACTTAACGTATGAATGAGACAATTGCACCGATGTTTGTGTTCCTGGAAAATTGGGAACGATCGTATTTGGTATGTTTTTTACATCGTATCGTGTCCATAACCTCAAGAAATTTGATAACACCGGAGAAGACATGGAGGATCTGATCTCCATCGGCACCATTGGCTTGATCAAAGCTATTGAGAGCTATCGCCCGAACAAAGGGACAAAACTGGCCACATTTGCGGCTCGTTGTATTGAAAATGAAATCCTGATGTACCTTAGATCCTTGAAGAAAACACGGAAAGACGTATCTCTGTACGATCCAATTGGGACAGACAAGGAAGGAAATGAAATCACGCTGATCGATATCCTTGGCTCCGAGGCTGATGATGTTATTAAAGAAGTGGATTTGAAGATCGAGAAGAGCAAGATATATCGAAACCTCGATATATTGGATGACAGGGAAAAAGAAGTTGTCGTTGGTCGGTTTGGATTGAATACAGGCGGGGAAGAGAGGACACAGAGGGAGATTGCGAAAGAGCTGGGAATTTCGCGGATAGAGAAGCGGGCACTCATGAAGCTGTATCATGAGTTTTATAAGGCTAAGCGCTAGGATCTTAAATAATAACTAAAGATTCACTATAGAGTGTTTTAAAAGCGACTTGCCAACAAGGGAGTTGCTTTTTTGTTAATTTAAGTAGTTGGGCTAATTGAACATAAAAAAGCATATTCAGAAAATTAACTTTGTAACTGCTGAGGGCGGGGGGGCGAACCCGTACGGTACTCACGTACCGCAAGATTTTAAGTTCTGCGCTTCTACCTACTGCAATTCACCGTGATCCCGATCAGTTTGGTGGTCGGATCAGCCTCCTTTGCCTTCCGGTGGTAGACGCCGGAAAGTAGAACGATAGGCTGCCCAGGTAACACTGTGTAGGTTCGCTCCTCCATCGCAATGGCATACATAGAGCAGCTCGAAATCGTACAGCCTCCTTCTCGGGAACAAGCGAGGTGCGACCCTCTGGAAATGCGCGTAATGGATGGAGGGAGTTCATTCCTGGAAGGGGACTGGCTTGCGGACCAGTGTTGGAGAGGGGGCATAGCGGGACAGCTCCCTTACATAGTATTAGACGGAATAACGGAATCGTGCAAAAAGTAACTTTCTTAGCTAAATAAAACTCTCCATCATTCTTATATAATAAAGGTAACAAGGTATCATAACTAGATAAAAGTTATTCTGTAGCAATCCGGTATAATACAAATGTAAGAGAAGGATATGCATGAAGAATGGTAAGTCATCAATGCCCAAGAAGACTAGACGCAGTAGGGAGACTTCGGATTCTCCCAACAAGGAGCTTGGATTAACATAAAATAACCTCCGCGAGTGAGAAGGATAGGATGGATGCATCATGAAAAGGTACGGGGCGGTCGTGATAGGCTGCGGTTATATGGGCTCTCTCCACTTGGACGCGATATTACGACAGGAGCGGGTCCGGTTGATCGGCGTGGCGGATTGGAACCGGGACAGGGCCTCCTTAGTGGCAAGCCAATACGGAGCCGAGTGTTGGAGCACGGATTACCGGGTCTTGATCGAGCGTGACGATGTGAATCTGGTCATTATCGCCACGTACCCGTCATCCCATCTGGAGATCGCAAAAGATTGTCTCGCTGCAGGGAAGCATATCCTATGCGAGAAGCCGATGGCGGGTAATGCACGGGAAACACAGGAATTCATGAAGCTGGCCCGTGGAGCCAAAACCAAGGTCTTGATCGGTCACATCCTTCGCCATAACACCACGTACCAGGCGGTTATGAAGATGATCCGGGAGGGCGCTATCGGCTTCCCCTTGGTCATCCGGTTATCCCAATTGAAGCCCTCCAAAAATTGGGCTTCCCAATTGTCCCTGCTCCGGGACGTCTCGCCGATCGTGGATTGCGGCGTCCATTATATCGATGTGATGCGTTGGGCTACAGGGGCGGAAGTGGTAAGCGTAAACGGGATAGGGCAGCGTCTCTATGAAGAAGTCCCGCCGTACACTTACAATTACGGACTCATGACCCTCCGTCTGTCGGACGGCTCCATCGGTTACTTTGAGACGGGGTGGGGTAAGGGGCTTCCGACTGATAACCGGAAGGAATTCATCGGACCGGCAGGCCGGATCCGCATCATCTACAAGAACGATCGACCGCGAGAGGATCAGCATCTGGGAAATCTGGTTGAGGTCGAAGACCACCGGAAAGGAACGGTTCGGCAGATCAATATGGACTTCTCCGTGAAGCCTACGGGTGCCCAACTGGACTATTTCCTGTCCATGCTGGAGAACAACTTGCCCGCTATACCGACAATGGAGGATGCATGCCGGGCGATGGATATCGCTCTCCTGGCCGACCGGGCAATCCATGAAGGAATTACGTTACCTTGCGCGAAATAAGAGTGGACCAACATGGTGATGGTAACAGGGGATGACCCGGTGTATGGTATACACCTGCTGAAGGACTATATCGTCCACATCCATGTGAAGGACAGCATCCGACATCAGCCGGTCGATCCGAGGGATGTGTACGGTGCCGTCGGATACCAGCCGCTGGATCATCAACGGATTGCAGAGCTTGTAAGCTCCGGAGTCATATTCCAGGAGGTTCCGTTGGGCGAGGGGAAGGTAGATTTTGACGCCTACTTCGCCGCCTTGCAAGAGAGCGGATACGGGGGGATGCGCCCGAGAGGGATATAGAGCGGGCGGTCTCCTTCATCCGCCAATACATGTAACGGCAGACGGCCGTGCGAAATCTCGGGGATCGAAACTGCGTATTGGAAAACCGGGGAATCGCGGGTTTAAATAATCAAGTTAATTAATGGGGTTGTTTTGCTGTGTTAGCCCCAGTGGGATTCCGAACAGAAGGGAAAGAACCATGGAAAGAAAATTGGAAACCTTAGTAATTTCCCGCCTGACAAATCAGACGGATGGTTCAGATACAGAAGAAGTCCAGATCATCAAGCAGTATCAATGGCTTAAAGGGTATAACCCGGTCGTTACAGCAAGATTAAATTACAGTCAGGAGGATCTGAAGCTTCAGTTTAAGGTTTACGAAAAGAATCCAATACGAACATATAGAAACATGAATGATCCCGTGTATAAGGATAGCTGCATCGAGTTCTTTTTTCAGCCTACTCCGGATTCGGACCAGCGCTATATGAATTTCGAATTTAATGCGAATGGCGTAATTCTCTTGCAGATAGGAGCAGATCGGTATGATCGCTTCCCAATCACTATCAATCCGGCACTTTTCCACGTCCTATGCACCACGGATCAAATCAATGATAAAGGAGGAGTGTATTGGGAATTAAGCTTTTCGATCTCATGGGCTTGGGTACAATCTTATTTTTCGGATTTTCGGGCAGTACCGGGAAAAAGGATAAGAGGTAACTTTTACAAGTGCGGCGACGATACGACCTATCCGCATTTTGGAACATGGAGCAAAGTTCATTCGAACAAACCAGATTTTCATAGAAGCTGTGATTTTGGGATTCTGTACTTAGAGTAACTGCGAAATGCAGCGTCAATGAATAACTTCCGAAGCCGCATATACGGGGTTGGAGGTTTTTTAAGTGAGCGTAGTCGTGCAATTTTATCAGTACCCAATTTAATTTAGCACTTTGTAAATGAAGGTTGGGATTACGTCGATAGTAAGGGGATTGTTACATTTCTACCGATAGGTGATGATGATTTCAATTGGTTATGTGAAACTATTGGAATTCAATTGTTATGAAGAGATTCTAAAGCCGGATGCGATTTGCTTATATTTAATACGAATGAGATGGTTTTCAGTTTATTAATATATAGGAATAAAATTGTAGTTGAAAGTGATATTGATATTACCGACTTCACTTGGTATTTGGAAAAAATATTGCCTGTTTTTAAAAATTCAAGTTTGCAGGTTGAACAAATCATATGTGAACAAGTAGTATAAGCATTTAGAGTCATTAGGTTTTTACAATTTTGATAATGATGATATTGTCCCAAAAGAAGTTGGTCAGTCATGGTGTTTGATGCTGTTGTCACAGGAAGAGTTGGACTTGATAATGTTGAAAGCGGTGAGCTTAAAGTCATAAAGTAGATCTGTTAACATTAAAGTATTAAAAGGCGACTTGTCTGCGGATAAGTTGTTTTGTTTTTTTAGGAAAGGTGATTAGATAACAAAGTATCCCGGATCCTGGAATATTAAAAAACGGGATACCTCATTAGCTGTAATAATATCGGACAGTCTCTTTCCTAGAATGTTCCCTTCAAACAATGTTCAGTCCGTTGTTTCTGTATTTTTTTGTTTATCAGGAGAAATGCCGGGAGCTGTGATCTCTGGTTCGTCGCCCTGTAAAGCACCCACGATTTCTTCCAGCTTACCTGTTGCTCCCATATCGCCAGCCAGGCTTGAATCGGGTTCGGTTATGGGATCAACACCCGGGCCGCGTCCATCAAGCGGAGCTTTCTTGTCGTCCTTCATTTAATCGTCTCCTTTCTGTGTAGTCTTTGTATTTCTTTCCAATCCAAATCAAGAAAATATGATATAATGACGTCGTTATTGTAAGTTGCATTTTTAATATGAAAATAGGATGGACAATATGAGGGGATATATTCATAACGTCGATAAAAAACGATTGCTTATTATGATTATCGGCAATGTATTTCTGGGCATGGGAATTAGTATTTTCAAGCTGTCCGGCATGGGGAATGATCCCTTCAGCGGTATGGCAATGGCACTTGCAGAGAGCGTCGGTATAACATATGCGAATTTTTTGATCTTACTGAACCTGCTATTGTTTGTAATCGAATTCATAACAGGACGAAAGTTTATTGGAGTCGGGACTTTCGTAAACGCAATTCTTTTAGGATATATTGCTACTTTCTTTCATAATAATTGGCTATCTCTGTTCGGCGAACCTCAGTTGTTATGGCAGCGTGTGGTTATCGTAGCAATTGGCGTGGTGGTATGCAGTTTTGGGGTATCCCTGTATCAGACATCGAAGGTGGGAGTAGCTCCCTACGACAGCTTGTCCCTGATTATGAGAGAGAACTTCCCTAAAATATCTTATTTTTGGCACCGGATGTTTACGGATGCTCTTTGTGCTCTGATTTGTTTCCTGGCAGGAGGCATTGTAGGCTTAGGAACTTTGGTGTCAGCACTTGGTCTGGGACCCATCATTCATTTTTTTGATGTGAATTTTACGGAGAAGCTTCTGGCAAAAAGGCGTACCAATTAAAAAAAATGAATTGAAGAAAGGCGGGGCAGATCAATCTGCCCCGCCTTTACTGTAATTTGAAGGTCCATTCCTAATGAGCGGATGAACTTTTTATTTTATTATTTTTATGGATATCTTCCGTACCACTATCCAAGGCAGTCTTGTAGTAGAAGCATTTGTGTTCTATGACTTCCATCGTTTTTTTCAATTCTTCCATCTGCGCTTCTACGGAAGCTTTCCGCTCCAGAAACATGTAATATCTTTGCTGTAAGGTGGAATCCCCCTCAGAGCACCACTCAATGAAATGTTTTATTTCTTTAATTGGCATCCCGGATGACTTCAGGCATTCAATTACCTTTAAAGCGTCCATATCGGATTGTTTGAATATACGTTTACCGCCGGAGGTTCTTTCTATAGAAGGGAAAAGACCTTCCTTGTCATAGTAACGTAGGGTATGTGGTGTCATGTTAAAGGACTCTGCAACTTCACTTATGGAGTATGTCTTCATCATCTATCTCCAATCTCAAATATATTTTGTGCTTGACTTAGAGTTAACTTTAAGTAATAACATATGTTTTGTAAAGCTGGCGTTTTAGATTTTATTATTAACCAGAAGAGAGGTTTCACTATGATAAAAGTTAATGCACGCGCTACATTCAGTCAGGAAGGTCCATTTAAGCTAACCACAATCGAACGCCGAGAACTGCAGCCGCACGATGTTCTTATTGAGATTAAATACGCTGGTATTTGCCACTCGGACATTCATACTGCCCGCGGGGAGTGGGGACCGGTCAACTATCCACTCGTTCCGGGACATGAGATCGCCGGAATTGTCAGCCAGATTGGTTCTGAAGTCACAAAGTACTCAGTGGGCGACCGGGTAGGGGTAGGTTGTATGGTTGACTCCTGTGGAGAGTGCAGTAATTGCCATAAAGGTGAGGAGCAGTATTGCCTGAGTGGAAATACGGGCACCTATGGAGCTATCGACCGGTACGGGCAGTATACGCAAGGCGGCTACTCCACTCATATCGTCGTAACCGAGGATTTTGTGGTTCGGATCCCTGACAGTATTCCGCTTGATGCTGCTGCACCGCTTCTGTGTGCAGGAATCACCACCTATTCACCTCTGCGTCATTGGGGAGCAGCTCCCGGTAAAAAAGTAGCTGTAGTGGGTCTTGGTGGGCTTGGACATATGGCTGTGAAGATCGCTCATGCCATGGGGGCTGAGGTTACTGTTTTATCACAGTCCCTGAAGAAGAAGGAAGACGGATTGAATTTAGGGGCGGACCATTATTATGCCACTAGCGATCCGGAGACATTTAAACAGCTTGCCGGTTCGTTCGATCTAATCGTAAATACTGTAAGCGCGCAGATTAATATCGATGCCTATCTTTCGCTCCTGGCGCTGGATGGTACATTAGTCAATGTCGGTGCGCCTGCTGATCCTTTGGCAGTAAACGTATTCTCGCTGATCGGCCACCGCCGCTCGTTTGCCGGATCGATGATTGGCGGAATTCGTGAAACGCAGGAAATGCTTGATTTCTGCGCTGAACATAATATTGCATCTGAAATCGAGGTCATTTCTGCTGACCGGATTGATGAAGCCTGGGAGCGTGTGCTTGCTTCAGATGTCCGTTACCGGTTCGTCATCGACATCAGCACGATGGGGAACAACGAATAAGAGACGCCCTCTTTGTTGACATCACATCGTGATCGGCTTGATTAATGCCATTAAGAGCTATCGTCCCAATAAAGGGAGTAGACGGTCATTCTTGTAGTCTAACAAACATAAAGAACCCAAGCGATTGAATTTTAAATCGCTTGGGTTCTTTGCTTCATTTTCGTAGGTTATTTTTTTATCTCAAAATTATGAATTCATCAACTGATATTAGGTGTAGAGTCTCTTATGATGAGTTTGGTATAAATATGAGAAACCTGATAGGGTTGCTTCGGATCATTAATTCGGGAAAGTAGCATTTCGGCTGCTTTGACACCCATCTCATTACTGTAAATATGAACCGTAGTAAGATGGGGTTCTACAATGCTTGATTCAGGACCGTTATCAAAACCACAAATGACGATGTCGTTAGGAATGGAAAGCACATTTTTGAGTGACTTCATAATGGTAACCGCAATATAATCGTTAGCACACACGAAAGCAGAAGGGAGCTCATTTATTTGACTTAGTCTAGTATCTGCCCACTCTGGACTAGAGAAAAATAGTTGATCGTCATCGAGAATGCATTGTGTGAGATCAAGCTGAATCCCGGATTCTATTAGTGCACGATTAAAGCCCACCCATCTTTCATTAAAACTCCTACAGTGATTATAGTCCCCGATGAACCCCAGTGATTTGTAACCGCCCTCAATTAACTTTTTGGTAAGTTGGTATGTGCTGTGTTCGTTCTCCATGAGAAGTACATCTGCTTGGAATTCAGGGTAACAGACATCTGCAGAGCAGTCGATGAAAATAGTTGGAATACCTAGACTTGTAATCAGCTTACTATATTCCGAATTGAACAACTCAATACAAATAATTCCGTCTACATTGGAGATATCAAAATTATTTGGAAGAGACAGGGACTCTTGATCAATGTCTCTTATAATGTGCATGGATAAATTATATCCTTCTGCACTGATTCTTTTTTCCATGCCACTGATCAGTTTCGACCCAAAGTGGGAAGTGTTAGGTAAGTTTTCTGTTAATAAAGCGATGTTTCCAGAGTTTCTTGATTGAACACTCTCGGTGTCCATAAAAGCAAATTGTTTATATTTTAACTCTATTGCTTTCTTAATTACTTTGTTTCTGGTTTCATCAGGTATACCGTTCGTTCCATTTAGGGCTTTAGAAGCTGTATTTCTGGAGATTCCTAAAGCATCCGCGATATCTTGTATGGTTACTTTTTCTCTGGCCACCTATGTAATTCACCTCTATATTCTTGTTCTTAATATTCGCCACAAATAGTGTATCTATTTGCCATTATTCCAACTCTCTTTAATGTATATTAGTTTGCTAAAAATAGCAACATGATATTTACAAATGAACAATTTAGTTTACATTTTATTAGGTTGCATATGTGCAAAAAAATAGCTTTGTTTTCATATTTTAGAGAAAATCATGAGATTAAAGTATATATCCTTATTTAATTTGGCTGTATTTGTAATTATGTAAAATAGTATACGTCATTTATGAACAGAATAATTTGTCATATGCACATAAATATTTTTACAAAATGTATTGACGAACGATTAAGTGTTTGGTAAATTGTAAAAGCAGCAGGACATAAGTGAGATTGAAAGCCCTTACTGCATCAAGATGTAAACATTGATAAGAACGGAGGTAAAGGCATTGCATAACCCAATAGAAGCCGAACACGGAATAACGGTGACGCGACATAAGAGTTCCTTAATGGATTATTTAAAGAAGCACTACTTTCTTTATATTTTGCTCGCACCAGCTGTGATTCTGACCCTTATTTTTAAATACGGTCCTATGTATGGTGCGATTATAGCCTTTAAAGATTTCAGCCCAATCAAAGGAATCATGGGGAGTGAATGGGTAGGTTTGTACAACTTCGAGAAATTCCTTTCTTCTCCCAATTTCGAAGTAATCTTTTTGAATACGCTTAAATTAAGTTTCTTCGGATTAATTCTGAGTTTTCCAATTCCGATCCTGCTTGCCTTAATGTTGAATCAAATTCGCCGTGCAGGCGTCAAAAAGAACATTCAATTGTTCTTGTATGCACCTAACTTTATTTCTGTTGTCGTTGTGGTCGGGATGTTGTTTATCTTCTTGTCCCCAACGGGACCGATTAACCAGTTTTTTACCTGGCTTACAGGTGAACCAATTATGTTCATGTCTCGTCCCGAGTACTTCCGTTCGATTTACATTTTATCTGATATTTGGACCGGAGCCGGTTGGGCATCCATTATTTATGTAGCAGCGCTTGCTAATGTCGATCCTGAGTTACATAATGCAGCCAATCTCGATGGCGCTAATCTTCTACAAAGAATACGCCATATCGATCTGCCAACCATTCGTCCAATTATGGCTATCGTATTTATCCTTGCAGCTGGTGGGATTATGTCCATTGGCTTCGAAAAAGCCTATCTCATGCAAACGGCGATGAACTTACCAACCTCAGAAATCATTCCGACTTACGTTTATAAAATTGGTTTGCAGTCGGGCGATTATGCCTATTCAGCCGCAGTAGGATTGTTTAACTCTATCATCAACATCGTCTTGCTCCTCACAGTTAACTTCACCGTGAAGAAACTGAATGAGGGTGAAGGTCTTTACTAAGAAAGGAGCAACAAGCTATGCCTATTAAACATTCCGGATTAGATCGCTTTATCGTCGTGCTGAACGCGATCTTCCTGACACTGGCCGTACTTATCATCGTACTTCCTTTGATTTATGTAGTGATTGCTTCTTTTATGGATCCATCTGTGCTGCTCAGTAAAGGATTATCATTCAATCTTTCGGACTGGTCATTAGAAGGGTATAAAAAAATTCTTTCTAATCCGGCCATGATCCGAGGTTTTGGAAACTCTGTTTTATACTCTGTTTCATTTGCTATGATTACCGTTCTCGTCTCAATCTGTGCAGGGTACGCACTGTCCGATGACAGGCTCAAAGGAAAAGGGTTCTTCATGACATTGTTTATTATCACCATGTTCTTTGGGGGTGGACTCATACCTACATATCTGCTCGTTAAGAACCTTGGTCTGCTTGATACAGTATGGGCGGTGATCATTCCAGGGGCAGTCAATGTTTGGAACATTATTCTCTCTAGAACTTTCTTCAAAGGAGTTCCGAATGAAATGAAGGAAGCCGCTAATGTAGATGGAGCTTCGGAGATGCGGATTTTCTTCAGTGTCGTATTACCGCTCTCCAAACCGATTGTTTTTGTGCTCGCTCTTTATGCCTTTGTTGGCCAGTGGAATTCCTACTTTGACGCTATGATCTATTTAGATAATCCTAATCTTCATCCACTGCAGCTCGTGTTGCGTTCCATCTTGATCCAGAATCAGGTAGATCCGGGCATGATCAGCGATCAACTCGCCATGGCGGAAATGAAACGATTGTCTGAAATCATCAAGTATGCTGCCATCGTTGTTTCCAGTTTGCCACTCATTGTTATGTATCCGTTCTTCCAGAAGTACTTTGAAAAAGGTGTTATGGTCGGTTCCCTTAAGTAGGAAACAGGCTGCACATAGATAAAGATTAATTCATTCATATCTAATTTGGAGGTCATACCCTATGAAAAGAATTAAGAAATCAAGAGTTTCGACGAAAGCAGCTTCTGTAACTGTACTTGCTTCACTTATGTTCCTTAGTGCATGCGGTGGAGGAGGAGGGGGAAGTGCAGCTAGTAAAGAACAGGACGCCAGCGGTAAAGTAACTTTGAACTTTATTACGCAAAGCTCTCCACTTGCACCAACGGATCCAAATGAAAAACTGATTAATAAACGTCTTGAAGAAAAGACGAATGTTCATATTAATTGGAAGAATTTCACGAAAGACGTATTTGTTGAAAAAAGAAACTTGGCTGTGGCAAGTGGTGATCTTCCTGATGCAATTTTTAATGCGGACTATAGTGACTATGAGCTGCTCAAGCTTGCTAAAGATGGTGCCATCGTTCCGCTGAATGATCTCATCGAAAACAATATGCCAAACTTCAAAAAGGTGCTGGAAGAAGCACCAGAATATAAGAGTATGATTACGGCACCAGATGGCAATATTTATGCCTTTCCATGGATTGAAGAGCTGGGTAGCGGTAAAGAAAGAATCCAGGCGGTAGATAGTATGCCTTGGATCAATGTGGAATGGCTTAAGAAGCTTGGCCTTGATATGCCTAAAACAACAGAAGAATTAAAGGAAGTATTAATTGCATTCAAGACAAAAGATCCAAATGGCAACGGTAAGGCTGACGAAATTCCATTGTCCTTTATTAACAAGCCGGGAGCAGAAGATCTGGCATTCCTATTTGCTTCGTTTGGATTGGGTGAGAACCCTGACCATGCGGTTGTGAGCAATGATGGGAAAGTGATATTTACGGCGGCACAAGAAGACTACAAGGAAGCAGTTTCTTTTATTAACGAGCTGTATAAAGAAGGACTCATTGATATTGAAGCCTACACACAAGACTGGAGTACTTACCTTGCAAAAGGAAAGGATCAGAAATACGGACTTTACTTCTCATGGGATAAGGCCAACATCACCGGAGATAATGACAGCTACGAAGTTATGCCTCCACTTGCTGGACCCGATGGTGAAGTTAACGTAACAAGAACGAACGCGCTTGGTTTGGGAAGAGGTAAGATGGTTGTCACAAGCGCCAATAAGAACTTGGAAACGACAGCGAAATGGGTTGATCAACTCTTCGATCCGATTCAATCTGTACAGAACAACTGGGGGACGTATGGAGATGAAAAACAGCAGAATATTTTCGAATTTGATAAAGAAAAAGGAATGCTGAAACATTTGCCACTGGAGGGTGCAGCTCCTGTAGAACTACGTGAGAAAACAAGTGTCGGTGGACCCCTAGCTATTCTTGATTCTTATTATGGGAAATACACAACCATGCCGGATGATGCCAAAAGCAGAATGGATATTATCAAGAATATCATGGCGCCAAATATGAAAGCAGAAAACGTAATGCCGAGTGTATTCCACTCCATTCAAGAGCTTGATCGCCTTACGACAATTGAAACAGATCTTTTTGCCTACGTGCTTAGAATGCGCACGGAATGGTACCAAAACGGTAAAATCGAAGCGCAGTGGGATGAATATCTGAAAGAATTGGACCGTCTGGGCTTGCAAGAATGGCTTCAAATTAAACAAGGCGGATATGATAGAGCAACCCAATAACAAATGATTAATATTGTGGGGTGAAGGCCGTGTTCCATGCAGTTACCTGCTATACACGACCTTCATCTATATAAAGAGAGATGATCTTAGAACGGGAGTAAAGGAGAAAACAATAATGTCTACGATTGCGAAACAAAATTACCGAGGTGTGTATCATTTTTCCCCTAAGGAAAAGTGGATGAACGATCCAAACGGAATGGTTTATTTTGAGGGTGAATATCATTTGTTCTTTCAGCACCATCCGGGTGGAATGACCATGGGAGCTATGCACTGGGGCCATGCGGTCAGCAAGGATCTTGTTACATGGGAGGAACTGCCTATCGCTCTCGCTCCAGATGAATTAGGTATGATTTTTTCCGGCAGTGCTGTAGTTGACTGGAATAATACGACTGGATTTTTTGAAGGTAAACCAGGTTTAGTAGCAATTTTTACGCATCATTTGGATATGCCAGAAGGCAAGCCAGCCATTCAGCGTCAAAGCTTGGCCTACAGTAAAGATAACGGAAGAACCTGGACGAAATATGAAGGAAACCCGGTACTTGAACATGATACATTCATTGATTTCCGTGACCCCAAAGTATTTTGGAATCAAGATACGAATCAATGGGTGATGGTTGTAGCTTGTGGTCAAACGGTGTGTTTATATCATTCTCCTGATCTAATTAACTGGACATATGCCAGCGAATTTGGTAACGGAATCGGTTCTCATGACGGGGTATGGGAATGCCCAGACTTGTTCCGACTTGCTATTGATGGCGATCATTCGAACACGAAATGGGTGATGCTTGTGAGCATCGGTGCGGATCCCGCTTTTGTGGAAGGGTCAAGAACTCAGTATTTCACAGGGGATTTTGATGGAGAAGTGTTCACGCCAGATGAAGATTCGATAAAAGTTCGCTGGATTGATTATGGAAGAGATAATTATGCAGGTGTAAGCTGGTCTGATATACCGGCTGAAGATGGAAGACGACTATTTATCGGCTGGATGAGCAACTGGATGTATGCTAACAAGACGCCGGCAGAAGAATTCCGCGGCGCGATGACGATTGCAAGGGAACTTCAACTCGAATCAAGACAAGGGGAGATCTTTCTTGTGCAGAAGCCTGTACAAGAGTTGGAATCTGCTCGTGTACAAGTCCTTTCTGTGAAAGAGGCAACGGTGCAAGAAATCAATACTCTTCTTAAGGAGATTCACTTGGAATCTTATGAGATTATAGCTGAGTTTACTCGAGGTAAATCTGTAGGCTTCAAAGTAAGAGTAGGTGCGGATAGTCAAACAATAATCGGTATTAACGGTGAGACAGAGGAGCTTTATGTAGATCGGATGGCTTCAGGTCAGCATGATTTCCACGAACATTTCGTAGGACATCATTCAGCCAAGCTCGAAGCGCTTGATGAGTCAAATGATCTCCGTATTTTTGTGGATCGCTCTTCAGTTGAGGCATTCAGTAATGGTGGTCAGGCAGTGATTACGGATCTTATATTCCCTGGACTAGAATCTAAAGGTATAGCTGTGTTTGCAGAAAATGAGAATGACTTGCTGATTTCCCTGGATATCTATGAGCTTACTCCCTCTGCTGAGCAAGACAAGAATTAGTCATCGAGAGGAGTCATGTATATGCGTATAGGAGCGATTGAAGCTGGCGGGACGAAGTTTATATGTGGCATTGGGAATGAAAATGGGGAAATTGAAGATCAGATTAGTTTCCCAACAGAACATCCTGAGGTGACGCTGCCCAAAGTTATTCAATATTTTCAAGGCAAGCAAGTAGAAGCTATCGGAATTGGATCGTTCGGTCCGATCGATATACGCCCAGACAGCCCAACGTATGGTTGCGTTACTACAACACCAAAGCCAGGGTGGGGAAATTACGATATGCTGGGCACTTTGAAAAGAAACTTTTCGGTTCCTTTTGGATGGGACACGGATGTCAATGCAGCGGCATTTGGTGAAGCCAAATGGGGCGCTGCCCAAGGGTTATCCAGCTGTTTGTACTATACAGTTGGCACGGGTGTTGGTGTGGGAGTGTATTCAGAAGGTAAACTCATTCATGGTCTTGTGCATCCTGAAGGGGGTCATGTTCTTACGAGACGCCATCCTGACGATGTATTCCCAGGGGGATGTCCCTATCATGGGGACTGCCTAGAAGGGATGGCGGCAGGTCCTGCTATTGAAGCAAGGTGGGGGAAGAAGGGCCATGAACTTCCTATGGATCATCTTGCATGGGAAATGGAAGCATTTTATATTGCACAGTCGATTACGGGTGCTATATTGCTTAACTCTCCTCAGAAAATCATTCTGGGTGGTGGTGTTATGCAGCAGTCACAATTGTTTCCACTGATCCGTCAGGCTGTGCTTCAGAACCTGAACGGCTATGTCAGCTCAAGTACTATTTTGGAACACATAGATGAGTATATCGTTCCACCAGGGTTAGGCCAACAGGCGGGATTATGCGGTGCTCTGGCTCTTGGACTCACAGCACTGGAAAGTCAGATTTCTGCTCAATTGTAAAAGAATATATAGAGGAGGTCAGTGCAGTAATGAATTGGCCTCCTTCTTGTTTTTCAATATTAATGATAGAAAAAGAGGGCAAAGAAGATGAAAAATAAAGGAAAAGTCGCAATATGCTTTCTTATGGCAATAGGACTTGTAATGACTTCAGCAGGCATTTATGTAGCAAATCCCGGGACTGGATGGGCTGCGCTCGCTGAACAGGAGGTAAGCAAACGAGCTAAGGAGGGACTTTCTATTTTTGAAAGCGTAACCAATACAAATACGAATTTGACAGGTTGGCAAATAAAAGGAAAAGGTAACTTGGTGGATACTCCTGAAGGAATCTTACTGACTTCCGATCCACAAGAAAATGTAATGGCAATCTCCGAAACGGTGTCAGAGGATTTTATCTATGAAGCTGATGTCATGATCAAGGATATGCAAGCGGACGTGACCTTATTGTTCCGTTCTAATGAAGATGGCTGGGGTTCCTATATGCTCCAAATCGTACCGAATGCAGGTATGATTCGTTTACAGGACGCAAGTGGTGGTGAAGGGAAATTAAAAGAGGAGCGAAAAGTTACAGTCAAGGCAGGCGAAATCTATCATCTCAAGGTGAAAGCAGAGGGGTCATCGCTGAAAGTATATTGGGACAATGCATATAAACCTGTGATTGAGGTTCAGGATAACGCGTATCGTACAGGTAAGCTAGGACTCAATGTATGGGATGGTTCTGTTTTGTTCCAAAACATAATCGTAAGTGATCTGAAAGGAAATCTAGGTGCTGTGGTTACAAATCAAGGACAATGGCAGCCTAATATCAGCGGCAAAAAAGGAATGGTAGTAAACGAGAGTAAGTCACAGCAAATTTATAACAAACAAGCTGATGATTTTGTATATGAAGGGAATATATCTCTTCGTCCTGATTCTGTTGCAGCGCTCGCCTTTCGTTCATCGGCTGATGGAACAAAGGGATATGAAGCTGCCCTTACGAAGGAAGGAAATCAGGTCCGTGTAAGCTTGACGAAAGCTAACGGAACAGACATTGCAAGTTCACAGCATACCTATCCAAGTCAGACCGGAGCAAAACATCACGTAGAGATAAAGGCAAATGGAAACAGAATTCAGGTCTTCCTAGACGGATACACCCCGGCTGCAATCGATCTAACAGATAAAACCTACACCGATGGATATGCAGGAATCGTCGTTAAACAAGGAACGGCTTACTTCCAGGATACTTATGTGACGGATGCCAGCAGTTATTATAATGAAAAATATCGTCCTCAATATCACTATACGCCAATTCGTGGTTCTGCAAGTGATCCGAATGGACTGGTCTACTTCGAAGGAGAATATCATCTATTCCATCAGGACGGAGGCACATGGGCACATTCTGTCAGTAAAGATATGCTGAACTGGAAGCGGCTTCCGATTGCGCTGCCATGGAATGATCATGGACATGTCTGGTCTGGATCGGCTGTGGCAGATTTGACGAATGAATCAGGCTTGTTCGGGGATTCAGGAGGTAAGGGGCTAATTGCCTACTACACTTCCTTTAATCCCGATGGCCCGAATGGGAATCAGCGTATCGGTCTTGCATACAGCAAGGACCAAGGTCGTACTTGGGAATATTCCAAGGAACGTCCAATTGTTATTGGAAATCCCGGCGATAATGGAGATGAGCCTGGAGGTTGGGATTTTCGTGATCCGAAAGTGATTCGTGATAACGACAATAACAGGTGGGTAATGGTT
This sequence comes from Paenibacillus sp. FSL R5-0470, assembly GCF_037975205.1. NCBI lineage: Bacteria > Bacillati > Bacillota > Bacilli > Caryophanales > Paenibacillaceae > Paenibacillus > Paenibacillus sp. FSL R5-0470. The sequence goes on from NZ_CP150238.1 coordinate 1,639,066, forward strand.
GTATCCGGTGGAGATCATATTCGTTTCTTTACTTCAACGAATCTACTTGATTGGACCCTGACAGATAGTTGGGGATACGGGGACTATGTTCGCGGCGGTGTATGGGAATGTCCGGATTTGCTTCAGCTTTCGGTAGACGGAACATCACAGAAGAAGTGGGTTCTGATGATTAGTACAGGAGCGAATTCAAAAACAGGCGGATCAGATGCTGAATATTTTGTGGGTCATTTAACAGCGGAAGGTAAATTCGTAAATGATAATCCGGCAGGCATAGTATTGCGAACTGATTTTGGAAAAGAATTCTATGCATCAATGTCTTTTTCGAACATGCCAGATCATCGCAGTGTAATGATGGCTTGGATGACAAACTGGGACTATCCGTTTGCTTTTCCAACGAACCATTGGAAGGGCGAACTGTCAATCCCAAGGGAAGTCTCATTAGTAACGACTAAAGATGGGATTCAGCTCGTTCAAAGCCCAATCAAGGAGCTCCAATCGCTGCGTAGTCAGCTGTATTCTACAGCTAATAAAGTGGTGAGTCCTTCTTCTCAGAACCTACTGAAAGGCGTTACTTCTGGGGCATACGAGATTGAAGCTGAAGTAGAAATTCCTGCAGACAGTCAGGTAAGTGAATTTGGTTTTAACGTTCGTGTAGGTGGAAGTCAGAAAACGGTAGTTGGATATAAACCTAGTGAGAGTCAGATTTTCGTGGATCGGTCTGCATCTGGTTTGACGGATTTTTCGAGTTTATTTAGTACAAGACATGAAGCGTCAATGCAAACGGAGAATAAGCGTATTAAGATGCGTATCCTTGTAGACGAGTCTTCTGTTGAGGTTTTTGGCAACAACGGTAAAGTCGTTTTCTCTGATGTCATTTTTCCGGATCCAGCCAGCAGAGCTTTGAGCTTTTACACCAATGGAGGCAACGTAAAGGTCGTATCTCTGAAGGTGAATCGGTTAGGCTCTGTATGGAATCAGGAGTCCAATTCCGCTACCAAGATAATGATGGATACAAATGATCGTGAACTGAGCAAGGGGCAAAGCGACAAACTCTTGGCAATGGTAGAGAATGGAACAGGCAATGGTGCACAGCCGCTGAAATGGAATTCCAGTAACAAAGATGTAGTTGAACTAAACATGGCAGATAACTCACAGGCAACCATTGTAGGAAAAAAAGAAGGCGAGTCTATCATTACTGTCTCTACTCCAAATGGGAAGACATCAACAAGCGTATTAGTTAAGGTAACTGATGGTGAATTTCATACGAACTTAGGTGGATGGACTAAAGATCTTTCTGCAGCCTCTTGGGTCATTAGTGAAAATGGAATTCGTGGAAGTTACTTGAGTGACGCGAATTATATCGCAGCGAAGCAGGCTGGAGATTTTACTTATGAAGCAGATATGATGTTAGGGAAATCCGGGGGAGCAGGCTCTATGTTGTTCCGCGCCAGCGAAGATGGACGCAGCGGATACTACTTAAATCTGAATCCGAATATGAAGTCCATCCGTCTGTTTTATAAAATCGACGGCCGTTTTGAAGAGCGTCAGATTCTAGCAAAAGTTCCGACGTTCATTCACCCGGTTCAAACCTACAAAGTGAAAATCGAAGCGAAGGGCCCGCATATTGTAGTTTATGTGGACGGGCAGAAAGTGATCGACCTGCAGGATGGCACTTTTGCAGAAGGTTGCTTTGGATTACATGTATTTGGTGGATATGTTTCATATCAAAACGTTAACGTGAGCGGAGAAACACCTGCCAACTTGACCACATCCAGTCTAGTAAATGCAAAACTACACAAATCTCTCTATACAGCAAATCTTGCAAATGGTGAAGCTGTTACCCTGAAGGATGCGAATGATTCTACGGATCAGAAGTGGGTATTCGTGCCGACGGGGGATGATGCAGGTTCCTATTCCATTCGTACAACAGCCGGTCAGGCGCTTGATCTAGACACAGGGCAAAATAAAATTCAGTTATACCATTATCTCGGATATAACAATCAGCGTTGGATTTTTCACAAAAATGATGATGGTACCGTAAGTATTATTTCTGCTCATCATAAGAAAGCGCTGGAAGTATCAGCGGATGGAACAACATTGTCTCTAAGCGAATTTGATCCTGCTCTTGATCGGCAAAAATGGGTAATTACGAATTAAGATGAGAATGATGGAACTAATGGAAGAGCGGCTAAGATTTGTTGGCTCTATTTCTTAATAATTAAAGGTCCTTATTGTTAATCCGAGCCAGGTTCAATTCTTTGCAATTCAGTTTGATGGACCCCAAGATTTAATATTTCACTATCGTATTAAGATACGAAGATGAAAACTAGACGACATTAAGGTACAATCATACTTAAAAGGAATACCTGATGAATTGATCCCTACGTTCATCGAGCAGGGGGGCTTATGAGAACAGCAAACGCCAACTTAATGAAGGAAATTAATCTTAACAACGTTCGTCAAGTGATGAAACGTATAAATACAGCCACCAAACCCCAGCTGGCAGCACTGACCAAACTGAGCGTCGTAACAGTAAACTCATTAGTCAAGGAGCTGCACGAGTTAGGTGAGCTGTTCGAAGACTTGACTGTACCATCAAACGGTGGTAGGCCAGCACAAACTTATCGCTACAATTACAACTTCAGCCTCGGGCTGGTTATTTATCTGAAGGATAAAGAGGGACAGGTACTGATTTCAGCCACCGTTGTGAATTTGGAGAACGAGATTCTGGCGAAGGATGAACATATCATTCCAGTCTTCGAAAGACAATTTTTTTGTGATATTATTGAACACTCTATAGCCTTGTATCCTTCTATCAAGGTTATTGGCATAGGCATTCCTGGACAGGTTGTCAACGGCGAAATTAAAGTCAGCAGCCACCATGAGCTGACTGGCTCACGGATGATTCAAGAGATTGAGCAACAATTTGAGTTGCCTATCTTGGTTGAAAATGACGTTAATGCAGCTATCAGCGGATATTGCATGAACCAGGGAGAGGGAGAGGAACAGTACTTGCTCGGTCTTTACTTTCCAAACAGGTACCCACCTGGCATGGGTATCTATCTGAATGGAAAGATCCTTAAAGGTAATCAGGGCATGTCAGGGGAAATAAAATTCCTGCCCGACATGCCTGACTGGAGTCTCGAGATGGGCAAGGACACGTTCATCGATACTACCTGCCGGATTATCCAAACCCTGAATGCTGTTCTTGCTCCGGACAAAATTGTAATATATCAGGATAAGGTGGAATTAGAAATCTGGACATCTGCTTGGGAAGCTTATCAGCTTCGACATCCAATGCCCATTTATCCACAGATTGTTATGCAAGATACATTTCAAGAAGATTTCGAGGCCGGCCTGCGCTGGTTGACATTGAAGTCATTGGAGCCGGATTTGGTCGAGCTCCATTAAGAGGTTGTCCCATAAGTCATGAGATGAATGACTTATGGGACAAGCCTCTTTTTTTAGGTGATCAATATGAGTATTGATCCAATTGCTGATATGCACTGCACACTAATGATACAGCTCCAGATCATTGAATGGGTTGCTTGACAAAGGAATGCTTATATTGCATACTTCATACATAGACTTTATAAAGTATATTTATTAAGTGTATAAATGTATTTCTTTACGCGTGCAACGAATCATTTTTATCACGAGGGGGAAGCATGCTTGTCTACCTGGTTTTTGATTATTATATATCTGGCTTTTATTAGTCTAGGACTTCCTGACTCTTTACTCGGCTCGGCATGGCCCGTTATCTGGCCCGAGATTGGTTCATCTCTTGGCTCGGCGGGTATCGTGTCCAGTCTCTTCAGCAAAAGGATGGTCGAGCGTCTGGGTACGGGTAGAATCACATTGTTCAGTTGTTTCCATACTGCGGTTGCGCTACTTGGATTTTTCATTGCTCCATCGATGCTCTGGTTCATAGTATTTGCCCTACTAACATTGATGTTTTTGAGTACAGAGACGATTAATAGATTGCTGATAAAACCCACGCAAGGGAGGGGATAAAGAGATGGTTTATATCATTTTATGCGCAATCATCTGGGTAGGAGTGTATTTGAATCTAGCCGCATCGAAGGAATCGATGGATGTGAAGCCTATTCGTTCCGTGAATGATCTGTTTGAATAACCAAGGAGCAACGTAAAAATCATTTGATCCTGGATCAAATGATTTTTGATAGTACAAAGACATTATCGTTTCAATTGCATAGTTATACTAGAATGAGGAAGGTTAGCCTTTTGAAGGTAAGTAGGGGCTAACAAGCTCCCCTTGGTTATATAGATTTATCATACAAGTAATCAACACCCCAAATCATTCCGTTACAGGCGGAATAGCTTGGGGTGTTGCATTTTTTATAGCGCTTATAATTATTAATTAAGTAAAACTATTGGTTTTGTGAAATATAGTGACTTACTGTTACTTTTGAAGCAGGAAAATATACATATATATTGAATACAAAACAACAAAGAGGGAGGATGAAAATGTCATATAGAGCAGATGCATTACGTTCGTCATTAACCCTAGCTGTTCCAATTATTTTAGATAGGCATTACCATTCTATAACTATGAATAATATCGAATCCGCCTGGTTTGTAAAGACGCATAAGGAATTGTTAGATTCAACATTCAACAAGATATTAATGAGTATGATAGAGGCACTGTTCTTGGATTCCTTTGATTACGACCAATACCTAAACCTACTAGAAAAAGAGGGGGTGGAGCAAGGGATTTATACTGCAGAAATATTCGGTGATCATTTTGATATCTTACTTGAAATGAGCAAGGATTTAATCTTAATCGCTCAGAATATGATGTTTAAGATCATTGAAGAGATGGAAGATGATTCTACGACTCGATTGTTTTTTTATAATCGTTTAATGGAAAGCAACTGGACCGGTTTTACGGGCTTTGCAAAGGGGTATTTATCTAATAAAAATCAACAGATTGACAATTTGCATGAACAAAAAATTGCTGTTATGGGACAAATGGCAGCTGGTATGGCACATGAAATACGGAATCCGCTTGCTTCGATTAAAGGATTTGCCCAGCTTGTAAATAACAGGCTATATGAACCGGTGATCAAGGCGGATGAATTGCGTGCGTATCTGGATATAACCATCAAAGAGATTGATGCTCTGAACGGATTAGTAACGGACTTCCTAGTACTGGCTCGAAAAGGAGATAGTTCGAAAAATACCGGCGTAGTATATAACGTTATCGAGGTTATACATAGAGTTAATAACATCGTTAATCAACTCATACTTAGTGATGATATTATTCTTTCCGTGGAGTATTCTCTAGAGAAAGTAATGACGTATGGAAACGCCTCTCAACTAGAACAGGTAATCCTTAACATTTTAAAAAATAGTATCGATTCATTCACAGCGTTTAGAGGCAGAATAGACATTACAGTTAGCACCGCTAGTGAGACTAACGAAATTATCCTTATTTTTAAAGACAATGGAGAAGGAATTCCACTGGATAAACTAAATCGCATATTTGACCCTTTCTTTACAACCAAGCAAAAAGGGACAGGGATTGGATTATCAATTTGTAAACAATTAATAGAAATGTATGGGGGACAAATTAAGGTAGACTCAGAAGTTCAGGTAGGTACTAGCGTGATGGTTATTTTGCCTTGGGTAAATGATTATCACATTTGAGGCTACGAACAATTTGAATGATTGAATGAAGGATGATAAATGGATCATCAGCTTCGGAGAGCTGATACAGCAAAAATAAACAAGCCTGGCACATAAGCTCTTCAGGCTTGTTTGTTTTTTTCATGCTGAAAAGGATCATCCAAACGATACACAGTATCGCTATTCAAAAATACGCGTTCCTTAGAGGACGGTACAGTCTATTCTACTTAACGCTAAGTTGTATCTCTTTTTCTTTTACAAACTTCTCCAGCACTCTAAAATCCTCGGTAACCTTTTTAAATGGTAAAGATTCCAGTGCCTTATCCCGGTAATCCTTTTTCGCAGCAGCAGACAGACGGGAATCAAGTATGCTGAGTACACCAAGGTCAGTCTCACTACGGATCAGTCGCCCGGTTCCTTGTCTTAACCGAAGCAGCATGTCCGGTACAAAAACGTCATTTAAGGGATCCTTCGTCAAAGATGCCTTATATTCATAGACAGGATCGGAAGGAACAGGGAAGGGCAGACGGAAAATAATTAACTGCGACAAATCAGAACCTTCGATGTTCACGCCTTCCCAGAATACACCGGTACTAAGAAGGACGCCTTTACTGCCACGGAATTCAGCGATCACCCCGTCCTGAGACGATCCTTCTCTTTGAACATGCACCGCCCATGCTAGCTTCTCGGATTTTAACTTATTATGAATGTACTTCATATCTTCCTTCGCTGAAAAAAGAACCAATGTCCGTCCGTCCGTTAAATTACAGAGCCTCAGCATTTCCTTGTATGCCGCTTCAAGATAACCTACCTTGTTCTGATGGTTGTAGTAAGGGATGTCCTTAGCAATATACAGCATGGTGTGGTTGTCATAATCAAACGGCGAAGCCTGGCGCTCCATATAATCTCCCTTGTAACCGAGCGACTGCGTCAGGTATGCATATTGTTCCTCTAGTGTTTCTCCGGTTTGGCACATGGTTGCTGACGTTAAAATAACAGATGTTTTCCCGTTAAATAAGCTATATCTTAGGAACTGGCTTATGCCTTTAGGACAGATACTAATAGTGGCCTCACGCTGGGTATTGCTTCCCCAAATCAGGTAGTTATCCTGGACTCCGGCGAGTACATCAAAGAGATCTATAAGTCCGTTCATGGCTTCAAAAAGATTATCGATCTCTCGCTCATGCTTGGAAGTTAAGACGGATAAGCTGAGGTTAAACTCTTTCAAAACCTGAGCCCCCCGCTTTAACGGAATCCCTGTGATCTCCGACACTTTTATCCGGTCATTATCCTGCTTGGCTGTTTGCAGCAAATCCGCTTCTACCTGTTTGAAAATATGACCCACGCATCTTTTTAAAAATTTAAATTGCGGCAAAAGGCCGTTATCTGCGGATTGCTTGAAGAGAATCTGTAAGGTGTCATCCAGAATACGGCAGGTTCCCCGGTATGTAAACTCGAGCGTTCTAGCATCTCTAACCTTTGCTTCCAGATTATGAGCTTCATCAATTACGATCAGAGCTGGCCGTTCAGTGATTAATCCCTTCGTTCCTTCTTTTTTCTTGATCAAATCACGGATGAGCAGGTCCTGGTTGACAATAATAAAATCCATGTCGCTGGCGTCGGCGTTAATCTTCGCTCTCATCTCGTAAAATGAACATGTACTTTTATAATGGCATCGTTCAAATTTACAATCATTCACACAAACATTAGACCATACTGCATCACTAACTCCGCCCTTAATATCTGCTCTCTCATCAATGTCATAATTTACAATACGCTGGGCAAGCGTAGATAGAGGAGAGCTTGAATCATCAGGTTGTAACAGGTCTGTTGCCCTGTATCGGCAAGCATATTGCCCCATGCCTTTTCCGACTACGGAGCGAACCAATGTAAATCCGAGCCGGCTTCCGATGAATCTCAGATCTTTATGAATCTGTTCTGAAAGTTGTATGGAGGATGTTGCAATAATGATCGGTTGTCTTGAGACTTGGTTAATGAGCAGGCTGGGAATGAGGTATGCAAAGGACTTACCGATGCCGACTCCAGCTTCAATCATTGCGTTTCTACCATTAATATAAGCATCAGCGATATCCAGAGACATATCTTGCTGGCCGATCCGCTCTTTAAGTCCAATCCTGGGAAATCTATCATACATCCGAAAGATGGCATTGACTAAAGAGGGTTCGATGTCCTTTTTTAGCTCCCGCTTCTGTAATTTATATAGATCACTTAACCAGCTAATAACGACCGCCTCTTTTCAAAATCAATTTTCTTCCAGTCCCAGTTTTTTGGGTGAGGTTGTAATTATCGTAGATGAAGCGCTAACAGTCAAGTGTCAGAATATAAAATAATGATTTTTAACCCTTGTTCTTCCAATCATTAGAGATAGGAAGTGCGTAGGATCACAAAGCATTTATTGGATACGTTTATACTCAATATATTAATTAAATTTGAAATATAAATTACATAAGAATTTGGAGGCTACGGGCATGGATCATTTTACTTTTACAGATATGAAAAAAATAAAGAGAGAAAATTTGGGTGATGCTGTACCTTTAGAGCTTTTCAGAACGATTAGACTTATTGGATTATACCAAGCGTTACCCATGAATGGTAAGGGCACAACGTTGACCATAGGAAGGAAAATTGGGGAAGAGTTTGGTGTTACCTCCGTTAATGAACTATTCGGGTTATTCGAACAAATGAAGATAGGGATCCCAATAATAACCCACGAAGATGACAAGGGAATGTCAATTGCAGTACACGATTGTTTCTGCGAAGGGTTACCTATTATGGAAGGGAAAATGGTTTGTGACCTAGAGGGGGCCATTATCGAAGGAGCACTTAGCAAAATACGTGGGAAACGAGTTTCCGTCCGGGAAGTGAAATGTAATGTTCATGGGGATGAATGTTGTGAATACATAGTCAAATATTAAAATTTACGTGATATTTCGATCATATTACGGATGTTTGAATCAGATCTGTAAATGACAGAAGAACAGCGATTCTCCATCCTTGGAGAATCGCTGTTTTGATTTTTTGTTCAATTGTGATTAAGAAGCTGATTTAGGAGTAAACGCTCTACGAATAACCTTCGTCAATTCCATTAGGATGACGGCGCCGAGTGCCAGACCGCTTGCAATCAGCCAATCGGACATTCCGAATGAAGCCGGAATCGAGAAGATTTCTCTAACTCCTGGCAGAACCGCAATCCCGTAAAAGGCAAAGCAGACCAAAACGGCTCCGATGACGTATTTGTTGCTGAAAAACCCAGCTTCAATAGCTGTTTGACTGTTCGAGCGAGCGGCAAAGGTCTGAAGTGTACGAGACAGAATCAGGGTTGTAAATGCCATAGCCACGCCCATATCAGGGGAATGCTGGAGTCCGATATACAGGGATATAATTACGGCTATACCTATAAGTAGACCACGAGTAATAATAGCCTGCATCATTCCTCCGGCAAATATACCTTCCTTCAGTTCTCTTGGATTTCTATTCATCACGTTAGGTTCAGGTTTCTCCATACCAAGGGCAATGGCGGGCAGTGAATCATTCGCCAGATTGATAAATAGAAGCTGAATCGCTGTGAAGGGATTAATCCAGTCGAAGATCAGGGCAAACAGAATGGCGATAATCGCACCCAGGTTGCCTGAAAATAAATAGGCGATCGCTTTTTTGATATTGTCGAATACCGTTCTGCCTACAGACACAGCATTCACAATGGATACAAAATTATCATCGGTCAAAATCATGGCAGCCGCATCTTTAGCAACATCGGTTCCACTACCCATAGCAACACCGATATCTGCTTGCTTCAAGGCAGGCGCGTCATTTACGCCATCACCGGTCATGGCTGTGATTTTGCCTTTTCGTTGCCACGCCCGGACAATTCTGATCTTATTCTCCGGGGAGACTCGGGCGTACACACCAATCTGCTCAAGCTTATTATCCAATTCTTCGTCGGACATGGCATCAAGCTCTTGACCGGTTACGGCAATTTCTTTTTCGGTCATCAGGCCGATATCACGTCCGATCGCTTGTGCGGTTGTCTTATGATCACCAGTAATCATGATGGTCCGAATTCCAGCCTTCTTGGATTCTGCGATCGCGCCATAGACAGCTTCCCGAGGGGGATCAATCATAGCTGTCAAGCCTACGAGCACCAGATTTTGTTCATCCTCAAGACCCACTTCAGTGACCGTATTTGGTACAGTTTTGTAAGCATAGGCAAGTACACGTAGTGCTCTGCTGGAGAATTCCTCATTGGCTTCAATGAAACGATCAAGAACTTCCGGTGTCATCGGCACTTCTTGTCCACTTAGTAGTACATGCGTACAAAGACTAAAGAGTACATCTGGTCCGCCTTTAGTGATCATTGCTTTTTGTCCGTTAAAAGTGTGTAAGGTCGTCATTAGCTTGCGATCCGAGTCAAAAGGAAGTTCGGCTTCACGAGGGAAATTGTCGCGTATTTCCTTGTAATCTTTATTCATGCTGTTACTGAAGGCAATAAGTGCCACCTCAGTTGGATCGCCTAGTTCTTTACCATCCTCATTAATGTTAGAGTCGTTACAAAGCACGGCAATGTGTAGGAGGCGCCGGGCTTCCTCAGACCATTCTTCGGGCTCTTGATTGAATTGATCACGATCACCTTCCGGTAAAAAGTAATCTACAACCGTCATTTTATTTTGGGTCAGAGTACCGGTTTTGTCCGTACAGATGACACTGGTTGATCCAAGTGCTTCGACGGCTGGCAGCTTACGAATAATCGCATGTTGCTTAGCCATTTTATTCGTACCTACGGATAAGACAATCGTTACGATCGAGGATAGAGCTTCAGGAATAGCGGCGACTGCCACAGCGACTGCAAACATTAGGGCATTCAGAATGGCTTCCGTGGTATCCACTGTATCATTCGACAGCCAAACACGTCCGGCTTGGATGGCAAAGATCAAAACGGACAGCACGATAATCGCTACACCCAACTGCTTGCTAAAGGTTTCGAGCTTACGCTGTAGTGGCGTCTGCTTGGCTTCGGCGCTCTCAATGAGTTCAGCGATTTTGCCGATTTCGGTTGTCAGTGCAGTTCCTGTCACTACAAGAGTTCCACGGCCATATACAACCAAAGAACCGCTAAACGCCATATTACGACGGTCCCCGAGTGGAGATTCCTTCGCGATGGTATCCGTATGCTTCTCTACAGCTTCGGATTCTCCGGTCAGCATGCCTTCATTGATCTTCAAGCTTCCCGATTCTATGATACGGCCGTCGGCAGGTACGAAATCTCCAGCCTCCAGTAATACGATGTCACCGCGAACAAGCTCTCTGGCAGGGACGGTTTTTAAGGCTCCATCCCGCAACACTTTAGCCTCGGGTGCCGACATCTGCTGCAGGGCATCAAGTGAACTCTCCGCTTTACGGGTTTGGATGACACTTATAACTGCATTGAGAATCAACACGAGGAAAATGATAAGCGACTCCATAACTTGACCCATAACAATCTGGACAATGGCCGCAATAAGCAGTACGACCACCATAGGGTCCTTGAAATTTTCAAGAAAAAGCTTCCAGAGGGGATCTTTTTTCTTTCCTTTTAATTCATTGTAACCATCACGTTCCAGTCGTTTGTCGACTTCTGCCGACGTAAGCCCGTTAGTTGTACTCTGCACTTCCTGTAAACTGTCTGTTACATTCTTGCGGTAATACTCCACTAATGATAGCTCCTCTCCGCTGTGTTGTGTCTTTGTTTAGGTCTCATAAGCTTCGATTTACTGCATAAGTGCACATAACTGCGTGTTCTACACAAGTATGGTATATCAGTTCGTCAAATCATTAGACTTCAGGACCTATCTTCAAACTTACGATTCAACTTGGCGCAAGTTTCAAAATATGGAGCTTAGTATGCGCATATCTAAAAAAAGATCATTCGTAATCGTCTATATTGTGAAATCTTTTTAATGAATAGTATTGGATTACCTATGAAGAAGTCTTATTACATGGGAAGACATAGGGAATTCCTGGATCTTGCGTGTGTTTTCCTATGATTATGGGGGGTAACACCTTTAGTATCAGTATAGTAGTGGATAGAATCGGAAGGTAAAATAATGTGAGTATAGATGTAAGCGTTTACAGAATGGAGGTGATTAATACCAAGACAAGATGTTTCTGCAATGAGTGCAAAGGGGGAACGCTGTTTCGTATTTTGTAATTTTTAGACCGGATTGAGGGCTGTTACAAGGAATTGTAGGCAATTCGCTAATGCTAAAGACCAAAATTAGGAGGAATGCTGCAAATGAACAAAATGCTTAAACAAGTCATCTCGATCTTACTCGCAATCGCGATACTTATACCGTCAGGTTTGTTTGCTCCGGTTACGGAAGCAGCAACATCTGAAATTCCTGTACTATTGTATCATCGTATTGTCGATACAGCGACGAATGAATGGACAGATACAAGCGCAGATAAATTCAAGAGCACTATGAAATATCTTTATGATAACGGCTATAATACATTGACTGCAGATCAATATGTGAACATTAAAGCCGGTGTCGAGGCAGCTCCTGCCAAACCGATTTTACTCACTTTCGATGACGGGACACCTGACTTTGTTACCAAAGCTCTTCCGGTATTGGATCAATATGATATGAATGCGGTTGCATTTATTGTCACTGGATGGATCGGTAAAGGTTATAGCATGTCGCAAGCACAACTTCAAGATTTGGCAACCAACCACCCGAATATCAGTATCCAGAATCATACGGTTAACCATGCAGAAGGTGTATGGAAGACTATGACAAAGGCGGAAGCTTCCGCAGAATTAGCTGAGGCCAATAATTATCTTAAACAAATCACGAATAAAGATCCTATTCTTTTGGCTTATCCTTATGGGGACTTCAATTCCGATGTTCAGGCTGCAGCTGCGGCGAATGGCATTAAGTACTCCTTTAAAGTAGGTTATCCGAATCAAGGGGACTATGCTAGTGGACGTTATTACGTACAAATGGGTACAACATTATCCGACATTGCGAATTGGATTGGTGGACCTGCACCTGATACGACAGCACCTTCTACTTCGGTAACCGTTTATCACGAATCCTTTTCGAATGGTAAGGGAGTTGCTACACAATCAGGGAACGCAAGCTTGACGACAGTCACGGACAAGGTTTTTGCGGGAAATGCTGATGGGGCAGCTTTATATGTTAGTAATAGAGCTAATGACTGGGATGCGGCTGATTTCGATTACAGCGGGATAAAGCTTGTAGACGGTAAGACTTACACAGTAACCGCATCTGTGTACGTTGACGAAAACGTGAATGTACCTAGCGGTGCCCAAGCTTTTATACAAAGCATAGGCAGTTATGACGTTGTTGCAAGCGCGAATTATGAAGCTGGTAAAGCAATTACCTTAATTGGAGAATTGATTGTAGATACGAGCAAAAATACGAAACTACGTATTCAATCAAATGCGAGCGGAAAAGAGGTTTCATTCTACATCGGTGATCTATTGATTACCGAACAGGTCACTACAGAAGAGCCAACTAGAGAACCGGCGTTACCTTTTACCACCGTTACTTTTGAGGATCAAAAAGCAGGTGGTTTTGTAGGTAGAGCAGGTACTGAAACGCTGACCGTATCCAACGAGGCGAATCATACGGATGGTGGTTCATACGCTTTGAAGGTAGAGGGCAGAGCGGATACATGGCACGGTCCTTCATTACGTGTGGAGAAAAATGTTGATAAGGGACAGGAATATAAAATCTCACTCTGGGTTAAGTTGATCGAGCCAGCAAGCTCACAGCTTAAGCTTTCCACACAAGTTGGTAATACGAGTGCTAGCTATAATACACTTGCCTCAAAGACCATCAGTAATAATGACGACTGGGTTCAGTTACAAGGTACCTATCGTTATAGCTCAGTTAGTGAAGAATATCTAACCATCTATGTAGAAAGCTCTGACGCAATAGCCTCTTTTTATATCGACGATATCCGTTTTGAAAACACAGGTTCAGGTACGATTGAAATTGAAAAAGACTTAGCCCCGATCAAGGATACTTATAAAAATGATTTTCTGATTGGAAACGCAATATCGGGTGGAGATCTTGATGGTCTTAGATTGGATCTTCTCAAGATGCATCATAATATCGTTACAGCAGAAAACGCAATGAAGCCGGATCAGGCTTATTCTTCACCAGGCGTATTTGATTTTACCGCGCAAGATAAGCTTGTTGATAAAATTTTGTCTGAAGGACTTAAACTGCATGGACACGTACTGGTATGGCATGCGCAGACTCCTGATTGGTTGAATACAACAACAGATGTAAATAATAACAAGTCTCCATTAAGCCGGGAGGAAGCTCTCCAGAATCTGAGGACCCATATCAAAACCGTTATGGAGCATTTCGGCGACAAGGTAATTTCTTGGGACGTTGTTAACGAAGCGATGAACGATAACCCATCTAACCCAACAGATTGGAAAGCCGCATTGCGTACAGCCCCTTGGAAAAGCGCCATCGGAACAGACTATGTAGAGCAGGCGTTCCTGGCGGCAAGAGAAGTATTGGACTCGCATCCTGAATGGAACATTAAGTTATATTACAATGATTACAATGATGATAATCAGAATAAAGCACAAGCTATTTATAGTATGGTCAAAGAAATCAACGATAAGTACGCGTTGGAACACCCCGGCAAACTTCTTGTCGATGGTATTGGTATGCAGGCGCACTACAATATAAACACGAACCCGGAAAATGTGAAACTTTCATTGGAGAAGTTTATATCTTTGGGTGTAGAAGTAAGCATCACTGAGCTTGATATCATGGCCGGAAGTGACTCTAAGCTAACCGAGCAGCAAGCGAATGCTCAGGGGTATCTGTATGCGCAGCTGTTTAAAATTTACAAGGATCATGCAAAAAATATTTCGCGCGTGACCTTCTGGGGTCTTAATGATGGCACAAGCTGGAGATCTGAAAATAATCCATTGCCGTTTGATGCTAACTTGCAGGCTAAACCAGCTTATTATGGTGTAATCGACCCAGATAAATTTATTGCAGAGCATACACCAGAAAGTGTAAATGCTAATCAGTCAACCGCTAAATATGCAACACCAGTAATTGACGGGGTTGTTGATGCCGTTTGGAACGATGCGGCCCCAATGCTGATTAATCGCTATCAGATGGCATGGCAAGGCGCAAACGGTGTAGCAAAAGCACTTTGGGATGATGAAAATCTTTATCTTTTAGTCCAAGTCAACGATACGCAGCTTAACAAGAGCAGTGTCAATGAATATGAACAAGATTCCGTTGAAATTTTCTTGGATCAAAACAATGCAAAAACAAGCTTCTATCAAAGTGATGACGGGCAGTATAGAGTTAATTATGATAACGAGACCTCATTTAATCCGACAAGTATTGCAGCTGGCTTCGAATCAGCAACTCAAATTTCCGGAACAAACTACACAGTTGAAGTAAAGATTCCGCTTCATGGGATAACTCCGGACAACGATAAGAAGCTTGGTTTCGATGTACAGATCAATGATGCTAAGGACGGTTCACGTCAAAGTGTTGCGGCTTGGAACGATACGACAGGCACTGGATATATGGACACATCTGTTTATGGTGTACTTACCCTCAAGGGGAAAGCAACTGATACGGAACCAACACCAACACCAGCGCCAACAGCAACACCAACACCAACACCAACACCGACACCAGCGCCAACCAATGAACCAACTGGTAGCAGCAACACTGATAGTGCAGTAACAACTCCACAGCCTGTAGCCATTGCATACAAAGATGGTGTTGTTACGATTACACTGGAGGTGAAATCCGATAACGGGCGTGCCATAGGCACGATCTCCAGCGACAACTTGAAAAAGGCGCTTGAACAGGCTACCGCAGCGGCAAACGGCAAGAAACAAATCGTGATCGAAGTACCAAAGCAAACGGATGCGAAAGTGTATGATATACAATTGCCAACCCAAAGCTTGATGGGGAAAGAAAACTTTGAACTATTGCTTAAGACGGAAAATGCTACAATCCAAATTCCAAGCAATATGCTGCCCGACTTAACAGACCTTGCTGAGCAAGTGTCCATACGCATAAGTAAAGTCTCTGCGGACAGCCTGAGTGCAGCTAACCGCAATTTGATCGGCAGCCATCCGGTTATTGATCTAAGCGTAGTATCAGGCGACAAAGTCATTCCATGGAATAACCCTAACGCGCCTGTAACAGTATCCATTCCTTACACACCGACAGCGGAGGAGCTAAGTAATCCGGATTTAATCGTTGTTTGGTACATCGATGATAACGGCAACGTAGTACCGGTTCCGAACGGCCGATATGATGCTGCAACCCAAACGGTTGTATTTCAAACGACCCACTTCAGCATTTATGCAATAACCATTGTAAAGAAAAACTTCGGAGACCTGCAGAACGTATCTTGGGCAAAACAAGCCATAGATGTTATGGCTGCTCGCGATGTCATCCAAGGAACGAGCGCGAATAGCTTCTCACCTGCAGATTCTATGAAGCGAGCGGATTTCATTGCTCTTCTCGTGAGAGCGCTTGAACTGAAGGGAACGGGCAAAAGTGCAGCATTGTTCAGCGATGTCCAAAAGACGGATTATTATTATGATGAACTGGTCATTGCGAAGGAACTGGGAATCGTTACAGGTTTTGCAGATGATACGTTCAGACCAAACAGTGATATCTCCCGTCAAGATATGATGGTGCTGACAACTCGCGCTCTGGCGGCATCCGGTAAGCAAGTTAAGGCGAGTGGAACTTTAAATGCTTATCTGGATGAAGCAAGCATCTCCAGCTATGCGAAAGACAGCGCATTATTGTTGATCAAAGCCGGAGTTGTGAACGGTAAGAACGACAGAATTGCACCAAACGACACGCTTACCCGTGCTGAAGCGGCAGTAATCTTGTACCGCATTTGGAAGCTTTAGGCTTAACTTGGAGAGAAAGTCTTTATAGGCGGTTGCAAGAAGTATCAAAAAAAACGTAAACGACAGAAAACAGCGATTCTCCCATCCTTGGAGAATCGCTGTTCTTGTTTATCGTTCAATAATAGCTGGCTTCAGTGGAAATTACATTGCATTTGAGGATTGGTGAGGATGGTTTAATGGCCGTCCTTACCTTCTCCCTTGGCATTGAGCATGGCGATCAGCTTATCGCCCTCGACGTCGAGGTTCGGAAGCAGACGGTCTAGCCATTTCGGAAGCCACCAGGCTTTGTCTCCGAAGACGGCCATTACCGCCGGAACGAGCGTCATTCGGATGATGAAAGCATCGATCAGGATGCCGAAGGCCAGTGCGAATCCGATCTGCTTGATCATCGCATCAGGTGCGAAGATGAAGCCAGCGAAGACGGAAACCATGATTACGCCTGCGGCAAGTACGACGCGGCTGGCGAGATCGTAGCCGTGAACGACACTGTCGTTGCCACGACGTCCATGGACGTAAGCCTCACGCATGGAGCTGACGAGGAATACCTGATAATCCATCGCCAGTCCGTACAGAATGCCGGTGACCAGAATTGGCATAAAGCTGAGCAGTGGTCCTCCTGTGTCAAAACCAAACAGGGAGTGCAGCCATCCCCACTGGTATACGGCCGTGGTTAGACCGAAAGTAGCGAGCACACTGAGAATGAAGCCTACCGTCGCCTTGATCGGAACGATGACCGACCGGAAAACAAGCAGTAGTATAATTAGGGATAGAATTACGATGATGCCGATATACACGGGAAATGCATCGGATAGCTTGGAGGACATATCGATGTTGATCGCAGTGAAGCCGGTCACACCAAGTGTTACATCATTTGCTGATGCGAGGCTGGAAGCGGGATCGCGCAGATCCTGTACCAGATCTCTCGTTTTTGTATCTGTAGGGCCGGTTTTAGGGATTAGACTGATAATAGCAATATCTCCGGTCGCGTTGACACCCATCGGGGACACCAGCGTGACGTTATCATGCATTTGCAGCTCTTGAACCAGCTTACCAAGCGTCTCCATGGAAATCTTGTCGGACGGGTTGTTTGGTTGGGCCACCAGTAGTAGCGGACCGTTGAACCCTTCGCCGAAGCCCTTGGAGATGATGTCATAGCTCTGGCGTGCTGGAGTGTCCAGATTTGCCGAAGCGCCAGACGGAATACCTAGCTCCATTTTGGTTACTGGAATCGCCGCTGTACCAAGAACCAAGACCACTAGAACAATGATAGCCCAGCGGTATTTTACCGTTGCGTTCGCCCAGCGGTGTGAGAACCCGTGACGGGCTTTGTTCGCGGAAGCTACGTTCTTTGAACGTGCCTTGGCGGTGCAGATCCGTTCGCCGACGAGACCCAGCAGCGCAGGCAGCAGGGTAAGCGCCAACAGAACAGTGATCAGCACGCTGACAGCAGCAACGAGAGCCATGGTTGACAAGAAGCCGATGCCGATGACCAACATGCCGCAAAGGGCGATGATGACGGTCAGTCCGGCGAAGAATACTGCACTGCCGGCGGTGCCGACCGCTCGGCTTGCCGCTTCCTTGGCACTTAAATTCTCATCGAGAATTAACCGCCGCTGCCGGTTCACGATAAATAAGGAGTAGTCGATACCGACAGCCAGACCGATCATGACTGCGAGAATGGGTGTAATGTCATTCATGTGCACAATATTCGAAAGAGCAAAAGCACCACCGACGCTAATCGCGACACCAAGGAGCGCGGTGATCAGCGGCAGTCCGGCTGCAACAATCGAACCGAGTGTAATAAACAGCACAACTGCTGCGACGGCTACTCCGATCGCTTCCGTAGATCCGATGGACGGTGTGCTTTTGAGCGAATCACTCGGAATGGCTGTGATCCCGGAGCCTGCCTGCTCGACTTCGGTTACAGCCTTAATCACGTTATCTGGTACAGAAGAGGGGAGTGATGTCTGCTGAACAGTGAACTGGAATTGGAACAGGGCGATGCTACCGTCGGCAGACAGCATGACGCCGGGAACCGGAGCACCATCAACGATTAGTGGCCCGTAAGGAGCCGCCTGAACCGCAGCGTCTGTCTGACTCGCAGCCGCCGAAGGGTCCGCAGTGACAGTTTGGCCACCGGCAGCTGCTGATGGGTCTGCTCCTGCAGCTTGACCCGCAGCCGCCGCGGCTTGCGCGGCCAGTTCAGCAGGATTGATGATATAGTCCATGCTGTAGACATCATTTATAGCCTTCAGAATCAGTGCTGATCTCTCCGGCGTATCTAGCCGTTCTCCATCAGGTGCGGTAAAGGCAACGCTCGCCTGTCCGCCAGCAGCTGCTGGAAGTTCCTTGACCAGCATATCCAGTACTTTTTGCGATTCAGTGCCTTCAATTTTCATTTCCGAGCTGGACTGGATGCCATTGACACCAAGCAGGGCGCCTATGACACCGAGAATCAGAATCCAGACGGTAAGGAAATACCAGGGCTTGGTATATGCAGATTTGCCCAATCGGTACAGAAATGTAGACATATTATGGTTTCTCCTTTGTATCTCTAAATTAAAAGCCTTTGCGTAAGTAAGTAAACATGGAATTTAGATATTGATCGAACGATATGGCATCGGAGTGTTCATCCTGCGCTTCACCTGGTAGCATGACGTTCAGACGTCCATCCAGAATCGGCACGAACGCTCCGTAAACGGCGCCTGCGAGAAGATGTGTATACCCGTCGTCATAACGTCCATGAGTGAACTGTTCGAGCACTTCCTGTGCGGCAATCTGCAGGCGGCGGAATACGCTGAGAATATAAGGCTCCAGTGACTGATACTGATTAGCCAGCGATACGAACTGTCGCAATTGATACAGAAACTCGGAAGTAAACTGCAGCTTGAACAATTTGTACAAGGCATCTAGCGGTGTTGCATCTGGTGGCAGGTTATCGAATAACATGCTTTTATCTTCTCTTGAAGAGTTGCTGATAAAATATGCTGCTACCGCCTCTTCTTTGCACGAGAAGTAGTTGGCAAAGGTCCGCCGGGAGTAGCCAGCCTTCTGTACAACGTCGTCGACGATGAAGCCGTCCATCCCTAGTTCAAGCGCAAGCTCGAAGGCAGATTTGGCTAAGGCATAGGCCGTAGCTTCTTTTTTTTTGTCGCGCAGCGTCTGTTTGGGGTTCAAGTTCTATTCGATCTCCTTTCTTAAGTACAGAGGACATTCTGTGCTCTATTTTCTATTTTTATATTATTGCCCAAAGGGCAAAATTGCGCAATGGGCAATTTTTTAGATGTGAGTGGGGGTTATATTCAGGATGCAGGGTATTTAACCGCCCGAGCTTGTAAGCAGGGTAGTTGTCAGACTAAAAAGAGATCAGCAATGATTAACATCGCTGATCTCTTTTGCAAGTTGCTTTAAATAGTGCTAATTGCTTCTATATATTAAGCTTCTTTAGCAATAATTTTTTTGAGCTTCACTTCGGGTTCTTGCTCCGGATCAGGCGCTTGCCCAACACGTTTAATGAAGAAAGAGAGCAGCAGCCCAAGAATGCCGATACCAACAATAACTAGATAGGAATCATTGATACCTTGAATGGAAGCTTCCATAATCATATGTTCTTGTGTTCCGTTCTGTGTGCTGCCCGAGGCCAGCATATCCTTCATATGCGTTGTAGTACGGCTCGTCATTACGGTGACGAGTAAGGAAGTTCCCACTGCGCCAGCCACTTGTCGAATGGTATTCGAAATTGCTGTACCGTGCGCACTAAGCTTGGAGGGCAATTGATTTAGCCCTAAAGTTTGTATTGGCATAAGGAGCAGAGCCATACCGATCCGGCGGCCAGTTGACATATATACCAGATACATGTAACTGGTTGAGTCCGTTAAATTTACAAAGCTTAGAGTCGTTGCAATTGTAATCAGTAATCCGATAATAGCGAGCCACTTTGCCCCGAACCGGTCGAACAGCTTTCCGGTTACCGGCATCAATAAACCCATAATGAGCGCACCAGGAAGCAGCAGTAAGCCGGATTCCATCGCTGTAAAGCCACGGGCATTTTGCAGATACAGAGGCAGCAGCATCATATCTGCATACATCACAATTGTAACTGCGATACTGATGACAGTTGTTAAGGAGAACATACTGTATTTGAAGGCCCGAAGATCAAGCAGCGGGTTTTGGGAAGCTAGTTGCTTCCAAGCGAATAAGCCAAGGGAAAGGACACCGAGGCCCAGAGACAACAGTACTTCCGCGCTTGACCAGCCTGCGCTTGCAGCACGGCTGAAGCCATACAGCAAGGTGCCAAAACCGATAGTAGAAAGAACTACACCAACAATATCCAGCTTAGGATAGATGCGCACCGATACATTTCTCAAATAAATAAATCCACATATGATTACAATGACGGTCAAGGGAATCATGCCATAGAACATAGTCTCCCAAGAATAATGTTCCAAAATATATCCGGCCAGAGTAGGTCCAATCGCGGGTGCAAAAATAATAGCTAACCCTACCATCCCCATGGCGGCCCCTCTTTTTTCAGGAGGAAACAGGGTCAAGATAACATTTGTGAGCAGTGGCATGATAATTCCAGCACCAGCTGCTTGAATCATACGCCCGGTCAGTAGAATAGGGAAGTTAGTTGCGAGAGCCGAGACGATCGTTCCAGCTAAAAATATAAACATGGAAGCTTGAAAAAGCTCTCGTGTCGTAAACCGTTGCATCAAATAAGCTGTAATTGGGATTAGAACACCATTAACCAGCATATAGCCTGTTGTCAGCCACTGAGCGGTAGCAGCCGAGATATTAAAATCATTCATTAACTCGGGAACGGCAACGCTCATTACTGTCTGATTCAGTGTCGCAAGAAAGGCGCCCAAAATCATAATGAATAAGATGGGTCCCTTTTTTACGGAACTGCTTGTTACTTCTGTCTTTGTACTCACTCCACTCCATCCTTTCAAATCGTTGATCATGGACTAAATTTACAGTGTGTTGTATAGTTTACAATGCATGAATTAGATTATAAATGAAATTTTCATGTAATCAAGCAACGATTTGCGAAAAAATGTAAAATAGTTTACATTCGTTTTAAATTTGTAGTGTTTTCTCATTAAAAAACAACAATTATTTAAAAATTGTAGTTTACGATATGAAAGTTAAAGATTGGAGAGAGTAAGATGAATAACACAACGCAACGTACAGATCCCCGGGTACTTCGTACACGTCAATTGCTTAGAGATGCTGTGATTGAATTGCTTGAGGAAATGGATATTGAGAAAATATCAGTAAACCGTATTGCAGAGCGGGCTAAAATCAATCGTGTTACTTTTTATCTGCATTATCGGGATCTCCCGGATATGTTGGAAAAGATGGCGGATGAAATGGTGGAGGACATTTTACAAGTGGTCAACAACGATGACAACGATCACGAATCGGTTGAAGAAGAGAATTTGAGGATACTAGAGAGTCTGCTTAAGCATATTGCGGAAAATGCCAAATTCTATAAAGTGATACTCACATCGAAAAGAAGCCCTATTTTTACAGACCGTCTGTTCAACTTGATGGCGGAAATCATCTCTGCACACCAGGAGAAAAAGGAGGGTGCTGCTGAGCATTCCAAGATGCCCATACAGAAGGACATTGCTGTTTGGTACGGTTCAGCAGCCCTAATTGGCACGGTTATTTCTTGGCTTCGAGATGACATGCCCTATACACCAGTGTATCTTGCCAGACAAATTAGTATGCTGCGTGCGAACTAGTCAAATGAATATGATCGTAAAGAAAAAGCCGTGCATCGCTGCGCGGCTTTTTCTTTACGATCGTGTACAGAGCAGGTAACTCACTGCACACTGAGATTATCCCAGTTGACTTGGAATTCCTTCAGCATGCCTTCTTTGGTCAGCTTGCCACCGAGATACCCTTGGATGCTGCTGGATAATTCCTGCGGCATCCCGTTCGGCAGACGGGTCCAGTTCCAGGTCAGAGCTTGTTTCTTATCGGTATAAGCCAGCACCTCGGCGCCCAGCGCTCCAAGATCTTCTTCGGTGCCCTTAATGCTGTCGAGCGCAGGGATGAACTGGAATTCCTTAGTGATATACTTTTTCCCGGTCTCGGAGGTGACCAGCCAATCCAGGAAGACCTTGGCTTCCTCCTTAACGGGGGAGTTTTTATTGATCACCCAATTGCTTGGCACGCCTACATACAGCTTGTCATTGTCTTCGGGGGTATCGTCAATGGGCATCGGTAGGATACCCAGATTTAGATTAGGATCGATGCCGTCGATCTGTCCTTGTGTCCAGTTGCCCTGCTGCATCATCGCGGCTTCTCCGCTCGCTACCATTGTGACTTGGGTATTATAATCGGTCGAGAGTGGATTCTTGTTGCCATACTCTACAGTAAGGTCCAGCAGTTCGATCCATTTGGAGAAAACCGGGTCTCCGGCGAAAGTTTTGGTGCCGTCCGTAAGCCCGGCGATAAATGCTTCGGGATCTGGCTGCTGGGCGAAAGCTACGTTCACATTATGATTGCCGAGCACGAACCATTCCTGATATCCATTTGCAAAAGGTGTGATGCCTGCTGCCTTTAACTTCTCGGAGGCTTCGCGCAGAGCGGTTAGAGTTAAGGGTTTCTCGGTGATGCCTGCTTTCTTAAACAGGTCCTTATTATAGATGAAGCCGTATCCTTCGAGATTCATCGGCATGCCATAGAGCTTGCCATCTGCGGTCATTTGTTCTGCTGCTAGGGGCTTAACATCCTTGGCCCAAGCTTCACCGCTTAAATCCTCCAGATATTCCATCCACATATCACGTTCATTGTTGCCGCCAATGGTGAAGATATCCGGTTCATCTCCTGATGAGAACTTGGCGCGTAGGGAGGCACCATAATCGGTCCCGCCACCCACGCTTTGCACCTCCAGCTTAATATCGGGGTGTTCCTTTTCAAATTCAGTCTTAAGCGAAGCTAGCGCTTCAGATATTTCAACCTTGAACTGGTAGATATGCACGGTTTTAACTCCATTCGCATTGTCACTGCCACGTCCGCAGCCGGCTGTCAGGGCAGCCAGCAGCAGGGAGCATGCGAGGAGGATTCCACGTTTGGTTCTCATATTCATTCATCCTCTCTGGCTGAAAATAACATGTATCGTTAGCCCTTTACGGAGCCTTGGGCAATGCCTTCAATAATATATTTTTGCATCGCTAGGAAAAAGATGACCACGGGCGTAATCCCGAGCACAAGTCCCGGAAGTGCCAAATCCCATTGCTTCGTATATTGTCCGAAGAAGCTATAAGTGGCGATGGGAATGGTGCGAAGCACCGGGTCCTGCAGAATAAGCGAAGGCATCAGGTAATCGTTCCAGATCCACAGGGTATTCAGAATAATGACAGTGACAATAATCGGCTGCATGAGCGGAAGCACAATCCGGAAAAAGGTACCATAAGGACTGTTGCCGTCTACTCTCGAAGCCTCCTCAATATCAAGAGGTACCGATTTGACGAAGCCATGGAATAGAAACACAGTCATCGGGGCGCCAAATCCAAGATACGCTAAAATCAAACCTGCGGTTGAATCCATGACGCCCAGACCGCTAACAACTTGCACCAGCGGGATCATGATCGCCTGAAACGGAATAACCATAGCGGCCACTAAAGCAATATAAAGTATGCGGTTATATAAGCTGTTATTGCGGACCATTTTGTAAGCGCACATAGAGCAGAGGAACGCTAGCAGAATATTACTAATCACCGTGATAATAAAAGAGTTCATAAAGGCACGAGGAAAATTGATAGCTTTCCAAGCTTCGGCGTAGTTGCTCCACTGGAATACAGAGGGCAGCGCAGCGGAATCCGAAAGAATCTCACTATAGCTTTTAACCGAGTTAGCTAGCAGAAAGTAAAACGGTATTAGGAATAGAAGGCCTAGCAGGATCACAATTACTTCGACGAGAAGCAATGGCACATTGAATTTCTTGGCGGTAGTCTCCATTACAGCTCCACCTCTCTTTTCTTGGTTGCTCTAACCTGTAGCAGGGAGATTACGGCCACAATGACGAAGAAAATCATCGCTTTTGCGGAGCCCATCCCGAATCGGCTAATAGTGTAGGCCTCATTGTAAATATTCAACGCTACAGATTCAGTAGCTTTGAAGGGACCACCCTTGGTCAGCGACAGGTTAAGGTCGAACAGCTTAAACGACCAAGAGATAGAAAGGAACAGACAAACGGTTACAGCTGGCATAACCAGCGGAATGGTGACATGGCGTAAAGCCTGAAAGCGTCCGGCACCATCCACTTTTGAGGCTTCAATCAGGCTTTTGGGAACGTTGTTGATTGCAGAAATGTAGATGACCATTAGGTACCCTGCATTTTGCCAGACAAATACGATTACAATCGCCCAGAAGGCTGTCCCTCCGGTGCCCAGCCACGGAAGATTAAAGAAGTACCAGCTCGTAGCCTGTCCAATCGAGGAGAATCCTCTGACAAAAATAAACTGCCAAATGAACCCGAGCAAAAGTCCACCGATAACATGAGGTACAAAAAATACCGTTCTCAGGACATTGCGCGTGAATAGCTTGCGGGTCAGCACATAAGCGAGTGCGAAGCCGAGCAGATTGGTCAGTACCAGACCGAAGAAAGTGAACTTCGCCGTGAACCAGAATGAATGAAGAAAGGAAGGGTCCTTTGTGAAGATATGTAGATAATTCCGGAGTCCGGTCCACTCCACATCACGTGAGATTCCGTTCCAACTGGTAAAAGAATAATAGAGTCCTAAAAAGAAAGGAATCAGCACAATCATAAAGAAAAACAAGGAAGTAGGCCCGACAAAAACAAACTGCTGCATCAGGCGTGATCTTTTTCTATGGTCCATCGTTCCTCACCCCTTTTTGTTAATGTAAACTTTTCATTCTATAACCGGATTGGTGATTAAGCGAAACAAACATACTTGAAATTATCGTTGCTCAGAATGATTTCAACACAGGCTTGACAGCCCTTTCAAAGAATCGGTATGGTGGACTTGTCAGACTAATAGGAGGTTGATGCGCATGTCAGGATTGCTAGGCAATCATTTTGTTACGCAGATTGGAATATTGGTGAATGATGTGGAGAAGGTAAGTACGGCATATGCGGAGTTTTTTGGACTCAAAAAGCCGGAAATTATCGTTACAGATACAGAAGATGTTGCACAGACACGGCATAATGGCGTGGCTACGCAGGCGCGGGCTAAGCTAGCTTTTTTTGATATGGGCTCTTTGCAGCTGGAATTGATAGAACCGGATCATGAGCCGAGTACGTGGCGGGATTACTTGAATGAACATGGTGAGGGACCTCATCATATTGCTTTTTTAGTTGAAGGAATGAAAGAAAAGATAATGCTGCTAGAAGGCAAAGGCTTCCCACTCCAGCAAAAGGGTGAGTATACCGGGGGGCGTTATGCTTATATGGACACTTTCAAGGAGTTAAAAGTAATTGTGGAGCTGCTAGAGAACGATAAGGATAGCGGGGAGGAATAACTATGAATATTATCATTACAGGTGCTGGACGTGGACTGGGTTATGAACTGGCGGCCGAAGCGCTGAAGCGGGGCTATGGAGTTATTGCTGGGGTTCGCCGGCCCGATCAGGAACAAACAGCGCTATCGAAGCTTGCTGAAACCTATGGAGGTAAGCTTACCATCGCTGCGCTGGACGTGACGGATGAGGCGGGAATCGCGGCACTTGCTTCGAGTCTACAAGAACAAGGACGGACCCTCGGTGCCATTATTAATAATGCGGCGGTACTCAACGCTCGGGATACATCGATTGAAGCGTTGGATTTCCAAGATATGCTTACAACGATGGATATTAATCTGTATGGACCGATACGAGTGGTTAAGCATTTCCTGCCGCTACTTACGGAACCCGAATGCTCGATCATCAATATATCGTCGGAAGCAGGAAGTATCACCAATGCTTATCCGAACGACTATCCTTATGGCATTTCCAAAGCGGCGCTCAATATGTTCACACAGCAGCTGCATGTCTATGTAAAAGAACGTGGGATTCAAGTGCTCAGCGTGCATCCGGGGTGGATGCAAACCGATATGGGCGGGGCAGAGGCACCGACAAATCCAAATCAAAGTGCCGAGGGGATCCTTGACCTGATCGAGAAGCGTACTACACCAGAAGGTCATTTCATGTTTGTAGATTATACGGGTAAGGATATGAAGATTTAGGTGATATATAGGCTGAACTAAATTTGCGAACAAAAAGCTCAGTATTCACTGCGGTGAATCATTGGACTTGCGGCCGTTGTTGTCCCCAGATTTCTTGATTATATACCGCTCTTCGAGGTGGAAATCTCGGGACAAAGGCGGTCAGCAAAGAGAACCTCGGTAATTATGCCGAGGTTCTCTTTTTTGTTTATAGAACTGCTTATTTCTTAAGCAATAAATAAGCGAAATAAGGTACGCCGATTAGCGACACCATAATCCCTGCCGGGATGCCGTCAGGATCGACAAGATTGCGACCAACGGTGTCCGCGATCAGAAGCAACCAGCCGCCCAGCAATACAGCGACGGGAATAAACATCTGATTACGCGGGCCGACTAGCGATTTGGCAATATGTGGAGCCATCAGTCCGATGAAGGCGATCCCGCCTGTGACAGAAACCGCGGAGGCGGAAGCTGCAACTGCCGTGAGAATCAGAACGATACGTTCACGTTCGAGATTCAGCCCCACACCAATGGCAGAGACTTCACTTAGGCTGAGCAGGTTGAGTCGCTGTGAATTGTACAGGGTAAAGGGAACTAGTAAGATCAACCAAGGCAGTAAAGCCCAAATGAATGGCCAATCTGTACCCCATATATTTCCTGCGATCCATTTTGCAATAAAATCTACCTTGGCACGATCCGCGGACGAAATGATCACGATCATAACGCCAGACAACGCTAGGGAGAACCCTACCCCAACGAGCACCAATCGAACAGGATCAAGCCCCTTAGTCCGACTATATGAAAATAGATAGATTAATGCAGCTGTAAGTAATGCCCCTATAAAAGCAACCAGCGGCAGCGCATAAATGAATGATCCAACGCTAACCGGGAAAAAAAGAAAGAAAACAGCGACAGCCACTCCCGCACCAGAGTTGATACCAATAATACCGGGGTCGGCTAAATCGTTTCGTGTAACGCTTTGCAGAATGGAACCGGATAACGCCAAGGCCATGCCTGCCAGCAGTGTAATCAGAATCCGCGGCAATCTTACAGAGAATAATACAAAGTCCTCTTTAAAGGTTCCATGCCCGAACAGAACCGGAAGCAGTCTGTCAAAAGATAGGGAAGAGTATCCGATTCCCATGCTGACGATAGCTGTTAGCAGAATCAAACCGGTGCATACACATAGGATAATTCGTTGCTTTCGCACGGGTGCAGAGGAAATCATGAGAGTGTTTTACCTCCTTTCCGAACAACAAACAAGAAGAAAGGTAGCCCAAGCATAGCTACGACGGCGACCACTGGCGTCTCATAAGGTGCATGGATTGTCCGTCCAATTGTATCCGCGAGAAGCATGAACGATGCACCCGTAAAGATCGAAATCGGCAAAATATACCGGTAATCGGTACCGACAATCTTACGGACAATATGCGGAATCATCAGCCCTACAAAAGCCATATCCCCAATTAGAGCGACCGATGCTCCAGTCAGCAGAATAATAAGAGTGAATAGAATCCCTTTAACCACAGCAAGATTTTGTCCTAATCCGATGGCTACCTCGTCACTTAAGCTAAGAATGGTTAACTGGTTTGAAAATATTAATGCCACCACGATGCCGATGATGATCACAGGTGCAATAGCCTGAAGCTGGCCCCAGGTTGTGCCGATCAATCCACCCGCTGTCCACATGGATACATCCTTGGATATTTTGAAGGCAATGCTTACACCACTTGCAATAGCATACAGAAAGGCAGATACCGCTGCACCGGCGAGTACGATTCGAATCGGAGAGAAGCCACCTTGGCGCACAGAACCGAGAACAAGCACTAGCACGGCTCCTAGGGCAGCGCCAAAAAAACAAGCGATCATGGTACCAAAATAATTCAGTCCCGGCAGAAATACAAAGGTAAGAGCCAGCGCCATATTCGCGCCCGAGGTCAGACCGAGCAGGCCTGGGTCGGCTAATGGATTGCGTGTAACCCCCTGCATGATAGCACCGGATACGGCAAAGGCAGCACCGATCAGCATGGCGGCGAGTTCGCGAGGTAGCCGGATCTCACGCAGAATAAGGACATTGTCTGCCTTTGAATTAGAGGTGATGGCAAGCCACAGATCATTGAAAGTGGTTTCTTTAGCCCCGAATAGCATAGCAATCACGAGGCATATAACCATTACCAGCACGCTACCAAGCAGCTTATATAAAAATGGAATGGAAGTTTGCTTCGTAGTCATTATCTTTATTTTCCAAGAAATTGTTGTTCAAAGAATTCCAACTGGTACTCAAGGCTAAGCGGATCGTTAAAATAGAATGCTTTTGCATCAGCCTCGAAAACACGATTGTTTTTGACGGCAGGGATGCTCTTGTAGATTTCTGTATTCTGGAAGGAATTATCTTCATCCGCATTTTTACTGAAAATAACGTAATCGCCCAGATAATCCTTCAGCACTTCTGTCGAGACAGCAAAGAATCCATCCGTTTTGGTGCTTTCTTTTACTGTTTCTGGCATGCCAAGCTTGAAGTCCCCATAGAGGAGTTCAGTTCCGCGGCCAAAGTTATACCCGTATACATACAATTGCTTATTAAAGGTCTCAATAACAGAGACAGTTGCATTATCACCGATCTTCGCTCTGATTTCTTCACCCGCTTTTTTGGTGCGGGCACTAAAATCATCGACCCAAGCTTGAGCTTCTTTTTCTTTGTTCACCAATTTGCCGACTTCCAGCTGTTGGGTTAAGTAATCCACTTTATTATAAGTATAAGTAACGGTTGGTGCGATTTGCTTGAATTTATCGATATTCTTAATATCGGAGAGTCCGATGATCAGATCCGGCTGCAGTTCAATGATTTTCTCCAGACTTTCATCGCTAACCGCTTCTACGTCTTTTAGTTGCTCTTCAAAGCGTGGGTTAGTTTTAGACATTTCATCTACGCCCACAACAGGTACACCCAGTGCCATGACATTACCTGTTAAAAAACGAGTGAGTACAACAACACGCTGAGGATGTGTTGGAACCTCAACAGGTCCATCTTCGGATTGATACGTAAAAGTCGCACTTTCTGACTCCGCAGCAGGAGTAGAAGATGGGCTGTTTGTAGGACTAGCATCATTCTTCGCCTGATTTCCCCCACAAGCACTAAGTGCAATCCCCATAATAAGTACAAACGGAATAAATATCTTTCTCATTAAATAATTCTCCCCTTTTTTGTATGACAGTGTTACTTTGAACAATTCAAACCGTGTAAATCAATCTTCAGCCTATGCCTTAGAGTGATTATGAGAATCATTCGCATTTGTAATCATTATAGGGATCACTTATGTGCCTAACCATGCCTTTTTGTTGGAAAAAAGACTTGGACTATTATTTGCCTCCGAATAAAGCTACCGCTCGTCCTAGTTGTAAGCGAATCGAAGCCGGGTTATAAGGCACCCAATCATCCAGATCAAGAATATGGACTTTCTTCTGCTGCACTGCGGGAAGCTGGCTCCAATAAGGGGATTGAAAGATCGCTTCAGTATGCGCAGTAGAGCCTTTGGCATCGGGAAATACAATGACTAAAATTCGGTCTCCTGCATAATCTGCAAGATCTGAAACCCCGATCGAAATCGAATGGAACTGATCTCCCAATCTTTTTATCTCGTTGTCAATCAAGGTCGGTGCTCTAAGTCCAAGGGATTGGTACATCACATAACCTACATTCCTTGCTCCGTAAACGAGTAGCTCCTCAGGCTTGATTACCAGAATGGTGATGATATCGTTAGCTACTGTGCTGTGCTGTACTATTTCTCGGGCTTCTAGCTCTTCTTGTTCAAAATCCTTCAGCCACTGCTCCGCCCGTTCACTCCGCTGAATGGCTCGGCCGATTAGGCGTAGCTGATCTTTCCAGCCGATTTCGTTCCAAGAGATCTCCATAATAGGTGCTACAGCTCGCAGCTGCCCGGCCTTCAATCCGTATTCCTCCAGATGTTCTTTGGCCGCAATAATCAGTTCAACGTTGGCATCAATTAATAGCGATCTGATCTGTTCAGCCGAGCTATTTGTATTGATAAACTTCATCGACTGCGGTGGTTCCTGATCCGAAAGATTCAAATATTCACTGCTTTCAGAGATGGTAACCGCAGGTTCTAAGCCAAGTAACAGCAAATGGCTTGCATAAGGGGTAAGCATTACGGCAACTCGCTGGAGAGAGCTTCGGCTGTAACCAGACGGAGATGCGCCTGTCTGCAGCTTAAAACGACGACTGAGATAAAATTCATCCTTGTAGCCTACCTTTAGCGCAATTTCCCTAAGTGTGCCTGAACCGTTAAGCAAAAGCTCCTTGGCACTATGAACCCGTAGCCGCGACAGATATTCGCTCTGGCTGAAGCCTGTCACCTGCTTAAACAGCGTTGAATAATGCGAGCTGCTTACACCCGCAATGGCGGCCAAGTGCTCACGTGTTATTTTTTCGCTAAAGTGATTCTCCAGGTAAGAAATGCTCCGTTCCATCGATGGTTGCTCGTTAACTGTATATCTGGCTTCCAGCTGTTCGAGCAATTGTAGAATAATCTGATGAAAAAGCATTTGATTCTGTACATGGCGTGTTTCTCGATCTGGCAGTCGGTGAAGATACAATTCCTTGACACTGGATACAATAGTAGGCTCATAAGGAAACAACAGCATATTTGAACTCGAAGCCATTTCGCTTTTTCGTATCATCGCACCGCCAGGTATAGCCTGAGTCTGCTCTTGAATCCAGATGGTGAGCTTATAGGCATGAAGCGGCTGCTGGAGATTTGTAATTAAAGAGGCATGAGTATTAGCGGGGAGAAGGATTACGCTTCCTTCCGTAAGCTCATAAGTCAGATTATTAACCTCAAGGCTCCCTTTACCAGCGGCAACGGCCAGTAATACGGTTAGATTCTCATGAATCTGAACTCTTGGTAGATTTGAGGTCCCATACATCGATTGAATGCTGCCAGCGCTATATAAAGGAAAATGAGATTCGGCCCATTCCGGGATAACGTTATTCAAAATAAGGCCTCCGTTACTTGAATATATTTTCAAACTATAATGCTATGGATCGAACTGTATTATTGACGTCTGTGGAACTAATTATAACATCTTACCTTTTTAAAAGATTCGTCTGTCCAAGAGAAAGCATATTGGATCGAATATACATACTACCAGGTATTCTTTATCCATTTTAAAGAGGTGATTAAGATGAAAAAGCAGTTAGCCTCCGCCAAGAAGCGCAAGCTTTTCTCCAGACCTAAACCCAAATCTAATCTGATTCCTAAAGCAACAGCCCAGACTATTAACTTCGCGGTTATTGGGGACAGCCATGTCGGATATGGGAATAGCGCTAGCATTTTTAAGAATCTTTTGCCAAAGGCAGTAAGCAGCGGGAATAAGAGATTTGTTATTTTTGGAGGAGATAACACGCAAGCGGGAGCGAATCATGGAAATAATGCAAATGCTTACTACAAGGATTTTAAAGATACGGTAACAAGCACGCTGGGGAGCATCCCTTATAAAGCATCTATAGGGAATTGGGAGGCTAGTACACAGTCCTTGTTCACGCAATATTTAGGTGCAGTGGAAGGGCAAATGAATTTTCCGGGGACACAAGGTATGGTGAAGTACGTGTGGCTTAATTGTGCTATGGGGCAGTTCACTCCGGGAAGTATAAATATATTGAAAAATTTAGATGATCAGCATTTTTATATTATTGATTTTCATTGGCCTTTAAAAGTGAGCGGGATCACGGTCGATCCTAGCCATGTATTAAGCGCGGCGGAGACTGCTAAGTTTTTTGCAGCTATTCCTACGAAAGTGAGGGATAAGGTGCTAGCTATTTTCACACATCATGGACATTTGTTTTATCGAAAGCTTACTAATATATATCCAGGTTATACAAATACAAAATTCTTTGTGTGCGGATGTTCGGGTGATTATAAATGTAAGCCGAGTGGTGATCGCGGTTATTACAACGCCACATTAACCATCAATGGGACGGCATTAAATGTCGATGCTTTTAAGGTAGCGGTCACTTAGTGAAGAAGTGGATGAGGTTAAAATAAAACGCTAATTTTCGGGAGATAACCGAGATTAGCGTTTTTCTTTTATTAAGAATAGCTCATTAACCATGGAGTCACAGGTAAATAGTAAGTAAGCAGGATTATTTAACATATTTATATAATAATTTATATATGTATTGAATAAATTTATTTAGGAGGGCTACCCATGAAAGAACTATTATTTCATTCTTTAGAACAGGCGGGTGTGTCGGCTTACGGTATAGAGCGCATACGTATAGCAGCTGCACAAATGGTTGAAGACAACATCACACCGGCACAAGTTATTGTTGCTGCGAGAAAGGGGATGCTACTCGTCCATCAAGCGAACGGGAAATTCGGTCCAGAGCCAGGCGCAGCGGAATTAACTGTAGATGCTATTTATCCACTGTGTTCCATAACAAAACTGTTTACGGCAACCGCTATAATGATGTTAATGGAACAAGGGAAGATTGGTCTAAACAGACCTGTTTCCGATTACATCCCCGAATTTACAGGTGAAGGCAAAACTAAGGTATGCGTACATCACTTATTGACACATACCTCTGGCCTGGAGGGTGAGGTGATTTGGCAGAACGGACAGTTGAAAAAGGAACAAGGAGAGTACCCTCCACACGAACCTAATCAAGATCCAGATCAGCACAAGTACTTATATGGAGGTTATGATGCACCGCTTAGTAACGAACCTGGTACGGTCATGTCTTATTGCGGGTATGGCTATGAGCTGTTGGGTGAAATCATCCGGCGCGTTAGCGGACAGGCTTATGATGTATTCGTAAAGGAAACCATTTTTAAACCGCTTGGTATGGAAAATACATATTATCGTGTACCCATGGACGTGCGGGACAAAGTAGTAAGACGTGCACCAGAAGCAGCGTGCGCGGAATGGGTGGACAGCGAGTATAATTTGAATTCCGTATCTGCGGGGGGCGGCGCTTACTCGACGGCTATGGATTTGGCTGTCTTTGGCCAGATGTTTCTTAACGGTGGGATATATAACGGAGTACGATTTCTTAGTCCGGTAACCGTAAAAGAAATGACCCGCAACCAAATTCCAGGCGTATCCTCACAATATAGAGATGAGGTTTTTCCAGAAGCGTATTGGGGGTACGGATGGGCGATTAACGGCTCGAAGCGTGATGGTGGAGATTTGTTCTCTCCAGAAGCCTATTCACACTGGGGCGCGGCAGGTCCTTTCCTCTGCGTTGATCCGATTTATCAGACAGTTACGGTGCATTTATCCGTAGAGCTAGATCACCAGAAGCCATTTAAAAATATGTATGTGGATTACTTCAATAATACTGTTCTGGCAGCCATCACTGATCTTTAATCCTCTTTTTAGTTTTTTTGTCGTGTTATCTATACTTAAAGCGTGCTTTCCCAGTTTCTTCTGAATTGTTTAGGTGTGGTGCCAGTATATTTCTTAAACACTTTGGTAAAATAGCTCTGGTCATTGAAATGTAGCCTCGTAGCGATATCAGATAAGCTAATGCTCGGTAATTCGATTAATCGTTTGGCTTCTACAATCCGCTCGAATTGAATAAAATCACTGATGGTGAATCCTGTTTCCTTCTTAAATAATAGGGAGAGATAGCTTCTGTTCAATCCAGCGACTTCAGCCAGCTTATCTAAGGAGAGTTCCTCATATAAGTGATTAAAAATATAATTCTGACAGAGGGCCACGGTGCGCGAAAGTTTCGTCATCCGGCTCTCTTTGACATGGTCGGCGAAATCGCAAAGCGCATTAAGAATAGCATGATCTACAGCCGGAACATCCTTTAGTTCTTCGATATGCTGGATATGAAAGTCGCTGAGGGTATAAGAAATCTCCCAATACAGCCCTCCATCAATAGCAGCTCGTGTAGCGAGCGTAATACAGGAGATCGCCAGATTCTTTTTGTTACGTAAATGGCTCTTCTTGGAGAGTACTCCATAATTGTCTTCAGAGAAGGTTGCTTGGACACGAAGTAGCTCAGCCTTATTTCCATTTTTGATATGGTGAAATAGAGCTTTTTCCAGCATGGGTTCGTGGTGCAGCCATGTATTCTCACGTCGATAGGAAACATCCAAGTCCAGACTGCCTGCGGGAGGCTGTTTATGCTCAAGAGTTCGGGTGTCGAGTAGCAGTTCGCTAAGAGATAACGTCTTTCCGGTGACGAGCGAGTACATCAGCATAGCGGTATGGTAGAGTCTCATTTTATTTAGCACGGTCAAGCTGCGGTAGTATTTCATCCATTGCTCTTGAAGCTTTAATGGAACTTCATGGTCACGCATCAGACTTGTCATATTGTCCTCTGAAAGGTGAGTATAAAGTGTAGGACCGATCACAATGCTTCCCCCATTACTGCTGCCTGAGGGCAGATGGAGAAGGATGTAATTCTCTAGGAAGTTAGTGGTGCGGATGATCGGTATAGAGGCATTTGAGCTATCGTGGTCGGAGTTGTTCTCGCTTTTAGTAGAGTCTGCAATTTCTGAAAGAAGCTCATTGAGGTTATGAACCCACGGGGCGCTCTCTGAAGAGGTAGGCAGCGCTAGCTGGATTCTCCGATTGGCATCTAGCAGAAACACAGGAATTTGCAGCGATTCATACAACACTTTACAAATATATTGAGCTCCTTCATAACCGTCCAAATGATTCAACATTCTTTCAACCCCCTCGCCCAACCAGAATACCAAAAATACAATGATAATGCCATAAATCTAACATGAAGTAGATTAAAATGGGGATAGTATACATTCAGAGGAGGTATTTTTATGAAAACCAACATTCATGAACTCATATCACAAATGACCCTTGAGGAGAAAGCAGGACTCTGCTCAGGGCTTGATTTCTGGAATACAAAGGGCATTGAACGACTCGGAATCCCCTCTTTAATGGTAACGGACGGACCCCATGGTTTACGCAAGCAAAAAGAGAGCGCCGATCACCTCGGACTCCATAACAGTGTACCCGCGACTTGTTTTCCTTCGGCAGCAGGGATGGCTTCTTCCTGGGATCGGGAGTTAATCGGTCGTGTAGGTAAAGCACTCGGGAAAGAGTGTCAAGCAGAGAACGTTGCTGTTCTGCTCGGACCGGGAACAAATATTAAGCGCTCCCCGCTGAACGGCCGTAACTTCGAATATTTTTCGGAAGACCCTTATCTTTCTTCGGAGATGGGTGGGAATCATATCAAAGGTGTGCAAAGTGAAGGGGTAGGCACCTCGCTTAAGCATTTTGCTGCTAATAATCAGGAACACCGGAGAATGTCTGTAGATGCTGTGATTGATGAGCGGACGCTGCGGGAGATTTATCTGGCTAGCTTTGAAGGCGCAGTTAAGCAGAGTCAGCCATGGAGCGTGATGTGCTCTTACAATCGGGTAAATGGTGAATATGCCTCCGAGAGTGAATTTCTCCTGACAAAGATTCTTAGAGATGAATGGGGCTACGAGGGATTCGTCGTTTCCGACTGGGGAGCGGTTAATGAACGGGTGAAGGCTCTACAAGCAGGACTGGAGCTGGAAATGCCGTCAACCGGAGGCATTGGTGATGCCAAGATTGTCGCAGCAGTACAAAGTGGCGAGCTGTCTGAAGAAACGTTAGATCTTGCAGTGGAACGGTTACTTACCTTTGTTTTTAAGGCGGTGGAGAAGCGTAAAGATAATGCTTCATTTAATGCTGATGAGCATCACCGTCTGGCTCGTGAAGTGGCGCGGGAGAGTATGGTTCTCCTTAGAAATGAGGAAGGCATTCTGCCGCTGTCAAAGCAAGGAACGATTGCGGTCATTGGCGAGTTTGCTAGAAATCCGCGTTATCAGGGCGGGGGCAGCTCACATGTGAATCCGACGAAATTGGACGATGCTTTTGAAGAGATGAAGGCCCATGCAGGTTCTGCCGAACTGCTATATGCGCAAGGATATGAACTGAATCATGACGGGATTAATGAAGCTTTGCTACAAGAGGCACGGGATACAGCGGCAAAAGGGGATGTAGCCGTATTGTTCCTTGGACTTCCGGATAACTATGAATCAGAGGGTTATGATCGTAGTCATTTGTCGCTTCCAGAGAGCCATAAAGCGTTGATCGAAGCAGTGTCTGAGGTGCAAAGCAATATCGTTGTTGTACTCAGCAATGGTTCACCCATAGAAATGCCTTGGATTCATAAAACTAAGGGGATTCTTGAAGGTTATCTAGGCGGTCAGGCTTTTGGCGGTGCAGTGGCAGATTTACTGTTTGGAGAGGTTAGTCCAAGTGGTAAACTAGCAGAGACCTTTCCGATGAAGCTGAGCGATAATCCATCCTTTCTTAATTTCCCAGGTGAAGGGGATACGGTAGAGTACAAAGAAGGCTTGTTTGTAGGCTATCGTTATTATGATAAAAAAGAGCTTGAACCGCTGTTTCCTTTCGGCTTCGGACTAAGCTACACAGCGTTTCAATACAGCAATTTGAGAATCTCCAAGAGCAGCATAAAAGATACCGAGAACGTACAAGTTACGGCCACCGTCAAAAACACGGGTACTCGCGCAGGAAAAGAAATCGTTCAGCTCTATGTTAGCGATGTGAAGAGTAGCGTGATCCGTCCACTTAAGGAGCTTAAGGGCTTCCAGAAGATAGAGCTTCAGCCTAGGGAAGAGCAAGAGGTTTCTTTTGAACTGGATAAACGCTCCTTTGCTTATTACAACGTTAACATTGGTGATTGGCATGTGGAAAGTGGAGTCTTTGAGATTGCTATCGGTTCATCTTCGCGGGATATTCGTCTGACTGCTTCTATTGAAGTGGAATCGACTGCTCCGCTTGCATTAAGTTATCATCGCAACAGTACCGTTGGTGATTTGCTGGACAATCCACGCACGGCAGATAAAGTGAAGAAGTTCAGCAGTATTTTTGGCATGGAAGGTGCGATGGATGATAATCCGGAAATGTTCATGGCGATGATGAAATATATGCCGCTACGGGCGCTGGTTGGTTTCGGTCAAGGGAAATACACAGAAGAAGATTTAGCCAAGGATCTGCAAGAATTTAATGCTTTGGCTGTAGAGTAGGAGATCAGTTCGAAGAAGTTCGAAAAATATTTCAAGCCATGGTTATCGAGAAAGGGTTATTTTCCAAAAGCGGGTTAGAACAATCGTTGGTTTAAGATCAAATATGAAGTGGAATTTGAGGGAGTGATCCTCAACGTTCTCCAAATAACGTTATTTTATGACAAAGGCTACCCTTAGAGGTAGCTTTTTTGGTGTTCGGAGGATTGGATTAATGATCCTACATTCTCTCGTTCATCTCACTCTAAATCATAAAAATTCCATTAAATAACATATTGTCATATGACAAAAGTGATGACAACGTACACTATTTAAATGCTCTATTTTTATATATATTGTTGGAATGACATGTGCAAGATGCTGGTAGTGGTATGAAAAAGATGAGATAATCGATAATTTTCTTGATGTATAGGCGAGTAGTAAATAGCAACTTTAGTTGTCTTGATTGCACCATGGATAGAATGGTAGATTTATGTAAATTGTCGAATGTAGTAGGAAATAAGCGTTGATATTGGCATGGCATCAGGAGTTAACCATATCTGGAAGCGATCTACAACTAAATAATAATGGATGGTACAAAGCGAATGAATATTAGCATTATATTGTTGGCTCAGCACTTTAACTTAACCGTACAATGTCTGGATCGAATTAAGCAATATACGTCTATATCCTATGAACTGATTGTTGTCTCGGATAACCAATCTGCCGAAGTGTCGAATTTTCTCACATATGAATACGGCGTTCATGTCATTCATAGCAGGGGCATAGGGGTTGCAGCGGCATTTAATCTGGGCGCGGTGTCATCTTCGGGTGATCGTCTTGTATTTATCCGCGATCAGATCATGGTAAATGAGGGATGGCTAGAGCAGTTGTCGGGCTGTCTGGACCATCACCCGAATGCTGCGATCGTGGGTCCGAGGATGAATGACGTTAGTGGCGGCCAAAGGATTCCGATTGTTTATCAGAACATGGAGCAACTCTATCAGTCGGCATCGATGCTTGCCATCGGGAAATCGATGTCTTGGACCCGGGTTCCTAGGCTTGTCAGTTTGCTAATGATGATGCCGCGTCACTATTTTGAGCAGATCGGGTCCTTCGATGAGAGGTTTGAGGTCGAATCCTATGAGGATGACGATCTGTGTTACCGCGCGTTATCTATGAATCTGGATATTTACATAGCCGAAGGATGCGTAGTTTTCCGGAAGGAGTCTCCTTCAGTAAATCCCAATGATCCCGATTGGTACAATAACCGATTAATTTTGAATCGTGCTAAGGCCATAAGCAAGTGGGGATTCGATTTAACTTCGTCCTTGCATAGCGGCACACGGAAGATCACGGTCAGCCTATGCATGATCGTGAAGAATGAAGAACACACCTTAGGACGTTGTTTATCCAGCGTGCGGGAGCTAGTCGATGAGATTATTATTGTCGATACGGGTTCGAGTGATGGAACGAAAGCGCTTGCGGCTTCTTATGGAGCTCAGGTTTATGATTTCGAGTGGGTGAACGATTTCTCCAAGGCAAGGAATTATGCCTTCAGTCTCGCCACTCAAGAGTATCTCCTGTGGCTGGATGCGGACGATTATCTGCAGTCAGAGGATGCAGAGGCTCTTCGGTCCATTGTATCCGGATTACCCTGGGATATCGATGCCGTATCGATGCATTATTATCTCGAACATGATAAGGACGGAAACGTAACTTCGAGCTTGAGGCGGAATCGTCTGGTTAGAAGAAGTTGTGGCTTCCGTTGGATTGGAATTGTTCATGAGTACCTGGAGGTCACAGGCAATGTGTTCTATGCCGAGTTAGGCATAACGCATGATCGGAAGCATACGCAGTCTTCGCGCAATCTTCTCATTTATGAGGGGATGCTGGAAGCGCAGACGAGCTTCACTCCGCGGGATATATTTTACTATGCTAACGAGTTATACGACCACGGCCAATGGCAGCGAGCGATAGAGCAATACGATGCCTTCATTGCAATGACGAATGGCTGGATGGAGGACAAGCTGTTCGCTAGCCGACGTGCCGCAGATGCGTTGTCACAATTAGGCCGGTTTCAAGAAGCTAAGCTTAAAGTACTTCAAGCCTTTGCATTGTCGCCTCCCCGAGCAGAAGCCTGTTGCCAATTAGGGTCTTATGAGCTGATCGAACAACGGTTCGAGAATGCTGCTTTTTGGTATAAGCTCGCCACGGAAGTACCTAAGCCGACTGAACCTAACGCTAGAGTAGAAGTTCCGTCATGGACGTGGCTGCCGCATTTACAATTATGCGTTTGTTATGATCGCTTAGGACAATACGAACAAGCTCACTATCACAATGAGATAGCTGGGGGCTATGTACCGGAGTATCCGAGCGTTATGGCAAATCGCGATTATTTGAAGCAATACATAACTTTATAAACTCGAGGGGGACTTAGGTAATGGCAAGACTAAAGAGGACGAAGGCAAGTAGTAAGAAGAGTGGCAAGCAGTTAGCTTACAAGAGCTCGATGGCGTTTATTCTGATGAGTCAATTGATTGCGCCATTGAGTCCTGCTTATAGCGGTATTCTACCACGGGCTAGTGCAGCAGCTTATAGCGATGTTAATACTACCTCTTGGGCGTACCAGTATATTACCAAAGCCTCCGCGCTTGGGGTAATTGAAGGAGATGGTTCCGGCAACTTCAGCCCGAACCGTCCAGTCACGAATCAGGAAGCGGTTGTTATGGTGCTCAGGTTCATGGGATATGAGCAGCCTAAGGCAAATGGCGGAAGCCTGCCCTTCACCGTGGATTCATGGGCTACTGTATGGATACAGCAAGCCATTGACATCGGCCTCGTGATTCCAAGCGAGGAAGTGAGACTCAACACCGTCATCTGGGGAAAAGAGCAAGCAAGTCGAGAGTGGATAACACGTCTAATTATTCGTGCGGCAGGCAAGGAATCCGAGGCTACCGAGTTTAAGGATAGCAACATTGGTTTTTCGGATGCGTCAGACGCGTCGGACTGGGCAGCAGGCTACATTAATGCCGCAGTTAACCGCAATGTCATATCTGGCTTCCCTAATAATACTTTCAAGCCTAAGCAGACGGCTACTCGCGCCGAGTTTGCCGCTATCTTATCTAAGACGGAAATATTTGCGAGCACAGTATCCGATCGGATTATCCATGGCTCTGTCGTCTCGATGTCCAAAAACTCGATCGAAGTGTTAAGCAGTACTGGTCAGACGGAGAAGTTCGAAATCAATAGCAATTCTGTTTTGTTCGGAGACAATGGCAAGGGCGTGTTCCCTACGGGGTCTTTGGTGACGCTCATTTATAATGGAGGAATGGCTTCCTTCATTGAAGTATTGGGAATGGGGGCAGTAGGCCAGACAGGTTCGAAAGGTGAAAAAGGTGATAGGGGAGACACGGGCGCAACTGGCGCAGCAGGTCAAAACGGGTCCTCTGGCTCCAGTGGACCGCAAGGCGCCACTGGAGCAACCGGCGCCACTGGGGCTAACGGAGCGACTGGGGCTGTCGGAGCGACTGGAGCTAACGGAGCGACTGGGGCTGTCGGAGCGACTGGAGCTAACGGAGCGACTGGGACTGTCGGAGCGACCGGAGCAGTCGGAGCGACTGGGGCAGTCGGAGCGACTGGGGCAGTCGGAGCGACAGGAGCAGTTGGAGCGACAGGAGCAACCGGGGCGACTGGAGCTAACGGAGCGACTGGGGCTGTCGGAGCAACTGGAGCAACCGGAGCGGTTGGCGCAGTCGGAGCGACTGGAGCAGTCGGAGCGACTGGGGCAGTCGGGGCTAACGGAGCGACTGGAGCAGTCGGAGCGACTGGGGCAGTTGGAGCGACCGGGGCGACTGGAGCAGTCGGAGCGACTGGAGCAGTCGGAGCGACTGGAGCAGTCGGCGCAACTGGAGCTAACGGAGCGGCTGGAGCAGTCGGAGCGACTGGAGCAGTCGGAGCAACTGGCGCAACTGGAATTGGTTTAGATGGAATCGTTCCGTTCAATTCAACGAGTTCCTATCATGCAGGTCAAGTCGTTACTTATTTGGGAAGTATCTACATCGTTACGATAAACAACCCATCCGGAGTACCCTCTGATTTAAATAACGACTATACCCTACTTGTTTCTAAAGGTGAAACCGGAGCAACCGGCGCACAGGGAGTCCAAGGAATTCAAGGGGTAACCGGGGCAACCGGATCTACGGGCGCACAGGGAATTCAAGGAGTTCAAGGGGTAACTGGAGCAACCGGGGCATCTGGCGCATCAACAATAATTCCATTCTCTTCAGGCGCACCAATTACCATAACGACAGCCCTCGGGGGATTAACCAACAGAGTGGCGATGCTCGGATTTGGCAGTTCATACTCAGGAGCTAGTATAGTAGGTGGAAAAATAGATTTAACTAGAAGTAATGGATCTGATCCTACAAAAGATCCATACAACCAAGCGTTTATCATTCCACGTAATGGTACGATTACATCAATCTATACTTCCTTCAGCACAACTGAAGCAATGTCTTTAATCGGCACGACCTTAAACGTTTCAGCACAATTATTTAAAGCGGATAGTAACAGCAACATTTTTACTCCTATTAGTGGTGCAGTAGTATCCTTGGCGCCTAGTTTGACAGGAATAATATCTGTCGGATCTATTAGTACCGGATCAATTACAGGGTTAAATGCGGCTGTTCAGGCTGGCGATCGCTTAATGTTAGTAGTGGTCCCTACGATAACTTCGGGTATAGACTCGATAACTACACTAACAGGTTATGCGAGCGCCGGAATTGAGATTAAGTAATGCAAGATTTGGGGTTGGAACCATCCATTTTGTTTGATAGGAAGTGATTAAATATGGCAAGGAAGCTAGTTTCGATAAAAAGATTGAGCTTACTGTTGGTGTTAGTTCTTATATTTCCATTCGTCATTCAATTTCCGTCTGTGGGGTATGCAAAGGGACGTTCATACGAACAGGTAAAGCTGCTGGCTGCACCGGCGAATCTGGCAGTTAGCGGCACAACCTCCACAAGCATCGGCCTTACCTGGGATGCCGTAGTGGGAAGCTCTGACTCCGATGTGAGTTATAAGGTAAGTCTAGTGGAGCAGACTAATTCTAGCGTGGCCGATGTGGTCTACAACTTCGATTCAGGCGGATTAACGGAGTATACGGTGAAGGGATTAGCTTCCGAACGGAGCTATACATTTACGGTCCAAGCGATAAATTTATCCGGACCTATGTCCAAAACAAGCCTCCCTTTAATTGCAAGTACGCTTCCAGCGGAACCACAACCTCCGACAACGGAGGAAGAGGAACTTCCTTTAGCCGATCAAGAACCGCCGAGTACACCCGAGTTAAGTCTTATCGGTCGCACATCGGGTAGTATTAGCTTGGCATGGAGTTCATCCGAGGATAATGTCGGAGTTGCGGAGTATGTTCTATATCAGGACTCCGATCAGTTGGCAGAAGTAACAGTAAGCACAACAGTCTACACGGCCATCAACTTAAAGGCTGGACAGGAGTACATCTTTTTAGTACAAGCTATAGACCAATCGGGGAACAAATCGGCTTTTAGCAACGAGTTGAAGGTTCGTACACTTGATGATGTAAGTGATGTTGGCCCGATTATGAGCATGGGCAACGGGAATTCCTTCCATACATTGACTGTACAGCCGGAGGGTACCGTATGGGCTTGGGGCAATAATAGGAAAGGTCAGCTGGGTGATAGCACGACCATTGCTCGTAATAAGCCTGTGCGGATCGTTGGTTTGCCGGAGATAAGCGCCGCATCCGTTGGACAAGACCATTCTATCGCACTCGCGACGGACGGAACGGTTTGGACATGGGGAGGCAATAGTGTGGGCCAACTGGGTAATGGTACGTTGGAGTCCCAGCTTGTGCCGCAGCAAGTGCCTGGATTGGCGCGTGTCGTAGCGGTTCAAGCGGGTGAGCAGCATTCGTTGGCGTTATTGTCCGATGGAACGGTGTGGGCGTGGGGACTTAACGCATATGGGCAGCTTGGAGATGGGACCACCGAGGATAGCGCATTACCGGTGCAGGTTGCAGGCTTGGAGTCTATCGTATCGATCTCGGCCGGAGCCTTTCATAATCTAGCAGTTAGCCGCGATGGTCAGGTTTACGCCTGGGGGTTCAATGCGTATGGTCAGCTCGGTGATAACACAAAGACCGACCACGCGACTCCCATGCAGGTTGCTGAATTAAGCGGCGTTGCGTCCGTATCAGCTGGCTTCTATCACAGCATGGCAGTGAAAAAGAACGGAACCGTGTGGAGCTGGGGAACGAACGTCAAGGGGGTTTTGGGTGATGGGACTACCGAAGATCATTATACACCCGTTCAAGCGGTGGATCTTGGTTCAGTGATCAGCGTATCCGCTGGCGCCTTGCATAGCATAGCGCTGAAGA
Source organism: Paenibacillus sp. FSL R5-0470 (assembly GCF_037975205.1). Classification (NCBI taxonomy): domain Bacteria; kingdom Bacillati; phylum Bacillota; class Bacilli; order Caryophanales; family Paenibacillaceae; genus Paenibacillus; species Paenibacillus sp. FSL R5-0470. The sequence continues at coordinate 1,683,316 of NZ_CP150238.1, forward strand.
GCGACGGAACCGTATGGATATGGGGAGCGAACAACGAGGGACAGCTTGGTGGTGGAGCTGAGTCGGAGCGTTCCATCGCGTCTAAGCTCAATCTTGGCAGTCGCATCGTCATTATTAGTGCAGGTTATATGAGCAGCGGTGCGGTTAGCGAGGAGGGAGCCTTGCTGACTTGGGGATATAATGGGTTAGCCCAGCTTGGCGATGGCACTTTTACTAATATCATAGATCCGGTTGCAATTTCACTTGTAGAAGAAACTAATTAAATTTGAAGAATAGGGAATTGTATGCCTAAGCGGCTGTGAATTCCCTGTTTTTGTATGTGAGTCAAAGGAGATTGGCCCAAATGCCTCTGCATTTGGCTAAAAAAAGAGACTCTTCTATATAAATAGAGGAGTCTCTTTGCAGTGTTAAGGTATTTAGATAAATAGATTATGACTAGATTGATCGGCTTGACCGAGGTAATATCCTACGCCGCCGATTCCCACGCCGTCAATCAGTTCTTCACGGGTGATGCCCATAAGATCCATGGACATTTGGCAGGCAACGATCTCGACGCCTTGGTCGACAGCCATTTGAATCAATTCTTCCAAAGAAGAGACATTATTGTTCTTCATTACAGAGCGGATCATTTTGGAGCCCATGCCCATCATGTTCATATTCGAAAGTGTTAGCTTCCGACTGCCGCGTGGCATCATCGCTCCGAACATTTTACCGATAATATTCTTGTTCACAGGCACTTTCTCATCCTTGCGGATAATATTGAGACCCCAGAAGGTAAAGAACATCGTCACTTTTTTGCCGCTGGAGGCAGCTCCGTTGGCAATGATGAAGGAAGCGATCGCTTTATCCAGATCACCGCTGAATACCACCATCGTACTTGCATTACTAGTTTGGACAGGCTGTGCTCCTGCTGGTACGGAATCCGCGGTAATGCCTTTGCGCAGATAAGCTTCAATCATGCCAGTAGGCAGCTTCGTTAATTGCAAAAGCGTGTGCTTCGACATGCGAGCCCATGCCTTAATATCTTCATAGAATCCCGGATCGGAAGCTGTTACCTTTAAGACTTGCCCGTCCAAGAGCGGGTCCATGCTCATCTTGACTTGGATCAGCGGCCCAGGGCAGCATAGTCCGCAAGCATCAAGCACGGAATCAGGTGTTAGATCCGACTCTTGTTTGGCAGGGGCGGATACAGATGCGCTGGAGTTGGCTGCGAAAGCTGTAGCGTTGGTATTGGCTGCAGCTGAAGCAGTATCAGTTCCCGCCGGTGCTCCCGTTGCTGCGATTTCTTTACGGGCTGTTGCTGAAATACTTGCGTTTGGCGTCAGACTATCTTTTTTTTTAGGTGAATATTTATTCAGTTGATATGTCTTATAGCCTCCGGTCAGGTTCTTCACACGGAAACCTTTTTGCTGCAAAATCCGAGAAGCTGTGTAGCCTCTAAGTCCAACTTGGCAATACACCCAAATTTCTTTACTAGGGTCAAGCTCGGCTAGACGACCACGCAGATCATCTACTGGAATGTTAATGGAGCCTTCAATATGACCGTTGGCATGCTCGATTTCCGAACGTACGTCAACTAAAATGGTATTGTTGTTGTCACGACCTTCTAAATCCTTAGGAACGAATACTGTAGTCATGCCTTTCAAAATATTTTCAGCAGCAAAACCAGCCATATTCACTGGATCTTTAGCGGAAGAATAAGGAGGGGCATAAGATAGCTCCAACTCAGTCAAATCAGTGACCGTACCTCTAAAACGAATAACTGTAGCGATATCGTCGATACGTTTATCTACACCACTATACCCCACGGCTTGTGCACCGAGCACCGTACCTTTTGGATCAAAGATCAGCTTCATTGATATTGGAGTTGCCCCCGGATAATAAGTTGCATGAGAGCTTGGATGAACATAAATCACGTGATACGGTAAGCCCAAACGCTGTAATGTTTTTTCGTTATTGCCGGTAGAAGCACCAGTCACACCAAATACTTTAATGATAGAAGTCCCTTGAGAACCTTTGTAGGTAGTGCCTAGACCACTGACGTTGTCCGCAGCAATCCGTCCTTGCTTATTGGCAGGACCAGCTAGTGGAATAGCAGTTTTAGTTCCGTTCACGAAATCAACCACCTCGACCGCGTCACCTACTGCATAGACCTGATCCAAATTTGTCTCCATACGCTCGTTGACCAAGATATGGCCGCGTGGACCAAACTCTAAGCCACTATCCTTCAGGAAAGAGGTATCCGGCGAAACGCCTATAGCCAACAGAACCATATCACTTTGAAGCACAGTGCCACTTGCCAACTGAACCTCTATTTGTTCACCCACTTCTGCAAACCCCTGGACCATATCGGAAAAAATAAGATTAACGCCATGCTCGTCGAGCTCTTTTGCCAAAATAGAAGACATTTCAGTATCGAACGGAGCTAAGATTTGTGGACCCGCCTCGATCAAGCTTACTTCCAGACCTGCTTCTCTGAGGTTCTCCGCCATCTCAACACCGATAAACCCACCACCGATCACAACGGCGGAACGAGTGCCTTCGGCTGCGACTTTGGTTTTGATTTTGTCGGTGTCGGGAATGTTGCGCAGCATGTGAATTTTGGAACTCTCGATACCAGGTAGATTCGGACGAATCGGTTTAGCGCCGGGTGATAAAATAAGCGCATCATAGCTCTCTTCATAGGAGCCTTTTTCTATACTTTCTACTCTTACTTTCTTGTTCACAGGGTCGATAGACACCACTTCACTTTGAATCCGAACATCGATGTTAAAACGTTTATACATCGCCTCTGGTGTCTGAACCAGCAGCTTGGAGCGATCCTGAATGGAACCTCCGATATAATAAGGCAGTCCGCAATTGGCAAAAGAAATGTACGGATCACGTTCAAACATGATGATATGAGCCTCTTCATCTAATCTCCGAAGTCTGGCGGCCGCTGATGCGCCTCCTGCAACTCCTCCGACAATCAGTACTTTTTTACTCATGATGATTTATTCCTCCCCTAAAAATAGCTGAATTAGATGTTTGATTTTCTCGTCTTTAACAGAATAGTTAATTTCCAGTCCATTACGTTCGGTTTCGACAATGCCTAGAGCTCTAAGCTTCTGCAAATGCTGGGATACCGTAGATTGTGGAAGGTCGAGACAGTCCTGCATGAAGCTAACGTTGCAGCTGCCTTTTTCAAGCAGACCTTTAATGATGCATAAGCGAACGGGATGAGCGATAGCCTTTAAGGTTTCGGCGGTTTGATTATAGGCTTTGAAATTTTTGTCCATGGTTATGAACTCCTCGCTTTACAATATCCTTATATCGTAATATTATGATATAGTGATATGAAAATCAAGTTATTTTTAAAAAAGAGAAGGAGAGATGCTCGATGTCTTTTAAAATTCCAAAGGAAATTACCCCTCAGCAAGTGGCGGAACGTCTGAAGAATGGAGAGGCTCCTATGCTGCTAGATGTACGCGAACCCGCCGAATGGGTGGAGGGACATGTGATCGGTGCGAAGCATATTCCGCTTGGGCAGCTGTTGATGCGTATAGATGAACTAGATCCTAATGGAGAGATGATTGTAATGTGCTTAAGTGGTGGTCGAAGCGGATTGGCTTGTGAGCTGCTGAGCGAAAAGGGTTATAACGTTGTGAACATGACGGGTGGATTAAGCGCTTGGACGGATGATTTTTTGGTACGGGGGTAATAGATGAACATGATGTTTAGGATCCTACTGAGTATAGTAATTGCTTTTAGTATAGTAAGGTTCTTACGTTCCGCTTGGCCAGTCCGTTCACTCTCCTATGTAGAAGCCCGTGACGTTCGCGAATTAGCAGATCAATCACTGGACATGAAAATGCTCGATGTTAGAGATGCCGTAGATTATGAGAAGGATAGTATCCGTGGCTCGATAAATATATCGATCGGGCGGTTAGCCTATGTCTGGCAGCACTGTCTATCTCCGGGCGATTCTGTTCTAATCCTTGCTGATAGTTACTATAAAAGAAACAAAGCTGCGAGAATTCTGTATAAGCAGGGCTTTCGAAAGTTATATGCGGTAAATGGTGATTTTTTAGGAAGTAAAAGAACACTCTCCGACATTTCGGTGAAAGGTTGTTGTGAAGGATAATGGATTTAAGCTCATTAATGTCCCGTCTCGGATTTGGTAAAAGCGCAAGTGTAAGTGTAAGAACGTTGAAGGTGGCAGAGTTTCGGAGCGAAATGGAGCAATCCCAAAATAGGCTGCTGATCGATGTCCGCGAACCGGATGAATACAAGAGTGGATTTATTCCGGGGGCGAAAAACATCCCGCTGTCTCAGTTGGAAAATCGGCTCGGTGAGATCCCTAAGGATCGGGATGTGTTGCTCTACTGCCGCAGCGGTATGCGAAGCAAAAGTGCAGCGCGGATTCTGAGTAAGCAGGGGTATACTCGGCTTGCACATTTGCAGGGCGGGGTAAGTAGCTGGGATGGGAAGTTGAGTCGACGGTAACTGAACTAATTCTAACAGCGCTAACTTAAGCTGGCCTTGCTTTAACGCAACGTACTTAAACCAACTAGCTTTTTTGATGGATTAGTTAAATTTTGCTGGATCTAGCATTGAATGTAGAGTGTTTATTGACAGCATCAGAAAGCGAATACTATACTTTTGAGTAATAGGACGAAGCACGTCCCGTACCCATATTGGGTGCGGGATTTTTTTATGCCAAGGAGGAGGGTGACGTATGGGATTTACGGAGGAGCATCGTAAGTGGGTAGAGGATCATATTAGTAGAAGAACGGGAGAACGGCGGGGGAGATTGGAGCGTGGACATGGCCATGGTGAGCGGATGTTTTTGGAGAAGGTATGGTGGCCTATGATGGGGAATTTCAATGACCTTCATCCTGAATATGAAGTATTGGATTGGCGTAGCAAGCCCTACTTTGTTGATTTTGTGTGGAAGCCTGGCCAGGTTAAGTTTGCGTTTGAAGTTAAAGGCTACGGCCCACATGTGCAAAGTACAGACCGAACGCGCTACAGGCAGGAGCTGAATCGAGAGACCTATCTGCAAATCGCAGGTTATCGGGTAGTGGCGATTCCTTATGATGATCTGGGTGCGAGTCCTGAACTTACGATTACTTTGTTAAGACCATTGCTGATGCCTTACCTCGCTGTGAAGATGGAGGAGCAGGGGGAGTTTAGCCGACTGGAGTGTGATATTTTGCGGATTGCGGTTCGCAGAAATGGGTGCATTCGTCCGGTTGATTTGGTGAGGGAGCTTGGGATTGATAAGCGTACGGCTCGAAAAGGACTGAGTGCTCTCAGCGAAAAAGGAAAGTTTTCCCCCATAGTTTCTCAGGAGAGCGGTAGAGTCTGCAAATATGAATATATCCATTCCTTAAAGGATATTCAGTTATGGTAAGGCAATTAAAATACCCCAGATGCGACCTAAAAGGCTGGAATTGAGCAAAAGAGGGGTAGAAATACCCCAGATCCGACCCAAAAGGCTGGAATTGAGCGAAAGAGGGGTAAAAATACCCCAGATACCGCCCAAAAGGCTGGAATTGAGCAAAAGAGGGGTAAAAATACCCCAGATGCGACCTAAAAGGCTGGAATTGAGCAAAAGAGGGGTAGAAATACCCCAGATCCGACCCAAAAGGTTGGATTTGAGCGAAAGAGGGGTAAAAATACCCCAGATCCGACCCAAAAGGCTGGAAATGAGCAAACGAGGGGTAGAAATACCCCAGATGCGACCCAAGAGGCTGGAATTGAGCAAAAGAGGGGTAAAAATACCCCAGATCCGACCCAAAAGGCTGGAATTTAGCGAAAGAGGGCCGAGAACGCCCCGTTATCATCCGCATCACTTCACCAAGGGAGACGGGCGAGCGAAGCACCCCATAAATCTCTAATTTTGACCTGATTTTCACTTAGATTGTTAAGGTGTTAATTATCGAGCTAATCTTCTATGATTATGTTGATAGACCAGATTTGTGTTAGACACAGACAACTACCTTGAGAACATATGAAACCGCTATCAACTTGAATCGAAGGAGCGATTATGATGGAAACAGTGACATCTAAATATCCATTTCAACAGATTGATTTACCCTTAAATGACCGAGCGCAGGATTTGATCTCCAGATTAACGCTTGATGAAAAAGTAAGTCTGATCCCTCAGTATCAAGCGGCTATAGAGCGTTTGGGCGTTGGAGCCTATAAGCATGGTACAGAAGCGGCGCACGGAATTTCCTGGCTTGGAAAAGCGACCTCTTTTCCTCAGCCAAGCGGACTGGCTTGTACTTGGAACCCAGAGCTAATGAAGGAAATCGGCTCGGCCATTGGAGATGAAGCAAGAGCATTTTACAAAAAGAATCCAACGGTGAATGGCCTGACGTTATGGGCACCAACGGTGGATATGGAGCGTGACCCACGTTGGGGTAGAACGGAAGAAGCCTACGGTGAAGATCCAGAGTTAACTGGACAACTCAGCACATCACTTGTGCAAGGAATCCAAGGCGATCACCCGGTCTATTTGAAAGCGGTCGCAACGCTTAAACACTTCCTAGGGAACAACAACGAAATCGAACGCGGAAATTGTTCCGCCAGCATTGATCCAAGAAATATGCGTGAGTATTATCTGGAAGCATTTAAGCCTGCTTTTCAAGAAGGTGGCGCGCAGTCTATGATGACAGCCTATAACTCGGTGAATGGCGTGCCTGTTATTCTTCATCCGGCAGTCATGGATGTTGTCAAAGGCGAGTGGGACATGGACGGTTTTATCGTAAGTGATGCTGGTGATCTTTTTGGGATTGTGAAGGATCATAAGTATTATGAATCTTTTGCACAGTCGATGGCGGAATCTATCAAAAACGGAATTGACAGCGTAACAGAAGAAACTGAAGAGACGATCAAGGTTCTTCATGAAGCACTAGACCAAGGCCTACTATCAGAGGAAGATCTGGATCGTGCACTAACTAACACATTTAGAGTTCGTTTCCGTCTGGGAGAGTTTGACCCCGCTGAAGGTAATCCATACACAGCAATCGACGATTCCGTAATTCTTAGCAAAAAACATGCCGCGCTTTCCTTGGAAGCTGCCAAACAATCCATTGTGCTGCTGAAGAATGATCAGGCAACATTGCCACTGAGCAAGACTGAATTAAACAAAGTGGCGATTATTGGTCCACTTGGCGATGAAGCTTTCAGAGACTGGTATTCCGGCACATTACCTTATGGAGTGACTCCACTGCAAGGTGTTAGTAAGAAACTGCCTGGTAAACAAGTTACTTTTGAGAGCGGCGCAGATCAAATCATTCTTACCTCAGCTGCATACGGCCAAGCCATTGGAATCACGGGTGAGGACGGAAGGCTGGCTGTACAACATGACATAGCAGAGCACGGAGAATTGTTCCAACATACCGCTTGGGGCTGGACTAACAATACTCTGAAGGCGACAAGTCGTGGACAGTATGTAACTTTAAGCGAAGCGGAGACACTTACAGCATCTGCTGATGAAATCTACGGGTGGTTTGTAAAAGAATCCCTGAACATCGTCCCGGAAGCTGAGGGTAAAGTCTCTTTGCGGACTTGGAATGACAAATTGATCTCTGTGAATGCTGAGGATGGCACGCTGCAGGTTGCAGATCAGGACGCAAGTGCGGACGCTCGTCTTTTCAAAAAGAACATCGTTACAAACGGACTGGACGCTGCGGTAGAAGCTGCCAAAGTAGCTGAGGTAGCAGTGGTTTTTGTCGGTAATCATCCACTTCTTAACGGAAAAGAAGAAATCGACAGACCTGATATTGTACTTCCGGAAGAGCAGGAACGTTTGGTCAAAGCAGTCTATGAAGCGAATCCGAATACAGTGGTAGTTATTGTCGGCAGTTATCCGATTTCTTCCACTTGGATTGACGAGAATATCCCGGCAATATTGTATACATCCCACAGTGGACAAGAGCTTGGTAATGCGATTGCAGAAGTGTTGTTCGGAGATTACAGTCCTTCTGGCAAGCTGAATATGACTTGGTTCCGTTCTGTGGAGCAGCTGCCTGAGCTGATGGATTATGATATTATCAAAGGTAAAAGAACCTATATGTACTTTGACGGTAAGCCATTGTATCCTTTTGGTCACGGCCTAAGTTATGCTGAAGTGAATTACAAGAATCTAAATTTGAGCACAAAGGAACTGCAGCAAGACGATACGCTTAACATTTCCGTTCAAGTGGATAATACTGGAGCAGTCGATGGGGACGAGGTTGTTCAGTTATATGTGCAAGCTTTGGATTCCCGGGTCAAACGTCCGATTAAACAGCTGAAGGATTTTGAAAAAGTGAGCATCGCCGCAGGTCAATCGAATACTATAGAGTTTGCATTACCAGTTACAGAGTTAGCATTCTGGGATGTTACACGCGAACAATATTGCGTCGAAAATGGAGAATACGCAATTCTGATCGGCCGTTCTTCTGCTGATATTAAATTATCTTCAGTAGTAACGGTGAAAGGGGACATCATTCCTTCCCGTAATTTATATAACAACACCAAAGCAGAGAACTATGATGACTACGAAGGCGTATATCTGGACGAATGCAAAGCAGGCGGGGCTTCGGTACATCCGGTAAAAGAGGGCGCTTGGATCGCTTTTAATGACGTATTGTTCGATCATGGAGCAGTAGCAATTGAAGCTCTGGTCTCCTCTGCAAAAGGTGGCAGCATTGAGATCAGAACCGGAAGCGCAGCTGGGAAACTGGTTGGAACCGTGACCGTCCCTTCTGGTGGAGTTCTGCAACAGTGGAGCACATTGAAAGACGAAGTATCCGTGGAGACGGGTACTAGGGATGTTTATGTAGTTTTTAACGGTGAGGTGCTTATCAGCCGGTTTCAATTTAATCAATAATAGAGATGACCTTTGATTATGGGATGGAGTGTGCTATATGGAGTGTTTGGGATGTCGGATTGCTAACGGAATTGAGCCTAACGTAAAAGTAGTAAATGAGAATGAATTTATTACTTGTGTGCTAGATATCGCTCCGTTTAACGAAGGACATCTCCTGATCCTTCCTAAAAAGCATTATTGGGATCTCGAAGACATCGACTCAGAGACTTCCTATGCGATAATGGACGGGGCGAAGAGGTTGTCAGTTGTTCTGAAGACTTTGTTCGAACCAGATGGTATAAGCATTTGCCAAAATGGAGGGAAGTTTAACGACCTGACCCATTACCATATGCACCTCATCCCTAGATACGAAGGAGACGGATTTGTTTGGAGTGAACCACTACACCCGCACGGTGCTGAGAATTTTTTAAGTCACACGCAAGCAAAGATTATTGGTGTTTTAAAAAAGTAATAAACATAAAAAGGGCATTCCTGAAGCAATATCAGGGATGCCCTTTTCCTTTTGTTATAGAGTAACGCTCTAATCACATCCGCCACCGCCGCCAGCATCTCCGCCACCGAAATCTCCCCCGCTGCTGTGCCCGCTATCTCCGCCCCAGCTATGACCGCTGTCATGTCCAGAATGGTGATTGGAGTCGCTCCCGTGATGGTGTTGATGGTGATGTTGGTGATTAGAATGATTCGGGTTATTTGGATCCATCAGATGTGGATGACTAGCTGCCATAAAAGACATGCTGGCGGCGTCATCTCGTCTATTTCTCTCAAATCTGTTACTGTTCGAGTTTGAACCATTACTAACTATGGACTGTATGATTATAAATATAACGACTCCAATAAACAGTATCCCAAAGACCATTAGATCGCCCTCCTAGTTGTTCATTATAAGCTGTATTCTCTTAAATTGTACCATAATATTGAATAAATGGATTGTGAAAAAGAATATAAGCGGCTAACTGTTTTGAACAGAAACTTGGTTTCTTTGCAGTTCAATCCTTGGAACACGAATTGTGCTGCCTATGTGTAGCGTTGTGTCGAGAGGGCAGTAGCTTTAAATCCAAGTAGAAAATATTGGTATTCTATAGTATGATCAAAATTGCTAGAATTACAAAAAAATACAAGGAGCGCGAACATGAAAAAGGGGAAGAATTATTTTATTCTAGTGTTATTATTTATTTTACTGATTAACTCACTGGGGGTTGGAGTTCCCACAGCGAGTGCGGATTCCTCAGCTGTGCCTTTAGAACTTCCGCTTCCGGCTAATTTGACAGACTGGGTAATGGATGAAGAAGCGGGCTATATTTATGCCATCTCCAGCGCGGAGAATAATCTTTATTTTATTCGGCTTAGTGATCTTAAGATTGAGAAGACGCTCAATGTGGGCTCGAACCCGTCTTATCTTGCAAGGGATGGGCAATCTCTGCAGATCGCGCTTTCCGGAGCGACGATGATCAAGACAGTAGACCTGTCCACTCAACAAATCTCGAACACGATAATCACAACTGGAATCCCCAACTCAGTCGCTGCTACTTCCAAATATCTTTTCTATGGTACTAGTAATGGGGTTTATAAATATGACAAGTCCAATCATACGAACAGTCTATTATTCCGAAACTTTTTATATAACGGTGTGGCTCTGGCAGTTGATGAGTCCTCCAATATGCTGTTTGTCGGTGAAATATCCTCATATGCCGGAATAACGGCTGTAGATATTAAGACCGGTGCCGTGCTGAGCCAGGATATTGACGACGATATGGAGATTGGAGGAAATTCCATATCGCTTCAGCATATTTTTGTGGATGATCAATCCGTATATTTTGGTGGGCATCAGTTCAATAAAAGGAATTTGATAGAGACCACGGGTACCTACTCGAGAACGAATGGCGATTACACCTATCTCGAAGCTGTTATATTGGATGTATCAGATACATATGTTCTTACTACGCAAGGGGTATACGATAAGGAGACCTATACTCCATTGGCGTTATTCCCTTCCGACAAAAGATTTGCTTTGCTCGACTCGAACGGTCAAGCTTATCTGGCAGGTGAATCGAACTGGTTCGATAATGCCAAAAGTATTACCCGAATTGGACTTACCATCCCGTCTAGACCCACTTCGCTGTTAACGACAGATGCTTATTCCATTCGAAGCAATCAAGCGATTACGGATTGGACTACTACGGATAATTCTCCTTATATCTATGCTATTATGGCAAGCACTAATGAGCTTGTCACTATCAGTAAGACAGATATGAGAGATGTAAAGAAGATGTTCATTGGTTCCAACCCGAGTAAGATCAAAATACTTAATAATAAGCTCTATATCCTCTTTAAAGGTGAAAACAATATCAATATTATGGATCTGCAAAATGGTATTCCATCAGATGCTGCTGTCAGCAAAATTACCACTAAGCACTATCCGCTTGATGTCTATCCTGATAACAATAATCGAATTTTATATTACGGCGGGACATTTGGAGGCGGTATCAGTGTAACCTCGGCAGTCTATACCTCGGTTACAGATACAGTATATGAAAAGGAAACTGGGATCAATCGCTCCAGCACCTATTTGCTTCTCCCGGATCAACATATTTTGTATGGTGGAGATACCTTCTCTCTCTATAAATACAACTCTGATAATTTTGATGTGATAGAGAGAAAAGACGTACAAAGTGGTTCTTATGATGCAAAGCTCTTTCTCGATGAAGGTAGTCTGTACTTTGGGAACCGTAGAATGGATGCGAATCAAACGTCTACCCTGTACGGGACCTATGCGGAGCAAATTATCTACGCGCGCGGCAGCCTCGTATTCAGTAACAGCGCCGTCTACGACAGAGACAGCTTTACCAAACTGTATGATTTGTTAATGTTCAACCAGCACACATATGTTGATGCGGATCATACTATTTTTGTATCCGATGCAGGTAGGTTATATAAATTCAATAACCTTCAAGAGATGCAGGCGATAATGAATGAGGGGCGTCAGCCTTCTAATGCCATCTTCGTGGACGAAAACTTGACACTTGGCGCGATTGACGGTTATTTATCTTTTGAACCTCCTGCTAACCAAGATGGTATTACGAATTATACAGCCTATTATCTTGATCAGAATGGAAATAAACTTAAGCAGATTGGTATCTATAAGAAGACAGAATTATCGACAGATTCACTCCTTGTTTATGAAATATCCCATTCGACTCTGTCCGCAGGAGCGGTAAGTATTGGGGTATATCCGGTTGTTCGTTTTGTAGATTATGGAAGTGAAAGAACACTTGATGTTCATACAACGGCTCCAATCTATGATGCGCCGAGTTATCTGCCTGTGGACTTTTCAGTCACAGATACGAATCCGGACATCAATAAATTTTCGGGTACAGTGACATGGAAATCTGGAATCGCTGAATTACCAGGTGTCCGCTATTCCTTATACTTTATCAATGAAGAAGGTGAGCTTGGAGATGCCATCGCAGTAGTAAATGGTGGGCAAAAGAGTTACTCCCTTACTATTTCTGAAAGAAATGTGCCGGTGGAAGCTTTAGCAATCGGTATTTTCATGGAAAATGATGATTTCATATCACCATTCTATAGCAGATCAATTCTTGAAGATAAAGTCACACCAGATATCTTGGTATCGTCCATTACTATACACAAATACCAGGTGCAAGCGGATAATATCGTTGTGAATAACCTGGTCGCCGGAGATATCGTTCGTGTTTACAATGAGCGACTAACCCGTTTACTTGGTTACGGGATCGTTGATCCAAACAAAACCGCAATTACGATTACTATAAGTAACGTTGGAAATCCGGGGGAGAAGCTCCTTATAACCCGGCAATCAGCCAAGAAAATTGAAAGTATGGGGACTTTAGTCGTTGTACCTCCTATTACAAATGATAGCGGCGGCGGTGGTACTGGCGGCGGTGGAACTGGTGGTGGCGGAACTGGTGGCGGTGGCAGCACGGGTGCTGTCCCTAATGACAGTGCCAAGGTAGTAACCACAATCAAAGAAAACACAGATGGAACCCAGTCATCTATGACTGAAGTGGCAACAGCGTTTATTTCAAAGACAATAAATGATCCTGAATTCAAGAAAAATCCAGTAATCATTATCAAGGCTGATGAAAAAACGCCAACTCAAAGCAGTCAATTTCAGATAGATTTAAGTTTATTAACAAGTATTAATAATAACTCTAAGGATGCTGTACTTATTCTGGAATCATCATCGGGCAAGATTCAGCTCCCTGTAAATTCCTTGTTCTTGGCAGTTTCCGGGAACAGTGGTTCGGGGCAGAGTGTTATCATTACGATTGCGCAAGCAGCAAGTGACTACAAGGCCAAATTGACTACTCAACTGAGTGGCTCTACCAGTGTTACGCTGGGAGGACCTGTGGAGTATGAAGTTAAATTGATTGGAAGTGGTCAGGATCGTATTCTTTCCAATTTCTCAAGTTATGTCGGTCATGTGATGAATTTTAACGTAGTCCAAGATGCTAACGCTGTTTATACTGGCCTGACCTATGATTCGGTCACACAGACTTACGTTCCGGTTCCTACCATCTGGGAATGGAAGGATGGAGTTTTGCAGGTCACAATGAAACGTAAAGGGAACTCTGTATATACTGTAGTTCAAAACCATACACAATTTAATGATCTGAATAACAGCAATCCGTTTAAAAACAGTATCTTAGCCTTAGCGAACCGAAGCGTGATCAATGGCTATTCTGATGGAAGTTTTAAGGCGGAATCTGTTGTCACGCGTGCTGAGTTTGCCACCATGCTAAATCGTGCTTTAGGTATTTTACCGAAGCTGGAGGCTTCTAGAAGTTTTAAGGATGTTAAGGAAGGTGCTTGGTATGTATCGCAGGTCAATGCTGCCATCGATGCTGGTCTGATAAACGGTTTTACAGATGGAACATTCCGTCCGAATCAAGAAATTACGCATCAAGAGATGATTGTTATGCTTGTCAACGCCTTGAAATATGGCGAAATGAACACAACTATTAATAAAACCTCTTCGACAGCACTTCCTATTAAGTTGCCGGATTGGGTAAAACCTTATTATGTTATTGCCTTGGATAATGGAATTCTGCCGACGGACGGTCCGTTCCAATTCCAGTTGGGTAAAAAAACTGAGCGCCAAGAGAGTGCAATGCTATTGTTCCATTTGATGAAGATCCTTAAACTTACAAACGCTTAGTAAGATGCAGGGGAATTGTGGATCGACTGGTTCACCCCTATTTCAGAATTGTTGTCAAACTTTTATTTAGAAAAGGTTGATTTTATCACCCCGATTTGCTACCATACGATGTAACTTAATAGTTATTGTTTTCTAGGGTTCCGCAGCTGGTGCACAGCTGGTCTGGTCCGAGGGAAAACGCACGAACAGCATTGTTCGTGTCTACACGGAGGGATAAAAGCCCGGGAGGTATCGTTATAAATGACGATGACCTTCCGGGCTTATTTGTTTGTTTCGTGGGCAATTATAAAGTTAGTGAATTGAAGGAGGGCTTGGAATGAAGAACAATTCAGAGTGGTTAAAGGTAGTTGGTGCAGCTGTTTTCGAGGTCATGTGGGTCATCGGCTTAAAACATGCCTCCACGATGTGGGAGTGGCTGATAACTGTGGTAGCTATAATAATAAGCTTCTATGTGATGATTTCAGCGAGTACCAAATTGCCGGTCGGCACGGTATATTCCGTGTTTGTTGGTCTAGGAACTGCAGGGACAGTAGTTGCGGACATGGTTTTATTCGGAGAACCGTTCAAATTGATGAAGCTGGTTCTAGTGGTTATTTTGCTGGGAGGCGTTATAGGATTGAAAATGGTGACCAAAGAAGCCGAAGTAAAGGGGGAGTCTTAAATGGCATGGGTATTTCTGGTCGTTGCTGGTTTATTTGAAATGTTTGGAGTAGCTATGATTAATAGGTTGAATAAACACCGGAATTTCCTGTCGTTCGCGCTGCTCTTTCTTGGTTTTGGAGCAAGCTTTCTGTTCCTGTCTTTAGCTATGAAGAGTCTGCCGATGGGAACAGCTTATGCGGTTTGGACGGGGATCGGCGCATCCGGCGGAGCGATTCTGGGGATGATATTGTATGGAGAGGCCAAAGACTGGCGCCGGATCGTCTGTATTATTATGATTCTGGGGGCCGCTGTGGGACTAAAGCTGATAGCTTAGTTAGGTATTCATTCTTTACTTTTTCTCTTCAAAAGAGAGATTAGTTATAAATTGGACACGATTCAGATGTTTAGAAAGGTTCTTATAGGTCGTATAAAGTAAGTATACAATACTTCAATAAGGGGATTTTTAATATGACTAAGGATTCAATCGAACATTTGGCTGAAATCGCAAGAATGAACCAATCTAACCGCATGCTGCTTCCAGATGGAACGTCACTTCCCAGAATTGGGCAGGGAACTTGGAATATGGGTGACGACAATTCCCGTAGGGAGGAAGAGATTGCTGCCCTGCGATTAGGCGTGGAGCTAGGCATGGATTTAATAGATACGGCTGAGATGTATGGGGACGGACGCTCGGAGCTTTTAGTAGGTGAGGCTATTCAAGGTATTCGGGATCAAGTTTTCTTGGTGTCAAAAGTCTATCCACATAATGCCGGGAATGAGCACCTTATCCGCAGCTGTGAAGAAAGCTTGAAACGCTTGAATACGGATCATCTGGATCTTTATTTGCTGCATTGGCGGGGAGATATTCCACTAGAAGAGACTGTTGTCGGTATGGAGAAACTAGTCTCACAAGGAAAAATAGCAAGATGGGGTGTATCCAATTTCGATGTCGACGATATGAAAGAACTGCTTGGTATTGCTGGGGGAACGCATTGTGCAACCAATCAGATTCTATATCATTTAGGGTCCAGAGGAATTGAAACTGAACTGCTGCCATGGCAGAGAAGTCACAAGATCCCGGTAATGGCTTACTCACCGCTTGCTCAAGCTGGTTCACTCCGAAAAGGAGTCATCGAGAGTGAAGTCGTTCAGGAAATCGCCAGTGCACATCAGGCAACTCCGCTTCAGATTATGTTAGCTTGGACGATGCGTGAAGAGGATGTTATTTCTATCCCAAAAGCTTCTTCTCGTAAGCACGTCATTGAGAATGCTGCTGCAGGCTTGATTACGCTAAGTAACGATGAAATTTGGAAGCTGGACGAAGCTTTCCCAATACCTTCTTGGAAAGTACCGCTAGATATGATTTAAATCCGTTCTATTCACATAAAGAGAAGCCCTCAATCACTGTAAAAGTGTTTGAGGGCTTCTTCTGTCATTTCTTGTGCGATTAGCTGTTCTCAATAATTGTCTGTAGTGTAGTCCGGTCAAGGCCTTCTACGAGTTTGATCAGAAGCTCTTTAGCAGCATCGTAGTCATCACTGTGAATCACTGATGAAGCTGTGTGTATGTAGCGGGAGCATATTCCGATGACTGCGGAAGGAACGCCAATTCCACTAACATGAACCTGACCTGCATCTGTTCCGCCTTGGGATACAAAATACTGATATTTGATCCGGTGGGTATCCGCTGTATCTTGTACATATTCAATCAGACCGCGATGTGTAACCATCGTAGGATCAAAAATACGCAAGAGAGCTCCTTTGCCCAGATGGCCAAATGCCTGACTGTCACCAGTCATATCGGCAGCAGCGCTCGCGTCCAGACCGAAGAAGATGTCTGGTGACAGGAGATTAGCCGCAGTACGCGCACCCCGAAGACCTACTTCCTCTTGTACAGTGGCACCAGCGAAAACGGTATTCGGCAGCTTTTTACCGTGCAATGCTTTAACTAGTTCAATGGCGAGACCTACGCCATAACGGTTGTCCCAAGCTTTCGCCAAGATTTTTTTGGGGTTAGCAAGGGGAGTAAAAGGACAAATCGGCAGAACTTGTTGGCCTGGTCTAACGCCAAAGCTTTCTGCTTCTTCACGGCTGTCTGCACCGATATCAATATACATTTTGCTGATTTCGCCAGTCTTACCACGTTCTTCGTTGCTTAGCAAATGGATAGGCGTACTCCCAACAACTCCGGTCAGCGTTCCTTTAGGTGTAATGATATGTAGGCGCTGGGATGCAACAGCAGAGGCAAGCCAGCCGCCAAGTGGTTGAAAACGGATCATACCGGTGTTAGTAATTCCAGTTACCATGAAACCTACTTCGTCAAAATGCCCAGCGACCATAATCTTTGGCCCGTTCTCTTCGCCGCGCAGTACGCCGAACAAACTACCGAGACGATCCTGTACGAACTCTTCAGTATAAGGAGTCATAGCATCCTTGACGTAAGCGCGGAGTTCGCGCTCAAATCCTGGGGCTGAGGGAAATTCGGTAAGTGTTTTGAACATGTCCAATGTTTCTTGATTCATATGAATTCACTCCTTTATTAAAATATAAGAACTCATTTATACATCATTCTTATATTTCTACGAGAAACGGATGTTATCCATAATGGACCACATCGTTATTTCTTCCTGCAACCTAGTATGAACATTCTGGGCTCACTTGTCCATGACAAGAGACAATGAACACCGGGCACGAGCTCCACGAATACTATGCATTAGAGGCTTTGGTGGCAGGAGCCTTAGAAAGGATGCGAAGACGAATGAGGGTTGCGGGCAGCGTACCCAAAAGAAGGGTGCAGGGAGGATTGTCAAGTCGGAGCCTACAAGTAAACGGAACGCGCAGACGATACTGGCGCCACAATCCAAGGGAAAGAGAAGCAGTACTTATTTTTGTTCTCTTCTTACTGTTGATTGTTGTGTTACTGTATTTTTCCTGAACTGGAGGGACATAACGAAGCGGAGGATGGCAAACAATAAGGAAAACTTCTAAGCGAAGAAAAACTTAAGGGGCTTAAAAGTGAGTACTATGATGCTTGTCAGCCCCCTTCGCCTAACTTTCAGGAGGTGCCTCAATGCCGGCGAAAACTAAGAAATCGGGTGTCAAGCTGAAGCTTGACACCCTGACTCCACAAGATTACGAGAAATTGTCCAAGCCCTTTGTTCCTGCCAGGCCCGTATTCAAAAACTGCATACGAGCGTTTATTGCTGGCGGCATAATCTGTGTTATTGGACAAGGTGTTCAGGAGGCTTTTATGGCAATTTTCGATATGAGCTCCAAGGAAGCCGCCAGTCCGACAGTCGCGGTGATGATCCTACTCTCTGTAATTCTGACCAGCTTTGGCGTGTACGACAAAATGGCTCAATGGGCTGGTGCAGGAACTGCAGTCCCAGTGACCGGGTTCGCAAACAGTATGTGCTCTGCAGCTCTAGAGCACCGCGCTGAGGGCCTTGTACTTGGTGTAGGCGGCAATATGTTTAAGCTTGCAGGTTCGGTTATCGTATTTGGTGCCGTAGCTGCTTTCATTATTGGTATCGTCTATCTCTTTTTGGGCGTAGACGGGGGTGCACATACATGAAACAGCTTGGTAGTCAGACCTGGGAGTTCACGAACCGTCCCGTTATTTTGGGTTCTTCCGCTGTAGTAGGGCCAGAAGAGGGAGAAGGTCCTTTAGCTTCAGATTTTGATTTTATATTTGATACGCTGGAAATGGATGAGAAGACATGGGAGAAAGCTGAGCGCGCTCTGTTCGAGAAGGCTTCCCATCTGGCTCTGATTAATGCGAATATCGATAAACAAAAGCTTGAGTTTTTTGTCGGCGGAGATTTGATGAACCAGATTATCAGCAGCTCTTTCGCGGCAAGAAAATTAGGTGTGCCTTATCTCGGAGTCTTTGGTGCTTGCTCAACCTCTATGGAGAGCCTTGCGATTGCCTCAATGATCGTTGATTCTGGAGGCGGTAAGTATGCACTAGCGGGAACATCAAGTCATAACTGTACGGTGGAGAAGCAGTTTCGTTATCCAACGGAATATGGTTCGCAGAAACCCCCAACGGCGCAATATACAGTTACAGGTTCGGGTTGTGCTGTAGTGGGTCAGAATGACGGTTCGGGTAACTATCCAGTCGTGGTATCGGCCACACTTGGACGTATTATGGATCTTGGTTTGACAGATCCTTTTAATATGGGGACGGCTATGGCACCTGCGGCGGCGGATACCATTACTGCCCATTTTCGGGATACAGGTCTATCGCCCGGGCACTATGATTTAATTGTTACTGGCGACCTGGCATCCGTAGGGTTACCTATAGCCAAGACCCTATTGGCTAAAGAAGGAATTCCTATGGAGCAAACAACCTTTGACGATTGTGGTTTGCTTATCTACGACTTGGAGAAACAGAAATATGTGATCGCTGGAGGAAGCGGCTGCGGGTGCTCAGCGGTTGTAACCTATGGTCATATCCTTAAGCGGTTAAAAAAAGGTGAACTTAAACGGGTGCTTATAGTGGCAACGGGTGCACTTTTATCACCTTTGTCTTATCAACAGGGAGAGAGTATTCCATGTGTTGCTCATGCCGTAGCCATAGAGAGTGGAGGTGAAGCATAATGATGATTTACTTATGGGCTTTTCTGATTGGAGGAGCCATTTGCGTTATAGGGCAGCTGATGTTCGATGTATTGAAGCTGACACCTGCACATACGATGAGTACCTTAGTTGTAGCCGGAGCGATTGCTGATGCTTTTGGTATCTACGACCCGCTTGTTAAATTTGCGGGTGCTGGTGCAACCATTCCGATCACAAGTTTTGGGAACTCCTTGGTTCACGGGGCATTAACGGAGCTGGAGCGGGATGGCTGGATCGGTGTAGTTACGGGTATTTTTGATATTACAAGTGCCGGCATCTCGTCAGCTATTGTGTTCTCCTTTTTGGCAGCTTTAGTTGTACGGCCGAAGGGGTAAAGTTGATGCTATATGAAAAGGTTGTCGTCAGAAAAAGACGGCAATCTTTTTTTGTTATTTTTAAATTGTAGGATGTTTCATCTTATGGTTTTTTTTGTATCCTCACTTCGTGATCTTCAACAATGTACTTTGGGTCCTCTAATCATGTAAAATATAAATAATACTGCTTATTCTGGCTAGGAGGATTATATATGCCCGTACGTCAAGAATCGATGCACACCATGAATGCTGTACGCACTAATTTGGAATCTTGCATACTTGGAAAATCATTTGAAATACAATTATTGTTAACCGCTCTGCTTGCTGGTGGTCATGTATTGATCGAGGATGTACCGGGAACAGGAAAAACCCAGCTAATTCGCGCACTATCAAGATCAATGTCCGGTGAATATCGCCGTATTCAGTGTAATCCAGATATACTTCCGAGTGATATTACAGGTGTTTCTGTCTATCATCCTAGGGATGAGATGTTTCATTTCCGGCCTGGTCCGGTGATGACGAATATTTTACTAGCCGATGAAATTAACCGTGCTACTACGAAGACACAATCTGCACTTCTGGAAGTGATGGAGGAACGAAACGTTACCGTAGATGGTGAGACGTATCCACTTCCGCACCCTTTCATGTTATGCGCTACCCAGAATCCGATAGACTTTGAGGGAACCTATACACTGCCTGAAGCCCAATTAGATCGTTTCATGCTGAGAATTAGCCTTGGATATCCTGATGCAGCGACGGAGAAAAATTTATTGCTGAGCCATCAGGAAGGCCAACCGGTGGACAGGCTTTCGCCAGTAACAAGCATGGAACAAATTGCAGGGATTCAGGAAGAGATTCGAGATATCTTCATGAGCGATCCTGTGCTGAATTACTTGTTAGATATTGTGCGGCAGACAAGAGAACATCCACTTGTAATGCTGGGTGCGAGTCCACGTGCCTCACTATCCTTTATGATGGCTTGTAAAGCTTATGCCTTTTTGCAAGGACGAGATTACGTTCTGCCTGATGACGTGAAGATCCTTACTCCATTTGCCTTGGGTCATCGAATATTGCTGCGTCCAGAGTCGCGCCTAGATAATATTAGCGTAGAATCTTTGCTTCAAAAGCTTCTGCAGAGCATTCATGTGCCTGTTACGATGAGGCAATGATATGAGACGTTATTTGTCGTCGGTTGCAGCCATCATTCAACCCTCTAAGCTTGCAAGCATCCTTGTAATTTGGAGTATTACACTCTTATATGTACTTTTTCAGGGCGGGAAAACAGCATTTATGTTGTTTATCATGGTCTCTGTACTTATTGCATATTTGATTGCTGGAGGTTTAGGAGGCGTTCGGCGAGCTAAGGGCACCCGCAGTCTTTATTCTGAACAAGACAAGGGAGATTTGCTCTCTGCCGGAGGGCATCTTCGTGTAAAACTAAAGGTTACAATCCCTGGGATTTTGCCCTTGCCTTACGTTGTTGTAAGGGAAGTTCTTAAGCGGCATAATGGAGAATCGTGGGTATTTGAAGAAAGTGTGATCCCAAGCCTCAGAGGCATTGGGGAACTAAAGTTTCAGACACCAGCCTTAGAGCGTGGAACATACACATTCACTAATACGGATATTATCAGCCAAGATATATTTGGGCTTGTCGAGCATAAGGGAACATTTTTATCGGAAGGACAATTTCAGGTTTTGCCTCGTGCGATCTACGTTCCGCGCTGGCAGTTATATGAGAGAAAATCTCGGCTATCTGGACCGCAGACATCCGTTGTTCAATCTCGGCGTGAAACCACACAGATTAATGGCGTCCGTGACTATGTATATGGTGATCGCTTGACGCGAATTCACTGGAATGCTACCGCTAAGACAGGCTCTTGGAAATCCAAAGAGTTTGAGCATGAGTCGATTCCCAAAACCATTCTAGTCCTTGATGGAAGCACATCAGCTTATATGAATACGAATCAGTTCGAACTAGCAGTTTCGGTGACGGCATCACTACTCGGCTTTGGCATTCGGGAGAGAATTGGAATTGGACTGTGTTGTTTGGATAAGACAACGAAGGTGTTCGCACCAGTTGAAGGTGCTGCTGAGCGTCAGAAGATGATTCAATATTTAATCGATCTAAACGCTGAGGGACGAGGTCCGCTTATCTCCCGATTGGAAAAAGGATACCGTATGTTTCCTAAAGGCTCTTACTTCGTGTTAATTAGTCCACAGCGTGGACAGCCTGTACTTGATGCACTACGCTGGGCTGACAGCAGAGGAATGACTGCTTCTCATATTCATGTGCGAAATTCCGCAGAGATAAATAGTGGTAACGATTGGATAGACGTCCTTAGGTCTCGCGGAATAACCGGTTATGGTATTAGCTCGCTTCAAGAGCTTCCCTCAGTGTTAGGAGGGGAAGGATGATATGAGAACCTGGTGGAATCAGATAAAATTCTCTTGGCACCGTTCCGTCGGCCTATTTTGGCTATTGATTATTGCACAGCAGTGGATTTCTTATACGGAACCCATCTGGTTAAATCAAACCACTGCTTCTGTATGGGCTGCCCTATTAACGATCACCGTCATTGAGATTTTTATCCCTGTTAAAGTTCAATTCAGACTGATTATGGAAGCAGTAGCTATTATCTATATCGTTTATCGCATCATTTCTAATTACGGAATTTATGTTCCTGATCCATGGGCTACAACCCTTCTGGATAAGCTCCAAGATATTAGTGTGTATATGGTGCCGTATATCTGGTTTGCTCTTGGTGCCTCTGCCTTGCTGTTGCTGTCGTCTTGGTGGGTATCCTCGAAGAAGCGTATTTTATGGTTTATAGGAATGAACATTGTAGCACTGGCAGCTCTTGATTCCTTTACATCTATTGTACTGTGGCAGGAAGTGGCTTGGACGGTATTTGCGGGTATGGGATGGCTTGTCAGCCAGCACCTGAGAAGTTTTCAGCTACATTATCCGCGTGGATGGGTACATTTGCTGGAATATCCCTCGAAAATAGTCATGAATATCGCAATCGTCTTCTCTCTGGTTATTTTAATCGGTGTGAATATGCCGGATGTAAGGCCTACTTTGACGGATCCTTATACAGCGTGGCAAGAGTGGAATGGAATTGGGAAATCTTCTGGTAAGAGCACAACTGGAACAACGAATTCCAATACGGGCTCAGGTTCCTCTGTTAACAATACTTCGTCTGGCTATAGTCTGAATGATGACAACCTGGGCGGGGGCTTTAACTTCGATTATACCCCGGTGATGACAGTGGTTTCAGATTTGCGTGTTTATATGCGAGGAGAAACACGCAGAATCTATTCTGGAAGTGGATGGTCGGATAAGGATCGATTGAAGCGAGGACCTATAGAAGAGGTGGAGACGGGGAAATCCTTGGAGCAAAGTGTGGCTTCTAAGGTCACTACCCGCACACTGAAACAGACGGTTAAAGTGCTTAACAATAATGAATTTCCGGTGTTATTCGGTGCTTATTCTGTAACTTCGGTGGATTCATTGAATGGTGAGGCAGCCGGGAAGGGTCTTTTCTGGAGAGATCGTGATAGTGAGCTTCTATGGGATATGGATAAGAAGAAACTAGACTATCCCTCGACCTTCGAGCTGACTTCTGAAGTTCCCGTCATTCCTGTTCAGGAATTGACAGCAAAGACCTATGAGGAGCTATACAAAGGTAATGATCTGGAGGAAAGCTTCCTTCAGCTGCCTGATGACTTCCCTCAACGGGTTCAAGATCTGGCCGAGGAAATTACAGCACAAGGAAAAACACCGTATGAAAAAACAGCACTTTTGCAACAATACTTACAACAAACCTTTCCATATACCAACAAGCCGGATATAGCACGTGTTTCAAGTGAGGATTTTGTAGATGGATTTTTGTTCGAGCTGAAAGAAGGTTACTGTGATTATTATTCTACGGCACTAGTCACTATGGCACGTTCCCTAAACATCCCTGCAAGATGGGTTAAGGGTTATGCACCTGGAGAACAGCCAGAAATGCCTATGAATCTGGCGCAGCAGGTGGGTGCGGCAAATAATAATTACACGATTACCAATGCAGATGCCCATTCCTGGGCAGAGGTCTATTTTGGTGAGTATGGTTGGATTCCTGTTGAAGCTACACCGGGGTTTAATGCTCCTCTCCTGACTAAGAATGAGCAAATACCTGAGACAGACCCAGAAGATCAAGATGAAATGGCAGAACCAACACCTGCACCTGTGACTAATGCACAAGCAGATCAAGGCTTCCATGTGGGTTTATGGGTAATTTTGGTGGCAGTGGTTGTATTATTATCCTGGACTATTTTTAAAGTTTGGCATATTCGCTTTAAGCTTCGCTTCTTCGTTCAACAGATGCGAATGGGCCGGCCTTTAACGCCTGATCAGAAAGTTGTGGCTGAAACTGAGCGTTGGGTAAGGTATTTGCATCGTAAGGGAATGATGAAGGAAGAGCATGAAACATTGCGTGAAGCCGTAGTCCGCTGGAGTCAGGAACGACCTGCTGTGGCCAATCATCTTTCTTCACTGCTAACGATGTTTGAACAAGCGAAGTATAGCCCTGATGTTATTGAAGACAAAGACTGGCAGAGCGTGTATACTGAAGCTTTGCGGCTGCGGAGAACGATAAGATCCAAGAAATAGCGTTTATGCAGTAAATCATTGCTATAGATTTATTTGCGTAGCGCATGGAGTATGTTATAGTTTTTTGTATGAAATCGAGGTGAACGTATTGTTTGAAATGTTAGTTCCCAAACTCCGGGTGAATACGGTATTCGATATTTCTCTAGAAGAGCTGTATCGGCAGGGATACCGTGGAATCATTACGGATCTGGATAACACACTGGTCGGTGCCAAAGCGCCTGTGGCTACTCCGGAGCTGTTGTTATGGTTTGAGAAGGTGAAGGAAGTGGGCTTTAAGCTCATCATCGTATCCAATAACAACATGGAACGGGTGTCACGCTTTGCTACACCGCTTAATATTGAATTTGTGCATCAGGCTCGTAAACCGAGTAATGCTCCTTTTCTCAAAGCGATGAAGCAGATGGAGTTGCCACCGGAGCAGACGATTGTGGTGGGAGACCAAATGCTTACAGATGTATACGGCGGCAATCGGCTTGGCCTGTATACCGTATTGGTGCTGCCAATCTCCGTTAAGGATGAAGGGTTCGGCACAAGATTTAATCGTCGGGTAGAGCGAGTTGCTCTGACACGGCTTCGTAAAAAAGGATTGTGGCACGAGGAGGAAAAATAGTAATGAACGAACAAAGTGAAACACAGCGTCCTGAGAAGTGTAGCGGTTGTGGTATCAAGCTTCAGACGGAGCATAAGGATCAACCAGGATACCTTCCGGAAGTCGCACTAGATCGGGACCCTGTGATTTGCCAACGCTGTTTCCGGATTAAGAATTATAATGAGGCTTCATCTGTTTCTGTGAACCAGGATGAATTTCTTCGCTTGCTGAGTGGAGTAGGGGAGAAGAATGCACTTGTTATTCATATTGTTGACATTTTCGATTTTGAAGGCAGTTTGATTTCCGGCCTTCAGCGGTTTGTCGGTAATAACCCAGTTATTCTTGCAGTGAATAAATGTGATCTGCTGCCTAAGGTTACGAACTGGAATAAACTGCGTAACTGGATGCAACAACGCTGTAAAGAAGAAGGATTGCGGACAGCTGAAATCGTACTTTGTAGTGCGAAACGTAATCAAGGCTTTGACCGTTTACTTGAAGCCGTAACAGAACTGCGTGGTGGGCGTGATGTTTATGTAGTCGGTGCTACGAATGTAGGGAAATCCACGCTTATCAACCGTTTGATTTCGGACTATAGTGATTTGGAGCAGGAGTTAACCACCTCGCGTTACCCTGGTACAACACTCGATACGGTCAAAATCCCACTAGATGATGGCCACTATATTATAGATACGCCAGGAATCGTGTATCCATGGCGTTATAGTGAACTAGTTGAGCGTCAGGATCTGGATGCAGTTATGCCAGCCAATCCGTTGAAGCCTGCTGTCTATCAGTTGAATGAAGGACAGACGCTATTTTTCGGTGGACTGGGACGTTTTGATTTCGTACAAGGTCCGCATCAATCGTTCACTTGCTTTATTAGTGGTACTTTAAAAATCCATCGCACCAAACTGGAACGTGCAGATTCCCTTTATGCGGACCATCGTGGTGAAATGTTGTCTCCTCCAGGAAGTGACCGGATGGACAAGTTGCCACCATGGCAACGGCATGAGTTCCGAATTAATAAAGGCAGTCGGAGCGATCTATATATTTCAGGTTTGGGCTGGATTAAGGTCAACGGGACAGAAGGCGCAGTCGTAGCTATCCACGTTCCGCGTGGTGTGAAGGTGCTTACCCGCCCTTCGATGATCTAACGGGGAGGCTATTACAGTGTCTTTGATAACTGCAACCGAGGGCTACAATACCGGGAATATTTTACTGGGCGTAATGGGAGATCCTATTATACAATCAAAATCTCCTATTATGCATGAAGCAGCACTGCAAGCACTGGGAATTCCGGGTGCTTATGTGCCGCTTCATATCCTTCCAGAGAATCTGGAGGATGCGGTGCAAGCGATTCGCACGCTTGGATTCCGTGGGGTAAATGTGACGATTCCGCATAAGGTTGCGGTGATGGCTTATGTGGATCTATTAGATGAAAGTGCGGTAGCCGTTGGTGCAGTCAATACGATTGTTAATAATAACGGGATACTCACCGGATATAATACGGATGGAATCGGTTATGTACGTTCGCTTAAAGCGGAAGCCATTTCTGATTTGTCAGGTACGAAGATAATGGTGATTGGAGCCGGTGGAGCAGCAAGAGGAATTGTTGCCGCACTGCTTCAGGAGAAGCCTTCTTCTATCCTTATCGCTAATCGCAGTGTTGATAAGGCACAGGACTTGGCTGCAGAATGCCAGAGTAAAGGGAATGTGATCGGGATTAGCATGAACGAAGTAGCGGAAACGTTAGATGGTGTTGATGTACTGATCAATACAACCTCCGTAGGAATGTATCCTCATATGGATGAGACACCGATAGATCCTGAACTGCTTCGTGCAGGGATGGTCGTAAGTGATCTGATTTATAATCCACTGCGCACGCGTCTATTGTTAGAAGGACTTGAACGAGGCTGTACGATTCATGGAGGCCTCGGGATGTTTGTCTATCAGGGAGCCTATGCACTGGAATATTGGACAGGGCAGCCTGCTCCTACGGAAATCATGCGACAGACCATACTCCATTGTCTGGGTGGAAAAGAGTAAGAAATGGATTCATCAATTTAGGGTAATAATATATGTTAATTAAGGAGTTATTCATTTATGTTAACTGGTAAACAAACACGGTATCTTCGTTCATTGGCGCATCACCTCGATCCTATTTTTCAAGTGGGCAAAGGTGGAGTAAACGATCACCTCGTACGCCACATTGAAGAAGCTATTGAGAAGCGTGAGCTTATGAAGATTAGTATACTGAGCAACAATATTGAGAATCCCAAGGAAATCGGTGCTGCATTGGCCGAACAATCGGGTTCTGAGCTTGTACAAGTGATCGGAAAGACCATTGTCCTTTACAAGGAATCGCGTGATAACAAAACTATTGAGCTGCCACGCTAATACCTGAAAGCATACTACTGAGGAGGTCGTCCTCTTGAAAGTTGGAATTATGGGAGGTACCTTTGATCCTCTTCATATTGGTCATATGATGGCAGCGGAAGCAGCTAGAGAAACTTATGGACTTCAAGAAGTATGGTTTATGCCTTCACATATTCCGCCTCATAAACATGAGGCAGGGGTATCTGGAGCAGATCGGCTGGCAATGGTGCAGGAAGCGATACACAATCATGAAGCTTTTCGCACATTAGATTGGGAAGTTGTCAGAGGTGGCGTTTCCTATACGTATGAGACCATAAGACGGCTACAAGAGGCGTATCCGCATTTCGATCTTTATTTCATCATCGGAGCGGATATGGTCCAGTATTTACCGAAATGGAACGAGATTGAAGAGCTTGTGCAGCGGCTTACATTTATCGGCGTAGGTCGTCCGGGAACACCTCTTGATCTAGACGCATTGCCAACTTATATAGCAGAAAAGGTACTGCTAGCAGATATGCCTCTGGTTGATATTTCGTCAACGATGTTAAGAGAACGGGCTGCAACTGGAAAATCCATTCGTTATATGGTACCTGAGGCAGTGTTCGATTATGTTCAAAGGAGTGGATTGTATGGCATACAGCCGCGAAGCTCTGATTGAGGCGGTCTCGACACAAATGCCTGCTAAACGCTGGAAGCATACACTGGGCGTCATGGAGTCATCCATTCAACTAGCGGAGCAATATGGCGCTGATCCTGAGCGTGCGGAGACAGCGGCAATTCTTCATGATGTGGCCAAGTATTGGCCTGTGGAGAGAATGAAGGAGATTATCGAGCAGAATCATCTGAACTTGAATCTTCTGAAGCATGACAAGCAGCTGTGGCATTCAGAAGTAGGTGCCTTTGTAGCAGAGCAAGATTATGGGATCACAGATCCAGATATTCTGAATGCGATCCGTTTTCACACCTCAGGTCGTGAAGACATGAGTTTACTTGAGAAAATTGTCTGTCTCGCCGACTATATCGAGCCTGGCCGAGATTTTCCAGGGGTTGATAAGATACGTAAGCTGGCTAAAGTAAGTTTGGAAGAAGGACTAGTCGCTGGATTTGATTCTACGATTAGTTTGCTACTGGAAAAACGCCGAGTGATCTTTCCGTTAACGGTATTGGCGCGTAATGATTTAGTTAGAATATTGGAGGATAAAATATGAGTGTACAACCAAGCAAGCTGTTAGAACTGGCCCTTAAGGCTGTGGAAGATAAAAAAGCAATGAACGTAGTGGCATTAGATCTGCGTACTGTTTCACCGATTAGTGATTACTTTGTTGTATGTCACGGTAATTCGGATACCCAAGTTCAGTCCATCGCCACCGAAGTCCGCAAAGTGGTCCATGAAGCAGGCGGAGTAATTAAGGGGATCGAAGGAATGGATTCAGCACGCTGGGTGCTGATGGATCTTGGAGATGTTATTGTTCATATTTTCCACCGCGATGAACGTGAATACTACAATATTGAGCGTCTGTGGTCGGATGCGAAGGTAGTGGAGACTGTATGAGCCTGATTGCAGGAACTACAGTTACACTTAATGTAGTAAGAGAGGTATCCCCATACGGATTTTTCCTGAATGCAGGAGATCAGGATGTTATGCTGCATTATACTGAGCTTACCGAGAAGGTTAAGACAGGC
The DNA here is from genome assembly GCF_037975205.1 of Paenibacillus sp. FSL R5-0470. Lineage (NCBI taxonomy): Bacteria > Bacillati > Bacillota > Bacilli > Caryophanales > Paenibacillaceae > Paenibacillus > Paenibacillus sp. FSL R5-0470. Next base: position 1,712,250 of record NZ_CP150238.1, read on the forward strand.
GATAAAGTTGAAGTCTTTATCTTCTTCGATACCGAGGATCGTCTAGCAGCAACGATGAAGAAACCGTTTCTGACATTGGGCGAAATGGCCTTATTGGAAGTGGCTGATATCCATCCGCGTCTAGGTTGCTTCTTGGAAATGGGTCTCGGACGGCAGCTGCTGCTGCCCATTCGTGAGCTTCCAGAGCTTCCAGAACTGCGCCCTCAGATCGGCGACTATGTATATGCAATTATGGAGCATGATAAACAGGGGCGTCTTCGTGCTAAATTAGCTGGAGAACAGGAACTAGCTCCGCTAGCTCTTCCTGCGCCTGAATCCTGGATGGGACAGACTGTGACAGCCCGGGTGTACAAACCGCTGCAGATGGGGACTTTTGTTCTTGTAGATGCTGGGGTTTTAGGCTTTGGTATTATCGGTATGGTCCATTCCTCTGAACGGAGTCGTCTACTACGTCTTGGAGAGCAGTTCGAAGCACGTGTCTCCCATATTCGCGAGGATGGTCGTGTTAACCTTTCTATGGGTCTCCGTAAAGAAGTAGGAATGGATGTTGACTCTGCCACGATTTTGGAATTCTTGCATGCCCGTCCGGGTGGAGCGATGCCTTATTCGGATGCTACACCACCGGATATTATCAAGCAGCGTTTCGGAATTAGCAAATCAGCCTTTAAGCGTGCGCTTGGAAAGCTGATGAAGGAAGGCCATATTACCCAAAAAGAGAATTGGACGTATCTTGCTCCTAAGGAAGAGGAAGGTTCAACCGAGGGAAATGAAGAAACAACCGAATAATTTGAAATATAAGAGATCTTGTGGGGACGCCTAGGGCGTTTATGCTTGATGGGTCAATAATAGAATCATATTAAATGTTGTAATAGAAAGCGGTGTACTAGTGTCTTCCTATGGGAAATTTGCTTATGTATACGATGAGCTCATGGCAGATATGCCGTATCCTGATTGGATCTCCTTTGCTGAAACCGCATGGAGCAAATACGGTAAGCCTGTAACCGTGGCTGAGCTTGGCTGCGGCACCGGGAGTATCACTATTCCTTTGGCGGGTTCAGGGTATCATATGACCGGAATCGATCTATCTTCAGATATGCTCTCAGTGGCACAGCGCAAAATGGAAGAGCATCCCCAGGGACGGCGTTTCTTGCGCGAAGGTAGTGTTCGTTGGATTAGACAAAACATGAAGGAATGGGAGCTTCCAGAGCTTGTGGATTCTGTGATTTCTTTCTGTGATTGTCTGAATTATGTGCTGGAAGAAGACGATATCAGAGCTGTCTTTGCTAGTACCTTTGCAGGACTAAAGCAAGGTGGCACCTTTCTGTTCGATGTGCATCACCCAAACACACTGATCCGTTATGAAGAAGAGCAGCCCTTTATTCTGGACGAACCATCGGTGTCATATATTTGGACTTGTGAGATGGATGTTCCACGCCGCGAAATAGAACATCATCTGTCCATTTTCGCTCGCGAAGAGGGACGGAGTGATGTATATCGCCGTTTCGAAGAGACGCATATTCAGCGTGCCTACGATCCCCAGTGGATGAAGGATGAACTGCTTAAGGCTGGATTTAGTGATGTGAAGACCTACGCCGATTTCGAGTGGATAGAGGCGGATGATGATGCGGAACGTTTATTTTATATTGCTATAAAATAAATATTCAACATACTAAGAGGGGCTGTCCCAAAAGCTATGAAAATAGCTGATGGGACAGCCCTTCTTTTTATGAGTTTGGTGTGGTTCCTGCTATTGAAAACGAGAGGCTAAAAATAAGCAAATAACGTCATCTGAGTCCGTATGCTTCGGGTATGAAGAAGTAGCTGTAATTGCGCCAATATGTATATCTAAAAAAACCGGGCAGTGTTTATGCCACCCGGCATCTTCCAATCCTTACCGATGCTCAAACAGATCAATGGCACCCAATACGACATGAGCCAGACCAAATCCAAGTACGCCTGTTGCTGCCATCTTATACTTGCTTCCAAGAAAAGCGGCGCTAGAAGCGGTTACGACGGTTCCAAGAACAGCGGGAATTAGACCTTCACGCATTCGAAACACTCCTTCTCGGTGGTTTGGGAGACAAGGTTATTATGAGTCAAACTCAAAAAAATATACAAAGAAAAAGAAGACCTTAGACCAGTTATTGCTGGTTCTAAGGTCTTTTTGTTTAGGGAATGTTTTACTCTGATAAGGTAACGGCAGTACGAGAAGCGCCAATTTCAACTTCATGAACATCATATAGTACACGCGCCAGTAAGTCCTGGCTATAGTTGCCGAAATGTTTGCCGTAAATGGTGAGCCCGCGTTTGTTTACAGGCTTGTCCGTTACGGCTATCCGGAAAGTAAGCTCGCTCTTGTAATCAAGCTGAATATCATCCAGGGTCACGTCAGAAATCCGGCAACCGTCAATAAAACTACCTTCATTATTGATACGGATCAGTTTGAGCATACCATATTGGTTTAAATGTGGAGGCCACCAGTCTGGATTAAACGTTCCACGCGTGTCTCCGAAATCTCCAGGACTAGTCCAGTAGCCGATTTCAATTCCATTTAAGTAGAAATAAAGATCGGAGGGATAGTTATCGTTAGATCCAGGGGCCTCAGAGCCAATCTCCATCGAGAATTGGATTTCGCGGAACGTTTGATTAGCTTTAAGATAGTTCGGAATTCTATACTCGAGAAAGCCTTCAGCCATCCAAATGATCTCGGATTCAATCCGCTGAGGATCAGCGAAATAACGGGGTTCGTCGAAGTCGCCGATAATGCTGTCTTTGGTAGCAAGTCCGCAGGTCGGAACAGCCTGATAGTTGCTATAATGTCCTACTTGGATTTCTACTTCGTAGAGATTATCAACATCCTTGCTGCGAAGATCAACAATAAGCTTATCCTTATTTAAATAGCAGACCTTCTGAATACCGTGTTTACCCACGGATGTGTTTATCTCGATGAGACCGCTTTCTTCTAACTTTTTAATATGCATCGTGATTGCGCCATTGCTGAGGTTCAGCTTCTTGGCAATTTCATTCAGATTCAGTGCTTGATTGGTAGCTAAAAGTTCGAGTATGAGGATTCTGATTTCAGAACTAAGCGCCTTGAATATTTCAAGACCACTCATTAAATCTTTAATATAGATCATTTTATCAATACCTTCTTCCACATGGTCATAAATGAATACTGTTTTATGAAATTATAAACTAATATAGCATATAAATAAAGCATCCTCCCTTATTTTGTAGAATGATAAAAATAAGGGAGTTTTTTTCCTGTTTTTGTATTTAATCTAATTTAATTTAAAAATTAATGAAACTAATTCACAAGATAAGATGGTTTTACAACAAAATCATGTTATTTTCACTATTTATTTTATAAAAGTATTAAAAGGTTTAAATATAAGTTTACAAGTCTTTTTGTCTATGCTATTTTTAAACTGAAAGTCTTAGAAAAGGACGTGAAAATCATTATGTTAGCTGCAACGCCCCCAATGGGCTGGAATAGCTGGGACTGTTACGGAGCTAGTGTTAATGAAGAAGAGGTAAGAGGCAACGCCGAATATATGGCTGCTCATTTGAAGGAATTTGGCTGGGAATATGTTGTTGTGGATATTCAGTGGTATGAGCCTGGAGCGAACTCTTCGCAATATCGTAACTTTGTACCGTTGGTCATGGACGAGTATTCCAGACTTCAACCGGCAGAAAATCGTTTTCCTTCCGCAAAGGGAGGCAAAGGATTTGCCCCACTCGCTGAATATGTGCATGGATTAGGGTTGAAATTCGGCATCCATATTATGCGTGGAATCCCTCGACAGGCCGTTCATGCGGCAAGTTCCATTCTAGAATCTGAGCAAACCGCACGTGATATCGCACATCCCAATTCTATATGTCCGTGGAATACAGATATGTATGGAGTAGATGCTTCTAAAGAAGGCAGTCAGGCTTACTATGATTCTCTCTTCCAGCTGTATGCCAGTTGGGGTGTAGATTATGTGAAGGTGGATGATATTGCCGCTTCACGTATTTATGGATACCACAAAGACGAAGTTGCCATGATCCGTAAGGCTATCGACCGCTGTGGTCGTGAAATGGTGCTTAGTCTTTCACCTGGACCTGCTCCGGTAGAAGAGGCTGAACACTTAGCTGAACATGCTAACCTGTGGAGAATGACCGACGATTATTGGGATCATTGGCATTTGCTGCGTGGAATGTTCGAGCGCTGCGAAAAATGGGCTCCTTACGTTCAGCCAGGCCATTGGCCAGACTGTGATATGCTGCCGCTAGGTCATCTTGGGATTCGTTCCGTTGATGGCGGGGGAGACCGATTTACAAGGTTTACTCCTGACGAACAGGTTACCATGATGACGCTCTGGACTATTTTCCGTTCGCCTTTAATGTTCGGGGGAGAGCTTAGAGACAATGATGAGTGGACATTATCTTTGTTAACCAATAGGGAAGTGCTTCATCTGCATCATTTTGGTAAGGGTGGTAGACAAGTAGAGCGGAACGAAGAGTATGCGATCTGGACTTCTGAGGATGAACAAGGTAACCACTATGTAGCGTTGTTTAATCTCAGTGACAAAGAGTCGACACTCCAGGTATCGTTCCAAAAGCTAAATGTTTCAGTTCCAAAAACGATACGTAATCTGTGGCAAAGCCATGACCTGGAAGTTACTAATGAAGGGGTTGCGCAGGTTCTTCCACCGCATGGTTCTGCATTGTTAAAGCTTTTATAGAGGAGAGAGATTATGGATACGAGTAGAGAGTACAACAACCCATTGGTGGAGCAACGTGCTGATCCATGGGTATATAAACATACGGATGGATATTATTATTTCACAGCTTCTGTTCCAGAATACGACCGGATCGAAGTAAGAAGATCGACAACGATCGAAGGATTAACTACTGCAGAACCAGTTGTAGCATGGCGCAAGTATGAGACGGGGCCACTTAGTGCTAACATTTGGGCGCCGGAAATTCATTACATAGACGGAAAATGGTACATTTACTTTGCTGCAGCACGGACTACGGAGACGACGGATGGTTTGTTCGATCACCGTATGTTTGCGCTCGAGAATGCATCTGCTGATCCCTTAGAAGGAACATGGGTAGAAAAAGGTCAAGTGAAGACTGCTTGGGAATCGTTCGCTTTGGATGCGACAACGTTTCAGCATAAAGGAAAACTGTACTACGTATGGGCTCAGAAGGACCTGAATATTGAGGGTAATTCTAATCTGTATATTTCTGAAATGAGCAATCCGTGGACACTCACAGGTCCTCAGACTATGATTGCTACTCCAGAGCATGACTGGGAAATTATTGGGTACAAAGTAAACGAAGGCGCAGCAGTACTGAAACGAAATGGTCGTATCTTTATCAGCTTCTCGGCGAGTGCTACAGACTTCAATTATTGCATGGGACTTTTAGTAGCGGATGAAGACAGCGAACTTCTGGAGGCAGCTTCATGGACTAAACTACCAAATCCAGTATTCCAAACGAATGAAGAAAATGGACAATTCGGTCCAGGCCATAATAGCTTTACAGTCAATGAAAATGGGAAAGATGTGCTCATCTACCACTGCCGCAATTATAAAGAAATTACTGGCGATCCTCTTTATGATCCAAACCGTCATACTCGCGCTCAGGTCTTCCATTGGAATGAAGATGGCACGCCGAATTTTGGAGTTCCTGTTAGGGATGCGCAATAAAAACAATCCGTTTTGCAAAAAAAAGAGGGTTACTCATTAGCCACGTAAATGGCCGCTGGGTAACCCTCTTTTTCATATGTTACGTGTTGCTGCTTAAGGTATATATTGTTGCACGATGGAGGTGATTACGCCGTCCTGAATCGTAAGGTGATAAGGAAACTGGCTTAGATCGAAAATATCCGTTTTATTAAATTGATCGATAAATTGCTGTAAGGTAATGGCTTCGTTCCACTGAATGTCTAAGTCCTCAATGTTACCAGTGTGATCAAAGATCTGCATGGTGACTTTTGCGTTATCCGCGATCGGATAGGTTGTCAGTGTATCAACATCATTAACAACATAATATCCGTCTGGAGCCCCGCCAATTTCTGCTGCACCTTCTGGGTCTCTTTCAGCAAAGACTCGGTCAGCATCAGCACCCTGATACCAGTTTATTTCATCGGCTGTAATGGAAAGCTTGCCATTCTCGGATTGAATAGTATGGATATATACCGTCTGTTGCTGAGTCTTGCCACTATCTTGCGCATCTACTCGTGTTCCAACGGTACTTGCAGTAGTAATTAGGGAAAGAAACAATAGAACAACAACCGGTAACACATACGCTGACTTTTTCTTAAACATTAGAAATCTCCCCCTTGAGATATGTAAAAAGGTTGTATATATCTTATTACCCGCTACGTTTTTTCCTAAACGGGCTATATACTTCTATTACGTTAAACGAGCAGGTTTTGTTGCAATTTTTTTAAAATATTTCTGAAAAACGATGCCGGTCATGAATCCACTAAAAATGATAGTAAAAGTTTGTCTCCTCGGGCATATTAAAATGTCAAAACATACAGATTAGGGGGAGCAACGAATGGGTGGAATACTACGGATTTATAGGAACGACTGGCGCAACGTATTTAAGGTTCCTGTGGCCGTGTTCCTGATCGCTGCTTTGGTGGTGTTACCTTCTGTGTATGATTGGTTTAACGTTGCGGCGGTGTGGGATCCCTACAGTAATACCTCTGGTATTAAGATTGCTGTAACCAGTTTGGATGAAGGGACCACTGTGAAGGATAAGAGCTTCAATATCGGCAATGATGTCATGGAAAGTCTTCGGAATAATAAAAGCTTAGGCTGGACCTTCGTAGATGCAGAAGCTGCGCACAACGGTGTGAAGCGTGGAGATTATTATGCGAGTATTGTTATCCCTGCTGATTTCTCCAAAAGAATGACAGGAATCCTCGAAGGCAGGATCGTGAAACCAGAGATTGAATATACCGTCAATGAGAAGATAAATGCGATTGCCCCTAAAATCACAGATAAAGGTGCCTCTTCAATTACAACACAGATCAGTGAGAATTTTACGGAAACCATTAGCGAAACCGTATTTAGGGCTTTAAAGCAAATTGATTCAAAATTCCAATCTGAATTGCCTATTATACGCAAGGTTGAAAAAGGGTTGTTTAAGTTAGAGGCAAGTCTCCCCGAGATTGAAACGGCAGGCCAACATGTATTGAAAATTGAGGAGCAATGGCCGCAAATTCATGCATCGGCAACGCGCATCTCTAAGCTGGAGAATAAGCTGCCTGATGTGGAAAAGGCGGGATTGGCTTTAGAAAAAATAGCTGAACATTGGCCTCAAATTGCCAATGTTGCAGATCATTTAGGGGAGCTGCAGGATAAGCTACCCAAAATTGAACAAGCAGCACAGCTAATCGTTCAACTTGATAATCATTTTGGTGAAGTGGAACAAATCATGGACAAGGCGTCGGAAGGTCTTGCGGAAGCAAATAAAGTTGTTAACACTGCCCTAACTGCGCTACCTAAGGCCGACAAAATTGTAACTGCTGGAAATGATTTTGTTCTAGAGCTTCAACAGTTCTTAGAGAAGAGTAATGCTGCATTTGAAGCGGTACCTGCCGCCCTCAAACAAAATATATACCTGCTGCAAAATACGGAGAACGCAGTAGTTCAGCTTGCTGAACTGCTGCAGGGAGAAGATCTTGACCCGCAAGCGGTACGCGAGCAACTTGAGTCAGTTTCCGCTCAGCTGGTGTCGGGAAGTAACGTGATGGATCATACGCTTTCTTTGTTATCGGCACTGAATACATTCTCACCAGGAACAGTAACTAATGCTGAGATTGGCACCTTGAAGGCTGTAAACAATGCCTTGAGCAGACAGACTTCTTTGGTAAACTCACTGGCGACGGATCTACAAAATGAGGGTCAGCCTGATCCGAGTAATGTTAAGCAATTGGGTCTTAAATCTGGCGAAGGGAACGTAGCCATTTCGAAGCTTATTTCCGAATATGAAGCGGCAACTATCCCTGCTATAAAAAATACATTAGAGCAAATATCCACTGCTGCTGAGACTACAGCCACTGCCCTGGAACAAGTTCCGGATCGTCTATCGGCGCTGGGTACCCTTCTTGAGGAGACTATGGCAGCAATCGAGTTCGGACGATCAAGCTTGGCTAGTCTACAGCAGGACTTACCAGCTATTCGTGAAGCGGTACATACAGCAGCTAGCGGTGTCGCAGATAAGACACAGAGCTTTGGTACTTTTGTTCGCGATACACTTCCACTAATTCAGAGCAGCTTGCCTGTTGCAGGAGAAAAAATACAACAAGCTGCAAATTTCGTCCGTCAGGATCTGCCGGCTGTAGAGGAACGGGTGCACCAGATTTCTGATCTGATACGTACAGGTCTCCCCCGTGCGGATAAGGGAGTGGCGGTCGCAGCGGATATGGTGCGAAATGATCTTCCGATACTGGAAGATTCGATTCGTAAAGCGGCAGCCACCATCCGTCAGATCAAAGATGAGGTGGATCTGGGAGAGATTGCTGAGCTGCTCGGAGGGGATATTAAGAGCAAAAGTGAATTTTTGGCCAATCCGGTAGTATTAAAAGAGAATAAGTTATATCCTATTCCGAATTATGGTTCGGCTATGACTCCTTTTTATGTTGTACTTTCCTTATGGGTAGGTGGCACACTCCTAATCTCACTTCTCCGTACGGGAGTGGATACTGAGGGAATTGTGTACAAGCGGTATCAATTGTATTTTGGACGTTTGCTGACGTTTCTTACGGTTGGGATTCTGCAAGCGTTGGTGGCTGTACTTGGTAATATCTTTATTCTGAAATGTTATGTGGTGGACAAGGTGTGGTTTGTCCTTTTTGCAGTATTAATTAGTATCGTATTCGTGACGATTGTTTTTACACTTGTCTCCGTATTCGGCAATGTTGGGAAGGGGATAGCAATCGTATTCATGGTGCTTCAATTCTCAAGCTCTGGCGGTACGTTTCCAATCAGTACAACAGGCCATTTCTTTCAAATATTGAATCCGTTTATGCCATTTACTTATGCGATTAGTTTGATGCGGGAGGCGGTAGGGGGGATTCTGCCGGAAGTGGCGATTCGCGATTGTCTTTATTTGATCCTATTCGGTGTAATAGCACTCTTACTGGCGCTAACGCTCAAAAAGCCGCTGGAGCGTTATATCGAAAAGGCGGCTGAACAAGCCGAAGAATCCAAATTGATTTCTTAAGAAAAAGAGAGGTTGTACCTAAGCCAATTGCTGTGGCTTTTGGTACAACCTCTTTTAGATTATCTCGCTGGAGCGAAATCGGCTACTGGCTTTAGAATCTCTTCAATTCTCTCCAAAGTATCTAGAGATAGAACGGCATCAACAGCTTGGGCGTTCTCTTCCACCTGTGCTGGCTTACTGGCCCCAATAATTGCAGAACTTACACCAGGTTGCCGTAGGGTCCAAGCTAACGCTAGTTGCGACAGCTTCAAATCAAGACTGTTAGCTAGTTCATCCAGCTGTCCGACAACAGTCAGTACATCATCGCGGAAGTAGCTGCGAATGACGCCATTTACCGAATCATCAGCTGCGCGGGTTCCTGCCGGAGGCTGTTGTCCAGGTTTGTATTTACCTGTCAGAATACCTTGAGCGAGTGGGGAAAAGACCACTTGTCCGAGGCCCTCACGCTGACATACCTCAAGTACCTCATCTTCAATGTAACGTTCGAACATGTTATAGATAGGCTGATTGGAAATAAGCGGACGCAGATTTAGTCTGCGCGAAATGCCGGTGGCGTCAGAAATTTGAGCTGCGCTCCATTCGCTCACTGCCGAATACAGAATCTTACCTTGTGCAGTTAGGTCATCCAGCGCGCGTAAAGTTTCCTCCACAGGCGTCTCTCTGTCAAAGCGATGACAAAAATAAACATCAATATAATCGGTTCCTAAACGGCGAAGGCTAGCTTCGCATTGCTCCATGATGTGCTTACGTGATAAACCACGATTATTCACATCATCCCCCATGGGGAAGAATACCTTTGTACTCAGCACATAAGATGATCTTTCATAAGCACGAAGAGCAGCGCCCATTGCTTTTTCGCCTTCACCACGGTTATAAGCATTAGCAGTATCAAAGAAATTGATACCGCATTCAAAAGCTTTGCTGATGCAGGCGTCTGCTGCCTTTTGCTCTGCTGCTGTTCCATATGTAAGCCAGCTGCCTAAGCCGATTTCACTGACTTTTAGTCCTGAATTGCCTAGTCTTCTGTATTTCATTATTTTCTTCCCTCCTTGAGTTGTATATGTTAACTTTACTTGTATCCTATGGAACATTCAACTTGAATGTTTCATGTAAAAGACGAGATCAAGGAGATGAATCGTAGTAATGACTATTCCAACTTCTAAAGCTAAAAAAGTGATTTTGTTTCAGGGTGATTCTATTACGGATGGAAACCGTGGTCGTGATGAAGATCCCAATCATATTCTAGGACATAGCTATGCATATATCATTGGCGGTAAGCTAGGCAACGAACGGGCTGAGCAGAATCTCGTGTTCTATAACCGTGGAATTAGTGGGGATCGGATCTCCGATTTATATGCACGCTGGAATGAGGATGCGATATACCTTCAGCCGAATATCATCAGTATTTTAATTGGTGTTAATGATCTTTGGAGAACAATGAAAGGGGAACCAAGTGGTATAACGGACCGTTTTGAACGTGCGTACCGTCATGTGCTTGAAGAAACTGGGGAAGTACTTCCGCAAACGAAGCTGGTCTTGTGTGAGCCTTTTATTCTAAATACCGGAGCTCCGGCAGAACAATGGGACGAATGGAAAGAGCGGATTACTCATTATCAGGGTGTTGTTAAGCAGCTTGCAGAGGAATTTAATGCTGTGTTTGTTCCTTTACAGGAAGCATTTGATGCAGGTACTCGTAGAATAGATGCAGCCTACTGGCTGTGGGACGGCGTTCACCCGACAGCGGCTGGGCATGATCTGATTGCTGGGGAGTGGCTGAAGATCGTAGAGAAAAGTGGTCTTTTAAACGACTAGTGAAATAAAGATGCCCCCTTATCTTTATTTATGCACCTACTGATTACTCAGCGGGTGCATAGATAAGAGATATATGATAGTTATTCAGAAACTCGATCCATTCCTCAGAAGGCTTCTCGTCTGTAACGATATAATCCACTCGATCGAAACTAAATAATTTAATGAACGCAGTCCTGTCGAACTTAGAGTGATCTGCGAGCAGAACTACTTTATTCGCCTGCTGTTGCATGAGAATCTTCAATTCACTTTCTTCTTCATTCGAATCGCTGAGCCCACCAGTCATAGACAACGCTTTACAGCTGAATATGGCTACGTCCACATTATATTTTTGAATAGTCTGTGAGGCGGTATGTCCAACGAAGGAGCTAGTCTCGGGGCCTAGTATTCCACCAGTAGAAATTAGCTTTTGCCCAGAATGTTGAAATTCGGATAATACAACCAAAGAATTCGTAATAATCGTCAGATTGTTTTTCTCCTCTATAATTCTCCGTAAAGCCTCAAAAACTGTTGAACTCGTATCCGTCACCAAACTGTCCCCATCATTAATTAATTGGAGGACATGATCAGCTATCGTACGTTTGGCCTCTATATTTACCTGATGTCTACTCACATAGGGAGGGTCCTCATTCGTGTGGGCATTAAGGATTGCACCGCCATAATTTTTCTTGGCAAGTCCTTCCTTGTCCAGTTTATCCAGATCCCGCCGAATGGTCTCTTCCGAGACATTGAATTTTTGCGCCAGCTGAGCGACATGGACTTTCTTTTGTCTATACAGCTCATTAATGATTAGATCCCGCCGTTCAAATGCTTTCATCCGTTCACTCACCTCTATCATCATCTACTTCCTAGTTTACTACATTGCCCAATAAATCAAAGAAATAACCTCATATTCACATAATACCACAGTATAATAATATCAATACCACATAAAACCACATAATTTATCTATAAATATGTTGTTTTATGTTGACTAAAGCGTTTCCATATTTTATGATGAAGGAGAAATAGGTCCATTACCGATGATACTAAGATGATCTTGAGGAGGAACAGCAGTGATAGAAAACTATCCGAAAATTGGCATCCGCCCGACCATTGATGGCAGAAGAAGAGGGGTTCGCGAATCGTTAGAAGCTCAAACCATGGGTATGGCTCAGCGGGTAGCTAAGTTTATTGAAGAGAACTTATTTTATCCGGATGGCCGCCCCGTAGAGTGCATCATTGCCGATTCTACGATTGGTGGTGTTAAAGAAGCTGCTGCTGCGGCTCAGAAATTTGCTGGGGCTAATGTTGGCGTATCGATTACTGTGACCCCTTGCTGGTGTTATGGTTCTGAAACGATGGATATGGATGCCTCAATCCCACATGCGGTTTGGGGATTTAACGGAACGGAACGCCCAGGTGCGGTATATCTAGCTGCTGTTCTCTCTGCTTATGCACAAAAAGGAATTCCGGCGTTTGGTATCTATGGTGAGGATGTTCAGGAGTCTAGCAGTGAGGAGATTCCAGCGGATGTGCAGACTAAATTGCTGCAGTTCGCCAAAGCTGGGTTGGCTGTCGCTCAAATGAGAGGGAAATCCTATTTATCAATGGGTTCTGTTTCGATGGGGATTGCTGGATCGATTGTGAATGAACAGTTCTTCCAAGAGTATCTGGGAATGCGTAATGAATATATAGATATGTCAGAATATGTACGCCGCTTTGAAGAGGGAATTTATGATAAAGAGGAATATAAGCGAGCACTCGCGTGGACCAAAGAAAACTGCCAAGTTGGTGCCGATAATAATCCGAAGCATCTGCAAATAAGTGATGATGAAAAAGAGAAGCAGTGGGAGACTTGTGTGAAAATGACATTGATCGCCCGTGATCTGATGATCGGAAATCCTGTTCTCGCTGAGCTGGGCTTTGAGGAAGAGGCCAACGGTCATAATGCGATTGTGGGTGGGTTCCAAGGTCAACGCCAATGGACGGATCATTTTCCTAATGGGGATTTCATGGAAACGATACTGAACTCCTCTTTTGACTGGAATGGCAAACGTACACCTTATATCGTAGCGACAGAGAATGATAGCCTGAACGGAGTAACGATGCTGTTCAATTATTTGCTTACGAATACTGCACAAATTTTTGCGGATGTCCGAACCTTTTGGAGTCCGGATGCAGTTAAGCGAGTAACGGGTCATCAATTGGAAGGTGAGGCAGCACACGGAATACTTCACTTGATCAACTCGGGTTCGGCTGCCCTTGATGGGACGGGTGAGCAGACGATAGACGGTAAACCTGCGATTAAACCTTTTTGGGAAATTTCGGAGGATGAGGTAGAAGCTTGTTTGAGCCATACAGAGTTCCGTCCGGCTTCTCAAGAATATTTCCGCGGGGGCGGCTTCTCTACGGATTATTTAACTAAAGGCGGGATGCCAGTTACTATGGCACGGATGAACTTGGTTAAAGGGCTTGGACCTGTTCTTCAGCTTGTAGAGGGTCACACGGTTGAGCTGCCTGAAGATGTTCATCATACACTGGATCAAAGAACAGATCCGACTTGGCCAACTACCTGGTTTGCGCCTAAGTTAACCAATAGTGGTTCTTTCCAATCAGTGTATGATGTCATGAATAATTGGGGCGCAAATCATGGAGCGATCAGTTATGGGCATATTGGGGCAGATTTGATTACGCTGGCGTCTATTCTGCGCATTCCGGTCAGCATGCATAATGTTGAGGAATCACGTATTTTTAGACCTCGGGTATGGTCGTTATTTGGTACCGAAGATCTGGAGGGAGCAGATTACAGAGCATGTCAGAACTTTGGACCCCTCTATTAAAATCTTCCTGTGAAGCAGGTGTGGTGAACAATGGGTGATACGATTAAGCTTCTAGCCATAGATCTCGGCGCCAGTTCCGGAAGAGTCATGCTGGGGATATATGCTGGCGATAAGCTGCAAATGGAAGAAATTCATCGGTTTGAGAATACGCCTGTACAGGTCAACGGGCATTTATATTGGGATACTCTAAGGCTCTTCCATGAAATGAAGCAAGGGGTTCAAAAAGCCTTTAGGCAACATGGAGAACTGACGTCCTTAAGTGTGGATACATGGGGAGTAGACTATGGGTTTATTGATAAAAGAGGAATGATGCTCTATTCCCCCCATCATTACAGGGATCGGAGGATGGAGGCTCACCTTCTTAAATTGGAAGCGTTACTGTCACCGGCAGAGCAATTCCGTATGACCGGTCTTCAGCCAAGTGTCATTAATACACTTTATCAGCTGTTCTCTGATTTTCAGGATAATGATTCTCTTATGGAGACCGCGGATACGATTTTAATGATGCCAGATCTATTTCATTACCTGTTTTCAGGTATAAAAGCAGCAGAAAGCACGATCTGGAGTACAAGCGGCTTAGTGGATGCTGTAACGGGAGAGCTCTCCTCTGAATTATTTAACAGACTTGGGATTCCGAGTAGTCTAGTTCCACAACAGGTTCATGCGGGAACGGTTATTGGATCTATCCTACCGATTATTCAAGAGGAGCTTAGTATAGGCCCGATGAAAGTGATAGCCGGCGCTTCACATGACACGGCTTCAGCAGTAGCTTCAATCCCTTATACTCGTAAGGATGAAGCAGCATTTTTAAGCTGTGGTACTTGGTCGTTGGTTGGTATGGAGACGCCTGAGCCGGTCATTTCAGAGAAAAGCTATGAATATGGTTTCACAAATGAACGTTGCTACGGTAATTCTAATCGTTTGCTAAAAAACACAACGGGACTATGGATTCTACAGGAGCTCCAGAGGAATTGGGCGAAAGCAGGAGAGAATTTTAGTCAAAGTGAAATGGTTGAATTAGCCCAAACGATTAATGGGGCGCCAGCGATCATTGACCCGAATGATAAGCTTTTCAGCACACCTGGTGTGATGATGCAGCGGATTCAGGAATATTGTGAGCGAACGGGGCAACAGTCGCCTAATACGAAAGCTGAGTTTATACGCGTTATCCTTGAGAGCCTTGCGCAATCATACTGTAGAACGATTGAAGAAATGGAAGAGATCACCGGCAAGACCATCACTATCATTCATATGGTTGGCGGTGGGATTCAAAATGAGCTATTATGCCAGCTCACCGCTGATGCTACGGGTAGAGAAGTCGTTGCAGGGCCAGTGGAGGCCAGTGGAATTGGCAATATCATTGTCCAGCTGGCTGCCCTGGGAAAATTGGAAGTTTCTAAGGCGAAAGAGTTCGTGGCACGATCTTTTACCTTTAAGACATACCAGCCTTCTTTGGTGAAAAACTCTAAAAAATAGGATACGAGGAGAGAACTTATGGATAACTTGGAACAAAAACTACGTTCGCAGATTTGTGATATTGGCAGAAATTTGTTTAATAAAGATTTCATTGCCGCCAATGATGGGAATATTTCAGCACGGTTATCAGAGAATGAAATTCTCACTACCCCCAGAGCGGTAAGCAAGGGATATTTAGAGCCACATATGATTGTAAAAGTAAACTTGCAAGGTGAAGTTCTTGAAGCGGCGGAAGGATACAGACCTTCAACGGAAACCAAAATGCATTTGAGAATTTATAATGAGCTACCTGAGATGAATGGTGTGGTTCATGCACATCCCCCGTATGCTACCGCTTTTGCCATTAAAGGTGAGGCGCTCGATAAAATGATGATGCCAGAGTCGGTTATCATGATCGGGGATATTCCTTTGGCGGAATACGGAACACCTTCAACAGAAGAAATCCCGGACTCACTGATGCCTTTCCTTGGCAAAAAAACAGCAGTCCTGCTCGAAAATCACGGAGCACTTACTTGGGGAACGGATGTTATGGAGGCTTATCTGAATATGGAGAGACTCGAATATACAGCCAAGATTACCTTTATTACACGTATGATTGACGGAGAGAGAGAGCTGCCACAGCATCGGATTGATGAGCTGGTTGCTTTGAGATCTTTTTATGGGAAGTAATGAGGTGCTTGGATGTTGAAAAAAATTCCTAAGCTACTATCTCCGGAACTGGTACGTGTGATGATGGAAATGGGTCATGGAGATGAGCTTGTACTGGCAGATGCTAATTATCCAGGACACTCCTTGAACTCGAACGTACTAAGATATGATGGTATTGGGATACCTGATCTTTTGGATGCAATATTGGAACTGCTGCCCCTTGATCATTATGTGGAACATCAGGTGGCGTTTATGGCTGTGGTTGAGGGAGATCCTACGGTGCCGGTGATCTGGTCCACGTACGAGTCGATAATCGCCAAACATGACGCTGAAGCGACGATTAAATATGAGGAGCGGTTTGATTTCTACAATCGTTCTAAGCAAAGTTATGCTGTTGTAGTCACAGGTGAAGAAGCACTTTATGGAAATATTATTATCAAAAAAGGTGTAATCAAGGCCTGATGATCAGCGATTCTGCTTGCGGTATTGCAGAGGTGAGCATTTCGCGATTTGCTTAAACACCCGCCCAAAGTGGGCGATGCTGTCAAAGCCTGTATTCTCTGCAATGGCAGTGACTTTAGTGTTAGTGCTCTGCAAGAGTCGTTGGGCTTCCTTGATCCGAATGTAGTTTAGATATTCAACAATGGTGAAGCCAGTGGTCTGTTTGAATAAACGGCAAAGATAGGTACTGCTGATGAAAAAAGTTTCGGATAGCTGCTCTAATGTAAGCTTTTCAACATAATGTGCCTGTAAATAATCGATCATTTCGTAGACTTTAAGCTGCTTCTCACTGCTCTCAGGAGCGATGGGCTCGCGGCTTATTTCTTGTACTCTGTTCATTTCAATAAATAACTGGATGAGCAGTGTCTGAAGATAGGGGATTTGCTGTGATCGATGTTCTTCTTGTTCTTTTAGCATGGAGAAGAGGATAGATTCGATGGCTCCTTGTTCATGTACTCCGGGACGCAGAAGTAAGCTTTGTGTAGTTAAAAAAGGAATACTTAGGTCGTAGTTCGCCAACGTTTTTTGCAGAAAGTCCTCCTCAAAGTTAATCAATATTCGCTCATGGCGTGCTGAGCCCTTAGAAGTGGTGCGATGGAGTTCATTTTTGTTAATAAATATCAAATCACCTTTGCGTAAGGTATAAATCAGGTTGTTGATATAATAGCTGCGCTCACCTGCGAGTAAATAATAAATTTCATATGTATCGTGATAATGGTCGGAATCCATGCTGAATGGGCCGGCTCTTTTGATTTGTTCAATGATAAATGGAGGTTCTAGCTCCTGCTCCATTGTAGATTTGCCCCTTTCAGATAATGAAGCTAATATATGCAAAGTTTTCGCTATTTTTGCTAATAATCGCTTAGATTTGAATGTATTTTATACTATAAACTATAGAAAGAAACGGCATCTAAATCAATAGCGATGGAGTGATCCTTGTGTCGAAGAAGAAATATGTATTCGTAGGTACCGGTGGCCGAGCGGAGTTCTTCTATGGTGAGATAATTACGAATTATCGTGAAACTTCAGAAATTGTAGGCTTTTGCGATGTGAATGGGGCAAGAATGGATTATGCGAACCGATTATTGGAAGGGAAATATCAGTATCATGCGGTTCCTACTTATAAAGCTCATGAGTTCGATCGTATGATTGAAGAGACTAAGCCGGATGTAGTTATCGTTACGAGTATTGACCGCACACATCACCATTATATTATCCGGGCGATGGAGCTTGGCTGTGATGTGATTTCGGAGAAACCAATGACGGTAGATGAAGAGAAATGTCAGGAAATTCTTGAAGCGATTGAGCAGACGGGGAAAAAACTGCGTGTTACGTTCAATTACCGCTATGCCCCGCACAATACCAAAATCCGTGAATTGATCATGGATGGGGCGATTGGAGAAGTGTTATCCGTTAATTTTGAGTGGCTGCTAAATACACAGCATGGGGCGGATTACTTCCGCAGATGGCATCGGGATAAACGGAACAGCGGAGGGCTGTTGGTTCATAAATCAACACATCATTTCGATTTGATGAATTTCTGGTTGGGCTCTCGTCCGGATACGGTCTATGCCATGGGAGATTTAAGGTTCTATGGCAGAGAGAATGCGGAGAAGCGCGGGGTGACAGAGTTTTATCAGCGTGCCCATGGTAGTAGTGCAGCGGAAAATGATCCCTTTGCGCTTCATCTAAAAGACAACGAGCAGCTTAAGCAAATGTATCTGGATGCCGAGCATGAAGATGGGTACCTGCGAGATCAAAGTGTATTCGGTGATAATATCAGCATTGAGGATACGATGGCAGTCATGGTCAAATACAAAAACAAGACGATTATGAACTATTCACTTAATGCTTATTTGCCTTGGGAAGGCTTCATTGTAGTATTTAATGGGACGAAGGGGCGGATGGAAGTTAAGGTTGTTGAACAGTCCTATGTAAACGCCGGGGGGAAGAAAGAAGATGAAGGGGCACTAAAGGACAAGCAAATCACTGTATTCCCTCATTTTGCGCCGCCTTATGAAGTTGAAATTGAAGAAGGCGTTGGGGGACATGGGGGCGGAGATCCGGTCATGCTTCGTGATATTTTTGAACGACCTGTGGAGGATCGATTTAATCGGGCGGCTTCCCATGTGGATGGGGCGTTGTCTATTATGACCGGGATTGCAGCTAATCGTTCGATCGCTACTGGACTTCCGGTGAAGGTGGATCAGTTAATCAAATGAAATTAACTACTATTTTTAGATTGAGCTAAAAAAGTAAAAATAAAAGGCTGCCTCAAAGTCATTGTAGATGACTAAGAGACAGCCTTATTTATTTTGACACTAGTATTTATTTTGACACTAGTATTTATTGTTTGACGACGTTAAAGCCGTCTTTTTGCAATTGAGTCACAATGCCATCATCACCCAGCATGTGTAGTGCACCAACAACGACAAGATAAGTCGCTTTTTTATCACTATTCAAATACTCTTTTACATGCTTCACCATGTTGGCATTCCGATCCGAAACGAGACCCTTATAGTATTCTGGCTCCTTAGCGACCGCTTGTGTCATAGCTACGAGTGATTGTTCATCCCCCTGCATCCACATTTGGGATAATGCATCCAGCGAAGCCGTTGCTGCAGCTTTGTCCGTTTGCTTGAGGCTATCGAGTGTATCAAGGAGAAGCTTTTCTTGCAATCCATCTGAGAATTGATTGAACATGTTCAGCTGCAATTGCATATTTTCCAATTCAATGATAGGTTTATTCAGTTTGCCTGCCTTCTGTGTGAAATATAGGTCGATACCCGTATCCGGTGTATAATCTGTTGTTTGCATTTGTAGGCTTGAGATACCTTGAGTAACGACCCATGGCTTATAGGAATCGAATGCATTTCCTGCAAGACCATTCGCTTTCAGAAGCGCAACAACTTTGTTATAGGTATCAGCGGATACGTGATCCTTGAGCTTGGTCCCATCTGTATAAGAACCTTTCTCCGTAAGGAACTTTTGCATCTCCGTTTGATCAACCTTTGTTAAGTCAACTTCGACCCCGAGATATTGAGACGC
Organism: Paenibacillus sp. FSL R5-0470; assembly: GCF_037975205.1. Taxonomy (NCBI): domain Bacteria; kingdom Bacillati; phylum Bacillota; class Bacilli; order Caryophanales; family Paenibacillaceae; genus Paenibacillus; species Paenibacillus sp. FSL R5-0470. The sequence goes on from NZ_CP150238.1 coordinate 1,731,785, forward strand.
TTCAAAAGCAGCTTCAATTTCCGTGCGTAGCGGGTACATTTTGTCGTTAGCCACATGGATAGAGCCAAGTAGATAGACGGTATTACCGTTATTCTCCACTTTCCATAAGAATCCGGTGCTCCCTGCAGCCTCGTTATTAGCTACAAAGGTGATGGTGCGCTGCGCCGCGTTCCATTCTACTTTATAGCCGATCGTTTCACCGATAAAGCGGACAGGAACATAGGTGACATTGTTGATGGTTTTAGGAGCCACCTCTAGTTTTTTCTTCTCCCCGTTTACCGTTGCTGTGGTGCTGCCGATAGTCAGTGAGAGGGCTAGTCCATTTTTGGTCCCCGTTACGGTTTGGGTCTTTTTATTCCAATTCATATTTACATTAAGCTTCTCTAGGAGTGGACGCATAGGAACCAAGGTAGTTCCTTTTTCTACAACAGGGTTAGAATTGCCTAACTTTACTTCTGTTCCATCAATCCACACACCGACAGGCTTTTCAGCCGCATGGGCAGTGGTAAAGACAGACATAACCATGAAAATGGATAAAAATAATGCACCTAGCTTTTTCATTAATAGGACACTCCGTTTCTAAAAAAATGAAAGTTGTAAGTCACTTTCTGATTTTAACGTATTTTTCCATAAATAGTTATACGTTTTGTTACTTCGTACAAAAGTCAAAATAATGCACATCAAAGCAAAAATCGCCCCTATTAGATCCTGTTCACTCTCCTTATCATGAAACATAAGAAACGAAGAGCCCGAAGGGAGCAAGGAACTTATGTGGAGCAATGCGATTGAAGATGCGATAGAGAAGGTACGTAAGAATATAGACCGATTCGGGGATAGATTCCCTCATGTCAGCATGAATGGAACTTACCAGCTCAATAACAATGACGACTGGACCAATGGATTCTGGAGCGGCATGTTGTGGTTGTGCTATGAATATACGCAGGATGACAGCTTTCGTATCGCGGCATCTCATACCGTAGAGGATTTCCGCCGCCGTTTCGCGGCAAAGACGGTGCTTGATCATCACGACATCGGATTTTTGTATTCGTTATCCTCCAAGGCCCAGTGGATTATAGATAAAGACGAATCCGCGCGTCAGTTGACACTGCAGGCGGCAGACTTATTACTGAAGCGCTGGCGCACAGGCGGTGGTTATATTCAGGCTTGGGGACCTGTGGGAGATGCCCAGGAAGGTGGGCGCATCATTATTGATTGTCTGTTGAATCTCCCTCTTCTGTATTGGGCGGAACAACAGACCGGTGATTCCCTATATCGGCAGGTGGCGGTCATGCAGGCGGATAAAACGAAACGTTATCTGGTGCGGGGAGATGACAGCTCCTACCATACGTTTTTCTTCGACCAGAAGACAGGAGAGCCGATTGGCGGCGCTACACACCAGGGTTATACTAACGGATCGACTTGGACGCGCGGGCAGGCCTGGGGCGTCTACGGTTTTGCATTATCTTACCGCTATACTAAGGATCCGTTGTATTTGGAAACGTCCAAGCGGATGGCCCGCTATTTTCTGGACCATTTGCCACAGGATCATGTCGCTTACTGGGACTTTAATGCTCCAGTGTCTGCGGATACGTACCGGGATAGCTCGGCCTCTGCAATTGTTGCGGCTGGACTACAGGAACTGTTGGAGCTAATGGAAGAGGGAGATCCCGAACGGGCTTATTTTCAGCAGGGATTAATACAGTCGATGACTTCACTTGTGCAGAACTATTCCACGATTGGTGAAGATGCGGAGGGGCTGCTGAAGCACGGCTCTTACCATGTACGCGGCGGTCTGTCTCCGGATGATTTCATGATCTGGGGAGATTATTTCTACCTCGAAGCGTTGCTGCGGCTGCAAAAAGGCACCAGGGGGTACTGGTATGAATGCTGATGTCCGATCAACCTCTCCCTATGCTGTCTTTACGCTACTCGACCTTGAGTTACCTGCTCTAGCGCCCGTGAAGGATGCGCTCAGCCAAGCGCGGCAGGACGATGCGCTGACTGAATTGCATCGGTATTTGACTAGTCGGAGCACGCCGGGCTGGCGGGCAGAGGACAGTCGGAAACAGCAGCATATCGATTATATACAGCAATATTGCGCAGATGAGCTGGAAGTCGTAATGAAGACGGCGGATGAAGTTATGGAGCAGACGTTTCTTTTTCGGTTTCCCTGGGATATGGAGCGCAGCCGCATTCCGGTTTCCTTTGAGGAAGAAATTGACTGGCGTTATATTCCGGATAAGGATGTAGAATGGGCTTATATGCTGAATCGCCACCGCTACTGGGTGGCATTAGGACAAGCGTATGCGATAACAGGTAATGAGGAGTATGCGAGAACATTTTGCTGTCAGCTTGAAGATTGGATGGACCGTAATCCTGTTCCAGACATGCCTACGAATGATACGTTGACTTGGCGCACCATTGAAGCGGGTCTTCGCTGTGCGAACTGGATCAAAGCGCTGTCCTATATACAGGATAGTCCGCTGCTCACACCGACGCTTCTGGCGAAAGTGATGATATCCCTTCATGAACACAGCGAATATTTAGCTTTATCGTTTACGGGCTGGAAGAATATCAGCAATTGGGGCGTTCTGGAGACTTGTGGCTTATTCCAAACCGCGCTCTACTTCCCTGAGTTTTCTAAAGCTAAGATTTGGCGACAGCTCGGTGAGGAGAGATTGGGGGAGACAGCTAGAATCCAGGTTATGGCGGATGGTATCCATTGGGAGCAATCGCCCACCTATCACCATGAGGTTCTGGTATGTTTTCTCGACTGCATCCGCTTGGCTCGCATGAATGGACTGGAGCTACAGGATGAACTTCAGCAAAAAGTTCATCAAATGGCCGTCGCTTCCTTGTATTGGGCCAAACCGAATCATCGGCAGCCGATGCTCGGGGATAGTGATGACAGCGATGTCCGTTCGATTTTGACTTATGCAGGTTGGTTGTTCCAGGATTCTGTGCTCCGCTTTGGCGGATACGATCATATGGATTATGACAATGCCTGGTTGTTCGGAACGAGTGGAGTTGAAGGCTACGAGCAGCTGATTGCGGAGGAACCGCCTTACTTGTCGCGCTCTTTCACACATTCCGGTCATTATGTGATGCGAACGGGTTGGGACGAGCAGGACTTGTACCTATATTTCCACTGCGGACCGCTTGGTGGTGGACATGGTCACGCGGATTTGCTACATTTCGATCTGCATGCCTTTGGGCGGGATATGCTTACCGATCTGGGCAGATACAACTATAGTGCTCACACACCACTTAGAAAAGCGTTAAAAGAAAGCGCTGCCCATAATACGACTACTGTTGACGGAATTGGATTCACTGAAATCACGGATACATGGTCCTTCTCCCAAATTGCGAAGCCGGCAGGCAGCAAATGGATCAGCAATCCGGACTTTGATTATGTTGAGGGCAGCCATGATGGCTACCGTCATTTGGATGATCCGGTACACCTGCTAAGGAGGATCATATTCATCAAGCCTTATTACTGGCTTCTGGTCGACAGCTTTAGCTGCCGTCAGGAGCATAAGTTTTCCCAGCATTTTCATTTTGCACCCGGAGCGGTTCAGATGGAAGACGAGACATTCATTTGCCGTACAAACAATGAGCGAGAAGCCAATCTTTGCATCATTCCCGTTAATGTTAAAGGACTTCAGGGCAAGATTGATGACGGGGTAATCTCCCGCGAATACAATCTGCTGGAACCCAATCAACATGCCGTTTACTCCCGAACGGGAAAAGGAACGGTATCGATGATGCAGATGCTGTACCCGCAGCCTTCCGGTGAGCCGTTCTGTCCACTGGTTGAACAGGTGCCGATTTACCGCCATACGGGTGAACCTGTGGATGCCGTGCAGGTGGAGGCATGCCGGATCAGCTTCCCTGAAAGGAATGAGGAGCATATTATCGTGATCAGCCACGAGGTTCCATCCAGTCACTTAAATTCCTATGTAGTGGAAGGTATACAAATATTTGGTGAAGTAGTGCTTATTGTTTTCGCAAACGTTCAAAAGAAAGTCACGGTAATCAAATAATGCATGTATACTGGATAACGGGCTGATAGAATAAAAGAAAAGAGCATGAGAGAGGCGCGGAGAAAACATGTTCAAATTCACTTACTATAGACGTATCCAGGTTTCATTTCTTTTGCTGATTTTTATTCCGCTGATTGCAGTATCGATCATCTCCTTTGTGCTTATACGGGATACGATGGTAGAAAAGCTGCAGCTCAGCAACGATAACTTTCTGAACGTTATGATTGACGAACTAAACAAGACCATTGATGATGTGACATTTGCATCGCATTTTATTGTAAACGATACCAATTTTCGCGCCAATCTGAAGGTCTTTGCAGATACCGAGCGATTGAATACCTATCAGGATTACGTACATTTTACGCAAATTCAGGATGTGTTTTCGCTCATCAACTCTAAGCCGCTAAATAATAACATTCGCATGTATTTGGTTAACCGGAAACACTTTGTGATCTCGTCTGGGACTGAGAATTTATCCGTGATTAATGCCAACATGGACAAGCTGATGGGACGTGTCAATATTCACGAACCGGAGACCTTGCAATGGCTTGGGATGGCTGACAGCGGTTCCGGTAAAAGCAGTAGCTACTATATTGCCAGAGTAATCTATGATAGCCGGGAGAAACAGCAGGTGTCCGTGCTTCTCATCTCGATTCCCGATGCCTATTTCAACAAATTGCTCGGGCCGGTCGAGTTTGGCAAGCTGGCGTTGTTTGATTCCAGAGGAGGTCTGATCGCCGGGAACTCAGAGCTAGCCCCAGAAGGCAAGGAAGCTAGAGGGAGCGTGCGTACGGCCAGAGCCATCGACAAATCCAATTGGGAGCTGGTCTATGAAGCTTCAGAGAAAGAATGGTCGGGCCAGATTTCGCGAACTTTTTATAGTGGTATTGGTTTAGTGCTTCTCTTGTTTATTGTCTTTTCGGCCACTTCCATGGTGATTGCCAAAAGATTGCATAGTCCGATCATGAAGCTGCAGCGCGTTGTGCGCCAGTTCGGGATGGGGAATCTTGATGTCAGGCTGGAGGTCAAGGGCAAGGATGAAATCGCTGAGCTGGGGCAGACATTGAATACTATGCTGGATCAACTGCAAGGATTGATTCACGACATCGAGCTGGAGCAAGAACAGAAGCGAGTGATGGAACTTGAGGCGCTGTTTATGCAGATTCGTCCCCACTTTTTGATCAACACGTTGAATTCGATCAAATGTAGCCTTATTTTGGCTAAAGATAAGCTGCACAGCGGGATCATTGATTCGCTAATGAGTCTTCTCCGTGCCTATCTGAAGGTCAATGAACCGGCTACCTTACGGGAAGAATGCAGACTGCTTAGCCATTATATCGACATCATGAAGATCCGCAACGAAATCCCTCTTGAACTGGAGGTCGATCTGGAAGCGGATACAGAGAAGCTCATCGTTCCTAAACTTATTCTGCAGCCTCTCGTAGAGAATGCCATCGTTCACGGTCTAGTTGACCACCCGGCACCGCGTATTGTCGTCCGTGCCCGAACGATCCCTGATGGGATTATGATTGAAGTCGAAGACAATGGCTGTGGTGCAGGGGCAGAAATTCTGGCAGGACTGAACCGCAGATTGCTCTACAAGGACGATGAACAGGATGGAACTTATCAAAGGGTCGGTTTAATTAACGTGGTTCAAAGGCTGAGGCTGACCTATGGTCAGGATACCCGCTTGTCGCTGCATAATTTGCCGCAAGGTGGGGTGTCCGTTTCTCTGTATTTGCCGCAAGGCAATCATCAGGTTAATCTGTCGGAGAGAGAGAGGGATATTGATGTATAAAGTGATGCTCATAGATGATGATGTTCCTATGCTCAAGGTGCTTCAGCAGATGATTGACTGGGAAGCACATAGCTTGCAGATTGTCGGCAGCACCTATTCCAGTGCCAAGGCGTTATTAATGTTTGAGGAAGTACAACCCGATATCGTGATCACAGATATTGGCTTGCCGCAAAAGAACGGGATTGAGCTGGCCGATTACTTTACCCGGATGAAGCCGGAGGTCAGAATTATTTTCCTGACCTGTCATGAGGATTTCCATTATGCTCAGCAAGCGGTAAAGCTGAAGGTGGATGACTATTTAATTAAGGACCAGCTTACGGACGAGCAACTGGAGAAAAGCCTTGCCAAGTCTGTACGCTTGCTTAAATCGAAGATCGGGCTAATCAAGCATGGGGAAACGGGATACAATAGCCAGTTATTCCGGCAGAATCTGCTGCAAAGGGTGATTGGCGGCGCTCCGCCCGAAACCACGCTAGCCTATGCGACGCAAATCGGCATATCCTGGACGTATCCGTGGTTCATGCTGGGCACGGTCAGCATTCACTTTTCCAGTTTCGAGAAGAGGTACAAGCAGAGCGAGTATCCACTTATTTTATATGCCATCTACAATATAGCCCTAGAGCTGTCCGAAGCGTGTGAGGGGATTACGCCTTTTTTGGAGCAGAAGAATATTGTGATTCTGTATAATTACCGTGTGAATCTGGCGCAGAATGCCAGTCTTTATTTTCATGATTATTTACAGCGATTGTGTTCCGAGTGCTCCCATCTCCTTAAGATTCAACCGGGCATCATCGCAGTCACTGAGAAAATAGAGCTGCAGGCAATTGGACAGATTCATCGGCAAATTGTCCAAGACAAGTGCGAGTTCTATGCGAGTGCGGAATACACAGTTCTGGATACTCTGCAAATCGCTACCCCTCGCTTCCAGCCTGCTCCTCAAGGATTTCTGGATAGTTATATCCCGCAGATGGAACGGGCCGTGATTAAAAATGATCTTGAAGCCATCCGTGGCACTCTTCAGGAAATCGCTAGGACTGCAAAAGTTATGGCTATCCATCCGGGCGATTTCGTCCGGGATTTATCCTTTATGCTCCGCGGTATCGAGCTGATGTTCACTAGCCTAACATTCGATGAGGATCTGTTCGTCTATCTCGTGCAAACCCGCACACTGGAGGATACGATGGAACTGGTGGAAAGAAAGCTTGTGCAGATTACAGGCAACAAACAGCAGGTGGCGGGAACTCCCCCACAGGAGCCCAAGCTGCAGCTTATCCAGCAATTTATCGATCAGCATCTTGGCGATAACATCACTTCAATTGATATGGCACGTTATCTCTTTCTTGACCCGAGCTATTTCTCGCGTTATTTTAAACGCATGACAGGTCTGACTTTTACGGACTATGTACATCAGCACAAGATGAAGGTTGCGACCAAAATGCTGAAAATCTCCACCCAAAACCTGGAATCGCTGGCCGTTGGTCTGGGATATTCGGACAGAACCTATTTTTCAAAAGTATTTAAAAAATATGTGGGAACAACGCCGAGCGAATATAAATCCAAACACTCGGTACGCTGAGAGTGCAAATCTCAGCCTACCGAATAGACCCGCCGCCCATCTAGGGCGGTTTTTTTGATGTCGAATGACAAAGGTCAAAATCTTGCACATCTCGGGTCATAATCACTCCTTCATACGGGAGGCGGATATATTACTATAATGACAAATCAAATTGTCGAGGTGATACAACGTGGAGGCTGCAAAACAACCTGTGCCAAAAATTCTGCAGGAGAAGCGGAAGTTCTGGACTCCGCAACGGAAAGAGGCTTTGACCGGGTGGCTCTTTCTAGCTCCGGAAATTGTCGGAATGCTTTTTCTTAATGTATTTGCACTTGGATTCTCACTTTATTTAAGCTTCTCGAAATGGGATCTATTGTCGGGGGTTCAAGGGATCGAGTTTATCGGATTGGATAACTATATCAAAATGTTCCATGATCCGAGCATCATTCAAGCTTTGAAGAACAATGCTATCTATATGATTATGACCGTGCCGATACCGATTGCGATTGCTTTGGTGCTGGCGGCATTGATTCAAAATAGTGTATTTCTTAAAAACTATTTCAAAGTTGCCTTCTTTATCCCTTATATTTCTTCGATTATTGCAATTGCCGCCGTATGGAGCGCATTGTTCCATCCATCCCTTGGACCGATCAATCAGTTCTTGATGGAGCTTGGAATTTCCAGTCCTCCAAAATGGCTGGTGGATCCAAAGACCTCGCTGTTATCGATTGCCATTATCAGTTCTTGGGCGAGTCTGGGTTACACGATTATTATCTATATGGCCGGCTTGACGAATATTTCCGATGAAATCTACGAAGCCGCCGAAATAGATGGAGCCAGCGCACTGAAGAAATTCTTTGCCATCACGGTTCCGATGCTGCGTCCAACCACGTTCTTCTTGCTTATAACCATGCTGATTGGCTCGTTTAAGGTGTTCGACATCATCGCGTTTTTGACCGAAGGTGGCCCGAACAATTCTTCTACCGTGCTTGTGTTCAGGATCTATGAGGAAGGGTTCAAATACTACAACATGGGCTACGCTTCTGCAATTTCCTGGCTGCTATTCGCCGTCATAGGCTTGATCACCGCAGCTACTTGGAAAATGAGAAATGAAGAATAAAGGGGGGAGATTAACATGCAATTGATTAGAAAAAATATGTCCAGAGTGATCACTACCTGCATCATGGGGGCTTTGTCCATTGTATTTCTTATTCCTCTGATCTGGATGATTTCCGCAGCCTTTAAATATGAGAAAGATGTTATGCGCTTCCCGATCCAATGGATTCCTGAGAAGATCAATGTAGCGTATAATTTCAAGATGGTTTGGATGGGACGAGTACCTTTTTCTCATTTCTATTTAAATTCCTTTAAAGTTGCGATTATTACAACCTTAATTACACTTATCATTTCATCTATGTCGGCGTACGCCTTGACCAAAATCAAGTTCAAAGGACGAAATATGGTGTTTCTGGCGCTGCTGTCGTTCATGATTATACCTGACCAGGCCACACTGATTCCGCGCTTTCTGCTGATTCGCTGGTTCGGTCTTTATGATACTCATGCTGCAATCATATTAATGAGTATGTTCTCCATCTACTTCACGTTCCTGCTGCGGCAATTTATGATTGGTGTCAGCGACGAATACATTGAAGCGGCACGAATTGACGGTGCAGGCCATTTACGGATATTCTGGTCTATCATTATTCCGCTCTGCAAGCCGGTGCTCGCTACGGTGGCGATCATCAAATTTATCTGGACCTGGAATGATTACCAGAATCCGCTGATCTTCTTACTAAATAAGAATTTGTACACTATCCCACTCGGTATGACACTGTTCCGGGACGATTATTCGAACAACTATGCGATTATGATGACGGCAGCTGTTTCGGCGATCATCCCGCTCGTCATCGTGTTCATCGCTCTGCAAAAGCAAGTCATTAACGGAATCTCCCTTGGCGGCGTAAAGGGCTGACCTGCGGGTGTGCGATAGATAGTAAAAGTCAAAAATGTGATCCTACAACAGCAAAATTGTGCACTTGGCCAGTAAAGCGGATGCCTATAATAAGAAATGAACAAGGCACTATACTTAAAATTCAGTGCGGGGGGAAGTAAAATGAAAACAAAGAGCAAAAAAAGATTATCCGTTGTACTGGGCTCCATGCTGGCGGTTTCCTTAACGCTAAGCGCCTGTGGAAATTCCGGAAACTCGGAAAAGAATGGGAATGCTGAAGCTAGTACGAATGCCGGGAACACCAAGGTGGACAAGCAAGTGGCCATCAAGTATTATAACTGGGATAATGAAGCCCAGTCGGCTGGTACCGATGCTATGCTGCAGGAATTTATGGATCAGAACCCAGGCATCAAGGTAGAGCATGTGACACTCGTTCCCGGTGATTCTGTGGAGATGCTGAAGAAACTCGACTTCCTGATTTCTTCCGGCGAAGCGATTGATGTTGTTCAGGTGCCAAGCTTGGGAGGCGTGCTTGAACGGGCGACTCGGGGAGCACTTGCCCCGCTGAATGAATTCTATGAGAAAGATAACCTCGTTCCTGAGGATGAATATTATGTGAATGCTAAGGTCGACAACAACTATTATGGGTTGCAATATACGAAGAGCAGCAACTACGTGATGCTGAACAAAGATGCACTGGACGAAGCGGGTCTGCCTGTACCTACTTTTGGCTGGACATGGGATGACTACCGCGACTATGCCAAAAAACTGACCAAAGGCGAAGGCGTGGACAAACGTTACGGCACATATTTCCACACCTGGGAATTGTACATGAACGCTCCAGCTCAAACGATGATGAAAGACCCGTTCGTATATGATGACGGGACGACAATCTTCGCGGATCCGACTTATAAGTATTTCTTCCAGCTGCGTAAAGATATGGAGTCTGCTGATAAATCTGCGAAATCTTATGCAGATGCTCTTGCCGCTAAGCTTAACTATCGTACCGAATTCTTCAATGAAGAAGCTGCTATGATCTTGGCTGGCAACTGGACAATTGCTGATCCAGGTAACACCGAGCAGTATCCGCATGAATTCAAGACAGCCTTTGCTCCGGTACCGGTGCCTCCTGCAGGATCGGAACCGAAAGACTATGAAGGCAAATACTTCACCAGCGGCAACATGCTGGCGATGGGCGCAACTTCAAAGAACAAAGAGGCTTCCTTCAAATTGATGAGATTTATGTCGACGGCTGTTAGTGATAACAGACTGGAATTCTCCGGATATAAAAAAGCTGATAATGAGACCTTGCTGACTAAATTGGTCGCTGGCAAAGAAGATATGTATGATATGGATTCACTCAAATACACACTTTTCGATAAAGAAATTCAGTTCCTTGACGGTGCGCAGGTGATGACGACGGCAACTTCCGAATTGACCAAAATTATCGATGACGGCTTCAGCAGATTCATGCTTGGAAATGAATCGATTGATAAGGTGCAGCAATGGATGGTTGATGAAGCAACGAAAATTATCAACGAAAAAGGTGTCATCAAGTAAATAGGCAATAAGCGAGGTATCCCAAGTTGGGGACGGGGCTTTGGAAGGTCATCAACCGGCTTTCCAAAGCCCTTATTTATACATTGGGCTTACACAAATATACGGGAGAGTATAAAAATGATGGAAAGCATTTCTTCAAAGAACAAGTCCGAAGAGCAAGTAGCTTTGCCTTCTAAGGAACAGATGGAGTGGCAGGATCTGGAGCTGGGGATGTTCTGCCATTTTGGAATGAACACATTTTGCGATCAGGAGTGGGGAGAAGGTAGCGATTCACCTACGGTCTTTAACCCGTTTCATCTGGATGCCCGCCAATGGGTTAGTGCAGCTAAAGAAGCTGGATTCCGTTATTTTATACTGACCGCTAAGCATCATGATGGTTTCTGCCTGTGGCCGACTGCAACGAGTACTTATTCTGTTGCCTCCAGCCCATGGAAAGAAGGGCGAGGCGATGTTGTCAAGGAGTGCGAGGAGGCTTGCCGTGAATTTGGACTAGGCTTCGGCATTTATTTGTCTCCATGGGACAGACATGAGCCATGTTATGCGGAACCGCAAGCATATGATGATTTCTATTGCTTGCAATTGCAGGAGCTCCTTACGGGCTACGGCCCACTTACGGAGATTTGGTTCGACGGCGCAGGATCTGAAGGCCGTAATTACGATTGGCGGCGGATTATGGATCTGATCAAACAATATCAGCCAAGTGCTATGGTGTTTAATATGGGGGCACCAACGATTCGCTGGGTTGGCAATGAGGATGGCCTTGCTCCTTATCCCTGCTGGAACACTGCGGATTCCGCGCGAGGTAGCATGTTCAGTGAAGCTTCATTGAACTGGCTTCCCGGAACACCGAGCTGGGTGCCTGCGGAATGCGATGTGCCCATCCGTAAAGACCGCTGGTTCTGGCATCCTCAGGAAGAGCATCTGCTGCTGTCTCTGGAGCAGCTAATGGATATTTATTATCGTTCGGTCGGACATGGGGCGACTTTGCTGCTCAATGTGGCCCCTGACAACCGCGGGCTGCTTCCAGAGGCCGATGTGCAGCGACTGCTGGAATTTGGCAAGGAGATTCAACGTAGATTCGGAAAGGCACTAGCCGTAACGGCGGGCACTGGAGATCTTATTGAGCTGGAATTGCCTGTAGCTACTGTGATTGACCACGCCGAGATTATGGAGGACATCGCTTATGGCGAAAGAGTGAGCGAATATGTGCTGGAAGCATTCAGTGACGGAGCGTGGATGGAGTTGAAACGTGGCAGCGCGATTGGCCATAAGAAAATCGACGCCTTCCCTCCGGTATGCGCAGAGAAGATACGACTACGGGTGCCAGTAGCTGCCGCAAGCCCTAAGATTAGACGGCTTGCCGTCTACCACTGTGGGGAATCGCTAGAATAAATGCTAAAAAGGAGGTCGTCGATAATGAGCCTACTCACTTGGAACGACGGACAATATTTGCTGGACGGAAAGCCTTACCGGATCGTATCGGGAGCCATTCATTATTTTCGGGTTGTGCCTGAATACTGGAAAGACCGGCTACTGAAATTGAAAGCCTGCGGATTCAATACCGTGGAGACCTATGTCGCCTGGAATATGCATGAACCCAAGGAAGGGGAGTTCGTATTTGATGGCATGGCCGATGTGGTCTCTTTTATTGAACTGGCCGGAGAGCTTGGGCTTCATGTTATTGTCAGACCGAGTCCATTCATTTGTGCCGAATGGGAATTCGGTGGTCTGCCGGCCTGGCTGCTGGCTTACAGTGAACTTCAGCTTCGCTGCTGTGATCCTCTTTATTTAAGCAAGGTGGACCGGTATTACGATGAGCTGATTCCTCGGCTGGTTCCGCTACTGTCCACACATGGCGGGCCGATTCTGGCCGTCCAGGTAGAGAATGAATATGGCAGCTATGGCAATGACAGTAGTTACCTGAGATATATGCGTAATGGACTCCTCAGCAGAGGGGTCGATGTGTTGCTCTTTACCTCCGACGGACCAACCGATGAAATGTTGCTCGGTGGAACTCTGGAAGATGTGCATGCTACAGTTAATTTTGGCTCCTGTGCAGAGGAATCCTTCCGCAAATACCGGGAGTACCGATCTGAAGAGCCGCTGATGGTGATGGAATATTGGAACGGCTGGTTCGATCATTGGATGGAGGATCATCATGTGCGCGATGCCGAAGATGTAGCTGGCGTTCTGGATGATATCCTGACGCACGGGTCCTCACTCAATATGTACATGTTCCACGGCGGGACCAATTTTGGCTTCTATAATGGGGCGAATCATATCGTCGCCTACGAGCCGACGACTACAAGCTATGATTATGATGCCCCGCTCACGGAATGGGGAGATACGACAGCGAAATTTGAAGCTGTTCGGTCGGTACTGGGCAAACATGGATTTGCACCGACTTGTCCGCTCCCTGAGCCGATTCCGAAGATCTCCTACGGGAAAGTTGCCTTGATGGAAAGAGCGGAACTATTCACAACTTCCAATCTGGAGAAGTTATCCGAGCCGGTGAACAGTGTGTGTGTGCAGCCGATGGAAAAGCTGGGACAATCCTATGGTTTTATATTGTACAGCACTTATGTGCAGGGACCACGGTCCAGGCAGAAGCTTTACATCGAAGGTGTGCGTGATCGGGCGCAGGTCTTCCTGGATGGACAGTTACTTGGGGTCATTGAACGCTGGAATCCGCAGCCACTTGAACTTTCCATTCCTGCCGGTGGAGCGCAACTGGATATTCTCGTCGAGAATATGGGTCGGATTAATTATGGGCCGCTCATTCGTGATCCGAAAGGAATTCTGGACGGGGTTCGAATCGATAACCAGCTGCAATATAACTGGACGATCCGTACACTTCCGTTAGAACCGGGAACGCTGGCTTCACTTGAGTACAAGGAGCAGACGGTGGAGAAGCAAGAAGCTGCGGCACCTTCAGGTTTGCCCGGATTCTATCGGGGCTGCTTTGAGGCGGAGGAAATTGGGGATACTTTTCTACGGTTCGATGGATGGAATAAAGGGGTTGCCTGGATCAACGGATTTAATCTAGGCCGCTACTGGAACGCAGGACCGCAAAGGGCCCTATACATCCCTGGTCCATTGCTGCGCAAAGGTCGTAATGAACTGGTTCTTTTTGAACTACACGGCTGTGCGGAGACTTGCGAAATTGAGCTTGTAAATTGCCCTGATCTGGGAAGAACTTCGGCCGTCGACGATGCCGTGCTGAATTTTGTGCAGGAAGATAACTTGTAGACATTGCTAGCTTTAAACAATTCAAAGATTGGGGTGAACAAATGCGGAAATCAAGTCTGGTTTTAGTGTTAGTTCTCATTGTTGATCTTTTTTCTTCATGTGTTGGAATTCATTACAACGCTGATGGTAAAGCCTCAGCGGCTGCGTCTAATCTTATACTTAACGGAAGCTTTGAAAATACAACGTCAACCCTGGATGCAACTTGGACAGGGGTTACAGACTCGGCTCCGGTGGGTTGGAGCTTATGGGTTCCTACCGGCAGTGGAAAGGGCACGAATAAAACAGCAAATATTAAGATCGACGCTGGGACAGCGCATGATGGAACCCGGTCCATGCTGTTCGATGCCTTTTCCACAAGCAGGATTTCTATCAATCAGGGGGTAACTTCGGTTATCCCCGGTAAATCCTACAGACTTAAAGTCTGGTTGAAGACTGATAATGTCACCGGCCAAGGTGCCTACTTTAGAACACAGTATTATAATACCGCCAAAGTGGGGGATGGGCCTTCCTCTCCTAAAATAACAGGCACGCATGACTGGACCCTGCAGCAAGTGCTTCTAACTATGCCAGCCAATGCGACGAAGCTTGTCATTGAGCCTTTTTTGGAAACTGGAAAAGGAAAGCTATGGATAGATGATATCGTATTGGAGGAATATTCGGGACTTACGGGGATTGCACTGGATCGTACAGCCTTCTCGATGATCAAAGGGGACACGGTTGCATTACTGCCGACTTTATCCCCCTCAACGGCGCTGGACAAAGCAGTAGTGTGGACCTCTAGTAATCCTGAAGCTGCGACTGTGGATGCTTTCGGCAATGTGACGGGGACGGGTGTTGGCTCTTCGACCATCAAGATCGCCACACCAGACGGTATCCTTGCAGCTGAATGCCTGGTGAATGTCGAATCCTCTGACACAATGCAGGCTTACAATAAACTGCGGCAGAAATGGTATGACCGACTAAGGGGTGGCCAATTCGATGCGGAAGATCCTGACATAGCTGCTAGTATAAGCGCACAGGCAGCTTCGGCGGCTACGCTGTGGGAGAGTATGGACAAATCATCTGGCCGCACCTTCTTGTGGAGCGATGCCGCAAGCACTACGGATTCGCAATTTATTACAAGCGCTTACAACCGCTTGAAGACTATGGCATTGGCCTATTCTGTGGAGGGGTCGGAACTATATAGAAACAGCTCTTTGGCGAATGACATTGTAAGCGCAATCAATTGGATGTACACGAACCGTTACAATCCGGGCAAAAGCGCTTATGGGAACTGGTGGGACTGGGAGATCGGCACTCCGCAGATTGTGAATGATCTTATGGTGCTGATGTATGACCATCTAACGCCGCAGCAAATTAATCAATATCTTGCGGCTATTGATGCCTTCTGTCCGGATCCGAAAACTGGGGCCGTGCTTGGTGTAAAGGGTACGAAGATGACGGGTGCCAACCTGCTTGATAAAGCGCTTGTGGTCACGGTAAGAGGCGTTGTTGGCAACAATAGTGCGAAGATCATTCAGGGCCGTGATTCCATCGGCTCAGAGTATGTATACACTACTCATGGAGACGGTGTATACAAGGACGGTTCACTCGTACAGCATAATAATATTGCCTATACAGGAGGTTATGGTTCGGTCTGGCTCAAAGGTACGGCGGATATGTCTTTCCTGCTGACTGATTCACCATGGCCGATAACGGACCCGAATGTACTGAACATTTACGAATGGGTGGCCCAGACGTATGAGCCGGTGATCTATAACGGTCAATTTATGGACTCGGTTAATGGAAGGGGCATTTCCAGAAAAGGGAGCGGCAGCGCTAGGGGCTTAATTGTCACCTTGCTGCGAATGGCTGAAACTGCACCGGAGAATGTTGCATTATCTATCAAGCAAGCGGCGAAAGAATGGATTTCAGCAAATATGGCAGCCGGCAATTATTATGACGGATTGTCTCTTTCCGATATAACAATTGTCAAAAAACTGATGAATGACGGGAAGATCCATCCAAGAGGATCACTGATTAAGAATCAGGTATTCGCCGGTATGGACCGGGTTGTTCATCTACGTGAAGGCTACGGCTTTGGCCTGAGCCTGTTCTCCAATCGTATCTCGGCCTTTGAGAAAGGGAACAACGAGAACCTAAAAGGGTGGTATACGGGGATTGGGATGACCTATTTATACGATCAGGATCTCTCCCAATACCGCAATGACTTCTGGCCTACCGTCAATGCTTATCGCTTGTCTGGAACGACAACCGATGGGTCGGGGCAAGGAATGGTACCTGTGGAGTGGAAAAGCTACATGAATCCGAAGACCTGGGTGGGAGGATCTTCGCTGGAAGGTCTGTACGGTGCAGCGGGCATGGATTTCTCGCTATCCCAAGTGACCGGCAGCGACTTGCAGGGCAAGAAATCCTGGTTTATGTTCGATGATGAGATTGTGGCACTCGGTTCGGGAATTTCCAAAACAAAAGCCGGCCCGCAGTCTGTCGAGACGATCATCGATAACCGGATGCTGAACGAAGCGGGGAATAATGAACTATTAATCAACGGAGTTGCAGAACCGTCACAGCCCGGATGGGTAGAGACAGTGAAGAACGTTCAATGGGCCCATCTGGAAGGCAAAGTACCAGGCTCCGACGTCGGGTATTATTTCCCGGACGCTCCAAGTCTCTTAGCTCAGCGTGAAGCCAGAACCGGCAGCTGGAAAGAGATAAATACCACTCAATCCGATGTTCCCGTTACACGGAACTATTTAAGCCTGGCATTTGAGCATGGAGATACGCCTTTGAATGGCTCATACTCCTATGTCCTGTTGCCTAATCGTGACATTGCCAGTACTGAAGACTATAGTAGTAGCCCGGATATCGAGGTGCTGAGCAATACAGAGGATGTGCATGCAGTCAGAGAGAAAAAGCTGGGCATAACTGCCGCTAATTTCTGGAATGCCGGAACGGTGGATTTCATCAAGGCACGCAATCCTGCTTCCGTGATGATTCAGCAGGCCGATCAGGAGCTTGTCGTTTCGGTGTCTGATCCTACACAATCGCAAAACTCATTGTCCCTAGAACTGGATGTACCGGGGTTGACTTTACTCAGCAAAGACAGCAAGACGGAAGTGTTGCAGGTTTCGGGAAATGCAGTTATCACTGTAGATGTGACGAATTCCATAGGGGCAACGCATGTCATAAAATTTAATATTAATGAAGGAGAGGCTCCGAAAGACGAATATGACGAGCTTCGTGAAAGATGGGTGGATTATTTAACCGGAGGGAAATCCTTCGATCCACACAATCCGGACATTGCCAAGTCGATAACAGCTTTATCCGATAAGATAAGCAATCAGTTGCAAACCGGATACTGGGATACGATGAATAAGCAAATGGACCGTACTTATCTATGGAGTGATAAGCCGGGTAGTACGGCGGATGCTTTTGATACGGCAGCCTCTTATAACCGGTTGAAGGACATGGCCATTGCCTTTTCAACAACCGGCTCGCCTTTATACCAGAATATGCAGTTAAAAACAGATATTCTGGGCGGTTTGGACTTCTTATACGCTAATTGGTATAACGAAACCAAACAGGAGAAAGGAAACTGGTTCGAATGGGAGATCGGCATTCCGCTTGCATTGGGAGATACGATGGCCTTGATGTTCGAGTATTTGTCCGTTGATCAGATTGCCAGCTATACCAAAGCCATCGATAAGTTCTGCCCGGACCCGACCAAACGGACGAATCAACCCTCTTTGATGGAAACCGGTGCGAATCGGTTGGATAAAGCACTGGCAGTAGTTCTGAGAGGCATTCACAATCGTGATAGCGGGAAGATCAAACAGGGACGGGATGCCGTTAGCCAGGTATTGCCTTATGTAACCCGCGGAGATGGATTCTATGAGGATGGCTCCTTTATCCAGCATAATAATATTGCATATACCGGCAGCTACGGGGCTGTATTGCTTGGCGATATGATGAAGATGATGACCTTGCTGACAGGGTCCTCTTGGCCGCTGACTGATGCCAATCTGAAGAATGTATATAACTGGGTAACGGATTCTTATGAACCTCTTGTCTACAGAAAACTAATGATGGATATGGTGTTCGGCAGATCGATAGCCCGGGGGAACAGACAACTCGTGCCTTGGTCGCATATTCTTCGGTTGGCTTCCTCCGCGCCACCGGAGCAAGCGGCCCGGTTTAAATCGATGGTGAAGTATTGGTTCGAAGCCGATACAGCATTAGACAGTTATTACGAGGGTCTAAGAGTCGCGGATATTGTCTTGCTCCAGACGCTTATGAATGATCCAGAGGTGCAGCCATCGGGAGACCTTACTGTGCACAAGCAGTTTGCAGCGATGGACCGAATTGTCCATCATCGGCCTGGATATGCTTTTGGAATCAGCATGTCTTCGGCCCGAATTGCCAACTATGAAGGCGGGACGGAGAACCTGAAGGGTTGGTATACGGGTGAAGGCATTACCTATCTGTATAATCAGGATCTGAATCAATATGCTGATGCATTCTGGCCGACTGTAAATGCTTACCGTCTGCCAGGGGTTACATCGGATGGAGCAACGCGTGGTGCAGCCAAGACTACATCAAAAACATGGGTAGGAGGATCCTCCATAGACGGACTTTACGGAGCGGCCGGCATGGATCTGGATCCGGATAACAGCACATTATCCGGTAAAAAGTCCTGGTTCATGTTCGACGATGAAATCGTAGCGCTTGGGGCAGGTATTACAAGCACGGATAACCGCAAGGTGGAGACCATCGTAGATAACCGCAAGCTCAAGGAGAGCGGTGACAATGTACTTACGATCAACGGTGAGGTTAAGCCTTCTGCGCTGGGTTGGTCTGAGTCGATGAATAAGGTACATTGGGCACATCTGGAAGGAAATATTCCCGGCTCGGGGATCGGTTATTATTTCCCTGATGCACCAACGATAGACGGTCTGCGGGAGGCCCGGACTGGCGCTTGGAAGGATATTAATCAAGGGGGATCAACGGAGCCGATCACTAGAGATTATGCCAGCCTGTCGATTGCTCAGGGAACGAAGCCTGTGGATCAATCGTATTCGTACGTGCTGCTGCCGAATCAGGATGAAGCGGCGACAGCGCGTTATAGCAACAACCCCGACATCGAAATTATTGCCAATACGGATAGTGTTCAAGCCGTAAAGGAACAGAAGCTGGGACTTACGGCTATGAACTTCTGGGTTCCGGGAATGATCGAATTCGTGCGTGCTAATAATCCAGCTTCCGTCATCATCAAGGAGTCTGGAGATGAATTGACGATAGCTATTTCGGACCCGACCCAATCCCAATCTGTAGTGAAATTGGATGTCGGTAAAGCCGCGCTGGAAGAACTAATGAAAGATTCAACCGTGACCGTAATGCAACTCTCACCGAGGATCGAACTCGCAATCGATACAAGCGGCTCCAAAGGGAAAAGCCATGTTATCAAGTTCAGAATTGATCCGAATGCCGAGCCCTCTGAGCCCTCTGATTCGGAACCGGACGAAGCGGCCAAAACGAAGTTGTATGTGACTGAAGATGCGTATGTCAACGGAGGATCGAAAGCTGCAGTCAATTATAGCTCGGTGAATTACTTGCAAATCAGAAACGGCAATGGGGACACGGACAGAAGAGCTTATCTAAAATTCGATCTGAACCCGTTTGTCGGTGAAGTGGGTTCTGTGAAGCTGAACGTGTACGGAAAGACGAATGACGGGGCCGGAACATTGTCCGATATCGGTGTTTTTGTAGTTAGTGATGATTCATGGACAGAGGCAACGCTGAATTACAATAATGCTCCAAAAATCGGCAATCAGGCCGCGCTGCAGACCTTTTCCGGGCCGGAGCAGTGGCGGCAGTTCGATATCACCTCATGGGTAGGCTCGGAGTTCCCTTCCGATCCGGTTATAAGTCTGGCTCTTAGGCAGGTAGGCTATAATCTTGCTACTGATATAAGAAGCCGCAAGAATGAGAATGGCAAATACGCCGCATATCTGGAAATTTTGCCGAAGGATACAACACCTCCGGTCACAAAAGCAACTGTACTTGGAACAACGGGAGAAGGGGGCGTATATAAGGGCAAAGTGAATATCATCTTCGATGCGACCGACCAATCCAATGGGGGAACTGTCGGCTGGGGGGTTAAGCGGACGGAATACCGGCTTAACGGCGGTGCATGGAATACGGTCACTGAAAGCGTATATATTGAGAACCCGGGAACCTACGGCATTGATTACCGTTCGGTGGATAAGGCTGGCAATGTGGAGTCCTTCCGGCAGCTTCAGGTGACGGTCATGGAGCCAACTGAAAGAACTTCAATGGCAATCAGCGGCCCGGAAATCCTGACTGTTGGGGAGACTGGAACGGCGGTTACTTCGGTTGTATACAGCGATGGCAGCCATTATATAGTAACCGAAGGCATCATCTATGAAAGTAGCGATCCTAATGTTGCAAGTATAGACGAGGAAGGTCATATTGAAGCAAAAGGCCCAGGCCTTTCGGTTATTTCGTCGGTATATGATAACATGACCGCTTCCTATCTGTTAAAAGTGTATGATTCGCTGCCAGAGCTCGTCTCGATTTCGTTAAGCGGTCCGGCATCTTTGGAAATAGGTCAGAGCGGTAAGGTGGTCACTACGGCGGTATATAGCGACAATAGCCGCCGTACGTTAACCGAGGGTGTGATCTACGAAAGCAGTAACAGGAATGTAGTTACAGTAACGGCAGCGGGGCAGCTGCAAGCGCTCGTTCCGGGCTTGGTTGTTATTACTGCAAAGTACGGAGGCCAGGAGAGCAGCCTTGAGCTTCAAATTCTACAAGCGGAGGAGGGCACTTCAACTGCTCCGAATCCTCAACCACAAGTGCCTTCTGTACTTGAGGAAATGGCAGGACGACTGCAACTAAATGCAGCCTCTTTGAATGATCTTTCGGCTGCCATTGTGTATGAGGGCAAATTGAGAGTGCTAGTATTGCCGGGCATGGCAGCGGATATTCTTAAGCAGAAGCCTCTTCGGGTTGAGGCTTCTAACTTCAATGTGACCCTTCCGGCGGCGCTGCTTCAACAGCTGCAGGCATTAATTCCTGTGGAGCAATTGGCAGGCAGCCAGATCATTCTGGAGGCTTCTGAGGTGGAAGGGGCAGCAGCACAACGAATGCTGGCCAGCGCGGAGCGACAATCCGGCGCAGAGCTGCACCAGGCAGGAGAGTTCCTTGACTTTAAGCTCTATATTGTCACAGGAGACGGGAAAAAGAGCGTCATTCAACAATTTGTAGAGCGGGTTACATTTGAGCTTAACACTCATCCTGAGGCGAACAGGAGATTGCTTGGTGGCTATTATTTGTCTGATTCCGGAATAATGGGGTATGCGGGCGCTTCCTGGCTGAAGGGGAAAGTGGCTCTGCATACCGAACATTCCGGTGCATATGCTGTGCTGGAATACAACAAATCGTATGACGATGTTCCCTCCGGCCATTGGGTATATAAGCCTGTCCAAGAACTGTCCGCTAAACATCTGATTCAAGGCACTAGTCTTCGGAAGTTCGATCCGAATCGGTTAGTGACCCGGGCGGAATTTACGGTTATGCTTACCCGCCTGCTGGACCTTGAAGGGAAATCATCTACAGTATTTGCAGATGTATCTGCGGATCAGTGGTATGCGGAGGAAGTGGCGCAGGCTGTAGCAGCAGGGATAGTTCACGGGGTAAGTGAAACCTACTTTGCTCCGGAAGCCCATATTTCTCGCCAAGAAATGGCGGTCATGGTAATGCGCGCTTATGCGTATGTCAATGGAAAAAAGGCTGACCTAAAGCCGATGATTCAATTTGACGACCTGAGCGCGGCTGCCACATGGGCCCGTGAATCGATAATTTCCGCCCAGGTCCTTGGATTCGTCCAGGGCCGGAGTGAGCGGCAATTCGATCCGGGAGGCTCAGCAACTCGAGCTGAAAGCGCAATGATTCTGCACAATCTGCTTGCAATCAAGACTGAAAAATAAGCATTCGTAGCTAGGGCTTTGGGACGGTTCAGTAGAACCATTCCAGAGCCCTTTTGACGTTTATAGAAGTCTCCGGATGACCTTTTAAAATTAAACCAATTGTAATGACGTTTCATTTCACCTTGGTTTGTGAATAATAGGGGATTGAATAGAAAGGAGCACTAGAGATGCAGGCGCATATGGATATTGTTCTTCGTACTGTGGTCGCTATGATCATGCTGCTTGTGATAGCTAAGATATTGGGTAAACAAACGATTTCTAATTTGACGTTTCATGATTTCGTGACAGGCATTATATTAGGATCGCTTGCGGCAAACCTGGCTTTTAATAAAGACCTGAAGTCGTCATATATGATCGTGGCGCTCATTGTTATCACTGCTACGTCTTTTCTACTATCTATCATCGCTATAAAGAGTCGTAGAATGAGAAGCTGGATCTCCGGATCACCTACGGTACTTATTGAAAACGGGAAAATTCTTGAAGGGAATATGAAAAAGGTAAGGTATTCGCTAGACTCCTTGGATCAGGCACTGAGGGAAAAAGAAATTTTTAATCTAGAGGTAGTAGAGTATGCCGTATTAGAAGATAACGGAATGGTATCCGTCTTAAAGAAACAAGAGTATCAATATGTTACTCGAAAAGATTTGAAGCTTCTTTCGGTTCCTCAGAGCTTTCCCGTTGAGTTAATTATGGATGGCGTCCTCATTGAAGAGAATCTTGAGAATAATGGACTGACCAAAGAATGGCTGGAGAACGAATTAAGACGGAAGGGGAAACGGATCTCCGACGTATTTTACGGGGTAAGAGGAACGCAGCGGCAGCTCGTTTTTGATTATTATGAAGACGGGATAAACAAACCGATTGATAAAGAATAGATTCATTCATATTGGAGATTGACGGATCGCTGAGGACCGCTCTATAATGTTTGTATAATTATTAATTAGTTAATAAAAATATAAATGTTGAAGGGCGGAGTTTATTCATGGCAGATCGCGCAATCCTTAACACAGACATTCGCAAAGGTACGATAAACAAAAATATTTATGGACACTTCTCTGAGCATCTAGGACGTTGTATTTATGAAGGCATTTGGGTCGGAGAAGATTCACCGATTCCTAACACTAACGGTATTCGTAATGATGTTGTGAAAGCGCTTAAAGAAATACAAATTCCAGTACTTCGCTGGCCGGGTGGATGTTTTGCAGATGAATATCATTGGAAAGATGGTATTGGTGATCGCGAAGCTCGTAAACGTATGATCAATACGCATTGGGGCGGCACGGTTGAGAACAACCATTTTGGTACACATGAATTTATGGAATTATGTGAGATGCTGGAATGTGAACCTTATATCAATGGTAATGTGGGAAGTGGTACGGTTCAAGAGATGTCCGAATGGGTAGAGTATTTAACCTTTGGCGGTGTCTCACCGATGTCTGAGCTTCGCCAGCAGAACGGTCATCAAGAGCCTTGGGCTGTCACTTATTTTGGCGTTGGCAATGAGAATTGGGGCTGCGGCGGGAATATGCGTCCAGAATATTATGCAGATCTTTATCGACAATATCAGACGTATGTACGTAATTACGGGGAGAATCGTATTCATCGGATCGCTTGTGGTCCTAACGTGGATGATTATCATTGGATGGAAGTTCTAATGCGTGAAGCTACACGCTTTATGGACTCGATTACCCTTCATTATTATACGATTCCTGGTCCAGCATGGGAGAATAAAGGGGCAGCAACAGGCTTTGAAACTAGTGAATGGTTTAGCACTTTGGAGAAGGCCCTTCGCATGGATGAGCTGATTACTAAACATGGCGTTATTATGGACAAATATGACCCAGATAAAAGAGTAGGCCTTATCGTCGACGAATGGGGAACTTGGTATGATGTTGAGCCGGGTACGAATCCAGGATTCCTATATCAACAAAATACAATTCGGGATGCCCTTGTAGCTGGCGTAACCCTGAATATTTTCCATAAACACAGTGACCGGGTACGGATGGCAAATATTGCGCAGACCATTAACGTGCTTCAAGCAGTGATTTTAACCGAAGGAGAAAAAATGCTGCTAACGCCTACCTATCATGTATTCAATATGTTTAAAGTCCATCAGGATGCTGAGTTGTTGGAGTTAACAATCGATAGTGGGACTTACAGCTTTGAGGGCAGCGAGATTCCTGAAGTATCTGCTTCAGCTTCCGTAACAGACGCTGGGATCATTCATGTCAGTCTTTGCAACTTGAATCACGCTGCATCAGCTACTGTACCCCTCGAGCTACGTGGCCTTTCCGGGCAGAAGGTTGAAGTGACAGGCACTACGCTCACAGGTAACAAGATAGATGCTCATAATACATTTATTCAGCCAGATGCTGTCGTACCGCAAGCTTTTACAGCCTTTACACTTGAAGGTGATCTTCTTAATGTAGAGCTGGCTCCAATGTCAGTAACTGTGCTGGAGATTACGCCGAAGGTATAAGGTGGTGTTATCATGTCAACAACATCTGCATGCAAGGGGTGTCGCGACGATTATAAGGTTACCGATGCACAGATAGAGCGAATCTTGTCATCATCCATGTTTAAGACAGAGCTTTGTGTTCCAGATGAGGTTTATGCTGAACGGATTTCTCTTTGCGGGACTTGTCCTAAGCTGCATGAGAGTGTGACTTGCGTAGCTTGTGGATGCATTATTCCTGTTGTAGCTAAGCTTAAGGAACGTGGCTGTCCACTGCCTGGTGGCGGATTATGGGGACCCTTCATTGAACATGAAATAAGGTAAAATAAGAGCCGCATTCGACTCTCCAATGGGAGATGAATGCGGCTTTATTCATGGGTATCTGTGTAGAACAGCTCAACGATTAGATCATCATTATAGTTGCCAAAGCCTTTGCCAAAAAGGGTAATGCCGCCAATATGCTCGGCCTCTTCATCGACGGAAAGCTTGAAAGTCCATTGCTTGTTGCGAATGTTCACTTGATCCAGCGTAACGTCGGACAGTTTCAGGCCGTCCATAAACGTGCCTTTAGATGTAATGCGCAGCTGCTTAAGAAGGCCGTATTGATTCGTGAGTGCTGGCCACCAAGCTGGCGTGTATTTACCACGTCTATCTCCGTAGTCACCCGGACTGGTCCAGAATCCAAGCTGTACTCCGTTCAGTGTGAAAGTGATGTCGGAGGGCCAATTATTATTAATGGAAGGCGCTTCGGAGGCAATCTCCATCGTAATGATTAGCTCCTCGGGCTGTTGACTGGAGAGAAGGAAGTTAGGGATTTTATATTCGATATACCCTTTGCCGAACCAGAGAATACCAGCATTCATACGCTCGAGATCCCAGAAATAACGGGGATCATCAAAGCTGCCAATCACTTGCTCTGTAGTGGCAAGACCGCAGGTAGGCTCGATCATGAAGTCAGAATAATGCCCAACAGGAATCTCCTTGCGGTAGCTTTTGCGCTCATTAATTTGTCTGCCTGGAAAGGTGATCTCGGCGCTTTCAGCAGCCAGCGTACAGATCTTTTGCAGACCACTTCGTCCAGGTGCCATATGTGTCTGGATAAGTCCTGCAGCTTCTAGCTTACGCACATGCATTGTCATAATGGCGCTGCTCAAATTTACCGCTGCGGCCAATTCCTTGACATTCATTGGGTTCTCGGCAAGCAAGCGCAGCAGGTGCAGACGAACTGAACTGGCTAAAGCTTCGTAGACGGGAAGAGATTCTTCCGACAGGTCAAGTTTCATAGATGGCCTCCAATTTAGTTCAAGACGTATAGTTAATGATTATATTATTTAAATGCTTGTTTTACAATACGAAGGTGAGAAATTTTATGGGCGCTCATTCACTTTGATCGCGTGACTTAAGATAAAAAGAACGGAGCCTGAGGCTCCGCTCTCTTTCCAAATGATGATTCTCTTAATTTACATTTGAGTTATATTCGGTCAGTATTTCGTCTGATTTGAGTGCTCTGCTATAAATCTTCAGTTCATCAATCATTCCCTTATAAGGTACGTCCCAATAGTTTACGCCAAGAGCGAACACACCATTCTTGTTCTTAAACACATTCGGGAAGCCCTCACCGGAGAATTGCTCAACTCCGTCGAGGTATACCTTCACGGTACCGTTGTTGACCGTAAATGCTACATGCGTCCATTTATTCTCTGGAATCTTCATAGCGGAAACAGCATCATACCATGCCTCGCCAGACCATAGCAGTGTTTTACCTGCGCCGTTCTGTGGAACGAAGCTAATCCAGCTGTTTATCGAAGCAGCACCGAAGAAGGTTGTTGTTGCATCAGTAAGCTGCTCAGGGTTTAACCACATAGATACGGTATAGGTATTGCTGTCAATTAATCCATTAGGTAACCGGATTCCGGAAACACCGTCAAATACTGCTGCTTGATTAGTGATACCGTTACCGTAAGTGATGTTACCAACAGTTGGAGCTTCGATTTTTATTCCCGTAACCTGGCCAGTACCGACCAATTGGAGGGAGTCATCAAGGCTTCCATCAAAAGCATAATAGGCTACTTTTCCATCCGTAACGTTTACCTTATAGTCTGCTGAGACACCACTACCATCAGCCGCAGTGGCTGTAATCACTGCTTCGCCACCTACTTTTAGCGCTGTTACGGTTCCGGTTGTAGCATCAACTGAAATGGCGCTAGGATCATTAGAACTCCAAGTGAGCTTCTTATTTCCTGCATTGGTAGGCAGTACTTTTACTTGAGGGGTAAAGGTATTCCCCACAGCCACATCCATTTCAGCATCATGGATGGTTATCGTACTTACTTTTACATTACTGTCAGGCTCACCGTTTACCAGCAAGTCTACAGCTTCAGCGGAAAGTGCACTTTCGTAGATACGCAGGTTATCAATCAAACCCTTGTATGGGATATCCCAGTAGTTTACACCCAGGGCGAATACTGCATCTGCACTGTTAAATACATCCGTAAATCCTTTTCCAGTGTACTTCAATACTCCGTTCACATACAGCTTCACAGTCCCGGCATCGTAAGTGAAAGCTATATGCGACCATTGGTTAACTGGAATCTGCATGCCTGCTTCTGCATCGTGGAAGGTTTGGCTACCAAACCACATCCGGGTAGTAGCTCCACCGTTTCCATAAGGCAAGAGACTAATCCAATTCGTATCTGTTGTAGCACCAAAGAAGGCTGTAGTGAATTGAGTCAGTTCTTGTGGGTTAAGCCACATGCCTATTGTGTAGGTGTTGCCTTTAATCAAACCATTTGGTAGGCGAATACCGGAGCTACCGTCGAATTTAGCTGCAAGACCAACTTCACCTGTCTCATAGGTGATGTTCCCACCAGTATTGTTAATCCGATTGCCGGTAATTGTACCCTTATCAGTACGATCTCCGTTCTCTGAAAGATCTCCTTCAAAATCATACGCTGCCACCAAACCGTCTTCCAGTATATTTCCAGTCAGTTCCATTACAATGATAGTAAAGGTCTTAGTTGCAGTAGACTCACCCAGCGCAATCGTAGCAGTAAGTTCAATCGTTGCGTTTCCGAGTCCTTTTTCAGGACGAACAACTGAACCATCGTTTCCTACTACGGCTTCATTGGAAGACGACCACGTAATGACTGTTCCTCTTACGGCCTCAGTTGGGAGCGTAAGATCTTTGTATACTTTACTTGTGTTGCCCAAGCTTAAACTATCTTTAACATTGGATACAATTTGATCTGTGCTCAGCAGTTCAATTTGGCTGCCCCAGACGGTAACACCCTTATTGGACATGGCTGTGAAAGTCATAACATTGCTCTGACGAGTGGAATCCCATTGTTTTACGAATACACCTTTGTAGAGATTTTGTACAGTAGCTCCGTTTTCTATTTCATTGATGAGCAGGTCGGCGTAATACTCTCCTTTTAGCTCCCAAGAACCGGTTACGGACCCTGTAATGGTTCCATCACTTCGCAGTTCGATAGCTGTTGTGGATTTAATTTTAGCAGAAGTATCTTTCCCGTGATTCACGAACTGGTAAGCTCCAATAACATCTTCCTGCATAACAGCTGCGATAGTTTCACCAGTGTAACGATGAGGAGAAGTGAGCGGCCATCCATCTTCGTTGGTGAACATTTGATGCACACGAAGCTCATGTGTTTCACCACGCTGCGGGAAGCGAGTGTGGAAGAAGTTGAATATTTTACCCGTCTCTTCATCATAATTGACTGAATTATGGCCTGATGCAACATAGCCGTAAGTTTGGAATTCTGGATCACTATTCACGTTCGTGAACATGAAATTACCAAGAACTTTGTTGCCAATGGCCGAATGATCATTGGTCGTTGCCAGCACTGCACTTTGTCCGGCAGCATCCACATAAGGACCATCCGGATTCATTGAACGGAATTGACGCATATTGTAACCACCGTCGGACGCAAGTCCTCCATAAGTTACGTATAAGAAGTAGTAACCTGTATTCTTGTCGTAAACGATATACGGACCTTCGCCCGATTTGGTCATACCGCCAGAAATATGGGTACCGAAATACCGGTCGATTATACGTCCATCAGCGGTCGTTCCATCTTTACCCGGATATTTTGGCTCGCCGGTAGCTGGATCGATTTCTAGAATAAATATGCCGCCTGACCATGATCCATAAGTCATCCACAGCTTGCCATCTTTATCGTAGAATAACGTCGGGTCAATTGCGTTTGTATACGTTTTGTTCTTATATGAACCGCCTGCGTCAAACCAATCTGGGTTGGCATCTTCTAATATTCCGTTATCAATAAGCTTTTGAATATTTGTATTTGTCCATTTTTTATTAATTTTGCTGTTAGTATCGTAATCTTCTTCCTTGGTGAAGCCGGAATAAATTACGGTATTTCCATAGGTATAAGGACCTTCAATATTTTGCGAAGTGGCAAAGCCAATCGCTGAGCGGATGTAAGTGGAAGAAGCACTGTAATACATCATGTAAGCGCCAGTGGTTCCGTCCGCATTCTTATAATCCTCATTCCAGAAAACGTCTGGAGCCCATATGGAGAATCCGCCTTTACTGTCAGAATCGTTCTCTCCAGCCCATTTAAAGGATTCTGCCAGATTCGCGGAAAGATCACCAAAGAGTACGTTGCCCGGTGTTGTATAACCATTTGTGAAACGAGTCCAGTTCAGCAGATCATCCGATTTGGCCGCATCGATATGAGACCCGAACACATAATACGTTCCTTTGTCTACAGCCACCGACGGATCATGTACAGAGACATTGGTGAGTGCTGGTGCTGTAGCTCCCGGACTCGGCGTAGCAGTAGGAGTCACTGTAGCTGTAGGAACCGGAGTAGTAGTAGGTGTAGCAACAGCGCCGCCGTCCGATCCACCAGAACCTGAACTACCAGAACCAGACGTTGCCGTAGCTGTCGGAGTAGGTGTTTCAAATTTGATTAAGTTACTGTATTTACTGTCAAAGCTAACCTTCCCGGTGCCTTGGATAGTAATCATATCGTTTATACCAAGGATAAGATTCTTGATTGCTGCACCAGCATCTACACGCAGCTTGGCTAATTGGTTCAATGTAACTTCAGTAATATTGCCTGCGGCTAGATGTAGTGTAGGCACTCCTACCGCTCGTACCTCAGCAGAATCAAAATTTCCTCTCAGCCTGATGATTGAATCGTTCGGGAGCGTATTCTCTATAACGACCCGGC
Source organism: Paenibacillus sp. FSL R5-0470 (assembly GCF_037975205.1). Classification (NCBI taxonomy): domain Bacteria; kingdom Bacillati; phylum Bacillota; class Bacilli; order Caryophanales; family Paenibacillaceae; genus Paenibacillus; species Paenibacillus sp. FSL R5-0470. Next base: position 1,761,618 of record NZ_CP150238.1, read on the forward strand.
CGAAGCCTGCTCCCGTCAAAGTAGTATCTTCCTCAAGCATTACACCGGAATGTACACGTACACTTGGTACGGCACTCGTTCCTTTAGTAACGACGCGGAGTTTCCCATTACGCTTATCTACAACCATGTCACCTGCATTAGAGTTAATAAGTACGATACTATTTTCGCCGCCGCCGGATACGAATATTGTTCCTTTAACAGTGACGTTATTCAGCGTGATATCACCTTCTGCAATACCTTCGGTAAGATACAGGTTTCCGGAGATGGTGGAGTTGTTCAACTCAACACCCGGGTTACTAATTACCATATTCTGAGTGGTAATCCCCGTATAACTCCCGCTCTTAGAAGTGATTTCCCCGGCCAACTTCTCAATCATACGCAGTGCTTCCGCTCTTGTTACGGCTTTTGCGCCTTTAAAGCTGCCGTCACTATAACCATTCAAATAACCTTCACCAAATAAAGATAATACAGCTTCTTGGCTCCATGAGGGTAAATCTTCAACATCTTTTGGTGCAGAGGTATTTGCAGAAGAATTGAGCTGGAATAGTCTGTGCAGCATAACCGCGGCTTCTTGACGACTTACTACCTGTGTTGGTCGGAAGGTGCCATCGCTATATCCTGATACATATCCTGCAGCCGAAGCTTTCTGGATATCGCTGTAATAAGCACCTGACTCCAGTACATCCGTGAAGGCAATTTCTGATTTTTCCTGCAAATTAAAGACCCGATTGATCAATGTGACCCATTCCGCGCGGGTGATCTCTTGATTAGGTTTGTAAACTCCATTTCCATAGCCTGAAATCAAGCCCTTTTCCACCCAGGATTGAAAATCTTTCTGTGCCCAGTGGCCCGAATAATCGACAGCCTGTTGTTGCGTGGATGGTGCGATTGTTTTGGAATCGCTTGCAGAAGCTGCTGAAATGAATGGTGTAGGTACTAGCAGCGTGAGTGCAAGAAGTGAAGCAGTTAGCTTACGAGTTGTTTTCCTCAAATTCATGATCCTCCGATTCTATTGATTAGAGATTGCGGCGGTACGAAAAATGTAAAACGCTTACAATAGAGCAATTAAAAAAACGTTTTTCACAAACCAAAATGGATTTGTTTTATGTTTATACAAACCATATCGTGGAAAACGTTTTATGTTGTTCTCATTTTAAGCATGATATTAGCATATAGTCAAATAGAAATTTATGAAATTATGAATCTATTTATAATTTTATTAACAAAATGTAGTTGGGTTTGGATAGCATATGAAAAGTACTGTAGATTGCTACTGGAGTTGTGGAAAGTGAAAGAAGGTGGGAAATGTGGGCGATAAAGAGATGGATAGGGGAAAGTGATAACTGGTTCATATCACAGTACAGATAGGGGGGCTAAGGAAGAATAAATACTAATTAGTTGTTCGCCCCCATGAAAGAACCAACCTTGATACATGTGCATACTAGAAGATTTTAAAGGTAATACATTTTGAACATGATATCTTGATCATGATTTCCGAATTTTTTTCCGAAAATTGTAGCGCCTCCGACGTGTTTTGCATCTTCCTTCACTTCGATCCGGAAAGTCCATCGGTCACAGGTCGTATCTAAATCCTCAATCGAAACGGAAGACATGGGGTCACCGTCAATGTATGTTCCATTGTGATTAGTAATTCTAATCGTTTTTAGTAATCCATACTGGTTAATATTGTGCGGCCACCACTCAGGTGTGAATTTACCTCTTGCATCAGCAAAATCCCCAGGGCTTGTCCAAGTACCTAATTCCAAGCCGTTCAAAGAAAAGGTGATGTCTGAAGGCCATACGTCATTGGCAAATGGAAATTCGGAAGAAAGCTCTAGGCTAATTTCAAATTGCTGTAAGGTTTCATCTTTTTTCAGAAAATTGGCAATGTTGTATTGAACATAACCTTGGGTAAACCATAGAATCTCTGCATCGACTCTTTTAGAATCCATGAAATATTTAGGTTCGTCTACTCTGCCGATAAACTCTTTCTCTGTGGCAAGTCCGCATGTAGGCTTCAGATCATAATCCGTATAATGACCAATCGGCACCGATGTCTCATAGGAGGCAAAGGAATGAAAGATTTTTTTAGGAAAGTTAATCTCAATATGGTCGACTCTAAGAATTGAGATTTTTTGCATTCCGGATTTACCAGGAACTTTTTCTGTTTTTATGATTCCTGCATCTTCTAACTTTTTAATGTGTTTTGTTACGATGGGACTGCTTATTTTAAGTTCTTCTGCCAAATCTTTGATGTTCATCTTATTTTTGGAGAGTAACTGAATAATTTTTATTCGTACTTCACTTGCCAAGGCTTCATAAACAACGAGAGAGGACTTGTCTATTTCCAATTGCATTTTATCCACTTCTTTCAAAGTAATTTCATATACTGTAAAGTTTATTAATCTCTATATAAAGTAACACGAAAGGTAACTGAAGTAAATAATATATCGCTTTCATCTCCTCTTAATGAACTAAAAGGTTAACTAAGTTTTAAAAAAATCTATTAAGTTTATTTAAAAGTTATTGACTACGCTTTCAAAGCGACTGTATACTAAGTTTAAGTTAATCGTTTCCAACAAAGTTAATGTGAATGATTATCTTAACATTACAGCTGCAGGGGGAGAGAGTAATGAAAAAGAAATTTGGAGTAGTATTAGCAACGGTTCTAATGTTAACGACAGTGTTAGCAGGATGTGGTGGTAAAGATGATAGTAAGACGATTACGTTCTGGACACCGCTGACTGGTGATGATGGTGCTTATATGGATCAAATCGTTAAAGAGTACAATGCAACGAATCCAGAGATTAAAGTGAAGCACGTTATTACAGCTGATATGTACACGAAAATTTCTACCGTTTTGGCTTCCAGCAAAGGTGTTCCTGATTTAGCAATTATCCACGCTGACCGTGTTCCTGGGTTTGTTAAGCAAGGTGTCTTAGAACCCATGCAAGATACTGTATTGCCGGCACAACCTGAACTAAAAGCTGAAAATTACTTACCACAAGCTTGGAACACTGGTAACATCGACGGAACACAATACACAGTACCTCTTGATATCCACAGTAACGTAATGTATTACAATAAAGATTTGCTCAAGAAATATAATGCTGAATCTTTCTTGGATGATAACGTTGTTACGATTGATGAAATGCTTTCCTTACAAGGTAAATTGGATGAAGGCGACTATGTAGTTAATGATGCCTTGCTCGGATGGGTTATCCTGGCTCAAATTCAAAACTTGGGCGGAGATATTCAGGTGGACGGCAAACCGGCTGTTAACTCCCCAGTATTTAAACAAGCCTTTGAAGACGTTAAGAAAATTGCTGATGCTGGTTTGATGACTCCATTTGGTGAAGACGGTTACTTGATGTTCCAATCCCAAAACGTACTCTTCTCCACAGACGGAACTTGGAGTTCTACCGCACATGCTGGAGTTGAAGGTTTGAACTTTGGTGTGACTAACATTTATTCTCCAACCGCTGATAAATTCACGAATAGATCTTCTTCTCACTTGTTCGCTATGCTTAAGAACGATAAGAGAACAGATGAAAAAGAAGTAGGGATTGCTAACTTCTTAGAATATGTGCGTACAAACTCAATGGAATGGGCAAAAGCTGGTCAAAACGTCGCAAGTAACGTAGTTAACCAAAGTCCGGAATACCAAAACTACATGCAATCCTTCTTTACTTCTAATGAAAAAGAAATTGAATCCCTTTACATTTACACATATGAGTACTACCCATACATTGCAGAAGCAGTAGATACTTATTGCGCAGATATCGTTCGCGGTAACGTTGATCTAGATGAGACCTTGGCAACCATGCAGAAGTTTGTAGAAGATAAGATCGCAGAAAGCAGCAGTGCAGCGAAATAAAGCGAAATAGAATAGATTGTACGAAGTAATGTGCCGTACTGTGGTGCATTACTTTGTGCAAAAGGAGAAATGAAATCCTATGAAAAAGAAAATAAACTGGGCACCTGCCTTCTTTGTAGGTCCGCACGTCATTTTGTTTGCTGTCTTCATTTTATTGCCAACGATTTATGGGATTTATGCTTCATTTACAAAGTGGAATTTAATGAGTGACCCGGTATGGGTGGGCTTTGATAACTATAAGGCCATTCTATTTGATGGCAAATCAACGTTTCATACTCAATTTTTCAGAGGTCTAAAAAATACTTTGATCTTTGTGGGTCTCTCTGTTCCATTATTAATAGTTATCCCATTAATGGTTGCTGTTGCACTAGAACATAAAAAAGTTAAAATGAAGAGCTTAATTCAATCTATTCTCTATATTCCGGGCTTGATTTCGATTTCTGCGGCTGCACTAATCTGGCTTTTGATCTTTAATAAGCAATTAGGGATTACTGGTAATCTATTCGGATCACAAATTGCTTGGCCTGCAAATCAGCCGTATGCGTGGATTATCATCATTGTAATCACTCTATGGGGCGGTATTGGGGGCAACATGATTATTTATCGTGCTTCTTTAAGTGGCGTTGCGCAAGAATTATATGAATCAGCCGAGCTCGATGGTGCGGGTTCAATTAAAAGATTCACAAGTATCACCTTGCCATCTATTCGTTTTCCATTAATCTATACCTTTGTTATGACAACTGCCGGAGCCTTCAATGTATTCGGCCAACCGTTAATGATGACTGATGGCGGGCCTCGACAAAGTACACACGTACTCATGATGTATATTCGTCAATTAGCTTTCGGAAACGGTGAATCCATTGCAGGGATGGCATCGGCGATGGCAGTGTTATTGGGATTAGTAATCTTGGTGATCTCAGCGCTGCAATATTATGTAATGAACCGAAATGCCACATAAGGTTCTTGAGAACTAATTGATTAACAAGGAAATGGAAAAGGTAGGTGTACTAAAATGTCAAATCAGGCGGTAAATGGCCTAGATAATCGTCCAGTTGTAAATAGACCAGGCAAAGTAAAAGGATCATCCAATGTTAGCATTTCAAAATATGTATCATATGCTTTTTTGCTTATCCTTTGTGTGATTTGGATTATTCCAGTAATATTCGGGATTTCCACGTCTTTTAGATCACAAACGGAAGTGGTTTCTTCAGGCTTTAGACTATTTCCTGAAACATGGGTATTTGAGAACTATGTTACGATTCTGAACAATACTTCTACAGCCCCAATTCTACGTTGGTTAGGCAATTCATTGTTTATCGCTACAACTCATACGATCCTGGTCGTTATTGTGATTTCGATTACAGGCTTTGGTTATACCCGTATTAACTTTAAAGGAAGAGACACACTGTTCTTTACTTTGTTAGGGATCTCCTTTTTCCCGGGTGTAGTTAACTTAATTCCTTCTTACAAAATTATCGATTCCTTGGGCTGGGTGAACACTTCTTGGGCAATGATTATTCCCGGTCTTGCGGGTATGGGGAATATCTTCTTGGTCAGACAGTTTATGAACGGTATCCCAAAAGAATTAGATGAGTCTGCAAAAGTTGATGGTGCTAGTGACTTTAGAATTTTTGCGCAAATTATATTGCCGTTAGTTAAGCCGATTCTGATTGTTTGCGGATTGTTCTCCTTTACGGGATCTTGGAATGACTTCCTCTGGCCGGTTATCGTGTACACAGATGTAGACAAAATGCCAGTCACAGCTGGGTTGCTCTTGCTACAAGATATCTACGGAAACTATCGTATGATCGGGCAATTAATGGGGTCGGCAATCTTGGCGATCGTTCCAACCCTACTGTTATTTATATTTGCTCAAAAATACTTCGTTCAATCTATTAACTTGAATTCAGGTATTAAAGGGTAGATCAAATGAACATAGCTTAAATACACCTTGCCTTCTTATAAGGAAGGGTGTGTTTTGGTGACCCATAAAATTAAAAATAAAGAGAGATATAGGAGTTGTCATCATGAGAGAATTCAATGCGAAAAATCCGCTTATTGAGCAAAGGGCAGATCCATGGATCTATAGACATACTGATGGTTATTATTATTTCATAGCTTCGGTTCCGGAGTTTGATAGAATCGAGCTTCGTCGTTCTGAATCCATTCAGGGATTAGCTGAGGCTGAGGGTAAGACCATTTGGCTTAAGCATGAAACAGGCTTAATGAGTGCCAATATTTGGGCGCCCGAGATTCATTATATTGATGGAAAATGGTACGTGTATTTTGCAGCTGCACATACCTCCGATACGAAAGATGGCTTATTTGATCATCGCATGTTTGCCATAGAAAACTCATCCGTAAATCCATTAGAAGGGGAGTGGGTGGAAAAGGGTCAAATCAAAACGAAATGGGAATCCTTTGCCCTGGATGCAACCACTTTTGAACACAGAGGGGTTAGATACTACGTATGGGCACAAAAGGATCCTGATATCCCTGGTAATTCTAATATGTATATCTCTGAAATGGAAAATCCTTGGACGTTAAAAGGAGAGCAGGTGTGCATCACCACGCCTGAATATGATTGGGAAAAAATCGGCTTCCTGGTGAATGAGGGTGCGGCAGTTCTTAAGCGAAATGGACGTATTTTCATGACTTTCTCGGCAAGTGCAACAGATCATAACTACTGTATGGGGTTGTTAACCGCTGATGAGGATAGTGATTTAATGGATCCGAAATCATGGGTCAAAACACCAGAACCTGTGTTTACAACTTCTGAAGAAAACGGTCAATATGGACCGGGACATAATAGCTTTACAGTCTCAGAAGATGGCAAACAGGATATCCTAGTGTTCCATGCTAGAAGCTATAAGGAAATTGTGGGAGACCCATTATATGATCCTAATCGGCACGCGCGTGTGCAAGTGATCCAGTGGAATGAGGATGGAACGCCAAACTTTGGTGTCCCTAGACCTGATACGAAATCTTAAAATAATGCTTCTCTAGTGTGAAGAAGCTTAGTATATTCTTCTATATGAAAGAGGGACGCTCCAGTAGCCACATGCTATTGGAGCGTCCCTTAATCCTATAATGGAAGATCCCGTCGTCTGAACAGTTCGATCCCTATGGCAAAAGCGAGAATACCGATCAACAGTAACCAACTAGAAACCTGAATAATCTCCACGTTTCCTTGAACGATTTTATCAGGCTGATAGAAGGAGAACAAGGTCAGGTAACGTAACCCCTCCAGTTTATCGCTTATTTTGCCTAGCAGATCCAGAGTGAAGAATCCGAAGGTGATAGCGCCGGAAATTCCAAGCGCTTTTTTCTCATCATTACAAACCGAGGATACGAGAAAAGCAAGTCCCCCCACGGCAAAAAACAATAAAAACGCTACGCTATTCAGCTGAGCGAATCGGCCGCTATTAAATTCATATTCACTGCCGAGGAACCATGCTTTACCTAATAATCCGGCGAGTGTGGTTACGCCCATAATCAGGAGCAATGCTGTTGTGAGTACAAGCGCCTGCGTGGTAGCTACTTTTCTCCGCGTAGTTGGTGCTATCAGAAGATAAGCCATAGAGCCACGATCCACAAGTCGAGCCATGAGCTGCGTCGACATTTGTACACATACAATGGATAGAATCAGTACCAGAATAAGTCCATAATATTCTCCTGAGATAAAAGCCTCAGCACTGGTAAATCCGCTGTTTAATCCAAAGGCTTTACCTACACCTTCCGGCATAGCTTTAATGAGGTCATCAATGGCTTGTGTGCTTCCGGCGATCCCTGGATACAGCCAGATCATAAACAGAATATAGAAGGCAGAACCGAAGGCGTAATTCATAATGCCTTTGAGGTTCACCCTCATCATTTCTTTATAGAGTGGAAGATTCATTGCACGGCCCCCTCACGGTCATAATAGTCCATGAAAATGTCCTCTAGATTCTGCGTGAACACATCCATACTGCGGATATTATATTTCCCGGTCTCCTGAATGAATCGATCGTAATTACCCTGAACGGCAATGCGGACCATATTCCCTTCACGAGCTTCCACCTGCAGGCCGGAGGCGGCGAATTGTTCTGCATCCTCGCGACTCGCGAAAACAACCTCAAACAGCTTCCGCTGCATCGATTGCAGTTCATGGATATTTTTTATAGTGATGATACGTCCGTCTTTAATGATCGCAGCTCGGTCACAGGTGCGCTCAATTTCTTGAAAGCTGTGAGAGGACATTAGAAATGTGGTTCCGGCTGCTTTTTCCTCCAATACGAGATCTATAAATACCTTTTGCATAAGCGGGTCGAGTCCCGAGGTTGGTTCATCCAGAATAATAACTTCAGGATTGTGCATGAAAGCTGCGACAATACCGACTTTTTGTTTCATTCCCTTTGACATTTTGCGGATCGGAGTTGAGGCATCAAATTGCAGTCGTTCAATGAGGCGGTCACGTTTAGTAGTGTTCTTCATCCCTTGCATGCCAGACATGAATTTAAGGAAAGAAATGCCTGTCATCCCGTCAAAAAAGTTGATTTCACCGGGTAGATAGCCGATATGCTTCTGGACTGTACCCTGTGCTTTCCATACATCAAGTCCATGGATGCTCGCATTACCTTTGTCCGGCTTCATAAATCCCATGATATGTCTTATGGTCGTAGATTTACCCGCGCCATTAGGCCCCAGAAACCCAAACACCTCACCTTTATTTACGGTAAACGTAACATCTTCGATTCCCTTGCCATTCGAAAATCGTTTGCTTAAGCCTTCAACTACAAGCATGCCGCCACCCCCGCTGCAAAATAATGAACTATTACTAATTGGATATTTCATATGTTATATTATTCCTAGTGAATAGTGAAGTCAATGGAATTATGAAATAATTGATAATAAATATTTCATTAAATTTAAATAAGCGCACTATATAATGAAGTTAAGGGTGAATAGCATGAATGGATTTGAGAAAAGAGCCGCTCAAATAAAATTCAAAATTATGAAGACTACGATGGAAATGCTCAAGAGCTGTGAGCCCAAACGTCTCCGGATCGCAGACATTGCGAAAGAAGCAGGTGTCTCACAGGTGACGATTTATAATTATTTTGGCAGCAAGGAAGCGCTGCTTGGTGAGTCCTTTAAGGATTTTATAGAGAAGGCGATTCGCGAATTTGAAGATTACATTCATGGAGAGCATTCTCTAAAAGAGATTATTGAATACATTATGACGATGGAGAGAGAAACCTACAGTTCATTGTCTCCCACGACTGTGAAGGAGCTTATGATTGAGGATCAGGACATGTTTCATTATCTTGAAGAACGGTATACAAACGACGTTTTACCATTGATGGTTAAGATGGTGGAGGATGGCAAAGCACGAGGAGAAATTTCAAATAAAGTATCCACCAAAGGGATTCTTTCATTTATGGGAATGTACATGCGAAGTTCGGGGGAAATGCTAGATGAAGCCAGCAAACAAGAAGACATAGATGCCTTTCTGGAGGAAGCCATCCATCTCTTCTTCTATGGCATTTGCGGGCGGGAGCAGGAGTAGCGTGAGCTTTGCAATCTGTTCCCTCTAATTCATCATGGAAAGAGCGGATTCCCTGTCATCCCTACCCACAGCTCGGATTGTTCAAGATGGGCTGCAAGCTGAAGCAGTAAATCTTCCCGGCCTTTAGCAGCCATTACCTGTACCCCCAACGGTAGACCCTCTTGCGACATATGGACGGGAACGCTCATAGCTGGCTGACCCGTCAAATTGGCGAGCTGGGTGAACGGTGTGTAGGTTAGGCTTGGTTTAAACATAGCGTAAATCATTCGCTCTTGTTCCTCTTTCGGCAACTCATGTACATGCAGCAGTTTTTCGATTTCAGCAGAGCTATGCGTTAACTCGCCAATCTTAGGAGCTGAATCCGCATTTGTTGGTGTGATATACAGATCGTAGCGGTTAAGCAGACCTGCCATTTGAGCGGCTGCAATATCCCATTCATCCAGACTATGCACAAATTCTGCCGCAGAGACTTTTCTTCCGGCTTCCCCAAGGACCCAAGTAACGATATCGACTTCACTGGAAGTAATGGAACGTCCCATCATTTTTTCCAGCGATACGAACATCGCTGCCACTTCGCCAGTATTCATTGTATAGTAATTCTCCATCAGCCTAACACCATTTACTGGACTTAGCTTTTCTTCAACTTCATACCCCTCAGCTTCGAGCCATTTTACAGTTTTGAGCACAGCAATGACTGCTTCATTCGTTACAGGAGTGCCTACTGGAGAAGCTGTTGTGAACGCTATGCGCAGTTTTCGCTGTGCTGGCTTGAATAGATCGTCTAAATAGACGCCCGGATATAGAGGTGTTTGAAAAGCAGCCTCTGGCTGCACAACCTGTAGTAGATCCAGCATGGCAGCACTATCGCGTACGGACCTTGTCAATGCAAAGTCAATAGAAGCGCCTTGCCATTGACGACCGACACCTGGTCCTACTGGAGTACGTCCACGGGTGGGCTTCAGTCCGAACAAGCCGGTGAACGAGGCAGGGATACGGATCGAGCCGCCACCATCACTAGCACCCGCTGCCGGAACAATACCAGAAGCTACAGCTGCAGCTGCACCACCACTTGAACCGCCGGGGGAATATTCGGGATTCCACGGATTACGTGCCGGGCCATGAAGGACGTTCTCGGTAATGTTTTTGAGGCCGAATTCTGGTGTATTCGTATGTCCAAGCGGAATAAATCCGCCGTTTCTGATTCGTGCTACGTAGTTCGAGTCACGTCTGGCAATATTGTCTTTCATAAGCAAGGCACCCGAAGTAAGAGGTTCTCCAGCGATAGCTTGGGAGATATCCTTGAGCAGAAAAGGAACGCCGGCAAACGGGCGAGTGCTATCATGAACAGGCATATCGTCAGCTTCCTTAAGAGCAGCTTCTCTACGAGTGCGCACGACTGCATTAAGAACTGGATTGACTTCATCGAGCCGAGCGAAAGCGGCTTCGACAAGCTCACGAGGGGAGACTTCACGTGCTTTGACAAGCGAAGCAAGCCCTAGAGCGTCATATGTAGAATAAGAAAAGGACATGATAGATAACCTCTTTCGAATAGGCGTGAATTGCCTGTATTTTATATATAACAATGTATCATTTATCGTCAGTAAAGGACGACCAAGCCCTTTCTTCTGATCCCATTATACATCTCGATAGTAATGATTTGAAAATGGATATCTGACATCTATCAATTCTTTTTTAAGCTCGATTAGGCTATACTTAGTGTTAAATGGATCTTATGGGGTGTACTGATGAACGAAGATAAATATCAGAATGTTGATGGACTAATGGAAGCTTTCCAGCAATTTGCCAGGATGAATTGGCGTAAAACTACAGTCTGGGGATTGAAGCCAAGTGAGGTTCGGATGTTGGTTTCTTTAAAGCTCGGCAAGGAACGGGAAGGGAAGAAGGGCCAGACCGTATCAGATATCAGCAAGTTTCTTAAAGTCACTTCTCCTACGGTTACACAGATGGTCAATAGTCTGATTGCACAGGGATATGTAGTGCGTTCTGCCGATGCCCAGGATCGCCGAATCAGTGAGATCACGCTTACGGAAAAAGGAGAGCATTTGGCCGAAATGGCCGTGACGAAATCCCGAAATACCTTTAAAGGCATGATAGATTATATGGGTAGAGAAAAGACAGATTCGTTAATGGAGCTGTTAAACGAAGTCTACGATTATTTCGAAGAATTGAACGATCAACCAACCGAATCCTAATCTCCTTCACATAAAAAAGAGATGCCGCACAGCCAAAGCTGTTTACGGACATCTCTAATGTATATTTATTTGTGATTAATGTGCAGCAGGTACTGACTTTTCAAGGTTTTTGCCTTCGCTTTTTCCCTCTGCAGTTACCTCTGTTTTTTTCTCACCACTTCGTAACGGAATCTCTTTAAGGAACAGGACAAGCAATGCTGCAATGACTAACAGTGCCGTGCCGCTTAAGAATACAACCGTCAGAGAATCGCTTAGTGCGTTCCGCAGCATCTCAATCAATTGATTGAAGAGCGGCTGGATTTGCTCTGGCAGCGTTGTGTGCAGTTCCTTCAGCTTAGGCTGATCTAGCAGCATTTGCGGATTCATAAATGCGGAAAGTTGTTTAGCGGATTCAGGGTCAAGCTTGGTTAAATCTGGACCCTTGCCAGAGGACACTGCTGCCTCTAGTTTATTCGTTAATGAAGTGTTCATGATGGTACCCATAATAGCGATACCGATGGTTCCACCTAAATTACGGAACAAAGTATTTGTAGCAGTAGCAACCCCTAGCATGGAGGGAGCTACAGCATTTTGTACGGTTAAGGTAAAGACAGGCATCGATAGTCCTAAACCAATCCCGAAGACAATCATGCTGACTACGGCCATCGCAATGTTGCTCATAAAGGCCATTATGATCATGGCTACAACCATAAATGGCATACCCATCAGGGCATAACGCTTGTATTTACCTGATTTGGAGATCCATCTACCCACGAGCGTACTAAGTACAATCATTGCCAGTGACATTGGCATATTAATGAATCCCGAGTTGGTTGGGGAGACACCTTCTACACCTTGGACAAAAAATGGCAGATAGATCATTGCGCCCATCATACCGGCATTCATCAGGAAGCCGACAACCATGGAGATGGTTACGATGGAATTCTTAAATAAGGATAATGGCAATACTGGACTTTTAGCTTTTCGTTCAATCAGAATTAAAATAATAACTCCGAGAATAGATGCCCCGAACAAGCTGAGAATCTCTGGGGAACCCCATTCATATTTTGTACCCGCCCATGAAAAGCCGAGCAAGAGTGCAACAATGGTAAGGGAAAGGAAAATGGAGCCTAAGTAGTCAATGGATTCTGAAGTGGAGCGTGCAGTTTTAGGGAACATTTTCCAAATCATAAAGAAAGCCACGATACCGAAAGGCAAGAAGATCCAGAAGATCCATTTCCAAGCCATGTGATCCACCATGAAGCCCCCAAGGGTAGGACCAATTACACTAGAGAATCCAAATATGGCCATCATAATTCCAGTCCACTTGGCTCTCTCTCTAGGAGCGAACAAATCACCTACAGCGGTTACGGTAGCCGACATTAGAATCCCGCCGCCAAGACCTTGAATCCCGCGATAAGTGATCATTTGGAAAATATTTGTCGACAATCCGGACAGGAAAGCGCCTATAATAAAAATAACGATCCCCGCTAAGAGGAATGGTTTTCTTCCATAGATATCGGATAATTTGCCGACAAGTACGGTAGCGATTGTAGAGGTGAGCATATAGATGGTAATTACCCAAGTATAATGTTCAATGCCTCCTAACATCGCAATAATTCGGGGCATTGCAGTACCCACAATGGTCTGGTTGATTGCTGCGAAAAACATAGCCGCCATTAAAGCAATCATAATTGTAACTTTTTTCTTTTGCGAAAGATGCTCCAGAGCTGTTCCTCTCCTTTAAGTTCTATATATTGTAGTTTGGGAATTCATGTCTTAATAATTAGGTAGCCAAACTATCATTTATGTATAATACACAAATTCATCATTTAGCACAACTGTTTAATTATTTAATTTTTATGGAAACAGAATGTGATTTGGACTTGATTTTTTGGAAATAGGTAAGTAATCTAATTAGATTGAGTTAAATTGGAGGTGCCCTATGGATACTCAAAATAGTCAAGAGCAAAAGCTAATTATAGCCTTTGAAAATATTAAACGTTTGACCTCTCGTCCGTCCTCAAAGGAAGTGATTTCGTATAGAGAATTTATGATGATGTATGTCATAAACAATTTAATGAAGCGAAAGAAGCTTTCAGACGAAGTCGAAGAGCAGCAGGGAGTCATGATTTCTAGATTAAGCGACTTGCTCCAAATTAGCAGACCTACTGCGACACAAATGGTTAACAGTTTGGAGGAGAAGGGTTACGTGGTGCGAACAACGTCCGATACCGATCGGCGGGTTGTATATATTGGTCTGACGAATAAAGGGGAGCAGATTTATGATTCCCAGATGGCTACTTTTTCAGGTATTTTAAGTGAAGTTACGGAAAAGGTGGGTAAGAAAGAGATCGACCAGTTGATTTTTCTATGTGATCGTTTTCAAGAAGCGGTGCATGAAGTCAGAAGCCGCCAGCTTTTTACTCAATCCGATGAAGATCCACTCGTTATGGATTCCGTATAGCGACCATTACAAAAAAAAAGATATTTCGGTGCCTCTGCCCGGAACGTCTTTTTTTAATTATAAGAAAGTATAAGTTTCGCGATATACTTTATCCTTATAATTCTCGCATAAACGCTCACCGTCCTTTAAAGGACGCCGAAGGCGTTTTAGCTTGCAGCATCCAGAGCAAGGAGGAATTACAATCAGAATATTAGCGATTAGCGACATTCACGGAAGCTATTCCGAATTCAACGCATTATTAAAAAAAATAAACTATCGGCCATCCGAGGACAAGCTCATCCTGATGGGGGATTATGTGGATAGAGGTCTCAATAGCAAAGGAATTGTGGATCAAGTTATGGCCCTAAAGCGGGAATGGGACGTCACAGTTCTAAAAGGCAATCATGATAAAATGGCCTATGACGCGCTCACCAGCGAGGATGATAAACTGGATACGCATTGGCTAAACAACGGTGGTTTGTATACATTGATGAGCTATTGCGAGGCGGATTCTGACTTTTTTAAAGTGGATTTTGGCTGGCATGATTATATGCTGCTGAAAGAAGAAATTAGACAGAAATACAAACATCATTTGGATTTTCTAAGTTCGTTGCCACTTTATCATGAGACGGAAGACCATATCTTTGTCCACGCAGGCATTAATCCATTAATAGAGGATTGGAAGCAGCAGGATCCATATGATTTTATCTGGATCAGAGAGCCATTTTATACGAATCCTGTAGTTAGCACTGACAAAACGGTTATTTTCGGTCATACCTCGACGATGGATCTACATGATTCGGAAGACATCTGGTTTAGTCCGCTGGGCGATAAGATTGGTGTGGATGGTGGATGTGCCTATGGTCAACGTCTGAACTGTTTGGAGATTTCCGGTGGGGCATACAGCACACATTTTGTTCGGAATGGGGAGAAGCCTTGAGCTGTCTCTCCTTTTTTAAAATAATAGAAAGTATAAGTTTTTCACCTATCCTTTGTAGAATAGCACTGTATTTAACGCCAACTATGTATAAAATAAAGAATAGGGGGTGTAATAGATGAATGCAAACAACAAATATCATATCCTCATGCAAGGAACTGTCAGCAACAATGTGAGCGAAACCTGCAAGGAGTTTGGCATATCCCGGACGATCTATTATCAGTGGTGTAAAGCTTACCAAGAGCAGGGGATGGATGGACTGGCAGAGAAGGAACGAAAGCCGGTAATGCCTAATAAAGTGGATAAGCGAACGGAAAGATTGATCTTACAATACGTTGCCAAATTCCCTGAAGATGGACCCAAGCGAATCTTTTACGAACTGCAGGATGAGGGTGTGAACATAGGGGAGTCAGGTATTTATAATGTGCTGCGTCGAAATGGACTTAGTAAGAGAATAGAACGGGAGGCTTACGCCAAAGAAGTTAAAGCAAAGAAGCGGGACGGCGCGCAAGCGGCTAACAGCAGAGGGTGTAAAGAGAAATCCAAACCTCTGGACTATAGGATGAAAAATCCGGAAAATGCTCATCCCGGGTATATGTGCCAACAGAGTATTAGCTATATGGGAGTGTTCCCAAGGGTAGGAAAGGTGTATCAATACGTGGTCTACGATGCCTATTCCAGATTAGGCTTAGTTAAGCTATATAATCGGAAGTCCGCCATTCATTTTATCGATTTTATGGATTTGAAGGTCATCCCATTGATGAAGACCTTAGAATTCCAAATTAATAATCTGGTTACGAACAAGAGTCGTGAATTTACTACGAACTGGGATAGAGGTAAACATAAATACAGCGATTTTTTACATAAGAACAACATAAATCAAGTAGCTATTACTGCAGATCAGACAGAAGTATTTCAGCCCTTACAGCAATTTGCAGCGGTGTTGACGAAAGAGTTCTATCAGCAGGCTTGGTTGGATGATACGATTGATTCCTTTGAGACTTTAGAAAAGCGTTTACACGAATATTTGAGGATCTATAACTTCAGCAGGGTGATCACAGACGGACCTAATCAAGGTAAAATACCATCGGATGTCGCACTTGAGTATGCAGGTCAGCGTGAGACCTTGCCATTATGGTTATTTACAAGGAGATAACGGATGATGACTAATATGAAGTATGAAGACAGGATAGGGATCATCGGTGCAGGGATTTCTGGGGTTTCAGCTGCCTACCAACTAGCGAAAAAAGGATATACTCATATTACTCTCCTTGAGAAGTCGGACCGAGTAGGTGGCAAGTGCCACTCCATCGAATACAAAGGGAAAACTTATGAAATGGGAACTCTAATCGGCTTGCCAACTTATAAACATACGATAGAACTCATGAGAGAGTTTGATCTTATGGACAAGGGGCCACTATTGGAACGGGGATTTTTTGATACAAATGGGCAAAAAACTACTCAGATTCCTATGGACCAAATTCAGATGTTTACCCAAGAATTCAAACGGTTGCCAGATATTTTGAAACGTTATAAGTCACTACAAGAACCGGGTTTTCTACACTTACCGGCAGATCTATGTCAGCCCTTTTCAGATTGGTGTACGGAGAATGAGCTATCTGTAATTGGGCAGGTATATATGCATTACTTCAATACTTTTGGTTTTGGGAGTATTCAGGATGTGCCGGCCGCCTATGTATTGAAATTTCTTACTTATGATAATTTATTATCCTTTATTGAGATCACTCACATGATAACCTGGCCTAAGGGAGTTACTGAACTCATTAGAAGAATGGCCGACCAAGTAGAGGATCTGCGTCTGACTTGTGAAGTGCTACATATGGAGCAAGAGGGAAATGGTCAAGTTCGGGTGGAAACAAACCAGGATATCTTTTATTTTGACAAGGTTATTTATACTGCTTCCTTAGAGCATCTGGGCGATATGATTCACTTATCTTCGGTAGATAGAGCATTGTTTGAGTGTATAATCTATGAACGGTTTCGGGTATATGCCTACAGAGTGAAGGGGTTGCCGGAGCTTTCTGGATATATCCCCTGCAATATGAATCCTGAACGCAAGGGACATATGATGGCATGGTATTACAGGTGGGCAGATATGGGAACAACGGATCTAGTTACGGTTTATGTAGCGGAGAATGATGAGATGACAGATCTCGAGATGAGGGAAAAGGTAGAAAATAAACTTCGCGAGCTTGGCGGCGAGAATATCCGTCTGTATATGATGAAGCGCTGGAAGCAGTTCCCCCATGTAGATTCTAATGCGATCCGTGAAGGCTTCTATGAACGGCTTGATCAAATGCAAGGAAGAGATAAGATCTATTATGCTGGAGAAATTATGAATTTTCCTACACTGGAGAACTGTATCGTATATTCGAAATACTTAGTTGAAAGATTTTTTTGATAATGCGTGAGTAGTAAGCCTTGTCCACAAAGAAATTTGTCGGCAAGGTTTTTTGTATTGCATAAAGTATATATTTTGGGCCCCCCGCAAAGTACCTGAGTAAGCATTAAAGCAAAACTCCACTTTGTGGGGGATATTTTACGTTCGAGTTAGGTTTACAGTTTGTAGTTCTGTAGACATAGTTTCTAATAGATTCCCTTACTTGGGGTAGGACCTTGGATGAAATCCAGTCCTATTGATGTGTAAACTCAACTCGAAATGAGACTATGAAAACCTTGATAAATCAACGTTTTGAGCGGTTTGATCGTTCGAAGGAGGATGGGATATATTGGACTCAAGACATAGCTTATATACAAAATATGAAGGAGGAATACATTATGTTTTTATTCGAATCGATTCCTTGGTACTCTGCTCTAATGTGGTTAGTGGTACTTGCAGGATTAATGATTTTCAACGAAATAGCTCGAAGAAGCAAGTGGTTCTCAATCATTCTGTTTATCGTTGTCCCTATTGTTCTTACTATAGCGGTCTGGCCGAATACGGCAGGCGAAGGCTCCAGTACTGGAACATGGTTTCACTGGGTAAAAGTATATTCTGCCTTGGCAGGATGTATAGGGTTTATGGCTATCCGTTATGTTAAGGGATGGGACAAAAATAAATATATATTAATGTTCCCGGCGATTATCCTTGCAGTTAACATTCTTGAAGCAGTTATCCGTGATTTCCAAGTGTACAGCTTGCAAGGCATGGTGGATGGCGTAATGATGGTAGGTGGTCCTTGGAACATTATGAACGGGATCGCAGGTATTCTGAACATTATTACGATTTCTGGTTGGATGGGTATCGTTATTAGTAAAGACAAGAGTAAGGATATGTTGTGGCCGGACCAGCTGTGGTTCTGGATCATTGCTTATGACATTTGGAACTTTGCCTATGTATATAACGCAGTTTCTGACCATTCCTTCTATGCAGGTGCAGCTCTTCTGATCTCTTGTACAATTCCAGCATTCTTCTTCAAAAAAGGAGCATGGCTACAGCACCGTGCACAAACCTTGGCGATTTGGATGATGTTTACAATGTCGTTCCCGGCGTTTGTTGGCGATTCAAAGTTCTCCGTACAATCTTCTCACAGCGAAACGGCACTTTGGGTTGTGAGTGCATTATCTTTAGCAGCTAATATTGCAGTGTTTGTCTATCACTTCTATAAAATTACCAAACATAAACGCAATCCGCTTAAGGTGGAAGTGTATACAGATTTAGCAGCTTATAAGACGATTGCCGAGAGTGCAAAATAATAGAAGGCTTAATAGTTTCTTTAAGAATCCGCGCCTAGCGCGGGTTTTTTTTATGGAATAGAATTTATAAAATTTCGAGATTGCGGAGAAATGTGAAATGAATTTATGGGATGGCCTATATTCAACTAGTGGACATGGGGAGCCCTGTTATTAATTAAGCACACGCCTCTTTGGGATGTATAACGTGCCGAGCGGACCTTATATCCTTCGAAATACATGTTTTAGTCAAACTTACGGACAATTGTATGCGAAAAACTGAACACAATGTGCCGACGGTAACGTAAACGAGCCAAATGTATGCGGAAAACCGAATACAATGTGCCGACGGTAACGTAAGCGAGCCGAATGTATGCGAAAAACCAAATACAATGTGCCGACGGTAACGTAAACGAGCCGAATGTATGCGAAAAACCAAATACAATGTGCTGATGGTAACGTAAGCGAGCCAAATGTATGCGAAAAACCGAATACAATGTGCTAATGGTAACGTAAGCGAGCCAAATGTATGCGGAAAACCGAATACAATGTGCCGACGGTAACATAAGCGAGCCCAATGTATGCGAAAAACCAAATACAATGTGCCGACGGTAACGTAAACGAGCCAAATGTATGTGAAAAACCGAATACAATGTGCCTACGGTAAAGTAAGCGAGCCAGCGCCGTTATCCGCCCCAAGTCACCTCGGAATGGGCTTGTTATTAGGGAATAAGTGCAATATGGTTCGTCTCTCGGAACCTCACTACGAAGGTGTATATGGATACGATTATGGAATTACGGATGTATTCAGCTTGTAACTCTACCTCCAAGAAAGCCGTCAGGCGTTTTTCTTGCGTAAATGCAAAGATCGATCATAATCATCAAGCATAACGCAATCCGCTTAAAGACTTTTGCCAATACTTTTGATGAACGAATGATTCTATGGTCTGATGGTCTGAAGCTGCATAATTCTGATGAAGTTTATTTTCTCCAAATATGTGAAGGGCAGTTGCTGTTTTTTGACTCCTGATTAAAGACTTAAAGGTGTATCTATAGTAAACTGAATGTAAAGTGCCCACGGTATAATGGGTATAATTTGTTGAAAAGCTCTTCGGATGAAGAGTTTTTTCCATTTTACAGAAAAGAATGTGATATGTTATGCAGCTTCGGGCTAGTCTTCAGAAGAAAAGATTGCTGGAGAAATATCTTTCTGGGGAGGGGATGGATTATCGGCAAATTATAGCTTTATTTATTCCAATTCTGATTGACCA
Organism: Paenibacillus sp. FSL R5-0470; assembly: GCF_037975205.1. Lineage (NCBI taxonomy): Bacteria > Bacillati > Bacillota > Bacilli > Caryophanales > Paenibacillaceae > Paenibacillus > Paenibacillus sp. FSL R5-0470. The sequence continues at coordinate 1,781,582 of NZ_CP150238.1, forward strand.
GGCCTTCATTATTGGACTTAATCTGGTAAATACCGCAATGATCAGCTCGTCCGGGATGGCGGCGGTCAGTGCAGTGAATATGGTGGATTCGCTGAATATTTTTCTGATCAATGTGTTTGTGGCGGTTGCAACCGGGGGGACAGTGGTAGTCGCGCAGTATAAAGGGAGCGGAAACGACCGGATGGTGTCCCAGGCTACGGCGGCTTCGGTCGCTTCGGTGTCGCTGATCGCTTTGGGAATCGGTCTGCTCCTGATGGGCTTCCATACTCCTATATTGAACCTTTTGTTCGGAACCGCCTCACCCGAAGTGCTGGACAATGCCCGCATCTACCTGATCGGCAGCAGTATTTCATATCTGGGCATCGCGGTGGTTCAGGCGGTATGCGGAGCTCTGCGAGGTGTGGGCAAGACACGGGCTTCTTTGATGCTGTCGCTCATCATGAACCTGCTGTATGTTATCTTGAACGTGGTCTTCATTAACCTGTTGCACATGGGTGTGCTGGGGATGACGCTTGCGATTAATATCGCGCGGTATGCAGGTATGGTTTGTGCCCTGGTGTATCTGTTCAAGGTGGATACGGCCCTGCGGGTGCGTTTTCGTGACCTATTCCGAATCCCTCTGACCATGCTGAGGAGAATCATGTTCATCGGCGTGCCGTTCGCAGCGGAGCAGATGTTCTTCAACGGGGGGAAACTGCTCACTCAGGTGTTTATTGTCAGCCTAGGCACTTATGCCATTGCGACCAATGCCATTGCCGGCTCGCTGGCTCTGGTGTTTCAAATTCCAGCCAGCGCGCTGTCGCTTACTATTGTAACGGTGGTCGGCCAATGTATTGGGCGGGGGAATGTCTCTGAAGCCAGAAAGTTCATCAAGTCCTTTCTCTGGATCGGGTCCGGCTCTTTGGCGTTGATCGCCTTGATTCTGATGCCGCTATTCCACCCGCTGGTATCGATCTTTTCCCCACCTTCCGAGATCATTGATGATCTGTTTGTGGTGCTGCTGGTGAATTCCATTGCCCAAGTTCCGCTGTGGGCCATCAGCTTTATTTTGCCGTCCGCACTGCGGGCAGCAGGAGATTCCCGCTTCACCTCAATTACCTCAATGCTGACGATGTGGCTGTTTCGGGTGATTTTTGGATACATCCTTGGGATCGTACTGGGCTACGGTGTCATGGGTGTCTGGCTGGCGATGAACTGCGAGTGGGCCGTTCGCGGGGGCATTTTTCTTTGGCGCTTCAGGGGCGAAAAGTGGTTTGCACACAAGCTGATTTAGAATTGTTATTAAGGATACGTACTGCCTGCGCCAGCTGACGGAAACGTAGCTCTTTTATATTAAAAACGTAAATATACAGCACAGGGCAGCGATTCTCATATTTACTTGAGAATTGCTGCCCTCCGTTTTGGTTATCGACTGCTTGCTTTAGCTGATTATGTTTACAATTGGGTCAGTCGCGATTCTAGAAAATTCTCCGATTCCATTTATTCAGCTTGGCACTGCCCCCTCTGATTTCTGTGCTCGGAATTCCTTCCTTTTGAAACAAATTAAAAGACAAGTCAGTAACAACAAACAGATTAAAGTTGCTGTATGAGTAAAACTACTATTCCAAAACATAATCTGAACATTCATTAAGGAATGGACGCCAATCACGAAAAATAGATTCTTGGTTAAGACATAGAGTAATGAGAATATGACCCCTAGAATTACTAGTACGATAAAATCATAAACAAAATCCATTCCGACTAATCCTGAATAGATCCGATTTGGGATATGTATAGCGGCAAAGATGGATTGTGAGATAAGCATTGCACAACCGATGCGTGAAGTATGGTTATTGACTTTTTTTAATAAGAGATAGATTTGAACTAGCAGAAAGCCCCGAAACAAAACTTCTTCCAGTAAAGCATTTCCGAAAATCTGACCCAGGAATTCACCAAAGACGACGTTCGAATTCGTGAAAATATCATTATTGAATGTTAAACTTGAGTGAGTCAGTAATGTCATACCTAAATCAACAATGTTAATTGCGAGCCAAAATAGAAAAGTGCCGATAAGTCCTGCTAATAATGTATTCCTTTTTAACCCCAAATCCCTCAGCGATAATTTAGCTATTGTACATAAGAAAATAACCACTTCTAACACAAGACCGAACAGATTTGCAGCTAACGTTTCGTTGATCCATCCGTTTGTGCTTTCGGCAATAACGCTTAAAGTTCCATTTGCAAAAAGGACAAGGTTAACCGTTAGAGTGAAGAGAATATGAATAAAAATGAGACTGACGATAAAGCGTATTGATGTAGGCTTAACTTTAACAATCGATAGCTCCTCAGTTACTTTATTGCGCAGCATGATTTGTAATCCTCCTTAGGTTTTACCCGAGCATTGCGTATTCTAGAGTATTATTTATAATACATAATTTTCCAAATACTATCTGAGATTTACTATATTCTTTAAGTGCCCGAGTTCACCATTACAAAAATCATATATTCTCACGTTATCCTTAACTCCTCCTCAGATTGACAGATGAAGGGGCACTGGCTATACTTGAAATGTTAAAATGTAAATCGGATAAAACGTTGATGAAAATGAAGTACGCCGGAGGATGGCTTGATCAGAGAACAGGTTCCTTTACGAAAGCATTTCGTAATGGCTGTGAGAACCTTGAAGACAGGCCGGTGGAAAGCTAATTTCGGAGTGTGAGATCACAAACTCACCGGGGGCACCCGTTATCAGCCGCGACAAGGCGATCGCCCTTTAACTTTCCCGTAAATTGGGTCAAGGCGATAACCAGGGTGGTACCGCGATATTAATCGTCCCTGAATTATTCAGGGGCGTTTTTTTGTTTTTATTTTTTAAAAAATTTGTACAATCTGGCGCATGAGCCGAATTAAAAAGATGAGACGGGAGCTGTAAACAATGAAAGCAAGTGAAATTCGTTCCAAATGGCTTAAGTTTTTTGAAAGTAAAGGTCACAAGATTGAACCTAGTGCATCTCTCGTACCGCATAACGATCCTTCGCTGTTGTGGATCAACGCAGGTATGGCACCGCTGAAAGCATACTTCGATGGCCGTGAGATTCCTGAGAATCCGCGCCTGACGAACTCGCAGAAATGTATTCGTACCAATGATATCGAGAATGTAGGGAAGACACGCCGTCACCATACATTCTTCGAAATGTTAGGTAACTTCTCTATCGGCGATTATTTCAAAGAAGAAGCTATCACATGGGCTTGGGAATTCTTGACTGGCAAGGAGTGGATCGGCTTCGATCCAGAACGTATCTCCGTAACTGTGTATGCTGAGGATGAAGAGGCATTCAAGCTGTGGAATGAAAAAGTGGGCTTGCCAGCAGAACGCATCATTAAGCTGGGAGATGAGAACTTCTGGGATATCGGCGAAGGCCCTTGTGGTCCTTGTTCGGAAATCTTTTATGACCGCGGCGAAGCTTATGGTAGCGACATGAGCGATCCAGAAATGTATCCGGGTGGAGAAAACGAACGTTGGCTCGAAGTATGGAACCTTGTGTTCTCACAATTCAACCATAACAAGGATGGCAGCTATACGCCGCTTCCGAACAAGAACATTGATACCGGTGCTGGACTGGAGCGTTTTGCATCCATTCTTCAAGATGTAGATTCCAACTTCGATACCGATTTGTTCCAACCGATTATTCAAAAAACAGCTGAGCTTGCTGGTGTAACATATAAAGATAATGTTGAGCAGGATATCGCGCTTAAAGTTATCGCTGACCATGTGCGTACCGTTACTTTTGCCGTAGGGGATGGAGTACTTCCTTCTAATGAAGGTCGTGGTTATATTATCCGCCGTTTGCTACGCCGTGCTGTTCGTTACGGAAAGACCCTGGGTCTGGATCGTCCGTTCCTGCATGAGTTGACGGAAACCGTTGGTGAGATTATGGGTGTGTATTATCCATCCGTTGTCGAGAATCGGGAATATATCGCCAAGATTATCCGTACAGAAGAAGAACGTTTCCATGAGACATTGTCTGATGGATTGGCTATCTTGGGTGAGATCAGCGCTAAAGCAAAAGCAGATGGGCACAGCACGATTGCTGGAGCTGATGCATTTAAGCTATATGACACTTACGGATTCCCATTTGACCTGACTGAAGATTTCGCAGCAGAGCAAGGATTAACTGTAGACCGTGAAGGCTTCGATGTCGCTATGCAAGAACAGCGTGATCGTGCAAGAGCTGCACGTCATGACGGTGGCAGCATGAAGATCCAAGGTGGCGCATTAGCGGATCTGACGGTTAAAAGTGAATTTGTTGGATATAATGACTCGGTAACAGAGTCGAAAATCATGGCTATTGTTGTGGGTGATGAATTGGTCGATACCGCTGGCGAAGGCGTAGAGTGCCAAGTAATTCTTGAAGCAACACCGTTCTACGCTGAAAGTGGTGGACAAGTAAGTGACACAGGTCTGCTTACTGGCGGTTCAGTTACAGCTAAGGTAAAAGGATTGTTCAAGGCTCCACATGGTCAACATGTACATTTGGTAACTGTGGAAGCTGGAGAATTGAAAGTAGGCGAATCGGTTCGCGCTGAAGTGGATCGTGCACAGCGTGAAGATATCGTGAAGAACCATACAGCTACTCATCTACTGCATAAAGCGCTCAAAGAGGTTCTTGGCGGTCATGTCAACCAAGCAGGATCTTTAGTAGAAGGTGCACGTTTACGGTTTGACTTCTCCCACTTCGGAGCGATTACACCGGAAGAACTAAGCGACATCGAGCATCGTGTGAATGCACAAATTTGGCGTGGCCTTGATGTAGTCATTGAGAACAAGCCAATTGACGAAGCTAAGGCTATGGGCGCCATGGCATTATTTGGTGAAAAATATGGCAATATTGTCCGTGTCGTTCAAGTCGGCGATTACAGCCTTGAGCTTTGTGGTGGATGCCATGTATCCAACACGTCTCAAATTGGAATTTTCAAGCTGCTTAGTGAAAGTGGTATTGGTTCCGGAGTGCGCCGTATCGAAGCGGTGACTGGACGTTACGCTTATCAGTTCACTGAGAGCCAACTGGATCTGCTCAAGCAATCTGCGGGTCTACTGAAGTCTTCTCTGAACGACGTTCCAAAACGGATTGAAGCATTGCATAACCAAGTGCGTGAGCTTTCGCGTGAGAATGAATCCTTGCAATCTAAGCTGAGCGCAACATTTGCCGCTGAACTAACAAGCAGTGTGAAGACGGTTGGTGCAGGTACACAGCTTCTTGCTGTTGCTGTTCAAGCAGGAAATATGGACGCTCTGCGTTCTACTGCAGATGAATTGAAATCCAAGCTCCCGGATGCTGTACTTGTTCTGGGTGCTGCCATGGACGACAAGGTGAACTTTGTTGTAGCTGTACCACAGGATCTGGTGAAGAAGGGCTTCCACGCTGGTAAGATCGTTAAAGAAGTCGCAGCAGTATGCGGTGGCGGCGGTGGCGGACGTCCAGATATGGCACAAGCTGGTGGTAAAGATGCCTCCAAGCTTGGCGAGGCACTGGCTAAAGCAGAAGAATTAGTCGCTTCCCTAGCATAAATAAAAATTACGAAACTATTTCTTATTTTAAACGTATTACGAAAAAACATAGCGGTACTGAGAGTTTGACATCAGTACCGCTACTCTTTATTAACAGGTGGTTAGATTTTCATGAATAGTTGTGCTTGACAATAGCTTAAAAGCCAAAAATATCATTATTTTTGTAGAGGAAATGCCAAAAAAAGCGTTATTCCACGCGCAGGATTTCCTCGTTGGGCTATGAATATGTTATGATAAAGGAAGCAAGTGAGCTGCACAGTAGCAACTTTGCGAAGCCGCCCTTTTAGGGTGATTTTGCAGAAGGAAGGTGTCACAAATGGACTCCATGGACAAAACGGTCAAATTCAATGTGAAGGGCGACGAAAAGGAAGCTTCTCCCCAGGAAATATTGCTCGCTGTATACGATGCACTGGTGGAGAAAGAGTATCATCCGATCAATCAGATCGTAGGGTATCTACTTTCCGGAGACCCAGCTTACATTCCGCGTCATAACAATGCGAGAAGTTTGGTCCGGAGAAAAGAACGTGATGAGCTGATTGAAGAGCTGGTTAGATTCTACCTCGTCAATCACAAGGTGGATAATCCCAGATGATGAAGAAGTTAGGATTGGATTACGGCGACCGTAGAATCGGTGTAGCCACAAGCGATGTTTTTGGATGGACGGCACAAGCTCTTGAAACGATTGAGCGCCGCGGTACTGGTAATGAGTTCGAACGTATTCGTGAACTTGTTACGGAGCACGAAATTGGAGAGATTGTCGTTGGTCTACCGAAGAATATGAACGGCTCAGTAGGACCCCGGGGCGAAATCTGCATAGAGTTCGCTGACAAGCTACGGGAGCAATTTGCAATGCCCGTACACCTTTGGGATGAGCGTCTGACGACGGTATCCGCAGAGCGGGTGCTGATTGAAGGGGACGTCAGCCGGAAGAAACGCAAAGGGATTGTGGACAAAATGGCTGCAGCCCTGATTTTGCAAAATTTTTTGGATGCTAACAGTAAAAGGTGAGGGGTGCGAGGATATGACAAACGAACAGATTGGCCAAGAGGAAGAACCGGAAATTATCTATATTCCTGATGAGGAAGGTAATGAAGAGGAATTCGAGGTCATTATGAAGTTTGAGGTTGATGGCTCGGACGCTAAGTACATGATGGTGGTTCCGCTTGATTCCGAGGACGAGGAAACCGATGAGGTTTATGCGTTCCGTTATGTGGAAGAAGGCGACGATCTTCAATTGTTCATGATCGATAATGACGAGGAGTGGGCGATTGTCGAAGAGACTTTCAACACACTGGTTGACGAGTTGGACGGAGGATCTGAGAATGATTGATGTATCCGCTGATCAAGCGGTATGGACTTCGCGGCTTAAGGAAGCCTATGGAGAAACAGTAGAACTGGAAGATGAGCAGGGCAAGTCTTCCATTTACGATATTATCGCCGAATTTGAAGTCGGTGGTATTGGCTATGCGGTGCTGAAAGGCACCGGTAAAGACGTGGAATATGAAATTCTGCGTATCGTTGTCTCTCCTAACGGACTTCCGGAACTAGAGAACATCGTGGACGATGAAGAGTGGGAAGACATCTCTGAGCTATATGATGAGATGACTTTTCCAGTGGACGATGCAGAATAAACTTTAAACATGTACGTTACATTTATGATGAGTACGGAAGAGGGCGGAGAATTCCGCGCTCTTTTTGCTTGGAATACGATCAATATAATTAATACAACAATCATGATCATGAAATATGTATTGAATTTTAAGTAGTACACTTTTATACTTTATAGTCGGAAAGTGAGGAACCTGACTTGAAATCCGCAATCCGTACTGTGCTTATTGTTATTCTTTTGCTGGTAGCAGCAGGAGGCGGAGGCGCTTGGTACATTTGGAACGGAATGCAGCCGGTAGAACCTGCAGGACCTGCCGTAACAATTACGATAGAGAAGGGCATGGGCAGCGCGGAAATTGCTGATCTGCTCGAACAAAATGGCATTATTAGGAACAGTCTTTTTTTTAAGGGATATTTGAAATGGACCAAAGAAGGTTCCAGCTTCAAAGCTGGTACTTATGTTGCTAGTCCAGGAGACACCTATGACGAGCTCATCGAGAGGCTAAATGCGGGTGATGTTGTTAAGGAAGAGACCGTAACTTTTACGATTCCGGAAGGATATACTACTGAGCAGATTGCCAAGAAGCTTGCTGAGGCTTGGAATCAGGATGCTGCTATTTTTCTCGAAATAATGGATACCGGTGCGGGCTTGAAGGCAATTGATGTTCTAGGTATCCCACAGAATAAGAACCTTCGTCATCGGCTTGAAGGGTATTTGTTCCCTGAAACGTATGAACTAGCCAAGGATAGTACACCGCAGGAAGTTGTAGAGGCATTATTGGATCAGTTCCAGAAGAAACTGGACACGATTCCGAATTGGAAGCAAAAGCTAGAAGCACGTGGAATGACACTTCATGAGCTGTTGACAGTGGCCTCGTTAGTCGAGCGTGAGGTTGTGGTAGATAGTGAACGACCACTAGTTGCTGGCGTGATTTATAACCGCTTAAAGAAAGAGCAGAAGCTGGAGATTGATGCTACGGTTCAATATTTGCTCGACAAACAGAAGGAAAGACTGTTATATAAAGATTTGGAAGTTGACAGTCCTTATAATACGTATAGAAATATTGGGCTTCCTCCGGGACCTATTAGTAATCCGGGGCTGGCCTCCATTCAGGCGGCACTTGAACCTGAGGCATCTGAATACTACTTCTATGTGACTAAGAAAGATGGTACACAGGGCCATTTGTTTGCTAAGACCTACAAGGAACATTTAGCCAATATCGAAAAAAGTAAGCAAGAATCGAAATAAAATATTAAAATGAAGAGTGGTGCGGTTGAAATAACTGTACAAGTAGGAGGTACAACATGATTAACAAACCGGAATTGCTGGCGACAGCAGCATCCTTAGAGGAAGCTGCTGCTTTGCTGGATGCCGGAGCAGATGCATTGCTCATCGGGGATGACCGTTTTGGCATGCGTCTTGCCGGACATTTCTCTCTGGAAGATACAGCTGCTGTTGTAGAAATGGCACATGCGCGTGGCTGCAAAGTATATGCTGGACTAGGTGGACTCATGTCCAACCTTCTTCTCGAAGAGCTCCCTGCCTATGTGAAGGCGATAGGTGAACTTGGTGTTGACGGTGTTGAGTTCGGTGATCCTGCTGTGTTAACCACAGTGAAGAAGGAAGCACCGGGCATGAATCTGCATTGGAATGCGGAAATGACCTCTACCAATTACGCAACCGCGAATTATTGGGGGCGTAAAGGTGCTACTCGCGTCGTTCTTGCCCGTGAGCTGAATATGGATGAAATGACGGAAATGGTTCCGCTTTTAGAGGTAGAGGCACAGGTTCAGGTTCACGGCATGACTAATATATACCATTCCAAGCGTAAGCTTGTAGAAAGCTATATGTCACATCAAGGACGTCCAAGCGAGGGCGGCAGTCTTGGTAAGGAACGTGGTCTATTTTTGATCGAGGCAGAACGAGATGACCAAAAGTTCCCAATCTATGAAGACGAGAACGGTACACATATTATGAGCTCGGAAGATATTTGTATTTTGGAGGATCTTCATATCCTTATGGCTGCAGGCGTACAGAGTTTTAAGATTGAAGGATTGTTGAAATCAACAGCGTATAATGTGGCGGTTGTTAAGACTTATCGCAAAGCTATTGATCTCTATGTAGCTGATCCAGAAGCATATTCTTTCCAAGAGGATTGGATGGAAGCTATCAGAACGTTGCAGGATCCAGAACGGGAGCTAAGCTTCGGATTTTTCTATAAAGAGCAAGTATATTAAGTTTAATTTAATGAAAGTTTTTTAGTTCCCCGCAAAGACTAGGTGCAGTAAGCATGCACAGACATCACTTTGTGGGGCGATGGAGGGGAGAACAGGAATGGGAACCATGACAAAGCCGCAATACAAGGGCAAACGTTACCGTCTGGACAAACCGGAGCTCCTAGCTCCGGCCGGTAATTTGGAGAAATTAAAATTCGCAGTACACTATGGTGCGGATGCTGTTTATATCGGAGGGCAGAAATACGGTTTGCGTTCAGGAGCAGACAATTTCAGCTTTGAGGAAATGCGTGAAGGTGTTGAATTCGCCAAGAAATACGGCGCTAAGGTATTTGTTGCAACGAACATTTATGCTCACAATGAAGATGTCGCAGGGATTGAAGAATATCTGCGTAACTTATATGAAGTTGGCATTGCGGCTATTATCGTTGCTGATCCGGTCATTGTAGATACAGCACGCCGTTTAGTACCTGGATTAGAGGTACATTTGAGTACTCAGCAGTCTACACTGAACTGGCAAGCGGTATCCTTCTGGAAAGAAGAGGGTCTGCCACGTGTAGTACTCGGACGTGAGACAAGCCTGGAAGAGATCGCTGAGATTAAGAAGCATGTTGACATTGAAATCGAGAGCTTTATTCATGGTGCGATGTGCTCTTCGTACTCCGGTCGATGTGTATTATCCAATCACTTTACAGATCGTGACTCCAATCGCGGAGGCTGCTGTCAGTCTTGCCGCTGGAAATATGATTTGTTCGAGGATGCGCGTCCTGAAGGCGCTTGGGTATCTGAAGAAGATCAAGCTGTAGCACAATCTCCGGCCCCTTTGCTTCCGGGTGTAACTCAGATTCCACTGCATCAGCAAGGAGATAATCCTTTCTCCATGGGATCTAAGGATTTGTGCATGCTGGAAAGTATCCCTGAACTCATTGAAGTAGGCATTGACAGCTTCAAGATCGAGGGACGAATGAAGTCGATTCACTATGTAGCTACTGTAGTTAACGCTTATCGTAAAGCTATTGATGCTTACATGGCTGATCCGGAAGGGTACGAGTTGAAGCAAGAGTGGCTGGATGAGCTGAATAAAGCGGCGAATCGTCCGCTTAACACAGGGTTCTTCTATGATACTCCGGATCATGAAGATCATATCTATGAGCCTGAAGAAAAAGCCGCTCCTTATGATTTTGCCGGACTTGTACTAGAATACGATGCTGAGAGTGGAATGGCGCTCATTCAGCAACGCAATCACTTCAAGCCAGGGCAGGAAGTTGAATTCTTCGGACCCAATGATACATTCTTTAAGCAGACTGTAGCGGAATTGTGGGATGAAGCAGGCAACCCGCTTGACGCAGCTCGTCATCCTCTGCAACGTGTCCGCATGAAGGTAGATCAGCCGGTAGCATACTTTGATATGATGCGTAAGAGAAAATCTTAATAAGATACAGGGATGTTCTTTCTATAAGAGCATCCCTGTTTTTCTTTTGACAAAGCTAACAATAAGATATATATATTAGTAACTAACAAATAAATCCAAAAGGAGGGTAGAACGAAGGGAGTTTTTTTGTTTCAGAATACATAGGTTAAAAGTTATAAAAAAAGTATAGTAAAGCTAAGAAAAAAGGCCTAATAAACCGATATATAATATGGTTAGCGCTTTCATATGTCCTCTAATATTAGCGGGTAGATGATCATGATGGGGATCCTGATCAAAATAGTATTAGTGAAAAGCATAAAGAGAGAAGGTTAGAGAGATGAAGAAGAACAATAAAAAATCCGTAAATGTACAGAGCAATGAAGTAGGTACAGGAAAGACATCAAAGTTAGACGCTAAGAAAATGATGTTGGGTTGGGGAAGCCAAATCAAGAGAGTTAATCCTATCCAATCCGTCGGTGTGAAGTTATTTCTAATATTCTTATGTTCCACTGTAATCGTAGTTATGTCACTTGGACTTATATCTTATTCGAAGGCAAAAACAACGATAAAGAATAACGTATCCGAAGCCTACCGCCAGACTATTGTTCAGACTGCTGAGAAGCTGGATATTACCTTGAAGCAATATGAGAATACGGTATTGCAGCTCTTTTTTGATGTGCAGTTGCAAACGGATCTTAGATCAATGGCTACTGCACAAACTGCTTACGAGAAATTTGAAGCAACAAGCTCAATAAGTAAGAAATTGTCCAATCAGACTACAACAGATTCTAATATTCTCAGTGTCGCATTGATTCCCGAGTCACTTGAACAGGAAATTGTTACATCTGGCAGTGGTGGCATTTATTTTGATGGATTACGAGAACAAGAATGGTTCAAGAAAATTGTGGCCGATTCTAAAGAATATAATTCTTATTATTCAGACGCTAACAATAACGACTCTAAAAATATTTGGTTTTCAACCTCTCTTCAAGGAGCAGAAGAAAAAGATATTGCTTTGGTAAGATCTCTTAAAAGTCTGGGAGCAGATAAAGGATACATGATTATGCTTGTGTTGAAGAATACACTGCTGGAAGAATCTTTCGCAAGTGTGAAGCTGGGAGACGGCTCCCGTATTCAACTTGTGTCTCCGCAAGGTACAGTAGTGGCTTCTTCTAATCCGCTAGACGATGGAAAGTCATCGGAGTTTTCTTTTATCAAAGAGAGTAAGAAAAATAATAATAGCCTAGAAGCTAAAGATCCAAACGGAAAAGAAATTCTGGCGGTCTTTAATCCGATGATGCGGGCAGATTGGAAGCTCGCAGGTGTAGTTCCTACAGAAGAACTAGTGAAGGAAGCCCGTCCGATTCTGTTGACGACGTTCATTACGGCTGCCGGTGCGGCATTGCTTGCGATATTTATTGGGATTTGGATGGTTCGTATGATTGCTCGCCCTCTGGCACGATTGAAGGATCTTATGGTTCAAGGTGCAAGCGGAGATTTAAGTGTACGTACAGAATATGTGTCTAAGGATGAGATTGGACAACTATCAGCCTCCTTTAACTTGATGATGGAGCGTATTACTGAGCTTGTATCGCAAACGAGAGAAACTGCACGAGATGTGCTAGAGACCGCTGGTGAGCTTGGAGAAGCTTCGCGTAAGACAGCTATTTCCGCGAAGGAAATAGCAGCCGCTACGGAAGAAATTGCTGGAGGAGCAGGCAGTCTGGCACTTGAAGCTGAACGTGGTAATGAGCTTACAGATGTGATAGCTACGCAAATGCAGACCGTGATTAGTGCCAATAGTGAGATGGATGAGGCAGCACGCGGGGTTGGAGAAGCTAGTGCTCAAGGTGCCAAGCAATTAACGGATTTACTGGATCAAACTAGCCGTACTGGGGAAAAGACAGGTGCGCTTGTAGAACGTGTTAACAATTTGAAAGAAACAGTATTCTCAGTGATTAAGGTGCTGGATGTGATGAAGAGTATCACACAGCAGACGAATATTTTATCATTGAATGCGACGATAGAAGCCGCACGTGCAGGCGAAGCTGGCAAGGGCTTTATGGTGGTAGCAGGTGAGGTAAGACAGCTTGCCGACCAATCGAAGCAGTCTATTGCTCTTGTAGCCGGAATCACCGACAAGATCATAACGGAAATGAACGAAACGGAAGCTGTATTATCTGAAGTGGCACCTCTCTTTAAAGAGCAAATAAGCTCAGTGAAGAGCACGAGCGATATCTTTGTATCCGTAAAAGGACAGATGGATGAGTTCATTACTAGTCTGGAATCGGTGACAACAGCGATCAGTAGCTTGAATCATTCACAGGTTGTGTTGTCGGAAGCCATGGGTAACGTAAGTGCTGTAGCTGAGCAATCATCAGCGACTTCCGAAGAAGTGGCTTCACTCAGTAATGAACAACAAAGTGTAAGTGATCAACTCGTTTCATTGTCAGGTAAGCTGGAAAGTGCTTCAGGACAGTTAAAGGACAAACTGTCATTATTCACGATAAAATAAGTGGGTCCCTAACTAATTTTTTTATGATTTACATAACAAAACCGCTTCTTCGTTATGAGGAAGCGGTTTTGTTATTGTGTAAAGAAGGACTTCCCCGTATAATAATTTTGTTAGGTAAATAATAATAACAAGTTAGGTAAAAAAGGGTTAAGGAGAAGGACCGTATGAAAGGTAAACGCATCTTTGGCTGGTGGTCCGTTATCGGGGACATGAGTATGGAACGCAAGCTGCTCCTCGTCTTTTTAATAATTATTACCCTTCCGCTTACCTTCATTAGTGTGTTTACTTATAAGAGTTATTCAGAATCTATTCAGGGCAACACCATTGCTTATTCTGAGAAGTTAATCGATCAAATGATGGATGGAGTAGATGATTATATCGAAGATATGAAGCGTATTTCATCTATGCCAGCCTATGTGAACGATATTAAACAAAATTTAATTCGTTCGAACCACTATCATGAGCAGAAAGAGATCATGGGTGGCGAATCAGGCAGTGCTACATTGTTACCCGGAGATTTTGATTTACTGTTGTCCATTCAGCGGGGCATAGAAGGCAACATTTCATTTATTAATAATATTAAGCGAGGCGCGAACACGGTTTATATTTTTGACGCGCATGGGAATGGTTATTATTCTGCCAAGGATGGTGGAGTACGGCTCGACCTCGATCAAAGCTATAAGTACTGGAGTCAGCAGACGAAGGATTCCAGCGGAGAGGCCCTTTTGTTTGGTACCCAATCATTTACGAGTAATTTGCAGAGCACTCGATATGCTTTTACCGTTGTTCGCAAAATCGTGGATGGTTTGTTAAATCCGATTGGGCTGATCGCGGTTGAAGCGAATATTAGCAATTTGGAGAATCGGGTTACGGAGCTGGATAAAGTAACGCATGGCAAATCTTTGATCGTTGATGAGATGGGGATGGTCGTGTACGACAGTGACAAAAAACTTCTTGCCACGGATGTATCTGATTCAGAGCTATTCAAAAGGGTCGATGGGAAATCCGGGAGTTTCTATGATACAGTCAACGGAAAAGATTTTCTAAATATTTACTCAAGCTCTAACAAGACCAATTGGAAGGCCATTATTTCGATTCCTGTAGATGTGCTAATGCGGGATGTGAAGGTAACCCGTAATACAACGCTCGCTGCTACATTAAGTATCATTGTACTTGCGTTAATTATCTCTATTATCCTTTCCTTTGCACTCACTAAATCACTATCGCAGATGATTCAACTGATGAAAAAGGTTCAGGGCGGCGATCTAGATGTGATGTTTAGGGTTAGACGGCGTGACGAGATTGGTCTGCTCGGGCATCAGTTTAATCGAATGTTGGCTCGGATCAGGCAGTTAATTCAGGATATCTACCGAATTGAAGAACAGAAGAAGGAAGCGGAGCTTCACGCACTGCAGAGTCAGATTAATCCTCATTTTATCTATAATACGCTGGAGTCGATCCGAATGACCGCTGAGCTCAATGATGATATTGAAGCTGCGGACATGATCTCAATTTTAGGTAAACTGCTACGGTATAGTACAAGTGATTTGAGCGGCAAAACGACAATGAAGCAAGAGCTTGGATATGTACGCAATTATGTTGAACTGCTGAACTGTCGCTACCCTAATCGTTTCGTACTCGAGATCGACGTACCGAAGGAGCTAGATAATTACTCTATTATCAAGCTGGTCTTCCAGCCGATCATAGAGAATGCTGCTTATCATGGCTTGGATGATAATAAACCACAAATGCATTTAAGTATCCGTTGTGAGATGACTGAGCAAATGCTGTTCTTTCATATTAAGGACGATGGCTGTGGAATGGATAAGATCACTTTGGAGAGATTGAACGATGGGCTGCAGAAAGAAAGTCCTCCTAAGAAAAGTATCAATGGGGGCATTGGTATGAAAAATATACAGCAGCGAGTGCGCCTTCATTATGGAGCGGCTTTTGGAATTGAGGTATATAGTGAGCTTGGACAAGGGACGGATGTTATTTTGTCACTGCCGTTGCTGGAACCGGAAATGATTAGATTATCTGACTGAAATAAGAGGAGGCTGTCCGTTGATGGGGATGAGATTACACTGGACTACGCGTACCATACTGCTGCTTCTCATTTTGTTATCGATTAGTGGCTGTGAGAACAACACCAAACAGACGGAATCTACAGTGCCTCCAGTTGGAAACGAGGTGAAGTCTGACTTATCCGGCACCATAGTCATGATGACCAATCGAATAGATCTGATTGAGAATGGAACCTTTCAAGGGTACGCAGACCAATTTAAGCAAAAGTACCCCGAAGCGAATGTTGAATTTGAAGGTTTATCCAATTACGCAACGGACATTCTGGTAAGACTGTCCACCAAGGACGCCGGAGATGTACTTTTGCTTCCTGTGAATCTTCCATCAAAGGAACTGGATTATTTTTTCGAACCGTTGGATGAAGAAACTTCGGCTAGTGAGCGCTTCACTTCTTTTGCTACTTATGATGGAAAGCGATATGGGCTATCTACGGGAACTACCACGGTAGGGATTGTCTATAATAAAAGGTCCTTCGAAAAAGCAGGAATTACCGCGGTTCCACAGACACTGGATCAATTCTACGAAGCTTGCGCTAAATTAAAAGAGGCTGGAATTATCCCGCTGTATATGAATTATGGAGCCGTCTGGCCACTGCGTGAATGGGGAAATAGTCTGGTCAATTATATGACAGGCAACCCTGAGTATCTAAATAATATGGTAAATGAGGATAGTCCATGGCAGCTTGATAATGAGTGGGGGAAATCCATTTCCATTGCTCGAACCTTAATTGCTAAAGGTTATGTAGAGAATGAACTCTTCTCGAACAATTGGGAGATCTCTAAGACTAGACTCGCTAAAGGTCAAGCTGGCATGTATTTACTTGGAAATTGGGCGGTTGGTCAAGTGCTTGATGTGGGGGCTTCACCAGATGATATCGGATTCTTCCCATTTCCTTATGATAATAGCAGTACTCACTATGCGCCGATCAATCCAGACTGGTTCGTGGGTGTTAGCAAATACAGTAAGAATAAAGAGCTTGCTATGGCTTGGTTGAATTTTTTTGTAAAAGAGACTTCGTATTCAGATGATTGGGGATTCCTTCCTGCTGATGGTAGTCTGAACCCTTTTATGCCGCAGTACCGTGAATTTTTATCTTATGAACCTAAGCTGGTTTATGGCACGGTACAAAGTGATGCGTTCATCGATCTGGCAAATGGAGCTAAGCTGTCCTTTTGGTCCGGAGATTATATTCAAGAGTTACTTGCTGCGCCTGATTTACAAAAGTCTTTTGACGAATTAAATGCAAAATGGACGGAAGCGCGGGTAGCAACACAGGTAACTTCTCAGCCTTAACTTTGGTTTAACATTAATTTTATTACAATCTCTGGAGGGTTTAATATGGCTAAAAAGGTCACCATGCAAAAAATAGCTGATCATCTCGGTGTATCCAAATTTGTTGTCTCCAAGTCACTTTCTGGTAAAGCTGGCGTTAATGAGACGACCAGAGAACGAGTGATTCAAGCGGCTTCGCAGTTAGGCTATTTTACGCAAAAAAATGCTTTTGTCCAAGGTGTCAAACGGACTCCTCCGGTAGGGGGGAGTGATCGGAATAAGCAATCTGTGCTTGTATTAATGCCGAATATCCGCTCGCAAACTCAGGATTCCTTGTATTGGGGAAAAATTGTGGACGGTATTGCCCTTGCGCTGGATCAAGAAGGACTTGGAATGGTGATCATCTCTGAGAATCGTGCGGATAATTTCGTGAATATCTTGAACCCAAGCGGGATTCTTGGTTTGGTAGGTGTGGGCGAAATCTCCACTTCTTTACTACTTGAGGTACATCGCATCGGTCTGCCGATGGTGTTGATTGACCATGAAGATCCATTAATTCCAAGTGATACTGTATTCGCGAACAATGTGGATTCCATGGCTCGACTTACTAATCATTTGATGGGGACAGGCCATACACAAATGCATTTTATCGGGAATATTGGATTTTCACGCAGTTTTCGGGATCGATGGATTGGCTTCCGGAGTGCGCTGGAGGAGAGTGGGATAAGACTGCCTTTGGAAGATGATGCGAATCTCTTTTTAGAAGGGGTGGAGGAAGAGGTATTCCAAGAGGATTTTAAAAATTGGGTGATGAAGCGGAAAAAAGCTAAGACACTCCCAACCGCCTTGGTCTGCGCCAATGACAAAACAGCACTTACGGTCAGTGACATCCTGAAGGCAGAAGGTCTTAATATTCCAGGGGATATCTCGGTCACGGGCTTTGATAATATTGAGGATGCCTCAAGAGGCATTCCGCCGCTTACTACTGTACATGTCCCTAAAGAAGCGATGGGTCGGGCGGCAGTGGAGAAATTGCTAAGTCGGATTGGGCATCCCTCTGCACCATTGGAGAAGATTCTGATTGCAGCAGACATAGTGCATCGTGATTCTGTGGATATACCGAGAGAATAGAAATTAGCCGATTAAAAATAATTGAAAGCCATGGAATTTTGGTTAGGGGGACTCAGTTATGTCAGAAGCAGTTGCAATACCAAAGATCGAAGGCGAAAATATTCATCTGCGTGGTGTAGGAGAGTCCGATCTGGAGGCCTATTACAAATTTTTACTTGATGATGAGATGGGTCGTCTAACAGGGTCGCAAGGGGAAATCTCTCGCGAGCAGACTTCGGCTTGGATTCGAAAGATTAGTGTTCCAGCTGAGGATCGTGTGGATCTAATGATTATCGTCAAGGAAACGGATGAGCTTGTTGGAGAAGTGGTTCTGAACGAAATAGATCCGGACAACCGTAGCGCAAATATTCGAATTGGGATTCGTAGTCATGAACATAGAGGGAAGGGTTACGGTACTGAGGCTATGACTCAAATGCTGCGATATGGCTTTGAAGCCTTGAAGCTGCATCGTATCCATCTGGGTGTATATCCTTTTAATCCAAGAGCCATTCATGTCTATGAGAAGCTTGGTTTCAAGCACGATGGTGTGGAGCGGGATGCTCTTTATGTAGACGGAGAATTTCATAACATGATTCTGATGTCTATGCTGGAGGATGAATATCGGGCTTTGTACAATTAAAAAAAGTGAACCTATGGTGAGGAAGATGCTGCGTAAATTCCTCACCAGATTCACGTTAAATATTATTCTGTAATATTTCCAGCCATTTTGAGGCGTTTGGCAATTTCTTTAAAGTCTTCGGGGGAGATTCCTGGGGCGAACTCCTCTTCGACTGCAGGAGCTACGGGGATCGGGAAGCCTTTAGGTGCTCCCTTAATAACTTCAAGCGGGAGGTTATCCTCTGGGTGGGTTCCCTTCCAAATCTGATCGATGGCGCCGAAGTCACTGTCACTCCAGGTGTACAGCTTTGTATGCACACCTTTCTCCTCATATTTCTTCGCTTCACTAAACGATTTGTTATTTAACGAAGGAACCGGCACGAGTTTCGTTACATTAACACCTGTTGCGATTTCGATGGCTTTGGCATAAGCGACCACATGGACGCCACCGCGCACTAAGAGGAATCCGACTACAGCGCGTGCAGCTGGATGGTCCGTCATTTCGTAAACTTTCATTTTATGTGTTCTGGCTCCACATTCGAGGAAGAAGTTATGTAGCAGATCTTCCACTAGGTTGCCGCTATTAAATACATTTGCTCCGGTCCATGGATTCCCCGTTGAATCAAAAGGCATAGCACCTTGAGCCCCCGCCAGAAAGTGATAGGATAAACGCGCATCTTTTACGGAACCTAGAGGGGTGGAATCTGGCTCTTTATAACTTGTTGACCCTCGAAGGCATTTGTTGATGGCATGCGAAACTAGCTCCACATGGCCTAGCTCTTCCGCTGTTATACTCATCACCAAATCATAAAAGGGTTTCAGTTTGTCTTTTGAACGGAAATTAAAGGATTGATAGAGATAATTGTTAAGGGTCGACATTTCTCCAAACTTTCCGCCAAGCAGTTCTTGTACAGCGGCAGCAGCATTGGGATCTGGCTTCTCAACTTCAGGAATCTCGATCATGATCTCATCCATACGTTTGAACATTTATATCTCAGCCTCCTTGGAGTTAGGGGATTACTGAGCTATTTTGAGCTTAATCTATAGGAATTAATCATTAAACGGCTAAAAAGTATGGATATTTATCAACAATAAGGGAGTATCCATGAACAGATTTACAAGTCGAAAGAGCATCAGTAAACACTATCAGATACCCACAGTAACGTGCTAGGGGACACAGAATGATCAAAAATGCAGAGCAGCGCCCCCTCCATTAAGGAGAATCGCTGCTCTGTTGATTTTTATGGACTCTGAACTCTTATTTACAGCGCTAAATTACGATCGATGAGGGCGATACGTTGCTCTACACAAGCATAAGAGCGGAGTGGATCTTCTGGTGTGTTCAGTACGTAGTCTAACATTTGTTCAACCGTAGTTGTTGCTACATGGATGCGGGTGTCGGAGGAAGCGTAGTAGATATAGATCTCACCGTTATCGCGTGCAATTACACCGTTACAGAATACAACGTTGGAGACATCACCGACACGTTCTTCACCGTCTGGTGCGATGAAATGACCGCCTGGTGAATGTGTGACTTTGTTTGGCTCCTCCAGGTCAGATAAAAAGGCATAGAGGACGTATCTAAGCCCAGCTGCAGTGTTTCGCACACCGTGTGCGATATGCAACCAGCCTTTTGGTGTTTTGATTGGAGCTGGACCTTGGCCATTCTTAACTTCCTTGATGGTATGGTAGTGGCGCTCATCCATGATTGTCTCACTTGTAATCACGGCATCCTCAATCGTATCCGAGAGTCCCCAGCCAATACCGCCACCGGATCCTGCATCAATAAAGCCATCCTGAGGGCGAGTGTAGAAGGCGTATTTTCCATCCACAAATTCAGGGTGGAGCACGACATTGCGCTGTTGAGCAGAACCTGTCTTAAGATCGGCCAGACGTTCCCAGATCTTCAGATCCTTTGTACGGACAATACCACATTGTGCTACTGCGCTGGAAAGGTCACCGTGTGGAGCGTCTGGATCTTTACGTTCTGTACAAAAGAGGCCATAGATCCAGCCATCTTCATGGCTTACTAAGCGCATGTCGTAAACGTTGATGTCCGGAACTTCTGTCTCAGGCAACACGACTGGATGATCCCAGAAGCGGAAGCCATCCACACCATTGTCACTTTCAGCTACAGCAAAAAAAGATTTACGGTCATTACCTTCCATGCGGGCAACAAGATAGAACTTACCGTTAAGTTCTATGGCACCAGGGTTGAAAACGCCGTTGACGCCGATTCTTTCAGCGAAGTAAGGATTAGTGTCAGGGTTGAAGTCGTAACGCCAGATTAGAGGAGCGTGCTCGGCGGTAAGCAGTGGATAAGCATAACGGTCATAAATACCGTTTCCATAAGGAAGCTTTTCATTTTTACGGGTGATCAGCGCTTCATAACGTTCTGTTAATTGTTGTTTGCGTTCATGAAATAACGATGACATTATACAGTCTCCTTTAGGGTTGAATTCAGTCGTGCGATCATTTCGAAGCAGGCTCTGCTGTTATGATAAGGGCATTTCCAGGCACTAACCTTGGTTGCGTGAGGGAGGGGCAGATGGTTCTCGTCCACGCCCCAGTACCATTCGCCTAGTTTGTGATCCACCATATATTTATCGATAAAAGTCCAGGTGGCTTGGGCAGCCTCGTTAAATTTGCTGTCACCGGTCAGCTGATAAGCATTATAGAATCCAACAACCGCCTCCGCTTGCGGCCACCAATCTTTATCTTTGCTTAGCAATCCGCTCGGATCAGCTTCATTCCATATCCCGCCATCGGTATCTATACCTTCTGCAAGAACAGCTTCTGCCATGGAGATAGCGACGGTTCGAACACGCTGTAGCAGCTTTTCTTCGCCAAGTATTTCTGCGGCTTCCACAAGCAGCCAGCTGCCTTCGATATCATGTCCATAGGAGATAATATCTGACTTTACATTCCATGCCTCATCTAAGAAAAGATGAAAATGCTTGCCTTCGTTATCAATGATATGGTCCAGCATCGTTTCGATTAGCTCAGCCAGCGTACTCGCCAACTCCTCTGACTTCCATACTCGATAAAGTCCGGTATACGCTTCCAACACGTGTAGATGCGTGTTCATTGATTTTTTCTCATTCAAGTCCTTGCTGCTAAGACTGAGGTTATCGGTGATTTGCCATTTCCGAGATAAAGCTTCAAGATAACCTTTATAAGTTGAATCATAGCCATATTTCTCAACAAGCTGGAATATTTGAATAGCCTCATCTAACACCTCAGGCCGTCCAGTTGCGTGGTAGAATTCAGCCAATGCGTAGATAGCAAAAGCTTGACCATAGATCTGTTTTTTCTCCTGAGAAGGTTTGCCTTCAGCATTCACCATCCAGTATAATCCGCCATACTCCTTATCGATGAAATGATCCATCAAATAGGCATAGGCACGTTCTGCCATGGCCAGATATTCTGTCTTGCCGTAGATCCGGTAAGCGCTGGCAAAGGACCAAAGAATGCGGGCATTAAGCACAAGGCTTTTCTCCGCGTCAGGTGCAATGTTCAGCTGATTGTCGATTTCACCAACAAAACCGCCATTGATTTCGTCCTTCGTCTGTTTCATCCAAAAACTAAGAATATTACCCTGTAGCTCATCCTCAAGCTGGGTCAACCATAATTCTGGTGAATTAATCATTGGTAAGTAGTCACTCCTCACATTACTTATTGATTTTCGAGGTGAAGTAATCGTTGATGATCCCAGCGGCTTGTTTGCCATACATACAATAATCATCATTGTGTTCTGCTTCATGAATTGGATAAAGATGAGTAGGCCAATCCCAAAGCATAAAGCCCTGAACCCAATCTCTGCGCTCACAGCCTTGAAACATTGCCTGATAGAATTTGCTTTGTTCTGCTTGACTTGGTTCACCCTTCAAGGTCCAATCATTAGGAATCGCCGCACTCCCGCTTCGGCTTGGGCAACCCGCTTCCATGAAAAAGAATGGCTTATTCTGTGATCTCACCACATGCTCAATCCGGTCGAGCTGAGCTTCCCAATCGTTAGCTGGATAATATCCACTTGAAGAAATCACATCGAGCGCATCCCACCAGGTCACGTTATCCTCCTGATACTTATCGCAATTATAAGTAAGAATTCCTGAGTAAACCTTCCGAACCTCGGCAATAAGCGTACGCCATTCGGTTTCTCGTCTATCCGTTTGTACAAGCTCGCAGCCGATACAGAACATCTCACAGCCTGTTTCTTCAGCAATAGCAGCATAATGCAGAATAAATTTAGTATAAGAGCTGAACCACTCAGACCATTTAGGCTCGCAAGGAACATCCTTATCGAAAAAGTTAATATGAGCACGCCAAGTTCCGTCCGCGCAATTAACGATCGGCTTCAGGCATACCTTTAGCTGCAGTGACTTCGCTTTACTGATGGACTGTTTCACTTCTTCGTCGGTAACGGTTGGCGCCTCCCCATAGGGAATTTCCGTAGAATGAGCGGTAGCTTGAAGCGCACTAAAGGCAATGGCCGTCCAGTTCGCTCCAGTGACTGAAGACATGAGTTCCATCGAACGTTCCGCTTCTTCCGTTTTCCATGAACCACGTGTACCCGAGAAGCCCCAGGTTATGCCTGCAATGTATTCGTTGTTAAATATCATCGAGAATCCCCACCTTACATTGAAAATAGAAAAGAGAATAATTAGTAAATTAATTTTGTTATATAGTTATTATTAATTTGTTAGTTTATAATAACAACTTAATTTAGTTATATACTTTTTCGAAGATGATTTCAAGGACAATTTATAGTTGCAGCTGGGAAATTAGAATAACTTTCGTTATAGTAAATACAAGACTATAAAAGAGTGTAATCGTACATTGACGTAATACATAGGAAGAATTCTATTCGTGATGATGGAGCAATCATAATAACTGGCAGATACAACTGGAGGGAAGTGCTCAAATGATAAATGTTATGATTGCGGACGACGAGGAGGTCATTCGCAGGGGGCTAGAAAAAATCACATCGAGGATGGAGCTAGATGTACATGTAATTGGATCCTACGGTAACGGGGTGGAAGCCTGGGAGCATTTTGAAAAGTTATCCCGAGATGACATTGATCTGCTTATTACAGATATCAAAATGCCTAGAATGGATGGCTTTATGTTGATTGAACAGGTTAGAGGACATATGGAGGATATACCTATTGCCGTTCTTAGCGGTTTTAGTGAATTTGAATATGCCCGCCGAGCAATCCGCCATGGGGTGATGGATTATTTACTAAAACCTATTGATAAGACTCAGCTATATGAATTGCTCAAGAGAGTAGAGGATACAAAGAAAAAGAACGTCACAGAGCAGGAGGAGATGTTCTCTCAAGCGGCAGATGGTGGAGAGCATTACGTAGTTGAACAGACTAAAAGCATACTGGAGAGGGAGTATGATCAGAACTTCGAACTTGAGCGTTTGGCGGAGACCGTCGGTATGAATGCGAGCTACCTCAGCCGGTTGTTTAAAATAAAGACGGGGCAAACCATCACCGATTATCTAATTCGGATTCGTATTACTAAGGCGAAAGAATTGCTGATCGAGCATCCCGACTTAAAAAATTATGAAATTGCCGATAAGGTTGGCTATAGTGATCCGGTTTATTTTAATAAATTGTTCAAGAAAATGTGTGGTATGACACCTAAGGATTACAAAAGTGGCTGTAAATTACCGAAATTGGAACGTGAGTTTTAGTCCTATATAGGAAGCTATTATTTAGGAGAGCGATAAGCTCTCTTTTTTTGTGGCTATTTTCAATAAATTAGATAATAAAAACACCATAATAAAAACAAAAATAACAAATACAAGACCAGAAAAAGCAATTCAAACCATCGTTTTGCGTTAAAAATAGATCTATAATGAGTTTGTAAGCGATATCATCACTTTTTTTAAGAGTATTTCAGTGAGTTTGATAATAGCGATTACTCTATTAAATTGATAGTGATGATAAAAGTTATTATTTTTGTTATTAAACCAAATTAGATTCGAATTGAAGAGAGGGGTCGTAAAAGCATGAAAAAAGGCAAAACAATGATGGGCTTGATGGCACTGACACTTATGGCAGGATTGTTTAGCGGTTGTTCCTCAAACAACAACACCAACAATGAAGGCGCTAAAAACACAGGAAGCAATGGATCCTCAACAGAGGCGACGGTAGCTCCGGCTGATGATGCAGCAGACAAGGATATTAAAGGGGATATCACGGTTATTACGCAAAGAACGGATATTGTTGATACCGTATTCAAAGAGTATGCGGCTAAGTTCAATGAGAAATATCCTGATGTAAAGGTAAACTTTGAAGCGCTTGCTACTTACGAAGATCAAATTAAAATTCGCATGAGCACTAGTGACTATGGCGATGTTCTGTTGTTACCTACAAGCATAGCTATTAAAGATATTCCCGATTTCTTCGAACCACTGGGTACACTCGAAGATATGCAAAAACAATATACAGGTGTGGAAGAACGAGCAGTAGACGGAATGGCTTACGGAATTCCAATGACCATCAACTTTAACGGTATTATTTACAACAAACAAGTCTTTAAAGATGCCGGGATTACAGAGGTTCCAAGAACGCCTGAACAATTCTTAACTGCTCTGCAATCTGTTAAAGACAAAACGAAAGCTGTGCCTCTGTACACAAACTACGCAGCTGGCTGGACATTGACCCAATGGGAAGCGGATCTGGCTACAGTAGCTGGTAACCGTGATTATGTGAACATTGGTCAAGTGGCTAGCGACGATAACTATGTTCCAGGTCAACCTCACTATGAGCTGTACAAAATCCTGTACGATGCAGCACAAAAAGGTTTGATTGAAGAAGATCCAACGACTACAGACTGGGAATCTTCCAAAGCGGATCTGGCTAACGGAAAAATCGGCACGATGGTTCTTGGATCTTGGGCAATCGGTCAAATCAAAGGTTTAGCAACGAATCCAGATGATGTTGGCTTTATGCCATTCCCTACGAATGCAGATAAAATCCTTGTACCACTTGCTGGTGACTACAATCTGGGTGTCAGCGTTCATAGTAAAAACAAAGAAGCTGCTAGAGCTTGGGTGGATTGGTTCATTAACGAATCTGGCTACCCAACGACTGAAGGTGGCGGTATGAGCCCGGCTATCGGTGCAGAGCTTCCAGAAATTCTGAAACAATATGAAGGCACTGAAGTAACCTTTGATACACTTGCAGCTGCTAAAGCCGGTGAAGAAGGCTGGTCTGATGAAATCGACAAACAAGCCGAAATCGGTGCTTGGCAACCAGACTTCAAGAAACGGATTATTGAAGCCGCAATTGGCAACAGAAAAGAATCCTATGATGACATCATGAAGGACCTCAACGACAAGTGGAAAGCCGCTCGCGCTAAAGTCACAGCACAGTAACAACTATAAGCTTTCTTAAATGCTATAGGCGGTAGTGGATGTGGGAGGGGATATGCGAACGGGCATTTCCCCCTTCACATTTAAACGAGTCATAAATAAATGAGGATGCTTTTCTGGAGGTGTATCGGGTGTTCAAGTTTTCGAATTTGAGTTACAAAAATCAACGGATTGCCATCATATGCTTGTTCTCATTAGTGCCGATCGTATTACTACTCACATTTGCTTATTATCCAGTAATCAGTATGTTTCGGTACAGCTTCACCAGCTGGAATGGCCTAAGTAAAAATATGGAGTACGTTGGGTTAGAAAACTACAAAACCATTTTTACGAAACCGGAGTATTTTTCCGTATTTAAGGTCAGCTTGTATTATTTCTTCACTACCTTTATTCAGATGGCACTTGCTTTGTATTTTGCAACCATACTGAGCTTTAGTGTTCGCATGAAAAATTTATTCAAAGGGATTTTGTTCTTCCCAACCTTGCTAAACGGTGTAGCGATCGGCTTTATCTTTCTGTTCTTTTTCAAACCAGATGGAACGCTAGATACGATTCTTAACCTGCTCGGACTCAGCGGTTTACAGCAGAAGTGGCTGCTCAATCCGAATTTGATTAACTTCTCGCTCGCAGGTGCGTCACTGTGGAGATACATGGGGATGAACTTCCTGATCTTCCTTGGGGCTATTTCCTCGATCGGTTCGGATATTTATGAAGCTGCTGAGATTGATGGTGCAAACAGATGGCATCAGTTTATGCATATTATTTTGCCAAGTATTAAACGTATTCTGCAATTGAACCTGATTCTTGCGGTCAGTGGCGCTATTGGTGTGTTTGAAATTCCATACGTCATGACAGGCGGATCTAACGGAAGTAGCACATTTGTTATTCAGACAGTCGATGTAGCGTTCAAATATAGCAAAGTTGGATTAGCGTCAGCGATGGCCGTAGTTTTGCTGGGTATCGTTATAGTAGTTACTATTTTGCAGCGCGTTCTGATCAAGGAGGAGAAATAAACTATGCATTCTGTAAAATATACCACTGCTAGTATATTCAAATATCTCACCTTGATTTTGGGAGCACTTGCAGCATTGATACCTATCGTAGTTGTATTTTTTGCCTCATTAAAAACAGGGCCGGAATACGCTTCAACCGGACCGTTAACGCTACCAGAGAATTGGCTGAATTTCTCCAACTACACTAAGGCTTTTGTTGATGGCAAAATGCTTCTAGGATTTAAAAACACTGTCATTATCGTTGTGATCTCTATCCTGGGTGCAACGCTGACGGGTTCGATGATGGCTTATATTTTATCCCGCTTCAAATTTAAAGGCAGTAAAGTTCTTATCAGTATGTTTCTGATTGCTACCCTGATTCCGGGTGTTACAACGCAAGTGGCAACCTTCCAAATCATCAATCACTTGGGCTTGTTTAATACCAGATGGGCACCCATCGTGATGTACCTCGGTACGGATATTATCGCTGTATATATTTTCATGCAGTTTCTGGATTCGATTTCCGAGTCACTGGATGAATCCGCGATGCTGGACGGGGCTTCGTATTGGACGATTTATTGGAGAATTATTTTGCCACTGCTGAAACCGGCAATTGTAACAGTAATTATTGTGAAGGGCGTAAATATTTATAACGATTTTTACACTCCTTTCCTATATATGCCGAAAACAGATCTCCAAACGATCTCCACAGCACTCTTTAAGTTTAAAGGTCCATATGGATCGCAGTGGGAAGTAATATGTGCGGCGATTATGATCGCGATTATTCCGACATTGGTTGTGTTTACCGCGTTGCAAAAGTATATCTACAATGGATTTTCGCAAGGTTCCGTTAAGTAAGCTTAGTAGTAGATTTCATAGCAGCACTAGATAAAGTAGCATACTGAAAAGTTGCATACATTTGGAGGGAATACTAATGAATGAAGTGAAATTGGTAGGAGCGAGTGCAGTGAACATCCCGAACATGCCTTGGCAGGATAAGCCTGCTGGCTACGAGAACCCGATTTGGAGACATAATGATAACCCGGTTATCAAAAGAAATCCTGCAAAAGGAGTAGCCCGTATTTTTAATAGTGCGGTTACTGCGTTTGAAGGTAGTTTTATCGGAGTATTTCGTGTAGAAGATAACACAACGCGTCCGCATTTGCGCATGGGACATAGTGTTGACGGTCTAGATTGGGAAATCGATGATGAGCCGATCCGATTTATAGATGAAGAAGGTAACTCTTATCAGCCGCGTTATGCTTACGATCCACGTCTGGTTAAGGTCGAAGATACATTTTATATTATCTGGTGTACAGATTTTTACGGCGCAGCTATCGGTGTTGCTAAAACGCAAGATTTCAAAACATTTACCAGCTTGGAAAATCCATTCCTGCCCTTCAACCGGAACGGTGTATTGTTCCCTAGAAAAATCAACAATAACTTCGTGATGTTGTCCCGTCCAAGTGACAGCGGCCATACACCATTCGGTGATGTATTCCTTAGTGAAAGTCCTGACTTTGTATTTTGGGGTAAACACCGCCATGTCATGAGTAAAGGTGGCCAAGGCTGGTGGCAAAGTGTCAAGATTGGCGGCGGACCTGCACCGATTGAAACTACAGAAGGCTGGTTGATGTTCTACCATGGCGTTACTGGTACCTGCAACGGTCTTGTATATAGCATGGGTGCAGTTATTTTGGATATTAACGAGCCTTCGAAAGTAAAATATCGCTCGAAAAATTTTGTGCTAACTCCTGAAGAATGGTATGAGGAAAGAGGTTTTGTGAATAACGTTCTGTTCCCATGTGCCACTCTGCATGATGCAGAAACGGGCCGTATCGCCATCTATTATGGCGCTGCTGACACTTATGTAGGCGTTGCATATACAACTGTTGATGAAATCGTCAACTATGTCATCGACACCCATGAAGAGGTTGGCGATGATGCGGGTTTAGGTAAAATTTAATAGGGTGAACAACCTTTGAGGAACAAGCTTTAGGTAGAGTGAAGTTGGGTAGATATTTGGTGGCTGAGCAGCGTTCGAAAAAAGTGTGCGGCGTGTAGTGTGCTGTATTTTATGTGCTGGGTTCTGCACGTTGCGCGCTTTGTGTTATGTGTTATGTGGCTTGAGCTTTTCATTGCATTCTCTGCAATAGAAACTCTCGATTTCGTCTGAAAAATAGAATCTATTGCACTCTCTGCAATGGATTTCCGCAAAAATCACTCTTATGCTCATTTTCGCTCGAACTGATTGCACAAAGTACAATAGAACACCAACTGATGCTCATATGGAGAGATTCTATTGCACAAAGTGCACTTAAACTAACCTGTTTGGTGGTGTTTAGTGCAACTAGCGAGCTCTTGTTATTAGAAGAAACTAACGGAAAACTCACATAAGCGGGTTTTCCGTTTCCATTGTTTTTTAAGTGAAAAAACCTTAAGGAGGACCTTAATATGGGAAACGACATGACATTGTCACAATTAAAAAAATATAACGGAAGCAGCTCAAAACCAGTCGACTTTGACGCATTTTGGGAGCGGGCTTTGCATGATCTGGACGCCCAGTCACTAGATTATGAGCTAGAGCCTGCGGAGTTCGTCAGCGAGCTGGCGGAATGTTTTCATCTGTATTTTACCGGCGTTGGTGGAGCAAGAATCCATTGTAAATATGTAAGACCGAAGAAAAGGGGTTCAGAAAAAGGTTCTGGTGTCGTGATGTTTCATGGATATTCCTGTGACAGCGGGGATTGGATGGAGAAGGTGAGTTATGCGGCCCATGGAATTAGTGTCCTTGCGATGGATTGCCGGGGACAAGGCGGACTTTCCGAAGATAATCTTACAGTAAAAGGCACAACCATTCGTGGACATATTATTCGCGGCATTGACGATCCTAATCCGCACAACCTTTACTATCGTAATGTGTTTCTGGATACAGCGCAGACTGCTCGAATATTGATGTCTATGGAGGAAGTTGATCCAGCACGAGTAGGTGCTTTTGGTTTATCTCAAGGCGGAGCGCTTACTGTAGCTTGTGCAGCATTAGAGCCGCGTGTGAGCATGGCCGTTCCTGTGTATCCGTTTCTTTCAGATTATAGACGGGCTTGGGAGCTTGATATCACTACGTCAGCTTATGAGGAAATTAACTATTATTTCCGCTTTTTTGATCCTCATCATTTACGTGAGGACGAGATTTTTAATAGACTGGGTTACATCGATATTCAGAATCTCGCGGAGCGAATTCAAGCCAAAATGTTATGGGTTACAGGGTTATCCGATGTGATTTGTCCACCTTCAACGCAGTTTGCCGCGTACAACAAAGTACTAGCGCCCAAAGAGCTTATGGTTTATTATGAGTACGGTCATGAGTATTTGCCATATCTTTCCGATCGGGTGTTACAAATGTTCATGACCTTGTAAACGATAAGCCAGTAGGCATAACAGACGACAACGGTGGTGAATGATTAGATGAAAGTACAAGTGAAAAAAGAAAAAAGACGATTCCAGCTGCATCCATCCAAATCCATTGGGGTGCGGCTTTTTCTCATCTTCTTTGTTTCGACGATGGTGCTCGTGCTCTCTCTCGGCTACACTTCCTATTCCGTAGCTGAGCATACGATCGAGACGAATGCGCTGTCAGCCAATCAACAGACAGTCGTTCAAACCGCTGAGAAGTTTGATGTGGAATTGTTACGTTATGAGGATGGTCTAGGAAGAATCTTGTATGACAATGAAATTCAAAGTGCACTCAAACAAGGGAATAATCCCACTACAAGTAATGAGGAACGTAAGGTACTATCTAACCAGATTAGTGCGCAGCTAAATGATTGGCTCACGGCATCAAACGGTGTGGAGGCCGTATACCTTATTCCGATGAATGAAGGTTTTTCGATTTCTTCGGCGGGTACCAAAGATAGCGCTTTTATTGAGAGTTTCAGAGAATCCTCATGGTTTAAGCAGCTAGAAGAGAAGCCACAGAGTATATGGATTCCACGTGAATTACAGGGCCAGGAAGGAAATACATCAGGTGTTTTCCATTTGGCAAAATCGATTGCCGGTGATTCTAAAAGCTCGGGATACATAGTCATTAACGATATTAGAATTAGCGAATTAGAAAATCAGCTTCGTAAAGTGGATCTTGGAACAAGCTCTTACATGCAATTGCTGACGAATAAGGATGAATTGATTGCCTCCTCCCAGCAAGTGGGCACAGATACATATCTGAATTTGGGAGGGACGCTTTTGGGGGGGCTGCAGAATACAGCAGGCTCATTGCCAACAAAGGATGAGAAGGGTAAATCTATATTAGCTGTATATGGAACACTAGAGACCTCGGGATGGAGATTACTTGGTGTTGTACCGGCTGAGAACTTGACGAAAGACGCGCTGCGTATTCTCAAGACTACTTATATTATTGTTGCTGTAGCTGCTATTATCGCCATTTTGATAGGGTATTGGATGTTCAGAATGGTATCTCGACCGCTGACCAGACTTAAGAATTTGATGTCAGAGGGAGCCGAAGGGAATCTAGGGGTGCGTACGAATATCACCTCACGTGATGAGATCGGTCAGTTATCCAGTTCTTTTAACATGATGATGGAACGAATAACAGAGCTGGTTATCCATACGAATGAAACCGCTCGGAAGGTACTGGAAACCGCCGATGAGCTTAGCGGTGTTTCGCGCAAGACCGCTGATGCAGCTATGGATATTGCCGCGGCCACGGAAGAAATTGCGGGTGGTGCTGGCAGTCTGGCCTTGGAAGCTGATCGTGGCAATGAGTTGACGGGGCAAATTTCGGTACAGATGGATTTAGTTAATTCAGCTACTCACGAGATGGATCACACCGCACATAGCATCGGTGAACTCAGTGAGGAAGGCTTCAACAGGTTGAAAGAATTACTTAATGAGACGAATAGGACGGGCCTGAAGACGAATCAGCTTGTGATGAAGGTTAACGAGCTGACAGAAACGGCATCTTCCGTTATGAAGGTTCTTAATGTGATGCAAAATATTACTCAGCAGACAAATATTTTGTCTCTGAATGCCACCATTGAAGCAGCAAGAGCAGGCGAGGCCGGGCGAGGATTCATGGTGGTAGCCGATGAAATACGCCAGCTTGCAGATCAATCGAAAGAGTCTATCGCTGTTGTGGCAGAAATAACAGATACCGTTATGAGAGATATGAACGAGACGGTTGTGGTCCTTTCAGAAGTTGCACCGCTCTTTAATCAGCAAATGACTTCCGTGCAGAGCACTAGCGATATCTTCGTATCTGTGCAGGATCAGATGCAGCATTTTATCGCCCGTCTGAATGCTGTAACTGTGTCGATGGACAGCCTGAGTCAATCGCAAAAGGTTCTATCCGATTCGATGAGCAACGTAAGCTCAATAGCTGAGGAATCATCAGCTGCCTCTCAAGAAGTAGCCTCACTTAGTGGAGAGCAACAAAGTGTAAGTGATCATTTGGTAGAGCTTTCTTTGAAGCTGGAGGATGCATCCTTGCAGTTAAAGGAGAAATTATCGAAGTTCAGCGTGTAGGGTAGCCGTAACAGAATACTAAATTAAAGAACCGCTTATTCCTTTTGGAGAAGCGGTTCTTTGTTTTGAGCGGTGACAAGCCAGAATATAAATTTTAGCTTCTGATGTTGCAATGAACATTTTATGGCGATTCTAATGGATGTAGGTAGGACATAATAAGTGTGGAGTCTGCTCAGGAGGGAAGACATTGCGTAATAACAAACATCGGCGTGTATTCAGCGGTCTTCTTATTTTATCTGCGGCTGTAGCTGTGTTGATCCTTAGGCTGGCGTGGGTTCAGCTAATTATGAAGGAACAGACGGTTCCTGGAACAAAATATACACTTGCGAAGATGGCGGAAATTCAAAGTGAACGGGAGACTGTACTGGATAGCGGTCGGGGACGTCTGTATGACCGCAAGAATGAGCCTCTTGCGGGGGAAACCATTTGGACGGCGGCTTTTTTTCCACAAGAGGAGATGGCTAAGAAATCTGTGACGAAGGTTGTTTACGAAGAAGCTAAACCCATGCACCGACTGGCGGAGATTCTGGGTGTCAGCTATGAACAACTGTTAAATAAGCGGTCGTCACTTAAAGAACCTTTACTATGGCCATCTTCAGTGGGAAAAGGACCACTCGCGTTGTCTCAGGCACAGGCAGAAGAAGTGAGTGCACTGGGGATCGACGGAGTAGGCGTGCTTCCTTTCGCACGCAGATATGATGGGATTTCTTCAGGTCGGCAATGGCTAGGCTATTTATCGGAAGCCACTATGCATGCTGGAGCTAAGGCTTCTCCTACGGGTCTTAGAGTTCCTATGACGGGAACGGACGGTTTAGAGAAGACATTAGAGCCTTTGCTTCAAGGGGTAGGACACACGGAAGCATATGTTCAAGTGGATGCGCGTGGGAATCGCCTTCCAGGCAGTCCCATTCAAGTTAAAGCTCCGGGCAATCCTTATTTCCCTCTGTCGTTATATACAACGATTGATAAAAAGCTTCAGGAGGGAATTGAGGAGCTTGCGCTCAAATCCGGAATGAAGGAAGGAGCCATAGTGGTGTTAGATACCGGGACGGGAGATATTGAAGCCATGGTATCTTTACCCTTTTATAATCCAGAGAAGATATCTCCGCAAGGCGGGGAGTGGAACAATCGGGCACTCCAGGCTGCCGTTCCTGGATCGATCTTCAAAATCGTTACAGCCGCCGCGGCCTTAGAAGCGGGTGTAACCTCCGCTGATGAGCTTTTTTATTGTTCAGGGCAATTTGAGAAATATGGATTGTCTTGTCTGACAGGAAAAGGACACGGACCCCTTACGCTGGCGCAAGGATTCGCCGTGTCCTGTAATACTGTATTTGCTGCTCTGGCAGAGCGCTTAAGCGGTATCCAGCTTCAATCAACTGCACTGGCGCTAGGACTCGGTAGAGATATCAGCTGGCAAGCCGAGAAGACACTTGGGTTTCCACTTCTAAAACCACTTTCCGGAGAGCAAAAGGGAACCATCTTTACTACCTTACTGCCGGATGACAAGGGAGCCAGGGTACAAACTGCAATTGGACAGCGGGATGTACAAGTCACACCCTTACAAGCAGCTAATCTTATTGTAACGCTACTGCACGGAGGTGAAGTAAGGGCACCAAGGATTCTGCAGCGAATCACATTTGCGAACGGGCAGAAGCTGGAGGAGCTGCCGGGACATCTGTCCCCTTCCTCAGCAGGGAGGATTTCTGAGTCTACAGCCCGCCAGTTACTGTCCATGATGCGCAAAGTTGTAACGGAAGGAACGGGAACCCGTCTACAAAGCACACACTGGCCTGTTGCAGGTAAATCTGGGACGGCACAGACGCTGGTTAAGGGCGTAGCACGCAACAATCAATGGTTTATCGGCTACGGTCCGGTGGATCACCCAAAATATGCTGTATCAGTTGCAGTAGAGAATGTCGCTCCGGATAGTCCGCATCTCGCCATTAAGCTGTTCGGTCAGATATTTGATTTATTATCGTCTTCTACAGAAGCTTGAGGCTCCGGAGGAGTAGCAGTGGCCTTGCCCTTAGATGAAGGGCCATTTGCAGCAAAGGGCGAAACGATAAACTCTTCTTGAGGCAAATAGATCCAGCTCTGAAGATATCCTTGTTGAATTAGTTCTTTGATCAGAATAAGCAGAATCGGCGACAGGATCAGACCGGCCATACCGAAAGCGGATGTGGACAGAATGACGAAGGACAGCATCAGAAAAGCAGACGATACGCCAATCGAATTCCCGGTAATCTTCGGTTCAAGCAGCTGTCTTACAATCAATACAATCGCCAGGAGTACGATTAAACCGATTGCTAATGAGGTATTGCCAACAATGAACAGATAGATGATCCAAGGGACTAAAATCGTCGTTACACCAAGGAGCGGCAAAACATCAAATACAGCACAGATAAGCGCCATAGTGATTTCGTTACCGGTCCTTAGTATGAATAAGCCAACCAGTACTATAACAAAGGTAATGCTGATCAGTATAAGCTGGGCTTTTAAATAAGAGCCGATGGCTTTAAAGACGTTGCCCTGCAAAAAAGCGTAAGCAGTTTTAAATGTTTTTGGCATTTTGTCATGGGCAATCTTGCGCCAATCTTTAATCTCCATACTAAGGAAAAATGCTAAAATAATGGCGATCCCAAAATTGGCCATGAAGGAGGAGAAGGATCCGAGCACACCGACCATATATTTTAGAAAAGTAACAAGCCATCCAGTAAGAACATTCGTGGCATCTTTAAAATAGCCATTTACTTTATCGGTAATATCCGGCGGCAAGCTTTCGATTTTTTGCTGAAGGTAGGTTGTGGATTCCACGAAATGTTGTTGCACCACATATGTATACTTAGGAAGGTTATCTTGAAAGTGAAGCGCTTGGATGGTGACCAATAGCCCAGCGCCAAATAACGTACCCAGAAGAACGATTAAGAACAGAAGCACTGAGATCGCTGAAGCGAATGGTTTAGCAAGCCCCCGTCGGTTCAAGAAACGGGCAAGCGGTTCAATAAGCAAAAATACAAAAAAAGATAGGAATACAGGTGCAGCTAACTGATACAATTTACTGAAGGCGAACATAACCAGATAGACCGTGAGGACAATTAATCCAATGTCGAAGAACGTGCGCCAATATTTTTTGTATAACGGCAGCATAGATATAAACAACTCCCTTTTTTAATAAGTTGATAGGTCAGCTTGAATACATTGTACATGATTTTACCTAAAAACCGTCTATTTCTTTGATACATGTGTTAAAATAGGGGGTAACGTATTTTTTATCTAACTTCACTTGGCCGTATCACAGGTTCTGCTTGCAGACGTAAGGCGAGCCAAAGTCAACTCTGGAAAAGCGAGGAATTCATATGCAGACTTTGCTGCTCTGGTTATTTTATATCTCATCTTTTTATGCTTTTATCCCGGGTATGATTAGCCGCATTTTTGGTTACCGTGTCTTTCGTAAAGGAACTGGGCGAAATGAGTTCGCGTTGACCTTTGATGATGGACCTGACCCTCGATTTACACCGTTACTTCTGGATTTATTGAAGAAGTATGATGCAAAAGCAACCTTTTTTGTAGTAGGATCTAACGCTGAACGTTATCCGGATCTTATTAGGCGGATACATGAAGAGGGACATCTTATTGGAATTCATAATTATGTTCACAAGACGAACTGGCTCATGCGGCCCGCAACCGTTCGTCGGCAGATTCAGCGCACGAATGATATTATCTACAACATAATAGGCGAGCGTAGTACTTATTACCGTCCGCCTTGGGGGATTGTCAATTTGTTCGATATTTCCAAGCGTCGCCAAGTTGAAATTGTTCTATGGTCGGTAATGTTTGGAGATTGGCGTGAGAAGCTTGGTGCGCAGCGTCTCACTGAGAAGATGCTGGCGCGATTGAATCCCGGTGAAGTGATGCTGCTGCATGATAGTGGCACAACGTTAGGTGCCGATCCGGACGCACCCGAGAATATGCTTGTAGCCCTTGAACTGACGCTGCAGGAGGCCCAAAGAAGAGGACTGCGCAGCATTCGAGTGGATGACATGATCAAGATGGCGGAGAAATCACCGATTCGGCGTTTATCCTTTGGTAAACGAGTACTGGTCGGACTCTGGTTGGCTTGGGAGCAGGTATTCCAAGTGATGTTCCAGCTCAAGACGATTAACCCGGCCGATCCATTCATGCATTATCGAATGCGTAAATATCAGGGAGAGCCTGTTGAACTTGGTGATGGAACCTTGCTGAGTAAAGGTGATAAAGTCATTGAGCTGCATATTGATAACAGGCAATTATTCGAGTTAGGTATTCATTCTCGTTCTTCTGCTCAACTTGCGATTCGCATGATCCGCAGAATGGAGAAAGGGTTGCCAATGCTGGCAGAAGTTATTGCCGAAGATGTAAACCTCGCGCAAGCCAAAGCACTTTATGGGGTTAGTATGATTAACCGTGGGCCAGAGAAATTCGGCTTTAGTGTACATGATTTGCCCGATGGCATATTCGCACGCTCCACCAAGTTTTACTTAAAGATCCTGTTAAGTGTGATTCATCCAGATGGTGGTGCTAGGCTCAAGGAGCGTAGTGAGGTCCTTGTACCGAAGCTAATCCTGATGCCTGTCTCAGAATTGCTCAAGAAGATGAATAAGCAACTGCCTCATGATGAAAGGTCAGTAAGAAAACGTAAACTGCAGCAAGAAGAAGCGTTGTCACTTAATGATTCACTCACAGAAGTGGAATTGCCAGGGGCAACAGTAACGAATTGATTCATGATATTATTTAGTCTTATATAATGAACCGTAATATAGATGCCTCACAAACCAGAAATGGATTGTGGGGCGTTTTTTCTTGTGCCCAATAAAAAAGAGCAGTCCGACCATAGATTATCTAAGGTAGACTGCTCTTGTATGCCAGGAACAACTAGAACTCGGATTTGCTAATTAAATCTTCAGTACTGCACCGTTACTTGCGTTGGTAACCATTTTGGAATAGCGAGCCAGGTAACCAGTCTTAACTTTAGGCTCAAACTCTTTCCAGCCCGTACGGCGAACCGCTAATACTTCTTCGTCAACCAGGAGTTCAATCTTGCGATTGTTGAGGTCGAGTTCAATGATGTCTCCATCTTCAACAAAAGCGATCGGGCCGCCTTCAGCAGCCTCTGGAGAAATGTGCCCGATGCTAATTCCGCGGGAAGCCCCCGAGAAACGTCCGTCTGTAATCAGACCAACCTTAGCACCAAGACCCATCCCCACGATTTGCGATGTAGGAGCTAGCATTTCCGGCATTCCCGGTCCACCCTTTGGACCCTCATAACGGATAACGACTACATGGCCTTCTTTAACCTTACCGTTAGCGATACCTTCGAGTGCGGATTCTTGGGAATCAAAGCAGATCGCAGGACCTTTGTGATATCCACCAACAGAAGCATCTACTGCACCTACTTTAATGATGGAACCTTCAGGAGCCAGGTTACCGTATAGGACGGCGAGACCGCCTCTTTCGGAATAAGGGTTATCGATCTTATGAATAACGGAAGTATCTTGGATCTCATGTCCGATTACGTTCTCGGCTAATGTTTTGCCGGTAACCGTCATGCAGTCTCCGTACAGAGCACCTGGTTTCTTCAGCAATTCATTCAAGACGGCACTAACGCCGCCTGCGCGGTCCACATCTTCGATGAAAATATCGGATGCTGGAGCCAGCTTCGCCAAATAAGGAACACGGTTAGCCACTTCGTTAATGCGTTCAAGCGGATAATCGATACCAGCTTCTTGAGCCAGTGCAAGGGTGTGTAGCACCGTATTGGTGGAGCCACCCATTGCCATATCCAGTGCAAAAGCGTTATCGAGTGATTCTTTAGTTACGATATCTCTTGGTTTAAGGTCTAACTTAATCAGTTCCATCAGTTGAGTGGCAGATCTGCGTACAAATTCTCTGCGCTCATCAGCTACAGCTAGGATGGTACCATTACCTGGCAATGCCAGTCCAAGTGCCTCTGCCAAACAGTTCATGGAGTTGGCAGTGAACATTCCTGAACAAGATCCACAGGTAGGACAACCGAATTGTTCTAATTCAAGCAACTCAGCATCATTGATTTTTCCGACTTGGTGAGCACCTACGCCCTCGAATACGGAGGTAAGGGAGAGTTTTTTACCTTTACTGTCTACGCCGGCTTTCATTGGACCACCACTTACGAACATCGTTGGGATGTTGACACGCAATGCGCCCATCATCATTCCCGGTGTGATTTTATCGCAGTTAGGGATGCAGACCATGCCATCGAACCAATGCGCGGAAACGACAGTTTCCAAGGCGTCAGCGATGATCTCACGGCTTGGTAGTGAATAACGCATGCCGATATGTCCCATTGCGATACCGTCATCAACGCCGATCGTATTGAATTCGAAAGGAACGCCGCCAGCTTCACGAATCGCTTCCTTAACGATCTTACCGAACTCTTGAAGATGCACATGACCTGGAACAATATCAATATAGGAATTGCAGACCGCAATAAACGGCTTTCCGAAATCTTCTTCTTTTACTCCGGCTGCACGCAGGAGACTACGGTGTGGAGCACGGTCAAAGCCTTTTTTAATCATGTCTGAACGCATTTTCTTAGCTGCCATATTGACATTTCCCCCCTAAATAAATTGCAATGAAATATAGTGTCGCATTAACGCAATGAACTCCAAGGACCTGCGTATATACGGTTTATAGAATGAACGGGGACGAGCTTCCTAGAGAAGAAGGCGAAGCCGATTCTATAAAAAATGCCGCTGTTTTGGTATAAACGGTTCCCGCCTATAATGAACGGAGAAGTCATTGTTATTAGTGAGTCTATCACAAAGAGCACGTTTTTTCTACCGGACAATGTGAAGTTTCTCATGAGGAGACCGACCTTAAATAGTATAAAAAAACCTATCCGCAAGGGGATAGGCCACTTATAATGAGCGCCTTAAGGCAACACGCTGCAGGGTGATCATCCAGCCAACGGGGGGCTCAACAATAGGATGCAGCAGCCTTTTTACACTTGGTTGGGCTAAGAGAATGGTCAGTAAGATTGCAGAAAGCACCAATAACATGGCACCTATAGAATGGTTGATATAAGCGTACAGGCCAGAAACAGCAGCAAAACGAACGATAAATCCGTGAAGTAGAAAAACATATAACGTACGGGAACCCCAGTCAGTCAGCCGGCTAAGCGAGTAAGGAATCCACCCCATAAACGCAAGTGCAGCAGTGATTTGTAGCCCGTAAACGCCCAGACGATAAATTCCTGCGTACCATTCTTGAAGCCCAAGCTGCATGTAGGTCATACTTCCATAAAGCCAGCCTATCGGCAAGTCTGATCCCCAAGATGCAAACAGAAGAAATAGAAGGATGGAGACTGCGGCAGCGGTAATTTTAATCCATTTTTGAAAAAAGCGAGAAAAGGACTGGAACGAAAAATGATAACCTAATACGAAGAATGGCAGGTATACAAAAGTGCGGCTAATGCTGAACCATACGCCATCAAGCTGTAGGTACCCAACGGCAATTCCAGCGGCGACAGCAAAAATGAATTGAGTGGCAGGAGCCCATTTACGCATCCCGATCATCAGTATACGCCAGAAGGCATGACTTGCCAGGAACCATAAGAGCAAATAGGGGGCGAAAAAGGAATGATGGATACCCTGCACCTGATATATGGTGGCGTCCAGCACAGAGTAGAGGCTTTGAAAAATAATGTACTGCAATCCGATTTGCATGATAATGCGACGGCCTTGTGTACCCGTAAGGTGTTTATTGGCAAAAAAACCTGTAACGAGCACGAAGAGCGGCATATGAAAGCTGAAG
Source organism: Paenibacillus sp. FSL R5-0470 (assembly GCF_037975205.1). Classification (NCBI taxonomy): domain Bacteria; kingdom Bacillati; phylum Bacillota; class Bacilli; order Caryophanales; family Paenibacillaceae; genus Paenibacillus; species Paenibacillus sp. FSL R5-0470. The sequence continues at coordinate 1,821,728 of NZ_CP150238.1, forward strand.
ATCCACATATATAAGCTATGCAAGCTGCTCATTGAGCCTATCAATGGTTCTATGGCGTTTCCAACAATTACAGTAACAATGAGAACAAAACGTAAATTTAGAAAAAAGGTCTTTCCAGGCGTGTCTAGCGAGTTTTCTCCTACCATGACTTCCCCCCAAAGATGCTTGATGCTTTAATTTTAAAATACAAGATTTTCTTCAATTGAATTGTGAATTAACTCACTATTGAAAGCGTTGTCATTAGTGCCAAATGTGGCGATGTGTTGAAGGTTGTTAGAACAGTGGGTTTCTACTATAATTTTCTTATATGCAGTAACATCCGGGAGTGGAGCATGTTGAAGAAAAGAATAACTAAGCGTCGTATTGGTTTAATTGTACTAATCATTCTTGTTGTAGCCGGATTGCTGTTGTGGAAATATTTAACTCCGTATGCACCGGCTGAAGAAGCAGAAACTGCACTGATTTCAAGTGGTGGAGTTACAGTTGAACAGAATGAAAACTGGATTTCGTTCGAACCCTCCATTACTAAGGGGGCCTCGATCATATTTTACCCTGGAGCTCTGGTGAAACCAGAAGCTTACTCCCCACTGGCGAAGGGCATTGCTGCTGCGGGGCATCCGTTCTACATCGCTAAAATGCCGCTTAATTTAGCAGTAACAAAGGGCGATGCTGCAGAAGAGATTATTCGTGTGCATCCAAAGCAATCTTTTGTTCTAGGTGGGCATTCGCTTGGGGGTGTCATGGCGTCACGTTATGCGATTGAGCATGCGGACCAGCTGGAAGGTGTGTTTTTCCTGGCTTCTTATCCAGATGAAAAAGGTAGTCTGCGTGAGACTACTTTGTCAGTATTGTCGGTAGTGGGTACAGAGGATCAGGTTATTGACAGAGACAGCTACAACAAAGGACGTTCCTATTTGCCAGATAATACGGTTTATAGTTCAATCGTCGGTGGAAATCACGCTCAGTTTGGAAGTTATGGACCACAAAAAGGAGACGGGAAAGCAACCATTTCCGAAGAAGAACAGCAAAATGACACTGTGCGAGCCATGCTGGATTGGCTTGGGAATATCAGGTAGCCTTCGGTCTTTCCAACAAAGGGAGGATATTTATGCCGGAATTACAGATTAACGATGAATGCATTCCCTGTTCAGGAATATTGTTCGACAAAGATGGCACGTTATTGGATCTATTAGCCACTTGGGGGAATTGGGCCGAGCTTGTACTATGTGGGATGGAAAATCAGCTTGCGATTATGGGAACTGATTTTATCGTGGATCGGAGTAAAGTGCTAGGTACCCAGCATGATGCTGCAGGAAAGTTGATTGGTTATGATCCAGCAGGGCCGCTCACCATGGCTACAGAAGAAGAAAGTTATGGTGTGCTTGCATGGCAGCTGTATGCTGCGGGTGTTCCTTGGAATGAAGCGTTGACCCGTGTAAAGAGTATAGCTAAGGACGCTATGTATGAATTACGCAAACGCCGCACGGCACAACCTCTAGAAGGGCTTCTTCCTTTTCTGGAACAGTGTGCGGCTGCATCACTCAAGCTAGGGGTGGTTACCTCAGATGGCGCAAAGACCACTCAGGAGCATCTGGATTGGCTTGGTATTGCTCATTATTTTCATTCGGTAGTTACAAGAGACAGAGTATTAAACGGAAAACCCGCACCTGAAATGGCTGAATTAGCCTGCGGGGAGCTGGGGCTGTCTCCTGAAGTGACGATTATTATTGGTGACAGTAATGCAGATATGCAATTGGGTAAAGGTGCAGGCTTACGCCTCGCCGTTGGAATCTCCAACATGGGTGATGGAAATCACTTGATTGACGCAGATGTGATTATTTCTAGCTATAATGAGTTAAGGATCACCTACTGATCAGCATACTAATGGAAAGGATGTGCTACAACATATGGATCAATTGCAGACACTTGCTTCTTGGATTAAAGACTGTGACAACATCGTTTTTTTCGGAGGGGCAGGTACATCAACAGAGAGTGGGATCCCGGATTTCCGCTCGGCAGCAGGATTATACCAGACTCAGCACAATTCACCTTATCCGCCTGAAGTGATGCTGAGCCGAACTTTTTTTATGTCCTCACCGGACATTTTTTTTGATTTTTACCGCAGTAAAATGATTCATCCCGATGCTCGTCCGAATGGCGCACATCTGCTGCTTGCAGAGTTGGAACGACAGGGCAAGCTTAAGGCAGTTATTACGCAAAATATTGATGGCCTACATCAGCTGGCGGGTAGCCAAAAGGTACTTGAGCTGCATGGTTCCATTCATCGTAACTATTGCATGGACTGCTCACGTTATTACGGGTTGGAGCAGCTCCTAAGTACCACTGAGATCGTCCCTCGCTGCCCCGAATGTGGTGGCATTATTAAGCCGGATGTTGTGCTATATGAAGAAGAATTGGACCACTCGGTGCTGGTGAGTTCTGTCGAAGTGATAGCAGATGCAGATATGCTTATGATTGGTGGAACCTCTCTTACGGTCCAGCCTGCGGCTAGTCTAGTCACTTATTTCCGGGGCAAACGTACGGTGCTGCTGAATGGCGACCCGACACCTTTTGATGATCAAGCTGATCTTCTGATTACAGATCGGATTGGGAAAGTACTCGGCAGTGTAAAGGATCTGCTTGGTTAGAAGGGATAATCTCATCGCTTGTCGGTTGCCAGATTATTATTGCGCTTAGTAGTTTAAAGATAAGGTAGTACAGAAACAGCGCGTAATGAGAGGCAGGGATAAGCAATGGTATATGTAGCAAATGAAGCACGATATGAAGACATGCGTTATAACCGTTGTGGGAACTCAGGTCTTAAGCTTCCGGCAATCTCATTAGGACTTTGGCAGAATTTTGGTGGAATTGATACTTACGAGAATGGCAGAGAAATGATCACTCGTGCTTTTGATCTTGGAATTACTCATTTTGATCTAGCCAACAACTATGGACCACCAGCGGGTTCAGCAGAAGAGCTCTTTGGGAAAGTGCTTGCAAGTGATATGGCTCCATATCGAGATGAAGTGGTGATTTCTACAAAAGCAGGGTACAACATGTGGCCCGGTCCTTATGGCGAATGGGGTTCGCGTAAATATATGCTCGCTAGTCTGGATCAGAGTCTGAAGCGGCTGGGCATAGATTATGTTGATATCTATTATTCGCATCGGCCGGACCCGGAAACACCACTTGAAGAAACCATGCAGGCATTAGACCATGCTGTGCGTTCCGGCAAAGCTCTGTATGTAGGATTATCTAACTATACCGCGGAGCAGACGCTCGAAGCGGTTAGAATCTTAAACAGCTTAGGAACGCCGCTCTTAATTCATCAGCCGAGTTATTCTATGCTCGATCGCTGGATTGAGGGGAGTTTACAGGGTGTGCTGGAACAGAGCGGAGTTGGCAGTATCGCTTTTACACCTCTGGCTCAAGGATTGTTAACCAATAAGTATTTAAATGGAATCCCAGAAGGATCAAGAGCGGCCAAACCCTCTGCTGCGTTAAATGAAAGCCGAATTACACCGGATGTGAAGCGCAAGATCCACGCGTTAAATCAGCTTGCTGTTTCAAGAGGCCAGAGTTTGGCGCAGCTTGCACTAGCTTGGACACTACGTGATGGGAAGGTTACTTCTGCATTGATAGGGGCTAGCAGAGTTAGTCAGATTGAAGAGAATATAGCTGCACTTCAGCATTTGGAGTTCTCGCAGGCAGAATTGGATCGCATTGAGACTATTCTTCAAACGGAGAATGGAACTGGATGAAGACGTAGGTGAAGGGATGAGCTGCATCGATGGAGTTGCTTCAAGATGAGAACAAGGTGAAAGAGTGGGCCGAAGCCAACTCTGAATCTATAGGCTTAAATAGGTCGAAGATTGAGGCTAAGTATATTTGGAATCCTGGAGGGTTTGTAAACCAATCTTATCGCATAACGGATGGTCAAACCTTTCGTCATTTAAAACTCTCGCAAGAACAAAAAGCAGTGGGACTTAAACAATGGGTTAAGATCAGTGAACATTTGACTTATAATTACAAGGCACCACGGTTGATTAGGGAGATTACACAAGAAATAACATCTGGTTATTCTTATGGTTTAGTGTTTGATTTTATCGAAGGTAAACCATTAAGCTCCATTTCCGATCCACTGCCAGTGGTTGAAAAGGTTCTGAGGTCCCTTCATCAATTACATGCGGATAAAGGAATTAGGATGGCAGTTGTAAGTGAGGATGAGGACTACAATTATGCCGCCGCATTTACTGACGAATACATCAATCGATTTGAAGAAGATCTGCAAATTATTAGAGCGGAAAAGCATTTGCTGGACTTCGTAACGGCGGACACTTTAGATTGGTTCGATACAGAAGTGGAAGCTTTGAGAATTATGGTTAGTCAGCACCCTTCTTTTCAGAGAAAGGCGTCGGACATCGTACACAATGATGTGAATTGGCAGAATATCTTAGTCAATGATAATAATGAATTTTGGATTATTGATTGGGATGACCTTACGGTTTTTGGAGACGCTGCAATGGATTATTCCGTACTACTTTGGCCGCTCTATAAATCAAAAGATTGGACTTACTGTAGGGATCTAGTTATTGATTTAGCAGGCCTTGCAATATTGGAACGGATTGAGTTTTATTTTAGAGCGAAGCTCCTTGATGATGTGATTGATGTTCTCGCTGACTATGTTGAAGCGGAGCAAGTGCCAGAACTGAAGGAAATGGCTCAGAAAAGGGCAAAAGAGATACATCTTCGTGCTTACCCTGAATATCTGAGTCTATATGCAACATAACCGAAGCTAACTGAAAGATCAGCTTAATAAAGGGATTCACATATTGGACTTGCCTAATATGTGAATCCCTTTTTCAAAGGCTTCCCTTACTGATTTGTCTTTTTTACATGTCTAGTCGTTGTGAGACGGTAAGCGGTGGGTGACTGAGCACAAAACCGTTTGAATTGGCGTGAGAAGTATAAAGCATCGGTGAGCCCCACGGATGCTGCTACCTGTTCCACGGACAGCTCGGGCCGTTCACGCAGCAGCTGTCTGGACTTTTCAATGCGCAGCTTCAGCAAGTAGGTCACCGGAGATAATCCGGTCTCTTGCTTAAATACACGGGATAGATAGGCCCGGTTATAGCCAAGAGTATCACACATTTGTTCAATGGATACTGGATGAGCATATTGGGAGGCCATGTAGTGGATCATTTGCTTCACAGTACGCTTAACCTGCGATTCAGCTCCAGGAAGACGGGAGAAGGAAGAGAGTAAATCTGCGGCTTCACCTACAATGAGATAAAGATACCCTAGAGAAGTTAGGTGTGCACTTTCTTTGTTTGCTTTGAAGGCTTGCATGATACTGGAAAGGGCACCTGGGATGACGCTATCACCCGTTGTAGTCACCACAGGTTTTTGAGGTGTAAAGCCTGTCTGCAGCACGAGGCTATCAGTCTCACTCCCAGTAAAAGCTGCCCAGCGATAGCACCAGGGCTGATCTTTATCCGAAACATAACTGACCAGCTGTCCTGGATGAATAAGGAAGCAGTCACCTTTTCCCAGTGCATATTGATGATGTTCAGTACGGAAAACACCTGAGCCAGACTCTATAAAGTGAAGTAAATAATAATCGTAAATCTTAGGGCCAGCTTGATGCATAGGAATCGTCTGACTTTGACCAGCAAACAGTACATGGAGATTTTGTTTATCGTAATATACGGGATTAGATCCTACGGAATAAGTATGCTCCATTTGAGACAGCCTTTCTTGTGTTATTGTCATTTTATGGCTTATAGTTTAGGGTGTATCAATTATTTGTGTAATTATTATATTATGGGAAGTCACATTTATCCATACATTACACACATGATTGCATTATCAGAGGATGATTGATTCTATTATAATGAATACATAAAGAACGCTTTACTTATTCCCACTGGCTGAAGCAGCGAAAGGATGGAGTGGCATTAATGAGCACACAGGAACTTAAAAAGAAATTCATCGAAAAGTACGGGGTAAGCGAGCAAGAAGCTCAAGTATTTTATGCACCAGGCCGTGTTAATCTCATTGGAGAGCACTTGGATTATAACGGTGGATACGTGCTGCCGGCAGCTTTGGAATTCGGAACAACATTGATTGTCCGCCCACGCAGTGACAGCAAAGTGAATTTTGCATCTACTAATTTTCCTTATGAAGCGTCTATTGATTATAGTGAAATTGGCAAGGCCAAAACTGGAGAATGGATCGACTATCCGGTTGGAGTAATGGTTGAATTGGAGAAGAAAAGCACTCCAGTATCTAAAGGTTACGATCTGCTGTTCCATGGTGATATTCCGAATGGCGCAGGCTTGTCCTCATCGGCTTCGCTTGAAGTCGTGACTGCTTATGCTTTCCTAACTCTCGAAGGCGGCGACACGGATACCGTTGAGATTGCACTCTTGTCTCAGCGTGCTGAGAACCAGTACGTAGGTGTAAACTCCGGAATTATGGATCAGTTCGCAGTTGCTAATGGCAAACGAGATCATGCAATCCTGTTAATGTGCGATACGCTTGAATATAATCTGGTACCTTTCATCACTGGTGCTTACAAACTGGTTATCGGCAACACGAACAAACGCAGAGGACTTGTAGATTCCAAGTACAATGAGCGTCGTCAGCAGTGTGATGAGGCTTTGTCTATTTTGCAAAAAGAAGTGCCTTCACTAGCTTATCTGGCACAGCTCAATCGTGAACAATTCGAAGCACATCAAGATAAAATCACCGATGAAATTGTTAGACGCCGCGCTCGCCATGTTGTGGAAGAGAATCAACGTGTACTAGAATCCGTTGAGGTCTTAAAGAACAATGACCTGAAGCAGTTTGGACAGTTCATGAATGACTCACATACTTCCTTGCGTGATTTGTATGAAGTTAGCTGTGAAGAGCTAGATATTATGGTTGAAGAAGCACAGCGTATTCCTGGTACACTGGGTTCCCGTATGACTGGTGCAGGTTTCGGTGGCTGTACTGTGTCCTTGGTACATGAAGATGATGTAGAACGTTTCATTCGTGAAGTAGGCGAGGCATATACCACAAGATCTGGTTTGGTTGGTGAGTTCTACGTTTGCGGCATCGGTAATGGTGTCCAAGAATTGAAGGGAGTGTAATCAAATGGCAATTTTAGTAACAGGTGGAGCAGGGTATATTGGATCTCATACTGTAGCAGAGCTGTTGGATCGCGGCGAAGAAGTGGTTGTCATCGACAATCTGCTAACAGGGCATCGTGAGGCGCTACTGGGTGGCAAGCTGTACGAAGGCGATCTGCGTGATAAGGAGCTGCTTGGCAAGCTGTTCGCCGAGAATGAGATTGATGCGGTTATCCATTTTGCAGCAAGCTCTTTGGTTGGTGAAAGCATGAAGGATCCAGTGAAATATTATGACAACAACGTATACGGCACACAATGCCTTTTGGAAGCTATGCAAAAAGCTGGCGTGAACAAAATCGTATTCTCGTCTACAGCTGCAACCTACGGCGAACCGGAAAAGGTGCCGATTGAAGAAACAGACCGTACCGAGCCAGCAAACGTATATGGCGAAACTAAGCTGACTATGGAACGCATGATGGCTTGGTTTGATAAAGTACTGGGTATCAAATATGTAGCGCTTCGTTATTTTAATGCTGCAGGTGCACATGCTAGTGGCAAAATCGGTGAAGACCATCGTCCGGAAAGTCATTTGGTTCCGCTGGTATTGCAAACCGCTTTGAAGCAACGGGAGAGTATCGCCGTATTCGGAGACGACTATCCTACAGAAGATGGTACTTGTGTGCGCGACTACATTCATGTTAGCGATCTGGCTGACGCCCATGTTCGCGCAGTAACTTATCTGCGTAGCGGAAGCAACAGTAATATTTTTAACTTGGGAAATGGACTTGGCTTCTCGGTAAAACAGGTTATTGAAACTGCGAAGAAAGTTACAGGACTAGAAATCCCTGTAGTTATTCAAGAACGCCGTGCTGGAGATCCGGCAGTACTGGTAGCTTCCTCCGATAAAGCGCGCTCTATCCTTGGATGGAACCCTCAGCATGCTGACTTAGAGAATATCATTCAAAGCGCCTGGAACTGGCATTCTGCCAATCCGCAGGGGTACGGAGAATAAGGGGCTTTAGATAGCTTAACTAGAGCATGAGACCCTACTTAAGGAGAATTGAAAATGCACAACGAGAATAAGGTTACGCCTGCTGGCCAGAAAGCCTTACATGCGATTGAACAGCTAGTTCTGTTCGCACTACGTGAGCAGCTCATTGCTCCATCAGATGAAGACTATAGCCGTAATGTGCTGCTAGATCAGTTCGGATTTAGTGAGCCGTTCGTCGGCGAGATCGATCAAAGTCCACTTACAGGTCCACAGGTTCCACTGGATGCACTGATTGATTATGGTTTTGAAATCGGATTGATTCCAGAGAATAGCGACACTTACCGTGACTTGCTGGATGCCAAGATTATGGGACTCCTAATGGCCCGTCCATCAGACGTAAATGCGGAGTTCAACCGTTTAGCTGCTGAAAAAGGTATCTCCGCGGCTACAGATCGCTTTTATAAATTAAGCATAGATTCCAACTATATCCGGATGGACCGGATTTCCAAGAATGTCTACTGGCTGCAAGATTCGCCTTACGGTGACATCGAGATGACAATCAATTTGTCCAAGCCTGAGAAGAGTCCGAAGGAAATTGCTATGGCCCGCTTGCTCCCGCCGCCGGTCTATCCAAAATGTCTGCTGTGCCGCGAGAATGTTGGGTATGCTGGTCGGGTTAATCATCCGCCGCGCCAGAACCTGCGTGTCATTCCACTTCAGCTGAATAATGAGAAATGGCTCTTTCAGTATTCGCCATATGTTTACTACAACGAGCACTGTATTGTATTCCATCATGATCATGTGCCAATGAAGCTTACCAAGGATACCTTGAAGCGGCTACTTAGCTTCGTGGAATCTTTCCCGCACTATTTTATTGGCTCGAATGCAGACTTGCCGATTGTTGGCGGATCGATTCTGACGCATGACCACTTTCAGGGTGGACGTCACACCTTCCCTATTCAGAAAGCGCCTAAGGAAGATACGTTCACGCATGCATCTTATCCGGGTGTCAGCATTAATATCGTAAAATGGCCTATGTCCGTATTACGTTTGAATGGTGACGATCCAGCGGTATTGCTGGAGTGTGGCAATGCACTTTATGAAGCTTGGAAGGCGTATAGTGATCCTGATGCAGAAGTGTTGGCATTCAGCGAAGTTGATGGTGAAGTGCAGCCTCATAATACCGTTACTCCAATCGTTCGTCGGGCAGAAGATGGCAGCTTCGAGATGGATCTCGTGCTGCGTAACAACCGGACTAACGAGCAATATCCTGAAGGGATTTTCCATCCCCATCGGGAGATGCACCATATCAAGAAGGAAAATATCGGCTTGATTGAGGTTATGGGACTCGCAATTCTGCCAGGTCGTCTGAAGGAAGAGCTCGATTCTATTGCGAGCATCCTTACAGGAGATCAAGCACTATTAGAAGCGGTGAAGAATGATCCTAGTCATCCACTTGCGCAGCACGCTGCTTGGGTTCAGGAGCTTGTAGAGCGTTTCGGAACGGCATTACAGCATGAAGAAGCCGTCAAGATTGTGCAGAACGAAGTCGGCATCAAGTTTACACATATTCTTGAACACGCGGGTGTCTATAAACGGACTCCGGAAGGGCAAGCTGCTTTCCGTCGTTTCGTGAAGAGCTTCGGCGCGATCTAAAGTTTGGAAAAAAGATGTCCTTAAGCCTGTAGGCTTAAGGACATCTTTTTTTTTAGGTTATATATTTGGGGTCCCCGCAAAGTACCTGAGTTTGCATCGAAGTAAAGCACCACTTTGTGGGGATATTTATGTGGCTTGAAGCTAATCCATTTGAATGCGGCAATTCAGAGGTTTATAATACGAGTGAGCAAAACATTCTGAAATAACTAATGGAGGTTTACACATATGCGTAATTTTGATTTTTATAATCCTACCAAGCTGATTTTTGGACAGGGTACGCTGGAAGCGTTGAAGACTGAGGTTCCTAAGTGCGGCAAGAATGTATTGTTGATGTACGGTGGCGGTAGTATCAAGCGTAGCGGTCTGTACGATAAGGTAATGGCTGAGCTGAGTGCAATAGATGCTGTGGTTACTGAACTCTCAGGCGTAGAGCCGAATCCACGCCTTTCCACCGTACATAAAGGTGTAGAGCTGTGTCACGAGCATAATATCGACCTCATCCTCGCTGTAGGCGGCGGTAGTGTGTTGGACTGTGCTAAAGCAGTTGCTGTTGGGGCGAAATATGAAGGTGACATGTGGGACTTTGTTGAACGTAAGGCAGCTGCTCAAGATGCTCTCCCACTCGGTACAGTGCTGACGATGGCAGCTACAGGATCAGAAATGAATAGCGGCTCTGTAATCACCAACGAAGTGACCAAGGAAAAAATGGGCTGGGGCAGTATTCATGCATTCCCTGCATTTTCGATTCTTGACCCAGAGAATACCTTCACTCTGCCACGTGATCAGACGGTCTACGGCATGGTAGATATCATGTCTCATGTTCTGGAGCACTATTTCCATACTGATGGCAACACACCGGTACAAGACGGCTTCTGTGAGACTTTGCTACGTACGGTGATCGAAACCGCACCGAAGCTTATTGAAGATTTGAATAATTACGAACTGCGTGAGACGATCATGTATTGCGGCACAATGGCGCTTAACGGTATGGTTAGCATGGGTTTTGCAGGAGATTGGGCGACTCACAACATCGAGCACGCAGTATCAGCTGTATACGATATTCCACACGGTGGAGGCCTGGCCATTCTGTTCCCACAATGGATGAAATATAATATCGATACTGATCCTGCCCGTTTCCGCAAGCTTGCTGTAAACGTGTTTGGAGTTGATCCTGCGGGCAAGAACGATAAGGAAATAGGGCTGGAAGGAATTGAAGCGCTGCGTAGCTTCTGGGATTCCATTGGTGCACCGAAGACACTCGCTGATTATGATATTGATGACAGCGAGATCGGCAGTATGGCTGATAAGGCGGTTCGTTTCGGACCGTTTGGTAATTTCCGCAAGCTTGACCGTGAGGATGTAGTTGAAATTTATAAAATGGCTTTGTAAGTAAATTCTTCTACGAAAGAGACCCTTCGTCTTTAGTCTAGAAGATGTTATAGAACGTCAAAGAAGTGATTCTTCCATAATGGATGAATCGCTTCTTTGCGTTTATGCTCTACTGTGGATTTCTCCTCAACATCGTCCCTGATCTCCGCTGCTGCTGACCGCATTTTTCGTGCGTTTATCCTCAGAATGGAACTTTTATGGGTAAATATCCAAAGTTTGTGAAACCAATGACCTACTTTATTCGTTTAAAGTAATATGACAGTCCTGAATGAAGACAGGAGGAAGTAAATATGCAAACGCTGTATTTAGGCTGCTTGGCGCTAGGCGTCATATTTGCCATAGTCAGCGTCCTGGTGGGTGATGTGATCGGAGATGCTTTGCATGGAGTCTTTGATTTCGTATCCGTAGATTTTCTGAATCCCACCGTACTGGCAGGAGGAATAACCGTGTTCGGCGGAGCGGGCATTCTTCTAACCCGGTACAGCGCTCTGGAAGCTGGGGCGATCATTGCTTTATCTTTGTTAGCCGCCGCTTTTTTGGGAGTACTTATGTATCTAGGGGTGGTTAAGCCCATGGAAAAAAGCGAAATGTCCAATGGTTTCTCTATGAGTGATCTGCCTGGCAAGATCGGGGAAATCACAATTCCTGTTCCCGCCACGGGTTATGGTGAGATTATGGTAAAGTTTGGCGCCGGCAATAGCCTGCATACGGCAGCAAGCTTTGATCATGAGCTGCTTCCGGCAGGGATTAAAGTTGTTGTAGTGGAGGTTAGAGAAGGCGTTGCATTGGTGTCAGAATTCGAAAAGAGAAGAGGAGTGGATCTTTAATGTTCGGTATTCCTGAGTATTTGTTAGTCCCTGCTGTTGTCGTTGCTGTTTTGTTTGTGCTAGGTATCGCATTCTGGGCACGTTACAAAACTGTTGGACCAGATGAAGGGATGATCGTAACGGGGTCGTTCTTGGGGAAAAATCATATTTCAGACGATGGATCTGGTCGTAAAATAAAGATAGTACGTGGGGGCGGGGCATTTATCCTCCCTATCTTTCAGAAGGCTGAATTTATGTCGCTTCTTTCTCATAAACTCGATGTGACGACCCCGGAAGTATACACCGAACAAGGGGTTCCGGTTATTGCTGACGGTGTAGCGATTATTAAAGTGGGTAGCTCGACTGAAGATGTGGCGACAGCCGCTGAGCAATTTATGGGCAAACCGATTGAAGCGCTGAAGAGCGAAGCACAAGAAGTTCTTGAGGGTCATCTGCGGGCCATTCTCGGTTCGATGACCGTTGAGGAAGTATATCGTAACCGTGACCGTTTTGCGCAAGAGGTTCAAGGAGTAGCGGCACGTGATCTTAAGAAAATGGGTCTGCAAATTGTTTCCTTTACTATCAAGGATGTACGAGACAAACATGGATATCTTGACGCATTAGGTAAACCGCGGATAGCTGCAGTGAAGCGGGATGCAGAGATCGCTGAAGCAGAAGCAGTGCGGGATGCGAGAATTCAAAAGGCAAACGCTGAAGAGCAAGGGCAAAAAGCAGAACTGCTGCGGGATACGAATATCGCCGAAGCCTCCAAGGAAAACCAGCTTAAGGTGGCTGCGTTTAAACGGGATCAGGATACAGCGAAAGCGGAAGCCGACCAGGCTTATCATATTCAAGAGGCACGTGCAAAGCAGACCGTTGTTGAAGAACAGATGAAGGTTGAGCTGGTACGTAAGGAACGTGAAATCGATTTGCAAGCCAAAGAAATTCAAGTTCGCGAGAAGCAGTACGACGCAGAAGTTAAGAAAAAAGCGGAAGCGGATCGTTACGCAGTAGAGCAAGCGGCGGAAGCTGATAAGGCGAAGAGAATGCGTGAGGCAGATGCCTTGCAATATAGTATTGAAACGCAAGCTAAAGCGACAGCTGAGCAGAAGCGTCTTGAAGGTCAAGCGATGGCGGATGCAGAGCTGGCTAAAGGTACAGCGGATGCTGAGGTTATCCGGTTGCGCGGTCTAGCGGAAGCAGAAGCCAAAGAAAAGCTGGCGGAAGCTTTCCAGAAATTCGGCGAAGCAGCCGTGCTCGATATTATCGTCAAAATGCTGCCTGATTTGGCTGGCCAAATCGCGAAGCCGCTGGCATCCATTGATAAGCTTACGGTTGTAGATACCGGTAATGGTGAAGGTGCGGCACGTGTCAGCAACTATGTAACCCAGTTGATGTCTACGGCTCCTGAGATGCTGAAGAACGTCTCTGGAATTGACGTAGAGGCCCTGATTAAAGGGCTGACGACTAGATCCTCAGGGTCAACTGGAAGCAAGGCTGTTCCGGTCACACCAGTGACCTCCATACAACCTCCAGCAGCATCGGGGGGAGCGAGCAAAGCTTCAACTTCTGTGGCTGAGCAACCTGAGGACTAGTTAAAGCAATAACTACTATAGAATGATTTAACTTAAGGTAAGCTCGGTGATTGCTACCGGGCTTACTCTATGTTTTGGGTCTTAGCTATAGAATAGGAGAGGTGCGCGAGCGTGCAACTAACTTTAGATCATATCCATAAAAGCTTCGATGGTAAACAGGTGATTAAAGATGCAGACTTCACCTTTGAAAGAGGGAAGATCTACGGGCTGCTTGGACGGAATGGAGCAGGTAAAACTACACTTTTCAATTGTTTGAGTGGTGAGATCCAAATGGATAGCGGAGCTGCCTTTATTGGTGAGAAGGATAGTGTCCGTCCGCTTCGTGACGAGGACATCGGATATGTATTTTCCCTACCCATTTTGCCTGAGTTTCTGACAGGTTATGAGTTCGTAAAGTTTTATATGGACATCAACCGTGAAAAGATCGATCCGAATAAAAGCATTGAAGATTATTTTTCAATTATTAAGTTTGAGGAAGAAGATCGGCACCGGCTGATTAAGGGTTATTCCCACGGGATGAAGAATAAAATTCAAATGCTCTGCTTTATCATTACTCGCCCGCCTTTGATTTTATTAGATGAGCCTTTAACTTCTTTTGACGTGGTTGTGGCTCTTGAGATCAAGAAATTGCTGCGTGAGATGAAGCAGGATCACATCATTATTTTTTCTACGCATATTTTGCAATTAGCCGCCGATTTATGTGACGAGTTGGTTATTCTAAATCATGGAACCCTTCAAGAAATTCCGCGTGAGACTCTGCAAAGTCCAGAATTTGAGGAGCAAATCATAGCTTTACTTCAGGATGGCAACAATGATTAGTACACTTCGCAGCATTCAGAGGATTAGAGGTTCGTCCGGAGCCAATCGGCTGATTTACTATTTCAAAAAGCTGCCTGTTCTTGGCAAACTTTTAAAAGGGGATATTTACTCTAACATTGCACTAAAACAAGTCTTCGCTGGGATAGTACTTGCATTGAGGGTAGTGTGGGGGTTTTTAGGCAAGTTCGCCTATTTGGGAATTGTGATCTATTTGCCAATCGTCCTTACACACAAAGAATTGCCGCTCGCCGAACAGTATGCATTGTTCTTACATATTTTTATAGTTCTGAGCTTTATAGTGGCTGGGGTTTCGAATGTATTTATATTAGAGCCCAAACGGGATAAATATATCTGTGTGAAGCTGATGAGAATTCCGGCGAAACAGTATATGCATGCTACGCTTTTGCTTAAAGGGCTAACGTTCTTTATATATTTTTTTCCGGCATTAACCGTGTTTGCGGGGATTTTTGGGGCACCGCTATGGCATGGCGTATGGCTAACACTACTGTTAACGGCCTGGAGAATAGTCACCGAGGCGCTAAATCTTTGGTTTTTTGACAAAAAAGAAATTGTGTTAGTTAAAAAGATGAGCTGGGTGTGGACGGTGATTGGCCTAGGTGGCCTACTTGCCTATGTGCCTCTTTATCTAGGATATGCTTTTGTAAATGATGCGACAGGATTTAGTGTCCCAGTGAGTTTTGTGATTGTTGTACTTGGAGGAATTGCAGCTGTGTATATTGGGAAATATCCTAACTATCGCAGTGCTGTAGATGTCGTTACCAAGATAGATGATCCATTGCTGGATATGAACCGGATGATGAAAGAAGCGAGGGTGGCAGATGTTCAGACCAAGGAGAAGGACTTTTCGTCGGAAGAACTTAAGGGGAAAGCTTTTCAAGGTAAGACAGGTTACGCCTACCTTAATGCTATTTTTTTCTCCAGGCATAAACGCTTGTTGATTCAACCCATCCAGAGGCGTTTAACGATCATTGGTGTGCTCTTTATAGTGGCTGTCCTAATGATGCTTATTTCGCCGGAGACTTCGTCCAAGTTTACAGCATATCTGCTCGGTGGACTTCCCTTTTTTGTATTTATAATGAACTATACCTCTATAGGTGAGCGCGTATGCAAAGCGATGTTTTACAATTGTGACTTAAGCTTGTTGCGCTATGGATTCTATCGTGAACAAGCTGCGATTCTGGACAATTTTAAGATTCGTCTTATTAAATTGAGTGGCCTTAATCTTATTCCTGCTGTCGCCATATGTTTAGCATGTACTCTGCTGTTTCTGCTCTCTGGTGCAGATTGGGGTTTGATGGATGCGGTGATCTTTTGGGTAACGATTCTTTGTCTTTCCTTGTTCTTCTCAGTGCACCATTTGTTCATGTATTATATCTTTCAACCGTACAGCACGGAGCTAAACATGAAAAATCCGTTCTTTTTTATCGTCAACAGCATTGTATTGGGACTAAGCGTCGCTTGTATCGGATTTCCAAAAGCATCGTTACTATTTACGCTAGTTGTTCTTGCGGGAACGATTGCTTATATGGTTATTGCCGTGACGTTGGTATACAAGTTCTCCAGCCGAACTTTCCGGGTAAAATAGAATGCGAGTGTTCTTCTAATATCGGAATGTTGATGATATGATGGTAACGAGAGTTTTTTAAAATATAAGAAAGTATAAGTTTCATGTTATACTTTATCCTTATATTTCACGCACAAACGCTTACCGTCCTTTAGGGACGCCAAAGGCGTTTTTTGCTTGATCATACCGTTTCATGTTGCGTTTGCTGCTTGGAAGTCAGGTGTTTAGAGATAAAAGAGGTGGCAAAAATGAGTAGCATAACTGTAGCAAAGGTGTTAAATAACAACGTTATCATTGCGGACCATCCCCAATATTCCGAGGTTGTAGTAATTGGAAAAGGGATAGGTTTTAATCGAAAATTGCATGATCGGATTAACCTATCCTCTGTGGAGAAGATGTTTATTCTCCGCAGCCAAGAAGAACAGGAACAATATAAACAGCTTCTTCCCCAAGTGGATGAGAAGTTGATTGAGATTGTACATGAAATTTTGTTATATATTATGCATAGCAGTAGTCAACCACTTAATGAGCATGTTCATATTGCACTCACTGATCATATCTCATTTGCTATACGGCGTTATGAACAAGATATCCCAATTCATAATCCGTTTCTGTATGAGACTAAGGAAATTTATCCTGAAGAGTATAAGATGGCAGAGTATGCGATTGAGCGGATTAATGAAGGCATGGGCGTGGAATTGCCTGTAGATGAGGTGGGTTTTGTTGCACTTCATATCGTTAGCGCGCTGAGTAATAGACAAATTTCCGAGGTCAGACAGCATTCTCTTTTGATTGGTGATTTGATCGGAATCGTAGAGAATAATCTCGAATATCGAATTCCACGTGATTCACTTGATTATTCGCGGTTGGTGACTCATCTACGATTTGTTCTAGAAAGACTGCGCCGTGGAGAATCAGTGCGGGAGACTTCTACGCTGGATGGTCTTATGAAACGAGAGTATCCCGAAATGTATACCTTGGCTTGGCAATTAACTAAGGTGATTGAGAACCGAGTTCGAATTCCTGTGTATCCAGCAGAGGTCAGTTATTTGACAGTTCATTTGCAACGTCTTGCCCAGAAGAAAGAGGATGAAGTGGATATGGAGACGAAGCGAGAAATATAAGGATAATGTATAAAGTGAAACTTATACTTTCTTATATTTTAAAAAAAGCTTGTCACTACAAAAAAACGGTGCTACAATATCGGTGTCCTAATTAAAACAGAATACCAAGCGTGTAACTGATTCGATCAGGCATGAGTGATTTACAGTATTTTGGTTGCTAGTCCCCATCTTGGGGTAATCTAACCTTAGCGTTAGATAACAACCTTTATACTGTGTTGCTCATGCCTTTTTTGGCATCTGTTTTACTGAAAATGTGAATAATGAAAGGAAGTGACCATGATGTTCAAAAAGCTTTTCGGCGTTTTACAAAGAGTCGGTAAAGCGCTGATGCTCCCAGTAGCCATACTGCCAGCAGCCGGTCTGCTCCTTGGAATAGGAAACATGCTGGTAAACCCCGATTTTCTACAATACGTTCCGGCACTTGAGAACGATGTAGTTCAGGCAATTGCGAACGTATTGATGAACTCAGGGCAAATTGTATTTGATAATTTATCCTTACTATTTGCCGTGGGTGTTGCCATCGGTTTATCCGGTGGTGAGGGTGTTGCTGGTCTAGCCGCTATTATTGGTTTCCTCGTAATGAATGTTACGATGGGTACTGTAATTGGCGTCAATGATTATGTCCTGAGCCAAGGCGACTTTTCCTATGCTAGCGTCTTAGGAATTCCAACACTGCAAACGGGGGTATTTGGAGGTATACTCGTCGGTATATTGGCATCGTCCATGTACAAACGATTCTTCAAAATCGAACTTCCATCCTACCTGGGTTTCTTCGCAGGTAAACGTTTCGTTCCGATCATGACTGCGGTAACGTCTTTGATTCTTGGTTTGGCATTGACCTTAGTTTGGCCGCCAATTCAACACGGTCTGAATTATGTATCACAAAGTATGATTGATACGAATAAAACGCTCGCAGCGTTTATCTTCGGAACAATCGAACGCTCGCTTATTCCTTTTGGTCTGCATCACATCTTCTATTCTCCGTTCTGGTATGAATTTGGTACCTACGTAGATAAAGCTGGGGAATTGGTTCGTGGTGACCAACGGATCTTCATGCAGCAGCTTCGTGATGGCGTAGAATTCACAGCGGGAACATTTACAACAGGTAAGTATCCTTTCATGATGTTCGGTCTTCCAGCAGCTGCTTTGGCCATTTATCATGAAGCTAAACCTCATAATAAAAAACTTGTCGGAGGTTTGATGCTTTCCGCAGCATTGACTTCATTCCTGACAGGGATTACAGAGCCACTTGAATTCTCATTCTTGTTCGTAGCTCCATTGCTGTTCGCAGTACATGCTGTTTTTGCAGGTTTGTCCTTTATGACCATGCATATTCTTAATGTCAAGATTGGTATGACCTTCTCTGGAGGTTTTATTGATTACGTGCTCTTTGGTATTATCCCGAACCGTACGGCTTGGTGGCTCGTAATTCCAGTAGGTCTTGCCCTTGCCGTAATTTACTACTTCGGATTCCGCTTTGTTATTCGGAAGTTCAATCTGATGACACCGGGTCGTGAAGAGGATACGGGTGAGGTTGAAGATACTAACACAGAAGCCGTTTCTAAAACGGGTGATGATTTACCACGAAATATCTTGTCAGCGTTGGGTGGTAAAGAGAACATCGCTCATCTGGATGCTTGTATTACCCGCCTTCGTGTGGAGGTTAAAGATAAATCAGGTGTGGATAAGACTCGTCTGAAGAAGTTAGGTGCATCAGGTGTGCTTGAGGTGGGTAATAACATTCAAGCGATCTTCGGCACACGTTCCGATACCATTAAATCTCAGATTCAAGATGTAATTAGCGGGAAGACACCTGCACCAACGCCGGTAGCGGCTACGCCACAGCCTGAAGAAGAACAGCAGGCAGGTGAAGCTGGTGAAGCGATTATCAAAGAAGATATCGTCTCTCCGGTAAATGGTGAACTAGTGGATATCACTGAGGTTCCCGATGCAGTATTCTCCCAAAAAATGACGGGTGATGGTTTTGCTTTCTTATCCGATGATGGAAAGATTGCTTCACCGGTCTACGGTAAAGTGTTTAATGTATTCCCGAGCAAGCATGCGATCGGCATTATGTCCGATGGAGGTAAGGAAGTGCTCGTTCATATAGGGGTTAATACAGTTAAGCTTAAAGGTCAAGGCTTTACAGTTCTAGTCGAAGAGGGCGACCTTGTAGCTGCTGGACAGCCGATCATGGAAGTGGATTTAGAATATGTAAAAGCACATGCACCATCAGTAATGTCTCCTGTTATTTTCTCCAATTTACCAGAAGGCTCTTCCGTAACCTTGAAGAAGCCAGGTAAGGTATCCATTGGCGATAAGGATATTATTACCATTCAGTAAAAGTGCAAGGGTGGACGCTTCCTTTAAACATTAAAGGGAGCGAAGCCTTCACTATAAATTTAAAAATATTCTATTAAAAGAAAGCGAGTTGGATAATATTATGCAAACAACATTCAGAATTATTGATGAAGATGGAATTCACGCACGTCCGGCAACTGCCTTGGTAAATACAGCTACGAAATTCAAAGGTACAGAAGCTTATGCAGAAGCAAAAGGCAAAAAAGTTACATTGAAATCTATTCTTGGCGTATTGTCATTGGGTCTAGAAGCTGGAGACACTTTGTCTCTGATTACTGAAGGTAGCGAAGAAGCTGAAGCTCTGAGCGCACTTTCTGATGTAATGATTAAAGAAGGGCTAGGGGAAATCCATGAATAAAATTTCAGGAATCGCGGCTTCAGCAGGGATTGCAGTAGCCCGTGCTTTTATCCTGAAACATCCGGATTATACAATTACAAAAACTAGTATCAGTGATCCTGAAGCAGAAGTAGCCAAGTTGAATGACGCACTTGCTAAATCAAGTGCTGAACTGCAGACTATTAAAGAGCGTACTTTAGCAGAACTAGGAGAGAAGAAAGCAGAGATTTTTGCATCCCATCTGCTGATTCTTGAGGACCCTGAGCTGATTAATCCCGTAATTGATAAAATTCGTCAGGAATCGGTTAACGCGGACTATGCACTAAACGAAGTAGCTACACAATTCATTGAAATGTTCGAAAACATGAAGAGTGCTTACTTACAAGAACGTGCAGCTGACATGCGTGATGTGACCAAACGCCTGCTGAACCACTTGCTGGGTATTCATTATGTTAGTCCTGCAGAAATCAATGAAGAGGTTATTGTTATCGCTGAGGATTTAACACCTTCTGACACAGCACAGCTAAATCGCAAGTATGTTAAAGGTTTTACAACAAACATTGGTGGACGTACGTCCCACTCCGCGATTATGGCACGTTCTTTAGAAATTCCAGCGGTAGTTGGAACTAAAAATGTCATGACAGAAGTGAATTCTGGGGATCTAGTGATTGTTGATGGTCTGAACGGAGACGTTCTTATTAATCCTAGTGAAGCAGAAGTGGCAGAGTACGTTCGCAAGCAGGAAGCTTACGACTTGCAAATTGCAGAGTGGAAGAAACTTCGTGATAAACCAACGATTTCTGCAGACGGTAAGCACGTGGAGCTGGCGGCTAATATCGGTACACCAAACGATGTCAATGGTGTAATTGAGAATGGTGGCGAAGGTGTAGGCTTGTATCGTACTGAGTTTCTATACATGGGCCGCGATAAGCTGCCTTCTGAGGAAATTCAATATAACGCCTATCGTACTGTGCTTGAGAATATGAAAGGCAAACCGGTAGTCGTACGTACACTTGATATCGGTGGCGACAAAGAACTTCCGTATCTGGATCTTCCAAAGGAAATGAATCCTTTCTTAGGATTCCGTGCGATTCGTCTTTGTCTGGATCGTCAGGATATTTTCCGTACACAACTGCGTGCTTTACTGAGAGCAAGTGTTCATGGGGATCTTCGCATTATGTTCCCTATGATCGCAACACTTGGTGAATTCCGTGCAGCTCGTGATCTTCTGCTTGAAGAGAAAGCGAAGCTTCGTGAAGAAGGCAAGGAAGTATCTGACAACATTCAGCTCGGCATTATGGTTGAGATTCCTTCCACTGCTGTACTGGCTGACCAGTTCGCAAAGGAAGTTGATTTCTTCAGTATTGGTACGAATGACCTTATTCAATATACAATGGCTGCTGACCGTATGAATGAACGGGTGTCTTACCTGTATCAGCCATACAATCCGGCCATCCTGCGTCTGGTCAAGAATGTAATTGATGCAGCGCATGCAGAAGGTAAATGGACAGGAATGTGCGGTGAGATGGCTGGGGACGCAACAGCGATTCCACTCTTACTAGGTCTTGGCCTTGATGAATTCAGTATGAGTGCAACGTCAATTCTGCCAGCACGTAGTCAAATTTCTAAATTGTCGGCTGCCGACATGAAGGAACTGGCTGCAAAAGCATTGCAACTTGGCACTGCTGAAGAAGTAGCTGCACTTGTTCAAAGCATCACTAACTAACTATTTCCATATGCATTACTCCGTTAAACGTTTTATAACGTTCCAACTACTATTACCGACTTCCGATGTTTGGAGGTCGGTTTTTTTGTGTGTATATCGATAATTTTATTTCTTACGTTGGCTTAAGTTCATACGTGAGCGTTATACTCAATTTAGAATAATTAAATTCACTTTTTATTTGCTTTATTGCACAGATGTCTATGCCGATAGTAATAGTGATGAGTATAAAGTCGGTAAGGAACCCAAACCTGTAAATATGTCTTACATATAATAATAGTATGAATCCATAGAAAGTTTATACTCCTTTACCGACTTGCAGAGCTGTGCAAGTATTAATATGATCTAAATTGGAAATATTTGGACTTATAAGCATCCCTATAAGTTAGCCAGGGAGCCATAGGATGGTGTTAACTCATGAGTAAAAATGTTATAAATACAGAATTAATGTTAGAGGTCTATGAAGGTAAAGACCTGGGCTTGACGTACTCGGTGGAGTACAGTGTATTTAAAGTTTGGGCACCTACTGCTTTTGCTGTATCTCTAGTTATGTACGAAACAGATGGAAATCAACGTAACATTGGATTTGATCCGAGCTCTACAGATAGTGGGCGTATTATATATATGCAGCGTCAGAACGGCGGAGTCTGGCAGACTAAGTTATCAGGTGATTTAAAAGGGAAATTTTATATGTACCGTGCTGTATTTGCTGATGGAAATGTGACGGAAGCAGTAGATCCTTATGCAACAGCCGTATCGGCAAATGGTTTAAGAACAGCAATCGTTGATTTGCGTAGGACCCATCCTGAGCATTGGGAGAAGGACGTTGCTCCTCCATTGCAGCATCCTGCAGACGCGGTTATTTATGAGCTGCATGTGCGTGACTTCTCCTCACATGAGAGCTCTGGCATGTACTATAAGGGCAAATTCAAAGCATTTACCGAATTTGGCTTAAGAGATCCGGAAGGAAATGCAATAGGTATTGATCATCTTGTTGAATTGGGTATCACCCATGTACATCTGATGCCTGTGTTTGATTTCCAGACCGTAGATGAGTTAAGTGTAATAAAGTGTGGTTCGTCCATTGAACATACCGACTACAATTGGGGATATGATCCTCAGCATTACAATGTACCGGAAGGATCATATAGCACTGATCCTACCGATCCAGGTCTACGAATCCGGGAATTTAAAGAAATGGTTCAGGCTTTGCATAGTCGTGGGATTTCAGTGATTATGGATGTGGTTTACAACCATACGTACGCTGTGGAGAAGGGCCCCTTCGAGCCGCTTGTACCAGATTACTTCTATCGCCGTGACTACTTGGGACGTTTATCTAATGGCTCGGGAGTTGGTAACGAGCTGGCTACAGAGCGTCCGATGGTACGCAAATATATTAAGGATTCGTTGTCCTACTGGGCTACGGAGTATCATATTGATGGCTTCAGATTTGATCTTATGGGTCTGATGGATAGTGTGACCATGCGTGAAATAACGGAAGAGCTTCGACTTGAGGTGAATCCTAATCTGCTGTTATATGGCGAACCTTGGACAGGTGGAGATTCTCCACTGGCAACAAAGACGCTAAAAGGTGTGCAGCGGGGGAAAGGATATGCTGTCTTCAATGATAACTTTCGTTCCGCGATCAAAGGTGATAGTGATGGATGGGGACGGGGCTTCATTACAGGGGAATACGGCAAAGAAGGGGCTATTGCAGCCGGAATCAAAGGAGCCATCCACGAATTTACAGACTCCCCAGTGGAATCGGTGAACTATGTAACGGCCCATGACAATTTGAATTTATGGGATAAGGTGCTTACCGTTCAAGGGGGATTTCAGGATGCCGTTTCACGGGCTAATCCTTACGTGAATGTAGATCTGGAGAATATTCTCAGCAATGAGACCGTGCGCCGATCCCTACTTGCAAATGGAATCATCCTGACCTCGCAAGGGATTCCATTCCTGCATGCCGGTGATGAGCTACTGCGCAGTAAATTTGGAGATCATAATAGCTATCGTAGCGGTGATACGATTAACGCGATCCGCTGGAACATGAAGAGTATGTTTAAGCCTGTATTTCAATATTATAAAGGTTTGATCGAACTGCGGCGAACACATCCGGCATTTCGTCTACATGGTCGGCAGGAAATTGAGCGTTCGCTGGAATTTCTGCGCTGTGATGGGGGGATCGTGTCGTACCTGCTTAGAAATCATGCAGGAGGCGACCTCTGGAACAATATAACAGTCATCTTTAATGCCAATAATGATCGAGTAAAGCTATCTCTTCCTGAAGCTAATAACGGTTGGAACGTGGTAGTGGATCATACCCGAGCGGGGACAGAAGCATTCCGGAAGGTCGCAGGTAGCGAGGTGGAAATTGAAGGCTTGTCGATGATGGTGCTCTATGATGAATGTGGTGAGCCAGCACCGCGGTCCAAAATTATCGAAGTACACTATGAGCGGCCAGATGGGAAATATCAAGGCTGGAATCTTTGGGTTTGGGATACAGGAATTCAGGACGGACAATGCGACTTTCGGTATATGGAGGATGGGCGTGCAGTTGCACGAATTGAGGTCTTGCCAGATACCGATTCTATCGGGTATATATTACGACTTAATGACTGGGAAGAGAAAGATGGGGATGGCGATCGCTTCATTGATTGTTCCAAGGATGACGAGCTGATCAAGGTCATGGTTATAGATCGTGATCAGGAGAATGATGAGATCTCAGATGATCATTTGCAGTTAACCAGTTAAAAAATAAAAAAGAGCTGCTTCAGGGTTAGTTGTACCCTGGAACAGCTCTTTTTGTTGATCTTATGGTTTTCCGATGATCTGGTTGGATAAACCTACATCTAAAAGCTCGTAGTAGAGATTAGCTTCATTCCCTCCATGGTCTTTGGAAAGGTACATAGCTAGATCAGCGGCACGCAGAAGTTCATTAATACTGCCTCCATGCTCAGGAAATAGGGCTACACCAATACTTGCGGAGGTGTGGAAGCTAGAACCATTGTCAATAGACCAAGATTTGTTGAATAACTTAAGCAACCGTTGTAGCATTTCATCTAACATTTCTGGAGAGGTAAATCGGTGCAGTACCACCGCGAATTCATCACCGCCAATCCGGAACGCCTGGCCTACACCTTTAACCGTTTGCAAAAGCTCTCGAGAGAGCAGTTGGAGAAATTCGTCTCCAGCCAGATGTCCTAAGGTATCGTTTAACTGCTTGAATCTGTCACAATCCAGCAATGCGAGTGCAATATTCTTTCTCCGTTCCTCGGGTTGGTTGATGAGATTCTCCATGTACATTTTGAAATGAGCACGGTTGGGAATCGCGGTTAAATGATCATAGAAGGCTAGCTTATGTAATCGTTCTTCGTATTGCTTCCGTTGTGTAATTTCACGGGACACTAACATAAATTGTGCTGGGAAATTATTGCTTCCCCGAACAGGCGATACCTTCGTTTCCAGCCATACCCATTGCCCTTCAGCTCCACGCATTCGTAGCTCTGAGATACGAGGGGTTCCTTGAACGACACTCTTTAGTTTAGCCCAAGCAATTTCCGGTTCACGAATGTAGTTGGAGAGTGGGTCACCCTTTTTAGGAACATAGCCGAGAATACTTGAATGTGAAGGTGAGCTATACAGTATCAACCCGTTAGGATCAGTCAAAATAATAAAGTCAGACATGGTTTCGCCGATTAGCTGATAGAGTGTTTGTTCCTCCAACATTTCATTTTTGAGCCAAATGATTTTGCGACCCAGATAAATAATAACTAGAAGCAGTATAAAGAAGACCAATGAGTATAGCGCAAAGAGTGCACTCTTTTTATCTTGGAACCCATCTGTTACTTGTAAAGCGTAGGTGTCTATCAGGTCTTCTGATTGATCTAGATGAGTTCTGACTTCATTTAACTGCATGTTCAGACTTACAGCATGATATGAAGCAGGGTCCCATCCGATTTGCATCCGTTCAGCTATCAATTTACTTCCTGTACTCTTCCATAGGACTAGGGATGTTTCGAAGGCATGGAGCTCGTTCTCTAATTCAGTAAGTATATTTGCCTGTTTCAAATCACTGTAGGGTTTGTTGATAGATTTGATGTCTGAACTTGCTAGGCCTACCCGTTCTTGTGCTTGTTGATTATTGTCCTTAAATTCCTGAATGAACTGATCACGTTCAGCGTCAGTGAGGTTCGAGCTCATGGAGGAGTGGAGAGCGATTGCGGCTTGATGCAGATCACGATCAGCGCTCAGTATGAGCTCAGAGTTCTCAAATACATCTTCATATAAAGAATCTGACATTCTGTTAATGGTGTGATTTAGATAGAGTAAAGAAGCTACACTAATTCCAACCAGTAGAATGGAGATCGCAGCGAAAATAAAGATTAGTTTGCGTGTTACTTTGATATCGAAAAATCCAGCCACGGTCATCTTCTCCCCGCATAAGATGTTTAACAAATCTTATTGCTGCTAACTATAACCTGCGGAACTTCCATTTGTGGCAGGCGTGTTTTATTTTCAGGCAAAGATGTTGAGAGTAATTATGTAAAAAAAAGAGGTGTTGTAATATAGTGGGAATTGAGGCATGGGAAAGATAAATTGTGTGTGGATCGCAGTTTGTAGTACAACAAGTATATAGGACGTCCTACTTATAGAGCAATCGCTTCCTCAAATAAATATCAATAATAAAAAATTTAAATGATTATGGTATGGGCCTATTGCCTTATCTATATTCAAATCCATAAATCCTATTACCCAACGCCTTCGTAAATGATACCCAGCTCAGCCCCAAAAATATGAGTTCTGTTATGTTAAAAAAAGCTGCCTAGTCATAATAATGACTGTGGCAGCTGACTTGAAGTTACTATTCGTTACGTAGTGCATGAATGGGGCGAAGCCGTGCGGCTTTGTTCGCAGGCATCATTCCGAAAATCACGCCGATAAGCAAGGAGAAAACAAAAGATATCAGTACCATATCCCAAGCAATGGATACTGTAAGTGAAGTGTACTTTCCTAGTAACCAACTACCTGCGACTCCAATGCCAACACCGATCACCCCACCCAATCCGCTAAGCACAATGGATTCGATCATGAATTGAGCGAGAATATCGAACTTTTTGGCGCCGATTGCTTTGCGGATACCAATTTCTCTTGTTCTTTCATTAACGGATACGATCATAATATTCATAATGCCGATCCCCCCGACAAACAGAGAAATGCCGGCAATTCCCGCAAGTGCCATTGAAAGCGTAGCTGTCGTAGAATTTACAGTTTCCAGCATCTCTTGAGAGTCAAAGACACTAAAAGCATTATCCGCATAATTAAATTTAGCATCCAGTGTACTCTCTAGTTTATCTTTTACGGTAGCTACAGTGTCTGCTGAAGTCGTCGCAATTGTGATGGAACGTACGCCTTTGCTTTTTAACTGACGTTCTGCAGTAGCTATAGGAATCAATAAGATATCATCGTTGGAGCCACTTAGACTAGAGCCTTTTGCTTCCAAAAGACCGACGATTTTATAGCTGATCCCGTTTAGCTGTACCTTTTGGCCGACAGGATCATCTGTACCGAATAAATCCTCAGCCGTACCTGTGCCGATTAGCGCTACCTTCTGCCGGTACTCCGTATCAATATCAAGCAGGAAACGTCCTGACTGTACATGAAAATCCTTAACGTCCTCATAAGAAGGTGTAATGCCCTCAACTGTAACGCTAACATTCTCAGTATTATGCTTGGCTGTAACGTTGCCACTGATCACAGGAGCTACATTTTCTATCCCCTCTATATCTCCTAGTGCCAAGGCTTCTTCATAGGTGAGGGAGGTGGTAGCCCCACGGCCAGTGATGTTTACCGTCAGTTGATTTGTTCCGAGTCCATTAAGCTGCTCCGTAATCTGAGAAGTAGTTCCCTGCCCCACAGAAACGAGGATGATAACGGATGATACACCAATAATAATACCCAGCATCGTTAAAAAAGCTCTTACTTTACTGCTGTAAATACTTTTTAGAGCCATCCGCATACTTTGAAATAATTTCACCTCGCATTCCTCCGATCTTCTACGAGGTTGCCATCCTGAATACGAATGATCCGCTTTGCTTGCTTTGCAATTTCGAGGTCATGTGTGATTAGGATGATTGTATGACCCTGCTCATTTAATTCTCGTATCATCTGCATGACCTCTTGTCCAGTTCGCGTATCAAGCGCCCCGGTAGGTTCATCTGCAAGTAGAATCGGGGGAGATCCAGCCATGGCTCGCGCAATCGCTACACGCTGCTGCTGTCCTCCTGAAAGCTCAGAAGGTCGGTGATGCATTCTCTCCTCCAAACCAACTTTAAGGAGTGCTTGCTGCGCTGTTTCTCTGCGTTCTCGATGTGAGAGGCCGCGGTATATTAGCGGAAGCTCCACATTCTCGACAGCAGACAACTTGGGGAGGAGATTGAAGTTTTGAAAGATAAAGCCGATCTTCTCATTCCGGATAACTGCCAGCTTGTTGTCGGATAACTTACGAACCTCTTGTCCGTCTAGGAGATAGCTTCCTTCATCCGATACATCCAGGCATCCGAGCATGTTCATTAGTGTTGATTTACCAGAACCGGAAGGACCTATAATCGCTACGAACTCTCCGAAGTCGATTGTAAAGGAAAGATTTTTTAGAACTGTCATAGTTTCTCCGGCCATAGTATAGCCATGGGTCATATTCTGGACTTGGATCAGTGGCGTTAAAGCACTCATCTACTGCCACCTCCGCCACCACCAGGTGCTCCGCCCGTGCCACCAGTACCACCTCCACTGAAGCCACCACCGCCACTAAAGCCGCCGCCGCCGAAACCGGCGCCACCCATACCGCCCATGCCACCTTGCATTTGCATCTCAGTACTAGTTGTACCTGTTTTGGTAGAGATGACAGTAGGGATGATCACTTTGTCTCCTTCATTAAGCCCACTGACAATTTCAATACTGCTCTCATCATGGATGCCCACTTCGACGGAAACTGTTCGCTGATTACTATTTCCACGGTTTCTTGTGCCAGCAGCTCCGTTAGGCATAGTACCGCCGCGAGCATCAGGAGCTCCACTAGGCATAGCACCATCGCGAGCATCAGGAGCCCCGCTAGGCCTCGGTGCTTGGCCCTCGCTAGAGGCTTTTGAGGAATCGGTTGAACCCGCTGAAACCGCTGAAACCGCTGTTAAAGGGAGAGAAACTGTGTACTTGCCATTTCTTTCTTGAACAGCTTCAATAGGTACGGTTAATACATCTTTTTTCTCAGCTGTTGTAACTGAAACTTCTGCCGACATCCCTACAAGGGCGCCTTCGGAGGTGGTTAAGCCAACGGTAACATCGAAGAGGGAGACTCCGTTCGAGACGGTGCCTTCCTTGGCAATCTTAGTAACACTCCCCTTGAATTCAGTGTCGGGCAGGGCATCCAATGAAATGGTAGCAGGCATCCCTATTTTCACTGTAGGAATATCAAGCTCATCCACCTGCACTATGACGCTTAAATTAGCATAATCGGTGATATCGATGAGTTCAGAGCCATCCATCGCTTTTTCACCGCTGGCTATGTTAACTGCTGTAACAGTTCCGTCAATAGGAGCGGTTAGGGGATCTGGAGGGATCATATCCTCTTGTACAGATGCAATTTTTTCGATTTGAGAAGCGATATCCGTTTTCGCTTTTTCAATCGAACGTTTGGCACTGGCTAATTCATCCTCGGAGGCACCTGCCACGGCAAGCTTCTTATACTGCTCCTGCTTGTCCTGAAGATCCTCTTCAAGCGAGGTAAGAGAGGTTTGTTCCTGCTTGAGATTGTCGCTCAAATCATCGCCTTCGAAGGTAATTAATGTCTGACCTTTTTTCACATTGTCGCCTTCTTTGACAAGCACCTCAGCTACGGTTCCAGCGTCCTTCGTTTTCACTTTTCCTGTTTCAGTGGCCGTGACGGAGCCTGCTCCAGATACATTTACTACGATATCGCCCTTCGTAACCGTGGCTGTATTAACGGGCACTTCAGCAGCCTGACTGCTCTTATCAGGTAAAAATGTATACACCAACAATCCGGCTGTTACTACAGCTACTACTCCGATGGTCCAGAGCAACACTTTTTTCTTCTTCATTTCTTTCCTCCATAGATCATCAAATTTCTTTTAACTTAGGCCACACCTCGCACACTTACTAAGTGTCGGATGGATTGTTAGCACTAGAATCGGTGTTTGAAGTGGAATTGTTGTTTGAAGTCGTTGACGCTGCCTGATAAGTGACAACATAGGTCCCAGTTCCCAGCAAATTTCGATGACCTTGGAATTCGTCGTATACATTCAATCGGATCGCGCCGCCACCTAGAGTTTTGTAAAGATTGCTTGTGAATGTTGTGGTGTATGACTTGAAGTTCCCTAATGGTAGGTCTGTGCCCAGTGTTAATGTCTTCTCCATCGTTTGTCCGAAGGGGTCGATCAGCTCTAGTACAAGCTTGTGCTCATAGGTACCCGATTCGTAAAGCGTGCTGCTCGACAGGTTGTAGGTTAGGACAGTGCTTAGCGTATCTTTTCCACCAGTGACGGAGGCGACTGCATTTGTAACGGATAGGGTATAAGGGAACAATTCTACATCCAAAAGATTACTTTTTGACTCCACCGCAACATTATTTAGACCCAGTGACACCGTATTGATATAACCCGTTGATTTCCCGCCAGGAGCCGTAAGTTTTCCTTCGGATACCCCTTCACCGACATAAAGAACAAGCTGAGAAGGATCTACTCCAAGTGGAAGCTTAGTCCAGACGGTAACCAGATTTTTTCCGTTAGGGCTCGTGGAAGTGGTAGACTGGTTGACCTCGGCTTCGTAATATTGATTGTCAGGCGTTTTGTAATAAGCTACGAGTTGAGCCTGCTCCGATTTACGTGTTTCCTCACTGTTCATTTCCAGTTCTGTGTACATGATATTGGAGCTCGCACCCTGATAAACCGTTGTCCGGCGCTCTAACACTTCTGCTTTTTTACTTTCAAGGTCAATTTGGAAGGAACTTAGTGCTGCAACTTCCTGAACACGGCTGTCCAACTGATTTGTATTTAAAGAAAGAAAATTATTTTTGCTTTCGCCGGAGGTTTCTTGCAGCGTTATTTTTAATTGATTGAATTGGTAGGTGTAAGGAACATTGGCCACGACATAAACGTCTGCGGATTCATTTGGCCCGAGTATGGTTTGCGTGCTTTCTGTGACAACTTGGGAAGTGCTGCTAATATCACTCTCACCAGCTTTAATGACACTTGTAAATGCAGGAAGCTGCACAGAGGTCGATTTCGTGTTGCGAATATTGATTTTAGCTACAAGCTGATCTTTGTCTGCCCAAGGTAGCCGCTGGATGTTCTCAAGCTTGACAGCAAATGTGCCGTGACTGTTCTCCACCGCGTATTCTGTATCCTGCCAATTGTTAGTTTGGAGTGTGTAAGGAATCTGATAATAGGCCGCAGGAAAAATGATCTTACTCTCTACAGCGGGTTCAGTCATTTGCAGCTGTAGCGTTCCTTGAGCTATCGTTAGCGGAACTTCTGCACTGAGCTCAATTATTTTTTCTTCAAGGGGTTTGAGTGTAAGGTTAGCGAAAGCCTTCGTGTCCACCGGAAAGCTGTATCCTTCAGCGGCTTTAACGGTAAACTCATAAGCAGGCAAAGTAATCGCCTTGTTGCCGCTATTTTTTACTCGGAATTGCAGCGTCCACTTCGCGGTGCCGTTGTCGGCATAGACATTGGCGCTTTTTAACTGCGTCTCGACAGTATTATTGTTGATCGTAAGCTTCTTGATGACATTGCTGGCTACGACAAGATCTGGTGTGGTAGCAGCGGGAAGGTTATAGGTGACGATGGGCAAAGCTATTTTTAATGAGGTATCTTCTCCAGCAAACTGCAGAGTCATATTGTCTGTCTTCATATAAGAGGGAATTTCCGTCATGTAGTAGATCGTCTTTTTTTCCTGTGGCTGTACTTTGTAGTTACTGCTCGCATCATCAAGCGTTAATTCAAATACAGATCCTCCTGCAGATGCGAGGTATCCCTTAAGTCCAGGATCACTTAGCACTTTGGTTCCTTGATTGGTTAAGCTCACACCTACTTTGGCGTATACCTTACCGTTATATTTGTAAATTTGCAGACTTTCCGTTTTGGTTGTTACGGGCTGATTATTCAAGGTTATCTTTTTACTTTGGCCTCTAGCGACCGCTTGTGAAAAAGCCACAGGCAAGGTGAAGGTCCCCAGCTTTTTTTGATAATCAGTACTGCTGAAATCCCAACCGAATACTGAAATCTTCACTCCATTTAAAGATGTGGATTTACCTACGTTTACGTAATAGGTTACGGATTGACTGCTTTTGGAGGGGATAGATTTGATGGTTGCACTGCTGGTTACTGAGCTTCCTTGGATAACGGTTCCTCCGGCAGTAGTTACTTTAGAGAAATAGTCCACAAGATTGATGCTGCTTCCGCTCCCATTGTTATAGCTGAGGGTGTATGTAAGAATATTGCCGCCATCCTGAGTCAAAAACCCAACATCGGTCAGCTTCACACTAAAGTTACTCTTTAAAGCTATCGAGCCGAGTTTATCCAGAGTGGATGCAGTGGTGGCAGTTGCTGTTTTGGTGGATGAAGTAGTCGTTGATGCCGCGTATGCTCCATACGCTGAAGCTTGACTCAGAACTGCTGCGCTAAGTATGATCACAGCTACTTTTGTTCTTCGTGCATGCATGTAATTCCCTCCCGGTATGAAAGTCCTTGTATTTTGAAGGTGATTTATGATTGAGTACAACCATGCCTTCTTAATAATGGAAATTATCAAGCTCCGCTGAACGTTAGCTGAAAAAAAGTCCCCAAAATGGCTCTGAACCTTAAAGCCAGCTTAAAGCCAGATAAAAATTGCCCTAATTATGCTTGAACTTGTCAAAACGACAGATTTTGCATATAATAAACAGACATATCTCTTGCATAAAAGAGATACCTGACAATTAGATTGAATTGTGAAATGCAGTGATGGAGAAGAGTACACAGTGCCTGACTTACAGGGAGGAGACGCCGGTGATTGAGAGCGTTTCTAGGATACAGAGCTGTCGAAGTTCACTCCGGAGCAGTTCCTTGAATTCCTTAAGATTGCCTTGTAAGGAAGCGTAGGGGAAACCGGTCACAGACCGTTATTTCTGTATAAAGTGAGATAGGTATCTGTCCAGCCAAAAGAGGGAATGAAGCTCTTAAGGGGAACAGATCAGCTTGTCTAACAAGGGTGGTACCACGGTCTTTTCGTCCCTTACCGGGAGGAAAGGCCTTTTTTTGTTGAATTATAAGAAAGTATAAGCTTCACGCTATACTTTTTCCTTATAATTCTCGCATAAACGCATACCGTCCTTAAAGGACGCCGAAGGCGTTTTAGCTTGAACTAGACAATGATTGAAGGGGGCTGTACACGGCCATGAAAGAGAAGTTGGAAGCATTGAAGGTTGAGGCGCTGGCTAAGTTGCAGGAGGTTATGGATCCACAGGTTTTGAATGACCTAAGAGTGAAATATCTCGGTAAAAAAGGCGAGCTTACAGAAGTTCTACGTGGTATGGGAGGACTTAGTGCTGAGGAGCGTCCGGTTATCGGGCAAGTAGCGAATCAGGTGCGTAGTGCCATTGAGGAGATTATTGGAGCGAAGCAAGAGGCTTTTCAACAGCAAGAGACTCAGCAACGTCTGCAGGCTGAAAAAGTAGACGTAACCCTGCCAGGTCGCCGCATGCAGCAAGGGGGCGTTCACCCGCTTAGCAGAGTGGTTCAGGAAATTGAGGATATTTTCATTGGTATGGGCTACCGTGTGGCTGAAGGTCCGGAAGTGGAGACCGATTATTATAACTTTGAAGCCCTAAATCTG
Source organism: Paenibacillus sp. FSL R5-0470 (assembly GCF_037975205.1). Classification (NCBI taxonomy): domain Bacteria; kingdom Bacillati; phylum Bacillota; class Bacilli; order Caryophanales; family Paenibacillaceae; genus Paenibacillus; species Paenibacillus sp. FSL R5-0470. Next base: position 1,855,118 of record NZ_CP150238.1, read on the forward strand.
CCTAAAAATCACCCGGCTCGCGATATGCAGGATTCCTTTTATTTAACGGATGACCTGCTTATGCGTACTCAAACGTCTCCGGTACAGATTCGTACTATGCAGGCTATGAACGGTGAAGTTCCAGTTAAAATCATTTGCCCGGGTAAAGTATTCCGCCGCGATGATGACGATGCAACGCATTCCTTCCAGTTCCATCAAATTGAAGGTTTGGTTATCGGAAGCAACATTCGGATGAGTGATCTGAAAGGCACCTTGCAGCAATTCGTACAAGAAATGTTCGGCCCGAATACAGACATTCGTCTTCGTCCGAGCTTCTTCCCATTCACCGAGCCAAGCGTTGAAGTGGATGTAAGCTGCTTCAAATGTGGCGGCGATGGCTGCAGACTGTGCAAGCAAAGCGGATGGTTAGAAATTCTTGGCGCCGGCATGGTGCATCCAAATGTTCTGAAAATGGGTGGCTATGATCCTGCTAAGTATAGCGGCTTCGCATTTGGTATGGGTGTTGAGCGGATTGCTATGCTTAAATACGGCATCGATGACATCCGTCATTTCTATAACAATGATATGAGTTTTGTAAAGCAGTTCAAGGGCGTTTAGATTTTTGGTGGGCGAGCTGGCTGACGGGTTAGGAGTAATTAGCAATTGGATTACTGATCTTGCTTAATAAAAGACTATTAATAGAAGGAACGGAGAGAAATTTTGGAACTGTAGAAGCGCCAGCGTTCGCCTTTATCCTCGGATTTCTACCGCGAGAAGCGGTTCTAATCAGGAAATCTGAGGATAACAGCGATCGGAAGTCCAATATTTTTCGTAGTGACTGCTCTAAATAGGACGGGTATGAAGCTTTGATCGAGTAATCCTAAATTGTACTACCCCCACAGGAAGCAGATCGAACGGCAAGTAGATAAATACATCTGAAACATAAAGGAAGTGAGCGGACATGAAAGTATCAACCGGATGGTTGGCTGATTATACATCGATTGAAGGAGTAACCGCCGAAAAGCTAGCGGAGAAGATTACCGCTGCCGGCATTGAAATTGACGGAGTAGAGCGCCGCAATAAAGGGATTTCCGGCATCGTAACCGGCTATGTGAAATCAAAAGAAAAGCATCCTGATGCGGATAAACTGAACGTATGTATCGTGGATGCAGGTCAAGGTGAAGATCTGCAAATCGTCTGTGGCGCAAAGAATGTAGCTGCGGGACAAACCGTTCCTGTAGCTCTTGTTGGCGCTAAGCTGCCAGGGCTGGATATCAAAAAAGCGAAGCTGCGCGGGGTATTATCACAAGGGATGATCTGCTCGGCTAAAGAATTGGGACTCAATGATAAATTGCTTCCTAAAGAGCAGCAAGAAGGAATTCTTGTACTTCCTGAAGGTACAGAGATCGGTCAAGATATTTCAAAGTTGCTGGGTCTAGATGATGAAATTCTGGAATTCGATCTGACTCCGAACCGTTCAGACTGCCTAAGCATGATTGGTGCTGCTTATGAAGTGAGCGCGATTCTTGGACGCGACATCAAATTACCAGATCCTGCGAGTGAAATGATTGAGATCAGCGGAGCAGCTGCTCAATCTATTTCCGTTAAGATTGAGAATGAAGAACATTGCAGTCATTACGCAGTTCGTTATATCTCAGGTGTTAAACCTGCAGCATCCCCGCTGTGGATTCAGAATCGTCTGATGGCGGCAGGGATTCGTCCAATTAACAACATCGTTGACATCACTAACTATGTGATGCTCGAATACGGACAGCCGCTTCATGCTTTTGATGCAGATAAAATAGAAGGCGGAGAACTCGGCGTTCGTCTTGCTCACGAAGGTGAAGTCCTGACTACACTTGATGGCCAAGAACGGAAGCTTGAGCCACATATGCTCGTTATCGCTGATGGAGCTAAGGCTGTAGCTCTGGCTGGAGTAATGGGAGGTCAGGATACGGAAGTTACTGCTGAGACGGTAAATCTCGTTCTGGAATCTGCTAAGTTTGACGGAGGAACCGTTCGTAAAACCTCGCGTCAACTGGGACTTCGCTCGGAAGCATCGCTTCGTTTCGAGAAAGAAGTGGATCCAAATGCAGTGATCCCTGCATTGAATCGCGCTGCAGTACTTATTGCACGTTATGCTGGCGGATCTGTGCATGAAGGAATTGTGCAAGCAGGAACAGTCGCAGGAGAAGAGAAGGTACTTACTTTGTCCTTGGAGAAGCTGAACCGTTATCTCGGAACAGATCTGTCCTTGCTAGAAGTGAAGACATTGTTTGGTCGTCTACATTTCAAATGCGGGGATACTGCACAAGGATTGATCGAAGTTCAGGTGCCAACTAGACGTGGCGATATCAGCTATGATGTTGACCTTATCGAAGAAATTGCTCGTTTGTACGGGTATGACAATATTCCAACGACTCTGATTGAAGGTGTTACAACGCCAGGCGCATTGACGCATAAGCAATCACTCCGCCGTGAACTGCGTCGCCTGTTGTCACATGGCGGTTATCAGGAAGTAATGGGTTACTCCTTCATCCAGCCGAAACAAAGCAAAATGTTCCCTGAGTTATCAGAAGGCTCACAAGCGGTTAAATTGGCTATGCCAATGAGTGAAGAACGCAGTGTACTGCGTACTAGCCTTCTGCCACAACTATTGGATATTGCTAGCTATAATACCAATCGTCGTCAAAGCGATCTAGCGTTGTTTGAAATCGGCAATGTCTTCTTCACAGATGAGGAACAGTTGACTCGTCAGCCGCGTGAACTGCCGGTGCTGGGGTTATTGCTTAGCGGTAGCCTAACCGTGAAGCAATGGAACGTTTCTGCACAGCCTGTAGATTTCTTTGATTTGAAGGGTGCGCTGGAATCAGTATTTGCTTATTTGGGTCTTACAGACAGAATTATCTACGAGGGAGATAGTCCAGAAGGGTATCATCCTGGACGTTCCGCGTCGGTTTATTTAGTCGGAGACGAGGGTCGTGTGAAGATTGGAACTATGGGCCAGCTTCATCCGGAACTGCAAAGAGAGCTTGATCTAGTGGATACTTATGTAGCTGAGATTCTATTGCAGCCGCTGTATGATAACACGCAAAGCCGTCTGCAATATAATGAGCTTCCACGTTTCCCAGGTATGGAACGGGATATTGCAGTAGTTGTAGATTCAACTGTACCAGCAGGCGATCTGCTAGCTTCCATCCGTGCAAACGGAGGAACTTTGCTGCAATCCGTGCAGGTATTCGACGTGTACACTGGTGGCAAGTTAGAGAGTGGAAAGAAGAGTATTGCGATCTCACTGCTGTATCGTCACGGTGAACATACATTGACAGATGAAGAGGTTGGAGAGGTGCATGATAAGCTATTATCAGTCCTTCAACAAACTTTTGGTGCAGAATTAAGAAAATAGCAGGAATTGTGTAAAGCCGCAGCGAATCCATTTAGAAACTGAGATTCGCTGCGGCTTTTTCTGGGTAGAGTGAAATGCGGAGGATATCAGCGAGAGTCTATTGATTACAAGGGATTTTGCCAAATGCTTAAGAAAAAAGCTACAATAGAAACAGTAAGACTAACTTAGAATCCGCACACATACAAAGGAGGGCACAACTGTGGCTATGGACCGGACACGTGTCGCCGTGGAGATATACGGAACTTCCTATAAACTCGTCGGAAGCAGCACTGAATATATGAAACAAGTGGCCCGTTATGTTGACGAACATATGCGCACGATTTCTAAATCACACAACAGACTGGATACGCCGCGCATAGCGGTGCTTGCAGCAGTACATATGGCGGAGCAGGCTATTCAGGTTCAGGATTTTAAAAATGAACTCAACATGATGACAGGTGAACGCAGTGAACTGCGATTGGAAGTATCTCGCCTGCTGGAGGTTCAGCGGGAGCGACAAGAAGAATATGAACGCCTTGAAGCGGCGGCTAAAGAAGAAGCTACACGACTGATTGCTGCGGTTGAAGAAGAGCGCAAGCGTCATCTGGAAATTCAGGAGAATGAGCGTAAAGTACATGCTAACCAGCTGCAAGAGGCAACCCAAGCGGCTGAAGCCGCACGAGAGAAGCTGGAAGAGGAGCTGCTTGCGCGTGAGCTGGAGTTGCAGGAACTGCGGGCAAGTTATGAGGCTGAACAGTCTGCTATGCGTGAGAATCATCGAGAGGAACTAGCGAATGCAGAAGCCATCCGTCTACAGCAGTTGGAAGAGCAGAAGGCAGCGCATTTGCAAGAGCTGGAGAACATCCGTGAGACGCTGACTAAGGAGAAGTCAGACTCCTTGTCTGCTCTGGAGCTTGAGTTAACCGAGACCAGATCAACCTTAGAGAAACAGCTTGAGGAAACCAAATCAACATTAGGTAAGGAACTCGAGAAGACGAAGTTGACACTGGGTAAGGAGCTTGAGAGCACGACAACGAAGCTAAGCAAGGAATTGGCTGAAGAACGGGAAGCTTTACAACGGGAGCTTGCTAAGAATAAGGAACTTCGTCAGTCACAAGGTACTCAGGAACATAGACATAAGCAAAACATTCAAGAGCTCGAGAAACAGCTGGCTGAGCTTCGTGGTGGAACAGGACAACTTCAGTCTAGACTCCGTTCGGCTGAAGCCAGTCTTAAGAGTGAACGAGATGCTCGTCAGACGCTGCTCGGACAATATGAAGCGGTGGTTAAACGTGAAGAACAGCTCAGTGAAGAGCTGCGTACTGCTACTGAGCTAGGCACGCTGTTGAATGAAGAGCTGGAAGAATTGCGCCAGCGTTATCAGCAGTCTCAGAATGAAGCATCACAGCTGCGGAAGTCACTCCAGGAAACGAATGACAATCTGCACCGTGTTCAGGAAGAACTCGCTGGATCTATGGCGGAGGCAGCAAATTGGCAGGAGCTCTCGGATAAACGGATGGAAGATATTAGTGAGCTTGAAATGAACCTACTGGAGACCGAAGAGAAATCTTTGGCGCTTCAAAAGGAGATTGAGATCCTTCGTGGTCAAGCGGATGGATTAGTACAACAGTTAGATCGGGAAGCTCAGCTTCGTACAGATGCAGAACACGAAACTGCAGCACTCCGTGAACAAGGTGGACAGGTTCAGAAGGAACTGTCTGCACTTCGTGAACGCTATGAGGAACTGATCTCTCAATATGATGAAGTGCTGCAAGATGGAGAACGTCTACAGGAAAGATATCAACTGCTGCAAGAAGAAGGCGAAGAGACAGCTCGACGCTTAGAGGAATTGTCTGAAGCTAGCCTTGAGGCCGCTGCTACGGTTGCAGAGCAGCAGGATGTTCTGAGGGAGGCAGAGGCGTACGGCGCTTCATGGAAGCAAAAGTACGAGGAATTATTCGAGCGACAGCAGCAGTGGAGTGATTTGGAAGCGAAGCTGCGTGAAGAGATAGATATTTGGCAGCAGGAGGCTGGTGAAGCTGAGGCTAAGCAGAAATCTATTGAACGTGAACGCAGTGAGGTGCTTCAGCAGCTTGGTGAAGTCGGCGAGAATTATGAATTGGCCCAAGGACAACTTCGTCTGCTACAGGTCCAGTTTGAGATGCATCAGAATGAGCTACAGAAGATGACGGATGAGCATCGTAATCTTCAAGAGGAATATGCCAAGCTTCAGAATGAATATAATGAATGGATTCAACTGATCGAACAGGACAGTTGAATGTCGGATGCAAGAAAGTGGGCTGTACCTGATGTGTAGAGAGATCTATTTCAGGTCAGCCCTCTTTGTTTAATAAGTTTCACACCATGTCTTATATTTCTCACTTAAATAAAAAGCCAATCGTCAGGGCAATTCCCTAACGATCGGCTTTTTAATGATTCATCTATTCCACAATGATTTTTGCGTTCATGCCGCTATGTCCGGATCCACACATAATCGAACAGGTCATTTCGAATGTGCCGGCTTCCTCTGGAACAATTACTTTCGAGGACTTTTTGCTATTAAGCTGGAGTTCGAATTCAGGGATAAGGATGCCGTGATTGCCGCTATCGTTTTTAAAAATAATTTTGACGGGTACACCTTTTTTTAGATGATATTCTTCCTGATCAAAGCTGTAATTCGTAGCTGTAATTGTAAGTTCTGTTTCTGCCTCGATCTCCGGCTCCGATGTGTTAGCATTGCCAGCAGCACTATCATTGCTGTTTCCACAGGCTGTAAGTGCTATAACGAACACAATTGAAAGTAGAATTGCGAATTTTTTAATGATCCAAACCTCCTCCCAAGAAGTCCAAGCATAGTGGAAATGTGACAATTATGTAGACATCATAACTTAAAATTTAAGTAAGCGCTTTGATTAAATGTGAAAAATCCGTGAACAAGGGAGACTGTTCAAACTTTGTCGTAAATTGCAAATAAATGATGAAAATATAACTAAAATTTATTATAATGAAAGCTATTACATTAACGTACAAAAGTAGGGGATACATATTTCAAGCACTAACGATACGCTAAATACGGAGGTTTGGCACCGTAGAATCTTAAAAGGTTATTGGATGGTAGTTATTCTTTTATTAATCTCACAGTTGCTGTTTTTGTCGAATATTGACCGACTTCAAATAAAAACAACCATGGACACGAATCTATGGCACCTATTCTTTGCTTGTAATTTACTAATTGTGGTCCTTATGATTACTGCGGAGCTGTGGCTTCGTTATAGTAAACAATCCCCTAAATATGGGGTGGTTAGTTGTGGATTTTTAGTGTCCTACCTTATGTATTTTGTATTAGAGCCTTTTGTCGATGGTGCTCAGATGACGCTCATGATGCCGATTATGGTCGCTCTAATTTATTTTGATCGTAAGCTCCTGTATCTAATGGGACTATTTAGTATTGTGTTTTATGCGGTAGTATATTTCGGGTTGGAAAGGCCATTCCTACATAAACCGCTGCTTGAATTCTTAATAGTAGAGTGTGTGTTTATAATATTTGTAGGGATGGCTCTTGCTGTAATTATTCGTGCGCGGGAAGCGCGTGTAAATCTGGAGAGATTAACGAAGGAAGGCCAAGATCTAATGGTGGAGAGGGCTATTTCGGATAAGCTGCTGAAGATAGATGCACTCACTGGACTATATAATCATAAAACCTTTCATGAATATTTGGATTCATTATTAGAGCAATGTGAAAGCAACAACCTTCAACTACAGCTGGCTCTCTTCGATATAGATAATTTCAAGCAAGTTAATGATACCTACGGACATAGGGTTGGGGACCTTGTTCTTAAGGTAATTGCGGACAAGGTGGGCGGTATGATTGAGTTAAATGATTTTGCGGCTAGGTATGGCGGTGAAGAATTCGCTGTGATTTTTACAGACAAAAGTTTTTCAGAGTCTTATGAGGCTGTAGAAAAATTACGGATCAATATTGCTCAAATCGAGCATTTGCAGGCTGGAAATAAGCCGATTACTGTCAGCATTGGAATTTGTGATTATCAGCTTGGGGATGGGAAAGAGCTTCTTTTTCGTAAAACGGACAAAGCGCTCTATACAGCTAAAAAGCAAGGTAAGAACAGAGTGGTCAATTGTGCTGAAAGTCATGAAGCGGAGATTGTGTCATAAGGATAAAAACAACACAGAACCCTTATTACCGGAAAAGAACCGGAAATAGGGGTTCTGTGTTGTGAATAGCTTTCGTTACTTTGCTGCCTCAAACGGCGTGGATACCGGCAAAAACAAATCAACAATACCGATGACCAACGCCGCCAGGATAGCTCCTAGAATGGAAACGCTGACTCCACTCACTACGAATTGAGCGACCCAGATGACTAATGCACTAACGATGAAACCGACGATACCGCGCCCGAAGGGCGTTGCTTTTTTGCCGAAGATTCCTTCGACAACCCAGCCGAGTAACGCAATCACCAGTGCAAGGATTAGAGCGCTCCAGAAGCCACCAACCGAGAACTGTGGAACAATCCAACTAACGACCATCAGAACAAGCGCTGCTACAATAAAACGACCCACATGACTCAAGAAATTCACTGTACTAACCTCCTTTGGCCCAAGCTAAGGATATGTGCAGTTCTTATTGTGACCTTAATACTTGTTTTTATGCTTTAACCGATACCAAATAGCGAAATTGGCTTGAATTCTGTATAATGGAAACATCTATGAAGGGAGCTGTGACTGTAATTGGACGACAAAATTTTGCATACGCTTGAATATCGCAAGATTTTAAATAAATTAATGCAATATACGCAAACCTCAATGGGGCGAATGACTGCGGAGCAACTAAGACCATCCGGTGATTTTGAAGGTGTGAAGAAGCTACTTCAAGCCACGGACGAAGCGGCTAATGTAGATCGTCTGAAGGGTATTCCTTCATTCGGCGGGATAAGCGATATTCGAGCAGCACTAAAACGTGCCTCTATAGGTGGAATGTTGGGAACAACTGAACTGTTGGCAGTGGGAACTACCATTGGCGGCGCACGAAGAGTTAAACGATTCCTGGCAGCTATGCATGAGGAGGAAAAGATTGAATTCCTATTTTCACTCAGCGATGTTTTATCGGAGCAAAAACATGTAGAAGATGCCATCCGTTTATGTATAGACGAGAACGCAGATGTACTTGACACAGCTAGCTCTGAATTAGCTACGATTCGCCGTGAATTGCGCGGAGGAGAGACCCGAATTCGTGAGAAGCTGGATTCCATGATTCGTTCTTCTTCCGTTGCTAAAATGCTGCAGGATCAGCTGGTAACCATTCGTGGAGATCGGTTTGTTATTCCTGTAAAAGCGGAGTATCGTGCGCATTTCGGTGGGATTGTACATGATCAGTCCGGATCAGGAGCCACTTTATTTATCGAGCCTGAGTCCATTGTGGCGATGAATAATAAGCTGCGTGAAACACGGCTGCGTGAAGAACGGGAGATCGAGATCATATTGCATAGGTTGACAGCGCTTGTAGCTGATATAGCCGAAGAAATGACTTATGATATCGATATTCTTGGTGAGCTTGACTTTATCTTCTCCAAGGCGCGTCTTGCCCGAGATATGAAGGCTACACAGCCTCGTATGAACGATCGCGGGTATTTGAAGCTGCGCAAAGGACGCCATCCACTTATTCCCGCGGAGCATGTGGTTCCTCTGGATGTGGAGCTCGGCAACCAATATAGCTCCATTATTGTAACCGGACCGAATACGGGTGGTAAAACCGTTACACTCAAGACCATTGGACTGTTGAGTCTCATGTCGATGTCTGGGTTATTCATCCCTGCAGAAGAAGGCAGTCAAATGTGTGTGTTTGATGCCATTTATGCAGATATCGGGGATGAACAAAGCATTGAGCAGAGTCTGAGTACATTCTCCAGTCATATGACGAATATTATTTCCATTCTGCGTAGAATGACTCCCAAGAGTCTTATTCTGCTTGATGAAGTAGGTGCAGGAACGGATCCTGCAGAAGGGTCCGCACTGGCGATTGCCATTCTGGAACATATTCACCGGACTGAATGCCGTATGGTCGCTACCACGCATTATAGCGAATTGAAAGCTTACGCTTATGAGCGTAAAGGGGTCATCAATGCCAGCATGGAATTCGATGTTCAAAGTCTCAGTCCTACCTATCGTTTGCTGATTGGTGTTCCTGGACGAAGCAACGCCTTTGCAATTGCAGAGCGATTAGGTCTGCCAGGTGCGATTCTGGAGCATGCACGCGGCGAAGTGAAGGAAGAGGATCTACGTGTAGAGCATATGATTGCCTCTCTCGAAGAGAATCGACTTGGAGCGGAACAGGAACATGAGCGAGCAGAGAGTATCCGCCGCGAAGTAGAGGAATTACGCGGCAGACAGCAGCAAGAGCTGGAGAAGCTGGAAAGTCAGCGAGATAAACGACTGGAGAAAGCGGAGAAAGATGCCAGCGCAATCTTGGAGAAAGCGCGTAAAGAAGCTGAGGAAATTATCAGTGATTTACGACGCTTAGCTATGGAAGAAGGCGCTTCAGTCAAAGAGCATAAGCTGATTGAAGCACGGAGACGTCTAGATGAAGCCGAACCTTCACCGCGTAAGAAAGCCGCTACTCGTAAGCCTGCTAAGACTCCGCGGACGATTGGTCCTGGTGACGAAGTGAAAGTAGATAGCTTAAACCAAAAAGGTTTTGTAGTGGAATTAAGCGGCTCTAAAGAGGCTTTAGTACAGTTTGGGATCATGAAGATGAAGGTAAGCCTGGATGATTTGGAACTGCTCTCTTCGAAAGCAGCCTCTGTACCAACGCCCCTTCGGCAGGCGACAACCGTTAAACGCTCCCGTGATGAGAACATTCGTAGAGAACTGGATTTGCGAGGTACGAATTTGGAAGAAGCGATTATGGAGACGGATCGTTTTATTGATGAAGCCTTCTTAGGAAATCTGGGCCAAATTTCTATTATTCATGGTAAAGGCACAGGTGTGCTCCGCACAGGAATTCAAGAATATTTGCGTAAGCACAGACATGTTAAGAGCTATAGGCTTGGAAATTATAATGAAGGCGGCGCAGGCGTAACCGTGGCTGAGCTGCAATAGCGGGATTGCCCGGCAGAAAGAAGGGAAAAGTGTGCAAGGAGATATTGATCTTTTGCTGGGTCATCCGCTAGGTGCCTTGCTTGGCTACTTTGCAGTAGCAATTCTTGGGCTTGTTGTATTTCTGTCTATTTTTGAAATGGTAACGAAATATAATTGCTGGGAAGAAATTCGCAAGGGGAACTTGGCAGTAGCCATGGCTACTGGTGGCAAAATCTTCGGAATTTGCAACGTACTGCGTTTCAGCATTGAATCAGGTGTTTCGATTTATGAGACGATGAAGTGGTCGGTCGTCGGTTTTTTGCTGCTGCTGCTTGCCTATTTTTTATTTGAATTCCTAACCCCAGTGTTCTCTATTGATGAGGAGATCGCTGCAGATAACCGTGCTGTTGGGCTAATAGCGATGCTGATCTCGGTTTCGTTGTCTTATGTGATCGGTGCAGCTATATTTTAAAAAAATAGAAAGTTCTGCACCTCCCTACAAAGGATTCCAGATGAAGCTGGACAAGCTTTGAAATGAGCAGCTCCACTTTGTGGAGTATTAGGAGGATATCATGAAGATTCTTACCCGAGTTCTGTTTGTGTCAGCTATTGCTTTTATAGCAGCCGGTATTATTTATTTAATGATGAACTAAATTTAAACGTGAAGTATGAAGGAGATTATTAAGATGGAAACAACTGTGTGCCCTTGGTGTCATACCGAAATCGTATGGGACGAGGAATTCGGACCCGAGGAAAATTGTCCTCACTGCAACAATGAACTTAACGGATATCGTACAGTTACTGTAGGGATAGACGGCATTGAAGAAGACGAAGAAGAAGTTGTAGAAGAACCTAAACAAGAGGTTATTAATGATGATGATCTTTGGGGAGACGTCGACAAAGACAGTGTAGTTCCTATTTACAACACGCTCAACCAATTCGGTGACGATTATGATTTGAATAAGTATGAAGAGCGTGTATCGGGCATCTTAGCGATTCAGGAAGAAGCTCCGGAATGTACACAATGCCATGAGTTAACTATCCTTGCTGGTAAACAGCTTGTTAGCAGCTTCGAGCCATCTGCACCGGCTACACTAGGTGGACCTGTATTAACATCTCCATTCTCCCTTAATGTGTATGTGTGCCCGTCTTGTTTCCATGTACAGCACAGTCTAGCGCAGGAAGACCGTATTCAGCTCGTACGTAATCTGAGTACCGATAAAGCATAAGCATCCTCATAAAAAGCTTAGTCCTCTTATTGACCATAAGGGGACTAAGCTTTTTTTATAAAAACCTCAATATTGCTTATTCACGTCCGTTTTCTAAGAAGGAGAAGGTTTGGCTGATCGTGTCAATGAGAATAGATCAAGCTCCGGCCGATGTTTACCCGCAATCGTATCTGTTAATAACTCCGCAGCAATCATGCTGTACACCGTCCCATTGCCCCCATAACCCTCGATGAAGTAGCAATGAGGGTACTTGGGATGAGGGCCGATATAAGGAAGCCCATCACGCGTAGAGCCGAATACAGCACCCCAGGAGTATTCTATCTCAATGCCTTTGATTTCAGGAAATAAAGCTTCCAGCTCTTCCAATAACCTTTGACTTTGTGAAATCACTCTGATATCACGGCGCTCTGGATCCGTCAACGGTTCATCTTTACCTCCTGCAATAATACGTCCCTCCGGTGTTGTCCGAAAATACAAATACGGTCGGGCGGTTTCCCAGAGGAGGCTCCGCTCATGCCACTTGGGGAATTCCTTCAGAGGTTTGGTCATCACTGCATACGTATTGATCAGCTCAGCGCCTCGGTCTTTTTTAAACTCCTGCGTTTCATAACCCATTGCAAAAATAACCTTCTTCGCAATAATACGTCCGTTCTCTGTGTGGCAAATTACTCCATCTTCAGTAAACTCATAGTGTTTAGCCTCGGTCTGCTCATAAACGTGTACACCATTCATTGCTGCCTTGGCGATCAGGCTGTGAACTGTCCGGAAAGGGTTCGCTTCTGCATCACTGCGTGAATAAAGTGCAGCAGGTTTAGAAAAAGAATACACCGAAGCAATTTTATCCTCTTCCCAGAAATCAGAATCGAATCCGTGAGCAACGAGGTTCTTATATTCTTCTCGCAGAGCAGGTACATCCTCTGGTGTACTGGCATATAGAAGGCTGCTGCGAGGAATGATCTGGGGATCGATATCGAGCTTGGCTGGCAGATCCAAAATATTTCTAACCCCTGCTTGGCATAACTGATAAAAGAGCAAGCCGTTCCTTTCTCCAAAAGTGTTCATACATGAGGTTAACGATTTGTCGTTAGATATCTGAAGTAAACCAGTATTGGCATGTGAGCTTCCGCTTCCGACGCGTCTTTTTTCGATCAGAACAGCCTCAGCTCCGCTTAAAGACAAGCGATAGGATGCCATTGCTCCACCCATTCCAGCCCCTACGACCAAGCAATCACAGTGAATGGTATCCTCTAGCACAGGATAAGTTGGTGGGTCTTGTAAAGTGCTTCTCCAAGGTGGGGTGCCGCTATTTAGTCTCATGAAAATGATCGCTCCTTCATTTGTTCCATAATTTAGTATGGGCGGCATTTTACCGTCTCATTCGCAGCATGTTCTTATTTTTGTCATAACTCTCTAGTGCTGTTGGGCAAATAAATGGTGTGCGTTGGCGGTATACTAAAGCCTGTTTGGATCAACTACAAGGAGGGACTACAACTCATGCAATCAATGCAAATGCAGGCACTAAGTGGAAAAGAATTGGAATATATCGCAGACTCCATCTCTAATGAGGACTTGCTTCTTAAGCAATGTGCGGCTACCGCCGCGACAACGCAGAACGAGCAGGTTCGACAAGTTTGTTTGCAGCATATCCAAAATCACACGCAGCACATGGATACACTTACTCAGTTACTCCAGCAGCATCAACAGTACGCACCAACAAGCCCACAATAATTGCATTATTAATCTTAAGGAGGTTATAAAATGAACGCACAGAATCCAGCAGCATTTATGCCAGATGAGGATTTAATGAACACCATTTTGTGTGATTTGAAGCGGACGGTTCGTGAGTATGCGACAGCTGCTACGGAATCGGCATGTCCAGCGGTTCGTCGGGTGTTTAACGACATGACCATGAACACGCTTCGACTTCAGGGCGAGCTTTATACGCAGATGTCCCAACTGAATATGTATCCTGCACCTGCAAAAGCATTGCGCCAAGATGTAGACAAACAGCTCCAAACTGCACAGCAATTGCAGCAAAAAGCCGGACAATTTGTTCAGCAAAAAACCGGACAAGCTGGATCCTTTGCTCACAATGCGAACGCTCATCTTCATTCGAATGGACAACATCAACCGTCTCATTTAATGTAACCAAGATGGTTAGCGGATGAAGCATCCTGCCACATAACCTTAAGGCTGACGCCCGTTTATACCGAGAGCTCCGGTATAAACGGGCGTTTTTTGTATAAAAATCCATTTAGCTGAGTAAACCTAGTCTTCTATGCGGATATCATATGGGGTTATTTTGTTTGCAGAGATGCTCAATTCATGTCATATTAGTATTAAACTCTTTTCGCGGGGCGACGCATGAATAGCGCAACGTCATTTGCGAACTATCCGGAGGGAAGGCATGAAGGAAATGAACGAACTAAAGAGGAAAGTGCTGGAACTGCTTAAAGAGGACGCGAGAAGATCTACTGCACTCTTAGCTACGCTGCTTGGCGAGGAAGAAGAAGACGTAAAGACAGCGATTGGGCAATTAGAGAAGGACCATGTAATTGTTAAGTATGCAGCCGTTGTAAACTGGGATAAAGTCGATGACGAGAAAGTGACAGCGCTGATTGAGGTACAGATTACACCCGAACGGGGTCGCGGATTTGAAGGCATTGCCGAGAGAATCTACCTGTATCCACAAGTGAAATCCGTTTATCTGATGTCAGGTGCTTACGATCTTCTGGTAGAAGTGGAAGGCCGAAACTTACGTGAAGTGGCCAATTTTGTATCCGAGAAGCTGTCTCCAATTGATTCAGTACTCTCAACTAAAACGAATTTCACCCTTAAAAAATACAAACAGGATGGGATCATCTTTGAGGAGCATGAGGAAGACAACCGTCTGATGATCTCTCCATAAAGGAAGTAATCATATGATCACGAATAAAACGCAGCTAACTGGAGAAGACAGCAAATCAATGAATTCTTATTTGGCCCCGCTGGTACAGCAAATTCAGCCTTCGGGTATTCGTAAGTTTTTTGATCTGGCTGCAGGGAGCAAGGATATCATATCACTCGGAGTCGGGGAACCTGATTTTAAGACCCCGTGGCATGTCAGAGAAGCTTGTGTCTATTCGCTGGAAAGAGGATTTACAGGCTATACATCCAACGCAGGAATGCCTGAACTAAGGGAGGGTATTGCGAACTATTTGCACACCCGTTTTGCAGTGGAGTATGATCCTGCCAATCAAATTATAGCAACGGTCGGCGGAAGTGAGGCAATCGATCTGGCTCTGCGCGCTTTGATCACGCCGGGCGATGAGATCCTCATACCAGAACCTTGCTATATTTCTTATTCGCCGATAACGGCTATTGGTGGAGGTATTCCTGTAGGTATCGAAACCATCGGAGAGAATGACTTTAAACTTACTGCAGAGAGTTTGGAAGCGAAGATTACTCCACGCTCCAAAGTACTAATTCTGTGCTACCCGAGCAACCCAACGGGAAGTGTTATGACCCGAGAGGATTGGGAGCCGATCGCCAAGGTTGTAGAGAAGCACGATCTTATTGTAATTTCGGATGAGATCTATGCGGAATTAACGTATGGAATTAATCATGTCAGCTTTGCCTCATTGCCAGGTATGATGGACCGTACGATTTTGGTCAGCGGTTTCTCCAAGGCTTTTGCCATGACTGGATGGAGAATGGGTTATGCTTGTGGTCACCCTGATTTGATCTCCGCTATGCTTAAGATTCACCAGTACACTGTGATGTGCGCTCCTTCTATGGGCCAGGTGGCTGCACTTGAGGCACTGACCAATGGGATGGAAGAGAAGGATCGAATGGTCGATTCTTATAACCAACGGCGGAGGCTGATTGTTAAGGGTTTGCGTGATGCGGGACTGGAGTGCCATGAACCACAAGGTGCATTTTATGCTTTTCCAAGCGTGCGCAAGACAGGACTGACATCTGATCAGTTTGCACAACGATTATTACTTGAATATAAAGTGGCAGCTGTACCTGGGAGTGTCTTTGGTTTAGGTGGTGAAGGTTACTTACGCTGTTCCTATGCTACTTCAGTAGCTCAACTGAATGAAGCTATAGAACGCATTGGTGCTTTTGTCACACAACTGGAACGAGAGAGAATGGAATAGAGAAAATTGGACTATAGCCTATCCTATAATCCTATGGTATTATTTTACTTTGAGAGTAATTAACCCCTATAATAGAACTAACAAGGACGTATTTTACTCTGGAATTAAGCGTTGCTTTGAAGTTTCTTTTATTACTTTAATGACATTTTGTGGCACGCGCTCAATAATACTTTTAGGAGGGATGATTGTGCTTAGTGCCGATTATTACTTACCTTCCTATGGAGGGCAGTGTTTTTCTGGAAGTGGGAAACTGTCCCCCAAGGGTGATGCTTCTGCTCGCATACTCTCTCTGGAAGATGAAATTAGAATACTCCGTAGCAAAATGGAGCAGCTTTTTTTGCAGGAAAAATCATTCACTTCAGATAATGTGATTGAAATTAGCAGTTTACTGGATCTCAAGATAAATGAATACATGAAGGGGCGTCCAGTTGGAAAATAACGTCGCTACATGCTGTTGAAGAGGACCCTAGGGTCCTCTTTTTGTTGTTCCTTTAAGCCTAAATGTCAGTTGCTAACTATACTCTTCATTTGCCATTTTTATATAAGAAAGCTTAAACTAGCATTATGTGATTTGAAGAATGGATAGGAGGAGTAAGCCATGGTGATCTATACACGCACGGGTGATGCGGGTCAAACTTCAGTGATTGGCGGCCGGGTTGGTAAGGACGATGTCCGAGTTGAAGCCTACGGAACGATCGATGAACTGAATTGCTTTGTAGGTCAGGCAAGGAGCCTGATGGAGGACGATCAGTTTGATGATGTACGCGAGCAGCTGCTGGAGATTCAGCATGAGCTATTCGATTGCGGAACCGATCTGGCTTTTATTAAGCTAGGTGATGGTGGTCAATATATGGTAACAAGTGAGATGGCTAAACGGTTGGAGGGCTGGATTGATGAACTTCAAGCAGAGAATCCACCACTAGAAAAATTCATCCTCCCTGGGGGCAGTCCATTGGCTTCGGTTCTACATGTGTGCCGTACGGTTTGCCGCCGGGCGGAACGCCGGGCAGTTACACTTGGACGAAATGCAGACATTAATCCGGAAGCGGTTATTTATTTGAACCGGTTATCCGATTATTTCTTTGCGCTGGCTAGGACGGCTAATACACGGGCAGGGATTACTGATGTAGAATACATTCGCAGTAAAAAGGTGTTCCGAGACTAATATGACTAGCTATTATTCACCAATTACTTACATTATACCGCCAGAAGAGGATGACTGGTTGCTGAAGACGATCCTGCATAAACGGATGGATGTCTCACGTAAATTGTTGTCACGCCTTAAGCAAACAGAACAAGGGATTACATTAAATGGAGAACGTGTTTATATCAGCGTACATGTTAAGGCAGGCGATATTGTACAGATTCGCATGGAAACAGAGACTTCGGATGATATTTTACCGCAGCCGATTCCCTTTGAAATTCTATTTGAAGATGAGCATTTGCTCGTAGTAAACAAGGCAGCTGGGATCATCGTGCATCCCACACACGGACATTACACTGATACGCTGGCTAACGGAGTAGTTCATTATTGGGCGCAAAAAAATGAACGTTTCCGCTTTCGACCCGTCCATCGTCTGGACCAGGAAACCTCCGGTGTGTTAGTCATCGCCAAGAATCCGTATAGCCATCAGCATATTTCTGAGCAGATGATTGCGGGTACAGTGGACAAACGTTATGCTGCATTTGTTCATGGGGCTCCTGTGGAGCCTTTCGGCGATATCGACGGACCTATTGACCGTGATCCTGAGGAGCCGCATCGGCGTATCGTGACACCGGATGGTTATCCTTCTCTGACTCGGTATGAGGTTAAAACCGTATACGCACAAGGTTCAAAAGTTGAACTGAAGCTGGAGAGTGGTCGTACTCATCAGATTCGGGTCCATATGACCTCTATCGGCTGTCCTTTGATTGGTGATAGCATGTATCGTCATGAGCTGTATAATCTACCGGAATTGACTTTAACTCAAAGTGAACAGTTAGAGTCCGTTACAGCACTAGATGCCTCCATACCGCGTCAAGCACTGCACGCGGTGCGTCTGACGTTCAAGCATCCGGTGCTGCTGCAGGAAATGATCTTTGAAGCTCCTTTGCCGCCTGATATGGCGGCCTTGGAGAATGTATTGGAGCAAGACCCGAAAGCGAATTTGAGGTAAAAATTATCTTAGTGATGTTAAGCGGAGAGGGTGAATTGGTTCTGGAGAAACGGAGTTTCGCCTTTATCCTCGGATTTCATCCGCAACAAGCGGACTAAATCAAGAAATCTGAGGATAACAGCGATCGGAAGAATAATTTGCCAGCGTAGCGCACTCATCACTACCATTAAAGGAGAACAACATGAGCAAACTAAAAGTATATCAATATCCAAAATGCAGCACCTGCCGCAGTACAGTAAAATGGCTACAAGCTCAAGGTCATGAGCTTGAGCTTCAAAACATCGCAGAACAGCCGCCTACCGTTGAGGAGCTGCGTGAATTGCTGGCCAATAGCGGACTTGAACTGAAAAAGTTTTTTAATACAAGTGGTGAAGTCTATAAAGCATTGGGTCTTAAGGACAAAATGGCACAGCTTAGTGAGCAGGAAAAGCTTGAGCTGCTCGCAAGCCATGGCATGCTAAATAAACGTCCGATTGTCACTGATGGTGTTAAAGTTACGGTAGGTTTTAAAGAAGATCAATATGCTGAAGCTTGGAGCAATGCTTCCAAAGTATAAATCCGTAAAGGGGATGTCCCAACAGTCATTTTATGGCTGTTGCGGCATCCCTTTTTGTTATACTCTATTTGAAAAAACAAGAATTCTAGATGGAATTACAGGGAGCTAGGTACTCGGGTAAAGCTAATTATCCCCGCCTTAGGAACTGACACTTCAAGTAATCCTTTGTTGATTTGCTGGGTTTGTAAGCTGATGAGTTGTCCGCAACAATCTTTAACCTGTATCTTGTAGTACGCTGGGGAAAGAGAGCTTCGGATGACTAGCTTTTCGCTATAGGTTCCGTTCACAATGAATAAATGGGAAGCATCCTGATCTATAGGAACAACAGCATCGGCATAGATAGCGATAATTTGTATGTCGTCTTTTCGTGCAGTCACTAAAGGATATAGTAACTCCGGTTGCTGTGGGTATAACGCTCCTCTGAGCAGAACATCGCTATGCTCCCTGCTGAAAGCTAGCCAGAAACGCAGCATAGCTAAATAATCCTCCCCGATGTCATTAAGACGCAGGGAGATTTGCGGAACAGAGAAGATCACGTTGATCAATTGCATGGCCGCACTCTCTAAAGGTTCATTCGGGTTAAACATGATCATATCGGAATGAACAGCTGTATTTCCTGACAGAAGACGCAGGTCAAGTGTACGGACTCTGTTCTGAATAGAATCATTAGGGCAGTCGTTCGCTCGGAACATGTTGCCGTATTTTCGCATCAGAGGGCCTATATAGGTCTGGCGGAATTCAATCAGAATATCAGGTTTGATGGCTTTTAATCGATCCATAACATCGGAGAGCAAGCGGTCAACTGCTTCCGGCACCGATTCGTAATCCCTACCCTCTGCAGTTCCTTCCTTCTGATCTGGACTGAGTCTGAAGCTGTCCACGAAATCCAACTTTAGTCCGTCGATATCCCAGCCTGTAACGGCCTGTTCGTAGGTGTGGATCAAATACTCCCGTACATCTGGGTAACGAGGATCAAGCACGCCGGCGTTTAGTTTTTCATCTACGCGAAGCAGCTTATTCTCAAATTGACCCCATACCTTGCTGCATTTGCCTACAAACGGAACGGAATACCAAAGCATGTATTTCATGTCAAGTCGATGAACAGCTTCGACATGCGATTTCATGTCTGGAATCTTACCATCATAAACCTCCCAGTCGCCAGTAAAAGCGTAACCCCGATTGTTGTCGTCTGTTTGCCAGCCGTCATCGACGATAATGCTGTCACAGCCGAGTTCCTTAGCAAGTCTACATTGCTCCTCTAATTCGGCGGCGCTCAACGCTTGGTGGAAGGAATACCAGGTAGAGTACATAGGACGTAAGGCTGCATCAGGGACTGCGGCCGGTTTATAGCCGGGTAAGGTCTCCCACCATAATGTTACATCCTCCAACGCCTTATGGTATGGAATATTTCTATGGTCGATCCGAAGTGTAGCTTCATAATGGTCCATCTTCGGTAGGGCTTCTTCGAACAGGGTTACAGAGCATAGGAAACTGGAGTCCTCTTCATGGATACCGGCTTTAATGGACACATTGTTCAAGGCATCACTAAAAGCAAAGGTCATGCGGTTCTGTCCGCTTAAGTTGAACAGGGAAGCCACTGGCGCGAGGGAAGTACTTTTGGATTGGAAGCCATCGCCCCAATCTACCTGAAAAGCTTTATTTCGGTCCGTTCCCGGATGCCACAGGGAATGGATGTCAACTGCGGGGATAGACCACTCTATACGGCACACGGGTGGATAATCTTTTTGCAAGGCTGTTAACCGGATATGAATCAGAAAAAGATTCTCCTCGATGGTCTCAACAGTGGTAGTGCTCTCAAAGAAAGGGTTGTCGCTAATAAGAGTTACATGGGGACAGTCGTTGTTGATTAAAGTTTTCATAATGCCTCCTAGTTCAAAAAATAGATATTTACTGTTTACCATTCGTTATGAGTATAATATTTACGAAACATATAGTAAACAAGAATATATAATATAAATTATTATCTGATAAAAGCTTCATTAATAGCGAAAATAAATGATGAAAGCGATTAAATATAAGTATTGTCAAACAAAATAATCCCTGTTATATTAGAACCACGCATAAGTTCGCTGATGTTTAGTAAACAAACATAATTTAGATTGGCAAATGATTGGCTAAACTATAAAATGATTGTGAGGGGTGTTTCCCAAATATGAAGTGAAAAGGTGATTAGTTTTGGCAACTATTCGTGATATCGCAAGTCTGGCAGGGGTATCTGCATCTACTGTTTCCCGGGTGTTGAACGGAGATCCTTCATTATCGGTATTGGAGGAAACAAGGAGAAAGATTCTGTCCGCTGCGGAACAACTGCAATATAAAGGGAGTCAGCGACGTCCAGTAACTCATGCGGCACATCTGAAAGATTATAAAATTGGGTTAGTAACCTTTTGTTCGGAGCAATTTGAATCAGAGGACCCCTATTATTTGTCCATCAGACTGCAAATCGAAAAAGAGTTCAATCAGCTTGGTCTGCATATTACTCGTACTATCCGCTGGGTAAACCATGAATCCTATGAAAGCCTGTCAGGTTTAGATGGACTTATTGTGATTGGGAAATTCGAGTTTGATCCTTATAATTTATTTTTTAGTCGGATACAGAATGTCGTCTTTGTGGACTACTCACCGGATGAGAATCGCTTTGATTCCGTTGTTAACGACTTCGATAAAGTAACTCGAACAGCATTAGATCATCTTCTTGGACTTGGATATACGAGGATCGGTCTAATCAGCTCGCGTGATTTCATTAATCGTTTTGGCTCCAATTCCGGTACAGATTCATTGGATCAGCGGCAAAGTAGCTTTGAAGCTTATATGAAGCAAAAGAATTTGTACATGCCTGAACATGTCCACATCGGCAATAACTTTTCTATGTCCACTGGATATCAGCTCATGAAGGATGCGATTGAGAAGCAAAACTTGCCGGAGGCCTTTTTGATCGGTTCGGACCCGATGGCTATCGCAGCCGGAAGGGCGCTGAAGGAAGCGGGCTTAAAGGTTCCCAAAGATGTAGCCCTCGTCGGTATCGATGATATTGAAATGGCCGCCTATGCCAATCCGCCGTTAACGACGGTGAAAATCTATACAGAACAGATGGGTCAGAGCGCGGTAAAGATGCTGCTGGAACGTATCGGTGGTAGAGAAGTGCCGTTAAAGATTGTACTTCCATCTAAACTGATCATCAGAAGCAGCTGCGGTGCAGAAACCCATTCATCTGAAGGTAGTTAAACATTCAAAAGGGGGACAACATGATGAAAAAATGGTCTTTGATTGTTTTATCTCTGCTTGTTGTAATTGCGTTATCCGCTTGCTCCGGTAACGGAGGAAACACAGCCCAAAGCTCCTCAAACTCTGGCGGTAACAGTGGGACTCCTAAAGGGAAAATTACGTTTGCTTATTGGGGGGCCCAGTCAGAGGCTGACGCCATTAAGCAAGCGATAGATAACTTTAAGAAGACTTATCCAGATATTCAAGTAGAAAGTCAATGGATTCAAAAGGATTATCTGACGAAATTACAGACGATGATTGCCGGGGGGACTGCACCGGATGTGATGCTGATCTCCGGAGGGGATTTACCTGGTTTTGCAAACGCTTTCCAAGAATTAGAAGTGGATGGATCCGTCTTCAGCTCACCTACACTGCTTGATTCCATGAGTGTAGATGGCAAAGCCTACGCGGCGCCTTTCATTATTAAGCCTAAGGTTATGGCAATTAATGTGGACCTTTTTGAGAAGAATGACATTCCGCTTCCGAGCAAAACGGAGCCAATGACGACTGATGAGTTCAATGATATCGCCAAGAAGCTAACATCTGGTGAGGGAGCTACCAAGGTTTTTGGTTCTGAACCGCTATACCTGGGCAACTGGATCTATTCGTTCGGTGGGCAATTCTATAGTGATGATCTGACCCAATCAGCATTGGGTGAGCCTGAAGCCATTAAAGCCGCTGAGTATATGGTTGCTTCCAAGCAAGAGGGTATTGTACCGAATGATACAGAAAAACAAGGTCAGAACATGATGAACTGGTATCTTGGCGGCAGAATCGGTATGTTCACCGACTTTGGTCCTTGGTACCTACCGCAGATGGCTGAAGTAGAAAGCTTTAAATGGGATCTAGTACCGTTCCCTGGAGGTGGCGGTTCTAAGGAAGTCAACGGTCTGGCACTTAGCAAAGACAGCAAGAACGCGGAAGCGGCTAAGATTTTCATTAATCACCTGACACAGAATGAAGAAACTCAAAAAATTATTGGCGGCAACAAAAATGCCTATGGAATTCCTGTTCTGAGCAGTGCTACTAGTGCATTTGAAGCCATTTATCCGGATAAGAATCTGAATGCCTTCGTTCTTGCTGCGGAGAAGCAGCATGCACAGGAAGCTCAGAAGCGTACGAATGAGATCGGTAACGAGATGAAAGCTATCGACGATACGACCCCGATCGGAATTGGTCAAAAGGATGTTAAGGAAGTATTCCCGCAGGTAGCAGAGAAGATTAATAAGATCCTACAACAAAACTAACGGGAGAATACTATGAATGGAATAATAGAAGGGATTTACAATTTCTATGAAGGAATGGGGATGCCGGCAGAATTACTGCCGCTTCTCCCTTTTCTGACCGTGATTGCGCTGGTCTTCATTGTTATTTTTGTATTGATGAGAATGCTGGTGAAGAAGAAGATTATGCATACCAAAACGGCTAGCTTTTATATGTTCGTTTCGGTCTGGATTATCGGTTTTCTATTGTTTACGGTAGGCCCGATGATCTTCTCGTTCTATATCAGCTTCAATAAATGGGAAGTGGTCAGTGATCCGCAGTGGACGGGGCTGGACAATTACCGGATGCTGTTCAAAGACACACTTTTCTATAAATCGTTGTCCGTTACTTTTTATTACACATTGGTAAGTGTTCCGCTGCAGGTCATTTTGTCGTTTGCTATTGCAATCCTGATGAATCTGAAGCTTCGCGGTATTTATATTTTCCGTACGATCTATTATCTCCCTACCCTGGTGCAGGGTGTTGCACAAATGGTACTGTTCATCTGGATCTTTAATCCGAATGTCGGTCTCGTGAACTCGCTGCTGCGTTTGGTTGGCATTGAAGGTCCTGGTTGGTTCTCCAGTCCGGATTGGTCGATGCCTGCGGTAATTATTATGAGCCTTTGGACCGTTGGCGGTAATATGATCATTTATCTGGCCGGCTTGTCAGACATTCCGCAAAGTTTATATGAAGCGGCCGAAATCGATGGTGCCACTGCCGCGAGAAAAATATGGCATGTTACTCTGCCTCAGATCTCGCCTATCCTTTTCTTCAATACAGTCACAAGTATGATAGGCGCCTTCCAGACGTTTACCCAAGGTTTCATGATCAACGGAGGGCCAGATAATTCATTGCTTTTCTATGCTTATTACCTATATCAAAATGCCTTTATGTGGTTCAAAATGGGCTACGGTTCTGCGCTGGCCTGGGTACTCTTTGTAATTATCCTAGTGTTCACCGCGATTGTATTCCGCAGCAGTGCTTTATGGGTGTACTACGAAACAGAGCAAACCGGAGGGAGGAAGCGTCGTGTCCGTCAAAAAAGAGCGTAATTCTGCTAAGAAAAAGTGGCACTGGCTGGCCTATCTTCTGCTGCTAATCGGGAGCGTTGCGTTCCTGTATCCATTTGTTTGGATGGTCTCTGCCTCATTGCGAAGTCTAGAGGAGCTTGCAGTTTCGGGGATGAGTATTTGGCCGGAGCACTGGCGTTGGGCCAACTATGCCAAGGCACTCACCGCCTTTCCATTCCCGCAATATTTGCTTAATACCTTGATTACAACCGTTCTGCCCATTATAGGTACGGTGCTGTCCTGTTCGCTTGTCGGCTACGCGTTTGCTCGGTTAAAGGTTAGAGGAAGCGGATTCCTATTCGTACTCGTCCTCTCAACCATGCTGCTACCCGGCGAAGTAACGATGATCCCACAGTTCATTTTGTTCAAAAAGCTGGGCATGCTCGATACACTTTATCCATTGATCGTTCCGGCTTTCTTTGGCTCAGCATTCTATATTTTCTTATTGCGCCAGTTTTATTCTCGGTTGCCTGTTGGGCTTGAGGAAGCGGCAATCATCGACGGATGCGGTTACTTTAAAATTTGGCGGACGATCTTCCTCCCGCTGTCCAAACCGGCTTTGATGGCTGTTGGCGTCATGGTCTTCATGGGATCCTGGAACAACTTCATGGGGCCGCTGATTTATATTAACAGTGATAAATGGAAGACGCTCACGCTTGGACTCGCTGGATTTCAAGGCACCTATGCCACAGATACCAATTTGTTGATGGCTGCAGCAGTCGTAATAACTCTGCCATGTATACTATTGTTCTTTACATCGCAAAAGGCATTTATGGAGGGTCTGACCTTCTCGGGTTCTAAGGAAAGCTAAACAGAATAACAGGAGTGACTTTGAGATGACTCATCTGAATGAAATAAAGTCTAAAGCAGGTGCAGTAACTTTCCAATCCTCTGACAAAGAGTTGAACGAAGGTTTTGTCTGGGCCAAACAGCAGGCACTAGCATATGCCCATTTTGGTGAAGATGCCGTTGGGCTATGGTATGAGGCAGCATTGCCTGAACGTGAAGCGTTTTGCATTCGTGATGTTATGCATCATAGCAATGGAGCTGCTGTACTGGGGCTTCGACTTCATACTAAGAATATGATCATGCGTTTTGCTGAGAACATTTCGGAATCGCGGGACTGGTGTACATACTGGGAGATCACTAAGGACAATGTGCCTGCCCCAGTTGATTATGATAATGACCAGGACTTCTGGTACAATCTCCCTGCAAACTTCGATATTATCGACACAAGCTGGCGACAATACCAATGGACGGGCGATAACTATTATTTAAACGATAGCAAGCTGCTGGTGTTCTTCGAATTAACATTAAATGAATATACGAAGACTTGGGATAAAGATGGCGATGGTCTATTGGAGTATTATCCGGAGTATGGCCGCAGAGGTTTAGCGACTTTCAATGAAGCTGGACTTCATCCGCTACTCGGCGGTGATATGATCGGTGCACAGATTTCTGGATACCGAGCGTTTGCTCATCTCGCTAGTCTTAGAGGCCAAGCTGGAGAAGCGAAGCAGTATGCCGACAAGGCGAAAGAACTGGAACAGCTTTACGAGAAAGACTGGTGGAATGAAGCAAAAGATCGTTTCTACGGTGCGATGCTGCAAGACCGGTCCTTCGTAACGGACTATCATGCTGAGGGCAACTTTCTTCCACTCTATTACGGTTCGATCAGTAATCAGGAAAAACTGCGTATGGCGCTGGAGGATGTCAAAGTCAATCGTGTAGCCAATGTTGAGGGGAAAACCTATCTGCCGGATATTTTCTATCGGTATGGAGAGAAAGAGGAGGCCTTCAACGAGTTGAAGGAGCTGGTTGACCCTACTCTGGATCGCCGGGATTACCCAGAAGTGTCTTATTGCGTGATTGGTTCCATAGCTACCGGATTGATGGGAATTGCGGCGAATGGAGCATCTTTAATCAGCACACTGCCTGCCCTTGCAAATTCTCTGAAATGGGCGGAGATGGGGGAGATCCCAATTCTCGACCGTACTCTCACGGTTAAACATAATGGCAACACAGAAAGTGTAGTTACGTTACAATCTGGAGAGCCTTTTGTCTGGAGAGCGGCCTTCCCTGGAAATGTTAGTAAGTTATACCATAACGGCACTGCCATCACAGCAAAGCAGGAATTAACTGATGGTAGAGGACTAATTAGCTTTATTACACTTGAAGTAGCTGAAGGTGAGACACACCATGTGTCCGCTGTGCAATAATCGTATCTAGCTAAATAACAAAAGGCCATGCTTCTCATTTTGAGAGCGTGGTCTTTTATGTTAATTTCAAAGGATAAGAATAAGCTCCCATATGTGTAACTATATGATCCCTTATCAGATCATGTATTTTCTGATAGAATACTCTTTGTGCAATAACATGGACAAGCGCTTAATAATAATACAATGAACGATTAAGGGAGAGGTTTATACATGAGAGCAGAAACAACGGGCCGTGTAATGCTTGTAGATGGAATGGCTCTGCTGTTCCGGGCCTTTTATGCGACCTCTTATGGAGGATATATTCGCAAGACAAAAGCTGGATTGCCGACGAATGCGGTGTATGGTTTTTTGCAGTATTTTTTCGATGCGGTAAGCACATTTGAGCCTTCTCACGTCGTATGCTGCTGGGATATGGGCAAAGGAACGTTCCGCACCGAGAAATACGATGGATACAAATCGAATCGGATTGAAGCCCCGTTAGAGCTGATTCCACAGTTCGATCTAGTAAAAGATGTAGTAGCTGAGCTTGGGGTGCCGAATATAGGACTTGCAGGCTATGAAGCGGATGATTGCATTGGTACGCTGGCTTCTTGTTACAGTGAAAACTCTGAGGTATATATTTTGACGGGTGACCATGATATGCTTCAGCTCATTGATGAGAATGTTAAGGTCGTCATTATGAAAAAGGGACGCTCTAACTATAAAGTGTATGACCTTGCAGAATTGCTGGAGGAAAAGGGTCTAACGCCTAGACAGGTGATTGACCTGAAAGGCTTTATGGGCGATACCAGTGATAATTATCCCGGCGTAAAAGGGATTGGTGAGAAAACTGCGCTGAAACTGCTGACCGAATACGGAACAGTTGAAGGTGTAATTGAGAATCTGCATCTGCTCCCTAAAGGTGTTCGTACCAAAATCGAAGCAGATCTGGATATGCTGCATTTATCGCGAGAGCTAGCGGAAATCCGTTGCGATGTACCAGTGGTCTGCGAGCTGACGGAAGCCTTGTGGCAACTACAGCGGGAAACAGCTGCGCGCAAATTTCAGGAGCTAGAGTTCGGCAGCTTGATGCATTTGATTGCTGAGGTGCAGGACGAACGAGGAATTGTACAGATTGAGTTAGGCGATTTGGGTTAAGATCAGACACCCTTCATGCAAAGATGCATGGAGGGTGTTTTGTTAAACTATAAGAACGTATAAGTTTCACACTATACATTATCCTTATCTTTCTCTCTTAAACGCCTTTTGCGTCCTTATAAGGACGCAAAAGGCGTTTATACTTGTTGTGATAGCGCTTCATTCGACGTATAATTAGGGCTGGTGATTGCTTTTTTTATGATATTATTCATTTGTGTATGGGTAGCGTTTCAACTTCTAACTAGAGAAAGGGAGAGAATTGCTGTGAAGCTATTGGGAGCGATTGAAGCAGGCGGAACAAAGTTTGTATGTGGGATTGGTTATGAGGATGGTACCATTGTTGACCGAGTTAGCTTTCCGACAACAACACCGGAAGAAACGATGGGACTAGTAATAGACTATTTTAAAGAGAAGAATGTAGAAGCATTCGGAATCGGATCTTTTGGACCGATTGATCCCGTACTGGACAGCCCTACTTATGGTTACATAACAACGACACCAAAACCTCACTGGGGACAATATAATCTGGTAGGCACAATGGCTGAGCAATTTAACGTTCCGATCGGCTTTGACACGGATGTGAATGGTGCAGCGCTTGCGGAAAGTAAATGGGGAGCGGCTAAAGGTCTGGACAGCTGTCTTTATATTACGGTTGGGACAGGCATTGGAGCAGGAGCGGTTGTTGGCGGCCAGATGGTCCATGGATTGTCACATCCTGAGATGGGACATATTCTAGTTCGTAGACATCCAGAGGATACGTTTGAGGGTTACTGTCCTTATCATGGCGATTGTCTTGAAGGATTAGCCGCAGGTCCGGGGATCGGCAAACGCTGGGGACAACCGGCAGGAGAGCTATCAGTGGACCATCCGGCTTGGGAAATGGAAGCCCACTATCTTGCACATGCACTCATGAACTATGTGCTGATTCTGTCTCCTCAAAAAATCGTAATGGGCGGTGGTGTTATGAAGCAAAGCCACCTGTTCCCGTTAATTCGAACTAAGCTGCAAGAGTTATTGAGCGGATATGTTCAGCATCCATCGCTTAATATTGACATCGATAATTATGTTGTCTCACCAGGTCTTGGAGACAATGCAGGGCTTGCTGGAGCGATTGGATTGGCTACATTAGCTCTAGCTAGAAGCTAGTATAAAAAGACATTGACTGTTCGGTAATATATGGTATTCTAGGATCTAACAGTATAGCATTTAATGAGGGAGCACCTCTTTCGCGTTTATCGTGAGAGAGGTGCTTTTTTGCGTTCGGGGTCGGATTGAGAAAGGATTTGTTCGCTCCGAAGGAGGCTCTTCCCGGAAGGTTATTGTGCTTGCTGTAATGTTGAGAAAGGTAGGGATGAATATGCAAATTGTGTTTATGAACCGTTTATCCAGAATATCTGGAGTGGATCAAGAGGTGTACGCCCAGCTGTGGATTGGAGAGGAAGAGGGGATCTGGAGTTTGGGCTGGCGTGATTTTTCAGGTGGGGAGAATTACATTGAGAATTTGTGGTATGAAGGTGGTTCATGGAATGAGATGCTCTGTGTATACAGGCATGAGCTAGCAGTGAAGATGGGAGATGGCTATCGACCCTTAATCGATGGGATATTCCACGAGGAGGATAGTCTTACTGGGCGTAATCAGGAGCAGCTGAAGCTTCAATATTACAGCGAACATTATGGGAATGAAGCCATTTATGAAGAGTTATGTGCTTGGCGCCGTGGTAAGGCTTCGAGTGAACGGAAGGCGCCCTATATTCTCGCCAGTAATCGTCTGTTGCGCTTGTTAAGTACATTTCTACCGCATACGCCAGAGGAACTGATGCAAATTCCGGGTGTTGGAGAAGGCAAGATAGCGCAGTTTGGGGCTGATTGGCTGGCTATAACTACTGCGGTGGCAAGGGAGCATTCCTTCCCTCTAAATTGGGTGCATGAAGTAATTGAAGAGGAGTCTTTCGTCTCTTGGCTTTATAAACAGAAAGAAGTCAAATATAAGAAGCAGCTAGAACGACTGCGCTTGCGGAGGATTTTGCTACAGGGGATCGAGAATGGGTTGGGCTTGGAACAGCTTAAGGTGAATAGTGGAGTGAACCGGCGTGAACTGATTGAAGCGGTAGAGGAGCTAGAAAGAGAAGGTTATTCCGTCGAGAAGCTGATCCATGTAGAGCTTGGCAATATGCCGCAGAATGAGCAGGATGCGATATGGAATGCCTATGTGGAGCTCGGGGATCTTTTCCTAAAACCGGTGTTACATAAGGTGTATGGTGACGATTTTTCCGCTGCTGAAGGATTGGATATTTATTATGAGCGTCTGCGATTGATACGCATCCGTTTCCGTCGAGAGCAGACGCATAAAGTGGGCATGGCGACCAGCTTTTAAATTTGCGCATACCAAAAAGACGAAGGCTTCCTTATACCTTACGGTTACAGGGCCTTCGTCTTGCTTATTCGTCCGGTTCGTTTCATAGCCATTCCTTCTTGCGGAAAACATAGAGCATCCCACAGCCTAAAGTCAACATAACGCCTATAACGCCATAATAGCCATATTTCGTATGAAGCTCGGGCATATGATCAAAGTTCATACCGTAGATTCCGGTAATTACGGTCAGGGGCATGAATATTGTTGTAATCGCAGTAAATACTCTCATAATTTCATTCGCGCGGTTGGCGATACTGGATTGGTATGCCTCTCGTAAGTTGCCCATGAGATCGCGATACGTCTCAAAGGTTTCAGATATTTTAACCGCATTTTCATAAATGTCGCTAAAATATTTCTGCAGCTGATCATCGATCAGACGGAGGTCTTTTTTATTTAGGGTATTGATCACTTCTTTTTGTGGCCCCAGCATTTTCTTCAACCATAGAATTTCACTTCGCAGACCGATAATTTCACTGAGATGTGACTTCTTGGTATGCATGAGGATATCTTCTTCCAGCTTCTCAATCCGAGCTTCAATTCGGTCGCCGACGGAGAAATAGTTATCAACGACAAGGTCAATTAGCAAGTAAAGGAACATATCCGGTTCACTTACTTCTTGCTCCCAGAGCATAGGCTTCAGGATTCGTAGTTCATTGATCTTTTGTTTCGTGACAGTGATGATGTAATGTCTTCCAAGGAATACATTGAGCGCCCGTAGAAAAATTTCTTCATCGTCAAAGCGGATGCTATTTACAACTATAAAGTAGTGACTTTCGTATATTTCGATCTTTGGACGCTGATCCTCTTCGCTAAGGCAATCCTCAACAGCAAGATCATGTAGGTTGAACAAGGGCTGAAGCAGCTCCAAATCCTCAACATCGGCGTCAATCCAATAGAACCCTTCCGTTGGGGGTGTTAGTGTTTCATCAATTTCATCAATAGGTGTAAAAACCCCTGCATTTACCAGCCGGATTTTCATCTGATTTCACTCCTCCTATCCCCAGGTCTTCACTAGGGACTGCTAAATTAAGCACAGAGAAAAAAATCAGCTTGGCCGGCGGTACAATCAATACATAGGGCCAAATGACGTTTCGAGGGCATGAAGAAGAACTGCTCCCGCCGCCGGCAAGCTGATGATTATCCTGTGTGGTTGCTCATTCTGTACACATATTTGCGAGCTCGGGTCGCCTTCCATCCTTCTTCTCACCTCTTCTTTTCGTTCAGGTATGAAATACTTGTCTAGTATAACAACGGAGTATGCCTCTTTCAAGCAAATTTATTGTGATTTTGAGGCTTCTTCAGCATTGTATGGACTTGACGAAAAGGAGGTTCATGATTTAAAGTGAATTTTAAAGTAATTTAATTGAATACAGCTAAATCTTATCAAGAGCAGGTGGAGGGACTAGCCCTATGAAACCCGGCAACCGGCGTGTAAACGCACGGTGCTAATTCTTGCGGAATTTCTGCAGACGTCTAATCGTCTTCAGGAACATTCTGGCAGATGAGAGAGGCACATATGACTGTAGATATGACCTTTCTCGATTTCCGAGGAAGGTCTTTTTATGTTCAGCAAGCCGCAGTGCGGCAAAATAACTAAATTCAGCTAAGGAGTGGAAAGACAATGCCAATTAAAATTCCCGACAGTTTACCGGCGAAAGAAGTACTATCCGGAGAAAATATTTTTGTGATGGACGAAAGTCAGGCTTTCCATCAGGATATCCGTCCACTACGGATTGCTATTCTGAACCTCATGCCGACTAAAGAGACGACAGAGACTCAATTGCTGCGTTTAATTGGAAATTCGCCACTACAAGTTGATGTTACTTTATTGCATCCGCGTTCCCATATTTCCAAGAATACTTCTGCTGAACATTTGAAGAGCTTTTACAAAACCTTTGACGAGATCAGCCACCGCCGTTTGGATGGTTTAATCGTTACAGGTGCTCCTGTAGAACAAATGGAGTTCGAGGAAGTATCGTATTGGGAAGAACTGAAAGAGATTTTTGAATGGAGCAAGGACAATGTGACTTCAACCATGCATATTTGTTGGGCGGCACAGGCAGGCTTATATCATCATTTTGGTGTTCGTAAAGTGGCATTGCCTGAGAAATGTTTTGGCGTCTTCTCTCATACGATTAATCAAAATAACATTAAACTGTTGCGCGGCTTTGACGAGGTATTCCATGTACCACACTCTCGTCATACCGATGTCTCCCGTGAAGATATTGAGAATAACCCAGATCTGCAGATTCTGGCTGAATCCGAAGAAGCTGGTATGTATCTAGTGGCTACAAACGACGGTAAACAAATATTTGTGACCGGACATTCCGAATATGATCCTCTATCCTTGAAATGGGAATATGACCGTGATGTGTCTAGAGGGATGGAGATGGCTTTGCCGAAACATTACTTCCCTAAAGATGATCCAGAACGTACACCTCCAGCAGTGTGGCGTGCGCATGCCAATTTATTATTCTCTAACTGGCTCAATTACTATGTATATCAAGAAACGCCTTATGATATCGACCCGATTGTTTATTGATAATAGCGCTACAATATAAATTAGGAGGCATTAATCATGGATGACAAACTTAGGATTGAAAGTAGACTGGCTCAAATAGGTTCTCAAGAAGATCCTGCCACAGGAGCAATTAATTTTCCAATTTATAATGCAACGGCATTTCGTCATCCAAAACTCGGTCAAAGCACAGGGTTTGATTATAGCCGCACCAAAAGTCCGACCCGTTCAGTGCTTGAGAATGCAGCTGCGGAACTGGAATCTGGAGATGCAGGATTTGCTTGTAGCTCTGGGATGGCAGCGATACAAACGGTGCTTACCTTGTTCGCTCAAGGCGACCATCTGATCGTTTCGCTGGATCTTTACGGCGGTACCTATCGTTTGTTGGAACGGATTATGTCCAAGTTTGGAATCACTGCTTCTTATGTAGACACGAATGATTTGGATGCACTGGAAGCTTCGCGTCGTCCAAATACGAAAGCTGTATTTATTGAAACGCCAACGAACCCACTTATGATGATCACGGATATTGAAGCCGTATGCACTTGGGCACGTCACCATGGGTTACTTAGCATTGTAGATAATACGCTGCTGACTCCATTCTTCCAACGGCCTATAGAATTAGGTGCGGATATTGTAGTTCATAGCGCTACTAAGTATTTGGGTGGTCATAATGATGTACTGGCAGGCCTGATTGTATCCAAGGGTGTAGAATTATCAGCTGAATTAGCTATTCTACATAACTCTATTGGCGCCGTGCTCGGACCAACAGACAGTTATCAGTTGATGAGAGGCTTGAAGACATTGGCGCTGCGTATGGAGCGTCACGAAAGCAATGCACTAGCGATCGCTCACTACTTATTAGAGCATCCAGCGATTGCGGAAGTGTTCCATCCAGGATTGCCTGATCATCCAGGACATGAAATCCAGAATCGTCAATCTTCAGGCAATACCGGTATTTTTTCTTTCAAATTAAAAGATGCCAGATACGTAGAGCCGCTTCTTCGTCATATTCGTCTTATTGCATTCGCAGAAAGCTTGGGCGGCGTAGAGTCACTTATGACTTATCCGGCTGTACAAACACATGCTGATATTCCTGTGGAGATTCGAAATGCTGTGGGTGTAGATGATCGTTTGCTGCGCTTCTCCGTCGGTATTGAACATGCAGAGGATTTGATTGCTGATCTTGGCCAAGCACTAGAGGCCGCTAGGGCAGAAATTGAGTCCAAGTAACAGGAAGAAATGTTCAATCGAGTGTTAGTGGAGAAATAGAGTATAACTAGCAGTATCGCTTAGTGCGATGCTGCTTTTCTTCTGGATAGGAATTTGCGAAGAATGTAAAAGCATTTTTCAAGCTGTTCAGATTGTGATACGATGAGGAAATGAACTGTTCAATTGTATGAGAAAGGGTTGTCACCTTGAAAAAAGAGACAACATTTTTTCTTCCTGTAATTTTGTGATTCTACCATACCCCTAAGGGTTTAGAAGGAGGATGCGAACGATGAGTGCGATAGATCTTATTTTGGACAAAGCCCTACGGGGTGAACGTCTCCAATTGGAAGATACCATCCGGCTGTTCGAGAGCAACGAAATTGAGAAAATGGGTGCAGCTGCAAACACCATAATGGAACGCTGGCATCCAGACCCGATGGCCACGTTTGTAATTGGTCGTAATATTAACTATACGAATGTATGTGATGTCTACTGCCGTTTCTGCGCATTTTATCGCAGACCGGGCTCTGATGAGGGTTATGTATTGCCGGATGAGACGATTTACCAAAAAATCGCTGAGACTATCGCTGTAAATGGTACAGAAATACTGATGCAAGGCGGTACGAACCCAAATCTTCCTTTCAGCTATTATACCGATATACTTCGCGGAATTAAGCAACGTTTTCCTGAGATTACAATGCATTCCTTCTCTCCTGCTGAGATTATGAAGATGAAAGAAGTATCTGGATTATCGCTCGAGGAAGTTGTGCGTGAAATCCATGCTGCTGGCTTGGATTCACTACCAGGTGGGGGAGCGGAAATTCTCGATGATCGCACACGCCGCAAGATCAGCCGACTTAAAGGCTCATGGCGCGAGTGGATGGACGTAATGCAGACAGCGCATAAGATCGGTATGAATACGACAGCTACGATGGTCATTGGACTTGGTGAGAGTATGGAAGAACGGGCATTACACTTACTTCGTGTGCGTGAGGCTCAGGACGAGTGTATTGCCAACAAGTATGATTCAGAGGGTTTCTTGGCCTTTATCTCTTGGACATTCCAACCGGACAATACTAACCTGAAGCTGGATAGACAAACGCCTGAAGAATATCTGAAGACGGTAGCCATTAGTCGCCTTGTTCTAGACAACATTAAGAACTTCCAGTCCTCTTGGGTAACAATGGGACCAGAGGTCGGCAAGCTTTCCCTTCAATATGGCTGCAACGATTTCGGCAGTACAATGATTGAAGAAAATGTAGTATCTTCTGCGGGCGCGACCTACAAGGTCAATATCGAATCGATTACTCAGCTGATCCGCGAAGCAGGCAAAATCCCGGCACAGCGGAATACACGCTACGATATTCTGCGCGTGTTCGATGATGCTAATGCGAAGATTGATAATGATTTCATCATGCAGAACTAATATATAAATTAAATCAGCGCTTGTTGCTCGTTAATCCGTTTTGTGGATGATTGAGCAGCAAGCGTTTTTTTGTATGGTTAAGATTTCGAAGGTTTATTTTACCTGTGAACATAAATTCATTATTTTATTACATTTTTGTATACACATTATTATCCAAAAGTGATATCATAATCATATCAAAAGAATATCTTATGGGGGTGCTTTTTATGAAGGAGAAGACGCTTCGTCCTGTCAGCGGATTTTGGGTTATCGCATTAATTGCAGTTTGTTTGGCTGGTGGAATCTATGGTGCTGTTCAGGAGTATATTGCAGTACCGGTCATTCTGTTCGTTGTATCAGCAATACTATGTACGAGTATTACGGTTGTACAACCTAATAAGTCGGTTGTAGTCACCTTTTTCGGCAAATATGTAGGGACTATTGCAACGAGTGGACTGTTCGCAGTTATTCCGTTCAGCGTACGTAAGACGGTTTCCCTACGCGTTCGTAACTTTAACAGTGTGAAGCTCAAGGTCAATGATGTTGAAGGTAATCCGATTGAAATTGCTGCAGTTATCGTCTTTAAGGTGATTAACTCCGCTAAAGCCCTCTTTGATGTAGATAAATACATGGCTTTCGTAGAGATTCAGAGTGAAACGGCGCTGCGTCATGTAGCCAGCAAATACCCTTATGATAACTTCAATGAATCTGGGATGTCCTTACGTGCCAATGCAGATGAAATTGCTAAAGAATTAGCGACTGAGCTTCAAGAGCGTTTGTCCTTATCTGGTGTAGAAGTCATTGAAGCCCGGCTTACACATTTAGCTTATTCAACAGAAATCGCCAGCACCATGTTGCAGCGGCAGCAAGCTTCTGCCATTCTGTCTGCTCGTCAAATCATTGTTGAAGGTGCAGTTGGCATGGTCGATATGGCGATTAAACAGCTTAAAGAGAGCGGTGTAGTGGAGCTTGATGAAGAACGTAAAGCGGCCATGATTAATAATCTGATGGTGGCGATCGTGTCGGAGCGCGGAGCGAGTCCGGTCATTAACGCCGGCTCGTTGTATTAAGGCGGTGCATCATGGCGGCCAAGAAAAGCTTTCCATTGCGGATCGATCCGGATCTGCATGAGGCGTTGGAACGTTGGGCGGGAGAGGAATTTCGCAGTGTAAACGGACATATCGAATACTTGCTGCGTGAGTCTTTGAAACGTGCAGGCCGCTTACCTGGGAAACGCCGAGAAGAGTAACCTGTTAAGGACAGTTCTAGCGCTATTTCCTGGCTGCAGAACTGTCCGTGTAGGTGACTGTTTCCGCGGTTTACAAAATTTTGCCCCCTCTACAGACTTGACTGTCAGAGAGGACAGATTTATAATTACTCCATAATTCACGTTAACAGCTTTGACAAAGATATGAATGGATTGTTCTGGACCGTATCAGAGAGAGGGAACATAGGCTGTAATTTCCTCCGGTATCCTACTATCGATTTACCCCTTTGTAGCTGCGGTTATGAATTCTCTGAAATGGGATAGTAAGAACCGCCGGTTCATGGTCGTTATTCCATGCTTACGAAGGATTCTGACTCGACTCTGCTTTAAGAGCAGATTGAGAGAATCGAATTTGGGTGGAACCACGGGTGCAATCGCTCGTCCCTTTGCGGGACGGGCGTTTTTTGTATGCGTGGATATTTCCGTTTCGAAAAATTTAAAATTGTTGTTTGGCTTAAGGAAATGAAGGAGGAAATTAAAATGGTAAGTATTAAACTTCCGGACGGCTCCGTTCGGGAATACGCAGAAGGTAGTAATATTGATGATGTAGCGGCTTCTATTAGTAGTGGACTTCGCAAGAATGCGGTGGCAGGGAAATTGAATGGCATTGTCGTGGATCTGTCCACTCCGCTAGAGGAAGGCGCATTGATAGAAATCGTAACTTTGGATTCACCTGAAGGCTTGGAAGTTATGCGTCACAGTACTGCCCACTTGATGGCGCAAGCTGTAAGACGTTTATATGGAACAAAGGAAGTTAAGCTTGGTGTAGGTCCTGTTATCGAAGATGGCTTCTACTACGATATGGATTTGGAACATCCGCTTAATCCTGAGGATCTGCTAAAGATTGAAAAGGAAATGGATCGCATTATCTCTGAGAACCTTCCAATCGTACGTAAGGAAGTTAGCCGTAAGGAAGCGCTCCAAATATTCGGTGAGCTAGGCGATCCTTACAAACTTGAACTAATTGAAGCATTGCCTGAAGATAGTGTGATTTCGATCTATGAACAAGGCGAATTCTTCGACTTGTGCCGTGGACCACACTTACCGTCGACTTCTAAGATCAAAGTCTTTAAATTGATGAATGTAGCTGGTGCTTACTGGCGCGGCGATAGCAAGAATAAAATGCTTCAACGCGTATACGGTACAGCTTGGATTAAAAAAGCGCAGCTCGATGAGCATCTTCGTCTGCTTGAAGAAGCCAAGAAACGCGATCACCGTAAGCTGGGTAAAGAGCTTGAAATCTTCACATTTAATCAATTAGTAGGCCAAGGCTTGCCGATCTGGCTACCTAAGGGTGCTAAACTGCGCAGTATTCTGGAGCGTTACATTGTGGATCTGGAAGCAAGTCTAGGATACCAGCATGTATATACTCCGGTTCTTGGTAATGTTGAACTATATAAGACTTCTGGACACTGGGAGCACTATCAAGAGGACATGTTCCCTAAAATGACTATTGATAATGAAGAATTTGTTCTCCGCCCAATGAACTGCCCGCATCACATGATGATTTATAAGAGCTCCATGCACAGCTATCGTGATCTGCCGATCCGTATTGCTGAACTGGGTATCCAGCACCGTTATGAAATGTCAGGAGCATTGACTGGCTTGCACCGTGTGCGTTCGATGACTCTTAATGACTCCCATATTTTCTGCCGTCTGGATCAAATTAAAGGCGAGTTCATTCGTGTAATCGAGTTGATTAAACAGGTATACAGTGACTTTGGTATTAATGACTACCGTTTCCGGTTGTCTTATCGTGATCCTAAGGATACTGAGAAATATTACGCTAATGACGAAATGTGGGAAACTGCACAGCGTATGTTGCGTGAAGTTGTAGAAGAAGCTGGTCTGCCATTCTACGAAGCAGAAGGCGAAGCTGCTTTCTACGGTCCTAAGCTGGATGTGCAGATCAAGACTGTACTAGGCAAAGAAGAAACTCTCTCCACTGTACAGATCGACTTCTTGCTGCCTGAACGCTTTGAATTGGAATATATCGGTGACGATGGTCAGAAACACCGTCCAGTTGTTCTACACCGCGGTATTTTAGGTACTATGGAGCGCTTTGTTGCTTTCTTGTTAGAGAACTTTGCAGGATCACTGCCGCTTTGGCTGTCTCCACAGCAGGTTAAAGTTATTCCTGTTTCGACTGCCTTCGACGATTATGCTAAGGAAGTTACAGACAAGCTGCGTCGCCGTGGTATCTCTGCTGAGGCAGATTTGCGTAATGAGAAGCTTGGCTATAAGATCCGTGAAGCTCAGCTGGAGAAGCTACCATACATGTTCGTAGTTGGCGAGAATGAGATGAATGCCGAGACAGTTTCCATCCGTAAGCGTGGAGAAGGCGATATGGGAGCTAAGCCGCTTCAAGAAGTTATTGAGCTGCTGGCTCAGGAAATTGCTGACCGTGTAATCTCCTAATTACTTGTAATAATCAACACCAAAATTACGTCTAATAACGACCTCTGTCATATGCCCGTAAGGATCGAAAATTGATCCTTATGTATAAAATTTTGTGAATCGGGAAACCTTCGCTAATAAGGGGGAGGTTTATCACATGAACAAAATGGGCATATTTCAGAGGTTTTGGTGTCTTTTCGTCACAATAGTCCTACTGTTGACTGCTGCAGGTATCATTCCTGAATCCAAGCATCAAGCAGTTGTGGCCAATGGGACAGAAGACACATTACAGCACACAGATATTAGCAAAACGCTTTCGAACGAATTGCAACATACTCAGGCTAACTCAGGTTCAATGAGAACCAAAGATCAACAAGCTATTCTCACCACTGGCCGTGCTACCTTGTTATCAAACGAGCCATATTCCAGCGTACCGATCGTTCCTGCGACAACAAAAAATAAACCAGTAGCTACAAAGTCACCACAGAGCACTAAAGCTCCAACTACCAAAGGGAGTGGGGGTACAGGCTCTTCAAAATCGCCGAATTCTATTCCCGTAGCTGCGCCAGCTCCTGACCAAATTATTACTTCAATGAAAGTGATGGCGACGGGTTATACTGCGGGTTATGAATCTACAGGTAAAACATCTAAACATCCCGAATACGGAATTACCTATTCAGGTGTTAAAGTACGTAGAGATAAGAACACAGTCTCGACTATTGCTGCTGACCCTAAGGTAATCCCGTTAGGGAGTATACTTTATATACCTGGTTATGGATACGGCATCGTCGCTGATACAGGATCTGCCATTAAAGGGCGAAAGATTGATTTGTATTTTGCTACTACGAAACAGGTGTATAAGGAATGGGGCAAAAAATCAGTTGTAGTTCAGCTCATTAAGCGAGGAAACGGTACATGTACAGAAGTGATGCTGAAGAAGCTTACTCAGGCGATTGAGACTTACAATGCTGTACCACAATCCCTGCTGGAAGAATCCATTTAAGATATAGCGGTTATATTTCAATGAATTTGGTGGATTGAACTTAATTTCACTTGGTCATGCATAATAGTGACATCACCTTGCCATAATACGGACTGGGGCAGAGCAATAGCCTCATCCGAGATGTTCTCTTAGTAAGCATTATCTATGCTGCATAAGGGATAAGGGAGGTGAATTCCGTGGCTAATAATAAAAAGTCTAAAGTTCAAGAAAACTACAAAACACCGAATGAAAAATACAATGCTGAGTTTGCTGTTGAGAATGACGGCACAACTAAGCAAAGTGGAAATACTTCTAAACCAGCTCAGAAACCGCAACAATAATGCGCTACTGAAGCAGAAGACTGCTGAATAAAGAGACTGTCCCAAATCAGTTTATAACTGAGGGACAGTCTTTTTTTTATATTTCATATATAATGAAGTAAATAGAATATTAACCCATTCGTCTCGGTCTAGAGACTGAGTGGAAGTTCCTTCTCTCGCCGCTGTTTATGAGCGCTTACTTCCTGTAGACTAAGGCTATAAGATTGAAGAAGAGAGCGTTCCACTAATTTAAAGGGGAAATGGAATATGAAAAGAAGGTTCACAAGTCAGATTTTTGGCGGCTTGATCCTGATAGGGATTGGAGCCATGTTTCTACTTAGACAGTTGGGTTACACCGATTTCAGCTTAGGGTATTTAATCTCAAATTATTGGCCTGTTATCTTGATCCTCATGGGGATGAAGCGACTCCTGGGTACGGGAGACGAACATCAAAAAGGTGGATCTTCACCTATCGGCGGTTTTTTCTTTCTGGCGATCGGAGTATTCTTCCTTGGACGAAATTTGGACTGGTTCGATATTTCAGCCGGGGATTTTTTCAAAATGTTCATTCCAATCATGCTTATTGGTGGCGGTCTTTATGTGATTTTTAAACCACGAGGTTCAGTACCACCAGTGCCACCTGCGCCACCGTCACCACCTGATTACTTTCCTCCAGGAAAAAGCTCGCTAGATGTGGAGCCGCCAAAACCGCTGGATTCCACGCTAGATGAACAATTCGAGCAGAAATTCGGCAAACCTTCTGGTGGGCGAGAATGGAATATTAATCTGCAAAAAGATGAAGAAGAGGATGAGGACGGAACTGGAGCTTTTAAGTCCACCGCTGAATCACGTTGGCAGGAGAAACAGGAGCGTCATGAGCGCAGACGTCAGGAACGTCACGAGCGTCACGCTAGAAGACATGGGGAATGGCATGAGGAGTTCCATAAGACAGAGAGTAACAACAAGGAGTCAACCAATCGCTCTGCTTTTATCGGGGATGTTCACATGGGTCGCGAGCACTTTCAACTGAAGAACACAAATGTCTCGCAGTTTATAGGTGATACTGTACTGGATCTGACGAACGCGCAAATTGCTTATGGAGAGACGAGGATTAATATCTCCGCTTTTATAGGCGACATCAAGGTGTACATTCCGAATGATATGGATCTTGGAATCTCAGTGAACAGTAGTTCATTTATCGGCGATATGGAAGTTCTGGATCAGTCTCGGAGTGGATTTATGAGCAGTGTTCAATGCAAGACGCCTTATTATAAAGAAGCGGGCAAAAAAGTCCGCATTAACGTAAGTGCTTTTATAGGTGACATTAAAGTTAAAACGGTGGGTTAGATGGGAACAATCTTTAGTAATACCAAATGGTTGTTGTTGTTTTACTTTTTGCTCACTGGAGCCGTAAGCGCGGGGTTGATGTATGCAGGCACTTGCCTTGGGTATATCGAAGTAATGGATTATCGCATGTGGCTGTACTTATGTCTGGGGATCGTGTTGTTCACTGTTGTAATCGGCTATATGGCAGGTCAGCGCATTCAGCGCCGGATTGATCATCTGGATCTAAATATGCTGCAGGTGGCAAAAGGGAATCTGTCCGTACGTATGCCAGAGAGTGATGACCAGTCTTTTGCGAGAGTGTACCATGAATTTAATGTCATGATGGATACGGTTGAGAACAAGATGAAGCTTCTGCAGCGTTTAGGTGAACAAGAAGTTATTGAGAAGGAACAGGCAGCGGAGAGTGCGGTGTTGGAGGAAAGAAGACGTATGGCCCGGGATTTGCATGATACGGTGAGCCAACAGCTTTTTGCCATCCATATGTCGGCTTCTTCGCTGCCTAAAGTGCTGAAGGTTAATGAAGCTCAAGGTCAATTGGTAATGGATCAGTTGATTGCAATGTCACAGATGGCACAAAAGCAGATGAGAGCACTTATTGCACAGTTGCGACCGGTGGAGCTGGAAGGCAGGAATCTCTTCGAAGCACTGGAAAAATGGTTCCCAGATTATTGCCGCCAGAACGGCTTAAAAGGAATGAAGGAGCTTGAGCTGCAAGGAGAATTATCTGAGGCTATTGAACATCAGTTATTCTTGATTATCCAGGAGGCTATGGCGAATATTGTCAAGCATGCTGAAGCTAGACTGGTCAGTTTATCACTGCGTGAAGGGTCAAGACAGGTTGTGCTGAGTATTAGCGACGACGGTCAAGGTTTTGAACATATACAGCAAAAACAGGGATCATACGGTCTTACCACCATGCGCGAACGTGCGGAGAAACTGGGTGGACAAGTGGAGATTATCAGCCGAAAGGGTGCGGGAACGACCATACGCGTACATATCCCTAAGTTTGTGCAAGGGAACTCTGAGTTAGAGGAAAAAAGAGCATTAGGAACAGATACAGAGGACGAGGAGGAATAGAGCATGAGCGTCATAAGAGTGTTGCTCGTGGATGATCATGATATGGTGCGGATGGGTCTTAAAACATATCTGATGCTGGAGCCGACGTTTGAGGTTATAGGAGAAGCAGCAAATGGACAGGAAGCGCTGGAGATGCTGCGTGCTGGCGGACATGAAGGCTTACCCGATCTCGTGCTAATGGATCTGATGATGCCTGTGATGAATGGTGTGGAGACTACTCGTGCAGTGCTATCGGAATTTTCTGGTCTCAAAATCGTTATCTTGACCAGCTTCTTAGAGGATGACCTCGTCGTGGACGCTATAGAAGCTGGAGCAGTCAGCTATGTGCTCAAAACCGTATCGGCAGAGGAACTGATCTACGCACTGCAAGGCGCATTTCGCGGTATGCCAGTTATGACTGGTGATGTATCGCAAGCGTTGACACGTGGCATTCGCCAGCGTACAGTGCAAGGTGATTCCTCCGGCTTGACGGAGCGTGAGAAGGAGGTCTTACTGCTCATTGCTGAGGGCAAGACCAATAAGGATATCGGCGAGGAACTACATATCAGCATCAAGACAGTGAAGACGCATGTCAGTAACCTACTGATGAAATGCGAGCTAGATGATCGAACCCAGTTGGCTATTTATGCTCATCGGAAGGGTTGGGCTCAGGGTTAGGTTTGTTGTTCAAGATGATTTGGAGTAGTTTATGGGGGCTTAAAAGTAAGTTATAGGGAAAACTTCCCTTTAAATCTTGATTTCTTGTGGTTTTTGGTTAATTATAATCGTTGTTTGTTCCTTGTTCTTGGACTTCGTTCATGGACGTCGTTCTAGGGTTTTGTTCTAGGTTGTATGTTGGAAGTTCGGGCCGCGTTGTTTTCTGCGCCCGAGCTTCTTTTTTACATACCTGCCTAGGGATTGGGTATCAGAGCGAAAAGTTTACGTCCGTCCTTGAAATCATGTTCCACTTGCAGGGTCAATTCATAGGAACATGATTTCAACAGCGGTGTAGCCTGAAACCCAGTCCTGACCAACAGCGTGCGCCTTTTGAACCAAATCCCGTCTATTTGCCTATATCTTTTATCTCCGCTTAAATTGTTTTTAATGTGACCTTAAGGTTTAAAGTACAAAATAAGAAACAAGAAAACAAATTAATCCTTGTCAGGCGACAGGATGCAGGAGGTAAATAAACATGGACGATAACAAAAACAACTTTAATCGAGACAATGGACCAGCACCAGATCGGGATTGGGACAATAATAACCATAATAGCAATAATAATCAGTCATCCGAATCCGGATCATCATACTACTATTCTTATGGACCATTTAAATCATTGAACAAAGATGAAAGTAACGTAGACGGAAGTGCTCAGCATTACAACCGGATGGAGCCGGAGCGGGTCGAGATTACACCTCCACAGCCTGTAAAACAACTCCCATATAACAGTTCATATCGCAGTACAGGCTTCGATGGTAATGGCGGTGGACGTGGAGGAAACGGCGGAGGTGGTTCTGAAGGTGGCGGTGGCTGGCAGTTTAATAAAAAGCCAAAAAGCTCAGTGAAAACTATATTTGTTTCCTTCTTAGCGGGTATGGTCGTTCTCTCAGGTTCTATGTTCATGGCAGATCGAGGCAACTGGTTCACAGGGGATGCAACAACCATTGCAAGCTCAGGATCGAATGGAACGGCGAAGACGACGAATGAGAGTGCTAGTACTACACCTAATACTACCACTACATCATTGGTGAAAGGATCTCGTGATGTGACTGGCGTAGTTGATGCGGTTGGACCAGCAGTAGTCAAGATTGAGACGCTAGTGAAATCCGGTTCACGTAATGGAAGTTCATCCAGTCCGAATTTGAGTGATCCGTTCTCTCAATTTTTCTTCGGGGATCAATACGGTGGAAGTGGTTCTTCACAAAATGAGCAGGACTCGAAGTCAGGTTCAAATTCTTCATCGCAGCTCATCCCTTATGGAATTGGAACAGGCTTCATTTATGAGAAATCCGGATATATTTTGACCAATCAGCACGTCATTGAAAATGCCGATGTTATCCAAGTTACAGTGGATGGCGTGACCAAACCATACGAAGCGAAATTGCTAGGTTCTAGCAAAGATCTGGATTTGGCAGTACTGAAGATTGAAGGAGATACTGATTTTCCTACAGTTGCTCTGGGAGATTCGGATAGCTTGAAAGTAGGCTCAGAAGTGGTTGCTATCGGTAACCCGCAAGGCTTCGACCATACAGTAACCTCTGGTGTTCTTAGTGCAAAAGGACGCAGCATCGATATCAACGAAGAAGACGGTAGTGGAACACGCAACTACAAAAACCTGCTGCAAACGGATGCTTCTATCAACCCTGGTAACTCCGGTGGTCCGTTGCTCAATATGAATGGACAGGTAATTGGTATGAACGTAGCTGTTAGCACAGATTCCCAAGGTATAGGTTTTGCTATCGCTGTGAATACGATTAAAGAAGTCGTAGATAAACTCGA
Source organism: Paenibacillus sp. FSL R5-0470 (assembly GCF_037975205.1). Taxonomy (NCBI): domain Bacteria; kingdom Bacillati; phylum Bacillota; class Bacilli; order Caryophanales; family Paenibacillaceae; genus Paenibacillus; species Paenibacillus sp. FSL R5-0470. Next base: position 1,900,050 of record NZ_CP150238.1, read on the forward strand.
AGCGAACCAAGCGATTCCAAAAGAACCCGTACCATTCATTGGTGCAACGCTTATGACGATTACAGATGAAGTAGCTAAGCAAATGGGCACGGATATTAAAGAAGGTTCTGTAGTTGCAGACATTATCTTTAAATCGCCAGCGTATGCCGCTGACTTGCGCCCTTACGATATCATTACAGGTGCAAATGGAACAAAATATGCAACAAACCAAGATCTGATCGCTTTCATTCAAACGTTAAAAGTCGGTGACAAAGTAACGCTGAATGTGGTGCGCGATGGTAAAAACATGGATCTTTCCGTAACAATCGGCAACAAAAATGATTTTGATACGACTACTGGGCAAAGTCAGCAGCAATAACACCGGACGGTGAATAACGCGGAAGGGGCAACCCTTCCGTTTTTTGTCTAAACATGGTGTGACTGCTACAATATAAATAAATAGAAATGAACAATGGGGGCTGCTTGATGCGACCGAATATTCTTATTATTGATGATGATGAAAAAATTATCTCCATGCTGCGCCGGGGGTTAGCTTTTGAAGGTTACGATGTAAAGACAGCGGTGAATGGAGCGGATGGTTTACGAGCAATCCTAAGCAGCGATCCGGATGTGGTGATTTTGGATGTTATGATGCCACAGGTAGACGGATTTGAAGTCTGTCGTCGTTTGCGTGAAGGAGGCAGTAATGTGCCTGTTCTAATGCTTACGGCCAAGGATGAAATTGAGCATCGTGTGAAAGGGCTTGATCTGGGTGCGGACGATTATCTAGTTAAACCATTTGCGCTGGAAGAATTACTTGCACGTGTACGAGCGTTACTACGGCGTAAGAGTGAGCAAAATGGCGGCAGTGAGCAAGCGGTTACTTACGAGGATATTACCTTGGATGTGGATTCACGTGAAGTGACACGCGCCGGCAAGAGACTGGAGCTGACAGCGAAGGAATTTGAGCTGCTACATCTCTTTATGCAGAATCCGAAACGGGTGCTTTCGCGGGATCTGATCATGGATAAAATATGGGGTTATGATTACAGCGGTGAATCTAATGTACTTGAGGTATACATAGCTATGCTACGCCAAAAGACGGAGGAGCATGGCGGTAAACGCCTCATTCAAACGATCCGGGGTGCCGGTTACATTCTAAGAGGTGACAACTAACATGTCTATAAGATTGCGGCTGACTGCTTGGTATTCAGGGATTTTGGCCGTTATGCTGCTGGCCTTATCAGCCGCAATTTACGGTTTTGTCTATTTTAATACGTATGGGGACTTGAAGGATCGTCTGAAAGTGCAATCTGAGCAAACGAAACTTTTATTTAGCGTTGATCGCTATAATGGTGAGCTGAAACTTGGCGGAGTCGGTCCTGAAAACTCCAATTTATATACGCAAATTTATACTTATGGCAGCAAAAGCTTGTCACAATCGACCAATATGATTAACTTTGGCCTACGGTTTGATTATCCTGCTAAAGATAAAATTGCAAAAGGATTTCGTAATGTTGTTGTGGACGGCAATCAGTTTTTGATCTACGAGATGCCTATCGAACTAGAACATTATAATAATAATCCAGTGGCTGTATTACAAGTCGCTGCCTATGTGAATGAGCAGAATAAGCTCTTGGAGCGTTTGAAAAATATATTGCTTGTCGGTTCTTTTGCTACCTTGATCGCGGCATTTACCTTTGGTTTATTCCTGGCCCGTAAAGCGATGAGTCCTATTGGAAAGGTGATTGAAGCTGCAAACGGTATCCAGACTGGGACAGATCTAAGCTCCCGAATTGAATATGATGGACCTCCGGACGAAATAGGTCGTCTAATTGAGACTGTCAATAACATGCTTGGGCGTATGGAAGGATTCTACACAGAGCTTGAGGATTCGTATGCGGCTCAGCGTCGTTTCGTATCGGATGCTTCACATGAGCTGCGGACACCACTCACAACCATTCGTGGGAATATCGATCTGCTGCAAAAAGTATGGGAGCTGGAGCCGGGCCAAGGGAAGATGAGCGAGGCTGAAATTCGCCAGCTCTCGATGGAATCGGTGAAGGATATCGCGGACGAGTCTAAGCGAATGAGCCGACTTGTAGCAGATATGCTCTCGCTCGCTCGTGCTGATACAGGGCGAACCTTCGAGATAGAGCCGGTGGCACTGGAACCAATGATGACTGAGATCGCGCGTAGGGCATCCTTCCTGCCTCGTCAAGCGGAGTGGGTTACAGGGGATATGTCCGTCTTAAATGGAAAATATGTTGTGGGTAATAAGGATTATTTACAACAAATGTTATTTATTTTTATTGATAATGCTTTTAAATACACGCCTTCTGGCGAGGTAAGTTTAGATACGATTTTCTATCAGAATCAGGTTGGTATTCGGATCACCGATACGGGGATAGGTATGGATAAAGATGAGGTTCCATATATTTTCGACCGTTTCTATCGTGCAGATGAATCACGTGGAATTACAGAAGGAATTGGGCTTGGTTTATCCATTGCTAAATGGATTATTGACGAGCATGGTGGGTCTGTGGAAGTTGTTACACGCCAAGGCGAAGGAACTACTTTTGTGATCTGGTTGCCGCTTCTCTTTGCTCCGCCGCTGGAATAGGGTATAATTTAAAGTGTGTCCTATTACAGAAGTCAACGAAAGCAGAAAGTTGGTGAAGTCATGGAAGTCATTAAAATTTCTCCCCGGGGATATTGTTACGGAGTAGTCGATGCTATGGTAATGGCACGGCAGGCTGCGCAAAATCTCGATCTTCCCCGGCCGATTTATATACTGGGCATGATTGTTCATAATAGTCATGTTACGAATTCGTTTGAGGACGATGGCATTATTACCTTGGACGGTCATAATCGTCTGGATATTCTCGATAAAGTAGACAGTGGAACCGTTATATTCACTGCTCACGGAGTTTCACCTGAGGTACGCAAGATGGCTAGGGATAAAGGATTGACTACGGTCGATGCTACCTGTCCTGATGTGACAAAGACGCATGATCTCATTCAGGAGAAAGTCGATGACGGTTATGAGGTTATTTATATCGGCAAGAAAGGCCATCCGGAACCGGAAGGTGCTGTCGGCATTGCGCCAGAGCATGTGCATTTAATTGAAAAAGAAGATGAGATTGCAACTCTATCCATTCCTTCTTCACGGATTGTAATTACGAATCAGACCACTATGAGCCAGTGGGACATTAAAAATATTATGAAAAAGCTACTAGAGACCTTCCCAGGTGCTGAAGTGCATAATGAGATATGTATGGCTACTCAGGTGCGTCAAGAGGCTGTAGCGGAACAGGCGGGTCAATGCGATCTAGTGATTGTCGTTGGCGATCCACGAAGCAACAACTCTAATCGTCTGGCACAGGTGTCGGAAGAGATCGCAGGTGTTCCTGCTCATCGGATTTCTGATATCTCAGAACTAAACACCGACTGGCTGAAGGGTGTAAATATTGTGGGGGTTACCTCTGGCGCGTCTACACCTACACCAATTACCAAAGAAGTTATTAATTATTTGGAGCAGTATGATTCCGAGAATCCCGAGACATGGGAGATCAAACGTACTGTGAATATGGCGAAATTACTTCCTCCGGTTAAGAATAAGAGCGCAAGTACTACTTAAGCGCTGTAAGCGAACTTATATATTTGTGTTAGGACAAAAGCGCGTAACCTCGTCTATCGAGGTTACGCGCTTTTCTATTTAGAAAAAGCGGTTTCATCTTATAAATCAGGAAATAGGATTGACGGTAAAGGATTTTTAGAGTAAAATCGCTTTATCGGTTAAAAGCATAAAAGCTTAAAAGCTTAAAAGCTTACACGCGTCGTAGTGTGAGTGTGTTGAGCGAAATTATTATAAATTTTAAGTGTAGAGAGGAAGTTATTAAAATGATCGTCATTACATCCAATCAAACGCCAGAAGAGCAGGTTAAAGATATTATTGCAGTTATCGAAAAAGAGGGTCTGCAGGTACATCTCTCTAAAGGTGCAGATCACACTGTTATCGGTTTAGTAGGAAGTGTCACTCCTAAGCTTGCAGAGCATTTGCGGCAAATGAAGGGTGTGGAGAACGTCGTAAAGATCTCCAAGTCTTATAAGCTAGCTAGCCGTGATTTTCATCCAGAGGATTCCATTATCGATATCAAGGGTGTGAAGATTGGTGGAGAGAATCTGGTGATTATGGGCGGACCATGCGCCGTTGAGTCTCCAGAGCAGATTGATGAGATTGCCCGTCTGGTTAAAGCTTCAGGTGCTCAGGTACTGCGTGGAGGCGCGTTTAAGCCCCGTACAGGTCCATACAGCTTCCAAGGCGTAGGTGTAGAAGGTTTGACTATGATGGCTGAAGCAGGAAAGCGTCATGGCCTATTAACCATTACAGAGGTTATGACACCAGAGTATGTGGATATTTGTGCAGAGCATGCTGACATCCTCCAGGTCGGTACACGGAACATGCAGAACTTTGATTTATTGCGCAAGCTGGGTACTTGTGGAAGACCTGTCCTTCTGAAACGCGGCTTCAGTGCAACCTATGATGAATTGCTCAATGCAGCGGAGTACATTCTGGCAGGCGGAAATAAGGATGTAATGCTCTGTGAGCGTGGTATTCGTACATTTGAGACTTACACACGCAATACGCTGGATCTATCGGCTATTCCGGTTCTACAAAGCTTAAGCCACCTTCCGGTAATCTCTGACCCAAGTCACGGCACTGGACGTCGTGAGTTAGTTGAACCTATGGCTAAAGCTTCGGTTGCAGCTGGTGCAAATGGTCTAATCATCGAAATGCACACAGATCCGGACAATTCTATGACAGGTGACGGTGTTCAATCGTTATTCCCTGAGCAGTTCGATAATCTGCTTAAGGATCTAGAAAAGCTTGCTCCGATTGTTGGACGTAAGTTTTCAACTTCGCCAGAAACCGTTTCGGCGCTATAATTTTTAAGAATATAACAACCTTGGAAGTCCTCTAAACCCGCGGTACAGCGGGATAGTAGGGCTTCTTTGCTATTGGATAAGTTAGAAATGTTATGAATATTAGCGAAAATAATGGATTTCACGAAAGCGTTAGAATATCTTACATTGCTGAAAGAAATACCTGACATAAGCATTGACGATGTTAGGTATGAGATTTATAATGACGACAGCAAATAAAAATGAAACAAGAACATTTGCATACTGTGAGGGGCTTAATGTTCGGAACTTGGGGGAGGAAAAATTCATGTCGGTTGAAAAAGTGTTGCAAACAATTAAAGAAAATAATATCGAGTGGGTAGATTTTCGATTCGTAGATTTAGGTGGCCGTGCTCACCACATTTCTCTGCCTGCTTCTGAAGTGGAAGATGAAACTTTTGTAAATGGGGTAGCATTCGACGGTTCTTCCATCAAAGGATTCCGTGGTATTGAAGAATCAGACATGGTTATGATGCCTGATCCGAACAGTGTGTTCATTGATCCGTTTACAGCTCATCCAACGCTGAACGTTATGTGCGACATTTTCACTCCTGATGGTGAACGCTATGAGCGCGATCCTCGCGGTATTGCTGTGAAAGCAGAAGAATTCCTTCAGAAGAGCGGAGTTGGAACATCAGCATTCTTCGCACCTGAGTCTGAATTTTTTATCTTTGATGATGTTCGTTACGAGAGCGGTATGAACAGCTCCTCATTCTTCGTAGACTCTGAAGAAGCGGCTTGGAATACGGGTCGTAAAGAAGAGGGCGGCAATCTTGCATTTAAAGTTGGCGTTAAAGGTGGATATGTACCTGTAGCACCTGTGGATTCCCAACAGGATATCCGTAGTGAAATGTGTCGTCTGCTTGCTGAAGTGGGACTGCGCATTGAGCGTCATCACCACGAAGTAGCAACTGCAGGCCAAGCGGAAATTAACTTCCGTTTTGATACCTTAAAGAAAACTGCTGATAATCTCATGACTTATAAATATATTGTACAAAACACTGCACGTCAGTACGGCAAAGTAGCAACCTTCATGCCAAAACCACTGTTTGGCGATAATGGCAGCGGAATGCACGTACACCAATCGATCTTTGACGGAGACACTCCTTTGTTTTACGAAAAAGGCGCTTATGCTAACTTGAGCGAAATGGCTCTTCACTACATCGGCGGTATTTTGTATCATGCACCAGCTTTGATCGCTTTGACTAACCCAAGCACCAACTCCTTTAAACGTTTGGTTCCTGGTTACGAAGCACCGGTTAACTTGGTATACTCCAAAGGAAATCGTTCTGCAGCAGTTCGTATTCCAGTAGCAGCTGTGACACCGAAGGGCTGTCGTATCGAGTTCCGTACACCGGACTCCACCGCTAACCCTTACCTGGCATTCTCCGCAATGCTGATGGCAGGTCTGGACGGAATCAAAAACAAGATCAACCCACAAGAACTGGGTTACGGTCCTCTGGATAAGAACATCTACGAATTGTCCGATGCAGACAAAGAAAAGATTCGCAGCGTTCCAGGTAGCCTGAGCGAAGCACTTGATTCTTTGGAAGCTGATTACGAATTCCTTACAGAAGGCGACGTATTTACTAAGGACTTCATTGATAACTATATTGCTCTGAAACGTTCCGAGGCTCAAGAGGTTGCGATTCGTGTTCATCCACATGAATATTCTCTGTACTTCGATCTGTAAGATTGCTCAAATCATATAAAGCTTTAACAAATAAAGGTGTTCCTAAGTCATGGAAATGACTTAGGAACACCTTTTGTATTGATCCTAACAAAAATGAGGATATCTTTGGCCATTGATATGGCTAAGGATATCCTCATTTTTGCTTCTATAGTTTAATATTCTGCCCAGTAGTTCCGCTTTAATTAAGTAGAGGTATCACTTAGGGATCTATACTAAACCCCGCTCAGGAGCTCCGCAGGATTCTCTTATGATGAGCTCTGGCTCGACGCTGAAAGAGCTCGTGCCTGATTGATTGTTTATTAGATCATACAGCATTAACGCGGCTAGACGACCGATCTTATCTTTATTTTGCTTAATCGTAGTCAAGAGTGGTGTTGTGTAATTGCAGGCTTCGATATCATCACAGCCAATAATCGCGACGGTTCCAGGAACAGCAATAGCAGATTCCTTTAGGGCACGCATAGCCCCAATAGCAAGCTGATCAGAAGCCGCGAATATCGCTCTGGGCAAGTTTCCATTCGAAATCATTCTACGCATGGTCTCATAACCGCTGGCTTCAAAGAAGTTGCTGCCGTTTAAGAACCAGTTTTCGTTGATCGGTAGTCCTAAATCTTCAAGTGCTTTGCGGAAACCACTTTCACGTATATTGGAGATTTCTGACTCAGAGGAGCTGCCGATATAACCAAGTTCTCGATAGCCTAATAAGTAAAAATGTTCGACCACCTTGGTAGACAACTTAAAATTATCAGACATGATATAACCCGAATTGTCGCCCGACAGCTTTAAATCTACGCCGATGCATGGGATAGAACTATTATCCAATTCGCTGATGGAGGTTTCTAGCTCTTGTCCGGTAATAAGTAGGCAGCCATCCACATTAAAATGCAGACAACGGGCAAGATAATCATTAGTATCGCCACTTTGAAATTTTTCGTTAGAGAAAAAGATCAGGTCATAACCTAACAGTCCCATTTGTTTTTTGAAGGAATTTAGAACTTCGATGAAAAAAGGGTGGGTAAAGTCAACGTTCAGCATTCCTGCAAAAATAACACCAATTAGATTCGATGATTTTGTAGCTAGTGTTTTTGCTGAATTGGAGGGAGTATATCCAGTTTCCTTTATAATTTGTTGTACCCTAGTCTTGGTGTCTTCCGAAATATCGCTGTAGTTATTTATGATTTTAGATACTGTCGAAACAGAAACTCCAGCTATTTTCGCTATGTCTTTAATGTTATAGGCCAACTTTAGTCCTCCTTATAATGCGAAATACTCCGTAATCTATGATAAAAGTATAGTTGAGTTAAACTTTTTATGGATTTCAAATATGAATTACGAAACGTTTTCGTAAATGATTTTATAATTATATAGGTAGATAGTCAATGGGATCTTTGGCGATCAAACACATAAATCCTTGATTTTAAAGGGTTTTGGAGGATTCTAGTTCAAAAATAGTTCAAAGATAGAGAATAAAAAAAGACTTTACAAAGATAAATAACGATGTAATAATAAAAACAACGAAACCGCTTTCTGTATTATAATCGCTAAAGTTTCGTAATTTCAGGAATTAAGATGGTGTTTCGTTAAGAGGTCATACAAATCATCTGGGGGGTAACAAAAATGGTAAAGAAGCTTTCTGCGGTATTGTTGAGCTCAGCGCTAGTGCTCTCATTAGCAGCATGTGGAAGCGGCAACAACACAAATGGTGAGGCTACTTCGGGCAACGGAACAAGCAAGCCCGCAAACGGTGAGAAAAAGGTTATTAAAATCTTGCACTGGAAACAAGAAAACATTAACAAGGTCATTACAGACATTAATAAGAAGTTTGAAGAGAAATATCCAGAATACAAGATTGAGTACACGACGACAGGTCCGGACGATGAATTTAAACAAGCACAAAGAGCAAGAATTACAGCTGGTGACGTAGACGTCCTTGCCGATTTGTCCGGTATGAGATTGTCTCCTAAAGATTGGACACCAGGTGCGAAAGTGCCAGACTGGCAACAATGGATTGATTCCGGTTTGATTGCTGATCTGAGCAACGAAGCTTTCGTTAAAAACTACAATGCGAATGATATTGCCAAAGCGGGTACTTACAACGATAAAGTGTATGCGATCCCAACCGGTAAAGTAGCAATGTCAGGTTTCTTCTATAATAAAGAAATTTTTGAACAAAACGGTTTGACTGTTCCAACAACATGGACAGAGTTCATCAGTGTTCTAGATACTTTGAAATCCAAGAGCATTGTACCAATCGTAGTGGCTGGTAAAGACGTATGGCCTTTGAAACTGCCAGTGTTCGGTTTGCAAGCTAAGATTCTAGGTGGCGGCGACCAACAAAAATGGATTGAAGGCGTTTGGAAAGGCACTTCGGCGTTCAACGATGCTGAGGCTGTAGAAGTATTGGATAAAATGAAGACCCTTCAAGATAACTACATCATCGATGGTTTCTTGGGTATTGACTATGCAACAGCACCTTCGTACTTCGCAACAGGTAAAGCAGCTATGATTGCTGACGGAACTTGGGATGCACCTACAATCGCTGCGGCAAATCCTGATGTGAAATTCGGATACTTCCCAATCCCAGCTACTGAAGATGCTGCTAAGAACGCTTCTCTTGTCGGCAAATACGATGTAACTTGGTATGCAGCAGAAAAAGGTCCGAACAAAGAAGGCGCATTGAAATGGTTGGAATTCTTCTCTGAACCAGAAAATTACACGGAATATGTTAAGGCTGCCGGATTCGTACCAACACAAGATAACATCGCAACTGGCAGTGACTTCATTGACAACGAACTTGCCCAATACATGGCAGAAGACTTTGAACTTGCTTATGAAATCATAATGATTAACCGCGACAATGTAGGCGAGCACATTGCTGCTGAAGGCGTTCACACTGAATACCTGGCACCAGGCGGCGAATTCAAATCCGCTAAAGAACTTGCAGATGTACAACAAAAAGAATGGGAAGCGGCAGCTCCTAAATAAGCTGTTATCCTAATAAACAGACATCTACAACATACTGTGCACCATCATGTACTACAACATCGGGGTCTGTTCGTACAGACCCCGATCATTTTATTGAATTAGGATTGGGTAGGTGAGAGAAATGTATCCGTTCGGAAAAGGTATAAAAAGATATTTACCGCTTCTGCTGCTTATGATTCCATTATCGTTGTACGTTATTTTTTATTTTGGACCCTCTATGATGACGGTCATTTATTCATTTACAGATATTACTAACGTTCCAGGAAGCAAATTGAATTTCGTAGGCCTTGACAATTATTACAGTGTTTTTAACTCCGGAAATTCAGGCGAACGATGGGATTCCATTATACGAACCGTTTATTTCATGGTCATTGTTACAATCGTACAAAACGGTGTCGGTCTCCTTATGGCCGTAGTGATTAATCAGAAGCTGAAAGGCGATTATTTTTATCGCGCAGTTTTCTTTTTGCCGGTTGTGCTCGGTGTATCGGTAGTTGCACTGGTATGGGGCTTGATGTTCGATCCGCTAAGTGGTCCCGTAAATCAACTGTATGATTCATTGTTCGGTTATAAAGATATGTTCTTTGGAAGCTTCACCCATGCGTTTGGTTATATAATATTCACGCAAATTTGGATGTATATGGGTTACTCCATGCTGATTTTCCTTGCAGGTCTTCAATCCGTTCCGAAAGATCTGTATGAAGCTGGATATATTGATGGAACCACGAAGTGGCAATCTTTTAAGAACATTACGTTCCCACTTATTGCTCCATCGTTCACCATTAATATTATTTTGTCCATTATCGGTGCGATGTCGACCTTTGATATTATTCTCGCAACTACGGACGGTCGCTTTAACACAAGAACGATGGCTTATGACGTGTATAAAGAGACGTTCCGTGGTTCTCTACAGATGGGACTTCCATCCGCGCTTTCTGTGGTGCAGTTCCTTATGATTCTGGTCTTCGTTGTATTTGCAGTTAAACAAATGCGTAAGAGAGAGGTGGAGTATTAATGAAAGATTCCAAAACCGCCAAAACTCTCTCCTATATTCTGATTGCAGTATTGCTTGTTTTGTATATCATGCCACTATTGTTTGTAATAAACATTTCATTCAAGTCTTTTTCGGACTATTTGCTAGACCCGATCGGACTTGTGAAAAGTATTCAATGGGATAATTACAAGGAAGCTTGGTTAAAAGGTAATTTCTCTAATTATTTCATTAACAGTTTGCTGTACACAGTTGTAGCAACAGTGCTAACACTAATCGTGTCGTTATTCGGAGCTTTCCCGGTGGCGAGAAATTATGTGAAGTGGAGCGGGTTTATTTATTTGTTCTTCTTGATGTCACAGTTCTTGCCTAACCCTATGGTTGCACAGTTCAAATTGATGCTTACCTTGAAACAAGAGCTTGGATTTGTGGGCTATGATACGAAGCTGGGTTATATTCTCCTGAAAACAGGAGGAACAGGGATCGTCTTCATGATGTTCGTAGGTTATATTAAAGGGATCAGCCGTGAGATGGACGAAGCTGCAGGTATGGATGGTGCTGGGTATATGCGGTATTTATTCCAGATCATTATGCCACTGATGAAACCTGTTATCGCAACAGGTGTTATCCTGACGGCGATTACCATTTGGAATGACTTTGTAGGTCCAATCATGTATTTGCCAAGTCCGGAACATTATCCAATTACCTTCGGGCTTAAAGAATTCCGCGGTCAATACGGAAACAACTGGCCTATGTTGGCGTGCGGTATCATGATCGTATCTGCACCACTTATCGTCCTGTACACCTTCATTCAAAAGTATATCGTTGACGGTGCATTGGCAGGTGCGGTTAAAGCTTAAGTAGATGTGTAAATGAGAGGATGGGGACAATGGACCGCAAAAAAATTCAAGGCTTTGAATTCACCGGAAAGGATGGGGAGTTCAAGCTTCAGCAACCGGATCATAGTAGTTTCTTATACTTCCCTCTAGTAAATGAGGGGGGGATGATGTCGACTGTAACCCCGAAGCTTCATGGTCAGGCGACAACAGGTCATAATACATTTTTAACACCGCCATTATCTGTTGAAGATTTGCATAATTCACGCGCCTCACGTAATTTCTGGGTTTACGTCGAAGGCAAAGGTGCTTGGTCTGCAGCTGGAAACTCTGCTAAGCAAAATGCAGCGTTCTACACCCCATCTGCTGATGATGCAGTACTTGAGGCTGGATTCCTATGGCATCGTGTGACTCGCAGCAACTCTGAGATGGGTGTCAAAGCTGAGATTACCAGCTTCGTACCTAGCGGTAACGACAAGGTAGAACTTATGAAAGTTACGTTGACGAATACGGGAACAGATGAGCTTACTCTTACACCAACGGCTGTAGTTCCCTTGTATGCCCGTTCCGCAGATGATCTGCGCGATCACAGACATGTAACCTCCCTGCTGAACCGGATTTACACCTCAGCATATGGTGTTGAGGTTCAACCTGCACTATCTTTCGATGAGCGTGGTCATCGCATTAATCACACTTCTTACGGTGTATTTGGTGCAGAAGGTGATGGTAGACAGCCTGATGGTTTCTTCCCGATTCAAGAAGAATTTATCGGTGAAGGTGGAAGTCTTGACTGGCCAGAAGCTGTTATTCTGAATGCTACGCCAGAGATTGGTAAAGGTGGGGGCGTGGATAGAGAGGGTTATGAAGCCGTTGGTGGTCTTCGTTTTGCTTCAATTACCTTGTCTTCTGGTGCAAGCCATTCTTATGTCGTAGTTATGGCAATTGATAGTGATAGAATTAACGTTGAAGCGTTGATGAGTAAATATGGTACATCTGAAGCTTTTGATCATCTGCTAGAGGATACTAAAGCGTTCTGGGCAGACAAAGTGAATATGGTTGAATTTCATACCGGCGACTCGGATGCAGATCAATGGATGAAATGGGTAACCATCCAACCGGTCCTTAGAAGACTGTATGGTAACTCCTTCTTACCGTATCATGATTATGGAAGAGGCGGACGTGGCTGGCGAGATCTTTGGCAAGACTGTCTGGCACTGCTCATTATGGAGCCTGCCGAAGTTCGTAGCCTACTCTTCAACAATTACGCTGGTGTGAGAATTGATGGCAGTAACGCAACCATTATCGGTCAACAGCCAGGTGAATTTATCGCTGACCGTAACAATATCCCTCGTGTATGGATGGATCATGGGGCATGGCCATTTTTAACAACGATGCTCTATCTGGATCAGAGTGGTGATCTTGATTTCTTGTTGCAAGAACAGACTTATTTCCGGGATACGTTTATGAGTCGTTGTAAGGAACGTGATTCTTCATGGAATACCTCTGTAGGCAGTGATCTTAGAACAGTTTCTGGGGAAATCTACAAAGGTACAATTCTGGAACATATTTTGCTGCAAAATCTAGTTCCGTTCTTTAATGTAGGAGAACATAATAATATCCTGCTCGAAGGCGCGGACTGGAATGATGGCCTCGATATGGGGGCGGATCGCGGAGAGAGTGTAGCATTTACATCTTTCTATGCTAGCAATCTATTGGATATTTCCCGGGTGCTGCGTAACCTTAAGACTTCTAAAGGTCAGGAAACTGTTGAATTAGCCGAAGAAATGCAGCTACTGCTGGATACCCTTAACGAGTCTGTGGATTATGGTTCTGTATCAGGTAAGCATGAGAGATTGGATCGATATTATGCTGCCGCACCAAATAAGGTGAGTGGAGTTCGTGTATCTCTCGATATTGATAAAGTAGCTGATGATCTGGAGCAAAAAGCGGAATGGTTATTTAACCATTTGCGTAGCAACGAGTGGGTACAGAGTGAGAATGGCGATGGCTGGTTTAATGGTTATTATAATAACGATGGTGAACAGGTAGAGGGTGAATTTTCTGAAGGCGTTCGTATGACGCTTACGGGTCAAGTGTTCCCGCTTATGGGTCATGCAGCGGCTCCGGAGCAAATTCCACACATTATAGCAGCTGTAGATCGTAATCTGTTTGATGACAAGATAGGATACAGGCTTAACTCCCGTTTCGGTGGGATTCAGCAAAATCTGGGTCGTGCTTTTGGCTTTGCTTTTGGCCACAAAGAAAATGGGGCCATGTTCAGTCACATGACCATCATGTATGGAAATGCATTGTACAAACGTGGTTATGTAAAAGAAGGTCATAAGGTCCTTGAGTCTCTTTACAGCTTAAGTACGGATTTCGAAAAAGCTCGCATCTACCCAGGTATTCCTGAATATATTAACGAGCAAGGCAGAGGGATGTACACGTATCTAACAGGCTCCGCAAGCTGGCTCTTGCTAACCATGGTCACTGAAGTATTTGGTGTGAAGGGCAAGCTGGGAGATCTATTGCTAGAACCTAAATTAGTAAAAGAACAATTTGATTCCGAGGGTAAAGCATCAATTAAGACGATCTTTGCAGATCGTGAGTTTGAAGTGGTCTATAAAGCCGCTGGAAGCTTTAACTACGGAGAGTACCAAATACACTCCGTTACGTTGAGCGGCAGCGAGGTGGCGCTGCAGCGCGGCTCAGGAAGTGCTATTATTCCACGTGAGGAGCTACTTGCTCTGCAGACAGAGAAGCTTCACATGATTGAAGTGACTCTGGCGTAATCTTAACTGAATTTTTTATAAACGTCTGCACCGTTATGAATAGCGGCTGCAGACGTTTTTTTGAAAATTATAAAAACTAAGGTTCTTCATAAATGATATAATGGGGCTAATTTACTTATTTGTTGAATGATTGAAAGGAGTTTGTGAAGGATGGGTTACAGGCTGTCAAATGGCGTATTATCTGTGGATATCGCTGATATTGGAGAAGATTATAAAGGGACTCGTTTTGACTGGACGGGGTTTATCACACAGGTTACGTTAGAAAAGGGTAACCATACGTTTTGTGTGCCAGAGAGCTTGAAGGAAGGCGAAGGTACTGGCGGAAGTGGACTATGCAACGAGTTTGGCATTTCCCGGGCAATTGGGTATGATGAAGCGCCGATCGGAGGCTGGTTTCCTAAGCCTGGTATCGGATTGTTACAAAAGCTGGATTCGCAGAGCTATAGCTTTCATAATAAATATCCACTAACCCCCTTTGCTGTTGATATGGAGGTTAGGGATGATTCGATTACATATACTGTCCAGCCGATGGAAAGTAATGGATACGCGATGCTTTTGACCAAAACGATCTCTATAAAGGACGACCAATTGAAAATTGCATATGAATTGCATAACAAAGGGGATAAGCCAATCCAAACCGAGGAATACATCCACAATTTCGTAGGAATTGATGGTTTGAATATAGGTTCGGATTTTGAGTTGCGCCTCTCGAATGGGCTCAAAGTAGTAGAACCAGAATCTCAATACACGAATAATTTGCTAGAGGTATCTGGTAATACCCTTACTTGGTCAGAAGAGCCGGATCGGTCATTTTACTGCAAGCTGAGTGGCTGGGGAGGACCAGAGGCTGAGTTCAATTGGGAGTTGGTTCATAAGCCTAGTGGAACAGGAGTACGCGAGAGCGGAGATTTCCCAGTAGCACGAATGGCGCTATGGGGAGAACGCCATGTGGTCTCACCTGAAGTTTTTGTGAACATTAGTCTTTTACCGCATGAAAGCAAGTCTTGGAGCCGAACTTATCATTTTTTTACGTCATGATAAGCAGTAATCAAAGCTTTTATGTGAATAATTATACTTGCTGGTGTGTGAGATTATTGCTATCATAAGCGATATCCATATTGATAGGAGAGAAAGGGTGGGGAGTAGTTTTGAATAAGAGAGCATACAATTTTAATGCCGGACCGGCAGCATTGCCGCTTACGGTACTGGAACGCGCACAAGCGGAGTTTGTTGATTTCCGAGAAAGTGGAATGTCTATCATGGAGATGTCGCACCGTGGAGCAATCTACGAATCCGTGCATAATGAAGCGCAGGAACGTCTGCTTTCGCTCCTCGGCAATCCGAAGGGCTATAAGGTATTGTTCGTACAAGGTGGAGCAAGCACACAGTTTGCTATGATCCCTATGAACCTGATTTCCGAAGGCCAAGTAGGTAGCTATGTTATGACAGGTAGCTGGGCAGATAAGGCTTATAAAGAAGCTAAATTGGTAGGGGGCGCTCATGTTGCTGCTTCTTCCGAAGACAAGAAATTTTTAGCTATACCTGAATTGAGTTCGATTAAAGCTGCGGAAAATGCTGCCTACCTTCACGTTACTTCCAATGAGACCATTGAAGGAACGCAATATGCAGAATATCCGGATGCTGGCTCGATTCCGCTCATCGCAGATATGTCCAGTGATATCCTTTGCCGGCCTATCGATGTCAACCAATTCGGAATGATCTATGCTGGAGCACAAAAGAACCTTGGTCCTTCCGGTGTGACTGTAGTTATTGCTAAAGAGGAATTGCTCGCAGAATCACCTTCTAACATTCCAACTATCATGCGTTACAGCACTCATTACAAAAATAACTCTCTTTACAATACACCTCCATCTTTCTCTGTATATATGGTTAACGAAGTATTAAAATGGATTGAGGAGCAAGGTGGTCTTGCTGGTATCCATTCCAAGAACCTTGAAAAAGCGGGTCTATTATATGATCACATCGATGGAAGTGACGGCTTCTACAGTGGCGTTGCTGAGAAGAGCAGTCGCTCTATTATGAACGTTACCTTCCGGATGCAATCGGAAGAACTCGAAAAACGGTTTGTTAAAGCTGCTGAACTGGAAGGTTTTGTCGGCTTAAAGGGACATCGTAGTGTGGGTGGCTTGCGCGCTTCTATTTACAATGCAGTTCCTTACGAAAGTGTTAAAGCACTTTCTGATTTCATGAACCATTTCCGGCAAACTCAAGGTTAATGAACTCTATCGTAAACCTTCCGCCTATGGGTGGAAGGTTTTCAGTTTGTTTGGAGAAGCTATGGTTATGCACTAGAGTAAAACATCTGGCTATTAAGCCTTTAGAGAGGAAGGAACCATATAATGGCACTCCATATCGTATTAGTTGAGCCGGAAATACCGGCCAATACTGGAAACATTGCGCGTACCTGCGCAGCAACAGGCACTCATCTTCACCTGGTTCGCCCGCTCGGATTCCGTACAGACGATGCTACATTGAAAAGAGCAGGATTGGATTACTGGCACGCTGTTAACATTGAATACCACGACTCTTTTGCTGAGGTACTTGAGAAGTACAGTGAGGGACGTTTCTTTTACGCAACGACGAAAGCGGAGAAGAGATATAGCGATTTTGATTTTCAAGATGGAGACTTCTTTGTCTTTGGTAAAGAAACGAAGGGGCTTTCTGCTGAAATTCTGGAAGCGGGTAAAGAAACAAAAATGCGCATGCCAATGAGTGATGCCGTGAGATCGCTGAATTTATCGAATTCTGCAGCTATTATTGTATATGAAGCCCTTCGACAGCTGGATTTTCCTAATCTTGTTTAGAAAAAAGACATTTTTTTTGTTTTTTTTCAGCAGGATTCGACATTTTAATAACGAAATATAATGAATGAGCCGAAATATATAGTAGCTACAAATTATTAGTTGAACAGGAGAGGTGTACGTTAGATATGAAACCTGCTGGTGTAGTTCGCAAAGTGGATCAGCTGGGTAGAATTGTTCTGCCTAAGTCCCTGCGTAAAAGGTATCAGATGAATGAAGGCGACCCGGTTGAAATTTTAGTACAGGGTGACCATATCATCTTGGAGCGTTACCGTCCAAAATGTGTTTTCTGCGGATCAATGGAAGGTGTGAGTGAATATAAAGATCGTTATATTTGCGCTGCATGCCTATCAGAAATGACGCAATTGCCAAGACACGCCTAGGAAGTACATATTTACACATTTAGAATTCTGACAGCCAATAGTTTTCTAAATAAAGAAACTGTCCCATTCGTAGATTTCTCTACTTATGTGGCAGTTTTTTTGTTTCAGGCTTATAAAAAATGCCTCAGAGCCAAGTGGCTGCTGAGACATTTCTTGCTTATAGACCTTTTGTTTTGTCGTCGTTGTAAGATGAGGTAAGGATGCCGACCATAAATAACACAAATACGATAGTTACGATCCAAAAGGTTAATGAGAACGACATACTGGCACCTCCATTAGCAAATGTATTCGTTATCAAGATTATACCCTGCAAATCAATAAAAATAAACGCAAATGTGATATGTTGCATAGACATTTTACTATAATCATTTAAAAAACAGGAAATTTGTTGGTACAGCTCTAAGATTTCCGTCTGATGGCTTGTTGACTACTCTTCCATTGAAGATGAGTGATGACGATCCTCCACCATCCAGATTATAAGCATCCATGACACCCATGTTGTATAGCTTGTTCTGAATTTCCTCTAGCCGAGCACCAGAGCTGCCAAGCTCATTATAGCCATCCGCTACAAAGATGAGAAGCTGATCATCCTTATAATTACCGATTACTGTACGTGGCGCCCGATTGGGGGATGTTTTCCACTTTTCCGGGATCGGTACTTTGACGTTGTTCTTAAGTAGAACAGGCACAAAGGTTGCACCAAATACGGGTTCGAGTTGATCTAGCTGTGCGCGACTGTAAAATTTCCCGCCGATTAACTGTCCGGACTTGTTCAGACCTACGAAGCTGAGATCCTTGAATGTCGGCTCGAAACCATTGAGATACTTTCCATCAACCACAGTAGTGCTTAAGGGATAGCGTTTTCCGGCTTTATCCGCAAAACCTCCAGCATTAATACCTGCAATAGCACCATGACTTTGTACAGCGTGCATAGTGGTTTCTGCGCCACCAGTAGCTTCCTTCGCAAGACTCATCTGCATCGCAGTTGGATCCTTCAATTTGATCTTCAAAGCATAGGCCTTATAGTTACCTGGATTCAGCTTATACAGCTCGATTCTAATCCGGTCGCTAGTAAGGACCTCCGAAGGTATTCCAAGCTTGGCAGATATCCGGCGGTTATAGATAAGCTCAGGACGGCTCGCTTGAGACTTCGCTGTCTCGACTAACTTATTCATAGCAGTAGTGGTTCCTTTATATAGCTTAGCGCTAGCGCTGACTGCATCTATGGTGTAGGATGCAGTGCCTTCGGCTAAGATTAAATCCTTTTTTAGGACAGCTGTTTCATTCAGAGGCCCTGAGATAGGTGCGAATTGTCCTACATCAAGATCCAGCTCGAGCGGAGGTCGATACCACCACATACATATCAGTAAACCTAAAAAAGGTGCGGTCAGAAGCATAAAGAAACGGTTCACTCTCTTGACTGGCGTCATCATTTGATCAGATCCATTTCTTTCTTCAAAGCTTCTAACTGTTTGCTAACTTCGCTCAATTGCGTATATAGCTTATTACTATTGTCTGTCTTGGCACTTGCATTATCTTTAGTGAAGGTTAATAGTTCGTTAAAACTTTGCACTGTATTCTGCAATTCCTTCACTTCTTCAGTGAGAACGGCAATTTTCGACTCATAGTCCGTCTTCAGAATGGTAAGCTGCTGCTGGCTCTGATTGCTAAGTTCGCTCAGCACTTGCTGCTTCAAATGGTTTGTGTAGCTGTATACAGCATATACACCGATTCCAATCATCACGATCCAGAACAGTAAAAACCATTTTACGGAAGGGCCGCTTCTCACAGCAGCACGGCGCGAGTGTACCGGGGACGTTTCCGCTAGCGGTTGCATTTGATCACCTCGGGTTGGTCTTTTTTTCAAGTCCCCATTCTATCAGACTTTGACTAGTTTCGCAAAAATGTAAGAGAGTGTGAAAACTAGAAAAAGTAATTGCATCCTATTAAACTACTGCGATACAATTTCTATAGATTGGAATTTCTGATAGACGTACTCAAGGTAACCAGCGAGAGAATAAACGAACAAGTCATCATACTTCCTTGCTTGCGTTTAAACCGGAAACGCTGCGGCGCTTTCCTTTCTGGATGATTATATAAAGCAGGGGGTCTGGGCATTAATGATGAAGGTTTGGCAGGTGGTTATTGTGGGGTGTCATCCTACAAGTATGCTGGGGACAAAATTGATTTTGGAAGAGGGAGGAGAGCTTAAAGTTCTAGGAATGTATTCAACTTGGGACGAAGGCGCTTCCATCGTAAGGGAAAAGAATCCCGAGCTAGTGCTGGCAGATTATCATATGCCTGAAGGTAATATTGAGAGTGTGCTGTTAAATATGAAAAAAAGCTCACCAAACTCACATTTTGTCGTGATGACGGATGAGGATGGCAGGGATCTGCTACAGCCCCTCATAGAGCTGGGAGCCAGCGGGATATTCTCGAAAGGAGCTTCTCCTCATCAGCTTTTACAGCTGATCCTGGGTTTACGTGTGGGTTTTCTTTCAATGCCGCTAGAATGGATAGAAAAAGGATCCTGGCCGATTTCGACTTCTAAAGGACTGGATGATGTTCTTCAATTGACGCAGACAGAGATGTTTATTATGGAGCGAATCGTTCAGGGGATTACTTATGATAAAATAGCGCTTGAAATTGCAGTAAGTCGTCGTTCGATTGACAATTACTTGCGCAAAATTTATGTGAAGCTTGATGTTTCGACGCGAGCGCAGGCCATTGAGAAATTTGCTCTCTTTTCAAGACAAAACAGGCAAATCTACGCATAACCCAAGCTATACGACATAATGACGGGAAAGGCGGAATATTCTTGAAATAGAAGAAAGCATATCACGTTAAATGGATAATCGTCCTCGAAAGAGGATAACTTAGCCATTTCTACTTGGTACTAGGGAAGGGGGATTTCGCATGCTTTACCAATTTTCTGCTCGCGCGCACACACTGCTATCGTCACCGCTTCTAAGTATTCGCACCCAAACACGGAGAAGCTCCATGATATCGCTTGCTGAAGAATTACCAGCGGAAGAACTGTTCCCATTATCGCTGCTTGCCGAAGCAGCCTCTACGGTGATATCTGCAGATGCAGGAGCACTTCAATATGGTGATCCTGCAGGGTATGGTCCACTTCGGGAGTGGCTTGCCGGGGATTGGCTCAGAGAAAAAGGGGTAACTGTTACTGAGGGTGGAGTTCTGCTAACAACGGGGAGCCAGCAAGCGATTGATTTGTTGTCGCGGGTGTATATTGATCCGGGAGATCGTGTATTAGTAGAAAATCCGACATCTCCAGGATTCTTGCAAACTCTTCGGATGCAGGGTGCCATCATTATTCCTGTAGAGGGTGATTTGGACGGGCTTCATCCAGATCATTTGCGGAGGCAAATTGAACTGCATAAGCCTAAGATGCTGTTCGCAACACCAAGCTTTACGAATCCAAGTGGCATCCTATGGAGCTTAGAGAGACGGCGTGAGGTGTTGGATCTTTGCATCGCGTATAACATCCTGATTGTAGAAGATGATTCTTATGGTGATTTACATTTCCAGAAGTATGGTGAACATTGGGCCACAAGATATCCATCCTTGTATGCGCTGGAAAATATAAGTGATGGCGGACACGTATTATATATCGGTTCGTTCAGCAAGACCGTTGCGCCCGCGCTGCGGACGGGCTGGGCTGCAGGTAGCCGGGAAGTGATCGGGATGATGGCTGCTGCCAAGCAGATGGCAGACTGGCAATCGAGCGCATTAAATCAGCGGCTCTTGCATCATTTATTGGATGTGACCGCTTTTGATCTTCGTGAGCATATTGCGCAGCTGAACCGAGAATATAACACCCGACTGAAGTTAATGGTTGAACTGCTAAAACGTCCAGCTTGGAAAGGAAGCTCCTACGACCTGCCGTCAGGAGGTATGTTTCTATGGGTATCTCCACCGGAGGGAATGGATGTTATGGCACTGCTAAAATGTGCGCTAGGTAAGGGAGTGGCATTTTTGCCAGGACCGTTATGTAGCGTAGATGGAAGCGGAAATCACATTCGTCTTAACTTCAGCCATCCCGGCCGGGATGAGCTGCTACTTGGTATGAATCTGATGAGCGAGGCGGTTAAGGAGTTCACGGCTCGGAGTTAGGTGGCTGATCAAGGAATCTGATGGATCGGACGTATAAAAGTAACGAACAGGTTAATGAGCGGTCATATGCGCAGGTAGATGTGTGGGCAGATGAACTGGCAGAATAATGTATGACACACCCTGGAAGTCATAAGGGACAGAGAGGTGCATTAGGCAAGGAGTAGAGTGCGAGGGAGGTCATTATAGGGGATTTCTCCCTATAACTGGCTGATTTATATTCTGGAATGGAGATTATAGGGAATCTCTCCCTATAAATTTCAGAAAAAGCCCTTTTTGTGGAGTAATCTATGCATTTATAGGGAGGAATTCCCTATATATCGGATTTTAGTGCATATATTGAGTAATTATAGGGATGATTTCCCTTTAATTTAACTTATCAGCTTGAGACTAATACTTCGAAGGTTAGTTCTGTTTCTATGGCTTAACGGATTGGAACACAAAAAGCATCCCATCAACGGGATGCTTTTTGGCGTTACCTGAACATCGTTACGTGTGCATTAGAATAATAAGTTTAAAGTCCGAGTGAAAGATCAAAAGCAGAGAAAAAGATAAAGGCTCCAGCAAAAATTTGAAATTGAAAGAATTTTTTGTTTAGTATAGGCAAGCTAATTACTGTGATGATTGCTGTCATGGGGTACGCCGCCAGTT
This sequence comes from Paenibacillus sp. FSL R5-0470, assembly GCF_037975205.1. Classification (NCBI taxonomy): domain Bacteria; kingdom Bacillati; phylum Bacillota; class Bacilli; order Caryophanales; family Paenibacillaceae; genus Paenibacillus; species Paenibacillus sp. FSL R5-0470. The sequence continues at coordinate 1,922,278 of NZ_CP150238.1, forward strand.
ATAGCGGCGTATTCTACTAGCGCGGCCTGACCGGCTGGGGTCAGTGTATAGCGCCCACGGCTGACACGGTGGAACCAGCCGTAGTAGTTGTGCTGCAGCATAGCGGCGGCGTTCGGTACGCCGCTACGCTTCCGCAGCTCGGCCGGAGAGATCCCGGCCGAGCGGGCGCTTGAGGCAGCGCTAGGGGCACCGCTTCGCGTGCCAGCCGCCGCTGCCTCCCGTGCTGCCGTGTCCCCGGCAGCACGCCCCTCCGGCGCTGCGCTCAGCGCCGGAGCCTGTGCAGCGGTGCTCGCCGCTGCACGTTTGCCCGCTGCGAGCGAAGCCTTCGCAGCGGCCTTCTCGGCAGCGACGGCGGCTTCCGCCTCCGCTGCCTGCAGAGAAAGCGCGACACGCAGCGCTTTCTCACGGTAGGCCGTCACGAGCTTGACGCGCGTGCTGCCGCCGGTGTTGTAGTCTCCGCTGCGCTCGCGGAACTCATAGAGCAGGCGCTCGCGCCGCCGCTTGTTGCTGCGCTGCGCAGGTGGCGTCTCGTCCGGCTCGACGAGCACCTCGACCAGCGGGGCCTTGGTCTTATAAAAAACAACGGTGATCAGCCCGAGACCAAGGCGGCGGCACAGTCCGCTAAGCTCGCCCCAGCGCTGGTTTACCGCCCCTTTTTTATCACGGACACGTTCTACTGCGAGATAGACCGTAGGACTGAGCTTTAGCCGTTCCACGCCTTGCAGGAGCAAGGCGAGGTTGAACGATTTTTTCATCTCTACGATTAGAGGGTGCTCTAAATCCTCACGAATACCCACCAAATCACAAGTCCGAACCTCACCCTTGATGCTGTATCCTTGCTTTTCAAAAAAAACCTTCAAAGGAGCATACAGCTCCGTTTCATGTCGTACCGCCATAGTGTCACTCCCGTAGCTCTTTTTTTCGGGTTCTCATTAAGGTTTTACTGCGATTTTATGATTCTCTATTATAGCACAGCAAAAAAGAGGTCAACTATTCCGCGCTTGCCGCATAGGTATGTAATACACTTTTTAACGCTATAGGAGAGCAAGTAGGAGCGCAAGAGGAGGCAGCGAGCAATGGATATTTTTGAGCGAATAGCTTCGTATCGGGCTGAGAACGACCGTTTGGCGTGGAGCGGGACCTTCAAGCAATATATAGAACTTTTGAAAAAAGACCCCTCTCCCGCAAAAACCGCTCACTCCCGCGTTTATGACATGATCAAGTCGCATGGCGTAGAGGACATAAACGGACGCAAACGTTATAAGTTTTTTGAACAAGAGATTTTTGGACTTGATCGTGCAGTCGAAAAGTTAGTGGAGGAGTATTTTCATTCTGCAGCACGCCGGCTAGATGTTCGTAAACGGATTCTGTTATTGATGGGACCTGTCAGTGGGGGGAAATCGACCCTAGTCACGCTGTTAAAAAGAGGTTTGGAACAATACTCGCGGACGGATGCGGGTGCGGTATATGCGGTTGAGGGCTGCCCGATGCATGAGGATCCACTACATTTGATCCCCCTGGAGCTTCGTCCAGAGATTGAAAAAGAACTCGGTGTGCGTATTGAGGGCAACTTGTGCCCATCCTGCCAGATGCGGCTGAGAAATGATTATGCCGGAGATATTGAGCAGGTTAAAGTGGCTCGTGTCATTTTGTCAGAAGAAGAGCGGGTAGGGATTGGTACTTTTAGTCCATCCGATCCGAAGTCGCAAGATATCGCCGATTTGACAGGAAGTATCGACTTTTCGACCATTACTGAATTTGGTTCGGAATCCGATCCACGCGCTTACCGTTTTGACGGAGAGCTGAACAAAGCTAACCGTGGGCTGATGGAATTTCAAGAAATGCTCAAATGCGACGAAAAGTTTCTATGGAACCTGCTGTCATTGACGCAAGAAGGCAATTTCAAGGCTGGCCGGTTCGCGCTGATCAGTGCGGATGAAATGATCATAGCTCACACCAATGAAACCGAGTATAAGTCGTTTATTTCTAATAAAAAGAATGAAGCGCTCCAGTCCCGTATGATTGTTATGCCTGTTCCGTATAACCTCAGAGTATCGGAAGAGGAAAAAATCTACGCGAAGCTGATCGCCCAGAGTGATATGAACCATGTGCATATTGCGCCGCATGCGCTGCGTGCCGCTGCTATTTTCTCGATCCTGACCCGTCTGAAAGAAAGTAAAAAACAAGGCATGGATCTGATCAAAAAGCTTCGCATGTATGATGGTGAAGAGGTCGAAGGCTACAAAGAAGCAGATCTCAAGGAGATGCAAACGGAGTATTTGGATGAAGGCATGTCCGGAATAGATCCGCGGTATGTTATCAACCGGATTTCCAGCGCTTTGATCAAAGGTGATCTGCAGTGCATGAACGCACTGGATGTGTTGCGTGCAATTAAAGACGGCCTGGATCAGCATCCATCGATTACAAAAGAGGAGCGGGAGCGTTATTTGAACTTCATCTCCATTGCCCGCAAAGAATATGACATTTTAGCTAAAAGCGAAGTGCAAAAGGCCTTCGTCTACTCCTTTGAGGAGTCCGCCAAGACATTATTTGAGAATTATCTCGATAATATTGAAGCCTTCTGCAATTGGTCCAAAATCCGCGATCCGCTGACGGATGAGGAGATGGAGCCGGATGAGCGGTTAATGCGTTCGATTGAAGAGCAAATCGGTATCTCTGAGAATGCGAAAAAAGCGTTCCGGGAAGAGATCCTGATCCGGATTTCCGCGTATTCACGCAAAGGGAAGAAATTCGAGTACAACAACCACGACCGCCTACGGGAAGCGATTGAGAAGAAGCTATTCACAGATCTCAAAGATATCGTCAAAATCACCACCTCGTCCAAAACGCCGGATGAAAGTCAGCTTAAACGGATCAATGAGGTGTGCGCTAGACTTATTGATGGGCATCACTATTGCCCAATTTGCGCTAATGAGCTGCTGAAGTATGTGGGCAGTCTGCTTAATCGGTAAAAGAATACAAGTAAATTTGCGGACCACCATTTGGTGGTCTTTTTTTATGTGATAGATATTTTTTACGTGTATCAATACGTGAGATTGTGTGGAATTAGGCTTTGGTCGCGCGTCCGAAAAGTAATGCATGAACCATGAAAAGTAGCAGGGGGAGCCGCCCTTACAGGAAAAAACTGCAAATGTACATTATTATATATGGCAAAGCTCTTTAAATTAGTAATTCCTGCAAATCTGCAGTTTTTTTGTGGTGTAAGTCACTTTCAAACCCCAAGTAGGGAAAATTCCTGTATTTTTGCAGCTTTTGAGCTAGATGAGGACGATATCCATGTAAAAAGCTGCATATTTGCAGGTTTCTATGATAGCTAACTAAAGAAAGTGTTAGATCATACAGCATCATACAGCTCAGCAAAACAGGAACAATCCTACTCGCTTGCAGTTGATATAATGAAATCACCGTACGGGGGAAGGCTGGTGCTGCACTTGAATTACAGTAAAGATATAGAGAAGTGTGTTGAATATATTGAAGCTCATATCAAAGAAAATATAACAGTGGAAGAAATAGCCGCTGAGGTTGGATATTCGGTGTATCATTTTTGCCGAGTGTTCAGCTTATGCAAGGAAATGTCCGTGATGGAATATGTGCGGAGCCGGAAATTATCTTTAGCGTCCATTGAATTGTTTGCCGGTAGAAGAATCATTGATATCGCGCTGGACTATGGTTTTGAGACACAAAGTGGTTTCACTAAGGCCTTTCGCAAGGCTTTTGGCTATAGCCCGACACAGTATGCCGCACGAATGGACGGATTTACTAAAGGAAAAACACTAATTGAAATCGGAGGTTTTATAATGAACCCTGTTATTGTTCGCAAGCCTGCATTTAAGGTCGCTGGGTATGGGATCCAAACTAATGTTGCTGGAAGTATGTACACCAAGGATATTGCATCTTTTTGGAGTCATTATGAGGGTGAGAATCTGGAGTCCAAAATGTATAAAATACTAAACCCGCCTAAACACGGAGAAGTCGGCTTATGTATTCCTTCCTCAGATAATGGTAATGCGACTTATCTTCTAGGTGTTATTGTAGAGGACTACTCCAAGGTGGAAGATGATATGTTGACGATGGATGTGCCAGAAGCCGAATATGCTGTGTTCACAACGCCGCCAGTGGATACATCAACGGATACAGAGCAAATACAGTTTGCACAGGTTATAAAAAGCACATGGAAGTATATCTTCGAAGAATGGTTTAAGGATAGTGGCTACGATTATGATGATAGTAAACTGGATTTCGAATTCTATGATGAACGCTGCCACTCGCGTCCGGATACGGTGATGGAGATCTATGTTCCTGTGAAAAAATCGACCGAATGATGTGTAAGGGCAAATGCTGCTCGGTGATGATCGTAACTTCGGGGAATGTTTGGACTTTCGGTCGCTGTTGTCTCTGGATTTATTGATTATTCCTTAGCGGATTAAATCCAGAAACAAAGGCGAACGCTACGCTCCTACAGTTCCAAACTTCCCCTACGTTACTTTTACCTTTGCAGCATTTGCAAAGTTCAATTATTCAGTCGATACGGGGTGTCGACGTAAGAAGGTCCGCAGCGGGTTATACGCTGCGGGCTTTCTCATTTATTGCAGGAGGATTGACGCTTATCCCCTCCCGTAGTCTAATAGATTAAATAGACGTGTAACTTGATAATCTCGGGGAGTGAAACAGATGATTAGAGAAGCAAAAGTAGAGGACTGGAAAGACATATCCGAATTATTAGAGCAGTTGGGTTATCCAGAGACAGAAGCATTCATGCAAGAAAAAATAGAAAAGCTAGTCCTACATCCGGATGAGGAATTATTAGTTTTCGAGGAAGATCATAAAGTAGTCGCCTGCATTTCCATGCATTACATACCTCAATTAGGGCTCACAGGGGATACTGCAATTATAAGCTATCTTGTGGTAAGTAATGCGATTAGGAGCAAAGGCATTGGACGGATGCTTGAGGAATATTGCACTGATTTAGCTAGAAAAAGAAACTGTGACCGAATTCAAGTTCATTGCCACTCTAGAAGAACTGATGCGCATAGATTTTATGCCCGACAAGGATTTACTGAGGCTCCGAAATATTTTTCAAAGATGTTAAATGAATCCGAATAATCAACAGACCAAATAAAGAGCGGCAGACCAGGGACGTACTATGCGCCCAGTTCTGCCGCTTTATTTTTCAAGCAATAGAGCACTTTTCACTTATTCCTCTTTTAAATAAACTTCCGCTGCACCTTTTTGCCATCATACGAGAACCGCGCCTTTTTGTCCTCCACGACGGTCTGCAGATGAACGGTGCGCCCCCATAATGAGTAGATATGCGGGAGTGTATGCTCCAGGTACTTCAGGTCCAGCTCGATACTTTCATAGCGGTGGGTGATAAATAACTCGCCATTCTTCTCGAAGTCGGCATCCTCTATGACCAAGTAAGGTGACCCGCCATTGACTCGAGCGAGCACCAGTTGATCCCGTACATTTTCCCATGCTTTGTCGGTGATTTTCCATTCCGGACCTTTTTTCTCAAAAACATAAAGATCGAGGTCGTTCACCAGTTCTTTGGACAGATAGCTGCGGATAAAAGAGGTATCGGATTCCAACTCGCGAACCTCAAATATTTTCTCGCGGTCCCAGCGGCGTTCGATGTCTTCGAAGATTTTTAGACCAAGATAGTATGGATTCAGGCTTTGCCGTGAAGGCTGCACGACGGAGGAATTTAGTTTAGCGTATTCTACGGTTTCTTCTTCGGTCAGATCCAGTTCACGGACGATGCGCTGATGCCAGTACGAAGCCCAGCCTTCGTATTGCTAAGGTGCTTTGTTAGTCTTTTTTGTGGAAGTTTGTTTTGAAGAGGCTATTTGATTAAATGTTTCATTTAGCAACAGTAAATCATTATAGCTGTAATGTTCACCTAGATTCACACCATCATTATAATATTTCATATACATTTCATAGTCGACATTTCTTATAAAATAGAACAAAGCAAGTTCATAGTAATAACGTTGCCTTAAATCAATTTCTGAATCAGGATGGTCAGTATTAACTTTATCCAACGCCATTTCGTAATAGTATTTCCCTTGCTGTTCGCATATCTCCACATCCATGTCGGTATTTCTAAAATACCAAAGGCCCTTCGTAGCATATGCGAATGAATCACATTTATCATATGACAAACATATCTCTAAAAATTTCATGGAAGCGTCAAAAGAATTATTAACAATAAGTGTGTGGGAAACTGAATTCAGGTATTCAGTAAAGGAATAAAAAAGTTGATGATTATCGCCTTTAAGATAGCTATTCAAGGAGTTTGGTTCAATTTCGATTACACCCGCAACATCAAAAGCCTTTGATAAGTCATCTGATTCTGTCAGTAAATTATATAAATCGTTTTCATTTAAGTTGCTAATATTTTTAAATATTTCCATTAATTCGAAACCTTCATGTCTCGGAGACTTTTCATCATCAATATCGACATGAAAATTTAAAATAAAAGTGTTAGAGTTACCTTTGAAAGCCTCTGAATTGATTTGCATAGAGAAAGGCAAGTTAAGGAGTGTTGACTCGAACCCAAAGTTAACTCTAAAATAAATTTTATATTGATCAATAACAAGATTAGGGAATTTTATTGTGAGTTTGAATTTTTCGTTTATATCGCTTAGAAGAGATTTAATTATCCATGCATTTCGATCCATTATTGAATTACTCATCTTATATATTGTTTCGATTTTTAATGAGTCATGGGTTTCAGCGCGAATTGTATATTTGGGATAAGAAACGCACAACTGTGGTATGTATTTGGGATTTCCATATTCACGATAATTGTTAAAAATTTGATCGCAAAAACGGTCAAAAACTACAATTAAATCATTTTCAGATAACACTTGGTGTTTAGCGGAATCTTTATTAACCCACAATGTCCATCTTCCATCATTGTCTAGCTTAACATTTACATTTACTGGTAGCGGATCGAGCAGTTCATAAATATAGTATTCAGCTCTATTTGTAATACTATGAGTAAAGTTTATTGATGAAATGATATCATCGTAGCAAAAATCACTATCTAAATGTAAAGCAGTCATAAAAAGGTATGAGTTATTTTCAGAATTCAACAGTTCTTTGATATCAGATTGAAAATATGTCTTTTCTATAGTAACTGTATGTTGATTAATAGGACTTTGTTGACTTATGGGATTTTGAAGGTTCTTTTTTGATTCTATATCATCAATAATTATTTCTTCTTTCTTGGCAAATGATGTGAATTCACAAAGTTTATAATATTGTTGGATAGCGTTTAAAAGCAAACTAATTTCTCTTGTTGAAGTTTTTATTTCAAAATCGTAATCATAGTCAGCAGTTTGTCTTAACCAATATAGTCTTAGAGCAATAATAAAAAACGACCAAGTTATTCGCTCATTCATTGCTGTAGTTTCAATGAATGATTTATATGCAAATGCTATTGATGCTTTCACCTCTAATTCTTGTTTATATGCCTTATCTTTAGTCCTATTTTTTAAGGATGAATTAATAAAGTTTTCTAAAGTATCAATGTTATCAGTTGAAAATTTCTCCCCGAATAATTCCTTGTATAGATAATTTATGTAAGAATTCAGATAACCTGAAATGCTCGGATCTATATTTAACAAAACAAGGGGAACTATTTTAAAAGGATTTGCAGAATTTTTATTTCGTCCTGTACATAAATTATTTGTGTAATTTTCTTTGTTTATTTCATCAGTAATAAAAATGGGAAGGCTAAAATTCTTTTTGAAAATATCATTGAAAAAAAGTTGGCTTGTGAAGTGATCTACTTCATTAAAAGTTACATTGTATTCGTCAACACCATTTTTTTCTGACAGGAATTGATACATTTTTCCTGTAGTGAAGTTATGAAATGAATAATATAAAAGAGAAACAGTAGCACGAAGATCTTTTCCTAATAATCTTGAGGTTGAAAGCTCAATTTTTTCTATTGAATTACTTATATAAATTTCAGATCGTTGAGCAATTAATTTATAGATTCTTTTTTTATTAAGTTCAGCTATTTCAGCTGATAATTGTGGAAAAAAAGTAATTAAATTATCAGATATTTCAAGTACTGCTTTCTTTGGATTTATAAGCTTTATGTAATTTCTTCCGATGTAGTGTTCGGGGTAATCATTATGAAACTCTTTTATTATTCGTAGCCTAGCATGCCAACTTAATTCCTTCATTTTGAAAATTGTAGCATCATTTTCGTTGTTATAGGATAAAATTTCTGCCAATATAATCACTCCCTTAACATAATCCAGTATTCTTAAAGTATTCGGTGAAATTCGCCAAATTCCTTTAATTTACAACATAAGGATAATGTCAATGCTAAATATGAAGTTGAATTGTTTATAATCCATTCAGCTCTATATCCAACTCCCCCTCCCCCAAAACCGTAACTTTCTCAACCAACGTCCGCAGCAGTACCTTAGCCTCCTCAACAGGCAACACATTAATCGCATCCAATACCGTCTTCATCTTGCTCTCAAGCATTTCCTTTAGCTCTTCCACCTGTATTTTCTCACCCTGCTCATTCGAACTTTGATTCTCCTGTACAATCTTCTCCATTCGCTGCTTCTCCTCGTTTAAGTCCTGCAATTCAATTAGTCCAGCAGTATAGGCTTCGACCTTTCGCTTATAACGGTTTTTAGCTGCTGTGATTTGTTGATCTCCACGATTGCTCTGGCTGCTACGGGCTTTCTCCACAAGCTGGGGAACCAACTCAAGGCTAAGTGAATTAGATAAACCTGCTAAACCCTGCAAAAACCAAGATTCCACTTCGTCGGCTTTGTACTGCTTACTTGTGCATGTTCCTTTGTTCTTATTCGCAGAACAGCGGTAGACCCGATAACGTCTGTCACGTGATCCTGACCATCCAATACCATCCCCGACCCGCAGTTTCCACATTTCAAAATGCCTCCAAGCAGGTGCGGGCTGGTCTGGGCGCGGGGGGGCGATGCTTGGTCTGTTCATTTTGATCTGCACTCTTTCCCAAGTGTTTTTATCGATAATTACGGGTAGGCAATCATCAATGACAATCCAATCCTTATCATCCTTTATGGTTCGTTTCTTCTTGCTTGAATCTACACGATTCCATACGAAAGTCCCTTTATAAACAGGGTTGGTAAGCAGCAGTTTAACTGAACGAATGGACCATTCTTTGTTGTGCCTGGATGGGATGCCATCTTCGTTCAGTTGTCTGGCAATTGCGAAGAACCCCATTCCCTGATTGAGGTATAGATCATACATCTGTCGTACAATTTTTGCTTCGGGCTCATGGATAATAAGTACTTTATCTTCCAAGCGATATCCGTACGGACTCTGGGTCAGCCATTTGCCCTGGTTGGCAGCGTGGAACATATTATCCAGGACACGTTCTCGAATTCGCTCCCGTTCAAATTCCGCGACAGCACCAAGCACTTGAAGCGTTAAACGGCCTGATGGTGTGTTCGTATCAAACGATTCACTGATTGAGATGAACGCGACTTGATGCTGCTGGAACATATCGATCAACGTAAGCAAATCTAGCAGTCGGCGGCTCATCCGATCCAGCTTGGTGACCATGACTTTCGAAAAGTCCTCTATGTTAGTCATGAATTGTTTGACTTGAGGGTACTCTGTGCTTATAGCGGAGTAAACATCGGCAATAGTATTAATTATCTATTCTAACTCGCGCACGATTTGTTTTGTTAGAATGAATCCTAGTTCATAATTAATATTACTAAGGAACTAAAAGGGGAATATCTAATCTGAAATAGACTCAAAATCCCATATACTGTATCTTAATAATAACGAGGTGAATTTTTTACTAGGAATATAAAATATAATTGGTGGAATTCCACATTAACTTGGAGGTCAATTTTGGATAATTTAAAATCTCAATCTGGAGGATATAATTTTGTGCGAGATGGAAAGGAAATAATACTTGAACGAGGGGGGGAGGAGAATCAAGTATACATATTTAAAGTTGCGTCTTTAAGTTTTCATAAAGCTATAATAGGAATATCGGAACTAAAGGCATTATGTAAATTTAGTAGTAACGAAATAGCAGGAGGATTTAGGATAAGTAAGGCGATAAACACATATTATGTGATCTATCATTTAATTACCTTCTGCATGTTAATGGATGAGAATTATAACATTAAGATAAAAAAGAAGATTGTAAATGATATTATACAGTTTGAAATTGATGAAAGTGAACTAAATTCAGATGATGAATCTCCTGAAAGGTGGAATAAACAAGGGGATCTAGAAAAAGATATTGCTTCTATGATATCACATACGGATATCAAGAATTATTGTAAATTTATTCGATCACTGAAAAATAAATCGATGATGGTTGAGCTTTTTTTTGATAATTTTTTAAAAGAAAAAAATCCGAGATTGTATTTATATGAAAAAGTTTGTTATGTTCGAGACCGTGTAGTTTACCGACCTACTATAGTGATAAATAGCATTAACGGGGGAATTATTCAGACTTCGGCTGACGCAAGGGAAGAAATAGATCAATTACCAACTTGGGATAAATTATATGATTTTATTGAAGAATTGCATAATATGTTTATTTCTGAAATGATGGTTGGTGACAAAACAGTAAATGTTTTTTTTAGATATCTATGGGTAGCATCATTCGTATATGAGGATAAAGATCAACTGTATTCTTATGGTTGGAGCGAAGCAGATATAGAGAAATACAAATCTATTGTACCTTATAGTGATCTAGCATTTGATGCCTACTTAAGCCATCTTGTTGAAATATCTGAAGTGGAAAGAGTGAAATGTGACTACCATGAGTTATGGGAGCCCTTGAAAGATAGATATTTTGAAGCATTTAATAAGCGGAGAAGTAATAAAAAAAGATGTGTTGAATAAAAGTTCTACAGATCATGAGATTAACACAGTATATGAAGATGATTTTTTATACACAACTCTTTTGCGCAATAAGGAGAGCCCTCTAAATGTGACGACTCTCCTTGAATTATATAATTCGAAATTCTGTAATGAATTCCCGTTTATATGTCTTAATAAGTGTTATCTTATTTCATTCCTCTTTTAAATAAACTTCCGCTGCACCTTCTTGCCATCATACGAAAACCTAGCCTTTTTGTCCTCCACAACGGTCTGTAGATGAACGGTCCGACCCCATAACGAATAGATGTGCGGGAGCGTGCGCTCCAAATACTTCAGATCAAGCTCGATACTTTCGTAGCGGTGGGTTATAAATAACTCCCCATTCTTCTCGAAATCGGCATCCTCTATGACCAAGTAAGGAGAGCCGCCGTTGACGCGGGCAAGAACCAGTTGATCTCGTACATTTTCCCACGCTTTGTCGGTGATCTTCCACTCAGGGCCTTTTTTCTCGAATACATAGAGATCTAGATCATTTACTAGCTCCTTGGATAGATAACTGCGGATAAAAGAGGTATCCGATTCCAGCTCGCGTACCTCAAATATTTTCTCGCGGTCCCAGCGGCGTTCGATGTCTTCAAAGATTTTCAAACCCAGGTAGTATGGATTCAGGCTTTGCCGTGAGGGCTGCACGACGGAGGAATTCAGTTTAGCGTATTCTACGGTTTCCTCAACGGTTAGATCCAGTTCGCGGACGATACGCTGATGCCAGTAGGAAGCCCAGCCTTCGTTCATGATCTTCGTCTCCATTTGTGGCCAGAAGTAGAGCATTTCATCATGAAGCATCGTCATAATATCGCGCTGCCAATCCTCCAAGACGGTGGAATATTGCTGGATGAACCAGACAATATCTTTTTCCGGCTCAGGTGGGAACGCACGATTTCCGGATGCTGCTTCCTGTGGTCCAGAATTGCTCTTGTCTAGATTCCATAACTCGTCGTACGGATTAGCTGGTTTGGAGCCACCCGGAGGGGCATCCTTGAGTTCTTTCATTTTGGCTTCCAGCAGATGGGTCTTACCTAGCTTGCGCGGCTGAATCAGGCTGGGATCTATATGCTCTTGAATGGCCAGCACGGAATCGATGAAGCGCTCCACTGCATCGGTACCGTAGGTTACTGAATAGCCGGCGATCCGATCCGCTGTAGCCGACATGCTCTCGACCATATCCCGGTTGGACATGGAGAAACGCATGTTATTTTTGAAAAAATCGCAGTGCGCCAGCACGTGAGCTACGATCAGCTTGTTCTGAATCAGCGAGTTTCCGTCGAGCAGGAAGGCATAACAAGGGTTGGAGTTAATGACGAGCTCGTATATTTTACTCAGCCCGAAATCGTATTGGGATTTCATTTTGTGAAATGTTTTTCCGAAGCTCCAGTGACCAAATCGTGTCGGCATTCCATAAGCGCCGAATGTATAAATAATATCTGCAGGGCATATTTCATAACGCATGGGATAAAAATCCAAGCCGAAGCCAGTAGCTATTTCCGTAATTTCAGCAATCGCCCGCTCCAAAGCATTAATTTCTTCGCTTGGCATGATTCTGTGCTCCCTCCTATAATTCTGTAGATCCAACCTGAATAAACCCTCACGAAATGGGGTTTGGCTTCATATAGATGGGTCGATCAATGTAGTTCATATTATGTATATGGGTAGGGGAGGGGCAATATGACGGGAGGGAGAATCCGTTATATATCTTTATGATTTTCTCAAGGTGATTCGTAAGTAGCTTGCAGTTATCAAAATACCATCATATTAATTATCGTGGAGAATTATTAATTCAATAGAACAATAGAATGGTTATGGCGCACGAGTAGTGAAAGCTGGCGTATCCAAGGTCTGGGATGTGAGTCTCCTTTGAAGCCTAAAGTCGTGATCGCTTTAGACGTGGGAGGAACCTTTATTAAGTCTGGTTTGGTCGTGGATGGAGATTTGCTACAGGCTAGCTGCAAGCAACATCCTTCCTTCGCTGACCAAGATGCCGATGTGATTATAGACCAATTTATTTCTATATTTGAAGATCAATATCAGTTCTATTCCGTTACACTAGGGAAATCCTCAGACTGTACTTGGCGCATCGGTCTCGCCTTTCCCGGGCCCTTTGATTATCAGCAAGGCATCTGTTATATTCAGGGGCTTAGTAAATATGAGGCGTTGTATGGTGAGAATATACGAGAAGTATTATATATTACAACATAAGGAATGGGCGAAGCACCTGCTGCAGGCAGATATTCGATTTGAGAATGATGCGAAGCTGTTTGCCCTAGGCGTAAGCAGATTATTTCCAAATGAACGATATATTTCGTTAACTTTAGGGACAGGGTTAGGCTCCGCATTTATTGATCGTGCATTGATCCTGAACGAAGGACCAGGTGTTCCCAAGGACGGTTGGCTTTTTGATAAACCTTTCCTGGAGAGCACCATAGATAACGCCTTCTCACGTCGCGGAATTCTTCGCCTGGCTGAGCAGATGGGAGCTCTAGAAAAAGGAATGGACGTGAAGGACCTCGCAGATCAAGCAAGAAACGGGAATAGCTTGTGCTGCAAGGTGTTATTTTTATGCTCCATCTTCGGCCAGAAATTGAGCATTTCATCAGGGATTATAAATGAACTTGTCGGTTCATTTATAGTTCATATTCCAGTGATAGGATTCACAGTATAATAATAAGCGTTGGAAGGTCGTGCAACATGACAAAAGTAAAACAAACCGTAGATTATCCTTTGTATAATGGACAGCCGTATTTCATGCCTATTGGCAAATGGGTAGTGATCCTTGCAAGTATCGTTGTAGGCTATTTAACAATGACAGTAGAGATTCCTTTTCTGCCTAATGAAGTGCAGAGCAAGATTGCTCCGTTTCTATTCACGCTGTTTCCGTTAATCGCATTAGTGTGGGCAACCAAAGGGAAGTTAGGAATTCTCTTCAAAAAGCCTGAAGTAAGTCATGTATTATACGGGATTTTATTCTTTATTATTAATTTCATCGTAACGTTGGGGGTAGCTGCGCTGCTTTCATCGATGGGAGCTGTAACAGTAAATGCGGTGCTAGGTCATGGGGATACCCTTTCAACAGGTGAGAAGCTCTGGACATTGTTCTTCTCAGGATTTCAATTAATTGGCGAGGAATTGTTAACGATCTTGCCATTCCTGGCGATTATGCAGCTTTGCTTTATTGGCTTTAAAATGTCACGCAAGGCGTCCGTGTTTATTGCATTAATCGTAACAGCGCTCATTTTTGGTGTACTACACTTAAAAACGTACAATTTTAATTTTGCTCAGGCCATTCTGGGAATCGGAATCGCTCGAATTATTCTAACGCTTGCTTACATGAAAACAAAGAATATCTGGACATCGATCATTGCACATATTTTAAATGACTGGGCAATATTTGGGACTAGTATGTTAGGTGGCGCAGTAGCAGCACCGTTCCTGATGCATTTCTTGCATTAAGAGCCGGAGAATTTCCGTAGACTCACAAAGAGGTTAAGCATATAGTGCGATAGATATTGAGGAGATTTCTGAGGTACAAAAGCACAGCTGATTGGATATCCAATCAGCTTTTTTTGCTATCTAGTTTAAATTCCTATCAATCTCCCTATCATCAGATATCCCTCTGAAGGGATACCCAGCCCCCGTTATTATTGGTATACTTTAACAAATGATTCTACTTATGGAGTGTTTAAGGAGGTTATGATCGATGAGATCGAGCGGTATTCTTCTGATTTTTATAGCGCTTATAGTAACCGGTTGCTTTAACCAGCCATCCAATGGAGAAGACAAATTCACAACTACCATTAATGAACAAGAAGATGTGATAAACAGCCATGGAATGATTGTTAAGAATCTTAAGAAGTTGGATGCTTTTATCCAAAATAATGCGGGTAAGCAGCGTGTGGTTCATTACACAATTGAGGGTGATCCGATCTTTAATGACTTGAAATATACTGACCAAGGGATTGAAATGCGGCATGATAATTCCGAAGATACGTTTGGTAGTCCCCAAGTAACCACATACACTTGTCAGAACCTTGTTAGAAACGAAACGGATAAACTTCTGTCGTATACCTTAACGGGCTGCGAGGGCGAACAAGCAAAGATCGAGCTGCTACAGATTCCTTTTGACGTCACGAAACAAGATAAGTTTGAGTTTGTTTTAAAATATGGTGTGAACCAAAAGAACGAAATTAATACGATAGAGAAGAAGTTGGTCAAAGATCTCCAGAATGGGGAAGTAGTCGAGGTTAGCGATTTTGAGCTTTCTGAACAGGAACGTGGACAAATCTATAAAGAAATGGTTCTAGCGAATTACTTAGATGAAAAAGAATTATCTACTGAGTGTAATCGGAAACCTGTTGTAAGTTACGATTTATCGGTTCAGATTAATAGTGGAGAGCGTCATTATCAGTGGACGGAATGCCAGAATACTGAGGATGACGGTCAGATGACTGAACTAGCCCAAGCGATCATTAAGATCGTGCAGGCCGGAAGCATTTATAAGGAACTGCCTGAGGTTAAGGGGCATTATGAATAATTTAAATAAGTTGAACTAAAACATTCTAAAAAGGAAGAGTGGCGGAGGGGGATTTTGGAACTGTAGGAGCGATAGCGTTCGCCTGAAAGCTTTCCGTAGGAAAGCTCGCTCCGGAAGCATAGGCTCACCGGATTTCAACCGTGAAACACGGTATATAATCAAGAAATCTGGGGACAACAGCGACCGGAAGTCCAAACATTCACCGCAGTCATGTTTACCTTAAAGAAATACCTTAAGTTTTTAACTAATTTTTATTCTCAGATCATTGGAGGCAGCATTCATGCACCGAATATTGTTAATTGAAGATGACGAAGCAATTAGTGAAATGGTTAGGTCCTATTTAGTAAAAGAGGGCTATGAAGTGGAAACGGCGTTCGATGGTGAAGTAGCGGAAAGGACATTCCGTACTAGTAATCCTTTTGATCTTGTATTATTAGATCTCATGCTGCCCAAGCGCAGCGGTACTGATATTCTCCAGACGATCCGTGCGACAAGTCTAGTTCCGGTGTTGATCATGTCAGCCAAGGACAGCGATGTGGATAAAGCGCTTGGACTTGGCTTTGGGGCGGATGATTATATTACCAAGCCATTTTCAATGATCGAATTAGCTGCAAGAGTGAAGGCTGCGATTCGAAGAGCGGGTTATGCTACCCCCACCATCCAACCGGAAGCTCCAATTCCTGCGAAGCAAAAAATTTCCATTGGTGGCCTGACTGTAGATTTGGATAATTTCTCTGCGCTAAAGAACGGGGAAGAGGTGAAGTTAACGTCTAAGGAATTTCATATTCTTAAGCTGTTCGTTACGCATCCGGGCAGGGTCTTCACCAAAGCGCAGATTTATGCTAGCGTATGGGCAGATGATTATTTCGGAGATGAGAACGTTATTAATGTACATATGAGAAGATTACGCGAAAAAATAGAAGATGACCCCTCGCATCCAGAGTACATCAAGACGTTGTGGGGGATCGGATATAAGCTGGGAGAGCAGCTATAATGAGCATGGCGCTTAGTGTGGTCATTGTACTCCTGCTCGTCGTCATTGTATGGCAATATCAGCATTCACGTAAAGCTTCCAGAGACCTGAAATATATTCATGACAAGCTAAGTAGCATCATGGCTGAAGGTTCACACGAAAGACTGCTGTTATTCAGTAGTAATGTGGAGCTGCAAAGTGTGCTGATTGATCTAAATCGGCTGCTCGACATTAATCATAAAGGAAGCATTGAGCGCGTGAAGCTGGAGAAGTCCATGCGTAATATGTTGTCGAACATTTCCCACGATCTTAAGACTCCGCTAACGGTAGTACTCGGTTATATTGAGACGATTCAGCAGGATGAACATATGCCAGCCGAAGAACGGGAACGTATGATGAATACGATTCACCAAAAAGCAAATGAAGTGATCCAATTGATGAACAAGTTCTTTGACTTGGCTAAGCTGGAATCAGGGGATCGGGAAATCAATCTTACACGTGTTGAGGCAGGTGAGGTGTGCAGACGTAATATTCTCTCTTTCTATGATATCCTTAGCGCCAAGGGCAGTGAGGTGGAGATAGAAATCCCTGATGACTCGCTTTATTTCATGGGAAACGAAGAGGCGCTTGACCGGATATTGACCAATTTGTTATCGAATGCGATTGCTTACGGGGATGCCGGAGGCGTATTAGGTTTGAAACTCTATAGTGATAAGAACAAAGTATACATAGATGTTTGGGACAGGGGAAAAGGCATTAGTGAAGTTCACCAGGATAAAGTATTCGAACGGCTCTATACACTGGAGGATTCGAGAAATCGATCATATCAAGGGAGTGGTCTGGGTCTGACGATCACCAAAAGATTAACGGAGCAGATGAATGGTACCATTACACTGGTTAGTCAACCGTTTGTGAGAACAGTATTTACCCTTTCTTTTCGTAGATTAAGCTTCTAAAGAATGAAATTGTGTGCAGCTTAAGATTTTTGTAAGAATCGAGTAATAAAAAAGAAAATTCTGCTGTGTACAATAAGAACTAAGGAAGACGAGACGAAAACAAAGGGGAGCACGGAAATGACTACGATACTTCGAACAAGAAATTTAACGAAAACCTACCAAGGCAAAGAAGCCGTTAGCAATGTGAATATGAATATTAAACAAGGTGAAATTTATGGCTTTCTTGGACCGAACGGTGCCGGCAAAACAACGGTCATGAAAATGATCACGAACCTCGTTAAGCCGACGAGTGGCGAGATTGAATTTTTTAATGAAAAAATGACAAATCATTCGTATGAAATGCTCAAACGGATGGGCTGCATCATTGAATATCCAGTGTTCTATGATAAACTCACAGCCAAGGAAAACCTGATCCTGCATGGAGAATACATGGGCTATTATGATCCGCAAGCGATTGGTGAAGCGCTGGAGCTGGTAAAGCTTACGGGTATTGATAAAAAGCCGGTGAAGCAATTTTCGCTTGGGATGAAGCAGCGCCTTGGTATTGCCAGAGCCTTTATGACGAAACCGGAGCTACTCATTCTGGATGAGCCGATTAATGGACTAGACCCTGTGGGAATCAAAGAGATGCGTGAAGTGTTCCGGATGCTTAGCCGTGAATATGGAATGACGTTACTTGTATCTAGTCATATTCTGGGGGAAATCGAGCAGATTGCTGATACTATCGGTGTGATCCGGCAGGGTGCTCTGGTAGAAGAGGTGGCGATGGATTCCATTCGCGGTCAAAATACAGAATATATCGAAGTGGTTACGAATGAGATTAACAAAGCAGTGTACGTGTTGGAGCACAAGCTTGGCCTCAATAACTTCAAAGTACTAGATCATATTACAGTAAGAATTTATGACGGTGGTATCTCACAACGTAATCTGAATAAGGCGTTAGTGCTAGCAGACGTGGAGATTGAGAGCATCAGCAAGAAACAACATACGCTGGAAGATTATTTTTTACAATTGATTGGGGGTGAAGGCGTTGCTTAAATTAATATCTTTGGAGATTCGGAAGAATAAGCTAAAGACTCTTCTTACAGGGGCAGCAATCGTCAATCTCGCTATTCTTGGGTTTATGATTATGGTTTTATTCGTTGATCGAAATGAGAATGAACCGTCGTTCGCTTCTTACGCAGATATGTTTGAAGGTGTGTTCGTTTTTGTTAAGGCTGCTTATATTATTTTCGCTTCCGTTATTATTAGCAAGCTGGTGATTGATGAGTATAAGAACAACACTATTACTCTTCTCTTCATGTACCCTATCTCACGTAAAAAGCTAATGACTGCGAAAATATTGATAGTGTTCGCCTTCACATTTGTTGCCATCATCGTGTCAGACATTGTAGTTGGAGCTATGCTAATAGGATTTAATTCGTTTGTAGGGCTTATCCCGGGTGAGTTAAACCTTCCTATAATCACTTCAGAGCTGATCAAGTTAGGCGCAAACGCATTTTACGCAGCGGGTATTGCTCTGATTCCTTTGTACTTTGGAATGAAGAAAAAATCAGTTCCTGCCACCATCGTCTCGGCGGTGTTAGTTACGTCCCTAATTTCTGGTGGATTTGATCAAGCACGCTTAGGTAATTTAGCGGCGGTGTCGATCTCGCTTGGCTTGATTGGAGCAGGTATTGCCTATATGGCGATTCGCAATATTGACCATAAAGATATAGCCTAAAATATTTATAGAAATCCCTCTTAAGAATCTCAGTACGATGTGTAAGTCATCGTGGTCGGGTTCTAAAGGGGGATTTAGTGTTTATCTGCGACCGATTAAAGTATATTTGCTATAATGGTCAAAATAGAAGAATTTAAAATTTAAGATGATTTCCGCTCATTTTAGGGTAATGATAATGGATGAGAGAGCCTGAGGTGAAATGAATTGTGGATAAAGACTGGACGTCCATTCTAACACGATTGCTTTCGGAAGAGAGCGCTTATAAATCGTTATATGACCATCATCCTAATTTGATATTTGTGTTGGATCGGCAAGGTCACTGCGTAGGAACGAATCGTACGTTCTATCTAGAATCCAGTGCAGAAGCATCGTTCCAAGATATAGGTCTGACAGCACTTAAAAGAATATACCTTGTTGATGTAGCTAGTTTTGAGGCTGCCCTGCAAGGGAATCCCTCTAGCTTTGAATTGCAAGATCTGAACAATCCCAAAGCGGACGTTGTGAAGGGAAACTTTATTCCTATAACGATAGACGAGGGAATTGTTGGGGTATTCGCGATCATACAAGTGGATAACAGCAACTATCATCATTATTCGGAAGGGTTACATGACTGGCTAAACGCATTAGCAGATTCTTTTCATGCTAAATTATCGAATAAGGTAGAACTAGAGTCAAACTTCAAATCTACTTTTGCTGCTGAAGTCGAAGATAAACGAGCGAACCTTATTCTGAACTCCGTCTCAGCTGGAATATTCGTACTAGATAATATAGGGCGAACGCTCTTTATTAACCGTGAGGGAGCAGATATGTTAGGTTACCAGCCTACAGAATTGGTTGGCCTGAAGCTGATGGAATATATTCATCAAATCCAAGGCGATGGCTCACGTTATTCAACCCCTGATTGTCAGATTAGTCTTACAATTGCAGATGGAATTATCCGCAGGAAAGACGATGAGATCTTCTGGCGTAAGGATGGAACCAGCTTTTTTGTCAATTATCGGGTGTCGCCTCTTATGGATGGGGGGATGATCTCAGGAGCAGTTATTGCTTTTAGTGATATCACGAATGCGAAAGAAATCATTCGCGCTAAAGAATCTGCAGAACAGGCGGCGCAAGCCAAATCTGACTTCTTAGCGATGATGAGTCATGAAATTCGGACACCGATGAATGGAATGATAGGGATGTCAGATCTTTTACTTGAAACTGATCTTGGAGAAGAACAGCGGGGGTATGTCGAGATTTTACGAAGCTGTAGTTACACGCTTTTACAGATCTTGAATGACATTCTTGATTTCAGCAAGATGGAAGCGGGTAAAATGCCACTGCAAACCGAATCGTTTGAACTTCGAGAGATGATATCGGACATTATTGATTTATTTACGCCTAAAGCCGAAGAGAAGAAGCTGGCCTTGCGGTGGTGGGCGGATACGAGTGTTCCAACAACGTTACTGGCTGATCCGATCCGTTTGCGACAGATTATTGTCAATCTTGTAGGAAATGCTCTGAAATTCACAGAACATGGGAGCGTAACACTATCGGTTAAGAACATTCCACTTTCGGATTCAAAAGAATATTTATTGGAATTCTCTGTCCGTGATACAGGTGTTGGGATTGCCGATAATAAACTCAATTTATTATTTCAATCCTTCTCACAGCTGCACCCGATCATCAACCGTAAATATGGCGGTACAGGGTTGGGACTCGCTATTTGTAAGCAGCTGGTTGAGCTGATGGGTGGGACAATCTTTGTAGAAAGTGAAGAGAATAAAGGTTCAACATTCCGGTTTATGTTACCCTTCATAAAAAAAGAGGTCGAGTTAAATTCAACTTCAAATCAGGAGGGGTAAACGCACAAATCCCCGGTTCATTGACTTACGAAGCAATGACCGGAGATTTGCGTTAGAATATTAATCTTGAAGCATATACATGAGACCTACAGTATGTGGGCCACAATGGCTACCAATAACACAACCTGCGTTGAGGATAGCGATCTCATTCACTTGAGTTTTCTCTCGTATCGCTGTCTCTAGATAGCGAGCATCTTCTTCCGCTAAGGTATGAACAACGATGAGCAGCTCTTTATCCATCCGCTCGACGTTAACCAAGGCGTTCTGGAGCATTTGTTCCACGGCTTTTTCTTTTTTGCCACGAATTTTACTAGTAGGTACGATGCTGCCGTCTACAAGTCTAAGAACAGGACGAATTTTTAGCAGACTACCGATGAAATTCTGCATACCTGAACAGCGTCCACCCATATATAAGTAATCTAGCGTATCTACCACGAATTCTGTTTCTACAAGATTACGACTCTGCTTCAGCATAGCTGCAATCTCAATGGCACTGTAACCTTTTTCAGCGGCTCTGACAGCTTTCATAACGAGAAGAGCGATGCCTCCACATAAGGTCTGTGAATCAATAACCTGTACACGCCCCTCTGGGAATTCCCCAGCAGCCAAAAGTGCATTCTGATATGTAGAGGATAATGATGAGGAGAGACTGATATATACAATATCATCTCCACGGCTAATTACCGGATGAAAAGCGGCGATAAAGTCAGCTGGCGAAGGCGCGGCCGTCTTTGGCAATACTCCGCTTGCTGCGACACGGCGATACACTTCTTCTGGTGTGATATCTTCACCATCTTTGTAGGTTCCTTCTTCAAACACTACGTAAAGGGGAACGATGCCGATATTAAAAGTATCCTTCCAGCCTTGAGGCAAATCGGAAGTGCTGTCTGAAAATATTTTTACAGTAGACATGAATTTCTCCTTCACCGATAATCGGACGACAATAGTCATTATTGAATCACATAATCTATTTATTATACCAAGATTAAGCCGATTCTCAAAATGAAATCGTAGAAATTCTGAAAGAAAGAAAGACTATCCGGAATTCCGAATAGTCTAAGTAAGCATTAATTTTTTTTCATAACCGGTATCCAGATCTCGCAGCGATAATCCTCTGCATCAGGTCTTCCCGGAAGGTATAACTCAAACTCGGGTCCTCCTGTATGCTCATAGCCTGTTGCAGGGAACCACTCCTGAAAGATCCGTGACCATGCTTGCTGAATAGCATTCGGCATTGGCCCTACTGAGGTGAACACAGCCCAACTCGCAGCTGGTATCGTCGTAGAAGCAAAGCCCTGAGCGTCCGTCTCTGGAGAGGCTTCGACAGCAATCCAATAGGAGAAGGTTTCTTTTTCGTGATTGAAATCTTTACAAATACCAAGGATGTCCTTATCAACACCGATCTCAATCAGCTTATCCGACGTACCATTTTCATTAGCTTCAATCCACAGCTGGGGGATACGGCGTAAATTCTCCCCATCTTTCGTTGTCATTTCCTCTACTAGTCCGATAACATTAAAAGCGTCTCTTGTCTCAATTCTGTAGTCCATTTCTTTATCTCCCTTCAGTGATAGATGGAAGGAGAGTCTAGGGAAGGCTTTGAGCTGTACCCCTGACTCCCGCGCAGCAGAAGGAGTAATTCCATGTGCTTTGCGGAATGCTTTGGCAAACGACTCGGGAGAGTCATATCCGTATTTTAATGAGACATCTAGCACCTTAACTTTAGAAATAGCGAGTTCCTGTGCCGCCAGAGTTAGTTTGCGTTTACGGATATAGTCTTTGACTGATACTCCGGTGAGCATGTAGAACATACGCTGGAAGTGAAAAGGGGAGGAATAAGCAACCTTTGCTATATCTTCTATATTAAAGGTTTCCTCCATTTTGCTCTCCATATAATCTAAAGCTTCTTTCATGCGGATAAGCCATTCCAAGCCTGCCATCTCCCTTTGAGTTCATACTAACATGCCACCATTTGCAAATCCTGTTATTCCTTGCTCTCTAATGACAGGTTGCTGATGGAAGAATAATCTTAACAAAATCATCCTATATAGTATAACTCAGGAAGGTGGAGAGAGTCAGCTTTGTAATCTGTACACTCTTGCTTCGTAAGGACGCAGAATTTCTCGTGTTGGTGATTCATCCGGGTAATTTCCAATGATTAAATCAGTAACGGTGCTCAGCTCAGCGGAGAGATCAACGGTTTGAGGGGCCTCGTTGAAGTTCAGCAGGATCAGCCATTGTTCATCCTCTAAAGTTCTTGTATAAACATAAAGGTTCTCATGATCAGGCAGTAGCAGCTTATATTCTCCATATACCATAATCGGATTTTTTTTGCGTAAAGCAATTAATTCCTGGTAGTAGTAGAAGATTGAATCAGAATCCGCCAATGCTTGCTCCACATTAATTTCCTTGTAAATCGGATTTACTTTGAGCCATGGTTCTCCTTCTGAAAATCCAGCATTAGCAGATGCATCCCATTGCATTGGGGTACGGGCATTGTCTCGGCCTTTGACATGGATAGCGTTCAGAATCGTTTCATGATCTGCGCCACCCTCAGTTACTTTTTCACGGTACATATTCAGAATTTCGATGTCTTTATAATCTTCCAGCGTTGTGAATTTTACATTCGTCATCCCAATTTCTTCACCTTGGTAAATATAAGGGGTGCCTTTAAGTGTATGTAGTAAGGTAGCGAGCATTTTGGCAGATATTACGCGATACTTCCCATCATCACCAAATCGTGAAACCATACGCGGCTGGTCATGATTGTTTAAGTACAGACTATTCCAACCCTTGTCAGCCAGACCGACCTGCCATTTATGAAGTATGTCGCGCAGTTTAGTTAATGTCCATGGGGCTACATCCCATTTGCCTCCTGGGCCGGAATCTACGTCCATATGCTCGAATTGGAATACCATTTGAAGTTCTTCACGATCTTCGTCTGTGTAAAGAACGGCATCCTCTACTGAAGCCCCTGGCGTTTCCCCGACGGTCATAATGTCATAGCTTGAAAGAACCTTTTGGTTCATTTCATGTAAAAACTCATGGACTCGGGGGCCATTCATAAAGTAATCGCCACCCCAAGCAAGTTCCTCTGGCGCCTCGCCCTCGATTTGGAAGGAAGGTAGCCCTTCTGCTTTAGAAATCAAATTAATGACGTCCATCCGCAATCCATCCACACCCTTGTCGAGCCAGAAGGTAATCATCTTGTATAATTCATCGCGCAGCTTTGGATTGTCCCAGTTGAGATCCGGTTGCTTGCGTGAGAACAGATGTAGATAGTATTCACCGGTAGTCTCATCTAGTTCCCAAGCCGGACCGCTGAATATGGAACTCCAATTGTTTGGACGTTCGCCATTCGGTCCACCTGGACGCCATATGTAGTAATCACGGTATGGATTATCCTTTGACGAACGGGACTCTACGAACCATTGATGTTCATCAGAAGAGTGGTTGATTACAAGATCCATCATTAGCTTAATGCCACGATCATGCAGTCCAGTCAGTAGTTCCTCCCAGTCTTTTAGCGTGCCGAACTCATCCATAATATCTTCGTAATCGCTGATGTCATAACCATTATCATCATTTGGCGATTTATACACTGGTGACAACCACACTACATCGACACCGAGCTTCTGCAAATAATCCAGACGTGAAATGATGCCTTGCAGATCTCCAATACCGTCACCATTACTATCTTGAAAGCTGCGTGGATAGATTTGATAAACGACAGCTTCCTTCCAAAAGGTTCTTTTCATTAATAATCACTCCTTATATAAGTTATCCATTTAGGAAAAAAATAAAGAGACCCTAAAAAGCTATTGGCTCCAAAGGGTCTCTTGTGGTGTCGGTTTATACTGTGACGGAATTGCTGTCAGCAGTGATGCTGCTTAGTCCGTTCACGGTATATTCTTTGTCATAGATAGTAATAGAAGCTGGAATATCAGTTTCATTCGTAACCGTAACCTGTGCGTCCGAAACGCTTACTTTTAGACGGGAGCCGCGGAACATGATTTTGAAAGAGTACGCTGTCCAGTGACCTGGGTTCGATGGGCTTAGAGTCAGTCTGCCATCATGAACACGTAATCCGCCGAAGCCATGTACGATTGACATCCAAGTACCGGCCATACTAGTGCTGTGTAAGCCGTCTTCGGTATCATTGTTATAGTTATCAAGATCCAGTCTTGAAGTACGCAAGTACATTTCATAAGCCTTATCCTTATATCCTAGTTCGCTGGCTAGAATAGAGTGGATACAAGGGGATAGGGAGGACTCATGAACAGTGATCGGCTCGTAAAAGTCGAAATTAAGTTTTTTGGTATCCAGATCGTAACGGTCCCCTAGGAAATATAATCCCTGCAGAACGTCCGCTTGTTTAATGAAGCAAGAACGAAGGATACGATCCCAAGACCATTTTTGGTTTAGCGGCAGGTTCTCAGCTGCCAGATCCTTGACTTGAATAATCTCTTTATCTAAGAAGCCATCTTGTTGCAAGAAGATACCCAGTTCTTCATCTGCAGGATAATACATTTTGGCAATGATATCATTCCATTTTGCAGTTTCGCTCTCTTGGAGTCCTAGTTTGTCAACTAGTTCTGCATAGCGTGTGGATTCGTTCTTTTTCAGATAATCCAGAGCTTCTAAGGTATATTCCATAGTCCAGGAAGCCATCCGGTTGGTGTACCAGTTATTATTTACGTTATTTTCATATTCATTAGGTCCCGTTACGCCAAGCATCACGTATTTGTCTTTACGATTTGCATAGTGAACACGTTCTTCCCAGAAGCGGGAGATTTCCACCAGAACTTCAAGGCCATATTGACCAAGATAAGCTTTGTCTCCTGTGTAGTTCACATAGTTGTAAATCGCATAAGCAATGGCACCGTTACGGTGAATTTCTTCAAATGTAATTTCCCACTCATTGTGACACTCTTCGCCATTCATTGTAACCATTGGGTACAATGCGCCTTTTGCGAAACCAAGCTTACGAGCATTTTCCTTAGCCTTCTCCAAATGCTTGTAACGGTAGATCAACAGGTTGCGAGCAATAGAGGAGTCTGCTGTACTGAGATAGAAGGGAACGCAATACGCCTCTGTATCCCAGTAAGTGCTGCCGCCGTATTTTTCACCTGTAAAGCCTTTAGGTCCAATGTTCAGACGGTCATCTTCACCATTGTAGGTTTGGTTTAGCTGGAAAATATTGAAACGAATCGCTTGCTGTGCCGAAACGTCACCTTCAATAATGATGTCGCTTTCTTTCCATTTCTCTCTCCAAGCTTCTATTTGTTCTGTCAGAAGGGTTACAAAACCAGCTTCCTTAGCAGCTTGCAAAGCAGTTTGAGCGGCATCGACCAATTGTCCAAGACCGTGATTACGCGAGGTTACGTTAGCAACATATTTATAAATGACGACTTGATCGCCAGATTGTACGGATACATTCATTTTGCTGGCTACATATTTCTCTTGTTCAATAGCTTCAGCATCAGCGTTGACTTTTTCACCATTGACAAGGATATCAAAAGCCATAGCAGAGGTTACATGGAAATCGAGTTTTTTGGTCTTAAGGGTGATGTGTCCACCTTCAGTGCCTGCTTGCTTCTCAACTTCATTCCAGAATTTCTCGTCGTAGTTGGAATCCTTGTTCTTCACGTCACCGTCGAGATAAGGAGTGATCGTAATCTTGCCTGAGAAATTCACAGGAATGATGGAGTAACGAATAGCACCGATTTCTTGACGATTCATGCTGACGAATCGGATACTCTCAACTTTAACTTCCTTACCATCTTCGAGTGTGGCAGTGAAACAACGGGAAAGCGTACCTTCCTTCATGTTAAGAACACGACGGAAATCGGAAACCGTACATTTTGCCAGGTCTAAAGGAGTTCCTTCAATGTCGATGTTAATACCGATCCAGTTCGTGCTGTTCAGTACTTTAGCAAAATATTCAGGATAGCCGTTCTTCCACCAGCCGACCCGTGTTTTGTCAGGATAGTAAACGCCAGCCATGTAGCTGCCTTGTAGGCTACTTCCACTGTATTGCTCTTCAAAATTAGCTCGACCACCCATAAATCCGTTGCCAAGGCTAAATACACTTTCAGAGATTTCTTGTGTCTGTGGATCAAAGGATTCTTCAATAATGGACCATTCATCAATTGTTAAATATTGTTTCACGATAACCGGCTCCTTTAAATATGTTGTGGGGATATATAATGAACAAATCATTCTTCCATTAAAATTCCGGTGGTATATGTGCGACTGCGAGGAATCTTTGGACTTTCGATCGCTGTTATAATCAGATTTCTATATTTTAGCCGCGTTTTGCGGATGAAATCTGATTATAAAGGCGAACGCTACGCTTCTACAGTTCCAAAATTCCTCTCCGTCACCTCATCACCAGAAATCTAATGATTAATACTTAGTTCATTTGATTGTAGGTTAGATGTAGCAGGGCGAATCACATTAACACTTTCAGTTGATTAATGTTCGTTAGACTTTAAGCAAAAGATTTTTTGAGTTGTGACACACTCATATGAGCGAGCGATGGAACGACGATGTTCGCCGCATTGAGCGTTTCCGGTGAACCAATACCAACGCTGAACATTCCAGCACGCGACGCAGCTTCAATTCCTGCTTCTGCATCTTCGAAGACAACACAGTGTTTAGGATCAGCGCCAAGTGCTTTAGCTCCTAAAAGAAAAACTTCCGGATCAGGTTTAGCAGCACTTGTGTGTGTGCCATCGATGATTGCATCAAAGTAAGGGGTCAATCCGGTATTATTTAATATCGTCATTGCGTTCTTACTAGCAGAACCGAGGGCAACTTTGATGCCATTCTCACGGCACTCTTTCAGAAAATCAAGCGCACCTGGCAAAATCTCTGAGCTGTCCATTTTCGCAATATATTCGACATATCGATTATTCTTCTGTTCTGCAAGCTTAGCTTTCTCTTCTTCATCGATAGTTAGTCCGCCGATTTCCAGCAAAATATTTAGCGAGGCAGTTCTGCTGACTCCTTTAAGACGTTCGTTATCTTGTTCTGTGAAGAGAAACCCTAATCCATCTGCAAGCTCTTTCCATGCGATATAATGGTATTTGGCAGTATCAACGATAACACCATCCAAATCGAACAAGCAGGCTTTAATTTCCGTCATTGTAGTACCTCCTAAAATTTGTGACAGTATCGTGATCCATTGGGTAATCGTATCTGAATTTGCTCTCAATTCGTATAAGCTTTGCTAAAGATGTTAAGTTTATCTTAACCTCAGATTCGAATATTCACCCTGAAAAGAACTGGATCAAGAAGTTTTAGTAATTTAGCGCAAACGTTTGTACAGATTTTCAAAAAATAAATGAAGCGTTGATCGCTTCACTTATTCATTCGGTTTTGTTCTTAGCATGTGAGTACATGGATGACTCTCTCACGATCAAGCGATGTGGAATAACAAATCGGTTTGTATAACCAGCATCGTGATTCGGACTCTTGATATTCTGAATAAGTACCTGAGATGCAGTGTAGCCAAGATGATAAATTCCAATATCAATACTACTGATCGGAGGGCTGGATAATTCAGATAATGGAATATTGTTAAAGCTCACAATAGCGAGATCGTCAGGCACTTTGTATTTCAGCTCATTCAATCCACGTAAAATTCCGAACGATACCATATCATCCACTGCAACTAGAGCAGTAGGCCGATTAGGCAAATTCATGAAAAAAGACATCGCTCTATATCCGCTATCCTGTAGAAATTCACCTTCTACAATCCATTCATCACGCATTTCAAGACCGCTATTCAGCAGTGCTTTACGGTATCCTGCGAGACGATCGCGAGAAACAATTAGATTAGGCGGTCCACTTACGAAGCCAATACGTTCATGACCCATTGAAATGAGGTGGTTTGTAGCATCATATGCTGCCATCACATTATCGTTATCGACAGATAAAATATTCTCATATCGATCACTTCGGCCTACCAGTACGAATGGATAATCGTTACTCTCTAGAAAATCAATAACAGCATCATCTGTACGAGAGTAAAGCAGAATAACACCATCTACTCGACGACCCTTTAGAAGTCTTGAAACGGCTTCCAATTCTTCCTTCTCGTTTGCTCCGGAGCTAATTAACACGTCGTAGCCGGAACGGCTAGCTTGTGTAACGATCCCTCGGATTAATTCCATAAAAAATAAATTTGAGAACAGCTCTTCAGCTGGTTTAGGAAGACTGAAGCATATGCTATTTGTAGTTTTCGACACTAGACTCTTAGCCATCATGTTAGGTGTATAGCCCATATCTTCCATAATAGCTTTGACCTTGCGGGAAGTTTCCAGGCTGATTCTGGGGTGATTGGACAATACCCGGGATACCGTGGAGGGAGATACTCCCGCTTTCTTGGCCACATCCTTAATGGTAACTGTCATAGAAACCTCCTTATGGAACCGTTTGCTTTACACAGTAATATTAATCTAAGAGTTCTAAATTGTAAATAGATAAAGTCATTTGGAAGGGCAATATTGCTACTTTTGGAAAGAGTATTAGAAATTTATGTGTAAAATTGTTTGTTTTCACCAAAAAAGTATGAATGATTTAGCAAGATTGATCTTAATATGTATAAAAGATATCCGATTTCTTTGAAAGGAGCATTTCGTAAATGCAAACGTGTGGCTTAAATTTTTTGGAACAATTTGATTCGAGGAATGGAATTAGTGTGACAGTCAAAAAAACGGATAAATCCTAAATGGGATTATCAGGTTTACTTTTCTTTATTTTTACTTTTATGATAATTTGAGTTCGTTAAACACATAAAAATACTGGTTGACAATACCATAAATACAGCATTAGTATGTAAATCAAAATATAGCAAGCGTTTACATTGGACGATTTTGGATCGATATCAGTTGTGTTAAGGAATGAATTTTATGTACTTAGGTTTGTGCACGACTTATTGCAAACGTTTGCACTGATTTCATGATTTTTGTGATGTTCTTTTACTTTGATAAGGATGGTGATGCTGTTAATCTGGTTTGACGAGCCGCACACATAGACCTTCTCCAACCACAGAAGGAAGACGCATGATTTCATAACCTCAGAATAATTGGCGGGGTTCGAGAAATTATGTATCCGCTTGCACAAAGGGAATTCATAATTATGGGAGGTTTTACAAAAATGAAAATAAATTTATGGGGTAAGAGGACGTTCGCGATCTTTATGATCGTTGCTCTTGTGTTCTCCAGTCTCGGCTTACACCCAGTTAAGGTTTCAGCAGAAACGACAAAGGTAGTTTTGGTCGGTGATTTGCAATCACAGTTTATTTTTACTGGGGCGGAAAATCCCGGCAAGGAGTGGGATGAGGCATCAGTAGTCACCCAAATGACTTACTCAGACAATGGGTTGTATTCTTTTAATGGGACTCTGCCAGCAGGAGAATATAATTATAAGGTTGCTCTGAACGATAGTTTTGATGAGAGTTATGGCTACGGAAATTACACCAATCCTAATGGAGTTAATAATAAAGGCGATATCCACATCAAGCTAGAAACAGAAACGACTGTAACCTTTTATTATAATGACATCACTCATAAAATAGCTGATTCTACGTATTACACGCCAATTACGCCTAAATTGACAGGAAACCTGCCAGCAGAGGCGTTGTCCACATTAACAGATCCTGATTTTGATGGTGTGTACAGTACAGTTGTTACTGTGCCTCAGGGAGATTACACATATAAGGTTTCTGTTCCAGGAGCCACAGAAGCAGAGTATATGTCTTATCCAGAAAGCGATCTAGCGTTGAGCCTACCGTTAGATCTTAAGGTAACCTTCAAGTACAATACTGCAGATCACAGTGTGACCGCAGAATATAAAATCCCTACTGAACCTGTAGAGGTTACACCTGTTCCAGCAGGGCACATTCGTGTTCACTACAAAGCTAGTGATTACACCGATAAGGGATTGTGGTTATGGGGTGATGTTGTAAGCCCTTCTGTTGATTGGGCTATGGGTGCGACCCCTTTTCCTGATGGACAAATGGATTCCTATGGTGCATATGTTGATGTGCCGATTAAGGATGGGGCTAAGAAAATCTCATTCATCGCACTTCAGCGTGCAAGTGGTGCTAAAGATGGAGGAGATAAGAACTTCTCAATTAATACTCCACAAACTAATGAAGTATGGATCACAGAAGGCTCTGATGTAGTTACGCCTTATGAACCGGTTAAGCTTCCTGCAAATACCGTTCGGATCCATTATATGAGATCAGATTCCAATCAAAGTCAGTATGGATTATGGTTGTGGGAAGATGTAGCAGTTTCACTTAAGGATTGGCCTAAAGATGCAATTCCATTCCAAGCCGATCAAGTAGGTCGCTTTGGTGCTTATATTGATATTCCATTGAAAGAAGCTGCAAAAAAAATTGGGTTTCTCGTAGTGAACCCGTTGAATGGCGATAATAAAGACGGCGGTGACAAAGGATTTACTCTACTGGATCGTTACAACCAGCTGTGGATAAAAGAAGGAGACAACAATGTATATGTTTCACCATTTGGTGAAACACCTATCGGTTTAGTATCTGCTGAAGTGTTGTCGACGAGCAAAATCCTTCTTGGTTTCACGTTAACTGACGGCTTGGATGCAGCAGCATTGAAGAATGAGATTACCGTTAAAGATAAAGATGGTGTTGCTATTCCTGTATCGGCTGTAACCATTACTAGCAAAACTTCAATTGAAGTTGATACAAAAGCCTTTGATCTGGATAAAGTTCCGCTTAGCGTTACTTATTCAGGCAAAACGGTCTCT
This sequence comes from Paenibacillus sp. FSL R5-0470, assembly GCF_037975205.1. Taxonomy (NCBI): domain Bacteria; kingdom Bacillati; phylum Bacillota; class Bacilli; order Caryophanales; family Paenibacillaceae; genus Paenibacillus; species Paenibacillus sp. FSL R5-0470. The sequence continues at coordinate 1,954,043 of NZ_CP150238.1, forward strand.
GCGGCTAGTGGTTGGAGAATGCTTGATGAAATGTACAATTATACAGGAGATGATCTAGGGGCTACGTACAACGCTGACAAAACAGCCACGTTAAAATTGTGGGCTCCTAAAGCTAGCTCGGTTGTCGTAAATGTGTACGATAAGAATGACTCCAACGTGCTTGTGGGCAGTGTTGACTTAACGAGTGGAGATCAAGGGGTCTGGTCGGTTGATTTGAAGCCGACTGATTTGACAGGCACGACTACAAACGATGTAAGAGGATTCTTTTATCAATATGAAGTGACGAATGACGGTGTAACCAATAAGGTCCTTGATCCTTATGCTAAATCAATGGCGGTATTTACTATGGATACCACAGGTGCAGCTGGTGCTGGCGGGGATACAGTCGGTAAAGCGGCTATCGTTGATTTAAGACAGACGAACCCGGATACCTTTGGTTATGCTGATATTAAAGGCTACGAAAAACGCGAGGACGCAATCATTTATGAAGTCCACGTCAGAGACTTTACATCCGATGTATCGATCGAAGATAGTCTGAGTGGCGAAAGATGGGGCTCTTATAGCGCTTTTGAAAAGAAGCTCGATTATATTAAATCTCTCGGTGTAACTCATATTCAATTGCTTCCTGTAATGGCTTGGTATTACGGGGACGAAACGAAGATGGGGACTAGAGAAACAGATTATTCCGCTAAAAACAATGAATACAACTGGGGATATGATCCTCACAACTACTTCTCTCCAGATGGTGCTTATTCGCAGAAACCTGCTGATCCTGAGGAGCGGATTAAAGAATTAAAAGGATTGATTGACGCCGTACATGAAGCTGGAATGGGTGTCATTCTGGATGTAGTGTACACACATATGGCTAAAAAAGAATTCTTAAACGACATCGTACCTAATTACTACGCGTTCCAAGATGCAAATGGCAACTTTATCGGAGGTTTCGGAAACAATCTGGCCACTAACCATAAAATGGCTGAGAAGTTGATGGTTGATTCCGTGAAATACTGGTTTGAAGAGTACAAGATAGATGGAATGCGCTGGGATATGATGGGCGATGCGACAGCGGAGGCTGTTCAGAATGCTTATGATGCCGCGGCAGAAATTAATCCGAAGGCACTTTTTATCGGTGAAGGCTGGAGAACATTCGGTGGTGCCGCAGCTGATCCTTCCCTTGCTGGAAAAGGGGCAGATCAGGACTGGATGGATAAAACGGATAGCGTCGGTGTTTTCTCTGACGAATTCCGCAATGAATTGAAATCTGGTTATGGTTCCGAAGGTCAACCTAGATTTATTACAGGCGGAGCGCGTCCAATAGCGACAATCTTTAACAATATTAAGGCGGAGCCCTCAAATACGCCTGCTGATGATCCAGGTGATATCGTTCCGTACATCGAAGCGCATGATAACCTGACGCTGCACGATGTTATTGCACAAACGATCAAGAAAGATCCTGCCATTGAGAAGAATGAGCTTGAAATCCAGAAACGGATTAGACTTGGAAACATGCTTGTTCTAACCTCCCAAGGCACTGCCTTCATTCATGCAGGCCAGGAATATGGGCGTACCAAGCAATGGAATAGCACTTCGGTTCCTCAGGATAAATACACTGAAATGTTTGATAGTGAAGGCAAATCCTTTGGTTATTTTATTCATGATTCGTATGATTCTTCGGATGCTGTCAACATGTTTGATTGGACCAAAGCAACGGATGAATCACAATTCCCAGTACAGAATACGACAAGAAAATATACGTCAGGTCTGATGGAATTGAGAAAGTCTACCGATGCATTCCGATTGGGCGACAAGGATCTGGTTGATTCCAATGTTAACCTAATTCCTGCACCAGAAATGAAGACTGATGATCTTGTCATTGGTTATTCAAACAAAGCTACTGATGGCACAGGTATCTATTATGTCTTCATGAATGGCGATAGCACAGCTAGAACTCTTACTTTATCAGAGGATTTGACGAGTGGTCAGGTGCTTGTTGACAATGATGAAGCTGGTGTTACTGCGGTTAGTCAACAGAGTGGTTTCATTTTAACTGCTAATTCAATCAAGCTAGATCCTTTGACTGCAGTGATTATCAAAATGGAAGCTGAAGCCGCTACGCTTACTTCTATAGAGACCGATAGTACAAGCTACACGCTGGCAGCAGGCAATACGCATCAAACAGCTGTTTTTGCGAAGTACGACGACAACAGCAGAAGAAATGTTACGCAATTGGCTACTTACACTTCCAATAAGCCTGAAGTGGCTACAGTAACCAATAAAGGTCAAGTGAAGGCAGTTGGTAATGGAACAGCTGTAATTACCATTACTTATGGCGGTATTTCTACAACCGTTACAGTTAAGGTTACGGATAAGAGATATGTTCTGTTCACTTATACCCGTAGTGATAAGGATTATAAGGATTGGAACATCTGGGTCTGGAATACAGGAGTTAAAAATGATCAGATTGATTTTACAACCTTTAAGAATGGCACAGCGAGTGTTTTGATTGAGGTTGCTGAGAATGCGACAAGTGTAGGGTTCGTCCTTCGTAAAGGTACCGATTGGTCGATTAAGGACCCCTACGGGGATGACCGTATCATTCCGCTGACGCCTGGTGAATTATTCACTAAAGTGAATGTAACTAGCGGGGTGAAGGAGTTTGATATCAAACCAAGTATTAGCGGTCCTATCCTTAAGGATGGAACGATTACTTTTAGATATCGCGATGATGCCTTGTTCCGTAATGGAAATATGGATGCGATCACAGCTGCAAAAGTAAAAGTGAATGGAAAAATATATCCAATGGTTTATGATTCCGCTAACGAGTGGTTCACTTACACGTTGACTGATTTAGTAGAAGGTACGTATAAGTATACGTTCTTGATCACGAAAAACGGAATCACTACTGAATTTACAGATCCTAAGAATACAGTGAATGATGAATCTATTGTTGTGTATCATATTCCTGACGTTAAGATTACGACATCCGTGAATCCGGAAGCAGTTGCATCTAATCAGAATGCGGTTGTAACCATCAATGTAGTGACTTCAGAAGAGGTAACATATTCAGAGGGATACATGGATTTAACCAATCTTGGAGGACCAAGCAAAGTTAAGCTGGATACGGGGCTGATGAAGCAGACAGTTGCTGTGAAGGACACGGTGTCAGCGGGGATTAAAAATATTCCGATTACGCTCGTGGACCAGTACGGAAATACACATAAAGAAAATGCTAAACTCGAGGTAAAAGCGAGAACCTACACAGGTGATAAGCTGGATTTTGATTGGGATGAGGCTCGTATATACTTCGCGCTTACAGACCGCTTCAAAGACGGAGATCCAACAAATAATGAGAATGTAGATAAAGATCAACTGGAAGCATACCACGGTGGTGATTTCCGAGGAATGATCGACAATCTCGATTATTTGCAAGAACTTGGTATTAACACGCTTTGGATTACGCCAATTGTAGATAATATTGATTTTAATAAAGGTGATGGATTCAAACAATACGGATATCATGGCTATTGGGCCAAGGACTTTACAAAGCTCGACGAGCATCTTGGTGATATGGAGACCTTCAAGGAATTGATCGAAAAGGCACATGACAAGGGCATTAAGATCATGGTCGACGTTGTACTCAATCATACGGGCTACGGTTTAAAGGTTGAGGATAAAGAGCCGACGATTACAGCTGAGGATAAAGCACGTTTTGAAGGAATGCTTCGTACGGATGGTGTATCCGCGGATACAGATCCAATCAAAGGCGAGCTTGCAGGATTGCCGGATTTCAAAACGGAAGATCCAGCCGTCCGTGATAAAATTATCGCTTGGCAAACAGGGTGGTTAGATAACGCTCGGACGGAACGTGGAGATACGATTGACTATTTCCGTGTGGATACAGTCAAACATGTAGAAGATACAACTTGGAAAGCATTTAAAAATGCACTGACTTCAATTGATCCAAACTTCAAAATGACCGGTGAATACTTTGGCGGAACCATTGATAGCAATGGTGGAATGCTCGAAACAGGCCAGATGGACGGACTGCTTGATTTTGGATTTAATGATGCTGCGAAAGACTTTACTGATGGTAAAGTTAACAGTGTTGATTCCTATTTGCAGGAACGAGAGTTAAAGATTGATAACACGAAGATGATGGCTCAATTCCTGAGTAGTCATGATGAGGATGGCTTCTTGTCTAATTATGTGGATGGAGATAAAGGCAAGCTGAAAATCGCAGCCGCTCTGCAAATCACAGCCAAGGGACAGCCAGTCATTTACTACGGAGAAGAACTGGGGAAATCGGGCAAAAATGCAGGAGACATGTCTAAAGGTGAGTTCAGTGAGAACCGTAAAGATATGCCTTGGGATCAGTTGACTGCAGAAAAGCCACTTCATGATCATTATCAGAAGCTGTTGAATATCCGTGCAAAATACTCCAAAGTGTATTCCAAAGGGACGCGCACGAAGCTGGCAGGTTCAGATGATTTAGGTTATTTAGCCTTCAATAAGTCTTACGATAATGAGAACGTCGTGACGGTTATTAACACTAAGACAAGTGAGGAATCCGCAACGATTCCAGTACCGTTTGCTGCCAATTCATCTGTAAAGGATGAGTACAGCGGTAAAACATACACGGTATCCGAAGATCAAAAAGTAATCATTGATCTACCAGGTAGAGATGATGGGGGTACGGTTATTCTAGCTGCTGTATCTAAAGTGACACCAACACCAACCTCAGGTGGTGCTGTAGTTAGCCCAACAACTCCTGCTGATATGCAAGTTGTCAGTGAGGACAGTTTGAAGAATGGTAAAGATGGAAAGGTACAAATCGATATTGCTGCAGGTAAGACAGCGGTATTGTTACCGTTGCAAGCAGCAAAAACATTGGGATCTAATGATCTAGTATTTAAAGTGGGGGATCTATTGGTTACTATCCCTAACAAACTGTTAAGCACAATACCAAGTTTAGCTTCAGGTGTGGATGCGGAAGGTGCTCATATCCTGTTGGAGCTGAAACCATTGGTCCAGTCTGCTACAAAAGCATTAGTCGATGGTTTAAACAAAGAGGTGGGGACCGTAACTTCGCTTTCCGATGTGTTTGAACTGAGACTTAGCGTTCTGAAGAAAGATGGTACCCGGATTGTAGTTAAGAAGTTCGATGAGCCAATCACAATATCGTTTAAGATTAAAGGTCAATCGAATAAAGATCTATTGGGGATTTACTATTTAGGAGATAATGGCGAGCTTGAGTACGTAGGTGGACAGCTGAAGGGAGACGTGATATCCACACAAGTCATGCACTTTAGTAAATATGCCGTACTTGAGATTGTGAAGTCGTTTAAGGATGTTCCAACTACTTATTGGGCATTCCATGCCATTCAGTCTCTTGCTGCAAAACAAATTATTTCAGGGGTTACGACAACCGAATTTAATCCGAAGAGCAATGTTAGTCGTGCGGAATTTACCGCATTACTAGTTCGTGCACTTGGTTTAAATGCGGAAGGACCAGTTCAATTTACTGATATCAAGTCAGATGCATGGTATTCATCATACGTAGCAACAGCGTCTAAGCTGGGCATTGTTAGTGGTCGAAGCAAGGATAATTTTGCGCCGAATGCATCCATTACCCGTGAGGAAATGGCTATCATGGTGATCCGTGCGCTTGAAGTGAAGTCTGGTAAGAAGATCGAACCAGCAGTGGGTGTCACGACATTTGCAGATGCATCTAGCATTAGCAAGTGGGCAGATAGCTACGTGAAGACAGCAGCAGGTCTAGGGCTTCTCCAAGGCAGAGAGAACAATCAATTTGCTCCAAAAGGGTGGATGACCCGCGCAGAAAGCGCACAGATTATTTATACACTACTGAGCAAGTAAACTGGACTTCGGTGTGCTGATTGTTAGTGCACCGAAGTATTAGTAATTGGCTAGTAATGTGACAGTCATTCTTAGTCATCTCTAATAGAAAACAGGGTATCCCACAGCTATCATAGCTAGTGAGATACCCTGTTTTGTTATGTTTTATACGGCCAAAGGCATTTAAATCTAGTTGATTGCTTTAAGTATAGCGAAACCATAAGCAGGCATCTTCACGTTCAGCTTGCCACGCTCAGCACGCACTGTATCGGCCGTGAACAAGTTCTCCCAATTTCGCTCGTCTACGTCAATACGGAACGTTTGAGCGGTCTCTTCGCTATTGATCAGTACAACTATAGTCTCAAGATCCAATCGGCGCTCATAGGCTATCTTACTGCCTTGTCGACCTGCCTCCAAGAAAGTAAACGTCCCCGTACGAAGTGCAGGTTGCTCATTGCGGATTTGAATGAGCTGACGGTAGAATTCGAACAGATCACGATCCTGCTTCTCAGGGTTCCACTCCATGCATTTACGACAACCTGGGTCACCCTCGCCGTCCATTCCGAACTCGTCGCCATAATAGATACAAGGAGTACCCATAAAGGTGAACTGGAATAGTGCAGCTAATCGCATTTTATTTTTGTCCCCCGCAGCCAGCGTAAGTAAGCGTGGAGTGTCATGACTATCTAACAGATTGAAGGCAACTTCACTTGCTTGCAGTGGGTAGCGCGATAACTGTCTACCAATAGAGTTGGCAAACCCCTCTGCATCAAGGTTACCATGAACAAAAAAGTCTAAGACAGCATCAGTGAAGGGATAGTTCATGACGGCATCGAATTTATCACCCTCCAGCCACGGAGCAGACTCATGCCAGATTTCTCCAAGGATGTAGGCCTCCGGATTAGCGCGCTTTACCACCTTGCGGAATTCACGCCAGAAATCATGATCTACTTCATTGGCTACGTCGAGGCGCCAACCATCGATTCCAACTTCTGTAATCCAGAATTCAGCGACCTTCAGTAAGTACTCTTTAACTTCAGGATGTTCGGTATTAAGCTTTGGCATATGTGGTTCAAAGGCAAAAGTATCATAAGTAGGAATCCCGTTTACAACTTGAAGCGGAAACTCACGAATATGGAACCAGTCTTTATAAATGGAGTCTTCTCCCTTTTCCTGAACATCTAAAAATGGAGCGAAGGTTCCACCGGAGTGGTTGAATACTGCGTCTAACAGCACACGAATACCACGTTTATGGCAGAGTTCGACGAGTTTTTTTAACGTTGCAATATCCCCGAAATGCGGATCAACTTTCATGTAATCTTCTGTATCGTATTTATGATTAGTAGTTGCAGTGAAGAGTGGTGTGAAATAAATAGCATTGATGCCAAGCTCGTTAAGATGATCCAGATGATCAATAACCCCTTGCAGATCGCCGCCAAAAAAGTTGGTTGGTGTTGGCTCTGCTCCCCATGGCTGAACATCTTTTGGATCAAGGCTAGGGTCGCCATTTGCAAAGCGTTCAGGGAAGATCTGATAGAAAACAGCATCCTTTACCCAGGCAGGTGGAGTGAACACATCAACAGGGTTAATAAATGGGAACTCGAAAAGCTTGTTTGGATTTTCTGGCCGGTTCGTTTGAAAATCATTTTCGGTCATCCAAACCTTCTCGTTATCCTTTTGCAGTAAGAATCCGTATTTCAATCGGCGATAGATGGGAACTGAAGCACATTCCCAATAATCGAACATCGCATCAGAGGTGAAGAGGGTCATGGGAATTAGCTCTTTCGTGGTATCCCAAGTGTACTTATCCCCTGCAAAAGCAAATACTTCTGTTAAATCCCCTTTTTTAGCGCGGAGACGCAAGTGAATCGTACTCTCATTATAGGCATAAGACCAATTTAACCGCGGGCGATGGTACACAGCTTCCAGTAACATGAATAAGTCCTCCTAAAGTTTTGTAAGACCAGCTTCGGCAAAACTACCTCGAAAGCATACGCTTAAGTTTTGTGAGCGATACTTTCCCGAACAATTGATTACTGCGTGTGGGTTTTAGAATGTCGCTATTGTTATTGGTTGCACAGTTTTTTATGCAACATGCGCAAATGATGAGGCAAACTTGCACATAACAAAGAGGCACAACCGCCGCGAAGTAGCTTGTCCGAGGTTGTACCTTTCATAAGTAACATTGCCTTTTAGTTATATAGAACAGGAGGCAGACAATAGATGAAATGATTCATGTTGGGTTGCCTCTTAACGATTTGGATTATAGCATGGAATAAAAGGGCTTTCAATACTCTTGTTCAAACCATTGCACAAATTTTCACTTGAGTATATGAGCGTTTCTACTCTCAGATAATTGTAAATCTATAGGAAAAGTGAATTTGTGGGATATGAGGGGCAAATAAAATAACAATTCCATTTTTAAACACATGAATTATCGATTAATTAAAAGATATCATGTGAAAAATGGAGATAAATGCCTATAGTGTTTATAAATTAATGGAAAATGGTCAAATATGGTATGTGCAAACGTTTTTAAAAACAAACGATACTGTTGTATGATGTATTCATGAATGAAGCGCTTTCTTGCACTGCGAATTGCATCTCAAGAAGGAGCGAGCTAAAAGAATAACTTTTTTTTTAGCTTTTCTGAAATCGTTTGCGCAAATTTCTAGCTCTACTATTTTATCATCTTATGCTTTTTTAAAATTGGGAGGGGTTAAAGTAATGAAGTTAAAAAAAGTGATGGTTATCACCGCTGCTGTCTCTATGGCACTGTCCGTTACAGCGTGTGGTTCGAGCAACAATGGGAATGCCGGGGGAAACAATGCAGCAAAAGCTACTAATGCTGCTAACAACACTACAGAGACTGCAGCGCCAGAGACCACAGATGCAGCAGCAACAGAAGAAATTGTACCTGAAGATGGAGCGACACTAGTTGTATGGGAAAGTAAGGAAGAAAGACCATTCGCAGATGAAATTGCTAAGCAGTTCACAGCAAAATATAACGTTCCAGTCAAGATTGAAGAGTTGGCACCACCAGATCAAGTAACAAAACTTACGCAAGATGGTCCTTCAGGATTAGCAGCAGACGTTGTTCTTATCCCTCACGACAACTTAGGTAAAGCGGCAAGTGCGAGCTTGGTTCTTCCTAATGACGTCTTCGGTGAAGAAACAAAAGCTAGCAATACTGAAGCTTCAATTATCGGATCTTCGTACGATGGCGAATTGTATGGATACCCAAGAGCAGCAGAAACTTATGCATTGTTCTACAATAAATCACTCGTTAAAGAAGCACCTAAGTCTTTCGACGATGTTCTTGCTTTCAGCAAAACATTCACAGATAAATCCAAGAACAGATACGGAATTATGTGGGAAGTAGGAAACCTGTACTTCAACTACATGTTTATCGCTTCTGATGGTGGATATCTATTCGGTAAGGACGGTACAGATAAAGATGACATCGGACTTGCTAATGAAGGAGCTGTTGCAGGACTTAAAGAATTTGTGAAAATGAAAGAAGCATTGCCAATTAAGAGCGGAGATATCAATAGTGATATCAAACGCAGCTTGTTCAACTCAGGTGATGTAGCGATGGATATCACTGGTCCTTGGGAGCTTGGAGGATACAAAGCAGCTCTTGGAGATAACCTTGGTATCGCACCGATCCCTACAGTAAATGGCAAAACAGCTATTACATTCTCTGGTATCAAAATTTTCGCAGTTAACTCGTTTACTCAATATCCGAATGCTGCTAAATTGTACGCTCATTTTGCTTCAAGCAAAGACGCTCAATTGTTACTGAACAAAACGATCGGTTCTGTTCCTACAAACAACGAGGCGCTTCTTGATCCACAAATCGTTAATGATCCATTCGTGTCCGCTTTTGCAGCACAAGCTAAGAGTTCCCAACCAATGCCTTCTATCCCTGAAATGGGTAACGTTTGGAGCCCTGTAAATGCAGCGCTTCCAGAAATTTGGGATAAGGGTGTAGATCCAAAAGCAGCAATGGACAAAGCCGTTCAACAAATCAAAGATTTGAACAACAGTTCATCGCAATAAGGATCATAAATCACAGTCTTAACAGCATACAGTGAATCAAGCTGCCCGTCGCATGTTTAGCGGAGGGCAGCTTCTTATTTTCACTCGGAGAGGAGAACGGAAGCGAAATGCAGCGACATCGCACGAGGGCCGCAGTACTGTCGACGATTTTCATGGGATTGGGACAAATATATAACCGCCAATTCATCAAAGGTATCATGTTTTTAGTTGTAGAAGCCGCCGCTGTTTATTATTTTATTCAGAATCTTGCTACTGCTCTATGGGGTTTTGTTACACTAGGAGAAAACCCTAGCCGTTTGGTAAAAGTAAAAGGCATCGCTAAGATGGTAGCTGGGGATCACTCGATTTATATTTTGATTCAAAGCTTGATCACCATTTTAATGCTTATCATCATAATCCTCGCTTGGTATTTGAACATTAAAGATGCTTATAAGACTGGAGAGAAACGCGATAACGGTCTTCAGGCAAACACCTTTAAACAAAGTGTTCGCTATATACTGGATTATAAGTTCGCTCAGACGTTCTTGGTCTTGCCGGGTATTGGTGTTTTATTCTTTACGATCATGCCAATCATCTTCATGATCCTGCTGGCGTTTACGAACTATTCCGCACCTGATCATCTTCCACCCGCTAAATTGGTTGACTGGGTTGGATTTCAGACTTTCCGAAATTTATTAGTTCTCAAAACATGGAGCCACACTTTTTATGGTGTATTAACATGGACGATTATATGGGCAGTTCTTTCGACGATCACTACATATTTCGGAGGACTATTGGTAGCCTTATTGGTGAGCCAAAAAGGTATTCGTTTCAAAGGAATGTGGAGAGTTATTCTGATTGTACCTTACGCAGTACCGCAGTTAATCTCTTTGCTGCTCATGCGCAATTTATTTAACGGTCAATTCGGTCCGATCAACCAATACCTTGGGTATTTTGGAATGGGTGGATTACCATGGTTGACAGATCCATTCTGGGCTAAGGTTACCGTAATTATTGTTAACATGTGGGTTGGTATTCCAGTCTCGATGTTACTTATTATGGGCGTACTGACTACAATTCCTCGGGATATGTATGAAGCCGCTGAGGTGGATGGAGCATCAGGTTATCAGAAGTTCCGTATCGTTACGTTACCAATGGTATTGTTCTCCACAGCGCCTACTTTAATTACGCAATTCGCAGGTAACATTAACAACTTTAATGCGATCTTCCTATTGACAGGCGGTAGTCCTGTAAATGGTGATTATCAATATGCCGGTTCCACGGACTTGCTAGTAACCTGGCTATACAAATTAACACTTGATCAGAATAAAAACAACATGGCTTCGGCTATAGGGATTATTATCTTTATCATTGTTGCTTCATTCTCCCTGTACAATTACCGCCGGACGAAATCATTCAAAGAGGAGGATATGATCCAATGAGCAGAAAGATCGCGAACTTTATTCGCTTAAGTGGTAGTTACATCATCTTGATTGCTTTGTCGATAGCGGCACTCTATCCGGCCCTCTGGATTCTGTTTGCTTCCTTCCGGCCTGGTAAATCACTGTACAGTAAATCGTTTATCCCTGAGCAATTCACCTTTGATCACTACAGAGAATTGTTCACGTCACCAAGCTATATGTTTGGAACTTGGTATGCGAATACATTGAAGATAGCTATATTCTCCATGCTTATCGGTGTAGTTCTTACCTTGTTAACCAGTTATGCAGTATCCAGATTCCGTTTTAAAGCGCGTAAAACAGCGTTATCTACGGTTCTGATTCTTGGTATGTTCCCTGGTTTTATGAGTATGATTGCCATTTATATGCTCCTTAAGGAGTTTAATTTGCTGGATACGCATATTGCCTTGATTATCGTCTATGCAGCCGGGGCGCCGCTGGGGGGAACCTTTATCGCCAAAGGCTTCCTCGACACGATTCCTCGTTCTTTGGATGAGGCGGCTCGAATAGACGGGGCGAGTAATTTCGGGATCTTTATGCGAGTGATTCTTCCCTTGTCACGTCCTATGATCACTTATATGGCACTGACTCAGTTTGTCGGTCCTTGGGTCGATTTCATTTTCGCCAGACTTATTTTGCGGACAAAGGAGAACTGGACCGTCGCAGTCGGAATGTGGGATATGGTTAACACGAACCAAAACACTAACTTCACCTTATTCTCTGCCGGTGCTGTTCTGATCTCTATCCCGATTATGATTTTGTTTGTATTCTTGCAACGTCTGCTTGTTGATGGATTGACTGCAGGAGCTAGTAAGGGGTAACAATTTCGCTTCATACTAAAGAATGAACTGGGTACAGCCTTTGTACAGAAATGGAAGGCTGTACCCTTTTTCCATCATAGGGAGTGAACTTAATGAAAAAGCTATGGACCCTACAGTTTAGATCAGTTGGGATAAAATTGTTCGTTATTCTTTTCAGCTCCATAGTGCTCTTATCCTCTGTTCTAGGATTGACTTCATATTTTGCTGCCAAAGATATCATTACAGATGAGGTTGCCGCGGCCTCCTCACAGTCTATAGTTCAAGCAGCGGACAAGCTGGATTTTGTTCTAACAGAATACGAAGCGCTCTCAAGGCAGTTTGCCCTCGACTCCACATTAAAAGGTGATTTGGAAAACATAAAAAGTGGAGAACTTACAACGGTAGCCAAAGTTTCCGCAGAAGATCGGATTCGTAGAAAGCTAGACTTAGTTAAAGGATCAGATGAGCGGATGTATGGCGTCAGACTGGTATCTAAGAGCTTGGAAGAAACAGAATCGTATAAATCTACAGGAATTAGTGGCCTTCGTAGTGATGAAGGTATTGCTGAAAGACTGAAACAAATTGCAGATGCTAAAGGGGAGCCAGTGTGGTTTCCGGTTCGTGAGAAGGGCTTCTTTGATTCTTATACTGAACCTACTTTAACTATGGGGAGATTGCTTCGCAATCTTGTACATCCTGAAGCGGAGTATTACATGCTGATCGAAGTTAAAGGCAAGGCAATGACCGAAATGTTGTCTAATCTTCAGATTGGAATTACAGGTGAGATTCGAATTTTGAGCTCAGAAGGTAACATAGTTTATGGTGCGGATCATGCTAAACTGGGTCAACCCTCTTACATAAAAGTATCAGAAGGGCAAGATGTAGAAAAGAAACATTCATTTACAGCAGCCGATGAGAACGGAAGTCCGCAGCTTGTTGTGTATCAGCCTTTAAAGACTGCAAAGTGGACGCTCATGGGATATGCACCCGTTAGTGATTTTACGAAGTCGGCAGATAAGCTTCTTTATATCACGTTCTCTGTGGTGCTGGCAGCTGCCGTGATAGCTCTGCTAATTGGTTATGTTCTTGTTCGTTTGGTTGGGCGTCCACTAGGTAAACTGGCGACCTTAATGGAAGAAGGTGAGCGAGGAAACCTTCGTGTACGAACGAATTTTAAGGGTAAGGATGAGATTGGTCGGCTCGGGCATAGCTTTAACAAAATGATGGAGCAAATTTCTCTACTTGCAAGCCAGAGTGAAATGTCAGCGGATGAAGTGCTTGGTACTTCAGAGCAATTAGTCAAAGCGTCAGGTACAACATCACTTCATGCCAGAGAGGTTGCATCTGCTACGGGTGAAATTGCACTTGGAGCAGCAAGCCTTGCTGTCGAAGCAGAAAAAAGCCATGCTAATGTCGAAATCATTGGCATTAAGATGAGTGAAGTAACTGAACTAAATACAGTAATGGACGCTTCGGCGGAGCGGGTTATTGAGGTTAGTGATCAGGGGACAGAGCTGATGAAGCTGCTGGTAGAGCAGAGTGAATCTACGGTGGAGATGTTCAATCGAATACAAGAGAACTCCAATAAGCTAAGAGAGAGTACTCATTTAATTCGTAGTATTCTTAGTCCTATGATTGCCGTAAATAAGCAGACCAATATTTTGGCGCTAAATGCCACTATAGAGGCGGTAAGAGCCGGTGCAGCAGGCAGAGGCTTTATAGTGATTGCTGATGAAATCAGACAGCTCGCTAACCAATCGAATGAGTCGATCCAATCGGTCTCCAAGATTACGGAAGAGATTGGTCTACACATTGAGAACACGGTAAAAGATATCAATGAGACCGCTCCAAAGTTCCGTGAGCAGATTTCTTCCGTGCGTGAGTCGTCAACGATTTTTGCGAGTGTCAAAGAGGAAATGGAACACTTCATGGGGCATCTTAGTGAATCCTCTGCTTCTATTCATGAACTGATAGAGTTTCAGCGTCAATTAGGTGAATCCATGGCGAGTGTCAGTTCCATTGTGCAGCAGACGACGGCTTCGACGCAGGAGGTAGCTTCGATGTCTTCACAGCAATTTACTGTAAGTGAGGAGCTAGTTTCCTTATCCCAAAAGCTGGAGAGCTTAGCAGCAGATCTTAAGCAATCTATGGTTTCTTTTCAAGTATGAGAATTAAATCTTATTAGTAAAAACAATAAAACGAGCAACTCTCCTGTCTAATGGAGTTTTGCTCGTTTTTTTCTAACTTAATGACTTCAAGTAGCTCTTCTTGTCTTAGAAGTAGTTTGAGAGATACACTTGGGTTAACATTTTAATAGAAGAAAGGAATGATCGATTGACGAAATTGCATCTAAGTCTTAGTGGGAGTCTTTTTCAGCAGGCATTAATCGAAGGGGATTATAGTCCTCATTTTTTTGCTTACTATTATAAACAATGGAACAACTACTATATGACCTACCATCAGCATAATTCAACTGAAATCATGTATTTGATCTCAGGAAGCTGTGTCGTGGATGTCCGTTCAAAAGCAGGTGAAGAAGAGAGATTTAGGTTGAAGCGGGGAGAACTGATCATCCTCGATGCAAATGTACCGCACAGACTGATTGTCGAGGATGGGACGCCCTGCCGAATGCTGAATGTGGAGTTTGGATTTATGGAATATACAGGGGTTGCTCCATCTATCGGCAAGCTCGCTCGGAAAGAAGCGGCACTAGCTGAATGGTTACAGATGCCCTTTTCCAGTCTAGTTATGCCTGATCCGGAGGAAATTTATCATGTTCTAAAAGGACTTGTACTAGAGCTTGATCAAAGTGGCGGGAAAGGCGGAAGTATGGTTGACTTATTGTTCTGTGAGCTTCTGCTTCGATTATCTAGCTTGCGACAGGATCAGCTTCATGCCAGTCAACAGCCTTCGCAGCTCTATGTGCGGCGCAGTATCGAATTCCTGCATCAGAATTACGACCAGAGTATTCAGGTTAAGGATATCGCTGCCGCGGTCAATCTGCATCCCGGATATCTGCATCGTATTTTTAAGTCACATACAGGTAGGACACTCAGTGATTATTTGAATATGCTGCGAATGGAGAAAGCAAAGATGCTGCTGGGGCAGAGTGATATTCCAATTGCTGAAATTGCCGATTATGTAGGGGTTAGTAGCAGACAATATTTTCATCTCCTCTTCAAAAAATATACTGACAACACGCCCGTAGAATATCGTAATTCCATTGAGCGTCATTCTTGGAGTTATGAAGAGATGGATGTTCAATAGATAAGTTAGGATTTTTGACACCTTCCTTCAAAAGAGGTCATGATATTGGTTACGCTTTCCTTAGCGCCCTTGCTACAATGGACAGGAACAATCAATTCATTACCGGAGGATGATAAGGATGTCATTTAAAGTGTCTTTTATAGGGGCAGGCAGCATTGGATTTACCCGTGGATTGTTGCGGGACTTACTAACCGTGCCGGAATTTAATAATATTGAAGTCTCATTTATGGATATTAATAGCCACAACTTGGAGATGGTTACCGAGCTGTGCCAACGTGATATTAAAGAGAATGGATTAAATATTCAAATCCAGGCAACGACGGATCGAAGAGAAGCCTTGAAGGATGCGAAGTATGTATTTTGTACTATTCGTATGGGTGGACTGGAAGCATTTGCTACAGATGTGGATATTCCATTGAAATACGGAGTCGATCAGTGCGTAGGGGATACCCTTTGTGCAGGAGGCATCATGTATGGTCAGCGCGGGATTGCGGAAATGCTAAATATTTGCCGTGATATTAGGGAAATGGCTGCGCCGGATGTACTCCTACTTAACTATTCGAACCCTATGGCTATGCTGACTTGGGCATGCAACAAATACGGTGGTGTACGGACGATTGGTCTGTGTCATGGGGTGCAGCATGGGCATGGACAAATTGCAGATGTGTATGGGCTGAAAAAGTCGGAAGTCGATATTATTTGTGCGGGTATCAATCACCAGACTTGGTATATTTCGGCGAGTCATAAGGGCAAAGATTTGACCGAAGGTCTTTTAGAAGCTTTTGAGAGTCATCCAGAATTCAGTCGCACAGAAAAAGTTCGGATCGACATGCTGCGACGCTTTGGATATTACAGTACAGAATCCAATGGTCATCTAAGTGAATATGTGCCATGGTATCGTAAACGCCGCGATGAAATTATGGATTGGATCGACCTGGGAAGCTGGATTAACGGTGAGACGGGTGGATATCTACGTGTCTGCACCGAAGGGCGGAATTGGTTCGAAACGGATTTTCCAAATTGGATGAAGGACTCGGCATTGGAGTATACAGTGGAGAATCGCGGAGAAGAACATGGTTCGTTTATTATTGAAGGCTTGGAAACGGGCAGAGTGTATAGAGGTCACTTTAACACTGTGAACAATGGCGTGATCTCTAATTTGCCAGATGATGCGATCATCGAAGCACCAGGGTATGTGGATCGGAACGGTATATCGATGCCGCTTGTAGGTGAATTGCCTTTAGGAGCAGCCGCAGTGTGCAACGTTAGTATCTCGGTGCAACGTTTAGCCGTCGAAGCTGCTGTGCACGGCGATGACAAGCTGCTACGTCAAGCATTTATGATGGATCCGTTGGTAGGCGCCGTATGTAACCCGAAAGAAATCTGGCAGATGGTCGATGAGATGCTTGTAGCTGGGGAGCAGTGGCTGCCACAATACAGCGAGGCCATTGCAAAAGCGAAGGAACGCTTAGCTTCAGGAGATCTTATTCCAACGAATGCCAACAATGAAGGCGCAGCCCGCCTGAAGGTAAAGACAGTGGATGAGATGATGGAGGACCGGGAAGCAGCGAATAGAAATGCCAGTGAATCTGATAAAGGCAAGGATAGAGAGAAGGTTCAATAGGTAGTAGAGTTTACAACTCATTTGGAATATGACTCTTGCCATCTATTTTCTGAGTGGTAATAAAAGTATTATGGAACGGTTTAGGACAGTTGAATAGATTTCAATAAAAAAACCTCCCCTACCAAGCTCTGGAATGGAGGTTTTTTTATATGGGGAGGACAATAGAACAGGCAGTCTAGCTGTGGGCTATAATTAAACGTAGAAATTATGAATTAACAGTGCCCTTTTGACTGAAGAAGGTCTTTAGCGCCTGGTACACTTCTTTTTTGTCTTTAATGACATAATGCATGAATTGCTCGTGCTTCAGATGACGATAAGCGGACATTAGTGTGCTGCTGCGGTTGTACTGATTCACTTCCCCGTAACCAAACATATTGCTTCGTTTTAGCAGTTCTCCAATTAGCTTTACACAGCGTTCGTTGTCGGAGGTGAGGTTATCGCCATCAGAGAAGTGAAACGGATAAATGTTGTACTGCGCTGGCGGGTATCGGCTGTCGATAATCTCAATCGCTTTTTGATAAGCTGAGGAACAGATGGTTCCTCCACTCTCGCCGCGGGTGAAGAAATCATGCTCGCTGACCTCTTTAGCCTCCGTGTGGTGGGCGAGAAAGACAATCTCTACCTTTTCATACTGGCGGCGTAGAAAGCGTGTCATCCAGAAGAAGAAGCTGCGGGCGCAGTATTTTTCAAAAGATCCCATCGAACCTGACGTATCCATCATCGCAATAATGACCGCATTGGAGTGAGGCGTTCGAATGTCATCCCATGTTTTGTAGCGCAGATCATCAGGACTTATACTGTGAATGCCGGGATTCCCTCTGCTTGCATTACGCCGAAGATTCTCCAGCAGGGTACGTTTCTTATCGATGTTGGACATCATGCCTTTTTTACGAATATCGTTGAAGATGATGGATTTAACCTCGATCTCTTCCTTATTCTTGGGCTTCAGATGTGGCAACTCCATATCCTGAAACAAGATGTCCTCCAGATCCTCCAGATTGACCTCTGCTTCCACGGTGTCCTGACCGGGTTGATCGCCTGCTTTTTCCCCTTTGCCGGGCTGTGCCGACTGTGAATCCCGCCCAAGTACATCACCGACCTGACTTTCCCCGTCGCCCTGTCCTACATGCTTTTGCTTACGAAAGTTATAGATAATTCGATATTCATCCAGACTGCGAATCGGAACCTTTACAATCTGCTTACCGCCTGACAAAATAATATTTTCTTCGGTCACGAGATCCGGCAAATTATCCTTGATAGCTTCTCTGACCTTTTGCTGATGACGTTCCTGATCCTGATGGCCTTTGCGATGAAGGGACCAGTCTTCTTTTGAGACTACAAAGGAAAAGGGACCAGATGATTGCGACAGGATGACCACCTCCCATGGGATATAAATATTTATGTTTTGGGGTTGTAACTAAAGTATATTCATG
The DNA here is from genome assembly GCF_037975205.1 of Paenibacillus sp. FSL R5-0470. Classification (NCBI taxonomy): domain Bacteria; kingdom Bacillati; phylum Bacillota; class Bacilli; order Caryophanales; family Paenibacillaceae; genus Paenibacillus; species Paenibacillus sp. FSL R5-0470. The sequence continues at coordinate 1,972,524 of NZ_CP150238.1, forward strand.
GGGATGGGGGATATGTGATTTCTTATTCACTGATCTCTTCCACGGTCAATATATAACTGTTCGACTGGCTCTCGCCAGTGTATTCACGTCCATCCAGATTGAAGAAGTATGGAGCGGTTACTAAGCCTTTAAGGAAACGACCCAGTACATGTTCACTAACCCTCACAAAATAATGGATGTTTACAGTGGTAGCAGCTTTGACTGTCCCTAGCGACAAAATACCGTTAAATGAAGATTGTGGATTTGGAATCCCATCAATCACAATGCTGCTAGGATCAATAAGACATTCCTCCGGTGTGAGCCGATCAAGGGATACTTCTGCTGGCCAATTCCCACTATTCGTTAGGGAGATCCAGCATTGGACATGTTCTCCTTCTTCTACAAGGGTAGGCTTTGCATGAGTTTCGAGAGAAATGATAGGCAGGACTATTAAGGTAGTAACGATATTGGAACGAGAGGTTTGTCTTACTGTCCGTCCGTCCGGGAGCACAAAAGTATACTGAACACTGCCATGATTTTGGACAGCTGCGTGGGCATGAATGTTTATAGCTGCAGGAATGCTCACTTGAAAGACCACGACCGCTGAAGTTCCGCCTCTTAATGTGCCTAGCTGAATGCCATCAGCAGGACGGGCGCCTTTTTGCATCACTCCGTTTAAGAGAACACTATCCCATACGAAAAGAGTGCCCGAAGGGATAGCATCGGTCAGAACCGCATTTACGGCCAAGTTCCCGCTGTTGGTTACCGTTAGTTCATATCTTAGGTTGTCACCTGGAGCTGCTGTAACATGATCTACTCTCTTGCTGATGGTGACGCCTGCCAAAACAAGTGAGACAACGAGGGTGTTACTCTCGGTGGTATTGGGATCGTCGTCGACGGTATAAGTGACAGCTGCATGGTTAGTCAGGTCTAAGGATGAGGGGACCTCAGTAACTCGAACGCGAAAAGTAATATCAATGCTTAGGTCTTTATCAAGTTGACCAATTAATATTCCTTGCGTAGGCTCTGATTCTGGATAATAGACGCCACCTGCAATGACACTCCCTGGAATGAACACAGATCCGTTAGGAATAGAAATCGTTGCGATGATTTGGTTTAATAGGCTGTTACCTTCGTTCGTAAGCCGTAATGTATAGGTAATTACATCACCTATAAAAGAGGTCGGAGTGCTTGCAGACAACAAGGTAGAGAGCTGGTAGGAGCGTAAAGAAACTAGTACGGAATTAGAATATAAATCTCCATTAACGATTCTTCCCTCGGGTGTGGCAAAAGAAAAACGGCCCAGTGCTTTATTTTGCAGCACTAGTGAAGAGGGAAGTGAAATGATAACCACTTGAAAGGCGATGCTCACTTGACTCTGCGGAGCAATAGAACCTAGCGGTATGCCCGAAGACGGTGTAGCCCCTGGGAGAGGCACACCGTCTCTAAGCACGCTGTTGGAAATAAAGGATACACCCTCTGGAAGAATGTCATACACGGTTAGCGAAGCATCTGTGTTTCCATTATTAGAAGCTTTAATGGTATACACCAGAGTGTCACCTAAAGAGGCATGGAGTTTGTCTGTACTCTTCAGCAATGAAAGCACGGGGCCCACGACCGGGGTGTTAACGGTATTGGAATAGACAATGCCGTCAACACCCGCTGCCGAGTTGAAGAGTACCATAGATTGATTGGTTACGACAGGTTGGGTACGTGAGCCGGGAATCATAACGCTACTACCTGAACCTGGAAGGTGATGGTTGAGGAAGCGCCAGCAGCAATCGTTCCGATGGCAATACCGGAAGCCGGGCTGCCATTAGGTCGTGGGGTTCCGTCTACAGTGATGCTGCCTGTTACAAACTGGCTGCCTGCTGGGATAGGGTCAACCATGATGACGTTATTGACTGGTGAAATCCCTAAGTTGGTAACAACAATCGTATAGGTGATGATATCGCCGACAACGGCATCAATAGAAGTAGTGCTCTTAACGACACTTACATCCGGAGAAGAGACAGGGATGATTAGGACATTTGAAAGTGAAGTTCCGGTGAGCAGACGACCATCTGGAGGTGTGAATGAGAAAGTTGCTGAAGCCTGATTGACTAACTGCTGCGGTGACGGGAGGGAGGCTACTGTAACCTGCAGGGTTATGGTCACTGTTACCGTGCTTCCCGGAGCAACTGCTCCAATATTTAATCCAGTAGCCGGGTCGGAGCCTGGTTGTGGCACCCCATTAATGAGCACGCTGTTTGGAACGAAGATAGCTCCGCTAGGAATCGTGTCAGTTATGACTACATTTGCTATGAGGTTACCAGTATTAGTCACATTCAAGGAGTAAGTAATCGTATCTCCGACAGTTGCGGCGGTTCTGTCTGCCCCTTTGACTACAACGATGATAGGCTGATACACAGGAATAACAAGTGTATTAGAGAATGAGGATCCCGAGAATGCTCCAGATGTGAAGCTGACGGAAGCTTGATCGGTGAGCGTGGCAGGATTAGGCAGTACATTGACGATAGTGTTGAACGAGATATTGACCGAAACGCCCGGTGCAATTGTGCCGAGCGAGATGCCATTCGCTGGATTGGCATTAGGATGCGGAGTGCCATCAACGATCACACTGCCAGCAACAAAAGAAGAACCTGCTGGTATTGGATCACTGATGTTTACATTGCTGATATTGGCGATTCCGCTATTGGTAACTGTAAGGTTGTAAGTAATTGTATCGCCAACAACGGCATCTGTTGCTGGTGATGACTTAGTTACGATCACATTCGGTGAGGATACCGAAATCGTTGTCGAATTGGAATTGATCGAACTGTTAAACGTCCGCCCATCAGGCAAGGTGTAAGCAAATGCTACCGATGCTTGGTTAATCAGTTGCTGGCTTGCTGGCAATGTTGAAATGAGTACTGAGAACATAACAGATAGTGTTGCACCTGCGGATATGACACCGAGTGGAATGCCAGCCGCTGGATCTGCTCCCGGAGCTGGGGCACCTTGAATAAGCACACTGTTTGGCACAAATGTTGTTCCAGATGGGATAGTATCACTCAGAGTAGCCAAAGCCCCGTAATTCCCTGAATTGGTTACATTAATCGTGTAGGTAATCGTATCTCCGACGGTCGCTTGAATTGAATTCGAGCTTTTTGCTGCGGCTAGAATCGGTAAGTAAATAGGCGTTGATACAATATTAGAGAAGGCAACATTCGAGAGAACTCCAGAGGTGAAGCTCACTGTTGACTGGTTATTTAGGAGGCCTGAAGGTGGCAATGAGACTGTATTCACTGTGAATGCCACAGTTACAGTTACACCTGGTGCAATACTGCCCAAGGTTACCCCGGTGGAAGGGCTACCCCCTGGACGAGGTACGCCATCTACTAAAACACTGCCAGATACGAATGTAGTACCCGCAGGAAGTGCGTCTGTGAACACAGCGTTATTTACCGTTTCGATTCCGTTATTGGTAATTGTAACTGAATAGGTGATCGTGTCTCCAACTGTAGTTGATGTGGTAGGCGTAGATTTTACTACAGCCAGATTTGGTGAAGAGACAGGGATAGAAATTGTATTGGATAGGACGGAACCACCAAGTGTGCGGCCGTCAGGCAAAGTGAAGCTATACGCTACGGTACCCTGATTGACCAACTGCTGAGGATTGGGCAGTGAGGTGATATTAACAGTGAATATTACTGCAGTAGTAGCACCGGGTGCAATAACTCCAGCTGGAATCCCCGTAGATGGATCTGCTTGCGCTAAGGGGAGTCCATTAATGAGCACACTATTCGGAACGAAGGTAGTACCCGCAGGAATATTGTCCGTAATGATTAAGCTTGCCGGGTAGTTTCCTGTGTTACTCACGGTCAGGGTATAGCTGACAGCGTCACCTGTTGTAGCGTTATTCGTACTTGCTGTTTTGACGACCGAGATGTTCGGCTGGTACACAGGGATGGTAACGGTATTGGAGAAGGTCGAACCGGAAAAAACACCTGATGTAAAGGTTACGGATGCCTTATTGATAAGTGTAGCAGTAGGAGGAACAGAGGTCACGGTAACACTGTAAGCAACCAGAGCTGAAGCTCCAGGCGCCAGGGTACCAATTGATATCCCCGAAGAAGGATTCAGGTTTGGGAAAGGTACTCCGTTCACGGATACGCTACCCGTTACAAAAGCAGCACCTGCTGGTGTTGGATCATTAAGGATTATGCTATTGACAGCTTCTATACCGTTATTTGAAATATTTACGTTATAAGTGACCGTATCTCCGATCGCTACGGAAGTTGAGGTGGAGCTTTTGACTACCACGATATTAGGAGCTGAGACCTGTAGTGTGACGGTATTAGATACAGCAGTTCCGCTTAAGGGTCTACCGTCAGGCGGAGTATAGGTGAAGCTTGCAGAAGCTTGATTGCTGATTTGTTGTGGTGATGGTAAGGAAACGATATTAACAGAGAAGCTAACAGGGACACTGGTTCCCGGAGCTACACTTCCTACAGCTATGCCGGTATTGGGTGCTGCACCTGGTTGGGGCATGCCTCCTACAATAACACTGTTAGGATTGAAGACAGTTCCAGTAGGAACGTTGTCGGTTAAGGTTACATTTGCAGCAAGATTACCTGCATTACTTACAACCACTGTGTAGATGATGGTATCACCTACAACGAGAGCATCGGCATCACCATCTCCATCGACGGCACTTTTTAATAAGGAGATCTGTGGCTGAATGACTGGTGTGCTAGTAATGTTGGATGAAGAAGAACCGGAGAATACACCGGATGTAAAACTGACGGACGACTGATTATTAATTTGTGATGGTATCGGCATCGTTATCCTCACCTCGAATGTTACGGTAGCTGTGGCGCCTGGACCCAGACTACCGATTGGAATGCCGGCGGACGGAACTGCTAGCGGCTGAGTAATGCCGCCTACAATTACGGTTCCGGGAATAAAAGCTACATTCTCAGGCAGAGGATCGCTGAGAATGATGTTGCTTACAGTAGCTATGCTGTTGTTCGTCAATACTGAGGTGAATGTAAGGATATCTCCCGTAACGGCAGTAGCTGCATTCACACTTTTTACGACACTGACGTTAGGTGCGGATACAGGGACAGAGAGCGTATTTGATACTACGTTTCCTCCGAGTTGACGCCCGTCCGGGAGGGTGAAGCTATATGTTGCCGAAGCGGAGTTCAGTAACATCTGTGAAGGAGGTAACGCTGTTATCGTAACCAGAAAGCTCACAGATACGCTGTCACCTGGTGCCAATGGGCCTACAGGGATTCCGGTTACTGGATTATATCCGGGTAAAGGTGTTCCCCCGATGATTACACTGTTCGCGTTAAATAAAGCTTGGGGTGGAAGATTATCAGTTAATAGTAGAGTGGTTGCAATATTCCCGGTATTGCTGATAAGAATCGAGAAAGACAAAGATCCTCCTACGGATGCCTGAGCGGTATTCGCGCTTTTGACCATACTAATAATAGGTTGATACACAGGGGTTACTACCGTGTTCGAAAGTGAAGAACCAGTGAAGGCACCGGATGAGAAAGACGCACTAGCTCTGTTTGTAAATTGTGATGGATTTGGTAAAGAAGAAACATTCACTCTAAAAGAGACTGTAATAGAGCTGCCAGCCGCAATACTACCGATAGATATTCCTGTACCTGGATTTGCGGCTGGTACCGATGAACCGCCAACAATAACGCTGCCTGCTACAAAAGTGCCTCCCGAAGGAATGGGGTCAGAGACGACAACGTTATTCACAGCTACGCTGCTTGAGTTGGACACTTGGACTGTGTAAGTCAGATTCTCACCGACTGTGACATCAGCAAGGCTTGCGGATTTGGTTAGCGTAATATTTGGAGCGGAGACTGGGATGCTGACGGTGTTTGATTGGCTGGTTCCGGATAAGGATCTACCGCTTGGTAGTTGGTAGGTGTAGCTGCTGCTGCCTTGATTGTTCAGAACAGGTGGTGAAGGCAAAGATTGCACAGAGACAAGAAAGGTTACAGGAACACTAGCCCCTGAAGCTACAGTTCCTAAGTTAATTCCTGTAAGTGGAGAGTCTGTTGGTTTAACAACTCCATTAACTGTGACACTCCCCGAGACAAAGGAACTCCCTGAAGGAATATTGTCACTGAGGACTACAGATGCCCCGATATTTCCAGAATTCTGAACATTCAACGTGTAGAGAATATTGCCCCCTACAGTGGCACTGGAAACGTTCGAACTTTTGACAATCTGGATTACAGGTTGATATACAGGAGTTGTAGTCGTGTTGGAAAGTGAAATGCCAGTAAACGATCCTGAGCTGAAGGATGTAGAGGATCTGTTTAATAGTTGAGCGGGAGTTGGCAATGAGATCACGTTGACCTGAAAGGTGACCGCAACGGAACTTCCAGGCGTTATGGTTCCAATAGAAATTCCTGTACCGGGATTAGCAGATGGCTGCGGCGTTCCACCTACCGTAACACTACCTGAGACTAGTGAAGTCCCAGCAGGGATAATGTCTGAAAGCGATACGTTGGTAACTGCTGCAATTCCATTATTGCTGATAACGGAGGTGTAGAGCAGTGTATCTCCTACAGCGACGTCAGCAAATCCAGCGCTTTTGAGCACCGTTACGTTGGGAGTTGTAACTGGAATAGACAATGAATTGGATGAGGCTGATCCAGCTACGGTTCGCCCATCTGGAACTTGAAAGGTGTAAGTGGTGCTCGCTTGGTCGACCAGTTGTGGCGGTGAAGGGAGACTGTTCACCACTACGCGGAATTGAACGGTAGAGCTGCCTCCAGCAGCTATCGTTCCAATAGCAATACCTGTAGCAGGATTTCCAGCGACAGGTGTTCCATTGACGGTAAAGCTACCCGCAATATATGAGCTACCTGAAGGAATATTGTCGGTAAGGGTTGTTATAGCACCAATATTTCCAGTGTTCGTAATTTGAAGGGAATAGGTGATCTGATCTCCGACCGTCGCATTTGCAGTATTGGCAGTTTTTACAATGTTAAGAATAGGGGAATATACGGGTAAAGTTACCGTATTGGATGGAATAACCCCGGTCATGATAGGGCCTCCTGCTACACTTTGAAACGTAAAAGCAGCATTGGCGGTATTGGCTATATTTTGTGGACTTGGTGGTAATGAAGTGACTTTAGCTTGATATGTAACCGTTATTGAAGAGTTCAAAGCTAATGACCCCAAGGAGATGCCTGCTGTAATATCAAAGGTGGGTCTTACAACACCGGCTACTACTACACTTCCAGTGACAAAGGTTGAGCCTGCTGGCAGAGCATCTGATAAAACGACGCTAGCTGCACTCGCTGTACCAGTGTTACTGACAGTTACAGTATAAGTTACCGTATCCCCGACTATAGGGCCGGACACATTGGCACTTTTAGTAAGGTTTATTTTGGGTGCATTTATATCTACTTGTATGGCATTTCCATTAAGCACATAAGCGTCACCAGAGGTAGTTAATTGTAAAATCGCTGAAGACTGATTATTTGCAAGTCTGGCTGACACGTCAACATTAGTAATGTCCCAGCCTTGTCGGCCACCGATGATGTTGGTTCCTGGATTCCCGTTCGTCTGATTGCGTGTTCCAAATGTTCCAGTTGTATTGAGATTACCTGTATCATTGTTGATTTGTGATGCGAAAAAGTTGTTAGCAAAGTTATTGGGGCCAGATAACGCTACGAGTGTAGCAGCAGTTGGACCAAACAAGGCCTGGTCGCCTGAACGGTTTGCATCTCCCTCCTGTGCGCTGAATAATGCTCTGCCTCCAAGCGCACCTGTTATTGGTGTTGCGAACCCAGTTATCGTAGTTGAAACCGGGGCTGATGTTGCCTGTACTAGTATTGCACCTGCCCGAAGGGACATATTGCGGAATGGGAGGGCTGTATTCTGGTAGATAACACCTAAAGTCCAGCCGGCATGGTTGGCTGTCGAGTCTCCTGGAATTACAATTGTGCCTACAACGCCGCCTGTAGTATAGGTACCGGCACCACCTTGTTGTATAATGCTGGTTACATTGGCGGAACGGACATATGCAGAAGCACCACCTCCCAAATCGACTACGTTACTCGTTGCAGAATCAGGTGTAACGCTAAATGAAGTCCCGGCAGGGGTAATGAAGGTGACTGGGTTGTTTATCGCCGAACTGAGGTTTACGGTTCCATTTATATAGGTGCCACCCCATATCAGCTCTGCATACAGCACTGTGCTACCTGAAGGAAGGACCAGTATGGCTGCTGAACTATTGCTTGTATAAAGACTAGTCGTTCCGTTAGGGTAGGTTCCAAAAATAGACGATGTATTGACAGTGGTAAAGCCACCGATGCTGTCCTGTGTCCCAGGTACTCCGACTGTATCAGAGCGACTAAGTCCAAGTGTGTTGCCCGTAAATGTGATAGCACCGGTCGCATTGATCGTTGCCCGTACGACTAGTGGAATGATTCTCACCTCCTTCGAGGTTAATTTTCTTTTAAAAAAGTGAACCGTCCCATAGTCAGGACGGCACAGTTAATACCTGTATGTTAGCCTATGATGTAATTCGGGTATAATTGTATGTCCCATCAATAAATTATAGGAAATTTTGTCTATCGTGTGATTTTAGCCTGCGTTTCATAAGAACACGCGGTTCAGCGTAAAGCCCTCTACTCATCAATTCCAGCTCATGAATAGAAATATTTTCTTTGATTACGGTGAAATGGTACATGATTTCATGCACAACATTGGCTTGAAGCGTCTTTAGTATTTCTAGTTCTTCTGTTTCATAAAGAGGATCTTCATAAGGGTATTGATAGAAAAGCTCCATCCGCAGCAATCGATAATCGAACGGCGGCACCGGGATGGGATAGTCAGGAATCGATGGGCATACTGGACCGGATGGGGGCTGGAAAAAGGATCCTGTGAAATACCTCGGAGTATATTCATCAAACTTCTGCTTAAAGGAAGGATTGGACATATGAACAAAACTGTGGGCATACGGGGCCAGTATACAAACAATGGCTTTGTGGGTGCTAATTCTGTGAATTTCCGACATAACCGCGGATAAATCGTCGATATAAGGTAATACACGACTAGCCATTACAAACTCGGCGGTATTGTCCGGCAAAGGGATGCCTTGGCTAATGTCACAGACAATATCTACGTTGGGACCCGCGATGCGATCGATCCCGAGATAACCTGCTTCTTTATTGGATCCGCAGCCGATATCGATTCTCAAGGGGACCACTCCTTAGGGATAAATCAGGCTCAACACTATTGTATTAATCTCGCTTAAGCCTGCATCCGGCGGATGCCTATTAAAGATTGGAAGTTACTAAAAATAACGTATTATGAAACCTTAGCAGAGTTGATACGTTTATAGGAGTAGGCTTATAGAAAATGACTTTGCAAACAACCGCTAAACATAGAGGAGGCAGTCAACATGAAAAAACAACGTTCCTTACCCGCTATAGCTGCAATCGCAGCATTAACGCTAGCCCTAACCGCTTGCGGTGCTACTAATAATTCAGCACAGCCATCTGCAGAACCAAGTGCAACAGCTTCTCCAGTGCCAACAGAGGAGACCACAAGCACACCCGTACCTACAGAAGGTACAAGTACCACTGCACCAACAGAGAATCCAAGTACTCCCGCACCCAAACCTACTGCAAATCCAGAAGCTAAAATTCTTAAAGGAACAGGCGTTTACGTCGGCCAAATAGATAGTCATTCTGTTGAGATTGAGACCAAAGAAGGTCCTACGGCTTTTGAGATCACAGCAGGTATGGAGAGCGTTATTGAGAAGTTAAATACGGATGATCCTGTAGCTTTTGAATATGTTGAAAAAGCAGTGGAAGGCGATGCTACAGTTAAACAGCGTGTACTTTCGAAGCTGTCACTTGCAAAATAAAGAAACGCTATCATTTATAAATAACAAAAGGGCTGCTCCTGATTGATTTCAGGAACAGCCCTTTTGTCTTGGAATTAGAAATGAACGTTATAACGTCCCGGCATTGACTAAGAAAATAGTAATAAGCAGCATAAAGAGTAAGATAATCACACCGTTGATGATAGTGCCTATAACGCCGAAAACCTTACGTCTCTTCCGGATGGAAAGTCCAATAATGCCGATGACAACACCAATTACATTAAGAGCTGAAAGAATAATAACAGTCATTCCAAGAAGCATGATGGACTGCGATGATTCGGCTAATAGATTCGAGTTCTCGTTAACCATGGAAGAAGCCTTCATAATAATGAAAACGAAGAGAGCTGCATAACCCATTATGGTCACGAGGCTGATGATGAAAGAAGCAATACCAGGTCCAGAGTGTTGCAGGTCATGATCTACTTTCTGGTACGAATACGACGAACCAGCACTTGGCTGACTCAGATCAGGTTGGGTATTTCCTACCTCTGCTGTAGGCGCGTCAGATTTTGAGAGAGAATTAAGGTCCATAGGTTGCACTCCTTGAGAGATAAGAATGAAATGTTGTTAATATCCACTTTTTCATATTGATGCTAAAAAAGCAACCCCTGATTGTGGCTAATTCGTAAATGGCTGCTGGAAAAAGCAATCGGTAATCGTTTATGATAGAAGAAGTCTAATATTAAGGAGTTGTAATCGAATGCAACGGAAACTTATGGCCTGGGGGGCTGTGCTAGCAATGCTGGCAGTAGGAGTAGGCGCTTTTGGCGCTCATTTATTAAAACCTGTTATTAGCGAAGAATATATGAAGGTATATGAGACGGGTGTACAGTATCATTTGGTACATGCGCTGGGTGTAATTCTGATAGCACTGGCTGTAGGTCAATGGGGAGAAAGTACCCGGTTACGCTGGGCAGGAAGGCTATTAATAGCAGGGACGATTTTGTTCTCTGGTAGCTTATATGTACTGAGCATTTCCGGGATTAAGGTGCTCGGAGCGATAACACCTATTGGTGGTGTATGCTTCATAGCAGGCTGGTTATGTCTGGCTGTGGAAGCATTCTCACGCAGCAAAGAGGCATCCTAAGCAATCAAGTTACAGAAGTTGATAAATAAGCATCCGTTCCATAAAGGGGCGGATGCTTATTTATCTGTAACGTATACGTTTACAGAAATTCGTCGATCTCATTTAAATTAAAGCTGTATACCTGTTTCTCATCCACGTGATAGACACTAATAGAGTTGGCTGCTTCATCAAAATTTAAAATACGACAGGGCATGGACACTTGTTTTCCGTACCGATTCGCTCGTAAACGTACTAATTGGTTGTTCTGAATATACTGTCGAATTTTCCCGTATGCATCAGCTGGCGTCTCAATAGCTGACTGTTGTGCAGGCAATATTGCCTGTTTATCAATCGGTTTATCGAGCTGCTTTTTAGTGGTCTTTGGTGGCAGCTTAAATGAAGTTGGAGGAGCAGAGCTTTGATTCAAGGCTAGTTTGGCAGAACGAAGCAAGCTGTCAATGGTTCTCCCCAATTCAAGACCGGAGTTAATGTTGAAATCTGTGATTTTGTCATTATTGTTCAACATTTCAAGCAGATATTGCAATGCAAGCGGGTTGGTACGGGCATTAATCAGGATGTCGACATTAAATAAATAGTTGCCGTCTGTGTGTTGTAGTTTCTCGTCCATAGATCCCCCAGCTTTTCGTTTGAACATTTCTTTACAATTATAAGAATGTAAATAAACTATAACATTAAACAAGTAATAATCATATACCTGACACTAGAGAAAATGGGACCAAGGTACTGTGTTTTTTACGAAAAGCCTAGGACTACCAACTGCACATCAGCAGGGGGTGAAGCATACATATACATCGTGGTTGGTGAATAAAGGAGGTGCTGCTATTGGTTACTATGGAGCCCATTACCGTAGGTGAACATACGCTGATCGGGGTAGAAGTTAAGCTTCCGAAAACAACGCTGCTCTCAATCAGCACAAGCCGAGGGTATATTATGTGTGGTGCGCTGGATGTTGGTTTGCTCAATGAGAAGCTCAGTGATCGGCATATTATCGCAGCCCGGGCGGTTGGTGTACGTACGCTGTCACAGCTGTTAGCTGCCCCATTGGAGTCTGTAACCATAGAAGCGGAGCGTCTAGGTATCGTACCCGGCATGACGGGTGCGGATGCATTACTTCTCATGGTCTGACTGAACAATCTTACAAAATCCAAAACACAAGAGGCCATTGGCCTCTTGTGTTTTTTTGCAAGAATCAGAATTTGAACATTATAGAGAGCGTCTTTAGTGTAAATAATTTAAACAGAGATTTTATGGAAGGGTTCTCCTTGTTTCGTCTTACATGCTAAGGGGTAAATTAAGAATAGACAAGTTGCTGCCGGATGAAGGATTAAGTAGCCCGGTAAATATAAAGGATAAGGATGGGATCATCTCATGGCTAAAGCATCTAATAAAGTAAATACAACTTCACTGGAACAAATTTTGAATCGTCAGGTTGCTAACTTGAATGTATTGTACGTTAAAATCCATAATTTTCATTGGTACGTAAAAGGAGAACAATTCTTCTCTCTTCACGTGAAATTTGAGGATCTATATAATGAAGTGACGCTGCAAATGGATGAAGTTGCAGAGCGTCTGCTAAGCATCAAAGGAAGTCCCGCTGCAACGATGAAAGAATATCTGGAATTGGCAACGATTCAAGAAGCTACTGGTAAAGAGGATACTCGTGGTATGGTCCAGTCTCTGATTGAAGACTTCGCTACTATTTCTGAAGAGTTGACAGAAGGCATTGAGCTTGCTGAGGAAATTAAGGACCAGCCTACCTCTGACATGTTTATTAAAATTCGTGGTGATCTTGAGAAACATCAATGGATGCTGCGTTCCTACCTTAGCTAAACGATAAAGTATATGAAATAAGGCTTCCTGCGGGAGGTCTTATTTTTTGCGTTAGGTGGTTACGGAAAATAGCGAAACATGCGGTGCATTAAAGGATAAATAAAAAGAGATATTTGTAAAAAGACAGGGTTTGTTATAAAATTGTTGAGAATCATTGATAATCACTGTGATTCAATTTATAATAATTATAATGTGATATAAAATCTAATTGTGCTGGGAATCAGGATCATCCTGTTTCAATACAACTTTTGATTTCGCAAATCGATCAATGGAGGGAATAATATTATGGCAGCAGATTTTGTCATTGAGGGACTTAAAGCGACGATTGAGGGAAAAGAGATTTTGAAGGGGATTAACCTTCAAATGAAAGGTGGCGAAATTCACGCCATCATGGGACCAAACGGTACAGGTAAAAGTACCTTGGCGTCAGCTCTTATGGGTCATCCTAAATATGAAGTAACTGAAGGAACAGCAACACTTGAAGGTGAAGATCTTCTGGAGATGGCGGTTGATGAACGCGCACGTGCAGGTCTTTTCCTTGCTATGCAGTACCCAAGTGAAATTTCCGGAGTAACAAACTCCGATTTCTTGCGCTCTGCCATTAATGCCCGTCGTGAAGAGGGAAGCGAAATTTCTTTGATTCGTTTTATCCGTCTTATGGAAGCGAAGATGAAAGAACTGGACATGAATCCTGAGTTCCTACACCGTTACCTGAACGAAGGCTTCTCCGGTGGTGAGAAGAAGCGTAACGAAATTCTACAAATGATGATGCTAGATCCAAAAATCGTGATTCTGGACGAAATTGACTCTGGTCTTGATATTGATGCTTTGAAAATTGTTGCCGAAGGCGTAAACTCCATGCGGAGTGAAGATCGCGGTTTCCTGGTTATTACCCACTATCAACGTCTCTTGAACTACATCAAGCCTGATTTTGTACATGTTATGATGCAGGGCAGAATTGTAAAATCCGGTGGTCCTGAGCTTGCACAACGTCTGGAAGCAGAAGGCTACGAATGGATTAAAGAAGAACTTGGAATTGAAGACGAAACAGTAGGGCAAGACGCGTAAGAAACGCCAGGAAGGAGGAGAACACTTATGACGACACAGACCATTCTTCCGGTGGATGCCGAGCGCTTGAGCGAATTATCGCATAGTAGCGGCGAACCGGGTTGGCTGAAAGAAAGCCGCTTGAAAGCACTTGAACTGGCAGCTACTCTGACACTGCCTAAATTAGAGAAGACACGGATTGATCGTTGGAATGTGAATAATTATGGTAGCTACAAAGCAAGCGAGACCATTGCTTCACTGAAGGATGCACCTGCTTCCATTTCCTCCTTGATCAAGGATCAGGAAGAAGGCAGTCTGATTATTCAACGTAACTCTGGTGCAGTATATACACGACTAGCTCCTGAACTTGCAGCACAAGGTGTTATTTTTACCGATCTGCAAACGGCTGTTAAAGAGCATGGAGATTTGGTACAACGTTACCTTCATAAGGCGATTCAGCCTGACGAGCATTCTATCGCTGCGCTTCATGCAGCACTATGGAACGGTGGAGTATTCCTCTATGTTCCTAAGAATGTAGTGGTTGAAACTCCACTTCAGGCGGTGCTGTTAACAGATGATGCGGAAGCTTCATTTGTTCCTCACATTCTGATTGTAGCGGATACTAACAGCTCCCTGACATACGTAGACAACTACGTGTCGGATAAAGAGGAAGCTGGCTTGCACAATGGTGCTGTAGAAGTATTCGTGGGTGCAGGTGCTAAAGTACGTTATGCTACAGTGCATCAGCTGGGCGTGGATACAACAGATGTGACTTACCGCCGCGCTGTTGTTGAGAATGACGGAACGATCGAATGGATTGTTGGAGAGATGAACTATGGTGATACAGCAAGTGATACCAAATCTGTGCTCAAAGGTAATGGCTCTAGCTCGGATGCTAAAGTAATTGCTGTAGGTACGGGATCACAGAAACTGAATTACACTACTCAAGCTCAGCATTTCGGCAAAAATACCCCAAGTGACATGATCACTCGTGCGGTTATGCGTGATAATGCTACTTCTATCATCAACGGAATTACCAAGATCGAGAAAGGTGCTACAAGAGCCGACGGTCAGCAAACAGAGAAAGTATTGATGCTGAGTCCAAAAGCCCGTGGTGACGCCAATCCGATCCTGCTGATCGATGAAGATGATGTTACAGCAGGCCATGCCGCTTCCGTAGGACAGGTCAATCACGAGCAAGTCTTTTACCTGATGTCCCGCGGAATTACACGGCATGATGCAGAAACTCTAATCATCTATGGCTTCTTGGCTCCTGTTGTGTCGCAAATTCCACTAGAGGGACTGCGCAATCAGCTCCAATCTCTTGTGGAAAGGAAGTTAGGTCAATGATTAGCAACGCCATCCGGGAGCAATTTCCCATACTGAACCAGAATGTGAACGGCCATCCACTGGTCTATCTTGACAGTGCTGCTACTTCACAGAAGCCTCGTCAAGTGATTGAGGCGGTCAAGTCGTATTATGAGTGGGATAACGCCAACGTACACCGTGGCGTCCATACTCTAGGCAGCCGTGCAACAGATGCCTACGAGGGAGCCCGGGAGAAGCTAGCTAAGTTTATTAACGCCCGCAGCACTAAAGAAATCATCTTTACGCGCGGCACAACCACTGCCCTAAATCTTGTTGCCTCTTCTTACGGGCCATCTGCAGTGGGTGAAGGCGATGAAATTGTCATCACCCTGATGGAGCATCATAGTAATTTGATCCCCTGGCAGCAGCTAGCTAAGAAGACAGGTGCTACTTTAAAATATATACCGTTGCAACCTGACGGAACGATTACGCTTGAAGATGCTGAGAAGATGATTACGGATAAAACCAAGATCGTTGCTATCGCTTATGTGTCTAATGTTATGGGAGTAACTCATCCGATTAAAGAGCTTGCGGCGATTGCTCATCGAAACGGTGCGGTAATTGTCGTAGACGGCGCACAGAGCACACCTCATGTGAAGGTCGATATGCAGGATCTGGATTGTGATTTCTATGCACTTTCCGGACATAAAATGCTAGCACCGACTGGAATTGGGGCTTTGTACGGCAAAAGAGCACTCCTTGAATCCATGGAACCTATTGAGTTCGGTGGCGAAATGATCGATGATGTGGGTCTCTATGAATCGACATGGAAAGAACTTCCTTGGAAGTTTGAGGGCGGTACGCCGATCATTGCAGGAGCTGTTGGATTAGGTGCAGCCGTAGATTTCTTACAAGAAATCGGCATGGATGAGATTCACAGCCATGAGAAGCAGCTTGCCGCATACGCAGAACAGCGTTTATCTGAAATTGATGGCTTGACCATTTATGGTCCGCGCAATCGTGAAGTTGGCGTTGTGACTTTTAATCTGGGTGACGTTCACCCGCATGATGTCGCTACAGTACTAGATGCGGAGGGAATTGCTATCCGTGCTGGTCATCACTGCTGTCAGCCGCTGATGCGCTGGCTGGAAGCCAGCTCAACAGCACGTGCGAGCTTTTACCTGTATAACACCGAGCAGGATGTAGATCGACTGGTGGACGGTTTAATCAAGACAAAGGAGTACTTCGGCTATGAACTTGGATGACTTGTACAGACGCGTAATTATGGATCATTATAAAAGTCCTAGGAATCGTGGTTCATTTGAAGATGATGCTCTGAAAATTGAACTGAATAACCCAACTTGTGGTGACCGTATTACACTTCAGCTTAAGGTAGAGGATGGAATCGTCAAGGATGCCCGTTATAACGGTGAAGGTTGCTCGATCAGTATGTCATCGGCTTCGATGATGACTGAGGCGATCAAAGGACAAACGGTTGAACGAGCACTCGAACTAGCCGATAACTTCTCCTTACTGATGAAGGGTGAAGACGTGGATTTTGGAGATTATGAAGACATTGAAGCCCTATCGGGTGTGAATAAATTCCCTGCACGGATCAAATGTGCAACACTGGCTTGGAACGCGCTTCGTAAAGGAATTGACGAAGAAGAGCAACATAAAAAACAGTAGAACAAGGAGGCTGACACCATGGCTAAGAAAGCGCCTGATATGGAAGAGTACCAATACGGGTTCCGTGATGAGCATAAGTCGATATTCCAGTCTGGTAAAGGTTTGACGGCCGAAATTGTTAAAGAAATTTCAGCAATCAAAAATGAACCACAGTGGATGCTTGATTTCCGCTTAAAATCCCTTGAACAGTTCCGTAAAATGCCGATGCCTACATGGGGCGGCAATATGGATGATTTAGATTTTGAGGATATTCAATATTATGTAAGACCTTCCGAAAAACAAGGGAAGACTTGGGAAGAAGTTCCTTCCGAAATCAAGGAAACCTTTGATAAGCTGGGTATTCCTGAAGCGGAACAGAAGTTCCTCGCCGGCGTATCGGCACAATATGAATCTGAGGTTGTATACCACAGCATGCAGAAGAGCCTTGAAGATCAAGGGGTTATTTTTACAGATACCGATACTGCACTGCGTGAACATCCAGAACTTCTTAAGAAGTTCTTCGGGACGATCATCCCTCCAACCGATAATAAATTTGCAGCACTTAACAGTGCAGTTTGGTCAGGCGGAAGCTTCATCTACGTTCCTAAAGGTGTGAAATGTGAAGTTCCTTTGCAGGCTTACTTCCGTATTAACTCCGAGAACATGGGACAATTTGAGCGTACCTTGATCCTCGCTGACGAAGATAGCTTCGTGCATTATGTAGAAGGCTGTACAGCGCCAATCTACAGCACGAATTCTCTGCACAGTGCGGTTGTTGAAATCTTGTGTATGAAGAACTCACGCGTTCGTTATACTACGATTCAGAACTGGGCTCCAAACATCTACAACCTCGTTACTAAACGTGCGGTTGCAGAAGAGAATGCTACGATGGAATGGGTCGATGGCAACATCGGTTCCAAGCTGACTATGAAATACCCTGCGGTTGTTCTTAAAGGCCGTGGAGCTAAAGGTTCAGTACTGTCCATCGCGGTAGCGGGTAAAGGCCAGCATCAGGATGCTGGTGCCAAGATGATCCATTTGGCTCCAGACACAACATCAACTATTGTATCGAAATCGATCAGTAAGCACGGCGGTAAAGTAACTTATCGTGGTCTTGCTTCCTTTGGCCGTCAGGCAGAAGGTGCGAAATCGAACATTAAATGTGATACACTCATTTTGGATAACGAATCCACTTCGGATACGATTCCTTACAATGAAATCATGAACGATAACATCGTGCTTGAGCACGAAGCAACGGTATCCAAAGTTTCTGAGGAGCAGCTGTTCTATCTAATGAGCCGCGGCCTAACAGAAGCTGAGGCAACTCAAATGATCGTTATGGGCTTCATCGAACCGTTCACCAAAGAACTGCCGATGGAATATGCGGTTGAAATGAACCGTTTGATAAAATTCGAAATGGAAGGAAGTATCGGTTAACCTTGATCTTCAAGGTTCCGGCTTCATTCTAATAAGTAATACAAAATACGTATTCGCAGTGATCTTGATGCTTTTATGCTCAAGTCACTCGAATACGTATTTTTTATTGCAAATTGAGATGGGGATTTTCATTCTAGAAGGTTAAATCCAAATTTTATGCAAATAAGCTTGATAAAAGTTTATTTTGGAGGGGGTGATCAGATCAAGGATCATGATGTTTCTTAATTCAACAGCATTAAGGAGGAAACTCGAGTATTTTAAGACAATGATGGTCGTTTATCACCTATATATGGGTCTTTTTTCCGAAATAACAGGATAAACGCTCAATTCTACCCTTTGCCGCTTTAAATTAGGGATGATACACTGCTTAAAGTCACTAAAATTGAAAGCGCTAAAAAATAGCTTTATTTTGTAAAGCTAAGTCTATGCTTACGAAGCAGCTTTACTTCGTAAAGCTTTAAGGAGGAGAGATATGGATGTTCTCAGGCAACTGCGAGGCTATTACCGAGAGAAGCTACATTATTTGATTCTTTCGATTGTATGCTTGGCCGCCGCAACTGCAGTGGGGCTAATTACCCCCAATTTGTTAAGGAAGCTGATCGATGAAGTAATTGTTCCACTCAAGTTTAAAGAGGTGCCCGTGTTGGCTCTCAGTGTGTTAGCTGTAGTAATCGTAAAAGCATGCCTGCAATTTGCACATGGTTTTTTTGGAGGGCGGTTAGGTAATTTTCTAGCATATCGGCTACGTAACGCTTGTTATGAGAAATTACAATTTCTATCTTTCCGTTATTATGATACCGCGAAAACAGGAGATCTGATGTCCCGGCTGACCGGGGATTTGGAAGCGATTCGGAACTTTATCGGTTTTGGTTTTGCTCAGTTGTTAAATGTGTTTTTTATGGTGCTCTTTGGTTCTATCATGATGTTCACCATTAATTGGCAGCTAACATTGGTTACTTTGATTACTATGCCATTTCTGGCAGCAGTAGCTTTAAGATTTGAGTCCAAGATTCATCCGGCCTTCCAAGAGATGCGCCTTGCGCTGAGTTCTCTGACAACGGCTGTACAGGAGAATATCACGGGTGTGCGAACTGTCAAATCGTTTGCTAGAGAGGCTCACGAAGTTGAAAAATTCTCACACCGTAATGAACGTTATAAGAATAATCAGATTTTTGCCGCTGAGCTCTGGAGTAAGTTTTTTCCGGTCATGGAGCTTCTAGCATCGGTAAGTATAGCTATCCTGTTAGGCGTAGGTGGTACACTCGTCATTAACGGGAAAATGTCACTAGGTGAATTGGTTGCCTTCTTCAGTTTGATTTGGTACATCATTGGACCGGTATGGGGTCTAGGCTTTCATATTAATAACTATACACAGTCCAAAGCTTCGGGAGAACGTGTACTTGAAGTACTTAATCAAAAAATTGATGTTAAGGATAAAGAGGATGCCCGTGAACTAGTACCTTCCGAGGTTAAGGGGGACGTTGCCTTTAATCATGTCACCTTTGCGTACGGGAACAAAATGCCTGCTGTTACTGACATCCATTTTGAAGCTAAATCAGGTGAAATTATCGGATTTCTTGGAGGCACAGGTTCAGGTAAATCCACTATTACTCAACTGATGATGCGTGCTTATGATGTCAATGAAGGGAGTATTACGCTGGATGGCATTGATATTAGAGAGTACAGTGTGCGCAGCCTGCGGTCACAGATTGCCACCGTATTCCAGGAAACATTCCTGTTCTCCTCATCCATCCGCAACAATATTTCATATGGCTTGAAAAATGTAAGCATGGAGGAGATTATCCGTGCTGCACAGCTGGCAAAGGCGCATGATTTCATTATGGAGATGGCAGACGGCTATGACACTGTAGTGGGTGAACGCGGGATGGGTCTCTCTGGCGGACAAAAGCAGCGGATTGCGATCGCAAGAGCCCTGCTTAAGAATCCGCGTATCCTCATCCTCGACGATGCGACCAGTGCGGTCGATATGGAAACGGAACATGAGATTCAAGCGGGATTCCAGGAGGTCATGAATGGGCGTACAACACTTATAATCGCCCATCGGATATCCTCCTTGCGACATGCGGATCAGATCATTGTTATGAACGAAGGTCATGTTCAGCAGCGTGGTACTCATCAGGAGCTAATTGAAGTTCCGGGTCCATACCAAGATGTATACCGGATACAATATGCTGACTATCTGGCCAGAGCTACCGGAAGAGGGGAGGAGTGAGGCATATGAAACTTGAAGCCAAACAGAACACCGCTTCGGGAGCAAAGCGTAAAGCAGCCGAGCAGAAGACACTTGATGAACGTTTCGTGTACAAAGATGATGATGTGATCGACAAAGCGTTTGACTGGAAGCAGTTCACCAGATTATTCAGCTATATGAAGCCTTACGCCAAACAGATGCTTCCACTGGTTTCTATCATGATGATTCTGGGAACCATTACGAAGCTGACCGTTCCTTTCTTGACAAGTTTAGCTATCGACCGTGCTATAGCGCCTAAGGTTGGGAATCCAAGCTTAACACTTCTTTATTCGCTTACGGCAGGTGTCATTGTCTTATATCTCATTCAATGGATTGCAGGTGTGTACCGGATTAAGTACACGAACATCATTGGACAAAGAGTCATTTATGACTTGCGTTCTGACTTGTTCAAGCATATTCAGAAGCTCTCTTTTAACTTCTTCGATAAACGCCCAGCAGGTTCGGTATTAGTACGTGTGACGAATGATATCAACTCACTGCAGGATTTGTTCACGAACGGGGTAGTCAATCTGATGATTGACTGTGTACAGCTTTTAGGGATTACCATTATTCTGTTATTGATCAACTGGAAACTTGGTCTTGCAGTAATGGTTACGGTTCCGATCATGTTCTTTATTTCTACTAAGCTACGGCAGAAGATTCGGATCGCTTGGCAGGATGTGCGGATGAAGAACTCTAGAATTAATTCTCACTTGAACGAATCGATTCAGGGGATCAGAGTCACACAGGCCTATACACAAGAACGTGAAAACATGAATTATTTCGATTTTATGAATACAGATAGCAAAAAGTCCTGGAATAAAGCTTCTGCGATGAACCAAGCTTTCGGGCCGATGATCGAGATCACTGGTGGTTTTGGAACGATGATCCTCTTTTGGTTAGGGGCGTATCTCATCCAATCTGGCGAGCTTACTGTCGGTTTGTTGGTAGCGTTTAGTTCTTATGTCAGCAACTTCTGGGACCCGATCAACCGTCTGGGGCAGATGTATAACCAACTGCTGGTAGCGATGGCCTCCTCAGAACGGATCTTTGAATATTTGGATGAGCAGCCTTCGGTTCAAGATAATCCAGGGGCTAAACCACTAGGGACGATTCGTGGAGATATTAACTTTAATAAGGTTGTTTTTGAATATGAAAAAGGTCGGGCGGCTTTAAAGGGCATCGATCTGGATGTAAAAGCTGGGCAATCGATCGCGCTGGTGGGTCATACTGGCTCGGGGAAAAGTACGATTATTAACCTGATTGGCCGGTTCTATGATATTAAGAGCGGAAGAATTACGATTGACGGTGAAGATATCCGTGAAGTTACTCTAGATAGTCTGAGAAGGCAGATCGGAATCGTGCTGCAGGACACCTTCATTTTCTCAGGAACGATTCGCGATAATATCCGATTTGGTCGACTGGATGCTACCGATGAAGAAGTGGAAAATGCCGCGAAAGCAGTAGATGCCCATGACTTTATTATGAAGCTTCCTGGAGGGTATGAGACAGAGGTAGAAGAGCGTGGTAGTGCCTTGTCCATGGGACAGCGTCAGCTGCTCTCCTTTGCCCGTGCACTATTGGCGAATCCACGAATTCTGATCCTTGATGAAGCTACGGCAAGTATTGATACAGAGACGGAGCTGAAGATTCAAGAGGCACTCAAAATCTTACTTCAGGGCAGGACCTCCTTTATCGTCGCTCATAGACTATCTACCATTCGCCATGCGGATAAAATAGTCGTTCTGGACCATGGTGAGATTAAAGAAGAAGGAACCCACCGAGAACTGACATCACGTGATGGTGTGTATAACGGATTAATAGAAGCGCAGTTCCGCTTTCTATAGCAAAGAACAACAGCCCATTCCCCTTGCGAAAGCAAATGAGGAGTGGGCTGTTTTATATCGTACGTCCAATTATTTCGGGCGTTTAGGTAATCTACCTGTTATACGTAGCTCAAACATTTGGGCACAAATATCCTGATGCCACTGTGTATCCGTTGTTTGTTCCGCTAACAGTATTTCATTCTGTAGTCGTGCCATCTCCCAACAGTAAGTGGCATTCACCTGAAGGCATTGCTGTTGTTCCGTTTCTTCGGAGGCTGTAAGCTGGCGTAGACGACTTAGAGTGAACAGCTCGGCAAGACGTTCATGGACTGGAAGCATACTTTTTACCTCCTAGAAATATTTAAACCACATATTAGTCTCGCCAAGAAAAGTGTAATTCAATCATCAAGAGATTAATGATAGGAGGGGTACAACTGACTAAGGATTATGGGCAATGGGAGGATTTGTTGGGGATTTGTAGGAAGGAAGAATTTAGGTAGGTACAGATTAAAGAAGGTAAGGAATAAGGAACCTGGATTCGGAGCTTTCTATTGCAGTATTTACAATAGAAAGCTCCGAATCCACTCATAAAATAGCATCTACTGCACTTTGTGCAACAGTATTAGGAAAATGTGCTTATAAAAGACGTTTTCTTTATTTTTGATTGCATAAAATACAACAGAACTACAATCCAGCTCTACGTTCATAAATTCTGTTGTGCAAAATACAACAGAAAAAATCCCCCGAAAGAAAACGGGGGATCATGGATTTCGAAAGATAGCTTTGAGGCCCCGATCTTTGCGCCAGCAAAGCAGGAGCCTCAAGGTGAGGTTACACAAGGCGTTCCTTCTATCCACCATCGCCACAAGTATACATCAAACTTCCGGGTGTCCAGAGGGCGGAGCCCTTGGGGCCCTCCCTTGGAAGGGAGGGTTTGGGAGGGATCGAAATGCCTTAGTCCATGTAAATTTCTACAATGGCAACGTTCCGTTCGCGGGAAAGATCCACGAACATTCCGTCAACCTTTACCAGTGGTCGGAAAATATCGACCAGATTGTTCATAATAATTACGCCAATATCACCTGTGTTCAGCAACACACGCTTGCCGATGAAGTTGGGCATTAAATGCTGGATAAAGGCTTGAACGGTTTTAGCGTTCAGTTTACCGAAACTTAGATTGTTAATTTCACGCAGGACGGAAATAAGCTCTTGCTTCGACTGATAGACTCGTTTAGAAGTCATCGCACTATAAATGTCAGCTACAGCTGCAATTTGTGCATAAGGATGAATATCAGTTTTGGTTAGACCGCTCGGATAGCCAGAGCCGTCCTCACGCTCATGATGTTGGAGCGCAGCCAAAGCTGTGTAAGAATCGTCCATGGAATTACGTATAATTTCGTAGCCGTACTTAGTATGTAGTTTGATTTCCTCGAACTCATCTGGCGTTAGCTTCCCTGGTTTATTCAAGAGAGAGGGTGAAATTCGGCATTTTCCAATATCAATCAAATAGCCTGCACGACCAATTTCATAGCATTCTTGTTTGGAATAACCAAGCCATATCGCAATATAATAAGAGAGCATGCCTACCTGAAGGGAGTGATTATAGGTATAGTTATCTTCCCGATCTAGCAAAAGCAGGAGGGACACTACATCTTTATGCTTGTCCAAAGTTTGAAGCGAAGGCTGAAGAATGTCGTTTACCACGGATTGGTTGAAGCTTCCTTTTAATAACGCTTCCATATAAAGAGACTCGAAGCCGTCAATCATGGTATCAAAACTAGTGGTCACCGTCTGAATAATTGAAGGTCTGCTGAGGGGTGATACCTCTTCTTCTAACGTCTCGATATCAACATAATCAACTCCAAGCTGCATCAGCTTGGCGATATCATTTATTTGGAGCAGTGATCCTTTTGGTAGTACATGTAAACCCCTAGAACTATACGCGTCCGCGTTAAGGTGATTACCAGGTTTTAGATCCGAGACGTGTACTCTCAATGCCTATGCCACCTTTTATCCGATTTTATCCAGAATATCAACAAAGTTCAGATTTTTCAATCAAAAAGGAGAAAAGATTATTTGTGGATTGTATCACTGGCTTTTTGATCAGAGTTCACCCAATGTTGGCCCGATTCATTAATGTCTTTTTTCCAAACGGGAACCGTCTGTTTCAATTGTTCAATGGCAAAGCGACTGGCTTCGTAGCAGGTATCGCGATGAGGTGTGGAGACGGCAATGATAACACTTGCTTCCTTTAAACCTACAAGCCCAATGCGGTGAGATATGGCGCAGTTTGCGTTCCAGCGGTTCTTCACTTCTTTACCAATCTCCTCTAGTTTACTTAAGGCCATAGGAATATAGGCATCATAATGAAGTACGGTTGTACGTTGTTCTCCGGTCATTTCACGTGTAGTGCCGATAAATAATAAGGATGCTCCGTGATTGACGTCAAGAACGTCATCTAGAAGCTTCTCTGCATTTAAAGGCTGGTCCGTTATGCTATAGAGACCATCAGTAGTAGCTTCATATATAGTGCCATTCTCCCCCCCGGAAACTGGAGGAATAAGTGCGACTTCGGAAGACGCTGTGATGATAGAATCATCAGGAGCATACTCCCGGTCAATGGCAATTAAAGAAGCCCCAATTTGGGATGCTGCATTAGGATAAGAGGCAGATAGAAGCTCCTTTAGCTTGCCAGCTGTTAAGGGAATCTCAGTCGCTTGGAAGGACAGAGAAGAAGAGCCGATTGTCTCAGCCAGACCCGCGAATAGTCGGATAGTAATATGCATTTTTATTCTCCTCTGATGTATGATCTGATGTCTTCAATATACCATAATGTGTCTGAAAATGTTATGCTAGGCTCTATAAGATCACGCACCGACTGCTTCATTAAAGAGCAGCTCAAGGGTAGGAGGGATGTTGCTTATGGGGCATGTGCCACAAAGACTGACCATACTTCATACCAATGATATACATAGCCATTTTGAAATGGTAAGTCCGGTGGCAGCGGAAATCGCCGCACAAAGGGCTGCAGCGGGAGAAGAGCCTGTACTGCTGCTGGATATTGGTGATCATATGGATCGTGCAGCTGTTGAGACAGAAGGCACTATGGGTCAGGCTAACATCGACGTATTAAACTTAACAGGATATGATGCTGTAACCATTGGCAATAATGAGGGGCTCACTTTCTCTCAGGAGATGTTGTCATCTATTTTTTCCGGGTTACAGTGTCCGGTAGTATGCTGTAATTTTGTAGAGTCTTCGACAGGAGAGCCACCAAGCTGGATGAAGCGTCATGCGGTTTTGGAGAAGGATGGAATTAGAATTGGAGTGACCGGAGCAACAGCGGCATTTACTTCGTTCTATTCCCTTTTGGGCTGGGATGCTTTAGATCCTGAGACAGCACTCCGGGAACAATGCCTACTTTTAGCGCCACAGGTGGATATTTTAATCGTTCTATCTCATCTCGGACTTCCTACGGATAAAATTCTGGCAGAACGGTTAGAGGGCGTACATGCCATTCTTGGTGGACATACGCATCATCTGTTAGAAGAGCCTATTATGATTAATGGTACTGCCGTATGCGGTGCTGGGAAATTCGGTCGGTATCTCGGGCGTCTACAATTTGAGCGACTAGATCCTCAGTCTGATTTCAGCTTAGTGACGGGTGGATGTATTCCTATTGACCCCCTTCTAAAGGAGGAGGTTATAGGTCCTGCAGTCGCTATTCATTTGAAGCATGGCCAAGAATCTCTTCAGACGATCGCTGCGATTACTGACCGTGAGCTTCCTTTGAACTTACGGGGAGAGTCCCCCTTTGGCAATCTTTTGGCACAAGCAGTACGTAGATTTACAGGAACTAGTATGTCATTAGTTAACACGGGTCAGCTGCTAGGACCATTGCCCGAAGGCGAGGTTACGACAGGGATGCTGCACGCACTTTGTCCTTCTCCCATCAATACTTGCATCATTAAGCTGAAGGGTATAGATATTCGCACAGCTTTGGAACAGAGCCTTACAGAGGAGTTTTATAGTAAGGTCATTTACGGGTACGGTTTCCGCGGGAATCATCTGGGCAGCTTGGCAGTAGATGGATTAAAAATCTTGTACGACCCACTAATGATACCGTATGATAAGAGTGTTGCAGTTTTTGTCGAAGGAAACCCACTGGAGGATGAAAGAGAGTATAATGTTGGTACGCTGGACATGTTTACTTTCAGGGCCGGCTATGAGACGATCGCGAATGGGAAGGATGCTTTGTTTCTATTGCCACATTTTTTGCGCGATCTCTTGCGGATGGAGTTACAGCGTCCAAACAGCCTCGATGAATGCATGCTCACTCGCTGGGAGGCTAAGTCTGAATAAGGCCGACAGCTCATAATCTACACTTATAGACTCCATTTAACAGTGCTAGATTCCCAAAAATAGGAGGACATTATGGACACGATTACAGCTATTATTTTAGCAATTGTCGAAGGAATCACTGAATTTATTCCTGTATCTTCGACCGGACACATGATCTTGACCACGAAGCTATTAGGTTTCGCTGAGCAAGATTCGATTATGAAGACTTATGAAATTGTAATTCAACTAGGGGCGATTTTGGCGATTGCACTTGTTTACCGCAAGCGAGTACTCAATTTGCTAGGGATTGGACGTAGTAGTTCAGGTAGAGGAGGCGTTATGCCGGCATCCCGTCTGAACTTAATTCATGTGATTCTCGGGATTGCCCCAGCACTTGCTGTGGCATTTTTTGCCCGCGATTTTATCAAAAGTCTTTTTGGAGCTTCGACTGTACTCTGGGCACTTGTGGCCGGAGGGATTCTAATGATTGTTGCAGAATGGGTGAACAGACGCAAAATACGAATTACTGCTCACGAACTGGATGATTTGTCTTACGGACAGGCGCTCGCGATTGGATTGTATCAGATTATTTCGGTACTTTGGCCGGGCTTCTCCCGTTCCGGGTCTACTATTTCCGGGGGGATGTTAAGCGGGGTCAGCTATAAGGCTTCTGCGGATTTCTCCTTCCTCATAGCCATTCCTATTATGTGTGCGGCTTCCGGGTATGAACTGCTGGATTCGTATAAAAACTTCACAAGTGAGACGATTGGTTATTTTGTAATTGGTTTTCTGATTTCTTTTGTAGTGGCATATTTAGTGGTCATTTTGTTTATGAAATGGATTCAAAAGATTCGATTAACGCATTTCGCGATCTATCGATTTATTCTTGCTGCTGTATTCTGGTTGTTTATTATGCGTTAATGCCCATTGGCATAGACCTAGACACATCTGATTTTCTTTAAGGTACACCTGTCTGAATTTCCATAGAAACGGTATAGACAAAGCGTGTGACCCAAGGATTTCAATACAGAATAGCATTTTACCGTTAAAGGCAGGAGTGAGTTTAGTGCGTTTAGTATCCGTGAATCAGCTTCAAGCAGGCATGAAATTAGGTAAAAAAATATATAATGATGAAGGTCTAACTCTACTCGCGGACGGGGTAGAGCTTACGGATGCATTGATCAAGCGTCTTGCAAGAATTGATATCGGCTATATCTACATAGAGGATTCTGTCACGGACGATATTGTGATTACTGGTATTCTACAGGATGAGACGCGCAATCAGGCCCTAAAGGTGATTCGTAATCAATTTCAGCAAATGTCTGGGGCTTCAGGAATTACCAAGGGTCTGTATCATCTGGACAAAAAATTTTCTAAGATCATGGATAACATTTTAGACGATATGTCTTTACAAGAAGATCCGATGATCATGCTGATGGATATGCACACTGCTGATAACTATTTATATGTCCATTCCCTGAATGTCTGCTTGTACACTTTAGTGCTTGGTATTGCTCACGGGTATAGTAAAGAGGAACTTCGAGTGATTGGGCTAGGCGCACTGCTGCATGATATTGGGAAGACACAAATCCCGATAAAAATCGTACAGAAACCCGGCAGGCTCAGTGATGAAGAATTCCGCCACATGCAGGCTCATACCGAGATTGGGTTTCAGATTCTAAAGGAGGAGCCGAATATCCCGCTGCTCGCAGCACATTGTGCCTTGCAGCATCATGAACGCATTGATGGTTCCGGATATCCTCGCGGATTAACAGGACCCCAAATCCATGAATATGCCAAGTGGCTGGGTGTAGCGGACTCCTACGATGCCATGACCTCCAATAGGGTCTACAAAAAGGCTATGCTGCCACATCAAGCCGTTGAGGCGCTCTATGTTGGTTCCGGTACTTTATATGAGCAGAAGCATTTAGAGTTGTTTAGAGATCGCGTAGCTATCTATCCGCTGGGGCTTACGGTGAAGCTCAGTACGGGGGAGAGCGGGGTTGTGGTCAAAATAGATCCAAGTACGCCTCACAGACCCGCCGTACGTGTGCTTACGGGTCCTGAAGGAGAGAAAGTCGTACCGTTTGAACGAGATCTTAGTAAAGCCCTCTCCGTTGTTATTATTGACGTCGCAGAACAAGGCGGTTCTCTGGAAACGCCAAATTGATTATTTATAGCAGCGTGGAGAGAAGATTAGGCTTGTCCGAAGATATATCGGAAGCCTATTTTTCGTCTCGCTGCTTTTATTTTTTTGAAATGTAGGGCAAGTATAGAAGGCCAGAAAGACATCATAAGTGCAGTTTTTTTGACTAACGTGGTATGATATAGGGTAAGTCATCGTTCTTTCTTCATGATTTTGGGTTAATAATAGGAATAAGATTTAAAGGAGCTAGTACAAATGAATGTTTTAAGACCATTAACATCTTCACCGAGGGAGCTGTCGCCAAGTTACGATCCATGGGATCCAATCACTTCTCTACGTAAGCATGGCCGCCATGTGCTAACGAGTGTGGAATTCACTGTAACCAATTTATGCAATATGCGGTGTGAGCACTGTGCTGTTGGTGATAGTCTAACCTCCAAAGAAGGAGATATGCTACCGCTTAAGAACATGCTAGACCGTTTAGAGGAAGTTGAGCATCTAGAAACTATTAGTATTACGGGCGGAGAGCCCATGTTCCGCGCCGGAACGGTGGATAATATCATTGTGCCATTGTTGAAATACGCCAAAGAGCGGGGAATCAGATCCCAAATTAATTCTAATCTGACGATGCCGTATTCCCGTTATGAGAAGCTGCTTCCATATCTGGACGTTATGCATATTTCATTTAATTATGTGAACGGTGACGATTTTCATGAAGTCGGTTTTGCGAACAGTGGTCATGCGGTTGCTAAGGAAGCCGCTTACCGGCTATATAATACAATGATTGAGAACTCTCGCCAACTAAGTGAGGATGGTATGTTAATTTCTGCGGAAACTATGATTAATTACCGTACCCACACTAAGCTGCCTGAAATTCATAAGCTGATTCTCGACATGGGAGCAAAACGCCATGAAGTTCATCCGATGTACAATTCGAGCTTTGCTTCCGCTTTGCCAGTGTTATCTTTAAATGAAATGCGGACAGCGATCCATTCGTTACTGGACCAGCGTGATCCAGAGGTATGGATGTTGTTCGGCACGCTTCCGTTTTTTGCTTGCAGCTTCCTTGAAGAAGATCAGAAATTGCTAAGTAGAATGCGCGCAGAGAAGAATGTTACGCTTCGTAACGATCCGGATGGTCGGAATCGTGTGAACGTTAATATGTTTACTGGAGATGTTTTCGTTACAGATTTCGCTGATATCGCAGCCTTTGGTAACATAGACAACCAAAAACTGGATGATATATTTATCGATTGGCAGACGAAGCATCCGCTGAACCAGAAGGTGAATTGTTACTGCGATGCAGCAGGTTGTTGCGGACCTAACCTGTTAGTAGCGGATATGTATTATCCGGAAGTTGATTTCAAAACTAGAAAAGCGATCAATCTGTAGAAATGAGGCGTTGTTAAAGTGGCGCATACGGAATTTGAAGTAGGGAGATTAATGCTTAATCTTTTGCTTGTTCTGGTGCTCGTATTATTGAACGGTATTTTTGTAGCAGCGGAGTTCTCATTAGTTAAGGTCAGGCAGTCTCGTCTGACCCAACTTGTCAGTGAAGGTAATAAAATGGCTGGATATGCACTCAAGGTAAATAAGAGACTGGATTCTTACTTATCTGCCACCCAGTTTGGGATTACACTCGCGTCACTGGGATTAGGCTGGGTCGGTGAGCCGGCCATTTCAGAGCTGCTCGTTGAACCGTTAATGTATAAAATGGGGATTACCGACGGTACTCTGATTTCTACTGTTTCTGTTGTTATCGGATTTTCGATTATTACATTTTTACATATTGTACTTGGTGAGCTTGCACCGAAATCACTTGCGATTCAAAGAACAGAAGGATCTGCGCTACTGCTCTCGGCACCGCTGATGTTCTTCTATAATCTCTTTATGCCTTTTATCTGGATACTGAATGCATCGGCGAACGCATTGCTTCGTTTAGTGGGTGTTGAGCCCGCGAATGAGAGTGAGGCAGCTCATTCGGAAGAGGAAATTCGTATCCTGATGAATCAGAGTGCTAAGAGTGGTGTCATTGATAAAGATGAGATGAAGCTGATGGATAACATCTTTGAATTCTCTGATCTTCTCGCCCGTGAAGTCATGTTGCCTCGTACGGATATGGATGTGCTGTACAGCAATCTTTCGCTCGAAGAAAATATGAAGATTATTACCGAAACAAGACATTCACGTTATCCGGTTGCTTTTGAAGACAAGGACCGTATTATTGGTTTTATTCATATTACCGACTTGCTGTTTGCTCCACTTGAGCAGCAGAATGATCTTACGACGCTGGTTCGACCAATCCTTAACGTGCCGGAATCGATGGAGATTAGCCATACGCTTCGTTTTATGCAGAAGAATAAAGCTCAGCTAACGCTAGTTGTCGATGAATACGGCGGTACAGCCGGGCTACTGACAGCAGAAGAAATTCTGGAAGAAATCGTAGGCGATCTGCATGACGAATTCGAAGATGAGCGTCCGAGTGTGGAGCGTAATGGTGATTATATTTCCGTTGAAGGCCGGATGCTGATTGAAGATGTCAACGATCTTACGGGTGTAGTGATCGAGGATGATGAAGTGGATTCCATTGGTGGCTGGTTGTTTAAGGAGCTGGAGGGGAATCCAACCAAAGGAAAACGGGTTAAAGTAGAAGATGTGATATTTGAAGTCGAGGAATCGACAAGATTGCGGATTACTCGAATTAATATCCATCGGGAACCCCCTGTTGAGAACGAAGAAAATCCATCAGAGCCGGACGGAAATAAAGAATAACCTATTGAAAATAGTAAAGTATTGTTCCGGATGTTCAGGGATAAAGTGAACTCCTCCTGCTAGAGCTGCATGGCTCATGACAGGAGGAGTTTTTTGTGGACACATAAAGGACATAGCGTTCGACTATGCTAATATTTATAAATGGTTTGAAAGCGGGGTCTAGATTGAAAAAAAAGCTCCTTCTCGTTGAGGATGAAATTCGTATTCGTGAACTGGTGTCTGATTATTTCATACAGAATGATTGGGAAGTACTCGAAGCCGATAATGGAATAGATGCATTGGTTTGGTTTGACTCACTACTGCCGGATCTGCTGATTTTGGATATCATGATGCCTGCTATGAATGGCTTTGAAGTATGCCGTGAAGTTCGTGAAAAATCAGCGGTACCTATCATTTTGTTAACCGCCAAGTCTACGGATGACGACAAAATCTACGGCTTTGAATTAGGAGCCGATGATTATGTTACAAAGCCATTTAGTCCAAAGGTGCTGGTAGCCCGGGCAAATGCACTTATGAAGCGTGTTGAAGGCTCTCATCAGCCTGAATCCAGCATAATAAAATTTGGTTCCGCGATGTTTAACACCTTAGCTCATCGCTTAGAGGTAGAAGATGCGGAAGTGGAGCTTACCCCTAAGGAATATGATCTTTTATGGCTTTTAATACGAAACAAAGGGATTGTCATTTCAAGGGATACGATCCTTAGTCGGATCTGGGGAATTGAATTTGAAGGAGATTCTAGAGTTGTGGACAGTCATATTAAAAAGCTGCGAAGTAAATTGGGTTATGAATCACGTTTTATTCGTACGGTGATTGGCACAGGGTACATGTTCGAGGAAGAGGCATGAGAAGACGGGGAATTACTTTTAAACTGTTTGTGATGACCGTTATCTTTTTCCTCTGCTTTTATGGCATGGTCATTCTAAGCCAATTGCTGTTGTTTGACAATTTCTATCAGAAGCAAAAAGAAAACCGCGTGGAGAAACATCTTAAAAGCTTTGCTGCAAGATATATAAGCGAGCCGTGGGGAAGCACTCGAACCTCTCAGGAGCTCGTTCGGTTTATGCTGCGGAATAAAACACAAATGGTTATTTTGAAGCTGGATGGAAAGATGAATTCGGAAGATCCATTTCATATAAAGTTAATCGATGATGATGGAAAGAGTATGGTTGTTTCTTTATCCCTATTCATGAATCAGTACGGAGATGCGCTTAGAGCAGCGAACATTAAAGTAGATGATCAGCTCAGCATCGAAGGCGAACTACTGGATGAAGACAGTTCTTCACCCGCTATAATCTACCCAATAAGTATTACAAAAAAAGAGACCGGAACAATAGGGGATACGGAAGAGACTGGGATGATTCACGCTTCAGGTACTGTTACAGAAATTGTATTGCCTGATTTGAAAATATGGAATCCACGCCAGGGAATACTGTTTGAAGCTCTAGAGGAATGGTTTCCTTTGACACCGGCGCAGATAAACGACTTCAAGAATTTGAAAATACAGAAGCAAGACTGGATTGCTCCCTGGAGTGGGAGTCGCAATACGGTGATTATTTTACCCCTTAAACAAAGTACCGGAGAAATTGAACTACTATTCACAGTCACCTCATTACAGGAAGTCAAGGATTCGAACGAGGCGTTGCGTTGGTTCTTTTTATATCTGGGGATAGGCGGCATTGTTCTGATTTTGGTTCTTTCTCTCTTTTTTTCGAAAATGGTAACACGTCCGCTAATTAAGTTAAACAACATAGCCAAACGGATGGTTTCTCTGGACTTTACAGGGGACACATCGATTCGGCAGAAGGATGAGCTAGGCAGTCTTTCTAATAGCATGTTCACCTTATCACTAAGTCTGGATTCTGCTTTACGAGAGTTAAGAGAGGCCAATCAGCAGCTAGTTGAGGATATGGAGCAGAAACAAAGAATGGAGATCATGCAGCAGGACTTTTTTGCCAATGCCTCCCATGAATTGAAGACACCGCTCAGTATTATCAAAGGTTTTGCCGAGGGATTAGAAGACGGCGTTAGCGCCGGCAAGCAGGATCACTACATTAAGGTGATTATTGAGGAAGCAGATAAAATGGAGTTTCTTGTTAAAAATATGCTAGATCTAGCGCGGTTGGAGTCGGGCACGATTAAACTTCGGAAAACTTCCTTTATGTTAAGTGAACTGACGGAAAAGGTGACGGACAAGCTGGTTCACTTGCTGAGTGAAAAACATTTGGAGGTCATCATTATTCCTGCAAACGAATTACCGATATATGCTGATGTGAACTGGATCGAACAAGTTCTGCTGAATTTTATGACCAATGCTATCAGACATGCGGAAGAAAGAAGTTCTATCACCGTCAATATTGAGAGTCATGCCCAGACTATTGTATTCACTGTTCAAAATATAGGAGAATCCATCCCCGAAGATCAGCTAGAGCAAATCTGGGAACGGTTCTATCGGTCTGAGCCATCTCGCAGTCGAATGACGGGCGGTACAGGTCTGGGGCTTTCCATTGCGAAGCGAATATTAGATATGCACGCTTGTCTTTATACTGTGAAAAATACGGAGAACGGCGTCAGCTTTACTGTGACCTTTGAAGGTTAAACGGATCAACAAAAATACTACAATGAAAGGGGTGAAATCGTATGAAATTGAATTGGTTGCCTTCAATGTGCACACTTGCAAACTTGGGACTCGGATCACTATCTTTGTATTTCACGATTCAAGAACGATACAGCCTGGCTTTATTTATGATATTGCTTGCGGCAATATGCGATGTACTCGATGGATTACTGGCAAGAATACTGCAATGTACCAGTGAATTCGGTAAACAATTGGACTCATTGGCGGATATTATATCATTTGGTTTAGCGCCAACCTTCCTTATCTTATTGTATAGGTTAGAAGATGCTCACTGGATTGGACCTGCAGCTTCAGTATTCTTTTTGATCTGTGGTGCACTTCGTTTGGCCAGATTTAATCTATCGGCACCTTCCAAAGGGTTCGTGGGGATGCCCATTACTGCTGCTGGAGTCATTCTGTCGATGATTTCTTTACTAGATGAACGCATGAAACCAGGACTGGTCATCGTATTAATGGCAATACTGTCTGTAATGATGGTCAGTCGTATTCCATTTCCGTCACTTAAAAAATCCTTCAACAGGAAGTGATACACCCATGCCTTGGATTATTGAGATCATTTCGCAGTACGGATATTTAGCCATATTTGCCCTTATGGCACTTGGGATTATCGGACTTCCTGTACCGGATGAGGTGTTAATGCTGTTTGTAGGCTATTTATCCTCCGTTATGGTTTTGGACTTTTCACTTTCGGTATTGGTCTGTTTCATGGGATCTATCACCGGGATGCTTATCAGCTATACCATTGGTTTAAGACTAGGGCAACCTGTGGTAGAAAAATTCGGCAAGTGGGTTGGCCTTACACCCAAGCGTTTTGCCAGTATGAAGAGATGGTTTTTGCGGTTCGGCAACTGGGCGATTTTCATTGCCTATTTCATTCCCGGTCTGAGGCATGTATCAAGCTATATCTCTGGAATCAGTGCTATGTCTTTCAAAAAATATATACTCATAACGACTGCAGGAGCGCTAACCTGGTCACTCCTTTTTGTTTCCATCGGCTTTTTTGTGGGGGCTAAGTTTTCCTTTTTATAGCCAGTGGATGATCAGCAATATTAATCGCAATCGAATGGAGCAAGATCTATGAATGTATTGAAGCGATTCTACGCGAATATAACCACCAGGCGTTTTTTTATTCTCGCACTTATCGGGTTGCTGCTGTTCAGTATTCGAGGGATGCTTAATCTGGTGTTGCTGACGTTTTTGATTGCTTTTGTCATGAACAGCTTTCAGACATTGCTTAGTAAACGAATTGGTAAATTTATGAAGGTTAACAGTAAGGTGATTATTGTCATTTTATACCTCGCTTTAATCGCAGTGATTGTACTGGCCCTTGCTAAATATCTCCCTAAAGTATTGGAACAGATTAAGCAATTAACCATCTTCCTTACCAATCTCAAACCAGAAGATCTCCCGCAGAACAAGATTACATTGTATTTGTATGATATGCTCAGGGACCTTAACTATCAGTCCTACATCAAAAGAGGTATCGATTATGTGTTGAAGGTTAGCAACTGGGGTGCGACTTTCGTTATATCGACCATTCTAAGTTTTGTGTTTATTCTGGAGAAGAACCGGGTTGTCAGTTTCACTTCTAGAATGAGAGAGAGCCGAATTGCCTGGTTTTATATAGATCTGGAGTATTTTAGCCGAAAATTCATCGTTTCCTTTGGGAAAGTAATTGAAGCGCAAATTCTCATTGCCTTATTCAACACCTGTCTTACTATTATTGGCTTGTGGCTGCTTAACTTCCCATATTTATTTGCCTTATCGATCTTGATTTTTCTGCTCAGTCTCATTCCGGTGGTTGGTTTTTTGATTTCGCTCATTCCGCTCTTAATCATCGGCTACAACATCGGCGGTCTGACAACAGTCACTTATGTGCTGGCGATTATTGCGGTATTACATTTTATCGAAGGGTATTTCTTGAACCCAAAGTTGATGTCCACAAAAATGAATTTGCCGATGTTCTACACCTTTATAGTGTTGTTGTTTTCTGAGCATTATATAGGTGTCTGGGGACTTCTTCTTGGCATTCCCATCTTTGTTTTTATGTTGGATATCCTTGAGATTACCCACGAAGATTCGTCAAAAAAGTGAAGTCTAGATCTTAATATTCAATAAGATCCAAATAATAAGCTGTTTTCGGTACTTTTCCGAAGGCAGCTTATTTGTTGTGCAATTGCATGACAATCTTGCTCCAGTGCTTTTTTTATAAATAACGTTTTATAATGTGTCCTGCTGTCATAAGTTAGCTAAGGGAGTAATAAACAAGGAACAGGAACAAAGGAGGTACGAAAAATGGAATCACAGCTACGGAGGTATACCCCGTTTAGGGGCCCGTTTGATCCTTGCCCACCGGTACCATTCAAGACATATGTAGTTCCACCGAATCAGTTCATTAACTTTCAGCCACCCGATCTTCCGCAGTTTAGTTTACAGGAAGCTTTGAAGTATGGCACGCTCTGGCCAGCACTGTTCAGCCCGTATGAATCTAAGTGCAAAGGAGGAGGGAAGTAGACTATGGAGGCAAACCCTTGCGATCAACGATATTATGAAATGCTTGAACAGCTGCAGACTCTTGATTTTGCCTTGGTGGAATTAAACTTATATCTGAACACTCATCCAGATGATTTAAGAAGTATTGAACAATTTAATCAACTGACTCAGGAACGTACCAAGCTAGCGAATCAATTTCAGGAATTATATGGTCCGCTGCAGAATTTTGGTCGCGCTTATTCGAAATGTCCGTGGGAATGGAATCAGGCTCCTTGGCCTTGGCAGGTGTAAGAAGTGTGTACTGTAAGGAACTAAGTTTCTAGAGGAGGGGAAGTTCCCGAATGTGGATATATGAGAAGAAGCTGCAATATCCGGTACGGGTCGGTAAATGTGATATCCGGATGGCGCGTTATTTAAGTGAGCAATACGGAGGAGCCGACGGTGAGCTCGCCGCAGCCCTGCGCTATATGAATCAAAGATACACGATTCCGGATAAAGTTATTGGCGTTTTGAACGATATTTCTACAGAAGAATTCGCCCACCTCGAGATGATTGCCACGATGATCTACAAGCTGACAAAGGATGCGTCGGTTTGCGAATTAGAGGAAGCTGGATTAGGACCGCATTTTGCA
The DNA here is from genome assembly GCF_037975205.1 of Paenibacillus sp. FSL R5-0470. Classification (NCBI taxonomy): domain Bacteria; kingdom Bacillati; phylum Bacillota; class Bacilli; order Caryophanales; family Paenibacillaceae; genus Paenibacillus; species Paenibacillus sp. FSL R5-0470. The sequence continues at coordinate 2,009,895 of NZ_CP150238.1, forward strand.
GCACATGATCATGCCTTGTTCTACAATAATGCCTCAGGCGTACCGTTTACAACTGCTTATATTCAAGCTAAGGGTGACCCGCTGGCAGATTTGTATGAGGACATTGCAGCGGAGGAAAAAGCTCGGGCTACATACCAGTGGCTGATTGATATGACGGATGATGTGGATCTGCAGGATAGCCTTAAGTTCCTGCGGGAGCGGGAAATTATTCATGCGATTCGGTTTAAAGAAGCCGTCCAGATTATTATTGATGACCGGGATCAGAAGCGGGTGTTCTGAGAGAAGTTGTCGCATTACTATTATTTATATATTAATGAACTTTATGACCGCTCCTGATGGAGACGGTCTTTTCTCTGTTATAAATGATTGTGGGAACTGCTCGGGTGAACAAAATGATATAATTAAGAAACGTGGTTAATGGCAGAAATGATCAGATCTTTGATCAGAAAAGGAGAGAGAGAGTTGAAGAATAACATCATCGAATATTGTTTGAAAAAGAAAGGGGCGACTAAGGAGCATCCGTTTGGGCCTACTCCATTGGTCATCAAAGTGGCTGATAAAATGTTCGCACTTATTTTTGAGGAAACAGGGAAGGTTGTTCGCTTAAATCTAAAATGTGACCCGATCATTGCGGAGAACTTAAGAGAGCAACATGATTGCGTTCGACCAGGCTTTCATATGAATAAAAAACACTGGAATTCAATCATGATCGATGGTTCCTTGTCAGCGTCGGATGTCTTTGACATGATAGACCATTCCTACGATATGGTTGTCAAAAAGCTTCCTAAAAGCCTCCGTGAAGCTATATTGGAAATGAATAAATGAATAATCAAATGAAGGATCGTTTTGCCAACCAAAGTATACCCAAGCTTATTTTCTTATTGGCTATTCCTGCCGTTATAGCTCAGCTAATCAATGCCATGTACAGTGTAGTTGACCGGATGTTTCTTGGAAGAATGGAGGAGGGGGGAACGCTTGCCTTATCCGCTATAGGGATATCTTTTCCGATTATTATGTTGATTTCAGCATTTGCAGCTCTAATCGGAGCTGGTGGGGCACCCCTAGCTTCCATAAAGATGGGCGAAGGAGAACATAAAAAAGCAGAAGAATTACTGGGAAGTTGTTTTACTATGCTGCTGATGGCATCCATAATCCTAACCGCTTTGTTTCTTATCTTTAAGTCGCCATTCTTAACGTTATTCGGGGCGAGTCACGATACATTGCCGCTAGCCGACGATTTTTTAAGCATTTACCTTCTAGGAACTGTGGCTGTGCTCATTTCTTTAGGATTGAATCCGTTCATTGCAGCACAAGGATACGCCAAAACAGCCATGCTCACGGTATGTATTGGAGCGGTTGTGAATATCGTCCTTGACGCCATTTTTATTTTTGAGATGAATATGGGCATTAAGGGTGCAGCGTTGGCAACTGTAATTGCCCAATTTATTTCGGCTATTTGGGTATTAGGGTTCTTAATCTCTAAACGAGCTCATCTGCGCTTGCGTCTATCGAATATGCGCATTAAACCTAAAGAAGCGGCAAGTGTACTTGCATTGGGGCTTTCTCCGTTTATTATGATGTCGACCGAAAGTTTAATTCAAATTGTATTTAACACGTCCTTAGCTAAATTTGGAGGCGATATGTACGTTGCTGCCATGGGGATTATGGGCACGCTGATGCAAATATTTGGGACGTTGTTATCTGGTTTTGCACAAGGGGCACAGCCTATTATTAGCTATAATTATGGAGCTCGCGATTTCGCACGTGTAAAATCTACCATTTTATATTGCAGTGTTTTTTGCGCAGCTTTCGGATTGTCGATGTGGGGCGTGGCCATTTTTGTTCCGAAGCTGCCCATTATCATTTTTACCAATAATCCTGAGCTTGTGGCTCTGACCGCTAGATTAATGAAGATATTTTTCCTTGGCACTTGTATTTTTGGTATTCAATTAGCGTTTCAACAAGTATTTATTGCTTTGGGACAAGCACGAGTTTCTATTTTTATCGCGATCTTGCGTAAGATTATCTTGCTTATTCCATTAGTACTTTTGCTCCCGACATTTATTAGTCCGAAAACAGATGCAGTGATTATTGCTGAGCCTATTGCTGATTTTTGTGCGGCACTGACTTGCTGTGTTTTATTTGGACTCACTATAAAGAAGCTTTTTAAAGATAGGTCTGATAAAGTCGGAATACTGTGAGGATGCCCGCAATGGCGAATAGAAGTCGGTGTTCTGAGGATGAAACTAAAGATTAAGGTTCTTGCTAGCTTCGGCTAGCAAGAACCTTTTTATTTGTGATGCATGAATTCACTCGTTAATCCACCTAAAATAATACTGTTTATACTAATTTATTCATACTGTTTCCAAATAATAGTATTGATAAAATGTAATCAAGAAACATTTTAAATACTAAGGGGAACTTTATGTAATGAGAACAAAATCATTAACCTCCACTTGGACCAGCATTCGCTATGTCCTCTCCACATCATGGATTAACAGTAGACGTTCCATTATTTATTACTCTACTGTAACGCTTCTTTTAGCTGTGCAGCCCTTCCTTTTAATCCTATTCCCAAAATTTATTATAGATGAACTGACGGGACAGCAAAGACCTCAACATTTTATCTTCCTAATTTCACTGATGTTTTTAATACTGACTATCACTAGCTATTTTACAGGATATCTACAAAATTTGGGTTTAACTCAATTAATGAAAGTTGTATTTAAACAGATCCACGCCCACACTGCACAAAATATGAATGTTGATTTCAAAAATACAGAAGATCCCGGTTATCTTAATCAGATGGAGCAGGCCAAGCGTTCTCTACAAAGTGTGCAGAATGGGTTTCAGGGATTTTTTCATACATTTTTTTCATGTCTGGCTGGATTTCTTACTTTTGTGGGCTATATCACTGTAATTGGAGGATTAAATTTTGCTGTTATTGTTTTTCTAATTGTAAGTATTGGGTGTTCTTATGTGTTTTCCCTACGTGCTAAACGTTATGAGTATGAACATGAACAACAACTTTCGGAATTGGAGAGGAAGAGAAAGTATTATTCGGATATTATGCAAGACTTTACTTTTGGTAAGGAAATTCGGATTAATTCCTTTAACAATACATTGGTCTCCCTATACCATTCAAGTGTTCAAAATAGACAGAAAATTCAGTCCTCAATCAGCAGCTCTTATTTTCAAAGTGAAATATTAGATATTTTGATCCGGTTATTCCGTGAGGGGATTGTATATGGTTATTTGGCGTATCTTTACCTTCATCAGAGGATAACTATAGGTGATTTTGTGATGTACACAACTGCTGTCGCTGGATTTTCTGGCGTTCTTCAGGGATTTATGAAAGATTTAGCCCATCTGCGCACACAGAATTTATACATAGAGGAACTCCGTAACTTTTTAGAGATACCGCAAGATAAGCAGGGGGAAGGAGGTATGCATACACTCCCAACTGGCCCTTATTCGATAGAATTTAAAGAAGTTTCCTTTACTTATCCTGGTACTAGCCAGCCTGTGTTTAATAAAATATCCTTCATCATCCCTCCACATCAACGACTTGCTATTGTGGGTCATAATGGTGCTGGCAAGACAACGCTTATCAAATTGTTATGCAGGTTGTATGAACCCGATGGTGGAGAGATTACGCTGAATGGAATCAATATCAAACATTTTGCTAAAACGGATTACTGGAGATTATTTTCTACGGTATTTCAAGAAATTCGCGTACTCGCTTTCTCATTAGCAGAGAATATTTCTCTAAAAGAACATAGAGAGTCTGACGCTTTAAGAATTCATGACAGTCTTGAAAAAGCGGGACTAAGCGAAAAAGTCGCCTCATTGAAATCAGGTATTCTCACCCCAATGCAAAAGTTTTTAGATGATCAAGGCGTTGAGTTCTCTGGAGGGGAGAATCAAAGAATGATGTTGGCAAGGGCGCTTTATAAGAATGGAGATTTGATTATTTTGGATGAGCCGACTGCAGCAGTTGATGCAATTGCAGAATTCAATCTGTATACAAGATTTAATGAAATGATCGGAGAGAGAACAGCATTATATATTTCCCATCGCTTGTCCAGCACACGGTTCTGTGATCAGATACTGTATATGGAGCAAGGAGAAATTGCCGAAGCGGGTTCTCACAGTGAATTAATGAAACAAAATGGAAGATACAATCAAATGTATCAGATTCAAGCACAATATTATAAAGGGAGTGAATCCTAGCTGATGAATCCATTCCCTGCACCGAAAAAGGATTGGAATGTGACCCTTTACTTTTGCAAGTTAGTACATACCATGTCTAAATCGTACATTCCGCTAATGGTGGTTTCTTCATTATGCAGTGCAATCTTCCCGTTTATAAACATCATTCTTCCCAAATATTTGATTGATGAAATGATGGGAGCCGGCCGCGAAATGTATATTATCCTCTGGATAGGAATTTTGGTGGCAGGTAATGCTGTCTTGGGGCTGCTCCAAAGTTATCTTAATAAACAAATTGAACTGTCCAATTTAGTGGTCATGGATAGTTTAGAGCTACATATTGGAAATCATATTATGAATCTGGATTATGAGAGTTTAGAGAATTCCAAAGTGCTAGATCTTAAAGAACAGGCGCTTACTCCCATTAGGCAGCAGGATGTTATACGTAAAATGCTAGATAGTATGAAGATTTTGCTTCAAACAATGCTCTCCCTATTGGGACTAACGGCCTTAATCTCTACGTTAAACATTGGAATCATCGTGCTGATTATTGGGATGATTGTACTTAATACCTTTATCTTTAAAAAGTCGCAACAAGCTCAATTCAATTTTCATAAATTATTAGCTCCTCTGAATCGGAAATTTGGTTATTATTCTAAACTGGCCGTTGATTTTTCCATGGCTAAAGATGTCCGTTTGTTTGGGATGGCTCCTTATTTACTGAATAAAGTGGATGCATATCATAATGAAAGCGTTCGTGGTTTTGGAGGGCTTTACGAAAAAGTAGGGAGATATAAGGGACTGGCCAGTGCTAATCTTCAATTGCAAATGGTCATTATCTACGCCTACATGGTTGTGAAAGTAGTTACGGGGAAAATTCAAATTGGTGGTTTTGTTATGTATATCTCCGCCGCCAATAGCTTTTCTACGCAAGTGTCTCTGGGAATGAATGCTTATGTTGATTTTCGCCAAATGTGTAAGTACATTGAGGTGTTTAGAGAATTTGAAAGTCTAAAACCAACAATGAAAAGCGGAGAAGAGCGTCTTGAGAAACTCATGAATGTTGAGATTGAATTTTGTAATGTGTCTTTTAAATATGCGGGAAGTGAGACCTATTCATTGAAAAATGTGTCAATGACCATAAAAAATGGAGAGAAATTAGCCATAGTAGGTCAAAATGGCGCGGGTAAAACGACTTTTATTAAACTGCTTTGCCGATTGTATGAACCTGATCAAGGAGAGATTCTTCTGAATGGAAGATCTATTCAAGATTATCGATACGATGAATATATGAAAATCTTAGGTGTTGTGTTTCAGGATTATAAATTATTTTCATTTTCTATCAAAGACAACTTATGCGCGAAGGATAGCGAAACATCGGATAAGGAAATGGAAGAAGTGCTTAATCAAGTAGGAGTGGGAGCAAAAATGAAATATTTAGAAAGAGGACTAGATACACAGGTGTTTAAAATCTTTGATGATAGAGGCACAGACTTTTCGGGTGGTGAAAGTCAGAAGATAGCAATTGCTAGGGCTATACTCAAAAAGTCACCTATTCTTATTCTGGATGAGCCTACAGCTGCGTTGGACCCTTATGCGGAGTTTGAGATGTACAACAACTTTAATCTTTTGGCAGCAAATCATACTGTTATTTATATCTCACATCGTTTATCTGCTTGTAAATTCTGCGATAAAATCGCACTTTTTAACAATGGTGAATTGCGCGAATACGGTCCACATGATCAATTGTTGAAAGACCAACAAGAGTATAGTTCGATGTGGAAAGCGCAAGCGCAATATTATCAATAGGTTATTGATGATCGAAATCAGAAGCGGATTTTCTGGAAATTTCAAACAAAAGCCGGCAAGCTTCCCTTAGGAGCTTGCCGGCTTAGTTCGTGACTTACATATATTGAGACTGGAATACCCGATTATTTAGTTACTCTATTCTTATTAGCGAATTGTTGGTTTAGCTCGGAGTAGTTAAGTTCAGCAGTGTTGTTCAAGTTCATATCAGCGTTGGACAAGCTCTCCTGTAAGGAGATATATACAGCGAACATACCTGCCGCTCTGATCGCTTCTACCCCGGCGACTGCGTCTTCGACCCCGACGCAAAATTGCGGATCTACACCAAGCGCATCGGCGGCGGTCAGGAACACTTCCGGGTCTGGTTTGTTGCGAGCAAGCTTGGCTGCATCTACAATAACTCCGAAGTCTTTCTCCATACCTAGAAGGCGGATAACTGTAAAGGCATTTTTACTAGCGGAGGCAATGCCAGTCTTCACTCCGTGGTCCTTCAGCTCGGCGAGCAATTCAGAAATACCAGGCAGCACATCGGCTGGGGTTACCTGCTGAATGAGTTGCTGATAAAACTCATTTTTGCGGGTCGCCATCTCCTCCATCTCTTCGGGAGAATAGGTGTGCGGAGTTGCCGCTTGTCCAAGTAGCAACTCCAGTGAGGCTATGCGCGATACACCTTTGAGGTTCTCATTGAACTCTCGGGTGAACGGGAGGCTCAGCTCTTTCGCAATCATGCCCCAAGCCTGATAATGATATTCTGCGGTATCGGTAATAACGCCGTCTAGATCAAAGATTACGGCTTGAATTTGAGATGTTGCATTCATTGTGTTTCGCTCCTTATGATTAGGCTTGCAGCGCCTGAGTTACCGGCTTCTCGTTGCCCAGAGTTACCGATTGGCCGTAGAGCGTAAGTTCAAGTGCTTCACCCTCTAGCAGTTCAAGCTCCACACCTTCCTCGCGAATGGTTACAGCAATGAGGCGGCCGCGGAAGGTGAGGCGGAAGTTATATTTCTGCCAGCCCGCAGGTAGGGACGGAGCGAGCGACAGGCCATTTTCCTTGAGACGTGTTCCGGCAAAACCGTACACAATAGCCATCCACGTTCCACCCATATTGGCGAGATGTAATCCGTCTTTAGTGTTTCCGTGCGTATTGTCGAGATCGAGCCGCGCTGTCTCTATAAAATAGTTATACGCTTTGTCCTTATACCCGATCTTCGAAGCCATAATGCTGAATATGCAAGAGGACAAGGAGGAATCATGGGTAGTGATTTGCTCATAATAATCATACGACTTACGAATGGTCTCATGCGACTGCTCGTCTTCCAGCAAGTAATGAGCCAGTACAGTATCGGCTTGCTTGCAGACCTGATAACGGTATAGCGTGAGTGGATGGTAATGCAGCAACAACGGATGTTTCTCCGGTGGTGTATTCTCGAAATCCCAGACCGCTTTGCGTAAAAAAGTATCATCCTGCGGATTAATGCCCAGCTTCTCGTCGTAAGGAAGCAGCATGGCATTCGCCGCCTTCAGCCAGCTGTCTGCTTCTGGTCCAGTTACATGCAGGCGCACACACAAAGCTTGGAATGCAGCCTCGTCATATTCTTGAAGTCGCGCAAAACTGCGTGCGGCCCATTTTAAATTATGTTTGGCCATTACATTGGTGTAATAGTTGTTGTTCACAAGACATGTGTATTCGTCCGGTCCAGTCACTTCATCGATGTGAAACTTGCCTTCGTAGTAATGACCGATCTCCATCCAAAGCCGCGCTGTCTCAAATAGCACCTCGGCGCCGTATTGGAGCAAGAAGGCGTCATCTTCTTCCGCTAGATGGTATTGGATATAGCTGTAGGCTACATCGGCGCTGATATGATATTGAGCTGTACCGGATGGGAAGAAGGAGGAACATTCCGTACCTGAAATCGTCCGCCATGGGAACAATGCACCTTGGGCGTGACCCATCTCTTTAGCACGTTCCCTTGCCTCCTCCAGCTTGGAATACCGGTATAATAGGAGCTGCCGGGCCAAGTCAGGCGAAGTCATTAGGAACACAGGGAACATATAAATCTCCGTGTCCCAGAAATAATGGCCTTCGTACCCTTCACCGGATAAGCCTTTAGCGGAGATGTTGCTATGCGCGTCGCGTCCGGCTGATTGCAGCAGCTGATAAAGGTTGAAACGTATGCCCTCCTGAAGCGACAAGTCGTTCTCAATGACTACATCGGAACGCTTCCAGAAATCAGCCAAATAATGCTCCTGCTGTTCCAGCATGTCTTCAAAGGAGAGGTGCTTCAATGATTCTTGTACCTGAATACCGGTATCTACAAGCATTTGTTCATGTCGTAGTGTATCGGTATAGACATTCCATTTGGTCAGTGATAGTGGCCCAGACAAGGAGGCGGTTGCCGTCACTGTAGCATCGGTTTCTCCAGCCTGAGTTTCAACCTGCCAGTCCCCTTCCCATTCATGTCGGGTAACACAGGAGGTCCGCAGGGCCGAAGACATCGTCACGTTCTCCAGGCATACATATTCACCCCGAGCTTCGCACGCTACTACGCTCAGGCGTTTGGAATGTCCTGCAGCTACACGCGGGTCATTCGGGTTAGTATAGTTACTAACATCGCCATTTACACGAGAGACAACCCGGATTGGACCGGTGAAATTGATAGGCTCAACAGTCAGATGAATGGCAAAAAGTTCACGGGTAGTGAAAGAAACGAGTCTACGGAAATGCAGCTTGAGTTCTTTACCGGAGGGGGATTTCCAGTGGATTTTACGCTCCGAATATCCCTTGTCCAGATGGAGGTTACGCTCATAGGCGAGGACATTCTCTGCTGTAAGTGCAAATGGCTCCATATCTTCGCCTATATAAATATTTATCCCTTGGGAATCTATAATATTAACCAATTTTTGCTGTGTACCAGGGAAGGCGAATAGCTTCTCCCCATAGGGAATGTCAATTACATCGTGAAAGGCGTTTAAATACGTTCCGCGGATACTGCGGATTTCTTTATCGGAATACCCTTCTTCAAAATTGCCACGCACGCCCAAATATCCATTCCCCAGCGCAAAAATACTTTCCAAATTCAGTAGGGTATCTGCCGACAATCCCTGATTGGCAATGCTCCAGCTCATGCTTATGTTTCCTCCCTTGATGGTTATGAATTGAATTTTAAGTCCGAAAGGGCTAGAATTATACTAAATTATTTAGGATATTATCAAAATTTTTAGGTGAGGTAACAAGTATGGATCAACTTAAAGGACAACATAAACTACCGGAATATTGGTCCACACGTTCTGTGGATCTGTCAGAGGGATTTGTCCATCCTCCGCTGGATTATGAACAAGAGCTTTTGGAAGCTATCCGACTTGGTGACGAGAACCGGGCACTGGAAGCACTGCATAGAATTAACGCAATGGAAGCTGCTACGCTAGCCCGATATCCGCTGCGCTCCAAGAAAAACGCTATGATTGCATCCTGCACCTTGTTTACACGTGCGATTATCCGGGGTGGTGTTGACCCTGAGACCGCTTTTCAGCTGAGTGATACGTTCATCCGTGCGGTGGAAGCTACGACGGAGATTGAGGCACTTCATCGATACGAATATGAAATGGTCCTGCAATTCATTACAGTGATGCGCCAGCAGAAGGAGAACCTTCACTATTCACATATTGTCAATTTATCCGTATATTTTATACGCGAGCATCTGTTTCAAGATTTGAGCCTTAGCCTGATCTCCCGGCATGTTGGTGTGCATCCCAGTTATTTGTCCGACCGCTTCAAGCGTGAAACGGGTATGCCGCTCACGGAATTTGTCAACCGGCGTAGAATTGAGGAATCGCAGTCGATCCTCATTCACACGAATCAGTCTATTTCCGAAATCGCTTTGATGTTTAAATTTTGTAGCCAAAGTTACTATACACAGTTATTTAAAAAATACACTGGCTTGACCCCCAAGCAGTTTCGTCGGGATGGTGGAGCAATTACGAAATGAGAGAAATTGAATCATTAACGATCCCTAAAATTTGCTGTCCATGCTCCCTGGTTGGGTAATGGATAGCTCTTTTTACGTTTCAGCTTCAATAGCCAAACTCGCCTTTGTCCGCTATAAATGAGATTATAAATCCACTAAATAAGTAAGAGAGACGATCAGATGGCCATTTATTTGGAATTCCCACGACTGGATAAAGCCTTTCCTTACCGCTGTATTGAGAACGATGGCAGTATATTAACTACACCACATTGGCATAAGGAAATGGAAATTATCTGGATTGTTAAAGGGAAAGTGAACCTTGGAGTAAATGACCAGCCGATGCAGCTAAAAGAAAATGAGTTCGTCTTCATCAAAGGTGGAGATATTCATTATGTGATGGCTTCACCTAAAAGTGAGCGGCTGGTCTTCCAATTTGACCTTAGTTTTTTTCAGGACGTGATGGTTCTGAATAACACACCTTTTACACTAGAGGAGCTATTTGCCTCAATTGAACCGTATTCCACGTTCTGGAGACCGGATATTCAAGAGTTGGGAGGTTTATGAATGAGAAGTAAGCGTAACTTGATAATGCTGTTATTGTTTGCATTGGCGATTATACTTTCAGCCTGTAATGATAAAAAAACTGCGATATTATCCATGGATGAAGTACGGGATCTAGCTCAGCAAGGCGAGGCGTTGTCGTGGAAGGATTTTGAAGGTTATCCCTTTGAAGACGTCGGTTCAGGTTTGTACATCCGCAAATATGAAATCAATGATGACTACCATGTATTAGTTGGTGGCGGAAGTGTTGATACAACTCCTCTGTATATAAATCTTGTCAAAAGAAACGGAGAAAAGATCGATATCCGTTATGATGACATCGATCATTTTATCCTCAATTAAATGATGGGCTTTTAGGTTATTCAAATCTTATTCCGTTAGACATTTCATCCAAACGCTCCCAGTCGAGTACTACAATTTCTTGCTTAACTTTATATAAAATTTCCATGTCGGTGAGCCGCTGAATGACACGGTTTAAATGGCGGGGAGTAGTCCCAATTAACGAAGCTATATCTGGGATATAGGGTGTCTGAATTTCTTTTCCAAACTCCCGTTGGAGCTGTATCGTTAATAGATAACTTGCAAACCTTTCCTCGACAGCGCCTAGTAAGTTCGTTCGTGATGCGGATGTGCAGGTTAGAAGCTTGTAAGAAAGATGTTTCAGCAATAAATCTTTAAAGCTATGGTTATCCATTAGGTCAGACTCAACCTTTTGTTTCGGGATAAATAAGAGAGAGGTTTGTTGTACCGCTTCCACTTGGGATTGGACCACAACCTCCTGCACGTATTCAATGTCCCCGAATAATGACAAGGGTGAGCAGAACCGTAATAACAAGGATTTTCCCGTTCCCACACTAGAAGAGACCTTAGTACGCCCCTCCACTAGAAAATAAATTCCGTCCAGCTCATCGCCCTCATGCAAAATGATTTCATTCTGCTCATAGACACGTAACTGAATTAAAGCATGTTTTGATATCGTGAATACTAGATTTAGATTAAATTGGGTAATGTAATGTGCTATAAGATTTGGATCCTGAATAGTTTTCATTGCGTACTCCTTTTTGGACATCGGTCCTTTCTATTATATACGAACTCGTTATTATAGAGAAAAAGGGGAGGATATAGACGATGAAATTTATTTTTGATTTAGATGGAACCATATGTTTTAGCGGCAAACCTCTGAGTAAACGAATCGTACAAGCCTTGGATACTTTAATTGAAAAAGGTCATGAGGTTATTTTTGCGTCAGCCCGACCTATTCGTGATTTGTTGCCTGTGTTGCCTGCACATATGCATCATTTTTCAATGGTTGGCGGGAATGGTGCGTTTATTGCAAAAGGTGGAGAGGTTATTTCGACTATACATTTTGACGCGCAAACTTCGGACATCCTCTTGAAATTAATTGAAGAGTTTAATGCAGCTTATTTGATTGACAGTCACTGGGATTATTCATATTCGGGTTCTGATGATCATCCCATTCGGAGAAATGTAGATCCAGAACAACGCGCCAAAAATGTAAGTCCATCTGAGCTGGATGAGCTTGTGAAAGTAGTTATTTTGAGAAGTCTGAACGGGGAACAGCTTATACATAAGCTGCAAAATCTGCCTATTGTGATCTACCAGCATGGACAAGAAGATATTATTGATATAAGTCCACAAGGTGTGAACAAATGGACAGGACTAAAGAGATTAGGCGTAGACCCGCAGCAATTTATTGCTTTTGGTAACGATGCTAACGACATAGAAATGTTTAGACATTCCGCTCATTCAGTTTGTGTTGGAGAACACACAGAGCTTGGTGAATTGGCAACGGAAAAGGTGAGCAACGAAGAGGAACAAATTGTTAGAAAAATACTGGGGCTGATGAGTGGGCTGCAGTAGGTGTCTTGGCGGAATCGCGAGAGCAGATGCCATTGTTACGCGTATCATACATGATCTTAGCTCATCGTACAGTGCAGCACATACAGGGAAACTATAGTTCAAATCCAAAAAACCTGCCGATTCAATCGACAGGTTTTTTAAGTAATATAGATGAGGTTAGATAAGTTCTTGTCGGCGATGTAAATAACGATATAGAATACAACCGGATATCGCGCATATCGCTGCACATAATCCGATAAAACCATAACCGGCTTGAAGTCCGCGTAATAAGCCTATTTGCGTCTCTGCACCGTAAAGCCGCTTCACGCCTTCGATCACAGCACCTATAGCATAGTTGCCAATTACGCTCCCTACTCCCATTAACGTGACTGTAAATGTGATGGCGGTGTCGCTACCAAGTGGATATCTTTTGGCGATAAAAGCCATAACCGTTGGATAAATCATCGCAATCCCAATACCTGCTGCGGCGAATAGAAAGGCGAGCTTTTCACCACCCAAAATTGCGGCAAAAGTACACAGGGCAGAGAAGGCTGAAAAGATGATAAGCGATAGGTTGAATCCAATCTTATCTGTAACCGGCCCCAGCAGAAGCCTTGCTAACGAGAAGCAGAGAAAGAAGGTCGACAGCATCCCAGAAGCAGTAACCGTATCCCAGAGGTATGCTTTTTCAAGGAAATTTACGAGCCATCCGCCTACAGCAAGCTCCGACACTACTCCGAAGGAAAGGATAAGAACCATTAGCCATAAAGCAGGATCACGGACAAGTGTTTTTAAGGGAATACGGTCCTCATGTGGAAGATCGTCACCCGGAAACGTACTCCGTAAGGCAAATAAAATAGGCAGTAAAGAAAGGCTAAGCATTATTAGATACATTCCGCGCCAATCCAGAGTATGACCGAATACACTTACCGTCATCAGCCCTGTTGCCAGTAGGGGTGCTAACGTGGAACTAAATCCGTAAAAGAAATGGGATAAGTTCATCATCGTCCCGGTATTTTTAACGAAGATACGTGCTCCCAGAATGGCAAGTCCAATCTCAAGCATTCCGTTTCCAATATACATCAGGAAGTATGAAGCCGAGAAGAGGGGATAGCTATGGGAGATGTAAATTAGAACGCCAGAGAATATCATGGATGCGAAAGCGATAATACTGACAGCCTTGATTCCCCACTTACGAACCAATACAGCTGTGAAGGAACAGGCGATTAAATAACCTAGTGCGTTTAGGGATAGAAGGGTACCCAGCTGCTTTTCGTCCAGACTGAAGTCAAACTGAATTCTTGGAATGGCTGGCCCTTTAATATTTTCCGATATCCCAAACACAATAAACCCCAAAAAGATCGTAGCCAATTGCATGGCATAAACCTTATTAAATCCGCCAAAACGCTTTTTCAACGTGAGAACCTCCAGAATCGGGTATCTTTATTGCTCGATGTCTCTGTAGTACTCTTCTTTAAGCTTCTCCCAGTGTTGTTTATCGTCTTCTGTAATTTCTCTTAGTACTCTGCAAGGATTCCCCACTGCGATTACATTGTCAGGTATATCTTTAGTCACGACGGAGCCTGCGCCGATGATTACATTGTTGCCGATATTTACCCCGGGATTGATAACGGCATTTCCGCCAACCCAGACATTGTTTCCAATGGTAATCGGTGTACCGAATTCGAGCAGACTAATACGAACGTCTGCATCTATGGGGTGGCCAGCGGTATATACGCTTACTCTAGGTCCAAAGAGAACATTCTCACCTATCGTTACTTTTGCTACGTCCAGGATAATGCAGTCGAAATTGGCGTAAAAGTTATTTCCGACAGTAATATTGCTGCCATAATCGCAGCGGAAAGGTGGCTCAATATGCAACGATTCACCCGTAGACTCGAATAATTGCTTAAGTAATTCTACTCTATATTCGCCTTGTTCTTCCGTCGTATTGTTAAATAAACGAGTGAGCATTCTGGATTTTTTGCTATCTCTAGCTAATTCTTCTCCACCAGCCATGTAAAGCTTTCCTGCAATCATATTCTCTTTGTTTGTTGCCATTCGTAATTCCTCCTGAAGTTCTTGTTGGTTTTAGATCCAAACCATGATGCAAATGTTAGGGTCATAAAAAATACTTACCGCCGCTTCTCAACCAGCTGCAACGAATAGGTCAAGCTTTCCAGTGTGATCGCAATTAATCCGTTCATGTAATAATCATCAGGGTGATCCAGCACAATTAGATGAGGCATATGCTCTTCTGGAATGAATACCAGACAACTTTGATAGATATGTGGCACATCCTCTTGTCTAACTTGTTCACCTGTGAGCGCAATCGTCTCAGGGTTAATAACTGCCGTCAATGAAGCGATGGTATGAGCAGCCAATGGGATAAACGTTTCTGTCTGCCCCAAACGAATGAATTGCTCGTCACGAGAGATTCCAAACGGTAAAAATGAGACTTCGCCCGCGAATCTAGTATTGCCTTTGTGGATATGCCCGTCGATCATCATCCCTGCACCTGGAAAGGCACCTTTGATAAAGGTCAACACGACGATGGTCTTATCCTCTTCGTAATCCTGCTGTTTATAGAATCCGTAAACGGTTAGATTCATGTCATTTTCAACTGTGACTTCAACCTCGTATTTCTCTCTGAGGAGTGACTCTAAGGGAGCGTGAATTAAAGTGTTGATATCACAAATATTGATGACGCCTCGGTGAACCAGTCCCGGGATTCCAATGCCAACGGCTTTGATGTTGTTATAGGCTTGAATTAGTGTGCCTACTAAGTGATCAATGGTTGTAGCGTCAATACTCTCAGCCTTGATATATCCATCATCTACACGTTCGCCAACGGAATTCGTTACTGCATAGGTTAAGGATTGTTGGCCATCTTCAATTTTGGCATAGATGCATGCGATGTAGGAGAAATCGACATTATAGATGAATCTTCGGGCCGGCCGACCTCCATTCGAAGCCTCCAGCTCCGTCTCAATGACTTCACCTGTCTCCATAAGCTCATTCAGAATATTTCCGCAAGTGGCAATACTTAACCCGGTGGCGGTTGCAATCGTTGATTTGGTTCCTTCTTTCATCGATTTCAAGGCTTGCTTGATGAGCTCCTGATTTATCTTTTTAACACGAATAGAATTGTTTGCGATTTGGTTTATTTTATTCACCTCTAGACTTTTGAAAATAGTTATTAAAAGTGTTATCAATACTATAACTTGGTGTTTTATAAATGTCTAGCCAATGACCTTATAATAAAAAATCGTCGCATGTAATTCACCATTTGCTGATATCGCATAGCTCGGAATACGTCCAGCTTGTATGTAGCCCATTGAAGTATAGAGGAGGTTGGAAGGGTCGCCTTCTCTTGTATCAAGCACTAATAACGATCGTTCTTCCTGCTTAGCTCTTTCTTCAGCCTTTTCCATAAGAGAACGAGCAATACCATTACGACGATAATTAGGGTGTGTCATTAGCTTTGCGATTTCGGCTCGGTGTGTTCCGTTTGCTTTTGTACTTAAATGTAGTTGTACACTTCCCACGATAATATCATTCATTGTTGCGACAAAAAGAATCACATCGGGCGCCAAAACATTGTGCCAATATGATGTAGAGTCTGACGGATCTAAGGGTGGTAAAAAACCAATGGAGGCTCCTTCCTCCACCACCTGTATTAGAAGCTTTGAAAGCTCATTAATAGATTCCTTAATCGTAAATAATTGTTCGATTCTGACATTGCTAACCATATAAATTCCTCCAGCACTTATAAGTTTAAAAATATAGCGAAATCATAACTGAATACATATAATTTGTATAACGAATTTTATAGATCTTAATCATTAATATTTTGAATCATAGAGGGTGTTATCCATGGACTTATCTCAATTAGAAGCTTTTTTGGCGGTATGCAGAATTCGAAATTTCACCAAGGCCTCAGAACATCTACATATCTCCCAGTCCGCTGTTACTGCAAGAATAAAAGCTTTAGAAAACTCCGTGGGCAAGGTGCTCTTTACTCGTGATAACCGGAATGTTAGCTTAACGCAGGCAGGGATATCTTTTGTTCCATATGCTGAGCGGATGCTTCGTTTGTTTGAAGAGAGTAAGGTAACTCTATCCGAAGAACTGGAGAACTATATCATTTTGAGTGGACCCGGGTCCGTATGGCATTATTATTACCTGCAGCATATTCTTTCATTTAGACGTGATCATCCCAAGGTAGCTATCAAATTCCTAAGTTATATTGATTCTAGCTATATGATCCGTGATCTTTTGCTGGATGGAATAGTCCAGGTTGCTATTAAATATGACCCGCCGGAACATCCTAAGGTGACCAGACATCTCCTGTTTGAAGATGAGATTATTCTGGTCTCCACACGATTAAGAGAAACGCCTGTAAGCAGGGAGGATTTTTTTCAGCGGGAGTATTGTCATTTAGAGTGGGGAGGTCCGTTTCCGGAATGGTTTACTAGTATCGTTGGAGCGGGCTATGTGCCGACACTTCAGACCGATCACTCAATGATTATGCTGGACATGCTGCTACTAGGAGCAGGCTTTGGATTTCTACCACGATCTATAGCCCAACCTTATCTCGATCAACAGAAGCTATTTCAACTTCAATGTGAGTTAGACACGCCGATTATAAAGGCTTACGCTCTTTATTTAACTGAGAATGCAGAAGATATTCGTGTACGGCTTGGGCTGGAGATGCTTGGGGTGGATAGGTAAGTTGTATCTGGATTGTATCTTATTTTAGTCTAGTCAGAACCATGTTCTGGGTGGCTTTTTTATGTGGAATTATGGATTCTAGTAAAAATGTACATAGTAGGATGCGTCTAGTTCATAGGTGATTTCGTTATATGTAGTAGAGTGAAAGATTGGAGGGGAAATGAAATTAGCGAGGACAAATGGATCGTAGAAGCACAGCAAGGGAATGAAGCAGCCGTGGAGTTATTAATTCGGCATACCTATAGTGATGTCTATCGATTTATCAGATGGAAAATACATAATGATGAATTAGCTTGGGATCTTGCACAGACCGTATATGAAAAAGCATGGGCCAAGCTCGACAGGTATCAAAATGAACACGGAAGCTTTCGGGCTTGGCTGATGGCAATCGCACAAAATGTCTGCATTGACTATTTTCGCAGTAAAAGTACTCGGCAAGCAGAGTTGAACCAAAGCATATCTGATGAGATCACAGTTGACGAAGATTTTTTAGAAGGCATATTACTTCGTGAAGAGGTTAAAACGGTATACGCCGCAATCTGCTCGCTTCCAGATGATCAAAGAGATGCACTCTTATTAAGGTATAAATATGAATTTACGTTTACAGAAATAGCTGCAATAACCCATGAACCGGAGTCTACAGTGAAATCTAGGGTGAGCCGCTCTTTATTGAAACTACGTGAGCTACTTAAGCAGACCAAGCCAAATGCTTTATCCCACCCTTTTAAGAAAGGAGTAAAGAAATGAGCACTCAACGTAATGAACAAGATTACATGAAATTGAATTTACAGCACGAGATGACGTCAGAGGAACTGAATGAGATCGTGACTCATATTAAGTATATTCCTGAACCACCGCTACTTGACGGTTTTGCAGAAGAAGCAATGAATCGATGGAGAAGCTCCAAGCGAGCTTTACCGGCGCAGGAATCTCCAGTTCCTCTATCGGCTCGGCAACAGATAAAGATTCTTTTTTCACAAGGATGGTGGAGAGAGCTTGTACTTGGCGTGATCTTGTTTGTAATTGGATATCTAGTTTTAAGCGTTACAGAGATGGTCAGTCCCATGTTTATTTTGTCTATTGTGGGTTGCATGCCTTTACTGGTGGTCGTCTCCCATACGGCGCGTAATATACTCTGTGGGATGGGTGAACTTGCACGGAGCTTTCGAATCCCTCTGCATAAGTATGTACAAGCACGCTTCCTTATAGCAGGTGTGATTTCAATACTGCTTAACCTTTGTGTTACCGTAATGGCATTCCCAGTAAGGGATCATGAACTGGTGTTCCGTACGACACTGTTATGGTTCATTCCGATTCTAATCAATGGGGCTGCAGCGTTAGTATTGTCTGGTCAGATCCGTAATTTTAGACATCTGACGACTGTGCTCTCCATGCTGCCTTTTTTTTGGATGCTTCTCTTTTCAGGAGAAGTGGTAGCGAACTGGGCAACCTCCGTCCAATTACTTGGATTGATGGGACTCACTATTCTGTCAGTAGCTATTTTTACGGTGGCTATGATCTTTCAATCCAGAATGCTGAGAAAAGGAGGGTTTCTGATTGGAGCTTAAGCTGCAGGGTATCGAGCATAATTTCGGCAAGAAGCGGATTTTGAATAGCATTAACCTTACTATGTCTCCTGGTGTGTATGGCCTTCTAGGTCCCAACGGAACAGGAAAAACGACATTGATGCGTATTGTTGCAGATGTTCTATATCCAACTCGTGGAAAGGTACTGCTGAATGAACAGAACAAGGATGAGATGGGGGATTTGTACCGGGCTCAGATTGGTTATTTGCCACAAGATCTGGGGATGTACAATCATTTTTCAGCTCGCGATTTCTTGTATTATGTTGCCGCTCTAAAGGGGCTGTCCAAGAAGGAGGCAGGCGACCGTATAGAGGTGTTGGCTCAAACGGTGAATCTATCTGGAGAGATGGATAAAAAATGCGGAAAGTATTCCGGCGGCATGAAGCGTAGACTCGGCATCGCTCAAGCTTTGCTTAATCATCCGAGTATTCTCATTCTGGATGAACCGACGGTAGGGTTAGATCCTATGGAACGCGTGCGATTTCGAAATCTGATTTCTGAAATTTCAGCTGAGCGTATTGTTATTTTGTCAACCCACATCGTTTCCGATGTCGATCATATCGCCAAGCAGGTGCTTCTGATGGGGCGAGGAGAGCTACTCCGTCAAGGAACGATTAAGGACTTGACCTTTGATTTGGAAGGGGAGGTTTGGGAGGCAGATGTCCCTGGACGGATGCTCGCTCAAATCGAAGAAAAGGGTACTGTGGTTAACGTACAGCAGACAGATAACGGATTAGCGCTTCGGGTAGTTAGTAAAGATCCACCATGTGAGGACGCAAGGTTAGTGAATCCTTCACTAGAGGATGTATATATGCACTACTTTCGGAGGGGATAATTCGCATGAGACGTCTGATTATATTTGAGTTCCGTAAAATCATGATTCTTAGAGTCTGGATTTCCATAGCAGGAGGTTTGGCGATTGCAATTTTCTATTTTATCAGCTTCTATCCATCCGGTACAAATAGTCTGTTGGTTGTAAATAAGGAAAAACCCGAAGTTATCGCTGCACATACGGGACCGATTCAACCAGAGTTAGCTCTTAAATACGCACCAAGGCTTAAAGAAGAATATGCCGAGGATAGCGTGGGATCTAAAGAGCAAAAAATGACTCGAATTCTGGAGCAGCGTTATGCAGCTTCGGCTTATAGTCTGGATCTATTCAATAAAAATTTGAACGATTTAAGAGGGCAGAAAGCTCTGCTGGAGAGGCAGGATCAAGGGTCATATGTACTAAAGGATGTTACGAAAAGACTTTCAATGCTGGAAGGGATTCGGCCGCCCGGATTTTATGTGACGAATGACTGGGGATCTCTGTACAGATTTTTTTCAATCCCGGGTGTAGGCAACATGCTGATAGGTCTGATTCTAGTCTTCGCTTTGGCACCACTATATTCCGGTGAGGCAAACTACAGAATGGATTCTCTTATTCTATCCAGTAAGAATGGGAGACTTAAGATTGTCACTGCAAAATTGTTAGCGGGATTTATAGTAACCGGTGGCTTTGTGACACTTTTTTACGGTGTATGTATATTGTTTTCTTGTTTGCCGTTTGGTTTCGTGGGTTGGAATGCGCCCTTGAATAGTTACTTTGTAGAAAGCCCATATGACTTAACCCAGCTTCAGGGCATGCTCTTAAAATATGCCGTAACCTTGCTAGCAGCATGTGGCCTTTTATTATTGACTGCGCTGATCTCCGCTTTGTTTCGGAGCAGTCTAAGTACTCTTGGACTAGCGGCATGTTTAGTCATGTTGCCTTATTTCTCACTGCCAGGTGTTGTTGGTGATTGGATAGATTTTTTGCCATCAGGTGTAATCATGAGCACATCCTTAATCGAAAAATATGTATCTTATAATATTTTTGGTATACCGATATTGCATCTGACCGTATCCATCGTTTCGGTGATAGTTATAGGTGTGATTGCTACGCTACTCCTTCCAAAGGCGTTTGAACGTCGATTAAAGGCTTGAAATGTAGATAGACGCCTACCTAAGTGCCGATTATACTGAGTAACGTCAGCAAACAATTACAGTGTCTGGAAGTAACTTACAGGCGGGACTTTGAGAGATTTTTGTGAGAGCAGCGGGGTAGAATGGTAGAATTACTCGCTGGTGAGAGGAGCCTGAAGGTTGAGGACGATGAAATATCGTGGAATAGTTGGGATGGGGTTGTTTTTTATCCTTGCCTTTTCCCTATTAGTAAGTATTATTTCCCCAACGATTCAGGACCAAGATACCCCGGTGGCCAAGCAGGGCGTACTGGATTTGTCGAGATGGGACTTTGAGAAACAGGGATTAGTTGATCTAGACGGAGAATGGGAGTTTTATGAAAATAAATTACTGAGTCCATCTGAGATTCAGCAAAGTATAGATAAGAAATCTACATATCTATCTGTCCCAGGCACATGGAAAGGCAAGATCATAGAAGATGGAATGGACCGTAAAGGGGCTGGCACCTATCGACTTAAAGTGTTGGTCAAAGATTCGGATGAGATTCTTGGTTTGAAAATAAGAAGTATCCGTATGTCTCAAAAGTTATTTATCAATGGGAAGCAGGAAGGAGAGGACGGGGTTCCTTCAACAGAAAGTGAGTCATTTAAGCCAGGGAATACTCCGTATACGGTATTTTTTCAGTCTAATACCCAAGAGATAGAAATTGTAATTCAAGTGTCTAACTTCAACTTTATTACTGGGGGGATCGTGAATTCAATCCCACTGGGCGTGCACAGGGATATTACAAAACTGAACAGTATTCAGACGGGTACTGACATTGGAATTATATTGATCCTGGGGATGTTTGGAGCATATCATCTCAGCTTCTATTTCGTTGGGCGTAGAGAAAAGGCCTATTTGCTCAGCGGTTTATATTTGCTTATTCTTTCTTTGAACAATTCTCTATATGGAGAGAAGATATTTCAACAGTTACTACCCCATTTCCCTTTTGAATCAACTTACAAGCTATTGGAAATAAGCCAGTTTGTCGGTTCGATTATCATTATTATGTTTTACTGCTCGGTCGAGTCCCGGTTGATGTCAAGTAAGAGGATGAAGATTGTGTTGTCTCCATTTGTCCTGTATCTTGTATCGGTTTTGGTGCTCCCTTATGGTGTACACATTCGTATGAAGTATCTATTCGTAACCTATCTTGGAATCGTTATGGTGGTAATCATAGTCAGAATGATCTATTTATATGTTCGCAGCCAGAGCCAGACGACGGATCGAAAAGAACTATTTTTGTTCATTGGTGGTGCGATTTCGCTCCTGATTTTTTTCTTAGATGTAAGTCTTTACTCTGAAAATGTTCTGCAGACCGATTTGGTGGGTAAGTGCGGAGTCATTGGTTTTATTGTTTTCTTCAATATTATGTTAGCTGTACGATTCTCAAACACTTATGATAAGACGGAAATGCTGTCCCGTCAGTTACTAATCTCGAACCAGCTTAAAGATGAATTTCTGATGAACACTTCTCATGAGATCAAAACTCCGCTGCATGGCATTATGAATATGACATCCTTTTTATTAGAAGATGGCGAAGATAATCTGTATCCATTACAGAAACAGAATCTTTGGTTAATTAAGGACACTTCTACAAAACTGTCTATGCTCATTCAGGATTTGATTGATGTTAGTCTTTTGAAGCATGGAGAATTACGACTACAGCAGACAGTGGTTGATCTAAGGGTGGCTTCACAAATTGTATTTGATGTGTTGCAGTTTGAGCTCGCAGGGAAATCTGTGCGATTAGATAATCAGGTGGAACCCGATGTGTGGGTGCTTGCGGATGATAGTCGATTAAGACAAGTCATGTACAATTTAGTTCATAATGCGATCAAACATACAGATAAAGGATTTATTACCATAAAATCTTATGTAGAGGGGAATACAGTATCTGTTACGGTGGAAGATTCAGGAACTGGGATATCCCCTGATATGCATACCGCCATATTTGAATATTTTGAACAAGTCGATAAACCACTTCCGCAAGATGGTTACACAGGAATGGGTGTGGGTCTGTATATTAGCAGAAAGCTAATTGAGCGGATGGGCGGTGAGATTCGGGTGGATTGGTCTGAGGTTGGTCAAGGCACTCGAATGATTTTCACCTTGCCCAAAATCGAGCGGATCCCAGGCTACCGCGAAGTAGCAGCTACAGGGGGGGGGCAGCACGCGCATTTTGAGCAGACATCGCTTGATATAGTGGATCAGAGTGGATATACGATCCTAATTGTGGATGATGAGGCCTCTAACATTCATATTCTGTTGAATATTTTAAGACGGCATCATTACAATGTAATTACGGCGTTTTCAGCGAATGAAGCAATGGACAAAATGGAGCAGTACCCTAATATGGACCTAGTTATATTAGATGTCATGATGCCGGGGATTTCAGGAATTGAGTTGTGCCGAACGTTGCGGGTGCGTTACTCCATTCTGGATTTACCTATTTTGTTTGCTACAGTAAAAGACGCGCCAACAGATATTGCGCTTGGCTTCAGGGCTGGGGCGAATGATTATATAACTAAGCCATTTGATGGAGAAACGCTGATTGCGAGAATTCAAACGCTGATTGCAATGAAGACATCGATACAAGAAGCGATACGAAATGAGTATGCCTTTCATCAAGCGCAAATCAAACCGCATTTTCTGTATAACGCACTGAGCAGTGTGATCTCTTTCTGTTATACAGATGGAGAGAAAGCCGCCTATTTGTTATCCATGTTAAGTCAATACATCCGTTATATTCTCGATATGGACCGTTCCACTTTAGTTGTTCCTTTGCACCGGGAGTTAGAGCTGATTCAAGCCTACGTGGAGATCGAAAAAGCGCGTTTTGGAGAACGGTTTGATTTTATTTTTTTTATGGATGAGGGTCTGCGTTCTGTTGAAATCCCTTCCTTATGTATTCAGCCATTTGTTGAAAATGCGATCAGACATGGATTGTTTGAAAAAGAGGGTCAGGGCAGAGTTTCGCTCACGGTTCAAGCAGGTAGTAACTATATGAAAGTTATCATCGAAGATGATGGTGTGGGTATGCCAGATGACTTGCTATATCAATTAACTGGAGACGAGCAGCTGGATGGCAGTATTGGAATCCATAACATTCGAAAGCGTCTAGGCGCTATACCCGGAGCTACCCTAACCATTCATTCCGACCTTGGGTTTGGGACCAAAGTAACAATGTATTTACCAGCAAGCCTTGGGGGCATGGAGGGAGAAACACGATGATTCGTGTAGTGATTGTTGAAGATGAGAAGCCAATTTTGAATTTGATGAAGGTACTGATCGGTCGTAATCCAGATTATACCATTAGCGGGGCCTTCTCAAATCCATTAGAGGCACTGGAATGCATACCTGATTTACAACCGGATGTCGTGTTTATAGATGTTGAAATGCCTAAGATGAATGGTATTGAGCTGGCAAGCAGAATTCAGAAGCTGATGCATCAACCGGAAATTGTATTTACAACGGCCTACAAGAATTATGCACTGGAAGCATTCGAGGTTAGTGCACTAGATTATATACTTAAGCCAATAACACCCGAAGCGATCAACAGAGTCACTGAACGACTTATTAAACGAATGAGACCTGCGGTGATCCTAGAGCCAAAGAAAACGAGGCCTATGATCCGCTGTTTTGGCGGATTTGAAGTTTGTGATTCAGAAGGCAAGCCCATTCATTTTCGAACGCGCAGAGCAGAGGAATTATTCGCATATTTTCTATGTAACGCAGGTCGTTATATCAGTAAATGGAGAATAATTGATTTGTTATGGCCAGATATGCAGGATGAGAGAGGGGCATCCAACCTGTATAATACGATTTACCTCTTGAAAAAAATGCTAAAAGAAAAGGGCTTCGGCATGGAAATCCGTAAAATGAATGATGGTTATATGCTGGAGACCGGAAATGAAAGTTATGATGCTCTTGATTATCAAAGGTTTCATTTAGAAATGGCTGAAGGGAAACAAAACACTACTCAAATGGAGCGGCTTTGTTTCTTATATCAGGGGCCCCTGTTGGATGGAAAGCCTTATCTATGGAAGATTTCGCTGGAGGAAGCTTATTGCAAGTATTTTACAACCTGGACTCGATTGCTAGTGGATAGAGATTGTGCTACTCAGGATTGGCATAAAGCGGAGCAACGATTAGAAAAGTTCTTGGGTTTATATCCTCTTCATGAAGAGATGAACCAGCAAATGATTGATATATATGCTAGGCTCGGAAATAAGGATAAGATCGCACGGCTCTATGAGAAATTCGAGATTGCTTATCGTACGGAGCTGGGAATGGTTCCTTCATCAGAGTTTAAAGAACGTGTAGCTGCATATCTGGCCTAGTATTTATATGAAAAAAGTTACAGCAGAGAGAGAAATCTCTCTGTTTTTTTCTTTTGTTCGGCATTAACCGACAATTTGTGAGAATTTGGTGAGTTGTGGTTGATATGATTTTCCTAAACATGGGAGTAACAAAATACATAGGAAAGAAGTTGAGAGTGTGCTTCGATTAGTCAGGTCCAAGAAGGCAATCAGCATTCTGTTAGTTGTATTACTGGTCAACATAAGCTCGTCCCTATTTATTAGGGAAGGAGGGCGTGTATATGCGGCTGAAGATAGCTCAGTTCAGGTATTCAATAAAGCGTACATTACTAGCTTTTCTAATGGCACCGTTGATGTTGTAAATCTGTTAGATTTGACGGTGGAGAAGGCGAAGATTAAAGTGGGAAGGACACCCAATAGTGCTGCTATAAATCCGGATAAAACACAGGTATTTGTAACGAACCGGTTAGATAATACCGTTTCAGTTATTGACCCGACAACGGATAGCGTTAGCAAAACACTTGCAGTTGGGAAGGATCCAAATGGGGTTGCCTTTAATCGGGATGGGAGCAAAGCCTATGTGGCAAATAAATTTGATGGTACACTTTCGGTTATTAATACGAGAACACTTGAGGTCGTTAATGTAATAACAGCGCCAGGTGAGCCAATTGCAATGGTTATAATTGGAGATATGCTTTATGTAACAAGGCATAAAGCGGGTATGGTTTCTGTAGTAGATATGCTAAGCGATTCAGTAATTTCGGAGATTCCTGTAGGGCAGCGTCCATTTGGACTTTCAGTAAATGCCGCAGGCACCAAGATTTATGTAGCTAATATGGGACCTGAACAACAACCTGGATCAGTGTCTATTATCGATACGGCAACCGGGGTTAAAGAAGCCGATGTAACGCTTGGTAAGGAAACCTCTGCAACAGAAGTGAGTCCAGATGGCAGTAAAGTGTATGCCGTAAATACATATGACAATACGTTGTCGGTGATCAATACGGCCACTCTTGAAGTGGAATCCACAATTTCTGTTGGTGGTAATCCATACGTTATTGGTATTTCCAAAGATGGTCTTCAAGCGTACACAGTTAATTATACTTCGGATAATATGAGCGTAATTGATACAACTACGAACTCAGTTATTAAGACGATACCACTCAGCCCAGGACCTTTTATGGTAGGTACCTTCATGGTTCCTGTAGCTGTAGCTGTTAATACAGACCCCGGGAATAGTGGTGGTCCAGAGGATAAAGATGCGCCGATAGTATCGACATATGCCCCTGAGAAAAATGCGCAGAATGTAAAGGTCGACTCAGACCTTACGTTGACCTTTAATGAAGGTGTAAAGGCCGTTTCGGGTAAAAATATATCGATTTGGAAACCACAAGTTACTTCTAACGCCAGTGGTTCCGAATATCCGGAGGTGCTTGCAAACTCAACCAAAATAGAGACGATCGCCGCTGATGATACAAGTAAAGTGACGATTTCGAACAATGTTGTAAAGATCAACCCAGCTGCTGACCTAGATTATAAAACGAATTATTTCGTGAAGATCGACCCGGCAGCGTTTAAGGATTCAGCAGGTAATCTCTATGAGGGATTGAATGGAGAGATAGAGATTCTTGATGGCCAAGTCCATGTGCCGGATGGCTTCACGGGTGCTGAGGTATGGGATTTCAAAACAGGCGCCGGTAATGATACCACTGTACCTATAGCAACAGAGTTCTCTCCTGCGAAGAAAGAATTGAATGTAGCAACAGATGCTAATTTGACTCTAACTTTTAGTGAAAACGTACGAGCGGGCAGGGGGAAATTTATAAGGATTATGGTACCGGGAACAATGTTCTCGGATGGATCATCTAACAATTATACTGAGGCAGTCGAGTTCGAACGGATTTCCACGAGTGATACTACAAAAGTGACGATTTCAGGCAATAAAGTTACGATCAATCCAGCAAAAAACATGGCAAATAATAAATATTATTATGTAACCATGGATAGTGGAGCTTTCCAAGATACCTTCAATAATGATTATGTTGGGATTGCCACTTCGGTACAGTATATTAATAATGTACTAATGGAGATGGGCACAGCTCCGTGGTATTTCAAAACCGGAGCCCCAGCTGATCTAGTCGCGCCAACGGTATTGGGATTGACTCCTGCGAATGATGCCAAGGATGTTCCGGTGAATACCAACCTCGTATTGGCGTTCAGTGAAAATGTCAAGGTGACTGGTAAAACGATCAAGATTCTTAACAAGGCAGACGACAGTGTTATAGAGACGATAACAGCGAGTGATGCTACGAAAGTTACGGTATCTGGAAGCAAAATAACGATTAAGCCTGCTACAGATTTGGCGTATGGTACTGGGTACTACGTGCAGATTGAAGCTGGAGCCGTTCAAGATATCGCAGGTAATAGCTATGCGGGTATTAGTGACAAGACGAAATGGAACTTCACAACCGTTGCGCCAGATGAAACTGCTCCAATAGTGACCTCACTGGCACCCGCTATTAATGCAACAAAAGTACCTCTGAACACGGAACTCACTGTCACGTTCAGCGAGAAAGTGAAGGCAGTAGCGGGAGAAGAAAAATATATCAGAATCATGTCGCCGGGTAGTGCTTCTTATTCTGAGAATTTTTATGAATCTCAACCCCCTGAAGAGGTAGAATTGATTGCTATTGATGATACTAATAAAGTAACAATCACAGGCAACGTAGTAACGATCAAACAGACCAAATTGGATTATGGTCGAGAATACTATGTAACCATTGATCAAGGTGCTTTGGTAGATTTAGCAGGAAACAGTTACGAAGGACTATACGGTTTTGTGGAATATAGATATTTCTCAGGGTCACCTGCGGTAGGTAAGGAAGTAGCAGAAAATACATGGGTCTTTGAAATGGTAGCCAAACCGGATACCGCACTACCAACTGTAACGACACTATCGCCTGCTGATGAGGCAACAAATGTTGGGGTGGACTCC
Source organism: Paenibacillus sp. FSL R5-0470 (assembly GCF_037975205.1). NCBI lineage: Bacteria > Bacillati > Bacillota > Bacilli > Caryophanales > Paenibacillaceae > Paenibacillus > Paenibacillus sp. FSL R5-0470. The sequence goes on from NZ_CP150238.1 coordinate 2,037,925, forward strand.
AGTTTGAAGCTTACATTTAGTAAAGATGTACAAGGAGTAGCGGGCAAAAAGGTAGTACTCAAAAAAGAGCTAGATAACAGCGTGATTTATACATTCGATATGGGCGATATAACCCGTGTTAGCGTATCGGGCAAAACAGTGACGATCAATCCTTATTTGATGCTGTCAGATCATGACGGAAAATATATGGACTATAATACGAAATATTATGTACAGGTTGATGCCGGAGCAATAAAGGATGCGAAAGGTAACGCTTTTGCAGGAATTACGGATAAGACCACTTGGAACTTCACGACAGGATTAGCTCCAGTAAAGACGGATCTTACAGCTACAGCTTATTCGCCAGTAAAAGGGGCTACGAATGTAGCAGCGGATACAAATTTGAAGCTGACATTCAGCTCAGCTGTTCAAGATGTGTGGGGTAAAAAAATTGAAATTCGCAAGAAATCTGATGATAGTGTTGTCTACAGCTTCGAAACAGGTGCTATGGGCGTCAATGTATTGGGTAACACCGTAACGTTTAATCCAATGATTGTAACGCCTGGTAACGGTGTGAAAGTGGGTTATTTACAACCAAGTACAGAATATTATGTCCTTGTTGCGGCTGGAGCGTTTAAGGATGCTGCGGGTAACAAGTACGCTGGAATTACGGATAAAGCAACTTGGACGTTTACGACTGAACCAGATACGGATGGGGACGGTATTCCAGATAGCTTAGATCCATTCCCAACCGACCCGACGAAGCCAGGTAACGGTGGCGAACTGGATACAGACGGAGATGGTATTCCAGATAGCCTAGATCCAGATGATGATAACGACGGTCTGACAGATGAGCAGGAAATCGTGCTCGGAACAGATCCGAAGAAGGCAGATACGGATGGCGATGGAATTAACGATAAGGATGATCCATTCCCGACGGATGCAACGAAACCGGGAAAAGTTGGTGTTGAGCTGGATACAGACGGAGACGGCATTCCAGATAGTCTAGATCCAGATGATGATAACGATGGTCTGACGGATGAACAAGAAAACGTACTTGGAACGAATCCGAAGCACCCCGATAGCGATCATGATGGAATCAACGATAAGGATGATCCGTTCCCATTGGATGCGACGAAGCCAGGTAACGGTGGCGAACTGGATACAGACGGCGATGGTATTCCGGACAGCCTAGATCCAGATGATGATAACGACGGTCTGACAGATGAGCAGGAAATCGTGCTCGGAACAGATCCGAAGAAGGCAGATACGGATGGCGATGGAATCAACGATAAGGATGATCCATTCCCGACGGATGCAACGAAACCGGGAAAAGTCGGTGATGAGCTGGATACAGATGGAGACGGCATTCCAGATAGTCTAGATCCAGATGATGATAATGATGGCCTGAGCGATGAACAGGAACTCATTAACGGAACTAATCCGAAGCATCCAGATACAGATCATGACGGAATCAATGATAAGGAAGATCCGTTCCCAACCGATCCGACAAAGCCAGGTAACGGTGGTGGTGAGCTGGATACAGACGGAGATGGTATTCCAGATAGTCTAGATCCAGATGATGATAACGATGGCCTGACGGATGAACAGGAAATCGTGCTCGGAACAGATCCGAAGAAGGCAGATACAGACGGCGATGGAATCAACGATAAGGAAGATCCATTCCCGACGGATGCAACGAAACCGGGAAAAGCCGGTGATGAGTTGGATACGGATGGAGACGGCATTCCAGATAGTCTAGATCCAGATGATGATAATGATGGCCTGAGCGATGAACAGGAACTCATTAACGGAACTAATCCGAAGCATCCAGATACAGATCATGACGGAATCAATGATAAGGAAGATCCGTTCCCAACCGATCCGACAAAGCCAGGTAACGGTGGTGGTGAGCTGGATACAGACGGAGATGGTATTCCAGATAGTCTAGATCCAGATGATGATAACGATGGCCTGACGGATGAACAGGAAATCGTGCTCGGAACAGATCCGAAGAAGGCAGATACAGACGGCGATGGAATCAACGATAAGGAAGATCCATTCCCGACGGATGCAACGAAACCGGGAAAAGCCGGTGATGAGTTGGATACGGATGGAGACGGCATTCCAGATAGTCTAGATCCAGATGATGATAATGATGGCCTGAGCGATGAACAGGAACTCATTAACGGAACTAATCCGAAGCATCCAGATACAGATCATGACGGAATCAATGATAAGGATGATCCATTCCCAACCGACCCGACGAAGCCAGGTAACGGTGGCGAACTGGATACAGACGGAGATGGTATTCCAGATAGCCTAGATCCAGATGATGATAACGATGGTCTGACCGATGAGCAGGAAATCGTGCTCGGCACAGATCCTAAGAAGGCAGATACGGATGGCGATGGAATCAACGATAAGGATGATCCATTCCCGACGGATGCAACGAAACCGGGAAAAGTCGGTGATGAGCTGGATACAGACGGAGATGGTATTCCGGACAGTCTAGATCCAGATGATGATAATGATGGCCTGAGCGATGAACAGGAACTCATTAACGGAACTAATCCGAAGCATCCAGATACAGATCATGACGGAATCAATGATAAGGATGATCCATTCCCAACCGACCCGACGAAGCCAGGTAACGGTGGCGAACTGGATACAGACGGAGATGGTATTCCAGATAGCCTAGATCCAGATGATGATAACGATGGTATTCCGGATACAGAAGAACTCATTAACGGCACCAATCCGAAGCATCCCGATACAGATCACGATGGAATCAATGATAAGGATGATCCGTTCCCAACGGATGCCACGAAGCCATCCTTAAGTAATCTAATAAATGATTACAATAAGTTGGATATTATCTATGGTGCAGGGGATCATGCGAAGCATGTGACCGAAACGTTATATTTGACTGAAAAAGGTTCTTCAGGAAAAACATCAATCACTTGGGAATCAAGTAAACCGGATGTCGTTAGTGCAACGGGTAAAGTAGTTCAGCCTGGACCTGATGAAAGGGATATCGAAGTCACTTTAACTGCAACGATTCTTGACAAAGAGACTGGTGAAAAGCGTACAAAGACATTTAAAGTGACCATTGTCAGAATGTCAGATGAGGATGCTGTTAGAGATGCTGCTAAAGCATTAGGGGTAGATAAGGCTTTTAAATTCTCGGATGGAGATACATGGGAGTCAGTTACAAATGAATTCTTGTTGCTTGGTAAAGGAAAACATGGAACGAAGATTACATGGACCTCGACCAATATCGATGTTCTTAAGCTATCCAGCAAAGATGGTGAGGAACATGGTACCGTGAACAGACCTGAAGTTGGTGATAAGAATGTAATTGTTACCGCTACGATCTCTAAGGGTACCGCCAACATCACAAAGAGTTTCCTTCTGGTTGTTACTAACAAGAGCATAGTGAAGGAAAAAGAAAATACACGCCAAGAGAGTGGAAGAACGGCTGATGTAAAGGCAAACGCAAATGACACGATTCACACGGAGAGTCTGAACATACTCAGAACAACGCTCAGCAATCAGGTTAAGATTGATACTGTTATCGTTGATCCGTCAAAAGTGGAAAGTCTGACGAATTCTTTTAATCCTCAGGATGAAGATATTAATAACCGGACGCTAACTGTTGAGATTAAGCAGCAAGCAGATGATAAGGCAGATGAGATTGCCGTAGAGATTCCGGCTGCAGCGGTTTCGGCACTGGCTGACAGAAATGCGGGTATGAATATCTTTACCGATGAAGGTTCTGTAAAGTTGAGTCAGGAAGCTTTAAAAGACGCAGCAGCTAAGGGGACAGATCTTTATTTCCGAATTGTACCGATTAAGAACGCACAAGAGGATAGTGAGGCTAAAAAAGCAGCGAATACTGACTCTAAGGTTACTTTAGCCGCTGCTGGGAATCAGATTAACTTACTGGGTCTGCCAAGAAAGATTGAAACAAACTTTGCTGGATTTACCACAAAGGTTGTTCTCCCATTAAGTGGAATTACTATTCCAACTGAGAATAGACAAGCTTTCCTAGACGCTTTAAAGGTGTTCATCGAACATACGGATGGCACGACAGAGTTGGTATCAGGAACTATTCAATATGAGAACGGCGTAGCAAAAGGGATCCAATTTGAGATTTCGAAGTTCAGTCGTTTTCAAATCGTGAGTTTCTCCGCTCAGCCGAATAAAGAGAATAATTCGGAAGGAACGAACACTTCCGGTGGCACTACAATCACTAATCTTACTAAAAATAGTGGCACGGACAAGGAACAACCTAACAATCCAAATGTAGTCCATGAATCGCATAAAGGATATATTTTAGGCTATGCGGATGGCAGCTTCAACCCGGAACGAATGATTACCCGTGCAGAAATGGCAACGATTTTGGCACGGTTATGGGGTAAGAATGAAGCACAAGTTTCCTTATCTTATAAAGATGTAGATACAACTTATTGGGCTTTGCAGTCTATTAGTATAGTTACAGCACAAGGATTAATGAAGGGGTATGAAGATGGCAGCTTTAAGCCGAATCAGCTAATTACTCGTGCAGAAATGGCTATCATTGTAGAGCGCTTGCTGGATAATGCACAAAGTGGGACCAGCAGCTTTAAAGACATTAATAGTGGACATTGGGCAAAAAATGCGATTGATGGGGCCAAAGCAGCTGGTATTATCAACGGATATTTGGATGGAACATTCCGTCCGAATCAGACATTAACTCGTGCAGAAGCCGTTGTGATGATTAACAGACTTTTGGGCAGAGGACCATTGCATGGAGCACAGCAGAAGTGGAAAGACGTCAGCGATAAACACTGGGCGTACGGACACATTCAGGAAGCTAGTATGAACCATTCCTTTGAGAGACAGCAAATTGGTGGAGAGCAATACATTCCTGAGGTAAAATAAATGAATCTTTTATAAGTGAATAAATATTTTTTTTAAAGAGAACCCCTTACGCTATACGGTATCTATATACTGTTAGCGGTAAGGGGATTTTTTTGCGAAACTTTTCTTTTATAAGTTTTTTCTACTATCAGCTAACATTTCGAGAACTTAACCGTTATACATACGAAGGGAGGTGCAGGATGAAGCCCGGGCAGCTACATCAGATACTTCAACCGAAAATGTTAGAAATTCAAAAATACTTGATTCGTCTCGGGGCACCTGCAGCCGATGCTGAAGATATTGTACAGGATACGGTGTATAAGGCGCTTTTGTATATCGATTCCATTGATGAGAACAAATTCAGTGCATGGCTATATAAAGTGGCGATTAATCGTTATTATGATCTGTGCCGCCGCAGCAAGCGGATAGTCATTCCTATTGATTATGTGGATGTGCCAGATATGGAACTGCCGGAGGATCATGTGCTGTTAAAAGAGAAACGAGAGGACATCGAACGTGTACTAGATGAGCTTCTTCCTCTCCACAAACAGCTCATTATTATGAAGTACGAGCTGGAGCTGTCCTATCAGGAGATAGCTGAGCTCCTTGGGATCACAACGGATACGGTCAAATCGGCATTGTTTCGTGCCCGCAAGCAATTTCAAAAAAAATACAGAGGTGAAGCGGAATGACGGCTCCATGGGAACAAAAGGATGATCAAAACCTTTCAAAAATAATTAAGAAAGCAAAACGAAAAACAATGATCCGTAATACGGTCATTTCTCTGATCGTGACCATTATTGTATTGCTTAGCGGCATGCTCGGTATCACTCAACTGACAAGCTGGTTAGCGATGCGTGGGCTGGATGAGGAGAGGATTATGATGGAAATTAGCAGTCCTAATCTTCATGAACTGAGAACTGAGCTGGATTTAGGCTTTTTATCGGGCAAAGTTGAACTGAGTACGTACAAGGTTGTTGAGGGTGTACCTGTCGTGTGGGATACTAAAAAGCTGGAATTCAGTATGAGCAGCCGCTTTTCTCTGCTTAATAGGGGGTACTCTAGTATTAATGTTCCTGATCCAATAATGACTAGCCAAAATTATGAATATTACCGAGGATATAACAGACAAAATGGACAGCGGGAAATGATGTTCTATGTACCTGGGGTGAATTATAACGGAAAGGTGTTGAATGACCTACCTGCACTTGAACAAATGGAACCTGGTAAGCTGGTAGAAATGGCAGTTTCATTTGATAAAAGCTATACACAAGCAGAAGTAGAGAAGATGCTGCCAACAGAGCTGACACAGAAGTGGTATTGGGTAGATACGTATGACAATAAAAAGAAGCTTGAGTTTATTACGAATGACAGCAGCCCGAATAAATATGCATTACCGGAATCAGCGAGACAAGTATACGGTTACGGTGTCAATTGGGAAGGCTTATTTAAACCGAAACCAGAGGGTTTTTTACAATCACTAGCATATGGGCTTCAGAAAGAGGGCAAGTATTACGGAGAATTTGAGCGAATCTCGAACTATTTGAAAAAGGATAAAGCGGCACCGGATGCCAGTGACGTACAGCTATTGGGAGTTGTTGTTACAGGAACTGCTAAGGAGCTGCAGAGCCTTAGAGGAAAACCGTATGTAAATACGGCAGTACTCGGCGCGGTTGTGGATAAATATTAAGCTTATAGTAAAAATACTGAAGAGGTTGTCCCATAAGTGTTCAACAGAGCAGCGATTCTCCTGTTATTGGAGGATCGCTGCTCTGCGTTGCCCAAGCATTCTGAGTCCATCATAACTAATTACTCTCTAGCGCACAACGCAACCTACCCTACCAAACCTACGTCCATTTGGCCGACCATAGTTTCATTTCCTTCAAAATTTGATGCAAATCCTCACCTTTTGGAGTTAAAGAATATTCCACTGTTACCGGTACGGTAGGAAAAACATGGCGTTCTAGCACACCGTGTTCCTCTAAATGGCGTAGAGTACTAGTCAAAGCACGAGGGCTGACATTAGTGATTTTTCGTTGAAGTGCTCCAAAGCGTTGGGTACCGTCGAATAACTCTCTTAGTACGAGAAAAGCCCATTTTCCGCCCAATACCTCAAGTGTTTTTTCTACATTACATTCAATAGTAAGTGGGGTTTTAGGGATATAATTATTGCTAGATTTAGCTGTTGTCAAAGAATCTCCTCCTGTTTTGGTGCCACTATACTCTTGTATAGTAACTACTCTAGAGATCATATAGTAAACTAAATTTCACTTCTTCCTATTATATACAAACTATTCTAGAATGAATATGTGCGTTAGGCAACCTGCCGAAATCATAACACGGAACTATGGAAAGGAGCAGTTATTATGAAATATCGTAGATTAGGTGGAACAGGCCTAAAAGTTAGCGAGATTAGTCTGGGAAGCTGGCTGACATACGGAGGATATGTAGAAAGAGATAATGCTGTTAAAGCCATTGAAACCGCTTACGACCTAGGCGTGAATTTTTTTGATACGGCAAATGTTTACGAAAAGGGTGCTGCTGAGAAGGTGCTAGGCGAGACCTTGCGGAACTATCCGAGAGAATCCTATGTGCTGGCCACTAAAGTGTTTGGCGAAATGGGGACGGGGCCTAACGATCGTGGTCTATCCCGCAAGCATATTACGGAACAATGTCACGCAAGCTTGCAGCGTCTCGGCGTAGAATACGTGGATATTATGTATTGCCATCGTTTCGATACGGAAACTCCAATTGAAGAGACCTTACGTGCGCTGGATGATCTGGTTCGTCAAGGCAAGGTATATTATGTCGGTGTAAGTGAGTGGACTGCGGCGCAAATGACAGATGCGCTAGCTGTAGCAGACCGCTATTTACTGGATCATATCGTGGTTAACCAACCGATTTATAATATGTTCGAACGTTATATTGAGAAAGAAATTATTCCGCTCGGCGAGCGACGTGGCATTGGACAGGTTGTTTTTTCTCCACTGGCTCAAGGGCTGTTAACAGGAAAGTATAACGCGGACATCCCTGAAGATAGCCGTGCGGCTAAGCTGGATCGGTTGAAAAAGGCGATTACAGAAGAGAAGATTGAAAAGGTTCGCCAACTAAGCGGGGTAGCTGCGGAGTTGAATATTTCTGTGGGAAATCTGGCTTTGGCTTGGATTCTGCGTCAGCCTAATGTAGCAAGTGCGCTAGTGGGTGCCAGTCGTCCGCAGCAGGTCGAAGAGAATGTTAAGGCTTCGGGAATAGAGCTTTCCGAGGATATGCTTAAGAAAATTGAAGAGATTCTTAACTAGAGATAGATTCATAAAAAAGGAGATATGATCATGGCGAAAGTAGTTGTTACTGGCGGAAGCGGGATGCTCGGCAGATGGGTGGTCCGGCATTTTGTTGAGCAAGGGTATGAGGTTGTGAATGTGGATACGCAAAAATCTCCAGATTCCTTGTGCCAAACGATCATTGCTGATTTGAATAATTTAGGTGAAGTGTACGGCGTACTTGCAGGCGCTGATGCAGTTGTGCATCTGGCTGCGATCCCGGCCGCAAATATAAAGACGAGTGAAGTCACCTTTCAAAATAATGTAGTATCCACCTATAACATTCTGGAGGCTGCTGCTGGACTAGGCATTCGCAAAGCAGTTATTGCTTCCAGTGAATCCTCTTATGGCATCTGTTTTGCGGTTAACCCGTTGGGACCCCAGTATGTACCGATGGATGAAGATCATCCACAACTTCCTGAAGACAGCTACGGTCTATCTAAAGTTGTGAATGAAAAGACAGCAGAGATGTTCCAGCGCAGAACGGGTATACAAGTCGTTTCCCTAAGAATCGGAAATGTCATTGACCCATCGACGTATGAACGTTTCCCTTCCTTCATTCATGATCCCGCGCAGCGTGATCGGATTCTGTGGAGTTATATTGATACACGGGATGTAGCGACAGCTTGCCAATTGGCGATTGAAACGGACGGATTGGGCGCAGTTGCTCTTAATATATGCGCAGATGAGACCAGTATGGCTGTTCCTAGCAGAGAGTTAATGGCCGCACGTTATCCAGAGGTGACGGATTTCCGCCAGCCGCTGGAAGGCCATGAGTCGTTACTCAGCAATGCGAAGGCGAAGAAGCTGCTGAATTGGCAGCCCAAGCACTTATGGCGAGATTACGTTAATGAATAAATGACGAGCCAGGTTTACTTTTACTATAAATGAGAGTTCAAAAAGTACGGTTTTTGAACATCCTCTATAAGGAGCGTGTGAAATGAAGGTATTATTTATCGGAGGTACGGGACTGATTAGCCAGGCTGTATCCCCGCACGCGGTAGAACAAGGAATAGAGCTGTATTTGTTCAACAGAGGACAAAGAGGCGAATTCGTTCCGGATGGGGCGAAGGTGATTCAAGGTGACATTCGTAATCCGGCGGAGGCTGCCGAAGTATTGCGAGATTATGAATTTGACGTAGTGGTAGACTGGATCGCTTTTACACCGGAACATGTGCAGACAGATATTGACCTGTTTACAGGTAAAACGAAGCAGTACATTTTTATCAGCTCGGCCTCGGCTTATCAGAAGCCACAGCGTAATTATATAATCACAGAAGAGACACCCCTGGAGAATCCTTATTGGGAATACTCGAGAAATAAAATTGCTTGTGAGCAGCTATTGATGGAAGCACACAAGAGCAGCGGATTCCCGGTTACGATTGTTCGTCCTTCCCATACTTACGGAAATACAGCCATCCCTGCGGCACTCACGAGCGGACAGCATCCTTGGTCCTTGATTGATCGTATCCGTCGTGGCTTGCCTTTAGTCATCCATGGAGATGGAACATCTTTGTGGACACTGACGCATAACTCAGATTTTGCCAAAGGGTTCGTCGGATTGCTTGGGCATCCGGAAGCGATTGGGGAGGCCATTCATATTACTTCTGATGAGGTGTTGAACTGGAATCAGATCTATGCGGCCATTGGGCAAGCGGCAGGTGTGGAGCCGAAAGTGGTTCATATCTCTACAGACTTTATCACAGCCTTCTCCCCTCCAGGGACGGCGGATGGCTTGATCGGCGATCAAGCGGTCAGCAGTGTTTTTGACAATCGTAAAATCAAACGTCTCGTGCCTGACTTCCAGGCTGCCGTTCCTTTCTCTGAAGGGATAAAGCAGTCAATTGCTTGGTTCGAGGCTCATCCAGATCAATGCACAGTTGATGCGGAATGGTTTGCTTTACTAGATCATTTGATCGAGAAACATGGAGTTGAGGCCAAGCTTCTATCCTTTTACTCATAAGATTTGTACGGTTAATATTTAAAGACGGTCTGTTCCTAAGGGAGCAGCCGTTTTTTTTGGTTTGTCTCGCTCAATGTAAGGTTATGGAATGAATCAGCAAATCATGAATATACTCTCACTACCTTAAATTCCGTTAAAAAGGAGTCCTGGCCATGCCAACACATCCCTTTGTCTCGCGTTTTTTTGTAAACTCAGATGCAAGCCGTGAGAAGTTAATTTATGATTTGCCAGAATCCTGGTGGAGCCGTCCCTTTGAATATGAGTGGTGTATTAACTTTATTTCTCCACATGGTGTGGTGCTGGATGCTGCTTGTGGAATTCCTCATCCCTTGAAATTTTATTTAGCTGGGGTATGTGCAGAGGTTTATGCTTGCGATATGGACAGCAGGGTTATTTACCGGGAGGACATCCTAGATGCGATTACTGATGAGATCGGGGAAAAAGCGGCAAAGCAGGTTATAGCTAGAAGAACGAACAACTTGCATCTTGCTCAGGCCAATCTTACGGCTCTTCCATATGAGGATGAGAGCTTTGACACTATTTTTTGCATATCAGTGCTGGAGCATTTGACCTTAGAGGATACGGTCGGCACTTTACGGGAATTTCACCGAACGTTGAATGAAGAGGGGCTGCTCGTGCTAACGTTTGATTACCCAACGGTAAACTTAAATCTTATGAATGATTTGCTGCTGCAGGCTGGTTTTCAATATTGGGGGGAGACGGATTTTGAGTTGCCTGCAGATGCTGTGTCCACAGATTTGTGGGGTGGGTTACAATGCTTCCGGGCTGTTTTGAAAAAATCAAAGGCATAACAGGTCTTCTTACCCTTAAATTAGTAATCTATTTCCAGTAAGCTAGAATAATAGCTAATATAGATTCCATAATGAGGATAGGAGGCTGTATTTTTTGAGATTAGGGTCGAATGTACTGCGCAGCATGCTACTTACTACACTTCTATTATCACTGATTCTCCCTTCGACGATTGCATCTAGTGCAGCTTCGCCATCTTCAGAACCTATCAGACTTGCTTTTGCTGGTGATATTCTCTTGGACGGTTTTGTGGGTGATCAGATCGCGAAATACGGAGTGAACTTTCCGTTTGTGAAAGTCGCACCTACCTTGCAAAAGGCAGATATCGCCTTCGCGAATCTGGAAACGCCAGTGTCTATTCGAGGGAGGGCAGCAGAGAAAACCTTTGCCTTTAGGTCCAAACCAGCAGTTCTTAGTGGCTTAACCTATGCTGGGATTGACGGCGTTTCTTTGGCTAATAATCACATTTTAGATTTCGGAACAGACGCTATGCTCGATACACTGGTGCATCTGGATCGAAATAAGATTGGCCGTACAGGAGCAGGCAAAAATGTAGAGGAAGCGTTCAAACCGTATACAAGGACGGTAAAGGGGAAGAAGATCGCTATCTTAGGTGTAAGTCGAGTGCTTTCAGGCCCTTCTTGGTATGCCGGCAACAATAAACCGGGAGCTGCCTCAGCGTACACCTCGCAGCCTATGCTTACGGCTATTCAGAAGATGTCTAAGGAGAATGATTACACGATTGTGTACATTCACTGGAATGAAGAGTTTAAGGATTATCCTGAACAATACGCCCGCACGCTAGCCAAACAGATGATTGATAGTGGTGCAGATATCATACTCGGCGCACACAGCCATTGCCTGATGGGCATCGAATACTACAAAAATAAACTGATCTATTATTCACTTGGAAACTTTGTATTTAATCGTTCAACACGTGGTGGAGAAAAGACGCTTCACTCGATGCTGGTGAATTTTGAGATTAATGAGGCCAAGGTGACTAGTAAGATTACGCCAGTCAAAATTATTGGTGGACAGCCGAACTTCATGGACGATTCTTATAATAAGAAGACGATCAAGCTAATGAATAGCCTATCTTATAATGCAATTATTGATGCGAATGGCAGGGTTACGGAGAAGCCATTATAACGATAGAATAGATCGACCAGAGATCACTGGTCGGTTTTTTTTGTAATTAAATTCAATTAATTATACTAAATTTATCCAATATTTGATCTTTCTATTAATAATATGTAATACTTATATTAAATCAGTACATAGTAGAAAGCTGGATTGTCGAAAAAAGTAGATGCATAAAGCATAAATAGTCTGTATTAACTCTACTAAACGTTTCTTTGCTCTGATATACGTCGGAGTGTTTCCAGACTTGATGTATTGGGTAAATGAGGGTATCAATTGGGATACTCTGCAAGCTGATTTGTAATCGCAATGTTGGATATTTATTAATTTCAAGACAAATAATTTGGATCGCTTTACAGCATTTTGTCGAAAGTGTACATATTTTTGTCGAATAATTGTCGATAAATATCATATTTTGTAGAAATAAAATTGACAGGGAATGAATAGCACTTTAATATTAGAGTATAGCGTAATCATTACTATCACTTAGAAGCCTACATAGCTTTTAGCAAAAATGATTATTAATGTGAATTTAAGGGAGGATGTACGATGATGAAAGCGACAGGCATAGTAAGAAAAGTAGATGAATTGGGACGTATCGTAATTCCTATTGAACTACGTAGAACGATGGGAATTGACATAAAAGACCCGCTCGAGATTTTTGTAGATGGAGAGAAAATTATTCTTAGAAAATACGAGCCAACTTGTATCTTCTCCGGAAGCGCAGAGAACCTCATCAATTTCAAAGGTAAAATGGTAAGCAAAGATGTTCTCGATGAGCTGATTTCTAGCTTTGACAGAGTGTAGTCGATAGATTACACATTTTTGCTAAAAAAGAACCGGTACAGCAAGCACAATTTGTGCATGCTGCCGGTTCTTTTTTATGATAGCACAACAAAAAAAAGCAGCAAATCCCCTAGAAAAATAGGAAATCTACTGCCCACACGATCCTTATTCAGACTCCAGCACACTTTGAATCTTTTTGATAAAGGCTTCATATTGCACTAGGCCCAATTCCATACACAGCTTCTGGTAAGGGGACAGTTTGCAATCTAGTTGCTTTAATTTCTGATCAAGATCGTCGTACATTGCCTGCTTTTCTATCAATGCTTGCCGAAGTAGATTATCTATGTTCTCTTTATCGGTCTTATCTCCGAAATAAAGATGCATAAAAAAGTCTGATCGAAGAACTTCCTTTTCAGCCGGTGTTTGCAAGTAAGCATGGAACTGATCCAAGCCAGCACGAGTAATTGTAAATACATTTTTGTCAGGTTTGCCTTCCTGCCGTATGGATTCTTTGGTGATTAGGTCCAGCTTCTCCATCTTGCTCAGGGTTGGGTAGATGGTGCCGTAGCTGGCATCAAAGAAAAAAGAAAAGTATTCCTCGAAATGCCGTTTTATCTCATAACCCGAATGAGGTTTTTCACTTAATATCCCTAGAATGACATCTTGTATATTCATGAATCATTGTCGCTCCTCTCTTTCACCTCCTACCATATCACAACTGCATTTTGCTCTCAATTTGAAAAGGCATAACCAAGGAGGCAAACTAAATAATTATGCATTTGCTGGTACGGGCTCTTGTTCTTGTGATAACTGAGTTTCCTTACGAATGAAGGTTAGGATAATGCTTAATCCAGCTATTGCTGCACCAATGCAGAGTAGATAGAACATATCTTTCCATATACCATTGCCTCCGATAACCAGGTCGAGCATGCCATTTACCGCGTAGTAAGCAGGTGAGATGGGACCGATCCAGCTATAAAAAGGAGAAAGCACATCGCGAGGAATTGTTGCTCCGGAAGCTAACATTTGTATGGAAAGAAGCGCGATATTTAGCCAGGCGCCAGCGTCGCCGAGTAACAGCAGACTGAACTGTGCAAGAATCATGCAGGAGAGAATCACAGTGAATTCGAACAGCCACATGAGCAGAAAGCCATGGTTGGAGTGGATCCCGAGTGAGTTAACCATGATAGTCCCCACTAGAGAGGTTAGTACAGCCGTTGCACCCATAATGGCAAACCGGGCTCCAAAGCGATCCCATTTACCAAATTGACCCGATAAGTTGGAAGAAGCTTTTTGCAGATTCATGGCGAGTAGCATAGCTCCGGTAAAGGAGGCAGTAACAATCATTAACGGAACCATAGTTTGTGCAAAATTAGTTGTAGGATGGATGACTTCAATGTTTGCGGAGATTCGGCTGCTTGCCGCACTTTTGATGATCTCTGCTTGTGCTTGTGGCAGCTTCATAGCTTCGAGGGTTTGGTTTAGTGCTGTATTACTGCTTTGTGTGTTCATGGCAGCCGTGACTTTAAGGGCTACAGTCTGCATAACATTGCTAACCATTTGCGGATTAGATTCATTTATGAGGTAACGGAGTTCAGTCTTTCCGGATGGATTACTAATCGCTCCGGTGAACCCTTGTGGAATATTGATAATCATGCGGATTTCTCTATGCTCAAGGGCTTCCTTGGCAGCTTTTAGTGGAAGGTCCTGTCTGGTTACGAACTGAAGGGACTGGGTAATGCCATCGACTACAGGCTGAGCATTCGCACCATCCTCATTCACAATAGCAATGGGCAACCGATCTATCCGATCAGTTACATGGTCATACCCTGTAATCCAGATTAAGCTGAAAAAGACTTGGAACAACAGTGCAGTTATAATCCCGACGATGGTAGCAGGCTGCTTGAGGAAGCGCATGATTAATGGACGTGACATGGTTATCTCTCCTTTATATTTCAACATGTTATATTACAGGTTGTAATATAACATGTTGAAATATAAACTGCAACAAGAAAAGTGGAGAGCATGGACATTCCGAAGTGATATCATATATCATAGGGCTTGTACTGGAAATTTCGTGCAGATGAATGTGCTTACCTGAAGCAAAAGAGAATGGGGAGGAACAACAGATGAGTAAAGAGGTACAAGGAACAGAACTGAACGCGGTTCACTCGGAGTTGAACAAGCCGGAAGCGATTGTTTTTGATATGGATGGAACATTGTTCCAGACTGAAAGTCTTTTATTACCTGCATATCATAAAATGTTCGATATTTTGCGGGAAGAGGGATTATACTCAGGACCAACACCGCCGGAAGAGCTTATTCTAAGCGGCTTAGGGATGCTGCTGGCAGATATTTGGAAGAAGGTTATGCCTGACGCCGATGAGGCGGTGCACCGCCGTGCAGATGAGCTGCTATTGCAGCTTGAGGTCGAAGGACTTGAAGCAGGTGGGACGTTGCTGTATCCTCAGGTGGTCGAAACACTGACTGCCCTAAAAGAGCGTGGAGTACGGTTGTTTGTGGCTAGTAATGGGCTGGAGGAATACATTCACAGTATAGTTGTGGTGCATGAGCTTAAAGAGTTATTTGAAGGATTGTATAGTGCCGGTGGTCAAGGCACTGCGACGAAGACAGAATTGCTACGCATTTTGCTGGACAATCATGGAATCAAGAGTGCCTGGATGGTAGGCGATCGCTCGTCCGATGTGGAGGCAGGTAAGGGAAATGCTCAAACCGTCATCGGCTGTGCGTATGCAGGTTTTGGACGTCAGGATGAGCTGAAGGGCTCCGATGTAATTATCACTTCCTTCGATGAGTTGATAGACTTGTACGACAACGCATTGGTTAGCGAATAGGAATATCGCGATTTGTATTTGGTAAACGAATAAAAGGCAAACCTCATCTAAGCAGAGGGTTGCCTTTTTTAATGTTAAGGTTCTAAATGCAGATGCAGGAATAGCTCAAAGCTAAAAAGATATACATAAACAAAGGGGATGATCCGATAGATCATGGAAAGGGGTTATTCCTATGTGATGATAAGGAATAGAGAAGCATGTTAAAGGAGTATAAAAAATGATAATGAGCTTCCTTTTTATTGCTTTAAGCGCTGCACTTGGAGTGGGCATGTGGTTTTTAGTAATAGGTATAGTCTTTTCTATTGGTGGCGGAGACTTATTTATAGTTACTCATTATGATTCCTTATTTTTTTATATTGCTGTTTTTTTGTTGTGTATCGTGAGCTATCTTTTGTTTATAAAACATCTATTAGAGAAGGACTTACAGCTCTTGCTCCATATTTGTGTGGGTACAACTATGCTCTTCTTTTTTCTAACGCCTTGGCTCAGCTAATTAAAATCTTCAATACAACGATTTTTTCTAATATAAGTTCCTCAGAACATCAGAAGTCATACAACAACCGCACTTTCTGCATATTGCAGAGAGGCGGTCGTTTTGTTGTTGAGTATCAATTTATTCCTCAGTAGTCTTAGCTGTGGTTGGGGCACCTTTGTTATTATATAGCCATAACGCATATTCTAAAGGTCGCACTAGTGCTTTGCGATAGGTGTTGCCGTCCCCTGATCGGGCAAACACTTCACGTGCAGGCTTTGGATTAACCTCCAGCACATAGATTTTTCCTTCTCGATCAATGGCAAGATCCAGTGCAAGTTCACATAAGGCTCCGAAACTTTCTTCCAAGAAGGCAGCGGCATCAAGACCTAACCTTTCGGCTGTTTTCATAACCTTATCGGTTTTATCTTGACTACCCAGCCATTCCTTCAGGAGCGTTTCAGCTCGAACGGCGTGCCCACCGCCATGAAGATTGGAGGTTACGCTTCGCGCCGCACCGACCCTTGCTGCCATACCTGTCAGTTCCCAGACGCCTTGCCCATTCTTTTGAACGAGCATGCGATAATCATGGAAACGTCCACCAGGCAGACGTAGTGGAATCCCCTGTTGGACGAGGAAACGTCCACCAATACACCATTGTCGAACGATGGAATCCAATCGGGAGGCAGAGACCTTTCGGGGTGGAATAATCCGGCGATCTTGGCGACGGCCTTGAATATCAAATCCCCCTTTACTGTCCTTTACCCGCTCAATTCTAAGGATACCGCGTCCACCTGTGCCGTTTGCTGGCTTGATATAGAGTACCGGGCTCTGCTTCAACATTCGGTGCAGATCGGCAGAGGAATGATACAGTAATGTTTCTGGCATATGCTGCCGGAAGCGACTCTTTTGTGAGAATGTTTGGTGTATGGTCCATTTGTTGCGCAGTGGACGATTCAGAAACAGCAGATGTTTATAGCGTTCACGGAAACGAAGCAATTGTTGAAAGCGCGTGCTGCGCTGGATACGGCAACGGTCATAAATCATGTTCGGGAAGGAACGCCATTTGCGTGACCATTTCCCGCTCTTTGGATCAAAGACAAGGGCATGGATCTGCTCTTTGCTGGGATGGACATCCATGGGGGTAAACACAAAAACATCCAAGCCCATTCGATTGCCCTCAATGATCATTCTCCGGTACACGGCCTTTTCTTCAAGCTGCTTGGCTTCATTTATATACAAAGTAAGAATGCCTAAGACGGGCTCTGGCACAGGAGTTCACCTTCTTGTGTAGAGTTTGTAGTACTGACGGTATTCTGTGGTGACCGGATCAATAAAGTTGGCTTGCCAGTAGGGCCACTAGTAAGCGCCACTGCGGCAAGACCAACATTGAAACACATTTTCAGACTGGCTGTATTATCGCTGGCAACACTGCATTCCAGACGGCCTAAACGCTTTAACTGGGCGGCCATAAGGGCGGTGCCGGTATGCCTATTTCGGTATAAGGGATGCACGGCAACGAGACAGGCCTCTTCACCGAAACCGGATACGAAGCTTACTCCTGCTAGCTGGCGCCCATTCTGACCGCGTACGGTGGCGACAAGCAGCGAGACACCCGGCTCTGACAACTGTTCTGGAGTTAATCGGGCCATTACCTTGCAAGCCTGGTTTGTAATCCGACGCTCCCCATGCTCTCTTATAAACTCAAGCAGTCCGGTTAGCCGCGATTTCCACTTTTTAGCGTCAGTGTCGTAGATAGAGGATATCTGCATGCTGTGTCACATCCTTTAATGAATTCTACTTGATATGGCGTGCTAAGTGCTGGCCATATTGAAAGATTCGCTCCAAAGAAAGCTTGCGAATCGCAGGCTCATCAAATTTCATCGGCCGGGAGTTTGCCTCAAAGAACCAGAGTCCACCGTTCTCATCGACACCGAGATCCATCGACATCTCCCCAAGCATAGAATCAGAGGCTCTTTCAATTTGTCTGGCAATTAACAGAGCAGTTGTAGGTACACTTTTTAAGATAGAGGCTGCTCTTTCGGTTCCAAATGTGCTTTCCAGCATGGTGGAGGGCTCCTCGATACTTCCGCCACGAGGTACATGCGTAGTGATGCTGCGGGCACCAGCTAGACGCGCACCTATGCCAGTCATTGCCCAGCCGCCTCTGCCGTTTTTCTGCAGAAGTACACGTAGATCAAATGGTCGTCCTCGGTGAGTCGCTAGTTCAATAGCTTGCTGTACGATGTAGCGCGAGTTCCCCTTTTCTTTGCCTATCCGTGCCCAGAGGCGTTCTACTGAGGCAGCTTTGTAGGTCACATTTTTTTTGCCGCTTTGAATTTGCAGCCGATAGGGTAAGGTGGTATCTGCACGGTATTTTAAACGCATAATTCCTTTACCTGCTTTGCCATTCTCAGGTTTTAGGTAGAGACTGGTATGATTATTTAGCATGGCAATAAGCGTGTTTGCACTGCGTAAACGTCTGGTTTTTGGAACATGCTTCGAGGTAGCATACGAGCCTTTCAACCATTCAAATAGACTCCATTTATTGAAAAAATATGGATTATATAGCTTAATGCCTGGATGTTCCAGGCATTGAGCTATTTTGCGTACGACAGCAGGTTTTTCCTCATCCTCACGGGTAGGAATTCGGTTATATATGATTTGTGGAAGAGGTACCGGAATGCTGTACCATATTCTTCCGCTGGATGATGGGACATAGCCGTTCACCATCCGTTCCTCGAGCTTCAAGTCACGGACAGTGACGACGTAGACAAGAAATCCCAGTTCCTTGCCTGTGCGAATGATGTCCCGGAAATTATTACGGTTGCCATTAAAATGCCTTACTTTATCGCTGGTTGTCAGTATGGCAATAACGGGTTTTGTTTCATCCGGAATATGGGTGTTCACATCTCATCCCTCCTGCGGAATTTGCTGAGGTATAGACAATGCTCCAGAATGTGCTCGATGGAAGCTTTGCCCTCAGCGCGCAGGGAAGGATGACGGAAGATGGAACGTCCTGGTTTGGCGTTGGCCTCGAACATCCAGATGTCTTCATCCTGATCAATGCCGAGATCAAAGCCAATTTCACCGAGCAAATGACGATGCTGGATTTCTAAGGATTCTGCCAGCTTAATGGCTGTACTCTTCGCACGCTGTAATACTTCATCTGCTCGGCTGCCGAATACACGCCCGAGCGCCTGCCCAGGTGTAAGCAATGCCCCCCCGTTTTTGAGGTGAGTGGTGACACTGCCCCGGCCGGCTTTCTTAGCGCCTATTCCGACTACAATCCATTGATTACTGCCGTTTTTATGCATATGGAATCGGAAGTCAATGGGGCAGCCATCAATTTCAATCAAACGTATTCCTTGTTGGACGATATAATTTTGCAGGCCTTGACCGTGTCGTGACCGAAGCATACGCATGAGGCTTTCAAAGGTAGTGAAGCGCAGAAGTACGTTTTTTCCACCCTTGCGGTAGCGGGCAAAATATCCTTTTTTCGGCAGATAGGTAAGTCGGTAAATCCCGTGACCCAGGCTGCCTGCGGAAGGTTTGTAATATACAAAATGGTGGTGATCCAGCATTTCCCTCATTTTTTCGGAGGAGGGATTGCTGTGTGTCTCAGGTACGTAACGGTTTGCAGCTCCGTCATTCTCTAGCAACCGATAAATATCGGACTTATTGAAGAAGCTCCAGTTGAAGTAAGGGATTTTCTTGCGCATAAAGCGTTCGCGAAGCTGGTTGATATAAGGTGAAGTCTCCGCTCTCCGACTGGGGAGCCGATTGTAGACGACATCAGGCAGAGGAACCATTTTACGTTCGAATTTGCCGCCTGCGGTTAAGAAATAACCATAGACCTGCTCCTGTTGCCAGTTGATATCACGCGGCATAAAGGCAAATATATAACATTTGTTACTGCCTTCCCGCAGTAATTGCTTTATAAAGCCAGTGCGAGAACCGAAGGGTTGATTTGAAGATGCTGGCCCATCGGTCAAAACACCGACCAAAGGTCCAAGCTGTACCTCGTCGTTTTGCAGATTGCGTAAATAGATACCACCAGATTTCGGAACCTTGATAGCACTCTTTACACCAGTGGCGAGGAATAGATGATTTCCGGCGCGCTTGATGGGCTTGATCATGGTCGGGATGGCATCTTTACCGAGTCTAAGGCGAATGTTCTTCTTCCCGGTTAATTTCAAGCTTTTCATCAGTGCACCTGATACATATACAACTCTTTGGGGCTGCTTAGTAAAATGCACATTGCAAAAAGTGAGACTCATTTATGAATCCTCCTTAGGAACCATTGTTATCATTCTCCCGTTTATAACGGAGCTGTCCGTAGATAGGGATGGTATCCGTCGCTGTGTGAGTAGCAGATGGCGCGCATAAGACAGTGGATTCTCGGCGGCGAGCTTAGCAGCCCGGCGGTCGCCCGTCAGCCGGAATACCGTGCGCCCTGGCTTGGAATTTGCTTCAAGTAAATGAATCCGACCGCTCGAATCAATACCGAAATCTAGGCCGAGTTCTCCAAGCCTACCGCATGCGGCCTCCAGAAGAGGAGGCAAGTATGCAGCTTCTGCAGCAAGCTCCTGCATGATGTCTTTTCCGTCCTGACCATATTCTGCAAGTAAAAAGGGCAAGGGAGGAACCGCAGTTCCACCGCCATGCAGGTTCGAAGTCAGTGAACCATGATTACCCAGCCGAACGGCCATGCCAGTAAGATCCCAGCGACCGAGGCCATTCTTTTGCATCAATACACGCACATCGAACGGTTGCCCCTTACGATTAGTTAGGTGCAGATAAGGCTGTATAATATAGCGGCGTCTGCCGATAAATTCATGAATCCAGTTCAGTCCTTCATCCTGCGAGCTGAATACATATTGAAAGGGTGTATTTGTCCCATCACGCCCTCGTACTCTTATGCCTCCTCCAGAGCGTCTGTTCTGCAGTATGGCATGCAATGTACGTTTGCCATGAGAGCCTGCTTTGGGTTTTAGGAAGACCCCGTATTCTCTTTCAGCGAGCATATTGCTTAACTTGCGTGTACCGGTATAAAGAACAGTTTCCGGCAGTAAAATAGCGGCTCTTCGGTTGCGCTTCAAGATCTCGTATACGCCCCATTTATCAGGTAAACCTCTTGACCAAGGTAGTGAGCGGTGAAGGAAAGAGAGTGCAGACGAGGCTTCTTTTCTTTCTTTCGGACTATTGTAAAAACAACGATTATAAATGATATCTGGTGGTGTAGAGGTCGTATTGTGCCAGCTTCCGTCTTTCCATGTATAACCGGTTATAGATGACCCGTCTGCCGCTACTCCGTCCGGATGAAACACGAGGACTTTAAGGTTGTATCGCGGAGCTGCACGGCATAAATGACTGCAAAATTCTGGCTCGGCAATCGGAGGATTCCCATGGCGACGGCCCGTCATAATGCCGAGGAACCCCATAGCTGTTTCAGTCATTGTGTCCTCCTTATAAACCGGCCAAATAGCGGCAATACAGAATCATTTGCTTGACGGACGGTCTGATTTTTTGATCGTTTAGCGGTGTATTATCGTTCTTGGAAGGTTTGGAGTTGACCTCCAAGAGCCATATTCGTCCGGATTGATCCAGTGCCAGATCGATTCCGAGCTCTCCGAAATGAGCAGGGATAAAGGTTTCTACTCCTCTTGCAATGGCAAGTGCTGCTCTTGGAAGCTGAAGCTGTACGCTATCCTTGGTACCTGGAGGAAGGCTGCTCTTGCTAACGGCTTCACGGACAGTACTGAGACTGCCACCTCTTGCTAGATTGGAGACGAAATGATTGCTTCCAGCGGTGCGAGCGACAATGGAGGTAACGCCCCATTTTCCGGTACCATTCTTCTGTACAAGTGCTCGGAAATCTACAGGACGCTTACCGAGCTCCATCAAAGGTAATCCTTGTTGAATCTGGTAGCGCGTTGTCTTCATCTTGGGAGCAATGGACTGGTACAGTTTAGCTAATGTCGGGTAGCTTTGTTTGCGTGTACCTATAGAGGTAGTAGATAACAAACGGTATCCTCCGCCTTCATCTTTGGAGATTCGGAGAATGCCTTTGCCGAGACTGCCCCGTACAGGCTTTAGAAACACGCTTGGGTATTGGCTACACATTTTCTTTACAACAGCAAAACCGTTTAAAGCATGCGATTCCGGTAAATACCGCTTCAATGAAGGGTCTTGCGCTAAAGCTTCAAATACTTCTGTCTTGTCAAGAAATTTTTCGTTGAAGAAATGCGTTCCATACCGTGATTTTACATCCGCCAAAAAATGCTGTACGCTAGGTTTATTCTCCACCTTTCGCGTCGTTAGCCGATTGTTGATTACATCGGCAATGGGCAGACTCATTTTCCTCCAACCCTCGTTGTATACCCAGCCCTGGATGGAAGAGCTGCTTGTTTCCAGCGCTTCCGGGGTAAAGAAATATACATAGGCGCCTTGTGAGTGGCAGGCATTTGTTAATTCTCGACAGAACATGGTAATGGGTCCAAACAGCCTGTCGAGATTATCTGGATGGTCACGGCTGACGAGTACACCGATCAACGGTCCGAGTCGCAAGGTACGACTTACGGAGCTGTAAGAGGCGTTGAGGGTTTGCCGATGTTTCCATCCGGTCCGCCGCGCCAGTCCTTCGCTTACACGCAGGCTTTCGGATTTGGGAGCCGGGATAATGGTAACCTCCTGCCGGAAAGAGCCGAAAGCCAGCTGGAGCGTTCCGTGAGCCGGGATTTTGAGTCTTTTCATGGATCGTTCGCCAAGCATTATAGCGTTTTCCTGCAGGATGCCCGTGTGGACCGTATGGACCGGGATCTTGAATTGGGACATCGTGGATCTCCTTCCGGTAGGCAGCATGATGCCGGCAATTTGGTAGCTAAGGGTTACATATCATTCATCATATGGAGACATATGACCCTTGGTGATTGACCTACTCTTTAAAAACCTTGCCGCATCATTTCATAAGTCTGACCCAAGAAGCGAAACAAGCATGGGATGAATCAATATTTGGAAACTTAAGCAGTGCTTCCGAAGTGAGTTTTGTACGAAGTAACTCTAGGAAGCGAACGCTAACAAAACTTAAGCATCGCTTTCGAAGTGAGTTTTGTACGAAGACGAATCGAGAAGTAGTGACTTACAAAACTTTTAGGAGGAATCATAATGAGTATTCACGACAAAGCACATGAACTGGCGAAAGCCATTAAAGAAAGCACTGAGGTAGCGGATATCACCAACGCGATGAAACTGGTAGAAACAGATCCTGAAGCCAAGGCAATGCTCGACAACTTCCGCAATGGTCAATTGGAGCTTCAACAACGGATGATGAGCGGAGATATGCCTCCACAGGAAGAAATGGAGAAGATGGAGAAATTATTCGAGGTGCTTAACATGAATCTTGGGATTCGCCGTCTGTTCGATGCAGAACGCCGTCTGAGTGTTGTAATTGAGGATGTAAACAAGATCATTACCGAGAGCTTGTCGCAATTGTATGGCGAATAAACGCTTTTAGTAAGCGGGTATTCACCTGAAAAGTTTGATCAGTGCAATCTAAATAGGGTGTTCCCGAAGCCGGTTGGCATTGGGAACACCCTATTTATTCTTGTGACTAGCACATGAGTAAACTCGCTAATCTTGTTTTCCTTCGATTGCGCAGAGAAGAATACCAGCAGCCAAACCTAGGCGGCGATCAAGCATTCCCTTGGGATCCTCAGAGAAGTCAGCGATGATTTTAGTAACGAATGGATTAAAATTTTGTTTGAAAGTCGGGATCGTTGTATCATTCATCTCGATATTATATTTTTGAGGGATAATAGAGATGAAGCGGCGGAGTATAGCCATCGCGGTGCTATCTTCCTTGATTTTTCCGATTTCCTGATCATGATGATCGAGAATCGTCCATTCATCTTTCAAAATCGATTTGAGTCCCTTACGCCGAAGAGCACCAACGTGTTCGCCAGTCTCCGAATCATGTACATCATAAACAGCACTAAAGTCGATGGCATTGCGGGCTTTTATACGCAGAAGCTCCTTTTGCATAGACTCATCCGTGTACAGTGCAATATCCTCTTTCAACTTGAATGCTTTCATTTGTGAATAGAGTACAAGCTGCTCGGCGTTATCATAAATATGAAGTTTCGCACCCATGATCGAAAATACCTTTTTTCGAATTATGTATTCGGTATGAGTATAAGTTGCATTCAATTCTAAATCGCCCCCTAAATGAAATAATCATCTCATATATAAGCTTTGCTAGCTACATAAATGCGTATTATTTTATATAATTTTTTGATTAGAAGTATATTTTTATGGACTTGTCTCATATTACGGGCTTCATGTTCATAGAGTAGAGATATAGATTCAATCGAATATCTTGTCTACGAGGAGCTGTTGGTTATGAGAAAAAGAAACAAGTTTAAACATGGTGTCTATCTGTTGCTGGCGTTGGCCATGCTTTTGTATGCTCTGCCGAAGTTATCGCTTGCGAATGGGCCTAGCTGGGTATTTGGTTTTGGGGTGGTCTGGTCACTTTTTGCCTTTATGGTCATTGCGGCACATCTGCATTTTATTATCGGTGTTGATGAGGAGAAGACCAAGCGTTTGGAAGCTGTGCGAAAAGCAAAATTGGAGCAATGGCAGTCCAAATGGAAAGAAGAAACTAGAGTTACACAAAGATCATAGAATTGGGGTAGCTTCCTTAAGTAACTTGATTTGATATTCCCGTGAAAAGTGCTGAATTAGCTAAAAGGGGGGTATAAATCCCCTAAATTCCCGTGAAAAGCGCCGAATTAGCAAAAAGAGGGGTATAAATCCCCTATATTCCCGTGAGAAGCACCGAATTGGCGAAAAGAGGGGTATAAATCCCCTAAATTCCCGACAAAAGCGCCGAATTAGCAAAAAGAAGGGTATAAATCCCCTAGATTGCCGTGAGAAGCACCGAATTGGCGAAAAGAGGGGTATAAATCCCCTAGATTCACAGAAAAGCCCACTAGCTTAAGCCAGTGGGCTTTAAAATTGCCCCGCAAAGCAGGGGGATTAAAGTTATCTTGCACCTGTAAAAGGATTGATCTCATCCGAGAGATCTTTTCCAGCTTTCTTTTCTTCTGCAGATATCCGTTTACCTAGAGCCGCGTAGTACCACACCGCAGGAACGAGAATCGCGAGTATAAAAAGAAATTGCATAAAGTCATCCCCTTTCACCTCTCCATCATAACATATTTTTCCTTTTTTCTTAAGGGACTATTCTCTATTCGCCTACCCACTACCCAGGTTGTCTAACAAACGGGTTACTCTTTACTGGCAGAGCATTCTACTTCAAATACATAACTGGCGCTCCCCTGAGGCCATCTTGCTTGGATTATATACAGATGTTTTCCGCTACCTGCTGCGAGTTGAAAACTGTTATTTTCTACGGAAAGAGCTTCGTCCGGACGTTCCTCACCAGGAAATGAAGCCACAACCTCTATCTCCTTGGGTGCAGATGAGAATTTGAGTTTTACCTGATCTCGGCTGGTGGCTTTGGGATGTACCTTCTGTTTGGTAACTAATTGATCGTAAGTAGCCATATCTACACAGACGCCTTTGCCATTGTCATTCCAGCAATAAGAGCCTTGAATGGCAGCGAATTGCTCATCGCCAACAGTAACTTGAACGTTAGGGGGCCGTGGGTTAGTAGTGTCTGCTGGAGAATTCTTATCTTCTTTAACAGTCGATTGGAATAAGTCCAACAGATCTTTTTTGCTGATATCTGAAAGACGATAGTGACCCATTTGACCCGATTTAATGAGTAACCCACTGTTGCTTCCGACGATCCAAAAAGAGAACTCATAACTTATGCCGTCCTTCATGTTTACGGTGGTTCTGTAATCGCTTGGAGCAATATCTAGTTGTCCTTTATCATATTCAGCAGCAGTTATGGCTTGAACGAAACGTTCCAAGGATGATGCTTCATTAATAGTCGTCACCGGCTGGTCTTTTTCTATTAAGTTAATAGAAACTATATTTTGTGCATCCAGCTCTATTTGGCTTGATTGTTTTACTTCGGTTCTCGCATTTCCACAGCCGATCAGTCCTATGAAAAGCAAAGTAATGGTAAATATTATTAACATGGTCTTGTTCATATCCACAATGCTCCTTTCCTCTTTCTTTAACTCTCAGACTATAAAAAAGAGGAAAAGGTTGCTAAATAACAGGCAATTAAATTCGAATTCGATGCTTATGAATCGGTTGTACTGTGCCATTCTCTCCGTGTATAATGAGTACAGTATAGTACAGATCGGAGTACGGGGGTGTAACAGTTGGAAGGTCAAGGCGATGCAATTACTAAACACGAGCAACTGCTGCAGCATATTGAAAGTCTTAAGGTAGGCTCCAAAATATCTGTTCGTAAGCTTGCAAAAGAAATGTTGGTCAGTGAGGGAACGGCTTATCGTGCCGTTAAGGAAGCTGAGAATCTTGGAATTGTAATTACGAAGGAACGGATTGGTACAGTACGTGTAGAAAAGAAGCCTCGTAACATTTCTGAACAGCTGACGTTTGGTGACGTGGTTGATATTGTGGAAGGTCATGTTCTCGGCGGGGCTAGCGGACTGAGTAAACATCTACATAAATATGTAATCGGTGCGATGAAGGTCGACGCGATGATTCGTTATATAGACGCAGACAGTCTGCTTATTGTGGGTAACCGCGATGATGTTCACTCCTTGGCGCTAGAGCAGGGTGCCGGAGTTCTGGTTACAGGCGGTTTCGGGACGAGTCGTGAAGTGAAGGCATTAGCCGACGAACTGGATCTCCCCATCATTTCATCAAGACATGACACGTTTACCGTGGCATCAATGATTAACCGAGCGATTTTTGATAGATTGATTAAGAAAAAAATTATGCTGGTAGAAGATATTGTCGACAGCAAACCGCGTATGATTACGTTAAAAATTTCAAGCACCGTAGGTGAGCTACGACAGATTTCAGAGGAAACTGGAGAGCAACGTTTTCCCGTTACAGATGAATGGAACCGAGTGATTGGGATTATCGGCCGACGCGAAGTAGAGAACCTGACAGAAGGGCAAAGTATTGAAAAGGCTATGGTTCGGAGTCCGGTTACCGCTGCGCTGCATACCTCACTAGCTTCAGCTGCGCAGATCATGATGTGGGAAGGTGTCGATTTTCTCCCCATTGTAGACCGTAACCGCAAATTGGTGGGCTCCCTAACCCGTAAAGAAGTGCTGCAAAGTCTGCGAGATGTCCGTAACACTCCACAGCTTGGGGAGACCTTCGATCATCTCATCTGGAACGGTTTTGCGGATGAGCGGGATGAAGAGGGACGATTGTTTTTTCACGGCTTTATTACGCCTCAGATGGCCACAGACCTTGGTACCATTTCTGAAGGTGTATTGTCTACGCTAATGACGCTCTCTGCGTTTAAAGCAGCTAAGGATATTACAGGAAATGACTATGTATTAGATAATATGTCCACCTATTTTATCCGGCCGGTACAGATCGAACATGCGATTATTGTAATGCCGAGACTGCTCGAAATTAGTCGCCGTACATGTAAGCTTGAAATAGAGATCAGCTATTCGGATACCCTGGTAGCGAAAGCTGTCCTGATGCTGCAATCCATTGATCACGGCTAATAGATAATGAATCACAAACATGCTAAATAGACTGCCCTCAACGATGATAGTGAGGGTAGTCTATTTTATTCTTGTAACCCTATCAGAGGGATAGTCTAGGCTTTCGACTGGTGTTGTTCCTGGCTACGGCTACGGCTGTAATAACTATAGCTGCGTATTCCTGAGAAGATGTTAAACACACCGATTAGAAGAAAGGCAGCTTCAACAATGATATTAATGGTGGAGCCGCGAAATAGAAACATGGAAATCAGGGAGAGTGTTACGAGCATTGCACCCAGCATCACATTCATGACGGAGCGTTTTAGCCCCTTATCTTGGGGATTTAAGGCACGGCGAGAGGATAAGCTGTACACAGCGGCACCGATTACAAAGATCACCAGCAGGATAAACAATAAGTACTTGATAAATAAAACCATGGACAGCCAGCTCCTTTATCATGTCGTGAAAAACCTTGAAGTAATTTCCACTTTTGTCTGTCCATTATTGTATCACACGATGGTTGTTAGTTGCGCTTAAAAGGACTGATTTCCACCCAGATTTGCAGAACACCTTCCATGACGAGCATCGTCCGGATTTTGACAGAGTATTCTTTATCCCGCACAATGTAAAGTTTTCCATCCAGCAGCAGTCTAACCAGTTTACTGTCTGTGTCAATATCGAACATGCTGCGGCCACGCATCGGCTCCAGATCTGATCGTATTTCACTAAGTATTAATTTTAAAGTTACGGGGTCAACTGAGGGTGAGCCTTCTGCTTGGGCTTTGCTTTCCTCTGATCGAATTTTGATTTCTCTGATTACCGTAGAGGTATTATTGTATTTTTTGAGTGTTTTAATATCCTCTTGATATTGCTCGATCTGTGCACGCAGGTCTGCATTATTCAGCCATAACACGTTAAATCCAACATGGTATATAGCATTGTATATGACAGCTCCTACGACGATCCCCAGCATGAATATAGCGGAAATTTGGGTGAATCTACGAAAACGACTGAATGGTGGAACTCTCACTGGCGTTACCCCCTGCCGCACACCCATTTTACTAGCTCGCTGCCCATATGAGCTCCGAGAAAAGCGAAGGCAATATACATGATTTGCTTGATGGCGGGGGAGAGGTTACCTCCAATCACATTGCTTTCAATGACCCGTAAAGGGTCCATAGTACCCCCTACAGCGGCGGCAAGTGCCCATATTTTAATCCGGTCTGCTACATCTAGCATTGTTTGCGTCGGTGGTTGCAGGGATACTACGGCGCCGATTCCGCCGACCATAGCTCCGCCAAGTACGATGCCGAAGGCGATAAAGAAATCGAGGATGGCTTTGCTCATAAAAATGCTCATAAAGGCCCCTTCCCGGACGAGGCATCTCTAATCGTTGCCTGTCCATGTGCTCTTAATCCATTCTATGGGCGGGTCCCCCTTTAATATGATAAAATAGTTTCATCTTATAGTGCGAGTTCAAAAAGTACGGTTTTCAGCACCGAGAAGATTGAAAGAAGGTAGAAAATGAGGAGCGGAGCGTAGTGGAAGCTACGTGAGCATCGGAAGTTTCGCCTGAATCCAATATTCGATGTCGAGTAAGCTTCTTGGGTTACTTCGTGATCAAAAGCGGACTTTTTGAACAACTATTTATGTTTGATTTTTGTAGTAGAAAGGAAGTGGGATGATGAGCCCTTTCGTGCATTTGCATGTGCACAGCGAATACAGTTTACTGGACGGGGCGGCGCGCATTACCGATCTCGTGCGCCGGGCCGGCGAATACGGCATGAAGTCGCTGGCGCTTACGGATCATGGAGTGATGTATGGGGCGATCCCCTTTTATAAAGCGTGTAAAGAGAATGGAATCAAGCCGATTATCGGCTGTGAAGCCTATTTAACCGCGGGCTCTCGCCGTGAGCGAGGCAGTCGTAAAGATCAACCGATTTATCACCTGATTCTGCTCGTCAAGAATGAAACCGGCTACAAGAACCTGATGAAGCTGATCTCTATCGGTCATCTGGAAGGTCATCACTATAAACCTCGTATTGATATGGAGGTTTTGGCCGCTCATTCGGAGGGGATCATATGCCTCAGTGCCTGTCTTGGTGGCGAAGTGCCGCAGCATTTGTTGCATGGAAGAGATGACGAGGCGCGAAAAGCTGCGCTGCGATATAAGGAGATTTTTGGCGAAGACTTCTACCTGGAGCTTCAAGATCACGGAATTTCCGAGCAAAAGCGAGTAAATCCGAAGCTGATCGCACTTGCCAAGGCCTGTGAGATCCCACTTGTAGCTACGAATGACGTTCATTATTTAGCCAAGGAAGATGCAGAGGTACAGGATGTTCTGATCTGTATTGGAACAGGTAAAACTGTGGATGATGAGGAACGGCTCAAGATCGGAACAGATCAGCTGTTTCTCAAAAGCAGTGATCAGATGGCGGCGTTGTTCCCGCATGTGCCTGAAGCTATCAGTAACACGCTATTGATCGCAGAAAAATGTAATTTGGAGCTTACCTTCGGTCAACACATTCTGCCTGCCTATTCACCAATTCCAGAAGGTAAGGACTCCGCTGCATATTTGCGAGAGTTGTGCTTTAAAGGGCTTGAAGAACGGTATATAGACACACCGCTTTGGGCATCAACTGAGCAAAGAGAAACCGCTGAAAAGCGTCTTGCCTATGAGCTTGGCGTCATCGAGAATATGGGTTTTAGTGATTATTTTCTAATTGTGTGGGATTTTATCGCTTATTGTCATCGTCAGGGGATTGCTACTGGTCCGGGCCGGGGTTCTTCCGCGGGGAGTCTTACCGCTTATTCCCTACGAATCACGGATGTAGATCCGCTTAAGTATAACTTGCTCTTTGAACGTTTCTTAAATCCAGAACGGATCACGATGCCGGATATTGATATCGATTTTAGTGATGAGCGTCGTGATGAGGTTATCGCTTATGTGGTGGAGAAATACGGCAAAGAACATGTGGCACAGATCATTACGTTCGGAACCATGGCTGCACGGGCTGCAGTTCGTGATGTGGGCAGGGTACTGAATTTACCTTATAACGAGGTAGATAAGGCTGCCAAGCTCATCCCAGGACAACTAGGTATCAGCCTTGCTAGAGCACTAGAGACTACTCCAGACCTTAAAGCGCTGTATGACAGTAATCCGAAGATCAAAGGCTTGCTGGATATGGCAATGAAAGTGGAAGGTATGCCTCGTCATGCTTCGACACATGCTGCCGGGGTTGTTATTTCCAAAGGTCCGTTAACTGATGCTGTACCCCTTCAAGAGGGCAACGAAAGTACAGCGTTAACTCAATACTCTATGGAGCATTTGGAAAGTGTTGGGCTGCTGAAGATGGATTTTCTGGGCCTGCGTACTTTGTCGATTATCGAACGCTGCATGAATTCGATTAAAGAAATGAGTGGCAGTGTTCCAGATTTTAAAATCATACCAGATCATGATCCGCTCACGTATGAAATGTTAGGTGCTGGTGAGACGACTGGGGTCTTCCAGCTGGAGTCGGCGGGTGTAAGACGTGTGCTTAAGGATTTGAAGCCTAATGGTTTTGAAGATATCGTATCGGTCCTAGCCTTGTATCGTCCGGGTCCGATGGAGTTTATCCCGAAATATATAGCAGGTAAGCACGGTCAGATCGAAGTAGAGTATCCGCATCCTGATTTGAAATCTATATTAGCGGATACCTATGGGATAATTGTGTATCAGGAACAGATTATGCAGATTGCTTCACTTATGGCTGGATTCTCGCTTGGTGAAGCGGATCTGCTCCGCCGAGCGGTTTCTAAGAAGAAGCGCGAGACGTTGGATAAGGAACGCAGTCATTTTGTACAGGGGAGCTTGCAGCAAGGATATAACGAAACGGATGCGAATGCCGTTTATGATATGATCGTACGATTTGCCGATTACGGCTTCCCGCGTGCGCATGCGGCGGCTTATGGTGTGCTGGCTTTTCAGACGGCTTATCTTAAGGCGCATTATCCGGTACAGTTTATGGCATCTATGCTGACCGCTGTGATGGGAACCCACCGTAAGGTGGCGGAATATGTACTGGACTGCCGCCGGACGGGCATCGGCGTATTACCGCCGGATGTGAATGAGAGCGGCGTACTGTTTACCCCTGTTCCAGGAGAGGAAACGGGAACAGGGCATATCCGCTTTGGGCTCGCAGCGATTAAGAACGTCGGCACGCTAGCAGTGGAGAATATTATGTCGGTCCGCAAGGAGCGGCCGTTCGACAGCCTGCTCGATTTCTGTCGACGTGTGGATCTGCGGGTCTGCAACAAGCGGGTAGTGGAGTCTTTGCTGCAGGCAGGAGCCTTTGACTGTCTGCCGGGTCATAGGGCCCAGCTGCTGGCTATGCTGGACGAGACCGTTGACGCCGCGACGAAATGGCGCAAGGAGCGGGATGAACTGCAAATTCAGTTGTTCGATGATTTGGTGGAGACGCCGAATTGGGAGATTCGCTATCCGGATATCTCTAAGTTTACAGTAGGACAGCAACTGGAGATGGAACGTGAGCTGCTGGGGCTGTATCTGTCAGGTCATCCGCTCGACGATAGTGTTGAGCTGCTTGAGGAGACGGGTATACAGCGGCTTATGGATCTCGGCGAAGCCGCAGATGAGAGCCAGACGGTTACGGCCGGCATGGTCGTATCCGTTAAGGAAATTACGACGAAGCAAGGAAAATCGATGGCCTTCATCGAATGGGAAGATCAGATCGAGCGCTGCGAAGTCGTGCTCTTCCCCGAGGTGTGGAAGCGAAGCCGCGGCTTGATTGCCAAGGGTGCGCTGCTGGCCTTGCGCGCCAAGGTGCAGCAGGAGGACGAAGGCTTCAAGCTGCTGGCCGAGGAAGTGGCGCTGCTATCCGCGGAGACACTCCGCGGCCTGCTGCAGCGCCGTAGTGCCGCTGCGTCCCGCCCGTATAGCGCAGGACGCTCGGCCTCAGCAGGAGCGCCGCCGCGTGGCGCGGCTCCTGCTTCGCGGGCTAGCGGGGCCGCCACTGGCCCCGCTGGCAGACCTGCAGGCGGCGCAGCTGCGCCTGCAACACCTGCACCGGCCGCTGCGCCAGCGCCGGGCTCAGGCCAGCGTGTCTTTATCAAGATCACGCCGGCCGCCGAGAATGCTGCGCAGCTGTCGCGCCTGAAGGAGCTGCTGCAGAATCATCCAGGCCCAGTAGCGACGATTCTGTTCTACGAACGGGATCAGAAGCTCCTGGCCCTTAGCGATAATTATCGGATTAAGCCTACCGAGGAGCTATTCGCGGCTATCGAGTCTATGCTGGGGGCAGGTACCGTAAGAATAAAATAAGAACAATTCCACCCTTTTCCGCATACATTAGGAAACCACAGGGCGAATCCCTGGGCGGAAAGGGGAATCACATCATGTCCTATCAAATGGCAGTTGATCTGTTGGAACGTAGAGGCGTAACACTTTCTTCCATTGCTGAAATCGTATATATTTTACAATCGGTCTATTATCCCGGTTTATCCAAGGAAGAATGCCTTTCCAGTGTGAAATCTGTATTGGGAAAAAGAGAAGTGCAGTACACGTTAATGACGGGGATCGCACTTGATGAGCTGGCAGAGAAAAGACTGCTTCCGCAGCCGCTCCAGGCAGTAATGGAAGCGGATGAATCACTTTATGGAGCGGACGAGACTCTAGCCCTTGGCATCACAGGGGTATATGGGATGATCGGACTTACAGGATTTGGGTACTTGGACAAAATAAAGCTTGGAATCATTGGTGAATTGAACGATGATAAGGGGAGGATTCACGTGTTCTTGGATGACTTAGTAGCGGGTATCGCTGCAGCTGCTTCTGCTAGAATCGCTCATCGGCAGGAAGGGGCAAAAGTATATCCTCTGGTCACGGATACGGAATAAATGACCCGATTCATTTCGTTTGAACGAGTTCCTCAGTCTTGCTTCCTTTGCCCTACGCCTGTTGCGGGAAAAAAGTAAACTGTGTTATCATAATTCCATTATACGGGATACGGCTGGGAATTAAGATTGGGGAGGCCTTGCAAGGCATGTGGACGGTAATATATATCGCGCCGACCGCCAAAGTGGCGGATATGATTAAGAGTAAGCTGACTGAAGAAGGTTTTTTAGTAAAATGCCGTCCAATCAATATGTCCAAGCAGCAGTTTGAGATATTGGTTCCTTCGGGTGAACTGGAGGAAGTACAGGAAGTCCTTAATCTTATTCTGCATCCCTGAATTTCTATCAAGAGAAAAGTCATGACAGCGGCAAGCTGCATAACGCAAATAAACGGCTGAAGAGGTGCGGGTGTGTTCAAAGATTTATTTCAGAAGAAACGGAAGTACGCGACTATTCCTTCAGAACGTCTGGAGCGAAGCGGCGTGCCTGCAGAAGGCGAACGCCCCAAACGGGAAATTCCAGAAGGATTAATGAGTAAATGTAATAAATGCGGAACGATCCAGTATAGCAAGGAATTGGAAAAGAATCTAAAAGTATGTCCTACTTGTGGTCATCATTTGCGCTTGAACGCCGTAGAGCGTATTGCTATGACGTTAGACCCAGAGGGCTTTATTGAGTTTGATAGTGAAATGTATTCTATAGATCCGCTGAAATTCCCGGGTTATGCCTCTAAACTGGAGCAACAGCAACTAAAATCGGGACAAACTGATGCCGTGATTACGGGTCAGGGATCTATTGGCGGACATCCAGTGATCGTAGCTGTGATGAATTTCGAATTTTTCTCTGGCAGTATGGGATCTGTAGTTGGTGAGAAGATTACCCGGGCGATTGAAGAAGCCACGGAGAAGCAGCTTCCACTCCTTATTTTCTCTACTTCTGGCGGAGCGAGAATGCAGGAGAGTATTCTAAGTCTTATGCAAATGGCGAAGACCAGTGCAGCGCTTGCTCGTTTCAACGAAGTGGGCGGCCTTTATATTTCTATAATTACGGATCCGACAACTGGCGGGGTATCTGCGAGTTTTGCTAGTCTTGGCGATATTATTATTGCTGAGCCTGGGGCGGTATTCGGTTTCGCAGGACGTATAGTCATTGAACAGACAATTCGCCAAAAGCTTCCGGATGATTTCCAGACGGCTGAATTTAATCTGCAGCATGGCTTGATTGATATGGTTGTGCACCGTAAAGAAATGCGCGCCACACTGACCAAAATTTTGGAATTGCATGATGTGAAAGGGGGATTTTAGGTTGGCAGGAGAGTTGCCTTTTGAAATGCCTCTGGTTGAAATGCGCAAGAAAATTGCCGAGCTAAAGCAGTTTGGCGAAGAGAAAAGTATTGATTTTACGGATGAGGTAGCAAGACTGGAAGAACGGTACCGTGTGCTTGAGGAGGAAGTTTATTCTAATATCTCGCCTTCCCAAAAAATGCATCTAGCTAGACATCAAGGACGTCCGACTTCTCTTGATCTTATGGGGCAGATCTTCACAGATTTTATCGAGCTTCACGGGGATCGAATGTTTGGGGATGATCTTGCAATTGTAGGCGGTATCGCTAAACTTAACGGCGTCCCGGTTACGGTCATTGGCCAGCAGCGCGGTAAAGATACGAAGGAGAATATTTTACGCTTTTTCGGCAGTGCACACCCTGAGGGCTTCCGTAAGTCACTGCGTCTGATGCAGCAAGCGGACAAGTTCAATCGTCCCATTATAACCTTTGTAGATACGAAAGGTGCATATCCAGGCAATACAGCTGAGGAAAGAGGACAATCCGAAGCAATTGCCCGTAATTTACGCGAGATGTCTCAGTTTGGTGTTCCTGTAATCTGTGTGGTTATCGGTGAAGGCGGAAGTGGGGGCGCATTAGCACTGGCAGTTGGTAATAGAGTGCTTATGCTGGAACATGCCATTTATTCAGCGATATCTCCTAACGGTGCTGCATCAATTCTATGGAAGGATGCTTCGAAGGCTGATCAAGCGGCAGAAGCTATGAAGATAACGGCATCTGATCTGCTTGAAATGGAAGTCATCGAAGAGATTGTTCCTGAGCCAAAAGGCGGCGCACATCGTGATTACGAAGCTACGGCAGCTGCAATTAAGGATGCATTATGGCGTCACTTGCAGGAGCTAATTCCTCTGGACAGAGCGGAATTGAAAGAAGATCGTTATCGTAAATTCCGTAAAATTGGTGAGTTTGCTGAAGTCCAGCAGGAGCAGATTTTCCTTGAAGAAGAAGTGGAATCTGAAGTGTGAATAGTGCCTTTCCATTTGCACTTTAAGACATATAACCATACTTAGTGGACCATATTGAATTAAGTGTAAATTATACATTTTATTGGAATTAAAATAATCTCGACGCAATGCCGGGATTATTTTAATTTTTTTTGTGCGTTCAGATAATTCGAGCTCAAATTACATCTAAAAGAGCCTACAACATTGATTTTGTGTCTAAGTTGCAGTAATATTCATAAGGGCGTAGTTAAAGGCACATGTGACAAAGTTCCTATTTAATTAGTTAGCCTTGTAGTAGATTTTGTAGTTGGAAAAAGTGAGACAGAGAGAACGAAAAAACGGAGGAAAACCTAATGCGGAAAAGTAAAATTGTATGTACGATCGGACCTGCGAGTGAATCGTTGGAGAATATCAAAAAATTGATTTTGGCTGGTATGAATGTGGCCCGTTTGAATTTCTCCCACGGCGATTTTGAAGAGCATGGTGCTCGGATTAAAACGATCCGTCAAGCATCTAAGGAACTGAACAAAACTGTTGCTATCCTGCTCGATACAAAAGGACCGGAGATTCGCACAGGCAAGTTGGAAGTAGAACCGATTGAACTAGTTCAGGACGAGTACCTGACACTAACTACGGAAGAAATCCTTGGCACCCAAGAACGTATTTCCATCACGTACAGCGAGCTTCCTAATGATGTTCAAGTAGGCTCCACCATCCTTATTGATGACGGTCTGATTGGTTTGACAGTTGTCGACATTCAAGGAACTGAAATCAAGACCCGTATTGTAAACGGTGGTACGATCAAGAGCAAGAAGGGCGTTAACGTACCAGGAGTAAACATCTCCTTGCCGGGTATTACGGAAAAAGACACCAACGATATTCTTTTTGGTATCGAACAGGACATCGATTTTATCGCCGCTTCCTTCGTTCGCAAAGCTAGCGACGTTCAGGAAATTCGTGAGCTGCTTTCGAAAAACAACGCTTCTCACATTCAAATCATTTCCAAAATCGAAAACCAACAAGGTGTTGACAACCTTGATGAAATTTTAGAAGCTTCCGATGGCCTGATGGTTGCTCGTGGTGACCTTGGTGTTGAAATTCCAGCTGAAGATGTACCTTTGGCTCAAAAATTGATGATTCAAAAATGTAACGTTGCTGGCAAACCAGTAATCACAGCTACACAAATGCTGGATTCTATGCAACGTAACCCACGTCCTACTCGCGCTGAAGCAAGTGACGTAGCAAACGCTATTTTCGACGGAACAGATGCAATCATGCTTTCCGGAGAAACTGCTGCTGGTAAATATCCAGTAGAATCCGTTCTTACAATGTCCCGTATTGCTGAGAAAGCGGAGTCCGCTCTGGACCACCGTGAAATTTTCTCAAAACAACAAACTTTACAAGAAACTACAGTTACAGAAGCTATCAGCCAATCCGTTGCAATTTCCGCTTTGGATCTGAACGCTAAGGCTATTCTTTCTTCGACTGTTACAGGTCATACTGCACGCGTTGTTTCCAAATACCGTCCTAAAGCACCAATCATTGCTGTTACGACACAAGAAAGAACTATGCGTCAATTGTCCCTCGTTTGGGGCGTAACGCCAGTATTCGGTAAAGTAGCTACTTCCACAGATGAATTGCTTGAAACAGCAATCCAAGGTGGTAAGGATTCCGGTCTGGTTCAAGCTGGCGACCTAGTTGTGATTACTGCAGGAATTCCACTTGGACGTTCCGGTTCCACTAACTTGGTAAAAGTAAGCACAATCGAGTAGTACTCGACTGTGCTTTGCCTGATTCATAGTTTTTAATTAGCCAAGCCCAAACGCGGTTGGCGTCCCTAAAGGACGGTAAGCGTTTATGCGAGAAATAGAAGAGCTGTCTCAGATGTAGTGAAAATCTACAAATGAGGCAGCTCTTTTTTTTGTACTGAATCCATTTATGCTGTTAGTATATACGTTTGACGCTAAAAGAGTCCCCTCGAGGGCTTGGACTGGAAGGAACCGCAACGGTGGTGTTATTCTGGACCATGATCCCTCCATTAGAAAGAGTTAACCTAGGTCGTTTTCCATTGATTCGGCAGCAGTTGAAGCAGGTAGTGCCCACGCGGGCCAGCTTTGCGATGGAACCATCGACCTCAGGAGCCTCCATAATCCATTCGCCGGAGGTCTGCGGACCAGTATATCGCTGAAGCGTTCGGAAGGTCCAATTTCTGCTTAAATTCCGGAGTGTGATAGACCACTTCGTGTGGCTTATTTTTGTGATAGTACCCTTCATATGATCTCCGGGGTATACTGGAAAAGGGATTACGGTCTCGACGTCAGGTAGTATTTCCCACCAGGCGTAATAACGGGTAGTCCCATTTACGAATTCATGACCTGTTCCCGTCTGAATAAGGTTGCTGTTCTTGAAGCCGTCGATGCCAATCCATGCGGAGGAATAGGTGGATTTGTGGGTTGGTTTTACGTATGGGACGGTCCATTCACCGGAAATGCGATTGAAGGCACCTTTTCTACCAGTAACAGTGTAGCCACTCCAGTTCTTAGATGACCAGCCAAAGGCAGAGCTTTGTCTATTGCTCGCATTAGATTTGTCTGTTAGACAAGGATGATTTACCATGAGAGAGTTATATTTTATGCTCAACTTGTCCACCGCCTTTATAGTACTGCTATATTAAATGCGATGATTACATATGAAGTACGGGTGTTCTGTTAAAATATAAAAATATAAAGCTGGAGGACTCATAGTACAAATGGAAAAATTATCGAAGCTGCGCGGCTTTTATCTATTTTTAGGATTGGCCGGCGGTTCATTTGGCTCTTATCTTTCGCTGCTGCTGGTCCATAATGGACTTAATAGTGGACAGATAGGTATACTAATGGCAACAGGCACGCTAGTTGCAATCACCATTCAGCCGATGTGGGGGATTATCTCTGATCGGTATAATCAGACGCGTTTAGTACTAATCCTAAGTGTGGCGGTTCCGGCCTTACTAGCCGTCTTTTATCGTTCGGAATATTTCATTGTACTTCTTCTGGTGTATACGTGCTCAACGATCTTCTCCTCTACACAGGCTCCTATAGCCGATTCTTACGCGATCTCGGCGGCGAATAGAGCCGGAGCCACTTACGGTAGCATCCGGCTTATGATGAGCATTGGAGCGGCTCTGGGAGCTTATGCAGGAGGGGTGTACGTATCTACCTTCTCTGTATCCACGATATGGCTACCTTTTCTCTTTTTTAATCTGATTGCAGTCCTTATTGCGTTTACATTGCCGAAGCAGGCGGAAGAGAATCATATGATGAGGCAATCATTTACTCAGGGGGTAAGACAACTGCTGGGGAATCGGGTCTTCCTTGCGTTTTTGGGTGGCAGCTTTCTTGTGAACCAGACGATGGCTGCTTTTGGTACATACTTTGTAATTGCTTTTCAATCGGTTGGAGGGTCTACGCGCTATGCAGGGATTGCGCTCTTTCTCGCA
Organism: Paenibacillus sp. FSL R5-0470; assembly: GCF_037975205.1. Taxonomy (NCBI): domain Bacteria; kingdom Bacillati; phylum Bacillota; class Bacilli; order Caryophanales; family Paenibacillaceae; genus Paenibacillus; species Paenibacillus sp. FSL R5-0470. The sequence continues at coordinate 2,077,429 of NZ_CP150238.1, forward strand.
TCGGTGACGAATGTGCCTTCCATGCTGTTTGCTTCTAAGGTGATTAAGAGGTTGGGTCGTGAGCGGACCTTGCTCCTTGGGGCTCTTATTTATGTTTTGCGGTGGGGTATTCAGGTTGCTTTTCCTTATCCATCGGTAATGATCGGAGTGCAAGTGCTGCATGGTCTTTCATTTGGGTTCTTTTATATTGCTGCAGTCGAATATGTATCTCAGATCACGTCTAACGAGATGCAGGCCACTGGCCAAAGTGTATTTAATATGGTGTTTGCAGGTTTTTCTGGCATTGTCGGTAATTTACTGAATGGATTCTTGCTCAATCAAGGCGGGGTAGAAGTAATGAATCTGTCTTGTATGTTGAGCTCTATCGCAGGAGCAATGCTGCTGTTCTATGTTGCCAGAAACTCTCGGCGCAAATTATCGATGACGCTATCTTCAGGCGGGGCCCAGGCTTAACGCTTCCCTGCTGCTATGCTGAAAGGAGTATTTATAGATGGAATTAGAACGAGCTGGCTTGCCCAGCCGATGGTATAAGTCGACCCTGCGTGTTCGCTATCAGGAAAGTGATCAGATGGGTGTCGTGTATCATGCGAATTATTTGAACTGGTTTGAGTCTGGTCGTACGGAGATGTTTCGTCAGGTTGGTTTTACTTATCGCGAACTTGAGAAACAAGGCGTCCTACTTCCTGTCACCTCAGCAGATTTGCAATTTAAAAGTCCGGCGCGATATGATGATCTTATCTCCGTGTATGCGCGAATGACTACCTTCTCAGCGTTACGAGTCGTATTTGAGTATCAAGTGCGGAGGCTTTCGGAAGAAGAAGGTGGAAATTCAGAAGATTTATTGGCTACTCTAGGGGAGTTGCGGTCGATGGATCCACCTGGGGAGCTGCTGGTTACCGGCACGACAAGTCATGTTTGGGTGAACCAGGAATGGAGGCCTGCTAGGCTGGATAGAGCCCTTCCAGAGCTCTTTCACGCAATAAAAGAGGCGCTGCGGGAAGAAGGGGGTTCAGTATGATTAGAAGCAAATGGTTATGGGCTGGACTATTTATTATTCCTGCTGTGGAATTATTCGGTTTTATCTACGTAGCAGATCAACTTGGAGCATTTAAAACGTTGCTGCTTATGCTGACCACTTCAGTAATCGGTCTACTAATGATGCGATTTGAAGGTAAGAAGGTGCTGCAGGACAGCAGAACACATATGCAGGAGGGCCGCGTCCCTGGTCGGACGATGCTGGATGGTTTATGTATTTTTTTCGGAGGATTGCTACTGATATTGCCGGGTTTCGTAACCGATATTGTCGGTTTCACGCTAGTATTTCCATTGACTCGGCCTTTGTACCGTATATTTTTGCTGAAGTGGATTGAGAAGAAGATGAAGAATGGCACCTTCACCTTTTACCGTCGGTAGTATACTTTTTACAACAATAACAGAGCGGACCCTGTCATTGCTGAAGGGACCGCTCTGTTTGCTATTTTACGAATGGATGATTATCGGTTCCTATCTTAATCTGCCGCTAACAATGTAGCTGTGCAAAGCTCGGAATACGCCCGCTCGGTTAAAGGCAACAAGGACTACTAGGACAACGGGGCCGATGATCAGCCCTAGCATACCGAACAACTGCAGACCGGCGAACATGCCAATTAACATGGCAAGGGGATCGAGTCCTATGCTGCTCGCGAGCACTTTCGGCTCAAGCACCTGCCGGGTAATAAGAATAACAGCGTAAAGTATGGATAGTCCTATCCCTAGTGCCAGATTGTCCGTCATATAAGAATATAACGCCCAAGGCAGCATCACAATTCCCACACCGAGATAAGGCAGTAGATCCACAAAGCCAATCATTAAGCCGATAGCAAATGCAGACTTCACACCCAGCAGCAGCAGCCCGATTATTACAATGATCGCTGTGATGGAGATGAGGATGGCCTGGGCGCGTAGATAACCGAAGAGCGCTCTGCGTAAATCTCTCCAGATATCTGACACAGGCTTTAGGAATACTGTCGGCAGCCAGCCTGTAAGTTTATCATTATGACGCTCCCAACTCGTACTAATGAAGAAGGCAGCAAGGACAACCACGATAAGAATCGTACCCATACTAGGAAGTGCGGAGATCAGTTTCAATATTACATTAAAAAATCCCGTGACCACTTGCGTGACTGCGTAACCTACAGTTTCCGTTGTTCTGCTGATATTGCTGTCAATCGTAGCATGATAGTCAGGATTGTCACGGTAGAATTGATTAATCTGGTTGATGATGTTCTGAATGCTTGCATTCTGGCTTAAGGACATCAGAAGATCCTTCCATTGGTCGGTGTGGAGATTAAAGGTTTGCAGCAAGACGATTAATTCTTTTACGAGCCTTGTAATCATCGCGGTTAAGACTAGTGTGATTCCGCCTATGTAAAATAGCAGCGCGAGTGATACCGCAAGCCAGCTTGGTAATTTAAAGCCTTTAAGAATAAGTACTAATGGATGCATGATATATGCGAGCAGCCAAGCGAGCAACAGGGGGTATAACAGCGGAAGTAATAAATAGATTGCGAGCAGGAGGATGGAAGTTGCCAGAACGACCCACAGGCCGCGCAGCAGTCTTTTTAATACCAAACGATCCATACCGAGACCACACCTTCTTCATTCCTGCATAGACAGGGGAATAAGAGCTCGTCTTCATATATATTCATAGGATTGATTTAAAGACTAGAATGCGGGATAAATATTAGAATGGGCCGGAATCTGTAAACTGAAATGAAAAAATTGAATCAGAGGATTAGAAGTTTTTTTCTATCTCTCTGATAAAATCATTTGATGCGCTCCAAAGCTTCCACATTGTTCACATAACCGACAAAATCCAGTATGATGAATAAAGATACGAAGCATGTTGGTCATACAGCATTCCTGACGGAAATGTTCTTACACGCACTTATTAGATTTTTTAATGCTTTGAATTGGAAATGTTTTCATGGAACTAAGATTGTTTTTATACCTTGTTGGCAAAGGAGAGATATGCTATGACAGCTACCAAAGGCTTGGAAGGTATCGTTGCAACAACTTCATCCATTAGTTCTATTGTGGATGGTGTACTCACTTACCGCGGTTATAATATTGATGAACTTGCAGAACATGCTACCTTCGAAGAAACAGCTTATTTGTTATGGTTCGGCAGTCTGCCGACGGTGCCAGAGCTGGAAGCGCTCAAGCGGGATCTTAGTGCCTTCGCACAGATTCCTGAACAGGTAATCGAGCAAATGAAGCTCTATCCAAAAGACGCCAACACCATGGCAGCATTGCGGTCGGCTGTATCAAGCCTTGCTCTCTATGATGAAGCGGCTGACGATATGAGCAGAGAAGCGAACGAAATTAAGGCGGTAAAACTGCAGGCACAACTCCCAACAATTGTGGCGGCACTGTCGCGTATTCGTAAGGGGCTTGAACCAGTGGCTCCGAAAGAAGGCGTTTCTATTGCTGAGAACTTCCTGTATATGCTGTGGGGAAAAGAGCCGGACAGCGTATCTGTCAAAGCACTTGATACCGCACTTGTTCTTCATGCGGACCATGAGCTGAATGCTTCAACTTTTGCTGGCCGGGTTACAGTTGCGACATTATCCGATATTTATTCTGGGGTCACCTCCGCTATTGGTGCGCTCAAAGGCCCGCTTCACGGTGGGGCGAATGAAGCTGTTATGAAGATGCTAGAGGAGATCGGAAGTTTGGAAGCGGTTGAACCGTTTATCCGTAAGAAACTGGATAACCGTGAGAAAATCATGGGCTTCGGTCATCGAGTATATAAGAATGGTGATCCACGTGCCAAACATTTGATGAAAATGTCGCTGGAGCTTGGCACGATGAAAAATGACACCACCCTTTACGACATGTCCGTAAATATTGAACAATTGATTACCGGGCAAAAGGGATTAAGACCGAATGTTGATTTCTATTCGGCTTCTGTTTATACACAGCTAGGCATAGATCGTGAACTGTTCACTCCTATTTTTGCAATTAGCCGGACTTCAGGTTGGACTGCGCATATTCTGGAGCAATATACAGATAACCGCATTATTCGTCCACGTGCAGAATATACGGGTATGGTTGAACAGAAATACGTTCCAGTAGACGAAAGATAGAAGAGCAGCCTTGCGGGCTGCTCCTAAAGTTTAGTAGAATGAACCCTAGCAATAGTGTTTTAAATTTTTGATTTTAATGATGATGAGAGTTTTGTTCAAATATAAGAAAGTATAAGTTTCACACGATACTTTATGTCTTATATTTCTCGCTTAAACACTTACCGTCCTTATAAGGACGCCGAAGGCGTTTATGCTTGGATGCTTGTCAATGCTATTTAAATCCCACAAAACTTTAGGAGGAATACACTCAAATGTTGAAACTAGAAAAATTCGATCTACCTACAGAAGGCGAACAAATCACGATTAAAGAAGGAAAACTACAAGTTCCGAATAATCCAATCATTCCTTTTATCGAGGGTGACGGCACAGGCCGTGATATTTGGAAAGCTTCCAAGCGCGTACTTGATGCAGCAGTAACTAAAGCTTATGGTGGCACTAAGCAAATCGCTTGGTACGAAGTATTTGCTGGCGAAAAAGCTTTCAATACATATGGTGAATGGTTGCCAAATGATACGTTGGAAGCAATCCGCGAATATTTTGTGGCGATCAAGGGACCACTTACTACTCCAATCGGAGGCGGTATTCGTTCATTGAATGTAGCTTTGCGTCAAGAATTGGATTTGTATGTATGTCTGCGTCCAGTTCGTTATTTCCAAGGTGTTCCTTCTCCTGTTAAACGTCCTGAGCTGGTGGATATGGTTATTTTCCGTGAGAATACAGAGGATATCTATGCAGGGATTGAATATCAAGAAGGCTCTGCTGAAGTGAAGAAAGTCATCGAATTCCTGCAAAAAGAAATGGGAGTTAACAAAATCCGTTTCCCTGAAACTTCTGGTATTGGTATCAAACCGGTATCCTCCGAAGGTTCGAAGCGCTTGGTGCGCGCTGCAATTGAATATGCGATCAAGCACGGACGTAAGAGCGTAACGCTTGTTCACAAAGGAAACATCATGAAGTTCACTGAAGGTGCCTTCAAAAACTGGGGTTATGAAGTAGCTGAGCAAGAGTTCGGAGATAAGGTCTTCACTTGGAGTCAATATGATGTGATTAAGGAACGTGACGGTGAGGCTGCCGCTAATGCTGCTCAGAAGGATGCTGAAGCTGCTGGCAAAATCATTATCAAGGATGCAATTGCGGATATCGCGCTGCAACAAGTTCTGACTCGTCCAACTGATTTCGATGTTATTGCTACGTTGAACCTGAACGGGGATTACCTGTCCGACGCACTGGCTGCACAAATCGGCGGCATCGGCATCGCTCCTGGAGCGAACATTAACTACATTACTGGCCACGCCATCTTTGAAGCTACCCATGGTACAGCTCCTAAATATGCAGACAAAGACGTTGTGAATCCTGGTTCTGTTATTCTGTCCGGCGTAATGCTCTTGGAGCACTTGGGCTGGCAGGAAGCAGCGGACCTGATTTATAAAGGTATGGAAACTGCTATCAACAATAAGACCGTGACTTATGACTTTGCCCGTCTGATGGAAGGTGCAACTGAGCTGAAATGCTCCGCATTTGCAGACGAAATTATTAACCACCTATAGGTTAGATTAGCCTTAGCCAGATAACATTAGCCTTACCTTTATCATTTCTAGGAGGCGAATCTGTGGCGATCAAGCGTTATAAAATTACAGTGGTAGGTGCCGGTTTTACCGGCGCTACTACAGCTCTTATGTTAGCTCAAAAGGAACTTGGAGACGTTGTGCTGCTCGATATTCCACAAATGGAGAACCCAACCAAGGGTAAGGCGCTTGACATGCAAGAAGCAGGTCCTGTGCAGAGATTCGACAGTCATATTATAGGAACCTCAAGTTATGAAGATGCTGTAGATTCTGATATTGTAATTATCACTGCAGGGATTGCCCGTAAACCTGGGATGAGCCGCGACGATCTTGTGAATATCAATGCAGGGATTGTAAAGTCGGTATGCGAGAACGTAAGAGATGTGGCACCGGAATCCATCGTAATTATTTTGAGTAATCCAGTAGATGCGATGACTTATGCTGCATTTGAAGCGTTAGGCTTTCCGAAAAACCGCGTAATTGGACAATCCGGTGTGCTGGATACAGCGCGTTACTGCACTTTTATTGCACAAGAGCTGAACGTATCCGTTGAAGATGTACGTGGTTTCGTAATAGGCGGACACGGGAATGATATGGTACCGCTCGTTCGTTATTCTAGTGTCGGAGGCATTCCAATCGATACATTGATTCCTACGGATCGTATTGAGGAGATTGTGAAGCGTACACGTGTGGGTGGCGGGGAAATCGTTGACCTTTTAGGAAATGGTAGTGCGTATTATGCTCCTGCAGCCTCTTTAGTTCAGATGACGGAAGCGATCTTGAAGGATAAGAAACGGATCATTCCGGTTATTGCCTTGCTTGAAGGCGAATATGGTTATGACAATCTGTTTCTGGGCGTTCCAGCTCTTCTTGGTGCGAATGGGATTGAGAAGATCTTTGAATTGGAGCTTACGGCTGAGGAGAAAGCGGCTTTAGATAAGTCCGCAGAGTCCGTACGTAGTGTAACAGCAATATTATCTGTGTAGATTGTGTCAGATGAAAGGGGAGGGTCCCGAAGGCCGTGAAATGGCTTAAGGGCGCTCTCTTTTTTTATATCAACAACTTCAAAGAATGGACACCTAAGTTGCTTTTCTTATTCTAATATTATGGGTATAATTATATGTAACTATTATCACAGTTAAATTGGAGGAGATATGATATGGATTGGAACGTTTTGTTTTTCTTACATATGATCGGGACGTTGGCACTAGGATTTTACCTTGTACTGCCTTTCATCATCGGTCGTGCTGAAAAATTGTCGCCTGCAGCAAAAGAAGGTACGTTAAGTGCAGTTACTGGATTTAACCGCTTTGCACAGTACGGTTTAGTGATTCAACTACTTACAGGTGGTTACATGATGACCAAGGGTGATTATTCTGTAGCATGGATGATCATTATCGTTGTATTGTTGCTAGCAATGTTTGCGCTTGGTGGTATTATGAGCAAGCCTTTGCGTCTTGCTGCTGCTGGAATTCGTGAGAACCGTGATGTCAAAGCAGAAACAGGCAAATTGCGTACGCTTAGTGCGCTGTTGTCCGTGTCATTGCTGCTGATGGTATTCTTCATGGTATTTAACGATATTATTTAATCTGTACGACTATGAGCCCGCTTCCGTAAAGGAGAGTGGGTTTTTTTGTGTGTTGAGAATATCACAGTAGTTATTTCTTAGAGAAAAAAACGTTTTCAATTACGTAGTAATAGAGTAATATAAAAATGTTTATGCGATTGGTTTAAAATTACAATTATTTTATTATCTGAGGGATTACGGGGGAGTTTGGATGGGTGTGAAGTTAAGAAGGATTGTGAGTGTAAGCTTGGGTCTCAGTTTAGTATTTAGTTCGTTGGGTTCCGTATCCGCAGCAGCAGATAGCTCGGTTAAAGACTATGAGGGTCACTGGGCGCAGCAGCAGATCGAAAGCTGGTTAGAGAAGGGCTGGTTAAAAGGATTTGAAGATGGATCGGTAAAGCCTAATCAAAGCATTTCGAGAGCTGAATTTGTTACCCTTGTGAATCGTTTTTTCGAGATCACAAAGAGTCAACCAGTGAAATTTACTGATTTGCCTGCAAGCGGCTGGGTGTATGAGGAATTCTCCAAGGCAGTTACGCAAGGTTACTTAAAGGGCTATGGCGATAAGGTTCGCCCAAATGATCCTGTTACCCGCCAGGAGGTTGCGGTAATAATCAGTATACTGCTGAAATTGGAAGATCCAGACCCTGTCGTATTGGATCAATTCAAAGATCGGGACCAAATAGCGTCATGGAGTGAGAGCAAGGTAGCGGGAATGGTGAATCTAGGAGCAATGAAAGGATATCCTAACGGGAATTTTGCTCCATTGCAAGCTATGACCCGGGCTGAAGCAGTAGCTATATTGGAATCCTTGAATACACCAATGGGTGGTGGATTTCATATCACGCAGTCAGGAGTTTTTGGCAGCAAAGACCCTGCTCACCTAACGGGTTATGAGAGTGTAACAGTGAGTACTTATGGGGTTAACCTTCAGAACGCTGTTATATACGGGGATTTGCTTTTGGATGAAGGCATTGGAGAAGGTGAAGTATCACTAGATAATGTTACTGTAAAAGGAAAAGTCTTTGTTAAGGGTGGAGGTGTTGATTCTATACACTTCAAGAATTCTATCATAGAGCAAGTAGTCGTTCAGAGAAAAGGCGGAGTTGTTCGTCTTGTAACTGAAGGAGCAACCCAAATCAAGAGTATATTTGTACAGACTGGAGCAATTCTTAATCTAGGTCAAGGTACTACTGTGAGTAAGGTTATTCTGGATGCACTTACAAAGGTAACTGGACAAGGTCAGCTATTATCTGCAACAGTGAACGATGGGGCTAAAGGATCTTCGTTTGAGAAAAAGCCCGATCTGTTAGAGGGATCTCAGAAGGATTCCATCACTATGCCTACTCCCACCGTTACACCTACTGTAGGAGCGGCTGCTGGCGGTTCGAGCGGTGGTGGAGGCGGTAGTGGCGGGGAAGCACCAACAACCACACCAACGCCAACACCAACACCAACACCAACACCAGTGGTGAATATTCCCGTAGTGAATGAGATAACTCTAGTGCAGGAAGCAGTATATAAATATACGAATGCTGCTTCTATAACTGTTAATTTAAGTAAGGTGTCGCATGCAATACGTTCTCAAACTGATCATGCAGAATATTATTTCACTACCGCACTCGAAATATCACCAGATATGGATAAAGCACGAGGATATTTTCCTTTTGATATGTTTGTAACCTTTCCGATCTATCCAGAGCATGTTAAGGATTACATGACGATAATTTTATTTGATAAGAATGGTGCACCCATTGGCTTTAAGACAATAAAATTGGATCTTAATGTGAAATATACTACTCTTGATATGTCAATGGTAACTAAATATAGTGAAGGTGTAAACATTACAGGAGCGAGCAATTCGCAATACATTCAAAATAGCATCTCGATAGCTAGTGCATTTGTTCAGCAACATCCTGAAGTGAAGTACTTTACTACAACCCCAAATACAGCATTCTATATGTTGGACCCTACTAAGGATTTTAATGTAGAACATATTTCATCTACGGTAGCGTATCTTAATGAGGTTTCTAAAAGTTATAGCGCTGTTGAGTATTCGTATGAAAGTTTTGATTACGATGAATCACCATTTTATACTCAACCGAATTTTGAAGAGGAATATATGGTTCTTCTATATGACTCGGAGTTAAAGGTGTTGGGTTACTATCAGGGAAAGACTAACTTAACCGACCAACAGAAAGCAAATAATGTGGGTTTTAAGATTGGCAAGCTTCCTGCTGTAGATTTGTTAGTATTGAATGATGAGGCAGCAGTAAACTGGGTGTATGACAGATATATCAAGCTAACCGACGATCAAAAGAATCTGATTGCGGGAGATTTTATAACTAAAATTGTAGAGCTTAAGGCAAAATTGCTTCTTCTGAAGCAAAGCTAAATTTCATTAAACGATAAGGACTGTTCCACATCGCCATTTCATGGCTTAGGGGACAGTCCTTATTTGCGTTCAAATGAACTTCGGATTGTTTGATTCTACCTGCATTGTGGTAAGTAACTTTTCATACAGCAATTTAAAAAAATGATAAAGCCGGCGTATAAACGTATACGCTTGAGCCATCCTAAGACGATCAGTTAACTATCAATTACTTAACGAGAGGAGCTAGGATTATGTCAAACGACAAGCAAGCTACGAAAACCTTACCCCCGCAAGAACAGCATCATCAACCAGGAATTGAGAGCGAAATGAAGCCGTTGCCGAAATATGAGCCGGCTAATTATAAGGCGGCAGGTAAATTGCAGGGCAAGGCGGCACTTATTACTGGAGGAGACAGCGGGATCGGACGGGCAGTGGCTGTTCTTTTTGCAAAAGAAGGCGCCGATGTAGTTATTTCATATCTGAATGAACACTCTGATGCAGAGGAAACGAAACGCCAGGTGGAGCAGGAAGGTCGCAAATGCATTCTGATTCCAGGAGATATTGGTGTGGAAACCTTCTGTAAAGATCTCATTAAAAAGACGGTAGAGGGCCTCGGGAAACTGGATATTCTCATCAATAACGCGGCGGAGCAACATCCACAAGCTAAGATCGAGGATATTACGTCCGAGCAGCTAGAGCGTACATTCCGTACGAATATTTTTGCAATGTTTTATTTGACCAAAGCGGCTATGCCTCATCTAAAAGCAGGATCAGCTATCATTAATACGACTTCGATTACCGCTTATCGTGGTAGTCCACAATTACTGGACTATTCGTCAACGAAAGGAGCCATTCTGAGCTTCACGCGTTCCTTATCTACGAATCTGGCAGAGAAAGGCATTCGGGTAAATGGCGTTGCTCCGGGTCCAATTTGGACACCGCTTATTCCATCTACTTTTGATGCAAAACAGGTTAGTGAGTTCGGCGGTACGCAGCCTATGAAGCGACCGGGACAACCGGAGGAGCTGGCCCCAGCTTATGTATATCTAGCCTCCGACGATTCGAGTTATGTGACCGGACAAGTTATCCATGTAAATGGTGGCGAGGTCGTAAACGGGTAGACGCTCAGCCAACCAAACCTAGATACTTATTTAAAAAGCTCTAATTCAGGGTTAGCCGAATTAGAGCTTTTTGTATTGATCTTGGGATTTAGTTTCCAGCAGACAGCTCATCGAGCGACATTTCAAAGCTCGGAGCCATATGAGTGAGGAAATAATCTACTTCCTGTAAGCCGAGTCCGCGTAGCTTCGCACCTGTCTGCTCTTTCGCCGCTGCGAATTCACGGTTGCCCGCAGCAACCTCCCAGACACACTTTAGGTAAGCATCCAGTCGATCGGCTGCCTTAACGTAGCTGTGCAGGAGAACGTCCTCTGAATCGGGAGAACTGTCTTCTGGCTGCATGAGCTGCGTGTAAATGCCCTGAAGCTCGGGAGGAATCATACCGGTCAAGCGTTCTGCAGCAATTCTTTCCATTTCGCGGAAGCTGGTAAGTAGCCGAGGATTATTGTATTTCACTGGTGTGGCGATGTCACCCGTGAACACTTCGCTGGCATCATGGAACAGGGCCATAGTTGCTGCTCTTTCAGCGTTTAATGAACGTCCATAATGAATATTACCAATGGAACAGAGCATATGTGTGAGCAGAGCTACATGGAAAGAATGCTCGGCAACGTTCTCAGGTGCGGTGCTGCGCATTAGGCTCCAGCGCTGAATATATTGAAGCCGATATAAATAGGCGGAAAAATGGTAGTTCAATTTTAAAGTAACCCCTTTCATGAGCTGCTAGGTATGATATTATTATACTAATTGTATCAGACTTTTGATAATCTGGATCTGCTGAGAGGAGCTTGAATGAATATGCAGCATTTTGAAGACAGCATTTATAATCTAATTGTTGAAACGTCCACGAACTTGCCGGGTGATGTACGCCGGGCGGTCGCCAAGGGTCGCGCACTAGAGGACAGAGCTACCCGGTCAGGTCTTGCGTTAACTACGATTGCTCAAAATATCGGAATGGCTGAGCAGCAAGTATCACCGATCTGTCAGGATACGGGAATGCCTACATTTATCATTCACACACCTGTGGGAATCAATCAGATTGAGATGAAAAAAGATATTCACAACGCCATTGTACGGGCGACCAAGAATGGTAAGCTTCGTCCAAATTCTGTAGATTCATTGACAGGTGAGAACAGCGGAGATAATTTGGGAGCAGGTACACCGGTCATTCATTTTGAACAATGGGAAGAGGAAAAAATAGATGTCAGACTGATTCTGAAGGGTGGCGGCTGCGAGAATAAGAATATTCAATACAGCCTTCCAGCAGAATTAGAAGGATTGGGCAAGGCAGGCCGTGATCTGGACGGAATTCGTAAATGTATTTTACATGCTGTTTATCAGGCACAAGGGCAAGGCTGTAGCGCTGGTTTTATTGGTGTTGGTATCGGCGGCGACCGCACAACTGGCTATGAGCTGGCTAAGAAGCAGCTGTTCCGCAAAGTGGAGGATGTTAATCCAATAGAGGATCTCAGCAAGCTGGAAGACTATATCATGGAGAATGCCAATAAGTTGGGTATTGGAACGATGGGCTTTGGTGGGGAAGTTTCGCTGCTTGGTTGTAAGGTCGGCGTTATGAATCGTTTGCCAGCCAGCTTTTTCGTATCTGTTGCCTACAACTGTTGGGCTTTCCGTCGCCAAGGTGTGCTGGTTGATCCGTCAACAGGCAATATAGAGGACTGGTTGTACGAGAGCGGTACAGGGATTTCGGTTGATGATGGACGGGACCAGGCGTCGGAAACGGAAGTGGCGGATGCAGGTGAAGACAATGCAGCTACTGGATCTCGCGAAGTCCACCTGACCACACCGATTAGTGAAGAGGATATCCGTAGTTTACGAGTTGGGGATGTAGTGATTTTATCCGGCGAAATGCATACGGGCCGCGATGCACTTCATAAATATCTAATGGATCATGAGGCTCCGGTGGATTTGAACGGTGCAGTTATCTATCACTGTGGTCCTGTAATGATGAAGGACGAGGAAGGCTGGCATGTTAAAGCAGCGGGTCCGACTACTAGTATCCGAGAAGAGCCCTATCAAGGCGATATTATCAAAAAATTTGGAATTCGTGCCGTCATCGGAAAAGGTGGAATGGGTCCAAAAACGCTAAAAGCTCTTCAGGAGCACGGGGGCGTATATCTCAATGCGATTGGTGGCGCTGCACAGTATTATGCGGAATGCATCAAGAAGGTAAATGCTGTTGATTTTATGGAATTTGGCATTCCTGAAGCAATGTGGCATTTGGATGTGGATGGTTTCGCTGCTATTGTAACGATGGATGCCCATGGCAACAGTCTGCACGCAGATGTAGAGAAAGATTCCGCAGCAAAATTAACTCAGTTTAAAGAACCTGTATTTAAATAAGTCGGGTACAGTCCGGTGAAATAGTCATAAAGTGGGGACATCCGCTGCTATGGCTTTTTCTCCGGTTTTATCGAAAATATAAGAATTTATATGTTCCACGCTATAATCTATCCTTATATTCCTCGTGTAATCACTTAGCGTCTATATAGATAGGGACGCCGAAGGTGTTTATGCTTGTCTAAAGGAGGTTTACGAATGGTACCACATTATATTAGAAATGGTCTTCTTAACGTTACTCCGTATTTTATCGTGGCTGGTGCAGATCAATTGATTGATTTTGTTGTGAACTGTTTTGATGCAAGAATTAATGATATGCTGCGGAATGATGAAGGCAAGATTAGACATGCAGAACTTAGAATAGGAGATTCGATCATCGAGGTTTCCGAGGCTAATGAGAAATATTCACCAGTACAGCTCGCTATTCATCTATATGTAAGAAATGTGGATGAGACCTTTCGTAAGTGCTTGGATGCCGGGGCATCCATCATTGAAGAACCATTGGATAAGCCTTATGGAGAAAGAGGAGCGGGTATTAGAGATGCTCAGGGCAATCAGTGGTTTCTTGCAACCTGTATAGAATGAAATCATGATATTTTACAAAAGTAATACAAAGTAACAGTCCAGAGATAATCAACTTGGGCTGTTATTTTTATATAATCTATTATAGTAGGGATTTATGTCACGAAAATAGTAGCACTGGTTTTTTGATGAAAATGAAGTTAGGATAAAAGATACAATGAAAAAGGGAGAGGCACACTTCAGATGAAACCGTTTCGCGCTCGTCTTACGTTTATACTTATGGCCTTAATCGGTATTTCCATGATTGGCACTGGATTTACGATGGCTCATCTGTTTAAGAGCTCCCATATAGCTGCTCTCGAAGAGAACATGTCCCGGGAAATAAATTTACTCGCAGGCACATTGGAATTTGTAGATATGAACGCCACCAATGCCATTCCGTATTACACGGAGCAGGCAGAGCATGTCGCCGAGCTTCTAGACTCCCGGATTACTTTTATCAGTAAGTCAGGTGAAGTTTTAGGGGATTCAGAGAAAAATCCTCTGGAGATGGACAATCACGCCAATCGTGAAGAGGAGATTGTTGCGGCTAAAGAGGGGACTGGACGAGCCATTCGTTACAGCGAAACTTTAGATCGCGAGATGTTATATGTAGCTGAGCGGGTGACCTCAGATCATGGTTTTGACGGTTACATTCGGGTCTCGATGGGACTGGATGCAGTAACGGAAGGGCTTAACCGTGCTTGGATGATTATGGCTGGGGGGTTAGTTGTTTTGTTCCTGGCAGCAACTATTGTCAGCTACAAAGTGGCATCGAGCATGACTTCACCGCTTGAACAAATCACGAGAGTCGCGCGGCGTATTACAGATCTTGATTATGATGCAAGAGTCCATTTGAAGCGTAAAGATGAGGTCGGGCAGCTGGCGACAGCGATAAATGCCATGGCTGACAGTCTTCAAGCTCAGCTTAAGACCATTCGTGATAATGAGGATCTGCTGCAAAGCGTACTGGACAATATGACTGGCGGCATCATAATGATCAATGCGGACGAAGAAATTGCCCTGCTGAACCGAGCCTCAGAGCGGATGCTGGATGTTAGCAACAGTGAAATGGCGGGTCATTCGTACAAGGAGCTAAAGCGTCATTATGAGTTAACACGTCTGCTTGAAGAAGGGGTATCGAATAAAGAACCGCTCCATGAAGAACGAAGTATTTACAATCCGAGAGAGCGGATTGTACGTATGGACGCAGTACCTATGATCCAGGACGGGACGTATAGAGGCATGCTCTTCCTGCTGCAGGAAGTAACAGAGATTCGTCGCCTGGAGCGGATGCGAAGTGAATTTGTCGCTAACGTATCCCATGAATTGAAGACGCCGGTTGCCGCTGTTAAAGGATTTGCCGAGACCTTGCTGGGTGGTGGGGTTAAGGATGAGAAGACAGCCCGTTCCTTCTTGCAAATTATTTATGATGAGAACGAACGCTTAAATCGATTGATTGGAGATATTCTGGAATTATCTAAAATCGAATCTAAACGTGTGCAGCTCGATTGCTCACCTGTTCATATCATTGAATTCTTTGATTCCGTGCTGGGAACCATTAGCAAAGTGGCTGAGAAGAAAAGTATTAGTCTTAACGTAGAGGTTCCTGAGGAGCTGTTCATTGAGGCCGATGAAGATAAACTACGTCAAATTTTTATGAATTTGCTCTCCAATGCGATTAATTACACGCATGAAGGGGGTAGCGTAAAAGTCTATGTTAAGAATATACTGAAGCCAGATGGTTCTGAGAATGTCCAATTTACCGTTACCGATACAGGGATGGGAATTCCCAAAAAGGATCTGCCGCGCATTTTCGAACGTTTTTATCGAGTGGATAAGGCAAGATCCAGAAGCTCCGGTGGAACGGGGCTGGGACTGTCTATTGTGAAGCACTTGGTAGATCTGCACCATGGTGTGATTTCGGTTAAAAGTGATCTGGGGATCGGAAGTTCATTTATTATTGAGTTGCCGCTCTTGCAGGAAGAAAAGGCGGATTAGATTTTTGTAAATTCACCTTATTGATTTTACACCAAGTTAACATTGTGGTGATATGATTGTTTTGTTGTTGTTTTGTAAAAATCAAACTATATGGAAGACGGGGGAACCTATGGCTCAACGATTGCTTGTCATTGAAGACGAACCGACACTGGCCCGGCTGCTGTCCTATAACTTAACGCAGGAAGGTTACGAGGTAACAGTAGAGGATCATGGTACGGCAGGATATGATCGTGCGACGAGGGAACCTTTTGACTTGATCGTATTAGATCTGATGTTGCCAGGTATGAATGGCATTGACATCCTTGATAAATTGCGTGGACAAGGTATCCGTACACCTATTATTGTGTTGACCGCCAAAAATGCGGAAGAAGATGTTGTTAGAGGGCTGAAATCAGGTGCTGATGATTATATAACCAAACCATTCGGCGTCTCTGAACTGCTCGCTAGAGTAAGTGCTGTACTTCGGAGGATTTCTGGACTTGCTGAGGAAGCACCTACAGAAACACCTATCTCTGCATCTACCATTATTTTAGGTCAATTAGAGATTTACCCTGAGAGATATGAAGTCTCCCTCGGTGGTCATAGTATTAATTTACGGCCTAAAGAGTTCGAAGTGCTATTATATTTGGCTCGTAAGCCAGGGGTTGTGTTGACGAGAGATGATCTCATGAATGCTGTATGGGGCTTTGATTATATTGGTGGGCAGCGTACGGTGGACGTGCATGTAAGTTCACTTCGTAAAAAGCTTGAACTGGATCCAGAATCCGTTCATATCGATTCGATTCGAGGCGTAGGCTATAAATTAGTGGTTAATAAAAAAAGAGCTCCGGTCATTTAGAGTGACTGGAGTTCTATTTTTTCTATACTTTTCATAAATAAGAAATGCTCGGAGTACTAGTTGGCTTCTGGGGAAATACTGTGATGTGGACCCATTCATCTCACTGATTTTACATTGCGTTAACATTTCTCTCCAACTGTATTTACACTAAAAGCTTATCATGGAGATCGAAGATGATGAGAAGGAGACGTAAACACTAATGAAATCCATCATTGACATAGAGAATCTTGATCTCTACTATGAGTCGTTCCACGCACTGAAGAATGTGAATCTGCAAATCCCGGAGAAACAGGTTACCGCTTTTATTGGACCTTCCGGTTGCGGGAAATCCACGTTGCTTCGCACATTGAATCGTATGAATGATATGATTCCTGGCACACGTATAGAAGGAACTGTAAACATCGGTGGCAAAAATATTTATAGTGATGAGGTAGAGGTGGAAAGCCTGCGTAAGCAGGTCGGTATGGTGTTTCAACAGCCGAATCCTTTTCCTAAGTCGATTTACGACAATGTAGCTTACGGTCCCCGTTTACACGGCATCCGTTCCAAAAGTGAACTGGATGAGATCGTAGAAAAAAGCTTGCGTCACTCCGCCCTATGGGAGGAAGTGAAAGATTTTCTGAAGAAATCTGCCCTTAGCTTGTCTGGTGGACAGCAGCAGCGGCTTTGTATTGCTAGAGCGTTAGCGGTACAGCCTGATATTCTGCTAATGGATGAGGCAACCTCTGCGCTCGACCCTGTATCCACACTCAAGATAGAAGAGCTTGTTCAGGAACTAAGAAGTGAGTATACCATTGTTATGGTAACTCATAACATGCATCAGGCCGCACGTGTATCCGGTCGAACCGTGTTTTTCTTAAATGGTGTAATTGTAGAGGCGGCGGACACAGAGGTGCTTTTCTCGAACCCTAAAGATTCCCGCACTGAAGATTATATTTCCGGACGTTTCGGCTGATCAGATTTAAAAGGGTGTTCGTCCCTGGAAATGGCAAGCTGACCATACGTTAATGAGGAGGATCGCTCTTATTATGATTCGCAGAAAAGAATTTGATAAAGACTTGGAAGAGCTGCGCAGTCTGCTGCAGCAGATGGGTGAGCATGTTAAGGATGCTCTTGAAGGTGCAATTAATGCATTACAAAATCTAGATACAACGCTCGCACAGGAAGTCGTTGAAGCGGATTTACAGCTGAATGCCATGGAAGATAAAATCATGGAAATTGGCTCACGCTTAATTATTACGCAGCAGCCCGTAGCTAAGGATTTGCGCCGCATTATCGTTGCCTTCAAAATATCAAGCGATTTGGAACGCATGGGGGATCTGGCGATTGATGTAGCTAAGGCGACCATGCGTCTTCAAGGCCAACAGCTGATTAAGCCCCTTGTAGACATTCCTCGTATGGCTGAAATCGTGACAATTATGATCGATGAGGCGATCCAGTCTTACCTGGATGAGAACACTGATCTGGCTTATAAAATGGCACAGGATGATGATCAGGTCGATCAATTGTATGGTGCGATGATCAATGAGTTGTATTCTTATATGGTAACAAAGCCGGAGACAGTATCCCAAGCTATGTTATTGACACTGGTAGGCCGATATATCGAACGGATTGGCGATCACGCTACTAACATTGGTGAAAG
Source organism: Paenibacillus sp. FSL R5-0470 (assembly GCF_037975205.1). NCBI lineage: Bacteria > Bacillati > Bacillota > Bacilli > Caryophanales > Paenibacillaceae > Paenibacillus > Paenibacillus sp. FSL R5-0470. The sequence goes on from NZ_CP150238.1 coordinate 2,095,581, forward strand.
CGTAGTTTACCTGGTTACCGGTAGTCGTCCAGATTTGAATGAGTAGTGTTTTGCAAAAGATGTTCAGTGGCTGGTAATTACAGAGAGTGTTTGGACTTTCGGCCGCTGTTGTCTCCAGATTTATTTTATTTTAACCACCTTTAGTGGTGTAAATCCAGAGACAAAGGCGGGCGCTCTGCTCCTACAGTTCCAAACCTCTCCTCCATTACTTGCACCTTCACATCTTTTGTTTATTTTTAGGTAAATTGAGTAGCCGTCCTTATATTAGGACGGCTACTTGTTGTATAGCCGTTTCTACTTGGACAGGCCATATGTTAAGATGTAAGAAGTAAGCATGAAAAAGGCGAGGTGCACTATGGACAAGTTGATACTTATAGATGGAAATAATATTATTTACCGCGCATTCTTCGCGATGCCCCCGCTAACGAATACAGCAGGGCAACAGACGAACGCGGTGTACGGTTTCACAACGATGCTGCTCCGTTTAATTGAAGAACACAAGCCGACACATATGATTGTTGCCTTCGATGCAGGGAAAGTCACATTCCGGCATGAAGGTTATGAGGATTATAAAGGCGGTCGGCAAAAGACACCTCCCGAGCTCTCCGAGCAGTTCCCACTGCTGAAAGATTTGCTCAGAAATCTGGGTGTACCGCAGTTTGAAATTGGCAATTATGAGGCCGATGATATTATTGGAACCATTTCTCGCCAAGCAGATGAAGCAGGCCGGAAGGTTATGATCGTGTCGGGAGACAAGGATATGCTTCAATTGGCTTCCGAACATACGACCGTTGCGTTGATCCGCAAAGGAGTTACTGAGGTTGAGCTTTATGGACCAGAACAAATTCGTGAGAAATATGATTTAACACCCGAGCAGATCATCGACCTTAAGGGACTGATGGGTGATGCGAGTGATAACATTCCGGGCGTTCCGGGTGTTGGTGAGAAAACAGCGCTCAAGCTGCTGCATCAATTCGGATCGGTTGAAGGTGTATTAGCTGGCACCGGTGAGCTTAAAGGTAAAATGAAAGAAAAGCTGGAAGCTCACGCGGAAGACGCTGTCATGAGTAAGAAACTGGCAACCATCTATCGTGAAGTGCCTCTTGAGCATTCGTGGGAAGATATGATCTTTAACGGAATTTCTGCGGATACAGCAGGACCCGCACTCGCAAAATTAGAATTCAAATCACTTCTGGAAAGGTTGTCACTTAGTGCCTATGCTCCAGTAGCTGATGGAGAAGAGAGTGCAGCGGAAGTAGAAGCTGCTACACTCGATATTTCGATCGTGAGTGAAGATGAACTTGAGGCGCTAAATGAAGCGCTCCCTAGTATTTCGGCACTGCATGTAGAATCCAATGGGGATAATCCGCATCGTGCCGAGGTGATCGGGGTAGGGCTATCTACTCTGGAGCGACATTATTATGTGCCGTTTGAATTACTACAGAAACCAGCGGCTGCGAAGCTACGCGACTGGTTAGGAGATGAGAAGGCTCCGAAGAGCGGATATGATCTTCACCGTGCTGATTTGGCACTGCATTGGCAGGGGATTGCTTTTGCAGGTGCAGCCCATGATGTGCAGCTGGCGGCTTATTTGCTGGATCCGACGGAAGCTAATCAGAACCTAAACGATCTCGCTACGAAATACGGCTTGCCAAGATTGTCACCTGATGAAGATGTATTTGGTAAAGGCGCAAAATATAAGATTCCTGAGCTTGAAATCTTAGGAAATCACGTCGCACGTAAGAGTGCTGCGGTACTTGGCATCGCCCAGAAACAACAGCAGGAATTGATCGAAACGGCGATGACAGGACTGTTCGAGGATCTCGAAATGCCATTATCACGTATTCTTGCGGATATGGAGAAACAGGGGATTGCAGTCAATGAAGGAGATCTTAAAGAGTTAGGAAAAGAATTCGAAGCTCAGATTTCAAAGCTGGTCACCGAAATTTATGAAATTTGTGGCACAGAGTTTAATTTGAATTCACCAAAGCAGTTGGGCGAGATCTTATTTGTAAAACTGGGTCTTCCTGTCGTCAAGAAGACGAAGACCGGATATTCAACAGACGCAGAGGTGCTGGAAAAGTTAGCACCGTATCACGATGTGGTACGTTTGATTCTACAATATCGCACGATTGCCAAATTGCAATCCACCTATGTAGAGGGGCTGCTCAAGGAAATTTCCCCGAAAACAGGGAAGGTGCATACATTCTATCGGCAGACGATTGCTGCGACAGGACGTCTTAGCAGCCAATTTCCGAACCTGCAGAACATTCCAATCCGCTTAGAAGAAGGACGTAAAATCCGTAAAGTGTTTGTTCCATCCGAACCGGGCTGGTCCATTCTGGCGGCGGACTATTCGCAGATTGAACTACGGGTACTTGCGCACATCTCCGGTGATGAGCGGATGAAGGAAGCTTTTCTCCATGATATGGATATTCACACGAAGACAGCGATGGATGTATTTGGAGTTACCGCCGATCAGGTTGATAGCAATATGCGTCGTGCTGCTAAAGCCGTTAACTTTGGTATCGTGTACGGAATCAGTGATTATGGTCTGTCGCAGAACTTGAATATTCCTCGCAAAGAAGCCGCTCAATTTATTGAGCAGTATTTCGAGGTATACCAAGGTGTACGTCGATATATGGATGATATCGTAGTTGATGCAAGGAAACATGGTTATGTAACCACGCTGCTGGAACGCCGTCGTTACTTGCCTGAGATTAATGCGAAGAACTTTAATTTACGTTCTTTTGCGGAACGTACAGCAATGAATACACCTATACAAGGAACTGCCGCTGATATTATTAAGCTGGCGATGGTGCATATGGACAAGGCGCTATTTGAGCGTGGGCTAAAGAGCCGTATGTTGCTTCAGGTACACGATGAGCTTGTATTCGAGGTGCCAGAGGATGAAATGGAGCTCATGAAGACGCTTTTGCCGGAAGTAATGGGTGGAGCATTGCAGTTATCGGTGCCGCTTAAAGCAGAGGTAAGTTTTGGTAGCAACTGGTACGAAGCGAAATAGGCTCCCTTTAAGGTGTGCATATCAGCTATAATGTAGTTGAGGTGAAGACATCATGCCGGAATTACCGGAAGTAGAGACAGTCAAGAGAACACTGAATGATTTAGTTAATGGAAAGCAGATAGAGAGTGTAACCGTCCGGTTGGCCCGGATTATTCAGCGGCCGGATGATATTCAGGCTTTTGCCAACCTGCTCGCAGGTCATAGCATTGTTAATGTTGAACGAAGAGGGAAATTTTTGCGCATCGTGTTAGACGGTTTGGTGCTGGTATCTCATTTACGGATGGAGGGCCGTTACGGACTTTTTTCGAACGAAGATCCACTGGACAAGCATACGCATGTGATATTCCATTTTACCGATGGCACTGAGCTGCGTTACACGGATGTTCGTCAGTTTGGTACAATGCATCTTTTTCAGATTGGTGAAGACCTCCAGCTGCCTCCTCTTAATAAGCTAGGACAGGAGCCGCTGGAGCCATCCTTTACGCCGGAGAGGTTTAAGCAGATTGTATCAGGCAAAAACACAAAAATTAAATCGCTGCTGCTGAATCAGGAATATATCGTCGGCATAGGTAATATTTATGTAGATGAGTCGTTACATCGTGCAGGGATACATCCTGAAGTCAGCGCCAAAGATCTTTCGGATGAGCAACTTGATCAGCTGCATCACGCTATTGTCAGTACGCTGACGGAAGCGGTAAACGCTGGTGGTTCGTCTGTAAAATCATATGTGAATGGTCAAGGTGAGAGCGGCACTTATCAGCAACAGCTGTTGATTTACGGTCGTAAAGATCAGCCGTGTAACCACTGTGGAACGATGATTGAGAAAACGGTTGTAGGTGGCCGCGGCACGCATTATTGTCCAAGCTGTCAGCGTAAGGTTGAAAACTGAAGAAGTAATTAGGTTGGCACCCACTACTTGTCCCGCCCATATACTGTGTGAAGAATGCTTAATAGAGAACGGAAGCTGAATGAAGTGTATTCTTCAGTGTTCCGGTTCTTCACAGGAGGGATTGCGGGTGCTCAGCCCATTTTTTTCACTAATATTACTAGCTTTTGCTTTGAGTTTGGATGGTTTTGGCGTTGGTATTACATATGGACTGCGTAAAATGAAAATACCATTGCTCTCCATTCTGATTATCTCGCTTTGTTCGGGGGTAGTTATCTGTGTATCTATGCAAGTGGGTGTTCTGCTTGCTAAGGTAGTGTCTCCACATGCAGCTTCTGAGGTTGGCGCTGTTATACTCGTGCTAATGGGGTGCTGGTCGCTCGTCCAGATGTTAATGCAGAAAGAGAAGGAACAGACAGGTGAGCGTAAAGTAGGTAGTGAAGAAAATGTGCTATCCACAGAAGCTCGGGCAGAGGTAGCTGTTGATACTGAAGATGTTGTAGAACAGGTTACCATGGCTCCTGAGCAGGCAAAGTCGGCTGTCTTTTCCCTTGAGTTACGACGATTGGGGATTGTTGTACAGATCTTACGTACTCCGTCTTCTGCAGATATGGATGATTCCGGGAGTATTTCTTCGATGGAGGCTATGCTGCTCGGGATTGCCCTCTCTCTAGATGCTTTTGGAGCTGGACTTGGCGCAGCATTGCTGGGGTTCAATCCGATATGGACATCACTTACAATTGCTCTGTTTAGTGGTACATTTCTATTGCTGGGCATGAAGACTGGATTAAGATTCGCCGGGAACTACTGGATGAAGCATGCTGCTGCACTACCCGCGTTATTATTAATTACAATGGGAATACTGAAGCTATTATGAGGTGAGTACATGATTATTGGCTTAACCGGAGGCATTGCATCCGGAAAAAGCACGGTGTCCGCACTGCTTGTGAGCAAGGGAGCGAGGCTGGTTGACGCGGATGTGATCGCCAGAGAAGTTATGCTCCCCGGTCATGAGGTGCTGGCTGCGGCTGTGAAACAATTCGGAAGCGAGATCCTCTCTTCGGATGGCACACTGAATAGGGGCAAGCTGGGGGACATTGTATTTCAAAACCCGGCGGCCCTGCAAGCCCTGAACAATCTGACGCATCCCGCAATCCGGCGGGAGATTAAAGAACGTATGAACAGCATGGAGGAAGAAGATCCAAAGAAGTTAACAATTGTGGATATCCCTCTTCTTTTCGAATCAGGACTCGAGAGCATGTTCCATGAAATACTGGTGGTTTACGTGCCTCGTGAAGTGCAAATCGCTCGATTAATGGAACGTAACGGACTTTCTATAGAACAAGCAGAAGCACGCTTAAATGCACAGATGGATATTGAAGCGAAGCGTAACAAAGCGGACTATATCATTGACAACAGTGGCGAACTTGCGCACACTGAGCAACAGGTTGCTGTTCTTTGGGACAGGCTGGGCTTATCATGAAATGGTTACGTAAAAAAAGAGTCCTTCTTCTGTTATTCATTGGTTTTACTGCGATATTGTTTCTGAGTACGAACTGGATGTCCTGGTTTTATCCGATCCATTATAAAGATGAGATCCGTAAGCACAGCGTTACGTACGATATTGACCCATTTCTAGTGGCTTCGATTATCCGAGTGGAAACGAACTTCAAAACTGGACGAGAATCCAGAAAAGGTGCTATAGGTTTAATGCAGCTTATGCCGGATACCGCCAAATGGGCCCTTGAAAAGGCCAAGCTTCCTGATGTTTCTATGGAGGAGCTAAAGCATGAACCATCAGCAAATATTGAATTAGGTACCTGGTATCTTTCAACATTATCCCGTCAATTCGAAGGTAAACCTACAGCGGTTATCGCTGCATATAATGCTGGACCGGGTAAAGTTCAAAAATGGCTGGATGAGGGGATCTGGGATGGAACGGATGCTACGATTAAGGATATTCCGTTTGGTGAAACCCGCCATTATGTACAGCGCGTCAACTATTACTATGATCAGTACACGGATATTTACAACGAATTCTAAAACCGTGTTATGTATAAAAAGAAGCATTAAACGATCTTGCGATCGTTTAATACTTCTTCAGTAAGCTTATGTGGACAGGTTATTTGTATTGACCTGCCAATTGTTGTTCTGCCAGGGTTACAAGACGTTTAGTGATGTAACCACCGATCGAACCATTTTCATAAGAAGTTTTATTGCCTTGGTAACCATCTGGGGAAAGCGTGATTCCGAGTTCTTGGGCAACTTCATATTTAAGTTGTTCCAAAGCACCACGGGAATTTGGAGCTACAAGGTTATTGGAGCTGTTGTTTTGGCTCATTGCTGTTCACCTCCTCTGTTGGTAACTGTATTATGTGCCGGACTTGCCATAATCATTACAATAAAAAAACGGTGATTTCTGGAAAAAATGAAATAGCCCTTTAAAAGCCGGATGTTTAACATACCGGGACTAAAAACATTATGTAATAGGAAGTGATGAAGCTTATGAAATGCCCTTACTGCGATCACACAAATACTAAAGTGCTCGACTCGCGACCAGCGAATGAGAATAAGTCCATCCGCCGCAGGCGTGAATGTGAGCGTTGCAGCAAACGGTTTACAACCTTTGAAATGATCGAGGAAACACCGTTAATCGTGATCAAAAAAGACGGCAGCCGCGAGGAGTTCAGCCGTGATAAAATACTGCGTGGTCTTATCCGTGCTTGCGAGAAACGCCCCGTCTCTGTAGAACGTCTAGAGAAGATCGTCTCTGAGGTAGAGAAATCCCTACGCGGTATCGCCGTAGCTGAGGTGGAGAGCCAACAGATCGGTGAGTTGGTTATGGAGCAGCTCTATCCAGTAGATGAAGTCGCCTACGTTCGCTTTGCTTCCGTATACCGCCAGTTTAAGGACATTAACATGTTTATGAAGGAACTGAAGGGTCTGCTATCTAAGAGCACTGGGGATCTGGACAGATTGTAGAGTTGTGGCTAGTCTAATGACTAAAAAAAGTGTTGACAGCGAAGGCGATTTTTTATATTATATAGGAGTCGCCTACGGCGCTTGGATTTGTCAGAATGACTTAAATACACCGAACTGAATTTTAGAATGTGTGATTACATACATCTGAAAATTACGTTTGGGGCCATAGCTCAGCTGGGAGAGCGCATCGCTGGCAGCGATGAGGTCAGGGGTTCGATCCCCCTTGGCTCCACCAAACATCATATGGACTCTTAGCTCAGTTGGTAGAGCAGTAGACTCTTAATCTATTTGTCCAGGGTTCGAGCCCCTGAGAGTCCATCCTAAAGAAACGGCAGAAATGCCGTTTTTTTTGTTGTTCAGGAAGCGGAGTGACGATTTATTTGGTTTTGATCGTGGTATAGTTTGGGTAGATAAATCGTACAATGCAAAGACAGCCGTGCGGAAACACGGCTCCCAGTGCAATAGCCGCTTTTAAGGGCGGCGGCTTTCAGGTTTTACGGGCAGAAATAGACCGCATCCTTTGGACTAGGGCGGTCTATTTCTTTTTGAGGTAATTCAGAAGCTCAATGCTAAAAAGGTAGAATAAGTTGAAATGCAGGCTCTCCAGACCTATATTCCTGTTTGGCGCAAGGTATTTAAGAAAGCTTCTACTGCTAAAAAGAAAATGATGCTTAGTACGATCATTGAGTGTGTTAGGGTTTACCGAGATTCAGTAGAACTGACGTTAAAATTGAACATTAGCTCGTTTTTAGCGACTTCAAGTGTAAGTAGTCTAAAAGGTAATGATTATGATTTGAAGGCTGGCGAGCAAGTGCATGGCATTCATTATGGAAATCAGTTTTCAGGCATTTTCCAGCCTAATTCATCATCCCACACGGCATCGATATCATCCAGGTGAACATGCCATTCACCACCGTCTACTTTTCTACGTATCTCGGTCAAACATTTCAACCAATGAAATAAATCGTTCAGCAAATCTTCAATCTGATCCGTCATGGACAGCTTGGTAGCGCCAGCGAAGATCTCCGTTGATCTGGACGAATCGAATTTGTACACTATGAAAGACTCCGCCCGGTCTTTCCCTTCAAAATCCTGATCATAACGTTGGACAATGGCTGTGATAGCTTGTTGTTCGCTTTCTGTTAGGACGTATTCCCTCGTGCATGTGTAATAAATAGAAACACTGATAAGTCATTCCCCCCCAAACATAGAAATGGATGCGATATCCAGTTCCTGTTTATTACCCTCCAAAAGTCGAAAGCAAACTAGGCCAAACCTGCATTCTGGCGCCGCATGAAGGACAATTCATTTCCCCGGCCAAATACGGCAATTGGTTCAAAAAAGAGGAATCGCCCAGCTGATCGGCTCGCTCCGCCAGTATTTGATGTTCCGCTTCAACGAATGCCTCAACGGGAGTAACCTCATGTGCGGCCTGAAGGGGTTCGAATACCGGATCTTCCGCGAATGCTTGTATACGACCGCCTTCTCCGCTCGGCCACAAGTAAGCCTCTTGATTACATGCTCCGCAAACGGCCACATATTCGTCGCCAGCCGTAAAATTCAGAAACATGTTTGCCACGCTCTGGGATTCCCGATAAGCCGCGTCGGCAATGAGAACATATCTTTTTTCGGTATCGCTGCTTATTTCTTGTTTGGCGTAGGCCAACATCTCTGCAACAAGCGAAGCAAGCTCCGCTATCGCTTTTAAGTAAGATTGGTACATCTTCGCGCAAACCTCGTTTCCCGCTTCAGCAGCGAGTTCGTTCCAATCCGAGGGATACGGCTCAGATCTTGTTTTGTCATGACACGACTCGATAATCCCGCAAGTGATGTAGATTTCATGGCGCACTTCCATATTTTTTGATGCGAGAGCAAGTTTGGCCAGATAAGGTACTGCCGCGTAAGTGACGGTATAGATCGTATTTTGGTGATATAAGTGCTCCTGGAATAGCTCGTCGAAAACTTCTTTATCGAAATCAAGCATCAGACGCTCCAACAGTTCAGGTACCATTTCGCCCGACTCGTAAGGACCGGTTAGCTTGCCCCACAGTTCGCTGTTTAATTGTAACAAGAGGAATCACTCCCATTCCTATTCAAGTGGATACATTTTCTATATTATCCTATAAGATCGGCGGGTCCTGAATAGGGCAACGGATATACTCCCCCTCGAGAATAGGGCTTAAAGCCTAGGACGATTCCCCTTAATTCCACATCAAATGCCAAGATTTGTTCATGGGTCTAGTCGTTTTAGACTCCCGTGACGGGTAGACGGAGAATGTGCAGGGCGTAGCGTATCCCCCTAGGCTCTATTTCCATAACATGAAGAAAAGCCAATTCTACTGAAATGGCTTTTTTTCTTTTTCACTACTCTTCGAAAGGATCACGATTTTGTACTATTAATTAGCATGAGATATGACAGAAATGTTGGCATGCTTGATTCACCTTAGAAGGCCGAATGTCCACATTTGTATATGTATTGTAAAGACAAGTATATCGATGAAACGAATGCCCCTACTTATAATAAAATTGCTGCAGCAGTTGAGCATGGAGGGTCATGCGATAAGCTGGAGTAAAATTCGAGCTAATAAACAACGGGGGGGATCTTAGTGCGTTTACGGTATAGGAATATTTTTTTAGTGTTCTTTGTTACCGCTTTCATTTTAGTTGCCGTTTCATCGGAGAAGTCCGACGCCGCAACAGGTAATCTGGCTTTAGGAAAGACGGCTTATTCGTCGTCGAACGAAGTAGACTTTTTCGGGCCTGAGAAAGCGGTCGACGGTGGCAATCGGGATGCAAGCCGCTGGTCTTCGGAAAGAACGGATGACCAGTGGTTCTACGTTGATCTGGGCGAGCCTGTAGAAATTGGAAGAGTAATCATCAACTGGCAGACTCCGGCGGAACAATATCAAGTTCTCGTGTCTGACGATGCGGTAACCTGGAGGAACGTATTCGCGGACAACCGCGTGCTCGTCGCCCGCGGATCAGTCGAGGATACGATCGATTTTGAGCCGACACTGGCGCAATACGTTAAGTTCCAAGGAGTAACGCGACGTCCAATTGAGGGTATCTATTACGGATACTCCTTCTGGGAATTCGAGGTATACAAGGGCAAACCGCTGTTGCCGCCTATGATGGATGCGGTCAAAAACAGCATCGTCGTCTCCGAGGGAGACACTCAGCTGAACCTGCCCGCTGTACCGGATGGTTATACGCTGACACTGGTGAACACGGACAGCTTGCCGGTGATCGACGAGCAGGGCAATATTCATGCGCCGCTTGTGGATACTCAGGTTCAGCTGCTGCTGCAAATCGAGAGCGACAGCGATCCGACATATCTGTTAGCGGATAATGCGCTAGTCACCGTACCCGGTCTCTACGAGCAGACGAGCGATCGGAACCCGGAGCCGCGAGTCATTCCTTCTTTGCGTGAGTGGCTGGGCACAACCGGCGAGTTCCGCTTGACGGATAAATCCAATATCGTCATTCGCGCGGAGGATGAAGCGGCTCTGAAGGGGACGGCCAATATTTTGCGGAAGGACTTGCTTGATTTAACGAAGCTTCCGCTGACGGTTACGGTTGGTTCACCTCAAGAGGGGGACATCTATTTGGTGCTGGATGCCGCGCAAACGGGATTGGGGACAGAGGGCTATGAGCTGAATATCGGCGAATATACTTCCGTCGCTGCCTCCGATCAGACGGGCGTCATGTTCGGCACAAAAACGATCCTTCAACTGCTTGGCCACGATGCCGATCATAAGACGATGCCCAAGGGGCAATCGCGCGATTATCCGAAATACGCGGATCGAGGCTTCATGCTCGATGTGGGCCGCAAGTTTTATACGATCGAATTTTTGCGGGATTATGTGAAGTTGATGTCCTACTATAAGATGAACCGGTTCCAGATTCATCTGAACGATGATGTCGGCGATGTCGGTTACTTCCGTCTGGAGAGCGAGAAATTCCCGGGAGTGACGAGCAAGGACGGCTTCTATACGAAGCAGCAATTCAGAGACCTGCAGCTGCTTGGGATGGAATACGGCGTAAACGTCGTGCCGGAAATCGATACACCGGGCCATTCCGGCGCGTTCATCGCTTACGACCCTAGGTTGGGCAGCAACAATCAGCTGGATATCAATCGTCCGGAGACGCTCGACTTCATTAAAGAACTCTTTGACGAGTATCTCGACGGCAGCAATCCGACCTTCGTCGGCCCGGACGTGCACGTCGGCACGGATGAATATTTCGGCGACGACAAGGAGGCGTTCCGCAGGTACGCGGATATGCTCCTTAACCACATTAACAGCAAAGGCAAGCGCGCTCGTCTGTGGGGCAGTCTGTCCGCATATGACGGCACGACGCCAGTCAGCAACAATGCGACGATGGACATCTGGTATGAGCCGTACGGAAGTGTCTTGCAGGCCATTAAGCTTGGCTACGACGTTGTCAATACCAACACGAACTTGCTCTATATCGTTCCGCAACTGTACCGCAGCTATTTGAATTACGATTTTATTTACAATGAGTGGGAGCCTAACGATTGGCTGGAGACGAAGCTTCCTTATGGGCACCCGCAGGTAAAAGGCGGCATGTTCGCGCTCTGGAACGACGTGTCTGTAGAGAAGGGCGTCTCCATGGCGGACTCGCATCAGCGTATCTTGCCTTCCATGCAAGTGTTGGCGGAGAAGCTGTGGAGAGGCAACCGTGTCGACCGGAACTTTGCAAGCTTCCAGGCGGATGCCGCAAAGTACGTGGACCCGCCGGGTGTTCATCAGTCGCACAAGCTTCAAGTCGACAATGAGCGCAATATCGTTCTCGATTATACTTTCGACGAGGGCTTCGCGGATCGTTCGGGCAACGGCTTTGACGGCAACGCGGTGAATGCAGGCACGGAGAAGGGAATCTTCGGGCAAGCAGTAAGGCTCAAAGGCGGAGCCAGCTACGTGGAAACGCCGCTTCGCACGCTCGGTTTCGGATGGACGATGTCCATGTGGATCAAACCGGACGCTGACAACCCGCAAGGAGCTGTGCTGCTGGAATCTCCGGATGGACAGCTGAGATATAACATCGGGGCCAGTGGCAAACTGGCCATCACGAAAGAAAACTACGTCAGCGAATTCAATTATAAGCTGCCGACCGACCGCTGGACCCATGTCATTATGATCGGCGACGACACGGGGACCTCCATCTTCATTAACGGCAGTGAGTATACGGCTACTCTAAAAGACGGCTCCAAGTTGGAAACGTTCGTATTGCCAGTAGCCAAAATAGGCAGTGAAACGAATGCTTTTAAAGGCTTGATGGACGAACTCATCGTAAGGAACACCTACGTGGACCTGCATGGAAATCTGGCTTTGCATAAGCAAGCCGAATCCTCGCTGCCGGAATCCTCGTCCTACACGGCGGACAAAGCGGTGGACGGCAGAGGGGACACCAGATGGTCCAGCAATTGGGTGGACGATACCTGGTTCATGGTGGATCTGGGTGAAGTGAAGAACATTGATGCTGTATCTATTTTGTGGCAAACGGCTTACGGTTCGAAGTACCGCATTCTCGTGTCCGAGGACAAGGAGAACTGGACGAATGTCGTGAAAGACAACAACGGCGAGATTAACGGCAAGCCGGGACGCGTCGTGACTACCTTCCAAAGCACGCCAGCCAGATACGTGAAGTTCGAAGGCGTATCCAGAGCTACCATGTTCGGCTATTCCTTTGAGGAATTTGAAGTGTACGGCGAGGAATATAAGCTCGGCAATATACGGCCGATTATCGACCTGTTGACGGCTATCGAGGCCTACAAGCTCGTGGAGGACAATTATTCTCCTGAGGGCTGGGCACAGCTTCAACAGGCGATGGTACAAGCGACTGCGGCGATTCAAACCGCCCAGCTGACTCGTCCTGAGGCCGAGCAGGCGTATGCCGGGCTGAGCGTTGCGCGCGATCGTCTAACGATCGAAGACGTAATGGGTCTGATCGAGCTTAATGTGAATGAAAGCATTGCCGCGAATCTCTATCTACCGCAGAAAGGACAGCTCGGCACGCGTATCGTCTGGAGCAGCTCGAAGCCCGACTATCTGAATGCCAATGGACAATTGTTGCAACGTCCGTCAGGCAGCGACATGGAGGTCGTGCTGACCGCGACGATCAGCAAGGGAGATGCATCCGCGAAAAAAACGTTCAAGATCAAAATCAAAGCGTTGCCTAGCTCTGGTGGCGGAGGATGGGTTCCGACTCCAATAACTCCAGATCCGGAAGAAGGCCAAAACGGCGGTTCGAATCCGGGAGGCGGAGATCCAGGCAATGGCAATGAGAACGGCAACGGCAATGGCAATGGCGGGGAGTCTGGCGGATCGACAACGGTTCGACTGAACGATATTGCGAGCCATTGGGCAAAAGCGTCCATCAAACGGGCCGTTGAGCTTGGATTCGTAGCGGGCTATACCGACGAGACGTTCAAGCCGAATAAGACGGTCAGCAGGGACGAATTCGTCGTCATGTTGGTCAAAGCGTTGAAGCTGCAAGGTACGAACAGTTCGCTGGACTTCGCGGACGCAGTCTCAATTCAAGCTTGGGCGAATCCTTATATTGCGCAAGCCTTGGAATCCGGCCTGATCAGCGGCTATGCGGATGGGACCTTCCGTCCGAAGGCTTCGATTAGCCGAGCAGAACTGGCAGCGATGATTGTTCGCAGCTTGGGCCTGAAGACTTCGGAAGGGCATGAGCTCTCTTATGCGGACGCGGATCAAATCCCGGATTGGGCGAAGCCGTATGTGGCAGCAGCCCAGGAGGCGGGAGTAATGAACGGTCGCGGGGACAACCGGTTTGCCCCGGCCGCCTCGTCGACGCGTGCTGAAGCTGTGGTCGTCATTCTGAACATGCTCGATGCGCTTGCAGAATTGCAAGCGCAGGAGCAGAACTAATTATGTATAGAAAGAGAGCGTGAGCTTAAGTGAAAACTAGACGAAGTTTGACTGCTTTGCTGCTTGTCCCGGTCATGCTGTTCTCGTTGATATCCTCCGTGTATGCGGAGGAGCCGGGCGGAGAGAGTGCCAGCTTTTATAATTTGGTTCAAGGAAAAACGTACACATGGTTGGATCAGCCGGAGGACGCTTTCCCGGATGACGGGACGAAGCTGACGGACGGCAATGCCGTAGACACATCCCGTGACAGCGGCAACTGGGTGGGCCAACGCTACAAGAAATCCCGTTCGGTTGTGTTTGATCTAGGCGAGCAAAAAACGATCAAGGACGTGAGCGCGCGTTTCTTGCAAGATTGGCCGAACAACGAAACGCTTGTACCGCTCACCGTTTCATTCTACGCGTCTGACGATGGGGTGAACTGGGGCGTATTGTCTCATAATGCGACTAAATTGTTATGGGGCGATCAGACCAACACCGAGACGTATAAATGGGACGGCAGCCCAGAGACCGGAGTCGTCAAGCGTGGCGATTATACCGAAGGATTGGTTTACGCTCAGTATGTGAAAGTGGTGTTCTCCGTGCATCCGAGGGCGTGGACTATGATCGACGAGGTGACGATAACCGGCGCGGACGGCTTGATCGACGGAGCCCAGCCAGTGCAGCCCGAACCTTATGGTCTCCAGCAACCTGGGGAGGCTACTGGCGGAATTGAAAATTTGGGCTTGCTGTATAACGGGCATTACCCGGATGGTACAGGAACCTGGACGAAGGAACGGGTTATCCCTAATATCAGCTATGTGAACAAGCAGGGAGAGCCTGTCGATTGGCTGTTCGACGGCGTGCTGTATCTGGGTTTGACGTCGGAAAACGGCAGAGGCTTCGGCGCGGTTGAAGCGGCCGGCAAAGCCAGAAGAGTGGAATGGGAATGGTATTTGAATAAAACGTTTAACACCGGCGGCGATATGAGCGCGCTGAACGAGGCGACGGCCGAGGTAGGCGCGAAGCTTGGCGAGCCTGACCGTAAGACGAAGGTTGTTATGATGATACCCGATCCGGGCGAATATCAGTCCGATTTTGGCAGCATTAACGATGAAAATCTGGACTTCAACCTAAGTGTGGTCGGTAATGACGTATCGCTGAACAACCGGGCCAAAGCGATTCAGTGGTGGACCGATGAAGTGCAAGCAAGATGGGCAGCTGCGGGCTACTCGAATCTGGAGCTCGTCGGCATGTATTGGCTGGAGGAACAAATAAGCACGCATTCGACTGGCCCGGAGATGGTCAAGAAAGCGAGCGACATCGTTCATAACGCAGACCTGAAGATGTTCTGGATCCCTCATTCTTTGGCTTATAAGAAATTCATGTGGAAGGATGTCGGCATCGATGCCGTATCTCTGCAGCCGAACTATTTCTTCGAGAAAATGGAGTTCTCGCGTCTGGAAGATACAGCGGATATGGCGAAACGGTACGGCATGTCGCTGGAGCTGGAGTTCGATGACCGGATGATCAATGACGCCGTCTTCCGCGAGCGGTTCATCGATTACTTGAACAGCGGCGTGGATACAGGGCTAATGCAGAAAGGGTATAGAGCGTATTATCAAGGCAACAACGCCATTTTCAGCGCGGCGAAAAGCGAGGATCCTGCTATCCGCGTCCTCTACGATTGGCTGTACCAATTCGTGAAGGGCACTTATCAGAAGCAAGACGCCGCTGCGCCTGATGTTGTAGCGCTCATGAACGGGGAGCCGATCTCGGAGCATACGATTGTGCCTGATACGACACAGGCCGCCTTCACCTGGGCCATTCCGGGAGATGATGACAGCGGTATCGTCAAAGTAACGGCCAAGTATGACGGCAAACCTTATACGCAAGGAACTATAGTAGATCTGACGGGCAAGCCGGGCAAGCATGTGCTGGAGCTGACGGTGGCGGCTGCCAAATCCAAGACGGTTAAGTTCGTAATAGAAGCTCGTTTGGGCGCTGAAGGTCTATTGGCTCTTGTTGATAAATACGCAGACAACAAGCAGCTTAGCAATGCCGATACGGTACGCGCTATGCGCAACGCTCTGATTATGATGGAGCGTACGCAAGAGAGCGATCCTGAGGAAGCCATAGGCTATTTGCTGGCATTCAATGCGAAGCTGGAAGGGGCTAAAGGCCTTGAATTTGTAACGGAAGGCGCTTATACGGCCCTGAAGGAAGGCGTGTATTACGAGATTGGCAGCATCGCACAAGACAAAGAAGCAGAGGCATCCTCGACGGAAGCCGCAGGTCTAGAGCCTTCTAAGGCGCTGGATGGCGCACCGGGTACGCGCTGGGCGAGCCAAGTGCGCGATACGGCTTGGTTCCAGATCGATCTGGACAGCAAGCAAACCTTCGATACGGTCCGCATCGATTGGGAATATGCGCGCGCGGACCAATACCGTCTGAGCGTCTCGGATGATAAGCAGACGTGGGAGCCCTTGAAAGTCGGCAACAATGGCGTGGTTAAAGCGTCCGACGGCAAGAATACGCTGGTATTCCCGGCAACGACGGCGAGATACATCAAGTTTGAGGGACTGAATCGGGCTACGTTCTACGGTTATTCCTTCTATGAATTCGGCGTGTACAATCTTTCCCAGCGGCAAGAGCTGAAGACATTGGACGGCATACAAGCCACCGTGGACGCCTCCACGAAGAAAGTTACGATCAATGGGTTAGTCATGAACGGCAAGAAAGAACATTTGTATGTCAAAGTGCTTGACCCAAAAGGCAACATTCAATATACCGGCCAGACGGGCACTGAGGATGACGGAAGCTTCCGCATCGCCTTTACGTTGACCGGAGAAGAGCAAGGACTGTATACGGTCGAGCTTGAAACGGATGACATGACGACTCCAGCGCAGGCCGCCTTCGAATATCGCAAGCCGCCTTCCACTGGCGGAGGCAATGGGGGCAGCATTGGAGGCGGTTCGGCGCAAGATCCGTATACGTTGCAAACGTACGATTCAGTCAAAGCCGTGCTTGTCCCGACATTGAAAGGCAATCAGGCTGTGGCTTCGGTCGGAGTAGCAGATCTGAATGCCGCGATTCTCAAGGCAACAGCCGACAGCAACGGCAACAAGCATATTCGTCTTGAATTGAAGCTGTCGAACGCGGCTGTCAGCTATGCTTTGGAGCTTCCCGCAGCTAATCTGACGAACCAGTCTAATCTGATTCTGCATATCTCCACGCCGTATGCCCAGCTTGCTTTGACTGGCGACATGCTGGCTGGAGTCAAGGAGAATGCCGGAAAGCTGCTCGTTATCGTAAGCGACCATGCAGGCGAGTATCGCGGCAACGAAGCGGCTGGCCGGATCGGCAACAGGCCAATCGTTGAAGTTGCATTGCAACTGGACGGTGAAGCTCTGTCTTGGAACAATGCGAAGGCACCGATTTCCATTGCGATTCCGTATTCGCTTCAAGCGGGCGAGCAAGTTGCTGATCTGCAAGCTTTCGAGCTGACGGGCGACAGCGCGGCGGCAATTGATGGCACGTCTTATGACAAAGACAAGGGCGTACTGCGATTCTCCATCGACCAAGTCGGCGTCTATGCTGTCGGCGGCAAGAAACCAGTTGCGTTCACTGACCTTGGCAAGCATGAATGGGCGCGCGAGGCGATAGAGAAGCTGGCCGAAAGAGGCATCGTCAAAGGGACTTCGATCGAAAATGGCACTTTCAGCCCCGCAAATCAAGTAACGCGAGCTGATTTTATCCTTATGCTGGTGAACATGCTTGACCTGCGCGCCGAGATTACCTCGACGTTCACCGATGTGAAACCGAATGATTATTACTACGATGCGGTGTCCATCGTCAAGCAATTGGGAATCGTTTCGGGAGTGAACGAAGTTAACTTTGCTCCTCGTGACTCAATCAGCCGCCAGGACGCTATGGTTATGCTAACCCGAGCGCTTCAAACGACGGGGGCAATCAAGCCGTCCGCATCCGGTTCAACACTTGAGGGCTTCCGTGATGCGAGCCAGATTGCGCCATATGCTGCGGACAGCGTGGCAACTCTGTTCGAGCATGGGCTGGTTACGGGCTCGGGCGGCTATATGAAGCCGAAGAGTACGACCAGCAGAGCGGAAGCGGCGACGTTCTTGTATCGCGTTCTTCAATTAATCGAGGGGCAGCAGCAGGAGTAGACGCGGGAACAATTGATTAAAGCACATTCCGATTAGTGCGGCAACGCGACCGGAATGTGCTTTTTCGACGATACAGAATAAAACTTCCTGAATGGACGGATGAAGCCGGTAAGCCGTCCTGCACTTCCGCGATGAACTGCGGGCGCGTGATGGCGCCTCCGCCCCCCCACGTAAGCCGCCCCGGCGCGCATGGCCGACGCCGCTTCCTCGGGTGTCCTGATGCGCCTTCCGCGACGAACGGTAACGCACAGCGATTCGCTCATCCACCGGACGAGTTCCAGGTCGGGGCCTTCGGACCGAGGGTCATGCGGCGTATAGCCGGATAACGTCGTCCCGATGAAATCCATAGAATGGATTGCATGTTGTTTTTTTGGAAAATTTTTGATTGCCTCGGGGTGTCTTTGGTAGTGAAACCAACAACGGCGGGAGAGCGCATCGCTGGCAGCGATGAGGTCAGGGATTCGATCCCCCTTGGCTCCACCAAACATCATATGGACTCTAATGCAAGCGAGCCGTGTGGAAACACGACTGCCGGTGCAATAGCCGCTTTTCGAAGGATCAAACAGGAAATAGAGCGTATTCCTTTGCGAGAGGGCGGTCTATTTTTTTGTGCTGAGGTAAGATCCGGTGCTCTCTCCCGGTACATCGACAACCTCAAGACCAGGCAATGCTTCATCAAGTCAACAATAGACTCTAGTCGGGACGAGCGACTTAGGTTAATATGAAAGCGCAAACATGTTTTCTGGAAGTCTTGAAAGCTACAATTTAGCAACAGAGCATAAAGGTAATCTGAACGGAGGATAAGATGGAAAACTGGTTGGGTAAATCGTTAAAGCAGAAGCTGAGCTTGTTGATTATTATTTCGGTATTGGTACCGGTGTTGTCTCTGGGACTGTTCTCCTATTATATTGCTGAAAGCTTAACGGAAGAGAAAGCGAAAAGTTCAGGCATGAACACGCTTAGGCAAATTGGGGCCTATTTGGAAAATATGGTGAGCGATGTTGAGAATCTATCACTATTCCTCATCGGCCACCCTGATGTCCAAAGCTATTTGAAAACACCGGAACACGATTTACTAAAGCAAACCTCGATCGTTAATTTACTTACAACATTATCGATTTCCAAACCATATATCGCTAATGTCATGATCGAATCGAATGAAGATAATAAGCCGTCGGTTTCCTTCAGATCCGTACTCGAATCAGAATGGGCCGATATTCAGAGCGAATATCCCAGTTATTATGAGAAATATCCTAAATGGTGGTCTCCGGTACATCACTTCGTTACATCGGACGGCAAAGAGGATGTCATTACGATGTCGCGGCCGATTCGCAGCACATCAAAATATTACGATATCGGCATGCTTAAAATTAGCTTGACGCAATCGGTTATCTCTAGCCATTTAAAGCAAGCTGGACTAGAGGGTGAAGGCGTCGCCCTGCTGTTGGACGAACAAAATCGGATATTGGCAGGGCCGGAAGGGTATTCGACTAACAAGAACTTGAACGATTATTTTCCCGGAATAGTTGAATTCAAGGGTAAGTCGGGCTCGTTCGATTACCGAGAAGCGGAGGAGCGGAGTACAGTATTATACTATCAGATGCCGAATGTTAACTGGAGACTCGTAGGTATCATTCCGGCAAAAGCTTACAGAGCGCAGAACCAGTATTTTTTAACGTTAACTGCAATTGCAGTCAGCATTTCCATGCTTTTTGTCATCGCTTTTGTACTTGTACTTATTCAAAAGGTGACGAAACCGTTGTCTGCATTAACGAAGTTTCTTAGGAATTCCAGCCCAGACGAGCCGCTGCCGACGTTGCCCGTCACATCGATCGATGAGGTTGGACAGCTGATTATTAGCTATAATCGGATGAGCTCGCGAATTATTAATCTAACCGATGAGGTGAAGCTGAGCGAAGCGTTGAAGAAGGAAGCGGATATGTCGGCACTTCAAGCGCAGATCAATCCACATTTTCTATATAATACGTTATCGTCAGTCCACTGGATGGCGCTAATGAAGGGAGACGAAAAAATCGCGGATATGGTCGGCTCATTGAGTGATTTTCTTCGGTTCAGCTTAAATAAAGGACAGGAATATTGTGCAATCAGCCAAGAAATTTTGCATGTAGATCATTATGTGAAGATCCAGTCCATTCGATATCCGGATAAATTTGATTACGAGGCGAATATTCCGGCGGAGCTGCTCGATATGAGAATGCTGAAGCTGCTGCTCCAGCCGCTAATTGAAAATGCGATGATTCATGGCATTTTGAAAAGAGAGGGTAAAGGAAGCATTATCGTTAAAGCAATGTCAGCGGGAGAGCAAATAACCTTTATTGTTCAGGATGACGGTGTAGGCATGAGCAGGGAAAGATTGGAGCTGTTGAGGGAGAAGGTAAGCGCAAACTTGGGCATTGATCCGCTGAAGAATAATGACTCGGCAGGCAGCAGCTACGGATTGCGCAACGTGCATAATCGGCTGCAGCTTCATTATGGGCATGAAGCCGGTTTGCGGATCGAAAGCGTAGAAGGAAGCGGCACTAAAGTTAGTTTTACGATTATACCGATCCAATCAGAAATCAAATAGGCTACAACCTTTGTGGGAAGGAAGGAGAATGTGCATATGAAGCTTTTAATTGTAGATGACGAAGTCATTATTAGGACCGGCCTTAGCACGGTTATTAAATGGGAAGAGAATGGCATTGAGCTGCTCGCGCCGGCTGCTTCCGCAGAGGAAGCGCTGATGCGCATTCCGATAGAGTGTCCTGACATCATTCTAACCGATATTCGGATGACGGGAATGACGGGATTGGAATTGTCTCGCGAGGTTAAGCGGAATTTTCCTTACATTGAAATTGTTATATTGTCTGGATTCGATGATTTCGCATATGCACAGCAAGCGATGCGGGAAGGAATAAGTGATTATTTGCTTAAAAATAGCCGTCCTGGCGATATTATGACTGCGGTTATGCGCGTGAAGCAGCGTATCGTCAATAGACGGGAGGCTGATCATCAAGGCGCCATCCATCAAACGGCATACCGTTGGAAGCAACTGGATCGGTTTCTTCGCGGGGACAATCTCCTGACGGAGCGTGAAAGTGAGGAGCTGTTGATCTATTATCCTGAGCTGAGGCTCGGATCGGATATGGAGAAGCTAGAGCTATGGCTAGTGACATCTGCATATCCACTGACAATGAAGAAGGAGACGGAAAGTGAAATGAATGAGGCGGCTGCGATGATTAGGGATTCACTTGGCTGTGTCATTCTGGATTGGGACTATGGATGGCTGCTTATTTTCCGCAGGGGGCAGCCGGGCGCGAAGCGATTGGTTAAGGCGTCGATGGAGCGGGCGGAGCGCGTTTATAGCCAGCCTTTTTTTGCAGCATGCGGTGTATGGGCCAGCAATTTGGCAGAACTTAGGGAGTCACTTCGCACCGCCGAACATACTGCCTCGTACCGCTGGTTGGCAGAGGAAGCAAGAATGCTGGCCTATGAGGATATTAAAGACCGGAAAGGAATGCGGACCGTTTGTACGGAAGAAGTGGAGAGTAAGCTAACCGCCGTTCTGAGAAGCGGGAGCCGAGAGGTCGTACAACAGTGGATTAAAGGTGAACTGGAGTGCATTAGACAGGATACGGAAGCGACGCCTTGTTCCGTTCAAGCGTATTTGCATTCCTTGATTGTTGGGGGGTACCGCTGGCTAGAGCGTGCAGCAGCATCCGTTGGTCAATCGATGCCAAAGCTTCCACAGCTTGAACAGCTGGACATAAAGCTGCTTACTGCGAATCCAGAAGAAACTTTGCAGCAGATGCTGCTTGCAATCCATGCGCAGTATGAACGATTAAATGGCAGCCGGAATGAAGCCATTGATCGAACTGTAGCCTATATCCGCGAGCATCTTGCAGACAGCTTGTCTTTGGCGCAGGTAGCGGCATGCGTACATATGAATCCGAACTATTTTAGCAAGCTGTTTAAACAGGAAACAGGTAAGAACTATATTGAGTACGTAACTGAGGCGAGAATGGAATGGGCTAGCCGTTTGTTGAAGGAAACGCCAGCGAAGGTAAGTGAGATCGCTAAGCGGGTAGGTTACGAGGATATGAAGCATTTTAACCAGCTGTTTAAGCGTTACAGTGGCGAAACCCCTTCGCAATATCGTTCAAAATGAATAGACGAAGGTGAAAATATCCCCCGTATGGGCTTAACTTTCCCCCCTACGACTTCTCGTCTGTCTTATCTATACTAGGGTTATCACTAAAGGGGGAATATTTGAATGAAGAAGAGACTTGCGTTTGTAACGACAATTATCTTGATGATTGCCCTTTTGGCAACCGCTTGCAACAATAGCGGAAAAAAAGAGCAGAGCAATGGAGACAACAAAAGCTCTGAAGAAAAAACGAAAATTTCAATATGGCATAACTTCGCGGGTGACGACCTTCGTGCCAAAGCGGTTAGAGACCTGATCGACAAGTATAAAGAGGAGCATCCAGACGTTGAGGTAGACGCGCAAGCGATCCCGGTTGACGGTTATCGTCAACGCCTAAGCACGGTGGCTGCGGCAAATGAAATGCCAGACGTATTTTTCGTATATGCGGGCAGCCAATCCCAAGAGTTCTATGATGCCGGTAAGCTTCAACCGATTACAGAGCTGATGGATAAATACCCAGAATGGAAGAACAGTTTCTTGGCAGGTGCATTCGACCGCTATGAGTTTGAAAAAGGACAAATTTTCACAGCGCCGCTCGGTATGTCAGCAACTTCGTTCATGTATTATAACAAAGATCTTTTCGAGAAGCATAGTGTAAAAGTGCCGACGACTTGGGAAGAGATGATGACTGCAATTAAAACGTTCAACGACAACGGCATTACGCCGATTGCCCTCGGCAATAAAGCACCATGGGTTGCACAATCGACGATTATCGGTTCGTTGGCTGACCGCGTGACGGGCACGGAATGGTTCTTGAAAGCTGCAGCTCAAGATGGAGCGTCTTTTACAGATCCTGTGTTCATTGACGCTTTGGGCAAGTACAAAGAGCTCGTTGACAATAAAGCGTTTCAAGATGGCGCAAACAGCATCGACAACACGCAAGCAGAGCAATACTTCATTCAAGGCAAGGCAGCTATGATGATTAACGGCGCATGGTCACTTACGAATCTTGCAGCATCTGCAACTCCTGAGCAGTTGGCACCTATCGAAGTCACAACAATGCCTGGCATAGAAGGTGGAGCAGGCAAACCGAATACGATTTCCGGTGGAGCAGGCGCAGGCTTCGCGCTTAACAAAAATACAAAAGGCGCACAGAAGCAGGCAGCGCTTGATCTGATCTACGCAGTAAGCGGACCGGATGGCCAAAAGGCGATCGCAGAAAGCAACTCAATGGTTATGTACAAAGTAGAACTGGATAAGTCGAAAGTAAGCCCGCTTTACTTCAAAGCTTATGAATTGGCTGTGAATTCTGAAATTACGCCGGTATATGACGCCTATTTATCTGCTGAAGCAGGCGAAGTGATCAACAACGGTCTTCAAGAGCTTATGATGGGCGGTAAGCCGGAGGATGTAGCTAAAAAACTGCAGGATGCGCAAGCGCGTTCGACTAAAAAGTAATCAGACAAAAGTACGTAAAGGAGGCTGTCGCCATGCCTGCATCATTGCGCAGCAGAAGCTTCGTCATCATGGCGCTGCTTCCTGCACTACTCATCTTTATCATCTTTGCGATCGTCCCGATTTTTTGGTCAGCTTACTACGGTTTCTTTGAGTGGAAGGGTCTCGGTGCTGCTAAGCTTATCGGGTTGGATAATTATCGAATGATACTAGAGGATCCAGTATTCTGGAGAGCACTGAAAAACAACCTGATCCTTGTTGTCTCGGCAGTAATAGGTCAAGTATCGGTCGCATTGCTGCTGTCATTGTTCTTGCTCAAGAACACGATGTTCAATCGGTTGATGCGCTCCGCTGTATTCCTCCCGATGGTGCTGTCTACAGTCGTCGTCGGTCTCATCTGGGGCTATATTTATCACCCGCAAATCGGTTTGCTGAATCAATTATTGGAGACGCTGGGACTGGAATCTTGGCGCCGGCCTTGGCTAGACGACCCTAAAATCAATATGTTTGCCGTATCGATCCCGATTAACTGGGCGAATATCGGCCCGTATCTTATCATTTTCATCGCTGCACTCCAAAATATCTCTTCAGAAATTGAAGATGCTGCGAAGATCGACGGGGCGGTAGCCTGGAGAAAGCTATTTTTCGTGACGCTCCCGATAATTTGGGGAACAGTTGTTGTAACCATCGTACTGTGCATATCTGGAAGTTTGAAGGCATTCGACCATGTTATCGTCATGACGCGCGGCGGTCCTGCACAATCGACAGAATTGCTCGCCACATATATGTACAATAACACCTTTACGGTATACCGTTACGGCTACGGCTCTGCGGTATCCACAATGATTATTCTGATTAGCGCCGTGCTCATTGGCCTAAATCATATCATCACGAAGAGACGCGGCTAATGGGCGGTCGGCTAATGTTAGCCCGGCCGATGAAGGAGTGAATCGCTATGCAAGCAATGATAGACGCTCGGTCGGAGAAGATGAGAGGCTCTCTGTGGCGTAAGCCGATTTCCGGAATTGCGAAAATCATCCTGTTATTTTATGCCATAATTACATTGTATCCGCTATACTGGTTAGGAATAAGTGCATTCAAGTCGAATCAGGAATTTTTCAATCGTCCCTATTCCTGGCCGCAGCATTGGCAGTTCGACAATATAACCCGGGCATGGGATCTCGGAAATATGGGCCGGGCGGTGCTCAACTCCACAATTGTTACCCTCTCAGCACTGCTGCTGACCATTGTGCTCGGCATGCTTGCAGCTTATGTGCTTGCCCGGTTCCCATTCAAGTTGAGTGGCGTTATAAAAGGATTGTTCTTGCTCGGCATGCTCATTCCAATTCATAGCACACTCGTTCCATTGTTTATTTTCATGAACAAGCTCGGGATGCTGAATACGTACTGGTCGCTCATCCTACCGTATACGGCATTTGAATTACCAATTGCGATCTTCCTTGGAATGTCCTACATCGTATCCATTCCGAGAGAAGTAGAGGAAGCGGCGATGATCGACGGCAACGGCTGGTGGGGAATCTTCGGACGCATCATTTTCCCATTGTCCCTGCCGATCGTCGCTACGATTACAATTCTTGCATTTTTGAGGTTTTGGAATGATTTCTCCTTCGCGCTCGTCTTTATTAATTCTCAAGCGCTGAAGACGCTGCCCCTCAGCTTGTCGCTCTTCTCCGATGGATTCGGAACGGACTACAGCTTAACGATGGGTGCGATGTTTATTGCTGCAATACCAACCATTCTCATCTTTTTGATCTTCCAAGAGCAAATTATGAAAGGCATGGTAGCAGGCTCGGTCAAAGGTTAACACCCTTGATCGAGTTTTTGGTGTAATTTTATATATATTTCATTTTTGTGGAGGGATTGATAGTGAAGTTACATTTTATAGGAGAATTGAGCGAGCTTCAATCAGGACTTCAGTTGCTGCTTGCCGAACTTAAGTCAGAATGGTCGGAGGATGGAATTCCTGTTTTGGTAGAACCGTCTTCAGGAGAACTGGAAGTGGGTTATGATGGTAAAAGGGCTTATATTCGTTATAGTGCTAAACATCAGTTCTTCCGCGGCTTGGGACTGTTGATACAGAAGCTTAGTGGCGGAGAGCAATTTCAAATTACAGAGCAACAACAATTCGATGCAATCGGTCCGATGTTTGATTTATCGCGCAATGGAGTGCTGACCGTTGAAAGCTTCAAGTTTATGCTGCGCAAAATGGCGCTGATGGGCTTGAATAGCGTCATGCTCTATTTGGAAGACACTTACGAGATAGAAGGTGAGCCTTATTTCGGCTATATGCGCGGCCGTTACTCGGCGGCGGAGTTGAAGGAAATCGACGATTACGCCGATCAATTCGGCATTGAAGCGTTCCCGAGCATTCAGACACTGGCTCATTTGGAGGAGTTTTTGAAATGGGAGCCGGTAAAGGAATATAAAGATACAAAAGGCGCGTTGCTAGTTGGAGCGGAGAAGACCGATCGTCTGGTAGAAAATATGATTGTCAGCATTAGCGCGCCGTTCCGCAGCCGGAAAATCCACATCGGCATGGATGAAGCGGAAGAGCTTGGACGCGGTAAATTTTTGGATCGCAATGGACATATGAACCGTTTTGATATCATGACAGGCCATCTGGAGCGGGTGCTCGCAGTAACTCGACGCTTAGGGTTGAAACCGATGATGTGGAGCGATATGTTCCTGAAGCTGGCTTCAGCTAACGGTGAAGATTATTATGGCCATGAGACGCAAATATCAGAGGACATGTCGAGCCGCATTCCTAAGGACATAGATATGGTTTACTGGGACTATAACCATGTCGAGGAGAAGGACTACGAAACATTGATCGCCAAACACCGGCCGCTCGGTAATAATCTTATTTTTGCGGGTGCGGTATGGGTGTTCAATACGTTCGGTGTCAATTACGGGCTATCCTTGCCGGCGACGGATGCAGCGCTGACGGTATGCAAGAAGGAAGGCATCCGCGAAGTTTATGCGACGATGTGGGGGGACGACGGAATGGAGAGCAATCCATACATCGCTTTGCTCGGCTTGCAGTTTTATGCGGAACATGCCTATTCAACGTCCACGCCGACTGACGAGACGCTGGCCGAGCGCGTTCGGTTCTGCACCGGCATCGAAGCGGATGCTTACATGGGGCTGAAGTATTTAGACGAGACACCGGGAGCTGCACCCAATAATCAGAAGCAGAGCAATCCATCTAAGTTTCTGTTGTATCAGGATGTACTGCTGGGGCTGTTCGACAAACAGATTGATGGGTTAGATATGGCGGCTCATTATGCATGGGCGGAAGGCGAAATTGCTAGCCGCAGAAAAGCTGAGGCAGAGCTAGATTACTTGTTCGAGGTGCCGCAAAAGCTTTGTGCAGTACTGAAGCTGAAGAGCGAAATCGGACTTGAGCTGAAGAGGGCTTATGACAGTGGCGACAAGGCATTGCTTAGGCGGATTGCTGAGGATGTTTTGCCCGAAATCTCGCTGGGTGTGCAAAATCTTCGCGCCGCACACCGGAAGCAATGGCTATCGATGTTCAAACCGTTCGGCTGGGAGGTGCTCGATATTCGTTACGGCGGCGTTGTAAGCCGGCTGGATACAGCGAGCATGAGGCTGTTAGAATATGCGGACGGAAAGCTCGAACGGATCGAGGAGCTGGAGCAGGAACGATTGCTGTATAGCACGACGAACCGTTTCACCGACAAAGGTGCAGGCTGGTGCAGCTATTATTACCGCATGGCGTCGCCTAACGTCTTTTTCCATGTGATCAATCCATTCTAGGTTGAAGAATTATAGAATAAGAAGATAGATAGAGGACAGCTGATTGAGGCTGTCCTATTATTTTTAGATTTGATCTTAACATTAGTATTCTCAAGGAGATTGAAATCAATTGTTATTAAATTCATTGAAATCTGCGATTTACAATTAGAAAAAAGAATGGTATTATTTCCTTGAGTCAAAATACAAAAAAAAATATATTCAAAAAGTTGTAAAGCAACACATTGGATTGCAGTAAGTTAGTTGATTAACAAGTAAGTTGGGGGAAAATTTATGGCCCAATATACAAATTAATGTATTTTGAGGTCGAGAGAAAAGGGGGCAATATTGTAAGCGCTACCTAGTACGAATCTGTGGAGCGCACAATGAAATTATTAAAATCATAGCTACATATTCGATTAATGGGGAGTTGTGAAAAAATGAAAAAGCAATCATTGTTATTGGCTATTACAGCACTGGTGGCGCTAGCGGGTTGTTCGGAGAAAAATGCAGAGACGACGGAGAAAACAAGCCCTGCCGCTTCTTCAACTACTGAAGTAAGTAAGCCCGCTTCATCAGACCCATTCAAGATGGTACTTCGTCATATTCACATTCGTGAAACTGCGCTACCAACCTTGAAGCTGCTTGAGGAAGTTGTACAAAAGACAGAAGAAGAAGTTCCAGGATTGAAGTTCACACTTGATGGCGTTGAAGATACGGTGAACCGAAATGTAAAGCTGAAGGCAGAGATGGCAAGCGGAACTCAACCCCCGATTTTCAGTTTGTTCGGTGGTGCTGATACTCAGAACTACTCAAAAGCAGGTCGTTTATTAGCGCTTAATGACATCATGGCTGAGGTGGGAATTCAGGATAGCTTTTTCGATCTTCGTGAATTCACAGTGGATGGGAAAATCTATGGCTTGCCTGAATCCGGCTACATCGAAGGTTTCTTTTATAATAATAAGCTGTTTGCAGATGCAGGTGTAGAAGTACCAACGACTTGGGATGATCTACTTGTTGCAATGGAAAAGCTGAAAGCCAAAGGAATTACTCCGCTTGCAATGGGTGCTGGTGGTGGTGATGGTTGGGTGGCGAACATGCTTGTGAACAATCTGATGATTGCACTTGGTGGGCCTAGTCTTCAAGAAGGTTTTGCATCTGGAGCTACGAAATGGACGGATCCTGCAGTAGTTGAAACGTTCAAACGAGTTGCTGATTTAGTTGATAAAAAATATATTGATCCGAACGTGCTTGGATTGGCTTTTGCTGAAGGTCAAGCTACTTTCTATACTGGTAAAGCGGCAATGCTCTTTGATGGTAGCTGGGCTGTAAATGCGATAATTGGAGACACATCGGTGGTTAAAGACTCCACAGGATTCTTCCGTTTCCCTGATGTAGGTGGTGCAGGTGATGGATATATCAATGGTGGCTGGTCGAATGGTTATGGATTCTCTGCGGATCTGAAAGACAACGAATTGCAAGCGGTAAAAGCATTTATTAAGAACTTCTATACGTTAGACAATCAAGCGCGCATCCTCGGGGAAACCAACCAAATTCCTGCAATGAAAGGGATTACGGAGGTAAAAGGTGCTAGTGAATTGATTACGATGATTGGTAAACAACAAGGTTCAGCCAAAGGCGCTTACCCAGCTTTTGACGCATTTGTACAAACGAGTGTAAAGGTAGAATTAGAAACGATTGTTCAAGAATTGTTAGGTGGAAAAATCAAACCTGAAGCAGCAGCAGAGCGTATGCAAAAAGCGCAAGAAAGCGCGAATGCAGAAGGTAAGTGATTTTAGTATAAAGCCTACTACAGGAGATATGACATGAGCAAAATCTATAAGAATTATACAGCTTACTTTATATTCGTAGTGCCGGCGCTATTGTTGTACATTACTTTTTATCTGATACCGTTATTTAATTCCTTGCGTTATTCCTTTACGGACTGGAATGGTATCAATGATCCTGTGTACACTGGATTTGGGAATTTTGCAAAAGCGTTAGCGGATGAGAAGTTCTGGGTTGCCTTTAAGAATAACGCTTACTTTGTGGGCTTCTCAGTGTTCATTCAAGTCCCACTAATCATTTTCATTTCTATTATAGTAAGTGGGGTCAAGCGGTTTCTAGGTTTTTACAAGCTGACTGTGTTCTTGCCAAGTATTTTATCAACAGCTTCGGTCTCCATCATCTGGAAGTTTATTTATGCGCCGGAAGCAGGCTTATTGAACCAAGTACTTCGCACAATAGGACTGGATTCATGGGTGAAAATATGGCTTGGAGATGAGGCATACGCGATATTTGCCGTGCTTGTAACGAATGGGTGGCAATGGACTGGGTTTTATATCGTTCTAATCCTAGCAGCCATATTTGCAATCTCCAAAGAAGTTCTGGAAGCTGGGGAAATTGACGGTGCTACGGGATGGACCAAAGCAAGATTACTAACGATCCCTTTAATTCGACCAGTCATCGGTGTAACGCTATTACTATCTGTTACGGGAGCCATGAAAGCACTTGATATTGTACTTATTATGACCAAAGGTGGTCCGTTCGGTAGTACCGAATTGATGGCGACCTATATGTACAAACAAGCTTACAGTATGAATGATTTTGGTTACGCAAACGCAATAGCAATCGTAATTACCCTATTTACAGCGCTAGTGACACTAGGACTTCATTTCTTTAACAATCGGTCGAAGGAGGATGCATACTAATGAACAATAAGCCTAAACGCCGCATTCTCCCTCATGTAATACTCATGGCTTATGTTCTTTCGGTACTGTATCCTTTATGGTTTGTAGTTGTCTCATCTATGAAAAATAATACCGAAATGTTTAATGATCCATGGGGACTACCGCCGAGCTGGAACCTTACTAATTATGCTAGTGTATTATCCAACTCGCTAGTCATACACAATTTTATGAACAGTATGTTTATTGGGTTAATTGCGACAGTTACTACGATCCTCCTGTCAACAGCCATTGCCTATGCGCTAACTAGAATGAAGTTCAAAAGCTTAAACCGGATTGTATATGGATTACTATTGTTATCCTTGTTAATCCCACCTGCTTCATTACTTATACCGTTGTATACCATGATTCAGGAGCTTGGACTCTATAATACTTATTTTGCGCTAATTATCCCTTATGCTGCATTCGGTATACCGCTTACCGTGTTTGTTGTGAGTGCATTTTTGAAGTCGATCCCTCTGGAGCTAGAGGAAGCGGGTGTAATGGATGGCCTGACCACCTATGGTATCTTGCTGCGAGTCATTATTCCACTTACAATGCCAACATTAGTAACTGTATTTATTCTCAATTTCATTAACAACTGGAATGAATACATTATGGCGAGCTTATTCTTGTCCAGTCAGGAGCTACGTACGATGCCTGTTGCAGTAGTTGCCTTTGCAGATAAGTTCAACATGAACTACGGCGCACTGACAGCATCGATTGCAATAAGCATCTTCCCGGTCATTCTGATGTACTCCTTCTTCCAAAAGAGTATTATCGAAGGCGTAACTGCAGGAAGCGTGAAGGGTTAATTTAGTAACATTTATTAAAAAGCATAAGCATTGGCTCTATCGAATCTCCGTATGGACGTAGTCTTTACATCATTCCTTGAGCTCTTGTATAATTGATCCATCAACCAAAATACAAAATTTTGTACTTTTGAATATGAACTTCTAGTGATCGAATTGGAGCGAGGTAAAAATGATGAAAGATAAATTGTACCAAAAAAGCGGAGTGGTCATTATGCATCTAGCTAGGGTGTTTATGACTAAGAAAAAGGGCGATCGGATTGAAACGGTATCGGAGTATGAGAAGGAGCTTGGCTATGCTCGGGGAACGATCCAGAATGCACTTTCTGTATTGAAAACAGAAGGTGCAGTTACGCTCGAGAGTAGAGGGCATGTAGGTACCTTTGTAAAAGAGATCGATTATAAGCTTGTTTGGATGTTCACGGGAATTGATTTTGTGATGGGAGCTATGCCGCTTCCATATTCCAAATTATACGAAGGCTTTGCAACAGGTCTATATAAATCAGCCGAAAAGCATAGTGGGGATTTAAACATGGCGTATGTTCGGGGAGCGAGTGTACGGATTCAAATGCTGCTTAAAGGCGCATATGATTTTGTCGTCGTTTCCCGGCTTGCTGCCAATCAGGCTATTGCTGAGGGATTGGAGCTAGAAATAGGACTATATTTTGGGCCAAAAACGTATTTGTCTGAGCATGTCATCTTGTTCGCAGACAGCACGAAGCAAATCATCGAGGATGGAATGACCATTGGGCTCGATCCAAAATCGATTGACCAATCTTATATTACGAAGGCATTGTGCGAAGGAAAGCAAGTGAAGCTGCTAGAGATGCCATATAACCAAATCGTTCAAAGTATTCAATCCAATAAAATAGACGCTGGTGTATGGAACCTGGATGAAATTAAGGAAAAGGAATTACAGATTTCCTACCAAAGCATATCGAATAATGCAGCATTCATCGAGACTTCTGAGGCCGTTATATTGACTGCCAAGAATAACAAAGGGATCAATAATATTTTAAAAGAATTGATCCAATCGGATATTGTACTCGACTACCAGCGCAAGGTAGTGAACATTGAAATTGATCCTAGCTACTAATATTAACTAATGGATGGGGAGACAGATGACATGTCACTTAATGATCGAATAGAGCTATTATTTGAATCTGAACAAGTGGATCGTGATACCTTTGAGCAGACTCCAAATGTATTAAAGAAGGTAGAAGAGTTTCTGGAGCTTAAGCTTGAAGAGGAGAATGCGGGGTCTTTTACCTCTCACCTCATGAAAGCTATTCAGCGGATAAAGACGAATGAAGCTGTACAGACATGTTCGACAGCATTAGTACAGCAAGCCCTAGCTAAACCTGAGGTCTATGAATTTTCATTAGAACTCTTGGCTCCCTTTAATATTCATAACTCTAATTTAGATGTTGAGGCAGCATTTGTTGCCTCTTATCTACTCTCACTGACGGATGAGGAGGAAGTTTAATGATACGCATTGTTATAGCAGGATTGCAGAAGGATCGGATTAAGAAAAGTGTTTTAGAAGCAGGTGGAGAACGCGTAGAAGCATTGATAACCACGGATATGGATGCTGCCAAAAGAGTGAAGACTGGTCAAGCTGATTATTATATCGGAGCATGTAATTCAGGTGGAGGCGCTGCTCTATCCATCGTAATTGGACTTCTTGGTTATAGCAAGTGCGCTACGGTTGCTAAGAGTGGGGGCAAACCTGATCCACTCAAGATCGAAGCACTTGTCAACAGCGGTACAATTGCCTTTGGAATCGCTGAAGAAAGTATTGAAACGGCTGTTACCTTTATCGTCGAAAGCTTGCTTAAGAAACATCAGTAATCTAGCAAGCATACTAATTTTTACAAAGGGGATGGGGAAGATCGACTGGAACAGCTTACATCTCATACAACCTTTGACTATCATGCAGTTTATTGTTGTGATGTGCTTAACGGCTCTGACGGCGCTTGCTGCTCATTTAGGAAAGGCTGTATTTCATGACGGTATCCGTCCTATTCTGCCTGAAGTCATCGAAGCCCGGATGAATCGGCGTGAGCTAGCCTCTATTGCTAGTGGATTAAGCTTTGGTTTCATTGTTTCCGTCGGAATTTCATTTGCCTTCTCATTTCAGATGTTGAACCCGTGGCTGTTATTTCTACCAACTGATATTTTGGGCATCCTTGCAACCCGTTGGTGGATCGCACTAGTGTTAGGTGCTGCTTGGGGAGCTACTGCATTGTTTGGGCTTGCAGGTGTTCTGTCACTTGCGACCATGCTGCCCATCGATATAATTGATCCGCTCAGTCAGCTAAATGTGGGATTCTTGGTTGCCGTTGCCGTTTTTCCTTTGGTTGCGATTATGAATCAATTCGGTTGGAAAAGGGCATTATCCAGTGCTGTTATTGTACTAGTCACTCGCCAATCGCTAGCATTATATACCGATAGCGGAATCTTCATTCAAGTAGCCATGACAACGATTGTTTCAATACTTCTTCTAGTGGGATTTGTATTACATAAAGCCTGGACCCAGCGACGAGATCTGGATGTTGATGAGCAAGAAGAAGAGTTAGAACAGCGTATTCATTTGAAACGGATTGTTAAAGGTCTTCCTTTGTTTATGGCTATTGGAGGTTGTGTGGCAATTGCGACTAATCTTGGCCTATTCACAGGATCGGATGCAGCTATACCTTATTTACAAAATGCTTGGAGCGCTGGCGAAGCAACAACCCGTGGAGGTTGGCTTCAAAGCGCCGCAGTTATAGATATCATACGTTTGCTGAGCTTCATGCCACTAATTGTAACAACAGCATTAGCAACGGGTGTTTACGGGGTCATGGGACTTATGTTTGTTTTGCCAATAGGATACCTATCTCCTAATCCTGTGGTTGCTGGTTTATTAGGGGCTGTAGTGGTTTGTCTGGAAATCGCAGCCATAAGTAAGATATCGACGTGCCTCCAGCGGTATCCGATGATACGTGAAACGTCTGATTATTTCCGTTCAGCAATGAATACGATGATTGAAATTGGACTCTTGATTGGTGGTTCTTTGGCTGTATTTCAAATGGAGTCTAGCACGGCAGGATTAGGCTTAATGTTATATATTCTGCTATATGCTGCTAATGAAGGACTGGGACGCCCAGTGATGCGACTTGCTTTTGGGCCTGTTGCCGCAATTGTAGTCGGATTAGCACTAAATATACTTTACTTTACCCATTTGTTATAGATCGAGGGGGAAATAGAATTGAAGCTGCATACTGTTAATGGACTTATAGATGTTATGGGGATTAACAGCACGATGATTCATGAGCATCTTGTGTTTGATTTAACGCATGTTCGTAATGATGCGGACTCTAAGCTGCATAGTAGCGATGTAACAGAAGAGATTGAGGGCTTGCAAGCATCAGGCTGTGATCTAATTGTTGAAGTATCTAATATCGGCATGGGCCGTAATCCACTAGGCATGCTTGAAATCTCGGAGCGAACAGGAATCTCAATTATTGCTTCTACCGGGTTCTATAAAGAGTGCTTTTACCCTTCTTTCGTATTTGAGAGTAGCGCGGAGAGTCTTTCTGAGATCTTCATTCGTGAGCTTGAAGTGGGGATGGATGAAACGTCAATTAAGGCTGGGTTGATTGCTGAAATCGGCAGCAGCTTAAACGAAATAACTGTAGCGGAAGAAGCTGTATTCCATGCAGCGATTATCGCACATCAGGCCACAGGCGCACCGATTAGCACACATTGTGAGATCGGTACGATGGGTAGGCAGCAATTAGCCTTGTTTGAGAAGTACGGAGCTGATCTTAGCAAGGTATCGTTTGGTCATCAAGATTTAAACTTAGATATTAATGAACAAAGAGAGCTCCTACGGAGTGGTGCTTTTATTCAATTCGATACGATCGGCAAAAACAATTATCGTACGGATGAAGATCGTGCGTTGAATTTAGTTCAGCTATTAGAGTATGGCTTCGAGGATCGTTTGATGCTTTCGTGTGATATTACGCGCAAATCGCATTTGCGCCAGCATGGTGGACATGGATATAACCATTTGTATGAGAGCTTTATTCCGAAGTTAAAACAGCATGGTGTAACGGATACCGTGCTTGAGAAAATGCTTAAGGTTAATCCACGCAATTTTTTGAATTTTTAGTAGATCGTGAGGGTTGAAGTCAGAGAATTAAGGAGTTCACTATGTTCCTAGAAAAAACTA
The DNA here is from genome assembly GCF_037975205.1 of Paenibacillus sp. FSL R5-0470. Taxonomy (NCBI): domain Bacteria; kingdom Bacillati; phylum Bacillota; class Bacilli; order Caryophanales; family Paenibacillaceae; genus Paenibacillus; species Paenibacillus sp. FSL R5-0470. Next base: position 2,130,684 of record NZ_CP150238.1, read on the forward strand.
TAGAGAGAAATGCCGCATTGGTTCATTATGCGATTGAACTGCATCAATCTGGGCAAATTATGCCAGATACATATGTGATAGATTTGGATGCAGTATCAAGCAATGCAAGTGCTATGCTAAAAGAAGCAGATGAGCAGCAAATTAAGCTATTTTTTATGACAAAGCAGCTTGGCAGAAATCCAATTGTCTCGCAGGAGTTAATGAACCTCGGATTCGAGGGAGCCGTTGCTGTTGATTTCCGGGAAGCTGAGACACTGAATGATTTTGGCATTAAATTAGGTCATGTTGGGCATTTGGTGCAAACCCCATCCCGAATGATTGATCAGGTTGTACGCATGAAGCCGTCATGGATGACCGTCTACACGGTGGAAAAAGCGAAAGAAATTAACCAAGCTTGCCGAAAATTAGGATACACTCAAAATGTACTTCTGCGGGTAATCGATCATCAAGACGTCTTATATCAAGGACAATATGGCGGTATTCGTTTAGAAGACTTGCCGATCTGTATGGAGCAATTATTGGGATTGAGCCATATCCGGGTAAGCGGTTTAACTTCATTTCCCTGTTTTCTATATGACGCCAATCTCGAAGATTTCGCTCCGACGACAAATGTGCAGACCATGCACGCAGCCAAACAGCTTTTGGAAGAACGGTATGGCTTGAAGATCGAGCAAATGAATATGCCTTCGGCCACCTGTTCACACAGTATTAAGCTAATAAAAGCTTCTGGAGGAACGCATGGTGAGCCTGGGCATGGTTTACTGGGTACGACACCGATGCATGCGGTTGCCGATTTGGTTGAACGACCTGCGATCGTGTACGTAAGTGAAATCTCCCATACACTGGATCAAATGAGTTATTGTTATGGTGGCGGTTACTATCAACGGACGCTTTTAAAAGAAGCAATTATCGCAGATTCATCAGGCAACCTGCATACTAGTAAAGTACATTCACCATCACTTGATTCTATTGATTATCATTTTGAGCTGGATGGATTATATCCCGTGGGACATTCCGTCATTATGGCTTTCCGTACACAAATTTTTGTTACCCGAAGTGTAGTTGCTATCGTTGAGGGTTTATCTAAGAATCGTCCAAGACTAGTCGGCCTGTATGATAGTTTAGGAAAGCCGATCAAGGGGGCTGACTAATGGGCAGATTTGTCGTTGTTGTACTGGACAGCTTTGGGGTCGGGGCAATGGATGACGTCCATGAAGTTAGGCCACAGGATGTAGGCTCGAATACCTGTAAGCATATTTTGCAGACCGTATCTGATTTATCGCTAATGAACATGTGCAAGCTTGGCTTAATGAATGCGCTAGGTGAAGAGCTTGGCGTTAACAGGTTTAGTAAAGAATCGACATATGGAACAGCTAATTTAACGCATATTGGTGCAGACTCGTTCGCAGGTCATCAGGAAATTATGGGAACAAGACCAAAGCCGCCTCTTCTTCAGCCATTTCGTGAAGTGATTGATCAGGTCTTTCAGGCATTGATTGAAGCGGGGTATTCGGCTAACTATGTAGGTGATGACACGAGAGTACTGGCAATAAATGAATCTGTTATAGTAGGGGACAATCTCGAGACAGATCTCGGTCAAGTCTTCAATGTGTCAGGCTGTTTAGATGTGATTTCATTCGATGAAATTGTTAACATTGGTCAGGTTGTACGAAGTGTTGTTAAGGTGTCACGGGTGATTGCTTTGGGTGGTGAACAGGTTAGCTTTGACCAGCTGCTACAAGCCCAGAGCGCCAAAATGGACGGTGTTTATGTTGGGATCGACACTCCGAAATCAGGGTTATACAATTCCGGTTATCGTGTTACTCATCTGGGATACGGTGTTGATGCAGCGGTTCAAGTGCCAAGCATTCTCGGAAAAAATGGCATTGAGGTCTCTTTAATTGGAAAAGTGGGAGATATTGTTGAAAATCGAAATGGAAGGAATCTACCGGGAGTTGAAACGGAGCAATTATTTGAGCTTTTGCTACTTGAAGTAAAGCGAATTCGTCACGGCTTTATTTGCTTGAATATTCAGGAGACAGATCTAGCCGGACATGCTCAAAATACACTGCTTTATGCCGATCGCTTACAGGTATCCGATCTTTACATAGGTAAGCTCATCGATCAACTGGAAGCGGATGATGTACTCATCTTAACGGCTGATCATGGCAATGATCCAACAATTGGGCATAGCCATCATACAAGGGAAAAGGTTCCTGTACTTGTATATCATGAGCCTATGCAGGAGTGTAATCTCGGACATATGCAAACATTGTCTGACATTGGTGCTACGGTTGCAGATTATTTTAATGTCGAGATACCTGAGAACGGGCAGTCATTTCTATCAAAATTCAAGGTTGTTAATTAGTAAGGAGTGGGAGATATCATGGAAAAAGAGTTCACGATTATTAATCCTGCGGGAATTCATGCGAGACCTGCAAACGCAATTATGGATAAGGCAATAACCTTCACCTGTCGTATTACCCTTCAGAAGGATGCGAAGACGGCTAATGCTAAAAGCATGGTTAGTCTATTGAAGCTTGGCGCGAAGATGGGAGATACGGTGACAGTCATTACGGATGGTGAGGATGAGCTTGAAGCTCTGGCTGCCGTAGGAGAAATTATACAATCTAGTATTGATTAGTAGTGATTATGGGTCACATTAAGGGGATAGCCAATGAACGAGTGGGTAGGAATTGCAGCTTCGAGTGGCTATGCGTTGGGAACGACGTACGTGCTGCCTAGCGCTCTATATGATACAAGCAGGAGAGGGCTGGAAGCACACGAAATTCTTGCTGAAGTCGGAAGATTCGAAGCAAAGGTAGAGCAGTCGATTAAGGATATTGAGTTATTAAAAAGTGACGCTGTTGCTGACAACAAAGTAGAACAAGCCGCCATTTTCGCAACACATCTCTCTCTTTTACGTGATCCTGAATTTGTGGGAGAGGTTACGCAACGGATTCAAGATGAAGCAAGCAATGCAGAGGCAATGCTACATGAAGTGACCGAAGAATTAATTACACTGTTTGAAGCAATGGACAATGAAGTTTTAAAAGAACGCTGCTCTGATTTGCGGGATGTAAGTGCAAGAATCGGTTCTTATTTAGGGGGGGAAGAAGAGAGGGTTCAAACTGAATTTCCCGAGCCTGTGATTATGATCGGCGTGGACTTGGCACCCTCGCTCACTGCGAAGCTGGATGCAAGCCAAGTTATTGGATTCGCTATAGATATTGGAGGCAAAACCTCACATTCGGCAATTATTGCTCGATCACTAGGTATTCCAGCGGTCGTGGGCTTGAAGGAGATCTCCTCCAGTATTCAAACCGGTGATTTCATCATTATTGATGGTTATCGAGGAACTGTAATAGTGAACCCATCTTTAGAGGTAGTTGAAGCCTATCGATCAATGAAGCATGATGAGGATACAAGGTTAGCACGTTTTGAAAAGTATAGAGAATTGCCTACGGTTACAGCAGACGGAATATTGGTACAACTTGCCATCAATATTGCTCACCCCAAGGATACTATGGCAGTAAAAAAGGTTGGGGCTGAAGGCGTCGGATTGTATCGGACGGAGTTTCTGTTCATGGATAGGAAGGAGATGCCAAGTGAGGAGGAGCAGTATTATGCTTATAAAGCTGCGGTAACAGCGATTGGCGAGCATGATTCTGTTATCATTCGTACACTTGATGTCGGTGGTGATAAGGAGATTCCTTATTTACAGCAATCCAAAGAGTCCAATCCGTTTCTAGGCTATCGTGCGATTCGTATGTGCCTTAGTAGTGGGAATACCGAAATGTTTAAAATGCAATTACGTGCAATTCTACGAGCAAGCGCACATGGTAACGTTAAAATCATGTACCCGATGATCGCAACACTTCAAGAGCTTCGTGCAGCAAACCAGATATTGAAAGAAGCTAAGGCCGAGCTTAATGCATTGGGCGAAAGCTATGATGATACAGTCGAAGTAGGCATTATGATTGAAGTTCCAGCTGCTGCGTTGATTGCCGATCAGCTCTCGAAGGAAGTGGATTTTTTTAGTATTGGTACGAATGATCTTGTTCAGTATACGATGGCTGCAGATCGGATGAACGAGCAGGTTGCTTATCTGACACAGCCACTACATCCAGCGGTTCTTCGGCTGATTGATCAAGTCATTCGAGCTGCTCATGCCCAGAATAAGTGGGTCGGGATGTGCGGAGAAATGGCGGGTCATCCAGTCGCCATACCCATATTGATTGGAATGGGGCTTGATGAGTTTAGCATGAGTCCTGCAGCCTTGCTGCCTGCAAGGGAATTGATCTCCAAATTAAATCGTTCTGAAATGGTAGAGCTAGTGCGAGATGTGCTGCAAATGGAATCTGCTGAAGAAATCGAAACTTACGTTAAGAGCAATGTATTGGAATTTGTTTGAATCGTGCATAAACATGAGGAAAGAAACAGACCGCCTTTTGGGCGGTCTGTTTCTTTTTCAAATATAAGAATTTATTTGTCCTTGTGAGTGTTCTTACCTTAGTTTACCAACCCATTAGTAGCTTGTTTTTCTTTCCATACCATCGTAATTACAAGACCAATAAACATAATGACAGCCGCAAAGAGATATGGATAGTTGATGTTTACATCAAATAATACTCCGCCTAATGCAGGTCCGATGATATTACCAAGGCTAGTATAGGTTGAGTTCATGCCAGCGACAAAGCCTTGCTCTTTTTCAGCCGTTTTTGATAAATAGGTCGTTAGTGCTGGACGGAGTAGGTCAAATGCGAGAAAGATGAAGCAGGTTACTAGCAGAACAGTTAAATAGTTATTGATCATGGTGGAGGCTACAGCTAAGGCTACGCCAGCAATTAAGCAGAGTTGAATGAGCTTTTTTTCACCGAGCTTATCTACCATTTTACCGAATAAAAAGACCTGCACAACCACCCCGAAGATTGAGCTTATTGTAATGATGGTTGCAATATCCCGTGGAGTGAAGCCAAATTTATGATCAGAAAACAGGCTAAACACAGTTTCATATGCCGATAAGCCAAAGGCGAGGACAAACACTATAATAAACGCAATAATATATGCTGGATGAAACGAGCGTTTCAGATCACTGATAAAGTTGGTGTCTTTTTTAAGTTTACTGATTTCCAAAAGCTGCTCTTTGGATAGTGGCTCTTTCAGAATAAATATCGACGAAATACAAGTGATTAAGGCGAAGCCAGCAGCAAAATAGAATGGAGCACGTATACCTAGTTCAGTAATAAATCCTCCGATTCCTGGGCCAATAATAAAACCAATACTAATGGCGGCAGAAACATAACCCATTGCCTTAGGTCTTTCCTCTACTGAGGTGATGTCCGCAACATAGGCTGTGACGGCAGGCATAATGAATGCACCAGCAATCCCTCCAAGAATTCTGGCGATATAAAGAACGGATACATGTGTGCCTAAACCAAAGATTAATTCCGATGCACTGAAGAGCACTAAGCCGATAACGATCATTTTTTTTCTACCGTAAGTGTCAATCCATCGCCCTGCCAGAGGAGACATGAGTAATTGCGCGAACGCAAATGCTGCTACAAGATACCCCATCGTTTTACCTGACAAATGCATAATGTTCATAAAGGAAGGCATAACAGGGACGATCAGCCCAACGCCTAGAAAAACAATGAATATGTTACTTAGTAGAATGAGTAAGACTGTTTTTTGTTCTTTCAATGGTTTCTTCATGAAGTAATACCTCTCTTTGTAGAATCACAGCTGTGAAATACCTCTCCAAAATACGGTCCATGAGGCATTTAGTTTTTCATTTAAACGGATTTCATTATTGCCATACACAAGCTCTAGCATGATCGAATCAACTACACCTAAAAAGGCAAGCGTTGGGATGGAGGCTGCATCTTCCATGATGACTTTGGCATCAATCCAAGCTTGGAATTTACTTTCAAGTACGGGTTGAATCTTTTTCTCTGTGTCGATTACTTCTTCATCAATCGCTGTAGCAAGATGGGGCGGTGGAAAAAAAGAGATACGCAGCCAAAACTTTAACTGCTCGTTCTTTTGAAACATATCAATGACCAATTGCAGATATCCTAATAAATCTGTTTTAGGATTATGAGTCCCTACCTTACTCAAATATTGTAGTTTGGATGAGATTTCTGTCTCTTTGGCATCTTGTAGAACTTGCAGAAAAAGATCATCCTTCCCTTTGAAATGGGCATAAAGAGATTGTTTTTTCATCCCGACTTGCTCAGCAATTTGAGACAAAGAAGCCCCCTCATATCCATGAGTTGTGAAACATTTCAAAGCAATGTCTTTAATTTCTTTACTTTTCAAAAAAAATCACCTCGATATTAACGAACGTTCGTCAGTTATACTATCAAATTAAATTATTTTATGCAAATGAATATTGTTTGAAAAGACGATTGACCGAACTAAAAGAGCTGATCCTAAAGTAGAACTTTCTACAATAGTGTCGGCTCTTTTTCATTTTGAATCAGCTCGTAAGCGATGTCGAAAGATGAAAATAAACTCGGATTTATTTGTGAAGTAAATTTGAATGTGTAATATTCTGAGTACTTTTGTCGCCATGCAGGAAGTAGCACAAATTTAAGGGAATATGTTGTTCAATATTCATGGTGAGGTAGAAGTAAGCGTTTATAAGTTATCTTTTAAAGGGGAGGGAACTTATGAGAAAAAATTGGCGGATGTCTAGCACATTAAGGCTTTTTTTTATACTGGTAGTCATTCTGCCGATCATCTTATTCTCCATCATTATTCTAAATATTTATAAGCGAGATATTCTTCAGCAAAATACATCACGATCTCAGCAAACGGCTCAAGCGATCTCCTATTCCGTTAGTCAGGAAATAAGGAGGTTGACGGGACTATTTGCTTCTATCGGTATGGACAGGGATGTGATGGCAAAGCTTTATGAAATTAATCGTAAGAGTGGAGTCGAGAAACAGCAGGCTTATTATGAGCTAAAGGTCTTAATAGAGAAGTACACGGCATCCATCTCAGGACGAGTACTGTCGGTGAACTTCCTATTTAAAGATCATCAATCCTATTCGTACTTAAAGAACTTGAATTTGGATGATTCTTATTTTCGCCAAAAAACGTGGTATGGGCAGGTGCTGAATAATCCAGATAGCGTTCATTTTCTGGGGATGATGCCCAATATTTTATATGGTAACTACAATCCTTACAATATGGTTGCTGCCCTATCTCCAAGTGTAATCAATCCTTTATCCCAGCTAGAAATGATTCTTTTTACGTTTGAGAGTAGTGCCTTTGATCATATTTTGCAGTCACGTGATAATACGGAATCCAGCCTTTTCATCGTCACAGAGGAAGGTCAAATTATCTCATCCAATACCCTTGCCTCTAGAGGAGGGGAATTCCAAATGCACTGGTTCGCAAATCGTGGGCCGCAGGAAAAAGGGTACGTTGTGGATGTTAATGGTGAAGATAGAAATTTGATAACATACGCCAAGATTGATCAGACCGGATGGTGGCTTGTACAGTCTATTCCATATGCTGATCTAACAGCCAATTACCTTAGTGTGAATTATATCGTCTGGGTGTTTGCATTGATGATCATCTTAGCATTTATTCTTGTTTCATTTTACTTTGTATCTAATGTTACTAAGCCGTTAAATGAGCTTCTCCGGCAAATGGATCTGGTTACTGAAGGTGATTTAAACGCTAAATTTATGAGAACCGGCAGCCTAGAGCTAATTAAGCTTGGGCATTCTTTTAATCATATGACGGAACGTATTCAGGATCTGCTCTACCATCATGAAAGGCAAGAGGTGGAGAAGCGAAAGGCGGAGTTTGCAGCACTTCAGTCGCAGATCAATCCACACTTTTTAATAAATACGCTCAATTCAATCAAGTTTATGGCTTTAATCAGTAAAGCAGATAACATACGGAATATGACACATGCGCTAACTCGTCTACTGGCTTCTTCTTTTAATCGAGGTGGAATTCTGACTACGATTGATGAGGAAATAGATCATTTAAAGAATTATTTGTATATCATGGAGATTCGTTTTGGTAGACCCATTCAAACGAGATGGGAAGTAGATGAGGATTTAGCAGGTTATTATATATTGAAATTGCTACTACAACCTATTTTAGAAAACAGTATTATTCATGGACTAAAGAATGTTGACTATCCTGGTATCATCGAAATCATAGTGAGCAAACAAGCGGAAGATCTTCTTATAACTATAGCTGATAATGGTGTAGGCATGTTGGATATGGATGCTCAGGAATATGACAGCGATGGTATACGCCATCAGCATTCTTTCAGTGGTATGGGAAACAGTAACGTTAATAAGCGAATTCAGCTACATTACGGGAGGCGTTACGGTTTAAAGTACGAGAAGAATAAACCTCAGGGGACGATAGTATCGATAAGACTACCGTTGATCGACACGCCGGAGGAAGAGATGCAGGATCAGTTGTTAGGGGAGGGAGGATGAAGCAAAATGCTGCGGAGGATCATAAAAGATCATAGTCCAGAGGGAAAACATCATTCATGTGTAACTTCAGAGGAGGTATGATGGTATAAACTTTTTTCGAAGGCTGTGATTAATAGAAGTGAAAATAATACTTCGTGTGTCTTTAATAGGGATCATTTCTCTTATTTTTGTAGGTGGCTTCTTCTCTTTAAGTAAGTTCAGTCCCAAAGGAGGGGCAATAGAGCAACAACAGGGAAAGGTGAATCTGGATCAACCGATTAAAATAAAATTCGGCATGTGGGAAGCGAAGACAGATATCAAATTTTGGACGGAAAAGGTAAGAGACTACTCTAAAATTAAGCCTAATGTAACGGTTGAAGTAGAGACAATTCCCGATAATAGCGGTCAGTATTTAAAGGTTCGTTTAGCAGCCAATGATTTGCCGGATATTTTTTACCTAAAGCCAGATGACCTACTCACTTACAAAGCAGTACTTCTTCCACTGGATGGATTAACCGCAGCAAAAAACAATAAATATCCCGCTAGATTAGATCATTCCATTCTTGGTCTACCACTTGTATCCTTCTCTGAATATGTCTATTACCATCCAAGTATCTTTCAAGAGGCCGGCGTAGAGATTCCGCAAACGATGGATGAATTTATGGATGTGATGATGAAGATTAAAGCGCATGGCAAATATATTCCGATTGCGATTGGCGGGAAAGAGAATTGGACGTTTTATCCTTTCACTGAGTTCGGACCACCTCTACTATCCAAGGATGAGAATTATTTATCTTCAATCGCACAGACAAAACGCCCTTTCGGAAAAGGTTCTCCTTTCGAGAAAGCAGCAGTGATGATTAAGAAAATAGCAGAGAATGAACTAGCAGGGCCCGATGCACTCAATATTGGTGTGGATCAGGCAACGCTGCTGTTTCAAAATAATAAAGCGGCTATGCTTGCACTCGGTCAGTGGTACCTTAGAGATCATTTATCCAAAATGAAGGATGATAAAGATTTAGATGCGTTCACATTGCCCTGGAGAGAGACAACTTCAGAGCGTTTGCAGGCAATCACTATGCCAGATCAATATATGGCGATCAATAAAAATTCCAAAAATACGGAAGAAGTTAAAGCATTTTTGGAGTGGGTATTTAGCCGGGATGTTTACCAAGTGTATATTAATTATTCGCAAAATTCATCGACAGTGATCAATATTGAATCATTCCTGCCGTTCTTCAACAATGTTCAAGAGAAGCACCCCTTTGAGCCGTTTATGTACCTGGGGATCGATGAGAAGTTTGAAAAAGTAAAAAATGCCATACAGTTTGATGAAAAGAAGGCTGCACAAGAAATTTTTTCAGGTGCTGAGGTGTCCGATATTCAAGAAAAATTGAATGATGATTGGGAGATAGCGGTTGAGGCTTTGAGGTAATCCTATAGATCAATTATGGAGGGATTTATGATGAAATTTAAAGCTCTCATTGTTGATGATGAACCATTAGCTAGGTTAGCCCTCCGGGAGTATATATCCATTGCTTCGACCGATTTTGAGATTGCAGGGGAAGCAGGAGATGGTAAGGAGGCATTAAATATGCTGAAAATCCATCAGGATGTGGATCTAGTTCTGGCGGATATTCAAATGCCAAATATGAATGGAGTAGAGCTACTCGAAGCACTGAATAACACTACTTTTTCGAATCAACCGTTAACCATCATGCTTAGCGCATACGGAGATTATTCTTTTGTAAGAGATTCCTTTGTTCTCGGCGCCTTTGATTACATTGTTAAAGCCAAGTTAGATGAAACTTATATTGCACCGGTACTGACTAAGACTGTGGATGAATTGAAGCGGCGGCAAAGCTCCTCAAAGACAGTATCAACCTTAGAGGACGTAGAAGCTTCGATCTGTTCCGTTCTGCATCGACTTTGCCTATCGGATTCTTTAGAAGTGACAGATGATGATATAACACCTTCGCTGGAGCTTGTACGAAAGCATATGGGGGAAAAAAATCTGGAGGTTGCGCTTCTTAGGCTATCAGATACCGTTCAATTTGAAGATTCACACCGTATGATTATGCAGACGATACGAACGGTAACGAATCGAAGTAGAAGTGAAGGGATCTGCAAAGTATGCAGATATGATGACAGACATTATGTTTTGTTCTTCTCTTTTCCAGAGCAATGCAGCATCATCGCCATTCGTAGATTGACAGACATAATCTTGTCTGAGGTGAGCATGAGATTAAAGCAATTTATTAATTTGAAGCTATCTATGGGCATCAGTGATATTGTGGATGGTCATCAGCAGTGGAACCGATTATTCCGCCAAGCTGAACGATTAGCAGGGTTGAGTTTCTACCAGGGGTACAATCGATTATATTATCCGGAAGCTGAAAGGCGTCCATCTATTAAGGAAAGTGACTGGAAAGAGGCATGGTATTTGGCTAGAACCGAAATGCTGAAGTCATTAAGTGATCCGGATTTAATGAAATGGCAGGAGGTCTATGAACACTGCTGTAGCTTGTTGATTCAGCGATACCCTTGTTCACCTGAGCTTATCAAATCAGATGTAGTCGATATGACTTGGGAGGCAAGTGCATTAATTTATCAAAAAGGCGTTTCTTGGGAAAAGCTTCATGATAAGCTGCCTTATCCCATCACGGATCATATTTATAAGCAGGAAACCTGGGAGAATACGGTGCATTGGTGCCGACTGTTCTTGGAACATCTGCATCAAAAGCTGCATCCGAAAGATCAACCCAAGGAATGCTTTCTTAGCCCTGTTGTTGCTAAAACGAAAGAGCTCATAGAGAAAAACTTTAACGAAGATGTCCATTTGTCGAATATTAGTCAGATTGTCGGTGTAAGCGAGAGCTATTTAAGTAAACAATTTTCCAAAGAAATAGGTGTTAATTTCATTCAGTTTCTGACGAATCTGCGAATCGAGAAGGCTAAAAAGGCGCTGGAAAGCGGAATGAAAATATACGAGGTATCTGAGCAAGTAGGATACGTGAATCCAGAACATTTCAGTCGTATTTTTAAAAAAATCACAGGAATTAGTCCCTTAGCTTATCGCAGAGAGAATGAATAACAAAAATAATCAATGTTGAACAAAATAAATCATGTGTATCCGTTTTCAAAATCCATATGATAGGGGGGAGTTAAAATTCACGGGTGAAGGGATGTTCTTATGAGACGCAAACGATTCACATTCGCACTAATCTGTACGTTATGTTCTTCCATGTGGTTGAGTACAGTCCATGCTGAAAAAGTCTCTGACTTCGAGATGCAGACATCAGCTACTGAATCTGCTAATTCTACGTTCACCGTTACATTAAAGGGTAAAGATATTCAAGACTTATACGCATATGAAGCTAAATTTAATTTTGACCCGAAAGTGCTTGAGATTGTAAAAGCAGAAACGAAGATCAAAGGCTTTTCTGTATCTCCAATCGTTAAAAACAATGAAATTACGATAGCCCATACCAAGATCGGAAATGTGAATGGCGAAAAGGGTAATTTGGACATTGCCACGATTACCTTTAAAGCTAAAAGGGCTGGTACAACTGCAGTAAAATGGACCGCATTAAAGGTTCTTGATCGTAATCTGAAAGATCAGGAATTTACCCCGAATCAATCCTCAACATTCACCAAGATTTTCAGCGACATCGTCTCACATTGGGCGAAGCAAGATATCATGGAAATGGTCACTAAAGGAATTGTTGAAGGCATGGGTGCCGACAGCTTTGCCCCGAATAATAACATCACTCGCGCACAATTCGCAGCTCTTATAGCCAGAGCATTAGATCTTACAGAAGGTTCTGGAAGTAATCCGTTTACGGATGTGAAATCAGGAGTTTGGTACGAGGATACGGTAAAGAAAGCTTATGCGGCCGGAATTATTAGTGGTTTGTCCAAGACGAAATTTGCTCCGGAAAAAAGCATTACTCGTGAAGAAATGACAACGATGCTGATGCGAGCGAAAGCTTATGCTTCCGGTGTAAAGATCGATAGTATAGCCTCAGATTCTACTACTACGTTTAAAGATGATAGTAAAATAAGCCCGTGGGCTAAAGTGTCGGTGGGGTTTGCCTTGAAATCTGGATTAATGAAAGGTAGAACTCAGACTACATTTGCACCAAAAGAATCTGCTACAAGAGCGGAATCAGCCGCTGTTATCAAGCGATTGTTGAATTCCAAGTAATACAAAAAAACATATAATGACGCACCTTCTTATGGAAGGAGGGCTCATTATGGCCTTGTGATGTCAAAAACATACAATTAAAGGAAATATGTGAATTGATAATGTTCATTCTTCTTATATTTAAGTGAAAAGAGGTCGTAGAGATGAGAAAACGGTACAAAGCGTTTAGCTTGCTATTGACGTTGTTGCTAGGGGTACAGCTTGGCTTGCCATCGGCAGCCGTATTCGCGGCTCAAGAATCGGACGTGTATTTCAGAGATTACAATGATGGCAACATCAACGGATGGGCTGCAGCTAAGGGGACCACTACTTTTTCTGCGGATCAAGGTGCTGTAAAGGCGGTGACACAAGGGGTTGTTATTTTAGCAGACCAAGATTCACCTCAAGTTGCCAATGCTGAATATGAGGTGAAGTTAAAATTTAGCCAGCCTGCCACACGATTTGGACTGGTCTACCGATTCGTCGACAGTAATAACTACAATGTTATCCAATATGATGCGGGTTCTTGGGGCTGGGATGCAATGAAAGGAGGGACGGAATCGTATGGAAATATTACGGCTCCTAGTTTTACCTTTGCTGCTGACCAACAGTATACCCTTAAATTACGATATGAGAAAGGTAGCGTAACTTTATCGATCGATGGCAATAACGTGCTAACGACAAGTCTTCCCTCATTATCGACAAGTGCAGGGAAGATTGGACTTCGCAGCTGGTTTAATAACAAGACCCTATGGATTGACGATGTGAAGGTAACTCCAATTGTATCAACAGATCCAGTACCAAAGCCGATTACGATTACTGAAACTCTAAGCTCTGACACCATGAAGGTTGAAATCGATAAAGAGTTCCCTCGGGTTAAACAATACACATGGTTAGACAGCGGCGCGGAAATGTATGGACAGTTAAATGGATTTAATGAGATAAAAATCAACGAGAAGTCCTATTTCGTTGTCACTTCTGATTTTAGTAAAAAAGCAGCAGATGCCACTCATGGTGAGTCTGCAGCCTACACGCTTCAGATTCCAGAAATTAAAGTGAATCTCAAAGTTGAAATGGAGGTTCAGGATAACATTCTTCAGTTCAAAGTGGCCAGCATTGAAGAGAATGGTACTGAAAAAGTGAAAACGATCGAATTTCCTGATCATGACCTTGTCTCTGTAATTGGAACCCAGCCTACAGCGCAGGAAACGGCTGTCCGGATAACTGGGGGCTGGAACGTTGTGCAGGACGAATTTAACGACCTTAAGAAGGGAGTAGCAGACGTGAGTGGGGGGCGTGCATATGCATTCGTTAACTCCGACGTCTTAGCTGCGAGTGTAATCACCAATGTAGTAAATGGTTTTGATAAGGTACGTATTAAGGTAGGCGATGATACAGCACTCCATACGAAGAAAGCAGCGTTATCAGGAGGCTCATGGGTTTATCGTGGAAGTACTGTGCTTGATCCGGAGCCTCTGCCTTGGGCTAAGGTTGTACTGACTCCAGATGCGAATGGAGACAAAGTTGTTGACTGGCAAGATGGAGCTATTGTATATCGTCAGAATATGGATGCTCCAACCGGCAGTGAAATGATAAGGGACAATATTTCTTATATCAGCATGAACATCGGATCTACTACAACTTCTCCGTTCTTGCGTGCTTTTGATAATGCGAAGAAGATCTCTAATCTCACGGATGGCTTTGGACAGCTGATTCTATTCAAAGGATATCAAGCGGAAGGTCATGATGACTCTCACCCAGATTACGGCGGTCATATCGGTATTCGTCAGGGTGGAGAGAAGGATTTTAATTATATTTTGAGTGAAGGAAAGAAATACAATATCCGCGGCGGTGTACACATTAACGCAACAGAATACGCGCTGGATGCTTTCGGCACCAAAATGGAAAATATGAATCAGCCATTGAGTAAAGGTTGGGGCTGGCTGGATCAAACATTCTATGTTAACAAAACCAAAGATGTGGAATCCGGTGAATTAAAAAGACGTCTGGATATGCTGAAAAGCGACACAGGCGACAACCTATCCTTTGTATATGTAGATGTATATGATGGTGCCGATTACAATGCGAAGAAACTCGCAGATTATATCAACGGTAACGGCTGGATGCTCGGTACAGAATTTGCAGGACCTCTGTTTGAGCAGGCAGCTTGGGTTCATTGGGGAACAGATCCGGGGTACCCGAACCAAGGTGACGATAGCAAGGTTACCCGTTTCCTACGGAATCAATCGCTGGATGGCTTCTTAACAACCCCTTTACTGAAAGGGAATAAGCAGGTAGGCGTGGGTTATTGGCAGAACAGTGCTCCATTCTACAGCTACCAATCAACTAGTGCGGCATTCTTCAATCACAATCTACCAACAAAATATATGCAGCATTTCCCGATCATCAAGATGACCGATAACCGTATCGATTTTGAAAAGAAGGTTGTAGTTGAACGTAAGCAGGACGGTAAGATCCATTTAAGTAAGGATGGTCGTGAAATCGCTATCATGACAGATAGCAGCAACATTAGTGACAGTACGGTCTTTATTCCATGGAGTCCTGAGACAGAAGAAAAAATCTATCACTGGAATCCAGCGGGTGGCCAAACGACTTGGAGTCTTCCAGACTCATGGAGTAACGTAACGACGGCACAGTTATATAAGCTGACAGATTTAGGACGTGAGCATGTTGGCAGTGTAGAAGTAACTGGAGGTAAAGTCACACTTACCGCGCAGCCGGGGATTGGTTATGCCCTGTATAAGACAACAGCTGCTGAAGAGCCGGAAATGGTATGGGGCGAAGGGAGTTCGGTAAAGGACCCGGGCTTTGACAGCCAAACATTCGGCAGCTGGAAGAAATCTTCCACAGCTGCAAGTGATGATCACATTAAATTTGTGAAGAACAGTAACGCCGATGACCAGCTTCAAGTGAAGGGTCCTGGTGATGCAGTAATTCAGCAGGAGATTACCGGACTTACAGCGGGCAAGACGTATTCTGCATCAGTATGGGTGAAAGCAGATGGGAAACGCACCGTGGAAATCGGTGTGAAGCAAGGGGCTGACAAGGTTGTCAATACACTGGATAACACAGAGCATGGCTTTTTAGCCCAGCAGCATAAATATGTGAGCACGAACTTCCAGCGGATTAAGGTTACCTTTGATGCGGTTAGTGAGACCGCCAATCTCTATTTGAATGTAGAAGATGGAAGTTCGACTGTAACCTTTGACGATGTAAGAGTATGGGAGAATCCAACCAAGACTGACGCTGGTAATTCTGTATTGTTCGAGGATTTCGAGAACGTTGATGAGGGCTGGGGTCCCTTCGTTTATTCTAAAATAGGTCCAGTTCGTACGCATTTAGTTGAAAAAGGTGACAATCAGATCATGAATTATGTTCTGGATGGTAATTGGTCGCTTAAAACGAATGAAGATGCAACCGGTGAATGGCTGCGTACATTGCCTCACACGCTCCGAATGAAGGAGGATAACCGTTACCATCTGACGATGGACTACAATTCAGATGAGACGGATATGTACACAGTGGCTATCCGAGTGAAGGAGAATGGGGTAGTTCGTGATCTGGTGAGTGAGAATTTGAAAGAAGGACGCGACACGCTGGATCTATCTTTTACAACCGAAGGGGCGAAAGATGCCTATCTGGCCATTATCAAAAACAAGCTGAACAGTCAAAAGGAGTTAACCGGTACGCTGGTGGTCGATAACATTCGCGTCGATGATGAGGGTGCGATCGTTCCGGAGGAAGGTGTACTTGTTTCGACTATTACACTAACGCCAAATAAGATGGATCTGAACAAAGGACAGTCAAGCACTGTTAGCGCTCAGGTAAAACCAGCAAATGCTCAGGACCGGACACTGCTCTGGACTTCTGACCATCCGGAAATTGTATCGGTGGATCAGGCGGGAAAAGTTACTGCACTTCAAGCGGGAACAGCCATCATTACTGCTACCGCAAAGGATGGAAGTAAAAAAAGTGCAACCTCGACGATTAATGTGTATATGCCTAACACGCAAATTCCACAATCGCAAATGACTGCAACGGCGAGTAGCTTCCAGCCTGGAGGTGAAGCGAGTCTTGCACTCGATGGAGATATGTCTACAATCTGGCATACGAAATGGACCCCGGCACACTTACCGGAATCCATTACTTTGGACCTCGGAGGCAAATATAACATTAATCAATTCAATTATTCACCTAGAGTATCTGGAACCAATGGAACGATTACAAGCTATAACCTGTACACGAGTGTTGACGGAACGAATTTCACAAAAATTGCAGATGGATCATGGCCCCTCGATCAGACCACAAAAATTGTTCGCTTTACAGCTGTAGAAGCAACATATTTGAGACTTGAGGCTATAGAAGGCGTGGGTACCTTTGCCTCTGCTGCCGAACTCAATGTGTTCAAGACGGAGGATGAGGCAGAAGCGGTAAAAGTCACAGGCATCGCTATGGATAAAGAACAGCTAGAGATTAAAGTAGGCAGCACGGGCGAATTGAACGCTGTGATAGAGCCTCTGAATGCTTCGAATAAAAAAGTACTCTGGAGCAGCAGTGATGAAGCTGTAGCAACCGTTGAACAGCAAGAAGGTCATGCTTTAGTTAAGGGATTAAAGGTAGGCGAGACCGTAATTACGGCAACGACAATGGATGGGGGCTTCTCTGCGACCAGTCGGGTTATCGTAACAGAAACAGACGGTGAGTTAAAATCTTCCTCTACTTTGACAGCGCCAAGTCAAGTTCAGCCAGGAGAAGTGTTCAAAGTTCAATATGGACTACGGAATCTGTCTGATAAGATTTTTGCGCAGGACATCGCCCTAGAGTATGCAGCGGATGTTATGGAATTCGTTGAGGCGCGTTCGTTAATTAGTGGGGTAAGCGTTATTGATTCAATCAACAGCACCCCAGGTAAACTTCGCTTTATTGTAGCAAGTGAAGGTGCGACCCATGGAATTAGTAACAGTGCAGATGTCCTCGAATTAACCTTTAAAGCGAGGGAAGTTAACCAAACGGTAAATGGGGCAATCGCCGTTAAGAGTGCAATCATTTCAGATGATCAGGGTAAAGAAATTTCGGCAGCGAACTCTTCCGTAAATATCGAGATTGGTAAGAAAGGAACGCAAGGCGACATTAACGGTGACGGCAAAATAACGATTGGTGACCTGGCAATGGTTGCAGCGCAGTACGGCAAGACTACAGCAAGCCCAGATTGGGAGAAAGCGAAGAAAGCAGATATTGACGGTGACGGCAAAGTCGGGTTGGAAGATTTGGTTATTGTAGCACGCAAAATTGTAGAGTAATCAAGATCATAGGCCAGGTACATGTGTGAGTAACTAAACATGATGTACCTGGTTTTTTTCAAAATTGATGATTTGACTAGTAGGAGGATGACAGATGAAAAAATGGTTGTACGGCTTTACAGTTTTTTGTCTAGTGCTTTACTCTACTCCACTACCATTTGCAGCAGCGGCTGAAGCAGAGAATGCTAAACCAAAAGTGATACCAAGTTTACAAGAGTGGACTGGGGGAAGTGGTTCTTTCAAGATGACGGACAGTTCCAAAATCGTAATTCCCACGAGTGAATGTTTATGTGAACTACCAGCTACCGCAGAGGTCTTTCAAGAGGATCTTAAAGAATTAACTGGATATGATTTGCCAATTGTTCAAAATAAGCCTGCTTCTAAAGGGGACTTCCTGCTTAGGCTCGATAAGACAGCTGATGAATCGATTGGCAAGGAAGGCTACTACTTTGAAGTAGGAGATTATGTGGAAATACATGCAAACACTGAGACCGGTGTGTTCTATGGAACAAGAACGGCACTACAAATTTTGGAGCAAGATCCTGAGAAGGCAAGCATTGTAAAAGGGGTAGCGAAGGATTTTCCTAAGTATGGAGAACGCGGTTTTATGCTTGATGTAGGACGCAAGTTTTTCACGATAGACTTCCTGAAGGATTACGCCAAATTTATGTCCTACTACAAAATGAATGATTTCCAGCTCCATCTGAACGATAACGAGATTTTTAAGGATAACAGCCGGGAGCATTGGAACAAATATACGGCTTTCCGTTTAGAAAGTACCAAGTACCCGGAATTAACGGCAAAGGATGGACACTACACGAAACAGGATATGCGTGAATTGCAGGACATCGCCAAAATACGGGGGCTTAACATCACGCCGGAAATTGATACCCCCAGCCATGCTCTTTCATTTACAAAGGTTAGACCAGATCTGGTTAAGGATAATTTGCCTGTCGATCATCTGGATATTACACGTCAGGAAACGGTCAATTTCATCAAGGATGTATGGGACGAATATTTAGATGGGGAATGGTTTGATTCAGAAACGGTTCATTTTGGAGGCGATGAATTCGCACCTAATGATCGGACTACGTTTGAGAAGTATCGCGAGTTTTTGAACACGATGAACGAACACTTAAAGAGCAAGGGAAAGAAATCAAGAATGTGGGGCAGCTTGAATGCATTCCCGGGTACCACGGTAGTAGATAAGGATATAGCCGTAAACGCCTGGAATAACGGTTGGCAAGATCCGGTAGCATCGGTGAGAGATGGATTCAAAATTATCAATACGGTGGATTCCACGCTCTACATTGTACCGAAGGCTGGATATTACCATGATTATCTGGATTCTCAGTGGTTGTTTAATAACTGGGACCCAACGAACTTTGGTGGAAATACGAAGTTGCAGGAAGGTGAGCCGAACCTGCTCGGTGCGATGTTTGGGGCCTGGAACGATATGATGGGCAAGAAAGTAAGTGAGGCGGACGTCCACGATCGTGTGAAGAAAGCGATGCCTGTCCTTGCAGAAAAGATGTGGAGAGGCCAGTCCACGGACAGCACATTCACCGAGTTCCAGCAGTTGTCAGCGAAGCTAGGCGAAGGTCCTGGAACGAATTTATTACATGAAGTGAATACGGTCACTGATCTTGTTGTTCATTATCCATTTGAAGAAGGCGCGCAGACGGTCTCTGATCAGTCCGGAAATTCCTATGATGCTACATTAGGAGCTGGCGTTACTCGCGTGGATGATGGAAAAACAGGAAAAGGCGTACGGTTTGCAGGGACTTCAGATCATATTCAAACACCGCTGCAAATAAAGGGCTTCCCTTGGACAGTCTCCACGTGGGTTAAGCTTGATGATCAACAAGAAGCGGATGAAAAAATACTGATGGAATCCGAATATGGTGCAATTAAGCTGAAGCAGAAAGGGACACCAAATGCCGGATTCACCCGAGAGGGCTATGATTACAGCTTTAATGCAGCGATTCCTGTTGGGCGCTGGGTACATGTTGCCTTCAGAGGAGATCTAAATGGAACTTCTCTGTATATTGATGGAGATCTAAAAGGCTCTGTTGCTGTAACGACAATGCTACCTGCGGCTATAATCGGCAGTTCATCCAAAGCATTCACTGGACTACTGGATGAATTCAAGATTTTTAATCGGGTGCTATCAGGAAAAGAAATTGCGGAGGAAGCAGGATCACCCGCTTGGACCATCAATTTAGCTGCTCACAAAACAGCAGTAGCTTCTTCCGTCGAAGTACCTCAATTTCCGGCTAGTCTTGTAGTGGATGAGGTTGATACGGGTGCTTCTCGCTGGTCCTCTAAATATACCGACAACGAGTGGATCTATGTTGATTTAGGCCAAAGTACTGACATTAGCAAGGTTATTTTCAAATGGGAAAGTGCTTATGCCAAAGGCTATAAAGTTCAAGTATCCGATAATGCGGAGAACTGGCGGGACGTTTACACGACTAACGCTGGCGTTGGCGGAGTAGAGATTGTCAAATTCCCAACTGAACAAGCGAGATATGTCCGAATGTTAGGTACGAAGCGAGTGGGAACCTATGGTTACTCCATGTATGAATTTGAAGTCTACGCTCCTAACCCAGAGGATCCTGTAGAAGTTCCAGCGCCTGTGAGATATTCAGCGAGCTTTGAGAATAACTCGCTCGAAGGCTGGGAGCATGTCATCGGTAAAGGTGTCGGACGTATGGAGCTTGTAGAGGCACCTGATCAAGCGGGTGAGCGTGCCGTTAAGTTCACCTCGAACAGTGTAAATAATCTGTTTATCGATCAGCAATCTCCGAGCATTGGAGATGGTGAGATCGAGTTTAAGATTACACCGCAGAGTGATGTTATCCGAACGGGTGTTATTTTTCGCTATGTCAATAATGACGCTTGGGCTTCAATAGGATTTGATCAAGGTGCTTGGTACTGGGTGAACGCTCAGGATTCGTACGGTTTATTGAGCAATGCTCAGGCCGCCAAATTGAAAAAAGGCACAACATCGACCGTAAAAGTGAAGTTTGAAGGGAAACATGTAACGCTGATTATCAATGGAACGACTTATTTCGATGATGCTATTGCACAGATCCCAACAGACGCTGGGAAAATGGGGGCTAGAGTATTCGGTCCTTCAGTTACCGTGTTTGATAATTTTATGTTCAGCAATAACGTTCCTGAAGTTCCGGTAACCGGTATCAAGCTGGATAAAGCTGAGATTTCGATGAAGGTCGGAGAAACACAAACGCTAAGTGCCTCCCTTCAACCGGGGAATGCAACGAATAAACAGGTGACCTGGAATAGCAGCGATGAAGCTATTGCGACTGTTCAAGTTCAAGGCGGAAAAGCTGTCGTGACTGCGTTAAAGGCAGGAACCGCTGATATTACTGCAACTACCGTATCCGGAGGACATAAAGCAGTGAGTAAGATTACAGTGGCTAGGGAGGTTCCAGGTGAAGTGGCAACAAGTTTAGCTGCTCCGAAAAGCGTTCCTTATGGTCAGAATTTCGACATAACGATAGGTCTCCACAATGTTACAAAGGCGGTGTACGCCCAAGATATCACGATTGAATTCGATGCTTCACTAATGGATTATGTATCCGCTAATGCGTTGGTGGACGGCGTGAGTATCCTTGAGACGAAGAATACAGAAGGCACTGTACGTCTGATTCTGGCTAGCCAAGGTTCAGGGAGTGCGATTAAAGGGGATGTTGTTGTAGCTAAGATTACCTTTAAGGCTAAGGATCTGACAGAACCCCAAACCGGACGTATTACTGTAAAGCGTGCAACGCTTGGGGATAGCGAAGGACAGGAAACAAGCGCAGCTACTTCCTCGGCTCAGGTGGAGTTTACAACAACAGTGCCAGAACCTTCTAAGGATTTGAATGGTGATGGCAAAGTCAGCATCGGCGATCTGGCTATTGTCGCAGCTAACTACGGAAAGAGTTCTGCAGACCCAGATTGGGATAAGGCGAAACGGGCAGACATCAATAGTGACGGCAAGGTCGATCTGACGGACCTGGTGCTTATAGCTAAAGACATTGTGATTGAATAACAATAGCAGCTTGAATCCAAGCGGCAAGACAAGGAATTCAAACTACAGTGGAGGCTGTATCCTGTCTTGCCGCTTCATTTGAATGGAGGGAATGGATTGAGATCAATTTATAATCGCTTTGGTATGTGGATGCTGGCATTGATGATCCTTATGGTTACAGGGCTCATGATTCGCCCGGAAACCGCCCATGGTGCTTCCATTGGTAACATTTCTGACTTCGTAAAGAAAGATAATAACACGTTTGAGATTACGTCAGGCTCTGACAAGATTAAAGTGATTTTTCAG
This sequence comes from Paenibacillus sp. FSL R5-0470, assembly GCF_037975205.1. Classification (NCBI taxonomy): domain Bacteria; kingdom Bacillati; phylum Bacillota; class Bacilli; order Caryophanales; family Paenibacillaceae; genus Paenibacillus; species Paenibacillus sp. FSL R5-0470. The sequence continues at coordinate 2,152,989 of NZ_CP150238.1, forward strand.
CGGGAGGATATGTTCCGGATTTGGCTTGGTGTGAACGGGCAATTCAAGGAATTGTCAGGAAAAAGCGTGGAAAAGCCGATCGAGCCAATCGTCATCAAGGATGATTTCGGACCTGTTAACGTAAAGTGGTCTGATGAAGGTACGTATTACAAGATGGAAACAGGAAAATTCGTGCTGAGAGCCTACAAAAATCCGTTAAAGTTCGCCATGTACAAAAGTGACAACCAAACGGTGGTGTGGGAAGAATCTGCTAGCTTGAACTATAACGGACAGTCAACCTCACAACAGCTTATCCGGGGTGAGGATGAATATTTCTACGGTGGCGGTATGCAGAATGGATTCTTCAATCATCGTGATCGCAAAATTACTATCGCTAACAACTATGGGGATTGGGGAAGCGGCACGGTTTCGAATCCAGCGCCATTCTACTCGAGTACTGCAGGATACGGAGTGCTTCGAAACACTTTTCAAAGCGGTACTTATGATTTTGATTCGATCGTCAAGTTGACGCATAACGAAAATCGGTTTGATGCTTATTATTTCTACGGTGAGACAATGAAAGATATTTTGAACGCTTATACAGATCTTACAGGTAAACCATCCTTGATTCCTCGTTGGGGTATGGGACTTGGTGATGCGGATTGTTACAACAGAGATCCAGAAAAGACCTCCGATGTCGTTAACCTTATTGCTAAAAAGTATCGGGAAAATGATATGCCTGGAGCCTGGATTTTGCCGAATGACGGATATGGTTGCGGTTATACGGATCTAGGCAACACCGTTGACGAACTACATAAGGAAGGTTTCTATACCGGACTATGGACTCAAAATGGTGTTGATAAAATTGCGCAAGAAGTTGGCGTAGAGGGTACAAGGCTCGCTAAACTCGACGTTGCCTGGGTGGGACCTGGATACGATTTCGCCCTGGGCGCCAGCAAACAGGCGTTTACAGGAATTGAAGATAACTCTGATGACAGAGGTTATGTCTGGTCCGTTGGTGGTTGGGCAGGTACCCAGCGATATTCTACCGTCTGGTCCGGAGATCAGTCGGGCAACTGGGAATACATTCGATTCCATATCCCGTCGATGATCGGAGCAGGGCTATCTGGTATGCCGTACTCAACCGGAGATATTGATGGGATTTTCGGAGGAAGCGCTAAAACCTACGTTCGAGACTTACAGTGGAAGATCTTCACTCCAATCCTGATGAACATGTCTGGTTGGGCAGCCAAAGATAAGCAGCCTTGGGTATGGGGAGAACCTTATACGAGCTATAACAGGGATGCATTGAAGCTAAGACAGCAATTGACACCATACTTGTATACCTATCTCAATGAGTCTTACGAGTCCGGGGCTCCGATCATGCGGGGAATGATCTATTCTTATCCGAATGATCCGAACTCCAAAGGAACTTTAACACAGTATCAATTCATGTCTGGGGAATCGTTTCTGGTTGCGCCAGTATATACCGACACGACTATGCGAAACGGAATATATCTTCCGAAAGGAAAATGGATCGATTACTGGACAGGAGAAGAACATTACGGTTCAAAAATGTTAGACGAATACAATGCTCCACTGGATCGCTTGCCGCTTCTAGTAAAGGGCGGGGCTATCATCCCGATGTATCCTGAATCGTTATACGACGGTCAGGTTCCTCCTGATCCAATTACTTATGATATTTATCCTTATAAATCGTCAAGCTTTACGATGTATGAAGATGATGGTATATCGAAGGAGCATCGTACAGGCAAATTTGCCAAAACATTAATAACCTCCATCGCTCCTGAGCAAGGGAGTGGAGACTTGATTATCAAGGTTGGAGCAAGCGTAGGTGACTATAAAAGCAAATTGGAGTCACGTAAGAATCAGTTTACAATCCATATGCCAGATCACCCGGAGGCTGTTTCTGTAGATGGAACATCCTATCCTGAATTGCAGTCCAAAGCAGCATGGGATGGAGCAACAAGTGGCTGGTACTATGCTAAGCAAGATAAAGGCGGCATCCTGTACATTAAAACACCATCCATATCCACTGATAAGGAATTTATTGTGAAAGTCGCAGGCTATACAGCAGATACGACTCCACTAGTAGATGCTGTCAAAATTGAGCTGCCTCAGGTGGACACAGACCCAAGTCGTATTCCGCAGGAAGATATGATTGCAACTGCAACGAATGCGGCTTCGGATACGCCGGCAGCTAATGTGCTGGATGGCAGCTATGAATCGATATGGCTTTCTTCAGCAAATGCTGGAAGTAAGCAGAGCATCACTTTAGACCTGGGGATTAAACAGTATGTGAATAAACTGAAATACTTGCCAAGACAGTACGGTGGCAAAGATGGCACAATTACAGGTTACAAGCTGTATACGAGTATGGATGGAACCAACTATACGCTCGTAAGCAGTGGACAATGGAATGATGACAAACTAGAGATGACGGTGAATTTTGATACAGTTGAAGCTGTTTTTGTGAAACTTGAAGCGACAGAAGCTGTTGGGGGTGTCGTATCTGCTGCAGAGATCAATCTGTATCGTGATCTATCACAGCCTTCACCGACAGTGATACCTAAAAATGAGATGACAGCCTCAGCGAAAAGCTTTCAGCCTGGTGCGGAAGCAGCTAAAGCGATTGATGGGGACCGGAATTCCGCATGGCATACGAAATGGGATGGATCCGATAAGCTCCCGCAATCCATCATTCTCGATTTAGGTAAGGTTCGCAATGTTAGCCAATTCCGGTATGCACCACGTCTGGATGCTGGGAACGGAACCATTACCTCATACAACCTTTACGTCAGCACGGATGGAGAATTATATACGAAGGTATCCAGTGGTACATGGCTCAGAAACAACTTGAAAAAATACATCCTTTTCGATAGTGTTTCCGCCCGCTATATGAAGCTTGAAGCAGCTGTTGCACTTGGAGGGTTCGCCTCGGCTTCGGAGGTCGATGTCTATGAGGCACCGAAGGCAGCACCTGAAGTTCGATTGATTTCTGAAGGTAAACCTGCTACAGCGGACAGTGCGGATCAAGCGCATTCGGCTGGCCTCGCTAATGATGGGAATGTGGACACATTCTGGTCAGCAGCGGATAAGAACAATAGCCATAGCTGGACGGTTGATCTCGGTATGATGCATTCCATTAAATCCTCCGAAGTTTCTTTTGAACACAGTAACAAGGCTTATCAGTACAAAATTGAAGTTCGGGAAACCGCGAACTCCAATTGGATTACAGTAACGAATCGAACGAATAATCAGGAAACTGGCACCATTCAGGATACATTTGGAAGCCAGGGTAGATTCGCTAGAATTACGATCACCGGACTGCCTGATGCTCAATCAAAGGCTGCTATTCGTGAATTCAAACTGTTCGGCATCCCGCTGGAAGACGGACAGAAGGTTACTGGCATAAAGCTTGACCGTGAGACACTCTCACTTAAGGCGTTGGACGCACCGCTTCAATTGAAAGCGAGCATTGAGCCTGAGAATGCCGGTAATAAGACAGTTAAGTGGGTAAGCAGCGATCCTGGTGTTGCTAGCGTAGACAGTAAGGGAATGGTCACGCCAAAAGGGCAGGGTACGACATCGATTACCGCGACGACGGAAGAAGGCGGATTTACAGCAACAAGTGTGGTGACGGTTACTGGGCAGAGCAATCTAACCGAAATTCCGCAAAGTCAAATGAGTGCAGAAGCTACGAGCTATGAAGCAGGCGAAAACGATCCGAATTTGGCATTGGACGGCGATCCGGATACACATTGGCATACGAAGTGGTTTAACGTTGATCCACTTCCGCAATCAATAATGGTGAATCTGGGCGGAAAGTATACCATCAGCAAGCTAGGATACTTACCTCGGCCGGATGAAGGCAATGGCACAATTACTGCTTACAACGTGTACACAAGCACCGATGGTGTGAATTACACGCTCATGACAAGCGGGAACTGGCTGCGAAGCAAACAGCTCAAGGAAGTGAATTTCGCTCCGGTGGAAGCGACTCACATTAAGCTGGAAGCTGTAAAAGGCGTGGGTGAATTCGCATCCGCAGCCGAGATAACAGTGTATCAAGTGCAGCAGGAAACGGCTCAAGTGCAAGCCGTATTGAGTGCTGATGCATCCGTTACTTCCGGCAAGCCTTTTGTTGTCCGGTATGATGTGAACAATATCTCCGGGAAGGTATTTGCACAGGACATCACCATTCAGTACGATGCTGACCGCATGGATTATGTGTCCGCTAAATCACTGATCCAAGGTGTTGCGATTGTTGAAGAGACAATTAAAACACCTGGAAAGCTTCGTTTGATTATGGCGAGTGAAGGTGCGGAATACGGATTAAGCGGAAATCAACAAATTGCCGAACTGACATTCCAGGCAAAAGAAGTATCTGAGACGGTTACCGTTAATATCAGCGTGTCAGAGGTACTGCTAGGTGATGAAGACGGAGCAGAGACCGCAACTGCTCCAGCTACAATCTCTGTAAAAGTGAAACCAGAACAAACAGGAATATCAGGCGATCTTAACGGCGACGGAAAAGTCAGCATTGGTGACCTGGGTATCGTTGCTGCACACTACGGCAAAGACTCATCAAGTCCTGATTGGCAGCAAGCGAAGCGTGCGGATATGAATGGTGACGGTAAGATCGATATTACAGATCTTGCTCAATTAGCGAAACAAATCGTAACTCAATAACACACGCTAACATCCTGAACAAAATTTAAAAGATGAAGGTGAGAAGAATTTGAACAGTAGTCGATGGTACAAAAAGGCGGTAATGATGACCATTATCGCCGTGGTTTTAAGCTGTGTATCTTTTACGAATCCTGTAGTGAACGCAGATGCATCTGATCCTATGCCTTCAGCTACTTTAGTAGGGAGTAAGAAGGTTGTTGCGCCGGGGGAGTCTTTTACCGTGAAGTATGGGATCACCAGTGTCTCCAGTGATGTGTATGCACAGGACATTACCTTTGAATTTGATCCGGCTGTCATGGAATACCTTCCAGATTCAATTCGCTCTTTGCAGGAAGGCGTAATTATTATCAATGAACCATCTACAAGTACTCCCGGTAAGCTAAGGGTTCTCTTGGCAAGTTTGGGTAGTCAGTATCCGATTACTAGCGATGCTGAAATTGTTGAACTTGGTTTCAAAGCAGCAGATGTAATACAAAACACAGAGGGAGTTATCCGGCTTACTCAAGCGATAATAAGTGACAGTCAAGGGAAAGAATCCGTGCTCCAACCGGCATCCTTAACCATTCAGATCACAGTAAATACAGGATTACCTGGAGATCTTAACGGCGACGGCAAAGTGAGTATCGGCGATTTAGGTATCATGGCCGCGCATTACGGTAAGGATTCCTCCAGTCCAGATTGGAGTAAGATTATGCACGCAGATCTGAACAAGGACGGCAAAATAGATATTACTGATCTTGCTGCACTTGCGAAAAAGATTGTGGAGTAGTAGGTTGCCTCATTTTTACAATCAGTGGTTGTTATTATGAGAGGGGATCAACGCATGCCAATCGGTAAAAGTAGATTAGTCAGAAAGGCTGCAATTCTACTATCTGTATGGATCGCTTGCTCGCAGCTACTTATCAGCATACTTCCGTCTAATGGTGTTTTGGGTCCAAAAGTGTATGCAGATGTTCAGTCGGCAGCTGAAACTGCGCCTACGGCAGATAAGGATTTGTCATTATGGTATCAAGCACCGGCCACGAACTGGGAGACGCAGGCGCTCCCTATCGGAAATGGTTATATGGGTGGCATGGTATTTGGTGGTGTTGAGCAGGAGCGAATTCAATTTAATGAAAAGACACTGTGGAGCGGTGGGCCTGGAGCAGATTCAAATTACCAATATGGTATTAAAGACGGTGCTCAGCAACATGTTGAGACCATAAGACAGCTTCTAAAAGAAGGGAAAATTAATGAAGCTAAGGCTCTTGTAGGGAAGATTACTGGTGTTATGGGTGCTGGTGATAGTTCTTTCGGAGCGTATCAAGCATTTGGTGACGTGTTCTTAGATTTTAACCGTCAGTCAGCGTATACGGTAACAGCGAGCTCGGATAATCCACAATACGGCGAGCCTATTTCCAATTTAACCGATGGTTCGATAAATACGAAATGGTATTCAGGTGATGGAGCACCACCTTTTTGGGTGCAGTGGGCATATGAAGAGGCTAAGGTAATTACCGGCTATTCGTTCACTTCAGGGAATGATGTGCCTGATCGGGATCCGAAGAGCTGGACGCTGAAAGGCTCGAATGACGGGCAGCAGTGGACCCCGCTAGATAATAGATCCAATGAAGAGTTTGCAAGCCGCAAACAGAAGAAATCATATACTTTTTCCAATGCTACAGCTTATAAATTCTATGAATTCGATCTTGTAAGCAAGGGTGGTACGAAAATTCAATTGTCCGAGATGGAGATGACAAGCGCATCGGGGAATAGCGGTGCTCAGACGTACTCTGATTATCGGCGTGAATTGAATCTTAATGATGCCATGGCAAGAGTGTCCTATACTTCGGGCAATGTAAAATTCAAGCGTGAGTATTTCATCAGTTATCCGGATAAGGTCATGGTGTTGAGACTGACAACGGATGAGCACCAGCCGATGACCTTCGATGTTCGCCTTACTGGAGCTCAGCCGTCCAATACGGTGAAGGGGGAAGGAAATAAACTGACGCTAAGTGGAAAGGTACCCAGTAATAGAATGGCATACGAAGCGCAGCTTCAAGTACAGCATGAAGGAGGAACTGTAACAGCGAAGGATGGGAAACTTACTGTGAACGGTGCGAGTGTTGTCACGATCCTGATGACCGCTGCAACAGATTATGCCAATAATTATCCTACGTATAAGAGTGATAAGACGCCAAAAGAAATTGTAGAAGCGAACCTAAACGCAGCATCCGCTAAATCATTCAATCAGTTGCGTGCATCCCATTTGACAGATTATAAGGAACTGTTCGATAGAGTCTCACTTGAACTTGGTGGGGTTGCTACAAATCTTCCTACGAATGAGCTTTTGAATGGTTATAAAACGAATGCTAGTGACGGAGAGAAAAGAAGCTTGGAGGCATTATTTTTCCAATATGGTCGTTATTTGCTTATCGCATCCTCCCGGGAAGGCTCACTGCCTGCTAACCTACAAGGGGTATGGAACCAAGTAAATAATCCACCATGGAACAGTGACTATCATACGAATATCAATGTGCAGATGAATTATTGGCCTTCCGAGGTTGTTAACTTAGCGGAAACCGATATTCCGTACATTGATTATATTGATTCCCTGCGCGAGCCGGGTAGGGAAACAGCCCAAAGACATCATGGAATTGAAGGGGAAGGCTGGGCGATTCATACCGTCAACAACCCATTTGGTTATACTGCGCCAGGCTCTGATTTTTATTGGGGCTGGTCACCGGCTGCTAACGCCTTCATGGTGCAGCAGGTGTGGGATCACTATGCTTTTAGTGGAGATAAAGATCTTTTAAGAGGCCAAGTGTATGACATTATCAAGGAAACAACACAATTCTGGATTAAATACCTGGTCGAAGATTCAGACGGAAGTCTAGTATCATCTCCTTCCTACTCTCCAGAGCAAGGGGATATATCCGTCGGTGTGTCTTATGATCAGGAATTAGTCTGGGAGTTGTTCACACAGTTCATCAAGGCTAGTGAAATATTGGGTGTGGATGAACAGCTGCGTAACGAGGTCATGGAGAAACGAAGCAAGCTATGGATGCCGCAGGTCGGAAGCTGGGGGCAGGTGCAGGAGTGGAAGAATGATATCGATAGTCCAACAGATCAGCACCGCCATATCTCGCATCTGATCGGCTTGTATCCAGGTACGCTTATTAATGAAGTGAATAATCCGGAGTTATTTGCAGCAGCAAGAGTCACCTTGAATTCTCGTGGCGATGGTGGAACGGGGTGGAGTAAAGCGAATAAGATCAATTTATGGGCACGTCTGCTTGATGGTAACCGTGCACATAAACTGTTAGGTGAGCAGCTTAGAGGCAGCACGCTCGACAATTTGTTCGATACACATCCACCGTTCCAAATTGACGGTAACTTCGGAGCAACTTCAGGAATCGCAGAAATGCTTCTACAAAGCCAAACTGGAAGTATCGATTTATTAGCTGCTTTACCAGATGCATGGGCTACCGGAAACGTTAAAGGACTTGTGGCAAGAGGCGGATTTGAAGTGGATATGCGCTGGGAAGGTACGATCTTGAAAGAAGCCTTGCTTACTTCTAAGCAGGGTAATAAGGCTTCTGTTAAATACCCTGGATTTGTCCAATCCAATAAATTCAAGGTCGTTCGCGCAGGAAGCGGGGAATCCATCAACTTCACGGTGAATGGGAACTTGATTGAATTCCCAACAGTGAAAGGACAGCAATATAAGATTGTATCCAGTGTAAAGCCACCAGTGCTTCCAATAAAAGTAGATGATAAAGATCCGTCGATTGTATATACCGGAACGTGGAGTCCTTACAGTGACGCAGGCGATTACAAGGGCAGAGAAAGCTATAGTAATCAGCAAGGAGCTTCAGCGTCGTTCACGTTTACAGGAACATCAATTAAATTTATCAGCGCTTTGCAGGCAAACCACGGACATTTCGATGTGTATCTCGATGGAGGGCTAATCGCTGAGGGTGTTGATGGATATGGTCCATCGACGATGAAGCAGCAGGTATTATTCCAACAATCCGATCTCTCCAAAGGGGAACATACAATTAAGATTGTCGTGAAAGGGGCGAAGAACAACGCCTCTTCGAATACCATTGCGATGATTGATGCTTTCGAATATGTTCCTGTTGAACGGAATGAACCTACTGCGATAACTTTAAGTGGACCTAAGTCGATAAATCAAGGTCTGACCTTTACAGTTGACATGGGCGTTAGCAATGTCACGGATGCGACCTATGCGCAAGACATTCGATTGAAGTACGACGAGAATCTTCTAGAGTACATCTCGGGCGAATCGATGAACGATGGGATACAGGTGTTAGAATCAAAGAATGATCCAATCGGAACCATTCGCCTAATCACGGCTAGTACGGGAACTGGTTTAACCGGTGATGCCAAGGTGCTTGAACTAAACTTCAAAGCAAAGCCAGTGACGAAGTCTGAGTTAGCGAGCATAAAGGTAAGCAGTGCTGTATTTGGTGACGCGAATGGACTGGAGACAGAAGCCGATCTTTCAAATATCGAAGTCGAGATTAAGGCAGATGAGCAGCCGCCGATAAAATCCGGAGACTTAAATGAGGATGGTAAAGTGAGCATCGGTGACTTGGCGATTGCAGCTTCGCACTATGGTAAAGATCAGAACAGTGTAGATTGGCAGACGGCTAAGCGTGCAGATCTTAATAATGACGGAAAGATCGACATTATGGATTTAGCAGCAATTGCTCAAAAAATATTGAATTGAGAGAAGGACACCTGAGTTTTTACTCAGGTGTCCTTCTTTTGTAAAAATATAAGAATATATAAGATTCACGCTATACATTATCCTTATATTTCTCGCATTAACGCTTACCATCCTTATAAGGACGCAGAAGGCATTAATGCTTGAAAAAAAAGGTTCTATAGGACAAAAAGTATCAACTCCACATCAAAAGAGATCATGTGGTTACGTTTTTATAGCCTATATAATGGAAAAGTGTTAATGGAATTACAGTCAGAATTGTAAAATCAAGTGCTTAGAGAAGTCGAGCAAGTTTATTCGAGGGGGATAGCCAATGAAAAGCAAGGGTAAAAAGAAAGCGGCATTAAGTCTAGTTATGATGTCCATTGTATTGTCTCTGGCAGGATGTGGCGGGGGGACAAATGGGGCTGAAGCTCCAGCTCCCGAGAAAACAACAGCTGCGACGCAGACTGAGCCAGCGAAGACAGACGAGCCCAAGCCTGAAGAGCCGAAAGTAGCGGGAGACCTCGAAATCCAATACTTTGTCGGTGGTTATGGAGACGGTTGGTGGAAAGAAGTCATTGGTGAATTCAAGAAGAAGTACCCAGATGTCAACATTAAAGAATCCGCAGGTTCACAAATCAACGAGCAAATGAAGCCCCGCTGGATCCAAGGTAATCCGCCAGATGTTGTATACATCGATGGAGCAGGCTCGAACGAAACGCAAATGGTGCTCGACGACCAATTGATGGATATTACAGATTGGGTTAAAGATGCGAAAAATGTGGACGGCGAGCAGCTTACGAGCAACTTGATCGCACCTCCACAAGACTACAGTGGCAAAAACTATACGATTCCACTCGTATTCGGATCATGGGGAACCTTCTATGATGAAACCCTGTTTACTGAAAAGGGATGGGATGTTCCGAAAGATTGGGATAGCTTCCTCGCCACAAGTGAAAAAATCAAAGCGGATGGCGTATATCCTTACATCCATACCGGTAAATACCCATACTACATCGTGGGAGGTCTCTTAAATACAGGTTTTGTATCTGAGAATGGAGACAATCCGCAAATCTTGAAGGATCAAGAAGCAGCAAAAGAAGGTTCTTTCAAAAATGATGCTGTAGCGAATACCTTGAAAAAGATCGTTGATATGAGGGACAAAGGGTATTTCGATAACGCATCGTTCGGTATGAGTCATACAGACTCCCAAATGCTCTTCTTACAGCATAAAGATGCAATGATTCCTAATGGCTTGTGGCTCGAAAATGAAATGAAAAAAGATGTTCCAGAAGGCTTCAAATTTGGATTCATTCCTTCCGTTATGCAAAAGCCAGGCGGTAAATTTGTGGCTATTCCTTACACTAGTAACATTGCAATTGCAAAGAAGGCTAAAAATCCAGATGCAGCAAAAGCATTTATTGAATTTATCTTTACGAAACAAGCCGCAGTTCGTTGGGCTGAGCTGACTGGCGCTTTGATGAACGTCAAGGCAGATCTGGAATCTTCAGGCGCAAGTGATGTTGTTAAAACGGCAATGAAATATTTCAACGGTAGTGACACGATCGTTGCTCCTGTATTTAAATTGGCCGCGGACATTGAGCAGGCTGAGAATGATGCAACCATTGCATTGCTGCAAGGTTCCATTACACCAGAAGAATGGATGGACCGTATGGAGAAGGCGGCAGCCAAAATCCGGAAGTAAATTCATGACTCTTCTTTCTAAACAATCAGAGGACATACGTGCCTCTGATTGTTCTTTCAAATTTAAGGGGAGGATGGCTTACGCCCATGAAGAACAATAAATTGTGGAAACGTAATTTGTTTATTGCGAGTTTCTTGCTGCCTACGTTTGCTATCTTTTGTTTATTCACTATTTATCCGTTGTTTCGAGGCTTGTACTTAAGCTTCTTCGATTGGTCAGGCGGTTCCGAATCGATGAATTTTATCGGTATTGATAATTATAGACAATTATTCTCGGATGAGATCATACCAAAAGCCATTTCGAATGATTATTTCTTGATTTTTTGGAAGGTCATCTTAATCATGTTATTTGCAACGTTTTTCGCAGTATCATTGACCCGTTTGAAATTGAAAGAATACGGTTTTTACCGAGTGGTGTTTTTCTTTCCGAATATCATTTCCGTAGCCGTTATCGGTGTATTGTGGAGTTTTATATACAATCCCCGTCTTGGATTCCTGAATGCATTCATCTCGTTATTTACAGGAAAACCAGTGGAAACGAACTGGTTAGGTGATTCAAACCTCGCAATGTGGTCACTTCTTCCTCCTAGTGTATGGGCTGGTATCGGATTCTATATGCTGCTCATTATCGCTTCTATTCTAGGTATTCCTTCCTCGCTATATGAAGCAGCCAGTATTGACGGTGCGGGGCAATGGCAACAGTTTACTCGAATTACTTTACCCCTGATTTGGGAGCAATTCAAAACCTCTATCATTCACATCGTAATCACAACACTGAACGGCTCCTTTATTATCGTTAAGCTGATGACGGATGGTGGCCCGGATAATCAGACACAAGTGCTCGGTTATTATTTGTATCAGATGGGCTTCAAACAGTTCCATTTAAGCTACGGGGCAACCATCGGGGTGCTGATCTTACTGTTATCTTTAATCACTACTCTAATTTTGCAGCGCATTCTTCACCGAGAGTCCATTGAAATGTAAGGAGGAAAATACTTTGAACGATAATCCCGCCAAAAAACCACTTCTGCTGATATCAAAAATTGCAGTTCGATTTTTCCTCATCTTGTGGAGCTTGGTAGTCTTATATCCTGTTCTTTGGACATTCCTGACATCCTTAAAGGATAATCAGCAGGTTATGCTCGGGAAACCGTGGGATTTCCCATCTATTTTTCGTTTTGAAAACTATTCAAATGTGTGGAGCAGAGCAAACTTTGGCGATTACTTCCTGAACTCCATTATAGTAACCGTGGCTAGTACACTGTTATCGCTTATTATGGCTGCTACAACAGCGTATATATTAGCTCGGTTTACCTTTAAATCTAGAGGCCTGTTTTATTTTGTATACGTTGCTTCAATGATGATTCCAACCACACTCGGATTGATACCGTTGTTCTTTCTTCTCGGAGATATGAATTTGTCCAACTCCTTAGTAGGGCTCACGCTTGTTTATTCTGTCGGAACGATTGGCATCCTTCCATTCGGTATCTTCTTTCTGGTTGGATTTTTCAAGGCACTTCCCCGTGAGCTTGAAGAAGCCGCAACAATTGATGGATCTTCACTATACGGCGTTTTCTTCAAGATCATGTTGCCATTATCGAAGCCAGGATTAATCACAGTAGGAATTATGAATGCTTTAACCGTGTGGAATGAGTACATCATGGCCACGGTATTGATCAACGATCCAGCGAAATACACCATTCCTGTCGGAATAGCCATTATGCAAGGGGAAATGCAGTACAGAACGGAATGGGGGCCATTGTTTGCGGGTCTTTCCATTTCTATGATTCCCGTCATTGTGATGTATGTGTTGTATCAACGTCAAATTACGGGTGGGTTAACAGCAGGTGCGTTGAAAGGTTAATTATAGGAGGGTTAAGGAAATGCCGAAGAAGATTCTCAGTATCTTCATTACACTTATGATGGTGGCCGGCTTGTTCTCCAGTTTTGCAGCTGCAGCGGATGTAGCTTCTAATCTTCCGCAAAAAGATGCAAAATTAAAGGAATCCTATGAAATCTATCCATTACCGCAGCAACAAACAGAAGAAGAGACAACCTTAACCATTACACAAAATGTAAACGTTGTTGTTGAAGATTCGATTGACCAGCCGACAAGAAAGCTGCTTCAAAGGATACTGGATTCCAAATCACTTCAGGTCACTGAGTCAGGAGCTGTAGTAGCAGGGAAAACAAATATCTTTTTGGGAACTAGAAATTCATCAGGCTATGTAGACAACTACTTCACTCAGAATATTCCCTATGAGGCGGATCACTTCAATGAGCTGGACGCTTATGTTCTTAACGTTAGCACCAAGCAACAGAATAAAGGTGTTATTGCGATATTAGGTAAAAATACGGATGCGACTTATTATGGCCTGGCATCGCTGAAGATGATTTTTGATCAAATTCCTGATCTGCAGGTTCGTAATCTCACCATCGAAGATTTCTCTGATACTCGCTCACGGGGATTTATCGAAGGCTTTTACGGCACACCTTGGTCACATGAAGATCGAATGAGCTTGATGCGTTTTGGTGGAGAACTAAAGATGAACACTTATATTTTTGCACCTAAAGATGACAAGTACCATAACGCGCAATGGAGAACACCCTATCCTGCAGCTGAGCTTGCCAAGATCAAAGAACTGGTGGATGTCGGACATGAATCCAAGACGCAGTTTGTATGGGCAATTCATCCAGGGTTCAATATGATCAATTGGAACAATTATGATGGAGAACTTCAAACCTTACTTGCAAAGCTTGAACAATTGTACAGTGTAGGCGTACGTCAATTTGGACTATTTATGGATGATATCAGCACATCACAATCGTTAGTGGATAAGGACAAACATGTTAAGCTTATTACGGATGTTGCGAATTGGGTAACGTCCAAGAAAGACGTCAAATCATTAATTTATTGTCCTCCATATTATAATAAAAGCTGGACGGGAACGACTGGCAGACCCTATCTTGAAGCCTTAAGAAATGTGCCAGAGAATGTAGATATAATGTGGACCGGAAACGGCGTTGTTGCCTCTGTTAATGCAGCAGATATGCAGTGGCCGAAAGATGCACATGGAAGAGACCCTTATATGTGGTTAAACTGGCCAGTGAATGACTATAAGGATGCAAGACTGCTGCTCGGTAAAGCAGAAGTGCTCATTCCAGGTACACATAATATTTCAGGTGTAGTGTCTAATCCTATGAAGCATGCGGAATTATCTAAGATCGGTATATTCGCGGTTGCGGATTACACTTGGAATGTAGATGATTTTGATCAAGAGGAGAGCTGGCTCGATTCATTTCAGCATATTGCCCCTGAAGTTGCTTCTGAGCTTAATACGATCGCCTATCATATGAGTGACCCATCGCCTAGCGGTCATGGACTTGTAGTAGGTGAATCGGAAAATATCAAAGCTGAGCTAGCGCAATTCTTAAGTGAATACTCAAGTGGTCAGCCGATAGAAACGACGGGGAATACATTGATTCAAGAATTTGATCTAGTATTGGATGCCATCGCGTCGTTTAGAGTAAATAACACGAATGAAAATATGGAAGAAGAAATTGATCCATGGCTAAATAGCTTGCAAAATGTCGTTCTTGCCGATAAATCGGCAGTTCTCTCTGCGATAGCAATCCAGAAAGAGAATGTTGATCAGGCATGGGAAGCACTGGCTAAGGCCACAAGCGCATTAAGCTTATCCAAAACATTCAAAATTGAGAAGCTTAATTCTCCAGATGTGACAGTTGAGGCAGGAGCAAAGCGGCTGGTTCCTTTTGCTGAGCAGCTCATCAATAAACTGGATGCTCAGATTTATACTTTGGTGGACCCGGAATATGTTAAACCTCTAGCTGTAAGCTCTTATGGTTCTCCTTCAGGATTAAACCTGATGGTAGACGGAGATTTAGCAACGAACGTCTATATTCAGACCCTTCAACAGAATGGAGACTGGTATGGTGTTGATTTTGGAAAAACCATTAAAGTGGAAGAAATTGCGATCACACAAGGTAGAAATGATGCGGATCACGATATATTCCAAAGGGGGATCCTTGAGTATTCCGTGAACGGTCAAGAATGGACTGCAATCGGAGAAGAGCGTTCCGGGTATAAAATTTCTGCTTCCGGGCTCAATGTGGAGGCAAGGATGGTTCGATATCGATTGACTCATGCTGGAATACCTGGAGGTAAGCCTGATTTATGGACGGCAGTTCGCGAGTTTTCCGTAAATGCAGGTAAAGATAAGGTAGCCATTTACACCGATGTGACAGAGTTGAAGGATACTCCTGTTATGGTAGCAGATAATTCTGTGCAATTATCGAATATGAACGGAATCACATTAAAGCCATCTCAATATGTTGGGATTAATTTGAAATCCATTGAAGAGATCACGCAAGTGGTGTTGGAAGCTTCAAACGGAGAAGTCCGGTTAGAATCATCAAAGAACGGTGTGGAATGGGAACAGGTTAATGAGGGGAATGGGGCGTTTGCTAGTGCTGCCTATTTCCGGATCATAAACAAGGGAACTGAGAATATCACTGTAGATCTGACAAGGCTCATGATCAAGCTGAACAAATTCTCTCCACCAATGATTACTCATAATTACGGAAGCATTTATGAAGGTTCTATCAACAACGTGTACAATGCTTCTTTAGAGAACAAGGTTTGGTTCGGCTCGATTCAATCGAAAGGGAAGTATATTCAGATCGACATGGGCGGTGTGGTGAATGTCCAGAATGTAGCTGTCGTGATTGGAGACGGTGAAGGAGATTTCTTCCGTAAGGGAGATTTACAGCTGTCACTAGACGGACAGACATGGGATACGATCCATACGTTTACTAATCCAAATGATCGGAGTTTGAATTTCCCTGAGCATGAGGTGCCTTACCGTTATAAGCGTGTTCAAGTTGACGGCGGCAAGCAAGCCCGCTATGTAAGATTGATTTCAACTGAAACCTATGATGCATGGCTCGCGCTTAATGAAATTTTGGTTAATGAAGGGATTGAAAGACCGGGAACTTCCAATCCGGCTATCCAGGCTGAACCTGCAGGAAACATAGGAAATGAAGCATTGCTGTCCGTTGACAAAAAGCTATCCACCTTCTATATGCCGGGTACTGGGAATACGGGTTCCTTAAATTATAAGTTGTCGAAGGATACAAAGGTAAAAGAAGTGATAGTTTTGCAAAATCCATCGGATAATTCAAACGCTGCGGTGTCCGTGCGAGATGCGAGTGGATGGCATAAGGTAGGTAACCTGTCCTCATCTTATAATACATTTGATACCTCCAAGTATAGTAATGTGTTTGAAGTGAAGATTCAGTGGGAGGGTTCAACTAAACCCAAAATCCACGAGATCATTACCGTTAAAAAAGACGGGAATGGTGAGGTTGATCCATCGGGTAAGATGACTTCTGTTCTGTCTGGGGTAGACACTGTAGCTGGAGGTAATGACTTTCAACTGGCGTTTGGGGTAAAAAGTGTAACAGATGCTGTATATGCGATGGATATAACCATGAACTATGATCCTAAGCTATTGGAATTCAAGGCTGCTACTTCCTTGCGTAGTGGAATCCAGGTGCTTGAAACTGCTAATCACACGCCTGGAAAACTACGACTCCTGGTGGTGAGTGAAGGTGCGGGAAATGCTGTGACTGGCAATCTGCAGCTGTTATCCTTGGATTTCGGTACTAAAACAGTAGCGGAAGCTACAGAGAGTACTATTCAGATTGAAAAAGTGATCGTAGCAGATGCGGAAGGCAAGGAGAGCGAAACTGTTACGTCGAGCCATAAGCTCAAGATAACAGCAAAAGAGCCGGAGCCTGGTATGACTGGTGACATCAATAAAGATGGCAAAGTGTCCATCGGTGACTTGGCGATTGTTGCTGCTAATTATGGCAAGGATACCAGCAGTCCGGATTGGGCTGAGGCTAAACGTGCCGATATCAATAAAGATGGTGTGATTGATTTGAAAGACTTGGCGCTGGTAGCTCGTAAGATAACAGAATGAGTAGTAGCCTTCAACCCATAACAAATTAGCAGATATAATTAAAAAAAGGAGTGTCACCGCAGCCATTTCATGGCTTTTGGGACACTTCCTTTTTTTTTGCTTGAAGAGTGCTAGCCTAGCTATGCTCCGCTAACTGTACCTCGAAGCCGTCCGGGTCCAGTATA
The DNA here is from genome assembly GCF_037975205.1 of Paenibacillus sp. FSL R5-0470. NCBI lineage: Bacteria > Bacillati > Bacillota > Bacilli > Caryophanales > Paenibacillaceae > Paenibacillus > Paenibacillus sp. FSL R5-0470. Next base: position 2,170,268 of record NZ_CP150238.1, read on the forward strand.
TAGAAGAATCGCAAGTGGGGATTTGGCATGATCGGTCCTCGCGCAACGGGGATGCCTTGGCTTGTCAAATACTCCATGGCATCGTCGAGCGACTCCACTTCAAAACCAACGGAAACGCCGGCTTCCGGCTTCAGAGCCGGGTCGCTACCTTGAATAAGCTCGATTTTGGGCTGATCCGCAGTGCCTAACATAACAATCTGCTTGCCTCTACTCTCAAATCTGCGTTCAATGGGAAGCCCCAAAATCCTGTTATAAAAATCAAGGGAAGCCTCCAGATCGCGCACCCTAAGCGTTACCCAATTCATGCTCAACTTCATGATTGTAATGTCCTCCTCTATCTATTTCTATGACTAAGCCGATTCTACTTAATTATACGCTTTCTTGTTCACTAAAAGTTCGTAATATTAAACCTAATTCACGAAGGAATACATAATTGTTAAACGATGCCTTGAATTCTAGAATGATGATATTGGAATTATATTACTTTTTCAAATCCAAAATCATTCTGGGAGGTTGTCATAATGAAGCGTAGGCTTATTTACGTTCTTACGATCCTAGTAATCGTTCTAGGTTCCTGGTTGTTACTGCATAACCAAGAGAATAAGAGCGCTTTAGAAAAGGAAGGAAAAGAAGTGACTAACGTGATTAGTACATCAGCGGCTAAAGTTACTGTCAATAACGGACAAATTTCGGTTCAGTACTTGACTCCCGCTTATAAGGTTACAGTGAAAGGAGATATTTTGTATGCGAGCAAGAAGAATGAGACAGATGCTCTAGAACCGCTGAAACTCGATCTGTACGAGCCGTCTGGCGATAATAACGAGAAGAGGCCTGTATTTATTTTCATTCACGGTGGTGGTTATACAGAAGGGAATAAGAACGATGCAGCAGACTTTTCTACGGGATTGGCGAAGCGAGGATATGCTGTATTGTCCGTTGATTATAGGCTGAAAAAAGATCCATTTACTAATTTCAGCCGCACACTTAATGACGCTTATGAAGATATAACCGATGTGATTAAATGGATCAACGATAACGCAGAGATTTACGGGATGGATGCAAGCCGTATTGTTATCGGTGGTGATTCGGCGGGGGGACATCTAGCCATAAACTTTGTCAATCAATATGTATCACAGGATCCTTCCATCATTAAATCTGTATTTTCTATTGTTGATATTTATGGCGGTGATCTGACGAAAAGTGCGGACAGTAAGCTGCCGCCGGTCCTCATCATTCATGGAACGATAGACAAACTGGTGCCGTACCAGCAAAGTGTTGAATTGGCCGAACAGCTGAAAGAGAAGGGGGTGTATCATAATCTACTCACCATGGAAGGTGTCGGACATGACTACAAGAATGATAAATACATCGATGAAATTATGGAGACGACAACACATTTTCTATGGAATGTCATGAATAGTTCTGATCTTGCAAAGCTGCCAGAAGATTCCGGAATTTCGATTGCTTCCGGCGACGCCTTTGATATTAAGCTGCCTGACGCCTATCGCATTCCTGCGAAGGAGTCGATGAACATCGATTTGCCTGAGGGCTGGATACTTCGTGAACAGGAGGAAGAAGATAGACTTCGGATACAGGTTCCGGATGGCTTGGTACGAGGAAACGATACACTGTTTGTCTCACGAGGCGAAGATCCTAAAACGGCAATGAGCTTCGCTGTCAATGTTAACGTAATCGACCCGCTGACGGTGAAATATGAGACATTTTATGATGAAGCTGCCAAGGAATTAAAAACTCATATGGATGTTACTAATCAGTCTACGAACAATTTCAATGGTTCAGTGGAAGCCGATTATGAAACAGGACGTTCTACTCAGGGGACCTACAACGCCATTGTGGAGAATCTGGAATCAGGAAAGAGTGTCCGGTTAGAGATTCCTGAGCTTGCTAGAGGACAACGGACGCTTAAATCTTATAATGACATAGGTAATCTATTGCAGACGACGTTAGATTCCTTTAACGCACTGTTGTTGCCAAAACTCAGTAAGCCCATTGAAATCAATGGTAACCTATCAGATTGGAGTGATCTGGCTCGCTTTGATGTGAAGGATATCAAAATCAATGGTTGGCAAGGTGAGCAGGATATCAGTGCGACTGGTTCCTTAACTTGGGACGAGGATAACCTTTATCTAGGGGTAGAAGTTATAGATGACAAGCATGAACAGTCGGCATCAGGCGATGCCATTTGGAGTGGGGACAGCATTCAGATTGGGATTGGTATTGCAAACTTAGACGGAACGGTACCCTCGGAGTATCATGAACTAGGTGTGGCTCGGGGAAATGCAGGGAATTTACTCAAGTGGCGCTGGCTAACCCCAATGGGATTCAATATAAATGATGCCCTAGAGCTAAAGTATGCGGTGAGTCGTTCAGATTCAACAACCAGCTACGAATTAGCCATACCCTGGCGTGAACTGAGCCATGACATTACGCAGGTGAAGCAAGGAATGAAGCTTAAGTTTTCGCTGCTGGTCAATGATAATGACGGCGAGGGGCGTAGAGGCTGGCTGGAATACAATAGTGGCATAGGTTCTTCGAAGGATGTTAATGCCTTCGGGGATCTGTACCTGATGGATTAAGAGGATCTCATGAAACTATAAGTTTCTGTAACTATCGGGAAAACGGCAGAGATGCCGTTTTTTTATTTTATTGTCGCTCAATGAACGAAAAGATAACAAATAAGTTTTGCATTGACACATCCAACTTTTGACATTATGATATGAATGAAAAAATAATTATTCATTCATGGAGATGCGGAAAGTGGAAGATAAAAAAACAAAGATTTATGATTGTGGGAAAGAGATATTTAGCAATAAAGGTTTTAAGGATACGAATGTCTCGGACATTACAAAAAAAGCTGGAATAGCTATAGGAACCTTTTACAATTATTATCCTTCTAAGGAAAAGCTTTTTATGGATATCTTTCTTGAAGAAAATGCGAAACTCAAAAAAAACTGTATGGAATCCCTTGACATGACCCAAAGCCCTGTGATTGTAATTCGGCAGATGATGGCACTCAATGTGGAAGGCATAATATCCAACCCCATTCTAAAGGAATGGTACAACAAAAGTGTTTTTGGGAAAATCGAACAGCTTTATCGAGAAGAAACCGGCATTCAGGTGAACGATTTCTTATATGACAGCTTCCATGAAATTGTGCAGCAATGGCAAACCGAAGGCAAGATGCGAAGCGATATGGACAGCAAAATGATTATGATGGTCTTCGCCGCCATGATCAATGTGGAGACCCACAAGGAAGAAATAGGACTGGAGTTCTTTCCACAATTACTGGACCATATGATGGAACTAATCATGAAGGGTCTTACAGACTGCCCCAAATAGAACGAATGAGGCAGTTTTTTTATCCCTTAAAATGAATGAATATTATAATATTCATTCAAAAACTGAGAAGAGGGGCATGCGAATGAACATTGTTGTAAGTAGTAAAAGGAAGATCTCAATGTGGATGGTTATACTGATCATCTTCGTCGTGATTGTAGTCATCGTATGGGGAGGGATTTTCTTAAGCGCTCCAGGGAGGCGTGAAGTTCAGAAGCTTACTATCGACGTCATTGATTTTCAAAAGCTGCGTGATGGAACCTATGTGGGAGAATATATCGGCACAAAGGATCATTCCAGAGATACCAAGGTTCAGGCATCAATATCTGAGGGTCAAATTTTAGATATTAAAATACTCAAAGGCGCTTTAGATAAAAATGGAAATCTGCTGAAAATGAAGGGGGGGATAAGCATTGGTGATTTGTTTAGACATGTGATTGAATCACAATCCCTTCAGGTAGACGTTATTAGTGGGGCAACGCTTACCTCTAAAGCACATCTTAAGGCACTAGAAAATGCACTGGAGCAAGCAAAGACGAAATAATTCGTTTCAGGAGGGCTAAGATGAACATTGCAGTCATATCGTATTCATTCACAGGCAACAATGATGCATTAGCTGGCAGTGTGGCTAAAGAACTGTCGTCTGAATATTTTCAGATTTCTGAATCCAAGCCGCGGACATTGAGTTCCATTACAATGGATATGATTTTCAGTAGGATACCATTGGTACAGCCATCACCTAATGTATTAGTGAAGTATGATTTGATCCTCTTTTTGGGACCGATCTGGATGGGGCAAGTGGCCACACCACTCCGACCCTATTTAAAGCATTTGAAAACAAACCCGAACAAGTATGGTTTTATTTCAATCAGTGGCGGAGCGGACGGACCCAACACGAAGGTACCAGGCGAACTCAGGAAAAGAACTGGTGCTGATCCCGTTGTATTTATAGATCTGTATATCGCTGACTTAATATCGACAAATCCTAAACCGACACGGAAAGCTACTTCTGCTTACAAGTTAGATCCTGGGGATATCAAACAATTAACCAGTATAGTAGTGAAGAAAATAATGGATGTGACTTAAGTAAGAGTTGACCCATAAATAAACGGCAGAGATGCCGTTTATTTATTTTCTCCTCAACTGGTAGGAATTTGTCTATTATTAAAGTGTCAGTTCAATTCACTAGATGGTATGATAGGAGCGGGAGGGAATTTAAAATGACCAATGAGATAACAAATGAGAACGAAGAAACATTAAACGAGAACGAGGAAATAACCAATGATCCAGAAATGTCTGAGGAGGATATGAATAAGCTAGTGATGGCTGTTCATCATAACGGTCTCGTAGCTTTGAGAGTGCACTTTCAAGACGTTGAAGGACAAGTGTTGAATATGGAGGCCTACGGCCCGGTTTTTGTTTTTCACGTAAAGTCTGAGTTAGACCATGTCTATTCTTGTGGCTTTTTTCTGCGTGAATTGATTGCAAGATTCCAATCGGGTAAGGATCCTGCAGCATGGATGGCTTCATTCTTTGTTGATCTGATGAAGATTGAGGGAGGCAAAACGCTTCCAAAACCACCTTCAAGTGAAGAAGAAGCTAAAGCGATCATAGACAATGTATTAGTTCCGCAATGTATAAAAGAAATCACCGAAGAATTTGCGCCAGAAGATGTACATGTTGGTCTAGCTTGGAACGAAAAACTAGGTCCGGTTTTCGAGGCTGGATTTCCAGCGATAAGCGATGGGAATAACGTTTGTGCGTTCCCACTGCATTTATTGTTAACGCACTTGCAATTGAATCGGGATCCTTCCGAGCTGCTTGTTCAAGGCATGTATAACATCCGTAAGGAACATGGATTGGAGTAAAACAGGCTCCGAGCCCTGGCCATCCATAAAACAAAGAAACGGCAGAAATGCCGTTTCTTTTGTTTTATTTTATGAGTTCTTACAATCCGTAGAATCAATTCACTTCAGAAGCGCTTTTGTATTCACTAGTTGTTAGGCCTGTAATGTGTTTAAATACTTTACTGAAATAAATGCAATCTTCCAAATCGATGGGACTTTTGGTACCACAGCCGCCATCGGAGAGCTATTGCTGCAAAGTCATAAGGAGTGCGGTCAACGATTCCGTTGACAACAGAAGCACTTGATTCTATATTATGCACAACACGAAATGGCTTTTATAGTTATGAATTTAGCATTTCAGCACGTGAAAATATATATTTGAAGGCTATGATTTAACGTGGTCTTCTAGGAGGTTTTATAGTGAACATGAGAGCATTGTGTGAAAGAATAAAGCTTGATCCTGCTGCTAGACATCAGGTCTATGAGTTTCAGATGAAGGAGGATGAATATCTGGTTTATAAACAACATTTTTATTTTGACAGATTTTCTTTTTTTGAATCTGTGAAAGCATCGGAGGGTTATCGAAAGCTTCTATTATATTTATTTGTGAGATTCGCAGTAGATGCTTATGAAGAGTATCGTATTCGTAACATTGAGGACGAGATCTATTATGATACGTTCTCAGATATTCAGATCTGGTGCATGCAATGTCTGCGTGATCACGGTGAATATGGTATTGAAGAATACAACTGGCTGCAAGAGCATGTTCAACTTCGTTTGTTTCGTTTGGGAAGAATGCAATTTCAACCTTTTGCGATGGACAGGGATTTAGTCGTGGATGGTTGTAAAGTCTTTACCAATCAGATCGTGCTTAATGTGCACATTCCAGCGGGAGAGCCTTTATCCGTTCAAAGTGTCGAGGAATCCTTTCAGTTAGCCAGAGTTTTTTTTAGAGGAATAACTCCAGTGTTTATTTGTCATTCATGGCTGCTTGATCCGGAATTAAGTGAGATTTTGAACCCAGAATCGAACATTATTCAGTTTCAAAGTCGGTTCTACATTTATGAAGTCGATAAAAGTTCCAAGGAAGCAGAAGAAAGAATATTTAGTAAACTAAGTATGACCCCGCAAGAGTACGAAGAGAACACCCAACTGCAACGGCGTGCAAAAGCCTTTTTAATTGCAGGAGGTAAACTAGGAAGTGGCTATGGGATTAAAGTACATAAGTAAGGTTGAAATCTTGGCATATTACGGATAGAGAAGACGTACACTGCAAATGAAGTGATGCGTTAACCTGACTCTGGCTGTAATAGCTGGTTTTGGGGATAGTGTTTTGTTTTATCCAAAAACGAAACCGGTTTCAAATGTACGAGCGCGCCGTGCAATGAAATCAATAAGATCAAAGAGGTGATTCCATTGGGCTGACCCTGGGCAGATATCGTCTTAAGCATTCCTGTGTCCTATAATTTTTTCATTTATTAGGAGGAGACGATGATGTTGAGAAAAGGAAAAATGCTAAGTCTATTTCTGCTGTTTACACTCATGATTGCTCTAGTGCCTACAGGTAATTCAAGTGCAGCCTCGAACTGGAATCTGATATGGAGTGATGAATTTGACGGGAATTCTCTGAATACTAATAATTGGTCGGCTGAAATCGGCACGGGTATCGACGGTTGGGGAAACCATGAGCTTCAGTATTATACCAGTCGTCCACAGAACCTGCAGGTAACAGGTGGCAATCTAGCAATAACAGCGCAAAAAGAATCGTATGGAGGAATGAATTATACCTCTGCACGGATCAAAACACAGGGACTTAAAAGTTTTACCTATGGAAAAATCGAAGCTAGAATCAAGCTGCCTTCAGGCCAAGGACTCTGGCCGGCGTTTTGGATGCTGGGATCGAATATTGATTCGGTGGGTTGGCCGAATTCTGGGGAAACGGACATTATGGAGCATGTGAACAATAATGCTTCTGTTAATGGGACGGTACACTGGGATGCCAATGGGCATGCTAGTTATGGTCAGGTTTCCGGTAATCTTGATTTCTCTCAGTACCATGTGTACAGCGTAGAATGGGATACGAATTATATTAAATGGTTTGTTGATGGCAACCAATATAATGCTTTTTATATCGAGAACGGAACTGGAAATACGGAGGAATTCCAGAAACCTTTCTTCATTCTGCTAAACCTTGCAGTGGGTGGGGATTGGCCTGGAGGACCAAACGGTTCAACTGCTTTCCCTGCACAAATGCTGGTTGATTACGTACGTGTGTATCAGACTACGCCTAACTCAAGCATCGTGAGTGGCGGGATTTATACTTTGGCTGATAAGGCTAGTGGTAAGGTTCTCGACGTTATAGATGTTTCTACAGCAAACGGGGCAAAGATGCAGCAATGGACCAATTACACAGCTAATAATCAGAAATTCAAAGTGGAAAGTACGGGAGACGGCTACTATAAGCTGACAGCAGTGCATAGTGGAAAAGTGTTGGATGTGCCGAACTCATCAACCGTCAGTGGTGTACAGTTGCAGCAGTGGGATGACAATGGTACCAACGCTCAGCGGTGGAGCATTGTAGATGTAGGGGGTGGATACTACAAACTAATTTCTAAAGTGAGTGGATTAGCCATGGATGTAAACGGAGCCTCAACGGCAGACGGTGCAGCGGTTCAGCAGTGGACGGATAATGGAAGCGATGCTCAGAAATGGTTTTTTACTAAATTGAACTAAAAGGATCTATTATACGATCATGTTCAAGAAAAACGGCAGAGTGCCGTTTTTCAGAATGACGAGAAACCCAATTCACTGGATGGCCTTGGGTTTCTCGAGAGACTGAGCCCCTATTCAATAGGGGCTGCCTTTTAGCGTTTAATGCGTCGTTGGTTTTGTATTCTTGTGTTGATTACAATGCCTTTTCTCCTTCTTATCGTTCTAATTAATTTCAATTGAAACAGCGAAAGGGGCGAGATTCTTGTGCGAATAATTTTAATTCTACGTTTATAAATGATTCGTCTATTACTTTTTCGCATGAACCGCCGCTTAACATAGCTGACCTTCTGTCTTCTTCGTTTTAATTTGGCTTTAAAAGTTCTCCAAGGGGTTAAATTTAGGAACTTGCGATACAGCGCAAACCCTGAGGAGTCTTTATTCCAGCATTTCTCATCCCCGGCAAAATGGACAATTTTATTATTATAGTCATGATTTGGGATGGCCATGTTAAATGAATTAAAACGGATATCGAGTGGGAGGTAATTCGCTCCAAAAACCGCATTTAAAACATCCTGGTCAGGCATGGTGACATCAGGGAAAGTGCGCAAGAAGTTCAGCATCTCTTGGTACCAGTTCGTATTCTGGCGGATATTATTCAAAGCAAATACGATCACTCCAGAATTAAAATAAATCTCGGGATTCAGCCCTTTGGCGCTCACAATAGGTGCAACATCCATAATGCCCTGATCCCAAATCGCCCCTAAATATTTTTCATTCAGCTCGACCTGCCACAGCTCCGCGATGTCTATGTTTACCAATACATCACAATCCAGATAAATAATTTTGTCAGAAGGAATTAACGCGGGAAGCAGCAATCGGTACATACTTGCATGTGTCCACATATCGATAGAATTAATATTGGCAAGAACCTGGAGCATATCTTCGGGTAAAGTAATCGAATAAAAGCTAATCGTATGCTGATGTTTAGTGGTTAATCTGGTGAGCTTTCGCTTGTTAACTTCGGTTAAAGAGGCATCATGTAAAATATGAACATGGATTGGGGAACTTGTATGATGAAAAACTGACGCTAAAACGACACCGGCATGCTCTACATATTTTCCATCCTTATCTTGAAAGGCCAAGGCAATTTCGATCATTTGATTTATCCTCTCTCTACATTAGTGTACGAATGTACCACAGTATACGTTTGCCCTGGCAAGAGGATAAAGGCATTACACCTACGATATTCACCCAATTTTTTTTGCACATAAAAAAACCAAGCTCTGCAAATCAGAGACTTGGTTTGTTAGAACGATTTCTTATTTTCGCAGCTTAATACAGTCTATGTGATGGTTGTTATTTTTAAATAGAATAAGATCTGCACGATTTCTGGTAGGCAAAATATTGTGTATCAAATTTTCAAAATTGATTTCTTTCCATATTCTTTTGGAGATCTCGATAGATTCTTCTAGTGATAACTGTGCATATTTTTTAAAATAAGATTGCTCATCTTGGAAGGCGGTATCTCTAAGCTTAATAAACCGGTCAATATACCATTTCTCAATATTATTCACATCAGCATCCACATAAATTGAAAAATCAAAGAAATCAGATACAAAATAGTTTGGCATACTTTGATTAATTGTCAAACTAGTCTGAAGAACATTTAATCCTTCAACAATTAGGATGTCCGGGTTCTCGATCGTAATACATTCATTTGGCACGATATCATAAGTTAGATGCGAGTATACAGGACTTTGAACACCCGAAACACCAGACTTCACTTTAGTTAAAAATGAAATTAAACTACGTGTGTCGTAGCTTTCAGGAAATCCCTTTTTCTTCATGATTCCACGCTTTTCCAGCTCAGCATTGGGAAGTAGAAACCCGTCAGTTGTAACTAAATCTACTTTTGGATGAGAAGGTAATTGAGAGAGGAGCTTCTGAAGAAGTCTAGCGGTTGTACTCTTGCCAACAGCGACACTTCCGGCGATGCCTATGATAAATGGACCTTTTTTAAGATCGTTATTAAGAAAGTGATTTATAGAATCTTTAAATGTATGAGAGGCTTGAAGCTGCAAATGTATCAATTGGGATAGAGGAAGATAGACCTCATTTACATCCTCAATCGAAATTTTATCGTTAATACTTTGGATATCACTAAGCTCTTCTTCTGATAATTGGATAGCAGTGAAATCGCTTAGCTTCTTCCAATCCTCACGTAAATAAAGTGTATATGCTGAATTATTCACCATTAAAGTTTCCACATCCCTGAGTTTTTTAAAGATTCACCTGCACTTAGGTATTATAACCGTTCATTCAACTTGATTCCATTCATAGCAATCGACATTAGTATGGACATTATGGAGAATTCATTTCAATAAATAGGAAAATAAATTAAAATATAGTGAACGAGGAAGAATGGAGTGGAACCATGGGAGTTTTTCGAAAAGTTGAAGTATTAACGGATTACACGCGCAAGGGTACGTTCCAAGAAGAGTCAGAGCCCAGAAAAATCGTGATAAGTATTTATTATCCGGATAAGGATGGTTTGCTCGATAACAACGAATCTGAAATGAAATATATGGATCTTTTCCGGCCCTGTGAACAACATGCAAGAGAAATTCTAGAAGATATTGGAATGAATATGGATATCATAGATGGATTATCTACCTCAATCAGCGAGGGAGCATTGCAACAAAAATCTAAACGATCCTATCCTGTCATTATCTACTCTCCTGCACTAGGCTTAGATAGAGATATGTATATTTACAATATACAAGCGCTGGTAAAGCGAGAATTTATAGTGGTAACCGTCAGTGCTGCTTATGAAGCCATGTTTACAGTTAGTCCAAGTGGAGAATTTATGAATCAATCAGAGGTCATGAGGACAATACAGGCTACAGATTATAGCGAATTACATCACTTAATTTCTATTCGAAAAAAGGATATAAAGTATGTATTAGATCACCTATCCAATCTGAATTCAAGAATGGAAAGTTTTGATATGGACAAGGTTGGCATTGTTGGACATTCAATCGGTGGTGCTACTGCATTAGATTTAACTATGGAAGATGATAGAATTAAAGCCGCAGTTTTATTAGATGCAAGTATGCATTTATATATTGAGAATGAAGTGAACAACAACTCGGTACCCCTACTTGTATTAAGGCAAAATGCTTCTGCTTTAGAATCCTTAAGCATTATTTTACAGGAGAAAATAGCAAATGATTTCATCAAAGGACAAGAGAAGCTTTTTCGGAATTGGAAAGGATATAAATCTTTTTTGAAAATACGAGGTGCTACGCATATGTCTTTTAGTGATATGCCTCTTTTTGAGGAGGACGAAGCTTTATATCATAGAACTTGTGGGATTCATAATCAGATAAATGAGCTTGTCGCTAATTTTTTTCAGGAGCATCTATTGAATCAGGGTAATGCTTATTCTACATTCGTTAGTTATAATCATAGTGATTTCTGTGTGATCAATGGCAGTGGAGATGAAATTCTGTAATCTAGCATACAGGATTTCAAGGGATGTTCGTGTGGGTAAGAAGCTATGAGGTCTCTTTTGAAAAATAAGAAAAACGGCCGAGGGCCGTTTTTTTCTTATCCTTTGATCCCAAAAGCAATCCAGCGCCCATCGATATCTTCAATAACAAATTCCTTGTTATTATAGTCGGTGTTTGCTAATGCTCGGACAATGTTAACACCAGCGGCTTCGAATTCTTTTTCCAGCTGCTCTTGCTGTTTCGTAATAAAATAGGCATCGTAACCATAGCCATACAATTCTCGATTAGGAATAACTCTTTGTCCTTGGGATTGAGTCAGGATAATTTCAGTATCATCACGATACAGACAAATATGCGGTTCCTCCGTATCTAAATAGGGCACAACTTGAAAGCCTAAGTATTGACTGTAATAAGCAGCCGTTCGCTCAATATTCAGGGTAGGAAAGATGCTATGTGATTGTAAAAGCTTTTTGTCCACTTGTGAGTTCATCCTTTCTAAGAAAATAGATACCCATATATTACCTTGCGACAAAGATTTCAACAATACGTGGAGCTATTAATTCGCAGGAGACATTCATGGTTGACACCATAGATATTCTATAATAATATACATGCATGAGCATACATTAATTAATTTCTGCTAAAACATGTTTTTAATGTTCATAATAAATTTAGTTTTTTATAAAGAGGAGAGATATCATGAAGAACTTGTTTACCCCTTATGAAATGAAGGATTTGAAATTGAAGAACCGCGTGGTTATGCCTCCAATGTGTCAGTATTCAGTGACTAACAAGGACGGAATTGCTACCGATTGGCATTATAATCATTACGTAAGCCGCGCCATTGGAGGAACAGGATTAATTATTATTGAAATGACCGATGTAGAGCCTGATGGCCGAATTACTGATTTTGACCTTGGCATTTGGTCCGATGAGCAAATACCTGCATTGGCTAGAATTGTTGATGCTTGTCATGCTTATGGGGCAAAAGTAGGTATTCAAATTGCTCATGCTGGGCGTAAGGCTGAAGATGCAGCAGTTCCTGTATCCTCTTCTGCCGTTCCATTTGATGCTGACTCCAAAACACCACGTGCCTTAACGACTGAAGAAGTGAAGGGTATGGTTGAAAAATTCCGGTTAGGCGTGAAGCGTGCGATTCAAGCGGGGTTTGATGTTATCGAGCTTCATGGTGCGCACGGTTACCTTATTCATCAGTTCCATTCACCATTAACAAATCAAAGAACAGATGAATATGGCCAAGATTTGACCTTGTTTGGTACTGAAATCATTCGTGCAGCGAAAAGTGAAATGCCTGAAGGAATGCCATTGATCATGCGTATCTCAGCTCAAGAATATGTAGAGGGCGGATACGGCATTAAAGAAAGCTTGGCATTTAGTAAAGCTTATAAAGAAGCTGGCGCAGATATTTTCCATATCAGTGCAGGTGGTGAAGGTCCTATCGCGGCTGCTGGCAAGCCAGGAACACATGCGGCGTATCAAGTTCCTTTGGCAAGAGAGATCAAATATGGTTTGAATGTACCGGTGATTGCTGTAGGCAGATTGGATGAACCTGCTCTTGCTAATGCAGTCATTGGGAATGAGGAAGCAGATCTTGTTGCGGTTGGTCGGGGGATGCTGAGAAATCCATATTGGACGCTGGAGGCTGGGGTTGAGCTTCAGCAAGACCCTAGTATTCCTCGGCAGTATGCCTTTGGATTTCCTAGAATTAAAGGCTAAGGAATAACGAACTAAATGGAATCATTTGGAAAGACCGACTTCTTGGAGAAACGGTCTTTTCTCTTTTTTGGATTAAGCTTGGCACAATGGATGTGGAGTGTAGTACTATTATATAGAAGAAAAAATTCATGAATAGTCATACGCTCAGGAGATGAAGAGATAGATGGACAAAATTCTTAACAATGACCTTATCGCGAATTGGTTGACGTTAACGCATATACAAATGAATGTGACGAATGAATTAGAAGTTAATTTGCAAGCGAATCATGGATTATCTTTAAAAGAGTTCTACTTATTATTATTCTTGTCGGAAGCCCCAGAGAAAAAACTGAAATTGCAGAAACTTGAATCCATGGTTGGTTTAAGCCAAAGTGCCGTTTCACGTTTAGTTAGCCGGTTTGAAGCCAAGGGCTGCGGAGCTTTAGAGAGAAAAGCATGCGACAGTGATCGCAGAAGTATTTATACCTCCCTAACCTCCATTGGTGAGGCCAAGCTCATCCGTGCTCAAGAAACCTTTAAAGACACGCTAATGACGGCATTCCCGGAAAAAGATGTGGAACAGCTTCTAGCGCAAATGCTTCGTATGAAGCAGCAATCATGAATCAGCTCAAAAAAACCTCTGTTTAGGTAAATGGATCGTATCTCCATTTCCCATGCAGAGGTTTTTGCTTGTGCTGTAATCTATCAAAAGTGTGCCAGCATTCATTAAGCCTTCTATTGCCATTACCGCTTAGAAAGTTGGTAATAATTATAGCTTTCATTTTCAATCGTAATTTCATTCATTAAGTCGAAGTCACATTTTTGTATGACTCTATTTGAGGGCGTATTGTGTACCAGAGCAATAGCGTTTAATACATCGGTAGAAGTGTGCTCAAACAAATACTTAATTAACCCCTCGGCAGCTTGTGTGGTATACCCTTTGCCCCGATGATCCTTGGATATGGCATACATGATTTCTCTGTTCGGAGCGGGTAATTCATCCTTCATTCCTGTACAGCACCAACCGATAAACTCATTCGTCTCTTTTAAAATAATGCCTAAACGAAGACGAAGCTCCCCGATATTTCCATCCGCTGTGACCGCATGTAGAAACTGTTGGTTTTCTTTTATTTCATAGTTTATTAACCAATCTAGCCGTTGTTCTTTAGGAACATTCCAGTCGGGCAGAAATTCTATGATTTCAGGCTGCGTGGTAAGTGCGTGAAACTCGTCTAAATCCTCCACTCTAAACTCTCGTAACAGGATATCTTTACATTCAATTGTAAATAAATCGCGTTTTATTGTTTTATAACCTACATGGTTATTCATATTTCATCTCTCCTTCATACATTCAAATTCATTTTATCATGAATAAAAGGGTCTATTTGGTAATTTTTAATTATAAAAAAGTTTTCTTTTATTTCACACAAATATTAATTAGTTAATATATTAATTGATTATAAAGTGTGTTATTATGTTTCGTATAAAGGTTAAATGATTCACGGATGTAGCGGTTTTGTCGTAGTAATCAGTAGATTGGTTAGACTTTTATGATTTCTAATACAAAAGATGACAGGTGATCTCCTATGAACAATGACAACAGTAACAAATCTATTAATGGTAACTTGATAGCGCATTATAAGTTTGATAACCCCGATCATGTGGGTCAAGATTACTCGGGGAATGGGAACGATGGAACCGCTTCAGGGACTAAGCTGCCATCCATACAGACTGTAGCGGGTAGAAGTGCTGTTTCACTAGCGGGTGGAGAACATGGCACATCCTATATTTCTTTGCCAGATGATCTGCTTAAAGAGGTCAGCGACCAAGCTGGCCTTACTGTCTCGACTTGGATGCATGTAAGTGCTGGCGGGAGCTTATGGGAAAGACTGTTCGATTTCGGCAAAGGCGAGACAGGACCCTATATTTTTTTAACGCGTAATTTCCGGGGGACTTGTTTTGCGGGGGAAGATTTAGTCGCAGATCCCGGTAAATCCTTTGCTGCTGGTGAATGGGTGCACGTTGCCTTTGCGGTCACAGGAACAAAAGGTGGAACACTAAGCAGTGCAGGACCTGTGATGTATGTCAATGGTGAGATCGTTGCGGATGGAATGATAAGTCAGACTTCTAGCGGTACATATGCTAAACTACGCACGTGGTTTGCTACATTTGAGGATCAAGTGAATTATAGTAACAATACGATCGGCAAGTCCCAGTACGCTGCAGATGTAGATTTTGGCGGCTCTCTTTCGGACTTCCGTGTATATAAAGCGGGATTAACGCAGGACGAAGTGATTGAGATTATGTGTGAGTCTTTGACAGATGAAGAGATCGTTAAGCTCGCAAAAGATAAATATTTAACCTTCACTAGTTCAATCATCACCAAAGATATCGAATTACCAGCTTCGCTCATGGGTGGAAAAGTTGACGTGTCCTGGGTATCCAGTGACTCAGCAATTATTTCTAATGCGGGAGTTGTGAATAAAACCGTCCATTCTGCTAAAGGTGTAACGCTTACAGCAGTTTTGAAAAAAGGTGACAGTACAGCAGAGAAGAGTTTCACCGTGTCTGTGCTCCCAGAAGGTTTGCCACCCTACACCTTAACGATCGACGGAAACCATGAGATTTTGGATGTTAGCGAAGTTCTATATGGCCTATTCTATGAAGATATTAATAATGCGGCAGATGGTGGAATTTATGCAGAGCTAGTGCAGAATCGTTCCTTTGAGTCGTTTGCTTTTGACAGCTATTCGCATGTATGTGGTGTGCACGGGACTTCAACAGGAAGAAATTATACACCTCTTCATGCATGGTCCGGTGACACGGACAAAATGACGGTTCATCATACAGGCGGATTAAATGATTTCTTCGGAATCGAAGATAAAGATATGAATGCGCATTATGTGACAGTGGCAGATGGCGCGACGATCAATAATAGAGGCTTTGCGGATTCCAATCAGCACTGCTCAATGTTTATTAAGAAGGATGCTAAGTATAACTTCACGATTTGGGCGAAGGCAGAGGCAGCGGGAACAATCACCCTGCAATTGCTCGACAAAGATGGTAAAGCCATTAGTGATGCAACGGTAGTTGAGGTGAACGGTGACGGTAACTGGAAGAAGTATGGTGTAGAGTCTAAGCTTGTATTAACAGGGTCTGAAACTATACTCGGTCAGCTGGCGTTAACCTTTAATGGTGAGATTTCCATTGATATGGTCTCCTTAATGCCGGAAGATGTTTGGGGCGCTGGGGAAGAAGAACGTTCTGCTACAGCTCACGCTAACTATAAGGGGAATTCAAACTATAGATTAAGAAAAGATTTAGTGAATGCACTTGTTGATCTTCATCCTACATTCTTACGTTTCCCGGGGGGCTGTATTTCTGAAGGCTCTCACATTTGGGAGAATGTGTACGATTGGAAAGAGTCTGTCAACGATATTGAGCTTCGCAAAGAGAACTATAATGTATGGGGCTACATGATGACCATGGGTCTTGGATATATGGAGTATTTTCAATTAGCCGAAGATTTGAATGCAACACCACTTCCGGTTATGGCCTGCGGCGTACTCTGTCAAGCTCGTTCGGATTATGCGAATCCAGCTGGCGGTGCGTTAAGAGATTATTATGTGAAGAACTTTACGGATCTGATTGATTTCGCGATTAGCATGGATTTTGACAATAACGAGTGGGCCGCTTTGCGTAAAAAGATGGGCCATGAAGCAGCGTTTGACCTGCGTTACTTGGGCGTGGGGAATGAAAACTGGGGAACAGAGTTTTTTGCCAACTTCGAGTATTTTAAAACAACGATTGACGAATATATGGTGAAAAACTACCCTGATCATGAACTGACCATTCTTTCTACGGTTGGCGCACAAGCAGATGACGATGCTTATCAGCAAGGCTGGAAATTCCTAAGCGGAAATCTACAGGGCTCGGAACAGATCAGCTTCACGGATGGAACATCAAGTATTGAAGAGACGGTTACCTGGTATGAGAAACAAAAAAACTACATGGATACGATTGCGGACGAGCATTACTACCGTTCCAACGGGTATTTGTTAGAGAATGCGGATCGCTACAATTACTATTACAGAGCTTATAAAGAAGACGGCAGCTTGGACGAGGCTGAAACTTCGAAGGTTTTTGTGGGTGAATATGCTTCGACAGATAAAAATACATTGGCAGGAGCGATTGCTGAAGCGGCGATTATGTCCAGCTTTGAGAATAACTCTGATGTGATTAGACTAGCTGCAACGGCACCTTTGTTCAATAAGGTATTAACAGATGGTACCTACAGATGGACACCAGATTGCATTTGGTTCGATGATGAAACTGTATGGTACACGCCGAACTACTATGTTCAACAGTTGTATGCTAAATATCTCGGCACCAAAGTGGTTGGCACATCGTTCTCGACATATCGCAACGGGGAAAAGGTAGACCTCATTCCTCACGGAGGAATTGAAGTGGCTGCCGGGAAATCATCTGTAGTTGTGAAGCGGGTGAAGGTTACTTCGAATACGGATGGCAGCGTTATGCTAGAGCAAGATTTTACACAGCCGCTGCATGAAGCTTGGAAAGTCATTCCTGGTTCTGCCGGATATACGATTAATCCTTCCAAAGGTCTAGTCTTGAAGGCACAGAACAGCGGACTGAATGGATTGTATATTCTCAATGACGCGTGGACTAATTATAAAGTAGAGGTCGTTCTTGAAAAAGCTTCCGGCGAAGATGGCTTCTATGTAGGTGCAGGTCTGACAGACATTTCACCGGAAAATAAAGATGTTATCGAATATGCGATTGGCTATAATGGCGATGCCACAGGAGTCAAGGTGTACAAGCAAGGGATTGAGGCTTATACACTCGGCGATTATTCCTCTAGTACAGCAGCGGGTAACCTTAGAGCTAGTTGCTATGAAGAGCTAGCGGATCATACGGAATATACCATCACTGTTAATTATGGTGGAGCAGATGGCAAGCATTTGATTTGCTCTTACACAGATGGCAAGACAACAAGCAAAGTGCTTGATTATAAGCTCGAAGCGTATAACAGAGAAGTATACAATTCCGTTACTAAAGATGATAAGCATCTCTATGTGAAGCTTGTGAACGCGGATCGTGTAGAGAAAGCAACGAAGCTTGATCTAAAAGGCTTAAACGTAGCTACTACCGGTAAATGGATTACTTTAACGGGCGATGCTTCGCTAGTTCACACACCTAATGTGAACAGAAAAAATGATGAGAAGGTTACTCCAGTTGAAACGGAAATCAGGTTTGATAAAGACACTGCAATTGTAAATCTAGCTGCCCATTCTGTGAACGTGATTGTTCTGGATCTTATTTAATAGAAAAGATAGCATTCAGCGCGCGCCGATATCACCTCGGCGCGTGTTGTTGTTTAGGAAGGCTTGTAATCGGTTGATGTTTATATAGGGAGAACTGTCCACTTCTTGATGAATCTCTGAATCTAACATACACTGGTGAAAGCACAATCACCCGAATGACTCTCCATCCTGCGATCCTCCCAGAATATTTTTGACCACACTAATGCTTTCATTTCACGAGAATATAGTTCATATCTTGCCCCTATAGGAGGATGATACAATGATGAAATTATTCAAAACGGACTGGAAGGCAAATCTAAAAAATCCACAAACGATTATGGCTTTGTTTACTTATCGTTTTGGAAATTGGGTGTATTATCGGGTGAAAAGTGGCCTGATCCGCAAACCTTTGTGGCTCCTATATCGCATAATGGATGTGCTTTTTGTTCGAATTGTTGCCAGTGGAGAGCTTCATGCAGAGGCTCAAATTGGTGATGCACTTCATTTACCGCATGGGTTAAATGGCATTATCATTAGTCCTAAAGCGGTGATTGGCAACAACGCTACTATTTTTCACCAAGTGACCATTGGGGGGAGAAATAACTTAGGGGAACCCGTGATTGGTGATAGAGCATTTATCGGAGTAGGTTCTAAGATACTAGGCCCGATTACGCTGGGGAACGATGTTAATATCGGAGCTATGTCTGTTGTGGTTAAGGATGTGCCGGATAATGCTTCAGCAGTAGGGATTCCTGCTAGAAATATTTTGCGAGATGAACCCAAACCTGAGAATACAAGATAACGGCGGGATGTTCTATTACATAGGGTATCGCTTTATTTTAATAAGTTACAGGGTATAATTAAAGCATCCAAGAAATCTTGTAATAACCTTCTAGAGATCGGAGTAATGAAATGAAATATAGCAATTTAGAAGAGTGTGTTAATGATTTAGAGAAACATGGACATTTGGTTCGTATTCGTGAAGAAGTGGACCCTTATCTGGAGATGGCCGCCATTCACTTGAAGGTTTATGAAGCTGGTGGTCCTGCATTATTATTTGAAAATGTAAAAGGCTCAAAATTTCGTGCCGTATCTAATCTTTTTGGAACGCTAGAGCGTAGTAAGTTTATCTTTCGGCGTACTTGGAACTCCACACATAACGTAATTGCACTTCGTAACGATCCTATGAAGGCACTTAAGAATCCTTTTAAATATGTAGGGACAGGACTATCCGCGAGAAAAGCATTGCCTATTAAAAAGCCGGGTGGTCTACCAAGTGGTTTTCAGGAAATCAGTATTTCTGATCTTCCGCTGATCACACATTGGCCAGAGGATGGTGGCGCTTTTGTCACATTGCCGCAAGTGTATTCCGAAGATCCAGACAAGCCGGGCATTATGAATTCCAATCTGGGGATGTACCGTGTGCAGTTGAATGGTAATGATTATGAGCTCAACAAAGAGGTTGGCATTCATTATCAAATTCATCGGGGTATCGGCGTGCATCAAGAGAGAGCTAATCGAAAAGGAGAACCGCTTAAAGTGAGCTGTTTTATCGGCGGACCTCCTGCGCATACGTTATCGGCTGTAATGCCATTGCCAGAGGGTATGAGTGAGATGATCGTTGCCGGTTTACTTTCGGGACGTCATTTTAGCTACAGCTATGTAGATGGATATTGTATCAGCAATGATGCGGACTTTGTGATCACAGGGGAAATTCATACTGGTGAGACGAAGCCAGAAGGGCCATTTGGCGATCATTTAGGCTACTACAGCTTGGTGCATCCTTTTCCAGTAATGAAAGTACATAAAGTGTACGCTAAAAAGAATGCAATCTTTCCATTTACGGTTGTCGGCAGACCCCCACAAGAGGATACCGCTTTTGGTGAGTTAATTCACGAGTTGACGGGCGGAGCTATCCGACAAGAAATCCCGGGTGTCAAAGAAGTTCATGCAGTAGATGCTGCAGGTGTTCATCCCCTTTTGTTTGCGATTGGCAGTGAACGTTATACACCTTATCAACAAGTGAAGCAGCCAGCTGAGATTCTTACGATCGCGAATCGGATATTAGGCACAGGTCAGCTTAGTTTAGCTAAATTCTTGTTTATTACAGCCGAAGAGAAACAACCTATCAGCACACATGATGTTGAGGATTTCTTGACGTATATTTTAGAGCGAATTAATCTTCGCAGAGATATTCATTTCTATACGAATACAACGATTGATACCCTTGATTATTCCGGTACAGGACTAAACAGCGGAAGTAAGGTGATTTTCGCTGCGGTTGGGGAGAAGAAAAGAGAACTATGTACAGAGGTTCCTGACATACTTGAAGAACTACAGGGATTTGGACATGCAAAGATGGTGATGCCGGGTCTCGTGGCGCTTCAAGGCTCTAAATTCACTACTTACGCTGAAGCAGCGCAGGAAATGAACAAGCTTAGCGAAGCGATTCAAGTACAGGGAGCACTCCCATCTTGTCCGATGATTATTGTGTGTGATGATAGCGAGTTCTTAAGTGATAGAATTGAGAATTTCCTATGGGCGACGTTCACACGCAGCAATCCTTCT
The DNA here is from genome assembly GCF_037975205.1 of Paenibacillus sp. FSL R5-0470. Taxonomy (NCBI): domain Bacteria; kingdom Bacillati; phylum Bacillota; class Bacilli; order Caryophanales; family Paenibacillaceae; genus Paenibacillus; species Paenibacillus sp. FSL R5-0470. The sequence goes on from NZ_CP150238.1 coordinate 2,191,304, forward strand.
CATGATATATATGGCGTGAACAGTTCAACGGAGTATAAGCATTGGTCATGTGATAACGTGATTATTGATGCGCGTGTAAAACCTCATCAAGCGCCACCATTAATTCCGGATCCAGCGGTTCAAAAGCATATCGAACGATTATTTGCTCCAGGTGGGAGCTTAAACGGTAAGATCTAACCATAACTCAAAGACCTTCTTGGGAAACCAAGGAGGTCTTTTTGCTGTTTTTTGAAATGATTTTACTCAAATGAAATTAAAAATGTATAGACGTATTCTGGGTTTTATGTCCCAGCTTGTCACAAAATCGTAGGATTTTATAACTAGAGGCGAGTGAATTGAACGGTTTAGTGTATGATAAACTCTGTTTTTTAAATGTTCATAGTGAAACTTAGGTGGTAGTATCGTGTTGGATATGAGTGCATCTGGAAATAATTATCCAGAAAAGTGTCTGAGCAAGGAGGAGGGGATACGCGCACGAAGTGAACTTATATTTGAAGAACGAATGACAATGAAGCTTATTGTAAGCGTTTACTACAAAAGGGCCAGATGCGTACTAAGTTCTTTCAATCATAAGAAAGCGGGTGAAGCACGGAAGATGAAGAGAAATAAAATGGGGAATAAAATACTTATTGTGTTATTGTCGTGGGTCTTCATTTGTTCATCTCTATTTCCCTCTACAACATTTGGAGTGCAACCAGCCAGTGCGGATTCAGGTCCAATAACTTTGCGATATGATTTTGGAACGGCAACAAGTCCTGTAATGAGTGGTTATACAGCTGTGCATGAATCAAAGTTGTATACGAAGGAGCTAGGATATGGTTTAGATCAGGCGGTTGCCTCAAGAAATCGCTCGGGCGGAGATGAACTGACTAATGATTTTGTACTGGGATTGTCCTACGCCTTTCTAGTGGATCTTCCTAATGGGGATTACGATGTGACTGTATTCTCAGGAGATTTATTGGCAGGCACAAGTACAACTAAAACTACAATTACCTTAGAAGGTGTTACGGCTGGTTCAATAAGCAGCAAGCAGGCTGTAAATCAAGCCACTTACCGCACGACTGTCCAAGACGGTCAACTAACCGTTGGCATCACGGGTACAGGGGTTGGCGGGTATTTAAATGGACTTATGATTCAGCAAATCGTGCCGGGTCCACTGCAGGCTCCTGAGGGCTTAGCGGTTACGAATCTCTCGCCCACTGCGGTCTCCCTCGGGTGGAGCAGCGTGACAGAAGCAGTCTATTACAATATTTATCGGACAGAGCTTCCTAGCGGGACCATTCAATCGATAGATCAAGTTGCTGCGAACAACTACGTGGATTCAGACGTAAATGAAGGCAGTGGCTACATTTATAATGTGTCTGCTGTTAAAGGCAGCGGTGAGGAGTCTGCTTTGAGTGCACCTGTGACGGTAGATGAAATTCCGGGGGCAGAGGTTCCGGCAGTACCAACGGGCCTTTCGATTGTCAGCGTGGGTGCGAGTTCTGTTCAGCTAAGTTGGAACAACGTGGCGGGAGCTACCCGTTATACAATCTTAAGGTCTGATTCAGCAGATGGATCCTTACAGGAGATTGGCCAGTCGGAGACGGCGACATTTACGGATGTAGCAGTGGATACCTCTAAACGCCAATATTATGGGGTAAAAGCTGCTAATGCCCAAGGAGAATCGCAGTTATCTAACAAAGTTGAAAGTATGGTATACACGCCACCTGTAACATTGCCAGAAGGAAATGTATATTCCTTTGATTTTGGCCCAGGTGCTGCGGCGGAAGGTTATCTTAAGGTCGATGCAGGGGTATCTTATTCCTCTGCGGTTAAATATGGATTTACGGATATATCAAAGGTAACTGGTGTAGACCGGGGAACCACTGATCCTTTGCGATCGGATTTGGTAGTCCCTAAGGATACTACCTTTAATGTAGATTTACCGAATGGTGACTATACTGTGTCACTTATCGCTGGAGATAGCGCCGGAGACACAGACATTGGCATCAAAGTAGAATCGATCCAAAAAGTTCAGCAGACAAGTAAAACAGCTGGTCAGTATTTGGAAATGAATTTTGACATCGCTGTGGTGGATGGACAAATGAACTTGGTATTCTCTGGCATGAAGCCTAATATTAATGCACTGGTGATTACTAAGCAGCCAGATCGTCCTGCTAATGAATTGCCTGCAGTTTATATTGCGGGTGATTCAACTGTGCAGACTTACGATCCTTACTGGATACCACAGGCTGGCTGGGGACAAATGATTCCTGATTTCTTTAGTGAGGAAGTAACTTTTAAGAATCACGCTATCGGAGGCCGCAGCTCTAAGTCATTTATTGCAGAGGGGCGGCTGGATGAAGTACTGAGAAAGATACAGCCAGGTGATTATTTCCTTATCCAATTTGGCCACAATGACGCAACGATCAGTGTTCCTGATCGGTATGCCTCTCCAGCAGATTACAAAAATTATTTAAAAACGTATGTCGAGGGTGCCAGACAAAGAGGAGCGACTCCGATTCTGGTGACCCCGATGGGCCGCAGAGATTATAATGCTGCCACGGAAAAATTTAATGTGAGTTTCCCTGAATATGTGCAGGCGATGAAAGAGGTAGCCAATGAGCTGCATGTGGAATTGGTTGATCTTAGCGCGCTAAGTGTCGCTTATTACAATTCGATCGGTTTTGCAGCTACACGCTCTGTATTCCTTCACCTCGATGCAGGGATATATGGTGCTTTCCCGAATGGGTCAGCAGACGATACTCACTTTCAAGAGTACGGAGCGATTCAAATGGCTCGTCTGCTGGCCAAAGGAATAGAGCAATTAAACATTCCACTCTCCAGCTTTGTACAGGACATTAAGCAGCCAGAAACAGTGCCTGCCAAGCCACAAGGTCTTGTGGCGGGAAGTATCAGTAATGCAGGTGCAGTACTGAAATGGGATAAAGTAGAGGGTGCTGATATTTATAAAATCTATCGTAAGCTAGCGTCCGAAGCTGAAACTGCTTACGCATTGGCGGGAACTGCTACTGTTCCAACTTTAACATTAAGCGGAATGGCGGAAGGTAACAGCTACTCCGTTCGAGTAACTGCAGTAAATGGGTTAGGTGAGTCTGAGCCTTCAGATGAAGTTAAGCTGACTACGAAGTCCGCTCAATATCGTTATGATTTTGGACCTGTTGGCTCACCCGTTGCCGCAGGTTATACGGAAGTGAACCGTAATGTACTTTATACAACAGAACGTGGTTATGGCTTGTCCTCAAGTGAAGGTATGAGTGATCGAGATCGCGGTAGTGCAACTGATGCCCTTCGTAGAGATTTCGTGATCTATTTTGGAGGCTCGTATGAATTTAAAGTTGATTTACCGAATGGTTATTATTCCGTTAAGACCTATACCGGAGATTGGATTGGTTCTACCAAGACGAATGTAGCGATTGAAGGCAAAGATTATGGAACAGTCTCTTCAGGTAAGGAAAATATTGCTGAGAAGCTGTATAACCAGATCGCTGTCAAAGACGGTCAGATGAATCTTGTTTTTAGTGGCACAACGGCTCATCTCAATGGACTGGAAATCACACCGCTATTATTAGCCCCAACGAATCTGAAACTGGGTAGTCTGGACTTAAACAATGAGCCTATCACAGCTAATCTTTCTTGGGATGGTATGGATGGTGCGCTAAAATACCGAGTGTATCGTCAGGCAACGGTTGCGAATAGTTCAGAGCTGCTGGGCGATACAACAGAGCCGCTTTACACAGATACCACTGCGGATATCGGTATGGAATACATCTATACGGTAACTTCGGTGGACAGCACGGGACTGGAATCCGTAACATCTAATGCCTTAAAGGTGTCTATGATTGATCCAGCTGTAGCAAAAGCAGCCGTACCTAGTGGTCTAGCAGTACAATCTACGAACAAAAATGATGTGACCTTTACGTGGAATGAGGTATCAGATGCAAGGATGTTCAACATTTATCGTGCGAAATCCGCGGATGGTGAGTTCATTCTAATCGGCAAATCATTCGAAGCTTCATACACAGACACGACCATTTTAAGTACAATTCCTTACTATTACAAAGTTGCCTCGGTAAATGCAGGCGGTATCTCTGATCTTTCCGCTTCGCTGGAAACCTCAGCGGTGACAACGCTATACCGGAAGATGGAAGCGCTGGATCGTGCGCATGTTGCGGTTAAGACAGATGCGGGTGTTTATATCAGCTGGCGGATGTTAGGTCTGGATTCAGAATCGATTGGATTCAATCTGTATCGTGGGGAAGAGAAGCTAAATGATTCGTTAATTACGCAAAGCACGAACTATCTCGACACTTTCGGTACAGCTGACGCCAAATACAGAATTACATCAGTAATCAATGGAGTCGAAAAAGCGGCTTCGGAAGAATTCAGCGTATGGCAGAAGCAATACCTATCTATCCCCTTGCAAAAACCAGCAGATGATTACACCAAAGATGGTCAGCCTTATACGTATAGTGCAGGGGATGCAAGTGTAGGGGATGTGGATGGTGATGGGGTGTACGAAATCATCATGTTATGGTCGCCTTCGAACAGCAAAGATAATTCCCAGGCAGGTTACACAGGACTAGTCTATATGGATGCTTATAAGCTAGATGGTACACGTTTATGGCGGATAAATTTAGGGCCTAATATCCGTGCTGGCGCGCATTATTCACCATTCATGGTTTACGATTTGGACAGTGATGGGTGTGCTGAGATTATGCTGAAGACAGCAGATGGTACGGTTGATGGTCAAGGTACTGTGATCGGTGATGCTAGTGCAGACTATCGCAATAGCTCGGGTTATGTGCTCCTCGGCAATGAGTATTTAACAGTGTTCGAAGGGGCAACAGGCCGGGCTGTGGATACGGTTAGTTATGATCCGCCGCGTGGTGACGTAGGTGCTTGGGGCGATGCCTATGGTAATAGGGTGGACCGCTTTTTAGCCGCCGTAGCTTACTTAGATGGTGAACAGCCAAGCGTGATTTTCAGCCGTGGATATTACACAAGAACTGTACTTGCAGCGTATAACTATCGCGGAGGTAAGCTAGAGAAGGTATGGCGATTTGATAGTAATGAAGAAGGGTATGGCGATTACGCAGGGCAAGGAAACCATAACCTTTCAGTAGGAGATGTAGATGGTGACGGCAAGGACGAAATAACCTTCGGCGCGATGGCGATCGATGATGATGGATTGCCACTGTATAATACAAAGCTTGGTCATGGGGATGCGATCCATTTCGGAGATCTTGATCCTACCAGACCGGGGTTGGAGGTCTTTGATGTACATGAGCATACCGATTCCAAGTATGGTATTGAAATGCGTGATGCAGCTACAGGGGAAACCATATGGGGTGTGTTCACGGGAATTGATACTGGACGCGGAATGTCAGCAGATATTGACCCGCATTATACCGGTGAAGAGGTATGGGCTGCAACGATTACCAATGAGGTGCAGATTCCTGTTACAGGCATATATAGTGCACAGGGAGAGCTAATCACGAATAAGCTGCCTTCTTCTACGAATTTTGGCATTTGGTGGGACGGTGATCTTTTACGTGAATTGCTGGATTCTAATCGAGTGGATAAGTGGGATTATACGAACCAGACAACAGCTAATTTGTTGACGGCAACTGGAGCCTCTTCTAATAATGGCACCAAGGCGAATCCAAGCTTGCAGGCGGATCTGTTCGGGGATTGGCGTGAAGAAGTGATCTGGCGAGCAACGGACAGTTCTGAATTACGAATCTATACAACAACGGATATGACAGATTATCGTATTCGCACTTTGATGCATGATCCGATCTACCGACTGGGAGTGGCTTGGCAGAACGCGGGTTATAATCAACCTCCGCATCCTGGATTTTTTCTTGGCGAAGGCATGGAACAACCAGCAGCACCTAAAATTCAATATGTAGGCTCGCCTGTGGAAACAGAGGACACTACGACGCCTGTAATCACTGGTTTACCTTCTATTCAAATGAGTGAATCGGATATCTTGAAGGTACAGGTCGTAGCAGAAGATCCTGAGTCTGGTATTCGTAGTCTGGATATCACCTTTGATGGAAAAGAAGTTGTCTATGGAGATGAGATTCCACTCAAAGGACTTGCGGGATCGCATACGTTCATCGCAACAGCTGTGAATAACGCTGGACTCTCGACGACTGAACAAGTAATTGTGGTCGTAAGTGGTCCTCAGAAGGCAACAGGAGTTCCGGGACAACCGGTTCTATCCAATAACAATGGGCAGGATACAGGACTCTTGGACGGGGATTACAAAATCACAATGAATATGTGGTGGGGCAATAACGGTACGGTCTACAAGCTTTATGAGAACGGTACCTTGATTGACACGCAAACCTTACGTGACGACTCCCCAACCGCACAGACCGCAGTGACTAGTGTTACTGGAAAAGAAAACGGTACCTACACCTACACGGCTGAGCTAACCAATTCTTTTGGAACAACGGTATCTACTTCTCATGTGGTTACTGTGAAGGATGCTGCGCCAGGTAAGCCAGTGTTATCTAATGACAACTGGGATGGTGATGGAGAGTATAAAGTGACCATGAATCTATGGTGGGGGATGAACGGCAAAGTGTATCGCTTGTATGAGAATGGAGTGCTGATCGATACACAGACTTTAACAGCAAATACTCCGAATGCCCAAACGGCTTCTACTTCGATCACGAATCGATCTCCGGGTGTTTATGAATACCGTGTAGAACTGATGAATGATCAAGGCGTTAGTGAAAGTACAGTTATGAAAGTCTCGGTAAAATAATTAAGCAATAGTTAAAAAAGCGCCTACGTCGGTAATATCCGGCTAGGCGCTTTTTGAGGTTATCTAAGATTTAAAGGATTCTGCAAGACTATTTCCACTATCATCGTCATATGAATCTAAACAACGAATGATAGGGAGGATTGTAATCATGGAATTGACGGATATTATCTCTAAGATTGTGGTAGTCATACATGTTATAGCGGCCATAGTGGGAATTGGACCAGCTTTTGTGCTGCCAATACTGACAAGCTCTGCCAAGACAGGCAGCCAGCTTCGTTTTGTATTTGGCATGATGAAGACAATCAACAGATTCCCTAAAACGGGTGGGATTACCCTGATCGTTACAGGCATTTTGTTAATGATCATTGATAAAATGGGCTTGTCGGTGTTGTGGATCAATCTTTCATTATTATTTTTTATCGTGATAGAAGTCATTATTATTGGATTTGTTGAGCCTCGATTGAAAAAGCTGACCCAGCTCGTGATGGTGAGTGAAGGCGACGAAATCCCTGTAGGCTACACCGCCGCTATGAACAAGATCGCTCCGCTAGAAGCAGCTGTACATGTGCTCACTATCGTCATTATTATATTAATGGTAGTAAAGCCGGTATAAGATCGAAGCGTCTATTCTCAATGATCTCTTCATAATCGCGAATGAGTCCATCAAAAATGCTCTCCCACGAGCGGCCGAGCGCCAGCTGTCGCCCCTCATAACCCATAGCAGCCAGCTTTTGGGGTTGCTCTATACATGCACAAATCTCACGAATAAAAGCATCCGGGGAACGAGGTGGGGTGATTATTCCGGTGCGACCGGATGTAACCAGATCCTTTACCCCGCCTTCATTTACGGCGAGAACAGGAAGTCCAGAGGCCATGGCTTCAAGGACAACATTACCGAAGGTTTCCGTACTGGAAGGGAAGACGAATAGATCAGCCGAGGCATACAATTGGGCAAGCTCTTCACCGTGTTTGTAGCCCGTAAACGTGACATTTTGCGGCGCCTGCGACCGCATCTCTGATAATAAGGGCCCGTCTCCAACAACTAACCAATGTACCTGAGCTTGCATAGACTCGGGCAATTGCTGCATGGCGAGAGCAAGGGTGTTAATATCTTTTTCAGGGGCGATTCTTCCTACATATAGTAGTAGTAACGGTGCGGTAATTCCGTAACGATCACGAACCTGATGGCTGCGTTTTTTCGGAGTGTAGAGATTGCAGTCGATGCCTCTAGACCAAAGCTTCAAACGTTGAAAACCTTGAGCTTGGAGGGAATCGAGTGTTTCATTGGAGGGCGCGAAGGTAGCATCGCAGGACCGATGAAACCACTTCATGTACTTCCAATAAAGAGGAACAATTTTTTTCATTCGATAATATTTAAGATAGCGATCAAAATGGGTATGGTAGGAGGCGACATGAGGCAGGCCAAGCTTTCGCGCATAGCGAAGGCCGCATAGACCGATATTGAACGGAGTAGCCAAATGAAGCAGATCGGGTCGAAACGCTTTTAGCTCTGACTGGATGGAGGACATATTCGGTAGCGCGAGTCTACATTCCGGGTATAAAAAAAAGGGGATACTGGTAATGGGACGTATGGGATCGGCATAACTGTCTTCAGGAGCAGATTTCGGCGAAAATAGCAGATGCTCGATACCTCGCCGGTTCAAATGAGTGGTTAAGCGCTGAAGCGTAAGTGAGACACCATTCGTTTGCGGAAGAAATGTGTCTGTAAATAAAGCAAGACGCATAGAACCCCTCCCAGGTACTCTTGATGTCTTGATCATAACAGCCCATTATTTCATGGAGGTCAAACGGATGTTAAACAGAATATAAAAATCCACTGCACACGGTAATGGGGTGTACAGTGGATTTTTTTGTATGTGATCTTATATTTACACTTCTTCATATATCTGCTGTAAAAAAGCGATGCTTTCTCTTAGATGCAATTCAGGAGTACTCTCTAAAATGCCCTGAATATGCGGACGCTCGTATTTCATATAACGGAGAATCGGCTCGAACTCAAGCCAGCCCTGACCTACAGGAACAATTTTGATGGATCCATCTTGCACGATAAAATCTTTTAAATGAATGATGGCAATTCGATTTCCTAAGAGCTTCAAAGCTTCCATAATAATAGCTTCCTGATGCAAGTAATTTGTAGGTGACATTAGATTTGCGCAATCCAATATGATCTGAAGATTATTAGAAGGAATCTCATCCAGCAGTCGGCGAGTTAAGGAAGCGGAATACAGCGGATGATGAAGTCCTACTTCAATACCTACCGTCACACCAAAACGTTCGGCCTCTGCGACCATTAGCTTTACCGAAGTAACGACCTGTTGAAAAGCTTCTTCTGTAAAATTATCTGTGGTATACCCAAGTGCCACACTTCCGGTTTCCGTACCTACTAGACTGGCGCCGAAATCTCTGGCCAAGCGAAGATGGGTATTGAACTCGGCTAACGCTTGTGCCCGTTTGTATGGATCGGTGTCTACAATATTAACGTAACAGCCAAGCACCGCAATCTGAATACCAGCCTGTCTAAAGGCATTTCCGTAATAACTAGCTGTTCCAGGGCTTATAGCAGTCAGACTCGGAGTGCTGTCAGGAAAAGATTTCTTAAGTGCAAACTGAATATGAGCGAAATTATAAAACTGAAGCTTCTCAATTAAATCCTTCAATGGAACTTGTGTGAAATCATGTGCTCGAACACCTAGGTGCAGAGGAATACTCATATGATCGATCGCTCCTATTAGTATTGTTGTTTGTGAGGTGCTAATTTATCCCAGTCAAAGGTAACACCAGTGCCTGTTACTTCAGGCGCAACTGCCATCCCATTGTCTTTGTTAATCACTAGCGGACGTGTAGTGTATTGATCGATAGGGAAGCTATGCATTTCGAGATAACCTGCATTTGGCATAGCTGCTAATAAACTAACGTGTAATTCCTGCATCCCATGTGTGGAAACGGAAAGGTTATAGGCTTGTGTTAAGTGAGCTACCTTTAACCAGCCCGTAATTCCGCCTATATTGGAAGCATCCGGTTGAGGGAAATCTACATGGCCATATTGCAGCATGTGATGGAATTCGGTTAAGGTCCGAAGGTTTTCTCCGCCTGCAACAGCAATGCCTGATTCTTCTGCAATACGCGCATAGCCGGCATAATCTTCCGGAATCGTTGGTTCTTCTAAGAAGAGGATATCGTATTTCAAAAATTCACGAGCGGCTTTAATCGCTTTTTCTACACTCCAGCTCATATTCGCATCGACCATAAAGGCCACATCTGGACCGATTAATTGGCGCACTGCAGCCACTCGTTCCACATCTTCAGCTAATGTTTTTTGGCCTAGTTTAATTTTGACAGCCTGCAGGCCCATATCTAAGTATTTTTGATTGTTGAGGAGGAGCTTTTCTAATGGGAAATTCAAATCAATCGCTCCACCATAACATTTGACCGCATTGCTTGCGCCACCCAGAAGTTTGTAAAGCGGTTCATCTGCTTTCTTCGCACGTAAATCCCATAAAGCGATGTCACATGCTGCAATGGCGAAGCTAGCCAGACCCCCGCGAGCAACATAATGTATTCCCCAGTTCATCTGCTCCCAGATACTTTCCACACAGCTAGCATCCTTACCGATTAAAATCTGAGTTAATTCATTCGCAATTAGTGAGCAGATTGCTTTGCCGCCAAATCCGCCAGTATAGGTATAACCTACCCTTCACGACCGTCATCGGTTCTAATTTTGACAATGGGAACTTCAAAGTGAGTGTGCAGTCCGTGTTTAGCGTCCTCCATGATTTCCGGCAAAGGGATACGATAGTACTCTGTAATAACTTCTTTAATTAGAGACATCTGTGATCACTCCTTGTAGTAGTTGTTGTAAGTCTGTTAATGGTAAGGCAGTAGATTGTTCAATAGCCTGAACCACAAGTCTGGCGATGTGCTGAGCACCTTGATCAGAGAAATGAGTATCATCCATAACTCCATTTGGGTAATTCGGATGTGCTTTTTCAGGCAAATGCATGAATAACTTTTTGGATTCTTCAACACCTAACGAATGATAGAGCGCTTGCGAAGCTGCGAAAATATCAAGCAGCGGTGTTTGCGTTTCTTCAGCTACCTGCTTCATGGCCTCGGGATAAGCGCCTACAGCAAGCGGGTCAAGCTCTCCATCGGAGTTGAAGCGGCGGCGACTTACAGAAGTAAGTAGAACCGGAGTCCCGCCTAACTGCCGAGCAGCTTCAATATATTGAATTAGGTTTCGGCGATAGTCAGTGTCGGGATCAGTGTAACGCAAAGGATCTTCTTTTTTCTCATCGTTATGTCCAAATTGAATGAAGAGGTAGTCACCGGCCTTGAAGTCCTTAAGGATGTCCTCCAAACGGCCGTCAGTTATAAAGGATTTGGTACTGCGACCATTAATGGCGCGATTCTCGATTCGAACAGAAATTCCAAAATAACCTTGCAGGTATTCTCCCCAGCCAGTCATAGGTTTTTCTCCAGCGCCTTTGATAGCCGCAGTGGAATCTCCCGCGATAAATAATGTGGGTGTCATAGGATCTTCTCCTTGAATGTAGTGGTGTTTACTTAGCCATTTCTCAGAAAGGGAAAGCCATTGCTGGCAATGAGGATGTTCTTTAGCAAGCCCTAAACCATGCCGTCCTTATTTTCCACAGGAACGCTGGCATCATTTGCAATAGTCCATATAAAAGTTGGAGGTGTTATTGAAGTCATCTGTGATTCTGAGAAGTAGGCGTGAAGCTCAGCTTGTGTTGGGCGGTCTCCCAGGCGTTGCAAGGGGATAAAGGGTGAGTAGTGAGGTTTCCAGAGAGAGCTCGGTTTGTTCTGCATGGTTGGAATGTACACGGAAGCTCAACATTATGTTCCAATTCCTCCTTAAAAGGTTATTTGCACACGTTAACATATTTCAGAAAAAAAGAGAGACTCTTTTTTGTGAAAATATAAGAAAGTATAAGTTTCACACGATACTTTATGTCTTATATTTCTCGCTTAAACGCTTGCCGTCCATATTAGGACGCCGAAGGCGTTTATGCTTGTTCCACCTTAACAATAGTTCTCTCTTTTTACATTGATTCGTCAAAGGTGGATTTAAGTTTTGTGCCAGCGTTGTGATCCCGGTATTGTCCGGGTGTCATGCCTTCCTGCTTACGGAAAGAGCGAATGAAGTTCTGAGAGTTGTTATATCTTAATTTGGCTGCAATATCTTTAATGGGCATGTCAGTTTCCTTCAGCCATTTTTTCGCCATTTTAAATCGGTACATCGTTAAATATTCGCTGAAATAGTACTGGGTCTCCTTACGGAAGACGCTGCTGATATAGTTGGCATTATAATGCAGACGCGAAGCACACTCTTCTAAAGTAAGATCTGTATCATAATCATGTTGTATCAAATCGATGATCTTCTCAGAGATGTTGTGGTATTGCGCATTTTGTCTGCTATTAAAAATCTTGATCATCGGATAAATGACCATGCTCCAGAACCAATCTTCAATTTCAGTCACAGTATGAAGGTCATGCAGCTCCTCAAATATGGAACCATTGGCATGATAAATTTGATTTAAGCTAATACCGGATTCCTGCATCATAATGAGTAAATTATTGAGTAAGCGCGTCAACGGGATCTGGTATTCCTGTGGTGAAAGCTCATGAGCAAAGATAGATTTGAAGAGCAAATGAATGAGTTCCTTTGCTTTATCTGTTTCAGCTAATTTGATAGCGTCCAGTAAGTCATTTTCTTTATGAGTAGGGTAGTTCAAATTCAGATAGTGCTTGCCAGAGTTAATATTTTCATACTGGATAATGACACCTTTACCAAGTTTGATCCGATGCTTCAGTGCTTCGAGTCCCTCTCTGTAAGCCGTGGATAATTTATCGAAGGTGTTGAAGGGAAGGCTCAGACCAATGCTCACCTGAAGCTTTAGGTAGTTGTTTATTTCCTGCTGCAGCTTCTCCGTTAATGAATATAATGTCTTGTGAAAAGACTCGGTATCACTGTCTGGACTCCCCAATAATACGACTACTGCATGATCCATAATTACAGGTGCCAGTCGTTGTTCAGGGCAGACTAACTCTTCGATTATATTGTGGGCAGCGAATAATAAGAGATTAAGATCTTTTTTCTCATAGCTGGAATCATCGGCAAAATCAATCGACAACGTAATCACAGCCATCGTCTTCCATTCTTCGAGCTGCTTATGGTAGCCGAATTGTTCCAGCTCTTCCTGCAGATCGCGCTTCTTAACGTTGCCATGGAAAGCATTGATTAGGAAGAAGGTACGCACCTGTTGGATATGCTGACGGACTTCTTTTTCCAGCTGTGATTTGGATTGGAATAAAGAATGAACTTGTTCTCCAATAATCTGAAATTCATTCGTGTGTCTGGATTTAATGTCCGGTTTGCGTTGGCCCATTTGATTGAGTAGTCTTTCAATGGGAGTGTACATCCGTCTTGAACCGATCCATGCCAAGAGAATAGACAATAGAAGCATAAAGCTACACACGAATATCGTAAACAGGCTAATTTTTTTGGATTCTTTCGTTAAACTTTCCATGGATGTAACCGAAAGATAGACCCAGCCATTCATCTGAGAGCGCATGTAAGTGACGGAGTAATCCTTCTTGTGGATCCTGGTCTTAAACTGACCTGAAAGTTTAGATGGATTAGTAATGAAAGAATCTTCTGTAAATCCGCCTTCTTTCATTGGTTTCCCGATCAAATTGCGGTCCGGATGGAGCAGGAATCGACCTGTCTTATCCAGAACGATAATATCATCGAGTGGCTGTACATCCGAGTTAATGAAATCCTGAAGACTGCAGACAGGAATATTAGCTAAGGCAAGCCCATATTTTTGCAGCTTATTGGTTGGGAGTTTCTTGATAAGACTAATGCTGTAGTTACAGCCTGTGACGTTAATGCTTTCCTCACTGTAAAATATGGAGGACGGGTTCAGGATCCACGAGGTATCTTCGGCAATATTCATCAGGTTGGTGAGCTGCGCATGGTCCTTGTACTCATTTAAGCGATATACACCAGAATTTTTGATCATCCAATTTTGCTGCTGATTTAATAAGATGACATCTTCCAGCTTCGTATCGAAGGACTGCATATTGCGAATTTCGTTTCTTAAATCATTGTATAAAATGAAATCGGTTTCATTTAAAGGGTTGTTTAGTGCTTTTTTTAATACACTAGAATTGATCACTTGGTTTAATGTTTGATTGACAGTTGTTAACTTATGTTCTACATTTGAGGTGATTTGTAAGATTAATTCCATTTTGCTGTTGTTAACGTTTTTTTGAATTTCTTTTGAAGATGTGAAATATGAAAAAGAACCGATGAACAACACAGGCAGCGTGCTAATTACAAAGGCAAACATCGTTAGCTTACTTAGAAAGCTTAATGGTCTCACGGGACTCAGCACCTTTACTTATGTAGAAGTAGACACTTAATCTAAGTGTATGTAACTTGGTATGAAATAACAATAATCATCTCGTTCTGTGATAATCATTAGCTCTAATTATGCTTATAAATTGTAAAATTTTCAAGATATAGAGTGATAATCCTTACAATACCTAGGAGGCCACAGAAATGTCTAAAGTATCTATGGGTAAAAGGGCAACGCAGTATTTCTGCTTATTTACCATGCTCGCTTTCTCTTTTTTAAGCGCTTGCAACGATAAGGAATCTGCCGAAGCCGGCCCAGTAGTATCTTCCCCGAGCATCTCAATTTTGGCACCCCTTCATTTTCCACAACAGCCTTCGAAAGAGATTATGGCAGAGATCGAAAGACTGACAGGTGTGAAGCTCGATATAAGGTGGGTTCCAGAGGGGGTCTACACGGATAAGATGAACACGGCGCTTACGACCAATTCCCTGGGAAAGGTCACATTTGTAAAATTCTCAGACTATAATCTGGTGAAAAATGCTATTCGTTCGGATGCCTTTTGGGAGATCGGCCCCTATCTTCAGGAGTTCTCCAATCTTAAACAACTGAACCCCGCTATTCTTAAGCAGACTTCTGTAGATAGTAAGATCTATGGCCTATATACGGAACGCCCCTCTTCCAGACAGGGGGTCATTATTCGTAAGGATTGGCTCGACAATCTCCATTTAAATAATCCACAGACACTGGATGAACTGTATGAGGTTATGAGGCAATTTACATACAACGATCCAGATCAGAATGGCAAACAGGATACCTTCGGATTAGTCGATCGAAATGATCTTGTGTATGGGGTATTCAAGACATTAAGTTCGTATTTTGGCACCCCGAATAATTGGAAACTAGAGAATCATCAATTCGTTCCTGAATTTGTGACCGCTGAGTATATGAACACCATGAATTTCATGAAGAAATTATATGATGAGAAAATTATTAATCAGGATTTCGCCTTAACGAGCAAAGAAGTACAACGTGATAAGTTCATTAATGGTATTGCTGGTGTATTTATTGGCAGTATGACAGATGTAAAGCGGCTGTCTATTGAAGCTCAGAATTTGAATCCAAAGGCAGAACTTACGTTAATCAATCGGATCGAAGGGCCAGTAGGATATAAGGTGTGGTCGATACCCAATTATAATGGACTCTATCTCTTCTCCAAAAAAGCCATTGCTACGGAGGATGAACTCCGCGAGGTACTCGAATTCTTTGATCGAACCATGGATAAAGATGTAGCGAATATAATGATGTATGGGTTTGAAGGGCGCCATTATAAGCTTGAGGGTGGAAAAATCATTCTTCCCGAGGAAACCTCAGAACTGCGGGTGCAAGAAGTAAATCCGTTATATTCTTTGATGATTGCAGATATTAGTAATAAGAACATTATGGAGGTGGCTCAGAAGGAGCAATTGACCTCACTTGCGGATCAGCTAAGTAAAGATAATGAATCTTTTCTGGTCGACGATCCGACCGTGTCTTTAAGCTCATCCACCTATGATGAGAAAAATGTGGAATTGTCTACAATCATTGTGGATGCTACGTACAATTACATACTAGGCAATATAACCGCTGAGGGATTCCAGAAGGAAGTTGAGAAATGGAGAGCTAGCGGAGGAGATCAGATTATTAAGGAATATGGTGAGGCTGAGCTTGGGATAGAAAAGTAAATAGGTTAGTTTGATCCACTGCGGATGACGCGGTGGATTTTTTTGTGTTATCACCATAATCATTTGATCAGATCCCTTTAAGAACGGGGCTTTATGGGGAAATGATTGTTTTCGTAACCTTGCCGACGATGTAACGTGGAACTCGTAACCAATACAAATTATGGAGGTCAAAATGGTATGAAGAAGAAATCCTTCACCATGTTGTTGACGGCACTGTTAGCGTTCAGCACATTGTTAGCTGGATGTGGTGGTAACAACAACAATCAAGCAAGTTCTGAAACTGCAAGTGGTGAGAGCACTACTAAGCCAGTTGAGACAGAAGCACCTAAAGAAGAAGTGAAAGCAGGACCAACAGAAATTAAGATTATGCTTCCATTAAATATTCCAGAGACCCCGCCTGATACGATTAAGCTTGAACTTGAAAAATTGACCAACACGAAGCTGACCTATCAATTTTTCCCGGCTGATACTTATGAAGAAAAACTTAATTCATCTTTTGCAACCGGCTCACTGCCGCAAGTGACGTACTTGAAGAATCAGACAACCTTCATTCAGATGAAAGAAGCGATAAAAGACGGACAATTCTGGGAAATAGGTCCGCTATTAAGCGAGTTTCCTAATTTGAGTAAATTGAAACCAGAAATTCTGAATAACACGAAAGTGGACGGCAAGCTGTACACCTTATATATCGGCCGCCCTCTAGCACGTCAAGGTATCATTTACAGAAAAGACTGGGCTGATAAATTAGGACTTGCTGCACCAGCAAATGTAGATGAATTATTCGAAATGGCTAAGGCCTTCACGGAACAAGATCCAGACGGTAATGGACAGAAAGATACTACAGGTATTATTGACCGTAATGAGTTAACCTATGGAGCTTTCAAAACTGTCTCTTCTTGGTTCGGAACACCGAACACCTGGGGAGAGAAGGATGGAAAATTAGCGCCTGAATTTACATTCGATGAATATTTCGACACGATGGACTTCTTCAAAAAAGCTCGTGATGGCGGATACATTAATCAAGATTTCGCTGCTACCAGTAAAACAGATGCTGTAAATATGTTTAAGGCTGGAAAGGGTGGACTCTATATTGGGGGCTCCATGCAAGATATTGATTCCCTCAATAAAGATACTATTAAGAATAACCCTGATGCTGTTTTGGATGCGCATAGTATGGTTGCAAGTCCAGATGGAAAGTATGCTCAATGGATGATTCCAGGCTATAACAATGTTGTCTTGTTCCCAAAATCTGCTGTAAAAGATGAGGCAGAACTCAAGAAGATTCTTGCTTTCTTTGATCAAATGATGACCCCAGAAGTAGCTAATTTGATGTATTGGGGAATCGAGGGTACTCACTATACCGTTGAAGACGGTAAAGCAAAAGCTACAGATGACAAAGAATTGATTGAACGTGAAGTAAAAGGATATAAGGACAGCGTTATCGGCGAAGCTGAAACCAATGGAATGTACGAGAACTATAACACGCTGCCAGGAAGAATTCATGCGGATCAATTGGTTCTTGAGAATGTCAAGGTGGGGGTACCAGATCCAACAGCTGCGATGGATTCGGCTACGTACACAGAAAAAGGTGTTGAGCTTCAACAGATTATTACCGATGCAACTTATAAATATATCTATGGACAGATCGACAAAGCAGGGTTCGAAAAAGAAGTTGAGAACTGGAAGAACCGTGGCGGAGCTAAGATTATTGATGAGTACAACGCATTGTATAAGAAATAAAACCTAGCTGAAAAGGTTGTTGATTTTGTTTCAACAACCTTTTCTCTTCATAGTCACATGGAGAAATAAAGAGTTTGAATAAAGAAGGAGAAAGGAAGAGAATCATGCAGGAACTCACCGCACAGCCCAGTCCAGCTCCACAAATAAAGCGTGAGACTTACAAGAGCAGCAGTGAACTTAAAAAGCGTCTGTGGAGAAATAAATGGCTCTACGTCATGCTAACACCGGGAGTGCTATATTTTATTATTTTTAAATATTTTCCTATGTACGGACTAATTATCGCCTTTCAAGATTACAAACCTTATCAAGGAATAACAGGCAGTAACTGGGTAGGAATGAAGCATTTCAGCAGGTTGTTCACAGAGCCGGATTTCTTAAATATTTTAGTGAACACACTTGTGCTTTTCGGATTAAACATTCTTATCTATTTTCCAATGCCGATTATTCTTGCCCTGATGTTGAATGAACTTCAAGGCAGCTTTTTCAAAAGAACCTTTCAGACGATCTTCTATTTGCCCCATTTTCTGTCGTTGGTTATCATCGTCTCCATTTCTTTTGTAATGGTTACGATGGATGGAGGAATTATCAACGAGCTACTTTCCTATTTCGGATTTGAAAAAATTAATTTCCTGCTGAATCCTGGATGGTTCAGGCCCATGTATATTATTCAGGTGATTTGGAGAGAAGCAGGCTGGGGAACGATTATTTATTTAGCTTCCATAGCTGCCATTGATCCAGGACTTTACGAAGCATCACGTATGGATGGAGCTGGACGACTCAGACAAGTCTGGCATATTACACTTCCAGCGATTAGAGGCGTAATTATCACATTATTTATTTTGAAAATTGGTTCCGTTCTGGATCTTGGATTTGAACATGTGTTTCTGCTGCTTAACTCCATGAATCGAGAAGTTGCGGAAATTATCGATACGTATGTATATACTGCTGGTCTGAGACAGGGGCAGTTTAGTTACAGTACAGCCATTGGATTCTTCAAATCAATTGTGGGCTTGATCATGGTTATGTTGGTGAATAAAGCATCTAAGAAAATGGGAGAAGAAGGCGTTTATTGATATGTTGTGGGAGGAATAGAAATGGTAGAAGATAAAACAATCAGTGGCAGAATTTTTTCTGCTATAAACTTCACGCTGCTTGCGATCATTGCTTTAATAACTGTGCTCCCCCTTGTTCACGTTGTAGCAGGCTCTTTCACAACGAGTGCAGAACTAGCTTCTAGTAAGTTTGTACTGATCCCAAAGGTATGGAGTCTGGAAGCATACAAGTTCATCTTTTCAACGAATACAATATTTAAAGCCATGGGTGTTTCCATTGGTGTTACGGCAGTAGGTACTTTCCTCAGCTTGTTTATAACTTCTTTGATGGCCTACGCTCTTACCAGAAGAGATCTGGATGGACGTAAAGTGGTTAACTTTATGGTTGTGTTCACGATGCTCTTTCATGGTGGAATGATCCCAACCTTCCTCGTGGTAAAGGAATTGGGACTAATAGACAGTTATGCAGCGCTTATTCTTCCTTCAGCAATTAGTGCGTTTAACATGATCATTTTGAGAAATTTTTTCCAAAATATACCTGAAGGTCTGGAGGAGTCGGCCAAAATTGATGGTTGCAACGACTTCGGAATATTATTTCGAATTGTATTGCCATTATCCTTACCTGCGTTAGCGACTATCGGATTGTTCTATGCGGTTACGTATTGGAATACTTACATGAATGCGATTCTGTATTTGGATGATAGTTCGAAGTGGCCAATACAGGTTTTGCTCAGACAAATTGTTGTCCTTGCCAGCGGTATGGATCACAGCTCTACACTGGATACAACTGTTCCACCGCCAGACCAAACAATTAAAATGGCTGTTATCGTTGTTGCTACTTTACCAATAGTTTGTGTATATCCATTCATACAGAAGCATTTTGCCAAAGGTGCCATGTTAGGTTCTATGAAGGGCTAATAAGAGGAAGAGAGAGATTATTCTTTGGAAGGAGCTTGGAGATGACTGGCAGGATACCAACAACACCAATGGATTGGGCAAAAAAGGCATGCGATTCTTTAATGGATATTTATAGAGCGGGAGAGCTTCCTCCAGCACATCGTTGGCATTACCATCAAGGTGTATTTCTGTGTGGGATGGAGCTTTTGTGGAATGCTTATCAAGAAGACCGCTATATTAACTATATTCAGGAATACGTGGATGATTTGGTAGATGAATATGGTAACTTTTATTTCGCCCGCGATGAGCTGGATGCTGTTCAAGCTGGACAACTGCTGTTTAATCTTCATAAACGGACAGGTAAACTCAAGTATCGCATTGCTGCGGAGAAGCTGAGGAATTTATTGCTTACGTTAAACAAAACCTCTGAAGGTGGGTATTGGCATAAGGATAAATATGCTAACCAAATGTGGTTAGATGGGCTTTATATGGCAGGCGTATTCTCGTTAAAATATGCTAATGTCTATGGCGATCCTAGCTTACGTGATACAGTTCTGCATCAAGAGATGTTAATGCGTAAGTATATGAAAGATGAGACAACCGGGTTATTGTATCATGCTTGGGACGAGAGTCGCCGGATGCCATGGTCAAACCCGGAGACAGGGTGCTCACCGGAATTTTGGAGCAGATCGCTGGGCTGGTATGGTCTCGCATTGTCGCAATTTCTTGATCTGTTGGCCGTCCAAGACCCAGCCCGAGCTGAATTATCTTCTACTTTACGTGATTTTGTTGATGCCCTTATTCGTTATCAAGATCCGGTAAGTGGACTTTGGTATCAGGTCGTAGATAAGGGGCATGAGCCGGATAATTGGCTGGAGACCTCAGGTTCATGTTTATTCGTCTACACGATTGCCAAAGCAGTGAAGCATGGCATTGTAAGCGATGTGGAAGTCGCTACAGCCGCGGCTAGAAAAGGGTATGAAGGGTTAATCCAAATCATTCAGTGGGATGAGCAGGATAGGTTGATTTTGCCGGACATTTGTATCGGTACTTCGGCTGGGGATTACGAGAGTTACGTCACTAGACCTAAAGTTAAAAATGATTTACATGGCGTAGGCGCGTTGGTGATGGCTTGTGTTGAGATGGAGAGCTTAATCCAAGGGTGATTCGATTGAATTCTTACTAGACAATGACTTGATTCTCTGGGACTGAGAATCAAGTCCTATTATTTTGTGGGAAGATATTCTTAAATTTAATGATAATCAGGGGGTTGGGATGAAGAGATCACATTGGGCAATCCGCACAGCAGACTCAATCATGGCGAGGACACCAAAGCTTTATGAAGATAAAGGCTACAACGGAAGCTGGACGTATGACTACGGTGTCGTATTGAATGGATTTGAATGGCTTTGGAAGCAAACCGGTGATGCGAAGTATCTGCAATTCATTCAAGATCAGATGGATAACTTTATTCAGGAGGATGGCAGCGTTAAGGGTTATCGCCTAGATGAATACAATATCGATCACATTAACAACGGGAAATTATTATTTACGCTATATAAAGAAACCAAGCAGGAAAAATATAAACAAGCGGCTACCTTATTTAGAAAGCAGCTTGAGACACATCCGCGAACCTCTGAAGGTGCTTTTTGGCATAAAAATATTTATCCCTATCAAATCTGGTTAGATGGTCTTTATATGGGTGCGCCTTTCTATTTAGCCTACTTGCTAGCTTTTGAAGAAGGGCAGGGGCTTGAAGATGTTACGAAACAATTTATCTTGTGTGAGAAGCATACGAAGGATTCGGAAACTGGTCTGCTATATCATGCATGGGATGAACAGCGTCTTCAACCTTGGTGTGACCGCAAGACAGGATGCTCTCCAAACTTTTGGGCGCGTTCACTTGGCTGGTATCTTATGGCTTTAGTAGATGTTCTAGAGTTA
The DNA here is from genome assembly GCF_037975205.1 of Paenibacillus sp. FSL R5-0470. Lineage (NCBI taxonomy): Bacteria > Bacillati > Bacillota > Bacilli > Caryophanales > Paenibacillaceae > Paenibacillus > Paenibacillus sp. FSL R5-0470. The sequence goes on from NZ_CP150238.1 coordinate 2,212,845, forward strand.
TTGCCGAGTGAGCATTCCGATTATCCAGAGCTGGTGCGTATTCTAAACGATACTTTATCAGCTGTGAAGAAATATCAGGATCCTGAATCTGGCGTCTGGTATCAAGTAGTGAATCTGGGGCAACGCAAAGGGAATTACTTTGAGGCTTCCGCTTCTAGCATGATTGTGTATGCTATGGCGAAAGGTATTCGATTAGGCGTATTAGAGGCTAGTTGGTACGAACCGTTAGATCTCGCCTTCCAAGGACTTATCTCAGAGTTTGTTCTTGAGACCAAAGAAGGATGGGTCAATCTAAATAAGAATTGCCAAGTAGCAGGGTTAGGTGGAGCAGATCAACGCGACGGCACGTTCGCTTATTACATTAGTGAGCCTATTGTCACTAACGACCAAAAGGGTGTCGGTGCTTTCTTGCAAGCCTGTGTGGAGTACGAACAATTAAGAGGCTGGATCTGATATAGAATAGGAGTGCTATAAAATGTCCGTATATAATATTGAGGATTTTGGAGCGCTTAAGAATAGCGGGATGTTAGCGACAGAAGCGATTGCGCGTGCGATTGAAGCGGCAAGTGAGGCTGGTGGAGGAACCGTTAATGTGCCAGCAGGTACTTTCTATACGGGTGCGATTGTTATGAAAAGCAATATTGAATTAAATTTAAATCCAGGAGCGATTCTTTCATTCAGTACGAATCCGGTGAATTACCCTGCGGTGGAATGTAGATGGGAAGGGGTGAAGCAGCAGGTTCATACGCCTTGTATTCATGGCAAAGGTTTAGTTAATATATCGATTACCGGAAGCGGAACTATTAATGGTAATGGTAAAGCATGGTGGGATGTATTTCGGAACCGCCCTGAAGAGCTCAAGTACCCCCGTCCGACTTTGATTGGATTTGATAGCTGTCAGCGGGTAACGATTAAGGATGTCTCGCTAGTGAATTCTCCAAGCTGGACCGTTAATCCTGTGGGCTGCTACAATGTGACGATTGATAATCTGTCCATTAATAACCCGGCTGATTCTCCGAATACAGATGGTATTAATCCAGAATCTTGTACGAATGTTCGGATTAGTAACTGTAATATTGATGTAGGTGATGACTGCATTGCTATCAAAGCGGGAACTGAAGATACGAAAGAGCGCATTCCATGCGAGAATATTACGATCACCAATTGTACCATGGTTCATGGGCATGGGGGAGTTGTACTCGGAAGTGAAATGAGCGGAGATATTCGTAATGTAACCATTAGTAACTGTGTATTCAAACAAACCGATCGTGGCATACGAATGAAATCAAGACGTGGACGCGGAGGGACGATTGAAGATATTCGGATCAGTAATATTGTAATGGAAGACGTCATTTGTCCGTTCACACTAAATCTATACTATTTCTGTGGACCTCGCGGGAAAGAGAAGTATGTGTGGGACAAAAACCCTTATCCGATTACAGATGAAACGCCATGCTTTAGACGAATTCATTTCGCCAATATTACCGCACGTAATGTACATGCATCTGCGGGATTCTTATATGGACTTGCAGAGCAGTATGTATCGGAGATTACTTTTACAAATATTGATATCTCCATGGCACGCAATGCAGTTCCCGGGCATCCGGATATGATGACAGGGATCGAGAACATGAACAATCGCGGATTTTTTCTGGGCAATGCAAGGGATGTGCAATTTCATCAGGTGAGCATCCAGAATCATGAAGGGCCTGCTTTTTATATTGAAAATGGCGAAGCGATAGAGATCATGAATTGTCATTCGAAGAACACGAGCAAGCCAGAAAAACTAGTTGAACAAGTTACAGTTTCGCCTACAGAACAGAATGTGTGTCCGTAAGGGAGGGAACCATGGAGCCTGATAAACTGAAGGAACTGTTGGGCGATCTTCCGTTGGATAAGCCGATTGCCGTAACTGTGATGAACCAAGAGGAGCGGGACGGATATAGTCTGGAATCTCTTTTACTGGATCTTAATGGAATTGAACAAGTGCCTGCTTATGTAGCAATCCCTTTGGATAAGGAAGGGCCGTTTCCACTAGTTGTCTTTAATCATTCTCATGGAGGGAATTACGCGAATGGACGTAACGAGTTTGTTCGGAGTAGTTCCTATTTGCAACAGCCCTCTTTTGCTAAAGTCTTAACAGAGATGGGTTACGCTGCTTGTTGTATCGACATGTGGGGATTTAATGAGCGTGGTGGTAGAACTGAGAGTGAGTTAGTGAAGGAAATGCTGTGGCAGGGGCAGGTCATGTGGGGCATGATGCTATATGACAATATTCGTATGCTAGATTACATGTGCCAACGTAAGGATATTGATACGTCACGAATCGCAACAATCGGTATGTCCATGGGTGGTTTGATGGCATGGTGGCTGGCTGCATTAGACGAACGAGTCGGGGTGATTGTCGATATTTGTGGTCAAGTAGATGCACATACCCTAATTGCGGTAAGAGGACTAGATCACCATGGTTACTATTCTTATGTGCCCGGGTTATTGAAGTATTTCACAACGCTCGATATTCAAAAGCGGATCGTTCCCCGCCCGCGAATGAGCCTAGTAGGCAGAAATGATCGGCTATGTCCCACTGAAGGAGTAGCACTCTTGGATAGAGGGCTGTCCGAAGCTTATCAAACGGCAGGGAAATCAGAACATTGGCAACCTGTCATTTCTAGTGGTGGGCATATGGAGACCTTGGAAATGCGGACTTTATGGCAGCAATTTTTGGCGAAGCATCTCTAAAATCCATAGAAAGGAACTTAGCCACCGATGCTAGTAGTAGGCAAAGAATCCTGTTGCGATTATCACACGATTCAAGAGGCGATAAATTCGCTAGAGCGTGAGCCAATTAGCCAAGCGGATACGCTCTATATTTTGTCAGGTGTCTACCATGAGACAGTTAGAATTTACCGTTCTAATCTTACGATCATTGGACTTGGAACCGTGGAAATAACCATGAATCGTTATGCCAAAGAGCGTGATGAAGCGGGTGAAGAAATCAATACGTTTGCTACACCAACGTTATTTCTGGGAGGTACCGACCTGGTCTTAGAGAACCTGGTGATTACCAACAGTGCTGGGCAGGGAGAACATATTGGTCAGGCGGTAGCCGTTTATGCACATTGCGACCAAACCGTGTTCAGACATTGTACCTTCAAAGGGTATCAAGACACGTTATTTACAGGACCTTTGCCGCCTGCTCCACGAGAGCGAGGGGCATTCGGAGGCATTCCACTGAGAGATCATCATATCCATTATCGCCAGTTGTATCAGCATTGTTATATAGAAGGAACGGTTGATTTTATTTTTGGCGGTGCAACGGCTTATTTCGATCAATGTGAGATCCGAAGCTTGCGTCATAGCGAGAATCAAGCAGGGTATATAACAGCAGCTTCGACACCCGAGCGACAGTCACATGGTTTTATTTTCAAGAATTGCTTCTTAACAGCCGACCCTGATATTACTTCAGTGTTTCTAGGACGTCCTTGGCGTGAGTACGCTAAGACTGTATTTGTGGGTTGTCAGATGGGTTCGCATATTCATCCTTTGGGCTGGGACAACTGGAATAACTCAGCGAATGAGCAAACTGTAAGATATCAGGAATATGATGTGAAGGATGCTGCGCTCCTAAGTAAGAAGCGTGTTCCTTGGGCAGATTGCTTTGAGGATGGGGGAGAAGCGCTGGATAAAAAGTTTGTTTTTGCTGGGTCGGATTTTTGGAAGTAGGTACTGTAATTGACTTGTCTAAAAAAAGAGGCAGCCCTGGACGAGTGAAACAAAGTCCTAGGCTGCCGTTTTTTAATGAATGAGCGCTTTATCATTTATTCTTTTGTTTTCTTTCAATATATCTCCAAAAGTAATAGATCAACCAAAATACCATAGGAACTATTAAAACATAAGGCCTTTGGATTGCTGGAAGAATGTAAAATAAAAATAGCCCAATTATTATCGTTGGTAGCAATAGAATAAAATACTTTTTCCAATGCATTTCTTCTCCGCCCTTTTACTTAATACTAAAAAAATATCTTGTTGCTTTAAGTGTTAATGCCCTCGTATATCAAGATCACTTAATGGATAGTCACTACTGCCCCAAGTATAAACAATATAATAGCTGATTAGTTGTTCCTCTGCTTTCAATGCTTTGAATTTCAAATCACGATGTTCAATAAAGGTAATGTTATTACTCACTTGCTTTTCAACTACGTAGCTCCACTCATTCTCGCGATACTTTGAATAAAAATTATTTAATTCTTCTAAAGTTAGCTCCGATTTGATTAAAATAGCGCAAAAAAATGGCATTAGATTTTTCTTTGTGGAATATGCAATATAATTGTTAATAAATGGAGTGGTTCATTAAGCTAATGGGTAGGAGGTTTAAGATCAATCTCGGAGAACCGTACCACAAATAAGGGCAAGTTTTTTTTTTTGAATTCCTTGCGGCGTATGGGTTTGAATATATGTGCGTAGGTCACATTTCGAAGAAACAAGAGAAAGGTGCATCGGTTCATTTTTTGATTTGTAAAAAGGTGTATATGAAAGTAAACAGATATCTATTTTCAAGCATAAAATTGCCTCATAGAATTAGTCGTAAAGGGGCCGTTTGGAGCTTGGATAAAATGGACACTCGGATCAAGACCATGTACCAGACTTGTTAAAATCATTTAAACCTAAGAAATGGGGATGAAAGATGAAGCGAAGTCAGAGGTATCCAAGACGAAGTTCCTTGCTGTTATCATTTGTGTTAATCTTATCGATTGTTTTTTCTGTTCAACCATCAGTAGTGAAGGGAGAAGGGGATAGGTCGCCGAAGATTTCGCAGGGGCAGGAGGATCAACAGCCTTTACTTGAAGTTCCTAATCAGCAGGGACAACAAGAAAAGTCCGATCCTGATCTCGAGCAACAACCCCAGTCTAACTTAGAACAGCCGCTTGCCGCTGCTGCTGCAACAGGATATTTCCCACCAAATACCGCGGCATCTGGGAATGTGAAGAACATGGCTTTGCTTTATACTGGATATTACGGTGGACGAACGACATACGAGGGAAGAGAAATCGGCACGTATGACAAGAATACGCTTTTGCCCTATGTTGCGCACTACAACAGTAATAATGTGATGGATGACACCTTTTTCGATTCATTTCTATTTCTAGGAATCAACACATCTGACTATAGAGATTTTGGTGATACAGCGGACCCTGCCAAGTGGACCTATAAGGCGGATTGGGAATGGTATATAAACCGCATTTTCACCTCTAATCAACAGCTCGATGCCCTCAATCAAGCAACCCAGCAAGTTGCAACCACACTAAACCTAACAAATTACAAATCCAAAGTATATATTATGCTGCCTTATCCTAATAGCGAAATCACCAATTTCGGAGATGTCGATAACGACGGAATCAGCGAAAATCTGAATTCGATGCCTAGCAATATGACGAAGGTAACCAAATGGTATATCGACACCGTATTAAGCAGATGGAATCAAGCCCAATACAGCAACCTTGAATTAAAAGGCTTCTACTGGTTCCATGAAGATATTGATCCCGGCAATCCGGGTGAAGTAAATGCAATTAATAACTCTGGTAACTATCTTCATACGCTTGGTCTGAAACTTGCCTGGATTCCATACTTTGGTGCCGGACAAAGCAACAACCGGAATAATTATGCAATCGATTTTAGCATCCAGCAGCCCAATCACTATTTCGTTCCGGAGACTGATTATTCGAGAATGACGAATGTATCGACTCAAGCTCAAACATATAATAAGGGCATCGAAATGGAGTTTGACGAAAGAGCGATGTTCGACCCCGATTTTAAAAACAGATTCGATAATTACTTAAAGGCCGGCGTAGAATACGGATACATGACGGGAGCGGTCAAGGGTTGGTATCAAGATATTTTTGGGATATACAACTTGTATAAAAACAAGAATAACAACGGTGTAAACGGAGTTTATGACGGGAGACAGATGTATGAAGATATCTACAAATTTGTTAAAGGAACGTATACCATTCCAGTTAATCTTGCAAGCGGTAAATCGGCAGTAGCCTCATCCAACCAAAGTTCTTCTCTATCCGCTGCTAAAGCTGTTGACAATTTGCCGGGTACACGGTGGTCAAGCCAACAGTATTCAAGTACAGAGTGGATTTACGTCGATCTCGGGCAAGCTAATAACATCAAACGCGTTAAACTTAACTGGGAGTATGCTTACGGCAAGAGCTACAAAATTCAAGTATCGAATGATGCGGTCAATTGGACCGATGTGTATTCGACAACGACAGGCAACGGAGGTGTAGACGATATAGGCTTTGTGCCTACAACGGCAAGATACGTGAGAATGCACGCAACAGAGAGGGGCACGAGCTATGGTTACTCTATTTATGAGTTTCAAGTATATGGAGACAGCGTCGGATCCGCTACTACAACAAATTTGGCGTTAAATAATACAGCTACGTCATCTTCCAATCAAGAGGCAGCTCTTTCTCCGAATAATGCGGTTGACGGTAACGTGACGACAAGATGGGCCAGTCAGTTTGCAGACCCGCAATGGATTACGATCGACCTTGGGCAGGCTTATAACATAAATCGAGTTATATTGAATTGGGAGCTTGCCTATGGCAAAGGCTACAAGATTCAAGTATCGAATGACACTGTCAACTGGATGGATGTGTATACGACAACGAATGGAGACGGGGGGATTGACGATATATTCTTTACTGCCGTAAATGCAAGGTATGTAAGAATGTACGGAACCCAAAGAGCTTACTCCTTCTATGGCTATTCCTTATATGAATTCCAGGTTTATGGCAAACCGAATCTAGCGTTAAACAAATCGGCAACATCCTCTTCCAACGAGACATCTACATTAACGGCCGATAAAGCGGTGGATGGTAATGTAACGACAAGATGGGCCAGCCTGTATTCAAATCCGCAATGGATCTATGTAGACCTCGGACAGGAAACCCGCGTCAACAATGTCAAACTCAACTGGGAGTATGCTCATGCTAAGGGCTATAAGATTCAGGTGTCGAACGATGCAACCAACTGGACGGATATATACATGACAACGAATGGAGACGGTGGTATAGACGATATCTACTTTGAACCGGTAAATGCAAGGTATATAAGGATGCATGCGACAGATCGAGGCACAGGCGACTGGTATTCTCTTTATGAGTTCGAAGTTTATGGCAGCTGATCCATTAGCATACGTAAAGCCTAATATGGGGTTCTCATCCCAAATAACAAAACAAGCCCATGCACGAAACACTGTGCCGGGCTTGTTTAGCTTGGACCCCATCACATGTCAGGCGGAATATATCCAATATCTCGGCTATTAGTTGACCGGATTTGCTGGTGGGCACGTGTCGGCGGGACTGCGTATTTGGAAAAATATGACACTCCCGCAAAGGATGGCTCAAAAACTTGCCATTACAGACAGCGCGGTGAACCGTATCACAAATAGAGGCAATTTCTCTGAAGAAAAACTTGCAGAAGTCTGTATTTACAGAATGCGGACCATTAAGAGTAGGTCAGTCTTTATGGAGTATATTGTGTAAACAAGCCTATGCGCGCTTTTTTATTGTTATACAACATATGGATTTGGTTTGAATGACAGACTCATTCTTTAAAATAGGGTGTAATCCCTTTTGAATATAGGTTCTCTACTAACTTGAAAAATTCTTCTGACGATAAATCCTTTTGACGCTGGAGCCAAAGACGAAATAAAGAAAGGGCAGTTGTCAGGTAAAACTCAATGAAGTATGGCGTTAAGGATTGGTTTTGCGGAACGTTTAATTTTAATTGATCCAAAGTGATTTCTTTTTTTAAGCGTTTTAAAAAACGGGCACTTCCATAATCACCCAAAAGGGCATTAAGAACCAGGAGATGTTCTTTTTTATCCAGACAATAGAGCGTATCTTGAACTGTATCCATCGATAGCTCTTTATTTGCCAATTCTTTTTTCATTTCATTCAATAGGTCATTTTCAACAGAGTCTAACAATTCGTAAATATCAGTAAAGTATTGATAAAAGGTGCTGCGGTTATATCCTGACTTATTCGAAATTTCCTGAATCGAAATTTTCTCAATCGGCTTTTGGCTATATAACTCACAAAAAACTTCTACAAACTTTTGTTTTGTTTTCTCCGTTATTTGGGGTTGCTTTTTCATGTTTCCCTCCTATTAGTGAATAAGAATATCATCCGACAAATCATGAAAAACTGATGGTTGATCAAGGAATAATGAAGATTTATAATCACATCATACAACACGTTGTCGGATATTCCAAAGGGAATATTAATAAGTAGGGGTGGTTTATATGTCAGCAAAACAATATAGAATTTTAATTTTTGGTGCAGGTGTCATCGGGAGCATGTACGCAATTAAGCTTATTGAAGCAGGGTTTGACGTTAGCCTGTTTGCACATTCGAATAGATATAAATCATTAAGAGAAAATGGCCTGCAGTATATAGAAAAAGGTACAGTTAGATCGATACAAGTGAATGTCATTGATACGCTCGAAAATGACGATGTATACGATTTTATTTTCGTTACCGTTCGTTATGATCGGTCCGAAGCAGCGTTGTTAGCGCTCAAAGATAATCAAAGCAAAAATATAGTTACGATGACTAGTAATTCAATTGGATTTTCTTCGTGGCTGGATATCGTAGGGGATAGACTTTTACCAGCTTTTCCCGGCTTCGGCGGACAGATTAAAGACGGAGTATTGCATGCTCGATTTCTACCAAAGTTTATAGCGGCAACTGCATTTGGAGAAATTAATGGTGTAGTGACAGAACGCATAGAAAACCTTGCGAAATTATTTAAAACTGCAAAGCTTCCCTACGTTATTAAAAAAGATATGCAAGCGTATCTAATCACACATTCCGTATCAGACATTGCCATGTTGAGCTTTTTGCATTCTGAGAATAAGATCATTGACAAAAAAACAGCCAGAACTAGAAAGACGGCACGCAAAATAACATTCATTTTAAAAGCGTATCTAAGGGCAATACAAAAAGCTGGCGTTTCAATTGATCCTTCAATGCTTAAAATGGTGCTTAAATTTCCAAACTTATTTTTGGACCTTTTTTTTATGATATGGCTACGAACTAAAATGGTTAGGGATATGATGTTGCCGGATTATGCGAATAATGCTAACAATGAGATTGTGCAGCTTAGTAATGATTTAATGAAATTTTTAAGTCAACATGATATCAAATCGGAAATACATGTTCAGTAATTAATTTTGTCAATATCCCTTGGGCATGACATGCGGCAGATGGGGCATTTCTTTCCCCTACATATCAGCATATTGCACTGCGCCATCGTCACGAAACCTTACAAAAGTGTTAGGTGATTGTCATCTAGATCAATGGCATCAACCTAGCAGCTCCTCTATACTAACCCATTGATAGGATTATTTTTAAGGGGGAGTTTGTCGTGAGGTTTTTTGAAATGCTGTTATTCTTTTCAAATGTTAGTTTTTTGGCACTCCTGTTCATTTTAAATCAACGTATTCGAAGATCTGCTTTGCTCCTGACAAGCGGAGCAGGCTCCATTTTTTTAGTGATACATTTGCTTGTCGAAGGATACAGGGTTCAGCTTGTATTTTTATACGGATTTACGATCCTGATGCTTATGCTTTCGCTTATGGACGTTTTCATAAAGCGGAAAGTCGCTCGGACTGCCTCGCGAATTCGTAGGGTGCTGGGCCGCCTTTTTATCGTGATTGGGCTAATCGTAACGGGGTGCTTCCTATATGTGTTTCCTGTATTCGACTTTCCGGCGCCAACCGGCGAGTTGCAGGTAGGCACGAAAATCTTTCATTTCATAGACCAAAACCGGGATGAAACATTTAGCAAAACCGCGACAGGCAAGAGAGAATTGATGGTTCAGGTATGGTATCCGGCTCAAGATGGCACTGGCAAGTACGCTCCCTTTATTCCAGATACCCAGATTTTACGTTATATGGCTACGAACTATGGCCTTCCCGGGTTTACTTTACAACACCTAAAGTACGTATCCAGTCATGCTTATTCGGGGGCTGAAGTCTCTTCTGCACAGACTTCATACCCACTGATCCTTGCGAATCCCGGCTTCGGCTCTTCCAGGTTCCTCCACACGGCGCAAGCTGAATATCTCGCGAGTCACGGATATATCGTGGCAGTGATTGACCACACCTACAATACATTTGCAACCAAGTTTCCAGACGGTCGAATCACGACCAGCACAACTAACGATTTATTCTCGCCTGACCATGATTACCAGACAGAAAGAGGTAATCGCGACAAGTTGGGTAAAGTTTTAACCGACGATGTGGCGTTTGTGCTGGACCAATTCGAGCTCATCCAATCGGGGAAGATTCCAAGTCATCTAAAAGGGAGAATTAATCTCGGTAATGTCGGTGTATTCGGTCATTCCATCGGCGGAGCGACGGCCTATGACGCCTCTTACGATCCGCGAATCGCGGTTGGAATAGACTTTGATGGAGGGCTTTATCGTTTGCGTGAAAGAGAGGGTCTGCGTAAGCCGTTTTTGTTCATCAACTCGGAAAGCGAATTTGAAAAATTAAAAATGGTGATGGATAACCGGGTCTACACGGATTCAGAGCTTAACCGTATGGGCTCAACAAGAGAGTGGGAGGATAAAGTAACGGAAGATAAAAAGTTGGAACTTGAACGGATGCGCCAGACAGTCGACGAAGGGGGAAAGATTCTCTATATCGAAAATACGGAGCATTTGAATTTTACCGACGTACAGTTCATTACTCCGATATTCAAAATACTGGGCGTTACCGGAAAGATTGCTCCCGAAAGAGCAAACTCCGTTATTAATGCCTATATGCTTGATTTCTTCGATATGTATCTGAAAAATAAAGGCGGAATCTTAATGAAAGGACCGAATAGCGGCTTTCCGGAGGTGAAGTTCGTAACCTCACTATTATAAATTACGTAACAGGCTACCGATTTTGATAAGCTCCTCTTCAAGTAGACAAAGGTTTAATTAATAACCCTTACTTGAAGGGGAGTTTTTATTTTGTCTAAGAAGAATGATGTTCCCATTCGCTTTAAGCAGTGTTCTGTTAATCCTAATTTGCTTGAAGATCCGACTCACAGACTCGTCAAGCTTGTTGCTATTGAACGGAGGGTATATGAAACAAATTAGAGTCGTTGGACCGCAGAATTTCAGAGTCGCAACGACGGAAGTTCCGTTATTGGCACCCGACGAGGTATTGATCGACCTGCAAGCTTGCGGCATCTGGCTGTCGTGATGACCGGCTGCCTACTAGTCTTACTTAGTTATCGTTTCTTACAGTTAGCTATGCTCGCCCTTATTTGGGTTAGTTACTATTTAAGATTAGGTTTTATCTAAACGTGTTATGCCTTCAGACGCTTTACATCCTGTTTAGGCGGAAAACCAAACATCCGGGAATACTCACGGCTAAATTGCGAAGGGCTTTCATAGCCTACTCGAAATGCCACATCGGTGGCATCTGCTGACTCGATTAGTAATAACCGGCGGGCTTCCTGAAGTCTCAGATGTTTTTGGAACTGAATAGGGCTCATTGCAGTAACTTCCTTAAAGTACCGATGAAACGAAGAAACACTCATATTCGCTATTTCGGCAAGCTCCTCAATCTTAAAAGAACTAGCATAGTTATTCATGATATGTTCAATAACATCTTTGATTTGATGAGTTGAGCTTCCTTCCATTACAATATGTTCCAATGCAATCCCATTCTGCCCTTGTAGCACCCGGTAAATAATCTCTTTTGTAAATAATGGAGCTAGCACTGGAATGTCTTTAGGCTGATCTAACAAACGAGCCAACCTGAGGACGGCGTCCATTAAAGAAGACTCCATCTGGCTAACAAACATAGCTCGCTTAGGATTTTCTTTAGCGTAAACTCGAACTTCAGTATTCTGTAAAACCTCTAAAATTTGACTTGGTGTAAATTCAAGCTTGAAGCCTAAATATGGAACATCGGGAGTAGCTTCGGTGACTTGGGCGATAACTGGCAGGTGAACGGATGCAATGAGGTAATCGGAGGGGGTGTATCTAAAACGCTCCTGTGCCAGCCATACCTCTTTAGCCCCTTGAACCACCATACAAAAGGAAGGTTTATAAACTCCATGTCTTGGTATGGACGCATTCGAGTCACGCATGAAAAATAAAGACGGTATAGCAGTTTGGTGAACACCGTCCTGTTCTGAGTAACAATCAATAATTTTTAGGAGTTCGTTCTGCTGTTTAGTGATTATTTCAGACATTTGATCCTATCATTCCCTCATTTTTAATAGTCTGATTATAGTCCATATTCATACGATACAGAAGTGGTAGTGAGAGGATTAGGCAAACATTTGGCAAGAATGGGATAACGGTCGCTTTGTCATCTGGTACATAATAAGGATGTACAAGGGGAAATTACACACAATCATTGAAAACCTGGAGGGTAATATCATGCAAAAAGTAGTTTTGAACAATAATGTTGAAATGCCTATACTCGGTTTTGGTGTTTTTCAGATTCAAGATGCAAACGAATGTGAGCAAAGCGTTTATGACGCTATTATGGCAGGTTATCGCCTAATTGATACTGCAGCCTCTTATCAAAATGAAGAAGCAGTTGGTAGAGCAATTAAACGGAGTGGTGTAGCAAGAGAGGAATTATTTATCACTACAAAGCTCTGGGTTCAAGATGCGGGTTATGAACGCACAAAGAAAGCATTTGAACAATCACTGAACCGATTGCAGCTTGATTATTTAGATTTGTATTTAATTCATCAGCCATTTGGCGATGTGTATGGCTCTTGGCGTGCGATGGAGGAATTATATCGTGAGGGCAAGATCCGTGCTATCGGCGTTAGTAATTTTCATGAGGATCGTTTGATTGATTTAATTCTTCATAATGAAGTAGTCCCAGCTGTAAATCAGGTTGAAACGCATCCTTTCAACCAGCAAATCGAAAATGCGGAATTTATGACTGAAAATAATGTTCAAATCGAGTCATGGGCACCTTTTGCTGAAGGGAAAAATAATTTGTTCCAGAATGAGTTACTGGTATCCATAGCTGAAAAGTATAATAAATCCGTGGCTCAGGTGATTTTACGGTGGCTCACACAAAGAGAAATCGTTGTGATTCCGAAGTCAGTTCGTAAAGAAAGAATTATCGAAAACTTCAATATCTTTGATTTTGAATTAAGCCAAGAGGATATGGCATCCATTGCTACGTTAGATACGAATCAGAGTTTGTTCTTTTCACATCGGGATCCTGAAATGGTGAAATGGATTGGTACTCGTAAACTCGATATCTAACATATTTTCGAATGAACTACTTTGTAATTACTCCAATCTTATGAGATAATAGAGTTTTTCCGTTGATTCTATTTTTCATGGCATAACGTGATATGCCTGATCAAATATTGGAGGTAGGCTTGTTGGCGACACAGTATCCTTTTGAATATGATCGGACCAGACCTTTTATGGAGCAAGTAGGGGAATGGGTCGGCGATGTATTCTATGAAATTCTTCCTGAGGCAGGATTTGAAGTTCGTGATGAACAGATTTACATGGCGTTTCAGGTGGAGCGAGCTTTTGCTGAGAAGAAGACGATTTTTGCTGAGGCAGGGGTCGGTACGGGTAAGACTTTAGTGTATTTGTTATATAGCATTTGTTATGCGCGGTATATGGGTAAACCTGCGATTATCGCTTGTGCGGACGAGTCCTTGATTGAGCAGTTGGTGAAGCCAGAGGGTGATATTGCCAAGCTTGCGAAGCATCTGAATATGAATATTGATGCCAGACTAGCGAAATCTCCAGATAAATATATGTGTCTGAAAAAGCTGGATCATGCTCGCAACAATGATGATGGGAGCTTGCCGCTGGAGAGTTTATATGGTACTTTACCTGATTTTGTACATTCTCATGCACCGATGCAGCAATTCCATGCCTATGGCGACCGTAGGGATTATCCAGATCTGAATGATGAACAATGGAATAAGATCAACTGGGATACGTTTCAGGATTGTTTTACTTGTGATATGCGTCATCGCTGTGGACAAACGTTGTCCCGTGATCATTACCGGAAATCAAGCGACCTGATCATTTGTTCCCACGATTATTACATGGAGCATGTCTGGACTTATGAAGCGCGTAAACGAGAGGGTCAAATTCCTCTGCTTCCAGAGCATTGTGCAGTTGTGTTTGACGAAGGGCATTTGTTAGAATCTGCCGCCATGAAGGCGTTAGGCTATAAAATGAAGCATGTTGTCTTTGAAGAACTAATCTCTCGTCTGTTACAGAATGAGATTCGTGAAACGCTTGCTGTTCTTATCGATGAAGCGATTATGCAAAGTGAGCAAATGTTTAAATACATTCGTCGTCAATGCCGCACCATTCCTGGATCGGATCGAAAAAGCATTGAGCTAAATGCATCGCTAATCCGTGAGGTGCATCGCATGCGTAGTGTAATTGCCGCTATTGAAGAAGAATTAGTATTCGAAAGTGGACTGTACACGATTGATGAATATCAATTGCGGATTGTGGAAGAACGTTTGGAGACCATAGAGATCGCATTGAGGTTGTTTGAGGATTCAGGTGCATTAATCTGCTGGGCGACAGAAGATAGCGATGGCTTAACGCTGTCGGTCATGCCGCGTAATGTTAAGGAAGTACTTCAAGACAGCTTATTCACGCAAAAAATGCCAATCGTATTCTCTTCGGCTACATTATCCGTGGATAAATCATTCCAATACTTGAAGGATAGTCTTGGGATACACGACTTCCTGTCTTTCTCTGTAGACTCACCTTATGATTATGAGCACCAGATGAGTATCTATGTACCTGAGCTTCAGAGCGGTGATTTTGCTGAGAAAATGAAGATCTCCCTGAAGCTTATCCAGCAGACAGAAGGAAGAGCCCTGTTGTTATTCCGTACTCGCGAAGAACTTCTGCAGTTCAAGCAGCTCAGCTCGCAGAGAGCAGAATCCAGCAAGTATTCTTTCCTCTATGAGGGGGATCAAGAGATCAGCTATCTGATCTCAGCTTTTCAGCGGGATGAGCATAGTGTGCTTTGTGCGGTGACACTGTGGGAAGGATTAGATATACCAGGACCTTCACTATCTAATGTGATCATTTGGTCGCTGCCTTATCCTCCGCTTGACCCTGTATTTATGGCAAAACGTGCGGAGACTTCCAATCCTTTTGAAGATGTGGATTTACCTTACATGCTGCTAAGACTTAAACAAGGAATGGGACGTCTGATCAGAACGGGTACGGACCAAGGAATTGTGACGGTGCTTGCGGAAGCTGAAGGACAACATCCCGTTCACGAGTATATAACTTCTGTACTCCCGAAGGGAACTAAGCTCCAGAAGCTTGAAGTGTAAATTTAAAAAAAATTAATATAGGAACACAATTGCTCTTTTGGAGAGGTGGATGCTTCGGCATTCTCCTTCTCGAAGGAGCTTTTTTGTGTGAATGTGAGGAAATAAAGTAGCTAATTGAGATGACGGGTAGAGGATAAACCTGCAAAAATACATCTTTTATTTATATAAGCAATCGCTAACCGACTTATTCATGCGGATCTGCAGTAATACTTGCGTCAGAATTCATTTTCAAGTGATAAGCGGGGGGATTGCTGTATTTTTGCAGTATTTACCGATGTGAAAGAGGATATCAGAACATTTGATGTACTTTAGCAGGAATTCACTAATTCGGTCATGGATTGGATAAGTGTATGCCGGATCATTGTCAGTCGCAGATGGGGAGAGCGAATAACATTTAATAATGAAATGGCGCTCATGTACATAAATGAGTTTTTGCATGGATTCAAGCATAAGGATTACTAATCTTACGGATAGTATATTGGTATTTAACTTTCGAGCCATGGCGTATTATTGTTGATTCATGGGGGAAGGGAAATACATACCTCCGTCATCTAGAGATTCATACAAGGGGTGTACACGACATGGGGGATTCACAGGGATTATACCAATCGAACAATAAGAAACAGGTTGGTTTTGCACTTGGGATTGGGTTAACCTTAATCATTGCATTAGTCGCAAAATATTTAGCAGGCTTTCCATTTCTCTCTATTATGGGCCAATTGGTCATTGCCATCTTAATCGGAATTATTTGGCGGGCAACAGTCGGAGTGCCGGGTACGATCACCCATGGCACTGATTTTTCCAGCAAAAAGTTGCTACGTCTAGGGATTATCCTGCTCGGTATGCGGTTGAATTTAATGGATATTGTTGCTGCAGGTCCACGGGTATTTCTACTGGCTGTGATTGTGATCGTATTTACGATCTCTGTTGTATACGGACTTGCCCGACTATTCAAAGTTGATAAGCGACTCAGTATCTTAACCGCCTGCGGAACAGCGATCTGCGGTGCGGCAGCGGTGGTGGCGATAGCCCCACAAATCAAAGCCAAAGACGACGAAACTGCGATTGGCGCAGCGATAGTTGCAATTTTAGGTACAATATTCACGTTGCTATATACATTTTTGTATCCTTTACTAGGCTTATCGAATCTAGGCTATGGGGTTTTCTCTGGAGCTACCTTACATGAAATTGCTCACGTCATCGCAGCAGCAGATGCAGGTGGGAGCGCAGCAGTAGATATGGCGGTTATCGTTAAATTGACTCGGGTGGCCTTACTCGTTCCTGTTGCTATCTTAATTGGGGTTTGGACCAATCGTGCAGAAAGAAAAGTGCAAGGTGGACAATCTAAAGCCTCATGGAAAAGCATTCCTATTCCTTGGTTTATTCTAGGCTTCTTACTCGTCAGTGGTGTGAATTCATTAGGGATCGTATCAGCATCAGTGGCAAATGGAATTGTAACGATAGCTTATATGCTAATCGCTATGGCGATGGCTGGACTTGGTTTAAACGTTGATTTGGCCGCATTTAGACGACTGGGGATGAAATCTTTTGCAGCAGGGCTTATAGGTTCGGTCTTGTTGTCCTTAGTTGGATTTACATTAGTTCACTGGTTTGGTCTGGCATGATCTTTTGCATACATTAGAATCGTAAGAAATGAACTACTTCATATCTAAAAATGGTCCTTCTGTGTATCATTTCATGTGGCTGGGTATGCATGATATGGATGGAGGAACATCAGTTGAAATATTGCATAGGGGAATTTGCTTCCATTCTCGGTGTGACTGCGGATACGCTGAGGTTATACGAGAAACATGATATTGTTAGGCCCACTAAAGATAACAGCAATAATTACAGATATTTTAATGATTTAGATGCAAGAGATTTACTTATGAGTAGATGGTACAGAAGTATGGGAATTCCATTACCGGAAGTGGCAAACCTCATGAAGGAGTCTTCTTCAGAGCAAGTTATGGGTAGGATGCAAGAAACAGCATTGAATTTAGAAGAAGAGATCAAGCAGAAGACGATGCTGCTTAATAAGATGAATGAAATTCATAAAGAACTCAGGGGATTAGAGTCCTCTTTATATACGTGTAAACTTAAACAACTGCCAGGTATGTACAGACTAAAGCAAACGGATAAGAATGCATTAATAAAAAATGATATGGTTAAAAGTTTGGTCAACACTTGGATGGATTTACTTCCTTATGCATTTTATTCTTTTAGAATTGAAGATACAGATAACTTTGTCAGCGAAAACAATAATTTTGATTACAGCTGGGGCCTTACCTTACTAGAGGAAGAAGCGCAAAAATTCGAAATGGATAGCGAAGAATATGCAGAGTATATTAGCCCAAGTCATTGTATCTCAGCTACCATATTATGTCCGGATGAAAAATATATCACGAAGAACTCTTTGGAGTTCATGATCGACTATATCGAGGCTAATCATTATGCCATAGCGGGAGATGTGGTCGGGAAATTATTGCTTACTGAGAAAATCGAAGGCCAGAATAGATCTTATTTGGAAGTGAATATCCCAATCCAATAGCTTCTCTTATTAAACATCTGCTCTTTGAGCAGATGTTTTTTTCTAGTTGGACAAAAAGTATACATTGACCTTGGTGCAGCACCAAGGTTTAGACTTCGGTATATAGCCTGTCAGATTGCGTTGTTGATTAATCATTGAGTTTGTGAAAATTATCACGTTATCTGCATCAGGTTATAAGATATTAGACACTGGGGGAGAACAGAATGCGGAACAGAAATTTCGTTAAGAAAATGCTCATGTTATCTTTTTGTATGGTGCTGATCGTTTCCATGCTGAGCGGATGTACGGGAAATGGGGAGTCGGCTAATTCGTCGTCATCGTCCTTTAAAGCGGGTACGTTCACTGGGGAAGCGGAAGGTAAAGAGGGAATTATTAAGGTAGAAGTAACTATGGATGAGCCCGATAAAATTAAAGATATTAAGATTGTAAGCCAATCGGAAACAGGGGGCCTAGGCGATAACGCACTTGAAAAAATGAAAGAACAAATTCTAGAAGGACAAACCTTGGCGGTTGATGCTGTTAGTGGTGCCAGTCTTTCCAGTGAAGCCATGCTTGCCGCTGTAGAGGATGCCGTAACCAAAGGTGGAGGTAATCTAGAAGTCCTCAAAGCTGGAGGTGTCAAAAAAGCCGGTGAAGGGAAAACAGAAAAACTGGAAACCGACGTTGTTGTAGTGGGCGCTGGAGCATCCGGTGTATCTGCGGCGGTTACAGCAGCTGATAAAGGTGCGAAGGTTATTATTATAGAAAAAACTGGTGTCATCGGGGGAGCAAGTAATCTGTCTTGGGCAGGTAAGTTCTACAACTCCTCTGCTGCTACTAGTAATAATCTAAAAGTAAATGTGGAAAAAGAAATTGCGGATTGGATTGTCAACAATCACTGGAGAGTGGATGCAGCAGCGATTAGACAATATGTTACTAAATCCGGTGAAACTTACGATTGGTTAGCCGAAAAAGGATATAAAACTAGCTTCCTGAACTTCTTCGGCGAACAATTACATGTGTTGCCGGCTTATGAAACCCGTGAAGAGATCCTTCGGAAAATGTTGTCCGAATCGGTTGAGCAACATGGCGGACAAGTGATCACAGAAACGACTGCCAAGAAGCTGATTACGAATGAAGCTGGAGAAGTTACGGGAGTAGTCGCTGAGAAAGCAGACGGTACAACGCTAGAAATTTCAGCGAAGAGTGTCATAATGGCAACGGGTGGTTATGCTGCAAATAAAGAGATGGTTAAAGAGGCTTTTGGTTTCGAAGGGGTTAACGGTGGATTAGGACAAAACGTAGGGGAAGGTCTCGAAATGGCATGGGAAGCTGGAGCCAAGGTACCGGACAACTTCGGTGGACAAATGCTTCACCAAACATTAGCTAGAGCAACACAAGGTCTAAAAGCACAATATGAGCTTTTTGAAGCAAGTTATCCACTAATGTTGACTTATCTTCCGAATTTCATGAATGTAGGTACTTCTGGCGCAAGATTCAGAGATGAAGCAGCGACTCTAACTTCGGTTGCAGCAGCGAATACAAGTGCATTTAATGGACCCTATCATATGGTTATTGTCTCGAAATCCCAATTGGATGCACTTCAGACCAAAGGAATGAACGGTGTTCATGCACCAAGTCTTCCAGGAATGCCACCGGAATTCTATGCTGAATTTGCGGATCAATTTACACTTGAGAACCCTTGGGCAAATGTCGGGAAAGTATTTGATTCGATGGTGGAGAACGGAGATGGCTTCAAAGGAAATACGATTGAAGAATTAGCTACGAATGCAGGAATGGATGTTGACGTGTTTGTAGAAAATTACAATAGTTATAAAGAAGCGACAAAAACTGGTGTTGACTCTGAATTTGGTAAAGCTGCTGAGTATTTAGAACCTATGGGTGAAGAAGGTCCATATTATGCAATCATTGCTGAAATCAATAACTTGGGTTCTGTTGGGGGCTTGCTAGTAAATACAAAGTTCCAAGTTCTGAATGATAAACGGACGCCAGTGAAAGGATTGTTTGCTGTAGGTCTTGAATCTGAAGGCGTGTTGTTTAACGATACTTATGTTGGAAACGGCGTTGGTATTGGGTACTCCTTTACCTCAGGTCGTCTTGGTGGGGAGAGCGCGGCAAACAGTGCTTTGAAAGCTAATTAACGACAATTTCCCGGAAAATAATTGAAGATTTTTAAAGACGCAGGGTGGAGCCCTGCGTCTTTTTTGCTTGAGCTTAGAGCCATTCTTCTTTTAACAAAGATTTGAGATGCTCTACGTTAGCTGCCCCAAGCTTGTTAGCGATTCTTTGCTCTAATTCGATTTTGGTGATCATCATTCTTTGATTGCATTCGATACCCTTCTGGGTAAGGATGATGTTTTTGTCACGTTGATTTCCTTTGACCTCCACGGCTTCTACATAGTTGAGGGATAACAGTCCTTGAATACTTTTATGCGTACCCTGTCTTGAAATATGAATAATTCTACTGATTTCTGAGATTGTGAGCATTTCATGTTTTTCAAGAACTGCTAGGATATGGGATTCAGTCTTATTAATTTGGTCCGGGTCTTGGTCAGTCACTATTTTACGTAGGGCTAGATGTTTCTCACTAAGTAAATCAATAAGATTCATTTCTTGCAGATGGTTATCCATGTGAACACTCCTAAATCATCGCTCATTAATCCAAGTATAAGTCATTTGTATTCATTGTCAACTTGGTTGACTTAGTTCGAATGGCTGTGATATTGTAATCCAGGTTGACAATACTGAGAGATAAAAGGAGCTTGAAGATGGGAAGAAACAAAAAAGAAGCATTATTATTTACATTCATCATGTGTGCTTTGATGGTGCTGGGTATGAGCATTTACAATGTAGCGCTGATGGAGGGCTGGTCAGGTACGTTAGTTAAAGATGTGATCATCGGCTACGTACCTGCGTTTGTAGTTGCTTTTATTCTGGATGTCTTTGTTGTAGGGAAAGTTGCGAAAGGGATCGCACATAAGCTGGTAAAAGAGAATGATCCGATGATCAAAAAAATCATGTTCATCTCCTTTTTTATGGTGACCGGAATGGTGCTGTTTATGTCCTTCTATGGCGCACTTCTTCATGTAGGGTTCACCTCAGCACTACCGATGGCTTATCTGTCTGCGATAGGTAAGAATTTCATTGTTGCACTTCCACTGCAAATTCTATTAGTCGGGCCTCTTACACGATTTATATTTGTGAAAATAACTCCTGCTACTGCATAGAGAATGTTTACATCACCATTACGCAAATCTGCAGGTTAGGTAATACTATTACTCTATATTGATAGAAACTATCAATAGGAGTGAAAATCTACTTGAAACCCACTGGTAAAGCTATTGTTTCTCTTATGCTTACAGCTGAGATGTTGTTAGGTTCCGCTTGGATGGCAGGTCCAGCAGTGGCTGCATCCGTTCAATCAGGTACGCCTTATACGGCAGACGGTCAATACAATGTGAAGATTCCTCATATTATTGTTAATCAAGTTTATGGTGGGGGTAACACTGCCGATGCATCAGGTGGATTTTTCTCGAAAGGTTACATTGAATTATATAACCCAACTGATTCCGATGTGAGTTTAGTAGGTTGGTCTGTACAATATTCGGATCCTAAGCTCGCTGGGCAATGGAGCAAGTTGGATTTGAACGGAACCATTAAAGCTCATTCTTCTTATCTCATCACCGATGATGCCAACAACAAGGATCACAAAAACGATATCAGTGCCAAAGGCGATCAGTCCTGGCCGGGGATGTATTTTAATAACAAAGGCATGAAGGTTGTTCTGCTAAGCAGTACAGACTTGCTGCAGGTTGTGAATCCATTTCAAACAATGTCAAGTAGTTACGTGGACATGATTGGTGTAGCAGCAAATGATGATAATGCTAAGATAGATGGATACGAGACGGACTATCCTACGGGGAAAGCGGAAGGTACTTCTAAACAAAAGTCCGTTCGACGCGTTGCTTTCGTAGATTCAGACAACAATAAAGCAGATTTCAAACAGATTAGCTTTGATGCCTTAGATGCTTCAGCTTTGGCCTTGGCAAAGCCGCATAACAGCGCAGATGGACAATGGGGAATAAATGTAGGCGATCTTGGCATCGCAACTCAGAATCTTTCAGAAGCAAAGCTCGGATCGCCTTATTCGGTAACATTGTCCGTTTATGGGGGAGTACAGCCTTATTCTTTTGAAGCTACGGGTTTACCGGACGGACTATCATTGGATGCAGCATCTGGGAATATTAGTGGAACTCCTACGAAAGTAGGGGCGGCCACCGTAAGTATCGCAGTGTATGACAGTTCGACACCCCGGAAGAAGACAGAAGCTATAGTACCACTGAATGTGGCGGAAGCCGCAGCACCTTTGACTCCAGATCTACTTAGTGTAACTAAGATCGGCGGATACGCTGTAGGCGTGACCAATAAAGATGGCGGCGTGGCGGAGATCGTGAAGTTTAACCGTGATAACGGCAAGTTCTACCTCGTTAATGGTTCATCTCACCCTGCAACAGTTGATATTGTGAATCTCAAGGACCCTTCTAATCCGCAAAAAGAATATAGTATTAATGTAGAACAGCTATCCGAAGTGGATGGATTTACATACGGAGACCTGACGAGTGTAGATATCAACACCGCTACTAAACGGATCGCTGTAGCCATTCAAGAAGAAGATGCTATGAAGAACGGTAAGGTTCTTGTACTCGATTATGATGGTAAAATGTTGGCTTCTTATGAAGCTGGAGTACAACCGGACATGGTGAAGTATACCGATGATGGCCGTTACATTTTGACAGCGGACGAAGCTGAACCACGCACGACTGTCGGTGATCCTGAAGGTAGTGTAACGATCATTGATACGCTCAAGGACACTTCGATTCAGGTGAAGTTCGATAACCCTGATGTAATTGACGATCTTGTCCATATTCGTGGAGTAGCTGATCCGGTAACTAAACAGATTACGGGCAAAGGCGAAAAAAAGGATGCGATACGTGATCTGGAGCCGGAGTTTGTCGTGCTTTCTGATGACCAGACCATTGCTTATGTAGCGCTTCAAGAGAATAATGCTATTGCTGCCATCGATATTGCCTCCAAGCAGGTTCTATGGGTTAAAGGATTAGGTTTCAAGGACTTAAGCCTTCCTAACAATGCTCTGGACCTGGTAAAAGATAATAAAGTGAATTTAGAAAATGTTCCATTCTTCGGTACGTATATGCCTGATGGTATAGATCAGTACACGGTCGGAGGTAAAACTTATCTGTTCACGGCCAACGAAGGTGACGCAACGGAATGGGATAGTAAAGTGAACGTGAGCTCAGTCAAAAAAATGAAGGGCTCATTAGATCCGGAATCAGATGCGGCTAAGTTTCTGAATAAAAATAAAGATAAATATGATAGTGTAGAAGTTATGTCTGACATGGGCAATGATGGAATTTACTTGTACGGTGGCCGTTCATTTTCCATTTGGGAAGCAGATTCTATGGAACAGGTCTACGATAGTGGCAGCGACTTTGAAAAGATTACCGGAGAACGCCTGCCAGAATATTTCAATGCAAGCAACAGTAACACGACCATGGATAACCGTAGTACCAAAAAAGGACCGGAGCCTGAGTATGTCAAGGTAGGCAAGGTTGGACAAAAAGCGCTGGCCTTTATTGGTCTAGAGCGAATCGGTGGTCTGATGACTTATGATGTGACGAATCCAGAGGAACCGAACTTTGTGAACTATATAAATACACGTCAATTCACACCTGCGAACACCATTGAAACGGACACTGGTCCAGAAGGTATCGAATTTATTTCGGCAACATCAAGCCCGACTGGATTGCCATTAGTACTCGTAGCGAATGAAGTTGGTGGTACGGTGGCCATTTATCAATTGAATGTATCGAAGGTAACACTGAATCGGACTTCTTTGTCATTGAAGGTTGGCGAAGCTTCAGCAACGCTTGAGGCTAGCGTAGTTCCTGCTGAGGGTGGATCGAATGTGGTAACTTGGAGTTCTTCGAATCCAAGTGTTGCTTCCGTTGATAACAACGGAAAGGTCACTCCCTTGGCAAAGGGAACAGCGGTTATCTCCGCCTATAGCGCAGATGGTTATGGCGTAGCTGAATCTACTGTGACCGTATCCGCAGTAGATCCGGTGATTTCAAATCCGGGACCTGGTACAACGGTAACGACTAAAGATCCAGTTAAACAGGCGACAACACCAGCTGTAACCACAGAAGGTAATAAGATTATCGTAGAGGTTAAGGCTTCAGCGGATGCAGAAGGTAAGTTAGTTGCCTCCGTTACTTTGGATATGGTTACAGAGGGACTTAGGTCTCTGGCGAATAATGCTAATGGTCAGTTGATATTCCGCTCTAAGGTTGATGCAGCTTCAGGTGAAGTTCTACTTAACTTCCCATCGAGTGCTTTTGCGGCACTTACAGGTAGTATTGCAAAGTCAGTTGTAGTTGAAGCAGGAGCTAGTACGATAACATTGGATCGTAATGCACTCTCGGCTGTGCACACAGCAGCAAAGGGTGAGGACATTAAGCTGTCCATCGGCAGTGTGGACACGGATGGGAAAGGCAAAGCTCAGGCTGTGGTTGGCAGTCGTCCAGTAATAAACCTGGCGATTTCCGCTGGCAGTCAGCGTCTATCTAATCTAGGTGCTGGTTTTGCAACAATAACAGTGCCGTATACACTAGGAGCAAATGAAGATGCTAATGCAGTCGTAGCTTATGATTTGACGAATGCGGGGCAAGCGGTTGTACTAGCAGGCAGTAGCTATAACGCAGCAAAGGGACAACTGAATTTCCAAACTTCACAATTCTCCACGTATGCAGTAGGGTACAACAAAGTGAGCTTCTCTGATATTGGCAGCAGCTTTGCTAAAGATTCTATTACGTATTTGGCAGCTCGTGATGTAATTACCGGCATTGGTGAAGGTAAGTTCGGAGCTAAGAGTCAACTAACCAGAGCAGATGTTACCTTGCTCCTAGCTCGATTGGCTGGTGTTAATCTGGGCGCAGAAGGAGCAGGAAACTTCACAGATGTTAAGGCTGACGATTATTATGCGGCAGCGGTAGCGTGGGCTAATCGCAAGGGAATTGTTACCGGCGTGAGTGATGGACAGTTCAATCCTCGGGTTAATGTAACTCGTGAGCAGCTCTCTGTCATGATCGTGCGATTAGCGAAAGCTATGAACTGGACATTGCCTGTAAGTGGCGACAGTTCAGCTTTTGCGGATCAGAAGTCGATAAGCTCTTATGCTCTTGAAGCAGCCGCAGCTGCTCAGCAGGCAGGAATTATTTCAGGCAAGCCTGTTGCAGAAAGTACGGGGCTTAACTTTGCTCCAAAAGATACAGCGACTCGTGAAGAAATAGCTCAAATGTTAGCGAAGCTGTTAAAGCTGAGTCAATCTTAAGCGATCATCATATTTTTTGATGATAATAGAAACGCTCTCCAATGCCATGATGGGCAAAGGAGAGCGTTTTGTTTTAAGCTCTCTTTTTTACAGGTTCGAGCAGATTTAATACATACTCATTTCCGCTGCCTTTGGGACTATCGTTACGGATATGCTCTTCAAGACATAATCTTGAATCGTGGTCAGCTTGATAATCAAGGTTATTATCCAAAAAACTCATCAGTGCTTGCCATGAGCCGTAGATATCATCACTGCTTTCCGTCATCGCATAGAGACCGCCGTCGAACCGCATCTCTTTAAGGTGGCTTGGTATTTCTACATTTTCAGGAATGGAGGCACAGAATCCATAGCCATAAGGGTTATTCTCACCACTAGGATGCGGATTTGTATTCCCGCCAAATAAACGTGCCGTCCCCAAGAGGTGGCTAGCTTCCAACCATTCCAAGACAGGTAGCATAGCTTCATCCTCTGGGGATGTACTGACTGCAATGTTATAAGCAAATCTCATAGTTGGAAGTGTAATGAATCTTACATGGATAGGTGGAGAGTGTTTAATTGTTGTCATAGATAGAACCTCCTCATTCTCATTCAAATCATCCAATGTATTGCATGATTCTTCATTCAGCTCTAATAACAAATGGTTAGTTATGGACTCCTCCGTACGTGCGGATATTAATTGTAATAAGAAGCGGATTTCGCGATCTTTTTGTGTTAGCTTGGATTTCTCATTATGAATTGAAGCGGATTGCTGAAGAAGTGTTTCATACAAGGACTGTACGGACATGTTCTTTAGAACGGTTCCGATATCTTTAATACTAATATCAAGCTTTCTTAATAATGCAGTGATTTGAATGGCAAGAATTGCGTGCTCATCATAAATTCGCCAACCCGAGCTAGCCTCACGGTGGCTTTCAAATAATCCTTGTGCTTCCCAGTGACGCAACGTCCGACTCGTCAGTCCGATTTGCGTAGAAAGCTTATCAATGGTCACAAATCCACTCATAGACAACTCCCGTTCTATTGATTGATAAGGCGCCCTATAAGAAGTATTTTAGCACTTAACGTTACGTCAATTGCAATAGGATAGTTGTGAACGTGTACTCGACAAAATTTACATTTCTCATACAAAACTGTGTCTGGTATTTAATGTACAGCTTCTACAATTTAGATATTAGTAAAAAGTACCTATTGCCATATGAGGCTTTATACGGAGGATGATATTGTTGAAGGCTAGGTCTATGCATCTATCAATGAAGTGGAAGTTGATCTTGAGTTTTTCTGCCGTGGTACTATTCTTTCTAGGGGTAGCGCTATACCAAAACTATAAAATCAATCAAGTAGAAATCTCTATGGAAACACAAAAAATGGAGATGGAAAAAAGAATTACAGTATCCACCATTACTCAACTGCTTCAAGAAATGAACAGTGTGGAGACCTCTCTAGCGGGTTCTAGCGATTTAGAATTTACCCAACCTTTTAAAGACAAGCAGACAAAGCTAATGGAAGAATTGGGTAAAGTGAAGTTTGAAGCAGATTCGCCAGCGTCTAAGGAGTTAGAACAGTTACATAATCAAGTTGGAGGATATACAGGCTATTTTGACGGATTAGTGAATACCCTAAAGGATGAGCAGCTTGATCCCATGGCCGTTCTGGAACGAATTGATGAATTACATACGAAGGCATTGGCTATGAATAAAGCTATGCTGGAGACCAATGAGAAACTATATACAGCAGCAGCAGAGAACGCAGAAAAGGCTCAAGACTATTCTTTTGATTTGTTAAATCTGACTAGTTCTATGGGGGCTTATGCAGCAATACTAGTATTCATTTTCACACTTATTATTGCTGTTATGCTTATTCGTTCCTTCCTGAACCCTATAAATAAGCTGCAAGTTGCTCTACGTAATATTGCTGAGGGAGATTTGCGGCAGCAGATTAATTCGCCATATAACGATGAGCTGGGAAGTCTGAGTCATCATTTCGACCATATGGTGTTGCGGGTTCGAGAGATGCTTCAGCAGACCCAATCGGTAGCTTCTTCGCTCGCGACTTATTCGCACTCTTTTCAACAATCTTCATCGATCACCGCTCATACGAATCAAGAAATCGTAAGCACAATACAGGAAATCTCTGTAGGCGCTGAGCAGCAAGCCGGACAATCTGAGCAGAGCGCAAGCTTGATTCAGGAATTGGAACGGGAAGTTCATGAAATTACGGAATATACCGAGGTTATGCTCTCGACAAGTCAAACGGCTAATCACAATACTCGAAAAGGTTCCGAGTCCGTCATCGCTTTGCGCGAGGTATCAGAGCACTCACGTGAGTCTGTGAATAAAGTATATCTTGCTTTAACCAAATTGAGCGACCAATCGAAGGATATCTCCAGAATTACCAAATCGATCACAAACATTTCAAACCAGACCAACATTCTCTCACTAAATGCAGCGATTGAAGCAGCGCGGGCGGGAGTTTATGGGAAGGGCTTTGCTGTCATAGCAGATGAAGTGAGACAATTATCTGATCAGACCAAAGAGTCCTCCGTACATATCAGTCAGATTATTAACGAGCTGCAAGCAGGGATGGATGAATTTCAGCAATATATGCTGGAGACCAAAGGAAATCTTGAAGAGCAGGATCAAAAAGTGGCAGAAACGTTGTCGTCTTTTGAAGCGATAGATCAGTCGATCGTTGAGATTAGTAAGCAGATTGGGCAAATCCATGACAAGGTAGATATGACACAGACTATGAATCGTAGACTCGCAGAGTCTGTTCACAACGTGGCTGCCATTGCTGAGGAAACTGCGGCAGGGGTTCAGGAAGTGAATGCCTCTAGTGTGCAGCAGGACAACGCGATCCACGACATTGCCCGCCAAGCCGTTGAGATAAATGAGATTTCGCAAAAATTATTCAAGGAAATCAACGTCTTCAAGATTAATTCGGACATAGCAGACGAGATTATCGCTGGAGATGACAGTGACACATCTGGCGATGAAACACCTGAAGAACGCTCTTATTTGACAATCTCCGCATAGGGGAAGATTTGATTGACTGCCCGCACATCGGAAGCGACTTGATTCACTAATTCTGTAACGTAAAAAGGTAGCTTAGAGGAGAGATTCTTCTAACTACCTTTTTTGCACTTTAAGTGTATTTAATGCAGCTATTGAAGGATGTGTTTTCCTTAAAGAGTGTTTAGTTGTATTTAGTGCAGTTATTTCTCCGAGAAATGACTGTCAGTGGTGTTTAGCTAGTTTTTAATTGCAATGAATACAACTAAAGTCGAGAATAAGCTTGGCTAGCTTGATTTAGTTGTATAGAGTGCAGTTATCTGAAATGTTCGCAGAGGTTTTGTGAAATGAAAAAGCTACCACCTTCGCAGAAGATATCTACTTAGGGGTAGCTTTTGTCACATAGATGAATGAGTGAAGAGGGCTTGTGTGTGGGAGAAGTTATTCCTCGTAGGTTTTGTTCAGAGAGCTAACTAGCTCTGGGAGCCAGTTCTTTAGATTGAGAAACTTGTACCCCGCCGACCGGGCTTTTGTCGTATCCATAAACCAGGATTGTTCAATTCCGAAGGGTGACATATGCTCGTCTGCGGTTTGCTTCTGGATGATGGCGTGTTTCTCTGTTTCTTCTGCAATCATTGTGAGAATATCCTTAATTCTAACCGTACCGTCTGAACAAGCGTTGAACGGTCCTGTCATAGTAGAGCTGCAGCCTAGCCAATATAGGAAATCAGCAGCTTCATCCGAACGGATAAAGGAGATATGTGCTTCGGGATTCGGTATACCAATCGGCAACTCATTACGGACATGCTCAATATGAAAATGAAGTCTTCGCGTATAATCATCTATGCCCAGCACAATTGGAAAGCGAACCGCAGCGACTGGAAAGCTAGCCTGCTGCATGAAGACGGCTTCCGCCAGTCTTTTTCCTTCTTGATAGGTGAAATCATTTCGCCCTCCGTGGCGGATAGGGTGAGTTTCAGGATCGAAAATGTCCTCGGTCAGCGCTTCTTCGCTGAAATCATAGACGGATAAACTTGAGGTGAGGATATACCTTTTCGTTTTACCATCAAAAATCCGGCGTGCCTGATCCGCTTCGTCCGGTGAATAACAAATATTATCGAACACGACATCCCATAGTGTATCTCCTACCGCCTGAGCGAGCTCGTTTGCTTGGAAACGGTCCGCATGGATCCGTTGAACGTGATCTCCAAAGGAATCGCTAGTTTCCCCGCGTGTAAGTATTGTTACGTCGTTTATGGAATCTTGTAGCAATCGTTCAACTAACCTTTTTCCAAAAAAGCGCGTGCCGCCTAAGATAAGAATTTTCCTCATAAAATATCACTCCTAACTAACATTAATGTTTATTTATAAGTCTAATTAAAGGTTTCCGTAGCAGGGGAATTGTACCTTCAAGAGTGATGAGTGGTGATGAATGAAGCATAAAGATATGTGAGGAGATTTCATTAGTGTGATTGTACTTTATGCAATAGAATTTAAACTATATAGGACATTATTTGATTCTATTGCACTTTATACAATCAAAAGATGAGAAATTGACTTAAAAGTCACTTTTATTAAGAATCTATTGCAGATAGTGCAGTAGATTCGTTTTTTAGCGTTGATTTCATGGATTCTGTTGCACATTTTGCAACGTCACTAGCTCAAAGCTAAAACATCACCCAACTATACAACTCATCAAACTGACCTAACTCACAAAACATACCTATCTCATCAAACTCATACTTTTCAAAACTAATATTTGTTCGGTTATAACGTAACGTAATGTGCTTCATTTAGCTAAGCTTACTCCAGTATTACTAGATAGCGTCACGAAAGACTAAGCCACCATCCGCATTCCTGGCTCGGAATAGTTCCAGCCCATAGAGCTGAATCCGCCAGATTGGAAAGGTTGAACGCTTTGGAAGTTTTGGCTGGACACGGCCATTAGAGTTTCTTGACTTTCATCTGCAAGGACAAGCTCAATCAACTCGGCGATTTGTCCTTGTTCATAGGCGGATGCAAGACGATTCAAGGCAATCTGTAGTTCCGTATCCTGCAGTATGGAGGGGCCGTTAGATTGAAGAAGCTCTTGTCTGACTGAACGGAGGGCTTGCCGAGCTCGATGCAGAGCAGCTTTGATGGCTCCTTCTGTGGTGTCGAGGATTTCGGCAGCTTCGCTTCCGGAGTGCTCGAATACATCGCGGAGCAGGAACACTGCTTGCTGCAGTGGAGACAGATGCTTCTGTAAGGCTTGAAAAGCAGCCTCAATCTCAAATAAACCATACTCTGCTGCTTCCTCTGTCCGTGGTTGATCCATTTCCAGCACTCGTGACAACGTGGCTTTTCGCCGCATAATATCTGTCCAGGTATTTCTGGCAATCCGCAGGAGCAGTGCTTCGGGATTGGGGTGATTCGTTAGTGTTGTGGAATTTGTACTACTAGTAAGATTTGACTTGTTCATATGATCTGAATTGTTCATATGATCTGAATTGTTCAGTTGACCTGTATTGTTCATTTTGCCTGTATCGTTCATTTGGTTGTGTTCATTCATTTCCTTCGAATGTTTGGAAGTCCTCATATAGCCCAGTGCTTTGACCCACGTATCCTGAGCCAAATCTTCGGCTTCCCACGGGGATTGTGTCAGTGTAAGGCAATACCGCTTCAGGGCCATTTGCAAAGACGTGGTATGATTCTCATCCGGTTCATGGCCGGCGCTAAGCTTCTCAAGGCTGGTCACTCTGCATAACCCCTTTTCCGGTAAAGTGCTTTCGGTTACTTCTAATAATAAACGAATGAGCTCCAAATTAAGATACGCAATAATAAAAATAATATTTTGCCCGCTTAACGTATCCTATCCATAGACTAATCCGTTTACAGGGTAGATTTCAAATAAAATAAACGGATGGAGGTCGCATACGCATGGCGTACATTCCTTATGTCATTGAACAAACGAATCAAGGGGAAAGATCCTACGATATTTATTCGCGGCTCTTAAAGGACCGAATTGTGTTTGTAGGGGCGGAGATTGAGGATCAATTAGCGAATAGTGTTGTTGCCCAATTGCTGTTCTTATCAGCTGAGGATCCAGATAAAGATATACATATGTATATCAATAGTCCAGGGGGCTCCGTAACAGCGGGATTAAGTATTTATGACACAATGCAGCTCATTAAACCGCAAGTAAATACGATCTGCACAGGTATGGCGGCTTCCTTTGGTTCACTTCTATTGTTAGCTGGGGCTAAAGGTAAACGTTATGCGCTGCCGAATAGTGAGATTATGATTCACCAGCCACATGGTGGTGCGCAGGGGCAGGCCAGTGATATTGCGATTAGAGCCAAACGTATTTTGAAGCTACGGGAAGTGCTTGTCCAGATTACAGCGGACCGAACCGGACAGACGGTGGAGAAGGTACAACAAGACATGGATCGGGATTATTTCATGTCAGCCGAGGAAGCAGTGGAGTACGGGATTATCGACAAAGTTATCACAAATCTGTAAGTCGAAGGAGTGAAGTGAATGATGCTGGAAGCTTTGCAGG
The DNA here is from genome assembly GCF_037975205.1 of Paenibacillus sp. FSL R5-0470. NCBI lineage: Bacteria > Bacillati > Bacillota > Bacilli > Caryophanales > Paenibacillaceae > Paenibacillus > Paenibacillus sp. FSL R5-0470. Next base: position 2,244,742 of record NZ_CP150238.1, read on the forward strand.
GCAAAGAGGTAACCATTTATTTTGTAGATGGCTCTAACGCTAGAAAAGGCATTTTGGAAACGGTAACTGAGAAGTTTATCAAATATCGGACAGAATTTGAGGAGCTTTATATTCCCATAACTTCCGTCTGTTCCATTACACTAGATACTAAAGGACGGGAACGCGCCCGTGTAGGATTTACACAATAACCATTATCAGATTTTAAAATAGGGTTAGGGAAGCTTTCCCTAACCCGTACTTTCACGAATTGCCAAATAATGAGCTACATTTGCATGATGCTGAATACCAGTCTCCCCTTTAATCAGCTTGATTAAAGTTCGGGTAGCAGTCATTCCAATCTCCGTTCCGGAGTATTCCACCGAGGACAGCTTGGGACGAACGACAGAAGCGATAAAGCTATTATCGAATCCGAACACCGCAACATCCTCTGGCACCCGAATACCGTTATCAATCAGAAAATTCATCGCCCCTACAGCTATCCAATCTGTGGAGCAAAAAACCGCAGTAGGTAGCTCCCCGCTATCCTTAATCCGGCGCATAGCGTCACTTCCATCTTCTACGGCCATTCCACTTTCTACTACCCATTCTTCTCTTAAGGTAATGCCTGCATCCATAAGCGCTTGTTGATAGCCGCGATATCGATCGCCACCCACTGCATTATCTCCAGATACCCGGATCATGCCGATACTTCTATGTCCTTTTTGAATCAGATAAGTAACGGCTTCATAGGAGGCGGTAACATTATCCAGATGGACAGAAGGGATCGAATCAATCTGAGATTGTTCTCCAACTAACACGCAAGGTGACCCGGATTTCTGGATAATCTCCAAGTGCTCCTTACTCGGAACCGAGCCTACATATATATAACCCTCAGTCCCCATATGGTGGAATAAGTTCAAATAATGAAGTTCACTATTAACACTTCCGTCTGTTAACCCGACCAAAACATCATAACCATATAGCTCGGCGAGATCACGTATGCCAATATTGAAATCATCAAGCACGGTATTACTGTTCTGCGGAATAATGACACCAATCAGAGGTGTATCCGGTCTACCTGCATCTGAACCGATGACATTAGGACGGTAATTCATTTGTTTCATGGCTTCCAATACACGCTTACGAACTTCCTCGTTTACCGGTTTGCTGTTATTGACAACCCTTGAAACGGTAGCTATTGAAACGTCAGCCATTTTGGCTATATCTTTAATTTTTACCTTCAAGAATATCACCATAACTTTCCAATCTTGTATTCGTTCTAGAATATATCGCAAGCATATCACGGATAGCTTCAAGAATCCAAAAGATTGTTATTGACCAGGAAAATAAAAGATCCTATAATGATCGCATAGGAAAATAATTTCCTTGAATAAACTCTAAATAGATAGTTTTTTAGTCGATAATCTTAAGTTTTATTATGAAAATCACTAATTTGTGAATTAAGTAGGAAAATATTTTCCTAAGAGGGTATATGAATACGAAGGAGCTGCATACATTGAACAGAACATGGTGGAAAGAAGCCACAGCGTATCAAATTTACCCACGGAGCTTTATGGACAGCAATGGCGATGGTGTTGGAGATCTGCAGGGAGTCATCTCAAAACTTGATTATTTACAGGACCTTGGTATTAATGTCATTTGGATCTGTCCTATTTATAAATCCCCGAACGATGATAATGGATATGATATTTCAGATTACCAGGATATTATGGCGGAGTTCGGCAGTATGGCTGATTTCGATCAGCTATTAAGCGAGGTTCATGCACGGGGCATGAAGCTGATTCTGGATCTTGTCATTAACCATACTTCTGACGAACATCCTTGGTTTGTAGAAGCACGTTCCAGCAAGGATAATGCGAAACGCGATTATTATATTTGGAGAGATCCTAAGGACGGTAAGGAACCGAATAACTGGGAGAGTATTTTTAGCGGTTCGATCTGGGAGCTTGACCCTGCTACAGAGCAATATTTCATGCATGTCTTCTCCAAAAGACAGCCTGATCTCAACTGGGAGAATCCTGAAGTGCGTCAGGAATTATACGGTATGGTCAATTGGTGGCTAGATAAAGGGATCGACGGCTTCCGAGTGGATGCTATTTCACATATTAAGAAAATTCCAGGTCTTCCTGATCTGCCAAATCCAGATAATCTTCCGTTCGTTTCGTCCGGCGCGGGTCATATGAATCGGGAAGGAATTCACGATTTTCTTCAGGAGCTGAAACAGGAAACATTTGATCGTTATGACATTATGACCGTTGGTGAAGCGAGTGGTGTTAGTGTCGATCAAGCGGAAATGTGGGTAGGCGAGGAGCAGGGCAAATTCAATATGATTTTTCAATTCGAGCATTTAGCTCTTTGGAATAAGAGTGTTACGGGTGGCTTGGATGTTCTGCAGCTGAAATCAGCACTTTCCCGCTGGCAAAAAGGTCTTGAGGGTAGAGGCTGGAATGCATTATTTATCGAGAATCACGACCAACCACGTTCAGTTTCCACTTGGGGAAATGATGGCGAGTATTGGAAGACATCGGCCAAATCGCTGGCTACAATGTATTTCCTAATGCAAGGAACACCGTTTATTTATCAAGGTCAAGAAATTGGGATGACTAATGTACGATTTGATTCCATGGATGATTATGATGATGTGGCGATGAAGAACCTGTATCGTTTAGAGACAGAAGCCGGAAAATCACATGAAGAAGTCATGGAGGTTATCTGGAAGAACGGTCGCGACAATTCTAGAACGCCAATGCAATGGGATGACTCTGAGAACGCTGGTTTCAGTAGCGGCAAGCCTTGGATGAAGGTCAATCCTAATTTCACGGAGATCAATGTGGAGCGTGCGAAGCAGGATCCTGATTCCATCTATCATCATTATAAAAAGCTAATCGCACTTCGGGCTGCTAATCCTATTACCGTTTATGGAACCTATGATTTGATCCTGCCTGAAGATGAACGAATCTACGCTTATACTCGTACACTTGGCAATGAGAAATTGCTGGTCATGTCAAACCTGACTTCAGAGGAAGCGCTGTTCGACCTTCCGTTTGATTTGGAATTTGACTCCAGTGAGTTGCTGTTGAATAACTATGAAGTTGACCCTGCCGAGAAGATCGAGACAGTGGCATTACGCCCTTACGAATCTCGTGTGTATATGCTGGTTAACGCGCCTGTAGAGCAAGAGGCAATTCTTAAGAGTGTGCCTGCAACAACGGTTTAATTATTTTAATAAATGCAAGAATGCCCCTCGGCCAATGGCTAAGGGGCATTCTTTTTATTAATTATCAATTATTTGCTCTGTTCGCCATCATCCGTAGAAGATAAATCCGGCCGTTGCAGAATATAACTATTAGACATATTCAGGAGCCGCTGAACGGCATCAAATTGCGCTTGTGTCGAACCGCCCTCAGTTTCAGAGCCGTCGATTAGGTTATAGTTATTTCCATCATCGTAATCGACACCAGTCAAGTACAAGCTTGTGTCATTAATAAAAGAACCAGTAGGAAGAAAATGTCTAACAGGTAGCAGATTGGTCTGTTGATTCATCAGATCTTCTCCGAAGTGGAGCTGGTCCTTCATAGAAATACCTAACAGATTAGCTACAGTTGGTAAGATGTCAATCTGACCGCCAGTTTGGGTATACACAGAAGGTTGGTCTATACCCGGGGCATGAACTATGAAAGGAACGTTGAACATATCGGTATATCCATACTCGTGTCCGACCATTTCTTCCATTAATGATTTCTCATTGCCGTCAAGGGAATACAGGGATACACCTTGATGATCTCCGTAGAAGACAATCACGCTATCGTCCCATAACCCGCTGGACTTCAGTTCGTCTAGAAATTGTCCCATGGCGTAATCCGCATAATTTTGGGCTAAAATATAGTCGCCGACTAAGGTCCCTTCGTACCGTTTAGGCAGCGTCATTTTAAATTTAGATTCTGGCATTTTATAAGGGTGATGAGCACTCATAGAAATGACCATCGCGTAAAAAGGATCGTCTTTCGCATCCATTTTGACTAATTCAGGAACAGTCTTGGCATACAGCACCTCATCGGAAGATCCGAATGCAATATGATCATCATCTCCATAGAAGGACTGATCGTAGTATTTATCAAAGCCTAGCACCTTGTATAAGGTTTTGCGGTTCCAGAATTCTACGCTATTGGTGTGAAAGGTGGCCGTGTTATATCCATTAGCTTTCATCAGCTTAGGCAGACTTGGAAGTTCCTTAGTCATATAGTTGGACGAAGTGGCTACTTCGTGATGAGGAACATATAGAGAGGTGTTCACAACAAACTCAGCATCCGATGTTGTTCCTTGCCCCGCATTTGTATAGAAGTTATTGAAATAATGTTCGCTTGAAATAAGTTTATTTAGATTGGGAGTTACTTCCTGTCCGTCAATGCTTAAGCCAAGCAGGAAATTCTGAAAAGATTCCATTTGCACTACAATGAGATTTTTACCTTGAGCCGCTGCCCAATACTTTGGAGAGACTGGCTCCGTAATCCCCTTTGTAGCGTCCACAGACTGCTGCGTAATTTCTTTGCTGTCGATCATTTCTTTCTTTTCTGTGGTGTCGGCAAAAATGGTATATACCTCGTAATTGAGAATCCCCATACGCTCTGCCTTTTTGTTCTCGTTCATACTGGCATGATTCGGCCAAATATTAAAGACACATATCGCAAGTGAAACACTGATGATCCCAAGCAAGGCGGTTCGGTTCATACGCCGGTTCATGCCTCTTTCTTTCCAGATCGCAATATATTTGGGACGGAACATAAAGAACATGAAGACTACAATATCCACAAAAATGAACAAATAGTAAGGATCCAGCAAGGAGTATGTGCTTTCTCCGACCTTGGTTACCTTATCTGCCTGTTGCAAAGCATGGTAAGTAGCAATTATGCCGTAATACTTGTAATACATCAGGACGGCAAAATAAATCACTGAAATTAATAAGTTCGCAATCATGTAATACAGAAACTTCCGTTTGGAAGCCATCCACTCAATGAGTCCAAAGACGATAAAGAAAAACGGGATCTCTGTGAGCAGCATGCTCCAATTAGGGCCGTCACTAAATACTACGAACCAGGCCACTGCGCATTTTAAGAGCAGGATGAAGCTAAAAATTAGAAAGGGCTTATTTTTTATTTGAAAATCTTTTTTCACTCGTAATCATCCTCTCTGGTGCAAAACACACTAAAATCCTGCATAACTCTGTATGTTGTGGGAATCCGTTGCAATATGCCGATGCTTATTATGCTCTTGAAGTTTTAGTGTGTCAAAAGACGGACGAGAGACCTAGAGCGCAGCAACAAGCGATTTATGCCATATAAACAGTTAAAATCAGCTTCAATCCTAAACTACAAGTTAAAGCGTATAAATTGATTTAAAAAATTACAGTTTCTCGCAACTTTACATAATATTCCACAGTCTATATAAGAAGATTGAATACAGTGGGGGTCTCTATTGTTGCAGATCAACAGTTTGACCCTACCGATTCTAAAAGGAGTGATCTTAAGTGGGAAGACAAATTTCAAGCATTAAAATTCAGATAAGACGAATAGGTAGTGCGGTTGTTGGAGCAGCTATTATCCTAGCTGTAGTCTCACCATTATTCGTAAGAGCGGAAAGTGTTGTGAATTTCCCGGATGAAAAGAAGTTATTGTCTGGCATCACAGGGCTGGATGCGGGGGATAGAAGTGCTTATGCCATCACTGCGGATGGAACAGCCTGGGCTTGGGGTGGTGGATACGGCTCTATTGGTAATGGGGCAACCACGCCAGCGTATACTCCAGTCAAAATGCGCATCGATCATGTTAAGCGAGTTTCAGGTGGCTACCGTCATAATTTGATGTTGAAAGACGATGGAACAGTGTGGGCAGTAGGGGGGAACGAACATGGACAACTTGGTAATGGAGCGCAGTCCTCGACAGTCCTTGTAGAGCCGGTTCAAGTGAAGGGGCTAACGGATGTGATTTCTGTTTCAGCAGGAGACACATTTAGCTTAGCGCTTCGCAAAGACGGAACGGTATGGGCGTGGGGAGGCAATGAGCAAGGAGAACTCGGTGATAATTCGGGGAAAAACGGGCTAACACCGGTGCAGGTGAAAGGACTACCCTCCGTTTTAGCTATAGCTGCAGGATCGAATAATTCAGTGGCACTTGGAAACGGCGGAGAGGTGTGGGTATGGGGCTCATCTAAAACTAGAGGCATTAAAAAGGATGCGGTTCTAAAGCCTACCCTACTTAAAGGCGGCGGGGAGTATAGAGGTGTTGATACTGATGGGTGGAATGGAGTAGCTTTGAGATGGGATGGTACCGTTTGGTTATGGAATAATTACACAGATATGAATCCGGGTGGAACTTTACAGCCGATTCAGATTCCAGGACTCACTGATGTCGTATCGATGACAACGGACTCTGCAGTAAAATCCGATGGAACCGTATGGCAGTGGACAGTTGGCGATAAGAATAAGATGAATGTTAAACAGATTAGTGGTATTCAAAATGCAGTTTCGATTACCAGCGGGAACAGAAATCATTATGTGCTCTTAAAAGACGGTCATGTTCTTGCATGGGGGACGAATGAATTTGGACAGACTGGGTTGGGGGTTAGAGATTTTATGATTGACACGCCTCAGCCAGTGAAGAAATCGATAGAGGTCCTGTTGAACAATAGTAAAATGGATCTGACCATGCCTCCTTTACTGCTCAACAATTCTACTTACGTTCCTTTAAGAGGAATATTTCAGCAAATGGGAGTGGATGTACGTTGGGACGTTCCATCGAGATCAGTTATTGCCGTGAAGGAATCTACCTCTACTACGCTGATCATAAATTCGGTTAATGGACAAACGACAGTGAATGGAAAAGTGATAGCCACAGATCAAAAGCCAGTCTTTATTAATGATAGTGTATATGTACCTTTAAGACTGGTGAGTGAAATGTTAGGCGCTAAGGTAGAATGGGATGCCGAAGCTTATGCTGTTCAAATCCATTCAAACCAATAAAAAACAGCTCGAAATTCTTAATCATGATGCTGATGAATATTGGATCAATGGGACAACGTATAATAACCCCAACGATCATTCAATTAGGGTCTTGAAACGGATGGGCATAGGAACAACGGTAATATTGGGACAAAAACGGGTAAGAGTATATATTACGGCCTCTTTATATTCATTGCAGTGCTGTTGATCGGAAATGGTGAATGGCCGTTCAGGATGCCGCTAAACCGAACGTCTTAAGGCGGAATTGAAAGGATGGTGAGGTTTCTCATTGAACCTAAAATAAATCGTATGAAGTAGCCCCCTATTGTGATAGAATAATCTAGTTGTCCTAGTTTCCGGAAATTTACTCCATTCCAGCGATTTTCATTAGATATATAGGTGGATAATCGAGGAAATATGAGCATTCAAGAGTATTAACAAGAATCCTTGAAGATTTTACACAATAAACATCATTTTTTGTCGGTTTTTATTGATTTATTCAAAAATATTATGTATAATCAGCCTTGTTGATTTTGCAAATGGAATTTTAGGAGGTTTTTATTTTGGGAAAAGCGTTAATTATTGGCGCTGGCGGTGTTTCCAGTGTTGTTGTTCACAAATGCTGCCAGAACCCGGATGTATTTGAAGAGATCTGCATAGCTAGCAGAACTGTCGCGAAATGTGACGCTCTGAAAGATAAATTAGCCGGAGGCCGCACGAAGATTTCTACTGCTCAGCTCGATGCAGATAATACGGACGAAGTCATTGAACTGATCAAGAGCTTTGAGCCGGATGTCGTTATTAATGTCGCTCTCCCATATCAGGACCTGACAATCATGGATGCATGCCTGGCAACAGGAGTGCACTATGTGGATACTGCCAACTATGAACCACAAGATACAGCGAAATTTGAATACTCCTGGCAGTGGGCTTACAAAGAAAGATTCGAAAAAGCAGGCCTTACCGCGTTGCTTGGTAGTGGATTTGATCCAGGTGTAACGGGCGTGTTCACAGCTTACGCTCAAAAGCACTATTTTGATGAGATTCATACCATTGATATTGTAGACGCCAATGCTGGTGATCACGGATATCCATTTGCAACAAACTTTAATCCTGAAATCAATATTCGTGAAATTACAGCCAATGGCCGCTATTTCGAGAATGGCGAGTGGATTGAAACTGCACCGCTTTCGGAGAAAAAAGTATACGATCTTCCGGAAATTGGTCCAAAAGATATTTATCTTTTGTATCATGAAGAATTAGAGTCTTTGGCCGTTAACATCAAGGGTGTAAAGAAGATCCGTTTCTGGATGACCTTCTCGCAGAATTACCTGACTCACTTGAAAGTGCTTGAGAATGTGGGCATGACTTCTATCGAGCCTATCATGTATGAAGGAAAAGAGATCGTTCCTCTGCAATTCTTGAAGGCTATTTTACCGGACCCAGCTTCCTTGGGACCAAGAACAAAAGGCAAAACGAACATTGGATGTATCATCCAAGGAACTAAAGACGGAAAGCCAAAAACTTATTATGTATACAATGTTTGCGATCATGAAGAGTGCTATGCAGAGGTTGGCTCCCAAGCCATTTCCTACACTACAGGCGTTCCTGCAATGATCGGAGCGATGTTAATTATAAAAGGTATCTGGAAGAAGCCGGGCGTATTCAACGTTGAAGAGTTCGATCCAGATCCATTCATGGAAGCTTTAAATAAACATGGTCTGCCTTGGCAAGAAGATTTCTCGCCAACGCTGTTAGACTAAGGCGCGATAATGGATATAGATATCAGCGCGGTCCCGTCACCATGTTACCTTGTAGATGAAAGATTGCTTACACGTAATCTTGAGATTATGAATTCTGTACAGGAACGCACTGGAGCGAAGATTTTGCTCGCGCAAAAAGGCTTCTCCATGCATTCCTTGTATCCGTTAGTTGGGAAGTACTTGCATGGTGTAACCTCAAGCTCCTTGTTCGAAGCCAGACTTGGCTATGAAAAGATGGGCAAAGAGGTTCATGTGTACGCACCAGCTTATATAGATAGTGAATTTGATGAGCTCCTTGGATACTCCGATCACATTGTGTTCAATTCTTTTGACCAGTGGAATCGATTCAAGGATCGCGTTAAGAATGCACCGAAACACATCAGCTGCGGCATTCGAGTGAATCCGGAATATTCCGAGATCGAAGTTCCGCTGTATGATCCGTGCTACAATTATTCCAGAATGGGAGTAACTCTCCCTAACTTCAGACCGGAAGAGCTTGAGGGCATTGATGGACTACACTTCCATACCATGTGCGAACAGAATTCGGATACACTTGAGCGTACGCTCAAGGTAGTCGAAGAGAAGTTCGGACCTTATCTCAAAGGAATGAAATGGCTTAATTTCGGTGGCGGTCATCATATTACACGCCCTGATTATGATCTGGAGACCCTGGTGAAGTGTATTCTACACATGAAAGAGACTTACGGTGTGGAAATCTATCTGGAGCCGGGAGAGGCAGTAGCTCTCAATACCGGATATCTGATAGCTACCGTTCTTGATGTGATGCATAACGGGATGGACATTGCGATTCTCGATACCTCAGCAGAGTGCCACATGCCGGACGTACTGGCTATGCCGTACCGTCCGAACATTATCGATGCTGGACAACCTGGGGAATTTCCTTATACGTACAGATTAGGTGGAATGACTTGCCTTGCGGGAGATGTTATCGGAGATTATTCCTTCAAGGAGCCTTTGAAATACGGCGACAGACTCGTATTCCTTGATATGGCCCATTATTCCATGGTGAAGAATCATATGTTTAACGGTGTGAATCTGCCTTCTATTGTTAGTTACAATGAAGAAGAGGGGATCAAAGTAATCAAACAGTTCGCTTTCGAAGATTTCAGCGAACGTTTATCTTAAGATTAATAAAAAGGTGTCCCGTGATGGGACACCTTTTTTTGATTACTCCTTATTGCATCGTGATGGCGATGCGCTCCTCCTGTGGGAGCCACTCAACCTTTGCTCCGAGTTGCTCACTTATAAAGCGAAGTGGCAGATACATCGAACCGTTTACGATGAAGGGTAGTGTAGGAAGATTTACGGTTTTATTGTTCACCATTGTCGCTCCAGTTACACCGTTAATACTAATGGCGAGAGCCGGTTTATCTGTAGCGGTTCGTGTGATCATAATTTGTTTATCTATTGTTTTCGCAGCTGTAATGTTCTCTTTATAGGTAATTGTGGCTCCTAATTTTTCGAACAGCGATCGAAGCGGGACGAAATTTTGTCCGTTTCGAGTAATAACTCCATTTGAGAGTGGGATAGATTCTCCGTTTAAGGAGATCGAAATAGGCTTTTGCACTGGAACGGGCCCGGCATGGCTGAATTCATAGTCGCCATAGCCCAGCTGTGCGTCCTTATTGACGCCCCAGCCCCAGAGTGAGCCGTCTTTCTTTTGCATGATGAGATGTCGTCCGCCTTTCTTTAGGCTACTTACTTCTTTCTCGAGAAGTGTAAATTTTGAATCTGCTGGCATCATTTCGTTTTCAATAGAAGTTTGATAGACGTTTCCTTCCCCGGTTAATGCAACAATAGAGCGCTCTACGATGTAAGCATCAACTACATTCTTGATCCCTTTTAGAAGAATCGGTGGTTGTTCATGATAGGCTGTTCCGTCTGAGGAACCTGTAATGGTAGCGCCCCAGAACCATAATTGAGAGGACCCATCAATGGCTAATAGGCTGTTCTGATTTCCTTTTAAACTTTTAATATTACTGATTCCCTTGAGAGGGGTCGCAGATAGATCTATTGGAGCTCCCTGGTTCTTGTAATAATCTTGGACTGGCCAACTCCATATGGAGCCGTCCTTCTTAAGTGCAAGATTGTTTTTGATTTGAATAATATCCGTTAAATTCTGGATGGTTTCGAAGCTTTCGAAGTCATCGCGTGTAGTAGAAACAGTTCCATCTTTCTTTAAGAACACGTAACGTGTCCAGCTCTTATGAAGATCAGACTCATAGTAACCGCCCACAGCAGCCACGTTATCGACGCCGGAAACGGGTGTGAACGCGGAGGTAGTGAGTCCATCGGACGAAAGGGGGGCGCTTAGAATCGTCCCGTCTCCCTTAAGGGCTATCGTTCTATTTCCGGTCATGAATATATCGACCAGATTGTCTAGCTCTTGAACGGGGGTCACTTTAACAGCTTCAGAGTATGCCGATGTTCTCCATTGCCAGACCGAAAGGTCTTTCTTCATTACATATTGGGAACCAAAGTATGCTTGTATCTCATTCAGGTCATGGATTTGCGTGGGGACGGAGCGATTACCGCCCCATACCCAGAAGGAACCATCTGTTTTGGTCAGATAATCCGCGCCATACGAAGTGAGGTTGGTAGTCGTGGTTGTGTTCTCTGCAGCTGCAGCTGCAGCTGCGCTTACGTTACAGGCGAGGCTTAATACTAGAAGAGCACTAACCATGCTGATCCATTTTTTTTTCATAGGAATACCTCTCTTTTTCTTATTAGATAAGTTTGATATGTTCACGATATAATCCATTATCTTACATTTAGACGCTAGAACTACTGGAAAAGTTTCTTCATATTTACCCGCTCACAAGAAAGGTCTCATGTGATACAATAATTTAGTCTGTTTTAAATAAAGAAAGTATAAGTTTCACACTATACTTTATCCTTATATTTCTCGCATACACACTTACCGTCCTTATAAAGACGCCGAAGGCGTTTATGCTTGATTAGCTATTGAAAGGTTCGTATCTGAGGAGGAAGTCAGCGTCAATGAGACATGCACCGTTTATTGCAGTGGAAGGCCCAATTGGGGCTGGAAAAACAACATTAGCGTCTATGCTAGCAGAGGAGTTAAATTTACCGATCATTAAAGAGATTGTCGATGAGAATCCGTTTCTAGCTAAATTTTATGAGAACATGGACGATTGGAGCTTTCAACTGGAGATGTTTTTTCTCTGTAATCGGTATAAACAGCTTGAAGATACCGTTACACAATACATAGATAAAGGGATCCCGGTCATTTCGGATTACCATATTTATAAGAACCTGATCTTTGGAGAACGAACGCTGAATGGAACGAAACGTGAAAAGTATCGGCAAATTTATCATGTGCTTACGGATGACCTGCCAAAGCCAAATATTATCCTCTATATTAAGGCCAATTTAGATACGTTATTAACCAGAATTGAAAAACGTGGGCGGCCCTTTGAAGAGGGGATGGATACTGCGTATTTGGAGCAATTAATTAAAGATTATGATGACGCGATGGCCGCTCTTGCGATTCAGGAGCCTTCGACCGTTATTATTACCATTGATGGAAATGCAGTCGATTTCGTGGAGAATCCAGAACACTTCACTGAAATTGTCTCTTATATAAAGGAGCTAATGAAATGAATTCATATCATATCCCGGAAAATGCCATAATTACCGTGGCTGGAACTGTCGGGGTGGGGAAATCCACTTTAACAGGCGCCTTGGCCAAAAGACTTAATTTTCAAACCTCGCTAGAGCAGGTCGATCACAATCCTTATCTCGAAAAGTTCTATCATGATTTTGAGAGATGGAGCTTTCACTTGCAAATCTATTTTCTTGCCGAACGTTTCAAAGAGCAGAAGAAGATGTTCGAACTCGGCGGTGGTTTTGTTCAGGACCGTTCCATCTATGAAGACACCGGTATTTTTGCGAAAATGCATGCAGATCAAGGTACAATGTCCAAAACGGATTATGAAACCTACACCAGCTTGTATGAAGCTATGGTTATGACGCCTTACTTCCCGCACCCTGATGTGTTGATTTATATTGAAGGCAGCCTGCCTTCCATCCTGACCCGAATTAATGAACGTGGCCGTGAGATGGAAATTCAAACGGATGTTTCCTACTGGGAGCATATGCATGGCAGATATTCGAAATGGATCAACGAGTTTACGGCTTGCCCAGTGCTTCGTTTAAACATTGATGATTATGATGTAAATGATGAGGCTTCGATGTCTGATATTCTTGTGAAGGTGGGCAATGCGATTCGTAAGCCTGATGATAAAATATAATAATTGATGATTAAAAGCCCCCAGGATTTGGGGGCTGTTTTTTTATGAGATTAGAAAGCGAATTAATTGATTTAAACTGAGTTTGAGGGATGATTTGTAAAAATAAAAAAGACCCAAATCATAGATATGGGTCTAATAGGGAAGTGTCAGTTGTCCTAGTAATAAAATACGGAAAGTAATCCAAATTGGTGTGGACATTGTAGTATGTTCAAGGGTGACACCCTATATTTAAAGCCCTTTTTTCTGGATATGGATTCTAGTCTAGTAAAAACTAGTTATTGGTCCATGTCTAAAAGTAGTAAGATGCGTACACTGAACTATCTTTATAGGGAGGTGTACGTATTGAGTTGTCCAGACGATAAAAAATGTCATAAGAAAAAAATCGCCACTGTATTTCCTTCGAAAAGAAAAAGAAAAGAACATCGTCGAAAAGTTATTAAGAAAATTGTACAAGTCACATGTCCTCCGCCCGAAGTGAATGTTACCACTCCAACAGTCGTTGGAGCTACAGGACCTCAAGGAGCACAAGGAATCCAAGGAGTACAAGGGGCCCAAGGAGTACCAGGACCCCAAGGAGCACGAGGAATTCAAGGAGCAGAAGGACCTCAAGGTCCCGCCGGTGGGCCCCCAGGACCCCAAGGACCGCAAGGTCAACCTGGGCCAGCGGGAGCAATGGGTCCACAGGGTGTAGCGGGACCCGTTGGTCCTCAGGGTGCGCAAGGAGTGCCGGGTGCACAAGGAGTCGTAGGTCCTCAGGGATCGCAAGGTTTACCTGGTCCTGCAGGAGCAATAGGACCACAAGGTTTTGTAGGAGCAACCGGATCGACTGGAGCACCTGGGGTACCGGGGGCAGTGGGAGCAACCGGAGCACCAGGAGCGCCAGGAGCAGCCGGAGCAACCGGAGCAACCGGAGCACCAGGAGCAGCCGGAGCAGCAGGAGCAACCGGGGCAGCAGGAGCGCCAGGAGCAGCGGGAGCAACCGGAGCAGCAGGAGCAACCGGAGCACCAGGAGCGCCAGGAGCAGCAGGAGCACCCGGAGCACCAGGAGCGGCCGGAGCAACCGGTGCGACAGGAGTCGCAGGAGCAACCGGAGCGACCGGAGCAGCAGGAGGGGTATTAGGCTTTGCTGATTTTTTTGCCCTGATGCCCCCTGATAATGCAGCAACTGTAGCACCGGGTACAGACGTGAGTTTTCCTCAAAATGGCCCTACCAGCGGGACGACGATTGCACGAACGGGCCCTAGTTCTTTTAATTTAGCGGCAATAGGGACTTATCAGGTGTTGTTTCAGGTTAGTGTAACCGAAGCAGGCCAACTCATCTTGACTCTTAATGGCGCAGATCTGGCCTATACGGTAGTTGGACGTGCGACAGGTACATCAGAAATCGTAGAAATGGCTATAGTGCAAACAACGGTCATTAACACCATACTGACAGTTCGGAATCCTGCTGGCAATTCCACCGCACTTACTATTACTCCTCTTGCTGGAGGAACAAGATCTGTTTCAGCTCATCTCGTTATTACACAATTAGCATAGCGAAATCTCCTATCTATAGATAATTTGGAAGTTTGCCACCTCTAATGAGGTGGCTTTTCTTATGGCATTTGCTGGAATTTCCATTTGACTTCAATTCAGAGTTGACGCAAAATAAGAGGGAGATGATGTAAATTTGAATTTTTCGGGGAGAATTGTACATGAATAATAAATCAGGTCGTCATTCCTTCCGAGAGCGACTGGATCATATGGTGGGTAAGATTCGTACGGATATCCTAAGTGGAGTGCTACAACCAGGTGCTTATCTGCCGGCAGAGAGTATGCTAGCCAAGCAATTTGAGTTAAGTAATAAATCGGTCAGAAGAGGGCTGGATGTGTTAGTCCAAGAAGGCCTTATCGTCAAAATCGACCGTGTCGGAAGCAAGGTTATGGAGTCCGCGCAGGAGAGAATCCGTATTCATTTTGGCTGCAGTGCCTCGCTGTCCAAGGACTTTCTGCTGGATGATCTAATTGGTGAATTTCATCGCCTGCATCCCGGTATTCATATTCTTCCGCTGGCGCTGAATGATTTTGACCATGTGAATTCTGCCGTAGAGATGATCAATAATGGGATGCTTGATGCCGTATCGCTGAATAGCACGCAATTTCAGGAAATGGCTGAAAATGGCTCGGCTGAGCTGCTGGAATCGCTTGATCCTGATCCTGAATTATATCCAATCGCGACAGAAGCTTTCTACCATGAAGAACAGTTGTATGCTTATCCGATTTCCTTCTCCCCTGTGGTGCTGTGCTACAACAAGGCCCATTTTCGGGAAGCGGATCTTCCTGAGCCGGATAGCTATTGGACCTGGGATGACTTGATTGAGGCGGCTCGTCAGTTGGCAGAGAAACGTGGACGCCATGCCATTTATTTTGTACCTGCTTCCGAGAACCGTTATTCTGTATTCCTGCTGCAGAGCGGGATTCAAACCGTGGTAGACGGGACCG
This sequence comes from Paenibacillus sp. FSL R5-0470, assembly GCF_037975205.1. Classification (NCBI taxonomy): domain Bacteria; kingdom Bacillati; phylum Bacillota; class Bacilli; order Caryophanales; family Paenibacillaceae; genus Paenibacillus; species Paenibacillus sp. FSL R5-0470. The sequence continues at coordinate 2,260,275 of NZ_CP150238.1, forward strand.
AACACCGTACACTTAGTCCGGAGACGGCAAATAGTCTCAGTGTGTATAGCCGTCTCGTGAACAACCATCAGATTTTCCCTAAATATCTTGCTGGCAATCATGAGGATGAGACGATTTCTTTGTTTGTCCAAGAACAAGTTTCTATGATTCTGACGACCTTTTTTAATTTAAATGAATTCAAGACCTTAGCGCTGGACTATGATCTTGCTCCGTTACCTAGGCTGAAAACAAAAGATCCGCAGAAGACATTACTGGTCACGATCGGAGCGGCTGTGGTCCGGAATTCACGACAAAAGGAAGCGGCTCGTCAATTCGTTAACTTCCTTGCTTCCGTAGAAGCACAGAAAATTATTCGGGAACGCACAGTAAGTATTCCAGCTCGAAAGCGGATCGCTGAGATGAGCACGGCGGATCATTTGAATCGTCCTTCGAGATATCTGATGTACAGAGAGCTATTTCCGACCTTCTCCTACCTTAAAGATTTAGGACTTCCCATAGCCGATCTAAAAAGCTTTCGTAAATTGTTGAACGCTTATTGGTCAAAGATGATTGATGAGGAAACGCTTCATGAGGAATTGAGTCTCTTAATCTCGGAACAGGATGCTGCCGATCAAAAGGTTTAAAAGGTGTTTTTCTGCGAAGGCTGTTCTCTTTAGAATATCAGAAAAGCGTGATAATGGTGCTGGTGGGCCATTATTACGCATTCTTTTAAATAAAAGCAAGCAGAAGTTGTATATTGTGCCTAATCTTTATGAGATCAGAGATGGTTTATTTAAAGCAGTTAAATACGAGTAGTTTTGTAAGCGTTTTCTATTAAATTTGAGGGATTTCAACATTTTGCGACAGGTACATGTTATATAAGATTACACTTATTAGAGATATTTCTTATTATTATATTGACATCATGTAGGCTGGAAAATATAATAAAATACATCAGATATATATCAGATTAGCGTAATAAGAGATCTGATACTCTGAAATGTAAATCAAAAAGAAGTCAGAACAGATGTTTTCGTCTAATTAAAGTAGAAAAAAGGCAGTTGAAAGGAGGATACCCCCTATAAAAGGTAATTTTCAGAGTGATTACTCATTTAAAAATTTATTGATGTATCGTTGATTCCTTCTGATTGATGTTAGTGAATATATCATAATGATTATCTTATTTTTTAGTTATTAATAGGGGGTTGAATTATGAATGTTGCTAAAAGGAAATTAGTTCTGCTGCTGCCTGTCCTGTTGTCATTAGTTACACTCGTATCTGCTTGCGGCGGTTCGAATACTAAGACTGGCAATACCGCAGATCCTACTGCGGAAGTTCAGAAGGCTACGCAAGCTCCCGCTAAGGAAGGTAAAACAGTAGGTGGTCTGCAGCTCCCGATTGTTTCAGATAAGCTTGAACTGTCACTTTGGTCACCCAGCGGCGGCAATTTCAGAGGAACTAATTTTAATGAGAAATTATCCTTTCAGCAAATGGAAGAGAACACTAACATTCATATTGACTTTCAGCATAGTACGGAAGCCAGTGCGGAAGCCTTTAGCCTATTGATGTCATCTGGTAAGCTGCCGGACATTATCTACAATGATCTATGGGGCACGGATTCCGGAAAATATGGTACACAAGGCGCGCTGCTTCCCCTGGAAGATTTAATTGAGAAAAACGCGCCAAACTTCAAGAAAATCCTCGACGACAACCCGGATATCCGGGGACAAATTACTTCGCCTGAAGGCCACATTTTTTACCTGCCTAATCTCGTTCTTGATTCACAGGATCTCACTCAAATGTTCCCGCAAGTGCGGAAAGACTGGATCGATAAGCTGGGTCTGTCTATGCCGGAAACTACCGAAGATTGGTATAACATGCTCAAGGCTTTTAGGGAGCAGGATGCCAACGGAAACGGCAAGAAGGATGAAATTCCACTAGTCACAGTCAACTTGGAAAATATCATGATGTTATTCGCGCCTGCCTTTGGCGTCGATTACGGATTCTTCGTGGATAATGGCCAAGTAAAATATGGCCCGAATGATCCTAAATTCAAGGATGTCGTAACCTATCTGCACCGTCTTTATGATGAACAATTGCTTGACCCGAACTATCTGGTAGATACCACATTCCAGACGCTGACTGAGAAGGTGACTACCGATGTGGCAGGGGCATGGTTTGGCTGGTCTGGCTCCTACATGGGGAACTTTACTACCCTAATGGAGGGCAAACATCCAACCTTCAAAATTGCACCAGCCATTCCACCTAAAGGACCGAACGGTGATCAACGTCATGTCTCCTTCCGCTGGCAGGCAGCAGCACACGGATTAGCGGTTTCCTCGCGGACGGAACATCCTGAGGAAGTGATGAAATGGCTGGATTATCAATACTCAGAAGAAGGCATTCTGCTGAACAACTTTGGGGTTGAAGGCAAGTCATATGATCTGGTAAACGGAGAACCGATTTATAAGAAAGAAGTAACTCATCCGACCAATGGCCTCACGAATACGCAAGAGCTGCTGAACCATACGATCGGGGGCGGAAGCTGGGCTACGGTAGCGGATACGAGATATGCTGAACAAATCCGAGAAGCTAACGGGCAAACGGAGAATCCGCTCGAGTTATATAGTGACTATATCGATTTTGATAGCAAGTTGCCTCCAGTCCAATTCACAACAGAGGAAAACGATGTAGTTGTTCCTTTGATGGCCGATATTCAGACCTATGTAGCCGAAACAATCAATGCCATGATCATGGGGCGCCAAAAGATTGAGGACTATGACAAAGTAATGAAGCAACTTGAGAAGATGGGAATTAACGATGTGTTAAAAGAGTATCAGGTTGCATACGAGCGATTTAAAGGGAAATGATTCAGCTTGTGAGGAGGTTGTCGTGGGTCGAGCGGTTCAGAGAGTGCTTTGTGACCGCTCGCCACATGACAGCTATGACTAACGCCAGTGTCCGGGAGAGGAGAACTATATGGCTGTACCTGTAAAAGTCGCTAAAGTTGAAAGCAGGAAGCTTCCGGTCAAGAGGAGTCCGATTCCCTGGAAGCGGATAGCCTCCAATCGCTATCTTTATCTCATGCTCCTTCCTACGGTTTTGTATTTTCTGATTTTTGAATACAAGCCGATGTATGGGGCGATCATTGCCTTTAAGAATTTCAACCCCTACTTGGGGATCACGGATAGTCCTTGGGTGGGCTTCAAGAATTTCGAAAAGTTTTTCGAAAGCTATTATTTTCTCAGACTGCTTAAAAATACCTTCTTAATGAGTTTCTACTCACTCATCTTCATTTTTCCTGCTTCACTTGCTTTTGCTTTGCTGCTCAATGAGCTGCGGCTCAAGAAGCTGAAGTCCTTTCTGCAGACCGTGTCTTATTTGCCGCATTTTATTTCGCTGATCGTTATCTGCGGGATGATTATTGATTTCACCAAGCCCGGAGGCATTATTAATAGCCTGTTGCTTGGCATCGGTCTGATCTCGGAGCCTATTCAGTTCCTGATTCTGCCGGAATGGTTTCGAACGATCTATGTGGGTTCTGGTATGTGGCAGAGCCTGGGCTGGAACTCAATTATCTACTTAGCAGCGTTATCTGGCATCAATCCGAGCCTGTACGAGGCTGCAGTTGTAGATGGTGCAGGGCGATGGAAGCAGCTAACGAATATAACGCTGCCTGGGATTTTGCCTACCGTGTTAATCCTCTTGATTCTGAATGTGGGTACCCTGCTGAATGTGGGCTGGGACAAAATTATATTGCTTTACAATCCTGGAACGTACGTCACTGCGGATGTTATTTCAACATTTGTTTATAGACGAGGTGTGATGGAAGCGAATTACAGTTTTTCTGCCGCGGTAGGATTATTCAATTCCATAATTAACTTCACATTACTCGTTCTAGCCAACCGTATCAGCCGGAAAACAACTGAAAGCAGCCTATGGTGAGCATAAGCTTCCGATACGAGTTTTGTACGATTTTTAGGAGGGTAGACAATGGTTGTGAAACGCAGTATGGGTGAAATCATTTTCGACAGCTGCAATGTGCTGTTTCTAATCTTGTGTTCTTTCCTGTTCCTGTACCCGATGTGGTACGTGCTGGTCTCCTCATTCAGCGATGCTCATGCTATTGCTGCGGGGAAGGTAAGCTTCTTTCCGATCGGCTTTAATCTGGATGCTTACAAGCTGGTATTTGAGGATACGCGAGTATGGACGGCTTACGGAAATACTTTCTTATATGTCATTGTCGGTACGTTGATTAATCTGGTGCTTACTACACTTGGTGCCTATCCTCTGTCCAGAAAGAATCTGGAGGGGAGAAATGTCATAATGGCTTTTATTGTGTTCACGATGTTTTTTAGTGGTGGCTTAATTCCGGCGTATCTGAATGTCCGTGAGCTTGGCTTGTATGATACACGGTGGGCACTGCTGTTGCCTGGTGCGGTTAGTGCCTTCAATTTGATAGTGATGCGGACTTTCTTTCAGTCTATCCCTGATAGTTTGATAGAGTCTGCCAAGATAGACGGCGCCCACGATTTCAGAATTTTACTGCGGATCGTGCTTCCGCTCTCCATGCCGGTTCTGGCGGTGATGACCCTCTTCTATGCGGTAGGCCACTGGAACAGTTGGTTCTCGGCCATGATTTATTTACAGGATCGGAATTTGTTCCCGCTTCAATTGATATTGAGGGAAATCCTGATTCAATCCTCTGCGCAAAATATGCTGGCAGGTGTTACCCAAGATGAGGTATTTCGGATCAGTGAATCTATTAAATTCGCTACGATAATCATTGCTACCGTTCCCATTCTGATGATCTATCCATTTTTACAGAAATATTTTGTAAAAGGCGTAATGATCGGTGCGTTGAAGGAGTAACACCCATAGAGAAGATGCTGCATGTGACGGAATCGTTTCTGAAGCAGTCGGGAGGAGAAGACATATGAAGGCGGTAATATCTCAGGAAGGACAGATTCGCATGTCGGATGTTCTGACACCAGTCATTGAAGATGGATTTGTACTAGTCCAGACTGAATATTCGGCGATTAGCCCCGGAACGGAAATGATGATGAATGGCCTGCACCGTACGCAACAAATTGTACTTGGATACAGTGCAGCAGGTGTAATCCGAACACGTGGGAAAGGAATGGAGCACTGGCCTGAGGGTCTTCGGGTAGCTTGTTACGGCGGTCCTTATGCGAAGCATGCAGAATGGCTGCTAATGCCTCAGCATCTGATGGTGCCCATTCCTGACCATGTTAGTTCAGAGGAAGCATCAACAGTAGGGCTTGGAGCCATTGCAGTACATGCAGTAAGGCAGGTTGCACCGCAGTTTGGGGAGACACTTGTGCTGATCGGTGCCGGAATTCTTGGGCAGTTGATTGCTCAAATTGCTAAGGCGGCAGGATGCCGGGTGATCGTCTATGATTTGCTTGCAGAGCGCTGTGAGATGGCTGAGCACCTTGGAATTAGACATATCGCTACTAGCCCGGAGAAGGTTAAGGAACATCTTGCTAACCTGACGGAGGGCATGGGAGCAGATGCAGTTATTGTATGTGCCGGAGGTAAAACCGGAGACCTTATTGATCAAGCGCTAGAGTGGGTACGGGATCGCGGCAAGGTACTGTTGGTTGGAGATGTTAAGCCTGATTTCTCTCGTGATCTGATGTTCGGTAAGGAAGCCCAAGTGCTGATTTCTAGAGCCGGAGGTCCCGGACGATATGATCCTATTTATGAGCGGAAGGGGATCGACTATCCTTACGGCTACGTGCGGTGGACGGAAGGTCGTAATATGGCTGAATATATTCGCTTAATCTCTGAAGGGGACATTCAGGTGAAGCCGTTGATTAGCGCGATATTCCCGGTTGAACGCTGTGAAGAAGCCTTTCGGCGTTATGCAGAGGACCCCGTGGATCTGTTGGGAGCGGTCTTAGCTTATCCTGCAGCAGTCTCTGGATGTGAAACGAAGGTGAAGGAACAGCTGACGAAAGAAGGCGGGAGCAGATGAAGGCGCTGCGGATCGGTGAACCACTGAATGGTCTGGCGGTTTGGGCCTCAGCTTATGGAACATGGCAAGGGGCAGACCGGATCTACGCTGTTTCTTCCGGAAGTCCTTGTATCTTATTTGTTCTAGACCCGAGTGGTGAACAAGCGGTGGAACGGTATGCGCTGGAAGGCTCGGATCATTGCTGGGGTGTAGTCTTAACAACCAGCGGAGTATATATCGGGGGAAGTGGCATTTTGTACAGGTACACTCATGAGAATGGTGTGGAGAACCTGGGTGAGATGATTCCCGGTGAATTCTATACGTGGCGGTTGGCAGCAGATACGCAAGGCAGGATCTATGGGGGATGTTATCCTGGGGGGAAAGTGTTCCAGTATGACCCAGCGACAGGAGTGTTTAGGGATTACGGTGCTATGGTAGCTGGAGAACAGTATGCGCGTTCTATGGAAGCATGGAACGATAAGCTCTATGTGGGAGTTGGTACACAAACCCCACATATTGTTGTACTGGATACGGAGACGGGAGAACGCTCGGAAATCAGGCTACCAGATGAATGTAAAAGCGAGCAACTGGTGTATGACTTGAACATCGTTCAGGGCAAGCTTTTTGCTCGAATTACACCGTCTGCACGGTTGTGCATTTATGATCTGGAACTGCAGGAGTGGGGAGACACTTTGGATCATGTGAGTGGACTTAGTGTTTCGCCGCCGGATGAGCTGGGAAATGTGTATTTCATTAAAGATGACTATTTGCAGCGTTATGATGTCCGGACTGGAAGCCTGTTCGTTACTTCACTAGTTATGCCGGAGCCGGCAGGTGATTATAGCTGGCTGAATAACCATGCTCTAAATCGGAAAGAGCGCTGCTTAACGGGTGTATACAGGGACGGGAGTTGCTGGATTTACGATCCGGCGACGGATCGGTATACGGTCAAAGACTTCGGCCTGCAAGGTCAATCGGTCCATTTGCAGTCTATGACCTATGGACCTGATGATGCTCTCTATATCGGAGGGTATTTCGCAGGTGGGCTGGCCAGATTCGATAAGGCAGCCGACGAGATCATTTCATATCGGGGCATTGGTCAGACGGAAGGTATGCTTGCTGGGAGCGATTGTCTTTATCTAGGTGTATATCCGCGAGCGAATATTTTCAAATATGACCCGAATGAAGATTGGAAGCCGGGAGAGAATCCAGAGCTGCTATTTTCCTTACAGGAAGAGGAGCAGGACCGCCCTTTTGCTTGGGCTTGGGCGGGAGAAGAACTGGCAATTGGAACGGTTCCTTCCTATGGTCGGCATGGAGGAGCGTTGACACTGTACAATCCTGCGAGCGGTGCGCGTGAGGTATTTAGAAATCTTTTGCCGCTGCAGAGTGTGGTGTCCTTGACCTGTAGAGATCAGCTATTGTTTGCTGGAGGGTCCGTCTGGGGTGGACTTGGGATTGCTCCTCAGCGTGCGGATGCCTCTCTAATGATTTGGGATCTAGAGAAGCGCTGCAAAGTATGGGAAGGTATACCGGTGCAAGGGGAAAGGGCTATTTCTGCTTTGGTTCTAGATGATGCAGGGCATCTTTGGGGTTTGACGGCAGGTAAGTTATTTCGGTTCGATCCACAGCTTAAGCTTACTGTAAAGACTTACTCTTTGTTCTCCATGGACTGGAATGATGTGACTCATTTTTGGCGTAGCGGCAATGAATTGCTCTACAAGGAAGGCATGCTGTACGGCGTGTCGATGAATCGCTTGTTCAAGTTTGATGTGCGGAGTAAGGAGCTTGAGGTGTTGAATGACGATGCGCGGCTTCTGACGATGGACCGTGAGGGTGATCTGTTTTTTGCAAGAACTACAGCATTGTATCGGATGCACAAGTAAGGTCTGCACTATCCTTGGCGAAGGGTGAGGGATGATGAGAATCTTATATTTTTATAAATTCTGTATTCTAGGTGGGGTAACCACTCAACTTGCAAATAGACTTAAATTTTTGCGGCACCACTCGGAAGTGCATTTTGCTTTTTTGGAAGATTACGGCGGGGCAAGCGCTTTTGATGGATACGAGCATGTCCGAATTCTGGGGACGGTTGAAGAGATTAAGAGCTACATGGAAGTCTATGATTTCGATGTCATTATTACTATTGATACTTACGAGCTGTATGAAGCGCTTGAGCCTGTACAAGAGGGAAAGGTTATTATTCATGAGGTACATACCACCTATTCCGAACCCCTACAGAAGTTGGCTGCAACGAAAGATAGTTTGCCTTTTCACTATGTGATCACTCCCTCCGCTTACATGAAGGATTATTTGGACGGGATCGGCATAGCGGGTGCTTATCATATTAATAATTGCCTGGATACTGATTTGTTCCGATATGAAGCGGGTATTGAGCAGGAGCCTGCCACTATTTTGTGGGTGGGTAAACTGGATGATCACAAGAACTGGTCGTCCTATTTGAACATTGCTGGAAAGCTGAATGCCAAGATGCCAGAGCTGCAATTTATGCTTGTTGGGGGATATACTGCTCCCGATGAGATCAAGAAACAGCTGATGGTAAAGGTGGAACAGCAGGGGATTAAGTATTTCAAGTGGATTCCCAAAGTGGATTACGATGAGATGCATCGCTATTATTCATCGGTTACGCAGAATGGTGGGTTATATATTAGTACCACGACCAATGAATCTTTTGGGATGACCGTACTGGAGGCGATGGCCTGCAGGTGTCCGGTAGTGGTTCCGAGTGTAGGGGCGTTGCCTGAATTATTGGATGGTCCGTTAAGTGTTTCCCTATACGAATCAGGCAATGAAGAGGAGTGTGTGGACAGATTGAGCGCACTGCTGGAGCAGAATAGTCTGAGGGAAGGCTTGAAGTCATTGGGAGAACAGAAAGCTAGAACTACTTACAGCATCGAACAAGTGGGAAAAGAATACATGGAACTACTTGAGCGATTCAGAGAAGAACGTTTAATTCTTAAATAAGTAGATCACTCCATGGGGCTGTCAACCGAATAAGAGGTGTTGTTGAAATGGAAGAGCTGCAGATCGGTATGGTAGGAATGGACACTTCGCATAGCAGGATTTTCGCGGCGCTGCTAAATGATGAATCTCATCCGCTTTATATTCCGGGTGGCAGGTTACACTGCGGTTATCCGGGGGGTTCTCTTGATTTCGAGCTAAGCTATTCACGTGTGAGACCGATTAGCAGTGAATTGCAGGAGCGCTATGGGGTTGAATTGCTCGATTCTATAGAAGAAGTTGCGGAGAGATCTCATGCGATTCTATTGACTTCTGTAGATGGGAGAGTGCACAAGGAACAATTTGCGGTGCTGGCTCCTTACGGAAAGCCGGTATTCATTGACAAGCCGTTAGCGGTTTCTTCTGAAGATGCGAAGATGATTGTGGAATTGGCGGAGAGGTACGGAACGCCATTTTTCTCCAGCTCTATGCTACGTTTCGGTGGACCACTGGTAGCCCTCTTAGAGGATGAAAGTGCAGGTGCTATTCTAGGTGCGGATTGTACTGGACCACTCGATCTACAGCCGACACAACCGGGGTTATTCTGGTATGGCATACACGCTGCTGAGATGTTATATGCCGCCCTTGGAGAAGGTTGCCATTGCGTACGTGCCGTCAGTAACGATACGCAAGAATGGGTAGTCGGCCAGTGGAAGGACGGGCGAATCGGGACGATCCGCGGAAACCGTACAGGCGGCTCTGATTTCTATATCGTATTGCACCGTGAACGAGGGAGTAACGGAATTAACGCGCTCGGAGCAAATTACAACGCAGGATACCAGCAATTACTGAAGAAATTTATAGCTATGGCGCGAGGGGACTCTCCGCCGGTACGATCTTCCCTAACACTAGAGTTGATTCGCTTCATCGAAGCGGCCAACGAAAGCCGGGTAAGCGGTGCTGATGTTCGTCTGTAAAGGAAAGCACAATCTGAAAGGAGTGTAGTGTATTGATTAGGACAGCAGTGATTGGATGCGGTGGCATGGGGACTGTTCATGCGGATCGCTACAAGTCCATGCCCGAAGCTGAGCTTGTAGCCGTATGTGACATCGTTGAAAAAGCCGCTGAGGTGCTAGGAAATTTAGTGGGCGTTAGCTATTTTACATCTGTACAAGAAATGCTCGAGCAGGTAAAGCCAGAGGTGGTCAGTATTGCTGTGCCGACCTATTTGCATGTAGAACTGGTACGGATTGCGGCTGACCATGGTGCGCATGTGATCTGTGAGAAGCCGCTCGCACTCACTTCGCAGGAAGCGGAAGAAGCAATTCGTTACTGCAACGAGCGCGGTGTACGTTTGTTTGTGGGCCATGTCGTTCGTTTCTTTCCTTCTTACAGACAGCTTGCGGAGGGAATAACGCAGCTTGGCAGTGTTCAAGGCGGAATATACCATGCTAAACGGGCGGGTTCACATCCCGGAAACGTGCAAGCGTGGTTTCGGGATCCATTTCTTAGCGGTGGCGTCATTATAGATTTAATGATTCACGACATTGACTACATTCGTGGGGCTTTTGGTGAAGCCCGTGAAGTATATGCGTTCCAGCACCAGTCGGAAGACATAAATTATGCTTCAGCCACTTTCCGGTTCAAGAATGGAACCATTGCACAGCTTGAGGCATTTTGGGGGTATCCAGGGCCGTTTCACTCCTCTTTTGAATATGCGGATGCGGAAGGAATCATCTCAGGCGGAACCGGGGATGGCGAAAGTCTGCATATTCGCAAGTCGATAACGACGGGCTCTACATCGGGATTTGTGGAGACGCCCTCGAGTGTGCTGCTGAAGGATCCGTATTATTTGGAATTGGAGCATTTTCTAAGCTGTCTAACAAGTGAGGAAGAGCCGATAGTCACTGCGCAGGATGCGCTGGAAGCTGTACGCTGGGCTGAAGCCGCTCAGCAATCGGCAATGACCCATCAACCGGTGAAGCTTGAAGTGAAGGGGGATATTTAATGAGCCGTTTGAATATTGGCATGATCAGTTTCGCGCATGCGCATGCTTTTGACTATTTGGCAAGTTTACTGCACATGTCTGAAGTGACGGTCAGTGGAATTGCTGATGAGGTGCCAGAGCGCACACAGGCGCTCGCAGAACGTCATTCGATTCCCTATTATGCTAACTACAAGGAACTTCTGGAAGATGCGAATATAGATGCCGTAATTATTTGCTCAGAAAATGTCTATCATGCTGAGCTAACCATCGCTTCAGCCCGAGCGGGCAAGCATGTACTGTGCGAGAAGCCGCTAGGTCTGTCAGTTGAAGAAATGCAACGCATGATTTCGGTCTGCTCTGAAGAGGGAGTACAGCTTATGACAGCCTTTCCTTGCCGCTTCCTCACTCCGGTTGTGCGGGCTAAGGAATCACTAGATCGCGGCGATATTGGTGAAATTATCGCTTTTAAAGGAACTAACAGAGGTTCTTTTCCGGGACCTAGATGGTTCTCTGATGAAGCCCTATCGGGAGGCGGTGCTGTTCTAGATCACACTGTGCATGTGATGGATCTGATGAACTGGTTCTCTGGTTCTTCTGTAGAACAGGTGTATGCCTATGCGGATACCTTATTTGATTCAGAGTGCAAGCGGACGATCGATGATGCTGGAATGGTGCATGTAACTTTTGAGAATGGTGTGTTCGGAGTGCTGGATCCTAGCTGGTCACGCAATCCCGGCTTTCCCACATGGGGGGATGTGACCCTGGAAATCATTGGAACTAAAGGTGTCATCTCGATAGATGCTTTTAACCAAAAAAACAATGTATACGGAAGAGCATCTGGCAAAGGGAACTGGACCTTCTGGGGAGATGACATGAATGAACTGATGCTGAAGGCTTTTGTACAGGCGCTTCTAGAAGGGGTGGAGGTACCGATTTCAGGAATAGATGGACTCCGATCCACAGAGGTTGCACTTACCGCTTATCAATCTGCTCATGCAGGCCAACCCGTGCGTTTAATTAAATGAGGATGCTGTAAGTACAAAACTTTGAGGAGGATGGAACCGCCTATGAAGGATCAGGAATTGTTCGATAGCATGTGTGAAAAGCTCTACTCTGCGGTAATCTCTGACACGTTGGATCAATTGGGCTATCGTAATCAGGTGATGCGGGAAAATATCAACCCGATAGATCCTACCTGGATCGTTGCTGGAAGAGCAAAGACCATTCTATCTGTGGATATTCATCATTTGCCGGAAGATCCTTACACGAAGGAGATTGAGGCGGTGGACAGCGTTAAGCCCGGTGAGATTGTCATCGGCTGTACGAATGAATCGCGGCAGAACGGACTGTGGGGAGAGCTATTGTCTACGGCTTCCAAAATGAGAGGTGGCCGCGGAGCCATTGTAGATGGACTAATCCGTGATACTGCTAAAATTCTGGAGCTTGGTTTTCCTGTCTTTGCTACCGGGACCAAACCTGTTGATTCTCAAGGGCGTGGAATTGTTATCGACTATGACATTCCGGTGTTATGCGGTGGCGTAATGGTCCATCCCGGAGATGTAATCTTTGGTGATCGTGATGGTATCGTTGTGATTCCGGGCGCCATCATCGATGAAGTGTTCCAATTAGCCATGGATAAGGTGACTCGCGAGAATAATACACGGGATGAACTGCTCGAAGGATATACCTTGCGGCAGGTCTACGATAAATATGGTGTGCTCTGAACAAGGTCCGAGGGAGTGATATACATGAGGCTGGCTGGCAAAAGAGCATTGGTCACAGGTGCAGCAAGAGGGATTGGACTTGGAATCGCCCATCGATTTCTGGAAGAAGGCGCTCAGGTGGTGTTGCTGGACCGAAGTGAGGGTGAGCTTCTTATTGTACTTGAAAACTTGAAGGATTATGGTGAAAAAGCTGCAGTAGAGATATGTGATCTTCGCGATGTCTCACAGTTAGAACAATCTGTTGCCCAAGCCTTTGAAAGGTTCGGTGGGATAGATATTGTAGTGAACAATGCCGGAATCGCCTTTCGTGAACACTTTCTCGACATCTCGGTTGAGCATTGGAATGCAGTATTTGATATCAACGTAAGGGCGGTTTATTTAATAGGTCAGCTTGCAGCGAGACAAATGATTTCTCAGGGTGGCGGAGGCGCCATTATAAATATGAGTTCCAAAAATGGTCTATCAGCAAGCTCGGAGCTCGCGCATTACAATGCTTCTAAGGCTGCTGTTATACTGCTAACCGAATCGATGGCAGTGGAGCTGGCGGCTTATGGGATCCGGGTAAACGCAGTAGCACCGGGATTTGTGGATACACCCCTCGACAGCAAGCTGCGCGAAGCTTCGAAGCTCCCGGCTTATTCGGAGCATACTCCGATGAAGCGGGCGGCAACGATAAGGGAAGCTGCCAATGTATTTCTTTTTCTGGCTTCTGATGAAGCCTCCTATGTAACGGGAGAAACCATTCGTGTGGATGGTGGACATTTGGCTAATGGTAGTGAGCTGTAAATAGAAGAAGGAGTGAACGTATTGGAAATTACAGAAATTCAGGCAGAATTGATGATTGATGCTCAGGCTGAGCTTGGTGAAGGGCCGCATTGGGATGCCGAATCCAAACAGTTGTATTGGGTCGATATAACGGGTAAGAAGCTTAGAATATACGACCCGATCACTGGTGGTGAAGTAGTTCGCTCTTTCGACCAAATGGTCAGTGCAGTTATTCCTACGACAACAGGAGGACTTCTATTGGCTATGGAGGATGGGGTCTACCTTTCTCAAACTGAAGGATCTCCGGTGCTGCTGACTTCAATAGAAGCGGATCTTCCACGCAACAGAGCAAATGATGCCAAATGCGATCGACAAGGCCGACTGTGGGTGGGGACGATGAGTATGGATGATGAGCCGAAAGACGGAGGCTTCTATGTCGTGGAGTCTGGCGGCTTCGCTCGCCAAGTGTTATCTGGCATCGGCTGTTCGAATGGTATGGCTTGGGATTATTCGCACAGCAAGATGTATTACATTGATACGCCGACTAGGCAAGTGGATGTATTTGATTACGAGGAAAAGTCTGGAAGGATAAGTAACCGAAGATTAGCGTTCCGAATTCCTACAACAACTGGCTATCCGGACGGAATGACAATAGATAGTGAAGGCATGCTTTGGGTCGCCCACTGGGGCGGCGGCTGTGTATCACGATGGAACCCGGAGACGGGTGAGCAGCTTGGACTCATTCGAGTTCCAGCACCACTGGTGACCTCGTGTACTTTTGGAGGCAGTGATCTAACGGAACTCTACATTACAACTGCAAGGATAGGGATGCACGAGAAAGAGTTACGTGATTATCCGTTTGCAGGCGGTTTGTTTATGGTTAAGCCCGGAGTGAGTGGCTTGCTGCCCGGAAACTTTCAGGCTAAGGAGTAAGATGAGGAGGCGAAGCGATGCGACTCAAAGATAAAATCGTCATTATAACCGGAGCAGGCTCGGGGATTGGAAAAAGCACGGCCGCACTATTCGCTTCAGAAGGAGCGACAGTAATCATTGCCGATGTCCAAGAGGATTCAGGAAAAGCCGCTGTCACTGAAATAGAGGCGACGGTTGGAAATGCGATGTTCATACCCTGTGATGTAACCGATGCTAGCAGTACTACCGCGATGGCTGATCAAGTCTTTAATACTTTTGGACGTATCGATGTGCTCTTTAATAATGCGGGGATCAGTGGCGTAGGTACTGTGCATGAGGTTTCCGAGGAAGTATGGGAGAGGGTCATGCGGGTTAATGTGACGGGTGTGTTCTTAACCTGCAAGGCTGTCCTCCCTTATATGATGAAGACCAAGAAGGGTTCTATCATTAATATGTCCTCTGGCATCGCCGAAATCGGAGTCGCAGAGCGAGCTTCCTACAGTGCTTCTAAGGGAGCTGTTCTATCTTTAACTAAAGCGATGCAGGTTGATTATGCATCTTACGGCATTCGTGTAAATGTGCTGCTACCAGGTACGATTATGACTCCGTTTGTAGAAGGTTATTTGAAGACTTCTTTGGATCCAGAGGCTTCGGTTGCGGCCATTAAGCGTAGACAGCTTAGCGGTGAGCTTGGCAAACCTGAGGATGTGGCACGAGCTGCACTATTTCTTGCTTCCGATGAGTCCGGGTTTGTAATGGGTTCGCCGCTATATGTGGATGGTGGCCTTGTCTTCGGAAAAAATGCATAAAGTGAAGGAGAGTGTTATAGATGAGGCTAGTTACCTTTTTGCAAAAAGAAGATGATCATATGGGCGTTCTAACCGACCATGGTGTGGTGGATATTGAGGCGGCACAGACTGCATTATCCACTCGGACGGAGGTTCCAGTAACGGTTAAGCAATTGCTTGATGGTGGGGAGGATGCACTTAACCAACTGAGGATTTTTGTGAATGAGCTGCCTGAAGGAGAAGTGAATCCATCCTGGCTGAAGCAGGAAGATGAATTAGTATTCGGTCCCTGTGTTACTGATCCTGGCAAAATCATCTGTATTGGTCTGAATTACCGCCGGCATGCGGAAGAGACTGGGATGGCTATTCCCGAATATCCCATCCTGTTCAATAAGTTTAACAATACACTAACCGGACATGGCTCAGAGGTTCCGCTTCCGAGGAACAGCCAGAAGGTGGACTACGAGGCAGAGCTTGGCATCGTCATCGGACGAACCGCGAAATATGTGACAGAGGAAGATGCACTGGATTATGTCTTCGGGTATTGTACGGCTAATGATTTGTCGGCGCGAGATTTACAGATGCGGACGAGTCAATGGCTAGCGGGAAAGTCTTGCGATAAATTTTCACCCATTGGGCCTTACTTAGTCACTGCGGATGAAGTAGGCGATCCCAATCAGCTCGATATTCAGTGCACGGTGAATGGTGAACTGCGTCAGAACTCCAACACTTCGGACATGATTTTTAATTGCAAGCAGGTTGTCAGCTATGTATCCCAGTGTATGACGCTTTCACCGGGGGATATTATCCTGACTGGAACACCAGAAGGCGTAGTGATGGGTTACCCTCCAGAGGATCAGGTCTATTTGCAAGCTGGTGATGTGGTCACGGTGCAGATTGAGAAGCTTGGTGCCATTACAAATACGATGGTTAGCGAATAGGAGGGAGTAGGGATGATCTTCGATTGTCATACCCATTTGTTTGGACCGGGAATGGTTTCAGGACCTACGGATGAGGCGATCAAACGGGCTTGGGGACCGAATATGAATATCGAAGCAACCCCCGAGCAACATCGTAGTAATTTGGAAGGATTCTCTGGTGCTATCGTATTGGCCATGGCAGCGCATGCAACAGGACTGGTTGTACCGAATGCGTATGTCGCAGATTACTGTCGTACGGATCCAAATCGGTTATTCGGTTTTGCGAGCGTAGATCCCAATCATCTGGATTGTGTTGCTGAATTTGAGACTGCGATCCGTGAGATGGGATTAAAAGGGCTGAAGCTTGCGCCTATCTATCAGAATTTTTATCCTGATGATCCCCGGCATTATGCCCTCTATGCCAAAGCAGAACAGCTAGATGTACCTATTCTTTGGCATCAAGGAACCTCTTTTGTACCGGAGGGTTATCTGGATGCATCAAGGCCGGCGATGCTGGACCCGATTGCCCGTGCTTTTCCGAAGCTGAAGATGATTGTGGCACATATGGGTCATCCATGGATTGATGAATGTATTTCATTGGTGCGCAAGCATCCTAATCTGTATATGGATGTTTCTGCTTTAGGAAGTAGACCTTGGCAATTTTATAATGCACTGGTATCTGCGATGGAATATGGGGTTCAAGATAAAATATTGTTTGGGTCGGATTATCCGTTCTTTGGGACACAGAAGATGCTGGATGCTCTGTACCATATCAATGATCTAGCGGAGGGAACGAAGCTGCCACAAATACCGCAAAAATATATCGAGAACATAATACATCGTCTAACACCGGAAATTATTGGTTTTATCTGAAGCATTTATGCTTGGTCTATAAGCGAGGTTGTTAAAAGGAGATGGGGTTATGGCGGAGTGCAGGGACAGCGAGAAGAGTGTGGCTGAATCAGGCGGTAAGTTGAAGAGCGAGGCTTATTTTCAGGAAAAAGATTTATGGGGATTTATCCATCGTTCCTTCACGAAGTCTATGGGGTACACCGAAGAAGATCTCCGCAAGCCAGTGATCGGCATTTGCAACACGTTTAGTGAGCTGAATAAATGCCATTCCCATTTTAATGAATTGGTGGATTATGTGAAGCGTGGTGTTTGGCAGGCAGGGGGAGTGCCGATGGAATTCCCGACGATTTCGATTGGTGAGCCTTATGTGAAGCCTACAACGATGCTGCTGCGTAATTTGATGGCAATGGATACGGAAGAAATGATGAAGGGGCATCCCATTGACGGGGTAGTGCTGCTTGGGGGTTGCGATAAAACGGTACCCGCTCAGCTGATGGCAGCCGCTAGCGCCAATATTCCAGCCATTGTATTGACAGGTGGCCCTATGCTAAATGGCCGATTGGGCGGGCGTAGCCTTGGAGCGTGCACGGATTGTTATGGCTTTACGCTGGAGCATAAAGCCGGAAATATAAGTGACGAAGAGCTGGCTGTTGCAGAGAATGCAATTTGCCGTAGTGATGGTCACTGCATGGTGATGGGCACAGCAAGCACTATGGCCTCGATCGCCGAAGCGATCGGCATGGCGTTACCGGGCTGTGCGGCTATTCCGGCGCCGGACAGCAGACGCAGACATATGTCCGAGCGGACGGGCAAGCAGATCGTAGAGCTGGTTCGTCAGGGCATTCGTCCCCGCGACATCATGACTGCGGCGGCGATAGAGAATGCGATCACAGTTACGATGGCGAGCGGCGGATCGACGAACGCTATCATCCATCTTATAGCGATCTCCCAGCGGCTGGGGATGAAGCTGCCTTTAGAGACATTTGACCGGATCAGTAGTCAGACCCCGTTTATTTTGAACCTGCGTCCTTCGGGCAAATATCAGATGGAGGAGTATTTCGAGGCAGGTGGTGTACCCGCGCTGATGAAGGAGCTGGAGCCGCTGCTGCATGGGGATTGTTTGACTGTAACAGGCAGAACGGTTACAGAAAATCTGGTTCAGGCATCGACACTGGACAGAGATGTGATTCGTTCTTTGGAGGAGCCGCTGGACAGTCAAGGTGGAATTGCTGTGTTGCGCGGGAATCTGGCGCCGGATGGGGCGCTGATCAAGCAAACCGCTGTATCCGCTCATCTCAAAAAGCATATCGGACGCGCAGTAGTGTTCGAGAGCCCGGCCGATCTAAATGAGCGGATCGATGATCCTGATCTGGTCGTGGATGAGAACAGTGTGCTAGTGCTTAAAAACGCAGGTCCGAAGGGTGCTCCAGCGATGCCGGAGATCGGGCAAATCCCGATTCCACAAAAGCTGCTGAAGCAGGGCATACGCGACATGGTCCGCATCTCTGACGCGCGGATTAGCGGTACTTCCTATGGCGCATTAATTGTACATGCGGCGCCGGAGGCTGCTGTCGGTGGTACGCTGACGCTTGTGCAGGATGGCGACGAAATTGAGCTGGATATTTCCGCGAGGCGCTTGGAGCTGAAGGTGTCGGATGAAGAATTGGCACGACGTAGGCTCTCATGGCAAGCGCCTAAGCCGCACTACGACAGGGGGTATGGCTTGCTGTTTCATGAGCGTGTGCTTCAAGCGAACCTCGGTTGTGACTTTGACTTTCTTCTCCCTGTTGAGCTTAGAGAAGAGTTGCTGAGCGAGAGGGAATCGGTGCACATCAAATAATAGCCGAGACTCAAATAATCTAATGCTTGTGAAGATAAAATAGCTGCACTTTATACAACTACAGTATATCGTAATCGTCTCATTTGGACTTTAATTGCACTTCATACAGTTAAATCTTATCAAATCGCTGTTTTTAGCCTCATTTTGGATTATTAATTGCAGATAGTACAACTAAATTGCCATCTACGGGAACAGGAGTTGTTATAAGTGTACGAAATACACTTATATCGCACGAATTGTACAAATTGTACGAAGTGTACGAATCGCACGCATTGCACGATTCGCACGAATCGCAAGTGTCGCGCATGTCGCAAATATCGCACGAATCGTACGTATTTGCGGCTCCGGAAGTGGCTATCGGAGGAATTGCGACCCTTGTGCAGGATGGCGATAAAATTGAGTTGGATATTTCCGCGAGGCGCTTAGGGCTGTAGGTGTTGGAAGAGAATGAGACCAAGCGTCGGATTACAAGGTAAGCGCCTAAGCTACACTAAGACAAAAGTTAGTATGAGTTTACTAGATTGTTTGACTGAACTGGATAGGCTGGACTGAGTTTGGTTTATTGCTTTAATTGATTTGAATGAGATGATTGCTTTGCTTTGAGTGATTGCATTTTATGCAATAGATTCCGCTCTAGAGAGGCTGGACTTTGATTCTATTGCATTTTGTGCAATGAAATTTCAGGTAATCACCACTAAACGAGCTTATAGCAGGAATCTGATGTATGAAGTGCAATAGATTCATTTTTTAGCGATGAATTTGGAAATTCTATTGCACATTCTGCAATCAGGGAGTTAGTTTTCGATTGTAGCAAGCTAGTTTGTGAATGTAGCTAGTTAGCTTTCGATTGTAGTTAGCTTGGTTTCCGATCACAACAAGCTAGTTTCTAATCTCAGATAGCCCGGCTTTCAATTACAACTAGCAACGTGTCCAATTACATCAAGCTATGAGGTCTTTTGTGGTAAAAGCAACAAACTTGAGTCAATGGAGAGGAGAGTTCAATGATGCGAACCGTTCAAGAGTTGGAGGAGCGCTTGGCAAGTCCGTCCGCAGCACTGATTGAGGAACTTAGCCAGCTCGATGGAGATATTATGCTACTAGGCGTGGGGGGCAAGATGGGACCTAGTCTCGCAAGGCTAGCGGTGAATGCAATTCGCCAAGCGGGGCTAAACAAGAAAGTGATCGGCGTATCCCGTTTCTCGAATAAAGAGCTGAGACGAGAGCTTGAAGAGGCCGGGGTCGAGATTATCTCCGCCGATTTGTCTGACGATAAGACGCTGCAGGCACTCCCTGAAACCCAAAATATTCTCTATATGGCCGGGAATAAATTCGGCACGACCGGGAATGAGCATTTCACTTGGATGATGAATGCCTATTTGCCGGGCCGCGTTGCGGAACGTTTCCGTAATTCACGAATGGTTGTATTCTCGACAGGCAACGTTTACCCTTTTACTCCGGTCAGCCAAGGAGGCGCAACGGAAAGAACTTCTCCGAACGCGAACGGGGAGTATGGGCAATCCTGTCTGGGCCGGGAGCGTGTATTTGAACATTTCTCTCATAAAAATGGAACGCCGACGTTCATTTATCGGCTGAATTACGCCATTGATCTGCGGTATGGTGTGTTATTGGAGCTTGCTCGATCGGTCAGGGAGGGACTTCCTATTGATATCACAATGGGTCATGCCAATGTGATCTGGCAAGGGGATGCGAATGAAATCGCATTGCGAGCACTGCTGCGTTGCAGTTCGCCACCTAATGTCATGAACATTACTGGGCCTGAGACATTGTCCCTGCGCTGGGCTGCGAATGAATTCGGCCGAAAGTTAGGCATTGAGCCGATTTTTACAGGTGCAGAAGCACCTACTGCACTGTTAAGTAATGCAGCGAAAGCCGCTGCTACCTTTGGCTATCCGCGGGTATCGCTGGCCGAAATGATCGACTGGATTGGCGATTGGGTAGGGCAAGGCGGAGAAACCTGGAATAAACCCACGCATTTTCAGGAGCGGGAGGGCAAATATTAATGACACTGACAAGAGTACCTTTGACTTCGGAATTACATGCCGCGCTTTATGATGGGTTGGCTATTCCCGCACATCCTCTCGCCTTAACTAAAGAGCGCAAGCTGGATGAGCGACGTCAACGGGCACTTACCCGATATTATGTTGCTTCCGGGGCGGGTGGAGTCGCGGTTGCCGTGCATTCCACTCAATTTGAGATCAGGAATCCAGAAGTAGGGCTGCTGGAACCTGTGTTACGTCTAGCTGCGGAAGAGGTGGAACGAGCTCAGTTAGATCGACCTTTCATGAAAGTAGCGGGTATTTGCGGTGGGACGGAGCAGGCTGTTCTTGAAGCGCGCCTTGCTGCAAGCTTTGGTTATGAATCAGGACTGCTCAGTATGGGAGGCTTGCAAGACTTAAGCGAGGAAGAACTGCTGGAACGAACACGCAGAGTGGCGGATGTGATTCCGGTATTTGGTTTCTACCTTCAGCCGTCGGTGGGAGGACGGATTTTAAGTTTTGATTTTTGGAAGGCATTTGCTGAATTAGAAGGCGTAATCGCCATCAAAATGGCACCGTTCAATCGTTATCAAACGCTGGATGTAGTCAGAGCAGTGCTTGAATCCAGCCGTAGCGAAGAAATTGCTCTGTACACCGGAAATGATGATAATATTGTCAGCGATCTGCTCACGACCTTCCGATTTATGGTGAACGGCAAGCCCGTTGAGAAAAAAATAGTCGGCGGCCTACTCGGTCACTGGGCAGTCTGGACGAGCAAAGCAGTACAGCTGCTTAATGAGATTAAAAAGGTCAGAAGTGAACCCTCGTTGGCATCCAATTGGTTGACGCTTGGGGCTGAAGTGACGGATAGCAATGCGGCGATATTTGATCCCGCGCATCATTTTCATGGCTGTATCCCGGGTATTCATGAAGTACTTCGCCAACAAGGATTGCTTGAAGGCTTATGGTGTCTAAATCCGGAGGAACGATTATCCCCGGGGCAAGTGGAGGAAATCAACAGAGTGCGCAGAGACTATCCCCATCTGGTGGATGATGGATTTGTGGCATCGCATTTGGAAGAGTGGCTGCAATAACACGTAGTTGTATAAGAGTTAAGGAGGGCGCACTTTCGACAAGTGCGTTCTTTCTTATCCAGAGTGCGATATCCTCCGCCTCATGATACAATAAGGGACAAGTTTATAAGGATGAGGTGACTTTAATTGAAGTATGATTTCGATCGCGTAATTGACCGCCGTAATACACGTTCTTACAAGTGGGACCAGTCCGAGAAGTTGTTTGGTGAGAAGGATATTATGCCACTTTGGGTGGCAGACATGGATTTTGAAAGTCCTCCTGCAGTGAAGGAAGCGATTCTGCGCCGCGCAGAACAAGGGGTTTACGGATACAGTGTACCTAGTGACTCTTATAAAGAAGCTATCACGTCGTGGTTCAGAAGACGGCATGATTGGGAAATTAAACCGGAATGGATTTCGGATTCTCCCGGAATCGTAACCTCCTTAAGTTTTGCTGTAGAGCTGTTTACCGAGCCAGGGGACGAGGTTATTTTACAGTCGCCAGTCTATTATCCCTTCTATGACGTCATCCAAATGAATGATCGCAAGGTCGCCAAGAATCCGCTTGTTATTCGTAATGGACGCTTCGAGATGGATTATGAGCAATTGGAAGGGCTGATGCAAGGTGGAGCCAAGCTGCTGCTTTTATGCAGTCCGCATAATCCGGGTGGTAGAGTATGGGAAAGAGAAGAGCTGCTGAAGCTTGGTGAGCTCTGTCTGCGTTATGGAGTGACCGTAATCTCTGATGAGATTCATTGTGATTTGGCGCTTCCAGGTTATGAGCATATCCCTTTTGCATCCTTATCTGAGGAAATTGCGAATATTACACTAACCACACTTGCCGCGACCAAAACCTTCAATCTACCGGGGTTACAATCTTCTTTTATCGTGTCTTCCAATCCGGAATTGAAGCTTAAATTTGATCGAAAAATGAAAGCCTTGAGTTTACATATGGCTAGCTACTTCGCCCAAGGTGCAGTAGAAGCTGCCTATAATGATGGAGAAGAATGGTTGGATGAGCTTTTAGAGTACGTGTCCGGCAATGTGGACTATGCGATTAGCTATCTGTCGGAGCATTTGCCGCAGGTCCAAGTGATGCAGCCACAAGGCACATACCTGCTATGGGTTGATTGCCGTGGTCTAAATCTGGATATAGATGGACTTAAACAGCTGATGTACAAAGAGGCTAAAGTTGCTTTTAATGAAGGCTCTGTCTTTGGAACTGAGGGACAAGGTCATCTGCGGATCAATCTAGCTTGTCCTAGATCTATTCTAGTTGAAGCGCTGGAACGCTTTTGCCGAGCAGCTGTAGCTTATACTGCGAAATAAAAGGTATTCCTGAAGCTTGATGATTCCTTCTAAGGGGATCGTCGAGCTTCTTTATTTTGCAAAAAGGTAAAAAGAATAATAAAATGGAGTCCATTACGTCAAGCAGGAGGACTTCAAATGAAATGGGTAGCTCAGCTTCCGTATTATAAGATACAGCGAGAAATTAAGGATGGAGAACAACGAAGTATTACATGCAATCGCTTAATGTATTTGTACAAAGATAGAGTCGTGACTCGTCATCGTGAATTTCCAATAAAAGATATTTTAGATATGTCCTATCGCTCAATGGGAGGTTCTGAGGGGATGTTCTATCTGTACACGAGTAAGGGTGTATATACTTATTTGGTAGAGTGTGATCCTGAAAGCTTTATTCATACTTTTAAAGAACAGCAAATGAATAAAATTGAGCGTACGGGTAGGCCGTGATATGATAATCCATACGACATTGCAGGGTGGGAGAGAACATAAATGAGCAAAACACGAATTATTATTGATGCAGACACAGGTATTGATGACGCACTGGCGATTTTGTATGCCTTACGCGCTCCAAATGTAATTGTAGAAGGAATTACAACCGTTTTTGGGAATATTGATGTCGACAAGGCGGCGGACAATTCACTGCGACTTATTGAGCTTGCTAAGCCTGGTTATGAGATTCCTGTAGCTATTGGAGCATCCAAGGCACTTGTTCGTGAGCACTCAGGCTACGCCACTCATGTGCATGGTGAGAACGGTATTGGTAATGTGGAAATTGCTCCATCCAGCCAGCGTCCCATTAGCGAAACTGCATCTGAGTTTATTGTTCGGATGGCTAATGAGAATCCCGGAGAAATTGTATTAGTTACACTGGCACATCTAACCAACCTTTCGATGGCGCTTGATATGGACCCTGGGATTAAGAATACTTTGAAAAAAGTAGTGGTGATGGGCGGTACGATCTTCAATCCCGGCAATAGAACACCGGTTGCAGAAGCGAATATTGCTGGAGACCCTGAAGCTGCAGATCATGTATTTACATCTGGACTTCCCGTTATGATGGTGGGTTTAGACGTTACGCTTAAGACGCGGATTACCCAAGAGCATATCGATTTGTTAAACCGTTTTGGACGTGAAGAGAATAAAGCGATCATTTCGTTTATGGAACAATCGCTCACTCATTATTTTAATTTCTATCGTGAAGCGAACTTTTTGATTAACAGTGCACCGCTGCATGATCCACTCGCGCTTATGGTTGCGCTGCAACCAGATCTAGTAACCTATAAAGAAATGAATGTTCGTGTGGAGCACAAAGGTGAGTTTACATCGGGAATGGTCGTAGCGGATTTGCGGGCTCTGCCAAAAGTGGGTAAACCCATACAAGTTGCTGTGGATGTTGATGTTGAACGAGCAGTGGGAACCTTTTTGAGCGTGTTTATGTAATTTTGTCGACCTCTACTAATATGAAAAATAATTTCGAAGCTCATAGATGACAATCTATTAATTTTACAATTGGATAATCTTTGGTAAAATGGTAGAAGACATATAAAGAGTTTAAGAGATTACACTTCATATTATGGAAGATGGGAGACTTAACAGTCATGAACAAACGGATTGGCAAATTGGTTTTATGTCTGGCGATTTCGCTAGGCGGCACCACGGCATTATTCCAAAACACTACACAAGCAGCCCTTGCAGGTGGAGTTAGTATTGTGCTGGATGGTTATGCACTGCCGTTTCCAGTAGAGCCTGTTGTGATGAACGGAACAACGATGGTTCCATTCCGGGCGATATCAGAAGCGCTGGGGATCAACGTAGAGTGGAATCAAGCGCTTAAGAAAATTACCGCGACCAAGACGGATACAGCGGGTACTAAAGTGGTAACGTTGACCCTTGGTAGTAAAAATGCAGGCGTAAACGGCGAAGTTGTGAAGCTAGGGGTTGCCCCGCAAACGATCCGTAATAACACGATGATTCCACTTAGCTTCTTCGGCCAGCAGTTTGGTGCGGGCGTAGCTTGGGATCAAGCAACCAAAACGGTATCGATCACTTCACCGAAGACGGATATGTACAAGCTGGGCTTTTATGCGCTTAGCTCATACAGTGAAATTTCGTTACTTCCTAGCTTCGATGCTGTAGCTTTTGGGTGGAGCGGGATTGATAAAAGTGGACAATTCACCACGACAGGCACTGACTTTAGATGGCCTCAAGCAGCTGGGGATGTAACCCCAGAGTCTATTATCTCGAATGCAGCAGCAGGTGGCACAGCGCCTTATCTGATGGTCTTTTCTGGTGACACTGCAGCGGAGCTCACGAAGAATCTGGAAGATAAAGCGCTTCAAGAGCAGACGATTACAGGAATCGTTGATCTGGCTACACAAAAGGGATTCCAAGGTATCACACTGGATCTCGAAGGACTGGGTTTAACGGGAGATAAAGCAAAGGTGCAAGCCGATTACAATGCTTTTGTGAAGAATTTGTCTCAAAAAGCACATGCAGCAGGTCTTAAGCTCACGGTTATTCTTCATCCATTAAACAGCTCTTATAAAGGTTATGATTACAAGACGCTGGGAAGCCTCGCAGACGATTTGGTCATTATGGCTTATGATTATTTGCAAGAGAAAAAAATTCCAGAGCCGATGAGTTTAGTTGATGAAGGCATCCGGCTTGCACTTCAGCAAGTGAGTAAGGATAAGCTGATTCTCGGTATTTCCGTATACAGTGAGAATGAAACATCAGTAAATTCCAAGGTTGGACTTGCCAAACGTTATGGACTTAAAGGGATTGCAATCTGGCGTGTGGGCTTGATTGGACAGCCTGTCTGGAATGAGATGGGCAAGTCGGTGGAGTTGTAGGCGGAATTATGATACGTTATCCAAAGAAAAGGGCTGCCATTTGGCAGCCTTTTTTTATTCATACGTACCATTCTTGATGGACTCGATGGTAGTGAACATCCGTGAGTATACATCTTTAATGTTGGGTTCATTTACTTTGCCGTTGTAAAGTCCGTATCCCCAAGTTTTATATGTTTCACCAGTTTGAAGATAGCAAGTAACATACATATCACTATTAAAATTTGTTAAAGAATAGTGCTCATACGATACGTCTTCAAGAACAAACGGCATAAATGATTTCGTAGCTCCAATAAAGAAGAAAGGAACGCCTGCATTTGTGTATACTTTAACATACTTGTTGTCGTCCGCTTCTTTCAGATGCTCTTTCGTAATAACTACAGCATCATATTGGGAGGAGAGCTTTGAATAATCTTCTAACTCCTCAAAAGAAATACTTTTGAAGTACACATGTTCTTCTCTTATTTTAGGGACCTCGCCAACAACACCTATAAATAAGCTTTTCCCTGAGTACAGCGGTGTATCAACCGTATCGGCATTAGATGTACAACCTGTAACAAATATGAATATTAGTATAATGAGTGAATTTAGGATGATTTTCCTCATCTTTTGGCTCCTTTCAAGCGTTCTGCATGAGTTGTGTTTGCTTACAATAAAGCATTATACTGGAAATTAATGGTTCAGACCAGTAAATGGATCATGGACTTCGAAAGAAGCCTGATTCAGAGGAGGGGGATGTTGCATCCAAACTGTAGGAGCGATAGCGACCGCCCGAAATCTTTCCGTAGGAAAGCTCACTTCGTAAGCATAGGCTGTCTCCGGAAGTCCAAACATTCCCGTAGTTACGACTGAAGCTGCTGACCTGGATTTCTCAAACACACTTCGACTGTAATATACCTCACATTAACCTAAGCCGTAAACCTTTATAATCTCTAAGATTGAACCCTTGAATCAAATCATTATTTTTCAGGAGGACTTTAGAGAATGAGATATAAAGCATTGGAACTAGACAAACCGCTTACTTATGAGCTGGAAGGCTTAGAAATAGGAGTTACCTCGAACTGTAATTTTCGCTGCGATTATTGTTGTGCGTATAATAGAAATGATGGACAATGCATCAAGGCTAAAGAGGTTATCCGAATTCTTGAAGAGCTTCCTGGTCTGAAAAGAGTACGCTTGTCAGGTGGCGAGGTCACATTAAAGTTCGATGACTGTGTGGAGATTGTAAACTACTGCTCATCCAGAGGGATTCAGACACAGCTCAATTCGAACGGCAGTCTTTTAAATGCTGAACGGATTGATCAATTGGTCGCGGCAGGATTAACGACGATACATATTTCCTTCAATTTTACTACAGCGGACGCATTCTCTCGTTATTATAATATTCATCCAAGCATCTACGAGAAAATTAGAGAGAACATTACTATGTTCGCGGCAACTAGTGTAGATACGGTGCTGGAAACGCTGTTGTTCAGCGAAACTCAGGATAATATGAAGGAAATTAGTGATCACGTATATGCGATGGGTGTTAGAACACATGAGATTCAGAACAGTATTATCATGGATCATACGGGTTGGAAGTCTATAGCTGCCCGTGAACAATTAAAGAATGCTGTGAGTGAACTGATCGCTATGAAGAAAGAGGATACGACCCTGTATTTCACTTGCATGGACCGGTTTATGGATGCGCTTGGGTTCGAGGAGCAACCGGGCGTTTATTTTCCACACTGCATAGAGGGCAAGAAACAGCTTCATCTACATGGCAATGGAGACATTCTGATCTCTGAATTATGTCATCCCGTTATTATTGGCAACATTTATCAGGGCACCTCATTGAAGGACTTATATAGTAACATGCCAGCGCCTTTGGCTCAGTTCCTGGATAAACTGCCATGCCCAGCACTGGACGCATTGTTTCCGCAAGGGGTTTAAATCGTTAAGCATTGCTATAAAATTACGACATGGAGCCAATTTAATGAATTGGTTCCTTTTTTGTGTAGTAGATTAATGGAAAGTCCTGTATGATTTCTGTAAGCTTATAGAGACTGCTATAACTTAAATTTGCGGATAAGGAATGTATGACATCCATACATAAGGTGTGCGACACATGATTACGAATATAAGAAATGGACTCATCAAATCCAATGTTGTTCTCGAAAAAATCATGCCATTATTAACACCTACTGCCATCGTGGTTGGTGTGCTTAATGAAAGCAGACTGCTACCATTCACAGGTCTCGTCCCATGGATATTCGCCTTTATGACATTGATCGGAAGCTTGAAATCCAATCTCAAGGATCTGCTGGGCGTATTGCTGAAACCACAGAAGTTGATCGTGTTGATGATTATTCTTCATATCGTGATGCCGCTCATTGGCTGGCTCGTTGCAAGTGCTGTTTTTCCGGGAGATCCTTACACAGTGACAGGATTTGTACTATTGTTTGCGATCCCAACGGGTGTGGTTAGCGTGGTGTGGGTATCCATATACGGCGGAAACATTGCACTAACTTTGGCGCTTATTCTGATCGATACGCTCTTGTCACCGATTGTCGTTCCGGGTACCTTGTATTTGCTCATGGGAGCGAGTGTGGAGATTCAGCTTGGGGAAATGATGAAAGGGCTCCTATGGATGGTTGTCATTCCTTCGGTGGTCGGGATGCTTCTGAATCAATGGACAAAAGGCAAGGTGAATACGGTATGTGGACCTCCGCTTTCCCCATTTGTAAAGGTTGGGTTGTTCATGGTCGTTTCTATTAATGGTGCTAGCATTGCCCGTTATCTGAAACACCCGGATAGTAAATTAGCGATTATTATTGGCGTAACCTTCGTAACCGTAGTTCTCGGATATGTAATCGGAGCATTGGTATCGCGCCGTTTCCGCTTTAGCTACGAAGATTCTGTGGCCGTACAATTTAATTCCGGCATGCGTAATTTAAGCGCGGGAGCTGTGCTCGCAGTAAAATATTTTCCTCCGGCTGTTGCACTCCCTGTGATTTCAGGAATGTTATTCCAGCAAATTCTCGCTGCAATGTCTGGTCTGTTTTTACGTAGCAAAACTAAACACCCTTTAACAGATGGTGCAATCACGCAAGTTTCCCCAGCATCCCAGTCAGAACCGCCTATTTCATTTTAGAAATAAAACAGGTCTTAATAACTAGTGAAAAGAAGATGACCGAACTAGTAGAACTAGTTTTTTCTGCATTTATATGCAAAAATTCGACATTTTTTGATATTTTCCGTATTTTCGCTTCGTCAATATTCACTAATTTATCATCATATCCGATAGTAGTTGTATTATTTACAATTGCATTGTTCTCTAATGAACAGTAGTCGGAAGGATGAGGGAAAATGAAGATTCGTCTTAAACTATCACTTATGATGATAGGTGTGACCCTATTATGTATTGCAGTAATGGGGGTTTTTACATATTTAAGGTCAACTCAGGCCATTGTGAGCCTTACTGAGAATTCTATGAAGCAGGTCAATACGAATAAAGCTCAGACCATATCGGCTATGATTTCGAAGGAGCAGAGAAGTATTGAACTTATTGCGGGAAGGTCGGAAATTGTCGAATTATTACTCCAAGCAGGGAATGGTGGCGTCGCCAAGGGGAGTAAGCTACAGAATGAGGTAAATATCAGCCTTCAGGGAATTGTGAAGGATGCTGGGAACCTCGAACATGCTTTTGTCAGTGATATGAATGGCATCGCTGTGGCTGACAGTGATATTAAGCTTATAGGTACGGATTTTAGTGATAGAAATTATACGAAGAAAGTAATGGAGACTGCGGCGCCGGTAATTAGCGAAACACTGAAATCGAAATCTACTGGGGCTTATGTGGTAGGATTTGTACATCCGGTTAAGAGTAACGGGAAGATGATTGGATATGTAGCTTCAGCGGTTTCCGCAGATAGTATGATTAAGTATTTAGCAGATGCAAAAGTAGTAAATACAACGACTTCGTATGCTTATCTTCTCGATGAGAATGGGAATACACTGTATCATCCGGATAAGAAGCAAGTAGGACAACCTGTTGCCAATGATCAGATCATGGCTGTGGTGAAGCGTGTGAAATCTGGTGAAAAAGTAGAAGATAGCCTGCTTAGCTATACATATAATGATGTGGATAAAAAATCAGCCTATACCGTTATGCCTGAGACCCACTGGTTGCTTGGAATAACCGCAAATTTAGATGAAATTGTAAAACCTGTGAATGAGATGAGAAGCTTTAATCTGTTTCTGGGTGCAGGAAGTTTGATTATTGCATTGTTGATTGCTTTATATTTTGCTCAAAAAATCTCTTCACCGATTGCTAAACTGACAGAGTTGATAAATAGAACGGCAGAGTTGAATCTGACGTATGACTCCCAGTACGAGTATCTGACGAAAAACAAAGATGAAACAGGTACGATAGCCATAGCGATGCTCCGAACACGGGTTATTCTTCGTGATATGGCGGGTAGTCTAATCATGATCTCGACCAAGGTGCTTGATAATGCGGAGACTCTTGAAAAGCTGTCTATAGATGTACGGGAGAATGCTCATGATAATTCGGCAACTACACAGCAGCTTTCGGCAGGGATGGAGGAGACAGCAGCTTCAACACAAGAGATGACGGCAGCGATAACTGAAATTGATATTAATGTGTCCGAGATCTCCAGTAATGTGAAGGAAGGCGCTGAAGTTTCCAAGCAGATCAGTGAGCGGGCGATGGTGTTACAAGATGAGGCGATAGAGTCTACGGATAATGCGAAGCGAGTGTATGAATCTGTTCGTATCGATATGGAAAAAGCAATTGAACAGTCGAATGCGATCTCAGAGATTAATGTACTGGCGGATACGATTCTATCGATTACTAGTCAGACCAATCTGCTTGCTTTGAATGCAGCGATCGAAGCGGCTAGAGCAGGTGAGGCAGGTAGAGGATTTGCTGTTGTAGCTGGTGAAATCCGCAAGTTGGCTGAGAAATCGTCAGAGACTGCGGCTGGGATTCAAGGGGTCGTTTCAGGAGTTTATGCTTCTGTTGAACTAATGAAGGAAAATTCAGAGGCGTTACTAGCTTTTATTGACCAGAATGTTCTTGGAGACTATGAGCGGTTAACGGAGGTAAGTCAGCAATATAACAGAGATGCTACAACAGTGAATTTGCTGATGAATCAATTTGAGACCGCGGCTGATCATCTAAGTATGGCCGTTTCTAGTATTTCTATAGCGGTCAATGAAGTGGCTGCTACAGTAAATGAGGGGGCTATTGGGATTCAGGATATTGCGGTGAAGACGGCTGATATCGTTGAGAAGACATTCCATGAAGTTACGGTGGCTGACGAGAATACCCAAAGTGCCAAGGAGCTACAGGGGCTGGTAGATCGGTTTAAGATCTAAGTAGGATTAAGGGAATCTTTATCCGTCATTCATAAAATATTAAGCTTGTAAGGTTATAGTACATATATAACCTCCCTTAAATATAAACTTTGCCCCGCCGGCCGTCGGCGGGGTCTTTTTTTTATGTGAATCTTTTTAAGCGAATACCAGCTTAGCCAGTGATGAGGTAAATAGCTTCATCCAGCGGAACGATAACCTCTGTTTGTTCCACCATATCTTTCAAACGTACCTTATCAACACTTGATTCGCTTTCGCCGATCAGTATAACGTAACGGATGTTTTTGGATGAAGCTGTGGCGAGCTGCTTTTTTAATTTTCTTTTACCGGATACGAGAGTGGTTCTTATAGAACAGGCACGCAGCTCGGCTGCTGCAATTAAAGCTTGTGGTAGTGTCTCACCAATGGGAATGACCATAACATTTGCTGCTCTATTTTCTTGGATAGGTCGTTCTGTTAGGAGCGCCATGATTGACTCCATACCAAATGACAACCCCACCGTAGGATATTGAATATCCTCTCTGCCCACTAGCTGTCCGATAATCGCGTCATATCTGCCTCCGCCACCCAAGCTTGAGGCAAAGGAACCAGATGCATCAAAGATCTCGTAAACTGTTCCTGTGTAGAATGAAAGACCTCGGGATAAGAAAGGATCGAAGCGGCAAGTCTCCTGTAGTCCAATGTCTTGGATTAGATTTTGTAGGATGAAAACCTCTGACGCACCCGGTTGTGTTGTGAGATTGTATTTGTCGCATAACTGCTCAAAGCTTGGATTATCCATTTCGATAAGCGCTAGAATCGCCGCGATGGTTGCAGGTTCTAGCCCCTTGCCAATCAACTCGTTCTCCACTCCACTAATGTTGATTTTCTCAAGTTTATCAAGGGTAAGCATAACGGATAGTTGCTCTTCCGCAGGTACGCCGATGGACTCTAGAATCTCACCGAGAAAACGTCGATTGTTCCATTTTAGAATGATAGGAATGTCTAGCTTGCGGAACGCTTCGGTAGCCAGTTGCATTTGCTCAGCTTCAGCCTCAGGGCCGGAAATGCCGACCACATCGACATCACATTGCAGGAATTCACGCAGACGCCCACGTTTTACGGGTCCATCTCGGAACACTTTTCCGATCTCATACCGCTTAAAGGGAAACTCTATCCCTGGATTTAAAGCGATCACTTTGGCAAAAGGAATCGTCAGATCATAACGCAACCCCAATTTGCGGCTGCCCTGATCTGTAAGTTGGTACATTTCCTTAAGAATTTCGTCCCCGCCTGCATATTTTGAGGTTAATAACTCCAATTCATTTAATAACGTCGTATCCATCGATTCAAAATCATAGAGCTCGAACAAGTCCTGCAGCGTATTTTGAATGTTCTTTCTGAGCGCTTGCTCTTGACCGAAGTAATCATAAGTTCCTTTAATGTTTTGCATCATTAGTAGCTCCTTTGAATTGGCATAGTGTAGAAAATAAAAAAACGCGCAGGACCTCTTGGTCCTGCGCGTGATCTATGCCGCAGGGAGGCCAACGCGAGTAGCGTTAGCCTCCCTGAAAAAATTCAGGAGTGCTAACGCTGTTTGTGATAATAATGAAGTTGATTCAGCATGATTGTATTTGTATTCATCAGAACCAATTCCCTTCGAAATTTTGATTACTGCCGATTATAGCCGATCATTTGGAGTCGTGCAAGCAAGAATTTATATTTGTTCGATTTCTTGTGGGCGAATGGACAAGTTATCAGCTATAATAGGGCTTCGATATTCCTTAAGGAAAGGGAGTTTTTCTACGATGAATGAATCTTTAATTATAGCTCGAACCGAAGATTTTGTTAAAGAACAACTTGGACAAGATACTACGGGTCATGACTGGTGGCATTGCGATAGAGTGCGCAACACCGCCGCTGAAATTGCCCAGATCGAGAGCGCAGATGTATTTGTTTGCACGATGGCCGCCTTGCTGCATGATGTTGCTGACGAGAAGCTTAATCCGTCTAAAGAAGAAGGTTTGCTTAAAGTACGTACTTGGCTTTCTTCAAACCTTACAGATGAGCAACAAATTAATCATATTATGATGATTATTGAGACGATGTCCTTTAGTGGTGGCGGGGGAGAACCGATGCAGACGCTTGAAGGCCAAGTGGTTCAAGATGCCGATCGACTTGATGCGCTTGGTGCGATTGGCATTGCCAGAACCTTTATTTTCTCAGGGGCGAAAGGTCGTCCAGCTTATGATCCAGAAGTGTCTCCAAGAGATGAATCGCTTCAAAAGGAGTACAGGGATTACAGCAAAGGAACGGCTATCAATCATTTTTATGAGAAGTTATTAAAATTAAAATTCCTGATGAATACAACCTATGGACGCAAGTTAGCAGAAGAACGGCATGATTTTATGCTTAATTATCTGGACCAGTTCTATAAGGAATGGAATCAAGGGAACCAATAGCTGTTATAATGATAAGTATGCACAAGATGAAGGATCGCGGAGTTTCCGCTTTAACCAGAACAATCGGCATAGAAGAGGTTGAACGATGAGTGAATTGCAATTTAGAGATTATGAGTTAAACGAAGACATTATTAAAGCGCTGGATGTCCTGAAATATGAGACGCCAACAGAAGTTCAAAGCAAAGTGATCCCTGTAGCTCTTCAGCAAAAGGATCTGATCGTTAAATCGCAAACGGGTAGCGGAAAGACGGCAGCTTACGGAATCCCCGTCTGTGATTTGGTGGATTGGGTGGAGAATAAGCCGCAGGCTTTGATTCTAACGCCTACTCGGGAGCTTGCCATGCAAGTGAAAGAGGATATCACCAACATTGGACGATTTAAACGGGTTAAGGCCGTGGCTCTTTTCGGTAAGCAGCCTTTTGCTCCACAAAAAATTGAGCTTACTCAAAAAACACATGTTGTCGTAGGTACGCCTGGACGTGTGTTCGACCATATTGAAAGAGGTACGCTTCCGCTAAATCGGATCAAGTATTTGATCATCGATGAAGCAGACGAAATGCTGAGCATGGGGTTCATTGAACAGATCGAAAAGATCATTAAGCAGCTGCCAAAAGAACGGGTGACTTGTGTTTTCTCCGCTACATTACCGGAAGTGATTAAGAATTTGTGCCGGAAATATATGAGCGATCCAACGGAAATTGAGATACAAGCAAGTGGAATTACAACCGCTACAATTGAACATGCGTTGATCGAAGTGAGACAAGCTGCTAAGTTCTCGCTACTGAGCGATATTATTACGGTGGAGAATCCGGATAGCTGCATTATCTTTTGCCGTACACAAGAACAGGTGAATGCGGTATTTAGAGGGCTGGCTGATTTGGAATATCCCTGTGATAAGATCCACGGGGGAATGGAGCAGGACGAGCGTTTTGAGGTCATGAATGCTTTTAAAAGAGGGCAGTTCCGTTATCTAATCGCTACCGATGTAGCGGCAAGAGGCATTGATATCGAGAACATCACTCACGTGATTAATTACGATATTCCACTGGAAAAAGAAAGCTACGTGCACCGTACAGGCAGAACTGCTCGTGCAGGTAAGACAGGTAAAGCGATCACTTTTGTCACTCCAAATGAGCAAAAGTGGGTGAAGGACATTGAAGGCTATATTGGCTTTAGCATCCCACCTATGAAAGCTCCTTCGGATGATGCCGTTGCTTACGCGAAGGAAGCATTCGAGCAGAAGATTAACAAGCAGCCTGTCCGCAAGAAGGACAAAAGCGAAAGCTTGAACAAAGAGATCATGAAGCTGTACTTCAACGGCGGCAAGAAAAAGAAGCTAAGAGCCGTGGACTTTGTCGGCACAATCGCAAAGCTTGAGGGTATATCTGCAGAAGATATCGGTATTATCTCGATTCAGGACAATGTGACCTACGTGGATATTTTGAACGGTAAAGGTGCAATGGTACTGCAAGCGATGAGAGAGACGACGGTGAAGGGCAAGCAGCTTAAAGTGCATATTGCGAAGAAATAAGTACGTGAACAGCAGTTTTATCGCTAATCACCATTCATAAGTGCCGCTATTGATGCGGTTTAATTAAGAGGGAGTCGTGTTCTTTACGCGGCTCCTTTTTTATTTGTTTTTTACAGATTGAAAATAGAGGATTAATCTATCGGTATTCAGAACTGTTGCTAAATAAAGAGGTGGTATAGTGAAAAGTGAATTTAAGAACGTTAGAATTCCAGCGATTCTGCAAGTTCTAATGGTTGTATTTTTGCATTTTATAACTATCTATTTTTTGAAGCTGAATACTGAGGAGTGGGATGAAGGAATAGTAAGGCAGATGTTCTTAATGTATTCAGCGCCAATATTTCTTACATATATGTCTTGCAAGATGGCTTTAAAGACGAGGAAGCTAAGGTACAACATTGCATGGTTAGTCATTAGTACTTTACCTAGTATGAGAATTCTATTTTATTTAAAAGAATACCAAGGGGAAAAATCTGCAAATCCTGGTTTCGTTGAATTTGATATTCCTCAGATAGAGCTTATTTATCTATTTCCTGTTAGTTACTTGGGTATCCAACCATGGAAAAGTTTCTAATTATGCTAAGGGATGGATGAGGTTGGTCGTTTGATACCCTGAAGGAAACGGTGAGGCTCTATCGTAAAGAAACTTAGTTTTGGGAGGAGTAATTATCGAATTGGGTGTAGATGAAAATAGTTTGTGCTTGGGCGAGTGTTTAGATTGTGTTTTTGTTTGATTTATAGGGAAAACCTCCCTATAAATCGCCTGAAATCCGCTGTTATGAGCTAATTAGGTGAATTTAAAGGGAGAAATTCCCTAATTGTTGAAATCAGGACCGTAATATCGATGAAATTGGGGAGGATTTCCCTAAATTTCATTCCCACGAATCCATAGGAAAAAACGCAGTATGCAATTATAATTTGTTTGGTATTAAAGCGAATAAATCATATAAAGGTGATTATTGCTTGGCAAGAACACATGAAGAAGTGGATGGCGTACGTGTGCCCACGACTTCAAAATTCCGGAGCTACTCTAGCGTAGCAGGATCTTTTGCTGACCATTCGGATTTCCTACTTAAAAACAGCCGTTATCGTTTCGCATTATCCAAAGAAAATCCTTATGAGTTTGCTAACGAACTCCAAAGAGCTGGTTATGCGACGGATAGTCAGTATGCCAACAAACTGAAATCGATTATCCGAAAACAAAACTTAGCTTCGCTAGATATGAATCAAGGGATTGACCCCGCAACGGCCAACCCTTTACTGATATCGGGTTTGTTGGAGGAGGCAGTGGGGACGGTGGGGCTGGTAGTTTAATTACTGTGACCTTTGGGATTAGTCAATATTATGGTGGGCCGGCAGTTAAAACCCATCAAGAAAAACGTATGGACGGTAAGTATTATACCGTTTATGAAACCATAAACGATCCCACAACCGGAAACCCAATAATTAATTTTGAAAATTACGATCGTGTGGTACTCTCATCTGAAGCGCAAGCTCCAATCATTGAGATAAAAGACATCCCAGAAGCAATTAGAGTAACCATTTATGCATCCAATGAACGAGAATTTTATGTGATGAACGTAGACTATATAAAGGGGACCTATTAATGAATACACAATTGGTTAATCTGCAGTTCAGTGATACTTACCTCATGGTCAATTTCGAGATTACTTTCCAAGAAATTCAATCCTGGTTGTCTATGGCCGGCCACAACATGGATGATGCATCCCTTTTTCGAGCTTTGTTATTCCCAGAATCATTAGATTCGGACCAACAGACCGAGTTGTGCTGGATTATCCTACACAGATACGAGGATGTTTTCTTTCAAACCAATCGCAACTGGACGGATCCGGAACATCCAGCAACAATGAACTGCGTGCATCAGTTATTGCTTCGCATGATGAACAGTCGCACACTTAATGGTGAAGATAATACGAAGCTGGACCTTTACTTACTCTTGCAGGAAGACCGTCAAGCTGATACACCGTTATATCCTACGCTACATCATCTGTTTGATGTGAAGTGGGGCAGTTCCGCTTCCGCGTAGTGTAGCAATTTGAAATAGCGTTTAATCCTAATAGCAGAAAGAATTTTATTACACCGCCTTCGAAAGAAGGCTTTTTTTGTTAGTCGATACCTCTCAATAAAATAGTGGAATATTAAAATACGCTCTTTTAGTCGGTATGGTATCAACGGAACTAAATGATATATCAAGCGTAATTGTAAATAAAAGGAGTGATTTAATGAGTTATTTTATCGAGTTTTTAAGAACCTTATTCCCTGATTCAACACCCGCTGCAATATCAATTATAGTTACAGTATTAGTTTTTTTGGATGTATAAGGAGCTAAGAAGCAACTTTCTTGAAAACAGTAAATCTAATCAACAACGGGTAGATAAGGCTCTTGATATCTACTCTGACATTGAATTTGGAATATATAAATACCTCAATGAAAAAAGTGACCTTTTTACAGTAGCTGAAAAGATATCTAAAGCCTCTTCGCTCCTTCCTTATGATTTACTAAAATTATTCATTAAGTTTAAAGAGACAACTAATGAGTCTTTAAAAAGGGAGATGTTGCTTGAATTACATAAAGATATAGAAAAGGAAATTTATAGTTTGAAATTTAAACAAGTTGATCCAGTAACATTCAAGAGTGATAAAAATATAGCCGCAAGTGTTGAATACTACATAAAAACGAAGATTGCACCTTTTGGAATTCCTTTTATTTATACCTACTTTAATTTTGTGTTTTTGTTATTACTTATACTGCTCATCGCTTTAATTGATAGCGCCGCGACAGTAACGGAACAAATTTTCTTGATTTCCTTGATTTTCGCTTCATTGTCCTACCTTATGGTTCTATATAATATTATTTCTGAAGGTTTTCTTAAAAGACGATTCCAACGCTCCTATATAAACTGGATTTTATTGTTAATATTTGCACTTGGGATGCCATCATTGATGGTTTTTACTGACGCATGGTTCAGAGGCATCCTCGTCTTTGTATGATATTTATTTATGGTTATTATGCAGGACGAAAGTGTATGAGAGAACGTGCTGTATAAATGGTCCCCGCAATCTGCTTAATAACAACCATACAACTGATGTGAATTATGTTATGGTTCATTCACTTAGAGCTTGGAACAGATGTACCGCGGTGAAGATAAATCAGGGTGAACCGTACCATAAGTGACTGCAAGTTTTATCGGGAAATCTGGAAGTAGGCTTGGTAGGGCGCTTTGCAGGGTATGGGTTTGGGATTGGCTACGTATTAGGCAAGTCGGAAACAACAGGCTGTTGAGAGCTTTTTTGGTTCACAGAAGGATGAGTCATCTGGCTCCCTATATGTATTAAAGTTTGCTTGAATCAGTTTTAGGCTTACAGGAAGTTGTGTTTAAATATAATCATATTTTACCATGTTAGTTCATATCAAGTGTTATACTGTACAGTTATGAATAAGAACGGAACGCTTGTTTGGATAACGGAGAGCGACTAGTAAAATAAAAGAAAAAAGGTAATTTAGCGACTAGTTGCCTATAAGAAAGGGAGTATTTATGCAAATAGAATCGCTTAATTCTAGCGATAAGTTATGGCAAGTCGTTGCTGAGTATGCGCTGAATTGTTCATGGAAAGCAGGAACTACTTTAGCTAAGCAAATGAAAGAATTCCATTTTTCAGACTGGGAAAGAGTTTTTGCAGCATTAGATGGTGATCGTATTGCTGGCTATTGCACTTTAGCAAAAACAGACTGCATACCTGATGTTTCCTATACACCTTATATCGGGTTTGTGTTTGTGGGAGAGCAGTACAGAGGCGATCGATTAAGTGAAAAGTTGATTTTATCTGCCTTGGCATACGCTAAGGAACTTGAATTCGATAAAGTATACCTTGTCAGTGATCATGTTAATTTGTACGAAAAATATGGTTTCAAGAAGGTAGATGAGAAAGAGGCACCTTGGGGGGCAATGGAGACTATTTTTATGCACTTGGCGTAACGTGCTGCTATCTAGCAAAGGGCCATTCCGCAAGGGATGGCCCTAAAACTTGCAGTTTCAGCTAGCGCGGAGAACCCTATCACAAGTAATGTCGAAATTTATGAAAAAGCTAGTAATTAAGAGATTACATAAGGTTTTAGAGAGAGACCCCGTATATACGTTAGCGTCAAGTACTAGCAAACGAAAACAAGCACACCTTCACAATTAAGATTAGGTGTGCTTGTCATAGCTTGTATTAGTCTATTCTGTTAGTCATTGCAATTTACTTTGTCATAATATTGTAGAGTGTCTGAGCAAATTCCGCTCTGGTTGCTTTATCTACTGGTAAGAGGTTACCGTTTAATCCAGATATAACTCCATTATTCACAAAGTATGTCATGGCAGCAGTTGCATAAGCAGATACTGTATCACTATCTTTAAAGTCTTTCAGTTCATTTGGAGTAGTTCCGGTCGGCAATGCATTAATGCTCTTAAGCGTATTATATGTCAATACAAACATTTCCTGTCGTGTAACTTCTTTTTCAGGTGCAAACATGTTATTGCCCGCACCATCTGTTATACCCAACCGCTTTGCCGCTGCTAGATACCCAGTATAGTACGTGTTTCCAGCGTCACCGAAGTTGTTTTCAGAGTTTTGATCTGGATTGATACCAAAAGCTTTCATTATCATTACCAGAGATTGTGCGCGGGAAACTTTTGTTTCAGGACCAAAGTTCCCATTACCTAATCCATTGGTTATGTCTCTTGCTGCTAAATAGCTTACGGCATCATTGTACCAAGCGTTGGCTGCAACATCGGTAAATTCAATATTGTTGTACCCTACAGCATATTGCGAGAAATGAGGTACACTGAATGTTAGTGTTTGGGTTGTCACATCATACACACCATTTTTCACCACATTAAGTTGGCCAGCAGTATTGATATGGTAAGCTACAACTGCAATTGGCTTCTCATCGGACTTAAGTGCATAAGGTATTGTTACTGTTATGTTTCCACTAAACTCCGATATCGTCTTGTCACCGCTAGTAATATCGAAATTCACAACGGGTCTATCTCCAACTTTGTGCTGATAATCAGCATCTAATGTTGATGGTTCCATCTTCGTAGCAGTAATGGTAACAGTTCCTGTTGCTTGATCGGAGATGCTTGATATCGCATTTCGACCAAATGTCAT
Organism: Paenibacillus sp. FSL R5-0470; assembly: GCF_037975205.1. NCBI lineage: Bacteria > Bacillati > Bacillota > Bacilli > Caryophanales > Paenibacillaceae > Paenibacillus > Paenibacillus sp. FSL R5-0470. Next base: position 2,300,731 of record NZ_CP150238.1, read on the forward strand.
TGTTCCGATTGGCGTAGATATTGTTAAGGTAACCGCCGTATTAGATGTGAATTTCATCAAGGATTCATTTGATAATGTAACTTTGACTGCTTTAGCATTTGATGGAGCGTCCACATCCAGTTTAATTGCTACTTCAGTATTTACACCTTGATCAGCAGCTTTTGATACAGCTGTTGTGATAGCATCATCAATCAGTTTGCCAGGTACTGTAGTAACTGCTATTCCATTTTCATCTGTAGTTTTCACAGAAGTTACAGTTGTTACCTTGCCTTGAGAAACAGTTGTCTCATAAACGGGAACGGGCTTTGTTGTAACTTCACCACCACCTGATGGAGGTTGGACAACTGGAGGTGAAACCACTTGTTTCTTTAATACGGTAACTCCGATACTTACTTTCAATGAAATACTATTGGTATTTACCAAGTCAGAAGGCAATATTACTTCGCCATTTACTGTAAACGTTTGTTCTGTCTTGACTGAAGGATCGTAATCAGCAGAATTCACATCCCAAGCTACAACTGCATTCATTTTTCCGTTATTAGTTACTAATACAACGGTAGCAGGTAGCTTAAGATCAGCGATTGTCTTTAGAGTTCCGTTAGGCAATCCGGTTATCGCTGTCGGTGCTTGAATGCTTACAAGCTCTATTCCAGGAATCTTCTCAAATTCAGCAGTAATTATTACATCTTGAGCTGGCATTGTAAATGTATCTTCGAGTATCACATTGCCATTTACTTTCAGAGAACTTGTTTTTAGTTGATATCCAGCATCAGGTGTTACTGTCAATTTTACAGTTTGACTTGGTTTTGCTGTCGATAGATCTGATGTTACTGAACCATTAGTCATAACACCAACTGTAATCGTGTAAGGTTCATCTGTATCTTTTACTACTCTAATCGTTTTATCAGCAAACTTCGTCGAATCAACTTCAGATGTTGCTCTAATTGTAAGCTGATCTGCTGTTTCATTTTCGTTAACCATCAGCAATCCGTTGAAAATTTTAGTATCGACATTTTCAGCACCATAAACAGCCCATGTAACGGATGTTGATGCGTCATTTTTTACTGCCACATTAGCAGTGAATTGCTGAATCTTACCAGCCTCAACGAAGTCAACTTGGTCAGGGATTGTAACACTGATTACTTTTGGAAGTAGTTCATTTACTACTAACACTTGTGCTATTCCTGATTTTGTTGTATCAAACGTTGAAGTTGCTTTAACTGTCAGTACACCACCAATTTCTTCGTCAGCAGCAACACGGAGTACCCCGTCACTGATGGTAGTATATTGACTTGAGTTACCGTACACATCCCAAATAACGGTATCACCAGCATTACCTGCGACTTTAGCTTTAAATGTTAGTGTAGTTCCGATCTTTCCATCCACATCGTTAGGGGTTATGGTTACAGAATCAACTACGTGGTCTCCACCCTCTACCAAACGACTTACCACATTATCAAGATCAAACCTTAACTTTTCAAGTTCAGTCTTTGTTACAGCTATTGTAGAAGATTCTACTCCACTGATAATACCTTTAGTTTTTTCTAAAACATCACTAAAGAGTTTAAAGCTATCAGCTGTATATTGATCTTCAGTGTATGTTTTTTCATATTCGTTACAGACTTCTTTAAGTCTTTGAATATTTCCAATACTACGAAGTGCTAAGGCCGATTCTTCTAATGCAGCTCTATATCCTTCTGCGTCACTCGCTGTAACTGCTGTTGATAGTGCTGCTTTAATAGCGTTTAAAGCTATTGAGAATGGCCCCCATGTAGCGGGAACATAATTGGCTTCATGCAAATTACTATAACGATTGACTAAATCCTTCAAAGAAGCTTGGTCAACATAAAGCTCATTAGTAGGATCATAAGTATATTCTAGTCGTCCTGAGTTAGGTTTCCCATATTGTTTCAGTTCATAATACAGCGTGCCACCATCTTTGGACAACGGAACTCTTGCCTGCCTAATGAAATCTTGGCCTTCTTCTACTTGCTGTGAATGTAAAATAGGTGATTGTGAATCAGCAGTTTCATAAATCTTCATAGAAGTCCCAACATCTAATCCTTCTAAGGTAAACACACCGTACTTACTACGTGTTTGGTTACCCATTAAAGAATGCTCCAGCTTAATTGATGTTGGTAGCTTAATTTCCGTTCCAACTTCAGGCGCATATTCAATACTAGAACGTAAGCTCACCACTCCATTTACATTAGTTGTGTAATACAATCTGCCGCCTTCAGGAATTAATGTTAAATTCTCAAAAGAAGCCACTCCACGATTAAGCTGCTTGTATTTATTGTTTGGTTGTGTAGCTTTTACCTCTGCAATTGGTTGGTCAGACTTCAGGCTGTCATAGATTTTCACGATACCTGTATCATCTGCAACCGTTCCCCCTGATCCGATAGGCATTGCAACATTGTCTAAAACTACAGAATCAGTTGCTCCAACATTATTTTTCACTGTTACATTGCGGTCTAGCAAGGCTGTGGAATGAGGGACATAAGGATTCTCATACAATTCAAATTCATAGATACGAATTGCATGCCAAGGACAGTTATCACTTTTTGTAACGTGAAGCCTAATATAACGTGCTGTAATAGGAGTATCAAGTACACGGTCGGTAACGTCTTGACGGTTTCCGATTACCTCATCGACTTTTGTGTAATTTAATTTTATAACTCTCTGCTTACTAGTAGGGTCATTAGGATCTAAAATAGGTTGTCTATCATCTTTCGCATACTGTAAATCAAACGTGTCGGTATTAAAATCTACGCCCTCACCTGCACCGGCAACGTTAGCATGCTTAACAACCCAACGGCTAATATCCATATCTTTGCCCAAGTCGAAGTAAGCAGATGCAATTGTTTTACCTGAAGCCCATTTACTGTTTGGAATAACACCATCGTTAATTTTGTCAACCTTGCCCCCAGGGTCAAAAGAGCCATCATCAACGACCGGGACGTTCAACGCAATATTAGTACCTTCTACTTGCGCTACTTCGAAACCACCCGTAACAGCTGGCCAGTTGAAATTGAATGTTTTTACCCCGCCAACTGTTCCATTAGCGCTGTATGATGTAATTTCGAAAGTAGTCTGTGCTTCTTCATTGTCTCTTACAAATCTACCTAAATAAAAAGCATCACTTGGTGTTGCGCCAATGAATTCTTTTGTCCCATCAGCGTATACGCGATGGATGGTGTATAGTGACGCATTGGCAGATTTATCCCAATATATTCTTGCTTCTGCTGTTGTATCATTTACATATATTGAATCATCAAGTGTAATTGCAGATGTTGCTGCAGGAGCAGCTTCATTTGTTGTAAATGCAAGTCTTCCGATATTTATAGAATAGTCCTTAACATCCTCATTTGCATTTATTTTCAATGATATCGCAATTGCTTTTTTATCGTGTTTTGATAGGTCGATAGTAGAGGTTGTCCAACCATTCTTCTCTGTACCAGCTGGAACAGGGTAGAATTCGAAATTACTATCGTCATAAGTATCGCCAAAGCATAAACCAACATACACATCGACATCTGAAGCAGGTGTTTTATATGTGATGCTTATCTTACTATTATCAGTGATCTCTAACTGTGAGCTGTATAGCTTTATGTGATTTGCTTGATTTGCGTCTAGATTACCTGATAACTTTAACGATGATCCTCCCCACCAAGCATCTTCATAATCAAAATTAGGAGCTAGCTTAGAACCTTTACTATCAACAATCCAACGCCAAGTTGGTGTTATATCCGTTAGTGAACGGTTATACCAACCCTTTTCCTTACCAGTAACAATACCGTCTTCATAGAATTTCTTACCGTTACCAACTGTGAAATTTGTTGCAAATTCATTTCCTATAATTGGTGTTTGGTCTGCAACAAGATTTGAAAATCCAGGAAAAACACCGAGAGTACGTGTTTTATCTCTAGGATCGAATGCTGGACCTGTCCACAAACGTAGGTCTTCATGGTTCATAAAATCATCGATACTCTTAGAGCTAATGAGTGTTGCGTTAGGCCCTAGAATACCGAGAGATGTTTTTAATTTCCCATCGGGACCAATTAGATTAGTAACATCAGCACCTTTGTCGGTATAAGGGAAGTTCTCCCATGTCGCATGGATATCAAAAGGGCTTCTACCAGCGTCTACGACTGACTTAATTGAAGCATTAATATTTCTCCAGCTCATGTCAAGCCACCAGTCGTTATTTAAGCGTGTATCCCCATCTTGCATCCAATTTTTAACGTCAGATTCACCTAATTGACCTTTCCCGTTATACCAAGCCATAGTAAAGTTATCTGGCTTCTTCTCCTGAATATATGCGAGCATCTCTTTAAGTTTTGCCATGCTCTCTGGACTTGAACTTGATTCTTGATTAATGGTAAAACCATCAAATCCATAATACTGAGCAATTTCAACTAATTTATCGGCAGCAACAAAATTACCTTTAGCGTCCTGTTCCACCAACTGATCAATAAACTTACCACCATATGCACTGTCACCCCAAGGGATGAAAATAGTTCCAGTTGCCTTTACACCGTTTCTATGTGCAGAGTCTATATGCTCTGGTGTCGGTATAGCAATTGGCCCCTCAGCTGACGAGCCTCCCCAATAATTGTTGATATCAACGTATTGGAAATTTGTCATTGCATATGTGTAAGCGCCATCGCCACCCTGTGACGGTGATTGGCTTGCACGTGCACTTGTACCACTAAGAGGGATTATTCTTGCATCGCGTGATGCATTAGGATTGACGGATGGTCCCATCCACCTTTTTGCCAGAGGAACAGCACTCCGATTATATCGGGCATCGGGGTCATTATCAGGAGTCCAATTTTTCAATTCGTCGATTTGGAATGCTGCCCCATAAGGCTGCAATGTTTCATTATGCAAATAGTACTCATTTGATATCGGCAATGGTTCAGGCCAATACCCCAAGGCAGCTTGTACTGGTTGCCCTGTAATCAAAACAGTAGAAAGAGTGGAGCCAACAAGAACACAGCTCAACGCTTTCTTAATAAGAGGTTTTTTCATCTGATTATCTCCTACTTTGTGTATTTTTTGAAGATTTCGTGCTGCTATTTACTCCTATTAGGAGTTGAGAGACACTATTTAATTCTTCATCCTATACGCTAATCAAAGCAAATGACTAGACTTCGTGGGACGTATTCATATCCCAACATCTTACCTAGTACCGCCTTCTGAGTGTTTGTATCAACCCCTTTATGAGATATTATCTAGTGGGCTTCGAGTGCAATAAACCTTAGAATATCTGTACATAAGCAAATCATTCGGTCTCTGAACCAAACTAGTAAGCTATGGTGAAGGGCGAGAGGTTCGAATCCTCAAGCGGCTCTTCACAGCCACAGATGCGTTCCAAGCAAGTACTCTAGCCCACTCTGTCACCTTACCTTATTAAGTTGGGTAAAGGAGAGATTCGAACTCTCGGTGATACTGCCGTACCACAAGGGATTCCCCTCTGCAATCAACCACTCTGCCACTTCACCCATAATGGAGGACAAAACAAGATTTGAACTCGCGAGAGCAACTGAAGGCACTAAACCATTGCACATACATCTTGCCCATCACGCCAAATGAAAGCGGTTTCAAAAATTCATTAGTTACATTCTAGCAAATACGTGGATTTTAAGACTACTGTACAAACAATAGAAAGTAGTCAAAAAACTATAGGGTTGACCAAAGTTTTCAATAGTTCTTTCGCTTATACGTCTCTAAGTCAGTTGCGCTGGTTGCCAGAGTAATGGCCCTAAAACTTGCCGTTACAGACAGTACGGTGAACCGTACCATAAGTAGGGGCAAGTTTTTTTGGAAAATCGCGCTGAGGGCTTGGAACGGAGCCTTGAAGGATATGGGTTGAAGAGCGGTCACGCGCAGCAGCGAAGATGGAGCAAACGGACTTTTGCGAGCTTTTTGGAGTTGCAAATTACAAAATAATGGAGGGTTATAAATGAAGTACTTTTACGGAGTATTATCTTTTTTGGGACTCGTCTTGCCCTAATCGCAATTCATCCCTTGGGTCGTGCGCAACGGCCTCGATTTGTCTCTCCTATTTGAAGCCATAACCAGTACGCGTATCGGAGCTTTTGCATGGATGGATGTTTTAGTTACCGCGATCGTGCTTATGGGATTTGTTCTATTAGAAGGCACCAGAAAGAAAATGAAATATTTATGGCTGCCGATTGCAGGTACGCTACTGGTAGGTCCTTCACTGGGTCTTCCCTTGTTTTTGTTTCTTCGACAATTACACTTGGAGAAAAACATTCTAAAATAGCATCAAAGGTGGGAACGGAAACATGGTTAAACGAATCAGTTTAAAATGTTCGGCATTTCTTGAACGTCATACTTCCATCGACGCAGCAAAGAATGTAATCTCGGATGCAGAGGCATGGATCGTAGACTTCAAAACGTTCTCCAACACATGATCACCTTTCAATTCATTATTGAAACAGATAGCGTGGGGCGTTTGCTTGCTCAGATTGAGGCATCTCCCCTTACTCTTTTTTCAGAGTCATCAACAGAATTAAAGCTGCGTTTAGAAGATTGGGAAACGAAACGTCCGACAATAGAACTTAATGGTTCTTTAGTAGTGTACATCGTAAACGATGGGCCTGATGTTGAAGTTGACGTACCAGCGGTACCAGGCTAAAGGCTTCCTGCAAATGAATTGAAGGGTTGTCTACTATAATCTGTTTTAGTATGAAAGCTTGCCGGTACAGACTGAGTGGAGAACCTTATCATAAGTAGGGCGAATTATTATGCTTTTGAGTATGAATCTTCGCACAATCTCCGTTGTCGGCTTCGGTAAATGACTACTAAATTAATTTGTCATGTGACAATACTGATGACAGCGGTCACTATTAAATACAATTAGTTCCATTATAATAGATCTAGCTAGTGGTGCTAAGTGGTATACCCGGATTGTTCGCGACAGATGAAGGTAAGGCATATGCGGCAGTGAGCTTTGCTGGAGGAACGGGACTTGAAGGTGATCCCTATCAGATTGCAACCGCCGAACAATTGAATGCTGTTCGTAATTATTTAGGTGCTGGTATCTACTTCGAATTGACTAAATATGGGGGAAAGCAAAGTGATAAAAATAAAAAGACTGCAATTATCTATTGTACTTGTGCTTGTAATGACGTTGTTTGTGGTCCCTGTTGCTCAGGCGGCTCCGGTCGGCCAAGTGGCCGAGATTTCTATTATCGTTAATGATAGCGTAATCCCGAGTGACGTCGAACCCGTTGTCCATAAAGGAACCGCGCTTATGCCTTTGAGGGTCCTTGAAGACTCGCTCGGCGTGTCTCTTAACTGGAACAGTTCTACACAAACAATAGCGGTTTTTAAAGGAGATGCATCGGGTACGCTGATTATAGGCGACCCGACCGCCAGCATTAAAGTCGGTGATGTAGAGGAGAAGGTCACGCTCGATCAACCTGCTAAGATCATTCAGAACCGGGTTATGGTACCGGTACGTTTTATTGCCGAATTATTCGGTGCAAAAGTAGTATGGAATTCCACCATGAAAACCATCACCATCAGTACTCAGCCATCGGTTGACCAAGAATCGCAGAATTCTAAAGGCAATGGAGTCAAGGGTGATAAAGGCGATACCGGAGCGACTGGGCCAGCGGGAGCACAAGGCCCAGCAGGACCGGCGGGATCACAAGGAGATCCAGGGTCAGCGGGAGCACAAGGCCCAGCAGGACCGGCGGGATCACAAGGAGGTCCAGGGTCAGCGGGAGCACAAGGCCCATCAGGACCGGCGGGACCACAAGGAGATCCGGGGCCAGCGGGAGCACAAGGCCCAGCAGGACCGGCGGGACCACAAGGAGATCCAGGGCCAGCGGGAGCACAAGGCCCAGCAGGACCGGCGGGACCACAAGGAGATTCAGGGCCAGCGGGAGCACAAGGCCCAGCAGGACCGGCGGGACCACAAGGAGATCCAGGGCCAGCGGGGACTTCTTTTACCTCGGAAGGATTTTCTGTTACGGGTACGACATACTCAATCGCTAGTAGCACGCTATTTACGAATTGGAGTGAGGCGTCCCCTTATTACGCAAGCCCTGCATTTAATCCTGCTACAGGGATATTTACGGCACCAGCCACTGGCAAGTATGCTATACATGCAACTGTTAACTATAAGACTAACGTTCCAGTTAGTATAAGCTTAGGAAGTGGCATTGATCCATTTTTTACCGTAAAGAAGAATGGCAGCACTGATTTAATAAAAGGTTATATGCCTATCTTGGACGTCAATATAGCGTTAATTTTAACTATAAGGACCATACTAAGTAGTGCGACGGTGACGCTATCCGGTGATGTAGAGCTGCAAGCAGGTGAGGAAGTTGGATTATATTACGAAGCTGACGGTCTAACCCTTGGTTTCAGTACGGATATAGTATGGTCGATTCATCGGCTATCCTAATACAAGGTTGCATGAGGTGAAGTTGAACCTTTGGTAATAGAAACACATCTTAACAGATATAGAGTCGGGCCATTCTCTTTGGGAGAATGTCTGGCTCTATTTTTGAATAGGACTCTTTAACGAGGATAGTTAAGCAACTGTCTACAACAAATTATTGATCTTTAGGGGTGACTGGTTCAGAGTAGAACTGTTGATATCGTTCCAACAATTTTTTACCATTCTTCTTGACATAGTCTCGTTGCTTTCTAACATTATATCCTTTATAGGAACCATAGAAAATTCCTGAAGATGTGTGTAGATTTACAGCGTTTGATGCCACGCGGTTTGTAGGTTCTGTATTAATTTCTACACTGTCATAAAAGCGACTTCTTTTTGCATCTACAACAGTTGCATTCCAACCTTGCTTGTTTTTAATATTAGCAATCCGTATCCTAGCAACTATTGCTACAACCACTTCTTGCTCATTGTTCTCATCAGTTACAAATGCGTCGATAATATGTTTATTACTAGCTAGGTCAAGAACTTGTGTAACATCAAGTGTTTTTATTTCATTTGATCCGTTCGCCATATAAAACAACCCAACCTTTCATATTCAGATATAAATTGTATCGGAAATATATGGTTAGCTTATTACATCAAATGACGAAGGTAAGCCTGTGATTCAATTTCGGGGCTTTCTCTGACAAAGGAAAAGCCCCTTCCGCTTGTCAATCAGCTTCGTTATCCCTCGTTTGTTTCAAATGAAGAAACAGGCGTAATCGCGATTCGAGCTTCCTGTGCATTTTGACTTAAGAGAGTATACCCCTCCGGATGATCGCCACTTGCGAGTTCATCTTCGATGTAATCATGTTCTCGCAGATAAGGTGAAGGAATCCAACTATCATTACATTGAAGAAATGAAAGAGCATCAAGCTGGATTAGATGTGGTTTTACGCGTACGCCAACTGGATGAATTACTGCAATGGGTGCTCGGCTGGGGAGCGGGTGTAATCGTATTGGAGCCTGAATCATTCCGGAATAAGATTCGTGAGGAAGCCCGAAAAATTTCAGAACGCTACTGACATAACGCTGTCAGTAGCGTTGTTTTATTATCGGGTATGTAAACATAAAGGAGTATAGAAAGGATGGTATTTTGTGAATTTTGCTTCTGTACGCATCATTACCGACGATGTGAATCGTCTCGTCGAGTTCTATGAAAAAGTTCTGGGTGTTTCGGCGGTGCACCCCGCGCCTGTTTTTGCCGAACTCGTTATGCCAGCATGTACCCTGGCAATCGGCCACTCCCAAACGGCGCAGATATTCGGCGCTGGTTCCGTAGTGGCAGCGAGCAATCACACTGTCATCATCGAGTTCCGCGTCGACGATGTCGAAGCCGAATATGCACGCTTGAAGCCAATTGTCTATGATTGGGTAAAAGAACCGACCACGATGCCGTGGGGAAACCGTTCTATGCTGTTCCGTGATCCCGACGGCAACCTTGTAAACCTCTTCGAGCCGGTGACCGAGGAAGCGATTAAACGGTTTAGTGGCAGGCATTGATTAACTGATCTTCATGAGGGTCATGTCGAGGTCGTAGCTAATTAATAGGTTTGTCATGTGGTCCTGATAGTAGTCAAAATATAACTAATTTTGCGTACCTCTCACGGCATAGAACACATCGGAGACAGACTTGCTCTGCTGCCGCAGCACCTGCTCCAGCCATTGACGGTCAACCTGTTGTGTACGAGATTGTCTTCCATGATTTTGCCTCCATAATCAGTTCAACAGGGAACGACTGGACGGCCGCGGTGTGCAGCTTCAGATCTTTGCCGATTTTCAAGCGCGGTCTTGGACACGAGGAAAGAGATGCGAAGAAGGCCAGCAGCGTTACGGCGATGAGCTAATGGTTGAGCTTATCGTAAACGCCTTTTAAGGTCATACCATAAGAATGGCCTTAAAATTTGCCGTTACAGACAGCGCGGTGAACAGTATCATAAGTAACGGCAAGTTATTGCTTAATTAGTCTGGATGCAGAAAGACCGACCTGCCTTGCATATGGATAGTCCAGCTGAAAGACCGTGTCCAATTGGCGACGGTGAAGCACGAATTTAGCTAACCCTTTGACCTCAGTATATTCATCAAGGAATGGTTCGAAATAAAATGTGCATTGTGCACATAATTTGTGCGATGCACATAATTTCGAATGAGAGCTGGGTGTAATAACTATGAAGGCAGCAATAGTGAAGAAGAAGGGGACCATTCCCGTAATGGGTCATTTTGATTCCCCTGTTGCGACAGGTGGGCAAGTTATAATTAACGTTTCGGCAACAGCCTTGAGTCGAGTTAGCAAGTTCCGTTCAATGGGTAAGCACTACTCATCAGAAGTTAATTTTCCAATTGAAGCTGGTATTGACGGTGTTGGAACTTTGGAAGATGGGTCTCGAGTTTACTTTGCACTGCCAACGGCACCGTATGGTAGTTTGGCTGAGCAAACCGTTGTCAACGAGAAGCTAGTTGTCCGTTTACCAGATGGTATTGATGATCTCACTGCTGCCGCTATTGCCAACCCAGCTATGTCGTCATGGGCTGCATTGGTATTTCGGGCTGGCTTCAAATCCGGCCAAACGGTTTTGATTAACGGCGCCACTGGGGCATCCGGTAGCTTAGCAGTTCAGATTGCTAAGGGCCTTGGGGCCAAGAAAATCATTGTAACGGGACGCAATGAATCGAAGCTACATTCACTTGGAGCCGATGAGGCCATTGCATTTAATATGACAGCTGACTACGGACAAAAAATGTTTGAAAACGGCCTAATGCCAGTTATTGCTGAAGGTGTTGATGTTATATTGGATTACCTTTGGGGTGATAGCGCATTTGCCATCATGGCAGCTCTTTCTAAGAATAATACGGATCGTGTAACCCGCTTTGTAAGCATTGGAACTTCATCTGGACAAGAAAACATAAATTTACCTTCATCTATTTTACGCTCATCAACAATTGAACTGGTAGGTAGTGGAGATAAGAGTGTTTCTAATGCTGATATGTTATCCGCTGTTCAAGGTGTTTTTGAGATGGCCGCCGAGGGGAAGATAAAGATTGACACAACAGAGTTTGCTCTAGAAAATATCGAAGAGGCTTGGAATGCTCCGCTTACACCACGTCCAGTAGTAAAGGTGCGATAAAAAGAAATGGAGAATGAAATTTTTAAAGCGCTAATTGATTTAGTTTCCATTATCAATCGGCCAGACCGTGATAAGAAAATGATTGCTGATGCTGGTGTAAATTTGGAGGCAGCAGCCTTTCGCGTCTTTGTTGGTATCGAGCATCTCCAACTGACTAGTGTTGGTGATTTGGCTGCTATGATGGGGAAAAACTATTCGAATGTTAGTCGGCAAATCGATAAGGTAGAGACCGCCGGGTTGGTTTATACTTATCCATCAAGTTCAGACTCTCGAATTCGTGTGTCTGAATTGACAAAATACGGGGAGGAAATCAATACAATGATTAACCTCGCCCGTGAGCGCAATATGCATGAAGCTTTAGCTGATTGGACTTGGGATGAAAAAAACGCATTATTAAATAATTTAAATCGTTTATTCGAATCGTTGCAAAAGTTCGACTGAGTACTGTTGTTGCAACTTTTTCTCTCCATGTTCGAATGCGACTCTTGTGTTGTGTTGTTTAATCATCCAAACTCATAAGTTCAATAGACGTTTCTCTACGACCAAGAAAGGAGCTGCCACGGCAGCTCCTTTCGCATTTTTCGCCGTTAGCCCTGTTACGGTGAACCGTATCACAAGTAGAGGCAAGTTTTTTGAAGAAAAACTCACAGGAGCCTGTGTTTACAGCAAGCCTAGTGGCCGTATCTGTCTAGTACAAAGAGACGATTGCCTGTACGGTTACGTCTCGGAGTTGGGAAGGGAAGAGGCTAGCTGGGGGCAGCGTAATGAAGTCTTGTTGGGTTTTGAAGATTCGTATATTCAGCTCTCCTGAAACTAAAAAAAGCTCATTCTACATCCGGGTGAACTTTTTTATAGAGTGTATAATAATTATTGGGACACAGATACTTCACTCATTAGAGCATGTACATTTTGGTCGTGGTCATGAAAGAACGTCAATGTAGAAGCAGCGATGTTAAAAATGATAGTAGGTACCTAGGTCACAGGACCCGACTCATGTCGTGTGCAGCCTCTCATGCTGGAAATAGATGAGAAGCACGAAAAAACAAGCCTAGTCGCCAATAACGTGGAGACTAGGCTTGTTATTCTTGAAAATCTCAGTAGCTGAATCAATTATTTTACAGAAGCTCCAGATAACGTCCCTAAGCGTTATATTGTGCCTGATGCAGCCGGCTGTATATGCCACCTGCTTGGACTAACTCTTCATGGCGGCCTTGCTCGGCGATGCCTTCTTCGTTCACGACCATGATCCGGTCGGCATTCTTTATCGTCGTCAATCGGTGGGCGATGACGAGTGTGGTTCTACCCACGGACAGATCCGCCAGCGATTGCTGAATCGCTGCTTCCGTTTCTGTATCCAGTGCGGAAGTAGCTTCATCCAGAATCAGGATCGGCGGATTCTTCAGGAACATGCGGGCGATCGCTAGGCGCTGCTTCTGTCCACCGGACAGCTTCACACCGCGCTCTCCGATCACCGTATCCATGCCATCAGGCAGATTCTGAATGAGATCTTCCAGATGGGCACGCCGAGCAGCTTCCCAGATTTCAGGCAGCTTCGCATCCAGCTTTCCGTAGGCGATATTCTCACGAATCGTACCGGAGAATAGGAACACATCCTGCTGTACGATCCCGATCTGCTTACGTAACGACTCCAGCTTCATGTCACGGATATCGATGCCATCTATGGTGATAGCCCCGCCTGTGACATCATAGAAACGAGGGAGCAGACTGCAAATAGTTGTTTTGCCTGCGCCAGAAGGTCCAACAAAGGCAATCGTTTCGCCAGCCTTAACTTTTAGGCTGATATTTTGTAGAACCGGACGGTCCTCGTCGTATCCGAAAAAGACATTCTGGAAGGTAATATCACCGTGTAAAGTACTTACCTCTACGGCATCCGGCTTATCGCTGATATCTGGCTCCGTATCAATAATTTCTAGATAACGTTTAAAGCCGGCAATTCCTTTTGGATAACTCTCGATAACGGCATTGATCTTCTCGATCGGACGGAAAAAGATATTGGACAACAGAATAAATGCCACAAATTCACCGATTTGAAGTTCGCCATTGATGAAGAACCAAGCGCCGCTGATCATCACAAGGATCGTAATGAGGCGGGTCATCATATAGCTGACAGATAAGCTTTTGGCCATGATTTTATAAGCGAGAAGCTTAGTTTTACGGAACATTTGATTATCTACTGCGAATAGCTCTTGTTCATGCTGCTCATTGGCAAAAGATTGAACAACCCGGATACCACCGACATTATCTTCGATACGGGCATTGAAACTACCTACATTTCCAAAGAGCTGGCGATAGGTGGAAGTCATGTTGCGTCCGAAGTAGATGATCACCCAAGCCATAATTGGAACGATAATAAAAGTAATAATGGCCAGCTTCAGATTAATATCAGCCATAAGGAGGAAAGCACCGACAAGTGTCATGATGGCGATAAATATATCCTCAGGACCGTGATGCGCCACCTCGCCGATATCATTTAAATCGTTGGTGATTCGCCCGATGAGGTGACCTGTTTTATTATTATCGAAGAATCGGAAGGACAGTTTCTGGATGTGATCGAACATTTTTTTACGCATATCGGTCTCGATATTGATGCCAAGCATATGCCCCCAGTATGTAACGATATACTGCATAACTGTATTCAAGGCGTAAATAGCTAGGAGCGCGACACACGCAATAAGAATTAGCGGCCAATCTTGACCCGGGAGCAAATCATCAATAAATTTATTGACAGCTACCGGAAAAGCTAGTTCTAGCAGACCTGCAAAAACAGCGCAGGAGAAGTCCAATATAAATAGTTTTTTATACGGACGATAGTAGGAAAAAAACCTTCGAAGCATTCTGTTCACTCTTTTCTATAAGAATATGTAGGAGATCGAATGAAATTGATTCTCAATTGTCTTGATTATATGGATACTAAAGATGTCATTCGATTTTGTCAATAATAGGGTTTTAAAATTACTTAAGGCTTGTAACTTTTATAATAATAGTGGATGATAGGTCTTAATGCCATGTAATAAACATTTTTATATTTCTGGCGTAATCGCTCACCGTCCTTACAGGAATGTCAAAGGCGTTTATGCTTGTTGCAATTTAGGAGGATACATGATGAAAGCATCGCAACGAGAAGGAAACATTCAGAATAGAGGTTTAACGGATACCAAATATGATCGCTGGCTGCTAGTGTTGGGGATTGTGTTTATCGCAGCGGCACTTAGAGCGCCTTTCACATCCGTCGGTCCACTGGTACAAATGATTCAGGATGATCTAGGCTTATCGAACACTTTAGCAGGAGCTATTACTACTCTACCATTGTTGGCTTTTGCCATTTTGTCCCCGTTTGCTCCAAAGCTAGCTCGCCGTTTCGGCTTGGCTAATGTGTTATTAATTGCTATGGTTATGCTTGCTATGGGGATTCTAATCCGGTCGGGATCTGGAACGGGACTGTTGTTTACAGGTACGGCGATACTCGGGCTTTCTATTGCAGTATGTAATGTATTGCTTCCGGGTCTGATTAAAGGGAAGTTTCCTCACAAAATTGGGTTAATGACAGGTGTCTACACCGTCTCAATGAATTTATGTGCAGCCGTCGCTTCAGGTATTAGTGTACCGCTAGCTAGTCATGCTGGATTTGGCTGGAGAGGGACTTTGGCGATTTGGTTTATGATCGCTGCGCTAGCAACCCTGTTCTGGATTCCGCAAATGCGCAAGCTCGATCAAGGGACTGGGGCCAAGGGGTCGATCTCTAGTGGAAATATGTGGCGTTCTTCACTTGCTTGGAAGGTAACGATTTTTATGGGCTTACAGTCGTTGCTCTATTATGTCTTCATAGCTTGGTTCTCTGTTCTCCTTGGTGAGCGAGGGATGTCATCAAGCCATGCAGGTTGGTTACTATCACTAATGCAAATGGCCCAGCTGCCGTTTACTTTCTTCGTGCCGTTGTGGGCAGGTCGGATGAAGAACCAACGTATTCTAGTAATCATCACGGCTATTTTGTATTTCATCGGAATCGGTGGCATTTGGTTGGGAAGCAGTGCTTTAATGGCTGTCTGGGCGATCTGTTTTGGGATTGCCGGAGGATTTGCCTTCGGACTTGTGATGATGTTCTTCAGTCTACGGACCAGAAGCACTCAAGAAGCAGCGGAACTGTCGGGAATGGCCCAATCCGTAGGTTACGTGCTTGCAGCAATGGGCCCGGCATTATTCGGATGGCTTCATGATGTAACGAATAGCTGGACGATGCCGCTTGTTTTATTGCTGGGTGCAAGCGTATTGCTGCTGGTTGTCGGACTTGGTGCTGGTAGCGATCGATATGTGGGAGATAGAAGATAGATGGTCATAAAAAGAGTGTATTGGTGCGGACACGCGCCAGTACACTCTTTTTTTTGTTTCATAGGAAGAAGCCACGCCCTTCATTGTTAGATGCGTTTGTAAGCGACGACCCGAATTCTTCGATAATCCATCACCCAGCGGCCATCCTGAAATAATGTCGGTCTAAGTTTCTGTTCCATATAAGAGAGGATTTCTTCTCGTTCAGATGGTGTTAGGACACTTAAGATTCCATTAGCAAAAGTGTTCAGCCAGGACTGGAACCCTTGCTCTCCAGCCTCTAGTGGGGTTGGACGGTCGAAACAAAGGGCGAGGTCAACAGTCAGTCCATGTTGTTCTAGTAGTGTTGTATATTGTCCGATGCTAGGGAAATACCAAGGTAATTGAAGCTTATCACTACACCCTATAGCGGTAAAAGCATTTGGAAGCTCAGTGACGATAGAAGCGATATTGCCCAGCCCACCGAACTCGGCTACAAAACGCCCGCCTGTTCGTAGGCTAGCTGTGATAGAAGCAGCTGCTCCGTTCGCGTCGGTCAACCAGTGTAGAGCAGCGTTGCTGAACACGGCATCGACTGGCTGTTCCGCGACATAGTTTTGCCCATCTGCTAAGATGAAGTTTAGCTGGGGATGCTTGTCACGGGCAGACTGAATCATTTCGGCTGAAGCATCAATACCTGTTACAGTGGCACCACTAGCAGCGATGGCTGCTGCCAAATCACCAGTTCCGCAGCCCCAATCAACAATCTGTTCGCCAGGCTGGGGGCGAAGAAGCTCAATCAATGACTCTCCAAACTGAGACACAAAGGCCATATCAGTATCATAGGTTCCGGTGTTCCACTGCTGGTTCATACGTATTCGTCCTTTCTGGTTTGGAATTACACTTATATTTCCGACGTAGCACATTCTTTTAATTATGTTGTATCATACCAGCCTCTTATAAGTGAAATATATAAACTGAATAACTGTGATTGGTTATGCCTATGGGTATTTGAATATGATATCGCTTTTATCGCTGTTGTTAGATTTATCTGTACATCGATTTAAAAATATGTTGCTATTTATCCGAAAAAAGAGTATATTCTTATGTACAGTGATTATTTCATTGGTGTACATAATGTGCGGTCGTGGCGGAATTGGCAGACGCGCACGGTTCAGGTCCGTGTGGTAGCAATATCGTGGAGGTTCGAGTCCTCTCGACCGCATCATCAAATAGGCTTATACAATTGCTCTTGGGCAGTTGTATAAGCCTATTTTTTATGTCTGAAGAAAGTAATGGTGGTCCAATTCTAGTGGCTTCTAAGTCCGATACACCCCATGCGTAGTGGAAGGAATAGATTTAATTAGATGGGGTAGATCCAAGTTGAGGAAATTGCGATCATGAACCGTCTATATCCATGTGCTATAGGCTTTTTTTCGTGGTTATGATCGGTTGCGTTTACTAAAAATAGGTATTTTTGTATTGACAATTATATCGGCTTCCGTAATAATATTATTACGTTAACCGATATATCGCTAACAGTAATAGAATGGAGATGGAATCATGCCTGAAAGCTCAGAAAGAGGAGCCTTAACGGAAGCTGTATTTTACATTTTATTGTCTTTATACACCGCAATGCACGGTTACGCGATTATGCAGAATGTGAAGGATTTAAGTCATGGTCGAGTTGATCTTGGAGCGGGCACTTTATATGGAGCTATCAACACCTTGCTTGAGAAAAAATGGATAAGAGCTATAGAAGGGGAAGAAGGCTCCCGAAGAAAGGAATACGAAATTACTGAATTAGGGAAGACAGTGATTCAGGGGGAGCTTATCCGGTTGGAAGAACTGATTGCCAATGGGAAGAGAATAGCTGGAGGTGAGTCCAAATGAAACATGTGATTCGCAAGCTGTTTTGGGATTTTGAGAAGGAAGAACAGTGGCTTAATGAAATGTCTACCAAAGGGTTAGCCCTTTCAAGCTACTCCTGGTGTAAATATGTGTTTACTGACTCGCCTAAGAATGAGTATACGTATAGAATTGAGCTTTTAGATAATGTGCCTACTCATCCGGAAAGCATGGCATACCTCAAGTTTTTAGAAGAAAATGGAGTAGAGTGTGTTAGCAGCTATGTTCGCTGGATTTATCTTAGAAAGAAGTCATCCGAAGGTGCGTTTGATATTTACACAGATCTGGAATCCAAAATAAAACACTTTAAGCGAATCAACACACTATGGAATTCTGTCATGTGGTTAGAGTTCATTGTTGGTTTAGCCAACATTCTCATTGGGCTAACGAATTATTTCACTTCATCCAACAGCATTAGTTTGGTAAATGTTATTCTAGGCGGGCTTTTAATTCTTTTAGGACTTGTTTTTTTTAGAGCTGGCGCACCTATCCGTAAGAAAATTAAAAAGCTTCAGCAAGAGAATTTAATAAGAGAATAGTCCTTATTCTTGTGATATGTATAAACAGCAGTTTTCCTGATTACTCGGGACTTGTTGTTTATTTTTTTGTCTATGACGATAACGCGCAATCTCATTGCTTTTCACCGGCCTATCATTTAGGACTCAACTATCAAGCTTAATTACCGAAAAAAAGGTATACTGGAATAGATTACGAAATTGTAATAAAGTTTGTCCCCATACCAAAAGAGGAGGCTGCACAGGTGTCTGAATTTCTTTTTAAGCAACTATACTTACGGTCTTCTATAGGGGTTGCTGTAGTCTCTCCCAAGGAAGGGACCTTGATTCAATCCAATCCAGCACTTTGCCATATGCTTGGTTACTCTGAAGAAGAGCTTTTAAATATGGGCTATCTAGATCTTATTTATCCAGACGATGTAGCTGATGATGATCATTACGTTATCCTGAACAATCTCTTAGCAGATCCTGGGACCGCAATAGAGTTAGAAAGACGGTTCTTATGTAAGGGTGGCGAGATAATCTGGGTAGCTCAACATATATTTCTGATTCTTCAGGAGAACTCTAGTGAACCCCTTGTCTTGATCTCAGAACTTACGGATATCACAGACCGAAGGCTTGCGGAAGATAAGATTCAGGAAGATCAGCATTTATATAATTTGATCACACAAAATACGCCGGATATGATTTCTTTTGGCGGACCAGACGGTACACTGCACTACGTTTCTCCTTCAGTGGAGTTGTTGCTAGGATATCCTCCAGATGAAATGATCGGTACGAAAAGACCTGAGTATTATCACGCAGAAGATGCCCTTGAAATGACAAAACACGGAAAGCTCTATTCTGATACGGATGTGTATACACGCAGGGCCCGGCATAAAGACGGACATTATTTGTGGATTGAGAGCAGCTCACAGGTGGTACGCGATGATCAGGGGGAAATCAAGCAGATATTAACGATCGGCCGCGATATTACCCAGCGTAAGAAATATGAGGATATGCTGGCGCAAGCCCAATATCTTGCGAAAATGGGATCGTGGGAATGGGATGCGACGAAAACGCGGTTGACGGTTTCTAGAGAGATGCGTAACATTTTTGGCTTTTCGTTGGACGACAGCAATCATTCCTATTTTGATTACAAACGAGTGCTTTCCTGTATTGATCCAGATGATTTTACTAGACTTCAAAAGCTGGTTCACCAGTCTTTAGCGAATGGGACGAATGGCGAAGTTATGGTTAGAATTAAAAGTGCGGATGGAAAATTGAAGTTTCTGGATGCACACTGGGAAGTGACTAAAGATGAGGAAGGAAGAGTGCTACAGATCAGCGGGATTGCCCAGGATGTGACTGAACGACATCAAATGGAGGAACAGATGCGTGATAGTGAGCAGAATTACCGACTCCTGTCGGAAAATTCAATGGATTTCATTTCACGTAATACAGCGGACGGAGACCTCATCTATCTATATGCATCACCCATTTGCCAGACGATGTTCGGCTATACACCGGAAGAAATGTACGAAACGAGAGGTATTGATTACATACATCCTGAAGACAAGGAGAAAGTGGTGTCCTATCTTAGCAACTGTATGGAAGGGAAGAAGCTCGACCCTGTGACCTTTCGGTTTCTATGCAAAGATGGAACGTACATTTGGACGGAAACAACACTTCGCTATATTTACTCGGAGACCTTTGGAGGACGGGAGCTTGTGTGTGTAACCCGGGACATTGCGGAACGGGCGCGGCATTTTGAAGAAATAGAGAAGTTAAGTAACGAGCATGCTCTAATATTGAATTCGGTATCTGAAGGCATATTTGGTATGAATCTTGAAGGGGATACGATGTTCATCAATCCAGCGGCGATTACTATGCTAGGATACGATCCAACGGAATGGTTGAACAGCAAATTCCATACGATTCATCAGACTTGGCTGGATAATGAGCCATTCTTGGGCATTCAGAAGACGCTGATTCCCTCGCACTTCAATAATCGCTCTTTTGATGAGAAAGAGGGTGTGTTTTGGAGGCAAGATGGTTCCAGCTTTTTGGTCAGATATCACATGACTCCTCTTTTTGATGGAGAAGAGCGGATCGGGGCTGTAGTGGTTTTCCGAGATATCACAGAAGAGAAGGAGATTGTGCGAGCGAAGGAGTCTGCAGAGGAAGCGGATCGGGCGAAATCGGAGTTTCTAGCGATCATGAGCCATGAGCTGCGTACGCCTATGAACGGTATTATAGGAATGGCAGACTTGCTCTCAGGGACAGAGTTAAATGAAGAGCAGAGCTACTACACACAAATCATTACAAGTAGCGGAGAAGCATTGCTTCATATTTTGAATGAAGTGCTGGATTTCAGCAAAATTGAAGCAGGCATGATGACACTTGAACTGCAAATGGTGGACTTGCGTGAAGTGATACAGAACGTTAGTGAGCTATTCTATCCGAAGGTCAAAGAAAAAGGGTTGTTATTAACTATCAATATTGCACCTGATCTTCCATTTGTCATTGTGACGGATGAGGCAAGATTGCGCCAAATTCTCGTGAACTTAGTGGGAAATGCGGTGAAATTTACGGAGACAGGTGAAATTAGTATTTCTGCCAGCCTGGTAGCTTCTCAAAAGTCAGGAAATATTATCGTTAAATTCATGGTTAAAGATACGGGCTTGGGGATCCCGGTTGCCAGTCAAGGGTTATTGTTTCAATCGTTCTCGCAATTGCATCCTTCCATTAATCGAAAATATGGCGGAACAGGACTTGGACTGGCGATTAGCAAAAAGCTGGTGGAGCTGCTCGGAGGAGCGATTGGTGTGAGGAGCTGTGAGGAACATGGCTCAGAGTTCTTTTTCACCGTGGAGGTCTCTTTGCCAAAAGAGGAATGGAATCAGAAGGTTACGCTCCACCCTTCAGTGGATACAGACAAAAGCAATAAACCTAACGCCAGAGCATCTGATACGGGAGAATATGGACCGATGTCTATTCTCATCGCTGAAGATCATCCTGTGAATCAGCAACTGATGCTGGCTTATATGAAGAAGAGGGGATACTTCCCTGACATTGCATCAAATGGCGAGGAAGCAGTTCGAGCTGTGCTGTCCAAGGATTATGATCTCGTCTTTATGGATATTCAGATGCCTATTATGGATGGGATAGAAGCAACAGGAATCATACGTGAGAAGCTCGGGCTGTCTCCCATTATTATTGCGGCCACAGCTTTTGCCAGAAATGAAGATAAAGACATGTGCCTGAGTGCAGGAATGCAGGATTTCATCTCCAAGCCTATCTCCATAAAGGAGCTTGACAGGGTATTAAAAGATTGGTCTACTCGGATTCGTTAAGGATGAGGAGTGTCATTGACAAAAGGGCGTAAGATTAATATATTTGTAATCGTAATTATTACGAATATATTGTCAATGAAAGGATCCATACCTTGTTAAAGATGAAGCGTGGTGATTTTGTAATCATTTTTTTAGCTCTATTCGCAGCAGGTTTGATTTACGGAATCAAGTGGTGGGACACCCATAATGAACAGTATCAACAAGGCGATTTGAAAGCTATAATTACGGTTGATGGTAAGGAATACAAGACCGTTTCTTTGACTAAAGAAGAGCAAATTATAGATATTCAATCGAAGTTTGGTCACAATACCTTAAAGGTATTTGATTACGGGATCCAAATGACATATTCTGACGCTCCTTTGCGAATCGCTTTGGAAATGGGGTTTATTTCTAAGCCAAAGCAGCAAATCATCTGTATACCCGCCCGTATTATGGTTGAAGTATTTAACCCTAACCGATCTGTGAATGATGAGGATGAGCTGGACGCAATTATTTAGTAGGGTTGGCCGTATTCGTCAAAGCTTTCCATGCGGTTATGGAGTCAGCACTCGTGTAAATGTAGGGTGTTGTTGGTTGCGCGATAGGTGTAATTGCTTCTGCGCGTATTTGCATCATTTCTTGGCCTTTGTATTGCACAATTTGAAGCTTGCCCCGAACCTCTATCCAGGTATCAGTGGGCAAGCTTTTTAATTTGCCGGAATCAACCAACATCCCAAACGGAGTAGCATCGGCGGTACAGCACTGAACCAGAAATCTGCCAATGGCAAAAACATTCTCTGGCGTTTCACTGTCATCGCGGTATAGAAAACCGGAAACGGAAATTTCTTTGCCTTCAAATTGTTGTTTATACATGTCAATAGCGCCTAGTGTTTCAGAAAAAATATCAGAATACACAGGGATAGTAGGCTGCCCATATAAGATCTTAGCTAGCTCGGTTAGCTCCTCATGATAAGGATCAATCGATTCGAATCTAACAGCGTTGGTAGTCTCTGATGGTAAAGAGGAGAACGAAATCCCCTTTTTACTAGCGGCCATACTTCCCAAGGCACGATCAGGAAGAGCAAATCCAAGCAGTAGTGGAAAGAGGAATAATCCATAGAGCGCTGTGCTTTTAAATATGGAATGTGGAAGACGATGCTCGCAGTCACATAGTACGCTTCCCTTACCAAATAAGGCTTGAATGGCCAAGCTGAGCGCCATTAGTGTCAGAGGAATCGGACATAACTGAACCCAGCGTGCTAGCTTAGGCGCTACATAATAATGCAAAGCGTCCTGCTGCACTAAATGCCCAATATAGAGAGCAAAGGCGAGCAGAATGACCGCCCTTAACAAATAGTGAAATCGGATGCTTCGAGAGTCATTCATGCGCTTCCTCCTAACAATGGGGTAAGCATCTGCTTGCCACCTCTATGATTACAGCCATAAGGACATGAGTACGGCTCCGATAAATACGCTCGAAAAGATAAGAAAGAACAAATAAAGAGCGAATTTGGTCTTAAACAGCGAGAGTAACATCAATGAATTTTTGAAATCTAACATCGGCCCAAATACCATAAAAGCGAGCAGTGCTCCTGCTGGAAAAGAATGTACAAAGGTGGAAGCTACAAAGGCATCTGAGGTGGAACAGAGCGAAAGCACAAATGCCAGTCCCATCATGAAAAAATAAGACCCGAGCGGCTTATCTCCGATCGCAGCCAAACTGTCTTGAACCATAAACGTCTGAATGCCAGCGGTCAATAGGCAGCCAATGATTAAGTATTTTCCCATCTCGAAAAACTCATCCGAGGTATGCACGAAGACGGCGGCTAACTTTCCTCCACGAGAATTATTATGATGTGTGTTATCGGTTTCGCGCTGAACGCTAAGGCGTATCGGGGACTTTTTCACCGTTGCATAGATAATCAAGCCTATAATACAGGCGACTACAAAAGCTAGACCCATCCGGGCATAGGCCAGTTCTGAGTGGTTGCGAAATGCCGTCAGTGTTGCTCCATAGACGACTGGATTTAGGATGGGTCCGGATAAAATAAACACGATCGCCACGTAGACAGGCATCCCCTTATGGATTAGTCGGCGGACGAGAGGAATCATTCCACATTCGCATACTGGAAAAATAATTCCGAGCAGGCAAGCGAATAAAATGGCCGGAAGCGCCTGCCGTGGAATCCAGCGGGAGATCATTTCATCTGGGATAAAGACGCGAAGCAGCGAGGATAATAAAGCTCCTGCTAACACAAACGGCAAGGCTTCTAGCAAAATCCCGATAAAGCCGGTTTTGAACGTGTCGATGTACGCGTTGTCTAGTAGCTCCAGGTGATTTGGCACCCATATAAAACCAATGATAATCAGGAATGAGATCGGTAGAAGCAGCGGCAGTAGTTTTAAAGGGGAAAGGGTAGTCAAGGTTCGAATAAGGTGGACCACCGATCTGCCAGCAGTTCCTCATCTAAATTTATCCCGATGAATACCACATAAGGCATTCCGGGGTAACGTGATGCCTCCCAGCTTGTACGCATTCCCGCATATTGGACAAGTTGAACCGGTTCCTGTTCGGACAAAAGGATATGCCCTTTGGCACGGAGCAGGTTGTCACCCCATTCTTGAAAGAAAGCCTCTATCCGCTCTTTGGAAGGCATTACAGTCCCTGCTTGCGGGATGGTTAACGTGATGGCGGTCACTTGGGAAAAAGAAGCATGAGGCTCCTCTTGCCGTTCTTTTACAGCTGTAGCTCCCTGTTCTGAATTCATTTGCTTAAGTGTTGCGCCTTTAAAGGTTTGAGGTGCTCGTTGTGGCGCAGAAGCGATGATTTTACGTGGGATGATTCCTGATAATATCGGAGAAAGGTTGATCTCGCTGTAATGGGTATATACGATTTCAGCCTCTGAATTTTGCTTTCGGACTCCCTTTTCAATTCGCCATAAGGTTTCGGGTTCCACAAGATCGCTCTTATTAACGACAATGAGATCGGCGGTGGACAACTGCTTGCGAAGTGTTCGAACCAGTTGTTTGTCAGAGGAGAGTCTGCTGTTATATTCCAAGGCGTTTTCTGCATCCAATAAGGTAATCGTAAAATGCAATTCGACCTTTTCATGTAGAGCGGTTTCTTGAAGTGTTTTGGCGATTTCTTCTGGGTTCGCGACGCCAGTAAGCTCGATATAAATAGCATCGGGGCGCGCTCTCAGCAGTACAAGCAGGCTATCTGCCAGATCCTCTTTACGGCTACAGCATACGCATCCATCCAGCAGCTTAGTAACGGTTGTACCCGTATGCTCTTGCAGAATATACCCGTCTACATCTCTCTTACCCAACTCATTCATGACTACGCCAGGATTCAGACCTCTTACCTTGCTCTCCTTCAGCAGGGACAACAGCAGAGTTGTCTTCCCGCTCCCCAGAAACCCGCTCAAAATAATTACTGGTATCTTCATGATCTCCACTCCTGCCTGATTCTCTTGGAATTACAAGAATCATATTTTTATATTTCCATCTATACGTGATTTGTCCGCAAGAAAGACCACAAAATTAAGAGAGTTGGAATTTTTACAAGATCATAGTTGACAGATTGTGAATAAAACGTGTACGATATGTTAATCGTAATTATTACGATTTAAAAAAGGAGATGAAACGATGAGAGTGATCATTACTTTGGCATGTACGGAGACTGGGGATCGCAACTATACCACTACCAAGAATAAACGAAATCATCCGGGTCGTATGGAAATGAAGAAATATTGTCCACGTCTTAAAAAAGTTACATTACATCGCGAAACACGGTAAGAACCGTAGTATTAAAATTTTGAGCTTTAACAAATTTAGGAGTGTGGTTTATGAAAAAGATTCCCGTTACCGTACTAAGTGGATACTTAGGATCCGGAAAAACAACGCTGTTGAATCATGTTTTGCACAATCGTGACGGGCTCAAAGTAGCCGTTATTGTAAATGACATGAGTGAAGTGAATGTAGACGCCAATCTGGTGAAGTCTGGTAATGTACTTTCCAGAACGGAAGAGAAATTAGTTGAAATGTCCAATGGTTGTATCTGCTGTACACTCCGTGATGATTTGATTGTTGAAGTGCAAAAGCTGGCTGTAGAAGGGCGGTTTGATTACATCCTGATCGAATCATCTGGCATTAGCGAGCCTGTTCCGGTGGCACAGACTTTTACTTATGCGAACCCAGAACTGGATATTGATTTGACTTCACTCGCACAATTGGACACGATGGTGACCGTTGTGGATGCTGGCCGATTCTGGCATGACTTCTCTTCTGGTGATAGTCTGATCGATCGTAATCAAACGGCTGGTGAAGACGATTATCGCGATATTGTGGATTTGCTCATTGATCAGATCGAGACTTGTGATGTGTTATTGCTTAATAAGTGTGATCTGCTAGAAGAAGAAGAGCTTAACAAGCTTGAAGCTGTGCTTCGCAAACTTCAGCCGACAGCCAAGCTGATCCGTACGGTTAACGGAGTGGTAGATCCGAAGGAGATTCTTAATACTGGATTGTTTGATTTTGAAAAAACAAGCTTGTCCTCCGGTTGGATTACGGAGCTTAACAAGGAGACACATACGCCTGAGACGGAGGAATACGGAATATCTTCTTTTGTCTATCGCAGGAGAACACCCTTTCATCCGCAAAGGTTAAGTTTTTTCTTTAGTCATTGGCCGGAGGAAGTTGTCAGAGCGAAAGGGATTGTATGGGTTGCCGCAGAGGGTGATCTTGCAGCGAGTATCAGCCAGGCTGGACCCTCGATTCAGTTCGGACCTGCCGGCTACTGGCTAGCTACAATGCCTGAGGATCAGCAGCAGGAGGTATTGGAAAGCGAACCTGAAATGAAAGCCAAGTGGGACGAGCTGTGGGGCGATCGAATGAATGAAATCGTGTTTATCGGTGTTAGTATGGACTCAGCACAAATCGAAGCGAGATTGGATCGATGTTTGTTGACGAAAGATGAGTTGAAGCAGGATTGGACAACGTTTAATAATCCACTTCCGTGGCCTGTTGAAGAACTCCTTGCGGCAGTGGCTGAGGAATAGAAATTCAGATGGAAATCCGGAATCCAGGAGGTTGAGGTTCCGGATTTTTGCTGTGCAATTATAGTGACTATGAATTATCATAGAAGGAATATATTTCAATTAAAAATAGAGGTGATGCCCATGAGTTATACAAACACTTTCATACGTGTAGCAGAGGATTGTCCTGAGGAAACGGGAATCCCGCCGATGTCTTGCCGTACACTCCCGCCTGCGCATGTGATTCAATATGAGCTGCTTATTAATGAGCCTTACAAATACAATCATGAAGAGCTTCTGTTTGAGGTTCATGTACGCCATAAACAAATTCCGCTAGAAGATCGTGTGACCCGTAGGGAAGAAATATGGAAGGAGCTATTCTCTAGAAACCATCCATGCCTGCGAGCCTCTCTACTTCCGAAGCGATTCGGCTGGGGTGTACACTACAACCATGAGGGGAAAATAGCCATTTATGGTAAGGAGTCTCCCGAATATGACTATTATATTTCGTATGCTGATGAAGCAGTGAAGCTGCTGCCAGCGATGCGTAATAAGCGGGAACATGGCTAATAAGGAGGAGATAACTTGTATAAAGCAATTGAAGAAATCACACTTAATACTTGGCCAGCGGAGCAGAGTGTTCTCCTGAATGGCTGGGTTCTGCGCACAGCAGCTGGATATACGAAAAGAGCTAATTCGGTCAATCCGTTATACGGAGAAGGAAGCTCTCTTGCGGATCTTACAAACCAAATTAAGCTTGCTGAGCAGTACTATAAGGATGCTGGACTAAAGCCAGTATTTAAAATAACGCCGTATATCCAGCCTGCGAACCTGGATGAGGCGCTAGCAGAGCGTGGTTACACAGTTGTCGAGCCATCATCTGTAAGGATACTAGACCTGGAGGGATTAGCTGCTCCTGAACTTCGATTTCACGTACAGATTCAGGAGAACTTGACGGAAGAGTGGCTTAATGCCTTCACTGAGCTTGCTGAGCTGTCTGTTGTGAATCAGAGCACCTTAACTAGAATGTTATCCGCTTCTCTTTTTCAGCAGGGTTATATTCTTTTGTTTAATGACGGTGTTCCTACCGCTTGTGGTCTGGGCATTATTCAGAACGGATACATAGGTCTCTTTGATATTATCACTGCTACCGATCAGCGTAGACAAGGTATGGCGGAACAATTGCTCCTTGCATTGCTACACTGGGGAAAGACGCAGGGAGCAACAACCGCTTTTTTGCAGGTTGTACAAGCGAATGCTGGTGCTTCGGCTTTGTATGACAAGCTCGGATTTAAGGAGATATATCAATATTGGTATAGAGTGGTGGGCAATTAAAGCGAAGTGAGGCGATGATGAATGTCCGATTACTGGAACCGGCGGTTCGCTCAGGAAGGAATGGTCTGGGGAACTGATCCAAGCCTTACGGCTTTGGAGGCAAAGGAGCTCTTTCGTAAGCATAATGTGAAGTCTGTACTGGTGCCAGGAGCAGGTTATGGACGGAATACGAAGGTATTCTCCAGTGAATTTGAGACTACTGGTATTGAATTAAGCGGAGCCGCACTTACGATTGCGGCCGAGTGGGACTCCGCATGCTTTTTTATTTCCGGTTCCGTGTTAGACTGCAGTCTCGAGACAAAGGTTGATGCTATCTACTGCTATGACTTGTTACATCTATTTCTTATTGAGGATCGTCGTAGGTTGCTAACAAATTGTCTGGAACAGCTCCATCCCGGAGGTCTGCTTTATTTTACTTCTTTTTCAGATGAGGATCCGAATTACGGCTGTGGAGCATGTTTGGAACCTGCGACCTATGAATATAAAGCAGGAAAGTATGCTCATTTTTTTAGTGAAGCTGATTTAAAACAGCATTTTGAGCACACGGAAATTATAAAGACTGGTACCCATATGGAGATACTTAGAGATCCTCAGGGATCTGCCCATCAATACGTCCTAAGGTCTATATTAGCAAGGAAATCAAACGATCAAACGAACTTCCCTTGACCCGGCAACGCCATTTCCTTGAAATTCTTGCATAAATGAGCAAGCTGAGTAGATAATTTTTCACCCTCCATAGGCACCCCATGTCCAGAGAGAACGATATGAGGATCTAGCAACGCAAGTGTGCGGACCGACTTTTCCGCGTCTTCCCAGTCCGTCGTGAAATAAGAGGGTGGGCCGTGCACCACCTGATGCTGGGTAGCTACTGCGAATACGGACTCTTGTTTGACTGTAAGAAAGGTGTCACCAGCAATCAGTACCTTATCTTCTGGTCTGAATAGTGAAATATGTCCGGGACTATGTCCAGGTGTATGGATCCATTTCCAGCCCTTTGCTCCGGGGACGGTTCTGTCTTCGGGTAATGGATGTATAGCTGATCCAAGGTCGATACCATGATGTGAAAATAATGAGGACACCATACTCATCAGCCCGCCGCCTACGGCCGGATCGGCTGGAGGATAATCCGCTTTACCTGTTAGATAAGGAAGCTCTAGTGGGTGAGCATACACGGGTACATTCCATTCCTCAATAAGCTTTTTCACACCTCCGATATGGTCAAAATGCCCATGAGTCAGGATAATTGCCACCGGTGGCTTCTCATACTTCTCCTTAGCATAATCTATAATTCTGTTTGTGTAAGAGCTAAGTCCCGTATCTACAATGATCCAGTCCGAATTGGGCTGGCCGATGAATGCGCAATTTACGAACATGGTTCGTAGTCCGATGACACCGGGGGCCACGTCCCAAGTATCGGTGTAGCCTTCAGATAGTATTCCGTCAAGTCTCATCTTACGCCTCCTGTTCCGTTCTTTAGTACTGAACAATGTACCTAAACAGTAGTATGACCCTTTTTTAAGAAAAAAATATGGCAAAAAACCCTTCTCCTAATTAAGGAAGAAGGGCTGGCCTTGAACTTATTAAGCGATAGGATCACATTAGAGCGTTCCGCAGTCTGCAAATAGAATATGTCGTGGAATTCGGAAGAAGGTTTCGGCTTTTTCCTGCAGAGCAGGGGTAGGCAGATGGCTGCTGTGCAACCATTTTCGAAACGTCCCGGGATGAACACCTATCCAAATACTTACATCGGTTACGGAAAAATCGTAAACCATACAGAGGCCGGTTAGAATCACATTGCTGCGGGGCGAACTGGTAATACTTCTTTTCATAAATCGTGAAGGAGTTGGTTGACATACAATTGGACTCTGACGAATCAGTGCTTCATTGAACAAAATGTGGGGCGGGTACCCGAGTAGGCGGCAGGTCTTGTCAATGTTATTGTTGGAAGGGATACGACCTTCGTATACCCAGGCGCTTACGCTGCGAGAGGATATACCAAGATCTTCTGCGAGTCGTGAAAGTTTGATATCCTTAGCCATCAATACAGCAAGTAACACACGGTTTCTAATCTGGCTGCGCTTTGGACGGCGGAATCTTTTTACACGAACGCCTTGTCCAAGATATTTGCGGTTGATCAGAGACCACGCCTGGATATTATGAGTTTCTTGTTGGTTACTAGGCATAATTCCTCCGATTTTTTAAAAATATACTACAACACTTTCATATACATCGGCAATGGTTAATGCTGCTATTTCTGACATCACTTTTTAAGTTTCTTCCAGAACGCGTACGCTTATGATATATTTTTAATATCTAATTACAATATTACAACAGGGAGCGAGATAGAATGATCAAGCATATTGTGTTTTTTAAATTGAAGGACCGGTCCGAAGAAAGCGTTGCGGCAACGGTAGCCGTACTGCGAAATATGGAAGGTAAAATCCCGCAGCTCCTTTCGATTGAAGTGGGTGCTGATATCATTCATTCTGATCGATCCTTTGATATTGCTTTAGTTACGGTGGTAGCTTCTCTAGATGATTTACAGGCTTATCAGGTTCATCCGGCGCATAAGGAAGTTATAGCTCATATTAATGAAGTTAAAGAACTTTCAATTGCTGTGGATTACGTAATTTAAGCGATCTACTGATTAACAAGCATCATCATTTTATACCGGAAGCGGTGACAGGAATGCGTGAGCTCGAGTATCCGATGGAAGCGTTAACTTATTTGGTCGTTTTTCTTGCGGCATGTTTCATTATGTTCTTTTGGCTGAAACGCCGCGGCAAACGCGGTAAGTAGGGATAATGCAGATTTCTCTAACTATTTTTGACATGGGGGTATTGCTGTGTATTATGTCAACCGCAAACAAATCGAAACCATTCTTGCTCAAATCCCAGATATAACTACAGGTCTTCGGACTGTAACAGCTGCATGGGATGGCAATACTTTAACCGGACTAATACAAGAACGCTGCCTTCATCTGGCGATAGAGGTGGTTACGGACGTTGGTAGTTGTCTGATTGACGGTTTTATTATGCGTGATGCCGGAAGTTATGAGGATATCATTTCAATTATACATGAAGAAAAAGTACTAGGTAAAAGTGAGATCTACGAGCGATTGATAGAGCTTGTCGCACTTCGTAAGCCGCTCGTGCAGGATTATTTTGCCTGGGAAAGAGAAGCACTACACCCGCTCACACCAATCCTTTCAGAGGTGCTAGAGAAGTTTGCTGTTGAAGTAGGGAATTATTTGGATCAGGAACTTGGGTCCGGTGTAACGCTATAATAGCATAAGATAGAATCATATAAAATAGGCGGTAGCCGTGAAAGAGAGGGGGTTCCTTTATGATGAAGATGGGGCAGGAAAATGGATCGACAAGGCACTTGATTATGACGCTCCTGAAGACGAAAGGACCACTGACCATCGGCGCGCTGGCAGAAGAATTGGGAATTACAGAGATGGGTGTCCGCCGTCATGTGCTTCAGCTGGAGCAGGAGGGACTTGCTAAGACAAAAGTGGTTCGGCAAGCGATGGGGCGGCCTTTACATATGTATTCTTTAACGGAGAAGTCCGAAGAGTATTTTCCAAAAAGCTATCATAACCTGGCTTTGGAGCTTTTGCGTGAATTGGATTATGGCAGTGGATTGGAAGCTGTTAATACATTGTTTGAGGGACGCCGTCGCCGGATGCTCACCCAGTATGCACCGATGATGGAACGCCGGAATTTGGAAGAGCGAGTAGCTGAGTTATCGTCGATCCAAAACGCTGGTGGATATATGGCGGAGTGGAACCGAGAAGAGGATGGTTCGTATGTCATAAAAGAATACAACTGCCCGATTCGCCAGGTGGCTACTCAGTATCGTAAAGCTTGTCAATGCGAGCATAGCCTATTTGAGGAATTGCTGGATGCTAAGGTTACACGAAGTGAATGTATGGCAGAAGGCGGACAATGCTGCCGATACGCAATTGCACCCAAAAATGTAACAGACAAAACTTCTGAAAAGTCGTAATAATTAGTCACAAGACAAACTCCTGCTGCTTATGATATAGCAGATATAGGCATTAGCCCGGTAGAGCGGGGAGCAATGAATTTAAAGGAGAGATGAAACGATGAAAAAGGACACAAAAGGTTTGTTATGGGGAGCTTTAGTCGGAAGTGTGGTTGGATCAGTGACAGCACTTCTGTTCGCGCCTAAGCCAGGTAAAGAGCTGCGCAAGGATATTGCGGAAGGAACAGCTGCTGGCATTGAAAAGGTACAGGGAATTGCCGTGCAGGCTGGAGACAAGAGCGTTGAGCTGTATGACAAAGCTAAGGATTCTATAGGTCATGTAGTCCATGAGGTTCGCGAATGGAGCAAATCATGTTCGAATGCTGTAGAAGAAGATACTGCTACTGTAGCAGTAAGTGGAACTGTTACGGAAGAAACGATTCAAGAGGCAGCGGCCACTTTGGAAGAGGTAACGGAGTTAGAGGTATCGCCTGTAAATGAAGAAGTAAGCAGTGAAGAAGCCAGTCTTGAAGAAGCTCAGCCAGATGACAAGGATAATAACGAAATCGCATAATGAAACAGTGGATGGAGTGTTTGGTTTTACGGTCAAAAAGTACTTATTCTCTTTTAATAGAGCCGCTTTTTCGCATTGGGCGGAAGGTGGCTTTTTTATTTCATTCTTATAGACCTGTTAAATGATGGCAAAAGTCTTGGCTTGAACTAAGAGTCCAAAAGGAGTAATATCTGCAATTGGGGCTGAAAGTCAGGTACATTTTGTTTTCGGCTTACATAAGCTACACAAAACAAGTAGAAGGAAGCGGTGTGTTCGTGCAGCAAGCTATTGCAATATTAGACTCAGGTGTGGGAGGGCTAACAGTTGTCAAAGAAGTGATGAGGCAGCTCCCGCGGGAGAAAATCATTTATTTCGGAGATACGGCCCGAGCTCCGTACGGACCCCGTTCGACCGAGGAAGTAACACTGTTTACAGAACAAATTGTAGATTATTTGATCCAGTTTAATCCTAAAATGATTGTTATCGCTTGTAATACCGCAACAGCAGCGGCACTCGATTATATCTCAGCCAAGGTCTCTATCCCTGTTATTGGGGTGATTCATCCCGGAGCCCGTGCTGCAATTAGCGCGACCAAAAGCGGACATGTCGGCGTGATCGGTACAATAGGAACCATCGGCAGCGGGGCTTATACTAACGCACTAAAGCAGCTGTCTCCTTTTGTTGAGGTTGTAAGTCAAGCCTGCCCAGCACTTGTCCCACTCGTTGAGCAAGGCATGTTCCGCTCTGAGATAAGTTATGAAATTGTAGAGCAGGCATTGGAAGGCATTAAAGATAATAACATCGATACTTTAATTTTAGGATGCACTCATTATCCATTTCTTGTTGAGCCTATTGGAGAGACCATGGGACCGGGAGTCAAACTGATCAGTTCCGCAGATGAGACAGCTCGTGAGATCAGCACGATTTTATACGATAAAGGCAAGCTGTCCATCGGGGATGAAAGTCCAATTCATCAGTTCTTCTGCAGTGGTGATGCTGAAATGTTTCAGCGAATTGCCCGAGACTGGCTTGGAGAACAAATTAAACGTACCCCAGTAGTATGGCAAGTATCCACGTTATAAGCAGAGCAATGTTGAATTGAATAGGGACAAACTCTACGGAGTGTAAGATAAAATAGGCTGGGAAGCATAATTCCCAGCCTATTTTCTTGTGATTCATTTCTCCTTCATGCAGGGTAGTGGCTCTTGCATACAATAGAATTAAGTGCTGTTTGCTGCTATTTTTGTATCCACCGTATCAGCAATTTAAGGCCGAGAGGATGAGACCTAATGCGACAATATATTGCAAGCAGGGGAGATACCGTAAGCCGAATTGCCGCCCTGCATGGATTAACCCCTGAGCATGTCATTCAAGGCAATCCATGGGTTGGGAGACAGTCTTATTTATATCCGGGTCAGGTTTTATTCCTACCGTCTTCGCCGCGTAAAAGGTATGCGGTGCAGGAAGGGGACGATCTTGAACGCATAACCTCATTATTCAATGTGAGTTTAGATGATTTGGAGAAGCTTAATCCAGGTGTGTCCTCAGGGCGCTTCTGTACACCGGGAAAAGTCCTCGTCATTCCGCCTCCGATTCCAGAGCGAGTGGTATTCTTACGTGGAGAGTACGGTCCGGTTGATGTTGAGAACGACATCAGCAGCCTGATTGCACAATATCCTTTTATACAAGCACATTCAATTGGCAACAGTGTGCTCGGCAAGCCAATTCCTGTGCTTAAAATAGGCAATGGAACCCGCCATTTGCATGTTAATGCGGCTCTACATGCTAATGAATGGCTGACCTCGCCTTGCCTGATGTCGTTCATAGAAGAGTATGCAGCAGCTTATGCTAAAGGTTTGGCATGGAATGGTCATCGTCCAGAGGAATGGTACAATAATTGGACCCTATGGGCTGTACCCATGGCTAACCCTGACGGCGTGGAGTTAGTGCAGGAGGGCGTTTTACCAGGCCACCCTTATTATGAGGACCTTATGAAATGGAACGGGGGACGGCGGAGTTTTCGCCATTGGAAGGCCAATATACGCGGTGTGGATCTCGGGGATCAGTTCCCTGCTCATTGGGAAGAGGAACGGGAACGCCGTGGTGTAATCCTGCCCTCTCCGCGTGATTACAGTGGTCCTGAGGCGCTAAGTGAACCTGAGGCAGCCGCTCTAGCGGTACTTGCTGAGAACGCGCCCGGAGAAGCTGCAGTGTCTTTGCATAGCCAAGGGGGAGAGATCTACTGGAATTACCGGGGATATGAACCTCCCGAAAGCCGCGAATTAGCAACACGGTTGGCCGCTGCGAGCAGCTATCGTGCAGTCGAATTAACTGGCAGCGATGCCGGGTATAAGGATTGGTTCATCCAGACCTTTCGTAAACCAGGATTTACAGTAGAGCTGGGGATTGGTAAAAATCCGTTGCCATTGGCAGATTTTGAGGATATGGCGCTAGAAACGGGTCTAATTTTGGGAACGATACTATCCAATGTGAAATAATTATGAAACAATTACAGTAAACTTGCGTAACATAAACCATAGGGTATGGCCGCTGTCGTCACTACACGTTATCCGCGGCTGTATCCTTTTTACTTGGGAGGAGGGTCACTATGAAACTGAAAAAACTGCTGTCACTGAAACAATGGTCTACTATCTTCAGTAGTTCCTGGCGATATGTGATCTCCCCTAAAGTCGCAATAGGGGACAAGCTTTTATTCACAATCCCAGTACTGCTCTATTGGGTGTTGCCGGATTTTATGCCTTTTTTACCGATCGATGATATTGGTGTGACGATGCTTCTTATGGGCTGGTTCGTGTCACGGATGGGACGGAAATACCCGGCACTTCAGGCCGGAAAATGAGGCAGTGAAGTGAGGATCTACCTCGGATTGTGTATCTAATTTGTTAATATAGTTGCTTTTAGATATCATTTACCTTTAAAATAGGTAATTGAGTATTTAATTTAAGTACTAGGAGATGGATGATAGATGAAGGTCAAAATTACCCGCAATGCGGCTAAAGTGATAAAGAAACAAATGGAACTTGAAGGAAACAGCGAGTTGAAGCTTCGCGTAGCGATTACGCATGCTCACGGTGATCATGCTCACTACGGACTGGATTTGGACACGCCTAATGAGAATGATGTTGTAGTCTCGACAGATAAAGAAATCGATGTTATTCTTGATCCGAATCAACCGCTCCTTGATGGTGTGGTCGTTGATTATTTATATCTTCCTGAAGAAGGTTTTGTTATTACTAATCCGTCTAAAGGTAATCACGGCGATCACTAAACGTTTCGCCTTAAATTTGGGACATAAAGAAGGGTTGCTCCATGGCTAACGATATACAAGTGTGCGATGAATGTAATTTTATGAAATTGAAGAGTATCATACCCAAACTGCAAAAGATGGCGCCTGATGCAGAGATCAAGGTCGGCTGTAAGTCGTACTGTGGTCCATGTGGCAAACGGGCCTTTGTATATGTTAATGGTCGTTATGTGAGTGCTCCAACAGAGGAAGAAGTGTTGAAGAAGGTAGAAGCTTTTATCAAGCAACCGGCCGTTCAGAAATAATGCAGAGGTCTTATCCATCAAGTTTAAAAGCCCTAAACCCGTGTTGATGACGGAGTTTAGGGCTTTTTTTTTATAAAATGAAATTTTTATGGTGCAGATTCTTCCTTTCGGAGCATCTTGATGCCATCGTATTTCATGATATCGTCTGAGATTTGCAGTCGTTGCTTACTTGTCTCGAACCCGGTGCTGCACCCCGCAACGTCAATGGCTTCGCGGCTGTCGAGGCTATAACAGGTGCCACTGTTGAATTGTCCATTTTCACTTGGAAGATAGGAGCGCTTCGCATCGGCAAAGGCACCGGTTCGCAGTGTCACAAGTCGCTCTTTGCCACTGAACAGATTATTACCCATGAGATAATAAGGATCTTGTGAGATCCCAAGCAGATGGAGTAAGGAAGGTGTGAGATCCAATTGACCAGCCGGATTAGAATCAATCACCGAGGTGTTATTACCCGGCAGATGAATGAGTAATGGAACTTGATGCATGATTTGATGCATGTCGAGCTTATTTAAGCTTTTACCAAGAAATTGTTCGTAATAAGAGGTTTCTTGGATCGAGTTATCATGATCTCCATAAAAGGCAAGGATCGTGTTATCCCACAACCCACGCTGCTTCATATCACTCACCAATTCACCTAGAGCTTCATCTGTATAATGAACAGCCTGCAAATAATCTCCGAAGATGGTACCTTTAAACTCCCCGGTATCAAGCCCTTGCTTAGCCGTAGGGAGAGAATATGGGTGATGACTAGATAGTGTAGTCAAAAAAGAGTAAAAGGGCTTCTGGATCGATTCTACAGAATCCATAATATTTAGGGACTGCCGCAGGAAAGATTTATCTCCCAATGACCAGCCTAGGGGCTCGTCGATCTTAAAGTCTTTTTTGCTATAAAAATGGTCATACCCCATCGCCTTATACATAATCTGCCGATTCCAGAAGCTTCCTTCATACGCATGGAAGGCATTGGTGCTATAGCCCTTGGACTTCAAAATGGCAGGTAACGTGTCAAATTGATGATCCGGGTAACGGACAAATACTGAGCCGGAGACCAGCGGATACAGTGAACCATTCGAGGCGAAATCCGCATCGGAGGTTCGTCCTTGTGAGGTCTGATGATAGTAATTACTGAAGTAGGTATTCTCTTTGATTAGAGCGTTCAAATTAGGTGTGACCTCTTGTCCATTGATCGATCGTCCCACTACAAAATTCATAAAAGCTTCGGCCTGAATAACAACGATGTTGCTTCCGCTGTATTTTCCAAAGCTGTCGTTAAGAACACTTTGCTCAGCATTGTGTTCATTGAACCAGAGCTTCATGGAGCTGGCTTCCTTTTGTGAAAGCTCAGGCTGCGGGCCTAAATGATCTTTGGCATACAAGTAAATATCATAACCGTGAAATCCAATGAGTCCAGTAACGTTATACATCGCCAAGCTCCACCAGTTACCAGTGAATAAACCCTTGGCCCACGTAGTGGCGTAAGAGTGGATAGGGCCAAAGGTCAGAATACAGCCTAATACCAATGCAACGACCCCGTTAACGCTCCGTCTTA
Organism: Paenibacillus sp. FSL R5-0470; assembly: GCF_037975205.1. Lineage (NCBI taxonomy): Bacteria > Bacillati > Bacillota > Bacilli > Caryophanales > Paenibacillaceae > Paenibacillus > Paenibacillus sp. FSL R5-0470. Next base: position 2,338,431 of record NZ_CP150238.1, read on the forward strand.
GTCCTCTCATTAAGCGTGAAGAGGGACGAAAATGACTTGTGCGAGCATAATAGGAAGGCTGTCCATTATTATAGGCAGGCGTGTTCCGACGGAATAACACTACCCAAATGGTGTAAACCAGAAATATCAGCCAATCCGCGAACAAGTAGAGATCAGAGGGACGGAGTAGTGCAAAGATACTTCCGCCAAGTGCATCCATCTGTCCGGCTTGAAAAAGAACGGGAACGGTGATGAAATCCTGAAAGTAGCGATAGTAGACGATATCAGAATAAATAAGTAATGTCAGGAGCACGTTTATGATTATCAGGGCTATGGTTTGTCCACGTCGGGGGAGCCATAACACCCAAAAGGATAAGAGCATAACTGAACCGAGAGCAATGAGCTTGTCGAGACGGTTCATATCAATATTAGGGGCATGCAGGCCGCTGTGAAGAAACATTAGCTTAGCGAGCATAAGGACAAGAAAAAGGATGTAACCAATATAACGGGAGCGGACAATAGTGATCATTCTATCCGTTATGGATGAGCTGCTCCTACTAAATGGATCTCGTGACACGTTAAAGCCTCCTAGCGCAGAAGTTGAGTATGTAAGAAGAAACGGACACCGTCCTCAATCGAGGTAGATGTCCGTTCTTATATTTCCCGCATAAACGCTTACCGTCCTTTTAAGGACGCCGAAGCCGTTCATGCTTGGCGTAATTGTCTTCCGAATTATTTCGGATTTCTAGGTGGAAGTGGACCCAAGTATTGATAATATTGACACTCAATACGTCCGTTATACAACTTGCGACGTTTGTCCGCTTTACGTCCGTAATATTGTTCGAATTCCTTATAAGGACTAATTGCAAAGAATGACCAAGTCGGTAGATACAGCATCATTTCACCAAACTGGCGAGTCAGCTTCTCCACCTCTTTATCATTACTGATCCGTTCACCATATGGCGGGTTGGTAATGATACAGCCGTATTCGCCTTGGGGTCTTGCTTTGGCGGCAGCCATCACGGTGAAGGTTATTTCTCCGGACAGGCCGGCGCTTTTAGCAGCGGCTTCAGCAATTTCTATAGCAGCAGGATCTATATCCGTGCCGGTTAGCTGCAATGGATAATCGTCTCGTACGGCATCGAAAGCTTCTTCGCGAGCTTCTTCCCACAGATGCTTAGGAATGACTGGCCAATGTTCTGAAGGGAAGGAACGCCGTAGTCCCGGTGCGATATTCCAAGCGATCATCGCGGCTTCTATCAACAATGTTCCCGAACCACAACATGGATCATATAGCGGACGGTGGCCATTCCAGCGGCTAAGCTGGATTAAAGCGGCTGCCATCGTTTCCTTCAGTGGCGCTTCTGTAGCCTGTCTGCGGTATCCGCGTTTGTGAAGAGCAGGTCCGGTGGTGTCTAGCGTAATAAGCGCGATATCGTTTAACAGAATCACTTCGATCACATATCGAGGTCCGTTCTCTGGGAACCAGTCCGTATGATAGGAGAGCTTCAGCTTCTCGACGATAGCTTTTTTGACAATCCCTTGGGAAGCGGGTACACTCGTTAGTTGTGATTTATGGGATCGTCCTTCAACAGGAAATTCTCCATTCTCGGGAATCCAGTCTTCCCAAGGCAGCGCTTTAACACCCTCAAATAACTCATCGAAGGTTTTAGCGGGGAATTGACCCATTTTTACTAATACGCGGTCGGATGTACGCAGCCATAAATTACAGCGACAGATGTCGATATAATCACCACTGAACAATACACGACCGTTCTCGACCGTGGTCTCATAACCCAGTTCGTTTAATTCGCGCGCTACTACAGCTTCTAATCCCATAGGGGCAGTAGCGATTAATTGTAATTTGCTCAAATACTCTCAACTCCGTTTAACTTGTAGATAAATACAAAAAGCCAGTACAATAAGAAAAGCATCCATACAAGTATAGGGGAATGCGGGACACTTCACAATGCCCGACATTCCATAAACCATAAAATCTTCCCCGTCATCCCTTCATTCGAGAAAACGGGGGATCATCAAAGGAGAATCTTTATGCTTACCCAAGAAGAATACAGTGAACAACTTTATACCGAGGACGAAATCCTACTTCAGGTAAAAGAAGCTATCGTCCAAGCGGGTATGCCGGAGGTGTCTGTCGAGCCGGGGTACGGAAGACTGCTCACTATGCTTGTTAGACTGTCTCGCTCCACGCGTATTTTGGAGATTGGCGCACTTGGCGGCTACAGCGGGATTTGCTTATCTCGCGGCTTCACTGAAGGTGGCACGCTGACTTCGCTAGAGCTGAGGGCCGATTATGCCGAGCTTGCTCGCCGTAATTTAGAACTGGCCGGATTCGGCGATTCTACGGAATATAGAATCGGTCCTGCAATGGACAGCCTGAAGGCACTTGAAGCAGAGGGTGCTAAGTTCGATTTCTTCTTTATCGACGCAGACAAGATTAACTATACCAATTACTTGGAATATGCCATCAAGATGGCTAATCCAGGCGCGATTATTGCTGGTGATAATATCTTTCTCCGCGGACGGACGCTAAATACAGATCGAAATGGACCTGCCATTCTGGCTGTACGGCATTTCAATGAAATGATCGCCACCGATGACCGTCTGATCAGCACTTGTCTGCCAGCCTATGATGGACTGGCGTTGGCAATGGTGAAATAGCAGAAGATTAGCGAAATAGCCGTGGCGGAGTAGCTTTGTATAGCTTAACCCGGACCCATACGGTGTTTAACAGCAACAAGCTTCCGGAGATGATAAACAGTCCCTCAATACCAATATAACCAGATAGAAAGCCGCCTATGATAGCTCCCAGCATATTGCCCAGTGACAATGTGCTGCCGTTGAAGCCGAATGCGCGGCTTTCTTTCCCGTCAGGGGTATATGACCGGATAAGCGCATTAACGCTGGGCAATAGGCCGCCCATAAAAATTCCCATGAGAAAACGGACAATAATTAGCTGCCACACGCTAGTAACGAATGCTTGCGGAATCAGGAATAGCGAAGCCCCGATTAACGCGTAGGTCAGAATGCGGTGTGCGCCGACTTTATCACTCAGCTTGCCGAGCAAGGGGGAAGCTAGCATGTTGGAGATCCCTGTAACTGCGCTGACCATTCCGGCTAAAAAGGCTATATTCTCAGCAGGCCCATTTAACTTTTCAACATAAAGTGGCAGCAAGGCCATGGGGCTGATCATTGCAAATTGCAGCAAAAAGGTTACACCAAACAGCGCTGGGAGCTGAGGGATCTTGATCAATTCCTTCAAGCCCTCCATGACTGACACCTGTGGCTCTTGTGCCGCTTCTGCACGATCGAATTTCTCTTTAACGAGAAACAGTGCCAGCAGAGAGGCGATGAAGAGCAAGGCGCCAACGACATAAAAGATCGGACGAAATCCGATTAAATCAGCAAGAAAACCACCAATAAGTGGTCCAAGAATGGTACCTGCAACAGAACCCGACTGCATCAGCCCCATCGAAAATCCCATACGTGCTTTCGGAGTAGTACCCGAAACGAGTGCGATGGAAGCGGGATTGAAGCCGGAGATTGTACCGTTTAGCAGTCGCAGTAAAAGCAGCTGCATAGGGGATTGTGCGAAGCCCATCAACACCATAACGATAGCCATGCCAAAGCTGGAGCGCAGGAGCATGATTTTACGTCCATATTTGTCAGCAAGTTTTCCCCATAGTGGCTGGAAAATGAAAGAAGTTAAAAAGTTTGCGGCAAAAATAAGGCCCGCCCAAATTCCAATTTCATGCTCACCCTGAACTCCAAGATCCTTAGCAAGATACAAGGTCAGGAACGGTGTAATCATCGTCATTCCGGCATTTACCAAGAATTGTCCGAACCAAAGCACTAAGAGGTTGACCTTCCATGTCTCCCATTTCTTCAAAGTGCTTTCACTTCCTTTCAAAGAATTTCAGAAAATACATGATTCACAGAAAAATAGACATTTTATCAGTATATCATTTTTTTAGCTTCAAAAGTGCAATACATGTCATAGTAATGTCATAGGATTGTCATTCCGCGATCTTCGTTTTGCTTGTTACAACCTTTTAAAAAGGGCATAATAGTAAGTATGCCGATCAAGCATAAACGCCATCGGCGTCCTTATTAGGACGGTAAGCGTTTATTTTAAAAAATCTTATAAAATATAAATGGAGATCTTATCATGACCTACAACGACACTTTTATCCGCGCCTGCAGAAAGCAGGATACGGAGCACGTTCCCGTATGGTACATGCGGCAGGCCGGCCGTTATGATCCCGAGTACCGTAAAATCAAGGAAAAGTACTCATTGCTTGAAATCTGCAAACAGCCTGAGTTGGCGGCTGAAGTAACCTTGATGCCTGTGCGTAAGCTAGGTGTGGACGCGGCCATTTTGTATTCAGACATTATGAATCCGGTCGCTTCTATCGGTGTGAAATTTGATATCGTCAAAGATATTGGCCCTGTGATCGAGAATCCGATTCGCTCTGCAGCAGATGTCGAGAGACTGAAGCCCATTGATGTTGAAGGCGATCTCGGACATATTTTGGAGACGATTGCTATTCTGGATAAGGAGCTGGACGTGCCCTTGATTACTTTCGCAGGCGCACCGTTTACAATTGCCAGCTATCTGATCGAAGGCAGACCTTCCAAAGGATATATTCGGACTAAAGAGCTAATGTACAGTGAACCCCGTGTCTGGGAAATGCTGATGGACAAGCTCGGCGATATGATTATCGCTTACCTCCGCAGTCACGTGCGTAGTGGTGGAAAAGCGTTTCAATTGTTCGACAGCTGGGTCGGTGCCCTTGCGCCACGCGATTTTGAAAAGTATGTGTTACCGACGGTTTCTCGTATTTTTTCCGAATTATCCGATCTTGATGTACCGAAAATATACTTTCCTGGCGTAAGCTCTGGCGAATTGCTACCGAGTCTTACGAAGCTTCAAGCGGATGTAATCGGGGTGGACTGGCGTGTGAGCTTGTCCGAAGGTCGACGGAGAACAGGTGGGAAGTTTGCAATTCAAGGAAACCTGGACCCGTATTTACTTACAGCGCCGATGGACGTCTTGAAGGAGCACGCGAAAGCGTTAATTGATGAAGGGGTACAAGAGCCAGGATATATCTTCAATCTGGGTCATGGTTTATTCCCGGAGGCTTCTTTAGAGAAGCTTAGAGAATTAACGGAATATATTCACGAATATTCACAGGAAGTATTGAAAGAATCAGCCAAACTGCGTTCTTAAAAATAGCCTATTAAATCTATAAGGGGATGGAATCCGTGACAGCAAAAATAGGTGTTCTCGTCATGTCGTATGGCACTCCTAAAAGCTTAGAAGACGTTGAAGCATATTACACTCATATTCGGCGAGGTAATCCGCCGACAGCGGAGCAGCTTAAAGAATTAACAGATCGCTATGAAGCGATCGTCGGGGGTGTATTCCCGCTGCGGGAGAACACAGACCGTCAAGTAGCTGCATTACAGTCAGCACTAAACGCGGATAAAGCTGGAGCGGATGTTGAATTTGTCTGCTATCAGGGTTTGAAGCATGCCTATCCGTTTATTGAGGACGGCGTCGAGGCTATGGCGAAGGACGGCATTACCCAAGCGGTTGGTGTTGTGCTTGCCCCTCACTATTCAAGCATGAGCGTGGGTGGCTACATTAAACGTGCTCAGGAAAAGGCTGATGCATGTAAAATCAACATGGGTTTTGTGGATAGCTACCATATGCACCCAGTATTGATCGATGTTCTAAGCCGGAGAGTAACTGCGAAAATAGATCAATATATCGAAGCAGGCGCTACTCGCGATGAGATAAGGGTATTATTTAGCGCGCATAGTCTTCCAGAGCGTATTCTAGCTATGGGGGATCCTTATAAAGATCAACTATTGGAGACCTCAAAGGCTATTGCAGATCAAGCTGGGATAACCAATTGGCAGTTTACGTGGCAAAGTGCAGGACGGACTGCTGAACCATGGCTTGGACCAGATATTCTGGATACACTTCAGCAGCTTAGCAAGGAACAGGTAGAGTATGTTCTAGTGGCACCGATCGGGTTCGTATCCGATCATTTAGAAGTGCTGTATGACCTTGATATCGAGGCAACAGCCGTAGCTTCAGAGCTGGATATGCGTCTTATGCGGATTGAATCATTAAACAGCGATCCTGCGTACATGTCCGTATTGAGCGATGTTGTTCGTACAAGACTGAATCAAATGTCGGCCGGTCAGTCATGACTGGTCCCTCTAGGCGAATTGTTATCATAGGCGGTGGGCTGAGTGGACTCAGCGCCGCCTTTTACATTCGTAAGTTTTACAAAGAAGCTGGTGTGAAACCTGATATTGTACTGCTAGAGAAAGACAAGACTCTTGGTGGGAAGATCGAAACATTGCACCGGGATGGATTTGTGATTGAGAAAGGTCCGGATTCTTTTTTAGCTAGCAAAACAGAGATGATTGAACTGGCTAAGGAATTAGAGCTAGATCACGAGCTGGTGAACACAAATCCAAAGGTAGAGAAGACCTATATACTACAGCGTGACAAGCTTCATCCTATGCCTTCCGATCTTGTGCTTGGAATTCCTACTGAATTAAAGCCATTTCTATCAAGTGCTCTGGTTTCATTCGGTGGCAAAATACGCGCGCTGATGGACTTGATCCTTCCTCCTAAGCGGAGTAATGACGATGAATCCCTCGGACAGCTGATTGAGCGACGTTTAGGTACTGAAGTGATGGAGAATTTGACCGAACCGCTATTAGCCGGTATTTATGCTGGGGATTTACGCAAAGTCAGCCTACAGGCTACCTTTCCGCAATTTGGAGAAGTAGAGCGGCAGTATGGTGGTCTTATTCGTGGAATCATTAAAGAACAGAATTCCTCCAAGACAAATACGAGCACAAAGAACAGCACTTTTCTGACATTTCGAAAAGGACTACAAAGTCTCGTGCATGGCTTGATTCATGAACTGCATGATGTAGAACAGCGAACTGAAGCTGCGGTGGTCTCTATACATGCTACAGGAACTAATGCTTCTCGTTATGAGCTAGAACTGGAAAGTGGCGAACGGCTGCTTGCGGATGAAATATATATCACCACACCAAATTCTTTTGCTGCCGAACTTTTGCGTCCACATGTGGATGTTTCAGCACTCGATGCGGTAAATTATGTATCGGTTGCGAACTTAGTCATGGCCTTCGACAAGAAGGATATCGAAATTGATGATGCTGGAGCAGGTTTTCTTGTGCCACGTAAGGAAGGGCGCAATATTACTGCCTGTACATGGACGTCAACGAAGTGGCCGCATACGAGTCCAGATGATAAAGTACTTATGCGCTGTCATGTAGGCCGTTCCGGAGATGAGCAGAATGTTCAACTTCCAGATGAGGCTCTTACGGAGCTAGTGAGTAAGGATTTACGAGAGATCATGGGCATTACAGCGAAACCTATATTCACGGAAATTACTCGTTCGGAACATTCGATGCCACAGTATCCTGTTGGACATCTTGACAATCTTTCTAAATTCCATAGGGAACTTGAGACCACACTTCCTGGGATATATGTCTTTGGAGCTGGATATGATGGAGTGGCAATGCCCGATTGTGTTAAGCAGGCTAAGCTTACAGCACAAAGCGCTGCAAAGCGTATATCGAATTAATTGTTCATTTACGGGAGAGTTAGAATTATATAATGAACGGTGAAGCGAAGATTTTTTTGCTTCACCGTTTTTGTTTGAAAATTAGATTATACTATTTTAATGGACTCTCGTATTTGGAGGGACAGGTGCTAGGTATGCTATAATAGAACCAATTTGAGAGTAGAGGAGATCATAGAAACAATGTATCCGCCGCGATCGCGTTCTAGACAGAAGAACAAACATAAGAGCAAACGTAAGCGCAGAACGGCCTGGATGTGGGTAAATGCAGGTCTACTTCTGTTGATTATTGTGGCGCTCAGCTATAGTTTTATGGATGACAGATTCAAGGGAAGTTCTGAGCCACCTCCAGTGGCGCAAATGACGGCTTCGCCTACTCCGGATAGTACTGCTCAGGAGACAGCACCTATAGTGACTGCAACGCCTGAAGCCACGGAGTCTCCCATCCCTTCTCCAACGGTAACCCCGGAAGCTACACCTACACCAGAGCCAAAGAGAGAAGAAAATGTTGAAACACAGGCGCCTGTACCAACTGAGACCCCTTCGCCAGAGGAAGGTAGCTCCCAAGTCGCAGATGGTGGTTCTGTGTCTGGACTTCCATCAGATGACCAGGCTTCTGGCAATACAGTGACCTTGAATTTTGGTGGAGATGTTATTTTTTCGGGGAAAGCCGGGGAATTGCTCGAAAAGAAAGGTTACGACTATTCGTATGCCGCGCTCGATGGAATGTTCAAGAAGGATGATCTTACGATTGTGAATCTGGAGACTCCTGTGACCACGGGTGGGGTTGGCGCCGCTAATAAGCAATACGTATTCAAAGGCTCGCCCAAAGCACTAGATGCTCTTAAAGCAGCCGGAGTGGATGCAGTAAATATGGCGAACAATCACACGCTTGATCAAGGGGAGGAAGGCCTGCGAGACACGCTGAGTCATCTCTCGGAAAGAGGCATTCCTTATGTTGGTGCTGGACTCAATAGTAAAGAAGCATTCTCAGCGCAATATTTTGAGCGTAAAGGGATTAAGATCGCCTTGCTGGGGTTCACACGGGTGATTCCTGCATCTGATTGGATGGCGGGAAAAAATAAACCCGGGCTTGCTTCAGTATATGATAGTAGAGAAGGACTTAAAGCGATTGCTGCAGCTAAACAAAAAGCTGATTTGGTTGTCGTAGTTGTCCATTGGGGTAAAGAACGGGTAGAGCAGTTCGATAATACACAGCAGACCCTTGGACGTAGCTTTGTCGATGCGGGAGCTGATCTTGTCATTGGTGGTCACCCGCATGTATTGCAAGGTGTGGAGCCGTACAAAGGAAAGTGGATCGCCTACAGCACTGGTAATTTTATTTTTACGAGATCAACGGTACCTGCCACTTGGGAAACTGCTGTATTTCAGGCGGAATGTAGTAAAAAAGGTCAATGTTCATTACAGCTGAAGCCTATGACTGCTGAGCTAGCTCAGCCCGTGCCCATGAATCAGGTGAACGGACAGCTTTTGCTGAAAAAAATAGAGTCTTTATCTGCTGGTCGAGTTAAGATCAACAGTGACGGCAAAGTGACTCAAGTTACAAAATAGGGTTCCTGGGAGGTCCTTATGATGAACAATTTATGTGTTGCCCATCGGGGATTTTCCGGTAAAGCTCCGGAGAATACATTAGCAGCGATCCGGATGGCCATTGCCATGCCTTTTGTACACTGGATGGAATTGGATGTCCAGCTCTCGAAGGACGGTGTTCCTGTTGTCATTCATGACTTTACACTGGACCGTACAACCAATGGTCATGGTAAGGTGAAGAATATGGATTGGGAACATATCCGGCGTCTCGATGCGGGTAGCTGGAAAGGGCGTTCTTTTCGGGGAGAGCGGGTGCCTTCCTTGGAAGAGGTGCTCTCATTAGCCTCCGGTAGACTTCGTCTCAATATTGAACTGAAAACAGTGGGCAATATGTATCCTGGCATCGAACAGAAGGTGACGGATCTTATTTCCTCTAAAGGCATGCGGGACGACGTGATTTTGACCTCTTTTGACACAGATGTGTTGAAAAAAATCAAGGAAATAGACCCCCGCTTTCGTACAGGCTTAATTTTTGATTCAAGGTTTGGTAATCCTGCTCGAAGGCTGCATGAACTGGAGTGTTCTCTTTTGTCGATTAGCTTTTCGCGTTTAAATCCTAGATTGGCTAAGGTTTTGACGGAGCAAGGTGTGAAGATTATGGCTTGGACAGTGAACAAAGGAAAAGAGATGCGTCGCTTAGCAGATATGCATTCTGATATAATGATTTGTACAAACCGTCCGGATATCTGGGGCGATACATTTCTAAAAGTATAAATAATCCAATTCGATGGGAAAGAGAGCTGATTGTCTGTGTGCGCTGCTGTTAATAATTTGTATTGTGTTGGACGGAACTACAAGCTACATGCGGAGGAATTAGGAAATAATGTCCCCGTAGAGCCACTCATTTTTTTGAAGCCCTCACATGCGGCGGTTTCCCTCGATAAAGCAGTCATTCAGCTTCCAAAGGATTCAGGTCAGGTTCATTATGAAGGAGAACTTGTGCTACGGATCGCGCGTGATTATGTACCGGGTATGAGCGTGGAGGATTTGGTGGATGTTATGGCTTTGGGACTGGATTTCACACTGCGTGATGTGCATAATGATCTGCAGAAGAAAGGTCTGCCTTGGACTCCGGCTAAAGGCTTTAAGAACGCTGCTCCACTCACACCTTACATTGCGTTTCCTGACAAGGAAGAGCTGGAAGGAACGGATTTCACGGTTTTAAAAAATGGTGTTGAAGTTCAGCGAGGTAATGTTAAAAATATGATTTTTTCGCTCCAAAAAATTGTCGATTTTATCGCTGCGCGTTACGGGCTGGGTAAAGATGATGTGATATTCACAGGAACACCAGAAGGTGTAGGCTCTACCGTATCAGGAGATTCGTTTGAATTGTACTGGGGTGACAAGCTGATGGGGACTTGCCTGATCGGCTAAAAACATCTGTTGGAGATGAATCTATGTTATGGATTATCGGCGCCCTTGGCGCTTTGTTAGTTGCGGGGGCGGCTTATAGGAAACAATCCTTAAGCCTTTCCGGCATGCTTGCCGCGGTAGCCATGGGGACCATTTATTTTGGTGCTGGAAATGCCTTTTGGTTTGGAATATTGTTGGTTTTTTTCATCTCTTCAAGCCTGTTGTCTAAGCTTCATCATGATAATAAGGCAGAGCTTGAGCTGACTTATGCCAAGACAGGTCGCCGAGATGCTGGGCAGGTCTTTGCTAATGGTGGGCTTGGGATGGTTTTCGTTCTATTGAATGCGATTGTTCCGATGGAACATTGGGAATTTTTATTTATCGGCGTTATGGCAACGGTAACCTCTGATACATGGGCTACGGAGATTGGTACACTCAGCAAGAAGCCGCCTCGGTCTGTCCTGACAGGTAAAATACTTCCGGCCGGTGCCTCGGGTGGCGTATCCAGCCTGGGTACGCTGGCCGCCGCCGCAGGAGGTGCACTTATCGGTGCATCTTCATGGCTGCTACGGATGATATCTGGCATGCCAGATCAATCCTTCTTGTTGCTTACATTGGCAGGACTCACAGGCGGACTTGCGGGTGCGTTCACGGATTCTATTCTAGGGGCAACCGTTCAGCTGATGAATCGTTGCACCGTTTGCGGACGCGAAGTGGAAAGTACACATCACTGCGGTAAAAAGGTTGAATACGCACGTGGCTGGAAGTGGATGACTAATGATGCAGTCAATGCTATTAGCTCTATCGTCGGAGGGGCTATTGCCTTATTGTGTGGGATGATGTTTTAAAGGAGGAACCGATGAGCAGCACGTCCAATCATAAACATACTGCCATTCTGGATGCCGCATACGAGCTCTTCGGTTCAGGTGGGTTTTACGAAACGAAGATGTCGGACATTGCGGTTCAGGCCGGAATTGCTAAGGGCACCGTTTATTTATACTTCAAGAGTAAAGAAGAATTGTTCATGGCGGTAACGCGCCGGGATTGTGAGGGATTCCTTCAGCAATTACAGGAAAAGCTGAAGGCTAGTGATACTTTGGCAGGTAAACTGTCAATTATCGCCAAACATCATCTTTACTATTATTATGAGCGTAAGCGACACACGAAGCTCTTTTTCCGCGCACCGAACAATAACCCAGAGCTTGTGGCGTATATGACGCTTTTTATGGAAGAATATATGCAGGCAGTGGTGAAGGTATTGCTGGAGGGCGGAGTGTCTGAGCCTGAGCTTATGGCGCAGTCCTACATAGGGATGTTGGATCGACTGAAGATGGATATTTTGTTCGATCCATCTTTTAAGGAAGAAGATGCGTATAAACGCGCTGGTTTCGCTGCGGGTCTTTTTATTAAAGGGGCTATGGATTACTTGAATTTAGGTCAGGATGATAGACCGGTGGAATAGCAGCTTCATGCTGCGACCGGTTTTATGAAAATATAAGGCAAGCGAGGAAATAGCATGAATATTATGACCGTGGAACATCTTTCCAAAAGTTATGGAGAGAAAGTACTTTTTAGTGATGCTTCATTTGGAATGGACGATCGGGATAAAATTGGTTTGATCGGTGTGAATGGAACGGGTAAATCAACGTTTTTACGTATTATTGCCGGTCTGGATACCCCGGATGGTGGGCAAATTGCGATCGGAAATAATGTTCGAGTGCAGTACTTAGCACAGAACCCTCCTTATGAGCCGACAAATACGGTACTGCAACAGGTCTTCGCCGGAGATGATCCAGATCTTGCTACCATGCGTGAGTATATGGAGATCATGTCTCGCCTTGAAAAAGAGCCAGGTAATGCAGAACTGGAAGGCAAACTGGTGCGGATTGGGCAGGCTATCGATGCAGCAGGTACTTGGCATTTGGAGAGTGAAGCTAAGAGCGTACTTACTAAGCTGGGTATAGTGAAATTCGATGCGCTGATGGATACGCTGTCTGGTGGTCAACGGAAACGTGTAGCACTTGCGGCTGCCCTGATTACGCCATCTGAGCTTCTTATTCTGGATGAGCCTACGAACCATATTGATACGGACTCCGTGGCTTGGCTAGAGCAATATTTACAGAAACGGCGCGGCGCTCTCTTAATGGTAACGCATGATCGTTACTTCCTGGAGCGTGTCGCAAGTGTCATGCTAGAGCTGGACGGAGGACAGTTATACCGTTATGAGGCCAACTATTCCCGTTTTCTAGAGCTAAAAGCCGACCGTGAAGAGCGTGAAGCCTCTGCGGAGCAAAAGCGTAAGAACCTGCTTCGTACGGAGCTTGCTTGGATTCGTCGTGGAGCTAAAGCTCGATCAACGAAACAAAAGGCAAGAATCGACCGTTTTGAGAAGCTGAAAGAAAGTACAGGAAGCAGTTCGAACGGTTCGCTGGATATTTCGGTGGCATCCACACGTTTGGGTCGCAAAATCATTGAAATCAATGAACTGTCGAAATCGCTGGATGGTCGTCAGTTGATTAAAGATCTGACCTATATTGCTGTACCACAAGATCGCGTAGGTATTGTAGGTCCAAATGGTAGCGGTAAATCAACACTTCTGAATCTGATTGCAGGTAAGCTGCAGCCGGATAAGGGAGAGGTTCAGCTTGGCGCGACGGTTAAGTTGGGTTATTTTACGCAAGAACATCAGGATATGGATGACAGCATGCGAGCTATTGAATATGTGAAGGAAGAAGCGGAAGTCATACGTACGGCTGATGGTAGTGTCATTACGGCAGGCCAAATGCTCGAACGGTTCTTGTTCCCTCCTGCCATGCAGTGGACACCGATCTCCAAACTGTCAGGTGGCGAAAAAAGACGCCTATATCTGCTTCGTGTATTGATGGGAGCACCAAACGTATTGCTGTTGGATGAGCCTACGAACGACTTGGATATTGGCACGTTGGCTGTGTTAGAAGACTATCTGGATGAATTCCCGGGCGTCGTCTTTACCGTATCCCATGACCGTTATTTCCTGGATCGGACTATAGACAAGCTGATTGCCTTTGAAAATGGAGAAATTCGGCTTCATGTTGGCGATTATACGGAATATGAAGAATGGCTGGCCAAAAATGTTCCTTCACGCAATGCAGAATCGAACAAAGATGACGGTAATGCAAAGGGTAAAGAGACTACAGAAACAGTCAGTAACACAGCGGCATCATCAGCTTCCAAGACCAAACTCAAATTCAGTTTTAAGGAACAGCGTGAATATGAAGGAATTGACGAGCAGATCGAGCTTGCAGAACAGCGCTTGACTGATATTAGTGCGGAGATGGAAGCAGCGTTTGCTGACTCTGGGAGACTGCAGGAGCTAGTGGAAGAGCAGCGGCTTGCCGAAGCCGAGCTGGAGCGTCTAATGGAGCGCTGGACCTATCTGAATGAGCTTGCAGAGAAAATCGCTGGTAAAGCATAAAACGGATTGTCCATGTGTGACAATAAGGGAGGGCTCAGTTTGGAGAATCAACTTGTGGAAGCTGTAGCCCTGCGAAACGAAGGTAAAGCTGAAGAAGCCAGAGTGATGCTGTTAGAGCTATATGAGCAGAATAGTAATGATGCAGAACTTCTGTATCAATTAGCGTGGACGCATGATGTGCTCGGTCTGGAACGCGAGGCAGTACCCTATTATGAGAAAAGCTTAACACTAGGCTTATCTACGGAGCAGAGAGTCGGCGCTCTATTGGGACTGGGCAGCACCTACCGAACACTCGGAGAATATGAGAATTCCAAAGCAATATTGGAGCAGGCCATTCAAGAGTACCCAGAGAATAAGGAATTTCCGGTGTTCCTTGCAATGACCTTGCACAATCTCGGAGATCATATTCTGGCTATGGGGATGTTACTTAAATTGCTGGCTGAAACCTCAGCGGATGAAGGAATAAGAAGTTATAGTAAGGCCATTTCATATTACTCAGATAAGCTGGAGCAAGTCTGGGATTGAATAAAATCACAAAAAGAAGCGATCTCTGCTATTAGAGATCGCTTCTTTTTGCTTTATTTCGTTCCGTCCACCGCGATCATTTGCACCACGGCACGAGAGTCGCCAGGTAAGATGATTTCATCAGCATTCATCTGTGAGGAGCCATCACCATCTAGAAAAATACCTTCGAGACCTTCAGCAGGCACGCTCTGTAGGATGGCTGAACGGAACTCTGCCGCCGTCGAGAGTGTTGGCGTAACAATCAGCCACAGCTTGCCATTATCGTCATACAGCATGCCTGAGCGCATTCGTTTCTCATCCGAATAAGGAAGATGTTCTTTCGCTATCACATCTTCCCAGAGATCCTCATCCTGCAGATTCATACTAATACCGCCTTGCGCAAAATAATGCTGGCGATCCGTAACGTTCAATTCTTCTCCCGATGAGACGACCTGTACGGAAAAGCTACGACTGGCACCATCCCAGACCAGGGTTCCGCGCGCATATTTAGCGTTAAACCAGCCGGATCCATACGCCTTTTTAACACCGTTAGTGGGGATATCATTCATGATAGCAATGGATAGAAGTGCATCTCCATAGAAGAAGCCTCCATTAATCCCATAAGCAATCACCTGCTGAAGGGGTGCACCAGCGGCTCTGAGTTTAATATCTTCGGGTGAAAGTGACATCATATAGAGTTGAACATTTTCTGGACTCACGGTCTCTAAATAAGTGTAAGCGTGTTGAAGACCATCAAAGGGATTTTCCTTGTGGCTTCTGGAAAACAGGAACATCGAGATTGCTGATACTGCTATCATGAGCAGTAGAAGTGAGACTATCAGCCATTGTCTACGTCTCCAGAGCTGCTTTAACTTGCCAGTACTTGCCTCAGTTAGTGCCCACATAAGCAGCGAGAAGCTTAGCAGTGTTTACTACAGCTTGCTTATGTGTACGTTCCATAGAGTGGGAGGCGTGTACGCCTGGGCCGATCAGTGCGGCACGAATATTATTGCCGCCTCGAAGGGCAGCGGAAGCATCGGAGCCGTACATTGGATAGATATCAACGGCATAAGGAATAGCAAGTGCTTCTGCCAGCTCAATCAAACGGCCAGTCATAACATAATCATAAGGGCCGGAAGAATCTTTTGCACAGATGGACACATCGGTTTCTTTACAGCTAAGATCGTCGCCCATGGCGCCCATATCGACTGCGATCATTTCATTAATCTCGCCAGGAATCCAAGCTGTGCCATGTCCCACTTCCTCATAGTTGGAGATGAGGAAAGAAAGGTTGTGGAGCGGTTTCCAGCCTTCGCGCTTCATGCTTTCCAGTAGGCCAAGAAGGGCAGCAACGCTCGCTTTGTCATCCAGATGTCGGGATTTAATATACCCGCTAGGTGTAATCACCGCACGTGCATCGAAGGAAATGAAATCACCAACGGAGATGCCTAGCTTAAGTACATCATCTTTGTTAGATACTAGCTCATCAATCCGTACTTCCATGTTCTCCTCTGAACGTTTGAAATCACGAGCATCTGGATATACGTGAACAGATGGATGGCTGGTTAAGATGGTTCCAGTATAGGTTCTGCCGCTGCGGGTATGGATTACACAGTATTCATTCTCGATGCTGTGCATAGTGAAGCCACCAACAGAGGTCAGTCGCAGTGTACCATCAGATTTAATAGAGCGAACCATGCCTCCAAGTGTATCCACGTGAGCGCTGATGCCGATAGTACGGGAAGGATCTAGGCCTGGGACGGTTAGAATTACGCCGCCTTTTTCATTCCAGCTTAGCGGTACATTTAATGCTGCCGCTTCTTCGGCAACAAGGTTCATTACTTGTGCTGTGAAGCCGCTGGGGCTCGGTGTATCAAGCAATTTTTTTAGGATTGAGAGTATGTAATCTTCGTTTGGTTGAATAGTAATCATTAGTTAAGTCCTCCTGTTAGGCCATCATTATCTGTGTTAAAAGAATCTAAAGAAGTGTCGGCATCACGAAGTTTGGTTAGCTCAGCATTTAAGCTTTTAATTTGTTTTTGTAGTTTGTACTGGCGAAAAATACCGTAAGAACCCACGATGATTCCACCAATTAACGCGCAGCCCAGAATAACTAGGATCAGCGGTATATTAACTACATCAAAACCGAAATTGACTTGAACGGGATCCACGTTGATGACTGCAAATATGGCTGTTAGCAGCGCAAAGATTAGACCTGCAATTAAAGACCATTGAATTCTCATTGAATTCTTCCTCCTCAGGGGATATAACAGAATAAAATCCCTTGCCCAAATAGGGCAAGGGATTAATGCAATACTAAGCTCTCTGCCTTATTTGGTCAACTGTTCCATTTGAGCGATAACATCTTCGAAGACACTCATCGCTTCGCGAATCGGCTCAGGAGAAGACATATCAACACCAGCTTTAGACAGAATATTAATGGAGTAGTCACTGCCGCCACTCTTCAGGAAGCCGAGGTAACGATCCACCGCAGGTTTGCCTTCTTCAAGAATTTGTTTGGCAAAGCTAGTCGCTGCTGAGAAGCCGGTTGCGTATTTATAAACATAGAAGCTGTTATAGAAATGCGGAATCCGCGCCCATTCCATCTCGATATCCTGATCTACAACCATTTCTTTACCATAGTACTTAACATTCAGGTCATAGTAGATGCTCGAAAGATCTTGTGGAGTAAGCGATTCACCTTCTTCAACACGCTGATGAATGATTTTCTCGAACTCAGCGAACATCGTCTGCCGGAAAATCGTTGTCCGGAACTGATCAGCATAGTAGGTGAGCAAATACATTTTTTCTTTAGGATCTGTAGACTTTTTGAGTAAATAATCCATTAGCAGCGCCTCGTTAGTAGTAGAAGCAACCTCTGCTAGGAAAATCGTATATTGCGCATCCCGATAATTCAGAGCGTTATCCGAAAAATACGAGTGTAACGCATGGCCCATCTCATGTGCCAGTGTAAACATACTGTTTAAATTATCATTATGGTTCAGCAGTACGAAAGGATGCGTACCGTATGGTCCCCAGCTGTAAGCCCCGGACCGTTTATTCTCGTTCTCATACACATCGATCCATCCGTTGTCGTAGCCTTTTTGCAGCACATTCAGATAATCTTCACCGAGCGGTTTGAGACCTTCTTTAGTGATTTTCTTGGCTTCTTCATAGGTGATATCTAATTTATATTCATCAACAAGCGGTGCAAACAGATCATACATATGTAACTCATCGACACCCAGCAGCTTCTGACGCAGCTTCATATAACGGTGCATCAATGGAAGGCTTTCGTGAATCGTATCAATCAAGTTGGTGTAAACCTCTTTAGGAATGTTATCACCATAGAGTGACATTTCCATTACAGAAGGATATTTGCGAATTCGTGAGTAGAACACATTTTTATTCACATTGGCGCTAAGCGTTGCTGCGATAGTGTTCTTCTGCTTCCGGTAGGTATCGTAGACTGCCTTAAAAGCATTTCGGCGAACCTCACGGTCGTTACTTTCGAGAAACTTGATATAGTTGCCATGAGTCAGCTCAACTTCTTTGCCATCCTCATCTTTGATCTTAGGGAATTTCAGATCCGCATTGTTCAGCATACTGAAAATATTCTGAGGTGCTTGAGCTAAATTTCCGACCTGAGCTAGCAGTGCTTCTTCAGCCTTAGAAAGCACATGGGCTTTTTCACGTTTCATTTCAGTTAAGGTGAATTTATAAGCGGATAGGTTCGGATCAGCGATGAATTGGTCGAGCTTCTCAACTGGCAACGCCAGAATTTCTGGGGTTACAAAAGATAAGGCTTCACCTGCTTCAATACCAAGCTTTTTCGCTTTGGAGGACAAAGCCTGAGAGTCAGGATTAGCTGTGTCTTCATCTTGACGCATATGTGCATACACGAAGAGTCGTTCAGTTAGGATGGACAGCTTGTCATCCATTTCAAAACATTTTTTTAGAGCATCCGCGGAATCTAGTGTACCCTGAAAATCCGCAGCTTTTTTGATTAAGGATTTAGCTTCAGCAAATTCTGCATCCCAATCCTTCTGAGAAGCAAACACATCTTCAAGCTTCCAACGATTCTCAGCAGGTACTTCGCTTCTTTTCAATAATTTTTCCATAGAAACCCTCCTAGAATGATGAGATGTAGTAGGCATAATCTCCCTCGGCAATACTGTAGATGATAAATCACCCGGTAGCAAGCTGAGCACAAGTAGAAGAGGGATGGACTTGGGTGAAATAGGCATAACATCCTCCTCTTGAAAGTAGAGTCGGCTTATTATGCCCTATTAAGTCCTGATTATTAATATTTAGTCTTCTTTAAATATATGAAAGTATAAGTTATGCCAATAAGCTATAAATAACAAAGATGAAGGCGAACAGAATCATAATGACTGCAGTTAAGGCCATGCCCCGCTTAAACTGCGGCGGGACACGATCCTTGGTCATAATTAGAACTGCGCCTAGACATAAGACTAGGACAACATAAATCGCGATATTTTCTGTGTTCATATTCTGTTATACCTGTTTGAAAGCTGCGATGATATTCTTGTATTCTTCTTCATTATCTTTATAAGATTCTTTGTTGAATCGGTTGTTCACCCACTGCATCATAGCTGGACGACTAAGGAAAGTATGTGTTTCTTCTCCCCATTGATCGGAGATTTCACGAAGTACGATATAACGTCCTTGAACTTCTACCGTCATCATATTCCATTTGTCTGTTTTGTATATTTCATGTTTTTTGATCATTATCATTACCACCCTGGCGATTTTTGGCTTTTGGCTCAATGATAACGCACTGGAGAAGGGAAAAGCAAATTAAATCACATATTTAAAGATCCAGATAGATTGATTTGAGTAAAAGATTGCAGTATAATATAGTTATACGCCATATATGGCGGTTATTTTTAGGAGGTTGTTCAATTGAAAGGTACAGTAAAATGGTTTAACGCAGAAAAAGGTTATGGTTTTCTTCAAGTAGAAGGCGGCGAAGATGTATTCGTACACTTCTCAGCAATTCAAGGTGAAGGATTCAAAACTTTGGACGAAGGTCAAGAAGTAGAATTCGATATCACTGATGGTAATCGTGGACCGCAAGCTGAAAACGTAGTAAAATTATAAGAAACGGCAAAGACAGTTAAGCTGTCTGCTATAAATATATAATTTACTTGGCAAGCCCTTGCAAGAGTGGTTACCAACTATAGAACACAGTTCTTTCGGGAACTGTGTTTTTTTACGTCTAATAGACATCAATTTAGATGAAAGGTCTTTGCATTCCCAAGCGAAGGGATAGCAAAAACCTTTTAATATTTTTGAGTATCAGAAGTGTTCTATTATAGGGAAGCTTTTTTGTTCTTATTCTTGAAATAGCGCATTGAATCTCGATGGGTATCCAATAAATGCTGTCCTAAAAAGCCTACAAAAGCAAGAAGGCTGAAGCCAACAGCTACCATATAGAAGGTGAAGCGTCCAGCTTCCTGATAGATCATTCCACCAAATGTACCACTTAGAAGTCCAGCTGCACTTGACCAAACAACTGTGTAGATTGCAAGACCGGTTGCTCGGAGACGATCAGGAATAATCCGAGTGATATAACGGACACATGTTACAAAAAAGACGCCAAATGTCAGGCTATGCAAGGCTTGAATCGCGATTATAGAGCCTGGGTGATCGGCGAGCGCCATTAGTAGAAAGCGAAGGGCATACATGAGACTGGCTAAAATTAATAAGGGCAGTTCTTTAAATTTGTCGCCGTATTTGCCGAGTATAAATAATACAGGGATTTCACTTAGTGCTGAGGCAAGTAATGCCCAGCCGATCACTTCCTCACCAGCGCCCAGGTTCTTTAAACTGATGGTGAGAAAAGCTTCGTTCATTCTATGGCCCAGTGCGAGTACAAAGACACATCCGAAGAACCACAGCACTTCTTTTCGCAAAAGGATATCTTTAAGCCCATGCTCTTTCTTGCCTGGTTTGGTAGTAACAGCCTTCTGATTGGGGAGCTCTGGAACAGTTTTTTTGACATCCTTTAGGCCAATTGTAATTAGAAGTGCGATTATAATGATAATAATACATAAGGTAAGACTCCAAGTAGCACCTAAAGCTCTAAGCGCATACCCGACGGTTAAAGCAAAGAAAGAATAGCCTAATGAGCCAAATACACGAATTGTAATGAAGTTTCGTCCGTGTCGCTCCGCAATTTTGATGGCCATTGTATCAGCAAGCGGAAAAACTGGGTAATAGAAGAAGTAGAAAAAGGACAAAATAAGCATAACGGAAGAAAATTCGGTCGCTCTGGCTAATAGAAGTCCGGTTACTAATTGCCCCGCGAGTAAAATAAACATGATTTTTCGAATGGTACCTAGCTTATCGCTCATCATACTCCAGAAGAGATTGGATAGGATGGAGATGAGGGGACCGAGAGAATACAAGTAGCCCACCTGAGAACTGCTAAACCCTAAATGTGTGTAGAATAAAGGAAAGTAGGATACTACAAGAACGCTAGTGCCATAAATCGTAAAAAGAAAGGAACGAAGCCAATTCTGATCGCTGTAAGGGCTTCCGGTCCGTTTTGAAAACATGAAAGTGCACTCCTCTGAGATTGAAATATGGCTAGTATAGCATAAAGCAATGAAGGGTTATGTGTTTTATTCTTGAATTGCGTTATTTCTGAATCTTTCATAATTTTACGAAAGTGATTTTGTTGTTTGTACAAATACGTCTGATCATATTATAATAAGTGGTGATTTGGATAAGGAGACAACAATGTGGAGGCACTATCATTGAGTGAATTAGAGCAAGGCCGTTACCTTAGCCCGCGTGGCCCTATTGGGCTTATGAACAGGGTCTATAAGTACGTGCTGCCAGAAGTGAGAGAAAGTCTGGACTTCTGGCGCCAAGATGCGAATGGGATTCCCGATCCCGAGCTCCGGAAGCAAGCACTTGCCAGCATTGAAACAAAGGAGTTTCACTGCATAGGTGGAGGTATTTATGCCGCCGGCAATTTATCGATGAGACATATACTTATTCCGCTTATTGTTGCTTATCAAACTATCAGTGATTATCTAGATAACTTATGTGATCGCAGTACTTCGCTTGATCCTGCAGATTTCAGGCTGCTGCATCAATCTATGCTGGATGCCATTGATCCAAACGCTGAACCTGTCAATTATTATGCGCTTCGCGATGAACAGAATGACGGCGGGTACTTGTATAGGCTAGTTCGAAAATGCCAGGAGATGATCTCTTTGCTGCCAGGTTATTCCGCTGCTGCAGCGGAGATTCGTGATTTGGCTGTGCTGTATACAGATTTGCAGGTATATAAGCATATCCGCCCGGAACTCAGGGAAACAGCCCTGAAGGAATGGTGGGAGCAGCAGGGTAGCCGTGCTCCGCATCTGCATTGGAACGAGTTTGCAGCTGCAACGGGCTCTACTTTAGGCGTATTCATGCTTTTTCTATCTGCATGTGATCCGAAGCTAAGTAAGTCTTCTTCGGAATCGATTCGAGCTGCATATTTTCCACATGTTTGTGGATTGCACATTATGCTGGATTATTTGATTGATCAGGAAGAGGACCGAGCAGGCGGCGATCTTAATTTCTGCAATTATTATGACGACACGGATACCATGTTAAGTCGGATCGCTTCCATGGTTGAGTGGGCCCGTAAGGATGTACGTGAACTTCCGGAATCATCTATGCATCGTATGGTGATCGAGGGATTGCTGGCACTTTATTTATCTGATCCGAAAGTTAGCGAACAGCGGGAAGTTCGCACTGTGTCTAAAAGCCTGATGAGAGGAAGTCCGCTTACAAGGCTGTTCTTCTTCGCTAATAGCCGCTGGATACGCAATCGTTTTTTGTAACAAGGCTGCGAAGCTTCATCTATACAACGGATGGGGCATTGTACAACTTTAAGGAGGAACAACAGAATGTCAAAAATCAAAAAAATTGCAGTACTGACTAGTGGTGGAGATTCACAAGGTATGAACGCCGCTGTTCGTGCGGTTGTAAGAAGCGCACTTTATTATGGCATTGAAGTTTTTGGAGTTCAACGTGGATATCAAGGTCTTCTGAATCGCGATATCTTTCCTATGGATCTTCGCAGTGTTGGTGACATTATTCAACGTGGGGGAACCATTCTGCAATCTGCAAGATGTCTGGAGTTCACAAAACCAGAAGGTCAGCAAAAGGGTGCAGATATTCTTAATGAAATGGGCATCGATGGCCTAGTAGTTATAGGTGGAGATGGTTCTTATAAAGGTGCTAATAAACTAAGTAAACTCGGTATCAAGACGATGGCATTACCGGGAACTATTGATAATGATATTTCCTACACGGATTACACCATCGGGTTTGATACAGCAGTTGGTGTCGTTGTAGATGCTATTAACAAGCTGCGTGACACGATGTCCTCCCATGAGCGTTCTTCCATTGTAGAAGTTATGGGACGTCATTGTGGAGATATCGCACTACATGCAGGTCTGGCTTCTGGAGCAGAAACAATTCTCGTGCCAGAAATGCCATATGACTTGAATGAAGTTGCGGATCGTATGCGCGACAACTTTGTCAGAGGTAAACGTCACAGTATCGTCATCGTTGCAGAAGGTGTGGGTAAAGGCGAA
This sequence comes from Paenibacillus sp. FSL R5-0470, assembly GCF_037975205.1. Lineage (NCBI taxonomy): Bacteria > Bacillati > Bacillota > Bacilli > Caryophanales > Paenibacillaceae > Paenibacillus > Paenibacillus sp. FSL R5-0470. Next base: position 2,361,617 of record NZ_CP150238.1, read on the forward strand.
GATGTGGCCCAAGCGTTGAAAGATCGTCATGCTTCTCTGGATGCACGGGTTACTGTACTTGGACATATTCAGCGGGGAGGAACACCAACACCTGGAGACCGGAACCTTGCTAGCCGTCTTGGTGACTTTGCCGTTCGTAAACTAATTGAAGGTGAGTCTGATAAAGGTTGCGGTATCATCAAGGGAGAACTAACCCTTACAGATATCGATCTTGTAGTGAATACGAAGAAAGACTTTGACGTGGAGTTGTACGAGCTTGCATCCCGTCTTTCACAATAATTAACACACAAAAAAGGAACAGCTGCGAATTTCGCACTGTTCCTTTTTTGTATTCTTTTGATTATTAGTGATGTGCTTGAGCGTCTGTATATTGTATGGCATAACGGCGTTGAACTTTAACAAGCCGAGTCAAGAGCAATGTAGCCCCAATCGCAAGGCCGGTGATCAAGCCGATCCAATAACCATAAGCTCCTAGATCCGTATAAGTAGCAAGTACATAGCCTGTAGGAAGCCCTATAACCCAATAAGCTATAAAGCAAATAATGAAGGCTGGATTAACATCCTTATAGCCACGAAGTGCTCCTTGTGTAGGTGTTGCAATCGCATCGGAAATCTGGAAAAAGATCGCATAGATTAAGAAATGCTGAATTAATGAAATGACATCAGGTTCATCAGTGTATAAACCAGCTACATGATGGCCGGCAAATAAGAGCAGGAGTGCAGTTGCCAGGGAGAGGATAGCCGCAAGTCCAATTCCCATAATGGCATATTGACGGGCATCCTTTTGCCTGCCGGATCCAGTCTCGAAGCCGACGAGAATGGTAAGGCTCATACAGATACTGAGCGGAATCATATATAACGTAGTTGCAAAATTAATGGCTGCTTGATGAGCTGCAATCGTTACAGTATCGAACCGACTCATCAACAAGGTTACAGCGGAGAAGACTGCAGTTTCAAAAAAAATCGAGAAGCCAATAGGTACACCGATCTTCAGTAGATCTTTGAAGCTTTTTAGCGATATAAAGTAGAACTTTCGGAAGATTCTAAGGCTTGCAAAGGGTTCTACTCGATAAATGAACAGCAGGGCAACCGAAAAAATTACCCAGTAGGTGATAGCTGATGCCACTCCAGCTCCAACACCACCAAGTCGAGGAAACCCGAATTTTCCGAAGATTAGTAAGTAGTTCAAACCAACATTCACGGGTAGGGCTATGAGTGTGATCAACATGGACACTCGTGTTTGTCCCAGAGCGTCTATACAACTACGGAGAACTGTATATCCAAACAGCGGGATAATTCCGAAGGAGATCGCACTTAGGAAACGAAATGCAACATCTCTTACAGTCGGCTCCAGATTCATAAAATTAAGGATAGGTAACAAGGCGAAGCTCCCGATTAGTAAGACAATTACAGAGACGATCAGTGATAACCAGATTCCCTGTGTGACTTGATAGGCTACTTCCTTTTCTTTTTTGCTTCCGATGAGCTGAGAGACGATGGGGGTAATCCCCATAAGGATTCCACTTAAGCCCGTTTGAATTGGAATCCAGAGACTGGTTCCTATCGCCACACCTGCCAGATCGGCTGTACTAAACTTACCTGACATGTTTGTATCAAAGAAGGTTATCGCTGACAAAGCAATCTGTGTAACCAGAATTGGAAATAAAATATGAAAGAATTGTATTGCTTTTTGTTTTAAAGAGGTGGTTTGTATCATCGTTCTTTGCCTCATTCTTTGTTGGTTTTTATTGATTACAGTAAAAGTTCCCTTTTTCTCCATTAAAAGACCCGGCAAATGCCGGGTCTTTATCTTTATATATCATACCTGATTTCAATTATACATAATAAGGGCTATTACATCATTTCTCATAATCGACATCGGAGGTATATCGGTTATTGGCGTTCCAGAGCAGAAACTCCTCTACATTTTCATCTTTTAAAGCGCGGATTTGATCCTCCACCTGTTTTTTACCGTATTTAATATAATGACCTTTACCGAGCCAGCTTGCTGTAAAATCTTGAATCCAAGGACGAATAACAGGTTTGTAGCTGCCTAGAGGATCAAGCTTCTTATGGGTATCAACCATGGAGCCTTTAATGGTAGCATACGGATCTAAGTCAGGCTCTTTCACTCCAAACCATCCTGTTGAATAATGACTCGGATAAATCATCGGGCTGATGACATCCACATTCTTGGATATTTTAACAAAGTCTTGTCCTATGCCCTCAGCAGGAGCAGATGCGGCATATCCAAAAATATCTACGGATACACGAACACCAAGTGGAGCAAGCTCTGCTTTTGCGTATTTTACAAAATTAGAAATGATATCTACGCGAGAATCGCTAGTTTTGGTGTATTTAAGTGTGTCTGCACGTTTTTCGAATCCTTCAGGAAAGCGCACATAGTCGAATTGAATTTCTTTAAAGCCGAGTTTGACAGCTTCTTTGGCGATATCGACATTGTACTTCCAGACATCTTCATTATAAGGATTAACAAAGCTATCGCCGCCTTTATTCTTCCATACTGTGCCGTCTGCATTAACAAAGGATAATTGCGGGTTCTTTTTGGCAAGTATAGAGTCCTTAAAGACAACAATTCGAGCGATAGGATATACATCATGTTTATTCAATCTTTCCATCAGTTTGTTAATGTCGCCAATAAATGGCTGCGGATTACCGAGTTTCTGAAGTTCAGGATTATCGGTTTTGTACGTGATGTAACCTGCATCATCCTTAATGTCGATGACCATAGAATTTAGTTCCGTCTGATCAAGTAAAGAAAGAAGCTTTTCCATTCGTTCTCCACCGGCACTGTATGCGGTAACATAGATGCCTTTTACTTTTGGCGCATCCGGCTGAGGATCTGCGTGTAGCATGCTTTGTGAGTCATTTGCTTCTGCTGTAGCATTTGGAGCTGGAGTTGAACCATTTGAATTATTATTTTGCGCAGCGATGATGGGGGGATTCATGGCGGACTTCAATGCAATTGCCACTTCAGCGTCATGTTGATTCTGTTGCACGCCTACACTTCCCAAGGCCATCATCAGTAGAGCCCAGGTGATGTTCATTCGTATTCTCTCCCTTTATGTACATTTCCTAAATTATATAGGAACGGTTGCTTCTAAAAAGAACAGTGTTGTAATAATGTTGGCTCAGATCGGGTCTGAAAATCCATCCTTGATGTATATAACCGGGACGCACAGATTCTAAACGTATTGTTAAAAAGTAAATGCCGCCTCAACACGGCAACATGGCCGAACTTAAGGCGGCAACTATCAAGACTTCTCTTGCGGCTTACTCATTGAAGATACGCAGAATTCTGATGTTCACAGATACTGTAATGGATGATATCCATGGCATCTGCAGGTTCCAGAATACTAAGCCCGTCACGCAGAACGATTACGGAATTTAATTCGTCCTGTTTGAGAAACGGCATCATATCAGGATACCACCTCATGACGATTGCTGACAGCTTTACCGTTTCCATTTCCACAAAAATCACCCTTTCCTTTTTCGATAGGTCTGAATGGAATTCAGTAATCATCGGAAAACGAAGTGCTTGGAAAAAAGAGGGGTAAATCTCAATCTTTATGAAATTGTTAGGGTTCTGCGTGATTATAATATATCACAATTCTGTGATTGGTGCATTTTCCAAAATAATACTTTTCGTTGCCAGTTGTTATCTTTTTCGGAAGGAGCCCATAACACCAACTGTCTCGACAATATTTACAAATGCTTGAGGATCTGTCGTGCGGATAATACGTTGCAGTTCAGCAAGTTCGTAGCGGGTTGTTACTGTCATTAGCATGTCCTTTTCAACATGAGAATAAGCGCCTTCTGTTTTAATCTTTGTGACACCGCGTTGAAGCCCCATTAAGTGCTGAAGGAGCTCATCTGTACGATTTGTTACTATATATACGGTTACCTTTAAATGGCTGATGTGAATCATGTCCAGTACCTTACCAGTTACATATATAGATACCATCGATGCAAGAGCCAAGTTCCAGTTGTTATCAAAATATGCCGCGGCAAGAATAACGAGTCCGTTTAAGCTAACCACCACGTTTCCAACTGGGAAATCGCGGAATTTAGTGATGATGGATCCCAGGATATCAAAACCTCCGGATGAACCACCTGCACGGAAGCTGAAGCCACAGCCAATACCGACCAGCACGCCACCAAATACAGAAGAAAGCAGCATATCAGTAGCTACCAAATATTCGGGAATGATCGTCAAGAACCAGGTTGTTGCCACAACGGATAACATGCTTAGCATAATAAATCTCCGGCCTAGCTGGAACCAACCAGCTACAAGCAATGGAATATTAAAGAGAAAGTACAAGAGGCTTATGTTTAGTGGTGTAAAGTAACCCACTAACATCGAAAGCCCGGATACTCCTCCGCTGAGTAAGCGATGAGGGATTAGAAAAAGATTAAATCCACTGGCGATCAACGCTGCCCCAAAAATAACTGCAATACAATTCCAAATCTGTCTTAACAAGCAAATCCACCTCTATAAATAAATTTAAAAATAAACCATGTATGCAATGAAAAGAAAGGAACCCACTGGTATTCCTACTTAGAGTTGTGATATAATGTACAGGATATTCTTGAGTAGGACGTTACAATGGTATTTTTGCATTGCATCGGATGTAAAGCTACAGTTGCTCAGGTACAATGAAGTACCTGATGAAAGGGAGGCTTTTCGTCCCAAAAGCGCTATATCATGCAGAAAAAAGAGCATGATTGGACAGCATATAAATGTGTTTACCGCTACTTAAGAATACAGACAAGCATGTGGAATGTCCACTGTATAGAAGGAGCATGAATAATTTGAAAACATTCGCAGAATTTGGCTTGGAGCCAAAAGTGCTACAAGCAATCACAGAGTTAGGATTTGAGGAGGCAACACCGATACAGGAGCAGTCAATTCCATTGGCATTGACTGGGTCGGATCTGATCGGTCAAGCACAGACTGGTACAGGTAAGACTGCTGCTTTTGGTATCCCCCTCATTTCGAAGATTAATCGCGAAGACGAAAAAATTCTGGCACTTATCATGGCACCAACTCGTGAGTTGGCCATTCAAGTATCAGAAGAAATCGGTAAGCTAAGCCGTTTTAAAGGTCTTCGTTCGTTGGCAATTTATGGCGGACAAGATATTGGTCGCCAAATCCGTGGTCTTAAGAAGAAACCACAAATTATTATTGGTACACCTGGACGTTTGCTTGACCATATCAACCGTAAAACCATTCGTTTGGATGATGTTCAAACTGTTGTATTGGATGAAGCAGATGAAATGCTGGATATGGGCTTTATGGAAGATATTCAGACAATCCTCAAGCTCGTTCCTGAAGAGCGTCAAACTATGTTGTTCTCGGCTACAATGCCTCCAAACATTCAACGTCTTGCACAGCAATTCCTGAACAACCCGCAACACGTCTCCGTTATTCCGAAACAAATCAGTGCTCCGCTGATTGATCAAGCATATGTTGAAGTACCTGAACGTCAAAAGTTCGAAGCGCTTAGTCGTTTGATTGATATGGAATCACCTGAGCTTGCAATCGTGTTCGGACGCACGAAGCGCCGGGTTGATGAGCTTGCAGAAGCTTTGCAAAAACGTGGATACTCAGCTGATGGATTACATGGTGACCTGTCTCAGAACCAACGTGATGCTGTAATGCGTAAATTCCGTGATGGCAGCATTGATGTGCTGGTAGCTACTGACGTAGCGGCTCGTGGTTTGGACGTATCTGGCGTTACTCATGTAATTAACTTTGACTTGCCGCAAGATCCAGAAAGCTATGTACACCGTATCGGTCGTACTGGTCGCGCTGGTAAAGAGGGTACAGCTTGGTCTTTCGTTACTCCACGCGAAATGGATCACCTGCATTTGATCGAACGCGTTACTCGTCACCGTATTACTCGTAAACCATTGCCAACTATGGCTGAGGCTATTGAAGGTAAACAACGCGTAACAGCAGAGCGCTTGCTTGAAATGGTTGAGAACGGTGAATTGAATGAGTACAAAGGTATTTCTATTCAGTTGCTTGAGCAATATGATTCTGTACAATTGCTGTCAGCTGCAATGAAGCTTCTGACTGGTGATAAGAAGGATTCTGCAATTGAATTGACTCCTGAAGATCCAATCCGTGCTAAACGTCGTGGTGGTAAGAACGACATTCGCAGTGGCCGCAAACCTAATGGTGGTTATGGTGGCAACCGTGGTACTTCCGGTGGCAGCACTGGCGGATACCGTGGAAACCGTGACAACAACGGTGGCGGAAGTCGTGGTGGCTACAGCAGCGGTGGTAGTAACTATGGTAGTGGCAGTGGCGGTTATGGCGGTGGCTATAAAGGCAACCGTGATGGCGCAGCTAGCCGTGATGGTGGAGCGAACCGCAGTGCAGACCGCAAACCATCTACTCGCCCAAGCAGCACGAGCACACGTCCAGCAAAACGCGAAGATTTCGATAATTAATACTTGATCAGAACCCGCGGGGGATGATTTATCAAAATATAAGAAGACGAGATGCCGAATAGCGGTTCTCGTCTTCTTTTTGCTGAAATATAAGGGTGTTTATTGAATTAGCAGCTTATTTAAATGAAAGTACGAGTGATGATAACGAGCAGGATAAACAATACGAGGATCGTACCAGTGGAAGTCCAGCCGCCGTAGCCAACAGGTGAGGACATATAATAACCTCCTTTAGAATGTAGTGATTTTGGAAATTCTTATGGTCACAATCCCAATATATGGACTTTATAGACTTAATGCATAGACGATGACCTAGAATTCAGAAAGTTGGGCTATGGAAAAGAGTAGGTCAAATGAGGTATAGTTAAGATAAGCAGTATGCAAGAGACAGAGGAGGAAGGGAATTGGAGTTTAAAGGAGCAATGGGTGGTTTATACCGCATCACAGAATGGATTACACGTATCGCAGCTAGTAATATCTTATGGGCACTATGTTCCGCCCCGTTTTTATTTTTTGGATTGATGAAATTGATGATGCTTGGGACAAGCTCAGGTGGAGTAAATGAGCAGCTCACATTGAACTGGGCTATGGGGATTCTGGCGCCATTTACAGTATTTCCTGCTTCGGCGGCTTTATTTACCGTTGTGCGCAAATGGGTTATGGGGAACACGGATGTAGGAACTTTTCGTACGTTTTTTCAGGGGTATAAAGAGAATTATTTAAAAAGTATGCTCGGTGGAATTATCTACACATTGATGTTCGTTATTATGTACGTCGATGTAACGGTTTACATGACACAAATGCCTAACTTCAGAATTGTTGGTATTTTGATGTTAGTGCTCATGATTATTTTATCGGTGTCCATGTTTAACTTCTTTTCTATTGTCGTTCATTATCAAATGAGCTTTAAACAAGTGATGACTAACTCAATATTGTTGACTATAGCACGTCCAATTCGCGTGTTCTCAACTTTGATTGCAGCTGCAGTGCTAGCTTATATTGGTCTTAGATATCCAGCACTGTATTTCATCTGTATTCCAACGTTGATTGCGATGGCTGCTTTCTTTAACTTCTATGCTACCTATAATAAACTGCAATTGCAGGTGGAGCAGAAGAAACTGAAAGAGGAAGAAGAGCGAGAAGCTGCTTTGAACAATCAAGAGGATGACGACGATGACGATGATGATTATGAAGACGATGTTGAGGATAAAGATGTAAAACGTATTTAACAAAGACGAGTATTAAGCACTCGGAAATCGTCAGTAATTTAATTCCAGTGTAAAATAAAGCGCATACAGGTTTACTTTTTCGTTAAAACGCAATATAATAATAACAAATCCTGCGATGTTCGTTACGGTTGCTCGTTGTTTTGAACCAATGATAATGTCTTGGGAGATCTACACGAAGCGCAGCTGAACAGCCCTGTCTATATGACTTGGGGAATTCAAAAACGTTTTCTGCGATCACCCACCTGCTCTAGCAGGTTCAGAAGACACTGTAGCCGGACGGCATAAGCGGGTTTTCTATTGTTTAGGCCAAAGCGCCCTGTATCCCGTGAAAGTTGGGAACGGGCGCTTTTTTGTGTGTCTGGAACAAGGAGAAAGTGAGTAATACCCTTTTGTTCCTGAGACAAGAGTGTTACACTTAGAATAATGAACTTGGGATTTGTAGAGGGGGAAGAATTTTGTCGTTAAAAAGAACCTTGGTCGGTTTATTCCGTAGTCATGATGGAACAAGCGACCGCGCAAAAGATCCGACATTAAAAACGCGTTATTACAATCTAACGAAAGACAAAGCTTGGGAGGAAGTTTCATCAACGCTTAAGAAGATTCCTGGATTCAAGGTGCTTCATGAAGTGGAGTCAGTAGGTGAGATCACTCTGGAGAAGAGAACGGCATTCGGCCGTACACTGGACATTACTGTCTCTGTGCTCAATACCACACCTGTACGTTGTGGCGTAGATATGTACTCTGCATCAAGAGGTTCGCTAGGTGATTTGGGTGCTAATTACCGTGTCATTCAGCGGTTATATGCGTCCTTGGACAAAAAATTAGGAAAATACAAAGCAGACTAATTTTCAGAGATTCTTACTAAACCTTCTTACTTAGGGATTGTATGAATGCGTTTACGCAAATGTTGACTGCTCTGGATATTATCGATAAATCTTTCTATTACAAAAAAAAGCGGGAGAAGGATGGACCTTCTTCCGCTTTTTTCAAAATATAAGAAAGTATAAGTTCTACACCTATACTTTATGTCTTATATTTCTCGCATAAACACTTTGTCGCCCTTGTAAGGACGACAAAGGCATTTATGCTTGCAGTGATAAGTAAGTATTGTCGAAAATGGCCGCTAACTTACTGTTCTAGAGAATTAGAGCAAACTCTTCACAGCAGCTATAGCATCTTCGTAATTAGGGTGCTCAGTCATTTCACTCAAATATTCAACATAGGTGAGTGTGTTGTTCTTGTCTAGTACAAAAATAGAACGCATATCTAACCGGAATTCTTTGATTAGTACGCCATAAGCTTGTCCGAATGAGGCTGCTTTGTGATCGGATAGAGTGATTACGCGATCGATCCCTGCAGCGCCACACCAGCGGGCTTGAGCAAATGGTAGGTCCATACTTACCGTGAGGATAACTACATCGTCACCTAGCTCTGCAGCTTCGCTATTGAACCGGCGGGTCTGTGCATCGCATACACCAGTATCTAGAGAAGGTACAACACTGATCAGCTTGATTTTACCGGCATAATCACTAAGAGACACTTCTTCCAGTAGATTCTTACTAAGAATAAAATCAGGAGCGGGATCACCAGCTGTAAGCTTGGGTCCTACGAGAGTGATGGGGCTGCTTTTGAAAGTAGCTACGCCTGTTCTTTCTTGCGTCATATCCTTGTTTTCCTCCTCGAATTGTAATATTGGCTCTTACTGCCACAATAAATTATAATCTTATTTACAGGGAGATGTCCAACAGAGCAAGATATAAATGTAAAGGGATGGGTGTAATGATATTTATTCGGTATGAAAATTGGAAAAGTTATCTCCGGTATTACCCGGTAACATGTCTTCTCATTGTAGCTAATGTGATTATGTTTATGCTCATGGCGTTCAATGGTGGATCCACCAATATACAAACACTTGTTGATTTTGGTGCTATAGTTGATGTTAGCCCGTATAAAGAGGAACTGTGGCGTTATGTGGCGGCTATTTTTTTACATAATGGGTTTTCCCATCTATTCTTTAATAGCTTCGCTCTACTGGTATTTGCACCGCCTCTGGAGCGCCTGCTTGGCTGGTGGCGATATGCAATTCTTTATGTGGTAGGTGGAGTTCTTGCGAATTTTCTAACGATTGCAATCAGCAGTCGCTCAGTATTAGAGGTAGGTACGGTCTCGGTAGGTGCTTCTGGAGCAATCTACGCCGTCTATGGCGCATTTTTATACATTGCTGTTATTCAACGGGCGATGATGGACGAAGGCTCGCGAAAGACGTTATACGGTTTGCTCGTAATTGGGATCATTATGTCGTTTGCAACACCAAATGTGAATTGGGTTGCGCATATCGGAGGCTTGGTTTCTGGCTTTTTCCTATATGGACTTATTATTCGTATATTTAAAAAAAGCCTAAGACAGGGGCGATGATGGAGTGGAGCTAAGACAGCTGCAATATTTTCTAAAGGTAGCCCAAAAAGAACATGTAACAAGAGCGGCGGAGGAACTTCATGTAGCGCAGTCTGCGGTAAGCCGTCAGATTCATCAATTGGAGCAAGAGCTTGGGGTTGACTTGTTCATGCAAAAAGGGCGTAATTTGCAGCTTACGCCGGTTGGACAGCTCTTTTGCAAGCGGGTGGATAGTATTCTTAAGGAATTGGAACATTCGGTAAATGAAGTGCATGAATTTCTAGATCCGGAACGTGGAGAGATTCGTATAGGGTTTCCTCACAGTCTTGGAACGCATCTTATCCCGACTATCGTTGCAGAATTCCGCCAGCACTATCCCCATGTTAAGTTTCGCTTTAAGCAGGGCTCTTACCCTTCGCTGATAAAGGACGTATTATCTGGAGAGGTGGATTTAACGTTTATTTCGCCTTTTCCGGAAAATGATGAGCATGTCTCTGGAGATATTGTTATGACTGAAGAGTTATTTGCAATACTTCCTCAGAATCATCAGCTGGCAGGAGAATCTGAGATCCGACTGGAACAGCTTCAAAATGAAAAGTTTGTTCTATTCAGTCAAGGTTATTCTTTGAGGCCGATCGTTTGGCAAGCATGCTTGCAGGCGGGATTTCAACCACAGATTGCATTCGAAGGTGGGGAGACTGATACCATACGTGGTTTAGTGGCGGCAGGGATGGGTGTAAGCCTTCTGCCGGAGATGGCGTTCTATCAGACGAATCCTCTCCAGCCAGCTCAGGTAAGGGTTGTGGAGCCTGCTGTGACGAGGACGGTTGGTTTGATTTACCGAACAGATAGTAAGTTGCCGCTGGTTGCGCGTTCGTTTCGGACTTTTTTGATATCCTATTTTAAAGCGAGGCAAAATAATACCCCGGTTGGCTCTTAGCCTTCCGGGGTTTCTTTTTGTGTTGTATTTTTGTATTAGTCGCGGTTACCTAAAAAGACGGTAATCAAACGAAGCAGTTCGAGTAAGGAGACTAGCGCGGCGGCAACGTACGTTAATGCAGCTGCGTTTAGGACTTTGGCTACTCCGCGTTCCTCTTCGTTACGAATGTAGCCTTGCTCTACCATGACTTGACGTGCCCGGTTGCTGGCATTGAACTCAACTGGGAGTGTCACAAGCTGGAAGGCAACAGCGGCCGAGAAGAAAATGATACCAAGGCCTACGAGATTAAAGTAACCGAAAATAAATCCTGCCATAAGCATGAATGGTGCTATACCTGATGCAAAATTAACTACTGGGAACATCCGGTGACGTAGTGTTAACATAGGATAACTTACTTTATGCTGAATGGCGTGACCCACTTCGTGACAAGCGACTGAGACTGCTGCGATAGAACTCTCATAATAAACAGGCTCTGATAAGCGTACAACTCTGTGAATTGGATCATAGTGGTCAGAAAGCGTACCTCTTACAGGCTCAATCGGAACATCGTGAAGTCCATTTGCGTCGAGCATGCGTCTAGCTGCTTCATATCCTGTCAGACCGTTTAAGTTGGCGACCTTGGACCATTTGCTGAATGTCCCTTTAACTCTGAACTGGGCCCATAATGAAAAAATAAAAGCGATAATTACTAATAGATACATTCCCATAGCTGCATTCCTCCACTGTATTGTAAATATGGTATTTACATTGGCGGTCCTTGCGTAAGCAATAGAAGCCGAATCGCCTCCATGCAGGCCACTCCTTGTGGGAGTAAGTTAGAGAGCGCGCGTCTGGCCTGTCCCGGCTTCAGACCGCTTATAATGGGTTCAAGTGCCTTTACTTCACGTTCTAGTCGTTGCATATGTTGCTCAAGCTCGACTAATTTATCAGATACGTCAGTTTCAGGAGTAGCCTCGCTCCATTTGCTCATCATGGATTTGATTTCTTCCAATGAATACTTGTCATGCTTTAATTGATTAATACGTTCTAAGTCGACCAAGGTTTCATGACTGTAAAGTCGGTAATTTTTGGTGCTTCTTGACTCTGGGGAGATTAACCCCAATTTCGTGTAATAATCAATGGTGCGCTCACTGATGTGAGCAGCCTTAGCTAATTCTCCAATTCGATATAGAATCATATCCCCATGCTACCTCGCCTCACTAATCGAATTCGACTGTCCATAAAGGATAGTCGTCTCCTATATTGGTGGTTTCTATTATGCTATCTGTAATGATAACAAACTGGAAACCATACAGTCAAACGTCATACTTTCATAAAGTATATGCATTAAAGAGAGGTTAATTCATGAAATGAAATGCGTTGTTTATATACAATACACTCAAACTCCATGTGATATCAAATTTGAACCGATTATGCTCATTAATAAATCCTAACTATAAACATGACATTTAATGTTATGTTTATTGGAGGATCAGTAAGGATAATTCGATAAAAAAGTAATATTAGAGTGGATCTTCACGTAGTTATTTCAATGAATTCATAGCTGTATGGGCCTGAAATACTGAGATAGTTCAAGTGTACTATGGAGAATTTGTGAGTTTAGTGAAAATAAAATAAAAACATTCCCAAAAATAGTCTTGTCAATTTACCTGACTTCTGATTATAATGACATTAAGAGTTTCACGCTTTGTTAGAAAATATAACATTGGGGAGTGGGGTAAAAATGAAAAAGAAATGGTTGATGATGTTACTGGCCATGATTACGCTGATGGTTTATCCGGTAAGTGCTTTTGCGGCGGACGGTCCAACAAATGCAGATTTGCAGGTCGGATTGGATACCGCGTTTACCTTCCTGGCATTCATCTTAGTTTTCTTTATGCAAGCAGGGTTCGCGATGCTTGAAGCAGGATCAGTTAGAATGAAGAATGCAGGTCACGTAGCCGGTAAGACGGTACTGACACTAGCCATTGCGAGTGTATGTTTCTGGGCCGTTGGCTTTGGACTTGGCTTCGGTAACGGTAACGGCTTCTTCGGTACTACAGGCTTCTTGTATGGCGGAGATTCAACAGCATCTTCATTTGAATCACTTGCATTTTCTGATGTTACTTTAAATGTTAAATTCTTGTTCCAAATGGCGTTTGCAGCAGTTTCCTTAGCTATCGTATCTGGAGGCATGGCAGAACGTGCAAAGATCAGTGTGTACATTATATTCGGAATTTTATTCTCAATCGTAATTTATCCTGTCGTAGCACACTGGGTATGGGGCGGCGGCTGGTTGGCTGAGCTGGGAATGCAAGATTATGCAGGTTCCACGGTTGTCCATCTTACAGGTGCCACTGCAGCGGTAGTAGCAACCATATTGCTTAAGCCACGACTTGGTAAGTTTAATAAAGAAGGTAAACCTGTTATTATTCCAGGTCATAACCAAGTATTTACTGTACTCGGTGTGATTATCCTCTGGTTTGGTTGGTTCGGATTTAATCCAGGTAGTGCTTTGTCCCCAATGGGAGGTTTCTTTGGTCACGTAGCATTAACAACGAATATCGCAGCAGCAGCAGGCGGTTTGGCGGCATTAATTGCTTCTTGGTTGTATTTTGGTAAATCTGATATTCCAGCAATGCTGAATGGTGTTCTAGCTGCATTGGTTGCGATCACTGGTGCATGTGCTTACGTTGAACCATGGGCGGCAATCATTATTGGTTTAGTAGCGGGTGCGTTCACATTCATGACTTCCCAATGGCTGGAACGTGCAGGACTTGATGATCCAATCTATGCTTTCTCGGTACATGGTATTGCGGGAATGTGGGGCGCGGTTTCCACGGGTCTATTCGCTGCACCGGATCTTATTACTAAAGGTGCTTTGGTAGGGGAAGCAGGATTGTTCTACGGTGGAGGTTTCCACCAGCTGGGTGTTCAAGTGCTTGGGGTAGTAGGAACATTTGCTTTCGTAGCCGTGCTTTCATTCATTATCTTATATGTAATGAAGGTAACAACAGGACTTCGTGTTACGGAAGAAGAAGAATTGATGGGTCTGGATATCAGTGAGCATGGTACTTACGGATACCCTGAACAAATGAAATTAATTGCAGAATCGGAATCCAAAACCCTTAAACAATAATATGAATCCTCAGATAGGGAGGCGGACCGTGTGGCTTCGATGGAGTTAACAGACGGGTATGATGAAGAAAGCTTTAGGGCCATCGTTTTAGCCGGTTCGCCACAGGAACTTAGGGAGAGGCGAATTGCCTGCCAAAGTATTCTACTGGAACAGTTGAATGTAATTCCGATTGAGGAATGGATGTTTCGTGTGAATACAATGCATGATCTTATTGCAGAGACTGCAGTACTAATATGTGAGGCGCAGATGAAAGAGGCGGGCTATGGCCCGCCTCCCTGTGCTTATTCCTTTATTGTGTTTGGCAGTAGTGGAAGGCAGGAAGCTACACTGTGGAGCGATCAGGATAATGGTTTGATTGTTGAGGGTGAACCGGATGGGGAGAAGAATAGATACTTTGAATTTTTTGGAATGATGTTATCCGATCTGCTTGAAGAAGTGGGATATGAGAAATGTGCAGGCAAAGTAATGTGCTCCCAAGGGGTGTGGAGGAAGACGTTATCGGAATGGAAGGAGCAGCTGAAGGAATGGAGAACCCAGTTGGAATGGGAGCCAATTCGGTATCTTATCATTTCTTCAGATATGCGTCATGTTGCGGGAAGTACGGAGTTATCAGCATTGTGGCAAGAGGCTTTCTATGAGGGTTTTATTGACAATGAGGAGTTGTCTGTGGCTGTTCTTCGCAATACAGTCCGCCATAAAGCGACTCTAAATCTGCTGGGACAGGTGTTAACAGAGCGCTTTGGGGATTATGCAGGTGGATTTGACATTAAGTATGGAGTCTATATCCCGGTAGTGAACATTGTTAGGCGCTTATCGTTATTGCATCATATTAGAGCTAGCTCGACCTTAGAGCGAATTGAAGAGCTTAAAAGACTTCACAAATATCAACATCTAGATGATATTCGGCGGGCTTTCTTATTGGCGATGCGGATGCGAGTGAACACGCCATTTAGTGTCCAGAATGGCTTGTTAATCAGCAGTGATTATATTGCTGAGAGTGAACTGAAGAATAAGCAGCTATTGTCTGAGCTGCGTGAAAGTCTGCTGCTTGTTAGACGCCTTCATCGGGCGTTGCAGCGTCAGCTCCGCTCAGCGGAAAGGTGGCGAACATGAGGGAGCCAAGCAAGAATGGAGGATTCTGGAACAACCTGAGACAAGGTGGAATGCCGTCGGCAATCGCTTCGATGAGAGGGGGAGAAACTGCTCATCAGACTGCGCAGCAAATGGCCTATATCCGATCTCTCATGCGTGAGAAGCGTCGTCCTGAGGTGCTGCGTACTCCGCTGTCTGAACTGGAGACGGTTATATTTGATTTAGAGACGACGGGATTTTCTCATCAGCATGGAGATGAAATTATGTCGTTTGGTGCTATTAAGGTTGTTGGAGAGGAAATTAAGGAAGATGAATGCTTTTACACCTTGGTGAATTGTCAGACGGCAATTCCAGAAGATATTACGAGGTTAACAGGGATAACGGAAGAGATGACTGGGTCCGCCCCTTCCTTAATTGATGGCCTTCATAATTTCATGTCCTTTGTGGGGCAAAATGTGCTAGTGGCACATGCAAGCTCGCATGATAAAGCTTTTCTCAATGCCGCGCTATGGAGAACTTCTAAAGTTCAGCTTACACACCGGGTGCTGGACACGATGATGCTTGCACGTTGGCTCGAGCCGCAGCGAAATAACTATACACTCGATGAACTGTTATTTGTCCATGAAATTCCGATTCATGGACGTCACAATGCATTAGAGGATGCCAAAATGACAGCCCGGCTGTGGGTGGCTTATCTTCGCGAAATTTCGGAGCGGGGCCAAGTAGATACCTTAGGCGATTTATATGCTTATTTAAGTAGAACGTGAAGCGGGGCATGAGATAGTTCAGGGAAAGCTTTTCCTTGTTCTTTTGAATACCGCTCAATATAAAATCCATTCAGAAATGGAGAGCAGCCATCTTCAGTTCTGGGAGAACCAATAAGGTAGACCTTAAATTCAGATCCAAGTGCTGCTAATCCTTTATAATCGGCAACCGAAGGTATAGGTTCTGAATTTGGGTGGGAATGAAATAAACCGATGAGTGTCGGCTCATTGTAAAGAACATGAATCCACTCTTCAGGGTGGGGAGCAAATGTGTGCAGCGGGTCTGGCGCTACGTTGCGCATAGGTACGTAAGTATCGATGAGCATGCCACCCGCTGCGGCAGCACCCAGCAGGACACCGCATGCTTCATGCGGGTAACTGGACAGCAAGTGCTTCCCCAGTGCTTGCTGTACGGAATATTTCAGTCTTATAGGCTGGACATTTCCCTGTAATGCTGCCATTTGTTCACCCCTCTCTCTTCATTAGGGTTTCGTCGCTGACGATACCCTCTTTTTATTTTTTCTTTTTGTCTAAAAAATGGATGGTTTGAAATTGAAGTTAATGAGGGTACAATAGTAGAAAACTATTCCATTCGAAAAGGAACAGATCCCTATGAAAGCAGTAAATAAATTGAATATCACGATAGTGATTCTTATTGTATGTGTAGCTGTGTTTGCGGTGTGGCATAATCGTGAGCCGAAGGCTACCGCTGTTTTTGGACAACAAGATGAGCCGCCAATGAAAATAGGACCCAAGGCTGGACTGCGCGCTCCCTCATTTTCACTCCAAGGAACGGATGGGGCTACATATGTAGTTGACGGACCGCGAGAGAAGGCAGTCCTCGTTAATTTCTGGGCTTCATGGTGTGATCCCTGCAAGGAGGAAGCTCCGGAGCTTAACACCATGGCCACTAAGTATAAGGATGTTCTAGATATTTACGGTATTAATGTGAGTAGTCAGGATTATAAACCCAATGCAGAACGTTTTATTAAGAAATACGGTCTTGTGTTCCCGGTTATGTTTGATGTGAAAGATGAGGTGTACAGCAAATATAACGGAGCAGTATTTCCTACCAATGTGCTTATTGACAAGAATGGAGTGATCTCAGAGATTATTCTGGGCATTCTTAGTCCGGAAGAGCTGGAGAAAAAAATTATCAAGCTTACCGAATCATAAAGGATCTACACCAAAGAATTATAAAAGGCCCCCTTCATTACAGTTAAACTGTTGAAGGGGGTTCTTCGTCATATGAATGCTTATGAAAGGTATGAATTAATGATTCACCAGGCCTCTAGGTTCAGTACTTCCAGACTGTTCATTTTCCAGCGAGAGTTGATTCAGAAGTGCGTAGCGCATACTGTCAACAAGCGCTTCCCAGCTGGCTTCAATGACGTTACTGGAGACGCCTACCGTACTCCAAGTGTCTGTGAAGTTCTTGGATTCAATCAATACCCGTACTTTCGCAGCAGTCTGATCCTGTTCATCTATAACACGGACTTTATAGTCTGATAGATGCATTTCTTTCAATTGCGGGAAGTAGGTCTGCAGCGCTTTACGAAGAGCGTTGTCGAGTGCATTGACCGGACCGTTACCTTCAGCAGCGGTATAAAGGTTCTCATTGCCAACCTTCAGTTTAACGAAGGCTTCAGATACAACTGGATGCTCTGCGGTTTTTTCGACTAACATCTTGAAGGATTCAAAGGTAAAGGTTTCGTTCATCTCGCCAGTAGCTTCCCGAAGCAATAGCTCCAGCGAGGCATCGGCACCTTCGAATTGATACCCCTGATGCTCCATCGTTTTGATCTTCTCGATCACCCGGCGAGCTTGCTCGCTGCTTGGATCCAAATTCAAACCCATATCTTGCGCCTTGGAGAGCACATTGCTCTGTCCAGCCAGTTCAGAGACCAGCACACGTTGTTTATTCCCGACAAGCTCAGGAGCGATGTGCTCATAGGTCCGTGAATCACGCATGATAGCGGAGACATGGATTCCACCTTTGTGTGCGAAAGCTGCATTTCCGACATAAGGTTGATTTACCGGCAGATTAACATTGGCAACTTCACTAATATAGCGTGCTGTGTTCGTAAGCTGCGGTAAAGAATCACCAGGAATACAGTGGTATCCCATTTTGAGCTGAAGGGTAGGGATGATGGAACATAAGTTGGCATTGCCGCATCGTTCGCCGTAACCATTAATGGTACCTTGAACTTGCCGTGCTCCAGCACCGATGGCGCTAAGTGTATTAGCTACCGCCAGCTCACAGTCATTGTGAGTGTGAATTCCGAGATTTGCTCCAGGTAGCTGCCCAGCCAGAGCGGTAACAATCTCATGAATTTCAAAAGGCAATGTTCCACCGTTGGTATCGCACATTACAAGCCAATCTGCTCCGGCTTCCCGGGCTTTGGACAGAACGGCTGCTGCATATTCAGGATTGTTCTTGTATCCATCAAAGAAATGCTCGGCGTCAAAAATTACTTCAAGGCCTTTGCGTTTCAAGTAGGATATGGAGTCGCCAATCATGGCGAGATTCTCCTCAAGCGTAGTCTGTAATGCAGTGTGTACATGAAAATCCCAAGACTTTCCGACGAGTGTAGCAGCAGGAACTCCTGCATCAATCATACGTTTTAAATTGTCATCGTTTTCGGCCAAGGAATTCTTCCGCCGTGTGCTGCCGAACGCTGTGATTTTGGCGTTCAGATGAAGCTCCTTGACTCTTTTAAAAAATTCAATGTCTTTATTGTTGCTTCCCGGGATGCCACCTTCAATATAGTGCACACCCAGATCATCGAGCTTCTTGGCAATCTTCAGCTTGTCGTCAGCCGACAGACTGATGCCTTCACCTTGGGTGCCGTCGCGTAATGTAGTATCGAAGATGGAGATGGACTTAGACATGAGTGTCCTCCTAAAAGTTTTGTAAGCTTCGTCTTCCGGATTCACTTCGTGCAAAACTCACATCGGAAGCATTGGCAAGGGAAATGAATTTATACATTATAGCATTTTTACGCGGGAATGTAACAAAGAACTTTACAGCCTCTTAAGTTGACCTAACCGCAGCGGAGAGGTATTCTAAATTGGACAATAGAGACCCTGAGGATAAGAAGGTAGATATTGTGCAGAATGTTGATCAGTACTATCCAACGACTGGCAGGGTTATCCTGCATGTGGATATGAATGCTTTTTATTGCTCGGTACATGAGGCAGAGGATCCTGACCAATTCAGAGGTAAGGCTACTGCGGTTGCGGGTAGCGTTGAATTACGGAAAGGGATTATTGTTACTTGTTCGTATGTCGCCCGCAGATTGGGGATCTCGACGGGTATGCAGGTTCAGAAGGCGCTACGTATTTGTCCATCGCTTATCGTTATTAAGCCGGACTTCCATTTATACCGCAAATATTCTAATGCGTTTATGCAGATTGCTTATAGCTATACACCATTACTGGAAGCAGTGTCGATAGATGAATGTTACTTAGATATAACTGGCTCCAGGCAATTCGGTACGCCTATGGAAATTGCGGAAACTATTCAGCGCCGTATAATGGAAGAATTGGGCTTGCCATGCTCCATTGGTATTGCTCCAAATAAGCTCCTGGCGAAGATGGCTTCGGATTTAAAAAAGCCAAATGGTATTTCGGTGCTGCGGCTGCGGGATGTACCTAAGATTTTATGGGATAAGCCATGTAATGAAATGTTCGGTATCGGTGGAAAAACGGCAGAGAAGCTCCGTAAGTTGGGAATTTACAGCATTGGTCAATTAGCGGCGTCTGATGAGAAAATGCTGGTTGAAAATTTTGGAGTAATGGGCTCCTGGCTAAAGCGTGCAGGGAACGGCATCGATCATGGGATAGTAAATCCTGAGCGAGAGCAAAGTAAGTCGATCGGACACACCACTACACTGCCGCGGGATGTTATTGGCCTTGCTGAGGTACGCCCCATTTTGCTGAATCTAAGTGATCAGGTAGCGCGGCGCTTGCGAAAGCAAGGGCTTGTGGCTTCAGGTGTGCAGCTTACCATTCGGACACCGGATATGAAGACCATTACTCGTTCGCGACAGCTTGAGGCGCCTTCAGAGAGTGGAGAAGATATCTACAAGTCTGTCTGTGATCTTTATGTTCGACATTGGAATGGTGAGAAGCCCGTTCGACTGCTTGGTGTGACCTTGCAAGGTTTGATCGCTAAAGAGGATTCTGCAATTCAGCTGGATTTGTTCGATTACGAACAGCAGCCTAAGAAAGAGTCACTGACCAAGGCTATGGATATGCTTCGCAATAAGTTTGGTGAAAATGCAGTTTTGACCGCTGGAATGTTAAGTGACACCCATTCTGCAAGGCTCCGTAATCATAAGGAGCGAGGCACCTCACTGCAAAAGGATAATCTGTTGTCTGTTGAGTCAGATAAAGATTGATAAAACGTGTCGAAATTGATACTATAGAATGCGTCAGAAATGCAAACGTATTGAAAATCAATTGAAATTGTATTCTTTTTATATTAATATGAGAAAAATAAGACGCTGGTTCAACAGCGCAGCATTGCTTAACGGGAGGCAGAGAAAAAAATGGCTAAGTACACTTGGGTCGAAAAAGACACTTGTATCGCTTGTGGTGCATGTGGCGCAACGGCTCCTGATATTTTTGATTACGATGATGAAGGTTTGGCAGAAGTTATTTACGAAAATGACAGAAACTGCGGTGTGACAGCGATTCCGGACGATTTGTTTGATGATCTCCAAGATTCCTGTGATGGTTGCCCAACCGACTCCATTAAAATTGCGGACGAACCTTTTAACAAAGAAGGTTAATTACTCGATAAAGAGTAACGTGCGACACCAGATAAAGACATCTTCTGCGAACATTTTGTTCGGCTAGGGATGTCTTTTTTGCTGTGTCTGACCGATATTAATAAAGTAGGAATTATAAACTCTCGGAGGTTCCGATGAAGAACTCACAGCACCTCAAAGCATATGTACAGATGCACCCAGATAACAAAATGGCATGGTACTTGCTGGGGAAGGAATACTATAAGAACGGTCAACATGGAAAAGCTAATTATTGCTTCAATCAGGCTGGTGAAGTGTATGAGGCTTTCGAGCATAGTAAGGTACCTGCTGAAATGCTGCGCGAATACGAAGATGGATTGCTGCAAGCGAGTCGCCAGCGTGAGCGCGGCCAACAAAGATTGAGATACATATCACTGGCGCTAATGCTTCTTATACTGTTAATGGTACCTTCAGCAGTGGCTCCGGGTATTGGTGTTACTGAAGAACAAGAAGTCCTTCAAGACACGGCAGCTCCAGAAGTCAAAGATCTACCAGATCCAAAAGACTCCGTCCAAGAGCCGGTTATTGAGGCGGAAAAAGTGATGTATACAGCGCAAGAAAATGGAACTGAGGCTTCGCAAGGAAAGTTAATGGCGAAAATGCTAATGCGTAAAGAACCTTTTGAAGCTGCTGTGTTAGGGATGGAGCGAGAGGGAAAATGGCTGCTCTGGAAAGAGAAGCTTCCGCTAAATTTCACACTTCAAAAGAATGGAAAGGGACGGATGGTATATCAGTCTTACGATCCTAAGGCATGTGCATGTGAGCCGCCAGAGCAAGGGCAACTCGCCAAGGATGGAGCAGAATGGCAGGGTGACCAAGAGGAGCTTGCCACACTATGGAGTGCAATCCGGGCTTATCAAGATGCTAAAGGGAAGCTTCCAGATACATTAGCGGATTTGACGGGATCTTTTCCTGAGAACTGGATAGGTGGGACGACAACCGTCATGAAGCGGGAATTCAGCCCTCTTAAAGCGGTTGCTAAGAACAAGATGGCACCGGGAACAGAAGACATAGCGGAGCCTTCAAGCTCATCTAACGATGGTGTGAGGACTATACCGACAGCATTAAGTGTGAGTGGAAGTGTTGCGAGAGACGTTCCTTTTTTTGATCAGCCGCTGAGGGTCGTTGTGGATAAACAAAATCACCGGTTGGCGGTAGTCAGCGGTTCTATTATTCTACGGAATTATGCGGTAGGACTTGGCGGAGATAAGACACCAGAGGGGAATTTCGTGATTACAGATAAAGTCGTCAATCCAAATGGTCGAGATGATGGGGATTTCGGTAGCAGGGGGCTTCAGCTTTCGGACAGTAATTATGCTATTCATGGCACGAATGAGCCTGACAGTGTTGGTAAGGATGAATCCCTTGGATGTATTCGAATGGGCCGAGAAGATGTGGAGGAGCTCTTCGCGCTGATTCCTAAAGGTACAACAGTAGTGATTAGTAAAGGGGTTCTGCCTGAAAAGCAGCTTGTGCCGGCTAAACGCTTCAGCTCTACTGCTAAGCATGATCAGACCAACCCCCACAAAGTATACCACTGGCTGAATTAGTTTCCTGCAACGATAAACAGAACGATGATTAGAAGAATTAGTAAAGTTAAACTGACGCCAATCCACATTAGCGCTTTACGGTTAACTTCTTCTTTCTTTTGCTGCAAAGTTGGTGGTTTACGTTTAGTAGACATATTGGGCATACCTTCTTTCTCTCTTAATCGCTGATTACACCTATATTGTAATGCGTTTACAACAAAATTACTATACTCTGCGTTATGTACTCAACGTACTCACACTGTAAAATACTTTTCTTTTGTTCAAGAAAAGGCTAAAATTAAGAAGAAACCTACAGAAACGGGTAGACACGTGGATTAGTGAAGTACCCCTTAAGGAGCGAGAACGGTGTTGTATCGTAATTTTGGTAAACCAATTTTTTTCAAGATTGATCCCGAGAAGGCTCACCATCTCGTCATAGGTGGATTGGATAAATCGTCATCAGTGCCAGGTGGAAGCGCGGCGCTACGTTTAATGTACGGAGTTCCTGAAACGGCGGATTTAGCGGTTGATCTGTTTGGCACGCATTTCCCGACGCCAGTTGGACTTGCTGCAGGTTTAGATAAAAATGCCGATGCGGTAGTCGGATTCTCTTCGATCGGGTTTGGATTTATGGAAGTGGGCACGGTTACCCCTAAGGGTCAACCAGGTAATGATAGCCCTCGTTTGTTCCGTCTTCCTTCGGATGAAGCGCTGATTAATCGAATGGGCTTCAATAATGAAGGGGCTGATGCTATGGCACAGCGTCTGAAGAAATTAAAGAATCGGAGAATTCCTATAGCAGTTAATATTGGCCGGAATAAGATAACTAGTAATGAAGCGGCTCATGAAGACTATCGTCAGTGCATCCGTACGCTTTATCCGTACGGTGATTTTTTTGTGGTCAATATCAGCTCGCCGAATACACCTGGTCTTCGCAATCTCCAGCATGGCAGTGAATTATCGTTCCTGCTGGCTCAAGTGAAGGAAGAAATGGAGATTCAGCGTAAAGCGACCGGGATTACCAAAAGCTTGTTGGTTAAGATAGCACCAGACGTAACTGATGAAGAGCTGGAGTATATGGTTCAGACACTGACAGAAGCTGGTATGGATGGTATTATTGCTACGAATACTACATTGAACCGTGATGGACTTAGTCATGAAAAGGCTAATGAGACGGGGGGCTTAAGCGGCAAACCGCTGCGGGACCGCTCAACGGAGATCATTCGCAGTATTTATCGCCAGACGGAAGGGAAGATGCCGATCATAGGATCAGGCGGCATTTTCACCAGTCAGGATGCGTATGACAAGATAAGAGCAGGTGCGAGTCTGGTCGAAATTTATACAGCTCTCATCTACGAAGGACCGGAGGTTAACCGCAAATTGCATGCCGGATTACGGCAGCTATTACGGCGGGATGGATTCAGTCATATCTCTGAAGCAGTGGGCGCTGATCATCACTGAAGGAGACGAAAGGACAGGAGGACGAAGGCGATGGACGGCAGGGACTGGGGAACTTTTTTGCTTCCATATGAACAGACTGTGGAAGAATTGAAAGTTAAATTCAAAACAATGCGTTCGGAGTTGAAGAAAAGAGAGGAATACACGCCGATAGAATTCGTAACGGGGCGTGTAAAGCGGCTGTCAAGCATTCTGGAAAAGGCTAAACGGCTGAATGTGAAGATGGAAGATCTGGAGACGGGGATTGAAGACATTGCAGGAATTCGGATCATGTGCCAATTCGTGGAGGATATCCGCAGAGTGGCCGAATATATCCGGGCCCGTAAGGATCTTGAAGTACTCTATGAGAAGGATTACATCACTAATTATAAAGAGAGCGGCTACCGCAGCTTCCATATGATTATTAAATATCCTGTGCAAACAGCGCTTGGCCAGAAAATTGTGCTCGCGGAGATCCAAATTCGTACGCTAGCTATGAATTTCTGGGCTACCATAGAGCATTCCCTGAACTATAAATATCGGGAGAGTCTACCCGATGAAATGCGTGTTCGACTAAAGACGGCAGCTGAAGCAGCATCGATCCTCGACAGTGAAATGTCCAGTATTCGGGAAGAGATTCTGGAAGCACAGAAGACATTCGAGGAAAACTCGAATATGACCACTCAGATTCTCAAGGCCATTCATCAATTGTATTTCTATCACTTGGTGAATGAGGCTATAGATACGCAGGCTCGCTTTAACGAAATATGGCAGGTTCAGGATATGGAAGCGATGAAGGAACTTCTAGATCATGTGCGGGGACTCCTTTCCGCAGCTAAAAAGGATAGTTTGCCGGATGGCTTATGAACCATTGTACTTGGAATACCTAGTGTACTTTAATCGTGACAGGGATTATTTCGAATGTCACGAGGTACTCGAAGAACTGTGGCTTGCCCAGGAACGAGATCCTTTGTACAAAGCACTTCTCCAAGTAGCGGTAGGGTTATACCATTTTCGCAATCAGAATGTGCGCGGTGCAGCTATTATGCTGAGTGGTGCTTCTGCCAAACTGGAAGAATATCCAGCAGCGACACTCGGCATTAATCTGGCGAAACTCGTGGAGGAAGTGAAAGATTATGTTCGGCGCTTAGCATCATATGATGAGCGGTCATTTTCTTATTACGATCTGACCATAGAGATTGTTGATCCGAGTCTAGCGGACCAAGTGGAGAATGCAGCTGTAGCTATCACACCGAATAACCCTCAACGACGTGGTCCTCAGAGACCGACATCCTTTCATCGTAAGTAAAAGATCCTCTATATATGAGTATTGTATAAGGGACACCCGTAGGGGTGTTCCTTGAATCTTTAAACACCTAAATTTTTGCAATACTATCAGGAGGACGGCATCATGGCGGCACAATTGCCCAGTTCTTTCAGCGAGCGTATGATGGACATGCTGGGAACAGATTATAATCAATTTGCGGATTCTTATAAGGAAACCCCATACGGAGGCGTCCGTGTTAACACCTTGAAGATTTCCGTGGAGAGCTTAAAGGCTCTTTCTACTTTAGGACTGGAACCCATTCCTTGGTGTCCGACAGGATTTTATACAGAGAATGGGGCTAGACCTGGTAAACATCCTCACTACCACGCAGGTTTGTATTACATTCAAGAGCCGAGTGCGATGGCACCTGTGGAATTGCTTAATATTGAACCAGGTGATCGTGTACTTGATTTATGTGCCGCCCCTGGGGGGAAATCTACACAGATTTCAGCCAAGCTGTTAGGTAAAGGATTGCTGGTTAGTAATGATCTTCATCCAGAACGGACTAAAGCTCTAGCTAAAAATCTGGAGCTGTATGGGGTTCGTAATGGTATTGTACTGAACGAAAGTCCAGATCATATCGCGGCTGCATTCCCGCTTTTTTTTGACAAGATCTTGATTGATGCTCCCTGCTCTGGTGAAGGGATGTTCCGTAAAGATGAAGACATGGTGAGGCAGTGGGATTCAGGTACACCTGCCAAATATGCTTCCATGCAGCGGGATATTTTACGTTCTGCTGCAACAGCATTGGCACCGGGAGGTACACTTGTCTATTCCACCTGTACCTTTGCTACAGAAGAAAATGAGGAAATTATAGCGGAGTTTATTTCTGAACATCCACAGTTCTCAGTGGTAGCAGTAGGAGGTACAGGCTCATTCGCTCCTGGCTTCGGAGAACTCTCAGGTACAGCAAGACTGTGGCCGCATAAGGTGAAAGGCGAAGGACATTTCATGGCTGTATTGCAACATGGGGGAACTAAGCGCTCAATGGAGGAACGTGATCACTTAGAGGTCAAGTTAAACGAATCTGCAAGAGCAAGAACTACTACTCCAAAAAGTGCAGCACACGTTAAATCATCCAATAAATCAGAAGGAAGACGGGGGAAAGAAGGGAAACCCTCTCACAAATCTACTGGTGGCGCTGACCGTGGTCGGCAAGTTTCAGGTGACGAGCAAGCTTTGACTGCGTATGGAAATTTTGTGCGAGATCAGCTTGGTTGGGAACCGCAAGGATATCCGGTTCTGTTCGGTGATCATCTGTACATTTCTCCACTTCCTAAGGAAAGACTAAATGGATTAAAGACGATCCGCCCGGGATGGTATGTAGGACAAATCCGTAACGGAAGATTTATTCCAGGGCATCCAATGGCTACAGCTTTGCATCCGGAAGAAAGCTGCCGAAGTGTATCACTCTCCAGTACGAATCATGAAGCTATTTCCTATCTTAAAGGAGAGACGTTGTCGATTTCTCAAGAACGTCTCTCTATTAGAATAGGAAGTGCCCAAAAGGGATACGTTTTGGTCTGCATTGATGGCTACAGCGCAGGCTGGGGTAAGTGGCAGGATGGCATACTCAAGAACGAATATCCCGCAGGCTGGAGGTGGATGTAACAATGAGCCAATCAGGTAAGCCCGCCAAAAAACAACGATTAGATAAAGTGTTGTCCCATATTGGAGTGGGGTCGCGCAGTGATATCCGTAAACAAGCTAAACAAGGCTTAATATTGGTGAACGGGACCGTGGTAAAAGATAGTGGGTTCCATGTGGATCCTTATGCCGATAAAATAGAGGTAGGGGGAGAGGTTGTTACCTACCGTGAATTCATATATCTTATGATGAACAAACCCCCGGGTGTCCTGTCAGCTACGGAGGACAAGCGGGATCGGACGGTTTTGGATCTTTTAAAGCACGAATATGCACAGTTTGAACCGTTTCCTGTAGGAAGGCTAGATAAGGATACTGTGGGACTGCTGCTGATCACTAATGATGGGAAGCTTGCCCATGAATTGCTGTCGCCACGTAAGCATGTCCCGAAAACGTACGAGGCAACCATCGAGGGCGATGTAGACGCGGATGATGTAGCGGCTTTTGCAGCAGGGGTGGAGTTGGAAGATGGCTACGTTACTTTACCTGCACACTTAACCATTCTTGGAAGAGAGCGCGGCAGCAAAGTGATTTCCCATATTTCACTTATCATCACTGAGGGGAAATTTCATCAGGTGAAGCGTATGTTTCAGGCGGTAGGCAAAAAAGTCACTTTTCTGAAACGTGTATCTATGGGAGAATTGAAGCTGGATGAAAGTCTGCCGCTGGGAGCTTGTCGGGAACTGACGTTAGAGGAACTGGCACTCTTAGGCGCAGATGGGTCAGAAGGATAGTAGAGAAAATGATATATAAATTGATATATAAATTGAATTTGGAAACTTGGGATAAGAGAAGGGAGAGACGGAGGGGAATTTTGGAACTGTAAGAGCGATAGCGACCGCCTTTGTTTCCGGATTTCATCCGCTATTAAACGGTATAAATTAAGAAATCTGGAAACAACAGCGGCTGGAAGTCCAAACATTCACCGTAGTTGCGACTGACACTTAACACAAAAAGCCTCAAGTTCAATATATATAGAAAAAGAAAGACAAGGATGGTGGAGTATGAGATACAAACTGATTGCACTAGATGTGGACGGTACGCTATTAAATGATGATCACCACTTAAGCTCTGAGAATAAGGAAGCTATTGCTGAGGTTACACGTCTTGGCGGTCAAATCGTATTGTGTACGGGACGAAGTCCACAGAACTCGATTCCTTTCATGGAGGAAATGGGGCTGACTGGTTACGTGCTTGGTCACAATGGAGCAGCGACGGTACGAGTGGAAGATCGAGAAGTGCTGCATCAATATGGTATGGATGCACGTGGTCTTGACCCCTATATTGACTATTGCCGTAAGCACAATATTCATTATGATGTGAATACTGCTTTTGATATGTATGTTGATAATGTAGAGAATCTGACTAAAGAAGCTAATTATATGTATGAGCACTTCCGTATTGTGCCAGCGACGCTACCAGCCTGGGAAGATTTCCGTGAACCGGTTGTTAAGTTTACTGTATTTACACAGCCAGAAATCCTTGACGAAGCTGAACGTGAATGGCGTACTTGGGCTCCTGAGTACAATATTTTGCGGAGTGGTGAATTTTTCGTTGATTTGATGCATCCCGAATCTTCTAAGGGAAACGCATTAAGAAATCTCGCTGTGAAGTTGGGAATTCCGCAAGAAGAAGTCCTCTCAATCGGTAATTATTTTAATGATATTTCTATGCTTACCTATGCGGGGATGGGCGTGGCGATGGATAATTCTCCTGTAGAGGTAAAAGCGGCAGCGAATGCTGTTACGGGTTCGAACAATGAGCATGGTGTGCGTGATGCGCTGGTTAAATATTGTTTATCCTAATAATGGAAAGCATAAGGCGGACTTGAGTCCGTTCTATGCTTTTTTTGTTATGAAGGAAATAAAAGAGATACATAACAGAATTGATTCTATCCAAAAAATAACCCGCCCTTAGGATTAACTAAAAAGGGCGGGACAATAGATTAACTTCCTGTATTAAAGTTTAATTTCCTCGTTCCGGCTAGGAGCGCTATATTTATAGATACCAGGGTTCAGTTCGATTTTTTCGTCGAAAGGAATATCTTTGTAGCTATCAATATTAGTTCCTGTAGATATCATGCCCTTAGGTGTAATTTCAGGCACCACTTCTTTGCCATTAATCCGTAACGTAGTTTGGTTAACGCTTTTGAAGTGAGGAGATTTGGATGATGATTCAACAATCAAATTTTCGCCTTCAGTATAGTACGTGAATTCAATGTCTAATCCATCGACATCAAGTGAAGTGAACTGTTTTTCTTCTTTAGGTTTGTTTATTGTGATCCAATTCTTACTGGTATCACGTTTCTCAATGACAGCATCCTTTAATATAAGTTTCATTGGAACATCGGACCAGTTGTTATACCATTCCGGAGATTCAAATTGAAATAAATGCTGGTAGCTTTCGGAATGATCTCCTTTCAAATTCCAACCCCCAGTGATTGTTTTATCACCTATAACCAACTGAGCGGTATTATAGTGGACAATTCCTTTTTTAAGCGAATCATTTTCAGCTATTAGAATTTGGATATCCAAAGGGGTAACCACTAGCTGATCTAAGGTTATACCGGTCTTTTCTTGAAATTCAGGACTGTTATACAGTTTCTTAGTGTAAATCGCCTCACTTGCTTTTTGTCCATCTGCTTTAAAATCGAACTTCCATGTACCTGAAATACGTTTCGCTTCTTCAATGTAACTAAAATGAAGACTAGCTTCCTTCCAATCTGATTCAGTTATATTGAAAACCTGTTCAATAAATAAATCCGATCCTTCGTTAGGCATGATGGTTGGAATTGCCTCATTCTCTTGACCAGCAGTACTAACTACCAAATGTGGGTTTCCCCGTCCTAAGTCAGCTGGTGATGCAGCGACTTTGTAACGGATAATGGTTTGATTGGAAACTTGTCGAACGGATTCGATTTGAATGCTTGGGTATTGCTTAACTCCCGTATCAATTGTATCTCCTGCTTGATGATTAGATTGTAAGGGAATATTCCGATCACTGTAAAAAATGAGATTCCGTGCTTCAAACCTGTAGTCCTTTTTATCATCCTTTAATGTATCAGGTGTCTCATATACTCCAATGAGTTTCTGGCTTTCAGGATCGTATTCTAAATAACCGTATACCTTTGCCTTGGCACCGGATTCACTAGTCATAGTGTTTTCTTCTGTAGCAAATCCAGTATATTGGGATAGATCAGATTTAGTATCAAGTGATAACAGCATTTTCATTTTTTCTCCGTCAGTTACAACACCGTTCAAATTCATTGTTACTCCTGAACTGGAAGCTTGAAGATTATACTGTTGACCGATGCCATTATTTAATGCATTGCTCACACTTCGACCACCAATTTTATCCCAATTAATCGTCATACTAGCGAATACAGGAATGGCTACAAGTAAGAGGCAAGAGAAGACAATACTGATAGGAATAACCTTTTTATTAGACCTAGGAGTATTCTGGGAGGAATGCAGATTTCTTTGACGTGTATATGCTTCTTGTTCTATGGCAGTCCACATCAAATCATAATCCGGTCGGGGAATATGTTTATCTTTTTCAATATAGAGACTCATTACTATTCAGCTCCTTTAGTTGGGTTCCACCCATTCTATTTAGTATTTTAAGTCCCTTGTTCAGTCTGGATTTTACAGTTCCTTCGGGTATGCTCATAACTTTAGAGATCTCGGGTACAGTCAATTCGTTTATAAAACGAAGGACTATTACCATTCTGATTTTGTCGGAAAGCTGACTGTATAACCCTTGTAATTCTTTTTTAGTTTCCTGTCGATCCAAACGTTTTTCTACAGGGTTTGATTCCTCAGACCTGGATAGTAAATAATTACGTACTTCTTTCATCCACCCCGTCTTACGCCTTTTGATCACACTGTTGCACTCATTCGAAGCAATTCGTAAAATCCAAGCTTTCAAGTTTCTTACCTTCGACTTATCCGCTAAGATAACTTTTACAAATACCTCTTGGGAAATATCCTCCGCATCTGCCTGATTTTTCATTAAGTAGTAACAAAAATAATATACTTGTTCTTTATAGAGCTCGAAAATTTCCCGGTCACTCATTTTGCTGCACCCCCTGTCTTTGCTGTTCTCATTAATAAGACTTATAAGCGTATGTAATCGTTCATTTTTCATTTTGATTGTAGTATTTCTTCTGAGTATCATAGCGAATTCGAATGGAAGATAAGTCGTTTACAGGTAATTATAACCATGATAAAATTAGCGGTGGGACATGCGTCCGTAAGCTAATTAAAACTAATTGAATGTCCGCGTTAAAGGTAAAATCATCGAAAGATGATGACACAAAGCCATGGGTCTAAAGCCTTTCTACAGAAGGAAATGATCGCCAGGCCGCCATAGGGATGTCTTATGAAGCATAAAGGATAGCTCTAAGAATATGTAGTCAATTTTGAGCTCTTTTATTATTTCGACCTATACGGCGTTACATTATCGCAAGGGGCCGAAAGGGGAAGTACATGAACAGTTTTTTCAAAACAATAGGCACTAGTTTGGCAGTAGGTGCTTTATTGCTGTCCGGAACGATCGGATGGATGTCTAATCCTGAAGTCGTGTCTGCCGCTACCACAACAGCAGTAACCGCGGATCAAATGATTAGCAAAGTAACGGCAGCCTCTAAAGCAATAAAGAATTTTCACTTAGATGTGATCAAAAAACAGGATATTCAGAGCGGTGGGGTACGTATCAGCAACACTAACACACTGAAGCTGGATATTAATCGACTGCCGAATTTTGCTGCAGCTGGCACCGTTGATAGTAGTCTTTTAGAAACATCGTACAGTCTATATGCCAATGACAAGGAGTTTTACTATCTTGTAGACGGAAGTGAACTGATCGATGAATCTGAAGATGAAGGTTACGACGATGACGGTGAGCCAATCGATCCTGATGCGCAGTATTGGATTGGACTGGAGAAGATGGAGTGGGATTCTTTTTATTCTAAAGGTCAATACGATCCTGTTTCCATGCTTGATTCGGTAAAAAATTATAAAAAATCTATGAAAGTCAGCACTGTCGGTGCTCAGACCGTCCTGCAGTTCACGGTAACCGATCCGACAGCAGCTATGGGAATAATCAAACTCTATGACCAGGAGAACCTCTGGGATGGTGAGACAGTTCAACCCAAAAGCGTAACGTGGAAATTATTCGTCAATACTAAGACCTGGCAGACGGAAAAGCTGACAGTCGATCTGAGTTATGTGCTGATAAGTGATGGAGAAAAGGATACATACAACACGAAAATCGAAGCTAAGTATTCCAAGAATAACAAAGGTACAACCATTGTTAAGCCCGCCGAACTAGAATAATAAGGTCGATTTCATATGGAGTAAAAAGCGCTGTTCAGTAGAACAGCGCTTTTTGCTCCATTCATGACAGCAGCCAACAGGAAGTGAGATATGTAAAGAATAAATAAATATAAAATTGACCTACCAATTATTAGGATTTTAGTACATGCTATTTATGTGATTAATAATCTGAATTAATTTAATAGTGTATGAAGTATCATATTGTAACTATTATATTGAAAAGGTATTATGAGTTAGGTGTAAATTTACATTTTTGAGAATTACTATTCTTTTTAATGAATGATAGGGGGAGTGCGAATAATGTTATCATCCACAGAGCTAAGCAAGCTGAATGAAGCGAATTACAGGGAGGACCGATTAGAGGCGCTTAATCATTTTTATGAGGATCTCTGTAATAAGAAAGTAGCAGATGGCTATATTTATTCTCTTAGTCGTTATGGAAAAATATTTGCTAATGGAGCGGGGGGACGCTTCAGTTACGAAGAAGATAGCGACCAAGAATTAACAACGGATACAATTTTTCGAATCGCTTCTATTACCAAGCTGTTTACGGCAACAGCGATCTGGCAGCTGGCAGATGATGGCAAAATTTTTATGGGACAACCAGTTAGTTCTATTCTTCCGGAATTTGATGCCGATCCTTTTAAGCCGATTACAATTGCTCATTTACTGACTCATACCTCCGGCATCGCACCTGATCATGGCACTATAAGTGATACCTACTATAAAAGTGCATGGTGGTATATTTATGAATCAGAGCTTGGAAAAGAAAATTGGATTAAAGCTGGACTTTCCTATGGTATACGTTTTCCGGTAGGGACTCAATGGATGTATTCCTCGTTCGGATACGTGGTTCTTGGTGCAATTATTGAGAAAATAACAGATGTTTTTGCAGAAGATTACATAATGGACAACATTGTAAAACCGTTAGGCATGACAGATACTTTCTTTGATATTCCGCCTGAGAAAGCTGGTAGGATCGCTATTCGTTCGCAAGAAGCCAAGGAATATCTTCAGAAGCTGCAAAACGGGGAAATTACGGATGAAGAACAAAGGCCTGAGGAAGAAATCAAGACTCCCGGAACGGGTGGGGGAATGTATTCAACCGTTAATGATCTACAAAAGTTCGGAATTATGCTGCTTAACCATGGGGAATACGAAGGTGGTCATATCTTAAGTCGGATGGCTGTTCAGAGAATGACCAAGCGGTTCAATTCTGAAAAACTTCCAAACTACGCATGGGGAGATGGAGGAGCGGATAGACCATACGGTCTTGGGCCAGACCTTCGATATAATGAAAGTACATCTTATTCTGAAGGCACTTTTTTTCACGAAGGATGGGGATCTTGTTCTTTGGTCATTGACCCGGTAGAAAAGCTGGTTGCCGTTTGGTATATCCCTTTTCATAACCATATATGGGACGGTAGAGCTATTTTCGGCACAAACAATGTGATCTGGTCTGGACTCGAATAAGAAAAAGGTTAGTTGTAGTGAGATATCAAAGATAGGCAGGATGTGACTTATGTTTGAGAAGATAAAGCACCGCTTTCGCGTGATGAGAGCGGTTGCTTTTGTTACTTATAAGGAATGGAGTGCGTACAGAACGCATTCGATGGTTTCTATTTTTGTAGGCCCGGTATATTTTTTAGTGCAGTATTATATATGGAGCGCTGTTTATAGCGGGGAATCCTCTATTAACGGGATGTCGCTCTCTCAGATGCTCTCTTATTTTTGCGCCACGATGTTGATCAACTACTTGACCATGGATTTTGCCGATTGGAATTTACAAATGCTCATTCGCACAGGGAAATTCATTACGTTCTCTTTAAGACCAATGAATCATATGTTCTATGCATTGTCACAGAAGGCAGGGCATAGGGTACTTGGGCTTCTATTTGAATTTATACCCTGCTTTATGATCTTCTTGTTTATTTTTCATATTGATGTTTTACCCGCAAATTTACTATACGCAATGCTATCGATAGCTATGGCGTTCATGATGAATTTTTTCATCCACTATAGTATTGGAATGGTGGCCTTTTGGATGGTGCAATCCTCCAGTATTCGTAACTTTTTCAGTCTTTGCGAGGGGATATTCTCAGGATCACTGATTCCATTAGTCTTTTTTCCAAAGTCCTTACAGATGGCTTCCTTTTTCTTACCGTTTCAATATACGACCTTTCTGCCTGCAATGGTCTATACAGGTAGCTATACTTTAGCTGATATAACCTTACCTATTCCCCAAGTTTTGTTGTTGCAGCTTGTAGCCGTTATTATTGCCGGAATAGTCTGCCGGGTGCTGTATGCGTTATCGCTTAAGCATTTTACGGGGGTGGGCGCATGAAACGTATGTATCTAATATACAAAACTTGTATGAAGGCGAATATTGCTTCTGCGATCACCTATCGCGTTAATTTTATTCTTAATAGCCTTATCATGCTCATAGGGAATGTATTGTTTCCCCTAGTAACGGTGTTCATCTATAATTCGAATGCTTCATTTGAAGGATGGACCTTTAAAGAGGCACTATTAATTCAATCCGTTTTCATTTTGTCTACGGCTTGTGCCGGGATTTTTTTTAACGGAATCATGTGGAATACGATGTCCCATGTAGTGGAAGGAACGCTGGAAGTGGTATTAATTAAACCAACCTCGAGCCTTTTTCTGCTGTTGGCCAGATCTTTTGAGTTCGAAAGTATCGGGCTTTTAGGTGGAGGAGTAGTCATGTTCGTTTACGCACTTAGCGGAATCGATGGGATGACCTTCAGCTCTTGGTTATTGTTCCTGTTATTGTTTGGAGCAGGGCTGCTTGTCATGTTTGGCGTGGCGCTCATTGTTGCAGCGATTTCCTTCAAATGGGTGGCGAATTCCCGCTTGCCGGAGATGTTTGAGAGCATTAAGTCTTTTGGACGCTATCCAGGGACGATTTTCCCTAAAGCAGTCGTAGCCGTGAGTTCTTTTCTTTTTCCGGTTTCCATGATTGCTTACTTTCCTGCATCTACACTGCTTGGACGATGGGAAGCGTATTTTTTTATAGCGATTATCCCTTGTGTGTTATTTGCGGCCTTCGGAATTTGGCTCTATACGTACATGCTTCGTAGTTACAAAAGTGCCGGAGGATGAATTTGTATGAAGGAGAATTACATTGGACATTATTACCGTCAAGAATTTAACTAAGCAATATGAAACGTATCACCGTGGACAAGATGCAAAAAGCGTATTTAAAAGTCTGTTTCACCGTGAAAAATCGATTATCACCTCTGTAGAAGATCTTTCGTTCAGTGTTGGAAAAGGAGAGATCATTGGCATTCTGGGGCCAAACGGTGCAGGTAAATCTACGACTATTAAAATGCTGACAGGCGTTCTCTATCCTACATCAGGAGAAATAAATGTTCTAGGATACAACCCTCATAAGCAGAAAAATCAATATGTAAAGCAAATCGGAGTGTTGTTCGGACAGAAATCGCAGTTAATATGGGACATTCCTCCTTTGGATAGCTTTTATATGAACAAGGAAATTTATGATATTCCTACGAATGACTTTCGTACAAGACTAGATCGATTTGTAAGTATGTTTGAGATTGGTGATATTATCACTAAGCCTACGCGCACCCTATCACTGGGAGAACGAATGAAATGCGAGTTTATTATGGCAATGCTTCATTCTCCGCCAGTGGTTTTTTTGGATGAGCCGACGATCGGGCTGGATGTTATAGCTAAACAAAGAATCAGAGAATTCATTAAGCAAATGAATCAGGAAGGCACCACATTTATTCTAACGACACATGACTTGGAAGATGTGGAGCGTTTGGTACAAAGAGTACTAATTATTCATCAAGGTAAAAAAGTTTATGACGATAAGTTCTCCGAACTTCGACTTCATTTAGGCGCTAAAAAAGTGGTCAGGCTTTCTGCAGCTACAACGATTGGAGATATTGACCTGCCTGGGACTCTGATATCGGAAAGAATATCGGATTACGAAGTGGAATTAGAGATCGATACCGAGCAATGTAAAATGGGTGAGTTTCTTCATATTCTTAGCGAAAAGGTAGAGATTCTTGATATATCCATTAAGGAGATCCAAATTGAAAAGATCATCAGCTCCATTTATGAGATGGATATGGGATAATATTTTCAAGCTTGAGAATGGATCATTTGCAGATTCAGATCTAGCATTGACCATAACTTATCAGTAATTTCTTTTGCAGAACAAGGATTACTATGGGTAAACCACCATTCAATCACTCCGACAGTTGCCGAACTCAAAAATTGTACGGATATATCCTTACTTAACTTATCTAGGTTTAAATTGTTTTCTAAGAATTGTGTTTTGATTTGATTATTTATCATATCTTGTAATTGGTTTCTAAAGGAGAGCAAAGCTTTGTTTCTTAATAAAGTCTTATAAAAGAGAGCATTCTCCTCCAATTGTTCCAGCGTGCGGAGTAATGATGCCTTAGAGGGATTGGGTTCGGTTTCATCCTCCACTGCGGAGCAGCTTTCGATTAGTTGCTGGAGCTGAGCCGCCAGGCATTTATCCATCAGATCATATTTATCCGCATAATGGGAATAAATCGTTCCGCGGTTTACATCAGCGCGCTCTGCGATTTCGTTAATCGTTATTTTTTCAAAATCTTTTTCAGCCATTAGTTGAATTAATGCATTCATGATGGCTGTTTGGTTTTTTTTAATTCTTCTATCCATGGTAATACTCCCTTTTTATTAAACAATGTATTGTATTTTGTTGAAAAATCAACAAAACCGATCAAACTAACGATTGAACCCTACCGGAGATGTGATAATCTGATTTTATCGAACAGATGATCGAAATTCAACAAATGTCTAAAAAGGGATAGAGGAGTTAAATATGAGAATATTAGTTTTCGGAGCGGGAGTTTTAGGCAGCTATCTTACACATGTCCTGGTGCGTGGGGGAAACGATGTCACAGTGCTTGCCAGAGGGAAGCGTGCAGAGCAATTGACGAAAGACGGTCTTGTACTTCGCCATTATTTTCAATGTAAAAACACTATGGATTCTGTAAAAGTCATCTCAGAGCTTCAACCGGATGATCTCTATGATCTTATTTTTGTTGTAATGAAATATAATGATTTTCCAGCCGTGTTACCTATTCTAGCTAATAATCATAGTCAGAATATAATTCTTGTGGGGAACAATGGCGATGCACATGGAATGCAAAAAGATTTACAGGAAATGAGCAATGTGAGGAAAAATATACTCTTCGGATTTCAGCTGAGTGCAGGAATTCGTGAAACGAGCGGTCGTGTTATCAAAATACATGCAGGAGGGCAAATGGTACTTGGCAGTCTTGACGGTGAGATCCCAATAAAACACTTACTGGAAAGAGCGTTTGAGAACGCTAAATATAAGCTAACTTATCGTGAGGATATGGATGCTTGGCTCAAAAGTCATATCGTGCCAATAGTGGCTTTGAACTCCCTTAGTTATCTTCATGACGGGGATTTGAAAAAGGTATCCAAAGATAAGAAGCTATTAAAACAAGCCATTTCAGTAATGGACGAGGGGTTTCAAATCATGGAGCAATTAGGTTATACTGTCACTCCGGCAGGGCAAGTTAACTTTGTTCGAAAGCACAAGCAGGCTGTATATTATAGTCTGACAATAATTCATAAATTACCGTTTATGAAATTAGTGGACGGTTCTTTCAGCGAAATAGCGGCTTTGTTTAATTCATTTGATATTTTGAAGCAACAAGCAAACATTGCAACGCCCCATTGGGATCAACTTAAAAAACAAGCGTTTTCGAAGTTTAATGCAAATGTATAACAATCTTGTTCAGGAGGTATACAATCGATGGCTATATATTTTATAAGGCATGGAATAGATGAAGAAGGCTTTCGTGGGGGTTGGAGTCAACGTGGACTTGTAGTAGAGGGATATAGACAAGCCGAACGTCTTGGATATTATCTTAAGGAAAATCAATCTAGCTTTAACATAGCCCGTATTCTTTGTAGTGATTTGCAACGTGCGTTAGATACAGCAAATGAGATCGCCAGAGAGCTTAATTTGCCTGTTGAAAGCAGCCAGTATTGGAGAGAAACGAACAATGGTGTAATCGCTGGAATGCCCCATGAAATTGCAAATGAACGATACCCGGGTCTCTATTTCTCGGAATTAAGAATGGATGAGAGATTTCCAGGAGGAGAGAGCCCACAGGATTTTTTTACGCGAATCAATGCAAGTTTCTCAAAACTATGTAATGAACTGGAGAGTACTGATCCAAATGAAAATGTAATTGTGGTCACTCATGGTGGTGTAATCAATGTTATATACCATGTTTTAAAAGGGCTAAAGTGGACGAATAAGAGTGCTCATTTCCCGACTTCATATACTAGTATTCATAAAATAGAGTATCAAGCAGATAAGTGGGCAGTTACAGCAGAAAATCTTACGGAACATATATCAAGTGATCAGGCTGCTGGTATGGCCAATTGATTGGGAGGTACAAATATGGGTTTATTGAATGCGCTGATTGAGCAAGCCAAGAACCCGAGACTGGAAAGAAATAAAGCGGCCGCACCGCCCTACAAAGGACGACACAGCCGCTTTAATTTCACCGTCTAATTAGCCGGATTGGTATTAAACGAACAACGAACGGGAAATGATTACGAGCAAGATAAAAAGTACCAAGATCGCTCCAGTCGAAGTGAAGGCTCCTCCATGAAATTCACCCATGTTAATTCCTCCTTACCATATGTCTTTGTTCTCAAGTGCCGCGGCGGGTGTCGCAGCTTTCTGAGATAATGACATCATATGCCAAAGTGGACTGGATGTACTGGTCTATGGCCTATTGCTCGTCAATATGGGCTTTTAAGATGCGAAGTCCTTTAGGAAGATGATTCTTAAGTTGGCCTGCACTTGCTTTGCCCCAACTTATCGGCAATCCATCTAAAGTTACAAGTGTCCATCCATGTAATTCAACCGGCACTGGTAAGCTTTCTCCCCGGAGCCAAGCATGTATTTCCAGCCCCCCACTACTGAGATCAAAACTACGTGTTACTTGTGTGTGCTGAATCGCCATCGCTAGGGCGTGAGCGGGTTCAATCCGATTTTTCTTCAAATGGGCAATATGTAGCCCGGCACGAGGAATACGCAAACCATCCAGCAGCCCAGTATGGAGGTTGCCATTAAAGGATTCAGGCAGTAAATATAGGGATTCTCCGAACAGCAGAGGGACGCCTTGATATGAGAAACCAGGAAGCTCTAACGAAGCCCAGTCTTGGAATAACTGGTACGCATCGCGTACGGAAGAATTAATTTTTGGGTTGTTTTTGCTTCGACGCTTTTTGGTGCTGCGTTTGGCGTCATCGTTAACGTCGTTTTCGGTGACACTTTGCTTACGTAGGAGTGCAACAAAGTGGCCTTCGCCTTTTTCTAAATGTGGCCAAAGGCGCTTGCAGGTAAGTAGTTCCATATCGGGGTACCGATCCGTCAATCGGGCAATGGTCTCCTCATTCTCTTGACGGTTAAAGGTGCAAGTAGAATAGGCCAGAGTACCCCCAGGCTTAAGCATAAGGTAGGCGTCCTGCAGGATGTCCCATTGTCTCGCCGCACACATAACCACATGGTCAGGAGACCATTCTTGAACGACATTTGGATCTTTTCGAAACATGCCTTCTCCTGAGCAAGGAGCATCTAGCATAATTCGGTCAAAGGCAAGTGGAAAGCGCGAAGACAGCTGCTCTGGCGTTGCACAGGTTACGAGGGTATTCTTAATGCCTAAACGTTCTACGTTCTCTGCAAGGATTTTTGCGCGCTCTGGATGGATTTCATTAGAAATTAAGAGGCCTTGTCCTTGCATTAAACCAGCAATATGCGTAGTTTTACCCCCTGGAGCTGCTGCAAGGTCGAGGACGGTTTCACCGGGTTTCGGTGCCAGCAGTTCAGCTGCGGACATTGCGGAAGGCTCCTGAATATAATATAGTCCAGCAGCATGGTAAGAGTGCCTGCCTGGTCGAGCGGGCTCTTCATAATAATAACCATCAGGGCACCATGGGATAGGTTTCAGATCAAACTGTGAGACTGTGCGTTCTACTGCGACTTGACCTGAATCCGAGATACTTTTCAATGGATTAAAGCGAAGCCCTTGCGTTCGTGGTGCTGAATAACTTTCTAGAAAAGCATTTGCCTCTTGCCCCAGCATTTCTTGTATATATGCGGTGTAAGAGGCAGGCAGCTGTTCTTCCTTCATAGATCATTCTCCTTTTTCTTAGTTGCTGTTTCATGTTTATACCGATAAAATCAAGGTATGGGGAACGTAATCGTACCTGAAATTCTACATATACACAACTATATCATAATTGCCAAGTCTTACTGTACGTAAGGCAATTGTAAAGGGGATGTACCATATGAATTTGCTGCAAGCGCTCTTCTTCCCGCCGGAGCAACCCGGTGGTGTATCATCCATGATCCCTTATCTTCAGGAAAGGTTCCGTTCAAGCCGCTGGGAGATGGATTTGTTTTGGTTACCTAAGCGGATTCGCAACAAAGGACATGAAGAAGTCATATTCGAGACCTTTGATTGGACCCAGTTTGGGGAAAGTCAGATCGTTCAGAAATATATTCAGACCTACCGTGATTATCTATGGTGGACTAAACTACGAATGAGTAAGACATATGATCTTATCCATTCCCATCATCCAATTGCTGGTTTAGCAATGAAAAAAGTATTTCCAAATACTCCGTTAATTCAAACCTTACATTCCAGTTATGAGCGAGAGCTGATTCTGAATGGAGCTATTTCTGAAGGTGGGCTGGAACATCAGTTTCTAGTTTCGCTATACCGCGAACTTGAGCATGTTAGTGATCGGTTAATGACTGTGTCGCAAGCTTTTGCAGAGTATGTGGCGCCTTATATTCTAGATCCTTCTAATATAGGAGTAATACCGAATGGTTTTGATGAGAAAAGGTTTAAGCCAGTCCCGCATGACAACGCTGTACCACAACTAGTGACTGTGACTCGTCTAGTTCCAGCCAAAGGAATTGATACTTTACTCAAGGCCTGTGCTGAGCTTAAAAATCGCGGCCATGAATATGTACTGCATATTATTGGAGATGGACCTTCCCGTGCGGATTTGGAAAACATGGCTAAACAATTAGGGATTTATAATGAAACGATTTTTTATGGATATACGCTCCATCCAGAAGAATTCATGCCTTTCTTTGATATTTTCGTGCTGCCTTCTCGGGCGGAGGCCTTCGGATCGGTGTTTGCAGAAGCAGCGCTTAGCTGCTTGGCTTTAGTTGGGACGAATGTAGGCGGGATACCGGAGCAGATTGAAGATGGTGTGAATGGCCTGCTCGTCAGTCCTGATGATGAGATTGCTCTTGCTGACG
The DNA here is from genome assembly GCF_037975205.1 of Paenibacillus sp. FSL R5-0470. Lineage (NCBI taxonomy): Bacteria > Bacillati > Bacillota > Bacilli > Caryophanales > Paenibacillaceae > Paenibacillus > Paenibacillus sp. FSL R5-0470. The sequence goes on from NZ_CP150238.1 coordinate 2,403,094, forward strand.
CTTTAGAGAAGGTGATATCTGATCCGGCTTATCGTTATGAGCTTTCTCGTTCGGCTTGGGATAAAGCGAAAAGCTTGTATTCGCTGACTCGTGTCGCTAATGAACTTAAAAAGACATACTTACAGTATCCCTCAGGAACAAAGGGGTGAGCAGCTATGATTCCATTTCGATTTCTACATGCTGCTGACTTACATCTGGATAGCCGATTTGCTGGGCTGGCGCATATTTCGCCAGCCATTCGTTCTTATTTACGTGAGTCGACCTTCGCCGCCCTTGGGCGGCTTGTCCGCGTTGCCATCCAAGAGAATGTTGATTTTATCGTTATCAGTGGAGATGTATACGATGTTTCTGACGCTTCCTTACAGGGTCAACTGCGATTTCAGGAAGCACTCAAGGAACTGGGTCAGCAAGGAATACACGTGTTTCTGATCCATGGCAACCATGATCCACTAGACGGATTGCGTCTGACTACAGAAATGCCCAGGCATGTTACCGTGTTTGGAGGAGAGAAGCCAGATCTCGCCACGGCTTACCGTCGCAAAGATGGTCAAGAAGTAGCTATTGTTAGTGGAATCTCCTATCCGACTGCGAAAGTTACGGACAACACTGCAGTAACCTTTTCTCGAAAGGCTGGCAGCCGTCTGTTTCATATTGCTATGCTGCATGGGAATGTAGACGGTGATTTACTGCACGAGACGTATTCTCCTTGCAGTCGTAGGGACCTTATCGAACGGGGTTTTGATTATTGGGCACTTGGACATATCCATAAACGTAGTGTATTGCATGAAAAACCGGCAATTATATACCCGGGCAATATACAAGGACGTAGCATTAAGGAAACCGGACCAAAAGGTTGTTATGTTGTGGATGTTGATGAGGCTGGAAGTGCTACGCCCCATTTTCATGAGCTTGATTATGTTCGCTGGCAGGTACGGGATCTGTCCATTGAGGGATTGAGTAATGAAGCAGAATGGATACAAAGTGTAGAGCAGGTGATTGACGATATCAGGGAGGAACTCCCGGAGCTGATGTCAGTGGTCAGATTTCGTCTGATCGGACGCGGGGACGTACATAAAGTATTAGCTGAAAAAGGAGCGGTAGAGGATCTGCTGTCTGAACTCCAGCGCCGTGAGGCGGTACGTGCTGAGCGTAAAGATTATAAGGGACTTGTATGGGTGGAAGGATTCGCTGTAGAATCCGGGTTAGCTATTGACCGTGAACGGTTATTAGAGGAGGATAGCTTTCTTGGAGAAATGCTGCGAATTACAGAGCGTACGGAACATTCAGCAGAAGCGCTTGAAGAATTAATAAACAGTGCGCTTAAGCCGCTCATGGAGAATCAGGAGCTGCGACAGCTGCTCTCGGTTACAAGTCAAGAGGAGAAGCTAAGTTGGCTTCGTAGTGCAGCAGAACAGGGAATCACCATGCTCGGTGGAATGGAGGGTGCTCCAGAAGATGAGAATTGAACATTTGCAGATCCATGGCTTCGGACGTTTGCATAACCGAGAGATTGAACTATCGGAAGGAGTTACTATACTCTATGGACGTAATGAAGCAGGAAAAAGCACGACGTTACAGTTTATTCGCTCCATGCTGTTTGGAATTCCAAGTCGTGGTAACCCTACGGAGAGGTATGAACCTATGCAAGGCGGATTACATGGGGGAATACTGAAGGCACGTGATAGTAATGGTGCCCTGTGGACCATTCGTCGCCATACAACTGGTGGTGAAGGCTCAGGAAGAAATGAGAAACTGAACATCGCGGTTAACCATCCGAATGGAACAACGCAAGAGCTAGGACAAGCTGAAATGGAGCGTCTTTTGCTTGGTGGTATCTCTAGGAGCATGTTCCATCAATTGTTCGCGGTCTCTCTCGATGAACTGCAGGAGCTTGCTGCGCTTCAATCAGAAGAGATGGGCAGCTTTCTCTTTCACGCGGGTATGGGCGGCGGTGGAACGATCATGCGTGCGGAACGCCGATTGGTACAGGAAGCTGAGAAGCTGTATAAACCTCGGGGCAAGCTACAGGAAGCTGCTAAAATCGTTCAGGCTATTGAGAAACTAGAGCGTCAGATGGCGGAGAGCCGCTCTTATCTTCCACGTTATAACGGTAATATAGCAGCATTAAAGGTTACGGAATCTGAGCTAGATCAACTGGAACAACAACGTAAGCTTACTGGAGACAAGCTCGTGATGCTTCGCAAAGCTCAGGATGTTCGTGAATTGTGGTTAAAATGGAGTGATGCGCAGCTCGAGCTGCAGGACCTGCCAGCGATTACAACCTTTCCTGAAGATGGAGCGATTCGCTATCAGGCACTTGAAGGTGAAATTCGGAATGCTCAGGGAGCAGTAACTCGTTATGAACGTCTGCAAAGTGAGCTTACGGCTGAGCTGGAGCAGAATCCGCCGGATGCATTATTAACAGCGCAGGGGCCTGCCCTGGAGCGGCTGGATCGCCATCGGAGCAGCTATGAAAACCTGCGAGCGGAAAGACAGCGGCTAGAAGGTGAATTGACCGCGCTGAATGAGCATTTGCAGCGAATTCTGCGAGGCATTGATGTCAGCTGGAGCGCGGCAGAGCTGACTGCATTTTCGGGTGCAGCGGCGGATCGTGAAGCTGCACGGAGGTTTGCGGCGGCGTTCGCAAGTTATGATCGCCGCATGGAAGCGGAGGGCGCAGCGCGGCAGACGCTGCGTTCCCGCTTGGCCGCTGCCTCAGCTTCGCTGCAGGCAGCAGAACGGGCGCTGGCGCGTGAACACGCAACCGGCGCCGAATCTTTTGCGCAGCTGGCTCCGCGCAGCGCCCGAGAAGTGCTGCAGCTGTGGGACGAGCTGCAGCAGGCGGCCGAGCGCTGGCGCGAAGCACAGCTCAGCGAAGGGCCGCAGCACGGCCCTGGCGCCGGAAGTGACGGGCCTAGCGCGCAGCGCATGGCCGCGCTCTACCGGCGCCTGCTGTGGGCTGGGGCAGCACTAACCGTGCTGCTGCCCACAGCGCTGTGGCTGACCGGTGCTCCGCCGGTCAGTGCAGTGCTCGCGATCGGCCTGCTTGGCGCGGCCGATCTGGCCCTTTGGGCCGGCCTCAGCGGAGCGCGCCGGCCGGAAGCGTCCCCGCCAGGGAGTGGCGGGGACGTGGGCACAGCCGCAGCCGAGATGCTGCGGCTGCGGGGGCAGCTGCTCTCCGGGGCGGAGCCGGAGAGCGCCATGCCGGGGCGGCGATCGGCCGCCCCGGGGTCCAGCCCTGACGCAGGCGGGCTGGAAGCCTCCATGAGGGAGCTTCGCAGGCTCATGGAGGCTTGGTCCGCTTGGCGGCAGCGCATTGAACGCTATGCCGCCGAGCGGGATGCCTGCCGCACGGAGCTGGAGACGCTGGCAGGCCAAGAGAAGCTGCTCGCGGAAGAAATGAGCCTGGCAGAGACGGCTTTTACGCAAACTGCTGAGCACTATGAAGAATGGCTGCGTGGGCGCAGATTGCCCGAAGGGTTGTCTCCGGAAGGGTTGCCGGATATCTTCGCTATGGTGGAGCAGGGGAACGAACTGCTGCGCCAAGAGAATAAGCTATCTTTACGTCTGAAAGAGCTGGAAGATGAGTGTAACGTGTTCGAGGAGGAGCTGCTTGCTCTCATTCATGAATCAGGTACTGATCCTTTAGACGAGTCTGGTGTAGCGGCAACTAGCTTTGATATGGATCCGCACGATGGACAGCGACGATCTGCACTAACTTTACTAAGCTGGCTGGAACTTCGAAAAAGAGCTTGGGATGAACTGAAAAAGGACCTGGTTCGCCGGGAAGGCATTCAGTCACGGTTACAAGAGCTTCTGGAAGAGCTTAAGGAGAGCCATAGGGTATTAGGTGAGTTAAGAGAACAGCGTGACCACCTGTTGGACGAAGGCGGAGCAACAGGCGGGGAGGATTTCTTAAGGAGATCGGCTGCTGTACAGCGGCGTAGTGAGCTGAATAAATCCATTCGCCAGTGGGAGCTAGCCATGTTTGGAGGCTGGGAGGATGAGCGAGTTAACGCCTTGCAGTTATTATTAGATCATCATGATGCTTCAGCACTCCAGAAGGAACGTACGGCAGCTGAAGAGCTAGCTGAACGGGAAGAAGAACTGTGGAACACCCTGCTGGAGCAACGAGGAAAGCTGCTTCAGGAAAGGGAGTATTTGAAAGAGCGTTGTATGGAGGACTCTGTTATTCAGCAATTGGAAGAGCAGAGAGCTGCTCTGCGAATCGTGGCTGATAAGTATGCGGTAGCAGCATTAACTGCTGAATTAATCGGAAGAACCCGCCGTATTTATGAACAGGAGAAGCAACCGCAGGTACTTTTGCTTGCATCTGACTATTTCTCCAAGCTGACCGAAGGGGAATACAAAAGAGTAGTTATGACTCTAGGTCATAAAGAACTAAAAGCGGAACACAAAGATGCTGGACTGCTGGACAGCGGTCTGCTCAGCCGTGGGACGGCAGAACAGTTGTACCTTTCCATCCGTTTGGCACTTGCAGAGACGATGTCTCGGCAAGTATCGCTGCCACTGCTGTTCGATGATCTATTCGTCAATTTTGACGAGGCTCGTCTTCATGCTGCGCTTTCACTGCTTGGTGAACTGTCGGTCTCCCGCCAGATTGTGATGATGACCTGTCACAAGCATGTGGCGGAAGCGGCAGCACGAATCATTCCAACAGCAGCAGTTATTTCCGTGTAACTGGTTTTATGGATACAAGGCTGTTCCCTTTTCCACTCGAACCCGATGAAGAATCGCTACGTGGTGGAGTAGACCATGGCGTACGTAGTAGCATGACAGCCCAGACCATCGATAAAGCTCCGAAGATCGGGTAGAACACGGAGAGTAGAGAGCTAAAGCCAAATTGGCTCAGTAAATAACAGACCAACATCAGAATCGGCGTAATCAATGCGGGTTTAACTGGAATTCGTTGTTTAAGCTGCATGGTGACACCATAAATGTCGGCGACAAAAGTGCTAAAGATCTCCAAAAAGATCAGCAGCAAATATATAGTTTGTACTACAGTACCCAACCGGATGGCGATGTTGCCCATAGGGATTTCAAATTGGAGAATATCAGGCATCTGGGAGCTCATCGCGAAATGTGCGGCGATCAACATAAAGCCAATTCCGGCACCACCAATAATACCGCCCCAGACAAGAGATTTTTCTTCATCCGTATGTCGAGCCATGGGAACTAATACGGCTTGAGCCATACCTAGATTAAAGGCGGTGTAGAGCAGCGGCGACATCCAAGCGCCAAAGATTGTCCGATCCGTTTCTAGGAATAAGAACCGCTGAGCTCCTGGAATTTGAAAGGTATTAAAAATAATGATGAGTGACAGCGTAAGCATTAATGGGACGATCAGACTGTTCATTTGCAGAATACCGGAAATTCCCCGTTTAAGCAGAAAATAAGAACCAACCAGCGTGAGTATTAGCCCTGTTTGATAATGAAATCCAAGATGCTCTTGAAAAATAGCGCCCGCGCCTGCAAGCATAATACTGTTGACACCGATTAAGATGACCATCGTGAACAAACTGATGGTGCTTCCGACTTGGTCGCCGAAGAGGTGTCGGTTAAAGTCTTCATAAGACTCTGCTTCTATGCGCCGAGCGATGACCATCATTTTCGTACCCAGCCATATAAACAGTATAGTAGAGAGCAGGATGGTCAGGACTGCCCAGTGTCCGTAACGAGTGAAGAATTTTAATATTTCTTGTCCGGTGGCGAATCCGGCTCCTACAATGGTGCCAATGTAAGTGAATGCGATCTGTAATGTTCGGACATGTGATTTCATGGCTCCCCTCCTAATAGTTTTAAGAACAAAAGAATAATCATAATGTGTGCTATGCAGGATTGCCTTGTGCACTCTGTATAGTACAGGTTATGATGAGGATCAGTAGGACATGACTTCCGTGATTCATTTGTACGGAAAGTCTGCGATTATAAAGGGTATTGGAGGTTCAAAGTCATGGAAGTGTTGAAACAGCGGATTTTGGAGGAAGGTGTCGTCGTTTCGGATGAAGTGCTGAAGCTGGATGCACTGTTGAATCATCAGGTAGATCCGCAGCTTACGATGGAAATGGGACGGGAGTTTGCCGGGAGGTTTGCGGACTGCGGAATTACACGTATTGTGACCGTGGAATCCTCGGGCATTGCCGTGGCATTTGCCACCGCATATGAGTTAAAGGTGCCGTTAGTTTTTGCACGTCGCAAAAAAACACTGTTAGCAGATCCGGACGCACTTTGTGAAAGAGTTCCTTCTTTTACGAAAGGTATTGTTACCGACATTATGTTGTCTCGCCAATTCATCTCTCCAGAGGATAAAATCCTCTTTATTGATGATATTATTGCTAATGGTGATGCAGCACGTGGATTGATTAAGATCATCGAGCGCTCTGGCGCTGAGCTGGTAGGTCTTGGCGTTGTAGTGGAAAAAAGCTTTCAGGCTGGAGCCCGGACAATCAAAGAACAAGGCATCCGACTGGAGTCACTCGTAAGAATTACTTCTCTTAGCGGAGGCACCATTGAATTTGGGGAATAACCCGTTTTTGAGATAAGAACAGGCCTATTTTTCAAACAACTGCTTTTCACCCTATAGATTTTCCTTTATAATAAAATCAGACATAGGGAGGAGGCGTCACAATGGGGAAAGAACCGGTGACTGAGCAATTTTTTATTGATAAATTAACCGAGGCCAAGGATCACTTCGAGCGTGCGCTGGATTGCAAACACACGGAATTCGACGATCTGTATCCCTATATGATTGAACATCCTCAGTTTTTTTGGTACAAACGCTATGTAGCTTGGTCAGAACTTCTGACAATCAAAGGTTTATGTGAGGAACTTTCCTTCCCTTGGAGGGAGAAATTCACAACAAACCAAGTGGAGTATCTGGAGCAACGTGTGATGTCCGCTAAAGTTCTTGATTTCTGGTTCGAGAAGAATGAAGCGCTGATATAAGAATGCTTTAGTAGACATGCAATTGGTCAATTACTTATACGAGACCCAGATGATTTTTCATTTGGGTCTTTTTTCTGGAAATATAAGAAAGTATATATTTTAAGCTATCCTTTATCCTTATATTTTTCGCAGAACGGATCTTTGCGAGCGATACGTAGTATCACTGCATCGGAACTATCCCCTAAAAGGGGGGCGTATCCGTTTCTGCTTAATGAAAATAGGATAAGCTATACAGAGGGAGGGATTCATGATGATTAGCGATGAACAATTGGATGCATACCGAATTTCTGGCGAGAAAATTCGTGTGGTGCGGGACGGCATAGAAAGTAATGATGTAAAAGGGATTGTTCTGGCTTGGGATGATTCGCAGGTGATGATACGTCGTCAGAATAGACGAGTAGTAAAGCTGGATCGGAATTATTTATTCCAACCCTTCAGTGAACCAAGGAAAGAACCTGATAATATATAGTTTCCGCAGCAAAAACAGCTCCTTACCCAAATTGGGTGGGGAGTTGTTCTGCTTACATATAAGCCTCTGACGAATTAAATACTTAAAGCTAGCTGGGAGTCACTTTCTTCTCTGGAGAGTATGGAGAGCTCTGTGGACAGTCCGAGATACGCACGCATTCGCAGCATCATCTCTCTACGGAATCCTGGCCATAATATATTCATCTCACCTTGATATCCTCTACAGGAGTACAAGGCCTCGACTCCTCGTTGATCTTGGCGAACGGTTGTGATCTTCAGATCATGTGAGCTCAATTCACGCGTAACCTCTTGAAGCATTAGTGAGGTTTTCTTAGTGGCACCAGACAAGAGCTCCATATAAAGCTGAGGGGTCTTAAATAGACCACTTTTGCTGATTACACGGCAGTCACGCTCGAAAACTTTATGAATAAACGTTAGCAGCAAATAGCTTCTGACAAGGGACAGTTCTTCTTTAGTAACATCTTCATCAACAATGGATGTCTTCAACTTCGTAGTCGCCATTATAAATCACCTCATTTATATTATGCGAACTTTTGTTCTCATTATACCTTATATTCGGAATTAAAAGCAATAATTATCCATAAAATAATGATCGATAAGAAAAGCTGGAAAATATATTGACGCTTTAATCTCAGCATGGTATGATCTATCTTGTGACCGCAAGTTTGATATGTAGTCATTATGATGTGCGGTCGTGGCGGAATTGGCAGACGCGCACGGTTCAGGTCCGTGTGGTAGCAATATCGTGGAGGTTCGAGTCCTCTCGACCGCATCACAAGAAACTCCCTTGAGAAATCAAGGGAGTTTCTTTTTTTGTGAATATAATCAATCGAAGGTAACTTTAGCATACTCGTATTTAGATCGATAAATATCGAATTAACCCTAATAGAGCGAAGGCGAACAAAACTGTCCCAGCACCAATGCCTGTAATTGCACTGTTTGCGACCTTAAGTTTTTTAGATATGAACAGTGATACGATAGAGATTGCAACCAGAAGTGCTGCTAAAAGGTATAAACTGAAATCGTTAAACACACTTTTTAAGCCAATAAAATGAATCCCTACTATAAAGGCAATCCAAGGAGCAACATAATCATTATACTTACATTTCATCAATATAGAAGCTCCAGCACCAGCCAACAATAATTCAATATAGACAGAAATTAGATAATTATCAAAAGAGGTCTTGTCATTTAATACGGAGGGAGCATCCCAGTTCGTCATACTTAAATAGACACCAATCAAGCAGACGAGAAGGGATACACCAGAAGCTATGCCAATATATTTTCGCCAGCTGGATCTGGGGTTTTCTTGTGCCCAACCAAACCAACTAAAACTAAACATACCGAATATAGAAGCATACATGGCGTAATCCCTCACATAATCCATACAGTACCCCCTATAAATATTAACAATATTCCAGGCAGAGTCTTATACTGTAGACTTCCGAAGCATCCAGAACGATAAGAGTGCATACAAGACCGTCAAGGGCATACTCCACAAGGCAAGTTCAAATGCGGTATGGCTAGCCAACCAATTAAATACATCTACCCACCACTGATAATATGTCATTAACAATCCAGCGACACTGTACAGAATAAACATGACTGCCGCGAAAATGAATAGGCCGCTTCTACCAAATCTACGGAAGATGCTGGATATAACAAATCCCCAATAAAACATATGCAACAAGATCATGAAATAGATCCACAGCTGCTCTAGGACGGTACCATCATTCAAGTATGGTAGGTGAAAATAATGTAGCTGCACACCCCATCCAGATGTTAATTTGGTTTCTATAATAGATAGCAGGAACAGAAGTAGTGAGAAGCCGGCACTTGTTATAACGGCCATCAAGGATGTGCCGAAGAAATAATCTATCCTCCGTAGGCTTAAGCCCAAGGCAAAGGGGAAAGTCTGTACTAAAATGATGATACCTATGATAAACATATAAATAAAGATTGAGACTAGGCCGCCGGTATACATTGGTTCTTGCAGGAAAAAAGCTATGACAAGATTAACCAAAAAGCTGGACAATAATATAATCCAAGGCATAAACAACCAAAACCATTTATCCTTGTAGTGCATTTTTAATATTCCTGTCATTTGGTTCATTGCACTGCAACTCCCTTCTCTTGGGATTTTCTGTTTGTAAGATGAACAATTAACTGTTGTAAAGATATCGGGGAGATCTCCAGACCAAGCATCTCAGCACGTGATAGATCTGTTGAGTTTAAGCCAATAACAGTGGCAGAAAGTAATCCGCCAAAGGATTCACGAGAGATGATCTCTTTACCGGTGATTAAATCTTCGACCTTCGCAGCCGCACCGATAACTTTAGCAGCCCGCCCGCGAAGAGCTTCAGCATCCTCATTGATAATCAGCTTACCGTTGTCGATAACAATGACATGCTCTAATAGCTGGCTTACCTCGTCAATTAAGTGTGTAGACAAGACAACTGTTCGCGGATATTCTGAATAATCCTCAATTAGTCGATCGTAAAACAGGCTTCTTGCTACAGCATCGAGACCTAAATAAGGTTCGTCAAAAATAGTCAGCGGAGCGCGGCTCGCCAGGCCTACTACAATGCCCACCGCCGAGAGCATTCCTCTGGACAGCTTCTTTATTCTTCTTTTTAAGGGGAGATTAAAGTCCTTGATTAAGGAGTGGGCGTACTCCCTATCAAAGTTAGGGAAGAATAACTCGGATACCTCTAGAACATCGATAATGCGGTACGTATCCGGATATTTTTGGCTTTCCTTAATAAAGCAAATCTGATTGAGTACGCGGTTATTCTCATAGGGATGTTCCCCGAACACCTTCAAATCACCACTTGTAGCAAATAACTGTGCTGTAATCATGTGCATGATCGTTGTTTTTCCTGCACCATTTCTGCCAAGCAGACCATAGATTTTGTTCTTTTCTAAAGAAAAACTAATGTCTTGGATGACAGTTACCTTTCCATACGACTTGGTCAGTCCCTTGATCTCAACGACTTCATTCATGACCGATTATCTCCCCTCTGAATCATCTTCGTTAATTGATCCAACGTAATTCCTAATTTCTCTGCTTCACGGATCATAGTTACAACATATTGCTCATAAAATTGCTCTTTTCTCTTCTCCATCAATACTGTGCGCGCTCCAGAAGCTACAAACATGCCGATACCTCGCTTTTTGTATAAAATTCCTTGGTCGACAAGCAAATTCACACCTTTCGCAGCCGTCGCCGGATTGATCTGGTAAAAAACAGCAAATTGATTTGTTGAAGGAACCTGTGATTCCTCCAAGAGTGTTTCTTCGATGATGTCATTTTCTATGCGTTCGGCGATCTGCATAAATATTGGTCGAGTATCATCCATTAAGCTTCCCATGTATTCACCGCCATGTTCATTGGTTAGTTAGTTATGTAATTAACCATATATGCAACGAACTTATTTGTCAATCATTTCTATGTGGATTTTTTGATCCTTTGAGCCCAAATCCAGCGAATTGACGTATCAGCATAAATAAAAAGGCAGTTCGGTCAAACCGAACTGCCTTTTATTTTAGTTGGATGTCTGCTATGATTTTGTCCTATTAGAAAACAAGAGAAGGGTGAAACTATGAATGAATATGGTCCGGATTTATTTAAAGGTACGGCAGTGTACTATTCAAAATATCGACCGCAGTATCCTTCATCCCTTATTCGGTTCTTAATTCAGAAGTTTTCGCTTAACGGAGAAGGCCGTCTGCTTGATTTAGGGTGTGGTACGGGTCAGCTGGGACTAAGATTTAGTGATTGGTTTGAAGAAATGATAGGTGTAGATACGGAAAGTGGAATGTTGGAAGAGGCTAATCGTCTATCAAAAATCCATAGGATTGATAACGTTAGTTGGATGCTTGGTAGAGCAGAAGAGTTGCAGAACGTCTGGGGTTCCTTCCGTCTTACTATCCTAGCCAAAGCGTTTCACTGGATGGATAGATCGTCTATTCTTGAAATCCTATACCACAGTTCGGACAATAATGGCGGTCTAGTAATTATTGATACTTTTAATGTAGGGCAAGAGCCATTATCTTGGCAGCTTAAGGTAAATGAAGTAGTGAAACGCTGGTTAGGTAACGAAAGAATCGCAGGAGATAGCATCTATACTCATCCTAAAGAAAGACATGAGGATATTGTTGCGCGATCTAGCTTTAAGGATGTGGAAAGATTGATTTTACCGAGTTATTCAGTGACATGGACGGTGGATTCGATTCTTGGCAATTTGTATTCCACATCCTATGCTTCAAAGCGCTTATTTGGAGATCACTTGGAACGATTTGAAGCGGATTTGAAATCTTCTTTATTAGAAATTGAGCCTACGGGTAAATTTACTGAAGTGTTATCAGTTTCTGTTATCACAGCTTTAAAGAAGGAAGCAAAATCACAATAAGAATCTTGCATTGATCTCACCAGAGCCCGCTGTGTTAGGGGGGAGTTTCAGAGAGAATGTGTTCTTTTTTAGTATGGATTTCACTTGCTTAGGAGTTAGTGAGGGATTTCTCTGCAGCAATTGAGCAATAACACCAGAGACAATAGGTGTTGAGACACTGGTACCGGACAGCACAAAGTAATTTTTAGCGATCCGCAAGTAAGGAAGCTCGCGATCTAGCTTGGAATGTGGCGCACGAAGAGAGATAATGGTTTCGCCAGGAGCTACGAGGTCTGGTTTCTTTCGCCCTCCCGGTGCAGGTCCGCGGCTTGAATACGAGGTAATCCGGTCGTCCTTTTGTGTGAGTGTACGACGGTCATCCACTGCACCTACAGTAATTGCAGAAGGACTAATCCCAGGAGATTCGATCGTCCTGCGCCCAGGGCCGCTATTTCCAGCTGCTATCACAACAGTGAGTCCAGCCTTTATTGCTTTTTCTACGGCTTGGCACAACGGGTCGTCAGAACAAGGTGAATTTACCGTACCCCCTAATGACATCGAAAGGATACGTAGTTTTAGTCGCTTTCGATTCGCAATACACCACTCAATTCCTTTAATGATCGTGGAGTCATATCCGTCACCATTTTTATCAAGTACTTTAACACCAACGATCCCTGCCTTTGGAGCAGGGCTTTTGTATTTTCCTTTACTCATCCATCCGTTGCCTGCCGCGTCCCCTGCGATATGAGTCCCATGGCCGTTATCGTCGTAGGGAAGTTTTCTGTGATTGATAAAATCTTTAAAAGCTACGATACGGTTACAGGGCTGAATCAGATCAGGGTGCCTATACACTCCTGTGTCAAGAATGGCAATGTTGATTCCTTTTCCGGTAAGTCCCTGTTTCTTTTGGACGGATGTAGAACCGATGGATGGTGTCGCTATATAAAGTGATGTTTTTTTAATTCCGTCAACATAGATTTTATCGATTCCATGCCAACTGCACATCTGTTTCAGACAGTTCATCGAAACTCGTGATGATACAGAATTTAGTATGGGGAGATGATGTTTGATAGGAAAGTCGTGTGATTCTAAATGTTTTTTTAATGACTTCAGCTGTGCTGGGGTCATTTTTTGTTTGAATTTGATAATGATAGGAATTTTAGCGGATGTACCGCGACGGACTTGGGAGTGTTGAATTCTTTTTCTTAGCGCCGTATGGATTCTTGAACTATTTTGCTCTAGCCACAATTGTCGGCTCATTTATTAATGGATCACCTCACAAGTGCATTATATGCACCACTGATCCAGTGGGTACGAATCTATGAATCTAGGAATAAAGTACATTTCTAGAATAGTAGGTAAAAGTGAGGTCAAGCATTCCAATTCTTGCATTTACTATCGTATCCTAAAAAGAAAGTGGTGAAGGAAAATGGCAATGATTAAGAAGCCAGTCAATAAGCAAGCCGTTATGGCGGCCAAAGCCCTCGCGGCAAAAAGAGTGAAAGCAGCTGCAACCCGGAAGAAACGGAGAATCAGACAGACATTGGACAGATTTGTGGTTCTCGCTACAAGTTTAGGTACGAATAGCACACCTAAAGATTCTTCGGGCTGGACCGCTACATTAAAAAATGGTACCACAACTGTGAATGCTGAGTTCGATGATTTCGGTGTGGTCAGATTTCCTACGATTAGCACATTAACTTCAGTACCTTACCTGCTGACAATAAGAGACGAGAATGGAGTAGTTTTGAAGAGTTTTAACGTCCCAGCAGACCGTGAATTTTTTGTCGCTAGATTTTAGTTTGGACAAATCAGCTTTAATTCTGTAGTAAACAGCACGTGTCGATCCTATATCGCCGCGTGCTGTTTTATTTGTCTTATTTTAGATCATGCAGATTTTAACCATACTTGAATCTCATAAACCCACTGAAACATTCCGGTGAAAATGACTGTCTGGATGACAAATGGAATCTCCGTATTATATTCGGCTTTAGCATATGCAGCGATATTCTGCATCGTTTTCAATCTCTGCTCCTCCGAGCAATAACCATAGAGATAAATTCCTTTAGGTAATATTGAAATACAGCCGGCCTGTTCAGGGTACTTCTCACAAACTACAAAAAAGACAGATGGATTCTCACTAGGCTCCAACGTAGTCATAATATTTGCACGAAGATCAAAGGCGAATGCATCTCTTGACTCATCTTCAAGCTGTTGATTTAGCGCATTCTGCAGTTGATGGAAACTTTCGAGGCTGGGTTTCTGTAGGGAGTGGATTTTTACGATCGCTCTTTCTCCCAAAGCCTTAGTTGAAAAATGGGTGGGGGATAGAGGCACATCGGATAAATAAGCTTGATTTTCATATTGTTTTTGTAAAGCTTTAAGCTGTGATTTTGTCTTATTCAGCTGCTTGATTTCTTGTTCGATTTCATCGTCCTTTGTTTTAAGAAAATTAATAATATAATCAAGATTATCATTCGTAAAAACATCTTTAATCTTATGAAGTGGCATATTCTTTTTTTTGCAGAAGTTGATGACATCAAGATAAATAAGCTCTTTATCTGAATAATAGCGATAACCGGAGGAGGGATCTACTTTAGCAGGCTTCAGCAAGTGAATTCGGTCATAATGCCGCAAGGTTTCGATAGTTGTGTCTGCTAGTTTTGCTGTTTCACCAATAGAATAATAGTTGTTCATTGCATCGTTCTCCCGTTGACTCTTGTGTTACACAAGAGATTATAGTGTTCATTGTACTGATTTTTATCTAAAATTTCAAAACAGTGAATGGAGAATGACAAGATGAAGACAACAGAACTCAATGTATTAAAAGATCCAATTTCCAAACTATTTCGCGGTTATGCAATCCCTGGGATCGTAGCTTCACTTTCTATGTGTCTGTACGGAATTATTAACGGAATCATTTTGGGGCGTTTTGTAGGACCTAATGCGCTAGCTGCAGTGAATATGGCTTCACCGATTTTTAATATTATTTCCTGTATAGGGATCTTAATTGCTATTGGAGGAAATACATTAACCGCTATTAGTCTGGGAGAGCAGAACAAGGGGAAAGCCAACCACTACTTCAATAATGCTTTTTACACATTGCTCATGATAGCCGTAGTTATTTTCATAATAGTAGTTTTTTTTCCTCATGTACTGGCTAGAATAGTTGGAGCAAATTCAGTGCTTTTTCCTATGGTTGTTGATTACATACAGACTTTTGGTGTATTTGTCGTGCCTGTAATTTTTAATATTTTACTTGGTATTTCATTGCAATCTATGGGGAAACCTCAGCTTTATATGGTTGGTAATTTACTGAGTGTAGTTTTAAATATCATCTTGGATTTAATTTTTATCTGCGTTTTCGATATGGGGATTACCGGTGCTGCTTTGGCATCTGGGATCAGTGCAACGATTGTTTTTATATTATTTTTCTCGAATTTTATCTCAAAGGATAGCTTTTTAAAAGTGGGTAGATGGAAAGTGGATTTTAAAGCAATCGGAAGGATGATCTATAACGGTTCTTCAGAAGCGATTACGCAATTCAGTGCGGGTTTTTCTTCTATGATCTTCAACTGGATTTTGATCTCTAAATTTGGTGAAATAGGGGTATCTTCATTTGCGGTAGTTCAGTATATCTCACTTGTAGTTAATGCAGTTATCATGGGCATGTCGAGAGGGTTAGGAGCCATTAGCAGTGTGAATTACGGAGCGAAGGAATATAGCCGTATAACGGAATTGATTACCATGGCGATTAAAATAGTGACATTAGTTGGTGTGGTTTGTACAGCGATATTGATTATTTTTAAATCTCCCTTAATTTCTCTTTTTGTAAAAGACAATCTTCAGGTCATGACTACATCAAGTGAAATCATCACATTTTATAGCTTTAATTTTATCTTTGTAGGGGCCAATATTATAATTAACGCTTTGTACACAGCCATTAACAATCCAAGAACATCCGCGATTTTGGCGATTTTACGGTATGCCTTGTTGATGGGGAATTTCTTTATCCTTCCTTTAATGTTTGGTAACATCGGCTTATGGCTTTCCTTTGTAGTGGCAGAGATAATCTGTGTCGTGGTAAGCTATGTTTGTTTGAGGAAGACAATGCAAAAGTGGAGTATCAACCAGTAACAGCAGAATAAAAGAGGAGTTTTGAAGTGAAAAAGTGGTACAAACTTGATAACGCAGCAAAACTATTTCCATCCGTTACAAACACAAAAAACACTTCTGTTTATCGGATCTCAGCGGTTCTGACAAATCCTGTAGATGTGGATGCGTTACAGCAAGCCGCCGATACGGTATTCGACAGATTTCCGATGTTCACTGTGAAGCTTCGCAGGGGTGTGTTTTGGAATTATTTAGAGTCTAGCACGGATAAAATTGTGATCGCTGAGGATCAGCAGTATCCTTGTCGCAACATTGATCCAACTACAAACAATGGATATTTATTTAAGGTTTTATACTACAAAAATAGAGTCTCTGTTGAAGTGTTCCATGCGCTTACGGATGGTAATGGGGCTGTCGAGTTTTTAAAATCACTGCTGTACTATTATCTAATGTATATGGGACATGAAATTGACACTGAGGACCGGATTTTACTCGCTGATTCAGGAGTGGATATCCATGATATGGAGGATGCTTTTCGCAGATACTACAAGGATTGTTATGTTGAATCGGTTAGAAACAGCCGAGCGTACCACATTAAAGGTACCGCTTTCGAACAGTTCGGAAATAACGTGGTACACGGGGTCATAAGTGCCTCCCAATTAAATGCCCTCGCTAAGCAAAAAGGAAGTACGATCACTGCTTATTTATCCGCATTACTGAGTTATTCTATTTATCAAACAAGAATCAAATATAGCAAAAGTAACGCTCCCGTGGTTATCGCAGTGCCTGTCAATTTGCGCAAAGCATTCCCTTCACGTACTCTTCGTAACTTCTTTGGCGTAGTTAATCTTGGTGCGCGAATTACGGAAGATACCACACTGGATGAATTAATTTTTAGAATGAATGAGATGCTGAAGTATAAAACGGGGAAAGAAAATTTGCAAAATATCATTTACAATAATGTGGCGCTTGAACGGAACAAAGCTACGTTGTTTGTCCCGTTATTTTTGAAGAACTGGTTCGTGAATTTAGGGTTTCATATGCTTGGGGAAAGTAAAAGAACACTGACCTTGTCCAATATCGGCAATATTATGTTGCCACAGCAAATGTACAAGCACGTAGAGCTAATTGAGGCATTAGTCTATCCATCCAATAAAAGCCCTATGAACTGTGGGATCAGCTCAGTCAATGATAAGCTGGTGATCACGTTTACCAGAAATATAGTGGAGTCCGATATATTGCAATATTTCTTTTCGACCTTAGCGGGTGAGGCTGGACTTGAAGTTAAAATCTACTCAAACGATTGGGGGATTAGCGAATGACCAAATGTATTCGTTGCAACGTGACGGTTGATAATCAACATTATCGTTGTCCACTATGCTCCAAGCCACTTAAGATCAGGGGAGAGAGCACGACAGAATACCCGTCCTATAAAGAGATCTATCAGGAAACCAAACCATTTACGGTAGCTAAATTGTTCCTCTTTTTGACTATATCTGCGATCGTGCTTTCGATTACAATTAATGCGTTGACCTATCATATCAATCCAAGAATATGGTCAATTATCGTAAGTACAGGTCTTATCTATGCGTGGATCGTTGTTAAAGATACCATTTTATCTAATAAACATATTGGCAGGAAAATTTTATATCACTATGTCATGTTGTCCATTTTCCTATTGGTGATCGATATATTTGTTGGTTTTAGGGGATGGTCTACCAACTATGCAATTCCACTGTTTGGAGTGGCAGCTACATTTATTATGACTATGCTCGCAATTGTTCAAAAATCATTATGGCGTCATGATATAGGCTATATTTTAGCGATGTTCTTTATTAATTTATGTCCTATGCTTCTGTTTGTATTTAATTTATCTCATGTCATTTGGACCAGTGTTTTCTCTATCGTATACTCACTCCTAACCATTATTGGGATGATAATTTTTTCTGACCGGAAATTTATAAGCGAAATCAGAAGAAGATTCCATTATTAATAATCGAGATAGATTTATTCCAATCTATAATTAAATATTTAGGTTTATTATGCATATTGACCACGTCCTTTGGATGTGGTTTTTTTGTGGATTTAAGAAAGTGAAGGGTTCATACGACACCGAATTCCTATTTTTCTACAAGAAAGGTTGTCCTTTTTAATGGGATGTTTAAGGTGTTTTTGCTAGTTTAAAATTAAAATAAAATTCTTGACACTTCCCAATGATAACCATTATCATAGAAATCGTAGATGAAAATGAAAATCATTATCACTACTTGGAACGTATAATTATACATACTCGGAGGGATAGATTTTGAAGAAATTATTAGTACTTCTGGTTGTTGCAGCGCTTACTGCAATGACTGCATGTTCGTCCACCAATACAGCGGACAATCAAACCAAGAATGAAGCCGTAACGAATACAGCTGCTAATGAAACGAAAGAAGCAAATGCAGCGAATACAACAGAAGCAGCGAAAACAGCGGATGCTGGAAAGGAATACAGTCTGGAGCATGATGGTGTAGATGAAGCATTGTTCAATGAAGCATTAAGCCAGTTTCCAGCCACAGTTCCACAGCGAATTGTAACTACATCTGTACCATTAACAGAAATGCTCTACTTGCTTGGAATCACACCAGTTGGGGTGCCAACCTCCACCAATCCAATCCCTGCTGATTTTGAATCGATAGATAAAATTGGTTCGCCAATGGCACCGGATCTTGAAGTAGTAACAAAGCTTGAGCCAGACTTGCTGCTGGGAGCAGAATCACTTCGAAGCACACTGGATAAGACACTGGAAGGCATGGATTTGCAAAAAGCATATCTACGCACAGAATCCTTCGAGGATTTAAAGCTTAGCCTTAAAGTATTAGGTACTTATTTTAATAAAAAAGATGAGATGAATGCGGCTTTGAGTAAGATATTGGATAAAGAAAATGAGCTAAGTAAATTAGCCGAAGGAAAAGAACTGCCGAGCGTGATGCTCGTTATTGGAACCTCTGATTCCTTCATGGTTATGAGTGAGAAATCTTATCTAGGTAGTTTGGTGAAAAAGCTTGGCGCTGATAACATTGCTACTTCTGTACTTAAAGTTACCGATACTTACTCTCCTATTAATATGGAGAACGTCGTAGCCGCTGATCCTGACGTCATTCTCGTATTGGCTTCAGGTGACCACGGAGCGACAAAGGACAAATTTAAAAAAGAAATAGAGAAAAATGAAACTTGGACGAAGCTCTCTGCTTATAAAAACGACAAAATTCAGATTTTAGATTACAGTGTGTTCGGCGTAACCTCGATCATTAACGCAGAAACAGCCCTAACTGAAATCGCAAAATACTTCTATGAATAATTAAAGGAGACAGCAAGTGATAAATACATCTCGTAGCAGAATAGTTGTTATTATAACGGTTCTATTAGCGCTCGTTGCCGCGATTATTGCCATCGGATTAGGCTCTGTTTTTATTCCGGTATCAGACATACTAAGCACGATCTTTGGTTCATCGTCTAAGGCGGTGAATGCGACCATCATATGGGATATTCGATTGCCACGTGTGTTACTGGCGATGATCATCGGAGCGAATATAGCGATCTCGGGCGCACTGCTGCAAGCTGTGATGGGTAACCCACTTGCTGATCCTGGATTGACGGGTGTAACTAGCGGCGCGGCTGCATGTGTTCTTGTTATAATGCTTGCTGCACCACAGTATACTGAGTTCATTCCGATTGCCGCTTTTGTTGGAGGGCTAATTGCTGCTGGTATTGTATATGCATTAGCTTGGAGACGAACCGGTATTTCACCGATTACTATTATTTTATCTGGTGTTGCTGTGAATGCGCTTTGCGGAGGACTCATTGGACTATTAACAATCATGTACAGCGATAGACTCCCTGCAGCGGTTCAATGGCTTAACGGCAGTCTTGCGGCAAAAGGGAATAATGCGTTGATGATGGTCTTCCCATATGCGATTGCAGGTTGGATCCTATCTTTCTTTGCCATTCGTAAGGCAAATATCATTCGTATGGGTGATCAGGTGGCTTCGAATCTGGGTGAAAATGTGAACCGAATTCGTATCCTGCTCTCCTTGCTGGCAGTATTTCTAGCGGCTATTTCTGTAGCAGCCATTGGAATGATCGGATTTGTCGGTCTAGTTGTACCTCATATGGCGAGATTGCTCGTGGGTTCAGATTACAAATATCTTTTGCCGATGAGTATGGCTCTTGGTGCATTGGTTCTGTTAATTGCGGATACAGGTGGACGTACCCTGTTTGCACCCCTAGATATCCCTGCGGGTATCCTTATGGCTGTGATTGGCGGACCATATTTTCTATACCTGATGAGAAAGAAGGCGTTCTAACATGTTTACTGTCGATTCCATTTCGATTCGGTATGAGCAGAAAAGCGTGATTAACAACTTCTCTTTTTCCGTAAAAAAAGGTGAGATCGTCTCCATCATAGGACCGAACGGCTCCGGCAAATCCACTTTGCTCAAAGCGGTATCACGGCTAATTCCTTATCACACGGGTACGGTCATACTCGATGGTACGGATCTGAAGACCATGAGCGCCAAACAAGTCGCACGAAAAATGTGCATGCTGAGCCAGAAGAATCAAGCACCGAGTGATATGACTGTGATCGATCTGGTCTCGTATGGCAGATATCCACATAAAAAGTGGTTTGAAAGATTGAACCAAGAGGATATGGACATTGTTCATTGGGCCCTTGAAAAGACACATTTGATGGAGTATAAGGACCGAGCCGTAGCTTCATTGTCAGGTGGTGAATCACAGCGTGCCTGGATTGCAATGGCATTGGCGCAGCGTCCACTCATCATGTTGCTTGACGAACCAACCACGTACTTGGATATTTCGCATCAGCATGAAGTGCTTGAGCTTGTTCGTGAGTTAAATCAAGACATGGGCATGACCGTAGTGATGGTGCTGCATGATCTCAATCAAGCCTCTACTTATAGCGATAGTATCGTTGTAGTGCATGCGGGTGAGAAGGCGATGTATGGCACACCGAATGAAGTCATGACAACCGATATGATAAGGGATATATACCGGATGGACGCGGAAGTCCAGTATGTGCCTACAGAGAAGAAACCTCGTATTCATTTGTTGAGTACTGTTCGATAGATTCATAGTGTGACACAACCTATTCATGGAGGGATTTTAAATGAAGAAGCCTGTAGATGTGGAGAAAAATAAAGAAAACTACTTGCAATTTATTAATAAACGTAAGAACTTGATTTTGAGTTTGATCGATGATGAAGGTAAGCCCTTTATTAGTTATGCGCCTTTCGTAAAGAAAGACGGCAAGCTGTATATCTATATTAGTAAAATCGCAGAGCACTATGGCTATATGGAAAATAATGATTATGTGGACGCCTTTCTAATTGCGGATGAGTCTGAAACAAACAATAAATTTGCAACTGAGCGTGTGCGCTGGAGTTGTACTTCAAGCAATATCGGAAATGATGGATATGAGGATATCTTTGAATTGTTCAATGCTGACCATGGTGAGGCCATGCTGAAATTGCTGCGCGGACTGGATTTTTCACTGTTCGAACTAACTCCGTTGAAGGGGCGTTATGTTGTAGGTTTTGGGTTGGCGTTCGATATTGATGTAGATGCGAATGTATTTAATCACGTTGTTATTGATAAGAAGAAAGACGAAGAAGCAGCTGTACAAGGGAGCAAATAGCCGATGACTATTACTTCAGTACTGCCCATCTGGCAAGCGGTTCAAGAGCGATTTCATAAAATGGTGAAGGCATTGCCGGAAGAAGATTTAAATCTTAAATTAGGGAATTCATCCATCGGAGGTTTGATTTCTCATAATGCCGAGGTAGAATTTATGTTTGCAGAGTGGTTCTTTGGTAGACCTAAACCTCAAGCCGATGACGCAGCGTATACTACATTAAGTGAACTGGTGGATCTGCTGTCTGCTTCCAACGAGAATCTGATTGCAGCGATGCGGGAGCTTCCGGAAGATGCTTGGCATGTAAGCGTAGAGTCGTCTTTTGGCACATCTACTCCGCTTGAAGCGGTAGGAAGACTTATGTATCACACAGGCATTCATGCCGGACAGATTTCTCTAATACAGAAAAATGCGATTCGAAGTGAAGTGTTGTAGGTAGAAGAGTAGAGTAGTCAATGGGAAACGGCAGAAATGCCGTTTTTTTGTGTGTAGATAAGGAGTTTTATATTGATCCCGATTAATTATTGGCTCTATTTTGATACCCTCTGTATTATCTGGATTTTGGTATAATATAGGGAATTCCAAGGGGGCGTATATCATGACGGAATACTTGCGAGGCCAAATGGCTAAGATGGCAAATGTGAGTATGGAAACACTGAGGTATTATGAGGAACTGGGTCTAATTAGTACACCTATACGATCGGAAGCCGGCTACCGTCTTTATTCTGAAGAAGCGCTAAGTCGACTTACGTTTATACATAATGCTAAGCAATGTGGATTCACCCTAAAGGAAATTAAAAAGGCATTGTTAAAATCGGAAAGCAGTGGCATTAGCATAGATGATTTTGTGAAAGTTGTAGATAAAAAAATGGATCGAGTCCGCAATGAAATTGCAAAGCAGGAGATAAAGCTTGCTTCTCTCGCAGACTTGAGAAAAAATTTATTAGCCACGGATAAACATCCTGGAGTACAGTCAACGCTAGAAATCCTGAAAATGGAATCTTAACTTGACCTTGTAGTGACCTACAGGCTTTACACTTTGAGTTGAAAAGACCTGTAGGAGGGATTATCGATATGGAAAAGACGAGTATAGAACAGCTTGCAGCGATCAAAGATTACCTGAAACAAAGCAATCGGTTTGAAAGTAAGTCTGTAGAGCATATCCGACAAGAAATGGTTGAGGTGACTGCGAATATGCCTAGTCATACGGGTGTTACAGTCGAGCGGGTCAGGGTTGGGCCATTAAGTGGAGAGTGGATCATTCCTGTGGAAACAGCTCCACCTGATGATAAAGTGATTCTTTATTTTCATGGTGGTGGTTTTGTTTCAGGAACCTGTGAATTTTATCGGGATCTAGCAGCACGAATTGCAAAGACCAGTGGTATGAAAGTGCTAATCATTGAATATCGCCTTGCACCCGAGTATATCTATCCCGCCGCTAATGAAGATTGTATAGGGGCTTACCGGTGGTTGCTTGCAAATGGATATTCTGCCAGTGATATCGTATTTGGAGGAGACTCTGTTGGAGCCAGCCTTGCGCTGATGACACTGATTACTTTGAGGGATGAGGGGAGCGAGTTACCAGCAGGTGCTTTTTTTATATCGCCGCATACAGATCTTGTTCATTTGGATGGTGAATCGTATCAGAGTCGTGCGGAGCTTGATCCGACAGGTAGCTTGGAAGGGAATAAACGGATACTTGAAGCATATGTAGGTACTCGAACCGAGTGGGCTTCAATATTATCGCCGTTAAGAATGAATTTGCAGGGATTGCCTGATTTACTTGTTCAAGTAGGCGACCATGAGGTGCTATTAAGCGATTCAACGAGGTTGGCTGAAAGGGCGAGAGTAGCGGGTGTTCATGTGGAACTGGAAATATGGGATAATATGTGGAGTGTTTTTCATTTCTTAGCGTATATGCTCCCAGAAGCAGAGCAGGCGATTACGAAGATTGGTAAGTTTGTTAGGGCGAAGTTGGACGAGTGAGTAAGTAGATGAAAGAAATGAACCTTCTTGAGAAATCAAGGAGGTTTTTTGTTGTTGGGGTATGGTAAGTACTCAGCGGCTGATGAGAATTGGATACTAAAATGTGGATCTTAGTTTGATAAGTTTGTGCACGTATATACTGATAATGATTTTACAAATGACAAAGTAAGATTATTGTCAGTTCGTTTTTGAATATTATATGCTATGATAAGAACCATCAGAAATAGAGTGAGGGGAAATACCGATGTCGAATGATCTTCCATTATCTAAAGAAAACATTTTGGATGCGGCTGAACAAGTACTCCGGCGTTTTGGCCCGGATAAGACTTCAGTTGTTGATGTAGCGAGGGTACTGAAGGTTAGTCATGGTACGCTATATAGACATTTTTCCAGTAAAGCAGCTTTGCGCGAATCGGTAACCGAAAGATGGTTGCATCAAAATATTTTAGCCCCATTAAAGGACGTTACTGAGCAATTTGATGGGAATGCCAAAGAGCAGCTACATCTGTGGTTAGATACTCTAATTCACAGTAAACGGAGCTATGCTGTAGATGATTCCGAAATGTTTGCTATGTACGCCTCCGTAACTTTAGAAGCCGTAGATATGATTACCCAACACGTAGATCAATTAATTGGGCAACTCGCACGCATTCTTGAAAAAGGTATACAAACCGGGGAGTTTAAAGCATTGGAATCAGAGGTTACGGCAAGAGCTATTTTTAATGCAACATCACGATTTCATCATCCTGCTCATGCGAAAGAGTGGCAGTCGGGTTCGATTGATCAGGAGTTTGCCTCTGTTTGGGATTTGATGCTTTCCGGAATTTCGTCATAAATTGTTATAGCATATTTCAAAATAAAAAAATGATGGACTAAACCTTTTGATGAAGATCGGAAGGTTTTTTTGCGTCTGGAGAACAATTATATCGAATGACAAAAAATAATAATTGTCACTTGTTATTTGCGAGTGTTCGATTTATAATCAGACCAACAAGAAAGGCAAACGAATAGGAGGAATAAATGATGGATCAGAATTTGGTTGGAAAAGTTGCATTAGTGACTGGAGCTTCAAGAGGTATGGGACGGGAAATTGCGGAGAACTTGGCGTTACATGGTGCGAAGGTTGTTGTTAATTATGCAAGCAGTTCAAGCAAGGCAGAGGAAGTTGTGAACGAAATTAAGCAAAAGGGTGGAGAAGCTATCGCTATCCGAGCGGATATCAGCCAAGTGGCAGAGCTAGAACAATTATTCCAAGCCACATTGGAAGCTTATGGACAAATCGATATTCTCGTTAACAACGCAGGCATTATGATCACAAAGCCGATTGCGAGTATGACGGAAGAAGACTTCGACAAACAGTTCGCTATCAATGTGAAGGGTACCTTTTTTGCTTGCCAGCAAGCGGCTAAACATATGAGTGAGAACGGACGGATCATTAATTTCTCGACATCGGTTACAGGCCAGATGTTCCCAACCTACAGCGTTTATGCGGGAACAAAGGGAGCAGTGGAACAATTCACTCGTCAGCTAGCTAAAGAATTTGGACGAAAAGGAATCACGATTAATGCGGTTTCGCCAGGTCCTGTTAATACGGAACTTTTCACAGTTGGGAAGTCAGCTGAAGAGATTGCGAATGTTGGGAGTATGAATTCTTTTGGACGCTTGGGTGAGCCTGAGGACATCTCGAGTGTAGTTTTGTTTCTAGCTAGTAAGGAATCACAGTGGGTTACGGGCCAGACGATTCGTGTGAACGGCGGATTTATTTAAGACAAAAGTCTATAGCATCTTTTTTTATAGCCAGTCTGAAGCAACACTCCTTAGAATAAAAGAATATACAAAAAGAGGAGTGAAACCATGACGCAGATCATATGTTCACCGACTAAATATATTCAGGGGTATGGCGAGATTCGTAAGCTGGGAGATTATTGTTTGCAGCTAGGATCGAACAGAGCTTTTGCGATTGTAGATCCTTATATTTTTTCCATGTACAAGGAGGATATTTTACACAGCTTTGAAGTGAACGATATTCCCCTTATGATGCGCGAATTCAAGGGTGAGTGCAGCCGTAATCAGGTGGATGAGATAGTGCTAGAACTTGGCCTGAAGGACGCTGAAGTTATCTTAGGAATCGGTGGCGGCAAGACCCTAGATACGGCAAAAGCAGTAAGCCACATGGCGGATCTCCCGGTAGTTATTGTACCCACAGTGGCCTCGACGGATGCACCTTGCAGCGCAATATCAGTGTTGTATACGGACGAAGGTGACTTCGACTGTTATCTTCCATTAAAAAGAAATCCTGATATGGTGATCGCAGATATCGATATCATCGCTAAAGCTTCTGCAAGATTGCTGGCGGCTGGAATGGGTGATGCTTTGTCCACCTATTACGAAGCAAGAGCTTGCCGTGAATCTGGAGCGGTTACTCATGCAGGCGGGACTAGCACAATCGCAGCGTTCTCTTTAGCACGTGCTTGTCTGGACACACTTCTTGCTGAAGGTGAATCCGCACTCATGGATGTTAAACAGGGGATCACCTCTTCATCAGTGGAACATATTGTTGAAGCTAATATTTACTTGAGCGGCGTTGGTTTTGAGAGCGGTGGGCTTGCTGCAGCCCATGCTATTCATAACGGACTGGCCCTGCATGAGGAATGCAGGAATGTCCTACATGGTGAGAAGGTTGCCTTTGCTACGATCGTGCAGTTGGTCTTGGAGAAGGCTTCAGAAGATGAGATCGCTCAGGTCATTGCTTTCTGCAAAAAAGTCGGCCTTCCCGTCACACTTAAGGAGCTTGGGATTACCAGTAGCGATATGGATAAATTAATGGTGGTGGCAGAAGCTAGCTGCTCCCAAGAGAGCCCAATGAAGAATATGCCATTTGAAGTTCAATCTGTGGATGTGCTGGAAGCAATCCTTGCCACAGACAAGCGCGGGCATTAGCAACAGCTCGATTGTAAATTATTGCGAACCCTCCCCGTACATATTTAACCTTCTTGAACCAAACAATGAGAACAATTGTTTAAGACGAAGGAGGCGTTCCTCTTGATGAAGGACAGTCGAAAGGTTAAACGTTACTTACTGAATTGGCTTGCTGTTGCTGCAGTATTGATTACCACAATTGTTCCGGCTACGCCGGCTGTCTCTGCTGCCACGTCTAAAGACAACGCTACAAATACGCAGCTTGAAGAGAGTGCACCCAAACGTGATAAGGTCGCTATCATTATTGACGATTTCGGCAATGGCATGAAGGGGACAGATGAAATGTTCTCGTTACCGATAAAGCTTACTGTAGCCGTCATGCCTTTTTTACCTACATCCGTAAAGGATGCCACCCGCGCCCATGAACGCGGAGATGATGTTCTGGTTCATTTGCCGATGGAGCCGCGCCAAGGTAATCCTAAATGGCTTGGACCAGGAGCCATATTGGCCAAAATGTCCGATGAGGAAGTGCGACAAAAGGTTGAGGCAGCACTCGATAATGTTCCTTATGCGATCGGGATAAATAACCATATGGGTTCGAAAATTACCGGAGATGAGCGGATTATGGCAGTGATCTTATCTGTATGCAAAGAACGAGGATTATTTTTTGTAGACAGCAAGACCAACTACCGTTCCGTTGCTGGCAATATGGCTTATCGGATGGGGTTGCCACGCGTAGAGAACCATATCTTTTTAGATGACACACATACAGCAAGTCATGTTCTGAAACAAATGGGTCTCGTCAAAGACATGGCGAAGGATCAACGATTTTGTGTAACGATTGGTCATGTTGGTGTATTTGGGAAAGAGACCGCCGCAGGAATCCGCAGCGGTATTGAACAGATGAAAGACAATGTTGAGTTTATAGGGATTTCTGATCTGGTTAAAAAAGAGATGAAATGGAGCTCCCAACTTAAACTTCCATAAGATAAGCTACAATACCATCAGCGATGGCTTCAGCGATTTGTTGCTGCCCTTTAGGGGTGCATAACTTTGCGCGGTCAGTCGGACTGCTTACAAAACCCGCCTCAACGATAACAGTTGTGGCGGTTATTTTGTTGAGTAAATAAAAGGGCTTGCCTGGTCTTGGATGAGCCTCGACATCGTAAAGATTGTTTAGCTGATGCTGAATGGACTTAGCAAGCATGAAGCTACGGCCCTCTTGACGGTACAATACAAGTGGACCATGTTTGGAAGGGGAAGGCGCCCAGTTAATATGGATGCTTACCACTACAGTAGCAGGTAATGTCTCAGCGAGCTCTTTACGCTGTGCAAGATCCCGAAGATGTCGAGATTTACTACGCAGCCAGCGGTTCTCATCACTTGGGGCATAATCTCCATTGCGATTTAAAGCAACGTCAAAGCCATCGCTACCCAGAAGTAGAAATAATCGACGTGAGATATCTAAGGTGATATCTTTTTCAAGAATATTACCGTAGGAAGTTCCACCGTCGATGCCTCCGTGTCCCGCATCAATTAGGATCATACGATGTCCGTGTCCTAATAAATGCTGACGGTCATCCTTCATCACAGGTTTCTCTGGTGTCGCAGAGGCTAAGGAGCTGCCCATAAACAACATTAGTAGTCCTAGGGTAGTTAGAGTGATTCGAAAGCCACATAGAGCAGCTGCTGTTCTGGAAAAGGATTGTTTTCTCCAGTTGTTCAAGTGAAACGCCTCCTTGCAAGTGAATAACGTCTTATGGATTCTTTGTTAGATTGTGCTTTAATAGGTAAACCTATTCGACAAATCAGAAGTCTGTAGTTTAGATCCAAGTGGAGTGGTGCACACTAAGACCATGGAACGGATACTGATAATCTGAATTCACTTACATTTTAGGAGGTGTTTAAATGGCTTCCGGTGGCGATGAGCTTGTAAAGTATATAACGGAGAAGGTAGTCGTATATATCGAGGATCCGCGTGCCATTCATGCTCGTAGAGCGGCTACGAAGCAGCCGTGGTCACAGAAATGGTTTGGCATGCTCCCGCTTGGGTGGTCTATCTGGCGAAGCAAGTGGAGTCATGATAAAAAAGACTAAAGGTTAAATAGCAAATAACCTTCCAGTGCCATTATTCATGGGTGGCAGTGGAAGGTTATTTGCATTTGTTTAAATATAAGAATTTATATGCTTACGTTATAAATTATCCTTCTATTTCTCGCATAAACACTTACCGTACTCATAAGGACGCCGAAGGCGTTTATGCTTGTGTTAACGATTATATCCGAGTGCTTTGGTCGTTTTGTCTGGCAGCTTATGCAGTGTTCCATTATTTTGTAGTGCAGTGAGTGGTAAGTATCGTTTTCCTTCAGGGCCTGAGGCCGCGTATACGGTAGTTTTATTGTTCTCAGCTTGACCTTGAGAAGACTGCCAGCTCTGATAGCCTGTAATCATAAATGGTGCCCCGACAAGGTCGTTTCGCCCAGCAGCTTGATAAGCGATGCTTTCCTTAGGTCTGATCAGAAGTGCGATATTGTCGCCGCTCACTGTAGTTAGTTTAGGAGCAGTCAGCCATAGGATATCTTCGTAAGGATCATCTGACCCTCCACTATTGTAGGCCGATAACGGTGATACGTCAGGATTAAGATTAGTAATTACATCTGTTGCTGGAGGCTGCTCTTTAAGGACTTCTTCCGCCTTGCTCAGTGTCCAAGGTAAAATTTGCGGTACGGAAGCATTGATGTAAACCGTCTTTTCGTCAATGGTTATTTTCCAGACCGGTAGAAGTGGTGCATATAAAGCAGTAAGGTTTATTGTTCCTGAAAAAGATGATGTAATGAGACCTTTCTGCACCAAAAACTGGCGCAGATCATTTAAACTGTATGGGAGTCCGTAAGTGCCGGCTCCATATTCACTTAACATATATCCGCCTGTATCGGTAGCGGAAATGATCATGTATCCGATCCGCTCTTCACCCTTCATTACATTTACAAGCCAGCCATGTGTACCTGGACCAAGAGGATAATATTCTATCCTTGCTGCATCCTTCCAGGCTGTAAATGGAGCTTCTGCAGCGAGCTTGTTCAGTGTAGCCTTAGCGAATTCTTGGACCGTACTCGGAGAAGGTAAGGTACTCATCTTCAATACAGGAATTGCATCCTGCGTGACTGACTGGATCACACTTACTCTAGCCAGCGCCAGCGCTGAAGGGGAAACAGAACTGGATACAAACAGTCCAAAGCTTAGAAGCAGGAGGAGGCATCCTTGACCCGCAAGTTTCAGCCTCCGCCGCAAACTTATTTTCATGGCGTCGATCACCTTTCTTTGTTAAGAAATGTCAGGAAAGTTAAGCTTTACTCTATTGTAGTGGACAGGCTATAAAAAGGCTGTTGCTTGCTGTCGCGCCTCAAGGCGGAAGTTCTCTTGTTTTTTTGCCTGCTTTTAGCGAGTAGGGTCGCATTCTATAGGCTTCGCAGATGAAACAGTCCGTAGGTTATCGCAGAAACTGCAATTTGCGGCTCATATTGCCAAATGGTCTCCTGTCGACGACGGTTATACTGCTCTTGAGTGCCTAAACGTTTTTCTTCATCAGGCTCTTTCAGCAGCTCTCCGTAATAAATATCAATGATAGCCAGCTCGATTCTAAGACGCTCACGTGCCTGTTCTGCCCAAGTGTAATCGAGTTCGGCAAGATGAGAGGTAAGATGAGCCTCTAATAAATCTGTAGCGGCTGTCACTGTTAATTCATAAGGCTGAATATGGACGTTTTCTGGTAAACGGGGGATCATCTCCCGCGAGGCTATCTTAGTGTTAAAGTCATCAATGATGGTCCCTTTTGTCAGCGATATTCCAAGATAATGCAGTTCTTCCCGTTTCAAATCGCAGCTCATCTCCACTTTATAGCAGACGCCGAGCCACGGTTCATAAGCTGCAGAGAAGAGTGTATTCCGCTGCCTGCTACCGGGATCTTCAAATAAGTAAAGGCATTTCCCTTCATCTTGCGCCGCACTCCAAATTTGCTGCAGGCGCTTGCTACCATAGATGATATCTTCACGTCTTATCATACCGGGCCCAATTCGGGGCAATGCAGGTACAATACCGAAGTAGCGGGCTAGGATGCTATCTTCTGGATTTGAGGAGGGGACATGAACCACATTAGATTCAGGTGATGTTGGATTCAATAGATCTGCGCTAGCCTCAGCATCTGTTGTGGCGCCCATCGCTGGGTTTCCGGTAATTGGCGGATTCAATGCTCCGATGCTGTGATTTACCGTTGGCGGAACTTCTATAGCTGCCTGGCTATCGTATTTTTCCGGATCAAATACAAAAGTGAAAGAGAGTGTCTCCGGATCAACACCAGTACGTTCCACGAACCCCCAATAATAAGGTCGATCTGTTAGCATTCTGTCAGCTCTTGGCGATAGCTTTACAGTTACGTGAATGGGCGATACTTCAATAATGGAGCATTCTGTCGCCTCCAGATAATCCATTACATGTTTGCGTACTTCCTGTGAGTTGAGGGTCATGTCGCAGTCTCGCTTTCCTTTTTAATACCCTGAGTCAACTCACTTAGGGATTCACCGATATGATCTAACTCATGTCGCAGCTCTTCATCGGAGCGGGATTCGAGCATGATTTTGTATAAACTTTTCTCCAGTGATTCTTTCTTCTCAAAACGCTCCAGAATCACATCCAGCCCGCCAATGACCATTTCGAACATATTGATCTTCTCGTGTAGCAGATGAAGGATATGTTCTTCAATCGTACCTTGTGTGGACAAATTATAGATAACCACGTCATTTTCCTGACCTAACCGGTGCACCCGCCCAATCCGTTGTTCTACTCTCATGGGATTCCAAGGCAGATCGAAGTTGATCATGTGGTGACAGAACTGCAGGTTAATGCCCTCACCACCCGCCTCAGTAGCGATCATGACTTGAGCACGACCGCGGAAGAGGTCCATCATCCAGTCCTTTTTACCACGATTCATCCCGCCGGAATAAGAAACACACATTAGCCCATGTTCGCGGAAATACTGAAGCAAATATTCTTGAGTCGCGCGATACTCTGTAAAAACGATGACCTTTTCATTCATTTCTTGAATGAGAGATAGTGTTGTTTCGGCTTTGGTATTGGTCTTAACCGTACGAAGTGTCTGCAATAGCTCCATCATCCGATCGCGTTTCGGCGAATCAGCAGGCAGCTTCTTGATCAGATTAACTAAAGTGATGAAGACGGCATCCCTACTGCTGCACACCTCACGCTGAAGCGTTACCAAGGAAAGCATGCTGCTAAGATTGCCGCCTGATTCCTGATACTGATCTTTAACAAAAGAAGTGACAGCGTCATATAATACTCTCTCTTCCTGTGAAAGAACTAGCGGAATATTACGGACTTTTCGTTTCGTAAAATTAACTGGACCTTCGCCACGCCGATTGCGGATCATCACCTTCGATAGCTCGTCCCTTAGCTGACCTTCATTCTTAGGTTGGCGTTTATCAACGACGAAATTCGAAGCAAAATCACCCTGATTTCCTAGTTGCCCCGGTTTCAGTAAAGTGATCAAATTAAATAGCTCGCCCAGATCATTCTGAACGGGAGTAGCGGTTAGGAGCAGGCAATATTTTTTGCGTAATTGCTGTACAAATAGATAATTGGTCGATTTCTTGTTCTTCAGCTTATGCGCTTCATCAATAATCAACATGTCATATTCATTTTCCAGCAGCATCTCTTTATGAGGATCGCGCTTCGCGGTATCCATAGATGCGACGACAATCGCATTCCCCCAGGAATATGCTTTTTTCTGTGCAACAGCAGAGATGCCAAACTTGGCATTCAGCTCGCGGACCCACTGCAATACGAGGGAAGCGGGTACCAGAATAAGCACTTTAGAGACTAGACCGCGGACAAGATATTCCTTGAGTACAAGTCCTGCTTCAATCGTCTTTCCTAGTCCAACCTCATCTGCAAGAATCGCGCGGCCCGACATCTCAAACAAAACCTTATGCGCGGTATCGAGCTGATGAGGAAGCGGGGATAATCCGGATAAATGCTTCATGCATTGCAGCTCATCGAAGCTGGTTACTAGACCCGTTTGTTCACCTTGCACAGCAAGCTTGGACAGACGGTAGTCTCCCCATGGACCACCTTTATCTAGTTTGAGTTCTAGATCCTGCAGCCAATTCCGGTCAAAAGAAAGAGGAACAGGCAGTATAGGCGCTGACTTTCCACCTTTGTGAGGTAGAGAATTACGGAATAATTGCGTCATGGTACAGCCTCCTCAGGTGCTATTTCATATCATCATTCGTAGGAGTAGTATGCTCTTAAACAAGAGAATTCATAACCTTCTATTTTTCTTGATAGCCTTTAAAAAAGAGAGTAAAAGCGAGAAAACGCGGCAAGGTTTGCGATATTTCGGCTGCTTAACTCTATTTTCGAAAAAGACCTTCGATACAATATGTGGTATAGTTTAAAAGCTGACGCACACAATATATTGTGACAAAAGCATGAAAATGTTATTTTTTTAAAGTGCGTAGCTGCTATTTGTTATTGACAAGATGAACTTCCTACATACACCCGTAAGACGGAAGATAAGTGTAAGGAAGTTTTTGTTGTGGGTCACAAAATGTACGCCCACACCTGAACTGGAACTAATATTTACTACATTGCGGGAGGTTTTTCTATTGGGTAAAGTGGAACGTAAGCAACGCCTTGAAGGGCTAAGTGAAAAAATATTTTTGGATCGTTATGCTTGGAAGGATGCCGACAGCAATAATGCTAAAGTGGGCGATGTTGTACTCGTTCTAACAAAAGATGATCCGAAGTTTCCCACGAAGGAAGTCGGAGAGATCGTAGAACGTAACGGCAGAATCGTAACCGTGAAGACGCGCAGCGGCGAACTTGTGAAATCAGATGTTGAAAAGCTGACGCTTAATATAGAAAAAACACCAGAGGAAATGTGGGATCGTCTGTCTACAGCTATGGCTTCTGTGGAGAAGACGCCTGAGCTTCAAGAAGAATGGGCGGGTAAATTCCGTTCGATTCTGGATGATTGGAAGCTCGTACCGGGTGGACGAATTGCTGCTGGTGCAGGCGCTAGTGAAGAACTAACCCTGTTCAACTGTTATGTAATTCCTTCTCCAAAAGATAGCCGTGGCGGCATTATGCAGACGTTGGCTGAAATGACAGAAATTATGGCTCGTGGTGGCGGTGTAGGGATTAACCTATCCTCTCTACGTCCACGCCGGGCAATTGTGAGAGGTGTTAATGGTTCTTCCAGTGGTTCTGTATCTTGGGGCGGTCTGTTTAGCTATACCACTGGATTAATTGAACAAGGCGGTAGCCGTCGTGGTGCACTTATGCTCATGATTAATGACTGGCATCCAGATGTGGAGGACTTCATTACCGTGAAGCAAACGATGGGTCAAGTTACGAATGCGAACCTTTCGGTATGTGTGAGCAATAGCTTTATGAAGGCTGTAAAAGAAAATCTGGATTGGGATCTCGTATTTCCGGATACAACAGATCCAGAGTACAACGATGTATGGGATGGCGATCTAGACAAGTGGAAGGCTGCGGGCAAAAACGTTATTCATTATCGCACCGTTAAAGCGCGTGATGTGTGGCGCACCATTATTGAATCCGCTTGGAAATCCGCTGAGCCAGGCGTTGTGTTCATGGAATACTACAATCAGATGTCCAACAGCTGGTATTTTAATCCGATCATTTGTACGAACCCATGTGGGGAGCAAGGACTGCCAGGCTGGGGAGTCTGCAATTTGTCTGCTGTGAACCTGTCCAAATTCTACGATGAGAAGAATCATGATGTAGACTGGGAAGATCTCGCGACTACGACGCGTTATTCCGTACGTTTCTTGGACAATGTCATTGATAAGACGCCTTATCATTTCCCGGAAAATGAAGCGAATCAGAAAAACGAACGCCGTGTGGGTCTCGGAACGATGGGTCTTGCTGAGCTGATGATCAAATTGAACATCCGTTACGGTAGCCCGGAATCTTTGGCGTTTCTGGACAAGCTTTACGGCTTTATGGCTCGTGAAGCATACCTTGCTTCTGCAGAGATTGCTGGTGAGAAGGGATCCTTCCTAGCTTTTGACACAGAGAAATATTTAATGAGCGGCTTTATGAAAAATATGCTCGAAACGTATCCAGAGGTTGGTGAAGCGATCCGTAAACATGGCATGCGTAACGTTACAGTGATAACGCAAGCACCTACAGGTAGCACAGGTACAATGGTTGGCACCTCGACAGGTATTGAGCCTTATTTTGCTTTTAAATATTTCCGTCAAAGTCGCCTTGGCTACGATGAGCAGTTCGTTCCAATCGCCCAAGAATGGCTTGAAGCTCATCCAGGTGAAGAGCTGCCAGATTATTTCGTGACTTCGATGGATTTGTCAGCTATGGATCATATTCGTGCGCAAGCAGCGATTCAACGCTGGGTAGATAGCTCGATTTCCAAGACAGCCAACTGCCCGTCTGACTTCACAGTAGAAGAGACGGCTGAGCTATATGAAATGGCCTTCGATCTGGGCTGTAAAGGGGTTACGATCTACCGTGATGGTAGCCGTGATGTGCAAGTTCTGCAAACCTCGAAGAAGGAAGATGCAGCAGAAGAGGTAGCTCCAGCAGTTGAAGTTGCAACGACTCCTGAAGCAAATGTTGTAACGGCAAGCCCAGCACCTCAAGCTCCTACTAAAGAGCTGGATAAACAATACAAGAAACGTCCGCAGGTTCTGCGCGGCGCAACCTATAAAATCAACACACCTTTTGGTATGGCGTATATTACTATCAATGATCTAGATGGCACACCGGCAGAAATCTTCCTGAATGTAGGTAAAGCAGGTTCTGATGTCTTTGCGATGGCAGAAGCACTCGGTCGTGTCTGCTCCTTGTTCCTCCGTTATGGAGATCATGGTGAGAAGGTAGAATTATTGATCAAACATCTGAAAGGTATCGGCGGATCAGGTGCAATCGGCTTCGGTGCGAATCGAGTAGAATCCATTGCAGATGCTGTAGCTAAGGCATTGGAGACTCATGTACTGAATAACGCTCATGATGATCATTTGCCTGCACCAATTGCAGCAACTTTGGAGCTAGAAGATTTCAATGAAGCTTTAAAAGCGGAGTTGAAAGCGAGTGTTCCTGCGGCAGCTTCTATTGAAGATGGTCAGGGCGGACATGGCGCGCATAACCATACTTCTGCTTCCCGTGACCTTTGTCCTTCTTGCGGTGGCGCTTCGCTGATTAATATTGAGGGCTGTAAGACTTGCGGAAATTGCGGGTATAGCCGTTGCGGGTAAACGGTAGAGCCAATAAATGTTTTATGGGAAAACTTATGATTTTTCATTTTAAATGAGAAAAGTTCGGTTTAAACGAGAAAAAACTTCACCATGCAATAGCATGTATATATATACATGCTATTGCAGCAAGTTTCACGTCTTTACTTAGAAAGTCGGCAAGCCATTACTTAGGGTTTACCGGCTTTTTATTAATAACATGACAGGCTAAAGGGCAATCAATTCGGGTTTCGATTCTTCACTATTTTGCAGCTGGTTCTCAGCATCACGAAGTAACATCCAAGAATAAAAAATAGTTAAAGAATGAGCCGATTTGTTGGCTTTAAAATGTTTGATTCCTCTTCCGTTAAGGATATTGACTTATTCGAATTGCAGATCTGATATAGTTTAAGACGTTTGAAAATATCCACTATCTGTGCCTGTGTACTTCGGGCATCAAACCCAAAAAACTAAATTTAGAGAATTATGTTAAATTAGAATTCTATTATAAAATCCTTGAAGAATGACATCATAACTGGGATGGTATCAATTTTATTCTCACTGTCAATCTAGAAGGAATAATCTGCCTCGTAGTCTTTGATGTAAGTAAAATAAAATGTTATTGAGTAGCCTCTCGTAGCTTTGAGAGCGTTTAAGACGCTTCATAAGGTATTCGAAACTTATGTAGAGGATTATTTGGATAATGTTGTATTTATGATAGTTGTATTATAGGTTGTCACTAGTGTCCCTCAAATTAAAAAGGCGACATTTTGTTCGATTTTGAACGAAATGTCGCCTTTGCTTTTATATTTTACTTCGATTCTTTCATCAAATTAATGATTCGTTTGAGATTAACAGAAAATATCACCATAGCGCCTTGCATCTGCATGCCAATTAGACCCGAGGAAGATGCAACATCATATCCGTGTCTATGTTTGAGTTCACTGTTTTTTGCCTCAATTTTATAACGCTCTTTCGGAAGAGGGGTTTACTATTAATTTTCGCCTTCAAATTGCCTAAAATTACATTATAAGGATATTTAGTGTTTTAGTTAAAATTAATCCATATAATTTAAGGGGGTATATAGGTGCTTGAAGTAAGAAGAAAATCTCGATGAAGGGTGATGATATCATTAGAGCATTAAGTGAACGAATGGAAAAGGGGGACGAAATATGAAGTCATTCAAGACAGGACTACAAGCCATTCTTTATGTACTACTGGTGGTTGGACTGCATCTGATCTTAATCTATTTTTTAAAGATAAGAATAGAGGGATGGGGAACGGAGTTATTAAATATCTCATTTAAGGTGTACTTCATACCGCTTTTATTATGTTTAATTAATTCTTTTTTGTTTATAAGGACTCAGAGGATAAAGTACAATGCCATTTGGTTTTTGGTAACTATGCTATCCAGCCTCTTACTTCTTTTATTTTTCAATGCAATACAAGATGACAGTGATAGTGAGTATGGAGTTGTCGTTTCTATTGAATGGTTTCCAAAATATCAAGTGGAAATGCTCTTTCTGCTTCCTTGGAGTATTTCTATTATACAATTTATCTTAACTCTATATTATCTAATCAAAATAAGGAAAATCTAATCGTTAGAAATAATAAAGGGGGAATGTAATATGAAAAGAATATTTTCATTAAGTATAATTATTACAGTTTTTGTTTCTTTATTTAGTCCAACTGGAAAGCTCAAAAACTATACATATGCTAATTCAGTTCATGAATCTGTATACAGCAATGATCCAGTCCAACAATCTTCGATCGGAATATTGAGTACATCAGTATACCCAGATAATGCTGTCGTGAAATATGGAGAAAAGATATACATCAAAACGGGTTTGCTGGTGCTTTTTTCAGATAAAAATGAACTGAATATTTTAGAGAATGAAGGATTCATTGAATGGGATGACGGTTGGAAGCCAGATTACGGTTATTCATTTATAAATCAAGCACAGTACATGCTTGATAAAATAGAAGCAATTATTAAAGAAAATAAAGATACTATTGAAGAACGATTTGAATCCGAGTTTGAAGGAATACGATTGGGCCTTCGTTATTCAGCATTTTGGGAGAAAGTTTTTAAGCAAAAAATTCATCATACAGCTGGATAAAATATCGAACACTATACCACTGTTTAACGAATGGAAAACGATACTTGGTGCAGTACAAGCTCAACATAAGAGAGAGTAGGCTTATGAAATGGTCTGCTCTTTTTATGCGGGTTCCCTTTTAACAGAAAAGTGAGAAAAGTTGATTAATTTACCGATTTAAAACAAAATTGCAACTTAACTATCTTTTACAAAAATAAAGATCAAAAAACATGAATTGAGAGGTATTTATGACGATTGAATCATTATTAAAAATAAATGGGATTTACTTAATTAAGTTATAGAAAATGAAACGAGAGTGGATATGAAGATTAATGGAGAAGTAAGTGATTTTTTTTCAACTTGATGCACAAAACAGCCTGTTACAAATACATTTAATTAAATGTATAGTATGGAAGAATGCTGTATAAACCACAAAAGTCTTTTTTCTCGCTTAAATTGATATATTAGAGGGATTCTGACTGTTTGAACTAAATTTTCTCATTTAAAATGAAACAGTCCACCTTATTCTATAAGAGTTTTATAATAGTGAATTCTCGTTTAAAATGAAAAATCACAATAGCTACTAAAAGCAAGCGATCCTCGAGAGGAAGTGTTAACCTTTTATCTCAATGGATCGCTTTTTTTTCAAAAATTATAGATAATCATTGAGAGGTTTTAACTATATGAGTTTGATAATTAGTGTAATTCAAAAGGGAAGTATAATTGTAGATACTAATTTTTTGGAGGAGCAGGTACCCGCACCACATAATAATTTGTTTGGTTTCGAATCATGCAGAAAAACTCTCTGGGGAAATGATTTAATTGGTGAACTCGGATGTGAGTTAATATATTCTTTAAAGAATACGAATATTTTTGCATTTGATGAAGGAATAGAAAAACTGGAAAGTGAATT
Organism: Paenibacillus sp. FSL R5-0470; assembly: GCF_037975205.1. Lineage (NCBI taxonomy): Bacteria > Bacillati > Bacillota > Bacilli > Caryophanales > Paenibacillaceae > Paenibacillus > Paenibacillus sp. FSL R5-0470. Next base: position 2,441,958 of record NZ_CP150238.1, read on the forward strand.
CCTTATTTTGCTTGATAATTTAGATACTATAGAACTACATACAGACTATGATAAAGAATTTATTGAATTTAGGGTAAGAAATGCTTTGGAAATGATAAAGGTAGTACTTAAAGAAAAAGATAAGGTTGGAATTGCGATTTGGTAAGTCACAACGTATTTACGCGGTGTGTTCGGTCTGTGAACTCTGTGTTCTGACTAAGCTTTTAAACACAAAAACACGCGTACTTGTCTAACACAGGTACGCGTGTTTTTGATATTCCACTATGGTAGGTATTATTTTTACATATCTAAATTTTTGAATGCGTAAGGCAATAAATCCCTTAAACTCAGCTCTAAGATTTCTTTTTTCTCATTGGTTAAATAGACAGGCATGTCGGGCAAACAGAATTCCGATAATACTTGTCTGCAGATACTGCATGGCGGCAGAAAATCCATTGTGTCACCTGCTACAGCTATAGCCTGAAAATCACCTTTAGTATAGCCCTTTGTAATAGCTGTGAAGATTGCTGTTCTCTCTGCACAGTTAGTAGCACCAAAAGATACATTTTCTACATTTACTCCATTAATAACATTTCCATCTTTAAGTAATAAGGCTGCTCCAACTGGAAATTTAGAATAAGGGGCATAAGCAGCTTTCTTTGTGTTACGTGCGCTTTCCATTAATTCTTCTTTATTCATAATACTCACCCTTTTTAAATAAGAATGAACCTTTCGGTCCCCTTATCGCCAACTTTAAGGTTGGCAGGACTTCTAATATTATAGTCAGACCAAATGGTTGTCAACATTAAAATCTAGAAGTTCCGCCTCCATGATGAACTACTCGATAAGTACCAATAGGGAATCATAGCTTTAAAATATAACTAGATATAGTAAATAGAAGTTATACAAATTAAGCCTGCCATGGTAGCCTTAACTTAAAAGAGACGTGTAGAGGAGTTTTTATTTTGGGAGCGGCAGGGAGTACATTTAAACAAAAAATATTGAGCAAGAAACCTGGTATTTTAACATATGGGATGACACCACCGAAGGCAAGCCATTCACCAGAAAAGATATCAGAAATTGCACAGAAACAGGTTGAAAGACTTAAAAACGTTGATTTAGATGCTTTAATTCTTTACGACGTCCAGGAGGAAGCAGAAAGAGTTGATCATGAAAGACCTTACCCATATTTACCAACGATTGATCCGGCTATCTATGGTGATAAATATCTAAGACAAGTGGAGGTCCCGAAAATAATTTATCGGTGCGTCGGTAATGATACAAGAGCTTCGTTCGCGGATTGGATTAAGACTGACGAAAGTGAAGACAGATTTTCCGTGTATGTGGGCGCTTCATCAAGTAAGCAAGAGGTGAAATTGAATTTACCAGATGCTTATAAGCTAAGCAAACAGTTAAATAGTAATTTAACTTTTGGAGGAGTTGTCATTCCTGAAAGACATATAAAAAAGAATGATGAGCATATACGGGTTGTCGAAAAGATTAACAATGGATGTAACTTTTTTATCACTCAGGCAACTTATAATGTAGAGGCGTCAAAGAATTTATTGTCTGATTTATATTATTACTATACAAATAAGGGTTTTGAAATGGTTCCTATTTTATTTAATCTTGCACCATGTGGCACAGCGAAAACATTACAATTTATGAAATGGTTGGGGATCAGTATCCCGGGATGGTTAGAAAACGAGTTGAAATACTCGAACGACATTTTGGATAAATCAATTCAGCTATCTCAAAAAATATTTGAAGAACTATTTGAGTTCGGGATGGAGAAGGGAATTCCAATTGGATGCAGCATTGAAAGTGTTTCAACAACTAAGTTGGAAATTGAAGCATCCATTCAGCTTGCTAAAGATGTAAAGGCATTTCTAGATAAAAAGCTGTTGAGTCTAGAGAGTAGATGATTAATTGTTTTAAGGAGATTAGAAATATTAACGTTATCGCATTGAATTTTCTAACAGTGAATTCTCGTTTAAAATGAAAAACCACAAAAACTTACTATTCATTGAGCCGGTAATCCTTTCTGTTAAGGGTTACCGTTTTTTTATAAGTTAATAGGGACATGATCATCATCTCAATAGCTTGTCTAGTGTCTTTCTTGCATATTATTCTAGCTAAATCCTTCATCGAGGATGGTTATGTCATTGGATAATATGGATCTTCGGGCGTTACCGCATGCTGTCGGTGTTGAGAGATTCTGTACAAGCTACTAGATTTCGGCTACGATTCTTATATAACAGATTGACTGAATGGATGGTAGAAATATGTATTGTAAACTGTCAGAAGCATCACCAATCACCATCGGACTGCTAGCACATGTTGATGCCGGCAAAACCACCTTCGCTGAGCAGCTCCTATACCATGCTTCCGGAATTAAGACTCGGGGGAGAGTCGATCATCAGGATGCCTTTTTGGATAGTCATGAGATGGAGCGGGCACGGGGGATAACGATTTTTGCTGACCAGGCGGTGATGAAATATAACGAACAATCATATCAGCTCATTGACACACCGGGGCATGTCGATTTTTCAGCTGAGATGGAGCGCGCTTTACAGGTCATGGATTATGCGGTAGTCATCTTAAGTGCTGTGGAGGGCATTGAAGGGCATACTGAGACGGTCTGGCAATTGCTACAGGAATATGGCATACCCACTTTTATATTTATTAACAAAATAGATCGTACCGGTGCTGACGTCCAGCGTGTGCTAAAAGCGTTAAGACAGCAATTTTCGCCGGATATGTTGTATTTGGCAAAAGGTCTAGATCAGAGCATGCTGCCTGAAGAGGTTATTACCGCCGTTGCTGAGCGAGATGAAGCCTTGATGGAGGCATATCTCGAAGACAACATTGATCCTGGGCAGGTATTGGCTACGCTGAAACAAATGGTTAAAGAACGGGTGGTTTTTCCCGTTATGAGTGGAGCAGCTCTAATGGATCAGGGGATTGCGGAATGGATGCAGACGATGCAACTACTAATGGAATCGACTTATGAAGTAAACGCAGTATTCGGGGCACGAGTATATAAGGTGCGTCATGAGCCGCAAGGCACGCGACTGACTTTTATGAAGATATTAGCTGGAAAATTACGGGTACGGGAGGATCTCTGCTATAGCACTTCAGAACATGAGGAGTTAAGCCAGAAAATCACTTCTATTCGTATCTATCATGGGGGGAAATATACTTCATGCGATGAAGCCTCCGCGGGACAGCTTGTTGCCGTTACGGGCCTAACTGATGCAGCCATTGGACTGGGTATAGGTAATCATTCAGATCGAGTAGAATCCCGTCTTGTATCAGCGTTGAAATCCAAAGTTGTATTCAATTTGGGGATATCATCCAGAGAAGTGCTACGCTATTTCATGATCCTGCAAGCCGAAGACCCTACGCTGCAAGTGACATGGGAGGACAAGCTGGAGGAGATTCATGTTCATGTGATGGGAATGATCCAGCTAGAGGTACTTCAGCAGGTGGTGTTAGACCGTTTCCAGCTCAAGGTATCGTTCTCCAAGCCAGAGATATTATACAAAGAGACGATCGCAGACATTGTGATTGGTTGTGGGCATTTCGAACCTCTTAAGCATTATGCAGAGGTGCATCTCCGGCTTGCGCCTGCGAAACGTGGTGAGGGAATTACATATCGCAGTACATGCCATGTGGAGCAGCTCAGCACAGGGTATCAGCATCTCGTCGGTCAGCATTTACTTGAAAAGGACCATCGTGGAGTTCTTACCGGCTCTCCCGTCACCGATCTGTATATAACGCTTTTAACCGGGGCGGCGCATCAGAAGCACACTCATGGCGGTGACTTTCGGGAGGCGACACTGCGGGCACTGCGGCAGGGATTGGAGCAAGCGAACAAGATTCTACTGGAACCCTATTATCAATTCAAAATCAAAGTCGATGCAGAGCTTATCGGACGCGTAATGTCTGATATACAGCTGGCCCATGGTGAATTTGACCCGCCAGAAATGCTAGGTGAATCGATGTTTATTCAGGGACGTGCGCCTGTCGCGACGTTCATGCATTATGCAGTAGAGCTTGCTTCATTCACAAAGGGCAAGGGAGCAATCTCGATGAAGTTAGGCGGTTATCAGCCATGTCATAACCCAGAACAGGTCATCGCAAGGATTGGATACGACCGCAGCGCTGATCCTGAGTACACCTCCAGTTCTATGTTCTGTGCAAAGGGAGCGGGATATAGCGTTCCTTGGGATGAAGCGCCTTCGTATATGCATTTGGAGATTCAGGAATAGGAGTGAGAAAGCATTCTAGGAATTATCCTTCACCCCAATATTTCTTTGTCCCCATTCAACAACGGATTCAATTAAAGGCACTAATTCTTTTCCAGATGAAGTCAGAGAATACTCAACTCTTGGTGGTACTTCGTTATACTGCTCCCGATGAATGATTCCATATTCTATAAGATCCCTCAGTGAGTTGGTTAAGGTAGTCCCTGTTATTCCATGCAGTCTTCTTTTTAACTCGTTATAGCGTATGTTGTCGTTCTCACTAAGAATGGCTAGGATCGGGAGGTTCCATTTTCCGCTGATTACATGGAATGCGAAGGTTGCAGGACATAATTGATCAAGTCTAAATTCGTATTTCATACATAACTCCAATCTAATAGTATTATTAAAGATACTTAGTATTAAAAATAAACGTACTTGTTTGATTTTGTATTGGTATTATAATACTCCCATACAAAGAACTTCTACAAGAGGGCACTTTCTTTGATTCTCCAGCGAAAGGTGATTTATATATGAATAATTCAAATATGATGTGTGACCTTAAAACCGGTGTCTGTGGGCCAGGGGATGAAGAGCAAATGGAAATGATCGACTTTAATCTACAGTCCCCCAAAATCACACTTTACTATGCAACAGATCCGATCTGTTCCCACTGTTGGGCGCTTGAGCCGGTACTCAATCGTTTTATTCTGCAGTATGGTCAATATTTTAATGTGAAGACGATTATGGGTGGTTTGCTTTCTAGCTGGCATGGTTTTGCAGATGTCTCCAATGGCATTCAACAGCCTTCGGATGTTGCGGAGCATTGGAGAGAAGTCGGTTTACATTCACGTATGCCTATCGATGGTTCTTTGTGGAAAAACAATCCGATTCTTTCTTCGTACCCGCCATCTAGAGTATACAAGGTTATACAAAATATATATCCGGGTAAAGAAAATGAGTTTTTGCGTCAGGCAAGAGAAGCTGTATTTGCCTTCAATCAGAATATTGGAGAGGAGAAAACATTAGTTGATATAGTCAACAACATTGGGCTAAATGGCGAAGAAATAGTGGCGAATGCTGCTCTTGGGTCGGCACAAGATTTGTTAGAGCAGGATTTTGAGTTAGCAGGCAGACTTGGTGTACGTGGATTTCCAACCATTATCATGGTGAATGAAGAAAATAAAGGTGTTAAAATTGTGGGGGCACGATCATTAGAAGCCTATGTCGACGGACTTCAACAAGTTTACAATGGTGATGTAAAAGCTGAAAATGTTCCACCTCTCTCTGAACTTATCAAGGAAGGAAACACTTTGTTCTCCAAGGAAATTGAAGTGTTGTATGATATTGAATCTAGTGATATGGAGTCATTTATAGCCACGGAAATGATAGAGGGGTCATACAGTATTAAGCGGGTTTTAGGTGAATCATACGTTGTATCTTAATTATAATGAAAGAAGCCAATAACCCAAGATATCTTTGGACTTATTGGCTTCTTTGGCATTCGCTTTGATAAACCAAATTGGAGGAGAAAATAATGGGAAATGATAAATTAAATATCGGAATGATCTTGGGAAGCACCCGTCAATAAGCTAATTTGAATGGGAAGGTATTCGAGATTTCTTTCGGTAATTCTGAGGCGTCAATCCAGTCTCATTACGAAAAACTGATGAAAAATAGCTCGCACTTTGAAATCCGCAGTTCATCGCAATTTCACTAATCGATCGATTAGTTCCTACCAGCATCTCGGAGCTCTTTTGAATACGATATCGCACTAGGTAAGTATTAGGCGTTTGGCCAATGTATGTGCCAAACAACTCGCAACATCTGCTCCTGCAAACAGACCCAGCGGTAGCGATGTCATTCAGGGTTACTCTAAGGTCAAAATGATGATGAATAAATCCCGTCATTTTCCAAACGGCAATCCATGACTGGTCATCATTTATCTGCCCAGGAACCTTCTGTATATGATCTCCGACGTCTGCACAAAGTGATGTAGCCAGTGAAAGAAGGCGTAGGGGGTTGCAAGGAATACTGTTCATTTCTTCATAAATCCGATGTAAGGAATGCAGGATTTCCTTTTCCCACGTGCCTTGCGAAGTAATCATAATATAGTCTTCAGTATTAGAACCGAATTTCTCATCCCAATATACTTTACCTACATGTGTGTTTATTCCGAGTAGTGAAGGATGGACAGCAACGACAATGAATGTACAATCCAATTTATTGGTGGAGAAACCATAATGCATACGCTTGCTATTAACGAATATTCCGTTACCTCGTTCAATCAGTACAATTTCTCCGTTTACAAAATACTCCATCTCCCCATCTAGTACTAAAATAAATTCCAAGTCCGGATGCCAATGACATGCTGCTGCATATTTATCGAAATGATTAAGTGCTCCTTTTCGTACGTATAGCGGAAAATCAGGAAGATTATAATTTAGTTCTTCCGATAAATCAGAGAATACTTCCAGCTCTGCACTCACAATCACATCTCCCTCAAACAAAATACGATTTTAATAGAATTATATTTGATTTCGGTGGATAGGACTACTCAGAAATTATACAATTTTGATATTGCACGACAATAATACAAAATCCAAAAGATATTATAAGGAGCCAGAAATATGACGATGAGAGAACGTATTGCCTCCGGTAAACTATTTACTGATTACTGTGAAGGACTGCCTGAAGACAGACTACAGGCAAAAAGAAGAATGCATGCCTTTAATATAACAGCGCCAGATAATCTAGAAAAACGTACACAACTCATGCAAGAGATATTTGGTAAAGAAACGAAGGTGTGGATCGAGCCGCCCTTTTACTTTTGCTATGGTACGAACATTGAGATTGGAGATGGAACGTACATCAATTTTAATTGTAATTTTGTTGACGACACTAAAATTATTATCGGAAAAAATGTTATGTTTGGTCCATCTGTAACGATTGCTACAGTAGGACATCCAATCCATCCAGATTACAGAGGATATATGTATGCTGATCCGGTGAAAATTGAGAACAATTGTTGGATCGGGGCGAATGTTACAATTTGTCCAGGAGTCACAATTGGAGAAAATACCGTTATTGGTGCCGGCAGTGTTGTAACAAAAGATATTCCGGCTAACTCTATTGCTGTTGGTAATCCATGCAGGGTGATGCGCACCATTAATGAACACGACCAAAAATACTATTACAAAGACAAAGAGATCACTAAGGAAGATCTGGATGAAGAAGCACGCTTGAGATGAGAGATAAGCATTTCAATCGTCAATTGCTTAATTTGGTCATTCCGATTGCTTTACAAAACCTCATTTCATCGTTAGCCGTGACAATAGATATATTCATGTTAGGTTTTATTAACCAGTCTACAATGTCTGCTGTATCGTTGGCTGGGCAAATTACATTTGTTTTAACACTGTTTTACATGGGATTGGCAGCAGGTGTAGGGATTTTGACTGCACAGTATTGGGGAAAGAAAGATTTAATGACAATTGAACGAGTCTTTAGTATTGGATGTACGATGTCTATTATTATATCCGCTATCTTTTTTGGGATATCGCTGTTGATGCCGGATCAATTAATGCGATTTTTCACAAATGACGTCGAGTTAATTCAATATGGATCGAGTTTCTTGCGAGTGATCTCGTTCTCCTATCTGATAAGCGGAATATCTCAAATGTACTTTAGTGTAATTAGAAGCATGGAAAATGCCCGTGTGAGTGCCTGGATCAGTTCTATGTGTCTTATATTGAACATTCTCTTGAATGTAATAAGTATTTTCATACTTTATCCGGGTAATTCAGAAAAGGCTATAGTGGCAGTTGCTTTCTCTACAGTTTTGGCACGTATCGTTGAATTTGGTTGCTGTATCATCCACTCGATCAAATCGAATATAAAATTTAGGCTACCTTTACGTGACATGGTTCAGCGTAATTTGATTAAGGATTTTTTGAGGTATACACTACCCGTCCAAGGAAATTATATTGTTTGGGGATGCGCATTAACTGTGACATCTGCAATTATTGGACATGTCAATGCAGATATGGTCGCTGCAAATTCAGTTGCCTCGGTCATTAAGAATCTGGTTATTGTATTATGTGGAGGTATTGCAAGTGGTGGCTCCGTACTTGTTGGTAAATATCTAGGCAATGGCGAGATTGAAATGGCTAAAAGAGCTGGGAAAATATTAAATGTATATGCTATCTTGTTTGGCATCGTTGCAGGTATTACTTTGCTATTACTGAAGCCTATAGTGTTTCTACTTGTCAATTTGGATGATCAAGCACAAATATATTTGAGTGGGATGCTTTTTGTCTGTGCTTATTGTTGTATTCCGAAATCGATAAACTCCACGACGATTGGAGGAATATTTGTTGCTGGAGGAGATTCTAGATTTGGCTTTTGGTGTGATACGATTGTAATGTGGGGCATCATATTACCATTAGGATACATGAGTGCATTTGTGTGGCATCTCTCCCCTCTAACGATATTTATTATCATCAATTTAGACGAGGTTATTAAAGCCCCGATTGCCTTAATGCGTTATTTTAAATTTAAATGGCTTAACGATATTACGAGGAATTATGTTCAAAACTAATACATGTAGGGACGGAAAGGAGATTTTTATGAAAATTGAACATATTGCTATGTATGTACAAGATTTAGAAAGCTGCAGACAATTTTATAGTCAATTCTTTAATGCGAAGTCAAATCGACAATACCATAATCCCAAAACGGGATTAAGAACCTATTTTCTCACGTTTGAGGGCGGCGCGAGATTGGAGATTATGAGCAGACCGGATATGATAGAAGGAGTTCATGATCTCTTGCGGACGGGCTTAACTCATTTAGCTTTCAGCTTAGGCAGTAAGGAACAAGTCGATCTGCTGACCAAGCAATTGGCAGAAGCGGGATTTAGAACGTTAAGTGGACCACGGACCACAGGTGACGGATATTATGAAAGCAGTATTTTAGGGCCAGAAAACATTCAAATTGAACTTACTGTCTAAAAACTAAAAGAGGTGAACAATTTGACAGAAGAAGAACGAATATTCAAAGGGATATTATACAATCCAGGTAACATAGAACTAAAGCGTAAAAAGCTTCTCGCCCACAATTTGAGTAGTCAATATAGCCGAACATTTGAGGATCAGACAGAGGAGCGGGAAGCGATATTGTCACAGTTACTTGATAGCATAGGTGAGCATTGTTTTATCCAGGGTCCCATTTTTTTTCATTATGGTGTTCATACAAAAATTGGTGATCATTTTTTTGGAAACTATAACCTTACAGTCCAAGATGATGCACAGGTTACGATAGGTGATCATGTGAGTTTTGGACCTAATGTAACAATTGTTACGCCTATTCACCCATTCGTTGCCTCCGAGCGTAGACAAATGGTTGATCAAAATGGTGATGCTGCGTCTTTATGCTATGCTAAGCCTGTTAGCATTGGTAACGATGTTTGGCTCTCAGCAAATGTAACGGTATGTGGAGGTGTTACGATTGGTGATCGATGCGTAATAGGTGCAGGTAGTGTCGTGACTCAGGACATCCCAGAAAATTCTTTTGCTGCAGGTGTGCCGTGTAAAGTAATCCGTAAAATAACCAATCAGGATAGCATGCGCCATAAACCGGAAATACTTTCAGATTGCGATATAATCGAGTAGAAATGTAGCATCCCAAACCATAGACCAGATTTTATTATGCGAAAATCATGAATACTCCGAAAGTCCCCTTTTTCTAAAGTTAAGTGAAAAATATGATGATCCTTTAGATTATTTGTAACAGACCCTGTGACAGGTTATAATTTAATTGGTATGACTAAGTAATCGTTATTTAACGACCAATAAAGGGGATTTCAAATGTACAGAACAGTTCAAGATTTTCTAGGAGAATGGGCAAGCGCTTCTGCAGGGACAATTCGCGTTCTTGAATCACTTACCGATGATAAATTAGATCAGGTAATTGTTGAAGGTCACAACTCATTGGGATGGTTAGGTTGGCACTTGGCAACCTGTCCGATGTTTTTTGGTGGTCAGGTAGGGTTAACACTTACTCCAGTAGGCAATCCGAAGGAAGTTCCGGCTCATGCGGCTGTGATTGTTGAAGCGTATAAGAATATCGCGGCTAATATTGCTTCTGAGGTTGAGAAATTAACGGACGAGCAAATGGTTGAGAGTGTACAGACCTTTGCTGGATTAATGCCTCGTGGTGCAATGCTTAGATCGCTTATAGATCACCAGACACATCATCGTGGTCAAATGACTGTTCTCTTACGTCAAGCAGGTCTTCGTGTACCTGGCGTAATTGGTCCTACTAGAGAAGAACAAGCTCAAATGAAATAGTTACTGGTGTTTACGATTAAAATCTCGTTTCCTAGACATTTGTCTTGGAAACGAGATTTTTTGTTGTCGGACGGAGTGTCACTATTATTGCTAAAGAATGCTGTTGCTTTTTGGAGGTGCCGGCGATCACTATCAGCCTGCTTCAATTTGTTGCATATATTCTCTGGGTGAAATCCCCGTCACTTTCTTGAAGACCTTACTGAAATAGAAGGCACTTTCATAACCGAGTTTTTGGGAAATTTCGTAAATACGACCTTCACCGCGCATCATCATTTCCTTGGCCACAGTGATTTTAGTCTCCGTGATATATTCTACATAATTGACCTTAGCGACTTTGGAGAACAGATGGCTTAAATAGTTTGGACTGAAATTGAAGACATCTGCTACTTGATTCAGTGAAAGCTTAGTGCCGAGATTTCTTTTGATGTATTCCTGGACATTTTTGACGATTTGTTCTTTATAGCTTTGTCTTCGAGTAGAGAGAATTTCCGAGCAGCCATCACGGAACTGAATCAACCAGCCGGCGATCTCTTCAATTGTATGCATCTGATAGATGGCCCGGTAGCCTTCCGGTTCATTTTCAAAGATATGCTCTACAATGTTTTCTCCATCCGCAAGAAGCGAAGTGGCCATATACAGAATATTGCAGGCAGCATCAGTGGCGGGCACCAGTAAGTCAGGTCGGTCTTCGAAGATTTCAATCATCTTGGAGATGATGGTGTATAAAGCAAGGGTATCTAGTTCTTCAAAAGCACGGCGGATCTCCGAACGAGATTCAGAGAAATCAAACAACGGATGTTCCTGCTCTAGAGGTTCATTCTCATCGAAGAAAACAAAAGACCGTTCTTGCACGGCAACTGGCAATGCCTTTCGAGCTGCTAGGTAGCTCTCCCGCATTAAATAAGGGTCCTCGACGGCAAACCCTATGGCACCAATAATCGTTACATTGAAATAGTTATGTAATACGGATGCCATGTCGGTAAGTTGCTTCTCAATGTCAGACATCCAGTGACGGGGATCGACTTCGGGGACAGGTAGAGCAACGGCGAAATTACGTAAGTCAAGACTGGTTACATAACAGGGTTGTATAGAAGTAAGCGTGTCCTTTGCCATTTGCACAGTGCTTGAGCATAAGGCAACCAGCTTATCTCCACGGGGAGGAACAGTGTCTGGGCCCAGAATGCGGCAAGTACAGACTAGGTAGGCGGGCTCGGAAAACTCTAACGCCAAATCCTCTTTCTGCAGGAGATATTGGTTCTTATTCTCGAACAGGTTATTGAACAGACGAATGAAGAATTTATCACGCTGCGCCTGAAGGTTGCCACGGTGAACCAGCTTTGGGTAGCTTTCCATCGTCTGGTAACTCTCTAGAATGGAAATAGCCTTTCGGATGGATTCGGCCAGTGCTTCCGGAGTAAGTTCCAGCTTTACTAGATAATCCGTGGCCTGCACCTCTATAGCTGCGCGTGCGTATTGAAATTCTTCATAACTAGTCAACATAATGAATAGCGGAAGTCGACCATATTTTTGGCGTATCGAAGCGGCAACCTCTAAACCGCTCTTAATTGGCATTTTGATATCGCTGATTACGATGTCCGGGCGGAGAGTGTCAATCATCTCTTCTTCTTGAGCACCGTTGTGCGCGATACCGACAATCTCTATATTATATTGCTCCCATTTCAGCATAGACTGCAAGCCGATACAGACAAGAGCTTCGTCGTCGGCAATTAATAATTTAATCAATTTGACCACATCCTTGCTAGATTTGCCATTCTACTCTTTTTGTATAAATGGTAGAAGGATTTTCATTAGAGTATACTGGCCCATTTCACTCTCAATCGAAAGACCGTAATTCTCCCCAAAGGCTAGCCGTAAACGCTCATTTACACTATGGAGTCCAACGTTGTCGAAAACTCCCCTAGTTCCATCCTCCGATTCACACAGAATGGTTGAGATTTGTTCTTCCTTCATGCCTACACCGTTGTCTTCAATCGTGACCAGGATATCGGCAAATCCGCTTTTTTTCACCGTGATGAGAATATCTCCTCTACCTTTGGGCTCGATGCCATGAAAGATAGCATTCTCAACCAGAGGTTGAAACGTGAAACGGGGAATCAGGCCGGAGAGCAGTTCCTCATCTTCTATTTCCTTCACCATCGAGACTGTACTGCCATACCGGTATTTCTGAATCAGAAAATAGTCATCGAGCAGGCTTAACTCATCTTTCAGTGGCATTAGTCTCCGGTTGTCTTTGGCGATGCTCCGCAGCAGTCTGGAGAGTGAAGTAGTCATTTCTGCAATGCCGGTAGCATTCTGAATCGTAGCCATCCATTTGATCGAATTCAGTGTGTTGTACAAGAAGTGGGGATTGATCTGACTTTGCAGCATCCTGTATTCTAGCTCCTGTTTCTGCTTCTCGTCAGCGAGCCGGCTATCCATGAGCGCAACAATGTCCTGTGATAGGCGGTTGATACCTCGACCAACATCACCTAGTTCACTGTTCCATTCGATATTGCGGTCCAGCAAGAAGTTGCCCTGGGCAATCTTATCAATTCGCTTCTTTAATTTCTCTACCGGGAGACTGATGTTACGGGTTAAGTACAAAGTAATAATGCCGCTTAAGACGATGACTAGTAAACAAACGCCAAGCATTACCAGAATCCATATATTTGCTTTGGGAGCGAATTGATCATTGGATAAGGTCTGCGACAGAATCACTCCACTCCGCACGGGATAAGAGACCACAATTTGGCTTTCTTCATCCTCCAGCTTGATCATGGACAGCTCGGTTTGTGGACCGACAGGCTTATCATCGGTGTAGGCCACAGGTTCATATGGCGTAGTCATTGCAGTCACTTTATCGCCAATGAGCTGATAATGATGATTGCCGAGCGTCAGCAGCATTCGGGAGTTCTTTGGCAGGGAATACCCCTTCAACTTGTCGGTAATTAAGGAGGTATTGGCGAGTAAGTAGACCGTTCCAATCCGGGCAGCCCCATCTCCGTAAATAGGTAGAACAAAAGGAATTCCGTTCGTGGTGGAGAGCGGGTCCTTAATTACTTGTTCCCACTGCTCCACAGCATCTTTATTTAGTCCGGGAATTTGACCTATATTGTGTACAGTAAGTGGAATTGAAGTGCTGACGGAATTATCCACCTGCAGGAACTTTCCGTTGTTACCCGTAACAATCAAGCGGCGGACATAGCTATTGGAGCGATTGATCCGAAAGTCCTCCTGCATGGAGTTAAATACATTAACAGCATCCTTGGCGCTTGCCTTTGGAGATACAAAATAATCAGTGAGTAATGTATTGGTGGACGAGTTGGTGCTATTGGTCATCGCTAATGAGGAGAGATTAATCAAATCTTGTTCAATAATATGGGAAACTAGCTGCAGGTTGAACTCAGTCGCCTGGATGGTTGTTTTACGCTGATAATAGGTAATCAATTCATAGCTGAAAAAGGATAGCAGAGCGGCGATTAGTAGCGCAAAGATGGTCATGATCAGAATAATGCGGCTCTTAATGGTTGATTTTCTTACCGTATTGAACACTCCTCTACAAAATGCAGAAAAAATATAAAGCGGTTTCAAAAATATCTTTCAATTAATGCATGTTCAAAGTTAATCTTCTATTTATAATATGCTTAACTAGTTTACCGATATCCATATTAACACCATAGCATATTCCTGTGATTCCATACAGTGGACGGCAGAGGAGCTGAGAAAATTACATGTTTTAAATAGGATTTTACAGGTTTGAAGCAAGGAGGAAGAGAAGAACAAAGAAAAGTGAATGAACTGAGTTTGAAAATACATGCCATTCTAGATGGGAAAGTCTTAAACTTTGAAATAGATCGGATGAGCCGATCAGTGTAAACAATCAGAAGGAAAAGGGGATTTTTATATGAAATTGAAAAGATTCTATGGCATGACTTTTGCCACAATACTCTCCCTAAGTGCGCTAGCCGGATGTTCCGGTAATAACAACAACGAAGGCAGTGCTGCAACAGCTGCTCCAGAAACGGGCAATACTGCAAACGCTTCCGCTGAACCGAAACAGGACCCTGTGACCTTGAAATGGGCATTGTGGGATTGGGAAGCCACAGCATACTATCAGCCGTTGATCGATGCCTATAAAGCTGAGCATCCGAATGTAACGATCGAATATGTCGATCTTGGTTCCACTGACTATATGACAATGCTAAGTACACAGTTGTCCGGTGGTGCAGATCTGGATGTTCTTACGATTAAGGATATTCCTGGATACTCAAACCTTGTGAAACAAAATCACTTGGAGCCGCTCAAGGGATTCATGGGAGACAAAAACATTGATCCATCCGTCTATGGCGGTACTGTAGAACAGATCGAAGTGAACGATGAAGTGTATGCGCTTCCTTTTCGGAGTGATTTCTGGGTTGTCTACTATAATAAGAACTTGTTCGATAAAGCGGGGGTGGCGTATCCAAGTAATGATATGACATTCGACCAATATGATGAACTTGCTAGAAAAATGACCTCGGGCAGCGGTTCTGAAAAAGTATACGGAGCCCATTATCATACTTGGCGGAGCGCGGTTCAATTGTTCGGTATTCTTGACGGTAAGAACAACGTTGTCGGTGGAAACTACGATTTCCTGAAGCCAACCTATGAACGGATCTTGAAAGAACAGGAAGATGGTATCGTTATGGATTACGCCACACTAAAGACTTCAAGCACGCATTATTCCGGTGTGTTCTACAACAATTCCGTTGCGATGATGAACATGGGCAGCTGGTTTATAGCGACTCAAATTGAAAAGGTGAAGAGTGGCGAGTCTCAATCGACCAACTGGGGAATTGTGAAATATCCTCACCCGGATGGTGTGGAAGCCGGTACAACACTGGGTACAATTACTTCCCTGGCTGTAAATCAGAAATCCAAAAATAAAGAAGCGGCACTTGATTTCATGAACTTTGTGACTGGTGAAGAAGGTGCTACGGTCATTGCTTCCACCGGAACCATTCCAGCGATTAAGAACGATGAAGTTATCAGTTCCATTACATCCATTGACGGTTTCCCTACGGATGAGAACAGTAAGGCGGCACTGACTACGGTTCAGACATATTTGGAAATGCCAATGCATGAAAAGAGTGCGGACATTGAAGTAATCCTGAACGAATCCCACGATAACATTATGACCAAAAACTCTTCGATCGACGAAGGTTTGAAGGATATGAATACGCGCGTACAGCAGCTCTTGAACAATTAACCTGAAGAGAGTTGGTGAATTCTAAGGGCGGGTGAAAGCCCGCCTTTTATAGAAAGGTTTGGAGGAGAAAGAATGCAGAACGAAACCATATTGGATACAAAAAAAATCCCTAAACGTCATTTGTCAAAAGGTGTCCGGGAAAACCTGGTAGCGTACAGCTTCATTGCGCCGAACTTTATCGGATTTGCCGTGTTTACACTAGTACCCATGTTTTTCGCCTTTATCCTAGCTTTTGTGAAATGGGATGGGGCCAATCCAATGAAATATATCGGATTGGACAATTTCACCCGGCTTATTAAAGATACAACATTTCATAAAGCATTATGGAATACCATTGTTTACACTATTGGCGTAGTACCGTTCACCATGATTGTTGCACTGGCGCTGGCGATTTTGCTTAATCAGAAGATCATGGCCCGCAATTTCATGAGAACCGTATTCTTTTTCCCATATGTGGCATCCTTGGTAGCCGTTGCTGCCGTATGGAACTTTATCTTTAGCCCTACGATGGGGCCGATCAACAATATTTTGCATACTCTTACCGGTATCCCACTGGAGGATCTTCCCCGCTGGGCGGCGGATAAACACTGGGCAATGTTCACAGTAATACTGTTCACTGTGTGGAAAAACATGGGTTATTATATGGTCATTTACTTGGCAGGTCTACAGGGGATCAACCCTGAGTTGTATGAGGCTGCTGAGCTTGATGGTGCTAACGCCTGGAGAAGATTCCGCAATGTGACGGTCCCTCAACTGGCGCCTACATCCTTCTTTGTGCTGATGATTCTAGTCATCAATTCGTTCAAAGTCTACGATATTTTTATCAACCTATTTGCCGGCGCTGATAACCAGTTGAACGATTCTACAAGGGTTATGGTTTATCAAATCTACAATACGGCGTTCCGTTCGCTTGATTACGGATATGCCAGCGCCATGGCCATTGTATTGTTTCTGCTGGTACTTGGCATCACCATCGTCCAGTTCCGCGGCGAGAAGAAATACGGACAATAGGAGGATTCAAAAGATATGGTGGGTACAAATAAAGGAATTAGAATCGGCACGATGGTGCTAGTGTATATTTTGTTGTTTGCTACGGTGCTCTGTATGCTTGTTCCATATATATGGATGTTGTCTTCTTCGCTCAAGCTGAACAAGGATGTGTTCTCATTCCCGATGCAATGGATTCCGGCGAATCCGCGCTGGGGAAATTTCGTGGATATCTGGACCCGTATTCCACTGGACCGCTTCATTTATAACACGGCGAAATTATCAATTATCGTAACGATTTTGCAGCTATTGACTTCAAGTTTTGCTGCGTATGCATTCTCCAAACTGCAATTCAGAGGGAAAAAAGTTTTATTCCTTGGATATATCGCTACGATCGCGATACCTTGGCAGGCATATATGGTGCCGCAATTTATCTTGATGCGTTACATGGGACTTAACAATACCCATCTGGCAATCATTCTATTGCAGGCATTCTCGGCTTTCGGAGTATTTCTGATGCGCCAGTTCTATCAGGGTGTCCCAGATGAATTATGCGAGGCGGCCCGAATCGATGGCTTGAGCGAATATGGGATTTGGGCGAGAATCATGCTGCCATTATCCAAGCCGGCTTTGTCCACCTTGACGATTTTTACCTTTGTTGCCACTTGGAATGACTTCTTGGGGCCGATGATTTATTTGACGGATACGAAACTCAAGACCATTCAAATTGGACTACGAATGTTCATTTCGCAATATTCTGCCGAGTACGGTCTGATAATGGCTGCAAGTGTGGTTTCCATTATTCCGGTTGTGATTGTTTTCTTGGCACTTCAGAAGTACTTCGTTCAAGGCGTCGCAGCATCTGGTATTAAAGGCTAGACAGGTTTGAACCTGGCAGTTGCAGTTTTCGCATGCTGCCAGTTTTTTTTTAGCTTATCAATGAAATGAATGCGCTTTCTTTGTTTGCTGGGCGATAAAGTCAAATCAAGCATGAAACATGCCGAGAGACCATTTATAGCAAAAGGAGGATTAAAGAATGAGCAGAAAACACTCCGTTAGAAAAAAGCTATTCTCAATGATGATGACCACTGCGCTTGTAGTTGGAATGTTTCCGGCACTCCATATGCCATCTGTATCTGCGGCTACGGTGGATACTATTTTCGCAGCCGCCTTTATGGGGGCGAAGACATCTGCTGACACTACTTTGCCTGCTAGCATTGACATTGGAGGCCAGTCTGCGACTGTGAAATGGAATATAGGTGAAGATACCTTTGCCGTTCCTTATGACACAGTGACAGTCACGGGTACAGCGAATGGTGGGCCGGTTGTTGCCAATGTAGAAGTTATTCCACCTTCAAGGAATCCATTGGTTTACTTTGTGGATAGCGGCAGAGGGGGCGATTCCGTAGGTAATGGTCCTACTTCTTCGCCACTGTACGAAGCAGTCAATACGCTGTCCGGTAGCGCGTTGCTCAACCAGTCACCAGATCAGAAATATATCAGCGGAACGACTGCCTGGGGATTTGATGATTCCATAAACAAGGTGAAGAACTCCAAAGACGGAGGACTTACCGATCCTGCAACTGATCCATCCATATGGACAGTAGGACTTCGTGCCGACCCTACTAGCAATCATATTGTATATAAATTAATGGCTCCAGAAGCTGGAACCTATACACTCAGTAGTGGTTTCCATGATTGGTATGGCAGCCGCACTCGAGTAATACAGCCTCAGATCGAATATAAGGATACAAATGGTGCAACAAAGACGATCTCGTTTGCACAATTCAATACTAATGTGACTCCGCTTATTTCCGGCGAATTCACTATTCCCGGTGATATCGACGCTAGTAGCCCTATGACATTGACCTATGCCTATGTTTCCGGTGAGAAGCCAATCTTGAGCTGGTTCGCCGTTGCCAAGGGCGGGATTCAAAAAGAGATCGAAGATGCTCGGCAGAACGCAGCTTCCATGGTCAAGGTTCTACTCGACGGCAACGATATTAAAGCGGACAATGTCAACGGCCTAACGTTCAAGGGATTTGGCGTACTAAGTGCCAACAGCACCAGTGCCCTGTTGATGGATTATAAGGCTGAGCATCCGGAAGCTTACGCAGAAATGTTGCGGATTCTGTTCAGTGGAGAGCATCCCATCATGACGCATGTGAAAATAGAGATGGGCAATGACCGTAACAACTCTACCGGCCCGGACCCGGCTACTATGCGTACGGCCGATGAAGAAGCCAATGTCACTAGGCATCCCGGATTCCAGCTTGCGGCTGACGCCAAGGCTACGAATCCGGATCTCAAGGTCAGCATCCTGCGATGGAATGCTCCGGCCTGGGCAAGCAACAACGATAAAATCTATACCTGGTATAAAGATACAATTCTTGCTGCTTACCGTGAGTATGGCTATATGGTCGACTACGTCAATCCCCATATCAACGAGCATACGCCGGATTTGACCTGGACCAAACAGTACGCTGAGCGTGTTAAAACAGATAGCGAAGGTTTTGCAAGCCCAGTAGAGCAAGCGCTCTATAACCAGATCAAAGTTGTGATCTCTGATGAAGTAGGGATTGGTTCATTTGGCGGCAGTATGGTAAGCGACGCTTCTCTAAGGGATGCGGCTCCGATCGCCGGATATCACTATAACACTGACGACGACAGCGCAGGCAATTTCAAAAAGCTCGCAGAACAATATGATATTGAAGTATGGAACAGTGAGGCGCAGTCCACCTTCAGTAACTCTGCCTTCCGTCCCAACAATAATGTGAAGGACCCTACAGTGGAAGGAACCGGCATCGGCGGTGTTGGCAGTCCACTGGAGATGAGCAATACGATTATTAAAGGATTCGTCAATTCCCGCCGGACGCACTTTATTTATCAGCCGGCCATCGGCTCCTTCTACGAAGGTGGACAATATTCGTTTAAGGAACTACTTAGCGCACGTGATCCGTGGTCGGGATGGATTCATTATGATGCAGGTCTTGTTGCTCTGCAGCATTACAGCTGGTTCGCCAATGTGGGCTGGGAGAACGAGGATAATACGGCAGGGATTTGGAGAGCAGTTCCTAAGGCTAGCTCCACGGGAGCAACAGGCACCAACCCTGTTAGCGGTCGCAACGGTTCTCCTAGCTATATGACGCTTGCTTCACCTGACAGAAGCGATTTTTCAACCGTTATCGTGAACGATAGCGAATATGCCAAAACCTATAAGCTTCAGACGGTAAATATGAACTTTGTGGGTAATCCCTCATTGGAAGTATGGGAGACTCGTGCAGCAGACGCGGGCGAAGCTTTCAACAGCAATTATATGAAATATCTCGGGGATGTCGCTGTTGATGGCAGTGGGGTTTATACCATTCATGTCAAACCATATTCGACATTGACTGTGACCACTCTGAAGAACAAGGACAATGAGGCGTATCAAACACCGTTACCTGTAGAAGGCGACCGCATCGTGCTTGATACCGACTCCACAGGGAAGATTCAAAATACAGCGGACAATATCCTGTATGCCGATGATTTTGACTACTCTAATCAATCCGTTGTGAAGATCGGGGCAGGTGGGCAGAATGCTGGCACCCAAAGTTATATAGAATCCCGCGGCGGTTCCAAAAGTGTGATACCACGGTATACGCACGACCGCAACGGTGCATTTGAGGCGTATCTTCCGGACGGGTCTGACAACTATGTTCTGCGCCAACAGCTGGATACGGAAATTATGGGGCTGGGTGGTACTTGGAACGGTGGAGATCCCGTAACGGCTATCGGTGATAACCGGTGGACGAATTACAAGGCAAGTGTAGATGTTTCGTTCGAGACGAACAGTACGCAGGGCGGAGCTAATTATGCTGCGATTGGCGCACGGTATCAAGGAGGCGGCAGCTCTCACACTATAAACGGCACACCTTATGTACTGAAGTTCTGGTTTGACGGAGGTTGGCAGCTGCTGGTCAATAATAGCGCAGTAGCGAGTGGCAATGTAGTGAGCGGTTCCGGTGGAGTAAAGCTGGATGGATTTAATACCGCACATGATGCCTGGCATAACATTGCCATTCAGGTTGCAGGTGATAAAGTGACTGCCTATTTGGACGATGTGAAACTGGCTTCTTATACTGATCCGAACCCTGAATTGTCTGGTCGGGTAGATTTAGCCAGTGGATATTATCATGTTCGTTTCGATAATCTGAAGGTCGAGACGATTGACGGCTATACGCCATACTATTCCGAATTACTGGATAATCTTGAAATGTATGATCTGGCTGCTACACCAAACCCTAAATTAAAATACGGCGGTTTGTGGAGTCATCAAAACGGGGCTGGCATGTATATTTATCAGCGTTCCCTATCTACCAGTCAAGGTGCAGCTGCTACGATGGAATATTCTTTTGAAGGCACCGGGTTAGATATTCTGGGACCGAATAATGGATCGGCTAAGTTAGAAGTGACTGTTGATGATGAAATTGTCACACTGTCAGCCGATACGATGGCCTCTAAAGAACTCTACCAAACGTATACGCTTCGCGGACTTAAATATGGACAGCATAACGTTCAGATAAAGGTATTAAGCGGTACTTTGGTTGTGGACGCGGTAGCGGTTGTTTCCGGTGAAGTAAAGGGTGCTGTGGATACAGCTGCTCTTCAATCAGCGGTAATAGCAGCGAAAGAAGTTACCAAACGGGATGAATATTCGGATAGAGACTGGCAGCTTTTTGCAGCCGCACAGAACACCGCCCAAGAAGCACTAGATAATGCTGCTGATTTCAGACTGGATCAGGAAGGAGCTGTGCAACTCGCGGTACGTCTGATCTCTGCCCAGAACCAATTGACAACAGGGGATATACGGGAGCTTGCTGCTCCTCAGGATATTGCCACTTATGTCGGGAAATTGCCGAATCTTCCAGATAAGTTGGAGGCTACCCGAGAAGATGGATCCAAATTGCAGGTGTCTGTGAAGTGGAATTTAGACGCGGTCAGCTTCAACACACCCTATGAAAGAGTAACTGTAACCGGCACTTATGGCAATCTAAAAACCACTGCTAATGTGGAAGTAGTGCCAGAAGGTCTCGTGTACTTTTTGGATGTCGGTGTTTCGGCGGATGTCGTCACACCACCCTATACGGTGATCAAGAATTTCGTGGGCGACAGCCTTCTGAATAGCACCGCGGATCAACTATCAACAGGCGCTGTGTGGGGTCATATCAATACAGGGGCAAATTATAATCTCAAAGGGCTTGGCGGTGCCGTGGTTATCACGGATAAAACTCAGACAGGTGTCTACAGCTCGAATACAAAGAATACACCTCTGATCTACACCCTCCCTCTGAGCGCAGGAAAGTACACGATTACATCGTTCCATCGGGACTGGTGGAATATGAGCAACCGCACGATGGATATCACGCTTAGCTACACTGATGCTGAAGGGAAGACAGTGAACGAAACGGTCAAGACCGGTGTACTCGCAGGTCCTAATGGCGTCACGATCACTCATGACTTTACGCTGCCGGTGAGCGGCGTCGTGAAATATTCGATAAACAATACGAATAGTCAGGCATCTGTGATTAGTTACTTAGCAGTGGCGAAGGACAGGGTCAGCGTTGTCAATGAGCAGGCTGTAAACGAGGCTAAAAGTATTATAGAAGGTGCTGCATATAGCGTGCAGAAGGAAACAGCTAACAGCGAAGATGGAGTCCGGACCTGGCTGCTCCAAACGATGAACGGTTTAATCGGGTTCAGTGATACGGGGGTTACGATGGGTGATATCACCCTATCTTCGTTCCAGGAAGCTAATGATGACACAGCCGGCAGCTTCAGCTTCACAGTATTACTGAACAAGGGCGAGGCGAAGGCAGAAGCTGCGGCCAGCGGAACGATTAAGCTACCGGAGCCAGATATGAAGCAGCCGGAGATTACCTTGATAGGTGAAGCCATAGTCAATCTGCAGATGGGTTCTGAATATACGGATGCAGGAGCCACTGCGTATGACGACCAAGACGGTGATATCACGGACCGCATCAATACAACGGTCAGCAGTGAAGTGTATGGTCTGACGGAGTTAGATACAGCGCAAGCGGATATCTACACCTTCCATTACAATGTCAGCGATGCCGCAGGCAACACGGCTGCGGAAGTCACCCGAAAAGTAATCGTATCGGAAGATCCAGATGTACTGAAGCCGGTCATTACACTGCTTGGAGAACCATCTGTTCAACTGGACAATGGCGCAAGCTATACAGATGCCGGAGCCACCGCAATGGATAACCGCGATGGCGATATTACAGAACGTATTGTGGCGACGATTACGAAGGATGGGAATCATACG
This sequence comes from Paenibacillus sp. FSL R5-0470, assembly GCF_037975205.1. Taxonomy (NCBI): domain Bacteria; kingdom Bacillati; phylum Bacillota; class Bacilli; order Caryophanales; family Paenibacillaceae; genus Paenibacillus; species Paenibacillus sp. FSL R5-0470. Next base: position 2,465,097 of record NZ_CP150238.1, read on the forward strand.
GAGACGCTAGATACCTCTTCAGCAGGCACTTATATTTATCATTATAATGTGAGCGATTCCGCGGGCAATACGGCTGTTGAAGTTATAAGAATAGTTACAGTGGGAGAAGCACAGCAACCGCCGACTTCAACACCAACGGTAGAACCAACACCGACAGTTGAACCCACAGCAAATCCTACACCAACACCTGTACCTGAAGTAACCTCAGGGCCGGTGTCGACCACAGCACCGACGGTATCGCCAACACCAACACCGCTGCCGCAGACCACGCGGATTCTTAACAGTGACGATTTCACGGCTCCGGTTGGAGGGGGAATAACAGTTCAGCTCACAGAAGCTACTGATTCCGTACTGCTTCCTGTGGGAGTGTCAAATATCATCGGAGTGAACACGCTGCGTCTCGTATGGAATACATTTGCTATCCAACTGACCCCAGAAGCGCTAAAGAGTATCCAGGAGAAAGCTGCAGGAGGTCAAGTGGATGGAGCACGAATCAAACTCTCGGCCGTGAAGGCATCCAGAGTTGCCGTGGAACAGCTTATAAATAACCCAGCTGTTAACGGCTCGGTTCAGTTATCTGCTGCAAGTGATGTAATTAACTTCAGTTTGGAAGTTATTAGTACGAATGGCACTGCCGTACCGGTAACCCGTTTTGATAAGCCACTGACGCTTACCTTCATAGTAGATTCAGATTCCAATCCTAATTTGCTGGGCATCTACAATATAGCCGGGAACGGAGCTCTTGAATTTATGGGCGGAATGCTAGCTGATGGAAAATGGAGTACGGAAATACAGCATTTCAGCCAGTTTGCAGTCCTAGAATATGACAAGACATTCTTGGATGTCAGTACGGATAGCTGGGCGAGGGATGTTATTAAGACAATGGCGGCTAAACATATTATCCAAGGTATTTCCGATACTGAGTTTAACCCGCAAGGGAAAGTGACAAGAGCACAATTCGCGACCATGATTGCAAGAGCGCTAGGCTTAGAGGCAGGAAGTCATTCAACGTTTATTGATGTGGACTCCAAAGCTTGGTATGCAGAGTACGTTGCAGCCGTAAGCGAAGCGGGCATAGTGCTCGGACGTAGTTCGGATTCATTCGCACCGGACCGCAGCATTACCCGCGAGGAAATGGCCGTAATGATCGTTAGGGCTTATGAATATTTACAAGGCAGCAAGGTAAATGAAGTTTCAGCAGGCTCGTTCAGTGATTATTCCCTGATTCATGACTGGGCACAGAAATCAGCAAGTTTCGCTGAGCAGGCAGGGCTGATAAAAGGACGCGGCAATATGCAATTCGCACCGCAAGAGATGATGACCCGTGCCGAAAGTGCGCAAGTCATCGCCAATCTGCTGGGATATTTGTAAGCCGCACTTCCATGAACCTGGCAGCTGCATTTAGCGGGTGCCAGGTTTTTTTATAAGTTCAAAGAAGGGTTAATACAATTGCGAGTCGTCGATAAGTGGCAATGTCAGCTTTTTTTGCCGTATTTTCCAGGTGGAATGCCCGTGATGTTCTTGAAAGTACGTATGAAATTGGCATAGTCATTGAAGCCGGATAGATAACAGGTTTCGGATACGGAGTTTCCGGAGGATAGGAGCTGTTTGGATAAAGCGATTTTTTTAAGCAGGACGTACCGGTAGATCGTTCCTCCTGTCTGCTGCTTGAACAGGTGACTAAGATAATATTTATCGATGTTTAATTCACCAGCGATCTGCTCTAGCGACAGATTCAGATGCAGATGGTTATCGATATAGCGCATGGCCGATTGAATATGCGATGAAATAATACTGGGTATGGTGGAACTAGTACGGCTATATAGCTCATTAATGAGGACCAGAATCTGGATCAGATAAGTTAAAGCCAGAACCTCACTGCCGTATTGAGGATTCTCCAAAATTGCAATCAGGCGATAGGCAAGGGTCATGTACTCTGCAAGCAGTGTTTCATCCATTTGAGCGAGATTCTGCTCTCCGGGCTGACGGTTCTGGAAACAGGCGAGCAGATTTGTGGTTGCGGTGCAGAAGGGATATACAAGTGGAGCTTTGAAATGAATTGTTAATCGTTCGTAAGGCTCCGGAGATAGATTAATGATTTTATGAATCTCGTGATTGTTGAATAAGAGCACATTGCCACGTTGAAGCGGATAGCTGTACTGATCCACAAATCCGTTCACCGTGCCCCCTAAAAATAGGAAGATTTCAAAGTGATCATGAATATGAAAATCTTTGGTAGGTGAGATCGGTGAATTGCCGATGCCCGCCAGTATGTCGCCTTCGAACGGCTGATAATACTGGGCATGTTTCATCCGGATAACCCCTTTCAGATTAATAGCAACAAACGCAATAAATAATCATTAATCGCAAAGACATTGCAATAATACAACACTAAACTATAGAAGAAGATTACGCAATAAGCCAAGTATATAGCTGGTCTGAACATGAGTAGTAGGGATCTGCATCTGCTGAATAGACGCAATTGAAAGGGTGGATGGTGTATGAATAGTACGAAACACCGCAAATATTGGCTGGATACGATGCTACAGATCGGGAACCCAGTACTTGACGCTTTGTCGCAAAGAAAATTAAAGGAACGGCTGCCCACCGAGTTTCATAGTGACAGGAGCAAGTTTGCGCATTTGGAGGCATTCGCCAGGTTGGCCTGTGGAATGGCCCCATGGCTAGAGCTTGAAGGGCTGGAGGGTGAAGAAGAAGAGCTCAGGGCTCGTTATGTCCTATTGATGCTGGAATGCATCGATGCTGCTGTTGATCCATCATCACCTGACTATATGGATTTTAAGTCCGAAGGCCAACCGTTGGTCGATGCGGCATTCCTCGCTCATGCGTTGGTGCGTGCACCGAAGCAGCTTGCCGGGCGGCTGAATGAGCGGGTCAAAGGTAATTTAATAACAGCTTTAAAGCGAACACGCCGGACTGCACCCAGCGGGAGCAATTGGCTGCTGTTTAGCGCAATGGTTGAAGCAGCTTTGTATATACTCGGCGATTCAGAATATGACCGGATGCGTGTTGGTTATGCGATCCACATGTTCATGGATTGGTATAAAGGCGATGGTATCTACGGGGATGGCAAGGACTTTCACTGGGATCATTACAATAGCTTTGTCATTCAGCCGATGCTTGTGGATGTGGTTACACTTTTTGAACGGGACTCGGAGCAATACTCCGTATTGAGGCCATTGATTCTGGAGCGGGCACAAAGATACGCAACTGTTCTGGAACGGATGATTGCGCCGGACGGAACGTATCCGTTTATCGGGCGCTCTATCGTTTACCGTTTTGGTGCGTTTCAGCTGCTATCACAAGCGGCGCTACAGCATTTTCTGGAGGATGCGCTATCACCCGCACAGGTACGCTGCGCCTTGACCGCTGTAATCACACGGACTATGGGATTTCCAGGGACGCTGGATGAGGACGGGTGGCTACGTCCGGGGGTGTATGGTTACCAGCCAGAGCTTGCGGAGAGCTATATCAATACGGGAAGTCTCTATTTATGCGCTTCAGTATTTCTTCCTCTGGGGTTACTTCCTTCAGATCCTTTCTGGGCAGGGACAGAACTGAAATGGACAGCACAAAGAATCGCAGCCGGAGAGGATGTTATGAGAGATCATGCCTTAAGTAGATAGGGGAATCTGATCTAATCGGTCAAAGGGAGGGGAAAAGCATGAACAGACAGGAGCTTTTCGGAATTGTCCAAGAAATGAAGCCAGCAGATCTGAGCTTGTATTATCCTGATGGAGAGTCGGATGCTTATTGGAAACAGGCCTTATCATCCGAGACATTAAAGGAAGATATCAGCGAAATCCGCGAGGAGGCTCAAAGATTAGACAGCCAGCCTATATCAGAGCTGACGGATACGCTATTTTCAATTTTTGCGCGCACAGGTTCGAGGTTGGAATATGAACGGGTCTATTTCGAACGGAGAAGAAGGCTGAATACATATGTATTTATGACCTTGCTTGAGCCGGATAATGTCAGACTTCTGGAGAACCTGGAAAATATCCTATGGTCTATATGCGAAGAGTACACATGGTGCCTGCCAGCCCATCTTCCTGCAGATCATAATACAGAGAATATTGATCAGTTTATTGATCTGTTCTCCTCGGAGACCGCTTTTACCCTTGCCGAAATTTCTCTATTACTGGGAGAACGACTTCCGCTGCTTCTTCGATCCCGAATCAGACATGAAGTAGAAAAGAGAATATTTCGACCTTTTATTGAATGTGGTCCTTATGATTGGGAGACTGCACGTCATAACTGGGCAGCAGTGTGCGCAGGGTCGATCGGGGCAGCCGCCTTATTGATGTTGGATGATCCTGCTGCGCTGACGAATATCCTGCTGAAGACAGAGCGCAGCATGAGCTACTATCTGGAAGGCTTCGGGGATGATGGGGCCTGCCTGGAAGGTCTGAGTTACTGGAACTACGGATTTGGCTATTTCACGTATTACAGTGATCTTCTCCGGGTTAGAAGTGAGGGAAGAGTAGACTGGTTTGCAACGGACAAAGTGCGAAGTATCGCTCAGTTCCAACAGAAAATTTTCATCGATGGCAATTTTGTCGCCAATTTCTCTGACTCAGAGCCTCGAATTCACATACATATGGGCTTGTCCCATTATTTAGCTGATACCTATCCAGAAGTAGAATGTCCTCCGCCTGTGCTTCGCACTCCTTACGCTAAGGATCACTGCAGCCGCTGGGCTCCGGCTTTTCGAAATCTCATCTGGAGAAGGACCGGCGATGAGAAACAGGATCAGGATTGGGGAGCCGCCAGTTATTATCTTCCTGATGCGGGATGGCTTGTCTCGCGTTATCAGTCCGGAGGAAGTTCGTTCGGCTTCGCGGCTAAGGGAGGGCATAACGCTGAACCTCATAATCATAATGATCTGGGACAGTTCATTCTGTCAGGTGGAGGCGAAATCTATGCAGCTGATCTCGGCAGTGGAGAGTATACGGCTGAATATTTTGGGGCTGGCCGTTATCAATATGATTGTAACGGCTCGCAGGGACATTCGGTTCCGATCATCGGCGGCCAGTATCAACTGGCTGGCAGGAAGCATAGTGCTACAGTTCTGTACGCGTCGGCTGCGGTTGAAAAAGATGAACTGAAGCTGGAGCTGTCTCAGGCATACGAAGTGGAAGAGCTTCAATCCCTGATCCGCTCTATGGTTTGGTACAAGGGGCAGCATCCTCGCTTGGAGTTAATGGACGAGTACCAGTATAACGGTAAGTCAGTGAGCTGGACAGAGCGGTTCGTAACCTGGCGTCGTCCGAAGATCCTTCGTTCTGGTGTCGTGCTGCTGCCCAGAACTGGAGTAGGCGGAGTGGAAGTGACTTATGATGTTCAGATCGTTGAGCCTGAGATTACTGCACGTGAGTACCGGGATCATTTTGGCAGGGATACGGTCTGGCATACGCTAGATTTTCATGCTCTTCAGCCCGGTTCTGAAGGGAAATTAGTATTCACCTTTCAATTTATATAAATCATGAAAGAAATAGTGAACCATTCTAAGAAGGCGGTGTTTGAAATGAATATAACGGAAAACCCAACTTGGCTGGATGATGCTTGGAACAAGGCACTTGAAAAGACAAGATGTAACAGTGGAAAGATCGGTGCAGAATTTCCACACGCGAGTCAAGGTGGTAAATACTTGCTTGAAGCACCGAACTGGTGGACAGCAGGGTTCTGGCCGGGAATGCTCTGGCAGTTTTATTCTGAAAGTGGGGACGAAAATCTTAAAATGATCGCAGAGTGCTGCGAAGAGAGACTCGACGAGGTACTGGACGGCTACGTTAAGCTGGATCACGATTTAGGCTTCATGTGGATTCTTACCAGTGTGGCAAATTATAAGTTGACGGGTAGCGAAGCGTCGCAAATTCGGGCATTAAAGGCGGCCAACTATCTGGCAGCCCGCTTCAATCTGAAAGGGCATTATATTCGGGCTTGGAATCCATGGAGTGAAGGGGAGGACAACAGCGGAGTTGCTATTATCGACTGCTGCATGAACACCAGCCTGTTGTTCTGGGCTTCCGAGACAACGGGTGATCCCCGCTATCGTCATATCGCAGAGGCGCATATGGATACTGTGCTGGAGCATTTTATCCGACCGGACGGCTCCGTGTACCACATCGTCAAATTCAACCCGGAGACGGGTGAAGTGGTGGAGAAGCTTGGTGGGCAAGGCTTTGCGCCCGAATCGGCTTGGTCACGCGGCACGGCTTGGGCTATTTACGGCCTAGCGCTTGCCTATCATCATACGGGAAAGCAAAGCTACTTGGATGGAGCCAAGCAGGTAGCGCATTTCTTCTTGACCCGACTGCCGGATGATCACGTTCCACATTGGGATTTCCGCGCTCCCGGTGAAGTCGGCGAGATACGTGATAGCTCCGCTGGTTCCTGCGCAGCGAGTGGATTGCTGCTGCTAGCCGACCAGGTGGATGATTCGGAGTCCCATGTGTACCGGAACGGGGCTATAAGAATAGTGGAATCTCTCTACAAGAATTATGGCAGTTGGGACAATGCGGACGAGGAAGGGTTGCTGCTTCATGGTACAAGTAACTACCCTGAGGACCGGAATATAGATGTTCCGCTTATCTACGGTGATTTTTTCTATGTCGAAGCATTAGCCCGCATTAAAGCCGTAGGACCGTTCTTTTGGGAGTAGGGGTGATTATGATGAACAATGAGAAATCATTTTCTCGTATTGGCGGTAATCCGCTGAAGACCCGTGAGGATCTGGTGATCGCTCTTGAGCAGCTTACGGATCCACTTCGGCCGTTCTACAGCAAAGGTGGCTCACGACTTAAAATTGGCAAAACAGGGGCGAGCTATTCGGCAGCAACTGCTGAAATGGAAGGTTTCTCGCGGGTGTTGTGGGGTTTGGTACCCCTGCTCATTGGTGGTGGAGACAGCGAACTCTGGGACATCGTGCTGGATGGCATTCGGCATGGCACCGATCCTTCTCATGAAGAATATTGGGGAGAGGTGAAGGATTACGATCAGCGTTTGGTCGAAATGGCGGTCTTCGGCTTCGCATTGGCAGCCATTCCGGAACAGATTTGGTTGCCACTTGCTCCGAATGAGCAGGATCAATTATACCGTTGGCTGAATCAAATAAACGCCCATCCTTGCTATGATTGCAATTGGCTGTTCTTTAACGTTCTAGTCAATATCGGATTCCGCAAAATCGGTCGTCCCTACGACGCAGGACAACTGGAGAGCAATTTAAAGCGCATGGATGATTTCTATTTGGGAGAGGGCTGGTACAGCGACGGGATTAATGGTCACAGCGATTATTACGTACCTTTTGCTATTCATTACTATGCACTGCTGTACGCAAAGCTGATGGAACAGGAAGACCCCGAACGTTCCCGTGTGTTCAAAGAACGGGCTCGATTGTTTGCTGCTGAATTCATCGGCTGGTTCGCACCCGACGGCTCCGCACTTCCTTATGGGCGTAGCTTGACTTACCGCTTTGCCCAGTCGGCATTTTGGAGCGCCGTTGCCTATGCAGATGTTGAAGGATTTTCTGCTGGTGTGGTAAAAGGTCTAGTGCTGCGAAATCTGCGTTGGTGGTTCAGTCAGCCGATTGTTGACGCCGATGGCGTACTGACCATCGGATATACTTACCCGAATCTGGTCATGGCGGAGAATTACAATGCCCCCGGATCTCCGTATTGGGCGTTAAAGACTTTCTTGCCGCTGGCTCTAGGGGCGGATCATCCGTTCTGGAAGGAAGAGGAACTGCCGCTACCGTCCATTCCGGCTGTCATGGTTCAGAAGCCTGCACATCTTGTCACCGTCCGCGAGCACGCTTCCGGTCATGTAGCGGCCTTCAATAGCGGACATTTATACACGAATGAACATACCCACACCTCGGCCAAATACGAAAAATTCGTGTATTCAACAGGCTTCGGCTTCAGCGTGCCCCGCTCTGAATGGGGGCTCTCCCAAGGAGCGTTCGACGCTATGCTTGCGATGAGCGAGGTCGGAGACAACTTATACCGGGTACGACGCCAGAATATAGAGTCTGAGATGATAGACAACGTCCTTCGTTCCGTCTGGAAACCGTGGGCCAATGTCGAGGTTCAGACTTGGGTTGTCGCCGGACTTCCTTGGCATATTCGGATTCATCGAGTCGAAACTGGACGGTCGCTGGATACCGCAGAGGGTGGATTCGCACTTGGTCAAGAGAATGAAATGATATCGAAGATCGATGTGGCTGGTGCGATGGCCTCCACTGCTTGGGGAACCAGCGCAATCAAGGATTTGCTAGGTTGTCGGAAGGGTGAGCTGGTCTGGCCGAACGCCAATACGAACCTGCTTCACCCTCGAACGGTGCTGCCGATGCTGACGAGCACCCTTGAGCCGGGAATTCATTGGCTCGCTTCGGCCGTCTATGGTTGTCCCTCAGAGGGGGCTTTGGATATTCAGGCTGATCAAGCTGATGAGGTCCTCAAGCATTCACCTGAGCAAGATTTGAAAGTTAAGTTCAGCGAGGGAACGTTAACCATTGTCACTCATTTTGGGAGAGAAATCGTTCTTAATATATAATGAGTTGGTTGAATATTTCTCACACTAATTGAAAAGTCACAACAATAGCCCTGATGCAGAACTACTGCACTAGGGCTATTGTTTTTATGTGGATTTTTATGATTTTATCTTTTAATTATTGAGTTTTTTATCAAATGTTTTCTTAGATGGACAATTATGCTATAGTACTCTATCTAGTCATTTACAGAAGTATTGATTTATCAGACGATGAATAAACTGACTTTTGGCAAAACTAGAAATACCGACATCTATAGAAAGATAAGAAAGGCAGGAACTCCTTATGGACAACGGCAGTCTGGTCACGTGGATACTTTCATTTGTTATGATTATAAACATATTGCTCTCTGCTGGTTTTTTATTTTTTGAGAGGAGAGATATTGGTTATACTTGGGCGTGGCTTATGGTTTTTTATTTCATTCCCATTTTGGGTTTTATTATTTATCTCTTTCTTGGTCGTAATTTAGCAAAAAAGAATTTCTTTGGCCTTTCAGCTGAAGAAAGTAAATATCTACAATCAACTGTAGATCATCAATTGGCTACATTAAAGGATCAACGCGAGAATCAGAACGCTTTGTTAACGAAATATGCTGATTTAATTCATATGAACCTTGTTTCATCGAATGCGCTAATGACAACAGATAACGAGATAGCTATTTTTAACGATGGTAAACAAAAGTTTGACTCTTTATTTAATGATATTAGAAATGCCAAAAAAGAGGTCAACATTCAATATTATATCATCCAGCCTGATGATTTAGGGACAAAATTAAGAGATGAATTAACTAAAAAAGCCAAAGAAGGCGTAAAAGTGAGGGTTCTCTATGACGAAATCGGCTCCAAGAGACTTTCTCTTAAGTTCTTTAAAGAACTACTTTCTGCTGGTGGAGAAGTAGAGGTATTCTTTCCATCACTGCTTAGACCGATAAATTTTCGAATGAATAATCGAAATCATAGAAAACTATGTATCATCGATGGGGAAATTGCTTATATTGGTGGATTTAATGTGGGAAATGAATACTTAGGGATAGATAAAAAGTTTGGATATTGGCGGGATACACATTTTAGAATGAAGGGTGGTTCCGTTAATCAAATTCAAGGCAGGTTTCTTCTGGATTGGAAACATGCCCGGAAACACGAGCAGGTAAGCTTCGATCAATTTTCCTTTACTACTGGAAGTCATGACGGATCAAGTCCCGCTCAAATTGTGTCTAGTGGTCCTAACTCGCTAGTTGAGCATCTGAAAAACATGTATATTAAGCTGATCTTGAACGCCAAACGGAGTGTATATATTCAGACGCCATACTTCATTCCAGATAGTAGTTTTATGGATGCATGTAAAATTGCACTCCTATCCGGTGTGGATGTACGGATTATGATTCCAAATAAGCCTGACCACCCTTTTGTTTACTGGGCAACTTGGGCGTATGCAGGTGAATTATTGAATTATGGAGCGAAAATTCTGTTATATGAAAATGGTTTCTTGCATGCCAAGACGATTGTGGTAGATGAAGAAGTAGCGTCCGTAGGGACAATGAACATTGATTCCCGGAGCTTTAGACTCAATTTCGAAGTTAATGCAATTGTTTATGATGAGCAAGTTGCTAAACAGCTTCAAGAATTGTTTCAGGAAGATAGCCAGTTAAGTACAGAGCTTACCCCTGAGCGTTATAGAGAAAGGTCCCTTATAATCAAATTTAAAGAGGGGATTTCTCGTCTTTTTTCGTCTATCCTCTGAATACACAGACCCTATACTCCGTACAAAAAGCGAGCTGTGGACTTGTAAATTCACAGTTCGCCGCGGTACATGGATTCTACTATGCTTCACACGACACCCTGTTTTGATTTCATGCACTTAAGATTGTATGTGCGACCGTATACTTTTGCATATCTGACAATTCGGTCAATCATACGGGTGTCTTTCAGCTTAGTAAACGGGCACGGATCAGGAGCCGTATTCACTTCCAAGATCCATGGCTTGAGACGTTGATCTAAGGCAATATCTACACCGATTTCCTGAAGGCCGGGATAGACAGTGCTAAGCTGTCTGGCGGATTTCACTCCAATTTGCTTCAGGGATCGGATCAATATTGTACAATTCTCTGTGCTTGTGTAGGCTTTCAATAATTCCTCAACCGGATAAATCGTTCCTCCTTGACTCCCGTTTGTAACTACTTTGCGAGGATGCGCCACGCGTCCTGCAACCCCTGTTGCTTCCCACCCACCCTTAGAATTCCGCTGCACCATCACCCGGATATCGAATGGGCGGCCATCGTACACCAACAGCCTGATCCCCTTTTGAACTAAATAGGACTTCCCTTGGGCTTCTCGTAAGAGGGCCCGATATGCCGTGTCGTAATTAGAGAATTTGTGTACGTGGGTACCGGACTGATAGCTGTATTGTGCACGAGTAAGTTCAACCCGTATCACGCCCTGTCCTAAAGATCCGCAGCAAGGCTTAATGTACACCATCTTATATTTTTGTAGCATTTCATAGAGAGTGTTCTTATCCATTTTTCTTGTAAGCGGGACATGTTTATTTAACTCTTGATTTCTAACCAGCACCCTTGTCTTCGTCAGCTTATTGGATATACGGCTTATCTGCTTCATCATTTTGTCCCTCCGTCTCAAAAGATCCATAGGCTATATTACGGAAATGCCTCAGCTTTTGATTGGGCAACCACCGAATTGTAGAACACACTGAAAGAATTCTACATATGATTATGGTAGGTATTTATCTATGGGCTGCAGCTTGCGGTCAACAGGAGGCGGCCATCATGCTGCTCGACAAAGACAAATTGCAGGATAAGTTACTTGAAGTAATTGAGGCATTTCCCTGGTATAAGGGGCTGATCGGCGGCGAAAGAGCGAATTATAGCTTAGAGACGCTTCCGCTTATGACGTCGACAACGCTAGATACTTATTATTATAATCAACCTTTTGATCCTTCTTTGACCGTATATTTGACTTCGGGTACAAGCACTGGCCGTCGAAAAGCTATACTTTACTCTAAGGAAGACGATAAGCACTATATAGATATTAAAACGAAGCTGTACGGTGATCTTATTGCGGGAAGCGGATGTGTTAGCGCTTTGGCGGATATGGGTACTGGGCATGCGGCGAACACTGCACTGTCCATTTTTGAGCGGTTAGGATTGGAACATCATTCAATTCCCTTCGAATTGCCGATCGAGCAGCATATTGAACAGCTTCAAACCTTCAAGCCTGACTTACTCTACACAATGCCTTCCATCCTTGATCATATCGTACATGCTACTAGAGATCCGCGGGCTTTTGGAATCCGAAAGATTATTTTGGTTGGGGAAATCGCCTCATTAGGTTGGCAGCGGAATATGGCCCGTCTGTTCGGTCTTGAACCGCGCGACATCATTGATACGTATGGCTCTATTGAAATAGGCACGATTGCTTATTATTCACATGATCTTGGCAGGTATATTTTTGCTGATGGGATTTTTGCGGAAGGGGTCGGGGCGCAGGAGATTGGCGAAGAACTAAGTCCGCTTAGTAATGATGAAAGTGTTCTTGTTCTTACCTCCATGGTTCGCAAAATGCTGCCAGCTATTCGTTTCGTTACCTATGATGTTGTAAGGGACTTTAGGTCTGTGATGATAGATGGTGTGGAGAAGCAGAGCTTTAGTTCCATCGTCAAACGGGTGGGTCGGGAGCTGAAGCACGGGGAGAAAATAAGCCTGTACGATATCGAACAGGTCGTATACCGACATCTTGAAGATGCGATCATTCGGGTCAAAGTGAGGAAGAATGCGCTGACCGTTTATATCAAAAGTAAATCTGCGGATAACACCATTGTCCCGAAGATCAAAGAGGAAATTAGGGAATGCATTCCGGAAATCGGCATGATGATTCGAAACCATCTGCTGGACGATATTGAGGTCATTATAGTAGGCAAAGACGAGCCGATGGACAGCGGAAAGGTTAAGAACAAAAAGCTATATTACCAGAAAGATAAAGATCGCGCAGAGATGGCCTTCACTGACGGTATTTTGTCGACTATCGGAAATACACCCTTAATCAAGCTGAAGAGCTTGTTCTATAAAAGTGAGTTTGACGTCTATGCAAAAATGGAGCTGATGAACCCGGGGGGAAGCGCCAAAGATCGTCCCGCCCTGCGGATGATCCAAGAGGCATGGAAGGAAGGAACAATAGGCCCGGGAACCACCATCATTGAATCGAGCTCTGGTAATATGGCGATCAGCTTGGCCATGATTTGTAAGTATTTGGGGATGCGTTTTATCAGCGTTATTGATCCAAGAACTACGGAAACGAATCTGCAAATTCTGAAGGCGTTGGATGCTAAAATCGACTATGTCGCCAATCCCGATCCCGTAACAGGAGAGTTTCTTCCTGCTAGACTGAAACGTGTGCAGCAGTTATTGGCGGAAATACCGGGCAGCTACTGGCCGAATCAGTATGCAAACGCAAATAATTATTTAGCTCACTACCATACGACAATGAAAGAAATCGTGACTGTTCTTGAACGAGTGGATTATTTATTTTGCAGCGTTAGTACATGCGGAACCATACGGGGTCTTGCGGAATACGCAAGAGATCACGGACTTCGGACCAAGATCGTGGCTGTTGATGCAGAGGGAAGTGCGGTTTTTGGCGGAAATAAGAGTACACGGCGCTTCCCGGGACTGGGTGCAGGCATCGTGCCACCTTTTTGCAGAACAGATATAATCGACCATATCGTGCATGTCTCGGATTCGGATATCGTAAAAGGTTGCCGGATGTTGGCACAGAACGAATCCATCCTGGCTGGCGCATCCTCCGGGGGAATCATTGACGCCGTTAAGCAGATGGAGCCAGAATTGACTCCGGGAGCTGTCTGCGCAGTCATACTGCATGATAAGGGAGAGCGTTACCTAGATACCGTATATTCTGACTCATGGATTCAGAACCAATTCGGTCAGGAGCTGTTGGCTGAATGTGGTGATCTCACTGAGATGTAAGAAACGATATGTTTCATAAGGAGGTGACGGTATGCTGTACTTAAATGATCGAGATATACGGGCAGTAGGTGTTGATTGGCCTATTCTTGTGGAATCGGTAGAGACTGCTGTGGGTATCATCGATTCAGGTGATTATGTCCAGCCGATAAAGCCCTACCTAAGGTATAAGAGTCCACAAAACCGGATTATTGCAATGCCCGCTTACGTAGGGGGAGAGGTGAACGCGGCAGGGATAAAGTGGATTTCTAGCTTCCCAGATAATATTGAGGCTGATCTTCCTCGCGCGCATAGCATCATTGTATTGAATGAACCAAGTACAGGCCAGCCTTCAGCCGTCTTGAACTCTCCGCTTCCCAGTATTATTAGGACGGCTTCCATCAGCGGACTGATGATTCGTTACTTTTTGCTGGTGCGTTCAGTGGAGCGGATTCATCTAGGCATTATCGGCTGGGGACCAATTGGGCAGTATCATTGTCAAATGGTTACGGCTTTGTACGGGGATCGAGTCGAACGTATCCGGATTTTCGATATCAAGGGAGTAGACTTATCAGGAATCTCATCTCTCTTTAGAGATAGGATGGAAGTGGCTAAGACGTGGGCGGACGTTTATCAGCATTCGAATATCTTTATTACTTGTACTGTATCCGAACATCGGTATATCGATCTGTATCCTGAAAAAGGTAGTCTTCTGTTGAATGTTTCACTGCGCGATTATAAGCCGGAGGCGTTAGCTTCGTTAAAAGCCATTATCGTCGACGATTGGGATGAAGTGTGCCGTGAGAATACGGATATTGAGCAGCTTCATTTGGAGCAGGGGCTCACTCGTGCTGACACCCAGATGATTACCGATGTTGTCTTACGCCACAGCCTAGATGAATTCGGCGAAGATGAACCGATCTTCTTTTGCCCGATGGGGATGGCCGTCTTTGATATCGCTACAGCGGTGTATTACGTAAACAAGGCGAGGGAAAAAGGGATAGGGACCGAGCTGGAGTAAGGAGAGCAAGAATGAGAGCAATTCTGTCCATATAACAGCAATAACCCGCTTACTAAGCGGGTTATTCAGTATGTTATGCACTATAGGTATCCTTTATAAATTGAATAAAATGTGCAGTGGCTGAGCTGAATAAATTATTTTTTTTCCAAGCCAAAACATGACTTGTAGTTCGTTCAGGTTCAAATGGAACAAAACAAGTACGTTCACTTTCCCGGATAGAATATGAGCCACTCACACAAATGGCATAGCCAAGCTTTCGTTCTACTAGAAGCATGGCGTTTGTCAAAAGATTATGTGAGGCAAAGATACGAAGACTCTCATTCTCGACCCCAAGCCAGCTTGCAATCTCATTTTGCACAATGGTACGTCGAGGTAGGATTAGCGGTAAAGTAAGAATATCCTGAATACCAATAGAAGACTTCTGGGCGAGAAGATCATCTCGTCGCATCAGAATTCCCCACTGTTCCTGATAAGGCAAGCGAATATAATCATATTTAGCGGCTTCAATGGGCTCTAATAATATACCTATGTCAATATTACCTCGGTCCAGCTTCTCCCGAATATCATCCCCATCCGCACTATACAATTCATATTGTACCCTAGGGTGTCGACTGGAAAATTCCTCTAATAACTCCGGCAACGCCCTGGATACAGTGGACTCCACACATCCGATAGAAACAACTCCACCAAGCAAATCTTTTTGTTCTGCCAGATCTCTTTCTGTTTTATCTAGTAGTGAAACGATCTCTTTTACTCGTTGTTGAAACAGAAGTCCACTGTCTGTTAGAGTAATCTGCCGTTTTCCCCGAATAAACAAGCGGGTATCCAATTCTTCTTCCAGATCCATTAGCTGTCTGCTTAGAGTGGGCTGGGTAATGTGGAGGATTTCTGCTGCTTTTGTTATATTGCCAATCTTAGCCACTGTTAAAAAATATCTGAGAACACGAACATCCATGATTGTTCATTCCTCCTCTGTTGTTACCTCATTTAATAATAACATCTAGAATTCCCAGATTAAACGATACGTATTAAGCATGATACGTAATTCATCATAGGCATTAGATATTTATTGCTTTAGAAACTACCATGGAAGTATGAGTTCTGTGACTTAAAACGACTACAAAATGGAGTTAAACAAATGAGCAAACTAGAAACTGCAATCACGAAACCATTATTATTTTCCAATCTACAACTAAAGAAATTATTTCTCCCCTTAATGATAGAGCAATTATTAGAAGCTATGATGGGATTGGTGAATTCTGTCATGGTAGCCTCTGTTGGGGAGTCAGCAGTATCGGGTGTATCTTTAGTAGAAATGGTGATGTTACTGTTGATTAGTATATTTGCAGCGCTCGCTACTGGAGGTACTGTAATTGTGGGTCAATATCTTGGAAGTAAGCGGGAGAATCAGGCTAGAGAAGCAGCGAATCAATTAGTTTGGTTTGTTGGTAGTGTGGGGCTAGTGATTATGGTTTTGATTTATTTACTGAAAGGATTTATTTTACATGGTTTATTTGGAACGATTACAACTGAAGTGTATGGACACGCGAATACTTATTTATTAATTGTTGGGGTTTCAGTTCCTTTTTTAGCGCTTTATAATGCAGGTGCAGCCGTATTCAGAACGATGGGGAACTCCAAACTACCCATGCAAATAATGTTGGTTGTGAACCTTGTGAATATAGCAGGGAATGGCTTGATGGTATATGGACTTGACATGGGAACGGCAGGTATCGCTATTCCAACGTTATTTTCCAGAATAGGGGCTGCAGTTTGTATTCTTGTTCTAGTATCTAACCCAAAGAATCTCTTATCTCTGAAAAAGACCTTGCGGCATAAATTTGATGGCAAGATGATCAAGCAGATGATGAGAATTGGTGTACCTTATGGACTGGAAAATGGAATGTTTTATATTGGACGGCTATTGATATTGAGTTTAGTCTCCACCTTTGGAACAGCAGCTATTGCAGCAAATTCAGTTGGCAGTACGATCGCTTCCTTGCAAGCGTTACCTGGAATGGCTATTGGATTAGGAATGTCTGTTGTGATTTCGAGATGTGTGGGTGCTGGCGAGTATGCTCAGGCTAGGTATTATACAAGGAAGATTATTGGCATGATCTATGTGGCACAGATCGTTAGTTCTGTTGTAAGTCTAGCTTTGTTTCCAAGCTTACTACGCATGTATCATTTTTCAGAGGAAGCGGAGCAATGGGCAACCATGATCGTATGGAGCCATGCAATCGTCATGATGCTGATATGGCCTTTTGGAAATGCACTGCCAAGTGTCTTTCGGGCGGCAGGAGATGCGAAATTTCCTATGGTCGTAAGCATGATTACTATGATTTGTTGTAGAATTGCGTTCGCTTATGCACTAGTATATTGGTTTCATATGGATATGTTTGCAACGTGGATTGCAGTCTATTGTGATTGGTTGATTAAAGCGGCATTGTTTATTTGGCGGTATATTAGTGGGAAATGGACTAAATTCCAAGCGATACAATAAAGACAGCACCGATGAAGAATACATCGGGGCTGTCTTGCAACTGGTGCAACTGATTAAAGGGTATAACCGAAGCCTAGTATAGTAAAACACTTATCCTGATCTTCGGGTACCATTTTGATTTCTATCTGATGCTCACTGCTAGCTTCGTTTTGATATAGAATTACCGGATTGCAATGTGTCCAGTTGTTCACGTGAGGATCAGCAGTAACTGCAAGGCTGCCGTCTACGAAGATATCCGCCTTGCCGAATTCGCTGCTGCCGGAATCCTTGTATACGAGGATGAGATTTTTACTCGTTATTGTCAGCTTGAAGCTTTCTTCACCAGACGCCCTTGAATGCATCCAATTATGAGGGAATTCCGGAGTACCGTGAGAGTCAGCATCCATTTCTACCCGCTGCAAATCGGTATCTATCCCCCAAAATCCGCCTACTTCGATCTTACCTGCGTCAATATAGTTTTTTCGATCCAGCAGGAGGGTTCCTGTAAAATCATTCCCGATAACCGGTCGTTGATCCAATAAGATCTCATCTTCATTCATTAGTGATTTATGGGTTTCGGTGAATAAATAAGCGAGACAATCAGCCATTACCCGGTGACCCTCATTTGTCGGATGATAGATATCATAGAAAAATTGCCGTTTCGAGATGATGTTGCCTTCAGCTTTACTCAGGCGGAACTGCTCGGATACGGCATCCTTTACACTAACCATAGGAAGAATATAATGGCGGCCAATGGGGGAGAGCCGATCCTGCAGGTTCCAGTCATTCATAAACACACTGAACAGAAGGATTACGGCTGGCTGATGATCGGCGGAAAGTATTTTTAAGCATAAGCTTTCAAAACAATTGCCTTTCGTTTCATCCCCTTCGTCGTTTACCGCAAATTCCACTACCACGATATCTGGTGTTACGGAACCGTCTCTAAGAATATCTCTTTCATAGCGGATGACGCCAAGCTCGGAGGGTGTTCCGCCGACCCCAGCCTTCACAAAATGGATGTTCTCGCCACCATTTGTGCCGAATAAGTTTTTAAATCTTAAATACGACTGATAGGCATAACATTCCGTGTGTATCGGCTTAGCACCGGCTCCTTGAGTAATGGAACCTCCAATATAAGCGATCGTGACTTCCTCGCCCTTTATAGCCTTATTCATGGCAGCTTTTAATCTTTTATTATTGCCAGCGTTCAGCAAGGATTGTGTAATGATCTTTTGGTACTCATTCGATTCAAAAGCAACTGGTGGTTCAAGGATTAGCTCTGGAACAGAATAACCGTCATGCAAATAAAAAATAACACTCGCAATCGCCAGTTCGCCTGCGTGATTAAATTCAAAAGCAAATTTTCCGAGCACATCATCTTCTTCAGAACCCGGATTATCTGCTAACTTCAAAATAACCTCTGAACCATCGGCGGGGCAGGGTACACGTAAATAACTTCCGGTTTCATATTTACTAGTTTTGCCCCAGTGCTGCAATAAAAAAGTGACTGGATCTTCCTGCGCGTTAGTCCTTCTCACGGATACTCCAATACTGTGGACTAATTTGCGAAATCCTGCACTGCTCCCCAGAAGCTCCAGAATTGCTTTATCTGTGACGCCGCCTATAAATCTGGTCTTATCGATCAGATAGCTGCCTTCCAGATAAACTTCTTGTGAAGGTTTTCCTTCAGGTCTTGCTGTTGCTTCAATTGCTGTTTCATACAGCACAAAAAAGCCGTTTCTACGATCAGCCGGGTCCTTTGGAGCTTTCGGACCTTCAATCTGTTCGCCTGCAATGAGTTCGTTATTCTTTTCCATATGGATCATCCTCGCTTTATAAGGTTCTCTTGCTATGGATGCGCTTGCAAAGAAATGATTCTGTTACAAGGGAATACCTGTTAACAGTAACACCAATTATCTAGATTGTTCAACCAATAAACAAAGTTTCATTTAATAATTACAAAAACTTGCTAGTTTACACATGGAAGTTGAAATCGCTTACTTATATAATGTGCCTAGTCATACGAAAATAGGATGCTTAAGGGGAGAATAATCATGCCTACGCAGGAATTAATCCTTGTGAAGCAGGGCAAAGCTGCTAAGATTTACGTGGATCCCAAAGGGAAGGATTATGCCGGTTTGTGCCGCGTGACTCAGTCTTTTGCAGCAGATGTTAAACAGGTAACAGAGGTTGAACCTGAAATACATACACAATTGGAGGCATTGGATGGAACCGTTATAATCGCTGGATCGATCGGCAGTAATGAGCTTATTGATCGTTTAATTGCGAAAGGGACAGTGGATGTGTCCGCCATCCAAGGGAAAAGGGAATGTTATAAAATTCAGGTAGTTGAAGAACCGACAGCAGGAGTGGACAAGGCGCTCGTCATTGTGGGAAGCGATAAACGCGGGACGATGTACGGGATTTATTCTATCTCTGAAAAAATTGGCGTTAGTCCGTGGAAATATTGGGCAGATGTTATACCAGAGAAAAAAGCAGATTTGATCTTACCTGATAGCCAGCTACATAGGATTTCCAAAGAACCTTCGGTTAAATACAGAGGGATTTTTTTGAATGACGACTGGCCGTCTTTGGGCTCTTGGGTAACTCAAAGATTTGGTGATTTTAATGAAGATTTCTATGACAAGGTGTTTGAACTAATTCTTCGATTAAAGGGGAATTATTTATGGCCAGCGATGTGGAGTGCCGAATTCAGCCTTAACGGTAAAAGCAATCCAATCGCCAACGCCCAGCATGCACAGGAATACGGCATTATAATGGGAACCTCCCATCATGAACCTTTATTTCGGGCAGGCAGTGAATGGCAGAAGGTATACAACCAATATGGAACAAGTAACTTATGGGATTTTGCCCGAAACAAACAAGCTATTACGGATTTCTGGGAAGATGGAATCAAACGGAATCAGGACTTTGACAATTTAATCACACTAGGGATGCGGGGAGAAAGTGATTCTGCGCTGGAGGGCTCCGACCAGGAGAATATTGACCTGCTGAAGGATATCATCCTTACGCAAAAAGAATTATTAAAGAAATATAATCTTGAGCACTCGCCCCAAATTCTAGCCGTATACAAGGAAGTGGAGAAGTATTGGTATGGCACTGCTGAGGTTGAAGGCTTGAAGGACTGGGAAGTCCTGAATGAGGTTACGATCCTGCTGGCAGATGATAACTTTGGCAATCTCCGCAAAATCCCAACGGAACACGAACGCGATCGAAGTGCAGGGTGGGGGATGTACTATCATTTTGACTATCATGGGGGTCCACATTCCTATGAATGGTTAAACACGATTCCGCTGGAGAAGGTTTGGGAGCAAATGTGTATGGCATTCGACTATGGCATCCGTGATGTATGGATTGTGAACGTCGGGGATTTGAAGCCTATGGAATTGCCTATTTCCTACTTTATGGAATTGGCCTATGATTTTGAAGCTTGGGGTACCGGAGCGATTAACCGGACTGAGGAATATACCAAACGATGGGTAGAGCAGCAGTTCGGATATGCACTGGAACATGAGACATGCCTGGGCATCGCGCAATTGCTGAGTGAGTATACCCGAATGAACGGCCGCCGCAAGCCGGAGATTATTTATCCGTCAACCTTCAGTCCTATCCATTACAATGAGGCACAGAGAGTGCTGAAGCAGGCGATTAGGATGGAGAATGCCGCTGACCAATACTATGCTCTTATTCCTGAATCATTAAAAGATGCGTACTACCAGCTTGTATATTTCCCTGCTGCTGCATCAGCCAATGTGCTCAAAATGCAAATATATGCTGGACTTAACGAGCTATATGCTGGACGAGGCAGTGTATTGGCCAATACCTACGCTACCCTGACTCATGAAGCCATCGATAGGGATAAACACCTGGAGCAGGTTTATAATAGCGGAATTACAGAAGGAAAATGGCAAGGAATGATGAGTTCCCCTCATGTCGGGTATGTTCACTGGAATGCAGAGGGGTGGAAATATCCAGAGGTGAGCACGTTGATTCCCGCTAAAGGTTCTATATTGATTGTTGATGTTGAAGGTACGGAGCAAGCGTATGTTGCGGGGACGGCAAAGCTTCCGGTATTTACAAATCTGCAAAAAGAAAACTATTGCATTACTATCAGCAACGGTGGAGAAGCGGGCTTTGAATATCAGGCAAGAAGTAATGTAGCTTGGATTAAGCTTGAGAAAACATCGGGTTGGATCAAGGCTGGGGAGAGCTTACAGGTTTCTGTAGATTGGGAAAAGGTTCGCGAGACATCGACGGGTGAAATTACGATCTCTGGTGCCGGAGGCACCGTTAAGGTTAGTGTAGCTGTGAACTTCACTGACATTCAGGATGTGCTAGCGATGACCTTTATCGAGACGCATAATACAGTGTCCATTGAAGCGGAGCATACCTCAAGTCGTGTTGCACAATCAGGGGTGGAATGGAAGACCATTGCTAACTATGGGCGTTCTTTATCCTCGGTTAAAATGTTTCTGGATACGGTATCTTTTGAACAGCCGGAGAATGCGCCTTATCTGGAATATCAGGTTTTAGTACAGCAGAATGCAGATTACAGCTTAACCGCGTATATTGCTCCGACAAACAACCTGTCACAGTTCAGTGGATTAAAATATGCGGTAGGCTTCGATGCACAGACGGCAGTGATTACGGATGCTTTACCTACGGATTTTGCGGGCGGCAATCATGATAATGAACCGTGGTGCCGCGCGGTTATGAATAATATCCATACCGTGACCACCATTCATGCTTTAACGAAGGGGATCCATACCCTCCGCTTTTACGGATTGGATGCGGGCCTGGTCCTGCAAAAGCTTGTGTTGTCCGCTGCGGAGCTGCCGTATTCCTATTTGGGCCCAGAGGAGAGCTTCTATACTAGGGGGACGCACTAATTCATAGTTAGAGCTAATTGAAGGGCTGAATCCCCGAATGGTTCAGGGTCCTCCGTTATTTCAAGGCAGATGACGGAGGATAACCCTTGATATTTTTGAAAACATTACTGAAGTAGGCGACATCTTGATAACCACAGTGCTCTGCTACTTCGGACACATTGAAGCCACCTGCGGACAGAATCATCTCGGCATTGTTCACCCGTACTTTATTTATGAATTCCTTATAGGTGGAACCGGTGTTTTGCTTGAACAGCTTGCCAAGATATACAGGATTTAAAGCAACCAAATCAGCTAGTTCCTTGATCGCAACTTCCTCCGAATAATGATCCATAATATAGGTCATTACTTTTTGGATTCTCAGATCGATCAGAGGTGTCTCTTGGTGGTGGGTTATGCTTAACAGGCGATATACGATCAGTTGAAAAATGGCTCTGGCCTTCATTTTATAAAAAGGCTGTTTGTCCATCCATACATGCGAGAAATCTTTGATGTCCGCTAGGATCTCTTTAGTTCTCCAGTTTTTGGTTACGGTCTCAAAAGGGAGCTGCACATGATTGTCCTCCCCCTGCCAGAAGAAATTAAACGCAAAAGAACGCATGGGTGCCTCCTTAAAGGTCTGCGCTTCCCGAATACTTCCGGAAGGGGCATAGAGCATATCACCAGCTTCAACCGTAAATTTCTCCCCATTAATAAAATAGTTCGATTTCCCTTCCACAATGAAGGTAAGGTCATGGAAATCAATTTTGCTCCTCGTTATCTCCCAATCCGGGAAGGATCTGCGGTCGACGAACAAAAAAACATTCGGAACTAGATTCTCATATTTGCCAATGTCCATTTCAGCCATTGCTCCTTCCATATAACTAGAGCCGTACGAATACCGATTGGTATATTATACCGAAATGAAACCTATTACGAAAAGACTCTTTTAATCATCGGGAATGCCGTACGCCATGCATAATGAAATCCTTGAATTGTCGGTCCGTTGCCCGGTCTTCCTCCGTAACCACACCGCCCCGCTGATGCGTAATAATAACGGCTTTTTGTAAATACATGAAATACAGGTGGGTGGACTTCTGCAGAATGTTCAACCACTTATTTTTTTCCTCCGGAGCCACTGCTATTGTGTCAAGCAGTATAAGTCGCGAATACCAGCCTTCCATAGCCTTCTTAAAGTCAGGCAGTTCTGCAGGATTCTTAGAAAGCGTGCTGTAGTAAACTCCAAAAATGGCATCATAGTAGATCAGTGATTCCTGATGATCTCTTAGCGCCAAATATTTATCCAGAATGTTCTCCAGTGATTGTACCGGCTGTTCAAAATCAAAATCAAACAGCAGCTGTCCAAACATCCGCTCCAGGTTAAGGACATAGATTTGAGCGGCTAATTCTTCTTTGTCCTTATAATGATGATACAAAGTGCGCCGGGAGACCCCGGCTTGTTCTGCAATTTGAGCCATATCCGTGCGCTCAATACCTTGAGCACAGAACAAGCTGAGCGCTGTATCCTTAATGATCTCCCTCGTCATTTGCATCTGCTTTTCACGCAAATTCATTAATTTTCTCTCCTGCCTTGTGCGAGTATTTCGCTAATTCTGTGCTATTTCTGAGCTGGCTTCGACGTCATGAGGAACTTGCTCCCAACTGAATAGGGTTTCTGATGGTTGACTGCATCACCTAGCCATTTCAGAAGCTTCACACCATCTTGTTCAGCCTGAAAGAAGGTCTCTCTGGTTGCAAAAGTGTGCGGGGTTGTACCCGTCTTAGCATTTAGCCCATAGTCGGTCAGATAGTAATAATAATTAGGTAAAGTGGCAGCTAAAGAAGATACAGATTGCCGCATTTCCTGTGACCATTCATTAATAATGCGTTGATCTCTGGGCCCCTTGTAATCGTTGATGTTGTTCTGAAAGTGGATCAGAATCTCGTCAAATACCGAGTAGGATTGCAATATTACCGTATTCGCAGGCAGTAGATGACCGTTCGCTTTAAATGCTGCCCCGATGATATCCGCTTCAGGGGTATACCCAAAATTCTTAACGAAGTCTGCCTGCCATTCCTTATTCACAACATTTGGCCACTTGTCTGATTTCAGGAAGGAACTGTCTGAATATTGGAAGATCTCGGAGTCTTTGTAATGAGAGGCGATCTCCGGAGCCCAGAAGGCGGACCCGAATCCACCAGCACTTTCACCTGCAATTAGCAGTTTGCCGGGCTTTTCCACGTTGGCATATATCCAATCAAGGCTGCTTCGCACATTATTGCTGCCGTTATAACGCATTGTAAAGGTACTGCCGTCCTCTTTTTTATATTCAGCCGTACGGTTACCGATATGGAAATCACCCGTCGAATAGGGAAGGTAGACCACATTCCATCCATGAAAAGGATTGGCAGGGTTATCCGTATCCATCATACCTCTCAGCAATGTCAGCATATAGAAGGGGATGTTCTGGAAATAGTTGCCCGTATCTCCACCTTTAATGAAGTTCATTAGCTTGATTGGGTGCGCGGCGCTTTGGGCATCCCAACTGGCCCCTCCCCCGGAAAAAAAGATAATCCAGTTATTAGTCTCTCCCTTTTTATTCCAGATAAAATACTCTGATCCATCACTTGAAATGACATTTCCGTCCAGCTTGACTTTATTCCACTCATAAGGCTTCACTTCCGTGATTACGGGGGTGGCGGTGGCCGGTCTCTTGATCACAAAAGCGCTAATCGCAAGAATAGCAATCAAAGCAAGGCTCAATAATCCAATGCATGTGAATATCGTAATTTTCCCCATTCTTCTCATATACATCTCTCCCTTAATTGGAGTATACGCTACGTTAACTCATTGCGCAATGTGTATACTTAAATTCAAAATAAACAATCATAATCGAAAAACGGGGTGTCCTCGCAGCCTTTTATACATGGCTACAGGGACACCCCGATTTTGTATGTTACTTCATTTAATTAGATTCTATACTTCGATTTCAAATGTTCTAATTTCGTAAGGTTCAAGTACAAAGGTAATGACAGGTTCAGTGTGAACCTCACCTTCAGGACGTTCCATTAGATTACACTCTTGCCACGAAATAATGTTCAAGTCGCTCGTCATATCAATCTGCTGGCGGCTTCCGGAATAGTCGTGAACACGTACAACTAATTTTTGACCATCTTCAGATTTCTTAAGGGCAGATACCATAACCGTATTCGTAGAAAGACGAATCATGGACTTTGTTTCTACTTCAGCTTGCCCCATGGTGCTCCGCAGTGGATTGTTGATGGACCAGGCTTGACGGACGGTATCACCTTGTAGCCAATCCCCAGTATGAGGCAGGATAGAGTAGGTGAATGAATGTTCGCCTTGATCCGCATCAGGGTCAGGGTGTGTTGCCGATTTGATTAGGGATAGACGCATCACATTATCCTTGATGTCGTAGCCATATTTGCAGTCATTCAACAAGCTAACGCCATAACCACGATCTGATAAATCTGCCCACTGATGACCCACAGTCTCGAATCTAGCGTAATCCCAGCTAGTGTTCCAGTGTGTTGGACGCTTAACATTACCGAACTGGATATCATAAGTGGCTTCGGTAGCTCGTATCGCAACAGGGAAGGCTACTTTCATTAGCTGTTTTTTCTCATGCCAGTCTACGTTCGTCACGAAGTCGATACGACGATGCCCAGCGTGTAAGATCATTTGCTGTTTAATCGTGGAATCCATATAGCTCCATGTGAATTGCACAATACAACGCAATGAACCATTTTCTATGACTTCAATGCTAGTGCAGTCGATTACTTCGCGCATTTTTTGCTGATAGTAGATGTCAATGTCCCAGGCTTCATGTGCTAATGGTTTATCCTCAAACACTTGGAACACATTACCGTGACTTCCATTAGCTAATACTTGACGCTGTTCGTGTTTATCATAGATGGATGACAATTGACCTTGCTCGTTCCACGCTATTTCAAGGTGAGGCGTTGAAATTCCTGATTCATTCAGCTTGAATGGAGTGCTTAGTGGCTCAGAACTCACATCTGCCACGAAGGAGATGGTGGTGTATCCGAGAGAAGGAATGTCGGACACTTCAATGATCCAACGGTCACCTTCACGCTGAGCTTGTAATGGTTTACCTTCTGTGTTTATCCAATGTCCTGTTTCCATGCCAGGCTCTATAGTAATTTCTACGAGCTCAGTTAATTCCCAAGAAGCATTGTTCCAGATGGTATATTTACCGGCTTCACTTCCGTTCACTAGTAGGTTCGTAGATTGTTCCCATACAGATTGACCAATGGCTTCGGCTTGAGCATATTCAATCGTACTGTCTTCGTACACTTCACGAATTGAAGAACCAGGAATAATATCATGGAATTGGTTACGCAAAATAATTCTCCAACCCTCGTCTAAATCGGTCTGACGATAGTTCGACCAATCTTCAGACACCACACTTTGCAGTGCGTTTAGCCATTCCGCCTCGCGGTATAGCAGCTCAAGCTTGCGGTTCATCCGCTTATTGTAGGCTTGGCTAGTGTACGTGCCACGGTGATATTCTAAGTAAAGCTCACCATCCCATACATGGACATAACGATCTGTATTAGCAACGGTTTCTTGCAGATTACGGAAGTAATCTCCTGCTGTTCCTGTTTCAATCTTCGGTAGTCCTGGGAGATCGTTGAGTCTGCGGCGCATCTCTAGCATTTCGCGGTTAACCCCGCCGCCGCCATCACCATATCCGTAAGAAAGTAATAAATTGCGATTCACTTCTTTATCCCGGTACGTATCCCAAATTCCTTTTACAGTCTTAGGAATGATGCGGCCATTATAGGTGTAGAACCAAGAATCTTCTTCAGACCAAGGCTCTGGTGTTGTAATGAAGTGTGTTAATACTTCAGTACCATCAATACCACGCCATTGGAAGGTATCATGTGGCATGCGGTTGTATTGATTCCAGCTAATTTTCGTGGTCATAAACGTATTAATTCCTGATTTTTTTAGAATTTGTGGCAAGGACCAGCTGTAGCCAAATACGTCCGGCAGCCATAAATAATCACATTCAACACCAAATTCATTACGCAAGAAGCGAGTACCATATAGCAATTGACGGACAAGAGACTCACCTGAGGTCAAGTTACAATCTGCCTCGAGCCACATGCCACCGCCAGCTTCCCAGCGTCCTTCAGCTACACGTTCACGAATCTTCTCGTAGATTTCTGGATAATCGTTTTTGATGTATTCATAAAGCTGAGGTTGAGTTTGTAAAAAAGTATAGTCAGGGAACATTTCCATCAGACGGAGTACGGTCGAGAAGGAACGCGCACATTTCTCACGGGTATGCTTCAATTGCCATAACCAAGCTACATCAATATGGGTATGACCAATACAGGTAACAGTAACTGGCGAAGACTTTTCCATTTTATTAATTTCATCACGCAAATAATTACGAGCTTCCTCAATCGAAGCGTAGAAGACCTCTGAACCTGGACGAGACCAGTCAATCAGAAGAAACGAGCGGTCTACTGTACTTAGCAGCTGTGTATATTCTGGTGTTTTTGAATCGAGTACGTTCAGCGTCTCAACTACAGCAAGTGCAGTAAAGTAGAAATCATCCGTTGCATCGTCCAGCCAACAAATTTCTGCCATACGAATGCCATGTGTTTGATCTTTTTTAGGACCGCCACCTTCTAGACCCGACCATAAACGGAAGGTAAGAGGAAGCTGCGTACCTACCGTTTCATCCGGCAAGAACACTTCTGTATGATTGGAATCTACACCTTGATAGGGTTTACCATTGTAAAAGAATAAAGATTCAAAGCCGGAGTTGTTTCCGGCACCCGTCTCGCCAAAATCAAATCGACCCAGTACCCTGCGTCCTGCCCAAGAGGCGGGTACGTCTATCTGTGTCGTTAGCCATAAATACAAATCGCGGCCTTTCCAGGTATCGCCAACCTGTAGCTTAGACCATTCTCCATCCACGGGTGGTTCCGCTGCAATTTCACCTTGTTCGTCAATCATAGAATTGAAAAAAGGAATGTGTATTCGATCCCGGTAACGATATTCGGAAATCTCGTTTAGTTGGGAGTTGAGTTTACGTTTGGTTAGAAACATGAGTAATAGCCCTCCATTATCTTGATGGGGGACGAGGATTATAAGACTTATAGGGTGATTACAGGTTTGTTTGGGGGGTAGAAACCAACTATAGACGATTTTTAGCGAGATGTAAACTCATGATAAAGAAAAAGGTTGCAAGGAGGAAAGATTTACATCTAAAAATGAATGCGCTCCCATTGCACAAAAAGAAAGGTGGTGTTAAGCTTCTAATCCTAAAGGCTAGATTTTGAAGGAAGGTGAATTTGTTGAATATAAAGAAATTTTATCAAAATCATTTACGAAAAAAGCTGTTTAATAAAATTTTAGCTATATATTCATCCATCATCATTATTACGCTTATTGCCTCTTCCATTACCGTTTATAAATACTATGAACAGACGATCACGCGTCAACATGTTGATGCTAATCGAGAGGTACTGGATTACGTGAGTTTATATATGAATCAGCAGTACGAAGGGATTCAATTGGCCATCCAGCAAATTTATAGTGATGCTTCTGTAAGTGAGGATTTGTCCTACTTTTTGCAACATGATTATGGAGATTATCTTAAATATCGTTTAGATCAGTTTGCTGAAATTGGGAGCTTCGTACCCCATACATTCGATACTTACTTCAAAACGTATTTGAATCAGAAAAGTGGTATCTCTGACGTTATCTTATACAGCACTGAGAAAGAATTTTATTATTTATATAAAAATAATACACGACAGCTCTACAAAAGAGATATAGATATTTCGGAGCAAAAATCACCCATACCCAAGAATGGTTGGGTTTCGCATGAGAAAAAATTATTACTTAAGGAAATAAGGGAAGACAATAACAATTTGTATACGATGACTAGGGAGCTTAAAGATCCGATTTCATTGAAAACGATCGGTATGCTCATTATAGATTTTGATGCTGAACTTATTTCAAAATGGCTTGGTACGAAAGGTACAGAGAATAATGGCCAAGTGTTGGTTCTAACACCAAGCGGTGACGTCATATATGATTCCTTAGGAAGGTATATGGGACAGCAGTATCCGCATATCGCTGGTCTTTATTCAGACAACTGGACTGCACTGGATGGATTATCTAAAGTTAACTTAAATACAACGAATAGCTCAGGTCTTATTGTGGCAGGAATCATTCAGAAGTCGCAGGTAAACAAAGAAATGGTGGTAGTACGAAATTGGATTATCGGGATTACGGCAGCACTAATTGTTGCGGCAATGTCCATTACATACGGAATAATTTTACGTTTCTCTAAAAAAGTGAAGATCATTGTCAAATCTATGAAGCGCTTACAGGAAGGCGACTTAAGCACGCGCATTCATCTTAACCGGGAGGATGAATTGCAGCTCATTGCCAACAATTTTAACTATATGTGTGAAAGACTAGAACTGTATATTAATAAAGTTTACATTTCAGAAATTACGCAAAAAAATGCAGAACTCGTTGCTCTTCAATCGCAGATTAATCCGCATTTTTTATATAATACGCTTGAAGCTATAAGGATGCGGGCTATTTCGCAAGGTGCGAAGGATGTAGGTCAGATGATTTACATTTTATCTACGTTATTCCGAACGATGATTAAGAAAAGTATGGTTGTTACCATCGCTGATGAGATTGAATATTGCAATCTATATCTTGAGCTGTTTCAGATTAGGCATAAAGATAAGCTTCAAATCGAGTCACGAATAAGTCCAGTGGCTATGAATTGTTCTATCGTTAAACTGCTGATTCAGCCGGTCATTGAAAATTATATTGTTCACGGATTCAGGCCCGAACGCTCTGATAACCTAATCCGCATTGAAGTAACTGAATCAGACGGTAGCATTCAAATTGCTATTAGAGATAACGGAAATGGGATTATTCCCAGCAAGCTAACGGAACTTCAAAAAACACTTCAAGTCAGTATGCGAATGGATGCACCACCTTCCTCGCTTGGACTATGTAATGTGAATGAGCGAATTAAGCTTTATTATGGGATTGAATATGGATTATCGATTGCTAGTGAGATCGGTGTAGGAACAACAGTCATCATGAATATACCAGTGGTAAGGGAGAGTATTAAATAATGCACAACATACTTATTGTGGATGATGAACCTCTTATTCTTGAAGGATTACGTTCAGTGATCGAATGGGAAGATTATGGACTAAGAATCGCAGGGCAAGCGAGTAATGGGGAAGAAGCTTTAGTTTTTTTGCGTAGTCATAACGAAGCCATTGACATATTAATTACAGATATTACGATGCCAAAGCTGACGGGACTTGAACTCATTCAACAAATTAAGTCTTTTGATTCAAAAATGAGATTTATTATCTTAAGCGGCTATGAACAATTTGAGTATTTAAAAGCTGGAATGAGTCTAGGCATTGAAAATTATATTCTTAAACCCATTAACATAAAAGAATTGGAATCAACCATTGAGCAAATTGTTGAGGTCCTTAATCAAGAGGATGTTGAACAATTTCATGCGAAGGAGGATCAGCAAGTTTTACGTAACAATATTTTAAATCGTTGGGTCACTGGAAATATAGATCGACAGGAGCTATTGCATCGTTCAAAAGTCTTAAATATTTCTCTGGACTGTTCATGTTTTACGGTGGCTGCGATTCGGCTTATTACGGAACATGAAGAGGATGAGGGTCAACTGCACCCTAATCAACTTATGGAAGAATGTTATCGTATCGCTGTGCAGTCCGTAGCAGAGCGCGGAACAGTTATTGTATTTATAGATATGGAAGGTGATCTTGTTCTTATTGTTGCGGAGTCGACTGAAGATGAGAACAAAGAAGAAATGTATTGCATGCTGCAACAAGTGCAATGTGAGATTATGCATGAATTAGGAAAGTCTGTCTGGATTACGATAGGAAGTAAGGAATATACTTTTCAAGAAGTACCACAAAGTTATAAAAAAGCGAAAAGTTTATATGTGGATCATCTGATGCTGCCGGGCTACCCGATTATAGATGTGGACCAACTGTCTAAGATGGTGTTACATGAGGAAAAGCTCGAAATTGATTATGAAGCATTTACTAAATTATTATTATCTGGCGAGCGTGAGGCGGCAAATCAATTTATCGCAGAAACATTCCAAAAGCTGTTCGGATGTGGCGTGATTACACGCATTGATAATTACAACGTAGCGATTGAATTAATGTTGATCGCTAAGAATATGGAGAAAAACTGTAACTTCAGTGCTGTGTTTAATCCTTTGCTACGTATCCATACCATCGAGCAGTTGCTTCATCATGTGCAGGAAAGTGTGAATGAAACGCTGGACCAATTATCGCTAGTGAGTGATGAGCTCAGTCCGAATATGAGATATATGGTGGATCAAGTGAGCAAACATTATAGAGAAGAACTATCTCTGAAGACGCTCAGTCAGCGAATGAATATGCATCCTACTTACTTGGGACAGCTATTTCAGAAGGAGATGGGGCGAAGCTTCTCTGATTATGTGAACCAATTCCGAATTGAAAAAGCAAGACAACTGCTGCTTCAAACTACGTTATTAACCAATGAAATAGCAGCTGAAGTAGGGTATCTAGATCCAGCGTATTTTTATCGCCAGTTCAAAAAATCAGTAGGCATATCTCCAACAGAACTTCGAAAGATGTATAAAAAAGAAAAGGCGTAGGATTTAGGAAATGTTCCCGGGTATCACGTTCAAGTGGAGGGTTCACGAACGTTGGTCACGGGAATATTTCCTTTTTTTTGTTCAAATCTTAAGGATTTTCAAGCCTCACGGAGGTCATTTTTTCTTGCGATCTTTAATTTTTACATATCATTCTGGAGTTTTTCAACTTTATGAAACCGCTTTTATAGCGCAGAATTAAAGATAGTTAAAGGGGCAAGGAAATAAGATCGAAAGGGTATTACGGGGATTGTTTGGGGATAGAGAAGGGGGATGTGGAATAGTGTCTGCATTTTTCAAAAGCTTAAATAAGGATAAAGTACTGTGGTTTATGGTATTACCAGGGACAATATGGTTCCTAATCTTTTGTTACTTACCGATGTTCGGAACCATTATTGCATTTAAGGATTTCAAGATTCATCGGGACGGATTCTTTGCAAGCGTTTTAAATAGTAAGTGGGTTGGCCTTGAAAATTTCAACTTTTTGTTCTCGACAGAGGACGCCTATATTATTACAAGAAATACGATACTGTATAACGTGGCGTTGATCTCTCTCGGTTTAGTTCTTGCGGTGGGCATAGCAATCACCTTGAACGAACTAGTGAACAAACGGATGGCCAAAGTTTATCAAACGGCGATGTTTATGCCTTATTTTCTTTCTTGGGTTATTATTAGTTTCTTTACATTCAGCTTCCTAAGTGTAGATAAAGGGATCTTGAATCAAGTGATTGTTTACTTCGGAGGCGATCCTGTTTCCTGGTATGGGGATACTCGCTTTTGGCCATATATCCTAATTTTCATGGGAATTTGGAAATCAATTGGTTATTCAAGTGTTGTTTACTTAGCGGCAATAGCGGGTATCGACAAGTCCTATTATGAAGCGGCAATGATTGATGGGGCCAGCAAATGGCAGCAAATTAAGTTTATTACACTTCCTTTGCTTAAACCTTTAATGGTAACGCTAACTATTCTAGCGATTGGTGGTATTTTTAGATCTGACTTCGGTCTATTCTATCAAATACCTCGGGATTCCGGTGTTCTATACTCCGTAACGAATGTTATCGATACTTATATCTATCGAAGCATGAGTACGACAGGAAACCTGGGGATGAGTACAGCAGCCGGTCTATATCAATCGATCGTTGGATTTATCATGGTAATTGTAACGAATTCTATTGTGAAAAAGATCAGCAAAGAAAACGCGATATTCTAGAAAGGAGTCAATTGACGTTATGGAAGTATTCAAACGTAAGCCAAAAGAAGTCGACAACAACGCCATTACTCCTTTTTGGAATGTGGTACTCAATATTGTGATTGGAGTTTTCGCCTTTACCTGTGTGTTTCCGTTCTTGTTTGTCATAGCCATTTCTTTTACAGATGAGAAAGTACTCGCTTTAAATGGATTTAGCTTAATTCCAGAAAAATTTAGTATGGCGGCGTATCAGTTTATTTTTAACACAGGTGATCAGTTATTTCGTTCCTTTGGAGTTACCTTACTTGTTACTGTACTAGGTACGCTCATTAGCTTATTTCTAATTACAACTTACGCCTATGTTCTTTCTCGAAGATCATTTCGCTATCGTAATTTTTTCAGCTTCTTCGCCTTCTTCACGATGTTATTCTCAGGCGGAATGGTTCCAAACTATATTGTGGCCACACAGTTTTTACATTTGTACAACACGATATGGGCTTTAATATTGCCAATAGCGATGAATGCCTTTTTCATCCTAGTGATGCGGACCTTCTTCCAGACTTCAGTGCCTGATGCACTCATTGAGGCAGCCAAAATCGACGGTTCAGGGGAGTTTCGGACATTCCTGCAAATTGTACTTCCGATCTCATTACCGGGGATTGCAACCATTGGATTGTTCTGTACGCTGGGCTATTGGAATGATTGGTTTAATGCGCTGCTGTATATAGATGATGCGAGTCTTGTACCGCTCCAAGCGATGCTGATGCGAATTCAGAATAATATGGAGTTTGTTATCCAGAACAGCATGCAGATGGGATCAAGCTTTGAGATTGCTGCGACATTGCCGACAGAAACCGTTCGTATGGCGATGGTTGTACTGGCGACCTTGCCTATAGCACTAGCGTATCCCTTCTTCCAAAAGTATTTTGTAAAAGGCTTAACTGTTGGCTCTTTAAAAGAGTAACACTACTAAGATGTATTTATTCGAATCGCTAGAACAGGAGTCGATATAAATAAAGAGTTAATTAAACTAAAGGGGGAAAATAGAAATGAAAGTGAAAAAAAGTTTAACGCTCGCTCTTGCTGGAACAATGCTTTTGTCTGGCCTTCTTGCTGGATGTGGTTCGAATAATAATACAAATGCTGCTAAAGAAACAAACAATTCAGCGGCAGCAGGGAATTCAGCAGGGAGTACATCGGAATTAAAGCCATATGAGCTGAAGATGTATTTAATTGGTGGACCTCAAAAGGATTTGGATCTTGTATTAAAAGAAGTTAATAAATATACCCAAGAAAAAATTAATGCGACGTTGAACATTACGATGTTCGATTGGGGTGATTACGATAAGAAGATGCAAGTCATTACCGCTTCTGGTGAGCCTTATGACATTGCCTTTACCTCTTCTTGGACAAATGATTTCCGCCGTAATGCAGCTAACGGTACCTTCTTGGGTCTGAACGATCTGCTAGATAAGTATGGAAAGGAAACGAAAGAGGTTTTGGACCCACGTTTCTTAGAAGGAACTAAGATTAAAGGTGAGATCTATGGTGTTCCTGTAAATAAGGAGCTTGGACAGCAATGGGTATGGCGCTTCAATAAGAAATATGTTGATAAATACAACATGGACATTTCCAACATTCGTACATTGGATGATCTAGAGCCACTACTTAAAACGATTAAAGAGAATGAGCCTGCGGATATTACACCGCTAGCTGTTCCTAAAGGCTTTAAACCATTCATGCCATTTGACTATGTACTAGGTGATGAGTTACCTATCGGGGTCTATATGGATTCCACAGATGTCAAGGTTGTTAATATTCTAGAGACACCTGAACTTGCAACATCGTTAGATACGATGCGCAGACTTTACACAGCAGGTTACTTACGCCCAGACGTTGCAACACTTGAAGGTATTGATAACATTAAGACAGGTAAATGGTTTGCCGATCGCGAAATCACACAGCCTTATGCAGAAAAAGGTTGGTCTCGTTCAGCAGGTTATGAAATTGTAACTTCGCCTATGCATGAGCCTTATGTGTATACACAGTCCGCTGCAGGTTCGATGCACGCTATTTCCGTAACCTCAGGTGATCCTGAACGGGCTATGATGTTCTTGAATCTTTTGAATACAGATAAGTACTTACGCAATTTGCTCAACTATGGTATCGAAGGCACTCATTATAAGAAAATTTCCGAGAATGTCATTGAAGATCTGCCAGCTATGCAAGATAGCTATGCAATGCCAGGCTTCACGCTTGGAAATATGTTACTGACTTATCTGCATGCTGATGACCCTGCTGATAAATGGGATGCTTTCAAGAAGTTTAATGATTCATCAAAAGAAGCCCCTACCTTCGGTTTTGCATTTGATCCTACACCTGTAAAAACAGAAGTAGCGGCCATCAACAACGTAACTAAAGAATTTATGCCAGCGCTATACACAGGTTCTGTTGATCCTAAAACATATCTGCCAAAAGCAACCAAGAAATTTAAAGAAGCTGGACTGGATAAAGTCATTGCTGAAGTTCAAAAGCAGCTTGATGAGTGGAACCAGACAAAGAAATAAGCTTTGAACGTAACAAAACGCCTACGATTAATCTAAAGGTAACGCAAATAGGATTAGTGGAGACGGGCAGCTATGCTGCCCGTCTCTCTATCTATACTCATTTTTATCAAGAGGAGTGGAAATATGGAACAATTCAGACTGCCAGCCATCTCAATGCCGAAGCTTCCGCTTCCACAAGCGATTCAAGAAGTATTGAACGAAGCAGAGGAGAAGTTAGCTCATCGGCCTAAACTATTGCAGCTTTTCAAGAACTGCTTTCCGAATACACTTGAGACTACGACTAAGCTCATGGATGATGGAACAACATTCATCATTACTGGTGATATCCCAGCTTCCTGGTTGCGAGATTCTGTGGAGCAGGTTATGCACTATGTGCCATTTGCGAAGAATGATCCGGATCTTCAACGTATCATTAGCGGTTTAATTAAACGACATATTCAGTATATACATATTGATCCGTATGCCAATGCGTTTAACGAAACAGCGAATGACTGGCATTGGAGCACTAGCGATATCACGGAAATGTCCCCTTGGGTGTGGGAACGTAAATTCGAGATTGATTCTCTCTGTTTTTCTATGCGTCTGGCTTATGCCTATTGGAAAGAAACGGGGAAAACTGATATATTCGACGCCGGATTTAAGGCAGCAATGGTCAAAATATACAACTTATTTAGAACTGAGCAGCGCCATGCTGAATTATCTCCTTACAGCTTTACGCGTAATAATGGAATTCCTGAAGATACGTTACGCAACAACGGCCTTGGTATGCCTGTAAATTACACGGGGATGGTCTGGTCCGGGTTCCGATCAAGCGATGATGCTTGCGACTTCCATTACAATATCCCGGGGAATATGTTCGCCGTTGTTGCATTACGTCATATGCAGGAATTTGCAGAATGGGTATTCCGTGATCTTGAATTTCTAAAAGAGCTTAAAGCATTAGAAGCGGACATTGATCATGGAATCAAGCTGTATGGTATTTATCGTCATCCGAAATTTGGGCCAATCTACGCCTATGAGACCGACGGCTACGGCAACTACTGCTTGATGGATGATGCGGGAACACCGGGACTCATGTCGATTCCTTATCTAGGCTATGTTACAGCAGATGATGAGATTTATCAGAATACACGCCGATTTGCGTTGAGCAAGGAGAATCCTTTTTACTTTGAAGGAACA
The DNA here is from genome assembly GCF_037975205.1 of Paenibacillus sp. FSL R5-0470. Taxonomy (NCBI): domain Bacteria; kingdom Bacillati; phylum Bacillota; class Bacilli; order Caryophanales; family Paenibacillaceae; genus Paenibacillus; species Paenibacillus sp. FSL R5-0470. The sequence goes on from NZ_CP150238.1 coordinate 2,501,699, forward strand.
GCAGCGAAAGGTATTGGCAGTCCACATACTCCGAAAGATTATATCTGGCATATGGCATTGTCTATGCAAGGTTTGACGGCTTCCACGAAGGAAGAGAAGCTGGACATGCTTGCGATGTTAGAGGCAACGGATGCGGGGACTGGTTTTATGCATGAAGGATTTCATGTCGATGACCCGAATATATTCACTAGAAAATGGTTTGCCTGGTCCAATAGTCTGTTCTCCCAACTAGTCTACAAAACTATGAAGGAAGGACTACTATGAGCAGACCTGTAATCATATTCTATGATTCTGATTTCCCAATTTCCAATTCGATTCCTAGTGACGCGATTAAATCCATGCGTGAGTTCGGTACAATCGTGAATGCGAATCAGCTTGCAGCAACGCTTAAGGAAACCGAAGGTGGATGTTTCATTAATCTGCATGCACCCTATTTCCCAAAAGCGGCATGGATAGACATTCTAGCCTATTTGCAAAGAGGAGGTGGACTGATCAGCATTGGAGGTGCCCCCTTCAAACAACCCGTTCGCTGGAAAAATGAACAATGGCATGTGGAAGCGGAACAGACCTCTTATCATCAAGAGCTGTCTATTCATGAGGTACTGCGTGTTGATTGTTCTCGCAACCAGTCCTTGCTTGCATCAGATGTCCTTCCTCTGCTTAAGGGGCAAGAAGCTCTTTTTATAGCGAGTGAAAAGACATGGAACCTTGTGCCACATACGACGAAGACGAGTGATTTACCCCATCAAATGGGGTCAGCAGGTCCGATGAGCACACGGATTTACCCGCTTCTGAAGGGAATTACGCATGAGGGGCGGGAAACTGCTGCTCCAGTAGTTCTTTGGGAGAATACGATTGGTTTATTTGCAGGCTCACGCTGGCTGTTCGTAAATACGGCTGCAACGGCTTCTTTATGGAAGGAAAAAGGGCTGTCCGCGATGTCTGAGTGGGTTCGTTTCTGTAGTAAGGGTGTAACGGAAATGTGGATTAAGCCAAATTACGCGTCATATGAGTCAGGAGAACGGGCTTCTCTGACACTTCAGATTCAGCAGCTTGAGCGGGTAAAACCTTCTTTGCGAAATGAAGACAAATGGAAGTTTACAATGCATGTTGAGCATGAATCCGATCCCGCCTTCCGTTGGTCCCATAGTTTGGAGATGAAGGCTAATGCTGAGCTTAACATCGTTCGGGTGCCTATTCCTCTGGAAATTAGGAGTGGTCTGTTCCAAGTGGTCTGCGAAGCGGAAGCCAGTGATGGTGAGGTCCGCATTCTACGTCAAGGGTTCTGGGGGCATGCCCCTGAACTTCTGGCAGCAGGTGAACCGGTAACGAGTGGAAGAGATTATTTCATAAAAGATGGGCGTCCGCTACCTGTTGTGGGGATGACTTATATGACGAGTGATGTGGCACGGAAATTTCTATTTCTGCCGAACGTTGGGGTATGGGATCGCGATATGGGTCAAATGCGGAAGGCAGGGATTAACTGGATCCGAACAGGAATCTGGACTGCTTATCGTAACGTGATGCAAGACGATGGTCATGTTTCAGAAGAGGTACTGCGAGCGATTGATGCCTTTATCATGACGGCGAAGAAGCATGATCTTCAGGTGACTTTCACGTTCTTCTCCTTCACACCGGAAACGTGGGGTGGGGTAAATCCTTATTTGGACCCACAAAGTGTTGAGGCTCAGAAGCGGTTCATTCGTTCTATTGTATCTCGTCATAAAGCGTCTTCGAATGTAGATTGGGATCTTATTAATGAACCGTCGATGTTTGATCCGGCACGGATTTTCTCGGATGGTCCGAGTTCATGTCATGATCGCTTCGAGCAACAAGCTTTCATAGAATGGCTTCGACATAGACATGGGGAAATCGAAGTACTACAGGAACGTTGGAATATGACACCCGCACAGCTTCCGGACTTTGCATCGGCAGGGCTGCCAGAAGCGAAAGAGATGAACTTCGATGTACAGGATATGCACATTGCTAAAAGAGGGACGCGTTGGCTTGATTATTGCTTGTTCTCCATGGATATGCATAACCGGTGGGTGAGGCAGTTATATGACACCATTAAGGAGCAATGTCCAGATCAGATGGTTACGGTTGGGCAGGATGAAGGGCTAGGGGCGCAGCGACCTTCACCGTTCTTCTACGAGGAGACGGTGGATTACACCACTGTTCATTCCTGGTGGTTTAATGATTATCTGGTGTGGGATGGCATCTTTGCCAAGACGCCTAATAAGCCAAACCTAATTCAAGAGACTGGCGTCATGTATGTAGAAACTCCTGATGGACGAGCCAAACGTTCGGAGCTAGAGCTGCGAAATCTTCTTGAACGCAAATATGCCTATACGTTTGGAACTGCTGGTGCGGGGGCCATACACTGGATTTGGAATACGAACTTCTATATGGATAATGCGAATGAGTCCCATATCGGAGCATTGAGAGCAGATGGAACCGAAAAGCCAGAGGCGGATGTCTCTTATGACTTTGGGAAATTTATAGAAGGCATTCGTGACGTATTTGGAGATCGAAAACTGGAAGAGATCGCTGTGGTGTTTCCGTATTCGAATGATTTCTCTAACCGGAAGCTGGCTTTCGCTGCTACAACAGAGCTTACCCGTATTCTTTCATATGATCTAAAGATGCCTTTTAGAGGGGCTTCTGAATACCACCTAGATGATTTGGAAAACCATCCTGTGAAGCTTATTATACTGCCAAGCGCGCATAACTTCGATGATGCAGCGATGGAAAGGTTGTTACACATCGTTGAAGAGACAGGTGCGGTATTGCTTGCTACAGGCCCGCTCGACATTGATGCTTACTGGCGTTCTTCAGAGCGCTTAAGTGATATTCTTGGCAAGCGTGAATTGCGTAATGTGCGCCGTGAAGAAGTTCTTAGCCTTCAAGGCCAAGAACTCCCCGTCTCCTTCGGTCACCGACGGATTGCTGAGGTATCGAAGGAAACGATGATTCACGAATCCGGCGGAAGCGGAAGCTCTACTATAGACTCAGTCATAAACATCCCGCTTGGCAAGGGTCGACTCCTATGGAGTCCACTGCCCGTTGAATTGAGCGACCGAAGTGATACTACATCTGCACTGTATCGTTACGCGCTCCATGCTGCTCATGTGGAGTGTGACTTGGAGTGGATTAGCGGAGGGGACTTAGTAGGTATCTACGGACGGAAATTGAGCTTTGCTACAGGAGCGCTCTTCACCTTCGTATCGGAATATGCTCAGGATGCGAAAATCGAGGTGAAGGATTCAGCCACTGGCCGAACCTACGCGTTCTTGTTGGAACAGGAACGTTCAGTCCTGTTTGCTACGGACTATAAAGGTGATCTTCTTGGCGTGTATCGCCAGCAGGAAGTCGAAATTCATATAACTTATCCACATCTACTACATTAAGCATCTTAGTAGAGAGTACGTATTGCATATAAGGAGGTCTTCACATTGGATCGTTCAGATAAATCTATTAAACCTCAGACTGCCCATATTATTTCTCATACTCACTGGGACCGGGAATGGTATCTTCCATATGAGAAGCATCATGTACGCCTGATTAAACTGGTCGATGAATTGCTGGATCGATTGGATGAGGATGGTGAATTTAAGAGTTTTTATCTTGACGGACAGACAATCATTCTGGAAGATTATCTTCAAGTTCGCCCCGAGAATCAAGATCGTCTACAAAAACATATTACGGAAGGTCGTCTACTGATTGGACCTTGGTATATTCTGCAAGATGCTTTCCTTACCAGCGGAGAGGCAAATGTACGTAATATGCAGATTGGTCATCAGGATTCGAAGCGTTACGGTGAACCTTCTAAGATCGGTTATTTTCCGGACACCTTTGGTCTAGTGGGTCAGACTCCACAATTAATGAAGCAATCAGGCATCAATAATGCCTTTTTTGGAAGAGGTGTAAAGCCGACTGGATTCAACAATACAGTATCGGACGGTGGATATGAATCTTCGTTCTCCGAGCTGATATGGGAAGGTCCGGATGGATCGAAAGTGCTTGGAATTCTATTTGCGAATTGGTATTCGAACGGAAACGAGGTGCCAGTGAATGAAGCAGAGGCAAAAGAGTTCTGGGAGAAGAAGTTAGCAGATGCTCGGAAATTTGCCTCTACAGGCGAGCTACTATTCATGAACGGCTGCGATCATCAACCAGCTCAACTGGATTTGCCGGAGGCTATTGAAACTGCGAAGCGGTTATATCCAGATATGGAGTTTATCCATTCCAACTTCCCTGATTACCTTAAGGCTGTAGAGGATGTAATGGATCACAACAATTTGTCGACCGTAAAGGGCGAACTGCGGAGCCAGCACACTGACGGATGGGGGACGTTAGTGAATACCGCATCTGCTCGTGTCTATTTGAAACAGATGAATCAGGAAGGGCAAGTCTTGCTTGAAAAGGTAGCTGAGCCACTCGCTTCATTCGCACATGTATTGGGCAAAGATTACCCTCATCATCTGTTCACCTATGCCTGGAAGACGCTAATGCAGAATCACCCTCACGACAGCATTTGTGGCTGCAGCGTGGATGAGGTACATCGCGAAATGGTAACCCGGTTTGATAAAAGCCGTCATGTAGCAGAGACCATTGTTGATGATAGTAAGCGCATGATCGCTGAAGCTGTGGATACGTCCGGTTTTGCAGCATATGGTGAAGAAGTGCTTCCGTTAGTAGTCATGAATATGACAGGGTGGAGACGCACGGGTACAGTGAGCATAGAAATTGATGCGGCACGTCTATATTTGAGAGAGGGTTTCTCTCTAGAAGAAACGGCCAGCCGTATGAAAGATATTGACTTAAACGGTCGTGAATTAGTAGACGATCAAGGGAATGCCATTACATGCCAGATGGAGGATTTGGGTCTTCAGTTTGGTTATGATTTGCCTGACGATAAATTCCGCCAGCCCTATATGTGCCGCCGAGTAAGACTTACCTTTGAAGCTGGGCAAGTTCCGGCGCTGGGTCTTCGTGCATATGCGTGGGTTCGTCGTGCTAACGCAGGGTTGCCTATAGCTCCTGAATCTTTGCTTCAAGGGGATCGGGTGTTGGAGAATGAGGCCATCAAAGTAGTGATCCATGATAATGGTTCATTTACGCTAAGTGACAAAGCCAGTGGCATGACCTACCGGGATCTTGGTGTGTATGAGAACACAGGTGATATCGGGAATGAATACATGTATAAACAGCCAGAGGGTGAACAAGCTTTAACGACCAAGGGACTACAGGCGAATATTTGCGTTCTGGAAAATACACCTTATCGAGCATCTGTGGAAATTAAGCATGACTGGGAGATTCCAGCCTCGGCAGATAATAAGCTGGACGAGGAACAGCGTGCTCTTGTGTACTACCCGGAGCGGAAAGCGCAGCGCAGTAGTGACACAGTCATTCTTAAACTTCGTACCGTAATTAGCTTGGAGCGGGGCGGGAAGGGGCTGCATATCGAAACTACGATAGACAATAAAGCCAAAGATCACCGGATTCGTGCGCTATTTCCGACAGAGTTGAACACCGCCACACATCATGTGGATTCGATGTTTGAGGTTGCGGAGCGGAATATTGAGCCAGCTACAGAATGGATGAATCCGAGTAACACGCAGCATCAGCAGGCCTTTGTTGATATCAGCAATGAAACAGCCGGTCTAACCGTCGCTAACTTTGGATTAAATGAATATGAAGTGTTAAGAGATGGTCGTAACACCATTGCGATTACACTACTCCGTAGCGTGGGTGAATTGGGAGACTGGGGTTTGTTCCCAACTCCAGAAGCGCAATGTCTCGGAGAGCACGTTGTACGTATGGAGCTTATCCCACACACAGGAGATGGTATAACCTCAGGTGCTTTTGCTGAAGCTTATCAATTCCAGATTCCTTGGGTCGTATGTCAGACTGATGTACATGAAGGAGTGATTGCTCCGGTGCATACTCCATTCGAATGGGAGAGTCAGGAGCTCGCATTTTCCTCTCTAAAAATGAACGAGCAGACTGGAGACCTACTGCTTCGCTGGTACAACATGAGTCAGCAGAGTACCGACCTGACCATCCGTTCAACGATACCGCAGCAGTATTTCTATAAGACGTCGATCCTGGAAGAGGAGAGCCATCCACTCTCTCGCGAAGAGAAAGGTAGATCGGCCTTACAGATCGGTCCATGCGAAATTGTAACGATTGGTATTCGGAGATAGAATTAACTTATTTTTTTCTTATAATTTAACAAATGGACGATAACCAAAAGTCATACGACTCTTTGGTTATCGTCCTTTTAAGTTTATAACTATGAGCTTTAAGAAGAAGACTTACTACGTGTTGGGGAACTGAGATGATCAATCTGCTCGTCTAGAACGGTGCTGGCTTTGCCTAAAAATTGTGAAATAAGGGAAAGTTCTTCATCCGTATAGGAAGCAGCCAATTTAACCATAGCGGTATGAAGTGGCATGTACGTGTTAATGACATCTTCTTTATTTTCATACAACGGGACAATAATTACTTTACGGCGATCTTTAGGGTCATTTTGTCTGCGAACGTATCCGTTTTTCTCGAGACGATCTATTAATGCAGTAACGCTACCTGTGGCAAGTCCAGTTAGTTTGGACAGCTCTCCAGCGGTAATGGGGCCTTTTTCACGCAGGATATCCACAGACAAAAAATCATTATTGTATAACCCAAGAGAGGCGGCTACGTTTTGCTGGTATACCACCGTTCGGGTTCCCAGACCACGCATGAGTAAGGTGAATTGTTCTTGCTCTGGTGTAGGTTGTGCTTGTTCATGGCTTGACAAAGGATAACGCCCCTTTTAAAATCTTTATATCTCGTCAATCAAGATATTTGATTATGAAGTTATTTTAAAATGTGTTATTTTACAAATACATTCTATCGAATTAAGCATACTTTTGCAAAAAAAAGTAGTATGACAGCATTCGTAAATGGTTATGGATAAGAGATGTATCTAGGTGTGATTGCTTTAATTGAGAGGGGAATCATGGTGAAAGAAGCTATTGTTATTAAAAGTGCACGAGAGAACAATCTGAAGAATGTCTCGCTCACGATTCCTAAGTATAAGCTTGTTGTTCTGACGGGACCTTCGGGATCAGGAAAATCGACGTTAGCTATGGATACACTTCAGCGGGAATGCCAAAGACAGTATTTAGATTCCATGGGCATGACTTCAGATACGATCAGTAAACCAAAGGTCGAGTCCATTGTTGGACTGTCCCCATCCATTAGCGTTGGACAGCATGTTACGAATCGTAATCCACGCTCGACAGTAGGGACTGTAACTGACATTTATACCTTTGTCAGGTTTATTTTTTCTAGATTAGGGGAGCGGATTTGCCCTTCTTGCAAGGGTAGCATACCACCTTCTTTTGAAGCGAGGGGGCTACTAATAGAAGAAGACGAGGAAATGGAAGGTCAGTCGATGGGCTGTCCGCATTGCGGAGCTGAGCTTGAGAAACTTGGCATGTCACATTTTTCCTTCAATAAGCCGGAAGGGGCTTGTGAAGCTTGTGGTGGACTTGGGTCTGTGGCGACTATAAATGAAGCAGCGGTATTTAATCCAGAGCTTAGCATGAAAGAGGGGGGAGTAGCTTCTCTGAATGGCGTTCATCGGGATATACAGATGCGGATATTAGTAGCGGCGGGAAAACATTTCGGATTTGTGTTTGACCCGGATCAACCGTTGAAGGATTACGGTGAGATTCAGCGTGATTTGCTCTACTACGGTGTGGAGAGTGAAGCTTTTAAACGCCATTTCCCTAATATTAAGCCAATCCAAGGGACGAAGTTTGAAGGTGTTATACCCGGTTTGTGGCGGCGGTATAAGGAGAAGGAAGGGGAGGCTGGTGCGCAGGAGAAAGATGGCGGATTTTTTCATGAGCAGCAATGCCCGGAATGCCTAGGAGCTCGCCTGAAAAAAGAAGTTCGTCTAGTTCGAGTAGCTGACGCATCGATCATAGATGTATCCGACTGGTCGCTTAGTGAGGTATATGAGTGGACGAAAGGACTGGAGGCGGCACTGCCTGCCGAAGGTCTACATCTACTTGAACCGATCCTTCATGATATGCCTACTAGACTAAAGCGGATTATCGATGTTGGCCTAGGTTATCTTTCCATGAACCGGCAGACAGTCTCTTTATCTGGCGGGGAAGCACAGCGCCTGCGTCTAGCATCACTGCTGGGTTCAGGGTTGACCGGTGTGTTATACATTCTGGATGAACCGACGACGGGACTACATCCTCGGGATACAGTTGGCCTTATTCGTGTGCTTCAGGAGCTGCGTGATCTTGGGAATACTGTGCTCGTTATTGAACATGATATTGAGATGATGCGTGCTGCGGATCATATTATTGATATGGGTCCAGGTGCTGGATTGCATGGTGGAATCGTTGTTGGTGAAGGTAGTTTAGAAGATTTGATGGCAAGCGAGCTTTCGGTTACAGGAGCTTATCTCAGAGAAGAGCGTCTCGAAGTTCCCACACGTATTCGCCGAAAAGGGAACGGAAAGCAGATCACTATCCGGCAGGCACAGTACCGGAATATTGATATTCAAGAAGTCTCCATTCCACTTGGTTGTCTTGTATCTGTAACAGGGGTTTCGGGTTCGGGTAAGTCCACGCTTATATTTGATATCCTTGCGCAAGGAAGCTCTAATGGTCATGAACAAACAGGCTGTAAGGAGATTACGGGTTTAGGTGAAGTCGGGAGCATTGTGATCTTTGACCAATCACCCATGGGTAGAATGCAACGTTCTAATGTAGCGACCTATACCGATGTATTTACACATCTGCGTCAGTTATTTGCGGCTTTGCCAGAGGCGAAGAAAAGAAAACTGACCTCCAAGCATTTCTCCTTTAACACACCGGGGGGACGGTGCGAAACCTGTCAGGGACTTGGTGTATTGTCCGTAGACATGAACTTTCTGCCTGATCTAGAAGTAAAGTGTCACGCCTGCAAAGGAAGACGGTTTACGGATGAGGTCTTACAGGTGAAGTATGATGGCTTCTCTATCTCAGATCTGTTGGACATGTCTATACAGGAAAGCTTGCCGATTCTTAAGTCGGAGGCCAAAATGGCCGGTATTATTGAGACGTTATGTGAGGTGGGTCTTGGATACCTTAAATGGGGACAATCTGTCAAAACCTTATCAGGCGGCGAAGGACAACGGATCAGGCTGGCCAAAGAGCTGAGCAAGCCATCTAAAAATCATACGCTCTATTTGCTCGATGAACCAACGACAGGTCTACATCCGTCAGACATCAAGCAACTTCATACCTTATTGAGCAAATTGGTAGATACGGGAAATACGGTTGTTGTTGTGGAGCACAGCTTAGAACTGATTCGGGAGTCTGACTGGGTGATCGACATTGGCCCTGAAGGGGGCACAGTTGGAGGTAAGCTTGTAGCTGAAGGCACACCGGAGCAGGTCGCTGAAGTACAGGAATCTTATACAGGGATGTTCTTAAAACGGATTCTGGCTGAGGGGCTTTAATCCATTTTAAATCAGATATCCATTTGGAAAAAAGAGAGTGCCCCGAAGCCATACAATTCATGGCTTCGGGGCACTTCTTTGTGTTTTCCAGCGTATTCACCAACCCTAGCATTGAGCGGCAGAAGACGAAGCATCTAAACCTCCAAGAAAAATGAATTGAATTTATTGCTGTCGTCATAGTAACATTAGGTTAAGCGCTTAACTTATGTGAAGGGAGGATGCAAAGACTCCAATCCACTTAATATTTATAATGAGGTTAATACCATGAAAACGACCACGATATATGATGTTGCCAGGGAAGCGGGCGTATCAATTGCTACCGTCTCCAATGCGATTAACGGTAAAGGAAAAGTAAGCAACAAGAAGCGAGATGAAATCCTTGAGGTGATGAAGCGGCTGCAATATCAGCCCAGTGTCATTGCTTCGGCACTAATGGGGAAGAAGACCTATACCATTGGTCTTCTTATTCCAGATGTCTCGAATCCCTTTTTTTCCGAGATAGCTAGAACCGTAGAGGATCTGGCTCACTCCGAGGGGTATAGTGTTATTGTGTGCAGCACAGATAACAAAGATGAACGCGTAGAGAAATACATTCGGCTGTTGGAGCAAAAAAATGTTGACGGTATTCTGATCGGAACAGGTGTGGGAAATGCGGATATCTTGGCGCTCCATGTAGAGAAATCCTTCCCCATAGTTATGATCGCTCGGGAGACCGTAGGCATAGCTGTTCACCGTGTATTGAACGATGACTTCAAAGGAGGCACTATTGCCGCAGAACATTTGCTTGAAAAAGGTCATCGCAAGATGGCAGTTTTGTCAGAGGATTTCAATGTAAGCAGCAGCTTTGAGCGGGTCAGGGGTTTCCGCTTTGGATTATTTGAGGCTGGCATTTCACTGGACCCGAAGAATATCTTCGCGTGCGAGTCGAATATAAAAGACGGGAAACGGGTAGCATCCGAGATTCTCCACGGCGCGGAGCGTCCGACAGCATTATTCTGTTGCAACGACTTGCTTGCCATCGGCGCACTCCAGGCTGCGAAGGAAGAGGGAATATCTGTACCGGAACAGCTCTCTATCATTGGTTTTGACGATACCATTCTGTCAGCCGTGACGAATCCAACGTTAACAACTATTGCTCAACCGATGAATCAGATGGTGAAGATGGCATTTGATTTGCTGATCGGCAGTCGGGATCATACAGATGATATCAAGCGAAGAATTGTATTGCAGCCTGAACTGGTGATCCGAGAATCCACAGGCAACTCACCCATTAAATAAAGAGGACGGTTATTGAGAACATGGACGAGAAAAGGTTAATTATCTTTTTTGACAGCGGAGATACCATTGTTGATGAATCGACTGAAATTAGGGATGAAGAAGGAATCGTACGGAGTGCGGATCTGATTCCGGGAGCAGATATCACGATTCAAACCCTGCATGAGAGAGGATACACGCTTGCTCTGGTTGCAGACGGTGATGCGCAATCCTTCAAAAATGTATTTAAGCAGCATGGACTAAACGATTATTTCAGCGCCATGATCATTTCCGAGAATATCAAAGCAGTCAAGCCAAGCCCGCGCATGTTCAAGGCAGCTATTGGTGCGCTTGATTTGTCTGAAGCGGATTTCTCACGTACCGTTATGATTGGCAACAATCTTAGCCGTGACATGAAAGGGGCCAATGTGCTAGGCATCACCAGCATTTTTCAGAGCTGGACGCCCCGTTATTCCCATGAGCCGGCAGATGAGTCTGAGCGTCCGACGTATACAGTTAGTGAGCCGCTGCAATTGCTAGAGTTGATTGAGAGGCTGAACGCTGAGCTCAAGTAAGCTGGAGGTCGTTCATTATGCTATTTTTCCATATTTAAATACAAAAAGAGAAACCCAAGGTCATGAGAATGACTGGGTTTCTCATCTTTTTAATCAATCTGCAAGAGTTACAAAGCAATCTTATGATCTAGCAGCTTAATAATTTAGAAGCCGTCCATGATCATGCCATTGACCGTACATTTTATTTTCTTTAGTGTTTGTTATAAATTTATCTAATTGACGCTTAAATAATTCTGGTTGATGTGTATTGCTTTGTATCGTGTCGAACCTGACTCTTTTATAAAGAGCGGGAAAGGTTAAGAAGTTCTCATATACTTGCTGCTCCTCTTTTAACCTTTGTTCTATAACCCTATCGACTTTAAAAGAAGCGAGATTCATATCCGGAAGTACCTTTCTTCCTTCGTCACTCATTAACCCCAGTTTATCGAGGCGGCGGACACGTTCTTTATTTAATTCTGTCCAAGAGCTTCGTTTGCTTCTGGGAGACAGTCGCTGCGCCAGCTCCGTTTCAGAAACTTTCTTTTTCACTCCATCGATCCATCCAAAGCACAAACATTCCTCAACCACATCCAAATATAGCAATGTTTCTGGGTTTGGCGTCATACTTACGAGTACCCAACAAGATTTTTCAGTCTTACAATTTTCCTGAAGCCAAGCTCTTAAATGTTCTCTCGATTTCACTGTAATTAGATTTTCAATCTGCATAAATTAAATAGCTTCCGCAGGCATCTGATACCAAAAAAGGGAATAGTCGTTCATGGTAGAAGCGTGTCCTAACTGACGTAACATAGTAGATATATTACCTCTATGATAAGTCCCGTGATTGGCGGTATGCAGCACAATTTCTGATAGACGTGTTTGCCGGATTCCAGCGAATGGGTTATCAAGTAGAATAGTCTGCTCCAAATCGGTTTGGTTTTGTATCCATTCTTTGTATTGTTCAGATAGCTGGGCAAAAAGATTAGCATATTCATCAACCGAATTTAGAATGCTCATATTTAGCGGGATACTTTTTTGAAAAGCCTCAGGCATACCAGTGCCTGTTAAAACCAGATACCACATCGTATCCACCGCATAGATATGGCTAAGGGCATGAGCGATGGTGGGAAAAGAGCTATTCACTTCTTGATTTAGCACAGAGGGAGAGAGTTCCTTGATTCTTCCCAAGATCGTTTGGTTCGCCCAAATGTGGTAATTAAACATTTCTACTGGATGATTGGTCATTGTATGATCTCCTTTTGAATTGTGATAGATTATTTTGTAGCTGTTGTTAATATAAAAGAAGAAGTATGACAGCAGACTGTCATACTTCTTCATAAAGATTTAGGGTATTTTGCAGCTGCTTTTTTAAGATACCTCGCAGTGCAAGAGGCTCGAGGACTTCAGCGCCGCTGCCGAAACTTAGCAGAATTGACCATAGCCAGCGGGCTTCCAATGGTTTATACACAGGAATTCGCATCGTCATGCTCTCATCAGTATGAAATTCCTTATCCACCTGGTGAAATTGGTCCAGCGCTTCTGCCAAAGCCTCAGGTCCCACCCGGATAACGACTTCCTCAACCTGATCGGCCCTGTTTGAACAACCGGCCTCTATGGGTACCTCATGTTGGGAATGAAAGGTATTCTGTGTCAGAAGCAAATTCATCATCCGGGATAGCCGGAACTCTCGATAATCCTGTCGTTCCTGGCAATAACCATAGATATACCAGTTGCTATATTTAAAATGAAGCTTTACTGGTTCCATATTACGGGTTGTGCGTTCGTTTTTTACATTGATGTAATCAAAACGGACAATATTTCGTTCCGTAATAGCCGTACGTAAAAGAGAAAGTGCATCGGGATCCATACGACGAGTTTCAAAATCCACCGCTAGACTAGAAGTCTGTTGTTCTGTTCCAATCGTTTGCAGCCGTTCAATGGTTCCTTGCGCTTGTTCGTCTTCAAAAACGGAAGAGAGACTGTTCAGCACGGTAATCAAAGAAGTGACATCATAAGAACGGAGCAGGCTTTTATCCATTTTATATCCGTCCATGATGCCATATCCGCCTTTAGTTCCCTGATACGATACGACCGGGATGCCTGCGGCACAAATGACATCGATATCCCTATAGATAGTTCTCTGGGAAACCTGAAACTCTTCAGCCAGCTTGGAGGCAGATAAAACTTCGTGGTTCAACAGCTTGTAGATCATGGAAATCAAACGTTCCAACTTCATTTATGTATTCCCACCCATTAGTCCATTTCGTGTTACTGCATGATTATAGCATAGATTTTTCAAGCTAATTTGGCGCTTACAGAGAAAAAAAGATTGACAAAATATGGTTGGTGGGTTAACTTGTGAATATAAAATAAAATTATTCATAAAACCATAAAAGCGAGTTGAGATGTATGCCTAAGAAATTCACAGAACAAGAAAGAGAATGGATTAAACATAAATTGTTGACAGAAGGTCGCCGCTGTTTTGAAGTACATGGCATTAAAAAAACTAGTGTTGAAGAATTAACAAAAGCTGCCGGGATTGCGCAAGGTTCGTTTTACATGTTCTTTGGATCGAAAGAGGAATTGTTCTATCACATATTGCTTAAAGAGGAACAACGAATTCGTAGTACAATGTTCGATTCATTTAGCGTAGGCGTGCCTGTAAACAAGGAAGAAATCAGATTATTTTTACTGAAATCTTTCCGCATGATGGAAGAGAGTCCGATCGTCCGCCAGATGTTCGTAAGAAGCGAAATGGAGCAGCTATTAAGAAAGTTACCTAATGAGTTGTTGGAACAAAATTTTACAGAGGATAAAGACTTTTTTATTCCTTTCATTCAATCATGGCAAGCCGAAGGTATCATGGTTGGGATTGACCCGGGATTAATCGTAAGCATGATTCGCTCTGTAGTCCTCCTGTCTTTGCATAAGGAAGAGATCGGTGATGAACGCTATCAGGCAACTATAGAGCTTTTGATAGGGGTTCTGGCTGAGGGGATGACTTCTTTGAAAGATAATATGACTGGGGGAGTTTGAAATGATCGAAGTGAAGGAGCTTCATTTTACCTACCCAAAAATAAAAGAGCCAACCCTTAGTGGACTTAACTTTTCCATACCTCAAGGAGAAGTGTTTGGTTTTCTCGGTCCTTCGGGAGCGGGTAAAAGCACAACTCAAAAGATACTAATTGGAGTCTTAAAAAATTATCTCGGCAGCGTTAACGTAATGGGCAAGGAAATAAGAAATACCGGACCGGAGTATTTTGAGCGAATAGGGGTAGCTTTTGAGTTTCCAAATTTCTATTCGAAGTTTACTGCGCTGGAAAATTTGCAGCTATTTCGCTCTCTGTATTCAGGGAGAACAGCGGAACCGAGGTTTCTCCTGGAGCAAGTAAATCTCACTGAAGCTGCAAATTTGAAGGTCTCCCAGTTATCGAAGGGGATGAAGATGCGGCTGAATTTCTGTAGAGCACTCTTAAATAACCCGCAAATTCTATTTCTGGATGAACCCACTTCCGGGCTCGATCCCGTTAATGCGAAACGAATGAAGGATTTAATCCTGGAAAAAAAGGCAAATGGGACAACTGTAATTATTACAACACATAATATGCAAGCCGCTGAGGAGCTCTGCGACAGGGTTGCTTTTATTGTAGATGGTCAGATTAAGTTGATTGATTCTCCTCGGGAGCTTAAGCTTCTAAATGGAAAAAAACGAGTGCGGCTGGAATACCGCCATCATAATGAAGTTAGAAATGAGGAATTCTCACTTGATGATATAGGGGAGAATGAATATTTCTTAAAGCTTGTTCGTGAACATCCAATAGAAACCATTCATTCGCAGGAGGCGTCTTTGGAACAAATATTTATTGACGTAACTGGGAGGCAGTTAACATGAGATTCAGATCTGCGTTTGCCTTTGACATCCGGTTTCAATGGCGGCATGGGTTTTATTGGATCTACGTCATTATCTGTGCGTTTTATTTGGTATTGCTGCATCTTATTCCTGATCATTATCGAGAACAAACGATGTTGTTATTGACCTTTAGCGATCCGAGTGCTTTAGGGCTTATTCTCGCAGGGGGGATTGTGCTGCTGGAAAGAGACCAGGGCATCCATGATCCTTTATTTGTTACTCCGATTCGTGTAAGAGAATATTTACTTTCAAAAGCAGGCTCATTATCTGTACTCTCCCTGTTAGCCGCTTGGGTTATTCATGTAGTAGCAAGCGGGATTCCGCAATCCCCGTTTGGCTTTTCTACTGGAATCATTCTAACGTCAAGCTTTATGACGCTATTGTCGATTGGAGTTGTGGCTCGTTGCCAGACAATTAATGGTTTCATTCTACTATCACAAGTATTCGCATTGCCTTTTATACTTCCATTGCTTGGTTATTTTAAGGTGTGGAACTCCAAACTTTTTTTATGGCTTCCTACGGAAGGAACACTTCGCTTGTTGAGTTCGGGAACCTCGGCTATGTCATTTGGCAATTACATCTACTCCATATCGATATTACTGCTATGGAATGTTGTGATATACGTATGGGCAAAAATGTCCTTCGAAAATCATGTAATGATGCGCATAGGTAAGGGAGGAGCAAGAAAATGAAGAAGTATCGTATGCTTTTTATAAGCGATATCCGGCATACTGGTTTGGACCCAGTGCTTATGGTCGGCATCTTTGCTCCTTTAGCACTTCTAGTCGTCTCAAGATTTGGATTTCCAATGATAGCCGATTGGCTTACGAACGGTTATGCTTTCGATTTATATAAATATAGTAGCTTTGCTGCGATTTTCTTAGTCATGACCTTTCCAATGCTAACCGGTATGATGACAGGTCTTTTAATGCTTGATGAAAGAGATGAGAATGTCATCTCTTATTACGCGGTTACACCATTAATGCGCAGAGGGTACATGGTGTATCGTCTAGTTCTTCCATCTCTACTCTGTACATTTCTTTCATCGCTATTTTTTATAGTCTCCGGCTTATCTAGCTTCCAATTAGAGCATATATACATCCTTATACTACTAGCATTTGAAGCCCCTTGTTTTGCATTATTCCTAGCTTCTTTCGCTGCAAATAAGGTAGAAGGATTAGCTTTATCAAAGATCGGTGGTCTGTTTATAGCAGGACCAATCGTAGCTTATTTTGTTCCATCACCATGGCAATTTATCGGGGCGTGGATTCCTACCTATTGGCCTGCTAAGTTATTTTTTGTTATAGAAGCTTCTAGTGGTTTTATTGTGTTTGCATACTTTATGGTGGAACTCCTATTTCATTTGAGTCTTCTGAGCATCATGGTCAGGATTTTTATTAAAAGAGCTGATTGATTAGCCTCCTCCAAGCAGCTTAGGCAACAGCGTTAGAAGCTTTTCACGTGTTAAAGCATCTCCATAGTTCCATTTGCTTCCGTCAAGCAGATAAGCTTGCCCCTTACGTACAGCGGGTATATTCTTCCATAGTGAGCTGTCTAGTAGTTTCTCCATAGCAACTCGCGAGTCTTGACGTTCCGGAATAAGCATAAAGATATGATCTCCGGCGTAGAAAGGCAGCCTTGCTGGATCGACTTCTGCAAATCCTAACTCTCCATCGAGAATCGCTTTGATCTCATCTGTGGGCTGTAAACCGTTAGGGGCATAGAGAGCAGTAGACAAACCGGACATTCCCATAGCATATAGATGATTTCCATGGTCATAAATCAATGCAGAAGCTGTTTCTCCAGGTCGAAGAGTATTCATATAAAGCTGCTGCCACATGGCAGCATTTTTTGCTGCGAATGAATCCAGCCATGCTTCTGCTTCATGCTGCTTACCCAACCAGCTTCCAAGTGTCCGCATACGGTGTTCAAGTGGAGCAAATGAATCAAAGGTAAGTGTCGGGGCGATGTCGACGACTGCTCGATAGGCCTTATCATCTGAATTAGCTATAATAATTAGGTCAGGATGTAATGAAGCGGTAAGCTTCGGATCCAGAGGAAAGCCAACGTTAGAGAGCTTCTTAAGTCGATGTTTATAGACTCTGTTCCATGCAAAGACCTCACCTCCTCCGATAGGCTTTATACCTAATGCGAGAAGATCGCCAAGCGTCTCACCATGGTAGACAATGCGCTTGGGACGCTCCGGAATATCCACCACATGGCCAGTCCAGTCTTCCACAGTAAGCTTCCGACCTTGCTGATGCGCATATTGTCCGGGTGTAATTCCAGTTTTTTGACGAAACCGGCGACTAAAATAATATTCATCGGAGAAGCCAACCAGACGAGCAATCTCACGCAGCGGTTCAGAGGATTCCAGAAGGAAACGCTTCGAATGGTTAATGCGCAGTTCGGTCAGGTAATCGAGCGGTCTTTTTCCGGTAAGCTTTTGAAAGATCGGAGTATATTGCCACAATGTTATCCCTGCGAGCTCAGCCAGTTGCTTCACGGTGATACTCTCCGTATAGTGATCTTGCATATATTGGATGGTCTTTTCCACGGAATCCGCGGGACTTGGCACCTGCTCGGAAGGATAATTATGCTCAAAGAGTAAGAGCAGCAATTCTTGGAATTTTAATTGCCGCTTAAAAAAATGCACATCATCGGCATTTTTTTTGCTCATAAGCAGATCTTCAGCAAGGCGGATTACCCTAGTGAACGGGTGGACAATTAGCTCCTGCCTACCTGGAAGGAGTTCCTCTGAATAATATTCGGGAAACTCGGCGTTATTAATTGCTGTAAAAGTGATGAGATAATAATAAAGAGTCGTCTCTTGATTGTCCGTGCTATAGGAAGTTCCAGGAGATAGGAGATAACATGTATCTGTAGTCAGTGTTATGGTTTGATCGCTAAGGATCAGCTGTCCACTACCGCCAGTGAATACTAGAAGTCTATAAAAGTGAGCTGAAAGAGCCTTAGCGCAAGAGCCTGCCGGTTGAATATGTAGTTCCGCATCAGTCAGCTGAAACAGCAACGAGCGGAGCGGTGCAGCGACGGGTAATGTTTGCAGCAAGAGGAAGCCTCCGTTCATTTAGTGAGAATCATTATCAATTAATTCATTGTATATAAAATAAAGAAGCATATCAACAGCTGTTGACATGCTTCTTGCAGTTTTCTGTCAGCTAAGTGCCAAACGCTTCATGAAGGTGAAAATTATTTCATATTCAAAAGCTGTGGGAGTTCACCGAGCAGCCATTCTCTTGTTGTTGCATCACTTGAAGTCTTCATAATATCTTGAGTATAGACATATCCGTTCTTGACGGCAGGGAGACCTTTCCAGATCGGACTCTTTAATAGAGTAGCTGTGGATTGCTTGGCTTCATCGGCCACAGGAGTTAGAATGAAAATCCGATCTCCGGCATATTCTTTAAGCACTTCCATGGATACTTCCTGGAATCCCATACCTTCATCAAGGACCTTCTGAATTGCTGGGGTTGGCTTGAAGCCATTCTCTCCATAAAGGACTTGCGAAAGTCCGGTCGTCGCCATAACAAATAGTCTGTCACCAGGATAATAAGTAAAGACCGAAGCTGTTTCTCCTTCTTTTATGCCCGCTGCCTTTAATTGTTCCCACATGGCATCTTCACTCGTTTTATACTTAGCCAGCCATGCCTCTGCTTCGGTCGTTTTCCCAAGAATTCCACCAATATCAAGCATCCGTTCATTTAGTGGGGCAAATGTATCAAATATTATCGTGGGTGCGATTTTGGACAGCTGCTCGAAATCAGCTTCATCAGTTCCTGCATAGATAATCAAATCAGGCTGAAGTTCCAGCGTCTTTTCCAGATTGATAGGGAACCCTACATCTTCGACACCTTGTAGCTGATCTTCAAAAACCTGACCCTCACCCATGGAAAGTGGATATCCTACCGCTTGCACACCAAGTGCGAGTAGATCACCATAGGTTTCTCCTGAATAAATCACGCGCTTCGGGTTAACAGGTATTTCTACGGTATGGCCTATGTAATCCGTGTAGGAGCGAGTAGTTGCCGCAGTTTCATTAGTGCCCTTGTCGGATGTTTCTGGAGAAGGTACAGTGGTAGCTGAAGTATTATTTCCGGCTGCGTTCGACGCATTGTTCTTGGCTGGTTGTTCTCCTGAGTTTCCGCAGGCGAGTAGTAATGTGGTCATCAGAAAGAGTACACATAATACGGTGAACGGTTGTCTTACCTTATTCATATAATATTGCCTCCCTAAAATATGTAGCGATCACCAATAATGATAATCATTCTCGACGAAAACTATCATAAATTAAAGTTTCCTTTTACTCAATGGACAAAACACATTAAGGCTATTTGATTTGTACAAGCCTATTGTTCTGACGTGGTTCAAAAAAGTCCTAATGTAGAGTAACTACATTAGGACTGATGAGAAAACTATTTTTATCTTAATCTAACTCAATCCGTAAAACAACCGGAGCCTCACTGTGGACAGTGGACGTATAAATGGTTAATGCCTCATCTGTTCTTTCCCAAGTAGGCCGTTCATCAAATCCTAAGATATGGATATCTTTTATTATCCCATGGAAGTGGGTGGACTTTTCTTTAAGAGATTGGATATGAACGATCCCATTCTCTGGATATACAAGAACGGTTGCATAAAGACAACTTCCTTTAACTGTAAAACGGATATCTTCACTAGTGAAAGTCTTTGTGGTTCCATCCGTAAACTGCCCTTCGAGGATCTTAGTAGGACCTTCACCGAAGGTGCGCCAGTAGGTTGTATCATAGATCGCTTCACCATTTATTTTTAGCCAATCTCCAATGGCAAGAAGAATCTCCCGATCCTGAGCGGGGATGCTTCCGTCTGCTTTAGGTCCTATATTGAGTAGGAGATTGCCGTTTTTACTTACGATATCTACTAAATCTCTGATGATCTCCATGGCAGACTTATAATCATTATCCGCTGTATAACACCATGAATTTTTGGCTACAGCTGTATCCGTCTGCCAGAAATAAGGCTTAAGCTCGGAGAAAAGTCCTCTTTCAATATCTGGTACCGCTGAGCCGAACATAAATGCATCATGCTTATAATTAATTGCAACCGGAGTCCCCCATTCATCTCCCTTATTGTAATAATAAGCGGCGAACTTTTTAAGATAGGGTTTGAAGGCAGCTGTATGAATCCACCAATCAAAGTAAAAGACCTTCGGCTTATAATTGTCCACCAGCTCACAGCAGCGAATTAACCAATCCTCCAGAAATTCTTTATTCGGCGGAGAGCCGAATAAATCCTGATGATCGGGTTCCGTCATAGATGGCCAATAGAAATCTCCGCATACAAGCGGTTCTTGAATATCGGAATCAAATTCCTTGCCATGAGACAGGAAGAACCAGTGTTCAGCTCTATGGGAAGATACACAAAACTCTAATCCCTGATGCTCAAAAGCGTCTTTCATTTCCCCAACTAAATCCCGCTGGGGACCCATCTCATATGTGTTATAGTGGGAGTAAGCGCTCTTATACATTTGAAAGCCGTCATGGTGCTCTGCTACAGGCATCACGTATTTGGCACCAGATAATTTGAAGAGATTAGCCCATTCCTCAGCGTTGAACTGCTCAGTCTTGAACAAGGGGATGAAATCTTTATAGCCAAAATCTTTATGTTCACCATAAGTAGCAATGTGATGCTCATATTCGCTTGATCCCTGTATATACATGTTTCGGGAATACCATTCACTAGCGAAGGCCGGAATCGAATAAAGACCCCAATGAATGAAAATGCCAAACTTGGCTTTCTCATACCACGTCGGTACTTGAAATTGACTTAGTGAATCCCAATCGTCTTTGAATCTTCCATTTGAAATGGTATCGTCGATCACTTTTAAATACTTGCTTTTATCCATCATGTTGTGCTCATCCTTTCAAACGCTTATTTCTTACCTTCATTGTAGTGATTAGATGTAGGAAACAAAATGTAGGACATTAACTTTTAGATGTACAAAACTAACCTGATAAGGCGGAGTAAGGGATGGATAACCATGTTTTGCTTACAAATTATTTATCCAATTTAAAGGTTGATTTATTTATGGCTGATTACAATCTTTGTGGCCGTGACTGGAGAGATCTCGACTATACACCAGACTATAGTAAATTTTATTTTATTTGCGATGGGGAGGGGTGGTTAAAGATTGGAGATCGGGAATATTATCCGAAGCCTGGTCAGCTTTTTTTAATGCCTGAGGGAGCTAATCAATCTTATTCTTGCATAAGTGATCAACCCTTTGAGAAGTATTGGTGCCATTTCAGCGCAAAAGTCGGAGATATAAATCTATTCAATATGATAGAGTTAAGTCATGTATGCAGAGAAGTAGATCCTCATGTAATCCAAGAGATATTCAGTAGTCTAACGAGTCATATGAAATCTGATGCGGTGTATGCTCATTTGTTAGCGAAAAGTAAGTTAATGGAGTTATTTTCATATTTTATTATGAACATAGATGTAGACGAAATCACCTTTAAGAATCCAAGCTCGATCGAAAAATTAACGAAAGTATTAACTTACATAGACGCTCATATCGAGCGTAATATCACCATACATGAGCTTGCAGAGATTGCGTACATGCATCCCAACTATTTTATCCGGCTATTTAAACAGCAAATCGGAGTTCCACCCATTCAGTATATAACCAGAAAAAAGATAACTAAGGCCAAGGAGCTATTGAGGAGCACGCAACGTTCTGTCGGTGAGATTGCCCATGATCTCGGTTTTAGTGATCTTTATTATTTCTCCAAACAGTTCAAAAAAAATGTTGGACTGAGTCCTTCGGAATTCAGACAAGGAACAGTAGTGCTGAAATAAATAGAACAAGGCCGTCTTGTTTGGTAGAAACCAACCAGAGACGGCCTTTTTTAATAGATGAAATTAGAGAAGAGAAAGGGTGAAACGGAATGCATATGGGCGATTAGCCGGTAGAGTGAACTCTTCGTGGGTTGGTGCACCCCAGCTATCGTCACCCCCAACTCCCATTTGCTTGTAGTTGACTCTCAGTACGCTTTTGTTCGAGACTGGCAATTTATATACGTGATCATGTGCTTCCAATTCCTCGGGTTTCCAAGGCAGAGCATTAATCTCCATAGGGATTGCACTATCAAAATAAAGTCCTGATCCGTCGTTGCCATCTGTAATCGAAGCAAATCTGACATCCGTCTTATTGCCGCACTCCTGCGGTCTAAGATAAGGGGTGAACTGGTCACTGACTTTGCCCGTATAGCGGCCAAGTGGTGCTCCGGTCTGTCTGTCCCAATAATTCTCATGGGGTCCGCGGCCGTACCATGAAAGGGTATCGAGTCTTCCAGCAAGCACGAACATCATTCCGAACTCAGGAATTTCTGGCAGATCGCTACTACCCGGATTCAGTTCTTGCAGGATCTCTAAAGATCCGTCAGGGCGAATCTCATACTGAACAAGAAGGGTGGAATACGGATTCGTTGGCAGAAGGTAAGTGGTGGAAACGAAACAGAGATTTCCTTCAGTTCTATATACCATGCTCAACAGATTCCGCTCATTAGAAGCCTGCTTCCACACTGCACAGCGCTTTGGCAATCCATTGCCAAGATCATTATCCGTGACCGCTCTCCAGAAGTTAGGTCTTACGGGCTCAAGCAGATGTTCTTTACCGGCAGCATGGTATGAGTTTAGCTCACCAGTTGTTGTATTAAAGTTTAGAGTGAAATTCCCACCCTGTACGGTCAATGCACCTTCATGTTCCTGCACATGTAACGTTCCATCTGTTGTCTTTTGAACCTTTGTCACGATACGCGGGGACAGAATGAACTGTTCCCAAGCGATTTCGTGGTCAGCATCAGCCCAAGAAGTTTCTGAACGCTGAATAAAGGAGAGATTCAGAATAGCTTCATGATCACCTCTATGTGAAATCAGTTCATAAGGGATAGTGCATTCAACGATTTCTCCTGGTGCAGCAGAGATTTGCAGCAAACCTTCTTGCGCAGTTACTCCGTCTAAAGCAACTTCCCATTTAAGTTCGTATTGTTCAATGTCGGTAAATAAAAAGTTATTACGAATCTGAAAGAGACCTTCACGGATATTTAAAGCAGTTACTTTAATATTTTGATAGCATTTTTTGACCTCAAATAGCTTTGGAGTAACCGAACGATCGGCAAAAAGTAATCCGTTTCCGCTAAAGTTTCCATCATGTGGCGACTCACCAAAGTCACCTCCATATGCTAAATATGAGACACCTTCGGATGTTTTGGTTCGGATAGCCTGATCCACCCAATCCCAAATAAATGCACCTTGAAATACATCGTACTTGTCAAACATATCGGTGTATAGGTGTAGTCCACCGCAAGAATTCCCCATAGCATGGCTATATTCGCAGATGATGTAAGGCTTCTGAGGATGACTTAGCGCATATTTTTCAACATCGTGCGGTTTAGCATACATAGTCGACTCTATATCACTAGCTGCTTCTGACTCTCTGCAATGGAAGATTCCTTCATAATGAACAGGTCGTGTCGGGTCAGCTTCTCTGAGATAGTCATGCATGGCGATAAAATTATCACCACCGTAGGACTCATTTCCCAGTGACCAGATGATAACCGAAGGATGGTTCTTGTCTCTTTGCATCATGGAGTTGCAACGGTCAATCACATTGGCCCGCCATTCTGGTTTGCTAGCAGGTACATTTCCCTCATGTATACCTTGTTGCCCATACTGCCAAGTACCGTGTGTTTCCAGATTGGTTTCATCGATAACGTAAAGTCCATATTCATCACAAAGCTCATACCAAACAGACTGATTCGGGTAGTGAGAGGTCCGAACCGCATTAATATTATGTGTTTTCATCAGTTTGATATCTCGGATCATGTCGTCTTTGGATAGCGCACGTCCTGTGTCACAAGAGAACTCGTGCCGGTTAACGCCTTTAAGTACAATTCTTTTGCCGTTGATCTTCATAAGTCCGTCTTTGATCTCAAAGGTACGGAATCCGACCTTACAGCTGACCGTTTCAGTAGTGTTTCCTTTATCGTCAATCATGGAGAGAACCAATGTATACAGATACGGTGTCTCAGCACTCCACTTATAAGGGTCTTCTACATGTTCAGAAAGCTTGAAATGCTGAACACCCTCTTGATCAAAGGAAGTAAACGTAGATACTGGAGCCTCCCATACAGGCTGATCCTCTTTATTGTATAGCTGCATTTGGAGTGTATAAGGGTTTAGTTTCTCGTTAAAATAATTCTCTACTTTGATGTCTACGTTTAAATCCGCATGTACGAAAGCTTCATCTAGCTCGGTTTTAACGAAAAAATCAGCAACATGAACAGAAGGGGCCGTGTACAGATAGACCTCCCGAAAAATACCGCTAAGCCTCCAAAAATCTTGATCCTCCAGCCAACTGGCATCACACCAACGATAGACCTCGACAGCTAGTTTATTATCACCAGCAATTAAATAAGGGGTAATATCGAACTCGGAAGGTGTAAAGGTGTCTTCACAGTAACCGACCCGTTCTCCGTTTACCCATACATAGAAAGCGGATTCAACCCCCTGAAAGCTAAGGTATACAGGTTGACCGTTCCAAGATTCAGGTACAGTAAAGGTTCGAATGTACGAGCCTACGGGATTATATTTTGTCGGAGCAAAGGGTGGCTTGAGATCAGGTTCAGATTCCGCCCAAGGATATCGGACATTCGTATATTGCGGGTAATCATACCCATGGAATTGCCAGTGAGAAGGTACAGGAATCGTAGCCCAATTGCTGCAATCGAAATCAGCTTTATAGAAATCCACGACCCGTAGATCCGGTGTTTCGGAAAAAGAGAACTTCCAAATACCATTAAGCGTTTTGTAGTATGGCGAGGTTTCTTTATCTCCCACCAGGGCTTGCGTTAGATTGCTATAAGGGATCATGGAAGCATGTGCATCCAAGCGATTTAGTTCGAAGATTTCCGGATTATTATTCCATTCTGGATAACCGTTTGCAGGAGGCTGGTAAACAAATTTTGCTCGCATGAGTAAATCTCCTTTATAATAGTGATGTTATTATATTCATATTATAAATTGGAGTAATGGTAAGAGATATAAAAGATTTTTCATCCAATATAACAAAATATGAAACGAGTGATCAGATGGAGAGTAAAATAATCTTTTGCCAAACGGAAGATACGAATATGCTGCCGCTGTATGCTACAACCATTGGATTTTGGCAGCATCAGGCAGAAACCTTACGTCCTACCGGATTTCCGGATTACCAAATACATCAGATTCACGAAGGCAAAGGCGAACTTGTCATTCAGGAGAAACGATATATTGTGGGTTCAGGGGATGTATTCTTTTTGTTCCCGAATATTACGCATTCGTATGCGCCAATCAGTAGTAAGTGGAAGCTGTCATGGATTTCGTTTAATGGTAGAGAGGCCGGTCAAATGCTGCTGTACGCAGGAATCCGCGAATCAGGCCCTGCAAGGTTGAAGGAGGATAAGTGGCTAAATCCTTTAAAAGAAATGCTCAACTTGTCAGATAGTAATGAACTGGAAACGAATCTGGAACGATCCAAACAACTATACGCGCTGCTGCTGGATTTAAAAAGCAACCTAGTTTCTCCTCTAAACGAGGCTCTTGAATTGGAGCGAATTAAACCGGTGTTGCGACATATAGAAAGGAATCTTCATAGGACCCTCCCATTAAAGGAACTTGCGGAGGTTATTGCAGTGTCGCCACAGTATTTATGCAGGCTTTTTCAAAAAACAATTCATGATCGACCTGTAACCTATATCAACAAGCAACGTATAAACTTGAGTAAACAGCTAATGTTCAATGAACGAGATAAAAAAATGTATGAAATTGCTCAGTTAGTGGGCTTCGAGAATGCCAGCTACTTTTGTCTAGTGTTTAAGCGGTTGACTGGAATGAGTCCAGAGCAATTTAAACAGCTGCATGGTTTGGACTAGTGTAATAGAGAATGCCTCTAAGCCCTATGATAAACGCTTACTTGTTAGCGTCTAGCACTCCATGATATAGTTTAATTGAGTTCATATGTTGTTTATTTCACGAATTCGCTCATTCTCTTGCATAATTAGTATGTTCACCTGAAATCAATACATAGAACCAAATTTTCGATAAGATATCTAGTTAAGCATCAGGAAGGAGTCATCAATTTGAATGAGAAGTTAAAAGAGGCATACGAACGTTTGGACTTGCCTGTAGACATTACCCGGGAGGAACTGAATAAAAAGTTTGATTTGCATTTGAAACGCCGTAAATCAAATTCCTCAGAAACTGAGGCTGCAGCCTATGAAGAAGAATTTCTGGCTTACAAAACGATCCTAGACGGCTTAGATCAGCAGGAAATTCAGGAGGCAGAGGACAAGCGGCTAGAGAAATGGGGAGCATTTTCCGGCATAGCGCGTAAATCGGAGAATTTTTTTAGGCTATACAAAGTCCATACATTTGTATCTATCGTTGTGCTGTTAGTGCTAATCTTTGGAGGTAACGCTCTTTATAATCAATATCAAGCCAAAAAATATGAAGCTTCACTCCCGCCAGTGGATGTAACTATCATGTTTCTAGGAAACTATGAATCTCAAGATCCATCAGGTAAGGATGAAGAGCTTAAACAAGAAATCGTCAATCGTTATCCAGCTTGGAAGCGGGTAAAGACGGAAGTCGTATACCTTCCCTCAACAGGTGGAGAAGGTGGAGGCGCGTTAGACATGACTTATATCCAGCGCGCGATGGCGATGCTGGCGGCGGATCGTCCGAATATTCTTATTTTGGATGATGCTACTTTTGATTGGATCGGACAACAGCAGGGACTTAAGAATCTAGAGCCGTTTGTTAAATCAGCGGGACTTCCTTTAGATGATATTCGTTTGAAACGTATAAAAAATACGGAGAACGGTGAAGAATGGATCACAGGCGTAGATATCACAGATACGAAATTTGCTACAGACCTTCCAATTCATTCACGGAAGATGATCATTGGGGTGTTTGGAGAAGATGAAGATAAGAACAAATCAACTGATTTTGTTGAGTTCTTAGTAGGGCAAATGACTGCCAAATAAATGAGTAGGTATAAATGGACCTGTGTTATAAAGGCTGATGTTGTATGGATTCTCATACGATATCGGCTTTTTTGTTGTACATTCAAAGCATCTGAATTGACGAATGTGAAGTGAACTCACTATAATGATTTATATAGATATGAACTAAATAATATAAACATAAACTAAACTGAATTTTACAAGGGAGTGATGAAAGAATGAAGACAGAAGGAACTCTGACAATACATACACAGAAGCGTGGTGCAGCATTAGGTGATTTATTTGGAATCTTCTTTGAGGATTTAAATCATGCGGCAGATGGTGGACTTTATGCTGAGCTAGTTCAGAATCGATCCTTTGAATTTGATCCGATAGATCGGGCCGATTATCATTCGTTAATGGCTTGGGAGCATATAGAACGTGGAGATGGGAAAACCGTAATCACCGTGGAAGATAGCGAGCCCTTGAATGATCGTAATCCACATTATGTAGCCATTGATATTGTGGCTGAAGGTGACGGCGTTGGGTTGATGAATCTGGGATTCAATAGTGGTATTCCAGTAAAAGAGGGCGAGAATTATAAGTTCTCGGTATATGCTCGTCGGGAGACAAGCTTTGACGTACCCCTTATCGTATCCATTGAAAGTACAAATGGTATCATTCATGGTGAAGCGGAAATCGCTGTGAATCACTCCGAATGGACTCGATACGAAGCAGTTATTAAGTCTAAGGCTACAGATACTAGTTCACGTCTTGTAATCGCTACCAAAGGCAGCGGGAGGGTATATCTGGACATGGTTTCTCTGTTTCCGGAGAAGACCTTTATGAACAGACCTGGGGGCATGCGTGAAGATATTTCACTGTTACTCGCCGACTTAAAGCCTAAATTCATGCGGTTTCCGGGAGGTTGTCTGGTACATGACGGTTCCTTAAATCCAGATGACAGAGATTCTATGTACAGATGGAAGAATACAATAGGGGATGTGGCACAAAGGCCGGCAAGGCGGAATAACTGGTCCTACAATCAGACGCTTGGGTTAGGATACTTTGAATATTTTCAGTTCTGTGAGGATATTGGAGCTAAGCCGATTCCCGTTCTTCCGGGCGGATACGATCCGCATCATAAACGTATGGTGCCGCTGGGTCAATTAATGCCCTGGGTTGAGGATGCACTGGATTTGATCGAATTTGCCAATGGGGACATTTCATCGAAGTGGGGAAGGATACGTGCGAACCTTGGTCACCCGGAACCTTTTGGGCTAGAGTATATCGGCATCGGCAATGAAGAGGTAGGTGCACCCTTTTTCGAGAGATATCCATACTTCCATCAAGCCATTAAAGAGAAATATCCGGATATTAAGGTCATTAATTCGAGCGGTCCATTCTCTGCTGGTAAGGAATATGAACGGGGCTGGACATCGGCAAAAGAGAATAAGTCTGATCTTGTAGACGAGCATTATTACTGTACACCTGAATGGTTCCTGGCGAATCATCATCGTTATGATGACTTTAAGGGCGACGAACCGAAAGTATTCTTAGGTGAATATGCTTCATGGGGCAATACCTATTATAACGCATTAGTGGAAGCGGCTTTTATGACAGGACTTCAGAACAACGCTCATGCGGTTGGTTTGGCATGTTATGCTCCCATGCTCTGCAATGTGGATTATATCAACTGGAAGCCGGATCTAATCTGGTTTAATAATCATGAAGTGTACGGAACTGCGAACTACTATGTTCAAAAGCTATTCATGAACCATCAGGGAGATCAGCTACTGGAGATAAAAGCGAACGGCTTCACAGTACCTGAGGAACGCAAAGTTGAAGCGATCACAGGAGCGATTAGCTTGGGTGTGGATGCATCCGCTGCTCGATATTCAGAAATCACACTGGTCAACAATGTTACGGGAGAAGTGAAGACGTATTCTGAGTTGTCAGAAGAAGTATCAAACCTGCCTGATCCTGCTCAGAACGGAACGGCCAAACGAACACTAGAGCTTGGAGAGACGGAGTGGGAGAGCTATACCTTGAATTTTAAGGCTACTAGAACCGCAGGGAATAAAGGGTTTGTGTTCTATTTTGGTAAAGCAGATGATCAGAATCATTTGTATTGGGAACTAGGTGGCTGGCAGAATCAGGATTCCATTGTGGCATCAATTATTAACGGGAGAAACTCTGTGCTTACACATTCTATGTTTACAGTTGAAACAGACGTAGAATACGATCTGAAGCTAGAAGTATCAGACAGACATATTCGTACTTATATTAACGGAGAGCTGATCAATGAGACGGAGGACAAACTTCCGGTCATCGAACCGCTGTATTACACAGCAAGCATGGAGGATTCCACAGGGGATATCATTCTTAAGACAGTGAATGTACAAGAGGACAGCGTTTCTGCTGAGATTATATTAGAAGAGATGGCAAAAAAGGACTTGTCCATCGAAGTATATGAACTGTCGGGGTACCAGCTTGAGGATGAAAATAACTTCGAGAATAAAGAGCTTGTCTCTCCTAAGCAAACCAATTTTACGACGATGGGCAGCAGTTTTTTTTATGAGTTCCCTAAACAATCCGTAACGATTTTTAGAATAAAATAAAAACTAAAAACGCCCCTCTGAATCCTTAGTGTTAAAAAGGTTCAAAGGGGCGTTTATGTCCGGTTGTATAGCTGTTCACCCACAGACGATCACATTCTAGGATATTCTCGGTCATGATAGGTGCAATATCATTAATAGCTGGCCGATGCAGACCATCTTTACACGGTTCACATGTTTTAGTAATGTAATGAGACAGCAGCCACGACCAGTGTTCTTCTAGTGTGTATACATCTTCGAACTCTAATTTTCTTCTTGCTCTTTTTCTTAGCTTGAATATAATCACAGGTAGTAGCTACACTGCATCCATACTTATCTCGCTTATGTTAAATTAATGATTAATATTATTGTTAACTAAGAAATGTGATTTGTGAATACATAAAAATACTAATTCAAAGGCATAGGAGACAATAAAATGCACTTAACTACAGATACAGAATCGCTTCGAGTCTATGAAGCACTTGCAAGTGAAGTCAGGTTAAGGATTATCGAACTACTAGACCGAAAAGAGATGCATATTAAAGAACTGGCTGCCGAGCTCTATATAAGTAGTGCGATGGTTAGCACCCATGTTGCCAAGCTGCAAAAAGCAGGCCTGATTAACTCTAAAATGAGACGTGTGGATGGAGGGACATATAAGTATTGCTCACTGTCTACGAACTGCCTGCAGATTAAATTATCAGGATCTCGGGGAATCTGCTAATCAGATATTGTGAATGATACGAAATAGAGAATTAATAAAAATAAAAAAAATATATTGTAATGAAAACGTTTTTATGATATTTTAAATTTATAAAAACGTTTTTATTTGTAAAGGAAGATTGAATCGTTATGGAAAAGGTAACTATCAAAGACGTTGCTAGAGAGGCTGGAGTGTCCATTTCTACAGTTTCCAACGCACTAAATGACGTTGATGTATTAAATCCGGAGACCAAATCACATGTGCTTAAGGTCGCGAAGCAATTAAATTATGTTCCAAACCTAAATGGCAAGCTCTTAAGAAACGGAAAAACTAAAATGCTAGGTTTTTTCACGACAAGTGTAGCGGGCCCGTACTTCTATAAGCTGGTGGAGTCCATGTCTCGTGAATGTGATCGGTTAGGTTATGGTTTAAATGTATTTGTTACAAAGGATAAACAAGTAATTATGAGCAATATTCTAGGCCGACGTGTGGATGGTGTCATTATCTACGAAGAGCTGAGAATAGATGAAGAAGAAATTGCCGCAATGGTGAAAGACAAGATCAAGGCTGTGTTTCTGGATCGACCACTTAAGAATGAAACGATGGGAAGCGTAATCTTTAATTCGTTTGAATCTGCTTACGAAGCAACTAAATATTTAATCAGTCTGGGACACAAGAAAATTGCTTACATATCTGGTGTAGATGAGATGTATGACAGTGTTCAGCGGAAAGAAGGATACTTGGCCGCCTTGCGTCAATATCAGCTTCCGACGAACGAAGAGTATATTATCCAAGGATATTTTGAGGAAGAGAGCACCTATAACGCTATAAAGTCTCTAGTTCATTTAAGTCCTGAAAAAATGCCTGATGCTTTTTTAGCGGGGAATGATTTGAGTGCCATTGGATGTATTCAAGCTTTGAAATCGAATGGATATGAAGTCCCGTTGGATATAAGCGTTATGGGGTTTGACGATATTGATATCGCGCAGTACTTCTCACCGCCATTAACGACGGTAAGAAATCAAATTGCCAGACAAGGTATTCTATCTATAAATCACCTGGTTCGCATGATTCAGAAGAAGGAACAGGGCGAAATGATGAAATTGCCAGGTGAACTAATTGTACGTGGTTCTACTCAAGTGAAGATTGATCGGTACTAACGCTTTCAAGAAGGGCAACAAGATAGTACCCGATCATTTTTAAATATAAGAAAGTATAAGTTTGCACCTATACTTTATAACTTATATTTCTCGCTTAAACGCATATCGTCCTGATAAGGACACTGAAGGCGTTTATGCTTGATAATTTTATTGCTTTTAGGAGGTTTTTTTTAAAAAGAAATAAAAACGTTTTTATTGTTATGGGGATCATGATTTGGAGGGGAGAAGAAAAACGTGGATAAATTAGCCGTAGTGCCAGTGAACGGGAAGAATCCAATGAACAGTAAGAAACCTATGGGACAGAGGGTCAAAGAATTTGTGATTGATTATAAGAGGCAATGGGAGATTCAGTCCATGGTCATCCCGGGAATCATTTTTATGATTATCTTTTGTTTCATTCCTATTTACGGATTAACGATTGCTTTTAAGAGCTACACCGTAATAGACACGCTCGATTCTGCACCTTGGGTGGGGCTTGATAATTTCAGAATTATTTTATCAGACAAATATTTTTGGGATGCTGTAGTCAATACCTTGGGGATCAGCTTTCTGAAATTAGCTATAGGTTTTGTTATTCCAATTATTCTATCCGTCATGATTTATGAATTAAGCGGTGGACGCTTTAAGAAAATAGTACAAACAATCTCTTATTTACCACACTTTTTGTCCTGGATCGTTCTGGGCGGGATGTTGATTGCTTGGTTCTCTTCCTCCGGTATGTTTAATGAAATCCTGCTCAATTTGGGGATCATTTCGAAACCGGTAAATATCTTGCTTGATGCGAACAAGTATTGGTGGATTGCAACGTTATCGGATATTTGGAAAGAGGCAGGTTGGGGAACAATTTTATACTTAGCCATCATGTCCAAAATTGATCCTACTTATTATGAAGCTGCCAAAATAGATGGGGCAAGTCGTATGAGACAAATTTGGAATATTACCCTACCTAATATGAAGCCAATTATCAGTTTAAATCTGATTCTGACTGTAAGCGGTTTATTAGGATCGAATCTGGATCAAACATTGGTCTTGATGAATTCTCAGAACCGTGCCAAAGCAGAGGTAATCAATTCTTATGTGTATCGTATGGGTATGACGCAAGGTGACTTCTCTTATGCTACTGCTGTTGGTTTAGGTGTCTCCATTGTTTCTGTGATCCTACTGATTAGTGCCAACAAAGTGTCCAGCAAATTAAATGATAATCAATCAGTTCTGTAGAAGGAGGCATTTTTGTGAATCGTACGGTAGCTAAAGAAGATCTCGACAGTCGAATCTTTAACACTATAAATATTATTTTACTCTGTATCTGTACAGTAATTATCGTTGTTCCTTTATGGAATGTGGTCATATCCTCCTTAAGCTCAGGTAAGGCGCTCGCGGAAGGTGGATTTATATTCTGGTCTACTGATTTCTCCTTAGAGAATTACCGCGCAGTATTTAATGACGAGACGATAGGATTAGCCTTTCTAGTCTCTATTGCCAAAACGTTCATCGGTGTCATTACCCACGTATTCTTTTGCGCGATGATCGGTTATGGCTTGAGTAAAAAATACATACGTGGCCGCAAGCTATACGTTGCCATGGGTGTAATCACCATGTTCTTCTCAGGTGGTATGATTCCAACGTATTTATTGATTAAATCACTCGGTCTATTGAACAGCTTTTGGGTTTATATTATCCCGGCCTTGTTCAGTTATTATGACGTAGTTATTCTAATGAACTTCTTTAGAAACGTACCGGATTCACTTGAAGAGTCAGCCAAAATCGATGGTGCAGGTGACTGGCGTATATTCCTGAAGATTTTTATCCCTCTTTCCATGCCGGCTATGGCTACGATCGCGTTATTTAACGGGGTTGGGCAGTGGAATGACTTTATGACCACCAAATTATACATTACCGATCAAGCACTCTATCCGCTGCAGATGAAGCTCTATGAAATTATCGTTCAGTCGCAAACGCAATCCATGCAAAATGTCGGCGGATCTGCGATTATCGAAACTACTACTAAAGGGGTTCAACTAGCAACAATTGTCATTACAACTTTGCCGATTGTTGTGATGTATCCAATATTACAGAGGTACTTTATTTCAGGAATGATGATGGGGGCGGTGAAAGAATAGAAAGATTGGAGGGGGTTTATAGCAAACACTTATGTACGAAATGATCCATCGGAAGTGTAGCTTGTACTATCAGATCTACACTTCCGTTACTACCAAAACTTTTTTAGGGGGAAACAAGGGATGAACAAAGCATTTGGGAAAAAAGGACTCAAACTTTGTACTGCGCTTATGGCTGTTGTATTGGTATTTACGGGTTGTGGATCGAAGGGTAGTTCTGATAACTCCAGCAAAGAATTAAGTTCCATTGAAGGGCGATATACAATTGACCCAGAAACACCAGCTTGGAAGCTTGATAAAAAAGAAGAAACTACGGATCTCACTTGGTATGTAAATGCGGATTGGTGGAACACAGACTTTGGTAAGGACCTCGTTACTAAAAAGATTAAAGAGGACCTGAACATCAATATTAAATTCATTACTGGGGACGACACGAAGTTAAATACTATTTTTGCCGGTGGCGAAATGCCGGATATGCTGACTATCTTTGATTCGAACTCACCAGTGGTACAAAAAGCCGCAACTTGGGCATTGCCTTTGAATGATCTGGCGGATAAATATGATCCTTATTTCAATAAAGTAGCAGCAAAAGATACGATGAACTGGTTCCAATTAGCAGACGGTAAGACTTATGGCTATCCTAACTATTCTAATACGCAAAACGATTTTGACAGCGGTAACATTCCTGCTAAAACGGCATTTGTAATCCGTAAGGATGTTTACGAAGCGATTGGAAAACCAACCATTGGAACTCCTGAAGAATTCAAGAGTGTTATGCAGCAAATCAAAAAGCAATTCCCGGCAATGATTCCTTTTGGTTTTAACTCTATTGGCACAGGCACTGGTTCTTTGGGAGATGTTCTTCAGGATTTCATCGGCGTACCGATGGAAACCGAAAATGGTGAATTCTACAACCGTAACCTAGATGAGGATTATCTGACTTGGTTGAAAACATTAAATGAAGTCTACAGAAATGG
This sequence comes from Paenibacillus sp. FSL R5-0470, assembly GCF_037975205.1. Classification (NCBI taxonomy): domain Bacteria; kingdom Bacillati; phylum Bacillota; class Bacilli; order Caryophanales; family Paenibacillaceae; genus Paenibacillus; species Paenibacillus sp. FSL R5-0470. Next base: position 2,536,526 of record NZ_CP150238.1, read on the forward strand.
TGACATCAGCGATGACAGCTTTGCAGATGACGGGACGGCTTTTGAAGAAAAATTGAAATCCGGTAAATATGCAACGCTGATGCTCGATGGAACACCTCAACAAAGTGGTAACCTGCAAATCTTCATGACAGAAAATCCAGACAAAGAATATATCGCTATTGATGGACCGCAAAGCACAGTTGGACATGAGCCAACGTTGAATCAGTCAGGAATTACAGGCTGGATGATTACCTATGTCACTAAAAAGGCTAAAGACCCTGCCAAAGCGATTCAGATCTACACTTATCTATTGAGTGAAGAAGGACAAAAACTTATGAACTATGGTATTGAAGGGGAAACCTATAAGGTTAACGAAGATGGTAAAATTGAATTTTTACCTGAAATCAAAGATCTTCAATTGAATAATGCCGATAAATTTAAAAAGGATTACCGGATGGGCGAATTTATGTTCTTTGGACATGACCGCGATAAAGCTCTAAGTAATGACGCATTCGCAGATTCTATTAAACAAATGCAAGAGTGGGGTAAAGGTAAGCTGAAACCACACTTTATTCTTGAAAATATCAACCCGGCTCAAGGAACGCCGGAAGCTCGTAGTCTATCTGCAATCGATACAAATTGGAACACTACGCTTGTGAGTATGATTCGTGCTAAGGATGAAGCAACATTTGATAGCACCTTGGCTGCTTACAAATCATTCTTGAAGGATAACAACTGGGATAAGATCGCAGAAATTCGCACTGAAAAAATGAAGAGCAACAAAGAAAAATTAGGTCTTAAATAAGTAAAAGGCTGGATGGGGCCCTTTACCGGGGCCTTATCCTACAGAAACATAGCAAAATATATAGAAAAGTGGAGGGAAACAACATGACAAAACTTAAAATTTATCAATCTACTGGGGAGAATGAATTGTTCGTAGAGCAAACGCTAGAACAATTGACTCCAATGGCTTCAGATGAGCCGGTCACTACTGTAAACCTTGATGAGAATCAAACCTTTCAGGAAATGGATGGCTTCGGGGCATCCTTTACGGATTCATCCGCATATTTGATTAACCAAGTTCTTGACAATGAACAGAAAAAAGAAGTCATGAGCAAGCTTTTTGATTCCCAAGATGGAATTGGCTTGTCCGTATTAAGAAATCCAATGGGAGCATCGGATTATGCTAGAGATATTTATAGCTATGACGATATGCCTGCTCAGGAAACCGATACAGAATTAACTCATTTCTCCATCGCACATGATGAAGCTGATATTATCCCTTTGTTACAACAAGCGCTGGAACTTAATCCTGAGATCAAGCTGATGGCTTCACCTTGGAGTGCACCAGGCTGGATGAAGACTAGCGGATCTATGATCGCCGGCGAACTTAAACATGAACATTACCAAGCTTATGCCGATTATTTTGTACGATACATTCAAGCTTTTGAAGAGCACGGTCTGCCAACTTATGCGGTAACACCGCAGAACGAGCCTCTTTTTGAACCAAAGCACTATCCAAGTATGTTAATGCTGCCTGAGGCGCAAAGAGATTTCATTAAAAATTATCTGAAGCCTAGCTTCGTGAAAAACAACATCCATACAAAAATTCTCTGCTATGATCACAACTGGGATCGTCCGGATTATCCACTCACGGTGCTCGATTATGCGAAGGATGAAGTGGACGGTGTTGCCTGGCACTGGTATGGTGGGAATGCGTCAGCACAATCAGAGGTTCTGAAGGCTTTTGCAGATAAAGAAGTACATTTTACAGAAGGTTCTGGTGGCGAATGGATTCCTCCGTTTGAACAAGCTTTCTCGAATGTCATGAGAACAGGGATTGATATTCTTAGAAACCATAGTAAATCCTTTGTCTTGTGGAATATGGCCTTAGATGAGAAGAACGGTCCAACTGTACCAGGCTTTGGTAAAAGTACTTGTCGCGGTATTGTGACGGTCAACCAAGAGACTAAGGAACTTACGTATACACTGGACTACTATGCACTGGCACACTTCAGCAAGTTCATTCGTCCTAAGGCTGTACGTATTGACGCTTCCACTAATCAAGAAGTGATTCGTTCCGTAGCGTTTAAGAACACAGATCACTCTATTGCGGTTGTTCTGTTCAACGATAGTGAAAAGGCTGAGAATGTAGCTGTGAAATTGCAGGGTAAGGATGATTTATCGTTCCGTTTAGGCTCTAAAAGTGCTTTATCTATTTTGATTAAATAATATGTGTATGAAGTGCTCGAATTTAGATTCGAGTACTTTTTTTTGCCGAAAAATGCATAAAAAATCAGTGTTCGTGAATCTTAAACGCATACCTATAGCGAGGAGATATGAGCATTGAATAGAAGGTTTGTGCTGACGCTGCTAGTTCTGTGTTTGATGATTACTGGTGGCTCTAGTATTTATGCGGTTAAAAGTATGCTACCTGTAAAGAGTGAAACAACCAAATGGGCAGTGGAGCTCCATAAAAGTAAACTGCCTTCGCCACAGCCGGAAAAATATAAGAGCTACGAGCTATTAGTCACAAATTTGAGTGAAGATACGATAGATGTAACCTTTGAGTTGTATCGACCAGTACAAGACGCTAATCAGGAACAAATCATCTTAGCTGATCCATTTAGCTATGATATGAGACCGAAAGAGACGGTTAGCTTTAGTCAATTTTTTATAAAGAGTGGGGCAAAAGAACTGGAAGTCGTTCTCTCGTGGAATGATCAGAATAGACGTAAGCATAAGCAAAGTAATAAGTTTGCGAATTTTGAATAATCAATCATAGGAACGCTAAATATTACAGGGTATATTCCTATGGAATATGCCCTTGTTGGTTTGCTCCATCCCATGTTTTACTCTATAATGTGCTTTATATAATTGCAGTTGAAAGGGGAGATGGGGCATGAGTACAGCCGTTTCCGATTATCCTGCTTGGCGTGTTAGCAATTATTGTATTTTTCATCCGTCTTTCCGATCTGGCTGATTTTCCAGGGTTTAAGTAATTATACTCACCCAATAAAAAAATGGCAGTTCAGTGCTGAAATACAGCATCTGGACTGCCATTTTTGTTTCAGGATCTGTAGCTTAGGGTTCTAACGTTCTAAACGATAGCCACCATGAAATACAGGACCCACATATTCATTGAACGCAAAGCCATTGCGAATGGCAGCGGAGACAAAATCTTTAGCTTTTGCTACAGCTTCATGAACGGACAGACCGTTAGCTAAACCGCCTGTAATGGCAGCGGCAAAGGTACATCCAGCCCCATGATTGTGAGCAGGCTCGATTTTGGCTGTTTGAAATACGGTGTACTCAGCACCGTCGAAGAAGACATCAATCGCTTGATCGCCCCCGAGTGCTTTGCCGCCTTTAACCACGACATTACTTGCTCCGAGCTTATGAATCAGACGAGCAGCTTCTTTCATATCCTCTAGGGTAGAAAGTTTGCCAAGACCTGAAAGAACGCCAGCTTCAAACAGATTTGGTGTAACCACAGTGGCAAGTGGCAGCAGTAAATCACGAATAGCCTCCGCGCTGTCTGGGTTCAAGACTTCATCTTCACCCTTGCAGACCATGACCGGATCAATCACTACATTGGTCTGTAGATTTTCTTTGATCGCTTGCTCAGCAACACGCACAATTTCAACACTTCCCAGCATACCTGTCTTCATGGCATTTACTGGACCACCTGCGAAAATAGTTTTTAGCTGCTCAGCAACAATGGAGGCGTCAATTGGATAAACATTATGGTGCCAGCCGTTGTCCGGGTCCATTGTAACGATAGTTGTCAAGGCACTAAAGCCGTAGGTACCATACTCTTCAAATGTTTTTAGATCCGCTTGGATGCCTGCGCCACCACTGGAGTCGCTGCCTGCAATAGTTAGAGTTTTAATAATTTGAGTCATGGTAACATCCCCTTTATATATGTCTGAATTTATAAACAACGCATTGCATTGATTATAACAAAAAATAGCACCTAAGTCTTTCTAAAAAGCAAGTGTAGGATTCCATTTCACTAACCCTGCATATCAATATAGAAAGAAATTTTAAACAAAACGCTTAGGAGGGCGAGTATGGTCACGATTAGTTTATGTATGATTGTACGAAATGAAGAAAAAAGCCTGCATAAATGTTTGTCTAGCGTTGCAAATCTTGTAGATGAAGTGGTTATCGTGGATACAGGCTCGACGGATAAGACTAAAGAGATCGCAATGTCCTACGGAGCTGTGATTTACGATTTTGAATGGATCGATAACTTTAGTGCCGCACGTAATTTTGCCTTCAGTAAAGCTACTCAGGAGTATATTTTGTGGCTGGATGCGGATGACTATATAAAGGAAGCGGATCAGATTCTGTTTAAAAAGCTAAAGGAGATTCTGCCAGGGCATTTTCACAGCGTGAACATGCAGTATAATTTGGCTTTTGACGAGGCGGGGAATGTCACAGCTAGCTTGCGTCGGAATCGGCTAGTTCGCCGGAGCTGCAATTTTCAATGGATTGGCCCAGTACATGAATATCTAGAGGTAAGTGGCCCTTCCTTTAGTAGCGATGTCTGTATTACCCATGAGAAGGATAAGGAATATACAGACCGTAATTTGCGGATTTACCAAAAAAGAGTGGCCGAGGGTGAAGCATTCTCTCCAAGGGATCAGTATTATTATGCGAATGAATTAAGGGATCATGCTATAAATGAAGAGGCTTGCAAATACTACGAGCTGTTTTTGGCGGGTGGACAGGGCTGGATAGAAGATAATTTTCAAGCTTGCTTAAGGCTTGCCGAATGCCGGGAACGGCTGGGGGATAAAGACGGTGCATATGAAGCATTATGCAGAACGTTACAGTACGATAAACCACGTTCAGAGTTCTGCTGCCGACTTGGGGCCCTTCTATTGGAAAAGGGTCAATTGCACCCAGCAACATACTGGTATGAGCTTGCGATACAGCTGCCACGGGATAACGATTCGATGGGGATGAAAAATGGGATTTTTTATACCTGGCTGCCGCATCTCCAATTGGCACTCTGTTATGATCGCCTTGGCCAACACGAGTTAGCGAATCATCATAATGAAACGGCGTTGAACTTTTATCCGTCCCATCCTAGCATGTTATATAACCGCACTTATTTTAAAAATCTGCTTGGCGACAAATATGTAGCGATTCAAGCTTAACAAAAATGCCCCCAGTAGTCATGATTTTGACTCTGGGGGTTTTCGTCGTTAAGACACCCTCTTTTTAATATGCTGGATTGTATTGTTGTTCTTTTTTGTAATCGTTGGGAGGGAGTCCAACCTCTTGTTTGAACAGCTTAGAGAAATAGGAGTAGTTGTTATAGCCAACCTTGTTTGCGACAGTATAAACAGACATATTTGTGGTTTCCAATAGATGCTTTGCAGCCGCGATTCTAACTTGGATGACGTAGCTGCCTAATGAAACACCAGTTTCTCGTTTGAATATTCTTGCCAGATAATCAGGATTGAGGTAGACAATTTCGGCCAAATCATTTCGTGTCAGATCATCACCGTAATGCGAATGAATGTATTGTTTGATTTCCTCCGCGACGGATTTGGTCTGTGCGGCAAACTCACGGTATTTCATCGCTGTAGTCACTAAATATTTAAGATATTCTTCCATATCCTCGATCGAGTTCAGAGAGTGCAAGGATAATTTATCGTTAGTTTTGCCGGAGTAAAGTTTGTGTGACCGTATCCCTTTGAGGTTGAGAAATGAATAGACTAGCTGAACAATATCTAAGCGGAACAAGCTAAGGACAGAGGTCTCCAGAGTTCTATTGTTAAGCATAACCCTTAGAGATTTCGTAACTTCCTCAAGAAAAGTAGTGAATTGATTCTGGTTCAGCAGCTCTTCCAAATAGACAAGATCCGGTGGCGTATAGCCAGTTTTATTTTGATAGAGATAGGCTTCCACTAAAAAAGTCTGATTTCTGCATCTCGTAATTTCCTCATCCATGCGAAGCGATTGTTTCAGAACATTCCCCACATGATTCAGTTTATCGTATAAACCAATATTGCAGCAGACGTCGCATTTTAAATAAGGAATCGCCTTTTGAATAAAGGAAGAGCATAATTCTTCAAGCAAGGACGTGTCTGGTGTCTGATTCCATTTTAATATGGCGATCCAATTATAATCTTTATATTCCAGAATACTCTCGATGGTAAAGCAAGGACTCTGTAACAATTCATATAATACGTTCAGCAGAGCAAAATCAAAAAGATCCTTCTCTTCTTTTCCCATACTGCCGTTGTAAGGAAATAGGTTAAAGATTAAAGGCTGCAGAGTGTCACTCATTTGATAGGAGAGGTTCTGTTCCTCAATGGCAAGGGTGATGTCCGCTAATTTAATCGGAAATGATGTGCTTCCACTAACCAACTTACGCCAAAAATGCTCGAGAATCTTCGCTTGGTTTTTTTGCCAAAAGTAACCGCCTTGAATGGCTTTTTCATTTCTTTGCTGCTCTTTTGCCTGTGTGACAGCCTTATGGATAATCAGCATCAGCTTATCAAATTCGATGGGCTTAAGAAAATATTCAAAGCTTTGCAATTCAATCGCTTTCTGGGCATAGTTGAAATCCGCATAATTAGTAAGAAGTATAGTCTGAATACTATAATTCCCTTCGCGAATCCAGGCCAGTAATTCCAATCCGCTGCCCTGAGGCATTTCAATATCCGAAATTAGAATTTGAATAGAATGCTTTTCTATTATTTCACGTGCCTGAGCGACATTATTTGCTGTATAGACAGTATCAATGTGTAACGATTCCCAATCTATTCTCTTTTGCAATGCAGCAATAACATAAAAGTCATCATCAACAAGCAGTACATTCATAGTTAGCTCTCCATTCATTTAGATTTATTTAGGAAGCTCCGGGAGAGATAAGATTACACTAGCGCCGCCGCTCTCCAAATTGGAAAAGGTGATAGTTGCTCTTTTTAAATAGAGATATTCCAGCCGTTTAAGCGTATTCATAATACCGATCTGCATACCGTTGCTTTGATCCAAGGGCTCACCAAGATTAAGCTTCTCTAACACTTGCGGTGGAAAACCGGGACCGGTGTCGGTGAGCTGGATAACGAGCATGTCTTCCTCTTCAATCCGTAATCGCTGGACTGTAAGCCTGATCTCTACTTCATGTTCTCGTGAAATCGCATATTTAATAGAATTTTCAATGAAGGTTTGCAGCACTAATGGCGGAATTTCCACACAGCTTGCCTGATCCTCTTGCTCAATATTGTAAATAAATGCATCCTGATATCGTTGCTTTTGAATCTCTAGATAGGTTCGGACATGTTCAATTTCATCCTCCAGCCGGACAAAATTCTCTCCATTTTGAAAAATATAACGGAAATATTTCGACGTAGATAACGTCATATTCTCAATTTCTTTATACATTTCAATTTGGGCCATGCTATAGATGCTAGTCAGGCAATTTAAGAAAAAGTGGGGCTTGATCTGTAGCTTCATATAATCCAGTTGTATCCGCTGCTTCTCCAGTTCCTGCTCGTACATAGCGATTTTGAAGGTTTTGATTTGATCAACTAAATCTTTAAACTGTGTGTTTGCTTGTTCCAGCTCTATAATCTCACTGCTTTTGAAATCTGCGGGTTGCCCAGCCTCATTAATGAAAGCAAGGTTCTCAGAGAAGCTTTGAATCGGGCCTAGTACTCTTTTCTTGAAAAACAGCAGAACGATGCATAAAGTGGAAGTTACAATGAAGAAGAGTAACATTATAAGCAGCTGAGCAATGATGATTTTTTCGAATATGCCATATTTAATGACCATTTTAGTGCTAAAGGTGGTGTCTGAGAAGGCGCTGTTGATTGTTGTACGCGATTGCAAAAGATTTGAGAAGCCTCCCTCTTCCGTTATCAGCTTTCCGCTGTTCGATATGGGACTCGATAAAGGCTGTTCATTCTCATCTACGAGAGAAACATAACCATTGGCACCCAGATTAATTTGGCGTAGAGGACGGATCAGATTATCGGCGGAGATCAGTCCAATTAAATAACGATTGTAATAGGGAACGATATTAATCACGTAGTAGTGGTTGTTAACAAGGATTGGCGTCCATTTGGAATAAAACTTCTCATACATCTCCTTATCATCAATATAAGAAATAATCTTCGTTTTGAGCTGCCTGTAATCCGTATAGGTCACACTGATCGGTGCACAATTTAAAAAGTAGTTCTCATTTTTCAAATAGTAGAAAAAGTTGTACTCATGTCCGTAGTTTTTTTGCAGCTCGGTAAAGCGTTTATGCAGATTATCATTTGCCTTCAAGAACTCGATACTGTTGACCCCGTAAGTATTCATCGCAAGCAAGCTCTCATCGTTCCCAAGCGTCCAGCCCATATAGTGATTAATGTAAGCGAAATCATGATTGATACGATTAATGTAGAGTGCCGCAGTATCCTGTAAATTTCGAGTGGACTGCTGCTTAACGATAGAAATGGAAGTAATGCTGATCGCTAAATCCAGAATGAGGACTGTGAACGAGACTGCCATCATGACTTTTATATAATGACGAATGGGGTAGGTTTTGTGCTTCGCTGTTTTTTTGTTCATAAAATCATTATAAGACCTCTGCAGGAAAAATACAGGAGAACTCGCTAGCGATTTACCGCAAAGTCCGGAAAGCACATACAGAAGTCGGGATACTGTTATTAAGTCCCTTCAAGCGAAGGCTTTTGATTTCGTGTTTTTTGTAAGCGGATTCAAAGGTCTGGATAACCGTCTTAAAGGGTCCGGAATACGAAAAAATAAGACGTTATGATTAAGCTATTCAGATAATCTTTGATTAATTGAAATGGGGGATTAAGAGGATGAGTCAACACAGTAAGAAAAAGACGGCAAAGAAATGGACTGTGGGTCTGCTGGCGGCGGCTATGGTATTTGGTATTGCTGGCTGCGGCGGAAAAGACGGGAATAATGCTGCGACTAGTGAGACGAGCAGTTACAACAAAGAAGGTCTGCCAATTGTTAATGAGCCTGTAACGCTTAAGGTGCTGACCGTACGTTGGGGAAGCATGGGAGACACGTTTACGCAGAACCAATGGCTGAAGGATCTAGAGAAAAATACAAATGTCAAAATCGAATGGCAAGTGATGTCCTCCAATGACTGGGCCGAACAGAAGTCCATTCTGCTGGCTAGCGGTACACTTCCAGATATTATCCTCGGAAATCAAACCTTCGGAGATTCCGATATCGTTAATAATCTTAGCTTTTTCCGGCCGTTAGATGATTATATTGAAAAAAATATGCCAAATCTTAAAGCGGCCATGGAAGAAACGCCTGAGTTGAAAAAAATCAGCACTTTTCCTGACGGGAAAATCTATTCACTGCCAACAAGACTTCCATCGCGTCCAAAAAGCTCTCGTCAGCCTGTGATTAACAAAACTTGGCTCGATAAATTGGGCCTGAAGGCTCCTGAAACGATTGATGAGTTATACAACGTACTTAAAGCTTTCAAAGAACAAGATCCAAACGGAAATGGCAAACAAGATGAGATTCCTTTTATTGAAATTGGGAATGACTTGATCAGTCCTTTCGGAATTGCCGACTTGAATAACAACAATATGATCATCAAGGACGGAAAAGCGATCTATTTCCCTGTTTCGGAGGAGTTCAAAGAAGGCCTTAAATGGGAAAATAAATTGTATGCGGAAGGATTGTTAGATAAAGAGGTATTCACTCAGGATGACACGATGAGATCGGCGAAGTTCCAAAATCCGGATGCTCCAATCGTAGGCTTTACGTATCAGTGGACCCCGGACGCTGTGTTTGGTAAATGGAGCGATCAATATGTGACGATTCCACCGATTGCCGGACCGGATGGTAAGCGTTATACAATCGGTAATCCAATTGGGATGAGTCTTAACCGTAATGAACTGCTGATTACTACTTCGAGTAAGTATCCTGAGGTTGCTGCGCGTTGGGCAGATCAGTTCTACACGAACGAAGCGAGCATTCAGAATTTTTGGGGTGCAATTGGAACTGTAATTAAGAAGAATGATGACAGCACCTATACATTGATGGATCCACCAGCTGGAACCAGCGCAGATGCCTGGTACTGGGATCAGTCTCTTCGAGATTTCGGACCGAAATATGTGAGCCCGTCCTTTGAACAGAAAATCGTTCTTAATCCTGAAAGTGGAGATGGACTGAAGCTGCAGCTGGATAAGCTGGGTAGTGAATTTGTAACAGAGCCTTTCCCTAACGTTATGTACACCTCCGATGAGTTCGAGGAGCTGCCAACCTTGACCACGGATATCGACGGTTATGTGAATACAATGCGCGCTCAATTTATTAGCAAAGGCGGAATTGACGAAGGCTGGGATGATTATGTCAAACAGCTTAATAAAATGGGGCTTGAAAAATTAGTTAAGATTCGCACAGATGCTTACAGTCGTTATATGAGTGTGAAATAACCTATTCGTCTTTCGAAAAAGGTGCTGCCCTACATAAATTTGTGGGGTAGCATTCTCTATTTTTAATAAGGAGGGGATGTTATGAAATCTAATCCAATTCATTTGAGTCGGAAACTCGGACAAATCAAACAAAACTGGGGTCTTTATCTATTGCTTTTTCCAGCTATAGTTCTGACGTTATTATTCGCGTATAAACCCATGTACGGGGTACTAATTGCCTTCAAGGATTATAGCCCAGCCTTGGGTATAGGCGGCAGCCCGTGGGCCGGATTCAAATACTTCGAGAAGTTCTTTAATTCTTATCAATTTTCTGCCACGATCAAAAATACGCTAATCATCAGTGTGTACAGTCTGATTACGTTTCCGATTCCGATTATACTTGCGCTGATGGTTAACCAGATGAGACCAAACCGTTTTAGACGGTTTTTTCAGACGGTATCCTATATGCCACATTTTATCTCAACCGTAGTTATGGTGGGCTTAATGATGATTCTCTTCTCACCTAGCACCGGACTACTGGGCAATGTATATAGTCTTTTTGGAAAAGAAGCTCCTGATCTAATGGGCTCTGCTGGATTATTCAGCAGTGTGTACGTCTGGTCGGATGTGTGGCAGCATGTCGGCTGGGACAGCATTATCTTTATCGCTGCTCTCTCTGCTGTTGATCCTAGTTTGTATGAGGCTGCAACCGTAGACGGCGCAAGTCGGATGCATAAAATTCGTTACATCGATATTCCGATGCTGATGCCAACAGCGATAACATTGCTTATCCTGAGGGTCGGGGGACTGCTTGGGGTTGGATTTGAAAAGGTGTACTTAATGCAAAATGACTTGAACATCACTTCAAGTGAAATTCTGTCTACTTATGTCTACAAAATTGGTCTGCTCAGCAGTCAGTATAGCTTTTCGTCGGCGATCAACCTGTTTAACACGGTCATTAATTTTATTTTATTGATCATGGTCAATCAGATTTCTAAAAAGCTAAGCGAAAATAGCTTGTGGTAGAAGGGAGGAGCATTGAAATGGGAGGTTTAGAGACGGCGACTAAAGGAAATGTAGGAAAAATAAAGAAGAATCGTTCCTCAGATACTATAATGGAAATTGTGATGTACGTTATATCGGCAATTTTTCTAATCATCCTGATCTATCCGCTGTATTTTATCGTCATTGCTTCGTTTAGTGATCCTTCCGCGGTTGCTGGAGGTCAAGTTTGGCTATTTCCTAAAGGGTTTACTTTTGATGGTTATAAAGAGCTGCTTCGTCATGAGAATATTTGGATCGGGTATTGGAATACCATCCTGTACACGGTGGTTGGGACTGCAATCGGTTTAGTAGTTAATATCTCAGCTGCCTATGCGTTGTCAAGAAAGGACCTTGTGGGGCGAAAATATATTTCGCTGTTTTTCATATTTACAATGTTCTTTAATGGGGGGTTGATTCCTACTTTTTTAACGGTTCGTGATTTCCATCTCTATGATACTTTCTTGGTTATGGTACTGCCTTTCGCAGTTGGAGTTTTTAATATCATAGTGGCACGAACTTTTTTCCAGACTAGTATTCCGGGTGATTTATGGGAAGCAGCGCAAATTGATGGTTGTGGCAATCTCCGTTATTTTGCACAGATAGTTCTACCGTTGTCGAAGGCTATTATTGCAGTGTTAGGTTTATGGATCGCTGTAGGTTATTGGAATTCATATTTTAATGCCTTGATTTATTTGAAAAATCCTAATATGTATCCTTTGCAGCTGATCCTGCGAAATATTCTGATTACCAATCAGATGCAGTCTGGTATGGGGACCGGAGAAGCCGCACAAATCGCGTTACGGCTCGCAAATATGATGCGGTATTCGGTTATTATCGTAGCAACTGTTCCAATTATGTGTGTATACCCATTTGTGCAAAAATACTTTAACCAAGGGGTAATGATCGGCGCAGTGAAGGAATAAGCTCTTCTACTTTTCAACTAACATTTGTGAGGGAGCAAGACCGTAATGAATAAGCAACCCAAAAACAGTATCAATAGAACAATCACCGTCATTCTTCTAGTGACAACGTTGCTTGCTGGACTTACAGCCTGTAAAGGGGATAAAGGGGTAAACTCTGTTGAATCTGATCCGGGTCAATTTCATAAAGAAGGTTTGCCAATCGTGGATAAGCCCATGACGCTGAAGGTTCTAACGGTTCGGTGGGGAAGCATGGGAGATAACTTTATCCAGAATCAATGGCTGAAGGATTTGGAAAAAAATACGAATGTCAAAATCGAATGGCAGGTGATGTCTGCTAATGATTGGAGTGAGCGGAAGTCCATTATGCTGGCAAGCGGTACACTTCCAGATATCATTTTAGGGAGTGAGACCTTCGGAGATTCGGATATCGTCAATAATTTAAGCTTATTCAGGCCGCTTGATGACTATATCGAAAGCTATATGCCTAACCTCAAAGCAGCCATGCAGGAAGAGCCTGAATTGAAAAAAATCAGTACTTTTCCTGACGGGAAAATCTACTCTTTGCCTGCAAGATTACCTTTACGTCCTAAAAGCTCACGCCAACCCGTGATTAACAAAACCTGGCTGGATAAATTGGGATTGAAGATTCCCGATACGATTGATGATCTATACAACGTGCTAAAAGCATTTAAAGAACGTGACCCTAATGGGAATGGAAGGCTGGATGAGATACCTGTTATCGAAGTAAGTAATGATCTCATCAGTCCCTTCGGAATCACGGATCTGAACAATAACTTTATGGTCGTCCAGGACGGAAATGCGGTATATTACCCTGTTTCAGAGGCGTACAAAGAAGGGCTCAAATGGGAGCATAAATTATTTGTTGAAGGTTTGCTTGATAAAGAGTTATTCACGCAAGATGAAACGATGAGATCAGCCAAGTTTCTTAATCCGGATGCTCCTATCGTAGGATTCTCGTATCAGTGGACGCCGGATGCCGTGTTTGGCAAATGGAGTGATCAATATATCACGATTCCTCCGATTGCAGGACCGGATGGTAAGCGCTACACCATAGGAAATCCGTATGGAATGAATCTGGAACGTAACGAGCTGCTAATTTCCACTTCTTGCAAATATCCAGAGATTGCTGCCCGCTGGGCTGATCAGTTCTACACCAATGAAGCAAGCATTCAAAATTTCTGGGGAGCGATAGACACCGTTATTAAGAAAAATATTAACGGTTCTTATACATTGATGGACCCACCGATGGGTACCAGTGCTGATGCCTGGTATTGGGATCAATCACTCCGGGATTTCGGGCCGAAATATGTCAGTCCAGTGTTTGAAAAATCCATCTTTCTAAACCCAAAAACCGGAGATGGACTGAAGCTGCAGCTCGATAAGCTGGGAAGTGATTATACAACGCCACCTTTCCCTGATGTAATGTACACCGCTGAAGAGTTTCAGCTGCTGCCGACTTTGACTACGGACATCGATAGTTATGTCAATACAATGCGTGCTCAGTTTATAATTACAGGTAAAATTGACGAGGGCTGGGCTGATTATGTGAAACAGCTGCGGGGTATGGGACTGGAGAAGCTGGTTAAAATTCGTACCGATGCTTACAGTCGTTATGTGAATGTAGAATAGAGCATGATGTGAAATACTGACGGCTAGGCTGTAACATCCTATTTCACTTATTTAAACAAAGGAGGTTCTCTCTATGCGAGTGGCATAAAGAGAACCTCCTTATTCTTTTTACTTTATTAGTAGGGTTTGAATAGCATGAGCTGGAATCATATTCTCAGCCAAGTTGTTATGGAAGCGCAGGGTGAAAGGAAGCTCTTGTTCCGTGCGGTTCATAACGATAACAGCAATGGTGCCATCTGGGTTACGAAAAGCCGTTGTTTCAAGCTTATCAGTATATTTAGAGTGCCCAATTCGTTTAGCACCTGGGCGAATGTATTTACTAAAATGCCCGATGTAATAGAAGGAGCTCTCAAATATTATTTCATCGTTTTTCGTATCGCCAATAATTGGAGCATCACAGTAGTTACCTACATGGTTAGGGCCCCCTTGCTCGTCCAAAACAATATTCCAGTCCGTCCAGCTTGACATCCAGTTGTTCAGGTTACCAATGATATCATGGCCGTAACGTTCGCCTGTGTTCCAAGAGCCGAGATGAACGCCACCTTCTTGGCAGCCTTCGCTGAAGAACAGCTTCTTGTCTGGGAAGCGATCATGAACGGCCGATAGGGCTTCGAAGTGATCTCCGGAGTACCAGTGGAAGCAAATTCCCCAAATGTATTTGGAAGCTTCTTGATCTTCAAAAGCAACCTTGGCACGATCATACACGCGCTCCTTGTTATGATCCCAGATCATAACCTTTACATGAGCCAAACCGGCTTGTTCCAAGGCAGGTCCCAAGTAATCACGAACAAAATCTTTTTCTTCTTCGGCAGTATAAAGGCAAGAATCCCAGATTTGAACAGCCTTCGCTTCATTCTGAACACTAACAGCCCAAATATCGATGCCTTCAGCTGCGTAAGCCTGAATATATTTTACGAACATGTTGGCCCAAGCCTCACGGTATTCAGGTTTAAGAGCTCCACCACCGTTCATTTGACCGTTCGTTTTCATAAAAGCTGGCGGACTCCAAGGAGAGGAGAACAAACGGAAATCTTCACCAACAGCTGTTGCAGCATTTTTGATTAGGGGGATAATTGACTCTTGATCTCTGGAAATATCGAACGAACGGAGCTCTGCATCGCCTTCTTCTACATAAGCATAGTTGCCGAGTGAGAAGTCACAGCTCTGGATATGCGAGCGGCAAAGGGTATACCCAATTCCGTGCTCAGGATCAAAATAAGCGTCGATGATTTCTTTTTGTTTAGCTTCACTTAGTTTAGCGATGGTAACAGCAGAAGCCTCGGTAAGTGCACCACCGAAACCTTCCATTTCCTGATACTCCAGATCATCATAAATATTGATGAGCTCTGATTCGACGCCTGATGTATCGGGGAGGAAGATCAGAGGGTCTTTTTCTGTCAGACGGTCGGTAGTTTCTTTTGCTGTTTGAATGACGCGGACAATTTTACTCATAGTGGTTGGTAACCTCCTGTACATATAAATTCTGTCTTTATTATAGAAGGAGATTCACTGCTCTTTGAAGAAACAATATGGCTAAGAACCTCAACGATCTGGTCATCGACTACTTAGAGAAGAGGAGTGAATGCTATGAAAACTAATAGTGTCCAAATAAGCCTATGCGGCTTTATTCGCCATACTCAGCCTTTTCGGCAATTATATCGCAGTGGGCTGGATACCTATATCATCAGGCTGCAAGCAGAAGGGGAGTGTGAAGTACTGATCGATGGGGACATGGTAACCGTGGTGCCTGGTGATCTGTTATTATTTAAGCCTCAAGATATATATGATCTGAGAATCGGGGAAAAGAAGAGTCCGCTGGGACATAGTGTGGACTATTTTGTAATGTGTACAGGGGAATGGGTGGATCAGTGGTGGAACCTGCGCGAAAGACCGAAGAAGGTTAGAATTGCGGATGATGGCAAGCTGCAAAGTATATGGCAACAGCTTGATCTGGAGAATAGAAGATTAGATGGGGGTAGCCCTGAAATACTTGAGGCGCTGTTTAAAGCGCTATGTCTGCTGTTAGATCGGGCTATGGAAGAAGCACCTGCATCATCATCAGCCTCACTGCTGCACGGGCTTAAGATGAAGAGTTATGTAGAGGAGCATGCTACATCAGAAATCAGGCTAAAGGATGTAGCTGCCCATGCCGGAATTAGTGTAACGAGGGCTGTGCATGTATTCAAAATTCAATTCGGCTGCTCTATTATGCAATATGCTGGGCAAATTCGGCTTGCTATGGCACTTCGATTAATGGACAACACCAATTATACCTTAGAGCGAATAGCAGAGGAGACGGGGTTTGGAAGCTACACCTATTTCCACAGGGTATTTCGGGAACGTTATGGCGTCTCACCAGGCAACTATCGTAAGAGAGAGTAGCCTTCACTATTTTTAAGATCGTCTAGTTTTTAACAAGAAGTCCCTAACCGCTTGCTCAAATAACCTGACACTATTTGCCCATGTCCATTTGAGGGAAGATCTTTCACCTTGTACGGCTAATTTAGTTCTTAAGTTTGGGTCTCGAATTAGGCGGATGACATCTTCACCAAGCCGATTCTCGTACCGATAGGAGAGCAGGCAGTTCTTCTCGTGATTTGCGTATTCCATATTTCCACCTGAATAAACACAGACGAGTGCTGCGCCACACCGCATGGCTTCAAGCCCCGGCAAAGAACCCGTATCAAAAATACTAGAACTAACAAAGATATCTGCACCGTTGTAATGGTAACAGAGCTCCTCATCATTAGCAGGCGTGAAGAATCGATATTTGCCAGTAGCTTTCATTCTTTGGAGAACTTCTGAAGTGTTGAACTCGTCGGGCGGACTGATAAAGTTAATATTTACATTGGGACATTGATTTTTCACGTGATCCAGCTGCTCTATAAGATAGTCTTGCTCACGGTGCCATGAGAAACCACGTTCTGCTTTTCTTAATATAGCTGTTATGTTTAAAGGCTCCTGAAGACTGTAACGGATATTCATATTCTTGAAGGAGGAGCTAATGCCAATGGGCACGATTTTTCCTGTGATCCCATGATTTAAACGAATCAGTTCCTGCTGCCAATGCGATAAAACAATTAGATGCTCTGTGACATGATAAGAAGGGAACGACAGCGAACTATCTGGTAAAAAGGGGGGTTCATAACATAATGACAATCTTACATGAATTCCTTTTCCTTGATTGCTAGCTGCTTGAGAGGTAGGGACTGTCGTATGAAAATTAGAAACAATAACATCGCCTATGGGATAGTCCTGTTCTTGAAGCTCCATATGTGTGGAACGGATTAAGGTGGAGCGGACATCATAGGAAACAACCCCATCCACAGGCATGAGGATAGTAACCTGATGCCCCATAGCTGTTAGCCCATTGGCGAGTTCTACCAGCATGCGTTGAGCTCCACCATGAGATAAGGTCAGAATAGGGAATGTGAATCTCATCGGTAATCCCGTCCCTTCCAAGTTAGGGCTTAATCGTCAAACGATGTTACTCAATCGTTCTGTTTCTTATTTTATTCAACTCGCATAGAAAGGTACCATTTAGCTAATTTTGAAAAGCGTTATTTTTCCATATGAGCAATATTCTTCAGTAAAGCAACGGTCTCATTAATCTCGAGGTTCGTTATATCTTCTAAAGATAGGTCGATCATGGGCTTATATTTTTGGAGTTTGCTCAGGAAAGCTTCGGTATGAAAATGCCCTCCACCAGCCTTACCGTGGTAAATTCTCTCTCCATCTTGATAGATGTCTTTTAAATGCGCCAAAATGATCCGATCCCCGAACAACCTGAAGGCGTCATCAACAATTTGATCCTGCATATCTACCGCGTCACCAATAAAATTGCATGGATCCAGGACAACCCCAATATTGCCAGAGGGAATTTCATCTAAGATGCGGCGCATCTTGTCAGGTGTAGAAAGAGTATGTGTGCAGACCCCCTCCAATCCCAGAAAAACACCCCATTTTTCAGCTTCCTCTGCAAGCTCTTGTACAGTTGCCTTTAATATATCCCAGCCGATCTCTTCGTAATGGAGCGGATCTTGTGCTTGGAAAGTAGTCAGTGCGCCCGTCTCCGTAGCCACCATAGGGGCGCCGAATTGGCGGGCATACCGTAGATGTTCTTTAAAGCGATCTATTTCAAATCTCCGAATAACAGGATCCGGGTGAATGGGATTGATATAACAGCCTAACACTCCGATACGTATACCTGCTCTGTCAAATTGTTCGCCAATATAGTTTGCGAGGCCTGGACTTAATTTACCTGTGGAGGTATCGATGTCCTGAATAGCTTTGGATAAAGCAAGTTGAACAAAATCGATATCATAATTCTGAAGCGTTGCTGTCAACGATTTGAGGGGTAAACAACCAAATGTATGCGCTAATGTTCCGTATCTGATGGAAATCATCTCCTTATCTAGGGTAGGTATGTGTAATTACAAACATAATAGTAGCGCTTTCATCTGGATGCAAGTGATTTATCCTTATCGTCTATCAGGAAATTGATGATCTCAGTGTTTACTTTATCCGGTTGCTCATGATTAATCCCGTGTCCCGCATGGGGGATGACTTGGTAATAGAACTTTCCATCTTCTAAAATATTTATGAAATCCTTCGATTGTTTTAGCGCGTGTTCTCCAACTAGAAAATAGAGCTTGTCTCTAACTGCGACTGCAGCGTTTTTATCGTATGGATGAAGCTTATGCACAAACATAGCTTGCTGATTATGAGTGCGCATTAAAAGGATCAGATGAGCAGCTAATGCTGGATGGTTGTCAAATAATGGGGAGTGAGGTGCGCTTAACTTCTTCAGAACTTTCAGTAAATTGCGATCCGTTGGAATCAGAATCTCCGGGAACATCATCATTAAAGTTTGGATCATGGCTTTAATCGGTGCAGTGACCATCCCGCCCTCCAAACAAACGACACGGTTCACTTTGTCCGGTTGCTTGGTCGCATAATTAAAAGCAATATAGGCGCCATTGGACACACCCGCAATATTAAAGACGTCTATATTCAGATACGTCGCTATTTCATTAATCCATTTTACTTGCTCAAACTTCTGTTTGTTAAACTGCTCGTTAGGTATGCTTTTTCCGGGTCCACCCAAAGTATCAATCGCGATGCAATAAAAATGCTTCGATAACTCCTCGATATTTAAGATCCACATGACCGCCGAGTTATCACCAACACCATGAAACAGTAGTAAAGGTGGATTATTCTTTTGACCAGCAAGGATACAATGCGTCAGTCCATATGTGGTTGGAACATCAATCTCCTCAAGCGGAATGGGCCACTGCTCAATCATCTGCTCATAGGAGTGCCACACTCGTTCTTGCGCTTTTACATTCTTGAAGCTATTTACCATCTCAAACCTCCTTATCCAAAATAAAACATCTGCTTCTTATTCCAATTAGTATACTACGAGAGTTCGCAAGGAAGAGATAGAAATAGAAACATTACTGTGAAAAAGAGGGCGGGAGCAGATAAGTGTATTCAATACAACTAAATAGCTACTTTACTCCGGTTATTGTGATATAGATGTACTTTGTACAACTATATCTCTGGAAATCAGCGGATACAGCTTAAGTGGGGGAATTTAGTTGCACAAAGTACACTTAACGATAAACAGGCGTGCTGAAGTTAATTTTAGTTGTAGAAACTGCAATTAAATAATGCAGAGGGCTCTTTTTTGCAGTAAAATTTTTTGATATGGTAAGCAATTTGTGTTCTAGGGGGGATTATGATGTTGATTGAGCTAAAGGAAGCTAGTTTGTCAGATGGACGCGATATTTTTGAAATGATTATGGAGATCGGCCCTGGGGAGAATGGATTCGTTAACAATGGGTTTGATTTGGCTTACAGTGAATTTCCTGATTTCATCAGAGATCGGATAGCACTCTCAAGAGGCGATAATATCCTACCAAACTATGTCCCGCAAACCAACTATTGGTTACTGATTGACTCTTATCCAGTTGGTGTTGGAAAGCTAAGACATTCCTTAAATGATCAATTAAGAAAATCAGGTGGACACATCGGATATAGCATCAGGCCTAGTGAGCGAGGAAAGGGCTTTGGTAAGATTTTTTTAGCAGAGTTGTTAAAAAAAGCTGCGGATCTGGAGATTGATAAGGTCATGCTGACTTGTGAGCCGAACAATGTATCTTCGAGAAAGGTTATTGAAGCGAACAGAGGAATACTTAGCGGTATCGAGGATGGAAAATGTAACTACTGGATTAGTTTATGAGTCGAGTCGGTGCTGAATAGTGGGGGGGAAGGAGTTGCTAATTGGCAACTCTTTTTTTGTTTTTTCGCAATGGAATTTCAGTTCATCCAAGGAGGATTCGTCTATCTTGTGAAATGAATTTTAAATTTTGTTGAAAACGCTCTATTCAAACACAAACAAATAGATTAAAATCAAAACAAACAAAAATAAACAAAAAATAAACATTCAAAAACGGAGGTATTCACAAATGGTACAAAGTTTATGGGATTCTGCACGGGGAAAAGTCATCAACGGAGGTCTGGATGCACTGGTCTATCGCTCCAATCTGTTGGGTGAAGATCGTAGAGTCTGTAATTTTGGAGGAGGGAATACCTCTAGTAAAACTATAGAATTAGATTTCCGTGGTCGTGAGGTTGAAGTCATGTGGGTGAAGGGTAGCGGCTCTGACCTAGCTACGATGAAAGCAGGCAATTTTACCGGATTGCGGCTTGAGGATATTGCGCCTTTGTTTGATCGGGAGGAAATGCCTGATGAGGAAATGGTGGCTTACCTCGCGAATTGTATGATTGATCCTAAGCATCCGCGTGCTTCAATTGAGACGCTGCTGCATGCTTTTTTACCATTCAAACATGTAGATCATACGCATCCAGATGCGATTATCAGCTTATGCTGTGCTCATAACGGTAAAGATATTGCGCGGGAAATCTATGGGGATCGTTTCGTATGGGTGCCTTACATTCGTCCTGGGTTCACTTTATCCAAAATGATCGCTGAAGGCGTACTTGCAAATCCACAAGCAGAATTGGTGTTGATGGAGAAGCATGGTCTCGTGACTTGGGGGGATACGCCGGAAGCTTGTTACGCGAAGACGATCTCTATCATTAATGAAGCAGAGCGTTACATCCAAGATAGAATTGAAGATGAGAATCTGTTCGGAGGTCGCAAATCGGAAGCGCTTCCGGAAGAAGAGCGGCGGGTTGTAGCAGCTGCAGTGATGCCATTGATTAGAGGCGCAGTTAGTGATGAGCGCAAAATGATACTGACCTTCGATGATGAAGAGGATGTGCTGCGTTTTGTAGGTGGAGTTAACTCGGAGAAATTATCCAGTGTAGGTGCAGCTTGTCCGGATCATTTGGTACATACCAAAATGCTGCCACTATTTGTGAATTGGGAACCAAATGCCAGTGATATTGATGGTTTGAAGACGAAGCTGAACGAAGCGATTACCGCATACAAAGAGCAGTACGAAGCGTACTTCGATCGCAATAAGCATGAGGGAGATGTAATGTTCGAAGCCGCACCGCGTGTGATTCTAATTCCCGGAGTGGGAATGATCAACACCGGCAAAAGCTGGAGCAACTCTAAAATTAGCGGTGCCTTGTATCACCGGGCGATTGCTGTTATGCGCGGGGCTACCGCATTGGGAGATTTCGTCTCTCTAAGTGAAAATGAATCGTACAATGTGGAATATTGGCCTTTGGAATTATATAAATTATCGCTGGCACCAGCAGAAGCAGAATTCTCGCGTAAGGTTGCGTTCATTACTGGTGGCGCAGGAGGAATCGGGAGCGAAACCGCTCGTCGACTAGTGTCCGAAGGGGCGCATGTTGTGCTGGCAGATCTCAATCTGGAGGGCGCACAGAAAATTGCCGGGGAGATTAACGATAAATACGGTGAGAATCGTGCGTTCGCTGTTAAAATGGATGTAACGCAGGAGGAGCAAGTTACCGCAGCTTATGCAGATACAGCACTCTTTTATGGCGGAGTAGATATTATTGTTAATAATGCTGGGCTTGCGACTTCCAGTCCTTTTGATGAGACTTCATTAAAAGAGTGGAACTTGAACATTTCCGTGCTAGGAACTGGATATTTCCTCGTTGCACGTGAAGCCTTCAAGGTGATGAAGGAGCAAAAGATTGGCGGTAGCATGGTATTTATTGGCTCTAAGAACTCTATATTTGCTGGAAAAAGCGTATCGGCTTACAGTTCTGCCAAAGCACTCGAAGCACATTTGGCTCGCTGTATTGCAGCTGAAGGTGGAGAGTTCGGTATTCGCGTCAATACAATTTTGCCGGATGCCATTCTACAAGGCTCAGCGATTTGGAATTCGAACTGGCGGAATGAACGGGCTGCTGCTTACGGGATTGAGCCGGATCAACTGGAGGAACATTATCGTAAACGCACAACACTGCTTGTAAATATTTATCCACGTGATATTGCTGAAGGGGTGGCCTTTTTCGCTTCATCCAAGTCAGAGAAGACTACGGGCTGCATGCTGACGATTGACGGTGGAGTGCCGGCAGCTTTTACTAGATAAGTGGAAGATGGAATATAGATAGATATAACGGAGGGAAGCCATGCTGATTGCAGACAGATATGAAAGAATCGTAGAACTAGTGAATGAACGTGGCAGCATTCGTGTCTCGGAACTGAGTACATTATGCCAAGTGACGGAGGAGACCATCCGCCGGGATCTTGATCGCTTGGAAAAGGCGGGGAGGCTGCTACGCTCGCACGGCGGTGCAGTCAGTCTACGTGATCGTCAGCCAGAGACGCCATATGCTGAACGTGAAATTATGAACGCAGCGGAGAAGCAGCAGATTGCTCGTGAAGCAGTGATGATGATAAAGCCGGGAGATCGGATTTTGCTGGATGCTAGCACAACTGCATGGTATATGGCCTCACATTTGCCGGATATGCCACTAACTGTACTGACTAATTCTATTAGGGTAGCTGCGGAGTTAAGTGGGAAGGAACGAATAGATGTGATCTCAACTGGCGGTCAACTGAGCCGCAGATCGATGTCCTTTGTTGGTCATTTAGCCGAGCGTTCGCTTGAGTTGTATCACGTGGATAAGATGTTTTTTTCCTGCAAAGGATTTCATCTCGAACGCGGTGCCAGCGAATCGAATGAGCTGCAAGCGATGGTGAAGCGAAAGATGATTTCTATCGCGGAACAGGTGATCCTACTTTGTGACTCCAGCAAATTCGGAATTCAAGCGTTCACACATGTTGCCACGACTAGTGAATTGGATGTTGTTATAACGGATTACAGCCCTGCCACAGAACAGCTAAAGCAGCTACAGGAGCTGAACATCGCAATCACAACCGTGTAGAAAATAGTGTTGCAGGAGGTGAAGACATGAAGGTATCGATGTTTATTACTTGCATCAGTGATGCAGTGTACCCAAAGGTCGGAGAAGCGATGGCACGTCTGCTTGCCAGATATGGCGTGCAGCTGGATTTTCCCGAAGTGCAGACCTGCTGCGGACAGCCTGCGTACAATAGTGGCTATTGGAATGAGGCACGTCAAGCTGCACTTACGATTTTGCAGGCTTTCGAAGACAGTGACTTTGTCATTGCTCCTTCCGGGTCTTGCACCGGGATGCTTCATCATTACCCGAAACTGTTTCAGGATGATCCGATTAATTTGTTCAAGGCGCAGAATTTGCAGCGTAAATCCTATGAGTTCAGCCAGTTCATGGTACAGGTGCTTGGCGTAACGGATCTAGGGGCAGTATTTCCGCATAAAGTTACCTATCATCCTTCCTGTCATGGCACTCGGATTCTGGGGATTCGTGATGAGCCTATGTTACTTATGCAGAATGTGAAGGCGATGGAGCTAGTGCCATTACCTTTTGCTGAGGACTGTTGTGGGTTTGGTGGAACCTTTGCCGTGAAGATGTCTGATATCTCCGGGGCGATGGTCACCGAGAAGTCAGATCATGTGCTGGAGTCGGAAGCAGAAGTCTTAACGGGTCTGGATATGGGCTGTCTCATGAATATTGCTGGGAATTTGCGTTATCGCCACAAACCGGTCCGAGTCATGCATTTAGCAGAGCTACTGTATGAGGGGGTGAGTGGACAATGAGTCAGAATGCCGCTCAGACTAAATCGGAATCGATTAATGTGAAGCCAGCTACGGTAAAAGAGCGTGCCGACTTGGCGCTGAATAATGACTTTTTGCGCAAGGCGGTTCGCTTTACTACGGAAAGGCTGCGTGACGGGAAACAGAAAGCGGCGAACGATCATGGACACTGGGAAGAATGGCGCGAACGTGGGCGGCAAATTCGCCTGCATACGATCGCTCATCTGGATTATTACTTAAATCTATTTGCGGACAATGCAAGAGCGAACGGCACGCATATTCATTTTGCGGCAACGGGTGAAGAGGCAGTGAAGATTGCTTTAGAGATTGCACAGCGAAAACAAGCGGCTTCCGTGGTCAAATCAAAATCGATGGTGACTGAGGAGCTGCATTTGAATACGGCTCTTGAATCCATTGACGTGGAGACGATTGAAACAGATCTTGGCGAATATATTATCCAGCTTGCCGGAGAAACTCCGTCTCATATCATTATCCCAGCCATCCATAAGAACCGCTATCAGATTGCTGAGCTGTTGTCCAAGGAGGCAGGGGAGGAGCTTTTGCCTGAGACTACAATCCTTGCAGGATTTGTACGGCGCAAGTTACGGGAGAAATTCCTAGAAGCGGATATTGGGATGACGGGGTGCAATTTTGCGATTGCAGAGACAGGTTCCATGGTGCTGTTCGAGAATGAGGGCAATGCTCGCATGGTCACCACCTTGCCGAAGACGCAAATCACTTTGATGGGGATGGAGCGGATTATTCCTTCTTGGAGCGACCTTGAGGTGATGGCTACGTTATTGCCTCGTTCAGCAACTGGCCAGAAGCTAACAGTGTATATGTCCGGTATTTCAGGACCCCGTAGAAAAGATGATGGGGACGGGCCGGAAGAGCAGCATATTATTATCCTTGATAATGGTCGATCTGAGCAGCTCGGCGATCCAGAATTTCAGGAGCTGCTGAACTGTATCCGCTGTGGAGCTTGTCTGAATGCCTGCCCTGTCTATCGTCATATTGGCGGTCATGCCTATGGTGGAACTTATAGCGGACCGATCGGAGCGGTGTTGACCCCGGCGCTGAACAAAAATGTAGATCAATGGGATGATATCGCAGGTGCATCGAGTCTATGCGGTGCGTGTTATGAAGCTTGTCCAGTCAAAATCCCTCTGCATGATATGCTTATCTATTTACGGCGACGTAAGGTAGAGAGAGGTTATGGAGACAAAGCGGAAGGTCTTGGCATGAAAGGTTTTGGTGCGATTATGGCGAAGTCCCAGCGATTCAGTAGTGTGATGAAAGTAGGCAGAATCGGACAAAAGCTACTTGTGAGAGACGGCGGAATTCCGTCAAAGCTTGGGCCGCTAAAAGGCTGGAATAACTACCGGATCGCTCCGAAGCTGGCGGATGAATCCTTCCGCGAGAGCTGGAAAGAGCTGCAGGAGGAGTTAGACCAAAATAGTCGCGAGATGGACCCGTCGATACAGAAACGGATGGAAGATTTATTAGCGAAGCGGAAGGCGGAAGAACTGAAAGGAGAGCCCGGATATGACTGAGGAAACGCACAGAGAATGGCTGGAGCGTATGGACCATGATTCTCGTGAGAAACAGCAGGCATTCATGAACGATATCGCTCGTCGCCTGAAGCGGCCAAGAACGACTGCGGCTCCGTTACATCCTTTTCGCGGTGCTCCAGATTATTGGCAAGAATTCCAGTGGAGTCCAGAAGAACGCATCGATCAATTTACTGCGAATTTTCAAAGTGCAGGTGGACATGTGTTTCGCATGGCAACGATGGATGAAGCTAAAGCTTTTATCGTCAATAAAGCGAGTGATATGCTCGCCCGTTATATTCTTCGGCAAAATGTAACTGAGCTTGCGGCACTTCGGCTAGAAGAAGAACTTGTAGATACGCGGGTATCTGTCTGGAATACGGATATGCAAGAAGCATGGAAAGCTAGGGCGGCGGAAGCCGATATTGGGATTCTGATCGCGGATTATGCAGTTGCTTATACAGGCTCTATTACAGTGTTATCTTCTGCGGATAAAGGGCGCTCTGTCAGCCTGTTGCCAACCGCATTAATTGCCATCGTTCCGCTGGAGCGGCTGAAGACTCGTCTGGGTGAGGTGCTTATTGATTTTGATGAAGCGGGACAATCGGGTCTCCCCGCAGGTATTCACTTTATCTCTGGACCTAGCCGTTCAGCGGATATTGAGAATGATCTGACGATAGGTGTGCATGGCCCTGGAATCGTATTCGCCTTGCTGGTAGGCTGATGAGGAGATAAGGAGTGTTGTTTAAGAATGAATGCTGGGGCACATAAACAGGGTCAGAATCATATTGCTATTGATATTGGAGCCTCTAGTGGGAGAGTCGTTTGCGGAACCTTGCAAGAACCGGAAGGAACCTTATCATTAACAGAAATTCACCGTTTTAGTAATGGGTTCTCTGAGAAGAATGGTAATCTTTATTGGGACGTCGATTATTTATTTGCTGAAATTGTAAAAGGCTTGCAGAAGGCGAAGTCAAAAGGAATTGAGCATTGTACCGTCGGAATTGATACTTGGGCCGTGGATTACGTACTTCTAGATCAGAAGGGTACACGAATTCATGAAGTTTTTTCTTATCGTGATTCCCGAACAGATGGAGCGGTACAAAGCGTACATCGCAATATATCGACTGAAAGCGTTTACACAAAGACGGGGATACAAGTTCTCCCGATTAATACGTTGTACCAGCTGTTTGTGCATGATCAGGCAGATCTTGAAGCAGCACATTCAATCCTGTTGGTCCCTGATTATCTCTACTATCGGCTTACGGGACGAAGAATTAGTGAAGTCACGAATGCTTCAACGACGGGTCTGCTTAATCTGCAAACTCGGGATTATGATACTGATTTACTGGCACTGCTTGGTCTTTCAAAAGAGCAGTTTCCTCCCTTAACGGAACCTGGGGAACGAATTGGCGGATTGACTGATGACTTGGTGGCACGCGGTGATCTTCCAGATTGTGAGTTCATAGCAGTTGCCACACATGATACAGCATCAGCTGTACTAGGCGTTCCTGCAAGTAGCGACAAATGGGGATTTCTCAGTAGTGGTACTTGGTCACTCATCGGGGTGGAACGAGCTTCAGCCATTACAAGTCCAGAAGCGATGGAGCGCAATTATACAAACGAATGGGGAGCCTTCGGCTCATTCCGTTTTCTTAAGAACATTATGGGGATGTGGCTGATCCAAAAGGTTCGTGAGGAATATGGTGGTCAATACAGCTTCGGCGAACTGGTAGAATTGGCAGCGCAAGAAATTCCTTTTAGATCCATCATCTACTGCAATGATGAACGATTCATGAATCCATCCAACATGATCAGCGAGATACAGAGCTATTGTGCGGAAGTCGGACAGTGGGTACCAAAGACACCAGGGGAGATTGCCAGATGTGTGTTTGACAGTCTTGCTCTTTCTTACTATTTCTATGTTCAGGATCTTCAGCTATTGACCGGCGAGAAGTGGGAGCGGCTGCACATCGTAGGCGGAGGGGCGAACAACGCACTACTATGTCAGATCGCGGCGGATTTACTTGAGATGGAGATTTACGCTGGTCCAACGGAATCCACCGCATTAGGTAACGTAGTTATGCAAATGATCAGTGTGGGTACGGTCACAGATATTAAAGAAGCAAGAGAAATTATATATCGTTCATTTGATGTAACAATCTATTTTCCACAAGAGATGGACTCTTCCCTAAAAACCGCGGCATTAGCTGAGTTTACTCGACTGCAGGTCGTTTAAGAGTAACTAATAAAGTAACCGAGAATATATGGGATAACTATTAGATAGCTATGGATGAGCAAAAGAAGGGTATAAATGCCCCTCTTTGAGCGGAAATAGCGGAAAACGAGCAAAAGAAGGGGATAAATCCCCTACATTGAGCATAAAAAGCGGAAAACGAGCAAAAGAAGGGCAAAAATGCCCCTAAATGAAATCACTAAGACAATATCAGGAGGCTCAAGCATGGAGCAGAATACAGAAAGCTTTAGGAGCATTCAGACGAGCTATAATGAAGCGAAAAAGCTCTACGCTCAGCACGGTATTGACGTAGATAAAGTATTAGAGCAGCTTGCAGCAATCAAAATTTCATTGCACTGCTGGCAAGGAGACGATGTAAAGGGCTTCCTGAATAAGGAAAAGGAGCTAAGTGGCGGGATCGCGGTCACGGGCAGTTACCCGGGGCGAGCAAAAAATCCGGAGGAGCTGCGCCGTGATTTGGAGCAAGCACTAGCACTTATCCCCGGACGTCATAAAGTTAATTTACATGCTATTTATGCTGATACGGAAGAAACTGTAGATCTTGATGCGCTAGAGCCTAAGCATTTTGAAAGATGGGTGGAATGGGCTAAGGAGCAGGGACTTGGATTAGATTTCAATCCCACTTGCTTCTCTCATGAAAAAGCTAATGATGGCTTTACACTAAGCCACTCGGATCCTGAAATCCGCAATTTCTGGATTGCTCATTGCAAGGCTTCACGCCGAATCTCAGAATCCTTCGGTCAGGCACTAGGTCAGCCTTGTGTAACCAACTTCTGGGTTCCAGATGGATATAAAGATACACCGATCGACCGTCTGTCACCGAGAGTACGACTTCAGCAATCACTGGACGAGATCTTCAGCGAGGAGATTGATCAGCAATATAACATTGATGCTGTAGAAAGCAAGCTGTTCGGAATTGGTTCAGAAAGTTATGTGGTAGGTTCGCATGAATTTTATATGGGTTATGCACTAAGTCGGGGCAAAGCGGTTTGCTTCGATGCTGGGCATTTCCATCCGACCGAGACCATCTCGAATAAACTATCCTCTTGGCTGCTGTTTGGTGATCAATTGTTGCTGCATGTTAGCCGTCCAGTACGCTGGGATAGTGATCATGTGGTGACTATGGATGATGAACTGCTGGAGATTGCTCGTGAACTAGTTAGAGGTCAATTCCTGGAAAGAACTCATATTGGACTCGATTTCTTTGACGGAAGTATTAATCACATTGCCGCTTGGGTGATCGGAACACGTAACACAATCAAAGCTCTGCTACGTGCGATGCTGGAACCGATAGAGCTATTGAAGCAAATTGAACTGGATGGGGATTATACTACTAGACTTGCACTGGTAGAGGAATTGAAATCTTATCCGTTCGGAGCTATTTGGGATTATTATTGTGCGACGAATGGTGTGCCTGTCCGAGAAAGTTGGCTGAGCGATGTGAAGCAATACGAAGTAGATGTTTTATCAAAGCGATAAAGTACTTGTTATGGCGGTTACCACACGGTAGCCGCTTTTTATGTTCATGATTCGTACTTATTTGAAAAGATATGTGATCTCTGCTATGTTTTATCAAAAAGAGAGAGAGGCGTTATTATGGAGAAATATGGACCGAATCCGAATTCGCTCTATCCGAATGAACAGATCAAAAGCATCTGTTATATCAAAAATGTGATTACAAGAAAAAATATTACGATTGGCGATTATACGTATTATGATGATATAGACGGTGCCGAAAAGTTTGAGGAGCATGTGACTCATCATTATGATTTTATTGGTGACAAGCTTATTATTGGGAAATTCTGCGCGATTGCCAAAGGTATTGAATTTGTCATGAATGGTGCGAACCATCGAATGAATTCTGTTACGACCTACCCTTTTAATATCATGTCTAATGGCTGGGAGCATGCGGTTCCAGAACTATCAGATTTACCCTTAAAAGGAGATACGGTGATTGGCAACGATGTGTGGATTGGGCAGAATGTTACGGTTATGCCGGGTGTACATATTGGTAATGGAGCTGTCATCGCGGCCAATTCAACAGTTGTCAAAGATATCCCGGCTTATAGTGTCGCTGGAGGAAATCCATGTAAAGTAATCAGACAACGTTTTGATGATGAATTGATCGAACATCTAGAAGCGCTTAAGTGGTGGGATTGGGATGCCGAGCGAATCTTTAAGAATCTTGAAGCGTTATGCAGCAGTGATTTGAATAAGATCAAAGAAATTAAATGATATTGTGTAAGTTTCATAGAACGAGCTATAGTTTATCTTAAAGATATAAATAATAGCTGAGGGTATACTGACTGTATGTACTTCATATGAACCTTGCGGAGGGAAAATCTAATGAAGAAAGATGATGATAAGATCACTGCGGAACTCACAGCAGAGAAGTTTCCATACAGTAAAGAGAACGAGGAGATGGTGACGCGGAATTTTTGGACTAAAACTAAAAAGTTCGCAGGAAAGATCCCATTTACTAAAGATGCTATTGCGATGTATTATTGCGCAGTCGATGCAAAGACCCCTTTATGGGCAAAAGGAATTGCCTTCGGAGCGTTGGCTTATTTCATCTCCCCGATTGATGCGATACCCGATGCGATTCTCGGCCTTGGATTTACAGATGATGCAGCGATCATTGCAGCAGGCATTAAAGCGATATCTGGTCAGGTAACCAACGAACATAAGGAAAAGGCCGAAGCATTTTTTGAAAAATAAAAGGTGCAGCTTTGAGCTACACCGTAATATCCATACCTTCTGGACAGCTTTCTGCGGAAAGCTGTTTTGTTTTGTAAACCTCGCCCCAGTCTTTCATGAGTTTAATAATAGGGGTCAGTGTCTTGCCAAATTCAGTTAACGAGTATTCGACTTTCGGGGGAACCTGATGGTAGACCTCGCGGTGAACAACTCCATCTTCTTCCAGCTCTCTAAGCTGCAAGGTTAACATGCGTTGAGTGATTCCTGGGCATATCCGGCGAAATTCGTTAAAGCGTTTCGTTCCATCCATCAAGTGATAGATGAGAATCCCCTTCCATTTTCCTCCTATAACATCGAGCGTAAATTCCACAGGGCAAGCTTCCTTATTTCCCCCTGGGAAATCTCCGAATCCACCTTTTCGATCACGCATAGCCGTTCAACTCCCATAGTATCAATTTGTATACTACATAACATTAATGTGCGTACTTTTAAAGAAGTGATATATATTCTAATATTAAGCATGAGAACGGCAAACAGTCAAATGGGCCGTTGATTCTAAGCAAATAAAAGGAGTGTTAAATATGGATACTTTATCATTAAACAAGAATGAAATCCTGTCTGCTTACCAGTTCAGACATGCAACTAAAGAATTTGATAGTCATAAAAAAATTAGTGAGTCAGACTTTCAGTTTATTCTGGAAACAGGACGTCTGTCACCAAGTTCATTCGGATTCGAGCCTTGGCGTTTTGTCGTAGTACAAAGTCCGGAAATACGTGAGAAATTACGTGCTCATGCCTGGGGAGCACAAAAGCAATTGCCAACCGCAAGTCATTTTGTATTGATTCTCTCACGTCTTCCTAAAGATATGGCTGCTGATTCAGATTATATTAAAGGGATCATGGAGCATGTGCAGGAGCTACCTCCAGAAGTGATGGAAGGGAAAGGTAATATGTTCGATAAGTTCTTGAAGGTTGATTTTGGATTGATGGAGAATGAGCGTGCAATGTTCGAATGGAGCTGCCGTCAGACTTATATAGCCCTTGGTAATATGATGACATCAGCCGCTTTAATCGGAATCGATTCTTGCCCAATGGAAGGTTTCGATAAAGCGAAGATAGAGCAAGTTCTTACCGAAGAGGGGATTATGGATGCCGAACATTTTGGAATCTCCTGCATGGTAGCCTTTGGGTATCGTTTGAATGAACCACGTGGAAAAACAAGACAAAGCGCAGAGCAAGTCGTTCAGTGGGTTTAACTAAGCTGGAATTTCATTTTTGAGCTGCATAACGAAAATAATGAAACCTGCAAAGTCTCCAGTGTCTTGGAGATCATGCAGGTTATTTTTGTTTAATTCTTACAAGATTCGAAAAGTAATTGAAATTTTCATGAAAACTCTGATACTCTTATTGAGGTGACCCATTTTAAGCTTTATCGAGTTAATTTAATAATGAAGGGATCCTGCATCATGAAAATCATTCGCATAATTATCCAAGTGTTCCTGCTTTATTTGTTCTACTTGGCTGGAGACTTCCTGCAAAAGCAGCTGCATCTTCCCGTTTCTGGGAGTATCGTCGGATTACTGCTGCTCTTTGTTTTATTGCTATTCAAGGTTGTACCAGTGAAGTGGATTGAAGATGGTGCAACAACAATATTAGCTTATCTTCCGTTATTTTTTATTCCAGCGACGGCTGGGATCGTGAAGCATATGGATATTTTTAGTGGAAGAGGTTTGCTCTTAATCTTGATTCTTATCGTTAGCAGCGTCCTCACAATTGCAGCAGCAGCACATACGAGTCAATGGCTTTCAACCTTGAAAGGAAAGAGCAAGGCGGGCTGGAGCAGCAAGAGCTTAAGCGAAAAGGGGAAGGAATTATAATGTTTTTTATCGCGACAGGAATTGTCCTGCTTAATGTTGCTATTTATTTGATGATGTCCGTAATTTATAGACGTTTTCGGTTTCCTGTACTGATTCCCGCGTTAACAGCAACAGTCCTTGTTGTAGCAATACTTCTATTTTTTCATATTCCGTATGATACATATATGATAGGCGGTCAGTGGATCAATCAGTTACTCGGTCCTGCTGTAGTGGCGCTAGCCTACCCATTGTATAAACAACGTAATGTGTTAGTCGAGAATCTTCCAGCCATCCTGGGGGGAGCGATTGCAGGACTGTTACTAGGGATGTTTAGTGGTCTGCTTTTGGCGGCTGGTCTAGGATTCTCTAAATTGTATGTTCTGTCCATTTTGCCAAAATCGATCACAACACCTGTGGCGATACAAATCTCAAATGGTTTAGGTGGGGACTCCTCGCTAACCTCCGTATTTGTAATGATTGCCGGATTTACAGGTGCGATTGGCGGTCCTCTCATTATTAAACTGTTTAAGATTCGAAGCGAAGTTGGGATTGGGATCGGGTTAGGAACGGGTTCTCATGCACTTGGAACTGCAAAGGCACTGGAATACGGTGAACAGTCAGTTTCAATGAGCTCCGTAGCGATGACCGTTTGTGCTATTGTCGGTTCATGTATCGGTCCGGTGGTAGCTTGGATCATGTACCCTTAAATTCATTCATCGTAACTATGTTTGCAAAACACTCCATCGGGTAACTATAACTAAGGAACAAATAAAGCAAAGTACCTGAGGAGGATTTCACATGTCAGATTATTCTCAAGATGAAGCGGAAATCCGCAACAAGGAAAATAAAGACGGCGATTCATTAGCTGAAATTAAGAAGATGGAGAATGGTGTGGACATCGAGCCAGAAGCAGACGATTGGGTAGCCAAGCCTGCAGAGTCCTCGCATCCTGATCCGCTTCCTAACGATTTGGACTAAATGATTCGGAAGACAGGCTGTCCTTCATTGGGCAGTCTGTTTTTCTTGAGATGATTTTAGCAATTATTGTATAATGAATTCAGGTACAACCTCATCAGAGAGTTTTCTCCAAATTCTTAGTAGCTTTTCGCAAATTTCACAGATCTCAGCCATTCTTATAGCAGGGAGGAAATGAAATGCGTAGTCGGAATGAGAACAGCCGATATCGGCAAAAACGTGGTGAGGCTCTTGTAGGCAACTTTGAGAAAAAGTATGGTTCAAACTTTGGCGTACGAAGTGAACTTTCAACCGATACGTTAAAGAAACAAGACGAGAATCAGTCGCTAATATCGGCTCAGAATCATGAAGAACGGCTAAAACCATAAGCGTAGGTGGATAGAGAATCCGCTTCACTCTTTATAATTTGTAATGAAGACATAACCTTTGGGTTATGTCTTTTTTGTTGCGCATATCTCCTGAAGGATTAAGGCATAATAGGGCCGGATGGATATTTAAGAAAATAATGACAACTAGGAGTGGTGTATAACATGATGACTTCTATATTTTCTTCAAGCGGAGATTCTGCGATGGCAGTGGCGGGCCAATATTTCTTTTATTTTATGATCTACTCTTTTTTAGGCTGGGTATTGGAAGGTACATATAACTTATATAGTAATGGAAGCTTTCGCAAAGAAGGCTTTCTAAAAGGCCCTTTTAAACCAATGTATGGATTTGCACCACTGCTTCTATTGATTGCCAGAGACTTAACCCTGCCTTTCCCAATTTTCCTCCTGCTTGCGTTAGTCGTTCCTTCAGCTGTTGAATATGTAAGTGGTTGGCTGCTGAAGACTGTCTTTCAAAAGCAATGGTGGGATTACTCAGGGATGTCTTATCAACTGCAAGGGCATATTTGCCTTCGATTCTCCCTATATTGGTGGGCGCTATCAGTAGCTTGTGTATATGGGATTCAGCCGTTTATGGAGCGTTTGTATTCACTAGTCCATAATGTTTGGGGAATTATATTTCCTTTCGTGGGACTCTATCTTATGGCTGATTTATTGTGGACTTGCTGGAGTCGGTATAGAAGTGAGAAGACCCCCCAATATCAAGATTAATGATGCCTATATGGACATAATAAGCATTCTTTTGTATATGAAGCACAAACATTTCAGTGACAAGCATTTCGATCTTGCATATCAGTTTTGTGTCGTAAATAATATAGCCATATATTAAATACTAGACGGACTGGTGGAGATTACGATGACAGGGAAGATTCTAGTAAGCGCATGTCTGTTAGGACATAAAGTGCGTTATGATAATGGTGATGTGCCGTGTCTAGATGCTCGTTTCTTGAAGTGGTATGAGGAAGGGCGTTTTGTCCACATTTGTCCTGAGGTAGTCGGAGGGTTATCAACGCCTCGTCCAGATGCCCAGCGGCAAGGTGAGCGGGTAGTAACAGGTGCAGGTGTGGATGTTACGGAACCTTTTATGAAAGGTGCTCAAGCAACGCTGAAGCTGGCTACAGAACATCAAGTTACATTAGCAATATTAAAACAGGATAGTCCTTCTTGTGGTAGTCTTTATATTTATGATGGTACTTTTAGGGATACGAAGATGTCAGGAGAAGGTACAACTACGGAGTTATTACGGCAAAATGGCTTTAAAGTGTTCGGCGAAGATCAACTAGATGAAGTGGAGAAAGAACTTGCTCGTATGGAGGGGTAAGTCATTCTTAAAGTAATAAATCGAACTCACGTTACATAGTGTGTATAAGGGGAACGAAGCAGTGTCCTTGGGAGAGGAAATGCCGTCCGAAGAGCCATCCTTCATTTGGGATTGGAGGCGGACGCAGATGAGTATTGATCAGCTCATTTCATTGCTTGTTCTTGTCATCATGATCGTACAGCTTGCCGGCTACAAAGGGAAACATTAAGTTCAAAGTCTCACCTCATTGTAACTGCTTCCGGACCTCAGAAAGTATTGAGCCGTTCGGAAGCTTTTTTTGTTCCACGCTAAGCATATTGCCGAATCTAAAGGATTCCATCACAGAGATGTCTAATATATACAGAATGTGGGTTTATGGGAAGCCGGAGGAAAATAGAATGATGTTCTACAAAACGGTGTGAGAGGATGGTTGAATAGCGTGCCGATGTCAGAGTATTATCAGGAGATCCGAGGAAAAGTGGGTTCAGAGTTATTAATGATGCCTTCCGTAGCTGCAGTAATAAGAAATAAAGAAGATGAAATTCTATTTATTCGAAAACCTGAAGAGTCCTTGTGGGGATTGCCAGCAGGCGCTATCGAGCCAGGGGAACGGCCGGGAAGAACTTTGCGCAGAGAAGTATATGAAGAGACTGGATTAATGGTGCATCCTACTTCCATTCTTGGGGTTTTTGGTGGAGGGAAATATAGATACGAATATAACAATGGAGACCAGGTGGAATATACAGTCATCGTTTTTGAGTGTTCTATCATCCGTGGAACGCTGAGAGCAATGGATGGGGAAGTCGAAGAATTTAAGTTCTTTAAAGAGAGTGAGCTGCCCGAGATGGCCATTCCCTATCCAGTGGAGATTTTCAAGAAAGACCGCGAAGTGGCAAAAACGATATTTGAATGAGCTGGAGAGGAGTAACTCATGAAGACTTTTATTTATATGATTAGGCACGCAGTATCACCTTTTGTGCTTGGGGATGAGAGAGAACGAGGATTATCTGATAAAGGGCATGAGGACGCATATAGAATTAAAGAACTGTTGGCGGAGGAAGAGATCACACATTTTGTTTCTAGTCCTTATAGACGAGCCATAGATACGATTAAGTATTTGGCTGATGCATCGGATCAAGAAATTGAGCTGTATGAGGAACTTAGAGAAAGAGCCATCGCAAGCGTTGAAATCGAGATCAGTGAACAAGAATTTCTTCAAGGTATCCGGGCATCGTTCACAGACTTACAATATAAAATGCCAAATGGAGAGAGTACTCAGGAAGCACAAGAGCGTGCAATCCCCATCATGAAGCAATTGATCCAGCAAAATAAAGGCGGCAAAATAGCACTAGGTACCCACGGGAATATCATGACCATTATCCTGAATTACTTCAATAAAGAGTATGGTTATGAGTTCTTTGAACAGACTTCGAAACCAGATATTTATAGGCTGGAATTTGATGAATTAGAGCTTACTAGTGTGGAACGAATGTGGAACCCCGAAGTTCTGAGCAAATGAAGTATTTTATTAAGCTGAATTCGTTAAGCGTACTTTATGCCTTTATGTTGTTTGTCGTAATAGAGCTACTAGTAAATATTTATCGTATTAGTAGAATTTCTGGCTTGGAGCTGGATAAAGTGAATAACTTGCAGCTTATTTTCATATTTGTGATGTTTATATTTTTTTCTATGGGGTTTGTTTGGATGACAAGAAAATATTTGAGCGGTAAAAAATCCATATATTTCACTACGATCCTGTGGTTTCCCTATTTGGTTCTGTTTATTAATTTATTCGCAGCATGGTTCCCGATTACAGAAGCTGCGGATAAACCAGTTCCGGTAACGGGGTTAATCATAATAGGGGCCATGATTATTTATCCGTTTTATATCGTGATGATTAATATTATATCAAGCATAAATTTCAAGTCAGACGCAGGATAGAGGATGGAAATGAGAGTCAATGCTTTAAAAGAAAGAGTTATTTATGGATGCATCTGCTTAATTGTTATTGTACTGGGGTTATGCTCTAGAGCATTCTCGGAACAGCTACCTTTGTTTGTAACGAGACATTTTGGAGATGCGCTTTGGGGCAGCATGGTTTACTTTATGTTTCGTGTACTGCTAGTGAACCGGAAGCTGTGGATCGCTTTTATGTGGAGCCTGATGTTTAGTTTCGGTATAGAATTTAGCCAACTGTATCAAGCAGAGTGGATCAACAGCATCCGTGCTACCATACTCGGTGGGTTGATTCTCGGAAAGGGATTCCTATGGATTGACCTTGTTCGATATACCGTTGGAATTACGCTTTCTTACGGACTGGATCAATACTTTCGCCCAAAACTGCACCGAATAGATAAATAGCTTTTAATGGAGATGAACCTAAAAATGGTAAATAGCTTGATTGTAGTATGCTTGCTTACAATGATTATTCATACAGCAGAAACCTTATCTTATTCGGTAAGATACGCCGGGGTGAAGCTGAACAAGATAGCTATTGCTTTGTCTCTGACAGGCATTATTGTTCTCGTGTCAAGAACTGCAAACATGATTCAAGCTCCACTGACGGCTAAATTCGTAGATTATGCCAAAATACATTCTGATTTCCCACTTCTTAATTACTTGAGAATTATATTGTTAGCTTCTTCATTAGGGACATTAATTGCCATTGCTATTTTCCCTACTTTTGTAGGCTTGTTTGGGAGAATCATCTCAAAGCTTGAAATCGAAGGTTCTATTCCCAAGCTGCTTACGAGCGTAACGATCGGGCAGTTAAAAAATACTAGAAAATACATAAGAAAACCAAAAGTGAATCTATATAACTTCAGATACCTGGGGATTCCTAAACGTTTTATTGTTATGAATGTTTTTGTTACAGCCTTTTACACCGTAGGGGTCATATCATCTTTGTATGCTGCTCATCTAATGCCTCAATATAGCACGACTGCTTCTCAAGCCTCAGGATTGATTAACGGAATGGCGACTATACTGCTGACCATATTTATCGACCCACAGCTTGGTCTTATTACCCATAAAGCCACTGAAAATGTAGAATACCGTGATCAGCTAGGAAAAATATATGTGGTATTGATGGGTTCGCGATTTATAGGTACTATATTTGCTCAGCTCCTAATTGTGCCTGCAGCCCAACTAATTAGTATGTTAGTGAAGCTGATATGAGCCGGTGGGAACGAATCCTTATGGAAGCTTAGACTCTGCAGATCGTAGAGCTAAGGAGATCTTCTGCTCCCAGCTGTAAATATTCTGATGCATGTCATGAATTCGTTTCATTTGCTCATAGGATATTTTCATTTCTGATACTGCCTTAATTGCATCCCCTTGTTTTACAGCCGATTTATATTGTTTATCTGCTTCTGAACGAACTTTCTGCGCTACAGCGATATTCTTGTTCTCGGCGGTGATTTGCTTCTTCAGAGCTGTGATTGGTGCCAGAGCATCTTTGATAGGCTTGATCTTGGCAGCTGTTTGCTTGCGGGCAGTTGCCAAAGCGTCTGTCTTGGCCTTAATTTCAGTTCTAGCGAGTGTTACCGCAGCTTTGAGCTTATTGCGTCTTAGATCCAGGAGAGTGGCTGTCTTAAAGTCCTTAGCTTTCTTGGCTGCGGTAGACTGCTTACTGAGTGTGCTGTATTGGTCCAGTAGAGGAGCATGTTTCTTCTGAGCCGACGTTGCTTCAGATGATAAACGACTCAGCAGAACCTTATCTGTTGACTCTATGACAGAGTGAATAGATTTCAGAGCTTCATTGTTCTGCTTACGTAGCATTTGAATTTTTGAGCTATCGGACTTGAGGGCTACTTGAAGCGAGGTATAATTACCATGGAGACCGTTAATGTCATCTAAGGCTGAATCCCAGTCTGTACCTGCAGAAGCTAATGTAAGGTTGATGTTGAGGAGAGCTACTACTAGGATTAATTGGACAAACCTCTTTAAATAACTAAAATTGTGAATAAACATTCATTTCAGCTCCCTAATTAGTCTATGTGCGCAAAAAAAGCACCTCCAAGATAGGCATGAATGCCTATCTTGCGAGGTGCTTCTCCCGCAGAAATATAAATGATACACTTACTATAACTTGAAATTAATGGATAGTCAATCCGAAAAAGAACGTTTGTTTGCTTTTTTGAAATAATGAAATATAAGGAGAGTCAAAGATGAATTCACATCTAGATCGAATGCATGATCGAGTGGCCTTAATAACCGGAACCTCTAGTGGATTTGGACTGCTCACAGCCCTTAAACTAGCAGGACAGGGATTCAAAGTTGTAGCAACCATGCGCGATTTGAGTCGTAAAGGCGAGCTTGAACAGCA
Organism: Paenibacillus sp. FSL R5-0470; assembly: GCF_037975205.1. Lineage (NCBI taxonomy): Bacteria > Bacillati > Bacillota > Bacilli > Caryophanales > Paenibacillaceae > Paenibacillus > Paenibacillus sp. FSL R5-0470. The sequence continues at coordinate 2,575,982 of NZ_CP150238.1, forward strand.
GGCAGAGCAAGCAGGACTCTTGAAGCAGCTTCATTTTATGACCATGGATGTTACCGATAGTGATTCTATACAGGCGACTATAACCTCAGTACATGAAACATTCGGAAGAATTGATGTTTTGGTAAATAATGCAGGCTTTGCTATAGGCGGCTTCATAGAAGAGATATCCATGGAAGAATGGCGTCAGCAAATGGAGACGAATTTTTTCGGATTAGTCGCGGTCACAAAAGCTGTGCTGCCAGTTATGCGAGAACAGAAACGTGGTACGATTATTAATGTGGGGAGTATAAGCGGGTTGTCCGGGTTTCCGGGGTATGCTCCATATGCAGCTTCCAAATTTGCAGTAGAAGGATTCAGTGAAAGTCTGCGTCATGAAATGTCTCCTTATGGAATACGTGTAGTATTAATTGAACCTGGCTCCTTCCGTACTCCGATTTGGGGAAAAGGAATGGCACAAATTCGTCAAGTCGAGGATTCTCCTTATAGAGACCGTCTGGACGCTGTGCTACGATATTCCAAGCATACCGCTGAAACTGCACCTGATCCAAAGCAAGTGGCAGATCTCATCGGTCGTATTACTGAAATGAAGTCACCGAGGCTTCGGTATCCTATCGGCAAAGGCACCCGGATCTTGATCTTAGGCAAAACGCTGCTCCCGTGGAAATGGCTGGAGAGAATTATTGCGAAAGAATTGAGGTGATGGAATGGAGCAATCCATAAACTTAACAATCATTAAACTCATTGGATATGTATCCAGTTTGATGACCGTTTTTTTATGGTTTATATTTATATTCATTAATCCGTATGCTGAGGTTACGAATCAATCCAGTATTATAATAAGTATGGTAATGTTGGTGTTGCCTGCCGGATTACTTGCGATAGGTGTCTCTTTAAACAGAAGCCTTCTCATGCTTCTCGCCTTTATTTGGAGTTTTCCATACAGTTTATATATGTTTTTAACGCCGGGAATCTTCAGGTTGTTCGGGATTACAAGCTTAATGTATTTATTGTGTTTTGTGTTATTTAGAATCATCAAGATCAGATTTTGAATAGAATTGAGGTGTGCTGATGCTAGATTCGTCAGGACTACATATTTGCTTCGATCCAGCAGGCCGTGAAATAGAAATCCTTGATGTTACTCCAGTCGGTAAAGATAAATACCGCATCGAAGAGACGCCGATCTTTAATCCAAGTGTTACAATGGGTGATATTATACGGGTGAAAGAAGAGCTAGGGATCTATTACTATCAGGAAACTGTACAGAAATCTCATTTCAAAAGGTACGCTTGGCTCCTCAGTAAAGAGGCTGTTGATTCAGCAGCCATTTCTGCTTTTAAACAACGGATCACAGAGAATGATGGGAAATGTGAACAGATCTTTGGCGGTTTGTTGGTCATTCATATACCTAAGAATACTTTGATGGACGTAGATGGGGAAATGAATCGCATTATTGAGCGGTTTTAGAAGTGTGGGTACGTAAATATTAACGATTATGAATAAGAAAAAAAATGCTGCGGCATGAAATGCAAGGAAGCTTGCACATGATGCAGCAGCATGGAGAATAGGTGAAACGCTTTAGACAATCTGAGCGATACAATCTATACTTATTTTATTTCTTTCATAAATGTCTTAAAATTTTCGGCGATTTCTTTTGATTTGGTATGGTGCAGATAATGTCCTGCATCAAGTTTTACCAATTTTCCTTGTACGGAATTTTTGACTTGCTCTTCATGCAATGATATCCAATCTTTTAAGAGAGTATCATCCCCTTGAACAAAGAGCAAAAGGGGGAGATCCTTTGGAAAAGTTGAATTTAGAGCCCCTTTATAATTAGAAGACATATTTTCCACTTCATTTAAGTTAGTGTAATTATAAGTGTTTCTAAGCGTAAGCAATCTCAATTGTTCTTTAGTTTCATCATCAAACGGTAATTCAGCATAGGGATTTCCACTTGATTTAAATAACAATCTGCCCAAGCCTGATTTTCTAAGTAGTTTTAATTTTCCTGTTGGTACTTTAACACCTATTCTGTCTTCCGTTGCAATACTGTTATCAATCCCGACAAATGCACTCACTTCGTTTGGATATTTGTTCACATAATTCAAACTGTACATACCGGAAATAGAGTGTGCCATTAGAATATAACGGTCAATATTAAGCTGCTTTACAGCTTCATGAATTTCACTCACAATGTTTTCTGTGGTTCGCTCTTTTTCAGTTCTATCACTTAATCCATAACCGAAAGGCTCAATCACAACAACTTTGTAAAATGGTGATAGTTCATCTATTAGCAGCTTAAAATCAAGTCCCGGTGCCACCGTTCCATAACCAGGTAAGAGCACAACAGTCTCTTCACCATTTCCTTGAATCAAAACATTCATATTTTTACCATCGACGCTTACAGACTGACCATAGGGTTTTATTTTAGCTTGGTCCGATTTATTGAGGAAAATATTAGCGACAAAAACAGTCACTAGAAAAAGCACTATTGCAGTAGCTAAAGCCCCTAAGGAAATAAGTATAATTTTAAGCGGTTTATTCATCCTTTTTTTAATAACCTCTTCTTCTGGTTTCACTTGCATCTTCTCCTGTTCTAATCGCTTTATTCTAGCTATCTTAACGAGTTGCTAAAGGAAGCTTACCCGATGAAGATGAACTATACATGACGACAATATGAACTGAATATGAACGAGCGAAAAAAAGCTACAGCACCACTCGTAAGGGATTTAGATATTCTGAGTACCCATAAAATGAATATGAGGTGAGCAATTATGTTGAAATTTATCAAACAATATTTGCCTAGTGTTGCTATCGCAGTGGTCCTATCTTTGTTTGTAAGAACTTATGTTGCTGAAGCCATGAGGGTTCCTACTGGCTCTATGATTCCTACAATTGAAATTAATGACCGTCTAATCGTTGAAAAAATGTTATGGATGACGACACTCGATCATGGAGATATCGTCGTGTTTACGCCTCCGGTAGCAGGTGATGAGAATAAAAGATATGTAAAGCGGTTGATAGGGTTGCCAGGTGATACCATTGAAATTAAAGATGGAGCCCTTTATAGAAATGGAACAGAGATCAATGAACCCTATCTTAATGAGCGGATGAACTATACTTTTGGACCCGTTACGGTTCCGGCGGATCATTACTTTTTTCTCGGAGATAACCGGAATATAAGCTACGATGCTCATCTCTGGGCTACTCCTTTTGTAGCGAAGGATCAGTTGATTGGAAAAGTGATAGCGGACTTTAGTATTCCTTTTTAGGTGATGTTGCGGGGGTCTTTTGAACTAATTGAGAGTGTTAATGAGACTTTAACCATATTGTGACTTTGGAATAATTTAGCTATCCTTAAGGTAAAATATACCTATTGATAGGAAGGGTGCAGAATTTTGAAAGCTCATGTCACGGATCTCAAACATGGCGATTGTCTTATGTTGGACACTTTTAATAGTGTTGGTTTACACGTGCTCCCAAAAGGGACAATTGTTTACCAAGAAGAAATCACCCTCCTGATGAGACATCGTATCGATTATGTCGATATTGAACCTCGCAGCATTGCGATGGATAATGAGGGAACGAATCTGGAGCAAAGCCTAAATGGAAACTTTGATCTAGCGATCCAAAACTATGAATCTATTTTTCTAGAAGCACTCAGCAAGGGTAGTTTCACGCAGTCAGATGTTGATCTTACGTTGCAGCCCTTGCTGGAAAAAATGGATGAACATAAGGATGTAGTTTCCTTATTGTTGTTGCTTGAACGAGAAGACGTTGGTACATACAATCATTCATTACAGGTCGGACTGCTATCATTTTACATAGCGACTTGGTTAGGTTATACCAAAGAAGAACGCTACGAGATTAGCCGGGCAGGGTATTTACACGACATAGGAAAAAGTCAGATCGACCCATCTATCTTAAATAAGACGGGGATCTTAACCCCTGAGGAAACTGAAGAACTAAAGCGTCACACTTCGTATGGATACGATATTATTCTTAAATCTATGAATGACGAGAAGACCGCTCTGGTGGCGCTTCAGCATCATGAATTCGAGGATGGGACTGGTTATCCTAATATGCTTCGTAAGGCGGACCTGCACCCGTATACACTGATTGTGGCTGTTGCTAATGCCTATGTTGGGATGACCTCTGCAAGAGTGAATCAACCCAAACAAGGGCTGATTACCGTTCTGCGCAAGGTGCATGAGCTGGGCTTTGGCAAGCTGAATGGAAATGCGGTACAAGCTTTGATTGGACATTTACTGCCGAACTTCGTAGGTAAAAGTGTTCAGCTTAGCAACGGAGAGCAAGGTACGATTATTATGAACAACCCTTTGGATATTTTTAAACCGTTAGTGAAAGTAGATGAAACTACGTTTAGGGATTTATCCAAGGAGCGAAATTTGACCGTTGAGGAAGTATTTATTTAACGAATAGTTTTGTCTGGATATATGGAAAGGCTATCTCCTGATTCAAAATCAGAGGATAGTCTTTTTATGTTATAATCGAAATTGGGTTAACAACCCGTTAATATGAAGTAGGAGAGTGCTTATCGTGATCATCAAGTTCATTCGTTTGCGTTAATTCGAGGTACAATTTAATGATACCAACATCCATTTATTTCAAAATGTGACGGGTCTTATTTAAGTGTGCATTCTTTGATTACCAAATTCGAATGAAATGAGGAATAAACAATGAGCGAAAAGATATTTAAAGTAAACGGTATTGATATATGTTCGGATAGTTTTGGAGACCCCAGCAATCCTGCAGTATTACTAATTATGGGTGCCACTTGTTCAATGGTTTATTGGGATGAGGAGTTCTGTAAACGATTAGCAGATACAGGACGATATGTTATAAGGTATGATAACCGGGATGTGGGACGTTCTGTTGTATATGAGCCTGGGAGTTCTAATTATACGGTAATTGATATGGCCGATGATGCTGCTGGGTTACTTGACGCTTATAATATAGAACAGGCAAATATCGTTGGGATGTCCTTAGGCGGAATGATTGCACAAGTCCTTGCTATACGTCATCCCCAAAAAGTTCTAACCTTAACATTGATCGCATCTAGCATTTTTGAATCTGATGATAATGACCGGAACTTACCTCCAATGGATGAGAGGATCCTCGCTTTTCATGCCAATGGAGCTAGTCTGGATTGGTCAGATGAAGAAGCGGTCGCAGATTACTTGGTTTCCGGTTCCAGCATACTCTGTGGATCAAAACATAAATTCGATGAGAAAAGAGCGTATAAACAAGTTAGGATGGAAATAAAACGTGCAAACAACTTGCTCAGCATGTTTAATCATTCGCTTCTTACAGGAGTGGATGACTACGAGGGGAAGGCGAAAAATACCATGGTTTCTACCTTAGTTATCCACGGTACAGAAGACAGCGTACTTCCATTGGAGCATGGTCTGGCGCTTGCCGATGAAATTCCTAATGCGTCGCTACTAACCCTAGAAGGAACGGGTCACGAAGTTCACCCTGATGATTGGGAAACAATAATTAATGCTATTTCGAATCATACATTAGGCAGTAATGCTTAACGAGGTTTAAATAGTTAGATAATGAAGGGTTACAATACGGTGATGCCGATTGTAGCCCTTTTTCTACTTCTCCTTAGGAATTAAAGCGTTTAACTAATTTTTCCTTATGTGCAGTAAATGCCTCTTCTAAAGTGATACCATACAAATCGGCTAACAAGGCTATATTTCCTAGCACATCACCAATTTCCTCAATCAAGTCTTGTTTCAGTTGCTCTGGTGGAGGGGTAGATTCATCTGGGCGATCTCTTCCGATTTCATAGGAGCGTACTGCCCGTGCAACCTCACCGGTCTCTTCCATAAGAAATCCAACCCGTATAAAAGGACCATAATCGGTCCAGCCTCTTTGTCCATAATAATTTTTAATCCATTTCTGCACTTCATTGATCTCCATATTATGTAGCACTCCTTAATCTTATATATGATTTATTCTCCAACATATAGTATATTAGATGTCGGATATTATCAATATATAGTTTGGAGATGAGGATTTGAAATCAATTTGTGTTTTTGCAGGATCGAATTTAGGGGTGCATGAGGAATATAAAGTCAAAGCTGTTGAACTTGGAAACTACATGGCTATGAACGATTATCGCTTAATTTACGGGGGGTCAAAAATTGGATTAATGGGTGAAGTCGCCAATGCTGTTTTGAACGGTGGAGGTGAGGTGATCGGAGTTATGCCTAGGGGATTGTTTAATGGAGAGATGGTACATAGAGAATTAACGCAGCTGATAGAAGTGGACGATATGCATGGACGAAAAGCAAAAATGGGGGAGCTGGCGGATAGCTTTATTGCTTTACCCGGCGGTTTTGGAACGTATGAAGAGCTGTTTGAGGTATTGTGCTGGTCACAAATCGGTATACATAAGAAACCGGTAGGGGTTTTAAATATCAGGAATTATTTTGATCCTCTGATGAATCTAATTCAACACAGCATTAACGAGGGATTTTCTAACGCTTCGCATCTTAGTTTGTTAAATATAGATCAAGAACCCTTGGAACTATTAAAAAAATTAGAAAGTTATGTCCCTCAAACGTTGGAGCAAAAGTGGAAACAGCTTAACTAAAGAACAGTTACTGTAACAGATGAAAGGGCTGCCGAGAGGGAGCTCTTTTTCTGCTAATCATTGGTTGTGGTAGAATATGGGGAGGTTAATACCCCATTTGAAATATGGGATTTGAATCAAATTAACTTTGAATAACCTCACATTCGCTCGCTGAATTTGAATTTCACTAGTGGATTGGCTATGATAAATATAGAGAAAAGCTACAAGAGGAGAAATGGATAATGACCCCCGAGAATCAAATCGAACAATTTAAGAAGCTTAAGCACGAGATCACCCGGTTTATGTTGATTTATAAATTTGCGCTTGATGAGATGGAGACGAAGATTGAGATCCTCAAACAGGAGTTTCAGTCTCTTCACGATTACAGTCCTATTGAACATACCAAATCGAGAATCAAGTCTCCCGAGAGTATTATGAACAAAATGCTCCGTAAAAATGGAGAATTATCTCTAGATTCTGTGAGAAATTGTATTAAAGACATTGCAGGTCTACGAATTACCTGTTCTTTTATCTCAGATATTTATCATGTAAGTGAAATGCTTCAGAAGCAGGACGACTTAACGGTTCTTGAAGTGAAGGATTATATTAAGAATCCCAAGCCTAACGGTTATCAAAGTTTGCATTTGCTGATTCAGGTACCTGTATTTATGTCAGATCGTCAGGAGTTAGTGTGCGTTGAGGTACAAATTCGTACCATTGCTATGGATTTCTGGGCAAGTCTCGAACATAAAATTTTCTATAAATATAATAAGTCAGTACCAGAGAGTATGACGCGTGAATTGAAAAATGCAGCGGATGCCGCTCATGCACTTGATCTGCAAATGGAGCGACTGCATCGGGACATTAAGGAAATCAAAGACGACGATGAAGATGATGATCTTAGTTCCTTTGAGGAGCTTCGCCGTATAGTGATTCACAATCAGCAATTCACACTTCCAGCTAACTTTATTAAGCTGCTTGGAGACAAATAATCTGATTATATCACCTAGAGTTACCGTTTCTGGTTAACTCTAGGTTTTTTATTGTAGTTATCATTGCCACGTACAACTAGAATAGAGTATTCTCAACTTGAAAGAGAGACTTGTAATCATTGGCTTCATCAATTTGATATGAAGGAGAATGAACATGAGTGAGCGTAGACTCCGAACCATTACTGTAAATCAAATCGGATATCCGGTGGGTGGAGAAAAGATTGCAGTGTTTACTGGTGCTGGACATGACTTTCAGGTTGTTGATGTTGATCATGGAAATGTTGTATTCGAAGGGCAGACAGGTGCTCCCAGATTTGATGAGGCAAGCGGAGTAACTGTACATACAGGTGACTTTTCTGAGGTTCATGCAGTGGGCAGATACCGGATTGAGCAAGGTGAGGGGATAGCTTCGGCATCATTTATAATCTCAGATAAACCTTATCAGGAGCTTCAACAGGGCTTGCTGAAGGCCTTTTATTATTATCGTTGCGGGGTTGAGTTGACTGAAGAGTATGCTGGAGATTGGAAGCATAAGGCATGTCATACAGCAGAGGGAATTGTATATGGTGAAACGGAGCGTCGGCTAGATTGTTCTGGAGGCTGGCATGATGCAGGTGATTATGGTAAATATAGTGGACCCGGAGCCAAGGCCATCGCCGATCTGTTACTAGCCTATGAGTTATATCCATCTGCTTTTGTAAGCGCTATCCCGATTCCTGAAAGTGGGGGGATAACTCCAGATATATTGCTGGAATGCAAAGTGGAGCTGGATTGGTTATTCAAAATGCAAGACTATAGAACAGGTGGAGTGTATCATAAACTGACTACGCTGAGCTTTCCAGATTTGGATGTGATGCCAGAGGCTGATACAGCAGATCTATATTTCTCACCGGTGTCAGCAACCGCCACTGGAGATTTTGCTGGAGTCATGGCCATGGCAGCGCGGATATATGAGCCCTTTGACTCAGCCTATGCGAAGAAATGTCTGGATGCCGCAACACTAGCTTGGGAATGGCTTATTCAACATCCAGATGCGCCAGGGTTTATAAATCCTCCAGAAATTAGCACCGGTGAATATGGAGATGGGAACGACAAGGATGAGCGGTATTGGGCAGCTGCGGAGCTCTATCGTACGACGGGGAAAGAAGAATACCATCAAGCTGTTCTGCAACTGGTGCAGTTGTCTTTTTCAAAATACAGTCTAGGCTGGGCAGATATGGGGGGCTACGGCACGCTTGCGTATCTATTAAATGGTGAAGATCTAGCAGACCGTGCTTTGTATGCTTCCTTAAGAGAAGGACTTCTAGCTGAAGCTGGATGTTTATCTGAACAGAGTCGCGAGGATGGCTATAGGATCTCTTTGAAAGAGGAAGACTATATTTGGGGTAGCAATATGCTAGTAATGAACAATGCTATGCTGCTGCTAGTGGCTGAATATTTTAGTGGAGATTCGAGCTTTGCGGACTGTGCGCTAGATCATTTGCACTATCTGATGGGTCGTAACGTACTGGATATCAGTTATGTTACCGGATTTGGCGATCATCCAGTGATGCATCCGCATCATCGTCCATCTGTTGGTGACCATGTGGTTGATCCTGTGCCGGGTCTTGTATCTGGGGGGCCAGATCGTGGGCTTCATGATGAATATGTAGTAGAACATTTACAAGGAAAACCAGCCGCTCAGTGCTTTGCCGATCATGAACTTAGTTATTCTACGAATGAGGTAACGATCTACTGGAATTCACCTGCGGTGTTCGTTACAGCTCGGTTTAATCAATAAATTAATTAATATATGGGAAAGGCATGTCTCATGGGGGAGATGCCTTTCTCTTTTTTTATGTAGCTAAAATGCTATAATACGAAATGGTATGATATTTTCTCGATTGGCAATAGGAGGTAAGGCATTGAGCAGTATTTTTGAAATTCAAAGACTTGCAAAATTGAACTGGAAAAGTAGCGAACAAGCTTCGAAATATCTATTCTCGGACATCTCCGCTGAAATATCTGAATCGGACCGAATCGCTCTGATCGGTGCCTCGGGTCAAGGTAAAAGCACACTACTTAGAATAATGGCTCTGCTGGATGCTCCAGATGAAGGGGATATGCTTGTCAAGGGCACTTCATTCAAAAATATGGATTCAAAGCTGTGGAGAATGAAAATCGGGTTTGTGGCTCAACAAGCGGTTATGTTGCCTGGCAGTGTGGAGGATAACCTAAGAACTGTCAGCAAGCTGCATGACAGACCATATGACCATAAATTAGTACAGCGGCTATTGGAACAACTAGGGCTGGAACAATTGGATTTGAGTAAAAAAGCAGCAGATTGCTCTGGCGGTGAAAAGCAGCGGATATCCCTGATTCGGTCATTGCTGCTGCGACCTAATGTTCTACTGCTCGATGAAATCACTGCATCACTAGACATTGACAGCACTCAAAGGGTAGAGGATCTACTAGAACAGTGGCATAAAGAAGAAGGGACTTCAATGATTTGGGTGACCCATGACCTTAAACAGGCTAGCCGAATAAGCACTACTACATGGTTTATGGGGAATGGTAAGCTGGAACAGCACTTGAGTGAATCTTTTTTTGCTGAATCTGCGGAAAACTTGGCAAAAAGATTTATTCGACCGTTAGAAGGAGCGTCATTCTTATGAGTTATACTGCACTGAGTTTCACGCTTCTGTTTGTGCTAGGGACGATGTTGGTCTCGGTATGGCAAAAGCTCGGACTAGAAAAAGATATTATTGTAGGCACGATAAGGTCGGCAATTCAATTGCTTGCGGTCGGATATGTACTGCAATTTATTTTTAAAACCGATCAGATGATCTATGTTATTTTGATAATAATCTTCATGATAAGTGTAGCCGCATGGAATGCAGCGAAAAGAGGAAAAGGTCTACGTGGATTAGTCTGGAGAATTGGACTTGCGATCGCTACTATGGAGCTCCTTATGATGGGGATTCTGCTCGGCTTACATATTATTGAGGCGACCCCACAATATATCATTCCCATTAGTGGCATGACCATTGGTAGCGCTATGGTTGTCTCGGGTTTGTTCATTAACCATATCAAGCACGAAATACAGCAGAGCAAAGGGGAAATCGAGACCCTGTTGTCACTCGGTGCAACGGTTCCACAAGCGATCCATGAAGTTAGAAAAAGATCTGTGAAATTCAGCATGATCCCTACCATCGACGGAATGAAGACAGTAGGACTTGTCCAGCTTCCAGGTATGATGACGGGTATGATTATAGCAGGCGCTGATCCGGTAATCGCTGTTCGCTACCAGATTCTGATTGTGTTCTCATTCACCGCTTCTGCGGCCATAACAAGTATACTGCTAAGTGTACTGAGCTACCGACTCTTTTTCACGCCTGATCAACGGCTTAAACAATCGGTAGAACGATAATAGATTTCTATTTCTCACAAGCGATTCCGTTATTGTCACGGTCGCTTTTTTTGTTGGCATTTTGGTTACATAAAAGTTAGCGATAACGGGGAATAATTAGAATTCAATTCACATGAGGTGAAAAAGCTTTCTATGAGGTGATTCTGATTAGTAAAAAGAAATTGGCGGCTACCCTGATCGCAGGTGTATTGCTTCTGCCAGGTATCGCAATAGGTGCACCTGATAATGGAACGGTGATTCAGTCTAATGGAAAGCTGCTCTCAGCCATGCCTTTGCCAGCTCCCGAGTCTAAACGAATCATATTGCCTTCTGCGTTTCAAGCGGCTGAGCTATACGGGTTCGGTTTGCAGCACAGGAATGCGTCAATTCAATATTCGATCTTTTCCAAGGAACTCAAAAAGGTTATGTATCCGCAGTTTGTTGAACTGAATTGGGTAACGGGCGTATCCAGTCCGTGGATTACAAAGTACGAGGTTACTAAAGAAACAGTAATTAACCCGAATTCAGAAGTCATAGAAATGCGCATAGATTCCGCGACTTCAAATGGTCCGGAACCATCCATGCTACTGACGATCTCACTTGTTAAAGATCATAATAGCTGGGTGATTACCGGAGTGAAGCCGAATCCTTAAATGACATGCGGAGAATTGTAAAAAGAGCAAGCGTAGTAGGGAACATTCCCGTACGCTTGCTCTTTTTTACTGACTGAATGCATTATTCCGCTATTACGCGACTAATCTCTACCCGCCTTGACCATCAATTCCGCCATCATTTTTGGCTCGGTTCGGACAGTGGTCATATGATCACCTTTGCCCTCGATGAAGCGGAAAACGCCCAAATGACTGGATTGAGTCGGGTGAAACCCATATGGACCTTGTGGGATAGCCGTGTCTTCCGTCAGATAAAGATAACTTTTAGGGATTTGGAGACTGTAGAATTTCTTGAGATCCAGCTTTTCAAACAGTGGGGTAGCTGGTTCAGGTGGAGCTTGTTTATAAAAGGCTTGTGCTTGCGCAAGACTGGCAGTGTTGACGAAGGTATCCCGGAAGAGCGGGAAAGGGAGCGTGATGGTGTTATTACCGGAAGCGTCTCTTAGCTGTTCAAAGGATTTAAGTGACTCAGCAGGAAATTGATCTGCCACACTTTGCCCGTCAAGCGGCGCGAAGGCATCAAAGAACACGATCCGTTTGATCCGATCAGGTACTTGCTGGGAAACTGTTTGAATGACTGATCCGCCGAAGCTATGTCCGAGCAGAATAAAATCCTTCAAGTCTTTTTGTTTAATATAGTCGACAACGGACTTTGTGATTTGCTCATGTGTTACATTATTATTCTTATCCGCGCCATGTCCTGCATATTCCGGTGTGTAGACGGTGTGCCCTAACTTACGAAGCTCAGAGGCTGTTTCATCCCAAAAACCTGCAGTAGCCCAAGACCCATGAATCAGAACAAAGGTTAATGGAGTCTGTTTAGTAGAGGATTTGTGGTTAGCGGCTGCAACCGTGGAGTGTTGATTCAAAGGCTGCAACCCCATAATGGTGAAGATAGAGATACATAACGCTAATACTATTTTAATGTGAATCGATTTCATACTTTGCCTCCTGTATAGTGTGAGAATTTAACATTATAGAGGATGCCCCGATTGACAGAGAAAGATGAATTTTTATTGGAGTCAGTGAATCTCCGGCACCTAGGCATAGGCAAACGCATATGTTGTTCTAGGAAATCAAAAATTTACGGGAACAGAAGGGTAGGAATAAACAGTGACTTCATACATGGATTATACGTCCCCTAATACACAATTTACTTTTGATGTGAACACTAATACTCTCTTTAAAAAGGATGCCAACAACTACATTAATTTACTGTCGGTTAAGCAGTTGAACACACTGGAGAATACCTCACTCCTTGATATTTTTCTTAGTAAATCGAATGTGGTGGAGCCTCATTATCATCAAAATGCGGCAGAGCTTGTCTATTGTATCTGCGGTTCAGCAGTAGTGTCTATACTCAATCCGTTTACAAATGAACTTCTTCATTTCCCAATATGTCCAGGTCAAGTGGCGAATGTGCCGCAAGGCTGGTGGCATTATGAAGTAGCTACTGTCGATAATACACATCTGCTTGCCATTTTTGACGCACCTATTCCTGAGGTTATCTTAGGCTCGGATATTTTGAGCAAAACTCCGGCAAATGTATTGGCCCATACTTACTGTTTGAATGAAGCATTGGTAAAGGAAGCGTTAGCTCCTATTAAACCTGGCACCTTTATCGGCCCACCTGCCGACTGCTGTGAGGAAGATAAAGTAAAGGGAGTCAATAATATGGCCCCGAATATGGCTCCTAATATGAATATGCATGCAAATATGAAACCAAATATGCAACCTAACATGCATCCAAACATGCAGCCATATGCTCATATGCAAGCTCAGCCCATTCCTATAGCTTCACAAATGCCTCCAGCGACGCAAGCATTTAATTATCAGCCTTACCCAATGCAAGGATACTACACTCAAGGCTATGAACAGCACTATCGCCAACAGCCTTATGTACAACAACAGCCGAATTATCAATATTCAAATAATCAAGAGTAACAACAAAAAACCTCCTGAGATTAAATCTCCCGGGAGGTTTTCTTATTAGGGCTTAAGATAAACGGACAAGCACTCTGCCTCGTGTGTTTCCTTGCAGAATATCTTCCAATGCTTGTGGCAGTTCATTCAAGGTTACTTCACGATCTACAAGGTTCTCAAGCTGTGCAGGCTTCAAATCAGTCGCCATCCGTGTCCACACCTTTTCGCGTAGCTCAGCAGGACACTCTACGGAATCAATACCGAGCAGGTTAACCCCCCGAAGAATAAAGGGAAGGACGGTAGTTGGAACAGAAGTGCCACCGGTCAGGCCGCTTGCAGCAACAGAACCTCTGTAGGAGATTTTACTCAAAATCAAAGCAAGTGAGTTTCCGCCAACGGAATCAACAGCACCTTGCCATAGTTGCTTTTCTAATGGTTTGCTAGATCCGCCCGTAACCTCCTCGCGTGAAATGACTTCCTCCGCGCCAAGAGTTTTCAAATATTCGTTAGCTTCTGTATTACCAGTGCTGGCCACTACGCTATAGCCTTTTGTGCTTAGCATAGCGATAGCCGATCCACCCACACCACCAGTCGCTCCCGTTACGAGTACTTTGCCTTTGTCTGATGCTAAGTCATTGTCTTCCAGAGCTTGAATGGACAAGGCTGCAGTTAGTCCAGCTGTACCATAAATCATAGCTTCTCTTAGTGTAAGTCCTTCCGGAAGTGGGGTGATCCAAGCGGCAGGAATTCGTGTATATTCGCTATATCCTCCAAAGTGAGATACACCCATACCATACCCTGTAGCGATAACTTGCTGTCCTTCATGAAACCGCTCGTCTGTAGAAGACACCACAGTACCGGATAAGTCGATGCCTGGAATAAAAGGGTATGATCTTACAATTTTTCCGTTAGGGATACTGGCTAATCCGTCTTTATAATTCACACTGGAGTATGCAACCTTAATTACAACTTCTCCTGCGGGTAGTTCTTCTAAGGCAACCGGCTTAACAGCGACGGAGAATGATGATTCTGTTTTGTCGACAACTAATGCTTGAAATGATTCTGTCATAAGTGTAAGCTCCTTCAACTACGTTATAGGTAAGACATGTATATATTATTTATTCTGATCAGTCAACTTGTCATTGTCTATGATATAACGCAAGTTAGACGTAGTGTAGGACTCTTTGATTGTGTATTGTAACATTATAATCGAACTCTACATGTTATTTGTACAGTGGACGTGTTAAGTTCAGACTGCTGGTATATAACTTGTTTTTAAGGGAGAATTGTTGAAATGTCTATTATTAAGTTAATTCGTGAACATGAGATCAAACCGTATTTGGACCTCTTAGCTGAGGTTGAACATATCCATCTGGATAGAAACAATCCTAACCATGAGCAGTGGCTGAGACGCCGCATACAATCACATTTTCAGCGGGGGGCGTTGTTTTATGCTTATCATGAGAATGAACAAGACGATGCTTTTGGTATTGTTGCCGTTCTGCATGAGGAGGCACCGATTGGCATTCCCGCGCTTGGAGCAAGAGCCGAAGTCCTAGATATTGGAGTATGTAAAGATCATCGCAGAAAAGGAATAGGAGGTATTTTACTACAGCATGTAGAAGAAGTTGTTAAGAGTAGGGGAGCTTACTGTTTACTTATGCTGACCTATGCAGAAGATTATGATGTAATTGCTTTTTACGGTAAAAACGGCTTTGTGCCCGTCGCTACAATCCCTGATGTATTTGGTCCGGGTGCCGAAGGGAATACTATCTTAAGAAAAATACTAAGGTGATCTATTCAATAGGAAGAAAGTTTGTTTAAATGGTATAGTATAGTGTATTTGAAATCTTAGGGTTGAAGAAAGAGAGGCTAATTCATGGCTATTGCAACAACGATGATTGTCAGGCTCGAAATTCGGAAATCGGTTGCTTCTTTTGGTGATGTTGCTTCAGGAATTGCCACTGCAGGTGGAGATATCGTTGCTATTGACGTGATTCGTGCAGGTAAGGATGTAACAACTCGAGATATAACAATAAACGTGCAAGATGCCTCGAATGGAGAAATGATGTCTATACTATCGAAGATGCCAGGAGTCAAAGTAATTAATGTGTCAGATCGAACTTTTCTAGCTCATCTTGGCGGAAAAATTGAAATCACACCTAAAATGCCTATCAAAAATCGGGAGGATTTATCGCTGGTGTATACACCGGGAGTTGCCCGAGTGTGTACGGCGATTGCCGAAGATCCGAACAAAGCCTATTCTTTGACGATGAAGCGGAATACAGTAGCCGTTGTTACAGACGGTACGGCTGTGCTTGGGCTAGGGGATATTGGACCGGAAGCGGCTATGCCTGTTATGGAAGGTAAGGCTATGCTGTTTAAGCAATTGGCGAACATCGATGCTTTTCCACTATGCTTAAATACTAAAGATTCAGATGAAATCATTAATATCGTAAAAGCAGTATCTCCTGGATTTGGGGGAATCAACTTAGAAGATATCAGTTCTCCGCGCTGTTTTGAAATTGAACGTCGGCTTGCTGAAGAGCTGGATATTCCGGTATTTCATGATGATCAGCACGGTACATCTGTTGTAGTTTTGGCAGGTCTTTTGAATGCGCTTAAAGTAGTAAATAAATCTATCGAAGATGTTCGAATAGTCGTTGTGGGTATAGGTGCGGCTGGTGTGTCCATCTGTAATATGCTTCTGGCGGCAGGAGCTCGCAAAATCTACGCGGTAGATCGTGAAGGTGTTCTTAGAAAAGATCTTCAGTATGATAATCAGGAATGGCGGAAGCTTGCAGATGCAACTAACCCGGAAGGTATCGAAGGTGGACTGACGGAGGTTATGCAGGGAGCAGATGTCTTTATTGGGGTGTCACGTGGTGGGATTCTATCTGTTGATCATCTCAAGAGTATGGCCAGCGATAACATTGTGTTTGCGATGGCTAATCCGACACCGGAGATTGAGCCAGAATTGGCCGAGCCTTTTGTTCGCGTATTAGCGACAGGTAGAAGTGACTATCCGAATCAGATCAACAATGTGCTGTGTTTTCCGGGTATTTTCCGTGGCGCACTGGATTGCAGAGCAAAAACAGTGAACCTTGAAATGAAGCTAGCCGCGGCAAAAGCGATTGCTTCAGTCGTTCATCCGGATGAGGTTAATGAGCAATACGTAATCCCGAGTATTTTTAACGAAAAAGTGGTAGAGTTAGTGCGTCTGGCAGTGATCCATGCAGCTATTGCAACGGATGTAGCCCGCCGGATCCCTAAGGATATTGATAAGGATATGGAATAAAAGCGATACTATAAATGGACTGCTCTGCTTTGTGAGAGAGTGGTCTATTTTTTATACATTGACACATAACTGAGAGGCGTATCATAATTAGGGCTAAAGTATTTATTCCCATTTTAGTAAAGTGGCTGATATAATTACAATAATGTATGAGATGTAGAAAGGGCATCCAAGTGGGTGCCCTTAAATTTTGCCTCTAGAGAGGGCAGTATCCAAAAAAGGGTTAAATTAATTTAGAAGTGGTGAATTCATGAGAGAGTTTTACAGTCAGGTGAATCGAAAAATCTATTACATTGTAATGTTATTAAATATTACCCTTATGATATCTGGATTAATACTGTCTACAACAGAGATAAATGGGATTAATTTTGGATACATGGTACATTTTTTGTGCGTGATGATTCTATCCATTAGTTTATGGATCTATCCTAAGTATGAGACATATACCTTTAGAAAGATCATCATTCTTTTTGGATTTGCTTACTTCTATACGCTTTTCTTTTTATATCCTCAAACTTGGACCACCTATATTTTGATTTGCCTTATTCCTGCACTTTCTATTCTATTTTTTGATTTAAAATTGTTCTACTTTTCCTTTATTATAAATGGGATATTGATGGTAATTACTTTTAGTTATGTCATCTTTATTGATAAAGGTGAATTATATACTTATTTACATCATGACATTTTAGGCAACATTATAAATATAATAGCTGTTCAAGCATTATTGTTTTTCATTTTCCATTTATCATTTAAACGGATGAAAAAGCAGCAACTGTATTATGAACAATTACAGCAATCCGAGCGGTTAAAGATGGTAGGACAATTAACAGCTGCTGTTGCACATGAAATACGAAATCCTATAACCGTGGTTAGAGGTTTTTTGCAATTGTTCAAAGAGGACGATTCATTTGATGATTCTAAAAAAAGTAAGTTCAACTTAATGATTGATGAATTAAACACAGTAGAACAGATTATCTCTCAATTTCTAACCCTATCCAAACCAAATGGAGATCAAAGACTAGAGAAAGTGGATGTGAAGGATGTCCTTCAAAGTGTAATGGGTCTGCTTCATTCCTATGCCATGCTATCTGATAACCAAATCGATATAAAGGTAGAGGAAGATTGTTTTATTTCCATTAATAAAATTGAGTTTAAGCAGTTACTCATTAATATTATAAAAAATGCGCTGGAAGCCTCAGATGTAGGGAAATCCGTCTCAGTCATAGCAAATAGAAATAATAATTTTATCGAGATCATGATCACCGATGAAGGAAGTGGGATGTCCGAGGCTGAGGTTAAGTCGCTGGGCACGCCTTTTTATTCATTAAAAAGTAATGGAACCGGTTTAGGGTTAATGATTTGCTTTAATATTGTAGAAAAATATGGTGGGGAAATTTATTATAATAGCTCTGAAGGTATGGGGACAACAGTTACTATTCGCTTTTTATCAGAATCGGGAGGGATCTATAATGATTAAGAAGCTATCCGCACTGATGCTGTCTGGAATAATCATAGTTCTTCTTGCTGCCTGCAATACAACTACCTATAAACACAATTACACATTTACAGGTGAAGGAAAAGTATGGTCGGCTGAGTATGTTCAAAAGGCAACAGAGAAGTTCATCGATAAAAAGGGTGAGAGACCAGATTATGAAACCTCGCAGCAATCTACATTTGAGCTTAAATATAAAGGTGAGCAAACGGATCTTGATAAGATTAATTCATTTAAATATAGCTTCAAGGGAACATCAGGTGGAGGAAGTAAAACCTTAGAAGATGTCGAGGGAGTAAGAAAAAGTGAGCTGAAGTCCGAAAGAGGTGGAAGCGGGGCGTTTGAACACGAGGACTCGATTATTAAGGTTGTTGTAGAGTGGGATGGGCAGAAGGATGAATTTGAACTGAAGGTTCGTAAATAGTGGAGCATGTGGAGAAAGATTCTTAAATTAAAGAAAGCAGGTTGAACATTCATGGTCGTTATTAAAGAAATAGAATTGGAGTCTCTCCATGAACTTGGTGATCTATATCAGGAGCTGATGGATCAACCATCGGATCTGAATAAACTAGAAGAAGTATTTAAAGTAATTAAGGCAGATCGTCGGTACATATTATTGGGCGCTTTTGTGGACGGGGAGTTGATGGGGTCTTTGATGGGGATTGTCTGTCATGACCTGGTAGGAGATTGCAAACCGTTTATGGTAATTGAGAATGTAGTAGTTTCATCGCGGGCCCGTCGTCAAGGTGTGGGTAAAAAACTAATGCTTGCCATTGAAGAAATGGCTCACGAGAGAGACTGCTTTTATATCATTTTAGTCTCTGGAGAGAAGCGTAAGGAAGCGCATATTTTTTATGAATCGTTAGGGTATAGAGATGAGAAGGTGGAAGGGTACCGGAAACATCTAAGTTCCCATTAAAAGGAGGCCTTGATCTGCAAACATTCTTTCAATATAACTGGGTAGTTCGTGAACAATGGTACGAGTGGTGTGAGAGTATTTCTGAAGAAGAGCTACTTGGGGCACGTACTGGTGGTGTAGGCAGCATATTGAAGACTCTGTTTCATATTGTTGATGTGGAGTGGAGCTGGATTCAAGTGTTGCAAGGTAAACCGGATTTTCAGGAGGATTTCGAACATTACAAGTCTTTGCAGCAGGTAAGAGAACTAGATGCGAAATTCCGGCCCGATGTAGAGCCCTTTGTACTTTCTTGGCATGCGGGTTTGGAGCGGAATATTTTTGAGGATCACCTGGCGGATGGCCGGATCGTGACGGATACTTGGGGTGAAGTGATGCGCCATGTGATCGCTCATGAAATTCATCATGTCGGACAGTTGTCCGTTTGGGCAAGGGAAATCGGGAAGGAGCCAGTTTCTGCCAATTTGATTGGAAAAGGGCTCCGATGATTCGGGAATCGACTGGGCATTGCTTATATCATGAAGTGCTGTCGCTGGAAAGCAGCGGCGGGAACCACAAATGACGAAGATCAACCCAGCCCTGACTATTGAAGCTAACTCCTCGAACCGAGGGGAGATAAGCAGTTTGGGTGGGTTTTTCATACAAGATGTGCAGATGATGTTCCTCAAGAAGACGGTTCTCGATCATACTAAAGCTCTCGGATCTAGCCTCAGGGTTAGGTTCTCGTGCAATGGTATAGAGCCAGCCTTCAATATCCGCACGAGTATGCGGTTCTATATGCTGGGAAAGCGTGAGATATAGATCAAATAAACGAAGCTGTTCATCCTCGTCACGAAATAATGAAAAAACAATCAGGTCGGCCTCCAGTCGGATCGGGCCCTTGAACTCCTCTGGAGACACGGAAACAACTGTACACGGATAACCTTGACGCTCTAGTTTAGCAGCAATACATTCAGCATCGTTAGCATATTGCGGAATGGTGGTTATTTGCAAGGTGACCTCATAGTCTTCCATTGACTTATGCGTTACAGACGCTGACTCTTCTTTTAAACAGGATACGATCTTTGCCCGAATAAGGGGGTCGCTAAGCGGTCCTTTTTTTTGTGTGTTGCAGGTAACAAATTTACGGATGTAGGACTCTGAATGAATCCGACTCCAAGAAGAAGAATTGTTGGATGAAGGATTCTGAATCACATGAAAAGCCGAGCCAGTATCTGAGGAATCGGACGTAGTATCCCACGGAACATACATTATTTCGACTCGATCTAAATGAGCTCTTCCTAGAAAATAATAAGGAAAAACCTCCAGCACACAAGTGTCCTCATTCATGTCCACAACCTTAAATGGTCCTGTCCCCACAGGTCTGCGGCCAAAGCTAGGTTCGTCCATTCCTTCTAAATCACGCGGAACAATTGCCGCTCTACTCGTACACAAGAAAGGGAGGAATAGCTCATTGGGCTGTTTAAGTGTAATTTGAACGGTGGATGGGTTTAGTGCGATAACTTGCTGGATTTCTTTGAAAATATAGCTATAGAGTGTCCGCTTTGAGGTTTGCATCAGCCGTCCCAAGGAATAGACTACATCTTTTGCCGTCAGTACTTTTCCATGATGAAACAGTACTTCTTTGCGAAGAAAAAAAGTCCAAATCGTACGGCTCACATCCACTTCCCAGGCATGAGCAAGACTAGGCACAATCTTATCCCGTTCCCCGCTGCGTCTCACTAATCCGTCGAAGACATGACTGGAAACAAAAGACTCTGCCAATAGATTCATATGAAGCGGGTCGAAGGTATGTAGCTGCTGGGTGATGGGAAGCCGCAGGGTATCAATCTGTTTGTCACTTCGGATTTCGGAATGATGACCAAAATAGGTCAGCAGCCAGCCTTGTAAAGTATCCTGCAGCGAGGAAGAGCTGGCATGGGTTTTGATGCCATCAATAGCTTTGTGAACATCTTTACGGCTGATAGCCTGCATCATGGATTGAAGCGCAATTTCTTCGGAAGGGACAAGGAACTGTAATAAGGAACGACTTCCACGTCCGCGCTTCGGCGTCCATTGGACCCATTCCAGCTGCATCATTTTATTCACAATATGCATGGCATTGCGGTGTGTACATCCGAAGGTCAAGGCTAGCTCATCCATCGTAACTGAGATTTCTGTGACTCCCCCAAACTGCGAGTGCAGCTTTAAATATTGGCTATGCAGCTTCATGGTTTAAGTCCCTTTCAGAAAATAGGAAATTATTAAAAAATTCTTTCTCTTTTTTTTCTTATTTTATCACTTAGAATAAGGATAAGAAAGTAAGAATATGGGGGTGTTTACCATGACCGATGAAACGGAGCTTAAGCTTAATCGATCACTTGCCGCTTTAATTGTTGCCTTCTTACTGGCGATTGTTCATCAGTTGTTGTTCTACGGAAAGTTGCCAGGTGTTTCTTATCCTATCTTCGTTTGTCTGTTTTATGTTTATATGCTTTATTACGCTAAGGCTAAAATGCGCAAACTGACCAAACTCAGTTATTTCTGGTTTGGAGCGATTTTTCTACTCTCGATGACCTATGTGTTGTTTCATAATCTTTTCTACTTTGGGTTGAACCTATTAGTAATCCCTGTGCTGATTTTATTACATATGACTTATTTGCTAAGTGATAAACGCCCCTCTTGGAGTCAATTCAGAATACTTTGGGATACACTAGAGCATTTGCTTCCCCAGAACTTTCGCCACTGGGGTACTGTGTTCAAGGACGTCAAAAGTAGCAGTGATAGTAAGGTGAAGGATGGACGCAAGCAAGTGCTGGGGAAAGTGTTTACAGGACTTGCGATCTCTTTACCGATACTGCTTGTTGTGATTACCCTGCTGGCCTCGGCCGATGGTGTGTTTCATCATGTGCTAATATGGCTGCCAAATATGCTGGATCGAATTTCATTTGGTGAAATTATTGTGCGGACGTTATGGGTACTCCTGATAGGCATGGGATTGTTCGGCTTAGTATGGGGCTTTGTAGATTCGAAGGTCTATGACTGGAATGTGCAACCAAGGGAGTATGGACCTGTGCAGGCGCCTGTGACCTTTAAGGTTGATCCAGTAATTATGACGACAATTCTTATAGCTATTAACACGGTATATGTTCTATTCGTAATCGTCCAATTTTCTTACTTGTTTGGAGCTTGGGAAGGGATGTTACCAGAGGGTAGTTCCTATGCTGATTACGCTCGTAGTGGATTCTTCGAGTTAATTATGGTGACCGCGATTAATTTCGTGATTCTAATGCTGGCATTGGGATCAGAAGGAAAGAGGGGCGGACTGCTCCAAAAAGTCATTAATATTATGCTGTATATCTTAGTTGGCTGTTCAACTGTCATGTTGTATTCTGCCTATACTAGACTAACCCTATATGAAGAGGCGTATGGATATACTACGATTCGTTTCCTAGTTCATGCATTTATGATACTTATGGGTTTGCTGTTGATTCTTGCAGCTGTACGGATTGTAGTGCCCCGTTTGCCGTTGGCTAAATGTTATATTGTGCTAGGTCTGACCTCTTATGTTGTTATGAACTATATAGGTATGGATGTCATTATAGCTAATAAGAATATGGAGCGTTATGAGGTGAGTGGTAAGCTGGATGCAGATTATTTGGTTGGTCTGTCACCGGAAGTCATCCCCTCTCTGATTAAGTTCAGTCGTAAGGAAGACGGGATGCTAGATCAATTTTTGAAAAACTAATGGTGGGACGGTGCTCAGCGAGAGCGGAAGTGGCAGTCCTTTAATTTCCCGGAATATCAGGCGCAGCGTGAGCTGGAGAAGTATTTTGCACAGTAAAGGTTAGAAGAAGGTGTGAGGAAAGTGAGAAAAAAGCCATTTAGTAACGGCTGGTTATTTATCATCATTTTTATTACGGTAGGTTTAAGTTATGGAATCTATCATATTTATTTATACAATGCCCCAAGACAAAGTCATTACTCTCGTGTATCCAGCAGCAATCTAGAGCAGGAACGTCTGGGAGACATCCAGCTGCTTCAGAGTCTCGAATCGCTCATCCAGGCACCTAAACCACGTGACGATATTGAACGGTATCAATATTATCATTTGGACAACGAAACAACAGTAGCCACAGCGCGTGGTGACGATAAAATCATTCTAATTAGCGTCTATTCCGATCTGAAGATAAGTACTGCCAGAGGTATTCATGTGGGGTCTTCTACAGATGATGTGATTGGAGCTTATGGCTCTTCTTATTATAAAAGAGGGGAACAAGGGGCTGATATTATCGGGTATGTGGATAAAATCAATCATCGGAATTTAGAATTTTGGTTACAAGATCAGAAAGTAAATATGATCCGATATAGTGTGGACTCTGTTGTGATGTAAGGTGTTTTGGGATATCCTTACAAGCATAAACGCCTTCGGCTTCCTTATAAGGTCGATAAGCGGTTAAGCGAGAAATATAAGAAATATAGTATTGTGTGAAACTTATACTTTCTTATATTATTAAAAAGGACATATGTCCTTTTTTTGTGGGGTATTCTAAATTACACTTATTTGAGCAAACAATAGAGGGGGCACCACATGCAAACGATAACTGACCGTGAAGCTGTCCGTGCCTTGGCAGTGAAGAACGGTCTGGACGGAATTTTTAGCCCGCTAGTCACGTATAAAATGGAATTGAGACGTTATACGGATGAAGAGAAGCTGTGTTTGGTTGGCGATCAGTTGGATGGGATGTTCATATTGGTTGAGGGCAAGCTCAAAATTCAGACACTGCTGCCGAACGGCAAATCTATGCTGGTGCGGTTTACAAATCCGATATCAGTGATTGGGGATGTGGAGCTGCTTCATCGCTTTCCTGTCAAGAATCAAGTGGAGTCTGTGGGTGAGAGCTTGATTCTTTTTGCCGGGAGAAGATTACTGCTGAGAGAGCTTGAGGAAAATACAGCTTTGTTACGTTTTCTCGTAGGGGAACTTAGTCACAAATTGCATACGCTCGGTCAAGCCTCCGCACTTAACCTGTTGTATCCGGTCGAGAATCGATTTGCCAGCTATTTGATGTCTTTATTCGCCGATAAAAACGGTGACCGACGTGTGGAGGAGATTCGGACCTCAAGCCTTATAGAGACAGCAGAGTTGCTAGGTACAAGTTATCGGCATCTTAACCGAATCGTGCGTCGTTTTATTGATGAAGGAATTATTGCAAGAAATCGTGGACGCTTAAGCGTACTGGATGAAGGGAAGCTGGCGGAGCTGGCGAACGGAAATTTATACGAATAAAAAGATCTCTAAAGACCATTAGTTCAGCCTTGGGCCGGACGTAGAGGTCTTTTTGTTTTTTTAAGCGAACATTCAGTTCAATTTCAGAGAAGCTTAAGGGAACGATAGTAGGATAAAAGTACCAAATCGGGACCTACTATACATATAGAGATGAGGAACAACGATGTTCAGAAATATCCGTGGGAAAATTGTATTGGGATTTACTGCTGTGATTGTAGTTTTTCTAGTGGCTATAGCAGGAAACACATGGTTTCAGGGAAAGGCTACGATGCTGACGGATCAGGTCAATCGCAACTGGAACAAGCTTTCGCTTGTTCAGGGATTAACGGATAAAATTCGTACGGCAGATGAGCTCGGGGCTCGTTATGTGATGAGCAACACAGATGCTGAGCGAAAATCATATCTTTCTAAGTACGAAGAGACGCTCCCATTGATTGAGAATGCCATCAAGGAGCTGGAGAGTGTTAGATTAAGTGAAGAAGAACTAAAGGGTGTAACGGAGCTGAAGGGGAAATGGAATGATTATTTGATCGTTTTGAAGGAAGCCTTCGCCTTAGCTAAGGACGGGAACTTCCCGGAAGCGCAGAAGAAGTTTACCAATTTATCTTTAGATGCAATGATTGAATCTCAGATTGTATTCCAGAGCATGCTCATGGAGGAAATACAGAACGGGCAGAGTCAAGCAGAAGCCCATCGTAATAACGCTATGATTACTAGCTTTGGTGTGACAGGATTATCGGTTGTTCTTGCCCTAATTCTTGCACTATTAATATCTGGACGAATTATTAAACCACTTCGTGATGTGAACACACAGCTGAAGGAGATTGCAGATGGAGATGCCGATCTTACTCGCAAGCTAAACGTTCGGTCAAAAGATGAGATTGGTGAACTGGCGTTTAATTTTAATAAAATGACAGAAAATTTGGGCTCGATGATTGAACAAGTGAAGCTATCGGCGAATAGTCTCGCGAATTCCTCTACAAATCTTACCTCGGATAGTGGAGTGACAGCAGGTGCGACAGAACGAATATCGGATATTATGGGTGAAGTAGCTTCGGGAACTGCTAAACAGATGAATGATCTACAGACCAATACAATATCATTCTCAGAAATATCGATAGGAATCGGTCAAATTGCCTCCAGTGTTCAGGATATTTCTGAAGCCTCGCATCGTTCTGCGTCGTTTGCTATTGCCGGAGATGAATCACTTCTGGCGGCAGGTCAGCAGATGGAATCCATTAATCGATCTATACATTCTTTGTCACAGCAAGTCCAAGGCTTTGTTAATCGATCACAGGAAATTGGCGGTGTTGTAGGAGTTATAAAAGGGATCGCTTCGCAAACGAATATGCTAGCGTTAAATGCGACGATTGAGGCAGCCCGCGCGGGTGAGCAAGGGAGAGGCTTCGCTGTAGTTGCCGACCAGGTTCGTAAGCTGGCAGAGCAATCCGCAGAATCCGCTAATCAAATTGCGGAAATGGCGAGCGGGATTCAAAGTGAAGCAGATAATGCGACGAAGGTTATGATGAGTAGTATGAGTGAAGTAAGGGGAGGCACGGAGATTATTCAGCAGGCTGGACGTTCCTTTGGTGAGATTCGGTTATCTATAGATTCACTAGCCGAGCAGGTTCAGGAAGTATCTGGAGCTGTGGAAGAGATCACAGCGGCTACGGAAGAGATTGTGGAATCACTTCGAAGTGTTACGACAATTGCAGAAACGACTGCAGCGAGTACACAACATGTGTCGGCAGCCTCACAAGAGCAAAGGGCTTCGGTGGAACAAATTGCTTCCTCTGCAAGTGAATTAAACTTAATGGCTCATGGACTACAGGGGCTGGTAGCTAGATTTAATGTATAAGGCGAGCTTCGGAGAGTTGAGGGGGAATCCCAGTGCTCTCTGGAGCTTTCTTTTTTTATTTGGTTGAACGTAATATCCCACATACTAAGCATAGAAATTGCCATCGACGTCCACCTTCCTATAACTTATATTATTACCATTATTAGTTAGTTTGTGGTCAACCTCTGGGTATAGATCAGTGACTTATTGAAGTCAGAGTCAAGGATACGGGAGGACAGGCAGCTAATAATAAAACGATTGTTAAGTCTCGTTGAAAACTATCAGGTCCATTTTAGGAGGCGAATGTCTATAACAATACTATTTTGAAAGCGTATTCTTATTGGCTGCATAGCTTCACAAAACTTTGGGAGGTGGTTCTCTAATGATAGCAGCTTCTAAAAAAATTACGGGTAAGTCGGCAGTAATGTATTTTTTGATTGTAATATTGTTTGTAGGTCAATTAGCGTTGTACCCCTCGGTGAGTTTAGCTGCGGGGAATTTAGCCCAAGGTAAAAGCATTACTTCAAGCTCATTTGGCGATGTTTATGTAGCAACTAATGCCAATGACAGCAATCAAGGAACGTATTGGGAGAGTGTAAGTAACGCATTCCCGCAATGGATTAAAGTGGACTTAGGCGACGTAAGCAGTGTCAATCAGGTTGTTCTAAAACTGCCGACGAACTGGGAAACAAGAACCCAAACGTTGTCGGTGGAGGGAAGCTCTGATGATTCTACTTACACTAATTTAGCAGCCTCTGCCAATTACACCTTTAATCCAGCAAGCGGATCTAATACTGTGACCATTAATTTTACAGCTGCGAGTGCTAGATATGTTAAATTGAACTTCACGGCAAATACAGGATGGCCAGCAGCACAGTTATCGGAATTTGAGATTTATGGCAGCACAACGACACTTCCAACAACAGGATATGAAGCGGAGAATGCTGCTTTATCCGGTGGAGCAAAAGTCAATACAGATCATACCGGTTATACCGGAACCGGATTTGTAGATGGCTATTTGACACAAGGAGCAACGACTGCCTTTAGTGTTAATGTTGCCTCTGCTGGAAACTATGATGCCGCATTAAAATATGCAAATGCTTCAGGCAGCACAAAAACGGTAAGTATTTATGTAAATGGGACGAAATCAAAGCAATCTTCTCTTTTAAATCTGGCCAACTGGAATACATGGTCCACAAAGGTTGAAACGCTAGCCTTGAATGCTGGTGCTAATACGATTACTTATAAATATGACGCTGGTGATACTGGAAACGTGAATCTGGACAACCTGATCCTTACTCCATCTTCAGCACCGACAGCAACACCATCACCAACGGCAACGCCAACGGCCACATCGACACCAACGCCAACACCGACAGTAACCCCAACACCAACGGCCACACCAACGCCAACACCAACCCCAACACCGACAGTAACACCGACACCAACGGTAACCCCAACAGTAACCCCAACACCTGGGACGGGTTCAAATTTGGCTTTGAACAAAAGTATAACTGCGTCGTCCTCAGTCTTTACCTTTGTGCAGACGAATGCGAATGACGGTGATGTAACTACTTATTGGGAGGGGGCAGGGGGAAGTTATCCGAACACATTAACTGTTAATTTGGGCAGTAATGCTGATGTTACATCGGTTGTTCTCAAGCTGAATCCTGCATCGGCGTGGTCCACACGTACTCAGACCATTCAAGTGCTTGGGCATAATCAGAATACAACGGCTTTTACGAGTCTTGTACCTGCGACCGTGTATACCTTTAATCCGGCAACCGGTAATACAGTGACGATTCCGGTCACGGCTACGGCTAGTGAATTGCAGCTAAAGATCACTACCAACTCTGGTTCAAGTGCTGGTCAAATTGCTGAATTTCAGGTAATTGGTACACCATCTGCGAATCCAGATTTGACGGTGACTGCTCTTACATGGACTCCAACCTCTCCAATTGAGACGGATGCCATTACACTTAATGCAACAGTTAAGAATATAGGATCTCTAGCATCTGCTGCAACTAATGTGAATTTTTATTTGGGCACTACCCTTGTAGGTACTAGTCCAGTAGGTACTATAGCTGCTGGCGCATCAACGAGCGTATCTCTTAACTTGGGCGCAAAAGATGCAGCAACCTACTCATTAAGTGCAAAGGTCGATGAGAATAATACAGTGATTGAATCAAATGAGGGGAATAATAGTTTTACTAGTCCGGCTTCCCTTATTATTGCTCCAGTGTCCAGTTCTGATCTGGTTGCTTCCTCCGTCAGCTGGACACCTGGCAATCCAGCAGGCGGCAACACTGTAAGCTTCTCAGTTGCCATTAAGAATCAAGGTACAGCAGCTTCCGCGAGTGGTGCGCATAACATAACTCTGACGGTTTTAGATGCTACTACGAATGCGGTGGTTAAGACTCTAACAGGCTCCTATAACGGCGTGATCGCAAGTGGGGTGACCACAGCGCCTGTAGCTCTTGGTAATTGGACTGCAGGAAATGGCAAATATACTGTGAAGAGTGAAATTGCAGTAGATGCTAATGAGCTGCCTGTAAAACGGGCTAATAATATTCAGACGCAGTCACTGTTCATCGGTCGAGGTGCGAACATGCCTTACGACATGTATGAGGCTGAGGATGGAGTTATTGGCGGTGGGGCCGTGAAGCTTTCAGCCAACCGGACCATCGGCGATCCTGCAGGTGAGGCTTCAGGCAGAAGAGCAGTCACTCTGAACACCACAGGTAGCTATGTTGAATTCACGACAAAAGCCAGCACGAACACTCTGGTTACTCGTTTCTCGATTCCAGATTCAGCGAGTGGTGACGGCACAAATGCTACGCTTAACATCTATGTTAATGGTGTCTTTAGCAAAGCTATTAACTTAACCTCTAAATATGCATGGTTGTACGGTTCTGAGACAAGTCCTGGAAATTCGCCAAGCGCAGGTTCTCCACGGCATATTTATGATGAAGCTAACATTATGTTTGATAGTACCATTCCGGCAGGAAGTACGATCCGTTTACAAAAGGACACCGCTAACACTTCTCAATACGCCATCGACTTCATCAGTCTGGAGCAGGTTTCACCGATTGCTAATCCAGATCCGGCTAAATACACTGTTCCTGCAGGCTTTACGCATCAGGATGTTCAAAATGCGCTTGATAAAGTGCGGATGGACACCACAGGAAATCTCGTAGGTGTATATTTGCCACCAGGAAACTATCAGACCTCTAACAAGTTTCAGGTCTACGGCAAGGCAGTGAAGGTTATCGGTGCGGGTCCTTGGTATACAAGGTTCATTGCTCCAACTAACCAAGAGAATACCGATGTCGGATTCCGAGCCAGTGATACTGCGAATGGATCTACCTTTGCGAATTTCGCTTATTTCGGAAACTATACTTCTCGTATCGACGGTCCTGGTAAAGTATTTGATTTCTCCAATGTGGCGAACATTACGATCGACAACATCTGGACTGAACATCAGGTCTGTATGTACTGGGGAGCCAATACCGATAACATGGTGATTAAAAACTCACGTATCCGTAACACCTTCGCTGACGGCATCAATATGACTAATGGAAGCACGAATAACCTGGTGTCTAATATTGAAGCACGGGCAACAGGTGATGATAGCTTTGCATTGTTCTCGGCGATTGATTCTGGTGGTGCAGATATGAAGGATAACATCTATGAGAACCTCACTTCAATCTTGACTTGGCGTGCTGCTGGTGTAGCTGTCTATGGTGGATACGCAAATACCTTCCGTAATATTTATATTGCGGATACACTTTGCTACTCCGGGATTACAATCAGCTCTTTAGACTTTGGATATCCGATGAATGGCTTCGGAGCTTCACCGACTACGAATTTTGAGAATATTTCTATTGTTCGTGCAGGTGGGCATTTCTGGGGCGCGCAGACTTTCCCGGCGATCTGGGTATTCTCGGCCTCCAAGGTCTTCCAAGGTATCCGAGTCAATGATGTGGATATCATTGATCCGACCTATCATGGCATCATGTTCCAGACCAACTATGTAGGTTCCACTCCACAATTCCCTGTAACAGATACCATCTTTAATAATGTTACAATTACCGGTGCGCAAAAGAGCGGCGATGCTTTTGATAGTAAATCCGGAGTGGGTATCTGGGTGAATGAAGCTGCTGAGGCTGGTCAAGGTCCAGCCAGAGGCTCAGCAACCTTTAACAATCTGAAGATTACGAACACGGTAACAAATATTAAGAATAATACATCTACTTTTACCATTAACGTAAATCCGTAAATTGTAGATCAGTAGTCAGTTATAATGAAGCCGCCTACCCATAAATTTGGGAGGCGGCTTTTTAACTTAGGGAGCTTGCAAGCTCCAGAATCGACAGGAGGTGCCACTCAAGTTACAATGAAGGGTATGTAAAGTAATGAAGGAGGCGCTATATATGACACCACTAGTTGTTAACAATATAACTGAGCTGATTGGGAATACACCGGTTGTGCGACTAAATCGGTTGACCACCCCCCAAGATGCAGAACTATATGTAAAGCTGGAACGCTTCAATCCCAGTGGCAGTGTAAAGGATAGAGCAGCTTATAATCTGATCCTGCAAGCAGAACTAGCCGGGCTGCTGAAGCCCGGAGGGACCATTATAGAGCCGACAAGCGGAAATACAGGCATTGGATTGGCTATGAATGCCGCTGCAAAAGGCTATAAAGCGATTCTTGTCATGCCTGACAATATGACGAAGGAACGAATCAACATTCTAAAGGCTTATGGCGCTGAAGTTGTTCTGACTCCTGCAGCGGAGCGGATGCCGGGAGCTATAACAAAAGCAATCGAGCTGGGGAAAGAAGTGGCAAACAGCTTTATTCCACAGCAATTTGAGAACAAAGCGAACCCTGACATTCACCGTACTACGACAGCTCTTGAAATTATGGAGCAAATGGAAGGGAAGCTGGACGTGTTCGTTGCTTCTTCGGGAACAGGTGGTACGATAACTGGTACTGGGGAAGTGTTGCGTGAGCAGCTTCCAGATATTCGTATTCTAGTTGTTGAGCCGCAGGGCTCACCAGTATTATCCGGTGGAAAGCCTGGACCGCATAAGCTGGTTGGAACCAGTCCGGGCTTTATACCCGCCATTCTGAATACAAAGGTCTACGATGAAATTGTTCAAGTTTCGGATGAAGATGCACTGAATACCGTGAGAATGCTGGCAGCACAGGAAGGAATTCTGCTTGGCCCATCAGGTGGAGCCGCAGTATGGACAGCATTGCAGGAAGCACGGCGCCTCGGGGCCGGCAAGCGAGTGCTATGTATTGCACCTGATGCGGGGGAACGTTACCTGAGCATGGGAATATTCTAACTTCGTTTGGAGGAAAAAGAATGAATAAGCTTATGGCAAGTTTCTTTATTGTTCTTATGTTGGTGGGTTGTTCCAGCAACAACTCTTTGACCAGTGATGGCGATCATGTTGAGTCTACACCGGAAAAAAGTGCGGAAACTGTACTGCCTTCACCAACGCTTCCTCCAAGCGCAGAGCCATTACCAACTCCAAGCAAGCAGAAGACTGAAGCATATCTAGATACTGAGAAGCTGAAGATGAATTTTGGCTTTGCGGATGCAGAGGGGCGGAATATTCTAGTTACCGGGCATGAAAAAGGGCTGGATCAGGAGATGGCACAATTAAATGAGGCTATTGGTGATCAGGGGAATGTGTTAAAGGTTAAATTTAATAAATGGCAGGATGGAACAGAGAACAGCAATGGCCGGGAGATGGCACATAATTTTGTAAATCTGGCGGGTTATCTTTTTACGGTGGAAGAAGCAAGTGCGACCCCGGATGAAACCTACTATTTGACGGATCAAACAGACTTTAAGGTTGATGCGCTTTTGCCTATTGAATCCTTAGAGGGTCAAGAAGCTTTATCTACTGTGGAAGAAAGGATTCGACAGCGTATTGTAGATACGAAAAAACGTGGAATTCAGAAAATCTGGAAGCTGGCAGACCTATCTACAGATCGACAGCTGTATCTCGTTCAATTCGTAAGGCTGGATCAGGATATGTTATTTAGTCTCGTTTGGAAAGAAAAAGATGAATTTACCTTCATGGACTATCCAGCGGTGATTCAAGGAGATGAATATTCGGTCTGGCGGGTGGATGATGGCGGAGAGGTTATCCCTGAAATGTTCTCCATCCTTTTTGCTGCTGATACCTCAGAGGGCCCATTACTCGGCCTGAATTGGTGGGGCTCAGAGGGAGTAAATACGTTTTTTCTGAAAAAAGAGGGAGATTCGTTTAAAGAAATGGATATCCAATATGGACGTTATACTTCACCAATTTAGGTAGGATTTCGCAGTAAAAGTAGAAATGATTGGGTGCATCGTGAGATGTATCTTTTTTTTGCTTCAATATAAGAAAGCCTGCTTATGATATTATAAATGTCAGCAATCACCGTTTAAAATACTTAAATTTGTAACATTAATGGGTCTATATAGCCCGATCGAGTCATGTCGCTTAGATGAGACGGTGATATTGTTAAGCATAAGATGTGCAGGAGGGGACGGCAACGTATAAACAAATAAAGTATATGATCCTGTTATTGCCAACGCTAATGGTGGGGATCTGGGAGATTGTGCGTCACCAGTTTCTAATGCCTTATATTTCTATGGATTTGGGGAACTATTTGACGCCAGTCCTGGTGTTTTTAGTCAGTCTTGTGTTGCTCGTCCCTTTGTTCTCTCTTATGGAGCGGAATCAGCGGGAGCTGGAGCAGGAACGTGCGCTTAAAGATGCAATGAAGGCTCGGGAAGGACTTGCCAAAGAACTGCATGATGGAATGGCGCAATCTTTATTTCTCTTATCTGTCAAAATCGACCGGCTAGAAGTAAGCCGCAAGAATGGTGAGGTCAGTGAGGAAAATGTGGATCAGATCAAAAAGACGGTCCATGAGGTGAACCGATATGTGCGGCAGGCCATTGCCAATCTGAAGATTCCGGTCTCAGAGCAGAGTTCTTTTTCATTGGAACAGTCGGTAAAAGATCAGCTAGCCCAGATGGCGAACGAGATTATGATCGAAGCCTCTCTCGATTGGAGCCTGCAAGATGATGCGCTCTCCCCTTCGGAAAAATCAGAATTGTTATCCTGTATTCGCGAAGCGATCATTAATGTTCGTAAGCATACACGAGCTGGACTGGTTTCAATTACTGGCGATGGCGATGAGAAGAATTGGAGGGTAGTTGTTACAGACAATGGAGAAGGATTTCAGTATGATCCATTTGAAGTGAGTGGCAGCTACGGACTTCAGATCATGAAGGAACGTGTCGAGGGGATGGGCTGGAAGCTTAGGCTGACTTCTGGTGACACAGGCACCCAGGTTGAAATTACGAAAGGGGAAGTCAGTCCATGAGCCGATACCGGGTTTTAGTTGTAGATGACCATGCACATGCACGTGAGGCGATGTGCGAGATTTTGTCCATGGATGATAGTTTTGAGGTCATTGGAGTAGTGGAGAGTGGTGCTGAAGCGATCGCTTTCACAGCCCAGTGGATGCCTGATCTCATCCTAATCGATATTCAGATGCCGGAAATGGACGGGCTGGAGACGACTCGCCGGATCAAGCAGGAATATCCTTATGTCAAAATCGTTATCGTTACCGTATCGGACGAAATTTCCCACCTCCTCGAAGCGCTAAAGCAAGGAGCACAGGGGTATTTGCTAAAGAATCTGGCACCTTCCACCTGGATTCAATATTTGCAGGCCATTGTTAATGAAGAAGCACCGCTTAGTCGGGAGCTGGCTTTTCAAATCTTGAAGGAGTTCACCGTACCCTCTGTAACGGATGAAGGGGAGTCGTTGACGGCTAGAGAGAAAGAAATTTTAAGCTGTGTATCTTCTGGATCAAAAAACAAGGAGATTGCAGTGAGCTTGGGGATTTCGGAGCATACCGTAAAAAACCATTTGAAGAACATCCTCCAAAAGCTGCAACTCCAAAACCGGACGCAGCTGACTCGTTATGCCTTGGAGCAAGGACTTGCTTCGCGTAAACGAGATTTTTCGAAAGATGTATAGCAGGAAGTTAAGGACAAAGATATATAATTATTGATGAGAAGAGGCTAACTATGAACAGATTATCTCGCAAAATAATGACGTTATTCGCACCAGCTGCAGCAACATTGTTATTGTTCGCAGCAGTGGCTAGCGCGCACGTAACCGTGGCACCAGCACAATCTAGCACGGGGGCATGGGAGACTTATACATTAAAGGTTCCTTCGGAAAAAGACGTGGCAACTGTACAAGTTGATCTACGAGTTCCAGCAGGTGCCGAGTTTAAACAATATGAGGCTACACCCGGATGGGATGTTACCATTGAGGGGAATAAGGTTAGCTGGATAGCTAATGGTGAGGGCATTCAGAAGGGGCAATTCCAACGCTTCTACTTTACGGCCAAGAACCCTGATGCCGCTGGCGACATTGCATGGGATGCTTATCAGCACTATGCCGATGGAAGCTTGGTGCAATGGTCCGGTGAGGCTGGAACAGAGAATCCGCATTCCATTACTACAATTGTACAAGCTTCCGGTGGGGATGAACATTCTCACGGTTCCAATGTGAAGAGCGATTCCATGAGCATGGAAGAGCATAATGCTATTATGAAAGATGAGGAAAAATCAAACAGTGTCAATCCAATGGTCTACATTGCAGTCGGGATATCTTTACTTGCCTTTTTAATAGCGGCTATAAGTATATTGCGCGGGCGGAAAGAGTAATAGGGGAGCATTATATTCCTTGATCTGAGTTGGATACTTGATAAGAAAAAAGTTTGAATTTATAACTGTGAACAGTCTCGAGTGAAGTTTGAGACTGTTCACAGTTTTTTTTGTGGAAATTTGGCAATATGATCTTTAGGACATGAAAGAAGCCCCAGCCGATAAACGACGGGAGCTTCTTTTATGTTTTTTTGTTGTGAATTACTTTTACTTGTCTACAGCCGTTTCCGCTTATAGAAGGTCACAAAGACTGCAGTCAGCAGTAAGAGAAGTATCGCGACCCCAGTAGTGATGGCTTCACTCGTGCTGCCTTTTTGCTGCATAGCGCCAGCACCGCCGCCAAAGTTACCACCCATGCCACCAGGCATACCGCCACCCATTCCGCCACCGCCAGGGCCATTTCCACCTTCAGGGATAGCTGGTCCACCCATGGCACCCGGTGTACCGCCAGGCCCTCCAGTGAATCCACCTTGAGCAGCTTGCCCGTCGGTGTTGGTCTGCGCACTCTGAGCAACTTGCCCGTCGGTGTTGGTTTGACCACCTTGAGCAGCTTGCCCGCCAGCTGTTGCTTGCGTGTTACTGCCGGGACCCGCGCCGGCATCAGGGATAGCCGGTCCGCCCATGGCACCGGGCTCACCGCCTGCACCGCCCTGAGGAGCCTGCCCATCCGTGGCAGCTTGCCCGCTTTCGGCGTTCGGTGCAGCACCACCCGCGCTCTGTTCCGCCCCCACGCCAGTCTGCTTGTTACCCGCGCCGTTCGTGCCTTGTCCAGCACCAGAAGCACCAGCACCAGTGCCATTCCTAGCGCCATCACCAAAGCCGCCGCCCATGCCACCACCCATACCGCTTCCCGATCCGTCACCGGAGGAAGGAATGGTTCCGTCGAGCTGTTGCTGGATATTTTTAGCCATGTTCGACATGAAGGTCTTAACAGACTTAATCCCTTCTTCATATTGCTCGAAGGTGTAGAAAGCAGAAGGATCTGCTTTGACATAGCTGGAAATCATCATGTCCAGCTGATCCATTCTAGTTTGGAACGTATCATCAGCTAGATAGCCATTAATCATTTCGCTGACGATTTCGTGATATTTCGCTTTGTATTCGTCGTTAGCAAGTAGCTTCGCAATCAGAGGACGTTCAGCCAGCGTGCCTTGTGTAGGCTCGTCAATCAGTACGTCTGCGCTGCCCATGCCGCCAAAAGCCATATTATAATCCCACGGCAGGATCGAGAAGACGCCTTCGTCTTCATATAAGTAATAATTTTGTTTATTACCACCTAAATAACTGTCCATATTTGCCGTGACCGCATTTAGAGAGATATACTTCAGCGATTCCTCTACGTCGATGTATTTTTCATAATCGGTGCCGTTATTAAGCTCATTCAGCATATCGATCAGAATATCATCGTTAGATTTATCCGACTTCATTACTAATCCGGTATAGAGGGAAGGGTCGTCACCAAGCCAAGTCAAGTCACTGCCCTGACCGGTCATTTCCCCTTTATAAAGTGCGCCGTAAGAGTTCCCGAAATTGCGTTCCAAATATGCGTCGCCGATCTGTTCCACCGCGAGGTAGAAGCCCTTCAGTTCATCGTTGACGTATACATTAACGAAGGAATATTTCGGCGTCGGAAGTCCGACACTTTCAGCGAGCTCGTAGGTCAGAAATTCACGCATATAAGAAGCATCGCTGTAATTGTTATTCAGGTTGATCTTAGTGATGCCAAATAAGTTCTGGTTCACATATTCATCAAAAGAAATTTTAAAGCTGTACCGATCAGAGTCTGTCATCTGTACTACACTTCTGAGACTAAGATTTCCTTTGGTCCGCACGGCAACGTTATCGAATTTAACGCCGTTGTACTCAACCGATGCGGTTTTATATTCTTCCGCGCTGGCATTATCCAGCATATCCTGAAAATCATCCGGGTCCAAAGTGATTTTGACATCGACGACCTTATCTTTTGGAAAGACTTGCTCGTCTAGATTTTTCTCGTCGCTCGAGACTACCTTATCCTTAGAATCTGTTGCAGTTTCGTTTGTTGCCGATGGACTTGCGTTCTGGCACCCAGCTACAGCGATGACCAGCAGCAGGCAACAAAGACTCAGCAGGATAGATTTACCTCTTGCTTTCATCTGGGGCACCGCCTTTCATCTTATTATGTTTAGGATACATAGTCACCGCTGTAGCTGATCAGAAGTGCGTTTTTAACGCCCTTTAAGTCGGAAACAGTATTGACAAAGCCACCTACTTTATCATCAAGACGAAGCTCCAGTGTTAATTCGATATTGTTTGCAGATACTGTTTTTTGCTTCACGTTGTAGCGTTTCACGGATTTGGTGATATGGTTGTGGACTTCACGTTCACTCTCATCGCCATCACAGTTAATGACCAGCAAGTATGGTGTTTCGATAGAAGAATGCTTGATGAACAGAAACAGAATTAGACCAATGATGATTGAACCCACAATAGCCAAAGTGAAGAAGCCTGCGCCAGTTACAATCCCTGCGACTGCTGCCCAGAACAAGAAGATCAGATCTGTTGGATCTTTGATCGGCGTTCTGAAACGAACGATGGACAATGCGCCGACCATACCGAGGGACAGAACCAGGTTAGAGTTAATGGCGATAATGACAGTGGCTGTAATCATGGTCATGCCCATTAGCGAGACGTTGAAGCTTTTGGAGTATAACACTCCGCTAAATACACGTTTATAGAGCAGATAAATAAAGTATCCGATCAGAAAAGCCACACCTAAGGTGATTAGCATTTTCGAGATGCTTATATCGGAGACAAAGTTGTCTATCACCGAGTTTTTAATGATATCTGAAAAAGTATTTGTGGTTGTATCTGTTGTTGCGGTTGCTGCCATTGTTGCTAGTGATGCATTCATAATCAATAATCCTCCCAAGTGTTGGTTTTTAAGAATTTGCGGCAGATCACATATTTTGAAGCGGACTGTCTGTTCAGCCCCTCTAACTGCAGCGCAATTTTAATGTATTCCGGAATGTACTCATCGAATTTCACTTCAAAAATAATAAAGTTCTCATCCATCGCCCGAATCGGATGCAGATCCTTATCAAAAATATCCGTCGAATGCAGACCGGTACGTAATTCTTTATCAAACGTGATCCGCACGTTGCCGTTGTGGCAAACATAGGGCTCGCGAATATAATCCACGATGACCTTCGGCCGAAGAAGGTTATGGCGCATCTGATTGTATAATTCCATGAACAGTGGACTGTCCGGGACATTCAGGACCTCATAGTTACCTGCCATGATCTCGTCGTACATTTGACGGGTCAGCGGCTCTTTAATTTTGGCGATATAATCGTCCATTTTGATTTTTTTCTCAAAGTGAATGATGTTGTCTTGAATGTTGTAGATACGAATACGATATTTGGCGCGTTCTCTGAGACCTCCGAGTTTGTCGGCAAGCGCCGAGTTGTTGATGTCGTCAAAATACAAACTGCGGATATGATATTCGCCACTTTCATTGGCATGCTGGTCTGTATCAATCAAACTCTGTAATCGTTGGCGTAATACAAGGTATTGATGATAGTTAATGAAGAATTTTAGCTCATGCCGGAATTGAAGCTTGTTACTCATTTTCCCACCTCGTTTCTATCTCTATCTCTGTCGTTGGCTAACCTTCTTGCACAACTAATTCTAGGAGACAGACCTTATGCTTAACTTAAAATAGACTGAATGTTAGCTGAATGTTTTACACTGCGTTAACAAAAGTATAGATCTATAGATTTGACTTCTGACTTTCTGGAAGGCTATCTTAGTTAGAAGACTAGAGAGAAAAATGAAGGAGGAGCCGTGATGAAAGACTATAAATTCGCCATCATTCTAGGGATAGTAGTGATTGTTCTGATCTTGGTGGCTGTTGGGATGGAGTGGTCCAAATCCGGGAGCTCCAAGAAATCATCAGCCCCGTATGATCTTGTTACCACCTTTAAGGGAGATGCGGGAACGAGTCGTGCGTTCACTTGGTATACTAGCGATTCCAATGCCGCAGGAGTTCTGGAGTTAGTAAAGGGACAGATGTCCTCTTTTGTAGAATCGGATGTACTAAGGATAGAAGCAAATAGTAGCACCATAAAAACGGACCATGGTACCAGAGGTGTTCACAAAGCGGAGGTTACAGGACTTGAACCTGGGACGTTATATTCTTACAGAGTGGGCAGCGGGCTTGAGGGAGGATGGAGTTCAGTTGCGGAATTCACCACGGAAGAGGTTGAACTAGATAGTGTTACGTTTATCAACGTCGCGGATTCTCAAGGGGAGAGGGCGGATGATTTTAAGCTGTGGGGGAAGACATTGAGCAAGGCCGTTCAGACCTTTCCAGAGGCAAAATTTATTGTGCATAATGGTGACTTAACGGAGAACCCGGAGGATTCGGCGGGCTGGGATCAATTTTTTGGTAACGTGCAAGGTTTGCTTTCTGGGATACCCTTAATGCCTGTTACGGGAAATCATGATCAGGTTGATGACGATGCGACGGACTTTACTTCTCATTTCAACCTGCCAGATAACGGGGCAAAAGGTTCTATTGCGGGCACCTCGTATTCCTTCGATTACGGTCCTGTACATGTGTCTGTATTGAATACGGAGAGCAATTTGAAAAAGCAAGCTGAGTGGCTGAAGCAAGATTTGAAGAGCACGGATAAGGAATGGAAGATTGTTGCGATGCACCGTCCGGCATACGGGGGCAATTCATATAAGAAGGTTGAAGATTGGACGAATATTTTTGATGCATATGAGGTCGATCTGGTGCTGCAGGGTCATAATCATGAGTACTCCAGATCCTACCCTTTGCGGGCTGGAAAAATCGTTTCTGAAGGTGAGAATCCGGTAGGTGCTAAAAAAGGTACGGTATATGTGGTGACCAATGCTTCCGGAGGGAAATTTAACGAGAAAAAAGAGGATCAGTTCTATCATGCGGTGCATTTTCAAAACTACAAGCAAATGTTCGCAGGGATTAGTGTTACCAAGGATAGTTTGACTTATCAGGCTTATGATGTGGATGGTAAGATGCTGGATGAATTTGTGCTTACGCATTAACCAGTAGTAGCTTTCTTCACCGTTAGGGTGGAGAGGGCTTTTTTGGGATTCTTCTGGATTTTTGATTTGACACTCCTCTTAGGGGAGGCGTTTATGGTTGTGAAATGTAATCTAAGGTGTGAAAATGGTACGATTTTTAGAGACAAACTTCATGAAAATACAACCATTTTCTATCGATTATGAAAAACATTACCATTATAATGAAAGCGTTATCAGAAAAATTTAAATAGTCGAATTTAGGGGGGAGGGAAGAAGCAGGGATACAGAGTAGGAGGAAAACAAAAGCAAACCAATAAAATTGTAGGAGGCGTAAAACGTGATTCGTAATCGTATCCGTATCCGAAAAACTGGATTGTTAATCCTGCTTGGCGCGATGATAGGCTCTTTATTCTCTGCATTCCCAGCTACTACTCATGCGGCCGCAAGTGAACCTTACAATTGGAAGAGTGTTGTAACGGGAGCCGGCGGTGGTTTTGTACCCGGAATTATTTTTAATCAGTCCGAACCCAATTTAATTTATGCCAGAACAGATATCGGGGGTGCGTATCGATGGAATCAGGCTACCTCTAGTTGGACTTCGATTAGTGACTCCGTAGGCTGGGTCGATTGGAATAAGAATGGTGTAGATGCCCTTGCTACAGATCCTATTGATCCGAACAAAGTCTATATGGCAACAGGTACTTATACTAACTCCTGGGATAATAACGGTCAGATCATGCGCTCTAGTGACCGGGGAAACACCTGGCAAACCACTCCGCTCCCTTTTAAGGTAGGTGGCAATATGCCGGGCCGCTCTGCGGGTGAACGCCTCGTCATTGACCCGAATAAGAATAATATTTTATTCTTCGGAGCCAGAAGTGGCAATGGGCTCTGGAAAAGTACGGACTCCGGTGTTACTTGGTCGAAGGTAACCTCCTTTACGAATGTAGGAACATATATTCAGAATCCGACACTGGATTATGGAAATGATCTCGTTGGCTTATCCTGGATTACGTTCGATAAGAGCACAGGAACACTTGGCAATGCGACTCAAACGATATATGTAGGGGTTGCCGATACAGCAAGCAGCGTATATCGAAGTACAGATGGAGGCGTAACTTGGACAGCTCTGGCAGGACAACCTTCAGGCTACTTGCCACATCATGGCGTGCTTTCATCTACAGGCGATCTGTATATTACTTATAGCAATGGTGTAGGTCCTTATGACGGAAGTAAAGGTGAGGTTTGGAAATACAATAAAACAAGCGGTGCATGGACGAACATCAGTCCTTCAACCGGAACGGATAATTGGTATGGCTTCGGTGGTTTAGCTGTGGATGTACAGAATCCTAACACAGTTATGGTATCCAGTTTAAACGCTTGGTGGCCTGATGAAGTGATTTTCCGCAGTACTAACGGTGGTGCAACATGGAGCCGAATTTGGGACTGGGGCAATTATCCAGAACGAACTTATAAGTTCAGTATGGATATCACAGCAGCACCTTGGCTCGATCACGGAACGACTTCGACCTCTCTTGATCCTTCACCAAAACTGGGCTGGATGATGGGCGATCTGGAAATTGATCCTTTCAACTCTAACCGGATGATGTATGGGACGGGGGCTACCATTTATGGCTCAAACAATTTGACCTCATGGGATACCGGAGGCAAGGTGAATATCTCTGTTATGGCAAAAGGTGTGGAGGAAACTGCAGTATTAGGGTTGATAAGCCCGCCAACGGGAACCTCCCATTTGATCACTGCACTTGGTGACGTTTCTGGTTTCCGTCATGAGGATTTGTCGGTAGCTCCAACTAAATTCCAGACTAGTCCTTCATGGGCAACAACAATGAGTATTGATTATGCAGAGTTGAGTCCATCATATATGGTACGGGTAGGCAGTGCAGATAAAGAGAAGACACCAAGTATGAAATCCATTGGTATCTCTAACGATGGTGGAGTGAACTGGTACATGCCAAATTCCGAACCGTCAAATGGCACCAAAACAACAGTGGGGCATGGACAAGTAGCTGTGTCTGCAAGTGGGAACTCTATTTTGTGGAGCACCTCGGATATTGGTGTGTACTACTCCAAAACAACAGGTAACTCTTGGACAGCAAGCGCCGGATTACCTGCAGGAGCAAAAGTAGCATCTGACCGAGTGAATGCTAACAAATTTTATGGATTTTTTGCTGGGGTCTTCTATGTTAGTGTGGATGGCGGAGCTACATTTACTGCCACTTCAGCTTCAGGTTTCCCAACCAATAATGTAGCTGGATTACAGCCGAATGAAGCTCAGATCAGCATGAAAGCAGTACCAGGAATTGAAGGTGACATCTGGTTTGCAGGAGGAAATACGACTGAGAATAAGTATGGTTTGTGGCACTCCACGAACTCTGGTGCGAGCTTCACGAAGTTAACCAACGTACAAGAAGCTGATCTCATTGGTTATGGAAAGGCTGCGCCGGGTCAAACTTATATGGCACTGTACACGGTAGCGAAGATTGATGGCGTGCGGGGTGTCTTCCGTTCCGATGATGTTGGCGCAACTTGGGTTCGTATTAATGACGATGCCCACCAATACGCCAAGATTAATATGGCGATTACTGGTGACCCAAGAATTTACGGACGTGTATATCTCGGAACGAATGGCCGAGGCACATTGTATGCTGATCCTGTCAATCTACCAGCTACAGGCTCAACCATTACTCCAACAACTGCAAGCTTCGATAAGAAAACAGCGAATCAGGCCGACGTTGCAGTAACGCTGACACTGAATGGAAATACGCTCAGCACGATCAAGAACGGAACGGCGGCATTGGTTACTGGTACAGATTATACGGTCAGTGGATCTACTGTGACCATTAAAAAAGCATATCTAGCGACGCAAGCGGTAGGAACAACCACGCTGACGTTTAGCTTTAGCGCAGGGGCTAATCAATCATTGGCGGTTGCGGTGACGGATACGACAACACCAGTAACTAACTCCACGATAACACCAACAACCTCAAGCTTTGATAAGAAAACTGCGAATCAAGCAGACGTAGCAGTAACTATGACGTTGAACGGAAATACATTGAGTGCGATCAAGAATGGAACGGCAACACTGGTTGCAGGGACAGATTACACGGTCAGCGGATCAACCGTCACCCTTAAGAAGGCGTATCTAGCGACGCAAGCGGTAGGAACGACCACTCTGATATTCAGCTTTAGCGCAGGTGCGACGCAATCCTTAGCGGTTGCGGTGACGGATACGACAACACCAGTATCCAACTCCACGATAACCCCGACAATAGCAGGCTTTGATAAGAAAACTACGAATCAAGCAGACGTAGCAGTAACTATGACGTTGAACGGAAATACGCTCAGCACGATCAAAAACGGAACGGCGACATTGGTTACTGGTACAGATTACACGGTCAGTGGATCTACTGTGACCATTAAAAAAGCGTATCTAGCGACGCAAGCGGTAGGGACGACCACGCTGACGTTCAGCTTTAGCGCAGGAGCGACGCAATCCTTAGCGGTTGCGGTAACGGATACGACAACACCAGTAACTAACTCCACGATAACCCCAACAATGGCAGGCTTTGATAAGAAAACTGCGAATCAAGCAGACGTAGCAGTAACTATGACGTTGAACGGAAATACACTCAGCACGATCAAAAACGGAACAGCCACCCTCGTAGCAAGCACAGATTATACAGTGAGTGGTTCTACAGTAACGATCAAGAAAGAGTATCTGGCAACCCAAGC
Source organism: Paenibacillus sp. FSL R5-0470 (assembly GCF_037975205.1). NCBI lineage: Bacteria > Bacillati > Bacillota > Bacilli > Caryophanales > Paenibacillaceae > Paenibacillus > Paenibacillus sp. FSL R5-0470. The sequence goes on from NZ_CP150238.1 coordinate 2,619,935, forward strand.
GTTGGGAAGCACTACGCTTACCTTTGAGTTTAGTGCAGGAACCACACAATCCTTGGTTGTCACGATTGCGGATACGACAGTAGCTCCTACTGCAGCATTGAAAGTACAGATGTATAATAGTTCATTGTCTGCTTCCGGAAATACGTTGAATCCAAAGTTTAAGCTGGTGAATACGAGCACAAGTGCTGTGACACTCTCTGATGTGAAAGTGAGATACTATTACACTATTGATGGTGAGAAGGCACAAAGCTTCTTCTGCGATTGGTCACAGGTGGGAAGCGCGAATGTAACAGGAACATTTGTAAAATTGCCAACAGCTAAAGCAAATGCGGATTATTATCTGGAGGTTGGTTTCTCAAGTGCAGCAGGTTCACTTGCGGCGGGTGCGAGCATCGACATTCAGGTGCGTGTGTCTAAAGAGGATTGGACGAATTATACTCAAACCGGAGATTATTCCTTTAATGGAGTAGATACCAACTATGTGGACTGGAGCAAAGCACCAGCATACGTGTCAGGAAATTTGATTTGGGGTAGTGAACCTAACTAAAGACATCACCAATATTTATGCAATAGAGGCTGTCCTAGAAGTAGATAATTCTACTTTTGGGGCAGCTTCTATCTTTATAAAATAGACCAAACGACGATCGAGCAGGCTAGAGAGGAATTAGGGAAAAACTCCCTGAAAATAGCCGAGTTTAGCCTTAAATGAACGAAAACAAGGAATTCCTCCCTAAAAATCAGGGGGATTTCTTTATTTTCCAGCAAATCAGCTAAATTATAGGGAGGTTTTCCGTAATTACTATTTGGATGAGTAGATATGTCAGAATTACAGGGGGAAATTCCCTAATTATTCTATCGGCACTTCAATTGATATGCCATTTGTTTAGTTGTTACAACGTTTGTCCACTATCTACCGTAATGATCTGTCCGGTCATTGCTTCCTGTTCGAGTGTTGCGCAGACGAATTGAGCGATATCCTCAGTGGATGATAGACGCTGGAGCAGCAGATTAGGTGCTAATTTATGCATCTGTTCTTCTCGACCAGACCACCATCTGGTAGCAACAGCTCCCGGTGCGACACAGTTCACTCTAATAGTTGGAGCTAGCGCATGGGCGAGAGATTTCGTGAGGCCATGAACAGCAGCTTTGGAGACCGCATAAGGAAGGGAAGAACCTAAGCCAGTTTGTCCGGCGATGCTGCCGAGATTGACGATGGTGCCTGAACCGCTCATGTTCATATATGGTGCAACTGCTCTGGCGCAGAAAAACATTCCTTTCACATTCACATCATAGAGTTCATCCCAGACTTCCTCTGTTGCTTTTTCCAGATCACCCAGCGCAATATGTTTAGTAATACTGGCGTTATTCACCAGCAGATCTACCGTTCCAAAATGCTGAATAATCGAATGGACCATACTTCGCACTTCCTGATCCTTAGAAACATCGGCTTGTACTGCTATCGCTTGCCCACCTTGATTTATAATCGTATTCACGGTTTCATTAGCTTCTGCCTCGGATCTAGAATAGTTCACTGCAACAAGGGCTCCGCGTCGGGCTAATTCCAGACTTACAGCCTTGCCAATTCCAGTACCTCCACCAGTTACTAAGGCTACTTTATTGTTAAGATCCATCCTTATTCACTCCTTTGGTTGGCGTATGTTGTTGATATAGAGTATTCTATAGTGATTATTGGATTTCGTATAATTGAATTAATTGAAGGTTTGGTTCAATTTATTTGAATTAAGTAGTGGAGGGCTCAGAAATGGATCTAAAAACAATAAAAACCTTTCAAACCATTGTGAGTTCAGGAAGCTTTAACCGTGCAGCAGAGGAATTGAATTATGCCCAATCCACGGTCACGATGCAAATGCAGAGGCTTGAAACCGACTTAGGATGTCAACTGCTTGAGCGGGGAAAACAAATCAGCTTAACTGAAGCTGGCAGATTGTTTTATGAAGAGAGCTTACATATTGTTAAGGACATGGAGCGGCTACAGAGCCGTTTGGCTGATTTAAAAATAGGTGAAGCTGGCAACCTCCGCATAGGGGTAACGGATCCGACGGCGAGCTATCGTTTGCCGCAGCTGTTAAGCAGCTTTATGACGCAGTTTCCGAAAGTGAAAGTCTCCGTGGAGATCGCGGGAACCGCTGCACTCAGTGAACTGCTTTTGCGAGGCGAAATTGATATGGCTGTATGTTCAGCGCCAGAGCTGGGTAAGGAGCTTTATTTTGAACCCTTATTTACGGAGGAATTTGTGTTACTTATGCCAGAAGAGCATCCGCTAGCTTCCAAGGAGAATATCACGCCAGAGGATTTACAGGATCATAGGTTACTTATTACGGCAGCAAACTGTCCTTATCGCAAAAAATTAGAAAGTGTGCTACAGGAATCAGGTGGTGCACCGTTCGATACTATGGAGATTGGAAGCATGTCGGCTCTAAAATATTATGTGGAAAGTGGCTTAGGCGTCGCTCTTGTCCCTGAGATAGTCTTGAATCCGGCCCCTGCAGGAACGGTAGTGCGAAAACTGGAGGGAAAGGTTATCGATATGACCTGCGGTATCCTATGTAAACTTTCGGATTATCCCTTGAAGCTGGCGAGCTCCAGATTGTATCATTTTTTAAAGCAGGAGCTATCCGCGACAAGGATATTTTGAATTTTAAACGAATTGTATGTATTAGGAAAAAAAAGAGAGGGCGGTGCTTGATGTTTTTAAGGAGAAAATTCAGTTTCTGGTTTTCGATTATTAGTATCATCATCTGTCTGGGTGATTATTTGGGGATTGAGATCGCAAACATCATTCTTGTACGACTTAATCCAATTATAGATACGCTGATTTTCATGAAGCCCTTTGCAAACTGGATGGTTGATGTTAATAATACGGAATGGGCTGCAAGCAGTATATTAATCAGCGTCAGATTTCCCACGTATGTAATTCATTTTGGGTCGTTCCTGATTCTAGGACTTCTTATAGATTATCTTATACATATATTTAAACAGAAGTAAAAAGCGAGCAGTATTAGCCGAGATGAGGAAAGGTGAGATGAGATGAGCGGAGTAGAGGGAAAGCTTGAGTTGGAGAGGATTGTTTTTATAGGAAGGACCTTTGAGGAATATTTACAGATGTTCAAATTGAAAGAAGCGGATCTTGTAGGCAGGCGGATTTTGGATTGTCCTGCAGGTGCCTGCTCTTTTACAGCGATATCGAATCAGTTAGGGAGTGACGTGACTGCTGCGGATATCGCTTATTATTACTCTGCGGATGAGCTTGAAGATAAAGGTGTTCAAGATATTGAGCATGCTATGTCTGAACTGGTTAAGGTACAGGGCAATTTTGTATGGGACTACTTCAAGTCTATAGAGGATTTGACACAAGCGAGGAGTAGGGCTTTAAACGATAACATCAGGGATCAGAGACAAACCCCGGCGCGATATGTTCCTGTGATTTTACCTAATCTGCCGTTCAATGATGAGGATTTTGATCTGACATTGTCTGCGCATTTCCTATTTATGTATAGTGATCGGCTGGATTATGATTTTCATCTAAGGACTGTTAATGAACTTATGCGGGTGACTAGAGGAGAACTTCGTATTTTCCCTTTAGTTGATCTGTCTTGCAAAAGATATGAGCATCTAGATCGCCTTATAGATGAGATGGTTCAACAAGGTTTCGCTGTGGAGGAAATGGAGGTTCCTTATGAATTTCAAAAAGGGGCAAATCAGATGCTGAGCATTAGAAGAATGAAGCCATAAGATAGTAGATAGCTATAGTTTGTAAAATGAAACACGAGGGCGTCCCTAAGCCATTTTCATCGCTTTGGAGACACCCTCGTTTTTTAATATAAGCCTATAAAAATTACGCCACTTTCTCTTTACGTTCTGCTACATAACAAGCAATCCCCAGTACCAGACCGAGTCCTACCAGAACGGCACCGACCCATGGCAGCGAAGTAATCGCAAGATGAGAAATGACCCATCCGCCGATGAAAGCACCTGTTGCGTTTCCGAGATTACCTGCGGAGTGGCTGGTTGTGGAAGCAAGTGCAGGAGCGGCCTGAGCCAGACTCATGATCCGTATTTGTAATCCTGGCATGACCGCAAAGGACACCATACCCCAGAAGAATATTGTGATTACCGCAGCTACTGGGCTATGCATTGTGAAGGAAAAGATCGTAAGAATGACACTAACCGCGAAATAAAGTCCCACGATAGAAGGCATCAGCTTCCAATCTGCAAGCTTCCCGCCAACGATATTCCCGATGGTTACACCACAGCCGAAGAGAACTAGAATCCATGTCACACTATGCTCGGCAAAGCCGGTAACTTCCATTAGCAGTGGCGCTATATAAGTGAACACTGTGAACAAGCTGGCGTTACCAAGCGCGCCGATCAGTAAGAATAGAAGCAGTTTAGGATTAGCTAGCGCAGAAATTTGCTGGATTACACTAGCAGGTTTGTCTTGTTTAATCTTTGGAATGAAAATAAGAATGCCGATTAGTGCAGCGACTCCCATGACTGCTATCGCAGCAAATGAGGCGCGCCAGCCCATGTTTTGCCCAATAAATGTTCCTAGAGGAACACCGACGATATTAGCAATCGTTAGACCAGCCATCATAATGGATACGGCTCCGGCCCGCCTATTGGGCTTGACCAGATTAGAAGCGATCACTGCACCAACGCCAAAGAAAGTCCCGTGTGTTAAAGCTGTGATGATACGAGCAACCATAAGAACGGTATAGTTTGGAGCAAATACAGAGATTCCGTTGCCTAGAATAAATAATACCATGAGCAGGCATAACAGTTTCTTTTGTGGAATTCGTTGTGTAAGGATGGTTAGAATAGGAGCACCGACGGCTACCCCAAGGGCATACATCGTGATGAGCTGACCTGCAGTAGAAATACTAACCTGTAAATCTTTGGCGACATTTGGTAAAATACCCATGATGACAAATTCAGTCATTCCAATGGCAAAAGCGCCTACGGTAAGTGAAAGAATAGAGATGGGGAAAGGTTCTTTGCGTGTTTTTTCCACACGGGCTGGTTCCTTGTTGAGGTTTGGAATTGCGTTCATGGTGCCGATGTTCAACCTTTCTTCTGTCTGTAATGAAGCTCCACCCTTATTAAGATGATAGATCCGACATGTAGTACTGCTTTATATTATTTAGTTTTCTGAAATTATTTTCAAGAGAAATATTTATTTCAGATATTTTCATTTTAAATAATCATAGAAGGGATGAATTATTCATGATGGATGAAGGTGTAGTCCAAGTGCTCGAATTACCGGAGATGAAGCTAATAGGCTTGAGTATTACTTCTTCCTTTGTAGGGCACGAGACGGAAAGAGTAGAGGCGATGAAGCGAGAATTTAATAGTAGAAAAGATGAAATTAGCAATATTATTCACCCTGAACGATACCTTAGTCCACATTTTACTTCGGAGAATTTATTTACCTATATGATCTGTATGGAAGTGGAGGAACTCACGAATGTTCCTGAAGGTATGCTTGGTTTTACGATCCCGGCTCATCGGTATGTCCAGGTGAAATCCAAAGGCGATCCTTATGAGATTCTTCATACTTATGTGAGAGAAAATGGTTTGCAGAGTAATGATCGTGCATTGGCTATTGAAGTCTATCAGTTTGCTAATCCTACGTGGCCTGATGAGGTTGATGTGTACATTCCATTGCGATGAGAAATAATTATAAGCAAGCAGCTTTAATGGCACTCCGGCACTTTGACCTCGATTGGACACAGATTCGTTTTATCCAACGATCGGACACCTGCACTTTTGTAATAGAGACTAATAAAGAGGGGACTTTTTTGCTGCGTCTTCACTCGGGGAGATCTAAAGAAGAAATTAACTCCGAAATCGCTTGGCTGGAGCTTTTGAAGAGGAAAATTGATGTCCCCCTGCCGAAAGGCGTTCATGATCGAACGGGTTCTGTTACGTTCAAAGTGGAGCAAGGTAATGAGGATGGTATATATGCATCGTTAATGCGCTGGGTTGAAGGCGAACATGCGAACGAAAGACTTACCGAAGATCAAATTTACAAAGAAGGCGTTCTATTAGCCAAGCTACATAAAGCGGCACAGGAGCTTGAGTTACCTCCAGGCTTTAATCGTCCTGTGTGGGATGAACATAGCTTTAGAAAAGCAATGCTCCGATTAAAGCTGCACTACCATAGTTTTCTTTTGGATGATGAGTTCGTGCTGTATCAGTCTGCGGCTGAGAAATTATACGGCTGGTTAAGCAAGCAGCATAAAAATAAGAACAGAAGGACTTATGGGGTTATCCATGGTGATTTACATCAAGGGAACATCATATTTAAAGAGGGTGAACCTCGACCGATTGATTTCGGAAGATGTGGCTGGGGATATTATCTTTATGATGTGGCACATACCATTCTAGGGTTGTATCCTTTACAAAGAGAACTGGTCATTAAGGGTTACGAAAGTGTGGCCAAGCTTGATGGGGAGTGGTTTCAGACTTTAGAGAATTTTACGGTCATGGTTATGATCGAAAATTATTGCCATCACGCACCCGACCCTAGAGAAACCGAGGGACTGAAAGCAGAACAGCCTTATGCGCAAGCGATTCTAAGGAATTATCTTAGGGGAGATCCCTTTCTTTTTAACACAATTGAGATTTAGCGTATAAAATTAGGGCCTCATTGGGGAATTTATAAAAAGTTCCCTAAGGAGGCTATTTTGATGAAAAAAAGCTGGATTGCTCCTCTTCTTATCGCAGTTATGTTCTTGCTGGGGCAACAACCTTGCTCCGCTAATGGCTTAGTTCAACCGCAATCTGAGGCTCCGCTTAGATCTGAATCGGAACCGAAGCTTCCAGATCAGGATTCCCGCGAGCTCATGTACAAAGACACACTAATGCTCTTCCTTTTACCCCATATTGAGAAAAAAATTGCTGAGATTTATGCGCCACTTCTGACGATAACTCCGACAGTGTATCCTTATTTAGTAGATGTTACAGATATAAAGCGAGTGAATGGATTTCGTCGGTTTGATTTCTTAATTACACTCAATATACACCCTACAGTGGGTCCACATCTTTCCGTTGGAGAGGACACTATGACTTTTAGAATCACTCCTGGTCCTAAGGTGAAGTTAGAATCATTCAAGCATTTGAGAGACCCACGAAAGTCTGACCTTACACCAAATTACCAAAATATCTTGAGATAGTGTGGTAATTAACTCTTACAATCACAATTTCGAACGCTTACCCAGCTAACCACACACTCCGATCTATGGGGTGTTTTTTTTGTGTCTAGAATGGTGGTGGATTATTGGCATGTATGGTATTATGAAAATAGTGGATATATTGATTTTAGTTACTAAATTCAAATTATGAGGTGTGAGGATTGAGTGATCATAAATTCGAAGACGAACACAGAGATGAAATTTTAAGTGAATTCTATTCTAAAATCACAAGCGATATCACAAGCAGCTCTAAGGATAAAGTTAAGGTAGGCGTAGCTACTAAAGATGGGCAGTTAGGGTTTCTTTTTACGAGGGGAGGTCTTCGGAAAGGGGCTGGCAGAAAAAGCACCGGTATAACTAAAAAGGTATCTTTGACGTTACCAGAAAACATCTGGCAGGAGATAGAGCAGGCCTGTGAGGAACAGAACGTATCTCGCTCCCAGGTATTTCGGAACATTATTGAGGCACATTTTGCAAAGGAATCTAAGGAGAGTTAGGTGAGGTCTTTGCTAATCCATGTGTCAAAAGATTCTCTTAGCACAGCACTACAAGCAGTCTTAAAAGCTATATCCGCGAATAGTTCCTCCCGTGTTCTTTCCGGAATACATATTCAGGCGCAAGCGGAGGGTCTGACTTTAACAGCCAGCAATATAAGAATGACCATTGAATATAAGCTTCCTGTGAAGATGGATTCGATGATTGTACACAAACCAGGTGAGATCGTAGTGCCCGCACGTTATTTTTATGAGATCATCCGCAAGCTTGACCCTGGATTAATTAGGCTGGAAATCGCAGAGACATTGATTCTAAATATCCAATCGGGCAATACTCAGTTTCGTTTATGCGGGATGGACACTGCAGAATTTCCGAGAATCCATTACGTGGATCATCCAAACACCCAAAAGATACGCATGAAGAACACACTTTTGAAGCAAATATTTAAACATGTGGTTTTTGCGGTCTCTTCGTTGGAAACAAGACCTGTGCTCACAGGTGTTTCACTTCAAATAGATAATCAAAATATTCGCGTAGTCGCCACTGATGGCATCCGCCTCGCTCAGCATGTTGTTGAAAACGTAGAAGATTACGGAGCAAGTCCTTTAAATGTTATTATACCGGGCAGCACCCTTGAGGATCTTTTAAAAATAATAAACGATGATGAGGGCAGCAGCATCCAAATCGAGATAGGTCAGAAACAAATCAGATTTATTTCTGATGGCTTGAGGGTTCAGTCTGCGCTACTTGAGGGCACTTATCCCTATGTCGATAATTTAATTCCACAAGTATATATATCCGAAGTGATCGTTAAGACAGAGCGTTTGTTGCGTGTGGTTGAACGTATTGCTATATTGGCTGGTGAAAGTGTAACGCTCGGTGTATATCCCTCCGGTATACTTCATTTAATATCCAGGACCGCCGACGTAGGTGAGGCAAAAGAGGAGATTCCATTGGAGTATCTAGAAGGTGAATATTTTCGAGTAGCTTTTAACGGAAAATATTTCAGAGACATCCTTCGGGCGATCGATAGTGAGACGCTTAGAATAAGGTTTGCTGGAAAAGAAAGACCACTGGTGATACAGCCTGTAGACATGACTTCGTCCACACTTTTTTTAATTACACCAATGAGGACGCAGGATGGAGGATAGACATATGAGCTTGCTAAGTAGAGTTCTCTTTGCTGAAAAAATATTATATTAATTACTTGGAGGAATGATCTATGAATCTGTTTCAGATGGGATCAAAACCGCTTGGGACCGAACGAATCACTGCATTTTTAGAGGATAATTATGTGAGTATCGGATATCCCGGAATAGGGGATTTGGAGAACATCAGTAAAGTGGAGCTCCGTGATCGGATGATTCATACATACCAATACAGTGAGTTGGAGCTTACAAAACATATACAAGCCATTCAACTCTTCGTACATACGATGCAGGATGGCGATTATGTGCTGGTGTGTGATGGCGATTGGGTACATCTAGGAGATCTAGGCGATTATTTTTACAATGAATTATTTGACGCGCCAGACATCGGTACATGCCATCGACGTGGTGTAACTTGGCTGAAAAGTCTTCCTATAACCGATCTAAACGCAGGGATAAAAGAGTTTCTTAGCGATAGTGGAGTGGTCAAACAGTATAAGGGGCCGATGCCTAGTGCTCGTGTGGATCTGTGGATTACAGGTTCTTCTGTTTCAGAGCAAGCGGTGAGTAATCGAATGCATGTGGATGAAGAGACATTATCAATGGCGCTCGATATTTTGAAGGAAGCTCTTGTTAGTGAGAACGCCGAACGACGGGAACGAGCAGCAATTGCAATTCTTCAGTATGCTAAGTAGTGAAGAAAGATTTAAGTTCCACATCCTTAGTAAAAAAGCGTTCCATCCGAACTTCAAATATCGGATGAAACGCTTTTGTTATATCTATCGATATCTTCCAATAACCCTCAGATAAATTCAACGAATTCATTGACCGGTTTACGATAGCCACGTGGTCTGATTTTATGTTTCTTGTCTTTTCCGATAGTGATCAGCATAACCGGTACCATATGATCGGGTAGATTTAAAGTGGATTGAATCGCTTCCGGATCAAAGCCGATCATCGGGCAGGTATCCCAGCCTTTATCTTTGGCAATCAGCATGAAGTGCATGGCAGACAGAGAAGCATTCCGAATAGCCTCATCTCTTTGGAAAGCATCATTTCCTTTGTATGCATTGTTAATCGTTTCTATCTCTGCATCATAATCCTCTTGACTCATAGCCCCTAAAGCTTTAAGTCCTCCGAAGATTTCTGGGGCTTTCAGATAAGCATTCTTATCCCCGAGTACCACTATTACCGCTGAGGCGGAGTGGATTTTATATTGACCGTAAGCCGCTTTACGAATCTCTTCTTTTAAATTCTCATCAGAAACCACTTTATAATTGGCATGTTGAAGATTATATGCAGATGGAGCCAATCTGGCGTAAGAGAACATTTCCTCAAGTTCATTCTGAGGGATCTTCACCCCTTCAACAAAATTCATAGCAGACCTGCGGGATTCAATCAAATCTGTAAAAGCGCTCATGAGTTATTCCTCCATATGTTATGTATTTGCTTGTTAATTATAAATAAGTGATATTTATAAATGAACTAACTATTAGTTACTAACTCAAAATAGCACAGTTAATTATATTCGTCAATGATTAAATTCACTTCATTTACATTCAGCTCTCTAAGTACTTTGGAATGTCGAATAATAATTACTATGTTGTAAAATATTGGGATGTAAATTAGGATATTAGGATACGAAAAATTTAATTGCTTTTATTAATGAAAGGGTGGGAATGTTGAACGATACTAGAGAGCAGTTGATAATTGACTTGCAAAGAATTGAAGAGAACGATTACGAGCTTAGAAGTGGGGAGCAATTAAGGGATTATGTGAAATTGATGCTTGAGTACATAGGAGATCCACAGCCGAAGCTACGAGATGACTTGATCTATTCCACCTTCTACAAATGGGTTAACGAGAAACAATGGTTTAGTGATGCGGAGCTTCGTGAACTACTTTTGATTCTCCTTGACGAGCAGCATTTGTTTTATCACATTGGCAGCAAAGAAGATCAGGCTGTGTTCACAAGAACGTTTTCGGTACTGATCGTTGCGCTGATTCTTCAGCGGCATAGGGAACAGGCTTTTTTAGCTAGCGCAGAGTTTACAAATGTGAAGGAAGCGCTTATTAGATATTATGAGGAAGAACAGGATTTACGAGGATTTATGCCTGAAGAAGGTTGGGCTCATGCTGCAGCCCATGGCGCAGATGCCTTGGATGAACTGGTACTCTGCTCGGAGAGTGATGCTGCAATAAGGGAAGAGGTTTTGGCAGTCATCCAAAGGATGCTTTACAACGATCAGCACATATTTAGCGACGAAGAAGATGAACGGATCGCTACGATTGTAGCTACAATGATAGATCATCATTTACTTCCACAACAATCTATTGTCGACTGGATTCGCAACTTGGAGCAATGTGGGGGGTGGCCGAGAAGCCGCGGCCAGTACGTTGCTCGTGTGAACACCAAAAATTTCGTTCGTTCTCTGTATTTTAGATTGCTACCATTAAAGAACAATCCGGCAATGGACGAGGTTTTATTGAAAGCGGAGATGAATTTGAATGAATTTACACAATAAGCATTTAATCATCTATGCATGTATAAATAATATCGAAAATTATGACTAATTTATTTTAATGTAATAAAAATCACAAAACTTTAGAAAAAATCAAAAACTTTGTGACATTTATAACTTGATAAGTGCTATAATAGAAATATGGCGTTATAAGTTTTTATTTTTTTATTACTATTAAGCAGCAAAGCTTATTTGCAGAGGAGATTCGGATATGTCAGAAACAATCACTCAAACACAACCTGAGCAAGAATCACCAAAATTAGCTGTCACTCAAGAACAAATGAATGTTCTAGAGCAGCTATTGAAGCCTGAAGTTCAGGAGTCGTTAACTGTCTTAGTGGAACAGTTGCCAAAATTAACAGAGCTTGTCGGCGTGCTCACAAAGTCATATGACTTTGTTCAAACTGTTGCTGCGGATGAAGTCTTGAAAAGTGATACGGTAAGTGCAATTAAAGAACTTGCTGAACCAGTGGTGCATTCGGCGAAGAATATGGCAGCTACAGTGATCGAAGCGCAAGATCGTGCGAATGAAAATAGCGATGTGATCGGTGTATTTGGTCTTATGAAGATGATGAAAGATCCACAAGCACAGAAGCTTTTCCGTTTCGTAAATGCTTATCTTCAAGTTGCCGGCGAACGCAGTCAACAGAAATAATATTTTTTATATCTCATTCGTAAGGACGGAGGAAACATCATGTCTAAACATATTGTCATTCTAGGAGCAGGTTATGGTGGTCTACTAAGCGCCTTAACTGTACGCAAGTACCTGAAGAAGGACGAAGCTAAAATTACAGTCGTTAATCAATATCCTACACATCAAATTATTACAGAATTGCATCGTCTTGCAGCGGGTAGTGTTGCAGAAGGTGCTGTTGCTATGCCATTAGCTAAGCTTTTTGCAGGTAAAGATATCGACCTGAAAATTGCAAAGGTGAATTCTTTTTCTGTTGAGAACAAACAAATTACACTATCTGATGGTGTGACATTGTCCTACGATGCTTTAGTTGTGGGTCTTGGAAGCACTACGGCTTATTTTGGCATTCCAGGTCTTGAGCAATACAGTATGGTTTTGAAATCGGCAGCAGATGCTAACAGAATTCATCGTCATATTGATGAGCGTATCCGTGAATATGCGAAGTCTAAAAATCCAGCGGATGCAAGCATCCTAATCGGTGGCGGTGGCTTAACAGGTGTTGAACTTGTTGGTGAAATCGCTGATGTGTTGCCAACACTCACTAAGAAATATGGCGTGGATCCTAAAGAAATTAAACTGATGCTGGTTGAAGCAGGTCCTAAGATTTTACCAGTATTGCCAGATGCATTGATCGAACGCGCAGTGGCAAGCTTAGAAAAACGTGGTGTTCAATTCTTGACAGGACTACCTGTTACGAATGTAGCGGATAATGTCATTGACTTGAAAGATGGTCAAAAAATTATTGCTAACACCTTCGTATGGACTGGCGGCGTACAAGGAAATCCACTGATTGGTGAGTCCGGTCTTGAAGTGAACCGTGGTCGTGCAACGGTAAATGAATTCTTGCAATCCACATCACACAAAGACGTATTCGTTGCTGGTGACAGCGCCGTTGTCTTTGCCGAAGATGGTCGTCCATATCCACCAACTGCACAAATCGCTTGGCAAATGGGCGAATTGATCGGGTACAATCTTTATGCATACTTGAAGGATAAATCATTTGAATCCTTTAGTCCGATCAACTCAGGGACGCTTGCGAGCTTAGGCCGTAAAGACGGTGTAGCCATCGTTGGTGCTAGCTCAACTCCGCTAAAAGGATTGCCTGCAACCTTGATGAAGGAAGCAAGTAATATTCGTTACTTGTCCCACATTAAAGGATTGTTTAGCTTAGCTTATTGATTGTATTTTTGGAAAACCTGCTCTTATTTGAGCAGGTTTTTTTGTTGATCTCTAGTGGTTTCTACCATGAATTGTTAATGATTGTCCTAGTACGTAGTATTCATTTTTGATATACTATATTGGCTAATATTAACAGGGGAAAATAGGGGAGGATTACGTGATGTTATTCCGACAAAACGATGTCATTCTGTTTCAAGGCGACAGCATAACGGATTGGGGTCGTAATTATGATGATGCTTCATCGCTTGGTGTAGGTTATGCATTGATGATCGCCGCTCGTCTGGGGCATTTGTATCCTGAGAAGAATCTTACGTTCTATAATCGTGGAATTAGCGGCAACCGTGCAGTAGATTTGCAGGAACGCTGGGAGAAGGATTGCCTGAATCTGAAGCCGACGTGGGTGTCCATATATATTGGGATTAACGATACTTGGCGCCGCTTTGATTCTGGTCAGGAAACAACGCCTGAACAATTTGAAGCTGCGTATCGTGACCTGATCGAACGCACGCAGCATTCGCTGGCTGCTAATTTAGTCTTAATCGAGCCATTTGTGTTGCCTGTCCCAGAAGATCGTAGAACTTGGCGCCAGGATTTGGACCCTAAAATTCACATTGTTCGTGAATTGGCACGTGAATATGGTGCATTACTTGTTCCGTTGGATGGCCTGTTTGCTGCGGCATCCGTGAAAGCAGAGCCTGCTTATTGGGCTCCGGATGGAGTACATCCATCACCTGCGGGCCATGCACTTATTGCAGAGGCTTGGCTTAAGACGGTAGGCAATTCAAGCTTAATCGTCTGATCATATCACTACATATTTACTTGATTTTATAAGACTAGAACCACTCATTAAAGGAGCAGGTTATAGTCTTTTTTTTAAAATATAAGAATTTATATGCTCCATGCTATAAATTATCCTTATATTTCTCGCTTAAACACTTGCCGTCCTTATAGGGACGCCGAAGGCGTTTATGCTTGTAACGGTTCGGAAAGTCGATTTCTTTAAATTTATGGACGCTGTTATAATTGGGTTATGTTTCTTTTCTTGGAGGTGGTTCGCATTAGGAAATTACTATGGGTTGTACCCTTGTTCTTGGTTGCTCTTTTAAGCGGGTGTAAGAATGATGTGGGCTTCATCAATGCAAGGTGGATCGCCGGAGTGTCTTTAACTCCTGTAACAACTAGTGATCAGAACCAAGTTGATCGACCCGAACATTTTGAGACCCTAATACTGAAGGACTCCGCTCTGATTAAGGCGCTTTCGGAGGCTATGAACAAGAGCAATAAATTATCGGGGGAGCTGGATTGGGCCCCTGAATTTAAAATGGAACTTGTTTATGGTGATGGCTACTCGGAGGATTATTACATAGCAATAGGTAATGAACTTGGCTATAAAGGTTTATTTACTACAGCTGAGAATGGTGGTCAGGGCTACTCTATTCCGGTGAAAAACGCAGATCAAATAAGACAACTCATCTATGGAACAGCAGATCAGGCGAACATAGAACAGACGGAGTCGCTGGAGTCTTCTGTTAAGGTTACAGGTCCAGTAACGATATCACATAATGATCTCTATCCCTTAACTAATAGAACTGGATTCTTGAATCTGCAGCTTTTAGATGGAACCTACAGTGAGGATTGGACAATACCAGGTCCGTTGATGGGAAGGAATTGGAGTGGCAGGTTTGGGCTTGTTCTTATCGATAATCAAGGGAGAACTTTGAATAGCTTTCCACTCAGTGAACATTTTGAGGATCCCATAATATTTAATGATTTTTTTCAAATTCAGTTTGAGGACTATAATGGCGACGGCGATCCGGATTTTACGATAGGTCAGTACGGATCCAGTAACGGTTACTTCTACAAGCTATTTACGCTTAGAAAAAATAACGTTATAGAGGAATTAGGGATCAAACTTGGCTCTGATTTATTTATCAGCAGTCCTAAGGGGTATTCGATAAAGCTTGATAAAGTGGATGATCATAGCTTCAAGAGAAGTTATTACGATAATGTAGCCGGTAAACAGATGGAAGATATTTTTCAGTGGAATGGAAGTGCATTTCAGAAGTTAGACAAGTGATTCATACCAGAAGTGAGAGGAATGTGTGATAGATGACGAGTGATACCATACAAGATTTAGAAGGGCTAAAAGCCATAGGGAAAGTAGTAGGACATACCATCGCCGAGATGAAAAAGAAAGTAACTCCAGGTATGACAACAGCGGAGCTTGATAAGATTGGAGCTGAAATTCTAGCGGAATTCGGAGCATCTTCAGCCCCAATGATAACGTATAATTTTCCAGGCAGCACCTGCATCAGTGTGAATGAAGAGGTTGCTCATGGGATTCCTGGTCCTAGAGTGATTAATGCTGGTGATTTGATCAATATTGATGTATCTGCTGAACTGAATGGTTATTATGGGGACGCCGGAGTTTCGTTTCAACTACCACCTTATAATGATGACATTCTTCGACTATGCCAGAGTGCAGAGGAAACTATGATGAGTGTGATCAATCATCTGAGAGCAGGGATGAAGGTCAATGAGATTGGCAGAATGATGGAACTCGAAGCTCGGAAACGCGGCTATAGAGTGGTACGTAATCTGTGCAGCCACGGGATTGGCAAATCACTGCATGAGAAGCCTTTTGAAATCTTACCTTTCTACAATCCAAGAGTGACTACAGTGTTAAAAGAGGGACAGGTGATTACGGTTGAGCCCTTCCTTTCTACTGGAGCAGATTACGTGGAGCAGCAGTCGGATGGATGGACACTGAGTGTCGTAGACAATGGCCGGGTAGCACAGTTTGAACATACGATTATTGTGACTAAAGGTGAGCCTATTATCCTAACCAAGCCATAAGAGGAGAGTGCGAAATTGAAAATCGCCTTTATACTTTTTGACGGGATTACGTTCTTAGATTTTGCGGGGTTCTATGATGTTATTTATCGATTGGGGCAATTTGAAATCGGCAAAAATTTGTCTTGGGATATATGTGCAGCGTCGGAGGAAGTGACGGATGAGTTAGGTTTCACAGTTAAAGCTGGAAAAGTGCTGCCAGAGCTTTCGGAGTATGACATGGTATTTGTACCTGGAGGGATGGGGACACGGAAACTTCGTTATGATGAAGGTTTTGTCTCGTGGCTTGCTGGTGCTCACAATGTTCCTTATAAGGTATCTGTCTGCACAGGCTCACTGCTGCTTGGGGCTGCGGGGCTGCTAGGAGGGAAGAAAGCTACTACCCATCCATCTGCCTATGAATTACTAAAACCTTACTGTGAAGAAGTTGTGGAGACCCGTATTGTGCAAGATGGTAATGTGATTACAGGTGGTGGAGTGTCCACTTCCATTGATCTGGGGTTATATCTGATTTCACGCTTGGCTGGAGAAGCAGCGATGAATTCGGTAAAAAAGCAGATTGATTATCCATACGAGATGCAGGGGATTGTTCAAATCTAAAGGTAAATACCGGAGGGACCAGAGAGGGCTGGACAAAAAATGATGGATATGCTGTTTCAGCAATGGGTAAGCGATAAGGAGCAGTGGGTACAGCTTAGAGATTTGCTGATGAAGGAGAGCAATCTTCCCGGACCACGAGTGAATTTGGAGCTATCAGGCAAATTTGCCAAACATTTTGCCCATCCTAAACTAACAGAGACAGACTGGGAGTTTCTTAATTCCTGGGCTAATCTTACAGAGGCAGAAGCTGGGGTGAATGATCCCCGTGAGTTTCTGCCGTTTTGTGCGGTTAGAGCGCTGGGCGCTTATTACAGCTACGCTGAAGAAGAGCAGCGAATTATGATTCAGAGCATCATTAAGACAGCCATGAACGACTCCAGATGGAGGATGCGTGAAGCGTCTGCTATGGCGCTGCAAAGTATAGCGGAGGAGAGTTTTTCTCTTGTCAGGCAGCTGATCGACATGTGGGAGGAGGGTGCGAACGGGCTTGAACAAAGAGCTTTTGTAGCAGCGTTAGCGCATCCTCCTCTTTTAAAAGAGAAAGAGAATACGCTTTATTGTCTTCAGTTGGCTACTCGAATCATGGAAAATATGGGTAGTGGGGAAGTGCAATATGAGGACGCTGAGCATTTTCGTGTATTATCTAAGGGGCTTGAATACAGCTTAAGTGTATTTGTGGCGAGTGAACCTGAAGCGGGCTTTGCCATGCTGGAGAAATTCGCTAAGAGCCGAGATACCCGAATGATTAAGATTGTGAAGAGTAATCTTGGTAAGTCACGTTTGAGTAAAAAGTATGCTCTACAGGTTGCTGAGGTCCTTAAAAGTTTGACAATACAGGAGAGGACATGAGGATCAGCTCTCCAGTGGAATTATGAAGTGTAGTTTTACATGCATTTAACATGCCACATATGCTTAAGTGATATAACAGAAGGAACTAGGTGAAAAGGTGGCTGTTAGATGAAACTAAGTAAAGAGGAAAAATCATGGATTTTATATGACTGTGGAAATTCGGCTTATTCGATGGCGGTTACAACGGCTTTACTGCCTATTGTATTTGGGATGTTTTCGAATGTTAACAACAGCATGGATTTGGGGTATTTTAATTCCATAGCGAGTATTCTGGTGGCCATCCTTAGCCCGATTTTAGGGGCGATGGCAGATTATAAGGATAAGAAAAAACGCTTCTTCATATTTTTCTCATTGATCGGCGTGATAGCTACTGCTTCGCTGGCTTTCGTTGCACCTGCGAGTGGGCAGTGGCAGTTATTGATTGTATTTTATATTTTGTCAGTCATAGGATTTGCCGGGGCCAATATTTTTTATGATTCTTTTCTGGTGGATGTAACCACGGATGAAAGGATGGATAAGGTATCCTCAAAAGGGTTTGCTTTTGGATATATCGCCAGCGTTATTCCATTCGGTATCAGCCTACTGCTGATTCTGTTTATGGGGATGGATAAATCAATCGGCTATCAGATTGGATTTATAATCACTGCCCTTTGGTGGGGACTGCTGACCATGCCTATGATCAAGGATGTGCAGCAAAGATATTACATAGAACCTGAACCCAAACCGGTCATTAATAGCTTTATAAGACTGGGAGACACGTTTAAAAATGTCAGACAGCATAAAGTAGTATTTGTATTCTTGATCGCCTACTTTCTCTATATTGATGGGGTAGATACGATTATTAAAATGGTAGTGCCATATGCCACATCGGTACTGGGTGCGGATGCTTTTGATACCTTTACTTTACTGGGGATCTTATTAGTTATCCAGATCATCGCATTTCCGTGTGCTATCCTGTACGGTAATCTTGCCAAAAAATACTCAGCTAGAACGATGATCATCGTGGGGATTTTTACATATATCATATCTTGTATCGCTGCTTACTTTATTACTTCAGTGTGGCATATATTTATTCTGGGAGCGCTAATTGGATCTGCCCAGGGAGGGATTCAAGCGCTTAGCAGATCTTATTATGCGAAGATTATTCCTAAGGAAAAATCCAATGAATTCTTTGGCTTTTACAATATCTTTGGCAAGTTTGCGGCGATTGTGGGTCCTGCTGTAATGTCATTAACAACTACCCTAACAGGCAACGCTAAATTTAGTATTTTAGCGATTATCCCACTATTCATTATTGGATTCTTCGTATTTATAACTTTACCAAAAGAGAAGCTTGAACAAGATGAACCGAAGGGACTTATCCTATGAAGTCAAGCAAAGAACAAACGGCAATGGCCAAACATCTGATTGTCATCTCTTACGATGCCTTTTCAGAAGACCAATGGGAAATGGCCAGCCGTTTTCCAAACCTATCGAAATTGATTAAGAACGGAGCGCATAGTAATCAATTAAAAAGTGTATATCCCACGCTCACTTATGTGGTACACACTACGATAGCAACCGGTGTATATCCAGATAAGCATGGTATCCACCATAACAATCCATTTCAGCCGTTTGTGAAGGAAAAGGAGCAAAGCTGGTTCTGGTTCAGAAATGCGATAAAGGTGCCCACGATTTATGATGCTGCGCGCGAGCATAACATGAGTACCGCAGGAATCCTCTGGCCGGTATCAGGGAAATCCTCAATCCAATATAATATCCCTGAAATCAGAGCCATCAACAACGAAAATCAGGCACTGAAGGTGTTAAAAAGCGGGAGCCCGTTATATTGCATTGAAATGGAGCTGAAATATGGACGGCTTCGAAAAGGAATTGAACAGCCTTATCTGGATGACTTCACGACAAAGTGTGCGATGGAAACGATTAAGCGTAAAAAGCCTAATCTTCTTATGATGCATTTGATTGATCTGGATGACGCCAAGCATGTCTACGGTACTGACAGCGATGAAGTGAAGCGGGTAATCACACGTATGGATAAGAGATTAGGTGATGTTATGCAAGCAGTGGATGAAGCCGGGATAAAGGATGACACGGTTTTTTTAGTTTTGGGTGACCATGGCCAGTTCAATGTTCGGTATAAAGTGCATTTGAACAACCTTTTGCAGGAAAAAGGGTTGATCTATAAAGAGAACGGCGAAATGAAGTGGAGAGCTTACTTTCAGTGTGGGAGCGGATCCGCTTATCTGCATATTAAAGAAGGTGATGAAGAAGCTGAACAATTAGCGTTAGCTGTTATTCAGGAATATATGGATGATGATGCTTCAGGTATAGAGGAAATGTATACTAGAGAGCGGCTGAATCAACTTCATGTGGGCCCATCTACTAAATATATGCTTGAAGCTAGGAGAGGCTATTGTTTCGATGAGAGCATGGATGAACCTACGATTGTTGATTTGGACAAACAAGGGATTAAATATGCTACGCATGGCTACTCTCCCGATAAAGAGGATTATAGATGCAACTTGGTGATCTCAGGGAATAAGGTGAAAAGTGATTTTCCCATAGGGGATCTCAAAATGGTAGATATAGCTCCTACGATGGCAAAGATTTTAGGGATTGATTTTAATCCTTGTGACGGAAGACCTTTAGATGAAATTTTCTTGGTATAGATTGAATATATATAAAGTCGGAATACTTACTGGAGCTATATCCATATACAATGGAATTAATATGGATAAAGAGGAGAATTGGATATGGATGCGGATATTAGACAAAAAATTCTAAATAAAAATGACAAACTTATTAGTATGGTTATTGAACGTGCCAAGAGAGATTTTCCTGATGATATTGCAATCATTGGGCTTACAGGCTCTTTCAGTACCGGAGATTTTCATGAAAAAAGCGATCTTGATCTGATTATAATTAATAACACGGCCCAAGGCTGGGGAATATCTTCGTGTTTTATTCTGGAGGATGTTGGATACGACATCTATTGTACGCCATGGGAAACAAGGATAGAAGATCAAGCGAATCTTGAGAGTCCAATGATTTCGAGTCTGATAGATTTAGAGCTGTTATATTGTGCGAAACCCGAATATCTGGAAAAGCTAAATTTATATAAACAGAGAGCTCTCGATGCTTTAGTAAAGCCTATAGGGAGTGAATGCATTAGTAGAGCGAAAAAGAATATAGACATAGCAAAACAAGAATATACGAATACATTACTTTCTGAAGATATCGGCGCAGTGAGGTATGCTTCATGCGAAGTTGTATACAATTTGGTAAATGCTCTAACACATTTGAACAATACCTATTTTAAAAGGGGACTTAAGAGATATCTGGAGGAAATAGCTACGTATCGTTATATTCCTGATGATTTTGAAAATATATATATGGCTGTGATCGATGCGAAGACAGTCGTTGAAATCAGAAGTACATCCTATAGATTTCTAGAAAGCATCAATGATTTATATAATAAAATGTATAAGGATTTTGTGATTCAGCCTGTCCCAACCTATGATAATCTTGGTGGCACCTTTGAGGAATTATGGTGTAACTGCCGCAATAAGGTTATAGCAAGTGTGGAATTAAATGATAAATCTTATGCTTATTATGCAGCCATGGGCATACAAAATTTTCTTGATGAAATGACAGAATCAAGGGGAACAAAAAAGTTTGATATTATGCAGTATTTTGATTCAGATCATCTGCATTTATTTAAAGAGCAGTTCCTGCAGGTCATGGATGAATATCTGGAAGAATATAATAAGGTGGGAAGGAAAGTTGAAAGATACGATACTTTTGAGGAATTGTATAACGAATACATGAAGGTGTGATAGAGGAGATTACCAGATTACGAATTTTCGTAGTCTGGTTTTTTCATTTTTTATGGAACGATAAGATTATTTTAAGTCATATGGGTAAAATAATAGATATCATACTAGCGGCGTCTGATTTGCCAAAGTGGTGACATTTATTATAGACTGTTTTTTGTCGGCTTTTGTCCAGTGGATGTTTTTCACTTGCAGTGATATAAAAAACTAATTTGAAGTGGGGAAATGGAATGCATGGAATAAGACAGCATCAAAAATCAAATAAGCTGAAGATATTTTCAAAAGTCATATTAATTATTATAGGGGCACTTATAACTTCATATGGCCTGGAATCCGTATTAATACCTAACAATGTTTCAGATGGTGGTGTTACAGGCCTAAGTATCGTTGGCTCACAGCTGTTTGGATTACCGTTAGGGCTGTTAATTGTTATAATTAACATCCCATTTGTTTGGTTAGGATATAAGCAAATTGGTAAAAGCTTTGCTATTTATTCCATTATCGGTATTGCCTCACTAGCCATTGGTACAAGCCTAATGCACCATGTGCCAACGATTATTGAAGGAGATACATTATTAATTACTGTTGTAGGCGGGATTATCATCGGTTTTGGTATGGGTTTAGCGTTACGTAATGGTGGGGCGTTAGATGGGATCGACATGTTGGCTGTATTGCTTTCACGAAAAATACCTTTTGGGACAAGTGATCTAATCTTATTCCTAAACATGTTTGTCTTTATTGTTGTTTCAACTGCATTTGGGCTACAAGGGGCGATTCTATCCGCACTTGCTTATTTTATTGCTTCTAAAGTGATTCATATCGTTGAAGAAGGTTTGAGCGGCTCTAAAACTTTCAAAATCATCACCGTTCAACCGGAAATTATGGTGGAAACGATTCGTGACCGATTGGGACGTGGGGCAACCTATACTGATGCATACGGTGGTTACTCCAATGAACAATTCAAAGAAATTACCTGTGTAATTAACCGTCTGGAAGAAAGCAAAATCAAGGAAATCATTCATGAAATTGACCCTAACGCTTTTGTCGTAGTATATGATGTAGCAGAAGTTAAGGGTGGTAATTTCAAAAAGCATAATATTCACTAATTACGATCCTGAATTGCATCTCCTTCAGTGTTTGACAAATGCATAAAATGTAACTATTATTGTTGCATCTGATTAATGCACTTGTTGCTAGCCGGGTAGTATGGCAAAAGGAGAGATTTATAGTGAACATCAGCACCCGATTTGCGGTAGCCATTCATATATTAACGTTAATCGACAGTAATAAAGAGGGTAAAAGTACCTCGGAGTGGATAGCTGGTAGTGTGAACACCAACCCTGTAGTTATCCGCCGGCTAACTAGTATGTTGCAAAAAGCAGGACTGGTAACGGCCCGTCCCGGAGTCGCGGGAGCCTCACTTTCACGTAGTAGCGCTGAAATTACACTACTTCAGATTTATAAGGCAGTAAACGCGGTGGAGGAGGATTCGTTGTTCTCAGTTCATGAGCACCCTAATCCCGATTGTCCAGTCGGCAAAAATATAGCCAGCGCCATTGTACCGGTATTCTCGCTCGCGCAAAAGGCGATGGAGAATGTCCTTCAGGAGGTTACTTTGGAGCAGATTGTGAATGAAATGCCTGAAATATAACCACTCCATATCGCAACGTAGAATGAAGACCACAACATGTGCTAACGTGATTGTGGTCTTTTTTTATTGGAAACATACCAAGAGGCTCCGAATGGCTTGGGTCAGGAGAGTAGTGACTTAAAGAAGGGAAGTAGGGCGTAATCATAGAATCTGTATTTAGAAGGCAGAAAACAGATAATACTTCATATAGGGAAACTCTAATATGCTGAAGTGGAAAATGAACGGAGGATTTACAGTGGAACAAATCGCATTAATCTCAGATATTCATGGAAATATCCCGGCTTTGACAGCCGTATTAGAGGATATTAAGCAGCGTGGAATTAGCAGGATATTTTGCCTAGGTGATATTGTTGGTAAAGGACCAAATTCAGATCTAGCCGTTGATATCATTAAGAACAATTGTGAAATCAGTGTTATGGGAAACTGGGATGATTTAATGAATCAGGATGTTGATTTTGAAATGGCCCGGTGGAGTCGGAATTTGTTAGGGAAAGACCGCCTTGCTTATTTAGGTACATTACCGTTCTCGATTGAGTTTATGATGAGTGGTAAGTTTATCCGATTATTTCATGCTTCACCGCGAAGCTATTATGAACGGATTCAGCCTTGGGACGATTATGAGAAGCGGCTGTCTATGTTTGGTTGTTCTGATCTCTGCCAGGAGAAGCGGCAAGCGGATATCGTAGGTTATGGGGACATTCACAATGCTTTTATACAACATTTAGAAGGGAAGACTTTATTTAATGTTGGCAGTGTGGGGAATCCTCTAGATGTCACTCAGGCATCTTATGTGATTTTGGAGGGGGAGTATGGAGGCCTGACAACAGCATCTTTGAATATACAATTTGTAAGAGTTCCTTATGATATTGAGTTAGCCATTCAACAAGCCATAGATGCGGTTATGCCAGCTACAGAGCCCTATATTCGAGAGCTTAGAACTGCGCAGTATAGAGGGAATGCGCGGGGATAGAAGATGAGCTTTCGAGCGGTAACCTTGATTCACAATATCAAAAAGTAACGGAGGGAACGAATTGAAGCTTAGTCATGTATTTGAGCAATTCCCTACTTTAGAAACCGAACAACTAACACTGAAAAAAATTGAAGTTAGTAACCTTGAAGAGGTATTTGGAATTTATAGCAATGATCAAGTGTTTGAGTACTGCGGAATTATTCCGAAACATAATAAAGATACAGTAAAGAATATGATCGGACATTTCGAACGTGATTTTAATAAAGGGTTAAGAGTGAAGTGGGGAATTTTCCGTAAAAATAATCCGTACATACTGCTAGGTATCATCGAAGCTATGGATTTTAATCAAAAAGTGGATATGGTCACGATTGGTTATTTTTTGGCGGAGTCTTATTGGGGAAAAGGGATTGCAACTCAAGCCGTTGAAACGGTGAAAAAATATTTATTTGAGACGGCAGAGGTCAATCGAATCCAAGCTGAAGTCATGCCTTTTAATGAGCGGTCCAAGCGGGTCCTTTTGAAAAGTGGCTTTATGAAAGAGGGGACGTTAAGACAAGCCCATGTATGGTCAGGTAAAGGGCTCATTGATTTGGAGATTTACAGCATTCTTGCTAAGGAATACGGAAAGGGAGAAAATAGATCCTGGTGAAAGTAGGGGAGATTATGGGGACTATCGTGGTAATCGGTGGGGGAGAGCTAATCGATCTAGAAACGCTTGAAATGGATCGTGAAGTTGTGAAGTTAACCCAGAAAGCTAATCCGAAAGCATTATTTATTCCAACAGCTAGTAGTGATGCACCAGGTTATTGTGATACGTTCAACAAAGTGTACGGCGAGATTCTAGGATGTGAAACAAGTCATTTATTGCTTGTGAGCCAAACCTATACCCATGAAGAAATCGCAGAGTTAATTATATCCGCTGATCTGATTTATGTTGGTGGTGGTAATACCCGAAAGATGCTGGAGATATGGAAAAATACCGGCGTAGATGCTCTTCTAAAAGAAGCGTACAACTCGGGGACTATTTTGGCAGGGCTGAGTGCAGGTTCCATTTGCTGGTTTGAATATGGGCATAGTGACTCTGAAGCGTTCGACGACCAAGGGAACTGGCAGTATATTAAGCTTGAAGCGATGGGGATTCTGCCAGGTATTCATTGTCCGCATTATAATGAGGATATTCGGGTTGAGGATTTTTCGCGTATGGTAAAAGACGGAGGTTTGCTCGGAATCGCAGTGGATAATAACTGTGCCATCATCTACAAGGATAATGAATATAAGGTGATGTCGACAAGAGAAGAAGCTAAAGCCTACCGCGTGATGGACTCAGAGCAAGGTGTTGTCGTTACGCAAATCGAAGAACACCCAAGCTACAGACCTCTTCATGAAGTGTACGGTGGAGGTGATCAATGAAGTCTAATCAAATCTCAATTATCGTGGCGAGTCTTATTCTAGGGATTTCATTTATTATTGGATGTTCAATAACTAATGGCGATAAAGAGTTGGAAGTTGATCAAGACCAGACTCCATCCATAGTAACGGCAGATAAGCTTTTGATGGATATTAAAGAGACGGCCTTATACTTAAATCTGACTGAAGATCAAGTGATGAATATTATTAAAACGGAGCATGAGAATTTAAGTAGATCGGGCATTTTTGAAGGGACTATGTTCCCTTATATCAGAGTTGGTAATGAATATCTTTTTAACAAAGACTTATTAACAACATGGGTTTCGGATGCCTCCTTAAATAGGAGGGTTTATCTAAACCGACAAACGAAATAAGGTATTAATCGGATAAGGAAGGTGCTCTCTATTAAACTACTGTTTGTCTGCAGCCAGAATCGCTGGCGGAGTTTAACTGCGGAGAAGATATTTCAAGGAATTGATGGTCATGAAGTGAGATCTGCTGGAACAGAGGATCATGCCAGAATCAAACTTTCTGAAGGACATGTGGGCTGGGCGGATGTTATTTTTGTGATGGAGAAGAAGCATGTTCGAAGAATTCAAGATAAATTCAGAGACGGTGTAATCGGCAAAAGAATAATTTGTTTGAATATATCAGATGATTATAAGTATATGGATGAAGACTTAATTGGACTTCTTGAATCCAGTGTATCTGAATATTTACAGGAATGGCACTCCTAGGATGAGGTGTTCTTATGAATCATGTTTGGCTGTGAATCAGTCAGCATGATTTTTTTGTTGGTAATTGACAAACATATAGAAGGTAACTATACTAAAGATAGTTAATTTGTAACTGATTAAGTTACAGGAATAGTGGGAGGAAATATAATGACAACTAAAACAACACTTCATCCGGACGTAGAGATTGGTCTGGTACAAATTAGAGTAAGTAATTTAGAGCGTTCGCTCACCTTTTATCAGAACGTGGTGGGGTTAAGTGTCTTGCGGCAATCTGGCCGTGAGGTGGAAATGACTGCTGACGGTCAGAATGTGTTATTGATTCTGCGGGAGATTGAGAATGCAAAGGTTCTTCGTCCGAACTCAGTGGCTGGATTGTATCATTTTGCTATCCTTGTTCCGGATCGTCCTAGCTTGGGACTCGTTGTACGCAATTTGATCGCGTCGGGAATTGAAGTAGGTCAGGGAGATCATTTGGTGAGTGAAGCACTGTATATTCAGGACCCGGATAACAACGGAATCGAAATTTATAGAGATCGTCCTAGGGATACATGGAAGTATGATGCGGAAGGGCATGTAATGATGACAACGGACCCAGTGGATGTAGATGGTTTGTTGGCGGTTTCTGAAGGTTTACAATGGAACGGGCTGCCAGCCGGAACGGTGATCGGACATGTACACTTTCATGTGGGTAATTTAACTAAGGCGAAGGAGTTCTACGTTGGTTTGCTTGGTTTTGATCTAGTAGCTAATTATGGCAGTGCGGCAATGTTTATCTCAGCAGGTGGGTATCATCACCACATTGGATTGAATATATGGGCAGGGCAAGGCGCACCTGTGGCACCTGCTGATGCAGTAGGAATTGATTATTTCACCTTACTTCTTCCGAATGAAGAGGAGCGTACGTCTGTAGTGGAGCGTGTTAAGCAGGCGGGTTACACCGTTGTTGAAGAGAATGGAGACCCTACATTCAAAGATCCATGGAACATTGGAATCAGACTTATAGTGAAAAGTCATACGAAATAACTAATCACCAATCGAATTCACCTTTTTCTGGATAGAAAGAACTATCCATTTTTGTCCATTTATTTTATAATATTTGGAAAAAGATGGGCGGAAGGGTGAAGGTTGTTGGAATCATTCAAAATGGCGTATGTGATCCTTTGTCACAAAAATCCTGAGCAGATCAATATGCTAATCGATAGTTTAACTAATGACTCCGTCGAGTTTTTCCTACATGTCGATCAGAAGAGTGGTATTGAAGGTGATATTACTCATCGTAACGATATTCATTTTGTGAAAGAGCCTATTGATGTAAGGTGGGGACATTACAGTCAGATTGAATGTGTTTTGAAGTGTTTTGCGCTGATCAAAGAACATGGGAAATTCAATTATATCCACATCATAAGTGGTCAGGATCTGCCCTTAGCTTCCAACGAAGTTATTCTTGATTTCTTTAAGAAGAATCAGGGGAACGAATTTGTGAAGTATCAGCAATTACCAAGTACTTCTGAAACGTGGGGATGTTATGAGAGGGTGTCTGTTTATTATCCTAGATTCCTGATCTCAAGAACCAGGCGTATGGCTGCCATTAGAATGAGGTATATTAAAGCAGTAATGAACGTTCCATTCTTGCATAGAAGGTTGGGTGTTCTGCCAAAATCGCTGTATAAAGGCTCTAACTGGATGTCTATTACAGGTGAATGTATGGAATACATCATGGAGTTTACTTCTACTTCTCCAGAGTATGTTAGATTTTTTAAGAACACATTATGTGGAGATGAAATCTTCTTCCATACGATTATTTTGAATAGTGGGTTTAAGAACAATGTACGGAGTGAAATTAAGAGGTATACAGACTGGGAAACAGGACCGGATTATCCAAGAACACTAACGATAGAAGATTATGACCGGATCACTAGTACGGGTACAGAATGCTTTTGGGGGAGAAAGTTTGATCTCGATATCGACAGAAGCATCGTTCAGGATCTCCTTGATATAAATACTAAAGTAAAAACATCGTAAACATATACAGGAGGAAATAATATGAAAATCGCAGTTGTAGGAGCAAGTGGAAAAGCCGGAAGCCGAATCACTCAGGAAGCGCTAGATAGAGGCCATGAAGTTACAGCCATTGTACGGGATGCATCGAAAGTTGCAAATCGTAAGGCAAAGGTCATCGAAAAGGATGTATTTGCCCTTACCGCTGAAGATTTGAAGGGTTTTGATGTTGTTGTGAATGCTTTTGGAGCACCATTTGGACAAGAGCATCTGCATGTGGATGCCGGAAATGTGCTTATTGAAGCATTAAAGGATGCCCCTAATACAAGATTGATTGTAGTTGGAGGTGCGGGAAGTTTATATGTAGATGAAGCTAAGACGCTTAAAGTGGTAGATACCCCTGATTTCCCTGACTTTATCAAGCCAACGGCTACGAATCAAGGGAAGAACCTGGAGATCCTGCAAGGTACAGACTCGCTGTCTTGGACCTTCGTTAGTCCATCCGCTAATTTTGCAATTGGGACAAGAACGGGTTCTTATGTGAAAGGCAAAGATCATCTGCTTGTGAATTCCAAAGGTGAGAGCTATGTCAGCTATGAAGATTATGCGATTGCTATTGTAGATGAAATTGAACAGCCGCAGCATATTCGTGAACGGTTTACAGTTGTTTCGGAATCATAAGTGAGTATAACGAGTAAGGACTATATATAAAAAGAAAGCAGAGCCAGATAAGGGCTCTGCTTTCTTGCATCAGTCTATTCTCTTGCTTCCACAATTTCAGCAATCCGTTTGTTTGCGTGTCCGCGATAAATCCCGCCATGATAGCAAATGACCGTTTCAATCTCATACTCGGCGAACTTTGTCAGAGAGATTAAAGCTTGCTTCATGTCAGGCGTTGCCGAAGGAGTGGGGCCGTGCAGCTCACCGCCTTGAACGGTAAGAGCATCCGCGGCAATTAGCGTACGGCTATCATGATGGTATAGACTCAGATGTCCAGGGCTATGTCCTGGTGTATGGATAATCGTAATTCCACCGGCAAGAGGCAGTATTTCCCCGTCCACTATGGTTCGATCTACTCTTCCTTTAGGGGGATGAGATAACACGGATAGGAAAGCGCGGCGCCATTCCTCTGGTACATGAGGGGGGATCATGGCTTCTGCCGCAGCTAAAGCTTCAGGGGTGTGTTTAAGGAGCATTCGCTCTCCTTCAATATAAGGCTGCTCGATTTCGTGAGCCAGAACTGTCAGTTCTAGACATTCTTCTGACAGTAAATCAGGTAAGCTCCCGATGTGATCTAGATCTTGATGTGTGATGATTACGGTGCGCAGTTGTTCCCAAGGCACATGGGTTTCTTTTAGAGCTTCTTTGAATTTTGGGAGCAGGCCCGGAAATCCGGTGTCTACGAGTACAGCAGAATTTTGATCCCAGAGCAGCGTGGGGTAAATCGTGTCACTCCCGCCCATAACCTGTGCTGTAATCTCTAACATTTCTATTCCACTAGCAATATGCATAAGATCCCTCCATGATTGATGATAAGAGCGATGCCGTTAGGCTAATGCATATAATACTTAAAATAAAATGTAATTTCAATAGCGTAATTTATTATTATAACATAAATAAATATTTTTGTCAATGTATATCTGATGTATTTTTTTGTGTAATTTCTAGGGGACATTATTGTTGAGAACTTCTATTTCTATATTTTTCCCTTACCTGAAGCTTTACGATATAATAACCAAATAAAAAAGGGAGTTGATGTGGTTTGGAGACTTTTCTAGTTGTACTCGTCCTACTGGGCCTTATCGCAATTTCCAACATCATAAACCGATTTATTCCCTTTGTGCCAATACCGTTAATTCAAATTGGTCTGGGTGTAATGGTAGTGTTAATGCCTTTGGGAATACATATGACATTGGAACCAGAGCTGTTTTTCGTATTGTTTATTGCACCGCTTTTGTTCAATGATGGGAAACGGACGCCAAGAAATGAATTATGGAACTTACGGGGTCCGATATTAATGCTGGCGCTGGGATTGGTTTTTGCTACGGTGCTTATTGCTGGATATTCGATAAACTGGATGATTCCAACGATCCCTCTAGCAGCTGCATTTGCTCTGGCAGCGATCTTGTCACCTACAGATGCGGTCGCGGTCAGCGCAATCGCTGGAAGAGTACATCTTCCTAAGAGTATTCACCGCATTCTAGAGGGCGAATCATTAATGAATGATGCTTCCGGGCTTGTTGCCTTTAACTTTGCCATTGCTGCAGCAGTTACGGGTATGTTTTCTTTACCGAAAGCCTCCATTAGCTTTGTAATTATAGCTGCAGGTGGGTTGATCGTTGGGGCATTATTGGCTTTTCTTCTGATTCGGCTAAGCGTAATTATTCGCAGACTGGGGATGGAGGATATCACAGTGCATGTGCTGCTGCAAATCCTAACTCCTTTTATTATTTATTTGATCAGTGAAGAGATAGGGGTATCTGGCATTTTGGCAGTGGTTGCAGGGGGAATTATTCATGCGGTTGAGAAGGACCGTGCCGTATCTCCGCAGTATAAGCTACAACTGGTATCCGCTAGTACATGGTCTGTTCTGCTCTATATATTGAATGGCCTGGTCTTTCTTATTCTTGGCTTATCTATTCCAGATGTTATTGAAGTGATCTACCGTGATACGGCCGTGGATAATCTTATAGTTGTAGGTTATGTATTAGCCATTACTTTGCTGCTGTTTGTACTACGGTTTGTATGGGTGTATGTGTTCTCTTTAGTAGGATCTCGTCTGCGGAAAATGGAGAAATCATCTGTTAAGTCACTATTAATCCTCACGATTTCAGGAGTGCGTGGAGCGGTTACCTTAGCCGGTGCGTTCTCGATTC
The DNA here is from genome assembly GCF_037975205.1 of Paenibacillus sp. FSL R5-0470. Lineage (NCBI taxonomy): Bacteria > Bacillati > Bacillota > Bacilli > Caryophanales > Paenibacillaceae > Paenibacillus > Paenibacillus sp. FSL R5-0470. Next base: position 2,650,961 of record NZ_CP150238.1, read on the forward strand.
CCTTTTTTCTTGGGGATGGATCGCCATTTCCTGAGCGTGATTTAATCATCTTTATCGCCGCAGGTGTTATTCTAATGTCGCTGCTGATCGCTAGTATCTTTTTGCCAATTCTAGCAGGTATAGAAGAGCCAGTTGCCGAATCAGGTGAGACAGGAGCCGAGCAGGCGGCCAAGTCTAAAGTTATTGCTGCCGGTTTAACCATGCTGCAAAGTATGATGACAGAAGAAAGTAAGGAATCCGCACAACCGGCTTTGAGTGAATTTAGAGAAAAGGTTTATAGTCTAAACCGTGAGGACCAATCGAATGATCCAGCACTCGAGAACTTCCGCCGACTGGGTGTTGAAGCGAGGATTGTGGGTCTGCAAGCTGAACGTAAAGAACTGAACCGATTGCTAGAGAACAATGAGATTCCCGCCTCAGTGGCTCAGAAGCTGGGAGAATTCTTGGATCATAGTGAGGTCTTTCTAGCCAGAAGTCTAAATTCACAAATCAGAATATCGATTACCGAGATCAGACGACTGTTTGCGGGAATGTTCTCAGGTCAGAATGAAGGGGAAGCTAGCCAACAAATGCTGCAACAGGCTGAGTGTGCTAGAGAAGCGAAAATTGCCATGGCCCATGCTGCTATAGCTGCTATTAATGTCTGTAAGAACGAGAACAACCGAAGTGCAGCCGAGAAGGTTGCATGCAGTTATGAGCAGTTAATTTCTCGTCTGGAGCAAGGGAAAGGCTGGACAAAGGATGGGCTTGTTGATGATCAAAAACTTGAAATGAAGCTGAAAGCCATTCAAGAGCAGCGGGATAAGGTGCAGCAAATGTATCAGGATGGAACCATTAACCGCAAGCTAGCCGGTAAATTACGCAAGTTCGTAGATCATTTAGAGACATCGATTTGGGAGGATTAGCTGTGCTGAACACCACGGCATCTTTTCACACGAGCCTTATTCGCTAGCTATCAGAAAATTATAGGGGGAGTCCAGATCTGAAACTTGCGGAAGCGTTAGTGAATCGAAATGATCTAACCCGTAAAATCGTTCAGCTAAAGCAGCGGCTGGAGCGAGTCGTTAAAGTTCAAGAGGGTGAGGAGCCGGCTGAACAACCTGAAGCTCTTTTGCAGGAGTTAGAAAGAGCTGTGAATGAGCAGACGATTTTGATCCGAGTGATCAATCGATCGCCGATGCGCTAGCGGAACGGGACAAAATGCTACAGCTACGCAAGCTGTTTAGCGATTTGCTTGAACAGACTTCCATTACTCAGGATCGTTATAGTCGCTCGGAGGTTCGTTTTCAAAGAACGGTAGATGTCGCTCAGATTCAGAAGCAGATGGATGAGTTGAAGTTGGAAAACTGACAGATGCCGGGAACGGGGATATTTTTGCTGTGGTTTAGCTTTTTCATAACATGAAGTGGCTCTATTAGGATAGGTATATTCGTCATATATAATGTGAAAAAATGTCGAATAATGTTGAATTAAATGGATTGAAATTTGCATGAAAGACCTGTTTTGCCTATATTAACGCTTGTTATCCTGTATAATTTACGAATACGCGGATTACTTAACCGCTGTTCAATTCTTAAGTTGATTATTCAGGATGAGCGTGTGATTCACTGGTCTGGAATTCTTGGCCCTTGTCTCCTCATTCATTCTACTATTCCTTTTTATGAGAGAGAGAAGTGACAAATGACCATGAAATCAATTGCCTGGGTAACCGACAGTACAAGTATCATAGATCCGGAGTTCGCTAAGAATAATCATGTATATATTATTCCGTTACGGATTATTATTAACAACGAATGTTATAAAGAGAATATAGATATTACGATCGATGACTTCTATGAGAAAATGCGCCAGCATGAAAAGGTAGGCAGCTCACAGCCTCCAATCGGTGAGTTTATTGAGCTATACGAACGGTTGAAGGAAGAATACGATGAAATTATTGCTGTACATCTTTCTTCAGAGCTCAGTGGCACTTACAATGCTTCGATGCAAGGCGCCGAAATAGCGGAGGCCAATGTAATTGGAATTGATGCCAAGGTTGGCGCTTATCCAATCCGAGAAATGATCATGCGCGGTATACATTGGCAGAAGAAGGGTCTTTCTGGACTAGAAATTAAAGCGAAGATTGAAAATATTATTGAGAATATGTCCTTTTACTTAATTCCTGCAAGCTTGACACAGCTTCATCGCAGTGGACGTGTTTCTGGATCACAATTTGTACTTAGCCAATTGCTGCGTATAAACTTGCTGCTTCGTTTTGACGAAGGGAAGGTCGTTGTTGTGGAGAAAATCCGTACAATGAAGAAGACGCAACAAGCGCTTTTGGAGATATTTAAACAGGATGTAGGGCTTGTTAGTGATGTATGTATCATGCATTCGAATAATTTAGAGATGGCACTCAAGCTAGAAGAGGACATCAAAGCAATGGCGCCTGACATACGAACTGAGATTATGACCTATATTCCTGCTGTGGCTGTTCATGCGGGTGAGGGTACTGTAGGGCTGTCCTGGATCAAGAACACTAGCATCAATAGTATTCATCCGGGTGCTGCGCCTTTAGTCTTCCCTGAAGCGTTATTTGCATAGAGATGAACAAAGAAATCGCTCCTTGGGAGATGGATGGGTGACCACCATTGTACCAACAGGCGATTTCTTTTTTTTGAAGAAGTATGCTGTTATTTGATTGCACGACGACGGAACATTTGTCCAATTACATCACTTAGCACAAGTCCAGCTGCAATGGCTCCAGAGAGCATTAATGCCCGAACAGCGATTTCAACAGCCAGAGTATAGTCCTCTTCCACAAATTTACGCATAGCATCGTAAGCGAGACCACCCGGAACAAGCGGGATAATACCACCTACACTAAAAATAATAACCGGCATTTTGAAGGATCGCGCAAAAAATTGGCTGACGATGCCCACTATTACACTAGCTGCAAACGTAGCTACAACAGGCCCGAACTCTACATTAAGAAGCACATACACCATCCAGCCCACCATTCCGGCAAAACCACACTGTAGTAGTGAGCGCTTAGGCGCATTAAATAGAATACAGAAGGTTGCCGCGGCGATAAAACTGGTTATAAGTTGCAAAATCATGAAGGGCTAACCTCTTTCACATGGATATTAAAATAGTGATAGTACAAGCCCGATACCTGTACCGATCGCAAATGCAGTTAGAAAGGCATCGGCTCCCTTGGATATGCCTGAGACCAGATGACCGGCCATCAGATCACGAACGGCATTAGTAATGAGTAGTCCGGGTACTAGAGGCATAACGGAGCCGATAATGATTTTGTCCATCTCTTGACCAATCCCCAGCTTTACAGAACAGAAGGCTAGAAGTCCGATCAGGAAGGAAGCAGAAAACTCTGCGAAGAATTTAGTCTGCACTAAACGATGCAGATAAATGACCGCAGCGAAGCCCAGTCCGGAAATCGGCAAGGCGGGGAGAGCATCCCACAAACTGCCTTTAAACATAACGGTGAAGCAAGCACCAGTAAGGGCGGCTGCTAAGATCTGCAGCCATACGGGATAGACAGGTGAGGCTTCATCGACTTCTCCTAATTTTGCACGAGCTTCCTCAGCTGTAATCTGACGTTCGCTTAGACGCCGAGAAATGTCATTGACCTCCGATACCTTCTGCAGATCTGTTGTTCGCTCCGCAATTCTGTATAACTTAACAGGTTCTATTCTATTTGTGGTGAACATAATAACGGTTGGCGTCACATAGCTATGTGCTCCTGGGAACCCGAGGGATCCTGCCATTCGTGTCATCGTATCTTCAACTCTGGATGTTTCTGCACCATTCTGCAGCATGATCTTGCCAGCAAGAAGACAGAGATCAACGATTTCATAATACGTAGTGTTAGTGTTGCTCGTGCTATCCAACTTCTCCGGTCCTCCTCTGGAATGTGATTATCTATGTTTACATATTTCGATTGTCGCTTCATCTACGTGAAAATAACAACCCCAATATAGCATTATAAACGATATGGTGTGTATTTTAATATAGTTTTTATTTATAGTGTCCGCCGATCTTTCCAGATCTGTCCTTAAGCTGCCCGGCATCTGTAAAAGAAGCTGCTCGCCCAATGATCGTCTCCCCATATTTATTCTTGAGGGCATCGGTCGCACGTTCGAGTTCACGATAGTGAGGGCGAGACTCAAATAGGGTTAGCTGGTACTGGCTTTCGTCAGATAGATTGGACAGGCTTAAGTGGATTCTACGCACAGGCTGACCGTCCCAGTGGAGCTTGAAGAGAGAAAGAGCTGCCTCATATACCAGCAGGGTGGCATTTGTAGGATCGCTCATTGTAGTTTGTCTTGAGAAGCCTGTGGGGTCATCAAAGCTGGCACCTTGGCAGCCGATAGACACGACTGCACCATGTACTTTCAATTTGCGGCAACGTCTACATACAAGCTCAGATAGCTCAAGAATGATGGTCTTAATATCTTGCAGCTTATAGTAATCCCTTGGAAGCGTCATTTGGTGCCCGACACTCTTGGGTGCGACTTCATAGGTGCTTGGGCTCACGGGGCTGTCATCGATGCCATTGGCTATCCGCCAATATAGCTCGGCGTCGATATCACATTTTTTGTGAAATTTCTCCCGCATGCGCCATTTCAGCTCGCTTAGCGGCATCTGTGCCAAATGTCCAATTGTCGTAATACCCATGCTTTGGAAATGGGCGGACATGCGGCGACCTACCATGAACAGCTCGCTAATGGGGAGAGGCCAGAGCACATTCGGAAGCTCCTCGTTAGCGAGGGTGAATATACCATCCGCGTTCTTCTTGGCCCACAGGTCGCAAGCCATTTTGGCGGTAACCTTGGAATATCCAATGCCGATGCGCGCACGCACACCTGTGTTTCTACGAATTAGATCCTGAATGGCGGTAACGATCTCCCTTGGACTGCCAAATAAGCTGAGGCTACCGCTGACATCAATAAACTGTTCATCGATAGAATAGGGCTCTACCTGGTCGCTAAACTTACGTAGAATATCTGTGATTTGAGAGGAGACATCGATATATTGCTGCATATGTGGTCTGACTACGATGACTTCGGGGCATTTTGCCAGCGCTTCCTTCAACGTCTCAGCGGTAGTAATGCCATAGGATTTGGCTATAGGGCAGGCAGCCAGCACAATACCGTTCCGTCTAGCTGGGTCTCCAGCAACGATCAGCGGCTTATTGCTGTACTGCGGATTAGAGGCTTTTTCCACAGAGGCATAGAAGCTTTGGCAATCAGATAGCATAATGACACGCTCTTTATTCATAGGTTCACACGCTCCAGGTGAGGTAGAGATACCTTATATTTTTTCTCCTTATTATAATACGAACGTATGATCGTGTGTATTCTTATTTATTTCCATTTATTTCGTCTCAAGTGTGCATAGACCCGTAGCCACGCCCCCAGAGATAATCGTGAGGATGGAGTGGAAGAAGGTTTCCTTGGAAATCAGGAGTCCTCCCGCGCCGATAATCATAAAGTCGGTCAAAAAAATGATGAATCCAAGGTTCAGCGGGACATACCTTTTTATAAATTGAGCGAGCAGATCGGTGCCCCCCGTACTTGCTTTAAACCGCAGCATAATCCCAAGTCCCGTTCCCATCAAAAAACCGCCAATAATGGCGCTAGAAATGGAACCAAACTCAAAATAATATAGAAAGTGATATTGGAAAGGACCGAGAAGCTCGATCAGAAATGATGAGATCAATAGGCCGAGTACACTGTTGTAAAAGATATCGCGTTCCTTTAACCAAGCGAGCAGAAAGATAGGAAAGCTGCAGAGAATTATAGCTACGCCAATTTTAGCGTCGGATAAATAATTAATAATGAGGGCTATCCCTATTATTCCCCCATCCAGGATTTTATATGGTACGAGAAAAAAATTAGTTCCCGTAGCAACGAGTAAGCTTCCTAAAAGAATGATAAGGTATCTTAATGGCCGCATATTTAACATCTCCACATTAAAGGCATGTCTATAAATATGCTTGTCACTTCCAAAAAATTGCAGTTGAACAAAAAAACCTGATTATGAATCAGGCTTAAAAAGTCTTATGTTACATAGTATGTGAGGGATAGGGAGTTCCTACCACTCAAAAGAATCCAATTAACTAGCGAGACAGACATCATACGGACTCAGGAGACCTAGACCTGCCATTTCTATCGATTCTTACGCTCTGATTCTCATGCCTTAATTCTCACACATTTAATACTCACTCAACCATTCCATCCACGCCGTTCACCAAACCACAGAAAACCTGCAAAAGTACAGTTTTTTAAAGCAATATCATCTTTATAAAGTCCAAAGCCTGCAAAAGTGCAGTATTTTCCATGCTTAAGGGCTCAAAGCTACTTTTGAAACGAAAATTACTGCAGATTTGCAGGAATCAGTGCTGTAGCGTTCCTTTCATCTTAGAAAAATGTACTTTTGCAGGTTTTTTCGCCATATCGAGTGTTTGGGCAATTGAAGTTCCCTTATTCGTGGGCAATATCTCCTTACGTGAGAACCTCTATGCTGTTAGCGCAGAAACAACTTTAAGGTTTAGGATAGCTGGGATTTACGCTTTATTGTATGCTATATTTGATCGGGACAAGGTAGCTGATTATTTTACAGAAAATATTGGAGGCATCACAATGAGCAAACGTTATCGAATTACACGAGCTATGCAAAATGATGGAGGTTCAACACAAACCATATCTTTAGAAGAGTGCAAGCAGTATTTCGCATCCAAACCTGATTTCACCTATACATCAGTTTATACAGTAGCAGGCGCCACTACGATGTCCATTGAGGGAGATTTCTTTATGTGGAGCTTTGGTGATACTACAATCCCATTTAGGCATTATCAAGGGGATATTTACGTTTCTGGAAATAATGAAGCTGTGATCCCGAGAATGCTTGAGGTTGCGAGTGATTTAAGAGCAGATGTTGTGGAAGGGTAAAAAAAAAAGACCCCTGAAGAGTTCAGGAGTCATCCAGCGTTAATTATAGATCCGCCCAATCGTTCAAGTGAACGGTTGAGCGGATTTTTTTAACCCAGTTCTACAACTACTTGGTGTACAGCACCGTCTCCAACTGGAGCAATGATGTTACCTTCTACAGCTGTGCCATCCAGGGTAAGACTAACTACACCTTTGGATACATGGTTCGGGTTTTTGATTTGAATCACATAAGTATCTCCACGGAAGACACGTGTGATTTCAAAGCTATCCCATTCAGTAGGAATACAAGGATCGATCTTCAGACCATTGAAATCCGCTTGGATGCCAAGGATCGATTGAGTGATGGCTACATAGTTCCATGCAGCAGTACCAGTCAACCAGGAGTTTTTAGCTTCCCCGTGACGAACGGCATCTTTACCTGCGATCATTTGGGAGTAGACATAAGGCTCTGTGCGGTGAATTTCGCTGATATCCTCCAGGTAAGCAGGAGCAATTTTTGCGTAAATTTCAAACGCTCTGTCGCCATGTCCAAGTACAGTTTCAGCGATCATGATCCAAGGGTTATTATGGCAGAAAATACCGGCATTTTCTTTGTAGCCCGGAGGGTACGTAGAAATTTCACCCAGGTTCAGATAGTACTTGGAATACGGTGGCTGTTGCAATACGATACCGTATTTAGTATCCAAATGCTCTTGTACGGATGATAGAGCTTTTTCAGCTTGACCATTTTCCACACCGATACCGGCCATTACGCAGATCCCTTGTGGTTCGATGAAGATTTTACCTTCTTCATTTTCTTTGGAACCGACCTTGTCGCCATAGTGATCATAAGCACGCAGGAACCAATCGCCATCGAAGCCGTGCGTCAATGTGATTTCTTTCATGTTGTCAATCTTAGCTTCTGCATCCACAGCTACATCGTTAAGTCCGCGCATCCGGCAGATTTCAGCATAGTCCGGTCCAACGAAGACGAACAGACCCGCGATAAATACAGATTCCGCAACGCGACCTTCGATGTTGGCAGTAGTTTGGAAAGATTCACCCGGCTCAGTAGAGAAGCAGTTGAGGTTCAAGCAGTCATTCCAGTCTGCGCGCCCGATCAGTGGCAAACCGTGAGGTCCGAGATTATTAGTCACATGCTCAAAGGAACGTTTCAAGTGCTCGAACAGCGTAGCGGTGTTATTCGGATCGCTGTCAAAAGGAACCTGCTCATCAAGAATCGAGGTATCGCCAGTTTCTTTAATGTAAGCAGCCGTTCCTAGGATCAACCAAAGCGGATCATCGTTAAAGCCGGTGCCGACTTCGTTGTTACCTTTTTTAGTGAGTGGTTGGTATTGGTGATAGGCACTGCCATCTTCAAATTGTGTAGCCGCGATATCGAGAATACGTTCTTTAGCACGTTCAGGAATTTGATGAACAAATCCGAGCAAGTCTTGGTTAGAATCACGGAAGCCCATACCACGGCCAATACCGGATTCAAAGTAGGAAGCAGAACGGGACATGTTGAAGGTAACCATACATTGATATGGATTCCAGATGTTAACCATGCGATCCAGTTTCTCGTCGCCGCTTTGGATTTGATATTTAGACAGCAGGTTATCCCAGTGAGCAGCAAGTGCAGCGAGTGCAGCATCTACTTGAGCATCTGTAGCAAATTGTGCGATCATAGCTTCTGCTGGTTTTTTGTTGATTACATTCAAGGATTCCCATTTATCTTCTTCAGGGTTCTCGATGTAGCCGAGTACAAAGATGAAGCTTTGTTCTTCACCTGGTTCAAGCGTAATGTTAAGTGCGTGTGATCCGATAGGGGACCAGCCGCTAGCTACGGAGTTAGTAGGTTCGCCTGCAACTACAGCTTGTGGGCTTTCCAGACCGTTGTACATCCCTACGAAAGCTTCACGATCAGTATCGAAACCAGCGATTTCTTTATTTACGGAGTAGAAAGCATAGTGATTTCTGCGCTCACGATATTCAGTTTTGTGATAGATAACGGAATCCTTCACTTCAACCTCACCGGTACTGAGATTGCGTTGGAAGTTAGTCATATCATCTTGTGCATTCCAGAGACAGAACTCTGCAAAAGAGAACAGTTTCACGGATTTTTTAGCGGAGCCCGTGTTCTTCACTACAAGACGATGTACTTCTGCATTATGACCCATAGGGACAAAAGCAAGCTGGTTCACAGAAATTCCGTTCCGTTCGCCAGTAATGGAAGTGTAGCCAAGACCGTGACGGCATTCGTAGAAGTCGAGATCACGTTTTACTGGCATCCAGCCTGGGGTCCAGAAATCACCATCATCATAAAGATAGTAGTAGCGGCCGCCGGTATCCAGTGGGATATTGTTATAACGGTAACGGGTCAATCTTCTGAGACGAGCATCTCTATAGAAGGTGTAGCCACCAGCTGTATTGGAAATAAGTCCGAAAAATTGCTCATTACCAAGATAGTTAATCCAAGGGTAAGGGGTTTTAGGTGTGTTAATTACATACTCTTTTCGAGTGTCGTCAAAGGTTCCGAATTTCATGTGAGAAAGTCTCCTTTCGATTGTGAACGCGCGTTTATAAGTTTCAGAAAAAATTCCCTCGAGGGAAGGGAGTTTTTTCAATGCTTTTAAGCAGGACAATTAAAGCAGTAGTTTCGATACCGAATCAAATAGCAGCTTCACGGAAAAATATGTAGATTTCTTCAGCGAAGGATTGATCTTAAGCTATTTCTTCGGCGGTTGACAGGAATCTCTCTCCACTAAACGAGCTGGAAAGCTGATCGTGCTAAACGTCGGCTGCTGTGAATCGCACAGCTCGATTACTTTTTCAACTGCAGCCTTAGACATTTCATAGATCGGCAAGCGTACAGAGGTCAGCTTAGGCTGAATACGGGATGCTAGCTGAATGTCATCAAATCCAACCATGGAGAGATCTTCAGGGACAATGATTCCGTGTTCGGAGAACGCTTCCATCGCTGATATAGCCATATCATCGTTGGAGGAGAAGAAGGCTGTTGGCAAAGGTTCTCCAGAAGCAAGGAGCTTCTTAACTTCTTCGTAAGCAGTCTCTTTCAGAAAATCACCTTTCAGAATAAATCTCTCATTTGCAGGAAGGCCATGTTTCTTCAGCGTATCTTCATAAGCCGTATAACGCTCTCGTCCAGAGTACGTATTCATTTGCCCACAGATGATGCCAATCTCTTGATGACCCAGAGAGATCAAATATTCAATCGCTTCTGTGGTGCCCTCGTAATCTTTGGAGTTCACAATGGCCAGATGATTGCGGTCAAGATGCTCCGACATAATCTCAGAAATATCATAATCAATTAATACGAGAGGAGAGTCGAGCCCTACCATTTCTCGGACGATATTAATATCCTTTTGAGTGCCGACAATGATACCACCGTCAATCCGTTTTTGAAGAAAAGCTTGCTTTACCTTGATGAAATCGTCGGGAGAGTAAACCGTATGAATCAGTACATAACATCCGCGGGCATTCGAGGTGTCGACTACGGCATCAACGAATGGAGCAAAGTAATTGTTCTGATAAATTCGGGTAGTATTCTCCTTCTCGTTCATACTGATGGCGAAGAGTCCGATCGTATCGGTCTTCTTACCGGCTAAAGCCCTTGCAAAGCTGTTCGGTTCGTACTGATGTTGCTCAATCACCCGCAGCACTTTGGCCCGGGTCTCTTCAGGGACGTTGGAATAATTGTTGATCACGCGGGATACCGTACTTCGGGAAACCCCGGCCAACTTAGCTATATCTTCGCTGCGCATGTTTCCCCTCTTTTCATAAACGCGCGTTTATGAGTTTATTGTAAGCGAAAGCATTGTATAAATCAATCGTAAATAATAAGAAATTTGTGAAGAAGGGAAGAAACTAGTTAATAGTTTGTATAAGATTTTTGCAGAGAAAGTGCATTGAAAGATATAAAAGTCATGCTACTATTGTGATAATGATTATTGAGAATGATAATCAATGAAAATATAGCATTGGAGTGAAGGGATAATGGTAAGATGGGGTCGGAAGTTTTTATGGTCAGCAGTACTTATTATGGCATTGACCGCGCTGGCAGCATGCGGAACGAATAGCACTACTACGAAAGATAATGTAGCTAAAACAGAGAATGCAGAGGAATCAACCTCAGCTAGCAGCACACCGAGCGAAGGAAGTGGAAATGCTTCGGAAGAGGTTGCAACTCGGACGATTACAGGGGAATTCGGAGATGTTGAGATTCCAGTCAACCCTAAACGGGTGGCCGGGATTTACCTTGAAGATTATTTGAAGGCATTGGGGATTACCCCGGTGGTTCAGTGGTATCATCCAAGCTGGGGCAAACAGGATTACTTAAATCTCGATGTGCCAGAATTTGATATCACCGGAAGCTTGGAAGCGTTGTTGGAGAAAGATCCTGACTTGATTATTGCGGACGGAGGTGCGGATGCGGCGAGGTATGAACAATATTCCAAGATAGCACCAACGTATCGTCTCCCTGAGGCGGCGCTGCAGGACTCAAGACAAGTACTTACAGCGATTGCAGATGCGCTCGGTATTCCGGAGAAGGCTGAGGCTGTGCTCGCCGAGTATGATCAGAAAGTGGCAGATGGAAAAGCTAAACTGCAACAGGCTCTGGGGCAAGAAAAAGTAGCAGTGATCCGGCTCAACGTAGCGGATAAGACCTTTGCTTTGTTCGGTGTTAAAAACCGTTTTATCGGTGTGATTTATTCTCAATTTGGCCTGACACCCGTGCCTATGGCTGCAGAAATGACTGAATATCAATCTATTATTTCCGAAGAACTTATTCCTCAGCTCGAAGCGGATCATATCATCGTATTCCCTGACAACGGGGGCTGGGATACTGAAGGTAATCAGGAAGCGATCCAAATTCTTGATGGGCCGCTGTGGAAGAGCCTACCCGCAGTGAAGAACGGGAATGTTTATAGAATGGAACGTTCCCATTGGCAGACTGGTGCCATCACGGCCAATTCGATGAAGCTCGATGACCTGCTGGAAGCTATGGTGAAATAAATGGCAGCTGCCTTGAAGGAATAGCAAAAAGAAGGTCTATCAGCACCCTTGATAGACCTTCTTTTTTGTTTTACACTGAAGTGAATGAAAATGGTTCTCAATTGGGGGCGGGAGAATGGCAAAAGATTTGCAAGACAGCAAAAGAAGGAAGCTATTCTATAGCTTGATAAATATAGAAACCCAATCCCTGTCAGGAAGCGGACAGAGTGAGGTGTTTCAGGATCATACGCTACTCATTGTATCGGAAGGACAGGGGTATGTTGAGGCTGAGTTGAGGCAGTTTCCACTGGAAAAAGGTACTGGGTTCTTGTTCGAACCAGGGTTATTAAGCAAAATCAATGCCGAGGAGCGGGGGCTTAGCTTTTATCGGCTTACTTTTGAAATCATCGAAACCGGGGAAAACAGGCAGAGTGAAATAGAAGGAAGGACTAAAGAGGACATCCTTCGATCTGGTTTGTTAAGCTGTAGACCCTTTTCACAATGTAAATTACTGCTAGAGGCTATCTACAATAGCCGTAGAAGCACAGATGAGATCGAATGGTTCGCAGGCCATACGCGCTTTCAGGAGCTGCTGCTGCTAATCATGCGTGCAAATTCCTCTTTCGTTCAGGTCACGGGTGATCATGAGGCAATACAGCGTTCCATTCACTACATGGAGGAGCATTATAACCAAGCCGTAACCGTCGATCAGTTGGCTGAAGTAGCAGGTATTACACGTGCGCGTTACACACAAACATTTAAAGAGGTGACAGGGAGGGTTCCCTTGGAGCATTTGAACGGGCTTCGTATCGAAAGAGCGCAGCAGCAGCTACTGCTGACGAATGACCGTATGCATGATATCGCGGTATCCGTCGGATATAGTAATGAGTATTATTTTAATCGGCGTTTTAAAAGATCGGTGGGTGTTACTCCAGGCCAATACAGAAGCTTCCATCAGGATGGGTTGAGGGTGTTTGCTCCTTTTTTGGAAGATTATCTATTGGCTCTGGATATTACGCCTGTGGCGCAATATTCTCACGCCGAGTGGGGGAAACAAGAGTACTTGGCTCTCCACAATGTGCCTGAGGTAGATATTTCGACTCGTAATTGGCAGGAGCTCTCCCGGTATACGCCCGAATTGATCTTGCTGGATAATGGCTTTCATCGTTGGCATCTGGAGGAGTGCAGCCGGATCGCTCCGTTGTTCAAGCTGCCTGTTCATCAAGAGGATTGGCGTGCCACATTGTATTCCGCAGCAGCCGTCTTTGGCAGAACGGAACGTGTCCAGGAAGTGATCGACAATTATGAGCATCAGGCACAGCAAGCCAAGCAGCTGCTTACCAGTTCCGTCTATAGTCAGACCATAGCTTGTTTAAGAATCTCAGTCTACGGAATCACTCTCTATGGATGTGAGCATTTGGGGTATACAGGAAGCGTGCTTCATCATGATTTGGGCTTGCAACCCCATAGCTTGGTTCGGAAGTTGACCCGTGGAAAGAATCGGGTGAACCTGACAAAAGAAGAGCTTGCCAATCTGACTGCGGATCATTTGTTTATTACCTTTGATCAGCTTGAAGGGGGAGGACGGGAACTGCTGGATACACAACTCTGGCGCAACTTGCCTGCTGTACGTAACGGCAGCGTATATGAGGTGGATTTCATGGCCTGGATGAATTACGGCGTATTGTCGCATCAGCGTAAGATTGAGGATGTATTAAGAGCGTTAGGATAAGTCAGAAACTAGACCAGATAAAAAAGAGGACAATAAGTGCCACTATACTGCTGACGCGGGTCATTAATAAATAAGCCTCACTTGGCTCAACGTCACCTTTGACCATCCATCCGTATCTCATGTACCATCCGAATCGTGGGAAAAAGATGTTAAGTAGCGCTAACAGAACAAAGAGGAAAATAAAAAAGCCCATGATTTATCACTCCTTTATGTAATGTATACGCGAAACTGTATGGAGGGTGTCCCGATTCATGTGTGAGTTTCCATATATTTATTTAAGCTTACGCAATATAGACTGATAAAAAATGAAAATTGCTTAAGGAGCGGATAAATCGTATGGAACACACAGGTCTTTTTTTCGGAGGGGGAGTAGGTGTTTTGTTCTTTTTAATTTGGTTGATATCAATTGGCTTGGGAATCTACTTCTTCGTCCTGCTAGTAAAATTGGCACGTAGAGGAATAGTGGCTTTAGATTTATACATCTACGCTAAAAATCGTGAAATACGTACTCGTTATGAGTCGGTTCCAGACAGGTCAGAGGAAATTTAAGGCCATTAAATGATTAATGATACTTAAAGTATGAGATACCCTAGCCACCTTAACAGGTAGTTGGGGTATTTTTTGTGGAAATATTCAGGACTATGCTATCGATGAGGTATGTTTAGCGGTGTACTGTTGTGTTTACATAAAAAAGAGTTCGTTAAATAAAAAATGGTTTTTTAAAAATAAAGGAGGAATTGATCGATGTCTAACCAATATACGATGCAAGATCCTACCACTCAGTACACCAAGGCAGGACCAGAATTTCAACAGCAGCAACAAGAGCCGGGGCTTCAGAAGAAGATGAATCCCGTGCCTGATACAGGTGAAGATACCTATCAAGGCACCGGACGTCTGACTGGACGAAAAGCGATTGTTACAGGGGCAGACAGCGGGATAGGCCGAGCTGTTGCGATTGCTTTTGCTCGTGAAGGCGCAGATGTTGTCTTATCCTACATGCCGGAGGAAGAAGAAGATGCAAAGCAGGTTCTCAAGCTGGTGCAGGAAGCAGGACGAACCGCAATCGCCATCCCAGGTGATCTTAAGGACGAGGAGTACTGTGAACAGCTCGTCGATACTGCGGTCAAGCAGCTGGGTGGGATTGATATTTTAGCCAATGTAGCGGGCAAACAGCAATTCGTCCCCGATATTGCTGATCTTACTACGAAGCATTTTGACGATACCTTTAAAACGAACGTATATGCTATGTTCTGGCTGTGTAAAGCGGCAGTGAAACATATGCAACCGGGTAGCGCCATCATCAACACTTCTTCCATTCAAGCCTATAACCCTTCGCCCATCCTGTTGGACTACGCGACGACCAAGGCTGCGATCAATACATTCAGTAAATCTCTCGCTCAGCAAGTCGCTGGTAAGGGGATTCGAGTCAATGTAGTGGCGCCAGGTCCCGTATGGACACCTCTTCAGGTGGTGGGTGGGCAACCAGAGGAAGTGCTGAAGGAGTTCGGTGCGAGCACACCACTAGGCCGTCCGGGACAGCCTGCAGAGATGGCTCCGGCTTATGTATTTCTTGCTAGCCAGGAATCGAGCTATATTAGTGGCGAAACGCTAAATGCCAATGGCGGAACTCCAACCCCATAGAATATTTATTGGGATGTTGGTATTGTAAATATGGAGAATTATTCAAAAGTACCCTACTAATTATAGCTGTGGGGTGCTTTTGTTTTTATATGGAGAAAGGTGTATTATAGAATTTAATACTTTTTATCCCATTATTTTTATAGAATATGATCTAGAACTGATCAAGAATGTCGAATACATAGATTTCCTGCGATTCCCCGAGAAATATTTGAGTTGGTACAAGGTTTAGAGTTTAGTGTAGACCATAGAAAGAATTAGGAGCTGTATTATGCGTAAAAAGAAACTAGCAATACTCATTTTTTCCTTTGTTCTGATCATGGCGTGTTTTTCATCAGGAGCAGTCTTCGCGGATAAAGAAAACGGAGCTGTAATGGATAGTGGAACAAAGGAAAGGCTGATGGAAAAGTATGATCTTGTAGAGCCTGAACTTACAAATCCAAAATCACTTTGGAGCCAAAGCGATTTTGGAGTCAGTAACCCTATTGCTATATTTGTAGGTATCAGTAGGTTATATCTGAATCCATATGTTTTTGCTGCGCAAGAAATGATTAATCATTTGATTGACCGAAGCCGTCAACATTAATGACCCATGAAAGGGTCATTTTTTAATAAGAGATAAATTAATCGCTCGTTACTTGTATATCTTTCAAAATATAATCCCAGCTATCATAATCGTTCATATCATCAGGAAATTCTAACACACAAATATGATTAATATTCCAATGGATTTCTCGTACTGATGTTAATTCACGAACGGGATAAAGGATAAGGACAGTGAATTCGTTCGGCTTTAATATATCAGACAAAGTCGCTTGTAGCTCTACAGCCTGTTCGTATGTGGCGAACCATCTAATGAATAGAATTTTTTTACTGCTTAGTAATTTGTCCCAAAATCTCTTAATTCGTAAATCCAGCTTTGCTTTATAAGATGGATAGGTCGTAGACCAATGTTTACCTAAGGTGATAGGAAAATCATGTACCGAGATAATGTTATAAAAGGTATCCTGAATAAAATACGATTTCACTAACGCTTTCTTGTTTCCATTAGGATAAGCGGGCACTCCATCCTCTAGAAAAAAATGTGTCTCTTCGAGCATTTTCAGATTTGTTAACTCCATGAAATTCTGAAATCTATTCTTATAAAGTCTGTTTACATCAGTTAATGAATAAGAAATCATCCAGTCAAGAGGCATGGAGAATGTTCTCAAGTTATTTCTTTGCATATTTATAGCAGGAGCACAAGACATACCTAAGCTTACGATTAAATCATAGCTCTTCTTTACATCTTGTAAGTTCATGGACTCACCTAATTTCGATAAGATTCAGGTTCTATTCAACGTTAAAAAAGAGCAGCAACTTAGCTGCCCTCTGAAAATATTAATGGCGTTGTAACAGCAAATAGCCGCTAATCCTTGAAGTTTTTTTACGAAACACAACTTTAAAACCAATGTCATTATCTAATAAACAAGCTAAGGCGGTGTCAAGTAGCCCGTTGGGTCTTAAGCTAGGTCGACAAGGCTCAGCATTTCCAATGATGCGGACAGAAATAATCCTACGTGCAGAGCCACGAACCAAAGGATTTCTGCTCCAAGTGATCAATACCAAATCAGGTTGACGAGTTGCCAGTCTGATCCACCCCTTTCTATTAAGCTTCTCTATATAAAATGCACAATAGATTGTAATGTGCTAAACAGAAGCGGAGTGCTTTTTTGATCAGCGGTGAGAATTAAAGAGTTACTCTTGTTTAATTTAGGTTTTCAGAATACAATAAAGTAAATTTATGGTATGTTCGAATGGCGTAAACGTAGATGACCACAAGGGAGCATATATTCATAACACCGTACGACTGAGCAAGTATTTGATCAATGATCAAATACTTTTTTATTTTCGTTTATAAAAAGCTAAATAAGGGGGACACGATGAAAATAGGGAAACCGATTAGAAAGAAGGTATACGGATTTATTTTGCAAGACAATGAAGTTGGAGAAAAGACCTTATTAGTTTATCTTAATGTACCAGAAGTACCCTTTAGATTAGTAGGTGGTAATGTCGATGCCGGGGAAACAGAAGAAGAAGCCTTATTCAGGGAAATTCAAGAAGAAAGTGGACTTAAACAATTTAAATTAGTAAAGAAAATAGGAACACAATATTATTATAAGGATTATATAGATGCAAATGTTGAAAGACATGACTACCTTCTGATTCCAGAAACAAGATTACCTGAAAAGTGGAGATTCACTGGAGAGGGTGAAGGAGAGGACTGTGGAACTGTTTTTAACTACCAGTGGATAAAACAAGATGAAATATACTTATTAGATAAAGAATTTAGAGAATATATGTCGGAAAAATACATACAAGAATTGTTCGGCAATGGATAGGAGGTAACTACCATGCCCATTAGATGATCCTTACTCTGAGGTGATAGATATGAATAATCGTAAAATCTTCTCATTTCTTCCTTTGATCATTTTTTTATTTATAATATGGTACCTTTTGATGGCAAGTACATCTGCTGTTGTTAATGTAGTGTCAGTAGATAAAAGAGAAATAGTAGTACAAAATATGAGCGGTGATCAAACTACAGTCACAATCCCAAAAGGAATATTTAAGTTGATTAATATAAATGAGGAGTACTTTGTTTCCTATAATAGTAGAATAGGGCAAAAACCTTTTTTAACTTCAATAGAACCAAGTGCTAAATGATTATTGGAAGCAGATTTAACAATAGAACTTATGAATAAAATGGCTGATATATAAAGCATAAAATTGGTGGGATTACTTTGCGTGTAGTTAAGCATATCATGTTATGGTTTGTTTCGACGATTCTGTTCACGTTGGCCTCTTTTGGATTAGAGCTCTTGGAAGGAAATAAGATCAGTACGACTGAATATTACGGGTTTCAAAATATAGGATTTGTTTTTATTTTCTTAGCATTTCTTTTTTCAGCCGTTCTTTACCCAATTATAATTTTTCCTTTCTCTTGGGTTGTTCGAATGATTGCAAATCCTTTGATTAGCCGCATAATGATATTGCTTCTGAGTGGTATCGGGGGATATGTTTTCTTTTACAAGGCATACGATGAACGCTTTATACAGGAATATCATTTGAATAGTAGTATAGCCATTATCCTTTTTGGTATTGCCGGTTCCATTTATGTCTTGGTGGATTATTATCTTGATCAGAGGAGTTGAATACATGAGCTATTTTGAAAGAGTTAATAAAATATCAAACATTCTATTTTGTGTTTTTGGATTGTTTTTTATTTTGACTATAATTTTCTTTTCTACTAGCAGCTTCTCAGAAATCTTGCGTTATAATTTCACAAATGACTTAAGAGGAGCAATGATTACAGTCATTTGTTTTATGATCTCTTTATTTTCACTTGTCCTGGGCATTACTTTGAAATGTCTTGTAAAAGACTCTGATGAAACGATCCAGCTTATCGCCACAAGAATAAAGTAGTTGTTGAAATCTCAGCATGTATAACAAATCCCTGCAACATTTGCTTATGATGAAACCATTATATTGGATATTCGTATTCCTATAAAATGATGTTGAAAGGTCGTGTGCGTGATGGATAACGGGTATTTTGTTGGATGGGGTACATTGGCATTAATAAATGCTGGGTTAGCACAAGGTAAAAATAGGAGTGGATTAAACTGGTTTTTAATTTCATTGCTTTGTGGCCCATTGGCTACATTTTTTCTTGTAATATCGAGTAAGCTGCAAATTCATTAGCCCATTATATTTCGGGAGGGGATTTTTTGCTGAAAGCACTAAGGCTGTTCGGTATTTTATTTAGTGCAGCAACAATCATTCTGGCAATACTATTTTTCCGCGGTCAGGATCAAGTGATCATGTCTTGGACAATGATGGGGATGTGTGGAGCTCTGATTTTTAATGGAGGAGCTACCTATTTTAAAACTAAAGATAAAATGGCTGCTCTGTCTTCGATTGTTGGGATGGTACTCTTAATATTCTCGCTTACTAAATTTCCATTTTAATAAAACACCCCATCAACCAATAAAGGTCGGTGGGGCTTTTTTACGTTTTATCTCTTTTTCAATCAAGTTATAGTAGGTTGCTGCAGGCTATGCTTATTTTTTTTTCTTCTTTGTGGGTCCAATCTGGCGCCTTACTTTATTGTTCTCATCAACCTCAATAATATAAATGTCCTTCACTGTACCGGAAAGAGTAAACCATTCACGTAGAGCATCAGCTTCAGTCATTGGTCCCAATATTCGTTTTCCCCTATAACATATAAAAAACACTCCTACTCCTTAGTGAGTTTGCGAAAATGCAATAATCCTCAAAACGATACTCATTAACGATTTTCAGTAAGTCTCATTATTTTATATTAATGCTAAATTATAGGAGATGCAATGTTGAGAGATTGTTCCTGTTTAGTTCAAGTAACGTTTAGATAAGGAATCATAGGGATGAGACCCCATAAGGAGAGATAAACGGTTCCAGAAGAATGGAAATCAACGCTGTGCGAATTTGATGTCATCAAAGAAGGTTATTGGAAAGGTTGGGGACACCTTAGACCAGTGGTTTTCGTGGTTGTTTATAGATTCATGGCGATGTTATTTTTGACTTTTCGAAGTTTATGCGAAGCTATCAGCAAGCACGATAATAAACAGCGATTGACAAAATAGAAGAGCTGCCTAATACTAATTGATAATCATTATCATTGTTTAAGATGTAATTAACTTAAATAGATTGTGTAACGGATCGGAGTGAAATGCAAGATGAAGTTGGAAGATCATGTTGCCGCATGGAATTATGCAGCCGTTAAAGTGCTGGATATTCGACATGCTGTGATGGAGCCTGGGGACAAGCTGCAAGGCTATATATTACCTGCATGTGGATTTATCTACTGTGTGCGGGGTGCGGCCAGCTTGAATCTTAACGGTATAGATTACGACGCAGACCGTCATTTTATCGTGCATGGTGGCAAGGGTATGAGACTAAGCATAGAGGCAGGGAAGATTTTTGAATACTATTTATTATTCTATAGAGCCTCCTTACCAGGAAGAAAGGATTTAGCAAGACTTTTGGAACGAAGCAATCCATTTCGGATGCAGTATGGCTTCGAGTCTTTAGAGCCATTGCCACTGCACTATCAACTAATGGCAATGGAACAACTCTGGGCACAAGGAAGTTTATTGGAAAGAATTCAAGTTAAAGGCTTGTTCTATCAGTTTATACATGAATTATTAAAGCAGTTTACAAAGGATGGAATTAACCTGAGGCAACCGGATGTCATTGGGCAGGTTGTCCGTTATATTGAGGTGCATTATCGTCACAATTTATCACTAGAATCAATAGCGGAGCAATTTAATTATAGCCCTCGTCATTTATCAACGCGTTTTAAAGGGGAGACGGGGTTCAGCTTGATCGAATATTTGATACGATACCGGCTTGAACATGCAGAAGAGCTATTACGATGTACCGATGCTCCACTTCGCGATATTGCAGAAGAAGTTGGATATAGCGATGTATATTACTTCAGTCGTATGTTTAGTAAATATAATGGTCAATCTCCCATCCGATTCCGCAAGGAAAGCAGGCAGGTGAGCTCATCGGAGAATCGTCCATTTACCACCGCCAGATTCTCCATTGGCGAGAACATATCCTCCCGATATAATGTTGTTGAATATGATAATCATTATCACTATAGTTATCATAATAAAATAACCGGAGGGTCTTCACCTATGCGAATAACAAAGACATCAAGTTTTATTGTAGCGATGCTGCTTAGCTTTACTTTGCTTTTAAGTGCATGCGGATCTGCAAACGTTGGTTCTACTGCCACGAATTCTAAGGGATCCAAAGCTTCTGAAGTTACATCATCATCAGCCAATAATTCAATTGCAACTGACAATAACAATAAAGAAGCTCAGACAAGAACTATCTCTACGGTAAAGGGAGATATTGTCGTTCCAGCTAATCCAGAGAGGGTTGTCGTGTTATACCTTCAAGGGGATCTTGTTGCCCTCGGCATTAAGCCAGTAGGTACTTCGAGTGTCTTTGAAGGAGCGGCCTTTGCAGAAGAGCTGGGAGGTATTGAAGATCTTGGTTCATGGTATGAGCCTAATCCAGAAGCTATTATGGCAGTAAAGCCGGACTTGATCATAGCTGCTTCTGAAGAAACTTACGAAATCCTTAAGGATATTGCACCAACCATTCCAATTCCTTATGAAAAAATGGCGACGGACGAACGTATAATGAAGATTGGCGAGGTATTTGGCAAGGAGCAGGAGGCACAAGCTTTATTAGATAATTTCCATGAGAAGTTGGAGAAAAGTAAGCAGAAGCTTGGTTAACTTGGAATTTTAGATAAGACGGTAACCATTATCGAGGGCGGCAAAAAAGAGATGGCGGTGATCGATAGCAAGCTTTACGGAAGAGGATCTCAGATCATTTATGAATATTTAGGACTAAAGGCACCAGAGATTCTTCAGAAGAAGATTGATGGCAGGGAGAAGGCTACTGGAGGGTTTGTTTCCTTAGAAGTGTTACCTGAGTATATAGGAGACTTCGTGTTCCGCTCTGTATGGGATGGGGCTGATGATTTGTCGGACAACCCTATTTGGAACAGCATTCCAGCAATCAAAAAAGGTAGATTGATCGAAATTGGGTTTGATTTTTCATATTATTCCGATATCTACTCTCTAGATAAGCAGCTAGATTTTGTAGTTGAGAAGCTAGTGTCAGCGTATGAAAAAAAATAGAAAGCTAGATGATAGAACAGCTGTTATCCCTAATTTAAGAGGGAAATCGTATTTCGGTCTGTTTTTACTCCTAGGGATATTGCTGCTGCTGCTTTCAGTAGCGGCTTCTATCTCTTTTGGCTCTGCTTCCATGAGCCTGAAGATGGCATGGACAGCGATTTTTAATTTTGATCCAGAACTGACCGAGCATCAGATTATTCATGCCCTTCGAATTCCGCGTACAGCAGCTGATATTATTGCGGGGATGTGTCTCGCGGTAGCAGGAGCGGTTATGCAAGGTTATACGCGAAATCCCTTAGCAGATTCCGGATTAATGGGAGTAAATGCAGGAGCAGCTCTTGCAATGGCCGTTACACTGGTTTTTCTTCCAGGGCAACTGCAGACAACAACCTTGCTGGTTAGCTTTATTGGCGCAGGACTTGGAGCAGGATTAACGTATCTTGCCGCTTCATGGAATCGTTCAGGAATGACACCTCAACGACTGGTGCTAGCTGGAATATCAATTACAATGCTTTTTGGAGCTGTGGGGTCATTTATCTCATTAAACTATGGAATTGGTCGTGCCCTTGCTTATTGGACTTCGGGAAGTGTGGCTGGAGCAACATGGGTGGAAATTAGGCTAGTTATACCTTGGTTCTTAGGTGGACTGGCTTTGTCACTATTCATTGCACGCTCTATCACCGTTTTAAACTTGGGGGAAGAGATCGCGAAAGGCTTCGGGCAACGGATCGTTCTCGTTAAGATGATAGCTACGCTTGCGGTCCTTTTACTAGCGGGTGTAGCTGTTGCACTTGTAGGGCCAATCGGCTTTGTAGGGTTGATTATACCGCATATTATGCGTTTTTTTGTAGGTGTAGATTATCGTTATATTATTCCGGCATCAGCCATTTACGGCGGCGCACTTATGGTAGTAGCGGATATCGCAGGAAGGCTGATTAATCGTCCGGCGGAGACAGCACTGGGCATTATTTTTGCAATGATTGGTGTTCCTTTCTTCTTGCTAATTGCGAGCAAAGAGAGGAGAGCCTTCAAATGAATGTTGTTAAATCGCATAAGGCTGCAATATGGATTCTATCTCTCATAATACTGCTTATTGCAGGAGCTATTCTTAGTCTTAATATGGGAAAGGTGTCCCTCAATCCACTTGAAGTATCTCAAGTATTGCTTGGACAAGGTCCGGAGGAACATAATCTCGTTGTTTATAAGTTTCGTCTTCCTCGGATCGTATTAGCGATACTTGTTGGATTTGGGATGGCACTGGCAGGTGCAGTTATGCAGGCGTTGCTGCGCAATGATCTTGCTGATCCCGGCATGCTTGGTATTAGCTCAGGTTCAGGTCTTATGGTGTTGCTGATTATCTCAACGGTAAGCATTCAAGGCGCCGCTATAACATTATTACTGCCGTCTATGGCATTCTTAGGTGGTCTGCTGGCAGCAGCTCTGATCTATATTCTAGCCTATAGAAAACGTCGTATGATTTCTTCTACACGACTTGTCTTGACTGGTGTTGCGATCAATATGGGGTTTAGTGCGCTGTCGTTATTCCTAACTTTAAAGCTTGATGACCAGAAGTATGAGTTTGCGCAGCGTTGGCAAGCAGGATATTTATGGGGTGACAAGTGGTCTTATATCAGCTTGCTGGCACCTTGGGTATTGCTGCTATTTGCATATATTCTTTCCAATTTCAGGACATTGAACGTCTTAGTGCTAGGTAACGAAATTTCGATAGGATTAGGAGTCGCTGTAAAGAAGAAATTTTTGCGTCTGGCGATTGCGGCTGTATGCATTACTTCTGGCTGTGTAGCGCTCGGGGGCTCGATCTTCTTTATAGGATTGATTAGTCCACATGTGGCGCGCAAGTTGGTAGGTCACGACTACAAAGTACTTCTACCAACTTCAGCACTTATT
Source organism: Paenibacillus sp. FSL R5-0470 (assembly GCF_037975205.1). Lineage (NCBI taxonomy): Bacteria > Bacillati > Bacillota > Bacilli > Caryophanales > Paenibacillaceae > Paenibacillus > Paenibacillus sp. FSL R5-0470. The sequence goes on from NZ_CP150238.1 coordinate 2,674,927, forward strand.
GGTGCGCTATTACTGCTTGTAGCGGATACGATTGCTCGAACGGTCAGCTTTAAGTCGGATATTCCCGCAGGAATTATTGTAACAATGCTGAGTGTGCCTTACTTCCTATATTTATTGATGCGTTCAAAATAAATATCGATTATTACTCCATCTGGATATTGATTGCGGAATTGATTTTAAAAGTTTACGGTATCCTTTTTGCGAACTCCAATATCTCAGGTAAAAAACATGGTGTATGGCTTCGGCAGAACAACGGTTCTGGAGGTTCACCAAGTGCATAGAAGTTATCAATGGTTCAAGCTTACGCCTTACAAGTACATTGACCAGGTATATCGTCACTTTTGATACAAACTCACTCGCAGGGAAAACGTTTGGGAACAATGAAGATGATTTAATGGAAATTGCAATATCATATCAATGGGGTCGACACTTGGGGTAAGAGTTGGAGAGTCTAAGCTTGAGACGATGCGCGGGTCCGGGATTATCAACATTACACAATTACAAGTCAACGCCGGAGCTGAATCCTTCCGTTTCAGCCACGGACCTTTGCGAAAGAATTACCAGCATGCTTAAGGTATTACGAATGTAGCTACAACTATGGAGTTGTGGCTTGGACCATTACCCCCTTGTGCACCTACTAATGACATATCCAGTTATCATTTGTCATTTAAAGATAGGAAAAGGATAGCAACGTTCAATTTATTCGCCTTGGATGGTACGGCATCGCGAGTAAGTATTGTTGGCAGTGTACTAAAGACTACATTAACTACAACAGAAAACCAATCCTCAGATAATGGATTTAGAGGTTGGAACGCAGTGGGAGCGTGCAATACGCCAAGCAGTAGTCGGACAGCGTTCCATTTTGTAGCAGATGCCGAACTATAAGGAGGAATGACATGTATAAACACTATATACGCGTGGAGGCTGACGGCAACGTTATCCACGCTTTTTCTAATGTCTTCGAGCAGCCGGAATCAGACAACATTCTGGTCACAGAGGCCAGCGGAAGGCACTTTAATCTGGATCTGGTATAACAGAGTAATCCCACGCTGGCATGTGTCCGGGGACGAGATGATTGAACGGGATTTGTGATTTATTAATAAAAAAGTTCTTTCCCATTGAAAACGTGACTTTCATTGGATATCGTCTACACAAAGTTACTTCTTATAAAGTCTTTTATTTTTGTTCAAAAACTTTTAATTGTGAGTTATAATGAAAAAAGATTGGAGGGAATTAATTGAATAAAAGAAAAAATTTGATATTTAGAATAATTATCATCATTTTGTGCATCGGGTTTATATCTGGATTTGATATCCAAAAGAATAACAAAATTGAGGAAATATATACAGATATATATCACCCTTTTATTGATGATGATTACTCTCTTTGGGGAATCAGTGGTAGTATTCTTAAATGGTCTAATGATTATGGAGATTCTTGGAGTGAAGTATTTGATTTTGCAACTATTGGAGGAGGAAAAGCAAGACCTCCAATATATGGAGCGGTGTATGTTTCGCGCAAAGGATATGTTTTTGTGGGTCTAGAGGATGGGAATGTTTATCGTAGCGAGACTAAGAGAGAATTGAACAAAAAGAGTGAACTAAATTTCGTCATCTCTCTTAAGTTAACTGACTCTAGAACAACAGCCACACCTTGGAGTATAGCCGAAGATAGTCAGGGCATTCTTTATATAGGTCAGTATGGCATTATAGAAAAAAATGCTGCTTATCTTTATAAGAGCGTGGATGATGGTCAAACATGGAAAAAAAATTCCTATTTCACTCAATTTGTCGACCGACATATTCACCAAGTTTCTGTAGACCCTTACACGGATACTTTATACGTTACAGCTGGTGACGGACCAAAAATGACTTTCAAAAGTATAGATAAGGGCGAGACCTTTAAAACGATTTTAGGACCCGATCCTTTTGGTGGCGACACGGGATTAACGTATTTCAGAGATGGTAGAATATGGGGAACTGATTTTTTCTTTAATGGCAATAAGAATCCTGATAGTAAGGGATATATCAATCAAATCCGTAAATCATCTGGCGATGATGATATTTTTGAAACCAAGCTTATACTTGATAAAAATCCTGACAACGCGCCGTTTTACGATTTGCATGCTGTGAAGGGAACGCTAATTGCTTATGCTCTTGCTCATGATGAATGGGATGACGATTTAACAAAAAGGTCTTCAATCTGGATTACTACAGATAAAGGTGAGAGCTGGAGAAGAATACTTGAGACTGACATTGGTTCAAAAGCTCCGGTATTTATGGGCATTGCCCACGGAAGAAATAGTCTGATACCAGAAGGATTTCCATATTTAATTATCACTAATCATTTCACTAGAGACAAGCTATATCCACGCGAGGGAGAAATGCATTTAACTAGAATTAAAATAAAAGACACGATTTTTAGAAAATCAAGCTAAATTCTAACTCCTTCAGAAGAACTGGGGGAGTTTTTTTAATAGGGGAATCTCCTGAATAAAAAAATGGATGCGATTGACTTTCTTATCATACGACAAAAACTTTGTACCGGGCGGAGAGTTAGTAAAGTCCTATACAGAGATAATGAGGGGACAAATGGACTCAATTCATTTTTCGGATTGACTGTAAAGGATCTACTTGTGGGGAAGACACCGCCTACTAAACTTATGGAGGCGGATGAACTGTCAGCAGAAGAAAAGAAAGAACTTTCCTCATTGCGGTCGGAGATCAAGGCTTTATCGGATACAGTGGCTGGGCTTACCAATAGCAAAGATGTACTTAAACAAGCTATGCCAGAGCAAGGGCAGAGTATCGCTAAAGTTTTATCTAGGGTGGATAAGTTGGAGAGTAGGGCAAGCCTAACTGAAATACCTGCTTGGGCAAATGATGCTGTACAAGCAGCGTTTGATGCAGGATTAATCGACACACCTAAAGTTGGGAGTTTGGACTTCTATCGAGTAATAACGGTGCTTGCTCGCGCTGGACTTTTGATCACGAGATTGGAGGATAAATAATGGACAATCAAAACCTAACTAATGTACTGGCGTTCGCCTCTGTGATCGCCGTTTTTGTGTTGGCAGGAGTACAGTTCGTGAAGACTACTGTTAACGTACCTAAAAACATATTACCACTGATTGGTTTGGTTATCGGCTTACTGGTTGGCGCTGCTGCTTGTCCATTTATGGAGCTAGAACTTGTACTTCGGTTGTAGGCTGGGGGATTGGCTGGTTTGTTAGCTACGGGATTGCTTGAGTTGGCATTCAGCAAGCGGGAAGGGTCTTCTAAGGAATAAAAAAGAGAGCTTTTTACAAGCTCCCTTTACCGGTTATTTTTTATTGATCTCTGAATATGGGATGGTAATGTCGACAAATCCTTCTGAGAATGGTGCTACATCATAAGGATAAAATCTAACTGTGATCCCTGAATCTCTTAAATAAAAAGGCATTTTGGAAACATCAAATGGTGGATCGTTGATGACATCTTCAAAGAGGTTAGCACCTTTTTTATATTTTGCATTCAAAACATAAACTGCATATTTTTTTGCTTTGCTTTTTTTCTCATCGGTATTCAAGATACTTTTTAAACTTATCTGTTTTCCAGTGGTTAGGTCATAATTAAAGATTGTAGTATCATACATGCCATGAGCTCCACCAGCGTACATGTAATCATAATAGCCAACTGAAAGCTTACCATCTTTATTATAATACAACTGTACTTTGCTTGTGATAGAGTAAAAATCATCCTCTTTCTTCATATTTTCAGATGCCTGAGCGTTGTTCACTGCATGCCATTTTAAAACTTTATTAATGGCATCTGTGTTGGTTTTATAGTTAGACTTCACAATTTGGATATAGGGGTATCCTTTGTATGTATAATTCTTAACACTTACAGCAGTTCCGGCGGCGTGTCCAACTGTAGCGGTAAGAATAACAATATGAGTGCCAGGAAACCCATAGTTATTCTGTAGACTTTTTTCATTTCAAACTCCCCTTCTATTTTTGTTCGGAAGTGCTGTCTTGCGTGGCGAAGGTAATTTGAAAGCTGGAGTTAACGTTATTGCAACGGGCTCAGCACTCCTTGAAGGAGAAGGAAACATAAAGGCATCATTTGTACGGGAGATAAGTTTCGTTACCAAAATGAGCGGAGAGGGCGGTATGAAGGCTACGTTTGTCCGTGAACGACTACACCAAGCAATTATGCATGGTATCGGGACTCTTACTGCAAATGGGAGCCGGTACCACATGGATGAAATAGGATTCACCGGATCATTTGCACCAGGTGGCCGCATAGTTATCGATTCCAAAAACCTCACTTTCACAAAGAACGGAGTTAACGCCTTGCACATGATGGATGGAGATTTCTTTGATCTTAATCTTGGTAACAACAACATCGTTTACACAGATCCGGCAACTGGCTGGGAGATAATGGTTTCAGGGATTTCAAGCGATCCAGTGGTTCCAAATGGGGGGCATAATCATAATCCGGATTACACACCGGGAAAATTTATATAGAGGGGACTATAGATGCCTAAAGTACCAGTAATAATATAAGATGCTCAGATGCAGCGTGTGCACATACACATGGTATAGACTACGGTATTTATTCAGGTCCTACACGAACCAAAATCACTATAAGAGTCGATGGTAATGCTGTACAATTTACAGAGACAAGTGGAGAAGACAATGATATCATTCCATACTTGAGTAAGGACGGAAGTGGATGGGTTGAACGAGGGAAGTTCCATGAAATTAGCCTTACGCCCGATACTCTCGGGCGTATTGAGGCTACAGTCGTCAGCCAGATATTTATTATGAGTCGTAGCGGAGGTAAATATTGAACATCGTTCAGCGAGATAATACCAGCATCAATAAGCGGAGTAATATCGATATTTGAATTTGCATCTGATGATAATTTAAATGATTGGTCACCAAAATGAAGTTGTCCATCCTGAGTTAGCGCTATAGCAATAGAACATTGTTTTGCTATGTCGGGATACTTCTTATCTAATAGTTCAACTAATTGGGTCCTTTTATCGTATAAGTTGTACTTGTTAATTGATCATTTTCCACAATAGTTCCTCCTTTCGATTTAAGAGCAATGGACTTCTTCGTGTTGTCATACTCCAGTCCATAGCCTGTCATTTCAACTACTTCGCGTACTGGTAGATATGGAGTGCCTTTATATACAAGTGGATCATTCTTAAGTGTTTGCTTTTGACCATCGACTGAAAACGTGAATTTTGCAAGGGCAGCCTGAACAGTCTGAGTGGTCACAGCTGCGGCCATTTCTGCCGAACCGATTAACATACCGGCCACTAATCTGATGATTGCTTTCTTCAAGATACTCAGCTCCTTTAATTTCATATTACTATATATTATGGTAAATTATGGGAGTTGGTTTTATATCTGATTCTATTATATTTATTTCACAGCCTTACTTAAGCGACAAATTTTCATCAAAGAAATAATCCACAAATTTCCTGTAAACTCTTAATTATACTGTTAATATTTGTCGAATAACAGACTATTTGTTCGCCTTTATTTAGTGTAGGATTTATGTATACATATAAAGGGAGATGAATTCTTTGTTGAATAATTGGAAGAATGGTATGTCTAAGTTAGTTCTATCATTAATAGTTTTAGTGTCGTTTTTTTCGTTTCAATCAAATACATATGCAGCATCGGTTGGATAAGCGTTACCTACTCCAGAGTCTGGCTGGCAGCGGATCGAAGACACAAATTCTACATTCGTTTATGAAGGCCCTTCTTGGGGAACATATACTAACAACCCACTATCATCTGGCCTTACACAAAAGTATACTCTGAGTCCTGTATTACATACTGTCAAGTTTAATTTTATCGGAAAAAGTATTCGAATGATTAGATATAGAGGGCTTGATAGACAAACATCTATCAAGATTACTATTGATGGAACACAATATGCTTATTCGGCAAATGGCACAGCACAAGGGGTAACACTTTTATTTGAAAAATTGAATTTAGAAAATAAGTTGCATTCAGTAGAAATAAGTGCTGTAAATTCGGGTACTTATTCAATATTTGATTTTGATGCTGTTGATATTGACAAAGATGGAAATGTAATTGATGCAACCATAAGTGCGCCTACCAATTTAAAAGCAATAGCTGGAAATTCTAAAGTAGAATTAAGCTGGACAGCGAGTTCTAATGGGATAGGTTATAAAATTAGACGTAGTACAACAGCTGGAGGCCCTTATGAAACGATAGCTACTAATGTAACAAACACAGTTTATACCGACACTTCTGTAATTAATGAAACAACATACTATTATGTGGTAGCTGCAATAAATGAAAGTAGAGAAAGCAATTACTCTAATGAAGCAACTGCCAAACCACAAGGAGTAGTAGTGCCAGATCCAGAACCATCTGGTGATCGGGCTATACTTACAATTACTTTAACAGCTGGTCTTGAGAAAGAATTCGACCTATCAAATACAGAAGTAAAAGCCTTTTTGGAATGGTATGATGCACACGATGCTGGAACAGGACCTGCTAAGTTTGCTATTAATAAACATGATAATAATAAGGGACCATTCAGCAAACGTACTGAGTATGTGATTTTTGACAAGATCCTTACCTTCAGTGTAGATGAATATTCAGCTAAATAAAATTATTTACACATTGTTCAAGTGCCGATAAAATAACTGTAACAGAAGCACCTTACCCTGCCATAACTGGTGGGGTATTTTTTAATTCAGGTAAATATTTCTTACCAGTGATATAGAGTACATATACATAATGTTCCAAATTAATTAATCTGTTATTATGAATAATGAAAACTATCAGTATAGAGATACATACTTTACTGGGGGAATCCAGCAATTCTATATATACTCATACTTGGATTGGTGCTATTGGGATTTGTTTTGTTTTATTTAATCAAGAAATATCGAAAGAAGAGAAAGTGAGTAGTCATGAGCACTACATATAAAGTCTTAGAGAGTGATGCTGATTTCCTGACAGCAGACCTTTCTCAATAAAAGGTATCCGTATGGTTTCATAGCAAGATACGTTGGAAGGCTTTTTATAAGCTGGCCTTGGATTTGAATCTAGTAATCGAGAAGGAGGAAGAGAAGGGTGATTGAACAAATATATAAGACTACTTCTGATTATCCCTCAGTACTTACAGCGAAGGAAATCCAACAAATACTTGGTATAGGTGAACGTCAAACATATGAGCTATTAAACTCGGGTCAATTTCATATCGTGCGGGTAGGAAAGATGATAAAAGTATCCAAGGATGTATTTCTAAAATGGTTACAGGGGTGAAAAAAAGTGGTGCCGATTATGGCACCACTTTTGCTTTAGTCTACTACAGGGCACCATAATGGCACCAATTCGTATTTCGATCAAAACATAAACATCCCTAAAAAAAAGAAAAAGCCTTATATAATAAGGCTTTTTCAGTATAGGACGGATGGGGTTCGAACCCATGACCCCTACCCTGTCAAGATAGTGCTCTCCCGCTGAGCTACCGTCCTGCGACGAATTTCATAATACCATACGATAGAGTAGGATGGCAATTCTTTTTTTACAATCTATAGGGATGATAGTTTACATAGTCTTTAAAATAATAAGAAAAGGGGATGCCGCTCCATCCCCATGAGCCACGTCAGATAAAGAACGGGAGTAGAAATATATCGCTTATTCCGAAAAAAGGGATGCGTCGTGGAAAGAAGCGACGTCTTGGGAAAAAGCCAGGCCGGAATCCAAATTGTCTATACGCCGATTCGTGTGTAGGCATTCCGTTTAAACGTTCTACCATTTCGTTGCTAGGAACCGCAAGAGTAACATAGTTTTGATCTACATGGGCAATAAAGCCATCAAAGGACTGACCGTCAGTCGTTGTAATACCAACGTATTTGTTCATACAATTCCAACTAACCTGTTGATGTAAATTTGCATTTGTATCCATAAATAACCTCCTCAATTGAATAACCCTGATAACAGTCTATGGTTCGTAGCCTATAACGTTCACGGCGTTAGCCTATAGGGTAACTATAAAATTCGGGTTATTTTGTGTGAGGTGGGGGGGATTGAAGCGGAATTACTGTCTTTTCTTGAATAATAGTGAAAATTATCCATTATCTGTTTGTTTGATGATGAAACGATTCTAAAAGTTGCGTCGTATACTTAGCCGAGTGCTTTTTTATGGAAATACTCCTTAAGCGCTTATGATAAAATGGATGGTAATGTACAGCAGTTAGATAAAAATTGAAAGAAAAAGGAGCTTGAGAACTTGCCGCAAAATGAGCAGAAAAAGGATTCTTCCACGCCATGGAAATGGTTGGGGGGCGGGGCGGCGATGCTCCTGTTTAAAGGAAAGGCGATTCTGTCTCTTCTGAAAATAGGTAAAATTGCCGGGCCGTTAATCTCAATGATGATTTCAATATGGGCTTATGCTTTGATTTACCCGTGGGGGTTTGCCGTGGGCTTTGTCCTGCTCTTGCTAGTCCATGAATTAGGACATGTAATAGCAGCGAAACGGATCGGGCTTCCAGTCAGCGCTCCACTGTTTATACCGTTTTTGGGAGCTTTAATTACAATGAAAAAACAGCCGCTGGATGCCCAGACGGAAGCTTATATTGCTTTTGGAGGTCCGATCTTAGGAACCATTGGGGCTACAGCCGTTTTTGGGGCGGCTTATTACATGGATAGTCCACTTCTCTATTCCTTGGCTTACATAGGTTTTTTACTTAATCTGATCAATCTGCTGCCGATTCACCCGCTTGACGGTGGCCGTATTGCAACCGCGGTGACGCGCTGGCTGTGGCTTGTGGGGCTCGTGGGTGGTTTAGCCATCATCATCTATATGCGTTCGATCTTGTTCTTTATTATTTGGGCGTTATTTGCTTACGATCTGTATAACAAATATGTGAAGAGACGCACTAACAATCGCCTTTATTCTGTAACGAAGAGTTTCTTAATTCCAGTAGAGCCACTTAGAGATGCAGGCTACATGATTCCAGGACCAGAGCATAGAAGAGATTTACCTTTTACTACTTACAGTGATTTGGAAAGACAGCAGTATGTAGGGGTGAGATGGGATCAACTGAACTACATTGGTAGAGCTACGCTTCCGCAACAATGCATCATTGAAAAGGTACGTATCTCGCAGCTAGAGCCTGTGACCTTAGAGAATGGGCTTCATCTTAAGATGAATTGTGATATTAGCTATTCGGTCTACGAGAACGATAAGTATTACGATGTGCCGGCTAGCTCACGCTGGAAATACGGTATCGCTTATTTTGTATTAGCTGGCTTTCTGGCAGGAATGATGTACATGGTCCATGTCGTTGGAAATGTGAATCTATAAGGGTTAGAATCGGGCAATGAAGTGATCCAATGGTTTATAAAACTCATGAACCGTCAAAGCTGTAATGAGAATAACCACAGTTGAACGGTGAAAGGAGTAAAACCATGCCTAAATTTTTGAAATGGGAAGTCGGCGTTTGTCTGCTGTTACTGATGGTTTTGGGAGGATGTTCCGAGGCGAAGCCAACAAAAGTCATGGAAATCAAAGAAATGACCAACCTAGATGGAAAGCCAAAAGGTCAGTACCCTCCATTGTCACCAGTGATGCAAGACACATACAATCGTTCGATTCCTGAAGAAGTATATTCTGCAGATTAGAGCAGCGTAGAAGACGATTTCTCATGCTCAGGCTTTTCTTTCTAGTCGAATTTTTATATAATAGACAACTATCGTTGGATACATAGAGAGAGGAGTTTGGGACTAACATGGCGGCAGAAATCTTACGGGTAACTACAGAGGAACAGCTTCAAATGGGGCTGGATATTCGTACCAAAGTATTTGTAGAGGAACAAATGGTACCGGCTGAGGAAGAAATTGATGAATACGATGTTATCGGTCCGAATGCGCACCATATTCTAATTATAGATGAAGGTGTACCTGTGGCTACGGGAAGATTGATTTATTACAAAGCAGGTACAGCCAAAATGCAGCGTATTGCCGTATTGAAAGATTATCGAGTCAAAGGATACGGACGTGTTCTGTTGCTAGCTATGGAAGAGCTTGCTCGGGAGCTTGGACTGGAAGCTTCGATTCTTGATGCACAGTGCCAAGCTGAGAATTTCTACAAGAAGCTAGGATATGAAGTGATTTCTACGGAACCTTTTTATGACGCAGGTATTCTACATGTACGGATGCAGAAAACTCTTTAAAAATAGTGCACATAATTTACCGTTCCATGAAGCAAGCTAGGATGTGCCATATGATGGCAAATCCAAGTGCAAGGGGCGAGCTGAAGTGCCAAATAACGAACGCGAAAGTTTCGTAGCTGTACAGAAAAATGGAGACGGAGATTTAACCAGTTTCCAGACCTCTACAGGACGTGTCCTGGCGTATGACCAAGCGCTTCAAGAAGTACAGGCCGGAAATATTGCCGGAGTGAATGCTTTTAAAGGTAAAGACGGAGGAACTTATATTCGCGGTGACGCGGATGGGGATCCAACCAACAATTTGGATAATCTTCCGAGTTTCTCATAGTTCTAAAGGCAAAGACCGTACATACGTCATCGGACGTCAATGTACGGTCTTTTTTTAATCATAATCAGAGTTTATAAATTACATGCTGATCAATAAACTCCATCTCTCCAGTAAGCCCGACGAATTGAGGTTGTTCATCGCTATAATGCATGAGCTTGATGATACGTCGAACATCTTCAGGTAATGACATTAACTCCTCCAGCGTGGTGTGAACAACACCTGATCCACCAAGCTGACAGTCATGCAGAATCATACGGATGCCATGCTCACGGACAAGGCGTATAAGTAGATCCGGCTGAAAAGTCATGTCCGCGCTGTAGAAAATCTCATTATTTATTAGAAGGGAATAGCTATCTTTGCCAGGAATATGCGGCGTATGTATGATCTCGAGCGAAAGAGAAGGAGCGAGCTTGTACGTAATTCCGGGTTTCATAGGTTTAACCTCGAAGATATCGGTCAGGGAGGCTACTGCATCTTTTTGATATAATCCACCCTTTAAGGTGTTGTTCCAAAGTGGCTCAACAAGCGTCTCAGGTAAATGTAATCTCATAGTTTTCCCGTATACGTGCTTTAGTGTAAGTGCTAGCTCTTCCAGACCTCCAACATGGTCCGCATGAATATGCGTAATTAGAGTAGCGTTTACGTCACAGAAGGATTTCCCGATGGTATGCATGGCAAGTGGAGCTGTAATCCCGCAATCAATCAGTAGGGTATAATCATCAGCTAGTAGCAAGCCATTATTGTTAAAATAGTTTTTTGCAAAAGCATTGCCAGTTCCTAGCATTTGTAGGCTCAGACTCATAAGAAAGTACCCTCCTGAAATCGCTGTTAGCTAATATATCAACTTTGAACAAGTACATAATATCATTTTTCGGAAGATGAATGAAATATTTACCTACAATTAGCGCAACTTGCTGAGACAAAGTAAGTATACATTAATAGCATGAATTATTTGGAGGGTTTCAAATGAATAGATGGAAAAAAGTCACTTTATGTGTGTTTGCTTTTTCCTTGATGGGTGGCTCCTTATTGTTCGCCGATTCTGTGAGTAAGAAAATCAGGGTATGGAACAACGGGACGGAAATTGTAGACGGCGGTTATTTGATTGATGGAAAAACATATATTCCCGCAAGAGAAGCGGGCGGGGTAGTGAATTGGGATGGATCTGGAAAAGTGACGATTCTTAAGCCTAATGTTCATATTGTTCTTTTTAAGGATAATACGGTCTTTGGTAACGTAAACGTAGGCAAGCTTAAGATTAAAATATTAACCCAGGTAGATAGCTTAACAGAAGAGGTTTCAGCTGTAAAAGTAGCCATAACGGACCCCTCTGGTAATGTTAAGGATATTCAGTCGCAGGAGCTTGAAGGCTCGCAGAAGGATAATTTCTGGTTTCCGACCTCGGAGTTTACTTATGATTTTAAAGAAACCGGCAAATATCGGGTAGGCTTCTACATGAAAGCTTCCAAAAATGCGGATTACGTTCTTGTGTCAGAAAAGGTAATTACAGCTCTTAATTAAGGGTTCTAAATTGACCTGAACTAATCTAACGTGGTAGTATACCAGATGTAGGATAATACAATTCAAAGTGAGGTATTACAATGAGCGATCACAAACATGAGCATGGTGAAGCATGCGGTTGCGGGCATGATCACGACCATGAGCACGAGGAGTTTGTGCTGACCTTGACGAACGAGCAGGGCGAAGATGTTGAAATGGTGTTGGTTGAAACTTTCGACATCGGTGAGAAACTATACGCGCTGCTGTTAGAAAAGGAAAATCCTGAAGCGGATGGCATTATTCTGCGTATGGAAGAAGAAGACGAAGAAATGGTATTGTACAATATCGAAGATGAAGAAGAATGGAAAGCTGTTGAAGAAGCTTACAACAATCTGCTTGCTCAGCAAGAATAGATTTTAGCGACTAAATTAAGCTGTTCTATTGTGTATATGACAGTTGATGTTTATATACAGAAACCCGATACTTATTATGGTATCGGGTTTTTGTATAAATCAATGAAGTTTTTTAGGAAAATGATGGGTCTTAGGAAATAGGATCGGCTTCTACAATCACTTTTATGTTAGTGATGCTGCGATCTTCAGGACCTTTAACCGGAAGTCCGATCTCCACATGGTCAATAATATAATCGATGTTATCCTGAGTGATAACTTCGCCAGGGAGAAGAATAGGAATTCCAGGCGGATATACATATATAAACTCTGCAATAATGTAGCCAGCAGATTCACGGAATGGAACTAACTGCGTATCCGCATAAAAAGCGTCCCTTGGAATCAGAGCAAGCTGTGGAATTTCTGGAACCTGAACCTTAAGTTCGTAGATTTCACCCTTGCTGTAATGAATGGCGGACAACACCCGAAGTGCAGCTAATAATTTATCTACTGATTCTTGGGTATCACCTGGGGTAATAAGGCAAAGAATATTATACATGTCACTTAGTTCTACTTCGATGTTGTACTTCTCGCGCAGCCAGTTTTCGGTTTCGTATCCTGTGATCCCTAAATGGCGCACATGAATGTTAAGCTTAGTTGGGTCATGATCAAATGTTGCTTCTGTCCCAAGGATCTCTTTTCCAAAGCTGTACAGGCCTTCGATCGTATTGATCGTTTCGCGTGCGTAGTTGGACAGTCTGATGGTTCTTTCCGCCATTTCATGACCGTTCAGCGCGAGATTACGTCTTGATGTATCCAAAGACGCTAATAAAATATATGAGGTAGATGTTGTAGTCAGCATGCTCATAATGGTCTGTACCCGTTGCGGGTTAATCAGACCCGTCTTAGCATTAAGATTCAGTACCGAGCTTTGCGTCATGGAGCCGCCAAGTTTATGCACACTAGTGGCAGCTATGTCCGCTCCGGCCTGCATGGCCGATACCGGCAGATCCTCATGAAAATGAATCAGTACTCCATGTGCCTCGTCCACCAATACGGGTACACCGTAACGGTGAGCCAGGTCGACAATCGAACGCAGGTCGGCGCATACACCGAAGTACGTGGGATTGATTACTAGAACTCCTTTGGCGTCTGGATGACGCCTTAACGCTCGTTCCAGCGAACTGGTCGTTATGCCGTGATCTATCCCGAGATTCTCATCCTGAACAGGCGAGACAAACACAGGCTTGGCTCCGGAGAAGATAATGGCCGACATCACAGATTTATGAATGTTGCGCGGCACAATTATTTTATCACCCGGTGAGCAGACAGAGAGGATCATCGTCATGATGGCATTGCTCGTGCCCTGTACGCTAAAATACGTATAGTCGGCGCCGAAAGCCTTCGCAGCCAGCTTCTGAGCTTCCTGGATTACTCCAGTTGGCTGATGTAAATCATCAAGCGGTGCGATGTTGATTAGATCGATGGATAGAGCGTTATCGCCGATAAACTCACGGAATTCGGCATCGGTTCCTAGCCCCTTCTTATGCCCCGGGATATGAAATTGAACGGGATTGCCGGCGGCATGCTTTTTTAAAGCTGTGAAGAGGGGAGTACGGTGTTGATTCATTTAATGCTGTCACAACCTTTCGCGAATATTAAAATTTAAGGCAAGCATCAGTATAACAAAACAATCTACAGAATACTAGGATTTGGATGTGATAGAATGTCCACGAAAGCTGCGCAACGTACACATATCAGTTTGACGTCGCCATTTATCATGGAGATGTGGGTAATTATTTTTTTAGTTGAGTTTGTTAAAGGGTCGCTACTTGTCGCTTTGTTACCCGTATATATGGAGAATATTTTGGGTCTATCTGTTACGGTAGTAGGCTTTGCCTTTGCACTCCAGTATTTGGGGGATAATCTATTCCGCAGTCCTTCTGGCTGGGTTATGGAGCGCATAGGATTTCGCTGGACCATGACAAGTGCCTTGTTGTTGATCCTAGTAGCTGTTGGAATGATAATATATGCCAAAACAGCAGTTACGCTCTCGATTGCCTGTCTTATTCTTGGGATCGGGACATCCCCGCTTTGGCCTTGTGTGATGACCGGAATAACGGAATTGGCGGGATCTACTAAAAGCGGCAGCAGTGGTGCAGCTATGGGTGCTGTAGAGATGGCATCGCTCGCAGGAACGGGAATCGGTCCGATTGTAGTGAATTTTTTGATGGATCAGGGGGGACAAAGCTATCGTGTAGCCTTTTTGGTCCTGCTAGGGTGTGCTGCTGTAGTAGTTGTAGTTGCCCTATTTCTACCTAAAAGAATCTCGTCAAGTGGCACTCATGCAGTTGTTAGGGACATGGAGGGGCTTGGTGGAGTCGTTGAACGTAAAAAAATTAGTCCGTTAGAAAGTATAAAAAGAACACTACATCAGGTCAGAACGACGCTTAAAGTCAGTCGCCTACTATATCCGGCCTTATTTCTTCAGGCTTTTGCCATTGGCTTGATGACGCCTGTAGTTACCTTGTTTGCACGTACGGAGCTTCATGTTAGTCCAAATCAGTTTAGCCTACTTCTGATTGCCGGTGGTGGGATTACGGTGCTCGCTCTAATTCCAGCAGGCAAGCTGGTAGACCGAATAGGAACAACTGTGTTTCTGAACATTGGCTTTTTGCTCGCCGCCTTTTCCCTTGCCCTGTTCTCACAGGTACGCTGGCTCCCGCTTGCTTTTATCGCGGTGGCATTGGTCGGTATAAGCTACGCGCTTATTCTCCCGGCATGGAATGCCTTTCTGGCTAAGCAAGTGCCTAAAGGGGAACGAGGGACTGTATGGGGGCTTTTCTTGACCTTGCAAGGCTCAGGGATGGTGGCAGGACCCGTGATATCAGGGAGACTATGGGACCATGTAGGTCACGGTGTTCCGTTTCTGATGAGTGCAATTGTTATGTTGATACTCTTTGGGCTGCATTTACTAATTGTACACAGAACGAAGTTGAAATTTAAAACTAGTTGACCTTAGATGTGAAAAGCCGCTGACAACCTGAGAATTAGTTGTCAGCGGCTTTTTTTAGGAATTAAAAGGACTAAAAGAAATAAAAAATTCAATCAGCGTTTGGAGAAAGTCTGTTGCGGGTAAAAATAGTCAATAAACCAAGTTACCGCTACATAAACTGAAGTATAAAATAAGACTAAGACGAACGCAAAAGTAACTACTACTTGAAGAGGTCCGGCAGCCATAAATAATCGGAAATTGAACAATTGTGTTGGCTTTGCAGATGTGAAGTAGTTAGGGGGGAGTGCCGTGAACAAAAACGACGAGGTGGAGTATTGTAACCTGGAGCTGCGTTTCGACAGACAGCATATCCAGGACCTGATCAAGGATTTGATTCAAAAAGGTTATTCCCTATATTGGAGCGAGAACGAACAGGTCTTTGTAATTTCTGTCCGTACGGGTCGTAAACTGGTGAAATTACGTTTTCAAAGGATCAAAGATGGCTATAAACTCGTGGGTGACTATATGATTCGTGATGCTCGCTTGTCAGAATGGATGGAGAAGTTAATTGGGGACATGCGAGGGCATGCCATTGTAAAGCGCTTCCGGGACCGTCAGATTATTATTGAAAATATTTTGTTCGGCGAAGTGATTCGTCTTGTCGAAATCTCGGGTTATCAGCAGCGAGTCTTATACCAGAAGGGGCCTATGCTCACCGATGAGGAGCTGACCAAGCTCTATTATTCTGTTGAAGGAGAGGAACGAATTCGCCAGCGCCGGATTGAAGTGGATGAGCAGTTGGATCGATTAAATGATGCACTTAAGGCTGAGGATATGATTCGCGCGGAGAAATGCCGAGCTCAGCTTACCTTTTTGACGAAGGAATTGTATATGTTAGAATGGTAAACAAGGTGCCGAAATAAGTTGCTTAGGGGCACCCCGAATTTCGGGGTGTCTTAGATTTGTTTGAGAACTTGCAGACAGGGGTTCACTTCTGGTGCTAAAAACGTTAAAATAGTCATTGTGATCATTTTCATATTGGCAATGGATTTGTCGATGAATTTGATCTTTATTCGCAGGGCAGGCTTTGCTGTCTCTGATAAAGGGTGGTATTCTTATACTGCGAGAAATGGATTTCCCAAAAATATAGGGTGCAAAGGGTGGAGGACCAGATGGCAAAACAACAAATCGGCGTTATTGGCTTGGCGGTAATGGGCAAGAATTTGGCTCTAAATATCGAAAGCAAAGGTTTTTCCGTATCCGTGTTTAACCGCTCACCGGAGAAGACACATGATCTTCTTGCTGAGGCGGAAGGTAAAAACCTCGTAGGCACATTTTCCGTTGAGGAATTTGTAGCTTCGCTGGAAACACCGCGCAAAATTCTGATCATGGTTCAAGCTGGTAAAGCTACTGATGCTACCATCGAGCAACTGTTGCCGCATCTTGATCAAGGCGACATTATTATCGACGGAGGAAATGCTTATTTCCCTGATACGGTTCGTCGCAGTAAATATCTGGAAGAAAAAGGTTTCCGCTTTGTCGGAACTGGGGTTTCTGGCGGTGAAGAAGGAGCTCTAAAAGGTCCTTCCATTATGCCTGGCGGTCAAGAAAGCGCGTATAAGCTAGTTGAACCAATCCTAACTGCAATCTCAGCTAAAGTTAACGGTGAGCCTTGCTGTACATATATCGGACCAGACGGTGCGGGACACTATGTTAAAATGGTGCACAACGGTATCGAATATGGTGATATGCAATTGATCTGTGAAGCTTACCAGCTGCTCAAAGACGTTCTAGGTCTGGATGCAAAAGAACTTCACAACATTTTCAAAGAGTGGAATAGCGGTGAGCTCGACAGCTACCTGATCGAGATTACTACAGATATTTTTGCTCAGTATGATGAAGAAACTGGTAAACCAATGGTTGACGTGATCCTTGATTCCGCTGGCCAAAAGGGAACTGGTAAATGGACAAGCCAAAGCTCATTGGATCTTGGTGTACCTTTGTCCATGATTACCGAATCCGTATTCTCACGCTTCCTCTCTGCAATGAAGGATGAGCGCGTAGAAGCAAGCAAAGTGCTTAACGGACCAGAAGCTACACCATTTGATGGTGACAAAGCTGAATTCATCGAGAACGTGCGTAAAGCATTGTTTGCAAGTAAAATCGTATCCTATGCTCAAGGTTTCGCTCAACTTCGCGTAGCTTCCGACGAATACGGTTGGGATCTGAAATATGGCGAGTTGGCTAAAATTTGGCGCGGTGGCTGCATTATCCGTTCCCGTTTCCTACAAAACATCACGGATGCTTACGAGAACAATGCAGATCTTAAGAACCTATTGCTTGATCCTTTCTTCAAGGATGTTATGGATAATTATCAATCCGCATGGCGTAAAGTTATCGCTTCAGCTGTAACGATGGGTGTTCCAGTACCTGGATTCTCCAGCGCATTGGCTTACTATGATAGCTATCGTACAGAGAGACTGCCTGCGAACCTGCTTCAGGCTCAACGCGATTACTTCGGCGCACATACGTTCAAACGTGTAGACAAAGAAGGCGTTTTCCACCACAACTGGATGTCTGCAGAATAATCTAGTTTATTACGGTTATAAGCAATAACGCCTTCGGCGTCCCTAAAGGACGGTAAGAAGCGTTTATGCGAGAAATATAAGGTTAATGTATAACATGAAACTTGTACTTTCTTATATTTTAAAAAAGTGGCCCGAATTGCTTCACCAGAAATGGGGAGGCTTTCGGGCCTTTTTTGTTGAAGTTTTGATGTGTATTTACTATGTGAAGCAGATTGTCTAATGTTTTGACCCTGTGTTATGATATGACAAATATCGCGGTTGGAGGATAGACATGACTGGGGATACAGAAGAATTTAAAGGGTTCAACGAAGAGCAAAGAAATAAGAACATTATTTTAGTAGGGATGATGGCAACGGGGAAGTCAACAGTAGGCGCTATTTTGGCCGAGGAACTGGGTTACGAGCTGGTTGATCTGGATCATGTCATTGTTGAAACTGAAGGCCGAAGTATTGCAGAAATTTTCGCGGAAGATGGAGAGCATTACTTTCGAAGCGTGGAAACAGCAGTACTAAAGCGTATGCTAGAGTCTGAGAATAAATTAATATCTACTGGTGGTGGCGCGGTATTGGCGCCGGGGAATACAGATTTAATGCTGAGTAAAGGGCATGTGGTTGCGCTAACGGCAACAGAAGAAGAGATTATTGCCCGCGTTAGTGGAGATCAGAATCGTCCGCTGCTCGCCGGCAATGCAGAAGAACGGGTTAGACGTATCATGGAAGACCGTCGAGAAGCTTACCTGTTCGCGCATTACACGGTCGATACAACGGGACTGACAGCGGCAGAAGTGTCGCAATATATTTTAATGCATTACCGCGGCTGAGCTTTTAAGAGAGTGTTTCATTCCATTCAATCATACCGCCGCTTAAATTTGTAGCATGATAGCCAAACTGTTGTAGATATTCGCAGACACGCTGGCTTCGAGCACCGGAACGGCAAATAAAGATCACTTTGGCATCGCTTGGAATATCCTCAGTGCGGTGTGGAATTTCTCCCATGGGGATATGCTGTGCACCGGGAATCATCCCGAAGGCAACCTCTTCGTCTTCACGAACGTCGATGAGTACAAGGTCTTCCCCTGTCTCTAGACACTGCCGCAATTCTTGCGGTGTAATTTGTGGAACATTATGCATGGTTGTGACCTCTTTTCATCAGAAGAATGGTTTAATGATAACACAAGCATGGAATACCCTGTCAAACGAGCACTACATACAACTATATCTACTAAGGAGAGTTTATATTATGGACGTTATTGTTAGGCCAACGCCATCCCTGCAAGGAGAATTTGGGGCCCTCTCTTCCAAAAACTATACCACTCGTTATTTGCTGGTTGCCGCATTGTCAGAAGGCGTAAGTACGATTTATCATCCGGCACATAGTGAAGATAGCGATGCCATCCGTCGTTGTATTGCAGATTTGGGAGCTGTACTCACAGAAGATGATGAGAAGATTGTGATTCAAGGCTTTGGTCGCAAACCTAAGGATGTTAAGGAGCTTAATGTGGGGAATGCAGGAGCAGTATTACGTTTTCTAATGGCTGTAGCTGCTTTAAGCCCTGAGGTCACATTCGTTAATACGTATCCTGACTCCTTGGGCAAACGTCCACATGACGACCTGATCGTGTCTCTAGAACAGCTTGGTGTGAAGGTAGAGCATAATGAAGGTAAGTTGCCGATCACGATCCGCGGTGGCAAACCTGTTGGGGGTAGAATTACAGTTTCAGGTGCTGTCAGCTCCCAGTTCCTAAGTGCTCTATTATTCTTGACACCATTGCTTGAAGAAGATAGTGAAATTATTGTCCTTGATGATTTGAAATCAAAGGTTGTCGTAGGTCAGACGCTAGAAGTATTGGAGCAGGCTGGAATTGTGGTTCATGCGGCGGATGATTATATGTCCTTTAAAGTGCCAGGTCGTCAAGCCTATGCGGCAAAAACGTATACCGTTCAAGGTGACTATCCTGGCTCTGCGGCTATTCTAGCAGCAGCTGCGGTTACAAAGTCAGATGTTAAGGTACATCGACTTGTGGAACAGAGTAAGCAGGGAGAAAGAGCCATTGTTGATGTGTTGCGTATGATGGAAGTACCGCTTACTCATAAAGAGGGAACAGTTCACGTACAAGGGAACGGCGTTCTAAAAGCTGTTGAATTCGACGGAGATGCTGCAACCGATGCGGTGCTGGCTATGGTAGCTGCTGCCGTATTTGCTGAAGGCACTTCACGATTCTATAACGTTGAGAACCTTCGGTATAAGGAATGTGATCGTATAACTGATTACTTGGCAGAGTTGACTCGTGCAGGAGCCAATGTTGAGGAACGCCGCGATGAAATTATCGTTCACGGCATGCCTGAAGGCGTCGAAGGTGGTGTGACGATTAACGCGCATTACGACCACCGTGTAATTATGGCGCTGTCAGTAGTAGGTTTACGAGCGCGTAAACCACTATTGATCAAGGATGCTCACCATGTCGCTAAGTCGTATCCGCAATACTTTGATCACCTGCGTGCGCTTGGTGCGAATGTGGAGTGGGTACAATAGAAGTAAGGGAGCTAGCGAATTTAGCTTCAGTTAAATAAGGATCATAAAGTGTAACTATGGAAAGGGGCACTATGTATGAGCTTTGAGAATCCAAGTCGGGAACAGATCGGAGATATCCTTGCTTCTGCTGGTAATATTGCAGTTGTTGGCCTGTCTGACAAAACAGACCGTACCTCCTATATGGTCGCGGGTGCTATGCAAAGTCGGGGATATCGGATCATTCCTGTAAACCCATTGGTTGATGGTGAAATACTGGGAGAAAAGTGCTATCATACGTTAGCGGAAATTCCAGAGCCGGTGGACATTGTTAATGTGTTCCGTCGAAGCGAATACTGCGCAAAGGTCGCACAGGAGGCCGCTGAAATCGGCGCACGTGTGCTCTGGCTTCAGCAGGGTATAATCAGCCAGGAAGCCGCTGAAATCGCCGCTGAGAACGGTATGACGGCGATTATGGACCGTTGTATCAAGGTCGAAGAAGCGATCACGATGCATGGGCGTACTCGGGCATAAGGTTCGGTAGTTCAACACTTTATCTGACTATTGAAAAAATGATGATCAGAGCGTGTATCAAGGGATTTCGAACGAACGAACCGACGAACGGGCAAACGATGAACTGACGAGCTTATGAGCTTACGAGCCGACAAACAAATCAACAAACGAACCAACAACGAGTGAACAATGAACCGGCGAGCATACGAGCCGACAGACAAAAGAACAAACTAACAAACCAGCGAACTAAATTTTTTGACGCTGAAGTAGTTGCGAATTTAATGTTAAAGAACAGCCAAGATCAAAAGCATCGTTTGATTACGATTCGCTGTACAGACTGTGCAATTTCTAATGCAAATCACTAACTGAGCTTGTTATACTGAAGTTAGACGAAGAACGTCCTTTATCCGCATGATTTGCGGTGAAGGGCGTTTTTTTTATTTTTATAGGGGAGGATACCATAATGGAATTTGAAGAAGCACATGGTATGTTCATTAACAAGCACTTGACTGAAAGATCAGGAGAAAGAAGGGGGAGGCTGGTTAGAGGGCATAATTATGCGGAGAAGTTGTTCTTGCAGAATGTATGGTGGCCATTGTTTGAGAGCCTTGATGATTTGCATCCAGAATACGAAGTGTACGACTGGAATCGTAAATCTCAGTTTCTGGACTTCGCTTTTCTTCCGCAGAGCGGCGGCAGTCTCGGGATTGAGTGCGACGGGTTTCAAAGTCATGTGAAGGACATGGACCGCGAGAGATTCAACTACGCAGTTAATCGGGACACTTTTCTGACCGGAATGGGGTGGAAAATGATTCATTTTTCTGTTGATGATCTTCAGCACCGCCCCGAGGTGTGCCGGATGCTTTTGCAATTGGTGCTGGCACCTCATTTGGCGCGCAAATCTGCAGGCGTGGATATTTTGTCTGAGGAGAAGGAGGTTCTACGGTTGGCTTGGCGACTGGGTAGGGCGATCCGTCCAAAGGATGTGACCACTCATTTCAGCATTAACTTTCGAACGGCGCGCAGATTATTGCATTCGTTGAGTGAGAAGGGGCTAATAAAGCCTGTAATTACGGGAGAACGGGTTCGACAATACGAAGTGAAAGCTATGCGACCAGATCAAATATGGTAGGAGAGGGAGAATAATTGCACTATATACAACTATATCGGAAATATCTCTGTTCTATTGTGGTTTAGTTGTACTTTGTACACTTATTACACACCAAAGGTAAGAAAAAGGGTGAAATTATTAAAAATAATTGTACAAAGTACACTTATATGGATTTCAGTTTTTCTAGGATATAAATAGTTGTACAAAGTACAATTAACATCTTCTTTTATCATCGGCAGCAAAAGAAAGAGACTCAGTCAGCAGACAAAACTTCATTCAATAAATATAACTCATACACTTGAAGCATTATTAGAGACGCACATTCATTCAGAGTAACTTTTATCGGTTTTAACCAACTTTAGCATTGTTTGCTTTAGTGCTTTGGAATCCTGAGCCCATAGAATGGTGTTTCTAGGTGATTTTATTGTGGAGTGAGTGTGTATTTGTTTTAACTATATCCTGATCTTTTCCTTCAGTTTATTTTGACAAAAACCCCCGCAGCGCTTACCATTCAATATAGAAAGAAAGGAGAGGGTAGCCTTGAATTGGCTCGGATCATTGCAGCAATTGGGCAGAGCCATAATGCTTCCTACCATGGTACTGCCGGCGGCAGCCATTTTGCTTAGTTTGGGCAGCTTACCTTGGTCTGCATGGGGACTTTCTTCGGTATCCGAAGTGGCTACATACGCTGGGCAGGGAATCTTTTATTTTATGCCTTATTTGTTCGCTGTGGGTGTAGCATGGGGATTATCCAATCAAGCTGGAACGGCGGGTCTTGCAGCACTGGCTGGAATGTTCACTTATGACCGGATTGTTACCCATATGGGAGACGGGCTTGTACAACCTGCAACACTTATCGGAATTTTGCTGGGTATAGTTGCCGGTATCGCTCAAAACCGGTTCAAAAATATCAAGCTTCCAGAGGCGATACAGTTTTTTGGAGGTTCGCGTTTTGTTTTGCTGTTCATGGGATTGTTTTCGGCTGGCTTTGCATGGGTGATGTTAGGGATCTCTCCACTGCTGCAAAGAGGACTGGATGATCTTTTTCAAGGGATATTGCAGACAGGCGGCTTTGGCGTTTTTATTTATGGAGTGCTATATAGAGTACTAACAGCCTTCGGTCTTCACCATATTCTCAACAATGTGTTTTGGTTTCAGTTTGGAAACTTTACAACTCCTGATGGTAGCACTGTCGTTCAGGGGGATTTGCCACGTTTTTTTGCAGGCGATCCTACGGCGGGCATTTTTATGGCGGGTTTGTTTCCGATTATGATGTTCGCACTGCCAGCCATTGCTTTTGCAATTATTCAGGAAGCGCGCGAGGACTTGAAGCCTAAGATTAAAAAGACTTTTGTGCGGGCGGCTCTGGTCTGTTTTCTAACCGGGGTTTCGGAGCAGATTGAATTTGCGTTTTTGTTTGCTTCTCCCTACTTATTTGCGGTACATACAGTAATGTCCGGTCTTGCTATGGTGATTACCTACATGTTGGGGATTCATCATGGGTTCTCCTATTCCGCAGGGGCTATTGATTTCTTTTTGAATATGCATCTGTCCCAGAGGGCTTGGTTGTTAATTCCGATCGGTATAGCTTATGGGATTGTATATTATAACTTGTTCCGCTGGGCGATTCGCCGTTTTCAGATCCCAACACCAGGGCGTGAAGAAGGTTCGGAACTCGGTGATTGGGCAGGAAACATCCCTTATCAGGCACCATTGATCTTGGAGGCGCTTGGTGGTAAGGAGAATATCGTACAAGTACAATCCTGTATCACTCGTTTGAGGCTAACCGTCCATAATGATCGATTTATAGATACAGGGGCGCTTAAAGGTCTTGGTTCTGCTGGGATTATCAAGCTCGGTGGCGGGAATGTCCAGGTAGTATTTGGTACGTATTCAGAGTTGATCCGCGAGGAGATTAATAAGCTAATGCTTCGTGATTTGCCTCAGGTATTGTTCAGTTCTCCGATGCAGGGTAGAATGATGCCCATTGAGGAAGTGCCGGATCACATCTTTGCAGCGAAGCTGGTGGGTGATGGAGTTGCATTTTTGCCGGAAAAAGGGGAGCTGACTTCGCCTGTATTCGGGAAGGTTATGCACGTCTATCCTACAATGCATGCCGTTGGTATTGCTACGCCGGAAGGGCTGGAGGTACTTATGCATATAGGGATCGACACTTCGCAGCTTAAAGGGCCATTTGAGGCGGTTGTGAAAGAAGGCGACAGCGTGGAACCAGGTCAATTGCTTGTTAAATTCGACCTCGCTTATTTGCGTGAGCATGCAGCTTCACTGGCTACACCAATGGTGATTACGAATCCTGATCGAGTAAAATCATGGAGCTATGCTCCATTTAAAAATGTTAAAAAGGGGCAATCTTCAGTAATGTCCGTAGTCTTACATGAAAGTAACGTTGGAGGGATAGAAGGATGATACAAGGCATAGGCGCAGCAGCAGGTGTAGCTATCGGGAAGGCCTTTGTCTTACCGAACTGGGAGTGGAGCTTACCAGACACACAAGTGAACCCAGTGGATCTAGCTAAGGAGTTTGAGCGTTTATACGAAGGTATCCGTACCTCTAAGGACGAGATTGAATTCATCAAAAAAGAATTCAGAGAAGTAGTCGGTCCGGAGGAATCCAGCATTTTTGATGCTCATCTGGCGATTTTGGATGATCCGGTGTTTATGAGCGAAATCCGGGGGATTATTGAACGCCAGTATAAGGCGGCGGAAGTGGCTGTTAAGGAAGCGATTGATCATTTTGTAGCGATGTTTGATCTGCTGGATGATGAATACATGAAGGAGCGGGCGGTGGATATCAAGGATGTCGGTAACCGTCTGTTAAAGCATCTTTTAGGTGCTCCTGAGGTCACGCTGCCATCGGATACACAGCCGTATATTCTCGTTGCGAAGGAGTTATCTCCTTCCCAGTTAGCTCACTTGAACCCAACTTATGTTCTAGGTATTGTTACTATGATGGGCGGTAAAACCTCACATTCCTCCATTATGGCTCGTGCACTGGGCATTCCGCTCGTGGCAGGTTTGGAGAATAATTTGTCTAACCCTATTCAGACCGGAGACATGCTCGTGATAGATGGAGACACGGGATCTGTGCAAATTCATCCTGATGAGGTAACGATCAATGAATATGTTTCTCTTCGGAATAAGCAGCATAAAAAGAAAGAACAACTGGAATTGCTTGCTACAGTCGATGCCGTAACTAAAGATGGCGTTAACCTGCGATTGGCCGGTAATATCAGCTCCGTCAAAGAACTGAATTTAGCGCTCAAGTATGGAGCCGAGGGTGTAGGTCTATTCCGTACAGAGTTTCTTTACATGGATCGCAGTTCTTTTCCAACTGAGGATGAACAATTTGAAGTGTACAAACAGGTTGTCGAGAAGGTAGGCAGCAATATGGTTGTGATCCGTTCGCTGGATATAGGCGGGGACAAGCATCTGGATTACTTCCAGCTGCCAGAAGAACAGAATCCGTTCCTTGGCTATCGTGCCATTCGAATCAGCTTGAATCGACAAGATATGTTCAAAACTCAGCTAACCGCCATTTTGCGGGCGAGCGCATACGGGAATGTAAAGCTAATGTTCCCTATGATATCTTCCGTAGAAGAAGTACAGGCGGCAAAAGCAGTATTGGAAGAAGTGAAGGCTGAACTGGAGCTACGGGGTATACCGTTTAATCGGAATATTCCAGTCGGTATTATGATTGAAGTTCCAGCTGCGGTTATGATTGCGGATTTACTTGCTGAGGAAGTTGACTTTTTCAGTATCGGTACGAACGATTTGGTGCAATATGTACTAGCCGTAGATCGTATGAATGAACAAATTGCGCATATGTATCATCCATATCATCCAGCGGTTCTGCGAATGATCCGTATGACTGTAGAAGCAGCCCGTAATGCAAAAATAGATATAAGTGTATGTGGTGAAATGGCGGCAGATGAGCGTTCTTTACCACTTTGGCTGGAGTTAGGGATTAGTGATCTTAGCATGTCGCCACAGGCACTGCTGAAGGTTAAACACCGTACCCTGAATACACTGGCTATAGACGCTACAAGGGTTGCCAAAGCTTGCTTCCATCATCGTACAAGCTCGGAGACAGAAGAAATCCTAAGTGCTTATGCTCAGAAAAGCGGTATTACGCTTGGAACGAGCGTGGAAACAAAGGAGAAAGCTTCTTCATAGTTATCAAGCGCTCCATCATCAAGTCCACATCAAGGTTCGGCATTCTTGCCGGGCCTTTTTCTTTTGTATTTTATAAAAAAACAAAACCGTTTGCGCTTCGGAGCAGTCTATACATAGAGCGAGTTGCACAGGAATGATTTATGCGTGAAAGCAAGGGGGGAGGACAAAACAAGCATGGAACACATTATTAATGACGAAATGGAAATAGTCGCTACGGATGAAAACATATTTTATGAGCTGGTAGCTGAACAGAAAAGAAAGCTATACAGCATTGCTTATAGCTATTTACGAAACGAAGCGGATTCGTTGGAAGTTCTACAGGAGGCAACCTGCCGTGCATGGATTAAACGTAAAAGCTTAAAAGACTCCGAGAGATTTGCTCCATGGCTAACACGTATTCTGATCAATTGCTGTAACGATGAGTTGAAGCGCAGAAAGAGGAACGCTGTCACAGAAGCTGCTCGAAGTGATGTTGGGATCATGGAGATGAAAAGCGACCGCAGATTAGACATGGAACAGGCGTTGGAAGGGGTAAAGCCGAAGTATCGCCAGGTGCTTGTACTCAAATATTACAAGGATATGACCCTTGCAGAAATTGCAGAGGTACTGGATAAACCGGAGGGCACCGTGAAGACATGGCTCAATAAAGGTCTGAAACAGCTGCGTGATAGAATGAAACGGAAGGGGGATCTATTTTATGGCTGAGTCTGAAGAAAAGCTGCTTAACGATTATTTTCAGAGAATTGATGTCGAGGCTGAGGAGATCCCGGATGTTAAGCTGGATGCCGCGATTCGCAAGGGGATGCAGCAAGGTAGCCACAAAAGATTCTCTTTTAGAAAAAGATACGCTGTTGTTGTGTTGGCGGTCCTAGCCATCGCTTTAATAATTATTGTACCTTGGGCACATCAGATGGCCAATCCTGTTCGTGCGCAGTTACCACCAAAAAGCTGGGGATCGCTTGAGGTATTCCGCCCGACTATCGCTAATAATCTGACCATCACATCGGCACTTGACGCAGGGATGATGAAGGAAGTAAATATTTCTTCAGCTGAGGAGGATGGAATAAAGTGGACGGTTAATGGAATTATGGCCGATCGAAGAGGAATTGCGGTTCTGTATACAATTGAAAACAATACAGATCGGAAAATGCAGCTGTTTGGACTATCCTTGAAAAAGACTCCTGAAAGTAATATTTATCGCACAGGATACAGCGGGTTTAGCACTATTAACGCACAAGAGGTTGGATCTCCTGGGACAACTCGTATGTACGAGCAAATCGTATGGGATGAATATCAGGATGAGTTGGAAGACCCATTGAATATTTCTCTAAGGTTGCTTCCAGCACCTGATGATCTAGCTTTATCAAGCGGTGAGAAATCTTTAAACATTCAGATTCCAATGGATACCAACAAGGCTTATATTCAAGGAAAAAGAGTTGATCTAAAGGATAGTCTGTCCATCGCCGGACAGCAAATTAATATGGAGAATATCTATATTGGACCTACGGGTATTTATATGCGGGAAAGATATGACCAAAAGAATACAATGAGGATATTTAATATGCTTTCACCTAAGCTTGTCATCGGAAAAGGAGAGCAACAAGAGGAATTAATGTGGGTAAGTGGATCGAATATTTATCATAATGATAATATGAGACCTGATGATCCGATTAAGTTTGAAATTGAAGGGATTTCTGCTCTAGATCAATCTAAGCTTGAGCTTGTGATTAATACCGAAACACAGCAGATTCTGAAGGTACCGGATAGCAATCTGACGATTTCCAAAAGAATGGAGGACGAAGAGCAGGGAATTCTGGTATTGGACTATTTTATTCCTAAAGAAGATAAGGAGTCGCTTTATTATTTTGCATTGAGCGATTATTTTGAAGATAGCTCTGGAAGCGGGCATATGATGGAAACTATCAAAAATGATTACTCAGGATATAGAGAGTTTAATGAAAGTAGTAAGGGAACTACAGTAACCTATCTCTTCAATGTAGGCAAGGAAAAGCTACCCCAGCCGTTGACTTTCTGGTTTAATTCTTATCCAAACAAAATCAAGGAGAAAGCGTCCATTAGAATTAAGTAAATAGCTCCAAAGTCGAGCGAAGCAAATCAAAAGCCCTGTTCCTCAAATGGAGAGACAGGGCTTGTTTGATTTTAAACTTTATTTCTACTGTTTATTCCCCAGCTAACGCATCACAAAAAGCTTTGCCATAGGGCGGAAGATCTGGCGGTCGACGAGCAGAAATAATATGTCCATCCGTAACCACAGCTTCATCTTTCCATATCGCTCCGGCATTCTCCATGTCATCA
Source organism: Paenibacillus sp. FSL R5-0470 (assembly GCF_037975205.1). Taxonomy (NCBI): domain Bacteria; kingdom Bacillati; phylum Bacillota; class Bacilli; order Caryophanales; family Paenibacillaceae; genus Paenibacillus; species Paenibacillus sp. FSL R5-0470. The sequence continues at coordinate 2,703,583 of NZ_CP150238.1, forward strand.
CGGATGCCGGGTGTGGAGGTGACGGTTACACCTTCCAGAATTTTAGCGGAAATTAATACCCAGCCTGCGTGGCAAATCTGCCCAATAGGTTTCTTAGCTGCATTGAAATCCTGTACTAGCTTTAATACGGCACTGTATCTACGGATTTTATCAGGAGCCCAGCCGCCAGGAACTAAAATCCCGTCATAATCTGCTGCATTAAGATCGTCCCAGGAGTACTCCGCTTTTGCAGGCACACCATATTTGCCGATGTATGTTTTATCTTTTTCCAAACCTGCCAAGTGAACCTCAGCGCCTTCTTCTCTTACTCGGTACACGGGATACCAGAGCTCCAAATCTTCAAATTCATCGTCTACGAGTGCTATGACCTTTTTTCCATCTAGTCTCATTTTGTTAAGCTCCTTTCGTATCACATGATCCTTCATATTCTATCAAATTTAAAATACGAAGTCATCTAAAGGGTTGTAAATTATAGACGAATTGCCAATTTAATCATTATATGCAATTAAAGAGGGTTTTAATCGAGGGAGGTCGAATATAGAAATTGAAAAGTCATACTTTGTACTTAATTCATTTCTTGCAAGAGGTGTAGAAGATGTATACAGATAACTTAATGGAGAAGTTGTGTAGCTGTGGTGGCCTCATGAACTTACATATGCATTCATTGATTTTTAATACGAGGGTGAAGATTACACATGTCCCTGTCTATACTTGTCCGAAATGTACTAGTTATGAGCCCTTGTCGTATATTAAAGCAGATCTAGGAAAGCTAGTGAAAGAATTGAACGCGGATGTGCCAAGACAAGATTTTTCGTTTACTCAAAGAAATGAATTAGCTAGTGTCCTAAAAGAAGCTTTGACAGAGGTTGTTGTCGGAGGATTTCAAGAATTAGAGTTGGCTATCCGAGAGACAATTCAGGCTAGAGTGGATATGTTACTTGATCTATACCGACTAGCTGAGGGGCTTAAAGACCAGAATTGGATGGAAGAAACTAGTCGAAGACTGTCTCAATTAACGTTCCAAACGACTAAAAACGCAAATTATTAAAACATTCTGTGAAAATAATGAAAAACTTTCACGGAATGTTGGATTTTTCACTCACTTTTTGTTACGATAGATAGAAGTTACATTATTGTGCTCGTGAATAGGGAAACCTACACTAGTTAAAAATTGTAATTAGGGGTTACGTCTTCAGCCTTGAAAGAAATTTTGAAAGGAAAATGAAGCGTTATCATTGCACAATTGTACAAAGTGTCGTATCATATTTTTAATTAGTCGAACGATAAAATTTATCGCAATGGAGAGAGTAATTTGACGGTAACCATTTACGATGTAGCTCGAGAAGCAGGCGTATCTATGGCTACGGTATCACGGGTTGTGAACAATAACCCTAACGTGAAACCGCAGACCCGGAAGAAAGTTTTTGAAGCGATTGAGCGTTTGGGATATCGTCCCAATGCCGTGGCGAGAGGACTTGCCAGTAAGAAAACGACAACCGTTGGGGTTGTCATCCCAGATATTTCAAACTCGATTTTTGCAGAAATTGCACGCGGGATTGAAGATATCGCGAACATGTATCATTACAATATCATATTGTGTAACGCGGATAAGCGTAAAGAAAAGGAAATCCGTGTCATCAATACCCTTTTGGAGAAACAGGTCGATGGTCTGCTCTTCATGGGTGGTACGGTAACCGAAGAACATATTCAAGCTTTCCAGACTTCTGCAGTTCCGATTGTCCTATGTGCTACACGGGATGAGAAGGGAACTTATCCTTCCGTTGACATCGATCATGAAACCGCTGCTTTTGATGCAGTGAATACTTTGATTCGTCACGGTCACCGAGAAATCGCAATGATCAGTGGTACACTCCAGGATCCTGCGAATGGATATGCACGTTTCCATGGTTATAAGAAGGCACTTGAACAGGCTGGAATCGAGTATCAAGAAGACTTGGTACGTATCGGTAACTACCGCTATGAATCTGGTGTCGAAGCTATGAAGTATTTCCTTGGACTCAAGAAGAAGCCAACCGCTATTTTTGCCGCAACCGACGAGATGGCTATTGGTGCAATTCACAGTATTCAGGATGAAGGCCTGAAGGTACCGGATGACTTCTCCATTATTAGTGTGGATAACATCCGTATGGCTTCGATGGTTCGTCCATTGTTGACAACTGTAGCCCAGCCTATGTATGACCTAGGTGCGGTAGCAATGAGACTTTTGACGAAACTCATGAAGAAAGAGACGGTTGAGAATCCGCGGGTTATCTTGCCTCATGAAACGATTCTCCGCCTGTCTGTTAATCATCTGAATAAGTAATTTAAGAACTAAACAGTATTTCCGTAAAAAGCTCCTTTTGGAGCTTTTTATGTTTTTTACAGAGTAAATCATCGGAGGAGGCGTTATCTTTGCCTGAAATAATCGGATTAATTGGTGCGATGGATGAAGAGATTAAGCTATTACTAGAAAGGATGGAGAATAAGGAGACGAAGGTCAAGGCAGGAATTCATTATTACATAGGAAATATATTAGGAAAGTCTGTAGTGCTCTGTAAATCCGGGGTAGGTAAAGTAAATGCAGCAGTTACGACACAAATTCTAATTGATTCCTTTGGTGTGTCTCGTGTGTTGTTTACTGGGGTTGCTGGGGCTGTACACCCTGAATTGAATATTGGAGATATTGTTATATCATCTACTTGTGTTCAACATGATATGGATGCTACAGCACTTGGCTTTTCAAAAGGTGAAATACCTTATCAAGATAATTCTGTCTTTCAGGCAGACCCTTCATTGGTACTCCTTGCTGAGAGGGCGTGTAACGAGTTAGGCCAAAAGTACTTGGTCGGCAAAGTACTTTCAGGTGATCAATTCATTTCTAATGCGGAGATTGTAGCCAAATTAAGAGAGGAATTGGACGGAGCGTGCGTGGAGATGGAAGGGGCGGCGGTTGCACAAGTGTGTGTGATGAACGCCACTCCCTTTGTTATTATTCGTTCGATGTCTGATAAGTCTGACGGGTCAGCAAATGTGAGTTTTAAGGAGTTCACGGTGGAAGCCTCAGGGCGCTCACATTCTATCTTAGAATATATGCTGCAGCACCTTTAATACTCGTTTAGTACATGAAGCGCTGTCTAAAGCGTACCCTGTCGAAAGTCTCCTGTGAGGACATAGGTACCTCTTGTCCAATGCGAACCATTAGGCAGTTTGCTGGATGTGAACAGATTTCGGGATCATCCGTAGCATACCAAACCATATTTACGGTTTTCATTAGCCGCTCCATCATTTGGCGATAGGCCCATACGTCCAGCCCACTGCCTTTTAAATCCCAGTGCCAGTAATACTCTGTTGTAAAGACGATACAATTCTCCAATTGCTCTTGCTCAAAAGCAGTGGAAATCAGCAGCCGGCCTAGTCCGGCTCCCCTATAATCATTACTCACCTCAATAGCTCCAAGCTCAATTAGATCCATCATTCCTCCCTGCGACCAAAGCTCCATTTCATCCGGATAATGAAAGGTTACATAGCCTATTATAGTGCCATCCTCTACAGCTGTAATTATACGTCCTTCTGGCAGGCTAGCGATCTCTATGAGAGCTTCTTGCTGTTCAATCGGCTTGCGGAAGGCATCAAGATCATGATGCATATGGAGGACTTTAAGGTCCTCTGGTGATCGGGGGCCGCTTATTGTTATTGTTCTACCTTTATATGAAAGCGTATGGGAAACAGGGATTTTACGATGCTCCATAGCTGTGCTCCTTTCGGATGATAAAATATGGAATGTAAACGTTTGCTATGTTATACTAATTCAGACATAAAAAATTCACATTCATTGCATTGACATCATTATCTAAGAGAAGAGTCTTACCCTTAAAGCTTAAATCAAACGAGTGAGGGAGGCAAGAGTGATGGGTCAAGTCCATAGCGAAATTTTGCCTGGCCGTGTGCAGAGCTCCAATATGTCTGATTACACCCAGGCAGTAGCCAATTTTAAGTGGGAGGATGTTGAACGTAACTTCTCATGGTATGACACTGGAAAGGTTAATATGGCACATGAAGCAGTGGATCGCCACGTTCAAGAAGGACGGGGAGCGGCAACGGCCCTGCTCTACAGTGATGCGGTGCGGGATGAATCCTATACATTTGCCGATTTGCAGGAACGGTCGAATCGGTTCGGAAATGTATTGCGTAAATATGGTATCGGTAAGGGAGATCGGGTATTTATTTTTATGCCTCGTCAACCGGAACTATATTTTAGTTTACTAGGTATTCTGAAGATTGGGGCAATAGCGGGCCCTCTGTTCGAAGCCTTTATGGAAACAGCAGTTAAGGACCGGCTGGAAGATAGTGGTGCGGTTGCTTTGGTTACTACACCTGAACTACTTCATCGTGTGAAGCGAGATGAGCTTCCGAATTTGCGTCATATTTTTCTAGTAGGCGGTACCTCTGATTTCGAGCAAGGTAACTTAGGTTTCACTGAGGAGATGGATAACGCGTCTTCTGAGCTCGAATTGGAATGGCTTGACCTGGACGATGGCCTTATCATGCATTATACATCTGGTTCTACAGGAAAACCTAAAGGCGTTTATCATGTGCAAAGAGCAATGATTCAACATTATTATACAGGTAGAGTGGTGCTGGATCTACGTCCAGATGATATTTACTGGTGTACAGCTGATCCAGGCTGGGTGACAGGAACATCTTACGGAATATTTTCTCCCTGGTTAAATGGGGTAACGAATGTCGTGAGAGGGGGACGCTTTAGTCCTCAGGATTGGTATAAGACGATTGAACGAAATAAGGTTAGTATTTGGTACAGTGCACCTACAGCATTTCGTATGTTGATGGGGGCAGGAGAGAGTTCAATTCAGGGAATTGATTTGAGTAGCCTGCGCCATGTCCTGTCTGTTGGAGAACCGTTAAATCCTGAAGTCGTGCGATGGGGAGATAAGTTCTACAACCAGCGCATTCATGATACCTGGTGGATGACAGAGACGGGAGCGCAACTGATCTGTAATTATCCTGGAATGGATATCAAACCAGGTTCTATGGGCCGTCCGTTGCCAGGCATTGAAGCTGCGATTTTAGATGATCGAGGCAATGTTCTCCCACCATTCTCAATGGGGAATCTTGCAATACGGACGCCTTGGCCATCCATGATGAATTCGATCTGGAACAATAAGGCGAAGTATGAGGAGTATTTCCGCATTCCTGGTTGGTATATTTCTGGTGATTCTGCTTATATGGATGATGATGGATATTTCTGGTTTCAAGGACGGATTGACGACGTTATCAACTCTTCTGGTGAGCGTATAGGACCTTTTGAAGTGGAGAGTAAATTGGTAGAGCATCCTGCTGTGGCAGAAGCGGGTGTAATTGGTAAACCAGACCTGGTGCGTGGGGAAATTATCAAGGCTTTCATTTCGCTGAGAGAAGGCTATACTCCTACAGCTGCACTCAAAGAGGAGATCGCGGCATTTGTTAAAGCCGGACTGTCTGCGCATGCTGCGCCGAGAGAGATTGAATTTAAGGATAAACTTCCTAAGACACGATCAGGTAAAATCATGCGGCGTGTATTAAAGGCTTGGGAGCTTCATCTCCCTACTGGCGATTTATCAACGATAGAAGATTAGAATGGATCATAAAAAAACACCGTTCCCTAATGAATTCAAGGGAACGGTGTTTTGCTGTGTGAAGTTATTCTTCGGACTACCGGTTAATGGTTTCCAGTCGCATTGCCGGCTGTACCACTATTACTGTTTCCGTTACTGCTACCTTCGCCAGATGGCGTTGAAGTAGGCGTAGGTAGAATGGTTCCAGGAATCTCGATATCCTCTCCTGGTGTACTCTCAGAGCCTGTAGGAGGCGTTGTCTCCGGTTGCTGATCTGGAGTTGGTGTTGCTTCCGGAGTTGGTGTAGTGCCTCCAGCAACGCTACCAGAAGCTGTCTCATTACCTGCGACATCAACAGCGCTGACATAGAATGTTGCATTGGCACTGGCAGGTGTTCCTGGCGAGAATACCTTGCTCTCGTCAGCCATAATTACAGCTTGCTTCTGGAAAGACCCGCCGTTTAAAGAACGGTATAAGCGGTACCCTACTACATCTGGAGAGCCGCTTGGGGAGAAGCTGATCACAGCTTTTCCAGTGCTGTATGAGACACTTACATTTCCAGGAGCAGAAGGCGAAGTACCGTCGTCCACGCGTGGATCGACTTCAGTAGGGAAATCTGTCTTAGCATCGGCTGGCATATAATACTCCAGCGATTTATGCTCCTTCATCTTAGGGAAGGCTGCCAAGAGCTCCTTAACTAATTCCTGGATCGGCTTTTCACGTTTAACGACGATTTTTTCTTTCAGGAAATCCTCCGGTGTACCTTCGAGTGGGATATAGTTGACGCCATTGTAAGTAATATACTTGGCTTTGGAAATCCCATCGTCGCTCTCTTTAGGTACATATTTCGCATTGAAAAGATCCGTTGTAAATTTATCAGTTAGAGCCGTTGGCAGCTTACCGCTGTATGCGGAAACTGTCTTTTTGGTAATTCCTTCAGGTTGTGTGAATTTGTCTGTAACGAACAAGTCTGGCTGCTTATCGATAACAGCATTCATGACTTTAGCCCATAAGGTCTGCGCTTGTCGTTTTTGTGTATCTCCTGTAAGGGTATTAATTTGCTCCTTATAACCAACCCACATGCCAAGTGTGACATCAGGGGTGTAGCCCATGAACCAGACATCTCCATAGTTCTGAGTGGAGCCAGTCTTACCTACAATAGGAACGTCTTTAAAGTGTTTATAATCTCTTCTTACTGTGCTTGCAGTACCTTCTGTGATTACTGTACGCAGCATATCGGTCATTAGATAAGCAGTTTGCTCAGAGAATACTTGTTCAGGGTTAACCTTGTGCTGATAAACGATCTTGCCTTCCGAATCCACAATCTTCTCAATCATATAAGCATCATTAAATGCTCCCTTATTGCCAATGGCGGAATAGGCATTGGTTAATTCCTCAACGGATGTACCGTATCGAAGACCACCTATAACCCCAGTCTGTGCTCTGTAATCATCTTCGGTGAGTGTAGTGATCCCTAGCTTTTTAGTAAAGGCCCAAGCATCCTCTATTCCGACCTTCTCGTTAAAAAGTTTAAGCGCCGGTAGGTTGAGGGATTTATTAAGTGCATAGCGAGCCGTAACTAAACCCTGATAGCGATTGTTAGCATTTTTAGGGATATGGAAGCCTTTCCCGCCATCCTTCAAAATGATTGGAGCATCATCTAAGATTCCAGCAGGTTGAATCAGTCCTGCATCTAAGGCAGGTAAGTATGCTGAAATCGGCTTCATCGTTGAGCCGGGTTGCCGGACCATTTGGGTTGCGTAGTTCATTTGCTCGATATTAAAATCGCGGCCCTCAATCATACCGAGAATGGCTCCGGTCTTGTTGTTGATCAAAATGCCAGCCGTCTGTTCAACACCTTTTGTTTTGCTGTCCTTGGTGAAATTACTACTATCTTCGGAAATACTGTGCATTGCACTGTATACTTTCTTATCAATCGTGGTATAGACTCGGTAACCGCCGGTCATTAACTGTTGTCTTGCTTCCTCAAGAAGTACGGCATTATCACTAGAGCTATTGGTATCAGCTGTACTGTTATTCTTTTCATTTAGTGACAAAAGAATCTCAGCTGCTTTACGCTCCGTCTCCATCATTAGGTATGGATATGTAGCATAGGCTTTCTTAGTGTGAGGAGCGAGAGAGCTTTTAATATCAAACTTGAGTGCTTCATCATATTGGGAGGTAGTGATCTTGTTCTCCTCTAGCATACGACGAAGTACAAGCTGTTGACGATCCATAGCTCTATTGAACGCCTTTGCGTTGAATTCTCCAACGCCATTGAATGCTGAATAAGCGGATGGGAGCTGTGGAAGACCGGCCAAATACGCCGCTTGAGCAATATTCAACTTGTCTAGATCATCCAGACCGAATATACCTTTGGATGCAGCTTTAATCCCAAATACGTTATAGCCATTCGAGCCATTACCGAACGGAACCTTGTTCAGATAAGCCGTTAAAATCTCTTGCTTGGTCAAGAAGCGCTCTAGTCTAAGTGAAAGTAGAATTTCTTTTGCTTTACGATCTTCTGTTCGATCCAGATTGAGGAATACACGTCTTGCGAGCTGTTGAGTAAGTGTACTGCCTCCGGTCTGAACGGATTCATTTAATATCTTTTGTTTGACGGCACGTAAGGTGCCTTTGAAATCCACGCCATTATGCTCATTGAAATTATTGTCCTCTATCGCGAGAACTGCATCAATAATAATCTGGGGGATGTCGTTGTATTGAATGAGCCTTCGATCTTCTTCTGTACGAAGCTGGCCGATCGGTGCGCCATCACGGAAGTATGCGAATCCGGTGATCGCATTTTGTCCGACTTGCTGTTGAATCATTTCCTCAGAGCGAACAGGTTCATCTTTCACCATGGAAGTGACGTATCCTGCTGCTGCACCACCGACGAACAGAATGCCTATTATGCCAAGAATAAACATCCACTTAACTACAGAACCGAACCTGCTAAGCCCAGATCTGCGGGGTGAAGGCTTCTTTACGTTTTTTTTCTTGTTCTCTTGAACCATCGACGATAATTCCTCCTTTTAACGGAATTATTATAGCACAAATTGGCGATTTTGAATGCAGTCGGAGTGTTCATTACCTATTAGAATAACAAAAAGCCTCCGGATAAATCCGGAGGCTTTGGTCATACTCGCTATAAGCGAGATATTAACGGTTGTAGAACTCGACGATTTGTTTCTCATCGATATCCTGGGAAAGCTCGGAACGTTCTGGCAAACGAATGTATTTACCTTCGAAAGATCCTTCAGCAGATTCCAGGTAAGCTGGAAGGTGGGAACGGTTAGCAAGAGCTTCTTTGATGGAAGCCATGCTTTGGCTTCTTTCGCGAAGACCGATAACGTCGCCCAAGCTTACACGGTAAGAAGCGATGTCGACTTTTTTGCCGTTAACAGTTACGTGTCCGTGGGATACCAACTGACGTGCACCAGCACGAGAGTTAGCAAATCCAAGACGGTAAACTAGGTTGTCCAAGCGGCTTTCAAGCAAGAACATGAAGTTTTCGCCCGCAAGACCTGGAAGCTTTTGTGCTTTAGTGAAGAGAGTTTTGAATTGTTTCTCTCCCAAACCATACATGTGACGCAGTTTTTGTTTTTCCAAAAGCTGCATTCCGTAGTTACTTACTTTTCTGCGTTGGTTAGCTCCGTGTTGTCCTGGTGGAAAAGGGCGTTTCAAGTCTTTTCCTGTACCGCTAAGGGAAATTCCCAGACGGCGGCTGAGTTTGAATTTAGGTCCGGTGTAACGTGCCATGTTATAGTAGACTCCTTTATAATTGAAATTTCAGGGTAGGGCCTATTTGCGCCGCATTTCGTATCCGTGATTAGCATTAATGGCTTCCACACTGCCAGGGAAGTTCAGCCGCTGCCCTGGCAGTAACGAAATGCGTGAGGGTGACACAACGTTACGCCCAAGTAAGACTTGTTACAGTCTTGTTCAACAATAAATATTATATGAATACAGTATATAAAGTCAAGCGCTTATTAAAAGAGTTTTTGTCAATCTTTGTCGATAGTTCTTTGGTCCTAAAAAAAAGTCCCGGAAATGATGAAAATATAATGCAATGCACAAAGAAAGGGAGTAAAATATAGTTAATTAGTTGTTACTAGGGAAGATAGTTTTCTTAATCAAGATGCAAAGGGGATCTTCGTTATGTCAGAGCAGAAAGCATACGTCCATAAAGACAGCCGTATGCTGTTACAGGACAACTTACACGCTAGTAGAGATTCCGAAGATCCCACCGCCTGGCTTAGGGAAACGGAAATAGTAACGCATGACTTCCCTTATCTAGCAAATTTGATTGCAGACAGTTTCAATGAATGGTTTGGTGGGCTCAATGTCCTTCCATTCTTTAGATCATGGGAATGGTGTGTGCTGAATTTTGAAGGTAAATATATAAACAATAGTTTGGATCAACAAGAACTATGGAGGCAGCAGTGGGAACAGGCGGCGGCTTCTAGCTTGATTTCAGAAACAATCTCTGCCGTTCCGTTAACCGTAGAAGGTAAGGATCTGAGTTTTTTTACCATACCGCTATTCACTCGCGTCGACAATGAAATTTTTGCGTTTTTGGGCTGTTCTATGCCTACGCAACAATATGAAATGGGTGGACGAGATACTGCAGAAGCTATGTCGCTGCATTACCGCACCTGTTTTTATCATAAATTTGAACATATATTTGTAGCTGATCTTGCAAGTACCCATATTCATGCAGAACGTGAAAGCAATCGTCGTTCATTGTTATTTCAGATTGTCCAGCGGATGCATGACAATATTGATGTAGATGCTGTACTTTCGGAAGTCATTGATAGCATTTCTGCGATGTATCCTGGAGCCAGACTCGACCTGTATATGTCACAAGATCATCGCAGCACTAATCCTCAGGTCAAACCGTTACCTTTCCACATGTCCAGTGATGATGTCTGTGCCAGGGCGTTCAAGGATGGACGTGTTGCGATGCACACTAGTGATGAAAATCATCGAAATGTAGAAATAGGGCTTCCGTTAGGTGGTAAGCAGGGGGTCTATGGGGTATTCCATATGGTGATGGATAATCCAATCTTCCCTGACGTTGATTTACGGTTTCTCACAATGGTAGCCGATACGGCAGGGACTGCTTTTGAGAACGCCAAGCTTTATGAGCGCTCCAATCAGCTAATCCGTGAGCTTCGCATGAGTAATGAGCTTACCCAGCGTTTGAATCAAAGCTTGCGTTTAGGCGATATTTTTCAATTTGCGTTTGAAGAGCTACTTGAAATGTTTGGTGCAGATTACTGCTGTATCTTACATATGAATGAGGAAAAGGGTGGCCTAGAAGTTATTGCCTGCAACCATTCCTCATTGCAGAATGAAGTATTAGAAGTAGGGGCAGGTTTAGGTGGAAAGGTGTATTCCACAGGTGAGTCACTGATCATGTCTGACTACATAGATAATCCTAAGACAACTTCCCGACTAATGAATGCTACCGGTTCGCAGTCGTTGATTGCCACACCTCTTAGTGTAGGTGGAGAAGTGCGAGGTGCGATTATGCTGGCACATCGAGATTCTCATTATTTTTCCTATGACAACTACAGGCTATTGCAGGCGATGGCGGGACATATTGGTCTAGCAGTAGGTAACGCCAGGCTACATGCTGAAGTCAGACGTCTTGCGAATAGAGATAGCCTAACAGGTCTCTATGCTCGTCATTATTTGGACGAAGAGATAAAAGAAAGACAGTCTACGGACTTCTGCGGTTGTTTAATTGTTGTGGATATTGATCAGTTCAAAATCGTGAATGATACCTATGGTCATCAAAAAGGCGATAAGATTCTAAAAGAGGTTAGTGAAATTGTGAAATCTTCCATCCGTCAAGGCGACATTGCTGCGAGGTGGGGTGGGGAGGAGCTCTCCGTTTATTTACCGTTAATGGGAATGCAGCAGGCGGGTTATGTAGCTGAGCGTATACGCAAACGCGTTATGGAAGAAACCGAACCTAGTGTAACGGTATCCTGCGGAATAGCGGAATGGAGCTGGATGGACGATCGAGTAAGTGTTGAGTCATTATTTTATCGAGCGGATATGGCGCTGTATAAAGCTAAGAATAACGGCCGGAACCAAGTTGTTTTTGATACGAAAGAAAATGATAGCAATATTAAGAACCCGTGAGGTAAGCCTCATGGGTTCTTTTTTTATATGCACAGTTATTCTGGCTCTAATTGCGGTATAAGGCTTGCAGGAAGGGAGAACCCTATACGTGGGTTGTACTTAAGTAAAATACTCCGAGAAAGGCCTGAGGTCCGTGAGAAAGCTATTATTACTTAAGGGAGGAGTCCCTCTAGTTCTGACACTGTTTTGCCTGTTATGTAGCGGATGTAGCGTCATAAGAGACAAACCTGCGAAGGAAGATTTAAGTTTGGCGTTGGCAGGGATGGCTGGAAGTGATGAGGTTGTTTTTGAAGGGGCGAATATGCTGAAACGAGGGGGAACAACGGTTCCTGAATCCTTATTGTTCTACGGAGGCACAGTGAAGGATCATAAAAAGGTCAAGCTGTACACGCTTCTTCCAGATAAATCTATGACCAAAAAAGCAGCAGCTGATGGCGTTAAAGACTTAAAGAGTAGCGCATATGCTCTGAAACCTTATTACAGTCAGTTAGAGAAAAAAGAGGGCAGATGGGAACTTCAGACTACTGAAAATTCCTCGGAGGAGGGAAATCCATTACCTGCGCTTAATCCGTTAAAGCAACTCGAGGAGCTTGAGTCCATGGAGAAGAGTGTAACCGAAGAGGCTGGAGCAGGCAGAGGGACAAGTGTGCTGCGAATCGAATTGACGCCTTCAGAGGCTAGGAAGCAGCTGTCTGCTGAATTGGAGAAAGAAATGCAGAACCTTCGTCCTAAAGTCCCCGAATCCGCTGAGAACAACGCAGAGGCTGATCAGGCAGTGACGAAAGCTTTGGAGAAGCTGTGGCAGAAGAAAAATAATGAGCTACAGCAAAAGCTGAAACAGGCTAATGTAGAAACGGTCTACCACCTAACGGTTGATAAAAAGCATAATCTTCCCAGAAGACTTACCTTGAATCGAAAAGTAAGCTATTCCGGTGAAATGATGAATATATCTGAAAATGAAACTTATGTATCTAAGGTGGATTTCACAGGTTACCGTTAATCTTTATATGGTTATGCAGGTCTTGCGCTCCATAAAGGGCGTGCTACAATAGAACAGCATGCTTATTTTTCAGACAGAGGAAGGAAGAGTACACAATGAAAGATCCCAGAATTCAAAAGCTGGCGGCAAATCTTGTAGGTTATTCCGTAGATGTTCAGCCAGGCGAGAACGTGCTTGTAGAAATGATTGGCAATGAAAGAGATTTAATCAAAGCTGTTGTTGAGGAAATCGGTAAAGCTGGCGGTCATGCTTTTGTTCAGTTGACAGATCGTACAGTCCTACGCAGCATGCTTAAATATGCAACACGTGAGAGTCTTCAGACATGGGCTGAAATTGACTTGAACCGGATGAAGCAAATGGATTGCTATATCGGCATCCGTGCAGGTGAGAATGTAAATGACCTGTCCGATGTTCCAGAAGAAAATATGAAATTGTATAATTCTTTGTATTCCCATCCAGTGCATAGTGAACAACGCGTGAAGCATACGAAGTGGGTAGTATTACGTTATCCCAATGCGAGTATGGCTCAGCTTGCAAATATTAGTACAGAAGCATTTGAGGACTTTTATTTCGAAGTGTGTAATTTGGATTACGCCAAAATGGACAAGGCTCAGGATGCATTGGCTGATCTCATGCGCAGAACAGATAAGGTACATATTTCAGGTCCTGGAACAGATCTTAAATTCTCCATCAAAGGAATCGGTGCAGAGAAATGCTCTGGACAAAAGAATATTCCGGATGGCGAGGTTTACAGCGCTCCTGTTCGTGATTCTGTAAATGGAACGATCAGCTATAATGCACCATCCGTTTATAACGGAGTGACTTTTGAAAATATCAAATTCAAATTCGAGAACGGTAAAATTGTTGAAGCAACAAGCAATGACTCCGCTCGCTTGAATGAAATCCTGAATTCAGATGACGGCGCACGTCACATTGGAGAATTTGCCATAGGCTTTAACCCTTACATTTTGCACCCAATGAATGACATTCTGTTCGATGAGAAAATTGCAGGCAGCCTGCACTTTACACCAGGACAAGCATATGATGTTACAGATAACGGAAACCGGTCTTCCATTCACTGGGATCTTGTATTAATCCAACGTCCAGACTATGGCGGCGGGGAGATTTATTTTGACGATGTATTAATCCGTAAGGATGGAATCTTCGTGTTACCAGAACTGGAAGGTCTGAATCCTGAAAACTTGAAATAAGCTGTAAAAGTAAGAAAACACCTTGCACAAGTAAGCGGATTCAAGGTATCATAAGAAATGATTACAAATGACTTATGTTTCATAATCAAGTTGCGGAGGGATTTCTATGTCCAGTAACAATGCGGCAATCGTTGATATTGCTCAAACGGCAGGTCAGTTCAACTCTTCAATCGTTCTTCAAGCGGACAACAAGTACATTGATGTTAAGAGTATCCTTGGTTTGTTCACGACTTTGGTATCAAGCCAAAGCTACGAGCTTCATGTTCACGGAACAGATGCAGAAGAAGCTAAGAAGGCAATGAGTGAAGTTTTTGCTAAACACGGTTTGAACTTTACAGTTGTAGCTGAGTAATAGTTGTATGTAAAGACGTCCTACCGATTTACGGTGGGGCGTTTTTTCTAGAAATAGATGAGGAATTAATGCCAGCCCTTATAAACAACATAGCTGCTTCTTTCAAATAAATGGTTAGTATAAACAGAATTGTTGTATTGATATCCGATTTCGACTAATATTAAGTAAAATAGTAAAAGCAGCTTAACTTTTGGACATGGGGGGGAAGAGGCATGACTTCGTCGGAATTACAGGAACAGTTTAATCTTAAAGCGATCAATCTTCTACAAGAAGATGCCGATAAAATTCAGCAACTTATTGAAGTGCAGATGGAAAATCTGGCAACACGCTACTGCCCTCTCTATGAGGAAGTGCTCGATACCCAAATGTACGGTTTCTCAAGAGAGGTCGATTTTGCGGTTAGAGCAGGTTTGGTGCCAGAGATTACCGGTAAAATGGTGCTGAGTAAGCTGGAGCGGAATTTAGCAGTACTCTATGAGGCATTGAATAACAAAGCAAAAGAAGAATAAGTTTTGATTTATAGTATTCATAGAAACGCACATGAGGAAGATCGTCACTCATGTGCGTTTTTTTTGAGAATTATAGAATGAATAGGTAGGTATTTATACTAGATAAAAGGAGACTCCGAGAATTAGATAAACCGTTAATAGCAAGAGACCCTCATACCAGTTGGTCGAACCATCCTGAGTGATTGATTTGGCAATAAAGACGGCGACACCAATGGCGACAATTTCGATCGTTGTAAACACAATGTCCATAGTATCACCCATGAAATAACTGGCGAAGATAAGTACAGGCGCTACAAATAGTGCAATTTGAAGACTGCTCCCGACAGCTATTTCTACTGCCGCACCGATTTTGTTCTTCATGGCTAGCATAATGGCTGCACTATGTTCTGCGGCATTACCGATGATTGCCACGAGGAAGGCGCCTACAAATAGTTCACTAAATCCAAAGCGCTCAGTTAGTGTCTCAAGCGTCCCTACCAGCCACTCACTCACAAAGGCTACCATCACGGTAGCAAGAAGTAGATAAAGGATGGATCTGTTTCTGGACCACTTAGGTGCATGCTCATGAGCCAATTCTTCCTTACCGGCTTCTGTAACGTCCTCTAGATGTTTCTTGTGCGTAATCATGGAAAAGACCAGCCAGGCCATGTACGAAGCGATGAGCAGCCCAGCAACGATTAAACTCAGCACATCTGTATCTTTTTCAGTTATGGAATGGGTATTGAAGAACATAGCCGGTACAAATAAAGCGATCACCGCTACGATCATAAGGGAACCGTTCATACCGGCAAGGGTTACGTTAAAGTTCTGTACTTTGAACTTCATTCCGCCAGCGAAAATACTTAAACCGAGGACAAGCAGCAGATTGCCAATAATGGAACCGGTAAGACTGGCTTTCACCATGTCGAACAGTCCTTCCTTCACTAGGAAAAAGGCAATGATTAGCTCTGCGGCATTACCGAAGGTAGCGTTTAGGAATCCGCCTAACCGCTGTCCAGCATAATGTGCTACACTTTCTGTAGCGCGGCCCAGAAAGCCAGCCACAAACACAACGGCTACTGCAGAGAGAACGAACTGAAGCGTGTGGTCCCAATCTGCATAATGTCCTATGGCACTAAGGATAAAGGTAATTGCCAGCAAAGCTGGTGAAATCCATTTTTTCAATGTAAAGTACACTCCAATCTATGTATTCAGGATCAATTCATAATCAATATACCCAAATTATTCCTAAGTGTAAACGAGAAAGCGAGAAACTGATTTGCTTTTTAGCCTGTTTAGGAATTACAATAATTGATAATGAGTTAAGGGGGGATATGGCATGGCAGAACAACTTCAATTGGAAATGGGAAATATACGAATTTCAAATGACGTCGTCTCGAAAATTGCCGGATTGGCTGCCTTGGAGACTCCAGGTATTGCAGCCATGTCAGGTGGCCTATCAGAGGGCTGGGCAAAGCGTCTTAGTGGCAAGAACGTCCAAAAGGGCGTTACCGTTGAAGTGGGACAGCTAGAAGCAGCAGTAGACCTGCGTATAATAGTTCTCTATGAAACTCCGATACATGAAGTGTGCCGGATGCTTCAACAGAACGTACGCGAAGCTGTGGAGAGCATGACTGGACTTCATATTGTTGAAGTGAATGTCAAAGTTGAAGGCGTAGCCTTTAAGAACGATGAAATTGCTTAATGCAAAAGAGCTTGTACACAAAAAAGCAGTCCAAGATATTTAACTTGGACTGCTTTTTTATATATTCCATTACATCCGGATTTATGAATCTTACCGGGAACGAACTTGTCTAACCGTAGTTACAGATTTCGTGACTTCCTCTTTAGCTGGAAGATTAGTTTCTCTTGAAATGCTCAGCATAATTCCCATGGACAGCATACTCACAAGAAGTGAAGAACCGCCGTAGCTGATAAATGGCAAGGTTACACCAGTAAGCGGAATCGTCTTCGTTACGCCACCAATATTGACAAAGGCCTGAATGGCAATGAGGCCCATAATACCAATGCCAACTAGTGTGCCAAAGGGATCCTTACACCTTAATGCGATTAAAATACCTCGCCAGATAAAATACAGATATAACATCAGAAATAATGCCGTTCCTACAAAGCCGAATTCTTCACCAATGACGGGGAAAATAAAGTCCGTATACGGGTATTTAAGATAATCCAGCTTTTGAATGCTTTTGCCAAAGCCAGAGCCACTGACTCCACCTTGTCCGAGAGCGGTCAAAGACTGAATAATATTATATCCTTCGCCTTCAGCATCCTGATAGGGATCTATGAAAGCTTGAATACGGCCTTTTCTATAGTCCTGATTGGCGGCTACTTTGTCGGTTGCGGGGGAAAGAGAATCAATCGCTGCTTTAGCCCCCATAACAATTCCTACGCCTAGCACCAAGAGTGCAATAGAGCCAAGGATATGCTTCATGCTGGCACCGCCTGCATAAATGACAAGTCCACTGGTAGCCACGAGAATAAGGCATGAGCCCAAATCTGGCTGCATCATAATAAGTCCGGCAACTATACCCACAATGACCATTACAGGGATATATCCTGTACGGAAATCTCTAAACCGTTCACCTTTTTTGGTAATCAGTGCAGAGAGATACAGGATAATTGATATTTTGGCCAGCTCGGTAGGTTGAATCCCTAGCTTCCCGATACTTAACCAGCTCTTGGCGCCATTGATTCTTTCGGAGAAGGCTACAATTAGCAGGAGAATAACGGTGATGATGAAGATAGGGACATACCACTTTTTGAATTTGCTGTAGTGAATATTCATGGCTATAAACATAACAACGATTCCAAGTGCGATCCAAATCATTTGGCGTTTCATGAAATATAGAGGGTCATTACCGAACTTCGAGCTTGCTAAGGTCAAACTGGAGCTAGCACTGAAGACCATGACTAGACCGAAACCCACGAGTAGTAGTGTTAAGATGAGTAGTTGGAAATCGGGTGTTCCTCTTTTGGGCAGGCTGACATTTTGTTTCGTCGTTCCCTTTCTGTTACTCAAGCCTCCAACAGCTGCTTTAATTCGAGAATCCGAGTAGCAGCAGTGTCCAATACTGGTTTAGGCACCGGGGAGTCATACTCCAGGCCATGGGGGAATGTTGCTTTCCCTAAGTATACGGCTTCAATTGCAAGTACGGCATCAGCTTTCTCCAGCTTCCCCTCGACAGCGCGAGTGTTGATGCGTAGAAAGTATTCGCCACCATCCTGTGGGTCTTCAATTTTGCAGTCGTAAGTGGCACGATAGTATTCCCATTGCCAGCGAATGAAGCCAGCCTTTGTCGCACTCTCGTCCAGATAGAGAAGATCACTCTTCAATCCTACGAGGCCCGTGTTCTCAAAAATCATAGCACGCATATCCCCCTTATGAAGTATAATGATGAATTCATGATCCGTTTGCTGATGTTCTACCTCATGATAGTATGTTTCTAAACGTTGTGCAAGAGTAGGCACCTCCTAACGATACCCAGTTTTTTGCGTTTCTGCTACAATAAAAGAATTATAGCCGTATACGGCTGGAACAAAGTGTACAGGACTGCTGTCGCATGCTATTGATGCGGGTTTATGAAGAAGGGGATGGAGAACGTATGAAGAGCTTAGCGGTTGATTCTCTCATGCCGGAGATCGTGGAATGGAGACGCCATTTACACCGTCATCCGGAGTTGTCTTTTCATGAAAAGGAAACGTCAGCATTTATAGCAGACAAGTTAGCAGAATTCGGCATTGAAGTTAGGAGAAGCACGTCTGGGTATGGTGTAACGGGTATATTGCGAGGACATCGGCCGGGGAAAACGGTAGTCCTTCGCGCGGATATGGATGCACTACCTATTAAAGAGGAGAATAAGAATGACTACGTTTCGCAAAATGAAGGAGTTATGCATGCCTGTGGGCATGATGGACACACTTCAATATTGCTGGGTGTAGCCTCTTACTATAGCAGCCGCCTTGAAGAGTTAGAAGGGGAGCTGCGTTTTCTTTTTCAGCCAGCGGAGGAGGTATGCCCGGGTGGTGCACAGGGGATGATTGCCGAAGGCATGCTGGAAGGCGCGGATGCGGTGTATGGTTTGCATTTGTGGACTCCGCTTCCAATGGGGACCGTGGGCAGTGCGCCAGGACCTCTTATGGCATCTGCTGATGAATTTTTCATTGATATCATCGGCCGGGGCGGACATGGCGGTATGCCGAATCGCACGATAGACAGTATTGTGGCCGGGGCGGCGCTTGTGACTCAGCTTCAGAGCATCGTAAGCCGCTCTGTGAACCCGCTGGAGCCCGCTGTTCTTAGTGTAGGAACCATTCAAGGGGGATTCGCCCAGAATGTCATTGCTGAGCATTGTCGCATTACAGGAACCGTACGGGCGTTCGACGAGGAGACCCGTTATCTGATCCGCAGCAGAATCGAAGAAATGACAGTTTCAATAGCTGGCGCATACGGTGCGGAAGCTAAGATAGACTATGTGATGGGATATCCGCCACTCGTAAATCACGAGGGCGAATACCAGCGTTTTTCCGAGGTGGCACCAGGAGCACTAGGAGAAGCTGTTCAAGTGATTCGGATGGAAAAGCTGATGCCAGCTGAGGATTTTGCCTACTATGTAAAAGAAATTCCTGGCTGCTTTATGTTCGTAGGGGCTGGGAATCCAGATAAAGATGCAGCTTACCCGCATCATCATAGCAAATTTGATTTTGACGAGGATGCTATGTTGCATGGGATGAAATTATTAATCGCTATGGCGAATTCCTGTTTGCAAGAGAAGACAATCGTATAATTTCGTTTCATAGAGGAGAACCTATTCCATAACATGGAGATTACGTTTAGGAGGGTTCGTTCTTGAAGACAGTGAAAGAGGTTATGACGAAGGAGCCTGTAACAGTCACACTACTGGATAATGTGTATGAAGTCGCTGTTAAAATGAGAGATCATGACACTGGATTTATACCAGTCATTGATAATGAAGACGATAAGACATTACTCGGTGTAATTACAGATCGTGATCTAGTGATTAGAGGTTACGCGGCTAAACACCCTGGATCAACAACTGTGGAAAAGGTAATGAGTAGAGAAATTCAGACCGTCTCAGAGAATACATCTGTAGATGAGGCTGCAGAACTGATGTCGAGCTGGCAAATTCGCAGATTGGCTGTGACTAGTGGCCAGAAGCTGATAGGTGTAGTGTCCATCGGTGACTTGGCTGTGCGCAACATTTTTGCGGACGAGGCTGGAGAAGCGCTTCATGATATTTCGCAGCAACATTTACATTAAATAGTTTGATAGGGAAGCTCATGACCGTTATGCGGGGATGAGCTTTTTCCTGTTCAAATCTAAGAAAATATAGATTTCACACTATACATTATCCTAATATTTCTCGCATAAACGCTTACCGTCCTTTTGGGACGCCGAAGGCGTTTTTACTTGTATGAATGTAAGCAGATAACATAGCGCAGGCTTGAATAAAATTAATGGTTCGGGAGGGAACGTTATGAATGAAACAGGGGCTTGCATTGTGCGAAGGGATCGGACGATTCTACTGGAATGTGCACATCCTGGTTTTGAGAAGGCTAGGAAAGAACTAGGAGCCTTTGCAGAGCTCGTAAAGAGTCCTCCGGCTTATCACACCTATAGAATCACTCCATTATCATTATGGAATGCTGCAGCGCTTAATTATACAGCTGAAACGATTATTTCGAGTCTGCATCAACTCGCGCGCTGGGGTGTTCCTGCCGGGCTGGAGGATGAGATCGCAACTCTTCTCTCTAGGTATGGAAAGCTCACCCTTCACGGTCAGGAGACTTCGAATGAGATCATTACGCTTAGGGCTGAGACAGCTGAGATTCTGAATGGACTAGTTAATGAATCAGGTCTAAAGGAGTTAGGTTTGCAGAGAATAAATCCACTAGAAAGCTCATGCCGTGCGGAGAACAGAGGGCTTTTAAAGCAAGAGCTGATGAGACTAGGCTACCCTGTGCTGGATTATGCTGGTTATCATGTCGGACAAGCTCTAAGTTTGACCTGGAAGGAGTCTCACAATCACGCAAAGGATGGAGCGAAAGGTGAAGCTTTTGGACTGCGTGAATATCAGCAGGAGGCTGTCCAGATGTTTCAAGGCATAGAAGGGCAGGGAGGCAGCGGGGTAGTTGTGTTGCCTTGTGGAGCGGGTAAGACGGTAGTGGGACTGGCTGTTCTTGAAAGTCTACAATGCGAAACACTGATCTTAACTTCAAATACAACTTCGGTAAGACAATGGGTAGATGAGCTGCTTGAGCGAACCGATTTGGCTGATGAGTCTATTGGCGAATACTCCGGTGAAAAAAGAGAAGTGCGGCCTGTTACTATAGCTACCTATCAGATATTAACGCACCGTCAATCCAAAGGCGGTCCTTTTCTCCATATGAAGCTGTTCAATGAACGCAACTGGGGTTTGATTATTTATGATGAGGTTCATCTGCTTCCAGCTCCAGTATTCCGGGCTACAGCAGATATTCAGGCTACTAGAAGACTAGGTCTCACTGCAACTCTGGTTAGAGAAGACGGGAAGGAAGGGGACGTATTCTCATTGATCGGGCCTAAGCGTTACGACATGCCTTGGAAGGAGCTGGAGCAGCAGGGCTGGATTGCAGAGGTAGAATGTGTCGAGATGATCGTACCGATGAGCTCTGAGCTGAGACAGAAGTATTTGTATGCGGAAGCGAAAGAGAAATTTCGTATGGCCTCATGCAATCCTGCAAAAGCTGAGGTTATAGTCGAGCTTCTAAAAGCCCATCAGGGATCATCGGTTCTGGTTATTGGACAGTATCTCGATCAATTAATTGAACTGGCGGATAAGATCGGTGCACCTCTGATTACGGGTAAAACGAAGCAGCGAGAAAGAGATGAGTTGTATGCAGCTTTTAACGAGGGAATAATACAGGTGCTTGTTGTCTCTAAAGTAGCGAATTTTGCGGTGAATTTGCCAGATGCGTCGATTGCTATTGAGGTTTCAGGAGCTTTTGGATCCAGGCAGGAGGAGGCCCAGCGCTTGGGTCGAATCTTGCGTCCGAAGGCGGGTGAGAACAAAGCGTACTTCTATTCACTGGTATCTGAAGATAGCCGGGAGCAGGAATTCGCTATGCGCCGCCGCATGTTTTTAACAGAACAGGGGTATGAATATGTCGTTAAAATGGTGCCGAACGGAAAGGAGCGAACGATCCATTGAACCAGCTATCAGCGGAAGCCCTAGAGGTCTTAAAGCGATTATGTGCTGCTTACGCGGCCCAACCCTTTGACGAGGGGAAAGAAGAGCGGTGGCGTCCTACGACGCTCTGCCGGGCAGAGCAAAAGCTTGCAATGAATGAACTGCGGCGCGCGGGGTTGTTAACTGCGAGGCATAAAATATTGGGGGAGAAGCTGTATCAGATTCCTGTTGAGCAATTATTAGTGCTAGAACAAGAATTCTTCCCATACCAGCCTAAGTTTATTGAGGGTTATTCAGTGAATCTATCCATGGAGGCGGGTGCTGGACTGGCAGTAGATCTGTTTCGGGCCTTGCTGTTCATGGCTCGTGAAGGCTTGCCTTTGACCGCTAAGGGAATTATTCATAAAAAGAATTTAAATCGTTTAGCGGCTCAGCTTTCTTTTCAGGAAAAGCATTTAGCGGGGCTCTCTATGGGCACTCCTTCGAATGAAATGGATGCTCTGTCAGCGGCTCTTGTAGTAGATATCATGTTGTGTCTTGGGCATATTACCAGACTGAAAACGGGCTATAGACTGGACAAGGATATGCTGGGACGTTGGTTGCAACTTCCTGAGACAAGAATGACTGATATCCTGTATGGGATTGTTATTCATCGTTTTGGAAGCATTGGGCCTGCCGATCAGCATTTTCGCTATTTAATAACCAGCAATGCTTTTGTATCAGAGAAATGGACAGCGTTGCCTGAGCTTCTGGACTGGATGGCAGATATGAATTTAACTGGAACAGTTTCCCGGAAAGAGCTGGAACAATCAAGCTTAAACTGGCTTCGTTGTCTAACAGGCTTTGGATGGTGTGAACTGGGGAGCACGCCTGAGGGTATCCAGTGTTTTCGCTGGACTGCTGCAAAACCAAAGCTGATGTACAGTAGAGAGATCTTTCCTGATTCTGTGGCAGAGTATTCGAATGATCAGTTTATTGTGCAACCCGATTTTGAAGTCCTGATTCCACCGGATGTTCTCTATACTGTGCGCTGGGTTTTAGCTGAATGCGCTGAACTACTGCAAACAGATACGATGTGGAGCTTCCGACTGACTCGTGAGATGCTAGTGCATGCATCAGAGCGAGGGATGCCTCCAGAAGAAGCGATAGCTTGGATTAAAGATCATGCACTGGGTGGTCTGCCATCTGTGGTGGAGCTATCTTTAGAGCAATGGGGAAAGAGCATTGGCCGAACATCACTCTCTGAAGTGATTCTGTTGACTTGTCAGACGGAGGAGGACGGAGGGGCTATTGCAGCCCATCCGCGACTGCAAGAGAGCCTTAAACGTATCGGACCGCTTCATTTTCTTGTATCTCCGGAGTCTGTGGAGCAGATGCGTAAGGAGCTGTCCTTAGCAGGATTGGCCCCTTCTAGGATGATTGGAGGACGTGAGGAAGAGGTGGATGCTGAATGGACTTCATTTCATCAAGAAGCCGAAACCGAGCAAGCGTTGTATTCACTTCCAGTACTAAATCCTGAACTAAGGCTACTCGACAGAGGGAATCCCTTTTTAAACCTACCAGTTATTTCTCCTGAGCAGGAGGAGGATATCTTATTAGGTGGAGAAAATGTGCCACAGATCTGGAGCAAGGAATGGCGCCATTATCATAGCTCAACCGCTCAGAAAGTAATGGAACAAGGGCTGAAATGGGGAATTAAGGTGCGGTTTTCCTTAAAGGACCAAATGTTAGATTTCATCCCCTCCAGAATAAAAGGTAATCCTTGGAAAGTGGAAGGCCATCTGCTGTATAACGATGGTGAAACGGTTGAGGAAATAGAGCTGGCCCCTGAAGACTGGAAGGAAATGAAGTTAGTAATTCCCAAAAGGCGAAGAAATTCCTCTTCTGCTGAAGCGAGTGATTATGGTATGATAGAAAAGTCTACTGAATTCGGTAGAACATTAACGTAGAAAAGAGCTGAGTTCATGAGCGTAGCGGAATTAAATACGGTCGATATGGCTGAAGTGCTGACATACGCCTATGAATTAGGCGATATGATTAATCAATCCGCCGAAGTGTCGGATTACTTATACTGGAAAGGACGGGTTGATTCGAACCCAGAAATTCAGGCCATGGTCAAACAGCTTCAAGCCAAGAAGGAGTTGTTTGAAGAAACACAGCGATTCGGACATTTTCATCCGAACTATCATTCAGCGAAGGATGAGGTTTCGGCAGTAGAAGCGGAATTGGAGAAGTTTGAAGAGGTCGCTCGTTTTAAGCAGGCGGAGAAGACTCTTGATGACATTCTGCATTCCATGTCGGAAGCGATTGCTTTTTCAGTATCGGATAGCATTAAAGTACCAAGCAATGATCCTTCCCCTAAAGGTGGATGCGGTAGCGGGGGAAAATGCTCCTGCGGATAAGCTTCCCTTAGGATTTAGAGAGAGAAAGGCGGTTTAGCTTATGTTTGCGGAACGGACAGGATACATCATTTGGGTAAGTGACGTTAAAGCGGCACGTAACCTTGAGAAATACGGAACATTACATTATGTTTCTCGGAAAATGCATTATGCAGTGATGTATGTAAATGCAGAACGTGCCGAGGAAGTTATGAAGAATGTCCGCAGACTCTCCTACGTTCGTAAGATCGAAAGATCCTATCGTAACGAAATTAAGACAGAGTATACCAGTAATGGGCCGGACAAGTCCCGTAACTACGGTATGTAATTCTTGGAGATGAACAGGTGCTTAAGTAGCACCTGTTTTTTTATGCGCAGATCTCGGGTAACCGCGGTTTCTTCCGTGCTCTGGAACTTGTACAACTTTCAGCAATGAGGTAAGATGACAACATTAAGTACATACAAAGACCCTTATGGTGGAGTGTGATGATGATGCGCAACAAAGGGACGGATTGGCCCAGTTCTTACGAGCCCTTCCACATCATGCTGAACGACTACAGGGTCGCTGACATCGTTATAACAAATCATGCGAAGAGTCGTTATTTGGACCGGATCAGTAAAGGTGTAAGCGATGACGAAGAGGTCGCCGCATGGATGTGGCAGTGCCTGATGCAGAATCGGCTCAAGCCCTTTTCAGACAGTGATTTTAACGCGTATTTAATTGACGATGACTCTGTAGTAATCGCTGAGTTCACGGAATTGATAGGTGAAAAAGATATTTCAGGTCAGCCATTATATTCTATGATCATCGTTTCGTTTCTTGGAAGAATCTCTGCGACTCCACAGTTGAGAGATTTAAAAACTTACTTTTCGCTGCTGCGCAATTCCCGCCGCACTAAGCTAACGAAGAAGAAGCGTAAACGTAAATAGTGTATAAAGAACGAACAGGAGGCATGCGGCGGTGGCTGCATGTCCTTTTTGAAAATAAGAATATATAAGCTTCATATCGTACATAATCCCTTACTTAAGTTTCTTTTATAGATAGCACAAGGAGTTGCAGAGCATGAACTTTCATCAATTACATATTTTTTATACTGTCTTAGAGCGAGGAAGCTTCTCGGCAGCGGCACAGACATTACATATGACTCAACCAGCAGTGACCATGCAAGTACAGGCGCTAGAGGATTATTTTGGAACCAAGCTCTTCAATCGTTCTACCAAAAAAATCATGCTCACCGAAGCAGGTCATACGTTAATGCCATACGCGCTGCGCAGTATCCAATTGATGCGGGAGACGGATCAAGCGATGTCGGCGTTTACGCATATGTTGGAAGGGCGCTTGCAGCTTGGGGCAAGCCTTACCATTGGGGAGTATGTGCTGCCACGGCTCTTAGGTCCTTTTGGAAAGCAGTATCCGAACATTTCAATCATGATGAAGGTCATGAATACCTCGCAAATTATGGAGGAAATCCTAAAACATCAGTTGAATTTTGGTTTAATTGAAGCGTCGGTAACACATCCTGATATGGTGATTGAGCCGGTGATGGGGGATGAATTGAAGTTGATTGTGCCCCATGATCATCCGCTTGCAGAGCAGCAAGAGGTCACTTTGGAGGAGGTGCTTCAGCACCCTTTTGTCCTGCGTGAGCAGGGCTCAGGAACGCGGCGTGTGATGGAAGAGCAGCTCTTCTCGAAGGGGCTTGATCCGGGATCGATGAAAATAGTGATGGAGCTTGGTAGTACGGGTGCTGTGAAGTCGGCAGTGGAGGCAGGTCTTGGGGTTACTATTATCTCGACTTCTTCTGTTAAACATGAGGTTGCACTTGGACTACTGAAAATCGTGAATATCTCGGATGCCTCATTTAAAAGACAATTCTACGCCATTCATCTAAAATCGACACTGCTGCCAATTTCTGCAGTGACGTTCTTGACTTTTTTGCGCGAGCATTCGAATGATAACTAAAGCAATATGACCAGAGGCAGGAAACTTAGAAACTAGCGATAGAGGTGATAGAAATGGAGAATGAAACTAGACTGGATGAACTGAAGGGCGACAGACCGGAGAATATTGACGCCTCACGATGCGATCTTCACACGCATACTCAAGCCTCTGATGGCATGCAGCCACCGGAGGAAAATGTACGTCTCGCTAAAGAGAAGGGACTAATCGCAGTTGCCATAACGGATCATGATACTGTGGCTGGTGTGAAGGAAGCTCTCAAAGCAGGAGAGAAATACGGAATCACTGTTGTACCGGGTGTAGAGATCAGCACTCGTGCTGGAGGAAAAGATATTCACGTCCTTGGATACTACGTAGATCCAGAAAATGAGTTGTTTCTTTCCCGTTTGGAAGGGCTAAGAGAAACCCGGGCACTAAGGAATGAGGCGATCCTCTCAAAATTACGTGGGCTTGGGATTGAAATTACGCTTGAGGCAGTTGTCGCGGGAATTGGACGGGAACTGAAGCCTGATGAGAGTATTGGGCGACCACATATTGCTGATGAGCTGGTTCGTCTTGGAGCAGCTACGGATATGAGAGATGCGTTCAATAAGTATTTAGCCGAAGGTGCAGCGGCTTACGTGTCACCCCCACGAATCACGCCCGAGGATGCCTGTGATTGGATCATCGAGGCGGGTGGGTCTCCAGTATTGGCGCATCCAGGCCTATATGGTGACGACCAGTTAGTACGAGGGATTATGGAGCAGGGGGCTTTTAAAGGGATTGAGGTTTATCATTCGGATCACGAACCCGCTGATTCAGAGCGTTACCTAACCATGGCTGAAGAATTCAGCTTAATTATAACCGGTGGCTCGGATTTTCATGGTGCCCGCCAAGGTGTTGTATTCCATGGAGATATCGGTAGTGTTACGGTTTCTGTTGAAGCGCTGGAACAGTTGAAGAAGGTTGCTGGCATGTTACGTCAAAACTAAGTTCAATCAGTTGAACATAATATACTGAAAAACGAAAACCGGCTGTCATCCACAAATGGACGACAGCCGGTTCTTTTTGTTAATTAGCTTCTCAGCGTATTTGGAAGACTCTTAATGCGATTTTCATCTGGAGTGACAAACAATGTTTTCTGATGATCATAGATCACAAATCCGGGTTTCGAGCCACTCGGTTTGCGGACATGGCGGATTAGTGTACAGTCTACAGGCACACTGCTTGACTGCTTCGCCTGACTGAAATAAGCGGCAAGCTGGGCGGCTTCTTCCAGTGTGGCATCTCCAAATTCCTCACTACGGATGACAACGTGAGAACCAGGAATATCCTTGGTATGCAGCCAAGTGTCATTAGGTGAAGCCAGTCGATTAGTGACGTATTCGTTCTGTAAATTATTTTTTCCGACATAAATGTCGATGCCTTCAGACGAGGTGAAGACCTGCAATGTGGGTCTGGTTGCTTTTTTCTTTTTCTTGCCTTTTTTGCTTCGGTCGCGAAGATATCCTTGACTTACAAGCTCGTCGCGGATCTCTTCAATGTCATTCAATGAGGCATGGGCAAGCTGCTGAAGTAAACTTTCCATGTAGGATATTTCCTCATGGGTCTTAATCAGCTGCTCATTAATGACAAGGAGGCTGTTTTTATATTTGTTGTACTTTTTAAAATAACGTTGTGCATTATCCGATGGGCTTAATAAAGGGTCGAGTGGGATGACCATTTCTGCCTGATTTTCGTCATAATAATTGACCAAAGAGGCTTCTTTATCTCCTTTGGACACGGCATGTAAGGACGCGAATAGCAATTCACCCCAAATACGATAGCGATCTGCGTCTTGCGCTTCGTCTAGATCCTTCTGTAGATTGGCAAGCTTCTTAACGTTTTTGCTACGTTCGTTGCTCAGGAAACGGATCAAATCACTTACCCGTTGCTTCACCGTATCACGTTCAGCTTTATCCCCGTAATAATCCTCCATGCACTCACTAATCGTGTTATATTGCTTCGCATTCTCACCCAATAGAGATAACGGAATAGCGGAAAAAATCATTTTCCCTTTCGCATTCGCACCTGAAACAGGAGAGAATTCGCAATTATGGACAGGTCCCATTACAGACTGGAAGGCGTCCCATAACTTTGTTGGAAATTCTGGTGCAGATCCCTGTGTATCGCCTACCGCAAGGTCATTTCTGAGACGAAGAGAAATCTCTCCGGCAACAAGTGGACTCATTCCGCTGAAGGCATGCACCATCCAGCCTACCGGGTCAGCAGATGGGGAAGGACCGCCTGAGCCGTCAGGTTTCTGCTCAACCTCTTCTTTTGTAATCAGGTTGGCGAGCTCACCTTCAATGATTTCTTCCGGTTCGGCCTCCTTCTCATCTTCTTCCAGTAGAGCGGATTCTTCAGCAGCTGAGATCAAATTGAGAAATCGTTCTTTATCGATCTCCAGAGGGTTCAGCTTGTGTTGCTGAGGAGGCTCTGTGTAAGCGACACCAGGCATTACGATCCGGTAGCTGCTGATTGATGGAGTAACATGATGAATGCCGTCTATGATCGTTCCTGTGCTGAGCTCAGTAAGGATGATATTACTATGCCGTCCCATGAGCTCTATGATGATCTTTTTGGCAGAGACGTCTCCAAGCTCATCTCTAGTCTTAACATTTATGTGAATAATTCGTTCCATGCCTACCTGAGTGATACTCTCAATAGCCCCACCTTCACAATGCTTACGCATGAGCATGCAGAACATAGGTGCTTCTGAGGGGTTTATGCTGCTTCTTTCTGTAAGATGCAGACGCGGATATGTCGGATTAGCAGAGAGCAATAGCTTGCCGCCGCCACCGGCACCCCGCAGGTTGAAGATAAGATCGTGATTGCTCGGTTGATATATTTTTCCTATACGCGCACCAATGAATGATTGCAGTTCGTGCACGATAGCTCGGGTAACAATGCCGTCTAATGCCATGATAAAGCTCTCCTGTCGACGTGAAATGAATTTCTGAAAATATAAGAAAGTATAAGTTTCACATCATACTTTATATCTTATATTTCTTGTTTAAACGCTTACCGCCCTTATAAGAACACCGAAGACGTTTAAGCTTACCTCTCTATGATGCCATACTTTGGGACATTCGCGCAAAAGGGGAATTGGTTAGGCGGTGATATTATTGGACGACCTTGAATACACTTGGTCATGAACAGGTGGAAAAGCTGTGCGCCGCCGGAAGTCAAGAAACGACCGGGAGGGAAAGAAAAGTCATGGAACAAAACAGTTGGCACCGGCTCGGTGCAGAAGAGCTGCAGAAAATGTTCAATGTCCATCCGAGGACGGGCCTCAGTGGAGAGGATGCCGCGGAGCGACGGAAGCAAAATGGGTATAACGAGCTGTCCGAAGGAAAGACCGTATCCCCGTTTACCCTGCTGTTGAACCAGTTTAAGGATTTCATGGTGCTTGTGCTTATGGGTGCGACGCTCGTATCCGGTTTGCTTGGCGAATATTTGGATGCCATCACGATCATCGCGATTATCCTTTTAAACGGAGCCCTTGGGTTTGTTCAAGAGTTCCGCGCCGAACGTTCGCTAAGAGCTTTAAAACAGCTCTCCGCGCCTTCTGCCAAAGTACTGCGTGGGGGGAACAGCGAGGTTATTCCAGCAAAGATGTTAGTACCAGGTGATATTGTCTTGCTGGAGAGTGGTGATCGAATACCCGCGGATATACGATGGCTAGATTGCAGTTCTCTATATGTGGAGGAATCCGCGCTAACTGGGGAATCGCTGCCTGTCTCGAAGCATTCGGATGTGATCCGCGCGGAGGAGATTCCGCTCGGCGATCAGAAGAATCTTGGGTTCATGGGCACAATGGTAACCAGGGGTACTGGTAAAGCTATCGTAATTCGTACGGGTATGGACACAGAGATGGGTAAGATTGCAGACCTGATCCAGAATACAGAATCTCAGGAGACTCCCCTTCAGCATCGTCTCGAGCAGTTAGGAAAAATTTTGATCTATGTATCACTAGGTTTAACTATTGTAGTTGTAGCTGCCGGTATTTTACATGGACAGCCTGCCACAGCAATGTTCTTGGCCGGGGTAAGCTTGGCGGTCGCTGCGATTCCGGAAGGGCTTCCGGCCATTGTAACCATCGCACTTGCGCTGGGCGTGCAGAGGATGATCAAACGAAAGGCCATCGTTCGTAAATTACCTTCAGTGGAAACCTTGGGCTGCGCATCCGTCATCTGTTCGGACAAGACGGGTACATTGACTCAGAATAAAATGACGGTGACCCGATTATGGACGGGCGGACGTGGCCTTGAAGTAACAGGTGAAGGTTATGCTCCGAACGGACAGGTTCTGGAGAAAGGTAAACCGGTAGATCTCAAAAATGATCAAAGTTTAAGACGGATGCTACAGGTGGGTGCTTTGTGCAGTAATGCAGAGATTATTGAGACCTTTCCGACCGAAGTGCGAGGTAAGCGTAAAGGGAAGGATAAGGACATTGTAGTTGATAAATCTTCTGACAGCTCATCGATCTGGGAACTCAAAGGAGATCCAACGGAAGGAGCTCTAGTAGCGCTTTCAGGGAAGATGGGTTTGACTGCCCAGACGCTAGCCGTAACATACTCCCGTGAGAAGGAATTTCCTTTTGATTCCGAGCGAAAGTTAATGTCAGTTATTATTGGTCATCCCGGAGGACGGATGGTATGTACGAAAGGCGCGCCTGATGTGCTGCTTAATCGCTGTTCGTATATGCTCTGGGAGGGCGGTGTCGTGCCTTTAACGCCAACATTGCGGCAGAAAGTACTTGATGCCAATGAGCAAATGGCTTCAGGTGCACTTCGTGTCCTAGGTATGGCTTATCGTGATATGCGTCCAAGTGAAAATGTGGATAGTGAAAAGGATGCGGAGTGCCAACTTGTCTTTATCGGATTGGCTGGAATGATTGATCCGCCACGGCGTGAAGTTCGCGATGCCATTAGCGTCACACGCCGAGCAGGAATTAAGACTGTGATGATTACTGGGGACCATGGAACGACTGCAGAGGCCATTGCTCACCAATTAGGAATTCTGCAACGTGGGGGCACAGTATTAACAGGAGCTCAACTGACTCGGATGGATGATGATGAGCTGGATAAAGTATCGGATAATGTGTACGTATTCGCCCGCGTATCTCCAGAGCATAAGCTTCGTATCGTGAAGTCTTTGCAGCGCCGTGGTCATGTTGTGGCTATGACCGGAGACGGAGTCAATGATGCTCCAGCCATCAAAGCGGCAGATATAGGAATATCTATGGGGATCACCGGAACAGATGTGACCAAGGAAGCATCTTCATTAGTGCTAGGGGATGACAACTTCTCAACCATTGTAGCTGCCATTGAAGAGGGTAGAAACATCTATGAGAACATTCGTAAATTCATTCGATACCTGCTCGCATCAAATGTAGGGGAAATCTTGACCATGTTCTTTGCCATGATGCTCGGTCTGCCTCTGCCATTAGTGCCTATTCAAATTTTATGGGTCAACTTGGTGACAGACGGACTGCCAGCGATGGCGCTTGGTGTTGACCAGCCTGAGAAGGACTTAATGGAGCATAAGCCGCGTGGTGCAAAGGAAAATATTTTTGCCCGTCGTTTAGGGTGGAAGATCATAAGCCGTGGATTTTTAATCGGTTTATGTACGTTAGGAGCATTTTGGCTAACCTTACGTGTAGCACCAGAAAATCCAGCGCAGCTGATTCGAGCACAGTCCGTAGCTTTTGCGACACTCGTTATGGCCCAGTTGATTCATGTCTTCGATTGCCGCAGTTCTCGTTCGGTGTTCCATCGAAATCCGTTCCAGAATAAGTACCTAGTTCTTGCTGTTTTGTCATCCGTGATTTTGATGCTGGCTGTTATGTATATTCCATTTCTCCAGCCCGTCTTCAAAACAGTGCCGCTTAATTTCCGTGAATGGTGTCTAGTATTTGTAACTGCGGGGATTCCGACCTTCTTGATGGGGGCTGGCAGTGTTTGGGGCGGTAAACGAAATCGAGGTCGTAGCGGCAGTAATTCGATGATAAAAAGTACAAAAATTTCGGCATAAAGTTAATAGTAACGCTCCATTCCTAAAGGTATACTTGTTGCAGTAAATAGCTCGTATCTAACTTAACATAACCTTTAGGAGTGGACTTTCAATGGAATTTACAAAAATGCACGGTCTAGGCAATGACTTCATCGTAGTTTTCGGCGAGCAAGAGCTACCAAGTAATGCAGCGGATCTTGCTGTAACGTTATGCAATCGATTCTTTGGAATTGGTGCGGACGGACTTGTATACATCCTTCCGTCTGAACGCGGCGATTACATGATGCGCATTATGAATTCTGATGGCTCGGAAGCAGAGCAGTGCGGAAATGCCATTCGCTGTGTATCCAAATATGTCTACGATCATGGCCTGGTAAACTCCGAGCAGATTGTTATTGAAACGATTGGTGCCGGAGAACAAAAGGTTACCTTGAATGTAAAAGACGGTGTAGTGGAAACTGTAACGGTTGATATGGGTGAACCTGTATTGTCCGGTCTTCAAATTCCGGTAGCTATTGATGCAGAACCCGTGCTCTCAGAGCGGATTGAATCGGATGGAACCGAATTTAAGTTTACTGCAGTATCTATGGGTAATCCTCATTGCGTTATTTATGTAGAAGATGCCGTATCTTTCGATCTAGCGACATGGGGACCTAAGCTAGAGGTACATCCATTGTTCCCGAGAAAGGTAAACGTTGAGTTCGCGACGGTTCTAGATCGAGGCAGAGTAGATATGCGGGTATGGGAACGTGGAGCTGGACCAACACTTGCTTGTGGGACTGGAGCTTGCGCAACTTTAGTATCTTCTGTGCTAAATGGTCTGACGGACCGAGCAGCTTGGATTAGTCTAAAGGGTGGCGATCTGTACATTGAATGGAATGAAGAGGATAACCATGTGTATATGACAGGTCCTGCTGAGGTTGCATTCACAGGTAGTGTAGCCATTTAGAAAAATACTTAAGAAGGTAGCCCAAGAGAATCTCTTGGGCTGCCTTCTTGTGTTTCCACATCCTTGCGACTTTATGTAGCCGAATAATGGAAGGGATAACCGAGAATAATACCCCTAAGATTGAAAAAAGGGGGGACCTTGTTGAACATAAACGGGATAAACAGAAGAAACAAATCCGCTAAGGAACAACAAGGAGCCTCAGTTCATGAAGATACTCGAATTCCGAGGCTTACCGATGATTTGGACCAAACGCTCGACCAAATAGATAATGAGTTGGGTCATAGTCCTGATCTCAAAATTCGTCAGGTAAAGATCGGAGGTGAGAGTCCCGTTCAAGCAGCAGTGATTCATCTTAATGGGCTTGTCAACAAGGAAACGGTCGATGAATTCGTAATCAGTTCGTTACTCGGAATTACAGACGAAATGCTCAAAGAGAACATCTCTGCAACAAATGATCTTAAGGAATTCGTATTGAACCGTGCTTTGGAAATAGGTCAAGCACAGCTGCAAGAGGAGTGGAATGAGGTTCTACTGGCGATCCTTTCTGGCAAAACGGTCATTCTGATTGAAGGTTATGACAGTGCAATTGTGTGTGAGACCGAGGGAGGAGAAGCTCGCTCCGTCAGCGAACCATCCACCCAGCTAGTCGTGCGAGGCCCAAAGGATAGTTTTGTTGAATCTGTAGCTACGAACATTTCCTTGATTCGGAGACGAATTAAGTCTTCTAAGCTAAGACTAGAACATTTAAAGATCGGAAAGGTAACTCACACAGATGTGGCCCTCATGTACATTAAAGACAATGCAGACGAGAAGTTGGTAGAAGAGGTGAGAAATCGGCTACAACAGATTAATGTCGATGCCATCATGGAATCCGGTTATATTGAAGAACTAATTCAGGATAAAACCTTCACACCTTTTCCAACCATTAATAATAGTGAACGGCCTGACGTTGCAGCGACGAACCTATTAGAGGGTAGGGTTGTGATCATTATAGATGGCACCCCGTTTGTATTGATTCTGCCTGCGGTATTTACACTGTTTTTTCAGTCTGCCTCGGATTATGCTCAAAGGTTCGATATTGCAATTCTCATGCGTCTTGTTCGATATATCAGTTTTATTGTACTAATTCTTGGACCTTCCGTTTATATAGCGTTAACCACTTACCATTATGAGATGATTCCTACAACCCTGTTAATCAATCTATTATCACAACGTGAAAATGTACCTTTTCCTGCTTTTGTGGAGGCAATCCTGATGGAAGGAGCGTTCGAGATCATTAGAGAGGCTGGAGTAAGAATGCCGCGTGCAGTAGGACAGACAGTATCCGTTGTTGGTGCTCTTATTTTGGGACAGGCAGTAGTAGAAGCAGGAATCATCACACCGGTTATGGTTATTGTAGTAGCGCTGACAGGGATTGCGAGCTTTGCTATACCTGCTTATAACATGGCGATAGCAGGTAGAATTATCCGTTTCGGATTTTTAGTGCTGGCCGGTATGTTTGGTTTTTATGGGATTACTTTAGGCTTAATTGTTTTGCTTGCACATATGAATAGTCTGCGTTCATTCGGTGTCCCTTATCTATCCCCTATTGTGCCTATATCCTCACATGGTCAAAAAGATGCGTTCTTAAGACTGCCCTTATGGGCTTTGAGAACGGAGCAAGTTTCTACAACAAAGAGGCAAGAAGGCATTTCGGAAGGAAAGAAGATCTCAACAGGACATGAACAGAATATTTCTCCTAAAATCCTTGAAAAATCTACTGGGGCAGAGCATCCAAAAAAAGGAGTGCAGGATGAAGAGTAATCGCACTATTTTTATTGGGGTTGTCCTGCTTTGTTTATTGATATTTCTCAGTCTTACAGGCTGCTGGGACAGTGTGGAGCTAAATAGAAGGGCAATCGTTTCTGGAGTGGCTATTGATAGAGGTCCTACAGATGAGGAGAAATATGTATTATCTTTTCAGATTATAATTGCTGACGAAATCTCTGGCGAGAACGCCAGAGGTACTTCGCCAGTCGTAGTATATAAAGGCAGTGGACGTACAATGTTTGAAGCGTTGGCTAATGCCTCACGTCAGACTGCGCGCTTCTTGTCCTTAGGACATATCCGAGTGATCGTTATTTCGGAAAAGTTTGCTCGCGAAGGTATCAAAGATATGATGGATGTCCTAGAAAGAGAGAGTGAAACTAGGCTAACCAGTTTTATTTTTATATCAAAGGGACAGCCGGCGGTAGATAGTATGACGACCATGACTACGTTTGGCAAAATACCCGCCAATGATCTAGTGGAGAAGCTGCAGACGACCTCTAAACAGTATGGATATAATTACCGGATGGAAGTAGACGATATAATTCGTGGTATTCAAATTCCTGGTGGTGGGCCTATCGTCAATGGGGTAATAGTAACAGGGGAATTGGACAAAAAAGATAATAACGACAGTTTGAAAAATATAGATCCTGAGGCCATTCTTAGAGTTACAGACTTCGCTGCATTTAAAGAGGACAAGCTGATAGGCTGGCTACGAGGTGATGAAGCTATAGGTACTGCCCTGCTAAAGAATAAAATTACACAAATTCCAGTAGTGGTTTCGATTGGTGAGGATGAATATGTAGCGTTCATCGTGTATTTATCTCAGGTACATATTCATGCTGATGCGAAGGACGCCGAGCATCCGGTAATCACAATAAATATCACTGAGCAGGCAGGTTTAAAAGAATCACCTAATGCTTTGGATTTGACAGATCCCAAGGTCTTAAATAATCTTTCGGAACTTCTAGAACAGAGTATCAATGATAAGTTACATGCAGCTGTCTCAGCAGCCCGTTTGTTAAAAAGCGATTATCTTGGATTTGGTGAAGTTGTAGAACGAGAGAATCCGCGGGGGTGGAAGCAAGTAAAAGATCATTGGGATAGCATATTTGCAACCTGTGAGATCAAGTTTAATGTGGATATAGTTATTCGGCATACCGACATGCGGAGTGATTCTTTTCAGTCCAAAAAGAAATGATAATTTAGGAGGGCAGCTATGGGAAATATAAAAATAGGACTACTTCAATTTTTCACCCTGACAGTGTTGTTTGAACTAGGGACGGCGCTGGTAGTGAATCTTGGAATGGAGTCTGATAAGGATGCTTGGATTTCCATATTGCTGGGGAATTTGATAGGATTAATTGTTTTTGCAGGATATGCCTATCTTTATAGAAAGTTTCCGAATCTGCCCCTTACGGCATATATCCGGCAACTATTTGGCAAATATGTGGGTTCTTTGATATCCATAGCTTATATCGTGATATTTCTTAATTTGGCTGGTCGTGATCTGCGAGATGGTAGCTCTATGCTAGTTATGGCTACTATGCACAGGACGCCGTTATTCATTGTAGCGATGTTAATGGTATTATCTAGTGCTTATGTATTGCATAAAGGAGTAGAAGTGCTGTCCCGAACTTCGTTGGTGTTTGCGGTGATTGTGATATTAATCGGTTTATTTTGTTCGAGCATGTTAATGTTCTCGGGCTCCATTAATTTGAACCGTTTGCTCCCTGTTTTTGAGAATGGAATTAAGCCAATTGTTTCTTCTGTTTTACATCAAAACTACATTTTCCCTTTTGGTGAAATGATCTGTTTTACTATGCTTATGCCCTATCTGAATAACGTTAAAAAAGGTCCTTGGGTAATCGCAGCGGGCATATTTGTATCAGGTATACTGTTAAGTATGACCATGGCCTTAAATATATCGGTGCTTGGTACAGATATTGTCAGGCGTTCTCCGTTCCCCTTAATGCCTACGATCAGTAAGATCTCTATCTCCGATTTTATTCAACGTGTGGATATTCTAATTGTCATGGTGCTAATAATCGGTGTTTTTTTCAAATTGTCTGTTTTTTTTGCAGCAGCACTTATTGGGATTTCAGAATTGTTCAAGATTCCTTACCGAAGAATGGTGTATCCGGTAGCTCTAATAATCCTGTTCAGTTCGATGCTGAATGCCCGAAGCTTCACAGAACATATTGAAGAGGGAGGGAAACTGCTATACACGGTTTTTCCCTTCTTTATGGTGTTGATTCCATTGCTCCTAATTATTATTACAGCGATAAGAAGTCACAGTTCCCCTCCTCGTTCTGGTTGATGCCCCGTCTTCCAGGCTAGGATATCGGGAATAATCAGGCATAGCAATAAAATACAAGCAGCGACTTTCTCAGAGGGGGTATATAGCAAGTAATTTAGAATATAACCGATATTGCCCAGACCATATCCGTACATCCAATCTCCCAAATACAGAAATAATAAGCAGAGAATGCATAAGAGTAGAATTACCGTGTATTTTCGGATCAGAAGCTTTCTTGTTTTTTTCTTCACTTAAATACCCCTTTTATTGTTTTTAACGTTAGTATGAGGCTTTTAATACTTGATCATGCATACCACTGGGGGGTTGATTGCTTTTCTTATGAAAGCTTATCATCCATAGCGATTTATGTTACATTAGTATGAAACTAAAGTAGAACCTAATGTGACAGGGGAGGATCTTGCAGTGAAGCCGGATTTACGTTCCGCATGGGGAAACAAAGTATTGGTCGGAGACGGAGCGATGGGTACCTATTTATATCAGAAGGGTTTCCCTGTCGGCATTTCCTACGAAGAATTAAATTTGACCTCTCCGGGGGTTATCGAAGATGTCCATCGCAGCTATATCGATGCAGGAGCAGTGCTGCTAGAAAGCAACACCTTCTCAGCGAATTTTGACAGGCTGTCCAAATATGGTTTG
Source organism: Paenibacillus sp. FSL R5-0470 (assembly GCF_037975205.1). Classification (NCBI taxonomy): domain Bacteria; kingdom Bacillati; phylum Bacillota; class Bacilli; order Caryophanales; family Paenibacillaceae; genus Paenibacillus; species Paenibacillus sp. FSL R5-0470. The sequence goes on from NZ_CP150238.1 coordinate 2,741,695, forward strand.
GAGTCCAAGGTTGAAGAAATTAATCGCGCCGGAGTAAGAATCGCTCGTAAAGCTGCTGGAGATACAGGCTATGTATTAGGTGCTGTAGGCTCTATTCGCGCCGGTAAGCGTGCAAATCTCTCATCGACAGAGTTGAAGAGGTATTTTACACAGCAGATTACAGCATTATTAGAAGAAGAAGTAGACGGTATTATGCTAGAAACCTTTTACGATGTCGAGGAACTGCATCTTGCGCTAAGAACAGTACGTAAACATAGTACTCTCCCAGTCATTTGCCAATTTGCTGTGGATGAATCGGCACGTACATTAGATGGATTGACTTTACCAGAGGCTTTCCGGATCTTAGAAGGTGATGGAGCGGATATCATCGGATTTAACTGTAATACTGGCCCAAACGGGATTAAGAGAGCACTAAAAGCGGTACAAGGCAATCTTATTCTGCCTACCTCGGTCTATCCGAATGCGGGCGTTGCGGATTATGTAGATGGAGAATATCGGTATGGAGCCTCACCGGAATATTTCGGACAAATGGCAGTTACTTTTGCAGAAATGGGTTGCAGAATTATTGGGGGTTGCTGTGGTACTACTCCGCAGCATATTGCTGAAATTTCTTCCGCATTGAAAGATTACGTACCTCAGCCACTTCCAGAACCGACGCTTCCGACTGTGGAGCGTGTATCTTTGCAGGAGCATTTTGGCGAAGATGAGGGAAGAGATGGTCGTGAGCCGAACCTGCTTGATCTAGTCAAGGAACGTCATACGGTTATCGTTGAGCTTGATCCACCTCGTGATTTGGATATCGGCAAGTTCATGAAGGGTGCAGAAGCGTTGAGAAGAGCAGGTGCGGATGCGCTGACACTCGCCGATAACTCACTGGCGGTTACACGGATGAGCAATATGGCTTTGGGCCATTTGGTGCATGCTAAAACTGGACTCCGTCCACTAGTGCATATTGCTTGTCGCGATCGCAATCTGATTGGTACCCAATCGCATTTGATGGGTTTTGATGCGCTAGGAATTGATCATGTGTTAGCGGTGACTGGAGATCCAGCGAAATTCGGAGATCTTCCCGGCTCAAGTTCGGTTTACGACTTAACCTCTTTTGAAATTATTCGTATGATTAAGCAGTTGAATGATGGTATTTCCTTCTCAGGTAAACCTTTGAAGCAGAAAGCGAATTTTGTTATCGGTGCTGCCTTTAACCCGAATGTGAAACATTTAGATAAGGCCGTACAGCGACTGGAGAAGAAAATTGCCTCTGGTGCAGATTATATTATGACTCAGCCTGTCTATGATCAGGAGCTTATCGTAAAGATCGCTGAGGCAACTGCACATCTGGATATTCCCGTGTTTATTGGTGTGATGCCATTGGCTAGTGGGCGTAATGCAGAGTTCCTGCATAACGAGGTTCCGGGAATCCAGCTTACGGATGATGTTCGGAATCGCATGAAGGGACTTGAAGGAGAAGCAGGAAGAGCTGAAGGGGTCGCCATCGCTAAAGAGTTGTTAGATGTTGCAACTGCCCATTTCAATGGGATCTATTTGATGACACCGTTTATGTTCTATGATATGAGCGCACAGCTGATCGAGTATGTATGGGAGAAATCAGGACGTAAATTGTCCCCCTTGTTTCGCTAGTAATAATCAATTACAATAGTGTAATGGATGTGATTCCGTTGTCATTTAGCATGACCGGATACGGTCAATCGTCCCTGCAATTCGGCGGCTACAAGATTATGTTCGAAGTGAAATCGGTGAATCACCGGTACTGCGAAGTTGTACTGCGGATGCCCCGGGATTGGACGGGTTATGAGGATGTGCTGAGAAGAAAGGTTCAGCAGCACGTCAAACGGGGAAGGATAGATGTTACCATCAATAGAGAGCACGATGAGTCGTCTTCCGGACCGGTTCTGAATCGCTCTACTGTCATGACTTATCTTAAGGCAGCAGATCAGCTTAAGAACGAGTATGGTTTGTCCGGTGAGTTGACTCTACGTGATATACTTTCTATACCCGGTATTATGGAAAGCAAAGATGAGGCTGCGGGTGCCGTGTCCGCGGCCTTAGAAGACTACTCTGAAATGTTGGAGACGGGACTTGAGCAGAGTTTGCAATCTCTGCTAGAGATGCGCGCCCGTGAAGGCAGTTTTCTAGCCGCTGATATTGAACAGCGTCTCAATCATCTAGAATCCATGCATGCTGAAATGGTCGAACTTGCACCTGTTGTAATCATTGAATATCGTGACAAGCTTCGTCATCGATTAAATGAGTTAAATGATGGGACGTTCGCTTTTGATGAGCATAAATTCGGGATGGAAATCGCTATTTTTGCAGATCGCTGTAATATTGATGAAGAGTTGACCCGGTTGTATAGTCATTTCGAACAATGCAGAACCCTCCTGAAGGGGAAAGGACCGGTAGGACGCAAGCTGGATTTTCTCATTCAGGAGATGAACCGGGAGACGAATACAATCGGATCGAAATGTAATCATTTAACACTCGTGGGTCTTGTGCTAGACATGAAAGCTGAGCTGGAGAAGATTCGCGAACAAGCGGCAAACATAGAGTAGCCGGGAACAGGCAATAGCATAGAACTTTATGGGGGGAACTACCGGAACATGGCAATCAAACTTATCAACATTGGCTTTGGGAATATTGTGTCCGCCAATCGCATTATTTCCATCGTCAGTCCGGAATCTGCACCGATCAAACGTATTATCCAGGAGGCTCGAGATCGACATATGTTGATCGACGCCACCTATGGCCGACGGACTCGTGCCGTAATCATTACAGATAGTGATCATGTCATTCTGTCGGCTGTACAGCCGGAGACTGTAGCGCATCGCTTATCCAGTAAAGATGACGACAACGACGAATAACAACTAAATGGAGTGTATTATGTCAAAAGGATTGCTCATCATATTATCCGGACCTTCCGGCGTGGGTAAAGGTACTGTATGTACTGCGCTACGACCGAAGATGCCCGAACTTGTCTACTCAGTTTCTGCTACTACTCGCAGTCCGCGTGCGGGTGAGGAAGACGGCGTGAATTATTTTTTCAAAAGCAAAGAGGAGTTTTCGGCTATGATAGAAGCCGATCAACTGCTTGAATATGCGGAGTACGTAGGTAATTTTTACGGTACTCCACGTGATTTTGTAGAGAGAACTCTCAATAGCGGCAAAGATATTATTCTCGAAATTGAGGTTCAGGGAGCTCTCAAAGTTAAAGAAAAATTTCCTGAAGGTATTTTTGTGTTCCTTCTTCCACCTTCTATGGATGAGCTGAAGGACCGCATACGCGGACGGGGTACGGAACATCCAGATGTGATCGATCACCGCATGACTGTAGCGGAGGATGAGATTAATCTAATGCAGCATTATGATTATGCTGTTGTAAATGATGAGATTGATCTGGCCTGTAAGAGAATAGAAAGCATTATTATCGCCGAACATTGTAAAGTTAGATAATGAATGCTGCAAGGCTGAAGGTATTACCAGTAAACTATGAAGAGGTGTCCCTGTGCTATATCCATCAATTGATGAAATGATGACCAAGGTTGACAGTAAGTATTCGCTCGTTGTAGCCGCAGCACGTCGTGCTAGACAATTGCGTGAGGGTGGCAAGACAGATGTGAAGAACCCTAGATCGCATAAATTCGTCGGTGTTGCTCTTGAAGAAATTTACGAAGATCGCATTACGCTTACCCGTGGTGAAGAGTAGTCTCAAGTCTATTTAGATATGACCTTTTGTAGAAACGGATACCGCCTATTTGTTATTAGGCGATGCCGTTTCTTCTTGGGTTATGGAGCAATTATGGGTCTTTAATGAATGCTGATAGCCCAAGACCGGGCTGTTTCTGACAACCGGAAGGTTGTTATTTTTTTCTCAAAATATAAGAAGTTTAAGAATTAGATCATTCGTTGTAAGAGAAGGGAACAGGGGGGAGATCATGTTGAAGAGCTTGAAGGGGAAGACTATTTTACTTGGGATTACAGGGGGAATTGCCGCTTACAAAGCAGCAGCCCTGACCAGTAAGCTTGTCCAAAAAGGAGCCGAGGTTCATGTCATTATGACAGCTTCGGCAAAGCAGTTCATTACAGAATTAACTCTACAGTCACTGTCGAAGCAACGAGTATATAGCGATACATTCCAGGAACGGGATCCATCCTCCATCTCGCATATTGATTTGGCTGATTCGGCGGACCTTGTGATAGTAGCACCAGCAACTGCAAATATTATTGCTAAAATGGCGCACGGAATTGCGGATGATATGTTATCCACAACGTTACTCGCTACTACTGCACCTATAATGGTGGCACCGGCTATGAATGTTCATATGTATCAGCATCCCGCTGTACTTAGCAATTTGGATACCCTCGCTAAACGAGGTATTCAGTTTATTGAGCCTGGAGAAGGTCTGCTGGCATGTGGTTACGTGGGTAAAGGACGTTTAGAGGAACCGGAGACTATTGTAAGTTATGTTGAGGATTTTTTTGCGTTGCAAGAAAGTGTGAAGTCTAGTCCCCTCAAGGGTAAAAAGATCGTCATCACAGCTGGTGGTACAGTAGAACGGATTGATCCGGTACGCTATATCTCCAATGATTCCTCCGGTAAGATGGGTTTTGCATTGGCACGTGCTGCACGTGCAATGGGTGCTGAGGTTACCTTGATTGCTGCGCGAACAGATGAAGCGCCTCCGCAGGACCCGGATATGAATGTCATTCGTGTTCAATCTGCACAAGAAATGTACGATGCGGTTACTGCGCAGTGGGATAGCTGCGATATCATGATCAAGGCGGCTGCTGTTTCGGATTACCGGCCTAAGCAAAGTGAGCCATCCAAAATTAAAAAAAGTGGAGATACACTGACACTTGAGCTTATAAAAACAACGGATATTCTGGAAACGCTAGGTAAGAACAAAGACAAGCAGTTCTTGATCGGCTTTGCTGCGGAGACGGGAAACACAGAATTTTATGCAAAGGACAAGCTGGTCCGCAAAAACTGCGATCTCATTGTTGCAAACAATGTAGCGGCTGCAGGAGCCGGATTCGGATCGGATACGAATATTGTATCGATTTATGATGAAGATGGATTGGTGCTCGAATTGCCACAATTGTCTAAGGATGAGGTCGCTCGCCGCTTGCTGACGCTCGTGGCAGAGCGAATTACTGGAGCTTCATTATAATGGATATTGCCAAGGTCATTGTGGATGTGCCTGTACGCAGCACTGACCGGCCATTTGATTATAGTATTCCAGAATCACTAAAGTTATGGATTGAAGTGGGCAGCCGAGTAGCGGTCCCGTTTGGACACCGCACAGTGCAAGGCTTTGTCGTTTCTCTGGAGTCAGGTGAAACAGTAGTGAATCCTGGTCTTAAGGCTATTCAAGAGGTGCTGGATTTGCTTCCACCTTTATCTCCTGAATTAGTTGAGCTAGCGGACTGGATGAGTAAAAGATATGCATGCAGACGAATTTCAGCCCTGCAAGCGATGCTGCCCACTGCTCTAAAAGGGAAGGCAGAACGACTGATTTCGCTAGGAAATGTGGAAGAAGAAGCAGCATTTTCTGATGATGAATTATTCCCTATGTTTGCAGATACAGGGAATGAGGAACGACTAATTACTGAGTTTATCGGACGTAATGGCGAAGTTTCCATGAAGCAGCTCACCCGTGCATTTCCGGAGGCTGCGGAGACGGTGAAGTTCATGCTAAGACGTGGAGTTCTTGTAGAGAGCCAATCGATTAAAGATAAAATGGGCAAGAAGAAGCTGAAAGCAGTAGATCTTGCGATAGGGATCACGGCTGCTCGTGAGGCGTTGAATAAATTCCCCAAAAAGTCCGCGCGACAGAAGGAAGTGCTTAGCTATCTGATTGAAAGGGAATCTACACTCCCAATGGCGCTTAAGGAAGTCTTGTCTGCACTTCAAGTGACGGCAAGCACCGTGAAGGGTTTAGAGGAAAAAGGCTTTATCGAAATCAGTGAAATCGAAGTCTATCGCGACCCTTATCAAGGACGTGATTTTAAGCCTACTACGCCTCTGCCACTTACAGCAGAACAAGAGATTGTATACACACGTATTTCACGAACGCTAGAAGAACAGCTCCATGAAGTTTTTCTGTTACATGGCGTTACGGGGAGTGGTAAGACAGAAATCTATTTGCAATGTATCAAACGTTGTTTGGATCAGGGTAGACAGGCCGTAGTGCTCGTCCCAGAAATCGCATTAACGCCGCAGATGGTGGAGCGCTTTAAGGGGCGCTTCGGAAGTGGTGTTGCGGTAATGCATAGCCGATTATCTGTTGGCGAACGTTATGATGAGTGGCGCAAAATCCGTGAAGGAAAGGCTACAGTTGCCGTTGGCGCCCGTTCAGCGGTGTTTGCTCCGTTCTCTAACCTAGGTTTGATTATTATGGATGAAGAGCATGAAACCTCATATAAGCAGGAGGAAAATCCGAAATATCATGCCCGTGATGCAGCGATTCGCAGAGCCGAACAGTGTGGGGCAGCCGTGATTTTAGGCTCCGCCACGCCTTCGTTAGAAAGCTATCATGCTGCTAGAGCGCAGAGTGATATTCATTTTTCACCAGTCCTTCTAGAGATGCCTACCCGCGCGCTTGGTAACGAACTACCGAAGGTAAATATCGTGGATATGCGGGAAGAGCTTAAAGAAGGTAATCGCTCAATGTTCAGTCGAAAGCTTCATGCTGCATTGGCTGAAAGACTGGAACGTGGAGAACAGACCGTGTTATTGCTTAACCGTAGAGGTTTCTCGACGTTTGTTATGTGCCGGAGTTGCGGATATGTAGCAGGCTGCCCCGAGTGTGATATTTCATTAACGTATCATAGTCGTAGTGACAATTTGCGTTGTCATTATTGTGGTCATGCTGAACCAGCACCTAAACTTTGTCCAGAGTGTGGAAGTGAGCATATCCGGTTCTTCGGAACGGGGACGCAGCGGGTGGAAGAAGAGCTTGGTAAGTTGTTCCCTGGGATACGGGTGATTCGTATGGACGTGGATACAACGACAGAAAAAGGTTCGCATGAGAAGCTGCTGAATCAATTCAGAGACAAAAAAGCGGATGTTCTGCTAGGCACTCAGATGGTAGCAAAAGGTTTGGATTTTCCTGACGTAACTCTTGTTGGCGTAATTACAGCAGATTCAGCCTTGAACTTGCCCGATTTTCGTGCAGCGGAGAAGACCTTCCAATTGCTTACACAAGTTGCTGGAAGAGCAGGTCGGCATCAGCTTCCGGGTGAGGTCGTTGTTCAGTCCTATACACCAGAACATTATTCTATTATTCATGCTAGCGGGCATGACTATCTCTCTTTTGTAAGGGAAGAGCTGAAGCATCGCAGAGGGCTACATTATCCGCCTTATTGCAGACTGATACTCGTTACATTATCCCATGAGCAGTTACCGCTACTACTCCGGATGGCAGAGAATTACGCTATGAATCTGCAGGGGAAGGCCAGAAATCTAAGATGGTATGGGAGTCTAGATAAGCTAACCACGGATGTACTAGATCTGTTAGGTCCCGTAGCTTCTCCAATCCCTCGCTTAAAGGGTAGATATAGATTCCAATGTATGATAAAATGGCGCGGCGCCATCGATGTGATAGGGCTTGTTCGACAAGTGGCTGAGGAGTTGGAGGATTCTGTACGGGATACAGGGCTCCAGATCAGCATTGATGTTGATCCGCAAATGTTGATGTAAATCGTTATCATGTTACAATGTAAAAAAAGAGCTAGATCAATAAACTCTAAATATAGAGATGTACAGAACGGGAAGGTGTTTTTAATGGCGATACGTATGATCGTTAAGGAACCGGATGAAGTGTTGCACAAAATAGCAAAAGAAGTAACTGTAGTTACACCTAATGTTAAAAAATTGTTAGATGATATGGCTGATACGATGTATGACGCTGAAGGTGTAGGGCTGGCAGCTCCACAAGTTGGTATTTTGAAGCGCCTAATTGTGGTGGATGCAGATGAAGAGCACGGGCTGATCAAAATGATTAATCCGGAAATCATCGGTACAGAAGGGGAGCAGCTAGGACCTGAAGGATGTCTTAGTATTCCCGGATTGAATGGTGATGTACGCCGTGCAGAGACAGTAACCGTGCGTGGTCTTAACCGTGAAGGAAAAGAAATTACCATTACCGGCAGTGGTTTACTTGCACGGGCTTTTCAACATGAGATTGACCATCTGAACGGAGTACTGTTTACCGATATCGCTGAGAAAGTATACGAGATGACAGCTGAACGCAATGAGACTGAGGAGTGAGGATATGAAGATTGTATTCATGGGAACCCCAGCCTTTGCGGTACCAAGCTTGCAAATGCTGATGGATGAAGGCTATGAAGTTGTAGCAGTCGTCACCCAACCGGATCGACCGCAAGGACGTAAAAAAATCTTGGCTCCTTCACCAGTTAAAGAAGCCGCATTATCTCTCGGTTTACCTGTGCTCCAACCTGAACGGATGCGCAAGCCTGAGGCTGTCGCAGAGCTAGCTGCATATGAGCCTGACCTGATTGTTACAGCTGCTTATGGTCAAATTTTGCCTAAAGCTGTATTAGATTTACCGCGTAATGGTTGTGTGAATGTTCATGGTTCACTACTTCCTAAATACCGGGGTGGCGCACCGATTCAACGTAGTATCATTAACGGTGAGAAGGTTACCGGCGTTACTTTGATGTATATGGCTGAAGGACTTGACACTGGAGATATGATCTCGCGCGTCGAGGTGGCTATCGAGGATGAGGATACTTCCGGCACGATGTTCGAGAAGCTTAGCCTTGCTGGACGTGATCTTTTGAAGTCTGAAATGCCGCGATTAGTAAACGGCCTTGTTCAAGCGACCCCGCAAGACGACAGTCAAGCGACCTTTGCTCCTAACCTAAATCGTGAGGATGAGCGTTTGGATTGGAACGCTGGCTCACGTGATAACTATAATCGAATTCGTGGATTAGTACCTTTTTCCGGTGCGTTTACGCTTTGGAATGGAGAGACCTTCAAAGTATGGGCTTCAAAAATTCCTGCTGAGCAGAAATCAACTGATAGTGCGCCAGGAACGGTACTTTCGGTCACTGAACATGGTGTCGAGGTTAAGACAGGAGACGGAAGTCTGCTGCTAACTACGGTTCAACCTGCTGGTAAGAAAGCGATGAGTGCTGCGGATTTTAGCCGTGGCGGTGTTATGAAACCAGGGACGGTGCTAGGTTGAGCGCGGGCGGTAACGGTGCGGGCCGATCAGGAGTGAGTCATAGCTCTGGCAATAAAAATAGTAACGATCATAAAGCAGTGAGTGGTAAAAAGGGCAGTAGCGGAAATAAAGGTAAAGCTGCTACAGCTTCTGCCCGCGATATCGCTCTTGATATCCTGGTTAAAGTCGAACAACAAGGGGCTTACAGCAACTTATTGCTGAACAGCAGTCTGCAGAAGTCTGCACTCAGCAGAGAAGATGCTGGACTAGTTACAGAGCTTGTCTATGGTACCATCTCTCGGATGAATACACTTGATTATGTGCTCGAGGAATTTGTTAGCAAAGGGATCGCTAAATTGCAGCCCTGGGTGCGTAATTTACTGCGTCTAAGCTTATATCAAATTATGTACCTGGATCGCATACCATCTCATGCAGCTGTAAATGAGGCTGTTAATATAGCTAAGAAAAAGGGCCATCAAGGAATTTCGGGTATGGTTAATGGCGTGCTTCGTAGTGTGCTGCGCGCTGGAAATCTGCCGGTAATACCTGATGGATTGGGTCCTGCGAAACGGATATCTATTCAGTATTCCCATCCTATATGGTTAGTGAAACGCTGGATTACGGAGTATGGTGTTGACACTGCGGAAGCTATTTGCGCTGCTAACAATGAGCCACCCGCTGTCAGTATACGCGTAAATACTACGATGATTAGCCGTGAAGCCCTATTGAGTCAGATGATTGAACAAGGTCTGCAAGCTTCTGCTTCTGAAGTAAGTCCTTATGGTATTGTTGTAAAAGGCGGCGGTAATCTGGCTCTTTCATCCTGGTACCGGGATGGATATCTATCTGTTCAGGATGAAAGCTCCATGCTTGTAGCTGAAGCTGTTGCACCTGAGCCTGGAATGAGAGTGCTTGATTGCTGCGCCGCGCCTGGGGGCAAAACGGCCCACATGGGCGAGCTGATGAAAGATGAAGGATCTATTTTCGCTAACGATCTGCATCCACATAAAGCTAAGCTTATCTCGGATCAAGCTGCACGGTTAGGTCTCGAAAGCGTAGTAACAGGCAGTGCAGATGCACTGGAGCTTGAGCATACCTTAGAGCATCATTCCTTCGATAGAATTCTTTTGGACGCGCCTTGCTCTGGGCTTGGTGTAATCCGCCGTAAGCCAGATCTCAAATGGCGTAAGCAGCCTGAGGATGTTGTAAGTGTAGCATCACTGCAGGGTCAGCTGCTGCAGTCTGTTTCTAAACTGTTGAAACCGGGTGGTGTTCTGGTTTATAGTACCTGTACGACTGAGCAAACGGAAAATAGTGAGGTTGTAGCTGCCTTTTTGGAGCAAAATCCTGATTTCACTTCTATAACATTTGCTTCCCCGCTGTGGGGGAGATTGGAAGGTACTGCGCTGGCTGTAGGTGAGGGGATTCAGTTATTGCCACATCATTATGGCAGTGATGGGTTCTATATCTCCAAGCTTCAAAGAGTCTTGTAATATAGCAAATTTACTGACAATCGTTGTATCTTCCGCCCGCCGGGCTAACGTACGGCGGGCTATTTCTTTTACCGTCTCTGAAATTTGTGTTAAAATAGGAAGAATGAGAAATAATACGCATATCCTTATGAAAGAACAGGTGCTAATAATAATGAAACCTTTAATATATGATTTTTCTTTAGAAGAGTTACAGCAGTGGGCGAAAGATAACGGTGAGCCTGCTTTTCGTGGTGGACAGATTTTTGATTGGTTGTATGTAAAACGTGTAAGTGACTTCGAATCCATGAGCAATTTGTCTAAAGGACTTCGTCAGAAGCTGAACGAGCAATTCTCCATTGCAGCGCTCACTGAGATTACTAAAATGGAATCGAAAGATGGAACAGTAAAATTCCTGTTTGGATTGCATGATGATCATGCGATCGAGACAGTTATCATGAAACATAATTATGGAAATAGCGTTTGTGTAACAACTCAAGTAGGCTGCCGAATCGGCTGTACTTTCTGCGCCTCTACGCTTGGTGGATTGAAACGTGATTTGACAGCGGGTGAAATTGTAGCTCAGGTTGTACGCTCTCAACAGATCTTGGATGAGCGGGGTGAACGTGTCAGCAGTATTGTTATCATGGGTACTGGTGAGCCGTTTGAGAACTATGATGCAACAATGAGATTCTTGCGTCTTATGATTCATGAGAAAGGTCTAAATATCGGACAACGGCATATTACTGTTTCCACTAGCGGGATTGTGCCGAGCATTTATAAATTTGCAGAAGAAGATACACAAATAAATTTGGCGATTTCGATTCATGCACCTAACGACAAACTGCGTTCGAAGCTAATGCCAGTTAACCGCCGCTTTCCGTTTGATGATGTGATTGAATCTTTACGTTATTATCAAGCTAAGACGGGGCGACGGGTCAGCTTTGAGTATGCATTGATCGGCGGGGTGAATGATCAGCCGGAGCATGCTGAGGAATTAGCAGGTGTGCTTAAGAACATGCTGTGCCACGTCAATTTGATTCCAGTAAACCACGTGCCAGAGCGGAAATATGTACGTACTTCACGCAATGATATCTTTGAGTTTCAACGTATTTTGGCTGATAACGGCGTGAATGTTACCATTCGCCGTGAGCAAGGCCATGATATCGCGGCCGCATGCGGACAGCTGCGTGCCAAACATATGGAGTTGGGGTGAGGATATTTGATCAGAACAGTTCATGCCAGCGATATTGGCCGAGTGCGCTCTGTCAATGAGGATTCGGTCTGGATCGGCGCGACGCGCCACGGTTATACACTCGGCATAATTGCCGATGGGATGGGTGGACATCAGGCTGGTGAAACCGCGAGCAGGCTTGCTTTGGAGACGATGAGGAATACCCTAGACGGGCTCCTGCCTGAGCTTCAGGACGAAGCACTGCGTGATGCGTTATCAGCTGCTATTTTGGAAGCTAACAGCACTGTCTTCAAGGAGGCTTCCAGCGACGATAAGTACCACAATATGGGTACTACTGTCGTTGCTGCCCTGATGAATGGTTCAAACGGATATATTGGCCACATCGGAGACAGCAGAGCCTATTTAATAAAGGACAGTGCAGCAGTTCAATTAACCGAAGATCACACGCTAGTCAATGAGCTGTTCAAGAACGGTCAGATCAGTGTGGAGGAATTAGATAATCATCCGAGACGGAATGTGCTGACGAGAGCACTTGGAACAGATGCTGAGGTGCTGGTTGATTTAGCCCCTGTTACCCTGCTACCTGGGGAACTTTTGCTTCTCTGCAGTGATGGTTTAAGTAATTTTGTTAACAATGAGCATTTGGGCAAGGTAGCGGGAATACATGAGATACCGTTAGAGGAAAGAGCGGACCGCTTACTTCAGTTGGCACTGCTTGCTGGCGGCGGCGATAATATTAGCGTCGCTTTGTTAGAACATCATGGAGAGGCCGCTGTGCCCGAAACAAAGGAGTGGGATTGATGATCGGTCACGAACTGGGCGGCCGTTACCAAGTCATCGAACGGATCGGCGGAGGTGGAATGGCGCTCGTCTATAGAGCACATGACATTCTTTTAAACCGAAACGTCGCCATCAAAGTATTGCGTAATCAATTTGTTCATGACGAGGAATTTATCCGCCGTTTTAGGCGTGAGGCGCAATCAGCTGCATCTTTGTCTCATCCGAATGTGGTTAGTATTTACGATGTAGGACAAGAAGACGAAATTCATTATATTGTCATGGAATATATTGAGGGCAAGAATCTTAATGAAATTATAAAAGAACGAGCACCATTACAGGTTGACGAGTCCGTAAGGATCGCTTCACAAATCTGTGATGCACTTGATCACGCTCATCAGAATCAAATTATTCATCGGGATATTAAACCACATAATATATTGATCGGGCGCAATGGCCGGGTGAAGGTAACGGATTTCGGTATTGCTCGTGCGGTAACATCTACTACCATTACTCAGACAGGCTCTGTAGTAGGTTCCGTTCATTATTTCTCACCAGAGCATGCTAAAGGTGTCTCAACAGGAGAGAAATCCGATCTGTATTCATTAGGGATTGTACTCTATCAAATGCTTACCGGAAGTCTTCCATTCTTAGGGGAGAGTCCGATTAGCGTAGCTCTAAAGCATCTGCAAGAAGAGTTTGAAGAGCCAAGGCTCATAAATCCACTTATTCCGCAAAGCGTTGAGAATGTAATTCTAAGATCGATGCGTAAAAATCCGGAAGAGCGTTATCAGTCTGCAAAGCAAATGCTGCAGGATTTAGAAACCTGCTTGTTGCCGGAGCGCCGTAGTGAAGCAAAAGTTCTTTTTAACGATGAGGAAGACGAGGATCGAACGCGGGTAATACCAGCGATTAAACCGATCCAAAGAAGCAATGGAAATCGTAATCATCGCCACGACCGGATGGATAATGATGAAGATGATGATGACGATCCGGTACCTGTGAAAAAAGGTAAAAAACAATGGACTAAACCTGCATTATGGATTGGTTTAACTTTAGTGTTACTGCTGGCTATGGCCAGTCTCGTGTGGTACGTTAAATCCCAATTAGTTGTTCCTGAGGTATCGGTTCCATACGTGGTCGGTAAACAGCTGGAACAAGCGAAGACTGAACTTGAGGATTTGGGGCTTGAGGTTGCTGATCCTATACTGTATGACTACAGTCCGAATTTCGAAGAGAATGTGGTCATGAAGCAAAGTAGGGAAAAGGACGCCAAAGTGAAAAAGGGAGCCTCCCTAATACTAACTGTGAATACGGCGAAACCATTAACTAAGATGCCAGATGTTACAAATTTAAGCTTTGACGAAGCGGTTAAAGCGCTAATAGCAAAGGGTGTACCCCAGAATCAAATTAAGAATGAACCTCTCTTCGATGAAAATACGGCGGTGGGTAAGGTTGTAAAATCAGACCCAGCCATTGACAGCGAGTTTGATCCAGAGACGGTTTCAATCACCCTCTACGTTAGCAAAGGAGAAGAAAGTGTCACGATGCCAGACCTCATCGGTAAGACGGAGAGTGAAGCTAAGGCGCTTTTGGAAGAATCTAAACTGGTCCTCGGAGATGTAAAGGAAGAATCCAGCTTCACAGTTGATGAAGGTAAGGTAACGAAGACTTGGGCTTATGAGAAAGGTACCTCTGTTCCACCTGGAACAGCGATTACGATTTACTTAAGTACAGGTTATCCACCTGAAGCCCTGAATTATACCTTTAATGTACCAGTAGCTCCTGCACAGGATGGAAAGAAAAGCAAGATTCGAATTGAATTCGTTGATGCGCGCAATAATGGTGAAAAACAAGATTGGGGAACGCGTACCATTGGAAAGAGCCAAGTGTTGTCCGTTAATCTAGTGCTTGCTCCGAATAAAGATGGCTCTGTTATTGTTACCCGAGATGGTGTGCTTTTAGACACTTATGTGATTCCATATATTGATGCGAAGAATGGCACGGTGCAAGAACCTGAACCACCGTCGGTTCCGACTCCGCAGCCGACTCAGACACCGATAGATCCTACACCTACTGCTGAACCGACCATTGAGCCTGAGATCCTGCCTCCAAGTTCAGACAACGAAGGGTCTACTAATACTGGATCAGTCAATCAGACGGGATTCCTTACTAACAATTCGGTGAATAATGAATCGACCAATAGTGTTAACAACAAGAACAGTAATAAAAATGATGACAAGCATAATAATAAAAACAAAGACAAATCTAAAGATAAAAGCGATAACTAATCAGGGCAGAAGTGCTTGAATAGTTGTGGCAGCGAAGTGACCCGGGGATGTTCAAACTTGGGTCATTTTCGCAAAATCAGGAGAGGAAGGCTCACTATGTATGCCTGAAGGAATAATAGTAAAGGCGTTAAGCGGATATTATTACGTAAAACCGCTTCGTGAAGGATTAATTGCAACAGAGGAAGTTTCAGTTCAATGCAGAGGCCGAGGCATACTTAAGAAAAAGGGGATCGCTCCTCTTGTAGGTGACCGCGTGATCTATATGCTGACTGAGCATGGTGAAGGGATGGTGGATGAGCTTCTCCCTAGAGAATCTGAGTTAATTCGTCCACCTGTAGCGAATGTAAGCCTTGCCGTTCTATTATTTTCTGTGCGGGAGCCTGATATGAACCTGAATCTATTGGACAAGTTCCTAGTTCATATTGAGCACTCGGGACTGGAACCCTTAATCGTTCTGACCAAACAGGATTTGGCTAATGATAATGGTGAAGCCACTAAGTATGTTAAAGAGCTCTATGAGGATATTGGTTATGAAGTGATGGTTACAAGCTCAATTACAGGAGCTGGCAGTGATGAACTAAGAGAGCGGCTTACTGGTGGTATTAGTGTATTTGCCGGACAATCTGGGGTAGGAAAGTCGACCTTATTGAATCGTATTGTGCCAGGACTTAAACTGGAGACAGGTGAGATCAGCTTACGTCTGGGCCGTGGTCGTCATACTACCCGCCATGTAGAATTAATGGATATTGGCGGGGGCGGCTTTGTAGCGGATACCCCTGGTTTTAGTCAGCTTGATTTTCTTGAGCTTGGGGTTGAAGAGCTCTCTACTTGTTTCCGTGAATTTGCTAACTATGCTGGGGATTGTAAATTCCGTGGTTGTAGTCATCAGCATGAACCAGGCTGCCGAGTTATCGAGGCATGGAAAGCTGGGAATATCGCTGATAGCCGGTATGAACATTACAAATTATTTTTTAATGAAATGAAAGATAAAAAGCGGAGGTACTAAGTCATGATACGAATTGCACCATCTATATTGTCTGCCGATTTCGCAAGTTTAGGTTCAGAGGTTGCAGAAGCTGAGGTCAGTGGCGGGGATTGGATCCATGTGGATGTAATGGACGGGCATTTTGTGCCGAATATAACGCTTGGTCCACCAATTGTAAAAGCGGTCTCGTTACATACCAAGCTTCCACTAGACGTTCACTTAATGATTGAGTCTCCAGAACGTTACATTTCTGATTTTGCTGCCGCAGGCGCTAGTGTGATTACTGTTCACGCTGAGGCTTGCGTTCATTTACACCGTGTGGTGCATCAGATCAAGGAATTGGGTCTTAAGGCAGGAGTAGCTATTAATCCTGGCACTCCGGCATCAGTGGTGCGTGAGGTGCTTGAGGATGTGGATATGATTCTCGTGATGACCGTCAATCCTGGCTTTGGAGGTCAAGCATTCATTCCTAACACTTTGCGCAAAATTACTCAAATTAGAGAATGGGCGAATGAAGTCAATCCAGATCTACTTATTGAAGTCGATGGTGGTGTTTCGGAAGCTACAGCGCCATTGGTTGTCAGTGCAGGGGCGGATGTTTTAGTTGCAGGAAATGCAGTTTTTGGCCGGAGTGATCGTGCTGCAGCGATCCTTGAGATTCGAGAAGCAGCCGAAGCGGCACTTCGTTAAAAAAATAGGCTATTACGACTAAAGGTATAGGCCAAGTCCTCGACGCATAAATATGGTTACATGAGCAGAAATCTCATGTAGCCTTTTTTGTTTTGGCAGGGAGGACTGCAGTACGTTACCGTTAGAACAAGAAGAAAGTCTCCTGCGTACGGCATGAATTGATGGGAGGGTAAACCATGAAATTTTACACGTTTAAGCTGCCAAGGTTTTTGGGAGGTTTTGTTAAAGCGATTTTGAACACATTTCAGAAGAGTTGATCTTGGGCTTGGAACAGAAAAGAAAACATGAAAAAAAGCACCTTACAAATGTAAAGGGTGCTTTTTGCTTCATATGAGTGATCGCTCGGTCTTTAAAATTGCAAAAGACTAAACGCGTTCAACTTTACCGGCTTTCAAAGCACGGGTGCTGACGTACACGCGTTTTGGTTTACCGTTCACGAGGATACGGACCTTCTGAACGTTAACTCCCCAAGAACGACGGTTGCGGTTATTGGCGTGAGACACGTGGTTGCCGCTGCTCGGTTTCTTGCCTGTTACTGCACATTTGCGGGACATAGATTACACCTCCTTATTCCTAACACCTGCATAAAACAATACTTATCTATAATATCACAGCAAATTTTGCTACGTCAACCGATTCAAAAACATTTATTTCTTTTAATACTTATAGTACAATGTAAATTAGTGCATTATGTCCTGTTAATCATAGAATGATTAGGCATGAAGTTAGGAAGGGGAATTCTCAATTGAGTAAGCGTTCTATAAACGGAACAGATTTTACCGCTATGGTATTGGCTGGAGCGGATAAGCTGCAACAGCATGCAGAACACGTCAATTCCCTAAATGTTTTTCCGGTTCCAGACGGAGATACCGGAACTAACATGAATTTGACGATGACCGCAGGTTCGAATGAATTGAAGAAAAATAATACAACGTCTGTCGGTCAATGTGCAGGTGTACTCTCTAAGGGCTTGTTAATGGGCGCACGGGGGAACTCCGGTGTTATTTTATCTCAATTGTTCAGAGGATTTAGCAGATCTGCAGCTCAACATGATGAGCTAAACACACAGCAATTTGCTGCTGCACTACAAAGTGGAGTGGACGCAGCCTATAAAGCAGTTGTAAAGCCTGTAGAAGGAACTATTCTTACAGTGGCAAAAGAGGCTGCAAGACATGCTGTCTACTATGCTCGCCGAACTACAGATGTTACAGAGCTCATGACAGAGGTATTGGCCAAAGCAAAGGAAGCCTTAGCCTATACACCGGAACAATTGCCTGTCTTGAAGCAAGTCGGTGTCGTAGACTCTGGCGGTCAAGGACTGGTCTATATTTATGAAGGGTTTCACCAGCATCTGACGAGCGGAAGCTCCGGTGTGTCTGAACCTGTAAAAGGACAACCTCAGGCACCAGTCGTGCCAACACCGGTACCGGTGTTAAAGAAACCTGAAAGCGAACTGTCTTCCGTACAGTCTTCTGCGCAATCACAGCTTTCAACAGAGGACATAGAATTTCTATATGATATGGAGTTCTTCATTAATCGCCAGTTAGGTGGTAACGTGAGAACGGACTTTGATGAGGAAACCTTTAGGAAAGCGTTGTCAGTAAATGGAGATTCCATTATTGTAATTTCGGATGATGAAACCATTAAAGTGCATGTGCATTCCAAGGCTCCAGGTGAAGTTTTGAATCTGGCACTCCTCTATGGGGAAATTACGCAGATTCATATTCTCAATATGCGTGAGCAACACCGTGACTTGTTAACTGCAGGTATGGATATTGCACCTATGCCAGATGTTTTCGCGGATATGCCGGATGAGCAGAGCCGTGTACAATCAGCTCCAGCTGAACCACCAGCAGATGATTTGGCGCCTTACGGCTTCATCGCAGTATCATCAGGCGCTGGGATTGCAGATATTTTCAAAAGCCTCGGTGTGGACGTAGTCCTAGCTGGAGGTCAGACTATGAACCCTAGCACAGAGGATTTCGTGAACGCGATTTCTTCCATCTCTGCGAAGCATGTTTACATTCTGCCGAATAACTCTAATATTGTTCTTGCCGCTCAGCAAGCTAAGGAGCTCTTGGAAGGCGAACGTGAGATTACAGTTATTCCAAGCAAGAGCATTCCTCAAGGAATCGCTGCAGCCTTCGCGTTCCAAGAAGAGGATTCCGTGGAGACTAATTCTGGGAACATGCTAGAAGCAATCTCACAGGTCAAGTCAGGACAAGTAACAAATGCTGTCCGTGATACAAGCTTTGATGATCTGGAGATTAAATCCGGGCAATTTATCGGAATTTCGAACTCCAAAATTGTCGCTGCCGCAGATGATCTGTTAGCTGCAAGTCAAGCGCTGCTGTCCAATATGCTTGAGAATGGCGATGAAATCGTTACGATCCTTATTGGAGCAGAAACTGATTCTGAGGTCACAGATTCCTTAAGCGAGTGGCTGGAAGAAACTTACCCGAATGTGGAAGTTGAGATTCATGAGGGTGGCCAACCCCTTTATTATTATCTTTTCTCCGTAGAGCTATAGGTAGATGCTTAGGGTTCTATAACAGTTCAGGAGTAACTTGCTAATTACGTAGTTGGCAAAATTATAGTATGGGGGAGATAATCCATGAATCGTACCATTATCGTCACCGACAGCACATCTGATATCCCGCCAGCAATGGCGGAAGCGTATGGCATTGAGGTCGTCCCTTTGACCTTGATGTTCGGCGAAGAGGCTTTCCGGGACAATCTGGATATGACGCCGGAGCAGTTCTATGAGCGACTTCCCCGCTCGTCACAGTTGCCGACTACTTCTCAACCCTCACCGGTTGAATACATGAATGTGTATCGAGATATTTTGGAACGTTACCCGGGAAGTCCTATCCTTTCGTTTCATATTTCTTCTGGACTAAGCGGTACGTACCAATCAGCACTATTGGCTAAATCGATGTTGGAGGAAGAGGGAGAAGGGATCACTGTAGTAGATTCTCTCTCCGCTTCTTACGGTTTTGGATTTATGGTGGTGGAAGCCGCCAGATTGGCTGCTGAAGATAAGAGTCCCGAAGCGATTCTTGAAGCTGTAGAAAGTCTGCGCCAATCTCGTAAGCTTTACTTCTTGGTAGATACACTTGAATATTTACAAAAAGGCGGGAGAATCGGAAAGGCCTCGGCCATTCTGGGAACGCTTCTTAATATTAAGCCGATCCTGTCTATTGATGCAGAAGGAATAATATATGCGGTGGAGAAAGTTAGAGGCCGTAAGAAGGCTATTGCCCGTATGATTGAATTATTTAAGAAGGATATTCAAGGTGTAGACAAAATCAATGTGGCCGTGGGTCATACGGCTGAACCGGCTTCCGGTGAAGAGTTCCTGAAAGAGCTGTCAGGACATTTTACACTAGAAGAGAAAGTGCTGACGAACGTCGGCCCTGTCGTGGGCAGCCATGTCGGAAACGGTACGTTAGCTGTATTCATTTGGCCTGCAAAATGAGGGATGAATATGACACTGTCATTAAATCAAATTGAAGTAAAAAACATAACTGGCGTGAGTGCTCAAAAGCAAAGCGAGCTTCACGCCTTTGGCGTCTTTACAGTAAAGGATTTGTTAGAGTATTATCCGTTCCGTTATGAGGATTATCGCCCGCGCTCGCTGAGTGAAACCAAACATGGGGATAAAGTGACTACAGAGGCTAAAGTGATCGGTATCCCTGTACTGCAACGTTTTGGAGGCAAGTCACGACTTAGTTGTAAAATGGTTGCTGAGCCTTGGATGTTCACAGCTACATGGTTTAATCGTCATTACGTGCGTGAGCAACTTACTGTGGGAAGAGAAATTGTACTCACAGGTAAATGGGATCAGAAGCGAAATCAAATTACAGTGACGGATTTTGAATTCCCCGATCGTGGGGAAGGGAAGACAGGGACTCTACAGCCGGTCTATTCCGTCGGTGGAAAGATCACGCAGTCGTGGATCAGGAAAAGTATTAATCAGGCGCTTCAACAGTATGGAGATTTAATTCCCGAGATACTACCACATTCTATTATGCGGCAATATGATTTTATGCCCCGTAAACGGGCGATTGCTACCATTCATAGGCCAGAGGATACGCGTGAAGGGCAGCAGGGACGCCGCAGGATGGTGTATGAGGAGTTGTTTCTGTTCCAGTTGAAGATGCAGGCATTCCGGGTACTCAATCGCGGTAGGATGGATGGTGTAGTTCATACTGTAGATAACGCAACCGTGCGCCAGTTTGTTCGCAGCTTACCTTTTGAGCTTACAGATGCTCAGAAACGAGTGGAGCTGGAGATCTTACATGATCTGCGATCACCATATTGCATGAATCGACTGCTTCAAGGTGATGTGGGTTCCGGCAAAACGGTACTAGCTGCCGTCGCGCTTTTTGCCACCGTGCGATCTGGTTTTCAGGGTGCGCTTATGGTGCCCACTGAGATTTTAGCAGAGCAGCATATGCGTTCACTTACGAAGATGTTTGAGCCGTTTGGAATTACGGTTGGTCTGTTAACAGGGAGCGTAACTGGACGGAAACGTAAAGAATTGTTAGCTTCACTACAAATGGGGATGCTCGATATTGTTGTAGGAACGCATGCATTGATTCAGGAGGATGTATTTTTCCGTGATCTGGGTCTTGTAGTTACGGACGAGCAGCATCGGTTTGGTGTAAACCAGCGAGGTGTATTGCGGCGTAAAGGATATAATCCGGATGTACTTACGATGACTGCAACACCTATTCCACGTACACTTGCGATCTCTGTTTTTGGAGATATGGATGTATCCACGCTGTCGGAAAGACCGAAAGGCCGAGTGCCAATAACTAGTTATTGGGTCAAGCATGATCTCATGGATCGTGTCCTAAATCTGATTAAGCGTGAAATAGAGCTGGGACGTCAGGCTTATCTGATCTGTCCGCTCATTGAAGAATCGGAGAAACTGGATGTACAGAATGCTATAGATTTACATATTCAGATGAGCCAAGCTTTTCCTAACTATAAAGTTGGGCTTTTGCATGGAAAGATGTCTCCAGCTGAAAAAGATGAAGTGATGCGAGCATTTTACAACAATGAACTGCAACTCTTAGTATCCACAACGGTTGTAGAAGTGGGTGTAGACGTTCCTAATGCCACGTTGATGATTATTATGGATGCAGACCGGTTCGGATTATCACAGCTGCACCAGCTTCGTGGACGGGTTGGTAGAGGTCAGCATGCCTCTTATTGTGTACTAGTGGCTGATCCGAAATCTGAAATCGGGCGTGAACGAATGACTGCTATGACGGACACCGATGATGGATTTGAGATTTCGCGGAGAGATTTGGAGCTGCGTGGTCCAGGTGATTTTTTTGGAACCAAGCAGAGTGGATTACCGGAGTTTCGCTTGGCGGATATGACGGCTGACTTTGAAGTGCTGGAGCAGGCGCGTGATGATGTGGCAGAGCTGCTTAAGGATGAGAAGTTCTGGACATCTCCTGAATATGCACCTCTTCGGCATTATTTACAAGGCGAGCAAATTTTCCAAGGGGAATTAATTGACTAAGTAGGCACATCTAGCTCCTAAGCCTCATATACTGTGAAAGATTGGATATGACGGGAGGTGCTACACTTGGGTTATCAACAATTCGGAATTAGCCCTCAGCTCGTGGAACGCATCAAGCTGAAGATGAAAAACGCGACTGTCAAAGATCGTATTAAAAATATGATTAACGGCGTCTCGAAACAAGAGCTACAGGACACGGCAGTTGTTCGCAGGTTGGTACGGAATGCGTCAGGTGTACTGAACGAGAAACTGACCTCGACGCAGGAAGACCAAATTGTGAAATTTATTATCGCTCAGAAAATTGATCCAAACAACACCTTCCACTTGATCCGTTTGTGGGGAATGTTCCGTTAGGAAAGTGTGCTAGCGAGTATAGGCTAGATCTTAGGTCTAATTCTCAGCTAGCTAAAGGAGTAGAGGCTGTATCAAAAGTAGTGAATGCTGCTTTTGATACAGCTTTTTTTTGTGTGAATCAAGGATGAATTCTAGGGAAAAGCAGACAAACAAACGCTGGCTCATTAACGTTGATAAACGAACGTAGATTGACAAGTGCTGACTGACCAATGCTGATTAACGAATGTAGACTAACCAATAATTTTCCGGTGAAATTCCTGCAAAAGTACATCTTTAGATGATACGAGGAGGGTTAAAGTATTGATTCCTGCAAATCTGCAGGAATTCTTGCATCAGAAGAAGCCTTCGAGCCATAAATGAGGATATTCCTGTACATTAGCAGGATTTGGGCTTAATGGAGCTGATATCTGAGCCAAAAGATGTACTTTTGCAGGATATCGCAATTCCAGCGAAAGAACCTCGGTTGATATCGCAAAAGTAGCGCTCCCCCCATACACGGGAGAAACGCTATTTCTATTACGTGGAATCATAAAGGTTACCTTCAAACAAAGAAGACGTAATCATCCTACTCATCGTACTGCCCTATTAGTTAGGATGGCAGGTTACTCAATCTTTGATCACTGGCAGCTGATTTGAGCACAATTTGGCTGTCAGGATCACAATTAAGAACAATGGTCCGCAATTGATGTTCTTCCATTTTGTTGATGAGACAAAACAATGTGCTCAGCTCTCCATTTTGCCCGGAGCCTTCAGCAAGCCCAACTTCTCGATTTAATGAGTTTTCGAGAGCTTCCTGGATATCCATGCAACTATTGCTGGTAATCCATGCAGCGCGTGAATCGGATAACCCTCGGAGTGAGAATCTCACACCTTCGAAGGCCAATAAGTAAGCAATAATGGAGTACATGGCTTGCTCCCAGCCAAATAGTGTGCCTGCTATAAGCAAAATAGCACAGTTCAGAATCATGATGACGACTTCGGTTGACTTTGGCGGTCCACCACTTAGAAGTGAATATCCTTGATCACTTGCATGTTTGTTCACACCACCAAATCGGACAGATATACCGATACCGAGTCCTAAACAGATGCCACCTGCCATAGCAGCAGGTAAAGGATCACTAATCACTGCAGGAAAACGGTGTAGAGCAAGAGAAGCGATGGTCAAGCAAGCTAATCCTAGAACAGTATACAGAGCAAAGCGAAGATTCACTTGCTTTCGAGACATGAAAATAAAAGGTAGATTGAATAGAAAAAGAAACAATCCCAGCCGCATTTCAGTGGTATGAGCGAATAATGCCGATAAACCTGTGATTCCACCAACTACAAGCCCATGTGGTATGAGAAATAACTCTAATCCTACTGCGGCAAGTAGTGCTCCTGCAATAACGGTTAGAACTCGGAATACTGAATTTTTACGTAATTGTTTATGTTGTGTTGTCTTAGTCTGCAATGTTTTTCCTCCTTTAGCAGGGGAAACAACTTTATTCATTTCGTAGGTAGCGACAGCTTTTTGGGATAATTTTAACAGCATGTCACTTCTTTAATTTATATACTGTATCCAATAATTTATAGATCCATTTTGATTCCTATGCTAGAAGTAAGTTTGCATAACAAATTTTTACCGATTCTCGTTAAATCCGATTCTCTATAATCCATGAAAGTCTAGCCTACATTTAGGTGTCTTATAATTATTTCGCTTTCTTCGAATTTTTATCAATGGAAGTTCTAAATGACCCTCAGTAACAATCATTTAAGATAGAGATGAAATTCGCATTGCGTGATATTAGAAAGTGAGAAGTGAATTTTAACAGGTACAGTCGCAGTCGAAGCAAGAATTTATAGATCACAGGACGGAATACAAAAGAAAGCACAGGGAGTATCGCGGCTACCGCAATAGATTTAGTTCCCCACTGTTCAGTTATTTTGATGGCTCCTATTTGAGGAGTTATTTGGGGTACCGTCCTTACGGGAGCTATAAACTTTCGCTCGAAGCGTTCAATTTCGGTTGTCGTTGATTCTTGCTCCGTAGTGAATAATCCGCCAGACCAAACCGGTGGAAAAGAAAACATCATTCCCAGAATTAGGACTATACGAAGAAACCAAAGTAGTGACAAGCGCGCTATATATTGCACCGAAATAACACCTCCCAACTGTATGTAGTATAAAAAGCATACCATACCTTATCATTTGATTCCAAATTGTTTTGTGAAAAAAATTCATTTGAAAACGATGAAAACAAGAAACCGAACGGGAAAAATGACGTATTTCGTAGAAAAGAAGACTTTTATTATCTTCTATCAGTCAGGAGGAATGAATTTGAGCGAATGGCAGGATTTTAACGGTTTTGATAAACGAAGCTTTTTCGGAAGTTTCATTCATGAGATGCCCCTATTTTTTAAATTATTTGCTTTGTTTATTCTAGGTGTTTTCGTCTTTATAATTTATAAATCAGTGAGAAGCTGGATAGCCAACAACGCAAGTCCCTTGATAAAAGCTAGCTCTAAAGCTGTAACGAAACGGACTGAGGTATGGGGTGGATCGGGTGAATCGAGCGCACATACTAGTTATTATGTGACGTTTGAGTTTGAAGATGGTGGACGCTTGGAATTGCAGGTTCGAGATCAGGATTTTGGTCTGATTGTAGAAGGGGATCGAGGAGAACTCCTTTATCAAGGGACTAGATTCAAGAGCTTTGATCGAGTCAAGCAGACGGAACAGCTTAATTTCTAAAATTGTACATAACGTTCTAGAATCACCGTGCCTTTTTTGGGTAAGACTCATATGAGAGGTTTTACCAGAATCTCAATCCCGGAAGGAGGCTATTGTCTTGAACTCAAATGATCCAAAATCGCAGGGGCAGGTACCTTTTCATACACTAAGTGAGGAAGAAGTGCTCAAAAGGCTGGAAACTAGGAAAGATGGTTTGTCTTCCGGTGAAGCCGCTAAACTTCTGGAGCAGTATGGGAAGAACGTACTTCAAGAAGCAAAAACCAAATCTCTGCTAGGAAAATTTATTGAACAATTTAAAAATGTAATGATCTTTATTTTGCTAGTGGCGGCAGTATTGTCTGGGGTTTTGGGAGAATGGACAGATACAGTCATTATTTTGTTGGTAGTCATCCTGAATGCGGTACTTGGCGTTATTCAGGAAAATAAGGCAGAGCAGGCGCTAGATGCCCTGAAAAGTATGTCCTCTCCGCATGCCAGAGTGCGACGTGGAGGACAGGTCTCAGAGATTAAAAGTGAAGATCTCGTACCTGGGGATATCGTATTGCTGGAAGCTGGAAATGTAGTTCCGGCGGATATTAGACTGTTAGAAGCTGCTTCTTTGAAAACAGAGGAAGCCGCATTGACCGGAGAATCATTACCTTCAGAAAAGAAGATAGGTGTGCTTGAAGGAAGCGATATTGTTATTGGGGATCGCACCAATATGGCTTATATGAGCAGCAATGTAACTTACGGTAGAGCGGTTGGTGTCGTCACAGCTACAGGAATGCAGACTGAAGTCGGCAGGATTGCTGGGTTTATCTCGGAGGAAGAGAATGATGTAACACCGCTGCAAAAGAAACTGGATGAACTAGGAAAATATTTCACCTTTATTATTCTTGGTGTCTGTGTAGTCATTTTTGCCGTCGGTATATTTGAGGGTAGAGAGCTGCTGGATATGCTTCTCACCTCGATCTCACTTGCAGTAGCAGCGATTCCTGAAGGGCTGCCAGCAATTGTGACGATTATCTTGGCACTCGGAGTGCAGCGGATGGCTAAACGTAAAGCGATCATTCGCAAACTCCCCGCTGTAGAAACGCTCGGAAGCACCGAAATTATTTGCTCTGACAAGACAGGTACTTTGACTCTAAACAAGATGACTGTCGAAAAAGTGCATGTCAATGGAACTACGAAAGAAGCTGCTGAAGGCCTTGAAGGGACACCGGGTGGTGAACTATTGCTTCAGGCTATGACGCTTTGTAATGATTCCAGCATTGACGAAGGAAATTCTTCTGAAGAACCTGGAGGGAATAAAGGAGCTAAGGACCCACAAACTAAGAGTGGTAAAGCGATTATCGGGGATCCAACGGAAACAGCGTTAGTGGACTACGCGCTCAGTATAGGTACTGACAAAAGGGATTTAGAAAAGAAATTCCCACGTAAAAATGAACTGCCATTTGACTCCGATCGCAAGCTGATGACGACGATTCATGAAGTTGAGAACGGACGTTATCGTGTGTTAACGAAAGGTGCACCAGATGTGCTTTTGTCCAAATGCAGCCATATCTATGTGGATGGAGAGATCGTTCCTTTTAATGATGAACATTCACGACATATCATGGAAAGTAATACAATGCTTGCGAATGATGCACTGCGGGTGCTGGCATTTGCTTTCAGAGATGAACAGCAGCTACCGACTAACCTCTCCCCGGAAGCTACGGAGAAAGAACTTGTATTTATCGGTTTAGTCGGTATGATTGATCCTCCACGAGAGGAAGTACGGGATGCGGTAGCTATCTGTCGTAAAGCGGGGATTAGACCTGTAATGATTACAGGAGATCATCGAGATACTGCAGCGGCCATTGCTAAAAGATTAGGTATTATCGAAGATGAGACAGGCGTATTGACCGGCAGTGAGCTGGATAAATTCAGTGAAGAGGAATTTGCTGAGAAAGTCACTAATTATTCGGTTTATGCACGTGTATCTCCTGAACATAAAGTTCGGATCGTTAAGGCGTGGAGGAAAAAAGGGAAGATTGTTGCCATGACGGGTGACGGTGTGAATGATGCTCCTGCGCTTAAATCATCAGATATCGGCGTCGGGATGGGCATCACAGGAACGGATGTAGCTAAGGGCGTCTCAGATATGGTGCTAGCTGATGATAACTTTACGACCATAGTTGTTGCTGTTGAAGAAGGACGGAAGGTTTACAGCAATATCCGTAAGGCCATCCAGTTCCTACTCTCAGCCAATCTTGGGGAAGTGCTTACGCTATTCATTGCAACCATGATCGGCTGGCGGATACTCGAGCCAATTCATATTCTGTGGATTAATCTTGTTACCGATACCCTACCGGCATTAGCTCTTGGGCTTGAGAAGGCGGGGGATGATTTGATGTCGAAGAAACCACGCAAAGCCAGCAGTAGTATCTTTGCTGGTGGCGTGGGAATCGGGATCATCTACCAGGGTATATTAGAGGCGGCGCTTACGCTGTTTGTATACCAGTGGGCACATACCCATTACACTGAGGGAATTGCGGTTACGATGGCATTCGCCACATTAGGATTGCTGCAAATTTCTCATGCATTTAACGTCAGATCCAATACGAAATCGTTGTTCCAGATTGGCTGGTTCAGCAATCGGTATATGCTGTGGGCATCACTGATCTCTACACTTATGCTGGTGCTGGTGATTATCATCCCAGGACTGAATGACTGGTTTGGTGTCTCACATTTAAGCGGGTTACAGTGGGGAATTGTAATTGCTGCAGCACTGGCAATTATAGTGATTGTAGAGTTTGTAAAGCTGTTTGTACGTTTAAGTGGCAAGGGCAAGAATTGGGATTAAGAATACCGCTTTATGCTGCAACAAAGAAGCCTGAACCCTTCCATAGCGGAGGATTCAGGCTTTCTTTATAGGTGCCTTTAGTCAGTGAATGTAGGTTACAGAATGCGCTGCATATGCAGGATTACGTTGCTCCAATACCCTGAGTCGAGCTCACTGATCTGAACCCCGGGATCACCCCAGGTATGAATGAACTTTCCATCCCCAATGTAGATACCGACATGTCCGGGTATAGCATCACTTTCAAACCGACCTGGGACAGTGAAGAATATAAGATCGCCGACATCTAGTGCACTGCGTTGCACGCGAGAACCTATATTATCTTGATCCTTGGCTAGACGCGGTAAGTTTACACCGAATTGTTTGAATACATGCCTTGTAAAAGAAGAGCAATCAAATTTCTTAGTCTCTTCATAAGGCCCGGTACCAAATTCATAAGGTACACCTAAGAATTTTTTGGCATAAGAAACTAATTCCTTCTTGTCTGCTTCAGAAATGCTTTGGATGTGAAATGGTTTTGATCCATCCAGTGATTTAGCAGATGGTGTTTTTATAATAGCCTCATGGTCGGTCGGTGTGGCTATGTTGATTTCACCAGACTGAGGATTCCAACCCA
This sequence comes from Paenibacillus sp. FSL R5-0470, assembly GCF_037975205.1. Taxonomy (NCBI): domain Bacteria; kingdom Bacillati; phylum Bacillota; class Bacilli; order Caryophanales; family Paenibacillaceae; genus Paenibacillus; species Paenibacillus sp. FSL R5-0470. The sequence continues at coordinate 2,770,368 of NZ_CP150238.1, forward strand.
CCTCCGTTTGAAGAAATTTGGATAGAGCTAGCGGTGTGATATAGATTTGACCTTCTTGTCGTCTAGGTGCCTGCGGTAGTGTGATTTTCTCACCGAGGGAGAAGACTTGAGTAGAGCCAGGGCGCAGCATGTACATAACATCACTGTAGCCAATTTTGGTGTATCCACCATGAGTAGCATCATCTTTCATTCGATAGCCAAGTGAAGTAATCGCAGGTTTGAGTGGAATCCAGTACTTTCCTTGAGCATCGGTGATGGAAGACTTTTCATAATAACTTGAGGCTTGCATGCCATCAGGAGTTACGGCGTTTACCTTGGGTTTTTGTGATTGTGAAGAGTAACCGCATGCGGTACTTGATAAAACGGCAGCGAGCAATACAGTAGCAGTGGATAGTAATTTTTTGTGGTTATTAGGCATATGACACGCTCCATGTTCAAACTGTAGTTTAAGTTTGTGCAGGGGGCTTTTTTTTTATGTAATGAGGACCAAGGCAATCACTGTAAGACATAACCAAGTCCTTCCTATATTGGTGAGTTATGCGCTATAAAATTTGTGATCTCTGGAAGTGGGATAAGTGATTGACGGATAAACAACCTCCATATAATATAGGTTTAATAGATTTCCATCATTATTGTGAGGTACGTGTAAGCTTATGCTTTAATGCTTTTATCGATAAAAGTGATAATGCTGAGTCGCTCACTTTGATGCACGCGTTAATAATCTAATGAAATGGGGTACTTTAATGAAAAAGAGAAACATTTTTGCAGGTTTAAGCTTATGCTTCATGCTAGTAGCTGCTGGCTGTGGCAACAATAATGCCGCTGTAAACTCAGGAAACGCAACAAGCACTGGAAATGCGCCAACGAATGCTGGAACCGCTGATTCCAAAACGTACAAAATCGCAATTTCGCAATACGTAGAACATCCATCACTTGATGCTACACGCGAAGGTATTCTTGCTGCTTTGAAGGATGCCGGGCTTGTTGAAGGAGAGAACCTGAAGGTTGACCTTGAGAATGCTCAAGCTGACCCTGCGAATAACTTGACCATTGCTCAGAAGATTGCAGCTGACACTAATGATTTGGTATTGGCTATTGCAACACCTTCTGCTCAATCGGTTGTTCAAGCGCTTAGCAAATCAAGTAAGGACACTCCGATACTGTTCGCAGCAGTGACTGATCCACTCGATGCAAAGATCGTAACTGATCTGGAGCACCCAGGTGGAAATGTTTCTGGTGTATCAGATACGAATCCTGAAGCTATTAATAGATTAATGCAATTCATTGCTACTCAATTTCCTAATGTGAAGAAGCTGGGCATTGTTATCAATGAAGGTGAACCGAACGCTGTAATTATGGCGGATATTGCTAAGAAAGAGCTGGATAAACATGGCATTGAGCTTGTGAAAGCAGCCATCACGAATACTTCTGAAGTGAAGCAAGCTGCTGAATCACTTGCTGGTCGTGTAGATGCATTCTACATTACTTTGGATAATACAGTAGTGAGTGCTGTTGATACCATCATTCAAACAGCTAATGATAAGAAAATTCCGTTCTTCTCCAGTGACCGGGATACCGTTGAAAAAGGCGCATTTGCAACCGTTGGCTTCAAATATTTCGATCATGGTTACCAAGTTGGACAAATGGCAGTGGACATTCTGAAGAATGGTAAAAAGCCAGCAGATATGAAAGTAACGATGCAAGAAAAGCTCGATCTTATCCTTAACCTTAAAGCCGCTGCCGCACAAGGCATAGAAGTGACGGATGCGATGAAAAAAGAAGTTGCCGATCAAGCTAACAATATTATTCAATAAGACATTCTATAGGGGCGATTCCATGAGGGCGCCCCTTGATGCTTGAAAGGAGAAGACTTCTATGTATGATTCAATGCTCGGGGCTGTGGAAATGGGTTTGCTCTATGCATTTATGGCTTTAGGGGTGTATATTACTTTTCGCATTTTGGATTTTCCTGATTTGACTGTAGATGGAAGCTTTACTACTGGTGGTGCTATTGCAGCCGTTATGATTACCAATGGTTATGCACCCTGGTTAGCCACGCTTGCTGCTATTGCTGGTGGGATGCTGGCAGGAATGTGTACGGGTCTACTACATACGAAGGGTAAGATTAATGGATTATTATCCGGGATTCTAATGATGATCGCACTTTATTCCATCAATCTGAGAATTTTTGGCGGTAAGCCTAACTGGTCACTAATGGGTGATACCACGTTGTTCTCGTCCATCAATCCACTTCTTGTTCTTCCTTTTATTGTTTTATTCGTGAAAATTCTAATGGATTTATTCTTGCGTACTGATCTTGGGCTTGCTTTAAGGGCTACCGGAGATAATGCAAGAATGATCCGTAGTCTGGGTGTAAACACAGATAATACGACAATTCTCGGCGTCAGTTTATCCAACGGAATGGTGGCACTTTCAGGTGCATTGATCACTCAGTATTCCACTTTTGCGGATTCCTCAATGGGAATAGGGATGATTGTTATCGGATTAGCTTCGGTAATCATTGGTGAAGCCATTTTCGGTGCTGGAAATGTATTCCGTGCGACGTTGGCAGTTGTTCTGGGATCTATTGTTTACCGAATCGTAGTTGCACTAGCCTTGTATGTACCATGGTTGAGACCTTCGGATCTTAAGCTGATTACGGCGATTATCGTTATTTTCGCACTTGTATTCCCATCGATTCAGCGTTTCTTGAAGCAGAAGAATATGGCGCGTAAACGTTCGCTTGAATTAGCTGAACAAGCGTTTAGCAGCAAGAGAGGAGGCACCATCGATGCTTAAACTGGATAACGTATCTAAGCTGTTTAATCCTGGAACACCGGATGAGAAGATCGCGCTACTTGGCATTGATTTGGAGCTTCTTCCCGGTGACTTTGTTACCATTATTGGAAGCAACGGTGCTGGTAAATCGACGCTAATGAACATTATTTCTGGTGTGATGAAGCCGGATCTTGGTTCAGCAAGTATTGAAGGGAATTCGATCAGCCATTTAGCAGAATATCAGCGCAGTCGCTGGATCGGACGGGTTTTTCAGGACCCGATGGCAGGTACGGCTCCACGGATGACGATTGAAGAAAATTTAGCGATGGCTTACAAAAGAGGGAAGAGTAGAGGACTATCGTTTGGTGTAAATGCAGCGAGACGGACGATATTTCGTGAGGAGTTAAGTCGTCTCGGGATTGGATTGGAGAATCGTCTGCGAGCAAAGGTAGGGTTATTATCTGGTGGGGAGAGACAAGCACTGAGTTTGCTAATGGCAACCTTTACCCAGCCGCAAATCTTGTTATTAGACGAACATACAGCGGCACTTGATCCTTCACGAGCGGAGCTGATTACTAAACTGACAGAGTCTATCGTCCGTGAGATGAAGCTGACTACGCTTATGGTTACCCATAACATGGAGCAGGCTATACGTCTTGGCAATCGTCTTATCATGATGGATAAAGGCCGTATTATCCTTGATATTGATGAAACAAGGAAAAAGGATCTTACGGTAGAACGCCTGCTGGGAGAATTTGAGACCATCAGTGGTCATAAACTGGCGGATGATCGAATGATGCTTGGTTAGTCTTTTATAGGAGTGTCTTAGGCTCAGGATAGGGGCTTAAAGTGAATTCTGACTCTGGATTTCACTTTAAGTCCTTTTTGTTGTAAGTTTTCCCGAATGCTTCAATATCATTTATGATAGGATATAGTGACGATAAATATTATTCCCATAATAAGGGTTTGGAGTGAATTGGAGGATGCTTATGTTTTGGAAGAATGTTAGCGCTTACAGGAGTTCGGGTATTTTTAATAAAATGATATTGATCATTTCATTTTTACTGCTGCTGTCCTTTCTGTTCTCTTTAACCGTCCTGCAGTATGTTTATCGAATTTATGACAAGCAAATCTATGAAAAGGCATCTGAAGTGCTGGGAATGTCATCTATCAGTATAGAGAGTACTTTGAGAGAGCTGGAACAACTTTCTTTTACAGTGGTCTCTGATGAGCAAATTCAGGAATGTCTTCGCCAGTTACAGGATGATCCTCAACCATATGAGCGGCAGGTCCTACATAATAAAATCATTAACAGGTTAGTTGCCTTTGCAGGAGCAGAGAAATACGTTTATTCCATGATGTTGTTGGATACGAATGGCGGCGCTATGACTGCGGGTAATCGGGAAGGTGTATCACAGGATCTCCAGGATCAATTAAAGCCTCTGGCTAAGGAAGCTAGCGGTAGTATTGTGTGGTATCCCCAAGGGAATAAGAATTCACTCCTGGCTGTTCGGCAGATTAAATCTTACACCGGATCAACCTTTACGCTGGACGATTTAGGGACGCTGGTCATTCGAATTCGGATTGATCGTATTATTGCAGATAGCACTAGTAACACTTCGGATGCCGATCAGTTAATTGTTGCAGATGCGACTTCAGGGTTAGCGGTTTATCCCCAAACTCCGATGTTGCTGCCAAATGAGCTTAAAGCGGAAACGGAACGTTCCGAGCTTTATCGTACGGCTAAGTATGAAGAAGGAACATATTTTATAACGAAGACTAAATCATCTTATATGGAATGGATGTATATCAATGCGACCCCCTTCAATGAGATGTTCAAACATATTACTTTTGTAAAAAAATTGGTCGTCATCATATTCGCGCTCATATTACTAATTGGATTGCTCTTAGGCTATCGATTAGCCCGAAGTATTGTACGCCCGATTTCAAAGCTGACCAAAAAAATGAAACAAATCGAAAAGGGAGATCTGGATAATCTGGAGGAACAGTCGCTAGGTGTCGTTTCGCAAACTGCGCAGGACGAGGTAAGCCAGCTTAACAGAACCTTTAAAATGATGATCCGCAGAATCAGAGAACTTATCGATGAGAATTATGCGAAGCAGCTCATCATTAGAGAGACCGAGCTTAAAGCATTGCAGGCACAGATCAATCCGCATTTTTTGTACAATACACTTGAATCGATCAATTGGTTAGCGAAGATGAACAAGCAAGCTAAAATCTCAGAAATGGTAGAAGCGCTCGGCTATTTGTTTCGCAGTTCGATTGGTCTTAAAGACCCGTTGATTACGATTGAAAAAGAGCTCACCATTGTGCGCAATTATGTCATTATCCAAAAGACGCGTTTTGACGAGAGACTTGATTTCCGCATGGATTTTCCAGAACATTTGCATGACGCTTTAATCCCGAAGCTGACGCTTCAGCCGTTGATCGAGAATGCGATCCGATATGCATTGGAGCCTAATATCGAGCCTTGCACGATTTCTATAACCGTGAGTGAGGAAGAACAGGGCCTTGATATTCGTGTTAGTGATAATGGGCCGGGGATGAGTGCCGAGTTCATCAAAGATTTACAGCAGGGAAGAGTTAAGACACGTGGCGAAGGCATTGGGTTAGCGAACATCGCAGAGCGTATTCAAATCGTATTTGGCCCAGAATGGGGTACAGTGATTGAAAGTGAGCCAGGTCAAGGAACGACAATACATGTACGTATACCTTATTTAAAAGGAGTGCAAGAGAATGTATAAGTTACTGCTGGTTGATGATGAACGGTTGATACTAGAAGGCATATCTCAGGTAGTGGACTGGGCACAGGCAGGAACGGAACTTGTGGGTACTGCGCGAAACGGGATAGAAGCCTTAGAGAAAATAGAGGAGCTTCGCCCTGAAATAGTGATTACTGATATTTCCATGCCCGGATTGGACGGACTAGGCTTGGTGCAGAAATGCAGTGAACGGTTTCCTGAGGTAAAGTTCGTTATGTTGACGGGGTATAAGGATTTTGACTACGCCTGTATCGCTATGCAACATGGAGTGAAGCATTATCTGCTTAAGCCGTGCAACGAGAATCAAATTTATGATGCGTTAGTTGAACTGGTAGCAGAGCTCGATGAACTTAAGGGCCGGACGGAATTTGTAAATGACATGAAGCAACGTTTTACTAAAGTACTACCGCATGTAAAGGAACAATTTTTGAAGGAATGGATCTCTAACAAAACGTACGGGAGTCAAGATTTAGAGTATTATCAGGAGCTGCTAGGCATCGAATTAAATGACAAAGTGGTGCGTTTGATCTTGTTCAGACTGGAAGGTTCTTATGAATATGAGCAACTATTTGCTTTGCAAAATATTGCACAGGATATGCTGCAAGAAACGCTGCTTAGTACAAGGATAGGCGGATTTATTCTGACACTAATGGAAGTCGAAGGAGAGACTACGCTGAATAGTACACTGCTTGAACGAATTTCTGATGTACGAAAAATGTTCTACAAATTTTATAAAGTGGATGTAACCATTGCGATTAGTGACGCGGACTTCATGATACATTCACGGAGATTGTATCGTCAGACTCTGCAATGCCTTAACCACTGTTTTTATATGGAAGAGGGAGGTTTGATCACAGGAAGTGATATTCCTAGTGATGAACTAAGCGGAAGAAATGACATTGAACTAGATGAAGAGCAAATCTGTCTGCTGATTAAGGCGGGCGAACAAAGTGCAGTAGAGTTTGAATTAGAGCGGTTATTTAATCTGCTAGCTGAGCAGCGTGTGGATATTAATGTAACGCGATCTTATGTTTTGCAATTGTATTCTGCGATGATACGTTTAGCCGTCCCTGATGAAAGAAATACCTTTACTTCAAGTATGGTGGAACTGGCTGAGATCAGGACTTTAAGTGGTCTTAAAGCCTATGTAAAAGATGCTGCTGCTCGTTTGACAGCGATGTATGATCGTCATTTTCGCTGTCGCCAATCCTTAATCGTAGATAAAATGTTTAAAATTATTGCGGATGATTATAAGAATGCGGAACTGTCACTTAGCTCAGTCGCTGCTGAGATGTTATATATGAATCCTGATTATCTCGGGAAAATATTTAAGAAAATCACGGGGGAGAAATTCTCTAATTACGTTACCAATTACCGGATTACTAAAGCATCAGAACACATTATGCATAGTGGTGATGTAAGAGTATTTGAGCTCGCTGAAATGTTCGGTTTCGGTGGGAATGCACAGTATTTTAGTCAAGTGTTCAAAAAAGTAACTGGGCAGACACCCACAGAATTTATGAAACCCTCTCAAGGGAACTGATTATTGAACAAACAAGACGGTTTTTTGTATTCAACAATCACTGAATATTTGAGAAGATTTATACATGAAAGCGCTACCTAAAGGGATCAGAGCCTTTATACTATTATAGGAAAAGGGGACATGAATTTGAAAAAGAGATTCGCTTTACTAGCCGTACCATTGTTGTTGTCATCGATGTTAGCTGGTTGTGGTGGAGGTAATAACAATAATAGTGCTGCCGCGACGGATTCCGCTACAAACACGCCTTCAGAAACGAAACCCGCAGCTACAACTTCAGCAGAACCCGTAACTCTGCGTATAGCTTGGTGGGGTGGAGATACACGGCATTCTTATACTCAACAAGTGATTGATATGTATGAAGCCAAATACCCGAATGTAACGATTGAACCTGAATATGCTTCATTCGATGATTATTGGAAGAAGCTTGCCCCTCAAGCAGCAGCGAATCGACTTCCTGATATCGTTCAAATGGATATTTCTTATATTAATCAATATGGGTCTAACGGACAGCTCGAAGATTTGAAGCCTTATTTGAACTCTCAGATCCAAGTCGGCGATGTGAATGAGAACGTCCTTAGTACTGGGGTAATCAATGAGAAGCAATTCGGAATTCCATTAGGCGTTAACGTACTTGGTTTTCAATATGACCCAGAATTGCTAAAGAAGGCAGGGGTGGATTCCATTCCGGAGAACTGGACTTGGGATCAATACAAAGAAATTGCTGCGAAAGCTAAATCAGCTGGACTGTATATCGACGGTTCTATGGCAGCTGACGTATTCTTCAACTATTATCTGCGTACAAAAGGGCTGGCACTTTATAACAATGATGGTTCAGCGCTTGGATATGAGGATGATGCCTTGTTCACTGACTTTTTCGGAATGTTGTCTGGTTTAATTAAAGATGGAGCGGTTCCATCCCAAGACAAACTGAGCCAAAACAAAGGCGTTATCGAGGAGTCGGATATTGTAAAAGGAACAGGTATCGGCGTATGGCAATGGTCTAACCAATATGTTGCTTTGCAAATCGCTGTAAATCGTCCTATGGCACTGGCACAAATGCCTGGTCCGGATATGGAAAAAGGACTCTACATGCAGCCAAGTATGTATTGGTCGGTTACTTCTAACTCAAAAGTGAAGGAAGAAGCAGCGAAGTTCGTTGATTTCTGGATTAATGATCCCGAAGCCAACAATTTAATCAAAGGCGAACGTGGTGTGCCAATTTCAAGCAAAATCAAAGAATCTGTAGCTTCACAATTAACGGATTCCGGTAAGCAAGTATTTAAATTCGTAGCTGACATGGAGCCTACTACTTCTCCAATGAGTCCGCCAGTTGGATCGCCAGAAGTAGTAGCACTCCTTACAGACCTTGCTGAACAAATGAACTTCGGCAAGATTGACCCAGCCGCAGCCGCCGCACAGTTCCGAAAAGAAGCGAACGCTATTCTCTCCAGCCGGTAATAGAAGGTAATAGATAACTATACTGCGTCTAACATGGGAAACGGCATGCCATTTGGTTAGGCGGCAGTCCGTTTCCCTTATTATTCACATAAAAAGGAGTTGGAGACCCTTGGCATCCACGAATCCCCTTCCTTCGAATCCGCTGGCTTTTAAGAAAAAGAAGCTAACAGGCCGGAGTTTACGAAGCAACCTTACAGGATATGCCTTTATCAGTCCATTCGTCATTGGCTTCCTTTGCTTCACATTGATCCCGATGATCATTTCTCTTTATCTTTCATTTACCAAATACAATTTGTTCGCTCCACCTAAATGGATCGGATTTGATAATTACATCAAAATGTTCTCGAATGACCCGAAATATTTACATTCACTAAAGGTCACGCTGCTTTACGTATTCGTTGGTGTGCCTTTACGTCTCACCTTTGCATTATTTGTGGCTATGATTCTAAATACTAAATCGCGCATGATCGGAGCCTATCGTACAACTTATTATTTACCTTCTATTATAGGTGGCAGTGTGGCGGTATCCATCATGTGGCGTAATATTTTTAGTGATACTGGAATTATTAATGGCATGCTCGGTTTTTTCGGCCTTGGTCCAGTAAGTTGGTTTGGTAATCCGAGCGCTGCGCTTATTATGTTGATCACCTTATCCGTGTGGCAATTTGGTTCATCCATGTTGATCTTTCTGGCAGGTCTAAAGAATATTCCTGGTGAAATGTACGAGGCAGCTAGTGTAGATGGAGCAGGCTTTTTCAGAAAGTTCTTTAAGATTACAATGCCCCTCCTAAGCTCAGTTATTCTGTTCAATCTAGTCATGCAGACGATCAGTGCATTTATGACCTTTGTTCCAGCTTATATTATCTCTAAAGGTGAAGGCGGACCAATGGACGGTACGATGTTGTATTCTCTATATCTATTCCGTCAGGCCTTTATGTTTAATAACATGGGTTACGCTTCAGCTATGGCGTGGGTGATGTTGTTGCTAGTAGGCATCATGACCGGAATTTTGTTCAAGACATCCAAATCGTGGGTCTTCTACGAATCGGAAGGAGGAAAATAATCCATGGCGAAAATGAAACTGAAATGGCCGCTGTATCACATTCTTATCGGTGGCCTCGCTATCATTATGCTGTATCCGATTTTGTGGATGATCATGAGCTCTTTTAAAGAGAGCCGGCTTGTATTCGTTACCGCTCAGCAGCTTCTTCCCGATCCATGGGTATGGGGGAATTATGCTAAAGGCTGGGAAGGGATTGCCGGATATTCCTTTGGTGTCTTCATAAAGAATTCATTAATTATTGTCGTTGTAGCCACTCTAGGAGCGGTGGTTTCTTCTTCACTGGTAGCCTTCGGATTTGCACGTAATAAGTTTGTAGGGCATGGCTTATGGTTCGGTATCATGATGATGACGCTTATGCTTCCTTCAGATGTAGTGCTAGTCCCGCAATATATCATCTATGCGAAATTGGAATGGCTCGATAGTATCAAGCCGATTGTGGTTCCACAGTTCTTCGGTGTTCCGTTCTTTATTTTCCTAATGCTGCAGTTTATTCGGACAATACCTGTTGAACTTGACGAAGCGGCTACGATTGATGGGTGCGGGAAATTTGGTCTGTACTTCAGAATCATTCTCCCACTCATCCGTCCATCTATGGCTACTGCAGCGATCTTTTCCTTCTATTGGCGCTGGGAAGACCTGCTTGGGCCAGTGTTGTACCTGAACTCTCCATCTAAATATACAGTTTCTATGGGACTGAAAATGTTCCTCGACAGTGAGTCCGTGTCCAACTGGGGACCCATGTTTGCTATGTCCGTTCTTAGCTTGGCACCCGTCATGATTATTTTCTTTATCTTTCAAAAGCAGATTGTGGAAGGAATCAGCACCAGTGGTTTGAAAGGATAAAATATCTAATGAAGAAAGGTGCGGCTGAATTTGGATAGCTATCATTTTGACTTTGGGATTAAAGATACAGCGCCCGGCTACACCAAAATTCGGCCGGACTCACGATACTCTCCGGATGCGCGATTTGGTTTTACTTCAGACTCGACAGTATTCGGGCGTTCCAGGGGAGGAGCAGATCCATTAAGACGTGATTTCTGCATTCCGCAGAAGGCTGTCTTTCTGTTAGATATTCCTGATGGGATTTACCGGATTTCTATGTTACTTGGTGACTCCTTAGCAGATACGAGTACAATAATTCGAGCAGGTGATGGTAAGTACGTATTAGACACATTGAATGTCCCGGCAGGTCAGTATATACGAGAATCATTTGCGATGCGAATCATGGGTGGTCAGCTAAAGCTCTCCTTCTCAGGTATTGCGCCTCGAATAAATGCTCTCGACATTGAGCCTGACAACGAAGCTCTCGTCTTATATTTGGCTGGTGATTCTACGGTGACCGATCAAGGAGAAGCTGGTTATCCCTATGCTGGCTGGGGCCAGTTGCTGCCTCGCTGCTTCAAAGCAGGTCTTGTAGTGGATAATCGAGCCATTTCAGGATGTAGCTCCAAGAGCTTTATTGAGGAAGGGCATTTGGAGAACATTTCTACTGTGCTTCGGCCCAGAGATTATATGTTCATACAGTTTGGTCATAACGATTCAAAAGGGGATGAACATAGACACACCGAACCTTTCACTACATATAAAGAATATTTGCTGCGGATGATTACAGTTGCTAGGAAAGCAGGAGCCTACCCGGTACTGGTGACCGCTGTACATAGGCGGAGATTTGATCCTGCAGAAGCTATAGTAGACAGTCATGGAGAGTATTTAACGGCAATGAAAGAGTTGGCTGAGACTGAGCAGATCCCCCTAATCGATTTGGCGGAGAAGAGTCGTAAGCTTTTTGAAGCCTATGGTGTGGAAGGAACGAAGGATCTGTTCATGTGGTCCTATCCGGGAGAATATATCTTGCATCCAGTTGGCGTACAAGACAATACACATTTTCAGATTTTAGGAGCACGTCTGCTTGCTGATCTTATTGTAGAGGGCATCCGTGAAGCCGGTTTAAATGATCTCATTATCCATCTTCGGCAGGGTGAATAAAAATAATCCTTTGGGGTATTAAAGATCTATCGATTCAACTTTTGTATGCGAGGTTAAGGTTAAGGAAAGAACTTAACTGGAAGGCTTGCATGACAAGAAGGAGGATACTTAAACATGGCAGATAAGAAGCTGGAAGGTAAGGTAGCGATTGTAACAGGAGGTGGTTCCGGCATTGGACGAGCAACTGTGCTTGAGTTCGCTCGTAACGGGGCCAAAGTTGTGCTGCTGGATAGAACTGTTGAGAACGCAGAAAAGGTTAGAAAACAAGTGGAGAAAGAAGGCGGAGAAGCCCTCGTAATTGAATGCGATGTTGCTGAACCCCCGCAAGTGGAAGCTGCCATAAACAAGGCGGCCGCGAAATGGGGTCGTCTTGATATTGTTTTTGCAAACGCAGGGATTAATGGAGCCATGACGCCCATTGAAACGATGGATATTGAGTCTTGGGACCAGACGATTCACATCAATCTTCGTGGAACCTTCGCGACTGTTAAATATGCGATACCGCATCTAAAAGAAAGCGGTGGCAGCATCCTGATTAACAGCTCCATTAACGGAAATCGTGTATTTTCTAACATCGGTTTTTCTGCTTACAGTACGACAAAGGCAGGTCAGGTTGCTTTTATGAAAATGGCAGCATTAGAACTGGCTCAATTTCAAATTCGCGTAAATGCAATCTGTCCTGGGGCTATTAAGACCAATATAGATGACAACACTTTTCCATCCGAGGATCTCAAAGAGGTAAAAATCCCTGTCGAATTTCCGGAAGGGGATCAACCGCTAGAGGAAGGTCCTGGGCGTCCTGATCAAGTTGCAAAGCTGGCACTTTTTCTGGCCTCCGAGGATTCCGATCATATTACAGGAACTGAGATTTATTGTGACGGTGCAGAATCGTTGCTGCATGGTTAAATAATCTTTCACCAAAACGGATTCTATCCTCTTCGTTATGCGGATTTTATAAGCTGTCGGCGCATATACATGGAGGATAGGAGTGCCGTTTTTTTGCTGTAAAATAAAGCTAATCATAATCTCCGTTTTCCGTTATAATGGAGTATCTGTGGAGAAAGGAGAATGAACTATGGATTTTCATATTGAATCATTAATTAAGCTGCTAGTGGCCATGCTGTTCGGGCTGTTCATCGGGATTGACCGACAGATCAAGCAGAAACCGCTGGGGATTCGGACCAGTATGGTCATTAGTATTGCCTCTTGTCTTGTAACTGTAGTGTCTATTCATGCCTTTGATAAGTTTGCAGGTCCTGAGCATCCAAATATGGATCCGATGCGCCTCGCTGCTCAAATTGTCAGTGGGATAGGGTTCTTGGGTGCTGGTGTTATCCTGCGTAGAGGCGGTGATGCGATATCAGGCTTGACCTCGGCAGCACTCATCTGGACAGCTTCGGGGATTGGCATAGCTGTGGGAGCAGGATTCTATATTGAAGCAGCATATGCGGTTATTCTTCTAATGTTTGCGGTGAATTTAGTTCCTCATTTAATTCGTTCGATTGGTCCTGAAGTGCTTAACAAGCATGAAGTTTCGGTGAGAATCATCATGGAAGCTAATTTTGTCCTTACTGAAGTGATCCAAAAAATTGAGAGACCCCAGGTTAGTACCCAACGAAGTACTAGAAGTCCATCCCGGGCGATCCGCAGAATGAAAATTAAGGATTTGGAAGATGGAAGACAAATGATCGATATGGTGATCTCAGCGCCGGATAAAGATTACGCTACAGAGATCTATTATGATGTGAAGAAAATTGATCATGTCATGAGCGTTGAAGTGGAACAGCTCTAAAAAAGGGCATGTCACGTCATGACCAGATGTGGTAATCTATCAAGTAGAGACAATTATCAGACACTGGAAGGGAGAACACATTATTATGTCTATCACAGCCTATGAAGGACAATATGAAGGAGAAGCAGCCATCTGGTTGAAAGCTGGCCGTTATGAGGCAGCTATCTTACCAGGCATCGGTGGCAACTTGATCTGTTTCCGTGATACCGAAAACGGTTACCGTTTCTTGCATGAACCGGGAGCTGAGGAAATGGAAGCTTTCAAAGCAAGTCCAGGCATCCATGGTATTCCTGTATTATTTCCTCCGAATCGTTATGAAGATGGCAAATTTCCTTGGAATGGTCAAACTTATCAACTCCCGGTAAATGAAGTCGCAACAGGCAACCATTTACATGGATTTTTACATACGGCAGCTTGGGAAGTGGAAGAGTTCGGTAGCGGGAAGACCGAAAGCTTCGTAACCGTATTCATCAAAGTGGATGAGAGCCATCCTTCTTATCAATACTTGCCGTTTAAATACACAATGAAACTACGTTATACCCTTGGTGAAGGTGGCTTATCTCAACAGGTACAAGTGCATAATGATGGTGATGAAGAGATGCCTTGCTTGTTGGCATTCCATACCGCGATTAATGCTCCATTTGCACCAGGTAGCACACCACAAGATTACCTTGTAAAAGCGACCATCGGTAATCGCTGGGAATTGAACGACCGTATGCTGCCGACTGGTAAATTTCAAGAGCTGGAGCCAGGTGAAGCTCAGCTTCGTGATGAAGGTGTGAATCCTTATTTCGCTTCGATGGACAACCATTACACAGCTGTAGCTCAGAATGGACGTAACCGGATGGAGCTTACCGACAGCAAAGCTGGAGTCACTTTAGTTTATGACGTTGGGACTTCATACAAGCAGTGGATGATCTGGAATAATGGTGCTTCTGAGCAGTTCTTCTGCCCAGAGCCGCAAATCAACTTGGTTAATGCACCAATGGTAGATCTGCCAGCGGATGAGATCGGCTTATTCAGTCTCAAACCAGGCGAGTATTGGGATGAAAGTAGTCGTCTGTACGTGAAATAGTGTTCCTGTGAATATTAATATGTGATCAAAAAAGGGGCTGTCTTGTTCGTAGATTTCTACGAATAGACAGCCCTTTTACGTTTAATTTGACGCAGAACTTTATTTTTTACTAACTATTTCTTCACTAATCTGCTCAATAATCTCTTGGATACTCTTTGAACCAAGATCACCCTCACCACGTTTTCTTACAGAAACACTGCCAGAGTTTTTCTCATTCTCACCGAGAACGAGCATATAGGGTGATTTTTCAAGTTGGGCTTCACGAATTTTGTAACCTAGCTTCTCATTTCGGATATCAACCTCTACACGAATGCCAGCTTGTTCTAAGGATTGTTTCACCTGAAACGCATAAGCAACGTAGTTCTCAGAGACGGGCAATAACTTCGCTTGGACGGGTGCTAACCATAGCGGGAATGCGCCGGCATAATGCTCCGTAATAATCCCCATAAAACGATCAATCGACCCATAAACAGCGCGATGGATTACGACCGGGCGGTGCTTAAGGTTATCTTCCCCGATATAAGTAAGATCGAATTTCTCTGGCATTTGCCAATCTAGTTGGATGGTTCCACATTGCCAGCTTCGTTTTAGCGCATCTAAAATATGGAAATCAATCTTTGGTCCGTAGAATGCGCCATCACCTTCATTCACACGATACTCGATCCCGAGATTGTCTAATACACTTTGTAATGATTGTTCAGCTAGATCCCATAGTTCTTCTGATCCCATATAATCTGCCGGGCGAGTAGATAATTCAATCTTGTACTCAAAGCCAAACACTTGATAAATATGGTCAATCAGTGAGATTACCCGGCTTATTTCATCCTCAATCTGCTCTGGTAATACGAAGAGATGGGCATCATCCTGACAAAAAGTACGAACACGCATCATCCCGTTAAGTGCCCCAGAGAACTCATGGCGATGTACTTGACCAAATTCGGCAATTCGGATAGGCAACTCTCGGTAAGAATGTAGATTATTTTTGTAGATCATCATATGACCTGGGCAGTTCATCGGTTTGAGTGCGAATTTTGTTTCGTCTACATTGGTGAAATACATATTGTCTTTGTAGTGATCCCAGTGTCCGGATTGCTCCCAAAGCCGATTGTTCATCATCAGTGGTGTACGAACTTCATCGTAATCTCTCTGTCTTTGTAATTCACGTGCGAAATTCTCAAGCTCTGTGCGGATAGTCATCCCCTTGGGAAGATAGAAGGGCATACCTGGAGCTTCTTCAGAGAACATAAACAATTCCAGTTCCTTGCCGAGCTTACGGTGATCACGTTTTTTAGCTTCTTCAAGAAAGAGTAAGTGCTCTTCAAGTTGAGCTTTCTTAGGAAAAGCAGTTCCGTAAATACGTTGCAGCATTTTATTATTCGAATCTCCACGCCAGTAGGCACCTGCTACATTCAACAGCTTAAAAGCCTTGACCAAGCCAGTTGAGGGAAGATGTGGGCCTCGACAGAGATCCGAGAATTCACCTTGATCATAAATAGATAATACTGTGTCTTCCGGTAGATCACGGATAAGCTCCAGCTTTAAGGGCTCATTCATCGCTTCAAAAAGCTTGATTGCTTCAGCGCGGGGAACGACACGGCGGACAATCGGGTGATTCTCTTGAATAATTCTCGCCATCTCTTGTTCGATTGCTACAAGATCAGCCGTGGATAGAGGTGTCTCAATATCAATGTCGTAATAGAAGCCATCTTCGATTACTGGACCTATGCCGAGCTGGACACCCTTATCTCCATATATACGTTTTATGGCCTGTGCCATGATATGTGCTGTACTGTGTCTATAAATTTCCAGGCCTTCTTTGCTATCCAACGTAACAATTTCGAGCTGGCAATCATGTTCGATCGTTTGGTTTAGATCAACGGATCTTCCATCGATAATTCCAGCTACAGCATTTTTTTTCAGACTGGTACTTATGGCACCTGCTGCTTCTTTAATCGTCGTTCCTTGCAGTACCTCTCTAATTGTTCCGTTTTGCAGTGTTACCTTGATCTCCATGATTGTTAGCCTCCATTTCTCAAAAATTGTTAGTGGTGAACGCAAAAAAACGCATCTCTCCCAGAAAGGGACGAGTGCGTTCAGCTCGTGGTTCCACCCTAATTCGACCTATCACAAGGATAGGACCTCATTGGTATCCTTTAACGTGGATAAGTCGGTGCCACATACTACCGCAAAATTTAGATCTGCGGATTCAGCGTCACGGCTACAAAGGGGTAACTTCACAATCGTGTACTGGAGAAGCTTTCAGCCTAGACCTCTCTCTCTGGACAGTTCGTATAGGAAATCATGTCTTTGATCATTGCCATATGATGTTGCTCGTTCATAGTACTCAATTGCACCCCATAAAGTCAAGAGGCAAGAAACCAGAAATTCAGTTCTCTTTTATTGCAGTCATCATTTGTGTACAGGCGAAGGAGATGAAGTACTCATTGGCGAATGTATGATATCAACTTATTTTAAGGAGGTTTGATATGCAGATTCTCGCCATGCTGACGATGCTAATCGACCATATTGGCTATATCTTTTTTCCAGAGGATATTGCTTGGAGATATGTAGGAAGAATAGCCTTTCCAATTTACTGTTACGGGCTTGTGCAGGGGCATATCCATACATCATCCAGACCGAAATACTTGTTCCGACTGCTCATTATCGCTATTATTGCTCAGATCCCATACAATTTAGCGATTAATCCTGGTGGATGGAACGTGGTGTTTACGCTTTTGTTATCCGCAACCGTATTGGTTATTTTAGATAAACTGCCTACTCCATGGCTTGGAATACCAGTCGTCATTGCAGCTATCGCGTTAATGGATTATTTCCCGATAGATTATAATGCGTACGGCCTGCTGCTAGTATTGATATTCCGTTATGCGAAGTCATATTGGCTTGTTGTAGCACATTTGGCACTTAATCTGTTCTACATGTTTTATAATTATTGGGTTGTGCAAATGCTTAGTATTTTACCAACGCTGTTGATTGCTTTGGCGCCTGTACTTTGGGGATATTTAGAGCGTCACCGGGTACCACGCTGGGTGTGGTGGTCTTTTTATCCTGCGCATTTACTGATTTTAGCGTTATTTAAAGGCGTAATATACAATGAATGGGTTTCTATCGAATGGCGAACTTTGTTGAATCTATAGTATTTTTACAATAAGTAATACTTTGATTTACAAATGTTGCCTTTGCTGAGATAATGGATTGATTTCAAAAAATCTTACAAAAAGGAGACTTGCTATGAGGAGAATGAAAGCTAGGGCAAAATGGTTTATTCCTTTTGTCGCACTGCTGCTTGTTCTGGCCGGTTGTCAATCGGTTGGAGGTTTCGATGTTAATAAGGCATTGATCGGGGATGTCGATGTTAAATCATCAGAATCCAGCATGACGTTTTCTATGAACGCTGAACCTTCAGAAGGAATTAGCGCAGAAGATAAGGAAATGGTCGATCTCATAAATTCTTTTTCCCTGAGTATTAGCAATGCAAAGTTACAAGAGAATGGTAATGTATCTGCCAATGGAACGATCGGCTATAAACAATTGAATATTCCATTC
This sequence comes from Paenibacillus sp. FSL R5-0470, assembly GCF_037975205.1. Classification (NCBI taxonomy): domain Bacteria; kingdom Bacillati; phylum Bacillota; class Bacilli; order Caryophanales; family Paenibacillaceae; genus Paenibacillus; species Paenibacillus sp. FSL R5-0470. The sequence goes on from NZ_CP150238.1 coordinate 2,788,410, forward strand.
TCATTGTTTATGGACAAAAAAACTTTAGTCTTTACGGTTGAAGGAGCAAAACAACCGTTTTACTTCCCGGTTCAAGGTTATGATGAGGTCTTTGCTGAAGTTGGATTGGATCTGACTAAAGCTGAAGATCTTAGTAAGCTGCTAACGAAGTTTGTGGTGAAGAATCTTCCTAATCCAAGCGCAATTAGCGTAACACCCGTTAGTGAGGCTGTGTATGGCCAGCAGGTGAATATGACGAAGTTACATACCGAAGTGACGGGTGATGAGCTTCCGGCATTGTTAAAAGGATTCCTGAAATCGATCTCTAAAGATACGGAAGGCTTTACAGAATTGGTTGGTGGTCTGTATGACTATCTATATCCTGTGATCAAAGCAATGGACGAAAAAGCCTCCGGTGATTATGAAATTCCAGGTATTGGAGTAATTCCTCTGGGTGATAAAGAAGCTGTTGTAACTGTACTGCATGATGCAGCAAAATTGGCTGTGGATGCGTTACTGCTGGTTTATGACAATCAACTAGACAGTCTTTACAAAGCTACCCCTGAGCTTAAGACGGTTCTGAGTAAGGATACGAAGCTTGCTGTCGACATTTTTGTAGACAGTGGACTACATGTTCGTAAACAGAATGTTGATCTGAAAGTGGCGCTTCCAGGTACTGAAGATATGCCATTAAAGAGCTTCTCTCTTAAGGCTTCCAGTCAGATTTGGAACATTGGTGGTGCTGTAACGGCAGATCCAATCAGTACTGAAGGAGCACTTGATGTTTCTTCTGGTGACCTGACTCCTGGAGAGACTTTGAACAATTTTGATCCAAATTCTAACGTTTATCGTATATTGAAAGACGATCTTGGTATCACCAAGAGAACGATTGTCATCGAACCAGACGACGAATATTATTATCCGATCGTTGACAATAATACGACGTACATTCCTCTTCGGTATTTTGCAGAAGATTTAGATGCTATTGTGGAATGGGATACAGCCAATCGTGCTATTATCGTAACTGATGGTGTGTACGGTGATAAGCTGGTATTCAAAATCGGTTCTTCCGAAGCAGTAATTAACGGTGAAAAAGTGAAGCTTGCAGAGCCTGTATTTGTTGACGAATATGGTGATGCCTATGTATCGCTGCGTCTGCTTGCTGAAGCACTTCATGCTACTGTGTATGTAGATGAAGATGGTTGGATTACTATTACACGTAAATAGTTAGTTCGATCCTTATTGGCTAAATAACACAAACAAATCCAGCTTCTAACTTCGCAGAAATGCGGGTGAAGCTGGTTTTTTTTATATGAAGTATGGCATCTTTTTATTGCTTCGTTAAAACCACTTCTAGGTCGACATTACTTAGCGCTTTTTCTTCAGCCATACTTTGGACATACCCTCCTAGGAAACCGTCCTGCTGTTCCTCCCAAAGCTTGTAGCCCGGCAACGCTTTTATATCCTTAGCAAAGGTACCTGCAGTTCCTGCGAAGTATCGTACATTCAGCTTGGACATTACCTTCGCCATGGATTCTTTTTCAGACTCCGTTAAAGGACTTTCCTTAAGACTATCCATAGCTTTGTCATAGGAGTTAGTAGCAAAGGCTTCTTCGGCATAAGCCTTGAAGTTTAAGAGATTGTGATCTGTAATCTGGTTAGCTTCAGCCCAACCTTCTACGTTCAAAGACGTTGCTTTATAATTTACGGTTCGCGAGACGGGATCGAAGGTCATGGCTCCATATTGATGCGGATTGACGGCCATCGCACTCGTAGCGATATCATAGATTGGCATTGGTTCAGAGGATGCTGTATCTTGATTCGCGTCTGCTGGATCTACTTGAATGTCCTGCATATGAATATGTCCTGAGAGAACTAGATTAAGTCCATTCTTTCGTAAGGATTTTATAGCTACCTGGCTGTTATTAAGCTTGAAGCCTGAAACAGACATAGAAGTGTGACTTAATAAATTATGATGCATCACCGTGATCACAGAAGCATGCTCTTTGGCTGCAAGCTTAACGGATTCATCGATCCATGAAAGCGTAGAAGAAGTAATACGCCCATCTGTCTGAGGGAAACCGTATTTTTTATTATTAAGGTATTGGCTACTGTCTATCATCAGAATCCATAAGTTGGGGGCAGCCTTGACGATATAGCTTAGTGATTCCTTATCACGTGATGCAGCTTCTTTGTAGCCGAAATCCGCATACATTTTGACGAAATCCTTATCTGTAATTGAATCCGTAAGGAGCTGTTTATCGCCACTGAAGGATCTAGCCCAAGGATTAAATAAGTCGTGATTGCCTGGAATGACATAAACAGAGGTTCCTTGTTGTTCGATTCGTTTTAAATTTTCGGTTAACTTTTGATGGCTGCTGCGTTCTCCATTATTAGTTAAATCGCCACTGAGGATGATAAACGCAGGTTTTTTCTGTTCAGCGTCATAGACCAAAGCTTCAGCCATTTCATCACTGTAGGGCAGCATTTTTCCATCGCCTCCAGTGACATAGGTCTGAAAAGCCTGCCCACCATCCTGAAGATCTTTATCCAAAAAGTGAGTGTCTGTGGCGACCCAGAAAGATACAGGTTTAAGCTCAGCTTGATCAAGTTCCATAGCGTTTAAATTAGACGATTTTGTGTCTTTACAGCCAGTAAGTGCCAAGCTAAGGAAAAAGAGCACTACACAAGAGAATATGACTGTTTTTTTATGTAGAATAAGAACTTTATCTGTTGAAAAATTCATTTATATAACCTTCCTTCTGCACTTTTGCTGCACTATTGTAGCTTATTTTTAGCCGAAATGTATATCGGAAAAGTGAAGGGGAGATGTTACTATTCGAGGCTAATTGTATATCCGACAAAATAAGTTGTGAATAGATGTTGTATTTTCAGAAAAAAGGTGATAAGATGTACAAAAGTAAGTTACTTAAATAAATGGAGGTAGTTATTTTATGTCTAACAATTTTCTTGAAGCAGTTAAAGGAAGACGTTCCATCTATGCCATCAGTAAAGAATCCACTGTAGCCGATGCTCAAATTATTGAAATCGTTGAGCAAGCGGTTTTGCATAGCCCAACCTCATTCAACTCCCAAAGCTCTAGAGCGGTTGTTCTTTTAGGTGAACAGCATGATAAATTATGGGATATCACGACAGAAACTTTGCGCAAAATCGTTCCAGCTGAACAATTTGAAGGAACAGCTCAAAAATTAGCATCTTTCAAAGCAGGATACGGTTCCGTATTGTTCTTTGAAGATCAAGCGGTAGTGAAGAACCTTCAAGAAAACTTCGCCTTGTATGCCGAGAACTTCCCAGTTTGGTCTAACCAATCTTCAGGCATTCTGCAATTCGTAGTATGGACTGCACTTTCTGAAGCAGGTTTAGGTGCATCCTTGCAGCACTATAACCCACTGATTGATGACGAAGTGAAAGAAGCTTGGGGCATCCCGCAAGACTGGAAACTAATTGCTCAATTGCCATTTGGTAAGACAGTAACTCCAGCAGGTGAGAAACAATTCCAACCGGTTGAAGATCGCGTTAAAGTCTTTAAATAAGCTTAAGAGAGTGTTTAAAACCTCCTAGACCAGGCTAATTAATTATATAGTCAGGTTAAGGAGGTTTTTTTGTATGCCGTGGAACGAAGAAGATTATCCAGATTCACTCAAGAACTTCACTGCACCTATTCGTAATAAGGCGATTGATATTGCTAATGCACTGCTAGAAGATGGATATGAAGAGGGAAGGGCGATTTCTATTGCTACCGCACAAGCGAAAGAGTGGGGAGAGAATCGTGATAAGCAGGTCCGTAAAAAAGGACATTAATTAAAAGTTCGAAAATAGAGGTACAAAAAAAGCAGAACAGCGTCTCTTAACGCTTGTCCTGCTTTTTGCAGTCATATTATTTAGCAGATTCAGTTCCTGCTTCTGCGCTTGCAGATGGCTCAGGAGAAGCTGTTGCTTCTTTTTTGGCATCCGTAAGTGAATTTGTGATTTTTGCTTTTGCAGTTGTATCTGACAACCAAGTAGTGGAAAGAGTGGAAACCTTTTGAGACACAAGCGTCTTTTTGATTTCATCTTTCTTTTCTTCCAAGGTGTAGTTTTTAGCGTCTTTGTGGTCGGTTACTTTAATGATGTGATAACCGTAATCGGATTTCACAGCACCGCTTGTTTCCCCAACTTTAAGTTTAAAGGCTACATCGGAGAATTCAGCTACCATATCTCCACGTTTGAAGAAGTCTAGATCTCCGCCATTAGCTTTGGAACCAGTGTCTGAAGATTTTTCTTTAGCAAGTTCAGCGAAATCTGCTCCATCTTTCAATTGCTTCAGAATTGCATCCGCTTCTTCTTTAGTCTCAACGAGAATGTGGGAAGCGCGAACTTGTTCTTCTTCATTGAAAGTAGCTTTATTTGCTTCATAGTAGTCTTTGATTTCTTGATCCGTTATAGTCACTTGCGGCTCAAGAATCTTACGCAGTTTTACTTGCAGCGGCATTTGCTTCTTCAAGTCATCAACGGTCATTGAGCTTTGTTGCAACGCAGCATTAAATGCAGCTTCTCCGCCGAATTGTGCTTTTAGGTCTTCTAATTCAGCATTAATGTCTTCATCAGTAACAGTTACGTTAGCTTTTTTAGCTTCTTGATCAACGAGTTCAGTAGTAATCATGGCTTGCAGTGTGCTTTCTCCGCCTGCTTCGATCAATTTATCATAAAGTTGTTCTTTAGTAATGTTAGTTCCGTTAACGCTAGCAACAGCTGTGCTGCTGTCGTCCTTTTGGAATGGAGGCTTAATCAATACAATGATGAGTGCCGCAGCCAGAACCACAGAGGCAATCATCCAGCCCTTGTTACCTTTAGGAGAAACTGGTGGAGCAGGTGGCGTCGTATTATTGTTGCTGCCGACTTTGTTCATTACTGGAACACTTTCCTCTTTTGTTGTATTCACAGGTTCTTCAGCAGCTTCGATCTCCACTTCATTTACTTCATTGGTATTCTCGGTAGTGTTCAATTCTTCTTCCGGAGTACCGTTGTTTTCTAAGTTCTCATTTCCATTCAGATCTTTTTTGTCCATTATTAGTAATGACTCCCTTCAATATAGGTGTTGCTTGTCTATTTACAACTTTAACAGAAATCCAGATCCTAAACCTTAAGAAAGTATAAAAAAAGATAGGATCTTTTTAAGTTTCTATTAATAAAAAGCAAAAAGCCGGAAATGGCATCGGTAACATGCCCTTCCGGCTTATGGGAATAAGATGTTTACTTCAGTCCTTTCAATAGATGACGAATACTTTCTTGTTTCCGTCTTGGGACCCGTACGTTTTTAGCGAATAGGCCCTTTTCTCCGAAATAAATGCAGTCGTCTTCGATAGAACTGATCTTGTTTAGATTGACATAACAGCCACCGTACACATGATAGTAAGTAGAATTGGATAACAATCGTTTTAATTGCTCGGCAGTCATTCTCTTTTTTATGTTGTAGTTTCTGCCGTGAAAAATGACCAAATCATGGTCCCCGACCTTAAAGAACAGAATGTCTGTTTCCACCTCGAAGTCCTCGTATACATTTCTGGCTTCCAGCAGGATGCTACTCATTCATGTTCCCCCTTTATACTTAATAAAAGACTAATGTTAGCGCTTTCATTATAGCACAATCCCTAATCATTGGAAAGCCTTATTTTTGAACTATTTGTCACACTTTTTACTTTATAGTTTGTCTTTAACGTTTAAAAATTGTAAATTATATAATAGCAATACTTTGAAGGAGGATGTAAAGATGGAAAAGCAGACTAAGTTATTGCTGTTTACGGGTTCCTATGCAAGTGCCACGGAAAGCGGTGTGCAGGTATTTGAATTCGATGGCGAAGCAGGAGGTACGTTAAAATTAATCGACTCGGTTCAGGGTATAACTAACCCCACCTTTGTTAATGTAGATGCTACAGCCCTGCGTTTATATGCCATAGGAGAAAAGCCAAATGGTGAAGGTGGAAAAGAGGGAGAAGTCGTTACCTTTGCTATCGATGCTAAGCGTGGGAAATTGAGCGAATTGAACCGTATAGCCTCAATGCCTGCTTCAGGTAATGGTCAAACGACCACATGCCATATTTCAAGAGATCTAAGCGATGAATACATTGTTGTATGTAGTTATCATGGTGGCAGTGTAGGCTTGATCACATTAGATGAAGAAAAAGTTGCTAATCAACTGGCGGATGTCGCGATTCATTCCGGTCATGGTCACCATCCTGAACGTCAGGATCGCCCGCATCCCCATTCGGCTATTTTCAGTCCGGACGGACAGTATCTGTTTGTTTCTGATCTTGGGCTTGATATTATTCGGTCCTATAAAATCAATAGAGACTTGAACAAACTAGAAGTTCACGGAGATACTGCGCTTCATCCAGGGGCGGGACCTCGTCATTTTACTTTTCATCCAGATGGAAAGTCTGCTTATGTTATAAACGAGGTGGATTCCACGATAACATCGTTTACATATGACAGTGCTACAGGGACTCTTCACACGGTAGATACAATTTCAACTTTGCCTGAGGATTTTAAGGAAGAGAATACTTGCGCTGAAATTGCCACTTCAGTAGATGGAAGATATCTTTACGCTTCTAATCGTGGAGCGGATAACATCGCAGTGTTTGCAGTGGATAACGCTACTGCCAAGCTTACACTAATTGAATATGTATCTACTCGTGGAGGGCATCCACGACACTTCTCATTAACTCCGGATGGGGCTTATCTTATTGTTGCAAATCGTGACGCTAATAACCTGGTTGTGTTCTCTATTGAAGAGACCAGTGGTCGTCTCGTCTTTACAGGAAATACTGCCGAGGTATCTAAGCCGGTGTGTGTGAAGCCTGTGATTTTCCCTGTATAAAAGAAACTCGTTTTGAAGAGTGAATAAGACAATTTAAGAAAATAATAAAGGGAACACCGGAGATGTAGCCCGGTGTTCCCTTTATTATTGAAAATAGGATGAAGAAGTTTAATGAATGTGTGAACTATTTGAGTGAGACGGGCTTAAGAGGTACAATAGTGGATACTGCAGATTTGAAGAGCACATTCTGTCTGCCATCACCTTGACCCTGTAAAGTGATTGTGAATGCATCATACGAGGTTACGACGCCTTGCATTTTTACACCATTTGTTGTAAAAATCGTCACGGGCACCTTTGTGGAAATAAACTGATTCAACAAACGTTCCTGCAATTTTAGACTCTCCACTTTGGCAGCACTCCATCTTTTTGTATATTTATTTCTCTATAATTATAGCACGGGTTATAGCTTCTCAGGAAATGTGATCGACAGGCACAAAATTAGACACGGAGGTATTTATGCTTTATTATCAGAACTGGTCTAGAGGTTTTCGTTATTTTATAGGGTTTGCTGCTTGTTTCGTCGTTATTGCGATTCTAGTTCATATGAATAAGGTATCATCATTTGATAATTATATGATTCATTTTGTTCAATCCGCTGAATCACCTGGACTGACTACATTCGCCAAAGGACTATCTCTGATTGGTTCCTCCAAGGTAGCGATTGGCATATCTATCGTCACGATGGCACTGCTGTATTTTCTGCTGAAACATCGGCTTGAGCTAATTCTGTTCCTATGGGTTGGACTAGGCTCACAGCTATTGAATACACTTATGAAGTTATGGTTTCAAAGGGAGCGTCCAAATTTCAATCGTATTGTCCAAGAGCTCGGTTATAGTTTCCCAAGTGGACATTCCATGGCAGCCTTCTCCCTGTATGGGGTAATTGCCTATTTACTGTGGCGTCATTTGCCGCGAAGAAGTGAAAGAATCCTGTTAATAATATTTGCGGTATTCATGACTGTGGGCATTGGCTGGAGTCGTATTTACCTGGGAGTTCATTATCCTAGCGACGTAATTGGTGGTTATGCTGCAAGTGGCGCGTGGCTGATGTTATCCATCAGTCTATTTGAAGCCTATAAAAAACGGATATCCTCATAAGAAATGAAGATATCCGTTTTTGTGGGGATATTTTAAAATATAAGAATATATATGTTTCACGCTATTCATTATCCTTATATTTCTCGCATAAACACTTACCGTCCTAAATAGGACACCGAAGGCGTTTTTGCTTGAGGGTTCATCACATGATGTTCCGAAGATTTATGATCTTGGAAATGACCCATTTTACTTATTTTTTTCTTCAGCATAGAAGGAAGTCCAGCCTTTAGCTTTTGAGCTTCGTCTTTTGTTAGACGTCCCTCGCTGATGGCTTGATCCAGCCGCTTACTTGCGGATTCGCTGAGCTTTTGAATATATTGATCTTCTGTCCAGCCTTTCTTTTCAAGGGCAAGCTCAGGGAGGGTTTTGCCTGTTTTTAGGCTATTGATTAGCTCCGTACGATCCATCTCAAGCAGCTTGGCTGTTTCGAAAATAATGAAATGTCCGCCGGCTCTGAATTTCCCGTCTTTCCCTGGTGGGGGTCTATGACCTTTTTCCGAAGGCCCAGAATCAGGTGCAGTGGAAGTTACATTCTCAGCTGACACGCTCCGAGTAGGAGCAAGTGCTGGAGACAGACTGAGGAAAAGAACAGCTGTGATGGTCACTAATTTTTTGATGTTGTTATTCATTCACTCACCTCGTATGTTATATGTGATAGGTACTTACTTGAATTAGTATTCCCTGAAAGCTGAAAGAATCATAAGTGAGAGCTTAAATGATCATAAAATTCATCAACATTAGGCTTGGGTAATTAGAGGAATGAGGGATTCGTAGATGTCCATATTGCAGAGTGGGCCAATTTTTAGGGGGGATATTTTTGGCTTTTGGAGCTCGCATATTTAAAACAGGAATGGCAGTCACGCTTGCCTTGTATTTAGCCGAACTGCTACATTTTCCATCTTCTGTGGGCGCTGCGATTGCAGCAATTTTCGCGATGCAGCCATCTATTTATCGCTCTTGGCGTTATTTTCTTGATCAGCTGACAACGACTACAATGGGCGCGGTACTCGCTCTTCTGGGAGGAATGTTGTTATCCAATAGTCCAATTGCGGTTGGGTTGGTCTGCATTCTTGTCATTATGATCAGTATGAAAATTAACCGGGCGGATACTATTAGCCTGACACTGGTCACCGTTATAACAGTGATGGAGGCTTCTGGTGAATGGCAGTTCGCGCTGAATCGGTTCTTATTAACATTGACAGGGATTGTTTCTGCATTTCTAATCAATATTATAGTAGTTCCTCCGAAACCACGGAAACAGTACATCAAGCAAATTGAGAACGTCTTTGCCAGTCTTTCCTTGCTGCTAAGAACGGCTGTATCTCATGAGATGAAGGAAAGTGTGTTTCGTGATGAAAAACTTGCACTGGAATCATCTATTAAATCTTTAGCGGATAAGTACGCTTTGTTTGAGGAAGAGCAGAAACAGCTAAAGAGGGCGAAGTACAGTCAGACTAGACAAATGGTTGTCTATAAGAACCTGTTATCTTCTTTGCAAAAGGGCTTCGATGTTCTTGAGGCTGTGGATCGGCATTATTTTCAAGCGGATCGAAGTGAAGAGACAGATGCATTGTTTGACAGTCATTTGGAGCAGTTAATCAAATATCATCAACTGATCTTACTGAAATTTGAAGATAAACTAAAACCAAACACTAATGAATCGGAACCCTTGGGAGACGAGAATGATGGATTTTTGAATTCAACGATCCTGGGGTATAATGCGGAGAAAATAGGTCAACTACGATTGTATGTTGTAGCCGCAGCTATTTACGATTACGGATATCAATTAGAACGGCTTGATAAAGTGGCAGATCAGATGAATCGTATAGCGACTGAGGAAAAAGAAACGGATCGCGAAGCTTAAAACATAACCTTGTGATGTGCAACATATAAGCTTAAGGATTATGTTCAGGGTGAAACTTATACTTCTTATTTTGTTAATAAGTCCGGTCCCTGAGGGGCCGGATTCATCTATTAAGAGTATCCTCACTTGAAATATCAACCTTCCAAAGGGGATGAAATGTAGTGGAGAATCATGAAATTGAATGGAAAGAGGAACAGCAGCGGGTTGACGGATTGACTAAGCTTTTGTCTGCCCATATCCGACGATTATCTGAGGAGCTCGGACTCCATCGCAGTGATGTGGTGGATATGCGGAAAGACTTCTGGGAAGAGGTAACAGTAAACTTCAGTAGTCCAGATGATTTAGGGGAAACTTCAACAAGTCTGCGCCAACAATCCCAAATCTTGAATGAACGTGAACGCCATCATTTACAGTCGAGCAAGGCTCTAAAAAAATATAAAAAGCTACTCGTCTCTCCTTACTTTGGGCGTATTGACTTTACAGAAGCACCAAATGGAGAAACGGAAAAGATTTATCTGGGGATTGGATCCTTAATGGAGGATGATGGCACCTTCTTGATCTATGACTGGCGGGCGCCTATATCGAGCTTATATTATGACGGAGCTCCTGGCCCAGCAGCTTATGAGACACCTGGTGGACTTGTTTCCGGTACAATGAATCTTAAACGACAGTTTGTGATTTCTGATGGTGTTATTGAAGTTATGTTTGATACTGGGGTAACGATCGGCGACGAGCTTTTGCAGCAAGTGCTTAGCCATAGTGCAGATGATCGAATGAAGAGTATTGTAGCTACCATCCAGAAAGAGCAAAATGCGATTATCCGCAACGACAAAAGCCGAATGCTGGTCGTTCAGGGTGCCGCAGGAAGCGGGAAAACCTCTGCAGCATTGCAGCGGGTTGCTTATCTTTTGTATAAATACCGTGAAGTTCTGCAAGCAGACCAGATGTTGTTGTTCTCACCGAATCCGCTGTTTAATAGCTATGTTTCAACTGTTCTCCCAGAGCTAGGTGAAGAAAATATGCAACAAACCACTTTTCAAATGTATCTTGAGCATCGTTTAGGACATGAATTCCAGCTGGAAGATGTCTTTAGTCAGACGGAAAACCTACTGAATGCCCCTGATGGCCCTGAAGTAGGTATACGCAGAGAAGGCATCGCTTATAAATCATCCGTACCTTTTCTCGATGTGATTCGTCGGTATGCTACGATGCTGGAACATGAGGGCATGCTGTTCAAGCCTTTAATGTTTCAAGGTAGAGCGGTAGTCAGTAAAGAAGAAATGGAACGTCATTTCTATGCCTATGATCCCGCCATTAAGCTTGCGAACCGTGTAGACTTAATGACACGCTGGTTACTGAAGAAGATCGCTGATTTTAGCCATGAGGAAAGAAATGCTTCATGGGTTGAAGATCAAATTGAGCTATTGGACTCCAGTGATTACCATCGTGCATATCAGATGTTACGACGTAAGAAGAAAGCTACACAGGATAGTTTTGATGATTTTGATACTGAAAAAGAAGTGTTATCCCGGTATGTAGTCAGCCAACGCTTAAAACCACTGCGCGGATGGACTAAACGAGGTCGTTTTGTGGATGTTAAGGGGTTGTACAGTACGCTGTTTACGGATCGTGAGCTTATGGAACGCCTAAATGGTGTTAATTCTCTGCCGGAAATCTGGGATGAAATCTGTGAACAAACACTAAAATCTATCGCAGTGAACGAGCTTGCCTACGAAGATGCTACACCATTCCTTTATTTGAAGGAGTTAAGCCAAGGCTTCCGTACCAATACGCTGATTCGTCATGTGATTGTGGATGAAGTACAAGACTACTCACCTTTCCAATTAGAGTTCATGCGCCGTTTGTTTCCAAGGGCGAAAATGACCGTATTGGGTGATTTGAATCAGGCGATCTATGCACAAGGTGAGGTGCTCGGTGATTTGTCTAGTTTGGTAAGCATTTATGGGGAAGAGAATACAGAAGTGATCTCGTTAACCCGAAGCTATCGCTCCACTTTTGAAATTGTAGAATTTACGCGTTCAATGATTCCTGGAGGGGAAAGAATTGTGCCGTTTAATCGACGAGGAGAAGAACCTCAGCTAAGTGTGGTGTCTAGCGAGGATGAGCTTCTGAATGCAGTTGAAATGGATATCCGGAATTTGCAATCCAAGGGGTATCATTATGTGGCTGTCATTTGTAAAACAGCAGAAGAAAGCGCAAGAGTTCATGATGAACTACATAGTAGGCTGCCAGTAAGGCTCGTTACGAAAGAAACGCCGAATTTCCAGAAGGGAACATTGGTGTTACCTGCTTACTTAGCTAAAGGTGTGGAGTTTGATGCTGTTATCATCTACGATGGTTCAGCTGAACGATATGGCAGAGAAAGTGAGCGTAAATTGTTTTATACAGCTTGCACTCGAGCGATGCACTTGCTGCATATTTTTAGCCTAGGAGAACCAAACCGGTTTCTTCCATCTGTAAAAGCGAAGACCATGATTACAAATTCGCTGTAAAGCCCCATCTTCTGATCATAAGATCGTCCTTTCGCATTGGCGGGGGGACGGTCTTTTTATATGTATGAATAAAGAGAGATGAACAAACCACAATATAGAGAGTCGTCGCAAACAATGACAAAGGTGGTCAGTTCATGAAGGAAAGAAAATGGGATCTGCTTGCACTGGCATCCATTCCACTAATTATGACCCTCGGTAACTCCATGCTGCTCCCTATTTTGCCGCAGATTTCTAAAGAACTAGGCATTAGCTCTTTTCAGGTGAGTATGCTGATTACTGTTTATGGATTGATGGCTATCGTGATGATCCCAATTGCAGGGTACCTGTCTGATGCTTATGGACGTAAAAAGGTGATTCTTCCGAGTCTGATCATTGCTGCTATTGGTGGAGCTGTCTGCGTGGTGGCGGCTTGGTTTATGAAGGGCGTTAGCGCCTATTGGGTCATTCTGGCCGGACGTTTATTACAAGGGATAGGTGCGGCTGGTGCTTTTCCTATTGTGCTGCCCTTCGTTGGTGATTTATTCAAGGAAGAAGAGGATGTAAGCAAAAGTCTGGGAATTATTGAAACCTCAAATACCTTTGGTAAAGTACTCAGTCCGATTCTTGGTGCTTATCTTGGAATATGGCTCTGGTTTGCACCTTTTATCGCTATTCCTGTTCTATGTCTAATTTCATTTGCTTTAGTTCTTTTTCTGGTTCGAAAGCCGGAAGCGAAGGAAAAACCTGAGAAACAGGGTATAAGAGAATTTTTATCCGGAATTGTGAGCATTTTGCGAGAAAAGGGACGATGGTTGTATGCTATTTTTGCCATAGGCGGTATCTGTATGTTTGTAACCTTTGGCGTTCAATTCTATTTATCGGAAATGCTGGAATCTAAATTTAATATGCATGGGGCAATGAAGGGATTTGTGCTGGCAATACCATTAGCCTTGTTATGTCTGTCTTCATACGGAACAGGAAAGATCATTGGTCAGAACAAAACGCTAATGAAATGGCTGGGCTTTGGAGGTATGGTGTTACTTACTGCAGCAATGATCTTTGCGGGGTTCAATAAAGGTATTTATTTCTTAGTCGGGTTTATGGGCTTAGGTTGTGTTGGAATCGGGATTGTGCTTCCTTGTATGGATGCTTTGATCACGGAGGGAATTGAGAAAGAAAATAGCGGCACGATAACCGCTCTCTATAGCAGTATGAGGTTTATAGGGGTAGCCGCAGGACCGCCAGTGGTATCGCTGCTGTTAAGCAGTGGTCATTGGGTATTATTCGCTTTGATGGCTACAGTCGGCGCAATTGGTGGATTGCTGACCTTATTTGCAGTAACGCCAAGCAAGGGGAGCAAGGGAGAATCTGACGTGAAAGAAACGGAGCAGGTAGATGCGCGACTCTTGTCAAAGCGTGTTCGTCAGACTTCTGCAAGGACTTTAGATGGAAAAAAGAGCTATCCTTAAGCTGCGTTGCCGTAGCTTGCGGGATAGCCCTTTGATAAAAGAATGAAAGACAATCTTATGCTTGTGGTACGGATTCCCAATCCTTCAGGAAGCGTTCGATACCGTTATCTGTCAGCGGATGCTTCCAGAGGGTAGGCAGGAGCGAACCTGGGATGGTAGCAATGTGAGCACCAGCAAGAGCGGCTTGCTCAACATGCGCAATGTTACGGATGGATGCTGCAATAATTTCGGAAGTCATACCGTAGTTAGTTAGGATGGTCTTCAGATCCTTGATCAGCTTCATTCCGTCAACACCGATATCATCCAGACGTCCTACGAAAGGAGAAATATAACTTGCGCCTGCTTTTGCAGCCATTAAGCCTTGAGCCGCTGAGAAGACAAGCGTTACGTTAGTTTTGATACCTTTTTTTGTAAGCTCATAACAAGCTTCCAAGCCATCTTCAGTCATAGGGAGTTTAATGACAACGTTTGGAGCCCACTCAGCAATTTCATATGCTTCTTTAAGCATTTCTTCTGCTGTAAGTCCGATTACTTCTGCACTTACTGGACCTGGAACGATTGCTACGATTTCTTTGATAACATCTTTAAACAATCTTCCTTCTTTAGCGATGAGCGACGGGTTAGTCGTTACGCCATCCACTAATCCGAGGCGAGTAATACGTTTGATCTCTTCAATATTTCCGGTGTCCAAGAAAAACTTCATTTTAAGTTTCCTCCCTTGATTTCCATATGGATTGACAAACAATATTCATATTTTCATTATGAGACATGTCAAACGAAGTTTCAACTGTTATTTTGAATATTTCAAAATAACTTTATAGATTGAATATCGCTTACACTTGTTATAGTGTTGATAATATAGGATTGGTCTATGCAGTTATCCATGATAATATATAATCGGTATTGTTATTATGGAGTATTGGGTGGGACGTGATGAAATGTACTCGATATTAGTTATTTTGCTTGTGCTCGTGTTGTCAGTTGCCGGATTCTTGGCCTACCAGAACAGCAAATTGGTATCTAATCAGAAAAAATTAGGAACTTTATCACGCAATCCTTCACTAATGTATTCTATCTTTGACCAATCTTGCGCTGCTAGTGTGGAAGACCCAGACGTAATTCCTTTAGTTCAATACACAGTTTTTGTGGAGTCCAGCGGGCAGGCAGTTGTGAATAAGCCTTTAGCAATCATTAATCTTTGTAGAGTAAGTGCGGGTAGAGGAAATCTAGTTCTCGCTGATGTCGAACGCAGTGTGCTGGAGCACATTAAATTGGCAGCCCCCTCAGATGCTTTCATTGAGCATAAAGCTTACTTACATAGGGCTGCTAACCACGCTGAAAAAGAGATGATCCTAAACTTAGAGGATGTAGTGAAATTACAATATACATAAGACAGAATGAAGAATATTGATTTTTTTGGCTGCAAGAAGGATAATACGAATTTGGATACAAGAAAAGAGGGAAATAGAGTGTCGCCCGTAACAGAAGTCAATTTTGAAGTAGTTGATCCAGAGAACGCTGATTTAAGAGAACTTATTACGTTTCTGGATGAGGAACTGAAGATGCGTTATCCGCATGAGACGATCTATGTTGTTGATTTCGAGGATCCCAAAGTAAAAGAAATGACTTTCATAGTAGCCTACTTAAACGGAAAACCAGTGGGATGTGGTGGGCTTCGTCCACTGGATTATATCGGAATAGAGATCGCAACGATGGAGTTGAAGCGCTTTTATGTAGATTCTAGTTATCGTAAAATGGGCATAGCTACAAATATGCTGTTATTCCTTGAAGAACAAGCATTAGCGGCGGGGTTTAAGGAGATCCGATTGGAGACCGGAATTAAGCAGCCAGAAGCGATTGCGCTTTACGTCAAGCATGGCTACCAACCGATTGATTTATTTGGACCCTACATAGGTGATCCGGATAGTCTCTGTTACGGCAAAATACTATAAAACTTTATAATGGATAACATGGGGGTATTAAAATGAGTATCAACGTTAAACAACTAGCAGCTGAAAAAGCAGTGGAATATGTAGAAGATGGAATGAAGGTAGGTCTGGGTACGGGATCAACTGCCTACTGGGCAATCCGCAAGCTCGGTGAACGCGTCAGTGAAGGCTTGAAAATTACCGCAGTAGCTACTTCACGCGCTTCCGAAGAGCAAGCACGAGAGCTGGGAATTCCACTGGTAGCTTTTGGTGATATTGATAGTCTGGACTTAACCATTGACGGAGCGGACGAGCTAGACAGCAGTCTGCAACTAATTAAAGGCGGCGGCGGTGCTTTGCTTCGTGAGAAGATTGTAGCTAGTAATAGTACCCGAATGATTGTGATTGCCGATGAAGGTAAAGTTGTAAACACGCTAGGCAAATTTCCGTTGCCGGTGGAAATCGTTCCTTTCGCCTGGGAATGGACTGTGGCAGAGCTTGCCAAACTGGGTTGCCAACCTGAATTGCGTCGCAGCGGAGAAGAGTTGTATAAGACGGATAATGGCAATTACATTGCGGACTGCCGATTTGAAGCGATAGAAGCTGCACCGAAGCTAGCACTGACTATCCAAAACATCCCGGGTGTTGTAGATCACGGCCTATTTATTGGAATTGCAGCGATGGCGATCGTAGGTAAACTTGATGGAACTATCGAAATTATTGAAGCTCAACCTAAGAATTGATTAACCGCAGACATAAAGAAACTTACCGTTCATGGCCGCTAAAAGGATTGACACGGGTAGTGCTAACTCTGTATAGTGCTACTGTTATCTATTGGATGTTTATCGGATTTGGACGTGAGGTACATACCGGAGGTCCTCTTCAGTATAATCTGGTTCCATTTCGCACGGTGTCACTTTATTTCAACTTGGATAACGGTTTATCACTTATCAATCGGCTAGTAAATCTGCTAGGAAATGTTGTAGTTTTTATTCCATTTGGTTTTCTTTCGCCATTAGTAAAGATACGTCCTGTTTCTTGGCTTAGAATCTCGCTATATGCTGTCCCTTGTATTCTGCTTTTGGAGTGCTTGCAAATGCTGCTGCATGTGGGAAGCTTCGATATTGATGATTTACTATTAAACATGCTGGGTGTGTGGACAGGCTACGGATTGTTTCGAGTGATTAGCTGTAAAAGGAACAAAGAAGGAGAAATGTGAAGAATGTTGATTGATCTTAAACCCCTCATTGGTACATCTGAGGTGAATGAGCTGCTGACCTATGCGGTCATAGATGATCCGAATGCTCTAAAGCAGACTTCGTCTGAGTATAGCGAACAAGCCGGGCTAAAGTTATATGGCTGGGAAGAGGAAGAATTACTGCTTGGTCTTGTAGGCTTTGAAGAAACAGAAGATGGTTCCTTGGATATTCGGCATATTGCTGTATTGCCAGAGAACAGAGGAAAAGGTTATGCACGAGGGATGATTCTGGAGCTGCTTACTACGCGTCAGCCGCGTTATCTGGTAGCTGAAACAGAGGATGAGATTGCTGCAGATTTCTACCGTAGTCTTGGGTTCATGGTGTACAGCCTCGGCGAAAATGCAGCAGGCATTGAAACGCTGAGATGTGTTTATGAAGTAGAAGAGATCGAGGATGAGGAATAAACAATTTTTAGAAGACATACAATGGCAGGTCGAGATGAAATCTCGGCCTGTTTTTTTGTTGGGTCACCTTAAATTGTTCCTTAGAATTGTAAAGTTGACTTTTGAAATAAATGGGATTATAGTTTGACAATGAAACTGTTCTACAGTTGAACTATATTTGGAGGTAGGAAGCTTTGGAAGATGAAGTTCAGCATTGGATTAACCGTTATATGGATGCTTATATGATGGTGACTAGACAAGTAGCCGCAAGAATTAAAGATAGCATTGCTGCAGATACAACGAATGATCAGTATCAAATTCTGCGTCTGATTAATGCTCAGGAACAATGTACATCTACATATCTAGCAGAAACTTTTTGCGTGGGTAAAAGCTCCATTACAGCAATAATCAACAGACTGGTGCAAGCGGGCATTATTGAGCGCACTCGTGACGAGAATGATCGTCGTCAGGTGTATTTATCGATGTCAGAGCATGGTAAAAGAGTATTTGAAGCAGCTGAGTCGCAAGTACATGAAGTAGTGGCCCCGTATTTGTTTCATTTTGAAAAGAAGGATATTGAGACGTTCATCATGATGTTTGAGAAACTGGCAAGTCTAATTCAGAATGATAATGGAGGGAAGAGCCAATGAAGACGATTCTAAAAGCAAGATGGGCGGTTATCGCAATCTGGCTCGCTGTAGCGGTGGTGCTAGTGATGACGGCCCCGTCTTTCTCTGATCTTGTCCGTGAGAAGGGGCAGGTTACGGTTCCAGAGGGATACCCTTCATCTAGAGCAGCAGAAATCATGAAGGAAGCGTCAAGTGACAAGGGAGGCGAATCACTCCATCAAGTAGCCCTTGTGTTCAATAACCCGAAGGGAATCGGAGCGGAAGAAACAGCAAGTATTCAACAAGGCGTTGAGAAGCTGGCTGCAAATAAGGAAGCTCTGCAGTTAGATTCCATCACCGATCCTTTTTCACAAAGTGAGCTTAAAGATACACTGATTGCCAAAGATGGCAAGACTATTATGGTGGCGTTGTCCGTAAAAGGTGAAGGAGAGGCTGTTACTGCGCTGCCAGATAAAGTGGATGAGATGCTCTCAGGTGTTAAAGCAGATCATTATTTGACCAGTGAAGGTCTGATTACAGAGGATATGATTGCAAGCTCAGAAGCAGGGCTAAAGAAGTCGGAGTATATTACAGTTGTCTTTATCCTACTTATTCTATTTGTTGTGTTTCGTTCGTTCGTAGCGCCTTTTGTACCGCTGCTGACCGTGGGTATCAGCTATATTGTATCCCAATCTGTCGTGGCTTTTTTGGTGGATCGTTATGATTTTCCTTTATCAACGTTTACTCAAATCTTTATGGTTGCGGTCATGTTCGGGATCGGTACGGATTATTGTATTCTGCTGATCAGTCGCTTTAAAGAAGAATTGATGACCGCAGAAGATACTAAAAGTGCAATCATTGCAACTTATCGAAAAGCTGGAGGAACGGTGTTCTATTCGGGCTTAGCGGTATTTGTAGGTTTTGTAGCGATTGGGTTATCGAAATTTATCCTTTATCGTTCAGCAGTAGCTGTTGCAGTTGGTATTGCAGTTATGCTATTGGCACTTGTGACGATTGTTCCATTCTTTATGGCTGTTCTAGGCAAAAAGCTATTCTGGCCCTCCCGTGGCAAGCTGGAGCATAGTGAGAGCCGTATTTGGGGATGGGCAGGTTCTTTTTCTTTAAAAAGACCGTGGGCCGCACTTCTAATCGTTGCAGTAATCGTATCCCCATTTCTAGTTACCTATAGCGGTAAGCTGTCCTTTAACAGCTTGGAGGAAATTGGCTCGGAATATGCTTCGGTAAAAGGTTTTAATATTATTTCGGAGAGCTTCGGACCAGGTGAATCGATGCCTGGCAAGGTCGTTATCAAGAATGATGATCGTATGGACAATTCAGAATATCTGGGACTTGCGGAGAAAATTAGCCGCGAGCTGGAAAAAGTGGATAGTGTAAAATCTGTTCGGAGCATGTCACGTCCAACAGGTGAGCTGATTAGTGATTTCTTGATTCCGAATCAGGTCGGTACACTTTCTGATGGACTGGACCAGAGTAACGAAGGTCTGACCAAGATTCAGACCGGCTTGTCAGAAGCTAGTAAACAGCTTAGCGATAATGCTCCTAAACTTACAGAAGCTGTTGCAGGGAGTGCTAAGCTGACAGAGGGCACAGCGGATCTCAAAGACGGAATTGTTGCTTTAGGCGCTGGGCTCACCCAGATTGAGAGCGGGATTAAGAGTGGCTCAGCGGGTGCAGGAGAGATCAAATCCGGTCTTCAGCAGGCAGCAACAAGTGCTAAACAGTTAGCAGATGCAAATGCGAAGTTACTTGAGGGCTATAAAAAAATCGGTGGAGGCTTAACCCAGCTGGATGAAGGACTCGGGCAGCTTCCGAAGCAGTTACAAGGTGTTGCAGAGGCATTGAAAGGACTGGACGGTTCCTTCGCTGGCCTAGAGAGCAGTTATCCGGAAATTGTTCAGGATGTAAATTATTTGACGATCAAAGGTACAGTAGCACAAAGTGGTACGGGTGCAGCGCAGCTAGCAGCCGGTCTTGGTCAGGTTTCAGAACAGCTTAAAGGTGCAGCTACTGGCTTAAATGAAGCGAATGCCGGTTATGCCAAAGCTGCGGCTGGGCAAACCGCGCTCGCGCAAGGTTTAGCTAAGCTTGTAGCTGGACTCGGTCAACTGCAATCTGGACTCGATCAGGCGGCAACAGGTCAAGGACAGATCGTAGAAAAGATTCCATCTATCACAAGTGGTCTTGATCAATTGCAAGGCGGACAGAAGCAGCTTGCAGATGGTTTTGGTGAATTGACAGGTCAGATTGGAGCCTTAACCACTGGACTAAGCGATAGTGCTGATGGATTGAAACAAATTACAAGCGGTCTGGGCTCGGCACAAGAATACTTGAATCAGATTCAAGCGGCTAAGGATGAAGAGCTGAGCGGATTCTTCGTACCGGCTGAGGCACTTAAAGCTGAAGGTATAAAGCAGGTATTTGACACGTACTTATCTGATGACCGTAAGGTGATGACATTGGACGTGGTATTCACCGAGAATCCTTACAGCTCAGAGGCTATAGATAGTGTGGGTGATATTCAAGCAGCAGTAGATCGTGCAGTTAAAGGTACGAAGCTTGAAAATGCTGAAAAAGCTATTAGCGGGGTTACAAGTAGTCAAAGCGATTTGCGGAATATTTCCAATGAAGACTATACGCGTACAGTAATCTTGATGTTGAGCGGTATTTTCATCATATTAGTGTTGCTGCTTCGCTCAATCGTAATGCCGATTTACCTTATCATTTCACTTTTGATCACTTACTTTTCAGCGTTGGGCGTTACAGAGGCTATTTTCGTTAATCTTCTGCACTATGAAGGGATTACCTGGACGACGCCATTCTTTAGTTTTGTTATGCTGATTGCACTAGGTGTGGATTATAGCATTTTCTTAATGGCCCGGTTTAACGAAAATAAAACATGGGACGTAAAAGAAGCGATTCTACACGCTATGCGCAATATGGGTACAGTTATCCTTTCAGCTGTAGTTATTCTGGGTGGTACCTTCGCTTCGATGTATCCTTCTGGGGTATTGTCGATGATGCAGATTGCTACAGTGGTACTCGTAGGATTGGCCTTGTATGCTTTAATCTTCCTGCCGTTCTTTGTCCCTGTTATGGTACGGATCTTCGGCCGAGGAAATTGGTGGCCATTTTCGGTTAAACAGAGCGGAGAAGCTAACAAGCAGGATTTAAATATGTAAATGGGACTATACCCCATTTATGAATCAGAAGTCATAACAAGTTGTTTTTTGCAGCCAGCCACCGATATATTTATCGGTGGCTGGCTTTTTATTCGAGTAGAATGAATCGTTTCGATGGGGCATTATTAGCGGGGAGAACTACTAATCCGTTCAATTGTCATGGGTCTTTTATCCATTGACGTCTGGTTCTTTAGGTTATTGTTATTATGTTTTTAGAAAATTATAATAACACTGGATTCGTTTTCAAAGTCTCCAAATTACAACTAGAAAGCGAGATGATGAATGATGAAAGTAAGCATGAAGAACAGCAGTATCGCAAAGAAGGTTGCTCCATTTGTTATTACAGCGGGGGTTATTGCCGGAGTAGGACTTATCGATACCGATAAAGCGCTAGGACACGGTTATGTATCTGAACCAGCAAGTCGTGCGAAGCTTGGTGCAGCGAATAATGTGGGTTCTGTTCAATATGAGCCACAGAGTCTAGAGGCACCAAAGGGTTTCCCATTGGCGGGTCCTGCGGACGGGAAGATTGCATCTGCTGGTGGCATGTTCGGAGGAATTCTGGATCAACAATCAAGTGATCGCTGGATTAAGCACGATATGGTTGGCGGAGTCAATGACATCACTTGGTATCATACAGCACAACATAGAACAACAAAATGGCATTACTATATTACGAAAAAAGGTTGGAATCCTAATACGCCAATTAAACGTTCCGATTTAGAGCTTATTGGAACTTTTGAAAATGGCGGTAAACAGCCTGAGCGTTCTGTGACGCACAAAGTAAATGTCCCAACTGACCGCAGTGGATACCATGTTATTTTGGCGGTGTGGGATATTGATGATACAGCGAATGCCTTCTACCAAGTCATTGATGTGAATCTAAAGAACGGTGAATCAGGACCTGGGGTACAACCAGACACGGAGAAGCCGTCAACAGTAACGGGGTTACACACGATGAGTGTAGAATCGAGCAGTGTAGATCTTATGTGGAATGCTGCAACAGATAACGTAGGCGTAGATCATTACATGATTTATCGCGGGGATAGCGTCGGTATAGCGAAACAAATCGGAACATCCTCAACAACGAGCTTTAAAGACATTACTGTAGAAGCAGGCAAAATTTATACATATTATATTGTTGCGGTAGATCGTGCAGGAAACACGTCAGGCTCAAGTAATATTATTGTTGTTAGCACACCAAACCCGGAAGTGGTTATACCTCCAGTGGAAACACCAGATACTGTGAAGCCTTCGATGGTTGAGGGGCTGCATACCATGTCAGTGAAGCACAATAGTGTTAATCTGATGTGGAACTCTGCCCAAGATAATGTAGGTGTTGATCATTATGTTGTGTATCGAGAGGGTGTTGAATTGACCCAAACTAAGGGAACTTCCTTTACGGATTTATCGGTGCAAGCTTCCACTACGTACAATTATCATGTGAGAGCTGTAGACGCTGCTGGTAATATTTCAGACAAGAGCTCTTTGTATACAGTCACAACCCTTGTGAAACCTGTATTACCAGATGTAGCAGCTTGGAATGCAACCGGGTTGTACATTGTAGGAACAAAAGTTGAATACAAGGGTAACGTTTATGAAGCTCGAGTGACATTTAGAAGTTTCGGTGATACCAACTGGAATCCGGAGTCGGCATTATCGCTTTGGAAATTAGTGACGAACTAATAACATCGTTTACCCCCCAATTTATTATAAAAAAACGGAGATCATTTCTGATAATCAGAAGTGATCTCCGTTTTTTGGGTTAAGGAGTCGTCAAGTTTATTTCATCTTGGCGAAAAAGCTGCGCAACGCCCAACCGCGCTCCTGCCGTTTTTTATATTTAGGCAGTGAACGATAAACAGCGGTGGATTCTTCGAAAGCTCGTTTCGCATCCTCTGATCTGCCAAGCGCTTTATACATCGAGCCAGCCAGATAATACGCCTCAGAAGAAGAAGACTGGATTTCTTGATACTGAGTAACGTAATGTAATGCTTTATCATGATTCGTATGGCGGAAAGTTTCCGCTAACCAAAGATATGGCTGTCCATATCGAGCCTTACGGTTGATCTCCAGACCACGAAGCATTTGTGCTTCGCCTTCCTCCAAAGCGCCTAGCTTAAGATTCACATGTCCGAGTTCTACCCAATATTCAGCAGATTGTTCATAACGGTCCTCGATTTGCAGTAGGAGATCCTTCGCTTCCCTGTATTTTTTACGTTCTGCCAAACTCCGCGCTAAATCAAATTTGGATGAAACATCATTAGGATTTAAAGAAATGGTTGTACGTAACTTGGAAATTTGACGCATTCTTTTGAAGGGCTTTGTAATGCTGGGGAAGATGCCCACATATCGCCGATCCAAGAAATACAAGATAAGAAGCAGGATGAATATAGCCAGAAAAGGGTTGCCCACTAATCTGAAGAGCAGTAAAACACCTATAAATTTAAGCATAACTTCCCTCCATAATCATTTGGTTCCGGTATTGCGATTGAAAAGAGTAGATCCAAGGCAGCGTAATTATAACATAATTCAAAGCAATCTGAATCCCGGGATTTAAAAATTATACAACTTTGAGCAGCTTAATAGCGTCTTAGTGTAAGATGAATAATAATTACAATAATATCATAAGAAGGGAAAAACAAGATGAACTTATTAGCAAGGAAGCTACAGCTGTTTAGTTTGGCTGTTTGTTCTACTTTTATGGCTGTTACGTCAGTCCCACAAGTGATAAGCGCGGATCCCTCATCCGCGAAGCTGAGTGGAATTAAGGAGATTGTTGCCACTTCTGGATTTTGGGGAGGCAGCTCCTTCGCACTGGGGACTGACGGAACCGTATGGTCTTGGGGGAGCAATGTTTTTGGACAATTTGCAAATGGAACTGCAGGTCCTGAAGGGTGGACGATTACTCCCCATAGCATAGCAGCGCTTGATCGTACGAAGCAGTTAGAGATCGGTGGAATTTATTATGTTGCGCTGAACGAAGACGGGACGGTTAAAGCTTGGGGAGATTACCGGGATAAGAATGCTATAGAAGCAGGCAATGGGGTAAGCGCTAAACAGCAGAAGGTGCTGCTTCCTCAGGTTATCTCTGGGATGACCGATGTAGTCAGTATAGCTTCAGGCATGCACAATACCTTAGCTTTGAGAAAGGATGGAAGCGTACTCCAGTGGAATCCTCCAGAAATCACTGATGTAGGTTTTACAGTGTTGCCTGCTGCTACCAAGGTTCAGGGTTTAAGTGAGGTAATGTGGGTCGGTAACAGTGACTATCAGGCCGCAATTCGCACCAACGGTACTCTTTGGATTTGGAGCGCTAACCCGCAAATAGAGAATACAAAAGCGGTGAAGAAGCCGACCCCAGTCAAGGATTTATACCATGTGAAGTCCGTTTCTATGAACTGGAGGAGTATACTGGCGTTAACTGAGACTGGAAGTGTCTGGGCAACGGTTGACAGCAATAATTATAACGAAATCATGATGAAGAAGATGCCAGGTCTTACGGATATTGTATCTGTTCAGACGAAAAATGGGTTCAATCTTGTTGCCAATAAAAAAGGAGAATACTGGGTATGGAAAGCTGGCACTTTATTGCAAGGTCTGCAAAAGATCACAGTCATAAAGCCGATCTCCAAACTTACGCTGGATTTAGGTGGCTTTGTAGCTGTTAAAAAAGATGGCACCGTGTGGACTTGGAGTACCCAATCATCAACCGACAGTAAATGGGTCTTTACTAAACCTAAACAAATCAAAGGCTTGAGCAATCCGATTTCTTTTGCCACGGGGGAAAATAGTAAATATGCAGTTTTGAAGGATGGAACAGCAGTAGCTTGGGGGACGAATATGTTTGGTCAACTTGGAATCAGTGCGCTTGATTCACGTCCTTTTACTGTATCTCCTATCTTGAAGCCTGTTACTGTAATCGTGGATGGGAAGAAGATCGACTCCGCACAGTCTGCTATATTCTTGGATGGAAGTGTAAGAGTACCGATCAGGGAAGTGGCGGAAAATCTGGGCTACACCCTCTCATGGGACGGAGATATGACGTTCTCGAAAGAAGGCAAGAAAATCATCTTTAAAGAGGGAGCCATTAAAGTAAGTTATGCATCACTTGTTCCAGCGGCAGCTTTGGCTAAGGCACTAGGTGTTACTGCAGAGTGGAATAGTAAACTGTACCAATTAACGATACAAACAAAAAGATGACTTTCATTTAACACTTATTTTAATATTCTGATGTACAATAAGTGAATTATCTCAATTGAACCATAATAACCAGTCTGGAGTGATAGGTATGGCTTTTACAATATGTGTGTTCGCCGGTTCGAATCCAGGTCTTAATTCAGAATATACAGAAATGGCTAGAGAGTTGGGTTATCATATAGCTGCACAAGGTTGTAGGCTGGTTTATGGAGGTTCAAGAAATGGCCTGATGGGACAGGTGGCAGACGGAGTGTTGGCAAATGGTGGTGAAGTCGTCGGTATCATGCCAGTGGATCTTTTTAAAGATGAAATCAGGCATTCTGGGCTAACGAATCTGATTGAGGTCTCTAGTATGCATGAACGAAAGGCCGTTATGAGCGGTATGGCTGATGCGTTTATTGCCCTGCCGGGTGGTCTCGGAACCTTTGATGAGTTATTTGAAATTCTATGCTGGATGCAGATTGGGATTCATCAGAAGCCTATAGGGCTGCTGAATATAAGAGGCTATTTTAGTCCATTACTAGCCATGATCACTCATAGTGTAAGTGAAGGGTTTGCTCCAAAAAATGCGTTGAAAATGTTAGATATGAACTCTGATCCCGAATATTTGCTTGAACTGATGAGAGGTCAAGTTGATCATAGTAGTAAAGAAAAGGGGAAAGCAAGGTTCCCGTCACAACGTTAGATTCTAGGTTTCCACTGCTGTAGGGAGCCAATGAACGGTTTACACAATAAGGACGCAAACACTTAACGGTGATTTCGTCCTTATTGTTATTTTTTAAGAAAATCACTCATTAATAGGGGGAAGGTTTATGATTCAAAAATTAGGTTTTGCGATTGACGACCGTTTGTTAATTATTAATGCCGACGATTTTGGAATAACTAAAGGAACTAATGAAGCTATTGTTAACTTATTTGAAGAAAAAGCTATAACGTCCACATCTATTATGATCCCTTGCCCAGACTCAAATGAAGCAATGGAGATTGTCAATAGTAAAGGGATAAAGAATATTGGAATTCATCTAACTTTAACAAGCGGCGAGAAACATCTGTATCAACCAGTATTCAAAGAAAGAAATTTAAATAGTTTAATTACGGCGGAAGGATATTTTCATCAAGATGCCACTCTTCTGGAAAGAAACGCTGCTGCTAATGAGGTTAAATTAGAGATGGAATCGCAAATCCAAAGTGCAATTGTACAAGGCATTGATCCAACTCATCTGGATAGTCATGGTGGAAGCATTATGGGGTTATTCACAGGGCGAGATTTTATAGAAATAACATTTGATTTATGTGAAAAGTACCAATTACCCTTTAATTTACCTAGTAGGATCTTAGACCAACCATTCTTTAATAATGATCAATTGAGATTGTTTCAAAAAAGAATTTCTTCAGCAAAAGAGAGGGGGATTTTATTAATCGATGATATAGTTTCTCTTCCATATTGTTTTAACCCCACTGCTGAGTACAGCAAAATGAAAAGGAGATTAACTGATCTATTAAAGAATCTAAAACCTGGAGTAACCCAGTTAACTATACATCCTTCTAAAAAAACAGAGCAGTTAATAGCGATAACGGAATGTTATACAGAAAGAGAATTGGAGTATCTTCTACTAAATGATATTGAAATTAAGCAAGTGATTACTAATGAGCAAATCAAACTTATTTCGTGGAGAGACATTCGTGATTTACAAAGAGGTATTTAGCGCATTGCAAAAAGGGATCATTAAAATTTGTTTAAACAGAAAGTCATAAAAGTGATTAAACTTTGGAGAAGCTGGGTAAGTAACCATATGCAATTAAGCGAAAATAGAAATTTCAGGAACGACACGGAAGGAGGTTAGAATTCAATGAATGTGATGGTACATAATCTTATGGCTTACAATCATCAGTTTTTTAGACCTCAGCCCGTGGTCAATCCTAAACAAGAGAGAGCTAATAAGAAGAAGCAGAGTTTTCAGGAAGTCTTGAATGAAAAAATGAAAGTGTATGGCACATACAAAAATATTAAGTAAGAGCTACTACATATGTCTGCTGAAAAAAGCCGGAACGCATTGATCCCAAGGGTCAGTGTGTTCCGGCTTTTTTTAGGGTCTAACCTCATAAAATTGGCAACTCTTACGAGCGTAATAAGTCAGATCGCTAACCCTCGACTGAATAACTACATCAGAATCGGTGAAGCGGACAACAGTGGCCCCTGAATTCACCAAATGATCGTCCTGAAATACACGAACAGGTAGTTTGCGGTCAACGGCTTCTTGGAAATCGCTGTCTGTTAGCAGCGGGCGGTTAATTGGCATAAGTATTTAACTCCTTTTGATCATTAATGAAGTTAGAAATAAAAATAGTATACCTGTGGAAGCATGAGAAATCCAATATAAATGAAGCTGACGAACATTCTATGAGCAGCACATTTGGACAAAATTCTATACGCCCATCTCAGACATAACATAGTTATGAATGTATTAAGGGGGTCTAGATATGCATTGGCTTTCCATCATCATTATTGGGTTGGCTTCAAATTTGGATAACTTAGGAATAGGCGTTTCCTTTGGCGCTAGGTCCACAAGAATTACAACATTTTCTAATCTGATTATTGCTGTTCTGTCGATGCTGGCTACATATATCTCAATAACTTCAGGTGAGTATGTGTCAGAATATTTTACTGAAGCGAATGGAAATGCCATTGGAGGGTGCTTGATTCTGTTTATGGGAATCTGGAGTATTAGAGCTGTGCATAAAAAACCAACTTCAAATGTAAGCATGGATATAGAGAGCAACGTCCTCAGCACATCTTCTACAGATACTGGCTATCGTCATGTTTTAAAATGGCAAGAATCGATTTGGCTTGGTGTGGCGTTGGCTATAAACTGCATTGCTACAGGCTTTGGAGCAGGGATCAGCGGCGTGAACGCAACATTCACAGCGATCTCAGTGGGTGCCTTTTCGTTTATCACTGTTGCTGCTGGAATGAAAATCGGGAATCGAATGTCCAAAACTTGGCTAGGTAAACATTCTGATCTTATCGGTGGATTGTTATTAGTAGGCATAGGTCTGTATGAAATATTGATTTAAGGAAGGTCAAAGATACGAAGTAAATGTTTAAGACCACATTCAATTGAATGTGGTTTGTTAGCAACGATTTTTGAACGCTTGCTGGAAAATCTAACGAAAACAATCACAAACCGTTAATCGTGGAACTCATATCGACGGCATTGTAGATGTAGTTAGCTGCAGCGGTACATTCGTAGTCTCTTAACAATGTCCTACCCTATCACCCGGTTTTTGGATATACTTGGTATATTAATATATTGGAGGTCAGACATTGAAAAAGAAGATTATCGAAACTTTAGGGCATAATGCTACCGATGACAGCGCGCAAGCTACAGAGCTGGAGAAGAGGCATGAATAGAAAAACACTTTATTTGATGCTCCTAGTCATATCTTTATCAGCATGTTCTTCAAATGTGCAGAATACACCACCGGAACCCACGAAATCACCCGAAGAAGTCAATAAAGCATTATCTGGTCTGATTGAGGAGAGGGATGAGTTTGGAGAATTCTCAGTCTATTATGCACAAACAACCATTGATAACATAGACAAGAATGATTTTTACGTTTATTTCATAAAAAACGAAGAAGGTATTGTCTCAAATCTTCATTATGTGGTTGATTATATAGGTAATCGTCAGATTGACACAAAGTGGATTGAGATTAGAGCAGATGATGAAGTTTTTGAAGTTACTAATAATGCGGGAATTCTAATAAAGAAATCATTTTCTTATAGTACTGTACGTGAAGTTTATGAAGATACTGTTTATCTTAAAGATTTAAAGATGATAAAGGCGATGGCTAATGCCGAGAAAACAATTGTGCGATTGACAGGATTGGGTTTATACCAGGAAGACATAGTACTGAGTAAACGTCAGAAACAGGCCATGCTAAACGTTCTCAGAGCCTATAAAAACGCTGGTGGGGAAAACAAATTTTATGGTAATGAACTTTGAGTCCTCTTATGAGGGCTTTTTTTAATTGAATCAGAAGTATTTCCACCATAAATCGGAAGTTTGCCTCCTCAAAAAAAGAATATAAACCCTGTACACTAAATCTTGTAAGAGAAACCTTTGAAAGGGGTACAGGGGAATGAATAAAGTAAAACACTTGGCGCTTTCGTTAGTCGCTATCATGCTTGTAGGTTCACTGGCAGCATGCGGAGGCAACAACGCCGAGAATAATGCATCGAGTAAAAATACAGGTAACAACGCAGCAAGCACAAGTGAACCTGCAAAAGACGAGGGTACTGAGCCTGCTGAGAAAATCGAACTTTCTTTCTGGACACTCGGTAACGTGAACTACGAGGATCTAGCGAAAGAGTACACGAAGGAACATCCAAACGTTACGATCAAGGTTCAAAATACCGGTGACCAAACGGCTCACCATAATAATTTGACCACTGCTTTATCGGCGGGGTCGGGCGCACCAGATATTTTCCAACTTGAAATCGGTTTCATGGAGCGTTTTATCAATGCACAGGATAAATTCTATAACCTGAATGATCTCGGAGCCAAAGATATTCAAGCGAACTATCTGGATTGGAAATGGAAACAAGCCTCTTCCGTAGATGGAAGCTTCCAGCTGGGTCTTCCTACAGATATCGGTCCAACGGTTGTGTATTACAGAACAGATTTGGCTGAAGAAGCGGGATTGCCAAGTGACTCCGAGGGATTCGGCGCAGCGATTGATACTTGGGACAAGTTCGCAGCTGTAGCCAAAGCTTTCAAGGAAAAGACAGGCAAACCTTTTGTAGACCTTACTGATCTTACATTTAACGCATTACGTGACCAATCTGCGGATGAAATCTATTTCAGCAAAGCGGATGGCAGCTTTATCGGAGACACCAATCCGCAAGTTCGCAAAGCTTATGATTTCACAGTTAAAGGTATCCAAGAAGGCTGGATCAGCAATGTGATGCTCTGGTCTCCCGAATGGGGCCAAGGCATGAACGACGGATCATTTGCAGTGGTTATGGGACCTGCTTGGATGGCAGGGAATGTTAAGAGTAATGCTCCAGACTCCACTGGCAAATGGAAAATCGCGCAGCTTCCAGAAGGTGCTGGTAACTGGGGTGGTTCGTTCCTGACACTCCCTAAAGAAGGTAAGCATTCCAAAGAAGCTTATGACTTTATCGCATGGATGGATAACAAGGATAATCAACTGGAATCATTCAAAACAAAAGGTTTGATGCCTTCCATTCCAGCACTGTACGAAGATCCGGCATTCGTAGATTTCAAAGATGAATTCTTCGGTGGACAACAAACAGCTGTTGAATTTGGTAAAGCTGCTAATCGTGTAAAACCTGTATACTACGGTCCTCTTCATGACCAAACCGATACCTTCTTCAAAAATGCACTGAAAAATGTGCTGGAGAAAAAGGCTGATCCGGCTAAAGAGTGGGATGAAGCTGTAAAACAAGCGAAAACACTGGCTGAACGCAGTTAAGACTTCTAATAAAAGCACTCTATTTCTAGAAGGTCCGGATTCATGGAGAACGGTATTCTCTATGAATTCGGATTTATCTCGCATAAACGCTTAGCGTCCTTATAGAGACGCGGAAGACGTTTTTGCTTAATACGTTAGATTACCTGGAGGTGTGACATGGCTGAGCCTGTTATTTCGAGTCCGCATGCCGAGAGCAAGCGCCCGTTTTTAACTGAACAAAGAAGGAGCCGCATCACCGCTTATACTTTCATTTCTCCTTTTTTTATTCTGTTCTCGATATTTGGACTATATCCGATCTTCTTTACGATCTACCTCTCATTCTTTAAATGGGATGCCTTGAATCCTATGAAATTCGTAGGAATGAAAAATTATGAATTGGTCACAAGCGACCCTACCTTTTGGATTTCTTTTAGCAACACCTTAATTATGGGACTGCTCGGAACTGTTCCACAGATCCTATTGGCGCTTTTGATTGCCGTATTGTTGAATTCGGGGATGACTCGTTTCAAGAAAACGTTCCGTGTTCTCTTTTTCATGCCCAATATTACGTCTATCGTTGCGGTTACCCTGGTGTTTAGTACGCTGTTTGGGAACAACGGGATGATCAACTGGATGCTCAGTGGTTTAGGGCTTGATAGTGTGGCCTTCAACTCTGGCTGGTGGGGGGTCAAAATCGCGATCTCAACCATGGTGATGTGGCGCTGGACAGGGTATAATGCCATTATTTTTCTATCAGGACTTCAAAGTATTCCGACGGATTTGTATGAAGCAGCCCGTATTGATGGAGCGAACAGAAGGCAACAATTAACCTTCATTACATTGCCATTACTGAAACCGTTCATCGTATTTGTCACTTTGCTCTCGACTATAGGCGCCCTGCAGCTGTTCACTGAGCCTTATGTATTCTTAGGACAATCAGGAACGGGATCTACACGTCAGGAAGGCATCACTATGGTTACCTATTTGTACAGCGAGGCATTCCGCAATGGATTCTTCGGTACGGCGGCGGCTACGGCAGTCCTGCTGTTTGTGGTCACGATTATATTTTCTGTCCTTAATATGCTGGTTTCAAGCCGCATGGGTGGAGATACAGGAGGGGGTAAAGCGTGAGTACTGTGCGTCTATTAAAAAAAGATCCGGATGATCTTGGGATTTTCGGCAAAGTAGGATTTTATCTCATTCTGATTCTTGGTGCACTCGTGTCCATCTTTCCTTTTTACTGGATGTTTGTAGTTGGCACAAATGATAGGGGCGCAGTATTCCATGTCCCCCCTTTGCTTACGGTTGGGAACCAGTTTTTTGATAATTTCCAGCGGGTTCTGGATAAAACGGATTTCTTCCAAGCCCTTGGAAACTCATTATTCGTCTCGTCTATGGTAACCATATCGGTCGTATTTTTCTGTACACTGGCTGGTTATGCTTTTGCTAAATATGAATTCCCGTTTAAAAATATTCTATTTTACTTTGTTATTGCCACTCTATTTGTACCCCAGCAGCTTGGTGTGTTACCTACTTATGTAATTATGGCCAAGCTCCACTGGATCGACTCTTTCAAGGCGCTGATTGTTCCTGCAATGGTTAATGCCTTTGGGATCTTTTGGATGCGGCAGTATATCTCTACAGCTGTACATACGGAACTGATCGAAGCTGGACGGATTGATGGCGGAGGACATTTCCGGATCTTCTGGAACATCGCCATTCCAGTTATCACTCCAGCTATGGCAACTCTAGGCATACTGAATTTTATGACCGTATGGAATGACTTCTTCTGGCCTTTGGTCGTGTTAAAGAACCAAGAACATTTTACAATACAAATCGCGCTCCAGCAGTTATTCTCCAATCGCGACGGTCTGGATTATGGAATGATCATGTCAGCTACGTTTACGGCGACCTTGCCACTGCTGATCGTCTTCCTGTTATTTAGTCGTTGGGTAATTGCAGGACTAACCTCAGGAGCTATTAAGAGCTGATTTTACTTTTAACATTTACAAGGGAATGGGCGGTTTCGTGAAGAATACTAGAGGACAGAGACAGCAGGGGGAAGGGGAATACCATGAAGCTCCGCCGTAAAATCTTGTTCGCTATTATTCTTCTCGTCTTTATTCCAGTGATTCTGATGGGGATTGTTACTTACGTTAACTTCTCTAACGCTATGGAGAAAAAATCAAGTAACTTCTACTGGGTTTCACTACTCGAAACGGATCGAAAGCTCAAATTCGCCCTTAGTGAGATCTCCTCGATCTCAAATTCTGCGATCACACAACCGGTTATTCAACAATCGCTAAAGCAGACTAACTTTGTGCTCACCTATGATCGCAAGCAGGAACTCAACAATTTACTCATTAATCACCCGATGATTACTTCATTTAGTTTATATAGTAAAGATCGGTTGCTTTATCAATACAATGCGCCGATGTCCTTTGAGGAGATGAAGAAGCAGAGCTGGTTTCATACTATGGAAAGTGCTGAGGGTCGCCCTGTATGGTCAGGACCTGGTGAGAACGGTTCGGCGTTATCGGGCCATCCGGTACTTGTGCAAGCCAGAGTAATCAAAGATTATTATTCTCTTGAAGATATAGGCTATTTGGTCGTTAATGTTAAACCTGATTTACTGGATCAGATTTTCTGGGAGGCAGCAACTCTTAAGAAGGGTGATATTCTGCTGGTGAACAAGCTGGGGAATATCGTTTTTAACAAATCCGGTGAACATATTGGGCAGCGCACGCAGTTCCCTTTTTTAGAAAATGATTATGCCAAGGAACAAAACTATTACATCGACAACTATCAGGGGGAAAAATCACTCATAACCTTCCTTCCTTCACATAATAAAGACTGGTATTTGGCAGCGATTACACCGATGAATCTAATCTCTTCGGAATCTATATCTATTCGTAATATTGCGATTATTTTGAGTACGGTTTCATTGTTATCCGCCATTTTGTTTGACCGATATTTTGTTAGAAGGCTCGTTTATAGCATTAACAGCGCGGTCAACGGGATGAAACGGGTGAAGCAGGGGATTTTTACACCTATCACTACACGTTATCGTGCGGATGATGAAAGTGATTTTCTGATTGATGGCTTTAACCGGATGAGCACACAGATCAACGAGTTGATTGTGCAAGTGCAGACGGAGCAGGGTCGCAAAAAGGAAGCGGAAATGAAGGCATTAATGGCGCAGATTAATCCTCATTTTATTTATAATTCATTAGAATCGATTAATTCGATGGCCGTGCTGCAAGGTAATAAAGATATTAGTAAAATGGTCATTTCACTCGGCAAGCTGCTGCGAATCAGTATTAGTCAGAATCAAGAGCTGATACCTCTGCAAATGGAGTTTGAACATGTTCGCCATTATCTGGATATTCAAAAGTTTCGTTTCGAGGATAAATTCTCGTATATTATAAATCTTCCTGAGAATCTTAGAACGTTTATGACTCAAAAGCTGATTGTTCAGCCCATTGTAGAGAATGCATTGTACCATGCGATTGAGCCGATGGAGGACCCTGGAATCATAGAAATCACAGCCTATGAAATGGGTACGGATATGATCATTATCGTAAAAGATAACGGTCCGGGCTTCGACTTAGCCAAGATGATGAATCTATGGGATAACGAGGGAGGCGGCCAGAAGAAATATAGTGACAGTGGCGTAGGGCTTAAGAATGTTCATGAGCGCCTGAATATCCGATTCGGCAGTCCATATGGCTTACTTGTGTGTTCATCCCCTGGATTTGGTTCAACGATTCGAATTCGTATACCAAAAATACTGCCATAATCGATCATACAGAGGAAACAGGGGGAGATTGACATGAAGTGGTTATTGAAGTGGGGCTGGATGTGGATATATCTAGTGCTGATATCTGGCGCTGTTCTATTTATTACTTTAGGAGATCACGAACCGATTGAAGATAACTCACCAGAAAAAATAACGCTGACCTTCCGTCATTTCTGGATCAAAGAGCATGATCGGCCACTATTGGCTATCTTTGAAGAGATCGTGGATAAATACCAAATTGCGCATCCGAATGTGAAGGTCAATTTTGAAGGACTAGACCAGACGATTCACCGTGAACAAAAACTGAAAAGCGAAATGGTTACTGGCACGCCACCAGATATGTTTGTCTTATTTGGTGGAGCTGAAATAGAGCCGTACGTGCGCTCCAATCGGCTGGTTGATCTGACTGATTTTGTCCGAGAAAACGGTCTAACCAATCAATTCAAGGATCTGCATCTATGGACCTTTGACAACCATATTTATGGATTGCCCATCGAAGGAAACGCTGAACCACTGTATTTCAATAAGACTATTTTCAACAAGCTTGGTCTCGGGGCGCCTACAACGCTTCAAGAACTCGATGATGTCATACTGGGGCTCAAGGCTGGAGGATATATTCCGTTTGCACTCGGGAACGAGGATCGCTGGCCAGCCGGGATCTTTGCACATTATTTAATGGATCGTTATGCTGGCTCCGAGCTGATTCAGAAGCTAATTACAGGTGAAGATCAAGCGAGCTTTCAGAATGAGTCCTATTTAAAGGCTTTTGAGCATTTGGATCAATGGATAAAAGAAGGTGCCTTTAGCACCCAGTCTAATGATCTCTCAACTGAAAATGCAGTCGGTTTGTTTACAAGTGGCAAGGCTGCGATGTATTTAAACGGGAACTGGGATATCAATTTATTTTCTGGTAGTGCGGCTCCAGCTGATTTTCAGAATGAGGTAGGCGTTATTCCATTTCCTGCCTTGAAGCAAGGAGAGGAGCCTTCGATTGCGGGGGGATATACCATCGGCATCGGTCTTTCCTCCGAACTTAATGGAGCTAAACGGGAAGCCGCTTTGGATCTTATGAAGGCTTTTTACACGCAGGAAGTTCAGACCCGAATTGTATATGAAGGACTGAGAATTCCATCCATTCGTATTGCTTTTGATCCGGAGAAGACCGGTCCGGTATTCGCGCAAGTGATGGAAATGATGGAAGTGAACCGCAAGAGCTTTGTGCCTTACGATAACGTATTATCACCTGAAGTTAAGAAAATGTTCCTAAGTGTCATCGAAAAAATGATTAACGAAGAAATGTCTGCAGATCACGCTTTAAAGCTAGTGCAGGCATCATCGATGGAATACTGGAATCTGATCCAAAACTCAAGTGTTCAATAAGCATGGAGGTGCTGGAATGGATGAGATAGAAGAGAAATATAAAGTACTGCTCGTAGATGATGAGCCGATAATTCTTCGTAGTCTAAAAGTAGCTATTCCATGGGATGATCTCCAGATGGAAATTGTGGGAGAGGCTCGAAATGGAGAACTAGCCCTCCGCTTAATAGAAGAAACTACACCGCATATTATAATCAGCGATATCCGTATGCCTGTGATTGACGGAATCACTTTGATGAAGGAAGTATTACCAAAGAATTCTAAGCTGGTATTTATCTTTATAAGTGGTTATGGGGAGTTCGAATATGCGAGAGAAGCTTTGCGTCAGGGAGCCTTTGATTATTTGCTGAAGCCCATCGACCATGACGAACTGGTTGAAATGCTATACCGAGCGAAAACGAGGCTGGATGAGCAAAAAGAGAACGATCAGATGATGCATTCCGTTCAGATGCTGTCGATGCTAGCTCGTGAACGGATGTTTGCTGAAATTACTTTGGGAAATGCAAGGCCGCTTGAGCACCTGAAATGGCTGGAGAACAGTGAACTTGAGAGTGGATATTTCATGGCTGTTGTCCAATTGGATGATTATTCTGTGCTTACTGGGCAGTGGAGTGTGGAAGAAAAGCGGCTGTGGCTGTTTGCGATCCGTAATATTGTTGAAGAGTGGTCTCTGGAACATGGAGTACTTACAGTCTTTCCTTTTCATAACGGGGAGTGGATATTGCTCTTTCCTGGATCTTTAAGCGCGAGCAGAAGAGAACTAGGTGAACATTTAATTACAGGGATCAAAAGATACTCCAAGCTAAGCTGCTCTGTAGGAATCAGCCGCTGTACACAAGGGATTGATCAATTAAGTACGGTGTATCCATTGGCTGCGAAGGCTTTGTATCAACGTTTCTATTATGGTCTTGCCGGGGTGTATATAGATGAGGAAACAACCTTCGCAGACAATACAGAAGTGAAATATCCAAAAGAGCTGGAGACCTCGTTGATAGAGAGTATTCGTACCTTGAATAGAAACCAAATGTCATCATTGTTTGATGAGTTGGCATTATATATTGAGGCTCAAGCTATTCCTAAAGAGATAGCAGAACGTCTTCTTGTGGAAATGGTTGTTGTGTTATACAGACATTTTGAACATTTGAATCTAAATTCGGATTGGTCTCTACATGGATTACTAAGTAAGCTGCACCATTTGGTTACCTTGAGTGAAATGATGTCTGCGTTGAAGGAAGAATTTGGGGAGCGATTGGATCAAGGTAGTAAACCTGTGAATCGGGAAGACACACGCAGTTCCATCGAGAAGACGAAACGTTATATCGAGAGTAATTACTATAAAGACTTAAGTATTGAAGAAGTATCGGAGCTTGCCGATCTTAGTGTCAGTCATTTTTGTACTTTATTTAAACAAATAACAGGCTATACGTTCTTGGAGTATGTGACTCACTGTCGAATGGAGAAGGCGAAGGATATATTGCAAAGTAGTAATGTGAAGGTATATCAGATCGCTCCACTAGTTGGTTATCAGGATCCACGATATTTTACTCAAGTCTTTAAAAAAGCTAGCGGTCAGACGCCTACGGAATATCGTGAAGAGCATACGAGGCAGGTTAATTAACGAAGAAGTACACGGATTGCATAGCAAAAGGGGGAAAATAGGGCATAAGTATGACATTTATCATACCCTTTACTTGATGTTTATGACTTATAGGATGACACTTTATCTCCTATACTTAGGATAGATAAAAAGATCCTTAGCCAGACACATCAAGGAGGAAACGATAAAGATGACTACAAAACAGACATCACAGCTCTCCAGTCTTAAAAAAAGTGTAGCCCCTTACGAAAAAAACGACCGCAACGCGAGCATAAGACAGCTCATTAATACTTTAGGGCCACTTGTGCTGTTATGGGGCGGAGCTTATTTCTCTTTATCCGTTTCCTACTGGCTCACCCTTTTGTTGGCCATTCCTGCAGCAGGATTTGTAATCCGAACTTTTATTATTTTCCATGACTGCACACATGGTTCGTTCTTTAAAAATCGTAGAGCGAATGACATTATCGGAACGATTACAGGTGTACTTACACTTGTTCCTTATCGGCAGTGGAAGCATAGTCATTCCATTCATCACGCCAGCTCCAGTAACCTCGATAAAAGAGGGATTGGTGACATATGGATTATGACTGTCGATGAATATGAAGCAGCTTCATCCTGGAAACGTCTGTATTACCGGATTTATCGTAATCCACTCGTGATGTTCGGTTTAGGACCTATTGCTGTTTTTATGATTCAATATCGCTTTAATGCTAAAGGCGCTAGACGTAAAGAACGGATGAATACCTATTTAACAAATGTATCTATCGCAGCTCTCTACGGATTGCTTATTTGGGCGATCGGCTGGCAAGCCTTTATCATGGTGCAATTGCCAATAGCCTTTGTATCCGGTTTTCTCGGAATATGGTTGTTCTATGTTCAGCATCAGTTCGAGGATTCCTACTTCGAGAATGAATCGGAGTGGAGTTATGTTATGGCTGCAGTAGAGGGAAGCTCATATTACAAGCTACCTAAGCTATTGCAATGGATCACAGGGAACATCGGGTTCCACCATGTCCATCATTTAAGTCCAAAGGTACCCAACTATAATTTAGAAAAAGCACATAATGCTACGCCACCATTGCAAAAGGCGACGACCATAACGCTTAGCACTAGCCTGAAGGCTCTACACTTCCGTCTTTGGGATGAGGAGAATAAGTGCTTCATCAGCTTTAAAGAGGTAAAGTCGAGACTAAGCAAACCTAAGGTAGCGGGAGAAGTCCTGCAAGTTCATAAGACTAGACTCCAAGGAGAATAATAACTATAGGTTCGAACAAAATAGGATTATATAGAAAGGTTAGAGCCGGAGAAATCATTCGTGGCTCTAATCTTTTTCTATTTATCGTAGTGGTTCAACAGATTTTCACTGAATTTGTGATAGAATAAGGAGAGTAATGTATGGAAAAAAGGAGAGCGGTCATGCAAAAGTGGCATCATATTTTTCATAAAAGCACAGGTCTCAGCCCTTATGTGTGGGTCGTTTTTTACATTCTACCGTTTTATTTTATTTTTCGCTCCTCCTCTACCTACCAAGTAGTTTGGGGAATCTTGATGATTGCTGTATTTTTTGTTTGTTACGTGCTTTCCTTTGTTTCTAAGGGGTGGCTGGTTTATTTCTGGACGAGTGTTCAAATATTAGTGTCTATAACGATGACGCTTTTGTTCGGATATATGTATTTTGCACTTTTTCTAGCCTTTTTTATCGGGAACATACAGAATCGAGTGGGGTTCTTCACACTGTACTCCATACATCTGTTAACTACGATCATTACAATCAATTATGAGCTGCTCTCGCGTAATTCAGTGTTTATTAGCCAGCTTCCGTTCGTCCTTGTTAGCATGATTGCAGTGATTCTTCTACCCATCACTACCTACAACCGTAACAATCAAGAGAAGCTGCAAGACCAATTGGAGGACGCCAATAAACGGATATCCGAACTCGTTAAGCTTGAAGAACGACAACGGATTTCGCGAGATCTTCATGATACATTAGGTCAGAAGCTTTCATTAATTGGTCTGAAGAGTGATTTGGCAGGAAAGCTAATCGACTCTAATCCTACCCAAGCAAAAGCAGAGATCAATGATGTTCGACAAACGGCGAGAAGTGCGCTGAAAGAGGTTCGTGAGATGGTTACGCGAATGCGTGGCATTCGGCTTGAAGATGAACTGATTCATATTCAGCAGTTCCTTGCGGCTGCGGAGATTGATTATATGCTGGAGGGGAACCCGAAGCTAACAAATACATCATTGATTACGGAGAATGTCCTCAGCATGTGTATAAAGGAAGCTGTCACTAATGTTGTGAAGCACAGCGGGGCAAAGTCTTGCTCTATTCTGATTGAACCTTCACGGACGGATCTAGTCATTAAAGTAAAAGATGATGGGACCGGTATACCTGGGAATGACCTTTATTTTAAAGGCCATGGCCTGCAAGGCATGA
This sequence comes from Paenibacillus sp. FSL R5-0470, assembly GCF_037975205.1. Lineage (NCBI taxonomy): Bacteria > Bacillati > Bacillota > Bacilli > Caryophanales > Paenibacillaceae > Paenibacillus > Paenibacillus sp. FSL R5-0470. Next base: position 2,828,455 of record NZ_CP150238.1, read on the forward strand.
GAGAGCGTCTTGAATTCGTAAATGGCTGTATGGACATCGTGAGAGATAGCGGGACTACAATTGTAATTAAAGTACCCAATGCATTCAAACATCAGGAACAGGAGGTTATCCTATAATGATTAAAATTGTAATCGCTGAGGATCAACGAATGCTCCTCGGGGCGTTGGCTTCTTTGCTCGATTTAGAAGAGGATATGAAGGTCGTAGGCCGAGCAAGTAACGGGGAAGAAGCTGTTGCAATGGTTCAGCAGCTTAAACCGGATATCTGTATTATGGATATTGAGATGCCGGCAATGAGTGGTCTCGACGCTGCAGAAGCCCTGAAGACTAGCGGCTGCAAAACGATGATATTAACGACCTTTGCCCGGGCGGGATATTTCGAACGTGCGCTCAAAGCGGGTGTTCATGCTTATTTACTGAAGGACAGTCCTAGTGAAGAGCTGGCACTCTCTATCCGGAATGTTATGGCAGGCAGACGCATGTATGCACCGGAGCTGATGGATGAAGCCTACAGTGGTGAAGTTAATCCATTGACTCAGCGGGAGAAGGAAGTACTCGGCCTGATCGCCGATGGCAAAAATACGAAAGAAATTGCCAGCGAGCTGTACATTACCACTGGTACGGTTCGGAACTACATTTCTGTTATCCTCGATAAGCTGGATGTGGGAAATCGGATTGAAGCGATCACTCGATTTAAGGAAAAAGGCTGGTTTAAATGAAAATATTAAATTTTTTAATGTTATTTTGATGTTAACACTCGCCAAATGTTCTCGACCCGTATATCATTAATTATCGGCCTATTATTCACAATAGGACAGTTAATCAAAAGGAAGTGTATTTTCTGATGTCAAGAAAGCTAAGAGCCGGCATAGTTGGCGGCACAGGTATGGTAGGACAACGTTTTATTGCCCTTCTAGAGAATCATCCTTGGTTTGAAGTAACTGCGATTGCTGCCAGTGCGAAATCTGCTGGGAAAACGTATGAAGAATCGGCCAAGGGCAGATGGAAGCTATCCACTCCAATGCCTGAGAACGTGAAGAATATTATGGTTCAAGATGCTTCTAAGGTAGAAGAAGTAGCTGCGGACGTAGACCTGATCTTTTGCGCAGTAGACATGAAAAAAGAAGAGATTAAAGCGCTCGAAGAAGCTTATGCTCGTACAGGCACTCCAGTTATCTCTAATAACTCAGCGCATCGTTGGACACCGGACGTGCCTATGGTCATTCCTGAGATTAACCCAGAGCATCTTGAGGTTATTGCGCAGCAAAGAAAACGTCTGGGCACTGAGACTGGTTTCATTGCGGTTAAACCTAACTGCTCCATTCAAAGTTATGTGCCTGCGCTTCATGCACTTAAAGAATTCAACCCATCTAAAGTTGTAGTCACCACTTACCAAGCAATTTCGGGTGCGGGCAAGACTTTTGCTGACTGGCCTGAAATGCTGGACAACGTGATTCCTTACATTGGTGGCGAAGAAGAGAAGAGCGAGCAAGAGCCGTTGCGCATCTGGGGAAGCGTGCAAGAAGAAGGTATCGTAAAAAGTGAAGCGCCAACCATTACTTCGCAGTGTATCCGTGTGCCTGTAGCGGATGGACATATGGCTGCTGTATTTGTTTCTTTTGAGAAAAAGCCATCCAAAGAAGAGATTCTGAAACTCTGGAATAGCTTCAAAGGACGTCCTCAAGAGCTTGAACTGCCTAGCGCCCCTAAACAGTTCATTACTTATTTCGAAGAGGAGAACCGTCCACAGACCAAACTGGATCGTGATATTGAGAATGGTATGGGCGTATCAACGGGCAGACTTCGCGAAGATGCCATCTATGATTACAAATTCGTAGGTCTCTCCCATAACACACTGCGCGGAGCAGCTGGCGGTGCTGTATTGATCGCTGAGCTTCTGAAAGCAGAAGGTTATATTCAGCCTAAATAAAATGGATGAGCTGTAAAGCTGATTCGAAATAGACACCTCATCAAAGCTTAGTCTTTGGTGGGGTGTTTTTTAATGGATTGATTTGGTAAAATAAGTTGGGGAAGGAGCTGATATACTTGTATAAATATTTATTAACTTTTATATGGTTACCTTTAATACTATTCACAAGCGGATGTACATCATCAACTCAAGTGGAGCAAGAGTACGGAATATCTTCTATCAATGCTGAAATTCCTGTTCCGAAGAACGCCAAGGAAATCGAAGTGACGACAACTTCAAGTAACCCTAATATAAAAATAGGCGTAAAGTACGAATTGGATAATATAGGGGGAGAACAAGGTCTTTACCGGCCTGACAGCTATTTTAATAAATTAGAGGATGCTGGTTGGGTGGAACTGGAGGATAAGCGGTTAGGGCATGTGCAATTTTTCGAAAAAGAGGGTACTGTCATCGCCATTGAAATACATGAAGATACCTTTGATATTCATGAAATGAATAAAGATGCTAAATATTAGTCAGAGTATCGTTAGTCGAAGCTGAGCTATTACTTAACCAGAAAGTTTGAGAGTGTGGTAAAATAGATGAAGTGTATAAACTATACGAATTCTGAATGACTGACGGAGTGATAAGATGGGTGCAAAAAGTAAAGGTGGCGGCACGGGCAGAGGTACGGGGAGTAAGGGCTGGACACGCTGGAACAAAACAGCAAAGCCAGTTAAACCTGCAAAAGGTGCTCCAACCACGGGTCCAGGCGCTAAAGATGCAAGTGGAAGCAAGGGCAATAACGTGAAAAAAAGCGGAAGCTCGAAATAGCTCCCTTGAAATCAATTATTCCTGAAGGTTAACATCTGATTTTGATCGTTAAAATCAGGTGTTTTTTTATGGATAGATGCAAGTATCAGTATCAGAAGGAAAGTAGGATTATCAGTGAGAATCGATAAATATATAAGCGAAACAGGCTTCTGTTCCAGAAGGGAAACGAAACGACTCATTGCCGCAGGGCGGATCGCTGTTAACGGCATCGTCTGTGATGCGAATATTCTTTTAGAGCCAGAGGATATCGTATGGATTGATGGAGAGCCCATAACAAGCAGTAAAGGGGAGCCGGTATACCTCGCGCTGAATAAACCGATAGGCATCACCTGTACAGCTGCGCCAAATGTAGCTGGGAATATTATAGATTTTGTAGGTTATCCCTCACGGATCTTTGCGATCGGCAGATTAGATAAACACTCGGAAGGCCTCATTTTGTTAACCAACGATGGAGATATCGTAAACAAAATGATGCGTTCCGAGAATGGGCATGAAAAAGAATATGTAGTTCATGTAGACAAGCCAATAACGTCAGAATTCATACATGCCATGTCTAGTGGTGTGGATATTCTTGGCGTCACAACAAAACCTTGTGAGGTCTCTCGGATCGCGGAATGTCAGTTTAGAATTATCCTAACTCAAGGCCTTAATCTGCAAATACGCAGAATGTGCAAGGAGTTTGGATATAGAGTACTAAAGCTAGAGCGTATAAGAATCATGAATATTACACTTGATAGTTTGGAGCGAGGACAATGGCGGCATTTGAGCGGAGAAGAGCTGAGTGAGCTTATGACCCGCTTAAATTAACTTCGTGAACAAATCCTCTGGCTGCCAAGGTGATGTCTTCAGCGCCCGCAATAGCTGAGATAACGGAGATACCGTCCGCACCCGCAGCTAGTACTGGTGCTGCATTGTGCACCGTGATCCCGCCTATGCCAACCAAAGGAATCGTAATGCCGCTGTTTCGTATTTCTTCAATAACTGATGTGCCTCGAACAGCTTGGGCATCCTCCTTGGAAGAGGTAGGATAAACAGGACCAATGCCCAGATAATCGGCTCCATCCGCTATCGCCTGCCGAGCTTCGGCGAGCGAATGAGCGGACACACCAACGATCTTATCCTCGCCAAGCAGCTGCCTAATAGCCAGCGCAGGGGTATCATCTTGTCCTACATGAATGCCGTCCGCATCAAGGGCGATGGCTAGATCAATATCGTCATTAACGATAAAAGGGACTCCGTTAGCACGACATATCTTTTGGAGCCGTCTTCCTAAATTAAATTTAACTTGGGCAGTTAATGCCCCCGTACCTTTTTCACGAAATTGGAACATCGTTATGCCTCCCGCGACCGCTTCTTTTAATACCTTGGCTGGGGCTATCCGACAATTCACACTGCCCATAATGAAATAGACTTTTAATAAATCCCGCAGTTGATCACTGTCTATTTGCTTCAAGGTTCATCCCTCGCAATCTATTCTGATATGCAAAATGATTCGTAGGTCCATGTCCAGCCCCTATGCCCAGCTCGTCTTCAATCGCCGCTTGTATAAAAGCTTTAGCTATGTGTGTTGCTTCGGGAACGCTTTTGCCCATAGCAAGCTCGGCAGTGACTGCTGCTGAATAGGTGCAGCCTGTGCCGTGCGTGTGTCTAGTCTGAACTCGTTGACTCTCCATAAAGATGAATTCGTGACCATCATATAGGAGATCCACAACAGCCTTAGTTGAGGTATCATGCCCACCTTTTAGCACTACATAGTTAGAGCCCATGGCATGAATGATTTTAGCCGCTTCTTTACGATCGTCTATAGTAGTGATGCTTCTGTTGGTAATCATTTCAGCCTCTGGAATATTGGGTGTCGTCACTAAGGCTAGCGGGAGGAGATGATTGATTAAGGACTGAACAGCTTCTTGCTGTAGCAGCGTGGAACCCCCTTTAGCAACCATCACAGGATCAACTACAAGATTACGCCAGCTGTATTGCTGGATCTTCTCTGCTACGATACGTATGATGTCACTGTTAAAAAGCATCCCGGTCTTCACAGCATCCGGCTTCAGATCAAGTCCAATGGAATCAAGCTGCTGAGTAATAGCTTCCAGTGTCAACGGATAAACGCCTTGAACTCCGAGGGTGTTCTGGGCTGTCACAGCCGTAAGAGCACTCATTCCATATACAGAAAGCTCCTGAAAGGTTTTTAGATCTGCTTGGATGCCAGCGCCACCACCGCTATCCGATCCGGCTATAGTTAAAGCTTTATATATCATCATTGTTCACTCCTTAGGGTTGTTATCTGAGTTGCTTGATTATTGATTTATCTTGGTAAGTTTCAGCTGTGACCAAGCTCAATTGATTTAGAAACTCGATTTGAAAGCTCCCCGGACCTTGTCCAGTCGTTAGTTCAGCGGCGATTTCAGCAGCCACGCCATAGAAGGAGAGGGCTTCGACTGCGGCTTCAAGAGATGCTCCTTCACTTACCGCTAGAAATGCACCGACTACTGCACTTAGCAGACAACCGGTTCCCGTTACTTTCGTTAGAATAGGGTGACCGTTGCTGGCAATGTAGGTGTTATCTCCATTTGTGATGACATCGTCTTTTCCGGTGATGATAACTACACAGCCTAACTTCCGCGCGGCAGTCTCAGCCAAGACGACTACGTCGCCATCCCCTTCGCCTGCATCTACCCCTTTAATAGACCAGCTTTCACCAATGACATTGGCAACTTCAGCAACATTGCCACGTAGAGCGGTAATCTGCATCTCATTCACTAGCTTTTGAGTGACCGCTGTTCGATAAGAAGTGGCTCCCGCACCCACTGGATCAAGAACTAAGGGAACGCTGTGCTTATTCGCAGATTGTCCCGCGAGCACCATGGATTGAATGGCGTAGTCATTCAGTGTACCGATATTTAGAACTACGGCAGATGAAAATGCAGCGATATCGACCACTTCCTCGTGAGCATCCGCCATAAAGGGGGAGGCACCGAGCGCCAAAAGACCGTTGGCTGAGAAATTGGCTACGACGATGTTGGTGATATTGTGGACCAGTGGATTGGATTCCCGTACTTTGGATAGATAACTCATGATTATTCCTCCTCAAGTTTTATGAGCGAATAGCTAATGTTTAAAAATTAATAAAAGCATCCTCAGCTTTGATGTCAGTAGACAGTAAATCATTGTCCGATAGCCACTGTCTTACCTTCTCCCAAGACGCTGGCGCTTGATATCCAAAATCTTGATCACCCGCATTCATTAGCGGTAGTAGAATCGCCAGGCTCTTCTCTTCAATTTGCTTATCGAGTGGAGAGGTCTCATCTTCGTGTGCAAGCAGCAAATTTAACGCTTTTTCCGGATTATCCTGCACAAATTGTTGTCCTTTTGTAATTGCATTTACAAACTTTTTGAAATAGGATTCAGAATTTTGTATTCCTTGATCGCTGGCGACAAGGACTAGCTCATAATAATCGGGGACTCCATAATCCGTGGGATTGAACGAGTTCACGGGATGACCTTCTTTTTCCAGGATTAATTGTTCGTGGTTAATGAACCCTCCCATAATGGCATCCACTTGCCCCGTCGCAATCGCCGGAATAAGGTCAAAGCCTACGTCTATTAATTTGCTGGCCTTAGGGTCACCCCCATCGTTTTGGATCATCGTACGAATCATGGCTTCATAAAGAGGAATGGAAGAATACCCAATCTGTTTACCTGTGAGGTCTTTTGGACTATGAATGTCACCAGCCTGAGGTACCATCAAATGATTAAGCGGATGCCTCACAATCGCTGCAATCGAACGTACTGGAATGTTCTCACTGCGTGCCATGAGCACCTGAGGTTGATAACTAAGCGCTAAATCGATTTGATTCGCTGCTACAAGCTTCAGTGCGTCATTGCTGTCTGCGGGCATTTGGATCTCTACGTCCAGACCTTCCTCTTGGAAATAACCATTCTGCTCAGCAGCATATAAAAAAGAGTGAACGGCATTGGGATACCAATCGAGCATAACCGTCAGCTTGTGCGTTTGTTTAATTTCGTTATTAGATGAATTAGCAGGAGGACTACTTACATTGGATGCTTTTCCGCAGCTGGTGAAGATTAGGACTGAACATATGAGAAATACGGGAATAAGCCATTTTCTTTGGAAATTAAAATCATTCATTGCTTAGATCCTCTTTTCTTTAAAAATAATGGTTCGAGCAGAGCTATCATCAGAAACAACACTACACCGAGCGCGGACAACAGAAATACAGCGGCGAACATTTCGGCACTTTGCATATTTCCGGCCATCCTTCGGCTAAAGTAACCGAGTCCTTTGCTGCCTCCAAGCCATTCGCCGATGGTTGCTCCAATCACGCAGTACACAATGGATAGCTTTAGTCCTGAGAAAAAAGAGGGCAGCGCCAGCGGGATTTGGGTTTTAGCAAGCAGTTGCCAGCGGTTTGCGCCAAATGTTAACAATAAGTCTTTGTAGGCTTGACCACTTGTACGAAGTCCGTCATATGTACTCACAACGACTGGAAAAAAAGCAGTTAGAAACACAACAGCCACTTTGCTCCACAGCGTATAACCGAACCACATAATGAAAATGGGGGATAGCGCGATTAACGGGATCGTCTGACTGATAATAAGGAACGGATAGATGGCCTTTTCAAGGGGGCGAAACAAGAACATTCCGGTGCCCAGCAGTGAACCACAGATAACCGAGAGAACAAAACCTACCAATATTTCCTGTAGTGTCGCCAATAAATGCGGTCTGAGTAATTGCCTGTGTTCGATCAATGCGATACCTATTGAAGAAGGTGCAGGTAGGATAAAGGCTGGAATCAAGTGAAGACGAACAGCTGATTCCCAGATCACAAGAATGAACAATAGCAGTAGAATGAAGGGGCCGTAATTGTTTAAATATTTTTTAAAAGGTATGGGATGCATACAGTCTCCGCTCCAACTCTTCCCGTAACGCTATAAACCGGGGTTCATAGTTCATCTTGTAATGTCTTGGCCTCGGTAAATCAACGATGATCTCCTGTAGTTCGCTATGCACGCCTCCAGACAATAAATAAATCCGATCGCTTAGTAACAGCGCTTCCTCTAGATCATGGGTGATGAGCATCACTGTTTGATCCAGCTCATCCCAAAGCTCCAACAGCCAACGGTGTATCTCACGTTTGGTCATAGCGTCGAGCGCTCCAAATGGCTCATCTAGCAGCATAAGACTGGCCCCGCCGCCAGCTACAAGCGTTCGTAGAAATGCGACTCGCTGTTTCATGCCACCCGATAGCTCATGGGGATAAGCCCTCTCTACATCGGCCAAACCGAAGCGTGACAGCATTTCCCGAATGTGAGAGATCGTCTGTTGTTTACTAAACCTTGGTTTAATCTCCCAGGGCAAAAGACAGTTGTCGAGCACGGTTCTCCAAGGCAGCAGCAAATCCTGCTGAGGCATGTATGCGATCTGACCTAAGCGAGTAGAGGATGACGAGTTCGAATGAATTTTTATTTTCCCATGAGTGGGTTCGAGCAAGCCTGCTATAGTTTTGAAAAGCGTACTTTTTCCGCATCCGCTAGCCCCAATGACAGAAACAAACTCACCTTGCCTGATATCCATGGATAGATCTGCGAATACAGGGGGTTGTTCTGATTCCGGAAAGGAGTAGGTTAAGCCTTGAATGGATAGGATTGTCGTGATGATCGAACCTCCTAAAAAGTTTTGTGAGCGTTGGCTTCTTGGAAAGCATCGTACAAAACTTGCTTCGAAAGCCTACGCTTAAGTTTTGTGATTGATTGTAAACAAATAAAGACCCATTCATTTCCGGTGGGAAATAAATGGGTCAAAAAGTTCATTCAGCATAGGAACACTAAAAATGCATGGGATGAAAATTCTGCTCCACTTCCCTCCGCTGGTATGATCCAGATCAGGTTCCAAGGGTCCGGAGCTTGAAGCTCCGTCTCAGTCGGCCGACTCCCCTAGTGAAATAACAGGTCCATATTTAATTTGTTTATAAATATACCATATCTTTCTGAGATGTAAAGAGAGGATCTTGTGAAGGATTATTCTAAGAATGGGTAATATAAGGGTAGAGATTTACCTAATATTACAATTCCGATGTATATAATCGGAAAAAATCATTGACGGTAAACAGCAGCCAGTGTAGTATACAATTTACCGGATGAATTCCGGGTAAAGAGAGGGGAATTAATAATGAAAAAACTAAGTTTAACTATTCTATTGGCGTTAACCGTGGTGTTTGTAGCGGCCTGCGGCAATAATTCGAATACCGATACTTCTAAAAATTCTTCAGCTGGAACGAATGGTGGAAATACAGTCACTGCGCAAAACAGTCTGGAAGCTGTTAAAGCTAGCGGCAAATTGCGTATAGGAACAGAAGGGACGTATGCACCCTTTACTTATCATGACGCTTCGGGGAAACTGACCGGCTTTGACGTAGAAATTGCTGAGGAAGTAGCGAAGCGTCTCGGTGTTGAACCAGAATTTTTTGAGACACAGTGGGACGGTATTTTTGCTGGGATGGATGCCAAGCGTTTTGATGTTATTTTTAACGAAGTATCCATTAATGAAGATCGTAAAGTGAAATATGATTTCTCTGAACCGTATATCGTATCTAAAGCAGTATTGATAGTAAGTGAAAACAATGAGGATATCAAAACATTTGCAGATCTTAAGGGTAAAAAAGCCGGACAATCTCTAACCAGTAACCTGTCCGATATCGCCCGTGAGAACGGTGCTGAAATCGTTGCTACAGACGGGTTCAATCAAGCGATGGACCTATTGACCTCAGGCCGTATTGATGCGACTGTAAATGATGGTTTGTCTTATCTAGACCTGAAAAAGCAAAAGCCTGATGTGAAAATTAAAGTGGTAGATGAGATTCCTGACGGTTCGCAAAGCGCAGCTGTTTTCTTAAAAGGCAACGATGAGTTGGTAAAAGCAGTTAGTGATGCAATTGTTGAAATGAAGAGCGATGGCACATACTTAAAGATTTCTGAGAAATACTTTGGTGCTGACGTTTCAAAATAATACAAGGTTTCAGAAGCTAACCAGCTTGGAACCAAAAAGGATGTCTAAAAATGGATGACCGCAAAATACAAATCTTCTTAGATTCACTGCTACCCCTGCTAAAAGCTGGGGTGGCTTTTACCATTCCTTTGGCATTGATATCATTTGCACTTGGACTGATCTTAGCGATATTGACTGCATTAGCTCGACTCTCCCCGTGGGTACTTCCGAAGCTGATCGCTCGCTTTTATGTATGGGTCATTCGTGGAACCCCTTTGTTGGTACAACTGTTTATTATTTTCTATGGTTTGCCGGCAGTTGGAATCGTGCTCGACCCTTTCATAGCCGCGACCATTGGATTCACGCTTAGTGTAGGAGCTTATTCATCAGAAATCATACGTGCTGCTATCCTGTCTATACATAAAGGTCAGTGGGAAGCGGCCTTCTCCGTTGGGATGACTCGTGCCCAGGCACTGCGCCGCGTTATACTGCCACAAGCTGCCCGTGTTTCTGTACCGCCGTTATCGAATTCCTTTATTAGCTTGGTCAAAGACACTTCACTGGCAGCGACCATTACCTATACGGAGATGTTCAGAACAGCACAGCAGGTTGCTTCCACCTCCTATGAGCCACTGCTGATCTATTGCGAAGCAGGATTGTTCTATTTACTATTCTGCTCAGTGTTATCAGCACTGCAAAATTACTTGGAGAAACGACTGAGTCGTTACTCTGCGAGCTAAAGGGGGAGACAATTATGATTGAAATACTTAATTTGCATAAATCCTTCGGTGAGCTGCAGGTATTAAAGGGCATTGATCTCGAAATGGAACATGGCAAGGTACTGGTCATTATTGGCCCATCGGGTTCAGGCAAAACAACGCTTTTACGGTGCTTTAATCTGCTTGAAGTACCTGATCAAGGAAGCTTATCGCTCAGTGATATTAAAATTAATTTCACGGATAACAAGAAAATCCCCCAGAAGTCCATTTTGGCATTACGCCAAAAAACAGGGATGGTCTTTCAGTCCTATAATCTTTTTCCGCATATGACTGCACTAGGCAACGTGATGGAGGGGCAGGTGACGGTCCAGAAACGATCCAAGGACGAAGCACGCGAACGTGCCCTTCAGTTGTTAACTAAAGTTGGCTTGGCGGACAAAGCGGATGCTTATCCGCACCAACTGTCTGGTGGCCAGCAGCAACGGGTAGCTATCGCTCGTGCCATGGCAGTAGATCCAGAGGTGCTGTTGTTCGATGAGCCTACCTCTGCGCTTGATCCTGAGTTGGTGGGGGAAGTGCTTAAGGTTATTAAACAGTTAGCGGCAGAGGGAATGACTATGGTGATAGTGACCCATGAGATGAAATTTGCTGCGGATGTGGCTGACCGGATCATTCTGATGGATGGAGGCCATATTCTAGAGCAAGGGACTCCACAAGAAGTTCTTGAGCATCCGCAGCATCCTCGTGCTCTGCAATTTCTGAACAGAATTAGTGGAGAAGAAGTATAGAAGAAGATCAAGATGCAAAAAAGCAGTTCAGGACTATACCTGGGCTGCTTTTTCTTGTTTACCATTCAATGTTAGTGGTGCGTCACTTCTAGGTTAGGATTTAATACCAGTCTTCAGAAATTCCAAAGCATTATAGAGCATAATCGCAGCTTCGGCGCGAGTGATTTCACTTTTCGGATTAAACTTCCCATTAGCGTCTAAACTATTGATCTTGTATTTAAGCGAACGTTGAATACTGCCTTGATAAGAGGGGTTAAGCGCAGCATCGTCAGCGATATCTACGGGCACTATATTGATCATCGGCAGATTCCCAATGCCTTCGACCCCTTGCACTAGATAATTGGTGAACTCTTCTTTGGTCATTGTTTTGGTTGGATCAATGTCCTTAGGAAGCTCGACATGATTGTAATACGCATTGATAAAGGCTTCAGCGTACCAAGCTTTATCCTTGACTTTCGTGAACAAGCCGCTAGCAACGGGAGCTTTGTTGAAATCAATAGCCGCGAGACTAAGCTGGAGTCCACCCGAAATGAACTGGATCCCTTGTGCTGTTGTTACTTTGGAGCTGGGCAAGAATTGGGATTCACTAACCCCTTTGATCAAGCCTTGATTTTTTAAAGAAATAATTTTTTCTTTGCCGTTTATATTATCAATATCCTTAAAGGTATTTCCGGCTGCAAATATTTGGCCACCCAAAGAGAAGGAGAGAATCGTAACGGTTGTAATCGCGGCTAACGTTCTTTTTTTCATATTCATGGTTATTTCACCTCGTTGTATGGATAGGCCTCGTGGCCGCTATCACAAACTTAAACGCAGAAAAATATGGAAAGGTTGCGGTCAAACCTATAATATTTCACGAAAAAGTAGATTTTGGCAGAAAAATAGGCAGGAATGGATGAAAGAACTTTGGATAAGAGAGCTGAAATGTTATAATGATGTTAGGCTCTATTCATTCGTGATTATTTTTGATATGATTATATCGTAAAGATTACTATTTACGTTTAATATTTGATGCATAAATGGGTGCGTCTCAGTGGATACGGATGTTAAATCATTCCGGGAAGGTAGGAGATCAAATGGATCAAATTTCAAATATCAGTCAGCTTTTTGCGGCGCAAAAATATAAATTAACGCCCCAGCGTGAGGCCATAGTGAACATATTGCTCGACAATGAGAAAGATCATCTCAGCGTAGAAGAAGTATATATGCTTGTCAAGAACAGTTATCCGCATTTAGGGCTGGCAACGGTATACCGTACACTTGAGCTCTTATGCGAGCTTCACATTGTAGAAAAGATGAACTTCGGAGATGGAGTCGCTCGTTACGATCTGCGCGGGAATGATCATTCTCACATGCATCATCATTTGATATGCAGCGTGTGCGGCAGGTTGGAGGAAATTAAGGATGACTGGCTAGTGGAGCTGGAGAAAAGAGTGGAACGTGAATATGGCTTTAACGTCACGGATCACCGCCTAGATTTCAAGGGTACTTATGACACATGTAAACGAACAGGCTGCAAAAAAGAAAAAGCAAACAAAGCGGTCTCATAATCCCGCTTTCTAATTTAAAAGAAGAAGCTGTCTCAGAAGTAGTAAGTACTACTTAGGGGGCAGCTTCTTTTTCGGAAAAGAATTAGGGAAAAACTCCCTCTAAATAACTGATAATTGCCCGATACGAATGGAAATGGGGAAATCCTCCCTATAAATCGGACAAATATCTATATTTCACAACAAATCAGTGGAATTATAGGGAGGATTTCCCTAATTAGTAGTCAATTACGCAGAAATCTCTGGATTATAGGGAGATATTCCTTAATTTGCACGCAAAGCAGCGCTTCTTAAAAACCAGAGAAGCGCTACAATGCCTTTTAAACTGTTAAAGGAAATCCTACTTACGGGAAATTCTATGTCATTCTTCTTAGCTTCGAGTGGGCACGAAGGATTTAATCCACGTTCCGAAGCTCCCAGGGTTACGGCTCTGAACGAGGATTACACCTTCTCCGCGGAATCGGCAGACAAGCGCTTCACCACTGGTTAAACTGTTCAGCCAACCTGAGGCTGCTTTTTCTACCTTATAGTCCATATAATCTGGCCAAGCGACGAGATGTCCATTGTCGATAATCATCTCTTCACCAGGTGCTAAATTAATGGCGTGGATCGCTCCGAAGGAGGACAGGAATACTGTTCCTCTGCCGCTGATTTCTACAATGAAGAAGCCTTCACCAGAGAAAAGTCCGCGTGTTAAATTTTGCATTTTGGTATTTACTTGAATGCCTTCCGTACCGGCTAAGAATCCGTCCTTTTGAACTAACAGCTTATAGGATCCATCTAATTCGATAGCTTGGATATCACCTAATGATCCTGGAGACAATAGTACCTCACTTTGACCACGGATAGCTCTGAGTTCCTGGAAGAAGAACTTTTCACCGCTCAGCATTCTTCCCAGACCCCGCATTACGCCTCCATCAGCGGTTCCTTTTAATTCTACGTTAGGAGACATGGCAACCATTGCGCCCATCTCAGCTTTAACACTTTCGCCGGGGTCCAAATATACCTTTAACATTGCAAAAGCACCCTCGTACAAAACATCGTATTTCATCACTAAAAACCTCCGAATCTATTTAGATAAGTAAGAAAACTAGCAGTGATCTCATTGTAACGGAATTCTGGCTGCGCTCATAGTCTGTATTATGTTAAACTGTAGTTGTCTAATAGTTCATCTATGAATAGGAGAGTGGTGCCACATGGCACGAACCAAGACTCAAAAAGCCTTGTTAAAGGCAGAGCGCTCAGGAACCTGGTGCGCAGCTCAAAGTCGCAGATCCAATGGGGATTATAGCGCCATTTCACAGCATGTACGGTTAACGCCGAGCAAACAACAGCAATTGAATAAGAACAAACACAAGGAGCGGATCTTCCAAGATGATGCTCCTTTTCATTTGGCGATTTGAAAATAATGCGTCACTAAGAATATACTGATGAAAGACATTATGGATAGGAGATATATAACTGATGAAACAAAATAAATACGATGATACAAATTTCTTCTCAGCCTATAAACAAATGCCTCGTTCCATTGGTGGGCTTGAAGCAGCTGGAGAATGGCATGTATTACAACCTCTGATCCCAGACTTACATAATAAAAGTGTTCTTGATTTAGGCTGCGGATTTGGCTGGCATTGTCTATATGCACGCGAGCAGCAGGCAAGCTCAGTCGTTGGCGTAGATATCTCTGAAAAAATGCTTCAAGAAGCGCGTGAAAAATCAGACGATCCAGCTATTTCTTATATCCAGATGCCGATTGAGGATATTGAATTTGCGAGCGAACAATTTGATGTGGTCATCAGTTCATTGGCCTTGCATTATGTAAAGTCTTTTGAAGCTATTTGTCGCAAGGTTCATACTTACCTTAAGCCAGGCGGCAGCTTTATATTTTCAGTGGAGCATCCCATCTTTACTTCTCGAAATGAACAGGATTGGTATGTGGATGACCAAGGCAATCGTCTTCATTGGCCTGTAGATCATTATCAGTCTGAGGGATTGCGTGAAACGACCTTCTTAACAGAAAATGTGATAAAATATCACCGCACAATCTCAACCTACTTCAATGACTTGATTGGAGCCGGGTTTACTATCAAAGCAGTTAAGGAGCCTAAGCCTTCTGATGAAATGAGCAATGATCCGTGGATGAAGGACGAGGATCGCAGACCGATGTTCCTGATTATTTCAGCTGAAAAAGAATAATCATCTCATTAACTTGAGTATTGTTTGAATATAGAAGCAAGGGTTATCCTCGTAGTAGTTTATCTACTATAGGGATAGCCCTATTTTTGTTGAAGCAATTCACCTCTATATTATACTTGAGTTCTGCTGTGTACACGGTACTGTCTAGGGGACATGCCGAAACGACTTCGGAATACACGGTGAAAATAAGTATAGTTCGCGAAACCGCAGGTTTCTGCTACTTGCTCCAGCGGCATCGGGCTGAAGGTTATTCGTTCTCTTGCCATCTCTAGCCGGACATCATTTACATATTTGATAATACTGGTCCCGAAGGCCTCCTTAAATAAATGAACGGCACGGGAGACGGAAATATCTACATGTGCGGCAACATCCTCCAACAGAAAAGGTAAGGTTGCATGCTCCTCAACATATTGCTTCATTCGGTAAGCTAGATAGCCTTTAGGCGTAATCGCTGGCTGATCTGTAATGAGTCTGTCGATTTCCATACACAGGATTTGCAGATAACAGGCAGATATCGCTGGTGAGAAATCGGAAAGACGTCTGTGCTCAAGAATCAACTGACGAAATAAGCCGAGGAAATTCTCACTCAGTGGCACACTTAAGAGTGAGGGTCTCTGAGCACGTTTCCACCATTCAACAATCCAAGTTCCTTCACAAAAAATATGATAATCTCCGCTTTCAATCCGCGGCTTACCTACAGGATACTCTTCCTTATCAATGATTAAATAGTAAGGATCATTAGGAGCAAACAGCATGATATCGCCGCTCTCCACTGGAGTCATCACACCGTCGATCATTGCTCGGCTTCGGCCCTCTGTTTGCAGACGAATTAAATAGTTCTGATTTCCATGGCTATGTGACATATGAAAAGGTTTGCGGTGAAAGGAAAATCCAGCAGATAAAACGTGACAGGTAGTTGATTGATTCATGTGTCCTCCTTGATGTCTAGAAATGATAATCAGATTGTTCATGTTTTAATCATATTATTCATTTTATTATATACGCTTTCATATTACTATGTACCTAAGCAATAAAGAAAGAAATCGACCATCCACGCTATACGGAGTCGATATTAGCTATGCAAACAAGGATGGCAGTTGAAGGAAACTAATGGGAATCAGATTAGTCAATTCTGCAACAGCATTATTGTTCAAGTGATTGCTGCTGTTGATCTCTTTGGGGACGAGCAGCAGAAAGAAGTTTAAATGAATTAGTAAGCTAACCCTAAACCCATTGGAGTGATTAGAAAATGCTGAAGATAGGTCTGCAATTGTACACGCTTAGAGAAGAATTGGAACAGGATTTTGAAGGAACACTGCGTAAGGTAGCAGCCCTTGGATATAAAGGCGTAGAGTTTTTCCACTTTTTCGGCCGCACCGCAGCAGAAGTCAAACAATTGCTAAATGAGCTTGGACTGGTTGCGCTCGGCGCACATCGTCCATATGACGCATTGTTGAATGATACAGAAGCAGAGATCTCTTACAATCTTGAGATTGGAAATCCAAATTTGATTGTTCCTTATTTGTCAGAAGAACAACGTAACTATGAAGAGGTTGCCGCGAATCTGAAGGTTATTGGAGAAAAGTGCAAAGCGGGCGGAGCAGTTCTTCTGTATCACAATCATGATTTCGAGTTAACAGATAAATATGGTGATAGTGACCGTACTGCATTTGATGGATTGTTTGAAGAGGTGCCGGCTGACCTGTTGCAAGTGGAAATGGATACTTGCTGGGTACATCATGCAGGCTATGATCCAGTTGAATATATCAATAAATACGCAGGTCGACTGCCGATCATCCATCTGAAGGATTTGAAGAAAAAAGAAGACGGATCTCCGGAAACTGTTGTACTAGGTGAAGGTGAAGTGAACCTTACTGCAATTTTAAATGCAGCTGTACAGGCAAATGTGGAGTGGGCGGTAGTAGAGCAGGATTTCTGCAGTCGTTCACCATTAGAAAGTGTAGAAGATAGTTTGAAATGGGTAAAAGCATACGCAAATCAAGGAGGAAAAGTTAATGTCTAATAAGTTGAGAATTGCTATTGTAGGTTGCGGTGGTATCGCAAATGGGAAACATATGCCAAGTTTGTCACGTCAGAAGGATGCTGAAATGGTAGCTTTCTGCGATATCATAGAAGAGCGTGCACAGAAAGCCGCTCAGACTTATGGCGCTGAAGGCGCTGCTGTTTATACAGATTACACTGAGCTTTTGAAAGCTGGCGGATTTGATATTGTTCATGTATGTACACCAAATGACAGCCACTCCGTGATTACTATTGCTGCATTGGAAGCAGGTAACCATGTAATGTGCGAGAAACCAATGGCTAAAACTACTGCCCAAGCACAAGAAATGTTGGAAGCTGCGAAGCGTACGGGGATGAAGTTGTCTGTCGCTTACCAGAACCGTTATCGTTCGGATAGTGAATACCTTAAAGCACTCTGCGAAAACGGCGAACTAGGTGATATCTATTATGCAAAAGCAATTGCCCTTCGTCGTCGTGCGGTTCCTACTTGGGGCGTGTTCCTGGATGAAGAAAAGCAAGGCGGCGGCCCACTGATCGATATCGGTACGCATGCACTTGATCTTACTTTATGGATGATGGATAATTATAAACCACGCAGTGTTATGGGCTCGTCTTTCCATAAGCTGAGTAACCGAAAGAACGCTGGAAATGCCTTTGGTCCTTGGGATCCTGAGCAATTTAAGGTAGAAGATTCAGCTTTTGGATTTATTACCATGGAAAATGGTGCTACAATTGTACTTGAATCCAGCTGGGCACTAAATGTATCTGAGTATCGAGAAGCTCAGACGCTTCTTGCAGGTACAGAAGGTGGTGCAGATATGAAGGATGGTCTGCGCCTAAACGGTGACCGTGGTGGACGTCTGTATGAGACCAAAGTAGACTTGTCTGCTGGTGGAGTAGCGTTCTTTGATGGTGGACAGGAAAATGAATCTGATCGTGAAGCTCGCTTGTGGCTTGAGGCGGTTAGAGAAGACAAGGAACCTGTAGTTAAACCTGAGCAGGCCCTCGTTGTTACTCAAATCTTGGAAGCTATTTATGAATCTTCACGTACAGGTCGCGCTGTGTATTTTGACGGCACATCAGATAATTAATAGGGAAGTAGGAGTGGAAGTCATGAGCTCAAAGATACATTCCGTAGTCATCGTTGGCTTTGGTGGAATGGGAAGTTATCACGCGAAATTAATTAAGGAGACTAACTCCCTAGAAGTGGTAGGGACATACGACTTGCTTGAAGCACGTCGTGCGGACTCCATCAATGCTGGTTACAAGGTATATGAAAGTTATGAAGAAGTATTAGCAGATCCTGCAGTTGAGATTGTTCTTATTGCGACACCAAACGATGTACACAAAGAAATCGCTATACGTGCGCTACAAGCTGGCAAACATGTTATTTGTGAGAAGCCAGTCGCTATGTCCAAGGAAGAGCTTCAAGATATGCTGGATGCTGCGGATGCAGCAGGACGTGTGTTCATGGTACATCAGAACAGACGTTGGGATGAGGATTTCTTAACCATCAAAAAAATGTATGATCAAGAGACCATCGGTTCTTTGTTCCAGCTTGAATCTCGCGTACATGGAGCGAATGGTATTCCAGGAGACTGGCGCCATGTCAAGGCACAAGGTGGAGGAATGCTGCTAGATTGGGGCGTTCATTTATTAGATCAGCTCTTATTTATGATCGATAGCAAAGTCATCAGTGTGAGCAGCAGTCTGAGCTTTATTCTAGGCAATGATGTAGATGATGGCTTTGAAGCCATCCTGCAATTTGAGAATGGAATTAAAGCTATCGTTGAGGTTGGGACAACTAACTTTATTACGCTGCCTAGATGGTATGTGAAGGGTATTGAAGGAACGGGTATTATCGAAGATTGGTCTTTAACTGGACGTTTAGTAACCAGAAACAATGAAGGTGAAAAGATCGAGCCTAAGCCTATACGTGCTGGTGTTGGATTAACCAAAACTATGGCGCCTCCTTCAGAAGGGGCTACGATTACAGAAGCTTTACCTCAACCTGCGGAGCTAGGCTCTAGCTTCTATGACAATTTCGCAGCCGTTATTGAGGGAACAGCAGAGCCAATCGTTAAGAATGCCGAAGTAATGCGTGTTCAGAATTTGATTGAAGCTATTTTTGAATCTGCTGAGAAGAATCAAGTAGTAAAAGACTTCGATATGTATGGTGAAGGTAAGTAAACTATTTGCAAAAGAGGTGACTTACAATGAAACTTGGAGTATTTATGGTCTTGTTTGGGGGTCGCAAGCTGGAGGATGCTCTTGATTATGTAGCGTCCAAAGGTCTAAAGGCGGTAGAGATTGGTACAGGAGGGAATCCTGGTAACAGCCATTGTGATCCTAAGATGCTTCTCGAGAATGAGACAGCATTGAAAGAATTCAAACATGCTGTGGAATCCCGTGGATTGACGATCAGTGCATTGAGCTGTCACGGAAATCCCCTACACCCACAAAAAGAGCTTGCCCAGAAGGATCATGAGGACTTTGTGAACTCGGTCAAATTGGCGCAGAAGCTAGGAGTTCCAGTCGTTAATACGTTCTCTGGCTGTCCAGGTGATCATGAGGGTGCCAAGTATCCGAACTGGCCGGTAGCTCCATGGCCAAATGATTATCAAGAAATTCTGGATTGGCAATGGGAAAATAAAGTGATTCCTTACTGGACTGAATGGGGAGCCTTTGCCGCAGAGCATGATGTGAAGGTTGGTCTTGAGCTGCACGGCGGATTCTCCGTTCACACACCTGCTACTCTACTGCGGTTGAGAGAAGCTGCAGGTGAAGTAATCGGAGCTAACCTTGATCCGAGTCATATGTGGTGGCAAGGAATTGATCCAGTGCAGGCAATTCATATTTTAGGCCGCCAAGGCGCAATTCATCATTTCCACGCTAAAGATACAGTTATTGATCCAGTCAATGTCAATATGCATGGCTTAACTGATATGCAATCTTATACCAAAATGCTTGACCGTGCATGGCAGTTCCGTTCGGTTGGCTTTGGACATGATCTTAAGACTTGGGCTGATATTATGAGCGCTCTTCGTTTGGTAGGATATGATTATGTGGTCAGTATTGAGCATGAAGATGGATTGATGTCTGTGGAAGAAGGCTTCTCCAAAGCTGTAAGTAATCTTCAACAAGTATTGATTGAGGAGCCACTAGCAGAAATGTGGTGGGTTTAGATTAAAGGGTATAGATATAAGAAATGACGTGCGCAAGCACGTCATTTTTCCTGTATTAATAATCTGAATTTTAAACCATACAAATTGGAGGACGATCATGCAGCCGATAAAAATACAGAGAGAACACAAACTACAAATTACATCCAGCATTCAGGATTATTTTGAAACGGAGCTGTCTAGCGAAATTGGCCAATTAGCAAGTGAGAATCTTCTTGATTTTATGCTCAAAGAACTCTCACCTTATATTTATAATCAGGCACTGGCAGATGCCCGAAAAGTGATTGAGCAAAAGATGATTTCCATTGAAGAAGAATTGTATGCACTTGAGCAACCACTAACATCTGCTAGAAGATAGTCCGCAACATAATGTATTGTTTACCGCTGATTGGTAACCGTTACGTCTGGATCAGTCTCAGCTTCATAATCTACACCCTCAGTCTCAAATCCGAATAACTGGAAAAACTCCTGTTTGTAGCTTTCTAGATCTGTCAATTCATAGATATTGTCTGTCGTGAGTTTATCCCAGATTTGAGTCACTTGATCCTGTACATCCGGGGACATCTCCCAGTCATCGATTCGGATACGCCCTTCTTCGTCCACAGAAGTCCCTTCGATCGCATAAAGACGTTCTGCAAACAACCGATAGGTTTGCTCAATACAACCCTCATGAAGTCCTTTCTCTTTCATGACTTTGTATAGCGCAGAAGTGTACAGGGGGACGACAGGAATTGCTGAGCTAGACTGTGTGACCAGTCCTTTCGTAACTGCTACATAGGCTCGACCGTCTATACTAGATAGTTCATCGTTAAGAGTGTGTGCTGTTAATTCTAGATGATCTTTTGCGCGTCCAATCGTTCCCTTCCGATATACAGACTGGGTAATCTCCGGCCCGATATATGAGAATGCGATGGTGGTGGCATGATCGGCCAAAGCTCCGGCTTGATGAAGAGCTTCAATCCAAAGCTGCCAATCGTCACCACCCATCACTCGAATGGTATCATCGATTTCTTTGTCTGTAGCAGGCTCAATAGAAATTTGACTGACTTCACCCGTATGAAAGTTTACGGTTTTATTCGTGTAGGTATCTCCTATAGGTTTAATTACGGAGTTATAAACTTCACCCGTCACAGGATCTGTTCGACGGGCAGAAGCAACGCTGTAGATGACTAGATCAACTTGTCCCAATTCACTGCGAATCAGCTGTATGGTTCTATCCTTAGTTTCTTTGGAGAAGGCATCACCGGTTACGCTGTAGGATTGAAGTCCAGCTTTCTCTGCAAGTACCTCAAAGGCTGCTGAATTGTACCATCCAGCAGAGGCTGTACGGGCTCCATTGCTGCTGCTCTGGCGGTAGACGCCTACTGTGCTGGCTCCAGCCCCAAAGGCGGCTGTAATCCGTGAGGCGAGGCCATATCCTGTAGAGGCGCCAATGACAAGCACCTTGCGTGGTCCTTTGATCTCGGGTTGTGTCTGGATATATTCGATTTGCCGCTCTACTTGACGAGCGCAACCTTGCGGGTGTGCGGTAGTACAGATAAAGCCGCGTGTTCTAGGTTTAATAATCATGTTAATCGTTTCCTCTCTTTCATGAAAAGCAGGCTAATGAGACTCGTTTGTTCTAATTTTAACAATTTTCAATCAAATGGAGAAGGATTGTTTATCCTTTGATACTTATTTCATTATGGTGGTGAGATCTTGGAGAGCTTTACTAAAACAAAATTAACGACAGAGCAACAGAATGATTTGGTAGGTGTTACTTTTGGAAGCCATGTGAGCATTCAGCGAAGTACTGAACTGACAGGTGGCTATTTTAACGCAGCATATGACCTTTTATTATCAGATGGAAGAGACATGATTCTTAAGATAGCACCGTCAGCTGAAGCAGATACCCTTAGTTACGAGCATGATATTATGTCTGTAGAGGTTGCAGCGATGCGACTGATGAAGTCAAAAGGGACAGTACCTGTGCCTGAGGTATACGCTTATGATAACAGTAAAGAAATGATTTCAAGTGAGTTTTTTTTCATGGAGAAAATAGTTGGCCAGCCCTATAATGAAATTAAGGAAGCGCTAACTTCGCAGCAGAGAATAAGTATTGAGGAAGAGTTAGGTCGTTATTCCCGTTTAATTAATGAAATTCCTGGTGAGCGTTTCGGATTATTTAGTGCATCCACACCAGTGAAAGGAACTTCATGGCGGGAAACCTTTAAGCATTTGATAATGAATCTGCTTGAAGATGCACGTCGTTTAAAGGCAGAAATGCCCATTCCGTTAGAAACTGTTGAGGCAGAGATCAAAAGTCACTTACATGTTATGGACGCAGTCATTGAGCCTCGTCTAATACATTGGGATTTATGGGATGGCAATGTGTTTGTGCGAGAGGGCCGCATTGTTGCATTGATTGATTGGGAACGGGCACTTTGGGGCGATCCACTTATGGAATATTATTTCCGCTATATTGAGAATTCAGAGCATTTCTGTAGAGGTTACGGGAATAGCTTCGACAGCCCAAACGAACATGCCCGTAAAAAACTCTACGACTTATATATCGACTTAATTTACTTCATCGAGTGTTATTCGCGTAAGTACGATAGCCAAGGTCACCTTGAGTGGGCGCATGATAATCTGCTTGAGGGCTGGAAGCGGTTCATGAATTAACACATTTTTGACACAACTACAACATGACAGATAGGGAGACTGAGCAACAGTAGGGGAGAATTCTTATATTTGAACGCCTGAGTGTACATATTGATACCGTAAGTTTGCTGTAGCTGCTGTCGATACTACGTTTGTTTCATGATCATTTATGCACAAATAGCATTGCTTACTGATGTACATGACCATGTAACTTTTGCTTTGGTTGTATTATTCGTGTATATTTTGATAGTGGGCTTTAGAATCATGGCAGTATTCCTTCCATACCATTTATTGTATTTAGCAGTACCTAGTAGTTCTTCCTTATTCTCTATTTGCGTATTTTAAAGAGGAGCTATCGCAACTATTGAGCACGCAATAATTAGATCTAGTACTAAAGTGTGAGGTTAGCCGTATTTTTTTCAGAAAAATCTTGACTAGAACCCTTAAAACTAGATAAAATAATACTTATTGCTTACAACATGCTGAGAATCATTATCATAATTGACGAGGAAATGAGAGGGTGACAAGATGGAGCGCCTTTTAGAGGTAAAAGACTTAGCGATATCATTCAAAACACACGGCGGAGAGGTACAAGCAATCCGTGGTGTTAGCTTCCATGTAGATAAAGGTGAAACTCTAGCGATTGTTGGGGAGTCAGGTTCGGGTAAAAGTGTAACCTCACAAGCGGTTATGAAGCTAGTTCCTACACCACCAGGAGAATATAAACGCGGACAGATTCTATTCGATGGACAAGATTTGATTGGCAAGACAGAGAAGCAGATGCAGAAGATCCGCGGTAAAGAGATCGGTATGATCTTCCAAGATCCGATGACCTCTCTGAACCCAATGATGAAGGTCGGCAGACAAATTACTGAAGTGCTGCTTAAACATGAGAACATCTCCAAGGCTGATGCGAATAAACGTGGGATTGAGCTTCTCAATCTTGTAGGTATTCCTTCTCCAGAACGTCGCTTCAATCAATATCCACATGAATTCAGTGGTGGTATGCGTCAACGTGTTGTTATTGCAATGGCACTTGCTGCGAACCCTAAGCTTCTGATTGCGGATGAGCCGACTACTGCGCTCGACGTAACCATCCAAGCACAAATCCTTGATTTGATGAAGGAATTGCAGAAGAAGATTGATACGGCTATTATTTTTATCACCCATGATCTCGGGGTTGTAGCAAGAATGGCAGATCGTGTAGCTGTAATGTATGCTGGACAAATTGTTGAAATGGGAACAGCGGAAGAGATCTTCTACGATCCAAGACACCCATACACTTGGGGCTTGCTAGCTTCCATGCCAAGTCTAGAGAGCAAAGGATCTTTGCTAACAGCAATTCCTGGTACTCCTCCAGATTTGATCAAACCGCCTAAGGGCGATGCTTTCGCACTACGTTCCACTTACGCTATGCAAATCGATATGGAGAAAGAGCCTCCAATGTATAAGGTTTCGGATACCCATATGGTGAAGTCTTGGCTAATGCATCCGATGGCTCCTCAGGTGGAACCGCCGGCAGTTGTTAAGAACAGACAACGTGTGCTTAAGAATGCTTATCCAGAGCCAGTTTTGGTACAAGAAGGCGCTAATTAAAAAGATTATTTTACGTAAAATATAAAAGAAACGTCAGGCCATTTCGATGGCTTGGCGTTTTTTTATGTGTATGAATGTTCACTATTATTTAAATAAATATGAATTAATACGAACTTAGTTAAATAAAAGGATTGACTATTGTTTGTTTTCGTTTCAAAATGAAAAGGCATACATAGGAGGTATAACGATGAGAAAAGCAATTTTGACTACAATGATCAGCGTTTCATTATTAGCAGTAACCGCGTGCAATGACAATTCAGCTAGTTCCAGCAACACAAATAACGTAGCTGACTCTGCCCAGCCTGTCTTCAAAAATGTATCTGTACATGATCCGTCGATCATTATGGCTGATAACAAATACTATGTGTTTGGCTCTCATTTAGCATCTGCTAAATCAAATGATCTGATGTCTTGGACTCAGCTGTCCTCTGGGGTGGTAGAAGGAAACGTACTCATTCCTAATGTCAAAGAGGAGTTTGCTGAAGCATTAAAATGGGCACAGACGGATACCTTATGGGCACCCGATGTTATTCAATTGGCGGATGGCAAATTCTATATGTATTACAATGCTTGTAAAGGGGATTCCCCGTTGTCTGCACTCGGCATAGCTGTGTCGGACAATATTGAGGGACATTATAAGAATAAAGGAATCATTCTGAAGTCAGGTATGATGGGCAAGGGTGATGATGGAGAAGTATATGATGCCACTCAAAAGCCGAATGTAGTAGATCCGGATGTGTTCTTTGATAAAGAAGGGAAGCTGTGGATGGTCTATGGCTCTTACTCCGGTGGTATTTTTATTATGGAACTAGATGCTAATACAGGCTTCCCGCTGCCAGATCAAGGTTATGGCAAAAAGCTTCTGGGTGCGAACCATGCTCGGATAGAAGCTCCATATATGCTGTACAGTCCGGAAACGGATTACTACTATCTGTTCCTATCCTACGGTGGTCTGGCTGCAGACGGTGGATATAACATCCGTGTAGCTCGTTCAAAGGCGCCTGATGGACCTTTCGAAGATTCTGAGGGTCAAGATATGATTAATGCACAAGGATCGCCATCCGTATTGTTCGATGATCCAGCATATGCTCCTTATGGAGTGAAGCTAATGGGGAATTTCGAATTCTTGAATACAGATGACGAGCTGCCAGTGAGTGGAGAAGGATATGTATCACCAGGTCATAACTCAGCGTTTTATGATGAAGAGAATGGCAAGTATTATCTGATCTTCCATACACGGTTCCCGAATCGTGGAGAAAAGCACGAGGTAAGAGTTCATCAGATGTTTATGAACAGTGAGGGCTGGCCGGTTGTAGCCCCGCACCGCTATGGCGGAGAGAGCATAGAGAAATACACAAAAGAGCAAATTTCAGGCGAATATAAATATGTTAACCATAACAAAGACATTACGGCTGATATCGTGCAGTCGGAGCTGATTGAATTCACTAAAAGCGGTAAGATTAAAGGAGCAGTAAAGGGGAAATGGAAGCTTATTGATGATCATACTGCTGAGCTTACCATTGACGGTTCTACTTATAAAGGGGTGTTCCTGAAAGAGTGGAATGAAGCAACAGCTAGTAACGTTATGACGTTTACTGCGGTTTCCAAGGAAGGTATCTCTATCTGGGGGAGCCACGTATCAACGATGGAATAATAGATTTTTTTTGAAATTGGCAGTAGAAACGGGGTTCCACTTAGTCCTGAGAATGACTAAGCTGGAACCCCGTTTTATGGTTGAGTGGTCAATCTTCAAACTTTCGAATCACAATGACAGCATTATGCCCACCGAAACCAAAGGAGTTAGACATGCCTATAGTAAGATCAGATTTTCGCGCAATGTTCGGGACATAATCTAAATCACAGATGGAATCTTTGACCTCCTGATTAATGGTAGGTGGGATGATTCCTTCTTGAATGCTCTTAATTAGGGCAATGGCTTCTAGGCCACCGGCCGCCCCTAAGGCGTGTCCAGTCATGGACTTATTAGCGGTTACGGGAATCTGGTAGGCTTGATCACCGAATAACTTCTTTATCGCAAGGGTCTCAGAGCGGTCACCTACTACTGTACTCGTGGCATGAGCACTAATTACATCCACCTCTTTGGGCTGGAGATTAGCTTCATTCATGGCCAGCTTCATCGCTTGATAAGCACCAATTCCTTCTGGATGGGTGGCGACCATATGATAGGCATCAGAGCTGGCACCATAACCGATAACCTCTCCGTGAATCTTGGCGTTTCTACGCTGCGCATGAGAAAGTGACTCCAAAATAACTATTCCGCCACCTTCACCGATAACAAATCCGTCACGTTCCCCGTCAAAAGGCCGACTCGCCTTAATCGGCTCCTCATTTCGAGTGGATAAGGAGGTGGCATTGCCGAAACTGGCTAAAGAGATTTCAGTAATGGCTGCTTCTGATCCACCAGCAATTACGATGTCGGCACCTCCATAACGGATCAACCGGAAGGCTTCACCGATTGCCGTATTTCCAATAGAGCAGGCAGTTACTGGAGACATTGTAGGACCTAAGGCTCCTAATTTAATGCTGATCATCGCCGCAGCCATATTAGAGATCATCATGGGAATTAAAGTGGGGCTGACCCGATCTGGTCCGCGGCCCTTTAGCACATTCCCTTGTTCCATCAAGGTTTGAATTCCACCAACGCCTGATCCTACATAAACTCCGAGACGTTCCTTGTCAATCTTATCAAGCTGTAGACCGGAATGTGTCCAGGCATCTTCAGCGGCTGCTAGGGCGAACTGACTAAATCTATCCATTCTGCGTGCTTCTTTACGGCCAAATCTGGTCTCCGCATCGAAATCATGCACGATTCCCGCGATCTTTGTCTTAAAGTTAGAGGTATCAAATGAAGTGATTGGGGAAATACCCGACTCACCAGAAACTAGACGATCCCAGAATTGTTCTATTGTATTTCCAAGGGGCGAGATTAAGCCCATACCTGTAATAACTACGCGTTCCATAATGAACCTCCTCAAGAAGTGTATGTAGGTATTTTTCCACTTATTTTATCCTATTACAAGTTATCGTTTATCCTAGTATAATTTGTACTATACTAAAGAATGTAGCAGAGAGGAGAGGAAGCGTATGACTAATCAGACGAGATTGCAGGCATTATCAGATTTTTTAAAAGCACGCCGTGCAGCGATCTCACCCAGCTCTGTTGGACTGCCAGAAGGCACACGCAGGAGAACGCCTGGACTTCGCAGAGAAGAAGTTGCACAGTTAGCGGGAGTAAGCAGTACATGGTATACGTGGTTAGAACAGGGCAGGGATATTAAAGTATCTTCGTCTGTTCTGGACTGTATTGCGACTGCCCTAAAGCTAACTAATGATGAGCGGAAATATCTTTTTGCACTAGCACTAGAGACTGGAACAGGGAGCGTTCTATTTCAGCAAGAGGAATCCTCAGTAATTAGTCCTTCTCTACAGAAAATCTTACAGGAGCTTAAGACTTGTCCTACGATTATTTCAGACCGGCGTTGCGGGATTGTAGGTTGGAATGAGGCTGCAGCACATGTGTTTCTAGATTTCTCTAAGCTGCCCATTGAGGAGAGAAACATGATTCGTTTGTTATTTGTTCGTAAGGAGTTCAGACGTTTAGCTGTAAATTGGGAACAATTCGTAAGTGGTTATCTATCCATCTTCAGAGCGTATTACGGACAATATGTAGAGGATCGTTGGTACGATGAATTTATTGAGGAATTAAAGGGACTGCATCCAGCGTTTAATGAAATGTGGGAACAAAGTCGTGTAAGCTCTGCTCCCGATGTGCTATTGGAATTCAGACATGCCAAAGCAGGGAAAATGTTATTTCATTTAACCTCACTACAGGTTCAAGGCAGCACAGATTTACGTTGTAGTATTTATACGCCTGCCGCAGATTCAAATACTGAAATCAAACTGAAGCAGCTTATGGAGCAGCATAAAGAATGACTTAGGTTAGAAGTTCATAGAAAAGCATCTCTAGCTGAATTATCAACTAGAGATGCTTTAGAGAGCATTGTGAAATGAATCTATTAGAAATCTGATGTTGAGATTTCAATAAATCCGAATGTTGTGCCCGAAGGAGTACTTAAGAGTGCTGCAACCAACAGTGCATGAACTTGAAGTGTAAGACTATTGAATGCTGGAATCGTGTAAGTGATAACTGGAGCATTCACACGGGTTAATACCAGTTGTACCGGATGGTCCGAGATATTGTTTACTGTAACTGCAGCATTAATACCACCTGCAAGGTTTTCATAATATGATTTGCCAATGACAGGTTCTAAAACAAACAATTGAAGCGGTAATACGATGGCCATAGTAACGACCTCCTTTTCTTTTGATAGGATATACTATGCGATAAATCTATTGATGGGAGAGCGAATGACACGGTGAATTAGCACTTTTTGATAGGGGACAAGGAGCTTGTTATCACGGACACTACGATACTTATTCATAGAAAACGGGCATGTCCGGTAGCCGTCTACATGGCTATGGGACATACCCGTTTAATTGTCGAAAGATTAATGAGTGGCTATATTCTTTTTATTGGCGTGTTTACTTCCATAGATTCTGTACAATATCAATCCGAACAGCATACCGATAAATGACATCACGGAAATTGTTAAGTAAAGGACCTTACCGCCAAAGGCTTCATATAATGCTCCACCAGCATAAGATGCGAGAATACCTGATACACCGAAGAACAGTAGCGCCAACACAGTTTGACCCGTAGCACGCCATTCCACAGGCACAATACTATATAGATACTGAATAGCTGCGGAGTAGAATACCGGGAAGGTAAGGATTTGTAGAATCTGTAGATAAGCTAATAAATGCGGATCAGATATCCAGGCCGAAATAAAGAATCGAAGAAAATAAAAGGCTCCAGAAATTGAAATAATGATTAACTCTTTTCCTTTGCGCAACCACCAAAAGCTTAAGGCAAACACAATAATTTCACTCATTGCGGCGATAAAGAACGATTGACCAACTAATTCAGGACTGCCACCAAGCTCGCGAATATAAACCCCAAGGAAGGTATCGTTCATTCGTGCGGGAACGGAGCTAATAAATATGAGTACTAGAAATAGCAGTGTTTCTTTGTTACTAAGAAAATGCTTCAGGCTGTCAAGTGTGACCGGTTTACCGGTCACCGGAGCATCTGGCATGAACCAGCTGACCACAAAGCTTGTAAGACTAATCGCGACGAACAGCAAGGCCATACCTTGTGAACCGAAATAACTCATCACATAACCTGTGAGTAAGGCCATAACACCGTACCCCAATGCACCGTATGTACGTATCGAACCATAGCTAATTCCAGCTGCCTCAGAGATCCGGAAATTCAGGCTTTCAGCTAGCGGATCGATAGGCATTAAGAAGAAATAGAGCAGCATCGCAAAAAGAATAAGTCGTACGTAGCTGCTAGAATCGAATAAAAAGTATCCCGTTACCGCAGAACATAACAACAGAATTAACAGCACTTTGCGGATCGTTCTTGTTTTGTCACTGATCATCCCCCATAAGGGTTGAGCAATAATGGTAACAAACCCTCCAGTACCAATAATGAATCCAATTTGCGCCGGATTAAGACCTTGCTCCCCTAGATAGACTGGCAGAAAAGGAATGAACATAGCCAGCAACGCAAAATACAAAAAGTTAAACCCTCGTAATAGTGTTGGTGCATTCATAAGTTTTTTTACCTCACGTATTAATTAATATTTATATAGAGTCAATTTTGTTATTGTATCATGGATGTTGAATGATTAGGATATAAAACTATGATAAACTGAGAATAATTAAAGCAAAATGCAAGGAGAAAAGCCGATGATAAAGCTGGTATCATGGAATGTTAATGGCCTTCGGGCCTGTGTCAAAAAAGGGTTTAATGACTATTTTAAAGAAGTAGATGCGGATATCTTCTGTGTTCAAGAAACAAAGCTTCAGGAAGGGCAAATTACACTGGAGCATGGCGAAGAATACGATCAATATTGGAATTACGCAGTGAAGAAGGGCTATTCTGGTACGGCAATATTCACTAAAATCAAGCCGATCTCTGCGAGATATGGGATGGAAGAAGATGAAGAAGCAGAAGGCCGGATCATTACATTAGAGTTCGAACATTTTTATCTGGTCAACGTCTATACGCCTAATGCCAAACGAGATCTGTCTCGATTGGAATATAGAATGGAATGGGAGGACCGTTTCCGTAATTATCTCTTAGAACTGGACAAGCGTAAACCGGTTGTTGTCTGTGGAGACCTAAACGTTGCCCATGAAGATATTGATATCAAGAATGCAAAGGCTAACCGTGGGAACTCCGGTTTTACGGATGAAGAGAGAGGGAAAATGAGCACACTGCTAGAGTCGGGCTTCATAGATACGTTCAGATATCTTCACCCGGAGCTAGAGGGAGTGTATTCATGGTGGTCTTATATGCCGAAGGTGAGAGAGCGGAATGTGGGCTGGCGAATTGATTATTTCTTAGCTTCTTCTAGACTTGCACCTAATGTAATTGATGCTCAAATTGATTGTCAGATCATGGGTAGTGATCATTGCCCAGTCATGTTGAAGCTAGCTGATTTTTCGGAATAAAAGAAGTGATATAAGGCCGCTAAGTTCCTGCATAGGACAAAGCGGCCTTTCTTTTATTAACTATACCTATTGTATTCTTCCGATTATATCATCGAATTCAAGCGGTCCCATATTGACATTAATCCGTTGCTTAAGGATAAGCATGTTCTCTAGAATATTAATATCAAGTATAATCAAGAAAGGCATTTCAACAAATAGCAAGGACAACTGAAGTTGATCTTCTGCAGTCCAAGTAAAGCTGGACATAATCCGGTTCATGAAAGGCTCCAGGATGAGTGCAAAGCTTTCGAGCCATTGTCCTCGGCCTAATCTAATGACATTCTTTTCACCAAGTTTAGTTATTAAAGTAACTTCAGCTTCATCATTGTTGAAAGTGATAGAGATAGTAGCTAGTGAAAATTGGTTGTCATCGAGTGTATAGGTTATACCATTCAATTGATCTTCTTGAAAAGATGACCGCTGCAATTGTGGAGGGTCTATCGATAAGTTTTTTAGTTGGTCTGCCAATTTGGCTACTAATGCTTGTTCTTCCAGAAGAGGGACATCTTTCATATTGGGTAATAAATGCTCCCACACTGCATTCAAAATACCTTGAATACTATTTGAAGCGGCAGTAATAGCAATTACCGCATCCTGATCAGGAAGAACAACGCAGAGTTGTCCGAATGCGCCATCGGCGCGGTAGGCTCCGTGTTGGCATCTCCAGAATTGATAACCATATCCGAGCGCCCAGTCATGATCGCCTTCGCCATTGGAAATGTGTTTGGAAGTTGCCTCATTAATCCACTGTTCAGGCAGGATTCGTTGATTATTCCAGATCCCTTTTTGTAAGTAAAGCTGGCCGAATTTAGCGATATCCTCTGTGGTAATGCTTAAGCCAAATCCCCCCGTGTTAATTCCACGTGGACAAGACTGCCAAGTTGCTCCGTGAATACCGAGCGGAGCGAACAGACGCGGTTCTAGATATTCTAGCAGTGTTTGGCCAGTAACTCGTTGAAGGATCGCGGACAGCATGTAAGTGGCGCCGGTATTATATAGGAAATGTGTACCTGGTTGTTTCTCCACTGGGACTGAGAAGAAAGCTTTAACCCAATTCCCGTCTGCACTTTTATGAAGTGTGTCCATAGTATCCACGACATGCCCGGTACCCATCATCAATAGATGTCTGATTGTCATGTTGGATAGATTGTCAGTGATAGTCGCAGGAGCCTCTTCAGGGAAGAAGGAGATGACTGAATTGTCGAGTGTGATTAGCTTTTCTGTGACCGCAATCCCGATTGCCGTTGAGGTGAAGCTTTTGCTAAGGGAAAATAGCATATGTGGAAGATCGGACTTATAAGGAGACCACCAGCCTTCAGAGACCACATACCCATGCCTAAGGAGCATGAAGCTATGCAGACCTAAGCTTTGTGTCTCTACTGCATCAATAAAGCTGGATATTGCGGCTGATGATATGCCCTGCTCTTCTGGAAGACTTCTAGACAACTGCAAGCTACTTGTAGTTTCCATTCATTCATCTCCTAAATTTTGAGAATCCTTGCCTTCCTATTTTATAATAAATTCCATTGTATAAATACTATATAAAATGAAGATTTTTAATCCTCTAAAGAGCTGCTGTTGGAGGCATCGGTATGCAATCTTTTCTCAGGCCATGAAATAACATGCGAGGTTCGGCTTAATTTCTCATAGATTAGCTGGTCATCTTTTTTGAATACCTTAATGACTAAATGAATAAAGAAAACTAAATCGACCAGTAGAACAATGAGGTAAGCGACCGTTCTCAATGGTGAAGATAGAAGCCCTGTCACATCAGAATCGATAACAAGCGCGTGAAGTCCAAGTAATATCCAATATAGCAGACCATATCGGATCATAAGCGCCCAGAAAGAAGCTCGATTACCTTTGCTCGTCACCCGAATACGTACAATCCATTTGCCTAAGGTCCGCCCACCAGTGAAAGCTGGAATCAGGATGAAGTAAATCCCTGTTACAATCCAGAAAGCACTTTTTACATCGAATCCATAAAGTACACCAAACCCAATGATCCACACCATACTATCGATGAAAAAGGCAATCCCTCTGCGGGTATAGGAGACTCTTTTGGCAGAACGATCGATATTCGTATCCAGTTGTTCTATTTGTGGCAGTAACCCGTTTATCCAGATAGCAATTCGGAATCCAAAGATCCCTCCCAGTGTGTTGGTAATAAGATCATCGACATCAAATAGACGGTAGGGATGATCAAAAAAGCCGTAGATGCCTGTAACCTGAGTGACCTCAAAAGATAACGAAAGCATGAAAGACAAGAGAATACACATTCCCCAGCGCGTTCGAAAATAGTAGCCCAGAAACAATCCAAACGGCACTGTCAGAGCGATGTTAAATATCACCTGTAAAAAAGCGGGCTCTCGTAGTAAAGACCAATACGTTGAAATCTGATCAGGTATGATCTTAGAGCCGTCTATAATATCTTGTATGAACTGAAGAGGGATGAGCTGCATGATACTCCCTGAAGGCGCCATATTATGTCTTGAGGAAGGCATCGGAAGCAATACGAGAAAATAAGCGTTCATCAGATAGAGCAAGAGTAAGTATAGGATTAAAGCTCTAAGCTTATGAATGTAGCCGTGTCTACGGTATTGAACGATTAGAAAAGGGAGCGTGAAGATCAATGCCGCTATAGGAAACATCATAAAGGCATAAGAAATTGGGAAAAAGTAAGAATGAAACATAAGTCACCTGCCGAATCATTGTTTTTGTGGAAGAAAGGAGTCTGCTGCAAACTAGCGTTCCCGGCTCATTATAAAATTTTATGATAGGGAACTCAACTTATTTATTTAGCGCTTCCGGCATACATATGTTTATAGAGGAGCGTGAAGTGATGGAGAAAAAGGTACAGCAGTATTATCGTCTGAAGCAAAAGCAAAAGGAAATTGAAAAAGAATTGGCAGAGCTTCGGCAGGATATTCTTAGCTATTGTAGTGAGCAGGGGGCCACCGAGACTGAGATTGGAAGCTACAAAGTGAAGCTAGTGATGCAAAATCGCAAAGAATATGATGATCTCAAGTTATATGAAACCTTATCAGACCCTGAAGTGTGGCGTATGCTTTCCAAATCAGATCCCGCGAAGATAGCAAGTTTGACCAAGCTTAACGTAATCTCTGAGGACAAGATAATGCATACCTATTCTTTAAAGACGGTAACGTTACTGCAAGTAGATAAAAAATAAAGATTTACGTGAGCGGTTCCTTTCATGGGGGCCGCTTTATTATATCGAATCGCAACTCTTAGCATTTTGCGTTAAAATAAGAAGTGAAGCTGACCGTCTGCTGTTAAGGAGCTCCGGTGCTTTGGTGCGACAGTAAAGCAACCATAGAGATGGAGGAAGAGAATTCATGAAAGATTTTGATGTCATGTTAGAGAAATATGCGAACCTGGTTGTAAAAGTAGGTGTAAATGTACAACCTGGACAAGTTTTAATGGTGCATGCACCTATTGAAACGGTAGAGCTTACTCGCTTGATTGTAGGTAAAGCCTATGAAGCAGGTGCTAAATATGTAATTGTTGATTGGGACGATGAGGCGACTACACGTATTCGTTACGAAAAAGCCCCAGAATATTCCTTTGATTACTATCCACAGTGGCAAGCAGAAATGATGGAGAAGTTTGCGGAAGAGAACGGCGCCATCTTACATATTAAAGTACCAGATCCGGAACTGTTCAATGGTATTGATTCTTCCAAAGTATCAAGAGCAGTTAAGGCGGCAGCTGTTGCTCGCAAAAACTACTCTAAATATACTCGTAATAGCAAAATTAGCTGGTCTCTCGTCAAGGCTCCAACGCGTGCTTGGGCGAACAAGGTGTTTGCTGATCTTCCAGAGGAAGAGCGAGTAGAGGCTATGTGGGAAGCGGTATTCCAGATGAATCGTGTAGGTAGCGAGGATCCAGTTGCCGCGTGGAGAGAACATATCGGTCAATTGAAAGAAAGTCAGGATAGAATGAACGCTAAGCGTTATAAAAGCTTGCATTACCGCGCTCCGGGAACGGATCTGCATGTGGAGCTTCCAGAAGGACATCTTTGGCGTGGAGGCGGCGGAGAGAATGATAAAGGCGTGTATTTCGTGGCTAATATGCCAACGGAAGAGATCTATTCCATGCCACATCGTACAGGTGTGAATGGTACCGTTAGAAGCACACTTCCATTGAATCTGAACGGACGTTTGGTAGAAGGCCTTTCCTTCACTTTTAAAGATGGAAAAGTAGTAGCATATGAAGCTGAATCCGGACGTGAGCATTTGACTTCGCTGCTGGCAACCGATGAAGGTGCATCCTATTTAGGAGAAGTGGCTTTAGTGCAGCATGATTCTCCAATCTCTTGCTTGAACCGAATTTTCTACAATACAGGGATTGATGAGAATGCCTCCTGCCATTTCGCGTTGGGAAGTGCTTATCCTGTCAATATTGTAGGCGGCACAAAGCTTACGAATGAAGAGCTTGTCGCACGAGGTGCTAATGTCAGCTTAACACATGTCGATTTTATGATTGGTTCAGCTGAGCTGGATATTGACGGAGAATTGGCGGATGGTACGATTGAGCCGGTATTTCGTAAAGGGAATTGGGTGCTGTAAGGAATACATTTAAGGTCGTAACCTCGCTTTAGGAGATTACGGCCTTTTCCTTTGCTAAAAAGATGTGTGTTATAGAAAGTGTTTTTATTTAGAAGCGGAGATATCCATATTAAATAATATTTTCTTATAAAAACAGCCGGAGCTCTCTCCAATAGAGAGTCCGGCGTTTTTTTATTGCCCTTAGAGATCAGTTTTATTTTGAAAAATAATTAAGGCCCATAGCCTCTCGTACTTCGGACATCGTTTCTTGAGCAATGTTGCGGGCACGCTTAGTTCCGGATAATAAGATATCCTCAACAACCTTGGGTCTGGCTGCATAATAGGAGCGACGCTCACGCATTGGTTCAATTAGCTGGTCTAGAGCTGTCGTGATAAGCTGCTTACAGGCTGAACAGCTTATACTGCCACTTTCGCAGCTATCGTGAATTTCTGGGGCGCCATGCGAACGAACAGCACGATGATAAGCATAAATGGGACAAATATCGGGATGCCCAGGATCATTTTTATGAACACGGGCTGGATCAGTTGTGGCTTTGCGGATTTTGAAGGTGATCTCTTCCTTCGTGGAGTCCAGCTCGATGGCATTACCTAGGCTTTTGCTCATTTTTGCATTGCCGTCTGTTCCCACTAGTCTTGGGGTCTCGCTGATAAGTGCTCTGGGCTCCACAAGGATGGGGCTGTACAGCTCGTTGAATCTACGTACGATTTTGCGGCTCAACTCCAGATGGGGAAGCTGGTCTTCTCCTACAGGAATAATCGTCGCTTTACAAAAGGTTATATCGGCAGTCTGGCTTACTGGATACCCAAGAAAACCATAGTATAGTTCATCTAAGCTGGAATTTTTCGATTCGGCTTTAATGGTAGGATTGTGCCGCAACGAATTTACAGTGACGAACATGGAGAACAGAACAGTCAGCTCAGCGATCTCAGGAACCATAGATTGGATAAATAGGGTTGTTTTATCTGGATTTATACCCGCCGATAAATAGTCCAGTGTGATTTCATTCAAGTTTTGACCAAGGTGTTGAGGCCGATCAAAGTGAGTCGTTAGGGCTTGAATATCTGCTAAAAACACAAAAGTATCATATTGCTCCTGTAGAGCCACTCGGTTCTGTAAACTGCCCACGTAATGGCCAAGGTGCAGCTTTCCGGTCACTCGATCTCCAGTTAATACACGTTCTTTTATCATTTAAATTCCTCCTGTTTTGTCGCTTTTGATTAATATTGAGTCGCCACCACCAGCCATCATCCATGGCCATCACCTCCTTAAAATAGCAAAAAAACCTCATCCAATAAGGACGAAGTTGTCGTGGTACCACCTTAATTGATCGTGTTACCATACGTTTCGTTGGCTTTACGATCTTCTCTTACCTGTACGAAAGAGGGTTAAAGATAATCTCCGATACAGGTCCCTTGATAACGGCGGGAACCCCGGCTATCCCTACAGCATCCTAGAGAGATGGTTCGGAAGAGCAACTCTAAAGGCCATTCGATCAAACGCTGGACACCGGTTCGCAGCAACCACCGGCTCTCTGAAGTCCATGTTCATTTGTCTACTTACCCTTTTTCAGCGTTGTTCATGATATTTGGGTAATTGTAATTCTGATAAGTGAGTTTGTCAATAGGTGGAAATTAGAGGATGATATTCGAAGTATCTAGGTTTTATAATCTAGTAAAAGTATAACTTAAATGTATATAATCATCAGGAATTAAGTCCAATCTATCATTGCGGATTCACAATATACTATTCTATAACCTTGAAATGGAGTGATGAAAAATGGCGACAATTATAAGTTATGGGTCACAGGCAAAAATCCCGTTAGACCCGTTTACTACTGCTATAACGGTTGCAGGGATTCCTGGAGCTGGAGCGGGTCTAGCCACGGCGCAAGTAAATATTAGTCCGGCTAATCCGGCCTCTTTCTCCAGCAGAGTCGAGTTAAATGGTAGTTTTAGTCTTACTGCACTTGCTAACAGCCAATTTCTTGTTTTAATCCGACGTGCTGGAGTCGATATTTATAGATCCTTTTTTCGTTTTACTACAACTACTGATATTCAATTAAATGTTCAGTGGGTTGATGGTCCTTATATTGGAATCCACAACTATGAATTGGTAATTCAGAATGACAGTAACTTGCCTATAAATCTATTTGGACCCATATCATTCACAGCAACTGCTATAGGAGGAGATGGCGTAATTTAAGTTACGGGACAGTTAAATCGATCTGATTTAGCTGTCCTTTTTTTCATGGGGTAAAATTTATTTATTTAAAATGTTGTCCTCTAAAACAGCATATTTATCGCCATATTGCTTAATGATATGTTGTTCTCCCCAATTACATAGAGAAGTCAAAATGTCGCTTAAACTATCACCATACTCACTAAGCTCATATTCCACTTTGGGTGGAACCTGATTGTATACGATCCGGTTGATAATTCCATCGGCCTCAAGTTCGCGTAGTTGCTGGGTTAACATTTTTTGAGTAATTCCGGGCATTAACTGTTTGAGTTCCGATGTTCGTTTTTTGCCATGAGTTAAATGACACAGAATTACACATTTCCATTTTCCTCCGATCACTTCGAGTGTGGCCTCAACAGAAATGTTGTATTTTTTCTTGATAGTTGTCATGATATCCTCCAATGTATGGGTACTTTTTAGTACCTATGGTACTTTTAAGTGCGTACTATTGATTATGTCCAATTTTACTTATCATAACATTTATCGTTCTTTTTTTATAGAATGTTATAATTTTAAGTGCTCAGTCCCAAAAAAGTTAATACAAATAAAAACCGTTTCTATACCCTCCCCGTCTTAATCTATGAGAGGCTTAGGAGAGGGGGCTAAGGAAGGATATGACGATGACTAATGCAGAAATGAAGAAGGTAACGATTCTTGATTCTCGGAGCGAGACGGATTTCTACGATTCTATATTGGTACATAGAGAACAGCTATACAGTATTGCCTATAGCTACTTGCGTAACCGGAATGATGCGCTTGAAGCGATGCAGGAAATGACTTGCCGGGCCTGGATCAAAAGAAAAACGTTAAAGGATCCAAAAGCGTTTAAATCATGGATCATTCGGATCCTGATTTATGTCTGTATAGATGAACAAAGACGTAGAAAGCGTTCCATGCCGCTTGTTGACGAGAGAATAGGAGAGCAGATTACGCACATTGGCCATCATCGGATGGAAATGCTGTGGGCACTTGAACAGGTTAAACCCAAGTATCGCCATGTGCTGCTGCTTAAATACTATAACGATATGACCTTAAATGAGATTGCTAAAATACTGGATAAACCTGAAGGAACGGTCAAGACATGGCAGCATAAAGGACTCAAGCAGTTAAGAACGATCATTAAGAATCGGGGTGATTGGAACCATGAGTAGTCAGGAGGAGCTTGCCATGTTAATCGATGCTGAACGGATCCCACAGGAGCAAAAAATGGAGAGTGCAGCCGCACAAATCTATGCCATTCAAGCAGGACTCGAACTAGGTAAAAAGCGGGGAAAAAAGCTAATGTTCGCTAGAAGCGCTATGGCTGTACTGACTGCATCTGTTTTGATTGCAGGTTTACTTTTCTTCAATCCAACCCAATTGATGCCACAGCAAGCCTCTACAAGTATTGAATTCAGTGACTGGGGCGAGCTAGAATCTTTTAAGAAAGTAGCTTCGTCTGATATTGATGCTCTTACTTTAGAGTCAGCGATCCGTAATGATTACGTGCAGATCGTGAATAAAAGTACTGAGAAAAATGGGTATAAAATCACTCTGAATGCTGTGATCGCTGATGAAAATAAAATTATAATGCTGTATACAGGGACTACAAGCGATGGGCAGGAAATTTACAGCGTGAATAGTGTGTGGCTGACAGATGCTGAAACAGGGCAGAGCATAATAGATGAAAATGGTTATAGAAATGGAATGGGGTCACATGCTGAGGATAGTATTTATACATGGCTCGGAAAAACTATCTATCCACTAGATAAGAATAAAGCATTTCCAAGAGAGGTGGTTGCTAATTTTCAGATTGCGTCAGTGGATCCAGGAATGCTAATAAAACCGAAAACGGGAACTAATCTAGCTGACATGCGCTATTCTGATCGTTTAAAGGTGAGCTTCGCTATTGATCCAAAATTCTGGGAACAGAAGACCGAGACGGTAGTTATAAATCAGCCTTTTATGATTGACGGGCATGAAGTGAATCTTGCACAAGTGGAGCTTTCTCCATTAAGTATAGTAGTCAAATATACGCTAAGTGAGGATTTAAAAACTAATTGGGAGATCAGGAATGAGTTATTTGGAAAGACCCCCAGTGAGTTGACATCGCGGGTTGGGAAGCGCGAATTGAAAAATAATTCTATTGGTGGAAGGGGGAGTGAGGATGGATTCACAAGCTACTTTAGCAGCAACGTATTGGATCATCCAAAATTCATTCGTTTGAAGCTTGATGCGGGGCCTGATCGCGAGAAAGAGGAGTATATTGATATCTTGAAAAAATAAGCAGCAAGTGATGAGAGTGAGAATGTGATGGGATTTGTAATGCAGAAAAAGGTCCGCCAACAGCGACCTTTTTTTGTTTTCTAGAAGATTAAATATGATTATAAAGTCCTTTTTAAATAGTGCTATAATAGCTCTTTGAGTGTTCTGAGCTGTATTTTTGATCTATATGAACTAGGGGTGATAGATTTGAGCGTAATCCGTATGGAGAACGTAACTAAGAAATATGAGAATACTTTGATTTTTCGAGATATATATTTTCGAGTTAGCAAGGGTGAACGGATTGGGTTAATCGGACGAAATGGTGCGGGGAAGTCTACTGTATTTAAACTGATGATGGGAAAAGAGGAGCCAACAGCAGGGAAAGTAGAGTTAGATCCCAATGTGAAGATCAGTTATTTCTCTCAATTCTCGGAGCTTTCCGGCTCCTTGTCTGTACAGCAAGAGTTAGAATTGTGCTTTGAGCAGGTAGCGCTTATCGAACAGGAGCTTAACCAAATCGGGGAACAGCTTGGACAAGTGACGGATGATGACCAGATGAATACACTTTTAGAGCGGCAAGCGGCGCTTTTTGAACAAATGGATCATTTGGATGGCTGGAATGTATCTGTAGAAATCAACACTGTTCTGACGAAGTTGGGCTTCAATGAAAGATCACGGCATCAACCTGTAGATGAGTTATCGGGAGGATGGAGGAACCGTGCAGCACTGGCTAAAGTCTTAATTGAAATCCCCGACGTCGTATTGCTCGATGAGCCTACTAACTTTTTGGATATCGAAGGGATCGTATGGTTGGAGCAGTGGCTTCACCGTTTTAATGGGGCGATGATTCTCATCTCCCATGACCGGCAATTTATTGACAGAGTAGTCACGCGGACGATAGAAATCGAGAATTATCATTTTCAGGAATATGAAGGCAATTACACCGACTATGTTCGTAAAAAGAAGATGCGCAAAAAGGTGCTTGATCGTCAATTCGAGTGGGAAGAAGAGCTTCTACTTATGGAGTCTGAAGCGATTGAAACCCGCGGGAATAAAAAGTCCCTGAAGGATCGTCTATCACGAAAACTGACAGATATGAAAAAGCGTGTGGAGCCTCATCCAGTGAACGTACTGATCACCGATATCTACAGTAATTTACGGTTTCCGGATAAGCTTGGTGAAGTGAAGGGAATTGGACAAAGCTATGATGGTCGGACGATATTCCAGAACATTAGCTTCGATATTCAAAAGGAAGATCGAATAGCTATTGTGGGGCCTAACGGAAGCGGGAAGTCGACACTCATAAAGGTATTGACTGGGCAAGAAGAGCCTGAAACGGGTGGTGTGACTTGGGAACGTGGGGTCAGCTACGCGTACTTCAATCAGATGTGGGACGAACTCGATGTTAAAGATACAGTCAGTCATGCCGTAAATGTGTATGGGCTGGGACTCGATGCTCCGCGGAAAAAAGTGAACAAATTTCTATCGATGCTACAATTCTCGGAAATGGATCTGAGCAAAACGATCGGCAGTCTGTCAGGTGGACAGCAGGCCAGAGTAGCGTTAGCGAAATGCCTTCTCTCTGGCGCGGCTGTCATTATTTTGGATGAGCCAACGAATCATTTAGATTTGACGAGTATTCAGGTGATGGAGCAAGCACTCATTCACTTCCCTGGAGCCGTAGTTACCGTCAGTCATGATCGCTTCTTCATCGATAAAATTGCAACGAAAATGCTTACCTTCGATCCTGAAGCAGGAATCACTGAGCAGAATGTTTAGGATTATGCTGGCAGTCGGATGATCACGGTCGTCCCTTCACCTACTTGACTGGTGATTTCGATCCCATAGGGTTCACCAAAATGAAATTGAATACGATCATGAACATTTTTTATACCAATATGATCTTCATCTAGGGTGTCTGATGGTTGAGAGAGACGAAGACGTAACTGTTTAAGTTTCTCTTCATCGATACCAATTCCGTTATCTTTAACGATAATTAGCATGTCATCCCCCGAAATCATCGAGGAGACTTCAAGGAGACCCTGTTCACTTCGACACTCCAGTCCATGGACGATAGCATTCTCAACGATGGGTTGAAGGGAAAAGTGCATGACTTTAATTATTTCGGTATTAGGTTCTAGCTGTTCAATATATTGAATTTTGTCCCCAAAACGTAATTGTTGAATTTTTACATACAGCCGGACGTGTTCAAGTTCTTCTCGCAGGGTTACGGTTATCTTTCCGGTCTGGATATGAATCCGAAACAATCTACCTACAATCCCCACCATTTCGCCAATCTCTCTTTGCCCATTAATGATGGCTTTCATTTGAATAGATTCAAGTACATTCGCAAGGAAATGTGGATTGATTTGGCTTTTAAGGGCGCCGTATTGAGCTACTTTTTGCTGTGCTTTGGCCATAGAAGATCGCTCGATATAATTTTGCAGGTCTTTCACCATTTTTCGGATTCCATTGTATAGAACACCAAACTCATCTTGACGATTACTATACAAATCCACATCAAAGTTCCCCATCCCCACCAGCTTAACCTTTCGGCTTAAAAGAATAATAGGCTTAGTGACACGCTCCGATAGGATATACATGAATAAGATCGCAGTGACAAGCGACAAGAGCGCTAATGTTAAAATGATTTTTCCGAGAAAAGTGGCTTGCTTAGTCATCTCTTTTTCATCTATATACTGTATGACCTTCCAGTTGGAATAGGGAGACGTAACAAAGTTAATGTACGAGTCTTTATCGTCAAAAGTACCATAAAAGCTCCCCGTATCATTGTTCATGAAAGTATTAAGCGCCTGTGGTTCTATAGGGATAGGTTGTAAGGGTGAGGTCTCCAAGATGTCAGAGCTGTAAACACTACCGCCCTTATCGTCTAAAATAATGAATTTTCGTTTGCTATTCTCCGAGAGCTTTAAGATTTCACGTAATGAATCCAATCGGATATCGATTAACATGACGCCAATGGGCTGCTTGCTTCCTTTTTTATTAATGACTCGGGCAATAGAAATGACGGATTGTTTGGAATTGGTGCGATAGAAGGGGACATGGCTGCCAAATAGAATCACTCCGCCTTTTTTCTGCTGGGTCTGTAAATACCAATCCTCCTGGGTATAATCCTTCACATCATAATCCGCACGATTGAAATTGGCAGAGTAGAACACACGTGATCCCGAAAAAATCTGCACACTATCAACATTTTT
The DNA here is from genome assembly GCF_037975205.1 of Paenibacillus sp. FSL R5-0470. Taxonomy (NCBI): domain Bacteria; kingdom Bacillati; phylum Bacillota; class Bacilli; order Caryophanales; family Paenibacillaceae; genus Paenibacillus; species Paenibacillus sp. FSL R5-0470. The sequence goes on from NZ_CP150238.1 coordinate 2,871,828, forward strand.
AATCGTCATCTCAATCCCGCTGATGAAATGCTCAATCGTGTTTCCATACTGAATATTCAGGTCATTTCCGACGTCGTATTTATGGATCGTCCAATGCTCAAGTGCGGTTTGGAGCTGGCTATCTACCTGTGCGTTCAGTGTACCTTTATCAATACTTTGAAGATATTGGTCAATGTTGAACGAGAGGTTATTAAGAATCAGATTAGAGCTGCTCTGGTATTCATTTTTGACGGCTTGGTTTGAAAAAATATAGATGATTGCCGATATGATCAGAAGTGGAATGGTAATGGTCAGAATCATCAGCACGAAAATCTGACGATTGACATGCCGCATCCGGAAGCGTCTCTTTGGTTGCTCTATCTGCATCATTTTAGGTCACCAGCCTGATTGTTTTCTATAGTCTGATGGGGTCATGTTCGTGATGCTTCGGAAGGTTTTAACGAAATGCTTATAGCTTTTGTAACCACACATCGTACAGACATCGGTCACTAGAATCTCCGGTTTTTTTAAGCATTCCTGCGCATATTCCATCCGAATCTCGGTTACAAATCGCATGTAGTTCTTATCGAGTTTTCGTTTGAACAGGCGACTTAAATAAGACGGATTATAGAAGAATCGATCTGCTACCATCTGCAGAGTCACTTCTTGATCAATATTTTCTTTAATGAAGGATTTAATATGCTCGAATATGATCACATCCTGTTGGTGGTTGTGTGTCAGTCCTTCGGTATAAACAATCCCTAAATGAATCATCCACCTGCCAAGCCAGTCAAAAAGCGTCTCAAGCGAATCAAAATCATCCACAAAGGTAAGGTTCAGGAGCTTTTCGCTGTACACACCTTCGATATGGATGTGGTTTTTATTGGCGAAGCGGATTATAACACTTATGATTTCCTGAAGAAATGCGAGCCAGTAATCAGGAGAAGAGACATCGGTTTTACTCAAAATATCTTGAGCCAGGCGGTGCATCAGCTGGAGCGTCTCTATTTCGTTAGAACTTTCGATACAGGAGATCATCCGTTTCTTATCGTTCTCATCTAGTTGAATTAAGGATGGTTTCTGAGAATTTGAGTTTTCTATCCATTGTGGCACATAGAATAACCTGCAATCTCTCATGTAAAAGCGTTGATATAACATTCGATCGGAATCGTGCAGCAAAGTATGTATTTGTGCAGGGTTCTCCGTCGTCTTACCTATAACTAAATAGAGGCCTAGATGATGTTCTAGCGTAAGCGCCTTCAGATATTGATCGATTCGTATCTGTACTTGAGTTTGAAGAGGGAAGTTGTCAGTAGAAGACGGAGATCCCAATACAATAAGACCATAGAGCTTTGTTTTAGATGAATATGTAAAAATAGAGTGCGGTGTAGAGGCATGGAGATACTCATCGACTGCGTAATGAATGAACTTTTCCGCATATTCTCTCATCCATAGGGTGGATTGCGAGCGCGTTTCTCTCATAGGAATGCCAGTCAAAACAAAGGGGAGATAAAGATAGTAGTTACTGTTGAAATTACATAGTTCATGGATAATAGCATCATCTATTACTGAATGTTCTTCCTCTAGCAACAGCTTTACAAGTTGTGCCCCTTCCAGATTAGAACGTTTTAATCTATCCTGTCGCTTTAGTTGGAGCTTGTTCATACACTCTTGTATCACTAAGAGGCTTTCCTCGTATTCCAAAGGTTTGAGCAAAAAAGCATGTACATTCCCTAGTTTAATAGCCTTCTGCGCGTATTCGAAATCGTTGAATCCTGTCAAAATGATAAATAATGTATCAGGAAGCAGATTGCGAATCTGCTCAATCATTTGAAGACCATTCATTTCGGGCATCCGGATATCGGTGATCACCAAATCGGGCTTCTCGCGCAATGCGGTGGCCATACCTTCTTTTCCATTTTCTGCTTCAATAATGCTGTGAACCCCGAGCTCCTCCCAAGCAAAGTAATGTTTTAAGCCCGTTCGTATTAATGGTTCATCCTCTACAATCATTAGTTTGTACATGAAATCCCTCCGGAAGACTAGAATTATAGTGGATCACTCGTAAGAGAATACCATTAGATGTAAGATTAAAAGGGTTACATTAAGGCAAAAAAGTGAAAAAATATAAATTCAATTGTTAATAGGTGGAATATGTAATGTATTATAACATTGAAGAGGGATGGATTGAAGGGATATGTCAGAAATGAACCCTAAAAGTAAAAGGAGTGGGATTCTCCTAGATTTACAATTGATTTATGATTAGCGCAAGGAATGAGAGCGGTACTTATTCCACAAAAAATAATTGGGGGTAGCACATGAAAGCAATGAAAAAAGGGCTAATGAGTATTGTTGGTGTCGCGCTTTTAGGTACACAGTTAGTTGCATGTGGAAATACGAACACAGCGAATTCAGCAGTTACACCAAGTAACGCTGACAAGACAGAGCCCGCAGCAACTGAGGCTGCTGCTAAGCCAGTAGAAATTACATGGTGGAATTTTCCGAGCTTTCAAGCTTTAGATGGTGAAGTTGGCAAATATGAGAAGGAAATCATTGCAGCTTTTAATGAGAAGAACCCTGAAATTAAAGTCAATCTTGAGATGATCACCTTTGAAGGCGGCCCTGAAAAACTGAATGTCGCAATTGCTTCGAATACCGCACCGGATGTGATCTATGATGCACCTGGACGGATTATCGATTGGGGTAAAAAGGATTTGCTTGCTCCGCTTAACGACATGGTGACTGATGAAGTGAAGAATGATATCTCCGAAGCTTTCTGGAAGCAGTCAAGTGTAGGCGACAACATCTTTATGTACCCGATCAATACAGCACCATTTATGATGGCTGTTAATAAGTCTATTTTTGAAAAGATTGGCGCTCTAGATTTACTACCTTTGGATAAGGAAGATAGAACTTGGACGTTTGAAGAATATAAAAAGGCGTTGGAAGCTGTAAAAGAAAAGGCCCCGGACGTTATTCCTACAGGATTCTTCGCGAAGAGCCAAGCTGGAGACCAAGGCACTCGCGCTTATCTTGCTAACTTAGGTGTATCCCGATTCTTAAATGAAGATAACTCAGCAGTCGCTATCAATACTGATAATGCTGCTAAAGCGTTAGATTGGATTGTCCAAGCTACGAAAGATAAACTCAGTGTCTCTGGTGCAGCTTCACTTGCGGCTGCTGACGTGAACGATTTGTTCCTGCAAGGGAAATTGGCCTTTACACTTAACTATTCCGCTGTACTAAAAGCACAGAACGTATCCAAAAAAATGGTTCAGTTCGAAGATATTCTCCTTCCATTCCCTACACTAGATGGTTCGGAACCAAAGCTTGAACCATATCTGGGCGGTATGGCTGTATTTAACAATGGGGATGAAGCTAAGATTGCAGCTTCCAAAAAGCTGATTGATTTTATTGCTAATGATCCTGTATGGGGTAAGAAAAACTTGATTCAAACAGGCGGACTCTCGGTTCGTAATTCTATTACTGGTCTTTATGACGATCCAGAGTATAAATACGCTGAATATGCACGTAAATTTACGACAGATGCACCAACGATTGCTGATGGATATGCAGATATTCGTACGTTCTGGTTCCCTGAATTACAACGTGCTTTAACTGGAGGCGCAACCGGCAAGGAAGCTTTGGATAGTTTTGCTACAAAGGCTAACGAAGCTATTACTAAAGCAAAAGCTGCTATGAAATAAATAGTGAATGGTGTTAAAAAGAATAGAGTGCGGGAAGCACTCTATTCTTTTAAAAAAAATGAAAATTTTAAAGCTACGCACCTATAAATATCATTACTTTTCATCAGAGAAATGGGGAGAAGGTTGTGGGGACAACGGTACGCAAAATTAAAGGTTATGTGATACGTGACTGGATGATGAGTTATCTTTTCTTATTACCAGCGTTTGGATTTTTTCTTCTGTTTGTAGCCTACCCAATGATAAAAGGGGTTTATATTAGTTTCTTTGATTACTCGCTGAGAGATTTTAGTTTTATTGGTCTCGATAATTATATTTCATTATTTAAAGATGATAATTTCATGAAGTCCATGGGAAATACTTTATTACTCGTAGTGATCACCGTACCGATCGTGATTATCTTTTCACTGTTTGTCTCCATGAATATTTATAAGAAAAAAGAGTTTGCTAGATCGTTTTTCCGCGGTGTGTTCTACTTGCCAGCCGTATCTTCGGTCGTAAGTATTACAGTCGTTTGGGGCTGGATTTACCATCCCAACTACGGAATTCTGAATTATTTGACGGGTTTATTTGGAATGGAGCCTGTTTCATGGCTTGGGGATACAAGAACCGCTTTACTTGCAATTATCGTGGTCTTAATAACGACTTCTGTAGGGCAACCGATCATTTTGTATGTGGCCTCCATTGGTAACATTCCTACCTCATATATTGAAGCCGCAGAGATAGATCGAGCAACCCCTTGGCAAATTTTCCGGAAAATATTATGGCCGATGCTGATGCCAACGAACTTATATATTATCGTGATTACCACGATTAATACCTTTCAGTGTTTTGCACTGATTCAACTCCTTACCTCAGGTGGACCTGTATATAGCACTTCAACTGTTATGTATGGGGTATATGAACAAGCCTTTATGCTAGGTCATTTCGGATATGCCTCTGCAATGGGCGTCATACTCGCAATTGTAATTGGGATCATTTCTATCATTCAATTCAAATACTTTGGCAGCGATGTTGAGTATTAAGGAGGGGACATCATGAATTCTACGAATCCATTAGAACTGAAAGCACCTATTATCCAGTCTAAGAAAGTAAGCGCATGGAAAAAAGAATTAACGATTCCAAAAATAATCGCTACAATCCTATTGATTTTGGCTACATTATTTTTTATCTTTCCCTTTTACTGGGTAGTGTCGGGGGCCTTTAAACTTCAAACTGTGGCAACGACCATCCCACCGGAGTGGTTTCCGTTAAAGCCGACGTTACAGAACTGGACAGAATTATTTAAGAATCCAGTAGAACGCTGGATGTTTAATAGCTTTATTATTGCTTTTGCAGAAATGGCTGCGATCTGTATTGTCTCCTCCTGTGCCGGATATGTTCTCGCAAAGAAATCATTTCCAGGACGAGGAATTATCTTCACGATGTTTGTTGCCGCTATGGCATTGCCTAAGCAAGTTATTCTCGTTCCGCTGTTTACGATGTTAGCAGACTTTGGTTGGGTCAATACGTATAAAGGGCTTATTTTACCGGCGATTGGCTGGCCATTTGGAGTCTTTTTGATGAAACAGTTCGCGCAGACGATTCCGGGAGAGTTGATTGAAGCGGCAAAAATTGACGGCAGCTCGGAAATTCGATTGTTCGGAACGATCATTTTACCGTTATTGAAACCAGCAGTTGGTGCACTGGCTATATTCACCTTTATTACTTCATGGAACGATTATTTCAGCCAGCTAATCATGACGCGATCTACTTCGATGATGACCTTGCCACTTGGGGTTGCGACACTTCGAGGCGAATTCACAACGAACTATGGACTGCTTATGGCAGGAGCTGCGTTAGCTTCAATTCCTATGATTGCGATTTTCCTAATGTTTCAAAAGGCATTCACACAAGGGATTACGATGGGTGCTGTTAAGGGTTAAATATTCTTATAACAACGTAAATTAATGAGCTGTGATTAAACGATGGAGGCTATTATCTATGAAATCTTATAATCTTGAAGCTTTTAAAGGCATTATTATCGCTTTGTACTCCAGTTATGATGCTGAGGGGAATATAGATAAAGAAGCGGCACGTAAATTAGCTCGTCATTATGCTTCTACAGGTGTGAAAGGGCTTTATGTTGGCGGAAGCTCAGGCGAAGGCATGCTGCAATCTGTAGAAGAGCGTAAACAAATGCTCGAAGCAGTTATAGCGGAAGTAGGAGATGAGCTTACGATCATTGCTCATGTAGGTGCTCCATCTACAAGAGACAGTGTTGAGCTAGCAGTACATGCTGAATTAGTTGGCGCACATGCGGTATCGGCTGTTCCGGCTATCTATTATCGTTTGTCTCCAGACAGTGTAGAGAGTCATTGGCAGGCGATCATTGATAGTACTTCACTTCCATTTATTATCTACCACATCCCGCAAACGACAGGCTTTCAATTATCTAAAAGCTTGTTAGTGAAGATGGCCGCGCAGGATAAAGTGATTGGCGTGAAGATTTCAGCAGAAAGTACATTTGAGCTTCAGCAGTTTAAGGCAGCAGGTGGAAATGATTTTCTTGTATTGAATGGACCAGATGAGCAGTACTTAGCTGGCCGCAGCATTGGGGCAGATGGTGGGATTGGTGGAACCTACGGGGTTATGCCCGAGCTATTTTTAAAAGTAGAACAATGTTATGGGCAAGGCGATATGGCTGAGGCGCAGAAATGGCAGTTCATTATCAATGATCTCATTGTAGAGTTATTATCCTTTCCATCATTATATGGTGCATGCAAAGCAATTCTGAGTTTGCGTGGATTTGAAACGGGCCAACCGAGAATGCCACTTCTACCCATCAAGGCTTCGGATCAGGATCGGGTGGAAGCTCTCAACAATAGAATATTAGAGTATATTCTTGAAGCGAAGGGATAGGGTTTATGATGACTCGAATGAGCGATATCTTTCCGATGAAAGGTCTGATCGTGTCATGTCAGGCACTTGAGCATGAGCCGCTTCATGGTGGAGATACAATGGCAAAAATGGCAAGATCGGCGGTTCAATCAGGGGCAATTGGAATTCGGACGAATGGGGTTCCAGATATTCTAGCGATTAAAGAAGAAGTAAATGTACCGGTTATTGGACTTATTAAACGTGATATTCCCGGATCAGCCATATTTATTACGCCAACTCTGGATGAGGTGAAAGCAATCGTGTCCGCTAAAGCGGATATTGTTGCATTAGATGTTACGAATCGGGAAGGTCGCTTAGCGTCGGTTAAGCCTTTAATCGCATATGCCCATCAAATGGGTGTGCTTGTAATGGCAGATATATCGACTTTGGAGGAAGGACTGGCAGCGGAAGAATTAGGTGTAGATTTTATTGGTACAACACTTTCGGGCTATACACCATACAGCACACAACAAGAAGGACCAGATCTTGTCTTGCTTCAGCAGTTATGCGAGTTCGTGAAGATTCCCGTAGTTGCAGAAGGGCGTATATGGACACCAGAAGATGCGGCGAGAGCTAAGAGGGCTGGGGCATCTTATGTAGTTGTAGGAAGTGCGATTACAAGGCCACAATTAATCACATCACGCTATGTCAAAGCCGTGAGCGATTGCTGAGATTGAAGGAGGCGAGTCCGTGTTAGAAGGATATGATCCTCTAATGGAATATGCTGTCGGAGTGGATATCGGTGGAACGAAAATTAATGCTGGTCTGGTTACACCACATGGGGACGTAGTACATACTGTAAGTCTGAGTACAAAGGCTGGGTTCACGAAGACTGTGGACCGAGCTTTTCAGGCTATTCAAAGGTTAATAGAAGAAGTTACAGCCATGAATGCAGGCATTCAATTTAAAGGGATTGGTGTAGGAACGGCAGGACAAATCGATTGGAAGGCGGGGAGTATTCGCTCAGCCTCTGAGCTTATTCCTGGATATGCTGGGACAGATTTGAAAGCGTTGCTTCAGACTCAGTTCCAGCTTCCAGTAATCGTAGATAATGACGTGAATGTACTGGCATTAACAGAGAAATATTTAGGTTCTTGTATAGGTGTAGAAGATTTTATCTGTCTTGCACTTGGAACGGGTGTAGGCGGAGCAATTATTGTAGAAGGTCGCCTTGTTCATGGTTCTTGGGGTGGGGCTGGAGAGTTAGGGCATATGTCTGTAGATTTCAAAGGGCCGACATGCGTTTGTGGTGGGAAAGGCTGCTTAGAGCACTATGCGTCAGGCACAAGCATAGCTCGTCGTATGCAGGAAAAACTAACTATACACAGCCTGCCACTTGATAACATAAACTCACGAGAAGTGATCGAGAGATGGAGGGAAGGAGACCGTCTAGCTACAGAAGTAATGAAAGAAACAATTGCTGCGCTTGGTTCAGCTATCGCTTCGTTTATTCATATTTTTAACCCAAAGGTTATTGTTATTGGTGGTGGAGTGGCTGAAGCAGGTGAGCTATTATTCGAAGGAATAAGAAGAGAAGTGGCTACGAGAACGATGCCATCGATGCTGGAAGGCGTCCGCATTGAAGCAGCCTATCGTGGCAATTCCTGTGGAATGATTGGTGCGGCATTACAGATCTGGGAGTACGGAGTCCCATCCCTTTCATCTAGTAATGAAGGCTTTATCTAAATCTCTTGATTAAATAGAATAATTTACCGATAATGTTAAAGGGGATGAGAGGAAAGGTCAAATCTTTCTGGGGTCCCTAATCCGTTTATAAGGAGTGATGATGTTTGAGTACGAACAACACCACAATGAAGTCCGAGAGAGGTCAGTATTCGTAAGGGAAGAACACCTCTCAATGACTACGGGAGGCACTATCGGAAATGATGACTTTAATGAACATGGTGAGGGGAACAGAGAACGATCTACCTGCCAAAGAGATGATCAAGTATTGGAATCATGAGCCTGGAACTTTGAAGCTTGTGAGAGCAAGTAGCAATTTTATTTATACGTTTCAATGGAATAGTAAGCACTATTATTTAAGGTTTACTCACGAAGAGGATAATAGCGCAGAGAATATTCAGGCTGAACTAGATTTTATGATGTACTTATTGGAACAGGGCTATGAGACCGTGGCGCCATTACGATCCAAGCAAGGGAAGTGGATTGAGACCCTTTCAACTGGAAATAGCAAATATCACGGGGTTGTTTTTGAACAAGCCCAAGGGGAGTACGTTCCACTTGAAGAGATGTCGGAGCTGCAGTTCCAACATTGGGGTCAAACGCTCGCGAGATTGCATAATTTATCTGAGACTTATGCTCCGAGCACACCCGCACGTAAAAGCTGGGTCGATTCGCTTCAATTTATTTTATCCGTATTAAGAAGACACCCCGAGGAGCATAAAGCGCTTAAGGAATATGAACGAATTGAGGCGTGGCTAAGTGAGCTCTCTTTTGGCGTAGGGCATACGGGGCTGATCCATTTTGATTTTGAGACAGACAATATCTTTTATATGAGAGAGACATCTCAATATAGTGCGATCGACTTTGATGACTCTATGTATCACTGGTTTGCGATGGATATCACATCAGCGTTAAGAGATCTATCCAAGCAGAATGATGAGGAGAGCAAGAAGAACATCGATCTTTTTATTAGTGGATATAGATCTGTAAAGCGGCTGGATGATGAATATATCAAGCTATTGCCAGAATTCCAAAGATTCTCTGACTTATATGGATTCGCTAGGTTGCTTCGAAGTTTAGAGAATTTGGACGTATCTATTTGTCCGGAATGGGCACTACAGCTTAAAGCTAAATTAGATGCAATCTGTGATCGTATTCGGAATGGCTTTCATCCACATATTGCGCTGAAGACAATCACTGAGAATAACTGGTATGCCTGTACGCAATTAGAGGTATCCAATGAGCAAAAAACGGTTTTTCCTGTACCGGTAGTCTATTGGTTAGCAGAATCGGCTTATTGCGGAATGACTCCGTTGGCTTTATACGCAGATGAAGAATTGGTAGGATTCTCAGTATATGCTGTTGATCCTGAGGACGGAAGTTATTGGATTATGGCTTTTATGATTGATCAGAAATATCAGAATAGAGGATTCGGTAGAACCGGAATGGATGCCTTGATTCGAACTATAAAAGAGAAACATCACTGCGACAAAATCGTTATTGGACATCGAATAGAGAACGAACGTGCTTCGAACTTATATACATCCCTTGGATTCGTTGAAGTGAGCAGGGATGAGGTTGAAGTTATACGTGAGTTGATAGTGTAAAGAAAAGAGGCCGTTCCAAAAGTAGTTTTTAACTACTCGGGAGCGGCTCTTCTTGTTATCCTGTAAATGAATTTCCAAATGATGATCCAAGTGAAGTTTCAATAGAACAATTAGGGAATTTCTCCCTCTAATTCTGAGATTATTGGTTGCCAGACTTATAATTAGGGAAAACCTCCCCTAAATTCGTCTGATTTGATGAGAATTAAAGGAATTATCCTGATTTATAGGGAGGAATTCCCTAATTTCATTCATTATTAGCGGATATCGACTTTTTATAGGGAGTTTTTCCCTAATCAGTTTTAAACCATCAAATATTAGCCCACTCCTGCTCTAAAGAGGAATAGACGATCTCGTTGCACCATTGCTGATTACAGAATCTAGTCTCCCTAAGAACTCCATCTTTTAACATTCCTGCTCTAATCATTACTTTCTCAGATTGCACATTCTCGGCGTTGGCATAAGCAACAACCCTATGTGCATTAAGAGAGCTAAAGGCATAACCTATCAGAGACTTCACGGCTTCAGTTGCATATCCCATTTTCCAATAGTCCGGGAGTAGGACCCAACCGATTTCCCATTCTCTGATTTCTTCCCAGTTTAACTTTATGCTGACATTACCGATGGGCTTCATATCCAGCTTTGTACATATTGCAAGATCATAATATTGCCGTGGATCACTTGTTGCTTGAGACAAGATCGAAAGGAAGTCATCTTTAATTTGTTTTGCATCAGGTGCAGTGTTCTCATATTTGTAGGATAGGGGATTTTGTTCTAGTTCTTCATAAAAAGAAGAATCACTGCTTGTATAATCTCTTAAAATTAATCGGTTCGATACTATTTCCATGAATATAACACTCCTAGTTTAAGTTTTAATTGTTCTTCAGTTGCTACCGCCTAATACGATTACAAAGAATCTGTTAAACGTACACTGTAACTTCTTGTAGATCCATGTAATTTCCTTTATTTTTCATAATATTTACACATTATAAAAATATAAGCTTAACAACTTTCCATTTTTATCTACAAAAATAGTGGAATTGTGATAAAGTAATATTGGTTTATTTACTAGAGGGGGATTTTGGAAATGAAAATGATTAAATGGGGCATCACTGCAGCGCTGGCAGTATCTATGTTTGGTCCAATTCATACAGCGAAGGCAGCAGATACAAGTGTACAAGCAGAGACTACGACTCAAAACAACGATGATCTAATCTTTAAGATGGACTATACGGAGATGACCGTTGGTGACAAGGTTCCGGTGCAGATTTTTGCAAAAGGTCCAGATGGCTCATCGGAACGTGTTCCACTGTCTCAAGCAGATATGGTGATCGAGAAGCCTTACTTATTGCAAAAGCTGCCAGATGGCTCAATGAAAGCATTAGCCGTTGGTGAAACAAATGTAACCGTACGTTCAGGAACTAATTCCAAAACGTTAAAGGTATCTATCAGTGCTGATAAGGACATCGAAAATGGTGTATTAATCAATGGCACGATGTATTTGCCTGTACAAACTACCTTTAAGAGTTTAGGTGCAACTATTCAGACGAATACAGCCACTAAGACTTTTAGTATTCGTGTAGGGGATTTGCCTATTCAGCTTCAACTGGGCAGCGATATTGCTATGGTGAATGGGAATAAGGTGAAAATGAGTGGTAAAGTGCAAACCGTGGATGGAGGAGCTGTATTCCCTGCAACCCTCTTAAAAACTTCATTGGGAGCAGTGTTGGATTTTGGTGCTCATTATGAGTCTTTGAACATCAATTTGGGTAAAGCGGAGTTATTTGCGTATACGAAAAATACGTTAAAAATAGCTAAAAGAGAATCTCAAGGGGATCTCGCTAAGCTAATCGGAAAGACTTATTGGTTCAACCAGTTTGACTCTGACTATAAATTCCAAAAAGCAACGATTGTTGATATTCTAGTGAACGACGATAATGAGTTTGCGATTTCTTTTCAATTGGCATCAGGTAAAGTTGTGGAGACTTATGATATGGAATATGATCAGGTCACTCGCGTTCTAGCAAACAAAGAGTATTTCTTTACGTCTGATCCTACCAAAATCTATAAATGGTCTAATGCGATTTGGGCCAAAATCAAGGCGGGTACAATTTCGACAGGGATGACGAAGCAGCAAGTAGAATTAAGCTGGGGCACTCCAATTGATAAATCAAGTCTATCCGGCAGTGGAATTACAGTTGAGACTTGGCAGTATAGAAATTATAATTACGTAACCTTTACAAATGGTGTTGTCTCTATGATTTACACAAATTAATGTAAGGGAACTATAACTTCATTTTAAATCAAAGGACGTCTTCAGGTTCATTACCGGGCGTCCTTTTCATATATTCGAACGCCTCATCATTGATTTAGTCATAGAGCCTGTCTCTGAAGCATATCTTTTGAAAGAAGCACTTTCAGAATGAAATGTTGACTATTTATTGACCGAAATGAGGGTTTATTCATGGCAAAGTCAAAACGTGGACATGCACTGTGGAGTTTACCATCCAGGGGTCGGGGTACTTGTCCGGTCTGTCAGAGTACACGGATCAAACTGCTTTATCCAAAAAGAAAAACGGACGGATCAGTCGTTAAGGTTTGTAAGCGTTGTGACAAGGCGCCTCAGACGAAAGTGGATGCAGTGTTGGTGTAAAAGAGTAACGCAAGGATGCCTAGTTGCAGCTATATGCATTTTGCATGTAGGTACAACTAGGCATCCTTATTTTGAAATATAAGAAAGTATACATTTCACACTATGCTGGGTATGAAATTATTTCAGCGTACGATGAATGACCTGATCACGTCTAGGTCCCACAGAAACAGTAGAAATACGTATTCCAATAGACGTTTCAATAAAGTCTACGTAACTTTTAGCTTGCTCTGGCAGCTCGTCGAAGTTCGTGATATGGGAAATATCGCAGTTCCAGCCAGATAAATGCGTTACTATCGGTTTTGCTGTGTTTAACTTATTTGTTGCTGGAAACTTGTCGGTGATTTCCCCATTTTCAAGCTCATAGGCAACGCAAACCGGAATCTCATTTAAATAACCAAGAACATCCAGATTGGTCAGCACAACCTCCGTTGCACCTTGCATCAGGCAACCATAGCGTGTAGCTACTGCATCAAACCAACCCATACGTCTAGGACGACCCGTTGTTGCTCCAAATTCCCCAGCATCGCCACCTCGTGTGCGAAGTTCATCCGCTACCGGGCCTTCTAATTCAGATACAAAAGGTCCGGCACCAACACAACTGGAATATGCCTTCGTTACAGCGATAACATTCGTGATGGCAGCCGCAGGTAGACCCGCGCCGACAGGTGCGTATCCGGCAAGTGTCGATGAAGAGGTAGAGTAAGGATATATACCGTGATCAGGATCGCGCAGAGCGCCTAATTGCCCTTCAAGTAGAATCGTTTCTCCTTTTGCATAAGCTTCTTGTAGTATTTCTGTTGTATTGGCAACATATGGTGCCAATTGCGCAGCTTCCTTTTGCAACTGAGCCATTAATTCTGAGACTTGGATAGGGGCTTTCTTATATAAATGCTCCAGCAATACATTTTTTGAAGCAAGTAATTGTTCGAGACGTTTCTCAAGTCGGACGGGATCAAACAAATCTGCAACTTGTATCCCGAGCTTCGCATATTTATCCGCGTAGAATGGCGCTATTCCTCGTTTGGTTGAACCGAACCCTTGTGACCCAAGTCGTTCCTCTTCCAGCTCATCAAACAAACGATGGATCGAGAGTACGATTTGAGCACGCTCAGACACGTACAACTTCGGCTGTGGAACCCCTCTATCTGCTAATGCTTGTAATTCCTTTACTAATACTTCTGTATCAAGAGCTGTTCCTGGTCCAATAATGTTTGTAACTGAAGGGTAAAATACACCAGAAGGCAGCATATGAAGCGAAAATTTTCCATACTGGTTAATGATAGTATGCCCAGCATTACTTCCACCTTGAAAACGAACTACATAGGATGATTGAGCGGCTAGTACATCTGTCATTTTTCCTTTGCCTTCATCTCCCCAGTTAGCTCCTACAATTGCGATTACGGTCACGTGATTACCTCCCAAGCTTGTGATTGGCTACAGGTCTAAGTATAATGCTAGATATAACATTAGAAAAATTGATATATGTAATATCTATTATAAGGTGAGGTAATGACTTGGGGATGGACATCAACTTGGAATGGTATCGCTCTTTTTATTGGGTAGCACAAACAGGCAGCTTAACTGCGGCAGCAGAACGGCTGAATATCACACAACCCGCGGTGAGTCACACGATTAAGCAATTGGAAGAAAAGATGGGCGGCCCCTTATTTTTCCGTACCTCTAGAGGGGTGGATCTAACAACAGAAGGAAAAGTACTGCTGCGATTCATTGAGCAAGCCTTTCAGAATGTGGAGATGGGTGAGCGAGCGATTGCAGAAATGAACAATTTAAATAGTGGGGAGATTCATATCGGTGCAAGCGATACCCTCTGCAAACATTACTTGTTATCTTATCTCGAGCAATATCATGAACAATATCCTAACGTACGTATTCATATTACGAATCGAACAACACCGGAAACGCTCACGCTTTTAAAAGAAGGCAAAATTGATTTCGGCATCGTAAGCTTACCGGCATCTGACAAGCAGATTGAATTTCGTAAGAGTACACGGCTCCAAGATTGTCTTGTAGGAGGCAAGGGCTTCCGTCATTTAGCAGATAATACGATGCCGCTTGCAAACATCAAGCAGTACCCATTATTATTCCTGGAGCCAGGAGGCAGCACAAGAAAGTACATAGATGGGTTTCTTGCCTCCAATCATGTGACGATAACACCAGAGTTTGAACTAGGCAGTGTGGATCTTCTTGTTCAGTTCGCTTTGCGTGGCTTTGGTCTAGCTTTTGTTATTCGTGATTATGTAAGGGAAGAATTAAAAAGTGGGGAGCTTGTAGAAATCCCTTTAGATCCGCCATTTCCAGAGCGTAACATCGGGATAGCGACTCTTCGAGGGGTTCCACTCTCTGCTGCATCAAAGTCCTTTCTAACCTTATTGGACTAAATTAAATCGGGTGCGGGATTATACACATGAGGAGGAGGCTAAGCTATGAGTGATTTGCTTGGTCGGCTACGTAAGGGATACGGGAAAAAGCTGCGTGCACTTCACACCTGGAACGGCTGGATCGTCGTGATATTGGTCTTGACTGGGCTTGTGCTAGTAGGCGGTTTCTGGCGAGGTTTCCTTGGTGAAGGCAGGGTATGGATTAAAGGCTTGCATATTGTGGTAGGAATTGCATCTATCCTTCCAGTGATCTATTATCTTCTGCTGGCCAGTAAACATTGGAAACAGCTAAAGGAAAAGCCTTGGCAGCGGTTCAATGTACTTGTTGTGCTCTTCCTGTTGCTTGGGTGGTTCGTTTCTGGTGTATTGTTATGGCAGTTTCGTACGGTAGGACCGCAAGTATCTAATCTTGCATTGGTCGTTCATGATGTCCTGACATGGATTGGACTGCCATACATTATCTATCACTCATTGACTCGTGTGAAGTGGTTGAAGGAGCCGAATCGTCGGACCATCAAGAGCGAGGGAAGTGCCATTACAACATCTCAGAATACTCCGCAGCCAGTCTATACACGTAGAGCTTTTATTCGAGGGACGATCGGTGTAGGGCTTGCCCTTACAATCGGACCCTCATTTGTAAAATGGTTAGGCAGCTCGATTGGAAACATCGGTGGCAGCGAAACGATCGATAAATTAATCGAGAATGACCGCAATCAGCTGTTGCCAGCACCGCAGCCACTGGCGGCATCGTCACCGCCTCTTGGAGGTGGGTCGCAGGGTCAATTCCGTGTTTATACTGTAACCCCTATTCCTGAGTTCACGAACGATAATTGGTCCTTTAAGTTGGATGGTCTTGTTGATCAGAGCTTTACATGGAATTGGGAGCAATTCGTTCAATTGCAACGGACGGTTCAAGTGAGTGATTTTCACTGCGTGACAGGTTGGTCCGTCTATAAGAATACCTGGGAGGGCATCAAGCTGAAGGATCTTCTACAACTGGCTGGTGTGAAGTCCACTGCAAAGACAGTGAAGTTCTACTCAGGGGATGGAGTATATACAGATACCCTTACGCTGGAGCAGGCGGATATGGACGATGTTATGGTCGCGGTGATGCATGATGGGAAACCGATTCCGAGCGATCTCGGTGGACCGGTTCGGCTAATTGTCCCCAAAATGTTCGCTTACAAGTCAGTGAAGTGGCTGAACCGGATTGAACTAATCGAGGGAGAGCATACAGGATACTGGGAGCAACGAGGCTATTCGAATGATGCTTGGGTATAAATGAGTTTACTTAACCTTAATGGGCTTTGGGCCTGTTAAGGTTTTTTTGTGATTAGGGATGTAATCACAGAAATATTTCCATATATATAGAAGTGAATCAACGAGGGGCAGAGATCATCTGCGGAAAATTAGTTTTTTTGTAAATAAAAGGAGTATGGTGAGTTGGTTTCTGATAAAATAAAGCAAATGATGGAAAAAGTTACCGGATCGGTTAGGGAGGTGTTTATGTTGAACGGTGCGAGATCCGTAAAGCTATTAGGACTTATAGTTGCCGTGATGTTACTGAATATTATCGTTTTGTCACCAGGGTTATTAGGGGTCGAAATTGGGGGAGTAAGCGTTCTAGAGACTTCCTTTGGCGTGACATTAGTAGTGATCAGTCTACTTGTTGTCCTTTATGGAAGTTATAATTTGCTGTTTAAAGCTTCGGTGGTTCCACCTGTAAAAGAGATAAAGACGCATGAGGATTATATAGCAGCGCTCACGCAATACAAAAATGTAAAGGTGCTGAAGAAGGACATTACACTGGCTTTGGATCAGGTCATTCGAATGGAAAAGAAGAAAAACACGTTAATGGTTGTCCTTGGTCAGAGATTTGAGCAGTCGGAGCTAAGCTTCAAGAAGTTTGGTGCGGTCAGTTATGAAGTAGAGAAGCTTTTCTATCTGAACATTCGAGGGATACTTAATAAGTTAAGTGTTTTTGACGCTTCGGAATTCTCCCTTTTTGCCAGTCAGCAGAGACCTGCGCAGTTCTCGGATAAATTGGTGCAGAAAAAAACAGCGCTATACAATGAATACTTGGCTTATGTAACAGGTTATCTCGGTGCAAACGAAGAGATTTTGCTGAAGTTAGATCAATTACTTCTCGAAATATCGCTTTTAGACAGTACGAATTATAAAGATGTTGAAGATATGCCTTGTATGAAGGAGATCGATGAATTGATCAAACAGACGAAATTCTATAAGCAATGAAAGGAAGATGCGAATGGCTAGGAAAGGGAGAACATTTTTAGTCCTTGGGATTATAACAGTTGTAGTTTTTGCTCTTGTGTACTTTGGGATCACCTTAACATCTAATTTAGGTAAAACCACTACTGAGGTTTCGTCAGAAGATGCAGGAAAGCGGCTGGAAAAACTTTATAAAAAAATTAACGTAAATATCGCGGAGCAAGTTAAAGGACAAATCGACCTTGATCCTGTAGCGATTGGTGATTCCTTACCGGATATTTCTAAATTCCCTATATCAGTAACCAATACAACGGATAGCTTTGTCGAAATCTTTTCATCCACAGAGAAATCAGGAACGGGTAATGATGGATGGCTTAATGAAGTGGCGACAGACTTTAATAGTTCCAATATAGAAGTGAACGGATTACCTGTTTCAGTAAAAATTCGCAATATTGCTTCAGGAACAGCGACGGATTACATAAGGTCTGGTAAATATATACCAGATGCGTTTACACCATCCAATGAGTTATGGGGTGAGATGGTAAAAGCGAACGGAATGAATACGCAGCTTATAACCAATCGTCTTATTGGTAATGTAGCCGGTATTGTCACGAATAAAACGAAATATGATGAGTTAGTAGAAAAGTATGGTTCTTTAAACGTTAAGACGATTACTGATGCTATAGCGAATAATGAATTATCTATGGGTTACACAGATCCTTTTGCCAGCTCAACAGGTTTGAACTTTCTTGTGACTGCACTTGGGACGTTTGACAGCTCTGATTTGCTTGGAGCGCAAGCGGTTCAGGGCTTTGAGAAATTCCAAGCGAATGTACCTTTTATCGCATCGACTACTTTACAAATGCGTGATGCGGCTAAAACTGGGAAGCTGGATGCTTTTGTATTAGAGTACCAAATATACGCAAATGCCCCCGAACTAAAGGGTAGTTATGTATTTACTCCTTTTGGTGTAAGGCATGACAGCCCTCTTTACGCATTAGGTGATCTTCCACAAGAGAAGCTGGACATTATTAAGAAATTCGCGGAGTTTGTTGAACAGGATAAGTATCAGCGTTTGGGTGAGGAAAAAGGTTTTAATGGACTGAATGACTATCATTCGGAGGTGAATCCAGTGGATGGCAGTCTTTTATCCTCGGCTCAAAAGCTGTGGAAGGAGAAGAAAAACGGCAATAAACCCATTGCGGCAGTATTTGTAGCTGATGTCTCAGGTAGCATGAACGGTGAGCCTTTAAATCGTTTAAAGCAATCATTATTAACAGGACAGAAATACTTAGGCAAAGATAATAGTATTGGTTTTGTTTCCTACTCCGATAACGTTACGATAAATCTTCCAATTGGCAAATATGACACGAATCAGCAGTCGATGTTTGTTGGGGCAATAGATAGTCTTCAGGCGAATGGGGGGACAGCGACTTTTGATGGAATTGTGGTGGCACTCAAAATGCTTCAAGACGAAATGAAGATAAACCCGGAAATCAAACCTTTAATCTTTGTATTAAGTGATGGAGAGACGAATGAAGGACATTCACTGAATGATATCAGGGGCTTAATTGAAACCTACAAAATTCCGATTTACACCATTGGCTACAACGCAAATATTAAAGCACTGGAGAGCATTTCAAGTATTAATGAAGCGGCTAACATCAACGCGGATACAGATGACGTAGTCTATAAAATCGGAAACCTGCTCAATGTCCAAATGTAAGTTACAACTTTTAGGAGGGGTTCTATGTCTTTTACGATGGAAGTGGTAAGTCCGGAGAAATTGAAATCAGCGATTGAAGAACAGGTTAAACCTGAGCCACAGGAAGTAACACAACTGAAGGAAATTGCGATAACCAATGTCTCGACGATTTTGGAGCTGGATTTAGAATCTTTGGATAAGCGAAAAGAAGTGCTGCAATCCATAGACAGCTTCGGGATGAGCACCATGAGATCGTCTTCAGACAAGAACTCTCTTTTGCAAGTTTCTGTAGGGAATTTATCAAAAACGGGGGATGAAGGCGGGCAAGTAGCTAAAGGATTAACGGAACTAAACCTCCAGTTGAAAGATTTAGACCCAAGCGCAGTGGATTTTGCCAAAAGTGGTCTTCTAGGGAAGTTCTTTAACCCATTGCGGAGTTATTTTGCGAAGTATCAAAAAGCAGATGCTGTAATCTCAGATATTATCATTTCTTTAGATAAAGGCAAAACCGTATTGAAAAATGATAACACTACATTAGAGTTTGAGCAGCAATCGCTTAGAGAGCTCACTAAAAAACTGCAGAAAGAAATTCAGCTAGGAATGCTGATGGATCAGGAGATTGAGGCTCAGCTAGATGCAGCCAAGCTACGTAATGAGTCTGAAGAAAGAGTAAAGTTCATAACGGAGGAGGTGTTGTTTCCTCTGCGGCAGCGTGTGATGGATCTGCAACAGATGCTGGTAGTAAATCAGCAGGGAATTATGGCGATTGAAGTGGTTATACGAAATAATAAAGAGCTAATTAGAGGGGTGGACAGAGCTAGAAATGTTACGGTTTCTGCCCTGAAAATCTCCGTTACGGTGGCCAGTGCACTCTATAATCAACGAATTGTTTTGAAAAAGATTGAACTCCTAAATCAAACAACCAACACGCTAATAAGCGGCACCTCAAAAATGTTGAAAGATCAGGGGGCGGCGATCCATAAGCAATCCCTAGAATCTAGCATTTCAGTCGATACATTAAAACAGGCATTTACAGATGTGCTATCCGCTTTAGATTCGATAAGTACGTATAAGCAGGAAGCTCTTCCTAAAATGCGTGAAACCATTAACCAGTTTAGAGAGCTGGCAGATAGCGGAGAACAGCAGATCGTGCGGCTCGAGAAGGGGAATAAGCTGGGCTTGTAGCTATTTCCAGTCTAAACCCATCCTAGCCTTTAGTCTGGTAAGACTCCGGTCCTAAGACTGTTTTGAGCCTTCTCTTTCTCACGTATAATGAGATTAATTGATAACGTGAGAGGAAGGACATAAGAAATGAACGATAAGTTGTATACAATGCCGATCGGAGCGGTAGATTCCATGCAGATTCCTGTAGAATCGAAATCACAATCTAAACCCGGAAAACGTCGATCAAGTCCCAAGACCTATCGGAGTATATTGTATTTTATAATCTCTTTGCCAATTACGATTGTATATTTCGTGTTTATGGTGACAGGATTAGCATTATCGATTGCTTTAACACCAGTTTTCATCGGTATACCCTTGTTTTTCGCAGTAGCTAAAGGGTTAGATTACATTGTGAAATTTGAGCAAGACCTAGTGAGATCACTGCTGGATATCCCTAGACCGAGTGAAGAGCGTAGAACAGATATGAAGCAAGAGGGAGCAGGCTTCCTGCAACGAATGAAGTTAGGTTTTGATGGTGCAAAGTTTGCACGTAACATCATGCTGATTATGGGACGATTCGTATCCAGTATTATCTTCTTTTCACTAACGATAACTGTGGTAGCGGCAGCGCTAGGTCTGATCACACTACCTGTGCTACATCAGATTTTCTTGCAAACGATGGATTTGAATATTTTGGAGAATAGTGTGTTTGCCTTATTTAATATCGACTGGACATTATCTCAGCAATACATTTCCTATGTTGTAGCGGGACTCGTCGTTTCTGTGATCGCAACTTGGGTGATTAAATCGTTGATGGATGTACAGCGTAGAATGTTGTTTGTATCCTACGAGGAAGAACGTCAGTATTAAATGGAAAGAAGCGTAGCTCTTAAAGAGCTACGCTTCTTATACTTTTATCGCTATCTTAATGAATTAGTCCACAGCTCAATAAGTTATCAAGCTTCTAAACAGTAGGCTTGTAGCTGCTTGCGCTTATCAGCAGTCATGCCGAATTCCTGTTCGAGGAAAATCTCTACACTTTTATAACGCGCGTCAATGGCAGAGAAAATGGCTTCCATGAATTCTCTGCGTAATATAAGCGCAGCCATAACAGTATCGACTTCCTTCGGTGACAGATGCTGTGAGGCTTGCTTTTTTATTTGCTCATTCAAAGGACCAAGTGTCTGATTGGAGAGCAAATAGTCTTCTATAATCGTCTCTCTTGAAACCCCAAGTGCTAGGAAGATGAATGCTGATCCTACGCCAGTGCGGTCTCTTCCGCCGGCACAATGATGCAGGATACTGAATTCATCTGGAAGCATAATGGTTGCCATAAGTCGCTTAAAGGAAGGGTTATTAAAGGCCATATCCAAATACATATTAACCAAGAAGTCTGTCGTAAAATGTTCAAGGAATCCAGAACGAACCACATCTCTCATGTCTCCAGGCACCTCTTGCTTTAGCGCAGGTACACAAATGTTATTAACTCCTGGAATGACTGGATCTGGTTTTAAACGAATTTCTTCTATTCCCCGATAATCAAATATGGTCTTAATTCCAAGTGATTTAAAGAGCTTTATATCTCGATCGGTCATTCCTGTTAATTCGGCTGATCGAAAAAACAAACCGTATTTGACTCTACGGCCATCTGAGGTGGTGTATCCGCCCATATCTCGGAAATTGAGGACGCCTTTAAAGGGGAGAACACGACGCTTAGAATCTGTTGTTTCTAGTTTCTGGTTCATTTTCGTACCACCTTTGGTTGGTTATTGAATAGGCTATTCTAAAATGTAGAAAGGGTGTCGCTTAACAATAAAAGTTTGCCCTTAATACTATATATAGTACCATGATAAATGCCGACAACCCGAAAGGATAGTGTGACATTTTATAAACTAATATCTCTGTTAATTGTCGCGTTATTGCGCTGTTTACGGAAAAATTCTAGTAGGAGTGTGTAAAATGAATTTAAAAGAAAAGTTGATAGTAATAAAAGAAAATGGCTACCAAGCACCTCCCGATACATACCAGTTGATACAAGAAATGATACATAACATCGGTTCTGTGGATGCCGAGCTGCGTGATGACCTGATTTATACAATCTTATCACATTGGATTCCTGGTAATTCTCTAACTGCAAATGAACTAGAACAACTTCTTCCAGTTATTTTGGATCATAACCATTTGCATTTTAAGCTTGGTGAAACAAATACAGACACTGTCTTTACTCGATCTTTCTCAATGCTAGTCATAACACTCGTCTTAGAGAGACATAGAGAATCACCATTTCTCTCAAGAGCGCAAATTCATCAGATAAAAGAGAAAGTATTTTACAATGTACAAGAAGAGCGAGATTACCGCGGGTATGATGAAGAAAAAGGCTGGGCTCATGCCATAGCCCATGCAGCAGATGCTTTAGACAATTTAGCTCAATGTTCCGAACTGGATAACAATGACCTCATAACGATTCTCCATTTGGTTTATGAAAAGATGATCATAACAGATCGAATTTACTCCGATGGGGAAGATGAGAGAATGGTAAGACCCATAATTAGTGTTTTAAATAGAAAAATACTTAGTCAGACTTATGTAGAGCAATGGATTCAAGGTTTTGGTGATGTGGAGAAAAATTCAGAGTTTCTTCCTGCCTTTAGACAAAAAAATAATATAAAGAACTTTCTGAAAAGTTTATACTTTCGAGTTAAGTTTTATAAAGTAGATGCCAATCTCTGCCCAACTATCGAGCATACATTATATAAAGTAGAAAAAGTATACTATTCCTAATTAAGAAAAAAGTTAGGTACGGATTCAGGCGCTTGCATAGGATTAAGTTTATTTAAAAAAAGCCCAAAAGATATATGGGCTTTTTTTGTTTCTTATCGCAAAATATAACCCCCATCAGGAAATAGGGTGCTTCCCGTAGTATAGTTATTAGTCATCAAATAAATGGTTGTATGTGCTGCTTCGTAGGCATGTCCTACCCTGCCAAGGATATTCATATTCGTATATTCATCGTAAGACTTGTCTCTAGTCTCTTGTTCTGCTCCAACCCAATTAAAGTTGGTATGAATGGTACCTGGGGAGATGACATTTACTCGAATCGGAGCTAACTCAACAGCCAATGCTTTTCCTAGACTCTCAATCGCGCCGTTACATGCTGCATAGGAGGCACCGTCTGCAAGTGGTCGTTGACTGAATGCGCCAGCCATCAGAACAATAGAGCCAGTTGGACTTATATATGGGATCGCGCATTTCACAGCATTATATTGAGGCCAGAACTTTGCATTAAAGCAGCTATGCGCAATCTCTAAGCTTGAAGTAATCGGTCCTCTAACATAAGAGGCGCCAGGAGTGAACAAATGATCGAAGTTGCCGATTTTTTCAAAAAAAGACTTTAAGTCTTCTTCATTTTGATTATCAAGCGAATGAGTTTCGGTAGATTCGGACCCTAGAATTTGTTGAGCTTTTTCTAATTTATCTTGTGAACGCCCAGCGATTATGACATATGCGCCTTGTTCAACCGCTTGTTTGGCAGTCGCGAGCCCTATTCCGGAGCTTCCTCCGATAATGACGATTCGCTGGTTTTTTAATGAAATACTGGACATTTTTATCTACTCCGTTCATAGTTAAATGGACTTTTAAGTTCTTTTTTTTATTATTAGGTATAAAAGAAATTCTGCACAGTACGCACTTTTTTCGTACTAGGTACGATTGTTCGTACTAGGTACGATTATTCGTACTAGCTGTGAAATAGATTAACTATCGAAAGAGATGATCACATGGATTTACTGGAGCCGAGATTGGCCGGAGTGCTTACAACGCTTGATAAGATCGGTGGAAAGTGGAAGCCGCTCATTTTATTTATTTTATTGATAGATGGTACCAAACGATTTGGCGAACTGCGACGGATCATTCCAGATGTCTCTCAAGGGACATTAACGAAGCAACTACGGGAGCTTGAAGAGGATCAACTTATCGATCGTGTGATTTTTCATGAGCTTCCATTGAGGGTGGAATATAGTATTTCCGAACATGGCAAATCATTAATTACTGTTTTGGATAGCATGTGTGGCTGGGGAAGGATGCATCAGGAATATTTAAATAATACAAATAAGTAGGGGGGCGGACATTATTATAAATACTATTTTGCAGGACCCAACGGGCCAGGCCTATAAGACGCTGATACAGGTAGCTATGGAAGTGTGTGATGAATTTATTTTGGTCAAACGTGATGAGATGGAGTTAGAGCCAGAAGGATATGAACTATTGGAACGGTTACAGCCTTTTCTCAAAGAGATCGTCAAAGATGATTATTGGCCGGGAACTCGGCTTATGGGACATTATGCAGATGTTTATTATTTTAGATGTTCACCGGATGCGGTCGATATCCTACTATCCTATTCTACGTGCTTGTACTCATGGATGCAGACTAGGGTGCCCGATGATCTTTGTTTTTTAAGACAGGGGCAACCGTGGTTAATCAATACAGCTCATGAGCGAGAAAGCCATATTGTAACGGATGTAGAAGAGGAGCTTAACAGACTAGAAGAGAACGGACTATTGTTCCGTGACTTATCTGTGTTTTATCCCTTATAAAGATAACAATGAGACGATGTTTGCAAAGACATAGTCTCTTTTTTTGTGCTGGAAATTTTTTGTAGACAAAACGGTCTACAAGTTGTAAACTCTAATCCAAATGAAAGGTCTAGGAATTGTAGACCAACGGGAGGCGCAAGGTTGAAGGATCTCAGACTGACCGAAATGGAAGGGAGATTTGCGGAATTAATATGGGATCATGAACCGATTCCGTCAGGGAATCTGGTGAAGTTATGTGAATCCGAGCTCAACTGGAAGAAATCTACGACGTATACGATGTTGAAAAGACTTGAGGCTAAAGAGATTTTTGAAAATGATAATGGGGTAGTAGGTTCTCTTATCAAAAAGGATGACTTTTATGCAGAGCAGAGCAATGCGTTTGTCAAGGAAACCTTCGGCGGTTCGTTACCCAAATTTTTGGCTGCTTTTACAAAGAGCCGAAAATTAAGCGATAGCGAAATTGATGATGTTCTAAGACTAATCCATGAGCATAAGGAGGAGTAATGGTGGATCAGCTGTTTGAACATATATTAAACATGAGCATTACGGGAAGTTATGTGATTGTGTTTATCATCGTGGCACGGCTGTTCTTAAGAAAAGTTCCCAAAATATTCTCCTATGCCTTATGGTCTGTGGTTTTGATCCGACTCCTGTGTCCGTTCTCGATTGAGAGTATATTTAGTTTTATCCCATCTGAAGTACAGAACTCACCTCTAAATAAGCTATACACACAAATGCCTCAAATCCAAAATGTAATCAACACATCCGAGCAAGCTGTAAATAATATATCACCCGTACCTATCCCCTCTACACCTGCTGCACCAAGTGGTATAATCCCTTCAAATCCTTCAGACGCGTGGATTAACACAGGCCAATATATATGGTTGATCGGGATTGGGCTGCTGCTCATCTACAGCATTGCTGCCACTGTTCGACTTTCACGAAACTTAAGAGCCGCAACCCCTCTTTTCGAAAATGTATATGAACATAACGGCATCTCCACACCTTTTGTATTCGGCTTCCTTAAGCCTAGAATATACCTTCCAAACGGTCTGTCCGATCATGAAAAAGCTTATATCATCAAACACGAGCAAGTGCACATACACAGATGCGACCACATCATAAAACTTCTCGCGTTCGTTGTTCTGTGTATACATTGGTTTAATCCAGTGGTTTGGCTTGCTTTTTATCTGATGAGTGATGATATGGAGCAGTCCTGTGACGAAAGCGTCATAAGACAGATGGGCAGTGGAATCAAAAAGGAATACTCGACCTCACTTTTGTCCTTATCTACTGGAAGACGATTTATGGGTGGTTCACCGCTTGCCTTTGGCGAGAGCAATACAAAAGGACGAATCAAAAATATTCTGAATTACAAAAAACCAGCCTTTTGGGTTGTTTTAGTCGCAATCTTAGTCGTGGCTGCGCTGTGTGTCGGACTCATAAGTAATCCGAAAAATGATCCATTAACCGTAAAGGATTATGCCGAGCAATTTATGGAGCAGAACATTACGAGCTATGAGAATAGTACAAATGTTAAGATGGTTGACAGTAAAATTACTAAGCTTGAAAAAATAGCGTCATTCGACGATCTGTTTGCAACACCCTTGGAAATTTGGAGTTTAGAATATCGCTTGAAACCGGATGATCCAGCTAAGCTGACGATGACGGAAAATGTGGTTGATGGATTTATCACCGAAGAAGGAAGCATGGGGAAACCGATACTTATTTTTTCTATTATGAATTCAACACCACAATATTTGGGCGTAATCAGGAGTGGAGAGAATGACATATCCACACCAGCCGGTCAGGAAATGGCAGTGCGTATGTTTCTTGAAGTAAACCATCACCTTCCGCATGAAACTTATAGTGGGAAGCATATTCTAGTGAAATTCCCCTTAACGACAGGCGAAACAAGCCAACTGTTGTTATCCCAACCTGTTATTCAAGGAGATTCAGGAATTTGGAGCGTAGAACGCTGGAAGGATTCGAATGGAAATGAATATTACAATACACCTCAAACCGATGTTACGATAGCTGAATATTATGCCCGTCTGCAGACATTAGCGGATCAGGGTGAGGAGCCAGCACTACTTGATCCTTTGCAGGTCGCCATGAATTATATAAGCAATGATATTGGAATGGGTCAGCATGTTAAGCTGGATCAGCTTGTGGTGGACAATGAGGCTACAGCTGATGATTTTGCGATCACGCCCGAGAGTATATTAATGGGCTATGTTTTTAATCTTAGCCTGGAGAATCATTCCTTTGATTTTGATAACATTGAATGGCTAACAATGGAGGATTCCGCTCGCTTTAAAGGGTTGAATATTAATCCAGATGAGGATATGCCCAATGGATTTTATATCCTTAACAAATATACGTATACCGATCCATTAGAGGTTACAGAGGATACGAGATATTCTATAGTTGATGCTAATACGGGTGCTCTAAAAGAAGTAAGCAAGCAGGAGTTTATTGAATATTTCAAGCAATATACTGATTTTGTGCCCCCGTGTGTGATTACTAAAAAAGACGGATATGTCACCAGCATTGCTGAGAAATATATGCCGTAATTTATACGCTGATGAAAAAAGATGAACTTATATTTAAAGCGCTGAAGAACCCGCATTTAGTGAGGGTTCTTCAGCATGTGTATCGGCGCTGGCTCCTTTACGTTACTACCGGCACATTGTATTCGGTTTTTCGCATACATTTGGCTTATTACGTTACCTTCGGCACATTGTATTCGGTTTTTCGCATACATTTGGCTCGTTTACGTTACCTTCGGCACATTGTATTCGGTTTTTCGCATACATTTGGCTCGATTACGTTACCTTCGGCACATTGTATTCGATTTTTCGCATACATTTGGCTCGTTTAGGTTACCTTCGGCACATTGTATTCGGTTTTTCACATACATTTGGCTCGATTACGTTACCTTCGGCACATTGTATTCGGTTTTTCGCATACATTTGTCCGTAAGCTCGACTAAAACATGTATTCTAAGGATTTATGGTCCGCTCGGTCCGTCATCCCAAAGAGGCGTGTGCTTAATTAAAAACAGGGCTCCCCATGGCCAACAGTTGAATATAGGCCCATCCCTTGAGTTCATTTCACATTTCTCCGCAATCTAGAAACTTTAAAAATTCTATTATAGCAAGCATAAACGCCTTCGGTGTTCTTAATAGGACGGTAGAGTCTTGGCCACTGGCAGACCCAACTGTTTACGAAACTTATTCCGAACTACGACAGAGAGTGCATCTAGCTCGACAAGCTCTGCCAGAGCGTACGCCTCTTGAAGACCAACCTGCATTAGATGCAGTACATGTGACACGGATGCACCGCCAGCTCCATTTCCTTTTTTAACAATTACGTCATCTGCGGAAATTTCTCCCTTTATTATGATCTGACAATTTACAAAATTTCATATATTTAAAGAAATCTATTGATAATTATTCTCATATGATTTAATATGATAACGATTCTCATTATCATTACTTTGCTATAAAGAATGATAAATAAAATATAGATGGGGAGATAGAAAATGAATCAGAAAAAAGTTTTATTAGCAGGGGTATCAGCGGTTTTAGCTTTGAGTTTGGCGGCTTGCGGTAACAATGAAAAGGATAACGCAGCTTCAAAAAGTGCAAATAATGCAGCAGTAGCAGCTGAGGGAAATGCAAATAACAAAGGAAATGCGGCTCAGGAGGCAGTTGCCACTGAACAAACCATTACATATCTAGGTAAGGATTATGTAGTACCTGCAGAGATTCACAATATCGTAGCTGCAAGTCTTGAATCTATGGAAGATGCTGCAATCCTAGGAGTGAAGCCTGTAGGCGTACTTGCTATAGCAAATGCCATTCCAGGTTATCTGTCAACGGAATTAGCTGGTGCATCTTTAGTGGGGGATAAATTTGCTCCAAGCAATGAGGCGATCCTGCAGCTTGATCCAGATGTTATTTTAGGGTCTTCCAAGTTTGGTGAAGATGTGTCGGGTGCGCTTAATAAAATTCAAACGATGATTCCTTATTCACATATATCAACGAATTGGAAAGATAATCTGCTTTTACTAGGTCAATTATCCGGAAAGACCTCAGAAGCAGAAAAGATTATTAGCGATTATGAATCAAAAGCTGCTAGTGCAAAGGCTGACGTTGGAGAAAAGTTGAAAGATAAATCAATTCTAGTTATTCGTATTCGTGAGGGTAGTATGTGTGTGTATCCAGCGGGTGTTTACCTGAATCCGGTTATTTACGAAGATTTAGGTGCTACCATTCCCGAAGTAATAACAACTACTAAAGCTCAAGCTGAGCTTTCACTAGAAGCTTTAGCGGAAATTAATCCGGACTATATTTTCTTGCAGTTTGAGACCAGCGAGAATACGGATAATGCAACGGCACTTGATGATTTACTTAAGAATCCGATCTTCAAAAGCGTAAATGCAGTCAAAAACAATCATGTCTTTGTAAATGCAATTGATCCGTTGGCGCAAGGTGGTACAGCTTGGTCTAAAGTAAGATTCCTGGATGCTGCAATTGAAAATCTCTTGAAGTAAAACCGAAGGTGCGATGAATAAGATGAATACAAAAAATTGGAAAGTTATATTGATCCTATCAACTTCTCCATTATTCATCGTATTAGCAATGGTTGTATCCGTCTTATATGGTGTTAAGGATATTGGAATAGTAACAATCTGGCAGGCGATTACACACTTCGATGCAAATAATGTGGACCACAACATTATTATGACATCTAGATTACCGCGTGTAATCGCCGCTTTATTAGTTGGAGCGGCCCTAGCTGTTTCAGGGGCGTTAATGCAAGGCGTTACACGGAATTATCTTGCATCACCATCAATTATGGGAGTAAATGACGGATCGGCATTTGTTATTACGTTGGCTATGGTGTTTTATCCTGGATTATCGAATGTTCATATGATTCTTTTATCCATGGTGGGTTCTGCTATCGGAGCGGGTTTGGTTTTCGGATTTGGCTCATTGGTCAAAAACGGCTTATCTCCAGTCAGACTAGCCATTATTGGTACTGTAATTGGTACATTTTTAAGTAGTATTGCCTCAGCAGTAGCGATGTTTTTTCAAGTCTCACAAAATGTTAGCGTGTGGTATAGCTCAAAAATACATACCGTAAATCCAGATATGCTAATATTGTCCATTCCTTTTATAATCGTTGGTCTGCTCTTGGCGGTTAGTATTTCTAAATCTGTAATGGTTGCCTCCCTTGGGGATGAAACGGCGATTAGCTTGGGTCAACGGACAAAATGGGTGAAGATTATCAGTATTTTATCTGTTATATGTTTGACCGGGACAGCAGTGGCCTTAGTAGGTAAGATTGCCTTTGTAGGTCTAATCATTCCTCATATTACACGTTTTATCGTTGGTATCGACTATCGTTTCATCATTCCTTGCTCAGCAGTCATTGGGGCTGTTTTTTTAGCATTTTGTGATGTCTTAAGCCGGTATATAAACTTTCCGTTTGAGACGCCAATTGGCGTTGTGACAGCCTTTATTGGAATCCCGTTCTTCCTTTATTTAATTCGGGTTAAAGGGGGAGAGCAACGTGGATAGAGGCAGAATACAGTTTAGTCGCTATATTTTGACGCTACTAGCTTTTATCCTGCTAACACTTGTGGCGGGGTATTTTCATCTAACGAATGGCGCTTTTGATATGTCTGTCATGGATGTGATAAAAACGCTGCTGCGAATAGATCCCAATCCTAAATTTGACCTGGTTATTTTTCAATTTCGACTACCACGGATCATTATTGCGTCATTAGTAGGCATAGGTCTGGGGATGGCTGGAACGGTCATTCAAGGTATTACCCGAAACGGACTGGCTGATCCAGGTATCCTTGGGATTAATGCCGGTGCCGGAGCTGCCATCGTTGCATTTATGTTTTTCTTTCAGATGTCAGGGGTTACTTTTTTTAAAGAAAGCTGGTTTTCGATACTAGCCATGCCACTCTTTGGTTTTGTGGGGGGGCTTGCCGCAGTTGTGGTTATCTTTATTTTCTCTTGGCGGAATGGTGCACTTGATATGCAACGTTTGATATTGACAGGGATCGCGATAAGCAGTGGTTTTGGGGCGTTGTCGTTGTATCTATCTCTAAAAATGAATGCTAGTGATTATGAAATGGCTGCGGTATGGAGTGTCGGAAGTATTTACAGCGCGAATTGGACTTATATCATAATGATCACACCTTGGGTACTGATTTTAGGATTTGTGATGTATCGAAAAAGCTATTTGCTCAATTATTTTCAATTGGAGGATTCCAGCACAAAAAGCTTGGGGATCTCCGTAGAAAAAGAAAAGCTAATCTTTCTGTTATGCAGTGTGGGGATTGTAAGTGTCTGTGTATCTGTATCCGGTTCTATAGGTTTTATAGGATTGATGGCTCCTCACATCGCCAGAAGATTAGTAGGGATTAATCACCGCTATATTATGTTATCCAGTGCAGTGGTTGGGATGTTTTTGCTTGTGATCTCGGATTATTTTGCCAAAACATTATTTCAGCCAGCAGAGTTGCCTGTGGGAATAGTCGTTTCCATTATTGGCATTCCCTATTTCTTATATTTATTAGCCAAGTCAAGAGTGTAGGGGAGAGTGAGCAGCACATATGTCAACACAAGTTGAACTCGAACGCACAGAATCATGGAAGCTAGAATCTCAGTATTTGGGCTACACGTATGATATAAAGGTCTCAATTCCGAGAGAAGAGGCCCCTGAGCATGGATTTCCCGTCTATTACATGCTCGATGGTAATTCATATTTTCAATTGGGCCGGGATGTCGTGAAATTGCAGTCAAGAAATGCGCCGAAAACTTTGATTGCACCAGCCATCGTGATTGGCATTGGGCATTATGGTTCAGATGATGAGGTCTCCAAAAGAAGATTTTATGATTTCACGCCTCCTGCGAAGCAGTATGTATATCCGGATCGATTGAAAAGTGCTGACATAGGACCACATGGTGGTGCTGAAAAGTTACTATCTTTTTTAGAGTTAGAGTTAATGCCCCTGGTCTCTGAAAAATATAATATCGATCAGCATAAACAAGTTTTGTTTGGTCACTCATTAAGCGGGTTGTTTGTCCTCTGGACGCTGTTCACTCGTGCCGAGCTATTCCAGTATTATTTGGCCTCTAGCCCTTCGATTTGGTGGAATGATCATGAAATCTTGGCGTATGCGGAGGCGTTTTATAAGAAGGGGCAAACGATAAGATCCGAGAAACGAAAGCTATTGATCACAGTGGGCAGTGAAGAGGCGTTTATGGTCGATGATGCTAAAGGATTATTTTCGAAATTGTGTGAGTATTCTTTGCCTGATTTGCAGGTTGAACATTACATAGCGCCAGATGAAAACCACGCGTCAGTAGTACCGACCATCATGAGCAGAGCGTTCCGTATGTTGAATTGTTAAGGAAGGGGATATGATGCAGGATGATGTTAGGAGAACTTACTACTTTTGAACATATGGGGCGACAAATTATCGCGTATCTCCCTAAAGCATATCATTTGTTTACTGAGCGAAGCTTCCCGGCGGTTTTCTTACAGGATGGCGATTTCTTGTTCAAAGAGTCGATTGCTGATATAGAAAGGGATGTGGAGGAGGGGATTACAGAGCCGGTTATTTTTATCGGGATTGATTCTCAGCTTCGTAATGATGAATATACACCTTGGGAAATGCCTGCACTTTTTAAGGATTGGTCCTTTGGGGGCAAGGGGGATGATTATTTGGATTACGTATATAAGGAACTGGTCCCGCATATAATTCGTTCCTTTCGCATCTCTCATGAGCCGGGCAAATTGGCATTAGGCGGTGTATCACTAGGTGGGTTAATAAGTATGTACGCGATGTACAAGACAGAGTCTGTTTTTGATAATTTTATATTCATATCCGCGTCTGTGTGGTTTAAAGATTTTATACATTATATGGAGACTTCAAAGTTAGATAGAGAATGCAAAGTCTATATGTATGTAGGTGAACAGGAAGGTATCCAGAAGACTAATGCACAGAAGGACATGGTGCCAAATAGTAAACGTGCTTTTGATATTTTAAAAGAGAAGATAGATGGAGCTGATCAGCGGGTGATGTTTGAGACAGATCCATTAGGCACGCATAATGACACGTTTTTTCTGCAATATTTTCCGAGTAGCATCAGGTTCTTATTTCCCGCAAAATGAATAAAAGGACGAGCAGGATAGAGTATCTTTGCATCGTCCTATTTTTTTACATATAGGTTAGATAACCATAATTTAGTCTTGCGGTCCGAGCATATCTACTTTAGTTACTCTTCTGTATATTCTCAAGATGTACGTCCAAATTATCAAAGGTTTGTGAAATACCCGGTAGCATCCCCATATCAATCACTTGTTGTAACGCTTCTGGAGAAGCGTATTTACCGGTGTTAACCAGCTTCGTTTGACCATTCAGCTCGATAAAATCTAGTTGGACTAGTGTCTCGGGCAGATCTTTTGAAATATTACCTTCTGCATCTGAGAACCCGTCCGTGTAAATAATTTGCTCTGGAGTCGAAATTTCCCGATAAATCGCCTTACCCCAAGACTCCATACCGTAGAAATCTCCCTGACTCTTATCCTCGCACTTCATGCAATAATGCCAAGTACCTCCTGGCCGAAAATCGACATGGCATACGGGAAGTGTCCAGCCTTTTGGCCCCCACCAATGCTTCAAATGCTCAGCCTCAGAAAAAGCTTTAAAAACTAGCTCACGTGGAGCTTTAAAAATACGCTCTAATATTAGAGTGCTGCCTTCGACTTTGGATACTAGTTGGTTGGTTTGGTTAGAATTTGTCATTGGATAAATCCTCCTCGTTTACTTTTCATTATCTAATTCCTTGCTTTGTAGCTTCTGCAAATAATCATCCAGTCGATCATAGCGTTCCTCCCACATATGACGGTAGGATTCTAACCAAGTGTCTAATTCCTTAAAAGGGTCAGGGCGGAGCTTGCAAATGCGCCGATTAGCAACAGCTTGAACTTCAATAAGACCTGCTTCACTGAGAACACGCAAATGCTTGGACGCTTGAGGCTGCCGCAACTGAAGATTTTCTGCGATCTCTCCAACGGTTAGGGGTTTCTCGCGTAATAGTTCAACGATCTGCATACGATTAGGCTCTGCTAAAGCACTCATTACGTTAGTATTCATAAACAATCATCACTTCGATTCATTGATTTGATTCGGATTTCATATGACGGGCCATGATGGAGCGACTCAACAGGCCTACTTCCTTGTATTTCCTGTTTGCTTTTAAAATATACCATTAAGTGAATATTCCTGTAAAGGGATATTTAAAATTTTCATTGTATGATAACTTCAAAAGATGGGCATAGTACAAGCATTACGTAGAAATATGTTCCATGATAACCATTAAACTTTACAAAAAACATAGGAATAGATATAATTAAGTATAACTTATCGGTTTTAGATTTACGCAAGGGGCCTAACGCCAGTAGGCTCCTTTTGTATTTCTTGGCCATGTTACAGGAGGGTGAAGGTCATACACAATGAAAAGATTATGGTTTGTGTTCATTATGGTCCGCATGGGGAGCGTTTAATCCGGCGTGGTGTGCAACTATCTGAAATAATAGGGGCCCCATTGTTTGTATTAAATGTCGATAGTTCGGACAATGATGAATATAATCAGAGCAAAGAAATGTATATGACGGTTTGGAAACGTCTTGCCGATGAAGCTGGCGCAGAATTTATCATTCGGAAACGTGAAGGCCGAAAAACAACTGATATTATTGTAGAAGTAGCTGAAAAGAATGAGGTTACACAGATCGTCATTGGACAATCTGCTCAGACTCGATGGCAGGAGCTTACCAAACGCAATTTCATCAATGAACTCATTGGTAAAATGAAAATGATGGATCTGCATGTAGTCGCCGTTCAACGGATGCGCGCCGGGCTGGAAGAAACCCATGAGGAAGGCGTAATCGCCTACCTGGTCAAAATCGGGGATGAGTATCAGCTCAGTGACGAACCTAAGGGAGAGTATTCGCTTAAAGGAAAGTTCTTTCACGAATTACACACAGAATTTGAGAACGGTTTATTCAGAATTGAGCAAGAGGATGGAAAGACTAGATATTTGCATATTTGTGATGGCACATTGACCGATTCTTTATAATCGGCGTGCCCTTATCTTCATGAGGGCCTATTATTAAGGGCCCTTCCAATCATATGATCTTTGGCTTTTGGTAAAAAAGTAAGTACTAAAGTTCACAACTTGATAAGCTCAAGTGGAAAAGGAGGACTGCCTTTGCTGCATGTAATCATACTTGTTCCGTTTCTAATGGCCTTAGTAATCGCACTTTTGACCAAGAGAGCATCCAACCTTCATAGAGGATGGCTTGTTTTCCCCGGTTCACTCGCTTTGTTTGTATATTTTTTAACCCGGATTCCCGTTATTAAGGGAGGGGATTTGGGATATGAAACCGTTTCATGGATTCCTTCCCTAGGCATTGATTTGGTTTTCCATCTGGATGGATTAAGTTTACTGTTCGCTTTGTTAATCACTGGAATGGGTAGTCTTGTAATTATCTATTCGATTTATTATCTAGACAAGCGAAAAGAAGCGTTGACCCCTTTTTATATTTATTTAATGTTGTTTATGGGAGCGATGCTTGGCGTTGTGCTCTCGGATAACTTGATGGTGCTATACGGTTTTTGGGAATTAACAAGTGTCTCGTCATTTCTGCTGATTGCTTTCTGGCATCGGCGGCAAAAATCGCGGTATGGTGCTCTTAAATCTATGTTGATTACCGTATTTGGTGGTTTAGCGATGTTTGCCGGCTTTTTAATGCTGTATGTGATGACAGGCACCTTTAGTATTCGGGAAATTTGGAGCGAGGTTGGCGATATTAGTGGGCATGCGTTGTTTATTCCAGCGATGCTATTAATTCTATTAGGTGCATTCACCAAATCAGCGCAGTTCCCGTTCCATATCTGGCTGCCGGATGCCATGGAGGCACCGACACCCGTCAGCGCATATCTTCACTCAGCAACGATGGTTAAAGCTGGATTGTATCTTGTCGCCCGTTTCAGCCCTATTTTTGCGGGGCAATATGAGTGGTTCTGGGTTGTGTCAGGCGTCGGTTTGATCACCTTGATTTATGGCTCTATCCAGGCGATGAAGCAGACGGACCTGAAGGCTCTATTAGCCTATTCAACGATTAGTCAACTTGGACTGATTATGGGATTGCTAGGAATGGGATCGGCAGCGGCATTTTATGCAGGGGAAGATTCAGTCTTTTACACTGCTGCAACAACAGCGGCTATCTTTCACCTTATTAACCATGCCATCTTTAAAGGCTCTTTGTTTATGATGGTCGGTATAGTTGACCATGAGACGGGTACCCGCGATCTGCGAAAGCTGGGCGGACTGATTTCCATTATGCCGGTTACCTTTACGGTAGCGATGATCGGCAGTTTCTCCATGGCTGGTTTGCCGCCATTTTCAGGATTTTTAAGTAAAGAGATGTTTTTTACAGCTGTCCTGAATATCCGAAACTTGGATATATTCTCTATTCCCTCGTTGTTTACGCTCTTCCCGGTTTTGGCCTGGATTGCCAGCGTGTTTACTTTTGCATACAGTATGATTTTGGTATTCCACACCTTTTTCGGAAAATATCAGCCTGAGAAGCTGGACAAAAAACCGCATGAAGCCCCATTTGGACTTCTGCTTGCCCCGTGCCTGCTAGCAGTGCTGTCTATATTTATCGGTTTTTTCCCGAATATATTATCTAATACACTTATTATCCCTGCAATGAATGCTATTCACCCTATCTTGCAGACCGGGGAACCTTTTGTTGTGAATATCCATTTCTGGCACGGCTTTACACCAGAAGTATGGATGACACTTGGTGTTGTGATTCTTGGTATTACTGTATACCGAATCTATGGCCGCTTAAGTCTGGTCGATAAAGAATGGGGCAGTGGCTACACTTTAAATCAAGTCTATGACGGAGTAATCCGGCTGGTTGAGAAATTGTCTAGATGGGTGACTAGTTCTTATATGACTGGTTCCATGAGACATTATTTAATGTATATTTTTTCCTTCTTGATCGTAACGATTTGCGGTGTCGTCTGGTATTCAGATGGAATTACACTTGGTACGACTGAGTATACTCCTTTTTCTTTGTTTGAGGTTATTGCTGTAATGGTTTTGCTTCTAGGTGCTTTAGCTATTCCGTTTGTGCGTTCCAGAATAACAGCCATTTTGTTAACAGGAATGGTTGGTTATATGGTTACTTTGCTCTTTGTTCTGTTCAGAGCTCCTGATCTGGCGCTTACGCAAATGATTGTTGAAGTGGTATCTGTTACATTGTTCCTATTATGTTTCAGGCATTTGCCTAGGCTGGAAAAAGAGAAGCTCAAACCTCGTGCGCATTTCCTGAAACTAATTATTTCCATCGGGATGGGCGTAACGATGACATTGGTTGCACTTGCTGCTCTAGGCAGTAGTCCGTTCGAATCCATCTCGAAATATTATGTGGAGAATAGCTATACTTTGGGTGGCGGTAAAAATATTGTCAATGTTCTGCTCGTTGATTTCCGCGGCTTTGATACCATGTTTGAAATAACAGTACTAGGCCTTGCCTCACTTGCTATTTATTCCATGATCAAGCTGCAGTTGGATGGAGAGGGTACAGCAGACCAACTGAAGAGGGTTGTTCCCTATAATAAGCCTCGTTATTCCCGAAGTGATGATGTGTTACTGCAAGCGGTAGCTAAAGTAGCATTCGTTATCATTCTGATATTTTCGTTGTTTTTGTTTTTTGCCGGTCATAATAATCCGGGAGGCGGATTTATTGGGGCTTTGATGGCATCTGCAGGTTTGGTGCTACTTGCTATTACTTTTGGGATGGATATGGTTGAGAAGGTGCTGCCTATTAATTATCGTAAGTTAATTGCGATCGGGATTTCGATTGCTTTTCTTACCGGGGTTGGCTCATTTATATTCGACGTACCCTTCCTGAGCCAAACGTTTGGATATTTCCAATTGCCGCTTATGGGCAAAACAGAATTAACCACTGCAATGTTCTTTGATCTTGGTGTTTATCTAGCTGTTATTGGTGTCACTATGAATATCATACTTACGATCGGGAGGGATAACTAATGGAGCTTGTTGTTGCCTTGGCGATCGGCGTATTGTTTACCGTAGGTGTTTATCTAGTCCTTTCCAAAAGCTTGCTACGCATCCTGCTGGGTACTAATTTAATTACCCATGGTGTTCATTTACTGCTACTGACAATGTCGGGTCTCAAGACAGGTGCTCCACCTTTGCTAGGTGAAAAAGCGGAGGCGTATGTAGATCCGTTACCGCAGGCGCTCATTTTGACCTCTATTGTAATTAGTTTTGGAGTAACAGCATTCTTCATTGTTTTGGCATACCGGACTTACCGTTCGACGGGCACGGATGATGTGGAAGGAACCAAGGAGGAGAGACAACAATGAACAACTTGCTAGTGCTGCCTCTGCTGATTCCGGCCTTTACGGCAGTTATACTGATTTTTCTAAAAGAACGAGTGGATCTGCAACGTATTATCAGTGCCGTCAGTGTGTTTTTAAATATCTTGGTTTCTGGAATCATTGTGTACCAGGTAAGTACAAAGGGCATCCAGACCCTATATATGGGTGGATGGCTTCCACCTTATGGCATTGTGTTTGTTGCCGATATGTTTGCGGCCTTACTTGTGCTAGTCGGTGCTATTGTTGGTGCGGCATGTCTATTTTTTTCCTTCGCCAGCATTGGGGAAGAAAGAGAAAGGTTTTATTACTATCCGTTTTTCCATTTTCTATTAACTGGGGTATTTGGCTCCTTTCTCACCGGAGATTTGTTTAATTTGTTCGTCTGCTTTGAGGTCCTGTTAGTTGCCTCGTACGCTTTAATTGTACTTGGTGGCTCCAAAGGTCAACTGAGAGAGACGTTAAAATATGTATTAGTTAACGTGATTTCCTCTTCCTTGTTTGTAGCAACGCTTGCTTATTTATATGCCGCGACAGGAACACTGAATATGGCACATCTATCTATGCGTGTAGCAGAGGCGGGACAAGGCGGTGTAATGAACGTCATTGCGGTCCTGCTGCTGATCGTATTTTCGATAAAGGCAGGTTTGTTGCTCTTTTTCTGGCTTCCGGATTCTTATAGTGCACCACCTGTGGCTGTTAGAGCACTGTTTGGAGCATTGTTAACGAAAGTGGGATTGTATGCCATTACACGTACCTTTACATTGATTTTTATTCAAGAACCGGGACTCACCCATTCACTGATTGCCTGGATGGCGGGAGCGACGATGATCCTTGGTGCAATCGGTGCACTGGCTTACAACGATCTGGGGCGGATTTTTAATTATAATATCATCATCAGTGTTGGATTTATTGCTTTTGGGATTTCTGTCGCGACTCAGGATTCGTTAAATGGTGTAGTGTTTTATTTAATGCATGACATGGTTGCCAAAGCATTATTATTTTTCCTGGGCGGGATGATTATCTCAGCATCGGGAACCGACCGCTTAAAAGAAATGGGTGGTTTAATTCGACGCTATCCGTGGACCGGCTGGATGTTCTTCGTACTGACTTTGGCGTTGGTTGGTGTTCCACCACTTAGTGGTTTCGCTGGAAAAGTGATGATGGTACGTAGCGGATTTGGACAGAATCATGTGGCTCTGGCACTAATTGCACTTGCATCAAGCTTCATAGTGTTATATTCCTTGATCAAGGTATTCCAGCAGGTATTCTGGGGTGGCGAGAAAAGGGAAGAACAAGTCAAACCGCTTCATTATAAAGCTATGATGGCACCGGCAGCTGTTCTGTTCGCGATTGTAATTCTGATGGGTGTAGGTGCTGAGACGGTAAACGGATATGTCAGCCAAGCCGGAGCCGTACTGGCCGATCCAGCATTATACATTAACGCTGTCATGAAGGAGTAGATACTATGGCTTTTCAACTATTATTGAATTTCATGATAGCATTCCTGTGGATGTTTCTGCACAATGATTGGACTGGGCCACGTTTCGTCATTGGTTTCCTGCTCGGTATACTCATTCTGCTCGGAATGCGACGCTTTTGGCCCAGGTTATATCTTGGAAAAGTGTGGGCGATCATTAAGCTAATCCTGTTGCTGCTGCGGGAGCTGGTCGTTTCTAGTTATGTAGTGGTAAAAGCCGTTCTAAGACCGGAGCTTAATATACGTCCAGCTATCCTCAAATATACTACAGAGCTGAAATCAGATTGGGAAGTGGCAACGTTAATCACGATGCTCTGCCTCACTCCTGGATCGGTGGTGCTTGAAGTGTCGGATGATAATCGGACATTGTATATTCACGCTATGGATGTTGATGACCCTGCGCAGTTCAGAGCAAATATCCGTGATACCTTTGAGCGAGCGATACTGGAGGTGACCCGCTAATGATTCATTTTATTCTTATGCTATCCATTACGATCATGGCTTTAGCTATAGGCGTATGTGCTTGGCGTTTGGTGAAAGGACCTTCTTTACCTGACCGAGTCGCTGCACTAGATACGATTGGAATTAATCTGCTAGCAATGGTGGCCGTGTTATCTGTCTTTCTCCAAACGCAGGCTTTTATAGAAATTATTTTATTGATTGGAATTCTTTCCTTTATTGGAACGACAGCCTTTGCCAGATATATCGAAAAGGGAGTGGTGCTAGAAAATGGAAATGATCAAGACTACAGGTGAGTTGCTGTTTGCCTTGTTAATTCTTGTAGGGGCATTGCTTAGCGCCGTTAGTGCTATTGGTTTGATACGGCTACCTGATGTTTATCTAAGATCACATGCTGCCGCGAAGAGTGCCACTCTCGGTGTTTTATGTGTCTTGGTTGGGGCATTTCTATATTTTGCATTTTTTCAGAATCATATTAGTGCAAAGCTATTACTAGGAATTGTCTTTGTATTTATAACTGCACCTTTATCCGCCCACCTAACAGGCAGAGCGGCATATCGCTCGGGTGTTCCTCATTGGGATCGAAGAATTCAGGATGATTTAAAAGAGGTGCTGGAGAAAGAGCAAGTTATACCGGTAACCCCTGAACGAGATATACCTCAAGAACAAATGTAGAAGTGTTAGAAATTATCTTGATTTTCAATAACAGCAGCAAAAACTGTAACAAACCCGCGTCTACACGCGGGTTTGTTTTTTATTAATGGAGTACTATTCTTTTGTTAACATCTCAACGAACCAATATTTTACCTTCTCCAGCGAGCCTACGTAGCACCCTCGGAAGACACTCAATGTCTGCTTCAGGTATGTCTAATTGAATACCGTAATGGAAACAGTCCTGCTGTTCTCTATTCCATTTTAGAACTCCTTCTAAGTAAATAGATTCATCCGTAAGATTCATTTCCATACCAATCCGTACTAGGTTATTTTCTGGATTAATGTTGAGGGGTAACGATAAGTGGCAGCCTGTTCGACTAATGTTGAACAGTACAGCTCTTACAGGCTTAGAAGGAACCTGGATTCCGTTAATACTAAGAATATGAAGATCAAGGGTTACAGGTTCTTTAAGGGTATATCGAAAAGGTTCAGTTCTGCGATTAGTGTTCATATGCTCCTCCATACTTTCCCATCTACTATAAATTATCGACAGGAAAACAGGATTAGTGAAGAGTTATTAAACATATTAAAGTTTCGAAGTTACAAAAGCTGCATACCTAATTTTTGATTCTATCGTAACAATGTAAGTATTTCTTTTACAGAATTATCTACAAATGATCTTTCAGGACGGGATTTCATGATCACAGTAAGTCCAATTAATGATATGACTAGTGTCTGCGCTAAACTTTTTGCGTTAATAGTTGAATCAAGCTCACCTGAGCGCAAACCTCGATCAATCGTTTCTTGAAATATTACCGAGAGATACATCTGGTGTTCTCTTGTCAGGAGCTCAAATTTCTCATCGTGGGGTGAAAGTTCAACCATCGAATTAATGCAAAAGCATCCCCAGTTCGGATGTTGTCCATATTCTTTTGCCACTATATTTTCGAAAAAGTCACGGAATGCCTCTTTAACAGAAGAATTGTTTTGAAGCTTGTTACGAACATAGGCAGCATGAGAACTCGTATATTTCCGCAACGCAGCTTCAAATAGTCCTTTTTTATCTCCGAAGGTAGAGTAGATGCTAGGCCGCTGAATACCCATTCTTGATGTCAGGTCGCTTAAAGAGGTAGCCTCGAACCCTTTTTCCCAAAAAACTTGCATAGCTGCATCCAATGCTTTCTCCTCATCAAATTCACGTGGTCGAGCCATAGTAACTCCCTCTTTTCATATCGAACAGTATGATATTATTTTATGGTTTGAATATTATTATGTCAATAAGAAATGAACGTATAAATAGTCAGATTTTAATTTTTGGTTGTTCTATAAGTTAATCTCTTGACAGTTATCTTTTTTTAGAGTTATATTTGTCAAACGTATTTACGTACTGATTGGTATGTAATGTATGAATTTGATAAAAGTTAATCAGGAGGCGTTATCTTTGGGGGAATCTGTTGAGGAATCGAAAGCTATTATAGCGGATCAAACAGTCAAAAAAACTGAAAAAGTACGAGGGGGGCTTAGAGCGTCAGAACCAGTGCCTGTATCAATAATATCTCGTAATGTGGCACTTTTATTTTCCATCGCCTGCGGAATAGTTGTTGCTAACATTTATTATGCTCAGCCTTTATTGGACGCTATTTCGAACGAGTTTGGTATTTCTCATTCATTCGTTGGACTTGTTATTACAATCACTCAAATTTTTTATGCACTTGGACTGTTATTACTAGTGCCTCTTGGTGATCTATTAAATCGGCGTTGGCTGATCGCTGGACAGATGCTTCTATCCGTATTGGCTTTAATTGTCGTTGGTACTGCCACCAGCAGTAAAGTGTTATTCATAGGTATAGCAGCGGTTGGGTTTCTAGCCGTAGTGACACAGACGCTCGTTGCATTCGCGGCAACTTTGGCTGCTCCAGCCGAACGTGGGCGTGTCGTTGGTGTTGTGACAAGTGGAATCGTAATTGGTATTCTACTGGCGCGAACTTTCGCTGGCGTATTAATGGATTTAGCAGGTTGGCGTTCTGTCTACCTTGTTTCCGCGGCATTAACACTAATCATGGCATGTGTATTGTTTCGGGTGTTGCCACATTATGAGCATAAAAGAGAATCATTATCTTACCTACAGCTGATTCGTTCAATGTTCACGTTGTTTGCTCAGGAACGAA
This sequence comes from Paenibacillus sp. FSL R5-0470, assembly GCF_037975205.1. Taxonomy (NCBI): domain Bacteria; kingdom Bacillati; phylum Bacillota; class Bacilli; order Caryophanales; family Paenibacillaceae; genus Paenibacillus; species Paenibacillus sp. FSL R5-0470. Next base: position 2,914,734 of record NZ_CP150238.1, read on the forward strand.
CTCTTAGAATCCGTGCTGCACTAGCCATGATGATTTTTACTGCTTTCAGTATATTATGGACATCTCTAGTATTACCTCTCAGCGCCCCACCGTTTTCTCTTTCACATACTGCGATTGGAGCGTTTGGTCTCGCAGGTGTTGCAGGCGCGTTAGCAGCAGCGCGAGCAGGTCGCCTCGCCGATCGGGGTTTAGGGCAGAAGACCACAGGTGTAGCCTTGATTCTTTTGCTCATATCATGGTTGCCAATAAGTTATGTTCAACATTCTCTTATTGCATTAATCGTTGGTATTATCCTTCTTGATCTTGCAGTACAAGCCGTGCATGTCACCAATCAGAGCATGATCCTTACTTTGCGACCTGAGGCACGCAGTAGGCTTACTGCCGGTTACATGATTTTTTATTCCATTGGCAGCGCCACTGGGTCGATCGCATCTACGAGTATCTATGTTTACTTTGGCTGGAACGGAGTGAGTTTGTTAGGTGCAATTGTGAGTGCTCTGGCTCTTCTTTTTTGGTTATTAACAAAGGAGTAACTGAAGGGAGGAGTATTCGTGCTGAAAAAATTGTAACACTGATCTCGTATAATTAGGTGCGATTTCTAAGTCTTAACGCTCCAGCCAGGGCTATAGTATTTCATGTCACCTGGCCGTGGGAGCAATTCGAAAAGTTCAATTCAACATGAAAAATATACAAAAAGAAAGCTCAATTAGAAACTACATCTGTTGTTGAATTAGGGAGGGGGTCTTCTGGTGAAATAAATTCGTGAATGATTTGACGGAAGTATTCATGATTATCGTAGCTATTGTACATACGCCAGGCCATTGTTTCTGAATTCCCAAAAAATAACCGCTCAAATTGGGTTTGGCGGCCACCGAATGCACCCGCTCCCAGTTCCCATGCGACCCGGAATAAGGCATTTCGGTACCGCGCATCCGAGACATTACCCTTCAAATACTGATGGAGGTATGAACCGGCACTTGAACTGAAGTCCGATTCAGAGATGATCATGATAAGCCCGCTAGAACTGAGATTTTGAACCATTTCAACCATCTTCGGATAAAACTCTGAAAAGTGAATGGTTGAAGCTAGAAGGGGGCCTTTGTCAGGAACAAGAAATCCAAATTTATCGTGGGATGCTCCTACTTCAGAAGCGAGTCTTAACGCTTTGAATGTTTCTAGAAACGTCAGTATTCTTGAAATCGGCAGAATGGTGAAGGACTCGAGCTCAGCATTTTGTTCTTCTGCCAAAGATTCTAGCACACCGAGAAAGAACTCAGTCTTAGCAATATAGCGGGTGATGATTTGGTGACCAATATGGGTATGAAAGTGACTCTCACCGAACAATCGGGCACAGTAGATCTCATCTCCGTAATAAAATATTCGATCATGAGGGATGAGTACGCGGTCAAATATAACAAGTGTATCCATTTCTTCATATCTAGAACTTACGGGATGGTCGTAAGTAGATGGGGCTGAGTAACTTTCACGGCAAAAAAAAGTCATCCCAGGCAGATCATTAGGTACTGCAAAGGCAAATGCGAAGGGATTATCATCATCTACAAGGGATGGTGAAGGCGTAGGGAATACTAGCATTTCATCGCATGTAGCCCCTTGTGTTGCCATCATAAAAGCACCAGTCACAACCATCCCTTCGTCCTTGAGTTCTACGACTTTAGCAGCGATAGAATCCTCTGTGGCATCAACCTGACCGGATATTTTACTTGCTTGTGGCTGGATGAATGCGTGGGATAAAGTAATGTCATGATCTCGGCAGTAGGCATAGTATCTCCTGAGGTTCTCAGCATATTTCGGATGAAGGTCCTCAAGGATATCGGCTGCAGTAAACAAAGACATGATTGCTGTATTCATATAATCTGGGGAGCGTCCTAAAAAACCGTGATGTCTGTTTGACCAGAGTTCAATCATTTTTCTTCGACGTTCTAAATCATCAACACTTTTGGGTGGGAGAAAAGATAGACCAACAAGCTCTCCAGTATCAGGCGAAGGGTAGGTCATCTGCGCTAAATAACGTTCGTCACACTGCATGTTGTACATTTCGGCTTGTGTTTGTATGAGGCCTTGAAATGCAGGATGTTTGGATAATGGTCCTTCGATACGCGTCCCTTTGTACCAGATATTGATATTTTGCCGGTCGATTCGTTCGATGTATTGATTACCATTTTTAATAGGCACACGTTCCACCTCTTTGGAGAGTTGTATTAATATTTTTAATGTACGTAATCATAATACTTCTTGTACATTGTCCATACACCGGGTCAGTGAAGGGGCCAACCTTAATTTAAACTATAAAAAAGAGGATATTCACAATTATCTCCCCAAAATAGTCATACAATGGAAAGAAAGGCGGATAGGATTATGTCTGCGGAAATTCCAGAAATCTCGGATGCCGAGTGGGAAGTAATGAAGGTGCTGTGGACTGGAGCCCCGCGTACGGCAGGAGAGATTGTTGAAGCTCTGGAGGGCAACCGGGACTGGAACCCAAAAACGGTTCGGACGCTGATTAAGCGTCTGACGGAGAAAGGGGCTATCGGTTACAACCAGACAGGAAGAGTGTATTCATATTACCCACTGGTGCGGGAAGAGGAATGCGTCCAATCGGAGACACAATCTTTTCTGAAGCGGATCTACGGTGGAACGATGCGCCCGATGTTAGTCAACTTTTTACAGAATGAGAAGCTGTCCCGAGAAGATATTGAAGAATTGATGTCTTCACTGGTCAATGGGAAGAAATTGCTGATCCGTATAAATAGTTATGTCGATGTAGAAGAACCTCGTAACAATAAAGAAAGCCCGTGCCCAGCGCGGGCTTTCTTTATTGTTACTGACTAAAAGCAAATGCTTTCCACTCATACCAAATCCAGTCCCTACTACTGTCGTATTTATTTTCAGTAATCCGCTTTTCCTCCTATTTACAATTCCACTACTCGGTGTTACTATATAGTGGTACTAAGCAATACAGAGTAGCATTGGAGGATTTTAATGGATAACCTAACAGAAATGCTGAAAGGAGTTTTGGAAGGCTGTGTACTTGAAATCATCAGCCGGAAAGAAACCTATGGGTATGAAATCGTAAAAACGCTAAATGCGCTCGGTTTCGAAGATGTTGTTGAAGGAACGGTCTACACCATCTTGATACGGTTAGAAAAAAATAAACTCGTCGATATCGAGAAAAAACCGTCCGAAATAGGACCACCAAGGAAATTTTATAGTTTAAATGAAGAGGGATGGCGGGAACTGTCCATGTTTTGGGAGAAATGGGGATATGTTTCGTCAAGACTTACCCAACTGAAGGAGGATAGCCGTGTATAAGAACATGCTCGCTAAATTTAAAGATTTACGTGAACAAAAAAAGGCTTATAAAGAGTGCGTAAAACGTTCAAAAGCGCTCCCGAACGATTACCGAGAAGTTTACAATATCGCATCGCGCTACATGCTGAACTTTTCAACTAACGATTCTAGCGTTATTAACCTGTTTCCCGAAATGCTTGACATGTTTGAGATGGGAGCTGCTGAAGGTCGAGATGTTCTGGAGATCGTAGGGAATGACGTAATGGCGTTCTGTGACGGGCTGCTCGAGGACGTTTCCGCTCAGACTTGGACAGGGAAAATGCGAGCCAAAATGAACGAGTCCATTCACAAAAAACTTGGAAGATAGGGGGGATTAGGATGACATCGAATAATTGGGCGATTGAAGTATTAGGCCTCAAAAAATCATATAAGAACGTGGAAGTGTTGCGGGGGGTGGACTTCACTGTTCAGAAGGGTTCAACTTTTGCTCTTCTAGGGTCCAACGGCGCGGGTAAAACCACTATGATCAAAATTCTTGCCACCCTGCTCCAGCCCGACAACGGAAGCGCAAAGATTAATGGAGACGACGTAACTAAGCAACCAGAGCAAGTACGTAAGGAGATCAGCCTGACAGGACAAAGCGTCACCGCTGACTATATCCTGACCGGACGCGAGAATCTGCGAATGATGGCCAAACTCCGCCATTTGCCCGATCCTGACAAACAAGCCTTGGAGTTATTACGTCGTTTTGACTTGCTCGATGCCGCTGATCGCCGAATCTCCACGTATTCCGGAGGGATGTGTCGGCGCTTGGATTTGGCCATGAGCTTACTGGGTAACCCTTCGGTCATTTTTCTCGATGAGCCGACCACCGGACTTGACCCGCAAGCGCGTCTTGCTATGTGGGATATGATCAAGGATTTAGCGAGATCAGGTGTCACTGTTTTTTTAACTACACAGTATTTAGAGGAAGCTGACCATCTAGCCGATCAAATCGCGATCTTACACGAAGGTCATATCGTGGCAAGCGGCAGTCCCGCAGAGCTAAAAAATAGATTGCCTAAGGGTCATATCGAGCTTCGATTCGACAATGAAACAACGCTAAATCAAGCACAAGATCTGTTAAAGGAATTTAACGCGACTGCAGATTTGAACAATCTCACGCTATCCGTCATTACAGACGGAAGTACGAGACAGATGATGCGTCTGCTAACGAAAGCAGCGGAAGCTGACATAGAAATTGCCGAGTTTGCGCAGAAACTGCCCTCGCTTGAGGATGTTTTTCTCGCGATCGTCACTAGCAAAAAGGAGGACTCCCGATGAAATTCATTCATTTTCTAGGCGATACCGCCGTAATGAGTGGGCGTGTCATTCGCCATTCCACACGTAGCATCGACACGATTATTACCGTCATAGCCATGCCAATCATGATCATGCTGCTCTTTGTTTACATCTTTGGCGGAGCGATGAACACCGGTGATGTAAGCTATATCAATTATATTGTGCCCGGAATATTGCTCTTTTGCATTGCTAGTGGCGTGGCTTATTCTTCTCTTCGTATCAATAACGATCTCACGAAAGGCATATTCGAGCGTTTCCACTCCATGCCGATCGCAAAAGCTTCTATTCTAGGCGGTCATGTGGTTGCTTCATTAGTTTTTAACGTCATTTCCTTGCTTGCCATTTTCCTTGTTGCCTTCGGAATGGGATTTCGGCCGAAAGCGGATGTGCTCGGCTGGGTATTAGCCATTGGTATTTTGTTGCTTAGCGTACTTGCGTTTACTTGGATTGCCGTCACCTTCGGCTTGCTTGCTAAATCATTCGAAGGAGCAGGAGTGTTTTCTTACATTTTGATGTTACTTTTATTCGTTAGTTCTGCCTTTGCGCCGACCGACAGCATGCCTTCGGCTATACGCGTATTCGCAGAATATCAGCCCATGACACCGCTTATCGAGAGTATTCGTTCTCTTTTACTCGGAGGAACGGCAGATAAAACTACGCTTGTGGCGGTATTATGGAGTTTAGCAATACTTGCGTTTTTCTGGGCTTCCGCAATGCGAGTGTATAAACGGAGAATGAAATAGACGTAAAAAAGAGCCGGTGGCTTCTCGAAAGAGGGGGATACCGGCTCTTTGTGTGCACAGGCTAATTTTAAGATGCTGGCTGAATGGTGGGGTGAATATTTCTGTGCTATTCTAGAAATGTGATTTATATAAAATTTTTGTACATAGAATTAGAAGTACCGGATTTGGTAATTAATTTTAATAGGCGAATGGGGAATGAATGATATTTTTTAAAAATGGGGGAGTAAGTTATAGTGATACCAAACGAAGCACAAAACAAAAAACATTGGAAACGGGATATAATTATCTTTCTAAGTAGTCAAACATTTTCGTTATTCGGTTCTGCTTTAGTTCAATATGCTATTATGTGGTACGTTACGCTTACAACAAAATCAGGTATGATGATGACATTATTTATTATTTGTGGATTCATTCCTACCTTTTTATTATCACCGTTTGCAGGTGTATGGGCGGACCGTTTCAACCGGAAATATCTTATTATGATAGCAGATGCCATGATTGCCTTTGTTACACTGATTTTAGCCATTACATTTTTGCTTGGTTATGATGAGATATGGTTGTTGTTCGCCATTGCTGCAGTTCGTGCGCTCGGAGCTGGGGTTCAATCACCTGCGGTTGGGGCAATATTACCTCAAATTGTACCAGAGGATAAGCTGACGAAAGTAAATGGGATTAACGGAAGTCTTCAAGCACTAATGATGTTTGTTGCACCTATCGTTAGCGCGTCATTGCTTTCATTGGCAACAATTGAGGTCATTTTCTTTATCGATGTTATCACAGCGGCGATAGCGATCTTTACATTATCTTTCTTTTTGAAAATACCGTTGCATAAAAAAGCGACTGATAAACTAACGACAAGTTATTTGGACGATTTTAAACAGGGTTTAAGCTATATTAAAAACCACAGCTTTCTCAAAACTTTTTTCATTTTTTTCGCCTTTTTCTTCGTATTGATGGCACCGGCTGCATTTTTAACACCGCTACAAGTGACACGCAGCTTCGGAGATGATTATTGGCGATTAACAGCCATTGAAATTGCTTTTTCTATCGGTATGATGGCTGGCGGAGCAATTATTGCTTCATGGGGCGGCTTTCGAAACAAAGTATATACGATGACTTTTGCTAGCTTAATTATGGGTGTATGTACGTTCGCTTTGGGTATTGTACCTGTTTTTTGGATCTACTTGGTTATGATGGCTATTTTCGGCGTAGCTATGCCCGTCTTTAATACACCGACAACCGTAATGCTACAAGAGAAGGTAGATCCGGATTACTTGGGACGCATATTCGGAGTCTTTGGTATGATATCGACTTCCATGATGCCAATCGGAATGCTGATATTTGGTCCGCTCGCGGATGTAATTGAGATTGAATGGCTCCTTGTTGGAACAGGGGTGTTAACTGTAATACTGTCCATTATCTTCATTCGAAACAAACGTTTAGTTGAAGCTGGGATGCCTTTAATACAGGAAGCATCACAAGAGTAGAATTTTGCTAGAAGCGAGAACTTGAAACCCTTGTGTAGATAAAAAAAGAAGCTCTCCTAAAGTTCGATTGAACTTTGTGGAAGGCTTTTCTTAATTAGAAAAAAGGAGACCGACAATGACTTATTCACAGATGTGGAACAACGCAGGAAATGAAGCTGAAATTCTCTATTTGGAACAGCAGATTATGGCCATCAAAAAAGAAATAAAACGAGCAAAAACCGCAGAACAACAGGAGATATTGGATCAAGCGAATCGCAAGCTGGCTGAATTGGAAGCGAAGCTGGATGAGCTAGAGGAGTAGGGGCTAACCGCCCCATCGTTGCATCAATATTTTGACAGCTTGAATATCGGCCTCGCAACCGTGCGAAGCCAATAAGCAAATACGGTCGTTCCGGTCCATGAGGTTCGCTTACTCTGTAGGTATTGATCGTTGATAATATAAGTCCGGGTGGAAGCAGGGCTTTTCAGACCGAACTTTTCCCACTCTGCCGGATCATTTGAACCTCCGAGCTTTTCAAGCATATTTTGTGACGCGACATTTATTTTAGAAGGAATTTGCTCGTAGGCTTCAGTGATTTGCGCATGAAATTCATCGATTGGATTGCGGCTGGCAAGGCTCTCTAAGTGAATGCCTTCACGAAGGTAAGAAACGTATGCAAGATGGTCAGCCCAGAATTCGTCGATATAAAAAAGCCGTACCCGCTGCTCCGCTGGGCTCAACGGCTGCTCGCCTTTCAAAATTCGCAGCCGCTCCGCGTATAGAATTCGCCTCTGATCCTCCACCATATCCGAATAACAGTTCAGTTCCTTGTGGATATCGAAGTTTTGGCCCATAACAATCCGCTGAATACTTGTGATCTTGCTGCTGAGCCCCGACTCTTCAAGAGCCTCATCCTGTCTGGGAGCGCGAACAGCTTTATGGATGCCGAAGCGAAGCAGTAACTCGTCCTCCAAGCTTACATAAAAAACGGAAGCTCCCGGGTCGCCTTGGCGTCCGGAACGCCCGCGCAACTGATCGTCGATCCGCACGCTTTCGTTCACATGGGTGGCAATTACGTACAACCCACCTAGCTTGGCGATTACCTCCGCTTGCGCGGGGTCGACGCCGCCGAGCCGGATGTCGACCCCGCGTCCCGCCATATTTGTAGACACCGTCACTGCACCGGTTTCTCCCGCTTTGGCGATGATGTTTGCCTCTTCCGCATCGTTTTTCGCATTTAGAACATGGCAAGGTACGCCAGCAACCGCTAGTGCCTCTGCCAGTATGGCAGACTCTTCGACGCTTGACGTACCAATGAGAATTGGACGTCCCGTCCTATGGACGGATGAGATTTCTTGTACGAGTGCCATAAGTTTGGCTTCTTTATGGGTATAAATCCGGTGCAGATGGTCGATCCGGATGTTTGGCCGGTTCGGCGGAATTTGCAGCACCTGCAGCGCATAAATATCTTCGAAGTCCATTGCGGATGCATGAGCGGTAGCCGTCATTCCGCAAATCTGCGGATACAGGCTGATGAAGTGTTGAATGGTGATCGTCCCGAGAATTTTCCCGCCGGCTATGGAGTACAGCCCTTCTTTTGCCGTAAGCGCGGCTTGAAGCCCGTCCGGCAAATACCGGTTCTCCGCCACTCGGCCGGTATATTCTTCGATCAGCTCGATTTTTCCGTCCCGGACGATGTAATCGACGTCTTTCTTTAATAACGATTCTGCATGCAACGCGCAATTTAATGATGTCAGCAAGTGACTGTTATGGCTATCGTACAAATTGCCGCATCCCAACAGCGATTCCGCTTGCGCAGCGCCTGTTTCATTTAAGTAAACGTTCCGCTGGAACTCGTCGAAGTCGTAATGCTCATCTCGCTTGAGCTGCCGAGCTACTTCTGCGAAACGAAAGCCGTCGCTCCTGGAAGAGGGAGAATCACCGCTGATGACTAGCGGCACCCGAGCTTCGTCGAGAAGCAGCGAATCCGCTTCGTCGACGATGACGTAGTGGAAAGGACGATGCACGGTATCGGCTTCGTTGAGTGCAATTGTGTCGCGCAAGTAATCGAATCCCGCTTCTTTGGCCGTAACATAGGTTATATCCTTGGCGTATGCTTCCTGTTTCTCGGACAGGCTCATGCCCGCTTGAACCGAGTTTACCGTTAATCCGAGAAAACGATAGATCGGGCCCATCCATTCCGCATCCCGTTTGGCTAAATAATCGTTAAAAGTCAGCACATGAATGCCTTTGCCAGTCAGTGCATTTAGATATGCAGGCATAACAGCAGAAAGTGTTTTTCCTTCACCGGTATGCTGCTCGATCAAGAATCTCTCGTGCAGAGCGATGGCAGCCATGATCTGGACATCGTAAGGATTTAATCCAAGCTTTCTCTTCGCTGCCTCGCATACTAACGCATAAGCAGCGATAAGCAGCTCATCCAAAGGTGTACCTGATTTTGCTTCCGTTTGTAGCCGGAGGGATTCCGCTAGAAGCTGCCCATCGTCCCATGCTTCCAAATTCCGTTTTCTGATAAGCTCCACTTTGTCCTGATAAACTTTCAGCTTATTCTGGGTATCGCGGTCTTTGAATTTTTGCATCAATTTGACGGCTATATTCATAGAAATCTGATCTCCCCTCGGTAGAAATACGCTTAGTTTTGAACAATATTTGCGCTGATCAGTCGGTTAACAAGTTCCTGGATTCAATCTACCAAAATATTCTATTAAATGCAATTTGGACAAATCATGAATAGCATAACGTAAAACTTAAAACTCTAAGCATTCATCGCCAACTTATTTAAGTTGTTATTAGGTGGATAATTTCAATTCTCTAGCAGAAAAGTACAAGAGGTGCATACAGGCTCCTGAATCCGATTTTGGGGATTTGACACAGGCATACGCTGCTTTTACAATTGCCTATGAGTTGATAGACTTATGAGAGAGAGGCATATGCTGTGGAAACTATAGTAAGTCAAGCTTGGCCAGAATGGAGTGGTACGCTACAGAAGCGGAGTGGAGGTTGGAACAACACAACTTATTTTGTGGAAAATAACGGGAAACGCGCGGTCCTTCGAATATATGATACACATAAGGACAGAAACAAGATTGAGTTCGAGCATACTGTGCTGGAGCAGCTTGGAACACGAGCTTTGCCTTTCAAAGTACCTGTTCCTATTCTAACGACTACCGGTGAAACTATGATTCAGTTAAGGGAGAGTGGCAAATTCGCCTGCTTGTTCCGATATATCGATGGTGATTCACCTGTGGAGGAAGAGGTTTCCTACCTAGAATCCTTTGGAGAGGTGACGGGTATTTTATCAGAAGTCCTATCAGTTATTGATCCCGGTCTTACTCCGGTGTACCGGCCATATTATGAATTGCGGACGTCCTATCCATTATGCAGTGGAGAGGTCATCCGGGAGCTGTGCCTGAATCCGCCGGAACCTTTTAAGGATCTGGGGGCTGAGCTAGTGATGCTCTACAGAGCTTATAGAAATATTACAGGTTCTCTGAATGAACTGGAGGGACTGCCTCACCAACTTGTACACGGTGACTTGAATGCCTCTAATCTTTTGGTAAATATAGAAGACACGGGGCAGGTATCCTCGCTGCTTGATTTTGAGTTCTGTACATATGATTTGCGGGTCATGGAGTTAGCGGTTATTCTATCCGGGCTGCTTGGGCATGCGGAGGAGAAGAAGATGATTCGTGAGTTCTGCCGGGGCTTCAGCCGTAGTATCCGCCTCACCCCAGCCGAAATCAACGCCATTCCAGTGTTAATGCTGCTGAGAAAAATCGATGTCTTTCTTCATTTTGTCACCCGTTATCTGGAGGGTACCGATGAATCCCGGGTACTTCATGAGCAGACAAAACGGCTGTCCGTAGATTTAGTCCAGCTGTCTGCAGGAACTGCAGAAATTCTAGTAATATTGCAAGAAGAGCAGGGAAGCGCATGCAGGCTATAGCTCATTTCCGTGATTAGGATGAACCGCCGCTCCCTTGCTGTTCAGGATTTCTTTATACACCTCAATCGCCAGCGCCCGTGACTGCTTAAGATCAACGATGGCATATGGTCTAGGCAGATGGATAGCTTTATCGGACAAAACTGCCAGCTCTGGCAGCCAGGTGCGTATATAATCTCCGCTCGGGTCATGAGTCTGGGACTGGGTCACCGGATTCATGATCCTGAAGTAAGGGGAGGCATCGAATCCGAGCGAGGAGCTCCACAGCCAGCCGCCACGGTTCAGCGCATTATCATAATCGCTAAGCTTCAGCCTGAAGTAACGCTCTCCGTAAATAAATGGACAGCCCAGATTTTTGGTAAGAAACATTGCGGTAATCATTCGCAGCCGGTTCGGCATCCATCCGGTTGTGTTCAGTTGGGTCATGGCGGCATCGATTACAGGAATGCCAGTTCTGCCCGAAGACCAAGCCTCAAAGTATTTCGTACCCAGCATGCTCAAATCATACACCTTCTCATAGCTGAAGAAATCAGCATCGAGCCGGGCCTGATACAGATAGAAATCCCGCCAGGCCAGCTGTCGCAGCCATTCTTCCCCGCCGATTTCTTCTTCCGCCAGCCGAGTATACACAGTACGCGCTGAAATGGTACCCGTATTGAGGTGCCGGCTGATCTGGCTGGTGCCCACCTGTGCATACCTGTCACGGTTCACATGATAATCCCGTAAATGCAAGTCTATAAATTGCTCAAGAGTATCGTGTACATCCATCTTTTTTCTTGAAGGCACTAGCTTTTCAAACTGAAGTGTAATCTCCTCAGGAATCTTGAAATCTTCGGCAATCTTATCGTCCAGTGTGGACGTTGACAGATCAGCCAAGGTCGAAGAATAAGGCGGATGAAAGCGCTCAGCCAAGTAGCTGCGCCAGCGGCGGTAGAACGGTGTGAATACCTTGAAGGGCTCTCGACGCCCGCAACAATCCATGAAGTCTTCCAGATCACAAAGCATGCTGTCGTGAAAAATTTTGAAATGGATGCCGAGTGCAGCCGATGTATCACGCAGGCTCATGTCTCTTTTTAATGCATAAGGGGTGTAATCGGCATGAACCATCAATTCCTGAATTGGGTAGGTTTCGCTCAGCCTCTTGACAATAATATCAGGCTCGCCATAAAGAATATGTAGCTGCTTGCCCTCAGTGGCGTATTCCTGCTGAAGTCTTGAGACCTGCGTCAGAAAGTTTACCCCGCTATGCTCAAGATAGCGTTGTTTTCGCAGTAGAAAAGGCTCCAAAATCAACAGATGTAGGCTGCGAGTGCCAGAAGAACGTATAGCCTCAAAGGCTGGAAGATCGCTAGTCCGCAGATCTTTGCGGTGAATGAAGAGAATCATTAGAAATATTTCCTTTCTATTATCAGAGGGGAAAAATCGCATGTTTATAAGGATTTCCCATCGTCCTTGCTCAAAATCAGAATAATTAACATCGGAAATATGATCTTGCTAATATGTTGTAGAGCTGCTTGAACCGCTAAAATAACCCTATTTGGCAGCTTCTGCTTCTTCATAGATGAGGCACCGAAGAGTCTGATCTGGGTAGCGTAACTCTGCAGTATAACTGCTGCCATCTTCGAGCAACATTTTGACTGCTACCATACCGCGCTTATTATTTACGTCAGTGTCTGTAAGGGAAGCCGTGGCGATTTTCCGGGTTTCTCCTTGTCTGTCTGTAACTATTTTTGTAGCCTCGTTAATCCAGGTTGCATCCTTTTGGACAGCGATGGCAGCTTCAGCATTGATTGGGGTTCTTGTGAGTGAAAAATTAGCTGCTGTCGTATCTACTACCGTCCGGGTGGAGGGATCAATTATTACGGTATATTGCCAAAATTCCTTACCTTGTCCTCTTAAGGTGTTGGTTTTATAAGGGGTGAATATTACCATCCAGGTCTTTTTCTTAGATAGCATGGATTCTCCTTGGCTTGCTTTTACTTCAAGCTTGGAGACGTCAGCTCCGAATATTTTTCGCACACTTGAAGCGGCCATGGTAACGGCGTTGGTCTGGCTCAAACTCCCTGTGTCTGGAGGGGTTACAATATTCCGCTTGGACAAGGCATAGGCCTCTCGGTAGAACCAGTCAATATATTGTAACAGTTCCTCGTCAGTCAATGTCCGATTGGGATACTTGAGCGTGTTTTTCTCCAAGTCAAAATAAAACTCCGCTTGTCCCGATTTTAACGGGAACAGCTGCTTGGGACGAAGGCCGTCATACACATACTGGTCTTCCAATATCAGCCTCCGGTTTATTTCATCCTCGGTCATCTCCCTTCCGATGGTGATAATTTCGTTATTGGGCTTGTCCGCAAAATCATAAATTTGCTGCATTTCTTCTTGGGTCATCAGCTGCTCTAGATCTCTGTTCACAGTAGATACCGGTGCTTCTGCTTCTACTTTTAGTACGGGTGCCTTGCTGCTGTTCAAGGCTAGATTGCCCGAGTCTTGTACTGCAGAAATGCTCTTGGCAGCGGTGGTGTTCACAAATCCTGGGACAATCATTGCGCTCACCGCCAGCACGCTTCCAGAGAACAAGAGTACAGCGAGTGTAGCGGAAATCTTGTTGTTCTTCATTTAATTTAACCTCCATTGGGATCGGATGATGATGAATCTTCCTAACCTTAATCCAAAGATGTTATAGAGTAGGAGGGCAGTTGTTATAGAGTTGTAAAAAGAGTCTGATGCTAGTTCCCTCGCCGAGGACAGAGTTTAAGGACAGTCTGGCCTTATGCGCTTCAGCAATTTGCCGACATAAGGATAATCCTAAGCCAGCGCCGCCATATTCACGTGAACGAGCCTGGTCTCCCCGATAGAAAGGTTCAAACACACGTTTAGCCATCTCTGCGGTGATTCCGGTTCCCGTATCACGGATTTCTAGCACGGCTTCTCCATCCAGCTCATAGGCCAGCATGTGGATTTCGCTGCCTTGCTTGGAGGCATGAATCGCATTCTCAACCAGATTTACCAATAATGAAGCTAGTAAATCGGGATCTCCCCAGACATTTGAAATCGTATGTTGGATATGAAATCTTATGCCAGCATCCGTCAATTTTGGGCGCTCCGTCTGTTGGATAGCTTGAAATAGTTCCGAAATATTCACCTGCTGAAGTGCCAACGGCTGATGCCGGAGGACAGACAAATCCAGCAGCTTGAAGGCCAGATTCTTGAGACGAAGGGTTTCACTAAGAATATAGCCACCCGCAGTTTGCTGTTCTTCCTGTCCAATATTGGCCGTGGTCAGAAACTCGGCGAACCCCTGCATGCTGGTCAAAGGCGTGCGCAACTCGTGGGCCAAATTATCTACCATCCTTTGTTTCTCTTCAGCCATGTCTGAGAGTTCCGTAACCCTCTGCTCCACGGCCTCCGCCATCCGGTTGAAGTTCAAGGCCAGTTCGCCAAATTCATCTTTGCTGCGCAGCTGCACCCGTTTCGTATAGTCGCCTTCGGCGATTGTTTTGCTGGTCTCTGACAGGAGCTTTAGCGGCTTGCTTAGATGCCGGATTAGAAGATAAAGAAGAAGCAGCAGAACGGGTCCCACGATCCAGTTAATCATTACAAAAAAGCGGTTCAGTTCCTGTTGCTTGTTGAAGAGCTCACTGATATCACGCTGATAGACAAGCAGCAAATGCTGGTAAGGAGCAGGAAGCTGAGTGGAGAGCTGAATAGAGCGTTCGTCTGAGGATACAGGCTGATCGCCTTTTCCCAAATTAGATTTCCCGAATTGTCCTTTTTGGGGAGGGTAAATCATTCGGTCGTTCTCCCATAGCTGCAAATAGATTCCCTGCTTACGGTAGTAATCTCCATAGGACTCAGAGACGCTGGCCAGTAGAATAGGGGTCAATGCCGTTCCCCGCGCTTGAATAGAATTAAGGTTCTCATAAATATTGTTGGCAATTAACAATTGCTCACTGGATGCTCTCTGCATTTCACTGTCCATGTTTAGCTGCCAGCTTTTTTTCATCACCATAATGACACTTACATCCAGAGCGGCAATAAAGAGAGCGAGTACCGACAGCAGAATCTTATGCCAGAATCTCATGATTAGCTCTGAACTTCCAGGCGGTAGCCTAGCTTAAAAATGGTTTTGATCCGTTCTTCCCAGCCCAGCTTTTTACGTAGCTGCCGGATGTGAACATCCACGGTGCGGGTGTCGCCCTCAAAATCATAGCCCCACGCCAATTCCAGCAGCTTTTCTCTCGACAATGCAATATTCCGGTTACGAATTAATACCTCAAGCAGCTCGAATTCCCTAACGGTCAAATCAACCGGTGTCTGATCTACTAAAACTTGCCGTTCCAGGTAACGCACCTCAACATTATCGCAAATGAAGCTGGAAGTGCCTTTTTCACCCCTGCGCAGGACTACATTGATTCTTGCCAGCAATTCAAGGATTTCAAAGGGTTTAATGATATAATCATCCGCGCCCAGCTCGAAGCCTTTAATGCGGTCAGCCAAAGAATTCTTGGCGGTGATCAAAATCACTGGAACCTGCATATGTGCAATCCGCTGCATCACCTCAAAACCATCCAATTCCGGAAGCATAACATCCAGCAGAATCAAATCAGTCTTTTCACGCTCCAGAATTTCGAAAACCTCCGGTCCACGGTAAGCCTTGCTATATGTATGTCCAACCAGCTTGAGATTCATTGTAATTAAATCATTAATCGCTCTTTCATCTTCTACTACCAATATGTTTGCCATTTCGTATTTCTCCTCCTAGTACCTTGCTCACTAAGTGCCACTTTCGTTATACACTATATACAACTAGAGGAAGGATTGTCCAGAAGGTTGGTAGTTTCATCAAGCGTTAATACCTAATAGGATAGAAAATTATGTGGTCAAAAAAGAAAGAAATGAATCCATACATTACGAACCGTTACCTTAACAAAATTAACAAACTGTTGTATTGTGTCTTCCATCTATCATGAAAATATTTACAAATATAAATTGTTGATATCGAATATATCTGAGAAACTCCAGTGTGAGGTATACGGGCCACCACCAGGACCGCCAGCACATACGGGCAGTCGTGACGCACAGGAGCTAGCTCTGTACTCTAATTTATACTTGGCACAGAAAAGGCTAATGTCATAGAGCGATATCCTCAGGTTGCTGGATTATACGAACGTCTGGATTTTAGAGCGTTTGCTTCGGAGGCGGGCAGCGAATTGATTGTACGTAAAAAGCTGCCCAAACTTCCCGGGCAGCCTCTCATATTCATACGCGTACGTCTTCTGAGATCAAGCCGTTTGCGCCTCATGTTTGCGAGCTGTTACAGTGTCTTCTTTTTCCGTGGATCCGTTGCCTGACGCTTAACTGCTTCCTCGTCTCGTACCATTCAATTCATGTTCGTTCTGATGAAATTCCTTGAGTATATTCTGGTAAATATGAGCCTCTTGAAGGTTCAGTCCGTCGCGATTTTCTTTCAAAACCCAGTTCTCGACCGTTTTCTTCAAGATTTCGCTCTTCCGTTCCAGCAGTTCCGTATAACTCAATTTACTTCATCCTTTCCAGTTCGTGGTTTCAAACGCCGGATGGACTTTGTTTACTTGTCATTTCGTGCGTTTAACATCACATCCGACGTAACGTTTACCATTATACAGAAAATCCTGGTCGAACCCAACGCGGACCAACCGTCCTCAGATAGGGTGAGCACTACTTAGAATGGAACGGGAGTCCTCAGCGGACCGTTTCGCAGAAGTGCGGCCAGATACTCCGGTATGCTGACAGTTGCTTCTCTTTCTTATAAACGTTTAACCAGAAATCAAGCACGCGCTTTTAACTTTAATCTTCCTCAAGAGTAACAGTAATCCCCATACGAAACCCAATCACTCTAACTTACTGCATGCCGTTGTATAATCGTGTATCGGGCCTTCTCCAGCGATATTACCCTCGGGCGGCGAGTTGATGAAAACGGAAAGAAAACACAAAAACAGTAAAAATATTCCATGTGAAAATGTATTAATAGGGACCTGCCGATTTCCTATTGTGCATTCTAATGATAATGTGGCACACTATGTATAGATAAAACCAAACGAGGCAAAGAATGCCCCGTCTCCTTTCCTTTTGGAATAGAGGCGGGGTTTTGTATGATTAAAAACATATTTCGTTGCAGAGCGAGGGGATAGGTAATGGGTTTCGAGAGGGAGCATAATGAATGGTTATGTAATCATCTTAAACAAAGGAAGGGAGAGCGGCTCGATGCACTTAAACGCGGTCATGGTTACGGAAACCGCTTGTTTGTCGAGCGGGTGTGGTGGCCTCTAGCCGGACATTTTCACGGATTACACCCAGAATATGAAGTTAAGGACTGGCGCGGCAGATCCTATTTTGTGGATATTTTGTGGGAGATCGGAGCCTCGCGTATTGCATTTGAGATCATGGACTATGGCTCACATGGAACGGATCGTAGCAAATACCGGATGGACTTGAACCGCGGGCTTTTTCTACAGTCTCAAGACTGCACGGTGCTCTATATCTCGCTGGATGAGCTAAAAGAAAATCCATCCTTCATTCTCTCCGCGCTGCGGAACATTCTCTTTTCTTATTTGTTAGCAGAAAAGTCTGCGAAGACAACCGTTGAGAGAGCCTATTCCAGAATCGAGCGCGATCTGATGCGGGCAGCCATCCGGCACCATCGAGTCCTTCGCCCGGCTGATGCCGCGAGAGAACTGGAATTGCACACGATGACGATCATTAAATACTGCCGTCAGCTGGTGGATAAAGGAAAATTTCGCCCGGTGGCAAGAGGTTCATCTCAGCGGATCATTTACTATGAATATATTGGTACGCTACAAAGTCCAGATTTAGTTTGAAGATGAAGGCCGTCGTGAGAATGTGAATGAAAAATCGAATACAATGTGCCGTCGGTAACGTAAATGAGCAAATGTATGCGAAAAACCGAACACAATGTGCCGACGGTAGGTAAACGAGCCAAATGTATGCGAAAAAGTGAATACAATGTGCCGCCGTTACGTAAATGAGCCAAATGTATGCGAAAAACCGAACACAAAGTGCCAAAGGTAACATAAATGAGCCAAATGTATGCGAAAAACCGAACACAATGTGCCGACGGTAGGTAAACGAGGCAAATGTATGCGAAAAACCGAACACAATGTGCCAACGGTAGGTAAACGAGCCAAATGTATTCGAAAAATCGAATACAATGTGCCACGGGCAAGCTAAACGAGGCAAATGTATGCGAAAAATCGATTACAATGTGTCGACAGTAGGTAAACGAGCCAAATGTATGCGAAAAATCGATTACAATGTGTCGCCGGCAAGCTGAACGAACCAAATGTATGCGAAAAACCGAACACATTGTGTCGCCGGCAAGCTGAACGAGCCAAATGTATGCGAAAAACCGAACACAATGTGCCGACGGTAGGTAAACGAGGAAAATGTATGCGGAAAACCAAATACAATGTGCCACTGCCAAGCTGAACGAGCCAAATGTATGCGAAAAACCGCATACATGTGCCAACGGTACCATAAACGAGGCAAATGTATTTTTCCAGTCTGGTAAATCGGGTTTTTGATTTCCAGGGAATCACAAGAATCCGCGAACGGGTTCTTATTCTATTCTTCTCCTATCGCCACCGGATTCTCCTCATAAGAAATCCAATCACTCCAACTACCCGCATACAATTTCACATTCCTATACCCAGCTTTTCCGAGCGCGAGCACATTCGGGCAGGCACTTACACCTGAACCACAGTACACGATAATTTCTTGCTCAGGATCAATTCCCTCATAATGCTCTTTCAGCACCTCAGTTGATTTCCAGCGTCCTTGCTCATCCAGCACTTCTTTCCAGAACTTATTGATCGCCCCAGGAATATGACCTGCCTTCGGATCAATCGGTTCTTCCAGCCCTTCATAGCGACGGGACTCGCGGGAATCAATCAATAGTGCGCGACCGTCGTTAACTACATTTTGCACATCTTCCATGCTAGCAAGCATCTTCTTCTGAACATCTGCTTCATACTGGCTAGGAATCCTAACCGCTTGATGATCACTGACGGGGAAGGATGCTTTTTTCCAAGCAGAGTAGCCTTCATCCATTATAAACACACGTTCATGCCCCAAATATTTAAGCATCCACCACAGACGGGAAGCGTAGGCACCACCTTGATCATCATAAGCAACGACAATACTATCTCTGTTAATGCCAACCTTGCTAAGAACGGTGGTTAGCTTCGAGATCTCAGCCAGTGGGTGGCGTCCACCGTGTGCGCTTACTGGAGCGGAGAGTTGTTCTTCTAGATGAAAATAGATTGCGCCCGGAATATGATCTTCCGTATAGGCTTTACGCCCAGCTTCCGGATCCGTAAGTAAAAAACGGCAATCGACTATAACCAGTTCAGGTTCGTATAACCGAGCAAGCAGCCAACGGGTAGAAACGATTGGTTCCATAAGATACCTTCTTTCTATTAATATGTATGGAGTCATTATAGCGGAAAATAAATGAGGACGCACCTTAAGCTTATAGCTTAAACTGCGTCCTCAAGTGATTAGATCAAACGATATCCTGAAGGCAAGCTACCAGTGCGCTGTATGGTGTGAACCTGCGCCGGGGTGAGTCATGGTTGGGTTCTAGTGCTAGATTCTGAACAAAACCAAATCACTTTATATCTGTAGATAAACTCAGTTTTACAAGTATTATTAGATTTTTCAGAACTATAAAACGAAGAATAACTCAGCGCTAATAGAAGTTGCCGAAAGTAGTCCAATACTTCGGGTTTAAATTAAGGAAATCCATAAGGAAGCTGATCCACTTGGCTCAAAAAGTGTATGTATGAAAACATCAAAGAAAGCGTTGACATTTTTATTGGAGCCTTCTTATAATAGATTTGAAATCGATTACAATCGTTGCTTATTTGCTTCAACTGTATACAGGTTATAGTGAGGGAAGGAATGGAAAGGAGGTTATCTTTTTTTTATTTGAAAATGAAATCGATTTCAAGATAAACAAAAGTCCAATGAGTCATATTGCACTGGATGCCTTATTCGCTCAAACTGTTTTATATATTTTGAAAGAGGAAGGAATGAAACATAATTCTATTTTCTTTTTTTATCTTGAAAATGAAATCGATTTCAATTATTGAGAGTCGAAAGGAGTCATCTATGCAGTCCATAAGTACATCGGTAAATAGAAAGCGGGGGTTTAACAAATATTTCGCGGCGGCCATGGCACTGGTTTTGCTGTTTCCAGTCGTGTTCGGGGGAATGGCACAAGATATAGCTTACGCGCAGGAGAAGCTACCGCAGACGCAGACGCAAACGCAAACGCAGACGCAGACGCAGACGCAAACGCAGACGCAGACGCAGACAGACAGCAAGTGGTATCAGAACTTTGAGCATGCAGGAGAGGGGGGGACCTATGGAATTTCTGCCGTTGGCATCTCTTCAACAGCGTCGGTTACAAATCGGACACCGGGAGGCGGAAGTCGGGGAAGTGTTCGCCTGATCCAGACGAACGACAATAATCCAGGCGGCGGAGCCTGGAACACCGCTGTTTACGGATTCACGGTATCGCCGCAGAAGGATACAGTTACCGAAGAGACCTATTATGATGCTTCTGCCTATAACTATTTAAATTTTTACATTCTGGACGCCGATGTTCATAACCCGAATGTTGTCATCAGGGATGCAGACGGGAAAGAATGGAATGCCAATACGGACCAGGCGCTGTCCGTGAAGGATGAGTGGACGAGGCTTTCGATTCCACTCGATAAGACAAAACTCGATTTTTCGCGGATTGTCTCCATTTCGCTGGGCGAGTATTGGGGCTGGGGCAACATCTATTATTTTGACGAGCTGTACTTTGCTAACTCTGCTACCGCTCCGCCGCCCGCTTATCCGGATGATGGCGTGGAGCCATCGGCGCCTGTCATGTACCAGAGCTTCGAACAACCCGGCAGTGATGGCAGCTATGGCTTGGCAGGTCAGGGAACCGCGACGGTCGCCCAGCGTGTCACTGCTGCTGCTGCTTATTCCTCAAGCTCCGGCAGTCTTAAAATGATGCAGAACACCTATATGGACGGGGAAGGGAAGGAACGGAACGAAGCCTGGAACACCGGCGTTTATGGAGCCGGAATTAAACCTGAAGGCGGCTTGACCGTATCCGGTGCGACGTATATGGATGCTTCCCCCTTCAGTTATCTGTTGTTCTACGTCAAGGATACGACAGCGGCAGCCGGATCCAGTATTCATGTTGTATTCAAGGATGCCGAAGGCGGGGTCTGGGATACGGAAACAAACGCAGCGGTCAAGACGGAGTCGAAGCAATGGGTGAAAATGACCGTAAAGTTGGACAAATCGAAAATTGATTTGTCCAGACTGGAGCAGATTGAGCTCGGAACGTACTGGGGTTACGGTAATGTGTACTACTACGATGATCTTTATCTGGCCCAGAACGAAACAGATCCTTCGCCTGCCTTTAAGCCGGAGCGCACAGCCTTGTTCAATGATTTCGAGAGCAGAACCGGCTACTCTGCTGGTAGTGCCACCACCGCCGAAGCCTCAGGTGAAATAGCCAACGCAGCGGGCATAGCCGGTGTCATGGTCACAACGAGCAAAAATGACTGGCCTTATACGGCCGGAAGTTATTTGAGCGTACAGCCTAAAGAAGGCGGTACGTTCGATGCGTCGGCTTATTCATATCTTGCTTTCTATCTGAAGGACACCCAGGGAAGTAATGGAGTGGAATTCCGGATCAAGGATGCCAACGGGGGCGTTTGGGATACGTGGGGAACCTCCAGCTCGACCAAGAATAAATGGGTCAAAATGCAGCTTTCGCTGAAAGGAGCCTCGAAGATTGATCTGACAAAGATCGTATCGGTCGAAGTCGGCTTTTACAATGCCGGAGTATATTATCTCGATGATATGTATTTTGCCATGGCCGAAGACGATGTGCTGGCAGGCTTCATCAGCGGAACTCAGAATATCGGAGCGGTCTGGTATCAGAGTTTCGAGACGAGAGGGCAGGACGGACGGTACGGGATTACGGCCGGTACCGGGGTGAATACTGCGCTCAGCATGGAGAAGTCGGCGAGTGCATACAACTCAGCCAGCATTCGGGCTGTGCTGTCCCAGGATTCGTCCAACCCTGCCATGAATGGTATAGCCGTCAGGCCGCAGGCGCTCGAAGAGTCTCCGGACAAGAACCTGCCATACGACTATCAGCCGGAGTTCGACGCCACTAATTTCAGCCATCTGATCTTTTATGTGTGGGATGAGCATGGCGGTCAGACGCTGTCCGTACAGTTGAAGGATGCTGGCGGCAAAACGGTAGACTGGCGGACGGGAGAGACGACAGCAGACGGCTGGAATCGGATCGTTATACCTTTGGACAAGGGCGCGAATTTCCAATTTGCACGCCTTAGTGCAGTGACGGTGACACCGGTGAAAGCGGGGACCTATTATTTGGATGAATTTTATTTCAGTAAAAACGAAAGCGCAGGCTTCCCGAATGCCGGCTTTACGCAATTGGTACTGAAGGATGTGAACGGCGAAGCGATGCCCTATTCTAGCAATCTGCCGTTGGGTTCTTTCGAGAAGCAGCAGGACAGAACGTATCTCTCTTTAAACGGGGACTGGAAAAAAGAAAGAACCACCCTGGATTCCAAGCTGTCAGCAGCACCCCGGGACAGCGCCAGAACTGCCGGTCTTGAGGAAGAGGCGGGCGGCAGACAGGAGATTGGTTACAACGACTCTAGCTGGACCGGCAAGACGCTGCCTCTCCCGGAGGATGAGGGTGTGGTTTACGAATCACTAAGTGGTCCGGAAAACAAGAGTGACAAATCGGGTTATCAGGGAGGTGTATGGTACCGCAAACATTTTGAGGTGAGTAGCTCTCTTAAGGGGCAGCCAGCACAGCTTACTTTCCTTGGCGTCAACTATTTTGCGGATGTGTGGATCAATGGACAATATGCGGGCGGGCATCAGGGTGGTTACACACCATTCGCATTGGACGTTTCCGGTTTATTGAACTACGGCGGCGACAATGTAGTCGCTGTGCGGGTCGACAATCCGAAATGGGACACGTTCAATAACGGGGAAATACTGCCGTACGCGACGTCTGACTGGTTCAACTACACAGGAATTCTGCGGGACGCCTATGTTGAATTTATGCCGGAAACCTATGTGGTGCGCAGTGATGTGCGTACGCTGGATACGGATGGACAACTGTCGGTCCGCACCTTTCTGAATCATACGGGAAAAACGTTGAAGCAGGTTCAGCTGTCCTATACAGTCTATGAAGCGGAGATTGGAGAGGGTAACCAGCTCAGCGAATATGCGCAGGACCTGACGGGTACGGAAGCTGTCGCGGCACAAGGAAGCATATTTACGGTTCCGGTCAACGGGCAGGCGGTACAAACAATCGAGGTGAAAGTACCTGAGCCGAAGCTGTGGAGTCCGTCTGAACCGAATCTGTATATTTTAAAGGTAGAGCAGAAGACCGGTGGAGCAGTAACGGACACCTTCTATACCCAGTTCGGTATCCGTACATTGGAAGCGGAAGGTGTACAGCTTAAGCTGAACGGAGAGTTGGCACCTTTCCTCACCGGGGTCGGTTATACGGAGGACAGTAGTGACAAAGGACCTTCGCTGGATAATGCTACCCGGTACAGCGACCTGCTGAAGATCAGGGAGGAGCTGAAAGCCAATTTCGTCCGAACTGGACATTTTCCGCACAGCCTGCCAACCTATCAGTATGCCGACCGGATCGGCCTGGCCATCTGGCAGGAAATTCCGGCCTATTGGTTCAGTGGAGAAGCCTTCGACCTGCAGCGGCAGCGGGGCCAGGCCAAGCAAATGATGGAGGAAATGATCTTCAGTAATTATAACCGTCCTTCCGTCTGGTTTGACGGAGTCAGCAATGAGTCAGGCGGGCAACTGGAGCGTGTCAACTTTATCCAAGAGCTGCGCGACGCTGCACATGCTATCGACGGAACAAGACTGGTTGGCCAGTCGGCTGTGGCGAATCCGTACAAAGGCGTGAGCGACCATTCGCATTCCCCGGCGGATATCATCGGAATGACTATGTATTTCGGCGCATTCTACGGTGCGAATACTGACTTGGAGACACAGGAGGAAATTGAGGCCATACATGCGCTGCATCCGGGTAAGCCGATTATCGCCACAGAGTACGGCTATTGGTCGGGTGACGAAACCGCCTCGGACACAAGGCAGACGACGCTGTTCACCGGCACCTTCAATGCCTTTGCCCGCACAGCTACCCGGGCGGAGGACGGAACACCGAACCCAGACGGACTATTGAGCGGCGCGGCCTGGTGGACCGCATATAACTGGTATACCAATATTACGGGCCTGCAGACGATGGGTCTGTATCATATGGACCGGACAACGCCGAAGCAGGTGAAAGATATTCTGGCGGATCGGTATAACAGGTATAACCGGATTTCGGCTGGAACGCAGCCGAAGCCGGCTGGGATTTCGACTTGGTTCCAGAGCTTTGAGTCGGGCAGGGGTTATTTATCTTCATCCGCTCAGCTGCAGCTGGAATCAGCAGCAGACAGCGCGGCAGGCAACGGCACGAAGAGTCTCAAGATCACAGCCGGTTCCGGAGCGGACGAGATTTATGTCTCATTTGTTCCGCAGGGCGGCGCGATCAACAGCGATCTGACAGGCTACAATTACCTGAACTTCTACGCCAAGGACAGCGTGGGGGACAGACCTCTTTCCATTACGCTCGTGGATGCCGAGGGGCGTTCCTGGACAACGGAGACGGAAGGGAAGACGGTGAAAGATGCATGGACGCGGCTGAGTGTTCCGCTTCTGAAGGCGCAGGGCGTTCCACTGTCCGGCCGGAAGTTGAATACGCTGGCGATTACCCAGATCAGGATCGGAATGAACGCTTCTGAGCAGCTATGGGTCGACAACTTTTTCGCAGCAACCTACAAGACCGGTGCGGAGCCCGCTTCGTATCCTATAGGTTCCAGTGGCTGGTTCCAGTCTTTTGAGGAGACAGATGTGCAGGTCGGCCAGGGTGTGAATGCCACCGCGATGGTGGACCGGACATTCGGGGTCAATCCTGGAGGAACGGGAAGTGTGAAGCTGGAAGTCACTGGAGACGGCGGCTCACCGGGAGCGGATAAGCAATCTGTCATCATTAAGCCCCAGGGCGACGCAGCTTCCATAGATGCTTCCGGCTTCAATTATCTGGCCTTCTATGTTAAGGATATGCAGGGGTCGAATACCGTCCACGTTACCTTTGTGGATACAGACGGCACGGTCTCCGTGAATAACTGGACCGATGTCGGTTCAGTCAAGGGGCAGTGGACGAAAGTGTTTCTTCCGCTGATGAAGACCTCTGCAGATATCAGTAGTCTGAAGGAAATCCGGTTGTCGGAGTGGAATCCCGGCACTTATTATTTTGACGATCTGTACTTCGCCGAATATCCGTCGGATGAAATTCCCGCCACGTATACGGAAAAAATTCCGGAGAAGAACCGTCCGGAAGGTCAACACAAGGTGGCGGCGGTCGGCGATAGCATCACAGCGGGTGCTGGGCTGAAATATGCCGGGGTAACGAGTTATCCGGCACAGCTCCAGTCGCTGCTCGGGAGCAACTTTGTAGTCAAGAACTTCGGTGTCAGCGGCCGCACGCTGCTAAAGGACGGCGACGATCCATACTGGAACGAATCAGCATTTGCGGCCAGCCAGACTTATGCTCCAGACGTCGTGGTTATCCAGCTTGGTACCAATGACACGAAATCCTGGAACTGGAAGGAGGGGCAGAACCAGTTTCTGAGCAATTATAAAGAGCTGATTCAATTGTATCAGGCACTGCCAAGTCATCCGAAGGTCTTTGTCAATCTGCCACCGGCAGTGTTCAACGATGATCCGAACCAGGCTTATGGCATTGTCAACTCCGTCCTGCAAAACGGGGTCATTCCTCTGATCCGGCAGGCGGCTGAAGCGACAGGCGCAACCCTGATCGACGTGAACGCGGCCACAGCCGGAAGCCGCAGCGACTTCCCGGATAAGATTCATCCGAATCCGAAGGGAGCCTGGACTTTAGCCGATACAGTGGCCAAAGCCATTAGGGGTACACTTTACAGCATTGGGGATACGGAGATTACCACCTGGAAAGACGGCAAGGCCGGCGCGTATTCGATTATGTACGATGATGGTATCTACAACTCCGTTTTACGGTTTGCCGGATTGCATGAAAAATACAGCCTGAAGGGAACGCTGGCGCTCATCAGCGGCTGGATCGACGATGGTTATAATGACACTGGCGCTTCCACGGGCACGTGGGATCAGTGGAAAGGACTGCTGGATAAAGGGATTTTCGATGTAGCGAGCCATACGGTTACTCACCGGAATCTGACCACGCTCAGCGCGTCCAATGTGTCCTCCGAGTTCAAGGATTCTGTCGCCCGGATCAAGGAGAAGACCGGTTACTCACCGGAATCGCTGGCGCTCCCGTACAATACGGGCAATGCGGCGGTTGCGGCAGAAGCAGCCAAGTATTTCGTTGCTGCTCGTCAGGGAGGCAACAATGCCGGCAACGCCAGCAGTACAGAGCAGTATTACAATCTGAGCAGCACAATGGTTGAAAGCACGACAACGACCGTCCAACTGGATGAGTGGGCCGACTTTGGCATCGCCAAGGGCAACTGGCTGATTCTGACCGGCCATGGAAATGATGGTGAAGGCTGGTCTTCACCTCCGCTCAGCCTGTATGACAATCATTACGGATATGTAGCCCAGCGTATAGATGCTCTTTGGAACGGTACCATTGCCGAGGTGGGCAAATATTTGCGTGAAAGACAGAACGCCACAGTTAAGGCTACTAAAACCGCTTCCGGTGCAATTGAGGTTAAGCTGGAGGGCACACTGGACCCAGCAGTTTATAATGAGCCGTTGACACTGAGAACGAAGGTTCCGGCAGAATGGAGTGAGGTTACTCTCACACGGGGAGCCACTTCTTATAACCTGAAGCCGGTCCGTGAGGGTGAAGGTGCATTCGTCTATTACGAAGCCGTACCTGGAACGCAACTGCTGGTTATCAGTAAGAAGGGAACTTCTGTTACCAGCCCTGATACCGGAACCGGTACACCGGCCTCTTCCGTCTTTGCAGACGCAACAGACGGTGCAAAATCTGTTCTTGCTCCCGGTACAGCTGAGCTTACGAAGGCGCTCGCCGCCGCTCCGGCGGATATCAATGGAGTGCGGACGCTTACGTTTAAGGCCGGATCAGCTGCGGGTAAGACAACATTCGAATTGCAGCTGCCTGCCTCATATCTGGCTTCGATGAAGCAGGTGCGGATCCAATTTATTACTCCTGCAGGTAGCCTGCTACTTCCGGGCGATATGTTTGCGGGCATGGCTAAAGAAGCAAAGCAGATTGCTGTGTCCGTTAAACTCGCGGATCTGTCCGGTGCGGATGAGGACGTCAAGCAGGCTGCGGGCAGCCGTCCGGCTGTCGAACTGGGCGCTACCGTGGATGGAAATCCTGTCAACTGGCAGAACAATCTAGCGACGGTTACGTTCCGCACGCCTTACCAGCTTTCCTCCGCTGAAGCGCTCAACCCGTCTCAGCTGACGTTCTGGCAGATCGGTAAAGACGGAAAGGGACAGCCGGTAGTCAGTGGACGATATGACAGCGTAGGTGGTGAGATGCTATTCACCACACATCACTTCAGCCGTTATGTAGTTGTCTCTGTAGCCAAGAATTTCGGCGATCTGGGCCGCTACGGCTGGGCGCAGGCAGCGGTGGAAGCTCTTGCCTCTAAGGGCGCAATCCAGGGAGTCTCGCAACATTCGTATTCGCCTGCGCAAACTATTACCCGCGCTGATGCGGTGGTCATGATTATGCGGCTGTTTGATCTGCAGGCGCAAGCCACCCATTCCTTTACGGATATAGCGCAGGCTGATTATTACTATGAAGATGTGAATGCTGCACGGACGCTGGGCATTGTGCGCGGTTCGGGTAGTGGTGAGTTCCGGCCGGAGCAGCCGGTAACCCGTCAGGAAATGATGTTGATGCTGGACAGTGCCATGCTTGCGGCAGGCAAGGAACGCTCTGTGGTCAGAGGGGAGGCATTGGCGGAATTCAGGGATGCTTCGCAGGTATCCTCTTATGTCAGGGAAAGTGTGGCCCGTGCGGTTTCATCCGGTTTGTTCCAGGGCTATAACGGTTACTTGCAGCCCGTTTCGCCGATCACCAGGGCGGAAGCTGCTGTTACACTTTACCGGTTGTACGGAATAATGTACTAGTTGAATTGGCGGGGCGTTTCGGTGAACGTTTTTGCCGGAGCCGGCTCGATTATCAAACGAAAGGAAGAGCAGAGATCAGGCATAGCTTAGGCGGTGCCTGATTTGCTTTGCCTGAAACCTTAAAGAAATGTAAGCTAGCAATGTTTGTTGAGGAAATAAGTGGATCTGAGGCAGAGGTCGAAAGGAAGTTGAAATCGATTTCATTGATAGTTATAATGGATTTATTAACCCTCGAAAGTATGTGATCTGATGAAGAATAGTAAAATTATCGATGTTGCCCGGATTGCCAATGTCTCACCCGCGACGGTATCACGCGTATTGAATGACAGTCCGCTAGTAACTAAGGAAACGCAAAGTAAGGTATTGAAGGCCATTCAGGAATTGAACTATACACCGAACGCCATGGGCAAGCAACTCCGATCCAGGAAGACCATGACTCTGGGTGTCGTCGTACTCGATATTGGGATATCCTATCATGCCGAGATTATCAAGGGAATTGAACAAAGGGCGAACGCAATGAATTACAAAATTCTCATCTGCAACTCGCAAAATGAGAAGGAGAAGGAACTGGAGTATTTGTCGCTGCTTCAGAACCGGACAGTAGACGGCATTATCCTGGTGGCGCCGATGCTGAGCGACGAAGAGATCGCGGCCTTCGCTGGTGAAGGGTACACGATTGGAGTTATCGGACGCCGGCTTGGACATCCTAATATTCCCTGCACCACTACGGATAACTGGAAAATCGGCCGTGATGTTGTCACTCATCTGGCGGTGAACGGGCACCGGAAGATTGCTTTTTTGAACGGCTACGAGGAGGCGCTCGACAGCATCGAGCGGCTGCAAGGGTTCAAGGAGGGACTGGCTGCGGCGGGACTTCATTTTATGTCAACTCTGGTTGAGAAAGGAGAATTCTCCGAAGAAGGAGGATATGCAGCTTTCTGTCGGTTATGGGAAGAAAGCGGCGATTTTACAGCGGTTTTTGCCGCCAATGACGAGATGGCATTAGGTGTGTACAAAGCCTGCTCTGAGTATGGCATTGCGATTCCAGACCGCATGGCGGTGGTGGGTGTCGACAATATCCGGATTACAAACTATGTATCGCCTAAGATCAGCTCAGTCGAACAGCCGCTGTACGAGTTGGGGGCCCTGCTGGCGGACAAGGTTATCGATCAGATCAACGGCAATCTCCAACAGGGTCAAAGTAATTTTATGATCGATTCTAGGCTGATTGTCAAAGGTTCTTCGCAAAAAGGAGCTGATTTGAAATGAATGCCCACCTACGGGGCTGGAATGACACTATCCTTTGGTGGGGGAATCATGCATGAAAATGCCGCATAGAAAGGCAGAACGCTACTTCGGGAAGTTTTTTTCCGTAATGGTAGTCACGATTTTTCTGACAATTTCCATCCTGTCCATCATCCTTTATATGAATTTTGAGAAAATTGCGCTCCGCCAATCCTATGATCAGACGATGGATAGTCTGGCGCAGACGACTCAGGAAGCCTCCGTGATGGCTGTGACCGCCGCCACGTTCGCCAAGCAGATTTACAGCGATCAGAATGTCGCCAATCTGCTTAATTTTCCCGACGTCAGTGCGCTGGACATCGCCGTTTCCATCCGGCAGCTGACCAATTACCGTGAAACCTCGCCATTTATCGAGTCTATCTATGTTTATAATGCCGAGGCACGCACCTTCTATGTCACTTCTGATATGAATGTACCTTCTGTGTTCAGCGAGCCGGAATTTTACGATCAGGAGCTGCGCAACATGCTCCAACATGTAAACGATTACAACACGCTAATGCCGATTCCTCGCAAGTTGAGGATCGATGGGTTCGTCGGAAATATCGCTGAGCGGGAACGCGATACGTATACTTTTTTGCTATATGACACGCTCAGCAAGAAGTCGCGGAAGAATGCGGTCGTCGTCAACATCAAGGAGACGCAGCTGCATAAGCATATCGACGGTTCTTTGACGAATGATCCGACGAATACCTTTCTGATCGACGAAAACGGCACACTTGTCACGAACAGCTGGAAGACGCCGATGCTGAGTAGCCTTAAGGGCACGACGTATATAGATCGGATATTGCGAGATCCAGAGGGTTCCGGGTATTTTGCCGCTGAGGTCGATCATGTTAAATCTCTGATCACCTACAGCAGGTCTGACTATCTAGGCTGGAGGTATATACGCATTGTGCCTTATTCAGTAATCAGCCAGAATATCGACAGTATGCGGATCAAGACAATGATCGTTGCCGGAGGCATCCTGCTCGCCGGACTTGTGCTGTCTTCTCTGCTGTCCCGTCGGATTTTTAGCGGGCTGAACCACAAGCTCTCCCGGTTAGGTAAGCTGGAGACAGAGCAGCGGGAGAGTGTCCAGGCCATGCGCATGGATTATCTCCGCAGCCTGTTGAAGGGATATACACAGATGAACGCCCGGCATGCATCCGACCGATTTGAACGATACAACATTCCGCTGGATCCTTTACAGCCTGTCCGTGTCCTGCTGATCATGGTAGACGATCACCTGCTATTCGTGAACCGATACAAAGCGGAGGACCGCAAGCTGCTGATCTACGGAGTGCTCAACATTGTCCAAGAGCTGTTCGCCGCAGCTGGCATTCCCGCCACCGCGGCGGATATCGGGGATGAACAGGCGGCGGTGCTTCTTCAGATGTCCGGCGATGCTGAAGGTGACCGGGAGCGGTGCAAGGAGTCTGCTTCCTGGATTCAGACGGCAGTCAGCGAATATTTAAAGCTGTCAGTCACTGTTTCCTCGAGCCTGAGTGGCCCGAGTATTGAAGCGGTGCACGCCTTGTATCAGCAGGCGGTGGAAGCCTCATACAGCTGGGTGTTCAGCGGAGCCGGCAGCCATATCGAAGCCGAGGAAGTGGAACAGAACAAGACCAAACGTTATGAATATCCACTGCATAAAGAGAAGCAGATGATTGATGAGCTAATGCTGGGGCGGATAGCTGATGTAAGGCAACTGTTCCGCGAGATCATTGTAGATACAGCTGCTTATACCTATATTTCCTACCAGTTTGCTGTTTCACATCTGACCTTTGCGCTGCAGAACGCGCTGCGGATTATCCGGTCACATTCACTGTCAAACGAGGACTGGGAGTTCATTAATCTGCAGCTGTATATGCCGCACTCCCGGACTGAGACGATGGAGCAGTTCATTGAACGTTGTATGTCCCTATTTGATCAGTTGGAGAATCAGATGAATGAACGGAAGAAGAGCCGGCAGGATGAATTACCGTGCCGGATCAAAAAAATTCTCGATGAACGTTATGCCGATCCGAATCTGTCTCTGGACATGCTGGCAGAGGAGCTTGGCATGTCCGCCACCTATATCGGGCGCGTGTTCAAACAGCATACGCTGCATACGATACTAGGTTATATCCAGGAAATGCGGATGAGCAGAGTGCGCGAGCTGCTGCTGCATACGGATGCTCCCGTCGGAGAAATCGCAGAACGCGCCGGCTTCTCGAACAGCCCGTACTTTTTCAAAGCGTTCAAGAAGTACAACGGTGTAACGCCTGCGGAATACCGCAGAACGGGCCGGGGGCGAACAGATGATAATGGCGAAGAAGCAGGCATTGCAGCAGATTAGAAGAGAAGGCGACCCATGGCGATAAAATCGCGCAGGATCGCCTTTTTTAACGTACAGAGGTAGCAAATAAGCAGTCAGTTCGGAAAAAATTAGTCTGATTTTTAAGCAAAAAGTGAGTCATATCGCATATGGTAAGTTGCCCGGAAAGAGGCTGTCTCCTAGTATTGACCTTGAGCCGGAAGTACCGGCGGAATATTCCAAATAGAAGGAGAAGGAGGCTGATTCGATGTCCGGAAAGGGCGGGATCATCCGGGAACTGCGTCAGAGCAAGACGCTACTGCTGATGATTGCACCAACAATTGTCTTTTTCATTGTGTTTAGTTACATCCCGATGATTGGCGTGTATTACGCCTTTACGAAGTTTGATTTTGACGGGGGGCTGTTTGGAAGCCAGTTTGTCGGGATGGAGAATTTCAATTTCCTGTTTAAGACAGGAGTACTGTGGAATCTGACCAAGAATACCGTACTGTATAATCTGGCGTTCATTTTACTGGGCAATATCATGCAGATTATTTGTGCCGTATTCCTTGCTCAGCTATCCGGCAAGCTGTTTAAGAAGACGGCCCAATCGCTGATGTTTCTTCCCTATTTTCTGTCCTGGGTGCTGGTAGGCGCGTTCGTCTACAACCTGTTCTCTGACCTCGGGGTAGTCAACAGCGTACTTAAGCAGATTGGACTTCATCCCTATGATTTTTACCTACATACGGCGCCTTGGAAGTTCATTATTGTGTTCTTTAATATCTGGAAAGGGCTCGGCTACGGCACCGTCATTTATTTGGCAGCCATTATGGCGATCAGCGATGAATATTACGAGGCGGCGAAAATCGACGGGGCGACTATTTTTCAGCAAATCCGCAATATCACCCTGCCGCTACTGAAACCTACCTTCATCCTGCTGATTCTGTTCAGCCTAGGGACCATTATGAAGGGGCAATTCGATCTGTTCTATCAGATTATCGGCAGCAACGGTATGCTGTATGATGCCACAGACATTATCGACACGTATGTGTTTCGTTCCCTGACGGTCAATTTTGACATCGGGATGGGTACGGCAGCCGGCCTGTATCAATCCTTTTTCGGCTTCGCCTTGATCATGATCGTCAATTTCATCATCCGTAAGACGAACAAGGACTACTCCTTGTTTTAGAAAGGAGGTATACGCTTGAGTACTCAAGTCAATCAACTGGCCAAAGCCGATGCCTTCAAGGGCAGCCGGATCAAGCAGGATAAGGAAACCATCGTTTTTAATATCATCGGCTACACACTGTTGACATTCGTTTCCCTGATCTGTCTCATCCCCTTCTGGCTGATCGTTGCCGGTTCTTTTACAGATGAGCTGGAGATTATCTCAAAAGGCTTTCAATTATTCCCGAACACGGTCTCGTTCGAGGCTTATAAGTCCGTATTCAGTACGCCGGAGCAAATTTACCGGGCTTACGGTGTAACTATCGGTGTGACGATCGCCGGCTCGCTGCTGGGCATTTTCCTGACCTCGATGGCCGGATATGTCCTCTCCCGCAAGGATTTCGCCATGCGCAACGGCATTTCGTTCTTTATTTACTTCACGACTTTGTTCAGCGGCGGCCTAATTCCCTGGTATATTCTCATGACCAAAAATTTGGGACTCAAAGATAGCTATTGGGCGCTGATTCTGCCTCCTCTGCTGAGTGCCTGGAACATTATCCTGATGCGCAGCTTCATGAAGTCGATCCCTGAATCCATTGTAGAGTCCGCCAAAATTGATGGCGCCGGTGATTTCAAGATCTACCAGAGGCTGATTCTGCCGCTGTCGACGCCTGGACTCGCCACAATCGGGCTGTTTCTCGCACTCGGCTACTGGAACGACTGGTTCAATGCCAATATGTTCATTACATCGGATAGTAAATATCCGCTGCAATTCCTGCTCTATAAAATCCTGTCCAGCGCAGCGGTGCTGCAAACGAACAACGGGGCCTACCTGGCCGCTAATGTCGTGCCTCCGACGGAAACACTCAAAATGGCCGTTGCTGTGGTGGCGACAGGGCCAATTATCCTACTGTATCCTTTCGTCCAACGCTACTTCGTGAAAGGGCTTACTGTTGGAGCGGTCAAAGGTTAGAACCGGCTTGCCGGCTAACATAGTATTTTTTTATAAGTAATAAAGGGCAAGGTCAGACAGTCGAAGCATTTAGCACATTAATTGAGGAGGAATGAAGTTGGGAAAAATCAAAAAAAGATGGACACTGCTCGTCTCGCTCTCCATGTTGGCATCGTTGCTGGCAGGCTGCGGCGGATCGAATAACGGTGCGTCGGAAAAGAACAATCCGGCTACGTCCGGAGGTAATGCCAGTCCAGCGGCAAGTGAGGCCACATCGTCGAAGGAACCGCTCAAAAAGGTAAAGCTGACTTGGTATCTGGTCGGCGATACGCATAAGGATATGGACAAGGTGTTAGCCGAATGGAACAAAATGCTGGAGAAAGACCTGAACACTACGGTCGATCTCAAGTTTACCACCTGGAACGACTGGCAGACTAAATATAATCTGCTGCTAACCTCCGGTGAGAAGATCGACATGATCTTCGCATCCAGCTGGGCAGATTTCTACAAGCTGTCCAAGCAGGGTGCGTTCCTGGATCTGACGAATCTGCTCCCTGAATATGCACCGGAAACCTGGGGCAATGTGCCGAAGGATGACTGGGGCTCCGTCACGGTCGGCGGCGGTATTTACGCGGTGCCGAATACGGTTCCGGAATACACTCCAGCCGGCTACGTCTACCGGGAGGACTGGCGCAAGGAATTGGGCCTGCCGGAGTTCACCGACCTGAATTCGATTGAGGCTTACATGGATGCCGTGAAGACGAAGAAGCATGTTACCCCGATCAATGGCTTGGTCTATGATAACGTGAAATTCCTATCCCAATACTGGAATGATTTCCAGATGATTGGCGGAAGTGAGGTGATCGCGGCCACTTCTTACGATACTCCGCGGGACATTCAAATCGTACCGTTTACTGACAAGTACGAAGCTTGGGTCAAGAAGATGAAGGAGTGGGCAGACAAGGGCTACTGGAACAAAAACTCGCTGTCCTCGAAGCAAGAAGCCGGCGATTTCATCAAGACCGGACAAGGAGCGATCTACTGGCGCAACCCGTCCAGCGCCGGAGGCTTTATTAATGAGGTGAAGTCCAAAAAACTGAATATGGAAATCAGCTACTTCCCATTCACTCGGTTCCACAATTATGTACTTCCGACACTGCCAAGCTCGAACGCGATGGCTGTTCCGAAGAGCTCGGAGAATCCGGAGCGCACGCTGATGGTGCTCGATAAGCTTCGCAACGATCCTGTTTACTTTGATCTGATGACCTATGGGGTCGAAGGCAAGCACTGGGCCAAGGGCAAGGACGCCAAAACGATTGTCATTCCGGCACCGGGTGTCGATCTCAATGTGACGCCGCGTTTCGATATCGCAAGCTGGGGCTGGCGCTATGAGCCCAACATGCTGAAAGAAGAAGGAGGCTGGGATGGCCTCGATAAGCTGAAGGAGGAATTCAAGCCGATCAGCAAACCGGATATTTTCGGACCGATTTATATGGATTATGATCCGGTTAAAACCGAGCTTGCAGCGGTCAACCAAGTGTTTGAGCAATATGGCAAGCCGCTGATGCTCGGGCTGATACCTGATGTGGACGCTGCACTCAAGACCTACCGCGACAAGCTGAAAAGTGCCGGTATCGAAAAACTCCTGACTTATGTGAAGGAACAATCGAATCAGTTTTTTGACGAAAAAGGAATTAAATAGAACTTGAAATTATGAGGATAGCGGCGGAGGCAATTTCGCTGCTGTTCCAGTTCCTATTCAGAAAAGAAAGGGGAATGTGGCAAAGCGGCAGATTACGGGATCTGCTCTGGACCGAGTCGAAGTCCGGCGAGGCGCGGTAAAAATCGCCAGCAGCGGAGGTATGGAGAGCGTGACCCCTATCGTCTTCCGCAAGCCGGATGGCGGGTACATGGCGGTAGTGGTCAACTGTACTGACCACCGTGATCAGGACTTCCGACTGCTCTACGAAGGCTGGCAATTCACGTCTCTGCCAGCGGGGATAGCCGGGACCTATTGCTGGGTGGCTGCACTGGACTAATCCCACGTTGTCGTCACATTTGCTATTAACACTATAAGGGCATTTTGAGAAGTTCATATTATTCAGGGAGAGTGAACTGTTATGGCAATCAAAAAAATGCTGACTCTGGCAACTGTTCTGGCCATTAGCGTGCCCATGGGGGCGGTGTCCGCACCGCAACAGGCGCATGCTGCAGGGGAAACCGTACAGGTATGGCTGTCCAACCCCAACACAAATACTTGGTTGGCAAGACAATCGGATGTCAAGTTCTCTGCGTCCAGCGCAGTTGCAGACTATACGATTACTGTCAATGAAGGAAGCACCTATCAGACGATGGACGGTTTTGGAGCTTCACTCACAGATTCATCCAGCTGGCTGCTGCAAAACAAACTGTCTACAGCCAAAAGAACTGAGGTCATGAATCAGCTGTTCAGCGCCAGCGGCATCAACATTAGCGCCCTCCGCCAGCCGATCGGCGCGAGTGACTTCAACTGGGAGATGTGGACCTATGATGATACAAGCGGGAACAGTGATGATATGAACCTGAGCGCTTTCTCGCTCTGGCGGGAAGATGCCTATATCCGCCCTATGCTTAATCAGGCCTACAACGTTAATCCGGGCCGGATTAAGCTGTTCGCCGCCCCGTGGAGTCCGCCAGCCTGGATGAAGACGCAAAAAAGCCTCTACGGCGACACGGGCGGCACACTGCGTACCGATAGCTATGATGCCTATGCCAATTATCTGGTGAAATATCTGCAGCAGTATGCCGCACTTGGAACACCAGTCTATGCCCTCTCCCTGCAGAATGAACCGAAATTTGCCCCACACTATCCCGGATTGTAAATGTCTGCCAGTGAACAAATCAATCTGATCAATGTGCTGGGTCCGAAGCTGGCACAGAACGGACTTAACACTCAAATTATGGCCTATGACCACAACTATGACGATATCAGCTATGCCTCGTCGGTGCTGGGATCCAGCGCATCTGCCTATACGCAGGGCAGTGCTTTTCATTATTATTCGGCCCTCAGCCATTCCAATCTGACTACGCTGCATAACGAGTATCCGGCCAAACGGATCTGGTTCACGGAAGGCGGCAGCGGAACGTGGATTGGCGGAGGCACGAACATGGGAATGTTCCAGGATCTGATGATGCATACGATTCGATTTCCCAGAAACTGGGCGAAGTCCTATATCTTGTGGAATGTTGCGCTGGATCAAAATGGCGGCCCCGCGCTCGCCGGAATTGATGCTGCCAACCGCGGCTTGCTGACCATCCGCTCTGACACTATGGACTCAGTGACCTACAACCCGCAGTTTTACGGTCTGGGGCACAGCAGCAAATTTGTCGACCTGAATGCATCCCGCATTGATTCGAACACGTTTCAGGACAGCATGGAGGACGTAGCCTATAAAAATCCGGACGGCACCATTGCTCTTGTGCTGTCCAACCGGCTCTCCAGCGCTAAGACCGTCAAGATTCAGTGGAATTCGCAGTCATTCACGTACATGGTTCCTGCCGGAGGCGCGATCACGTTCAAATGGTCGTCCACCTCGGCACCGGTGACCGGCGGCACCTATAAGATCTTGAGCAAAGCAAGTGAAATGGCTCTGGATGTGACTGACGTTTCTACGGCGGATGGAGCGCTTGTCCAGCAATGGGAGTATACAGGCGGAAATAACCAGCGATGGACGATCCGCGATGCAGGAAGTGGGTATGTCAACATCGTTAACGCAGCCAGCGGCAAAGCCCTGGATGTGATAAACGGCTCCACCACGGACGGTGCGGGCGTTCAGCAGTGGGCGCTTACCGGTACGGGAGGAAATAATCAGCAGTGGAAGCTTGAAGCTGCAGGTGGGGGCTATTATAAGATTGTGAATAAGAATAGCGGCAAAGTACTGGATATTCCAGGCACTTCAACCATGAACGGTACCAAAATCCAGCAGTGGTCTTATACCGGAGCGGACAATCAGTTATTCTTCTTTGTAGCACCGTAAGGTTTGATTTGAATGTCATAAAGCCCGACAAGCGCGGGCTTTTTGGTGTGTAAGAAGACTGGATATTCAGTTTAAGACTGCCATCCGCAGACTTGAGCTCATCAGGATTTCCGGCTGCTTTGCGAAGGATGGCTTGGCCTTTTTCTATCCCTATGTTTGTAGCATCAGTTACATGAGAATGATTTCTCTGGCATCTTACTGTAGACTTTTACATTCTGATCTTATAATAACTCTACCTCAATTGTGGCATTTATGTATATTACCCTTTAGGGGATTAATCTATTAAAAGGAGTAACCTGGGCTCTTGCTCCAGATTACTCCTTTCTTGTTGAATGGAAATGTTAGATCAGGCGATATCCCGCAGGCAAAGTGCCGCTGCTGCGGATATTGCGAATCTGTTCGAGAGTTAATCTTTGATTAGTTGAAATAATCGATTCCACATCATTACCGGAAATGAAATCGTCCAAATCACGGATGCTGCGGTTTCCACGGAGTACGCGGAAGTTCCCTCTAAACCTAGTTCTTGTGAACAGTACCAGTGTTGCGTTGCTGCTGGTAGAGAAGAAACGAAGACTCTCAATACCATCGAGGATGTTGTCCGTATTACGAATGCCAAGGTTGCCGGTAAAGATTCTACTGCTACCCCTAAAATTTTCTTCATTGAATACAGTCAAACGTGGGTTAGTCTGGGATACATGAACCTCTTTTTTCATTTGTCATTCCTCCTTTGTAATCTAATCTATGTTCATTTCAATTTTTGGTTTGGCAGATAGTCTAATAGAAAGCCCTTATTTTGCGTAATCCATAATTTCGGGCTTTACATCAACAATATATTAGTGTACTATTCAACTATAACACCGACACATTAAAACAAACTCATCAATAATACAAAAGATGGCAGGGAGGATTACCATGAAGCAGGGAAGTGATGAACGCATGCAGGATTCAATCGTGCTGCAAATGAATGGGGTAAGCAAGATCATTAAAGGGAAATCCATTGTGGATAAGCTGACATTTGATATCCGTAAGGGAGAAATTGTTGGGCTATTGGGACCCAATGGTGCAGGGAAGACAACAACGATCCGGATGATGACGGGTCTTATACGGATGAGTGAAGGCGATGTGATCGTTCAAGGTCACAGTATTAAGAGTGATTTTAATAAAGCTATTGGACATATTGGAGCGATTATTGAAAATCCAGAGTTCTATCCGTATATGACAGGGCTTGATAATTTAAAGCAATATCAGAGAATGACAGATAATATTGAGGCTGGCAGAATTGATGAGGTTGTTGAATTGGTAGGACTTCAGGAAGCGATGAATAAGAAAGTGAAGGCCTATTCGCTGGGTATGCGTCAACGTCTTGGGATTGCTCAGGCATTACTGAACCGACCAAAGTTATTGATTCTAGATGAACCTACGAACGGCCTTGACCCAGCAGGAATACGAGAAATGCGTGATTATATGCGTAGGATTGCTGAGGTTGAAGGGATTTCTATTCTAATATCCAGTCACTTACTAACTGAAATTGAACAAATTTGTCACCGGGCCATCGTGATTCAGAACGGCAAATTAGTGACCGTTACAGCGATTGGTGGGGAGCAGGAGACAGCTTCAGATGTGAAACTAACCATTCGTGTAGGCTCAGTAGAATCAGCAATTAACATCTTGGAAGGGCTAGAATACGCAGAGTTATTGTCTATGGATAGTGCTCGTTCTGAGGTGACGATAAATCTGCATGACAGTAAAGTGCCGGAACTAGTGTCGACTTTTAGTAATAAAGGGGTAGGTATTTACCGGATTGCAGAGAATAAACAAAGCTTAGAGGAAGATTTCTTGAAATGGACAGGAGGGAACCGAATTGCGTAGCTTTAATAATTTGGTTGTTAATGAATGGCTCAAGCTCTCGAAGAAACGTACGTTTTTTGTACCTTACCTGATATTAATTCTATTATCCCTGCTATTAGGTTATATTGTTCATTCTGTCTCACCTGATATGTTTGGATCAGCTTATGACTTTTCAGCAATGATGCTGCTTTCACAAGGGATTGGGCAAGTGATTACCATTCTCGCAATCATCGGAACAGCGGGTATTGTCTCAAAAGAATATAGTCAGGGCACCATCAAATTCCTTCTAATCCGTGCGAGAAGTCGTACAGCAATAATTGCGTCCAAATATGCTGTTGTGTTGATTTACGCGTTCTCAGTGGCAGTTGTCGGCATGTTGGCGGTTTTTGCATCAGGAGCTTTATGGTTTGGCTTGAGTGGTGGTGAGGCTGGTATTCGTGAGATGTTAACCAGTTTAATGTATAACTCAGTTAGTACAGTTGTATATACAACACTTGCTTTTATGATCGGTATTTTGACAACATCTACGGGTGTTACAATTGGTGCTACAATGTTTATGCTGATGATAGACAAATTGGTTATTTTTCGTGAATTTTATAAATATGTATTATTCCCCAACCTAAATTTAGCTGCTTATGAAGGTGGAGGAGCACCTATGCCTGGAATGACGCTGACCTTTTCCATAGTAATGCTAGTTTTATACACAGCTGTCTTTCTACTCATAGGCTTCTCCGTCTTTAGACGAAGGGATGTTGCTTAATCATGACAATCGAATTCGATAACAACCTGCCGATTTATATTCAGATCATGAATTACATCAAAGGAGAAATCGTCACAGGTAAGTTAAAACCAGGAGATAAAATTCTCTCGGTACGAGAGCTTGCCAATGAACTGCAGATTAATCCGAATACAGTACAAAGAACCTTTCAGGAACTGGAGCGTGAAGAAATCGTGGAGACCCGGCGTGGAATGGGAAGATACGTCACTAGTAATGAAGGAACTATTTTGACCATCAAAAAAGAAATGGCAAAGGATGTACTAGATCGTTTCATTCGTGGCATGCAGGACCTTGGTTTTCAAGGTGAAGATATTTTAGCGGCAGTAGCAGAGAGTATCCGAAACAAGGATGGAGAATAGGGGGATAAGCAAGTTGGAAAATATACTTGAGATTCATGACGTTACAAAAAAATATAGATCCAAGCACGCTCTCCGCGGAGTATCCTTTAATCTGAGTGCGGGTAAAATCACGGGACTGCTGGGCAGTAACGGCAGCGGTAAAAGTACACTTATGAAAATCATCGCCGGGCTGACACAGCCTACTTCCGGTCGTGTATCCATTATTGGAGGGGCTGTAGGCATAGATAGTAAAGCAGTAGTGTCATTTATGCCCGATAAGCCGCTTACGGAATCCTGGATGAATGTTAAGGATGCTCTAAAGTTCCAAAGTGATTTCTATCCGGATTTTGATCAGACTAAGGCTTCTCGAATGTTGGAGTTTATGAAGCTAAGAGCTCAAGATAAGGTGAAGGATTTGTCCAAAGGGATGAATGAACGTCTACAGCTTACACTTGCTTTATCACGCCGAGCTAGCCTGTATTTACTGGATGAGCCAATCGGTGGTGTTGATCCAGTAGCTAGAACTAAAATTCTTAACGCGTTAGTAGAGTTTTATGAAGAGGACAGCACCATTCTCCTTTCTACTCATTTAGTATCGGATATCGAGCGGATCTTTGATGATGTGATTTTTATAAAAGAGGGAGAAATTGTGATGCATACGGCGGTAGAAGATATCCGGATGCGCCAAGGTAAAAGCATAGACGAACTGTTCAGAGAGGTGTACGCAGAATGCTAAAGCTAGTGAAGTATGATTTTAGACGAGATAGAGATAAGTTTCTTGCTGTTTTTGTTATCACCATTCTTGTGCAGTTTGTGATAGGATTTACTGTTCGTTCAGATCAAGAGATGTTCATGATGAACGTCACTTCCTATGCCGTAGCAGGTGTAGTGCTTCTCTTTTTTAGTCTGCGCACCTTCGGTCAGAACCTGAGATTATTCAATCGTAGGCTTGTGCCAGTACCAGTCCTGTACACCGTTCTCTCACCGATAATGCTGTTCTTAGGTTCGTTACTCTGTTTATTTCTAGTTGCTTATATTCATTTAGCAGTTGATATTATGATGTTTTCAACTTCGTTTTTACCGGAAAAATTTTGGCTGATTTCCGCCTATACAGTGCTAATAGTCTTTTGGGCTTCCGCCTACTCTATGTTACTCGTGATGTTCTCCATGACCGTTGCAATGAGTGTGAGAGTGAAAGGAAGAGTATGGATTGGGATAGCTGTTTTTTTTGTAATACAGTATTTAATTTCTTTAATAGAAACATCGATGTTCGATCATAAAAATATCACTTTGGAAAGAGCTTTTCGATTTGAAGTGACGGATGAGGCTACTAAATTAAATAATATTGAGACCTCTCAGTATGTTCTTGGTTTACTTCCTACCCTGTTCGAAGCTGTGATTATTGTGATTCTAGTATTTGCTATTGTTAAACTCGTTAAGAAAAGAGTGGAGTCCTAGGTACACGGTGAAATAACGTTTTTTAGAACGGAGGCAGAGCGATTAGCTTTGTCTTCGTTTTTATGTAAAAAAAAGACGCCTTTCCATGAGAAGGGCATCTGTTATGTAGAATTCTACAGGCCCTCTACATTTAGAGAGGCTGTCCATATATCGAGTTCTCTATGTAGCTGTTCTTCTTCGTCCTCGTTCAATTTAAGTTTAACTCCATATTGGTATTGGCCGAGTCCGAACATCCAGCCCCAACGGACGCTGCCCACGAGTTGAAGCTTTTCTTCGTTTAATTGAAGATGAATCACTAGCTTTGTATCGCCCGCCGTGAATCGAAGATTCAGGGGGGTGCGCACTTTGCAGCCAGATCGGCTAAGATCGAGCAACACAGCTTCTGTTAGCTTTCCGGCACCCGGACCGCTACTACTTATTGGAACTTCAATCCAGCATTCAAGCGGCTGGTTCATTACATAGCGAAATGGTTCTTTCCTGCTGGACACATCCATAATTTCCCTCCATATCGTTTATTTGCAATTATATCGAAAGAGATTGTTGAGAACAATCTACTAAAGTGCTATTTTTAATAAGAATAAATTTATTTAATCCTAATGAAGGTGATGAGACTTAACATGTACCAATACCTTAATGAAACGTTCCAAAAACACAATTTTGACCAAGGAAGTCTACAGGACGGGGAACTAAATAACTGTACATTTGAGCAGTGTTCCTTCAAGGGAAGCTCTATGGAAGAGATGACTTCCATCGGCTGCCGATTTATAGATTGCGATTTTACTGGAGCCATGCTCAATGCATCACACCATAAAGGCTCGGCTTTTACTAACTGTAAGTTCACGGGTGCGAATCTGTTCGTATCTAAATTTGAAGATTGTAAAATGGTAGGCTCTGATTTCTCAAATGCTTATTTGGACGGGATCACACTTATCGGCGGGGACTGGTCCTACACGAACCTGAGACATACCAATCTTAGCAGACAGGATCTGCGCGGGATTCGATTTACTGAGGCCGATCTAATGGGTTGTAATTTGCAAAAAAGTGATCTTCGAGGGGCTGATCTGAGCCGTGTACAGCTGTCTCAATGCAAGCTTAAGGGGGCTGACCTACGGGATGCTATTGTTGAAGGAATTGATTTGAAAAGTTTGGATCTGCAAGGTGTTCGTATGGATATAGATCAGGCTGTACTGTTAGCACGCTCTTTTGGGGCTAAGGTAGGGAACTAGGAATAGGGGTATCAGCTGCTAATGTTGTAGCGGTTGATGCCCCTTTAGATTGTTATCAAGAAATACATATGCACATTGTATGAAACTTCTTATGTATATTTGCTTGCTTAACGGTTAACGCAGTCTTTTTCTGGGTTTGGCCCACCATTTAATCCAAAGAAAACCTTCGTCATCACGGAAAAATTTAATGCCTACCCAGCGTAAGGGTGTCCATAGTTCTCTAAAGTAATATGAAGGCATAGTCTATTAGACCCTCCTATATAGTCAATTAATACTATATGTTACGCTAGTTTTAATGAAACTTCAAGACAATTTTACTTATAATTACATATTATGAATCTACGAGAAGTAAATTGCTCATGTGAGCAGGACCAATAGCCCTATGTTAGTTGCATGCTCCATTTAATTCTTTTCAGCTACTTATGTCACATTCGAATTATCAAATACTAACACGCGCTCTTTGGGCGCGTGTTTTGACGTTTATTTTGAATGGAATCTAGCAATGACGCTCTATTAGTAGGGATATGCACAAGCATTTCATTATGGTCAGCATTTAATAAAAGGAGAGGAAGTGATGAAATGACGGAGACCGAGTTTATTGCGAAGATCGCAAATTTTGCTGTAAAGGACATGCAGATCAGCAAGATTCCGGCATCGCTAACGATAGCTCAAGCGGCGCTGGAATCGGGCTTTGGCAGCAGCGGATTGACTGTTAAGGCCAAC
This sequence comes from Paenibacillus sp. FSL R5-0470, assembly GCF_037975205.1. NCBI lineage: Bacteria > Bacillati > Bacillota > Bacilli > Caryophanales > Paenibacillaceae > Paenibacillus > Paenibacillus sp. FSL R5-0470. The sequence goes on from NZ_CP150238.1 coordinate 2,958,939, forward strand.
AATTTGTTTGGGATTAAAGGTAGCGGACCAGCCGGTAGTATTACTGTGCAAACTACTGAATATGTTAATGGTAAAGCTGTTAAAGTAGAAGCTCTTTTTCGGGCCTATAACAACTGGGGAGAATCTGTTGCGGATCATTCCGCGTTGATTGTGAATGGTGTTTCGTGGAATCGTAATCTTTACAGCAAAGTGCTTGGTGTTAGTGGCAAGGTAGCCGCACAAGAGATTGCTGCTGCTGGTTATGCTACCGACCCAAACTATGCAGCAAAGCTAATCCAAATCATGAATACCTACAATCTGTATAAATATGATGATGAAGCCATGGAAGGTGATGACGAAATGTCGGCAGAGGATAAACAAAGGCTGGCTAGTCTGGAAACGGAAATAAAAGAATTGCGTGCTCTTATTGTGAGCCTTACGGATAGCAAGGATACGCTAAAAACAGGTATGCAGGAACAAGGTCAGTCGATTACTAAGCTTTCAGATCGTGTGACTTTAATTGAAGACCGAGCAGTGATGAATGTACCCCCATGGGCTGAAGCGGCAGTAAAGGCAGCGAGTGCTGCAGGGCTGCTAGATACACCGTCAGGTGGCAGTTATGACTTCTATCGCATAATAACAGTGCTGAACCGTGCAGGCTTACTTGCTTCTGGTAGTGGAAAATGAAATAAGGAGGATTAAACACCATGTATAATGATGCTCTCAACAGTGTGCTTGCCTTTGCTTCTGTGCTGGCTGTTTTCGTAATGGCACTTGTACAACTTGTGAAGAATAGCGTGCGACTTCCGCGGAATATTGTACCGGTTGTTGGATTAGCTATTGGCTTGCTGGTTGGAGCAGTGGCCTATCCGTTCACTGATATGAATCTGATCCTGCGGCTATGGGCTGGAGGGCTAGCAGGACTTTCGGCGACGGGGTTATTTGAGCTTGCTTTTAACAAAAGGGATGGAACCAAAACAGATGATAAATAGACTCGGCCTATCAGTTATATAAAACAATCGTTTTATACAGGTATTGTGACTATGCAATCTATCGAGAACCCTAATATATTATCTTATGTCAATTATAAAGGGGGTGCAACAATGGGAACTTATCTTGATGCAAGAACGTCACAAAATGCCAGCCTCGCCAACTCTATAGCCATTCCTATAACCGTTCTAAATACTCCACAGCTGTTTGGACAGATTGGGTTGTTGACTGCAGGAGTGACTACAAATCCGCGTGTGCTGCTTAAAGGAACGATCTCTGTAACGCTTCCTTTAGCTTTAGTGGGTATCACAATTACGATTGTAAGGGGAACCTTGCCGACCGATCCGCTTATATATTCTGCTACTTCAACTTTTGGTCTAAGTATTTTGGCTCCGCAAGTCATAACCTTTTCAGCAGACGATTTCTTACCTGCAATCACACCTCAACTCACTTATACAGCATTTGTTTCATCTAATCTACTCGGCACAGTTCGTGTGGGTCCAGAAAGCTTTGACGGTATTTTAGTTTCTGATTAAACATTTTTACACTAACCTCGCGCAGTTGGCGGGGTTTTATTTTTAACCGTTCGCCCAATCTTCTTGGGGGGTTAATACATATCCTGTGATGTATTCTAAAATACGGAGGAGGTCTTCTCATGGGTGCAGAATTTGGTCATGTTGGTGGTGCTTTTACTTCCACAGGCGCAATCTTAGTGTTGTTCATCTTGTTAGTTATTATTACGAGCGCATGCATATTCTAAAGATATAAAAAAGTCTGCTTCTGGCATTCGTGCTGGAAGCAGACTTTCTTTATGGTACTATTTCGATTTATGCCATGCAAAGCAAAAGTCGTTAGGATTCTACTCTCGTATTGAAGTACATAAAAAATGCTGATCGGGATTTCTTCCATTATTGTACTATTAATTAATGTCGTAACGGTGGGAAGCTTTTATTTCTATCATGTAACCCCGACCCTGACTGTCTAACAAAGGGCTGCCGAAAGGTGGTCCTTTTGTGAAGTATATACTCCTTAGCGAATTTATTGTGTGAGTTTGCTTTTTATTCACATTTAAATGCAATATATAAATTGCATTATGTAATAAATATATTATAATTCTGGTTATAGGGAGGGATAATAATGAAAAAAAGTAAAATGAATGATGAACGAGTTGTATCTCAAAGAAGAAAGATTCAAAGTGATGCTTATCAAATATTAGTATATTGTTTGCTGATTTCAGTACTGATTCAACAATTCATAATGAATGCTCCGTTTGAGCAATTTGCAGTCGAGTTTTTCTGTTTAATTGGTAGTGGAATATATATAACGATACGGCACTTGTCTGTTGGTGTTGATATTTGGGATTCCCGAAGAAACACAAATAAAAAGCTGCTCATAAACAGCATTATTTCAGGCGGAATTTGTGTTTCGTTGCTTATAGTTTTGTCGGGAGAAAGAAATGTATGGAGCATTATTTTAATCTTTGTATCTTTTATAATTGTTTATTTTCTTACACACCTAGTGTTACGGAATATAAACAAAAAAAGACAACAGCAAATCGATGATGAATTAGGTAGTGATGATACAGTTGAATGAAATGCGCGGACTTTTCATCCTCATCTATCTTGCCACACTCATATAACCGTAGGTCGTTTTCCATATCCAATTCAATATGAATGAGCTTTAATTTTATCAGAGGGAGTTGAATACGCTGCTGAAAATAAGGCACGTCGCAGATCTCCGAAAGGATAAGCACGAGAGCCTATATTTCCCTATGACCGTGATCTTTGAGCCAAGAGGCAATTGCAGAAATTTGGGGTATTCCTAAGGCGGCAGCATTCGCAAGCAACTGTGTGCGTCCTTCTTTCTCATTGTCCGAAACTAGTAATTTTGTATTGATTATTCCATATATAATAATAACTTTTAATGTCTTTAAACATAAATTCGGGGCCCTATCTCTAGGGCCCCTTTCATGGGAGAGGAGAAACCGGACGAAGAGCTTATGGGGAAACGTAAGCCTGCTCCGCGGTTGTCTACGACATTTGTGGTGTCGATAATTACATGATGTCCCTGGAAGCCCAGTCTTATACATAAGGAAGACTTATTTATCGGAATAGTCTTGATCTTTCCATTTTTCATATCTAGACAAATTTTTTATTTCATCGCGCAAATGTGTTACGATAGGCGTGGACTTATGCCCTTTTGGGTATAACAAACAGAGACATAGAGCGGGTGATTGACGGTGAGAGTGGTATCGGGAAGTGCAAAAGGAAGACCACTAAAAAGTGTGCCGGGAAGTGGAACAAGACCTACAACCGATAAGGTGAAGGAAGCTGTATTCAGTATGATCGGTCCATATTTTGAAGGTGGAGCGGTACTGGACTTGTTCGCAGGTACAGGTGGTTTGGGTATCGAAGCTTTAAGCAGAGGGATGGAAAGCGCCGTATTTGTAGATATGGATCCCAAGAGTATTGACACCATTCGTGCCAATTTGAAAGCGACTAATCTTGAAGCGAGTGCGCAAGTGTACCGAAATGAAGCAGGAAGAGCCCTCAGTGCATTGGAGAAGCGGGGACGTGTTTTTGATTTAGTCTTTCTAGATCCTCCCTACCGATTGAAGCACGGAGATGAGCTGATGCTATCTATGGTAGAAAAAGGAATGCTGCAAGAGGACGCAATCATTGTTCTGGAGCATGAATCAAGTTATGCCTATCCTGAGGATATCCCAGGATTTTATAGGCTGCGTCAGGCCGTATACGGAGAAACGACAATTTCTATTTATCAGTATGAAGCTAATCCTTCTGTGGAAAGCGAGACTGGTGAGGAGGTAGAGAATGAGTCAGCAAATTAGAAAAGAACGTGTTGCCATCTATCCAGGCACCTTTGATCCCGTGACTATGGGACATATGGATATTATTCGGCGCGCATCCAAGCAATTCGACCGTTTAATCGTAACGGTGCTTAATAATTTGAGTAAGAACCCGCTGTTTACTGTAGAAGAGCGGACAGAGCTTTTAAGACAGGCAACAGCTGATATTCCCAATGTGGAAATCGACAGCTTTAGGGATCTATTAGTCAATTATGTTCGTCAAAAAGATGCTCAAGTCATTGTACGTGGCATTCGTACCGTAACTGACTTTGAATATGAACTGCAAAATGCATCCATCAACCATAGTCTGGATCCGGATGCGGAAACGATCTTTATGATGACTAATCCGAAATATTCCTATTTAAGCTCCAGCGTTGTAAAAGAAATTGCCCATTTTGGTGGGAATGTGTCTGACTTCGTGACGCCTGAGGTGGAACAGGCGATGAAGCTTAAATTTAATCGAGCCGATGGCGAAAAGCGCTAACGAGATAGATCGTTGCGGATAATGCCAGTAGGATGATTAGCAGAAGCGATTGCAAACTAAGCAACTGTGGAAAAGAGCTCCATATGGCAGTTACATTAATGGTTCTGTTTGGTATGGATTGTGAATCAGCGAGTGCAGGCAAAGCGGCTTCACTTATTACTAAAAGTGGTTTCCATAGTAGCAGTGTTAATAAAAAAGCATAAACGCCGTGCATCAGGCGAACGACAGCATAGGGGAGGAATCGGACATTTGCTTGTTTAAGCAACGTCAGTACCTGTAGTTGCGCACAGAGCCCGCTCCAGCCTAGTGCAGCAGAGAGTAAGGCCAAGCCTAGTACACCTGATGCTCCGGCTCCGATGCTCGAGAGCCCTTTGATTATAGCGTCGGCTCCTAAATGAATCTCGAGCAAGCTCGCTGGCAGAGCGGCTGGCAATACAGGAAGTACCGTAGTAATGATATTGATGACCACGGCGAACATAATCATGTAACCGCCCACAACCATCAAATTTTGTACCGCTGTAGCTACTGACTCCCCAAGAAGTCTACCGAAGCTTCGGCCATCTCTTGATCTGGCTTCAGTGGCTGCAAGTTGGACACGACTATATAAAGAAGGTCGTTTGGTATTCGTGCGTTCTTTTACAGAAGGCTGCGGATTGTCTAGCCGGCCATTTAAAAGAGCGTCTGTATAACTGGCCAAAAGTCCTGAAACCCAGTGGATAGCAAGTAGAAAGTAACCTGCTGTAGGACTATGTAGGAAAGCTACACCAATCACAATGAGCAGGGTTACTGGACTGGCGAAATGCGTAAGTGAAGCAAGACGAGCGGCTTCCTTGTCCGAAATGCTGCCCTGCTTATGAAGCTGCATTACACCTCCGGCCCCGCCGGGGAATCCAGCGGTGATTCCAAGCGCCAAAGTCCAACCACTCGCGCCAGGCAGTCGAAAGACCTTTTTCATCAATGGTTCCAGGAGCACTCCGAAACCATGCACGAAGCCCGAAGCGGTTAGCATCTCAGACAGCATCAAGAAGGGGAGAAGTGCAGGGAATACGAGTGTCCACCAGAGCTTTAACCCTTGGAGAGAAGCCTCGAAAGAGCTTTCTGGTGAGATGATGATGGCAATGGCTAACAGGATTGCGATCACCCCAGATAAAAAAGGTGTGGAGCGACTAGCTAGCCGGCGTATTTTAATATTGTTCATTTCTAGAATCACCTCTTCATAACTTAAGGCATAGCGGATGTGTTATCAATTTATGCAGAGTAGACAACCATCATGCCAAACCACTAGTCGAAGCGGTAATGAAGTTCAAACATTCATATCCTAAATGTGCCGTGGGAAAGAAGGGAAGAGTAGTGAAGCAGTTGAAGCATCGGCCGGGATTCCGTGCCACAGCTTACCTCTTTACGTTTGTAGTTATCGTGTATGTATTTGTATTTATGAACACCCCGTACATTGTATATCAACCGGGTAGTGCCTCTGAAGTTGCCCCTATGATAAAAGTGGAAAATGCCGATCCAGCTGAAGAAGGAACCTTCATGATGACTACAGTATCTGCTAGTTACGCTAATGTGGCGTTGCTGGTCGCCTCTGCTTTTAACTCCAATTCAGAGGTTGTGCGGAAAGAAACACGGTTAGGAGATAAGTCTGAAGATGAGTATGCTGCGGAGCAGGTTTTTTATATGAACAGCTCGCAATCTTACTCCGTTCAGGCGGCCTATCATGCTGCAGGAATCCCGTATGAGGATGTTGTGGATTATTTGTATGTTTTTTCAGTTCCGGTTGCCAGTAATAAAGGACAATTCCAGCTGGGTGACAGAATCATAAGTGTAGAAGGCCAGAAGGTACCCGATCCAGAAGCACTTTCTGCTTTACTTTCAACAAAAAAAATCGGTGATCAGGTCGCTGTTGTTTTACAAAGAAACGGTAAGAAAGTAATGGAACAGGTGACACTTGTCGAGATCAAAGATAAAGATGTTACTGCAGTTCGACCTGGTTTTGGAGTCACTATAGCCGCAGTTCAAAAGGTAAAACCTAAAGAACAAGGCAAAGCGGTCAGCTTTGTGGATACGAATGTTGGCGGTCCTTCTGCAGGTCTGATGTTCACTATGGAGATTTACAACCGACTTACGCCTGGTGATTTAACCAAAGGTCATAGGGTTGCAGGAACGGGCACGATCGACGCTGAGGGTGTGGTAGGTGCTATCGGTGGAGTGAAGCATAAGATTGTTGCTGCAGATCGAGAAGGGGCGGAGATTTTTTTCGTTCCTGTTAAGAATTACGACGAAGCCAAAACGAAAGCTGATAAAATCGGCACATCTATGAAGTTGGTACCCGTATCGACACTGGATGAAGCACTGAAGTATATGGAGGAACTACCGGTCAAACCATGACCGGAGGTTCCAAATAATCGCGATACAGATCGGTTCTGTGCGGTTCTCGAAAAGCTCCTGCGAAAGCAGACGCGGCTTGAAGGTCTCGTTCAAGTTGTGGATGGGAGCACAGTGACGGCCGCATGATGATGGGTAAGGTTGCTTTTTGTTTCATCTCTTTAAGGAGAACTCGTCCACTTTCTCTAAAACCAAGGATTCGAATATATCCGGGCCCCTCCGCTAGTACAGAAGGGGTCATTTCTTCCTTTGTATGATTTAGCAAAATGTGTAGTAGTAGACGTTGCAGTCGTGTATGCGTATAACGCTTGCTCTTAAGGGCTTGAAGCAAACCCGAGATAGAGAATTGCTCAAGATCGGGCATAAGGCGAAGGATTCTATTCTCCAAGCCTTCATTCATGTCTTGGATGGTTCGTAGCTCGGCAGCGGTACGTGTAGAGAGCAGGTGACGGAGGGGACCTCGGAAATGCTCCAATTCCAGAGGACCTCTACCTGCTGCATGCTCTCTTTCTAATATGGACACGCTATATTCCGGCATGTATGCTGCTGGAGAGCCGCCTTCTTGCAGCAGCTTGCGAATAGCAGTGGCGCTTGCGATCGATGAGTCAACTTGCAAAGGATCATGGAATCCGGCTGCCGTTCGCGGAACGGTTAGCGGCTCGATCTTGCTATTTAGCCGCTGCAAGGCGATGAGATAATGCAAGCCAAGGCTGTTATTCGGCTGGCGCAGCAACTCGCCAGCATCGCCGGGACTCTCCTCTTCATGGAGAGTCCCTTCAAAGGCCACCGCCGCCGCTGCGCTGTACGCGGCGGGGAAGCTCGCTCCGAGCGCCATGCGGCGGCGGATCTCGCTCTGAAGTTCGCTGCTTTCCTCTGCCAGATACCTGGCCAGAGGAAGCAGCGAACCCAAAGTGCCGGCTTCGGAGCCGAAGCACAAGCTGTCCACGACCCCGGTCGCTTCCAGCAGTGCAACTGCTCCGAAGGCGAACCATTCTGCCGGCTGTACAGCATAGGCCACCGGCAGCTCAATGACGAGGTCGGCGCCCATTCGTAGCGCCATCTCTGTCCGGGCTTGCTTGCTTACCGCCGCCGGCTCGCCGCGCTGAGTGAAGGGACCGCTCATTACGACAATGGCGCGCTCAGCGCCAGATAGTCTTTTGGCTTCGGTGAAGTGATGGACATGTCCGTTATGTAATGGATTGTATTCTGCTATTATTCCAACTGTTGTCACTGCTGCTTCCCTCCGTATGTAACCATTATTTAAAATATAAGTAGAGATTAGTAGGATTAATATTTAGAAACTCAGTTCGCATATGCTGTCATTTTGATTTACACTAATAGTTATATCATAATTCTCTCCAATTCCTGAAACAATATAAAGGGAAAATGGTTGACAAAGGTATATAATACTAGGTATAATAAATTTTGTTTGTTTGGGAGTGATAAGTTATGCAGATTCACTTTCGCAAATTAGCGAATGCCGACGAACCGTTACATATTCACGATGTTGTGGATGTCAGCGAGGTAGTCAAAGGGCGCAAGGATATTCTAGCTGTTGCTCCGCTCTCAGTGGACCTTAAAGCGCTGCCCGCGGGAACCGATTGTGTGAACGTGGTGGGAAAACTGAGTGGAGATGTGGACATGTTATGTTCACGTTGTCTCACGGAGGTCAAAAGTGATTTGAACATTCCTTTTGCTGAGACTTTCAAGTGGCTTAAGCAGCCAGTTCTTCCAGAAGATGACGAAGATGAGGAACTCATTTACGTCAAGGATGAGGTTGTGGATCTTATTCCTTATGTGGAAGAAAATTTCGTACTGCACTTACCGGATTCGGTATTGTGCAAGGCAGACTGTCTTGGTCTTTGTCAGAAATGCGGACAGAACTTGAACGAAGGCACCTGCAGTTGCGACAACACAGTGATCGATCCTCGACTCGCTGGGTTGAAAGACTTTTTCAAATGAAACATTACAACAAAACACATTCTGCTCTGAGGAGCAGGCTGACAGAAATATCACAAGGAGGTGGAACACATGGCAGTACCACAACGTAGAACGTCTAAAACACGCCGTGACAAACGTCGCACCCACTTTAAGTTGGTTGTGCCGGGCATGGTGAAATGCGAACAATGCGGAGAGTTGAAATTGGCTCACCACGTATGTAAAGTTTGCGGAACTTACAAAGCAAGAGAAATCATCAAACAATAGTTTCGGAATAAATAGTACTTCACTATCGGTGAAGTACTATTTTTTTTGAAATATAAGAATATATAAGTTTTACGCTATACATTATCCTTATATTTTTTGCACAAACGCTTACCGTCTATTAGGGACGCTGAGGCGTTTATGCTTATCCAAACATAAGCCGCCCAGAAGTCAATGCTTTATTTTTGGTGCGGCATGCTTTATACTACATATTAGTACCTGGTTCTAAATAATGTTTAAGGTTATTTGACCTAATATAACAGCGGCCATTCAAGCGGCCGAATGCTTTCTTTAAAATATAAGAAAGTATAAGTTATGCACCTATACTTGATGTCTTATATTTCTCGCTTAAACGCTTATCGTCCATAAGGACACCGAAGGCGTTTATGCTTGGCACGTGCCAGGAGGTGAGCCGCAATCGAGCGGATGTCCAAGAAAGAACGTCAGCAACAGCTGCTACATATAATCGCAGGTAATCCTTTTGTAACGGATCGGGAGTTGACTCGTCAGCTAAAAGTTAGCATTCAGACGATTCGGTTAGACCGAATGGAGCTGGGGATACCGGAACTGCGTGAACGAATGAAGCAAATGGCAGAGCACTCCTATGATCAGGTGCGCTCTTTGCCTGCGGATGAAGTCATCGGAGACATTGTGGATTTACAATTGGACAAGAGTGGGATTTCGATATTTGAGATTCGCGAAGACCATGTGTTCTCTAGAAATGGGATCGCTCGTGGTCACTATGTGTTTGCTCAAGCGAACTCGCTTGCGGTTGCCGTAATCAACGATGAAATTGCTCTGACCGCTTCAGCCGATATACGTTTTGTACGCACAGTTCAGCTAGGTGAGAAGTGTATTGCCAAAGCACAGGTGCGGTCACTCGCCGGTAGGGGTGGCAAAGCAGAGGTGGACGTATTCACCTATGTCGGAGAAGAACTAGTGTTTCAGGGCCATTTTATAGTGTATCGGTCCGCAAATGATGAACACAGTGAAGGGGGTAACCATAGTGCTGATCGCCATTGATGCCATGGGCGGGGACAACGCTCCTGAATGTAATGTCGAGGGGGCGTTGTCCGCGGCCGCGGAATGGAAAGATACGCAGATTGTGCTCGTTGGTGACGAAGCCAGATTAGAGCCACTACTCAAAGACAAGCCATCTAATCTGACAATACGTCATGCAGGAGACGTCATTGGTTCTGATGAAGAGCCGGTTAAGGCAGTTCGTCGTAAAAAAGACTCATCCATGGTTGTAGCTGGACGAATGGTGCGTGAAGGTGAAGCAGATGCTATGATTTCGTCGGGTAACACGGGTGCGCTAATGACCACAGGACTCCTCGTAGTTGGCCGGATGCAGGGAATTGAACGTCCTGCACTGGCGCCTATGATTCCAACGCTTGACGATGTTGGCGTACTGGCTCTTGATCTTGGTGCTAACATGGATGCGAAGCCTGAACATCTGGTACAATATGCGCTGATGGGCAGCATTTACCGGAGCAAGGTTCATGGTATTGCTAAGCCGCGTGTGGGACTTCTGAATGTAGGGACGGAGCCTGGAAAGGGTAACGAACTGACGAAAGAAGCTTATCCGCTGCTTGAGAACTTGCCAGGTATTCATTTTATCGGTAATGTTGAGGCACGTGACGTACTGACAGGGAATTGCGATGTGCTTGTCTGCGATGGATTTGCCGGTAATATTTTGCTGAAGTCTCTTGAGGGTACGGCGGGCGCTTTGTTCTCTTTGCTCAAGGAGCAATTTAGTCGTTCCCTGAAGACTAAGCTTGGCGCGGCTATGCTGATGCCGGAGCTTAGAGCTTTAAAGGGTAAAATGGATTACAAAGAGCACGGTGGTGCACCACTACTCGGTCTTAGCGGATTGGTAGTGAAGGGCCACGGATCTTCTGACGGAAATGCAGTTAAGAATGCGGTAAGACAAGCGCGGATTGCTCTACAAGCCGATCTTGTGCCAAGTATATCCAAGGAAATTAGCGGGAAGTGAGTGACGACATGAGACAGTTGCGACCGGTTGGAATTATAGGAACTGGGAAATATGTACCTGAGAAAATATTGACAAATAGCGATCTGGAAAAAATAGTGGAGACTAACGATGAGTGGATCGTCAGTCGGACAGGCATCCGCGAGAGACATATTGCTGCGCCTCACGAGGCAACTTCTGATCTAGCGTATGAAGCAGCACTCAAGGCACTTGATTCCGCTGGAATGAAAGCCGAAGATTTGGATCTTATTATTATTGCAACAGTAACACCTGATAGTGCTTTCCCTTCTACAGCCTGTATTTTGCAGGATAAACTGGGTGCTAAAGGCGCTGCGGCTTTTGACTTGTCAGCAGCCTGCTCTGGTTTTGTATACAGCTTAGCTACTGCGGTTGGCTTTATTCAGAACGGAATGTACAACAATGCACTTATTATAGGTGCGGATACTTTATCCCGCATCACAGATTATACAGATCGCAATACTTGTGTCTTGTTTGGTGATGGAGCAGGTGCAGTTATCATTGGTGAGGTTCCGGAAGGTCGTGGTTTCCAATCCTTTGATCTGGGTGCTGAAGGCTCTGGAGGGAACTTGCTTAAGCTAGAAGCCGGCGGTTCGCGCTTGCCTGCCTCTCAGCAAACCGTTGAAGATAAGAAGCATTTCATTTATATGAATGGCCGTGAAGTCTTTAAATTTGCTGTTCGTGTAATGGGCTCAGCTACAGAACGTGTGCTTACTAAAGCTGGTCTGGGTAAGGAAGATATCGATTTGTTTGTACCTCACCAAGCGAATATTCGTATCATTCAATCCGCTATGCAGCGTCTTGATTTGCCACCAGAGAAATGTGTAATCAATGTTGATAAATATGCCAATACTTCGGCTGCCTCCATTCCACTAGCGCTTGTTGAAGCGGCGGAAGAAGGACGTATGAAAGAAGGCGACACCGTCCTGATGGTTGGATTCGGCGGTGGCTTGACTTGGGGCGCATCTGTATTGATCTGGTAATAAGCTAAGACCGTTATACGGGAAGGAGTTCATACTTATGAGTAAAATTGCATTCGTCTTTCCCGGTCAGGGAGCACAAGCAGTTGGAATGGGCAAGGATGTTTATGATGCTCTTCCAAACAGCCGTGCAGTGTTCGAGAAAGGGGATGAAGTTCTCGGATTTCCACTAAGTAAGCTGATTTTTGAAGGACCGGACAGTGAGTTGAAGCAAACGGTAAACACGCAACCAGCGCTTCTTACAGCAAGCGTAGCCTATCTTGAAGCTCTACGTGAACAAGGCTTGAAGCCGGATTATGTTGCTGGTCATAGCCTTGGTGAATACAGTGCACTAGTAGCTGCGGGTGTGTTGTCATATGAAGATGCTGTAACACTTGTACGCTTGAGAGGTCGTTTCATGGAAGAAGCTGTTCCAGGAGGACAAGGTGCAATGGCGGCAGTGCTTGGTGCAGAACGAGAAGCGCTGGCAGCATTATGCCAAACTATCTCTGAAGAGAATGGTGTTGTAGAACTGGCTAACGTTAACTGTCCAGGTCAGATCGTTGTTTCCGGATCTCAGGAAGGCGTTAATGGTGTTGTGCAGCGTGTTAAAGAAGCTGGTGGCAAGCGGGCAATTCCGCTAGAAGTAAGTGGACCTTTTCACTCTTCTATGATGAGAGCTGCTGCAGATCGTTTGGCAGAAGAGTTGAAGAAAGTAACCTTCAACACTCCAAATGTACCTGTCATCGTTAACGTCACTGCATCACCGGTAACAGATCCCGAAGAAATTCGCGAACTGCTTGTTCGTCAGGTGTATTCTCCTGTGCTTTGGCAAGACAGTATTGAATGGTTGATTGCGGATGGTGTTGACACTTTTGTTGAGATTGGTTCTGGTAGTGTTCTGGCAGGTCTGATCCGCAAAATAGATAAAACAGTCAAAGTAATCAACATTAATACACTTGAAAGTGTCCAAACTGTTTTGTAAGAAATGGTTTAACATTTTGACAACAGCATCATGATTGAAAGGGGATTAGACTATGTTCTCAGCATTGCGGGGCCAAACGGCCCTTGTAACTGGCGGCTCACGTGGCATTGGTCGTAGTATCGCGCTTGCTCTTGCAGAACACGGTGTAAAGGTGGCCGTGAACTATGCAGGAAGTGAAGCGGCGGCACAGGAGACTGTGGCCCGTATTGTCGAGCTTGGCTCGGAGGGTATTGCACTCCGTGGAGATGTCGGCAATAGTGAACAGGCCGAGAGCCTTGTGAAAGAGGTTCTTAATACCTGGGGACGTATTGACATTGTTGTCAATAATGCCGGCATTACTAGGGACAACCTGATTATGCGCATGAAAGAGGAAGAGTTCGATCAAGTGATTGAGACGAATCTGAAAGGTGTGTTTAATTGCCTTAAGGCAGCAACACGTCCGATGATGAAACAGCGCTATGGCCGAATCATTAATATTTCCTCGGTTGTGGGCGTGACAGGTAACCCTGGTCAGGCTAATTACTCTGCAGCTAAGGCTGGTGTCATCGGTTTAACGAAGGCATCGGCTCGTGAGCTTTCTTCGCGGGGCATCACCGTCAACTGTATTGCTCCTGGGTTTATTGATACAGATATGACACGTGAGCTCTCTGAAGAAGTTCGCAGTGAGCTAGAGAAGGGCATTCCACTAGCTCGCCTTGGGCGTCCGGAAGAAGTAGCTATGACAGTTGTTTTCTTAGCTTCTGAAGGCGCCGCTTATATGACCGGCCAGACACTACACGTGGATGGCGGGATGTATATGTAATTCTCCTTTGAAAATATAAGAAAGTATAAGTTTCACACTATACTTTATCCTTATATTTCTAACATAAACACTTACTGTCCTTATAAGGACGCCGAAAGCGTTTATGCTTGGGAGAAATTACACTGTTTTAAAGATGAAATGTGAGGGATCAGGAAAGCGTTTTTTGCGGTCTATGGTATTTTGACCTCATATCTCGTATAATACCAAAAGAGGAGGTGAACCGGATGTCCGATGTATTAGAGCGTGTAAAACGCATTGTCATCGACCGCTTAGGTGCCGATGAAGCTGAGGTAACATTAGAAGCGTCTTTCAAAGATGATTTAGGTGCTGATTCTCTTGATGTAGTAGAATTGGTTATGGAATTGGAAGATGAATTCGACATGGAAATCTCTGATGAAGATGCAGAGACGATTACGACCGTGGGTGAAGTTGTGAAGTACATACAATCTCATACCTAGAGTCATATGATTGAGAGTCCCGTTCCAACTTGGGCGGGGCTTCTCCTCATTTATACAGGATTAAAGATGTATTACAGGTTGCCATGTGCAGCTTCATAGGGATTATAACAGAACCGCGGAAGCTTTAATGATGCGGTGATCGCTGTTCATATAGTAATAATTTGCAGTATATAAGTACTGAATATAATGTATACAGCCTATAGATGGGGTGATTGTGTTTGAGTCATAGAGTGGTTGTAACCGGGATGGGCGTAATTACGTCACTGGGGAAAGACTTGGAGACGTTCTGGGATAATCTGATGAGCGGTAAATCAGGTGTATCGATGGTTGAAGCGTTTGATGTCAGTGAATACACTACGCAAATTGCTTCATCAGTTAAAGACTTTGATCCGGAGGCGCTTTTTGGCCGCAAGGAAGCCCGCAAAATGGACCGTTTTGTACAATTTGCAGTGGCTGCTGGTGAAGATGCATTGAGAGACAGTGGACTTAAGATCGGTGAAGATATCGATGCTGAACGGATCGGTGTATCTGTTGGTTCGGGTATCGGTGGTCTTGGTACTTGGGAAGACAATCATAATCTGTTGCTTGAAAAAGGGCCAAAACGGGTTAGCCCGTTCTTTATCCCGATGATGATCGCTAACATGGGTTCTGGGCAGCTGTCCATTAACCTCGGTGCAAAGGGACCGAATACGACTACAGTGACAGCCTGTGCTACAGGAAGTCATTCCATTGGGGAATCATTCCGTCTGATTCAACGTGGAGACGCGGATGCTATGATCTGCGGTGGTTCGGAAGCGACCATTCGTCCAACAGGAATGGCAGGATTCTGTGCAATGAGAGCGATGTCCACTCGTAATGATGAGCCGGAGAAGGCTAGTCGGCCATTTGATGTAGATCGCGATGGTTTCGTTATGGGAGAGGGCGCTGGGATCTTGATTCTGGAATCCCTTGAACATGCGGAGAAACGTGGAGCGAAGATTTATGCTGAGGTAATCGGCTATGGTCTAAGCGCTGATGCTCACCATATGACTGAACCGGATCCAGATGGAGCAGCTCGCTGCATGAAGATGGCAATCCGTGATGCTGGTATCTCTCCTGAAGATATTGATTACATCAACGCACATGGTACTTCAACGCCTGTAGGAGATCGATCAGAAACGGCTGCTGTTAAGAAAGCATTGGGCGAACATGCCTATAAAGTAGCTATTAGCTCAACGAAATCCATGACAGGTCATCTTCTAGGTGCTGCTGGTGGAGTAGAAGCTATTATCTGCGGACTCTCTTTGCAAAAGGGCATGATTGCTCCAACGATTAATTTGGACAACCAGGACCCGGAATGTGATTTGGATTATGTACCAAATGTTCCACGTAAAGCGGATCTTGATATTGTAATGTCGAATTCGTTTGGATTCGGGGGACATAACGCAACAGTTATTCTAAAAAAATATAATCAGTAAGGGGACAGCGCGGTGAAAGGAGAACTGAAGCAGTTACAACAGCAACTTCAAATCCAATTTCACGATTCTGTGCTTCTGAAGCAGGCCTTTACCCATGCATCCTATGTGAATGAACACCGTTTCAATCAGCATCAGGACAATGAGCGTCTCGAATTTCTAGGGGATGCTGTACTGGAGCTGACGGTTTCTGAATATTTGTACAATCTGTTGCCAGACCGACCTGAAGGGGAACTGACCAAGCTACGTGCCGCTATCGTATGCGAGCCTTCGCTGGTTAAGTTCGCTGAGAGTTTAGGTTTTGGCCGTTATGTACTGCTGGGAAAAGGGGAAGAACTTACGGGCGGACGTACTCGCCCGGCCCTGCTGGCTGATGTGTTCGAATCCTTCGTGGGAGCGCTTTATCTTGACCAAGGGCTGGAAACTGTACGGTCTTTTCTTGATAATCACGTATTTCCACTTGTGGAGACGGATGGGAAACTGCAAATGCAGATGACTGATTATAAGACGGAACTGCAAGAGCTAATTCAGCAGCACAATATGGGTACGTTGGAATATCGGATCATTGAAGAACGGGGACCCGCGCATGAGCGTGAATTCGTCTCTGAAGTGTTAATGACTAACCGTTCACTTGGTAAAGGGAGCGGCCGCTCGAAGAAGGAAGCAGAGCAGCAGGCTGCAGCAGCTGCACTGTTGCATCTGAAAGAAGATGGTGCCTGAATTTTGCATCATGTGGACAAGCGGAGGAGAGCAGCAAAGGTCTGAATACCGGCGTTTAGGCGGAGCTCAGACCGTTGCTGCTCTTTTTCGAAAGAATAGCCAAGCTTCATTTTGAAGCTATTTTAGGCGAATAAACGCTATGGTATAATGGGTCAGAGGTGATAGGCAAGTATGTTTTTGAAACGGATAGAATTAGCTGGTTTTAAATCATTTGCCGACAAAACAGAAATGGAATTTGTGCGCGGAATAACGGCCGTAGTGGGTCCGAACGGAAGCGGCAAGAGCAATATTTCTGACGGCATACGCTGGGTGCTCGGCGAACAGAGTGCTAAATCACTGCGTGGCGGCAAGATGGAAGATATTATTTTTGCCGGTAGTGACGCGCGTAAAGCTGTGAATTATGGTGAAGTATCACTTACGCTCGATAATGAGGATCACACGCTTCCACTGGATTTCAGCGAAGTTACAGTGACTCGGCGTGTTCACCGCAGTGGTGAGAGTGAATATTTAATTAATAAGCAATCCTGCCGACTGAAGGATATCACAGAGCTGTTCATGGATACTGGTATCGGGCGTGAGGCTTATTCGATTATCGGACAGGGTCGGATTGAAGAGATTCTGAGTACTCGTTCCGAGGATCGGCGAGGCATCTTCGAAGAGGCATCGGGTATTGTAAAATATAAATCGCGCAAAAAAGATGCAAGTCGAAAGCTTGACGACACGGAGCAAAACTTGCTTCGTATTCACGATTTGATTAGTGAGCTTGAGGATCAGATTGGTCCCCTAAAGGATCAATCGGAGAAGGCCATTCGCTTTAAAGAGCTTCGGGAACAACTGAAGCATCAGGAAATTTCAGTCTATGTGCATCAGATTGAAGGCATTCATACAGCTTGGCAGGAAGGTAACGCTAAGCTCGAAACTTTAAAGGATGAGCAACTGGAATTATCTACAGTTGTCTCTGCTCATGATGCGAAGCTGGAAAGCGGACGTGCTGAACTGCGCGCGTTAGAAGAACAGATTGAGAAGCAGCAAGAGCAATTGCTCCGTTATAGTGAAGCTTATGAGAAGAGCGAAGGTTACGGGGAAGTGTTGAAGGAACGCAAGCGTAATCTTGAGAGCAACCGTGAACAGTTAATGCTCACATTAGGTTCTGTAGGTGAGCGTTCTGCGGACCGACAGCGTGAGCTTGGGGATTTAGAAGCTAAGCTCGAAGCGTCCCGGCTTAAGCTTGTTGAGCTTCGGAAACAGATCGAAGCGGAAGAGGCAAGACTCGAAGGTGTCGCTGACGGTATTAGTCAGAGCCAGGAGGAGAAGCTGAAAAGTGCTCTCCTGGAGTTAATGAACCTTATGGCGAATGCACGTAACGAAATTCGTTACGCGGATCAACAGAAGGAGAACCTGGAGCGTCGTATGAGCCGCAGTGAAGAAGAAAGCGGCAAATGGACTGCACGGCATGATGAGCTGTCTGCTAACCAGAAAGGGCTAAAAGACAAGATTGCCCAGCTTGGAAAAGAACTAAGCAATCTTCGTGGTGCTTATATTACTGAAAGTGAACAACTTAGTAAACGTCAGAAGCTGATTGAAGAGACGCAATCAGGTCTGAGAAAGTGGGAACAGAAGCGGGAAGCACAAGTCTCCCGTCACGAGACCATGAAAGAAATGCAGGATGATTTCGATGGCTTTATGCTTGGGGTTAAAGAAGTTCTCAAAGGAGCTCGTAAAGGACAGCTTAGCGGTGTGCATGGTGCGGTTGCTGAACTCATCTCCGTTCCTGAGAAGCTGGAAATGGCTGTTGAGACTGCGCTGGGTGCATCGCTGCAACACGTGGTTATGGATAATGAGAGCGTGTCTCGTCAAGCGATATCTTTCCTGAAGCAACGTCAATTGGGACGAGCTACTTTTCTACCACTCGATGTTATCCGGCCACGCCAAATTTCCGGTAGCGACCGAGGAATGGTGGAAGATGCTGAAGGTTTTGTTGGAATTGGTTCCGAACTCGTTGGATACGATGATAAGTATGCAAGTATTGTTGGCAGTTTGCTTGGCAATGTAGTTATTGCTGAGAGCCTGGAGCAGGCTAACCGCATCGCCGCTAGATGCCAGTATCGTTATCGTGTGGTTACGCTAGAGGGTGATGTAGTCAATGCCGGGGGCTCCATGACTGGTGGTAGCCAACATAAGAAGAACAATAGCTTACTTAGTCGTAAACGCCAGCTGGATCAGCTGAGCAGTGAGATCGAAGAGAGCGAGCGTCAAATTGTTAAGCTGAAACAAGGCATAGCCAGACTTCGTGAAGAGCAGGAGAACGCTAGCGTGAAGCTAGAGGACCTGCGCCGTGATGGTGATGAGAAGAGACTGGAAGAGCAACGTGTTTCTGGCGATTTGAAGCAGCTTGAACAGGAGCTTCGGCATGTGCAGGAACAAGTGGAAAGCACAGGCGCGGAACGTAGTGGCTTTGAAAGTGAGGTCCGCACGCTTGAGGAGACTCGGAAACAAGCCTCTGCTGAGCTTGAACGTCTCGAGAAGGAAGAGAAGGAAGCTCATGAGGGTATCCGTAATGCCGAATCGGCGCGTAAAGCGAATGAATCGGCTAAGGAAGAGCTTCAAGGCAAGCTGACCAGCATGAAAGTATCAGAAGGCAAGCTCGATCAGGAGATCTTTTCCTTGGAGGAACAATTACGCCGTCTAAGACAAGATGCGGGTTCACAGGATAAAGAGCTACGCCAAAATCGAAACCTGCTACATACGATCGAACAGGATTTGGCTAGCAATGCTTTGGAAACCGTGAAACAGAAAGAAGATTTGAATAGTTATCGTCTGAAGAAGGAAGAGACAGCCGGTACTTTGGATCTAGCTCGGGCGGAACGTTCAGCGTTAACCCGTAAGCTTGAGCTAGAGGAGGGCAAGACCAAGGATCAGCGTCAGGCACTTAGAGTCGTGGAGGACAAGCTGCGTTCTACTGAAGTTTCTGTGGGTCGTCTCGATGTTGAACTTGATAATATTCTTCGTAAGCTGAGTGATGATTACGAGCTAAGCTATGAACTAGCGAAGCAACGTTATCCTGTGCCCGAAGATGTGCCTGCCGCACAAGCGGATGTACAGCGTCTGAAACGTAGTATTTCTGCATTGGGCGAAGTGAACTTAGGTGCGATTGAAGAATATCAGCGTGTTCATGAGCGTTATACCTTCCTTAGTGGACAAAAAGATGACCTGGTCGAAGCCAAGACTACCCTGTATCAAGTTATCCGTGAGATGGAAGATGAAATGTCCAAACGCTTCAAACAGACCTTTGATGCGATCCGTAAACAATTCGGCACGGTATTCTCGAAGCTGTTCGGAGGCGGTCGAGCTGATCTCATGCTGCTGGATCCAGAACATATGCTTGAAACAGGTATAGATATCGTAGCCCAACCACCGGGTAAAAAGCTTCAAAACCTGCAGCTCCTCTCTGGTGGGGAACGCGCCTTAACTGCGATGGCCCTCTTGTTTGCCATCCTGCAAGTGAAGCCGGTTCCGTTCTGCGTACTGGATGAGGTAGAGGCTGCGCTAGATGAGGCGAATGTCGTGCGTTTTGCACAGTATTTGCGTGAGTTCTCGGAACAAACGCAATTTATCGTCGTTACACACCGCAAAGGAACGATGGAAGAGGCGGATGTGCTCTACGGAGTGACGATGGAAGAAGGCGGAGTATCTAAGCTTGTCTCTGTACGTTTAGAGGATGAGGAAGCAGAGATCGCTTAACGGCTTGCCAAAATGGTGATTTTTTTAAGTATCTGCTTTCGAAGCGAGTTTTGTACGAAGTTAAATCAATGAAGTGTCGCTCACAAAATTTTTAGGAGGAAACAAATGAGCTTTTTCAGGAAGTTAAAAGAAAGCATTTCCGGCAAAACGGAAAGTGTAACCAAACAATTCCGCGACGGATTAGAGAAAACCCGTAAAGGCTTTGTCGAGAAGGTAGCAGACCTGATTATCCGCCGTAAAAAAATAGATGAAGAGTTCTACGAAGAGCTGGAAGAAATCTTGATTGGTGCGGACGTAGGTGTTAATACAGTAATGACACTTGTCGAGGATCTGCGCGCCGAAGTGAAACAAAAACGAATTGAAGATGCAGCTGAGCTGCAACCCATTTTGTCTCGTAAGCTCATGGAATTGCTGCGCGGCGATGACGATAACAGCCTGAAGGAAAATCCGGATGGCATTACAGTTATCTTGTTCGTTGGGGTAAATGGAGTAGGCAAGACGACTACGATCGGTAAATTAGCACATCGTTACAAACAAGAGGGTAAAAAAGTTCTTTTGGCCGCAGGGGATACGTTCCGTGCCGGAGCGATTGAACAGCTCGAAGTTTGGGGTCAACGTGCTGGCGTAGACGTAATTAAGCAACAAGCTGGCTCTGACCCAGCCGCTGTTATGTTCGATGCTGTTCAAGCGGCTAAGCAGCGGAATGTAGATATCTTGATTTGCGATACGGCAGGCAGACTTCAGAATAAGAGCAATCTGATGGAAGAGCTCAACAAGATTTTCCGCGTTATTCAAAGAGAAATTCCTAGTGCTCCGCATGAAGTACTGATGGTGCTAGATGCGACCACAGGTCAAAATGCGCTTACTCAAGCCAAGCTATTTGGTGAAAAGAGTGGGGTAACAGGGCTCGTCTTGACGAAGCTGGATGGTACAGCTAAAGGCGGAATTGTAGTAGCCATTCGTCAGGAAATGAACTTACCAGTGAAGCTCGTAGGGCTCGGAGAAAAGATGGAAGACTTGCAGCCATTTGATTCTCAGCAGTTCGTGCATGCTCTTTTTGCCGGATTAATTGCTGAGGAAGAGTCAGAAGAATCGGAAGAGTAAGTGTAATCCATACCTACACATGATCTTAAAGAAGTCATATTTACAAGGAATGTCCTCGAAGCTATATTTAGTTTATGAGGGCATTCCTTTTTTATAAAATGATTGTTAGTTGTTAATGTAGTGACCTCTAAGGAATTCTTAAAAAGTACAAATGCATCGCGTAGGGTATCCCTTTAAATAACAGCTTTCCCTCACTAATAAGCCTCCAGAAGCGATATTCTATAAATGAGGTACTGATAAATAAATTCCACTGCCCTATAATTGCACCTACAATAAGTCCTGCATTTACGAAATGATCTCCCTGTTCATTCTTTTGCAGTTGCAGAATTAAGGATAGAATGTATTCGTCATAGTATGTTTCGGGTACATTCGTTAGCTGACCTTTGGACCATACTCGAAGCATAGCCTCAGTGTTGCTGATTTCTTGCCACTCCAGCTCATACTGTTTTCTCTGCGCGGAGGTAAGGGGTTGCGTATTTTCGGTGTTTTTGATAATAGTTTGCATAGCTTCGTTTGGGAGCTGACCCAGGGACTGGGGAGATAAGTCCATGCTATATTGTTCAGTAATCCCAGGAAGCTCCTCATAAGCTTCGATTGGATTTATAACATAAATAGGTTGCTTCCTCTCACTAAGAACAGAAAGTGCAAATCGTAAACCTGTCTGATCATGGGAGTTGTTTCCGCACCAAATAGTGATTTTTTTGTCCTCGGGAATTTCTTTTAAGGTCTGAATCATGGCTCCCAGTTTATGCTGGGGATTGAGATGATAACCCTGATCCGGAAATCGTTCTTGAAACCATAACTCACGGGCATGACACCCTTCATCATTATGTAATTTGCACAGCGGTCCAGCAGAGAACGTCTCATTAAATGAAAGTACTCTTATTAAATGACGACTGCCTACACGACTAAGTGCTACCTTCATCGAACCAGCTTCTGACAAACCAAATAAAAGATAAATATGCTTCCGCCTAGCCTCTTCCTGCTCCATGGTCATAGTATATTTGTGATCCATTTGTTCACTCTCCTAACGCTCCAAATTATACCATATAACTGAAATTACTTTCCCAGACAACTATATAAAAAAACCAACATATGAAAAATTCATAATAGTAATGCTTGTCACTACTCCTGCATACAATTCAATGAAGAAACTACATTTCAGCTCCGGCAACCTATATAAGAGAGAAAGGAAGCGATTCCAAAACACGGAAATATTCAGAGATCACATTTCTCTGTTATATATATTGACATCGGCAATAGAATTTACGTATTATGGGAATACAAAACAATATTTTCAAGGATATTTTCAGAAATTAAAGTATAGGTTGTTAGTAAAGATAACATTATCGAAAGGAGTCGGGCTCATGTCCAAATTAGATCCTCTGCCAGGTCTGTCTCCGTATCCGCTGCAACATTTTTTCGATGAAATGTATGCAGATAAGAGAAATGTCCGGCCGCATTATAGACATGTGAATCGCATGTTTTCCGGAATGAGCTCCGAAGAGCTGCAGGGTAAGCAGAATTTGATGCAGCGCAGGATGATGGAGGAAGGAATTACTTTTACGCTATACAATCCGGCTCAGGATCATCCCATGGAGCGTACGATTCCCTTCGATATGATTCCACGCATTATTCCTAAGAATGAATGGGAGAGGCTAGAGGCTGGAATTATTCAGCGTATCACGGCTTTGAATCTGTTCATTCATGATATCTACCATGAGCAGTACATCGTAAAGGATGGAATAGTCCCAAGGCGTATGATCATCTCCAACTGTTATTTCCGGCCAGAAATGACTGGTCTAAGGGTGCCTGGTGGAGCCTACATCACTACCTCGGGAATCGATCTGATTCGCCATCATGATGGGCAATATTATGTGCTTGAAGATAATCTACGAACGCCTTCAGGTTTTTCATATCTTTTTAAAGGCAGAACCCTTATGAATCAGTTGTTTCCTGAATTGTCCTTTGCCAGCTCCATCCGAGATGTTGATCATAGCTTGAATCGCTTCTTATCCGTTCTACGTAGTTTATCACCCTCACGAAAGTCAGATCCGGTTATAGCACTTCTTACACCTGGGGAATACAATTCTGCTTATTATGAGCATGCTTTTCTAGCACAACAGATGGGTATACATTTGGTTGAAGGACGAGATTTGGTTGCAAAGGATCACAAAATATATTTGAAAGAAATGAACGGACTTCGCCGCGTAGATGTACTATATCGCCGTTTGGATGATGATTTCATCGATCCGTTAGCTTTTCAGCCGGATTCACTTCTAGGGGTGGCGGGTCTGATGAATGCGTATCGGGCAGGGAATGTAGCGATTGCTAATGCCCCGGGGACTGGTGTTGCTGATGATAAAGCGATGTATGTCTATGTACCGGATATGATTCGTTATTATCTGAATGAAGAACCGATTCTTGGGAATGTCCCGACCTATCTGCTAGGCAGGCCTGATGAACGTTTATATGTCCTTGAGAACCTATCTGAAATGGTTGTTAAGGAAACCTCTTTATCCGGGGGATATGGAATGTTGATCGGAAGCGAAGCTACGAAAGAAGAACTCGCTGAATTTCGAATGAAGATTATCGCAGATCCGGAGCGTTATATTGCGCAGCCGATCATGTCTCTATCTAGAGCACCGGTATTGTCAGGAGGAACAATGGCACCGAGACATATCGACCTTCGAGCTTTTGTATTAATGGGTGCTGACCGTAAGCCACATGTTATCCCTGGGGGATTGACACGGGTGGCTATGAAAGAAGGGTCTTTGGTCGTAAACTCCTCGCAAGGTGGTGGCGTAAAAGATACTTGGGTCATGGCTTGATACAACCTAGTGAGGCTTGTTGATGATTAACAAAATGCAGCATCAATTTGTTAAATAAGGGAGTGGCTGGAGATGCTGAATCGAAATGCTGAAGCTTTGTTCTGGATCGGCAGATATATTGAAAGGGCAGAGAATCATGCGCGGCTAATCAATGTTCATTATCATATCCAGCAGGAAGAGGATTTTCATGAAGAAGGACATAAATGGTCAAGGTTAATCGATGCGCTAGGCGTTCGAGGTGAATATATGCAGCAGTTCGAAACCTTTTCCGAGCAGGATGTCCTATCTTTCATCACACTTGATTTAGGCAATTCTAATTCATTATTCTCTTGTGTACATCATGCCAGAAATAATCTGCGAACACTCCGTCAGCAGCTTCCAAGTGAATTATGGGATGTTGTCAACAGCTTCAACCTATGGCTTGGTGAGCGGTCTGTTGCAGATATTATGAGCGGCCCACATCAGTTCTATCAGCAGGTTAAGGAGCGTACAGCCATGTTTCTCGGAGCAGAACAGTCGGTAATGCTTAGAGGGAATGAGTGGCATTTCATTGAGAGCGGACGGTTTCTAGAGCGGGCAGAGAATACAACTCGTATCTTGCAGGCGGTCATTGCCTCATGCCGATTTAAGGAGCTTGACGCGGTTTATACTCAGTTGCAGGCGGTGCTTAAATCCGTTAGTGGGTACCAGGCGTTTCGCCGTTATTATGCAGATGCTATGTCCCCGGAGAGCATTTTAGATTTCTTGATTGCGAATCCCAAATTTCCGCGTTCCATTCGTTTTTCTTTTCATCAGCTGGAAGAGCATTTAGCAAAGCTTGAACTAGATCCCTCAGAGAAAGGTTCAGGTCATGAGAAGGTTATCCGGCAAGCGGGTAAGCTAAAAGCAGAGCTGGATTATATGGAAAAGGAAGAAATGTCCGGCGAGCTAGTGGAAGATGTGCTTAAATCGCTGGTGATATCCTGTCAAAAACTTGGTAAAACAATGGAGGGCGCCTTTTTTCGGCGAGAAGGAGTGTCTGTATGAAGATTCAAATCAATCATACCACCACATACAGCTATCCAGAGCCGGTTACGGACAGTGTCAATGAGATCAGACTCACGCCACGCACGAATTATCGCCAATCCTGTTATCACCATGAAGTGGATATTTACCCGCCAGCCAATCTATTAACCTATGAGGATTTCTTCGGGAATCGGGTCCATGCCTATTCGGTTAATAAGCCGCATACGGAGATGGTCATCCACACTAAAGCTACTGTAGTTACACTGGATAAAGCTCAGGGGACAGATCTCCCGAGAACATCTCTTGAAGAACAAATTAGATTGTTAAATGACGAGGGATTTCAGAACCGTTATATTGAGTTTATATTGCCGACTCGTTATACCGAGGTGACGCCTGAATTAGTGGAGTTTGCCTCACAGTACCCTTTTAATGAAGCAGAGGATATGTATGAATGGATTCTTAAATTATCGGCGACGATTTATGAACAGTTCACCTATGACCCTGAGGCTACAAGTGTAAATACTACGGTAAAAAAAGCACTGAAGCTTAAACGCGGTGTATGTCAGGATTATGCTCATCTAATGATTGCTGTCTGCCGTAGTGTCGGTCTGCCGTCCAGATATGTAAGTGGATATCATTTTGTTGGTGATCTGCAAGGGAGTAATGCTAATTTTGAGCAAGCCTCACATGCTTGGGTGGAGACTCACATTCCGGGTACAGGTTGGCTTGGTTTCGATCCGACGAATAATGTTGAGGTCAATTGGCGTTACATTAAGTTAGGTCACGGACGGGACTACAAAGATATTGTACCTGTAAAAGGTGTATATCGTGGTGGAGCAGGCACTCTGACCGTGAAAGTAGATGTGCGGAAGCTGGACAATTAGATGTATAGATCTAGATGAAACTCTCAGTTCAAGCTTTTGAACGGGGAGTTTTTTTGTGAAGATGATTCCAGTGTGCATGTATTTGGGTAATCTTGATCCATAGTACATCACTAAGAGATCTTAAGGGAGAGATTACATATGAGTCCAAACATAGCTAAGAAACAAAGATTTATTGGAAAAACAGCAATTATTACAGGAGCGGGCTCAGGAATTGGTCGGGCTACCGCTATTAAGCTGGCGAGGGAAGGTGCTAATGTAGCGCTTTTTGATTTGAATCTTGAACGTACCTCATCTTTGGCGGATAAGCTAAACAAGTTTCGCAAAGATTGTGCATTGGCCATAGAGGTAGACACTTCGGATGAAAAAGGGATGGAGGAAGCCGTGCGCAGGACAGTCGAACAATTCGGCGGCTTAGATGTAGTATTCGCTAACGCGGGAATCAATGGTGCGGTGGGACCTATAGAGGAACTGAGCCTGAGTGATTGGGAGCGCACGATGTCGGTGAACTTGACGGGGACCTTTTTGACATTAAAATATACGATCCCTCATCTGAAGGATAAAGGGAAAGGTAGCATTATCATCACTAGCTCCATCAATGGGAATACTAGATTTGCCAGCTTTGGGTGGTCTACATATAGTACTACCAAAGCTGGACAGGTAGCTTTTGCCAAAATGGCTGCACTTGAGCTAGCTAAGTTTAAAATTCGAGTGAATGTGATCTGCCCTGGGGCGATTGCTACCAATATAGAT
The DNA here is from genome assembly GCF_037975205.1 of Paenibacillus sp. FSL R5-0470. NCBI lineage: Bacteria > Bacillati > Bacillota > Bacilli > Caryophanales > Paenibacillaceae > Paenibacillus > Paenibacillus sp. FSL R5-0470. Next base: position 2,985,549 of record NZ_CP150238.1, read on the forward strand.
GAAACCACTGAAATGAACGAAGAAGTAGAAGCGATCGTCATTCCGATTGAATTTCCCGATGGTGCGCAGCCGCTGGCGGATGGGCCGGGTAAACCGGATAATGTTGCCGATCTAGTTTCTTTTTTGGCTTCCGATGAATCCATTCATATTACAGGTGCGCAAATTGTGATTGATGGAGCAGAATCCTTATTGTCCTAATTTAGAGATCGCTTCTCGGTATCGTTCATACCAAACGTTCCATTCAGCTTTTCGTGACTCCAGCGTCGTACCATCCAGAAGATGCTGGATCACGTCCAGACATACATGCCAGCCAGCTAAATCTCGGGGTGTGTGTGGCGTGAGCGTTCGGATCGTTTCATTCAAGACGAGAAGGCAGCCTTCTGAATTAGGATATAGCTCAAAGCGAACGGAATCTTCAGCCCACGTAAATTCAAGAACAGATTCATGTTGCAAGGCGGTAATCGTCATTTCCTCAAAGGTTCCGTCTTGCATATCAAACTTGATTAATCCACCTTCACACAGGTCTTCAACACGTAATTCAGTGAACCATAAAGCAAGCTTCTCATTCTCTGTCAGAAAGGACCAGATTTCTGATGCGGGATGTTTTAATTGACGTTCGAAACGAGCGACATAATGATCATCTGTTTTTTTGAGGTTAGCTATCATGTTATATTTCTCCTTTGGACTACTGCTGTAGTCCTTTTTTTTATTGTTTAGGAAATTATACAATTCAAAAAAAATGTGGATAACTCCGAAGAAAGAGGAAGGAGGGGTGAACGTGAAGAAGCAGGAGACATGAAATAAACGAGGAGTCATCCGTCAGATTCTAAAAACCGAGCGGACCTTATATCCTCCGAAATGCATGTTTTAGTCGAGCCTACGGACAAATGTATGCGAAAAAACGAATACAAATGTGCCGCCAGTAACGTAAATGAGCCAAATGTATGCGAAAAATCGAATACAATGTGCCGACGGTAACATAAACGAGCCAAATGTATGCGAAAAATCGAATACAATGTGCCGCCGGTAACGTAAACGAGCCAAATGTATGCGAAAAACCGAATACAATGTGCCGCCGGTAACGTAAATGAGCCAGCGCTGTTATTCGCCCCAGATCACCCGGGAAGGGGCTTGTTATTAGGGAATAAGTGCAATACGGTCCGTCCCTAATATATGTGCTCATTTCATCGAAATAAGCCATTCGGTCCGTAAGCGGAACCTCACTACGAAGGTGTATATGGATACGAGTATGGAATTACGGATGTACTCAGCTTGTAACTCTACCTCCAAGGACGACGTCAGGCGTTTTTCTTGTTGAGTTGAGGCTTATTAGAACGAGTATAACAATTGTTCGCATGAAAAAAAACTATTGTACGGTTTGGTTAGGCGTCTGTAATATGTTGCGGACAGGGAGCAGAGAATGATGGTGTAGCAGAATGAATTGAATTTGCGGAATGGGGACTCTTGAGTCCTGAGCGATCTGCGGAGGCAAATATGAGGATGCGCAGACTTTTCGGACTGCATAGCTCTTATTTCCACAATTTCTATTAAAAATAGGGTGTATTTGCGTGAATAGGTGCAACTGAGTCCGATAGTGTAGCAAAATAGCCTGAAATTGCGAAATAAGGGCTCCTTAGTCCGAACGATCTGCGATGACGAGGAAGATTCATAGAACGGAGAAGGATCGTCTTTTATAAGAATGCATTGCGGCAGTTTGATGTAAATCTACTGTTTTTATGCTAAAATAGACGCAATTCTGCTTACCATACTTTTGCTTAGGCGGGATAGATCATAGTAGTGGTATTGGTGAAGGAGGCTGCGTATATGGGGATGATGTCCTGGCTGGTTGAGCAGCGGATTCAGGAATCTATGCGTAATGGGGAATTTGGAGATTTACCTGGGCATGGCAAGCCACTGGAGCTTGAGGATTTATCGGACGTGCCAGAAGAATTACGCATGTCTTTCAAAATTATGAAGAATTCCGGGCTGGTGCCCGAAGAAGTATCTTTGCGTGCAGAATGCGTTACCCTCGAAGGGCTGCTTGCTGCCTGCCACAATAGCGGAGGCACTGAAACTAGTGAAGGTAAGGCAATCCGGGCAAAATTGTCTTTGAAAAGGCTGCGTCTGCAAGAGCTTCTGCGTGAACGAGGCTTAGATAGTAATCCTGCTTATATGCAATACAGTGTTCAAATACATGAACAGATAATTAGGGAAGAAGAATAACGCTTATTAGGGTCATGTTGTATGGACATGAGGATAAATAGTGTGATATAAAGGCAGCTCTTAGTCCATAAAGAGACGAAAGAGCTGCCTTTTTGCGTGCTTCGCTTCACAAGTGTATTTCATTTTACTTGCTTGAAATATACCCATTCTGGATCACCATCGTCTAAATTCTCAATGATTCCGCTTCTTACAAATCCTAGAGAAAGACACACTTGCTGCATGATCGTATTGGATTCATTGGTGGAAGTAAACAGCTTGGGGGTTGGAGAGTGTTCTTCAATGTAACGAATAAGTGCACCGGCAATGCCAAGACGTCTGAAATTGGGATTCACAATTACGAGCTGAATAAAACAGCATTCGAAAAAAGTGGTATCGTAACAAGCAAAACCGACAGGCTCACTGTTAATCGATGCTACAACACATTGCTCATTTAGAATATATTGTTCAATTTTAGGTTTGCGAATTTCGCTGCCAATGACCATGCTATCGATCTTGCTGAGTATAGATAAATCTGAAATAGTGGCTTTAGTTACGAGCATTTTAGAAAGTCTCCTTTTTTATAATATAAGAAAGTTATACTTGAAATGGTAAGTACAGATTGTCTTGATCTTTGAAGTTTTTTCGCACATGATGAATAGGGTTTAGACCACATCAAAGGAAATCATAACATATTATTACAAACGATGGAGAGATATAATGAAACAGCTTCCAATTATACAGGTGCTTCCAGACCTGAAACACATACTTCGCTCAACACGGGCAGCTGTTCTGATCGCAGAACCCGGTGCGGGCAAAACAACTGGAACGCCTCCGGCATTTCTGGACGAGCCATGGATGGCTGGTAAAAGCATTCTTATGCTTGAGCCTAGAAGACTTGCCGCTAGATCAGCTGCAACTTACATGGCGTCCAATCTTGGAGAAAGTGTTGGACAGACGGTAGGTTATCGGATGCGGAACGACACTAAGGTAGGCAAGAATACACGAATTGTTGTAGTGACTGAAGGTGTCTTAACGAGGATGCTTCAGAGTGATCCATCACTAGGGGATGTGGGTCTGATTATTTTTGATGAGTTCCATGAGCGTAGTCTACATGCGGATCTGGGACTTGCTCTGGCGCTGGAAGCGCAGGCAGTGCTGCGTGATGATCTTCGGATTCTGATTATGTCAGCAACACTGGATAGTGAACGGGTCTCGGTTATGCTGGGCGATGCGCCAGTAGTTGATTGTCCGGGACGAACCTATCCGGTGGAAACTATTTATACCCTAACCACAGGGAATCTTCCGATTGAAAAATCGGCCACAGCCGCAGTGAGACGTGCGCTTGCTGAACAGCCGGGAGATGTACTTGTATTCTTGCCGGGTGAACGGGAGATTCGCAGAACCCAAAATGAGTTGGAACATGGAAAACTGCCTGACGGGGTAGTGCTTCGTCCTTTATACGGACAATTACCACAGGCTATGCAGGATGCTGCAGTGGCTCCATCCATAAACGGCGAACGTAAAGTCGTACTAGCGACCTCCATTGCGGAGACAAGCTTGACGATCGAAGGTGTGCGAACGGTAATTGATACAGGGTTGCGTCGTACGCAGATTTTCTCTCCGCGTACGGGAATGCCAAGTCTTACGACGGTTCCGGTATCGAAAGCCTCTGCCGATCAGCGGCGAGGACGGGCCGGGCGGACAGCTCCGGGCGTATGCTACAGGCTGTGGAGTCAGGAGGAGCATAATCGCCTTCCGGATGACAATGTGCCGGAGATTATGGAGACGGATCTTGCGCAGCTCGCTTTGGAGCTGGCGCTGTGGGGCGTGCGCGATCCTGCCGCGCTAGCTTGGCTTGACACGCCGCCCGCTGCGCCTTATGCGCAGGGCACCGCGCTGCTGTGCCAGCTCGGCGCGCTGGACGCCGGCGGCGCCATCACGCCGCACGGCCGCAGCATGGCCGCGCTTGGCGCGCACCCGCGAGCCGCGCATATGCTGCTGCGCGCGGCAGAGCTTGACGCAGCACCGCTCGCCTGCCGGCTGGCGGCGCTGCTGCAAGAGCGGGACCTGTTCAAGGGTCCCGCGGCACTAGATTGCGACCTCACGCTCCGCGTAGAGGCGCTGCTCCGGTTCGAACGCTCCGCCGATACGGGCGGAGCGGACCCTGCGGCTCTGCGCGCGGTGGTGCGCGAGAGCCGCAATTTCCTGGCGCAGCTGCAAGCAGCGCCGGGCGGGACCGTGAACGACATCAGCCTCTGCGGGCTGCTTCTGTCGTTCGCCTATCCCGACCGTATCGGGCAGAAACGCGGTGATGGCGCGTTTCTGCTCTCCGCCGGTCGTGGCGTGGCCATGCGGGAAGGGCAACCGATGGCCCGATCCGCTTATATTGTGGCTGCGTCTGTTGACGATCGAGCCACACAAGGTGCAATCTTGCTGGCAGCTGAGCTTGAAGAAGGACAACTGCTTAAATATCATATAGATCACATCACAGAGGATTCTGACGTGTATTGGGATAAAGAAAGTGGAAGTGTGAAGAAACGCCGTCGAACGATGCTTGGCGCTCTTGTCTTAAAAGAAACGTCACATGAAAGACCCTCCTCAGAAGAAACAGCGAAAGTACTGCTAAGTGTAATCGCAGAGGATGGGATTGATATCTTACCGTGGGAAAAGGGACCTCTGCAGCTTCGTGAGCGGCTAATGTTTATGCACGCCTTACGTTCAGATTGGCCGGATGTCTCTGATGAAGCATTAATTGAGATGCTTGATGAATGGCTATTACCTTACATTCACGGTATGCGTAATTTGCGTGACCTTCAGCGAATCCCGTTATCCCGTGCGCTTGAGGGGTTGCTGGACTGGAATCAGCGACAGCTTCTTGAACAGGAAGCGCCGACACATATAACAGTTCCTAGTGGTTCGCGTGTGCCCGTGGACTATGCTAATCCAGCTGCTCCCGTACTGGCTGTGCGTTTGCAAGAGATGTTTGGACAGTTAGACACCCCTAGAATTGGAGGGGGGAAGGTACCTGTTTTACTTCATCTTTTGTCACCGGCAAGAAGACCGATGCAGGTGACTTCTGACCTTGCAAGCTTTTGGCGTGGTACTTATTTTGAGGTTAAAAAGGATCTAAAAGGACGTTATCCTAAGCACTATTGGCCAGACGACCCCTTGCAAGCAATTCCGACCAATCGAACACGTCCCAATAAATAATAAGGTCCTTCGTGCACTTGAAATTTTAATTAGATGTTTTGTCTTCAGCTTACAGGGTAATTAACTAGCGAAGACAATTACTAAGGAGGGCTTCAAGTGACTAAAAAAATCGTAGGTATCTTTGATACAGAACAAGAAGCAACCAGAGCAATTGAAGGACTTCACAATCAAGGGTTCAGTAATGATGAAATATCAGTCATCACACGTGATCGTGATGAGCTAAGACATATTTCGGATGATACAGGCACAAAAGCTCCCGAGGGTGTTGCAACAGGTGCAGCTACAGGCGGCGTATTGGGTGGTGTTACCGGACTGCTAGCAGGTATCGGAGCGCTCGCAATTCCGGGGATTGGTCCTATTCTGGCAGCGGGACCTATTGTGGCAACGTTAACAGGTGTAGCCGTGGGTGCAGGTGCAGGTGGCTTAGTTGGTGGCTTGATCGGTCTTGGCATTCCTGAGGATGAGGCAAAAGAGTACGAAGGATACGTTGAAAGTGGCAAGATCCTTGTGCTTGTTGAGGATAATGGACGAGGGTATCAAGCGCATGATGTGTTCCGAGACAATCGCTCACTAAATGCTCAGCGTTACGAAGGCGTCTATAACGAAGACACTCGACTAGGTAATTCGATGGCTAACAGAGCAGACCGAACGGCTGAAGTTTACAACCGCGATAAAATCTAAAATGTTAATCGACCTACTTTTACTATAAACAATCCATTAAAGACTGCACCTCCTAGCGATAAGCTGTGAGGTGCAGTCTTTATTATACATGTGGTATGATATGGATAATAATCCAAATTATAATTGGGGTTTTGAGAAGTAACTAGCAATCTTTATACTTAGAGGCTGTTCTTAAGGAGGGCGTAGATGAAGATATTTGTAGCCGGTGCGGCGGGCGTGATTGGACGGCTATTGCTACCTAAGTTATTAGAAGCGGGGCATGAGGTTGTCGGAATGACCCATAAGGAAGAAAAAAGAGCATTTATTGAGAAGTGTGGAGCACAGGCGGTAATCGCGGATGTCTTCGATCGAGAGGCCATATTTGCGTCCATTCACAAAGCACAGCCAGAAGTGGTTATCCATCAGCTAACTTCACTAAGTCAGCGGAATTTCTCAGATAATTCCAGGATAAGAATAGAAGGAACACGAAATATTGTGGATGCATCTCTTGCAGCTGGCGTGGAACAAATCATTGCACAAAGTATTTCATGGGCTTATGAAGCTGGAGATGTGCCAGCTACGGAGGAAACTCCTTTAGATCTTAAGGCTTTAGAGCCTCGGAGAAGAACGATTGAAGGTATATACTCACTAGAGAAAGCAGTTGCCGAGATCCCCAATCATGTGATCTTGCGGTATGGAATGTTGTACGGCCAAGGAACATGGTATGACACTAATGGCTATATGGCAGAGGAAATTCGTCAAGAACGAATGACAGCGACAGATGCCGTTGTATCATTCCTACATGTGGAGGATGCAGCTAACACAGCGGTGCTTGCTCTGAACTGGCCTTCAGGCCCTGTGAACATCGTAGACGACGAGCCTGCTAAAGGATTGGATTGGTTATCAGCTTATTCAGATACCATAGGTGCTCCTGCTCCTAATGTTCAAGAAGGCAGAGCAGGATGGGAACGGGGAGCCTCCAATACGAAAGCTCGAATGGATTGCGAATGGAGTCCACTGTACCCGTCATGGAGGTCAGGATTTGCTCGGAGCTTGAATGTCCAGAGTGAATGAATTCAGCTACTGAAAGGAAGTGCAGTATGAGTTTACTTCTTGTGATTTTGTTCTTTATTGGTTTAATCATGATGATTAGCAATCAATATGCGATGATCAAGAAAATGGACGAAATGAATGAGTCACTAAGTGAAATTAATAATAAACTTGGCTAGCTAAAGTTGAAAAGGAGTGATGACGTGGGGGTAATAAAAAATTTCTCTCTAGTGGTCGTGAATTTAATCGCGGATCTATGGTTTGGAATCGTACGAAAACCTGAATTTTATGATAATCACACGGTTACTAGAACAAAGAGAGGGTATGTCCTATTTGTAACGTTAGCAGGTATTATCGCTGTGGGAACCGCCATTTGGCTATGCTCTAGAATTTATTGAGGATAAGACTGCCAATAGGCAGTTTTTTTTTTATTATAAGGTTTCTTCTTATATATTGGACTTCCAGATGCAATTACACTTGCTTTAGTTTAGTAAATAATCATTATAAGTGTTTATTACCAATCATTTACTTTAAGAAGTGATACTATAGAAAATAGAAGGTGAAGTAGCAGCGAGGAGGAATTGTACATGCAATTAATGGGATGGTCTGAGGATGAAATATCTTATGAGATAAGTAATGATTATTCAATTCATAAGGCTGAATCGGAAGAGTGGGGAGTGTATTGCTCCATTTATTATAATATTCAGTATATTGGCTTTTTTAGAGAAGATGGGTTCAATTCTGCCCAAAAGAATGCTTTTTGGATCTATAAAGGGGAGGCGAAAATAGGTGGAGTAAGGATGTCGCCTAATCGGATCTATCATTTATTTGTTATTCCACCCTTTAACGATACATTTGTGGTGCTTAAACTTCTAAAAAAGCTTTTGATATATTGGTCTGACCGAACGGAGCCTATAAAAACATTTGAGGTTCTACCGGATCAAGTTCATTTATTTGCGCGGGCAGGATTTTGGCCTGATGAGTTCAGATGTCGCTGGATGCAGCGTCCTACAGATCATTTCGAGGTGGAATGGAACGAAGAATTTAGAATTGAAAGTCCACAGATCGAAGATGATGGAAAAGGAGCTAAACGCTTTATTCTGGAAGATCAGATCGCCGAATGTAGCTATGCAAGCTTTAATGGAAGTCTCGAGGCGACTAGAAGAAAAAAATTCTCTTATGAAGATTTTATTCCAAGTGAAGAACCGAATTATACTAATGAAGCATTACTTACCGCGTCAACGCTTGTGTATGATAGGAAATCGGGACAGTTAATTGCGAATTGTCTCTTGGGCTTACAAGACGATTACGCAGCGGTTTATAGTATTGGTGTAATGCCCAGTTATAGAGGCAAAGGGTTAGCGACACTGATGATGAAAAGAGGACTAAGTCTCCTTAAAGATAAGTATCCTCTCCTTAGATTATATGTCATGGAAGGTAATGACGCGGAGTCTGTTTATACAAATCTAGGATTTGTTCCTGGAGTACAAGAGATACAGAGCATGTATATTCCTGTAATGGATTAGCAAACAAATCATAATGGTTACTTAGACACCTGCCTAGAACTTAAAATGTGTTTTCTTAATAGAATGTTGTGAAGTTCATGTTTATAGGGAGGTTCACAACAGATGGTAAAGAAAAAAGCTACTCTAAAGAAGAAAACATTGTATTCTCAATATGCGCAGAAACATGTACATGAATTTGAAGGTAGTACGAAATTGGCTGAAGAAGGTGCAGATCGACATAACCATCGCTTTGCAGGTGTTACGGGGCAGGCGATTCGAGTAGGGAATAGCCATATTCATGAAATTGACCTTAGTAGAACTGATTTCTTGAACCACTTTCATAATCTGAAAAAGATAAGAACAGGCCCTGCTATTTCAGTCGGAAATGGCAAGCACGTACATTTTGTATCTGGCCAAACTACATTAAATGATGGTCATGTCCATCGATTCAATTTCGCAACATTGATTCAAGCTCCACTTGTTTAATGAATAAATCTGGTATGAAATGAAGCTCTGAAGGAATGAAAGAGCAAATAAAAAAAAGGCTGCCGGATGGCAGCCTTCTTCATTCTATCTAGGCATGTGAGGTTATGGGAAACATGAAATGTTTAGATAGTTCTTTTAAAAATGGACGTACAAATAACGTATCCTCACTCTGGGGAATTAATGCTGACTCTATGTGATCTATGGCATAATCTGGTGTGAAATAAAAATGTATAACCTCCGTTTCAGGAGAAATAATGCTATTCAATATCGCGTTAATATCTATACTTTTAGTACTGATAATATCAAAAATATGAAGCTGATGCTCCTCATGTCTAAAGACCACTACGACGTCAGCTTCTTCAATATAGTAAAAAGAATCATGGAAAGGAAGGATAAAATAAAACAGCAGCTGATGTTCATTGTTTACAACGCTGAGTATAGAGGACACCGGAACTTTTTCTTCAGCGAATTTTTTTATCATGGCGAAATCAACGGAGTTATTCATAGATAAGGGACGCACAGAGAAGATTTTAGACACTTGATTTCTAAGATTAGAAGCGTTAATCGAAAAGCTGCTTTCTTGCATACGTTCAAATCCGAATTTAGGATAAAAGTCCAAAGCACTGTCGTTTGCAAATAAGTAAATGAAGTCATATTCATGTTCGTATTTCGCGATAATATGATCTATTAATTTCCTGGATAATCCTTGCATGCGATAATCAGGATGTGTCATTACAGTGCCAATTTGAATGGCGTTATACTCTTTTTGATTTATGAGAATCGTCATTTTGTTTATGGACGCATTTGCGATCACATGGTCCCTATCGATGTAGGAATAACAAATATACTTGTCACTCCAGCCTCCTTGTTCATACCATGGCGAGAAATCAATCCCGTAGATCGATTTAGCTAAGGCATTAAAGCTTTCTTTATATTTTTCGATATGCTTATAATCACTTACCAATTGGTAATCACTCATAAGTATGCCTCTTTTCCAAAGTGTTTTTCATAGTCACGTTTAATGGTTATATCTTACTACATGCTTATAAAGTAATGTTTATTATAAAAAAACAATCCCAATATTATTTGGAGGCTAGAAAATGAGAGAGATAGATTATAGCAATTATTACTGGAAAGAAGAGAAAATCAGATTACGATCAATACAAGAAGGGGATTGGGAAGGTTATTATACGAACCGATTCGATACTCCAGCGCGGCGACTCTTACAATGTGCAGTTGAACTACCACCCACCATTGCCGAAGCCAAAAATTTTGCGGAGACTTACGCTGAATTCTCATCCGATAGACTAATGTTTACGATCGAAGATTTGCATGGTGAAAATGTTGGCGGCGTAAATCTCAATAGCATTGACGAGAAAAATGGTACGTTCAGTATAGGTGTGCAGGTGGATAAAGATCATCGAGGTAAAGGGTATGGAACGAGAGCTATAACCATCCTCTTAAAATATGCTTTTTTCGAGCGACGGCTAAATAAATTCAATGAATGTGCGCTTGAAGGTAATGAAGGTTCTATAGGGATGTTAAAGAAAGTCGGATGCGTGCAAGAGGGCGTGCGGCGGAAAGTCATTTACACGAATGGAAGATATTATGATTTGATATTGTTCGGATTGACGAAGGATGAGTTTATAGGGAAAAACAGAGATGAACAATTATGAGCACAATCGCTGATTCGGCATATTAAATAGTAAATATAGTACAAATTTAACACTCCCATTTAATGGGGGTTTTTTTTCATTGTTTGATTTGTATTTCTATTTGTACATAAATGGAAAGCGTTTTCGTATTGAATGATATCCGCTATTATAAGAGGGTAACTAAAAATATGAAAGTTCAGTGTAAAATAGCATCTAAGGAAAAGAGGGCTACATATGAATATTTTAATTATTGAAGACGATCCCAGCATTCAAATGCTGCTAAAATTGAGCTTAGAGGTGGAAGGGTATCAGACGAAAGCTGTAGGAACGGTGACTAAGGCGTGGGATGAACTTGGAACATGGTCTGCCGATTTAATACTGTTAGATCTTATGTTACCTGACCGTTCCGGGTTCGAGCTTCTTCAAATGCTTCAACAACAGTATAAGTCAGTCCCGGTAATCGTGCTCACCGCTAAGAATGAAATGAATGATAAAATCCTTGGCTTTCAGTTGGGAGCAGACGATTATCTAACGAAACCTTTTGAGACAAGGGAACTTATCGAGCGCATTAAGGCAGTTATGAGACGAATGAAGATGGTGGCGCCTCCTGAAGTGATCAAGATTGGACCTATTGAAATTGATAAGAATGGACGTACTTGTAAGATAGGGGAACAATGGCTTAAGACAACTAGTAAAGAGTTTGACTTCATGTGGCTCTTATGTGCTCATCCTAAGAAAGTTTTCACTCGCGAAGACTTGCTTGATCAGGTCTGGGGTTATGATTATTATGGGCATACAAGATCCGTGGACATGGTGGTAAACCGTCTTCGGGAGAAAATGAAACCCAACGAGCATCTGATCGCCACTATACATGGGACAGGCTATAAGCTGGAGGTATAGAAGATGGGGCTGCGAAATAAAATGTTTATTCAGCATGCCGTTACGATTGTTATGCTGCTCACAGCGATGTTTTTTATCGTTAATTATACGCTTAACCAAAGTATGATTAAACGGGATACTCAGACGTTAAGTCAGTATTTTGGCTTGCATCGTATTGAGGCATTGAAGATTGTCAGTGATCAGAAAATTAATATAGAACAATTATTTTCAGGTAAGTACGCCCCCTTTATTGCGTCGCATTTGGCGTCAAACAGCAATTTTCAAGTACAACTATTCGCACTAGATGAGACGATTGTTGGGAGCAGCAGCGATAAAGAAAACTTACTTAAACGTAACGATATTAAGAAAGCGCTTACTGGTAATGCTGCCACAGTCATAACTGCAGGTGAAGGTACACAATATCTAATCTACTCAGTTCCCTTCTGGTATGAAGGAGAAATTGTGGGTGGATTTCGATATTTATTGGACCTCCATGAGAATTTGCAGACATTAAACCAGATGCGCACATGGTTCATCGCTGCAGCTGTAGGATGTTTAATTTTTTCGCTTATGGTCAGCTATTCATTCTCATCTTTGTTGGTGAGGCCTCTACATGCCTTGCAGCAGGCGCTTAAGCTTGTATCCATTGGCGATTTTAGCAGAAAGATACAGGCGAGTAGTCAGGATGAGGTAGGAGAATTAGCCAAGGATTTCAATCATATGTCGGATGCGCTGCAACATCATATCAAAATGTTAAAGTATGAACAGGGAAAGCAGAAAGCTTTCTACGACAACATAACTCATGAATTAAAAACACCATTAACTTCGATTATCGGGTTTTCGGATTTAATTGAAAGAATGAATAAGAAGGATGATATACAGGAGTGTAATACCTATATCCGTAAAGAGAGTACTCGGTTGTTAAATATGGTTGAGGATTTGTTACAGACCTCACTGATTGGTGATGAGGCTTGGCGTATCAAGCTGGAGTGTACTGATTTAGGGGCTGTCATTATGGATAGTCTACGAATCTTAGAGCCGACCCTTCAAAAATCCGCGATTGTTACCACGCTAAAGATCTCGTCTTGTGAAGTGAATTTAGATCCCAAGAGAACTCAGCAAGTTCTATTTAACGTGATTGATAACGCTATTAAGCATAGCGAATGCACAAATCTCTATATCGAGTTAACGGAGCATGAGGGCTTTGGGCTGGTTCGTATCATAGATAACGGGAGAGGGATATCGCAACAATTACAAAGTATATTATTTCTACCCTCGGCAGAGAAACAGGATCGTATTATTTCAAACGAATCACATGGGTTAGGATTACCTCTATGTAAACAGTTTATGGAACTTCAAGGAGGGAGTATCGTCATTACTAGCTCGGAGAAGAAGGGGACAGAGATTCAGCTGAGATTCCCCTTAACATAACAAATGTAAGCGCTGTTACAAAACTGATACAAATTTAAAATTTTTCTGATATATGAGGAGGTTAAAGTAAGTGCCAGAGGATAAGAAAGGGCTTTCATGGTTTCGCCTCATCTTGTTACAAGTCATCATAGGCAGTCTGCTAATCGGCATGTGCGCTTACACTTTTCGAATACCTCTTGATGAAGTACATGTTGTACCTCGACAGGAGGATCAGCTTGACCGGATTGCAGGCGTTCCGATGCGCGTGGATATTACATATCCAGGCCTAGGGACGATTTCCATTGAGGATCCGAAGGAATTGCTGAAATTGAGATCTACTTTTTCCGGGTTGTTATCATCAGGAATACAGCGTCCACAACAGTTGGTTCCGAGACTTCTGTTGACGGGAACGATGGCCTATCTGGATCAAGAAGATATTCCTTTTCAAGTGGAAACGAATGCGTTTCACTTCGGTGCAGAGTCAGTTAATTCGCTTAATGTAAGTGCAACTATCCGCAAGCTGCAAAGTACACTCATCGATAAGATGTTAACAACGTCGAGTATTGGATCTGCTGTGGAAAACAAGATTAATGATGTGTTCACACTACAGCAGGGAGTACTTACAGCTCTCACTCAGGTTGAGAGGAAGGCGTTGATATCGCAGATTCGTGCAGCAGAGCGTATTATCGATTTCAGCCATTTTGATGACTTACAACGTACACCCGATGCTCACTTTGTCATTCAGCTCACGAATGATTATCGAGTGAAAAAGCACTGGATCCATGTGGATCGTTATAACGGCGCTTACTTCGTGGTCTATGACCTTCTGGATGAGACCAATCAAAGAGTCTATTTCAAACTAAATAATGCCTCATACTGATCTTGAAGGGATGGTTTAGTCTATGGCGAGAAAGAAAAAAAACAGTAAGTCAGTCATTTTATTGTCAGTCATAGTAGTTGTGCTGGTAGCGGGGTTCTTCATGTATAAATCAGGAGTATTTGGCGGTAAAGAAATGAAAAAAATCACCGTATATTCCATTTTTCAAGAGGAAGAGGCTCGTAAAATTCTGGATAAATTCAAAGCTGAAACCGGAATTGACTATGACATCCTACGTTTGCCAAGTGGAGAAGCGGTATCACGTGTACAGAATGAAATGTCGAATCCACAAGCCGACTTTCTGATGGGAGGGCCAGCGGATTCGCACCAAGTACTGAAAGAGGCAGGTTCATTGGAAGCTTATGCTTCTCCGAATGCTTCTGACATCGCTGACAATATGAAAGACAAAGATGGCTTCTGGACAGGGTTTTATCTAAATCCAATCGCTATAGGTATTAATGAAGAACGCTGGAAAGAGAAATATGGTAGTGATCCATACCCTGAAACTTTTAAGGATTTGCTTGATCCTAAATTCAAAGGTGAAATTGGTATGTCGGATCCAGCAACATCGGGTACAGCATATACAGCAGTAGCTTCTTTAGCCCAAGTATGGGGTGATGATGAGATGTTGAACTATATCAAACAGTTGCTGCCTAACCTTAAGGAAAGACCTAAGTCTGGCATTGAGCCCATTCAGAAAGCTGCTAAAGGGGAGTATACAATTGGTGTGACTTTCCTGGGCGATCAATTGAAGATTAAATACCAAGGCAACCCAATTGTTAGTGTTGTTCCAGAAGCAGCAGGTTATGAAGTTGGAGCCTTATCCATTGTTAAGGGTGGACCTAATACAGAGGCTGCGAAGAAGCTTATGGATTATATGCTTACCAATGAACCGGGTGAGTTGTATACGCAATCTGCATACGCAGTATCCGTTAAAGCATCAGTACCGATTCCTAAAGGTGGCATTGATATTAAAACAACGAAATACAACGATGCTTATGATTTGTTAAAAGCAGCATCGCAGCGTAAAGAGTTGCAAAATGCATTAAAAGATTTGAAATAAAAGAGCCAATAGGGGTATTGCAGGGCTGTACCATATATGGTGACTGTAATGCCTCTCAAATTGGATGGCAGAAAGGTGGGAGTCGCCCCCTATGAAAGAAAAAAAAGGCATTGGGGAGTCGATCAACAGGCTCTTTAAAGATCCATCGTCACTCGTACTTGTACTGACTAGCTTTGCATTTCTCATTCTATTTGTTATTTATCCGCTGGTAGTCGTTGTGTTTACATCTGGATTTGATAATTGGGCAACGTTTTTTAGTAAACCCCGTTATGGAAAAGCGCTATTAAATACGGTAGTTAGCTCATCATTATCCGCTTTTACAGCAACAGTGTTTGGATTTATTTATGCGTATGCGATTCACTACAGTAACATCAGAGGAAAGAAGTTCTTTCGATTTATAGCCTTTATTCCATTATTAGCTCCTTCGGTTATGAGTGGTTTAGCATTCCTATTGCTTTTTGGACGTGGAGGAATGATCTCACAATGGTTAAATACCAACTTTAATTTTGAGCTTGATTTGTATGGATTACCGGGGCTGTGGATTGTTCAGACGATATCCTATTTTCCACTTGCCTACATGACTATAACGGGTGTGCTCCGCGCTATATCACCGAATCTGGAGATAGCAGCACAGAATCTTGGGGCTAGAGGGTTTAAATTATTCAGGACGATTACGCTGAAACTTGCACTTCCAGGTGTTATTAACGCATTCTTGCTTGTAGCGATTAACTGCTTCGCTGACTTCGGAAATCCAAAGCTAATTGGTGGTAACTATTCACTTTTAGCAGTTGAAATTTACGGAGAAATCATTAATAACGAGGCAGGACTAGCTTCGGTCATGGGGATTATCTTAGTAATTCCTGCACTGATTGTATTTTGGGTTCAGAATAAGATTTTATCTAAAGGCTCCTACTCAACGATAACTGGTAAGCCGGTATCTGGTTTGAAACGGATCACTACATCTAAGAGGACAGATGCATTACTTTTCTCTTTTAACAGTTTAATCTCATTGTTCATTATTTCGATGTTTGCGATCACCATTCTTTTCGCCTTTACGAAAAACTTTGGTCGAGATAATACGTTCACACTGGATCATATTATGAAAGTTGTCTTTAGTTCATCTAGTCCAGCCGTTTTGAACAGCTTAGTGTTATCGCTAATTAGTGCGTTGCTGGCGGTGGCTCTTGCATTAGTGCTCGCCTATATAGTAGTTCGCAAACCTTTTCCAGGTAAAAAATTACTAGATTTCAGCGCGGTTCTTCCAATTGCGCTTCCAGGAACATTCGTTGGTCTTGCACTGATTGTTGCGTTTAGTAAAGGTCCGATTGTTTTGCAGGGATCTGCAGCATTGATTGTCATTGCGATGTTACTTAAACAGATGCCTGTAGGTTATCGGGGCTTGACTGCGTCTTTTAAACAAGTGGATAAATCGATCGAAGAAGCAGCCACCAATCTGGGTGCGAGTAGCCGTAAGACGCTAACAACGATTGTATTTCCAATGTTGCAAAAAACCGTCGTAGCGAACTTTGTCTATGCGTTTATGAAAAATATGAATACTTTGAGTACGATAATCTTCCTAATTACCCCTAAATGGGTTGTTGCAGCAGTATCGATCTTTAACTATGCCGAAACGGGAACCTATTATTGGGCAGCCGCTGTGGCAGTGGGTTTGATGGGTGCAACGCTTGGAACACTGGGAGTGATCAAGTTGATCTTCCGTTCCAAAGTGAAAATATTTGATTTCTAATGATTTTGAAGGGAGTGGGCACGATGGAATCCAACATACTACTAGATTTGAAAAATGTGAATAAAGTGTTCGGCAATAACCATGTCTTGAAAAATATCAACTTAAAGATTGAACGGGGGAAGTTCATCACCTTCCTTGGTCCGAGTGGTTGTGGGAAGACGACTTTATTACGTTCCATCGCGGGTTTCTATACCATCGATGATGGTGAGGTGTGGATTGACGGGAATTTGGTTAATGAATTACCTCCATATAAAAGGGGCACTCCAATGGTGTTCCAGGAATATGCCTTGTTCCCGCATATGACGGTATTTGATAATATTGCTTATGGACTAGATATTAAGAAAAGACCTGAAGCAGAAGTGCAGGAACGGGTAATGGCTGTTATGGCCCAGGTCAAATTATCCGGACTTGAAGAGCGATATCCCCATGAAATGTCTGGTGGACAACAGCAACGTGTAGCTATGGCTCGTGCCTTAGTGATGAATTCGCCGATTATTCTCCTGGATGAGCCACTAAGTAATCTAGATGCTAAATTACGTGAAGAGGTACGCGTTGAACTGCGAACAATTCAACAGGAACTTGGACTAACCGTAATATATGTAACGCATGATCAATTGGAAGCTTTGTCGATGTCAGATCAGATCGTTGTTTTTAATAAAGGAGCTATTGATCAGTACGGTACGCCGCATGAAATATATTATAAACCTCGTACACAATATGTAGCTGATTTTATTGGTTCTACCAATTTTATTGAGGCAGTAGTCATGCAAAGTAAAGAGGGTACGGCAACAGTTAGCTACGGCTTTGGAGGGGATAATGTTACTATTACTACAGATGAAAAGCTGACAGAGGGTGAGGAAGTTCTTCTGAGTGTTCGCCCCGAATCATTGCGACTAAATCATCCGGACATTAGCGGATTTAACATCATGGGAGTAGTCCAATCCTCGATGTTTCTAGGAGAAAAGGAAAGATATTTCCTTGCAGATCAATGGGGCAAAGAATGGATTGTCGATGCTTATGATATTGGTCAAAAGACTTTCGATGGTCAAGTTCGGATGAGTGCGGCAATAGACAAAATTCATATTATTAAAAAGGTTAGTCCGTAAACTGAAGTAGATGTTCCAAAAAAGGAAAACAGTCGTTTTCCTTTTTTGGCGTATCGTTTTTTATAGAACGGCGGCTATAGGCTAGTTTAGCGGGAGGAGACGTTCTAATTGAGAACAAAGGTAATTATCCTGTCATTGGTTGCGGTAACAATACTTCTTCTAATATATTTCTATCCTGGACAGAAAAGCAATCAGCCTCTCAAAGTATATGTAATTTTTCAAGAGGATGAAGCGCGTATTCTGTTGGAGAAATATAAGAAGAAGACGGGACAGTCTTATGAGCTTATTCGCATGTCTGGCGGTGAGGCAAGCTACCATTTGATGTCGATCAATAAGACAGGCATTGATGTTGTTCTCGGTGGGCCTGCTGATCTTCATGAGCAGCTCAAGAACAAAGGGAAATTAATTCGCTATTCATCACATGTTGCTGATGAGATCCCCGACATCTATAAAGATAAAATGGGCTATTGGACAGGTATATACATGGGTGCATTGGCTATTGGTGTAAATGAGCAGGTCTGGAATCAAGATCCTCAGCTTGTAGCTTTACCTCTTCCGGAACGCTACGAAGACTTATTACGTCCCGAGCTCAAGGGGAAAATTGAAATTCCGGACCCAGAAACCTCAGGTACAGGATACACATTGCTAGCCTCTCTTGCACAAGAACGTGGGGAGGAGCAAGCTCTAGCATTGGTGAGTGCTCTTAAGAAGCAGAGTTCATCAACTACATTCTCAGGAATTAGTTCTGCCCAGCGGCTTGCAGTAGGTGAAGTTGCTGCTGTTATCAGCTTTATGGGCGACCAGCTTCGATTTAAGAATTCGGGATATGCTATACAATCTTCTATTCCTCCACAAGCTGGATGGGAGATAGGTGCAGTGTCGATCTTGAAAGGTGGGAACAACGTGACTGCTGCTAAACAGCTGGTAGATTTTGTACTGTCAACAGATGCTCAGACAGATTATATGAATTCCGCATTTTCCTTACCTGTGATGCCGAATATTAAGATCCATCCGCTATTGTCTTCTGTTAAGCTGGGAAAATTAATGATTACGTATCGATTCGATATCGCTGCTGCGAACCGAGAGGAATTACTCGCTAAATGGCATGAGGCCAATAAACGCTAAGGGATTGTTCACGCATTATTTTCAACGGCCATCGAGAACTTTATGGTTAAGTTCTCAATGGCCGTTATTTATTACTCGAGAAAACCAACTTTCATCATATGAAAAATTCACAATAGAAAATCACAAAATAAACAACTCTATCTAGTTACTTTCAATAAATTCATCATCTATCCCTATTAAATTTCTATACAAATCGGAAAAAGTGAACCCACTACCACATTTCAGGTTGTGAAAGTTGGAAAATAGTGCTTATACTAGAGTTATAGAAGGTAAGATTAACCAAAAAAACACAACATGAGGAGGGTTTATATGGCGTTTATGATTGCTCAACGGGCTTTTATCAAGGTGTATCTTATAACAATGGTAGAACAACATCGCGGGTATGGATACCAAATGCTTGAGGATTTACGTCGAGATTTCAAGGCACATGGATATTCCCCTCCACAGAGCGAAATTTATCGCGCGCTGCATGAGCTGGTACAGCAAGGAATTTTATATCGTACTAAACAGCTAAAAGGGAATGACCCGAAGGTGGATTTTCAAGAAATCGTCTTATACCATTTCGCAACTGATGGAGAAGAGAAAGCGAAGCTATATAAGAAGCAGGTGAAGACGGATCTTGATCGCTGCTTAGGTATTTTGAACAAGGCGGTTGCGGATAACTTCTAGAACTGGAACTATAGTTATATTTTCAGGATGCTCTCACCCTGTTATAATGGTTACTGCCGGATAATTGCAGTATATACTTGGAGGTAACAAATGATGGATGAACATATGAAACGTCGATTGGACAAACAACGTAAGCTATTCAGCCAACTTGGCATTACTCTAGATGCTCTAACCATACATGAAAAAGAATTCAGTATGAAGCTTCGTGGTTACGATGCGGAGGAAGTGGATACATTTTTAGATAGCGTAATCAAGGATTATGAGCGTTTTTATGCGACAATTGCTGATCTGATGGATAAATGGCAAGAACAGCAGCTGGAGATGCGAGAATTAAAATCAGAAACCAAAGCCACAGAGGTAATTCAGGTTCCTGTACTTCGAGGCATCGATCCTAAGGATTTAGAAGAGGTCATTCTAAAACTGGAGACCAATGTCCGTCAGCTTAAAGAAAAGCTTCCCCAAATTGAAAGCTATTTATAACTCGTGAATTTTTGAGTTCAGGAGCTGCGCTTGACATTTATAAATTTACCATTGACGAGTTAGCAGTTCATGATTTATGATATGTTCATAAATGATCATTTATATTTTAGTGGCGTGTTACCGTTAAGGGCATGAGCCAAGGATTGTCTTCATCTCGATGAGACATTTCTTGGCTTTTTTTGTTCCTAATTGACGATAATATGGGAAAGGAGTGATGAGCTTGTCGCGGGAGATCGAGCAATTTCAAGTACAGCGTGTGATTGGGAACAACGTTGTAATGGTTCAGGGAAGCAAGAACGGCAAGGAATATGTCATTATCGGTAAAGGCATTGGTTTTGCTGTGAAAGGTTCAGGTGTGATTGAAGGAAACGATCCTCGTATTGAGAAATTGTTTCGTCTAGAAGACCGCGAATCCTGGAGTCAGTATCAAATATTGCTGGAAGACATAGATCCCAAAGTGATGAGAATAACTGATGAAATAATTGCTGATATCCAAAGTCAATTTCCTGACAAATTAAACGACAAGATTTATTTGGCACTCCCGAGCCACATTCAGTTCACCATTTACCGTCTGCGCAACGGGATGGATATTATTAATCCTTTTTTACAAGAAACTAAGATGTCTTTTCCGAAGGAATTTGATATCGCTTACAAGGCATCAGAGAAGATCAATGCTGAATTTCAGGTGCAAATTCCCGAAGACGAGGTTGGATTTCTAACTTATCATGTGTACTCCGCAGTTAACAATGTATCGGTGGGTCAGTTAGTAAAAGCATCTAATATTGTAAGTGAACTTCTGGACATGATACAGCAAGAACGGAATATAACTTTTGAGCATGGCAGTATGAATCATATTCGATTAATGATCCATTTACGGTTTTCATTGGAACGTATTTTGAAGGGATCACTAATAGATAATCCTTTTGTGAAACATATTAAGAAGGAATATAAAGAAGAATACAAGTTATCTCAAAAGCTCGGTAAAGTGATGCAAAAATCTCTTGGTGTAGATATCCCGGAAGAAGAGCTGTGTTTCCTGGCGATGCACTTACACCGATTATTTCAAACTTTAGTGAAACAAAACTAACATCTTTAGAGGAGTGGAGCATATGTTTTCCAAATGGAAATCAAAAAAAGAAGAGAAACATACTGGACATACAATCGAAATCATGGCACCAATCAGCGGAGAGGCAGTTTCATTAACAGAAGTTCCGGATGAAACCTTTGCTGGTGGTCATATGGGTAGCGGAGTTGCAATCAAACCTTCTGAGGGTATCCTAAAGGCTCCTTTTGATGGCACGGTTGCTCATATCGTGAAATCGAGTCATGCAGTTATTCTGGAACATTCCTCCGGTGTGCAATTGCTGTTACATATCGGAATCGATACTGTCAGTCTTAAGGGCAACGGATTTGTCAGTCATATTGCCTCTGGAGATCAAGTGAAGGCAGGTCAAACCTTAATCGAATTTGATCTGGACGTTATTCGCGCAGCAGGCTGTGACACAATTTCACCTGTAATCGTGACTAGTACGGAGGAAACACCACCTCAAGTGAACGGACATTATGGTCAGGTTACAGCAGGACAGGATCTGATTCTTACAGTGGCTTCAAAGTAATAAGCTGATACAGCATTACTACTATTGAATCGAAAGGATGATATTATTATGTTGGCTTTTCTACAAAAATTAGGTAAGTCGCTTATGCTTCCAGTTGCTACTATGCCAGCGGCAGCTATTCTTCAAGGGTTTGGATTGCTTAACTATGAAAAAGATTTGCATCTAGGAGCTACAGTAGGGGGATTCCTGAATCAATATTTTGCTCCATTCCTAAATGCCGGTGCGAATGCGATCTTCGGAAATCTTGCTTTGATATTTGCTGTCGGGGTTGCCATTGGATTTGCCAAGGACGCTGTAGCAGCCTTGTCAGCAGTAATTGCATATATGGTACTGACTAAGATACTAGCTGTCGTACCACTTCAATTCTCCTTCATCAATGATGATGTAGTGTTGAATATGGGTGTGCTCGGAGGTATATTTGCCGGTGCTTGGGCAGCATTCCTATATAAGAGATATCACAGTATAAAGATGCCAGATTGGCTCGGGTTCTTTGCTGGTAAACGTTTTGTTCCAATTATTACCGCAGCATCCACGATGGTTCTTGCCGTATTAATTGGAATGATTTGGAGTCCGATTCAAGACGTAATTAGTGATTTCGGAAACTGGGTTGTATCCCTAGGTGCAGTTGGAGCTTTCATCTTTGGTACAGCTAACCGCTTGTTGATTCCGATTGGACTTCACCACGTACTTAATACGATTGCTTGGTTCCAAATTGGTGACTTTACGAATGCAGCAGGTGAATTGGTACACGGTGACTTGTATCGCTTCTTCGCTGGAGACAAAACAGCTGGGATGTTTATGACAGGCTTCTTCCCAATCATGATGTTTGCGCTTCCAGGTGCAGCACTTGCATTTATTCATACAGCTAAACCAGAAAAACGTAAAATGGTTGCTTCCATCTTTATCGGTTCTGCTATCGCTTCCTTCTTAACAGGGATCACAGAACCCCTTGAGTTCTCCTTTATGTTCTTGGCACCAGTATTGTACTTAGTGCATGCTTTACTTACTGGTTTCTCTATGGCGTTAATGTACATTCTAGATGTTAAGCTTGGTTTCGGCTTCTCCGCTGGTTTGATTGACTATTTGGTGAACATGAAGCTATCCACTAATGCATGGATTCTTATCCCTGTAGGTCTGTGCTTCTTCGTTCTGTACTATGTGTTGTTCCGCTTTATCATCACGAAGTTCAAGCTTAAGACCCCTGGTCGCGAAGATGATGATGATGCGCTTGTAGCACCAACTGGAGGTAATGGAACAGGTTCAGCTGTTTCTTCCAAGGCTGCTCAAATTCTTGAGCACATCGGCGGACCTTCAAACATCGAAAATATCGATGCTTGTATTACACGCCTTCGTCTGATCGTTAAAGACGAAAAAGCCGTTAAAGATTCCGCTCTGAAACAACTCGGTGCTTCTGGTGTGATGAGACTTGGTCAAGGTGCTGTACAAATCGTATTTGGTCCGAAATCGGAGCAATACAAAGAGGAAATCGAGAAGTTACTATAACTTAACGTACTCCGTTTAAATTTATTAACAAGGGCTAGTCCGCATACTAGCCCTTGTTTTTTTGTATACTTACAGGTATAAAGTGTTGCAATATACACAATACCTAGTATAATACTTGGTATAACCATACAAAGGAGTCGGTACATATGTCAGTCGACGATTATCTGGACCTTTTAAATTATGCCAAAGCAATTAACGATGGACAGTGGCAGGCTGACATCATAGAGAGCTTAAAGAATCTTAACACAGTATCGGAAGAACCTCAGGTTCAAGAAGAAAGTGTGATAGAATTATGGTCACGGTTTGATTCCGTTAACATATTGATCATGAAGTTGTTTGAGAAGCTGCGTAAGAATGAAGAATCAGATGAAGTGTTACATTGGAAAGAACAACTGCTGGAGCTTAAGCTGGAGCGGAGTATTTTGTCCAAGAAGATTCTTAACCGATATATTCGAATTCGATAATTGGAATCAAAACAGATAGGTAAGACCAATAATGAAGACAGTTACCTTATTAATAAGGGGCTGTCTTTTTGTGTGTTTTATAATGCATTATGATAATTATGAAGAATTCTGATACAAAAATGTACTGACAGTCGTCTTACTTATAGCTGCAGCTGATAAGGAGGATTTACACAATGGAAATTCCGGAATCTGAAATTTTTAAAACAATGTTTTATGAACATTACCCTGTTGTCCGCCGTAAGCTTGCCGCTTTGGTACGTGATGAATCGGCGGCTGATGATTTAGCTCAAGAAGTTTTTCTGAAATTGTACCGTAATCCACCAGATGATCCAGCAGCGCTGGGTGCCTGGCTTCATAGAGTCCTAACTCGTATTGGATATGATTATTTGGACAAAAAAGCAAGGGAACGGCGACTGCAGAATAAACAAGAGCAGCTTTATGATGCTAGTGAATCTCCCCCTTCAGGTGAAGAAGTCATAATTAGTAAGCTAGATCAGGAAGATGTACACATCTGGCTGAATGAATTGCCTGAAAGAGACAGACAAGCGCTTCTTCTTCGCTATTCGGGGTACAGTTATGTGGAAATCGCGGGAGAGCTTGGAGTAAGGCCTCCAGTAGTAGGGACCCTGCTTCACCGAGCGACAGAGAAACTAAGACAAAATGCAACGAAGGCGATACCCCAGACGAAGTAGACTTCTTTTGAGGAGAAGTTACGAAGTAATCTTTAAAATCAGGAGGTATAATAATGAATAACTATTCAGGAAAGCAAGATAAAGATAAGCAAAGTACAGACGAAGCCTGGGTCAAGCTGCAGAGTAAGTTAGAGAATGAGCCTTATAATCCTCAATGGGCAAAATGGAGTCAAAATACGGAAGCCCAAGTTGAGGATTCTGTTAACTTAAGTCAGCCAGAAAATCTAGAGAACCTTGAATCAGAGTCAACTCCAACGGTAGTACAGGACATACTTGTAACTACCCATGATAAGAAAGTACAACGTCCGCGTCGACTGCGTATGAACCGTCGTCGGAAGCTAGGAGTTGTAGCTGCGAGTGTAGCTGTTTTTGCAGTCATTCTCGCGACCCCAATAGGAAACACAGCAATGGCATCCATTCTGAATCAGTTCCGGATGGAACAGGTTACGGTTGTTCAGGAAAGTGATCTGCGTAATATTTTCACACAGGTGGCTGAAGACGGTGAACTTAATCGATCAATTAATCAATTCGGTGAGTTTACAAACGCTAGCGGGGCTTACATTGGTGAGTTGCCTGCGGATCAACTGAAGGCTACCCTAGGCTATCCAGCGAAAACCGCTGCTTTAGTGGAAGGGCATAATTCAGTTACGGTGGGTGCTTCACAAGATATCACGCTAAATCTGAAAGTGGACGAAGTGAACAAAGCCCTGAAAAAAATTGGAGCAGAACATCTGCTGCCCGAATCGATTGACGGTAAACCGATTACACTTCATATCCCGGAATTTGTGAATTACAATCTCTCATCTGACGAAACGCACTGGGCAAGTCTGTCGCAGATGAATGCACCTGTACTTAACGTTGATCCTTCTATTAAAGTGGAAGAGGCTTTGGAAGCTGTAATGAATTTCCCACTGCTCCCAGATTACTTGAAGACTAGCTTAATGCAAAGCAGGGTCTTATCCGGAGAAATCCCAATGCCGTTAATCGCTGGTGAAAATACGGAGCAAATAACTGTGGGTGACACTTTAGTTATAGTTGACAATTATGAATACAGCCGCGGTCCTGTATATCAAGCCACATGGATTCAGGATGGACAGCTATTCAATTTGTCAGGTGAGCTCTATTCGAGTAAAGAGAAGCTTATGACCAAAGTTCAGGAGCTGATTGAATCATGAGTACTGCTGCAATTAAAGCCAAGTCCCTAACTAAAGAATATGATAACGGGCGCGGTTGTCGAGATGTAAGTATTACTGTAGGGAAAGGGGAAGCCTTTGGCTTCCTCGGCCCTAACGGTGCAGGTAAAAGCACCTTTGTAAAAATGCTTGTAGGTCTTATTCATCCATCAAGTGGCAGTGGAACTCTGTTCGGGCATAAGATTGGTTCGCTAGAAGCTAAATCACTAATCGGTTATTTACCCGAATTGTATCGTTATCAGGAATGGCTAACGGGTGAGGAGGTTGTGAGGCTGCATGCAAGACTATGCGGAATGCAGCGGTCTGTAGCAGATAAGAGAATTCTTCAACTTCTTGATGAGGTTGGAATTGGTAAGCGTGGACGTGACCGAGTGAAGCATTACTCTAAGGGAATGCAGCAAAGACTGGGTTTAGCTTGTGCACTTGTTAATGAGCCGGCTATCGTATTTTTGGATGAGCCCTCATCGGCACTAGATCCAATCGGACGTCAGGAAGTCCGGCGTATATTACAGAATCTAAAAGAAAAAGGGGTTACGATATTTCTAAACTCTCATCTGTTAGAGGACGTTGAAGTACTTTGCGACCGAATGGCGCTACTTAATAACGGAGTTATTCTCCGGCATGGTAAAGTGTCCGAGGTGTTAAACAAGCGTATGAGCTGGCGATTTAAAGTAGGCGGCTTTGCGCCTATTTTATTGTCGTGGCTAAAAGATCAGACAGGCTTGCAGATCCGGGTGTCTTCCCATACCGAAGAATCCATAGACAGTAGTAGGGTTTGGTTGGAAGCGGAGCTGGAAAGTGAAGAGCAGGTGGGTTGGCTGAATACACTGATTATAGAACAAGGGATGACCTTATATGAAGTTTCACATCAGCAAGAACGTCTAGAAGAGTGGTTTATGAATGCTGTATCAGGACTAAGCCACAGAGGTGAACACGAATGAGAATTATAATGGGTATGACCTGGAAAGAACTGATGCGCAAAAGAGTAATGGTGCTGACATTAATTATGACCGTGGTCTTTCTTATTGGGTTTTGGTTTATTGCGGGTACGATCGGGCAAAGTTCTATGTCTCACGGATCGAGTTTTCCAAGCGGAGAAGAACTCCTTATTCGTTTTACAAATGGTTTATTTATTTTATCGTTTGGATTTTTCTTCGGAGCTTTTGTAATTGCTTTTTTAGCTATTTTTAGTTCGTTTTCCGCCATTTCAGGTGAGGCAGAGCAGGGAGTGATGCAAGCCTTGCTTCCAAGACCAATTCCACGCTGGAAATGGTACGCAGGTCGCTGGCTTGGTTATGTAACACTAGGAATAGGTTATGCACTTATTTTATTTGTTTCTATATTGCTAATTACGCAAGCCCATACCGCAATTCCAAGAGATGGATTAGCGTTATTCAAATCATTTTTGCTCTTTTCTTCCATCGTACCGTTGCTAATAACTGTTTCTATGCTGGGTTCAGGATTCTTCTCAGCCCTTGGAAATGGAGTCTTTATGACGATGCTTTATGGAGCAGGATGGCTAGGAGGAATGATTGATAAGGTAAGTAGTTCTTTATTATCTAAGCCCGAAGCACTTAGCACTCTAAATAATATGACGGGTATAATGTCCTTACTTATGCCTGTAGATGGGTTACAGCGCAGAATGACTGCTGAACTGTTTAGTATTAACGAAATGAACGGGATGTTTAACGCTTCCAATAGTCTATTTGGGTTAGATAACTTCACCTCAGTCCCATCTAATACATTTATCGTCTATGCGATCTTCTATACGCTAATCGCTTTCTTAATCGGATTGTATCGTTTTCAACGGAAAGATCTATAGCAGTTTAACAATATTTCTAAGAACTTAAAATGCCCTTTTTGTTGCCGGATTTACGGAACAAAAAGGGCTCTTCAAGTTAGTATAAGTCGGATTAATTTGTAACACCAAGCTCAATCCAGTCCGTAGACCAATTTCCAATTTCACCAAGTATAGGAGCCAACGCGGTTCCTTTTGGAGTAAGGGAGTATTCAATGCGTACTGGCATTTCTGGATATACGGTTCGCTCAATAATACCTTCGATTTCCATTTCTTTTAATCGGTCAGATAACACTTTACCACTTAGATTGGACAGACAGCTTTCTATTTCGCCAAAACGACGTGGACCTGGCATAAGTACGAAAACGATCAGCGCGACCCAACGTTTACTTAGCAAGTCTACCGCTTTTTCAAAGCGAGGACACATGTTGAAATCATTCATAATATCACCTCGACATTCATTATATCATAAACTTACATAAAGTAATTATAAATATTTAAAGATATAATATAACTTGACGAAGTTATATTACAATGATAAACTTACTTACAAATAGTTACTTATATTTTAACTAATATTCGATCCTTAAGTTTAGCTACTGCTAAGCATCGATGGACATTGAGGAAGGTGTACACATGATTAAACCAGATATTATTTCTATCCTACAAAATAAAATTACTCGAATTCCTTTAGAAAACAGTACAAATATATTGGTTGGACCGATTACTTTACCCGTGAATTTAGACGGAGAGACCGTTACTTTTAAATGGTACAACTGGCTGAACACTACGGATGCAGAGCTTCTTGGTGATAACAGTGAAGCAACAGCCGCTTTGATTTCAAAGTTACCATCCATGAGCCTCGCAGATGGTCAGCAATCCAGTGTTTTAGTATATGGTGATTTCGAAGGTTCAGAGGAAGCTTTGATTCGGATGCACAGCATTTGTCATACTGGCGATATTTTTGGCAGCAAACGTTGTGATTGTGGCTTCCAACTGCATCAGTCCATGAAAATGATCGTAGAGCATGGTTCAGGTGCGTTATTCTATCTTGCTAACCATGAAGGTAGAGGCATTGGACTGTTTAGCAAATCTTTAGCGTATCTTTTACAAGAAGAAGGATACGATACAGTTGAGGCTAATTTAGAGCTCGGTTTTTCTGATGATTCAAGAAATTATGAAGAAGCGATTAGCGTTCTACAACATCTACGTCATAAACCAGTCACGTTAATTACGAACAATCCGAAGAAACTGGAAGCTCTCAAGACTGCAGGTATGAATGCTGTGAAAAGAGTACCGCTGTGGGGAGATGTATCTTCTTTTAACGAGAAATACTTACGCACCAAAGTGGCTCGTTCAGGACATCTAGAGGCAGTGAAAGAAGCGAATCCAATTGTAGGAAGACTGGCTAAGTAAAAATTGAGGTAGTGCTTTTGCACTTCTTCAATTATAATGGGTTACTGGAACCCAACTTTAAGCTTAGTGAGGTACAATATGACTGCTATTCAAGTACAAGACTTACGCAAAACATTCAAAGTACAAAAAAACCGCGAAGGTCTCAAAGGGGCCTTCGCTGATTTGTTTAAAAGGGAGTATACGGAAGTAACTGCTGTAAAGGATATTTCCTTTTCCATTCCCGAAGGTGAGATTTGTGGTTATATCGGCGAGAACGGTGCTGGGAAATCAACCACGATCAAAATGCTCACGGGTATTCTCGTACCAACTTCAGGAAATCTTACGGTGGGTGGTTATGTTCCTTATTTGGAGCGCGAGAAATTCGTGAAGAATATCGGTGTGGTGTTCGGGCAACGCAGCCAGCTATGGTGGGACATTGGGGTCATTGAATCCTTCCAGCTGCTGCGCAAAGTATACCGGGTATCTGAACAAGACTTCAAGAAACGGCTGGATGAATTGGTCGAACGATTGCAGTTGCAAGAACTACTGAATCGTCCTGTTCGTAAGCTCAGTCTAGGTCAGCGGATGCGTTGTGAATTAGTCGCAGCATTACTTCATAACCCTTCGATTGTATTTCTGGACGAGCCAACCATTGGTTTAGATATTGTGGTGAAGTCAGAGATCCGTGAATTCCTTAAAGATATGAACCGTGAGCATGGAACAACCATACTGTTGACTACACATGACCTGCAAGATATTGAAGCCCTTTGCTCGCGGGTGATTATGCTTGATGATGGTCGAATTATTTATGACGGCGGACTTGAAGATCTGAAACAGCGCTGGGGAACCGGACGTGAAGTTCAATTTCAATTCGGAAATGCAACGAAACGGCAACTGCTTGAGCTTTGGACTGAAGGGATGCCGGTTACTTGGTCTGCAGACAACGATCTTGGAGCATCGGTTTGGATACCGCTGGATATTAATGTATCCGATGTTTTGGGACGGGTAGTAGGGAAAGCCGACATTACTGATATCAAAATCATTGAGACGAATACGGACGATATTGTTCGCAGTATTTATCAATCCGGGTCTGCGGATAAACCAGAGAAACAAGCTGCCGCTCTGAAGGATGAAAGAGAGGCTTTACATGTCTGATAAGCTTAATGCTGCAACAGCTATGTCTTCGTCCTCAGGAGGTTCGTCTTCAGGTGGTCCTCCAGAGAATAGTCGTAGATTACTGTTTGGGGCGTACTTAGATTTTATACGGATCCGGTTCCTTACCATGCTTGCTTATCGGGTTAACTACTACTCAGGTATTCTTATCTATTCACTGAATATTGGGGTTAACTATTTCACGTGGATGGCCATCTATGGTAATGGGGATTCACTTGGTGGCTTTACCGCAACGCAAATGACGTCTTATGTCGCTGTTTCTTGGATGGCTCGTGCGTTTTATTTTAATAATCTAGATCGTGAGATCTCTACGGATATACGAGACGGAAGTATCGCTATCCAGTTTATAAGGCCTTATAACTATGTCTTAGTCAAAATGATGCAAGGACTCGGAGAGGGAATGTTCCGCTTCCTCTTGTTTATGATTCCGGGTATGGCAATAGCGATGTTGTTGTTCCCGGTTCAATTACCGACAGCACCATCTGCTTGGGCGGGTTTTCTTGTAATGCTCTTTTTCAGCTTTTTGATTAATTCACAGATCAATATTATTACTGGGCTCTCGGCTTTCTTTGTTGAAAATAATGAGGGCATGATGCGTATGAAGCGGGTAATTGTTGATCTGTTCTCTGGTCTGATCGTGCCGATCAGTCTGTTTCCTGACTGGCTATCTTCTATACTTAAGGTGCTGCCGTTTCAGGCGATTACTTACTTGCCAGGTTCTGTATTTACAGGACGGGTGCAAGGGGTTGGGATTTGGAATGTACTAGGGATACAGATCGTTTGGTTCCTGGCATTACTAATTCCAATTGTCTGGTTATATCATGCGGCGCGGCAGCGTCTCTTCGTGCAGGGAGGTTGAGGAAACGTGTATTACCTTGGATTATTAATTGAATACATTAAAAACTATATGAAGTCCCGGCTCACCTATCGCGCCGATTTTTGGGTAGAGGTCATTTCAGATTTGCTCTTTCAGGCTACAAACTTTATCTTTATACTAGTAATTTTCATGCATACGGATAGCCTTGGCGGCTGGAATCAGAACGAAGTAGTGTTCGTCTATGGGTTCTTTATGGTGCCTTTTGGGGTGTTTAGTTGTTTTGTGAATCTATGGGGATTTAGTGAGCGTTATATCGTCAAAGGTGAGATGGACCGTATTTTGACACGTCCGGCGCATAATTTGTTCCAGATCTTCTTGGAAAATGTTGATCCACCAGCACTAATGGGCTCATTCATAGGTATTATTATTATGGCCATCAGTGGTAGTAATTTGGGTCTTCCCTTTGAATGGTGGACGATACCGGCTCTGATCGTTCTTACATTAAGTGCCGTCGCCATCTATACTGGGATTTATACAACATTGACTTCGTTGTCTTTCTATTCCGATGCACCAACGGGTATTCTTCCTCTAATGTACAATATTCAGACCTATGGCCGTTATCCGGTAACGATTTACAATCGTGCTATTCAGGTACTTCTAACTTGGATTATCCCGTTTGCATTCGTCGGAGTATATCCAGCAGCGCTCTTCCTGCAGCGTGAAGAAATGACGAGCCTGGCGCTGATGACACCTGTTGTAGGTGCGATATTCCTTGGGATTGGTCTGTTAGCTTGGAGTTATGGGGTTAGAAGATATAAGGGTGCGGGATCTTAAGCTAAGCTATTGTCTTGTTAAGTTGGAAAGGCTACCTTCGGGTAGTCTTTTTTTTCACTCCTAATTCATCAATATGCTAAAATCATTAATAACTACAATGGGGAGGAATCATAAATGAATGTGTTAAATATTTTACCAGCACCCGAAAACTTAAAAAAGCTCATGAAAATACTTGCTTCTCTAAATATTGTCCTATGTCCAGAGGAATGGCTTCGCTATCATAGTTTTGTTTCTGAATTCGATAAGAATGTTTCCTTAGCATCGATTGACAATGGATCAGGTGATCATTTGTTTATTATTTTTTCACCTCAAGGAACGATAATTAAAGGATTTGATCATGAGTCAGAAGTAAGTCCATATGCGCGCGACGAACATGAAGTTTGGCCAGGAATCTATGAAGAAGTCCCGACCTCACTATTGTCTTTACTTGAAGATGAGGCGATAACTAAGGATGATGTTACTTTTTGTTTTTGGCGTGAAAATAATGACTTGACGTGGAAAAAGGGGAAGGTAGAGATTCCAGCGGGGACAGAAGATGGTTCGGACTTTTTGCTAGGGACTATTTTCCGCACAGCTGAGGATTTTGTGGAATTTGCCGAAGGTTATTTTGAACTCACACTCCCCTTAGAGGTTGTTGCACAAGTTTATGAGGGTGCAGCTATTACGAAAGAGATAATTAAAGCGTTAAATCCTGATGGTCATATTGAGAAAATCCTTCGGGAATTAGCAGAGCTAGACTCTTAGGTAATTATCGATTTTGAAAATAAAGGGGGATGTGAAATAAATGAAGGGCTGCCGATAGGCAGTCCTTTATTTATTGATCGGAAGTATTTCATAATGAGGAACGAAAATAGGAAATAAAAATAGAATACTTTCTCTTTATCAAAGATTTATTTACATATATTATTTTTCTAAAGATACAAGTGAGAGGGATAAAACTTTACATAATTCAAGCGATCTTAATAACTCTCAAATCAATTTCGTGAGTGTGAGTTAGGTTCCAGAGTAGAGTATTTGGAGTGGAAGTGTTAAAATATTGTTTTTCAAAGAGGGGGCAGTTTGTTATATGTTTGGAATTATGGCTATTTCCGGCCTGTCTTTTCTTCTAGTGGCGATATTTACGCCGCTGTTGATCAGGACACTTCACAGGCTGAGGCTAACGCAGCCAATTCGCTCCGAGTTACCAGCGGATCATCAGGCCAAACGTGGTACACCGCTTATGGCAGGGTTGGTCCTGCTTATCGGGATAGCGATCTCGTTACAGTTTCATCCCGGACCTCTAATGTTACTCTTATGCGTCACGTTTTTGTTGTTCAGCTCAGTCGGATTTCTCGATGATTTCAAAAAGGCTTTTTGGCAAAATCCGTCCGGCATCACCGGTCGCTCAAAGCTAGTGTTACAATTTATTTTTACTGGGACCATTTTGTATGTGTTGTTCCATTCGTTCGGCCTGACGAGCGATATTGGGTTATTTCAAGGGCACTATCTGCAACTGCCTTTGTACCTCTATGTCGGAATCATTTTGCTGTTTGTGGTGGGCTCCGCAAATGCCATTAATTTTACAGACGGTCTTGATGGGTTACTGATTAATGTGGCCATTCCAACGTATTTTTTCTTTTTTATGATTTCGGACAAACCTGAAGTACAGACACTTTCCCTTGTCATGATCGGCTGTCTGCTTGGGCTTTTCCTTTATAATATTTATCCGGCAAGAGCGTTTATGGGCGATACAGGATCGTTGGCGATCGGTGGCTCCCTTTCCATTTTGGCTGTCATTGAGAAGGTCGAGCTTTTGATTCCAATTTTGTTTTTCGTCTATTTTGCGGAGCAGTTATCGGTCATATTACAAGTTTGGTACTATAAACGAACTAAGCTGCGGCTGTTCCGAATGGCTCCGATCCATTACCATTTCAGCTTAAAATATGGATGGAGCGAAAACAAAATCGTGATTATATTCGGTTTCATTTCGTGGGTATCCGTACTGATTTGCTGGTTAATTTGGAAATATCTCATGCACTAAATTAATTTTACATTTACAAATCTATAAAAGTAGATATAATGAAATGCATGGAACCTTTAGTGATATTTAAAGCTTTGTCTAACGAGACACGTAGTCAGATTATGATGTGGTTAAAAACTCCGGCGGAATTCTTTGATGAGAAGCCTTATTTGCAACAAGGCCTTAGTTTTCGAACTGGAATATGCGTGGGAGATATTCAAGCTAAAGCGGGACTTGCACAGTCTGTTATCTCGAGTTATTTGTTGACAATGCAAAAAGCTGGTTTGTTGGAATCTGAGCGAATTGGGAAGTGGACGTACTATCGTCGAAACGAGAAGACAATTCAGGAATTTTCCGAGTATATTAAACAGAAACTATAAATGAGAGGAGGGAAGACTTTTTTTTGATAATACATATCTACAATTCTGTATATGTGAATATAAATGGAGGATTATTTTAAAAATGAAAAAGATTAACCCGTTGCTTATTATTATTCTGGCTTTAGGTGTATTTGGTATTATCACTACGGAAATGGGGATTATAGGTGTTCTACCGCAGATAACTCAAAAATTTAATATATCGACTTCACAGACTGGATGGCTTGTAAGTATATTTGCTTTAGTCGTTGCCATTTCTGGTCCATTTCTAACATTACTGGCTTCTGGTATCAATCGTAAAGTTATTCTATTAACGGCTGTGCTTATTTTTGCAGTTTCAAATGTTGTGTACGCTTATACAACTATGTTTGAAGTAATGCTGATTTTTCGTATTATCCCTGCTATTTTTCATCCTGTCTTTTTTTCAGTTGCTCTTGTGACCGCTGCTCAACTTGTCCCACCAGAAAAGAGTACTAAAGCAGTTACAAAGGTTTTCGCCGGAATTACAGTCGGGTTTGCTTTTGGTGTGCCTTTGACTTCTTATCTCGCGGACAAAATATCATTAGAAGTTGCTTTCCTGTTTGGTGCTGTTGTAAGTATAATTGCCTTTTTAGGGATACTCGCTTGGCTTCCTTCCATGCCTGTTAAAGAAAAAATGTCTTATGGCAAGCAGCTTGGTATACTACGCAAACCCCTATTATGGTTAAATATTGTGACTGTTATTTTTATTTTTGCAGCTATGTTTTCTGTATATAGTTACTTTGCTGAGTATCTTGGTCAAGTAACACAGATGAATGGATCATGGATTAGTATCATGTTGATGGTCTTTGGTATAATCATGATTTTTGGGAATTTTTTATTTGGGGGCCTTTTGCATAAAAGCATTTCAAAGACCGTCATCATGTTTCCTCTGCTATATGCGGTAACTTACCTCTTCGTTTATTATCTAGGATCTTATTTCATTCCGATGGTTATTATCATAATCATTTGGGGGGCAGTGCATTCCGGCGGACTCATTGTCAGTCAAGCATGGTTAACGACCGAGGCGAAAGAAGCTCCCGAATTCGGTAACAGCTTGTTTATTTCATTCTCCAATCTTGGAATTACGATAGGGACTGCTATCGGTGGTTGGTTTATTTCTCATGCAGGAATACATCAGCTCATCTGGATCGGAATTATGTTTTCCCTGCTTGCTTTCTTATCGATCATAATCAAAATAAAAATTTCTAACTTAAACGTAACAGAAGCTAAGCTGGGTGATTAACGGAGATTATGAATTTATTAAAACAGCGACAGCCATGTATCTTATTTTTCTGATACATAGCTGTCGTTGTTTTCTATATTAAGTATTACAAACTTGTGTTTTTTACTATTTTGATTTATTTTAATTAGACCCCATGAAGCTATTACATATGTATAAGAAAGAGGTTTAACCATGAGTAAAACGTATCTATTAAAAATCTGCTTAGCCATCACCCTCATACTCGGAACAGCTACCGCTTGCACTTTCGCCGAGCAGTCTACTTCAGATCAAGCTCCATCTATAACAACAAGTCCTAGCCCTAAATCTGATGCTACGGCAAAGAATACACAAGAGGATAACAGACGTTTATTAGATGCTAAGGTAACACGGGTAGTTGATGGTGACACCATGAAGCTGACTATCGACGGTAAAAAAGAAACAGTACGCTTGCTACTAGTCGATACCCCTGAATCCGTTAATCCGAACATTCCTGAGCCACAGCCATTTTCGATAGAAGCCTCTGATTATGCCAAAAAGATGCTTACTAATAAAGATGTGCAAATTGAACTAGATGTATCAGAACGAGATAAATATGGTCGTCTACTCTGTTATCTCTATATCGATGGCAAAATGTTTAATGAGCTTCTGCTAGAGCAGGGTTATGCACGTGTGGCATATGTATTTGCACCTAATACGAAATACGTAGATCAATTTAGAGCTATACAGGATAAAGCAAGAGAGCAGGGAATCGGCATCTGGAGTATTGAAAATTACGCGCAAAACAATGGTTTTCATGTTCCAAAAACGAAATGATTATCTAGTAATCAGGATTTATAGAGCTACCATGAGGTAGCTTTTTTATTTGCTTTCGAATGTTATAAATGTAATATTGTGGTATGATTCCTGTGATTATATTTGGGGATGAACAAAAAAAACAATCCATTAACGAAAAGGATGCTGTGTAATGAGCAATTATATTATGGAGCTAAGAAAACTAGTAGGTACCAGGCCGCTTATTATGGCAGGAGCCTGTGTTTTGTTGTGTAGCGAGCAGCAATTACTATTACAACGTAGAACGGACAACGGTTGCTGGGGGTTGCCAGGTGGCTCGATGGAGCTTGGGGAGACTTTGGAAGAGGTTGCTAAAAGGGAACTTTTTGAGGAGACAGGTTTACAAGCCAGAGGACTTGAATTGTTCGACATGTTTTCTGGACAAGAGCTTTATTACAAATATCCAAACGGTGATGAAGTATATAATGTTGTAGCCGCTTATCTATGTACAGAATTTGACGGTGCGCTTAAAGAAGATGGAATTGAAGTGCAAGAAGTCCGTTTTTTTAATTATGGAGAATTGCCTAGCGAGTTATCACCTCCTGATGTTCCAGTCATTAAGAGATTTATGGATCATTTTATGAAGTAAGACCACATCTCACTTAAAGTGTCACCTTTCCCAGGGAACCATAATACGATGAAATATGAACCATGACATTAGCCCGGAAAGGTGTGCGATTATGAACGGAACAATCCTCAATTTCTTTGCTGGCGGGAATACGGCTCACGGCTTTTACAGCCTCTATGAGTCGTCATTGCAAAGTTTAACGCGTCTATATGTTTTAAAAGGAGGCCCAGGTACGGGGCAGACCAAACTGATTAGAGAAATTGGAGAGCAGTTGAATCAACAAGGTTATGAGATCTGGTTCATCCACACTGCATCAGATAACGATTCATTCGACGGTGTGATTATTCCCAAATTAAATATAGGAATTGTGGATGGAACAGCTCCGCGAGTAATAAACCCTGAACTGCCTGAAGAGTCCATCGTATTTGTAGATTTGGAGCAGGCCGCTGATCAGTTCCAGTTGTGCCAGCAGAAGTTGGAAATCGATAATTTAGTCGGAGCCATTAAACAAGAACATGAATTGGCTTATGCTGGCTTTGCTGAAGCTCTTCGCATTCATGACGAATGGGAAGCAA
Source organism: Paenibacillus sp. FSL R5-0470 (assembly GCF_037975205.1). NCBI lineage: Bacteria > Bacillati > Bacillota > Bacilli > Caryophanales > Paenibacillaceae > Paenibacillus > Paenibacillus sp. FSL R5-0470. The sequence goes on from NZ_CP150238.1 coordinate 3,022,751, forward strand.
TTTATATCGCGAAAATGGATTTTCGAGCAGCTGATGAGCTGACACAGGAGTATATTAAGCTTTTGTATGATGATCAGAAATCTGAAAAATCCAGCCGGGTAGATCATCGTTTTTTAGGTGCGGCGACGCCTAAGGGGGCCGTGGATTTTGTTCCTAATCTAACCTCAGGACTAAAAAGATATCTGGTTAAAGGACGTGCGGGCTCCGGAAAATCTACACTGTTAAAGAAAATAGCGGCTGAAGGCATCAAACGTGGTTTCGATGTTGAAATTTACCACTGTGGCTTCGATCCAAATAGCCTTGATATGATTATTGTGCGTGAGCTTGGCTTTGCTATTTTTGATAGTACGGCTCCACATGAGTACTACCCAGATCGGGCAACCGACGAGATCGTCGATATGTATTCCCGCTGTATACTGCCTGGTACAGATGAAGAATATTCCGAAGCTATTGCCGGCATTAAAGAGCGATATTCGAGTACCATGAAGCAATCCACACAACATCTTACAGACGCAAAAGTATTCCTAGTTGCATTAAAGCAAATCTATACTTCTACCCTGAATTTTGATCGAGTAGACCAGATTAAATCGCAGATTTTAGAGGAAATCAACGAGATTGTTGAAAGTCCACTGGAGGTTTAAACCTACATTTAAGATCGCTCTCTAGAGGGCGGTCTTTTTTTGTGAGAAAGAAATTGGTATGGTACATACGCACCAATGTGGTTATTTCCACTGGAACTGTATCCAAGTATGCTCTCTCTAGTAACAACGATAAGGGAGAGAAACTTATGAATGATCAAAAAGTAATGTTTAGAACAGGGCTAAAAGATTCTATCGCAATTGTTGCAGGATTTATCCCAGCTTGCTTTACGTTTGGATTGGTCGGTAAGGGGTTAGGTCTAGGAAGTCTGGAAGTATTCTTATTGTCAGCGCTCGTATTTGCGGGGGCTAGTCAATTTATCGGTGTAAAAATGCTTGCCGCAGGAGCAGCCGCTCCAGTGATTTTACTGCTTACTCTGATCATTAACTTAAGATATTTGTTTATCAGCTTATCCTTTGGAGGGCAGTTAAATCGTAACATCAGTGTACTAGCGAGAACTTGGATTGGCTTCAGTTTAACAGAAGAGGTATATGCCGTTAGTATGATCCCTCGAGAAGGAGTAAACCGTAAAACGGAGAATGAAAAAATGAACCAGCCATTAGGACTTCCTTATCTGCTAGGCCTACAAATCCCTCCCTATGTCGCTAACCTGATAGCAACAGCTTCGGGGATCACCCTTGCCTCCTATATCCCAGCTTTATATTTACCGGCGCTAAACACGTCATTATATGCCTTACTAATTGTACTTGTTGTACCTCAATTGAAAGGCAGCTTACGGAATATGGCTATATGTATTTCAGCTGCAGGATCATCTTGGCTACTGAACCCTTTGCTGGGAAACTCTTCGATTCTTATAGCTATGTTGATCGGTATGGCAGTGGGCTCCTTAATTAAAGGGCAAGTCAAAGCGGAGAAGGGGGTATCCGTATGACTATATTAATCATCATAGGTATGGCTGTTATTACATTTTTATTTCGTTTTGTGCCTTTACTGCTTACGAACCATACAAATGGTTCTTCCAAAGTCCAAGCGCTACTGGAGTATTTGCCCATTGCGGTTCTTAGTGCGTTAACGGTGCCTGGAATCATTCAGGTAGACCCAGATGTTAATCTTGTGGGTATCGCATCAGGGACTGTCGCTGTTATACTGGTATTAATTAGAAAAATTCCGCTGCTCTTCGTGATTCTAGGCTCTGTTTCCGCAGCAATACTCGTAAAAATGCTAACCCTATATTTTTAAATCAAAAGTCGGAACAGAAGGGGAGGACCTCTTATGAAGCATGATTTGCTGATCACACTCGATAAAGAACGACAGATACCATTTAGCCGTCAAATTTACGAGCAAGTTCGAAATGCTATCCATTCAGGAGCTTTAAGCGGGGGGGACCCCCTGCCTCCGTCTAGAACTTTGGCCAATCAGCTTGGAGTATCCAGAAGCGTGGTCCTTCAATCCTATGAGCTACTACAGGCAGAAGGGTATCTGGAGATGAGAAAAGGGGCGGGAACGTTTATTGCGGAGTTGACGTTGGAGGAGAAAGTTACAAAAGATTATGAGAGCCCTTACAATTTTATAACGAAGGGACCTGATATCCTTACGCTTAATCCTCCTTCTACTAGAGAAGTTGATCATTTGAACCCGGTATTTTGCGATTTTCGACATGGTGTACCTGCTTGGGATGCGTTTCCTATGGATCAATGGCAAAAAGCTCTAATGAATGCTTGCCGCCGCGCTTCACCGGATACTTTAGGCTATGGCCCTGCGGAGGGTTCACTGGGACTACGCCGAGAAATTGCTCGTTTATTACGTTCCACGCGGTCTATGCCCGTTGTTCCAGAACAAATCGTGATTACTTCTGGAGCTACCCAAGCTCTTGATATTTTATCGAGGATTTTCTTATTTAAAGGTGATCAAGTCATTGTTGAAGATCCTTCACATAGCGTTGTGCGTGAAATATTTTCTTTTGCTGGGGTAGAGGTCATACCTGTTAAAGTAGATCAAGATGGCATCTGTGTGGAAGAGATCCAGACAAACAGTGATAACGATAAAGAAGGTAATCTTAAAAAATCGCCAAAGCTAGTCTATGTTACGCCTTCTCACCAGTTCCCTTTTGGGACGACACTGTCCTTGAAACGAAGAGTTCAGCTGTTGGATTGGGCGAAAGCTAATCATGCTTTTATTATTGAAGACGATTATGACAGTGAATATAGGTACGAGGGTCCGAAATTATCCGCGCTTGCTGGTCTTGATGTTGAGGGGCGAGTCATTTATGTAGGCAGCTTTAGTAAAGTATTATTTCCTTCTCTGCGGATAGGTTATGTTGTGTTGCCTCCAGCTTTGCTTCAACCTTTTTTAGCTGTTAAATGGATTACAGATCGCATGTCTTCTGCTTTGGATCAGGAAGCGTTAGCTGAATTTATTCAGAATGGTCACTATGCAAGGCATGTTACACAGATGGGTAAGCTGTATGCCTCTCGTAGAGCCTGTCTCGTAAATAGCTTGAATACTGAATTTGGAAGTCGAGTGCGATATTACGGCGAGGAAGCGGGGCTGCACTTACTGATTGAGCTGGAGTCGGATGCCGAAGAGAATCGTATAGCTGAAGTGGCGCTCCATTACGGAGTTCGTGTATATCCTGCATCCTCTTATTTTCTGGAGAGTAAACCTAAGGGACCTGTGTTTCTACTAGGCTATTCTAATCTTACTGAGAATCAGATTAAGATGGGTGTGAACAGACTGATGTTAGCCGAAGCAGAAGCGACAGTTAGTAGTAGTCATTTGTAATAGAAATGTTGGAACTTTATCATATAACTTGTATGTTCCCTCTATAGTTTCAGCCTTCAGACATTCATAATAAAAGGTGAAGTTATTTCTAATTCTGGAGGTTCTTATGAAACGCTACATTATAGGAATTGATCTCGGTGGAACGAATATCAAAGCAGGAATTTACGATTTCGATTTTATAGCTGTTAAAGAAATATCTACACCTACAGAGGCAGCCAAAGGCCCGTTACATGTGCTGGAACGGATTAGAGAAGCTGTACGTTTGATTACGGTTGAAGCGGATATTTCGTTAGATTTAGTAGAAGGTATGGGAATCGGAGTGCCCGGATTACTTGATCCGGTAGCGGGCATTTCTTTTTTCTCCCCTAATTTTCCGGGGTGGGAGCAAGTACATGTTGTTGACGAGATGAAGAAGTTTTATGATTTCCCTATTTTCATTGATAACGATGTAAGGGTTAATCTGTATGGAGAATGGCAGCAAGGTGCAGGCAGAGGTTATAACAATCTAGTTCTGATTACTTTGGGAACGGGTTTAGGATCGGGTATTGTGAACAACGGGAAAGTAATCTACGGCACGTCTTATAGCGCTGGTGAAATTGGGCACATGAATATGTACAGGAACGGACGACCTTGTAAATGTGGGAGCTCGGGCTGCTTGGGACGATATGTCTCCGCGCTTGGCATGGTGAACACTTTTAAAGAGAAGCTGAAGGAAGGCCGAACCAGCATAATTCAGACCTGGACTAATGATCAAGAAGAGCAAATTACCGCGCTAATGATATCTGAAGCCTACGAACTCGGAGACGCTATCTCTATGGAGGTCATGCAGGAGACGGGGACTATACTTGGCTTTGGATTAGCGAATGTAGTGAATATGCTGAACCCTGATCTTATTATTGTAGGTGGGGGGATGGCAGCAGCGGGTGATAAGTTGCTCCAACCTGTAAGAGAAACTGTAAGTCAGCATGCGTTGAAGCTATCTGGCAGTAAGTGTGAAATTGTTCAAGCTTCGCTAGGGAGTCGGGCTGGAACTATTGGTGCGGCCTCTTATGCATATAGTAAGCTTAAAGAAGCAGAGTAGCTAAAAATAATTGTTAATTTAGTATGAACTGGAACCAGATGGAGCCGCCCGGAATACAACAGTAATAAAATCCGTGGAGGTGCTCATATGTTTGCAATCATGCAATTAATAGGTGGGGTGATCCTGTCTTTGGGATGGATTCCTCAAATTATTCAAATCCTCAAATCAAAATCCGTAGCCGATTTAAATTTGAAGTCGTATTTACTTATGCTGCTCGGGATTAGTCTAATGGAAGCATACGCGATAAGTTTGGCGGTTACGGGAGTAGGTTTAGCTTTTTTGATTACGAATACGATGTCCTTATGTGTTGTGTTGCTGGTTATTATTCTAGTGCTTAAATATCGAGCAAGATCATGATTGAAGTTAAGAAGGTAGGAAACGGAATGACGTACAGTTACCGAAAAGCCGCATCTACGGATTATGCCGCAATATGACAAGAACAAGATTTGTACTGGCTAGGAAATGTTATTGTTTCACCCGATTATAGAGGTAAGGGAGCCGCGGAGTATTTGATTCGTACCATGCTTGCTGCTGCTAAAGAGGACTTACAGCTTCAAGAGTTACATTTAGTTTGTCATAATGTGAATACTAAAGGGATGTTATTATACTCCAGGTTAGGGTTTAAGCCGTATGAAATTGTCAAAAGAATAGGTCCTCATGAAACAATCATCGCCGGAATCTTTATGAAAATAGAGCTAACTTAGGTTAGTAAATGCGGAGGTACATTTGAGCGAAAAATATTTTACATACGAAATCGATGCAGTAACTTTTCAATTGCAAGAGCCTTGTGATTTTGCTTGGTTATCTAAACTTGGCAGGGTGTTCAAAGTGTTCGATCAGCAGGATTCGGGCAATCTTTCTTTTGGTGTGGAGAAGGAAGGTCAGAGGTATTTTGTGAAATTTGCTGGTGCAAAGCCTTTGACTTACGATGGAAACCCCTCGGATGCTGTTGATAATTTGATTAAAGCTATTCCGGTATATAAAGAGCTTGAATCTGAAGTGCTGATCTATCTGGTGTCACATTTTGAAGTTGGAGTGGGATATGCAGCAGTGTTTGAATGGTTTGAAGGTGAATGTTTACATTCGCATTGGCTGTTTGCGGGAGAAGCTAAGTTGAACCATCCGGAATCGCCTTTTTACCGCTATAAGCAACTATCTATTGAAAAACGTTTAGCGTCCTTAGACGTAATCTTTGCGTTTCATGAACATGTTGAGTTGCAGGGTTATGTCGCTGTCGATTTTTATGATGGAAGTATTCTTTATAATTTCGCGAACGATGAAACAAGGATTTGTGATATTGATTTTTATAGACCTAAGCCAACTGTAAATGATCTGGGAGAGAACTTCTGGGGCTCATCCAGATTCAAGTCACCGGAAGAGTTTATCTTGGGTGCACCGATTGATGAAGTTACCAATGTATTCAATATGGGCGCAACTTCATTTGTTCTTTTAGGAGGATCCTCCGACCGGTCGTTTGCAAAATGGGAGGCGAGCGAAGCTCACTACGAGGTTGCTTTACGGGCGGTTAGCCTAGAGCGTGAGCAGCGGTATCAGAGTGTGGCGGAATTTAAATTAGCTTGGGATAGAGCAGGAATTGTTTGAGGTAGGTGGGAAGTGAGAACTGCTTAAGCTGCAAGATAAGAATGATAGCTCTGCTATTGTCACATGATATGATTTATAAATAGAACAAGCAGGAGGGATTTCAATGAAAAGAGACATTCAGCATGTTCCCTACGGCTATGAGCCACCGGTTGAACAACGTAAAGGGACGTTAGTGTTTTACGATTCTTTTGAACATATAACAGATCAGGAACTTGTAATCGCGGCAAAAACGGCCACCGATCGGCGTTTCACTAAGCTAGTGCTATATCCGCTTCATGAAGAAACGGTGAGACGGATGACCAAAGAGCCGGTGAGCGCTTATTATAAGCGAGAGGACCGGCTGCATGAATGGAAGAGGGAGCAAGGACTTAGCTTCATCACGGTAGAGAGTTTGGAGGGAAAGCGAAAGAAATATACTCCGCTTGATTCTGCGCTTCGACATCTTGCAGAAATCTATCCTTCGCCGATTTTTTTGTATTTAACACCTGAGGTGGCGAATCAGTTTGCGTCTTACTCCTCTTTTGAAGAATGGATTGTAAAGATCCGCTTATTGTTGCCATCTGCACCTTCATCACTTCATCCAAGGCTACTAAAATTTCGCCATCGCTGGGATGTTGTTGGAGAAGAGAAAGATTAAGATTTAATGTGTGCTGCTCTGTTTACGTCTGTAATTGTACATTTTCCACTGATAATGGATAAAACATCCGATGCAAAATCCAAGTATCGCAACAGTGGCTGCCACTGCAACTAGCGCTGTGAAAATATAGGCAGCAATCGTCCACCCCGCGATGAAGCTGATCAGACCACCTGTGAGGCAGAAGACAGCAATCGTTTGGTTAAACTGTTGCTGTGACCAGTCTTCGAGTACATAGTGCGAACGTTCTTTTGTCAGAAACTTAGCAGCCAGTTTAATGATGGGATTATAACCGAACAAGAGTCCGAGCAATCCGGCAAACAAGGGCAGCGCAAGAATCCAGTGCTGTCCTGTTAGCCATGTCAATATTACAGAAATGACGATAAACGCCTGATTAGTCTTTACTAATGGTCGTGGAATTCCTTTTGGCACGTCTTGCATTTTATTCACACCTTTCTTATTGGAATAATTATAGTATACGCTGAGGTTGAGGGAATGGGAAGTAGATTACTTTGAATTTAAGTAATTTATATGTTGACATATCTCTTAAAAATATGGTTTTATTATGTAGACCAATTGTTATAATGCAAAGGAAGTGTCAGCTTGTCGAACAAGCCGAATACGCGTGAGGCGATTCTGGACACCGCTTCGAAATTATTTTTTTCTCAGGGATATCATGCAACAGGACTAAATCAGATTATTAAAGACAGCGATTCACCGAAGGGATCTCTTTATTATTACTTCCCCCACGGTAAAGAAGAGCTGGCTTTAACATGCATTAACCGGACTAGTCTAACAGTCGCTCAGAAACTGAACTGTCATATGGAGAGCAGCAATAGTGCAGCTGAAGCAATGGAGGATTTTATTCTAGGCATGGCTATGGATGCAGTGGAATCTTCATTTGAGGGGATTGTTCCATTTAGTTTTTGGTTAGCGGCGGAGACCTCTTGTATTAGTGAGGAGCTGCGGACTGCATGTAAATCTGTGTTTATGGACTTGCAGGATGTGATCAAGAAACGCCTTCTGGAAGAAGGTGTGGAGAGCAACACTGCAGCCGATAAGGCTTCAGTAATAGTCTCATTATTTGAAGGAGCGCTTCTTCAGACGCTGACTTTACGGGATGAACAGCCGCTTCTCGCGGCGGCGAAGATTATCCCAGCAATACTTGGTTAGAGATAGACAATAGATAAGAACATCAGGGGGATTAAGAGTGGAAGCAACTATGCAAGGAAAGCAACAAAAGGAAGTAAAGAAGTTTAAAACCATTCCGATTCTAGTCTCTTTACTACTTGCAGGATTTATCGGAATGTTCAGTGAAACCGCACTGAATGTAGCTTTAAGTGATCTTATGAATGTCCTTCAAATTACTCCAGCAACAGCACAATGGTTGACGACGGCTTATCTGCTTACACTGGGAATTCTAGTACCGATTTCGGGTATGCTGCTTCAGTGGTTCTCGACTAGACAGTTGTTTGTTGCTGCTTTATGTTTTTCAATACTTGGAACGTTTTTAGCTGCAGTATCACCTAGTTTTGAGTTCCTATTAACAGCGCGTGTGGTACAAGCAATGGGTACAGCGCTTCTTTTACCACTTATGTTCAATACGATCCTTATTATCATTGCTCCTGAAAAACGTGGTGCCGCGATGGGGATGATAGGATTGGTTATCATGGTAGCACCAGCGATCGGTCCTACTATTGCCGGTCTTCTAATTGAAAGCCTTAGCTGGCACTGGATCTTCTGGCTGTCACTGCCATTCCTGGTGATCGCATTGATATTCGGGATCCTCTTCATGCAGAATGTAACGAAGGTTACGAAGCCGAAGATCGACATCCTCTCCATAGTGTTATCATCAATCGGGTTTGGTGGAATCGTGTTTGGTTTCAGTAGCGCCGGTGAAGAAGCTGGTTGGGGAAGTCCAAAAGTAATCATTGCTATCGTAGTAGGTGTGGTATCACTCTTATTGTTTGGTTTGCGCCAAATGAAGATGAAGCAGCCTATGATTAATCTGCGAGCTTTTAAATATCCAATGTTCTCTATTGGTGTGGCTATGGTATTTATTTGTATGATGGTTATCCTATCATCCATGTTGATTCTTCCAATGTATCTTCAACAGGGTCAAGGGTATACAGCGTTCAAGGCAGGCTTGCTGCTACTTCCAGGGGGGATTATTAACGGATTGATGTCCCCAATCATGGGTCGTCTGTTCGACAAATACGGTCCCAAATGGCTCGTTATTCCGGGTCTAATTATTGCAGCTACTGCTTTGTGGTTCTTCTCCAGTATTACTGTTGCTTCTACGGTTGTATTCGTAATCGTACTTCACAGTACGCTTATGATTGGTGTGTCGATGGTATTTATGCCTGCACAAACCAACGGAATTAACCAGCTGCCGTTAGAATTATATCCAGATGGTACAGCGATCATGAATACTTTGCAGCAGGTTGCTGGTGCGATCGGTACTGCATTAGCTGTCAGCATTATGTCCGCAGGTTCTAAGAGTTATTTGAAGACTGTGGCCGATCCTGCCGATCCAGCTAATATGTTGCCTGCATTCACGCAAGGTGTACAAAATGCATTTATTTTCGGAATGAGTATGGCGATTGTAGGTCTAATTCTTGCGTTCTTCGTGAAAAGAGTAGTCGTTAATCATAAAATGAATACACCAATGCATTAATCATTAAGCTTGTAAAATCCCCTTACGGTAGATAGTGGAGAAGGTTCATGTACATATGAACATACCACTGTTAATCGGAGGGGATTTTTTTAATCATAACAAGAAAGAGGGACCTCTCCCCGGTAGAATACCGAGAAGCGTCCGCTACCTAACTTCTTTTTAAGAAAAATGCTGGGCTATATTAGTCAGATACTCTGCTTCATCTGTATTTTCTTTCATATGAATGAGCATTTTTGCATCTTCTCCAACAATGTACCGGAACTGACTTGTCCCATCAGTGGCGGCTTGATATATTGTTTCCGCAACAATTTCTGGAGGCGAAGCATAGGTAGGTTGTTTTTCCATCTCACCCAATTTACCCAAAAATGCAGTAGTAAAGGGTTTATAATCCGTTAATGTATCATTAAAAAAGAACTCCATCGATCTTCCACCAAAGTCCGTCTGAATAGCACCTGGTTCAATTAACTTAACTTTAATGTTCTGTGATGCTAATTCATAAGATACGGATTCAGAAAAACCTTCAACGGCAAATTTCGTTGAATGATACAGAGACATTGTAGGAAAGGTTACTTTCCCTCCCATAGAAGAGATATTGATTAGCAAACCATCTTGATTAGATCTAAAATGTGGCAATATGGCTTTAGTCATACTGATAAGACCAAACACGTTCACTTCAAACTGCCTTCTGATCTGCTCATCTGTAGCTACTTCAATAAGACCCATTGTTCCATAACCAGCATTATTGAGAAGAACGTCAATTTTACCGAACCGCTTAATCGCTTCCGCTAACGCAGATTGAATTGTATCTGATTTCTCTACATCAAGCTGTAAAACCAATACATTATCAAGTGTAATAAGTTCACTTTCTTGTTCAGGGGAACGCATCGTGGCTACGACGTTCCATCCTCTTTCAGCAAAATGTTTTGCTGTAGTTCTCCCAATGCCAGACGAAGCACCCGTTATAAAAATTGTTTTCATTAACAATTCCTCCCAAAAGTTTTCTGAGCGTTACATTTTCACTTGGTACGTACAAAACTTACTTCGTAAGCACTAACTGCTCCATGTTTGACAACCCTTCGGCAATGATTTTGAGTTTTGCTTTATATTCTTCAATGCCAATTTGGATACAGATGATCTGTGCTGGATGCATTTCATCTTTATAAAGTGAATACTGCGCAAGTAACTGATCTAACTTATGTTGTGATTCCTCCTGTACCTGCTTCAACCAAAGAATCACCTTGTCATACCCAACAAATTCACCAAAGTATAGCCTCATCATAAAATCAGATTTCTTAATACTGTCAGCCTCTAGTGGGGCTAGCAAATAGGCGTTAAAACTATCTCTTCCTTTATCCGTGATGTTTAAAAGATTCTTATTAGGCTTACCTGCCTGCTGCACATTTTCCTTAGTTATCAAACCCTCCTTTTCCATGCGAGCAAGTGTGGGATAAATCGTTCCATAACTAGAACTATAGAAATTAGAGAATACATCCTCCAATAACTGTTTTATTTCGTAACCAGTCTTCGATTCTTTCATAAGCATGCCTAAAATAACATCCTGACTGTTCAAAATAGAACCTCCTTGTTGTTTAGAAATATTTGTATATCACGCTTATAATATATCGGTTAGATATATATTGTGTCAATATATATTATTTTGATACAGGTAACTTTATCGAAATCATAAATCACTTGTTCCTTGAGGATTGTTTGGAATGGGTACTATGAACCAATTAGTTTCAGGTCATTCCCGTATGTCTAAATATTAAGTACAATTACATATATGGCAAAAGGGAGGTCATCTATTGAACTGGAAAAAATCCGGCTTGTTAAGTATTGCTATAGCCCTTGGTTCAGTGACAGGATTCAGTACTTTGGGTATAGAGCCAGTATCTGCCGCAACGGCAACGGCAACGGAATCTGCAGGCGTTTATAATCAATTCCAGCAGTATGTACAGAAGCCGACATCTCTTGCTAACGCACGTAATTATTTAATTAACCATATTAAAGAAGTGGATACCTGGACAGCGACTCAGATGACACTTCAGCTCGAGAATGCACAGAAGGCACATTTATCTGTATACTCAGAAAAGGTTTTTCCGGACAAGATGCAGAAAGAGATAAACAGTGCTTTTTCCAAAAGCAAAAATCTAACCTATACCTCACTCCTTAATACGATCAAAGATGCCAACGTACGCAATGTGTTAATTGAAGGCCGGGATAAGGGATATAAGCTGGAGACCAGTGAGGGCATGTACTATCCGGTAATGCATTATGAGGGATTTAAGATCTTTAAGCCGTATATTACGAAGGACATCGCAGCTTATATTGACATCATGGCCACCGAATCTAATCAACCGAGTGTATCTGATGCAGCGATTGTAATCAGTTGGACTGAGTTAACGAATAGAGCGCTTGCAATAGAGGATTTTGTGACGAAATATCCTGCTTCTAACCGTTCAACCGCTCTTCAAAAAGAACTTCTCATTGCAACATCTCGCTTATTATATGGAACAAGTAATACACCTGCATATGACTATGATGAGCAAGTTATCAAACCAGAAGTAAAAAAGGCGTATGAGAATGCACTAAAAAATAGCAAAGTTGATACTAGAATTCTTTCGATTTTAGAAAAGCTACTACAATTACTTAATTCTACGAATAATAAATTCACTCCTGTAATAGAAAAATTTCTAGTTGAAACCGTAAACTCGTAATTATTAGAGTATGTAAAGACAACATCTGAGAAGAGGCTGGATTAATTGAGAATAGGATCAAAAGGAATAAGAATCGCAGTTTTTGCAGTTGTGCTGTTGTTGTGGACAAACAGTATGTTTATGGGTAGCGCAGAAGCTGCTTATGTCGGCTCTTCAACAGACTCAGTGCTGCAGCAAATGCATATTGAGAAGAAGAACCATTTACCGCAAGGTTTTGTCTATCTGGATGAAGTGATCCCAACGGCACAATATGAGATTCGATATTACGGAGATAATAATTTTGTGGGGAAGCGGATTGATGGCTACAAGGCGCCTTTAGCGATATTCTCGCGGACAGCGGCAACAGCTTTAAAGACTGTAAGTGAGGATTTAGCGGACAAAGGGTATATTCTTAAAATTTATGATGCTTATCGTCCGCAGACGGCGGTGAATCATTTTGTAAGATGGTCACAGAATGCCGTAGATACTAAAATGAAACAGCAATATTATCCGCGACTGGATAAACGTAATCTATTTAAACTTGGTTTTATAGCTAAAAAATCAGGCCATTCCAGAGGTAGCACCGTCGATTTAACGATCGTAAATAAAGAAACGGGAGCTGAAGTAGACATGGGAAGCCCTTTTGATTTTTTCGGAGACATCTCCTATTACGATACGTCCTTAATCAACAAGACTCAGAAAGCAAATCGGGCGATCCTCAAAGAGGCGATGGTAAAACAGGGATTTAAACCTTACAGTAAAGAATGGTGGCATTTTATGCTGATCAAGGAACCTTATCCTAAACAATATTTTGACTTCAAGGTGGAATAGCCTAGAACTTGAATGTCCATGTAAGAAGCGATTCACTTTTTTTGTTGAGCTTTACTACCATTAGGATTAACAGATGCTGGAAACGCACATAATACTAATAGTCAAAAAAAGGGAGGTTTCGAACGGATGAACAAAATCGCGGTTGTTGTAGTGTTAAGTGTACTGTTATTGGTAAATGGATTTGGAGGAACTACCTCTTCTACGGCTTGGGCAGATGCTAGTGAAGTAAAGGTGGTTTTGAATGGTCAGGTTCTGAAATCAGATCAATATTCAGCGTATCCAAACGGTTCTACGGTCATGCTACCCCTTAGAGAGGCATCAAGCGTTTTGAAATATCAAATCACTTATCAAAAAAGTACGGACACCATTACATTAAACGGAGTCAAACAAAAGATTGAATATAAAGTAGGAAACGACTATATTACCATTAATGATAAAGAGAAAAGAGACTTTAAGGATAATGTTGTGTTTAGGAAGGAACACTTATATGTTCCGCTCTCTTTTTTCACTAGTGTAGGACTGGTAACCTCTTATAATGCTGAAGCTAATCTAGTGGAAGTTTATGCGCCCGAGGTTACAGCAAGTGTGATAGCGGGACTGCTGAGCACTGGGCAATTTCAAGAGTTAGAGAATCGATTCTTTAGTGATGAAATGAAGCGTTCGCTTTCCACTACGGGTTTACAGAAATATTGGGCTGATTTTACTGCACGAGCTGGTACTTACCATGGGATAAAGTCTACTGAAAGTATTCAAAAAGAAAATCAAATGTCAATACAATGTGTACTTGGCTTTGCTGTAACGGATGCGTCCCTTGAGTTTGTTCTCAATAAGTCTGGTAAGATTGTTGAATTAAAAGGAAACCTTCCTTCCATTTAATCTTGAGAATAATAATGATTTAGGTTTAGAACAACAGGCTATGCGTGTGTTCCTTAAGAAGAAATTTCTTCTTGGGACCATGCATAGCCTTTTTTGTGTTTCAATAAACATTCTGAGATTGCAATGTATTTTTATTGTAAAAAAGGGTTTTATTTGTTGACTTTCACATTCATCGAAGGTAAATTAAAATTTGAAATAATTGTTAAAGCATTTAACTAAATTAGAGAAAAGAGTGGAGTACTGGATGACAAAATCAATTACTCAGAGTAGCCCGACAGAAGAACGGCCCTTCTCGCTAAGAGCGATCCTCCCCCCGCTTCTTGCTATTATCGTCGGAATGATTATGGTTATTCTGGATGGAACCGTCGTGAATGTGGCTATACCCAAACTGGTGGACTATTTTTCTTCAGATTTAAAAACGATTCAGTGGGCGATTACAGGTTACACGTTAGCTTTAGCTGCTGTAATACCGCTCGCAGGCTGGATGACAGATCGCTTCGGTTCTAAACAAGTGTTTCTGGTGACGCTCACGTTGTTCATTCTTGGCTCCATGTTATGTTCTGTGGCTCAAACTTCTTCGCAGCTTGTTATTTTTCGTGTGATCCAAGGACTTGGTGGGGGGATGGTAGCTCCTATTGGGATGGCTATGGTGTTTAAGTTAGCTCCAGCAGAACGAAGAGGATCGATTATGGGCATGCTTGGGATTCCCATGCTGCTTGCACCTGCACTTGGCCCGATATTGTCCGGATGGCTTGTTGAATATGTTAGCTGGCATTGGATCTTCCTGATTAACGTGCCGATTGGGATTGTTGGTATTATTCTTGGTGTTAAGTATTTGCCCAAGACGGAGAAGATCGGTAAAGGCAACCTCGACATACTTGGCATTATACTGGCACCGATTGCGTTTTCCATGCTAGCTTATGGAGTAAATGAAGGCGGGTCGAATAGTTGGTCATCGACTCCAGCAATCCTTGGATTATCTGTTGGGGGCGTTGCACTGATTCTATTTATAATCGTTGAGCTGCGGCATAAACAGCCTTTGCTGGATCTGCGCGTCTTTCGCTCCTCAGATTTCACCCGCGGCATTATTTTAACATGGGTCATGCAAGCCGCATTGTTTGGTTCCATGCTGTTCGTGCCGCTATACTTACAGCAGATTCGGGCTTATACACCACTAGAGACGGGGCTGATTCTGCTTCCGCAAGCTTTAGCTTGTGTAATCGGCATGCCGCTTGGTGGTAAATTGTTTGATAAGATAGGGGCACGACCGCTGGCTTTTGTGGGTCTGAGCATCATTACAGTTACCCTATTCCTACTGTCTGGGATTTCGATGACTACAAGTCTAAATACCATTATGATGTATCTTGCTTTATTAGGATTTGGGATGGGTATAGCGATGATGCCACTCAATACACATGTTCTGAATGCAGCACCGCGTGAATTGGTGAGCCGGGTCACATCGCTTACAGCAGCGGCACAGCAGGTGGTTGTGGCCTTTGCCGTAGCAGGCTTGACGGGTTATCTGACAAGTCAAATTACTGTGCATATGGGAGCATTGAAAGCAGGAAGTAATCCTTTATCAGCAGCAGTTCTAGGTTTTGATGATGTATTTTTTCTATCTGGTTGTATAGCTGTAGTCGGTGTACTTATGAGTATTATCCTGCGCAAACCAAAGCTTTCCTCGAATGATTCCTCCTCCGAAGAGAGTCAGAAAGCAGATGCAGCAATGATGATGGGACATTAATTTATACGATAATCTTAGATAATAAAAAAAGGCATCGTTCAGCTTGTATAGCTAACGACGCCTTTTTTGTATGAGAAAATCATCCTATAGATGTTCTGGTTTCTTCTGAGCCCACCTAGGGCTGAATGTAACTTTACCGAGTAGCTCCGATGCTACAATGCCTAGTAGAACAAGAGCTGCACCAGCATATCCTTGCATCGATAGCTTTTCAGCGGCGAACCAATAGCCAAACAACGCGGCGAATACCGGCTCAAGGGAGAAGATCAGTCCGGTGCGTGTAGGTGAAGTATATTTTTGAGCAATGGGTTGTAGGATGAAGCCACAGGCACTACAGAGAATCCCAAGTGCGAGGATCGCAATCCATGCTGGTAAGGTCGAAGGAAGCGAAGGTGTCTCGAATAGCGCAGATAACACTAGAGCAAACCCTCCGGCAAAACCCAACTGTAAGATTCCAATATTCAGTGAATCACACTCTTTTACAGCCTTGCCTGTAAATAAGATCTGTACCGCATAGAACACCGCCGAAAGAATACAGAGGAAGTCACCTGGTCCAATTTTTAAGGTAGCATTTAATGTAAGAAGTCCAATGCCAGCTATAGCGAGTACGGAGCCAAAGACTTGCGGAGGTGCAACTCTTTTTTTGAAAAGTATACGATCTATCATCGGTACAAATATGACCGTCAAGGCTACTAAAAATCCAGCGTTGGAGGTTGTCGTGGTCTTCAGTCCGAACGTTATACATGTGAACACGCCGAGGAGTAAGAATCCGAGTAGAGCACCATATTTCAATGTTTTGATGTCAACTTTTCGTAAACGTTTGTGGAAGAACACTGTGGCTAATATAAAAGCAAGTCCGAAGCGGAGTGCAATCAGATTGAATTCGCCTAACGTGCCTAACCCCATTTTCATAAATATGTAGGAGGAACCCCAAAATAATGTTACAACTAACAGCATCAGCTCAGCTTTGAGCGGTTTCATCTCGTCATCCATCCTTCTTCATTTTCAACTCAATTTAGTATAATACGGCTCTATACATAAGGTAACTGAATGTTTATCATAGGATACATGAGTAAAACTTATGTAAATTAAAAAGGTGAGGGATAGAGGTTGAGCATCAATAAGTATGAGATTTTTCTAAAAGTTGTAGAGCTAGGTAGCTTAACAAAAGCAGCAGATGTACTGGGCTTTACGCAATCTGGAATTAGCCACACGATTAGTAGCTTGGAGATGGAGTTTGGTTTCACGTTATTAATTAGAAATAGATCTGGCGTTAAATTGACGGTAAACGGGGAGCAAGTACTACAGCCTATCCGTGAAATTCTGAAGTGGAATGAAAAATTGAAGCAGGAAGTAGCAGATATACATGGGCTAGAGGTCGGGACCATTACCATCGGTACATTCACCAGTGTATCCGTGCATTGGCTGCCAGGAATGATTAAGCAATTTCGCAGTGAATACCCCTATATCGAAATCAGGTTGATGGAAGGTGGTTATTTAGAGGTTGAACAATGGATCGAGGCTGGAGTCGTTGACTGTGGTTTTATTTCTCTGCCTACGCGTGAGAAGTTCGAAGTGATTCCCTTAAAAAAGGACCGGATGTTAGGAATCGTATCCAAAGAAAATCCGCTTAGTGCAGAACCTTTTCTCTCCTTATCCCAAATTGCTAAAGAGGATTTCATCATCCCGAAGGCAGGTTCAGATTATGATGTTAGGCGTGTACTGGATAAGGCGGGCATCAAACCGAATATTAAGTTCTCAGCAGGTGATGATTATGCCATTATGGCCATGGTGGAGAAGGGACTCGGAATTAGTATTTTGCCAGAGCTTGTATTAACCCGTCAGAATTATAATGTAACGATGCTTGAATTGGAAGAACGTAGTTTCAGATCACTTGGAATCGCTGTACATTCTATGAAATACGCATCTCCCGCCACTAAAAAGTTCCTAAAGCATGTACAAGCGTGGTTGATGGGGCATCCCTGAACCCTAAGAATACACCGTTTAGAATGAGCAAAACCCCTGATTAATTCAGGGGTTTTATTATGAATGAATATCCAAAATAAGGGTTGACGAGGGACTTTGTTCATGAGAGAATGTACGCGCGTACATTTATTGAATGCGCTTTCGTAGGAGGGGTTTTTATCGCCAGCCGTAAAGAGGTTGCCGAGCTTGCCGGAGTCTCAGAAGCCACAGTCTCCCGCGTGTTAAACAACGTAGGCCCGCTCAAGGAAGAAACGAAGGAACGTGTGTTGGCAGCTGCGCTCAAGCTGGGATATACCCCTAGTTCACTCGCGCAGAGCTTTGCTCGTAGAAGAAGTGGGCACCTTGGTGTAGTAATGCCTTATTTGCCAAATGCACGCTTGTTCTCCACTTATTATTTTTCAGAAATATTAAGTGGAATTGGGAGTAAGGCGCGAGAAGAGGGTTATGATCTGTTAATGCTGTTTCGAAATGCCGAAGAGAGAGTGGACTATAACGAATTGTTTAAGATGCGGAAGATTGATGCTTGTATTGTACTCGGTGCCAAAGAGGATCCAGGTGAGCTAGCCTCACTTCGATGTTTGAAGGAGGAAGGTCATCCGTTTTGCCTGATTAATCAGCATTTTGAAGGAGAGGCTTTTCACGAGGTGGATGCTGATCATGTCGAAGGAAGCTGGCAAGCGGTCAGGCACTTACTGGATCAGGGCTTTACGAGGATTGCCTTTCTAAACGGGCCAGCATCTTATTCGAACAGCCGAGATCGTTTAACTGGTTATTTGCGCGCTTTGGAGGATTCTAACCTTCCTTTAGATGAATCACTTCTATTCGAAGGTAACTTCAGTCGTAAAAGCGGTGCTATTGCTGCCAAGAAGATGTTGCCTCTGCTGAATGAGATTGATGCCATTGTAGCGGCCAATGATCGAATGGCCATTGGATTGCAGCAAGGCCTACAGGAACTAGGCATCCCAAGAGATCGCATCCCAGCCATGGTGGGTTATGATGATTCAGATGCTGCTGAGCTTACTACACCAGCCTTAAGCAGTGTGCGTGTTCCCTTTTATGAGCTAGGAGAAATTGCTGTATCTAAGGTATTAGAATTGCACGGGAATAGTCGCTCAGAAATATCACCCCCCTCCCAAATCATCCAGATTAAATTACCGACTGAACTAGTAATACGAGCTTCATCTAAATCTAAGAAATCTGAGGAGGAATAAGATGAAACAGCTTCGCATTGGAATGATCGGTTATAAATTTATGGGTAAGGCGCACAGTAATGCTTATCGCAGTTTGCCAATGTTTTTCCCGAAAGCGCTTAAACCTGAGATGTCTGTGATTTGTGGACGGAATGCTGAAGCGCTTGCAGAGGCTGGCACTCAATTAGGATGGTCGGATTGTGTTACGGATTGGAAAGATCTAATCGCTCGTGAGGATATCGATCTTATTGATATAAATGCCCCTAGTAATGCACATAAGGAGATTGCTCTAGCAGCAGCCAAAGCTGGTAAACATATTTTTTGTGAAAAACCACTCGCACTGACCTTGGCGGATTCCCGTGAAATGCTGCAAGCCGCTGAAGATGCAGGGGTTACACATATGGTTGGTTTTAATTATCGCTTTTCACCGGCGGTTAGACTTGCTAAGAAGCTAGTAGAGAGCGGGCGGCTTGGGAAGATCTATCATTTTCGGGCTTGGTTTCTACAAGACTGGATTATTGATCCGGAGTTCCCGTTAGTGTGGAGATTGCAGAAGGAGATTGCGGGTTCAGGCTCACATGGTGACTTGGGTGCGCATCTCATTGATCTCGCACATTTCTTAGTAGGTGATGTGAAGGAAGTAATCGGTATGAGTGAGACCTTCATTAAGGAACGTCCACTTGCTGCTGAAATGACAGGATTAAGTGCAAAAGGGGATAAGGATGCTCCTAAGGGCAAGGTAACTGTAGATGATGCCACATTGTTTTTAGCCCGTTTTGATAACGGTGCCTTAGGTAGCTTTGAAGCTACAAGATTCGCAGCAGGTCATCGCTCTACCAATTCTTTTGAGATCAACGGAAGCCTTGGCAGTGTGAAATTTGATTTCGAGCGAATGAATGAACTCGAGGTTTATTTAACCTCAGATGCTGAGGATGTACAGGGCTTTCGGCGTGTGCTGGCAACGGACCCTGCTCATGAATATGCGGAGGCTTGGTGGCCGCCGGGTCATACGATTGGTTTTGAACATACGTTTATTCACGAAATGTTGGAGCTTTCTAACGCGATTGAAGAAGGACGTCAGCCTGTACCTAATTTCCATGATGGAGTGAAATGCCAAGCTGTGTTAGAAGCGGTAGAACGCTCTATTGAACAGCGCCGGTGGGTCGAAATCTCTGAGA
This sequence comes from Paenibacillus sp. FSL R5-0470, assembly GCF_037975205.1. Lineage (NCBI taxonomy): Bacteria > Bacillati > Bacillota > Bacilli > Caryophanales > Paenibacillaceae > Paenibacillus > Paenibacillus sp. FSL R5-0470. The sequence continues at coordinate 3,042,624 of NZ_CP150238.1, forward strand.
TGTAATCAACAAAAATGCGTGTTTGAACAACCTCTATTAGAAGGAGTGCTGAAGATGAGAAAAGCATTGATAGTATGGGGCGGTTGGGATGGTCATGAGCCTGAACAGGTAGCTGATATATTCGCTAAAGTACTGCAAGAGGAACAATTTGAAGTTGAGGTATCGAATACACTTGAGGCTTTTGCCGATGCGGAGAAGCTTCTTGAACTAGATTTGATCGTTCCGGTATGGACGATGGGTACAATCGAACAGAATCTTGTGAATAATGTCTCGGCAGCTGTTCAGAACGGAACGGGTCTTGCGGGTTGCCATGGCGGGATGTGTGATTCTTTCCGAAATAATGTGGATTGGCAGTTTATGACCGGGGGGCAATGGGTAGCTCATCCCGGCAATGATGGTGTGAACTACACCGTAGAGATTTGCCAAAGCTCAAGTCCTCTCGTAGAAGGATTAGAAGAATTCACCGTTTGTTCAGAGCAATATTATCTGCATGTAGATCCAGCTGTAGAAGTACTTGCAACGACTCGTTTTCCAGTTGTTGAAGGCCCACATTCTTTCAACAAAGCCGTGGATATGCCAGTAGCCTGGACCAAACGGTGGGGTCATGGCAGAGTGTATTATAATTCACTCGGACATCATGCCGATATTGTAGCTATGCCACAGGTAAAGGAAATGATGCGCAGAGGACTGCTATGGGCTGCCGAGGGTAAAGTTCGCGCACAATCCCAAATTTCAACGGTTAGAAGTAGCTATAGCGGAATGGCAGACAGTCAATAATCTCTGGGAGCGATCAACGAATGGATAAAGTCAAAGTAGGAATTATCGGATGCGGTAAAATCAGCAGCATATATATGGAGAATTGTCAGAAGTTCGAGATTCTTGATCTAGTTGCATGTGCGGACTTGGACTTGGAGAGAGCGAAGGAACAAGCCGATAAATACAATATTCCAAGCGTTTACACCACAGAGCAATTACTGAATGATCCGGAGATAGAGATCGTTATCAACCTGACGATTCCAGCTGTTCATGCGGATGTATGCCTGAAAGCTATCGAAGCGGGTAAACATGTGTATGTTGAGAAGCCACTTGCTGTGACGAGAGAAGAAGGACGCCAAGTTCTGTCAGCGGCTCGAGAAAAGGGCGTACTAGTAGGCAGCGCACCGGAAACATTCTTTGGATCGGGCATCCAAACCGTATTGAAACTGATCGAGGAGGGGGTAATTGGCGAACCCGTTGCAGCTACCTCATTTATGATGGGGCGTGGACATGAGCATTGGCATCCAGATCCAGAATTCTACTATGCCGCTGGTGGAGGTCCAATGTTTGATATGGGACCATACTATTTGACAGCATTGGTGCAGTTATTGGGTCCAATTCGTACGGTTAGCGGGATGACTGGTAAAGCGCTAGTCGAACGCACGATTACAAGTGAGAAGAAATCGGGTAATAAAATTCCTGTTCAAATTCCAACTCACGTTGCCGGAACATTAAGATTTGAGAATGGAGCCATTGCAACGCTGATTACAAGCTTTGATATCTTTGGCGGCAGTAACCTGCCACATATAGAAATCTACGGAACACTTGGAACGATTCAAGTGCCGGATCCTAATAACTTTGGCGGTCCGGTGAAATTCCGGCTCATGGGTGAGAATGAATGGACAGAGCAAACGCTGTTATCTGGATATGATCAAAATACGCGCGGAATTGGTCCAGCGGATATGGCTTATGCCATTCGGACGGGAAGAAAGCACCGTGCCAGTGGAGAATTGGCTTATCATGTACTAGAAGCGATGTGGGCATTCCATGATTCTTCAGATGCTCATTCATTCTACGAAATGAAGAGTACCTGCACCCGTCCTGAAGCTCTTCCGATTGGACTCGCTCCTTATACACTAGATTAGAGAATTCATTCTGTATCTGCAACCTATCACTTCCAATCTCCGTTTGAGAAGATAAAGAGTGAGGGAGTGACAAGGATGCATAAGTGGCATGGTGGCTGGATATGGATTTCTGTTATTATACTATTCATAAGTGGATGTTCAGAAGATCAACAGTCGAATAAGGAGCCGGCTCCAGCTGTTGCAATTACTGCAACTCCAGATATCTCGCCTACTGCGAGCGCTGGAATAGAAGATCCTAAAGCTGATAAAGTGCTTTACTCCAGTGATCCTGAAGCGATTAAAGCTTTCCTATCCGCTCAGAAGATTCCTAACGGAGATATCTATCTACAGGATAATAAGGTTCATATCAATATAGTGGGTTTGAACTCGCAGATTGAGCAGCGGTTTGCTCAGACTTTCGCGGCAGGTACTTATGAGCTCCATGATGTTAAATATTCGATGCAAGAGTTATTAGCTGCACAAGAGCTTTTGCATAAACAAGAACTCTACCAGAAGCTTAATCTATACGGTTCCGGTGTGGACACGATTGGTAATAAAGTAACGATTACAATTCCATCTGATTATGCTGAAACGGCCATACTTGAGATAGAAAAATGGATCGCTCCGGATATGTTGACCTACGACATTTCAGAGCTAGGCGAACCACATGTAATAGGTCAAATCGTAGATATCGATACCAAACAGGCGAAGCGGATTCTCATCCTTGAGCCTGGCATGGAAGATCCCTCTTACTGGTTCTCATTCAATCAGAAGTCAACAATGTTTAATGAAGCTGGAGAATCGATTAGCTTTAAGGATTTGAAGGTTGGACAGCAGGTTGAGCTATGGAGTACCGGTATGGTGGATGAATCTTTTCCCGCGCTTGCAAGTGTGCGGAGGCTAGAGCTTACTGCTACGGAATGATCCTATAGCCAGCACCGTTTGGGAGAGGCAAACGGTGCTATTTTTCGTGAATAGAGACCGAATCTCCTATTTTCGAACCCCTGAAGGGGTGATCCCTTTATACTGCTTGTACAGCTTGGTAAAATAATTGGGATTGTCGCAGCCGACTCTACCTGCAATCTCAGTCACTGTAAAATTGGTCTCGAGCAGCAATCGCTCTGCTTCATTTACTCGGCAAAGATTAACATAATCGATGAAGGTTCGACCTGTTAGCTTCTTAAAGGTTTTGCAGAAATGATATGGATTTAGATTTACGGATCTTGCGGCGCTTTCTACGGTCATTTTGTCATCGAAATGGTTCTCCATATACTCTAGTAGTGGCTTAAAACGTTCGCGATTAAAGGAGTGCCGCTCATTCGTTCTACCGGATACTTGTTCAGGTAGAAAGGTGCGAGAGAGCAGCACAAAGAGTAAATGCAGTTGATTCTTGATGACCAGTTGAAAAGCAGGTCCCTTCTGAAGTACTTCATCAACGATGGTATCCAGAAGAGAAAAATATGTGGAGCAGGTCGGAACAAGCTCTGCAGGTTTGACCGGCAGCTGATAACGATTCTCTAAATAAGGAATTACAAACTGCTCATGCTGAGGATCCTGCTTCCAATCCTTAAATAAAGAACTATGGAATACGACGGAGATAAAACGAACATGATCATCCCGCAGACTGTACCCAACATGCAATCCTCCAGAGGGAACAAACAATACCTCTCCGACATGCAGTTCATAGGGCTTGCTGTCTATGTGAAAAATGGCGCTGCCTTCTTGCATAATGATGATTTCGAAATGCTCGTGCCAGTGTAAATACAGGATATTCTGACCGATCTTTGCGTTCTTGCATTCATTAAAAAATAATCGGAATGGATACGTTTTTTCTTCTAATTGAGGATATTCTTTAAGATCATTAGGGTAACTCACAAATCACTCAACTCCCACAAGATACGACTATATAAACACAAGATAATAAGAGTTTTAAGCTCAGAAGCAATATATACTCGGGTTATAGCACTTACTATAAACCAATATTGGAGTGGTCACAAGATGAAGGATACAATGCGAATTGGAACATTAGTAGGCGGCGGCGACGCTGTCAGAGTGATTCCACAAATTGTAGGACATGGATTTGAATCTTTTAGCTTAACCTTCTGGCAAACAACAGGGGAAACAGATCTCGTGGAAACTGGAAAGCGTGTGCAAGAGCTTGCAGCAGAACATGACTTCGTGATCTCATCTGTTGGGATCTTCGGCAATCCTTTGACGAATACTGGTGATAATTCCGATGTAATCGCGAGCTGGGAGCGACTGATTGATCATGCTCATTTGTTCGGAACGGATATGGTATCAGGTTTTACAGGAAGGTTACCAGGGGTATCCATTGATGAATCAATTCCGAAGTTCACCGAGGTGTTTGGAGAGTTGTCCAAAAGAGCAGCGGATCGCGGTTTGCGAATTGCTTTCGAGAACTGTTCCATGGGTGGAGACTGGGGATCAGGTGACTGGAATATTGCTCACAATCCATTAGCTTGGGAGAAGATGTTCAATGCTGTGACTGCTGATAATATAGGACTCGAATGGGAGCCATGTCATCAGATGGTCCAATTAATTGATCCGATTCCGCAGCTTCGTAAATGGACAGATAAGATCTTCCATGTACATGGTAAGGATGCCACCATCGCTTGGGATATCGTAAAAGAATATGGAATTCATGGCCCCAATCCTTATGTATGGCACCGTACTCCCGGCTTTGGAGATACGAACTGGACTGATGTTATTTCTATTTTGCGTCAGGCAGGTTATAAAGGTACGATTGATATTGAAGGCTGGCATGATCCTGTTTATCGGGATGAGCTGGAAATGATGGGACAAGTACATGCTTTAAATTATTTGAAACAATGCCGGGGCGGTAGCTTTGTACCTAATCCGCTGTAACCATAGAGGGGGAGAATGATGACAGCTCAGTATCGTGTAGCGGTTGCAGGTTGCGGAGGAATGGCTAACGCCTGGATTGAATACGCTTTATCACGTTCAGATACTCAGATTGTTGCTCTTGTAGATATACGATTGGAGTCAGCACAAGCGATGGCGGCAAAGCATGAGATTTCTTGTCTGACGTTTACTGACATTAAAGAAGCAATTCAGGCGACTGAAGCTAATCTTGTGTTTGACGTTACAGTTCCAGGAAGCCATTACAGCATTTCTAGCACTGCATTAGAACTCGGATGTAATGTGTTTAGTGAGAAGCCACTGGCCGAGACTATGGAAGAGTGCACTAAGATTGTTGAGATCTCTGAAAGAACCGGAAATGCCCATGCTGTGATGCAGAACCGACGTTATGACCCTCGTATTCGTTCTTTGCGCAACTTAATCGAGTCTGACACCATTGGTAGAGTAGGATACATCAGTTCTAGCTTTTTCCTCGGCGCTCATTTCGGAGGGTTCCGTGATGTCATGGAAAGTCCTCTGCTGCTGGATATGGCGATTCATACCTTTGATCAGGCCCGATTTATTAGTGGAGCCAATCCGATTTCCGTTTACTGTCAGGAGTTTAATCCTCCCGGATCATGGTATAAGGGGAATGCGTCGGCAGTGTGTATCTTTGAGATGTCGGACGGATCTGTATTTACTTATCAGGGGTCTTGGTGTGCAGAAGGTGCCTCTACCTCTTGGGAAGCAGCTTGGCGTCTGAATGGGGAAAAAGGAACTGCGATTTGGGATGGTCATGAGATGCCATATGCAGAGGTAGTCGTATCAGGAGATCAGAGTGATAAATTTATTCGTGATGTAGAGCGTGTAAATGGAGAAGCTGTTAATATGGACAAAACCTTCCATCAAGGATGTTTGGAGGAAATGTTCCTTTCACTAGCAGAAGAGCGTTCAGCAGAGACGAATTGTAGAGATAATCGGTATAGTATGGCAATGGTATTTGGAGCGCTGGAAAGTGCTAAAACAGGTCAGAAAATTGATCTAGTAGAGTTCATGAGTACCTCAGAGTGATGAAAACCTTTTGTTAATTTTATCCAAACTTTAATGTTCATGTTATGATAGATAAGAACATTATTCGGGGAGGATATTATGTACAAAGCCATTATATTTGATCTAGATAATACATTAATAAATTATAGTACTTGTGAAATCGAAGCGATGAAAAGAACCTGTAACGATCATAATCTCTTCGTAGAAGATATTGAGGCGTGGTCTTTATTTTATGGAGAGTTTTCAGGTCATAATTTTCGCCATTGGATGAACTTTGTGGGTGGTGGTGAGGTGAAGACTATAGGAGAGGTATTGAGGTATTCTTTTAGAGACACCCTTAAACAGGAGGAGTTTTTTCATAGCAAACTGTCAGATACTTATTGGGATTATTTTTGCAATTCCTGTTATTTTGAAGAAGGAGCGGAACAGATCTTAACTTCATTTAAAGATAAGTATGCTCTGGGGATTATCACCAATGGGATCAGTGAGGCACAAAGAAAAAGACTGCAAGCCGGTAAGATCTATGAAATATTCAAATCCATAATGATCTCTGATGAGGTAGGCATCCGAAAACCTGATAAAAGGATTTTTGAAATGTCTTTAATAGATCTACAGCTAAGCAATCATGAAGTGCTGTTCGTTGGGGATTCTTTACAAGATGATTACCATGGTGCTGTGAATTCTGACATTGACTTCTGCTATTACAATCGCCAGAATATAGAGGTTCCTAAAGACCTCAAGCCTAACTATATGATTAGTTCTCTTCTGGAGCTTAAAGATGTAGTGGGGTTGTAGCAATGCCAGCAAGGAGAACAAGCAATGGAAATTAGAGCTTATCAAGAATCGGATATTAGTCAGCTTATCTCATTGTTCTATGAGACAGTTCATTTCGTAAACAAACAACATTATTCACAAGAACAGCTTGATGCTTGGGCACCTAAAGAGGAAAAGACCCTCAAACTTGATGCTTGGAGCACTTCTTTACGTCAAAATATTACTTATGTAGCCGAAATTAACGGGTACATAGTTGGCTTTTCGGATATGACGTTGGAAGGACATTTGGATTGTCTTTATGTCCACAAAGATTTCCAAGGCCAAGGCGTAGCCTCTGCTCTCGTGAACAAGCTTGAAATGAAGGCGAGAGAGCTTGGTCTTCATGAAATGGATACCGAAGCAAGTATTACAGCTAGACCCTTTTTTGAACGACAGGGATACCAGCTTATGATGAAACAAAGTGTAGAACGAAAAGGAGTACTGTTAGTTAATTATCGGATGAGTAAAAAGCTAATTTAATCAAAAAAGCAGATTGCTATGGTGAGCAGTCTGCTTTTTTATCTATTGAAGGAGGATCAATCAACAAGCTTTATTTGGATGAAGAATAACGATTTATAAAATTAGCGATTCCATTTGGAACGAATTTGTTAACTTCATTATTAAACAGGTCTGTATAGTTTGCAGTGATAACTTTACTTGGTACTAACGTCAAGTTTGAAAAATATTGCTTATACGCCTTATCATAGGCGGATTTATTCACTTCTTTTTGATTTACATAATAGCTTGGCAAATCATCCGTTTTTTCTTGATCTGGAATGTCGACCAAGAATATCTCTTTGTCATTAAATTTGGTTCCTTGGAAACTAATCTCGAAAACCTGCAAATTAGAATTGTACGAACCACTGCCATCTACAAAAGCGATATAACGTAATGTTCCATCTTTTTTGTTCTTATAGAGATGCAGGCCACGATTTTCATCGCGCGGTAGAAATCCACCCATACCTACATTAAATATACCCTCTGAAATATCCTTCAGTTTTCCTTGATAATTGAATGGAATGACTTTTCCATTTTGGACGGTTAGAGCAATGTTGATGGGCTGAATGAATCGTAAAGAATACCCCTGTATAAGTTCAGGAGTACCATCAAAGTTCAAATCTACTAAAGTGAAATAATTGAAGTCACCGTCATAAGACCTGTCTCTAGTAGCATCCATTAACGTTTTCTTGATATACTCAGAGTAAAGTGTCTTCCATGATTTTACAGTTGGTGCTTTTGCTGACGCAGTAATTGGAATACTCCCCAATAATAAAAGTAATGTTACTATGATCCATGCAGTTCGCTTCATGACTCATTAGCTCCTTATCATATTACTATGTACTGGAAATTAATATTACTATTGTTAGATAATATGTTCCAGTAATAATATGGTATATGAAGGGTGTTTAGTCATAAATCAATTTCATTAAAGCCTCCGAGTCAAAACGATCTCCTTGCACTAACCATTGACCATCCACATCAAACATAGTCAGTATTCCCTCCAAAGGGACACGTTTACTTTCTTTGTCATTCTTATCCAACAAAACAAGATCACAAGTATATTTTAACTCAACAATATTTTTCTTTTGTTCGGAAAGGGTGAACTTTAGATTATCTGGTTTTAAAGAAAGCTCTTGTTTATTAGCGATTTGAAAAGGGATAGTTGTGATTCGGCTTCCTATAGCTTTTTCGGTATAGTATTCAGTAAAGTACGGTTTCATTTCTTCATTTCGGGCTAGAATGGATTCCTCAGAAAATAAATCATCAGAAACCTTAATGGTATATTCAACATTTTTGTACTTCTCAGCGGCTTTAGTGGCATCATCCACTTCTGAACTACAGCCCATAATTAACGTTAGGGATAATAAAATCATACTCAATATCAACGGTGATTTACGCATTCGAACACCTCCATGTAATTGATTCTGTATTATTATACTTATATTTCCATACATTGGTTTCACAGCTTCAAGAAGAAAATGATTCAACTCCCTAAATATGGTATGGTGTAAATATTACTATCAAAAACCTAAAGGGATGGGATACACTTGAATTTTTTTCCTATTACATACTCACTGTTGGCAACAGACGCATTATTATTACATATTAAAGAGCATTATGAGATTCCAGAACCAGTACAGTTGCAGTATTTTCTTAGAGGCATGAACGATACATACATCTTAGAAACGGCATTGGAAAAATACATCTTTCGTGTTTATCGTGCGGATAGACGGAGTAGATCGGATATTGATTTTGAATTAGAATTGTTGAACGATTTGCACGAAAAAGGTGTAAACGTCTCCATTCCTATTCCTCGAAAAGATGGGATCATATTTAATGAATTTTTGGTGCCTGAGGGTGTGAAGTATGGCGTTATGTTTAGTTTTGCAGTAGGAAATGAAAAGCCTATTCATGCGGTAAAAGACAGCTATTTATTTGGTCAGTCAGTTGCACAAATCCACACAGCTACGGACAATTTTAAGAGTGAACATGTAAGAGGTAAGCTTGATTTTGAACATTTAATTGAGGAACCGCTTCATACGATCAAACTGCATATGAGCCATCGACAAGAGGATTATCAATTCCTGTATGACCTTGCCATACAATTAAAAGCGCAGATTGAAGTACATCTGGAAGCGGGGCTCGACTGGGGCATCTGCCATGGCGATTTGCATGGGAATACGAATGTGACTTTCACGGACGAAGGGAAATTAACTCATTATGATTTCGATATTTGTGGTTACGGATGGAGAGCCTATGATATCGCTGAGTTTAGATTGGCAAGAGAGATTCATAGCGGCCATGATAAAGATGAAGTAGAACGGTTATGGGCATCATTTTTAAATGGATATATAAGTTTAAGAGATCTCAGTGACAATGATATTAGTGCCGTACCTATGTTCGTTGCGCTTAGACAGCTTTGGTTATTTGCTTTATGTTTCAGTGAAGGTGAGCTTATTGGTGCAGCTGACTTTGACAATGGATTTATCGACAGTAAAATGGATTATTTCAGAAATTTAGAGGTGATCAAATGAATGATGAATTGGGCAGTAAAGAAGCCATAAAAAGATGGGATAAATACGCAGAACTAATCTCAACTTCGTACAGCAAAAACGGGGATATCCATCGAGAAATTTTTTTGAATCCAGCTTTATTCAGTCTTATGGGTTCTGTTGAAAATAAGAAGGTGCTAGATGCAGGCTGTGGTGAAGGATATTTAAGCAGAATGTTAGCTAAGGCAGGTGCCTCAGTCACTGGCGTTGATTACTCGCAGAACATGATAACGATAGCCAAGAGTAAATCACCAGAGGAATTAAAGATAAACTTCCATCATGGCAATTGTGAAGATCTCAGCTTTCTTCAGAATGAGAGTTATGATCTCATCGTTTCTAACATGGTGATTCATGACTTATCTGATTATGAGATGGCGATTCATGAAATGTATCGGTTGTTAGTTGATGGAGGGACGTTTATATTCTCAATTCCACATCCTTGCTTTGTAACCCCTGGTAGCGGATGGGTGAAGTCGGATACTGGTGAGAAGCTTTATTGGAAAGTAGATAATTATTTTTACGAGGGCACTTATAATCAGAACTTCCCAATAGATCAAGAGGAAAAGTTTCTGATTTTTCATAGGACGTTATCCAGTTATGTAAATACGATTGTACGGGCTGGATTTCAAATCGAAGAAATGATTGAGCCGAAGCCCTCTGCTGAAATGCTTGAGAAGTATCCGTCTTATGAGGAGGATTTTCGCTGCAGCGATTTTTTGGTTTTTAAACTGCGAAAATAGGGGGGAGAAAGATGAACCATAATATTTTCAAAGAAGTTATAGACTCTGAAGAAGAGTTAAGGTCAATGTATGGGTATCCCAGTGAATTGGTTAACAATAAGAGTATAACCTTCATCGATCATCATTGCCGAGATTATATATCCAAATCACCGTTACTCTTTATAGCAACAAGTGATTCAGCTGGCAATTGTGATGTATCTCCGCGTGGGGATGCTGCAGGTTTTGTATATGTGTTAGACGACAAACATTTAGTGATTCCTGAGCGACCTGGTAATCGACGGTTTGATTCTTTGCGCAACATCCTTTTAAATTCAAAAGTGGGTTTGATATTTATTATTCCCGGTCTTGAAGAAACCTTAAGAATAAATGGACATGCAAGGATTATCAAAGATCAAGAAATAATGGTTCATATGGAGGCTCAAGGTAAACTACCGAAATTGGGCATTGCCGTTGAAGTGGAAGAGTGTTATATGCATTGTGCTAAAGCTTTTAAAAGATCACATCTATGGGATGATACGTATTGGCCATTGAAAGCAGAGCTGCCTAAACCTTCGGTTATCATAGCAGAACATGCAAAAGAGCTGGGGATTTCTCAAGAGGATGTATCAAAGGGATTAAAGGATAGCTATGAGAATCGGTTATATTAGAAATGAAAGGATTAACTAAGATGAGCAAAGCTTTAAAACTCACTCCAGGGAATAAAGTAGGACTTATCGCTTGTTCTGATGGTGTGAGAGTGGAGAACCTGCCTAAAGTAGAAGAATTAATTAGAATTCTGAACTCGGTTGGTCTAGAGGTAGCGATGTCTAACACCTTGTTTAGAAGAGATGGTTATTTCAGTGGCAATCCTAAGGAAAGAGCAACGGAGTTGAATCGTCTATTTAATAATGATGAAATTCTTGCGATTTTTGATATTTCAGGTGGGAATTCCGCGAACCAGATCTTGGAATATCTCGACTACGATAATATTCGATTGCATCCGAAGCCTTTTTTCGGAATGAGTGACTTGTCCGTTATTTTGAACGCTTTACATACACAAAGTAATTCGAAATCCTATCACTATCAGTTGATGAATCTCGTATCTTCTGATGGGGCGGAGCAGCAAGCTGCTTTTTATCGAACATTTTTCGAAGGACATAACGATCTTTACGATTTCGACTTTCATTGGGTCCGTGGGAACCAGATGAGTGGGATTGTAATTGGCGGCAATATTCGATGTTTTATGAAGCTGGCAGGAACAAGTTATTTTCCAGACCCTTCGAACAAGATTTTATTCTTAGAGAGTTTAAGTGGCAGAGCTAACAAAATCGTCTCCTTATTTGCTCAGCTTCAGCAAGCTAGAACTTTTGATAAATGTGCTGGAGTGATTCTTGGGTCGTTTACTGAGCTTGAGAGTGAGAGCTATAATGAATTTTCAATCGTAGAAGCGTACTTGAAGGAAATCAGCGGGATTCCTATCGTGAAGACGGACGAGATCGGGCATGGTAGTGACAGTAAGTGTATTGTTGTGGGTGAGAATATAACTTTATAAGAGCTAAAGGTGGATGATTGGTTTTCAAGGTGATTTATTTTGATAAGAGAGGAGTCAGAGAGAATTATGATGTCTAAACACGACTACCCATCTAAAGAGGTATTGAAAAATGCTATACATACTGCCTATCTATCTCTCGATCTTGAATTTGAAGGCATTGAGAATGCTCAAAAAGACACTCGTATGGAAGGCGTCGATCGTACTCCTGCAGAAATTCTTGCCTATCAATTGGGATGGTTGAACCTTGTGATGAAATGGGATAAGGATGAAAAAGCAGGGATAACCGTTATTACACCTTCACCGGATTATAAATGGAATCAGCTTGGCGGATTATATCAATCGTTTTATCATACATATGCTGCCTACTCATTAGACGAGTTAAGATCTTTATTTCAAGAGACAGAACATCAGTGGCAGAGCTGGATTGATTCTTTAAGTGATGAAGAACTTTTTACGCAAGGCGTGCGGAAATGGACAGGAAACAATCCAAGATGGCCAATGGTCAAATGGATTCATATTAATTCAGTAGCACCGTTTAAGACTTTTCGTTCGAAGATTCGTAAATGGAAAAAGCTTAATTGTATTAGCTCAATATAATAACCGCAGACCAAGCCATTGTCTAAGAGAAGAAATCTCTGAAGCAGAGGCTTTTTTCATATACATAGAAGGAATTTTGATTGGCATGATGTGGAGGAGATAGGATTAGTGGAAGAGAATGTATACTAGTCCCGAAAAAAGATGAAAAGGGTGGATCTTTTGAGAAAAAGCACCACAATAATCAGTTCACTTATATTATGTATTGCATTAAGCACTATCATTTATATCGTGGTAAACAATAATGCTAAACCCACAGTTAGTCCAGAGAACATTGAATTAAAGGAGCTAATAAATTCGGATGTAACACAAATCAAATTTTCGGGAAAACCAACGGTATTAGTATTTTTCACCTCTTGGTGTCCGTATTGTAATGAAGATGCTCCAAAGATTGTTTCTTTGTATGAAAAATATAAGGATAAAGTGAACATCTACGGCATTAATCCAATTTATCGTGATGATGTTTCAGAAGTTGAACAGTATGTTAAGAAATACAAAATTGATTATCCCGTACTTCTAGATGAAACAGGAGCTTTCTATAAACATTATGGGGAACCAGGTTTTCCTACATTGTACTTTATAGATTCTGAAGGGGAAGTGCTTGATCAAATTATAGGCTCATCTGATCTTGAGGTTATTGAGAGTTCGTTAAATATTCTTATAGAGTATTTTTGATAATCTAAAAGGAGCTACTGGTATGATCAAAAAAAGGAAAAAGACATTCATCATCGCCGCATTCCTATCCATCTTTTTAATGTTACTAATAGCTAGCTATATGTTAAATCCTCAACCCGTTCATGCGATGATGGTAGACTTTTCTAGTATGGAGGAACAGGATGAACAAGTTTATCTAGAACCTGACATCTCTGAGAATATTGAGTATTTGATTATAAACGATCTCGAACAATCGAAAGAAAGAATTTCAGAGATTTTTGACGGATTACATTCTACTCCAACCATGCTATTTATTCAATCTCCTCAAGCCCTAAAGAAGTATGCTCAAAAGAATCGAACGGGACAGACTTATTATACATATTAGGGGCATTACATCGTTATTGGTCCTGATGGATTTAATGAAGATGTAATAGCTCATGAACTGCTGCATAGTGAATTAAGAACGAGATTAAAGAATAAGGACAAGGTACCTGTATGGTTTGATGAAGGGTTAGCAACCTTAGTTGATCATAGATATATAAGAAATGAAAATTTAAGCTTAGATCATATTAATGACTTAAGTAGTAGAGATGCTTTTTATGAACCCTCACAAGTAAAAGAAAATTATGAGATCGCCCATTCAGAAGTTACTAGATGGTTTGGGATCGTAGGAAAATCTGGCTTAGCAGAACTTATTGAAGGATTAAATAAAGGTGGAGCATTTAATGAACTGTATAAAGCAATAGAATCTCGTAGATAGAGGAGGTTGTAATGAAGGAGTTCATTATTGTAATTCTAGCCATAATTGCTTTATTGCCATTACATGCGGTCTCCGCGGATTGGGCAGGTTCGTTTGTTGTTTACTCAGGTGATATTTATGAAATATCCGACAACGAACTCATCCCATCGAATGAAATTGACAAGAAGATAGGGCAAGTAACACGATATTCAGACCACGAAGGAACGTATAGCGGCAACTTTTCAAATATTTACCCTAAGGGCACGCCATATTATTCAATTAAGAATATCGATCCAAAAGAAATCATTGCCATTAAGACCCACGAAGCTGAATTTGTCAAAGCCATTAATAAAGGTCAATATGCCAATGGTCAATTGGAAAGTAAAACGATCTGGATTTCTATACTAGGGTCTTTAATTATTGTGTTATTAATAATATGGATAATGAAACGAAAGAAATCTGTGCTATAGAGTTATCCGTTATGCCTTTGGGTGACAGGGTCTTTTGCTTTTTATTACCCTGTTAAAGATTTATTTATGGTGGAGGATTTGAACCAGATGGGAAATGCTGCACTACCGATTAGGTTATCCATAAAGCTTGCAATGATGACAAAATGATGATGAGAAGGTGGATGTAATAGAAAACATATCGAGTTTAATCGAAAAGTTATCATGGAATCTATCCGAAGAAGAAAAGAAAGATGTAATTAATAAGCTACAATACATAAAGGATGAAGATTTGCATTTATTAGTACAACCTATATCAAAAGACTATTGGGATGGAGCGGCTGAAACAGTCATACGTTTAGGATATCCACGTGTGAAAAGCATATTGTCGGGTTTACTTGAATGGATACAAGATATAAATTGGCCAGGTGCGGGGGAAATAGCTGTTTTTTTACTTGAAATAGGGGATCCGATGATTCCATATGTAAAAGATGTACTAAATCAACACAGTGATGATGAAGAATGGGTGTACAGGATTTTTAATGATTTAATTGATCATTGGAATACGGTACAAATCCTACAGATACAAGCAGAATTAATTAAGATTTCACAGGAAAAAGCCAATGATCTTTCGGCATTAAGAATCTTATTAACTCACGGTATATACGCAAAAGATGTGGTCTGTGAAATAATCCAGCGCAAAAAAGATGTCCTTGTATTTGAACTCAAGGAACTTCATGATACTCATCCTGTAATTGATTGTGAAGCTCTTTATAAAGAATTCTTCAATCAGCAGCCTAATGTAATTAAACAGTTTCATGAGCACAATAAAGAACGTTTTTATATATGTAATTCGATATCAAAGCGCCAAGAAGTTTTAAGAGAAATAGAGATTTTCACAGCAGAGTGTCTTTAGTCAGTCTATATGAATTTAAATAAAGGAGACTTATCAGTGAACAACATCAAGGTGCTTCATTATGATGCGTTTTCTCCCTATCCGAACAAAGGGAATCCTGCGGGAGTAGTGTTAGAAGCTGATCATTTAAGCGAAAGTGAAATGCAATCAATAGCTCATAAAGTCGGTTTTAACGAAACAGTTTTTGTAATCTCATCAGATGTAGCTGATTTAAGGCTTAAGTATTTTACGCCAGGCCATGAGATCAATCTTTGTGGACATGCAACAATGGCATCTTTATTTGCTTTAAAAACAAAGAGTATTCTTGGAGAGGCTAGCTCGGTAAAGATCGAAACAAATGTGGGTGTGCTACCCATTCAATTTAGTATGGACAACAATAATTACTTACTAATAAAAATGAAGCAAGATCAACCGAAGTTTATTGAATTTAACGGCGATAGAGCGAAGCTTGCGCACGCCATAGGTCTAACCCTTGATGAGATAGAAGAGGATCTGCCTATTGTTTATGGCTGTACTGGCGCATGGACTCTATTAGTCCCAATTAAGAGTATCGATAGCTTTAATAAAATGAAACCGATAAACTCGTTGTTTCCGGAGATTTTAACGCAGCTTCCAAAAGCATCTGTACACCCATTTTCACTCCAAACTTTTGATCCACACTCATTAATGCACGCTAGACATTTCTCATCGCCTTTTTCGGGAACCGTTGAGGATCCAGTAACAGGTACAGCATCGGGAGTCATGGGGGCTTATTATTTAAAATATATTAATCCGCATTTGGACTCGATACAATTTGATGTGGAACAGGGATTGGAAATGGGTAGGGATGGCAAGGTGAACGTAGAAGTATATCGAAATGAATCCGGTGAAATGGATGTGTTTATTTCTGGAACTGCGGTGTTTGTGAGGGAGGTAGATTTATGGAGATGATAAAATATACTCAGCTTGGAGTGTATGGAGTCTTAGTGAAGAACGATAAAGTATTACTAATTAAGAAAGCAAGAGGCCCTCATACGGGGAAGTGGGACTTTCCAGGGGGTTCTGTTGAGTTTGGAGAGGAGCCGTATGAGGCCCTTAAGAGGGAGTTTTGGGAAGAGACCGGAATTACAAGTTTAAAAGGATTGCTTCATGATTCCATTTCCTATACGTTAATTTATCCATACAGTGATACCCAGTTAGAAGAATTACACCATATAGGGATCATATATAATGTTTCATTGTTAGATGTGAACTTTGAGCTTAAGACCGATGGAGACGGACAAGACTCTGATGGGGCACAGTGGATAGAAATCAAACAACTAAACAACCTTGCTTTAACCCCTTTTGTGAAGAAAATAATGCTGGGTCATTATTAGAACTTTAATGATCTATGTAATGGAGGCAGCTTCATGATTGAAATTGATTGTTTGGGTGAAATCTGCCCAGTACCAGTAATGATGTTAAAAAAACATCAAAAAGCCATTCAGAAGGGTGAAAAGGTAATGCTAGTTACTGATCATAGCTGCGCAAAAGTTTCTATCACGGATTACTGTCGTGGTTCAAATCTAAAATGTTCCATTCAAGAAGTGATTAATGGAGTATGGGAAATTACGATTGAGGTTTAGGCTCAACACAAAGTATCTATTAAAGTCTTTTCAATATATCGAACTAATTGTTTCGTATCGTTGTCACAGCGCTGATTTTGTTTCTTTATCATGTAGACATCGTTATTGACCTGGAACTGATCAATAGGAATGATCTTGAGTTGTTTACTATACAACTCTTTTTTTATGGACATATAAGGGAGAAAGGCGAGACCATGCCCTCTAATGGCAGCAAGCTTTACCGCCTCAAGAGAGTCTAGATTAAAGAGTATATTTAATTTAAGCTCGCCCACTGCATTCAAAGCCCTTTGCACACAATGAAGCTGTGAGGACCAGATTAAAGGATAATTGGGGAGCTCAGTCAATGTGATTTTATCAGGGCAAACGGTCGTATTGCTTGCCACCAACATAACTTGATCTGAAAATACCATATGTGAGCTTAATTCGGATTTTGGAGAGGGACCGGAAATAAACCCGATATCACCTTCTTCAATAAGTAAACGTTCTTCTACTAAGGACGATGCCCCTTCATTTAAAGTGATATGGAAATTGGGAAAATGTTTTTTCACCTCATACAAGGTACAAGGGAGAGCATAATTACAGACCTCCGGAATCGCATAAATGGACAGCTCGTGTTGTGTTGGCTGTAAATGATTGATTTCTGTGATCATATCATCATACAATTTACAGATTTGCTCCACGTACTTCTCCGCAATAATCCCTGCTTCGGTTAGGCTAGCGCCTTTATTACTTCTCACAAAAAGTTCAGAACCCAGGGTATTCTCCCATGATTTCAACTGCTGACTAAGTGCGGATTGGGTGATATGAGATTTCTGAGCGGCTTTAGATATACTTTTTAACGAAGCAATATCTAAAAATAATTTAAGCGTTTCCATATTCATACTTATTCCTCCTGTTGCCCGCTGTTAGTGCACACTATAGCATACTTGATTACGCTCCATCTGTGCCATTAGTAACACTTATACAGCATAAAGAAAGCAGATAACCACAGCTTAAATAAGTATGTTACTATTTTCACATAGTCAATTACATAAAAACGATGGAGGTGTTAGACTATGGGGCAAACCGTAAGTCCCGAAACGAGATCAACCCGAACCAGAGCTCCTAGAAAACCTAAAAAGAGTCAGTTGCCCATCGCGTTGCTGGTCACAGCTCTCATTATTGGGTTTGGTTTTTTCCTAGACCATTCCCACGATAAAATGGTTGTCTACCTGCTTTTCGGTATTTCGTTTGGCGTTATTTTGCAAAGATCACGTTTCTGCTTTACTGCATCACTTAGAGATCCCTGTATTACAGGCAGCACATCAGTTACAAGAGCGGTTCTGATTGCTTTTTCCCTTGCAACCATCGGATTTACAGCGATTAAGTACCCAGCGTTTCTAGATGGTAAACCGATTCCTGGGATGGATAATGTGGGTCAAATCAGCTTGGCTTTGATCATTGGTGCTGTATTATTCGGAATTGGCATGGTTATCGCGGGTGGATGCGCTTCGGGTACATTGATGCGTGTAGGTGAAGGATTCACGATGCAGATGCTTTCACTTGTGTTTTTTGTCATTGGTTCACTTTGGGGATCACATGATATGGGGTGGTGGAGAGCTAACGTTATAAAGGATGCACCAACTGTATTTTTACCAGACGTCTTTGGTTGGCTTGGAGCACTGGTTGTTCAGTTCCTGATTATTCTTCTGTTATACATTGCAGCTGTTAAATGGCAAGAGAAAAAGATGGGAAGCGCAGATTAGTTTAGATTATTACGTGAATATTTTCACTATTGTTATTCCAAAAAAATATAAAGGTGGTTTTTAAAATGGCTGAATTTACACTTGATTGCATGGGAGAAGCTTGTCCGGTTCCGTTAATGAGAACAGAAAAGAAAATGACTGAACTCAATGTAGGTGATGTACTAGTAGTAGCTATTGATCATAGCTGCGCAATGAAGAACGTTCCAGAATGGGCGAGAAAACAGGGACATAATGTGGAAATCGAAGAGGTTGATGATGGCGAGTGGGAAGTTGTTATTGAGAAGGTAAAATAGGATCGCTGAGTAGGAAAGGACGGTGAATGAAACGGTGAACGAATTCTGGTTGAAGATATCGTCTAACCGCTTTTACAAGCGCTTGCTCAAAGAACCGTTTACTTATGTAACTGGAGCTGTACTTCTCGCTGTATTCGCTACAGCACATCTGGCTGTTTTCTCTAAAGGATGGGGAGTAACTAGCGCT
Organism: Paenibacillus sp. FSL R5-0470; assembly: GCF_037975205.1. Classification (NCBI taxonomy): domain Bacteria; kingdom Bacillati; phylum Bacillota; class Bacilli; order Caryophanales; family Paenibacillaceae; genus Paenibacillus; species Paenibacillus sp. FSL R5-0470. Next base: position 3,061,749 of record NZ_CP150238.1, read on the forward strand.
TTTGCAGATTGGGGAGCTTGGTTGTATCGATTAGCAGGCGGAAATGTAGATCAATGGGCATATTTTAGTTCGGAAAAAGCACAAAAAACATTATCTTCCGGATTTTTGAATGATGGTGGTTCGATTCGAAATCTAGGGATAATATTAGGTGCTTTAGCAGCGACTTTGTTTGCTTCCGAATTCAAGTTGAAGAAAATTAAGTCCAAAAAGCAGGTTGTAGCAGCGGTACTTGGTGGATTACTCATGGGGTACGGAGCTAGACTGGCTAATGGATGTAATATTGGTGCATTGTTTACGGCTATAGCTTCTTTATCGCTTTCAGGATGGATATTTGGATTGTTCCTGCTGGTTGGCGCATTTATAGGCAGTAAATTATTAGCCAAATTCTTTATGTAAAAGTGAAATAGGCTGAGCTTGTTGCGCTGACGAGAGTCAGCCTATTTTATTAAGGCACAGACTCACAGGAGGGACAAACGGAATGGAAAAGAAGACAGAACAGTATGATGTCGTCATTATCGGTGGCGGGGCTGCTGGTTTAACAGCGGGAATCTATTGTGGACGTGCAAAATTAAAGACTCTCCTCTTGGAAAAATCACTGGTAGGTGGTCTTGCCACTTATACTAATGAAATAGAAAATTATCCTGGTTTTCCTGAAGGAACGACCGGTACAGACCTTATGGAATTATTTCATAAACAAGCTAAGAAATTTGGTGTGGATTTTAAAATGACAGATGTAAAATCTGTATCGGTAGCGGAAGATATTAAGGTAGTGGAGACCTTTCGGGTTCGTTATGAGTGCAAGGTCATTATTATAGCCAGTGGGGGAAAACCAAGAATTACCGGGGCAGCTAATGAAGATATGTTCTTATATGATAAAGGAATTTCTTTCTGTGCAACCTGTGACGCTGCAGCAAATACGGGAAAGACGGTTATGGTTGTTGGCAGTGGTGATGCAGCTATTGAAGAAGGAATGTTTCTGACCAAGTTTGCAGATAAAGTAATCGTTTCTGTTATGCATGATCATGGGAAAATGGATTGTAATGAAATTGCCAAAACGCAGGCACTAGAAAACCCTAAAATGGAATTCATGTGGAATACGGTGGTAAGTTCTTTCGAAGGTGAGGAACGTTTGAATTCCGTCGTCCTGAAAAATTTAAAATCTAATGAACTGCAAAACGTAAAGGTTGATTCATGTTTCTTATTTATTGGATATACCCCGAACACAGAAATTTTATCAGGTGTAGTTGAGTTGAATCGAAATGGATATATCCTAGTCAATGAAAAAATGGAAACAAATATACCTGGTGTGTTCGCAGCAGGCGATGTATGTGATAAGTTCCTTAAGCAAGTGGCTACAGCTGTCGGTGATGGTGCCATTGCAGGGTATGGTGCAGAGAAGTATATCTCTGAATGTGAGACCTATGAGCATCAAATTCTAAATCAAGGAAAACCATCCGTTGTTTATTTATGGAATGCAACTGATCCTTCTTGCCGGGAGCTATTACCACTCTTTGAGGCGTTTGAACAATCCCATACTGAGATCAGGGTCACAAAGGTAGATGTATATAAGTCACCCGGACTTGCTGCCAAGCTAGGAATAGATTCAGTTCCTTCTATTGTTTATCTAGATGATGGAAAGATCCAAAGAGTAATTACAGACAAGATAAGTGATAACATATTGAATGCTCTAACGAATTGATGAAAAAGCCCTATGCAGATATCTCTGCATAGGGCTTTTTTAAATTATGCTTTTATTAAATTGGACGAGCTATTTCAAGAAAGTGTCAAAGTATCAATAATAGTTGTTTTGTCATATACCTTTGAAAGCGCTTAGATATTAAGATTAATTCATAAGATAGCAAATCAACGGAGGGAGAGTAGAGGAGAACCAAGGCTGCAAAAAGAGAGAAAGCCATGAAAGATGCTTTATTTATAAGAATCTAGGTTTAGGAGGACTTACATATGGCGAACGCAAGCGTCGCACCAGACAAGACATCAAGACCGAATCTCGGCAAGCATCGGACCAGCGGGATAAGACGCTTTTTTAAGCAAATAGATCTGCAGCTTATGGTATTGCCAGCACTTGTTTTAGTTTTTATTTTTGCCTATATCCCCATGTACGGTATTCTAATCGCTTTTCAAGATTACAAGTTAGGTAATAGCTTTATTAGCAGTGATTGGGTTGGATTAAAGCACTTTATTTACTTCTTTAATGCTCCTGAATTTGAAGTGGTTATGAAAAATACAATCATAATCAGCTTACTGAAGTTCTGTTTTGGATTTCCTGCACCGATTATTTTGGCGTTAATGCTGAACGAAGTTCGTAAGATGTTCTTTAAACGGGTTATTCAGACCGTTACATACTTGCCTCACTTCTTATCGTGGGTGGTTATCGGCTCGATGGTTACCTCGATGCTATCCGTAGATAATGGCAGTATAAATATGCTGCTTGAGAAATTGAGATTTATCGATGAACCGATTAACTTCCTGTCTATGACCGAATATTTCTGGGGCATTTTAGTTACAACCAATGTGTGGAAGGAAATTGGATTTGCCTCGATCGTTTACTTAGCTGCCATTGCTGGTATTGATCCGCACTTATACGAAGCTGCTTCGATGGATGGTGCGAGTCGCTTTAAACAGATATATTTGATTACGTTGCCTTCCATTATGCCAGTTGTGATCATCTTTATGATTCTGGCAATCGGTAATCTGGTGAATGCAGGATTTGAAGATATTTTGATCCTTGCTTCCAATCCGGCTCTACGAGAGGTATCAGATTCAGTTGATGTATATGTTGTACGTGTCGGTATAGATAACTTCAGGTACTCCTATGCGACTGCTATCGGATTGTTCAAGGCCGTTATCAGTGTGACATTACTTACCTTTGCAAATTTCATTGCCAGAAGAGCGGGAAACAGCTTGTGGTAATGAATTACTCAATATAGGGGGACTGAATTATGAAACGTACTAACATAGGAGACCGATTGTTTATTGGCTTCATATATGTATTCTTGACCTTACTGGCATTCTCCGCGTTTTATCCATTTTGGAATTCACTTGTGATTTCTTTTAATGAGGGGATGGATACTTCCAAAGGCGGAATTACTTTCTGGGTCCGTGAGTTCACGCTTGAGAATTATAAGATCGTATTTGAAGATTCTCGTTTAATGGGTGGATTCGTCATTGCAACATTGCGGACGGTAATTGGTACAGTAACAGCGATATTGGCCACTTCGATATTTGCTTATGGGATGTCGAAGCGCGAACTAATGGGTCGCAAATACTACATGATTATGTGTATCATTACAATGTATTTCGGCGGGGGACTCATTCCGTCATACATGCTTATCAGAAGTTTAGGCCTCTTCAACTCATTTTGGGTGTTTATTATTCCTGCACTTGTCAGCGTATGGAATATGATCATATTCCGGACCTTTTTCCAAGGTCTTCCGCAAGGTTTAGAGGAGTCAGCAAAGATTGATGGCTGCGGATACTGGGGAACTTTTCTCCGAATCGTACTTCCCTTGTCAGGGCCAGTCATCGCAACATTATCATTGTTCACAGCAGTCAATCACTGGAATGAGTGGTTCGTAGCGAGTATTTACATTACGAAAGAGGAGTTAATGCCGATTCAGACCATCTTGAGACAGATATTGTTCTCTAATATTGCTTCAGAACAGCTGTCTAATGTAGATGCAAGTTCCATTGCTCATATTAACTCAGCCAAGAAAATAACGTCGAAGTCATTAACGATGGCTACGATCATGGTTGCAACCATTCCGATTGTATGTGTATACCCATTCCTACAAAGATTCTTCGTTAAAGGTGTCTTGGTCGGATCATTGAAAGAGTAGGATGATAGAATGAGATGGGGTTTAGAGCGTATTGCTTTGAACATAGATTACAAATTGAAAGGGGAAAATACATTGAAGACTAAGAGAAAGATGCTTCTCGGAACGTTGTCTACCTTGCTATTGTCGACTGTGGTGGCGGGTTGTGGTGGCAACAATTCAAGCGCTCCAGCTGCAACTGCTGAACCAGTGAAAGAAGGAGGAACAGCGGTTAACACAGCAACTGAAGCTCCAGCTGCTGATTTGTATGAGTTAGGGAAAGAACCGCTTGAAGTATCATTCTACGGAAACTACGGCTGGTATCAAATGCCGAAATGGGGCAAAGATGCTGCTTCTAAATGGATTTTAGATAATTTGAAAATCAATGTCACTGGAATTAGCTCTGGTGGTAATAATGCTCAGAAGCTGCAAACGATGATCGTTGGTAATGAGCTACCGGATATTGTATGGACTGAGAAAGGTGCTGACGTAGAGCGTCTTCGTCAAGCGGATATGCTAGTTCCTTTGGATGAATACATTGATAAATATCCAAACTTTAAAAAGTACTTAACAGCTGGACATTTGGAATTGCTTCGTTCTCCTGATGGTAAAATCTATCAGCTGCCGAATTATTATACAACACAGCCAAACGGTAATGCCGGTTATGCGATCAATAAGAAAATTTACAAAGAACTCGGTTCTCCTAAGCTAGAGACTACGGATGATTTGTATGCTTACTTAAATGCTGTTAAAGCGAAGTTCCCAGATGTTATTCCGTTTGAGACTGGCTTAGCGAAAGATGGTAACGGTATTGACCAGTTGTTCTCCTCTTTTAAAGAGAATAACCTTTCGTATACTAGAATATATGCTGTACCTGATGGCGACAAAATGGCTTCCATTTACAAAGATGAAGGGTTCCGTGAGTCCGTTGTCTTTGGTGCTAAATTAATGCGTGAGAAGCTTATGACACAGGATGCGAATACCCAAACAGAAGACCAAATTAGAGAGAAAGCGATGAACGGAAAGTTCGCTGTGATTGCGACATTTGATCCGATGAAGTTGCTGGCTACTGCTGATGAAGAGATGAAGAAGAAAAATCCGGAAGATGGTTATATGTTTATTAAACCAATCTACAAACCGGGCTTGGATCAAAGTAAAATCACTCCGGGAACGTACAATCAGTTAGGCTGGAACGTGGCTACAATCACTAAAAATGCTAAAAATCCAGAAGCTGTATTCGCAATGCTTGATTGGATGACAGGTGCAGAAGGTTCAATGGTTCTGAACTGGGGCCCTCCAGGACCAGACGCTTACTGGGATGGATTTGAAGCAGATGGACTTACTCCTAAATTTAATAAAGATAAATATCTAAATGAGCCAGAAGCATTGTCTGAAATCAGCGGTAAGGCTGGTGACTTGGTTTGGGTAGGAAACACAGTTTTCTTGGATAATACGAAGAAAATGATGTTGCAAACCCTTCCAGCTGATAAGATCGACTTTAGTAACCGTTGGCAGATGGAAGTGACGTGGGCTTCACAAGGCGACTTTACGGAGTTCCTAAACTGGGATCCGGCTCCAGACAGTGAAGAAGGTATTATCAGACAAAGCGTTAGAGATATCTGGCTAACTGCTAGAGCGAAATCAATGTATGCGAAGACCGATGCAGAAGCATTAGCCATTCTTGACAAAGCACATGATGATTCCATGAAGGTTGGTTATGAGAAATTCCTTGATTATGTTACAAAAGTATGGACAGAAAACAAGAAAGCTTTAGGAAAATAATAATTAGTAATACGAAGGTTTGCTACTAGGCAAGCCTTCGTTTTTACGTTGTATTCTGATGACTCATTGTTTATAGGCTGGTAGACAAATTTATGAATGGTATACTGGGAAAGAGTAATGGTAGAATTTACAGGGACAGATTTATGCATTTCAAAGGGGGACTTGTTGATGTACAACGTATTATTAGTAGACGATGAGATGCTGGATCTAGAAGGTATGAGACAATTTATTCCTTGGAATGAGCTTGGTATGGAAGTTGTAGAGGCAGCAAATAACGCGTTTACCGCGTGCGATATTTTAGATCAGCATGTTATTGATATTATCGTAAGCGATGTGAATATGCCGAATATGTCGGGCCTTGAGCTGGCTCGAATTGCTATAGAGAAAAAAAAGGATATACGCGTGATATTTGTAAGCGGTTACCAAGATTTTAGCTATGTTAAGCAAGCACTGTCACTAAAGGCGTATAGCTACGTCCTTAAGCCAATGGATGATAGCGAACTCATTGCTGCACTTCAGAAAGTAAGGCAGGATTTAGACGATGAACGTAAACGACGTGATGTTGAAGAAGCCTATCAGCATATGATTCCAATGGCCAAAAATGATTTGTTGATACGCTTATTCGAAGGGGAATGGGAAGGGGAAGAGGGTAGCCAGGCCGGAATGTTGTCGCTTGTGAAGTCATACGGTCTGGATAAGCTGAATTGGCCTGTTCGTGTAGCTGTCTTGGAGCTTGACTACTTCAACTGGCTTCAAGGACAGGATAATCTATCTAAACATCAAATGGCTAAGGACTTCCTTTATGAAGTGAATAGAATAGGTCAGAAGCACGGAATGCCACATTGCTACAAGGTATCGTCCTATCGGATTGCATTATTGATTAACGAGCAGGAAATGGAAAAGTTCACTGAAGATATTTACGCCTCGATTCGTGCGAAGTTTCCAGTCACAATGACTGTAGGTGTAGGCAAACCAACATTTTCTATGGAACAGATTCATATCTCCTATCGACAAGCTATGGAAGCTGTGGACGGAAAAATGTTTATTGGCAAAGGCAATCTAATAATGTATGAGACCGTTAGCAGTGAACCAGGAATGATCGATGCTCGTATGTTAGATACCCGCATGGATACTCTGTTTAAAGCGGTGAAAGAGTATGAGCTAGTTCTTATTTATGATGAAATCGACAAGTTATTCCGCTCTGTAAGTAGTTTAAGATCTAAATTCACTATTCATAATCTGGCAATGTATATCATTTGGAAGCTAGATCAGCAGTTAAAGGATGTTAGTGAGGATTTATTTGAAATTTTAGGTATGGAGATACATAGTTTAGATGTTTTACATCAATTCGATACGATCAGTGATATTCGCTCGTGGCTCGTGCTCAAAACGTTTGAGATCTCCGAGTACCTGCGTAGTAAATCAGATTCAGTGAACCATAAATTGATTAGAGAAATCATCCAAACGATGCAGGACAGAATGAGCGATAACTTTACGCTTAAAGATATTGCGCAGCAGTTCTCTTTCTCCCCTAACTATTTGGGCTATCTATTCAAAGAGGAAACAGGGAAAACGTTCAGTGAAGTACTTACACAGCTTCGAATGGATCAAGCAGGCAAGCTTTTAAAAGATCCGACCTGCAAAATCTATGAAATCGCTAGCAAGGTAGGCTATCGGTATCTCCCTTATTTCAGCAGACAGTTCAAAGAGGCTTATGGTATGACACCTATGGAGTATCGTAAGCGCGACAAGTGATGGGGGATGATGTTCTATGAAATTACGAAGAAGACATAAGTATGTGCCGATTGGGTATAAGTTAATGCTGACGTATATGTTTTTTATAATTATTCCTATATCCTTGATAGGGTTCGTCTCTCATTCCATGTATAATGATTCATTACGCGAACATATCAATACGAATATTAAAGGAACGTTATTGCAGATTCGTGACAATATTGATTATAAAATGGACGAAGTTACTCGAATATCAACGCAATTATACAGTGATTTTGATTTTTATCGGAATCTTCGGAGTTATGAGGAAGGCTGGGAAAATTACGATCGGATGTCTAAGAAGGTGCTGCCAAAGCTTGACGTAGCTATTCAATCTACTGGTGTGAAGATAGGGATGTCGCTATTCTTAAAAAATGAATCGATCCCTGAGATCTATTCGAATTCACTTGAGGGTTATTTGGATAATAGTAGCTTTTATCATCTATACCACATGAAACGGATTGAAGGTAAGTCCTGGTATTATGATTTTCCAACTGAAAAATACGCTGAAACTATGAAATGGTGGCAGATCGAGAGTGATGTAGAGAATAATCGCATCTCGTTGCTCCGTAGACTAATAGATACATACGAGCCTCTTAAGCCTAAAGAAATAGGATTCCTAAGGATTAATGTAAGGATTCCAGATCTATTTGACAGTGTCAATTATACGAAGATAGGAAAAGGAAGTAATTTAATTATAAAGAATGAGTTTGGAAGAACGATGTATCAATCGGGTGAATTACCGGAGAACTATACTAATGAAGCGGAGCTAAATAAGGATTACCTGACGATTAAAGAAACGATTATGGTTGCTAACCAAGCATGGCAATTAATCGCGCTTGTTCCGATTACAATCCTTGAAAAGGATGCAATGAAGGTACGTTTGTTTATTATTTTAATGTGTCTCATATGCTGTGTGGTTTTTAGCTTTGTAGGTATATTTATATCCCGTTATTTTTCGATTCGTATTAATAAGTTCGTATATGTGCTTAATGCCTATCGGGAAGGTGATCTTCACAAGCGTATTAAATATCGAGGGAAGGATGAATTCTCTCAGATAGCAACCGCGCTGAATGATATGGGTGAAAATATTGATATGTTGATTAAAGAGGTATATCTGACTCAGCTCCAGAAGAAGGAAGCGGAGCTTGAAATCCTACAATCGCAAATCAACCCACATTTCCTGTACAATACTTTGTCGTCTATTATTCAATTAGCCAAGTTTGGTCAAAATGAGAAGCTGCAGAAGATGGTGATGGAATTAGCGAAGTTTTACCGCTTAACGCTTAATGAGGGCCGTACGATGATCCCGGTTCCAACTGAAATTGAGCAAGCAAACGCCTATTTAGAAATCCAGAAAATTAAATACGGTGACCGCTTAGAGGTTCTGTTTGATTTTGATACTGAGATCTGGCCTTATGAGACCATTAAACTGATTCTACAACCCTTTATCGAGAACGTCCTGAAGCATGCTTGGTGCGGCGATCACATTCATTTACGGATTGTAGGACGTAAGAAAGGCGATAATATTCTCTTCCGTATTATTGACGATGGTATAGGCATCAGACAAGAGCGTATTGATCAAATTTTTGATTCTAAGGGACATACAAATACAGGTTATGGCGTCCGTAATGTGGATCAACGGATTAAACTGCAATATGGACCTGAGTATGGCGTAAGTATTTTTAGTCGTGTGGGAATTGGAACATCGGTTCAGATCCTGATTCCTGCCAAAAAAAGAAAGTAAGCGGAATTGCAGTGATGATATAGAGAAGGGGTCATTAAGCTAGCGATAACTAGCTTAATGACCCCTTTGATTATTCAAGTGAAAGTTAGAAACCTTTGTATTGAGGTTCTTCTGACTCTAATTCGGTTACCCGATTTTCAACCTGTGTAACGATTTGTTGCGTTTGCTCAGCTGCATTTGTGAATAAAGTTTTTGCACTTTCGTTTTGTGTTTCAAGCGCAAATTGCTCCAAGCTCGCTTGAGCACCTTTTAAAGAAGATAAACATGTTTTAACTTGTGAGGCTACTGTCATTAGGTTTCTCTCCTCTGTTTTAAGTTTCTAGCATGACGTTTCCTATTGTCCTCAACCGTTACTTTAGTTATGCAGGAAAAAAATACAAGCTTTACACGTTAACCGATTTCCATAAATAAGTAGTCTAATTCAGGATTGAATGGACCTTTTTTGACAAATAATGAGTGTTACTAAACAAGTGTTGATTTAAAAAAGGAGGAAAATTGTGATGCCGGAGTGGTTGGAGGTTGTAGTACGAACACTCTTTGCTGTGGTTGTGCTTTTCTTTTTAACTAAATTACTGGGGAAGAGACAAGTATCGCAGCTTTCGTTCTTCGAGTATATTACGGGGATAACCGTCGGCAGCTTAGCCGCCTATATTTCTTTGGATACGGATAAGTATTGGCATTTAGGACTCATTGCACTGATTGTATGGGTCGCTTGTTCTTTAGGAATTGAATGGCTTCAGATGAAGAGTAAAAAAGCAAGAGACTTCATTGACTTTAAGTCCACCGTTCTTATAAAAGACGGGAAAATACTTGAAGATCATATGAAAAAGGAACGTTTAACAACAGATGAATTATTGGAAGAGCTACGTAAAAAGGATGTATTCAATATATCTGAAGTGGAATTTGCGATTATGGAGTCTGATGGAGCGATTAATGTTCTGCTTAAGAAGGAGTATCTCCCTCTATCGGCAAAAGACCTGGGTGTGAAGGTTGCCCCACAGAAAGAGTCACAAGCCGTCATTATGGATGGGAAAGTATTAGATAAACCGTTAGATACCTTAAATCTGACTCGCAGCTGGCTTGATGGAGCGCTAGAGAAAATGGGGCTAACCGTCGAGAATGTATTTCTCGCTCAAGTTGATTCTTACGGTGAGCTAACGGTCGATTTGTATGCCGACAACTTTAAAGTTCCACAGCCACAAGACAAACCACAATTATATGCTTTGCTCAAAAAATGTGAAGCTGATCTGGAAATGTTCAGTTTGTCGACAGAAAATGAAAAAGCTAAAAAAATGTATGAACAATGCTCAGAGCAATTGCAAGCATCTTTGAAAGTGCTAAAGCCTTTAATCCAAAGTTGATGTGCTAACAAACCTCATACCTAAAAGCAAGAAAGAATCGGTTTTTCGCACCGGTTCTTTTTTTCGTATACAGCTAAATGGAGTATGAAGTATAAACCTCGTAAACAATTGGCAAACTAAGCCAGATTCGCAAGTCACAACCCAGGAGGTATACAGCCTATGTCAGGAATTTTAGAAACCATTAAAGTTCAACTGGAGGGATGCAGTGATGCGGTTTATCAGTCCATTTCTGTTCATGGGCACACATGTCTTTTGATCTATATCCCTTCCATCATCGATTCTAAGACACTTCATGAAAGTATTGCTTTGCCGCTAAAAAAAGAAGCAGAAGCAAAGCTGGAATGGGCGAATTTTTTAGAACGGTTAGATCAAGGAATTGTTTTTCCTATCCAATATCTCAAGGCATTTGATTTACAGAAGATTGTAGATATGATCGTTGCTGGAAAAGTAGTGCTTTGTATAGAGGATCTTCCTTATGTTTATTATTTTGAAATTACCCAATATCAAAAAAGATCAGTGACCGAATCACAAAACGAACTTGTTGTGATTGGTCCCCAAGAGGCTTTCATTGAAGATATTGAAACGAATCTCTCTTTGATTCGACATAAAATTAAACATCCGGATCTAAAAACCATTCATTATTCGATTGGTAAATATACAAAAACTGATGTGTATGTGGTCTACATTGAAGGACTTTACAAAAAAGAAGTTCTTGAAGAGATAAAACAGAAACTAAATGAAATAGATATCGACGGGATACTAGGGATTAGTTATATATCAGAATATTTAAGGGATGGTAATCTCACGCCATTTCCGTTATTTCAATATACAGAACGTCCTGATTCGGTGGCTGCTTCTTTAATGGAAGGCCGAATCGGAATCTTACAAGATGGCACACCTACTGCAATGCTCGCTCCGACATCTTTTTTCACCATGCTGCAATCCTCTGAGGATTATTACCAAAGCTTTTATGCAGCAAGCTGGATTCGTGTTGTTAGATTTCTGTTCTCAATCATATCCATGATTCTTCCATCACTTTATGTAGCGATTACAACCTTTCATCCTCAAATCATTCCACCAAACCTGTTAATTACAATTGCTTCTGCGAGAGAGAACATTCCTTTCTCAGCGCTTACCGAGGCTTTAATTATGGAGCTTACCTTTGAAGCGCTTAGAGAAGCCGGGACTAGAATTCCGAAACCTGTAGGACAGACGGTTTCAATTATTGGGGGTATCGTTATTGGTCAGGCTGCGGTCCAAGCAGGAATTGTATCTGCTCCAATGGTTATTGTTGTTTCTATTACTGGAATTGCCACCTACATCATTCCTCATTATGAGCTAGGTCTGACTTTCAGACTACTTCGTTTCCCGTTACTCGTTATGGGTGGAACAATGGGGCTGCTAGGGGTATATATTACAGCTTTTTTGATTTACGGTCATTTAGCTAATTTAAGACCTTTAGGTGCTCCATATTTGCAACCCGTTGCCCCACTTGTGTTACGGGACTGGAAGGATACATTAGCTCGTTTTCCCTCGAACTTTATGACGAAACGCAGCAATCTCTATACTGATAGGAATAAAAGGAGACAGAAAGAGAAATGAGAATCCTGAAGATAGGAGTTATTGTAATCTTGCTCCTAAATATAACAGGTTGTTGGTCGTCGAAGGTTGAGTTGGATGAACTAACATTTGTATATGGAATGTTTATCGATGAAGGCAAAGAACCAAATACTGTTGAAATTACGATTAACTCACCCTTGCCCAATCGTCTTAACGCAGCTGGACAACCTTCAAATGGCGGTGGAGGAGACGGTAATACTTATTCTACCGTCTCTAAGACCGCAGAAACGATTGCAGATGCCATGCTGTTAATTCAAAAAGACTTAACACGTCAGCTTAGTCTTGCTCAATTAAAAGTAATTGTCTTAGGGAAGACCTTTGCTGAACAAGGAATCAGCGAACTACTATTATGGATTGAAAGAGAACCAAGTCTTCCTCTGGGTGCTTTTGTTATGGCTAGTCCGGGAAGTGCAAAAGAGATGAATACTTTAACACCTATTTACGAGCAAATACCCTCGGATGTACTAAGGAACTTTGGATCAGAGAGATATTTGTTTTCAACTACGATTAAGGATTGCCTGTATGCAGAGGCATCCGGTGTTGGATTTGCTATAAACAATCTTTCATTTGGTAAAAAAGAAGAAACATCGAAAGATGGAAAACCGGAATTCTGGGCAGGAATCCAAGGGGCAATGCTGTTTCAAAAAGATAAGATGAAAGGAGTTCTTAAGCTTAAAGAGGGAAGGGCATTAGCTTGGGCGGCAGGCAGTCTTAAGCTGGCCGTTTACTCCGTCGATTGGGATGAGGGAAAAAGCGCCGCAAGTGTTGTATTTGTAAGCACAAAATCATCAAAGAAGTTAAATAAAACGGATAAGGGTCCTGTCTTCACAGTGAATTTAAAGGGGAAAGCTAGTGTGATTTATTTAAGGGATCCTAAGAATAGGGATGCAGAGGAACTCGGCCAAATTATCATTTCGAAGCTTAAAGAGAAAGTCTCTGATAATCTTAACGAAGCTATTCGTAATACCCAAAAAGCAGGTGCCGATGTTCTGCAACTCGGATTGTTACTGGAATGGAACGATCCAAAGCAATGGAAACAGCTTAGAGAGCGGTGGGATAATTATTATGCTCAAGAGGCTGATATTAAAGTGAAGACAGATTTTAGCATTGTGGATTTTGGAACAGCAAAATAAGACGTTTAGAGGGAGAAGTTATGCAAACATCGAAATGGCAGCTGTTCCGTTTTTTTATTATTTTCTTCAGCTCCCAAACCACTATTTTTTTGATTCCGAATCTAATTGCTAGTTCATCCTATCAAGGCTGGATTGGTTTAATAGTGGGATCTTTATTAGGGTTAATATTATTGTGGTTTACTTTTCACGTCGGTATGCTGCGACCTAATCAAGCGTGGGTTAGCTTTGGAAAAGATATCATAGGTAAATGGCCACACAAGTTCATGCTTCTTTTGCTTTTATGCTGGTGTGTTTATTATGCATCCTATGATATTGAGAACTTTGTGCTATTCTTTGGTTCTAATTATTTGAGAGGAACTCCACCTCTGTTTATTCAATGTGTAATTGGGCTAGTGATTATGTACACGGCAAGTTTAGGCTTTACAACGATAGCGTATATGGCGGATGGACTTTTTCTTATTTTTTTCATCACGATGATCATTTTATTTAATTTATTTCTCCCAAATGCGGACTTCAATATGCTGCCAGCCTTCATTCATTATCATGATCCCGGGATTGCCCTGAAGGACTCTATTGTAGTCATGTCATGGTTTGGGGAATGGATTGTCCTCTTGTTTGTTGTGCCCGATCTGAAGCTTGAAGCGAAGATGCTGAAAAGATTAGTCCTTACGGGGATATTTGTCTTAGTAACTGTCTTAATTGGTTGGTCACTGACGATGATGAGTTTTGGTCCACATTTGGGTCAGGAACTGCAATATCCTTTCCTTGAATTGGTGCGCAGCGCCAAACAAGATAATCTGCTAGGTAATTCGGATCCGCTCTTAATTGGAATATGGTCGTCTTCTATGTTCATTCACAGCTCTTTTCTTATCTATGTAGCCTCTAGATGTGTATCCGGCTTGTTTAATACAAAAGCTAGAAAAATGTACATTCCCTTTTTAGCAATAGCTTCAATAACGATAGCTTTTTTATATTCACGACACATAGGCAGTTATTATAAACACTATAATAGTTATGCTATTGTTGTCATTTGGCTAATCGTTGAAAGCATACCGATCTATTATGCCATCACGGCTTTCTTTCGATATCGGAATAAAACTGCGAAGTAAATGAAAACAGGAGGGGAAATTTAGGTTCTGCCTTTTTAATAGGCAGGGCCTTTTCTTGTTAATTATATATTGGGTACACTTTCTGTTATGATTAAAGGACTTATTACAATAATTTCCTCAGGATTGGATGGTGTATTTACATGAATCTTCAAGAAGTTACTGAACTCATCAAATCTATTAGAACCAATCTAGCTAAAGTCATTGTAGGTAAAGAAGATGGAGTAGACCTGCTATTAACCGCATTACTTGCCAATGGTCATGTTCTACTGGAGGATGTTCCGGGTACAGGTAAAACCTTGTTAGCCAAAGTCCTTGCAAAGTCTTTAGATTGTACATTTAAACGTATTCAATTTACACCAGACTTGCTGCCTTCTGATTTAAGCGGCATTAATTTTTATAATCAAAAGTCAGGTGAATTTCAGTTTAGACCAGGTCCAGTATTTGCGAATATTTTGTTGGCTGATGAAATTAACCGTGCTACACCAAGAACTCAATCCAGTCTGCTGGAATGTATGGAGGAGCGGCAAATCACGATCGATGGTGTGACTCATGGCCTAGAAGCACCTTTTCTCGTTATTGCTACTCAGAATCCGATTGATAACCAAGGCACTTTTCCGTTGCCTGAAGCTCAATTAGATAGATTTCTAATGCGGATTACTACGGGGTATCCTTCATTTGACGAAGGGATTCATATTTTGCAGCGTTTCCGTGAGAATAATCCACTTGAAGAGACTTTTGCTGTGGCTGCCGCTCAAGATATACAAGCTGCGCAGCGTTTGGCTGCTTCCGTGAGTATAAGTGATGATTTGCTAGCCTATATCGTTTGGATTACGGAAGCTACTCGCAAATCTGCGGCAGTAAAACTAGGGGCGAGTCCACGTGCGAGTGGAGCATTGCTCAGATCATCTCAAGGATATGCTCTAATCCAAGGCAGATCTTTCGTTACACCAGATGATATTAAAGCCGTAGCTGTTCCGGTGCTTGCCCATCGTCTACTTCTTCATCGTGGATTGGGTTCAAAAGAGGGACAGGCCGCGGAAATTGTGTTACAAGTGCTTCGTGAGGTAGAGGTGCCGACAGAACTCGTTGCATCCTTAAGAGGCGGAAAGGTGGAATGAGCTATGGCTTTGCCTTGGTTCATTTTCATTACAATAGCTCTCCTGTTCCTTCTTGCCGTTATCTATGAACGGAATGGTCTGAAAGCGCTTAGTTATACTCGGTATTTTTCAACGAAGGTCGCTTATGAAGGGGATAACCTTGAGATGATCGAGGAGATCGTTAATGCGAAACTTCTGCCATTACCATGGCTTCGACTGGAGTCTAGTATTGCAAGAGGCTTGGAATTTGGAAATCAAGATAATCTCGGTATTAGCACGGGTGAAATCTACCAGAATCATATCAGCTTGTTCTTTCTTAAATCTTACCGTCATATTAAACGGCGTCATCAAGTAACTTGCGAACGGCGTGGGATATACCGTTTGGAGTCAGTCACCATGACCACTGGAGATCCCTTTGGATTGATCCGGAAAAATAAAACGTACCCTCTCCAATTAGAGTTATTAGTCTATCCTAATTTGCTGAATCTAGACGATCTTCCGCTACCGATACATAGCTGGTTGGGTGAACTTCCAGTGAAAAGATGGATCGTAGAAGATCCTTTCCTGACTGCAGGTATTCGCGAGTATAGCTCAGGAGATTCTATGGGACTTATAAACTGGAAGGCTACAGCGCGCACAGGGACTATGCAGGTACATAAGAAAGACTACACTGCGGATTCTAGACTCGTCATTTGCTTGAATATAGAGGACAGTGATTCCATGTGGAGAGCGGTAACGGATGTGGAACGTATCGAGCAAGGGATAAGATATGCAGCCACTATCGCCGAATACGCCATGCGCCATGGAATTGAGACGGGATTTATCTGTAACGGCAGATTGGATAACGGGGGCGAAAGAGATCCTGTTGAAGCAGAGCCTATGGCTGAGCTGGAAGATTTGCTAGAGCTGTTAGCAAAGCTGGAGCTAGAAAGAACGCTTCCTATGAGTCGATTGCTAGCCCTGCAGGCCGAGAGCGGAATAAGTGATACAGACTTTCTGATCATTAGCTGTCATAGAGGAGCAGAATTACAAGAGGCTGCTGACCTCCTATTGGTGTTGGGCAATGGTATAGAATGGCTGGATATTCCGGAACAGGGAGGAGAGAGCGCATGAAACTTCCGTTATCTGGTTACGTATGGAATACGGTCAAACTCTGGATATACTCTATCTTAGAACTATTATTAGTTTTACCTGTATGGATTCTGTTTCAGGTTTATGTACTGCCCAAGCAAGTTGAACCTATGTGGCTGACTGCCATACCACTAATATCATTAGTAGGTATTCTGTTACGAAAACAGTGTAGTGTTAGATGGAAGCAACTGCTGGCTGCTCTAATCCTTGGGACGGTGGTTGGGGCTTTGTCAGCAGGAAGTCTGTCTATCGAGAGTCTGCCTTTAGGTGTCGCAGGTTTTATATGCGCTTTTCTCGGAATGACTGCTGACTCTCGAGATCAGTCCAGTAAGAAGTATTGGATAGGTATTGTAATCTATTTTGTTGCGACCATTGCATTTGGTAGAATTCCCGATTTGGAGGGAAGTGTTACACTACTGACCTGGTGCGGTAGTTTGTGTCTATTGCTCACACTATTTATTTCTAATAGTAGCTATTTACAGTATAGTTCGCTTTCTCAAGAGGGCAAAGCTTTGCCAAAAGGATTACAAAGGAATAACCGTATTTATGTCATTGGAATAGGAATTGTTGCGGCCGTATTAGCGGCAGGAGTCGGAAAAGCTATAGGGACACTGCTATGGAATATGGTACGCTCGTTCTTTGGATGGATTAGTAATTTATTCTCTGGGTCAAGTGAGCCGCTACCCCCGCCAGTAGAACAGCCTCAAGCGAGTCCTGAACTACCTTTTGTTGGAGATGAAGAGCCTGGTCTACTAGCTGCTATATTAGATGTTGCTTTATATGTTGCTGGAGCTGTGTTATTGGGCGTTGCAGCTTATTATGGACTTCGGTGGTTGTATAGAAATGCCGGTGGGAAATTAAAGAGAGCCATGGATGCCTTGCTATCCATGCTGCGCAGGGAACATACGCCAAAGGACAATACAACTTATCTTGATGAGGAAAAAAGTGTATTTACATGGGAACAAACGCTTCAAGGTCTAAAGGATTTCTGGAGTACTCGCCTTACGCCAAGACATCGAAAAGACCGCTGGGAGCAGATGAATAGTGAAACGGAGCGTGTTCGCTGGTTATATCGGCGTTGGCTTCATTTGAAGCACGATCATGGTTATGAAGTTAAGAGTTATCTTACGCCGAAGGAAACAGAAGACGATATTATTAAATGGACTGCTCTTAACAAGGTTAAACATAAGGGCGAAGAACATACGGTTAATACGTCGAATTCATTGATTGAATTATATGAAAAAGTTAGATATGGAGAAGAAAATCCTTCTGCTAAAGATGTGGCTGCATTGAAAGATGAATTGAAATTATAGAATAGAATATTCTTCAAATTCATGCAAATAGGAACAAATAGGTTACAAACGCTTCAAAAGTGTTACAACATGGATACAATTGGTTTTGTACTTACCACTATAATAATTCTAGCAAAATACTCGTGGAGGGAAGTAAATGAGAAAGCATAGCAGTACATATGTTGTTTTACTATTAAGTACCTTTGTCATCAGTCAATTGACTGGTCATACCGCTTCAGCTGCATCCGATAATGCTGTTCGTACCAATCCAGCTGTAGCTGCGGCGACAGTAACACCCCCTAGTAATCTGGGTTCCATTTCATTAGGAGCAAATATCAAAGCTACATTAGAAGATGTCAATATTTGGTCACAACCTGGTGGAAATATTTTAACCTATACCCTGAATTATTCAAATGGGAGCAGTAAAAACGCAAACCTAATGTATTATTTTTCGAGAGTGACGACGCCAGGGGGTTCTGTTATTCCGGGTAACCCACTGAGCGCTGACGCGACTAAGAAGAAGATTGGTGCTAAAGAAAGCTTGCGGGTTACATATTACGTCAACATAGGCAAGACCAATTCGTTAAAAGGGATTAAGATTCCCATGTATGTATGGGATTCCAAAACCAAAGGTTACTTAAAGCATGCAGGAAGTTTTACTGTGCCAGCTAATTATTCCCCAACTGCTGTAAATGGAAAAAATGTTAGCACCACAATGAATGACATTCCTGTCATCGCCAAAAGTGAGTCCTTAGAGCTCTATAAATATAATGGGAAAGTTTATGCCAAGGTGGGTATAAGCCTGACCAATAAGGGCAGTAAGGTACTCAGTGATCCTGGTTATGCGGCTTATTTACTTTCTGCAGGTGGCAGTTCGTATGAATTAGCACTTGATCGTTCTCAGATTAGTTACAAGATTCAGCCGCAGGAGAAGAAGACTATCTATTATCTTGCCGAGATTCCTCCTTATATGAAGACGGATAATATGAAGCTGCAATTTACGCAAAAAGATGAAGCACTGAAGCTTGAGATCGCTAAATCCTCGTACAAGCTACCGACAGCTACAACACCTAATTTGGTGGTAGGTAAAGGTGTGACCAAGAAAATCACCATTAATAATAATCCGATAGAAACTCAGTTAAACAACGCAAACGTATACGCTGAGAATAATAAAGGGATTTGGACCTTCCAGCTTCGAGTGAAAAATGTTGGGAAGACGGCCGTTACGTTGCCAACGTATGAGCTTGCCGTCAAATCTTCAACAGGGACAACCTTTCCGATCAATGCGAAGGGATTGAGCGGCTTAACCATAAAACCTTTGGAAGAAAAAATCATTCCACTTACCGCACAAATTCCGCTTGAGGTTGAGCAGAGTTCGCTGCAATTGCAAATGATAGAGGCTGTTTCAGCTCCAGCTAATACAGAAACGGGCAGTTCAGGTGAGGGAACAGGATCAGAAGGGAATAATGTCAGTACGGGCAATACAGCCAAGCTGACAGTACCTGTTGCATACTACACAATTTCCTATACATTACGACCTGAGATTCAAAAAGGCGTGGAGTATAGTGCATCCAATGAATATGGTTCGTTCACTTATAACTTGCTGTCTTTACAGCGCTTTCCTTGGAAAGATGATGACATCGTTGTTGCTAGAATAAATATTAAGAATTCGCAATCGGTGGCATTAACACTTCCAGAATTAAAAGGATCTGTGCAAGTAGACAATGACGATGTGTCTTCTTCTACAGAACTGTTTATGGACAAGGAAACCTCGACGATTGCGCCAGGAAAAAATGCGGAAATCTATGTATTTGCAAAAATCCCTTACACGCAAGAGTTTGATAAATTAAAAGTGAACCTCTTTACAACGGTAAAAGAAGAGAAGAGCTCGTTCCTGTCGCTTAGCACGAACAGTACGATGAATGCTGTAGCGACTATTGAACGTGGGGGAAGTTATGCAATCACCGGTAAAGGCAAGAACGCTAGTGTCCAAGAGAACAAAACAATTATTTATGAAGGTCTCAATTCTAATATCGTATATACAGAGCTACTGCTTAGCAGTGAGGAAAAAAGACAAAGCAAAATGGCTCGCCTTCAGGGTTACTTTAAAACGGGAGATGGCCAGCTATTCGAAGCTACAGTGAATCAGCCAGATACTTCAGCTACACCTGGTGGTAAGCAATTAATAACG
The DNA here is from genome assembly GCF_037975205.1 of Paenibacillus sp. FSL R5-0470. Taxonomy (NCBI): domain Bacteria; kingdom Bacillati; phylum Bacillota; class Bacilli; order Caryophanales; family Paenibacillaceae; genus Paenibacillus; species Paenibacillus sp. FSL R5-0470. The sequence goes on from NZ_CP150238.1 coordinate 3,081,818, forward strand.
TACTGGGCAAAATTGCCTAAATCCGTTATTCCATCAGATGTAAGTATGTATCTAGGTCCAGGAATTACTGGGAATAAGCTATCTGAACCAGGTCAGGAACCAACAGGATTCATTAACATTGCTTCATTGAGTCTAAATCCAGTTTCTACTCCACCGGAGAATAACTTGACGAAGGTTGCGCTATATCCGTACACGATGTCTGTTCTGAGTTCGGAAGGGCGATCGATGCAAGGTAGTACCACTATAGATATCGTAATGAATTACAACCTACTTCGTGACAGTACCTATGACATGGGAACCTTCACTCATAAGCTGGTGCTCAAAATGACAGATCCATATGGTCTATCACAGGAACGAAGCTTGAACATCGGTACTGAACTACTTGAAGGGAATTACAACTCCTATACTGCAACATTTACCAATAATATGTATAAAAACTTGTCAGGTGGCGCCTACAGAATCACACTGTATGATGAGTTCCAAGGAGAACGGATCGAGCTGGCCAGCCAGGCATATAGCATAAAGATTGATAGAACAGTAACTGAGAAGTAGGAATTCATATCTATTAATGTACGAGAAGGAGCAGCTCCAATGTTGCGAGTGGAAAATGTAACGCATTCTTTTAAGAATGGTAATGAAACGACGGCAGTCCTTCATCAAATAGATTTTTCTGTGAAAGAGGGGGAGATGGTTGCATTACTGGGGAGCTCGGGTTCCGGTAAGTCAACCATGCTCAACCTGATGGCAGGTCTGATGAAGCCTACGGAAGGCCACATTTACATTGCTGACCAAGATATTGTGAAGATGAGCGAAAACAAGCTATCTGAATTTCGTAGGAAGCATATCGGGTTTATCTTTCAAGCTTATGAACTGATTACTAGCTTGACTGTCCGTGAAAATGTTGAGTTGCCGCTTGTGTTCCAATCCGTTTCACCATCAATACGTAAGCAAAAAGCTCTGGCCTTGCTGGAAGGGGTCGGCATTCCGGATAAAGCCGACCTGTTCCCTTCACAGTTGTCTGGCGGACAGCAGCAGCGGGTCAGTATTGCACGTTCCTTGATCACAGAACCGTCCGTTATTTTCGCAGATGAACCGACCGGAAATCTGGACTCGAAGACAGAAGAGGAAATTATCAATATCCTGCTTAACCTGAACAAGAAGATGAAGACCACCTTCATCGTTGTAACACACGAGCTCAAAGTAGCAGAACAAATGCAACGGATTTTCACGCTTCAGGACGGATATATGATTACTGAGAAACAAACTTCTTCGGATACAGAACTCGAAGGGGGTAAACTCATTGAGGATTAGTGATATTTCACGTTTGGCTTGGGAGCAAGTCAAACGACGGAAAGTTGTCACAGGTCTTTGTATGGCAGGTATATCGATTGGCTGTGCTGCTATTATTGTTGCTTTAAGTATAGGAGATTCCGCGCAAAGCTATACGGAGCGGGAAATTAACCGGAATTTCAAAATGGATGAAATTACGGTGACTCCGAACAGCGGCATCCCTTCACAAGGGGGCGGAGAAGGAAAAGGAGCCTCTGCCTCTGATGCAAAGCTCGACCCCGGCAGGCTAACGGGCCAGAAGCTGAAAATTGTTCAAGGCCTGCGGCATGTTACCGCAGCAGCACCTTTTCAAGAGCTTGGCTACATACAAATGACTACTATCGATAATAAAATTACGGACGTACAGTTAATCGGAACGGATCTTCGACTATTAACGAAATATGACCATAAATTTAAGCAGGGTGGTCCTTCTGATTCGGTTGGTATGGCAGTACTAAACTATGGAGCAACTGTAGGATTGATTGATGTCGAGACTCGGCAACGTCTTTTTGAACAACTGAGTACTGATCCTTACAATAATAAAATAATGGAACAGTACAACAGTTTAAGCATGCTTCCGTCAGATATGTTCAAACAACAGGTTCAATTACAATCATATGACCCTGCTTCTCAAACTGGACAGTCTCTAATCAGCTCACCCATTCAAATTGTTGGGATATTGGATAGTACTGGGAACCCTGATATGGCGATGTACGACAAGAAGATTTATGTTTCGCTAGAGACTGGTGAGCGTCTGGTGGAACAACTGAAACTAATGAATGGAACTGCTGGGCAAAAGGATGTTTACAACTCAGCCATTGTAAAAGTTGACAGTACGGACAACATCGTACAAGTGGAGAAGCTTATCCAGAAACTTACACTAAATACTAGTACGAATTTGTATCAAAAAGAGGCGATGGCTTCTACATTCAGTATGTTCAAGAAAGCAGCGCTTGGTATTGGTATATTTATTCTAATTATTGCTTCGATCTCGATCATCGTTGCGATGACCATGTCCACCCATCAGCGTCGTCGCCAGATCGGTATTATGAAGGTGCTAGGCGCCAATATGGGGCAAATCCGAAATATGTTCATTACAGAGGCGGCATTGCTCGGGATGCTTGGTGGGTTGCTCGGTATAGGCTTTTCATACTTGATTGTGTTTGGCATAAATAAGCTGATTGGTTCCACAGGAGGAATGGGGATGGGTGAGCCCTTAGTAATCACTATTCCTCTGATGACCCTTCCAATAGGGATCGCATTTGCGGTAATGACAGGCGTACTATCGGGAATTTATCCTGCGATAAGCGCGTCCAGAACGAATGCGCTCACGGCGATAAAACGGGATTAGCTATTTTTAAGTTGAAAGGAAGCAGAAGTGATGAAGAGGAGAATCAAGTGGATTGTATTGGTATTGATTATTATTGCAGCGGGTTATTTTGTATACAACAAGATGTATAAACCCGAGGCACAGCTAGAACCTGTTGAACCACCACAGGCGATAACTTTTGAAGTGACACAGGAAACCATCACCAACTCTGTTCAGGTCAAAGGGAATTCACATTATGAGCAGGAAACGCTTGTATATGCACCATATGCTTCAAAGGTAACAAAGTGGAAGGTTGAGAATGGTGGGCAAGTTAAGAAGGGGGATTTACTGTTTACCCTCGATCAGGAAGCCTTAAAGAATGAAATTGCTACACAAGAGGCGACCATTCGAAAGGCTCAGCTAGAAGCGGAATTAAATGAATTTGTTAGTCAGCAGGACCAGGAGAACGCAGCCCTTGGTGCAACAGAAGCCGAACGTATAAAAGCACTTACAGCCCAAGAATCAGCAAGAATAGGGGATGAGCTTAACCAAGTAAATGCTGAAATACAGGCTCGTGAATTAAAAGAAAAGAAGGCTAAGCTAAATACAGCCCTCTACCATGCTCCTGCAACAGGTGTTTTTCTATTTGACAGTGCGAGTGAAATTCCGCAAACGGTAACAGATAATCAATACATCGGCAAAATTGTAGATATGAACAAGCTTGAATTCATAGCTCTTGTAGGTGAACAAGATGTCTTCCGTATTAAGACGGGAATGAAGGTCGATGTTAAAATGACAGCTTTAAAAGATTTAAAGCTGTCTGGAGAAGTGACTAAGGTATCTAAATTTGCTAAGACTGCTTCGGGTCAAAATACTACTGCTACTTCGGTTCCACAATTTGAAGTGGTAATCTCACTGCAACCTAACGAGCGCTTAATTGGTGGACTAAGCTTGAGCGGAGAAATCGAGACGGTCCGCAAGGAAAATGCCATCGTTGTATCCAGCATCGCAGTAATGCATGAAGGAGATCTCTCCTACGTGATGGTGGATAAAGGCAATGGGGAATATGAACGAAGAGATATCAAAGTGGGCATGGAGACGGCTGACAAAACAGAGGCCGTCTCAGGGTTAAAGGTTGGAGATGTTGTTGTGCTTCAATAGATTGAAATAGACCTAAGCCTATTTCTCAATCGTGAGTCGCCAAGATTTAATATCTTTATTTAGCTCGGTAAGGTCAGGAACCGGAATTGGCTCGTCGGATAGATTATATTTAGCTTTCAATGCTAAAATCCGATAGACGCTCTCATCAATCCGTGATTCCTGTATCTTACCTTTTTTTACATGGTCCAGAAGCGATTCTAATACCCGTTTCTCATTATCATAGCCGTGAGCGATAAGTAAGATATCACTGCCTGCATTTATAGTATCTACCGCTGCTGTGGTAAGGTCATAATTCTTCATGATAGCACCCATAGTCAGGTCATCTGTGATTACGAGTCCTTGATATTTCATGTCACCGCGAAGTAGCTCACCAATGATTTTACTTGATAAAGATGCGGGTTTATCAGGATCAAGTTTCGGGAATAAAATATGAGCGACCATTACGGCATCGGTTCCTTCTTTTATTGCAGCTTGAAACGGGAGCCATTCTAATTTAGCGAGTTCTTCAGCAGTCTTATTCACAATCGGCAGCTCAAGGTGGGAGTCGACGGAAGTATCTCCGTGACCAGGGAAATGTTTGACGACAGGAACAACACCTTCGCTCTCAATTCCTTTCATTTCGGCAATCCCTAGCGTACTGACTAGTTCAGCGGAGCTACCGAAGGAACGATCTCCAATTACGGGATTATCTGGATTGCTATTGATATCAAGGACGGGAGCGAAGTTCATATTAAATCCTGCTGACAATACTTCTCTAGCGAGCAGCTTGCCCATCATTTCGGCAGCGTTAGCATCCTTATGGGTACCGACCTTTCCATTAGAGGGGAAGGAAGCATACTCCTTAGGCATCCGGCTGACTTTTCCGCCCTCCTGATCGATACTCATAAATAAAGGGGCAGGGTTGCCGCTGTTGCTCTCTTTCATGGAATTAACAAGACTGACCATACTCTTCAGATCTTGAATATTGTTCTTATAAAGGATGATTCCACCGACTTTGTCTTCTGCAATCATCCTTTTTGCTTGATCATCCAGAACGGTTCCGTCGATGCCAACAAGGAGCATTTGTCCAATTTTCTCTTCAAGGCTCATACTGGAAACCTGAACAGCAATTGGATCACTCTCTGAGGAGGGAGCTGCTGTGGAACTGGCAACAGGTGAAGATGTGGATTCGGCAGTCGGCGGATTTGTAGCGGCAGCTTGGGAGCTGTTACTGCTATTGGAGCAGCTAGTTAGCAGAAGCATAGATACCATAGCAGAAGCCATTAAAAAGCTAGCAGAGGATGTAGGTTTAAGGATGTTGCGTGTAAAACTGGTCATTAGTATAGTCGTCCCTTCGTTGCTTATTTAGATGTCAGAAGGATGAATCCTTGCTGACTTAGATACACGGTGATAAGATGAACTTAAATCTTTACATATTAAAATTGAATTATGAGGTGACGGTCAAATGAAAGATGGATTAGTAAACGCACTTAATGAACAGATGAATTTCGAGTTTTATTCCGCTCATGTTTATCTAGCTATGGCAGCCTATTGTTCCGGTGAAAGTCTCGATGGATTCGCAAACTTTTTCTTAATTCAAGCAGAAGAAGAACGATTCCATGCCATGAAAATCTATAAGTTCCTTAATGATCGCGATAATCGGGCGACACTTGAAGCTCTACCAGAGCCAAAGAACGAATACTCTTCGATGCTGGATGCTTTTGAACATGCATTCGCGCATGAGCAACAAAACACGAAACGCTTCTATCATTTAGCTGACTTGGCGCTGGATGAGCGTGAACATGCAACGATCTATTTCTTGAAATGGTTTATTGACGAGCAAGTAGAAGAGGAAGCGCTCTTTAGCAACATCATTAGTAAACTGAAACGAATTGATAAAGATAGCAACGCCTTCTACATGCTGGATGCTGAATTTGCTGCACGTACTTTTACAGCTCCTGCTGAGTAAGTAAAGTTACTTAAGATCAGAAGCCTGAGAAATCAGGCTTTTTTTATTTAATTGATGAAGGCAGTTTAATAGCCAGCAGCTTATTATCCGTTCGGATGATCAGCATGCCTCCAGTTTTAAGAGAAGGGGCAAAGTTACGAGATCCTGTCTTCACGGTAAAAATAGGCTTCAACGTCAACATGTCATAAGCGTGAAATAGGCCATCTGATTGTCCGCTATAAACCACATTTCCAAAAAGATCCGTCTGAACTACAGGATTCTCACCATTATTGAGGACTACCGCCTGACCATTTCCAAGTTTGAGTGCGGATAACGTCCCTGTATCATAATTGGAATATAACATTCTTTGCTGATGGACTTGGTTTAGAGGATAATCTTTCTCTTTTGCCATAGAAGTCCAGGTTTGAACTGGCTTACCTTCCGCTGAGTAATTCCAAAAATCATATTTCACAAGCTTTTTGCCCTGAAAAATATAGAAGTCATTTCCATCCAAGAATGCGGTCCCATTTACACCACCAAATGTGAATGCTCCATCTTTATTCTCGGTATCTGTCCATTTATATAAACGTTCTCCTTTAAGTTCACCTGTTTTTACGTTGAATACAGAAACTTTAACATTACGATTCACAGCGTCATCATCCATCATTAACGTATTGGTAATGGAGTAGAGGAGGCCGTCCTTTACTGCTAGTGGCCACCATTGACGGGTATGGTCCCATAGTTTTTTTCCTGTCAGACTGTCATAAGCAGCAAGTGCGCCAGTTGTTAATGCTCCCTGTGAGAGATAACTTCGAATAACAACCCCATCCGTTTCCATAAGTTCCGATAAGCCTGTAAAGTTATTGCTCTCCTCCGCAGCCTTCCATTTGATCTTCCCGCTGACCGCATCGACAGCGGCCAGTTGACTATCTTGTGTTACATAGATGGTGGAGCCTAACCGTTGTATACTGGTGGCTTTAGGTAGTGATAATGAAGCTGACCACGCTTTTTTACCTGCTTCATTAACGGCATAAAGAGAGCCACTCTTAGTCAAACCATAGATAAATCCATTACTGTACGTGAACAACGGGGCTAATACACTTCCGAATTCCCACATTTTTTTACCTGTTGTAGCATTCAATGCGACTAGTTTTTCATTCCGCTGCAAGGCAAAGACTTTCCCATTCTCGGCAAGGGCTGTAACGTTCTGCCCAGTGATTCTATCTTCTTTTAAGATGGCAAGCGGTGATGTCCATACAGGTACAAGAATAGGTGCTTTGACTTCATTGTAATAGGGATTGCTTGTACTTATAACTGCTTGTTCCGCGGAAATGTCGGATAACGATCCGTTGTAAGCTATTGGGGATGCAATGCATGTAACAGCTAAAACTTTAATCATTGTCTTGTGCAAAGACTGAATCATCGTTTCACGCTCCTCAAAAATAGTGATTACTATAATTAGACATTATAAATGGCAAAAAGTTACTACTTCTGTAGAACAAGCATAAACGCCTACGGCTTTTTTTAAGGACGGTAAGCGTTTAAGCGAGAAATATAATACTTAAAGTTGAACTAAGGCAAACTATGTTACGCTCCGCAAAACAGTTATGACCTAGCAACTCTATTTGACGGAGGGAACTATTACGCCTCTTAGCAACACTGTTTCTCTAGACCCACCCGAATCTCGGAGTGTAGTATAGAACAATACTATTCTTTGGGGGTTCTTTTTTTTGGAAAATTACAACGACATCAAACAAGGTGAAAAAGGAGCATGGCTAAGCATAGTTGCCTACATATTCCTGTCCGCCATCAAACTGTTTATTGGTACGGTCGCGGGATCTCAAGCGCTGCTTGCAGATGGCCTGAACAACAGTACTGATATTATCGCTTCTATCGCCATACTAATCGGTCTTAAGATCTCCAGGAGACCGCCGGATTCCAATCATAGCTACGGGCATTTCAGAGCAGAGACCGTGGCATCCTTAATTGCTTCATTTATTATGATCGTTGTAGGGCTTCAAGTGCTGTACCAGGGCGTGAACAAATTTATTCAACCCGAACTGGAAAGTCCAGATCTTATAGCAGCCTGGACGGCAGTTTTTTGTGCTGTGATAATGATGGGCGTATATATGTATAACATTAGACTGGCCCGCTCTATTAATAGTAACGCTATGCGAGCAGTAGCACTAGATAATCGATCAGATGCTTTAGTTAGCATAGGTGCTTTTGTCGGAATTGTGGCTTCTGGATTTGGAATTCCATGGCTTGATCCACTTACAGCGATTATTGTCGGCCTGATTATCTGCAAGACGGCATGGGATATCTTTAGTAAAGCTACACATGACTTAACAGATGGTTTTGATGCGGAAGAGCTTGAACTCATGAAAGAAACCGTTGCTGAAATTGACGGTGTGCAATCCATTAAAGATATTAAAGCTCGCATCCACGGGAATAACGTGCTAGTTGATACAACTGTATTAGTAGATTCCGAGCTTAGTGTGGTGCAGAGCCATGATATTACGGAAGAAATCGAAGAACAATTGAAAGATCGGCACCAAGTTTCAAATGTGCTTGTCCACATAGAACCTGTAATGAAGTAGAAACGGACAATGAATTGTGAATTGTGACTTCCCCATGGATGGATATGGGATTTTCCCTGTGATGTTGTTAATAGATCTTTTGTGCGGAAAGGTGGAGAATTAGTTGTATTTATCGATATGTTAATTTCAGGAAATGGAATGGTGATTTCGTGATTGAATGGAAGGATTCATATGATATCGGCGTTGAGAAAATAGACTGTCAGCACAGACAGTTGCTGGCGAAATTGAATGAATTTTTTGATGCTTGCAGTAAGCAGCAGGGGAAAGAGAAGATCGAAGAAACGCTCAAATTCTTGAAGGAATATACCATCGAGCATTTTAGCAATGAAGAGCAATTGATGGAAGAGATCGATTTTCCTGAATTGGCGGAACATCGTAAGACGCACGCTAATTTTGTGAAAGCCGTTCTTGAATTAGAAGAAACGATTAAAACCAAGGGAGTCTCCGTTCTTTCGACGATTAAGCTTAACCGTACGTTAACCGATTGGCTTCTGAATCACATTAATAAATGCGATAAGCTAATTGGCGAATGTATGGCCACGCGTGATAGAGCAGTATAATTGAAGACCTCCAACGAAGATGCCGACGGGCATTTTCTTTTTTTTTTTACGGGGAATGTGTTAAAGAATTGTAGTGCGTTATTTGATCCATTTTCCGAAGACAGCATCGTAATTTATACTGGGTTAACGGTTTGTGTTATGATTTGAGATAAGACGTATAGAGTTAGTATGGTAAAGGGGAGTGGAACGATGAAAACATTACGAATGTTAGCTTCAGGGTTTGCTATGCTGCTTATTCTGGGCCTTGTTAATTTTTACATTGGGTATCACGGTTGGCTGCTTGTCCATGAATGGTTCTCAGGTGCTTCCTCTGTTCTGTTCTGGACATTATTCCTGCTTGTTGCTTTTGCGTATGTCGTTGGAATGATACCGTGGCCTACAATAGTGAAGCCGTTAGCCAGATTCTTTAAGGTGATTGGGTCGTATTATCTAGCTTGTATGGAATTCGCTATTATCATGTTGCCATTAGCTGATCTGTTATATGTGCTCCTGGGCTGGATGGGTGTCGATCGAACGCACTACGTCTCAGAAGCGGGTGGTACATTGCTAATATTACTGGTTGTTTTTCTAGTCTGGGGTTCGATCAACGCTTGGAGTACAGTAGTTCGTACCCATCCTATTCCCATTGATAAATCCATCGGAACTAGTACGCCACTTACCATCGCGGTTGCATCCGATCTGCATCTAGGAAATATCGTCGGCAATCGGCATCTCAAAAAAATGGTTGCTCAAATGAACGCCATGAAGCCTGATGTGATTTTGCTGGCTGGGGATGTACTTGACGATAGTATTGAGCCTTTTATTCGCAATGGTATGAGTGAACAGCTAAAGCAGCTAAAAGCACGCCATGGGGTCTACGCGGTACTGGGCAATCACGAATATTACGGTGGTTCGATTAAGGAATATACCGATTTAATGGGTAGCATAGGCATTAAAGTCCTACAGGATGAGGTTGAAGAAGTGGCGGGAACTTATATTGTAGGTCGAAAAGATAAGACTGCCGAGACGATGGAAGCCGGTGGTAGATTGAGCGTAAACGCCTTATTGAATGGCCTCGATCTGACGCGTCCTGTGATCATGATGGATCATCAGCCTACCGGATTTGATGTCGCTGCCCAAGAAGGCGTAGATATTCTACTCTCAGGTCATACTCACCGTGGACAGATTGCTCCTAATCACTGGATCACCAAGCGGTTGTTCGAACTGGACTGGGGCTACCTCCGCAAGGATAAATTGCATGTCGTTGTTTCCTCTGGTTATGGGACCTGGGGACCTCCAATCCGTTTAGCCAGCCGTTCGGAGATTATTAAGCTTGAAGTGGTGTTAGACGGGACTAAACAATACAGTGAAGAAGCCGTGTCTACAAAGACGGTGTTAATCTAAAAGAAATTTTTAATGATATGAGGCTGCCCGAATCCGTAGAATTTTTCTGCGAGCTGAGGCAGTTTCTTTTTTTTTTGACAATTAGTAGAGCTTGTAGTATGGTTTAAAATAGTTAAGCACTTAACTAAATTGGAGTTGAGAAATCTAAGATGGATCATTTACAACCGTTGGTATTGAATCAGCCGCTACATACTCAGGCATTTTTCACTTTAGTTGATACTACTGCAAGCTTAGTTTCTGTATCTGATAAATATTGGCAGTCGAAAGGATTAAATGGCGCAAGAATTCGTACCTTGGTAGAAATATCTAAACAGGGCGGTACGATTTTACCTTCTACACTGGCTCACAATATTGGGGTTACTAAAGCTAATATTAGTCTGTTGCTGATACCCCTGGAGAAAGATGGTTGGATTACCCGCTCGAACCATACTCAGGATGGTAGAAAAAGCGTTATTTCAATTACGGGTGAAGGACAACGATTACTTTTGGAGCATCTTCCCGGAAATCGTCAAGCGGTCGCTGAACGTATGCAGGGTCTGGATGAACAAGAGCTTCGGCAACTCATCGTTTTATTAGAAAAGCTTAGCAATGGCTAAATATAAATAATATTGTAGTCTCGAAAACATGGAACAGAAAGGTTGGGGTGTTATGTCAATTATGGTTACTGGGGCTACTGGTCAATTAGGAAGTTTGATTATAGACAATCTTCTTCAGTTTGTGCCGGCAGGTGAGATTATCGCATGTGTTCGTGATCGGGAGAAAGCAAATGATCTTTTGGAAAAAGGGATTGAGATTCGCTTTGGCGATTATGATCAGCCTGATACTCTAATTTAAGCTTTTACAGGTGTAGCAGAGCTATTATTCATCTCTAGTTCACATCCCGATGATAACGTCAGATTAACTCAACATTCTGAGGTTATTCATGCAGCATCAAAGGCAGGGGTGAAGCATTTGCTGTATACAAGCTTCGCATTTCCACCTAAAGGACAAATTCCAGCTAATCATGTTCACTTACTTACAGAGCAGATGATTCTTAAATCAGGTATTGACTATACATTTCTACGCAACGCTTTGTATATGGATTTTGTAGATGTACTAGGGCTGAAAGAGGCGATCCAAAGCGGTGAGTTAATCACCTATCCGGGGAACTGGTTATTTAATTCGGTGACACGAAGGGATCTCGCTTTAGCTACGGCGGTCGTTCTTACAACTACAGGTCATCTTAATCAGATTTATGAATTAACCGCACCGCGCTCTTGGGACTTCAGCGAACTTGCGGAGGTATTATCCGAGCTGACAGGAAAAAGAATCGTTCATCGGCAGGATTCAAGCATTCAGCACTGGATTTATTCATTCCTTGGGAAGATAGATACAGCTTCTACTTCAAAAGATATGGAGAGACTAATGGGACGGCCTGTTACCTCTTTGAAGGAAAGTATAATCACTTTCCTTCAGGTTTAAATAATGACTCTGACTAATTCAACTATATAGTGGTTCGATCTAAAGTAAGTAAATAATTATATTTACTGGCATGTTTTAATTCATCTAATATAATCCCATAAACAGTATCGCGGTATACTCCAACAGGCAGACCAAACCATATTTTGCGGTACTTTTCGACTGCAGCCAGTTCACCTTGGAGTGCTTTTTCTAATCCTTCTTCATAAGAACTGATCCGTTGATATTGCTCACTACTAATCCCAGTGATATCTTGCCCCGTAATTTCTTTGAACATCCCGCGGAACATGGAGTTGTGACCCCGTTCGTCATCTCGTATTGAGGTGATGATGGAGGCTTGCTCGGAATTTGGGGCCAGTTTGATAAGTTCATCATAGAAAAGCTCATCATTTCGTTCACCTTGCACAGCTTCTTTGATTAAATTTAATGCTTGAGGAAGAGAGGTTGCCCAGATAGGTTTGAAATCAGATCTATTCTGAGATAAAGGTGTCCAATACATAGTTCTTACTACCTCCTGATTCGTTCGTTATTATTAGAGTAGTATATGTACGAATGCCCAAAATGGTCTCTTTCGGTTCTTTAGTTGTTCTAACCCTTTAAAGTTGATACTATGGGTTCATCCGTTATTCAGGGAGTGTAAATGATGAAAAAGATTTTAGTAGCAGATGATGATAGTAATATTCGTACATTATTAAAGCATGTATTGACCAGAGAAGGTTATCAAGTAATGGAGGCCAGCGATGGCCGGGACGCGATACATAAACTGAAAGAAAGCATTGCGGACTTAGCCGTTGTGGATGTGATGATGCCGCATGTGGATGGGTTAGAGCTATGCCAGCATATAAGAGAAACGTATGATATACCGATCATTTTGTTAACAGCCCGGCAACAGCTAAGTGATAAAGAACAAGGCTATCTGCGGGGGACAGATGATTATGTAACGAAACCTTTTGAGCCGGAAGAATTGTTGTTTCGGATCAAAGCTTTATTTCGGCGTTATTCCATCGCTTCGGATGATCGGATTCGTTTAAATTCACTAGTTATTGATCGAAAGAATTATGAGATTACTGATGGTGATGAAGTACTACTGTTACCGGTAAAGGAATTTGAACTGCTCGCGCAACTGGCACAATATCCAGGAAGACTGTATTCACGCAGTGAGCTGATTGAACTAGTGTGGGGAATGGATTATGAAGGTGATGAACGTACGGTGGATGTACATATCAAGCGATTGCGTCAACGATTTTTGGATTATCAGAATGACTTTGTGATTCGGACGGTACGGGGAATTGGATATAAATTGGAGATGGTGAGCTCGTGAAGTCTTTGTATGTGAGAATGTGCATTCTCTTTTGCTCGGCCATTGTGGTGAGCAGCCTTCTCGGCTTCTTGGTATCTAATATTTATTATCAAGCTCAGATTAAATCGCAGAACGATGCGAAGCTTACGGGGATGGCCATTGATATCCAGCAGTTTGCAGAATCTCACCCGGAATCTATGGAGGATTACCTGCGAAGTGTAGCTGTACTGGGATATAAGATCTATTTAACCAATGTAGAGGGCCAATCCCGATTTTACGGCAAGCCATTTCGGAAAGAGGACTTAGATCCGCAACAATTAGAGAAGGTCCTGAATGGACAAGTGTATCATGGTGTTGCTGAGTTTCCTGACAGCGCATTTATTACAGGTTTTTTTGACAATCAATTACGCAATACGATAGGCGTACCTATTGAAGTCAATAATGAGACTTTTGCGTTATTCATGCGGCCGGATGCAGAGGTTCAGTTCGGTGAACTGCGCGTGTTTTTTGCTGTCATCATCGGTTTTACCGTGTTATTCAGTCTAGGATTCGTCATGATCAGCGTACTGCATGTGGTCAGACCCATTACACGTTTGACAACGGCAACTAAACGGATTTCAAAAGGTAGATATGATATTAAATTAAATACTTGGCGCCGGGATGAGATTGGCCAGTTAGCCTCACACTTTATGATTATGAGTCGTGAGCTGGAACGGACCAATCGTGCGCGTCAAGAGTTTGTTGCGAATGTGTCTCATGAAATCGAATCGCCATTAACTTCTATTCAAGGATTTGCCCAAACCCTTAAAGATCCTACATTACCAGAGGATGAACGGATAGAGTACCTCAATATTATTGATCAAGAAAGCCATCGTCTATCGATGCTTAGTAAACAGCTGCTAACGTTATCTTCCCTCGATTATGATCCGAATTCCTTGCAGAAGAAACCTATAGATTTGCGTGCACAGCTTCGGCAGGTTGTACAAATCATGGAGTGGAGATTAACAGAGAAGCAATTAGCGGTTCGTTTAAGTCTTGCGGACATTAGCGTACATGGCGATTCCAATCTATTGTATCAGGTGTGGATGAACCTCATTACTAATGCTATCAAATATACACCCGCTGAGGGATCTATTATGATTTCCGCAAAGCTTGACGAAGGGAACTGTGTAGTAACCTTTTCGGATACTGGGGATGGTATTCCTGCTGAGGAATTACCACTCATCTTTGACCGTTTTTATAAAGTCGACCGGGCACGTACACGAGAAACGCATAGTAGCGGTCTTGGGCTGGCGATTACGCAAAAAATTGTAGAGACACATAACGGAACCATAGAAGTATCCAGTACAGTTGGCAAAGGCACGACCTTTACTGTAACTCTTCCGCTTTTGTAACTCGTTATTCATACTCCGTTCATTTTCATCTTCTAAACTGTGACTATACAGATTAGAAGGAGTGGTAATATGTTTCTAGCCTTAAGAGAAATGCGACATTCTAAAGCCAGATACCTGTTAATAATGGTAATCATGTTATTGGTTTCCTTTCTTGTACTTTTCGTAACGGGGCTGGCCAGAGGATTAGCGTATGCTAATATCTCAGCAATAGAGAATATGCCGGCAAACTATTACGTGGTGCAGAAGGATGCGGATCAGACGTTTAGACGTTCTCAGTTAACGGATACGGAGCTCGATAGTGTTCGAGCAGTAGTAGGAGATAATAATGCCTCTTCACTCGCTCTACAGATGAGTACAGTGACTACGAACGATGTGGATACTAAAGCAGACGTAACTTTTTTCGCAGTTGATATGAACGGTTTACTGGCTCCAAAAGTGATTGAAGGTGACAAGATTACGAATGATACGCAGGGAAGTGTCATCGTTGATCGTGACTTGGAACAGTCGGGCATTAAGATTGGTAGCACGATCCAAGATCAGGCAACTGGGAAGGAATTTAAAGTTACAGGATATGTTGAGAATAGCTCATACAGCCATACCCCAGTAGTCTATATTAACAATAAAGATTGGCAGGAAATGAGACAAGGCGTTAATCAAGGTAGTGAGGCTACATCTGGAGCGCCTTTTAATGTAATTGCGCTTAATGCAAACGCAGGGCAAGTGGATAAGATCTCTGCTAGTACGAAAAATGTGGAAGTTATTAAGCAAAAAGAAGCGATCTCTAATATTCCGGGTTATTCATCAGAACAAGGTTCACTGCTTATGATGATTGCCTTCCTGTTCGTAATCGCTGGTTTTGTTCTGGCTGTATTCTTCTATGTCATTACAATTCAGAAAACAAGCCAGTTTGGCATTCTGAAAGCCATGGGTACAAAAATGTCTTACTTGGCTTGGAGCGTTGTAGGGCAGGTCATGATATTGGCTATTGCAAGTCTAAGCATTAGCTTGCTGCTAACCTTTGGAATGAATCAGGTACTACCAGACACTATGCCGTTCCAACTGGAACCTTCTACGATTCTATTAACCAGCGGCTTGTTCGTGGGGATGTCTCTTTTAGGATCACTTATTTCTGTCGCTAAAGTGGCAAAAGTAGATGCATTAGAAGCAATTGGGAGGGCTGGAGCATGAGTGCTAAATTATTGATGAAGCAAGTAACCAAGACTTACGGAGACGGCGATACAACGGTATCTGTTCTGAACAATTTGAATCTTATAGTCAATGAAGGGGAATTCGTTGCTGTCCTTGGACCATCTGGAACAGGGAAGAGTACATTCCTATCAGCAGCGGGGGCGCTTCTTACGCCAACCAGTGGTGAAATTTTTATAGACGGAGAATCTCTTACAGATAAAAGTAAAAGTGAGCTGACTGAGCTACGATTAGAGAAGATAGGCTTTATGTTCCAAAGCGCACAGCTATTGCCCTACTTGAAGGTAGAAGAGCAGCTTCTCTTTGTAGCTAAACAGGGGAAGATGAGTTCTAAAGAAGCTAAGGAACGGGCAGCTGATTTGATGAAGCGTCTGGATATCTGGAAACGTCGAAACCATTACCCTGAGCAACTATCAGGTGGGGAGAAGCAACGTGTAGCTATCGCAAGAGCTTGGATGAATAAACCTGCAATCTTGTTTGCAGATGAACCAACAGCAAGCTTAGATTTCAAACGAGGTAGAGAAGTTGTGCAAATGATTGCTGACGAAGTAAAGAATGAGGGTAAAGCTGCCGTAATGGTCACTCATGATGAACGGATGCTCGAATGGTGTGATCGAGTGCTGCATCTGGAAGATGGTCATTTGGTTGAACATGAGTTAAGCAAAATTTAGTAAAAAAACGATTCATGCTATTTATGGCATGAATCGTTTTTTTTGTGTGTGAACAATAGTTTGTTCTTATTTGTCAGCTATGGTGACTTGGCCTGAGCCATATGTGTCAAACCAGCCTTTAATCGTGTTGAAATCACTGCTGAATGACAGTGCCAGCTCTAATAGAATTCGGGCATGGGCTGCGTTCAGATTATCTCCGGCAATTATGCCGTCACTTGAAGCATAGTTGGAACCGGAACCCGTACGCGTGGTAGACACGAAGATAACTCCGTTTTCCTTAATAGCTTTCGTACGGGCTTCTCCCATAGCTTTAGATACGCCGCCAGCCCCTGTTCCTGAAGTTACAATACCTTTTGCTCCATCTTGAACAAAACCTGTAATTGCCCCAGAACCGGCATCTTGATAAGCATAAGCAATTTCTACCTTAGGCATATCACTGCTCTTAATCTTCGTTAGGTCGAACGGCGTTGCCCATTTGTCAGCGGTCAATAGTGCTCTGGAATTCGCCCGATAAATTCTGATATTATTCTCATCGATATATCCGAGGATTCCTAGTTGTGGAGATTCAAAAGTGTCTGTACGATAGGCATTCGTCTTGGTAACCTCTCTAGCCGTATGAATCTCGTCATTTAGCATGAGCACAGTACCGTAATACTTCGTCTTTCCGCTAGCTGCTAGTTTAATAGCGTTAAATAGATTGGCCTGAGCGTCACTTCCGATAACTGTCCATGGACGCATAGAGCCAGTTACTACGACAGGTTTGGAGCTACGCACTGTAAGATCAAGGAAATATGCAATTTCCTCCATCGTATCGGTACCTGTAGTAACAACGATGCCATCTTGGGTTTCTAGTGCTTTATCTACTTTTAAAGAGAGATCATATAGTTGTTGCATGGTGTACGAGCCAGAGCCTGCATTCCCAAATTGATAGCTAGTTACATCGGCGAACTTTTTAAGGTTAGGCAGTGCTTTAACCATATCTTCCATTAACAAAGTCCCGGCTTTATAGTTCTGGAAGCTGGTCTCATCCACAGATTTACCGGCAATAGTACCACCGGTTGCTATGACTTGGACCTTTGGAAGCTTAACCGTTCCTTCAATCGTTTGGGTAACCTCAGCGGCGTAAGTGGTAGAAACGGGAAGCATTGTTGTAGCAGAGAAGAGTAGAGTGAAAGAGAGTCCTGCGGCAACAGTAGTTTTGGCGAGCATTGATTGTAATCCATTCATAGATGTAACCTCCCATTTGATTATGTATTCTCATGCTTATGTTATTTTATATTACATAAACGTGATTCATGATTGGATTATATCTATGAATATATTATAATGACAAGTTTGCTAACATATTAATAAAACGCTTAAATACACTATTAATAAAGGATATCTATTGATTTCTTGTGTATACTATGAATTTTATTATATTATTTTTAAAGTGAAATATAATATTAATGTTATATTTTATTACATAATAATAGAGATGAATAAATAACATAATGCCGGACAATCTTTATGAGATTGTCCGGCATAGTTATTAGAAATACCTGACTACTTATCTTTTCTAGCGACAAGTAGTTTTTGAATAAAGACATGGGTAGCCATGGAGGAGGAGCTTTCTTTATGGCGAATGATGGAGAATTGTCTTTCAAGATGATGTTGTCTGATGGGAAGCTCACAGATTTCACCACTTGCTAATTCTTTGCGCACAATCCATCTGGAGAGCATCGCGATTCCCAAACCGGAGGCAACAGCTTCCTTAACTCCTTGACTACTGTTGAAGACATAGGATCTTTTGACAGAAATCTCTTCTGCTTGAATGAAATGATCACTGAAAGCACGCGTTCCAGAGCCAAGCTCTCGCAGAACCCAAACCTGATTTTGTAGCATCCCTTGCTCCACAGAGACTATTTTTGACAAAGGGTGGTTGGCCGGGGAGACCATAATCATCTCGTCCTTCATGTAAGGGGTAACGATCAGATCATTCTCATGGGCTTCTCCTTCGATAAACCCAATATCCAATTCATTGGCTCTTACCCCACCAATAATTTCTTCAGTATTACCGATCGTCACCTGAAGCTTGACTTGTGGGTATTGATTTGCAAATTCCGCAAGTCTTGAGGGTAATATATACTCTCCAATCGTAAAGCTCGCACCAATATGTATACTGCCAGTAACCTCATCCTGTAGCATTTGTATTTCCTGATGAGCTTCTTCGAAGTGGGCCAATATTTGTTTGGCGTGATTATAAAGTATTGTACCTGCTTCGGTTAATTTTACCTGTTTCGAGGATCGGTGTAGAAGCTTTGCGCCTAGTTCATTCTCGAGATTCCGGATATGTAGACTGACACCGGGTTGAGATAGATTCAGTAATTCTCCTGCTTTAGAGAAATGACTTTGCTCAGCTACAGTAACGAATACCCGTAATGTATCCACAATCATAAAAATCCCTCTCTGAAAGTCCCGAATGTATTAAATTATCTTATCAAGTACGAACTGAGCCTTCTTCTGTGAGAATCCAATTCGTGTGTAGAACCGTACGGCATCTTCTCTAGTTTGGTTTGTACGAACTCTTAATTTGTTCACTCCAATTTGTGCTGCCCAGCGTTCACAGGCTTCAACAAGTTGTTTACCGGTTCCTACTCCGCGATGTTGCTGATCGACCACTAAACCACCAATCTCAACAAAGGGTGGAGATTCAATTAACATTCGCACACTGGCATGAATCCATCCTATTAATTGCCTATCCGACTCTGCTACATAAATAACATGATCTTTACGATTTCTGATATCTTGAAGTCTATCTGCTAGCTGTTCGATATTTAAAGGATATCCGAGCTCACTGGATAGTTTTGCAATATCTTGTGTGTCGCTAAATGAAGTTGTCCTAATATGTATAATCATCCGCCACCTTAAAAAAATGTTGTTTCATGCTGTTTTTTATTATAGTTCATCTCATTCAGAGGAACATCTCTATGTGCATTACTTCGTACTATTTCGATAAGTGGATGGGGATAGACCCATCGTCTTTTTGAAATATTTAGAGAAATGAGCCAATTCCATCCCGACTTGTTCCGCAATATCTGAAATGCTGTAATCTGTGTAAGAAAGCTGTCTTTTAGCGTGCTCCATACGTTTCAATTGAACATAGGCCATTGGAGTCACCCCCATGAATCTTTTGAAATAAGGTATAAAATAGTTCGGGTGCAGGTGGACAAGCTCTGCTAGTTCATCAATATCTATGGGCTTATTTAGACAATTATCGATGTAATGGAGCACATGAGCCAGCTTACCATGGTCTCCGGTGTGTATGAATTGCGTCATAAAATCTGTATGACTACTGTCGCTCGATTCAAGACAAGTGGCAATGAGATTAAGCAAACAAGCCTGTGTGCGAAGGATAGATAAGACATCGTCCTTTTGAAATTGTTCGATCATCTCTACGAAAATTGCCCTTATTGAATCTGGATTAGGCGAATCACAGATGTATAATTTTTTCTCCGCATGGAATAAGGGCCATTCTCCAATGTCAGCATCAAAGTGGCAGTAATAACGGATATATGGATCATCGATAGAAGTTTCGGTAGTTTGTGTGCTCCCCGCAGGCATGATCATTATCTGACCTGGCTTCGGGTAGTAGGTAATCCCGTTTATAATTACTTTCCCCTCACCCCCATCAATAAAATAAAGCCGATTAAAAGCGGGGGTTTCCAGCGTGCGGTTCCATCCGGGATATCTATTACTAAGTTGGGCATGGGTCACAGTAACCTTGAGATTCTGCAGGAGACGTCCTGATAAGTTCCCTGAATTGTTCATCATTTAACTCCTTTAAATCTTTTGTATCCTCATTATAACGGTTTCATTTAACTAAAACATCTTACTCAAATACAAATAGTTCTTAATTTCGATCATGTTCATGTCCTTAAATAAAGTATATCCTCTAACCATAACCATTAATAAGGAAGTGATCAGAGATGGGTACAGTTCGTTATGGGATTATTGGTATTGGAAATATGGGAACCGCACATGCGCAAAGTCTGCTGAGTGAGATTAAGGGGGCTGAGCTTACAGCCGTATGTGATATAAGAGAAGAGCGTTTGAAATGGGCTGAAGAGCAGTTACCTGAGAATGTTAGGAAATATTCTACGCCGAAGGAATTATTCGAGTCACGTATCATGGATGCGGTATTAATCTGTACTCCGCATTATGATCACCCTACACTTGCAATCGAAGCTTTTCAGCATGGTTATCATGTACTAGTGGAGAAGCCGGCAGGTGTTTATACGAAAGCTGTTCAACAGATGAACGATGCTGCAGCACAGTCTGACCGCAAATTTGGAATCATGTACAATCAGCGTACAAATCCTTTGTATCAGAAGCTGAGAGATCTTATTCAGTCTGGTGAGTTAGGTGAGATCCGCCGGACGAATTGGATTATTACCGACTGGTATAGATCGCAGAACTACTATAATTCTGGTGGCTGGCGGGCGACATGGGCGGGTGAAGGTGGCGGGGTATTGCTTAATCAAGATCCTCATCAGCTAGATTTATGGCAATGGACGACAGGCATGATGCCGAAGCGGATAAGAGCATTTTGCCACTTTGGAAAATATCGCAACATTGAGGTTGAAGATGATGTAACCGCTTATGTGGAATACGAGAATGGCGCTACAGGTCTGTTTATTACTACAACTGGAGAGGCACCGGGAACTAATCGTTTTGAAATCAATGGCGATAATGGAAAAATCGTAGTGGAAGACGGGAAGCTAACCTTTTGGCGTTTGCGTACACCGGAGCCGCAGTTCAACGCAGAGTTCACGGGAGGTTTCGGTAGTCCGGAATGTTGGAAATGTGAGATACCTGTACAAGATGGCGGAGGGGAGCAGCATAAAGGAATTCTACGGAACTTTACGAATGCCATTTTGCATGATGAGGCATTACTTGCTCCCGGGGAGGAAGGGATTAAGGGGCTAACCCTTTCAAATGCCATGTATTTATCGGCTTGGACGGACAATTGGGTGGAGCTTCCGATGGATTCGGATTTATTCTACGATAAGCTGATGGAAAAAGTAAAAAACTCGACTTTCCAAAAGGAAACCTCAGAAACTAAAACATTGAATGTTAAAGGAACTCATTAAATCGAAAGAGAGAGGTTAAATCCTATGAAACGTTCGACGATAGCGGCTCAAATGTACACGTTACGTGATTATACTCAAACTGCGGAGGATTTAAGATCAACTTTTCAAAAGGTATCGGCAATGGGTTATGAGAGCATTCAGATTTCATCCATTGGACCGATTAATCCGATGCTCGTTAAAGAATATGCGGATGAAGCGGGGCTGGCTATATGTGCGACCCATGTGTCCTGGGATCGGTTAGTGAATGATCTGGATGCGCTTGCCGCAGAGCATAAGCTGTGGAATTGCAAATATATTGGACTTGGAAGTTTACCAGAAGAATTTCGTACGGGACTTGAAAGCTACCGGAACTTTGCGAAATTGATATCTGAAATTGCAATAACATTAAAAGAACAACACGGTCTGCAATTTGTTTATCATAATCATGATTTTGAATTTGAACGCTTTGAAGGTACTACTGGAATGGAAGTATTGCTCAATGAGACTGATCCATCAGTTGGTTTCATACTTGATTTATATTGGGTGCAGGCAGGTGGCGCGAGTCCGGAAGAATGGATACGTAAAGTTGAAGGCAGAATGCAGGTTGTGCATTTAAAGGATATGGCGATAGTTGATAGAAAACAGGTTTTTGCTGAAATAGGCGAAGGAAACATGAACTATGCGGAGATCATTGCTACTTGTCGTGAGACGGGTGTTGAATGGTACGTAGTGGAGCAGGATGTTTGTAGACGTGATCCTTTTGAGAGCTTAGAGATGAGTCTGCGCTATCTCATTAGCTTATTATAGAATCTATAAGAAACCATTAGGAGGATTCTTATGAATAGAATAGATGGGATGACCTATGCACCCACATATGTAGCTAAACCTGTAGTGAAGCCAGGTGAATTCATCATCGCAGCTATTGCACTCGATCACGGTCATATTTACGGGATGTGTAATGGGCTGGTTGAGGCTGGTGCAGAACTGAAATGGGTATATGATCCGGATGAAGAGAAAGTTAGAGCATTCATAGCCAAATATCCTGGAGTTAGGGCTGCTGAGTCTATGGATGAAATATTGGAAGATCCAGAAGTTCGCTTAGTTGCAGCGGCAGCTATTCCTTCAGAACGAGGCCCCTTAGGAAATAAGGTTATGGCTCACGGGAAGGATTATTTTACGGATAAAACCCCCTTTACAACACTTGAACAACTGGATGATGCTAGAGCTATGGTCGCAGCAACCAATCAGAAGTATATGGTTTACTATAGTGAGCGTCTTCATGTTGAAAGCGCAATCTATGCGGGACAGTTGATCCGTCAGGGGGCTATTGGTCGTGTTCTTCAAGTCATTGGATTAGGGCCGCATCGTTTAAATGCATCTAGCCGTCCAGAATGGTTTTTTGAGCGGGAGAAATATGGCGGAATTCTATGTGATATTGGCAGCCACCAAATTGAACAATTTTTGTATTATACAGATTGTCAGGATGCTTCAGTTGTTCACAGTAAGGTAGCTAATTATAATCATTCGTCTTACCCTGAATTAGAGGACTTCGGTGATGCGACGCTTGTTGGGGACAATGGGGTAACCCAATACTTTCGTGTAGATTGGTTTACGCCAGACGGACTCGGAACCTGGGGAGATGGACGTACAATGATCATGGGAACTGAAGGGTACATTGAACTGCGCAAATACAGCGATATCGGGCGTTCAAATACACCGGATCATGTGTACTGGGTGAACGGGGAAGGGGAGCATTACGAACATGTAGCTGGAAAGGTTGGATTTCCGTTCTTTGGTGAACTTATCCTCGATTGTCTGAACCGGACGGAGCTGTCCATGACTCAAGCACATGTCTTCAAAGCTGCTGAACTATGTTTGAAGGCTCAAGCCCAAGCGATGAATCTAACTCCTAATCAACTGAAATAGCGAATGGAATAATGAATGGAGGTGGTAAAGATGAACAAACTTGGAGTAGCGATTATTGGCTGCGGGGCGATATTTCCTCTCCATGCTAAAGCAATATCAGCAATAAAAGATGTAAATCTACTTCTAGTTGCAGATATTGATGCTGATAAAGCTACACGAGCGGGAATAGAATATGCCTGCGATGCCACTGATGATTATAGAGAAATATTAAATGATAATCGTATTGATGTTGTTCATCTCTGTACACCTCATCATCTTCATGCAGAAATGGCAGAAGAGCTATTACGTGCGGGGAAGCACGTGTTAACTGAAAAGCCAATCGCCGTTGACCTTCCTTCAGCCATGCGCATGCTGGAAGCAGCGCAAGAGAGCTCCGGCCAGCTTGGTGTGGTGTTCCAGAATCGTTATAATGATGCTTCCGTTTATATTAAGAAGACTATAGATTCTGGTGATTTAGGGAAACTACTTTGTATGAAAGGTGTCGTAACCTGGCATCGAAACGAAAGTTACTACAAAGATAGCAATTGGAGAGGAAGGTGGTCCACGGAAGGCGGAGGTGTTCTAATTAATCAGACCATTCATACCTTGGATTTACTACAGTGGTATGGGGGTGAGATTAAATCCGTGAAAGGCAGTATTACCACGGATGTGCTTGATGGCGTCATTGAAGTAGAAGATACTGCCCATGCTTGTATCGACTTTGCCAATAATGTTCGCGGGCTGTTTTATGGCACGAATACCTATCTTGAGAACTCTCCGGTGGAGTTGGAGCTAGTTTTTGAAGAGGGGACGCTTAACCTCCGTCGAGAGCACTTATATCTTTGGAAAGATGGGAAGGAAACCTTGGTTTGTGAGCCTATGTTCAGTCCTGCGGAAGGCAAATCGTATTGGGGGACTGGGCATAAGAGACTAATTGAGGACTTCTATGACCATATTTTCAGTGGATCAAAGTTTTGGCTGGATGGTCCTGAGGGGATAAAGGCGCTGGAACTGGTGAAGCGTATTTATAGCTCATCGCAGAGGAACAAATAAGTCATAAATATAGCGAAGGCTGTTCCATATGTAGATTTATCTACGAATGAGGCAGCTTTTTCGTGTTTAGGGACTTCCCGCATTTGGTTAAACACTAAGAAGACTACGACTTGCAGAGGAAGATGGATTTGATTAATTCTCCTTAGTGGAATAATCTAAAGTAAGTATAGGTTATTAACAGCAAGATATCTGGAGGGTGCATACAATATGGAGAAAATACTACAGAACATTAGAACGAACACCAAGCTAATTTCCATTGTGCAGACCATTGTTTTTATCTTTGTCATATTATACGTACTGATGTTTCTTTCTGGTGGATTATTCACCACCTTTTTTATTATGCTTATTGCTTGTTTTGTTGGTGTAATTGCTGCTTTACTCATGCTAATTCGAAAAAGCTTCTTATGGGCAATTGTTGATCTTGCTGCTGCGGGCAGTATGTTCATTTATTTTATTTATAATGCTTAACTGTTATTAATCCTTGCAAGAAGCGGGTTTATGGCTGTAGCATAAGCTCCTTAACCTGGAGGACTTATTTCTCTCTTTTTTGCAAGCTTTTAAATAATTTATTTTTTTCATATAATAGTAGATATTAAATTTATAAATAATTGTAATACACTCGGATAAGGGTATAATTGAGACAGAAAAGGTGTGACGCCTAAGAAGGAGCGCCCACATCCTTTCTGCAAAATTCAGGGGATAAGGATGGTAATAATGGGCAAAAGTGCAACTGAAACAGACGTCATTTTAATTGGTGCTGGAATCATGAGTGCGACTTTAGGAACACTTTTAAAAGAATTAGTGCCGGATTGGAAGATTAAAGTGTTTGAAAAGCTCGAAAATGCAGGTGAGGAAAGCTCTAATGAATGGAATAATGCAGGAACTGGACATGCGGCACTCTGTGAGCTTAACTACACTGTCGAAAAATCCGACGGAACTGTAGATATAAGTAAAGCCATCCAAATTAATGAACAGTTTCAACTTTCAATGCAATTTTGGTCTTATTTGGTAAATCGTAAGTTGATACATAATCCTCAGGATTTTATCATGCCCTTGCCCCATATGAGTTTGGTACTAGGGGAGAAGAATGTAGCTTTTTTGAAGAGAAGATTTGAAGCGCTGTCAAAAAATCCTTTGTTCCAAGGAATGGAATTTTCCGATGACTCTAGCAAATTAATGGAATGGATACCGCTTATTATACAAAATCGTCCATCGAATGAACCTATAGCAGCAACAAAAATCGACTCAGGCACAGATGTTAACTTTGGCGCTTTAACGCGTATGTTATTTGATCACTTAAAGAGTAAGAATGTAGATCTCCATTATAAACATAGTGTAGATGGAATCAAACGTACTGGCGATGGGTCGTGGGACTTGAGAGTGAAGAACGACAGCGGTACTATTGAACACCATACTGCAAAATTTGTCTTTGTTGGTGGCGGGGGAGGAAGCTTGCATATCCTGCAAAAATCCGGTATTCCTGAAGGGAAACATATTGGAGGATTCCCGGTAAGTGGAATATTTATGGTGTGTAATAAACCAGAAGTTATAGCCCAGCATCATGCAAAAGTATACGGTAAAGCTAAGGTTGGAGCGCCTCCAATGTCTGTTCCGCATCTGGACACTAGATTTATTGACAACAAAAAATCGTTGTTATTTGGACCGTTTGCTGGCTTCTCACCAAAATTTTTAAAAACCGGTTCAATGTTTGATTTGATCACTTCCGTAAAACCCGATAATCTCCTAACGATGCTGTCGGCAGGTGCAAAGAACATGTCTTTGACCAAATACCTGATCGAGCAAGTGTTGTTATCGAAAGAAAAACGCATGGAGGAATTACGAGAGTTTATCCCGAATGCCAAAATAGAGGATTGGGATCTAGTTGTAGCAGGCCAACGCGTACAGGTAATCAAAGATACAGAGGATGGCAAAGGAATCCTTCAATTCGGTACAGAGGTAATTAGCGCCGCAGATGGTTCGATTGCAGCATTGCTTGGGGCTTCCCCAGGTGCTTCTACGGCTGTTCATGTGATGCTTGAAGTACTTAATAAATGTTTCCCTCAGCATATAAAAGAGTGGGAACCGAAAATTAAAGAAATGATTCCTTCTTATGGCCTGTCACTACTGGAAAATCCAGAGCTTTTGCAAGAAGTGCACACATTAACGGCAACTACATTGGGTCTAGGTGGAAAAGAGCGAGTGCATAGTTAAGCAATGATCATTCGCTCGAAAGTATGATAATTGACAGAGATTTTCTTCAAGAAAGCCTATGGATTTCATTCATAGGTTTTTTGTTTAGGGAAATTGAACAGAAAAGTGGGATATATATGAAACGAGGAATCACTTTTAAGATTCCAAATGATTACGGGAAAGTACTTGGAGATCTTTTAAAGCCATTTAATACCGAAACATTCAATTGGTATATAGGTGGCGAGGAGTCTTATTTTATTCAAAACGATACATTAGGAGAGGTCATGTTCCATGAAGAAATTTATGGAATGGACGGCAGCGTTCTGAAAGAACTTTTGGAGAATAACGAATACTATATCATCTTTGCGAACTTCAAGGCTTTTCTACGAGAGAAGGATGTAATTGATGTTCAGACCTATGAGGAGTTCTTAAATAGTGATTGCCAGCTTGTACTTTTAGTCGTCGACAGTGAATATGCTACAGTTTATTGCAAAGACCAGGGGATGCTTGAAGCACTGTGTCATAACGCAATTTCAAATGGATATGAAGATGTTCAGTACATTACGAATGAGAATGACTTCAGAACAAGATTATCAGCATGGTAGAAAGAACCGTAAGGTTGATTTGACGAACAAATCATTCATTTGTTACAATGACCCCATCAATTAGGAAAAGGATGAGGACGATGGTTCGTCGTTTGAAACGGTTTAAGAATGTCGCTACTGTATCAAGCTTCTAAGTATAAATGCTATAAATTACTTAGAAGCGAGGGGAAATAATGAAACAACAGCTGTTTAACCACTGGTCAGAAACGAAGTATTTAAAGGATATTGTCACCAACCCAATGATTGAGGTAGGGGATTACTCGTACTACTCTGGTTATTACGATAGTCATCATTTTGAAGACGGGTGCGTCAGATATCTTTGGGGAGACGAAACGTCAAGAAAGTTATTTAACCCGATCGAAGATTTTGGGTGGCATTTAGATAAATTGATTATAGGAAATTATGTTTGTATTGCAAGTGGTGTAATTATTTTAATGGGTGGAAATCACAATCATCATCCGGAATGGATTACCGTGTATCCTTTTGTGGACCAGATTGAAACCTCTTACGAACCTAAAGGTGATACGATCATAGAAAGTGATGCTTGGATTGGGATGAATGCAATGATTATGCCAGGTGTGAAAATAGGTGAAGGTGCTATTGTTGCAGCAGGCTCGGTTGTTGTAAAAGACGTTCCACCATATACAATAGTAGGTGGCAATCCTGCTAAAGAGATTAGAAAACGATTTACAGATCGTGAAATCGAAAAGTTAAAGGAAATGCGTTGGTTTGATTGGAAACGTGAAAAAATTGAACAAGCTACGTCTATCTTTTCAAGTTCATCGATTGATCAATTATATGAGTTTTATCTAAGAGAAATAAAATCATAACACAATCACAACAGGCTGCCGCAAATATTCGGCAGCCTGTTCTTTTATCAGTTAAGGTAGTTTAACAATAATTGTTCTTTACCAGATTAATCCTAATTAGTATGATAATATGAATGGGCTCATCTAATCTCTTGGGCGGAAAGTGTGCTAGATATATGAAATATATTGAATTTGGTCTAAGTAATACATGGTTTATTAGAACCGAAACGGAGTTAGAGGATGGAAATGAATTTGAAGAAAAGGGAATTGTGAAACCGGTAAGGTTCCATTCTCTATATTTCAGGATTTGGATTGGTAAAACTGTAGTAATCCTAGACTTAAAGCAAGGTTTTAAAAAAAGTAAGAAAAGTTATAACGCGTTTAAGATTATTTTTGGTATAACAAGTCTCTAGAATGGAGGAGCATACATATAACGACAAGATGGAGGAAACTATGGAAAAAATATTGAATGAAATAGCCAATTTGATAAGCAGTAAGGAAAAAAGAGTTACTATTGGGATTTCGGGGCATGGTGCATCTGGAAAGACAACATTTGCCCATAATCTTTTAAAGCTTCTGGGTCATGAGAAAGTGAATTATATGAATACTGATCCCTATATTATCGGCTCTCATCTTAGAAAGTACACTGTAATCGATTATGATTATAACAATGAACGTCATCGTAATAAAATGACAGCTTGTCATCCTTCTGCTCATAATATATCTGCTCTAGAGAGAGACATCCGAATGATGCGAGATGGTTTAGATTTTTATACAATAGACACCAATTATTTAAAGAGTACAATGATAGCTTCACAAAACAGAGTGAATATTGTAGAGGGCATGAGCGTTGCTTTTGCAGACCCGAATTTGTTTGATCTGAAGGTGTACTTATATACGGATGGAGACACTGAATTGATGAGAAGGAGTATACGTGATGTCTCTGAAAGAGGAACAAACATCAAATATTTAAGAAAATCTCATGAAGACCGTAGAATTCAATATGAGTTATTTATGCATCCTTTTCATCGAAACTTTGATATCATTATAAAAAATTCCAATGAAGGTTATATTCTTGAAAATGAATTCAGGAGGGAATTATGAATCTTGCAAATAAAGTAACAATCGCCAGAATATTATTAATCCCCATCTTTATAGTGCTTTTCTCAAAATATCCTGATTGGCCAGAGGGGATTTATTATGCAGCTATTGTTTTTTTACTCGCTTCAGCAACAGATAAACTAGATGGATATATTGCTAGGAAGTATAATCAGGTTACGAACCTTGGAAAGTTACTTGATCCATTAGCGGATAAGTTGCTCATTTCTGCTGCGTTGATTCTACTGGTAAGTCAGCAGATGTTATACGCATGGGTTGCTTTAGTTATTGTAGCGAGGGAAGTGATCATTACAGGGATTAGACTTGTTGCTGTCACTCAGAAAATAGTGTTGCAAGCTGATCGATACGGAAAAATTAAAATGGTATCGCAAGTTGTAGCAATTACTGCAGTTATGTTTACAAACCATCCATTCACCCTTCTTACGAATATACCTATTGATCAAATCCTAATCTATATTTCACTAGTCATAACTATCTATTCAGGATTTAACTACATAAGAAATAACTATCGTTTTTTAAAATTAGAAGCATGAGCTCGATAAAAAGGTTGCTGAATAACAAATAGATAAAGGCGAATTCTCACTCCATTTCGAGTAAGAATTCGCCTTTATTTTATGTATATCCTTGTGTTTTTTACTTTAATAACGTCAATATATTTATGAGATTTACTGCAAATAAACCCATAACCCTTGCATGTGTATGCCAAGTCTAAGCTCAAATCTGAACTATTGACACAAAAGTGTATTACACGTATAGTACATAAATAAGATGTATGAACCACTTAGTACACACACTTAGTATATGGAGTTGGTTGTATGACAGAAGAACAAAAATCAGGTGTCAGCTTTAATATTCGAGAACCGGTATATATTCAAGTTGTCCGTTACTTTAAAGAACAGATTGCTACAGGGCAAATCGGAGCAGGAGACAAGATTCCTTCACGGCGTGAGCTGGCATCAGTAATGAAGATTAATGCGAACACGGCACAGAAGGCATATAAGGAAATGGAGGAACAGGGTTTGATCGTAACAGAAGGAAATTCCCCAAGTCGAATTACACAGGATCAGCAAATACTAAGCTCGATTCGTGCTGAATTAATCGAAAGTGCAGTGGATATATTCATCGGTTCCATTCGGAATATTCAAATTCCAGTTGAAGAACTGGTAGACATCATAAAGACAAAATATACATCGGAGCGATCTCCAGAGGGTGGTGACACAAGATGATCCAAGTGAATCAGATGGTGAAGAATTACGGATTCAAGAAGGTACTAAATGGCGTTAGCTTCACTGCTGCCAAGGGAGAGATCACCTGCCTGATCGGAATCAATGGTGCCGGAAAGTCAACGGTGCTGAAGTCCATCATGGGACTGACACCGTACAAAGGTGAAGTCTTAATCGATAATGCATCACTAACACCTGCGATGTATGAGAAAATGACTTTTATTCCAGATTCGTTAACGATGCCCTCCAATATGCGAATAGCTGATTGCTTCAGCTTTATGGCTGACTTTTATCGGAATTGGAACGCTGAACGTGCAGAGGAATTGCTTAAGTTCTTCCAGTTGAGCTCAAAAGATCGCGTGTCTTCATTGTCGAAGGGGATGGCTGCAAAGTTAAATTTGTTGCTCGGACTTGCCTTGGATTGTGATTACATCCTAATGGACGAACCGTTCTCGGGGATTGATATGTTCAGCCGCGAGCAAATTACTGATGTGTTCACGAGTGAATTGATCGAGGATCGTGGTGTGATTATTACAACTCATGAAATTAACGATATTGAGCATTTAATTGATAAAGCGGTCTTGCTACAGCATGGGAAGGTAGAACGTGAATTCTACTGTGAAGAAGTTCGCGAGCAGGAAGGTAAGTCCATTACGGACGTAATGAGAGAGGTGTATAAGAAATGAGAGCTTTTGTGAAGCTATTGAATTTTGAAATGAACCGATTTGCCAAAATATATTTTGGACTCCTGGTGCTGACAGTCGCCTTGCAACTTGTAGCAGTCACCCTCGGTGCTAATCATTGGCTGGATTCTGCGAATGAGGCAATGAGAGTGAATCAATGGACCCTTGAGCAATATCACAATGTGACTGGATATATTCAGCTAAACAGTATGATGTATGCTCGCTATAATGGACTTCTATATTTCGGACCCATATTTTTGAGCATCACAGTGTTGCTAATATATAGCTGCTTCATCTGGTACCGTGACTGGAGAGGTAAAAATACGGTAGTATATCGCCTGCTCACGTTGCCATCCAATCGGGCGAATTTGTATTTTGCCAAGCTGGTTACGATCTTGCTATTCGCATTTGGACTTGTCGCCCTGCAAATTATCCTTGTTCCACTGGAGCGTTTGATAGCACAGTCGATTCTTCCTGCTGAATTATATCGGAACATCTCGGTATTTGATTTTTTGAAGTATCCTACTGTGCTTAAAGTTCTGGTTCCGCCCTACTTTTCTGAGTTTGTACTATACTATGGACTGGGCATTATTGGCTTGATCGTCTTGTTCACAGTGATTCTAATCGAGCGGAGCTACAGACTGAAAGGGATTGGCTTTATCGTACTATATTTAGCGGTTCTGGCTGGACTAGCCTCAATACCATTTCTTATGGGTTATAGCAGTTACGATAGCTACTTCTATCCAGGTGAAATCATAGGCGCTTGTCTCGGATTAATAGTGATCATTGTTGGAGGTTCGCTTTGGTACAGCTTGTATCTATTGCGTAAGAAAATATCGGTATAATTGAAGGGGTATGGAGGTTAAGGAATGAGAAAATATATGGTTACCGCCGTTCTTGTAGTGTTCGCGGTTGTTACAATCGGGACGTATTATGTACAAGCTTCACAAGAGACACCACCTAATTATAAGCTGACGACGGTTCAAGGGGATGCTTCCCTCGTTGAAGGTATAGCTGTATACGGAAACTACATGATTAAGGATAGTACTTTTGGCATCAAACGAGCTTATATCACGACAAATGGTACAGATTATCCAGATGAAAAGTCGGCGATTAGCCAAAGCTTAAATCGAAGACCAATGAAAACGCAATTGGATCAGTGGATTGAAGAGCATCGTCAGTTCATGCGCGGTAAGACAAACACATCTGGTTTCTATGAGAATGAGGAAATGCTTGCTTATGTTAAGGCGACAGTAGATGCGAAGCGATCAAATGATTCATCAGCGAAGAGAAATGCAAAGCTTAGTATTTCTGTACTCAACAAGCAGAAGAACAATACGCTTGAAATCACATCCGATATCAATGTAGATCATGATATTTCAGATATGTATGTACAAAATGTACAGCTTATTGATCAGCAGCTTGTTGCTATGGTGTTTATGAATCACAGTGCCAAAGGTTATGTATCTGAACCGCAGATCCTCCGTGTCAATCTAACCACAAAAGAGATTAAGAATGAGCCGCTCGCGTTACCAGGCGGTAAATCTGTAGCGGCAGACGGGGATACTCAATATGCATGGCTAGCCAATCAAAATCTGGAGCACACTGAGCAATGGATTTTAAGGATTAGTAGAGATAATCATAGAAAGGCATATCAAGTGGATGTCAAGACAGGGCAAATCTCGCCGCTCACGTTCCAAGGGCATGAAATGTTTTTGAATAATATTATGTACGCCTATGGACAGAAAATTTATTTCCTGCAAAAAGCTGTATCGAGTAAGGAAAATGTAGGATTCACTGTTATTTCTTACGATCTCGTGAGTAAAGAATATGAGACTACTCTGAAGAATACAAATATAGATTTAAGTGAAAACATTACCTATGCTTTTAAACAAGACCATCTCTATATTATGGGTTATAAGAATTTCAAAGGTAATCGTCTATATGTATTCAATTTGACAAGCGGTAACCTTGAGTACGAAGGAAAAGTAATATCAACAGAGGCCGCAAATCAGGCTGAAGATGAAGCTAACATGGATTTGAATTTTATCGATCTCGGTCAGTTCTAGCATAATTTTTAGAATAGAAAATGAGATATAAAGAGACATAAAGAGATATAAAGAGATATAAAAAGGTGACAAAGGCCGGGCTAATGACTTTTAATAGTCAATTAGCTCGGCCTTTTAGTCGTAAAATATAAAACAGTCATTAAACACTATTTTTCGATTAAAATATATTGTAAAACGATAAACTATATGTTAGATTCAATTTTGAAAATAACTTTGTGAGGTGTGTTTTATGAAACTTGGATCAACGCTTTTTTTAAGGATAGCTGTTGTTCTTATTGGACTTCCAGTTCTTGCCTTGTGTATAATTTTTGTGCCTGCGATTTCGAATTATGCAGCAGAATTATACCCTGATCAAACCTATATTAAATATCTCTTGTACATTGATTTGTATGCATCGGCGATACCTTTTTACTTTGCATTGTATCAAGCGATCAAACTGTTAGGGTATATTGACAACAACAACGCTTTCTCAGAATTATCT
The DNA here is from genome assembly GCF_037975205.1 of Paenibacillus sp. FSL R5-0470. Taxonomy (NCBI): domain Bacteria; kingdom Bacillati; phylum Bacillota; class Bacilli; order Caryophanales; family Paenibacillaceae; genus Paenibacillus; species Paenibacillus sp. FSL R5-0470. Next base: position 3,115,364 of record NZ_CP150238.1, read on the forward strand.
GTAAAGGTATTAAAAAATATCAGGAACTGTGCAATTGCAATCAGTGGAATTTATGTAGTGGGATTGCCACTTTTCTATCTCGTCGCGGAGAGAGATGATGCCCCGGGGTTCATTGTCATTGGGGTGGTTGTGATTTTTGCTTCCATGGTGATTGCAGTGTTTGCTGCGGTGCTCCAAAAGCTTTTGAAGGAAGCTATTGATATAAAATCAGAAAATGACTTAACGGTCTGAGGAGAAAACAATGGCGATTATTATTAATATTGACGTGATGCTGGCTAAAAGAAAAATGAGCGTAACCGAGCTTTCGGAGCGGGTTGGAATAACAATGGCTAACCTATCTATATTGAAAAATGGAAAGGCGAAAGCGGTTCGATTATCAACATTAGAGGCGATCTGCAAAGCTTTAGATTGTCAGCCTGGAGATATTTTAGAATACAAAAGTGACGAGGAGACTTAAAAAATCAATGAATAGTAGAGGCAGGGCTCTTTTCTCAATCTTTATGAGAAGGGGGCCTTTTTGATGTGCAATAATTGGAGGTGGAAAATAATAGGGGATATATTAATGATAAAAAATAATTGTAATACAATCGATATATATTGAATAACGATAAATTATGTGATAAATTGAATCCAGATTATTAACTTTGTGAGGTGCAGTTTATGAAACGTGAAACACTCTTTTTAAAGATAGTTGTAATTCTTATTGGACTTCCGGTTCTTGCTTTGTGTATTTTTTGGTTACCTACGATACCTAACAAGGCAGCTGGAGATTATCCGGTGTATTTGGTTTATCCCGTTCTTATAGGGGTGTATGTAACAGTGATAGCCTATTTCGTAGCTTTATATCAGGCGTTAAGACTTCTAAGCTATATTGACAAGAACAAAGCGTTCTCAGAACTATCCATTAAGGCTTTAAAAAATATAATTTACTGTGCAATCATCATCAGTATCTTATATGCGGCAGGTATGCCACTTATTTACGAAATGGCACAGGAAGCCGATGCACCAGGTCTAATCGTACTTGGACTTGTCATGACTTGTGCTCCAATTGTGATTGCGGTCTTTGCTGCTGTTCTTCAAAAGCTCTTGAAAAATGCCATAGAAATTAAATCAGAAAATGACTTAACAGTCTGAGGTGAAAATAATGGCGATTATAGTGAATATTGACGTGATGTTAGCTAAAAGAAAAATGAGTGTTACAGAGCTTACAGAAAGGGTTGGAATAACAATGGCCAATCTTTCTATATTGAAAAATGGAAAAGCAAAAGCGATTCGACTATCAACATTTGATGCGATTTGTAAAGCTTTAGAATGTCAGCCTGGAGATATTTTAGAATACCTAATGGACGAGGATGCTTAAATCGTAATGAGTAATCGACTCCGCAGATTGAAAAGAACAGCATTGCCTGGAAAGGAGAGAGCATCATTGAAATCAACAACGCAGTTTCTGCATTTTGGCTATCATCAGGCGATGAGTTGCATATTTCCTATTGCGATCTTTGGGACTTTAGCTCTCTCTAACGTAATAGATCTGCCTTACATTTACCGATATGATGCCATTCTTATTATATTGCTTACCGTTCAATACCTTATGTACCGTACTGGATTAGAGACGTTAGATGAAATTAAAGTCATCTGTGTATTTCACATTATTGGTTTGCTGTTGGAAATTTATAAGATAAGAATGGGGTCATGGTCATACCCTGAACCCGGGCTAACCAAGGTGTTTGGAGTGCCACTGTATAGCGGGTTTATGTACGCGAGCGTCGCGAGCTATATGTGTCAAATTTGGCGTAGACTGAAAATGGATATGACGGGCTGGCCGGGAATTGCTGCTGCTGGATCGCTCGGAGCAGCTATCTATCTGAACTTTTTCACGCATCACTTCATTCCTGATTTTCGCTGGTGGCTAAAGGGGCTTGTACTCATTGTTTTTTGGAAGACTTGGATCATTTATCGGGTACGAAACACTACTTATCGGATGCCCTTGACACTGGCTTTTTTCTTAGTAGGTTTTTTTATCTGGTTAGCTGAGAATATCGCTACATTCTTTAATGCTTGGAAATATCCTGATCAGAATCAGGTATGGCATGTGGTTAGTGTCAGTAAGATCAGTTCATGGTTCCTTCTGGTCATTATTAGTGTCATTATAGTTGCTCAGCTTAAACATGTTAAAGCTAACCGTAACGCGAAAGAGTAGAGTATTGTCTTCAAAGGAAATAGTAGTACATGGAGTAAGAACAAATTAGTGATGAGGGGGAGATGAGATGGAATATACAGATTTAAAAGAATTGCAGGATGTGTTTTTCTTTGGTCTAATAGAGCCAGAGGTAAATCAACTAAGGTTATCTTTTTGTAAAAGCAAAGCTAGTGATATAGCTGAGCCTCTTATGGATGGTGAGAAAAGCTCTCCCATAATACAAGTTGATTTTCACTCCTATATTGCATATTCGATTAGAAATGAATTCTTTACTTCTTGGGATGATTACGAGGAATTTGACGGAAAAACATTTAGGATTTATAAAAAATCAAGGTATCTTGATTTTATTTCTAATGGAATATTCGCATCAAAGGATTTTCCAAAACCATATAAGCACTATGGGATCTGTTGTATTGACCATGTCGTTGATATTATTTCAACATCGGAACCAGTTGTAAGGGAAATTATATAGATCTGAATTTCTTTCCAGAGTATAGAAGAAAGTAGCTGATTGCACATGCTTGTCTTTTTTAACGATTAGAGTTATTATGGATTTTCAAAGTCGTTAATGGAGGTGCTGAATGAAATATTCCCAAGCGACAGACTATGCGCTTCATGCAATGCTTTATCTGGTGACGGCGGCGTCCGATAAGCCTGTAGGTGTTCAATTACTTGCTGAGAAGCTGGGTGTTTCGCAAACCTATCTGTCCAAAATGATGACCAAGCTAGTCAAGGCTGGATTGATTCAATCTGCACCCGGAGCAAACGGTGGGTATCGTCTCAGACGGAAGTCCGAAGAGATCTCTTTTCTGGATATTATCCATGCGATCGAAGGGACTGCATCTTTGTTCGAATGTAGCTTGGATCACGGTAGCGAGTGCCTGATTCAACAGGTTGTTATTGACGCTGAAAGACAGATGGAGCAGTACTTGGAGAACAAGAAAATTGCAGATTTGGCGAAAACAATGAAGACGGAGTAAAGATCCGTTCTTTTTTGAATATAATTAAAGATAATATAAGTCCGTAATGACTTTAATATAAAGGAGAATGAAATATGACGGAATTCTGGGAATCAAGCTTTATAGAAAAACAAACGATGTGGGGATTTGAACCTACAGACTCTGCGATCGCCACTAAGGACTTTTTCCTTGAGAGGAATGTTAAAGACATATTGGTACCAGGGATTGGATATGGCAGAAATGCAAAGGTTTTTATAGAGAGTGGGATAAATGTAACGGGTATTGAGATTTCTCAAACAGCAATTGATTTGGCGAGGCAAAATGGAATTGATATTAGCATTTTTCATGGTTCAGTGAATGACATGCCGTATGATAATAACCTCTATGAGGGAATATTTTGCCATGGTCTTATTCATCTGTTGAATAAAAGTGAAAGAGAAAAGTTCATTAAGGATTGCTACAACCAGTTAAAGCCAGGTGGTTATATGATTTTTACAACAGTTTCGAAAAAAGCTCCTATGTTTGGAAAAGGTATTCTATTGGATAAAAATTACTACGAGACAGATTATGGCGTAAAAATATTTTTTTATGATGCTGAATCCATTACACAAGAGTTTGAAACCTATGGGCTAGTTGAGTTCTCTGAAATTGATGAGCCGCACAAGGACATGATCAATAAACCGTCGATAAACTTTTTAATGGTAAAATGTAAGAAAGAACTATAGAAAAATTTCGACATATCGAAGATAATATATTTCAAAAGAAGGCAGGTGTTATGTTGATGAGCAATATTATTGATTATTACTCTAGCTTTGATGAGTGGGGCAGGCTGGATAGAGAACCCTTAGAGTTCATTATTAATCTCCATTATATCAAGAAATATATGCCATCAGCTGGGAAGGTGCTGGATAATGGCGCGGGACCCGGTAAATACGCGATCGAACTGGCTAAGCTCGGATATACAGTAACCCTTTCAGATATCACACCTAAATTAGTTGAAGTAGCAACGGAAAAGGCAGCTGAACTAGAATTAACTGAGCGATTTGACGGGTTTCATAACTTAAATGCTATTGATTTAGAAGGAATACCTAATGAGAATTATGATGTTTCATTGATGCTCGGTCCTTTGTATCATTTGCAGAAGGAAGAGGAACGAATTTTAGCAGTAAAAGAGTTGCACCGCGTGACCAAGCAAGATGGCTTAGTATTCGTGGCTTTTCAAAGTCGAATGAGAATGACCATTAATTCGTTACAATCCCCGCAGCAGTGGAAACCGAACGATAACATGAACACCATCAATGAATTCTATGAGAGCGGAATCTTTAATCATAGTGACAAGGGCCGATTTACAGGTGCATATTATTTTAACATTGATGAGATTCAGCCTTTCATGGAAAGGAATGGATTTAAGTCGATAGATTTAATTGGTTCATCAAGTATTGCAGCCATGTTATCTGCAGAGCAGCAACAGTATTGGACTCACCAAGAGGGGGAAGAGAGCTTGATTAACTTTCTCATATCCAAAGCAAATGATCCCTCAATCTTGGGCATCTCATCCCATTTGTTATACATCGGTAAAAGAAAATAAAAAAGAGCGCCAGTTTCTTAACTGGCGCTCTTAATTTTATAAATGACAGACTACTTTACAAATGTAGTGTGTAGCGGTTCGCTTTACTCAACCCGCGGATCATTTCGATTTCCTCCGAAGACAGTGGGGCTGACTTAGCAGCCGTTACATTATTCTTCAACTGCTCCATACTACTCGCTCCAGGGATAATAACCGCTACAGACGGATGACCAAGCGAATAATGAAGCGCAGTTTGTGCTAGGGGGCGAGTGTGACTCGTTGCGTGCACAAGCTGATCATGCAACTTCAGAATCTCCTCACTACTGTAATCTAAGTACTTCTTCTCTGCCTTGCTGCGGCCATTCTCCGAAAGGATGCCACCCGCCAAAGGACCCCGGGCAATTAGACTGATCCCATGCTCGGCCAGCAGAGGGAGGATTTCCTCCTCAGGACGTCGATCTAAAATGCTGTATTGGCTCATTACACTGACAATATTTGATTTTTTTACATATTCTCTAATGACATTAGGTCGTATAGAAGAGATCCCATAATATCGGATTAGACCCTCTTGCTTAAGTTCTTCAAAGGCTTCAATAGTTTCATCTATCGGATCATCAATCGTTCCGCCATGCAGCTGATACAGATCGATATAATCCGTTTGGAGGCGTCTTAGGCTGTCTTTGACTGCGGATTTAATATAGGATTTTGATGGATCCCAGCTCCAGCCTTCTTGACCTGGAATTCTGCGGTTACCCACTTTTGTACTCAATATCACCTCACCGCGGCGGTGGCGAATCGCCTTACCAATGATCTCTTCATTACGACCCTCATCATACAGATCGGCTGTATCTAAAAAGTTAATGCCTTGATCGAGCGCTTCATGGACGATGGAAATGGCTTTTGCCTCATCCGTACCTAAGGACATGCATCCGAGTCCTACTTCACTTACATATAAATCGGACTGACCCAAACGATTTTTATTCATAGGTTGTTCCTTTCTAATTCCGTTGTTTGTTATATTATAACGCCTTAAAGCATCGAATTCGAATGTAAATGAATGATTTCCTTTGACATTATAACCTAGAAGCATTATCGTCATAGCATATGTTATTTACTAGATGATGATGGATAGGGAGAGACTTGAACATATGGAACAAGCAATGTTTGCAGGTGGTTGCTTTTGGTGCATGGTTACACCGTTCGAGGAGTTACCAGGTATCCAAGGGATTGTATCGGGATATGCTGGAGGATTAACTGAGAACCCAACTTACGAAGAAGTCAAAACAGGAACAACAGGACATTACGAGGTGGTACAAATTACGTTTGATCCATCGCTTTTTTCATACGAGAAGCTGCTTGAATTATATTGGCCTCAGATTGATCCCACGGATGATGGTGGACAATTTCAGGATAGAGGAACACAATACCGGACAGCCATCTTTTACTATAACGAAGAACAACGTTTAGCAGCCCTTGCCTCGAAGGAGCAGGTTGCTGTGAGTGGCAGATTCTCAGGACCCGTTGTGACGGAAATCCTTCCAGCGCCAACCTTTTATCGAGCGGAAGAATATCATCAGGACTATCATCACAAGAATCCCAAGCATTATAAAGAGGATCGTGAGCAATCCGGACGGGATACCTTTATCGCTAAACACTGGTAATTGCAGAAACGGAATTTCTAAAGTAAAAGAGCATCCTAAGTCGTTCATGGCTTACAGGTGCTCTTTTTGCATCATATACAAATTTTATATATTTTAAATTCTACATACTTTCTACACATTTATAGACTAAACTACTCTAAATTAAGCGAGAAATTAAAATGGAGGGTTTAAGATGAAAAAAATCATACCCATAGTTGCTGTAACATTGCTTCTAAGTGCAGTGTTAGCTGGCTGTCAATCGGGCAATAATGCCCCATCTGGATCAGATAAGCAAGCTTCTATATCGTCAGTGGATCAACCATGGATCGCATCAAAAAACACAACTCGTATAAACACTTCTGACCCGACTGCGGCAGCAGTTATCGTTTCACAAACCCTATGGACTGCACAGACGAAGAACAACAGACCTTCAAGTGTAGTATTAACGGATGTAAGCAATTGGCAGATTGCCGCGGTTAGTGCGGATTTGATCCATCATCCGAATAATGGCCCTATTCTTTTTACAACTAAAGAGGGTGTCCCTGAGGCAACGTTAGCAGAGCTTAAGCGATTGAATCCTTTAGGTGCAGAAGGTAATAATGGTGTACAAGTAGTGCTCGTCGGACCCATGGCTTCCAATGTCGAAGAACAATTAAAGACAATGGATCTGAAAGTAGACCGAATTGAAGGGGACGAGCCGGCAGCTATAGCACAAGCCATTGATACTTATTATGCAAAAGCTTCTGGTGAACTTCCAAAGGCAGTCATTGTAGGTTCTATGGATAGTCCTGAGTACACACTGCCTGCAGTGAATTGGATCGCCCATATGCCAGAGCCGCTTCTCTATGTAACAAAAGATGAAATTCCAGACCCTACCGTTAATGCTTTGAAAGAGCGTGGAGGTTCGGCTACGATTTATATCTTAGGACCTGAAAAAGTTGTATCTACAGCAGTAGAAAAGCAATTACAGGAATTCGGCACCGTAACCCGTATAGCTGGAAAAGACATTTATGAGAATGCCATTGCTTTTGCTACTTTTAAGGACGCCAGCAACGGTTTCGGCTGGGGCATAACGACACCTGGACATAACTTGTCTTTGTTGACTACCGATTCAACGATGCTGGCGATCGCCGCTGCACCTTTTTCGCATTTAGGGAAACATGCACCGCTTATCTTTACGGAAAAAGACGGGTTGCCAGATTCCGTGATGGAATATATGATGACCCTTCAACCTAAATTTCAAGATTCACCAGCAGAAGGCCCCTATAATCATGCTTGGTTAACTGGGGACATCAACGTAATAAAAGAAAGTGCCCAAAGCGAAATCGATGATATGCTGGAAATCTCACCGGCGGCAGGAGGCAATCCACATTCCGGTCACTAGGCCACGAAGAGGGTGAACAACTTGAATAAGCTTCAGGTACTGATCGTTGACGATGAATGGAACATGCGGAATTTAATTCGGATTTATTTAACAAGAGAAGGAATAACGACTAGAGAAGCGTCAACGGGGCATGAGGCACTCACTTTGCTGAAACAACAGAACTTTGATCTAATCCTGCTGGATGTGATGATGCCAGATATGGATGGCTGGCAGGTCTGTAAAGCCGTTAGAGAGGTAAGCTCTGTCCCCGTTCTAATGCTAACAGCTCGCTCAGAAACTAAGGACAAGGTTCGTGGCCTCGGAATAGGAGCGGATGACTATCTCACCAAACCGTTCGAGCCAGAGGAATTAGTGGCAAGAATTTATTCTTTGGTACGGCGTTCAATGCTTACATCGACCCAACAACCTCTGAAAAAAGTTCTGAGCTACCCTGAGCTAGCGATTTACCCGGATGCTCGTGAGGTACATATTCTGGATACAGCAGTTGAGTTTACACTCAAGGAATTTGATCTGCTAACGGCCTTGGCGCAAAATGCGCACCGTGTCTTTACGAGAGAAGAACTAGTGGAGCGTTTATGGGGTAATGATTATGAGGGTGAGAACCGTGTCATCGACACACATATTAAGAATATTCGCGAGAAATTACATAAGGCGGGTCTGTCTTATAATCCTGTTCAAACGGTATGGGGGTTAGGCTATAAATTTGAGATCCCAGGTAATCATCTATGAAGAATAATATGATCGGACTGAAGCTCGGGTCAGTTATTATGTCTGTTTTTTTAGTTGTTTTGTTTATTCTTGGGATAACGATAGACCGAATGTTTACCAGTTTTTATTACAACGAGATGCAAAAAGAAACTGAGGAGCTAACCTCGCATTTTATCGGAATGGCTGAATCACCGGATAGTTCAAATGAGCAGATGATGAGTACTTTTGCAGAGTTTTCGGACGTGAGTATATTTAATATTTCAAAAGACGGTAGTGTCATTCTCCATTCGGGTATTCATGACCGCGCAGATCGTTCATTCATAAATGCTTCGGATATTAGTCGGATATTTGCCGGAAAAAGTGTGAATTTTGAGTATACAGATCCTACTGGACACAGATATTTCATCACTGGGAAACCAATTTCAAATGGTCAAACCATCCAGTCTGCACTATATGTAATGTCCTCTACAGAGAATATGAAGCAATCCTTGGCTTCTATCCGTAATCTATTGTTGCTCGCAGGAATTGGGGCCTTTATATTGGCACTAGGGATCACGGGAATAATTAGTTTATTGTTATCCAGGCCGCTGATCAAGATGCAGAAGGCGACTAGAAAAATTGCTGCCGGTGAATTGGAAACGAGACTTTCCATACGGAGTAACGATGAAATCGGATTTTTGGCAGGAGCTATCAACGACCTTGCTATAGATCTGCAAAGATATAGAGACACGCGTCAGGAATTTTTAGCCAACATTTCTCATGAACTACGAACACCCATCACTTATTTGAAGGGGTATACTAAGGTCGTAAAGGATGGGCTTTATGAGACCGAAGGGGAACGAGATCTGTATTTGGATATTATTCACGAGGAAGCGCATCGGCTTGAGCATCTGGTAGAAGATTTATTTGAACTGGCAAAGATGGAAGAAGGTAAAATCTCACTTACGCTGGACTGGATAGATCTTAAGCACATGGCAGAACAAGCGGTACGCAGAGTGGAATTGAAAGCCAAAGAAAAGGGACTTCAGCTGAAGATTATGTATCATGGAGTTTCGTATAGGGTTCGTGGAGATGAAAAGCGTATGGAACAGATTATGATGAATCTTCTGGAGAATGCGATCCGTTATACGGATGAAGGTGAGATTACCGTTCATGTAGATGAGGATGTCGACGGAGATACCGTTTTATTTATTGTAGAGGATACCGGAATAGGTATTCCTGAGGAAGAACTGCCCTATGTCTTTGAACGCTTTTACAGAGTTGAGAAATCACGATCCAGGCAATATGGTGGTACAGGTCTTGGACTATCCATTGTTAAAAAGCTTGTAGAATTACACGGCGGTAAGATTCGAATTACAAGTCAGCCTGGAGTTGGAACCCGATGCGAGGTACGGCTGCCTAGATTAACAAAATCCGAAAAGTAAGAGCCAAAAGAGACTTTGCGTATGTACGCGAAGTCTCTTTTTAATTGTTGTCAGCTAACGCTATTTTGCTGGCTCAAGCTCTTCAAGTGCCCACTCGCAAAATTGTATAGAGCTCTCCATATCGAGCACACGTTTCCGAATGAGTAAATAGCGTCCAAAAGTCGTTGCTTTTAATTCACGACTCTCACTTCGTTCATCACGTAAGACTTCGTTAGCTTTCAGCAAGACCTTGTATCGTTCTAGCTCACTTTTACAAAACTCCGCTCGTTTTTGTAGAAGTTCTTTTGCCTCCTCGGGTTTGGAGAGCCATAGACTATACAGTTTAAAATGTAGCTCGTCCCGTAGGACTGGAGGCTCAGCTGGAGTTTCCACCCAATTCCGCAATTGCTCAAGTCCTGCTTCCGTAATGGAGTATTCCTTTTTATCCGGCTTATCCGATTGCTCAATGAGCTGATATGAAATGTAACCTTGCTGCTCCATGCTCATAAGAAGAGGGTAGATTTGACTATGTCCTGCTCGCCATAACGGTTTTATATTCTGTGTTAATTCATATCCAGACAACGAGTTAGCACTTAGTAAAGCAAGAAGTCCATAAGACAGTGTATTCATTACTATGAAGCCCTCCAGTTATTATAAATCCGTTTTCATTGTGATTTTTGGCGATATGTCATCATTGACATATTATCCATACGATTATAACATTATTTAAGTTGAATTATATATGTAAAAGTAGACATATAAAAAAGATGAGGAGGGGTAGCATGGACGTTAAACAAGAAAGTAAAATTCATTTTTGGCCTATAATGATTGCCATATTCTTCGGAAACTTCGTCTCTGTCTTAAGTACAACGACCATCAACATAGCTGTTCCTCTTTTAATGAATCATTTCCATTCGAACCTGAACACTATGCAATGGATGGTTACAGGTTTTATGCTAGCAACGGGAGTAACTGCACCACTTGCCGGATATCTGGGAGGCAGATTTAGCTATAAGCGACTGTATCTATTCGCTTTGATGGGATTCACCATGTTCTCCTTACTCTGTGCAATAGCTTGGAATCCAACCTCTTTGATTGTATTTCGAATGCTTCAGGGGTCTTGCAGCGGGCTGATTATGGCCTGTACGATGACGATTATATTCCAAGTGATTCCAGCTGAACGCAGACCTTTCGCCGTGAGCCTATGGTCGCTATCCGCGATGGTAGCCCCAGCCATAGGTCCGACATTTAGCGGATGGTTACTTCAGTATGCTAGCTGGCACTGGTTATTTTTAATTAACATTCCCATTGGGATCATTGCTGTTATTCTAACCGTAACGTTAATTCCATACTATCGAATGAATGTTCCGAAATCATTTGATATTCCTGGCTTCCTAACTGTTGTACTGGGCAGCTTATCTTTATTAACCGCATTTAGCCAAGGCAATAGCTGGGGATGGAGCTCATGGAAGACCCTATCCTTAATACTTATGGGGATCGTACTTTTAGTTTTCTTCGTCTTGCACGAGCTGAAGGCGGAAGTACCATTGCTGAATCTGCGTGTCTTTCGAAATCGGCGCTTTACTGCCATGCTTAGTATCTATAGTTTGGTGACGATAGCAATGTATGCTGGAACTTACTTAACTCCATTGTTCTTACAAACGGTAGAAGGAGCAACAACACTTAAAACGGGGCTTATCTTATTGCCATCTTCGATTCTGCTGGCTTTACTTAGTCCAATCGTGGGTAAGATGTATCCAAAGTTTGGGCCTGTGAAGTTAATTTCTGTTGGTATTTTATTTATTTTCATCGGTTTATTCATGATGAGCCGGCTGCATACAAATGTTTCTTACAGCTTCATTATGTGGGCAATGGTTGTTCGGAATTTAGGTATTGGATTAGCTAACGTTCCGAGTAGCACGGCGTCTATGGAGGAAATTCCAGTCGAATGGTCAGGTCATGCCACATCGATCAACAACTGGGTTCGGAATGTGTTAAGCTCACTTGGGATTGCGGTGTTCACTTCTATTTTGTCCACAAGATCCTTACTGCACTCTAAAGAATTGATCAGTTCAGGTGCAGGTAATGCAGATTCGATAAGATTATTATCGTTCACTATGGGTGTGAATGATGTATTCGTAGTCGGCTCTATCATCGTGTTGTTTGGATTACCACTTATGTTTTTATTGCGCAAGAAGCGTAGTGTAATTTCTGTTCAAAGTGCGGGATAACCTTCGCATCACATTAGAAAAGCAGACCAAGGGCTTAGCCTTGATCTGCTTTTTTTATATGTTAAGTTAGTGCATCATGTCGCCCATTCCACCCATGCTGCCCACAATTTCCGGATTGATCATCCCGAATATCATCGCGATATGTGCTACAACCAAGAATCCACTGATGAGTATAAAATGAAGCTTCATTTTCTGTTCATCTGTTCGTTTACGAGCGATCAGACCAAGATCTAACAAAGCTAGCGGTAATAAGAAAAGCACTCCGCTCAAATAGAAGCCTACGGCTACCACGTCAACCCATGTGTGCCACTCACCATTCACTGACAAAGGGATGAATGCGGTAGGAAACAAGTAGAGGAATACCCCTGTGAAGTACAACCCCGCCAGAATGCTACAGAATTTGTTAAAGGTCCGTAAAGAGCCTTTTAGATTTTTGGTGAACAAAATAATAAACTCTGTAACGGTGATCGTCTCAGCAAAAATCACAGGGATCGCCATAAATAAAATCAAGTTCCAAGGCTGATTATCCGCTAGCAAAGACATATAATGGGTCATGTTCATAAAATACTCCTCCGATATATAAAAATAACTTTCGTACTGATCGTATTCGAGAAGTATGTGGAAAGTATGTAAAAACGAAGGTATTATAAATACATCCATTAATATCAATTGAGGGGAGCAAGACAGCAGTGGGAAGAGGACTACAAAGTATTTTATTTGATTTGGATGGTACATTAACGGACCCTAAAGAAGGCATAACAAAAAGCGTAGAATACGCATTGAACAAATTTGATATTCAGATCGAGCATTTGGATAAACTTCTTCCTTACATAGGCCCACCTCTTTATGATTCATTTATCGAGCTGCATCAGTTCTCAGAGGAACAAGCGCAACAAGCAGTTGTATTCTACCGTGAGCGTTACAGCACCGTTGGAATGCTTGAGAATATGGTGATTGATGGTATACCGCAATTGCTGGAAGACCTCAAGAATAAAGGATTTTCATTGTATGTAGCTACCTCCAAGCCTACTGTTTTTGCAGAACAAATTCTTGAGCATTATAAACTAGATCATTATTTTGAGCATATCGGTGGTAGTAATCTAGATGGCACCCGTTCTAAAAAGAAAGATGTGATACAGTACGTACTCGATCAGAATGCTATTCTTCCGGAGGAAGCTGTGATGATTGGGGACCGAGAGCATGATATTATCGGTGCTATAGGTTGTGGAGTAGAATCTATTGGTGTGACCTTTGGTTACGGACCTAAAGAAGAACTGGAGAATGCTGGGGCAGATCATATCGCTTATCGTGTAGAAGAAATTGCGGATATCATCCAACATATATCATTAAGAGAGCGGTGTGCGAAATGATCCAACCTCGTAATTCAATCTTGGAGGGCAATACAGTCAAGCTGATTCCAATGGATGACAGCCATGTAGAAGGGCTAGCGAGAGTATTAAGAAATCCAAACATCTGGGAATTTACTTGGCGAAAAATAACGTCGGACGAGCAGGTACAGGATTTAATCACAACCGCATTCGCAAATCAAAACAATGAATCGCAAATTCCCTTCGTCATCCTTGAAAAAGCTACTGGACAAATCGTCGGTACCACTCGAATCATGCATCCGGATTTGGTTCATCGCAATGCTGAAATCGGATGTACGTGGATCTCACCTGAATATTGGAGAACGAGTGTGAACACCGAGGCTAAGTCATTACTGCTTCACTATTGTTTTGAAGAGCTAAAGCTGATTCGTGTAGAGTTTACAGTGGTGAAGACTAACTTGAGGTCACAAAGAGCGGTAGAACGATTAGGGGCTGTAAAAGAAGGGGTTCTACGCCAGCATAGAATTAGATCTGATGGTTCGATTCATGATAATGTTGTCTTTAGTATTTTGGATAACGAATGGCCATCGGTAAAAGAGAATCTGCACTATTTATTAAATGAGAAGTACTCATAATTATATAAAAGAAGCCAAGAGTCCCTCTCTTATGGAGAAGGACTCTTGCTCTATAGATCAGCCACTTGGCTGTTTATGGTTATTGTTTAGGACTTACAAGAATTTTCACTTGATTTTTTTCCTTCAAAAGCGCCTCGAATCCATGTTCAATCACTTCGTTCAATTTGATTCTTTTAGTTACCAGTTTGTCCGCAGGGAAGTAACCTTGTTCCATGAGACTAATTACTGCTGGGAATACATCACGGTATCCGATGATACCAGTTAAATTACGTTCTTTAAGTACGATGTTGTTTGGAGTAATCGTAGCATCTTTTTCAAAAATACTAACGATCATGATTTGACCACTTAATTTAGTGGAATTGATAGCTTGTGTTAGAACGGGAGGGACACCTGTGACTTCAAAAGCAACATCCACGCCGCCATCGGTACGTTTTTGAATTTCTTCAACCACATCATATTGTTTAGGATCGATTACAATACCACCAAGTTCCTCAGCTTTGCTCTTACGTTCTTCTGAGAGTTCAACAACATAAATTTCAGCTGCACCGGAAGCTTTCAAAGCTTCAATCACAAGCAAACCGATAGGGCCAGCGCCAAATACTACAGCTTTATCTCCGACCTTCAATTGACTGGAACGAACAGCATGCAGAGCAACTGCAGAAGGTTCTACTAGAGCGCCTTGCTCATAGGACAAGCTGTCAGGAATTTTGTGCACCATATGTTGGTCTGCTGCAACGTATTCTGAGAATCCACCGCCGCCTCCAGCCAAACCTAGGAAGCCCATTTTTTCACAAAGATTGTATTTGCCTTGTCGACAAGCTACACATTCACCACATGCAAAAACGGGTTCAACGACAACTCGATCACCAACATTAAACTTGCTAACGCCTTGACCTACTTCAACGATTTGTCCAGAGAATTCATGTCCCAATACGACTGGCGCTTTTTCACCAGTAAGGGGATGATCTGTACCTTGGGGAATGAAAATAGGACCGGCTACATATTCGTGAAGATCGCTGCCACAAATCCCGCACCATTCTACTTTAATTTTCACTTTTCCTTCAAGTGCTGCTGGTTCTTCAATCGTTTCTAACCGTAGATCTTTGACGTTATGCCATCTTAATGCTTGCATATCATTCATCTCCTAGATTAATTAATTGATAATAAATAGTGTTTTTCTCCTGGAAAAGAGGAAACGTTTCCGAGAACAAATATGTCACATAATTTTCATATTGTCAAATTTAAATACTAAAATATTAATATCGAAAATTAGTGAAAAATTTCACCTAAACTTAGAGGTAGCAGGCATATATAGACTGTGTGGTACTTGCTATAAGTGCTTTTATAAGTCCATATATGTTATAATAAATACATTGTAAAAACGGCTTGAATGAGACGGATAGATTTAATAATAGCTATGATTACGGAAACGATTCCGAAAATGAGGGGACTATCAACTTGGCTAATAAAAACAAAGTAACCATAGAGGATGTAGCGAAACGAGCGGGAGTAGGTATTGCTACTGTTTCAAGAGCGATTAATAATTCGGAGGGAATTAGTTCCAAGACTAAGGCATTAGTACTGCAAGTGATTGAGGAGATGGGTTTTACACCTAATACCTCTGCACAAAGTCTGAAGATTCGCCAAACGAAGCAAATCGCTCTGGCCGTTCCCGACATTCGAAATGCCATTATTCCAGATATCGCCTGGTCCGTGGAGCAAGCAGCTAAACAGGACGGCTATCGAGTCATTCAGATTAATACTTCCGGAAATCCGCGGACAGAGCTCGAAACGATTCGTGAGATCAAGAAATTACATGTTGATGGACTCATTATCATGCCTCTTGCTTATCCCAAGACTATGGTAGAGCTAATTAATAAATCGAGTGTTCCTGTCTCCATCATTAACTACGGGAAACGCATTACAGAGAATGTGAAAGCGGATGTCGTGAGCCTGTCACGTTTTGAGGGCCAGCTAATCATGGAACATCTAAGCAATATTGGCCGAACTAGAATTGCTTACGCAGGAGCTCAGAAGGATCTCATTGAAGATCGTTATCTTGCCTATCAGCAGGCGTTAAATCAAGTGGATATTTCTTTGGTTTATTTTGGAGAGGATTTCTCCTTGCAAACGGGGGTACAAGCTGCAGATTATTTCTATAGCCTGACCCATATGCCAGATGCAATATATGCTGTAAATGACATGGTTGCTATAGGGATCGTAAACCGATTTAAAGAGTTAGGCGTTCGTGTTCCTGAGGATGTGGCAGTGGTAGGGGTGGATAATAACGCATGGACAACCATTACAAGTCCGCAGATTAGTTCGGTCTCGATCATGGGAAATGAAGTCGCCCGTTTGGCTACTCAGCTTCTGTTGCAACGCATTCAGGATAATATTACGGGCGACTACCAAAGAGTACAGCTTGATCCGCGTTTAATTGTGCGAGAGTCTAGTGTTTCAGTTAAGCGTAGTACGACAGGTTGAAAATCCTCTAAATCCTGTTAGACTTAATACTAAGTAAGTTGATGGGGGAATATGAAATGAGGAGATTATTATGGCTAATATATATAAAAGCGTAACAGATTTGATTGGTAATACACCGTTATTGGAAATTTCGAAATATAGTAAATCTCAGAACGTTGAAGCAAAAATCCTTGCCAAGTTAGAGTCTTTTAATCCTGGAGGTAGCGTCAAGGATCGTATAGGTTATGCGATGATCAAAGATGCTGAGGATAAAGGCTTAATTCACAAAGATTCTGTAATTATTGAGCCAACAAGTGGCAATACCGGCATTGGCCTTGCAATGGCTGCGACCAGCCTTGGGTACCCGTTGATTATCGTACTTCCGGATACGTTCAGTATTGAACGCCGTAAGGTGATGGCTGCACTTGGTGCTAAGCTTGTATTAACACCTGGAGCTGAAGGGATGAGCGGTGCTCTGAAAAAGGCGGAGGAATTGGCAGCGGAAATTCCACATGCATTCATTCCACAACAATTCAGCAACACAGCTAACCCTGAAATTCACAGAACGACAACTGCAGAGGAAATTTGGCGGGATACTGATGGAAATGTAGATATTTTTATTGCGGGTGTTGGTTCTGGAGGCACCATATCAGGGGTTGGGGAAGCTTTGAAGGCTAAGAACCCTTCGGTACAGATCGTCGCTATCGAACCGTTTGATTCACCGGTATTATCTGGTGGCCGGCCTAGTGCGCATGGAATTCAGGGGATTGGGGCTAACTTCATTCCGGAGATTTACAATAAAGAGGTTGTCGATGAGATTTTTCAGGTGAAGAATAAAGACGCATTTAATGTAGCGCGTGAAATTGCCAAGACCGAGGGATTACTTGTAGGGATCTCGTCTGGCGCCGCAGTATACACAGCTACAGAAATTGCTAAACGTCCAGAAAATAAAGGGAAGACGATTGTAGTGATTTTGCCGGATACTGGTGAACGTTATTTAACAACTACTCTGTTTGATTTTAATGAATAGCTTGAACCAACCTATGACTTGAAGTTGATACAAATTTGGAGGCTCAGCGGAATGCTGAGTCTTTTTGTGCATTTAGTAACTAAAGAGTGATCAATTCAGCCCCTTATTTTACCAACAGCTATGGTACAATATAGCATAAATCGTAGTAGTTCTAAAAAAGGAGTATGAAACGTGTGAATGTGTTCAAAAAAGTTAGAAATAATTATGTGATTTGGCATGCAAATCGTATTCAGTTACTGGATTTTCCTTCAAGTCCTGTCGTTAGAAAACAAATAGTTTTCTCGGGTAGAGTTCAAAAGGTGGGATTTCGCTTGGAAATATATACGATAGCCGAAAGAATGAGATTAACGGGTACGGTTACAAATTTAAAAGACGGAAGTGTAGAGGTAGAAGTGCAAGGGGAAGAACAGCAAATCTCATTTCTAGTCCATTGCATGAAATCATTGAAACGGGCATCTGTAAAGAAAGTAACTATGAGTGATCTGCCTATTCATGAGAGTGAGAAAGATTTCACGATAGTAAAATAAGTACATATGGATTAGTAGAATTCAGAAGTAGATTATATTGCGCTAGATTAGGAAGATAGAGGAGAAAAACATGAATAGATTAATTGGGATTAAAGTTTCTCAGTTCATTCTTCTGATCATTTTAACAATCGCTTGCTTTATATATGGTATTGATATTATTGATCAATTCGATGGAAAGGTATTCAGCCACGCGGCTGTACCCTTTGGGTCCTCTTTGAGTTTTCTTTGTTTATTGATTAGTGTTGGAATAATGCTTGGATTTTTAATTGAAGGGACATCCGTGTTCAGTACAATCATTTTAATGTGGCCGTTGATACATATTGGTCTTGTAATTCTCTTATTTATTGTTGGGGCGCTGCTTTGGGAATTACTCTATGTAATAGCCCTTTATCCTTTAATATTATTGCCTATTAATTTAATTGGTGAGGGAATATCATTAGGGTTTCAGTTAAACCGATTAGTTTTTCGTAGAGATCAAAATAAATTATCAGAGTTTTTCATAAGCATATTGATTAACCTAATTATTATTATTTTCATTATTATAGCTATATCTAAACCTGAAAGTGCTAATTTCTTTATGTGAATTTGGCGGCCGGGGCTTTATGTAACATCTGGATGTGTGGTTTATTGAATAGAACAAAATGGAACTATTGTGTAAACTGAGCGTAACCGATAAATAAAAGAGATTATGATAGAGCAGGAGGTACATATGAACTACAGAATTTTTAGAAAAATGCTTCTTACCACACTTGCCACCCTGATGTTAAGTGTTTTGCTTCTTCCGGTTTTAACTTCAGCCAAGACAGCTGTACCTAAGCATACTGGGTCATTTTACGTGAATGATTTTGCGAATGTGATCGACGAGAAAGCTGAGAATTACATGGTGAACTATGGAATCCGATTACATCAGGATACGGGTGCTCAAGTCGTAGTGGTGACAGTCGATTCTACAAATGGAGTTTCAATGGAAGAGTATGCAACTTCGCTATTCAATAGCTGGGGCGTAGGCTCTGCGGATAAGAATAACGGGCTGTTGCTACTGCTTTCTATAAAAGATGATGACTACTGGGCGGTACAAGGTAAGGGTATTGAGGACACGTTGCCTAACAGTAAGATTAAAGATATTCTCTCTCAATATCTTGAGCCGGATTTTGCAGCTAAAACTTATAGTAACGGTGCACGTAAAACTTATGGCGCTTTTATTCAAGCCATGGGTGGGACCTGGGTGGAAAATGTCGGCACTAAAAACTATGTATCAGATAATGCCGGTGTACTCAAAAAAGTAACAAAGGATTATTTGAATGAATCTAGCAACAGATATAAAACTACAACTGGCAGCGGAATTTATGTGGTTACTGTAAAGAACGCAGGAGATAAAACACTTCAGGATTATACCTACATGAAGTTTGCCTCCGTTGCTGCTGGCCCTAAGGATGTTATGCTCGTGCTAGACATAGGTGGAGACAACTATCATGTTCTGCAAGGGAAGGACATCGACAAGGTTCTAACTAATGATGCAATCAGCAATATTTTGGATACTGTACTTGAGCCCCAATTTGTGAAAAAAGATTACGGAACGGGAGCTACGGCAACTTCTAATGCTTTGTACAGCTTCTTATTGGCTAGAGCGGATCAATCCGTTGGAGCGACGGGAAACAGTGGAGGCACTACAGCCGCCAATTCTTCCTCAACAACCACTTCAGCAAAGGAGACCAGTGTTAGTGTAGGAAAAGGCCTTCTAATTTACTTATTGATATTTGCTCCGCTCATACTGTTCGGATATGGTCTTTCACGACGCAATAAATATATTGAAATGTACGGTTTGCCATTTAATCCGTATAGCCCAAGAAATATTCGTCGGTATGGGAATTGGTACGGTCAAGCGGATTACGGTTATGGTAGACGTTGGCACAGACGTTATAATAATCACCATCATAATCACCACCATCATCATAGAAACACACCATCCAATAACTCACAGTCAAGCTTCTGGGGAAACAGTGGTGGAGGCGGATCTACTAGAGGTGGCGGAGCAGGACGATATTCCTCAAGCAACGAGAATCGTGGGGGCGGAGGCTCGAGTAGTGGCGGAGGTGCAGGTAGACATTCTTCTAGCTCTTCCAGCTCTTCCAGCAGCAGCTACTCTAATAATGATAATGGCTCTTCCGGTGGAGGAGGTTATTCCGGCGGTGGTGCCTCATCAGGTGGTGGGGGTAGCGCCAGCAGTGGTGGCGGAGCGGGTAGACACTGAATAAATCATGCAATTAATAAGAGGTGCAAAGGCGCTGTCTCACAAGTAGAAATTCTACTACTGAGACAGCTATTTTAATTGGAGGAGGGAGCTTATGTACCCCACTCAGTTTCTAGTGTAAAACCATCTGAATAATGAAGACGCGACTAACAAGACCACAAGAACACTTGCCAATGTGAAAAAGATAACCTGGTTGAAGAAAGATGAGATAATACTTCCAAATGAAAGCAACCAAATCATTAAATTTATAGTGGAGTTGTAACCTTTTAATTTGATACTTTGATTTCTTTCATCTTCTTCATAAATCACCATTTCTTCAAGCGCATTCTCGTCTTTAAGCATCTTTCTAAGCTGTATTATGTTCATTATACAGACGCCTTCAATACCAAAGAAAAATCCTGTGATATACGCATCAATAGAAGCAAAATCTGCCGTGGTATTGAGCAATTTAATAATATAGGTACCTATTACAGCAAGTCCACCAATAACAGCGATAATTATTTTGGTACGTAAACGTTTTTGAATCCTCGCTTTATATTTTTGATTCATCATTTTCCTCCACCTCAGAGAAATCAAATACTTCCTCAATCGTTAATCCAAAATACTTAGCTATTTTATAAGCAAGGATTAAAGAAGCTGTGTATTTTTCATTCTCAATTGAAATAATGGTTAACCGAGTGACACGAACCGCTTTTGCTAATTCCTCTTGAGATATTTTTCGCTCTTTTCGCAATTCTCTTATTCTTGTTTTCATGTCATGCTCCCATGTATTAAATAATATCGAAAATTGCTTTCATGATGAAAACCGAAAACGACAACGTCGTACTTTCTTATTATATCAATAAAAAAAATTATCACAATCAAAATAAGTATAGTTAACTATACAATAAATGTATAGTCTGCTATACTTAAATTGGGTTTATTAAGGAGGATTGTGCGATGCGGAAAATTGAACTGAAAGATGTAAAAAAGACATTCGGGCGTGTAGATGCTATCAATGGATTGAGCCTTTCCATTCAGGCGGGAGATGTTTACGCCTTATTGGGACATAATGGAGCTGGGAAAACAACTACTCTTCGTTTCTTATTAGGACTTTTAGAGCCTGATGAGGGAGAGGTATCTGTATTTGGTTGTAATCCTAATCTAGAGGGTGACACTGTTCGTAAAATGTGTGGTGTTTTATCAGAAGACGTTGGGTTATATGAGCCTTTGAGTGTATATGATAACTTAAGTTATTTTGCTCAAATATATGGTATGAAACGTAGTGATTACGACAAACGAATAGACGAGCTATTGAGTGATTTTGAAATACTAGATAAGAAGCATTTGCCTGTTAAGGGCTTTTCTACAGGGATGAAGAAGAAGGTTGCTTTAACTAGAGCCTTACTTCACAAACCTAAAATCCTTTTATTAGATGAGCCCACGAATGGACTAGATCCAGTAAGCATCGATCATTTAAGAGTAATGCTGCATGATTTAGCACAAAAGTACGGGACCACCATTATTTTGACCACACACAATTTAGAAGAAGTAAAAAAGATCTGTAATAAGATCACAATAATGCGACATGGGAAAAACGTATATACTAACACAATGGCAGCATTAAAAGAGCAAGCCAATAGTAAAGTCCGTATTATCTGCAACCAAGATTTGTCCGCTGATTTGGAACGTCTTCATAAGGCGTTGTCTAGTCTTGAAATAAATATTGAATACAAGGTACAGCAAAACACCATTATCGTTGAACTAACAGAAAATATTGCGATTTCGAAGTTGATCAAAGTGTTAGCCACATTAGAGATAGATGTGAAGAATATTGAAACTAAGGAATTTGACCTCGAAGAGCTGTATATGCAGGTAGAAAATGGTGAGAAACCAAATGAATGAAATAGAAACCGTCTTTAGGATGCAGATAAAAGAGTATTTCAAGGATAAAGGCGCTCTGATCTTTCATTTATGTGCTGTAGTTCTCATAGGGATCGTAGCTCCTGTGTTTCAAATGAACGATACTGTTTTGTTGAGCGGATCAATCTTATTTCCACTTACTCTGTTAAAGCAATGGACAGCCAATAGCTTTGCGGGTGAGAAAGAAATGAAAACGATAGAAACATTATTATCCTCACCAATTAAGAGCAGAAGCCTATTTTATGGAAAATGTATGTTTTGCATCGTTAGCAGTGGAGTTTGTTATTTATCCATATTCATTTTAATGCTATTAGTGAAGAGTTTCACATATGAGCCTTTTCAAATCAATTTTAGGGAATGGGTAGGTATGTTGATTCTATTTTTTCATATTTTATTAGCCGTCACTTTAATAGGAGTAGATCGATCCATTACTTCTGATGATATCCTGAAGGCGAATAGTAAGCTAAGCGTAGTTTTTTATCCGATTTATATTTATATTGTTATTCTTTTTAATTCATTTACTCAGCATTTGATGGTGGCTACTTATTTACTATCAGCAGTATTTTTAGTCGTTTTGGTAGGGGTTAACTCTTATTTTATCTTTATAAAAGTTAAGAAAATGGATCGTTCGTATTTTCTTGCAGAGTCATATAAGAAGGTAGGTGTTTTTGATGAAATCACAAATGTCTAGTGTTCTTCATCATGAATGGAAATATTTCGTAGCTTTAAAGCGATTTCGGTTTAGCATGCTTTTCTTAATCGTTGCACCAGCCATCTTTACGATGCTAGCCTATATTTATTTTGGCAAATTGAACTTTTATTATCCAATCATCATTATGGCTCTAGGTGTGCCTCGAATAACAGTAAATATGATCTCATATTCGATTGGAGGAGAAAAAGTATATAAGACCTTTGAATCTTTATTGTCAACGCCAATACGAACAGAGTCAATGTTCATTGGGAAGAGTATGATTGCAATCCTGATTTCATTAGTAATGCTGGTAGTGTCGTCATTGTTTACTTGGCTGAGCGCAAACTTCATCCAATATGTTTTCATGCATGAAACCAGCCTCATTTGGTTCTCAACAGCACAAAGTATATTAATCTTTGATAATCTTCTGATTTGCATATTCATGATCTTTATAACTGGAATATTATCCATGGTAATGCAAAAGCCACGACAAGGATTACATATTGCTTCAGCACTAAGCTTCTTGACGATGGTACCTTCTTTACTGGTTACATTTGGTGTAAAGCATCCATTAGAATGGTCAGCAGGGATTATGATTATTTTGCTGGGAATAAATCTATTCTTCATTTGTTATGTATTGCAGCGAATAAAGAGACCACAAATAATGGCGAAATTATAAAAGAGAACTAACAATCGTCGTATGATGAGGATCGTACGGCGATATTTTTGTGTATGCTCAGAAACTTACGTATAACTAGTAATTCCCTTAACAGAAACTTTTCATGGAATTTATCGTCTATGATAAAGTTAGACATTTATTTTCAAATTCCGTAATAGTCAGGGAGGAAAAAGAAGTGAGCACTTCATCATTACCTCAACGTTCCACCGTACGTAAAAAGAAGCCAACAAAAAAACGTAAGAAACGGAGCTTTTTCCGAACACTATCCAAAGTGTTTTTATTCTGCTTAATTTTGTTGATTGCTGGAGGCGGTTGGTTTTACTTTGCACCTTCGGCTAAAAATCTGCGCTATTCAATCGCTGATACACTGATTACAACACAGCACCGCTACATGGCTAAATATATTATTGGTGAGGACGGATTAAAGAACAGAGTGACTGAATATAGCGCCCAATTTGAAGAGATGGGGGTCGAAAAGGACACACATACCATCACTCCTGAACCTGAAGTAAAAGAGAAACCACTGGTCGAGATAGAAAATGTCTCAGGTACTGGATATTCCGGATATGTCATGATCGTTAATGATCCTACTAAAGTTCGTTTGGGAATTCCGGATAAGGTAGGATCAGGTGAGAAAGTAACTAGTATGGTGAAGCGCACAGGTGCTATCGCTGGAGTCAACGGTGGTGGATTCGCTGACCCCAACTGGAAAGGTAACGGATTTAAACCTATCGGTATTGTGATCTCACAAGGTAAGTTATATTACAACGGTCTCGGTGGCAAGAAATCCACGCAAATCGTAGGTCTTGATAAACAAGGGAAGATGGTTGCTGGAAATTATTCTTTAGACGAGATTAGTAGAATGGGTGTTCAGGAGGCAGTAACTTTTAGCCCTCGTTTAATCGTCAATGGAAAAGGATTAATTAAGAACGCGGCTGAAGGTTGGGGAATTGCACCAAGAACAGCGATGGGCCAGCGAGCTGACGGAGCGATTATATTTGTTGTTATTGATGGAAGACAACCTACTTATAGTATTGGTGCAAATCTATACGATGTGCAGCAAATCCTTCTTAAGCATGGAGCAGTGATTGCTGCCAATTTGGATGGGGGTTCTTCTACCGTACTGGTAAAAGACAACGAGATTATGAACAAGCCATCTTCTCAATATGGGGAACGATATTTACCTACGGCTTTTCTTGTGTTTGAGCACCCTGAGCAAGTCGATATGCCGAATATTTGGAAGGGACTTGACCCCTCCAAAATTGATGCTGCTAAGAAGCGTACACGCTAAAGCACTCTTAATACGTAAATAAGATAAGGATTATCTTGGATTGCCATATGAAAATATGCTACGATATCACCTAGCATGAAACAGAATACAGAACTAACAGGTCTGGAACAGGGGGAATAGGAGTGACGTTGCAACAACTCCGCTACGCTATCGAAATTGCAAATAGTGGCTCCATGAATGAGGCGGCAAAGAAGCTCTTTGTTTCTCAACCGAGCCTGTCCAATGCCATTAAAGAGTTAGAAAGTGAACTGGGGATTACGATTTTTGAGCGGACCAACCGTGGAATCAGTATTTCCGTTGAGGGAATGGAATTCCTGGGTTATGCCCGCCAAATTATTGAACAGACAGAGCTTATGGAGAATCGTTATACGGGGAAAAAGCGTAGTCCGATCTATTTTTCCATCTCTACGCAGCACTACGCCTTTGTGGTTGACGCCTTTGTAAATCTCATGAAGCACAATGATGTCTCAGAATACAACTTTAGCTTGAGAGAGACGCAAACCTACGAGATTATCGAAGATGTACGTACCTTGCGCAGTGATTTAGGAATTCTTTATATTAACGAGAGTAACTATAAGCATATGAATAAACTGTTTAGTGATGGCAATCTGAAATTCACACCACTTTTTAATACCGATCCGCATCTTTATGTTCGAACCGGGCACCCGCTGGCTCATAAGGACGTCATTACACAGGATGATATTGTGCCATTCCCCTATATTACTTTTGAACAGGGGGAGAACAATTCACTGCACTTCTCAGAGGAAATGTTAAGCTTTTCACAAATTGAGAAGAATATTAAGGTGAATGACCGAGCGACACTGACCAATTTATTAATGGGTACGGATTGCTATACGGTAGGCACAGGAATTCTGGCGTCTGATCTAAATGGTGATGGACTGAAGACGATTCCTTTTGAGAGCAATGAAGTATTTACGGTTGGCTGGATAGCGCATAAAGATCGCAGACCGAGTGTAATGGCATCTAAGTATATCGAGATTTTGAATGACCTGGTTTCAGGAAGTTATTTTGATCTAAATCATTTTTTACTATAGCAGTAGGAGGATCGGTATGATTAGACCCGTAATTGGCACCCAGAGAAATGCTCCACCCTTTCGCTACGATATCGTTGGCAGCTTCTTACGAACGGATGAGATAAAAGCAGCCCGCCTCCAATATGACAATGGTGAAATCACGGGCAGTCAGCTTCATGAAATTGAGAATATTGAAATCGCCAAACTACTGGAACTGCAAAAAGAAGTGGGTTTATTGGCGGTCACAGACGGGGAATTTCGCCGTTCCTGGTGGCATCTCGATTTCTTTGTAGGGATTAAAGGAACTGAGAAGATTAACTTAAATCAAGGAAGAGCGGAAGCGGTTCAGCGCGCGGAATCTTTTCGAATCGTGGACCGGATTGCCTTTGAAGATCATCCAATGATCGACCAATTTATCGCTTTGAAACAAATGGCAGGAGACCGAATTCCGAAAATGACGATCCCTTCACCCGCTTTATTTCACTTTGTGGAGGACTTTAACGGGAATGAAGTTTACCCGGATCAAGAAACCCTATTCCAAGATATTATTGCTGTTTACCGAACTGCAATCCAAGCGTTCTATGATGCAGGCTGCCGTTACCTCCAGTTAGACGATACAACTTGGGGAACGCTGTGTAGTGGTAGACATCGGGCGCATTTACGAAGCAGAGGTACAGATCCAGATCAGTTGGCTAAGGATTATGTTAGGCTGATTAACGAGAGCATTGCCAATCGTCCAGGTGATATGACGATCGCGCTTCACGTATGCCGAGGTAATTTCCGTTCCACATGGTTCGCAGCTGGTGGTTATGAGCCTGTGGCCGAAGAACTTTTTTCGAATACTAAAGTGGATGCTTTTTTCTTGGAGTATGATAATGAGCGGGCGGGCGATTTTGAGCCCTTACGATTTATTAAAGATCAATTTGTGGTATTGGGACTAGTAACTACGAAACATGGTGGTCTTGAGAGCAAAGAGCAGCTCAAAGCGCGTATTGAAGAAGCGGCACAATATGTAGATATTGAGAAGCTTTGCTTAAGTCCTCAATGTGGGTTTGCTTCCACCGAGGAAGGAAATATCCTAACCGAAGAAGAGCAGTGGGATAAAATACGTCTCGTAATTGAAACAGCCCAAGAGGTTTGGGTATAAATAAAATAAGTTTTTAGAAGGCTCCTGTTTGATTTAGGGGCCTTTTTTAAGCGTGTATTGTAACAGCTTAGAGGATTAACCTACCAGCGCACTTTACTAGAGCTATTAATCAAGGGTATAATAAGTAACAATTGTTATTAATTCATGTTGAAAGAGAGCGGGAACAATATGGGTCGTAAGTGGAATAATATTAAGGAAAAGAAAGCCTCCAAAGACGCCAACACAAGTCGCGTCTATGCAAAGTTTGGTGTTGAGATTTATGTAGCAGCCAAGAAAGGTGAACCCGATCCAGAAGCAAACCGGGCCTTGAAGGTTGTATTAGAACGTGCAAAAACTTACAATGTACCAAAAGCCATTATTGACCGCGCAATGGATAAAGCCAAAGGCAGCGGTGATGAGAATTATGAAGAGCTTCGTTACGAAGGATTTGGACCTAACGGTTCGATGATCATCGTCGATGCACTTACGAATAACGTTAACCGTACAGCGCCTTTGATCCGTTCTACATTCAGTAAGAATGGCGGGAATATGGGTGTCAGCGGATCTGTAGCCTACATGTTTGACTCAACGGCTGTTATCGGTGTAGAAGGTAAAAGTGCCGATGAAGTGATTGAGATGATGTTCGATGCAGAACTTGATGTACGTGATGTTCTAGAAGAGGATGAAGCGGTTATCGTGTACGCTGAACCTGATCAGTTCCATGCTGTACAAGAAGTGTTCAGGAATGCAGGAATCACTGAGTTTACGGTTGCTGAGCTGAACATGCTTCCACAGAACTATGTAACACTTCCTGAAGATGCACAAGCTCAATTCGAAAAATTGATTGATGCCTTAGAAGATTTAGAAGATGTTCAACAAGTGTATCATAACGTAGATTCTGAGGACTAAGAATAACATATAACAAGGCGATGGAGTTCGCCACAACCGTCTCTTCAGACTAATGACTCCTACCAGAGTGAGCTTCACTGGTAGGAGTCTGTTTTGTTGCTAGAGACTAATTTATACTGACTTTGGGAGTTGCTGTTATGAATCAATGGTCTGCACGATGGCATGAATTCGTGAAGAAAAGAAGTCATTTTGCACTTTGGAGTACATTTATCAAATGGATTGTACTCGGAAGTGTGGTTGGACTCTTATCGGGAACTGCCTCGGCTTTCTTTCTGAAAAGCTTAGACTATGTAACAGATGTACGTTTAGAGCATCCATGGCTACTTTATTTGCTGCCTCTTGGGGGAGTATTTGTTAGTTTCTTATATATGCGTTACGGAAAAAACAGCGCTAAAGGAAATAACCTTATTATAGAACAAATTCAGGATGGTACAGAGACCATTCCATTACGCATGGCACCCTTAGTATTGTTAGGAACACTAGTCACTCACTTGTTTGGTGGATCTGCCGGACGGGAGGGAACAGCTGTACAAATGGGAGGAAGCCTCGCGGAGTGGTTTGGGAAATTAATCAAAATCAGCCCGTTAGATCGCAAAATACTGTTAATGTGCGGGATTAGCGGAGGCTTTGGTTCTATTTTCGGAACACCGCTGGCTGGAACCTTATTTGGTCTAGAGGTAGTAACCATTGGACTTATTAGCCAACAGGCATTACTTCCATGTTTTGTGGCTAGCTTTGTTGGTGATCTGGTCACCACTCGATTGTGGGGCGTTCATCATACTCACTATGTAGTGAATGAATTTCCAGCCTTAAGTTTAATGATTATTCTAAAAGTGGTATTGGCCTCTGTAATTTTTGGTCTCGTGAGTATGCTTTTTAGTGAACTGACTCATTTTCTAAAAAGAACCTTCACCGCCATGATAAGCAATCCAATGATAAAAGGTGCAGTAGGTGGTTTAATTATCATTGCCTTAGTATTCGTTGTAGGGTCACGCGACTATCTGGGGCTCGGTATCCCTTTAATCAAGGATTCTTTTGAGGGTGATGTCTCGCCGTTCGCTTTTTTGTGGAAGCTGATCTTTACTGCCTTTACCTTAGGAACAGGATTTCAGGGTGGTGAGGTTACACCGTTGTTTGCGATTGGAGCCACGTTAGGCAATGCTTTGGCTGGCATTTTACATGTATATGGACCGTTTCTGGCTGCTCTCGGATTCATTGCTGTCTTCTGTGGAGCTACCAGTACGCCTATCGCTTGCTTTTTAATGGGGATAGAGCTATTTGGTTCAGAGGGTGCTGTATACATGTTCATCGCTTGTGTGGTGAGTTATTTATTCTCCGGACATAGTAGTATTTATACTTCACAGCTTATTGGTGTATCGAAGAGCCAGTTCATTTCAATTCCTCAAGGGACTAGAATAAGTAATGTTAAACGACCTCGCAAAAAATAACAACATTTCCCGTTCTAAGTTGACAAGTAACGGCATGCGTTTTAAACTGTTACCAAACGAAGGGATGGTTTAACATGATTCATGTAGAAACTGTAAAGTTATATACCAGAGGCTGCTCCGAACAATCGGATACAAACGATGAAACGTTGTCCGGAGCTTAATCGAAAAGCGAATCGCTTTTTATATCATCGAAAGATAGCTAGGTCATTTTAGTGTGATTATTCATGCTTATTTGATTGCGCCATCTTCCGATGTTAATGATTAAGAGGCTGTAGACAATTTTCGTCTACAGCCTTTTGTGTTATATTGCTCAGTTTCTACACTGACATTTATATGTTTGTGCCGTTCATTCGTGTACTGACAAGCAGAAGGCTTGCACCTAAGGGTGCAGTGTCTTCTGCTTTTTTTGCGTTCTTAATTAATTTTAGAAAAGAGGAATAGGAAATGAGTTTACTTGAGGTTTCTAATTTATCACATGCTTTTGGCGATAAGGTTCTGTACAAGAATGTTTCTATGGAATTGTACAAGGGTGAGCATGTCGGTGTGGTTGGCCAGAATGGAACGGGGAAAAGTACGTTTATTAGCATTTTGACAGGCGAAGTGATCCCGGATGAAGGAATGATAAAGTGGCAGCCCAATATTACAATCGGTCATCTCGATCAATATGCTGTCATGGATGGAAACCGTACGGTTCATAATTATTTAAGACAGGCTTTCTCAGAATTATATGAACTAGAACGAAAAATAAATGAGCTCTATGAAGAGTGCGCTGTAACTGGCAACGAAACGTTATTACAAAAGGCAGCAGACTACCAGGAACGATTAGAAGCGCTAGACTATTATTCAATGGAGAGCAACATCAGTAAGATGGTTACCGGTCTAGGGATCAACGCGATTGGAATCGACCTTCCCATCGAGCAGTTAAGCGGGGGGCAACGGACGAAAGTCATTCTGGCCAAGCTTTTACTTGAACAACCTGATGTGTTATTACTCGA
Organism: Paenibacillus sp. FSL R5-0470; assembly: GCF_037975205.1. NCBI lineage: Bacteria > Bacillati > Bacillota > Bacilli > Caryophanales > Paenibacillaceae > Paenibacillus > Paenibacillus sp. FSL R5-0470. Next base: position 3,145,765 of record NZ_CP150238.1, read on the forward strand.
TGAACCAACCAATTATCTGGATAAGGAACATGTTAACTGGCTCGCTGAGTATCTGATTGCATTCAATCAAGCGTTCATTGTAGTGTCTCACAACTATGCCTTTCTCGATAAAATATCCACTAGTATTTGCGATATTGAGGGCGAAACGATTAAAAAATACCACGGGAAATACTCGGATTTTGTGAAGCAGAAGGAACATTTACGAGAGAGTCATATCCGGCAATATCATGCACAGCAGAAAAAAATCGAAACCACTGAGCAATTCATTCGAAAAAACGGTGCAGGTGTTAATTCCAAAATTGCCCGTGGTCGCCAGAAACAGCTGGATAGAATGGAACGAATCGCTGCTCCGACATTTGTCTCCAAAGCGTCTATTCGCTTTAAGGAGCTTCCGTGCATGTCACAAGTAGTCCTTAAAGTGGATCACTTAGTCGTAGGTTACGATAAGCCTTTGTTGCCTAAATTGAAGTTCTCCATTCGCGGTGGACAAAAGCTCGTGATTACGGGCTTCAACGGAATCGGGAAATCAACTTTACTAAAGACGTTGGTTGGAGAGATCCAAGGGATTACCGGTAGTTTTCAGTTCGCAGAACAAGTTAAAATGGGTTATTTCGAGCAAGATTTAACTTGGGAAGACGATACAATGACACCTATTCAGGTGATTTCAGCTTACGATCCCAAACTGACTGTAAAGGAGATACGTCGCTATCTAGCGCAGTGTGTTGTTAAAGATAACCTTGTAACACAGTCAATCCGTACACTCAGCGGCGGGGAGCAATCTAAAGTTAAGCTGTGCCTATTACTGCTTTCAGAATACAACTTTCTAATTATGGATGAGCCGACCAATCACTTAGATGCTGAAACGAAAGATGCTTTACAGAAAGCTTTAATCCAATTTGGTGGAACTGTGATTCTTGTTTCTCATGAAGAACAGTTTTATAAGGGTTGGGTTGATCGTGTGCTCAACATAGGAGATGAAACCAGAAATAAAGGAGTTAAGTACTAATGCAAACCATGAATGACCATTGGAAAAGAAAAATAACCCTATTTCTAACGGCTCAAACCATATCTTTATTTGGACCGTTATAGTCGTGAAAAAATGATAATGCTAGCGGATGACGTGATTGGGATCGCTACACTTATCCTCGCCGTGATGTTTTTGATGGGTTATAACAAGGAACCTTTACTCTGGATGAGGTAAATTCTGCAACTACAAATAAACTGGGAACTTTTATAACACGAGATAATAATGTTAGGGATAATTTACTTAATGAAATTGCCAACGCATACTCAAATGAGTTATAAATTTATTATGGAGACTGAATGATCAGTCTCCATCTTTCTTCAGTAAGGAGGTAGTTATGAAAAAAATTAGCATCATTTCAATTTCACTGATAATTTTATTGATTTTAATATTTGTATTAATCAGACCAACGCAAGAGATCCTTAGCGTTAGCCTTGTATCGGAAACAACGGAAATCACTTACACTGACAGTGAAAGCATTCGAATCTTCGAAGATGCTATAAGAACTGTTAAAAAAGTACGCGGGGCTGTCGATGTGGGGCCACCATCCTATCGAATGACTGTTACTTACGCTGATTCTGAGGTTGTTGATTTTAGCCTTTATATAGATCTTAAAGCTAAAAATGGCTTTCTGATTAAAAATAGCAATAGCGAAAAGATGCTGAATTTAAAAGATAAGAATGCGGTAGAGCTAGCTGATCTTTTAAGTAAAGAAAAGTGAGAATAATATTTGAGACATTCTAAAAAGATCTTAAAGATTATAGTTTAGAAACTCAATCTAAAAAATTAATTTTTATGTTGTAAATTGCAGTTTGTTGATGAAAAACTGTAAATGTGGTAAATATATTATGTTATGATTAATCAAATTTTCTATTGTCGTTAGTGATACGACAGAGTTGGATTTGTACTGGGACACACCCAGTTCATAAACATAGGGCTTATTTTGTCATGGAGACGATAGACACCTGTTTGCTGTCTATCGTCTCCATGGCTTTTTTGTACCTATTGGAGGAGATAAAGTGGATATGGTTGATATTAGTCGAGCAGCTGAGTAAGTACTTGCTGTGTTGCATTCAGAAATGCTCCCGTTACATGAATATGATGAAGTTCATATCAATGTATCGGGTAGGGTAGATATTGACGCGACGGTGCTTGTAGCCTTCACGATTATCATACTCCCAAAGGAAAAATCAAGCTTGTCCATATGCGTGTCGATAGAGATTTAGAAGGTACGACTAATAGACAATTTTTTTGGCCGCAGACTGATGTATATCTTCAGTACTTAAGCGAAAAACTTGATCTTCCCTTAATTGTTATATGGGGTTAATTAAGTTTAGAAGAGAGAATTAGGAACCGTAAAATGTTTCCAGACTCTAGCTGCTGTTTCTGCACTTCGTATATGAAAAGAGACGTTTATGCGTATTGGGTTCGTCAATTCGATAATTGCAAGATCCTATTATTGACCGGTGAACGATCTTAAGAATCTAAGGAACGATCTAAGAAACCTGTTTTCATGCTTCATTCGGCACATGCGACGAACAAAAAGAATCGCACCGGTCCGCTAGCTGATAGTGTCCAAGTGGAGACAATTCTTATTTTCGCAGGGATTGTAGTGATTATGTGCGCCTTGTATGCAGTGATTAAACTTCTTGCCTTAGCAAAGGACTACGATTAACATGAAGTTATTCCAAATAAATACAATCATAGCCCAGGTGATCTTAGATCGGTAAATTGTGGAGGGGGTTAGGTATGTATATCCATATATCTTCTTTAACACAGTTCCAAGGATTAGAGCCAATTGACTCATCCCTCGAGCTATTCCTTAATCAGCATTTAGATCGTTATGATAAGTTGGAGCCTCACATCCATGCTTTTGTATCGGAAGAGAAAAGAACAGATAGAATCATGAGTGAAGTAGCGCTGCTAAGACAAACCTATCATGAGCTCCCAAAACCGTCATTATACGGAGTTCCAGTAGGAGTTAAGGATCTAATTCATATAGACGGCTTGCCCACTCGTGCCGGTTCAAATCTTCCTCCACAGGAATTAACACGTTCAGAAGGTAGTTTTATTAAAAAGCTGCGGCAAAAAGGAGTATGGTTCACAGGCAAAACGGTGACCGAAGAGTTCGCATATGCCGGGCATCTCCCAACTCGTAATCCTCATCATTTGGATCATACACCAGGCGGCTCTAGTGCAGGGTCTGCAGCGGCAGTTGCCACGGGGATGTGTCCATTTGCGATAGGCACACAAAGTTTACGTTCTGTTATGGCACCTGCTTCTTTCTGTGGTGTTGTTGGATTTAAGCCAAGCTATGGACGTATCCCTTTGGATGGTGTTCAGTTGATGTCCCCTTCAATTGATACGATGGGATTTTTTACACAGGATATGGTTAGCATGGAGCGGATCTCTTCAGAACTCATCTCGGAATGGAGGCCTTTCGAATCTAACCGTAAACCCGTGCTTGGTATTCCAGAAGGGGTATTCATGACTTTATTGGAAGAGGACGCTAAACATACTTTTTGGAGCCAGATTAAGAAGTTGGAAGAGGCGGGCTTCATCATAAAAACGGTTAAGATGCCATGGGAAGATAGTTTCATCTATGGGGATGCAATGTTGAGATTAGTACAAGGGGAAATGGCTCAAGTGCATGCCGTACGATTTGAAAAATATAAAGATTACTATGGTTCGGCGATGCGTGCTGGTATTGAATCAGGTCAAACCATCAAAGAGGAAGAACTGGAGCGATATCGTAGAGGACAAATCAAATTGAGATATGATCTACTTTATGTTCAAAAGACAGAGGGGATTGATATTTGGGTCTCGCCCGCTCAAGCAGGAACTGCTCCATTGTGGGGAACACGGACAGGATGGGCTGGAATGACGGCTATTTGGTCATACGCAGGAGCGCCAACTGTGAGCATTCCTTCGGCCACTATTCATAACATGCCTTTAGGATTTCAATGTATTGGGGCTTACGGGCAGGATGAAGAGCTTATATATTGGAGTAGACTTGTATCACTAGCACTGGGGTGAGCCTATTTGGGCTACAGATGGGGCATGTTCGAGGTTAGATAACAGAGTGGGTCTTCAATACAATTGAAGATCTACTTTTTTTGTATGAAGTGAGAGTTTTTCTGTTAGGGATCGTCTATAGAGTATCGTGCTTCAAGGAGGCTTAAAGGTGAAGGGACATGTACCGAAAGTTGAAAAAGAGGAAGAAAGGCAATGGATCCTAAACGTTCTGGATGGTCATAAGGAAGACTATTCGTATCTTGTGAATCGATATAAGAATATTATTGAAGGATATGTGGGAAAAAGACCAACCACCAGCGAGTTTGCCGGATGACAATGCCGAACATTCTCTCTCTGATAATCCAGAAGAAGAATTATTTGAGCCATCCAAGTTGAAGTAGCATCCGATCCCCTTTGTATTTGATGGAGATGAGCTGATGTTAAATGATTTTACTGCACCGATTGTACACCAATGTAGATTGGTCCGTTCCTATCATGGAAGCTAGCAAAAAGCAGTAAAATCAATCATTTACCTTCCGGATTGTACAAGCAGCTAGGAGCTCTGTCGCATCTTATATACTATCACAATCGAAAAGAGGTGGTAGTTTATGACTGCTGCAGAGAAGAGAAGAATTCAAAGAGCTTTGAATGCTTTGCGTAAGCAAAGAGTGGTTCTGAAGGAAAGCCTTAAAAGAATTGAAGCATTGCTTTGCAGATTGCCTATTGGCAGTCGTGAAAGATTTGAATTGTTAGCAGTAAGAGATTCAATCGTAGAAGCGCTCCGACTCAATGCTATTGCTATACGAAATTTAAAAGACGTTACTTGTGCTTGTTAATTCGTTGACCTTCTGATCCTTGTATCAACGATCAAAGTAAAGCTTTTTCCTCTCACATTAGGAGGATACTGTTTTCTTTCTTATTGATCTGACGGGAAGCGATAGCTCAATAAACACGATAAGGCAGCCGGTCAGTAATGTGATCGGCTGCCTTTATTCAGCAAACGGGCAGGATAGTTGAAGTTCAAACGCAAGAAAACGTATCATAAATAGGGTTTAACCCCTAAGATGACTCTTAGTTTTTTTATATGACTTAATACAACAATATTTACAAATTCATGATACGATATTGCTAAATCGGGAAATAGATGCTCCATATGTAAGATAGAATTAATTATTGATGGAACTGTTGAAGATGATTCATAACAAAATGATTGATGATCAACCAAGGACGTTTACTGAAACTATTATGATTCTGTAGAATGGGGGCCACTATATGTCATTAGTTAATGAAAAAGAAGAGTGTTTACTTATCGAGACATTAAAATCGCATATACCAAATGTAGAGGAATTACTGAATCCAGCAGTTGAGGAATCAGAAATAAACCTTTTTGAAAGCATGATGAACTGCAAATTTCCAGAAGATTTCAGAAAGTTGTACATGAATTCTAATGGAGAAGGAGAGCAGATTTTTGGCGTTATGGCTGGTCTTGGTTGGATGAACATTGAATCGATAGAAAGCAACTGGAAGTCCCTTTTGGAATCAGCATACGATATTATATCCAGCAAACCAGATTTAATAAGAGATGGGAACTACAGAGAAGGCTGGATTCCTTTTGCCGAAGATGGTGGAGGCTCATATTTGGCAATTGATTTAGACCCCGGAGATAAGGGCGTTTATGGGCAAATTATAACGATAGATCACAATTCTAGTTTTTCATATGTTATTGCGGAAAGTTTGGGACATTTCTTTGAATTTATCGATTCGAGCCTCAGAAATAGTAGTATTGGTATTCGTGAAGAAGATGATGTAATCATATTATCCCGTGAAAGTGGAAGTTTGTTGGATGATATTTTGGCTTTGACTAAAATGGATATCGAAGAGAACAGCCTTATCCCTGTAAGCGGATTTTGGGAAGAGTATTTTAAAGACGATGTTGAGAGTGGTTTTGTATCTTCAAAAACATTGAAAAAAAAGAGAATGGTATTTATTAGAGCTGATCAAGCTCAAAAATACGGAGCAATATCTTTGGATATTTTAACCCATATGGTTAATCTTAAAGAACTTATTATACATGCGGATGAAATTACTAATTTCGATGTACTTAAACGGTTGCCTTCTTTAGCAGAACTTGTGATAGGATCAGAAGCCTTTAAAGAGTCTGATTTGGAGTACTTAGTTTCTTTAGATGGGCTAAGGCAGCTAACATTAATAGGACTTCCATTAAAAGATATACATAAACTGAAAGATATAAAGAAATTAAAGAGTTTGAGATTATGTAGAATGAACTCAATTGATAGGGGATTAATAGGAACTATAAAAAATTTGAAGGAACTAAGTTTAGAAGAAATGGAGGTTGGCGACCTGCTTTATATTTCAAACCTTAGTAAGTTAATAAAACTAGAGCTCAAACAAGTGACTATACCACATTTATCATTCTTAAAAGGTTTAAAGAATCTAACGTTTTTTGAGACGGATAGCTGTGCAATAGATGAATCACATATAGAGGTTATAGGAGAATTGAAGAAATTAAAGCAATTCACTTATCCGGTTGGAGATTTAACAATACTCAAAAATTGTATGAGTCTAAAGCAGATTGGAGTAGATGCATCAAGACTTAAAGGGTTGGAGGAAATTTCAAACTGTAATATAGTCGATATAACTATATTTCATGCAATATCGAAGGAGAACGCAAAGTCCGTAGTCGCGGAGTTTAATAAATACTTTAAACTTCATTCATATGGATGGCAGGTAACATGGAAAGATTAATGAAACTTGCCTACACTGAGCTTTATCATAATAGGGCGAAATTTTTAAAAAACAACGGAGACTAGCCATTTTGGTTAGTCTCCGTTGTTTATATTTTTTCGAAATGGAGAGTTTATGAAAAAGACTATTGTTTTTGTATTATCAATACTTATATTATTCTCAGGATTCGCAACACAAAGTTATGCGTCGTTTTCAGATACGCAATCTGCGGCAATACAGGCGTTGCTGGATGATGCCCGTCGTATATCAGGTGTGCCAGGAATGTCGATCTCAATACTTGCTGATGATGAAGTGTTCTACTTTTCTTCCGGGTATGCAGACCGTGAAAGTGGGTTGTCTGCAAGTGAAAATACACTATATGAGTTGGCCTCGGTCAGTAAAGCTTTTACCGGCATGGGTATTCTGCTGTTGGAGGAGCAAGGGCTGCTGTCAATGACTGACACTGTCCAAAAATATTTACCTTGGTTTACGTTAAAATATCAAGGCAAACCTGTTGATATGCAAAGCCTTACACTCAATAACTTTCTTCACCATACTAGCGGCCTAACAAATAGTAGGCATTCTCAAAATATTCCACAAGGCAATACACCAGATTTGCTGCAAAAGACTGTGGAAATGCTGGTAGATGCTGAGTTGACGTTCCCTACCGGTGAACAGTATAGCTATGGAACCGTTAATTATGACGTATTGGGTTTGGTTATTGAGATTGTGTCGGGACAAAGCTATGAAGACTTTATGAGGGAACAGGTATTTCAGCCGTTAGGTCTTCACCAGACGTATGTTTATAAAGAAGATGCTCAAGCCACCGGACAGTTGGCACAGGGCTACCGTTCTTCCTTTTTTATGACAACTCCATATAACGCACCGGATTATTCCGGGAATAAACCCGCAGGCTACATCATTTCTTGTACAAAAGATATGGCGCGTTGGATGGGCATACAGATGGGTATTGTGCAGGACATACCCGAAATATTCCATACGGTTATCGAAAAGTCACATCAGGGCGATATGTCTGTTCCGGCTGTCAACGAAATGTACTATGCGGCGGGCTGGACGGTAAACGCCAACCAAACGATTATAGAGCACCCCGGGGGAAATCCCAATTTTGGAACCGAAGTGATCATACTGCCAAATGAACGAACAGCCGTCTGCTTGCTGACCAACGGCGCAAATATCAATAGAAGCATGGTACTAAAAGTTAAAGATATATTAGACGGCAATCTAACGCAGTCATATGAAATAAGCGGCACACAGCTTTTGGACATCATTTTATCGTCTATCACAATTATTCTTTGCCTATTGGCTGTTCTGTTCTTTATCTTAGGATTACGCAGAAGGAAAACGAATGAGCGGCAGCCAATTACAAAAAAGCGAATAATCGTAACAGCTATTTTGCTGATTGCTACGATTGCCCTATGTATAATGTGCTGTGCATTAGATTGGCCAACGATACTTATTTGGCAAACATATAGTATTCTTACAGCTTTGATTTCGTCGGCATTATTAACAGCAAGCATTACATGGTTTGTATACACTCACCTATATAATGCCTCGCTCCGAAAATAAGTATTTTATTCGTTCGCTTTATTGGTAAAATGCGTATAGCGTATTTGGTTTGGTACAGCGGAAAGTAGAGTTACGAAATAGTGAGAAAGAATTGATTTAACGCCAGATTCACCTCAATATAACCATTTAAAGTTCAAGCAGAGATACCACTTGAACTTTTCTTTTGTTGAATTACTTGCACAATCCTTGGTGATTCTCAATCTACATACTGGCAGTAAAGCTCAATGTTACTATACATCGGATTTGTTGGGTTTCCGTTCATTACCGGAATCTCGTTATCCGAGTATATCCGGCGTCGAAGACTTGTCTACCGCTTCTAGCACTTGACGAGGCGTTTTAGTACCTGCTATGATTTCTTGAATATCTTTCCTAGATTTGAGAAAACAGGGCCAGCAACGCCCAAATTATTAACAAGGCACATGACATTGCCGCCTTGAAAGCATTTTGAAGTAACCCCTTTCAAAAAAGAGGAACCTCCTTTATTATCGCCCCGTTGAATTACAAGCGATAGCGGATACATGAAGGATGTAATCTCAAATCTCATACATTAAAAAGACAGTTTTGAGGAGTATTCGTATGGAACATAAATTAACCTTAATTAATGTTTTTGCCGGCATAAATTCAGAGGAAGCAGTCTTTGAAGAGCTTCCTGCAGAATGCATAAGCGATAAAATATTCAAATTATGTGCATCTCCTGGGCTGGCTCTAGGGCTTGCGAAAGGAGATACAATAAAACTCCATCCCAATGGAGAGTTTGAATTAATAAAACATGGTGGAAATTTCTGCATTCAAATTTACAAAGAGGAGCTTATTAAAGAAAAGATAGAGACAGCTGAATCTATAGTCAAACGAGAGCTTTCCGGTTCTTTAGATGGATTTCATAATGGCTCGCTTGCCTTCACCGCGCCCATCAGGAATGGATTTCATGCCACCAATAAGGTTTTCAATATAATTAGAGATTTATTAGAATCGGAGTACTATTACTCTAATATTTACGAATATCCATATAACTTCGACGATGAAGAGTTAGTTAGCTGGGCTAGAGATCTGGATTAATCGCTTCAAAATATCAGTTCTCCGGCATCATACACTATCTCTGGGCCACATTTTTCAATATGATCTCCAATCCTGAGTCAAAAAAATAACTCGTAAACATAATATACCCAAAAGCTCAAGAGTTGCAGGAGGTAGATATGGTAGATGAAAGGCATCTTGTTTATTTCAAAGAACTCCTGGAAGGAAATGCTGAAATTTCTTTTAAGGCATACCTTTCAAATAATGAAGATTCTTTGCGCAAGCAATTTTCTCCGGCGAGATTTGCAAGACTGAAGTTCAAGTCAATTGATGAAATAATAAAGATTCTTGACGAAGAGAATGTATCCTACAGCATTAATGATCATGCCGTAAGAAACGAAAAATATTTAGCAACCTTTCATCTGGATGCCTTGAATGAACAAGGTAGGCTTAAGGAAGGATTCAAAGACACCCTATTCAAAGGAACTGTTCACAACTTTAAAACAAAGGGGGAAGAAGCAGTCTTAACCCTCTATAAATACATCGAATACCCTAAAAAAATCAATAGCAAAAAAAATATAGAAAAACTCCAAGACATCGAATGTTTCGCCGAATTGGAATTATCCTTAGGGGATGAAAGTCTTGGCTTATTTTTACTAAAGGCTCTAGCCTCTATTGAGCGTCAGCTTTCCGAAGTAGATGATATTGTCCTTAAAGCTCAGGAAGCAGTCATGAAGCACCATTCATCGAAAAGAGATTAATAACTTCTTAATTGGAGAGATCTGCCCTTTCAATTACTGAAATGGCAGACCGCGAACGATGAAGGAGGACGATGATACCAGCCCAAATTCTAAACCAAAAAACCAATATTGAAAAAAGGTGATGGATGTGCAAATCAATAAAGAGTCATGCCGAGGGATCAATCTGGAATTCGACATTAGGAGAACAATTATTCTCAATTTATATATTAAAGAATGGTCTATGCCAGAATATAGAGTCATAATGACAAAACCGGAGATTGGCGTATATATTGAGTTATATTATTTTCCATCAATTGACGTTAATAATCCTGCAAGATTCGCAACAGTCGGCCTATCTAATTCCATTCGGAAAACTGGAAAACCTATTGAGAATGAATGGATGATAGCTTTAAAACCCGATTTGGGACAAGAAAACATTGATCGCATATTCTCATATTTCTGTGACATAATTGCCCATAATATTGAACATATCCAATCTTCGGAAGTACCACGAGTAATGACTGAGAGCGCACTCGCACCAGAAAACTGGACTACAAAAGCCCTTTTGATTGATGAACTAAGAGGAGAAAGTGAGGATTTAGAACAAATAAAAATAGGTGAAGAAATAATTAATGTCTTGTGGGTAGTACCAATTACCCCCAAAGAATCGCGTATAATTTTACAAGAAGGCATAGATGCTTTTGATGCTTACATAGATAATCATCACTATTCCATAATTGATCCCACTCGTCCTGATTAATAAGAGCAGTTCAGTATCATTCGCACTAAACCAACCATACCCCCACAGGTGGGTCCTTGGCTCGCGAACCACGTTGTGGAAAATCAAACCATGTCTACGGTGGTGCCAGAAAGTCCAAATGACACTGTGAAGCACTTGCTCGGCTAGGGCATTATTTTCCTTGAACAGGGGTAATGGTTCTAGAGTATGACAGCGGAATTCTTGGATGAGAGTACAGGATTACTGATGAACAAGGTAGAAGACAACTGAAAGTAGAACAACAAAGTGAATTCCTTCCAAAAGCGCCGCAAGGCGTTTTTCATTGTGCAGTTTGTCTTTGAAATCCGATATGATACTATAAGCTTAATGTGCCATAAACGTATAAAAGAGAGGGATACATACATGACCAACAAACTATACTACAATTCTACATACCTTACTGATTGGGAGACCTGTATTACTGAAACCATAGAACGAGAAGATGGACGCTATGTTATTTTGGAGGAGACCGCTTTTTATCCGCATGGCGGTGGGCAACCTTGTGATTTAGGGACTATTGGGGATATTCCGGTACTTGATGTAATCAGTGAGGAAGATCTTGTCTTGCATATGCTGGAACGTCTGCCTAATGATTTATCCGTCACTTGTCAGATCGATTGGAAGAGAAGATTTGATCATATGCAGCAGCATAGTGGACAACACTTGCTCTCAGCCATCTGTCTCAATTTGTACCAGTTTATGACTCTAAGCTTTCATTTGGGTGAGGATTATTGCACCATTGATATAGAAGCTTCAGAACTGTCGCCTAAACAACTTCATTCCATAGAGTGGGAGGTTAATCGGCAGATTTACCAGAACCATAGTATCCTGAGCTATTTTGTAACAGGGGAAGAGGCTTCACAGCTTAAATTGGTCAAACAACCTAAAGTGACGGAAAACATCCGGATTGTAGAAATTAAAGATGTTGAATATAACGCTTGCGGTGGTACGCATGTATCTTCAACAGGTGAGATTGGTATAATAAAGCTTCTGAAAGCGGAGAAACAAAAAGGCAATACGCGGATCTATTTTAAATGTGGATACCGTGCTTTGGAGGAGTTTAATAGCAGTCTGCAAATTGTTGGAACACTATCTTCCAAATTCAATACGGGAAAAGATGAAATTATCGATCGCATTGAAAAATGGGAGAATGAACAAAAGCAGCTGCAAGCTGAAATTACCCTACTTAAAGAGAAGAATGATGATTATGTCGTACAGGAGCTTTTAGCACAACAAGAAGGAAAGCTGATCTCAAAAGTGTTCGAGGATAAATCGCTGAAAGATTTACAAAGTTTAGCTAACAAGCTTACCGCGAAATGTGATGTTCCGGTTTTATTGGCTAGTTCTGCTGAAAATAAGGTTGTATTTGCACAGAATGGCAGCGCGGAGATCTCCTGTGGAGCTTTTTTCAAAGAGCATCTTAGTACTTACAATGGAAAAGGCGGAGGCAGTGATAAACTAGCGCAAGCAGGATTCCAGACATGGGGAGATGCCTTGGCGTTTTATGAGTTTGCTAGAAGTTAAGATTACTTTATAAAAGACAGAAGACCTGACTGCGGTAGTCTACCGTGGATCAGGCCTTTTTTATACGTAAAACGGAAACAAGAAACTTTTTCCAAATTCTGTCGTCTAATTACATATGACTATAGAGTCAAGGGAGACGAAAAGAAATGAACAAATGGAAGGTAACGCTAGGAATCTTGACTGTTTTGATTTTAAGTACGGGGTATGGATCGGTATCAGCCCAAGCAGAAAACCAAATTCAATTCAACTATAAAGAAATCGGAATCAGCAGTAAACAGGTGATCACGGAGAATACAACTTTTGTACCCCTGAAATCACTCGCAGATGCTATGGGGTATACATTATCTTGGGATCAACCGTCCAAAACGGCCAAACTGGTTCGTCCTGAGCGTGAGGTTAACTTCACGGCTGGTACTGTAAAGTCAAAAGTGAATGAGGCAGTGGTGACCTTAACAAAGTCCCCACGTATTATAAAAGGCTCGGTGTACGTTCCATTGGTCTCAGCGGTCAGTGTACTTGGAGGTAAGGCGGGGCTTAATAAAACGGATGGGGTTATCCAAATTATAGATGAAGCTAGATTGGTTTCTGCTTCTGTAGATGGAAGATCCTATTGGATATCTCAAAAAAACGGCGATTTGTATTACCGTGCAACGGAAACTGGGAAACCAGTAATTATTGGTCGACTACCTTTTAAGGAATCTGCGTACAACTACGCTTTTGAGATTGAAAAAATGGGCAATGGTACGGACTTACTCCAGTTAACGGACAATCATTATGCCATGTTCACCGATTTTAATAGCAGTTATCAAGTATTGGTCAAAGCGGGCACTATTCTCAAGCAAATGGACTATCATTACAATAACTCGGCTTATATCCATGCACCACAAGTGCCTTCCACTCAGGTGTATATGACCGATGGGAAGAACGTTCAATATATTACTAAGGATGGCGGTTTGGGCAAGTTATTTGAGATGGAAAAGTTAACAGGAGCAACCGGAGATTTCATAGTGGAGTATGCTGCGGAAGACGTTGTGCTCGTTCGTTTATTAGATACGACACACTTATATTTAGTTTATAGCAACACCGGTAAAATCATCAATCTCTATGAAAAACTAATTACTAGTGAGGATCGTAAGGAATGGGATAGAGTAAATGATGGCAGAGATCCATATGTATTGACCAGAATGTTAGTGTTGAAGAGTCGCAAAGGGAATGTAATGACATTCACCTATACTCCAATCCTTGAGGAAAAAGCAAAAACAGTGACATTTACACTTCAATCCAAATAATTTCAATCACTTTTATGTAATAAGCAAAAAGAGAGCGATGCTTAAAATCGCTCTTTTTTGCATTTTGGATTATTTCATCATCATCGTACTTCCACCTTTAATATGAACAGGTTGATCATTTACGGATACCCAAACATCAATAGCTGAGTTGTTACGAATGACCGTTTTGTCAGCACTCATCTTCAGTGAATATAGCGCATCAACATAATCATAAATCTCTATATTGGTAGCGTACCAAATATCCGAATGTCCACCTGCTTGTTGGCAAAAGGATTCGATAAGCTCCCAATTGTTCTGCTGTGCAAATTCATAACTATGACCCCAAACATAACAGAGTCTCAGCTTTTGGGATGGCCCTTCCGTTGTAAATCGCTCCCATACGTGATGCAGATCTTCTATATGATGACAAGTTGGATGCCACTCCATGAAATTCAAAGGCATATCAAACTGTTTGGTTGAATGGACAGTTCGGCTGTATTCAATCCCAACAGACTGTAGAGGAGCAATGATTTCCTGAGAGTATGTACCGTATGGATAGGACATGCCTCGTACCGGATAATCCACTAGTTTCTCCAGTCGCTTACGGTCTTCGAACAGCTCATCAATCACCATAGGTAAAGGTAGACGCTCTAGATGTGGATGGGTAACGGAATGGGCAGATACCTCATGGTTTCTGAGCGAATGTTTAACATCAGCAGATGATAAGAATCCCGGTGCGTTTATCATTGCGCTATTTAAATGGAAAGTACCTTTAATCCCATGTTGATCAAAAATCTCCGCCAAGCGAATATCGTGTTTCTGTCCGTCATCATAGCTCATGGTGAGCGCCTTGGGCAATCCGCCCGGGAATAAGTTAAATTGAAGTTTCATGAATGTACACTCCTGTTCGTTTGGTCATTTCGAAAATATCTCTTCCAATTATAAACATTAAACGTTATAATCGGTTTCCACGTCTAAACAATGAAAGTGTTTACAGAATGGAATACACTTATAAGGAGAGATGCTGCCTGCCTGACTTTCTCTATGTTGTAAAACTATTATATGTGAAAGACAGAAGAAACTCACTTTTATATTTTATCACTAACTTACTGAGTGCCCCAATCCTTTTTGCAGAATTATTCACAACGAAATATGTGGTTGACCTCATTCAGAACTTCAATCCTAACACCTACCAACATATCTTGTTATTAGTAAGTTTGCTTATGGTAATGTTATATCTCGCTGGCCTTAATAGTTCTCTTCGAGCCATTGCTATCACCAATTTAACATCCACCAGTATATATGAACTGGAACATAGAATTTTGGAAAAAACTTCCAAATTATCTACGACACTTATGGAGGCCCCCGCTACAAAAACTAAAAGAGAAAAAGCAAAACGACTTTCCTTGATTGATCTGTTAGACCAATGGACAGGTGTGACAGTTCACCTAATAACACTAGTTGTGTTAATGGTTGTCTTATCTGTTTATGGCTTCTATATTCTGGCTTTGATTATTTTAGGGGTGCAGATTCTACAGCTTTATTTTATGAAGCGAATGTCACAGAAAGTAGAATCCATTTCAGCGAATCAAACCTCCTCTGTGCGAATGATCAACTATTTAGTCGATTTGTTGATTAACAGAAATTCCATTCCGGAAGTAAGAATGTACAGAATGTCCTCCTATTTGTTTTCCTCAATGAAAGAGAGCTTTACGAATAACTTCAAACAAATGCACCGTAAGGTTATTTATTCTGAAACCCTCAACTTCTCCCAAAGTCTAATCATGATCTTATTAAATGGGACAACGATTGCCATTTTGGCGATCACGATTGGAAGTAGCGGACAGAGCGCTGGGCTTTTTGTGTTATTACTTCAGATATCCAGTCAATTATTCATTGTTATTCCTGCATTAACAAGAGTTTACGCGGACTTAGCGAAGAGTCGTTTACGGTACGAGGATTATACGTCTTATTTAGATTTGGAAGAGCAGGTGCTTAGAGATCAGGAGGTGAATTCCAACAGGAACACCGATCCGATGAAGGTCCAAGTTCATCAGCTGTTTTTTAGATATCCGACCAACGCTAAGAACACCCTGAGTAATATAAACATGACCATTCATCCAGGTGAACGAATTGCTTTTGTAGGTGAGAATGGTTCGGGTAAATCTACGCTTGTTAAGTTGATCTTAGGGTTGTATCCTGCAACAGCTGGAAACATCCAGTGGTTTAAAGGTGAGAATGAAGTCTTAGCGCATAACGTGACACAGGATACCAGAGTTGTTTTTCAGGATTTCATTAAGTTACAAAGACCAATTAGAGAAAACATTGCATTAGGTAATATGGCTACTATTCATGACGATTCAAGATTATTAGCCGCGATGAAAAAAGCAGAAGCCGATAATTATGGTGTTCGATTGGATACTTTAGTAGGTCCTCAGTTTGGAGGGATAGATTTGTCTGGGGGACAATGGCAAAGACTAGCGATTGCTCGAGCCTATCTCAATGACGGCGCTCTTATGATTTTTGATGAGCCGACTGCTGCCCTGGATCCTTATGCGGAACAACAGGCGTTCGATACCTTTATGAAATTAGGAGAGCAGCGGACCTCCATTATTGTGACTCACCGGCTGTATATGTCCAAATTCGTCGATAGAATTTTTCTGTTTGAGTATGGAGAAATCGTGGAAAGTGGAACGCATGAAGAATTAATGAGGGTTGATGGTAAATACAAAAAGATGTTTAATCGCCAGTCCTCTTTATATGTATAAGAAAGGAGAAATCCATGCTGAAGTCTGACATCACTAATCTTGTAATGATACTCGTGAGAATGTTTAGAAAAAGTCCGATGATCTCAACAATCACTATCATAGTCGCTATAATCAGTGGTTTATTAACTTTTTATTCTTACGCTGTCCAAGTGAATATCATTAACGGTGTGGCTCGCGGTGTTATGACGCTGCTCCCTATTCTATGGTTTGTTGTGATTCATGGCGTACAAGCTTGTTCATTAAGCATAACCAACATGATGAAGAATCGAATGAATGCGGAACTAACCCTCGCTTTTCAATCCGAACTGATAGATATTGCAAACCGGGTTGATTTTGAGGATTTTGATGATGAAGAGTTTGGAAATAAACTGCAAAGAGCTAAAAAGGTAGTTGGAGAAGATTTAGAGGGGATTACAGGTTTTTTGGTATCGAGTGTAGGAATTATCTCAGGACTAATAAGCATCATCTGGTTGTCGGCGACAAGTGGTTATTTCTTGGTCACATTCGTGGTAGCACTTATGATCGTGACTACCTTATCCATTCGATTATTTACGGAAATTAAAGTGAGAAGAACAGGAAGAGAACTCACCTTCGATGGAAGAATGGGAGACTATCTTGCTAACACTTTGGAAGACCCTAATGCGATTCGAGAAATGCGAATTTATGATTCCATCTCTTATTTTACAAATCTCTGGGCAATGCTTATGAAGAAGCAGCATAATAAAAGATTTAGCGCCAGAAAATTCGAGATCAAAACAGGGATGGTCGTGGCTATGGTCCAGACGAGTGCTATCTTTGTAGTTCTAGTATACCTGTTAAACAAAATGGGGGAGTCTAATACAGTTACAATTGGAACAATTTCGGTGTTATTTCTGGCGCTGTTATCGAGTGGTGGTAAAATTATGAGTTTGACCTGGCCGTTAAGCAAGCTTTACATCAGCAGTAGCAAATTATATGACTTAAATGAAGTACTTACATATAAGAACAGGGATTTTCGCAAAAATAACATAAATAATTCGACTGATTCTATGCTCCCAATTACCGTTTCAAATGTCTATTTTAAATACGCCAAATCGAACAAGAATGTCTTATCTAACATCAATATGACCATAAAGCCGGGTGAGAAAATAGCGATCGTCGGGGAAAATGGAGCAGGGAAATCTACGTTGATTAAAATGTTATTAGGTCAATATAGACCAAGCTCCGGAACGATTTGCTGGAAGGATCATTTAGAACCTCACGGTAAGGTGTCCGTTGTATTTCAGAATGCTGTGAAGTTTGAACTGACACTAAGAGAAAATATCCTATTGGGCGATGCGAATACACCTTCGGATGATGCTAAAATACTAAGGGTTCTAGAACAATGTGAGCTGATAGATTTGCTCCATGAATTAGGCGGATTAGATGTGAATTTGGGGCAAATAGTAGAAGGAAGCAGGCAGCTATCAGGGGGACAATGGCAAAAGCTGGCGATTGCGCGCGCGTTATACAATGATGCGGAGCTTATAGTATTCGATGAACCTACTTCTGCAATTGACCCGAATGCCGAGATGGAGATCTATACGAAATTATTAGAAATCTGCCAAGATAAAGCAGCTATTTTTATTTCACATCGCTTGGGTTGGGTGAAGAATGTTGATACGATCTATGTTATGTATCATGGAGAAATTGCTGAAGTAGGAGATCATCAAGACTTAGTACATCACAATAGCATTTATGCAAACATGTACGCTTTACAATCCTCTTGGTATAAGTAGCTTATTAGATGTGATTACGGTAGATATAAGATGGCATATTCTCCTTAACTATACTCATGAGGTTTACTAAAAAAATCCACAACAAATTTCTGAAATTGTATAGCCGCTTGTGATAAAAAGTGTTTTCTGCTCCAAGCGATGCCAAAAGTGCGCTGACAAAACGGATCGGTTATTTTCAATTGAACGATTTCTGTGTTTTTACTTCTCCTGCTTAAGGCTAAAGGGAGAGTAAAGGTGATACCCAGCCCCATCTCAACTAAGGTTTGAACGGCACTTACTTCTTCGAGCTCGAAAGCAATTAGCGGTTCAAATCCAGCTTGACGGCAAAATGCATCTGTAATTTCACGGAAATTAGATCTAGAAGACAAAGAAATGAAATTCTCACCAGCAGCTTCAATCAAAGAAATACTCTCTCGATTGGCAAAACGATGATTCTTCGGCACACTTAAACATAATTCCTCTTCTGCTAAGGTAAACCATTCGATGTCTGGTCCGGTGACAGGTGTCGAAGATATGCAAAAATCAATCACCGCACTCTCCAAATCGTTTCTCATTTCTAATGCTGAGCCAAGCTGACGCTGAATGATCCGAACGTGCGGGTGAAGGGTAAGAAACTCTTTTAGTAAAGTGGGCAATACATACGGTAGTGTTACTGCTATAGATATTACTACATGTTCAAGTCCAGCCATATCCGTGAGCTCATGCTGACCTTCATCCAGTTCCAGAAATGCTTGCTCCACACGACGAAGATATGTTTTTCCGAATTCGTTCAATTTTAAATTTCTGCCTTGGCGTTCGAATAAGGGAACACCTAAGGTTTTCTCTAAACGTTGGATGGAATTGCTAAGTGAGGGTTGAGATACATTTAATTCTTTGGCGGCATTAGTCATGTGCTCAAGACGAGCAACTACACGGAAATATTGAAGCTGAAGGAATTCCATAACATTGACCTCTCTTTATTCATAACTCTAATGTGATATATCCATCATATAATATGTATTTTACTTAATTAATTTTCGGTCCTATACTATTGTAACATATAAAAAGATTTAGGTAGGATGGAGAGAGTCTGCTGTGATTAGAGAGAAGATATGGACCCGGAATTTTATTGTTGTTTGTTTGAGTAGTTTTTTTATGTTTCTGACCTTTTACATTCTGGCGACTGCATTCCCGTTATACGTGAAGGAAAGCTTGCACGGGAATCAGCAACAAATGGGGTTAGCCATTACCATCTATGTCCTCGGAGGTGTATTGATCCGTCCTTTTTCAGGACAATGGGTTGATAAATTCGGTAAAAAGAAAATGGCGGTTATTGGGCTGGTCTTATTTCTACTCGCCTGTATAGGATACTTTGGAGCTAATGGAATTGTATTGTTTCTGGTGATTCGTTTCATTCACGGTATGAGTTATGCGGTTGCCTCGACAGCGACAAGTACAATAGCTTCCACGTTAATCCCTTTCTCACGCCAAGGAGAAGGTATCGGTTATTTCAGTATGTTTATGAGCATTGCGATGGTCATTGGACCAGCTTTGGGTCTTTTTCTATGGAAAGATGAGAACATTCATGTATTGCTGTTAGGTGTATGTGTGATTGCTGCGCTTTCGCTGTTATTCACATTAGGCGTTCGTATGCCCAAAGAAGAGAAGGATACGGTTAAAGAAGCCGTTAAGGAACCTGTGAAGATGCGAAAGGGTCTTCGCTGGAGTGACGTCATTGAACCCAAAGCACTGCCCATCTCGCTTGTCGGATTTACGCTTGCGTTCTCCTATAGTTCTTTATCTGGTTTTATCGCTTCTTTTACAAAAGAAATTAACCAATCACAGCTTACCGGTTATTTTTTTGTGGCCTTTGCGATTATGATTGTGCTGTTTCGACCGCTAATCGGTAAAGTATTCGATAAATATAATGAACATATTCTCATTTATCCCGGAATTCTGATCTTCGCTGTAGGTCTGCTTAGCTTAAGTCAAGCTAAATCCGGATTCATGTTGATGTTCTCAGGCATCATTATGGGGGTTGGGTATGGCGCACTTATGCCATGCTTTCAGACGCTTGCACTTAAATTAGCCGATAAAGAACGTAGAGGAAGCGCCAATGGAACCTTTTTCTTGTTATTTGATTTGGGGTATGGAGCGGGTTCCTATATTATGGGTGTAGTTGCTTCTTATACAGATTACCGTATGATGTACGAAGTTGCAGGGTTCGTGACGCTTATCTCAGTTGCTGTATACTATTTGCTTCATCATCTACCTCAATCTAAGCTTCGCGTTCAAAAATCTAAAGCTGACGTTGCATAAATGTATACGTTCAGCTGTATGATATAATTGTTGAAAAAAAGGCATGGGGAGAACAATATGACAACAATCATTGATAAAATCGCCTGGATTCATATCGAGAATGGACAAGTCTTATGTGCGCGTTCCAAAGGGAAAGATATGTATTATTTACCGGGAGGAAAAAGAGAAGCCGGAGAAACAGACGAAGAGACGCTCGTGCGCGAAATCGAGGAAGAGATTTCTGTTCAGATCAAGACAGAGACTGTTTCTTATTTTGGAACGTTTGAGGCAGAAGCTCATGGGAAAGCAGAGGGTGTTACAGTCAAAATGACTTGTTATATTGCGGATTATGAAGGGACATTAACGCCAGCGTCCGAAATCGAGGAATTATCTTGGTTAAGCTATAAGGATCGGGATCGCGTATCTGTTGTTACCCAAATTATTTTTGATCAATTGCATGAGAAGAATTTGCTCTCATAATCAACCATATACAGCATTTGAAGTCCGTTTTAAGCCAGCGAGTTGGCTTGGGACGGTCTTTTTATTTCTATGAGCCAAAGGTCATTGTTGGGCGATAGCAACGTTTCTTCTCATTAAGGACAGATGTCCTTTTTTAACCCCCCGAAATGCTATTTAATATGGAAGAGATCGAAGTTGAGGAGAGAGAGAAATGAGAGGAATTATATTTGCATTTTTAGCGGGGGCTTGTATTACGCTACAGGGCGTGTCGAATGCTCGAATTAGTCAAGATATCGGGACTTGGCAGGCAGCGACAATTACACAGTTAACAGGGTTCATCATGTCCTTCCTAATTCTTTTGTTCGTTAGAGATGGGAAAAGGGGAGGCTTTAAGCAAGTAAAACCCTTATATTTGATCGGTGGCGCTTTTGCGGCTGTCATTATTTTCAGTGAAGTAACGGCCATTCAGCAAATTGGTGTTACGTTTACGATATCCTCATTGTTGATTGCTCAGCTATGTCTGACGTTCTTAATTGATATTAAAGGCTGGTTTGGAATGGAAAAGAGAAAAATGAGACTGCCGCAGTTCATCGGCATCGGTTTGATGATCGCTGGCGTAGTGATACTGAAATTTTAATGGCCTTGCGTAAAGTCGATAAATGGAGGAGTAAGTTATGATTATTGGTTTGATATTAGCGCTTATCGCGGGATCACTAGTGAGTCTGCAAAATATATTTAATACAAAAGTTAATGAAAAGGTTGGATCTTGGGCCACGACAACTTTAGTGTTAGGGATGGGATTCCTAGCTTCATTTATCATGAGTCTTATCGTTGAAGGAAACCGTATATTTACTTTGAGAAATATGGAGCCTTGGTATTGGATCAGTGGTTTGATCGGGGTTGGGGTAGTAATATGCCTTGTGCAAGGAACTAAGCGATTGGGCCCTACGTATGCGATTTCAATCGTATTAATCTCTCAGCTTGGGTTCGCACTGCTCTGGGATTCACTAGGCTGGTTAGGTTTGGAGAAGGTTCCTTTTACTTGGAAGCAGTTGGTCGGAGTGATTGTTATTGTTGGAGGCATTCTCGTGTTTAAGCTAGGTGGTGAACGGGAGACGCAGAAGGCGGTTTAATTTATGCTCAGACTCATGTTTGTCAAAATAGAAGTGATGGCACTCACACGAGGATGGAAGAAAAGCAAATTATACTTTGGGAAAGTAATAGCTCAATTATAAATAAGGAGTAGATCATCCTATGTTCATACAATTGAACTCCCACACTATTGAAAAGTTAGAAAAAAGCCTTGGTGAACGACCAGGATATTTTAAATTATTCTTCGATACAGAGGGCTGTGGTTGTAATGGCGTGATCGTAATTCAGGTCATTAGTGAACCTCATGCTACAGATATTGAAGTTCAGAAAGAGCCTTTTACTTTTTTTGTTGACCGGCAACAGGAGTCTTTATTTGATGAACAGATGCGACTTGAAGCAGATGAGAATTACCCGTCATTCCGATTAAGTAGTGATTCGAGTCTGTTAGGAAGTAATATTCGTGTAAAAGATATTCGTTAGGCAGGTTGGAGCAGTTAAATGTAGAGTGTGTAGAATGGCTGATGAAGCGATTCTACATACTTTTTTTATTTTTTTCGAGCATTAATATTGTAGACTATGTCACGACGTGATATAGTCACGTTAAGACATATTTAAATGCGACGTATAAATAAAGGGAGCTGGGCATGTTGAACCCTGAGAAAGTATTGAAGAAATACGTACCCATGACTGAAACAGCATTCTATATTCTTTTATCCTTAGATGAACCACGTCATGGATATGGAATAGTGAAGCATGTGGAGAAAATCACGAAAGCACGTCTTTTGTTAGGTTCAGGTACAGTTTATGGCACGTTAACGAAGATGCAAAAAGATGGGATGATTACTGTTTTTGCTGATGAGGAGAGAAAAACAGTTTATGAAAGAACAGACATAGGGATGCTAATTCTTGCTACGGAGATTAATAGACTTAAAGAGCTACATGAGAATGCTACAAAATATGGAGGTGACATAGATGATTATCAAAATATTTAGACCCCTTTGGAGTTATGATGTTCAGAAAACTGAAGAATGGTTAGCTTCTATGGCCCAAAAAGGCTACGAACTTATCCGAATCAACCGTTTAAATAGATATTTTTACTTTCAGCAGGGCGAACCGAAAGCAGCAAACTATCGAATCGTATTCGATAAAGTTCCCAACCAATCCCTCTCTAAGGGTCTATTAAATTTCGGATGGACGAAGGTGTTACAGAGCGGCAAATGGGTTGTGACGATGAATCGGCTGCCTTTAGAACAGATTAGAGCTCTCCCTGATCGAGAGGGAATCGTAAAGCATAACAAGAAGATCATGTATATTTTTATGGGGATATTGATTTATTTAATGGTTGCATTACTCAATGTAATTTTAATAAGTACGATAGCATTGAGTGTTTCCAAGTCTGGTCATTTTAATGTCTTCAACGGACCTTTTGGTTTTATTCCCGCTACTGCATTAGGGCTTAGCATTATCTTATGCATTTTCACCGTATATTCGCTGATCACATTAAACAAGACGAACCAAAGATTAACAGGGGAATTCATACAAACAAACAAGCAAAATGGTCAGGGGACATCCCCTCTGAAAGACAGGCTAAGTAAGAATGAAGAGAAGCGTTTGAAAAGTTCAGGTCAACTTGTTTTGAAGTGGAAGATTGGATGGATGTATTCGCCGGATCGGCTTGAAGAGTGGCTAGAGGGAATGGAAGAAAAGGGATATAATCTGTACAGCGTTGGCAAAACAGGAACTGCCTTTTATTTTAAAAAAGGGAAGCCTCGTAAGATGTGTTATTGTGCGGACTTACAAAATACTGCTGATACCAATTACTTCAACATTCATACTGATTCTGGCTGGATATGTCTGTATCATTCGAGTTCATGGAGTCAGAAATGGGTTTTATGGGGCCAAGAATATGTACCAGGTAAAGCCAAACCGCAAATATACAGCGATAAGTTAAATCAGTTGAAACTAGCTAGACGTATAGCTTTAACGTATTCTGCTATGTTCTTACCCCTCACTATTTTATATATGTATATCATTGGTTTAAATGTAAGATTATCGACTTATTCTAACCTGGATCGATTGCAGATCATAAATATGATCTTGTACGCCATCTTAATTCTAATGTTTGGATCATATGTTAGTCGGACTTGGCTATATTACAACCGACTTCGTAAACATCATCAATAATATCGTGGAGGTGTATGATGCAACAGAACATTTATGACAACCCTGAGTTTTTCCAAATGTATAAGAACTTAAGGGAGTCAAGAATTACATACAATGACTTTATTGAACAACCTGCAATAAGAGGGTTACTTCCAGACCTACAGGATTTAAATGTTCTCGATCTGGGTTGTGGTTTTGGTGAAATGGCAAACTATATGATTGATAACAATGCTTCACAGGTAACAGGTGTAGATATATCAGAGAAGATGTTAGCTATGGCAAGGAAACGACCTGAGATCCGTTATATACAGGGCTCAATGGAAGAAATCGAATTTAATCGAAATGAATTTGATTTGGTTGTAAGTTCGTTAGCTTTTCATTATGTCGAGGATTATAAAACACTCATTAGTAGGATTTCAGAATGGATTAAACCCAATGGTTACTTGGTATTCTCAACAGAGCATCCTGTTGTTTTATCAAAAAAGATTCAAAGTGGGTGGGTTAAAGATTCCGATCAAAATATCCTACATTGGCCCATTGATAATTATGGAGAAGAAGGTCTCAGATCACAGTTTTGGGGAATCGATGGTGTCATAAAATATCATAGAAAACTTTCAACATTACTTAATACTTTGATCCAAAATGGACTGACTATTGAAGGAATTGTTGAACCTGAATCCAGCCTTGAGGGTCTTGAGAAGATGCCCAAATTAATAAATGAAAGAAGGAGACCTTCATTTTTAATAATTAAGGCTAGAAAAACAGTTATACGTGGACAGTAATTTTCAGTTATGAATGAACTTTACCAGCCGATGAAGGACGATTACTTTATACTTATGTATACAGCATCTGTAAGGAAAATAAGGGGAGTGTTTGTATGCATGAAATACCTCATGAGGATTATTATAAAGTGAAGCCACTACTTCAGGGCGAGCATATCCATCCCGAAACTCTCTCTGTGATTGAAGGCAATAATCCTGGTTGGATCTTTGTCGATCAACTTACAGCACCAAAGAGTGCGTTAGTATGGAGTCAGGGGATTGAAGGGTTTTATCTTATTGGCGATCACACCAATCAAGCCTTTATCCATGTACTGGACAGTTATGTAACAGATCATATTGTACCTAGAATGAAGGAACTCGGGATGGAACATTTCGAAGTTTCTGGTCAACATGATGAATGGAATCTGGAATTGATGTTTCCTTCTAGGAAGCTATATCCGTTTGAACAGATGGTGTTCAAGTTACTTCACAAGCCGCCTACGACGCAGACTAATGGGACTAGAACTATAAATCTTAAAATGCTGGATTGGGAGAACTCAGATCTAAAGAATATAGAATTTGTACATGAAAATATTGATTTATTCTGGTCATCGAAAGCAGACTTTGCCGAAAAAGGCTACGGATATGCTGCAGTTGAGGGATCTGAAATTATGGGGGTGTGTTATTCTAGTTTTGTTACACAGGATACACACGCAATCGGAATTGAAACCCTTCCTAAATATCAGAAACAAGGAGTGGGGACACATTTAGCGACGCTAGTAGTTGAAGATGTGCTTGCCAATGGCTTTATTCCTTACTGGGATTGTTCTACTGATAATGAAGCTTCGAAAAAATCGGCACTACGGCTAGGGTTTCAGCAGATACATCAATATAAGTGTGGTGCTTTTGCAATATAATCCTTTTAGAGACGTCTATTCCATGGAGTAGACGTTTTTATTATATTTACCGTGGAGTTGTAAATACTTTAATATGAATTGTAATTTGGTATAACTCTATAATTATGAGAGAATGATCATCGGAACGAATAGAACGATTGAATATATTATAAGGTTAGGATGATCATCCATGAAAATTTTTCTTGTCGAGGACGATAGAACGATAGCATCAGGACTTGAATATTCATTACAGCAGGATCATTTTGAAACCCTTCTATGTTATGACGCCACCTCAGCCAAAGCGGTGTTATCTGAGCAGTTATCAGAGCTCACCTTATGCATCTTTGATCTCTCACTGCCGGATGGCAGCGGTTATGAATTGTGCAAGATCGTGAAAGCGCAAAGTGATATACCGGTAATTTTTTTAACGGCGATTGATGATGAGGTCAACGTGGTGATGGGACTCGATATGGGGGCAGATGATTACATAACCAAGCCTTTTCGGATTCGGGAGCTGCTATCGCGGATTAAATCCGTCTTAAGGAGATATAACAAGCAGGCTCAGACCCAATCCAATATCGAATTAGAGAATATACGGATTAACACGCTTGAAGGAAAGGTTTATAAGAACGGCGATGAAGTGCTATTGACCGCATTAGAATATCGATTATTACTGATCTTTGCTAACCATGTTGGTCAGGTTCTCTCAAGAAATCAATTGTTAGAACGGATTTGGGATGTGGCAGGTGAATTCGTGAACGACAATACATTATCGGTTTACATAAAAAGACTTAGGGAAAAGTTAGAAGATAACCCCCAAGAACCAACACTGATCAAAACAGTTCGAGGGTTGGGTTACAAGGTAGGTGATTAGGATGCTTCGTAATAGAGAATTTAGATGGTTATTATTTACGATGTGCTTGATCAGTCTTGTGGCTACAGCGGTGGCGACATTTATCTCGTTAGAGGCGGTAGGGCTCATAGCTGGGACTTCAGCTTTGCTTATAGCTTGCAGTGTATTGTTTACCCGCTGGAGATATGGTGAAATTGAAAAGCTCTCAGGGTATCTACGCCAAATCAGTAGTGGGAATTATTCGCTCGATGTTCGTGATAATCAGGAAGGTGAGCTTAGTATCCTGAAGAATGACATTTATAAAGTGACGCTGATGTTATCCGAGCAGAGTGCGCAATTACAAGAAGATAAAATGAAGCTCACCAATGCGATTTCGGATATCTCTCATCAGCTCAAAACCCCGCTTACTTCCATGACTGTGATGGCAGATTTATTAAGTGATCCTGAGCTGCACACTGAGAAGAGAATGGAGTTTACCCGGAAAATTACGATTCAGCTCGAACGAATTGGCTGGCTAGTCTCCTCTTTATTAAAGTTCTCCAAGATCGATGCTGGAACCATTCATTTTAAAAAAGATCTTGTTCTGGTGAACAAGCTAGTTCAAAAATCTTTGGAGCCCATGTTAATTCCAATGGATATTAAAGAACAACGGGTCTTGATTGATGGAGAAGATAGCACCACATTTGTGGGCGATCTCAATTGGACAACTGAGGCGATCATTAATATTCTGAAAAACTGTGTAGAGCACACACCTGCTGGGGGAGAAATTTCGATTTCTTTTGCAGAAAATGCACTGTTTACGGAAATTATCATTACAGATAACGGCAAAGGAATCCCAAAGGCAGAGCTCCCCTATATCTTCAAAAGATTCTATAAAGGTAAGAATGCAAGCGAAGATAGTGTAGGGATTGGACTTGCCTTGGCACAAAGCATTATCACAGGACAAAACGGTACGATCGATGTAATGAGTGAAGTGGGAAAGGGTTCACAATTTCAGATCAAATTTTATAAGCAAGTTATTTAGCATATGGCTTAGTGACTAGAATGTCACTTTAGAGTCACTGGATAGTCATTGTAGACAGATATACTGATCTCATCAACAAATGGAGGTCTAACAATGGACATTTTAAAGATTGAACATCTGTCTAAAACATATGGAAAAGGTGAAACAGCGGTAAAGGCACTGGATGATGTATCTTTTTCGATTAAAAAAGGGGAATTCGTAGCGATTATCGGGCCATCTGGCTCCGGGAAATCGACCATTCTACACTTATTAGGCGGAGTGGATAGACCGACTAGCGGCAAAGTATTCGTAGATAACACGGATATTTATGAATTGAATGAAACACAGCTGGCGATCTTTAGACGCAGACAAATTGGGCTGATTTATCAATTCTATAATCTAATACCGGTCCTAACGGTCGAAGAGAACATCACACTTCCTTTACTCCTTGATCAGCACAAGGTAGATAAGAAACAATTTGCGGATACTGTAAAGGCGTTAAATCTGGAGAATCGCTTAAACCATCTCCCGAATCAGCTCTCTGGCGGGCAACAACAGCGGGTCTCTATTGGTAGAGCGTTAATTAGTAATCCTGCAATCATGCTGGCAGATGAGCCAACCGGTAATCTGGATAGTAAGAACAGTGGTGAAATTATAGATTTATTAAAAATGTTTAATAAAACCTATAATCAAACACTGATTGTCATTACTCATGATGAACGGATTGCATTACAAGCGGATAGAGTGATTACCATTGAAGATGGAAGGATCGCCAAAGATGAGGTGATTCGTCCGTGAATATCGTAAATAAATTAACGCTTAGACATTTGAAGCAAAATAAACGAAGAACATTGGTTACTATCATTGGAGTCATCATTTCTGTGGCTATGGTGACGGCTGTGGCAACGCTTGGTTTTTCATTTATGGAATTAATGAGGCAGCAGAGTATCTCAACAAATGGAGAATGGCATGTCCAATATAAAAATGTTACTAAAGCTCAGCTTAAAGCGATAGAAGCGGATGATGCAACGAAAACACTTGTCATCTCAAATGATCGTGGCTATGCCCCTTTAGAGGGGGGACAGAATGAGAACAAGCCCTATTGGTATATTAAGGAATATAATTTAGCTGGTTTTAAACAATTTCCGATTGAACTTCTAGATGGAAGACTCCCGAAGACTAACTATGAAGTAGTCATTTCTGAGGAAATTGCAAAAAACGCTAAAGTAACATACAAGATTGGTGAAACTTTAACTCTCGATGTCGGAGAGCGAGTCACTAGGGATGTTAAAAATAGTGGGCAGCCCTTATCTCAGAACGAACGATTACGGACTGAAGAGGATACCCTGAATGAAGAGATCATTCATAAAAAACCAATGAACTACACGATTGTGGGAGTGATAAAGCGCCCTACTTGGGAACCAACATGGTCCCCGGGTTATACTGCTCTAAGTTATGTGGATGAAAGCTTGATTGGAGCAGCTGAAAAAACCACAGCGACGGTTGTATTAAATAAGGTGGATAGCTCCATATACAAGCATGCAGAGGAATTGGCACAAGAAAACAATATCGAGTCGATCTCTTATAATAATAGTTTGCTCCGCTATTATGGTGTGACGAATAACGATGGCTTACGTAATACACTTCTTTCATTGTCAGTCATCGTTATGACTGTGATTATCATTGGTTCCGTTTCTTTAATCTATAATGCTTTCGCAATTTCTGTCTCGGAACGTGCACGCCATTTAGGAATGCTCTCCAGCGTAGGTGCTACAAAGAGGCAGAAGCAGAATTCAGTGTTTTTTGAAGGGATGATCATCGGTTTAATTAGTATACCTATTGGGATCCTTTGCGGAATTACAGGAATTGGGATCACTTTTATGTTTATCAATTCGATGATTCAAGATGTACTAGGGATAACTGAAAAATTAACATTGGTTGTTACACCTCTGTCCCTATTCACCGCTTGTGTTGTTTCGATACTGACGATTTTTATATCCACCTATCTTCCAGCCAGAAAAGCTTCAAAGATTTCGGCAATTGATGCGATCAGACAAACAACCGATGTTAAGCTCTCTGGTAAAGCGGTGAAAACTTCCAAGTTCGTTCGCAATTTGTTTGGAATTGAAGCAGAAATTGGTTTGAAGAATTTAAAGAGAAATAAACGCAGGTACCAAGCAACCGTCTTCTCCCTTGTCATTAGTATTGTTCTGTTTTTATCCGTATCTTCGTTCACTACGAATATGAGAAAGTCGGTAGAACTCTCACAGGATGGTTTGAACTATGATATTCAAGTTTATATGGGGACTGAGGACGCTCAAAAAGTAGATCGGCTGACGAAATCGATCTCTGTCTTACCTAATATAACTGAATATAACGTGGTCAGGGAACTAAGCTTGAGTTCATGGATTGATGAAAAAGATATGGCAAAAGAATTGCAAGAAATCGTGGAGAAGGATAGCAGTATTTTAAAAAATGGGAAATATCCTTACTACATTCAGATCCATGCCCTAAATAAGCAGAGTTTGAGAACCTATGCAGAATCCGTCGGTATAAGTTATGAACAATTAACGGATCTCAATCAGATGTCAGCTATTGTGAATGATACCGTCACCTTTGAGGATGAGAAAGCCAAAAAAATTGTTGAAACCAAGGCTTTTCACTCTGAAATCGGCCAAAAGCTTGACCTTATTTATACGGATTGGGATACAAAAAAAGAGACGGATTTATCACCAGTAAAAATTGTCGCTCTAACTGATAAACGTCCAATGGGAGTACATTCAGCAATGGTTGGTGGAATAAACATCATCGTCTCTGAACAAGTCTTCGATAAACTAACAAATGATACGATGAGTAACGATATACAAAGCCGACTAAACCTGAACAGCTCTGATCCATTAGCGACACAACAAGCTATTGAAGAGATGAAAGAACGGAATGTCTATGTTCAAAATGTGTTTCAAAATAGACAAAATAGTGAGCAGATGATCATGTTAATGTCTATTTTTACCTATGGTTTTATTGCTTTGATTACACTAATATCGATTGCGAATATTTTCAATACGATATCAACTAGCATATCACTTCGTAAAAGAGAGTTTGCGATGTTGAAGTCTGTAGGGATGACGCCAAACGGTTTTAATAAAATGATTAATTATGAAAGTATCTTCTATGGGATAAAATCACTACTTTACGGGCTTCCGATTAGCATAGTCGTGATGTACTTGATCTTTAGATCCATGATGAGTAGTTTCTCCTATGGATTCGCACTTCCGTGGATGAGTATCTTGTATGTCATAGTCGCTGTATTTATCATCGTTAGCTCAGCTATGCTGTACTCCAGTTCAAAAGTGAAGAAGGAAAATATTATTGATGCTTTAAAACAGGAGAATATATAAGGATTAGCCGCGATAATCGCGGCTTATTTGACTTTTCTGAAGGTTTATATTTTTTTGGGGTGTTTTGTGTTATATATGACACGAACGGTATGTTATTACATATAAATCCCTATGATATAATGTATTCAATTGAAATTAACAGATTATAACTTTAGAGGCAGGTGTCAACGCTTGAGAACGGTCGTCGTGATTGGCGGGGGAATTACTGGATTGTCTACCGCTTACTATCTACAGAAATCTATACAGCATAATAAGTTGGATGTAAAAATAATTTTGGTTGAAGCCAGCGATAGACTGGGCGGCAAAATCAGAACACTTCAGCATGATGACTTCATCATGGAGTCTGGTGCTGATTCAATTGTCACTCGCAAGACAAATGTAGCACCATTGATTGAAGAATTAGGCATTCAGGATGAGGTTGTATATAACGCGACAGGAGTATCATACATCTACACAGAAGGTAAGCTGAAGCAAATCCCTAAAGATGCAGTCTTTGGCATCCCTTTCAGTATTGAATCGCTTGCTACTACAGATTTGATCTCTGCTGAAGGTAAAGTTGAAGCACTTAAAGATTTCTATACTCCGAATGATCGTTTTACGAAAAACGATTCTGTAGGTGATTTTCTGGAAGCTTTCTTTGGAAAAGAACTTGTCGAGAAGCAAATATCACCTGTCCTATCAGGTGTATATTCCGGGAAATTGAGCGAACTTACCATTGCCTCGACCCTTCCTTATTTGATTGATTATAAAAATGAATATGGAAGTATTATTCAGGGATTGTCCGCGAATAAGGCTAAATTCCAGGGGAACGGCGATAAGAAGTTTATGTCTTTTAAGGGTGGCGTATCTGCTCTGATTGATGCCATGGAAGAACAGCTGTCCGATGTTGAGATCATCAAAGGAATTCGGGCAGAGCGCATTGCAAAGGATGGAGAACGGTACCGGGTAACACTGGCAGATGGACGAATCTTGGAGAGCGATTTTGCCGTACTAGGAACGATGCATTCTACTGCACAAGCATTACTTCAAGACGAAGCGCTGAATGAAGATTTCAAACAGTTGTTTAACAGCTCTATGATTAGTGTGTATATAGGATTTGATATCCCTGACAGTCAACTGCCAGCGAACGGTACAGGGTTTATAACAGCCAACAGTGACGATGTTCTTTGTAATGCTTGTACGTGGACAAGTCGCAAGTGGGAGCACACGTCTGGTCAACAACGTCTGCTTGTCAGACTCTTTTATAAAAGCTCAGGACCGCATTATGAGTCCTTGATTAAGCTTTCAGAAGAGGAATTATTAAAGGTGGCGTTGAATGATATACAGACCAGTCTTGGAATTACTGGACATCCAGTTACCCACGAAGTGACCAAATGGCATGATGTTATGCCAAATTACCACAAACGCCATCACGAGATTGTAGTATCCTTAGAGAAGAAGATTGCAGATCATTATCCGAATGTAATCCTTGCTGGATGTTCTTATTATGGTGTGGGTATTCCTGATTGTATTGCAAATGGAGAGAAGACAGCGGAACGCATTTTGGAACAAGTAATTACACATTAAACAAAGGAGGGCGGACAATAGTGAGAAAATTAGCGATAAGCTCTATGCAAAGTCTAGACTATAAACAACGGCGGTTGTTTGTATAGAGCGAATAAAAATTGATTTACCGCCAGTGCACTTTGCAGGGTTGTTTTTAGAATAGACTTTGCTACCTTCAAACTCAAAAAAAGTTTAAGGAGCAGAGCGACTATGAAATATGTAAATGCAGATACGATTTTTCCAAAAGAATTATTAGAGGAAATTCAGAAATATATTAATGGTGGTTTGGTGTATATCCCTAAGCCTGAAGAAGCACATGTAAAATGGGGCGAGAAGTCAGGGAGCAGAAAATACTTAAGATCTAGAAATATTGAGATTTGTTTAAGGTTTGCCGTTGGAGCAACGGTTGACCAGCTTTCGGATGAATACTGCCTATCAAGGGACAGTATTAAGAAGATTGTTTACACAAAAAAATAGCTATAATCCCAAAAAGCCACGTTAGAGGAAGCTCTGACGTGGCTTTTTGTATTATAATTGACAGTATGTTCATTAACTACGAGGTGGAAGATTCATGGCAGACAAAACATACTTAGATTTACGGATAAGAAAGACAAGAAAAGCAATCCGGAATGCTTTTATAGATTTATTAGCACAGAAAGAACTGAATAAGATCTCGATCAACGCTATTACGCTAAAGGCTGAAATCAATCGAGCCACATTTTATTTACATTACAAAGATATTAATGATTTGATTGATAGTATCTTGGATGATTTATTAGCAGATCTAAAGAAAATACTCATTGATAAATTTGAAGAATCCTATAAACCAGGGGATGAACTTACCTCGCTGATTTTATTGCTTGAGCATATTGCAGAGAATTCTCATATGTATAAGGTGTTGCTTGTAACCAAAAATATTCCTTATTTCACACCGAAATTGATAGATCTGTTATATGAATTGATATTAACAACAACAGAACAACAATCGATTCAAAAAACAGAGGATTTCTTAACCGTCGATACTCCATCTGATATTGCGGCTTGGTATGGAACATCTGCTATCATTGGTACAATTTCCATGTGGCTAGGCAATGATATGCCTTATACACCTAAATATTTAGCAGAACGAATCATACAGTTAAATCCATTTATACCTGCAAATAATAAAAAGATATAGTGAATTGTTTCACTATTTAAATTTTAATTAACACATATTTATCAACTGTTGCTTTATTAACGCTTTCAGTATTATTGTAGATTGCTTAGCTCCTTAATAACTACTACCATGAAAGTAATAGATAGTATTAAGGAGTGTTAACGAATGATGAAAGTCGGCATTTATCACGGTCAAAATAGTGTGGGGATAGAAGAGCGTCCGATGCCTCAAGTAGGAGCAAAAGATGCGTTGGTTCGTATTTTAGCGGGGGGGATTTGTGGTACAGATATTAATATAGTAAAAGCAGGCTCAGAAATGGGTATTCGTTTCGGCTCAGAGTTTGGACATGAAATGTTTGGTGAAATCGTCGAATTAGGTTCTGATGTGGAAACCGATTTGAAAGTTGGCATGCGTGTAGGTGTGAATCCAATTACTGCAAAACGTGCAGGCCGTCGTTATTCGTTGGAGGTAGGAGCCTTTTCACAATATGTCTTAATTGAAGATGCAGCACTTAATTATAACCTTTATGAATTCGATGATTCCGTTTCGGCAACAGAGGCCGTATTAATGGAACCCATGAGCGTAGGCTTCCATGGCGCTTTTAGCATACTGCCCAAACTAGGTGAAAAAATCGTAGTTCTTGGTGCTGGTCCAATTGGTCTATCTGCAGCTGCAGGATTAATTGGTGAAGGCATTAAAGATGTTTGCGTAGTGGATATTGACAACTGGCGTTTGGATAAAGCAAAAGAACTAGGCGCAATAACAGTTAATACGTCGACTGAAACATTAGCAGAGGGTTTAATCAAACACTTCGGCGAAGTGAACGTATACGGTGTGAGTGTTCCCAATGTAGATGCTTTTGTGGACGCAGCGGGTGCTCCAATATTATTTGAACAAGTGATGCAGATTGTAAAGCCACAAGCAAGAATTGCAATCATTGCCGTTTATAAAAATGAAGTACCTATAAGCCTTGCTCAAGTGATGAGTAAAGAAGTTAATATTGTTGGAGCTAGTGGATACACACATGAAGATATTGTAAAGGTAATTGAACATATTAACGACAAGAAAACGAATATCTCTACAATGGTGACACAGACTTATAAATTAGAGGATATTCAAGCCGCCTTCGATAGAGCCATTGCAGCAAAAGAAACGATCAAGGTTATTGTAGATCTAACTTAATCATCAGTTAATTATATTGGAGTTCATTTGAGTGTAAAACTCAGGTGAACTCTTTTTATTTTAGAAGAATAATGACGTTATATAAAATTTAATTCTAATTGAACATGGCATATTACTAGAGTGTGGTCGTAATTATACTGAGTATAGAAGTGAAATTAGAGAAAAAACGTGGAGGTATGATGGAAATTAATCTTGTTCCTGTAACGTTTGAAGATAAAGAGGTATTGTCTAATCTATATCAATTTTACAATTATGATTTCAGTTTATTTACAGATCAAGACGTAAACCAGTATGGGGAATTCGAGGTGAATATTGATTATTTTTGGGAAGGGGATCATCGATGGAATCCATATTTGATTGAGGTTTCAGGAAACGTAGCTGGATTTGTGGTTGTTCTTTTTGAAAACTTAGATAAAGACCCAGATCCAACTCATGTGATCTATGACTTTATGATTTTGCAGAAATACAGGAGAAATGGAATAGGTACTGCTGCCGCAATAAAAACACTTGATCTATTTAAAGAAGCTAAATGGAAACTAGCTCAAATGGAAAATAACAAACCTGCCATAGCTTTCTGGCGAAAATTGCTTAAGGATTATACCAAAGACAACTATACAGAACGTTATTTGAGTGATCTCCAAAAATATATTCAAGCATTCGATAGAAGGGGGAGAACGAAATGAATATCACTGTAACATTAACTGACAGCACAACGAAGTTTAAGATTAACAATCTCTACCCACTATACTTACACGATCTATCAGAGATATGGGGGAACCTTCCTAATCAATACGGGGTATACGAGGATAATGAAACACAGACACTGAATGAACAGAATAAAGTGTTCGACATATGGTGGGAGAAGCCGGGGATTTTATATCCATATTTAATAAAAGAGGATGGAATTCCTGCTGGTTTTGCATTAGTAGCCACACCACCTCATACACCACCAGGTTGTGAATTTTATTTAAACGAATTCTTTATCCTGCGGCCCTTCCGAGGTACGGGAATCGCTGAACGTGCGGCTAAGGAGGTATTTAATCTTCATATTGGAATATGGGAGCTACAAACCAATCCCACAGCTACAAATAGGAGAGCCCAGCATTTTTGGAGAAAAACACTAAAAGAATATACTGGTAATAGCTTTCAAGAAGAATGTAAGAAGTCTTTTGATGATGAATTAAAGATGATTTTTAATTTTTGTAATGGATAAAGCTAATCAAATCGAAATGAGGGAATTATTTCTTCTATTGACTTATAGTGGAATAGGGCTTACAATTAAAAAAAATATATAACAAAACAAATGCTTTGATGGAGAAAAGTAGTTCAATACCTCTTTACAGGGAGGAAACGCCGGAGATTGAGAGCGTTTCTAGAGAAAAGGGTTGATCGAAGTTCACTCCGGAGCAGTCCCTTGAAACCATTGTTGGCAAGTAGAGGTGTACCGGTGTTAACCGTTAAATATTTAAGTGAGAACATTTCTGTTTGTTGTACAGAATAGTTCTAATTTAGGGTGGTACCGCGGCTCCTCGTCCCTTTTCGGACGAGGGGTCTTTTTGTTTCCATTTAGAAGAAATATTTGTATCCCTGCAAGGCTCGGTAGCTCAGTCGGTAGAGCATAGGACTGAAAATCCTAGTGTCGGCGGTTCGACCCCGTCCCGAGCCATCTTAAATAATAGCAAGGCTCGGTAGCTCAGTTGGTAGAGCATAGGACTGAAAATCCTAGTGTCGGCGGTTCGACCCCGTCCCGAGCCATCCTAACATTAATAGCAAGGCTCGGTAGCTCAGTTGGTAGAGCATAGGACTGAAAATCCTAGTGTCGGCGGTTCGACCCCGTCCCGAGCCATCTTAACATTAATAGCAAGGCTCGGTAGCTCAGTTGGTAGAGCATAGGACTGAAAATCCTAGTGTCGGCGGTTCGACCCCGTCCCGAGCCATCTTAACTTTAATAGCAAGGCTCGGTAGCTCAGTTGGTAGAGCATAGGACTGAAAATCCTAGTGTCGGCGGTTCGATCCCGTTCCGAGCCATCTTAATTTTAATAGCAAGCTTTCTATAAAAACAGCCTGTCCGACCATTATGGTTAGACAGGTTGTTTGTTATTTCATCTTAATTTGAAAAGTTTAAGGAGTAGATTAATTATGAAATATGTAAATGCAGATACAGTCTTCCCTAAAGAGTTACTACAAGAAATACAGAAATATATAAACGGTGGTATGGTCTACGTTCCAAAGCCTGAAGAATTACATGTAAAATGGGGTGAGAAGTCAGGGAGTAGAAAATATTTGGAATCAAGAAATATTGAGATCTGCCTGAGGTTTGCTGCTGGTGCAACTGTCGAACAGCTCTCAGGTGAATACTGTCTTTCTAAAGATAGTATTAAGAAAATTGTTTATACTAAAAAATAGCCGGTCAACCGTAGGGGTTGACCGGCTATTATATTTATTTGAAGCGTTAACTCGCAAATATATGCTTACCAATTTTTAAGTTCTGAGGACGAGTCCAGATCCATGCACTAGTAGCTGTATCTGGATTGAAATAATAGATCGAATTGTTTGTTGGGTCCCAACCTCGGACAGCATCAAGAGCAGCTAAATAGGCAGTCCGGTTTGGAGTAAGCCAATACTGGCCGTCAGATACGGCTGTAAATGCGCCTTTTTGAAATACAACGTTTTTTATATTGTTTGGAAATTGACTAGATTGTATGCGATTCATAACTACAGCACCAACTGCGACTTGTCCTTTATAAGGCTCACCGCGCGATTCACTGTAGATTACTTTCGCCAAAATATCCATTTCCTCAATATTAAGCGTGTATTTTTTTAGAGCATTCCAAGTTTTTGTACCAGTAACTCCATCGGCGTTTAATCCGTAGGCCTTTTGAAATTTAGCAACGGCAGCTTTCGTTTGTGCTCCATATACACCATCTAAAGGCTGAGTATAGAAATCCAGAGTTTTTAATCGATACTGAAGATCCCACACATCTCCAGAAGAACTCCCTACGGTTAATACCGGAGCAGCACTAGCAGAACCAATCATAGTAGCCATACTTACCAGACCCAAAAGAAGCAACAAAGTGAATATTTTAGTCTTCATTGTAGTAGCCTCCTTTCAGAAAACATTATAAAAAACCTTCAATAACTGAGACAACACTCATTTATTGGTAATCTAATAATCCATTTTACATTTTCGAAAAAACTTCATTAGGTTTGTGATCCTATGAAATGGGTAAATGAATAATCAGAGGCACATCAACTTCGGAGGTTTTATATATGAAAAAGCAATTATATCTATTCATAATCGCAGCTGCACTCACTCTAAGCGCATGTGGTAATGATAATAGTTATGGCAATAAGATAATGGAAAATTCCTCACACTCTAGTTCAAGTGACGTACCCGAAAATTTGAAGGTGTCAGAGAATCCTACTTTTAAAATAGGAAGTAAAGCGATTATCCAAGCGGACCATATGGAAGGTATGAAAGAGGCAACAGCAACGATAGTTGGAGCTTTTGATACCACTGCGTATATCGTTTCTTATAGGCCCGCAACAGGCGGATTTCCAGTTACAAATCATAAGTGGATTATTCATGAAGAAATCAAAAAAGCAGCCGATAAACCCTATGAATCCGGCTCAGAAGTCGTAATGGAAGCTGACCATATGAAAGATATGAAAGGTGCAACGGCTCAGATTAACGCAGCGGAACAAACCACGGTATATATGATTGATTACACACCTACTACGGGTGGAGATAAAGTGAAAAATCATAAATGGGTAACGGAAGATGAGCTTTCAGCAATAAAGTAACCAATAGAAATATAAGCTCAAAAGTAATGAAAGATGATTAAGGTAGGAACAGTCATGGACTTTGTTAAAGTTCTAGGCTGCTCCTACCTTTTTGATTGCTTCTTTTATTGGTAGAGAAGTGTTAAGATAACTTTATAAAATACCGATATACAAAATATACCATTTTAATTGATGTTTTCTTAGAAGGTAGGAGAGTGATTGAAATGCCTAACTGGCAGGTGAAATTCGATGAAGAAATGCTTAAACAAGCTGCACAACAGATTCAAGTCGATTGGACAACGATAAAGTATATTGGTGGCTTTGAAAATGTTGTCTATAGCTTTCCAAAAGATGATCATGAATATATTTTACGTGTAACACATCATTCTCATCAGGAGCAGGAGATGGTCATCTCTGAACTTGACTTTATGGACCATCTTGCAAAACATGGCGTGCAACTGGCTCCCCCCATTCCCTTTCAGGATGGCAGTTTGGTACAAACGTTAGTCAAAGATGAAGAAAGATTTATGATCTGTGTGATGGAGAAAGCACCAGGTGGTCATGTTAATGCTTCCGATCCCTATTGGGGAACGGAGCTTTTTGAGCAATGGGGTGAGGTAACAGGAAGAATGCATGCTTTAGCTCTGCAATATGAGCGTCCGGAGACTGTTCTGGCAAGACCACATCAGGGTAAGCTAGATTTTGACTTTGCTAACTTTGGTACTGTTGAACAGCAGCTTTTTGAAAAGTTGC
Organism: Paenibacillus sp. FSL R5-0470; assembly: GCF_037975205.1. Lineage (NCBI taxonomy): Bacteria > Bacillati > Bacillota > Bacilli > Caryophanales > Paenibacillaceae > Paenibacillus > Paenibacillus sp. FSL R5-0470. The sequence goes on from NZ_CP150238.1 coordinate 3,185,306, forward strand.
TTCAAATAAATGATCGGATTAACCAGTTGCCGCGGAATCGAGAAGGCTATGGACTATGTCACCGTGATTTGCATCCGGGTAATTTCTTCGTGCATGAGGGGCAGATCACCGTGTTTGATTTTGATGATTGCGGATACGACTATATGGTGCATGATATTGCCATTGCCGTTTATTATTCGACCATCTTTGGGGATTGGCGAAAACCGGAGGTAGAGCAGAGTAGAACTTCTAGTCTTGCGTCAGCCATGCTGACGTCTTTTATGAAAGGGTATAATCGAGAGTATGCACTCGACAATAAATGGCTAGAAGAGCTCCCGCTCTTTACTGAAAAGCGCCGACTGGAATTAGTGCTTTTGTTATTTCAAGAGTTTTCGGAGTCACAGCGTGAGCAGGATAGAGAGTGGCTTGCCCGTAATATTCAGGATGCCCTAAATGACAAAGCTTGTTTAGAGCTTTAATAAATCCTTTTAAGTAGTTTTTAATATATTTAGAATAGATAATGAGGATATATCATATAAAAAAGGAGCATTTATTTGAACCTAGCAACTCCTGTAACACCTATTCAACTTATGCAAGTACTTCTAAACGTTTCTGTGATCCGCCCTGTTTTTATTTGGGGGGCGCCTGGTATTGGAAAGTCTTCTCTTGTAGAAGCTTTTGCTGATCAGGTGGGTCTTCCATGTGTTTCTCTTCTGGGTTCTCAACTAGCACCGGAAGACATCATTGGGGTACCTCAAATCGTTAACGGCAAGAGCCAATTTTGTCCTCCGAAAATGATAGCTCGGGACGAACCGTATTGCTTGTTCTTAGACGAGCTTAATGCCTGTTCTCAAGAGGTGCAAAAAGCTTTTTATAGTCTTATCCACGAACGCCGCATCGGCGATTATCACCTACCTGAGGGCTCTATAGTAATAGGAGCTGGTAACCGTGCACAAGATAGTGCAATTGTTAAACCTATGTCCTCCGCGCTTATCAATCGGATGTTCCATATACAGCTAAATGTATCTTTTCAGAATTGGATCTCTTGGGCATATGAGAATAGCATTCATCCTATGGTTATTGAATATCTGGAATTGCGTCCCGATCATCTGTGGAGTGCACCTCCAAAGACTGAAGAGCCTTTCTCCACGCCACGCTCTTGGCATATGCTTAGTGATGCACTACATGAGTTTGGGGATGATATAAATGTGGATGCCGTGGGGATTTTAGCGAATGGTTCACTGACACCTTCTCACGCCACACAATTCAGGGCTTTTTATAAAAATCTAACTGGAAAATATGAACTTAATCAAATTATAGATGGTAAATCCTCATTTCCAACGGCTCCAGAAGATCGGGATCTCCTGTATTTCCTGGCGCAATCCTTGCGTGCCCAGATTATCAAAGAACTCCCTCCGATTAAAGATAACGTACGAGATGGACATCGCCAATTTGCACACACTGTTAAAAAGCTGATTAAAGACCTGTCCGTCATTAGCTTTGAAATTGCACAGCTAGTAGTTGCTAAGCAGGAGCAAAGTGATAATATTCCAGATTGGTTAATGGTTGAAATTGTACGTGATTTACCACGTCTTGCAATAAAAGAGCGGGGGTAAATATGGCTAAAAAAACAACACCAGATAATCCCGCTTTGATAAATTTTAATGAAGCATGTTCGCTAATCGCGGATCATCCTATTTTTGCACCGTTATCTGTTCGAGCTTCGATTATCCATAATGAAAATAGTCCCTATCCTGAAGACGGCTGGGCAATTGTCACTAATAACGGTTATATTTACACTCATCCTAAAAGGCGTGGCGAGGTTGCCGAATGGATGTACGTTTTGGCACATTGTTTTCTTCATTTAGGTCTTGGACATTTAAAGAGTAAAGAGAATCAAGTGGCGTGGAACGTTGCATGTGATGTGTACATAGCAAAGTTTTTAAATGACTTGAAACTTGGGAAAGTACCCGCAGATATGGAGTCGCGAATTGATCTTACAATTAAAGATGAACAACAGCTTTACGAGCAATTTATGATAAAAGGAATTCCGGACACCTCCAGATATTTTGGGACTGCGGGTGTTTCAAAACTGGATATGAATGTTAGAGAAACCACCAAAAGATACTGGGGAAAAGCACCGGATTGGGAAGCCTATTTTGCTTATGGGTTATCTAATGCTGTGACGAATGCAGTAAGTGTTGCTGGAGGCCATGCTAATACTATTAGTGACCCTGCACTTTCATTAACCGCTCCACAACGTGCAAAACGATGGTTTATGGACAGATATCCTTTATTAGGTGCGCTTGCCGCCGGCTTTGAGATTATAGAAGATCCAGCGATATGTCGGCGATTTGATATTTCCATAGCTGCCATTGACGTTATTGAGCGCAAAATATTTATGAACCCTGCAGCCGGACTAAACGACGAGGAGTGTATTTTCGTGATGGCGCATGAGCTTCTGCATGCGGGGCTTCAGCATCACGAGCGATGTCTTGGCCGGGATCATTATCTTTGGAATGTGGCTTGTGACTACGTAATAAATCTATGGCTAGTAGAAATGAGTGTAGGGGAGTATCCGCGAATTGGACTCTTATTAGATCCTGAGCTTAAAGGTTTATCTGCTGAAACGATTTATGATCGTATGGTCGGAGATATCCGCACTTATAAGAAACTGGCAACCTTGAGAGGGAATGGACTTGGTGACATTTTAGATAACGGTTCATCAAGTTTTTGGGATGCGAGAGAAGGACAGACGCTAGATGATTTCTGTAAAAATGCGATGCAACAAGGACTTATGTATCATGAAGAGCAAAGTCGCGGTCTTTTACCGTCAGGCCTAGTTGAAGAGATTAGAGCGCTGGGCCAGCCACCTATTAAATGGGATGTAGAGCTTGCTCGGTGGTTTGATCATTATTTTTCACCGCTTGAGAAGACCAGATCTTATTCACGAATTAGCAGACGTCAATCTTCTACGCCTGATATCCCTCGACCACAATGGGTTCATAGCGGTGCTGCAGATGATGGTCGCACTTTTGGAGTTATTTTAGATACCTCAGGCTCAATGGATAAAAAGCTTCTGGCCAAAGCATTAGGGGCCATTTCAAGTTATGCGCAGGCTCGTGATGTTCCTTTTGCACGGATTATCTTTTGTGATGCTTGTCCTTATGATGCAGGTTACATGCCCCCCGAGGCTATCGCAGATCGAGTACAAGTGAAGGGAAGAGGGGGAACGATCTTACAACCAGCTATTGATTTGATTCAACAAGCTGAGGATTTTCCGAAAAAAGGACCGCTTCTAATTATTACAGATGGTTATTGTGACAAGCTGACCATTAAAAGAGACCATGCTTATATTTTGCCCAAGGGAAATGACTTGCCTTTCTCACCCAAAGGACCTGTATTCAGAATTAATTAGGGCTTAGAATAAATTTAGAGCGAGGTAACAATGGATATGAATCCCCCCAAACATATTCTTTCCGCAGCTACCGTTGTATTCAATGATCAGGGAAGCCAAAGAAGAATCGGGCATTGATATAGAGATTAATAAGTTCTGCGGAGTTTTTCAAAATGTTGATCGATCTATTTGTACTAACCTATTTCTAGGGAAAGCCATCGGCGGCGAACCTGCTACTAGTTCCGAGAGCTTAGAAGTTGGGTTTTTCTCGCTAGAACAAGCATTGGAAATGGTCACATGGAAAAACCTCAGACTGCGGCTGGAGTATTGTCTAAATGATGAGGTGCAGCCTTTTTACGTAGAGTTACGGGGTACAGAAGTTGAAGAAATTATTATTACACATCTGAGTTAATATAGGGAGCACAATGGACAAGTGTTTCGATCAACAAAGATTCATTTTTTTTATTTTATAACATTTTCAGTTGATTACAGAACTTTTCATACGTTTACAGCGTCTTACTTATGAACGATAAATCGACGGTAAGGACTGAAACATTATGAAAGACAACACGAAGCTTTTCAGAAATAATATGAGGAGCCAGTCTTCTATACAATCTGTAGGCGGCAGGCGTTATGTGCCAGGAATTGATGGTCTAAGGGCTTTATCAGTACTCGCTGTAATCGCATATCATTTGAATCTGAATTGGGCTGAGGGTGGACTTCTCGGCGTTGGAATATTTTTTGTAATCTCCGGATATCTCATTACTGACCAAATCATTAGCCAGTGGGAGCGGCACCGAAGGCTGAACCTTGTAGACTTTTGGGTTCGTAGGGCGCGGAGGCTGTTGCCTGCGATGGCCGTTATGCTTTTTGTGGTTGCCATATGGCTTTTAATTATAGAACCATCAAGATTGTTTGGGCTAAAGGGTGACTTTATGTCTTCCTTATTTTATTTCAATAACTGGTGGCTAATATTTCATAATGTTTCCTATTTTGAAAGCTTTGGCCCACCATCTCCTATCGGACATTTATGGTCGCTTTCTATTGAAGGACAGTTTTATATTCTATGGCCAATAGTTCTCATCATCGTGATGAAAATCGCTCGTCGGCGAGGTAAGCTTATTGCATGGATTATGGCTTGCGCAGCAGTCTCGGCTTTAGCCATGGCATTGATCTACGTACCGGGGACAGACCCAAGTAGAGTATATTATGGAACGGATACCCGCTTATTTGCGCTTCTCATTGGAGCAGCACTTGCAGTTGCTTGGCCAAGTCAGAAACTTAATGATAACGTCTCAGAACCGGCTCGGCGTGTGCTTGATATTGTAGGGGGATTAGGACTCATTCTATTGTTGGTACTTTTTAATCAGGTTAATGAGTTCGATGATTTACTTTACCGTGGTGGGTTTTTAGTGATTTCTTTGATTGCAGCTGTAGTTATTGCCGTTCTAGCTCATCCTGCTAGCCGTCTGGGATCGATCGTAGGCTGTAAACCTTTGCGTTGGATCGGGCTGCGATCATATAGCTTGTACATATGGCATTTTCCAGTCATTATCCTTAGCAGTCCGAATGTGAGTACAGAAGAAAGCAGCATGCTTCGGATCATCATTCAGGTAGCAGTAAGTTTTCTTCTAGCTGCATTGTCATATAAGTATGTGGAGGAGCCCATTCGTCGAGGTTCATTTAAAGAAACTTGGAAGAACATCAGTGTAAAGCGAAGGGGTGGTCTTCGTCCAGGCTTCTTAATGGCTATTATTGCTGTGATTCTTATCCCAATCGCATGCAAAGGTTATTTGTTAAACGCTGGATCGGATACGTCTGCGATCGAATTGGCAGATTTGCAGTATGAACAACAACAACTGCAACAGCAAGAACAACGACTGCAGCAGCAAGAACAACAAGATATGGGAAGAAAAAATGATCCCGCAGATCATAAAGCGATAGACGAAAATGTAACTGATAAACCATCAATACCAGCCTTGGCAACAGCTACAACTGAACCTGAAGTAAAAAAAGCTGATACTAAGGTGGGAACTACAAATACAGAAATAGCAAAGCCTGAATCAGAAGTGAAAAAATCTGTTCCTGAAGAAAAGAAACCCGTGGCTGAGAAGAGTCAAGCTGGAACGGATGTTACGGCCATTGGAGATTCTGTCATTTTGGATGCAGCACCATACCTTTCAGAGGAATTACCTGGCATTGTCATCGAGGGAAAGATCGGTCGGCAGATGGCTAAAGCTCAGGAGGTAGTGGATCAGCTTAAAGCTCAAGGCCGGCTGGGTAAAAAGGTTATAATCGAGCTTGGGACTAACGGATCCTTTAGTTCAAAGCAATTACGTAATTTACTGGATTCATTAAGTGATGCTGAGCAGATTTTTTTGGTCAATACACGGGTTCCAAGAAAATGGGAGAATAATGTGAATCACAATATTTCAAAAGTTTCCAGTGAATATAGTAATACGACCGTAGTAGACTGGTACTCTGCAAGTGAAGGAAAAGACGATTATTTCTACCAAGATGGTGTGCATCTTAAACCAGAGGGCTCCAAGTGTTACGCCTCACTTCTTGCGAAAGCCTTGGAAAGTAAGTAAGAATTAATTGAATCTCCAAACTTTTTGATATTATATTTTAATAGACCGGCAAGAGAGTTCTCTCTTTGCCGGTCTTTTTTTTCGTAAACGAATGATCATTGAAGAGCTAATTAATTCCTAGTCGTAGATAAAATGCTCCACCACAGCCACAGTCTTAGTTATGTCTGGATCAGAATTATCGATCACTTTCACATTAGAACTTGGAAGCGGCCACTTCACACTGCGGTTTCCAAATGATTTGCGAAATTCATCCCAATGCTGGAACTTCCATTCATCTAATGGTGATTGTCGATCGTGAATTCGTGTCCGATACAATTCCTCATTGGCTAGTTCGACCAAGACAACTTTAACCTCAACATCTTGCAGCGAACGTCCGATTCGAGATAACTCACTGCTGATCCAGTCAGGGTTGGCAGCTTCTTTAGTAAATGGCCCAACCACAAATGCATCTACATTCAGGCCTATATTGTCTAGCGCTGCATCCATCGTAATCCGGTAGCCCAAATCACGGCATAATCTTTTGTAATCGGCAGAGTCTCTGTCTGCCGGGTCCAATCCGTGAAAGGTCATAATGGCGTCAGCTGCTGGACGTAATAGAATATCCATATCAAAGAAGGGTACTTTACGCCGGGAAGCGATCGCTTTAGCTAATGTCGTTTTGCCTGCCCCAGCTGGCCCTAGAAAAAATACAAGTTTGTTCATCATTGTCTCTCCTTAGAACCTCAATTCAACTCCATAATGTATCTCTGCATACTATCATATAAAAGATAGTGAGTAATCGCCAGCGCAATATCTCCATCAGACAGATAGGAACAGACTACCTGAGATATTACGCGTTACGGTCCATAATATGATATTTTTTTGCTTCTCCATTGAGTTTTTGTGTAATCCTGCTTATAATATAGCGAGAAAAATAAGAAAAAGGTGTCCATAAATGAGCATATTAAATGTAGAAGGATTAAGTCATGGCTTTGGAGATCGTGCGATCTTCAAGGATGTTTCATTCCGTCTTCTAAAAGGCGAGCATATCGGATTATTCGGCGCTAACGGCGAAGGTAAATCCACTTTTATGAATATTGTTACAGGCAAGCTACAGCCAGATGAAGGTAAAGTTGAATGGTCCAAACGGGTGCGTGTTGGCTACCTCGATCAGCATGCAGTGTTGACCAAAGGAATGACCATTCAAGATGTACTCAGAGGCGCTTTTCAATACCTCTTTGATCTTGAGCAAGAGATGAATGATATGTACGGCAGAATGGGTGACGTGTCGCCTGAAGAACTGGAAAAGCTGCTTGAAGAAGTGGGTACGATTCAAGATACACTTACAAACCAAGATTTCTACATGATCGATGCGAAGATTCAAGAAACCGCGCGCGGTTTAGGAATCACAGATATTGGATTGGATCGTGACGTAGCTGATCTTAGTGGTGGCCAGCGTACCAAAATCTTGCTTGCGAAGCTGTTGCTTGAAAAACCAGATATTTTGCTCCTAGATGAGCCTACGAACTATCTGGATGAGCAGCATATTGAATGGCTGAGACGTTATCTTCAAGAGTATGATAATGCATTTATTCTGATCTCACATGATATGCCTTTCTTGAACAGCGTTATCAACCTGATCTACCATATGGAAAATCAAAAGCTGACTCGTTATGTGGGTGACTATGAGCAATTCCAGCAGGTCTACGAAATGAGAAAACAACAGCTTGAATCTGCTTATAACCGTCAAAAACAAGAAATCGCAGAGCTGAAAGACTTCGTTGCACGTAACAAAGCAAGCGTAGCTACCCGTAACATGGCAATGTCCAGACAGAAAAAGCTCGACAAGATGGAAATTATCGAGATTGCAAAAGAGAAGCCAAAACCACAGTTTAACTTTAAAGAAGGTAAAACTGCGGGCAAGATGATTTTCGAAGCAAAAGAATTGGTTATCGGATATGACACACCGTTGTCCAGACCGCTTAATTTGTTAATGGAGCGAGGACAAAAGATCGCGTTGGTCGGTGCGAACGGGATCGGTAAAACCACCTTGCTTCGCAGCATCTTAGGCGAAATCCAAGCATTGTCCGGTTCGGTAGAACGTGGATACCATCAAGAGATTGGATACTTTGAGCAAGAAATGAAAGAAGGCAATTACAAGACTTGTATCGAGGAGATCTGGGATACATTCCCATCCCTGTCACAATTCGAAGTACGTGCTGCCCTTGCCAAATGTGGACTGACCACGAAACATATCGAAAGTAAGATTGCTGTTCTAAGTGGTGGAGAAAAAGCTAAAGTACGTCTATGTAAACTCATTAACAGTGAGACCAACATTCTCGTATTAGATGAGCCGACGAACCACTTGGATATCGATGCCAAAGATGAACTGAAACGTGCGCTGAAAGCATATAAGGGAAGCATTCTCATGATCTCTCACGAACCAGATTTTTATCAAGACATTGTCACCGATATCTGGAATTGCGAAGATTGGACAACAAAAGTATTCTAATAAGCAAATCTTTATTGAACAAGCCTATGAGGTGTTAACGAATCAGTTACGCTTTATAGGCTTTTTTATGGATAGTGGGGAGGGTCTATGTGTTAGAGAATAAAATGGATCAGCTTAACATCAGTGTTCAACGAATTTTTGGAAAACAAGAAATAGAAATAGTCGATTTCACATGTGAGGATTTAGATTATAAAACACCTAACTTTACAACAGCGGGTATCTTTCATCTTCAGGGTATCGCACTAATTAATAACGAGCAGCTTCCATGGTCAATCATATTAAAAATCATTAAGTCTGATAGTGTAGAAAAAGAGGATCCAGCACATCACAATTACTGGCGACGAGAAGCCCTAGTCTTTGAATCTAAGATTCTGGATGAGCTTCCTAGCTCAATCCAAGCTCCTAAGTGTTATCTTGTTGAAGAACAAGTAGATGGTACCGTATGGTTATGGATGGAACGAATTGAAGGGGGATTTGCACATACGAAGGAGCAGTTTGATATTATCGCTGAACGGTTAGGCCGATTTAATTGAGCTTATCTTTCAGGAAAGAACACTCCTAATAACCAATGGATATGTAGAAGCTGGCTTAGATCTTGGACTACCGCAAGTAAAATGTATGCACCTAACCCTGAAGAATATATTCATCAATTCCATAGAGACAATGACCGAAGCCTTTGGGCTTGGTTCCAAGACTTCACGAAGCGGATAGACAGTAACTTGAATGCTCTCCATCACTTGCCGCGAGTATTAGCCCATCAGGATCTCAGTCAAAGGAATATGCTGTTAACTCAAAACGGAGAGTTAGTCTTGATAGACTGGCAATTTATGAGCATATCAGGTTTAGGTGAAGATCTTGGTAAAATGTTTGGCGTAAATATGAGTCTTGGTGTGATTCCCATCCATCGTTACGAGGAATTCAAAGAGTCTTTATTCCATTCGTATATCAAAGGATTAAAGGCTAGCGGATGGCAAGGGGACGAATCCCTTGCAAGATATGGTTATTGTTTAAGCACTGCTTTACGTAGTGTCTGGGAAGTGCCACAATACTTTTCTCTAAATGCTCAGCTACAATCTGACCTGTTAAACGCTAATCTTCAGGAGCGGGTTAATCGGCTAGAGCAAATCATTATTATTCATCAAAAAATGACGCTAGAAGCAGAGACATTGAAATTATGGATAACATAGTTCTTAATTCTCATTAGATATGAAAAAGGAGCCCCTATTACAGGAGCTCCTTTTTGCTACACCTCAATAATGATGGGGAGAATCATTGGACGTCGTTTCGTTTTTTCGTACAGGAATCTACTTAGGGTCTCCTTGATGGTCTGCTTGATGATATTCCACTCGCCTAGGTCAGCCTCACTCATCTTTTGAAGGGTAGAGGTTACCAGCTTGTTGATCTCCTCCATTAAAGTTTCTGAGTTACGGACATAGATGAATCCTCTGGATACGGTATCCGGCTCGTTTAATAAACGTCCATCTTCTTGGCTTAATGTAATCACTGTAATCAAAATACCGTCTGCTGACAGCTGGCGACGATCGCGAAGAACGACATTCCCAATATCTCCAATCCCAAGGCCATCCACTAGGGTTTGTCCGGCTGCCACTCGGCCAGATTGGCGGACGACACCTGATGATGACTCGACGATATCTCCATTTTTTAGAATAAAGATATTATTGGGGTTAACACCAACTGCCTCGGCTAACAAGCTGTGATGATGTAGCATACGGTACTCACCATGAATCGGTATGAAATATTCAGGTTTCATCAAGGTTAACATTAACTTAAGCTCTTCTTGGCTTGCATGCCCAGATACATGAAGCTCGCTGCGTGATCCATAGATGACTTTAGCGCCCAGCACGTATAAATTATCGACGATTCTAGATACATTGCGTTCATTCCCGGGAATGGGATTAGCTGCTATCAGAACGGTATCTCCTGCCTGAATTTCCATCTGCCTATGACTTGCGTTAGCCAGTCGCGATAACGCAGCCATGGGCTCTCCTTGACTGCCTGTACATAATACAGTTACTTGCTCTGGAGGGAGTTTGGCAGCTTCTGTAGGCTCGATCAGCATGTTATCTGGAATGCTCAAGTACCCGAGTTCCTGGGCTACTCGGACAACATTAACCATACTTCTGCCAAGTAAGGTTAATCTACGATCGGTTAAACGAGCAGCTTCAATGATCTGTTGTAGACGGTGTACATTTGAAGCAAAGGTAGAGATAAAGATTCTACGGTCAGCTTTCATGAATGCTTCTTCTATATGAGCGCCAACGAGTTTTTCAGAGGGGGTGAAGCCTGGGCGTTCTGCATTGGTACTCTCTGAGAGCAGGAACTTTACACCGTTTTTACCGATATCAGCCATTTTATGTATGTCTGGATACTGCTTATTAACAGGGGTCATGTCAAATTTGAAATCCCCTGTATGAACAACGGTCCCTTCTGGGGTGTCGAATACAACACCAAGGCAATCCGGAATACTATGATTGGTATTAAAGAACGTTGTAGTAATTGCTCCTAGCTGTAAAGTAGACTCAGAATCAATGACATGAAGCTTGGTCTGACGTAATATTCCGTGTTCCCTCAGTTTATTTTCAATTAGACCTAAGGTTAACCGAGATGCGTAGATCGGAAGATTTAATTGTTTGAGTAGATACGGAATTCCTCCAATATGATCCTCATGTCCATGTGTAACTACTAATGCTCGAATCTTATCAAGATTACTTAATAAATACGTAACATCAGGAATAATGAGGTCAATCCCCAGTAGACTTTCGTCCGGAAATTTAGAACCGCAATCAATGACAATAATATCATCAGCATATTGCAGGAAATACATATTCTTACCAATTTCATTCACACCGCCTAATGCTGCAATCCAGAGCTGCTTAGCTGCCACTTTCATTAAAGTCCCTCCTTTTATAAATTCACCTATATTATGTATGAAATCCCTTATAATTATCCTTTCATTGAGGTGGTACAATAGTATAACAATAGATTGATATTCAAAAGTTAGGGGACAGATTGATCATGAACATCAGAAGAATATATAAGAACGATAATCGTGCGATTGAACAGATTATTAGGAGCTGTCTGATTGAGTTTGGCGGGAATAGGGCAGGGCTTGCGTGGGAAGATGACAGCCTGCATCATTTATATGAGTACTACAATCAAAGCGATAATCAGGCTTATTGGGTTGTGGAAGAAGATGGAAATATATTGGGCGGGTGTGGCATTGCGCCTTTCGGCAATGAGGGCGACATATGTGAGTTGCAAAAAATGTACTTATCTCCGTCCGTTAGAGGTAATGGGATAGCTTCTGAACTCCTAAATACGGCGCTGGATTTTGCCAAGCTTCATTACAATAAATGTTATTTGGAGACATTACAGAACATGCATGCGGCTAACCGTTTTTATATGAAAAACGGCTTCGAACTTTTAGATGCCCCATTAGCTGGCTCAGAGCATTTCGCATGTGATGCTTGGTATATTAAAGAGTTAATTTAATTATGGTTTAGTAAGCCTGGATTAGCAGGCTTATTTTTTATTTGACAATAAAACCGTCCAGACGGTATAGTAAATATCAGGGGTGATCAATGTGAACAGTAATTCTAAACGTAAAACTATTTTATTGGCGGCTTCCACAGTTGTTAAAAATAATGGAGTAGAGAAGCTTACGCTTGAAGCTGTGGCTAAAGAAGCCGGGGTCAGTAAGGGCGGGCTACTGCACCATTTTCCAAATAAAGAAGCTTTGATCATAGGGATGGTCGAAGATCTAACGAACCATTTTTTTACCAATGTTCAAGATAGAGCAATGAGCGAAACGGTTGAAAAAGGGAAGTGGAGTCGTGCTATTACTAAAGCCATGGATGATGATATTAAAGAGGGCAAAGAGATTGGTACCGCGCTTCTCGCTGCTCTTTTCACAAATCCAGATATTCTTAACAAATTTCAAAGTCAATATGCAACATGGCAACAAAACATAGAGAACGATGGCATTGATCCTGTACGCTCCACTATCATTAGGTTGGCAGCAGATGGGTTATGGTATTCCGAAATGTTCGGATTAGGTGTGTTAGATGATGAATTACGCACGAAAGTCATTCAAGAATTGATAAATATGACGAAGTAAGGAGAGGTTATCTTTGAATTCATATGTATTACTTGCAACAGCGATCATCTGTGAGGTATTTGGCAGTTCAATGCTAAAAGTGTCTAACGGGTTTAAAAGGGTATTCCCATCCATTGGCGTGATCATTGGTATGGGCTTAGCATTTTATAGTCTTTCTTTAGCGTTAAAAACAATTCCATTAGGTACAGCTTATGCGATTTGGTCAGGGGTGGGCACAGCTTTGACAGCTATAATTGGCGTAGTTATTTATAAAGAGAACTTTAATCGTAAGAAATTACTAGGTCTACTACTTATTATTGGTGGTGTAATCATTATGAAGCTCTCAGGTGGGGCTCATTAGAATTTGGAGGCTGCAGCATGAAAAGAAATGTAGGATATATTGCTCTAAGTATAGCGATTGCTAGCGAAGTCGTAGGGACTACAATGTTGAAAATGTCAGAAGGATTCACGCAATTACTCCCTTCTATAGGGGTTATTATTGGTTTTATTATTGCTTTTTATAGTTTATCCATAAGCCTTAGAGAATTACCGTTAAGCTTAGCTTATGCGATTTGGTCGGGTGTAGGTACTGTTCTAACTGCAATTGTGGGTATTGTCGTGTGGGGAGATCCATTTGGTATTCTTACTTTTGCCGGCATAGTATTAATAGTAGGAGGAGTGGTATTATTAAACTCTCCTGCCAAAGGTGAAGACAAAGTACGGGCCTGATAAATCAGGCTCTTTTTTTATTTTTAAACGGATGTCATAGATTCCATAAATCGCATAGTTTCGCGATAATGGTATCACTTACCTTTTCCGTAGAATTACATCTTATAGTTTGAGCTACTATTTATCTATAATGAGTGTGTCTGAAAGTGAAGGGAGGGTGTGGTTCTTTTTAATGTGCTCTGGATGATCTCTATTGAAAACGCTACCATTTGAGCACTTTGATAGGTTCGTGAATTTTTGAGAATCTAACATATTTAAGGAGGATTAAAATTAAAATGCGTAACAAGTATGTTGTATGGTCGCTGGTAGTATCCATGCTGATTTCAAGTTTATTCTTGGCTGCGGGCCCACTTAATTTTGTTTCAGCCTCCGGAGGACCAAACCTGACACTCGGCAAAAATGTAACTGCGAGCGGTCAATCACAAACTTATAGTCCTGACAATGTTAAAGACAGTAATCAAAGCACGTATTGGGAAAGTACGAATAATGCATTCCCGCAATGGATTCAAGTCGATTTAGGTGCAAATACGAATATTGATCAAATCGTTCTAAAGCTCCCTTCTGGTTGGGAGATGCGGACGCAAACATTGGCTGTTCAAGGTAGCACAAACGGTTCGACATTCACGAATATTGTAGGTTCTGCAAATTATGAATTCAATCCATCAGTGGCAGGGAACAGTGTTACCATCGACTTTGCCTCAACCAGTACGCGTTATGTTCGTCTGAATGTAACGAGCAACACAGGTTGGCCGGCAGCTCAGCTCTCTGAATTCGAGATTTACGGCGCTAGTGGCCCTATTCCTACTCCAACTCCATCGCCTTCCGGCACTTATGAAGCTGAATTTGCTTCACTGTCTGGAGGAGCTAAAGTGAACACGGATCATGCCGGTTACTCCGGCGCGGGCTTCGTGGATGGATATTTGACACAAGGTGCAACAACGACATTCACGGTTAACGTGCCAGCAGCAGGTAGTCGTGAGGTGACATTGAAATACGCCAATGCAAGTGGCAGTGCAAAGACAATAAGTGTCTACGTCAATGGTGCTAAAATTGGCCAGACCTCATTATCTAACTTACCAAATTGGGATTCATGGAGCACTAAAGTAGAAGTTCTTAATCTAAATGCGGGTAACAACACCATCGCATATAAATATGATGCTGGTGATTCTGGCAATGTTAACCTTGACCAAATCACTGTAGCGTCGACGACAACAACACCACCTGCAACACCTGCTCCGACACCGACAGCCACACCAACACCGTCAGCAACACCAATACCAACACCAACGCCAACACCAACACCAACGCCAACAATCACACCAACACCGACGGTCACACCAACAGCAACGCCGACACCAACACCAACACCAACACCTGCTCCTGGGAGTAATATTGCTGTCGGCAAGACGATTACCGCTTCTTCCAGTACACAAACGTTCGTAGCAACAAATGCGAACGATAATGACACAAGCACGTACTGGGAAGGTGGCAGCAATCCAAGTTCGCTCACCCTCGACTTAGGGGCGAACCACAATATTACGTCAATCGTTTTGAAGCTGAATCCAGCCTCTGCATGGAGTACTCGCACACAAACGATTCAGGTGCTCGGTCACAATCAAGACACGACTACCTTCGGTAATTTGGTATCGGCTCAATCGTATACGTTTAATCCAGCTTCGGGCAACACAGTAACCATCCCGGTTACGGCAACGGTTAAACGTCTGCAGTTGAATATCACTTCGAACTCTGGTGCCCCTGCTGGGCAAATCGCGGAGTTTCAAGTATTCGGTACACCAGGGGCGAACCCTGATCTAATGATAACGGGTATGTCCTGGTCACCTACTACTCCTGTCGAGACAAGTGCAATTACATTAAATGCAGTTGTTAAGAACAACGGTAATGCTAGCTCCGCAGCAACCACTGTCAACTTTTACTTAAACAATGAGCTCGTTGGATCTGCTCCAGTAGGTTTATTAACTGCAGGCGCATCAACAACAGCCTCAATGACATTAAACGCTGGAGCCAAAACCGCTGCGACCTATGCTCTCAGCGCTAAAGTAGATGAGAACAATGTGATTATCGAGCAGAACGAAGGGAATAACAGCTATACGAACGGGGCATCTCTTGTTATCGCTCCAGTCTCCAGCTCTGACTTAGTTGGTGTGACTACCTGGACACCAAGTAATCCAGTGGCTAATAGTACAGTAGCTTTTACCGTAAATCTCAAGAATCAAGGAACCATTGCTTCTGCAAGCGGTTCTCATGGTGTTACTGTAGCTCTTAAAAACTCAGCGGGTACCACGATTCAAACATTTAATGGATCCTATTCCGGGACCCTTGCTGCTGGAGCTTCCGTTAACGTCACGATTCCAGGGACATGGACAGCAGTCAACGGTAATTACACTGTAACCACTACTGTTGAAGTGGATGCTAATGAGTTAACAGCGAAGCAATCAAACAATATAAGCACAACGAATCTGGTGGTCTATGCTCTACGTGGTGCAAGCATGCCTTATAGTCGGTATGATACCGAAGATGCTACTCTCGGTGGTAGAGCTACGTTGAAATCAGCACCTACGTTTGATCAAGCACTAATTGCTTCAGAAGCATCTGGTCAGCGTTATGTAGCCCTTCCATCAAACGGCTCGAATGTGGGATGGACAGTCAGACAAGGACAAGGCGGCGCGGGTGTGACTATGAGATTTACTATGCCTGACTCTTCGGATGGTATGGGACTGAATGGTTCACTTGACGTGTATGTGAATGGAGTAAAAGTCAAAACGTTATCGTTGACATCCTACTACAGCTGGCAGTATTTCTCGGGCGATATGCCTGGTGATACTCCTAGTGCTGGGCGTCCGCTCTTCCGATTTGACGAAGTCCACTGGAAATTGGATACTCCTCTCCAGCCTGGAGATATCATCCGTATTCAGAAGAACAATGGAGATAGCTTGGAGTATGGTGTTGATTTCCTCGAAATCGAACCCGTTCCTACTGCAGTCGCTCGTCCGGCGAACTCCGTGTCAGTGACAGATTATGGTGCTGTAGCAAATGATGGTCAGGATGACCTTGCAGCTTTTAAAGCAACGGTGAATGCAGCTGTTGCAGGCGGTAAGAGCATGTATATTCCTGCCGGAACATTTAATCTTAGCAGCATGTGGGAAATTGGTTCTGCCAGCAATATGATTAACAACTTTACGGTGACAGGTGCTGGAATCTGGCATACGAACCTCCAGTTTACTAATCCTAATGCGGCGGGAGGCGGTATTTCACTCCGTATTAGCGGCAAGCTAGATTTTAGTAATGTTTACATGAATTCGAATTTGCGATCCCGTTATGGACAAAATGCAATTTACAAAGGATTTATGGATAACTTTGGTACAAATTCAATTATCCATGATGTCTGGGTAGAACATTTTGAATGTGGCATGTGGGTAGGCGACTATGCTCATACACCTGCTATTTATGCCAGTGGGCTTGTGGTTGAAAACAGCCGGATTCGGAACAATCTTGCCGATGGTATCAACTACTCCCAAGGCACTAGCAATTCGATTGTTCGAAACACCAACGTAAGAAATAACGGTGACGATGGTCTTGCAGTATGGACTAGTAACACCAATGGTGCTCCGGCGGGTGTAAATAACACATTCTCCTACAACACGATTGAGAATAACTGGCGTGCAGCAGCCATAGCATTCTTTGGAGGCGGCGGTCATAAGGCAGATCACAACTACATCATCGACACTGTAGGTGGTTCTGGTATTCGTATGAACACCGTTTTCCCTGGTTACCATTTCCAGAATAATGCGGGCATTGTTTTCTCAGATACTACGATTATCACAAGTGGTACCAGTAAAGATCTGTATGGTGGAGAACGTGGAGCCATCGATTTAGAGGCATCGAATGATGCCATCAAGAACGTCACCTTTACCAACATCGATATCATCAATACACAACGCGATGCAATCCAGTTCGGTTATGGTGGTGGATTTGAGAATATCGTGTTTAACAACATCAATATTAATGGTACTGGGCTTGATGGTATTACTACTTCACGTTTCTCTGGGCCACATCAGGGTTCGGCAATCTATACCTACACAGGCAATGGTTCAGCAACGTTTAACAACCTGACGACTACGAATATCGCTAACCCCAACCTGAATTATATTCAGAGCGGTTTTAATCTGACGATTCATTAAGCGTTAGTGTGAGGGAGGAGTTCTTCGGAACTTTTCCCTTTTTTCTTATATTGTGGATAGTAAAAATTTAAAACTTCAGAGAAGGATATTGACTTGATGAACAAGAAATAAATGGTAGGATATAGTATTTATCTCATAAGAAATAAATTTTTAGGAATGTGTCGATTTCATCATCTTCCGTTCGTCGTTTAAATAGAAGTCCGGATATCAGACGTTAAAGCGAAGGAGAGATGAAATGCATTTAGTAACTTCAATGGACGGAACTAAGATTGCCTATGACAAAATGGGTCAAGGGCCAGCACTTATATTAGTGACAGGTGCATTTAGTTACCGAAAATTCCCAAGTCAGGTACAGCTAGCTGATCTGTTGTCTGAGAATTTCACAGTCTTCAATTACGATCGACGAGGTCGTGGCGATAGCGGAGACACTCAGCCATACGCAATAGCTCGTGAGATCGAAGATCTGCAGGCTATAATTAATGCGGCCGGAGGATCGGCATATGTCTGGGGATTGTCTTCTGGAGCAGTTCTTGCTCTACAGGCAGCAGCGGATGGAGCAAATATTACAAAATTAGCTCTGCATGAGCCTCCATTTGTTGTCGATGCTTCGGATCCTAAACCGCCTCTAGATTTCGTAATGAATGTTACTGAGCTTATTGCTACAAATCGCCGATCTGAGGCAATTAAGTATTTTATGACTAAAGGTATGGGAGCACCTGCGTTTGTTGTTAAATTGATGCGCTTAATGCCAAGTGTATGGTCTAACCTAATGGCTGTAGCGCACACTCTTCCCTATGATGCTGTTTTATTGGATGGGTATATGGACGGAAAGCCACTTCCTGCCACATTGTGGAGCGCAGTTACCATTCCAACGCTGGTCCTCGAAGGAACGGAGAGTCCTGTTGGCTTACGGTATGGTGCTCAGGAAATAGCTAAAGTACTACCTAATGCGAAACTATTAAGTAAAAAGGGGCTCGGTCATACGAAGAAACTCAATACAAGGATCATTTCAACTGAACTTACTGCATTCTTTATGGGAAATTAAAAATAGGAGGGATACACCTATGAGATTTATGATGATTGTTAAAGCTACCACAGATTCAGAGGCGGGAATTATGCCTAGTCAAGAACTGATTGATGCTATGCAGAAGTATAATGAGGAATTGGTGAAAGCAGGTGTGTTGCTGGCAGGCGATGGATTGCAACCGAGTTCCAGTGGTATTCGAATTTCATATCCGGAAGCTGGCGGCAAACCGAAAGTTATGGATGGTCCGTTTACAGAAGCTAAAGAAATGATCGCTGGATATACGCTGATTGAGGTCAAATCAAGAGAAGAAGCCATTGAATGGGCTTTACGTATGCCGGACCCTCATGGATTTGGCCAAGGAGAGATTGAGTTAAGGCAGGTATTCGAGCCGGGGGAATTAATGGACGATCCCGAAACATTGGCGAAAGAAGCAGCACTTCGTAAACAGGTTGAGGAGCAGAAGCAAACGTGAGTTTCTCCCATACGCATCGAACGATTGATACAATATGGCGAATGGAATCGGCAAAAATCATTGCGGGTTTAACGCGCATGGTACGGGACGTAGGTCTCGCAGAAGATCTTGCTCAGGACGCATTAGTAATTGCCCTTAATCGATGGCCAGAGACGGGGATTCCAGATCATCCAGGTGCTTGGCTGATGACCACCGCGAAACGGCGTGCGATTGATCTTATTCGCAGGACCAAGCTTCGAGATCAGAAATACGTAGAGGTTGCACATAGCATGGATTTATACACTGAGGTAGACATAGATGATGCGTTAGATGAGGAGATCAGTGACGATCTCCTTCGTCTGATCTTTATGACCTGTCATCCGGTGTTGTCACAAGATGCCAGAGTAGCCCTGACCCTTCGACTGTTATGTGGATTGACGACAGATGAAATCGCACGTTCTTTTCTAGTCGCCGAATCAACGATTGCTCAGCGAATTGTTCGGGCGAAGAGAACCCTAAGTGCTAACAAGGTTCCTTTTGAGGTACCCGTTCAAGAAGAGCTTAAAGACCGTTTGTCTACGGTGCTTGAAGTCCTTTACCTAATGTTTAATGAAGGATATTCTGCAACCTCTGGAGTGGATTGGATCCGTCCGCTGTTATGCCAGGAGGCGCTGAGATTAGGACGGGTACTAGCTGAGATTAACCCTTATGAACCTGAGGTTCATGGACTGGTCGCCCTTATGGAGATTCAATCCTCGCGTTTTAGGACAAGGGTTAATAGCAAAGGGGAACCTATTCTACTAATGGATCAAAACCGGGCACAGTGGGATCAATTACTGATCCGTCGTGGCCTGGCTGCTTTAGAGCGTAACCGAAAGCTTGGTCGTCCGCCGGGACCTTACTCGCTTCAGGCTGCGATTTCTGCTTGTCATGCACAGGCGACTACTGCAGCAGAGACAGACTGGATCCGTATTTCTGCACTGTACGAAGCGCTCTCGAGAGTCATGCCTTCGCCAATTGTCGAATTAAACCGAGCGGTCGCCATATCCATGGCGTTCGGCCCAACCTTTGGACTGCAAATTGTGGATGAGCTAAATACTGAACCATCTATGAGGGAATATCATCTGCTGCCCAGCGTTCGTGGTGATCTTCTGCTGAAGCTGGGTCGATATGATGAGGCTCGTACAGAGTTTGAACGTGCCGCATCCTTGACTGGGAATGAACGTGAAAGGATTCTTTTGCTGAATCGGGCGGCAGCGTGTAACTTAGGAACATCGTAGTTAATTCAATATTATTTTAAACCGGTACGTACATAAAGGAGAGATAAAATATGAATCAAGAAGTCATCGATTTTATTGAAGCATTAAAAGAACCATGGCAGGTGGAGTTATCTACTAATCTTCGTGAGGTTGTTCACCAAGCAATCCCAGATGTACAGGAACGAATTCAGTATAAGAAGCCTCATTTTTTGAAAAATGGTAAGTACGCAGCAGCTATTTCAACTTCGAAAGATGCAGTAAGCTTTGTTATTTTTAATACGAATGAGCTTGAGTTTCCAGAAGGGATATTCGAGGGCCCTCCGGAGAGAAAAACACTGAAACTACGAAAAGGGGATACAGTGGATACGGCTCAATTAGTGGCTTGGGTTAGCCAATCCTCAGCTTCCCTTTAATTGCAAGATTCATGATGTAGGACGGTATCTCAAAGTCATTTGACTTCATGGGATATCGTCTTTTTTGGACGAATTTGGCTCCAGCAATACATAATCATTCAATAAATTGTGAAAAATACATCAAGAGCTAGCAATGAAGGGAATGAAACCCATGAAGATATTAAAACAAACTTGTTTGCTACTGCTTACGGTCCTTGCACTTAGTGCATGCTCAAGACCAGTAGCAGATAAATCCCAGCTACCACCTCCAACGGTTGTGCCAAGTGGAGCTGAGGAAAGATTTAGCCTTGAGGAACTTGCCACTTTGATTGGAAAAGAGGATGCTCAAGTTGTCCAAGCTCTTGGCAAAGGCGCACCTAATCGTAATGAAGGTACGAATTCTACTCTTTTATCCCGCGAATATAACGAGAAGATTGTGAATCACGAAGCAAATCTTCAGGTCTCCTATGATCACACTGGAAAAGTGATTGGAGAGACGATTCATTTTGAAGAAGCTACCAAGGAAAAATTAACGCAAGAGATAACGCAACAGCTTGGAGAGCTTACGACTAAGAGTGAAGGTAACACAGCAGATATAGAAAAAGAAGGCGAAGGTACAAACTTTCGTAGGGTATGGCAGACGGATAATGCCAAAATTTCTTTAATTGAATCCAATGGAAATCTATCTATTTCCATAGATATGAAGTAACATTCGAATAATGTGAGGAAAAAAAGGACAATACCCATTGTAATTAGACAATGGGTATTGTCCTTTTTTGATGAATTATTAAGGCTTAAGAGGAAGAATTATTGTTTGTTGCGGAGCTTAGACGATGAATTTGCTCTTCCAGAACCGCACTTGCTTTGCCAACAAATTGTGTAATAAGTTCAAGCTCTTCATCCGAGTAGGTGGAAGCTAATTTAAGCATCTCGGCATGCAGGGGAAGGTAGGCATTCCCGACCTCATTATTTTCATACAAAGGGACAATAATTACCTTACGACGGTCACTGGGGTCATTTTGTCTGCGAACAAAACCGTTATTTTCAAGTCGATCAATTAACGCCGTAACACTGCCTGTAGCCAGTCCGGTTAGTTTGGACAGTTCACCAGCGGTGATGGGACCTCTTTCATGGAGGATATCTATGGATAGATAATCATTATTATATAACCCAAGTGATGCTGCCACATTTTGCTGATATAGTATCGTTCGACTTCCTAGACCTCGCATACGCAAGGTGAAGTCTTCTTGCTGATTTTTCACTTGATTGTGTCGATCTCTTGACAAAAGAGAGCCCTCCTTTTAAAATGTTGATATCTTGATTATCGAGATATTTGTCAATAAAGATACTCGATGAACGTGCGATTAATTGAATTCATTTTATCGGAATTATTAAAGTTTTGCAAAAGGTAATGCATCAAGAAGTTTAGAGAGAGGTTGGTGTGCGATCTTATAACGATAAGATTAAATTCGAAATTAAGGAAAAGTGGAGGGAACAAAAGAGAATGGTAAAGAACTTGGAGAAGAAAAATAATGTAGGGATTATAATAGCGGCTCTATTACTGGCCACACTTATGGCATCCATGGATAACACTATATTAGCAACTGCAATGGGAACAATCGTAGGGGATCTTGGCGGTTTTGACAAACTGATGTGGGTGACTTCTGCTTATATGATAGCTGAGATGGCAGGAATGCCGATTTTCGGAAAATTATCGGATATGTATGGCCGCAAGCGTTTCTTTATTTTCGGAATTATTGTATTTATGATCGGATCTGCTTTATGTGGTACCGCAAACTCTATAGTTCAGCTGAGTATTTATCGTGCGATTCAGGGTATTGGTGGAGGGGCACTCGTTCCGATTGCGTTCACCATCATGTTCGATGTGGTTGCTCCGGAAAAACGGGGGAAGATCGGTGGATTATTCGGAGCAGCCTATGGTATATCAAGTATTTTTGGACCTCTTATTGGCGCTTATATAGCGGATTATGTGCATTGGTCTTGGATCTTTTATATCAACTTACCTATAGGTGTTATTGCCTTCTTTTTGATAACTTTCTTCTATAAAGAGTCTGTCGAGCACTCCAAGGAAAAGATCGATTACCTAGGTGCGTTTACACTTGTAGCTTCAATCCTGTGTCTCATGTTTGCGATTGAGCTTGGTGGAAAAAAATATGCTTGGGACTCTGCTATGATTGTGGGATTATTTTTAGCTTTTGTAGTGTTTATCGTAGGGTTTATTTTTATCGAACGTCGTGCAGAAGAACCCATCATTACTTTCGGCATGTTCAAGAATCGTCTCTATTCTACGAGTAATGTTATGGCTATATTTAGCGGAGCAGCATTCATTACAGCCTCGGTGTACATTCCAATCTACATTCAAGGGGTAATTGGCGGCTCAGCAACGAATTCGGGGCTTGTGCTACTTCCTATGATGGTCGGTTCCGTAATTACTGCTGCGGGCGGCGGATTCTTACTCTCGAAGTTCAATTATCGTACCATCATGATATCGTCATTAGTACTGCTTGTTTTAGGTATCTCTTTGCTAACCACATTAACACCTGATTCTTCAAGGTTCATGGTCACCATCTTCATGTTTCTAGTAGGTCTTGGAATAGGTTCGTCGTTCTCTGTTCTAAGCAATGCAGCGATTCATGGATTTAGTGCAAGACAGCGGGGTTCTGCAAGTTCGACACTTAGTTTTACAAGGGAGCTGGGAATGACACTCGGCATAACAGTCTTCGGTATTATCCAAAGTCATGTGTTTTCGAATAAATTAGCATCCATGTTCAGTGGCGGAGGTGCGGCACCCGAAGGTGTCAATCTAAGCGATCCAAATACAATTTTGACTCCGGATACCCGGGCAAAAATTCCTACAGAGGTTCTGGATAAGATTACCGAAGGTTTATCCTCATCGCTTGTTCACACTTTTGCTTGGGCAATTATTCCGTCTGTTATCGCTCTACTGGCTGCATTTGTGATGAGTAAGGAAAAGTTTGATCCGGCTTCTGAATTGGGAGAGTATACGGCTTCGCATTAAAGGATGGTTGTTTTGTAATATTAACGAATGCACTAGTGAAATGTTACATTTAAACAGATTGAGCCCTCTATTCCATAGGTGCTCAGTCTATTTTTTTAAAATAATGATTTACATTATATTCCTATTGTAATATTATCAAGTTTGACGATTGTAAAATTAGATAATAATGGAATTAGTTAAAGATAGGAGGATTTTTCGTGTCAATTGTAGGTATTTTAGGAGTGGTTCACGATGATGAACTTAGGCAAAAATATCATTTTTCTTTAGAGTTCATAAAAGATTTAATTTTAGAGTTTAATCCAGATATTATTTGTGGAGAAGTCCTTCCTAGTAGTTGGGAACATTATAAGAAGGACAGTAATTACCGTGGATATTGGGGAGAACCTGCAAGTGAATATTGGGATCTCATTTTCCCTTTGTGTAAAGAAGAGAATTATGAATTTGTCCCTATTGATTGGGTTGAATTGGATGTTTGGACAGATTTTGATCCTTTTAATAGCTATAAAGAAGATCAGAGAAAAGAATTGGAATATGAGTTAGAGCAATGGTTTCAAAGACAGCTTTCAACAGTGGATTCAAGTGCAATTCCCTTTAATTCATTAGAATATGACACTATTACAAGACAGAAGTATGAATGGTTAGAACGAATCAATCCGCAAGCACATCAGTTCAGATGGTTGTGTAGACATCTTATAATGATTCAACGAATCAAAAACGCCATAAAAGGCCACTCAGAGAAAAGAATCTTGTGTATTGTAGGTGCAGACCATAATCATTCGTTATATGAAGGATTAATTACAGAGAAGGACATACAACTTGTATATCCTTTATCTCGTATTACTCAAGCTTGAGCAATATTGTAGCGTGAATGCAAATACCAAATAAGTTCTCTACGGCTGCTGACACCTGATTTGCTAAAAATAGATTTTAAATGATCTTGGACGGTGTATGCAGAAATATGTAGTGCGGAAGCCAATTCTTTAGTGGATAATCCTCGAATTACACCATGTAATAGCTGCTGCTCACGTTCTGTCAAACCATACGCTTCAGCAATGATGGGGAGCATGTCAGCAGGACGCGCGGGTTCGAATGAAATGGCAACCTGTTTCTGACCGTTGCTAGTCTGAAGACGACTTGCTCGCACGACTAAATAGGGCCCCTCAGTCATACGAATGCATGCCTTAGTTATCCCCACTGATTCGAAAGGGCTATTTAACGCTTGCGTGCTTACAGCACGGATTGGACGAGGCAGAACATGAGCCTCGATCATTTCCAATGATCGAAGTTTGTCTATCCAGCGATCCGCTGCGGGATTGGAGGAAAGAAGAGCTAAGTCATCAGATAAAACTGCAATGCCGGAATCGTAATGATCTTCAAGCCAAGTCTCATCTCTTTCTGGAAGCTCAAGACTGAAAGCCCGCATTCTAGCTGCAATCAGAGGGATGAGCGAGGTGATCCAATCACATTCCTCTTGTAAGAATTTCGATTGATCTGCATTCCTGTACAGCGTCAAATATCCCCAACAAGATTCGCCAAGAATAAGGACTGCACGTAGTTCATCCCCAAAACCTGCAGGAGACAATACCTTTCGATAGCGTGTACTCCGCTCGGGTTTCTGCTTGGTCGCCTCATATATTGTAGCGACGAGGAGTTTGTTATGAACCATTTGCTCATAGGTGTTAACATCATCCTGACCGTATTCGATCTGGAACAAGTGGGGATGAATGGATTCTACATTGTCTTCAGTAACCGCACCTGTCGAAAGCAATGTCTGTGGATCAACATGAGTACAGCAGGCAGCATCAAAGGGAACTGCTTCACGTAAAAGAGTCAGCAAGGAAGTACGGTAGTTGTGAGATGAATCAGTAACCATACCTAGTTTAACGATTTGTTTCTTTATTAGAATGAATTGTTTATTGGTTTTCATTGAGTAGCCCTCTAGTCCTTAATGGATTATATCAACTCCCACATTTGTGGGATAGTGAACGGAAGCGAAATCCGTATAATTGAGAATGATTCTTAATCAACTCTATTATATAGGATGCGGTGATAATAATGCAGGAAAAAGAAGATATTGTTGTCGTTGGTGGTTATGGACATGTAGGGTGTACCATATGTGAAATATTAGAGAAGAAGTATCCAGGTAAAGTATTTGCTGCAGGGAGAAGTCTTGAAAAAGCAGAGAGGTTCAGTCAATCTACTCACGGCAGGATCAAGCCGTTACAGTTAGATATTAATAAGCCGATACCTCCACATTTACTAGATCAAGTGAAGCTAATCATTATGTGTTTGGATCAAACGAATACGGATTTTGTAAAAGCCTGCTTTCTTAGCGGTACGTATTATGTGGATGTATCAGCGAGCGGTCCGTTTTTATCTCAAATTGAGGCGTTATACGAAGAGGCTGCACGACATGGATCTAGTGCCGTTCTTAGTGTAGGGCTTGCACCCGGTATAACCAATCTAATGGCTCTTGAAGCGGAAAGACTGATAGAACAGACGGAGGAAATCGAAATCGCGATTATGCTCGGACTTGGTGATTCTCATGGTAAGGCGGCGATCGAATGGACAGTGAATAGTTTAGGAGAAAAGTTTGAAGTTAAGCAGAAGAATCGTCAGGTAGAGGTAGAGAGCTTCACCGATAGAAAGTCATATCACTTTGGTGACTATTTAGGGAATCGCCATGCCTATCGTTTCCCATTCTCAGATCAACAGACGCTTGCCCGAACGCTCAAAGCATCGTCCATCTCCACACGATTTTGTCTGGACTCAGTTTTCGTTACTAAAATGCTGGCTATAGCCAAAAAAACAGGAGCCGTTCGTTTGTTAAAGACAAGCTGGGTGAACAGGTGGATGGTTCGTGCTATGGAGCGGCTGCATATTGGGAGCGACCAGTTCGCTATCAAGGTTGAGGCTCGTGGAAGAAATCGAGAGGGGAAGCCAATGCATGCTGATTTAATATTGCAAGGAAAGAATCAATCCCTCATCACTGCAAAAGTGACAGCAGCAGTATCAAAGCTCCTCTATGATTCTCCATTTCCAGGCGGCGTTTATCATATCGAGCAGATAACAGATTTAGCATATATACAAAAGGAATTAGGATTGACACTCTCGCTAAAGATCCAAGTAAAGGAGCATAATGCAGATTAATCTAAATAGAATAATTTGTGTATAGTTATTTTGAAAGAAGCTTGATTAGTCAAGCTTCTTTTTCGTAACCCAAAAGAGTTTTGACCGTATTAACTGATGAACATTTCATTCAGGAAGAAATTCTGTTCTTCCCTAATGGGTCATGTTAACAAAAAGAGAAGTTGAGGTCATCACCTATGAATGAAAAATTTACAGATTACGCCGATACAGGATATTCGATCGCTGAGCAGAAGGCAGCTCAGTATTTTGCATCTCTTCGTGAACAGTTCAAAGAAAAAACTTATGTGTCTACCTTGATTGAAGATTTTCAATTGTGGAAGAAGAACCATATTCATCGCCGTTCATGGTTGTCCTTTTTATCAAGAGGCAAGAGGAAACCTGATTCTCAGGATTATCATAGATATCTAGGATGGCTGAATCAGACCGGTAAATTGGATGATTATTTGGATCGAAGTGTTTCCTATCTTTATATGAGGGATCTGGGGCAAGCTTTAGATTCGCCGAATACACAGCTCCGGATTAAGCGTATGGTTGCCGACATTAGAAATCAGATGATTCTTCCAGGCTCCACAAGTTCGGAGGATCAGTCAGATTTCATGAATTTCACCGGGATTTACCGTTGGGCTCAGAAGGAAGGCGTTGAAACGGCCACGATTTGGGTGATAGACAAACTTAAGCGGGTATCAGCACATCTTCCGAAGGAAATGAATCCTGAGCAAGCGCAGCGTAAATTAATCAAGATCATTATTGGGGTGATACTCCATGTGATGGAAGAGATGGACGATGACGTACCACCTGTGGAGCGATCTAAGAGGATTGGTGAAGCCATTAGACTTGGTTATTCATATGGCTTAACTTATCCATTCATTGATGATCTCCTTGATTCCAGTGTCTTAACCGACCAAGAGAAAGAACAGTATTCTCATATGATACGCACTGCGATCCTTAATAGAGTTGTACCGGAATTGGGTGAATGGTCCGGAGAGAACATGCCGTTCATTCGATTTGTACATTCGGAGCTCAAGGAGGCTTTTGAGTATATTAGAGGATATCAGCGGGAAGAAATGCAGGATGCATTTTTCGAGCAGTCTTTTGTATTTTTCCATTCTCAGGAATTGGATCGTATGAAGAATCTTTCTAACTCTGAATACAGCAATGAAGAGCTTTTCATACCCATCATTTTAAAATCCTCTTCTTCCCGTTTAATTGTCCGATCCGTAATTAGTGCTCCAGCAGATGACGGATTTGATCAACGTACCTTTTTCTATGGGTTATATAATCAGCTGGCTGATGATTTTGCGGATATGTTTGACGATATGAAAGCGGGAGCGGTAACCCCCTATACTTATTATTTAAAATACCGTAGTCAACGTACAGATCTGATCAATCCTTTTGAATTATACTGGACGGTCATTTCCCATTTAATACACACTGTGTATCGCTCTGATCCTAAAACCCGTGAAGTAATATTAGATCGCGCCATTAATGGACTCAAGCGATGTAAAGAACGTGTAGGAAATGAGAAGTATAAAGAGATCATGGAGATTTTTGCTTCTGGTCAACCAGCATTTAATCGGCTTGTCCAGCAGATGGTGCAGAAAGTGGACGATGTGGATTTTTTCGATAAACTGCTTCGGGATCAGTTGCTTTTGAATCTAAAAAACAGCAAGAAGGAAAAAGTGGAATTTCGAGATACGATCCAAAAGGTTCGCGATCAAATCAATAAACAATTGCTGATAGCCAAGCCAGACGGGACGCCAGAAATGAAAGAGTTGCTTATTGATGCGGCTAATTATAGTCTAGCAGGCGACGGCAAGCGGATAAGACCTATATTGACTTGGGTCATGGGTGTTAACGAATATGGTCTAGATGCATCCGCAATTGTGCCGCTTCTAAGATCTTTGGAATATATGCATACCGCTTCTCTAATCTTCGATGATCTTCCATCCCAGGATAATGCTTCAACCCGAAGAGGTCGTGCAACTCTACACGAAATGTATACTAGTTCAACGGCGGAATTAACCGGACTATTTCTGATTCAGAAGTCGATCGAGGAACAGGCGTCACTTCATTCTTTTGATGCAAAAGCAGTGCTAGCCTTGATGCAATATTCAGCCCAAAAAGCAGAAGATACATGTATGGGTCAGGCAATGGATCTGAATTCTAAGGGAAAAGCATTGACGCTAGAGCAATTAAATATGATTTGCTTTTATAAGACCGGAATTGCATTTGAAGCTTCACTAGTGATGCCAGCGATTCTGGCTCAGGTTAAGAAAACTGAAGTTCTGGCTTTGAAAAAATTTGCCTATCATGCGGGGATTGCCTTTCAGATTAAAGATGATTTGCTCGATTTGGAAGGAGATCATCATTTACTAGGTAAGCCGATAGGTCAGGATGTGGAGAATAACAATTCAACGTTTGTATCTATCCTTGGTGCTGACGGCGCAAGAAAAGAGATGTGGGAACACTACTGTCTCGCTATGGAAGCGTTAAAGGAGATCCCTCGTAATATTGCTTTTCTGAAGCATTTATTGAATTACATGATTAATCGAAATCGATAATTGTTTGTAGAGTGTTGGCATTATTGCCAGCACTTTTTTATATTTTTATGCAGATCATTAGTTCTTTTTGATAATTGAATTTTATTGTTTATAATCGAAATTACGTGTATGATGAAGTTGAAAATAGATAAAGGAGGTGTAACTTGTGAAGCTAGGAATTTTCTCGAAAGTATACTTGAACTATGAACTGGAGATCGCCTTACACAAAATCAAAGCGCAAGGCATGAGTAGCGTTCAATTCAATTTTGCTAATGTAGGACTGGAAAGCTTGCCTAAAGAGATTAGTCAGGAGACCATCCATCAAATCAGAGAAGCAGTAATGAACAGTGGAGTTAGCATTGCTGTGATCTCAGGAACGTTTAATACGCTAGAGCTAAATGAGGAGAAGAAAGTTGAAAATCAGCAGCGTTTTAAAAATGTAGTTGAGGCTGCAGCTGCATTAGCTGTTCCGTATGTTTCGATTTCTACGGGTAGTTTGAACCAAGAAGATTTCTGGAGTTCTCATCCTGACAATCATACAGTGAGGGCATGGTCACTATTGCATGAAAGTCTTGCGTGGATGCTGAAAATTGCAGAAGACAACCAAGTAACGTTAATATTTGAACCTGAACAAGCCAATGTGGTGAGTACGGCAGAAGATGCTTTGAGACTATTACAAGATCTAGACACACCCTATCTTAAGGTTTTGTATGATGCAGCAAATCTAGTAACCCCACAGGATCATAAGGACCTCTTAGGTAAGATTTCAAAAACGCTAACAGCGCTGAAGGAGCACATTGCCATTGCGCATTGCAAAGATGCTTTTGTAACCGAAGAGAAGATCACTTTTGCACCGGTGGGTAAAGGAAACTTGCCCTTAAAGGAATATCTAAATGAATTAAGTAAGGTTTATGACGGTCCTGTTATTATGCATGGGTTAGCTGAGGGCGATGTAGAACATGCTTTGAATTTCTTTAACTAGAATAGGAGGACATGAATATGAACAAGGAAAATAAATTGTTGAACATCGGCGTATTAGGTTGCGGTCAGATTTCACAAGCGGCGCATTTTGACTCTATAAGGCGTTCACGTAATGCTCACCTTTATGCAATATGCGATGTAGATGAATACTTGCTCCAAAGAATGAATGCTATCTATGAACCTGACAAGATATATACGGATTATGAACAAATGCTGGCGGACTCGAGCGTACATGCTGTAGTTATTGGGATTGCCGATCAATTTCATGTGGAGGCAGCTAAACAAGCCGTGCGTGCAGGTAAACATATCTTGGTAGAAAAGCCTCTAGGTGTATCCATCGAAGAAGTGGAAGAATTAAAAGAGCTTGTGGATCGTACCGATCTCAAAGTGCAAGTGGGGAATATGAAGAGATTTGACCCCGGTATAGTAGCAGCTAAAGAGTTTGTGGATCATGAAATGGGTGAGATTATTGGCCTAAAAGCTTGGTATTGTGATTCCACCTATCGATATACCGTTACTGAGAATGTTCAGCCAGTGATTATATCCGGTGAAAATATAAAGAGACCTGCTGGAGATCCAAAAGCGAACAAGGAACGCTATTATATTTTAGGTCATGGAAGCCATTTGTTCGATACCGCAAGATATCTAGGTGGAAATATTGTAAGTGTGAAAGCATGGAATACGCAAAAGTTCGGTGCCTATTGTTGGTTTATTACTGCGGAGTTTGAAAGCGGCTTTGTAGCTCAATTGGATTTGACCATTGCGGTTCGGATGGATTGGCATGAAGGATTCCAAATTTATGGTGAATTCGGATCAGTAGTAGGAAAGACATACAACCCGTGGACATTAAAATCAAGCGATGTAGAAATTTTCAAAGCTAGTGATAACAGCTACCATAGACCGCTTGGAGCAGATGGTCATTTTTATAGATTGCAGATTGAAGGTTTTGCTGATTCAATTCTGCATAATAAGCCAGGTGTAGGTGCAACGATTGAAGATGGGATTGCTACGATGAGAGCGATGCTCGCTGTTGAAGAATCGGTGAAGACCGGAAATACGATTTATCTAAGTGACGTTTCTGGTCCTTTGTAAAGGAGGGGAGAATATGCCTTACTTTACCTACGAGCACATTCGATTTATTTATGAAGATGATGGAGGGGATGGAGAGCCTTTTATTTTTCTTCATGGTTTGGGCGGTGACGTTAATCAAACTTTCGGTTTAATGAAGCAAACAGATCACATACGAAGGATCTCACTAGATTTTAGAGGTCATGGAAAGACTGTGGCGTTTGGACATGCGGATGATTTTTCTTTTAAACAATTCGCCGAAGATGTGATGGCTTTAACGAAACACCTTCATATTCGTCCATTTAATATTGGAGGCATTTCCACAGGTGCTGGGGTGTCGCTACATTTGGCATTGAGATATCCGGATAGCGTTAAGAAGCTTATTCTGTCACGTCCAGCTTGGGAAGATAAACCGCAAGAGAAGTTGGTTCGTGAAGCCTACGCCAAAATTCATGATGTACTGCAGGATACAGATCCTCTGACCGCTCAAAATAGATACGAAAATTCAGAGGTCTATAAATCCATAAATTCAATATCTACTTATGCGGCTGAATCCCTATTAGGGCAGTTTAAATATCCTTATGTAAAAGAAACCTCGATGAAGTTTGTGAAGCTGCCAATGGATTGTCCTAATCATGATCGTGAGGCTTGGAAGAACTTAAAGCTGCCCACATTGATCCTTGCTAGTCAACTTGATCCAATTCATCCATACGCCTACGGACGATTACTCTCAGAATATATCCCAAACGCTCAATTTATTGAGATTACTTCAAAAACGATCAGTAATAAGCAACATAATCAAGATTCTTATGAGGCTATTGAGAGCTTTTTAAATGAAAGATGAGCACAAGCTTCAAAGGTGTTCATCTTTTTTTGTACAAATTTAGAAAGTATCTATACTGTAATTACGTTAACGCCGAGTTTGTTATATGTATCAACAATTTTATTGTCTACTGTACCTTCAGTGATTAAATAGTCTAACGCGGATACCTTGGCTACAAAAAAAGTGGATATTTTCTCCAGCTTTTCTTTCGTAGCTATGGCGATAACCATGGAAGATTGTTCAAAAAGTTGATTCTTAATAATGGATTCCTCATAAGAGGGAACAGTTATGCCCACCTTTGAATCCAGCGTGGATACGCCAAGGATTGTTAGATCCAAATGGATTTGCTGTATCGCTCTAAGCGTTGCGGCTCCGAATAACACTTGGTTCTTTTTATCGAGGTCGCCACCTAACAAGGTTATACTAGCTTTGGACAATCGGCATAGCGATAACGCAATTGAGGGGGAGTTGGTAATAATTCTTCCATCAAAATGCTCAGGGATGTTCTCAGCTACTTTTAAATTTGTGGACCCGCCATCAATAAAAATAACCTTTGCATTCTGAATAAGCGTACAAGCTCGTTTAGCTAAGTTAGCTTTGGTCTGGCTATTAAATTCTACACGTGAATTGAAATCTTTCATGTCACTAATAAGGCTATGAGCACCACCATGAATTCGTTTGAGAAGTCCCAGCTTCGATAAGCTTTGTAAATCTTTTCGTATGGTATCTTCTGTTACATTTAATTCCTGTGTTAATTCTTGGACAACGACGCGGCCTTCAGTCTCTACTTTTTTTAGGATATACGCCTGTCTGTCAGCTTTTAGCACTGATCCACCTCTTTTCACAAAATGCTCTAAAGGTTGTACTTAACGTTACTATTTTACTACATATGAAATGAATTTGAAAAAAATCAATCGTTTTTACGTTCAACTCCGTCTTACTTATAGATATATGAGGTGGATGCATCTTCCTGATAGAAGATAGAGGGGGTGGTGGAAGGTGGAAAACACAATGGATGAAGTCAGAATGGTAGATTTTGCGCAAATGGATGAAGAAGCTTTTTTTAGTCGTTTGTATGTGGAGCATCGAAAAATGTACGCTATTGCCTACAGTTATCTGCGAACAGAGGCAGACACGCTGGAAGTGATCCAAGAAGCTTCATGCAGGGCATGGATGAAACGCAAAAAATTAAAGGATGAACAGTCCTTCACACCTTGGCTGATCCGAATAACGATTAATTGCTGCATGGATGAGCTACGGCGCAAAAAGCGTGTGATTGTAGCGGAGAAGATGGTGGAGGAAGCGGCACAGGAAATGAAGAGTAATGACCGAATTGACCTGGAACGTGCGATGAATCGGATAAAGCCTAGATATAGGCATGTAGTAACGCTTAAATACTACCATGACATGACCACTTCCGAAATTGCCAAAGTGCTAAAAAGACCAGAAGGTACCATTAAGACTTGGCTGCGTGAGGGACTCAAACAGCTTAGGAGCTATTTATAGCAATATTGGAGGTGAACGGGATGACAGAAAAAGAAGAACGTATTCTACATAAGAACATCGATGAAATGCAACAAAATGTCGAAGCAATACAGGAGATGAAAATCTACAACGCTATGAAAAAGGGAATTGTGGAAGGGAAGAAGCGAGAAAAACGACGCATCTATACTACAGGTATGGGCGTGGTTGCAGCTGCAGCGGTTGCGTTACTGTTTACTTACTCAACAATCGGATTACCGAATAAGGGAGTGGCACAACCTTCAGTACAATCGGCAAGCACTAAAAACACGGATAATTTCAAAGCTTATCGCTCGTTCTCAAGGTTAGAGCCTGCGCTAGCCAGTGCTCTTGAGCAGAATCTCGTTGTGCCGGTCGGTCAAAGTGCGGAAAACAAGGGTTACCGGATAGATGTGACAGGTGCCGTTACAGATGGGCGGAAGGTTTATGTTTTATACAGTGTTCAGAACAATACGGACGAAGTAGTTATACACGCAGATTTTGAGCTTCAATTTGAAGGGATACAGGAGTCGCCTCTTCACAAAGGTGCATCATTAAGTATGCTCGCTAGTGAGAGCCGAATTCAACCCGGACAGTCTATGGATTTTATATACTCCACTAATCTTTCACCAACGGTTAAATATCCAAAGAAAGTCAACTATAATATAATTCTTACAGAAACTTCAGATAAGGCTCTCCTATCCAGTAGTAATAAGTATCGGACTAGTCTAGATGTTGCTTTCGAGCTTGATCCTGACATGCTTAAAGCACAGGAACGTATGCTGGATACAGACGGAACACTGAGAGTGGACGGGCAAAAGATTAGAGTGAATCAAGTGCAGTATACTCCGCTTAGCACCTATGTGGATCTGGAATATAATCAGAATAATGATAAACAGATTTTTCAATTAATTAATCCAGTACTGATTAGTAAAAAAGGGGACACAGTTGAGAAGTTGTATTACCCCGATATCATCAATTTTGACAATTCTGAAGTCTATACGGACAACTCCAAGTTCACGTTAGTGTTCAAGAATAGTAAGGGCAGCCAGCAGCCGGATTCTGTGACGTTGAAAGCATTCGGAATTTCGGCAGTCGAAAAAGATCAAATGAAAATTGTCGTGGATCTTAACAAATATCAGCTTATTGAAGCGCCCGGAACTGGACTTGAGTTAGTCACGCCAAAGCAAGAGAATAACGTAGAGGAAGGAGAAATCCTCCTAATTCGTAATATTGAGAATGCTCAATATTTAGAAGGCTCTACTAGACTTGCTGAGACTTTTACTGACGCAAAAGGGAAGGTATATAATAGAGCACCTTCCACAAGTAGCTTCAGCAGCTATACGACTTCTAAGGATGGGTCAGCCGTGAACGAGTTTGGATATAATTTTGGCGCGGAAGCGAAGAACTATCCTCAGCCATTAACGATAACGTTAGAGAAATATACAAATCCAATTATGGAGACGCAGGCTGTGGAGTTGTACTCGATTAACCGTTGATATTTCATCAACGGTTTTTTTGTGTTCTCAGAGAATTCATTTTTTGAAATTTAAGAAATACTTAATATATACCATACTTCTTTTTAAAAAGTTTTACTTATTCTAAGTACATGAAGGAGGTTACTGAAAGAATGATAAACCCAATTATGAAGAAATGGCTCCGAAAGGATGTCTCAGCGGCAATAATGTTCCTGGCACCAAGCGGTATCGGATTCGCGATGTTTTACCTTATACCGTTTGTTATGGGAGTATTCTATTCTTTTATGGATAGCACGATAGAGGGCCACTTTGTAGGGTTTGATAATTACCGAGAGCTGCTAGATAGCGATTCTTTCCGTAAAGCAGCATCTAATACATTTTATTTTAGTGTGATAAGTGTTCCACTAATGCTTGTACTCTCGTTAGGATTAGCGATGTTATTGAATAAAAATACATATTTTCGGAATTGGCTGAGGACTGGATACGTGTTGCCGCTTGTCGTACCTGTCGCCTCCATCATTCTGATCTGGCAGATGCTCTTCGATTGGAATGGCTCGCTTAACGCCTGGCTGAACAACTTCGGTATCGATCGTGTGGATTGGATGAAGACGGATGCAGCTAGAAATGTAATCATTGTTGTTTATTTATGGAAGAACATTGGTTATAACGTGATTTTATTCTTGGCGGGATTGCAGCAAATTCCAAAGGATTATTATGAAACAGCTCAAATTGAAGGTGCTGGACGATTACGGCAGTTTCGCAGTATTACGCTTGTCTATCTAACCTCTTCGATGTTTTTTGTAATCATCATGTCGATTATTAATTCATTCAAAGTGTTTCGAGAAACGTATTTAATCGCTGGTGATTATCCGCAAGACAGCATTTACATGCTGCAGCATTATATGAACAATATGTTCATGTCGCTCGATGTTCAGAAGCTGACTGCCGCGGCGACCTTGATGTTTGGTTGTATTTTATTGATTGTGTTGGGATTGTTTGCATTTGAACGGAGGCATAGACAATTCATGGAATAGGGGTGAAAAGGTTGTGCCAGTTGTCAAAGTCTTGCGAAAAGGGGCATTAACACTCGTCATGGCTGTTATTGCAGTCTTGTTATTATTCCCGATTGTGATCACATTCACAAATTCGCTTATGACAGAGAAAGAAATTGAGATCAATTATGGACCTATCGGGCAGATGAATGAGGTGATTGAAGGGAGAGAAGATCCTTTTGTGAATTTAAAATTGCTGCCGGATCAAGTGTCCTTGGACCAGTATACTAATGTTCTCCTAGACAACCCTAAATATCTGACGATGTTCTGGAACTCAGTATTCATGGTTGTACCCATCATTGCAGGACAAACATTGGTAGCAGCACTCGCTGCCTATGCTTTCTCGAAGCTGAAATTCCGGGGACGAGATCCTTTGTTTCTTATTTATGTCCTAACAATGCTTATGCCTTTCCAAGTGACGCTAGTACCGAACTATATTATGGCGGATAAGCTAGGAATATTAAATAGTTCATATGCAATTATATTGCCTGGAATTTTCGCAGCTTTTGGTGTGTTCATGCTCAGACAGTTCATGCTAGATATACCGTATGCGTATATCGAAGCAAGCAAAATGGATGGTGCTGGACATTTTCTGATTTTCTACAAGATTATTATTCCGATGATTAAACCTGGTCTGGCAGCACTCGTCATATTATTGTTCGTTGATTATTGGAATATGGTGGAGCAGCCGCTTATTTTTCTAGATGATCCGTTTAAGCAGCCATTGTCAGTCTTTTTATCGAGGATCAATGAAGGCGAGAGAGGAATTGCTTTTGCTGCATCCATACTTTATATGGCTCCGATGGTGATGCTATTTCTGTATGCGGAATCGTATTTTATTGAAGGCGTTCAATTGTCTGGTATCAAAGGTTGATTGGAGGAGAATGACGGGATATGGAGTTAGGTATAGAGCCGACTGATCGTAGACGTAAACGAAATATTCAAGTCGTCTTCATGGTTTTTATGGGATTATTGTTGTTTTTTACATTGTTCAGTAACACGATACAAACTTTGACCTTGCCGAAAGTTAGAACCGAAAAACCAACAAAGGGAAATCTTTTATTTACGATTGAAGGTAGTGGGATATTGCAGCCACTTGCTGAAGTTAAACTTTCGAATACTTCCGGACTAAAGGTCGAACAAATTCTAGTGAAAGAAGGACAACGTGTAAAAAAGGGACAAAAGCTTATTATCTATGAGAGCAAAACGGCTGAGCAAGAATTGAAAGATGAAATAACAAATTTAGAAAAGCAGAAAATTGATCAACAGAATAGGCAAGATCAGTACATCCAATCCGCGCTGGAGGAGGATGAATTCAAAATCAGAAATGCAAGACGTGATATCGAAAAAGGGAAGTTAGATATCTTAGCTCAGGAAAATAAGATTAGCGGGATGAAAAATCGTCTAACAAGTGAAAAACAACTGTTTTCTCCTTTCGATGGTCTGATTTCAAAACTAAATGCCGTCGAAGGGTTAGCTTCAATGGGAGAAGCGGATGTAATTGTATCCAACAGTAGTCGGGGTTACAGATTGGATATTATATTGGATTCCGTGCATTTGTCCAATTTAGGGATTTCTGCTGGAGAAAAGATAGAGGTTGAGGTTGATATGAATCATGGACAAGAAGCCCGGACCATAAACGGCTCCATTGAAGAAGTTGCGAATTCAGAGTCACGTACTGATAGCCCCTCTAGTAATGAGTCCGGGAAGACTCAAACCATTCCTCAAAAGAATCTGAGAATAAAAGTCGTTGATCCAGAACTTAAAGGAGGTGAACAGGCTCGGATCAAAATCGAAAAACATTCACTCCAAGAAGGATTACTCCTATCCAATGAAGCTATTCATGAGGATCGCGAAGGTTTGTTTGTCTATAAAGTTGACGAGCAGCGGGGGGCATTAGGCAATGTTTTTGTCGCTCAAAAAGTCCGTATTCACTCTAGTGAAAAGAACGAGAAAGAAACGATGATTCAATCGGATATTCTCTATGAGGAGGATTCAATTATTCTGGAAAGTAATGAACCTCTTGAAGACGGGAACCGAGTTCGACTGCAATAAGAAATCATATAAACGAGAAAATAGGAGGAGGAAATCAAATGATCAAAAGGTCTATTTTTGTACTATTAATGGGTGCTTTGATAATGACAACGGCATGTAATTCCGGAGGTAATGAGAAAGTGGAAAGTAAGGGGAAAACGACAACTGAAGAGGGGAAGACAATCTTGACTCTATCTCTAGCAGAATCGAGTGCATTCTATCAGGCGCTAGAGAAAAAGTTTGAAGCGAAATACCCGGATATCGACCTACAAATTAAGGCATATAAAGAAGTGGGAAATGAGTGGGGGGAGAATGGTTATTTAGAATATAAAAAAACAACGAATACAGCCCTACTCTCCGGAAAAGGTGCAGATATTTTTGATGTAAGCGCCTTTTCAATCGATGATTATGTGAGTAAAAAGTTGCTTGTGAACATGAATGATATATTTGAACAAGATAAAACGGTAAATAAGAGCGATTTAGAAATGAATGTTTTGGACGCAATGAAGGTGAACGACGGTCTATACTTTATTCCTACCGGGTTCGCTTTTAGAGCGTTCATAGGTGATGGAAATATGATTAAGAACTCAAATGTGAAGATTGACGATAAGAATTGGACTTGGAAAGAGTTTGGGGAGCAATCGAAGGAAATTATACAACTGACTGGGAAGGACGCTAAAAACAAACTTTATGCCCTAACGGAGTACCCAGCGGAAATGACACTCCAAGAAATGGCTATTGATAATTATAATTTGTTTGTTGATAGTGAAGCGAAACAAGCTAAGTTCGACTCGCCTGATTTTGTGGAGCTGTTGGAACAAGTCAAGAAAATGTATAAAGAACAAGTTATGACTTCGGAGCCAGCGGAGATAGGTAATCAGCTTTTTAACTCCATCGTTATATGGTCACCAACAGACTTTATCGATGGTCCATATTCTTACTTTGAAAATCCGGTGTACCTTCAAAAGCCACATGCAGGTCAGACTGGTGGTATGAGAATCATTCCTTCATCATCGCTCGCCATACAAGCCAATACTCCGGTGAAAGAAGAAGCTTATAAGTTTATGACCTTCTTGCTATCTGAAGAAGCACAGTCCTTGCAAGATAGAGAAGGATTCTCTCTGCTCCAATCAGTGAACGATAAGAATTTAAACGATGTTCAGGAAAAGGTGAAAAGTGGAGCATATAAGCTTCCAACCGGAAAAGCGGCTAAGGTTTCTGATGAAGAATTTACTAAGTTTAAAGAAATCATTCATACGGTAGATCAATATGCGGAACTGGATACTAAAGTGCTTTCTATTATTGGAGAGGAGTCCTCATCATTCTTCAGTGGACAAAAATCTGCGGAAGATGTTGCAAAGCTGATCCAGAATCGAGTAGCAACCGTTCTAAACGAATAGATGTATTGAACAGGATTTTGTATAAGGAGGGAGACTCATGCACAAACCACTAAAGACATACGCTGTAGTTCTGCTCAGTGCAATGATGTTAAGCCAACCTCTTGCAAACAGCATTTACGCAGCACCGACAAGTGCTTCAACTGCAGCGGTATTCACTCTTGACAAACTTGGGTCGATCGCTTTAAAAAACAATGTCAACGTGAAGCTAATAGATATGGATATTTTAGAGCAACCGAGCGGTAATATACTTATATACACACTTAGTTATAGCAATAGTAGTACCAATAGTGTAGCTCACGTAGATTATTTCTCAAGGGTTACTACAACTGGGGGGACAGTCATACAAGGTAAACCTGTCACGAGAGATGTTACTAAAAAAAATATTCCTTCAATGAGTAGTCAAATTGTAACTTACTACGTGAATATTGGAGAGTCTACAAAATTAAACGGCACCAAAGTGACCCTATTGAAGTGGGATTTCAGTAGCCAGGATTATCAGAAAAAGCTAGGCGAATTCGCCATTCCGGCAAGTTACTCAGTTGTCGTTCCTCAAGGCCAGAGCAAGAAGCTCACGCTGGATAATCTGCAAGTTGATATCAAAGCGGAAAGTATGCAAAGGCTTAAAAGGAATGGAAAAGTCTATATGAGAGTTGGCGTTAGTTACACGAATTTGGGTAAAAAAGTGCTAAGCAATTCTACTTATACTACGTACCTGAGATCAGCTGGTGGTTCGGTGTTCGAACTTAAGCAGGAGGATGCTAGCAGCAGTTTCGATGTACAGTCCCAAGAAAAGAAGACGATTTATTATTTAACTGAAGTTCCTTCCTATATGAAGACTGAACATATGATCTTGCAATTTGCACAAGAAGATGAAGCTTTGAAAATAATGCTACCTGTTAAATCTTTTAAGCTTCCTTCAGTAACAACTCCTGACTTCGCTGTGGCTAATTATGCTGTGAAAAAGATTTCTATCAAGAATAACACGGTTGAAACACAATTGAAGAGTGCTTCCGTATATTCGGAAAATGACTTTGCGAAATGGAATCTTCAATTCCGCCTAAAGAATCTTGGGAATAAACCTGTCACGCTACCTGCATATGAGCTTACGGTTAAAGCTGCTGAAGGATTAAGTATTCCGGTAGATTCAAAAGCACTTGCGAATGTAATATTGAAACCACTTGAAGAAAAGATCGTCAGTCTCAGTGCGGATGTGCCATTAACACTTAATCAAGGTACGTTAAAGCTGGAGTGGACGGAACCCGCTGTTGATGACATGGTTGTTTTTCCAACTGCGTTGTATAACATTCCGTATGCTCTAGAATATAATAATCTGATGGGACAAGAGTATATGGTCGAGAACAGGTACGGGAAGTTCATGGTGAAGCTTGGATCCTATCAGCGGTTGCCTTGGGATGATGGTGATCAAATCGTAACTAATATCAGCATCCGGAACACAGGCTTAACCTCAGTACAGCTACCTTCTTTAAAAGCTATAGTCAAAGCAGGAATGAGTGATCTGAGCAGTACAGCCCAGATCGTGACCACAAATTCGCAAACGTCACTAGCTCCTAATGAAGCAAAAGAGATATTTGTGATAGCGAAAGTGCCATATTCTTATAGCTTCAATCAGCTGAAAATTGTACTACAAGATACCTCTGGAGATGAAGTCACGAAGTTTCTCTCCATGTATTCAAACTCGCTAAATAATGTGATCCATACGATTGCTGCAGGTGAATCTCATCATATGAATTCGTTAGGCAAAAAAGCAGAAGTCCGTGAGCGTCGGACAACCACATATAATTCTAACAAATCTAATTTGATCTATACGGAACTGGAAATGATTAGCGAAGAACCACGCCAGTCGAAACAGGCACAGCTGGTAGCTTATTACAAAACACCTGATAACCAATTTTTCAACGCGATGGTTAGCCAATCGACAACGCCAACTAGCCCAAATGGTAAAAAATTGGTTACCATCTGGAGTAAGCTTCCCCAAGGTGTGGATACCTCTCAGCTTGTGCTATATATTGGAGAAGGGGTTGCTGACGGTAAGCTTACAGATCTAGGGGGGACATCAACTGGATTTATCAATAGTGTTAAATTAGCACTTACCCCTAAAGCAGTAATCTCACAGAATAATCTAATAAGTGTTGATCTATTCCCTTACAACCTTTCGGTTGCAAATGCAGTGGGTTACATTACTGAAGAAAGGGACACATTAGATATAGCTGTAAATTATAGCTTATCCGTACAAGAGGATTTTGAAGCAGGTGCCTATGAGCATAAGTTAGTCTTAGAGCTTATTGACCCTTACGGACAATCTATGGAGAAGACTTTGGTAATGGGGACTGATTTGCCAATGGGCAAAAATAAGTCATACACAACTTCATTTAATAGTAACCTTTACAATAAATTAAGGGGAGGAAGCTTCCGTATAAATTTATATGATGAATTTCAGGGTCATAGGATGTTGTTAGGGAGTCAGTCTTACCCGTTAAATTACGTTTCATCGGAACCGAGAACAACTAAAAACATTGACAATTAAAATTGTAGTGAGCTGGGTTAAGAACCAAGTCAAATGTGTTGGCATAATTGCCAGCACTTTTTTTATTTCTCGCCTATACATATGAACTTTTTATGGAAATTCCTTCAATGTATGTTCTTTACATTGACTGTTCTCAGTCTTTTCGTTAAGATTACCTCTGCGCTTCAATGCCAAAAAGCAAAAAAGCTTAAAAGTGCGGAAGCGTTCGATCATTATTTTTATACCCAATACAATGTTAAGGAGCATTATTTTCATGGAACGACAGCTTAGTTTCTCAAAAAGCATGATCATCATCGTTTTTATTTTAGCACTTCTATTTGTATCTATCTTTTTATTGAAAGCGGAGCCGCATCTACCGCTTCTCGTAACTACAATAGGCACGGCTGTCTTACTAGGAATGTTTGGTTTCTCTTGGAAGAAGATCGAATCAGCAATTATTCAAGGGATACAAACGGCCATAATGCCAATTCTTATCCTCATGCTGATTGGAATTCTAATCGCTGTGTGGATGATGAGCGGTACAGTGCCGTCGCTTTTATACTTTGGTATGGATTATATTAATCCGAATTATTTTGCGGTGAGCGCATTATATGTCACGATCATCGTCTCGATGTTCACTGGAAGCTCCTTCACGACAGTTAGCACCATCGGCGTTGCTTTAATGGGAATTGCAG
Organism: Paenibacillus sp. FSL R5-0470; assembly: GCF_037975205.1. Classification (NCBI taxonomy): domain Bacteria; kingdom Bacillati; phylum Bacillota; class Bacilli; order Caryophanales; family Paenibacillaceae; genus Paenibacillus; species Paenibacillus sp. FSL R5-0470. Next base: position 3,228,223 of record NZ_CP150238.1, read on the forward strand.
TAACTACGGGGATTTCCCCAACTTTGGCTGCTGGAGCAATTATCAGTGGGGCTTGTTTTGGTGATAAAATGTCGCCACTTTCCGATACAACGAATTTTGCACCTGCAGTGGCTGGGATATCCTTGTTTACACACATTCGTAACATGGCATACACTACGGTGCCGGCGCTTGTTATCACCACTCTCTTTTTTCTGTTCGCACCAAAAGGGAATTCGATCGACTTATCCTCGATTAAAGACATTAAGCTTGCGTTACAAGATGGATTCCATATTCATTGGTTAACGCTGCTATCTCCGCTAGCTGTCATCGCTTGTTCGATCAAGCGGATACCGATCCTGCCTACGTTAGTTGTTGGTATTGTCAGTGGTCTTCTTGTGACGGCTTTGATTCAGCAGCAGACCGAAATCGATGTCTGGTTTAGTGTAATGCAGAGTGGATATAACAGTAATATCGCGAATGAAATGGTTGCTTCTATCGTCAACCGCGGAGGAATGCAATCGATGATGTGGTCTGTATCTCTAATCTTAATTGCCTTATCCTTAGGTGGTTTGATTCAGCATTGCGGTGTCATTGAGGCCTTTTTCCGTAAACTCATTCAACCGCTCAAGCGTAAAAGCAGCATTGTACTGATGAGCGGAGCGTCATCCATTGCGGTAAATGGCATGACGGGTGAACAGTATCTTTCGATTCTTTTGCCAGGTCAAATGTTCAAAGATGAATATAATCGCCGTGGCATTCCAGCAAAGACACTGTCCCGTACACTAGAAGATTGCGGCACTCTCGTTAATCCATTAATTCCATGGGGTGTCAGTGGTGCCTTCTTCGCAGTGACTCTGGGTGTGCCCGTGATAGAATATGCGCCTTATGCAACTTTCTTATGGTTAAGTCCATTCATCACGTTTGCTTACGCGTTGATCCCTAGATTACAAAGGAACTCATTGGGTAAAGATTAAGAAATCTCAAGATAATGGACACCTAATGCATTGATTCAACGTATATAAAGAATACTATGCGTTGAGTCAATGTGATCAAGCTAGTGATCTAAGCTTAAAAAGTGGTCAATTTATCGGAGGTAATAACAGTGAGTCGCAGTAAGTTACAGGATAGAATCAAATTAGCTAATGTCGAGACTAAGCACGCAGAACAATTTAATAATCTATTACGTTATGTATTTCAAGTGACCAATCGTGATCTGCAAATCTTTGGCTGGGAGAATCGTGAAATCACTCAGGCTAAGTTGCCAGTTCTTAAGTATGCTGATGTTGTAGGTTGGTTTGATGGAGACAAGCTCATCTCTCAGTTAGCCGTATACCCATTTCAGGTTAATATTTTTGGGCATATCTATGAGATGGGTGGATTAACGGGTGTTGGAACCTATCCCGAATATGCCAATTTAGGTTTAATGAATAAACTGATGCTTCATGCTTTAACTAAAATGCGGGATCGTAAACAATCGATATCTTATCTTTATCCGTATTCAATCCCTTATTATAGAAGAAAAGGCTGGGAAATCATCACTGATAAAATCTCATTTGAAGTGCCGGATACACAGTTGCCAAAAATGAGAAATGTCCCAGGAAATGTGGAACGTGTATCCATTGAACATCCAGATATCAAAGTGATTTATGATCAGTTTGCCGTGCAGCATCATGGGGCGATGATTCGTAATGAGTTAGCTTGGGAAGAATATTTGCGGTGGGATTTAGATGATATGACGGTAGGTATTTATTACAATAACAACGATGAACCCATGGGGTACTTGTTGTATTGGGTCGCCGAAGAAATATTTTATATCAAAGAGATGGTATACATTGTTGAAGAGGCTCGAACGGGCTTGTGGAATTTTATTAGTGCGCACTTTTCAATGATTAAGCTGGTTAAAGGGGATATTTATAAAGGAGAACCGTTGTCATTCATATTAGATGATGGGGATATCAAGGAAACGATCGCTCCATACTTTATGGCACGGATTGTAGATGTCCGTTTATTTATCGAACAGTATCCTTTTAAACGGCAGGACAAAGACTGTGAGCTCATTTTTAACTTAAGCGATCCGATGCTGGAATGGAATCGAGGGACATTTTCACTAACTGTAGATAAAGAAGGGAAGGGGACCCTGCGAGAAGGGGGATTAAATCCTTCACTTACGATTGATATTCCTACATTAACAACCATGTTAATGGGCTATAAGCGGCCAACCTACCTGGCTCGCATCGGACGTATTCAGACGGATGATGCCACGATTCATTTGCTGGAAGGACTGATTAGACCAGAGCATCCTTATTTCTCTGATTATTTTTAAAATATGTGAACCTTTGAAGCATACTCTAATGAGTGTGCTTTTTTGCTCTTTTTATAGTAGAATAATCTCTCAGCAACACAATATGATATGAGGTGTAAGAATGGCAATTAATTTTACTAAACCAATGATCACTAAATTACAACAAGAAATTACCGAGCTCGAAAACAAAATCAAGAGCACACAGAACAAAAAAGAAAAATCTAAATTCAAAATTAACCAATTAGAACAGGATATGAAATTTAGCAAGTCTCACACAGATTTGAGCAGTAAAATGTCGCGAATCAAAAAGCTGAATGATGAGATAAAAACCTTAAATCGTATGCAAGCTGATCTGTCAAAAGAATTAACCGCAAAGAAAAACTCGCTAAAGAAACTTCAAATGAACGAAACCGCACCTGTTACGAATGATCCTGCAAAAGGATAAATTGATTATAGTTTATAGCATAAACGCTTACCGTCCTTATAAGGACGCCGAAGGCGTTTATGCTTGTTTTATCGGCTCATCCGTTTCTCCTCGTAACAATGAAATCTCATGCTTATAGGGCGGGTTGACATATTTCTTTTCACCGATGGAGGGGGTCTCCAGGAGCTTGGGAATGGTTGTTAGCTGTGGATGGTGGACTACATATCGAAGCGCCTGAAGGCCGATATATCCATGTCCGATATTTTCGTGCCTGTCTTTTCGCGAGCCGATGATATTCTTTGAATCATTTACGTGAATGACCTTTAGGCGCTCTATTCCAATTATGCGATCAAATTGATCCAATATGCCATCAAAATCTTCCTTCACATTATAACCAGCATCGTGGATATGGCAAGTGTCCAGACAAATAGACAGGCGCTCATTGTGCGTCACTCCATCAATAATAGCCGCAAGTTCCTCAAATGTAGTTCCGCATTCACTACCTTTTCCAGCCATGGTCTCTAATGAAACCTGAACATTTCGTTTATTGGCTAACACTTCGTTTAAACCTTCTACGATCCGAGAAATTCCGGCCTGTGGACCCGCACCAACATGGGACCCGGGATGAAGGACAATTTGTGTTGAGCCTAAAGCTTCCGTTCTTATAATTTCTGATTGAAGAAACTCAATACTATGTTCAAAGACTTGATTCGATTGCGTATTCCCTAAGTTAACAATAAACGGAGCATGCACAACAATATTTGAAATGCCGTTAGCTCTCATGTGAGCTTGTCCAGCTTCAACATTCAAAGCTTCAATGGGTTTGCGACGTGTATTATGAGGAGCTCCGGTATATATTAGGAAGGTGGTCGCTCCATAAGATGCTGCCTCTTCACTAGCTCGAAGGAGCATTTTTGGTCCAGTCATGGATACATGTGACCCTAGGAGTAAAGTCATCTGGTTCAACGCTTCCTTTCTTCAGAGAAAGAGACCGAAATTTAGTCACTACATGTCTATTAATATTTGTAGAAGGCCCTAATTATATGTATTTCAGCGCAGGCTAGGTTGTCTCGTCCGTCTATCTCATAAGGGAGACAACCTTACCCACCCAGAATGATCGTTATTCAGCAGCGGTGATCGTCTCGCCTTGGATCAGCTTCAATCCGTTCCCCCACCTAACAGGGATAGAACGAGAGTTGAATAAATCCACTCCGTCAGAGATCTGGAAATGTAAATGGGGCTCACTAGAGTTGCCCGAGTTACCCGTCAGCCCAATGATATCACCTTTTTTGACTTTATCGCCTGGCTTAACTGTAATCGAACCTTTTTTGAGATGTGCTAGATGGCTGAATTCACCACCGTGATCGATGACCACGTTATTGCCGGTTGCCTGGTTTGGATTCATAACACCGACAGGTTCATTATCTTTAATATCATTCATAACCGATACGATTGTACCATCTGCAGGGGCGAAGATTTTTTCCCCAAAGGCATAATAACTTTTGTTTTTTAGCGGATCCCCTTTATAAGAATAGTTCTCCTTGGCCTGAATGAAATCATAAGCGTATCGCTGGATCTCTACTTCATAATGATAATTTACGAGAATATTCTCTCCGCCCCAAAATACAAACCAGTCACCTTCGAAAGGCAACGCGTATTCCTGCTTGCTAAGTTTCGAGTCGGTTTCAGGGGAGGATGGCAGTTCTTGAATCTGGATTAATGAAATGGTTCCATCCGGATCAAACATTCCGATAAGCCCTTTATTACCTGCATCACTCACCCAAGTACGTCGATCAAATCCATTAAGCTGCATATCAGAAGCTTTATTCAGTGTCTGGATATCCTTAGTGAATTCCTTAGCGGTCTCAGCTAATTCAGTTTCACTAACCTCATCTTTCAAAGGCTGACTAAAGTGGGCGTACATTTCTTTATAGTTCCCTTTAAGCAGAAAATTTGGCAGATCATCAGGCAGGAACATTGTTTCGTTTGATTCTACAGCTGAATTGGATGTTTGCTCCACTTTCGTATTATTTTTCATATCCGTTTTTCCTCCTCCACAAGCTGTTAATAGTAAGGCAAGTGATCCTATTGCCAAAACTGTTTTTGCTGACATTCCCGGTATGCTGATTATTTTTTTAGAGCTTTTTTTCAAGAATATCGCCTCCCATTAGTCAAATTATAGCAAATGAGTCTTAGCTCTTCTGAAACACAGTATTAATACGATCTTAACTTTTGGTGTAGTAGACGAATACGAATTAAGCTTCTGTTAAGGTTAGTGCGATTGATAGCGTCAAGAATCATGCTATGATGATAAAAACAAGGGCTATTTGGAAAGGGAATTTCACAATGAATGAAGCATCGATTTTACTTGTAGATGATGAACAATCGCTTTTGGAGATTATGGAGACTGTATTACTCAAGGAAGGTTATTTAAATATTGATACTGCGGTAACGGGTGAAGAAGCGATAAGCGCCTGCGAAGCCAAAAAATATGATTTGATTGTATTGGATGTGATGTTGCCAGGGCGCAGTGGAATTGAAATCTGTCCTTTTATCCGGCAGACGACGGACGCACCTATCCTGTTTCTTACGGCTCGAACCTCTGATTTTGATAAGCTGACCGGATTTGCTATAGGTGGAGATGATTATATCACTAAACCCTTTAATCCACTTGAAGTTGTCGCTCGAATAAGAGCGCAGTTGCGGCGGTACTTAAGTTCACCTGCTCCATCAGATACTGATAAGATCACAGCGACAGTTCACAGCAAATCTGCGAACGTTTACGATTACGGGAGATTTAAACTGGATGAGACGGCAGGGGAGCTGCTGGTTGAGGGTGAGTCGGTCTCTTGTCCGGCACTTGTATTCCAATTGCTGCTGTTCTTATGTAAACATCCCAATCAAATATTCAGCAAAAGTGAATTATATGAAAAGGTTTGGGGTGAAGAAGCCTTAAGTGATGATAATACGGTCATGGTGCATATTCACCGTATAAGAGAGCGTATAGAAGCAGACCCATCCGATCCGAAGTTTATTGTTAATGTTAGAGGTCTTGGGTACAAACTGGTTAAAGTAGAACGTCAAGAGTTGTCTGCGCCATGAATATTAAGCGCCGGTTAACGTTAAAGTTTGTTCTTCAGCTCGCAATTACGGGCATGGTAGTACTCGCTATTTCTGCCATAACATTTACTTGGATTTTGCTGCGGTTTCTTGATATTAGTCTCTCGCGTGATTTTGCCAATGTGGGTCTTGAACAATTGGTGGAATCTTCTAAGATTGATGAGGATGGCATACATTTTTCTCCGAGTTTACTGGAGCAAGTGAAGAAAAATAAAGGCTGGCTACAAAGTCTAAATGAAGATGGGCAAGTTGAGAGTGCCTATAATACACCTAAAGATGTACCCATTCAATATGGCCCTGGCGAAGTAGTTGCTTATTGGACGGGCACTCAGTCGTTTCCTTATAATCTGGCACTATGGATTCAAGAAAAGGATGGTAAACAGCTCGCACTGGTGTATGGTGCGCCTAATGTATTAGGTCCACTATTAAAGAAAGTGAGTGAGGGGACATTCGCTGCTGCGAAAGGGCAGCCAGTACTTCCTGATGAACTTGAAAAAGAAATTAAATCGGCCCAAGCTTTTGTTCAACTTATAGATTCATCAGGCAATGAAGTGGTTTCTTATAATAGACCTAATATGATACCCACTCAGTACTCCGTTCAAGAGCTTGCACTTCGCACCCTGTACAGTGAACGATATGGGTACCATGTTCTTTCTTCTTTTGATAAGGACTCAGGTCGTACTTGGATCGTGGGAGAACCCAATATCAAAGGGACAGATCCAAGTAAAAAAGTGTGGATACCAGAGGAAGTAAAGGTCGTGATCATCGGTTCATTTGCCATGCTTATCGCTTTATTGATCGCGTTTGTGTTGCTCTCTTTATGGCAAGCTCATCGTTTCGGTGCACCTATGCTGCATATGCTCGTGTGGCTCGATTCCATCGGAAATGCCATTTATACAGAGCCAACGGATCGTAAAGGACTTCGTCGCAGTCGAACACCCGCTTTAAAATGGAGGAGAAGGTACCGTGTTTTTGCTGATGTGATGGTTTCAATTGAGAAATTATCGGCAACCTTGAAGAGAGATCAAGTCATGCGGGAGGAGACGGAGAGCTTACGCGAAGAATGGATCGCTGGTGTTACTCATGATTTGAAAACCCCATTATCCTCAATCACAGGATATGCTCATTTACTGGCCGAACCAAAATACGATTGGTCGAAAGAGGAAGTCCGTAAGTTTACAACGACTATGCTAGATAAATCGGCCCATATGGACATGCTGATCAGTGATCTTGCAATGACCTATCGTCTAAAGTCAGGAATTAAACCACCTGAGACGATGGAAGTTGAATTGAACACTTGGCTGCAACAAGCTCTCGAACAAGCTGCTGCCAATCCTGCCTACGGGAAGCAGCGAATAGTATTTCTGCCTGCACAAACCGAAGTAAGAGCTCAATTGTATACGCCATGGCTAGAGAGGGTTGTCAACAATTTAACTGCGAATGCGCTGCTCCACAACCCACCGGATACGACGTTGACCGTTTCGCTTATTTATAAAGAAAAGGAGACCGGTTTTATCATTCAATTTGCTGATGATGGCGATGGAATGGATGAAGAAACAATGATTCGGCTATTTGAACGATATTATCGAGGAACGGATACAGCGTCTACCTCCAACGGTTCTGGGCTCGGTATGGCGATTTCTAAAGGGCTGATCGAATGTATGGGTGGCCAGATTACTGTAGAAAGTCACATAGGTAAGGGAACGGTTATTAAGTTAATATGGAGCTGATATCTTCATTCGAGCCCTCTCTGTATTCCAACCGGATACCGCGAGGGTTGTTTGTATTTATTATGTTGAGTAAAGGCTATAAAAATAAAGGAGTTGACATCTTTTTTGAATGTAACTACAATGGTTACAGGTAAACAATTATTAAGAGGATAAAATTTATCATAATTTGAGGAGGATTTTAAAATGAAAATAGCTATAACAGGAGCAACAGGTCAATTCGGATCATTAGTGATAGAGTCTCTACTTAAAACTGTACCCGCAGGGGACCTTGTAGTTAGTGTCCGGAATCCAGATAAAGCAAGTAATCTTAAAGCGCGTGGTGTGGAAGTCCGTCATGGTGACTTTGATAAGCCGGAAACATTGGATGCTGCGTTTGCCGGTGTGGATCGACTGCTAATTGTATCTTCAGATGGAGATAACGAGACTCGCATTCGCCAACATAAGGCAGCTATTGATGCAGCCGCTAAAGCTGGTGTTGGATTCATTGCCTATACAAGCGTAGGACATGCTGAGAAGAGTGAGCTGTTCCTTGCTGAAGTACACCGTGTAACCGAGGAAGCCATTCGAGCTACCGGAATTCCTTACAGTTTCCTTCGCAACAACTGGTACATGGAGAACGAGGGCGGATCTATCCAAGGCGCCGTAGCAGGTGCCCCATGGGTAACTTCTGCTGGTAGTGGTAAAGTTGGCTGGGCAGCACGAGGAGATTATGCAGAAGCTGCTGCTAATGTTCTAGCTGGGGAAGGACATGAGAATTCTGTCTATGAATTGTCTGGCAAGCCTTTAACACAAGAAGAATTGACTGGAATTATAAGTGGCGTAATAGGTAAAGAAATTAAAGTGCTGCAAGTTGACGACGAAACTTATGCGAAAATCATGGCTGAGGTTGGTGTACCAGAAGCTGCTCTGCCATTCGTTGTTGCGATTCAACGTGGTATTCGCGAAGGATGGCTGGATATTGAAAGTGACGATCTAGAGAAAGTACTGAATCGTCCAGTCACTCCGTTAGCGGATGTTATCAGTGATCTTGTAAATAGTCTGCAAGCTTAAATAATATAGCAAGATTCAAGGCTTCTTCTCGGTGAATAACCAGAAGGGGCCTTTTTTTGTGCATCTTTAACATCATTGATAAAGGTTTCGTGAAGTAATAATAATGATATAATAGGAAACATATGTGAACTATTGGTGTAATGAAAATGATTGAATCGAAGAGAAGGGGATGAATATCAATGAGGACAAAAATTTGGATGGCTTCTGGTGCAGTAGTTGTTGTTGCTTTAGGGGCAGTTTTATTTGTGGGGGGAAATGATAAAAAATCACCCGCAGCAACCGATACATCTAACGTTAAACAATTAGTGCAGGAATATAGTTCAAGCAGCATGAAAGACCTCTCTGCTTCCATCACTTCAGAGCAGCTTATTGTGACCGACAGCAACAGTCAATCAACCAAATATGACTTACCCAAAGATGAGTTTTTTGTTTCCATCGCACCATATGTTAAGAATACACACCCGTGTGCAACACATAGCTTGACTGGATGCCAAGGGGAATTAACAGAACAAACGTTTAATGTATATGTCGAGGACACTGCGGGCAATGTGATTGTGGATCAAACTATGAAGTCCCAATCTAACGGATTCATTGATCTTTGGTTACCTCGCGATAAGAAATATAATGTAACGATTGAACAGGATGGTGTAAAAGCGAAAGCCGCACTTTCCACTTTTAAGAGTGATAATACATGTGTAACGACCATGCAATTAGTAGAGAGCATCTAAGCATCAGAGACAGCGAAGTCACTACTTCCTCTGAAAATTCCATATCGGACCTGCCATTTAATTTATGGGAGGTTTTTTATGTATCTGTAAGAATAAGAAGGTTCTAAGGTAAAGTTTAATTATAGTGATTTTCCACCTCCTGGAAATGGTATAATCTGATGGATATCAAGAATCGAGCTTTTATAGGGAGTGTTCCTTGAAGAAGGGTATCGTCGAAAAACTCACGGGTGATTCTCTATGATAAATTTTAGTTGGTACTTCATTTTTGAGAGGAGATAGAGGAATGGATAAAGATCTGATCATCGGGGATGTTTTGCAGGAGTTAGCTGGTACGCGTCGTATGCTGGAGAAGCTGACGCAGGAGCATATGACATGGAAACCACACGAAAAGTCAATGAGTCTCGGTGGGTTATCCACACATCTCGTCAATCTGCTAAACTGGCAATCAGCCATTCTTCTTCACTCGGAGTTTGATTTGGCGTCTGTGCCATATCGACGAGAAGCGCTGGAGAGCCCCGCCGCGGTTCTGCAAGAGTTCGATATGAGCGCTCGCAAGATTGAAGAATTAATTTCTGAAAGCAATGTGGAGACGCTTGGTGCGGAGTGGACACTGCGTAATGGCACAGCGGTTATCCGCCGTCAGACACGGGCAGTCGCGCTTCGTACCATCGGCTTGAATCACATGATTCACCACCGGGCACAGCTTGGGGTATATTTCCGACTTCTAAATATACCAGTGCCGGGCCTTTACGGACCCTCTGCAGATGAATTAGCGAACGCCTAATTAATGAATTTCTTAATGAGTTAAGGATCGGAAAGTTGAAAAAAACAAATCGGCATGATAACATGGATACAAATTAATGATCGGAGTTGAAAAGTATAGTGTAGTAATTATTCTTGCGACACATGATGAATAAAACAACAAAAACGGTTTATTTCGTTTGTTTTATTTTTTGTATGCAAGAAAGTTACTACTTCTTTTCACTCGAACAATATATCCTTATCTAACTCCATTTGGGGCTAGATTTGCTGTATTTATTTGAGTCACAAGAAAGTAACTTTCTTGTGGCTTTTATTTTTTTCATACAGGAGGATACTTATATGTCATTAATAAATGTTACAAATCTAACCTTTGCCTATGAGGGCAGCTACGATAACATCTTTGAGAATGTAAACTTTCAAATCGATACTGATTGGAAATTAGGATTTACCGGAAGAAACGGTAGAGGAAAGACCACCTTTCTGAGTTTATTGCTTGGAAAATATGAATACAGCGGAAATATTTCTGCCCATGTCACTTTTGAATATTTTCCTTTTCAGGTGGATAACAAGGCGCTTAATACAATTGATGTGATCAGCGAAATTTTTCCGGATTATATTCATTGGAAATTAATGCGTGAACTTTCATTATTAAAGGTTTCTGAAGATGTGTTATATCGGCCCTTTGACTCATTGTCTAACGGAGAGCAGACGAAAGTGCTGTTAGCCACTCTCTTCATTAAGGAAAATAGCTTCCTGTTGATCGATGAACCTACCAATCATTTAGACATGACGGCAAGAAAGCTGGTCAGTGATTATCTCAATACGAAAAGTGGATATATTCTGGTCTCTCATGACAGATCTTTTCTTGATAATTGTGTAGACCATATTTTGTCTATAAATAAGACGAATATAGAAATTCAAAAAGGCAATTTTTCAAGCTGGTGGGAGAATAAAGTCAGACAAGATAACTTTGAGCTGGCAGAGGACGAGAAACTCAGAAGAGATATTAAACGCTTATCTGCTTCTTCTAAACGGACAGGCAACTGGTCACATGAAGTGGAAAAAACAAAAAACGGAACGAGAAATTCCGGCTCAAAGGTCGATAAAGGCTACATTGGACACAAGGCCGCTAAAATGATGAAACGCTCTAAAGCCATTGAGCAAAGACAAAATTCTGCGATCAACGAAAAGTCTAAGCTTCTTAAAAATATCGAAAATTCTGAGAATCTAGAGATTACACAGCTTGACTATCATAAACGTCAACTTGCTGAGCTAGACAATATTTCGATTTTTTACGGTGAAAAAAAGGTATGTTCTGACGTAAGCTTCACTATCGAGCAGGGTGAGCGTATTGCTCTGGCGGGTAAAAACGGCTCAGGTAAATCAAGTGTCATCAAATTGATGTGTGATGAGGATATAGATTTCACAGGCACTCTCACAAAGGATAATCAGCTTATCATTTCCTACGTATCCCAAGACACCTCTAATCTTCAGGGGAATCTAACGGATTATGCCAGAGACAACGGAATCGATGAAAGTCTGTTTAAATCTATTCTACGAAAGCTTGATTTTTCTAGAATCCAATTTGATAAAGACATATCCACTTATAGTGGTGGTCAAAAGAAAAAAGTGCTGATTGCCAAAAGCCTTAGTGAGAAAGCTCATTTGTACATTTGGGATGAACCGCTTAATTTTATTGATGTCATTTCACGTATGCAAATTGAAGAGCTGTTGCTTGAATACACGCCAACTCTTGTTTTTGTGGAGCATGATCGGGAATTTTGCAACAATGTTGCTACGAAAATCGTTGAACTTTAATTAAAATGAAGAAATGGGGGAAGTCGACAGAGTTTATCTGTCGGCTTTTTTGTATTATTTTACAAACGCTGCACATTTAAAAAAGCAATTTAATATCCCCCTATAAAAGTTATGGATTACCTCCGTGCAATCCTAACTCGTGTCGAGTACTATGAAATTAAAGACTATAATCTCCAAAAGAAACAGTTGTACATCCAAGTGAATCAGGAGGGAGATCAGATGCTTAGTGTACTTATAGTGGATGATGAATATGAGATTCGTGAAGGATTGCGGAATCGCTTTCATTGGGAGGATTACAATATTACAGAGGTTCTTGTTGCGGATGATGGTGATGTGGCCTTACGTACGGCACTTGAGATCAGGCCCGCTCTGATTATTACAGATATCAAGATGAACCGCATGTCTGGTCTGGAATTCCTTAGCGCCTTATCTGCCGAAGAGGACTATAAGCCTGAGAAGATTATTGTAAGTGGTTATGATGATTTTGAACTGGTCAAGCAGGCCATGAAAATAGGGGTATGCGATTATATTTTGAAACCAATTAATTTGGATGAACTAGGTAAAATGGTGGATAAATCGATAGAGAACATCAATAAAATGAAGATGGATCATCGTAACCGGCAGATGCTTAAGAATCAGGCGGTCTTCGCCATCTCCAAAATGCGCGAGGAATTATTAAAGGAAATGATTGAACAGGTTTATGATCCTAATCTTGAAATGCGTAGATACCACCGTCTTCAAACATTGGAGCTTGAATGGATGCTGAAGGAGCCTACGATGTTGATTGTCGTTGAGGCTGATAATTTAAAAGCGATAGAGAATAAGAATCCGCATGAGAAGGAACTGATTCTATTCGGGATCAGTAATGTGTTACATCAGACGCTTGAAGAGGAATACGCCCATCCTTCTGCTCTCTATAAGGACCGTTATAACCGCTGGATTATCGTGCTTGGAAGTCTTTCTCATGAGCAGACGGATATCGCACAGGGCATGGCACAGCTTTTCATTCAAAGAATCAATGATTTTGTCAAAATCACTGCTAGTGCAGGAATGCTGACTAAACCGGGCAATACAAGAAACTTGCACCATATGTATTCTGAGGCTGTGAGCGTAATGGAGCAAAAGGCGGTTTATGGGGGCAACAGATTATTCACTGAGCAAGGGCTATTTTACGACGGGGAGAGTGATAACTTGTCACTTCAGAACCCGGATGAAATGCTTGATTTAGTTCGATATGGTTCGGATGAAGATATAACAAGAGCGATGGATACCTTTATCGAGATGATACAGTCGTGGCAGCTTACACAACTTAGGGATATCCAGCAGAAAATTTTTGAATGGCTGTTCGAAGTGTTCCGGCGAGGAGCGGAGGGAACCGTTCTTAAGAATTGGAAAAATAATCCGATCGCAGTTTGGGAGCTGTTGGAGCAATACGATACCCTGCAGGCGCTTCGTGAACAAACAGAGGTCTTTCTGCATGAGATTGCTGCAGACTTTCGTAAGCTTTCGCATACACCTAGCCAAATTGTTAGCGAAGCTGAGAAGATCTTACACCGTGATTATGCTGAAAGCCTAACGCTGCAAATTGTAGCTTCTGCGGTTCACGTAACTCCTGTTTGGCTTAGTAAGTTATTTAAGAAAGAACTGCATATGACCTTTCTTGAATACTTAACAGATATTCGCATTAAAAAGGCAAAAGAAATGCTATACGATGTGCAGTTTAAAATTTATCAAATCTCCTATCAGGTCGGCTACAAAGACCCGGTGCATTTCTCAAAGCTTTTCAAGAAACAGGTAGGCTGCACCCCTAAGGATTTCAGAAGACAGCTTGGAATTGCTGAAGAATAAAGAATCCAGGTTGCTCAGGTTCGGAAGAACCTGGCACCCTGGATCTATGCAAGTATTTATAGTGGCGTGATTCCTATAGTTACAATCCCAGCCTTACATACAGGAATCGGCTGTGTCTGAACCTCGGAGGTCATTTCTTCCATGATATTACTGTGGTATAGCAGGGAGCTTTCTCGGGTATTAATACTCAAATTCGAAGGCGTGTAAGCAAGATTGTACCAGCGTGCCATTAAATCTCCATTATCTTCATTGATTTTTAAACTGGAAAAAGCCATTTCTTTACCATCCCATGCCAGAAAACTGTGCACAGGAGGAAGTGTTCCTTCATGAATACCGGTCTGAGCAGTGGTGACGGGAACAGCATAACGATAGGCTTCACGGTAGGCCGCGAAGCGGTTGTCACCTCCGCCATGTGGGATAAGGCTCCACTCTGCTACATTAACGCCAAGGCACTGAGCATCAGGGGTATGAAAGACGCCCCAGTCGCCAAGTTCTCCTATGGAACGAAGGAGTGTTAGGGCGATTGTACCTTCATCATCCTGCAACACCTCGTACTCATTAAGACCTTTACCGGCTGCGGTCAAGCCGCGTCCATCGGCATGTACATCCACGAACGCCTGCATATGCTGACAATTGCTTGGGTTCTCCCATTCCGGTGCAGGTATGGTTTCTCGCTCAGCGACTTCAAAGACGGAATCTGCGTAATGAAGCGCCGTCTTAATACCAGTTGGCAGCAGAACACGTAGACGGTGATCCTTGGCGGTGTTGTCGATTCGAGTCTGCACTTGCAATGCATGACTTTCACGCTCTAGACTGATACGAGTCACAATATTTAGAGGGACAAGCTGCTGAGACCGGACCGACTTCCGCTGCCGGAACTCAACCATGGTTTCTACTTCCTGCTGTAACTGTTCATCGGCTGATGCCGGAATTTCTAGGGTGTGTCTGATTTCAAAAGCAGCTCTGTAAGGGGTATTCTCCGTTAAGCGAATCTCAGCAGGGATGCCGCGTGTAGTAATGGCTAAATCACCTTCTGGTTGTTTGAAAATGTATTCATTACCTATGTCGCCGACATCCTCGTACACACCAAGACCGCTGTACAGCTCATCGCTGCTTTTGTCGAACATAGAAAAGCTGCCGTCTTGTGCCACAATGACTCGAAGAAATTCATTCTCTATAGTGAAGTCATCGGTAATCAGTGTGTCACTTGAAGATTTCGATATCGTTGTGTCCTTTGCGGGAATCCAAGCAAAAGTTGCCAGTCCAAGGGCAGGAAGCGATTTTGCCTCAAAGGTTAGCCGTAATGCATGCGCCATATAAGGCTGTCTAAATCTATCGTTTGGCAGCTCGTAACCGAAGCGTACTCCCAGATCTTCAACAGTGCAGTCTAATCGATCACCTTGGGAATTGACCAGGTAGCCCTCGCCATGCGTTCTGTCATAGACTTGCTTGAACACGGCACTTGGGTCTTCACTTTGATTGAAGAAACGATGAGACCACTCAATTTCCAAGGTCACAACGCTGCTACTAGAATAGCCGCTAGTATTATAAACTACGAATGTAGTGGCGTCTTCTCCAAATGATGCGAAGATAGAGGTGTCGACCTTAGCACTAATGAATCTGGCACTGTCAGTGATGAGGGCTGATCCGACCTCCATGCTTTTTGCAAACCGAGTCTTCATCTCATGGTAGACTTCATCTACACTGCAGCCGCAAATACTGTCATGCGGATGGTTCTGCATGAGCGTCTTCCAGGCATATTGCATTAGACCGTGCGGATAAGCTTTGCCTAATCCATGTGCGATAGCGGCTAGCGGTTCAGCTATTTTTTCTAGAAGAGTCTGGTTCTGTTGATTGAGCTGCTTGATGTATACCCTCGCTGAAGCAGTATTTACTAGTGAGTACCAGCCGTCTGTATGTTGCCCGCGCAGCTCCCCTGTAGTAAGGGTTAGGTCATCGGGAAGCTCATTTTTAACGGCTTTTACATAATCATCATAGTTAGAATGAATGAAATCACAGTCTGGATATAATTCACGCGCAACACGTAAAGCTTCAGAAAGATCGGTTTGGATGGGCTGGTGATCACATCCATTCATAAGCAGTAAATGTCGGGTGGAAGCATATTGTCTGGTACGTGCAAGGCGATGGTCCCAGTAGCTTTTAGCAGTATCAGAATCAACAGGAATTTCCATGCCATTGTTGTACCAATTCGCAAAGAGAATACCGAGCACTTTGGAGCCGTCAGGAGATTGCCAGATCAGCTCAGAGTAAGGAGATTCCTGATCAGAGGCATCTACCACGCGATTGTTGAAACCAGTAGCTTTCACACCCCTGCCGAAGATGGCTGTATCGATTCCAGCTTGCTGAAGAATCTGTGCAGCTTGGCCCATATTGCCAAAAGAATCCGGGAAATAGCCGATCTTAGAGATGGGACCGAATGTCCTTGCATCACGATGTCCGATTTGCAGATTGCGAACATTAGCTTCACCGCTTGTCAGAAATTCGTCTTGAAGAATATACCACGGCCCAAGAGAGAGCTTGCCAGCATCGCATAATCTCTGGATGATTTCACGCTTCTCAGGATAAACCTGCAAATAATCTTCCACTACTATGGTTTGTCCATCTAGATAAAAGCTCTTAAAATCCGGGTCGGATTCAAACGTCTCAATCAAAGAATTTATAGTTTCGATAAGCTTAACGTGATGAGCTTCATAGGGCATATACCATTCTCTATCCCAGTGAGTATGAGAGATGACATGTACAACGGTTTTACTAGCTCCAGTCAATACGATTCCTCTTTTCCATAAGATGATGAATGCTACAGCCTAATTGTATAAAATGCATTTTTTGCCACAATGAGTGGATCGCAAATTATTGCGGGGATTATTGTCGACATGTAAGGATTGGGGGATTGTTATGAATCGTTTCACTCTGCGTCTAGGCGCATCGTTAAGGAACCGTATCATATTGGTATTTTTTATGATTATTATTGTGCCTTTTCTCATCTTTGCTTACTTTGCGCATATTAAGTCTATTGAAGGCATCACGAATACGAACACTAAGATCTCACTGAGCTACCTTCAGCAAGCAGCTAAAAATTTTGAGATTTATCTTAATACACTTAATGATCAGGTCAACACTCTTATCGGCAATAAACGTGTACAAGATTTACTGATTGATCCGCCCGCCAATCCTGCTGAAGAAGAGGATTTTACTGTAAATCTACTTACCGTGCTCTATCAGGCCACTCCACAAATCGATGCTTTCCGAGTGCGAGTATATCCAATAAATCCTTCGCTGTATCCTTCTTATATGAATACATTGGGAGAAGCGGCGAATATAACTTCAGAGGAATGGTTTACGCGGTCACAAGGGACTGTAGGTCCAATGTGGGAGTTATTTATGCCACAGCAAGGCAAATATGGCCGCCCTCTGCTAGGATATATCAAGCGTTTCTCAGGACTCTATGACCGTGAGCCCCGAGGTATGGTCGTTACAGAAGTTTCAGAGGATCATTTGAAGCGTTACTTCTCACCCACTGAGCAATTGAAGAATCAGAAGCTGCTACTCATGAATCGTGACGGTACTATTTATTATGACTCATCATCCAATGAATGGGCCGGCACACGATTTCCTTCGAATTCGTTCATTACCCATCTTCAAAAAAATCCGGCGGGTTCACAAACGATCAAGATTGATGGACACAAGTATCTTACTACTTATGTCAGCTTAGACAGTGAGCCTTGGGCGATTGTCAGTCTGACGTTATTGAAGGAACTGACTGGAACAAGTGATGAAATGACACGTCTGCTAATCATCTTTCTGTTTATTTATCTCGTCTGCTGCTTTGCCGTTGTTTTTTACATTACGGTGTATTTCACCCAGCCTATCGCACGTCTGGTAAGGCTTATGCGGAGAATGGAGGAGGGCAATTTTCAGACAGAAGCGTTGACTTCGTCAAGAACAGATGAAGTAGGCTGGTTGTATCGAGGCGTCGGAAGTCTTGTACAGCGGATTGACGTATTGATCCAGGAAGCGTGGCGTTCCGAGCGAAAGAAGAAGGCTTTGGAGTTTCAGGTGCTCAGCCACCAGATCAACCCACATTTTCTCTATAATACGCTTGAATCTATTCGGTGGAAGGCAGAAAATCATGGCCGCAGCGACATTAGTGAAATGGTATCTGCACTGGGAAATCTACTTCGGCTCAGCCTGAATCAAGGAAAGGAGATTACCACGCTGCGGCGTGAGATTGAGCAAGTTAAAGCTTATGTGCTGATTGAACAGGCCCGAATGGGCAAAACAATCCGGATTTTATATTCCATAGATGAAGATTTGCTGGATTTTCCATTCCTTCGCCTGCTGCTACAACCTCTAGTAGAAAATGCAATCCAACATAGTGTGCGGACTGACTTCGAGAAGGGGAAAATCATTGTGTCCGCTAGACGTGAAAAGGAAGATATGATCATCGAGATTGCAGATAATGGAAAAGGCATTCCACAAAGTATCATTGACGAGCTGGATTATGAAGATCCTGAGGAGGAAATGTATACAACTACTCGGAGAGGTGTGGGCTTGCGCAATGTGAACGACCGTCTGAAGCTGTATTTTGGGTCTGACTATAAGCTACAGATTCAGATAGGAGCACAAGGAGGGACCCGTATTTTATTGCGACACCCTATGAAGGTAGACGAAGAATTGTCCAAAACAGATGAGGCCCGTTAATGGTCTGACTCAATCAAATCGTTAAAAGTCTTATAAAGTAGCGATTCTCGCATCTAAGAGAATCGCTACTTTTATTTTTACACAGGAAATTGGATATCTCGTGGATCAGGATAAAAATGAATCAACAAAGTGCAAGATTGACTCATAGTAAGTGCACATTCACTCTTTTACAATTAATTTATCCAAACAGCGAAAGGGAAATCGATATGAAACTAAACGGAGTGTTCAAGGAACTGTACAAAAATCGCACCTTGCTGCTCATGTTCTTACCCGTCGGGGTACTGTTCTTGCTCTTTAACTATCTACCGCTGGCTGGTCTTGTAATCGCCTTCAAGAATTTTGATTTCTCCAAAGGGATTTTTGGAAGTGATTGGATGGACCCGCTGTTCAGCAACTTTGACTATGTATTCTCTTCTCCGGTGGCATTCCGGGCCATCCGCAACACGATCCTATTAAATGCTCTCTTTATAGCAATAGGGCTCGTTTTTGAAGTTGGGTTTGCTCTCCTATTGAATGAAATGCGCAATAAGTATTTCAAACGAATTACGCAATCCTTGACCTTTTTACCGTTCTTTATCTCATGGATTGTTGTAGGTGTATTCGCTTATAATCTGATGAACTATGAGAACGGAGCGATAAATCGCTTCCTAGAGTACCTAAATCTTCAACCGATTGACTTCTATAGTAGGGCCGAGCTGTGGCCGGCAATCTTAACCATTGCTGCCCGCTGGAAAATCACTGGCTATGGCACAATTATCTATTTGGCCGCGTTAACCTCTATTGACAGTTCTTATTATGAAGCTGCTTCCATTGATGGAGCATCTAGATGGCAGCAGATCAGGTACATCAGTATTCCTATGCTGCGGCCAACGATTATCATCCTGACGCTACTAGCAGTAGGTAGAATTATGAATGCTGATTTTGGGATGTTCTACGCCATGGTAGGTGACGCTTCTCTACTCTTTCCGACCACAGATGTTATTGACACCTTTGTCTATCGGAGCCTGCGAAAATCTGGTGATATTGGGATGGCTTCCGCTGCGGGCTTTCTACAGTCCTTTGTTGCCTTCTTCTTAGTCCTTGGGAGTAACTATGCGGCACGCAAAATCGACAAAGACTCAGCGATATTCTAAAGCCAAGCTCATCTAACTTTAAGGAGGTCATCCCACACGATGTCAGCAAGAAAATTCTCTTTCAGCCAGTTTCTAATCGCTCTGGTTATCGGCCTATTCAGTCTGACCTGCCTGTTCCCGTTCCTCATGGTGATCTCAGGCTCACTTAGTACGGAAAAAGATATTATGCAGTACGGCTATTCTATATGGCCGAAGACGATAACGTTCGATTCCTATCGCATTTTGCTTCTTGGCTCCAATCGAATCTTTGAAGCGTACGGGGTCAGCACATTCGTCACTGTTGTCGGAACTATTTTGTCGCTCTTCTTAACGAGCATGGGCGCTTATGTAATGGCAAGACGTTCTTTTAAATATAGGAATATTCTTTCAATCTTTGTCATTATCACGATGCTCTTCAGTGGGGGACTGGTTCCCTGGTATATCGTTATCGTCAGATACCTGCATTTGAAAGATACGATATGGGCGCTTATTCTTCCATCGCTGGGGAATGCCTTCAATATGTTTCTTATTCGAAACTTTATGCTCTCTATTCCAGAGGATCTGCATGAGTCGGCCAAAATGGACGGTGCAGGTGAATTCAGAATCTATTCTAGGCTGATCATGCCACTGGCTCTACCAGTTCTAGCGACTGTTGGCTTGTTCGTAGCACTCGGGTATTGGAACGACTGGTTCCTCGGGTTAATGTTCGTCGATAAGCAAGAGCTTCAACCACTGCAACTCCTTCTGCGTACATTGATCTCTAATGTCGATTTCTTGAAGAACTCTGGAAATGCGGCAGCGATGCAGCGGATTTCAGCTCAGATTCCTTCCGAGTCTATCAAAATGGCGCTAACAGTTATAACCATTGGACCTATTATTTTCTTGTATCCATTCCTGCAACGTTATTTCGTTAAAGGTCTTATGGTTGGAGCAGTTAAAGGTTAACTATGTCGACTTAAGTCGTATAGTATAAATTAAAGGTAAAAGGGGAGATTAGGATGCGCAAACGCATGGGTAGATTTCAGATCGTCCTGATAGCAATGCTATTGCTAGGACTGATTATGTCCGCATGTAGCTCGAGTGGCGGAAATACTTCATCCAATGAAACGAATCAAAACAAGGGCAACACCGGTTCTAACACAGAGCCTGCGAAAGGTGAAGATGAAGTTACACTCAAATTCTATTTCGGTGGGGACAAAAAGGCGGCCACGGACGAGGTTTGGTCCAAAATTAGTGATTACGTGAAATCCAAAGGCCTAAACGTTAAGTTCTCCGTAAATTTCATACCTTTTGGCGACTTCAAGGAAAAAATGCTCGTGATGGCCGCATCCGGGGATAACTGGGATATGAACTTTGATGGAGATTGGCTCTCCTATAAACAAATGGCTGCAAAAGGTTCCTACATGGCCTTAAATGATCTGCTCCCGAAATATGCGCCTAATCTTGAGAAGAAATATGTAGAACAAGGAACGTTAGGAGCTGCAACGGTTAACGGACAAATCGTAGGACTTCCATGGACAATGAAAATGAATGAACGTAAATTTGCTGGATGGCGTTCAGATCTGGCTGAAAAAGCAGGCATTAACATCGCTCCGGATTCTATTCAAACGATTGAAGATGTCGACAATCTGCTTCGTGAGCTGAAAAAAGCTTATCCGAACGAGAAGCTTTCCCGTACTACACCACTATCTTTGTATTATATCCGCGATGAATGGGTAGATCTCAACTTCCATGGTTTAGGCTTCTATCTGAGTGATCCGAAAATTACTATTCAATCTGTTGAACAACAGCCTTTCTTCCTCGAAGCTTCTCTTTTGGCAAAGAAATGGTATGACGACAAACTGATCAACAGAGATGCCATGATTGATAAAGAAGGAGCAGAAGATCAGTGGAGAAACGGTAAATTGCTCTTTACTGTAACATCACATGAATGGGCTTATGCTGATCCAGGCTTCTCTGATGCTTCCTATAAACAAGGCATGTCGCTCATGTATCCAGACAAAAAGTATGTCAACCGTACAGCACTTGCTAATGTTGTAGCCATCAATGTAAACTCCAAGAATCCAGATCGGGTACTTCGTTTCCTTGATATGGTGGAGACTGACCAAACGCTATATGATTTGTTGCAATACGGTATCGAAGGCAAAACCTATGTCCTGAATGGTGAAGCTGCGGATTATCCGGAAGGCATGCAGTCTTCTACAAGTAATTATATGGAGTGGGGTGGACAATGGGCGTTCTGGAAACCTCAATACATGCGTCCAACAACAACTTATGCTAAAGATTTCTGGGTGAAAGAAGCCGATTTTGCTAATCAGCCGTACAATGTGAATTCCCCGATTGACGGTCTGTTTATTGCTGAAGATGCTATGAAGAATGAATTAGCTAAACGCGATCAAGCCACCGATGAGATCAGCAGACCGATTGAATACGGTATGGTGAAGGATGTTAACAAAGCTGTAGCCGATTATGTGGAGACTCAAAAGAAAAACGGACTTGATAAAATTATTACTGAAACTCAGAAACAAATAGACGCTTATCTTGCTACCAAAAAATAAGCTGCGGAGTTATTGCATGGAAGTGACGCCAATCTGAATTCAGAAGGCATGCTGAAACGTGCGGAGACCACAGACCTACTGTATCGGATTTATAATTTGAAGTGATTATCATAAGGGTTTTTGATTAATAAAAAGGCGTCCCAAGTTGTCGTTTTACGACAGTCTGGGACGTTTTTTGTTCCATTCTATCCCATCAACAGGAAGAGGATAGAAATGCGGTGGAAAGTTTAATAACGTCCCGTTTGGATGTGTTGATGATTGCATTAAAATAAAAGCGACACAAAAGGGGATGGTGAAATCATGGCAAAAATAACAGGAGTAGAATGCATCCGCACCAGACATGATGGAAGCTGGACAATTGTGAAAGTAACGACGGATCAGGATGGATTGTATGGGATTGGTTCCGCATCAGATTTGTATAATCCTGAGGCTGTAGTTCAAGTTGTTGAGCAACTGCTTGCACCACTTCTAAAGGGTCGTGATCCGGCAAATATTGAAGACCTCTGGCATCTTATGCATATGAGTGGTTATTGGAGAAACGGTGCGATTCTTAATACGGCTATCGGTGGTATTGATATGGCCTTGTGGGATATCAAAGGTAAAGAAGCGAACCTGCCAGTCTATCAGCTTCTGGGAGGTGCCTGCCGTTCGGCGGTCCCTTGTTATGGCCATGCTGGTGGCGCTGATATCACAGAGCTCAAGGAAGATGTCTATAAATTCATAGAGGAAGGTTACACAGTGATTCGTGTCCAGATGGGAGGATACGGCGGCGGTGGGTTTGTCAGCGGGAAGGAAGCGAAGCTTCCTGTCCATCCTTGGAGCAGTGGTCCTGTATTTGACGAGCATGCTTATCTGAATGCCATTCCTGACATGTTCGAGAAGCTTCGTGTGGAATTTGGATCCGGCGTTCAGTTCACTCATGATGTTCATGAGCACCTCTCACCTATACGTGCGATTCAACTCTCAAAACGCTTAGAGCCTTACAGTCTTTTCTACTTAGAGGATGCAATAGCACCAGAGCAGATTGGTTGGTACCGCCAGCTTCGGCAACAGAGCGCAACACCGCAGGCTGTGGGTGAGTTATTTGTGAACCCGCAGGAATGGACAGGGCTTATGCAGGAGAAACTGATTGATTTTATTAGGGTACGAGTTTCCAAGGCAGGGGGCATCAGTGCCTGTCGTAAAATAGCCGCATTGGGTGAAATCTACGGTGTCCGCACGGCTTGGCAAGAAGGAGGAGAAAATGATCCAGTGAACCAGGCAGCTGCAGTTCATCTGGATATGGCACTCTGGAACTTCGGCATCCAGGAAATTAATCATTTCAAGCAGGAAGAATTAGAAGCTTTTCCAGGACATATTGTCAGACAAGGTGGGTACCTGTACCCCTCTGACAAACCGGGATTAGGTATTGATATCGATGAAGTGCAGGCTAAATCTCTTCTCAGAGAACAATGGAGTTCTAGTCAATATCACCGGCCTTATCCTCTGGACCGTAAAGCAGACGGAACATTGGTACGCCCTTAGATTACAGTACTAAAATAACCGCAGATCAAGGAGGTAGATTGAAATGAACACTATTGCCGTTACTGGTGGTGGGGGCAAACTTGGCTCTCAAGTAATCGGGATGCTCCAAGAGCAGAAATATGATGTTGTGTCGTTAGATAATCATCTGTCTGATCGAATTCATTGCAAGCAGATTAAAGTCGATCTGAATGATTTCGGGCAAGTGGTGGGATCGCTTGAAGGCGTAGATGCTATCATACATTTAGCTGCAATACCTGCTCCAATTCATTATCCACATTCTTATATTTATGCGAACAATACAGTGGCTGGTTATCATGTACTGGAAGCGGCTTCTCTCTTGGGTATTCGTAAAGTGATAATGGGCTCAAGTGAGTCTTCCTACGGATTTGCTTGGGCTCCACAACCCTTTTCACCGCATTATTTTCCGGTAGACGAAGACCATCCACAGCTCCCGCAAGAATGTTATGGACTCTCCAAAGTCGTCAACGAGCTGACTGCTGAAATGTTTCACCGGAGAAACGGTATGCAGGTGACATCCCTACGTTTCTCTATGATTACTGGTCCTGGAGATTATCGACATCTTGCGATAGCAAAACCGGAGACGTTCAAACCTATTTTATGGAGTTATATTGATATTCGGGATGCAGTGACGGCTTGTATAGCCGCTCTTCATGCTGAACTTAATGGAGCCATCCACCTGAACATCACTGGAGATGATACATTAAGTGACCGAACAACAGAAGAACTGCTGAAGAGCTTTTACTCTGAAGTAGGAGACTTGCGTAAGACATTCCAAGATAGAGAGGCTATTGTCAGTAATGCTCTGGCGAAAAAGCTCCTGTCTTGGCAACCTAAATACTCATGGTCAAAACAGAAGTAGAATAGCAACCTATCAAAAAAGCATACTTCAGGAGGTCTTATCATGTCTAACAACAATCAAGATATAATTGTCGAATCAAAAAAGAGAACATCTTTGAATCCTGTAATTACATCCATCTATACGGCTGACCCATCAGCTCATGTCTGGAGTGATGGTAAGATTTATATTTACGCTTCCCATGATATGGATCCAGCCAGAGGCTGTGATCTTATGGACAGATACCACGTATTTTCCTCTCAAGATATGGTGAATTGGGTGGATGAAGGTGAAATTCTTAGTTCGGACGATGTCGCTTGGGGCAGACCTGAAGGCGGTTTCATGTGGGCTCCAGACTGTGCGTACAAGAATGGAACCTACTATTTCTATTATCCTCATCCGAGTGACTCGAATTGGAATGATTCGTGGAAAATTGGGGTAGCGACAAGCAAGAAGCCAGCAAGTGATTTTACCGATCAGGGATATATTCCAGGGCTTGGCGGGTTCGCTTTGATCGATCCATGTGTGTTAGTGGACGAAGATGATCGCGCTTATATGTATTACGGCGGAGGGAGTACATGTCTTGGCGGGGAACTGAATGAAGATATGTTGTCTCTGAAGAACGGGATGAATGAAATGGAGGGACTAGAAGATTTTCATGAAGCAGCCTGGGTATTCAAAAGAAACGGTCTTTACTACCTTACCTATGCGGATAACTTAGAAGACAATAATCGAATGAGATACGCCACCAGTGAGAATCCGCTTGGTCCGTGGATGTACAGAGGGATCTTTCTAGAGCCGACAGGCTGTTCAACAACTCATGGTTCCGTGGTGGAGTTCAAAGACCAATGGTATTTGTTCTATCATAATCAGTCCATTTCTGGAGAAGGTAATCTGCGTAGCGTGTGTATCGATTACCTAGAGTTCAACGAAGACGGTACGATCAAGCCGGTTATTCAGACAAAAGAGGGCGTCTCATCGATTGGAACTACACCGGAAGTCAATCCTTATCTTAAGACATATCCGGCTGCGGATTGTATGGTTTTTGGAGGAGCAGAAATACAGACGTTAGAATCAGGTCAACAGGTGGTGAGCCACTTACAAACAGAGGGTTCCTATGTTCTTTTCAATAATATACAGGGAGGAGAGGGCGGCAGAGCTTCCATTGGACTTCATTATGCTACGAGTGAACGTCTGGCAAAAGTGAATTTATACGTCAATGATAAGGATTACTCGCTCCTTAATGCCCTCTCCACTGGTGGAGCTCAACAATTTAGTGGCCGTACGAATATTACCGTCAATGTATTGCCGGGTGCTATTAATACGCTGAGAATCACGGGCGGTCATGGTGAAATTAGTATTATACAAATAACGATTAGCCCACTTGTGGATTGAAATGTACGCTATTTTTTAAAATACATTACTATTAAAAGTCAAAGGTTGATCTCACATCTTTCTTGAGGTCAACCTTTGTTATTGTTATTCAAATTTCGAGACGAAAGAACGACTGGAATAAGCAATAATGCAACGAAGCCTCCACCAAGTGATAAAATGGCGTAACTGGAATTTGCTAAAATCATACCAGATAAAGCTCCACCAGATGCTCTGCCAACGCGATCAAGACATCTACTGATTACTGTAGCTCCAATAATAACGCCCTTTTTGTTGATAGAAGCTGCATTTCCTGTTGAATGATCAGAATGACTTGGAGTGGAGCTTTGTGCCTGTGCAAGAGCTTTTGCAACAACGAGCGGATCTGGTCTAAGCAAAGCTATAAGGATTAAACTAGCGACAATGTATGCTGCAGCAGCTAGAATGAACGGTCCTGCAAGAGTCGGGACACCAATAGATTCAGTGAACTTCCCCATTACATTAACTAAGTTTGGCCCAGCAACAGCACCAAATGTAGTTGAAACCATCGCGATGCTAATCGCTGTTGCTCGTTGAGTGGGGGCCGCCAAATCTGTACCCGCATAACGTGTCTGCAAATTAGTTGCAGTGCCTGCTCCATAGATAAGCAATGAGAACAATAAAAGTAGAATATTATTAGTTAAAGCAGAAATTACGACTCCGATTGCTCCTAATCCGCCTATTAAGAATCCAGTAGCAAGATCACTACGCCTTCCGAATCTTTGAGATAGATGTCCAACAAATAATGCTGCCCCAGCAATCCTAGTGTAAAAAGTGCAGCAGCAAGACCTGCTCCTCCAAAAATTTGCGAAATGATGACAATAAATAGTGTTTTCCGATATAATTGGTGTTGCTTTTCTGGAGAAACGAGGTAACTTTGTAACCATTTAGGCTGATTGTAATACTTGTAGAATCACTAACTTTCGTCGACATTAGATTTTCCGCCTTACTAGCAACACTTCTTAATCTTCTTGCTTTTGTTTTTAATTCGACTGCCTCCACGGACATTAAACAGCAAGGTCCTCTACAATAAGCGACTACATCATAATTTGAGGGTAAGGAAGCAAGCTTCTCTTCTAATTCTTCAATAGGAATAGATATAGCCCCTGAAATATGTGCTACATCATATTCTTCCTTCGGTCTTACATTCAACAGCAAAATTACTCGTTATTAAATTAGTGAAGGGTCCAAACTAAAATTATTATATTAATAAAGTTAATTATTATATATATTCCAGTTTTCCAATGTACTATAATGATATAGATGCATTGTTAGCATGTTATTAAAGGAATTGAAGATTTCAAGAAACAACCTATAGAATTGAACAACAGGAGGAAATAAGTTGAGCACACAGAATGTGGGAATTCCATTAGAAGGTTTTGCAGAATTTAGCCGGACAGTAGCCGCTGAAGGTGCGGTGCTGGTGAAGAATGATAATCAGGTACTTCCGCTTGGCGAAGGCGATAATGTTGCGATTTTTGGCAGATCCCAAGTGAATTATTATCGCAGTGGTACAGGTTCCGGCGGTAGTGTCCATGTTACTTATACGACCAATTTATTGGATGGTCTTCGCACTAAGAAGAACTTTACAGTTAACGAAGAGCTGGCTGCTGTCTATGAAAAGTGGATTGAACAGAATCCATTTGATAATGGTGGAGGCGCATGGGCTGCAGAACCTTGGCATCAGAAGGAAATGTCTTTGAGCAATGAATTGGTTTCCGAAGCTAGAAACAAATCGAATAAAGCCATTCTTGTAATTGGACGCACGGCAGGGGAAGATCAGGATAATGCTGATGCACCGGGCAGCTACCAATTAACAAATGATGAACAGGCAATGCTGAAGCAGGTAACTACATATTTTGAGCAAACAATCGTTGTCCTGAATGTCTCCAACATCATTGATATGAACTGGATGAACGATGAAAGCTATAAATATCCGATTTCAACTGTGATTTATTCATGGCAGGGTGGTATGGAAGGCGGAAATGCGATTGCAGATGTGCTGTCTGGAGAGGTAACTCCAAGTGGTAAACTGACGGATACAATCGCTTATTCCATCAATGATTACCCATCAACACAGAATTACGGCAATGAATTTACGAACTTGTATCAGGAAGATATCTATGTAGGATATCGTTATTTCGAGACATTTTGCCCAGATAAGGTTCAATTTGAATTTGGTTATGGTTTATCTTATACAACTTTTAGTATCGAGCCAGAAGAAGCCAAATTGATTACCAAAGAAGGCGAGTCTTTCATTGAAATCGGCGTAACCGTTACCAATACAGGAACTTCCTTTGCTGGTAAAGAGGTTGTTCAGGTCTATTATGAAGCTCCGCAAGGTAAGCTTGGTAAACCAGCTAAAGCTCTGGTGTCATTCGGTAAGACGAAAGTTCTTGAACCAGGTGAAGCACAGCGCCTTACCGTGAGTTTCTCAGCTCATTCTATGGCTTCTTATGATGACGCAGGCGTAACAGGATATGCTTCTGCCTATGTTCTCGAAGAAGGAACGTACCGCTTGTATGTGGGAACTAGTGTTAAACAAGTGGTGGCAGTCGGTGTTGAGGGTAAAGACGGCTATGTCGTTGAAGCTCTTCAAGTTGTGGAGCAATTGCAAGAAGCGCTCGCGCCTACAGAAAGCTTTACGAGAATGATGCCAGGTGCTCAGAAGGCGGACGGTTCGTACGAGATTGTTTATGTTGAAGTTCCTAAACGTAAAATTTCGTTGGCTGAGCGAATTGAAACTAATCTTCCAGAGACGATCTCACAAACAGGTAATAAAGGATATAAATTAAGAGACGTATATGAACAGAAGGTTAGCATGGAAGCTTTCATTGCACAGCTCAGTGATGAGGATTTGGCTGCAATTGTACGTGGTGAAGGGATGAGCAGTCCTTTAGTTACACCGGGCACGGCTTCTGCATTTGGAGGCGTAAGTGACAGTTTATTTAATCTCGGAATTCCAGTGGCTTGTACAGCTGATGGTCCTTCAGGGATTCGTATGGACAGCGGAGCAAAGGCGACTCAAGTTGCTATCGGAACGCTTCTTGCAGCTACTTGGAATGCGGATTTGGTAGAAGAGCTTTATGTTATGGAAGGGCAAGAGTTGTTAAGAAATAACGTGGATTCCTTGCTTGGACCTGGCCTTAATATCCGACGCAGTCCGCTTAATGGACGTAACTTTGAGTATTTTTCAGAAGATCCTTTGATCTCTGGGGTGTTTGCTGCTGCGTGTACTCGCGGTATCTTGAAAGGCGGCTCAACCGCTACGATGAAGCATTTCGCTTGTAACAATCAGGAGAAACATCGTAGTAAAGTAAACGCCGTGGTGTCTGAACGTGCACTTCGTGAGATTTATTTGAAAGGTTTTGAAATCTCCGTGAAGCAGGGCGGTTCGAATTCTATAATGACCTCCTACAATCCAGTTAATGGACACTGGGCGGCTTCGAATTATGATTTGAACACCACGATTCTTCGTGGGGAGTGGGGCTTTAAAGGCATTGTAATGACTGACTGGTGGGCGATCATGAATGATGTAGTTAATGGTGGACCAGCAGATCGGAAATTTACAAATTGGATGGTTCGTGCACAAAACGACCTCTATATGGTTGTACCTAACTATGGTTCAGAAATTAACGGATGGAATGATAACACCATTGAGTCGTTGGAAAATGGCACGTTAACCCGTGGAGAGCTCCAACGTTCTGCCATAAACATTTGTGAGTTTATCATGAATGCACCTGTATTCTCTAGAAAACAGGAAATTGTAGAAACTGTAGAGTTTTTTAAAGCTAATCCTTCACTTACTGAAGAACAAGCTCAATCTTTATCACAGAATCCACAGGTTAAACCTGTCGTAGAAGGATCGACTAGCTTTAAAGTGGAACAGGCTGGTCAATACCGTATCCTGGTGCATATCATGTCAACGGAACCTGAGCTGGCTCAAAGTGCGTGCAATGTATCAGTGAATGATCAATTGATGACAACCATTCAAACAAATGGTACTGAAGGTCAGTGGATCAGACAAAAGCTTGTGAAAGTTGAACTCGAAGCAGGTCTTTATGATATGAAATTGGAGTTCATCAAACCAGGCTTGCAGATCGATTGGATTGAATTCAATAAAATCGACTAGGTGTCATGCGTTAATGTTAGATAGATAGTAAATATAGTTCATTTCTAAAAACCGCGATATATTTCGCGGTTTTTTGTTGTACTTATTGTTGCGGGGGTTCATATATTTCATTTCCACTGCTGCACATGAGTATGTAGGGGGGATTTCGACTCCTTTTTTGGATACTAAAATATGAGGAAATTGACCGGTACACCAACTATGGTGTGTCGGGCTTTTTGCATATTATATACTTTACAAATACTTGTCAGCATGTACTTGTGTTTGTTCGAATAAGTTAGAAAGTAGGGCCAGGACAAACCATAGGTGGAGATGCGTAGAAATGGGGATGCGTAAACAAAGCTTTATTCGTGGCACGTTCATTTTAAGCGTGTCGTCATTTTTTACAAAAGGGCTTGGATTTTTGAATGGCGTTTTGTTGGCACGTTTTTTAGGAGCCGAGGGGGTAGGGCTGCTTATGATTGCTCATCCACTGCTACCCTTGTTTATTACGTTGACAGAGCTGGGGCTTCCTGTTGCGATTTCAAAGCTTGTCTCAGAAGCTGAGGTTAAGCAGGATGAAGCGCGAGTAAAGCGAATTCTCAAAGTATCTTTAAGTATTACGGGTACGTTGAGTATTATACTAACTTTAGTAGCTCTATTTGGCTCCAAATGGATCGCGTCGGTTTTTTTAGCCGATCAGCGGGCGTATTATGCTATGGTCGCTATTACGCCGATCATTCCAATTATTGCGATGTCAGCTGTACTGAAAGGTTATTTTCGTGGAAAACAGAACATGAACCCGCTGGCCTTTTCCGATATTATTGAGAATTTGGCGCAAATCATTGTCATTATCGGTGTTGTCAACGTTTTGCTGCCTTATGGGATTGCTTATGCAGCTGCGGGCGCTATGGCGGCTTCCGTGATCGGCGAAGGTTTTGGTTTGCTCTATTTGTTTGCTGTCTTCAAATGGGCAAATCGAGGGAAGATCAAAACCACCCCACCGCCTAGTTCAAGTTTTTCACCCAAAGGAGACAGTACGTTGAAAGATCTGCTGCGCATCGGCTTACCGATGACAGGTAGCGGATTTATTCATTCTCTCTATCATGCGTTTCTCCCATTGCTGATTACGAAAAGTCTAGTCCTGTTTGGTGTGGGGGTTGAGATGGCGACTAAGCAATTCGGACTTTTAGCGGGATATGCTCTCCCCATGTTGTTTCTCCCCAGCTTCTTCACTCAATCGTTGTCCACTGCATTAATTCCGGCGATCAGCGAAGCGAGTGTAAGCAATAATAGCAAGCTTATGCATAGTCGGATGGATATGGCTATGCGATCCGCGCTTATTGTAGGTCTTCCATGTACAATCATCCTGTACTTATGGGCTGTACCATTAACTACTTTGATCTATCATTCGCCAGAAGCGGGCGAGCTGCTAAGGTTGATTGCCCCCTTATTTTTTCTTTATTATTTTGGAGCACCCCTGCAAGCGATTTTGCTTGGTTTGGGGAAAGCATCAACCGTCATGTGGAACCATATTCTTACGAATATTTTTGAAGTGATTGCGATCTTTGTTCTCGGTTCTAATATTGGCATCGAAGGGGTTGCTATAGGGTTCGGACTGGGGCTTTTACTGCTGACACTGCTGAATTTTTTGTCTGTGGCAGGAACGATCGGATTTTATTTTGACTTTCGTATTGTATTCAAGGTGGGCGCGGGAGGAATTATCATGACGATTTGCGGGATGACGGCTCACGGTATACTGGAACGAATGGACCTGGGGCAGATCATTGAACTGTCCGGATCATTATTCGTTTCGTTGATTACCTATGCTGCAACATTGCAGTTAACTCATGCTTGGGAACGGTCACCGAAACCACCGACGATTACGCCTATTTCTTGAATGGGGATATTTTGGTATCGAGCTCCAAAAAGTAAATTGAGTAATGCAACCCTCTGTGCAACAGTATGGAGGCGGATGAAGGTAACGGGGATCAGCGAGGTGTTTAACTGTATTTTGTACAGCTATAAATGGATGGGTGATTTAGAAGGAAGTGTAACGGACAAAAGTATTCAACCCCCGGTTCATAACATCAGAGCAACGATTCTCCAATAACGGATGATCGCTGCTCTGATGTTTTTTACGAATTTTGTTTGAACTGATGAATACATACCGGAGCGGGGTATTGGAAAGGAGAGCTAGATCCAAAAGAGGACTACATTAAGTCGCGATCTAGCTTTTATGAGACACTTTAGAAGTGAAGCAGGACTACGCTAGTTATTACCTAGTATTATCTTTGACCGTATTTTTTTCTAAAATGACTCAGTGTGAGTAACGGCCAGATATAGCGATAACTATGATAATTGGAATAGAAATTACCGGGGAGACCAGCGCCAGTTGGATAAGAAGTTTTCCAATCCTCTTCATGAATAGACATGATTAATCTTTCAATCCCTTTTTCCACCGCAGCTGTTGATTTCGGCTGAATAGTGATGAGTGCGTCGAGCGCCCATGCAGTTTGGGAAGGCGTACTTTCGCCTAATGGTACATACTTCAAAAGCCGATCACTATGACAAGATTCCCCCCAACCCCCATCCGAGTTCTGTATGCTTAGGAGCCAATTCGCTCCTTTTTGCAATGTTTCATGTTCCAGTGGCAGGCCAACGGCCTGCAATCCTGTTAAGGCAGTCCAAGTCCCATAGATGTAACAAACGCCCCATCTTCCGTACCATGAGCCATCCTTCTCCTGATGCTGAATCAGCCATTTCACACCTCGCCCGATGAATTCGTTTCGCGTATCAAGGTCGGCAAAGTTCCCGAGATACTCCAAGGTGCGCCCGGTTAGATCTGCCTCCGAGGGATCAATAGCAGCAGATTTAGCCCCATCGATTGCGAGCCAAGTGAGCATTTCTTTATTGGTGTTTTTTTCAAAAGCTGGCCAGCCACCGTCTTTATTCTGCATCGATAGGACCCAGTTCAGTCCACGATTCCATGACTCTAGATAGGATGGCTGAGTTATTGATAAACTTCGAATGGCTCGTAAAGCAGCGGTCGTATCATCCACATCCGGATTAATCGTATTAGATTCTGAGAAACCCCATCCCCCCGGAGTCGTATCCGGATTATGAATACTCCAATCAGCAGTTTTATGCTGTTGTCTGGTCAGCAGATACGAAGTAGCACGTTGAATCGCGAGATGATGATCGGGAATTTGTGCCTCCTGTAAAGCATAAGCGATTAGAGCCGTGTCCCATATCGTAGACGGAGAGTTTTGAATTGTTGTTTTACTTTCAGAACGGCATTGCATCGCGGTAAGCCCATTTATGGCATTCGTAATCAGAGGATGCTGCTGGTCATAGTCCAGAGCCAGAAGGGCATAGACCATAAGAATTGTACTAGTTGCGTAACTGTATAGAGTCCCGTCGGATTCAATCCGCCGGAGAATAAACTGTTCTGCTTTGGTTCGGGCAACTTCGTGAATGTAGCGAGGGCTTCCAAGAAGTCTGCTTAGGCCAGTTTGAATAACGTCCTGCAGCTCATGATATCCACGGGAAGCGGGTTCAGCATCTTCAATGCGTGTGTCTATGAGATCAGATAGATCAGGAGCATTCGCTGTTGAGATCGAGAATCGTCGATCGGCCATAATAAGCATAGGCGTGAGATGCACTCTTGAGTAGCCAGAGAACTCAAAATAGTTAATAGGAAAATAAGACGGGAACAACAGAACTTCTAGGGGAATCGAAGAGATCGATAAAGGCCATTTACTCTGTCCAGTAGCTGCGAGAATGACTCTGGTTAGGATGCTACTTACTTTTCCAATTCCTCCTTTGGATTGAATATAATGCTTTGCACGCAATATCGGCTCATCTGTCACCTTACTGTACCCAGAATAGAGAAGGGCGTAGTAGGCTTCAACCGAGGTGGATAAGTTACCATCTTCTTCATCTCTATACAATTGCCAGAATCCAGCGGACTGTTGCTCAGCAAGAATACGATCATGTAGCTGCCTGATCAGGGCTTCATTCTGTACGTTCAAAATCCGAAAGAGAATGATGACATAGGCATCGATAACGATTCCATTCTCAAAACAAAAGTGCCAAGATCCATCTTGCTGCTGTTGATCAATCAGGAATGCCGTTAAACGCTCGATCTCATTATCTACTGTGCTCAGTATAGGATTCATTCCTTAGGTACCTCCGAGGTCCTTCATTTTTAGTATTATATGATGGATGAGAGGTTGAAATGAAAAAGGACTGTAAAGTTGCTTTATGCAACCTCACAGCCCTTGATAATATTTAGCTAATCAATCGGTTAATTTTCAATCACGATACGGTTCAGCTTAAGATTTACCGGTGCAGCAATCGTGTCACCCACAGGGCATTTGCTTTCTAAAAATTGTACGAATGCTTCGACCTTCTCGGCAGGGGATGGGGTCTTTATGTAGAATGTATATCGAATATCGGAATAGCCGGGACGGACTTCAGAACGGTTGAAAAATCCATCGAGGTCCAGATCACCTTCAACATCTACTCTGAAATCTTCAAGCTCTACCTCAAATTTGGAAGCATAAACTCGAGCCACAATAGATTGGCAGGCCCCTAAAGAAGCAAGCAAAGCTTCAACAGGATTCATTCCTGTATCCGTACCCCCAAGATTTTGTGGCTCATCGATGACGAGCTCGAATTGTCTTGCTTTAGTAATGACTTTAACCCCATCTTGTAAATGGGCAGTTGCTTTGAAAGTTTGAACATTTGGCATTTGTCTACACTCCTTCTTCTGGTCAACCTGAATATAATTAGATATTTTGAACATTATGTAATTCATAGTATTTTTCTAGGAATTGTTTAGATTATAGTTCTAATCTTTATACCCTGTCAATACTTGATTAGTATTATTTGAATTCATACATCTTCATGAGTTGGATTTTGTTAAAAAGATGGGAGAAGATAAAGTGTCAAACGAAATTGAACGCTACTTGAACAATCCAATGGTTAAAATTCTAGGGGGAGCAATAGAATTAAGAGACGATCGAATAAAAACTAAATGGAAGACTGAAATAAAACCATTTCTTCTTGCACCGAATCCTGTAACAGTGGATCTATACAATATTGTTACTAAAAAAACAACGAAGTCATCCGTCGAAAATCTTATACCTGTGGTGAATGTTTCTTGGAATGATGCTATTTCTTTCTGTAATCTGCTTTCTCAGAAGGCTGGATTGAAAAAAGCTTATGTTATCAGTGACGATGGAGATCATATTATTTGGGATAGGGAATCCAATGGCTATAGACTTCCAACAGAAGCAGAGTGGCAATATGCATGTAAAGCAGAAACTACTGGCTATCAATATGGCGAGCTAGATAAGATAGCTTGGTACAATGAAAATTCAGATGGTGTACTCCATGTTGTAGGGACGAAAGAACCGAATGCATGGGGGCTTTATGATATGTTAGGGAATGTTTGGGAGTGGTGCTGGGATTTATATGATGAACAAGTGTACGGCTCCTATCGGATTTTTCGAGGAGGCAGCTGGGCTGAAGAGGCTAGGGGCTGTGGAGCAACCTGTCGTCGTCGCAGCCATCCCACATTTAGTGTGGATGATCTTGGATTTCGTCTTGCTCGATCTTTATAACATTAATTCGTCTCTACATTAATCAACTCACATTAACACAGAAAATGATTGTTCTTAAAATAGACTTACTACAGGAGGTGCTTCTAGAATTAGAAAGTTTGTAGCTATCTCCGTTGTAATTATTACTCTGCTCGTTCTAGGAATGTACGCAGCACTTCAGTTTAAATATAATTCACTTGAGAAAAACTTAAGAGAATATTTGATCAATGTTGAAGGATACTCTGAATCTGATTTACTGAGTATTAAAGCTAAACTGAGCTCAATGCCGAAGTTCCCTGTATATGTTAGATTTGCTAATGAACCAGATACGGATTATATTTTCACAGACAGAGATGCATCAGATTGGAAGCAACTAGATCCTAAGGAGCCGCAAAGATTAAAGAAGGTTAATCAACAATAGTTGAGATATAACAAAAAATCTTGGTCAGTAAATTGAATAGCATCTCTCCAAGCTGACCGCACTTTGTGCGGTTTTTTCTTTGTGGATCTTGCTAATGAAAAAGATAACTTGACAGAAAACTATCGGACGTATACATTTGTATACATAAACGAAACGTATACATATGTATACAAAGTAAAGGAGGAGTAAATATGCGTGATGGACATTTCGGAAAACGCGGTCATAGAGAACATGGGGATCACAAAGACCGTGGAGAGCATAGAGATCGCGAGCATATGAGCAGACATGGGATGGATTCTATGGATGGTCCCCCAAAAAGTGCACAAACTTTTCGTCGCGGCAGAGCTCTAGCATTTTTGGAAAAGCTGAATGTGAATCGAGCCACTTTACAGCGGCAGCTGCAAACACCGGAGCTGGATTCGATCAAGCAAGTGATTAGCGGTGAATTGAAGGCAACGGAAGCGATCATTGAAGAGTTTATCCATATTTTTCAGATTCATGAAGTAACGCCGGAAGATAAGACTGTTGGCGAAATTAAAAAAGAGGAGAATGATCAAAAAAATGAAAACCATTGATCTTATAAAAACCCGTAGAAGTATTAAGCAATTTAAGGCGGATTCGATTCATGAGGATGATTTATTGAATTGGCTGGAAGCAGCTAGTTATGCTCCAAACCATCGTATGAACGAACCTTGGGAACTCCTATTTATCGGGCCTGAGACTAGAGCTAAATTAAAGCATAAGACGAATTTCGGAAATGCTCCTGTAGTTCTTGCTATCTTATCTAAACCTGGTGCAACAGCGTTTGAGCGTGACGAGAATGTTATGGCTGCCGCTTGTTTCGCACAGAACTTCTTATTAGCTGCACATGAAGTGGGGGTTGGAGCCTATTGGGCTTCTTTAGGTGCTTTACCTCATAATCGTGAAATTCTAGGTGTCCCGCAAGATTACGATGTGATTGGACTATTTGGCATTGGATATCCGGAGGAAGTTCCAAATGCTAAGCCAAGAACACCGATGAAATCAAAAATCACATATTTATCTTAAAAGGTGATGCAATGTGGAAACTTAAGAGTTACTTAAGGCCATATTGGTTGTGGTCTGTGTTAGCACCACTTATGATGATGCTCGAAGTGTTTATGGATTTGCTTCAACCTACACTAATGGCGAGCATTGTGGATCATGGGATTATGACGAAAGATTTATCACATATTTATTCGACGGGATTGACCATGCTTGGAGTAGCATTTGTCGGTCTAATTGGTGGGGTGGGCTGCACCGTTTTTTCGAGCATCGCCTCACAAAATTTCGGGAATGATTTACGGATTAACCTGTTTGAACATATTCAGAAATTCTCAAACAAGAATCTGGACCAATTGAAGACGGGCTCGTTGATTACTCGTTTAACAAACGATGTGGTACAGCTACAAACCTTTGTTCAGATGATTTTGCGGAATATTCGCTCTCCATTGTTATTAATCGGCAGCTTGATAATGGCTATACGGATTAGTCCTTCACTAACCCTTATCCTTGTCGTTGCCGTGCCATTGCTGGTTGCAATATTATATGGGTTGATTCGACTTTCTTTCCCTTTGTTCGAGAAAATGCAGGTCAAATTAGACGGCGTCAACACAGTATTACAGGAAAATTTATCGGGTATCCGTGTAGTCAAAGCCTTCGTCCGTGCTAAGCATGAACAGAAACGGTTTAATACAGCTAATAAGGATTACACAGAAACTGCGATAAAAGCGGTGCGATTAATGTCGTTAAATATGCCGCTCATGATGCTTGTGCTCAATGTCAGTATCGTAGCTGTTCTTTGGTTTGGTGGGCTGCAGAGCTGGAACGGCTCGCTGCCGGTCGGTCAGCTAATCGCCTTCATTAACTATATCACCCAATTGTTGATGTCTATGCTGATGTTGAGCAATATGCTCACATTCTTCTCGCGTGCAAAGGTCTCCGCAGATCGGGAGAATGAAGTGTTTTCTACGATAAGCGAGATTACAGACGTAACCGAATCTAAAAAAGATACGATACTAAACGGTCGGATTGTATTTGACAACGTTTCCTTTGCCTATGATCCTGCGGATGAGAACCTCGTGTTAGATGGCATCAATTTCACTGCTGAGCCAGGTGAAACTGTAGCCATCCTTGGAGCCACAGGCGCTGGTAAATCAACCTTGGTGAGCCTCATTCCACGCCTTTACGATGTTTCTTCTGGATCAATCACAATTGATGGTTCCGACACTCGGCAAATTTCTTTGGAACATTTACGCCGCAAGATCGGTTACGTTATGCAGCAAGCCATTCTGTTCAGCGGAACAATCCGTGATAATATCCGATATGGCAGACCGGAGGCTACGGATGAAGAAGTGGAACAAGCAGCAAAAGCTGCTGAAGCGCACCATTTTATTTTAGAGCTACCACAGGGTTATGATACAGTGCTTGGCCAACGAGGCATCAACTTGTCCGGTGGGCAGAAGCAACGGCTTTCGATTGCAAGGGCGTTGTTAATACAGCCAACAATTCTCATCATGGATGACAGTACGAGTGCGCTCGATGCGGCGACTGAGTCACGAATTCGGCAAATGTTAAAAAAACGGCTGAGTAGCAGCACTAATATAATGATTGCTCAGCGTGTCACATCAGTGATTGACGCGGACCGCATCTTAATTCTAGAAAACGGCCGAATTGCTGTACAAGGTACACATGATGGTCTAATGAGTAGCAGTGAAATTTATCGAGACATCTGGAAATCACAGATGAAAGGGGAGGAGGTTCCTTATGTCAAAGCATGACAACGGCATGAACACTCCCCCTATCCATAGACCAGGCGGATTCGGACCAGGGATAGGACCGGGATCTGGCCCCGGACGCGGCGGCGCTGTGCCAATCGTGCGCGCCAAAAATCAAGCGAGCACGCTTAAACGCATCTGGACTTATTTGAATCGTCAGCGGTTCGGGTTAATCATTGTATATGTATTTACTGTGTTGAATGCACTTCTTTCATTAATCGGACCGTATCTCATCGGTAAAGCGATTGATACTGCGGTTATTCCACACGATTATCAGGGTCTTATTCGGTTTTGCATACTCCTTATTGGCATTTATGGGCTAGGCAGTGTAGTTGCCTGGGTGCAAGCATACGTCATGACATCTGTTTCGCAGAATACTGTTTTTGAGCTGCGCCGTGATCTGTTCAGCAAGTATCAGCAGCTGCCCATTAAATTTTTTGACACTCGGGCTAACGGAGAATTGATGAGCCGGGCAACTAACGATATAGAGAGTGTATCCAGCACACTCAATCAGAGTGTAACCCAATTGTTAAATAGTTTGATTACACTAAGCGGCTCCCTCGTTATTATGTTAATGCTGAACGTTCCGTTGACTGTAGTCTCATTAATCACGATCCCGCTCGTATTATTGGCTAGTCGAAAAATCATTGGTTTAAGCCGCACTTATTTTAGAAATCAGCAGCGATATTTAGGTGAACTTGGCGGGTTCATCGAAGAAACCATCAGCGGACAAAAGGTGGTCAAACAATACAGTAGGGAAGAGTCAGAAGTTAAACGATTCCGAAAAATAAGTGGAGAACTGAATAAGGTCAGCATTAAGGCACAAATCGTATCAGGATTAGTAGGACCCGTGATGAACATGATTAATAACCTTGGTTTTGCGATCATTGCCGGGGTTGGGGGTTGGATGGCTTTCCATAACATGGCTACGGTTGGTATAATCGTTAGCTTCCTTACCTATTCCAAACAGTTCGGTAGACCCATTTCTGATCTTGCTAACCAGTACAATTTAATTCAATCTGCAATCGCCGGTGCAGAGCGTGTGTTTGAGGTTTTGGAGATGCCGTCCGAATACGGGGATGAAGAAAGTGAGGATCTCCCAAGATTAACAGGGGAGGTTGTTTTTCAGGACGTTTCTTTTGCTTACAAAGCGGATTCCCCGATTCTGTCGGGCGTTACGTTTGAAGCAACACCTGGGGAGAAAATTGCACTCGTTGGCCCAACAGGAGCAGGTAAAACAACCATCGTTAACCTGCTGATCCGATTTTATGATTTGAATGGCGGTTCCATACGAATTGATGGTCGCGACATCCGAGAGCTGAATAAAAACGCACTTCGTAGTCAACTAGGGATGGTGCTGCAAGATGCGCATGTATTCTCGGGAACGATTCGTGAGAATATTCGGTTTGGCCGACTCGATGCGACCGATCAAGAGATTGAGCAAGCGGCGCAGCTAGCCAATGCGGATGCTTTTATCAAAAGATTGCCGCATGGTTACGAGACCCTCCTCAATGCAGAAGGCAGTAATCTGAGTCATGGCCAGCGCCAGCTGTTAACGATTGCTCGCGCAATTTTAGCTGATCCTGCCATATTAATTCTTGACGAAGCAACCAGTAGCGTGGACACACGTACGGAAATGCACATTCAACAAGCAATGAAGAATTTGATGAAGGGTCGAACAAGCTTTGTAATCGCCCACAGGCTAAGTACGATCCAGGACGCCAATCGCATACTCGTGATCCAGGGTGGAGGAATTGCTGAGCAAGGAAGTCATGAGGAGCTGCTTGCGATGCAGGGCGCCTATTACGAGTTATACAATACCCAGTTCAAACGAGCGATTTAAAGAAACATTTGTATAGCTTATGAAAAAACACTGACTTGGATCAGTGTTTTTTTATTAGCGAGGTGACCACAGACCATCGAATTGACCGCCGAAACGCTACATTGTATGCTACTACAAGATAATGTAAACAAGGAAGTGATTATTTGAGCCATTCCAGCTATGAGCAGCTTGAGACCGAAGGCAAATTACCGTTTGATGTTTCTTTACATAGCGTCAACTTTGTGCCGAATCACTGGCATATGAGTGTGGAGCTGATTTTTGTGCTGTCCGGTAATCTAGAGGTTTCGACCGGAAACCGTCAATATAGGCTTAAAGAAGGCGATATGCTACTCATTAACCAGTGTTACGTGCATGAAGTTATCGGATTAGATCAGAATATCATCGCGACCTTTCAAATCCCAACAACCTATCTTAAGCAGCATATCCACAATGTGGAGAAGATCAGCTTTGAATGTTATTCTGCTGAAGTCGGTCCTGAGAAGCAAAATGGCTTAGATAACATGCGTCAGCTCATGGCTGAAATGGTACAGCTGAAGTATAAAGGCGGAGAAGCCTATGAGCTGGAGATGGAAGCGCGTATGCTTGGGTTATTCTCTATTTTGGTCAAACAGTTTAAACTGCCAAATTCCGGCGAAGCGATGAATATAAAATATATGGAACG
Organism: Paenibacillus sp. FSL R5-0470; assembly: GCF_037975205.1. NCBI lineage: Bacteria > Bacillati > Bacillota > Bacilli > Caryophanales > Paenibacillaceae > Paenibacillus > Paenibacillus sp. FSL R5-0470. The sequence continues at coordinate 3,269,603 of NZ_CP150238.1, forward strand.
AATGATGAGCATCATCACTTATATAGATGAACATTATAAAGACCCGGTGTCGCTGCAGACAATCGCAGAACGAGAGTATTTGTCGGTGCCGTATTTGTCCAAATTTTTTAGCGAGAACATTGGGGTCAACTTCCAGACTTACTTAACCAGCATTCGTTTAAAAAATACCGTAGAAGCCCTTTTAAGAGATCAAGAACATTCGCTTGCTGAGCTGGCACTTGAGCAGGGCTTTCCAAACGCAAAATCTTTTTACGCTGCATTCAAAAGCCGATATCATATTACACCACATGAATATCGCAAAAAATATCGGCCTCAAACTCATGCGAAACAGGAAGGTTCTGCTTCCGGCTACTTAGCATTTAATCAATCCAGCGCACTGGGCATTGTTCGGCAATTCCTCCGGCGTAGTCAGTCGCACCAGCTTGAACCCGTACATGCGGTTGTTCAGCTATCTGCGAGTATTCCATTAGACAGGATTCAGCGGCAAATCCAGCATAGCTGGAAAAATATCATTACGATTAGTAAAGCAAATGAAGGACTTCAAAGTGATGTACAAGCTCATTTGAAATATGTACAAGAGCGGTGTCCGTTTCGCTATTTGCGTTTTCATGGAATTTTTGATGATTCAATGATGGTGTACCAGGAGGATCACGAAGGGCAGGCACATTTTAATTTTCGCTTTGTAGATCAGTTGTTTGATTTTTTGTTATCGATCGGCTTGAAGCCTTTTATAGAACTGGGGTTTATGCCTTTTGATCTCGCAGCAGACAGCAGTAAACATGTGTTTTATGAAAAGAGTTACGTGAGTCCGCCTAAATCCATGGACCGCTGGTGTGAATTGGTAGATCAGTTTATTCGCCATTGTCTCAATCGGTACGGTCTTGAAGAGGTGGAAAGCTGGAAGTTTGAATTCTGGAACGAACCGGAATATGGTTTGTTCTGGCCTGCGACGGAAGAAGCGTACTACGAATTGTATGCCCGAACGTTCGACACCCTCAAAGCCATCTCTCCGACCCTTCAGATTGGCGCTCCCGGTAGAATTATTACTCTGAACTCCAATGCGTTTTGTGAACAGTTTTTTGCTTTCTGCAAAGAACGGGGTTGTCTTCCAGACTTTATCCCGTTACATTTTTATCCGCATGAGGACATGGATGATCTGCTTAGTAAAAATTGGGTGCTTAAAGAACGATTAAGTGAAAAAGAAATATCTCCACTTACAGTAGAGGGGTTCAGCAAAGTGTCCCCAAACCCCGATTATTTGAAGGAATCGCTGGAGCGTGAAATCGGACTGCTCGCTGAGCTGGGACTTAACGGACAAGAGCTATATTTAACCGAATGGAATTCAACGGCATTTCATCGTGAACTGACCAATGACACATTATATAAAGCTGCATATATCGTAAAAAATATCATCGAAAATCTCGACAGCATCAGTGGGTTCGGATATTGGGTACTGAGTGACAATATTGAAGAAACAGCGGCTTCATCCCAGATATTTCATGGTGGACTTGGACTTATGGCTCAGTATGGAATTCCGAAAGCGGCTATGAATGCCTATGAAATGCTCGGTAAGCTGGGGAATCGGCTAGTCGCACACGAAGAGGGTTATATCGTGACGGCTGGAAGAGGTGGTTATCAGATTTTGGCTTATAATTACTGTCATTTTGATGATTTGTACGCGCTTGGTGATACTTCATTCATTACATCTATTAGTCGTTATAGTGGCTTCAAAAACGAGAGACTTCTTAAAATTGAACTCACATTAACTGGATTACCATCTGGCAGATATAAGCAAGTGAACCATACGATCAGCAGGGCACATGGCAGCAGCTTTGACAAGTGGGTAGAAATGGGGGCTCCACCCGTTCTGACTGCAGAGGACACTGCTTATCTAAAAGCTGCCTCTCTTCCAGGTAGACACATTCAGATTCTTGAAGTAGGTGAAGAGTTTTCTGTTGTCATTAGAATGGAACCTCATAGCGTAGAGCTCATTGAGCTGACTCCATTGTTATGAGAAAATGAGTCAATTTTTAAGCTTCATCTTGATGAATGATATTGAAACGCTTTCATTTAGATTAAAAATGAACCTAAAAGTGTGTAATTGACCACCTCTCCTCCAAGAGGTGGTTTATTTTATAATCAAATTGTAAACGTTTTCTAAAAGGACGAGGAGGAATTACAATGACTGGAGCATCGATTAAAGGGCAGGTTCACACCCCTTTTCGTAGATTGACCTTTGGTATTCTGCTTGGTTACGGCATGATGATGCTGGCACTGATGACACCTGCCACCTTGCTGCTGACCTTTAAAATGATTGAAGTGGATCCGAATGGATATACCTCTTCCTATGGACTGGTTGCAGGAATAGGTGCATTCTTTGCTCTTATCGGAAATCCGATTGGCGGTGCACTCAGTGACCGAACCCATCTTTCGTTCGGACGGCGGCGCACGTGGATTATCCTAGGTCCACTAGTTGGCTGTGCTGCGCTGGTATGTACTGGTTTCGCCAACGAGCCTTGGCAGATCATGATTGGCTGGGCAGTCGCACAATTTTTCTTCAATGTAGGGATGGCAGCCTATACAGCGCTTATTCCAGACCAAGTACCTCAGGAGAAACAAGGGACAATCTCCGGATTAATCGGTCTCACTATTCCAATCGCTATGACGGTAGGGATGATCATGATGACATTGATGACTTCAGTTTCTTCAGAAATTAAGTGGCTTTTGCTAGGTGTAATCGGCATCATAGGTCCACTTCTCAGTACGTTGATTATTAAAGAAGGTAAAGTAGAACTTGTTCCCAAGACACATAATCAAATATCGCTGGGTAAGAAGCTGAGTACGATTTTTCCTAGTCCACGTAAATTCCCGGAATTCTCTTGGGCTTTCGTATCCAAGTTCCTGATCATGATGGGATATTGTAGCACTTTATACCTCACAGTCATGCTGGTAAACCGGATGGGACTTACGGAAGAGCTGGCCACCGCAAAGGTTGCTACGATTAATATCGTTATGTTAGTGGGTGTTGCAATTACAAGTATCTTCGGTGGGGTGTTGTCAGATAAATTTGGTAAGCAAAAACCATTCCTGATTGTTTCAGGGTTCATCATTGCTATTGGGGTTCTGTTGTTTGCCTTTGTGCCAAGTTATCCGGCCTACATTGCCGGAGCTGCAGTGATCGGATTGGGCTTTGGCTGCTTCTCAGCCGTAGATATGGCACTCGTTGCACGGATTCTTCCAAGTAAAGAGGATTCCGCCAAAGACTTCGGGATTATGAACGTAGCTAATGCGTTGCCTCAGTCCATTGTTCCAGCAATCGCTCCTGTGCTGTTAGGCATTGGCAGCTGGACCTTCTTTTACATCTTCCTTGCCGTCTGCACTATACTCGGTATGCTGGCAGTGAAGCCACTTCCAGAAGTGGGAACAGAGAAAAGAGCTCAAACTGCTGAACTAACAGCTGTCGAAGCGCAATCACAAAAAGCCAATCTGGTTTAAGAAAAAAACAAACAAGAAAACAGTGGAGGGAAACCATATGAATCAGAGAGAGACTATTAACACTAAAAGCCTTCATACCATTTCTTACGTAAGCAATAAGGGCGGTCCAACCTTGGGTTATTCCCCGGATTCTGGAGTGCAGATTCTCGAGCAGGACGGACTTTTCTTCAAAGATCTGAATCGTAATGGCAAGCTGGATAAATATGAGGACTGGCGATTGACGCCGCGAGAGCGGGCTGAAGATCTAGCTTCACAAATGAGTATTGAACAAATTGCTGGACTCATGCTGTATAGTCGTCATCAATCCATACCAGCACTTAGTAGCAGCTGGTTCTCAGGAACATATAACGGTAAACCCTATGAGGAGAGCGGAGCTAAGCCATGGGAGCTTACCGATGAACAATTAGCATTTCTGGCACAGGACTATCTGAGACATATTCTGGTGACCACCGTGGAGAGTCCAGAAATAGCTGCTCTGTGGAACAATCAGGTGCAGGCATTTGCAGAAGGAACCGGCCTTGGGATTCCAGCCAACAACAGCTCCGACCCACGCCATGGCTCAGATTCTAGCTCAGAGTTTAATGCTGGAGCTGGTGGACAAATCTCCATGTGGCCGGAGACGCTGGGCCTTGCGGCAACCTTCGATCCGAAGATCACCTATCGTTTTGGGCAAGTTGCCTCACGTGAGTATCGTGCACTTGGTCTAGCGACGGCGCTATCGCCGCAAATCGATATTGCTACAGATCCACGATGGTTTCGTTTTAACGGCACTTTTGGCGAGGATTCGAAGTTATCTGCTGACATGGCAAAGGCTTATGTCGACGGCTTCCAGAGCTCGGAAGATGACCGGGAGATTAACGAAGGCTGGGGATATGACAGTGTGAACGCTATGGTAAAACACTGGCCTGGCGGTGGTTCCGGGGAAGGCGGAAGGGATGCACATTATGCTTGCGGCAAATATGCTGTCTATCCGGGCGGTAACTTTGATGAACATCTTATTCCTTTTACAGAAGGAGCTTTTAAGCTGGATGGTCCAACCAAGCAGGCTTCAGCGGTCATGCCATACTACACAATTTCTACAAATCAAGATCAGTTGAACGGGGAGAATGTCGGAAATTCTTATAGTTCCTATCTTATTACCGATCTGCTTCGGGAAAAATACGGTTACGATGGCGTTGTGTGCACAGATTGGCTCATTACAGCAGACGAATCAGATAGTAAGGATTCCTTTCTCAGTGGTAAACCTTGGGGCGTAGAGGGTATGTCCGTCGCAGAACGGCATTACAAGCTCTTGATGGCAGGCGTTGACCAATTCGGCGGCAATAATGAGATGGAGCCCGTCCTTGAAGCATACCGAATGGGAGTAGCTGAGCATGGAGAGGTATGGATGCGGAATCGCTTTGAGCGGTCAGCTGTTCGGATTCTACTTAATATTTTCCGTCTGGGTCTCTTCGAGAACCCGTATTTGAAGCCTGAGGAGAGCGCTCAGATTGTTGGGAATCCTGAGTTTATGCAATCAGGCTATGAAGCACAGCTGAAGTCGATCGTGCTGCTGAAGAACAAAAATCGGGTATTGCCGTTGGCAGCGAAACAAACCGTATATGTTCCGAAGCGTTATACTCCAGCAGGAAAGGATTGGTTCGGCAACCCAACGCCGGAAAAGACAGAATATCCGGTGAACCTGGATGTTGTGTCTAAATATTATCATGTGACAGATCAGCCGGAAAAAGCAGACTTTGCTCTTGTCTTCATAAGCAGTCCTAAATCAGGAGTAGGCTTTAGTCAGGAAGATTCTGAGCAAGGCGGTAACGGCTATGTATCCATTAGCTTGCAATATAGACCGTACACTGCGGAACATGCTCGGGAGCAGAGCTTAGCTGGAGATGCGCGAGATAACGATGTACTTAACCGTTCTTATAAAGGAAAAACCGTTGTTACGCATAATGAGAGCGATTTGGATCGTGTCCTGGAAGCTCGCAAGCTGATGAAAGACAAACCGGTAATTGTGTCGATGTTATTGTCCAATCCTTCGGTTGTTGCCGAATTTGAGGGAGAGGCTGATGCTATACTTGTTAATTTTGGGTTACAGGATCAAGCACTTATGGAGGTGTTAACGGGTGCCGAGGAGCCTTCGGGATTGCTCCCAGTACAAATGCCATCAGGTATGCAAACGGTAGAAGAGCAGCTGGAAGATGTGGCACATGACATGGAATGTCATGCGGATTCAGAAGGAAATGTATATGATTTTGCCTTTGGAATGAATTGGAATGGTGTTATAGAGGATGAAAGAACGAAGAATTACCGGAAATAAGAACCGTTCTGCAGAAAAATAAAAGCAAAGCACCGCCTGAAGAATTTATCAGACGGTGCTTTGTATATCAATCGGTTTTCCGATGGTGGAGTTATAAATTCCTTTCCAACAAAGTCCCAAGTTGTTCAGCCAAGATTTGATGTGTTACAGGCTTCTCATTCTTGAACCACCATTCCACAACCCCTGCATAAGCTGATGCCACAAAACTAATGATAACCTCTTCATTTAATCCGTGGTTTATCCCTTCCGTTACATTTACTTCATGTCTAAACTCTTTTTGAAGAAAGGTTAAGAACCGATTACGGAAATAAGGAGCGCCTTTGCTCGCAAGCATCATAGAGAAAAAAGAATAATGATTATCGAAGTATTCCGTCCACTTTAACGTGGCCTCAATAAAATCTAAATCTGCTGCCGATTCGCAAAGTACTCTAAGAACTTCTATATGTTCCTCGATAAGCTTGTCTAATAAATCATATTTATCCTGATAATGAAGATAAATGGTTCCTCGGCTTACATTTGCCTTGTCGGAGAGATCCTGTATGGTAATGTCGTCAAAATTCTTCTCGGACATCAGTTCAATAACAGCTTTCTTAAGTGCTTCTTGCGATTTAAGAATCCTTCTATCCACTTTAGACAATTGAGTTTCTCCTTACTTTCAAAAAAAATGAACACTTTTATAGGACCTGTTCAGTATTGAACAAAACACACACATCGCTTTAAAAAACCAGAAACCCGCAAATTTCTCTTTAAGAAGCGTAGACAAGCTCAATGACGATAGGCTAAGTATTCAAACCTGCCAAATGCAAAATCTGCTTCAGACGATCTATATCCACATAGATATCTTCGAACCCCGGAAAACGAATAGCAGGATCTGGCCAGCCTTGACCATACATCATGTAATAATCAAGAGCGTTATGGTTGCTGATCATCCAATACGTTGGAACGACATGCTGTTCATGAACAATTTCAATAACTTGTGTTCCAGATTGACAAAAAGCCAGATTGGCCAGTCCAGCGCCATGTGCTCCCATGATTACCTTTGCCGAAGCGAATAACTGGATTTGCTGGGCAACCGTCCAATCCTCAAGATAAATAGGTTGAATGCTATATTCTTCAAGGCAGCGTATAACTTCCTCTTCATTGACTAAGCGCCTGGTGCTTGCTTTGTTTCGAGAAATATAAATACGCTCAGGTGTAGGGAGTGTTGATTCCTTATGAGGCAGCAATAATTTACGTAGCGTATCCGTGGTCCACGGGGGATAGTGGGAATTCATCATCAAAGAAGGGACAAGTAGCTGATCAGCTTCAAAGTAAGCTTCAGGATTTGTCCGGATTACTGAAGACTCTGATATACCGAGCATAGCCCAGGTTTGTTCCACAAATGGTCCATATGGATTTGGATTCATGATGATAGAGGTATAAGGAATTCCACTCGTTTTAAGCATCGCCAGCCTAGGGAGCACATCATACAACCAGTGGAAATAGTTATGGCTTCCGCAAAACGTCAACACAGCCACGGTTCCTTCTAAGTATTGAAGTTTTGGATCATTCCACCGGTGGAACACAGGGTGTTCTTCTGCTTCTAGCATTCTATTTTGAACGGCGTCATATTCCTGTGACAGATCAAAGATCAGCTTTCCCTCCGGAGATAGAACAGCACCAGATTCTCCCCATACCCTTCCACTCGAGATAGTGGCTACGTATCCGCCAAACGGCTGTAAACAATAAGGCGTCAGTGCAGGATGAATACTCGATTCAATGCTTTTAGGAGCGGTGAACTCGGCCACCTGACCGAAATCAAACGGAATAACCTGTCCACCTTCATGGATAGTTCTTTTTTGTCCCCATTCTGTTTCAAGTTCCAAGACGCTTCGGTAATATCCAGAGGGCGCTCCCCCGTTCATAGAAAAACTCATCGTTTCACCTCTTTTGACCAAGTAGAACTCCAGAAACATCATTAAGCTATTCTATGGAACAAAGAACTTAACGACACAATTCCTTCTGAAAAGGGCGAGTGAACAGTTCCTTTATAGCTTCTTCCGATAAGCCTTTGGAGACATACCGTAGGTTTTGGTGAACTGTCGTGTAAAGTAATTGCTATCGCTAAACCCGCTTTCATGTGAGATCTGAGTAATACTGAAGTTAGAATGCTTCAACAAGCTGCAAGCCCGTTCCAGACGCATTCGATGGAGATAGGAGATTGGAGTCGTCTGATAGTAAGAGCGAAAGATCCGGTTTAAGTGTCTAACAGATATCCCTGCGTGTACGGCGATTTGATCCAGCGACAACGCTTCAAGATAATGGTCTTCCATAAAAGAGAGCGACTTCGCCAAATGTATTAGATGATTATCCTGGCTGCTTTTATCCTGTTTTTCATAATGCCTTGATAAATAGACAACCAGTTCCATAAACCGTGAGACGAGCAACGTCTGATATCCTTGAAGCTTGTGGCTATATTCTTCAATCATACCGGCAATGAGTGCAGTGACAAACTCCAGCATGGGAATTGGCAAGCTTAGTTTACTTGTGTAGGCATGTTTATGACGATACAACGGTTCCAATACAAACAGCGCCTGAAAGCCGTTCGAAGTTCGCAGATCCGATCCAGCCGTCGACAGCATTTCAGGCTTGTACATAATATTACAGATCTTAAAATCCTGAGGATCTTTAAAAGCATGCGGGGTTGAACCGTTAATCACAAAAACATTCCCCTTCTTGATGAATGATTCTTCGGTATTCACAATATGCGTAGCAGTACCACTCAAGACGATTACGAGCTCTGAAAAGTCCACATGTCTATGAAGGTCAGTATCATTGTCGTGAAAGCCGTATTGAATAAAGAATGGGAATTTCTGATCTGATGTAAACCAATTCAAATAAAATTCGCTCAATTCGTAACCCTCCAAAAGCATGTCTAGATGAATGTCTATATCATGCTATTTTACGACTGGATAATCAAGGTTTATCGTTTAGCTAGTGGAGTATAATCCTTGACATAGATTCAAATGTTCAACAAAAGGAGAATGCTTCATGAAATATAACAATCCGATATTACCAGGTTTTTATCCAGATCCAAGCATTTGCAGAGTAGGCGAGGATTACTTTTTGGTAAACAGTTCATTTGCTTACTCTCCGGGAATACCCATTTGGCATAGTAAAGATTTAGTCCATTGGAAGCAGCTCGGGTATTGCTTAACACGTGATTCCCAGCTTCAATTTGATAAATCGGTCGTGTCTGGAGGGGTGTGGGCACCAACTATTCGTCATCATAATGGTCGATTCTACATGGTGACGACAAATCAGGATAGCGGTGGACATTTCTATGTTTGGACGGTGGATCCAGCAGGTGAGTGGTCGGATCCTATTTATGTGGATCAGGAAGGGATTGATCCATCCCTATTTTTTGACGATGGAAAAGTATATTTTACAAGCACTGGCACCAAGGATGGTATGGGAATCTACCAATGTGAGATTGATATTGAAACGGGCCATAAGCTGTGCCATTCTCGTTTGATATGGACAGGCAGTGGCGGTAAATTTCCTGAAGGACCACATCTTTATAAAATAAATGGCTACTATTATTTAATGTGTGCTGAAGGCGGGACAGAATATGGACACATGGAAACCATAGCAAGAAGTAAATCACCCTATGGACCCTATGAATCCTCACCCCGGAATCCCATTTTGACTCACCGGAGCTCGGATTACCCTATACAAGCTACGGGACATGGCGATCTGGTAGAAGCACAGGATGGCAGCTGGTGGGCGGTATTTCTAGGGATTCGACCAGTAGGATATCCATATCGACATCATCTTGGCAGAGAGACATTTCTTGCTCCGGTCCATTGGAGTGGAGATGGATGGCCGATGATTGGAGATCACGGTGATGTTGGATTAGAAATGGAAGCTGACACTCCACCACCAGTGCTATGGGAAGACGAGCCTGAGACCGATGATTTTAATCGATCTGATTTAGGAATGAGCTGGAATTTTATTCGCAATGCTAAAAAAGTCGATTGGTCTTTGCAGGAGCGACCAGGGTGGCTAGCATTACATGGAGCTGATGTGAGATTAAGTGAACAGGGAACGCCTGCATTTATTGGCTGTAGACAGCGTCACTTGGATTGTGAAATCTCCACTAAAATGGAATTCAACCCACTAGATGGTGATGAAGCGGGTCTTGTTGTGTTTATGGATCAGATGTATCACTACGAAATCGGACTAACCCAGGTAGAAGGTGAAAATGTGATTACGCTGCGAAGACAAGTGGGTAGCATAAGTGATGTGAAATATTCTTCTCCATTGGAAGACACAGTCGTAGAATTGAAGATTCAAGCATTACCTGAGAAATATTTGTTCTCTTATCGAGGTGCAGATCAGTTATGGCATCCACTAGGTGAAGCGGAGACACACTTGATCTCTACTGAAGTGGCAGGCGGATTTACCGGAGTGTTCTTTGGGATGTATAACTACTCTATCAACCGAACAATCGCATATTATGATTGGTTCTGCTATCAAAAGGAATAACAATCCTAAAATATGTTAAATTAAGAAATGGCGATGCTCGGGATGTTTCCCTGCACCGCCATTTCTTGTATTTGGCAATAGCTTAATTTTTTCGTATATATTCTATATACCAGTGCTGATTGTGACCGCCGTTATCACTCCATTGAATGGCCTGCGCACCGCTGGTTTTATCTTGTCCCGATATATCCAATAACTTGCCACTGGCTCGGTTTTTAATTTTATACATGTTTTTTTCACCAGTTGGAATAAGCTCCCACTGTTGGTTCCACCCGTTATTGCTCGGCCATTGAATAACACTGGCCCCATCGGATGAAGATGCTCCGTTGACATCCAATAAATCTCCGCTAGCTATGTTTCTGAAATTATAATATCCGTTTTCTGCAATTTCGAGATACCATTTTTGATACTCTGCTCCTTGATCGATGTATTGTACGATAAGCGCACCGTCTGCTTGTGAATCCGCTCCGCTGACTGACAGCACGTTATTGCTGTGTTCATTGATAATTTTGAGAGGAATTGGCACTCCAGCGTGCGTCGTTGAAGTTAGTGCGAGTGACGATGCAGATACAACTAACACAAGTGCCAAAAACATTTTCACTCCGTACCTAATTTGAACTCGTTTCATGAAAATACACTCCTTCTTCAATTTTAATTAATTTCTTAACCTGCCGCTTGTCCATTTTAAAAACAAGTTTTATGTATTCAACTTAATCACCTCCTAAATCAGTAAATGTATTGCATGTCATTCGATAGAATCTGAAAAAGGACTCTATCCTCAAAAGTAAATACATAAAATATAAATAAATAATGGTTCATTTGCTAAGAATATACTTTAATTTCAAATAATGAGTCAATATGATTTTTTTCGCTATTTATATAAAAATAATACTATCAACAGCTTTAAATGAGCATATCAAAAACCAAAAAAATACTCATCGGACCATAAAAAGACACGGATACAAGTCAGTGTCTTTTTGTGGACATTTATGATGTTTCACTTCTTTGTTCAGTGCTAAAGGAAATATCTTCTTGTCTACTTTTTAAGATATTCTTGGTAAGGTAAGGGGATATCAATGAATAAGAGGTGATGAGTTGTAATGATTAAGAAATACTGCTTGTTCTGTGATGAGATGGTATCCATTACATCGGAAGGTGATTACGATAGATTTTTAGGCTGTAATTGTTCTCCTGACGGGTTCTATAACTTATTGAGAGACAGCTATGAGCCTATAAATTCTCTCGCGCATCCAAAGAAACGCGATATGTTTCATGTGATATCGGCTTATATACGGGAGCTGACAGATCGTGGAGAAAAGGTCAGTCTATCGGCCGACGATTTAGAATCCATTGTAAATTCCTCGAAAATTCCAGTGACGATTGAAGATAAAGGAAACCGTTTACTGCAATACTTATACAGACATTCTGAAGCCCCTGGGGAATCCGTTGTTATTCAGCCACTCTCCAGTAGCTATAACCTAACGTATTCGCCTAATCTACAAGAACTGGTATATATCATAGATAAGCTGATTAACGAGCAGTTTATGATCAGGGAAGGCATGACCTTTAAGCTGACGGACAAGGGATGGAATGAAGCTGCCGCAATCGCAGGAGGCAAAAAATTAAAACCCTGTATCGTTCTATTGTCAGATGCGGAGGATTTGCACACGGAGTGGGTGGATAAGCTGCTTCCTAAAATCGAGCAGTTTGGTTATATACCACGGTTACTAAGGCATACGTCAATGCATAACCGTGAACCGTATTCCTTAGAGCTTATAGAGGAGAGTAAACTGATTATCGCTGATTTAACCGGCCAATCCCCTGAAGTGTATTTTACTGCAGGATATGCGCTCGGGTTGAACATTCCAGTGATTTGGACTGTGAACAGCAGCGATGCTAATGATCTTTTCGTACAAGTGAAGAATATCCGTCCAATCGTTTGGGATACAGCTGAAGAGCTGGTAGTCTTACTCCAGCAGAAATTGAGTTTATAGAGTTCATGTCAAATTTAAAATGAACATCCAACACAGAAGAAGCCGCGATAGATTGCGGCTTCTTTCTTTTTGCTATGAAAGTTAATGTCCCCATACAACGCTATTACGAAATCTTTTTTCTTTTATTGAGGACTGACCCGAGACCTACGAATAGAAATGCTACAATACTGCAGAAAAAAAATAGGTAACTAAGCGGAATTAAGAAGAAAGCCGGCTCATGCAAGATTCCATCCGGTCCCACGCTTGAACCCACCATACGTGAGATCATTAAACTGATGATGCTTAATAATAATGGTGAAGCGGCTAATAGATATTTCTTTTTCATATGACATTCTCCTTTGCTTGATAACCATATAATACACAAAAAACACTCGCGAATCAATATTAATTTATTGTAATTCGATATATCATTATTATAAATCAAATGAATTAACTTGTGCTTGGAATTGGATTTGAAAATGGGGACTTGACCATAATTGCTGGTGAGGACTATTATTTGGTTTAAACAAATTTAAGTAAGTCTCAAGGCTTTATTTGTATAGAAGGTCGCTTCAAGTCGGAAGGATTGAACTGTAACAGATAAATAGAAAACGGTTACATCCAATGCTACGATAGTATGGAGGAACGGCGTTCTGATCATTTGTATGACTTTTTAAATTTGTTCAATCAGTGAATGAACATAATAACAGGTTGAACAGCTGCAAGGGGGCAGATATGAAACCAATATTTAAGATTATGATTGTGGATGACGAGATGCTGGTTAGACAGGGAATTAAACATCTTTTGGATTGGGAACAAGAAGGGTATCGAATCATCGGGGAGGCGTCTAACGGTGTTGAAGCACTGAGTATGATGGATGAGCTGAATCCTCATATTATTATTACGGATATCGTAATGCCAATAATGGGCGGGGAGAAGCTAGTCAAGATCGTTAAGGAGAAGTACCCACACATTGAAGTAATCGTCTTAAGCAGTTTCAGTGAATACGATTATGTCCGTTCCACATTTCAGAGTGGGGTAGCGGATTACATCCTTAAGCCGAAACTGGAAGCCGATTATCTGTTGTCTATCCTAAATAAAACTACAGCTAAGATGGCAGGGATGAAGATAAGAGACTCAGGGGCCGATCCAGAGGAAAAGCAGCTTTTGTTCGCGATCGAGAAGCTCATGACGGGATATGAGTCAGTGCTAGAACCTGCTTTGCTTCATTCCAAGTTTCCACACGCACAATTCGCATTTTTCGGAGCAGATATGAAGCATATTAAAGATTCTGGTGATAAGTTAACGTTCGCAAATGAAATCGAAAGAGGAATTCAAAAGTTAGCATTGGACGATGTTGTGTTTATTCGGTTAAAGTTTGTTAACGACTCGGTCATTTATTTGCTTAACGTTAATCCAGAACATTGGGACGAGCTTGTGATTGAACTCCGTTATCTGATCTCAGAAATAGAACATCGTGTGAGAGAAACACATTTTATTATCAGTCAGAGCTTCGCGCACTTTGAGAGACTTGGTGAGATTTATCGAGACAATTACTTGAAGCTTACACGATACAGTTTCTACTTGCCAGAACGAAGTCTGATTGAGAATGATCATTTGCCGGGTCTTCCGGGTGCATATCAGGAAATTGATATGGGAGAATTAATGGACCAGTTGAGACGTAAGCAATTCCAGAAGGCATTTACAGAGTTTCTTGAATATGTCCATCTGCGTTCAATGGATTATCGCATTGATATTTTCGAATTTAAATCGCTATTGGGCAACTTTATATTTAACGTAGCGACCACGCTTGGAAAAATGAAGTGTGAGATCGGAGGTCTGGAGGAGACCAAATACGACTACTTCCGAAAAATAGATGAAGCGATGTATGCAAGTGATGCTATTGCTGTTACCGAAGCATTCATTCGAGAAGTTGAGCGCACGATTGGTGAGACGAATTCATCGGTTAACCCCAATATGACAAAGCTACTCGAATATATTCAGAATCATTATGCAGATCCGATCACACTGACAGGGGTAGCTAGACAGTTCCACTTCAATGCTTCTTATTTATCAAGTTATTTTACTGCCCATAATGGAGAAGGCTTTAGTGAGTACCTGAATAAAGTCCGTTTGGAAAAAGCTATGGAATTGCTCGAGACAACAGAAAAATCAATTTCTGATATTAGCGCAATCGTGGGATATTCAGATCAGAGTTATTTCACCAAGGTATTTAAAAAGCAGACTGGCATTTCTCCAAGCCGGTACCGGAGACGGGACGTAGAGCAGCCATGATTGGAAATTTCATTAACAATATTAGAAAGCAGGGCTTATTCCTCAAGCTGTTTCTCGTGACCCTGATTAGCATCGTAACTGTATCACTCTTGACGCTGGCTATTACAATTAGTATGTCGGAGAAATTATTTTTACAGACCTTTAGTATTACAAACGGCAAACTGCTGAATCAGATGAAGACAAACCTGGAATCGTATAACAATATTATTGCTACCGGTGCTACTATGATGGCTCAAAATGAAGCTATCCGGAATTATTTATCTAGCGGAGAGACGGATGCAGTGAATCTTGCGATCAAAACATATCACATGACAGAGGGCATGCGGGCAATCCGCTCTAACCTCAGCGCCGTTGATGTTGGTATCATGATCGTGGGTGTAAATGGCAGGAGTTATTCAACAGATCCTTGGTATTGGGACATTTCTGCAGATGAACTAATGGCTCACCCAATAACGAAGGAAACCATATCCCATCCTGATCAAATCCTGTACCAGCTCGATCTAAGGGAAAATAAAGAGAACGTGAAAGAGCCTATGCTGGTAGCTTCCAAAGCTTTATTTGATCATTCGACCGGAAGAATTTATGGCACCATGTACGTAGCCATTCGTGATCGAGATTTCAAGCCCTTTTATGCTAACTTTACGAGTGAGGGTAATGACGTCGTGTTGCTGAATAAGAAGGGATTAATTGTATCCAGCAGCAAGACAGAAATGATTGGGCTCCGCGATAAAAAGCTGCTGCAAGAAGTAGAGGATGGAGGAAAAAATGGCGATTCTACCTATGTGATGGGGAATGAACGAATTGTTTTCTCGGAATACTTACCTGAATTTGATTTTTATATGGTGAACCTGATAGATAAGAACGCCGTGA
Organism: Paenibacillus sp. FSL R5-0470; assembly: GCF_037975205.1. Taxonomy (NCBI): domain Bacteria; kingdom Bacillati; phylum Bacillota; class Bacilli; order Caryophanales; family Paenibacillaceae; genus Paenibacillus; species Paenibacillus sp. FSL R5-0470. The sequence continues at coordinate 3,285,071 of NZ_CP150238.1, forward strand.
CCGGACAGATGGTGAATGCCAAAGCGGTGACACTGACAATCATGGCTATCGTGGCAATATCGCTCATTATTGTTTTTTTGATTACCCGAAAAATGACGAAGTCCTTACGTGTACTCGTTAAACAGATGTCGAGTATTCCTACAGGTGATTTCGATAATCATGTAGATGTCACTAATAGTAGTTATGAAGTTAAGGAGTTAGGTAACGCCTTCAATTTTATGCTTGATTCACTTCATGATTATGTTGATAAGCTGATGGAGACTCAGAAGCAACAACGTAATGCGGAGCTGGCGGCACTCCAAATGCAGATTAACCCACATTTTTTATATAATACGCTGGCTTCTATCAAATTTCTGGTGCAGCAGGGCAATAAGGAAAAAGCAGCTGGAACGATAAATTCACTAATCTCACTCCTGCAAAATACAGTAAGCGATGTTCATTCTACTATTCCTGTTAGTCAAGAATTGGAGTCGTTGAAGCATTATGTGTATATCAATCACGTGAGATATGGTGAGAAGATCCGTGTGAATTACTTTGTGGAGCCAGAGAGCTTGGATTATCATATGCCGAAGCTAATTCTTCAACCTTTTATCGAAAATGCATTCTTTCATGCATTCAACCTTAAAGATGAGGGAAGAATTCTCATCATGATTTCCGTGCAGGAAGAGCAACTAGTATGTGAAGTTGTAGATAACGGTGATGGAATGGATCTTGACCCGAATTTGCTGGAAGAGGAGCAGCTACCAGCTTCGAAGCACAAACGCCAACTGTTCTCCGGGATCGGTATACGGAATGTGGATGACAGAATCAAATTGTTATACGGTGAGAGATACGGGATTAATATTACAAGCAAACGGAATGAAGGTACACAAATCGTTGTTACGCTTCCATTGTTAAAAAACTAAAAATTTTACATGAATCTAAAAATAGTACCAGAGTCGATATGAGAATCAAAATAGGACCCAATAATATCACCAAAGCTAACAAAGATACTGCCAAAGAAAACGAATACAAAATGATAAGATGGAGGCGTAGCAGAGAAAACGCTTCCATCTTTATTATTTTTCAGACTATCAAGGGGGTTTACGTAGTGAAAAAATTATTATCCGTAATGCTAGCTAGTGTGGTTCTACTGTCGGCATGTTCCACAGGTGGAACGAAAAATGAAACGAGCAACTCTGGTAACTCCGGTGCCGAAGGTAGCAGCAAGCCAAAAGAGATTACAGTTTGGGCTTGGGACCCGGCGTTTAACATTGCCGCTATGAATGTTGCCAAAGATGCTTATGCGAAAGTTAATCCGGACGTAACGGTTAACGTCGTTGAGAACGCGCAAGCTGATATCGTTCAAAAGCTGAATACGGGGCTAAACTCTGGTTCAACGAAGGGTCTGCCTAACATTGTGTTGATTGAAGATTATCGTGCACAGAGCTTCTTACAAGCATATCCAGATTCTTTTTATGAATTGACGGATGTTGTAAAGGCTGCTGACTTTGCGGATTATAAGATTGGCCCTACCAGTGTTGACGGCAAACAATACGGTGTTCCGTTTGACTCTGGCGTAACTGGAATGTATGTACGGACAGACTATCTCGAGCAAGCAGGCTATAGCCTGGATGCATTACAGGATATCGACTGGAAGCAATATATCGAGATCGGTAAAGCTGTAAAAGAGAAAACCGGCAAAAGCATGCTAACACTTGATCCGAACGACCTTGGTCTTATCCGAGTGATGATCCAATCGGCGGGCGCATGGTATACCGGAGATGATGGTCAGACTCCGACTATAGAAAGCAACCCTGCTTTGAAAGAGGCACTTGTGATGTACAAAGAAATGATGGATTCCGGGATCGTAAAAGTAATTTCAGACTGGAGTCAGTTTGTAGGTGCATTCAATGGTGGTGAAGTGGCTAGTGTACCTACAGGTAACTGGATTACACCTTCGATTAAAGCAGAAGCTTCTCAATCTGGTAAATGGGCAGTAGCTCCACTACCTAAGTTAGGAGCAACAGAAGGCTCTGTTCACGCTTCCAACCTTGGAGGTAGTTCCTGGTACGTAATGAATGTAGATGGTAAAGAAGCAGCAGCTGAGTTCCTATCTAAGACTTTTGCTTCTGATGCTGAACTGTATCAGACGTTGAATACAAAAGTTGGTGTTATCGGCACCTTGAAAGCTGCGGCGAGCGGTGAAGCTTACTCAGCTGCGGATGAATTTTTCAAAGGCCAAAAGGTCGTATCAGACTTTGCAGCATGGACCGAGCAAATTCCTAACGTCAACTATGGCATGAACACTTACGCAATCGAGGACATTATGGTTGTAGCAGTACAATCTTATCTAGGTGGCAAAGATGTAGACACTGTTCTGAAAGATGCGCAGAAGCAAGCGGATACTCAAATTCGCTAATCGCACTTAGGCTGTACAACCGATGCCCTTGCTCCTTCTTCTCCTGTAAATTGGATTTATACAGAAGGATAGGTAGCAGGGGCTTTCATCTCTAATATATAAGACAGAAGGGTGCGGAGTGGAGTGGAAACTATAAAGACAGGGCTAAGCCCGCAAAAACATAAGAGCTCTAAAGGGTCACGGCAGATCCGTCTGACGGGTTGGTTATTCGTCCTTGTGCCGGTCATTATGATCAGTATTTTCTATTTTTATCCAATGATCCAAGCGTTAATTCTATCCTTTAAGACGGGTAGAGGCAACAATCTTCAGTTTACCGGACTAGATAACTATATTCGATTGTTTAGCGATACTACTTTTCTTACTGCCGTCAAAAATACATTTATTTATTTGATTATTCAGGTTCCAGTCATGCTGGTACTGGCGCTCTTTATCGCCGTCCTGCTAAATGACGATAGACTGAAATTTAAGGGTTTTTTCAGAACGGCTATATTTCTGCCGACGGTAACCTCACTTGTAGCGTATTCCGTTGTTTTCAAGTACATGTTTGGAGCCGAAGGGATCATTAACAAATTTCTGGTGAATCTTCATCTAATCAGCGAACCGATTCAATGGATTACTGACCCCTTCTGGGCCAAAGTTACGATCATCATTGCTATCACCTGGCGCTTTACTGGCTATAATATGATTTTCTATTTATCATCCCTGCAAAATGTAGACAAATCTATTTATGAAGCTGCTCACATAGATGGCGCTAGTGCATTTACTCAATTTTTCAAAATTACAATTCCTCTATTGAAACCGATTATCTTGTTTACGACGATAACATCGACCATTGGAACACTTCAGTTGTTTGATGAGGTGGTTAACATCACGAAAGGTGGACCCGGCAATGCAACCATGTCGATTTCCCAATATATTTACAACCTTTCCTTTGAATACACACCTGACTTTGGATACGCTGCAACCGTCTCCTACTCGATTGTTGTAATGGTACTCATTCTGACGCTGATTCAGAACAAAGTAGGAGGAGACAAGAGATAATGAAAACTAAACGCATGTTTACTTACCTGTTTCTAGTCATCGCTGCGCTGATCTCTATCTTTCCATTTATCTGGATGGTTATTAGTGCCACGAATCAGTCGGTTGATGTAACTAAAGGGACATTACTACCAGGTGCGCATCTCTTTAAAAATATTGACAATCTGTTCAATTCCGTAGATATGTGGCAAGCTCTTTGGAACTCTGCAAAAATCTCTGTTGTTACTACTTTACTTTCACTATTGGTAGCATCAGCGGCTGGATATGGTTTTGAAATGTACCGCAGCCGTGGTAAAGATATCGTATTTAATATCTTACTAGCCTCTATGATGATTCCGTTCGCGGCAATCATGGTACCTCTATTTCAAATGTTTGCCAAAGTATCGAGTGTTGTGCCGTTCCTTGGTATCGATACGGCAGCAGCAGTTATTATGCCGACATTTACAACAGCATTCTTAATTTTCTTCTTCCGTCAAAACACAAAAATGTTTCCTAAAGAAATGATGGAAGCCGGTCGCATCGATGGTCTTTCGGAATTTGGTTTATTCTTCCGCATATATATGCCAACGATGAAATCAACTTATGCTGCCGCGGCGATTATCACCTTCCTTAACAGCTGGAACAACTATTTATGGCCTTTGATCGTATTGCAATCACCAGAAAATATGACCGTGCCATTGCTAATATCGAATCTTGGTTCGGGTTATGCGCCTGACTATGGTCTGATTATGTCCGCGATTGTCATTACGACTCTGCCGACTGCACTTGTATTCTTCATGATGCAAAAGCAATTTGTGGCTGGTATGACGGGTTCAGTTAAATAAGAAAGCGATCATTTTAATAGCAGAAGGAGGAAAATTAGATGAAGCAGCAGGTTGAACGGGGCGTCACTCCAAGCCTGGAATGGTTGTCAGACCCTTCCATTTATGCAGTAGGCAGAATACAGGCGCACTCCGATCATCGGTATTACGAGACGAAATTTGAAGCCGAAGGGCTTGGAGATATGCGTTGGCGCCATAGCCTGAACGGAAGCTGGAAATTTAGCTACGCCCACAATGCTATGGAACGACAGGGGCATTTTTATAAGGAGAACGTGTCCTGTAGAGGATGGGATAATATTGAGGTTCCTGGACATATCCAGCTTCAGGGTTTTGGGCAGCCTCAGTACGTGAATACGATGTATCCATGGGATGGTCATGAGCATCTTAGACCTCCAATGATATCTGAGGATCACAATCCTGTAGGCAGCTATGTTAAATATTTTGAAGTGCCTTTAGGCTGGGAGCAACGTCCACTGTATATCTCTTTTCAGGGAGTTGAATCCGCTTTTTATATCTGGCTAAATGGGGAGTTTGTTGGCTATAGCGAGGATAGCTTTACGCCGAGTGAATTTGATCTGACACCGTACTTGACGGCAGGTGAGAATAAGCTGGCGGTTGAGGTCTATCAGCGCAGTACCGGAAGTTGGTTGGAGGATCAGGATTTCTGGCGATTCTCCGGAATCTTTCGCGATGTGTATCTATATACTGTGCCTGATGTTCACGTGAGGGATCTCCACGTTCAGACCGATCTGGATGAGAAGTTTGAGCAGGGAACGCTAACGGCTGTATTGCAGTTGATGGGTGAGTCTGCTTCGAAAGTGGTCCTTGAACTTAAGGATAAGGCAGGTAATCTTGTAGTTCGTAGCGAGACTGGAATTTCAGGAGATTCCGTTTCGCTTACGGTTGAGGCATCAAAGGTTCATCTGTGGAGCGCAGAAGATCCTAATTTGTATACCCTTTACGTATCTGTCTTCAACGCATCCGGGGATCTTGTGGAAGTTGTGCCGCAAAAGGTTGGATTTCGAAAATTCGAGATGATCGATAAGATTATGCACTTAAATGGTAAACGTATTGTATTCAAAGGTGTCAACCGGCACGAGTTTAATTCGCGCTTCGGACGCAGTATTACGAAAGAAGATATGCTGTGGGATATAAAGACTTTGAAACAGTCGAATATCAACGCTGTACGGACGTCGCACTATCCGAATGAAACACTCTGGTATGAGCTGTGTGATGAATACGGTGTGTATGTTATTGACGAGATGAATTTAGAGTCGCATGGATCATGGCAAAAAATGGGTGTTGTTGAACCGTCTTGGAACATACCGGGCAGTAAGCCTGAATGGCAGGATATCGTAATGGATCGTGCGATTTCCATGGTGGAGAGAGACAAGAACCATCCATCGATTCTGATTTGGTCCTGTGGCAACGAGTCATTTGCCGGAGAAGTCATTCGGAACGTAGCGAATTATTTTCGTGAGAAGGATTCTACGCGTCTGGTTCATTACGAAGGGGTGTTCCATAACCGGGATTATGATGATGCGAGTGATATGGAAAGCCGGATGTATGCGAAAGCAGCAGATATCGAAATGTATCTAAAAAAGAATCCATTAAAGCCATATATTAGCTGCGAATACATGCATGCGATGGGGAATTCCGTTGGAGGATTGCATAAATACACAGAGCTAGAGCAGAAGTATCCAATGTATCAAGGTGGATTTATCTGGGATTTCATGGATCAGGTCATCGTAAAAAATGATCGATATGGCAAACCTTATATGGCTTATGGTGGAGATTTCGATGACCGTTCAACCGATTACAACTTCTCCGGAAACGGAATTGTGTATGCGGATCGCAGATGGTCTCCGAAAATGCAGGAAGTGAAATTTCTATATCAGAACGTCAAGCTTTCCCCTGATTGCTATGGGGTTATCATCAGAAATGAGAACTTATTTGTTGGCTTGGATGCTTATAAATTGAACTATTGTCTGAATTATGAGGGCAAGGAATTCCATCGAGGCATTGTATTCGCCCAGGTTAAACCCGGAGAAGAAAGATATGTAGAACTTGATTTACCAGAGACTAACCTGTCTGGTGAGTATAGTTTAGATGTTTCTCTTGTGCTCAAAGAAGATACGTTATGGGCAAGCGCTGGTTATGAAATCGCTTTTGGACAGTATGTATTTCAAGTGGAGAACAAGTCAGAAGATGAGGTTACAACACAGCCTAAGGTAAGCACTAGTGTAAATGATTTTCGCGTAGTTGAAGGGGATGTAAATATTGGCGTTCACGGTCGTGACTTCTCTGTAATGTTCTCGAAGCAGGCTGGTACACTAATATCGGTCAAATATTCAGGACGGGAAATGATCTCTTCGCCGCCGGCACCGCTCTTCTGGAGAGCGATGACAGACAACGACAAGGGGGCGGGAATGCATTTCGACTCTTCCACTTGGTATGCTGCAAGCTTGAGCCGAAGAACCTTAAGTTTTGAGCTTATGGAAGAAGAAGACCGAGCGACTGTGACTTACGTGTATAAACTGAGTGTGTCAGAGGGAGTACGAGTAAGTGTAACTTACACGGTGTTCTCCGATGGGAGCATAAAGGTAAAATCAAGCTACCATGGAGAGCCGGGTTTACCGAAGTTTCCCCTTTTCGCTTTAACCTTCAAGGTGCCAGCGGATTATTACCAGCTGAATTGGTATGCGAATGGGCCAGAAGAAAATTATATTGACCGTTCGTTTGGCGCGAGATTGTGTCGCTTTCAGAATCATGCGGTGGACAATGTATCGTCCTATTTGGTACCGCAGGAATCGGGCAACCGTACAGGTGTGCGCGAAGTATCCGTAACCAACGATCTTGGTCAAGGGATTATAATATCATCACAAGTCTCAGCTCCTGTTGAAGCCAACATATCGCCATATTCGGCAATGGAGCTGGAGAATGCGACGCATCATTATGAGCTGCCGAACATTCATCATACCGTTGTTACGATCGCCGGTCGTCAAATGGGCGTTGGCGGTGATGACAGCTGGGGAGCACCAGTTCTTGATGAATATTTAATTGATCCATCAATAGATTTGGATTTTGAATTTACAATTCGCAGAGCATAATTAGAGACGGATAGCAGTTGCCTCAATGGATAAGGTTGGGGCAACCAAATCCTATTGTGAATGATTGAATAGTTGGTTTATACATATATGTAATCGTTTACATTTTATGGAGGAGGTGTTTGTAATCTAAAAAATAGTTTGCAATGTTGATCGGAAGATAGTAAAGAAGTGGTTTCTATGATCATTTTTATGAGAAGGGGGTAATCTGGATGATTACTACAGTTAAACGAAGGTTGACCATGTCTTTTCTTTCTATTTCTTTAGTCGTACCTATGTTTATGGGTTTAACAGGTCAGAAGGTAGATGCAGCGAATACTACGATTAAATTAGATCCAAACCATATGAAGCAATCTTGGGAGGGGTGGGGAACCTCACTTGCCTGGTTTGGTAATATCACTGGTGGTTGGAACGATAAAGTCAAAAATGCAATGGCTGATGCACTATATTCTCCAGACGGATTGAATTTTAATATTGCTAGATATAATATAGGCGGCGGAGAGAATCCTGCTTACAATACGATGCGCCAAGGAGGGGAAGTACCCGGATTCTCGCCATCACCTGGAGTATTTGATTGGGCGCAAGATGCTAATCAGCGTTGGTGGCTGCAGGCGGCTAAAGAACGAGGTGCCAACATTCTGGAAGCGTTCTCGAACTCTGCTCCGTATTATATGACGGAAAGCGGAAGTACGACTGGTCACTGGGATTCGGGAAAAGACAACTTGAAGCCGGATGAGTACGAGAACTTTGCTAATTATTTGACAGAAGTGGTTAAGCATTTCAAAGATGACTGGAATATTGACTTCAATTATCTATCACCAGTGAATGAACCTAGTACGAGTTACTGGGGATTCGGTGGGGGTCAAGAGGGTTCCCACTGGGATGTTGGTTCTCAAATGAAGATCATAAATACGACACGTGCTAAATTGGATGCAGCAAATCTACAATCTGTACAAATAGCTGCCATGGATGAATCTATTCTGGACACCTTTGTAAATAACTGGAACTCTTATGATGAGACAACTAAAGCTAATGTTGGTAAAATGAATACCCACTCCTACGGTGGTTCAAAGCGAGCTGAGATCAGAGATGCCGCGAAAGCTGCAGACAAGACGTTGTGGATGTCTGAAGTGGATTTAGGTCCTTCTGGGGTTGCCCACGACCATGATGATTTCGAACCAGCACTAGCATTGGCAGAAAGAATTATGACGGACATTACTTGGCTAGAACCTACGGCGTGGATCACTTGGCAAGCATTTGAAAGCGAGAAGAATATGCAAAAGGATAAGGAGAACATGAACTGGGGTCTCCTTCATGCAGATTTCGACACGCAAGAATGGTGGTATACGAAGAAGTATTACGCCATGCAGCAATTTAGTAAATTTATTCCGCAGGGTGCACGTTTCATAGAGGATACCGACGATAACACGTTGGCCGCTTATGATCCTTCAACTAAAAAAATTCATGTTGTATATAGAAATCCTAACGTAACCAGTCAAAATATTTCTTTAGATTTGTCACAGTTTGATACGGTCACTGGGGATGCAACGCCTTATGTTTCTTCCGCGACAGAGAATGTCGTACAAAAGGGCAAAATTCCTGTTTTGGATAAAATGCTGCAAGCTAAGGTTGGCGCGAAATCTATTACAACTTTCGTAATTGATGGAGCTTCCTTTACAAGCAACTTACTTATTCCTCAGAGCGATATGACGGTAACCGCAAGTAGTGCTCAGTCTGGTGAAGAAGCTGAAAGAACACTGGATGGGAATAATTGGACGAATTGGCATACGTCATGGGACCCTTATAATGCAGGACCGCATTCGATTACTTATGATCTTGGAGCGCAATATGATGATGTCAACAAGCTGAGCTATTTGCCTCGGCAAGATAAAGATGAGAACGGTATCGTAACGAAGTTTACCATCGAAGTGAGTTCGGATGGCGATAACTTCACACCGGTTGCGATAGGAACCTGGAAGAACGATAAATCTGAAAAAACTGCAACGTTTTCTTCGCGAAAAGCGAAGTTTGTAAGGTTAAAGGTAGATGAAAGTAATGGGTCTGGAGCGCAGTACGCATCGGCTGCAGAGATAAATATTATGAGGAAGTCCAATTTCACAGTGGATACGACTTTACTCGCTAATGCAATTTCTAGAGCAGAAGACTATATCTCAGCTAATAACGCAAATGTAAATGTATCGGAATTACAAGATTTGGTGGATGAAGCCAAAGTTGTTCAAAAGAACACTTTAGCAACACAGGAAGAGATCACGCAAATCGTTTACAAACTGAACGTAGAATATAGCGTTTTAGGCCAAGGACTTATCCCACAAAGCCAGATGACAGCAACGTCTGACAACTCCGCATCTGAGGATGGACCGGAGAAAACTATTGATGGCGATATTTGGACTAAATGGCATACTGCATATAACAACGAATATTCAACACTTCCGCATTCCATTACTTATAATCTCGGTAAAGCATATAACGGTATTTACAAACTTCAATATTTGCCACGACAGGATGTGGACTGGAATGGTGTAGTCACTAAGTTCGAAGTTTCTGTAAGTGACGATGGTGATAAATTCACCAAAGTAGTTGCAGAAGGAACTTGGAATGCCGATAAGACAGAGAAATCAGCAACCTTTAATGCGCAGGGTGCTAAATATGTTAGATTTACTGCACTTGAATCGAGAAGCGATGCAGGTAAGCAATATGCATCGGCTGCAGAGATCAATATTTTTAACAAGCAGGGATATAAAGTGGATTTCTCCAGCTTAGACAGCGCAATTCAAGCTGCAGAGAAGTTCAAAACAGATTCTGGGAAAGATGAGTCTTACTTCAAAAATCTGGACGCGATCCTTAGTCGAGCTAGTACTCTGCTAAATAGCGCAACAGCGACACAAGAAGAGATCGCGAAATTTGCCAGCCGTATCTTAACTGAAATATCCAATATTCAAAACAGTAATCCAAATATTAAGGGAATGAGCCTTTTCTATACACCAGAAGCCTATCACGCGAATCCTGCTAATCTAATGGTGGATAACGATATTTCTACCTTCTACGAATCTAACTGGGACAAGAACGGACGGAAATACAAATCTGGCGATTATATCGTTATAGATCTGGGAGAGAGCGTTCCTGACGTTGGGAAGGTGCTTGTTACACCAAGACTAGACAAAGCGAATGGTCGCATCAAACAGTTCAAAATCTATTACAGTGATGCGAACCTGAAGGATTTACCTGCTGACGCTGTCGGTACGCAAGCTTATTTGGACGAGAATTTCAAATTTGCAGCAAATGGCTCTTTTGATGACTATAGCACGAGTGTTCAATCCGCAACGTTCAAATCCGTTGAAACTCGGTATATCGCCATTCAGGCTATAACTACTGGCGGTGACGGTAACACACTCAGCGCTGCAGAAATTGCAGTTAGTCAGAAACAAACAGTGACTTTTGATACTAGTAAACTACAAGCAGCAATCGATCAATTGCGTACGTTGTCAGACATTAGTCCAAAAGTGAAAGCTGCGATAGAAAAGCAAATTACAACGATCGGTGATCTTAGTGATTTAACCGAAGAAAGCATTTCGCAATACACCAGACAGATAAAAGACTTATACAATCTCTATTTGACTGTAAATAACAGAAACTCCATTAAGAGTGGTGAAGTATGGTTAGATACGGAAGGCGTGCCGATTCAAGCACATGGCGGAGGCATTCTGTACAACGAGAAGAATAAGACATATTACTGGTACGGTGAAGACAAGACGGAAGGTTACCTTCCTACTGGAGTTCACGCATATTCGTCCAAAGATTTGTACAAATGGCAAAATGAAGGCATCGTATTGCCTGTCTTCAATAACCCTCAACTTGGCGAAGCTGTAGTGCCGGCTGGAAATGACCTGCCATTATATCTGGATGAAAATTCTGAAACGTACAAGAATAGCGGGGTTCCATACGATCCGGATAGGAAAGTAGAAATTAAAAGTAAAGATGAAGATTACACAGGTAACATGAAAGCGCCAAACAATACGCTCAGTAAACATAATTCACCAGCTCGAATCGCTGAGCTAAATGCGCTGTATTCGAATTATTCGAATGAAGAGAAGCAAAAGATGTATAAAGATTTCAACTGGGATAAAGTTGTCGAGCGTCCTAAAGTCGTCTACAACAAGAAGAACAACAATTATGTGATGTGGTGGCATCAAGACGGACCGATTGCTGGCGAATATTGGACAGCAGAAGGTGGTGTTGCTGTAAGCGATTCGCCGACTGGACCATTCACATATCTCGGCACATCCCGATTGCCAAATGTAGGTGATAAAGGTGGCAATGAAGGAATGCTTCGGGATATGACCTTGTATGTCGATGACGATGGTAATGAAGCGACGGATGACAAAGCCTACTTGATTTTTTCTTCCGAAGAAAATGCTACGACCATAATCATGATGTTGAACGATGATTATACTGGTCCAGCCCAGAATGAGAAGGGTGAATCCTTAGAAGGAACTCACTATGTGAGAGCATTTAAAGATTGGAGAGAAGCACCAACGATCTTTAAGCAAGACGGAGTCTATTATATGATTACGTCCGGTTTGTCCGGTTGGGATCCTAACGAAGCCCAATACCGCGTCTCCACTGAGGGAATGTTTGGACCGTGGGAAAATAAAGGAAATCCTATGGTTAATGACAATAGAAATACCTTCAGGAGCCAAAGCACGTTTGTACTGCCTTATCGGGATGGTAATGGTGTTCTGGTACCGAATAAATTTATCTTTATGGCCGATCGCTGGTACCCGAGTAATTTGAGTGATTCCAGATATGTTTGGCTTCCGATTGAACTCGATAACGAGAATCGCAGAATTGCGGTAAGTTGGCATGATGAGTGGGATACTTCTCTATTCAAGACCGGTACGACTATTAACTTCAATAGTAATGGAGGAAGTTCGATTTCTTCCTTGTATGGGGTTGAAGTCGGTACGAAAATTACTGCGCCTACAGAACCGACTCGTGATGGATTTAAATTTGTGAATTGGTATCAAGACGCAGCCTTGAATACAGTATGGGATTTTACTGTTGATACGGTTCCGGCAAATGATATTACTCTCTATGCGAAATGGGAGCCTGTAGCTGCACCAGTGATTACAAATATCATGCCAGTCAATGTAGCTACGGTGATTGGAACTCCACCTGTACTGCCAACAGTTGTAACGGCTGTATACAGCGATGGAACAACCCAAAATAAATCAGTTGTATGGGACGTAATTGATCCTTCACAGTATGCCGAAGCGGGTGTCTTTAGCGTAAGTGGAGCGGTAGACGGCACAGTGATCCCAGCTGTTGCGAATGTGATCGTAAGCGATGATGTTAATAGAGCACAACTTGCCGCACGAATCGCTGATGCACGAGCCATTCATGATTTAGTCGTGGAAGGAACGGCTGTTGGTCAGTATCCAATAGGTTCGAAACAGAAACTGATGGATTCGATCATGGAGGCACAGCAAGTGCATGACAATGATTCAGCTACACAGTCTGAGTTAGAACAAGCAACAAATGATTTGAATTCAGCAATTCAAGTATTAGAGGCTTCAAAGAATCAACATGTTAAAGTACAGTCTATCTCAATCACGAGCGTTTCGTCGTCCATTGAAGTGAAGAAAGGAACTCTGCAGTTACAAGCGGAAGTTCTACCAGCTGATGCTACGAATAAGTCCGTTACGTGGGCGGTCTATGAAGCAGATGGAAAAACTGTAACGGATAAAGCAATCATCAATACAAATGGGTTGTTAACGGCTGCGAAGAACGGCGTTGTGAAAGTCGTTGCAACATCCGTTGATAACACCACTGTTTACGGAATAAAAGAGATTATGATAAGCGGTCAAAATGACAGCCCAGAGCCTACTCCAAGCCCAGGAACAAATCCAGGCAACCCAACGACATCAACGAGTCCTACACCTACACCAACGACCCCTCCTACAAAAGAAGATCCACATCGTTATGTTCCAGCAGGAAAAGAACTACAAAGTGAAACTGCACAGAACGGAACAACGAGCCTGACCATTAATATCGATAAGGAAGCTTTAGCGAAGAAGTTAGAAGCTCTTAACAAAACTACAGGAACCCCTAATCTTGACATCGAGATTCCGGGAATGAATTCATGGAATGCAGTCAATTTGCCATTGGATGTCTTGTACAACAGCTTGAAAGCAAATAAGGAAACAATCATAACACTAAGAAGCCATTTAGGCAGTTATGAACTTCCACTTGCCAATCTTAATCGTGAAGAACTTGAGAAAGCAGCTAAAGTTGCGGGTGCAACCTTAATCATTCGAATGGATAATGTGACTTCACAGCATGAGCAGAAGTTTGAAAAATCCATAGTAGAAAAAGGAATGAAACGAGTAAGCGACATCATCGCGTACAAAGTCATTCTTAAATCGAATGATAAAGAAGAAGAGCTTCAACGTTTCGGAAATCCGTTTATGACACGTTTCATAAATATGGATGGCGTTATTCAAGATCCAGCGACTGCGACCGCTGTTATGTTCGATCCGGTTACGGGACAACTACGATTCGTGCCATCGGTGTTCACCGTGAAGAACGGCAAGACTGAAGTCTCGATCTTCGGACATGCAAATGGTCTATACACCATCGTTCAGAACAAGAAGGCATTCGATGATATGATTGGACATTGGGCGCAAAAGGATGTTGAGACGCTGGCATCCAAGCTGATCATTAACGGAATGACGGAACGGACGTTTGCGCCAGCTAGTCAAGTCTCGCGTGCTCAATTTGCGGCACTACTGGTAAGAGGACTGGGGTTATCGACGGAGTCGTTAACGAATGTGTTTGCAGATGTTAATACAACTGCGTGGTATGCACAGGATGTGAACACAGCAGCGAAACTTGGTTTGGTTCAAGGCGTTGGTGAAGGTAAATTTAGTCCGGATTCACGGATTACGAGAGAGCAAATGGTCGTGATGATCATGAACGCTATTCAGCTCGTTCAAGGAGATGATAGAGCAGAAGCTCAATTGCGCACTCCATTTGCCGATCAAGCTAGTATCTCTGGTTACGCTACCCAAGCCGTAACAGAAGCAGCAAGCAAAGGATTAATCAAAGGCAAAACAGAAACAGCTTTTGCTCCGCAAGATGCAGCCACACGTGCTGAGGCAGCGGTGATGATCAAACAAGTTTTGCAATACTTGAAGTTTATGAACTAGATAAATGTTTGAAAACTGTGCTCGGCTCACACTGAACTGTGAACCGAGCACAATGATTATCAACTAGTTATAAGGAGGAGTGAATGATCTTGATTAAAATCAAACCTTTAGCTAAACGTTTGACTGTGAGCGCTTTATCATTGAGCTTAATTATTCAGAATCCTATATCAGTTCCCATAGCTAAAGCAGAACCTGTAAGCGCAATCAATAGAATGTCTGATGCTCCGGAGAATAAATTGTCCCTATGGTACCGACAACCGGCGATAAATTGGGAAACTGATGCGCTTCCAATTGGCAATGGCCTTATGGGAGGGATGATCTTCGGTGGCATCGAGCAAGAACGCATTCAGTTAAATGAAAAAACGTTGTGGTCTGGTGGTCCAGGTTCTTCTTTTGTATATACTTGGCCTTCCACGGATGAACCAACAACTTCTAACCCGTATACATTCGGTAATCGCGAGGGTGGTGAAGATCATTTAGAGAGTGTCCGAGCTAAACTCCGCGAGGGGGATATCGATGGTGCTCACAAAGAAGCGGATGAGAATCTTACAGGTTTGAATGAAGGTTTAGGAAGTTATCTAACCTTTGGTGACTTGTACCTGGACTTTGAGAAGTCTTCAACAACCAATGTAGAGAATTATCGCCGGGAGCTTGATCTTGAAGACGCGATATCTCGAGTTAAATACACGCTGGATGGAGTAGAGTATACACGAGAATACTTTGTCAGTTATCCAGATAAAGTAATGGTTACTCGCCTGACAGCCAATCAGCCGGGTAAGCTGTCCTTGGATGTACGCCCGACAAGTGCTCAGGGAGGGACCGTCACGGCGAATGGCAACAACATTAATATTAGGGGTAATGTACTAGACAACAATATGCTATATGAAGGTAACTTCCGCGTCCTAAATCAAGGTGGAAATATAACACCAGGTAACGGAATGATCCATGCAGTGAATGTAGATTCGCTAACTATTCTTACGTCATTAGGCACCAACTATGCCAACAGCTATCCAACTTATAGAGGAACTGATCCGCATAATGAGGAAGTGGCGATATTAGATGCCGCAGAGAGTAAATCTTACGAAACACTACTTGAGAATCACAAGAAAGATTATAAGTCTTTGTTTGATCGTGTGAAACTAGATTTGGGGGAGTCTAAACCTACGATTCCGACAGACGAGCTCTTAGCCACCTATGCGGGAACGAAAAGTAAAGCGCTCGAGGTTTTATTTTATCAATATGGGCGATATTTGTTAATTTCATCTTCTCGTCCGGGTTCACTACCGGCCAACTTACAGGGCGTATGGAATGATTCAAATAGAGCGCCTTGGAGCAGCGATCATCATTTTAATATCAATATTCAAATGAACTATTGGCCAGCGATGGTAACGAATCTCTCGGAGACAATGACACCACTGATCGATTACATAGATTCGCTTCGTACTCCAGGGCGAGTTTCTTCTGAGAAGTATTATGGCATTTCTGGAGCGTGGTCGGTTGGAGTAGCGAATAATCCATTCGGATATACTGCGCCTGGATGGGATTTTGATTGGGGCTGGTCGCCGGCATCCAATGCTTTTATAGCAAATAATATTTGGGAGAGTTATAAATTTTCTGGAGATATTGATCTACTGAAGTCACGAGTTTATCCAATTTTGAAGGAAACGGCACAATTTTGGACTAAGTTTTTAGTAGAAGACTCAGATGGAACATTGGTATCCACACCTTGTTTTTCTCCAGAACAAGGTACGATCAGCACAGGATGTGCTTACGATCAGCAGCTTGTACAAGACTTATTTACTAATTATTTGGAGGCTAGTACAACCTTAGCTGTTGATTCTGATTTTCGTGCGGAAGTCCAAAGTAAATTAAAACAAGTATCTCCAATTAAGATTGGAAAGTATGGTCAAATTCAAGAATGGAAAGAAGACATCGACGATCCTAATAACAAGCATCGTCACTTGTCTCAATTAGTTGCCTTGTATCCTGGCAAGCAAATTAACAAAAATACACCCGAGCTCATGGAAGCAGCTAAAGTGTCGTTACAGCATCGTGGAGACGAAGGTACAGGGTGGAGCAAAGCTAACAAAATTAACATGTGGGCTCGTGCGCAAGATGGTACACATGCACATACCATTCTGGAAGGTCAGCTTACCGGAAGTACATTAAATAACTTGTTCGATACGCATCCACCTTTCCAAATCGATGGCAACTTTGGTGCTACGTCCGGTATGTCTGAAATGCTGCTGCAAAGCCATTTGGATAATATTGATGTTTTGCCGGCGCTTCCTGCATCATGGCCAGAAGGAAGCTATTCAGGCTTAGTTGCCCGCGGGGGATTTGAGGTTAGTGTGAAATGGTACCATTCAAGAGCTACAAATATCAGCGTCAAATCAAACAAAGGTAATCGTGCAGTGATTGCCTATCCAAACATAGCGGGTGCAAGTGTCATAAATCAGGTTGGGGAGAAGGTAAATTATACTGTAGACAATAACAATCAAATTTCCTTCGACACACAAGTTGGAGACGTTTACTCGATTGTTTCAATTCCTCTTCAAGACGGACAAATGTATAAGATGACAATGAAGAACAGCGGTCATTTACTGGACATTGAAGGGGCATCGGAGCAAGAGCAAGCAGCAGTTATTCAAATGGCAGATTCGTTATCTAGCAGTCAGCAGTGGTATTTAGAAAGTGTAAGTGATGGCTACTACAAAATTACTAATAACACGAGTAAAAAAGCGATTGCCGTATTAGATTCATCAAAGGATGATGGTGCGAAGCTTGTACAGCAAACCTATACATCAGACAAATCATATAATGATGAATGGCTACTCGTAGATAAAGGGAACGGTTATTATCAGTTGGTTAATCGCAATAGCGATAAAGCACTTACGGCATCAGGCAACACAGAGAATGGGGCACAGCTGATCCAAACTTCAATAACAGATTCAGATGAGCAATTATTGAAAATAGATCCTGTAAGAGATTTATATGATCAGCAGAAGTTCAATCTAACGGTTCAACACAGCAATCTTCGTATGGACGTAAATGAAGATTCAAAAGCAGACGGGGCCGCAATCATACAATGGACTGCAGGTTCAGGCTGGAATCAGCAATGGATGTTTATGAAGACAGATCCAGGCTATTACAAAATAATTTCAATGAGCAGTTCAAAAGCATTGGCTGTAGAGAATGCTTCAACAGCAGATGGTGCGGGAATTATTCAAGCCACTTTCATCGGTGATACGAACTACAAAGATGAATGGTCTGTCGTAGATGTAGGTGATGGTTACTTTCAATTGAAAAACCGGGCTAGTGGCAAAGTCATTGAAATGCCTGATAACCGTTTATCAAACGGTGAACAATTCGTGCAAAATAAAGCCGGAACAGGAAATAATCAGAAGTTTGTATTTTCGTTAGATAGAACCGTGAACGACAATGCAACTGGATCAGGAAGTGATCAGTTTGTATACAGTTCAGGTTGGGACTATACTACTTCCGAAGGTGGGGCATTCAGTCGTGACAACCACTACTCTAACAAGGCGGGTTCATACGCACTTTTGCGTTTTACTGGCTCAAAGGTGCAATTGTATGGAGCTAAGAACGATAATCAGGGGATGGTTGCGTTTTCCATCGACGATGGTCCTGAACAACTGGTTGATACTTACGCCTCTTCGCGTTTAGATCAACAACTGCTTTTTGAAAGCTCGGAGATGTTGAATCAGGAACATGTGCTCAAAATCCGGGTGACAGATCAGAAGATTGCCAATGCAAATAACACATTTATTTCAGTCGACCGTGCGGATATTCAGTCTCGTGTAGTTAAGGGCGTGAATAAATCCGAAGATTATTATCAACAAACGAAAGAAACAATTAATGGGGTTAACTATAGTGTGATAACTTTGAATTATAAAGGGGAAGACGCAGGGGATGCGGTTAGAGCAGCAATTGAGGCTGTTAAGAAGGCGCAAAAGCCTGTTATTCTAGACTTTCCGACGGATACTTATCACTTTAAAGCATCAACCGCGAATAAAGTGCAATATTTCATTTCAAATACATCAACTATCCAACAGACGCCAAGCAGCACTCGAAAGGTAGGTCTTCTATTCAAAGATATCGATGATCTTACCATTCGTGGGAATAGCTCAACCTTGTTGTTCCATGGTGTGATGACGCCTATTGCATTTGACCATGCGACAAATATCAAGGTGAATGGAATTAACATTGATTTTAACCGTCCAGTAGTTTCGGAGATGACCGTTACTGAAGTAGGCGATAACTACATGAAAGCAAGCATACATCAGGACTCATGGTACTCTATTCAGAATAATCAATTAGTATGGTTCGGAGAAGAGAACTGGACAGAGAATGGAACTCAAAATGTACGAGTTGTGCAAGAGTATAATCCCGTCACTAAACAAACTTGGAGAGTGGCTAATCCTCTCGACAGCTCAACAAGCGCGAAGGATCTCGGTAAACGTGAGGTGCAATTCAATTTCTCTAAAAGCCCGAATGTGACGGTAGGAAACACTTTTCAGCTACGGGATACAGCTAGAAGAGAACAAGGCGCATTGATTTATCGAAGCAAAGATATTGCGTGGTCTGATGTCAATTTCTACGCTGTTCCGGGGCTGGGAATTGTCAGTCAATATAGTGAAAATGTAGCGATCGATAAGATGAGCTTTGCACCTAAGGCAGGAAGTGGACGAACAAACGCTTCGATGGCTGACTTCCTGCAAGTTTCGGGAAGCAAAGGCGATATTCAGGTGTCGAACTCCTATTTTGCTGGAGCGCAAGATGATGCCATTAATATTCATGGTACACATCTGCAGATTGTACAGATTCCGGCATCCAATCAGGTGAAGGTCCAATTTATGCATCCTGAGAGCTGGGGCTTTGATGCATTTGCCGTAGGGGATACGATGGAGTACATCAATAAATCTACTTTGCTTTCTAAGGAAAGTGCTGTGGTCACCAACGTAACACGTATTAATGATACTCAAATTCTCCTTACGCTAGATAAGACGGTACCTTCATTGATAACTGAGAATGACTATGTGGTGGAAAATGCTACATGGACACCGAAGGTTAGCATTACGAATTCTACGTTTGAAACGATTCCGACTAGAGGCATTCTCGTGACAACGCGTGGTCCTGTCCGAATCGAGAATAACACCTTTAATGGTATGCAGATGAGTGCGATTCTGATCGCTGATGATGCGAGTAGCTGGTACGAATCTGGCATGGTGAAGGATGTCTTGATCCGCAACAATACGTTTAATAATAACGGGAATGCGGTGATTAGCGTTGAGCCGAGCACCTCTCTGACGAATCCCGATAAGACTGTACACAGTCATATCGTGATTGACGGTAACCAGTTTAATAAACCGGACGGCAACTCTGAGATTTATGCAAAGAGTGTAGACGGCTTTACGTTTACGAACAATACCGCGAATCAGGGTGGTTTTGACCTTGCTTTGGATGCATCCAAGGATGTTACCATAGCGGGAAACAGCTTTAAAGAAAGCGATGTTGATAAAAAAATCAACTTCAATCGCATGATTCCTGGCACGGACTCCGTGGATGGAGCTCAAGGATTTGTTGTTACGCGAACGAATGATTATACACCTGACGGTTCAGAAGCAACTGAGATTCCGCAAAGTGAAATGACAGCGAAAGCTACCAGTCATCACAGCGGAGAAGAAGCGGGGAATGCCATTGACGGAGATCCCTCAACCATCTGGCATACAGAATGGGAACCTATTGCGGAGTTGCCACAATCGATAACTTTAGATCTTGGGAAACCAAGAATGGTATCTAAACTAAAGTATTTGCCAAGACAAAATGGGGCACAAAACGGAAATATTACATCTTATGAGCTATCAACAAGCTTGGATGGAATATCATTTACACGGTTTACAAGCGGAAGCTGGAGTGATGACAGCAATGAGAAAATTGCAACATTCGATCCGATTACAAGCAGATACCTGAAGCTTACTGCTACTGCAGGTCATGGAGGCTATGCATCTGTGGCAGAGCTCCATGTTAGCAAAGATGCTAGTGACGTAGGGTATCAGGAATTAGTTAAGCTTATAGCGAATGCACAAAGCAAGCATGATGGCGCCGTTGAAGGAAGCAGCATAGGGCAATATCCGACTGGTTCGAAACAAACGCTACAGGCGGCCATTAAAACAGCACAACAAGTCATTAATAGCACTTCAATCACATCACAGCAGTTACAAAAGGCTTACGATACCTTGAATACTGCGCTACAAACCTTTGAATCGCTCAAAATTAATGATTCGAATGCCAAATCTATCACCATCACAAGCACAACTAACCGGATTAACGTTAAAGGCGGAAGTCTTTCTTTAGGGGCAGTCGTACTCCCGGTTGATCAGCCAGTGACTTGGAGTGTCTTTGAAGTGGATGGCACTGCAACAAATAAAGCGGTAATCAATCCAGCTGGTGTGTTGACGGCTGCGAAGGATGGAAATGTAAAAGTCGTTGCAACGGCGACGAATGATTCTTCTCTCTTCGGTGAAAAAGTTATTATCATCACTGGTCAAAATGATGAGAACCCGTCAACTGATCCAACGAACCGAGAGGAATTAAATTTCAACACGGGTTGGTTATTCAAACGTGAAGATGTAAGCGGAGCCCAAGTGGCAGGTTTTGACGATAGCACCTGGGAGGGAGTCAATCTGCCTCATAGCGTGCGTCTGGAGCCAAAGATTAGCGGCGGCTCTAATCAAAGTTACCAAGGCTTTGCAACGTATCGAAGACATTTCACACTCGACAATTCTTACAGCGGCAAGAAGCTATTTATAGAATTCGAAGGTGCGATGATCAACGCTGAAGTGTGGATAAATGGCACTTATCTAGGTGTCCATCACGGAGGCTACACCCCGTTTACATTCGACATCACGAAATATGTTCAATTAGAGGGGGCAACGAACGTCATTACAGTCAAGCTTGATAACAGAGATGACCCACAAACGCCACCTGGCAAGCCGCAAAGCGGTTTGGACTTTCAATATTTCGGCGGACTTTATCGAGATGTTAAACTGCATGTCATGGACAATTTACACGTTTCCGATGCTATATACGCAGATAAGGTGGCGGACGGTGGCATCTTTGTTACTTACCCAGAGGTGAGCAAAGAGGAAGCGACGGTGCAGGTGAAGACGAATATCATCAATGAATACACGAGCGCTAAGAACACCAGTGTAAAAACCACGATTGTAGACAGCAATAATCAAGTGGTTGCTACAATGGTGAGTGATCCACAGAAAATAGGAGCGGGAAGCGATCATACATTTGTCCAATCGACGACGATATCCAAACCACAGCTTTGGCATCCTGACCATCCTAATCTGTATACGGTGTATACCGCAGTGAATGATGGAGCTGCTTATGTTGATAGCTATAAGACCCGTATCGGGATTCGTCACATTCAATTTACACCTGATCAAGGTTTTCTTATCAATGGTGAAAAATTAATGTTAAATGGCGCAAATCGCCACCAAGAGTATTTGTATGTCGGTAATGCAATGCCTAACTCTGGACAGTACAGAGACGCTATGCAACTTCGAGAAGGCGGTTTCAATAATGTGCGTACGGGTCATTATCCACAGGATCCTGCGTTCCTGGATGCGGCAGACGAGCTTGGATTGACTGTCATCGCCCCAACGCCAGGCTGGCAGTTCTTCGGAGATTCTGTCTTCCAAGAGCGTTCTTATCAAGCCATACGGGATATGGTACGCCGTGATCGAAACCATCCGAGTATTATTATGTGGGAATCCAGCTTGAATGAAACGTTCTACTCGCTGGAGTATGCACAAAATGCACATAATGCTACCCATGAAGAATATCCAGGAGATCAGACATACACATCTGCAGAATACGGATTCTTCGGAAAAGAAGTTTATGATGTGAACTACAAAGAATTAGATACAGCATTCAAACCACTCTTTACAAGGGAATGGGGAGATGATTGGTCGGAAAGCGCAACAAGTCCTACGGGATATCGATCAGTCCGCAAAGTGGGCGAAACCGACATGCTCAACTCCATCATCATGCGTCAAAAGGCGCTAAATGGTGAAGGCTACTTCGACTGGGCGGGCCTCAATGCCAATCCACGTATAGCCGGACATTCAGTTTGGAGCTTTAGCGACAACAACCGGGGTATGGATTCTGACCCGGCATATTCAGGCCTAGTGGATCTGGATCGTTATCCGAAATTTAATTATTATTTCTTCCAAAGTCAGCGTAATCCTGATGTGAAGCTAAGTGGTATCGACTCTGGACCGATGGTTTATATCGCTAATTATTGGACACCATCTTCATCTAGGAATGTTACAGTAACTAGCAATACGCAGCAAATTAAACTTTATTTGAATAATAAACTGATTGATACCCGTAGTCCTGACAGCGGATTAAAGTATGTCGCCCATCCGACATTTACTTTCAACAATGTTCCTTGGTCAGCAGGAACGTTGCGGGCTGATGGATTGATTGACGGTGAGGTCGTCGCTTCTCATACCGTGAATACGCCGGGACAGGCGGATCATTTGGCGGTTGAGTACGATAAGAAGGGGAAGGAACTTGTTGCAGACGGCTCCGATCTGGTAATGGCTTATATTACGGTGCGGGACGCTAACAACAATATAGTTCCGACAAATGATGTTTCAGTTTCTTTAAACTTGAGTGGCCCAGGAGGGCTCATCGGAAATGGTGAGACACGAACCTTTGCCAATCCGGTTGCCGTGGAAGGTGGCGTTGCCGCTGCACTTGTGAAATCTTCTCTTGTGGATGGCACTTTGAAATTAACGGCCTCAGCGAGCGGATTGCTGTCGGGAAGTGCTGAAATTACCAGTGTTCCAAATCAAAGTATGTTTGTTCCCGGTGGAAGTGATGGAGGAGACAACTGGTTTGAAGGTGAGAATGTTGCCTTAAACAAAACCGTTAGAACAAGCAGCGAGCAAAGCGAAAATCCAGGAACGAACGGAAATGATGGAGATGACACTACTGGATGGACAGCTACAAACAGCAATTCAGATCAATGGTGGGAAGTAGATTTAGGAGAAGCCTATAACATTACGGGATCTGAAATCGTTTGGGCGAATAGTAGCTCCTATAATCAGTACAAAATTGATGTATCCGAAGATCAGGGGAACTGGACGACCATTTTGGATAAAACCAAAAATACGATAGCAACAGCACAGCAGAGGGATAAGCTTGTTGCTAATGCTCGGTATGTACGCGTAACGTTAACGGGTGTGCAAACCGGTCAGGCTAGTTTCAACGAGTTAAAAGTGTTTGGCGTAGCTCCGTTTCAAAATCAGGCGACTCAGCGCCCAGAGTTGGTAAATGTCGCATTGAATAAATCCGTCAGCGCAAGCAGTTCGGTAACTGGAAATGAGCCTATCCATGCAAACGACGGAATCAATGCCACATGGTGGGAGGCTAGTAGCAATGCCCCTGGATGGTGGCAAGTGGACCTAGGTGCCTCCTACAATTTAACAGGCAGCAAAATCCTTTGGGGAAGGGATAACATCTATTACACCTATAGAATAGAGGTTTCCTCCAACGGTAAAGAATGGTTACAAATGGCGGGCCGCTCGGCCTCAGGTCAAGATATGAGACCGGACAACTATACGGCAACTGGGGTTAGATATGTACGGGTATCCGTAGAATCACTAGCAGGGGGCAGTGGAAAAGAGAAACCAGCGATCAAGGAAATTCAAGTCTTTAGTGATCCTCAGAACGTTGCGCTTAATAAGCCCGCTACCGCAGACAGCTATCAAAGCAACAACCCAGAAGCGGCTGGTAACGATGGGAATGAAACGACTCGTTGGAGCGCGGCCGACGGAGATGTCGGACATTGGTACAAGGTAGATTTAGGGGGGATTTACGATTTATCGGGTACTCGAGTGAAGTGGGAAATGGATAATAAAAAGTATGGATATCAAATCGAGGTTTCAGAAGACGATGTAAACTGGGCATCCGTAGTAGAAAAGTCAAGCTCACAGCAAGTGCAGTTCGACTATTTCAACACTCACGCAAGGTATGTACGAATTCATGTGACGGATATGTCCGATGGTTGGGCAAGTTTTTGGGAATTTGACGTGTACGGCGCAGTTCCGATTGATACGTCGTTGATCCCGCAATCGCAAATGACAGCTACGGCAACGAGTGAAGAGACAAGTGGTGATAATAATAATGCTTCGCAAGCCATCGATGGGAACCCGGCGACAATCTGGCATACGAAGTGGGATTTGTCTAATCCGCTTCCACAGTCGATCACCCTTAATCTTGGGAATACACACGTCATTTCGAAATTAAAGTATTTGCCAAGGCAAAATGGGGCACAAAACGGAAATATTACTTCTTATGAGTTATTAACAAGCTTGGATGGAGTCAACTTCACACCGGTTACTAGCGGGCGCTGGGATGATGACAGCACTGAGAAAAACGCAGAATTCACTCCGGTCGCTAGTAGATACCTAAGACTTACTGCTATTGAAGGTCATGGTGGATTGGCTTCCGCGGCAGAGCTTAACATCGTGAAGAATGAAATGGATATAGACTATCAAGACCTTGAAGTGCTTATCATGAGTGCACAAAGCATGCACGACAATGCTATTGAAGGGACTGAAGATGGCCAGTATCCAGAAGGTTCAAAACAAACATTGCAAAAAGCCATTGATCAAGCGAAGAAAGTACGCGACAGCTTATCAGTAACGCAGCAGCAATTGCAGCAAGCGGCGAATGACTTAACTGCTGCGTTGCAAGCGATGGAGGAGAGTATCAACAATCATGAGATGGTGCAATCGAT
Organism: Paenibacillus sp. FSL R5-0470; assembly: GCF_037975205.1. NCBI lineage: Bacteria > Bacillati > Bacillota > Bacilli > Caryophanales > Paenibacillaceae > Paenibacillus > Paenibacillus sp. FSL R5-0470. The sequence goes on from NZ_CP150238.1 coordinate 3,310,507, forward strand.
CACGATTACAAGTGAATCATCAGTGATTACGACTAAGAACGGAACGCTCCAATTAGGCGCTACCGTACTTCCTACCCATGCTAATAAGTCGGTAACATGGGCTGTGTATGAAGAAGATGGCACAACAGCAACGGACAAAGCGAACATTGATCTCTCCGGTTTGCTGACGGCTGTGAAAGATGGAACCGTGAAGGTGGTCGCCACAGCAACGGATGGCTCTGGTGTTCATGATGAAATGGATATTACTATAAGTGGTCAAACGGACATTATCGATCCAGGTACTGATCCTGTGAATGTTGAAACGATTAACATCACAAGCTCAGGAAATGTGTCCGCGATTACTGCTAAGAATGGAACTTTGAAACTAGGTACTACCGTGCTACCTGCTAATGCTACGAATAAGTCAGTAACATGGGCTGTATACGAAGTGGATGGTATAACAGAAACGGATATCGCAACCATTGATGTATCCGGTTTGCTCACAGCTGTGAAAGACGGGACTGTGAAGGTGGTAGCTACAGCAGTTGATGGTTCTGGTGTCCAAGGAGACATGGTTATAACCATAAGTGGTCAAACGGACATTATCGATCCGGGTACTGAAACAGTGTATGTTGGAACGATTGACATCACTAGTGTGGGTAATGTGTCTACGATTACTGCTAAGAACGGAAGCCTGCAATTAGGCGCTATCGTGCTGCCTGATAATGCTACGAATAAGTCGGTAACATGGGCTGTATTCGAAGCTGATAGCCGAACAGCTACAGATAAAGTGACCATTGATGTTCATGGTTTGCTGACAGCTGCTAAGGATGGCATCGTAAAAGTGGTTGTAACTGCAAATGATGGCTCCGGAGTAATTGGAGAAAAATCCATAACCATTACAGGACAAAGCAATCAATCTGGTAATGAAAACGGAAATGGCAACGGTAACGATAATAGTAATATTAACAACAGCAGTGGAAACACAACTACGCCACAAGTCAAAGAAGATCCGAATCGCTATGAACTGAAAGAAACGGAACTACGGATCTCAACGCAAGACGGCCACACGTCGGTGACGGCGGTCATTGATAGCAAGCGATTGGCACAGAAATTAGCTGATCTCATGGCAGCTAAGGATCGTTCGGTTCTTCATTTTGAAATTCCAGGAGAGCATGACTTGAACGCTGTAGAGTTCCCTCTTCCAATTCTGTACAACAGTATGAAAGGAAGTAGCGAAACTATTTTCACCTTACGAAGTCATTTGGGTTCTTATGACCTTCCGCTTTCCATTCTGAATCGTGAGGATGTGGAGAAGGCTGCTAAAGATGAGCGTGCTACCTTAGTCATTCGAATCGATAATTTGACTTCACAGCAGGATCAAAAGTTCGAACACTCTAAATTAGAAAAAGGCTTGAAGCGGATAAGTGACATCATCGCATTTAAAGTCATTCTTAAATCGAATGATAAAGAAGAAGAGATCCAACATCTGGGAAATTCTTTTGTGACGCGCGTTATGTATATGAATGGTGTCATTCAAGATCCTTCGACTGCAACCGCAGTTATGATCGATCCGCTTACAGGACAATTGCGATTCGTGCCATCGGTGTTCACTATGAAGAACGGCAAGACTGAAGTCTCAATATTCGGTCAACTAAATGGCATATACGCTATCGTTCAGAACAAGAAAACATTCGATGACATGATGGGACATTGGGCGCAAAAGGATGTTGAGACGTTGGCATCTAAACTGATCATTAACGGAATGTCGGATCGGACGTTTGCACCAGCAGGCCAAGTTACACGTGCTCAATTTGCGGCATTGTTGGTAAGAGGAATAGGGTTAACTACGGAGTCATTATCGAATGTATTTGCAGATGTTAGTGCCACGGCGTGGTATGCGGAGGACGTGAATACAGCAGCGAAACTCGGTTTGGTTCAAGGCGTTGGCGAAGGGAAGTTTAGTCCGGATACACAGATTACAAGAGAGCAAATGGTCGTGATGATCATGAAAGCCGTTCAGCTCATTCAAAGAGATTATAGAGCAGAAGCTCAAATCCGGACTCCATTTGCCGATCAGGACCAAATCTCTGATTATGCTAGCGAAGCGGTAACAGAAGCGGCAGAGAAAGGATTAATCAAAGGGAAAACAGGAACAACATTTGCACCGCAAGACGTAGCAACACGTGCTGAGGCAGCGTTGATGATTAAACAGATTTTGCAATATTTGAAGTTTATGAATTAAGTAATATTAAATAGGCTCGGTTCAAACGATAAGTTTGAGCCGAGTTTTTTTGTTGCGTTGGAGCATCTATGTACTCAGTCAGTTAATGGAATCGAGAGAATAAATTCAGTTCCTTCTCCTGATTTACTTCGTACATTTACATCACCGTTCATCGAACGGATCAGTTGATAAGAAAGCGTAAGACCCAATCCGGTACCTTTGCTTTTAGTTGAAAAATAAATGCTTCCCAGTCGATCCATCTGCTCGCTGCTCATACCAACCCCATTATCCATTATTATTATTTTTGCGAATTGGGATTGACGCTCGATACGAATGCTCACAATACCTGATGAATGAACAGTGCAAGCTTCTATCGCGTTTTTGATGAAATTTATGAATAGTTGTTTGATTTCAGTAGGATTTGCAGATACATATAGTTTATCCTCCAAGGGGTGCATCTCCAAAGTAACGTTATTCATATTGGCGTACGGCGTTATGATATCTACAATTGAGCAGATTTGCTGCACAAGTTCAATTTTCTCTACTATTGAATGATTGGGTTTGGCTATCGATAAATATTCAGAAAGAATAACTTCTGTCCGCTTAATCTCTTCAAGGCAAATTTCAATATATTTCTGACTCTTTTCTCTTGTGATCGAATCATCCTTCAATAATTTTAAGAATCCCATAACCGCTGTAAGTGGATTACGGACTTCATGGGCTAGAGAGGCCGCGACATGAGCAATCGTTTCCGATTTTTCACTTTGAAGATACCTGAGATATAATTCCTTATCAGAAACTGCTTTATTAAAAAGGGAAATCAATATCCAAATTCCGAGGAAATTTTGTACTGGCATAACGAGGATATTGAACTTTAAATGCTGTATCGTGTATTGGTATTCCGTTGCAAACATAGTACCTATTGGAATAATGGAAAAGCATATCCCTGCAATGAGTGTAATAAGCTTTCGGTACTCGGAACGGCGACGGTATAGATTGGATAACAATGCGGATAAGGAGAAAGTGATGGAGAGAATAATTATCGCTGAAAATAGTCCCTGTCCACCTATAAGGAGGCGGTATACTAGAAACTCAACGATAAGAAAAACTCCAGTAGTTATGCCTCCATACACCATTCCGAAAAACATGATCACGTAACGAATGTCGAATATGATTCCATCTTGTATACTAGCAGGAAAGGTCATCGACATAAAAAGACATATCATGCAGGTGATCGTGATAAATTGTTTTGAATAGTTAACGGCTTTGTCACGATAGTAAATGGTATAAAGGACAAAAGGGGTTAGGGCAAACAATAATTGCAGTAAAATATCCTTTACATCCAGCATATTAGCCCTCCCGATAGTTTAGAAAGAATTTGATATACTGTTTATTCGTTGTGACTATGAATTCCTCCTTCTGAGGGAGCGGTGTAAAGGCACTAAAAATAACTATTGAGAAGAAAGTTACATATACAGGAAGAATTATACTGTGCGTGCGAAACCTGTCGTTTAATCATTTCAAATAAAAAGGCTGAAGAACAACTTTTAATAATTAAAAGTTGTTCTTCAGCCTTTATTTGATCATTTCATCTGAGTTTACTCAATCTTAGATATCCCACCACTGATCAGATTCACCTTGATATCAATCTTTTCGATGCTGCTTGAATCGAGCGGTAAGATTCCTTTATCATTCAGTTTGTTCCACTCTTTTGGAAGATTACGATAGAATATGCCTGAGAGTCCATATACATCGGCATTTATTTCTAAACCTTTCAAGTAAGTTTCCCTAATCTGATCATCAATTACTTTTATCGCTTTCAGTTCAATATCTTTTCGATTAAGGATTGCGCTCAATTCCGGAAGAGTGCCCTGCATAGACACTTTAATATCGAAGATAGGTTTGCCATGCTTCATCTTGGGTTGAATAGAGAATTTAACTTTGTTCATGACGATCACAGCAAGTACTTCTTTGTCATCTTTGATTATCAGAGGCGTTCGTTGCGTCTTTTTTTCCAGCCATCGAACCCCTAATATCTCTTTAGACTTCAGGCAACCACGAAATTGCTCATTTTGCAGAAAGCAGATCCCCGACATGCTAATGTTAGGGGAAGGTTCCTTATTACTGGTCCAGTCTGGCGCAACTTCAAGAAAAGGTAATCGAACCGTTTCGGCTTTCTCTCTCCATTTCCATATAAACTTGTACAGATACAATGGAGCGATAACCGAGCTCTGTTCATAGGTTCGCATGGGACTGTTAAGCTGCGAGTAGATCACTGACAGATCGGCGATCGACGGGGTATTCAGCACTTCTTCCATGGGTTCGTTGGTTGCCATGGTCCAAACGGTATATCGAAATTCATAATATCGATCCCAAACGTCCAATACTTGATTGATGACGCTACCCTTCTTTAGCGCTGCTTCACTAAATACGATTGTTTTCACATTACTCCAGATAATTCTTTGTGGACTAGTGGCATATAAATTAAATATTGCCGCATCAAACGAATCTCCTTCTGCTTTCCCTATGAAAGTTTTTTGTTCCTGGCTCTGCCCGGCCTCTTTTTTCGCAATGCCACTAAAGTTAACCATTTGAATATAAACAACGACTTTGTTATCTACATAATCGACGCCTAATGTATTCACATAGATCATATGCTCAATTTCTTTTGATCCCCAACAACCTGTAAGCAGCATGGAGAGCAGAGCAGTAACAAGCATGCACCGGATCAATTTCATGATCGATCTCGTCCTTTATTTCCCGTATTGTCCGTGAACTTTCCCTTTCCCCACGGCATTCTGAAAATAACTTTATAAAAATCCTTCCATTGAGGCGGGGATAGAGGAGAAAGATAGTAGGTGCCGAAAGAACGTAAATTGACCATAAAGAGGATCAGTGCAAGCAGACATGTCATCGTACCAAACAACCCCAGAAACCCGCTAATGATGAGAATAGCAATTCGAAGCAAGCTAACAACGCTAACTAATGACTGGTTGACCAATGTAAAGGTTGCCAATACTGAAATGGCTATAACTACAATCGTACCTGGACCTGCAATGCCGGCGCTTATGGCTGCCTGACCGATAATTAAACCACCAACTACCGATAAGGTCTGGCCATAAGCAGTAGGTAATCTCATCCCTGCTTCCCGAAAAATCTCAAACAAAATGAGCATCACAATCGCCTCCAAGGGAGCCGGAAGAGGCACGCCTTGTCTCGAATTTACTAACGTTGCAAGCAGCGTAAAGGGGATTTGATCTTGATGAAACGTAGTAAGCGCGATCCAAAAGCCCGGCAAAAACAAGGAAAGCATAACCCCTAGGACTCTTAATAACCTAGTAAAAGCAACAAAGATATTTACCATATGTGCATCTTCCGAAGTATTCAACAAGAAGCTAAAGCTCACTGGCGCTATAATCACAGTAGGCGAACCATTTGTCAAAAGCACAAATTTGCCATGAAGCAGTGAATTCGCAGCATAGTCAGGTCTGCCCGTATATGCGAATAATGGAAAAAATGAAAACCCAGTCAGACTTTCTTCAAGCTGGGTGCTACTCACCAATCCCTGGATTTGAATGCCGGTTAGTTTTGACTTGATCTCATCTAGTACATGAGGTTTAATCGTCTCCTTGAGATATAAAAGATGAACTTCAGTCGCGGTTTGTATTCCAATACTGAATTGTTCAACAGCCAATAATTCTGTCTTAAGTCTTTTTCGAATAAGGGCAATATTGGTAAATGATTCTTCCGTAAAACCATCCTTAGGCCCTCTTGTGGACACTTCTGTATTGGGTTCTTCAGGTTGCCGTTTAGGTGGATCAGCCAATTTCACAACATAGTATTGATTCGATGGCGTAAAAAGAAGGAAAAGATCACCATTAAGCACAGTATCAATCATTGAAGCATTAATCTCTTTTGATGGAAGGGGGGTCATGTGAAACGGAACCTTTTGCATAAGATCGAGTTCATTCGATGTGAGAATAGATTCCGGGATCTTTTTTAATTCCGGGATGATATATTCTTCCACTTTGATTTCATCGCACAACCCCTTGCAATACACCATTTGAACGGCATTGTCCGAGTCAGATAAAGAGATAGTTAGTCTCTTAATGTCTGAACTTGAACCAAATACTCGTGTGAACACATCCTCGAACGTATTGGATTCCTTTTGCTCAGGCTCTTTCATGATGTTGCTTTCCCCTTTCGTTGAGCCAAGCTAATCAGCCCTGCAATAATTACAGAAAAAGCGAGTACCCCCCATAAAGAAAAGGGAAGTACATAGTGAGCTAACATACTCAGAAAAAATTGGTCACTAAATGGAATGGCTGTGAACACTACAATAGCAAAAGATATGCTTCCAAGAACCAACATTTTCACTTTTTTGCTTTGAATTTGGAGTATATCGAGAATTAGAAACATTGTTAGAGAAATTCTCAGAAAAGCACCACTGAACCATTGATAAACGCTAAAAAAATCAAGATGCTCAATGTATCTTCCAATCGTCAGCAATCTCCATTCTTCATACGCGGGAAATCTGAGTTTATCAGCCTCATCCGGACCAAATTCAACAATTGCACCAATTATCGGACCCATGGTTAGACCTAAGATAAGCAGGATCATGATCATAAACGATAGATATGACAATCGCGATTTGATGTGATGTTGCATAAAGAAAAGCACGATGACCTCAACAAAACCTGCTCCTACGTACACGCTCCCTTTCCAAACGGGCTGCATACCGTGCTCAAGCATCGGTCTTAATAAGGAATAATCTTTATGAGTTGTATTAGAGAACATTATAAAAAAACCCAATATAATAACAAAAGGCAGCAAAATAGCAGCGGTATTCGCGAGGGAGTGAATACCTAAATAAGCATTTATCACAGAAATCAAAAGTAATACGAACGTAAGGACCAGTATAGGTGTCTCTGGTGAGAAGGTCAGATGCACCCAGTATACAGTGTCTCTAGTTGTAATCATGCATAAGACAAACAAATATACACTAGCGACTACCGCAAGAATACGGCTCACGATAGGAGGGTAAGCTTTAGCCAGCCAAGCGAAAAGATGCTGTTTTTTGATTTTAGTAGTACAAATGTGCAGGATAAAGATCCAAACTAGCGCACATGCCCCAGCAAGCAGCACTGAGATCCAGGCGTCACGTTTTGCCGCGTCCAATAGGATGGGGATGATAATGACATGATTTAGAAGGCCTGTACTCAGCATAATAATCATGATGGATTGAATAAACGTAATATTTGTTTTGATTTTCCTCATCCTCCTAAATAAACCGGACCCACCGTCTACCTTATAATGCCATTCTTGGAGGTGATTTATTCTGGAGAATTGAGCAGTGCAAAACGTAAAGAGCCGAGCGGATATCCGCTCGGCTCAAAGTGTTATTATTTAGCGCTCCATAAGGCAACACGATCCTGCACATATTTGGTGTAGCCTTTTTCCATTTTTTCTACTCCGGCTTTCTCCAAAGCTGCCATGTAGTCAGCCCAGATTTTATCGAAATCTGCTGGTTTGGCAAGAATGGCTTCCGGAATACGTTTCCATGTAATATCTCTCATTTTGTTACCTAAAATGGTGACCTCATCTTCACCTGGAATCGCGATATTCCACGCTGCACCATAGGCCTTTTCAGTGAATTCTTCTTCTTTCGGGAATAGATCCTTCCAAGTGGTGGCCTTGTAGGCAGCTAAAGTTTCTTTCTCAACATCGCTATACCCAAGTACAAGTTGTTCCGGGAAGTTTTTAGTGTAATAATTTCCACTTGCATCTTTAGCGCCGTCTCCGTAATGAACCATCATATTCCAGTAGAAGCCAATTCCTGTTTCCTTGGTGAAGGCTGTGTTGTCATTGTTGATGCGATCTTGTACATCTGTCGGAACGATCCGTTTGCCGTTCTCTACCACGTAATGCTTACCTTCAATTCCCCAGTTATTCAAGATTTGTCCTTCGTCAGAAGCGAGAAAATCCAGGAACTTAATTGTACGAATCGGATCCGGATTTGTGCTGGAGATCGAGATGCCATAACCACCCATGAAGCCGGTAGGCCAGAAGCTAGTTTCCTTGTATTCTTTCGTTAATGTTACCGGATAATGACCATAAGTTTGATCGAACTTTCCTGCCGTTTTCAACGCTTGTTGAGCATCATTATAATCCCAATCTTGATCAATCAAGCCAAGCACACGTCCTGTGGCTACTTTAGCTTTGTACTGGTCATACTTTTGCACGAAGCTCTCTTTGTCTAGCAATCCGATATCATTCATATGATTCAGCCAGCGGAAATACTCTTTCTCCTCCGGACGGCGAAAGTGGTAGATCGCCTCATGTGTCTGTTGATCTACGTAATATTCCCCGTCATCCGAACCGCCTGTCGTTGCAACAGCAGGGTTAGTGACGGAAATGTACATATGCCAATCATCCGCGTTCAGGGAGACTCCGATGTTCTTGTTGCCGTTCTCATCAGTTGGATGTTTCTCAAGATAGGCTTTAATTACATTCTCATAATCGGTGACTGTTCTGATTTCAGGGTATCCGGCTTCCTTCAAGACGCGATGTTGAAGCTCAAATCCACCGCCAGCCACGAATTTCTTCTCATCAACCGCTGCCCAGGTAGGAATGGCATAAATCGATTGGTCTTCATTCGTGTACTTTGCCCGGGCAAGGTTGTCACCAAGCACATGTTTAATATTTGGTGCATACTTGTCGATTAACTCCGTTAAATCGATGACTGCTCCAGCATCTACAAGTTTACCGATATCAGCTTTGGCAGAGATGATATCCGGATAATCACCACCAGCAGCGATTAAGGCGATTTTTTGTTGTGGATCACCTACCGCAAATTCCGCATCGAGTGTGACGCCTGTTTTCTCTGTAATCACTTTACTGATGTCGTCTTTCATATTGTTCCAGTTCGGATTTGGATCTTCAGCGAAGAAGGAGAGTGTAAGCGGGCTTAAATTTTCGGCTTGTGCAGTTGCTTCCGCGGTAGGTTCAGTAGTGGCACTAACTTCATTCGATTGTTTAGTTACTACGTTGTTATCAGCCGTTTTGTTGCTTGATCCGCTACAACCTGCCAGCACACTAATTATTAAAGTCAAGACCATCAACATCACATGCGATTTTACTGTATTTCTTGTCATGAATAGAAACCCTCCCTTTTTCTGGTCAAAAAATGTATTGTGTATACAGGCTGAGCCTGTTTATACCATTAGCGTACTAACTCTTTACTGAACCCAAAGTCATACCTTTAACAAAGTAGCGCTGCAAAAACGGATAGACGATTAGAATAGGCACAGTGACTACGATCGTGATTGCCATTTTGACTGATTCCGGAGAAATTTGTGCCATAACCTCTGTCATATTGCGACCTCGGAAATTGTCCGCATTAGTTGTCGTACTCTGTATGACCTTCATTAGCTCGAACTGAAGAGTAGTCAACGCATCCTTGGAACCATTGTAAAGATAAGTATCAAGCCATGAATTCCATTGGCCAACGGCGAGGAAGAGAGCGATGGTTGCCAGCGCAGGTTTGGTCAGCGGAAGAATAACCCGCCAATAAATCGTGAAGTCATTAGCACCGTCCAACTTAGCGGATTCCTGCAGTGCATAGGGCAAGCCATCGATAAAGGAACGGATGACAAATACATTAAATGCGCTGACTAGACCGGGGAGGACATACACGCTAAAGGTTCCTATCATATGAAGATCTTTAATCAGGATGTAGCCAGGGATGAGACCACCTGAGACATACATCGTAAGCGCGAGAAATGTAGAGACGAACTTTCGGGCTTGGAAGTCTACCCGACTCAGAGTGAAAGCTAACATGGAGGCACTAACCAACCCAAGAATCGTGCCAATCACCGTACGTAATATAGAGATTTTGAGTCCGGTCATCAGCCCGGAATAGGCGAAGATCGTCTCATAGTTCTTAATAGTGAAGACGCGTGGATATATCGTAATTCCACCCTTAATGCTGTCTGTGGAGTCGTTAAAGGAAATTGCCAACACATTCAGAAAAGGATATAGCGTAACTATGGTCACTACAGTGATCGCAATATAGACTACCAGATCGAATATGCGGTCCGACCATGACACGGCGGCCAGTTTTTTACTTAGCATAAGGGCCTCCTATATGATGCTTTCTTTTGTTATTTTTTTGAATATCCCGTTGGCGACAAACAGCAGAATCACACTTACCACAGAATTGAAGATATTAATGGCTGTACCGAAGGAGAAGCGGCCCATGCCGAGCCCGTAGTTCAATGAGTAGAGATCCAGCGTCTGTGAGTAGTCGCGCACCAGGTTATTGCCTAGCAGGAACTGCTTCTCGAACCCAATGCTAATTAAATGCCCGATGGAAATAATGAGGAGAATAATGATGGTTGTCTGAATACCTGGAAGTGTAATGTTTCGTACTTGCTGCAGGCGACTTGCACCGTCTACTCTTGCTGCTTCATAAAGCTCTGGACCTATACCTGAGATAGCTGCAAGGTAAATGATTGTGTTCCACCCGGTTTCCTTCCAAACATCAGAAGCTGTGACGATCCCCCAGAATAAATGACCTTTAGCCATGAATTGTATAGGTTCACTAATTAGATGAAGACTTAGCAGCAGGTCGTTTACCGCACCGTTATCGGTAGAGAGCATCTTGGTAATAATTCCGGCAGCAACCACCCAAGATACGAAGTGGGGGAGATAGGAGACTGTCTGTACAAACCGTTTCAGAAACTGAAGCCGTAGCTCGTTCAGAAGGATAGCAAAAATGATGGGAATAATGAATCCAGCCAACAAGCCCATGATGCTCATAGCGAGTGTATTGCGAAGTGCATTAAAGAATTGATCATCCTGAAAAAGCTCTCTGAAGTACTGTAAGCCGACCCATTTTTGATCGAAAAAGGATTTCCCGGGTTTGTATTTCTGAAAAGCCATCGTCCAGCCCCATAAAGGCAAATAATTAAATACAAATGCCCAGAGCACAAATGGGAAGGCCATCATATAGAGGTATTTCTGCTGTATAAAAGTTGGCCAAAAGCGTGAAGCAGGCTTCTTCAGCTCCGGTTGAGCTTTTGAGGTAATCGCTTTCATTTATGTCCCTCCTTCGATATGCCATAATCATAATCTACAGAAAGTGAAAGAAACACCCGAATATTTTATATAAAAAACAGGGGTATATCTGTTATTTTCGTAAGCGTTTTCTGAAAAATGTTGAGTCTCTTTTAATTCTTTCTGCGGTAGTCGGAGGGAGAGACACCTTCATGCTTCTTAAATTTTTCACGAAAATAATCTACATCACTGATGCCCACTTCGTTTGCAACCTGATGGATTTTGTAGCCTTGAGTAAGCAGTTCCTTGGCCTTCTCCATGCGGACATTATCTAGATAGCTGTTAAAAGAATACCCCGTGCTGTTCTTAAAAAGCTTCCCTAGATAAGCGCTACTATAACTAAATACATCCGCTAGCGTGTCGAGCTTAAGATTCTTATTATAATGTCGATGGATGAGATCCAGCATCCGCTTTAGGAAGACCTCCATATCGTCGCGGGTAATGCCTTTTGCATAATACTCAAGAAGAGTGGAGGCATAGCGCTGCAATTGAGGCAGAGAGGTATGTTTATAGATTTGTTCAATTTGCTCATCCATGTTGCTGTGCATAGGACTCAGCTCCTTATATTGAAACGAGAGTTTGTTAAGTAGATAAGAGACGACACGCGCATAACGCGATTTCACGGCCATCTCGGAATATTCGGCGGTAATCATAAGTTCTCCAGCTTCTTGAATCAGGGTGAAGAGTAACGAGCAATTGCCGGTATCCATACAAAAAAACATCCGTTCTAGAACGGACTCCAGCCTGTTCTCTATTTCCTCTGAACTAACTGTCAGCCCATTCTTTATTTTCATGGAATCCGGTCCAATCATCCCCGTCTCGTCATAGAAGAAATGCTCTTTCATCCTTGCCAGCGCCGATAGGTGGGAGACAGAGATATCCTCCAGAGAGTTCACCATATCACCTGCGGTGATGATACATTCAAGTTCATGGTCAAATACTACTTGCTGTATATTCTGGACCATTAACTTATGTACAAGTTCTTTCTGAAATGAGGGCTGAAGCAGAACCCCCAAATAAGAATCTAGCAAGAATACTATGCCCCAGTCATTTTCTTCAAAGCTTTTTGCAAGTCTCGCCTTTACGACTGTTGAAGGACCATGATCCGCATTGTCCTGAAGTATCAGCCTAATCAGAACCACTTGATAGGAATCCCATAGTAGTTCTGCTTCAAGAATGATTGAATCCATTATTGACGGAGTCTGCGCACTTCGATCCATTAACAAGGATTGAACTAGCATTTCCCGGTTCCATACTTTGACTGCGGCCTGTTTCTTACGATCAGTAATACGTGCATCCAGCTCAATGGATAGATTCTCCAAGTATAGCTGTAGTTCATTTTCATCTACAGGCTTGAGCAAATAGGTATCAATGCCAAAGGATAACGCTCGCTTAGCATAGTTAAAATCCGCATAGCCACTGAGGATGATGATGTGCATTTCCGGATCAAGTGCTCTCAGTTCTTCAACAAGCTCTAGACCATCTCTACCGGGCATACGAATATCTACGATCATTAAATCAGGGGAGTAAAGTTCATATTTATGTTTAGCCTCAATGGCATTTGCGGCGGAATCGATGACTTGATATCCAAGACTCTCCCAGTCTAGCAGAGCAACTAGTCCTTCACGGATCGCCAGCTCATCATCCACTATCAACACGCTATACATAAGAATCACTCCTTAATGGAATCGCAAAGCTGATTTGCGTTCCGAATCCGATTTGACTTGCTAAGGTCAGCCCAAATTGTGGACCGTAGGTCAGCTGCAGCCGCAAATGAATATTGCGCATCCCAATATTATTAGTTTCATAGTCATCATTGTTATTCAACATCTTCCTAATTTCTTGTATCCGTGTTTTTGAAATACCCACTCCATTGTCAGATACCTGAACCTTTAGATAACTGTCTTCTAAGCGGATTTCCACCCGAACCATGCCGCCTTCAATTCGATTCTCCAATCCGTGGATGACACAATTTTCTACCAGGGGCTGAATAATTAAAGGGGGAATTTGAAAAGGATTCGCCTTTGGGTCCACAAGTAGCTCATAAGTGAGTCTGTCATCATAGCGGAATTTTTGGATGACTAGGTAACTGTTTACGGTTTCTAGCTCACTTTGCAGACTGATCATCCCATTGCCGACCTCAAGGTTTTTACGCATCATTTTTCCCAGCAGTCGAACGACTTGAGAAATATCCGCTTGTCCTCTGACAAGAGCTTTCATGCGGATTGATTCTAGGGCATTGAAGAGGAAGTGAGGATTGATCTGGCTGGCCATCATCTTGAATTTAATTTCATTTTGCTTAAGCTGAGTCGCATTTTTCTGTCGATTGGATTCTTGTACCTCACTCATTAGTTCATTAATGTTCCGAACCATATGATTGAATTGTCTGGCAAGCTGACCGATTTCATCTTTACCGTCAATAACTAGCGTGGCTCCTAAATTTCCCGCAGCGACCTTAGAAATATGTTTGCTCAAATGTAGCATCCTTCCGGTGAGTAGCCGCGAGACATAGTAAATTAACAGAATAGCCATAATCATTGCCGAAAGAATTACAATTGAAGCTAGAAAGATAATTCGGTTGGGCTCATCGACGATGCTTGCTACAGAAAAAATGGAAATGATACGCAGGCTATTCAAGCTTCCTCCAGGTTGCCAGTGATCGATCACCATTTTGAAGGGTTTACCATCAATGGTTACATCGTGGGGACCTTGCCCTGTAGCGGATAAGGTTGCTAGGTCAATATTCGACAGTGATTTATCTTGTGTATCTACACGATTTGAGGCGACAATATTGTCGTTCTCATCCATAATAAGAGTTTCAAAAGATTCTTGGTTGAGGATCGCATTGAGCTTTTTGGTATTCACATTCACGACTAGCACACCGGTGGTTCTCGCCTTAAAAAAATTGACCTTTCGGATTAGACTTAAATAATATTGTCCATTACGGTTGTCTCGAATGTAGTTCCAGCAGACCAGTCCCCTTTGGGCTAGTGCGGTTTGGTACCATTGTTCCTGCGTAACACTCTCATTCGTCTGTAGAAACTCCCAGTTGTTGAGAACCGTTGGATTATCGATATATAAGCGGATACTGGAAACTTCGTTGTATAGTCGAACAAAATCACGGAAATCAGGATAGTTCCAGTAAGCTTCAACAACATCATAGACAGACTCATAACGATGATTGGCAACCTCTTCAAGCCGACTATCATTCGATAGGCGATAAGCAATATCAAGCGGGATGTTGAGCATTTCGCCAGTCCGTTTTTTCACTCGATCCACGTTGGCTGTAATCTGCTCAAGCGCATTAGCCATTGCCATATTCCGTAGTTCATTTGTAAGGAACAGCCCTACAATTAAGACCGGGATTAGAACGACACAGCCAAATGATAGAAATAACTTCGTTCTGAGTCTTAGATTATTCATAAGAGTGATGATACGAGCATACACGACTAAGGGCCACCTCCTGCAATGGAATGTTAACGCTTACATAAAAGTATATCGTTTAACGGACTTCCATTATATGTGATCATTTAGGGATTTATTGTCTTCTGTTATGGAGTTTTGGAAAGAGGATATATTAAATTAAAATCTACAAAAAAAAGAAAACCACTGATCTATCAACTGGATCGGTGGTTTTTTTATCCAATTGAATGGTCTCGATTTTCTTTACCGAAGAATAATTCTTAAACCAGAATGCGGACCCTTATGAGGATTTGGTTTGAATGACAGACTCATTCTTTGAAATAGGGTGTAATCCCTCTTGAATATAGGTTCTCTACTAACTTGAAAAATTCTTCTGACGATAAATCCTTTTGACGCTGGAGCCAAAGACGAAATAAAGAAAGGGCAGTTGTCAGGTAAAACTCAATGAAGTATGGCGTTAAGGATTGGTTTTGCGGAACGTTTAATTCTAATTGATTCAAAGTGATTTCTTTTTTTAAGCGTTTTAAAAAACGGGCACTTCCATAATCACCCAAAAGGGCATTAAGAACCAGGAGATGTTCTTTTTTATCCAGACAATAGAGCGTGTCTTGAACCGTATCCAACGATAGCTCTTTATTTGCCAATTCTTTTTTCATTTCATTCAATAGGTCATTTTCAACAGAGTCTAACAATTCGTAAATGTCAGTAAAGTATTGATAAAAGGTGCTGCGGTTATATCCTGACTTATTCGAAATTTCCTGAATCGAAATTTTCTCAATCGGCTTTTGGCTATATAACTCACAAAAAACTTCTACAAACTTTTGTTTTGTTTTCTCCGTTATTTGGGGTTGCTTTTTCATGTTTCCCTCCTATTAGTGAATAAGAATATCATCCGACAAATCATGAAAAACTGATGGTTGATCAAGGAATAATGAAGATTTATAATCACATCATACAACACGTTGTCGGATATTCCAAAGGGAATATTAATAAGTAGGGGTGGTTTATATGTCAGCAAAACAATATAGAATTTTAATTTTTGGTGCAGGTGTCATCGGGAGCATGTACGCAATTAAGCTTATTGAAGCAGGGTTTGACGTTAGCCTGTTTGCACATTCGAATAGATATAAATCATTAAGAGAAAATGGCCTGCAGTATATAGAAAAAGGTACAGTTAGATCGATACAAGTGAATGTCATTGATACGCTCGAAAATGACGATGTATACGATTTTATTTTCGTTACCGTTCGTTATGATCGGTCCGAAGCAGCGTTGTTAGCGCTCAAAGATAATCAAAGCAAAAATATAGTTACGATGACTAGTAATTCAATTGGATTTTCTTCGTGGCTGGATATCGTAGGGGATAGACTTTTACCAGCTTTTCCCGGCTTCGGCGGACAGATTAAAGATGGAGTATTGCATGCTCGATTTCTACCAAAGTTTATAGCGGCAACTGCATTTGGAGAAATTAATGGTGTAGTGACAGAACGCATAGAAAACCTTGCAAAATTGTTTAAAACTGCAAAGCTTCCCTACGTTATTAAAAAAGATATGCAAGCGTATCTGATCACACATTCCGTATCAGACATTGCCATGTTGAGCTTTTTGCATTCTGAGAATAAGATCATTGACAAAAAAACAGCCAGAACTAGAAAGACAGCACGCAAAATAACATTCACTTTAAAAGCGTATCTAAGGGCAACACAAAAAGCTGGCGTTTCAATTGATCCACCAATGCTTAAAATGGTGCTTAAATTTCCAAACTTATTTTTGGACCTTTTCTTTATGACATGGCTACGAACTAAAATGGTTAGGGATATGATGTTGCCGGATTATGCGAATAATGCTAACAATGAGATTGTGCAGCTTAGTAATGATTTAATGAAATTTTTAAGTCAACATGATATCAAATCAGAAATACATGTTCAGTAATTTTTTGGTGAAATATTATAGTATTGTGGAGGGGCTTGTAAGGAACATAATTAAACTGATGTATGACAAGAAAAGGGGGGACGCTAAGTCCTCTTTTTTTGTATGTTACTTCTTTATATTTCCAATTGTAACCATAAAATAACAATACTTTTTGGGGTAAAACCTTTAATTTGAACAGATTAAATTGTACGTAAGCTATGATAAACTTCTATTTGAAATCGCTTACAATTATATAAATGGAAGGATGTGGTGATCTCGGGAGTTTTACCAAACAACAAAGAAAACCACAGACGATTGCTTGGAATACTAGAGGTCAGTCAAGTAGTATGTAATCAAAAAAAATCTTAGGAGGTAGATTATGTTTAAGATGAATAAGAAAATCTTGACTGTATTATTCGCAGCTACAATGAGCTTTAGCTTGTTTGCAGCAACTACAAATGCGGCGACAGATTATTGGCAAAATTGGACTGATGGTGGAGGAACAGTAAATGCTACGAATGGATCAGGTGGGAATTACAGTGTTACATGGTCAAACACCGGGAACTTTGTTGTCGGTAAAGGCTGGAATACCGGATCACCAACAAGGACAATAAACTACAATGCCGGAGTCTGGGCGCCGTCCGGTAATGGATATTTGACACTCTATGGGTGGACGAGAAACTCACTCATAGAATATTACGTCGTTGATAGCTGGGGCACTTATAGACCAACTGGAACATTTAAAGGTACCGTGACCAGTGATGGTGGCACATATGATATCTATACGACAACCCGAACCAACGCACCTTCTATTGACGGCACTGCAACTTTCACTCAGTTCTGGAGTGTAAGACAGTCGAAGAGAGCGACTGGGAGCAATGTTGCTATCACTTTTAGCAATCACGTTAACGCATGGAAGAAATATGGAATGAATTTGGGAAGTAGTTGGGCTTACCAAGTGTTAGCTACTGAAGGATATCAAAGTAGTGGGAGCTCTAACGTAACGGTGTGGTAACAGGTAAACTGTAGCCCCTTAATCGATGATAATACTAAGGACTGCCGGTCTCACCACCGGCGGCCTTATTTATTCCAAAAGAAGACTTACATACTACTAAGATCATCGTCACAACTTATTATTTTCCTATCCGTTCAAAGGAGATAAATCAATGAGAAAACTATTGAGTTTCCTATTCATAGCAACAATAGTTGTTATCAGCGCTTGCTCACAAGAAAAGCCTGAAACGAGTAATGACAATGTATTTGTAAAGGGAGGGACTTTTATAAACACAAAGTCCAACTACAATGGTGCAACCCTATCAAACTTTTATATCGGTAAATATGAGGTAACTCAAAAAGAATGGATTGAGGTAATGGAAAGTAATCCCTCAGAATTCAAGGGCGACAATTTGCCGGTTGAAATGGTTAGCTGGTATGACGTTGTTGAGTACTGTAATAAGCGGAGTATAAAAGAGGGTTTAACACCCTATTACAATATAGATAAGAATAAAATAGATACAAATAATAAGAGCGAAAACGATAATATAAAATGGACCGTAACGATCAATGAAGGTGCTAATGGTTATCGATTACCGACAGAAGCAGAGTGGGAATATGCTGCAGGTGGAGGTCAATTAAGCAAGAGTTACACCTACAGTGGAAGCAATAATGCAGATGAGGTAGCATGGTATTGGAAAAACGCTGGAGATAAATACTTATCGGGAGAATGGAACTGGCCTATCATTGAAAACAACAATAATAAAACAAAAAATGTTGCTGTCAAACAGCCCAACGAGTTAGGACTTTATGATATGTCAGGAAATGTAAGGGAATGGTGTTGGAACTGGTATGGGGATAGGGGAAGCGATGTCGGATCTTTCCGGGTTGTGAAGGGCGGCGGTTGGATCGGTAACATCACCAACAACGAGATATCTTTTCAAGGCAAGTTCGACGCAAATGGCATGGGACCTGATCAAGGCTTTCGTGTGAGTCGTGGTGAGTAAATGGCGGGAAAGTTATTCTCTTTTAAGTTAAGACTCCATTTCATAAGCAATGATAAAATGATCTAGCCAATAAGCTGCTTCCGGTACTCTACCGGAAGCAGCTTATTTAATTTCGTTTATTTCCAACTACAAAAGATCTAAACTTTTCACGGTATAAGCTTTAGTTTATACATATGAAAAAAATAGGACAATGATAGAATCTAATTGTTTCCGCTTACATAAATAATTATGGAATAAAAAGGTACCGTTGATGGGGGAACATATGACATATATGAGACTACCAGAGTCAACCAACCTTCAATTAAAGGCACAGCAACCTTTAAACAATATTGGAGTGTCCGGACGACCAAACGTTCAAGCGGAACCATATCTGTTAGTGAACACTTTAAAGCGTGGGAGAGCAGAGGAATGTCAATGGGGAAGATGTATGAAACTTCGCTTACGGTAGAGGGTTATCAAAGTAGTGGAACAGCTACCGTGACTAGCAATACAATTACGATCGGAGGTAGCGGAGGTACGAATCCGACGCCAACGCTTAATCCGACTTCAACGCCAAACCCAACACCAACCTCCACACCAAATCCGGGCACAAGTACAAAAATAGAAGCTGAAAATATGACTAAAAGTGGTCAGTATACCTCCAATATAAGCTCACCATTCTCTGGAGTGGCTTTATACGCCAACAATGATCTAGTGAAATATACACAGAATTTTACGACCGGTACCCATAATTTTTCACTCTGCGGGGCTTCCAATAACTCCAATATGGCGAGGGTCGATTTGAAAATCGGTGGAGTGACCAAGGGCACCTTTTATTTCGGGGGAAGCAGTCCCGCCGTTTATACTCTAAACAATGTCAGTCATGGAACCGGAAATCAAGAGATCCAGCTCGTCGTAACAGCTGATAACGGGACATGGGATGCTTATCTTGATTATCTGGAAATCCAGTAAATATTCCAAACACGGAAATTGGAGCCGGACTGCTTAATGTAGAGACAAAAAGAAAAAAGCAACCCACCAGCCATGACTGGTGGGTTGCTTGCCTTGTTACAACCTATCTCTCAACAACGGTCTCACCTTCAATTAACACAGGCTGATAATAAGTGTTGTTCGGAAGGTCTTTTTTTCCTTGTAGTTTCTTAATGACCCAATCCGCTGCATCGCGTCCCATGGCTTCTTGTGGGTGTGTCAAGGTGGTTAGTTTGATGTTCGCGTTTTTGGCGATATAGGAATTGTCTTGTCCGATAATCGATAATTCCTCCGGAATAGTGATGTCCAGCTGTCTGCAGGCATGGACCACCTCCAACCCAACCTCGTCGTTATAACAAACAATAGCAGTGAGCGTATCTCTATTTTTATTCAGAAAATCCTTCAAGTCTGTAGATAACGTCTGTTTTGTCTCCGTATTGAATGAAAAAATCTGCTCAGGATAAAATCGTAATTTGGATTCTCCGAGTGCTTTAATATACCCTTTCATCCGATACTTTCCTTGTAAATCATCCATTTTTGCAATGAGCCCTATTTGGGTGTGCCCTTTGGTTATCAACTCTTTTGTTGCCAAATAGCTGGACTGTACATCATCAAGACAAAGGTACGGCAGTTCTATTTCTTCATAAAAGGCATTAATCATTATAATCGGAATATCCTGTTCCTTAAAAGAAAGGTAGTAAGCAATATTGGGGTTATATAGATTGCTTTTCGTCGGTTCAATAATTAAACCATCTACACCGTAGGACAGCATCATTTCCAGGGCTTTTTTTTCTTGAGCAACATCGTTATTTGTACTAGCTAATAGTAGAGAATAATTATCCTCATTTAGCCGGCTCTCGATCCCACGGATAATGGAAGGAAAGATATAGTCGGAAATATAGGTCGTGATTACGCCGATCGTCTTCTTATGGGAACTCCCGCCGGTCTTCGAACGATATTGGTTGCTGACATAAGTACCAGACCCTTTTTCGCTTCGGAGGAAGCCTTCGTTGGAAAGTTCTAAAATTGCTTTTCGAACTGTCTGCCGGCTAACTTCGTACATGGACTGTAAGGCAGATTCAGTAGGGATTTGTTCACCAACATTGTAATCTCCCGAAAGGATTTTGCTTTTTATGTCATCTAATATCACTTGATACTTTGGTTTCATGTAATTCCTCTTTCCATTCTTGTTCGCTAAGTTATTCGTATATTCGGTAAATTTGTATGTACAAATTATAGCATGACAACAAAAAAAATAGAAAGAGGCTCTTTTTTTATACAGTTAAATCATTTTTATCTCCATATTTGTATGTATATATAACTAATCAATTGACAAATGTACGTACAAAAAATTATACTAAAGCTGTCAATTAAGAAAGCAAATTCTTATCATGACCTTTTAAAAAAGCGCTCTCAGAGAGGTGACAAACGTGATATCGAATCGATTAAGCATCGAACAAGTGATTAATAAGGGAGAAACTTCGCTTGGTATTGAATTTGGGTCTACGCGCATTAAAGTTGTACTTATCGATCATAGCTTTCAAACGATCGCTTCTGGAAGTTACGAATGGGAAAATCAGTTGAAGGACGGTTTTTGGACGTACAACTTGGAAAATATTATCAAAGGTCTGCAAGACGCCTATCGCGAGATGAAGGAAGAAGTTGCTCAAAAATACGGAATCACCCTTCAAACGGTTGGTTCAATCGGTTTTTCTGCAATGATGCATGGATACATGGCTTTCAACGAGCACAATGAACTGCTTGTTCCATTCCGGACTTGGCGTAATGCAACTACAGGTGCGGCTGCCAAAGCATTGACCGAGCTGTTTGGGTTTAATATCCCAGAACGCTGGAGCATTGCTCATCTTTATCAGGCGATTTTGAATGAAGAAGAACATGTGCCACAGATACGTTTTGTTACGACACTAGCAGGATACATTCATTGGCTATTGACTGGAAATAAAGCACTTGGTGTTGGTGATGCATCCGGTATGTTTCCAATTGATGAAACTACAAGAAATTTTAACGCTTCCATGATACAGCAGTTTGATGAACTGGTTGCAAGCAAAGCTTATCCGTGGAAGACCAGTGATTTACTTCCTAAGGTGTATGTTGCAGGAGAGCAAGCAGGTATTTTAAGCGAAGCGGGAGCTAAAATTCTGGATCCATCGCTGCATTTACAATCAGGTATTCCGCTTAGTCCTCCAGAGGGGGATGCTGGAACCGGGATGGTTGCAACGAATAGCGTAAGAAAACGCACCGGGAATGTATCTGTAGGAACCTCTGTTTTTGCCATGATTGTATTAGAAAAAGAACTTTCCAAGGTTTATCCGGAAATTGATATGGTTACTACTCCGAACGGAAGTCCAGTGGGCATGGTTCATGCGAATAACTGTTCAAGTGACCTCAACGCCTGGCTCGGGTTATTCCGTGAATTCTATGAAGCCATGGGACACAAAGTGGATGCCAATAAATTGTACAGCGTGTTATTAAATAAAGCTTTGGAAGCAGATCCTGATGCCGGTGGATTACTAAGCTATGGTTATCTCTCAGGAGAGAATATTACTGGGTTAGAACAAGGTCGTCCGCTATTTGTCCGCTCGCCGGAGAGCAAATTCAATCTGTCCAACTTTATGCGTACACATCTATTCAGCGCCTTTGGTGCTTTGAAAATTGGAATGGACATTTTGACGAAGGAAGAGAATGTAGCCATTGATAGTATTTTAGGCCACGGCGGTTTATTTAAGACTCCGGTAGTGGGCCAAAAAATGATGGCAGCTTCAATGAATGTTCCTGTTTCCGTAATGTCGACTGCCGGTGAAGGCGGTGCATGGGGAATGGCTATTCTTGCCGCTTACATGATGAATAAAAATCAGGAAGAAAGTTTAGAAGACTTCCTCGATCAAAAAGTGTTCAAAGATGTTAAGGGTGAAGAAATTCATCCAGAGGCAACCGACATTAAAGGATTTGAAACCTTTATCGAACGATATAAAAAGGGTCTGGCGATTGAGCAGTCCGCTGTTGACAATTTAGTGTGAAAATGGAGGTAGCAAGATGTTAGAACAACTTAAAGAAGAGGTTTTTCAAGCCAACCTGGAATTGCCGAAACAAGGACTTATTAAATATACATGGGGAAATGTGAGTGCAATTGATCGTGAAAGTGGATTATTCGTAATCAAACCTAGTGGTGTAGATTATGAAACAATGAAAGCCAGCGATATGGTAGTTGTTGATCTGGATGGCAATGTGGTTGAAGGAGATATGAGACCTTCCTCCGATACACCTACTCACGCCGTGCTTTATAAGCATTACTCCGAGATCGGGGGAATCGTGCACACGCATTCCACTTGGGCGACCATTTGGGCTCAAGCAGGACTAGATGTTCCTGTCATGGGAACGACCCATGCTGATACCTTCTATGGTTCCATTCCTTGTGCGCGTTTCTTGACGCAAGAAGAAGTCGATCGTGGTTACGAAGCGGAAACGGGTAATGTAATCATCGAGACCTTTGAGCAACGTGGGATCGATATTATGGCGGTTCCTGGTGTTTTACTTAAAGGACACGGACCCTTTACTTGGGGGAAAAATGCGAAATCGGCGGTAATAAACAGCGTAGTTTTGGATGAAGTATCCAAAATGAATTTGTTTGCAAGAGAGCTGAATCATTTTGCTGAGGAGTTGCCACAACGTATTTTAGATAAACATTACTTGCGAAAACATGGAAAAGACGCTTATTACGGACAAAAATAATTAAACCACAAAATTACGAAAAGAGGATGAATATGTCAACAGCAGTAGCAAAAGAATTTTGGTTTGTCGTAGGTTCACAACATCTTTATGGGGAAGAGGCATTGGCTGAAGTTAAGGCGCATGCCCAAACGATGACAGATGCTTTGAATAAAAGTGGAGTTTTGCCTTACCCACTAGTATTGCAGGATTTGGCTGTCAGCGCAGATAAAATCACAAACATCATGAAAGAAGTCAATTACCGCGACGAAGTTGCCGGTGTTATCACTTGGATGCATACCTTCTCGCCTGCAAAAATGTGGATCCGCGGAACTAAAATGCTGCAAAAGCCTTTGCTTCATCTAGCTACGCAATATAATGAAAGTATCCCATGGGCAACCATCGATATGGATTTCATGAATCTAAATCAAGCCGCTCATGGTGACCGTGAATATGGTTTTATTAACGCCCGTTTGAACAAACAAAACAAAGTGGTAGTAGGCTACTGGGAACGTCCTGAAGTCCAAAAGCAAATTGCAGAATGGATGGACGTAGCCGTTGCTTATAACGAAAGCTTTAATATCAAGGTCGCTCGCTTTGGTGACAATATGCGTAACGTTGGCGTAACCGAAGGAGATAAGGTTGAAGCCCAAATTCAATTTGGATGGACTGTTGACTACTTTGGTATTGGCGATCTAGTACAAATCATTAATGAAGTTAAAGAAGAAGAGATCGACGCCTTATTCGCTGAGTATTCAGAGCTGTATGAATTTGATTATGGAACTAACAGCAAAGAAGCTTGGGAAGCTAGCGTGAGAGTTCAAGCAAGCTATGAAATTGCTATTAAACGTTTCCTTGATCAAGGTGGCTACAACGCCTTCACATCGAACTTCGAAGATTTACACGGAATGAAACAACTTCCAGGACTTGCTGTTCAACGACTGATGGCACAAGGCTATGGTTTTGCTGGAGAAGGAGATTGGAAGACTGCAGCTCTCGATCGCTTGCTTAAAGTGATGAGCCATAACCAATCCACTGGCTTTATGGAAGATTACACTTATGAATTGACGGTTGGTCAAGAATCCATTCTACAATCCCATATGCTTGAAGTAGATCCTACTTTGGCAAGCAACAAACCCAAAATTATCGTATCTCCACTGGGTATTGGTGGTAAAGACGATCCAGCACGTTTAGTATTTGACGGTAAGGCAGGAGACGGTGTAGTTGTTTCCATGGCTGACTTTGGGACGCATTACAAACTATTGATCAATGAAGTTACTGCTTTCGAACCAACGGTTCCAGCTCCCAACCTTCCAGTAGCTCGTGTACTTTGGAATGTTAAGCCTAACTTCCAAGATGGGGTTAAAGCATGGATCGAAAATGGTGGCGGTCACCACACCGTTGTTTCATTAACGCTTACAACAGACCAGATTATTGCTTATGCAAAACTTGTAAACTTGGAATATGTAGTTATTAAATAATAGCAAAGCTTTATTACGATTAATAGGACTCCATTCCTCGAGCTTTTTGAGGAATGGAGTCCTATTTGTTTGTTCGATTTCCTTCAATAAATGCGATAGTTTCCACTTAGGGCCAGTAAACTAAAGAAGTACAGACAGTTATCATAATAACGACGTTGTCCAGTGCGCAATGGTGTATCCCAAAACAAACGGACAAAATGCTCTGCCTCCGGGCCATTAGAAGCTAGGGAAGCCATGGCATTGGTCGCCAACAGACCTGTCGAGTGCAGCGCCGGTTCGTCGAAGGGCTGTCCCTCAATGGTATACCGCCGGTAATCGGAAACTTTGATATTCCTAAAAAAAGCCTGAATCCGGTTACATTGATCGACCTGCCAGATGTCCTTTTGGAACCAAGCCCAGTCCAGACCGATATTAGCCGCTACCCGGTAAGCATCGCTGAAAAAATGGCTGAAATCACCATGAGGCTGGGGTTCTGCCGGGGACCCGTTAAAATTAGCATATTCGGGAGCAAGACCAGTTATCGGATGGCATGCAGTATGCAGATATGTGCGGCTGGCTTCCGCGGCTTCTCGCCAAAACATGTGGTCACGTTCGTCAGCCCACAAGGCGAACAAATCATAGAAATGGGGGAGATGGTAAGACGGATCACTGAAGGTGGATTCCGGTACGAATTTGATCAATTTCGTTTCCGCGTCCCACATTGAGTCGCCATCTCCTGTTTCAGTTTTATGTACACAAGCATGCAATATCGTTCGGGCCTGCTCAGAATAATTATAAGGTTCCGGACCGTTCCCCCAACGTTTTGAGGCAAAAAACAGAGCCATGGCGAAAAACTCTTCGCCGTCCGGTGCAGGTCCCTGAGAAATCCTTGTACCGTCAGGCTTGCAGTGCCAAGCAAAGTAATTGGCATAGCGACCTTCTTTGTGCTGCATAAACGTCTTTGAGAAGTTCCATAGACGATCAAACTCTTCTTTTTTATTCATTTGAACGGCCATCATCATCCCGTAGGACATTCCTTCCGACCGAACGTCTAGATTACCTGTATCCAGGATATAGCTTTTATCCTCGTCCTGCGGATAGTATATTCGTACGTTCGGATCTCCGTAAAACAAATCATTCCAAGTTTCATTGAGTTTAGCGTTGATATCATCTTCAGAAAAGCCGAGCTCCTTAAATATATTGCGATATTCCCCTGTATAAAAAGCACCTTGTTGTTTCATTGTCATCAAAAACGACCTCCTGTGAACTACAACATGCAGTCCATTTTAGTAAAAACTAAGGATGGATGGTTTGAATGGTGCCATCAACGTTGTATTTCAGCTCCGTATATTTTACAGAACGCTTGTTGTCAGCACCACCAGATAAAGAACTATCATGATAAAATAAATACCATTTCTCTTTAAACTGAACAATAGAATGGTGTGTTGTCCAGCCCAGGACGGGTGTAAGTATTTTTCCTTGATATACAAAAGGCCCAAGCGGATCTTTACTGATAGCGTATACAATATTATGGGTAGTACCCGTGGAATAAGAAAGATAATAATAACCGTTATATTTATGAACCCAAGGACCTTCAAAATATCTTCTCTCTTCATCTCCAGCAAGAATCGGATTTCCGTTCGTATCGATAATGGATATTTCTCTAGGTTCACCTTCAAAGCTCAGCATATTCTCGTTCAACTCCGCTACGATAGGTCCAAGAGCTGGTGCCATTTCAGACGGCCCCTCGGCATCCGGAACAAATGAGCCGGTTTGCCATTTTTCAAGTTGACCGCCCCAAAGACCACCAAAGTATATATACGATTTACCATCATCATCAACGAAAACGGCGGGATCAATGCTATAACTGCCGGGAATGTAGCTTGGTTCAGGTGTAAATGGTCCGGAAGGTGAAGCTGAGGTGGCGACCCCGATTCGGAAAATATCGTCATGGTCTCTAGCTGGGAAAAACAAATAGTAGGTATTGTTTTTGTATGCTGCATCCGGAGCCCACATTTGCTGCTTAGCCCATGGAACATCCTTCACATGAAGCACTTCACCGTGGTCAACACAAGGAGAGCCTTCTCCATCAATAGAAAGAACATGGTAATCCTCCATATTATATTGGTCACCGTTGTCATTAGAGATCATTTCGTGATCCAGGTCATGTGAGGGATAAATATAAATTTTACCTTCAAATACATGAGCGGAAGGATCCGCAGTATAAATATGAGTTACGAGAGGTTCATTGGGTTGCACAGGCTTTGTCAAGTCATTTCCTCCTATAAAGTTAATCGCTTACAAAGCTAATGGTATAAGAACTTTAGGACGCTGTATATATAGCAACTATAGTTTATACCCCACAAAGTTTAGGACATAAAAAAGAACCTTTATTCAAAGGTTCTTTTTTTACTACTGTCTTTGTCCGTGGAATTGTCGATGAAGTTCCCGCACTTGTTCTGCAAGCTCCGTTACAGGGCCATCTACGACCGCATTATGGATGACTTCCTGAATGCTCAAATTACGGACAGGTGATGCTGCAATGCCCATTTCGCTTAACCACTGTGATAATTGCTGCGAAGAACTGGCATATACAATCCTTCCTAATTGAACCCAACCGTGAGCTGCCGCACACATAGGGCAATGTTCCCCGGAAGTATACACAGTTGCCTGCTTACGTTCTTCCAGTGACATATTCTGAGCTGCCCAGCGAGCTAAAGCGAATTCGGGGTGCTGAGTATGGTCACCACCGCCTACATGGTTACTGTCTTCGGCCAAGACCTCTCCATTTGCTGAGACCAGGATGGAGCCGAAAGGTTCGTCCCCAACCTCGAGTGCAATTCGGGCAAGTTCAATACAACGCTGAAGGTGTTTGATATCTGTATCGTTTATCATGATAATAGAGCCTCCTGAAATTTAATTTATAGATAAATCTCACGAACAGTAGGCCTGAGCCTGTTTGTTCACCGCATTCTTCTATGTTAGCATGTAAAGTATTCGATTAAAAATATGTCATGCAATTTCAAGATAGGGAGGACATCTAGAAATGAAACACCCATTTATTTTAAATGCCGTATGGAACGGCGGTCGTAATAGTGATGGAACGATTGAAGCTGGACAGCTCAAGACTCAAATCTCCATTCCGAAAGAAATGGGCGGGCCAGGAGTTGGAACGAATCCGGATGAGATGCTACTGGGTGCCGCGGCAACCTGCTATCTCATTACACTAGCAGCTATGCTGGAGCGATCAGGGCTTACGACTTCCAGCCTGACGTTAACATCAGAGGCGACAGTGGATGTAACAAATAACATTTTTACATATGAAGCGATCAAACATTCACCCATCATCACACTTACCGAAGATGCGTCACAGGAAGATATTGATAAAGCAATTCGTATTGCTCATAAAGCAGAAGGTTCTTGTATGATTTCCAGAGCTGTAGCAGGAAATGTACAAATTACCACAGAGCCAACAGTGCTAACATTAAGTATGTAAGGTTAAGTTCTAAAGGAGTTATCCCTTAGGAATCAGAGAGGAGAAATTAACTTTGAACGTCCAGTTGTATAAGGATTTGATCAAGGATGAACGTGGGAATTATTACGTAGCGGTACAAAAAGAGGGCAATGAACTGACCTTGGTAAACGCAATGCTTGAGCGTTCTTATCAGGACCTCCTGGAATTTAATGAAGAGTTTAAAAAGAAATATGCGGAATACGAGCACCAGTTCATCGGCAAAGTGATTATGGATAAGCTGCGGCACGATGTTGTGTTCGCGTCCAAAGAAGACGGCCATGGACGAATGTTTAATCTGGCAGCGATTGCCGGCGATTACAAGGTTACTTTTATTGATATGATTGAATTTTACCGAAACCCTCGAGTAGGACGTAGCCATGACAACGACATCCATTAAGCTGAGTGTTTTGGACCTTGTACCTGTATTTGATAATGTGGATGCAAGCTTTGCTTTAGGACAAGCCGTGGAACTGGCTCAAACAGCTGAAAGACTGGGATATACTCGTTATTGGGTTGCTGAACATCATGATATGCCGGGCTTAGCGTGTACCTCTACAGAGGTGTTTTTATCGCATATCGGAGCGAGAACACAGCATATCCGCATCGGATCGGGAGCTTTATTGCTGCCGCACTATAAGCCGTTAAAAGTAGTGGAATCTTTTCATTTGCTGGCAAGTTTATATCCGGGACGCATCGACCTTGGGTTAGGCAGGGCTCCTGGCGGTGCTGCTGAAGTAAGCTTAGCGCTGAGCGGGAATTTTCTCGAAAATGTTTGGAAAATGCCGGAACTGCTTAAGGGAGTTACCGAATTGTTGCAGGGGAACTATTCATATGAAGGACGTCAGATAACCGCCCGTCCGACTCCACCCGAATCGCCAGAGCTGTGGATGCTGGGTACAAACAAGAAAAGTGCAGCATATGCTGCCGAGTTTGGAGCAGGCTATGTGTTTGGTCAATTCATGAGCGATGTAGCTGGGGAAGAGATTTTGCAAGCTTACCGTGAAGCTTTTATTCCTTCTTCAGTTAATGCTAGTCCTCGGGCCATCGTAGCTGTTGGCGTTATTTGCGCCGAGACTGAGGAAGAAGCAGAGCGGCTAGCCTCTTCCGGTATGACATTATTTCAACAAGAAGGCTCAGCCGAAGAGAAATCCAAGCTTTTGGAACGTAAACTGCTGATAGGCACACCCAAAAATATCAAAGAAAAGCTGGAACAATTATCTCACTTGTATGGAGTTGATGAATTCATTATCGTTACTATGATTCCAGACTATGAGAAACGGTTGCATTCGTTTGAGTTGCTTGCCCGCGCTTGCTTGAATTCTAACTAGCCCTTTCTTCATGCAATGATGCTAAAGGAGGTCCACATAGATGCAGACTCATACCTCTGACTCCATTAAAATCCCTCCCGGATTTTGGGCTGGATTAATTCAATTAGGAATAACCGCTCAAGATATAGCCAGTAAAGCAAGTCTACCCCTGAGCCTTATCACGGAGTCAGCAGTCACCACAGCCCAATATTTCGCTATCTGGCAGGCATATTCGGATCTCGTTGGAGACACTGCTGAGGGAATCATCAAGCTAGTAACTGTTTTTGAAACCACACAATATCCGCCGACCGTCTTAGCCACTTATCATGCTAAAGATTATCGCGACGCTCTAAACCGAATTGTGCGCTATAAACGAATGTGCCCTCCAGAAAGCTTGCATATCGTCGAGGAGGGAGAGTTGTGTGCAATCGAATTGAATTGGCAGCATCCCGAGTATTCCGGTCCACCGCTGCTGCTTGGCCTTACACTGGCGTTTTTACTGGAGCTTGGGTGGCGGGGAACAGGTATACCTCTGACAGCACAGTTTGTAGAATTTTCACAACCCATAGTGAATTTACAGGTTCTTGAAGCTTATTTCGGCTGTCGAATTCAGATCGGTGCTGAGACTAACCGCTTAACGCTACGACGAAGTGACTTGGATCTGCCCTTTATCTCGTATAACGAAGAGTTGCTAGAGATTCTGACTCCCGTTTTGGATCGGACACTTGCTGAACAGCAGGGCAGTCGCTCAATTACTGAAAGGGTCAAATGGATTATGAAACGCAGTCTTAGCGGAGGCCAACCCGAGATTCAAACCGTTGCTAAAGAGCTAAGGATGAGTGCTCGTACCTTACAGCGGAGGCTTACTGAAGAAAATACGAGCTTCAAGCATTTGCTGACACAAGCCAGACATGAGCAGGCGCGAGTGTATTTAGCAGATCCTTCCCTCGATGTTAAAGAGGTGGCTTTCTTGATCGGATATGAAGGTCAGAACTCGTTCTATCGTGCCTTCCGACTTTGGGAAGGAGATACTCCTTCAAATTGGCGTGTTAAACAAGAAGTTTGGCGCAAGACACTAGTTACTGAATAATCCCGGTAAGATAGTATAAATACTAGCCGATGCTCAGTACAGTTCTTGAGAAACTGCTAATTAACTTGCCATGATAAAAGGAGAAAAGAAATATGGATATGGGATTAAACAATAAGACAGCTTTAATTACAGGATCTACAAAAGGTATTGGTAAAGCTATCGCCTTTGAACTTGCCAACGAAGGCTTTAATGTACTAATAAATGGACGTAATTATGAAAAGGTAGAACAAACAGTAAATGAAATTAAAGAAAAATTCCCGGAAACTTCTCCACAGAATGCTACAGCCGATATTGTAGATATGGAGCAAAGAGAAGCTTTATTTGAAAAACACCCCCATATCGATATTTTAGTTAATAATATGGGGATTTATGAACTGATGAGCTATGACGACGTTGACGATGAAATATTTGAAAAATACATCCGTACGAATGTTCTTGCTGCAAATGGATTAACAAAATTTTATTTACCAAAAATGTTAGAAAACAATTTTGGTCGCGTGATCTTCATTGCTAGTGAAGAAGCAATAATGCCGTCAGCTCAAATGCCACAGTATGCAATGACCAAATCAATGCTATTATCATTAGCAAAAAGCTTATCTAAATTAACAATCGGAACAGAAGTTACCGTCAATACTATCATGCCAGGACCAACACTCTCTGAAAACGTGCACCAAATCATTGATGGAATGTATCCAGATGAAACGTTGACCTTTTCAGAAAAAGAGAAAAAATTCATGGCTAAAAACTTACCGCAATCTGAAATACAGCGATTTATTAAACCTAATGAAATAGGTAGACTAGCAGCATTTATGAGCAGTCCCTATGCCTCTGCATTTAAAGGTTCTCCGATCCGTATGGATGGGGGCATGGTACCTACTATTTTCTAAATGTAGTATCGATACACAAAAAGCCACTCCTTATGGAATGGCTTTTTTATTTGATATATTATTCACTGTCCTCCGGTATAACAAAGGATACCAAAGTACCTTCACCTTGTTTACTTTGAATAAAAAGACCCTGACCATACAATTGCATCAGTCTTCGATGGGTGTTAGCCAGTCCGATGCCACTTTTAGCTTTCATGGTCGGTTCCAGCAACAACGCGAGCGTTCTATGATCCATACCTTGCCCATTATCCTCCACTTCGATCTTTACAGCATTGTTCAGACGTGAGATCCGAATATAAACGGTACCCCCCTGTTGACGCTTGAGCAGACCATGCTTGATAGCATTTTCTACCAAGGGTTGGATGGATAGAGGGGGTAACAGGATATTAATGTCTGGAGCTACCTCCCAAACAACGGAAATTCGTTCTGCAAATCGTGTTTGTTCAATATACAAATAAGATTCTACCAGCTCTAGTTCATGTGAAAGGTTCACGAGTTCTCCGATATTTAAAAAGTCAAAGCTGATTCGCAAAAAGGAAGTAAATGCAGTGATGAGCTCTTGCATCTTTTTAGTATCCATATCACTGAGTGCCGCAATAGAGTTCAATGTATTGAACAAGAAATGGGGTTGTATCTGTGCCTGTAGATAAGCCGCTTCAATACGCACCCGTTCATTAAAAGAAATTTTCATCGCTGTTAAGGCTCGAATGCGATATTTGAGTTCTACTGCATCCACCGGTTTGGTAACATAATCATTTGCGCCGGAGTAGAATCCAGTGTAAATATCCTCAGGTTGACTGCGGGCAGTCAGCAATAGCACTGGGAGCTCATATAGGGAATAACGAGCGCGAACCTTTTGTGTTAATTCATATCCTGACATATGCGGCATCATTACATCACTAATCAGTAAATCCCAACTCTTTTTATCTAGCCAATCCAGTGCCTCTTGTGCTGAGTTCACTGTCGTAATGAGATAAGGTTCGTTTTCGAGAATGCCCTTTAACACATTCAGATTAACAGGGTCATCATCTACCACCAAGAGATTCACCTTCGCATCTGTAAAGAGTGGCGGGATTTTGTCAGTGTGTTGATTAGTTTGTTCGGAAATCCCCCATTCAGCCATCTGCTTATAAATCTCATCTGGTGTATACGTTGTTATAGGTGCAACCTCTCTTACTATCTGTTCGCTATAGGAATCAGCAAGGGGTAGTGCAAAACTGAAAGTTGAACCTTTGCCGAGTTCAGAATGTATGCTCAAGCTGCCACCATGTAGTTCTACCAACTGCCTACTAATGCTTAGTCCCAGTCCAATTCCACGCCCGTCATTTATTCCGTGAGGGCCTTGCTCATAGGGGAGGAATACCCGCGCCATGGTCTCTTCAGTCATGCCTACTCCGGTATCTGTTACATATATAAAGAGATGAGCGTCTTTTTCCTCAGCTGAAACAGAAACAAGTCCTTGCTCGGTGTATTTGAGCGCGTTGTGCACTAGATTTAATAATACTTGTACTAGTCGTTTCTCATCCGCAAGAATAGGAGGCATAGATTCTGGTATGTTCATGGATAGCCGTACCGGTTTGCCTTCAATCATATATTGAAGCATATTGATGACTCCGGGAACCACCGATTGAACCAAAATAGGCTCCTGATGCAAAATAACGCGATGCTCTTGAAGACGTACTACATCCAGTAGATCACCAAGCATATGGGACATGCGGCGGCTGATAGTAATCAGTAACTCCATATCTTGCCGGCTACTCTCGTAGAGTCTATCCTTTTCCTTCGTTATTATATTTTGCGCGATATTCATAATTCCATGAACTGGTGTTCGCAGCTCGTGAGAAGTATTGGCGAGAAACTGATCCTTGAGTTTGTCCGCTTTTTTCAGCTGTTCATTTAGCTCCATGTTCTCTTTGGCATTCTGAAAATACTTTTTAAACCAATAAGCTGAGAAGCCAACGATGGCGGCAATAATATCCACAGGATAGTAGACAATTGAATAATGGCCGTTATTATCCCACAAATTCCATAACAAATTAGAGATGATGGCCGCACCTGATATCAGTAGAAAAACAACATCTTTTTCATCTTGCCTTTTGAACAATAAGCGCCCCAAGCTATATATTAACCAGATGAAGGGGATATACTGAAACACTTGAATGATTTCCCAGTGAATCGATGTACTGACCAAATAAGCAGGAACGATAAATATAAATAAGGTATAAAGGAAAAGACACCACGTGTAAGCACGTAACCACTTGTTGACTTCGGCACCTGAGGTGAATTTCCTGAAAACAAGCAGAATAAAAAGGTTCTGCCATAAGAAGGCGATTAAACGGATTTTTAATGACCAAGTGTAATTAATCGGCAGTAACGCTAAAACTAAATTGTCATTTCGGGCTAAAAGGATTACGGCTACAGATAATGTCATTAGCCCTACAAGAAACAGGGCACGTTCTTTAGGATTAAATAAATACAGAATACAGGCATACAGCCCATGTAGTAGCAGGATGATTGCAGTAAGTATTTGAAATCCAACGGTATAAAAATTTGTCCGGTTAACCACTTCCTGAGAGCCAAAGAAAATAGGGCCACTAATACCGCCTTTATAGGGGTGATCAAAGTTTGCTACCTGAATAAGTACATCTATTTCTGTCATATTTTTCGAAAAATATGATGCTGTAAATGAGGTGGTTTTTGGTGCATATGTATTGGCATCGAGAGAAACTGTCCCATTATTGAGAATAGGGGTACCGTTAATTTCCACACTGGACGCGGAATAAATTTGTTTGATCCAGAACGAGATAGGCTCCTGAAGCGGTTCTACCAAAATACGCAGACGGTAAGTCCCGTATCCATATGAAGTTGTCTGATCAGTTCCGATAGCGTGGCTCCATTTCCCAGGTACTTGAAGCGCTTGGGATTGCTTTGGGATAGTAGAAGTCTTGGATGAAACAAATTGCGAAGGATAGAAGCTCCATTCACCATCTAGCCTGAATAAGTTAGCCTTCTCCAGATCCTGGCCACGTAAATCCAGTACACCGTTGCTAATCATAGGTACATTGTTGGAAACCTTAAATATGCTGAACCAAATGCAGCGTAGGCCAAAGAGAATGCTGATAAAAAGTAGAATGATTGCTAATTTGTTTAGAATCGTATTATTTTTCATGAGAACATTATAGCAAATAATTCTAATCTAGATTCTAAAATGGATTTTATTTATATAAGATGAGCAAATGCCAGCAATGATCTTAAAGGACAGTATAGTTATAATTGTTCTTTCTAAACAATAACTTGTAAATATTGTTATTATTAGAGAGAGAGTTTTCATCGCTAACAGGTCAAAATCTGCAACAGGTAATGCACTGAAAAGAAAAGGAATGAACCTAATGCCTAAGGAAGAAGTGTTAAAAGGCGGTAATGTAAATCATATAGTCCGTATGGCGAACACTGTTCGCCGCCCTTTAGGTTATTGGAGTCCGAATGTTCATGAACTACTCAAACATTTGGAACAACAGGGCTATGAGGGAGCACCAAAATTCCTCGGAATCGATGATTCTGGTCGTGAAATATTGACATTTATTCCTGGAGAAGTTCCAGGGAATAATTATCCAAACCTTGAACCGTATATGTGGACGGACGAAACCCTTGTGGGTCTGGCACACCTTATACGTCGTTTCCATGATGTGACTACAGTGTTCAGGCCCAATATGGAGGACAGATGGCAGCTCAGCTATGCCGAGGATGCCGAACATGAAGTGATCTGTCATAACGACGCAGCGTTGTATAATGTTGTCTTTCAAAAGGAGGCTCCTGTGGCGCTCATTGATTTTGACATGGCAGGTCCAGGTCCGCGTATGTGGGACATTGCGTACACCCTTTACACATCTGTTCCACTAGCGAGTTTTGCACCTGACCATACTTCTGGAACCATAGTAGCATACCAATGTGAAATACATGACGTAGAGCGACGTCGGCGAATTCATTTGTTTTTTGAAGCTTATGGAATTCCCGTCCCAAATAATCTGCGACAGTGGATTATACAACGTTTGATAGTACTGTGTGATACGTTGAGAAATGGTGCTGCTGATGGGAATCCTGCCTTTCAGAAAATGGTTGATGAGGGTCACTTGGCCCACTATGAGAGTGAGATTAGGTTTGTAACAGATCATTTCGAAGATTGGATATAAAAATCGGATATTTCGCTCTCGGACAGGATCATTGAATAAAATTAAAAAAGTATACCATTAGAATTGAGGTCTGAGAATGAGTGTGAAACGAATTGTCACAAATATTAAAACGCAGAATGTTTCGGCAGCAAAAAGCTTTTACCAGGACGTACTCGAGCTTGATTTATTGATGGATCATGGTTGGATTGAAACATACGGCTTACTGGGGAAGGAGAACATTCAAATAAGCTTCGCATCACAGGGCGGCTCCAATACGCCTACTCCTGATCTATCGATTGAAGTTGATGATGTCGATGCAGTGTTTGAACGTATGAAGAGTGCTGGATATACGATAGAATATGGACCTGTTGATGAGCCTTGGGGTGTTCGGCGATTCTATGTCCGCGACCCATTTGGCAAACTTATCAACATCCTTGCTCATGGACATTAGATAAACGGTCACGGCGTGCAGAAATCTAGATTGTTAAACAAACTTGAAACGATAGTAGAGGAGCTTCCTATAGGGGAGCTCCTTTTATTATTAAACTAACGGGCAGGATAGTCACAATGAGACTTTGAAACTTGGTTTGATTCCGGATAAATAAAAGTTGCAAAAAGGAAAAATATTGCTATACTAAGTTTAAGCGTTATTTTAAATGTTATTTAAAATAACGTTTAAATCAGGGTAAATATACTTGGAGGTTGCCTATGGAGACAGACAAAAAGTTGGAAACAAAAGAGAAGATTATGCGTGCCACACTGGAGTTGACCAAACAAGAAGGCTTTGAAAGGATCACTATAAAAAAAATTGCAGAAGCCTCAAGCACGAATGTCGCTCTAGTTAACTATTACTTTGGGTCCAAAGAAAACTTGTTTAGCGAGTCCATCAAATTGATATTGAACAGCTTTCAGCATACCTTTGCCATACTTGACGATTTCTCTATATCCTCACGGGATAGATTGAGGCAATTTTTACTAGATTATTTGCAAGTGATCCGTCAATATCCCGAATTGCTCTCCAGAATCATCCTGATGGGCAATACCGTTTTCTCCTCCCAGCATGAATATGGATCATTTTTGAATCTATTGGGGTTTCCTAAGATACAAAATACTTTAAGAGAGTTAACCGATGAACAGCAGCCAGAGCACCTGATGATCATGACGATGCAGATTTTTGGAGCGCTTTTTCTACCAGCACTTATGAGTCCTATTCTAGAAACAGGAGCTTCCGTGAAGATTGCACCTATAGAGGAACAGATTGACTTGCTCTTTGCAAGATACTTTCATTAATAAACTCAGATTGAGGTGATTAAATGAATTTTTTGAGAAAATATTGGCAGGATATAGGACTATTCATTGGCATTGTTATATGCATTTATCTTCTAATGAACTGGGAAACAATACCGCTGATAAACAGTATATTATGGTTAAGCTTTGTGGCGATCCTTCTTCATCAGTTTGAGGAATACCGCTGGCCAGGGTACTTTCCAGGCATATTCAATATAGCCCTGTTTAAAAGTGAATCCCCTAACAACTATCCATTAAATAAACAGTCGGCAATGATTATTAATGTGGTCATCGCCTACGTGTTCTACTTGCTCCCTGTATTCTTCCCGTCAGTAGTATGGCTGGGGATGGCACCTGTTTTAATGGGCTTTTTCCAAATCATTTTCCATGGAGTCGTCATTAATATAAGAGCAAAGAGCATGTATAATCCAGGATTAGTCTCCGCAATTATTGTACATTTACCGGTGGGGATCTGGTACATCAACTACTTATGTGAGCATCATTTAATAACCCTCTCAGACTGGATTTGGAGCGCAATTTATTTTGCCATAGCTGTTTATATTTTAATAGTGAAAGGAAACACATGGATGAAAAACAAAAACTCCATTCACAAATTTTCGCAAAAACAATTATGGTCTTTTCGTAAGTAGGTCCTCATAACCCACCAGAAGGTCCAGTTGTTATAACTCTTGATGTAAAATTAGATGGGTTAATGTAACTGAAATTGAAGGATGATTATTTTCTCAACTAACGGGAAACGTTAGTTCAATAACACACAATGATGAGTAGGTGCTTCGTATCCTGCTCTTTTTTATTAAACTCCCATGAAAATTAAATCTGCAGTAACTGTAAAGAGGCAAAGTAAATAAGACGCAGTCCATTCATTTTTTTGAATGTCACAGCATCCGAAATAAGAATATGGGTGTCTTAATGAATTAGGAGACTTCTGCAATAGTTACAGAATAACCTAAGTTTTCTAGTCTTCGAACTGCGTATTTCACAATAGATTGTTGCTTCTGCTTGTCAAAGTAATCTTCGCCTAGATCCACGTACATTTCTTCACGAGTCAACAAATAGTAGGCTATTCTCAACATAGCATGCGCGACAGAGATTGCAGCCCTTTTTCTTCCTTTTCTTGCCGCTGTTCGTCTGTACATGGCACCAAGATAGTTCTTTGAGGCTGATAAGGAATGGGCTGCTTCCACTAAGGCGGACTTCAAATATTTGTTTCCGTTTTTAGATTTAGCAGATTTTCTTTTTCCTGCACTTTCGTTATGCCCAGGCACAAGTCCAGCCCATGAGCATAAATGCGCAGCACTGGGAAACTGCTTCTTAATGTTGGTCCCAATTTCGCTAAGATTTGTTCTGCCATTCGAGTGGCTATTCCAGGAATTGAATCTAAACGTTCGACATCGTCAGAAAATGGAACAACCCTCGTAGCGACTTCCTGGTCTAGCACTGTGATTTGTTCACTTAAAAAATCAATGTGAGTTAAAATAGTCTTAATCATCGAGCGTTGATGAGGGTTTACATAGCCGTGTAAAGCAAGTTCAAGGTCATCCTTCTTTCGTTTCATGGTGCGTCTAGCAAAGTTCGCTAGTTTCTCAGGATCATCTTCACCATCAGCAATAGCATGAAGCATATCACGAGAGGAGACCCCCATAATATCAGAGACAACAGAGCTGAGTTTAATATTCGCTCCTTCTAACACTTTTTGAATTCGGTTATGTTGTCTAACTCGTTCTTCGATAATACTCCGACGGTAACGAACAAGTTCTCGAAGCTCCCGTTGATTTCGATCTGGAATGAAACTTGCTTTAAGTAACCCATGACGAAGAAGCTTTGCAATCCATTCGGAGTCTTTGACATCTGTTTTACGTCCAGGCAAAGCTTTCATATGCTGGGCATTCACTACTAAAAATTCTACGCCTTCAGCTTCAAGCAAATTTACAATAGGCTTCCAAAATACACCTGTACTTTCCATAGCGACGTGAGTGCATTCATGTTGTTTAATCCAGTCAATTAATTGTAAAAGAAACACTGTTTTAGTCGGAAACGATTGAATCTCCTTTCCATTAGACGTTAGAATACATGCGGTAATGTTATCCTTATGGATATCCATACCACATGCCCGTTCAACTACGATTTCCACTCTCAAGTATCCTCTCTACGGCTAAATTAGGTAAGAGGCTGGTGCAACAATCAGAGTAGGATTAATCTCCCATGAGTGCTTCCCGAAAGGGAGCGACAATCTGTGATGCACCGTGATCGTTGGAGTCAGACTAACGGATTGGCTCGTAGGCACCATAGCTTATCGACCTTCCTCTCCCAGCCATAGTAGAAGTATTAACAAATACAAATATTTTCATCATCTGTGGTGCAGCGCTTGCGCTGCATGTAGGGCTAACTAGATTTGGAATAAAAGAGAGATCGAGCCTTTTGCAGTGGCCGAGGAGGAATACAGTTCCAGATATGAAGAAAGGCGGGGTGTTGATGTGTTATAAAAATGCGTTGACACAAAAGTAATTAGGAACCATACTATTTATATGAACAACAATAATAAATGACATTGACGCTATTCCCTCGCTTGTACAATCCAAGCGGCAGATTGATCGCTATAAGCTAGACATAGACGCACAGGCTATACTCGTCGCGTCTAGGCTAATGGCAGCGGGAGCCAAGCTTCACTATGGACAGACGAATAGTTAATAACAATTTAATTGAGAAAAGGGAGGGATCCATCGTGAAAATAAGAGCGATAATTACAGGTGTTACGGGGATGGTTGGCGAGGGTGTTTTACATGAATGCCTGCAGCATCCTGATGTGGAACACGTTTTAGTGATTAACCGCAAACCATGCGGCGTTTCACATCCCAAATTAACTGAAATCATCCACAAAAATTTTTTTGATTTATCTGCAATCAAGTCTCAATTAAGCAACTATAATGCATGCTACTTTTGCTTGGGTGTAAGCTCTGCTGGTTTGAAGGAGGAGGAGTACTCACGATTATCGTTTGATCTTACTGTGCATATGGCAGAAATGCTCGCAGGCTTGAACCCAGATATGGTGTTCTGCTATGTTTCCGGAATGGGGACGGATAGTACAGAGCTAGGAAAAAGGATGTGGGCAAGAGTGAAGGGCAAGACAGAAAATCACCTCATGCAGCTGCCTTTCAAAAAAGCATACATGTTTCGCCCTGCCTACATCAATCCAATAAAGGGATTAAAAAATACGCATAAATCTTATTATGCATTTATGTGGCTATATCCTATTCTAAGAAGACTTTTTCCAAACTTTACCGTGTCTTTAAAGGAGCTTGGTATTGCAATGATTCATACTGTTACAAAAGGATATGATAAATCTATTCTTGAGAGCAAGGATATCATTAAATTGGCTAAATCCGAACCGGGTACTTTTGGCTGATCTCATAACCTAATTCATCTGAGTTCAATAATACAGCTGTTTTATCCGGGTAATTATTCTCAATGTGTCGCTCTCCCAAGCACAAAGCGCAATCTTATGGAGAACGGGCATATGCCTCCTTGGCTCGCGAACCACGTTGTGGAAATTCAAACCATGTCTACGGTGGTGCCAGAAAGACCAAATGACACTGTGAAGCGCTTACTCGGCAGGGAGCCACGCACGTTAGAGGCCTTTCTGCATGAGTGTGTAGAAAATTTCAGGTAGAGGCGGAGTCCACCTATTTTGAAATTTGTCTCATTGGCAGCATTTTGTTCCGATCTCAGACAAGTCATTGAGCTCCCATGAAAATTAAATTAGCTCAAAACTAGTAAAAGAACAAACTTCGTTCTACAATTACTAAAAACTAGGCTGGTGCAAAAACCAGAGTAGGATTAATCTCCCATGAGTGCTTCCCGAAAGGGAGCGACAATCTGTGATGCACCGGGGTCGTTGGAGTCAGACTAACGGATGGGCTCTAAGGCACCATAGCTCATCGACCTTCTTCGCCAGCCGTAGTAGCAGTATTGACTGATTTTACCCATTTTCATCATCTGTGGTGCGGCGTTTGCGCTGCATGTATGGCTAACGGGCAGTTATGCATAACTTCCAGGGAATGTAAACGTCTAAATAAAGTAAGGAACGAGGAGGCAGACATTTCATGGGAGGGACGAATGTATGGGATGCGGAGTGGGAGGTTAACGAAGAGCAGGCGCGGACGCTGATCGGCAGACAATTCCCTCAGCTGTCATCGAAGCAAGTGAAACGATTGGGCTGGGGCTGGGACAATACGGTTTTTCTCATCGGTGACGAGTACGTGTTCCGGTTTCCAAGAAGAACGATTGCAGTTGGCTCGATTCGTATGGAAGGGAAGCTGCTGCCGAAGCTGGAGGCATATATGACCATCCCCTATCCGAAACCGTTGTTTTATGGCGAAGCAAGTGACGAATACCCGGCACCATTTCTTGGCTATGCCTACGTGCCAGGAGATTTCCCCATCGGTTTGACGGAAGAACGCCGGGCTTTATCGGCAGAGACGCTGGCGAAATTTTTGCGGAGATTGCATGAGTTTCCGGTGCAGGCGGCGCTGAACTGCGGAGTTCAGCAAGATCATCGAAGCTTGACGGACATAGCATCGCGCAAAGTGAAATTGGAAGGCTTTCTATCGAAGGTGGTTGAACACTTGTCGCCGGAGGAGTCCGGTGTGATCGAAGCGTATATTAGCAGGCTGCAAACGGACCATGTCGAGGCGGTGAATGCACTGCTACATGGCGATCTTCATTTCAAAAATATGCTTGTGAATGAGAACGGGATCGTTTCCGGCATCATTGATTGGGGCGATCTGAGCGTAGGCCATCCGGCTTGCGATTTGAGCGTTGCTTACAGCTTTTTACCACCTTACGCTCGCGGCGTGTTTTTCGAAACGTACGGAGGAGCGGACGAGGAAACGAAGCTGCTGGCGCGGCTGATCGCGGTATACATCCCCGTACTGATCTTGATGCAAGCGGTCGATGACGGGAATGAAGCGATTGCGGCAGAGGCGAA
Organism: Paenibacillus sp. FSL R5-0470; assembly: GCF_037975205.1. NCBI lineage: Bacteria > Bacillati > Bacillota > Bacilli > Caryophanales > Paenibacillaceae > Paenibacillus > Paenibacillus sp. FSL R5-0470. The sequence continues at coordinate 3,352,575 of NZ_CP150238.1, forward strand.
ATCCAACATCATGCGAGCACTGTCGGATTAGGCTCATTATTTCGTTGCAGCTATGGGGCTAGGGCTATCGGCACCATTTTGTCGTTTAAAGGCCGCGATAAGGTACGATTCGCCTTCTCTGATGCCGTTTTATGTTGAGGAACACGAAATTCAACAGAGTAAGTCGTTGCGCTAACTGGGAACGATAGTTGAATAATACAAATTGATTTGCAGGAGCTACGGTATCCTGCTTTTTTCATTGAACTAACGGGCAGGATAGTTACAAATAATTACAAATGTTAAAATGAGAAAAGTAAGAAGGAGGAGATTTGATGACTGAGGATTTTTATTGCGATGAGGTGTTAAGTGGTCGTACTTATGTAAAGAAAGTACTTGAAACTGATAACGTTCTTGCGTACCATCACACTCGCCCTTTTTATCCCGTTCACATTATTACAATTCCAAAGAGGCATATCTCATCTCTTTTAACACTAGATTAGAGTGACAACGCCCTCTTAATTGAATTGATGGACGTTGTTAAAAAAGTAGCATCTAAAGTGCAGTCTGAGTATGGAGCTTGTAGGGTATCGACTAATTTAGGAAAACACCAAGACTCAAAGCATCTTCATTTTCATGTGATTTATGGTGAGCCAATACGCTAAATCATTTTATTCTTAGTTGTTGATCTAACGGGGAACGTTAGCTCAAACACGATAAGCCAGACGTCAGTCAACTCGATCGGCTGCCTTTATTCAACGGCAGGATAGCTTAACATGTGTCAAGAATACGTAACATCTGTAAGATCATCTAAATAAGGAGTGGTGCTTCTTATGATTAGTTTAAAAAATTATGAAGACTTAGGTGAATTGAAGCTTTTAATGGCTGAGTGTATGTGGGCTAATGATGAAAGAATTGATAATGAACTTAAAACATACATAGACAATGATTCACGGGAATTAGTTGGGAGTTTAAAAAATGATGAACTAGTAGGGTTAATTGGATTCATATCCGAATCAACTAATGAAATAGAACTTAAGCATATTGCAATTAAAGCCAATTATCGTGGTAAAGGTATAGGCAGTGAAATGATAAATGAGTTCATAAAAACTAAAAAGAATGTGAGAATAAAAGCAGAAACCGATAAAGATACTGTTGGCTTCTATAAAAAAATTGGTTTCTCGATAACAAGTTTGGGAGAAAAATACCCAGGAGTAGAGCGGTTTGAATGTATTTTTTAAGTCACAAATAATTCAAGTGATCATTACGCAAACGGGGAATGGTTAGCATCATGAAGAACAAGCAGTCGGTATTAGTGGCTACCTGTTTAACTATCGGGCAGTTTAGTTGCATAAAAAGGAAAATCCCCCTAAATCAACGAATACTATGTGTTGATCCGTTGGAATTTGTGTGTATGTATAATTAGGTGTTATTGAAAATAAAAGGTGGTAATTTCAATGAAGATAGTATACCGGGTCCTTCTGAAGATGAAATTAATCCGTTTATCGATAAAATAAAAAATCAGACAATCACAAAGCATATCATGCTAAATTTTTATTCAGGGCAATATCATGATGTGTCGGTAGTAGGTGCTTTTTGAGGGGTTTGTAAAGTAAATGCTGCAATAGATACCCAAGTATTGATCGATAAATTCCAGGTGGATTTAATCATTTTAACTGGTGTAGCGGGTTCATTAAACGATAATCTTAAATTTGGTGATGTAGTCGCATCAACAGAAGTCGCTCATCATGATGTGGTTCCTGAGATTATTATTGAATATCATCCTTGGTTAGAGCATCAATACATAAAAGCTAATGAAGCACTAATAGGAAAATGTATTAGGATAATTAAATCTGAAAGACTCGGTTTTACATGCCATTTAGGAAGAATCATAACTGGTGAAACATTTATTACCCATCAACAAAGAAATATATTGATTGAGAAACATCAAGCTATGTGTGTAGACATGGAAAGTGCCAGTGTCGCCCAAGTGTGTTACGTAAATAATGTTCCATTTATTGTGATTCGAGCAATATCGGATAATGCTGATAGTGAAGCGCCGGAAACTTTTGAGTGCAACGTGAAAACTGCATCATTAAATTCAATTAAAGTTGTAGAGAATTTACTAATTTTATTACTAAATTAGTCGCCTAGAACCATCCATCTAGAAAAAAACGACGTATTGAACTAACGGGGAACGTTAGTTCAATAAACTAGCGGCTGTCTAAATAGTTCCGAGATTCTGCCCTTTACAAGGGGGCATCGTTATTGGACGATAACAGAGAGGGTGTATTCATGAATACACCCATCAGGGTGGTAACGCGAAATCAACTCCGTCCCTTAAGGGAGGAGTTTTTTGTGTTCTTATAAATGATTTTAAGAAGGATTAATTATGTTCCAAAAAATCTATGCATTCGATCGAATTCTGAGCCAGAATATGTTTATTGCTGTAAGGACTTCTTGCCGAAAGAAGGGGGATGCAGGTGCACTGGTATTTGAGTTAAGTTTTCTTCTTTTTGGAAAGATTGTTTGTTGATATCAAGTTATCAAGTTTAATAGTATTTCACATATTTCATAAGCTCAGCGATCCCTAAAAACTGCTTCATTAATTGACTATTTAATTTTTGTAACGCAAGCTCGAATGACATTTCTACTTTTTTATAGTTTTGTGTCTCTATTTCATTCAGGAGTTGTTTCATATTCTCGATATAATACACGGTCTTCCTTAGACTGCTGATTAGTATAATCTTTCTTAATTCCGTTATAGTATAGACCCTATAGCCGTTGTCTTTATTTCTGTTAGAAGTAATAAGGCCTTCTTGTTCCCAATGTCGAATGGCTGAAGGCTTAACGCCTGCCATTTGTGCAACTTCACCAATAGTCATTGCATTTGTGACCTCTAAATCGTTGTATCTTGATAAATCTGCATTTCGGAACATGCGTAACACATCCTCTAACCTATGCTTTTCCGTTTGTGTATTATGCTGTTCCTGATTGATTGACCAAAGTGCATCCTCAATTTGCCGAGCTTTAATCTTTCTCATCACATCGTACACAACTGGAATCTCATATCCTTGTAAAAGTGCCCGAATCGTAATAAAAGCTTGGACATGAATGTCTGTATAACACCGGCGATTGCTAGGAGTCCTTGGGACTTCGGGAACTAAGCCTTGATCTTGATATCTTCTTAATGTAGTGGTACTTACATTTAATTTCTTAGCTATCATTGTTGGTGTATAATTATCTCTCATAATCGTCATCGCCCCAGAACATTAAAGTTAAACCTTCAAGTGCTACAACAACATTAAATCTAATTTAATTAGATATATCAAGGCTTAGTATGAGATAAACCGAAAGATTGCATGAATGTTATATGATATTTTTATAAAACAGTAAGGAGAGGATTGTTTGAAAAAAATCATACGATTAACCAACCATTCAGCAATAGAAGTAGGATTGACAGGAGGATCAGATCGTCCAACCATTATGTTACCTATCGCTAGAAAATCCGTGTACAATCAGGAGGCAGAAAATCTAAAGCTATGGGGCGTAGATCCTGAATTAGGTAAACATTTTGTTGAAGGTCTCGCGGATACGTTTCAAGTGCTTTATTTTGATTATGAAGGTCATCTCTTTCAACATCCAGTGGACAACTTAACCGTAGACCATATTGTGAAGGATCTGCTCCTCATTGCTGATGAAATGAACGTTAAGAGCTTTAGCTACTACGGTTATTCCTGGCTAGCTTTAATTGGACTACAATTGGCTATCAGAACAAATCGTCTGGAAAGCTTGGTCATGGGAGGTTTTCCGCCTTATAATGGTCCCTATCAAGAGATGCTGATTGTAACTCAAAAAACACATACCCAAGCTTTGAATAATCAAAATGAGGTAGCTGAAAAAAGCTCCATTGAAACAGAGAATCCTGATGAGATAGACTGGGACAACATCAAAGTATCAATGGATACCCGTGTAACAGCTCAATTTGTTGCCTTATACGAGAGCCTCACTGCTTTTGATGATCGTAGTATTCACCAATTGCTTAGTCTTCCAAAATTAGCTTTTGCAGGAGAAAATGATACTATCGTATATGGTGAGAATTTTGGAAATGTTACCGTTGATATTGCTGGGATATTAAAGAAGAATACGACGAAGCTGTGTGATTTAGGCTGGGATGTTGAAGTGCTAACGGGAAGCCAAATGGATCATACAAAAGCTATGCAACCAGCCGTGGTAATACCATTAATTAAGCCCTGGTTTATAAAACAATTATGAATACAGACTGGACTGTAATTCGGGAGCAGTTGTACCCCAGCTGTAAATGAAAGTGAGAGGGTTACAATTAACAAGCTTATTTTGCAAGTAGCATCATCGGTGTTAGCATTTAGTTTACTCGTTGCCTGTAACCATCAACAAATCAACTCATCTACTCAGGAACAAAAACCATCAGAGGTTAGCTTATTTCCAAAAAACGATCTCATGGATTCTATTGTAATTGACGCAGTAAATGAGGATAAATCAATTCGGGCGGAACAGCAAACGGAAAAGGGAACATTATTGATGATAGCCAAAGGTAGAGAAGAACTTGGGCATTTGGTCGTATCGAGCACGATGGGACAAGAGGGTGATCAGACGTTTCAGAGTAATTACTCTATTATCTACAGACAGGGAGATCAGGACAAAGTCTTAATGGAACTACCCAATTACTTGTTTTTCCGACCATCCAGCAAAAAAATATCTTTTGAGAAGCTGAGTTTTAAAGAAGCTGAGGTTTACATCCTTACTCCTCAATATCAAACAGGTCATGGCGTGGAAGGATATATTTTCGCGATTGATAAGCAAAATGAAGATGTATTCCCATTAGAAATCGTAAAGAAGGATCAAGTCTCGAAAACACTTCTTTATTCAGAAGCTGAGCCTTTACCAAGTGTCGAAAATAATATCTTAGTAGTCCATCCACCAGTTGGAGCAGGTACACAAGAAGCAGATGCAAAAGATATCTTTTACAAATTGGATTTAAACAATAAACGGTTTGTGGCTGAATAGCATGATTTGAACAAAAAAAAGGTCAGTTCACGAAATCGCGGAGCGTCTATGCTTCTATCATGAAGCTGCAGCAATTCCTCTATAGTTTCTACTTTTAATATATTGGCCGGTGTTGCCCATTATAGGGTACACCGGCTTTTTTCATAGGAATCAAAAGGATAAGATCACACGTCATATTATTGGCATTGAATGTCGAAGCTTATGAAGACATAAAATGATTTCCCGCACTAGTACATAAGAAAAAAACTTTTTTGCAACCAAAACCCTTCTTTTCTTACTTTATAAGTGAGGCCTTAATCAAACTGAACGGAAGTGATGGAGTGGACGATAGTGAAATCATACAGCTGTACTTTGCCCGCAATGAAACAGCAATAGAAGAAACATCCAAAAAATATAGAAATTATTGTACCAAGATTGCTCATAACATTCTGTCTAATTTTGAAGATTCGGAAGAATGCGTGAACGATACCTTTCTAGGAGCGTGGGAAACGATACCGCCGAAGACGCCTGCTAAGCTCTCATCTTTTTTGGGGAGGATCACACGAAATATCGCGTTAAATAAACACGATTATTACATGGCCAAAAAGCGGAATAAAACATTCGATACGATTCTTGATGAATTAAATGATTGTTTATCCTCTCCAGACAATGTCGAAAGTCAATATGAGGAAGAACAAATCGCTGAATCTATAAGCAATTTTCTGCTGAAGATTAATGAAGATCATCGGAATATTTTTCTGAGACGTTACTGGTATTCCGATTCTTTGGCTGATATCGCAACTCGATTCTCAATAAGTGAAAGTAAAACGAAATCGGTTCTTTTTAGAACACGAAAAAAACTCCAATTATACCTTATGAAAGAGGGCTATATCCTATGAATAATAAAGATTTATTTAAGACTATTGGTTATGTAGACGGCAATCTGGTGGAAAAGGCCAACACTGCGAGGCGTACTAATAAGAGAACATATGCGAAGTGGGGAACCATGGCTGCTTGTGCTGCACTTGTGTTAGGAGTGGCCATTTATACATCTCCTCTAAAGTCATCATTAACGAATTCACCACAAATCTCGCAGCAAACGCCCGTTTCAGCTCCTACCGGAGTTCGGAAAATTTTAAATTACAATGGATTTCGTTATGCATTCGTAAGTGATGGTGCTCAGTTTAAGTTCACAGGAATGAAGCCTGAACAATCACTTGGTACCATAGATTTTGATATTAACCAAGAGATTGGGAAGAACAATGGAGGAGAAGTTGTAGAAAAGGATTTTTCGTCTACGTTCGCTGTTGGAGGTAAGTTATATGAGATTCCGACGTACCCATCCCAATTCCGCATCGCTGTTAAAGTTGAGGAGCATTATTATTTGGCAGAAATCGTGGCGAAGACTAACGATTCTACGATGACCGCTAAGGAATATCTGGATATGTCTAATCTAAAAGAGCATGCAAAAGATATTCATGTTCTTAATCATGTGGGAAATGACGTGTTAAAGAAAATGACAGATCATGCTTCTGTAGAGTCTATCATTGATGGGCTGTACAGCGCAAAAACAGCTGATTTAAGTAATAAAGAATACGAGGCTATTGCAGAGGCGCAATCCCAAGGAAAATCGTATCAGTTAAAGTTCAACCTCAAGGATGGAACCTATATGGGCATGTATATCATTCCTGAATTAAAAGTCGTATCTATTGGAGATGCTTACTATCATTTGCCTGACACCTTCTTTAAACAATCCGGCGAACTTTTTTCAGGGCTTAAACAAGAAGTGTTGCCGCTTTATTGAGTAAAAATGTAATGCGTTGAATTGACGTGGTAATTGAAAGGCAGGGACTAAGGTGATAAACCTTGTTCCTGCCTTTTTGTTTTAGAACTAAGAGTATGAACATGGTTCCTTCAATTACCAGTATATTTACAGGTAGGATAAAACTGAGAATAAAAGGAAATGATATCAAAAACGAACTGGAGGATTGCTACATCATGATCGAAGCTTTTCAACTAATTAAGAAGCAGCTTTCTTCCTCAAGTGATATGAAGGAGGAAATCGTCCGAATTCAGAATATCGAGTTGGAAATCCTCTACTTGGACAGCGTTTGCGATGAAAAGAAAATTAAGGATGATCTGATCATCTCCATACTAAAATGCCCAGGAAAAGAGGAATTCAAGGATTATCTTACTTCTCTTCTTGACATCAGCAAACCGGAGAAGGACGAAGACATTTTACAGAAGTTGATGATTGGTCATGCCTGTATTCAAATGGGAAATGAGCTTTTCTTGTTCAGTGCGAAAAAAGTGATCAATAATCAGCTTGGGGATGCAAGCTCGGAAACAGCTATATATGGCTCGCAACGTTCATTCAGCGATGTGATTGATACAAATCTTAATTTGATTCGGAATCGTTATCCCTCCCCAAGTCTTGTTTATGAGAAAAGAGAGGTTAGTGGATTACCACAGACTGAAGTTGGTTTAATTTATGACAGTCTACTAGTTGATAAGGGAGTATTGAGCGAACTTCAAACGCAGCTAGCTTCGGTCAAACCGGATGTCATTCTTTCGGCGGCACACCTTCAAAGATTACTTACTAGTCGAAAATACTCGCTTTTTCCTATATTGATGATTACGGAAAGACCAGATCGCGTCGCGTTAAATCTGAAACAAGGCAAAATCGTTATACTTGTGGAAGGTAGCCCATTCGTTCTAATCGCGCCGGCTACTTTTTATGATTTCATTTCCTCAATGGATGATACTTTTGAGCAGTTATGGGTCGGTTTTAGCCTTGTGGTACTACGTTATATCGGCATTTTCATTACTGTGTTACTTCCTGGCATTTATATTTCTCTGGTCTCTTTCAACCCTGAGTTGTTTCAAGCCCAGCTCGCTTTCTCTATTGCCGGTAGTCGTGCGGGTATCCCTTATCCGTCGTACATTGAAGTGCTTATTATGATGTTCTTAATCGATACCTTAATCGAAGCTAGTATACGGCTTCCCAAGTCGATCAGCGCAGCGGCAACAACAGTTGGTGGACTAATTCTAGGACAAGCTGCGCAGCAGGCAAATCTGGTTAGCAATATCATGATTATCGTAACTTCCGCCATTGGCATTGCCAATTTTGTCGTGCCGATTAATGCTATGAGTTTCGCATTACGGATTGTCAAATATCCTTTCATCTTGTTAGCTAGTTTATTTGGATATGTAGGTCTAATCGCAGGACTATTTTGTTTGATCCTTTACTTGAACGATTTAAAAAGCTTTGGGAAACCTTATTTAAAAGTGTTTATCGGAGAACAAGAAAAATTCGGGAAATTATAAAGGAAAGGAGGATATTTTTCCTTGAATCGATATGTTTTTTATGTTTTATGGTGTGATGGGATCACCATCACAGGTCTTTTATTATATACCCTTTTATTGAATGAACGGTTTAATGGAAGCATGCTGGCTATTGTGATAAGTGCGGTTAGCGGCATGATATTTCTTGTAACAATGACCAAGTCACTTGGTTATTTTCCAAGGAAGGGTTTGCCTGAAATCTTTCGGATGTTTTTGCCGGCAGGAGCAAGAATATCATTATTAATATTCTTTTCAATTATGACTATAACAAAAGGATGCATCATGATAGGGTACGCATCAACCTTTTTTAATTTATATCTAACAGATGTAAACACAATTACTATTATGGTATTTATTTTTCTTGCAGTATCTTGGGGAGCTACAAGGTCAAGCAAAACAATTTTAAGTACGCTTGAGATCGTTCTTTTTATTTGCATTCCTTTAATGTACTATGCATTTACAAAAGCCATCTTTAGTCAAGGAATAGAGTGGAATTCCATTAAAGCAATGGCAGATTATGCATTCATTTGGCCGAAATGGGGAACGATTACGGCTGCAAATAGTGTTTTCTCCGGATTTGTTGGCTTAATCGTATTTAATCGAGTTGTTCCCAGCAAAATCAAATGGAAATACACTCCCATTGTCCTTATTGTTAATTTGCATATATTAGTCACTGGTTTGATTATTTCCATTGGAATTCATGGCACTTACGGGGTGGGGAATTATATAGCCCCCACGTATTCTGCATTAGATTCAATTGGTATGATGTCAGGGTTATTCTCACGTACGATTATGCCTTATTTTCTCATCGTCCTTTTTTTGCTCTTAGTGTATGCGTCTGTAACCATTCATGTTGGACTTGAGCTGTTGAAAGGATGCTTCTCTATGAAATTTCAAAATAATCTTCGAAAGGAACAACTATTATCTTGGGCAATTTGTTGCCTACTTACCATTGTTACAGTAATCTACTTCAGTACATTCACTTTAAAACAAATCATAAACCATACAGTCAATTGGCTAGAGTTGCGATTTTATACCGAATTTCTGATGGTCGCGCTTGTTGCGTTGTTTGCTGTAATGAAATGGAAGCGTAAAGTATGAGAAACATTATCCTATTGGTTCTCTGCTTTACAGTGGTTATACAATCGGGTTGTGCATTCAAGGATATCGACAAACGAATATTCGTAATCGCCATCGGAGTAGATCAATCAGATGATGTAAAAAATCCATATCGCGTGACATTGAAATTAGCTTTACCTGCTCAAAAATTTGATCCTTCTGTGAATAATATTCAAATTATAAGCGAAAATTCCGAAACGATATCAGGCGCGATCGGACGAATAAGGTCAAAATCATCGAAAGATCTTAATTTTGGTCTTTTAGAAATATGTATTTTGGGTGAATCATTAGCCCATGAGAGTATCAACGAGCCACTTAATTGGCTGTCAAGAAGATTCGATATTCCGATGGAGGGGATGGTGGCATTAGGGAAGCCCAACGCGGAGACTGTTCTTAAAATGAAACCAAAATCAGAAAATTTTTCAGGTAATGCATTGTTATTAAGTCTGTCCGAATCGGGATCAATCTCATCGTTCACGGTTCCCGAACACCTTTATGATTTCTATCGTCGAACGACGGAAAAGGGCATGGACCCCTACTTGCCTATTATCGAGACAGAAAAAGAGGTATACAAAATTGATATGGTTGCTCTTTTAGACAAACATAAAATAAAAACGATTTTGACAACAGATGAAACGCGCGTCTTTAAAGAACTTCTTCATAGCTATCCTCATTTCGAAATCACCACAAAAATGGTAAGTCAACCTTTTGTCTTGGCAATTGAACAGTTGAAGAGACGTTATACGATTGATACAAACAATAAGAATAAACCAGTTATTCGTGTATCTATTCAAATGCGTGGAGTTGTAGAAGAATTCGTAAATCAGGTGTATGAGGAAAATTGGACTAAATTTGAAAAGCATGTTGAACAGGAAGAAAAGACGAAGATATCAAGCTTGCTGAAAAAGCTGCAAAAAAACGGGATAGATCCGTTCGGTTTTGGATTACTCTATAGAGCTACCCGGCATGAAGGGGATAAGGAATGGGAGCAATGGCAGTCTATTTATCCCGAAGCTGTTTTTGATGTAAATGTTAAAGTTTCTATACAGGGAACGGGAGCAATAAAATAACAAGGCACCGATATTTACGCCTTATTCCATTGAAAGATCAAATATTAAAATTTTAAGGACCTTGACACGACACCATTTGGTGTCCTATAATCAATATGACACTAAATGGTGTCCGATTGGGTGCTGATGAAGTATAATCGGTTACACTACAGGTAATATTACGGAAAAGGTGGGGGTGGTTTTGAACGATAATAGTCAAGTGAGAGATGTATATGACGCTGTTGCAGATCCAACAAGGCGAAAATTACTTCAAATCCTGGCTGATGTTGATGAATTACCCCTACATGAAATCACAGTTCATTTTGATATGGGCCGTACTGCAGTATCTAAGCACTTGTCTATTCTTAAAGAGGCTGATCTTGTAGTTGCTCGAAAGGTTGGTAGAGAAACGAGGTATCGTTTGAATGCCAATCCATTGAAAGAAATTCGGGATTGGGTATCTTTTTACGAAGGCTTCTGGAAAGAAAGAATCGATAAACTAAAACTTTTATTGGAGGAAGAATAATGAAACCAGATGTATCCTTAGATTATCAATTTACAAGCTCCATCGAGAAGGTATGGAACGCTTTAACGGATTCAGATACACTAGCAAAATGGATTTGGAGCAATGACTTTAAGCCAGTCGTAGGGCATAAATTTCAATTTCGCGCAGAGCCAAATGAATGGTGGGATGGTATTGTAGATTGCGAGGTTCTCGTAGTAGATGAGCCACATACATTATCCTATACTTGGCATAGTGCCGGAGAAGGTACAACAGTTACTTGGACTTTGAGCAAAGAGGAAGATGGTAAGGTTCATCTGCATCTTGCTCAATCTGGATTTAGTGAAGAGACCAAAGCTCGCCAAGGCGCTATTGAAGGAGCTAAATATGCTTGGGCGAATATGGGCAGTCAGCTTGAAAAAGTATTAGCAGAACTGTAATTTCAAGAATAGGGCGCTTTTCTGAAAATGGAAAGTGCCCTTTTTAATGGAATAAATGATGGCAATACTAAATGAAGAGAATGGAGATGAGATGATACCACTATGAAAATCAACCGATTGATTGCGAACAATATTAATAAGTTAGATGCAGTACTTCCAGTTGACCAATCCCTAGGGATTGCTGGTTTATCCGGATCCGGTAAAACCACCTTTTGTCAAACCATCGGCGAAGAATCCAAGAAACGTCTCGTTTCTTTATTGCCAAAGGCAGAATATCAGTATTTATTCCCTAACATTATGGAGACTAATTTCAGTGCGATTCAGATGGAAGAAATGCCACTCGTACTTTTTCTAGGGAGATCATCTATTTCTTCCAATCCTCGTTCAACCATTGGCACACATACGGGCGTGTTCACAGAGATTCGAGTTGCGATTGCTGAACAATATAACCTATCGCCAGAGGTTTTTTCATTTAATAATGAATTAGGCTGGTGCCCAGATTGTAAAGGTCGCGGCACTACTAAAAATGTCGAATGTAAAAAGTGTAAGGGTAAGCGATATAATCACGAAGCTGAACAATACAAAATGGAGTTATTAGATCAAGACAAGAGTATCTCCGATATTAATGACTTAAGCATTGAAACCATTTTTTCTCTAGCAGAAGTTCTAAACATTAGTGAAGGTAAACAAAACATTCTAAAGAACATAATCCATATGAATATTGGTTATCTAACCTTAAATCGAATAATGGGTACCTTGTCAGGTGGAGAGTTAACACGACTTTACTTGGCAGAATTCATGGCAACCAGTGAAAATACAGTAATTATCATTGACGAAATCTCTGTGGGTCTTGATCACCAAACCCTTTTGAAAATATTAGAGCAGATAAAACAACTAGGATTTAAGAATCAAATTTGGCTTATTGATCATTCGGATACCGTATTAGACATAACGGACGAGCAATTGTTCTTTGGACCAGGAAGTGGTAAATACGGCGGAAAAATCGTTGAAGAATCGCCACGTCCGGCGCCCATCAATGGAGAAATAAATCAGACAGCTCCAACTGAATATTATCATTTTCATGATCTTTACTGTCGTAATATTCAAATCGCCGAAATTCAGATTCCCCGTAATAGACTTGTAACGTTCACTGGGGAATCTGGCTGCGGCAAATCTACATTGGTCAATGAGTGTATGTCCAAGGATTTTGTGAAGCGATATCCCAAGGATAAGCTGGTGATTGTGGGGCAGGATCGAAATCAATCGATTACCAGCCGGTCTACGGTTGCGACTTTTCTTGATATTAAGAGAAAGCTCACAAAATATAGCGAAGAGATTGATGATATTTTTCAGCGCTCAATTGAAGATATTATTGATGAACTGCCAAATGAAGACATCGCTCATAAACGTTTAAGTTTATTGATCAAGCTCGGGCTGGGTTATTTAACGTTGGAAAGAAAAACACAGTCTTTATCCACAGGTGAATTTCAATGTGTTCATTTAGTCTCCGAGCTATTTGCAGGTTCAAGAAACCCCAATACACTTTTCATTTTTGACGAGCCTTCCAAAGGGTTATCACAAAATATTCTAAATCAATTCATTGATAGCATTAGAGACATTCTTCAGGACGAATCCGTCTCCATAATGATGATTGAACATAACTCGTATATGCTGGAAAATTCTGATTTTATCGTTGATTTTGGTAAAAGACAGCTTGAACCTGTTGAGCATCTAGAAGTTGTAAGTCATGAAGATTATTATCTCCAGCAAATCAGTGAAGATCATGTCGCTCCATTGCAGATTTCTTCAACACTGCGGCAACAAAATGGCATTAACTATTTAAAAGAAAATCAAATTGCCTACTTTAAAAATGCGGAAAACGTTTATAAAGGTGGCATCTTAAAAAGCTTATCTTCTATGGCGCGTTTGATATATGGTGAATATGAATCAGATACCATTGCACCTGTCATCGCCATTGATCTGGAAAGACACCTATATAGTCAATATACTTTTCTATATGAAATTGGTGGCTTGATCAACCAAATTGTAACAGCACATCCGACCAATAAAGATACAAATAGCTTCGATTTCTATAATCAAGACAATCATTGTCCATGCTGCAAGGGACGTCGAGTCATTGAAAAATTTGATTTTGAAGTTGTTCTTCAGAATAAAAATGTGCCATTTTGGGATGGCTTATTGCATCCAGATGCAATGGATATTCTGAAATTCTATCAATTCCCCAAAATCAAATTCATCTTTGATGAGATTAAGAATGAACTCGGACAAGATATCAGTAAGAGTTATAATGAGATGATGGATGCAGAAAAGCATACATTTTGGTACGGATATTGGGAAAAGTCATTTTATGATAAAGCAAGCAAGGCAACGAGAACTTGGGAAGGCTTTAATTACATCATTGGGAACTACATGGTGATATCGAAAGCGATTATTAAAGAGCATATTAAACAATCCAAAATACTGATTACCTGTCCAATCTGTGAAGGAACCGTACTAAATCATCATAAGAAGCTAAAGTTTGGCGACACAGATATTCGTGAGATCATTGGACTACCTCTTGATCAAGTGATCAGTACCGTTGGCAAATTACCGGTGCTTGAAAAAATGAAAGCTATTGTCGGCGGTGATATGGTTCTAGCAGAGGATGTCTCTCTATTGCCTAGGAAAATACAAGTTGCTCTAAAAATGCTTGAACTTGAAGTAGCGAGCTTTGCGCACTATGAAATGGTATTACAAAATGCACTGCCATTCTGGGGCGATATTAGCGGCAGTATTGAATCTATTAGCTTGAATAATCAGATTACGATTTGTGATTTTGAGAATATCACCGAAACCAGAGAATACATCATTGATAAGTATTTCACGAATGGAAAATACAAAAAGCTGACTTATGTCTACGAAGCGTTTGGTTACAAAAAACTGGTCACTCTAATTAATAAGATAAAAGCTAGTCAGCCATGTCCATTCTGTAAAGGAAAGAAAGTCATATCCGAAGATGGACTTCACGATGGCGTTTATAAGTTAACGATTCCATGTGTTAGTTGTTACGCAAGTGGCATTAATGATGAAGGGCGTAAAGAAATTGTCGAAGGCATTGACGTACAAACTTGGCTAACTGGCAATGTTAGTGATGTTATGTCTGAAAGCTCAAATATTGATGCTGTAGCAGATATTCCAATTTTCAATCGTATTCGGGAGTTAAATAAACAAGAAATGATGGCCGTTTATCAATACCTTGAAAATAATTAGTTAACCTAATGAAACCGCGCTATGCGCGGTTTTTTATTATATGGACACACATTTGGGATAGTAAACGATGTGACATAACTCACAATTTAGACACATCTTATTAATAGGGATAGCTACATTGAGCTATAGGCATGCAACTTCCTTTTCTTTACAATTAGGCAAATGATAGATTAGAGAATGAATTACTGATAGGGGGTGAACAATGGTTATACGCAAAAGTTTCTGTCACCTCAGAGTAATGCTAATGATGTTATTCAGCCTTTTCTTAATAATCACGATCTACAGTGGGAGTGCCAGTGCAAATACTACTTCGAAAGCGGTTCCACTCCAGCCGATTATTAATGCGGCCCAAATCGGAGATTCGATTACTTTAGCTCCAGGTACTTACCTGGGTCCGGTTCAAATTGATAAAAGGCTGACGATTAGCGGGGAAGGAAGGGCAACACTATTAAATTTATCTCCCGATGCTGAGGTTGCAGTTATGATTCAGGCTGATGGGGTAAAGCTTCAAGGACTTAATATACAGCAGCATAACGGGGGAGAAGCAGCAGCGATTCGGGTGGAAGCCGATCAGGTAACTTTGAAAGATTTAGTCATACATACATTTGGCTTTGGCATTATGCTACGTGAGGCTGATAGTGGAGTTATAGTAAACAATAAAATCCGTTGGTTTATACCTAAAGGTGCTGCTTCGGGAAAAAGAGGTAATGGCATCGATCTCTATAACTCTCATGGTTCAGATATCAGAGAGAATGAAATCTCTTATCTCCGAGATGGCATTTATTTAGAGAAGAGTCGCAATACAAAGGTTGATCACAATCGGCTCTATCATTTACGATACGGTGTTCACTGTATGTATATCAATGGATCATCTGTTACGAACAATATTGGAGAATACAACATTACTGGCGCGATGGTGATGGGAGTGAGCGACGTTATGGTATCAAGAAACTCTTTCCGTAAACAAAATCAGAATGTTCATTCTCAAGGAATCCTGCTCTTTGACGTTCGTACCTCTCAGATTGTAAATAACCTCGTGGAAGGAAATCGGGTAGGAATCTATATGCAACAATCCTCCGACAACACTCTCCAGAATAATATGGTGCTCCGAAATTATATTGGGATTCAATTTGAGGGTTCTGAAGGCAACCGCTTTCAGAAGAATGCTTTTATTGCCAATGTGATTGAAGCACAGGCAACGGATTCTAAGAATAATAAGATGACGAGAAATTTTTGGGATTCATTCGAAGGTCTGGATGTATCGGGTGATGGCATAAGTGATCTGCCATATGCTATTAATCCATTTTATCAGCAATTAGTTACAGAAAATGCTGCTTATCAGCTCTTTTTTCAATCACCGGGCATGACATTTTTAAGCGATCTGTATACAAATGATAAAGAACAATGGTCCACCGATCCAGAGCCGCTTATGCAATTGGATTCAGTTCATGCAGATGTTGGACAAGTTAGTGAGGGGCAAGGGTCGGTGATGGTAGCCGGTTGGCTGCTTTTGTTTTTCTCTGTGATCACAATACTATATATGGGGGTATTACGGTTATGAAAAAATGGAGTTTAATGCTGATGTTGATGGTGGGTTTGTTAATTCTAGCGGCTTGTGGTTCCAAACAGTTTGAACCTTTGGCGATTAATGAAGAAGTTGATATTTGCGCGATTTGCAATATGCAGGTTAAGGACGATGCCTTTGCTACTCAGCTAACAACGAAAGACGGGAAGAATTATAAGTTTGATGATATTGGTTGTATGAATGAATGGAAGAACAAGAATGGAACCAAAAACATCGGAAAGGATTATGTCCGTGACTATAACGACAAAGAATGGGTGGAATTCAGTAAGGCAAGCTTTGTCTATGATGAGACACTACGCACACCTATGGCTTATGGAGTTATCAGCTTCAAGGACACTGCTTCAGCCGAAGCTTTTGTGAAGGAACAAGGTGTTGGCAGCGTTCTGTCCGCAAGTGATCTGTCCAAGCATGAATGGAAACAAAATACGGATATGATGCAAATGGATATGAATGGCGGAGAAGGTCATATGGACGAGCATAAGTCTGAGGAAATGGAAGGTATGACATCGGATAAAGAGATGGATATGTAATGGTTGATATCCTGCAAGTCGCACGCAGAGAGATTAAAATGGGGTTTCGAAATCCATGGGCTTATTCTTTTTTGGCATTATTTTGTGCGTTTAGTCTTGGCTTACTGCTGATTAATGCACAAAATGAGATTCAAGGCTACACCGCAGTTACAGGTTCCATGCTAAGTCTGATTTTGTATCTGCTGCCGCTTATGACCTTATTCCTAGGCTCTTTTTCACTGACCTCAGAAAAGGAAGAAGGTAGTTGGCAGCTTTTATCTACTTATCCAATAGGAACATTGTCATTTATTCTTGGCAAGTATGTGGGGCTGGCTGTCGTATTACTTACGGTTGTGGCTTTCGGCTATGGTTTAATGGGAATGATTAGTGGATTCTTGGGCATGGCCTATGATTCTACTACTTACTTTCTATTTTTGTTGTTTTCCGCAGGACTTGTTTTACTATTCTTGACCATCGCCTTGTTTATCGGTTCATTATCAAGAAACCGCTGGCAGGCGCTGACTGTTTCTGTTGCTGTGTGGTTTTTCACAGTAATAGGGTGGCCGACCTTTTTGATCGCCTTTTTAGGTTTAATGCCTTATCTCTGGATTAAGCCCTTGCTGGTCGTATTCACAATACTCAACCCAGCAGAGCTTGTTCGGTTATTCGTTGTAATTAAGCTGGGCGGAGGTTCAGTACTGGGACCTGAATATTACCAATGGGTAGAATGGATAAATGGTTCGAAGGGTAGCTTGTTGTTTATGGGAGTCTGTCTAGTCTGGATGTTGAGCTCGATCCTGTTTGTATATTGGATATGGGAAAGGGGGCGCTCTCGTGGATAACTCCTTAGTGAATGTAAGAGGAATCTCTAAGGTTATTAAAAAGCAAACAATAGTTGAAGAGATTAGCTTTCAAATCCCCACTGGAAGCATACTTGCACTATGTGGCGGTAACGGGGCTGGCAAAAGCACCGTTTTGCGAATGGTTGCGGGTATTCTTCAGCCTACGGTGGGCGAAATCTCAGTGGGTGGTTTATACTGGCACAAATCACGCAAACAATTCTCGAAACAAATCGGTTATATGCCGGATGATTATCAATTCAATCAGGGGCTGTCGGCAGAGGAAGCTCTGACTTTTTGGGCCGCTCTCCGTAGGGTACCCAATCGCAAAGCGAGAGTAAACGAAGTCCTTGGCTTAGTAGGTCTACAGGATAAACCAAATCGTCTGGTCAACACCTTTTCAAAGGGAATGCGTCAGCGTATCTTATTTGCTCAGGCATTGCTGGCCAAGCCTTCGTTGCTAATTATGGACGAACCCACAAACGGTCTTGACCCTTTCTGGATGAATGAATTCGTAGACCTACTCCAAAGAATCAAGGAAGAAGGGCATACTGTTATTTTCTCCACACACCAGTTAGAAATCGCTGATAAGATCGCAGATCAGATTGTCTTTTTAAGTCATGGAAGAAATGTTGGTTCAGGTCCGACCAAAGAATTTCATGCGAAATTTGGTTCTCTGTATACAGCCTTTAATCATAGTCTGGGTCTGAAATGAGCATGCGTCGAATCATTGCTTTGCTGGTGATCATCGCAGCTGTCACGACTGTTGTATGGGTATTTAGCCATAATGAAACAAGAGATTCATCTGAGAGGATTGCAGTGGGCTCTATCGCTCCCGAATTTGAAGCTACTACTATAGAAGGTAAAAAGGTTCGACTAAGCGATTTTCAGGGACAGATTGTGGTGCTTAACTTTTGGGCTTCCTGGTGCACGTCATGTGTGCGTGAAATGCCCCTTCTGAATGACATTCACAAATCCACTAGTTCTCAAATTGAAACCTTGTTTATTAATGTTGGTGAGTCTAAAGGGACTGTATCAGAATATCTTAAGGATCACAGTTTTTCTTTTCCAGTTGTCATCGATGTTTCCGGAAAAATATCTACTTCATTCGGAGTTAGAGCGCTTCCTGCTACGTTTATTATAAACGGAGAGGGAAAGATCAAAGAGGCTATATTAGGCGAAATCACAGATTTCCCCTTAATGCAACTAATCAATTCATATACATATTCCGGTATACAGCTGGAGTGAGATTCTCGAACCGTTTGAAGGTTTTAATAAAATAACCAGTATCACAAAATCCTAAATCATCGCTCACTTGATTAATAGGTGCGTCTGTGGTTTCCAGCAACTGCTTGGCCCATTCAATTTTGAGCCTGGCAACGAAGAGGGAGAAGTTCTCGCCTGTTTCTTTTGTAAATATGCGACTGAAATAACTAGGGCTGATATGACAAAGCTTGGCCATTTCTTTTAGGCTGAAATTTTCATTTTTGTGCGCATAGATGTAATCGAACGCAGGCTGAAGCACTGCATTTGAAGAGACCAACTTTTGTGCTCCATTTTTCAATTTGGTCTCAATAAGCGCTCCTGACAACTCTTGCTGCAGAGACTGAATTTTGCGATAAGTAAGGTCTGTCTCCTCGAAAGATTCTGCTGAAGCAGATATATCGATATCTGTGGTCAGTACTCTTTTGTACAAATCAACGGTAGTACGCTTTTGAATGGCTTCTTCCACGATGTAAGTACTTAACTGTAGAAGTAGGTCCACACACTTGGTTACCTCATCGTAGGATAGGACAGGAAGTGCTTCGTAATCCTCTTTGAGCGCTTGAAACTTCATGTTCGACTCAACATTAGGTGGCCTAGATACTATCTGCTCCAGCTGTGACACATCAGGTTCACGAAGCTTAAGCTGTCCAGCCATAATTGCACCCAAATATTGATCGTCAATAATAATTGGAATCGCGATATCGATAATGTTGAAATGGCATAAATAAATATAAGGCTTGTTCTGGCGTACAGCTTCAATGCCGGCACGAGCATCACATTTTTGACAATAAGGAGAGAGAGTAGAATCTTGGCGAACGCCTTGGCAGAAAGGCTGACAGAAGCTGTGCTTAGTCACGGGAACGCCTTTATAATCTACGGTAAGAATCGCCATTTTAGTCACGAGTGATAAAGAATCCTGCAGTTTCTCCCATTTCTTCAAATCAATTATTTCTTCTAAATTAAATCGAGATTTGGACATCACGATATTCTCCTAGGTAAGTTATAGAAACATATTGAACATTATAGCGAATTTTTGCTCAAAAGGACAAGATAATACTATTCCTTAATAAGAAGACAAAAAAACTCGATAAGAAAACGCTTTATTCTGATCTTATTGTTTCATGCATACCGAAATAGAGCAATCTATAATAATAACTATATACAACCTAGGAGGAATGAAAATGAGAAGAGCGTTTATCAGTCCGACGAAATATGTGCAAGGTGAGAATGAACTTTTGAATTTAGGCTATTTTGTAAAAACATTCGGTGATTCCGCACTGCTCATTGCACATCCAGATGATGTTACACGTGTGAAAGATAAATTGGAGTCAACTAAACAGAAATTTAATATAACGCTTGTTGAAAGTGGCTTCCATGGGGAATGCTCAAGACAAGAAGTTGCAAGATTACAGGCTCTGGCTAAGGAACATCAATGTGCATGTACGATTGGTTTGGGTGGAGGCAAGGCGATTGATACGGCAAAATGCGTAGCAGAAGGTGAAGCATTGATTATCGTTCCAACGATAGCAGCCACTGATGCACCAACGAGCCACTCCGCGGTACTCTATACCCCAGAAGGTGAGTTTGATGATTATGCTTATTTCAAACAAAGCCCAAGTGTAGTCATGATCGATACAACAGTCATTGCCAAAGCGCCAACAAGATTTCTTGTTGCAGGGATGGGTGATGCACTCTCAACTTATTTCGAAGCTAGAGCTACAGCAAATTCTTATTCCAATGTGAATGCGGGATTGCCTTGCGGGGTTCGTGAAGGTGTTTGTGGGGAAGCTAAAGGAACGATAACCGCACTAGGTCTTGCCAAACTGTGTTATGACACTTTACTTGAAAATGGATTCAAGGCGAAGCAGGCTTGCGATCTGAATATCGTAACCCCAGCCTTGGAGAATATCATTGAAACGAATATTTTGTTATCGGGACTAGGCTTTGAAAGTGGAGGATTGGCTGCGATTCATGCGATCCATAATGGTTTAACAGCTTTAGAAGGAACGCATCATTATTATCATGGTGAGAAGGTAGCCTTCAGTACAATTGCTCAATTGGTGCTTGAAAATGCAGACCGTACCGAATTAAGAGAAGTATTGGATTTCTGCCTGTCTATTGGGCTTCCGGTGTGCTTAGCAGATATCGGAGTGGAGCAAGTCACTTACGAAGAACTTCTTGAGGTTGCTCAAAAAGCTTGTATTGCTGAGGAATCGATTCATTCGATGCCGTTCCCAATTACAGAAGAAGCCGTAGCATCTGCGATTATGGCTGCCGACCAATTAGGCCGTCAATACAAATTAAGTAAGGAGCTTTAAGATGAAGAAAATTATGAATAAGCCGGAAACGCTAGTCCGGGAAATGTGTAATGGACTTGTCTTAGCGCATCCTGAGCTGGATTTCAACGATAAATTCAAAGTGATTTCTAAAAAAGAGATCAACACCGATAAAGTTACACTTATAAGCGGTGGCGGTAGTGGGCATGAACCGGCCCATGCCGGGTTCGTAGGCAGCGGTATGCTGGATGCAGCCGTGTGTGGTGATGTGTTTGCTTCTCCATCCCAGATTCAGGTCTACCAAGCGATCCGTAGCTCTGCTAGTAAAAAGGGAACGCTGCTTATTATTAAGAACTACAGCGGTGACATCATGAACTTTAAAAATGCGGCTCATCTCGCAAGTGAAGATGGCATACAAGTGGAATACGTTAAAGTAGACGATGACATTGCCGTTGAAGACAGTCTCTACACCGTAGGGAAACGAGGGGTGGCCGGAACTGTTCTCGTTCATAAAGTAGCCGGGGCTGCGGCAGAAGCAGGGCTGTCCCTGTCGGAAGTAAAAGAAGCGGCGCAACATGCGATTGACCATGTTCGCACCATCGGCTTCGCCTTTACATCTTGCACCGTTCCTGCCAAAGGAACCCCGACGTTCCATATCGAAGAGGATGAGATGGAATACGGTGTTGGAATTCACGGTGAACCTGGAATTCGCAGAGAAAAAGCCGTGTCAGCGGATGAACTCGCGCAGCGAATGGTTACGTCCTTGCTGAGCAACTTGCAAATGAACGATGAGTCGCAGCAAGAAGTTGCAGTTCTGATCAATGGATTTGGTGGAACACCACTGCAAGAGCTTTATTTGTTGAATAATTCTGTGATCCGTGAATTGACGGCGAAGAATAAGCAAGTGTTTAAAGTATTTGTCGGCAACTATATGACCAGCATCGATATGGCTGGCGCATCAGTGTCGATTATGAAGCTGGATGAGACGCTGAAGAAATGGTTGTCTGCTCCGTGTGATACACCGGCATTGTCGGTTAAAGGTCCATTTGAGCCTGTAAAATATACGGAAGTCATCAAGGAAGAGAAAGCAGACAGCACGGTATCCTTCAAGAATAATACGGATGCTGAAGCAGCGATAATTAAGAACAACCAGTTTTCCTTACAAAATATCGTATTTTTGATCGATCAAATGAGTGAGGTCATTATCGAGAATGAGGTACCGTTCTGCGAGCTAGACGCCCACGCCGGAGATGGTGATTTTGGGATGAGCGTAGCCAAGGGCTTTAAGCAGTTGAAAGTAGAATGGGAAGATATTCTAGCTAATCATCACAGCGATATCGGTGACTTCCTTGATGCTTGTTCATTGATCATTATGGAGCATTGTGGAGGAGCTTCAGGGCCGATCTGGGGATCGGGCTTCCGCGCTGCGAGCAAGACTGCGCTGCAGAAGCAGGAGTTATCCATTCAGGAATTTGCCAATATGATGCAAGCGGTTGTCAAAGGAATTCAAGATACGGGCGAAAGGTCTTTCGGGAGAGGTGCTGTCGTTGGAGACAAGACTTTAATTGATGCGCTTGTACCTTTTGCGGATGCCTGGACACAAAGCGCAGAACAAGGCGAAGATATAAAGCTGGCAGCTATCAAAGCTGCTGAGGCGGCAGTTCTCGGTGCCCGGAAGACTTCCGATATCGTCGCCCGTATGGGAAGAGCAGGCACGGTAGGTGAACGCAGCATTGGTTATCCGGATGCAGGAGCTTACGCGCTTGGAGTTATTTTCACAGAGCTAGCTAAATCGATGAGATAAGAGATAATATAAACTGAATCCGGATCTGAATAATGCTACGAAAGTTAAAAGCTGATTAACAGAAATCGACACCCCCTTATCCATTAGGATGAGGGGGTGTTTGTATTTGGAATCATACGCTAACACTCCTCATAAACTGTTCATTGCAGTTTAGCTAATGTCTCGAATATAATGATACAAATGATAATCGTTATCATTTAATATATGAATAAAGGTGATCTCCTCATGATAAAACACTACATTGGGGTTACAGCGTACTACAGATCTACTGAGGGTATGAATTAATGACAAGAAAATCAATTCATAACATCTATAACGGGTATTTCAATGCATTGTTTGAGACTCCGTCTATAAGGGACACCACAGAGCGAATGCATTTTTCACAACCTAGTGACCATGGATACGTCGATAGGGTTATCACATCTTCCGGGATCGAAATTGTAGATAGTGATTACCGTTTCACTAAGGATCGTTTAGTCCGAGTTCAATCCGAAGCAGCTATGATAGAGCTAAGCTTTTGTCTACAGGGCAGCGGAGAAGTTCATGTAACAGGCAATAGTCACGAGTTGGTGCCCGACAGTTGTTCATTGCAGCTCATGCGAGATTTCCAAGCCGAATTTCACTATCGCAGTGCTGAACCCATCCGTTTACTGTCCATTGGTGTACCGGTAACACTGTTCGATTCATGGATGGTAGAGCAAGGATCTCTACATACTTGCAGTTTATCCGGGCTGTTAGATACACAATCATTTCGTATGTTCCGTATGCCTATTCTTCCAGAAACCTCCCGAATATTGGTTCAATTGAGAGATTGCCCATATCATACCTCAATGCGCAGGTTATACGCAGAGGGTAAGGCATTAGAACTCCTTTCCGCATATTTGGGCGCTTTTCTTTTTGAGCAGAGTCATACTAAACGTAGCTTGCATTTATCTCGCACTGACCGGGAAAGTATTCGGAGAGCCAGAGAAATCATACTCGAGCAAATGGCAAACCCTCCATCACTCATAGAGCTTTCCAAGCTGGCGGGTATTAACGAATACAAATTAAAAGTTGGTTTTAAGGAAGAGTATGGTACGACTGTATTTGCCTATTTACGGAACAAACGTTTAGAAAAAGCATGGGAAATCATGCGTTGCGGGGAGAGTAGTGTTAGTCAAACAGCGACGATGGTAGGTTACAACAACTTTAGTCATTTTGCGGAGGCGTTTCGGAAGCAGTATGGAAAAAATCCTTCTGAAATAATAAAAAAACGTTAGACAACAAATAAATATCCGCCAAACCGTTATTCAATCCCTCTATCGGTAGTTTAGCCCTATCAGCAGAGTGTAAGATCGGACTTGCTAGTAGTGAGAATGATTATCAATAGATTGGAGAGGGTTGGAAAAAATGTTCAGTTTAAAACGTATCTCTTTTGTCGGAATCGCCTTATTCATGATGGTGATGTTGTACGGATGTGGGAATTCAGGGCAGGAGGCTCAAGGGGAGAACTCCCCACCTGCGGTAAAATCTGAACCCGTCGCTACGAATTCCTCCGAAACACGTACCATTAAGGACGCCAAGGGAGATGTTGAAATACCGGTAAACCCGGTTAGAATTGCCGATGTATCTGGCTCAACTGAAGAACTTTTAGTGCTTGGATATAAACCTGTGATTACCGGGAATACAGACATGGCTAATTCACTGGAAATCACACCTATTCTAAAAAAAGAACTGCCTAATGTAACGCCCGTTGGATGGTTTCAAACGGAAGTTAACTTGGAAGCGATTAGTGCAGCAAGTCCTGACTTGATACTGGCAGGGCCTACGCAAGAGAAAATCTATGATCAATTAAATATGATTGCTCCAACTGTAAGGGTTCCTTATGGCTTTAATGCTTTTAGAGAGCGGTTTGCCTTTGTTGCAGAGGTACTTGATAAGAAAACAGAAATGGATGAGTGGCTGAAGGCCTATGATCAACGTGCTCAACAACTGCATGATCAAATCACAAAGATAACTAATGAAGAAACGTTTGCGGTAATCGAAGCTACAGAGAAAGAAATCCGGATCTATTCCCGCACAGGTATTGCAGATATGATTTTTAATGATCTTGGATTACTCATCGCGCCAGGTACACCGGAACCAGACCCATGGGGAGGAAAAGTAACAAGTCTAGAAGCACTGTCTACCTTTAATCCAGACCACATCATTTTATTATCTGATAATGACCGGAATGTTCTAGACCAAAGTAAGGTCTGGAGCAGCCTAAAAGCTGTAAAATCGAAAAATATATATCGCATGACAAGCAGACAAAATTACAATGAAGCATTCTTTGCATTGGGGAAAGAGGCATTGCTGGAACAAATCGCTGAACAAATCAAGGAACATATCAACAAGTAGAGCTGTTCTGTTTAAAAATGTGTAGCTAAAAAACACTGATCCTAATCTGGATCAGTGTTTTTTAGTTCGAGATTCTTCCAACTTTATGAATCTAATCAATACATTCAATTTTCCTATGTAGGTTTTTTCATGAAAATCAAAGAATTTGTATATGCTGCATTATTCGCTGTATGTCAGAACTTGGAATCTGATTGTCGTAAATTTGATTTTTGGTGTAATGTTGATTAATCTGATAGGTGCGCCTATCATGGCATTGATTACGAATACTCCCATTTGGGCTAGATTAACAAGTGTGGTGATCTTTCTTCCAGGTGATATCATTAAAGCGGCTATTGCAGCCATCATTGCGATATAGCTTAGAATAATCCGCAGGTTTTACATAATTATAAATCAAGAGGAGATTTGATAGGATTATGAATGGTAATTAACTGGATATGATGTAGAAAACAGCACCAAGTAAACAACAATAAATTATTGAAAAGAAGAGGGAAGCTTTATGCAAAGGATTCAAAATTCTAAAATGTACTTTATATTTATTCACATATTTTTGTTGATCTTATTATGTACCTCAATGTATGCCTATTCTCCATGGATTCGTACTAAAGTGAAGGAAATTCTCGAGCCTGCGGACAAAGTCTATACCATTGCTCATCGTGGCGCTTCGGGATATGCTCCTGAGAATACTATACCTGCATTCGAACTAGCCATTGATATGGATACCGATTATATCGAGTTAGACATTCAGTTAACTAAGGATCGTGTTCCTGTTGTTATTCACGATGAAACTATTAATCGTACGACAAATGGAACGGGGTATGTTAAGAATTATACTTTAGAGCAGCTTTCGAAATTAGACGCTGGCTCTTGGTTTAACGAACAATATCCCATGTTTGCTAGGGATCAATATGCTGGATTACGTATTCCGACTTTAGAAGAGGTATTTGAAAGGTTTGGAAAAGAAGTGGACTATATGATTGAGATTAAAGATCCTGCTTTGAATCCGAATATCGAAACCATATTAAACGAACAAATTGAAAAATATAATCTGTCTGATCATGTTTCCGTACATTCATTTAGTGAGGCGAGTTTACGTAAGCTTCATTCGATTAACCCAGAGATCCCGCTTTATCAAATTGTTTGGTATAATATTCCGGTTTACAAAGTACCAGAGTCTTTTATCAATCGGGTGAAAACTTATGCAGTTGGTATTAGCCCTAACTTTCAAAGAATAAATTCCTCCTATGTGGCACAGGTGAAAAATTCGGGTCTAAAGGTATTTCCGTACACAGTGAATTATCAAGTGAATATGGACAAAGCCGTGGTTTGGGGCGTAGACGGGGTACATACCAACTTTCCTGACCGTTTTAATGAAGTGATTAAGAATAATAAGAAGTGAGGAAGTACGGAAACGGGAATTCAACTATCGGAAATTCATATGCCGAATACATCGATTTCAGAGACAGGATACCATGTTTTTGAATTTACGTCTTTAAAAAAAACTTGAATAGTATAGGTACCTTTTGTATTAAACGAATAAGTAAATTCGTTAGTTTTGAACCAAAAGTTTTCTTCACTTTTCTTAATTTGTTGATTATCGATAGTTTCTGTTTTATCTGCAGGATCAGTGATCGTAAGTTTTATATCTGAAATTTCTGTTTTTAAATGATCTACTTGTAATAAGGTTGAAAAGGCAAACCGCGCAGGGCTTTTTACCTTACCGAAAATCTCTCCATTGTTATCAAGCAATACCATGTTCACATTTGGCTTGTAGATTCGAACCGTTTTACTTGTTTCATCTAAAGCGATTAATGCAAACAAATTTTTAGAGAGCTGTTCAACAGGTAAGAGGATGTCCCCCTCGGATATTACTGCTGCCTGTTTTTGTACCACATTATTGAAATATAATGAAACTTCTGATTGGTTCGATGCGGCATAAATCATTGTTCCCGGTAGAATCATTATACAAAGTGCTAATATAGTCAGTTTAATTATTTTTCTCAATGAAATCTCCTCCTATATTTTTGTTATGTTAATTATACCCATAAGATGGAAGATAGTTTCTTTTATGCAATTAATAAAATAAAAAAAGGTCAGTAGAGGGGATTACCCTTTCTTGACCTTTTTGATGTTAAAATTAAGGAGCGATAGCAAGTACAAGACTGCTTCCTTTGTTCACCCTAACTAGAACCCTCTCACACTGCTTGGGGGTACTTTTCTATGTTTTTTGAAAGTCCGGCTGAAATAGTAGATATCACTGAAGCCAGTTGTGGTAGCGATTTCAGAAATCGTTAACTGGGTATGCCTTAGCAAATAATCTGCACGGTCTAAACGGACAGCATTTATATATTCCGAAATCGTATGACCAGTTAATTCCTTGAAGAGACGACTGAAATGGAAGCGGCTTAGCCCTGTTAGTGCCGCAAGTTCGTCAACTTGAATGGGCTCCTGGTAATGTGTATCGATATAACGCAAAACAGGTGCGAAGCGTTCAACGGTTTGAATACGTCTTTCTTGCTCAGCCTGTGAGAGTACGGTGACGATATGTCTGCGCAATAGCAACGTTAGCAGGCGGTATAGCTCGGACTTCACGGCCAGCTCATATCCAAATTCGCGAAGTTCCAGTTCCCGAATAATCGCCAGCGCACAGTCTGTAATGTGCTGATCCCCCCGGATATGATTACGTAACAGCAGCTGGTTCTGCTGAATCGGGGCGATGAACTTGGTCTCGGCAGCGTCGCTTACCGCACTATGCAGCAAAGAAGTATCTGCAATGATCGCATAATACAATAAATCAGAAGAAGCGCTCACCCCATAATGCAGCTCGTTGCTGTTCACAGCAACTAAATCACCAGCCCGTACGTTGATCGGTGTTCGTCCGCATTCAAAAACAGCCTCACCGCTTTCAATAAACAGAAACTCAAGATGCTCATGCCAATGATGTGGGAACAACAAAACTCCCTCTTGGTTGAAGCGCTGGGTATGTACTTTAATCGGAAACTCGGGATCCGGCATGTCCATGGGTTCCTGTAGATGTTTATCATAGTCCAACATTTATTGACTGCACCTCCTATAGCACAATTGTACAAATGAAACCGCAAGGTTCTGCATGGTGTTTAGGGTTGAAATCATTATAATACGAATCATAACCTATGCAAAATAAAGGAGAGAATATTTATGGATATGATTAAAATTGGAGTAATAGGAACCGGCTCTATCTCCAGCATGCACTTAAGTGCTTATCGGACTAATCCGCAGACAATCATATATGCGGTTTGTGACCTGAATGAAGAGCGTGCACGAGATGTTGCTGCTGAGTATAACGTGGAGAACGTATACACGGATTATCGTGAATTGCTGGCTAATTCCGAAATAGATGCAGTCAGCATCTGCACATGGAACAACTCTCATGCTGAGATCAGCATCGCGGCACTTGAGGCAGGCAAGCATGTACTTGTGGAAAAGCCGCTTTGCCGCACGGTGGAAGAAGCGCTTCAGGTTCAGCAGGCAGTGGAAAAGAGCGGTAAAATTTTGCAAGTAGGCTTTGTACGACGTTATGACTCTAATGCCCAGCTACTTCAGACATTGGTGGAACAAGGAGAATTCGGCGAAATCTACTATGCGAAGGCAACGACGTTCCGGAGACTTGGTAATCCCGGCGGCTGGTTCAGTGATATTGAACGCTCCGGCGGCGGACCATTGATTGATATCGGCGTCCATGTGATCGATCTATGCTGGTATTTGATGGGCCGTCCGAATCCAGTATCAGTAAGTGCCAATACTTACCGGAAGCTCGGCAATCGTTCCAATATCAAGAATCTTTCTTTCTATAAAGCCGCTGATTACGACGCAGCGAACAATACGGTGGAAGATTTAGCAAATGCACTAATTCGTTTTGAGAATGGAGCTTCGCTGATGGTTGATGTTAGCTTTACACTGCATGCCAAAGAAGACGAGCGCTCAGTCCGCCTGTACGGTGACAAGGGTGGGTTTGAAATTGATCCTGAGATAGTCCTCGTCAAAGAACAGTCGGATACGATCGTCAATATCTATCCGCAGACCGATCATAAGGGGTTTGAGTTCAACAGTGCATTCCAGAATGAGATTAATCACTTTGCGAACAACATCAGCAACGGCTCTACACCGATTAGTCCTGTGCAGGACGGCGTTACAATCATGAAGATTCTCGGCGCGATCTATGAATCCGCTGCCAAAGGCGAAGAGGTGAAACTATGAAGCTAGGAATCAGTACCTACAGTTTGCATTCAGCTTTTTCAACGGGTGAGCTTACGCTTGAAGGAGTCATTGAGACGATCGCCGATCTGGGCGCGGAGCATGCGGAGATTGTACCCTTGGGCATCAATTTGGTTGAGAATCCTGAGCTAATTGATCAGATTGTACGAACAGCAGCAGGTCGTGGACTAGAGTTGTCTAATTATGCTATCGGGGCGAATTTTGCCGGTCTGGAGACAGCGGAAAGACAGCGTGAAGTCGAACGGGTAAAGCGGGAAGTAGACGTCTGTGCGGCGTTAGGCATTCAGCGGATGCGGCATGATGTAGCCTCGTCAAATGATCTATCTATTGCGCACTTTCTGGAAGAGCTTCCACATTTGGCTGAAGCCTGTCGAGAAATTGCCGATTATGCCGCAGGTTTGGGCATCACGACCAGTGTGGAGAATCATGGATACTTTATTCAGCACAGCGATCGTGTACAGGCGTTGGTTCACGCAGTAGGAAGAGATAACTTCCGTACAACACTCGACATTGGTAACTTCCTGTGCGCAGATGAGAATCCGCTTATTGCTGTGACTAACAATATTAAGCTTGCTTCGATGGTACATTTCAAAGATTTCTATATTCGTCCGCAGGATCGCCAGCCTGGCGAAGGCTGGTTCCAGTCTACTGGTGGGAACTGGTTGAGGGGTGCCATCGTTGGTCAAGGAGACATCGATATGCCGAGTGTCATTCGAACCGTTAAGGAAAGTGGCTACGATGGATATATCTCTGTAGAATTTGAGGGAATGGAAGAGTGCCGTAAGGGGACAAGACTTGGGTTAGAATATATCAAGCGGGTTTGGAACCAAATCTAATTCATTTTAAAGGAGGATTATTACCATGGTTAAACCAATTATCACTAACAAAATCGGCGTTATCGTAGACAGTTTTCAGGTCGGAGTAAAAGAGGGGTTGCGCAAGGCAAAAGAAGCAGGGGCTGATGGAGTTCAGATTTATGCGGTGCAAGGTGAATTTGATCCCGCTAACCTTTCTCCTTCAGCCCGCCGTGAATGGAAGGAATACATCGCTTCACTGGGTCTCGAAATCTCTGCCCTCGTTGGAGATTTAGGCGGACATGGATTTCAGGACCCTGCACAGAACCGTGCCAAAATCGAAAAGTCCAAACGCATTATGGAGCTGGCCAAGGAGCTAGGTACAGATATCGTAACTACACATATCGGTATTGTTCCCTCTGACCACACCAGTAAAATTTATGAAACCATGCACATCGCCTGTGAGGAACTAAGCAGATACGCGCATGAGATGAATTCTTACTTTGCGATTGAGACTGGGCCAGAACCCGCTGCGCGTCTGAAGACGTTCCTCGACGGTTTGGGTTCCAAAGGGGTTTCTGTTAATTTTGACCCGGCCAACATGGTGATGGTGACTGGTGATGATCCCGTGCAAGGTGTTCATACACTAAAAGACTACATTGTACACACCCATGCTAAAGATGGTCTCAAACTTGCCGATATCGATCCGCGCGATGTTTACGGTCAATATGGTTATGAAGCACCCGCATTAGACCATGAGAAGATGGCTGAAATGGCCGAGACCGGCTCGGCGTTCCGTGAAGTTCCACTTGGAGCAGGTTCTGTCGACTGGAACAATTATCTGCAAGCGCTGAACGACATCGGTTATACAGGTTTCCTGACCATAGAACGGGAAGTTGGCACTAATCCAGAGGAAGATATCCGCCAGGCTGTGAATTTTTTAAAGGCTTTTCGGGTCTGAACATGGTAGTGATAATGATTAAATAGTTCATCCAACCTTTGGGATAAAAGAGAAGCTGCCTTACAGGAGAACAGGCC
The DNA here is from genome assembly GCF_037975205.1 of Paenibacillus sp. FSL R5-0470. Taxonomy (NCBI): domain Bacteria; kingdom Bacillati; phylum Bacillota; class Bacilli; order Caryophanales; family Paenibacillaceae; genus Paenibacillus; species Paenibacillus sp. FSL R5-0470. The sequence goes on from NZ_CP150238.1 coordinate 3,384,042, forward strand.
TGTACGGTGGCTTTTTTTATTGCTACAAACAATTTTACTTAGTTCAGGATAAGAATCTGATCCAATTGCTAATCTCATTTATTGCAACTTTATCCTCTATTTGGCGTTAAAGAAGAGAGAACATGAAGGGGGAGCCTATATGAAAAAGATAAATCTACTAGCCCTTTTAGCAGTCATTTCAGTAATCATTGTTGGATGTATCAATACAGGGAATAAGGATAAAGCGAATCAACCACTAATTGATCTGAGTTCTGTTAATTCCATTAAAGTCCAGAATGCTGGCGGTGAATCGATAACCATAACGGACAACAATTTAATAGAACAATTCAATGAAGCTATACATACTGCTGAGTATGACAGCGCCAAGCTTGATATTGCAGCACCTGATTATGAAGCTACTGTTGAATTGAAGAATAAAGATAACGAAAAGTTCTCATTCTGGATTAAGGGCGAGAATAGTGGTCTTTTCACCAAATTAGGACAAAATGGACATTACAAGCTGCCGGAAACAAAAAAAGTAGTTTTACTTGACTTATTTCAACCCAATGAGCAACAAGTAGAAGCCGATAATCTAAAAATTGACGAAGAAATCAAGCGAATCACAGTAGCGAAATCTCTAGCACATGGTTCAGTGAATGCTAACATAAAGGCTGAATACATAGATCATGAAAGCATAGAAACTTTCGTCCGAGCCATCCGTACCGCTGTACAAATACCAGGAAATTTAAATACCGCAACGCCTAACTACGATATTGTTCTAATTTCAAATAATACTAAATATGCCTTTCATCTATGGATTAACGAAACAAGCGAGCAAGGCATGTTAATGAATGTGAACGAAACAAGCACAGGCTATACACTTACTAAGGAATCAACTGTCGAGTTAAAAAAGCTTATATTCTTGGAAGCAAACTTTAAGGGTCTGGAGTTTAATGCAGTACGGAGCTCAAATGGAGAACTGGTGGCTAAACCAATTGGCATAACCGAAAATAACTATCTATTAAACGGTGGGGCAGTGGTTGAATTACAAGGAATCTTATATCACACCATTCATTTTTTCTATGGCGACCATAATGCAGTTAACGCTTTACTAGCCCATGATCCTGCTACGGATGAGGTGATGGTGAAATGGAGCGATGAGCTGATCGATACCGATAACCGTTGGAACAATGCATTTATGAACAACTATAATATGCTAATCAAGTTGGACGAGGATCATCTATTATTTCTGGAATCGGATCTGACGAAAGAAGCTGGGAAATATCATTTGTCCTCTTATAACGTTGTTACAGGAGATATTGAGCGACTTCGGGAAGACTTTTGGCCGCTTTCTGATGATTCTGACTACATCTATAAATTCCAGTGGAATGCGGATGAACAAATATTATTTATGCAAAGTTACCTCGGCAATGTATGGTTGTTTGATCTGAGGAAAGGAAAGGACGATGTGCATCTTCTAAAATATCCGGTAATCCCTCACTCGACGACCGGTGCGCCATCCCTGTTTCTTTCACCAACCTTTAAGAGATTTGTACATGATGATGAGAGCGGCCAATTAACCTTTTATGATAATAATGGAGCTTCGCTACGTACTGTGCCGTTACCACAAGAGCAGTATGTACCTTCTGAGAAAATAAAGTGGAACCCGGCGGGCACGATTGCCTGGATGGATACAGCAGAGATGAACCAAAACCGAATCCATGACATCGACATCGATTATTTGAAAATCGCTCCACAAAAAATTAATTTTTATAATCAGGATGGGCTTCCCATCAGCTCTATTAAGACTGAAAGCGACCATGAAGATGCAGCCGTTGAAGTTGTAGGATGGACGGACGCTAATGTAGCTGTGATTAAATCCTATTCCGTAGAACTTTTGTACAAGGATACTATAGGGCTGAAGATTAAGAATGTTTCTTATTATCTCTATGATGTAAAGAAGAAGCAGAAGGGGGCTAGCTTTTCGTCCATCCCCTCCAGCGCAACTGTAATTTTAGATCATCGCATGAATGATGCAGATACTGAAGGCGATATCACTGTGAGTTTTAAAGAAATTACTTATAAAAAAGGAAATTAAATGAGCCTCGGAAGTTCGCCGCAATAATCACATAAGAACATTGGAAGCTTCCCGAGGCTTCTTTTTTATAATTTCAAGACAATGCTTAAGAATGCGTTATATTCATCGAGTTAGTCTGTCTCGAATTTTATAATTATCCTGCTGTATTACGGACTGATGTTAGTAGGTCTAGTTGGAAACCCTGTACCAGGGTTTCCCCGTTCATAAGATCGGTCTCATACGCCCGTTTGAAGCCTAAGCGATAGTAGAGCTTGATTGCTGAAGCCATCATTTCTGAGGTATGCAGATTTAAAGTGGTGGCACCCAACTCGCTAGATCTCCTTGCAGCTTCATGAATTAGATGGGTTGCAACGCCGAGGCCGCGAGCGGATGGGGATACGGCAAGCAGGCGAAGGATAGGGGAGTGAATGCCTAGTTCTGGTTTACCGTAAGCCGTTTCCGAGGAGCTAAACAAGAGTGCGCTACCAATGATTTTCTTGTCGATTTCAGCGATGATCCGCACGATCGGGGCATCGCCATGGACAGATTCAAGAAGTGATTTCCGGTACGCTAGCCACAACGGCTCGGGCATGATTTCCGAATATTGGTGGTAAGCGTCCAGTATCACTTCAGCGATGGCATCACGGTCATTATTCTCAGCTTCACGGATAATAATCTTTTGTGACATAATCTCGCGATCCCCTTTCAGTTAATGTATAGTTCATACGAATGAAGTCATTATAAACGATAATTCCGAGTTATATAAGGGGTATTTTATTATTTTGATAAATGAATAGAAAAGCTCTATATGAAATAAACATAACAGTCGATTATAAAGGGATTTACTATAACTTCTGTAGTTTCAAATTTTAAATTATTAATCCTTTATGAATGAAGTTTTGTGGAAATCCGATTATTTTACACGGAATTTAAGTTGACAAAAAATAGGGGGGTGCATAAGATATAAACAAAATCTATAGGAAAGCATCGTTTTATTTCATTGTTTTTTCATCGGAATAGTAAAATTAATATTAGTTTAGGGGGATTAGGGATGAACATTGAAAATATTGAGGCTTTTGTCTACATTAACCATTATGGAAGCTTCAATAAAGCGGCCGAAGTCCTATATATCTCTCAGCCGACAGTTACGGCACGGATTCAATCGCTCGAAAGGGAGTTGGATTGCAGAGTGTTTGATCGGTTAGGTAAGCAGATTAGCCTAACGGATAAAGGTAAGCAATTTCTTCCCTATGCCCAGCAGATTCTCCAGATCTATCAGAACGGTAAATATCAGGTTCAGGCCAAGGGGCATATTCCAAATGAACTGAGAATCGGCAGTACTGTCTCGGTATCCAATTATTTAATGCCGCATCTGATGCTTCATTTGAAGCGCAGGTATCCGCATATCACGATCAAGCTGACGACAGCTTCTACGGAAGTATTGATTGATAAGCTGAAATCGAAAGAGCTAGATCTGGCTTTTATCCGTAAAGTCGTAAATCCAGCCATTCAAGCCTTTCCTTTCTGCGAAGACCCCATTTCGCTGTATGTAGAGAAGGGGCATCGCTTAGCTAAGGCACAACGTACATCGCTGGAAGATATTCGCCAGGAGACGTTAGTCTTTTTTGAATGCGGGTCTTTGGATTGGATGCGACTGCATCGTGTATTTGAGAGCATGGAACAGCCGCCGAAGATTGAATATCAGGTGGATAACCTGGAGACAGCCAAGAAGCTGGTGTTGAAAAAAGCAGGTATCTGTTTCCTTCCGGCACTTAGTGTGCAAGAGGAAGTAGCAGCTGGGACGTTAGTACGGGTGGATATTGCGGAGACGGAAGGCATCTCCTTACGTACCAGCCTGATTTCACTAAATGGGGAGAACGCTGAATTCATAGAAACTCTACTTGAACTCGGGATTGGTAAAACGGGAGATCGACTAATTGTATAGATGTATTAAAAAACTCTATTAGCGCATGGACACATGCAGTGATAAAGTTAATTGCATATAATGACGACTAATTCGATAGGAATTATAAAATTTAATTTCGGAAGGATGGAGGGCTTGCGATGAGTGAGACATACAGACTGGCAGAACTGCAAGATGCGGAGATTTTGCTTGAGGTTACATATCGAGCGTATGAGCTGATTCGTGAGCTCGGGCTGCATTGGCCGGCGGCTACAGCTGACTTGGCACTTATTGAAGACAATATTGCTACGAATGAGTGTTATGTGCTTGAAGTTGATGGAACGATAGTTGCGACGATAACACTTTCAAAAGAAGAAGAGATTAAGAAGATTAGCCCACTGCCTTTTATTAAATGGTTTGCTGCTCATCCGGATTACAGTAACAGAGGTTATGGTGGAAAGCTTCTGGATTGGGTGGAAGAGCACATTATTGCTGGACAATTGGGTTCGGCTGCGGTCACGCTGGCAACGGCGAAGAAGCACCCATGGTTAGTTCAAATGTATGAACGCCGGGGATATGAACGGTTTCTGGAACTGGATCAGCAGAATGGTGACGGCATTATGTATCTGATGAAAAAAACACTCATAGATAAACCACAAATCATTCAAAGGGGATAGAACAATGAAAAAGTCCATTTCATTAGTAATTGCATCGTTATTGACACTGGCGATAGCAGGTTGCGGAAATAACAGCACGAACAGTAGTCAGAATGGAAATGCAGCCGAAGCTTCGGCAACGGCAAATAGTTCGACAAAGGTAACTAAGATCATCGTAGGCACGGGTACTGCTTTTCCGAAGGTCTGCTTCATAGATGAGAACGGCAAGCTTACAGGCTTTGATGTGGAACTGCTCAAAGAAATCGATAAGCAGCTGCCTGAATATGAATTCGAGTTTCAAACCATGGATTTCAGCAATTTACTGCTGAGTCTGGAAACCAAAAAAATCGACCTGGTTGCCCATGTCATGGAGAAAAATCCGGAGCGGGAGTTGAAATATTCTTTTAACAAAGAAGCCTATGCCCATTGGAGAAACCGCATCGTAGTGGCGAAGGATAATGACTCGATCCAATCACTGGATGATCTTAAAGGAAAAAAGGTATTAGTCGGTGCGACAAGCGCACAAGCGCAAATTCTGGAGAACTACAATAAAGAGCACGACAATGCGATTAATATCGTGTATCAGAACGGTGCAGCGAATGATACCGTCGCACAGATTAGTACTGGGCGTGTGGACGCTACGCTGGCTGCAGATTTTGTCCTGCCGATCATTGATCCGCAGAGTCAGCTAAAAGCTACGGGCGACGAGCTGTCCTCCGCGGACATTCTCTATGTTTTCCGTAAGGATGATGCCGATTCACAAAAGCTGTCAGATGCGATTGACAGTGCGATTAAAGAGCTGAAGACGGACGGAACACTGGGTAAGCTGAGCACGGAATGGCTGGGTGCGGATGTTACAGCGGATTCGGTTAAATGATTGAGCCGGTGAGCACGGGAAGGGAGGGAATATATGGGCGCACAGTTTGATATCAGTTTTGTATTTTCGTTTTTGCCTAAGTTACTAGGGACTTTAAGCACCACGCTTCTGATTGTCGCCTGTTCTCTACTGACAGGAATTATTGTCGGCTTTCTCGTAGCTCTGCCAAGACTTTATAAAGTGCCTGTGTTAAAGACCCTCTCCGAAATCTATATTTCTTTTTTTCGGGGAACTCCGATTCTTATCCAGCTCTTCTTGTTTTATTATGGTTTGCCTGAAATCATGAAGCTGGTCCATGTGGATATGACCCGAACTCCAGTACTTGTCTTTGTGATTCTGACCTACGGTCTGCATACGGGAGCATACATGTCCGAAATGATTAGGGCTTCTGTGATGGCGGTGGATAAGGGGCAGGTGGAGGCTGCATATGCTGCGGGGATGACGGGGTTTCAAGCTTTTACACGAATCGTGCTGCCCCAAGCGCTAGGTATAGCAGTTCCGGTATTCTCTAATCTAGTAATTGCACTACTGAAAGATACGTCATTAGCTTTTACCCTCGGGGTGATGGAAATGTCAGGTAAAGCTCAGACGCTTGGCAGCCTAACTCAGCATTTTATTGAAACGTATATCGCGCTTGCGCTTATCTATCTGGTCATCAGCTTTACGATTGAGAAGCTGCTGCTTGTAGCAGAACACCATCTGCTACGGCATGAGAAACGGAATACACCGGAGAAAAATTTGTTCAAAATCAACAAAAGCTGGTCCTACCGTCGCATTATTGCAGAATTAGGAACGGGCAAAGGAGGCACCGGATTATGAAACTAGACCCATCGTTTATATGGACCGCTCTGGTGCAGATTCTAAGTGCAATTCCTACGACCTTATATATCACCTGTGTCTCTGTGTTAATTGGTTTTGTGATTGGCGTGGCTGTAGCCTTAATCCGGCTATACAGAGTTCCACTGCTCTACCCCTTGGCAGTTGGTTATGTAACTTTCATCCGAGGGACACCGATGCTGACGCATCTGCTGCTTATATATTTTGGGCTTCCTGTGCTGATTGATGGTCTGGCGGCGCATTTCGGCTGGAGCTTTAGGTCGGTTTCGATTCCGATGATCGGTTTTGCTTATATTTCGTTCTCGATTACTGCTGGAGCTTATATGTCCGAGGTCGTCCGTTCCGGTCTGCTCGCTGTGGATCGCGGTCAGCTAGAAGCAGCCCACTCTATCGGTATGACTACGCCCCAAGCACTAAAGCGGATTGTTTTTCCTCAAGCGCTGGCGGCAAGTCTGCCTAATCTTTCGAATTCAGTAATCGGTATGCTGCACGGATCTACCCTTGCTTTTACTGTTTCGGTGGTGGATATCAATGCTAAGGCACAGATAGTGGCTTCAACGAACTGGAAGTTTTTTGAGGCTTATCTGGCGGCAGCACTGATCTTCTGGGCACTAACATTTCTGATCGAACGCGTGACGTCGGTCATTGAGAAAAGGATTAATCTGTACAATCGAGGTGGAGTAGCATGATCAAACTTGCGCAAATTTCGAAGTCATTCGGTCGGAATCAGGTATTAAATAATATAGATTTAACGGTGACGAAGGGAGAGGTTGTCGTCATTCTCGGCCCCAGTGGCTCCGGCAAAACGACTCTCTTACGCTGCGTGAATTATCTGGAGAGGCCAAGCAGCGGAGAGATCGCCATTGGCGATTTCAAAGTGAACTGCAAACATGCCCGCAAAAAGGAGATTCATCAGCTAAGGCAAAAAACGGCAATGGTATTTCAGCAGTACAATTTGTTCCGTCATAAAACCGCGCTGGAGAACGTGATGGAAGGGCTGTTAATTGTCAAAAAGCTTCCGAAGGACGAAGCGAGAAAGCGGAGCATTGCACTGCTTGAAAAGGTTGGTCTTGCCAGCAAGCTGGACGCCTACCCGAGTCAGCTGTCCGGGGGTCAGCAGCAGCGTGTAGGGATTGCCCGCGCCTTGGCGCTTGAACCAGAGGTTATATTGTTCGACGAACCAACATCGGCGCTGGACCCTGAGCTAGTGGGTGAGGTGCTGGCTGTTATCCGAAAAATTGCCAAGGAAGGCATCACAATGATTGTAGTCACCCATGAAATGGGGTTTGCTCGTGATGTGGCGAATCATGTGGTTTTTATGGACGGAGGCGTCATTGTTGAAGAAGGAACGCCGACAGAGCTGTTTAATCATCCGCGCGAAGAAAGAACGAAGCAGTTCCTGAAGCGAATCACACCTGAATTTAACTATTCCATATAGGAGGAAAAACAATGGCTATTACTATCAGCATACTCGATCAAAGTCCGATCTATCCGGGAGAAACGCCAGAGGAAGCATTCCAGCATACCATTAAGCTGGCTCAACTGTCTGAGGAGCTTGGATTTCATCGATTCTGGGTTTCCGAGCATCATGACTCTGAGCAGGTAGCCGGTTCTTCTCCAGAAGTACTCATCTCACATCTGCTGGCCAAAACAGAGCGCATCCGCATTGGCTCCGGTGGCATCATGCTCCAGCATTACAGTCCGTACAAGGTGGCGGAGAACTTCAATGTGCTGTCTACACTGGCTCCTGGCCGAGTGGATCTCGGAGTGGGACGCGCTCCCGGTGGACTCCCGCGCAGCACACAAGCGCTTCAGCAGGAAAGAACCGAATCCCCTAGCTTAACGGACAAAATCATCGAGTTGGAGAAATATGTGCATAACCGGCTCGAAGAAAACCACCCGCTGGCTGGCTTGAAGGCAGGTCCCCTTCCTGGTATTCCGCCTGAGCTGTATGTGCTTGGCGCGAGTGTAGGCAGTGCAGAGATTGCTGCTGAACTTGGATTACCTTATGTGTTCTCCCTATTTATTAATAGCGATAAGACAGTAGCGCTAGATGCTATTCGTGCTTACCGAAGCGGTTTTGTTTCTTCACAGGGCAGACAACCGCAAGCAATTATCGCTTTAGCACTAGTGGTGGCTGATACCGAAGAGGAAGCGAAAGAACTGGCGGGCGCACATAAGTTGATTCGGATTCAGCTGGCAAGCGGGAAGAAGCTAACCGTTGGAACCCGGGAACAGGCGGAGGAGTTTGCCCGCCAGAGCAATGAAGCATACACGATTGAAGAGTTGGAACCAGAGATTACCAAAGGAACAAAAAACTCTGTACGTGAACAGCTGTTGGCACTTTCAGAGGCATCCGGTGTTGAGGAGTTCATCATAACTACGAATGTGCAGCCTTTTGACAAACGGTTCCGCTCCTTTGAGCTACTGAGCGAAGCAATCTCTGAAGTGCCGGCAGAGGCATAAGCGGGCGGATCAGGATCACACGGGAAATCGTTTAAAGGAGGGTGACTGTATATGACTAGTAAAGCTAAAGAGCTGAGTGCGGAAGCGCTTGGAGAAGAATTAATCGGGATACGCCGTCATCTGCATCGGCACCCGGAACTGTCGAACGAAGAATATGAGACAACAAAATATATTATTTCCCTGCTGGAGCGGGCAGGAGTCAGGGTCGTAGATTACGGTCTGTCTACCGGAGTGATCGCAGAAATTGGGGGCAAGCAGCCCGGTCCGGTCATCGCGCTGCGCGCAGATATCGATGCCTTGCCAATCCAGGAGGAAACTGGAGCAGCTTATGCGTCGTTGTATCCCGGCAAAATGCATGCCTGCGGACATGATTTCCATACGGCTGCCTTGATCGGTGCCGCCTATCAGTTGAAGCAGCGAGAGGGTCAGTTACTAGGAACGGTACGCCTGTTGTTTCAACCGGCTGAAGAGAAGGCGCAAGGGGCACAGCGGATCATTGCTAGCGGGGCGCTAGAAGAAGTCCGGGCAGTAATCGGGCTGCATAACAAGCCGGAACTGCCAGTCGGAACGATCGGTATTACGGCGGGCCCTTTAATGGCAGCGGCTGACGGGTTTGTGATTGAAGTGCAGGGTGGCAGTTCTCATGCTGCCGTTCCAGAAGCTGGGATAGACCCGATTGTAGCTGCTTCGCATATCGTGACTGCATTTCAATCCATTGTAAGTCGCAATGTCAGTCCCCTACAAAGTGCGGTGGTCAGTGTGACGCAGATTCACAGCGGAAATTCATGGAATATCATCCCCGAAAAAGCCGTGCTTGAGGGTACAATCCGTACCTTTGATGAAACGGTGCGCAGCAAAGTACTTGACCGCTTTCGGGAAGTGGCGACTGGTGTGGCAGCTGCTCTTGGAGCTAAAGCCACTGTCCGCTGGATCGAAGGGCCGCCTCCGGTCATCAACGACGCCGCCTTAGCGGCGTTAGGGGTAGAGTCGGCTGAAGCTCTTGGCTACCGAGCGGTCAAACCAGAGCTTTCACTGGCCGGAGAGGATTTTGCCTTCTATCAGCGCGTGGTACCGGGATTATTCGTCTTTATAGGTACTGAAGGAAGCCAAGAATGGCATCATCCAGCCTTCAATCTGGATGAACAGGCACTGCCTGCGGCAGCACGTTTCCTTGCGGATGCGGCTGTACGTTCCCTTGAGTACCACAGTTCCGGTGGAGGTGCAGAATTATAGCTGAACATAAGAGTTACGATGTAATTATCGTAGGCGCAGGCTCGATGGGCATGAGCGCTGGTTACAATCTTGCGAGGCGCGGAGTGAAGACGCTACTAGTGGATGCCTTCGATCCTCCACATACACAGGGCAGCCATCACGGGGAATCCCGGCTGATCCGGCATGCTTACAGCGGTGACCCCGCCTACACTGATTTAGCTTTACGGGCAGATACACTATGGAAAGAAGCGGAACAGTTGAGCGGAACAGAACTCCTTGTCCGCTCAGGTGTCTTGAATCTCGCGGATAGCGCAGTGTATTCCTTCAACGGTCGTCTCGAAGAAGCGAAGAAACGGAAGGTGCAGGTCCATCATCTGGATGCCGAAGAGATCCGGCGGCGCTGGCCGGCATTGAACATACCGGAATCATTCGCGGCAATGTATGAACCAGATGCCGGATATTTGTACAGCGAACGCTGTATTTCCGCCTACCGTCAGCTTGCCCTTGGACATGGTGCGGAACTGTTGACGAACACTCCAGTAGTGAATGTCACCGCTCGCGAAGGCAGCGTTACGGTTCATACGACAAATGGCGATTATCACGGAGCGGCAGTTATTCTTAGTGCCGGAGCTTGGTTTGGCAAATTGGCACCTTTTGTACATTTGCCGATTAAAGCAATCCGCAAAGTTGTGGGCTGGTTTGAGAGCTCCCCTGCTTTTGCTGCTGGTAATTTCCCTGGCTTTACGTTAGGAGCAGAGGAAGGTGGCTATTACGGATTTCCCAGCATTGATGGAGCTGGCCTGAAGATCGGCCGGCATGATACAGGGCTGGAATGGAAGCCGGGTACACAGCTTGCCCCGTTCGGCAGTGAAGCCAGCGATGAGGGTGACCTCCGCAAGGTACTGGAGTCTTACATGCCCGGTGCTGCTGGTCGATTGCTAAAAGGTTCTGCATGTAAATATGAGCATACGCCTGATGAAGATTTCATTATAGACTGCCATCCGCTCCATTCCAATGTGCTGATAGCTGGAGGGTTTTCGGGGCATGGTTTTAAATTTTCTAGTGTTGTGGGTGAAATACTGGCTGACTTAGCGATCGGCGGAGTTACAACTCATAACATCCAGCCTTTTTCGTTATCTCGTTTCGCACCATCGGATCATTCGCAACAAGTCTTATATTGGAGGGGATTTAATGAGCAGAGTTCAAATCAGTGATTATCTAAGGACATATCATCAATTAGTAAAGTCGACCGCCGGGTTAACGGAGGAACAACTGAAATGGAAGGCAGAACCCGCCAGTTGGAGTGTGACTGAGGTACTGACTCATCTGGCTGATCACAGCATCGTAGTTTCGTTCCGCATTCGTGATATTCTCGCTGCTACGACTACACAGCTTCCAGTCTTCAATCAGGATGCTTGGGTCAGCGGTCAGTACGCCAACAGCGGCAATGCTTCCGACAATCTGGAGCTGTTCCGCAGCCTGCTTTACTATAACAGCCTTTTGTTTGAACGGCTTAGCGAAGAAGATTGGGAGAAAAGCGGAATTAATTTCAAGGGGGAGACCGTGAAAATTTCCGATATCGTGCACGGCTTCACTGGACATGTGGAGAGACATCTTGGTCAGATCGAGCGAATCAAACAGGGCGCAGCTAATGCATCGTTTGTGCAATGATTGCTTCCAAAGTCAGTTTTGCATGAAGTGAAATCAAGGAAGCGTATGCTCACAAAACTTTTAGGAGGAATGAACATGACCAAACCAAGACAACTGAAGCTGGGTGCACTGCTGCATGGGGTAGGAGGCAGCACGTCGATGTGGCGCCATCCAGATGCCAAACCAGATGCCAGTGTAAACTTTGAATTATACAAAGAGTGGGTACAGAAGGCAGAAGAAGGCAAGTTGGATCTGATCTTCATCGCAGACGGACTGTACATTAATGAAAAGTCCATTCCTCATTTCCTTAACCGGTTTGAGCCGCTGACTATTCTTAGCGCACTCGCAGCCGTCAGCACTAACATCGGTTTAGTTGGTACCTTGTCTACCTCGTACAGTGAACCATTTACCGTAGCGCGTCAATTCGGCTCACTGGATGTAATCAGCGGCGGCCGGGCCGGCTGGAATGTGGTGACTTCACCTCTGGAAGGTTCTGCGTCAAATTACAGCAAAAAAGAGCATCCTGACCATGGCAAGCGCTACCGTATTGCCACCGAATATTTGCAGGTGACACGCGGACTATGGGATTCTTGGGAGGATGATGCGTTTGTACGAGACAAGGAATCAGGTGTATTCTTTGATCCGCAAAAAATGCATACCCTGGACCATCAAGGAGAGTTCTTCTCTGTGAAGGGGCCGCTGAATATTGCTCGTTCGAAACAGGGGCAGCCTGTCGTATTTCAGGCAGGCTCCTCGGAAGTCGGTAAGAATTACGCCTCCAAGGAAGCAGATGCTATCTTCACTGGACACGAAACGTTAGAAGATGCCCAAGCATTCTATAACGATGTTAAGACACGGGTAGCTTCGTTTGACCGGAATCCGGATGAAGTGCTGATCTTCCCTGGTATTGCTCCAATCATCGGTGACACGCCGGAGGAGGCAGAGCGCAAGTACCAGGAGGTTGCTGGCCTTGTAACGATTGAGAATGCACTGAACTACTTAGGCAGATTCTTCGAGCATCATGATTTCTCGCAATATCCGCTGGATGAGCCGTTCCCTGAGCTTGGTGAGTTGGGGCGCAATAGCTTTCAGAGCGGCACGGATAAAATCAAAAAGGATGCGAAGGAGAAAGGCTTGACGCTTCGACAGGTCGCCTTGCAATCGGCTACCCCACGCAGCAGCTTCATTGGCACACCGGAGCAAGTAGCTGATCAGATTCAAGCTTGGTTTGAGAGTGGTGGGGCAGATGGATTTATGATCGCGGCTGCCGTCCCTAACGGACTGGAGGAATTCATCGATCGGGTGGTACCGATTCTGCAGGAGCGGGGTTTGTTCCGCACTGAATACGAAAGTGACACGCTGCGTGGAAACCTCGGCATTCCGTTGCCGGAGAACCGCTATTCCAAAGCTTCTCAGCCAGCAGGGCAAATTTGACAGTTGATCCAGTATTCACAATCCGCCAAAACTCGAATATTGCGGAGATGATGCATTACGCCAGCCAGCTGCAGGATGAAATGATTGAATACCGTCGTGATTTGCATGCCCATCCGGAGCTACTGTATGATGTCGTCCGCACTTCTAATAAAGTAGCAGAATTGTTGGAGGAGTGGGGGATCACAGTACGGAGAAATGTCGGCAAACATTTCGGAATGGGAGTGGTCGGCCTCCTGCAAGGCTTAGCAGACAATGGCAATAGTGGGCCCACTCTTCTTCTAAGGGCAGATATGGATGCCCTGCCGATACAAGAGTGTAATGAGTTGCCTTACAAGTCAGTCAATGACGGCATCATGCACGCCTGTGGCCATGATGCCCATACCGCTATGCTATTGGGGGCTGCCCGAACCTTGGCAGCCTTCCGGGAACGATTGATGGGTACGATCATTTTCGTCTTCCAGCCAGCTGAGGAAGGCGCGGTCAAGAGTCCGCTTGATGGAAGATTACTCTCAGGCGGCCGCGATCTCATTGAGGATAACGTGCTGGAAGGTGTCGACCATGCCTACGCGCTACATGTCATGCCAGAGCTTCCGGTCGGAACGCTTGGTATTCACCCTCATGATGCCATGGCAGCGTCCAGCCATTTTAAGGTGGAATTTCAGGGGACATCCGGTCATCATAGTGCTCCGCACAGAGCTGTAGATGCGATCCAGATGGCGGCACGATATATAGGAGAGATTAACGGAATGATGGCTAATCGAATCGATCCGCAGGAGGCGGCGGTGTTGGCCTTCGGAACGTTGCAGGCTGGTACTGCTGTTAATGTGATCGCTGAACACAGTGAACTTACAGGAACGTTCAGAGCGTTTACCAAGACGACGGTAGCTGTAATTACAAATGGTTTACAGCGCCATGCTTCAGCTATAGCTGAGTCTTATGGAGGGAAATACAAGCTGGAGCTGCGTGAAGGAATTGCAGTAGTGAACAATGCGGAAGCGGTGCAGCAGGTGCTTCATGCAGCCCGTGAAGTTCTAGGTGAGGATCAGGTAATACTTCTGGAGCAGCCAAGTCTGGCTGGTGAGGATTTTGGTTGGTATCTTGAAAAGGTTCCCGGTGCCTTCGCCTTTATTGGTTGCGGTAATAAGGAGAAGGGAATTGTCCATGCTATCCATCAGCCACAGTTTAATATCGATGAAGCGATGCTAGTTCATGGTGCGAGGATACTGGTTAGACTCGCAATACAGCATAATGGATCGGCCAGCGGCAAACAAAAGTAAAAGGTACCCCAATGGGATACCTTTTACTTTTGTTTAGGCTTGTCAACTCACCAGAAATACGTTTCGAATGTATAACCGTTTTTCCCAAAGAAAGTTATCTCACCGCTTGTCACTTCCTCAGGAATGTCAAAAAACATGCCTTGTTTACCCGCGATATCAAAGGTGAGAGTTACTTTCTTATCATGAACTTTGTAACTTACCTCGAAATGACTGAATTGCTTTTTAAGGCCTTGATCGAACATACCGACACTAACGAGTTGTCCGCTCCTCTTCACTTGGACGTCGTCTCCATCATCCCCCATGCCTAAATCCATACTCCAGTCTAAACTCCCGTTTTTTAAACGATCGACGTATTTCAACGTAAGCGATTCTACGCCATCTTCCTCTTCGATATGTAAGAGTACAGCTGTATATTTATCAATAATCCGAGAATCCAGAACTGGGAGTCCGCTCAAAATAGCAAATTCAGTTAACTCCTGCTCTGTTATTGCCTCTCCTGAGGGATAATCCATTTCGATAGGTTTCATTCCTAGCCAATCTTCCCACTCCTCAGGAGATTCGAGTTCAGCACGAAAGTCATCATCCGTGGTAATGATCGCTGTTCTAGTTGTTACATCCCAATCAACGGAGATCCCGATTCGTTCGGCAATAGCGCGCAATGGAACCATAATATCACTGCCGGAGAGATAAGGTGTAGGACTCTTCCAATTGATCCAAACATCAGAATCCTCTATATCTTCGTTGTAATCGCTAAACATATAATCATTTTTATCCGGATAAATAGAAAGTGCTCCGTTAAAATGTGATATAAAAACATGCGGATAAGGGTTATCTATAAACTTCGAAATATCGGCTTGTATGTCGGGATGCTCAAAAAGTTGGGTTGGAACGAACGTTTTTCCCTCTATTAACGTAGGCAACTCATCTTGAAAGAAAAAGTTTATGCCATTAATTGTGACGGAGGGTTGGATCGCAGAACGTTGGATAGAATCGGATAACTTCGGTACAACCGAAGCCGATGCAAAGATCGGAGTCGAATTGGAAGCCGATAAGAAAAGAATAAGTAATACGTTCATGAAGCGGCGGTTGTGCATGAATACAAGTCTCCTTTTTTTGTTTATCACTTTAATAATCAAATCAATATCCTAAATATACCATGTGGAGATTATTATAGGGGATTCTTAGCACAAGGCTTAAATCGAGTAGTTTTTTCTTAACAGGATCATTAGTTTGACATTATGCAAGCACTTAACTATACTTATTATAGTGACTTACTTAATTATATTTAATCGACAAATCATAAATGAATTCTTACTTCTTAAAGAAAAGAGGATAATCATGGAACAATATCGGATCAATGCAGACAACGGCTTAGAGTTTGGACTCTATACATTAGGTGATCATCTAGCGAACCCTGAAACTGGGAGCCGAATATCTGCCAAACAACGCATACGTGAAATTATTGACTTGGCTCAATTAGCGGAGCAAGCAGGAATTGATTTTTTTAGTGTAGGAGAGAGTCATCAAGAATATTTTGCTACTCAGGCGCATACCGTTGTGCTGTCAGCTATTGCACAGGCTACTAAGAAAATGAAAATAGGTAGCTCATCTACGATTATAAGCACCTCTGATCCGGTTAGGGTGTACGAAGATTTCGCTACAATTGATTTGATCTCAAATGGTCGAGCTGAAATAATAGCTGGCCGTGCCTCTAGAGTGGGGTTATATGAACTATTGGGCTATGATCTTAATGATTATGAGGAATTATTTGAAGAAAAATTCGACTTGTTATTAAAGATAAATGAAAACGAAGTTATGAATTGGAAGGGAGAATTTCGTAACCCTCTCAAAAATGCAAGAATCCTCCCCCGTCCTGAGGGAAACTTACCGATATGGAGAGCTGTAGGTGGGACTTCTGCCAGTGCGATCAAAGCAGGCATTGCAGGTGTTCCTATGTTTTTGGCCCATTTAGGGGGTCCCGCTGTCTTGTTCAAAAGATCCATTGATGCTTATCGTGAAGCTGCAAGCCAGAACGGATTCGATCCGTCGAAGCTGCCATTAGCGACTGCTGGATTCTTTTACGCGGATGAAACGACACAGAAGGCACAAAGAGCCTATTATCCATATATAAACGAAGGAATGAAATTAACCAATGGACGTGGTTTTCCTAAACAGGCGTTTGCTCAAGGAGCCGATCCCCGCGATGTTATGAATATTGGCAGCCCACAGGAAATCATTGAAAAAATTCTATATCAACATGAACTCTTCGGCCATCAACGATATATCGCACAAATGGATTTTGGTGGCGTACCTTTTGAAAATTTAATGAAAAACATAGATTTAATTGGTTCTGAAATTCTACCAGCTATTAAAAAATATACGGCAAAAAAATAAACTCCAGGAGGTCAGAATTATGAAAATTGTAGCATTATCAGGGTCAAAGATAGGATCGAAAACTAGAATCGCTATGAATTACACAATAAATTCGTTTCATGAAAAATACAAAGATGCAGAAGTTACGCTTCTAGATCTGGCGGAGTATGATGTTCAATTCAGTGATGGTCGCAATTATCTGGAATACGAAGGGGACACCAAGTACGTAATTCAAACGATCATGGAAGCAGATGTAATCGTAATCGGAACGCCAATATTTCAAGCTTCCATCCCAGCAACACTAAAGAATATATTCGATTTAGCGCCCGAAAAAGCATTTCAACACAAGGTTGTAAGTATGCTCGTCACGGCAGGTTCTGCACGTCACTATCTGGTAGCTGAGCAGCAATTGAAACCGATATTGGCCTATATGAAAGCGCAAATTGTTCAAACCTATGTATTTATAGAAGAGAAGGATTTTTATCGAAAAGAAATAGTAAATGATGATGTGCTATTCCGTATAGATCGCTTAGTGGAAGATACCTATGTACTCTCTGAGACCTATGCCAAAATTCGAGAGGCTGAAGAAGCTAAATATGGTTTCTAAGGAAGATCAAAATAGGTTAATATTTCGCAAACTAGTTACTATTTTCCAAGTCACCCTTCATCCTTTAGGATGAGGGGTTATTTGTACAATTTCGTTCCAATAAGGCTCCCAGCTGTTCTGCTAATACTTGATAGGTTACTGGTCTTTCGTTCGTAAACCACCATTCAACTACACCTACATACGAAGAAGCTACAAATTGTACGATTAGATCCTTATTTAATCCTTCGTTTTTACCCTTTGTGATATCCACTTCGTCTTTGAACTCTTCTATAAGAAATTCCAGAAAACGACTCCGGAAGAAAGGGGCTCCTTTGCTAGCTAACATCATGGAGAAAAAGGCATAGTTACTCTCAAAGTATTCCGTCCAAATCACGGACCCCGTTACAAAATCCAAATCAGAGGCTGCTTCACATCTTTCACGAAGTTCATTGATATGCTTCTCGATAAGCTTATCAAGAAGATCATATTTATCCATATAGTGAAGGTAAATAGTACCACGGCTTACGTTTGCTTTATCTGAGAGTTCCTGAATGGTTATATCATCAAAATTTTTCACAGTCATTAGTTCAATGACTGCTGTCTTCAGGGCTTCCTGTGTTTTTAAGATTCTTCGATCGACTTTAGACAATTTGCTCACCGAACTTTCTTTATTCATCAACAAAAGAGTAAGAATTCATTATATAACATACTATAACGAGCTCATCAATGGGACATCTGTTTATAAATTTATATAAAAGAATCGCGAATACGCAGTAGGAAATAAACAATTTCGATGGTTTTGTTTATTAATGTACAAATCGCATCAAATTAACAATTGGCACCAAATTTAATCTGATTATAATAATAGACATGTGATCATTATTGTAATTATGCGTATTAAATATTCGTCACAACTACTCATATGCTAAGTATTCCAGCAGCAAAATCGGAATATGAAGTTTAGGAGGAAATGATTATGAACAATCGCACATGGCTTATCACCGGTGTGAGCAGTGGTTTTGGTTATGAGATGACGAGACAGCTTCTTCAGAAGGGCAATAAGGTTATCGGTACTGTTCGTAACAAAAGCAAGGTCGCTGACCTCATTGAGAAGTATCCCGAAACCTTCAGTTGCGAGATTCTAGATGTGACCGATTTTCCAGCCATTCGAAATCTTGTCGATAGATCTTTTGTAAAGTTTGGACGTATCGACGTTATCATAAGCAATGCTGGTTATGGCCTTTTTGGGGCTGCAGAAGAACTCTCTGACGACGAGGTTAATCATATCATTGCCACGAATCTAACGGGGTCCATCCAGCTTATTCGTTCAGCTATCCCGCATTTGCGCACTCAGGGTGGTGGACGCATAATTCAGATCTCCTCCTATGGCGGGCAGGTCGCCTTCCCAGGAAATTCGATGTACCATGCGACCAAGTTTGGGATAGAGGGCTTTTGTGAGTCCGTTGCTCAGGAGGTTGAAGCTTTCAACATCGGTATTACATTGGTGGAGCCGGGAGGAGCCCGTACCGAGTTCCGTTATGGGAGCGCACAGGTAGCGAAACTCATGACAGAATACGAAGGCAACCCAGCACATAACTTTTTGAACATGCTGGACGCTTCTAAGAGTTTAGCTCCTGGAGATCCAGTGCGGATGGCTGCCCGAATCATAGAAAGTGTTGAATTAGAACCGGCACCGATACGAATGATACTTGGATCTCATGCACTGGCTAGCACGATTTCGACCCTCAAAGCTCGTGTTGCCCACTATGAGAAGCAGACTGAACTGGCAGCTTCTACTGATTTTCCAGCGGGAGAGTAAGAGGATCGCAGTGCACTAATAATCATTAACTATAGGCAGAAAGTAGGAATCAACGATGA
Organism: Paenibacillus sp. FSL R5-0470; assembly: GCF_037975205.1. Lineage (NCBI taxonomy): Bacteria > Bacillati > Bacillota > Bacilli > Caryophanales > Paenibacillaceae > Paenibacillus > Paenibacillus sp. FSL R5-0470. The sequence continues at coordinate 3,403,247 of NZ_CP150238.1, forward strand.
AAAATGAACAACTTAGTAGCAGCACTATTTTTCCTTTAGGGGAAAAGGTTAAAGCAAACTTTACGGGTGACGCTTATTTGCAAATGGTGTTTACAGATCCGAAGCCGCTTAATACCGCAATTGGTAATGTAACCTTTGCTCCAGGCGCACGCAATAACTGGCATGCTCATCAGGTTGGACAAGTTCTGTTAGTCACTGGTGGAAATGGCTGGTATCAGGAAGAAGGAAAACCTGCTCAATTGCTCGAAATAGGTGATGTGGTCAACATTCCAGCTAATGTGAGACATTGGCATGGCGCGACAAAGGATAGTTGGTTCGTTCATTTGGCTATGACTCCAGGCGAAACAGAATGGTTTGAAGCTGTCGAGGATGAATGGTTTGAAGCACTGTAAGAACTAAAACTCATTTAAACATAGAAATGGAGGCTTGCTTTATGGAATATATCAAATTTGGAAATACGGGAATGGACGTCTCTCGGATTTGCCTTGGTTGTATGAGCTTTGGAAAAGTGCTGCCTGGAGGGCACCAATGGGTGCTCGATGAGGAGAACAGTCGTCCTATCATTAAAAGAGCGCTTGAGCTCGGCATCAATTTTTTTGATACAGCTAATATTTACGCAAGTGGTTCCAGTGAAGAGATTATCGGACGTGCGCTTAAGGAGTATGCGAATCGGGATGAAATTGTACTTGCCACGAAGGTCTGGGGCCAGATGCGTCCAGGTCCTAATGGTGGTGGGCTTTCTCGAAAAGCTATTATGAGCGAAATAGATAACAGTTTGAAGAGACTTGGGACCGATTATGTGGATCTCTATATCATTCACCGCTGGGATTATAACACACCCATTGAAGAAACCATGGAGGCCTTGCATGATGTAGTGAAGTCTGGAAAGGCTAGATATATCGGTGCGTCTGCTATGTATGCTTGGCAATTCCAAAAAGCATTACATGTAGCCGAGAAAAATAGCTGGACTCGCTTTGTATCCATGCAAAATCACCTTAATCTCATCTACCGAGAAGAGGAAAGGGAAATGATGCCGCTTTGTCAGGATCAAAAAATTGCGGTAACTCCTTATAGTCCTCTGGCATCAGGAAGATTGATTCGCGATTGGTCGGAAACAACACGCAGATCCGAAACCGATCTCATTCAAAAATCAAAGTATGATTCAACCGCTGATGTAGATCGATTAATTGTTGAGCGAGTAGCGTCGTTAGCAGAGAAACGAGGTGTACCACGTACTCATATCGCACTTGCATGGCTGTTGCAAAAAGCTTCTGTAGCTGCTCCAATTGTGGGCGCGACGAAAATTGCTCAGCTCGAAGATTCAGTAGATGCTCTAGCGGTGAAATTATCACCTGAAGAAATTTCATTCCTTGAAGAGTTGTATGTTCCACATCCAATAGTTGGAGCTCAGTAATGAAGACTGGTTAAGCTTGTCACTTAAACGTAGACCTTTTCGCCGTCTTTGTGCATTCGAATATTAAAATAAAGCCGATGATCTAAACCAAAAGATCATCGGTTTTTTGTTTGCATAATAAGATAACGGACCATGTATCTCTTAACGTAATTCACTTGGAGTCCGTTGTTTAATCTGTTTAAATACTCTGTTAAAGGTACGGATATTAGTGAAACCGCATTCCAGTGCGATATCTAAAATGGATTTGTCTGTGGTCAGCAGCAGCTGTTCTGCTTGGTTGACTCGGATGTTGCTAAGGTATGCAATATAGCTCATACCCGAAAGACTCTTGAAGAAGCGGGAGAAATAAAAGAGGCTCATATTGGCTTGCCTTGCGGCGTCAGCAAGTGTGATGGGATGCATGTAGTTGACGTCGAGGTATTCAAGAACCCCTTGCATAATCTTCATGTTAGTGATGCGTCTTTTATCTTTCTGTAGATTAATCTTATCCAAGGGGACATGCCGTAAAATGAGTCCGCTCCACTCGTGCAAAAGGCCAATGATTACCTGTTCATGATATTCCAGCTTCTGATTATATTCGTCCATAAGTTCCTGCAGGATCTGAGAAAGACGGTTGTTGATACGCACTTCTTCTTCTCGTATAGCTCGTTTCTCCATAAATGGGGAAGTCAGCCTCACATTCAAAGGCCATCCACCAGGAAAACCGATTAATGAAGGATTGAATATCACCATCATTATCTTGGAGCTGCTGTCTTTACTGTCATAGTAGTGGATGTCTCCGCTGCTGCATATAGCCATATCTCCCGCTTTCAAGATCCTCGTTTCGGAGTTAATTCCCATCCGAATTGAACCTTCAAATACATAGACTATCTCAAGATCGTTATGCCAGTGGGCTAGAAAATCAATATCATTAGACATTATTACAGTGAAGGGGAAAGTCGAATGGTAAGTTCTATTTTCGTGAAAGGCTTTCATGAGATCTCCTGTTCATGTGGTTTGAATTTTAGGTTCACCTCTAAAACTTAGCAAAAAATGACCATTCCTACAAGTGAAATGGCGAGCACACCTCTCTGATCTGGATTACAATTTCATCAGATGGACGAAAGGTTGATTACATATATAAAGGAAAAGGAGATTGCAGGATGACGAAGAAAGCATTGATTGTAAAAGGTGGATGGGATGGGCATGAACCAAATGAAGTAGCCGCAATTTTTGCTGGCATTCTAGAGGCTGAAGGCTTTGAAGTTGAAGTGTCTGATACGCTGGATAGCTTCAACAGTGTAGACAAGCTTACGGATTTAAGCCTTATTGTACCGGTATGGACCATGGGAGAAATCAGTAATGATCAGGTATCCTCAGTTCTGAAGGCAGTAGCTTCTGGAGTAGGAATTGCCGGTTGTCATGGAGGGATGTGCGACTCTTTCCGTAACAATACAGAGTGGCAATTTTTGACTGGGTCACAATGGGTAGCACATCCATTTAACGATGGGGTAGAGTATGAAGTTAATATCGTACATTCTGGCTCCAGTCCCATTGTGGAGGGTATCCAAGACTTCAAGGTGAAATCGGAACAATATTATTTACATGTAGATCCTGCAGTGGATGTCTTGGCAACAACTACGTTTGTAATGAGTGAGGGTGAGCATTCAGCAAATGGTGTCATCAGGATGCCCGTTGTATATACGAAGAAATGGGGAAAAGGGAAGGTTTTCTATAATTCACTTGGCCATCATGCAGACGTTTTCGATATACCGGAAGCCAAGGAACTGATGCGAAAAGGCTTTTTGTGGGCGGCTAACTAAAACTGAGATAAGGTGGGAATGATCTTGCGCAAAGTGAAGGTAGGTATAGTCGGCTGCGGTAACATCAGCAGCATTTATTTTGAGAATTTGAATGGGACCTTCGTTAATACTGAGGTCTATGCTTGTTCCGACCTGGATAAAAGTCGTGCAGAGCAAGCGGCGGAGAAATATGGCGTTCCTCATGTATGGACGACAGAACAATTACTTGCTTCGGAAGAGATTGAAATAGTCGTTAATCTAACAACGCCTAATTTTCATTTTGACGTGTGCAAGCAAGCCTTGCTAGCTGGCAAGCATGTGTATGTGGAGAAGCCCTTATCCCTTTCCCTTGAAAATGGCACTGAGCTAGTTCGTCTGGCGAAGGAAAAGAACCTGTTCCTTGGCTGCGCACCAGATACTTTCCTTGGAGGCGGTCTGCAAACCTGCAGTAAGCTGATTGCGGATGGTTATATCGGGGAGCCGGTGGCAGCAACTGCCTTTATGCTTTGTCATGGACATGAAAGCTGGCATCCTGATCCGGAATTTTATTATAAAGCCGGTGGAGGACCCATGTTTGACATGGGACCCTACTATCTAACTGCGTTAGTATCTTTGCTAGGCCCAGCTAAAACAGTATGCGGCATCACTAAAACCTCCTTTGCTCATAGAACGATCACGAGCGACAAAAAGTTTGGCAAAGTCATTGATGTAGAGGTGCCCACACATGTTGCTGGAACGATTGAGTTTGACAGTGGCGCTGTGGCAACCATGATTACCAGCTTTGATGTTTGGCACAGTACTTTACCGAGGATCGAAATCTACGGATCGCAAGGAACCTTGATCGTACCGGACCCTAACAACTTTGGAGGGCCGATCCTTTTACGCCCGGCACACAGCTCGGAATTCCAAGAGATCCCACTTATCTACAATTATGCAGATAATAGTAGAGGCATAGGAGTAGCAGATATGGCACACTGCATCGACACGGGGGAGACTCCTCGTGCAAACGGAGAACTCGCCAATCACGTACTTGAGATCATGCATGCATTCCATACAAGTTCCGACTCTAAGCAATATGCTCAACTGGTAACCAGCTGCGAGCAGCCCAAGCCATTGCCGCTGGGCTTAGTCAAAGGGTATTTAGAGTAGTAATTTCCCAGAACAAATACTAAATGTATGCTGCAGATAATCAGCTTTCAAAAAGGGTAGAAGACAGATCTTTAAGTCTTCTACCCTTTTTGGTTTGATGAATCGCAGCATACACCAAATCTTCACCATACACTTACCAGACAGGTCTTGATCTCATAGTAGATTTATCTTCATTTGCTTTATATACAAGTGTTGTTAAATCATCTTTGAGCATCTGCAGTCGTTCAGCACCTATGATTTCAATCCAACGTTGCTCAATCTCAGTTAGTATTTCTTCTTTTGCTTTCACTGCTAACCAACCTCGCTCAGTCAAAACAATGATTTTTCCTCTCTTGTCAGTGGGATGATTTTCGCGAATTACATAACCACTTTTCTCAAGATAATCTACCATTTTACTTACGGCTTGCTTCGTAATTCCTAAATATTCGGCTAATTCTATACCTGTTGCTCCGTTTGGAACAATACACTTAAACATAAAACCATGTACAGGTCTAATATCAGCAAATCCTAATTCACGCAATCTATCATGTAGTTCATTAATTGATGTACTAAAGGATAATGATAAAAGTGTTGTCAGATCCAATTCACTAAAGACTTCCTGAGTCATACATAAAACCTCCTTAAATAAAGTCAACTTAGTTGACTTTGTACGAAATACATTGTACTATGCGAAAAGTAGTCAATCAAGTTGACTATATTTTCTGTTGTGAAAGAAACAGGAATCACTGAAACAGAATTAATAAATTATGGAGGGTTCTCATGACTAATATTGTTAAAGTTAGAGCAAGTGTATTTATTCCAACACCGTGGACTGATCCTAGGAAGGATGAAGAAACAGGAAACGTAATCCATTTTGAAGGTGACTCACGTGAATTCACACCCTATGCTGTCAACGCTATGCGCTCCAGAGTGGAACAAGAAGTAGTTGTAGATTTTTACAAAAAAGATATTTTCACATATGCAAATACTGGTATTACAACAGAAAGAGTCACTACTCCAGATGGTTCTGTTAATAAAAAAACAGGAAAAGCTACTACAGAAGGTATTTTGTGCACTGATATTGTGTGGGGCTCTGAAGACGTTAGGTTTCAAATGAGTGCAAGTGCTAGCAATCCATTAAATGCATTTGCACCTCCAGTTGACTATCTTTTAATAGTTCATATTCAAAAGGATGGTACTGTCAATATGCAAGGAGCACATGATGGATTTCCTTGTTTTGAATTTTATAAACAAGTGAACTTTGGAACGTTCGAACAAATTTATACACATGATTACAGAGTAACTGGTGATACACCAGAAGCTATGGCTGGAGAAATGGAGTATAGCTTCAAAAAAATATTATAAACAACATAAGAGTGCACATCAGGAGGAACAAGGAATGACAACCGTTTTATTTGTAAAAGCAAACAATCGACCAGCAGATCAGTCGATAAGTGTTAGATTATTTGAGGCTTTTTTAGCGAGCTATAAAGAATCACATCCAAATGACACTGTAGTAGAGCTGGATTTATACAATGAGGAATTGCCTTACGTAGGTGCAGATATGATTAACGGAACATTTAAGTCTAGTAGAGGATTAGATTTAACAGTAGAAGAAGCAAAAGCAGTAGCTGTTGCTGATAAGTATTTAGATCCATTCCTTGCAGCGGATAAAGTCGTATTTGGGTTCCCTTTATGGAATTTAACCATCCCAGCTGTACTACACACATATATTGATTACTTAAACCGCGCAGGCAAAACATTTAAATATACACCAGAAGGTCCAGTAGGGCTTATTGGAAATAAAAAAATAGTGTTATTAAACGCAAGTGGTGGTGTGTATTCTGAGGGACCAAAAGTTGATTTAGAGATGGCTGTTAAATATGTAACAAGTATGATGAACTTCTTTGGTGTGAAAAATATAGAGACTATTATCATTGAAGGGCACAGCCAATTCCCTGATAAGGCAGAAGAGATTATTGTCGCAGGGCTTGAAAAAGCTGTTAAAGTATCAAGGACGTTCTAAATAACCAAGCGTGTATCAGTCTATATAGGGCAGTACCAACACTTTTATAGCGGTGGTGCTGCTTTTTTATTCGCCTATTTCACTATTTTTGGAGATTACCTAAAGTCGATAGAAAGAAGGATTACATTACAATGGAACGTTTATGGACAAAAAACTATATCATGCTGACCCTTACAGCTTTATTACTATTTAGTGGATTTTATTTACTAATGCCAACATTGCCTATGTTTATCAAACAACTAGGTGGAAGTGAATCTCAAGTTGGATTAATAATTGGAGTGTTTACAATATCGGCAGTAATTTTTCGTCCTATTATTGGAGGATTAATGGATCGGTTTGGTCGACGTGCATTTATAATAAGCGGATTACTTTTTTTTGCTATAACCATGTATTTTTATGATTGGGTAACAGGCATTATATTTTTAGTAATATTACGTATCCTTCATGGAGTCAGCTGGGCAGTTGCTACAACTTCGATAGGAACGGCTGTGACTGATGTTATTCCACAATCTCGTCGTGGAGAAGGAATGGGATGGTATGGACTAGCAATGACATTAGGTATGGCGTTAGGACCAATCATTGGTCTTTGGGTAACAAAATCTTATTCATTTCATTACCTATTTCTTCTATGTACAGCATTAGCTTTGATTGCATTCATACTTGGATTTGGTGCAAAAATTCCAACAGTACAAAACACATCAAAAAAAACAATATCATTTTATGAAAAAACAGTTTTACCTATCGCTATCGTTACATTTTTCTTATCATTTACTTTTGGTGGTATTACAACTTTTTTACCACTGTTTGCGGCAAATATTGAAGTTAACACGGGTGCTTTTTTCTTAGTGTATGCAGTCACACTTACAGTAATTAGACCACTTACAGGGAAGATATCCGATAAGTATGGGGAAGGGGTCATTATTGTACCTGCTCTTTTCATATTGATAGTCGCACTATTCGTCCTAACAATGACTAAAGGAATTGTTGGAGTGGTTATTACAGCTATTTTGTACGGAATTGGATTCGGATCAGCTCAACCAGCGCTTCAAGTAGCGATGATTCGATTAGCCCCGCCAGCGAAAAGAGGTGTAGCGAACGCTACATTCTTTACTGCTTTTGATTTAGGAATTGGTTTAGGAGCTATACTACTTGGATTTGTTTCACAGCTTATGGGATATCAGATGGTATTTATTACTTGTGCTATATCTGGGTTTATTAGTCTGGTGTTTTTTATATTGTTTGTAAAAAAGACACTAAAAACAACATGAACCTTCGTTATCAATAAGACAGTAAACTTGATTTCATGGGTTTATATGATAGGATTTTGAATGAGGCAAGGCTCTATTAAGATTAAGAATAGGAGGTTAGGTATGCAAGAAAATACATTGATAGCCTCGGATTTCAGGTTTTCAATTAACCTCCCTGAAGACGCTATCGCTTCCTGGCATCAAGAACTTGAGGTAATGTACATCTTGCAGGGAACTGGGGTACTACAGTTGGATGACAATCAGTTTACCTATGAAGTTCAGCAGGATGACATTATTGTATTGAATAGCTACCAACTGCACGCTTTAAATATGAAAGGTTCGGGCAAGGCGCTATCGCTGTTTATCTCGCCGGCATTTTTGGCAGCTTTTTGTCCTGAGATTGAAAGTATAATTATAGAGTGTAAGTCTTTTCTATACCCTAAGGACGAACAAGCTCGCTTTAATGTAATCCGAAGTGAGTTCGCCAGTGTATTCCAGGCCTATTACAAAAACGAATCTCGTTTACCTATACTAATGCGTAGTCGTGTAGGTGTACTGCTGAACAGTCTAGTGCATACTTTTCTTGAGCAGAACAAGCAGAAGGATCCCTCCAAATCCTCAAGTAAGGAAAGATTGCGCAAAGCAACCGACTATCTCCACCGACATTATCGGGAAAATATTACTCTGAGTGGATTAGCCTCTACTATCTATTTAAGTAGCTCCTACCTGTCCCATTTATTTCAGAAACAGCTTGGTCTTACTTTTACTGCCTACCTTACAAATGTCAGACTGAGTCAGGCAGTGGCACTTCTTCGTAGTGAAAGAACGATCACGGACATCGCCTCAGAAGTTGGATTTCCAAGTACCAACGCTTTGATCGACGCCTTCAAACGGCGCTTTGGTGTTACACCAGGGCAATACCGTCTAGTAAATGAGCATGATGCGACAGATCCACAGGAGAACAGAATGGTCACAGCGGGATTTTCGACCGATTTCACTTCACTAATGCGGCATTTGCATCACAACGAGCACTCCATTGTCCAACCTCAAGTCAATGAGGGATATGATCTTCATGTGGACACTGGCCGTAAGATTCGGACGCTGAGTCATAACTGGCGGACGTTGATTAATGCAGGTTACGCCAAGGATCTGTTGAATGGCGCGGTACAGGCGCAAATACGAAAGCTGCAAAAGGAGATTGGCTTTCGCTATATGCGCTGCAAAGGTCTGTTAGACGATGACATGATGCTGTATGTCAGGAAAATGTCTGGTAGCGCAGATTATAACTTTGTTTATGTAGATGAGGTACTGGACTTCATGCTTTCAGTGGAGTTAAAGCCTTATGTTGAATTTAGTTATATGCCTTCTGCATTAGCGAGGGAAGCCGTGTTTCCATTTAAGAGGCCAAGCATCCTTTCTATGCCTGAGCATCTTGACAAATGGCTCGACCTTGTGACTTCACTTGTTAGGCATTTCATTGATCGGTATGGGATTGAGTCCGTGCGGGAATGGAGGTTTGCTCCTTTCGTGAGTCCAGAGTTCTCAGGATATGGTGTGTTTACCATGGAAGAATACTGGGTGCTTTACCGTGAAACCAGCCACGCCATCCGTGCTATCGATCCGCAGCTACATATTGTTGGTCCAGGAAGCAACATTGACTCTAGTAATTTTATCAGCGAATTCCTAGTGTCTTGCAGTAAGGGAAATTGTTTGCCCGACTCTCTGGCTCTACGTGCTTATCACAGCATCTTACCGGGTCAAGAAGACACTGGTCTTCAGCTCATGGCAGAGGATGAAGCTTTTCCACTTGCGGTAAGCGGCGATGAACAGTTTATGAAACACGCGTTACATAAGGTCAAAAAGCTGTTGCGTCAACGTGGTTTCGCTAGTCTGCCCGTGATTCTTGAAGAGTGGAGTAATAACATATGGCAGCGTGATTTGTGTAATGATACCTCCTACAAATCTACTTTTCTTTTCAAAAATATTCTGGAGAATTACGACCACTTTGAGGCTATGGGATACTGGTCGCTTAGTGACCATTTGGAGGAGATTGTTCCTTCGTCGGATCTTTTTCATGGCGGGTTTGGTTTATTCACTCGCGGAGGTTTGCCCAAAAGCTGTTATCGGGCGCTGCAATTGTTGCGTTATGCAGGAAGCGGTCTGATAGCTGAAGGTGATGGGTATTTTATAACTTCCTCGAAAGCTGAAATACAGATATTTCTATATAATTATTGTCATTATGATACTCTATATCGCTACCGTCATACCACTCACTTGACTCAAACCGAACGTTACAACGTGTTCAATATACGCAATACCCGTCAGTATCACATTCGTCTAGACGGCTTAACGCCGGGTGTTTATACAGAGCGAAGGTATTCGGTAGGTCCGGCTGGGGGAAGCGCCTTTGATGAATGGTTGAATATGGGGGCACCTAAGGACATGCGTCCAGAAGAATGGTCTTATCTTGAAGGTCGGTCCCTGCCGTTATTTCAAATACGTTCACTGCAAGTGACAGCAAATTTTGTGGTAAATGCTGTTGTACAACCACATGAGGTACAAGTGATTAGATTAACACGTTAAATAGAGAATAGTATAACAAGGATGACTTTAGTGTTGTCCTTTTTTGTTTTTTATATTGTATTTTTGCTCTCGACATCATTTTTGAAATCGCTTTCAATAATAATGATAAAAGAAGGATATAACAAAAGAAATAATGCGATATTTTTTCTGCAAACCCAAACCTATAATTGAGTTATGGCAACCAATACAAATCGCCGCAAATCATTTTACCATACAACATTTGAAAAGGAGTAATCATCATGGAACGTAAATATTCGCAACAGCTTCTTACATCGATGCTAGAAAGGCAACATGTAATTAATGTAAATGGACTGGATATCCTGATTAAGCCTATTCCTGAAACCGATGAGCCAGGTGTGCTGGATCCTCGCTTTTATCAAAGTATGGAGTCAATCCTAAAAGGTTTCAAGGGAATGCTGGTTAAGATGATGTTGAAAGGCAGCCGAAAGAAAAATATCCAAAAAAGTGCAGCTCAAATGCGCAAGATGATGAATGGCGTGAACAGCATTCCGATTACTGAAGGTGTTGATGTGAGGCATGCTACCGTTCAAAACGGTGATGTTGCTGTCCCGGTGCGAATTTACACTTCGCAGAAGAAGAGTGGAGAGTTGCAGCCAGTGTTCTATTACATCCACGGAGGCGGTTTCGTAGCAGGAGGACCCGAAGTAGTAGAGGAGATGTGCAAGCTTGTGGTTGCAAATACGGGCTGTGTATCGATTCAGGTTGATTACCGCTTAGCTCCGGAGAACCCATACCCCGCTGGGCTCGACGACTGTTATACCGTGTTGAAATGGATATATGCTCACGCCGAAGAATTTAATGGTGATCCGAATCGCATCTGTATTTCCGGTGATTCCGCAGGTGGGAATTTAGCCACGGTATGCGCAATGAAAGATCGGGATGAAGGAACGCAGATGGTAAAGGCACAGGCACTACTATATCCAAGCGTGGACGCAGCAGGTATGCAGGAACATATGCAGCGCAGAGATGTTTATGAAATATCCCCGTCTCAGGATAAAGAGATTCGTTCTATACTGAATTTGTTGAGCGGTGGTTTAGGAACTGTGGGCTTAGGCGAATATTTGGGCGTGTCCGATGATACAATCCCTTATGTGAGCCCGCTGCGAGGAGATCTGAAAGGGATGCCGCCTGTCATTATTTTGTTTGGCGAATATGACTTTCTGCGTATTGAAGATGATGCTTATGCCTTAAAGCTGAAGGAGTCGGGCGTCCAAGTGAAAACGGTACGGTACAAAGGACTTTCTCACGGCTTTGCCGATCAGGTGGGCGTCACACCGCAAGCGGAAGATAGTTTGATTGAAATTGGGAATTTCATGCTGGAGAATGTGTAATAAATTATATTCAAAAGCCGCTCATTGCGGCTTTTTTTATTGTTCTGAAATTACTATTAAATCTTGTCATCAGGCACATTCATGCTCCGGCTATATTGTAAGATTAGACCTGTCGTCATTCAAATGAGTGTTAACCACTCTACTGAATTATCTGGCTTAATATGCTAAGCTTTATATAGTAGAGCATTATACTGCTATAGATCAGTGATCACCATAATAGGAGTGATATTTTGCAGACAAAGATCAACCTAGAAGGCGAATGGAAGTTGCAATTGGATGAGACAAAACAGGGACTAACCTTGCCTTTTACAGATGTTATCACACTGCCGGGAACAACGTCATACGCACGTAAAGGACCAAAGAACGAGGAAGTTTTAGTAAGCGCTCTAACCGATGAATATTTGTTTGAAGGGCAAGTCTGGTTTGCAAGAGAGGTATTCATTCCGGATGAGCTGGCCGGTAAGGCCTGCTATCTATTTTTGGAACGGACGAGACTTACGACGATTTGGCTGGACAATACGGAGATCGGTAGCCGTAACAGTCTGAACACCCCGCATATATATGAATTGCCGAAGCTACAAGCTGGAATTCATACAATCACCGTCCGTGTGGACAATACCGATTACCCAACCAAAGGCGGACATTTGACTTCACAGGATACCCAGACCAACTGGAATGGAATTACCGGTCGTATGGAGCTTCAGTTCTATGGGGAATCGCAGCTTACTAATATCCGACTGGAGTCGAATCTGGCTGCACGTACGGTTCGTATTACAGCAATTTTGGACAGCAACTGTGAAACTACGCTTGCGGTGTCTGCTCAAAGCTTCAATAGTGAAGAGACACACGCGGTGGACGAGCGTGAGTTTCCTGTTTCACCGGGGCTTTTTTCCGTCGATTATGTGCTGGGCCAAAGCGCGTTGCTCTGGAGTGAAGGCGCTCCCAATCTTTATAAAATAACCCTTGTTTTGAAAGACATGGATGGACATATTACTGACCAACAGGAGCTCATCTTTGGTTTGAAGGAATTCCGAGCGGAGGGCGACAAGTTTACAATCAACGGAGAGAAAACCTTTCTCCGCGGCAAACATGACGGCCTGATCTTCCCGCTCACCGGCTATGCCCCAACTGATGTCGAGGAATGGGTAAGAATCCTTGGCATTTCCAAGTCCTACGGTATCAATCATTATCGCTTCCATACCTGCTGTCCACCGGAGGCTGCATTTACCGCTGCGGATATGCTTGGGATCTATATGCAACCAGAACTTCCATTCTGGGGTACAATCACGGAAAAAACCGATGATGGCCATAATCAAGCAGAGCAGGATTATCTGATCAGTGAGGGTTATGCCATTCTCCAGGCCTTCGGCAATCATCCCTCCTTCGTGATGATGTCCCTTGGTAATGAGTTATGGGGCAGTAAAGCTAAAATTGATTCTTTCCTGAAGGACTATAAAGCGTTCGATAAACGGATTCTCTATACACAGGGCTCCAATAACCACCAATGGGTACCGGAAATTCTGGAACATGACGATTTCTTCAGTGGGGTACGCTTTTCCAGAGACCGACTGTTCAGAGGTTCTTATGCCATGTGTGATGCACCACTAGGACATGTACAGACTGCCTTGCCGAGTTCATTGAAGGATTATGATGATCAGATCGTACCTTTGGATCTCTTGAATAGAGAGAAGATGGAAGATACAGCTGGCGGTGAGATCCAGATTCAGTATGGTGCCGAAGCCAAGACCGTGAAAGCAGATGAGGCTTCCGGAGAATGGATACCGCACATTCCTGTTGTTTCGCATGAGATTGGACAATACGCAACCTATCCAAATTTTGAAGAGATCGAAAAATACAACGGACCACTCAAGGCCGAGAATTTCAAAATTTTCCGTGAACGCTTGGAAAGTAAGGGACTGGGGCATTTAGCCGCTAAATACTTCGAATGTTCAGGGCAGCTGGCCGTAGCCTGTTACAAAGAGGAACTCGAGGCGGCATTCCGCTCCCGGCGGCTTGCCGGCTTCCAGCTCTTGGATCTCCAGGATTTCAGCGGTCAGGGAACAGCATTAGTAGGTGTCCTCGACGCCTTTATGGATTCCAAAGGAATGATTAGCCCTGAGGAATGGCGAACCTTCTGTAATGATGCCGTTCTGCTGGCGAGATTTCCTAAGTATAACTATGTCTCCGGTGAACCGTTCGATGCTCATGTAGAGCTAAGCTGCTTCCGCAGCGGTTTGCCAGATACACTTGAATTACGTTGGGAACTGACTGTGGATAATGGTATTTTGGCAGAAGGTACAAGCGAGGTGAACGTTCCTGCAGGAACGAATTACATCGATATCTGCGATTTGGAAATAACGCTGCCTGTAGTTGACCGGATGAGTACAATCGTATTGTCTCTCTCGATACAGGGGACAGATATTCGTAAGAGCTACGATCTATGGATTTACCCAGAAAAGAGCGGCAATATGCTGGAAGGCATCCATGTATTCGACAAGCTGTCTAGTGATGCGCTTGCACTACTGGAGCAAGGTGAGAACGTGTTGCTGATGCCGAAACCGGAAACTCTCCAAAATGCTGTCGAGGGTTATTACTGCACAGATTTCTGGTGTTACCCAATGTTCCGCTCTATCTCAGAGAGCATGAACCGGCCAGTTCCTGTGGGTACCATGGGACTTTTAATTGATAACAGCCATCCTGTATTCCACGAGTTCCCTAGCGAGGAGTATTCAACATATCCATGGTGGAATATCGTTCAGCACTCAAAATCCATTATCATGGATGAAGCTGATCGCAGTTGGAATCCCGTGGTGCAGACCATCGACAATTTTGAAAGAAATCATAAGCTTAGTTTCCTCGTGGAATGCAGCGTAGGAGCAGGCAACTTACTAGTGTGCGCTTTAGATGCAGACAAGGTAAGCGATACGCCTGAAGGAAGACAGTTCTTATCAAGCCTTGCGGGTTACATGAAATCCGCAGCGTTCAAACCACAATACAAAGCAACTGTTAACGAGCTTCTTGAGTTAATCAAGTAGGGGGTTTCTAAGACTCTTCTTTGTATTTCATATGGATGAACAGAACACAGGGACAGTGCTTCTTTATATACGATGGCCCGTTTAACAGCAGAGCAGCGATTCTCTAAGTCACGAGAGAACCGCTGCTCTTTTGGTGCTAGTCAGGAGGCAGACTTCAACTTCAACAGTGTAATCATCCTCTAGCTTGTGAGAGTTTCGGACTCCAGTGAACCTATTGCTCAGAAAGAGGCTCAATTACAGAGTTTTTTATGCGAATAGCGACTCGGGGTCCGTTAGCATTCCAAAAGTGTAATAATACTGCGCTTAGGGTCATCTCAGTCCGATAGGTGCTACGTCGTTGCAGGAGTTCTTGAATCTCAGTCCAAACAAAAAGCAAAGGAGATCCCCGGTGGCCTTTCACGGCTTGAGGGAACTCCTTTTTCGCGTTCTACAAACGGCTTGGTTCTAGAATGGTTGTTTGTATTTAGCTGCAACTGCGCAGATTAACAAACGATTTCACAGGGTTAGGGGCCTTCGAAAATGATAACCCGATGCTATCATTGGTAATGAAGCTAGATGAATAGAATTGTAAGCGCATTAACCGATGGCGCCAGAGCCGTTCTTAGTCATGAACAGCGCCAAATTAAGCAGGATTTGGGGGAACGGGAGAAGACATGAAACAAATTTTATTGAACGATCTAAAGTGGGAAGTCAAAGGGTACTGGCCTTGGGTGCCGTTAAAGGGCACCAGCATGGAGCTAGGACAGGAATTGATGGGAGTTACAGACTGGATGCCAGCTACTGTGCCGGGTGGAGTTCATTATGATCTCTACAGACAGGGCTGGATTAGCAATCCTTATGAAGAGTTGAACAGCTTAAGCTGTGAATGGGTAGAGAACCGTTGGTGGGTTTACCGCACGACTTTGAAACATCCTGAGCTGAAGGCATCCCGAGTTGAACTGGTCTTTCAGGGGCTAGACTATGAAGCAGCTGTTTACGCCGACAATATCCAGTTGGGTGAACATAAGGGAATGTTCGAGCCTGCTGTATTTGATGTTACAGATCTCCTCTCGGAGCGGGAGAGTCTGGAAATCTCAATGCTACTGAAGCAGGCACCGGATGAAATGGGCCAAATCGGCAAAACCTCGGCCACCTTTACGCAGAAGAGCCGTTTTAATTATAAATGGGATTTCTCCACCAGGTTAGTTAACGTCGGAATCTGGGATGATGTGGTACTGAGGGTTCACCGGGATTGTTCTTGGCAAGACGTGTCGATCACTACAGATGCGGACCTTGGTGAAAATGACGGGGAGGTGTCTGGTCGAATTTCTATTCAGGCAAGCATCAAACAGATGGCTGGTCCTGAACATACAGAAAGGCTGACAGCGAGCATCACTTGTTCTGATCCGAAGGGGAATCCGCTGCTGGTTCAGACGTACTCTGTTCTTGCGGGAGAAGTTGTGAACACGGAGCTCGAAATACCTGAACCTCAGCTATGGTATCCAAACGGTTACGGAGAACAACCGCTCTACAGCCTTGAGCTGAAGCTGCTGGACGAAGAGGATATGGTGCTGGATACCCGGAGGTTACAGACAGGCATCCGCAAGCTCGATTATATCCTTAATGAAGGAAGCCCCGACAACGCACTACCTTATACGGTCGTGATCAACGGGCGCAAGATTTATATAAAAGGTGTAAATATGACACCCTTGGATCATCTCTACGGAAATGTGATGGTCGAACAGTATCAGCAGATGATCCATCTAATGAAAGCGGCACATATCAACCTCGTTCGGGTATGGGGCGGTGGAATCATTGAGAAGAAAGCGTTTTACGACTTATGTGATGTAAATGGCATTATGGTCTGGCAGGAGTTCATCCAATCGAGTTCTGGCATTGATAATATTCCATCCAAGCAGCCAGAGTTCCTGGAACTGCTGCGTAAGACGGCTTGCACCGCACTCTGTGATAAACGCAATCATGTATCACTAACGGTATGGAGCGGTGGAAATGAATTAATGAGTGAACCAAACAAGCCTTCAGACCTCAGTGATTCCAATCTGGCGATGCTAAAGGGGCTGGTAGAGCAGTATGATCCGCAGCGGCTCTTTCTGCCGACCTCGGCATCTGGTCCGGTGGAGTATATTACGGAAGCCAAGGGCCAGGGGCATGATGTTCATGGCTACTGGAAGTATATGGGCAACCCCTATCACTACGAATTATATGGCAGTAACGATAATCTGCTGCATAGCGAATTTGGTGTGGACGGTCTGAGTTCTCTCAAAAGCCTAGAGAAATTTCTGAATGAAGCCAACCAGCAGCCTGTCTCGATGGAGAACAGCGCCGTATGGAGACATCACGGGGAGTGGTGGGATACGCTAAGCCGTGAAGAAGAAATGTTCGGTAGCATGAATGATTTGAAGCAGTTCTCTGCTTGCAGCCAATGGATGCAGGCAGAAGGAATCCGCTTCGTGCTTGAGGCTAACCGTCGCCGCAAATTCAGGAACAGCGGCAGCATTGTCTGGCAGTTCAACGAGCCATGGCCGAATGTGTCTTGCACCAATCTTGTAGATTATTATGGTGAAACTAAAATGGCCTACCACTGGGTGAAACAAGCCTTCCGTCCGCAGCATGCTTCGCTAGATTATCGCAGCCTACTTTTAACGCCTGGTACTAGATTTCATGGAAATGTATTCGTGCATGGTGTGGATGGAGGCAAGGTAAAGGTTGATGCAGAAGTGCTAGATGCAACGGGTAGAAGCCTATATCGGCAAACCTTCGAGGCAGAAGGAGACAAAGATCGTGCTGTCTGTGTTGGGGAGTTGAATTTCAGCGTGCCTGAGCCTGAGGATCTATTATATTTTGTCAGATTGTCATTCCGGAACATTGAAGAAGAATCGCAGCAAAATTTATATGTGTTCTCTACAGCTAACCAACATCTTTATGCCCCAGCACTTGAACTTACAGGTGGCAACCTTCAGGTGCGGCAGGAAAGCTTATGGCAACCTACTGGTGTAGGAAAGATAAGTCACCAAGCTCACTTCACTCTCCATAATACTGGTAGTGAAGTACTGTTACATGTACATGCAGAGGAGAAGGGGGACCGCTACTGGATGGAAGCAGATGAACAGTTCCTCACCCTTTTTCCAGGAGAAAAAAGGACGGTGACGGTTACTTGCACACCAAAACTGTCGGGAGGATTTCTGGCTGGGGAGAATTACTGTAGTACCGACGGTCTGCCAGAAATTAAATTTTGCTCGTTTCTGACAGCACATGGCGATACGATACCAGATGAAGGAGAAGGAATTTATGAGTAAATCATTGTGTTTTGTACCGGGAAAATACGTTCCGCTAAGTCGGTTTATTCTGAGTGGTGGATCTGAGCCCATTGCTCTACCTGTTACTAGGGCTGTGGCCGATTACTTAAAAATGCACGATGCAGAACTACTGCTGGCCTACTTGCGGAGCGGTGAAGTAACTTATCACAAAGCCGGTTGGTCAACCCTGCGAGAGGATACAGTCGAGGCTGAAAACGCGGAAGGAACCCAGAATTCAGAGGAAGGAGTGTTCGTATTGGTCAGTCCGTTACTGATCAATACGCTTCCAGTAGTGTCACACTGGGATAACAGTGCTGCTGAGGGGAAAGGCGGCTTCCGTTATGGTGGGACCGACGGCATCGGGACCCTGCGGATGGACGAAGCTGGAGAGAAGGTTGTAGCTGAGCATGTACGGCTCTATAATAACGATCCAGATAGCCCTTATGTATACAATACCGAAGATTATCAGTTGTTCGGCAGTAACGAAGGGGATAAAGAACTTAAAACCCCGCAATTTGAACGCTATATTGGTGACCGCTACAGTCTCTATGCAGTAGATGATTTAGTTGCCATCTCCTTGAGCGACCGTATCCTGAAGACCTTCGGGTATCCGGTGGTCTACCGTAATGAATCCGCTGACGATGGGGCTCTTTTAAGCAATGCGCCTGTGTTTCAGCTCATCAGCGGCAGTCTGTTAGTTACGAAGAACGGTCAGCATAGCCTTGCGTCCTATATTTTGCCGCCCAATTGGAGTGCGAAAAGTGTTAAGGGCTATCCGCTGTTATTCAACGGTTATTATGATGCCAATGAAAATACCTTCAGCACTGTAGGTCCCTCATTTCTGGAAATCATCGGAAAGACTCTGGCCAGCACAGGCAAAGGTGTTGTTGGTGTTCTCTGGAACGGTGGAAGTTACATCGGCAGCCGCTCCCTGCAAAGTTCCATTTACGCCGGCATTGGGGCGGCAATTGCCAGAGGCCAAGATAGCTATGGTGGTGATGCGGAGCAGGTTGTGGCCGTGGGTGGCTCACGCGGTGGGCTGACCGCGTTGCTGGCGGGAGGCAATCCTCTAAGGCTGCCGTACCGGGTGCGGTACACATTGTGTTATGCACCTCCGCTAATTCTGAACGGGCTTACCCGTGAGTTTGCGGAAGGGGCATGCCCGTTGATCTGGCATGTGGCAGAGGTGGATACGGGTTACCGGGATATCTGGAAGAAGGACTGGCGGCATCCTCAGACCGGAAGATCAGGTATCGAGACTCTGCTACAGACTCTTACGGGAGCCGGTGACTCTGCGAGCCTGCGGGAAACAACCGGACTAGAATCCGATTTCTTCATAGACGGCCTTAAAGCGAGCGGCACTAAGCTACTGATAAATCATGGCACGCATGATGCCTTTACCCTCAGCCGATTCAGCTTTGCCTTCGCGGCCTTGGTCCGGAGTCACGGCATTCCACTTCGCCATGAGATCGGCTACCGCTTCGGGCATAACAACTGCACGGACCTTTACGAGCAGGCTGCTCTGTGTCTAAAAGCTATACTACAGGAACAGGAGCTTGAATTCACGGGGACGGTGCATTATCGCAGACGCAGTCCAGCTGTGGGCGAGTGGGAGCAGACGGAACGTTTTGTTCCGGTTCATCAGCCAGTTTTTCTGGAGGCACCGAAGTTCGTAGCGGTGGGTAGTCCAGTGGCTTGGACTCTTTATGGAGAGCCGGGAATGGAATACCGCCTAGAGCTGGGGATCCTAGATCAGCAGGCTTGGGAACAGAAGCAGCAGGTAGTCCGTAATGAGTGCATTACCCTCGCGTCCGGTGTTTTACCTGACAAACAGCATCCTCTTGAACTCTGCTCGTGGCAGGATGGGGTAAGTCAACTCGCTGACGGGCAGCATGCGGGTTATTATCTCTATGAGTTATCTTACAGGCTCAAGGGTGAACAGGACTGGAACGTAGTATCTCCATCCCGTGTGCCGCAGCCCGGCGTGGAGCCGCAGGCGGTACTCCGCATTTTGGAGGAGCAGCCCAATCCGGCGAGCGAAGCATTTCGAGCGGAAGCAGCCGTCCTATGCATTAGCTCAGGGCTAAGTGAGGCCTAAACAAAACGTCATACTATGAACATAAGCGGTGTACGACCATTCCGGTGCGTACATCGCTTTTTTTGAAATATAAGAAAGTATAAGTTTCATACCATACACAATCTTTTATATTTCTCGCATGATTGCTTGCCAGCAAAATAAGTAGCTTTACAAACGCTTTCGCAGGGTTACCGGATTTCGAGGTTTTGTAGGAAGCGCTATCATTTAAATATAACAACTATACAACGCCTGACCGGAGTGAATTCTTGGCTTCGGGAGGAAGGAAGGACAGGAGCATGATTGGAAAAACCACTGAACTAAATCCTTTAATGACTAAGAAAAAGAAAGGTTATCCTGTGCGGCGTCTATTTAGAGATTGGTCATCTTGGATATTAATTGTCCCTACGCTGTTTGCCTTTTTCTTTTTTTCCTGGCAGCCGCTGGTGAAGGGCATTGTGCTCTCTTTTTTCAATACAGAGGGTTATAATGCCGTAAGCTTTGCCGGACTGCAGAATTACAAGGATGTGATACAGAACTCAGCATTTCAGCAGACACTGACCAACTCTTTTGTGTATGTGTTCTGGTCGCTGCTGATCGGTTTTGCTGTACCCATTATAGTCGCAGTTGTGATCAATGAGCTCAGGCATGGGAAATCGTTTTTCCGCTTTTCGGTCTTTTTTCCGAGCATGGTTCCCGGCATTGCTGCCTCGATGTTATGGATGTTTCTGTTTGAGCCTGGGAAGGGCGGCGTGCTGAATATTATGCTGAGCGCTCTGGGATTCCCGGTGCAGCAGTGGCTTCAGGACCCGGACATGACGATTATGCTGATTATTTTCACGATTACCTGGCGGAATTTCGGGGGAACGGTGCTGCTCTATCTAGCCAGTCTGCAAAGCATTAATCATGATCTGTACGAAGCGGCTTCTATCGACGGTGCGAATGTATGGCGGAGATTTAAAAGCATCACCATTCCGCAAATTTCCAGCATGATCGGATTGATGATGATTTTGCAGATCAGCGGTGTATTCCAGATTTTCAACGAGCCTCTGGTTATGACCGAAGGTGGGCCGAACAACGCCTCTATGACGTTAATGCTCCAAAGCTATTACTATGCGTTCCGGAGTTTTGAAGCAGGCCATTCCATGGCGCTGGGGGTTATTACTTTCCTTGTCCTGATGGTGCTAACTATTATATATTTCCGGCTGGATAAGAAATTGAACAGGGAGTAGAAGCTATGAAAACAAAAGAAGCATTTGGCATTATCGGCAATATAGAATACAGGTCACCTTGGGTACGCGTGCTGTATTGGTGCATGTTCATTCTGATGATTGTGCTTGCCGCCGTCTGTATTCTGCCTCCGGTCTGGATTATGGTTTCGAGTCTTAAAGACATCAAAGAGTTTTATGCGATCCCGCCTACCCTGATTCCTCGCTCATTCAATGTTGGCAAGCTATGGGAGACCTGGCAGGAATTTAACTTTCTCAGTTACTATCTGAATACGGCTTACTTAGCTGTCGGTTCTGTACTGTTCTGTCTTACGTTTAACGGGCTGGCAGGATATTTTTTTTCTAAGCTGAAGCCTCGAGGGAGTGCACTGCTGTTTGCCTTGATCGTTTGGACCATGATGGTTCCGAATACAGTCGGAATGGTGCCGCTTTTCAAAAACCTGATTGATTTTCCACTGCTGCACTTGAATCTGACCAATACCTACTGGCCGATGTGGTTTATGGCTGCCGTGAATCCAGTGGTAATTCTGATCTTCAAGAACTTTTTTGATACCATCCCACTGGCGCTGCTGGAAGCGGCCAAAATTGACGGAGCGAGCACCATCGGCATTTTTATCAGGATAATCCTCCCGCTTAGCGGACCAGTTATGGCCACAATTACAATACTAACGATGAACAGTGTCTGGCAGGACTTCTTCTGGCCTTTTATGGTGCTGAAGGATAAATCGACCTGGTCGGTCATTGTGGCCATCTATAATCTGAAAGCGACTTTGCCGCAGGACATTCAGTTTATTGCGCTGACGTTTGCGATTCTGCCGCCGATTATTCTGTTTGTTTTTTTCCAAAAGTACATTATGAACGGGCAATCCTTTGGCGGAAGTATTAAAGGGTAACATCACCCGATCACAAACCATTTCACAGTTTTGCCCCGTAGGGTGCTGCAGAAGGTGCGTGGTAAGATGATTTCAGATTCAAAAGAAAGCGCTTTACATGTTGTGAAGAATGCTTTAACAATAAGACTAGGGGGAATTACATTGAGAATCGAACACACCAAAAAAATCACAGCTACACTGGCGCTAACGCTACTTCTTACGGCCGGTCTGGCTGGTTGCGGAGGTTCCAAAGAGGAGAATGCTGGAGGGAATACGGAGGAAGCGAGCAACAAACAGGTGACGATCAAGGTCAGTAACTGGCCAAAGCCGAATGAGGAAGCCAAAATCGCCCAGTATGAGCAGGTTATGGCGAAGATGAAAACTAATTTTCCGGATATCATTGTGGACAAGGATGAATGGGGTTATGACGTCAGCTCTTTCCTGCCTAAAGCGGCCAGCGGTCAGCTTCCAACGGTTTACGAGACCTTTTTTACAGAAACAAGCAAAATTATCAAGGCAAATTACGCAGCTGATATAACGGATACTATGAAAAAATACGGTTATGATCAGGCGATCAATCCAGATCTGCTTAAGATGGTTACTAAAGACGGAAAATATTACGGGATTCCGAAGGACGGATACGTCATCGGTATGCTCTACAATATGAATCTCTTCAAGGAAGCTGGTTTGTTGGACGATAAAGGCATACCAAAGTTCCCTAAGACATATGATGAGCTGGCAGAAACCGCGCAGATCATCAAGCAAAAGACTGGTAAGGCGGGAATGTTCCTACCAACAAAAAGTGGCCAGGGCGGTTGGATGTTCATGAATATTGCCTGGGCTTACGGCGCTGAATTCGAAAAACAGGTAGATGGCAAATGGCAAGCGGTGTTCAATTCTCCAGAAGCAGCGGCAGCACTGCAATATGTGAAAGACTTGAAGTGGAAATATGATGTACTGCCGGACAATAATCTGGTGGATGTTACAAATGATATGTTCCGCTTGTTCGGAACTGATCAAGTCGCTATGAGCTTCGGCACGAATGACTGGTCTCCAGTCATCCAGCAGCAGACTAAAATGTCTAAAGATAATGTGGCAATGTCCGCACTTCCAGTCGGACCGATCGGTAAACCTGTAACCCTGCTCGGCGGTGGTCTATATATGTTCTCGCCTAATGTAACACCTGAGCAGATTGATGCTGGATTCAAATGGCTAAAAACCTACGGATTCACTCCGGAATCCTCAGAGGAGGCTTTGACCGGCTGGGATATCGAGAAAAAGACACTGAGTGATCAGGGTCTGATCGTAGGCCCTTACGGACTGCGGATTTGGACAGATGAGAAACGGATCGGTGAAGAACAGAAGATTCTCGACAAATACAACAATGTAAACTTGGATTTGTTCCGTGATTATATGGACAACGGCAGTAAAGGCATGCGGGCAGAAGAGCCGGTCAACGCTCAGGAATTGTACCAGAAGCTGGATATTGTACTGCAAACCGTCCTAACGGACAAAAACGCAGATCCACTGGAGATTTTGACTAAGGCTGCTGAAGAATTCCAACGTGATTATCTCGACAAGGTGAAATAAACACAGTCAAACGGCGGCGTCGTCCTTCTGAAGGGCGGCGATGCCGTTTCTGCGTGATTGCCAAATCTACTCTAAGGGATAAAGGAGAGGTGCATTATATGGCTGCAAAAGAATGGGGAGACTGGAGCGCGCGATGGATCTGGCCTTTGGATGAGGAAGGAACAGAAAGTTGGGAGGAGCAACACGAGCGAGTGTATTTTCGCAAAATGTTTGAGCTACCAGCTGGAGCCGGGAGGGCCTACAGTCTGAATTTGGCCATTACTGCTGACAGTCGCTACAGACTCTTTGTTAACGGGAAGCGTTTATGGGCCGGTCCTTGCAAGGGTCATGGTCATATTCACTATTATGAGGAGTTCAATTTGGGCGACGTTTTGCAACCAGGTATAAATGTGATTGCTGTTATGGTAGTTCATTATGCTGGGACATCTCCCTTTGAGCTGGGGGAAGACGGACCTCTATCTATCTGGCGTTCGCAAAAAGGCGGATTGCTTGTAGAAGCGGAAGTTATGAAAAATGGGCAGCTTGTGCAGGAACTGAATACAGATACCTCATGGAAAAGCATTAGGGACCACAGCTACCGGCTTCAACCGTTTCCGATTATGCGCTGGATGGGCGGATTGGAAGAGGTGGATGGGGACGTAGCGCTGCTGGATTGGACACTGCCGGAATATGACGACAGCGCCTGGCTAGCCGCAGGTATTGTACAACCGGTACGGGATGATTATGGTCAATTAACCCCCTGGCAATTGGCGAAGCGACCGATTCCGCTGCTGTATGAGCGCGAGCAACTCTTCCTGAAGCTGATGCGCAGCAGTAGTGGTGAAGGGGAAGCCCTTTTTGAAAACGGGCATAGTCTGGAGCTGCGGAATGAAGCTGCTGGAGCTTCGCCGCCATTTGCAGGAATACACGTAGAAGGGGGACAGCAACTCTGGCTGGAGCTGGATGCAGGTGAGCTAATCACAGCTTATCCGCAGCTTAAGCTTCTTGGGGGGAAAGGTAGCCGGATCACCCTACTGTACGCCGAGTGCTACGAAGAAGAGACTGGGGATGACGAGATCCGCCGCAAAGCTGTCCGCGATGATATGCAGGAGCATGTGTTAAGAGGCGGTTATGACAGCTACCATCCAGCCGGTTATGGCACCTCGGTGCAGATGGAATGCTATGAGCCATTCTGGTTTCGTACTTTCCGGTATGTCCGGCTGGAGGTGAATACTGGAGCTGAGCCTTTGACGATATCCGGCTTCAGTTATCGGGAGACCGGATATCCTTTGCTGCCGGAAGGAAGCTTTCATTGCAACGATGAACGATATAACCAGCTCTGGGAGCTGAGTGTCCGAACACTACAACGCTGCATGCATGAGACCTACGAGGATACGCCGTATTATGAACAGTTGCAATATACCATGGATACCAAACTAATGATGGAATTTACGTACCTGTTATCAGGAGACGACCGATTGGCACGGAGGGCAATGGAAGATTATAGGGCTTCGCAGCTGCCAAACGGCATGTTGCAAAGCCGCTACCCCTCCGTGCTGCCACAGGTCATTCCCTCCTTCTCCTTGTATTGGATCGGGATGATTCATGACCACTATAGATCCTTTGGAGATTTGGATATCGTAAATCAGTACCGACTGCCACTGTTATCTGTATTGGACTGGTTCGATCAGCGACTGACACCGCAGGGTCTGGTGGACAGAACACCTCGCCAATATTGGAATTATTTCGACTGGGTAGAAGAATGGCCACTTGGTGCACCAGACTGTACGGATGATGCACCTGCAACCGTGCTTAGCCTGATGTATGCAGCCGCGTTGGAGCAAGCGGCTGAATTACTTGCCGCCAGCGGGTGGACGCAGATTGCATCTGAGTTGCGCCAGCGCAAAGCCGCGGTCAACGCTGCGGTACTGGATTGCTGTCGCCAATCGAACAGCTTGATGTTCCGCGACAGTCCGGCGGCAACAGCGGAAATGCAGCTGAGCCAGCATACGCAGGTCTGGGCGATTTTAGCTGGCACGGTGGACGCTGTAGAGGGGGCAGTACTACTAGAGGCTACAATGGCTGACACATCACTGGCTAAACTTTCGCTGCCGATGAGCTATTATCTTTTTCGCGCGCTGGAGCATTGCGGATTGTATGACCGCTCCTTCGGACTATGGGTACGCTGGATGAAGCAGCTGGATTTGAACCTCACTACACTCCCAGAAATGGACTCTGTTGGAACCAGAAGTGACTGTCACGCCTGGAGCGCGCTGCCGATCACTGAGTTCACAAGAGGGATATTGGGTGTCCGGCAAGGGATAGAGGGAATAACCGTAAAGCCACATTGCGGCGAACTGCAACAGGCCAGTGGAATCGTAAGCACAAGTCTGGGTCCAATACATGTAAAATGGGAAATCCATTCAGAAGCGGGACATAAAAGCTTCCATTTTGAAGCTAACTGGCCAGTCGGTTCGGAGATTACAATTATCTTGCCTAATCATGAAGTGCTGCTAACAGATGCAGGTTCTATTTATAAGGAGATCGACTTTAGTCACTTTAGCTGATAGTCTGATTTCAATTGATCTTCGTTTTCGTTGATTCATACACCAGAGGGGATGGGGAGTTATATGTTCAGATCATTCGGCCGCAACATCCGCCTTGTCCTGGTGCTGTTTATTACCGTTTACATTGCCGCTTCGAGTTTCATTTTGTACCGTACTATGGAGCATAGAAGCTTGGATATGTTGCGGCAGTTGTCCGTTCAATACACTGGCCAGCAGCATAAGAACACTCTTTTGTTCATGAACTGGCTAGAGGAGACCTCCAAGCTTATCTCCAACAATCAGGTGGTACAGAATGCGTTGAAAAAACCAGCGTACGACGGAGCGATTTCTCCGATACTTGAGGGCATTCGCTCCTCTAGCAGTGACATTCTCGGCATTTATATTTGGGGTGAAGCAGGGGGGACGTACTCCTCGAGCAATGTATCCGGGCTTCTCCCCTTTACAGAGATCAAGAAAGTTCCGGGGATGGAACAATTTCTGGATAATCGGGAACAGGCTTTGCGCTGGACGGTGCTGAACCGGGAACATCTGATGAACGCGCCTTCTGATCTGCGCGACCGTCTGCTGCTTGAGGTAAAAATTCAGAATACGGAGGGGCAAATTTTAGGTCTGCTCTCGCTCGAAGTTGAGATTGACAAGCTGTACAGCTTCTACCTGTCAGGCAAGAATACGATCTACGGCGAGAATGAAGTTTATCTGCTGACAAGTAACGGAAAGCTGCTGAATGCGGCGGATGTGCCCATGAAGCGACTGCAAGAAATTAGAACTGCGCTGGACACACCAGAGAAGGATAATCCAGCTATGCCGGAAGAACAAGATAGTTCAAGTAGCAGTGCTATGGATTTGTTGGAGCGTGAAACGGCCGACGGCTTGATTTTGCTCTATCCGCTGCCCGAATCGGACGAGCGCATTGTCACCTACATCTCTGCAGACGGGATGAATGCAGAGCTGCGGACATTTAAGTATTTAATGATCGGATTAAACATCGTCGTGTTCATAGTGTTCTGGTTGCTGATTTCAATGCTTAGTGGCAGTATTGTTAATCCGCTGAAACAGTTGTACTTAAAAATTAACTCCACGATGAAAGACTAAGATTGGCAGTCGGAATGGCAGACAGAATCTATGAAGCATTGGAATTTCAGGCTACCTGCTAAAATCTCCAAAAGGTCACTGGCTAGCAGTGCTTATATCTACTTGGGTGGGAACCGATCACAGCGAATCTACTTCGTAGGGGTTTGTTCAACTATTGGGCTGGATAACGTTATGGTAAGATAATGCAATAGAACATATGGGGTGAAAATATGAGAATGTATGCTCTTCTTACAGAACCAAAAGGGGACATAAGTAAGGTAATGATTTATGAATCAAAGTATCGTGTTTATTTATTTCTATTTGAAACTCATGAAAATAAGGGTGCAAATGCTGACTATTGTTATGAAACATTAGAAGAAGCAATGGAGTTCTGCAATGAGGAACTAAACATAGTTGAGGAACAGTGGGTTGTTATTAACGATCCCAAAGACGGGGAACAACACGATATTATTTATTAAATCAGTATCCAATCCACAGCATTAAGTTAACGGGATACGTTACTTAATGAAATAGCGACAGTCTGGACTTTATTTTATAGTCCTTTGATGTCGCTGTTTCAAGTTCTAGGGGCAGTCTAAAACTTATATTATAGATTCTGATGTATGCAATTAAATTGATAATGATGAATACGAATTTTTAAAAAAGAGGGATTACAATGGTTTCAATTGTTCAAATGATACTTTATGATTCTTATAAAATTCGTGACATCGATCGTTCGGAAACAATAGAATTGACGTACAAATTAAAGCACGGGGTACTTGAAGAAATAAGAACAGCACATGAAAGTCCCAGATGGACAGAAGATATCTATCTAGAGATAATATCTCGATATGAATATGAACTCACCAATGGTGGTAGGGCTTTTGGAGCATTTAACGGAGATAAACTGGTCGGGTTTGGTGTCTTAGCTCATAAGTTCAGGGGTTATGATAATGATAGGCTTCAGATTGACCTTATGTATGTGACACGTGAATATCGAAGAAGAGGAATCGGTAGTCTTATTATGGAATCACTGAGTACAGCAGCAGTTGAAAAAGGGGCGAAGTACTTATATATTTCGTCTACCGAGACTGAATCTGCGGTGAAGTTTTATACTAGTCATGATTCAGCCATTACATCAGAGATTGATTTGGAATTATTTGAAAAAGAACCTAATGACATTCACATGCTAAAGAAATTATAATCACCAGAATAGAGTTGGATTTTAACTAAACGGGCAGGATAGTTGAATTAATCAAGGGCATAATATTCCCAAAAAATTTGGAGGAATCGCCCTTGTTTAAATGGATTATTTCATTGATTTTAATCTTTACGCTGTCTGCTGGAATCGCATCAGCTAAGCCTACGCTTGCTTTTTCAAATATGGGGTTGGATAAGCTGAAGAAAATTGCGGAATTCAAACTACTAGTACCGTCTCACTCTTTTAAAGGTTATAAGTTAGAAATTAAGGAACCATATCCGCTTGTTCTTGGTCAATCAGTTTCAAAAGTTAGACTTCATTTTTTTGATGAATCAGGAAAGACATATTTATTTGGAATTGAAGAACATAAGGCGGTTGGTTATAAAATAAACCGAGTTGTCACTAATTTAGATGTTCGTAACCAAACAAGTACAACAAGAACTATAGTCGAGGATTTTAAATTTAATGAACGTGGAGAGAAAATTAACATAAACGGAATCGAAGGGCGATTTGAACCATGGGCTAATCATACACCAGGAGGATACCTACGTGTGGTACAAGATGGTACTTTTATTGAATTCAACAGTGGAGATTTGACTAAAGTGGAAATGGTCGCGTTAGCAAAATCAATGAAATGATTAATTGGTTGAACTAACGGTTTATGATTTCTGAGGAGCTTGCCATGGCAATGCTCCTCTTTTATTTGTTGAAGTAATGAATGGACACCCTTCCTTAGGAGATGAACTAATCAGAGGGCTTAATTCACTTTGAGAAAAGACAGAATAACTATTTACACTGCTCACACGTCAAAAAAAGAAATCGCTCTTTATGAGAAAAGTGGAAGTACCACCTACCTCTCAAAAAAGGAACGATTTCTTTGTAGTGTCCGCATTCATTAACAATCTTAGTTAATTGGGCAGATCTTTCTTCAAGCTAATCGTAACCGTGGTGCCTTGCCCCGGAGTGCTGGAGATGCTTAGCCCATATTGAGGACCGTATTCCAGCTTGATCCGTTCGTCCACATTTCGCAACCCATATCCGCTCTGGAACAGCACATCTTCCTTAGCTTGGCTAAGTGTCGCACCGTTGGCAAAGCCGACTCCGTCATCCGTCACTGTAAAGCGAATCTCATCCTCCAGCAGCTCGCCTTTAATCCAGATTCTGCCCATGCCACGTTTCTCGCTAATGCCGTGCTTGATCGCATTCTCTGCGATTGGCTGAAGAATCAGCTTTAGAATGCGGACTTTGCGCAGCGATTCCTCAATATCGTATTCAATCTCGAATTTATTCGGGAAACGCATTTGCTCGACCGTCACAAAACTCTCAACCAAACGGATTTCTTCGTCGACAGTAACGAATTTATCGCCTTTATGCAGGCTAATCCGAAAAAAGGTCGCGAGAGAAGAAATCAGCCGCTCAATGTCGGGCTGCTTCTTCAGCCGGGCAATCCAGGCAATCGCATCTAACGTGTTGTAGAGGAAATGAGGATTGATCTGCGACTGCAGCGCAGTCAGCTCCGCCTTGCGCTGCTTCTCTTTTTCCTCATCTTTTTCAAGCATTAATTGGCTGATCCGTTCTACCATCTGATAGTAGCTGTTCTCTAGCTGGAAAATCTCATCGACCTGTGCCCGCTGCTCATAAACAGCTGCTAGGTCTTTTTTGCCAAACAGACTCAGCTTCTTCTTCAAGTTCAGTAGTGGTCGGGTGATTTTGGCCGCCAGATAAAAGGAAAGAATCAGTAGCACAATGAAGGTAACACTGGCGAAAAGAAGGGCATTTCGGTTACCCTTGGCAATTCCCTCCAGCAACTTGTGGCTAGAAATCACACTGGTGAACTCCCAGCTAACGCCAAGCGTTTCCAACCTAGGATTCAAAGGATAAGTAGCAATGATATAGGAATTCCCGTTATCTGACCAGGTGCGGTAGCCTTCTTTCTGACCCGGACGAAGAGGGGCGTTCTCCTCCAAAAAATTGCCCAAGAGCCGCTTGTCGGGGTGAGATATAATCCGGTCGCTGGAGGTCAGGAAGGAGTAGCCAATGCCAGTGAAACTGGAGGAATAAAGATCTGCCAAGGCGGCTTCTCTGACATAGATGATGACGACCCCGATATTTTGCCCCGTATTGAAGTTGCGGAATTGCTGTCCAAAGGGGATATAGGCATTACCGTCGCCATCTCGTTTGATTTCACCGACAACAGGCATGCTGCTCTCCTGTATACGTTTAATGAACAAGGCTTCGGGAACCTCGAGCATCTGCTCCTTGGACTGATAAGAGTAAAGCATATTATCATTGGTGTTGATGATTACATTGCCCACCAGATCATTCTGTGCCAGCATACCGTCGATAATAGCCCCGATCCGTAATTCCTTGTCTGCAGCCGGCAGGGAATCGTTATTAATGATCTGGTAAATGTCGCTGTTCACCAGAAATCGCAGGAACAACATCTGAATGTCATCGACCATCAACTCCACACTGAGCCCAATTTGGCGCTGAGTCTGGACCACATGGCGATACAGATCCTTTTGCAGATAGGTATAGGAATAGAAGTTAAAAATAACAAGCATCAGCACCAGATGCAGAGACAATCCCACTAACAGGACAACAACAATCCGACTTTTGATCTTGAACTTCCGCATCCAAGAATCCATCCGGTTGGCCATCGTTAGCTTAACCATAGGTTTTTGCATATTCGCTCGGTGGGATGCCCGTCATCTTTTTGAAAATCTGGCTAAAGTATTTGGAGTCGGTGAAACCAACCTGATTGCCTACCTCATAGACCCGGTACATCGGATTGCGTAGCATACGTTTGGCTTCTTCAATCCGATATTCCGTCAGACATTCATAGAACGTCTTGTTCAAATCTTTGCGGAATAGATGCATTAAATGGGTTGGACTGACGAACACCGCAGCAGCAACCATCTCCACTGTAATGTTCCCAGCATAATGCTCCCGGATAAAAGCGAGGGCGTCTCTGATTTCACGCCGGCATCGAGCTCCGGCCTCTTCCTCAGCGTACAACACGCGTTCAATACCAGACAAGGCACGCTGCGCAGCAAGCATAGCCTGTTTGTATGAATCTACGATTCCGTTCCATTTTTCAGTTGGTTTGCCGATGCCAACGCTAAGAGCCTGGCCGAAGTGCTGCTGGCTCCATTCCGATAGCTGCTTACCTAATCTGCGGGCAGAATCACCGGCAAGCTCAGGTTCATCGGTTCGGAGAATCATAACCCACTCCAGATGACTATCGCGGAATAGACAGAGCTGTTCAAAAGAATACGCTTCCAGAATAACCGCTGCTTCATCCTCCAACGCATTGCCTACATCAGTTCCTTGAAGACCATTATCAGCAGGGAAGGCTATGGACAGCGGCAGCATAGCTTTTCCTGGTTCCAATTGCAGCTCCAGCAGCTTTATTTTGCTGGTAATGAATTCCTCACTATGCAGCTGGCCATGCAGTAAATCCTGCCAGAATTGTTTGGATATCGCGGCAATTTCCTCATTAAGCTGTGAATATCGCTTGGAGAGTTGCTTTTTCCCCAGGATTTCATCACCAACGCTTCGTACTGTATCTGCGAGTTCTTCTATATTAATGGGCTTCAGCAAATAGGTGGAGGCACCATAACGTAATGCAGCCTGCGCATATTGAAATTCGTCATAACCGCTAAGTACGACAATGCCTACGAGCATGTCCTGCTCCCGTATTTTCTCGATAAGTTCAAGACCGTTCATATACGGCATACGGATATCGGTAATAATCACATCCGGGCGGTGCTGTCGTGCAAGCTCCAAACCCTCTTCACCATTGCTGGCTTCTCCTATGATCTCGACGTTGTATTCTGCCCAGTCTATGGTTTGGGTGATGCCCATACGGACGAGATATTCATCATCTACTATAAGCGCTTTCAACATTGGCCTCACCTCGAAGTAGTTTCTAATATGTCTTACAGTCATTATAAACATGAAACCTCTTTTAGAGGAGCGGTAATTTCTCAGTTGTCAGGATCACAAACGATTTCGCAGTATGTTCACCGGTGGCTAAGTACAAAAATCTCCGCATAGCGGAAGTTCTAAACATTTCAACAGCTTAACAAACCGTTTCATAGGATTCCATCCTAACTTTTGCAAAATGTACTGTGATAGACTTTAACCGTAAAAGAGCGGTAAGCGCTTTTATAAATACATGACATCGAAATTGAACGCTGTAGGAGGAGTACCCTTGATACAAAATTCATTTATTCCATTCGGGTTTCAATATTACCGTTCCCCAACCCCATTCCGGGATCAATGGGAGAAAGACCAGAGCAATATTGCCGGGCAGGGCTTCAATTGTGTAAAGTATTGGGTGCAGTGGCGCGCCAGCGTGTCCAAAGAAGGGGTCTACCAGTTCGATGATATTCAGGAGCTGATGGATATTGCTCAACAGAATGGCTTAAAGGTCATTTTGAACGTGATTTTCGATGTGGCGCCAGCCTGGTTTTATAAAAAACATCCTGATTCCAAAATGATCACAGCAGACGGTTCCGTTCTGGAACCAAGGGCAATTAACTGCCGCCAGATTGGCGGAGCTCCTGGACCTTGTTATCACCATGCAGCTGCAGCCACGGAGAAGGCGAAATTTCTGGTGGAAACAGTGAAGACTTTCAAAGATCATCCTGCACTCTGGGTGTGGGATTTATGGAATGAGCCTGAGCTGACAACAGGGATTAAGCGCAAGCTGTCATTTGACAACCAGGTATGTTATTGCGAGCACTCAGTGCTGGCATTCCAAGAATGGCTGAAAAATAAATATATTACTCTGGAAGCTCTGAACGAATCATGGCAGCGGACTTACAGAAGCTGGGAGGAAGTAGAGGCACCGCGTGGGCAAGGCGTATTCAATGATTTGGTGGACTGGCGGCTGTTCATGTCCGGTACTTTAACAGATGAGCTGCGGAGCCGGGTAGATACTGTGAAGTCACTGGATCTGCTGCATCCTGTTATGGCACATACTGTGCCAGCTCCTATTTTTAATATGATTACAGCAGGATCAGACGACTTTAAGCTGGCTGAGCCCTGTGACCTGACAGGCAATAGCCTAGGGTCCTCAGCTTGGTCGGCTGATCTACTGATCTCTGCCGCCAAAGGCAAACCGATCATCAACTCAGAGATTCATGCGCTGCCTGGCAATACGGCGATGAAACCGCGCCAGCCGGAGCTGCGAGAAATGAAGCAGCATATTCTGACCCCGCTCGCCCGTGGCATCACGGGATATCTGTTCTGGCAGTATAGACCGGAGGTATTAGGACAGGAGGCTCCGGCTTGGGGTAGTGTGTATTTGGACGGCAGTCCAACCCCATGGTACAAGGATATGGCCCAACTAAATAAGCTTGTGCAAGACAATAAGCAAGAGCTTTTACAGGCAAAACGGCGTGGGGACGGGATTGCTATTCTATTCAGCCCACAGAACCAAATCGCAAACTTTGCTGCCCATGATCATTTGGACACCTATAACGATTCCCTTCAAGGCGTCCATAAACTGCTACATGATCTTAATTATAAAGTGGAATTTCTGCATGAGTCGGATGTTACGGAAAAGACATTGGAGCAATACCGCTGCCTGTGGATGCCTTATCCACTGTATCTGAACCGTAAACTGTGTGACCTCCTGCGTGAGTGGGTAGAAAAGGGAGGCATATTGATTTCGGAATGCTCCTTCGGCGCGCTTCAGGCAGAGAATGGCTGTCACAGCTATACAGTTCCCGGTTACGGATTTGATGAAGTCTTTGGGGTTCGGGAGACTTGGATTCATTCTGCCGAGAATCTGGATCATAGCTATCATCAGGTAGCATTCGAATCACGGACGGCGATCCCACTCCTTAATGTAATGGAGCACAGCAAGGAAGGGGAAGCAGCCGCAGATGATAAGGCACACGGCTCCTATTACAAATCAGATATTTCGCTGCAAAGTCATGTGAAGGTCCTAGCCGAATTTGCCGAGGACAACATGCCTGTGTTGACGGCCGCTGCTTATGGAAATGGGCGTGCTGTGTGGTTCGGTACCTTACTTGCGGCTGCCTACTGGCAGGATGGACATACCGGAACGCTCCAGTTAGTGCGCGATCTTTTACAGCAGGAATTGAAGCTACAGCCGAATGTGCAAGTAAGCGGAGGTGTCCGCGCTGATCTTTCCGAGTGGGAAGTTGAAGAAGACAGAGGTGCGTTCCTCTATGTGCATAATGAAGGGAAGACGTTGGCAGAAGCCAAAGTTACGCTGCCTGCCAATTATACCTCAGTAGAGCCATGGTTTGACGATGGGAATGCCAAAATTCAGCCAATAAATCCGTTTGAACCTTCAACAACTCACCTGTCTATACGGGTAGAAGCTGGAGATGTTCAAGTATTTCGATTATCTTAGCCGGCAGCAGTTAAGGTCGGAGATTATAGAGCTGGTGTAAGCCAGCCAAAGGAGTGTATCCATTTGGGTTTGTTAGATTATGTTAATCCATTACAAGGGACTAAGTCGGATTTCCGCTACTCACACGGCAATACGCTGCCGCTTACAGCGATGCCATTTGGCATGGCGGCTTGGAGCCCGCAAACCCACGAAGCAGGGGGGACCTGGTTCTTCCATCCGCACCATCGCCACCTGGAGGGCATACGACTAACTCACCAGCCCAGTCCTTGGATCGGAGATTATGGACATCTAACACTGTTGCCGCAGACTGGACCGTTAATGCTCAGTCCTGATTCGCGCTCATCTTCCTTTAAACCGGAAGAGATGCAAGTGTCCCCACACTACTTCGGTGTGTCTCTTCAGCGATATCGTACCCGACTGGAGCTGACCCCTACAGAGCGCTGTGCGGTGATTAGAATAACATACGCTAAGGGACAGCAGAACAGGCTCATAATAGCACCGCTTAAAGGCGAGTCTCAACTCACCTTTCAACCGGAGAAAAGCAGGATCATCGGCTTTACAAGAGGCCATACCGCCGGGGTACCCGATAATTTTGCAATGTATTTCGTCTTTCAGTTTGATACGAACATTCTTATAGAAGCGTCGGGAATCTTTGACGGGGATTATCAGCCAATGGGCACATATGAAGGAACTGGCGAAAGGCTGGGCGCATACGTAGGATTAGCCGTACCGGAATCCGGTATAGTAGGAGTGAAATGCGGCACTTCTTTTATCAGCAAGGAACAGGCGCTGCTGAATCTGGACCGGGAAGTCGGCAAGAGCAGCTTTGGGGAGATTTTGAGCAAAGCAGAGGCAAGCTGGGAAGAACGATTGAGCCGCATTGTAGCCGAAAGCGCGGATGAAGAGAACCTCCGCACCTTTTACAGCTGTATGTACCGGATCTGCCTGTTTCCTAGAACATGGCATGAATATAACGAGCAGGACGAGCAAA
Source organism: Paenibacillus sp. FSL R5-0470 (assembly GCF_037975205.1). Lineage (NCBI taxonomy): Bacteria > Bacillati > Bacillota > Bacilli > Caryophanales > Paenibacillaceae > Paenibacillus > Paenibacillus sp. FSL R5-0470. The sequence goes on from NZ_CP150238.1 coordinate 3,439,077, forward strand.
TTCATTACAGTCCTTTTAACGGCAGCATTTGCCAGGGTCCAATGTATTCAGATATCGGACTGTGGGATGTATACCGGACTAGCTTCCCGTTATACAGTATCCTGTTTCCATCCTTGCTCGGTGAGATCATGCAGGCTTGGACATTAGCTTACGGTGAAAGTGGTTGGCTGCCAAAATGGCTGTCACCAGGCGAACGCAGTGCCATGCCCGGCACACTGATCGATGCGGCAGCTGCGGATGCCGTGGTTAAGGGCATCGGCGGCTTCGACGTAGAGCTAATATATGAAGGTTTGCTGAAACATGCAGATCGTCCGGCTACAGACGAGAAGCTGGGTAGACGGGGGCTAGAATTGTATTTGCAGCACGGCTATCTGCCGCATGATCGTTTTCATGAAAGTGTAAGTAACACGCTGGATTATATATACGGGGACTTCTGTATAGCCCAGATTGCCAAAGCACTCGGCAAAATGGATGATTATGAGCGTTTTATGGTCCGGGCGCAGAATTACAAACTGCTGTTTGATGCCGAGGTTGGTTTTATGAGAGGCCGTAACGAGGACGGTACTTGGCAGGAAGGATTTGATCCTTTAGCGTGGGGTGATCCGTTCTGTGAAGGTGGAGCTTGGCAAGGGAGCTGGGCGGTTCCCCATGACTTCCCGGGATTAGCCAGTCTGATGGGTGGCGAGGAAGCTTTTGTTCGGCGTCTGGACCAGTTAATGGCCGAGGAACCGATATTCAAAGTGGGGTCTTATGGCTTGGAAATTCATGAAATGTCGGAAATGGCTGCGGCCGATCTAGGGCAGTTTGCCATCAGCAATCAGCCCAGCTTCCATATTCCTTATATTTTCGCCAGACTCGGGGCATTGTCCAAAACACAGTACTGGGTTCGCAAAACCATGGCTAAACTGTTCAACAGTGGAATGGATGGGTTGCCCGGTGACGAGGATAATGGCAGCATGGGTGCCTGGTATATTTGGAGCGCCATCGGACTGTATCCGTTAAGTCCCGGGATTTCTGAATATGTACTGGGCAGCCCACTATTTGATAAAGTAACGATTCGGCTTGAAAATGGGCGGCAATGGGTCATTGAAGCGCAAAACAACAGCCCCGCCAATGTGTACAGTAAATCAATCCACTGGAACCATACGCTTTGGGAGCACCATTCTTTGCCTCATGAAGAGATTATCAAAGGCGGCGTCCTGAGCTTCAGTATGTTTTCGGGTTAGCCCCAACATAAGAGCAATGCTAAGCAGTCCGGAACATTCCGGGCTGTTTTTGTATTTATAGATGGAGCATCTTGCTCTTTTTAGGCAAATGGTGAAATGGCAAACCATTTCGCAGCATTCCCGCCTGTTTTTTCAAAGGTAACATGTCTAATATCGAAGAGAATGAAAGCGCTTAATATGAGTGCGGAGAGGAGGAATCAACTTATGACTTTAAGACTTCATTCCAAAAGAAATCGACTTATCACTATTCTATTCGCCCTGATTGCGGGAAGCCTGCTGCTGATTGGCGCGATGAATGTGCAGGCTCCACAAGCAGAAGAACCACTTCTGACCCTTAACGGACAGGAGGTCACTGCAGCGGAGTTCAACTGGCATCTTCAAATGAATCGGGCACTGACTGCTGATTACTTCAAACAGACCTACGATGCCAACTACTCAGAGAAATTCTGGTCTACCGACTATTCCGGCGAAAAACCAATCCACAGGTGGATAAAAGAATCCCAGACACAGCTACTGACGAAGCGGATGGAGTTGCAGCTTGCTCAAGAAGCAGGGGTGGTATCGGATATCAACTTTGAAGGTTTTCTAAAAGGAATGGAGCACGAGAATCAACGGAGGAGTCAGGCGGCAGCGAATAAGGAGGTGGTGTATGGTCCTCTTCACCTGGACGCACAGGCCTATTACAGTTATTACATGAGCAACCTTGAGGATGCCACGATTGAGGCAATGCGCAGCAACGGAGGTATCGTGATTTCAGATGAACAGGTAAGGCTGGAATATGAAGCAAATCTAGCTGCTAAATATTCTCGGCCGGGAGCTATACGTCTTGAATGGGCGTCACTGCCTTTTGGTCCGGAAACAGAATACAAAGATCAGCAGAAGGCCTTGGAGAAAATGGAATTGCTCCGGGCAGCAGTAATAGCAGCAGAAATAAGATCAGACACAGGCATCCATCAGCAGGCAAAAGAGCTGGGTATAAACGTAGGCGAAGTCAAAATAACAAGTGCTTCCCGGCGAACAGCAGCGCTGGAAAATCCTAAGGTATTGCTTGCTGCAGATCAGCTTGCACCTGGACAGATTAGTGGCTTGTTTGCTGAAAATGGGGCCATTCATCTACTTTACTGTCTATCGATAGAGGATGCAGGAGTTGAACCTTTCGATCAAGTGAAGGATGCTATCACACTTCATTTGGCGCAACAGAAGTTTAGATCCATGGTGGACGATAAGTTAGGCAAAGCTATCGCAGAATGGAATTACCCGATGGCCGAAAGACTCGCAAACCAAGCCAATCAATAAATATTCAAGGGGGAATCCTACAACAATGTTAAAAAAACTCGCAAAATCACTGCTAATGATAATGCTGATCTTCACGACAGTGTTCCCTGTAATGGGTGCTTCTGCCCATGCTGAAGAGACGTATGCCGATGATTTCTCTGCTCTGCCAGCAGCGGAGCTGCGTTCGGAGAATTGGTTGATTGACAGCAGCAATCCTCAATTCTTCGGCGGAGATGCTACGCGGTTGGTCAGGACATCCACGGATACCGGTTATGCCGTTTATTCATTAACAGGAATTCAGTCGTTTACGCTTCAGGCCTATTATTTCTCTGGCTCAACAGCCGTAATCAAGTTCTACGGATCGGGCGATGCGACAGCGTGGACGGAGCTTCCGTCCATTAATGACAGTCCTACAGCAACCGGTTCTGGTTGGTATGGAACAATATACACGCCCGCAGGTACACTTCCGAATGATATCAATTATCTCAAAATCGAGATCAGCGGCGACCTTGACAGCTGGCTGATGCAGCTCGGACACCTTACGCTCTCCAATGTATCACTTGCACCTCAAACGATTAACGATGAGCTTGATGACGTTTCACAGCTCTATGCATTTAGTACAAATTGGTCTTTAGATACAAGCAATCCCACTTTTTTTGGTGGAGATCATTCTCGTGCAGTGAGAACAGCAGATTCGGCAGAATCACTTGTGTACCATTTGCATAATTTGCAGCATTTCATCGTCCGTCTGCATTCCTTTGCCGGGTCTAGCGGAAGCATCAAGTTCTATGGATCGGCGGATGCATCCACGTGGACAGAAATTTCAGCAATACATGAAGCTCCACAGGCCACAGGAGATGCAGCTTGGACAGGGACGAATTATACCCCAGCACAAAGGATTCCTTCCGGCATTCATTATTTGAAAATCGAGCTCAGCGGCGATTCCGCCCCCTGGCTGATGCAGCTAGGATCGGTCTCCTTGTCCAACCGCTTGCCTGGAGATGGAGGGAACAGCGGTGGAGACGGAGATTATTACGTCGATTCATTTGCAGGCAGCGATAGCAATGATGGAAGAACACCTGAGACAGCCTGGAAGACCTTCTCTGTAGTTAACCAGACTACCTTTGAGGCTGGAGACCGAATTTTGTTAAAGAAGGGTGGAATCTGGAACGAACAATTATATCCTAAGGGTAGCGGAACAGACGATAAACCGATAACAATCACTGCCTATGGCAGCGGAAGTAAACCGACTATCAATGGTGGAGGCATGGCCGGAGCAGCTGTATACCTGCGCAACGCCTCAAACTGGAGCATCCGGGATCTGGAGGTCACTAACTATGCTTCCGAGAGAGGAACCATTTACCGGGAAGGCATAATGGTGGAGAACGCAAACGGAGGAACTTTAAGAAATATCCGCATCCAGGATAACTATATACATGATGTATCAAGCAGCTTCCGTTATCCGACAGTTTCCGGTGCAGAAGGTGGTCCACATGCGTTCGGTGGAATCTCCGTATATGTGGGCGGAACGACGGGCACGGACAAATTTGATGGGGTATGGATCGAAGGCAACACGGTCGAACGAATTGGACGGACAGGAATTGTGGTATGGGATCAGCGTTTCAACGGAGCCGACTATGCTACGGTCAATGTTACGATCCGCGGAAATTATGTCAAACAAGCAGACAGCGACGGCATCCTCACCTTCGGTGCGGACGGAGCGTTAATTGAGCATAACATAGCAGAAGAAGGTGGGAACTACTCCGAAGAAGGCGAGTTTAACGGCTCAGCCGCAATCTGGCCAACTCGGGGCAAGAATAATATCGTGCAGTTTAATGAGTCCTTTAACACAAATAAACCAGAGGGAGATGGTCAGGGCTTCAATCTGGATATTGATACTATGGACAGTGTAGTTCAATATAATTACAGCCATGGCAATAAGGGCGGATTCATGCTTTTTGTCGATGCCCGTTTAACTCCAGGAGTGCTGACCGGCTCCTCTAACAATGTAGTCAGATACAACATCAGCCAGAATGATCTGACGCATACGTTTAATTTTGCAGGTGGGGTTACGCCGGATACGCAAATCTATAACAATACGATCTATATCGGCACTGGGCAAAACACCAAAATAATCGACCATGAATGGGACGACGCAGGAAATATCAACGCTCCCTATACGTTCAGGAACAATCTGGTCTACAACCTTGGACAGGGAGGTTATAATCTGCCCGGGGTAAATGGCAGCTTCGACCACAACCTGTTGTATGGAAATCATCCAGTAAGCGAGCCGGAAAATACGAATCCCGTCACAGCGAATCCGCTCTTGGTTGCTCAGGGCAGCGGTGGAATTGGCTGGAATACAGTGGACGGTTACAAGCTAAGAGAAGGCTCCCCTGCGCTTGGGGCTGGTGCAATCATTGCAGACAACGGAGGCCGTGACTATTGGGGAAATGCTGTTTCAGCAGAAAATCCACCGAATATCGGAGCCTATAATGGACCCGGACTTGATCCTGCCACACTGCCTGAAGCACCTGTGGATGATCTGCGATTATATTTTCAAGGCTTAAAAATTGCTCCTCATATTACAGATGGTAGAAACGGAGGCATATCCCTTCAACTTCAGTTTACAAACAGTTCTGGAGTAGACCCTCTGAGAATTAACAAAATTTCCTGGAAAATAGGAGAAGGAAGTGATCAGCTCAGTGGTAGCCAGTCGCAACTAGCTGAAATCGCTCCGAATAGCGGATTTACTTATCCAATTCCTTTGCCGGGATTCTCTGAAAGCGTTAAATATCCACTAGAGTTGACCGTTGACCTTGAAGGCTATGAGACAGTTCACCTCAAGCAAAACATAGATATTAACCGGATGAAGCATCAGTCAGACACAGGAACTCCCGCGCTGATTGATCTTGCAGACGGAACCCCTTTGTTGAGCGGGTATAACGGTACGGATGATCTTAGCGGAACAGCGCAATTACGCTGGGACGCGGATAACATTTATTTGACTGCCGACATCCGTGATGATGTATTCAGCCATAATGCATCCGGGATTAATATTTGGCAAAATGACAGTATTCAATTCAGCCTTGCTCCCGGTGTACCGGGCGATAGCCAATCCTGGTATGAATACGGAATATCGCAAACGCCGGAGGGGCCGCAAATTTATCGTTGGCTGTCTATGAAGGGTGCCGCTACCGGAGTGTTGACCAAAGGAACTCTAAGTGTAACCCGAGATGAAGCGACTAAGATTACCTCATATGCACTGGCACTACCTTGGAGTGAAGTAAGTCCAATTCGGGCAGCATTAGGCAATATCTTGAGCTTCTCGATGTTGGTTAACGATAATGATGGTGCTGGCCGAAAAGGGTATATTGAGTGGGGATCAGGCATAGGCGCTGCGAAGGATCCGGCACTTTTCCGCACCTTCCAGTTTATGTATGTCGAAGATGAGGAGGAGACACAACCAAGTGATAATGCTGATTTGAGCTTTTTGAGTATGGACGGTACAGATATTCCCGGGTTTGACCGTAATACATTGACCTATACAATAAATGTACCCTTTTCTAAAACAGCCGTGACTGTTATAGGGATACCTTTAGATCCGAAAGCCAAATTAACAGTAACTGGCGGAAGTGAACTAAAAGTAGGAGAAAATAGCGTCAGCATCAAAGTTACCGCCGCAAATGGAACAACAACAAAGACCTACACTTTGAAAGTGGTACGGAGTGAAGACCGCGGGGGAACAGAAACGCCTGGCAGTTCGTCCGGCAGCAATAATGGCGGTAACAATAGTAACAATGGAGGGAAAATAGTTAATCCAGTGAATATAATCTCAGCCGGCCGTATTCAGATTCAGGCTTCACCTGATGCTGAAGGAATGCGCCTTGCACAGCTTCCTACTGGAGAAATTCAAAAAGCAATGAAGGGTGTGCAAGATGGTGCATTGGCACTTGAGCTTACTAAATTAGATGCCACAGCTAAGGGAGTAACCTTTCAATTGCCCGTTACCGAACTGAAAGATAATGTTACCTCTCTTACAATAAAAGCAGGTGAAACCACCGTAACGTTCCCAATTGACAAGATGGGTAGCAATATTCCGGAGGGTTCCAAGCAGTTGGAGCTGTCCATTCATTTTGTTGATCCTTCAACCCTTTCTGTTGCATTAAAAGAGAAATGGAAAACGCATGCCGTGTACCGGATCTCCTTGATGGTAGATGGAAAGCAAATAGAAACATTAAGTCAATCTGCGGCAATGAAGATATCGTTTGGATATAAATTGAATCCAAGTGAAGCGCCGAATCAAGCCATCGTCTATTCTATTACCCGCGAGGGGCTGGCGGAAGTGGTCAAGAACTCCAAATACGTTTCAGGTACAGAGAGCATCACCTTCACAACACGGAACTTCGGATTATACGCTGCAGCGAATGGAGATATACACTTCTCTGATGTCAATTCGGACTTCGCTGCTATCCTAGAAGCGTTGGCTTCCCGTGACCTGGTGCACGGCACAGGCGATGGCAAATATGAGCCTGCCCGCCAAATCACAAGAGCGGAGTTTGTTCAACTGCTGGTATCGGCACTGGACCTTCAGGCTGAGAACAGCAATACTTTCGAAGATGTGAGTCCAGACGCTTGGTATTACCAAGCTGTCTCAACAGCTCAGGCGCTAAAGATTGTTAACGGACGCAGCGAAGGCTTATTTGGCGCAAAAGAACCGATTACTCGCCAAGAAATGGCTGTTATTTTGTTTCGCGCTCGGAGTTTAGCTGCTCTTCAGCCGGATTACTCCAGCAAAACGGTAGTATTTGCTGATCAGAAGCAAATCGGAGCTTATGCCAGGGAAGCAGTTGAGTACCTGCAGCAGTCAGGGATAATCAATGGTTATTCCGACGGAACCTTCAGACCACTGAATCTGACCACCCGTGCGGAGGCTGCTGCTTTGATTTATAGAATTGTGGGATTGTAATCATCACAAAAAAGCTGGAGCCAAGTGTATTTGGCTCCAGCTTTTTTTCTTGCAAGTATAAAATATTATTCCTTCACGCTGGCCACACAACATATCTCATGTCCGCGACGCTCGCCTTGCCATTTGGCCAATAATGCCATTCGCTCTACAAATGGAGTATTCGGCCCACAGTGAGGATGTGCATCGATTAAAACATCCGAAACAGAGACCAGCTGCCGCGTGAATATCGAAATGATCTCAAATCCAGCCTGATTGAGTAATTCACGCACATTAGCGTCCGTGTAATGATACAGGTGATCGGGTTCAATAAATAACGGTGATTCAGGTCCGTAGACTTCGTTGGTTAATGAATGGCTGTTGGGAATACTGAAATAAATTTTCCCTTGCGTTGTCAAAAGATTACGAATATCCTTCAAAAATGCAAATGGATCGGAAATATGCTCAAGCACATGCCAGAACACTACCGCATCATAACGAGGAAGATCAGGATTTTCAGCCGAGTCATCGTCTTGGGTGCTTTTCCATTCATCTTTAACCAGATCCACACCGTATTTATATTTGGCATAGGCTCGAGACATTTGTGAGGGTTCAATGCCAACCGCTCTCCAGCCGCCATTTCCAGCAGCATGTAAAAATTCACCTGTTCCAGAACCAAACTCTAGCAATGCTCCTTTTTCTGGACTGAACATTTCCAGCAGCATTAAATTAAACAGAGCATGATCAGAATAGGTAGCTTGAGCATATTTTTCACGCATTGCAATCCATTCTGTATTATAAATATCTGCGATTAAGCCGGTTGTATCAACCTCCGCAATATTCGCTCTAAAGATAAGACTACAGTTGCTACACCGCATCAACGTAAACGAATGATACTCATGGAATACGGTAATAGCTGGAGCAGGACCACACAAAATACATTGCATATAAAAAACACCTCCGTTAATCGTTTCACTTATTCCTCCCAGGCCACTAGCTGGGGTTAGGGCATCATAGTTAAGTTGAAGGGCTTGGAGTGGGTTTCATTTCATTCATTCTATTATCAATCTCGATAGAATATGCTCGTCTCACTGATCCTAAACAAGGTCAAACTTTAATAGATTTATAGTATAGCTTTCTAGGACTTTATATTAGGTGAAGCGGAAATTGGGAATCCTTCTGTTGTTGCATGATTATAAAGGATGAAGAAGCAAGCACATTGTTACAATCCATGATTACGCCAAAAGATTGTTGGCTTCGAAAATGCCTGTTACTATTGGAAATAGAATCATCTTTTAGATTGGAGAGTCAATGATATGAAGGTCATTATTTTTGGAGCTACAGGTATGGTTGGTCAAAGCGCGTTACGTGAATGTTTGATGGATGATAGAGTTCAAGAAATACTTACGATTGGGCGTAAAAAGACAGAGCAGCAACATACAAAACTAAGTCAAATTCAACTATCCAATGTAGCTGAATTATCAAGTATAGAACATGAAATCACAGGTTATGATGCATGCTTTTTCTGCCTTGGGGTTTCCTCTGCTGGTATGAAGGAAGAGGAATATAAAAGAGTAACATATGATATCGCGCTATCCGCCGGAACAACATTAGCAAGATTGAACCCTCAAATGACCTTTGTATATGTTTCTGGAAGTGGGACGGATAGTTCGGAAAAAGGACGCTCTATGTGGGCAAGAGTGAAAGGGAAGACAGAAAACGATCTGTTGAAGCTACCTTTTAAGGACGCTTATATGTTCAGACCAGGTGTAATTCTACCCCTATATGGCATACAATCCAAAACAAAAGTGTATCAGATTTTTTATGATGTGATGAAGCCACTTTATCCCATGCTAAAGAAGTTAAACAGTGTCATTACATCGGAACAATTGGGACGAGCTATGATTCTGGTAACGATTAACGGTTATCCAAGACCCAGAATAGAAAGCAATGAGCTCAAATCCATGATCAGGAGGTTAATTTAATGAACATTATCATTAGACAAGAAAAAGCTCAAGATATTAACGAAGTCTACCATGTAGTCCAAAAATCATTTGAAAATGCGGAACATTCAGATCATGATGAGCACAATTTGGTAAATAGACTAAGGAGCTCGACAAAGTTTATTCCGGAGTTATCTCTTGTAGCTGAATATGAGAATAAGATCGTCGGTCATATCCTTTTTACAGAAATTCTAGTGGGTGATCAAACTCTGGTTGCGCTTGCACCTGTTGCAGTACTACCAGAAATGCAAAGCAAGGGTATAGGGAAGCTACTGATTACTGAAGGCCACAAAATCGCAACACAGCTTGGATATAAAGGCTCTGTCGTTTTGGGTCATGATAAGTATTATCCGAAGTTTGGTTATAAAAAAGCTAGTCAATTTGGTATAGATGCACCTTTCGAAGTTTCAGACGATAATTTTATGGCCGTTGAGCTTATAGATGACGGTCTCTCAGATGTCCATGGCGTTGTCGAATACGCTAAAGAATTTTTTGATATTAGATAAACGTAAAAAAGTGGAGCAAATGCTACGGCAGTTGCTCCACTTTTTTATTTGTTTACAGAATCAATTAACACCTTTAAAAAAAGGATTGTGGAATATCGAGACTGAAAACGGCTTGACGAACGACACTATCCTGTATAAAATGAAGCAGTGATTTAGTAAATTAGTAAATGAGTAAATTAGTAAATAGGAGTGGTGCAATGAAAATACCAACAACGTTTAAACATAATCCTGTTGTCATGTTGGAGAGTTTTGAGAAGGTGCAAAAAATAGTAAAGGATATGGGGAATTAAAATGTTTTCTAATCGTTATGTTCGAACAATTATCCTCTCCCGTGTGTTATTGCAGCTCGGAATATGGATCCGGAATTATGCCGTCCTTCTTTATGTATCTGAATTGACGAATAATAATCCGGTAGATGTATCTCTGATATCGGTTGCCGAATTTGCACCGATCTTTCTTTTTGGTCTTATTGGTGGGACCTTTGCCGACCGATGGCGGCCGAAGAGAACCATGGTATGGAGCGATTTGTTATCTGGCTTGTCCGTCGGGGTGGTGCTGATTGCGGTCATGAATGGCGAATGGATTGCGCTTCTTATCGGATCTTTTGTATCTGCCAGCTTATCTCAATTTTCTCAGCCTTCGGCGATGAAACTGTACAAGAGACATGTGCCAGCTGAACAGCTGCAAGGCGTTATGGCGATGTCCCAAACCCTTGTCGCTGTCTTTACGGTTTTGGGACCCGTTATTGGTACGTTTATTTTTATTAAGTTTGGAATTCACGTATCTCTGATCCTGACAGCCGTTATGTTTCTGGGCTCTTCGCTTATATTGTCTTCCCTTCCTCGGGATGAAGAAGAACCGAAGTCAGGTAAAGCCAGCGGCTTCATCAAAGAGTTAACGGCTGGCTTGCGTTACATCGGATCGAGTAAACCCTTAAGAACACTTAGTTTAACTTTCTCGGTGGTGGGATTGGCATCAGGACTAACTCAGCCGCTTCAGATTTTTCTTGTCATCGAGAATTTAGGTAAGGACAAACAATTTCTTCAGTGGCTTGTGATGGCTAGTGGGGCAGCCATGTTAGTAGGCGGAGCTGCAATAATCGGGATAGCCAAAAAAGTAAGGCCACAGCTATTGCTTTTGATAGGCTTACTCGTCAATGCCGTCTGTACGGTTGGAATGGGAGCTTCTAAGCAAATTTGGCTGACGATTATTTTCTTGGTGATCAGTGGTTTGTTTTACCCTTGCATTCAAGGAGGGATTCAGACACTTCTTGTGCGAAATACCGAAGGGGCCTTTATTGGCCGAGTTTCAGGAGCAATCATGCCTATTTTTATGGGAATGATGGTGGTTGGCATGTTCATTTCCGGCTATCTAAAGGATACGTTCTCCTTGATGGGCGTATTTATGGCGAGTGGTGTATTTGTGCTTATCGGTGCACTTTTTCTGCTTCCTATTGTGGTTAAGATAAGAAGTAATGTGGAGCTGGAATCGCTGGGAAAATGAAAATCCAACTACAATTTCCATGAATTTATTATCTAAGATAAGGAGAGAAAGATATGGATATGAATAAACGCAAAGAGCTGATCGAGGAGTACAAACAGATTAAGATTTATATGGGTGTTGCTCAAATCAAAAACCAAATCAACGGCAAAATATTTATCGACAGCTATCCTAATTTGAAAAACAAATGGCTTACCCTGCAAATGCAGTTGGATTCAGGGAGATTTGCAAATGCCCAGCTCCAGAAGGATTGGAAAGAATTCGGTGCGGATGCGTTCACTTATGAGGTACTAGAACAGAAGGAGATAGATAAGGTAACTGATATGCGCTGGGAACGGAAGAAAATCTTAAAGCCATGGTTAGAGAAGTTACAGCCCTACGGAGATAAAGGTTATAACAAACCACGAATTGACTAACGATGAAATCCAAGATAAGATGAAACCGTCGTTTAGTAAATTAGTAAAATAGTAACTGGAAGGAAGAAAAAAACATGAAAATACCTACAACTTTAAAACATAAGCCTGTTGTCGTATCGGAGAATTATGAGAAGGTTGACGGCCGAATGGCTGGAAACACAGATGCGAAAGGTCTTTCCTTAGGATTGGCGCAGTGGAATGATCGAGGAAAGGTCGATATTTCTGCTAAGGTATGGAGATATACCGGGGAAAAATGGTCCAGACAATCAGAGGAACTGCCTCTTCATCGCGTGCTTGATTTGTCCATTCTAATTTGCCGGTCGTTAGAACATTTCCGCGAAGCGTATCGATATGAGAATTTATATGACCCGGAGCAGCCCGTCATCGACAGAGTTGGCTTGCAAGGGGATGCGATGACTGTAGCGGTATGTACAGATAATGAGCGAATTAATGAAGATATTAAGCTATTTAATCAAGCTCTTAGCGATGACGATGAAATGATCGGTGAGCGTCTGAGCACGTTATCCAAAATATTAAAGGATATGGGATATTAAACAGTGAGTGGTAGTCAAACAGGGCAAAAAAGCCTTCGTGACTGCCACTTTTTATTATAATCAGCATATATACTGCCAGAACAAAAAGTAAGTCATAAAAAACAAATGATAGCTGTAGTCAATTTTCCTCTGCGACGAATAGCAGGCTTTAAATCAGAGGTATTAGTTCTTGGAGGTGTACCGAAACAGGTAGACGTCATTCTATTGAAGTGGTTTTATGTTGATTAACGCAAAGAGGAGTTGTTGTGATTCCAAAGCCTGTCCGGGAAGAAAGCCTGTTCTTTTCACATTGAGATCCTGTAATGGTAAAAGCGTTAAGTACTAAGAAGCTGGATATCTAATTTTTCTTACGATTTTGTTGGTTTTGATAAAAGATGGGTTAACCATAATTAAGGGGTTAACCCATCTTTTATTTATAAGAACACCCTTAGCCTTGTACAGTTCATTCTATTTTGGAGGTTTAAGAATAAAGGCAGCTAAAATTTGTGAATTTCGCATTATAATCTTGGTCTTCTCCAGTGGCGTACAAACCAATAAGCACACCTGTGAACCCTCCGGCTATTTCAGAGGATAGATATTTGGTTTGCGCAGCTCCGAGTAAGATCTCAGTACCATCTACCTGGATATAAAAGTGATAATGTGTTGGACTGCTTTTGATAATTAATGAAGCATGGTTGCACTGACTTATATTTTTTGTTTTTTCAATGGATTTGATATCTCCGATATTCAGCCGTTCGATAATCTCATAACCCTCTGGATGTTTACGCAAGGCCAAGTCATAATGGTGATTTTCGTCCATGTAAAGTGTAATTCCGGCTTCACCATTCGTAAGGCTGACTTCGCATGAAATAATCGCGTTAAAGTCTTTTTGACGAATACCAATAAATGTCGGGGTAGCCGGGATATCTAACGTTACAGCAGTTCCTTTAAGCTTTATTTTATCAGCTTCTAACCTATAATTTTCTGTAACCGGGTGACGCAGGTAACACCAGTCCAAATTCCAATCTGTGTTCTCGAACGTAAAGACTCTTTTCTCCTGCTGAATGACTTTGTCCGCAATACGATCAGTCTCGAAACTTATAAGAGTGGTACCTTCATGACCTGCTGTAAACCATCCCTCCTCGCCAAAGGTAATCGGAGTTAGAAAAACCTCGCGCCCCAAATGGTGATAGGTAAGATACTGGCCAGTCTGCCGGAATCCAAGATGTAACAGCCACCAATCCCCCTCATGGTCTTGTACCAAATCTCCATGTCCAACTCCCTGAAGCTCGTAACCGCCTAAATTTCGATTAGTCAATACGGGGTTATGCGGGTAGGCTTCGAATGGACCAGTAGGAGAATTGCCCCTTGCATAAGTAACCATATGCCCATATTCGGTTCCGCCCTCAGCTGCTAGCAGATAGTATTGTCCATTAATTTTGTATAAATGAGGACTCTCCAAATAACGCCCACCGGATCCTTGCCAGATTGAACGGCTTGGCGACAGCTTCTGCCCGGTTTCAATTTCAATTTCACATTGGACTATACCATTAACTCCGTAATCGTCTGTCCCATTACTCATGAAATATGTTTTGCCGTCTTCAAAATACAAATCTGGATCAATACCGCCTTGATTTACATTAATCGGATCAGACCATTCGCCGTAAATATTGTCAGTCCAGACATAGAAGTTCTGGCGCAAAGTGTCATTAGTGGTCGTCATGTAGAATCGTCCATTATTGTACCGCAGGGTGGGGGCGAATACACCACCGGAGCTGTCCACAATATCCAGTTGAATCTGGTTCTTTCGGGTTAAGCAATGACCGATTTGGGTCCAATTAATTAAATCTTTACTTTCAAAAATCGGAACACTGGGAAAATATTGAAAGGAACTGCAAACCAAATAATAAGTGTCTTCAACTTTACATGCACTGGGATCAGGATAAAACCCTTTGATGACCGGATTATTGTATTTCATTTCTCCACCTCATTAATAAATTCATATAAATAAGAATTCAATATATTTAACTACTAAGAAAATTAAACACTATTGCTTATAGGTTTTCAATGAATCAGGGTTGAAGATATACGTTATATTTATTAAATTAATATATATGTAATTTCAATAAGCACAGGTCAGGTGATTATGATGATGATCAAAGCAAACGGCGAAGCAAAATTCATGGCGTTATATGAAGCGCTGGCAAGCGAAGTCAGATGGAGGATTATGAGCCTTATTGCTGATAATGAAATGAATGTGAAGGAGATTGCGGCTAAGTTAGAGCTTAGCCCTTCCATAGTCACTATGCATATCCGAAAGCTCGAACAAGCTGGACTTACAGGAAGCCACAGGGTACGCCTAAACGGAGGAACGCACAAAATGTGTTTCCTTAAACAAAAAAGAGTTGAAATCGAACTCCCCACTGCCACTCAAACCCCGAGGATCAGAGAGCAGACCATTTCAGTGGGTCATTATACCTCATTTGATGTCCATCCTACATGTGGTCTTGGGACACAAGAGAAAGAAATTGGGGTTTGGGACGATCCCCGATATTTTCTCGATCCCGAGCGGGTCAACGCTGGCATTTTGTGGTTTGGGAGAGGTTACGTAGAGTACAAAACGCCTAACTACTTACTTGCCGGTCAAATGCCCGAGGCCATCGAGATTTCAATGGAAATTGCTTCTGAAGCGCCAGGCTTGAGAGATCATTGGCCTTCGGATATTGAGTTCTTTTTTAACGGTGTAAAGCTTGGAACTTGGACCAGTCCAGCAGACTTTGGAAGAGCGACACGAGGCATATATACTCCGGATTGGTGGCATCGGAATGTAAATCAATACGGGTTATTGAAGACGATCCGCATTGACACTTCTGGCACATTTATTGATGAAGAAAGGATGTCGGACATTACTGTCGCAGATATTTTGCTACGGGAACAATTCTGGACGCTTCGGTTCGCAGTTGACGAGAAGGCTGTTAATGTTGGTGGTTTGACACTTTATGGGGCTGGATTCGGTAACCATGACCAAGATATTTTAATTCGTGTGTACCTAGGAACAATGACCTAATGAAGCCGGATATTTCAGTTATAGTTGTTTTCTCCATCCAGTTTATCAGCTGGAACTGGTAAACTATCCATATATTGAAGAAGTTGAGAGGAGAGATATTCTGAATTATAACGAGGTTATTAAAATCGCTGATACACACTTACTTCCATTAGTGATGGAATTGTACGGATTGGAAGGTTATGAAATCAGGCTTATCAATGCACATAAAGGAGGACGGAATATCGCATATAACTGTGATAAAGCTGATTCTGAAGCAAAAATAATCAGAATTGCCTTCTTAAGTGACAGAAGCCGAGAAGATATTTTGGGTGAAGTGGAATATATCAGGTATTTGTACGAGCATGGCGGCAGTGTTTCGAATGTAGTCAACTCCCAGAAGGGGAACCTGTTGGAAACGATCACTCTTAATAATCATACCTTTTTTGTCTGCTTGTTTGAAAAGGCCAAGGGGAGCATGCTCGTGGAAAATCATTATCGGTATCGGGAAGGCGTTCCTATTACTGAATACTATTATAACTGCGGCAAAGTCCTTGGGAAAATGCATCACTTATCGAAGGGATATACGCCTGTCCATTCTCGGTATAATTTTTTTGATAAATACAATGCCGATTATATAGATAAGCTAATACCTGACTCGTTATCTCTGCTGTAGGAGAAGCTGGTAGATCTCCTTACAACCTTAGAAGGGATGGACAGGAATCACGAGTCTTTTGGGATGGTACATTTTGATTACTGCGATGGGAATTATATGATCGATTTTGATACAGGGCAAATAACTGTTTTTGATTTCGATAATTCCTGCTTTTGTTGGTATATGTATGACCTGGCAAATCTCTGGACACTTGGAGTGGGCTGGATACAATTTGAACAAGACGTCTTTAAACGCAAAAAGTTTATGGATGATTATTTTAAAACAGTGCTTGAGGGCTACAGATCCGAGACCAGGATCGAAGATTCGATGTTAGACACATTGCCATTATTTATCCAAGTAACCCTCATGGAAAACATTGTTGATGCATTCGAGGTAACGCGGAACAATGGTGAAGAGCCGGAATGCGATGAAGAGCTGTCATATCGTATAAAATGTCTAGAAGACGATATCCCATATGTAGGATTTTTCCATGAATTTTACTCATGTGATGAACCCTTTGAGTATGAGGAACGAGATATTTAGGAAGATGGTGTTTTTGATATGCTGCGGATAATTTCATAGTAGACTCTAATAAGCAGGAGTTGGAGTAAAATGACTTACGAAAAACCGGAATTGACCATGAGTGAAATTGAAAAAGTACTGTGGAATCATCTTGGACAGGGAGCGGCTGAGATTACACCGTTGTCTGGCGGCAACATTAGCAACGTGTTTTCATTTATTTTAGAAGGAAAAGACTATGTTGTGAAATTCAGCGATTTGGAACGAGCATATGAGACCGAACAATTTGTATCCAATTTGATACTCGATCAAGATATTCCTTTCCCAAAATGTTTGGGGTTAGGGAGGACTAATCAGTTAACCTATTTGATCATGGAGCGAATGGAAGGTCGCAATCTATCCGATTTTACAGCAGAGGAACAAACCCGTCTGATGCCAGAAATTATCGGCATTTTAACAAGATTGGCCGAAACGGATATTGGTGGAACTAACGGGTATGGTTGGATCCGACCAGATGGTAATGGCTCCTATTCATCTTGGAAAGACTTCGTCATTGCCGTAAATGCGGAAGATCAGACGGGGACATTCTGGGAGAATTGGCATGAACTCTTCCGCACGTCTTGCTTGGAGAGAGAAGTATACGAAGAAATCTATAGTCGTTTGATGACATACGTACCCTATAATGAATTTAATAGAAGCTTTATACACGGAGATTTTCAACAGTGGAATATTTTGTCCAACGGAACACGGATTTCCGGAATTATTGATGGAAATTGCATGTATGGCGATTCTCTCATAGACCTTGCGATTCTCGACAAGCATATGCCTTGGTGTGATGTCATTAACGCGTATCAAAACTATCAAGAGAAAGCTAGAATAGTGACCCCGAATTTTGAGGAGCGGCTAATCGGCGCCTATTATTTTAAGGGACTCGATGGACTTCGTTTCTATGCTAAGATGGGCTGGACAGATGCTTATCAGGACACACGGCATTTTCTTTTAAACCTGAAAGCTTAATAACAGAACGCTTTACATTTGAATGGATACAAGGTAAACACTTCAGTATAAATTGATTTCATGTAAGATGACCAAATCATATACATATACTAGCCGCATAGTTGCGGCTTTTTGTATATAAATATCAAATTTCTAATTCCTACTAGGATTATTGATCCTAGTAATGATGCTTGTTATAGAGCTTCAGGCTTACAATCTGTAATATTTGCACCTGGACTTGTCATTAATCCACTATCTACACCTTTGTCCAACTTGATAAAATGTAAGCGCAATCATAAAATTATCGATTGGAGGAGTACGGCATGAAAAAGATTGGTGCAGGTTTTATATTCTTATTTGTGATGTTCGTAGCATTATCCACTACTGCGTTCGCTAAACAGCCTTATTCATCCTACTGGTTTCCAGAGCAATTGCTTCAGTGGAGTCCTGCATCCGACCCGGATGCGGTATTCAACCGAAGTACAATTCCGCTGCAAGACCGCTTTGTGACAGATGGAGTCAATGCTCATGCGACAAAAGCGCCAAAAGTTATGGCTTTATCAGCACTGAACTCGGGAACAAGTGGTGTGCCATCACAGGGATCAGACAAATTTGGAGCTAATACGTTTACTTATTGGCAATATGTTGACAAGCTGGTCTATTGGGGCGGATCTGCCGGGGAAGGAATTATCGTACCACCAAGCGCTGATACGATCGACGCAGCACATAAAAATGGCGTACCGATCGTCGGAACAGTGTTCTTCCCACCAACTGTTTATGGAGGGAAATTTGAATGGGTGAAGCAAATGCTTCAGCAGAACAGCGACGGTTCCTTTCCTGCCGCAGATAAGCTGATCCAGGTTGCGAAGTATTACGGATTTGACGGCTGGTTTATTAACCAGGAGACTGAGGGTGGAACACCAGCTGATGCCCAGAAAATGAAAGCTTTCCTAAGTTATCTAGAATCGCACAAATCTGCATCTATGCAAATCGTATGGTACGACTCCATGACCAAGGAGGGCAGTATCAGTTGGCAAAATGCGCTAAATGACAAGAATGCAATGTTCCTGCAAGACAATAATAAGAAAATAACAGACAATATGTTCCTGAACTTTTGGTGGAAAGATCTTAAAAGCTCGGCAGAGAAGGCCAAAAGTTTAGATAGAAGTCCGTATGACCTGTATGCAGGGATAGATGTTGAAGCCAAGGGCTACGATACGAATGTGAACTGGAATCTGCTGTTTCCGGATGGTCAACCTGCCGTCACTTCCCTTGGTATCTACCGTCCAGACTGGGCTTTCAACAGCGCAGAAAGCATGGAGGATTTCTTCGCACGCGAGAACAAATTCTGGGTGGGGCCAAACGGGAATCCGGGTAACACCGTGAGCGATCAGGCCTGGAAAGGAATCGCGAACAATGTGGTAGAATCATCCCCTGTAAATAAGCTACCTTTCATCACAAATTTCAATACAGGAAGCGGGCAGAAATATTATGTCCGAGGGCAGCAGGTACGAGATAAGGGATGGAATAACCGGAGCCTGCAGGATATCCTGCCAACATGGCGCTGGATCGCAGACAGCAAAGGAACTTCACTTACTCCAGAACTCGATTGGTCCGATGCGTATTACGGCGGCAGTTCACTGAAGGTTTCAGGTGATCTGAGCCATAACAATGCAACACATCTGAAGCTCTACAAGACAGACCTTAAAATCGAAGCAAGCACAAAGCTATCGGTTACTTATAAAACACTGAACAAGCCAAGCTTGAAGGTAGGTCTTGCTTTTGCAGACCAACCAGACCAATTAATCTTTCTTAATGTGAAGGATAAGACAGCACCAGACTGGACTACCGAAACTTTGAATTTGACCCCATACAAAGGGAAACGAATCGTAGCAGTATCACTTTATTTTGATACCAAGGATACAATTAGTAATTATAGTATTCAAATTGGCCAGCTCTCCATCCAAAATACCAACGACCCGGTTAAAACGCTACCAGCGGTTCGCGAACTGAAGGCTACTCAATCCGATTTCCGCGATGGAATTTATGGAGATGCTAGATTGGAGTGGAAACCACTTGACCAGCAGGTGAAGCAATACGAAATCTATCGAGTACTGCCAGATGGCAGTGAGGTGTTATTGGGCGCAACGCCAAATCATGTGTTTTACGTTCCTGAGATGAGAAGAATAGACAAAGAAACACTCACAGCATTAAAGGTCGTTGCAATCAATGGGAGATACGAGCAAGGTCAGGCCTCCAGCGTGAAGATCAGCTGGCCAGCTTATCCGAAGCCGATTGCAGAGTTCAAGGCAGATCGGACCTTGGTAGCTCCAGGTGAGAGCGTAAACTTCACCGACCTGTCGACCGAAGTGACAGAAGAATGGTCATGGAGCTTCGAAAGCGGTAGCCCAGCTGTCAGCACATCGAAAAACCCGGTTGTAACGTTCAATCAGGAGGGCATATATAACGTATCACTAACTGCAACCAACAGTTCGGGCCAAGACACAATTATGAAAAAGGCGCTCATTACAGTGAGTAAGGAAGCTGGTGCGGTGAAAAATTTAGCACTTGGAAAACCTGCAACAGCCGATCATGCATGCGGAGACAAGGAAGGCGCACCAAACGCAGTTGACGGTAAAGTGACGGATAATAGCAAATGGTGTGCACTTGGAAATCTGCCTCATTGGCTACAAGTCGATCTAGGAGCCGAGCATCAAATCAGCACTTTTATCATCAAGCATGCTCAGAGTGGAGGAGAATGGTCCGGGTTTAATACAAGCGATTATACCATTCAGGTGAGTAACGACGGAACGAACTGGACGGATGTTGTAAACGTGCAAGGAAACTCGGCAGCTGAGTCGACAGACGCGATTGCTTTGGTGAAAGCTCGCTATGTAAAATTAATAACTCTTAAGCCAACCCAAGGAGCCGATACAGCAGCACGAATTTATGAGTTTGAAGTCTATGGGTTGTAGTTCGGTTCGAACCATGGTTTTTGAATAACAAATAATAGCGGGAAACACAAAAAAAGAACCTGAATAGCCTTCAGGTTCTTTTATATTGCATATAAAAAGACACGATGATATAATCGGATCACGACTATAAAAAATATAAAGGCATAGTTAATACATCTTATATTATTAATATACCATGCAGCCAAAATCTTGTCAAATTTTTTTCTCATTTTAATGGTTAGGAGAGATTTTGTATGCATTCATTGGTTCTTGGTTTTCAGGAAATAGAAACCACACAGCTTTTGCTCGTGGGCGGAAAAGGGTTGAATTTAGGGCGATTATCAACTATCGAAGGAATAAAAGTACCAGAAGGATTTTGTGTTACAACAGTGGGCTACCAAAAAACCATCGAAAAGAACGAAAAGTATCATATTTTATTGGATCAACTATCCATATTAAACGTAGACGATCGAGAGCAAATTGGTGAAATCAGTAAGAAGCTTCGACAACTCCTTATGGAAGTAGAAATTCCTTCAGATGTTGTGACAGCAGTTACTCACTATCTCTCCCAATTTGGTGAAGAACAGGCTTATGCAGTACGCTCTAGTGCAACTGCTGAAGATTTACCACATGCCTCATTTGCCGGTCAACAGGACACCTATTTAAATATCATCGGAAGAGAAGCAATCATGCAGCATATCAGCAAATGTTGGGCATCTCTATTTACGGATCGCGCGGTAATCTACCGCATGCAAAATGGATTTAACCACAGACAGATATATTTATCTGTTATCGTGCAAAAGATGGTTTCCCCTCAGGCTTCAGGGATTTTATTCACAGCGGATCCGATGACTTCTAATCGAAAGCTGCTATCTATTAATGCCAGTTTTGGGCTTGGCGAAGCTCTGGTCTCTGGCTTGGTATCTGCCGATTGTTATAAAGTACAGGAAGAGGAAATCGTCGATATGATGATAGCAACCAAAAAATTGGCTATCTATGGATTAAAAGAAGGTGGAACAGAGACCCTGAAAATCGATCTCGATCAGCAAAAGACTCAAACCCTTTCCGAACAACAAATTTTACAACTGGCACGCATAGGTAGAGAGATTGAAGCTTATTTTGGTTGTCCACAAGATATCGAATGGTGTTTGGATCATGATACTTTTTATATTGTTCAAAGCCGGCCAATCACTACTTTATACCCGATCCCTGAAGTAAATGATCAAGAAAATCACGTTTACGTATCTGTCGGTCATCAACAAATGATGACGGATCCCATGAAACCACTAGGATTGTCTTTTTACCTGTTAATCACTCCTGCACCCATGCGTAAGGCCGGTGGAAGGTTGTTTGTTGATGTTACACATATGCTGGCTTCACCTGTCAGCAGAGAAAATTTCATAAATACCCTTGGGAAATCCGATCCGCTCATAAAAGACGCATTTATGACCCTAATAGAACGAGAATATATAAAATCGTTACCAGATGATAGAAAAGAACTGAGTCCCGTTAATAGCAGTAAAGATAGTTCGTCAGAAGGTTTTCAAGCATTAATCGAAAATGATCCGGCAATCGTTTCTGATTTGATTAAGAACAGTCAAACGTCGATAGAAGAATTAAGACAAAACATCCGAACGAAATCAGGAGCAGATCTATTTGATTTTATTCTTGAAGATCTCCAGCAATTAAAGAAGTTCTTATCTGACCCACAAAGTACAAAGGTTTTTATGACTGCTATGAACGCTTCGTCATGGATTAATGAAAAAATGTACGAGTGGTTAGGTGAAAAAAACGCAGCAGATATGCTTTCTCAATCTGTACCAAACAACATTACCTCAGAAATGGGTCTGGCGCTTTTGGATGTTGCAGATGTGATTCGTCCTTACCCGGAAATAGTTGATTATTTAAAACATGTAAAAGATGATGTTTTTTTGGATAAACTGGTTAAGTTTGATGGTGGACAAGCAACTCAAGACGCAATCTATGCTTATCTCAACAAATTCGGAATGCGATGTGCCGGTGAAATCGATATTTCGAGAACTCGTTGGAGTGAAAAACCGATTACACTTGTCCCCATGATTCTCAGTAATATCAAAAACTTTGAGCCTAATGCTGGCAATCGAAAATTTGAGCAAGGCCGACAGGAGGCTTTAGAAAAAGAACAAGAGTTATTAGATCGATTGAAGCAATTACCGGATGGAGAACTAAAAGCTGAAGAGACAAAACGAGTAATCAGTTTTATCCGGAATTATATCGGTTACCGTGAATATCCAAAATACGGAATGATTAACCGCTACTTCATTTATAAGCAGGCTTTGCTGAAAGAAGCCGAACAACTTGTACAAGCTAGCGTTATTCATGAAAAAGAAGATATATTCTATCTCACTTTTGAAGAACTTCACGAAGTCGTACGCACAAATAAACTGGATGATCAGATCATCAGTAAACGAAAAGACGATTACAATTTTTTTGAAAAACTTACTCCGCCACGTGTAATCACATCTGATGGTGAAATTATTACAGGTGAATACAAACGAGAAAATCTGCCAGACAAAGCGATTATAGGTCTCCCTGTTTCTACCGTAGTAATAGAGGGACGAGCTCGTGTTATCTTAAACATGGAAGAGGCAGATCTGGAAGATGGCGATATATTAGTCACCGCCTTTACTGACCCTGGCTGGACATCATTGTTTGTATCTATTAAAGGCCTGGTCACCGAAGTTGGTGGACTGATGACCCATGGAGCCGTTATCGCTCGTGAATATGGCTTGCCAGCAGTTGTCGGAGTGGAAAATGCCACCAAGCTGATAAAAGACGGGCAACGAATTCGTGTGAATGGAACAGAAGGTTATATTGAAATATTGTAGAGGTATTTAAAAATAAAAATAATTATCGATGTTCTCTTTCGCTGGTCTGAAATTCGGTTTAATGTAGGAAAAGAAAGTAAATAATATGGGGATATGGACAACCTCCGGAAACAAAGCCAACTTATAGTTGCAAAAGGGGAGTTCGAATTAATATTCCTTGACGCGAATATTCTTAACGAGGTATATTGTAAAAGCAATAAATTATCCCGACTAAGAAGGAGAGTATAACTTATGATTAATAAAATTGGACAAATTATGTTATATGTAAATAACCAAGAGGAATCTAAAAAATTCTGGACAGAAAAGCTAGGATTTGAGGTGATTTTAGACGAAACAAATGGCCCTATGAGATTTATCGAGCTTGCTCCGAAAGGTGCAGCGACTAGCATTGTTCTTCATAATAAAGAGTTGGTTGCCCAAATGAATCCTGAAATGAATCTCGGAACACCTTCTTTAATGTTCTTTTCGGATAATTTTGATCAATTGAATCGAGAGTTGAAGGACAAAAATGTTACGGTTGGAGATATTGTAGAAATTCCCGGTGGAAGAGTATTCAATTTCGCAGACGGTGAAAATAACTACTTTGCGGTAATGGAAAAAGGACAATAAAATTGAGTGAACATGCAATAAGGCTATAGTTAAATACATTACGTCAGCAGCTAATCAAAATGATTAGCTGCTTTTTCATACCCATAATGACCGTTATAAACTTCAAAATCTTACTTGTTAAGTCAAGAATATCATGTTATTCTGCAAAAAGAGGAGATGATCAGATGTTTGAAAAGGGGGCGTTCCAACCCGTTCAAGCCACTAAGTTAGTGGACGATGTTGTTAATCAAATACAACAAAAAATTTCAACAGGAACAATCCTGCCAGGAGACAAATTACCTCCAGAACCTGAATTAATGCAATTATTTAATGTAGGGCGATCAACGATAAGAGAAGCAGTCCGTGTGTTAGTTCATGCTGGTTTATTGGAGAAAAAGCAGGGTTTTGGAACTTACTTAAAATCCAGTCCTATTATTCAAGAACCACTTACCCATCGTTTACTTCGTGCAGAATTGATTGAGGTCTTTGAAGCTCGAAAAATGATTGAATTAGAAATCGCAAGATTAGCAGCTCTACGGCATGATGACACTGACTTATTCAACATGCGAAAACATTTGGATACAAGAGATATGGCTCTAAAGCAGAATGATCGTGAACTGTATGCCAAATCGGATATAGAATTCCACATGGCTGTAGCAATGGCAAGTAAAAACGCTGTAATCATTGACTTATATAGAACGTTTACTCATATTTTGTCAGATGCAATGAGTAAATTAAACCGTAATTATAGTTCCCATGATCCTCAATCCGATTACCATGAACAAGTATATGAATCTATTAAAAATGGGGATTCAGATCAAGCAGTACAATCGACGCTCAAAATTTTAAATGGAACACTTTCTGAGCTTTAAGTTCAATATAGACATTCATGTAGAGGAGGAATTTGGGCATGATTATATCACTCAAAAATGTATCATGGCAACGTGATACAACAATGATCTTACGCGATATGAATTGGGAAGTGAAACAAGGGCAACACTGGTGTATCGTCGGACTAAACGGTTCAGGCAAGACGACGATGCTGAACGTAGTAAACGGCTATATATGGCCGACGACTGGGCAAGTCGAAGTGCTAGACCACCGCTTTGGCGATGTGGATCTTAGAGAGTTACGGAAGCGAATCGGTTGGGTCAGCACCTCGCTGCAACAGAAGCTATACGGCCATCAGACTGCGCTGACCATCGTCCTCAGCGGAAAATTCGCAACTATCGGTTTATATGACAAGACGAATGAAGAGGATCAAAAGCAAGCCGAGGAGCTGATGGAATTTCTAGACTGCTCTTCCTTAGCCGCTCGTACATACGATACCTTGTCGCAAGGTCAGCGTCAGAAGGTCCTCATTGCACGCGCACTTATGGCCAATCCAGATCTATTGATCCTTGATGAGCCTTGCACTGGACTAGATATTTTTGCCCGAGAACAGCTGTTACAAATGATTGAGAAGATTACGAAGCAACCGAACGGACCAACTTTGCTGTATGTAACGCATCATATCGAGGAGATAACACCATGCTTTACACATACTTTGCTGGTGAAGAACGGAGAAATCTACAAAGGGGATGAGACAGAAAACTGCTTGCAGTCGGATGTGTTGAGCGATTTCTTTGATACCCCCGTAGAAGTTCAGGAGCATCACAATCGCAAGTGGCTTACACTTGCCGGTGATAAGTAGGATAAGCTGCCTAGCAATTGCTAGGCAGCTTTTGTTATCTTGAATGTTAGAAGCTAGTGTTCACTTCGAATAGAATTACTATATTGTCGGGGACTCATTCCTATCTTTTTTTTAAATATTTGGTGAAAAAATTTGAGATCAGCATATCCAACTGCAGCGGCTATTTCACTTACACTTCTATGACCTCCTGAAAGCATACGACATGCAGCATCCATTCGAATACTTTGCGTATAATCTGTAAAGCTCATTCCAGTCTGATGCTGAAAAAGGCGACTGAATTGCCGTTCGCTAAGGTTCGCTTTACTGGCGAGATCACTAAGTTTAAGCCCATTGGCATAGTTGTAATTTATAAATGCAATCGCATCATCCACTGCCATCCATTGCGGCTTATCCCCTGATGGCGCAACAATCTGCAATCGATGTCTAAACAAGCCTGTTAATATTTGTACGACTAGAGCATCGAGTACAGCTAGATATCCTGGCGGTTTTGCCGAGAATTCACGAAACAGTTCACGAAACATTATATGGTATGCGCCATTGACATCTTTCATAGAGTACCATAGCAATTGCATGTCTGTGAAAAATTCACAAATATCTGTAGCGTGAGGAAAGGTAGCCTGAAGTTCTGATAAATACTCTACTGGAAATAAACAGTTATAAACGATGAGCGGGCGGTCTTTCATCGGGGTCTTAGGTCGAAATACATGACTGCGTCCAATGGGGATAAAAAATAACGTACCGTGCTCGACAGGAACAGCCTCATCGTCAATGTAGTGAACGCCTGCTCCTTCACTGATATAAGTAATTTCGATAAACTCATGGGAATGCGCATTCAATTCGAACGTTTCGTAAGCCCTGTTCACATAAATTGGCACACCAGGCTCGAAAAAGCTATCTCCAGACATGACAAAAGTGCTGCGTCTGATACTCATAATCGTGCCCCCTTTCAAATTGCTAAGGCTAGACATATCGTACGAAACTAATGAATGAATGTCTAGATCCACCTATAAAAATGTCTGAAATACCCCCAATTCTAAATTCTCTCAACTCATACAATAGAAATAGCTGCCGGATCAAAGATCTATGAATACAGTTCAAAGTGTTCCGGCAGGTTACTGGATGAATATAGGAGGTTGATACAAATGTCCAATTTTGAAGTTACAAATCTTAAAGTGAACTATAGAAAGAATCCGTTGGGGATTGATGATTTACATCCGCGGCTTAGTTGGTGGATCAGCACAGAAATACGGGGATTTATCCAATCAGCCTATCAAGTTCAAGTCGCAAATGATCACAAATTCTTTTCAAAAATCATATGGGATTCTGAAAAGGTAGAGTCGGATAGCAATGTGCATATTGAATACGAAGGTCCCGCCTTACAATCCCGCACTCGGTATTACTTTAGGGTTCGAGCTTGGGACGATCATGGGATAGTTTCAGAATGGAGTGAACCTGTGTTCTGGGAAACGGCATTGTTATCGGTAGATGAGTGGCAGGCAAAATGGATATCAGCACCTCCGAATCACCAAGAGAATGGGGCTGATCCTTGCGACTATATTCGTACGGAATTTTCAATCCCTGATAATGTTGTATCAGCTCGTGTGTATGCAACGTCTCTTGGGATGTACCGCTTATATATAAACGGTAAACCAGCAGATAACACGTTATTTAACCCTGGCTGGACCAGTTATAATAAACGGCTTCAATATCAGACCTATGACGTGACTTCTTTGATTGCTGCTGGCAATAACGCTCTTGGTTGCATGGTGGGAAACGGGTGGTATAAAGGATATTTAGCTTGGGAAGGAAAGAAGAACATCTTTGGTGAGGATCGTGCTGTGCTTATCCAGCTACACGTCACATTATCTGATGGTTCGGAACAAATCATTGTATCGGATGACAACTGGCGTACTTCTACAGGTCCACTCTTGATGTCAGAATTGTATCATGGCGAAAGGTATGATGCGAGGCTCGAGGTAGAAGGTTGGTCTTCTCCCGGTTTTGAGGATGTAAAGTGGCAAAAGACTATTCTCAAGGACCGTCCAGAGACTTCATTGGTTGCTCAGGAAAACGAACCGACCAGGGTTATAGAAACCATCAAGCCTATTGCAGTCATTACTACACCTAAAGGCGAACACGTGCTGGATATGGGACAAAATATGGTTGGATGGGTAAGATTTACGGTTCATGCTGAAGCTGGAACGATAATTACTTTAGAACATGCTGAGGTGTTGGACCGCGAGGGGAATTTCTACATCGGAAATTTACGATCTGCAAAACAAACTGTTACTTATATATGCCATGGCGGGGAGGCAGAAACGTTTGAGCCCTATTTATCCTTCCAAGGATTCCGTTATGTAAAAGTGACTGGCATACCGCTAGATCAATTATTGGAACAATTCATCGGCTGCGTCATCCATACGGACTTGGAGCAAACGGGAAACTTCAACTGTTCAGATGTACTCTTGAATCAGCTTCAGCACAACATCTTATGGGGACAAAAGGGGAATTTTCTAGATATCCCGACAGATTGCCCTCAACGAGACGAAAGATTGGGATGGACGGGGGATGCTCAAGTTTTTATTCGCACGTCTGCCTACAACATGAATGTAGTTCCGTTCTTTGAAAAGTGGCTAAAGGATTTGGCCGCGGATCAAGAAGAGGACGGAAGAGTTCCGCATGTTGTTCCCGATGTGCCAGCGGCAGGATACGGCTCTGCTGCTTGGGGCGACGCTGCGGTGATTTGTCCTTGGACGCTTTATCAATGTTATGGGGACATTCGTGTGCTGAAAACGCAATATCCAAGTATGAAAGCATGGGTCGAGTATATTCGGGCGCAAGGTGAAGACGAATATCTATGGAATACAGGTTTTCACTTCGGAGATTGGTTAGGTCTGGATGCCAAAGAAAACAGCTACGTCGGAGCAACACCAAAAGAGTTGATCGCTACCGCGTTCTATGCTTATTCAACGGAATTGCTAGCTAAGACAGCGGCTGTCATTGGAAAACCCGAAGATGCCTTAAAATATGAAGCATTGCATGAGAAGATTATTCTGGCATTCCGCCAAGAGTTCGTAACACCAAATGGTCGGGTGGCCTCACCGACACAAACTGCGTATACACTTGCCCTTATGTTTGACTTATTAGAGGAAAAGGATCGTCATCGGACGGCTAAGATGCTAGCCGACCATATCGAAGAAAATGGAGTGCACCTAACGACCGGCTTTGTAGGGACTCCCTATCTGTGTCTAGTCCTCTCTAGATTTGGTTATACGGATGTAGCCTACCAATTGCTACTGCAGAAAGAGTATCCTTCCTGGTTATATTCTGTAATCCGAGGGGCTACAACCATTTGGGAACATTGGGATGGAATAAAACAGGACGGTTCGTTCTGGAGCGATGATATGAACTCCTATAACCATTATGCTTACGGTGCTATTGGAGATTGGCTCTATCGCACTGCCGGTGGCATCGAACTATTAGAAGCAGGCTATAAAAAAATACGGATCCAGCCGCAGATCGGGGAACATTTGACGTGGGTTGATGCTTCGCTTGAATCTGTCCATGGAACGATCAAGGTAACTTGGAAAAAACAGAACGAAGATTCAGTAGAAATGCAAGTGCTGATTCCATCCAATACAACAGCTGAGATTATTATTCCAACGATGAATCAGGACAGTATCTTGGAGTCTGGGACACCAATAGAACAAGTCATAGGTCTATCCAGTGTGGAACAAATGTCAGAAGGCCTTAAACTACTAGTTGGATCTGGTGACTATTACTTCAAGTTTCCGATGACTTAAACGTTAATAAGGAATGATCCGCCAAAGAGAAAATAAGTTGAGCCAATTCATCGCTTGATATAATGAAATTTTCTAATATCCATTCCTGTATAATTGCTAAGCTTCCATTAACCAAATAAGCGTAAGTAAAACGCTTCATATTTTCTGGAACGTCAAGCTGAAGGAAAGTGTCAATATTCATCAGTACTTCATTAAGCAAACGTTTTGAAAACAACTCGTTATCATTTGATTTGAGTAGCATGATGGCAAATAAATCATCATTCTTTTTGATGTAGTCTAAGAAGGTCAATATATAAGTGATGCCATTGTCATTAGCTTCGATTTTTTCTAGATATGCATTTGTGTTATCAATAATCTCCTGCTCAACATGTTCAAGCAGATCGTATGCATTTGCATAATGCAAATAAAAGGTAGAGCGATTGATGTCTGCTGAAGCGCATAATTCTTTAACGCTGATTTGGCTTATATTTTTTTCTTTGAGCAGACGAATCAAGCTTTGCTTCAGCAGCAATTTGGTTAACCGTTCACGTTGATTCATTGTTGATTCACCCCCTATAAAAATTTTTAAAAACTAATGGACAGAATATCTTCGACTGTCTATATTACATCAGTTTGATAATCAACTGGTGGTTGTGAAATAGACACTGTGTCTGTATTCTGAAGGGAGATGAATGACTTGTCAATAATCTTATAATGCAGGTGAAGAATATGGTAAAGAAAAAACGAGTCATGATAACAGGTGCAGCGGGCAATATGGGTGGCGAAACATTGAAATTTCTTAGAAACGATTTAGCGAAATGTGAGCTGTTACTCTTTGATTTAGACAATTCAACCAGCCGCCAAAATCTGAAAGAATATGAGAGACTAAGTGGCGTTAAAGTAGTCTATGGCGATTTACTAGACTGCGACCTTGTCTATGAATGTGTGAAAGATGCCGACATTGTGCTTCATATAGCAGCCTTTGTATCTCCTGCTGCAGATGAGTTTCCCGAGCGAACGATGCAGATTAATTATGGTTCAGCGAAGAACATCGTCGAGTCCATCAAGAAAAGTGGTCGTGCCCATGTAACGCGTTTCGTAAATATCGGTACAATTGCGGAAACGGGTGACCGTATGCCGCCAATCCATTGGGGACGTGTGGGCGACCCTCTCAAACCAAGTGTGTATGACTACTATGCCGTTTCGAAAATTGCCGCCGAGCGTATGGTAATTGAATCAGGACTAAGCTATTGGGTGAGCCTCCGCCAAACAGGTATTATGGGGCCAGCGATGAGCAAGATAGAAGACCCTATTATGTTCCATAACTGTCTAGAAAATGTGCTTGAATACGTATCAGATCGGGATTCAGGACGTTTAATGCGAAACCTCTGCATCTCGGATATAGACGGAGAACTAAATGAAGGATTTTGGCAACATATTTACAACATTGGCGGGGGCGAGAGCTGTCGAGTCAGCACGCTTGAGATGTATCAGGTGCTTTATGGTAAGTTAGGTTTAACAAATCTTGATTATGTGATAGATCCTAAATGGTATGCAACACGGAATTTTCACGGACAATATTATCTGGACTCTGATAAGCTGGAGGACTATTTTCACTTTCGCCGAGATTCAATAGATTATTTCTATCAAAGCTACCTCGATAATCTAGGCACACTTGTGCCTGTTGCGAAAGTCATCACTAAATTGCCCGGAGGTCAAAAATTGATGGGTGCGATGATTAAGCGGGCGATGAAAAAGCAAGCAGTAAAAGAGCGAGGAACGATACGTTTTATCGAGGAAAATGACATTGAGAAAATAGACGCTTATTGGGGCAGCAAGAACAACTGGGAGGCGATTCCTGCAAAGGTGTCTGAAATGAAGAAATTCGCGGATTGGGATAAAGTCATCAAACTTGACCACGGGTATGATGAGAATAAGCCAACATCGCAATTAAATCTTGAAGATATCAAGGGTGCTGCGAAATTTCGTGGTGGTGAATGTCTTTCAACAGATATGGAAACGGGGAATTGGGCAGGCAAACTTGATTTCAAATGTGCGTTCGACCATACCTTTACGGCTAGCCCCAAGCTTATGCTAGAAGGTGGACATTTCTGCCCGCAGTGTGAGCTCGAAAGCTGGAATTACAAAGAACGTGCGAAGCGTGAACCGTTCTTTGCTCAGGTTTGGAACCCTATTCAAAGTAAGGCAGACGGACGCGAGTATATGAAATCGTATCAGAATTAGATGGTATTACCTCACTTCTGATATGTTAATACTTCATACAAAGGTTGATCTTTTTGAAGATCAGCTTTTTTGATTTCATAAAGAGGGAGAGAATAAAAGCCTATTTGTTGACAAATAGTCTAATTAGACTAATATTATAAACAGTCTAATTAGACTATTGAAGAGAGGATGAGAATAATGATCAAATCATTTCTAATGATTGGACAGTCAAATATGGCTGGACGAGGATTTATACATGAAGTACCCCCAATTTATAACGAGAGAATCCAAATGCTACGTAATGGCAGATGGCAAATGATGGCTGAACCTATTAATTATGACCGTCCTGTTTCTGGAATAAGTCTGGCAGGATCATTTTCGGATGCATGGTGTCGTGAAAATGAAGAAGACATCATTGGCTTAATTCCTTGTGCTGAGGGTGGGAGCACCATTGATGAATGGGCTGTAGATGGGGCACTTTTTAAACATGCATTACAAGAAACTAAATTTGCTATACAAAATAGTGAATTATCGGGGATTTTATGGCATCAAGGAGAAAGTGATAGTAGCAATGGCAGCTACAAAGTCTATTATCAGAAATTACTTATAATGGTTACGACGCTTAGAAAAGAGTTAGATGCTCCAAATATTCCATTTATAATTGGTGGCTTAGGAGATTTTTTAGGCAAAGAAGGATTTGGGAAACATTGCACTGAATACGAGTTGATGAATCAAGAGTTACAAAAATTTGCTTTTGAACAAGATGATTGTTACTTTGTTACAGCTTCAGGTTTAACTTCTAATCCGGATGGTATTCATATCGATGCAATATCTCAAAGAAAATTTGGGTTGCGATATTTTGAAGCTTTTATTAATAAGCAGCATGTACTTGAGCCGCTAATTAATGAACAGGAGTTGTTAAGTCTCCATGATGCAAGAACCTACACTAAAGCGGAAAAAATGTATATATTGAGTATGGATTTTGCATGGGGAAAAATATCATTTGACGAATTTCAAGCCAAGTTTATACAAATCAACAATGATTAAACCTAGTAGCATTTTGACGGAGGCGTTGAGTTGATAATATTACTAATTTTAGGATTATTAAAACAAAATCCAGGGGCTCACGGTTATGAATTGTTATCCTTAATGGAAGAAAAACACTATAAATATATAGTGAATTTCACCAAAGGGTCCTTTTATTATAATCTTGGGCAATTAGTAGAGAAGAAGTATATTGTAAAAGTTGACCAAAGAGACAGCACCAGAGAGACACATAATTATAACATCACGGAATTAGGGGATAAAGAGTTTGAAAAGTTGATGTTCAAATATGGGTCTAAGACAGACTATATAAACCTATCTTTTTATGTAGCAATGTTATTTTCAGATGAATATAAAAAAGAAGAGCTAACTAAATTAATAGAAATACAAATCGAACAAACTAAACATAAGATTTCTTTAATACAGCTATCTCTTGAGAACGATGAAAATATCACTGCTTATTTCAAAAAAATGTTAGAAAATTCACTTTCCCACCATATAGTAAATGTTCAATGGTTTGAAGGATTGCTTGAAGATATAAAAAAAGAAAACTGATCACAGCTCAACGGTTATTCTAGTAACCTATTTGAACATACGTTTTTCTAGTTCATATAGATAAAGATCATGAATTTCTTTGTTTTCAATATCTTGACCTACAAAAAAAACTAAAGTTGGGTCACTCACGGGATATGCATAAGTAAGGTATGTTCGGTGCATAAAATCATAGTCCATCTTTTTTAACTTGAAGTCAATTTGATACTTATCTTCTAAATAGACTTCGAATTGTTTTTTATGGGCTATGGACTTCCATGGTAATCCGAAGAATAAAAAGTATATTCCTATAAGGAATATCAAAAAAATTATTAGAATGAGCGATTTTTTACTTAGAATGGGGTGTTTCATATATTAATAACCCTCCTTGTAAAATAAGACAAAAGCGAGCCTCTAAAATCACTTTTAGGCTCGTTTTGCGTTTCGTGAATTGTATTTACTTATTTTAGAATCCTGCCCACTACTAGAATATATTTTAAATAGTCGCCATAATTGCCTGCTGTAAACTCCGTTTTCTGCTGAAATACTTGATCTTTTGTGAGGGCTGGACGATCGTGCAAGCGAACTTACAGTAAGTATATGATAAAAAATGTAATAAGGATGTAAGTAATTTTGCCCGCTACATACTACGAGTCATTAAAGGTTCTGGAAACAATCAACAACATACTAACGGTACCTGTAAAAAACATTTTGACATATCTAACAGGTACCGTTATAATAAAAACAACAGGTACCGTCACAAAGATTAACAGGTACCATACAAACTTTATGGAGGATCCAATATGGACATGAATACTGAATTATATGAAAAACTCGCGAAACTGCAATGGCTGCTGCAACGACAACACTTAAAAACACATGCGGCTGTTGGCCCTATGGCCGACACATCCCGCGGGCAAGGCAGGATACTGGCATTTCTCCGGATGAAAGATGGTATCAGCACCAAAGATTTATCCTATATGCTGGACATCCGTGTATCATCCCTCAATGAATTGCTTGCAAAATTGGAAAAAGCCGAATATATCACCCGTAAGCCATCAGAAACAGACAAACGCATCATGTTGATTTACTTAACCCAAAAAGGAGAAGAGGAAGAGGGGCAAGAGATAGACAGCGTCAACATATTTTCTAGCCTATCTTCAGAAGAGCAGATTGCTTTCGGGGATTACTTAACCCGCGTTATTATGGCTTTAGAAGAAGAGCTTGGAACGGACGGTGAACGTGATGTAATGGCTATGTGGATGGAGGCTGCAAAGGAGCGTATGGGTACAGAGGAATTCGAAAAACTAATGGCCATGCGTGGACAAATGCAAAAAATGTGGGGGAATTCTAGGGACGAACGCTTTAGCGGAAGGTTCCCTGGCTTTGGCGGGGAAGGGCATCGTGACATGCGCGGATTTGGCTGGCCTTCCAGAGATGGAAGAAATTCGTCACCAGACCAGTCACATGAACCGGACGATAAGTAAGCAAAGTCTTTTCGTCAAACAGTAGCAGTGGCGTGCCTTTTACAAAGGAAAGCTGAACGGCAAAGGCGGCGCAATGACGTACTTTCTTGGAAACTGAAGAACAGTTAATTTCGCACACCAACCCCGTAAAGTCGATGTTACGGTACGGGGTTGTTTGTTGCTGCGTCATGGTTCATATTCAATAAATAGTTAGAATTCTAAGTAAATTGAATACCAAATAGATGAAGAAAGTGGTGACCCACATGGATGCAGAAAACCTCCATTACTTTGAAAAAGCACCCATCTCAAAAGCCGTAGCTCACTTCGGTATACCGATGATGTTAGGCATGTCAATGAGTGTCATATATTCCATCTTGAATGCCTATTTCCTTGGCACACTGGGCAATACGGCTATGTTAACCGCACTTGCACTAACCTTGCCGTTATTCGCGATCATTATGGCTCTAGGAAATTTGATTGGCATGGGCAGTGGTACATTCATCTCCCGCTTGCTAGGGGAGAAAAAATATGATGATGTAAAGCATGTATCTTCATTCGCTTTTTATAGCAGTTTAGTTATCGGTCTTATCGTGATGGCTGTTGGCCTCCCGTTGATTGATCCAATTGTTCATGGTCTGGGAGCGACGCCCGACTCCTTCGGATTTACAAAGGACTATGTAACGATTATGCTTATTGGCTCACCATTCGTTGTATTATGCTTCACATTGGAGAATATCGTTCGCTCGGAAGGTTCAGCAATCACATCGATGATTGGGATGATTCTAAGTGTTGTCGTGAATATTATTCTCGATGCGCTAGTTATCTTCGTCTTCCATTGGGACGTGATTGGCGTTGCGACTGCTACGGTCATCTCTAACTTGGTTGCGAGCGCATTCTACGCCTACCATTTGGGTTATAAAAGCCAATTCTTAACTGTCTCTTTTAAATGGTTCAAAGCTACCAAGGATATACTGAGCAATGTATTCAAAATCGGAGTTCCCGTCTTTATAATGAGCATCTTCTTGGGTGCAATGTCACTCATATTGAACCATTTTCTAGTCGAATATGGAGATCAAGCCATAGCGGGGTTCGGAATTTCATCCCGTTTATTGCAATTACCTGAGTGTATTCTGATGGGTTTATGCGAGGGAGTCGTGCCGCTCATTGCCTTCTCTTTTTCAGCGAATAAATTACGCATGAAGCATACCATCGGATTCACGATCAAAGCGATAATAGCTTTAGCTGTCGTGTTCGGCGTTATCGTCTATCTGATTTCCGACCACTTAATTGGCTTATTTACGAATGACCCGCAATTAATTGAGATGGGCAGCTACATTCTGCATGTGACATTCTTATCCTTGTTTATTACAGGAATGACTTCGTTGTTTACCGGGATCTTCCAAGCTACAGCGCAAGGAACTGCTGCATTTATAATGTCAATTATTCAAGGAGTTACTCTGATTCCTGTGTTGTATATAGCCAATCGAATGAATGGTTTCCATGGTGTGGTCTGGTCGCTCGTCATTTCGGATGCCGTTGCGTTCCTTGTTGGTGCCATCATGCTGTATGTTCTGCGGAACAAGATGCAGCCCGATTTAAATGCTTTAGCACAGTAGAATACAGAGTCTTAAGTTGATATATTAAGTTCATCTTCTAATATAAATTTTACAGTATAAAGGTGGAGCCTAGAGTATGGTTGATTTTGAATGGTATAGAAGCTTTTGCACAATATATAAGTATCAATCGATTTCTGAAGCCGCAAAAACCCGCATGATGACGCAGCCAGCCATGAGTCAGCACTTAGCCGCCTTGGAGGCGGAGGTGGGAGAAACTTTATTTATTCGGTCGACTAGAAAAATCACCCCAACAGAGCGGGGAAAGGAGTTATATTCCCAGCTCGCTCCACTTATAGAATCATTAGAGAATACGACAATGAGCTTTAAATCGGCTTCTTTGCCTACGCTGAGTGTGATCAAGCTGGGAGCGGCGCATGAGTTTTTTAGTGAAAAAATACTGCCACGGCTTCCTGAATTTAATACATGTACCATTTCGCACTTTGGAACCGCCGAGCAATTGCTAGAGCTCCTGAAGGAAGACAAGCTAGACATTCTCATTATGTCAAAAAGGTTCCAAACTCCCGGTATCGAGTATTTGAAATTAATGGATGAAGAGTTTGTTATAGTAGCTCCAAGCAATTATGAAATCCTTGAATTTGATAAT
The DNA here is from genome assembly GCF_037975205.1 of Paenibacillus sp. FSL R5-0470. NCBI lineage: Bacteria > Bacillati > Bacillota > Bacilli > Caryophanales > Paenibacillaceae > Paenibacillus > Paenibacillus sp. FSL R5-0470. The sequence goes on from NZ_CP150238.1 coordinate 3,476,062, forward strand.
CTAAAGCTTGAAGAGCAATGGCTCTCTGAACAGAAATGGATCAGCTATGGCTTGGAATTGCCGATAATTAGAAGAATTTGGAGAGAACATTTTAAGAAACGTCCTGAAATTAGACCTATTCATATCATTCCTAATTTACACATGATCCTGAAGACAGTTGAGCTCGGGGTGGGCTTGAGTGTCATACCTACATACCTCTTGCGAAACTCGTTAAAAGAAGGAAAATCAAAAGTTGTTTTTAAGCATTTAAAAGTAAAAAACGAGTTATATATCGCTTATCAGTTAAAGAATAAGCATTTGCCTCTGATTCATGAGATCATATCTATCCTAAGAGAAAAGAAGATGGATTAGCTAGTATTATTTATAAAATAATTTATGAATAAATGGTTATTTCATAATTTGTTTTATTTATGTTTTGGAGCTTACAATAAAGAAGCAGCAAAATTAATAAATAATTGATACTGGCACCATACTTTGTCGAATGGACAAGCATCAACAGCATAGATGAGGAGGAAATATTATTATGAAAGTGTTTATCACAGGAGCTTCAGGCTATATCGGCGGGTCGGTGGCTAAAGGTTTACTTGATGCCGGGCATACTGTCTTCGGTCTGGTTCGCAATCCCGATAAGGTGGAAGCATTAAGGGATATTGGTATAGAGCCTATACTCGGCACTTTGGAAGATACGGATACGCTAACGAAATATGCTAAGCTCAGCGATGCAGTAATTCACACAGCCGATTCAGATCATTTGCTGGCAGTTGAAACTTTTATAGCTGCTCTACGTGGAAGTGGAAAACCATTTTTGCATACATCGGGTTCAAGTGTGGTAGGGGATGATGCCCGTGGCGAAACGGCGAGCGAACAAATTTTTGACGAGGAAACACCATTTGTGCCTATGGATATTAGAGAAAACCGCGTAGCGATCAACAACCTCGTACGCAAGGCTGGAATTGAGGATTGGGTGAGAAGTATCGTGATAGTCCCATCTATGATTTATGGTGATGCACTAGCGTTACCTGTGGAAAGCGATCAATTGCCGCAAATTATTCGCAAGTCGAGAGAGCTACAGGCAGGCGTTCACGTAGGTAAAGGCGTAAATCGCTGGTCTAATGTCCACATCAAAGATTTGGTACAACTGTATGTATTGGCACTTGAAAAAGCACCGTCTGCATCGTATTTCTTTGCCGAAAATGGGGAGGAATCTTATGGGGACATCGCCAAATCTGTCAGCGAGGCGTTAGGCTTTGGGGGCAAGACCATAAGCTGGCCCGCAGACGAAGCGATAGCAGAACTTGGAGACTGGGCGCGTTTTGCTATCGCCTCGAACAGCCGTGTGCGTGCCACCCATGCAAGAAATCTACTTGCTTGGGCTCCGAAGGAAGAGTCGCTGCTTAGCTGGATAAAAAATAATTTGCAATAATAAACCACTGAAAAATGATTCCTCCATGTTTAAATTTGACGATTACCACGAATAACATATACGCAAAAGAAGCCGCCTACAAGGTGGCTTCTTTTGCGAAAAACGTCATAAGCTAGCCTATCTTAAAAAGAACAATAGCTAAATTTTAACACTGACTTCTCCATTTGAAAGATATTCCTCGTCACCATTTTCATATCTGACTTTCAGATGGCAATCGTTATCGATATCAATGGCTGTTGCCTTAAGCTGTTCATTATTCTTTATCACTGTTACGGGTTTGCCAAGTGAAATTAACCGTTTTCTATATTCGGTAAGAAACAATCTGTCCGTTAATTGCTCATAATATCTCATGAAATTGTTCAGTACTTCTGCTACCAGTCGGTTGCGGAGATCACCATAAGAATTGTTTTCAGAAATTACAGTTGTTGCAATCTCGGTAAGGTCGTTAGGAAAGCCGTCGAACGGTAGCGCTACATTGATACCAATACCAAGAACGGCATAATCAAGCCAGCCGTTTTCCAGTGACACGGATGCTTCAGTAAGAATCCCACACACCTTTTTACCTTCCATGAAGACATCATTCACCCATTTAATCTGCGTTTCTTTACCGGATACGCTCTCGATGGAAAGGGCGACTGCAACAGCGGCGCAAGTGGTCAGCAGAGCGGAATCTGTTGCTGACAGCTTGGGACGCAGCAGGATACTCATATAGATACCCGTTCCCGGTGGAGAAAAGAATTTTCGGCCCATTCTCCCGCGTCCAGCGGTCTGTTCTTCGGAAAGGATCACCTTACCCTCAGCTTCTCCATTTGAGGCAAGGCTTTTTACGGCTTCATTCGTTGAAGATAGTGTCTTAAAGACTTCTAAACGTAACTTTTTCCCCTGGGTATCCAGATATTTTGAAATTGCACTTGCAGATAGGATATCTGTTTGAGGTGACATGGAATATCCTTTATTAGTTACAGCTTGTATGGAATATCCGTCTGTCTGTAACGATTTTATGGCTTTCCAGACAGCGCTGCGCGTCACGGATAACTGAACGGCTATTTCCTCGCCAGAAAAGTATTCACCCTTATTACTGTCGAGCAAGGCAAGAATATGTTCTTTTACTGTCATGAACTTAAACCTCCAAAAGTATAACTCTCCGACCAAAACCCATTGAATATAATAACATCCAACGATTGCGACTGAATACTCTAATTCTATATAACAATTGGAAAAACTCAAGCTTGGTATTTCACTCTATTGTAAACCTTTAAAAATATTATGGTTTACAATCAATAATATCTCCATTATAATTCAGCTTACTGGACGTATTTACTAACCAGAATACAATTATTTATAACCAATGGAGGTTAAATTTTTGAAGACAAAAGAACTTATTTATGCTGCATTATTCGCAGCACTTATCGCGGTGCTGGGCATGATTCCGCCCATCCCCCTCGGCTTCATCCCCGTTCCGATCACTGCCCAGACGCTTGGCGTCATGTTAGCTGGAGGTTTTCTGGGGAAACGGATGGGGGCCCTCAGTCTAGTCATTTTCATAATTCTGGTAGCCATTGGACTGCCTGTACTGACTGGTGGCCGCGGAGGAATCGCAGTGCTCATTGGTCCTTCTGCAGGATACATATTTAGCTTCCCGATCGCGGCCGGCCTTATCGGCTGGTATTCTGAAAAAATCTGGCCGAAGGTCCGAACTTGGAAGCTGATAGCGATCAACATAATCTTTGGTGTATTACTAGTGAGTCTGATTGGTGCACCAGTCATGGCATTAATAACCAATACGTCGATCTGGGCTGGACTTGTCGGAGCGTTAGCCTTTCTTCCGGGGGACATCATCAAAGCCGTTATAGCAGCCGTCATAACGATGCAGCTGAAAGCAATTAGCCCTATTGAAGAAAAAACACAAATATAAAGTGATGTGAAACTCGGGTAAATGAAACCCGGGTTTTTTTATTGAAAAATAATATGGTTATAGATGTGAATTTGTTTATACTATAAAAATTAAAATGAAATTGAAATAGGGTGGATAACAATGGATAAGGGATTTAATTTAGCTAGCCAACTATTAACGCTGCTTGATACGGAACAAAGATGGTTTACCTTAGCCGAAGTAGAAAAAAGTTTAGGGATCTCAGATAAGACCATACGGAAGATGGTGGAGGAAATCAGTAAGCAATTACCCTCTACTGTAACCATTGAAGTTTCTAGAGGTAAGGGAATCGTTCTTCTACGTGATGGGCAAAGTACGATAAGTGAAGTGATTTCTTCTATGTTCAGACAAACCATTTTTTATCGGCTGATGCATTTATTGTTTACGAATGCTGGTCGAATGTCTGTGGAGGAATTTTCTGAAGCCATGTTTATGAGTACCTCGTCTTTGAAGAAGCTGATTGTGGAATTAAATAACAATGATCTAAAAGCGTATAAGTTACGCATTAGTTACTCTACACCTGTGATCAAAGGGAATGAAATGAATATTCGATATTTTTATTGGAATTTATATTGTGATGCGTATGAGTTTACAGGATGGCCCTTTGCGAATGTCGATTTTGCTTATATAAATCAGTTGATCACAAATATAGAGAATGAGAATAACATTGTATATTTTATCAATTCCAAAAGGAAATTGTCCTTTTTGTTGGCAATTGTAATAGAAAGAGCTGGGAAAGGAAATTGTGTAACCATCGACGAAAATGCATCCCCCTGGGAAAAGGGGATGTTTTATATACCAGTGAGAGCCATAGCAGAGCGTCTTGAAGAAAAGCTGTCTATCGAATTTCCAAAGAGTGAAATATTCTTTATGCAATCCATGGTTAGTCTCAGCCAATATCATTATTACGAAGGGTCAGAGATCACTCCGATTAAAGAAGTCGAATTACACAAGGATAAAGAAGAATATCAAATGGGGAATCTGCTTCTAATGTTGTTGGCAAAGGTATACCCGAACTTGGATATGCATGAACGATTTATCTTGGAGATTTACGGGTTCTTTGACAAGTTATTAATCGAAAATGCCATTCCGGAATGGATGATGATTTCAAAAAGTCATTTAACAACATATGTAGAGCAGGAGTGCCAGCAGATTTATCAAGAAATGCAAACCTGTATGCAAACGTGGAATAAAGCTTACCCTTCCGTTCTCTTCAATAATTTTCATTTAACAAAACTAACCTTAATTGTCCGCTCGAGTTTACGTTATAAGAGTAAGAGGGCTTTCTTAGTGATCGGGGAGGAATTTTCAATTCGTCATTACATAGCAGATTTGATAAAGAAGGAAATTGGGGATCAATTGATCCTTAATACCTCCATTATGAAAGGGCTAACTGACGAGATCATGCAGCAAAATAATATTGATCTTGTCATTAGTAATATCCCGGTTGCACTAAAGACCGTGCCTGTTGTTATTATTTCTACGATCCCTTCTAAAAGAGATTTGGACAATATCCGTAAAGAATTGCTTTTATAATTTGACCAATTATTTTCCGTTACCTACGTAAGTTTTTGGTCTAGTTTGTAATGTTAAAAAACCTTATGCTCAATCTAGTTTCGAAACTGATTTTACTTGAGGGCAAGTGGAAAGCGATTTCGGTAAACCTCAGTTTACTATTAAAAGTTGGAGGAAGAACTATGAGTAGGCATTTAGGTGCAAATAAGGGAGAAATAGCAGAGCGCGTTTTGCTCCCAGGAGATCCTTTACGTGCAAAATTTGTAGCAGAACACTTTTTAGAGGGGGCTAATTGTTATAACGAAGTAAGAGGGATGTATGGATACACTGGAATATACAAGGGTGTACCGGTGTCAGTTCAGGGGACAGGGATGGGAAATCCATCGATGAGTATCTATGCTACAGAATTGATCGTCGATTATGAAGTTAAGAAATTGGTTCGCATTGGTACATGTGGTGCGATGCAAAGTGAAATTAATATCCGCGATATTATAATAGCCCAAGCGGTGTCTTCAGACAGTAATATGACGGAGAAGATCTTTCATGGTTGTAATTTTGCACCTACAGCAGATTTCTCATTGTTAATGAAAGCGTATCAACAAGCACAAGCTAAAAATGCAAATGTTTTTGTTGGTAACATTTATAATTCTGATGAATTCTATCGTGAAAATTTAGATCGACTTCACAAGTTTATGGATTTTGGTGTATTAGCAGTAGAAATGGAAAGTACAGCCTTATACACTTTAGCCGCTAAATATGGTGTAAAAGCGTTATCGATTTTAACAGTCGGCAGTCAATTGCTACGACAGGAACACCTGACTCATAAAGAAAGTGAACAATCCTTTTATGAAATGGTCGAAATAGCCCTTAACACAGTCATTGATGGCTGATTTATGGATAAGAGCAGTGTTGTTAGAAAAGAGAGTGAGAAAGAAATGAAGGTAATACTGTCAGGATTGCAGTGGATGATTTTTATGATCGCTGGTGCAATTGCTGCACCCATTGCTATCGCAGATTTATATAACTTAACACCCATAGAGACTTCCGGGCTTATCCAGAGCACAATGATTACTTTAGGGATAGCTGGATTTTTACAAGGCCTGACGGGTCATAAATTCCCTATCCATGAAGGTCCGGCAGGGTTATGGTGGAGCATTTTTACGATTTACGCAAGTTTAGTGGGGGGGCTTTATTCTTCTAACAATGGTGCTTTACAAGCTTTAAGTGGGGCAATGATCATTAGCGGTGTGTTATTTATCCTAATTTCAGCATTTAAGCTAATGGATAAAATCGCTCGTCTATTTACTCCCACCATCACTTTTATTTATTTACTTTTATTGATCTTTCAATTAAGTGGATCTTTTATGAAAGGGATGATGGGGATTACCATAGCCCACACCACGTTAGATGTTAAAGTATTCATCCTTAGTGTGATTGTGGTTTGCATTACCTTTTGGTTAGGAAAAAGTCGCTTTGTAGTACTCAGCCAGTTTTCAATCATTTTCAGTATATTGATAGGCTGCCTATTATTTATTATCTGCGGTAATATACCAGTGTTTTCTCATGCGGATACTATATTTAAGCTACCGAAAATATTCCCATTTGGCAGACCTCAATTCGATGCTGGGACAATCACTACTGCATTTTTATTAACGCTGTTATTAATAACCAATGCAGTTGCGTCGATCCGTTTGATGGAGACCGTTATGAAACAAAAGCAAGTGGATCATCATCGTTATTTACGCGCCGGGTTTACTTCTGGAATTACGCATCTTATTAGTGGCGGTTTAGGAGCGGTCGGTTCTGTCCCTATCTCGGGAGCGGCAGGATATGTTGAACAAACAGGGATGAAGGAGCGCAGATCATTTTTAATTGGATGTTGCTTTGTGATCTCAATATCCTTATTTCCGCCAATGATGAATGTTATATCAGCGATTCCAGCTCCCATAGGCTATTCCGTTACCTTCGTCATTTTTGTGAAGATGGTCGGACTAGCGCTAAAGGAATTGAAGAAGGTCATTCATGAAGAACGAACATTTATCGTTAGTGGAATTTCCCTTTTAGTGGGTGTGGGATTAATGTTTATCCCTTCATCAGCTACGGCCCATTTATCTCCGATCGTGATAGCCATTTTAAATAATGGATTAATATGCGGAAGTCTGTTGGCGATTATTTTGGAACAAGGGTTAATGTGGAAAGATGCATTTCGATATGAGGATTCCAAGAAAATTAACCGATAATTTGGAGGGCTAAAAATGCATTATCTAATTTCTATTGCTGGTTTGGTTATTGTTCTATTACTGGCATGGCTAGGAAGTAACAATAAGAAAAAGATTAAATATCGACCAATCATTGTAATGATTGCTATTCAGATCGGTTTGGGATTAATTATACTAAAAACAAGTATAGGTGAATTCTTAATTAAAGGGTTTGCCGATAGTTTTGCAAAATTACTTGGATACGCCAATGAAGGGACTGACTTTGTTTTTGGTGGGATTGCAAATGAAGGGGCCCATACATTTTTCCTTTATGTTTTGATGCCAATTGTTTTTATGTCGGCATTAATTGGGATATTGCAGCATTACAAAATTCTCCCGTTCATTATCAAGTATATTGGTTTGGTACTAAGTAAAATTAATGGCATGGGCAAATTGGAGTCTTATAATGCAGTTGCAGCCGCAATTGTAGGACAAAATGAAGTGTTTATTTCGGTGAAAAACCAGCTTGGATTATTACCAAAACATCGCTTGTATACATTATGTGCGTCTGCAATGTCGACGGTATCCATGTCAATTGTTGGTTCATATATGACGATGCTAGAACCTCGGTATGTAGTAGCTGCATTGATATTAAACCTATTTGGCGGATTTATCATTTCATCCATCATTAATCCGTATGAAGTTACACCTGAAGAAGATATTGTTGAAGTTCAGGTAGAAGAAAAACAAACGTTTTTTGAAATGCTGGGCGAATATATTATGGATGGCTTTAAAGTAGCCATAGTAGTTGGTGTAATGTTGGTTGGTTTCGTTGGGATCATTGCATTAATTAACGGGGTCTTCAGCGGAGTATTCGGTATCTCGTTTCAAGGAATTTTAGGGTATGTCTTTGCACCCATTGCCTTTCTTATCGGTGTCCCATGGCATGAAGCTGTTGATGCAGGCAGTATCATGGCGACAAAGCTTGTTGCGAATGAATTCGTTGCTATGCTTGACTTTGTTAAGATCCAAGATGGTTTAAGTGGGCGTACTACAGCCATTGTCTCGGTTTTTCTAATCTCATTTGCTAACTTTGGGTCCATTGGTACCATTGTGGGTGCAGTGAAAGGCTTAAATGAAAAACAAGGGAATATTGTGGCTCGATTTGGATTAAAACTGTTATTTGGCGCCACACTTGTAAGCGTTTTATCCGCTCTGATCATCGGTATCATTTTTTAGTTAAACTTAGCGGATTTTCGTCATCGTTATGAATTCTGCACAAGACATCTTTGTATATAAAAAGCCGCTTTCTTAGCGGCTTTTTTTGTTGTGATTATAGAACAATTATTAAGATAGGAAATAGGAATAACAATAATTGATTATCAAATGGGTTAATTAAAGAAGAACTGCCAGTTTTTACTCTTTTTCCGAGTCAGATAGCAAAAGTATTGACAACCTGTATATACAGGTTTAAACTGTGTGAAGTGTTTGAACTTGTATATACAGGTTTAATATTTGACATAAAGTAATTCTTTTGGAGGTGTTCAACTTGAGTAAGTCCCAGTATTCGGAGTGGTGGCGCCGGTCCACGGTGTATCAGGTGTACCCGAAGAGCTTTAAGGACACTACAGGCAACGGAACAGGAGATATTAAAGGACTTATTGAAAAATTAGACTATTTGCAGAAGCTTGGAATTGATATTGTCTGGTTACAGCCGGTCTATGTCTCGCCACAACATGATAACGGTTACGATGTTGCGGATTATGAAAATATCAACCCGGATTTTGGTACGATGGAGGATTTCGACGAGTTAGTACAGGAACTGCACAGACGTGAAATGAAGCTAATGATCGATATCGTGGTTAACCATACTTCAACAGAACATGAGTGGTTCAAACAGTCCATTTCAAGCAGAAACAATCCCTATCGTGATTACTACATCTGGAAGGACCCCGCTCCGGACGGTGGCTTACCCAACAATTGGCAGTCGAAGTTCGGAGGTCCTGCCTGGCAGTTTGATGAAGCTTCGGGACAAAATTATCTTACTCTCTTCGATAAAACCCAGGCGGATCTGAATTGGGAGAACGAGAAGGTACGTAGAGCAGTGAATGATATGATGCTATTCTGGGCTAAAAAGGGTGTCGACGGCTTCCGCATGGATGTAATTAATTTAATCTCCAAGGATCAACGCTTCCCTAACGATGACGGGAGTGTTCCACCGGGGGATGGACGCAAGTTCTATACTGACGGTCCACGGGTTCATGAATACATCAAAGCGATGTACGAAGAGGTATTTGGTCCGTATGAGATGGTGACGGTCGGAGAGATGTCCTCAACTACATTGGAGCATTGCATCCGATACTCGAGTCCTAAAGAGCGGGAATTTTCCATGACTTTCAATTTTCATCATTTAAAAGTCGATTATCCGAATGGACAGAAGTGGGAGCTAATGCCCTATGATTTTGAGGCGATGAAAAGCTTGTTCACAGAGTGGCAGACCGGAATGCAAAAAGGTCAGGGCTGGAACGCCTTATTTTTTAACAATCACGATCAACCGCGTGCCCTCTCCAGATTCACTGATGATAAGGTCTACCGTGTAGAGAGTGCCAAGCTGCTTGCAACAACTCTACATGGCCTTCAGGGAACACCTTATGTGTATCAGGGAGAAGAAATCGGGATGCCAAATCCGGTATGGAAGAGCATCGATGAGTTCCGTGACATTGAGTCACTGAATATGTACCGTATTTTGTGTGAACAGGGGAAAAGCCCTAAGACTGCCCTGAGTATTCTTCAGGAACGTTCACGGGACAATTCCCGTACGCCGATGCAGTGGGATGAAAGCCGAAATGCCGGATTCACCACAGGTACTCCATGGCTGAAAGTTGATGAGCGGTATTCGGACATCAATGTGCAGAAGGAGCTAGCCAATCCCGATTCCATCTTCCATCATTACCGCAAGCTGATTGCGCTACGCAAGGATTATGGGATATTCATTGAAGGTGTATTCAAGAGACTCGATGATGGTCATCCTGAAGTGTTCGCTTACGCCAGAACAGGTGATGGAGAGGCGCTTGTAGTGGTCTCGAACTTCAGCAGTAAAGAGATTACCTTCCGCTTTGAAGATAGTCACTGGGCAGAGTTATCATCAAGTGGTAAAGACGAGCTTCTGATTGGAAATACAACAGAAACACCTGCATTAACACAAGAGCTTCAGCTTAGTCCTTATGCTTCCTACATGTGGTTAATCCGCTAACGAGGTGTACTTGAGAAGGAGCACAAATCAATTATGTAAGGAGTGAAAATATGGCTATAGACCGCAAAAATGTTGAGGATATTGTACGGGCAGTTGGGGGCAAGGAGAATATAGAGGTTGCGACACATTGTGTAACCCGGCTGAGATTCTCGCTGTATGATGAGAGCAAGGTGGATTCGGAAGCCTTGGACCGCAACGAACTAGTAAAGGGACAATTTTCTAGCCAAGGGCAGTTTCAGATCGTTATCGGACCGGGAACTGTAGATAAAGTATACGATGAAATGATTCAGATCACTGGCGGTTCTCGTTCTTCCAAAGATGAAGTGAAATCCGCTGCTGCCCGAAAACAGAATCCGCTGCAGCGTGCGATCAAGACGCTAGCTGATATATTTATTCCTATTCTTCCAGCTATCGTAACCGCAGGTTTGCTGCTTGGGATCAATAATATTTTGACCGGGCCTGGTATCTTCTTTGATAATCAGTCGCTGGTGGATGTCTATCCCGCATGGAAAGACATTGCTGCGATTATTAATACGATTGCCAGCACAGCTTTTACCTTTTTACCAGCACTTATCGGTTGGGCAGCTGTTACACGTTTCGGCGGCAGTCCTCTGCTCGGGATCGTTTTGGGTCTCATTCTCGTGCACCCAGATCTATTAAGTGCCTATAACTATGCAAGTGCTTCCACTGAGGGTACTGTTCCAACCTGGAATTTGTTCGGCTGGCATTTGGAGAAGATCGGTTATCAGGGACAAGTATTACCAGTGCTGGTTTCGGCCTATATTCTGGCAAGGCTGGAGAAGTTCCTCAACCGACGGGTGCATGATTCCATTAAACTGCTGGTTGTTGCGCCAGTGACTTTACTGATTACAGGTTTTCTGGCCTTCACCATTATCGGACCGGTTACGTTTGGCATTGCCAATGCCATCACCTCTGGCCTGATCTTTGTATTTGATCATTTTGCGCTCCTTGGTGGCTTGATTTACGGAGGATTCTATGCGCTTCTGGTCATCACTGGTATGCATCATACCTTCTTGGCGGTTGATGTGCAGCTCATCGGCAGCGAGGGCGGCACTTTCCTCTGGCCGATGTTAGCGTTATCCAATATTGCACAAGGTGCCGCGGCACTGGCAATGATGTTCGTAGTCAGAGAACAAAAGGCAAAAGGCTTGGCGGCTACATCTTCAGTCTCTGCATTCCTCGGTGTGACGGAGCCGGCGATCTTCGGAGTGAATATCCGCTATCGTTATCCTTTCATCTTCGGGATGATCGGCTCAGGGATTGCCGGTATGCTTCTTACCGTTAATCAGGTTCGCGCTTCTTCCATTGGCGTAGGCGGGATTCCCGGCTTCCTTTCGATATTCCCGAACCAGTGGGGCGTGTTCTTCATTGGCATGCTTATTGTTCTCATTGTGCCATTTGTCGCTACTGTACTCTACGGCCGTTCTGTGGTGGGGCGTTCCGAAAAGAACTCAGCTACAAAGGCTACTACTACTGTGAGCGAGACAGACAATTTGAACAGCCACCCTACAGTTCAAGAGTCACAGGAATCCGTGAATATTCTGGAGCTTATCTCTCCGCTCAGTGGAACTGCAGTATCCCTAGAACAGGTGCCTGATCCTGCCTTTGCCGAGAAGCAGATGGGCGAAGGCATTGCAATCGAACCTTCTGAGGGTAAAGTATATGCACCCTTTGATGCTACAGTAGCTCATGTGATCAAGAGCAAACATGCGCTTATATTGGAGCATGCTAGTGGTGTACAAGTACTCATCCACGTTGGAATTAATACCGTGTCGCTTAAAGGCAGTGGTTTTACCACACATAAGAATATTGGCGACAAGGTGCAGGCAGGCGAGCTTCTGCTAGAATTTGATATGGAAGCTATCCGCGCAGCAGGTTACCCTTTGATTACTCCAATCATCATTCCTGCAGGTCAGGATATGGTGGAGAAGATTGAGGAGAAGACTGGACCAGCTGCAGCTAGACAATCTAGCATCTTGACTATTCATCTCAAGGGTTGATACAGGCTATATTGGCAAAGACTTTATATTACAGAAAGACAGCCCCTGGGGGGCTGTCTTTCTGTAAATATAAGAATTCATATGTTCCACGCTATAAATTCCCCTCCAATTGAATCGATGCTTCTAAAGGCATGACGTGATACAATAAAGGGCGGTGATCAAAATTGAGAGAAAATAAATATTTGCAAATTTATAATGAGTACAGCAACCAAATTCTTTCTGGACAACTGCTGCCGGGAACCAAGCTGCCCTCTGAAAGTGAACTTGCTGAAGCTTACAGCACTTCACGAGAGACCGTTCGCAAAGCGCTGAACCTGCTGTTCCGTGAAGGATACATTCACAAAATTAAGGGCAGAGGCTCCTTTGTGCTTGATATGACGAGAATGGATTTCCCCGTTACCGGTCTGATTTCATTTAAAGAGATGGCCGATACTTTGGGTACTGCCTCGCGGACACTGGTAGAGCGGACGATAAGTGAGCCGGCAGGCTCCGCGCTCGCCAGACACCTACAGATTCCGCCTGAAACCCTGGTTTGGAAAGTTATTCGTGCCAGAGAGATTGAAGGCGATCGGATCATTTTGGATAAGGATTATTTCCGGGCGGATATTGTTCCATTCCTAAGCGAGGAAATCGCGGAAGGCTCACTCTATGATTATCTGGAGCAGGAGTTGGGTCTTAAAATCAGTTATGCGAAGAAGCTGATATCCGTTGAGCCTTCTACCGAGGAGGATCATAGACTGCTTGATTTGAAGAGTTACACGCATATTGTAGTAGTACGAAACTATGTTTATTTGGAGAACACGGTGCTTTTCCAATATACCGAGTCCAGGCATCGACTGGATAAATTTCAGTTCGTGGATTTTGCTCGAAGGGTGAAACGTTAAGCTAAGCTTAAAGAGGGGTGTCCCAGTTTGGGATACGCCTTTTTTTCGCGTCAGATGGTGTTATTGGTGTGAATTATTGAAATTTGAATAGTTGAGCGTGTCAAAGTTGACTGGAAATCTGTGCACTGCATTCCTTCAATATTTTACTTACCGCACGGTCTCTCTTTCGGTTCAATCGTGCAGCAGGGCCGGATATAGCCAATGCAGCGATCACTTTACCATTATAAAATATAGGTGCAGCAACGCAGCGTAAACTCACTTCTGTTTCTTCATCATCAATGGCGTATCCTTGTTGACGGATTACATAAAGATGCTCTTTTAATAAATGGTTGTCGTCAAAAGTATGCTTTGTTGCTTTGTACTGGGTAAGATGTGTAAGCATTTCTTTTAGTTGTTCATCACTTAGATGCGCCAGGATTACTTTTCCAAAGGCACTGAGATGGGCATAAGCAGAATCACCCACGTGTGTGTGGCTACGGATGGCATGATTGCTCTCCACCACTTGTACTGTCATGACTTTCATACCATCTAAAATCCCAATATATGCGGTTTCGCCAAGTTCATTCGCTAATTGATGCAGGGATGGAATAACTAACCAATTAAGTCGAGTGTTAGCAGATGATGAATGGTGCCCCTTTAATTCAGAAGCTTTGTACGTGTGACCTTCTTTTTGAATAAAACCTGTCAATTCCAGCGTATAAAGCAGACGAAAAGTTGTTGACTTATTAAGGTTAAACCGGTGCATAATCTCAGTCAATCTCATGGGTTCACCTTGCTGCAGAGCGTCTAGAATGAGTAGACCTTTTTTTAGGGTTGCAACCTCATATTGATCCATTGATTCACCTCAAAACTATAATTGAATTATTGGCATACAAATAAAAACATTTAATTCCATTTTAGCTTATATAAAGTAACATTATACTGGTTAGTTCTTTCGCCAGAGAACCTCAACGCATTTCAATGAATTAGTCTGTTCTACAAAGGGGTTATTTGGGAAACACAAAGATTACATCGAAAATGGCTCTTGATGAACTATTATGAATGAAAATGAGAGGGGTTGAGCTTTACGCCTAACCCTCTCATTTATATTAAAGTAGTTATGGTCATGACCATAACTATGACACTTATTCGCCTTTTAAAAACAGGTGAATGCCCTCAACTGCATAAGCATGATCTAACTCGCCGGTCAAACCCCCGACTGTTACGGACCCGACAACCCCAACACCTTTGACACGGATGGGAATAGAACCACCCACTGCTTGATACTCTGACGTGGAAAGCAGGGAGTGTTCTGTGTGAGAAGCACCACTTTGGATAAAGCGTTGCTCAATGTAGGCAGAACTTCGGTTATAATGATCAACGATCCGTTTTTTGCGAAATAACCATTCGTAGTTTTCTTCCGAAGTACCATCCATTAGATGCGTAAACACGGGAACTCGGTTACGTTCAATATGCACGGCTACCGCTACTTTGTTATCTTGGGCACACTGCACAATCCGGTTGCCAATAGCGAGTGCATCTTGATGGCTAAAACTTGTGAATTCCAATTCCTTCTCTAATAGGTCTAATGCTTTTAAATCCATTTATCCTCTCTCCTCAACATAAAGATTCTGTTTCTTATCCATTTTGTAGTTTATAGCTGCGAGTAAAAAAGCCAATCCAGCCATAATTGAACCGATCCAGGCCGTATCCATAATATACAAATGGTCTACTGCAAGCCCACCTAATGTAGAACCAGCAGCTATCCCAATATTAAATGCAGAGATGTTTAATGCAGAGGCGACATCCTTAGCAGAAGGTACCATCTTATCTGCAAGCATTAGAATGTAAGCCTGTACGCCGGAAGACATCATAAAAGCGAAGAACCCCATTAATATAAGGGATAAAATGGTGAACGTCTTGTTGGGTAGCAGCCATATTTGCAACAGCAGAGCAATGCCCTGAAACAGGAATACAAATCGGAGCGACTTTACAGGATGTCCATTTGCTAATTCCCCCCCAATAATATTCCCAATTGCCACAGCAACTCCGTAAACCAACAGCAGCCATGAAATAGACGAGGCTGAATATCCACTTATCTCTTTAAGGATAGGAGAGATATACGTAAATAAGGCGAAGGTTCCGCCGAAACCCAGTACTGTCATTAGCAGTGCAGCGATGATACGTGGATTGGCAATCAGACTACCAACATCTCTAAGGCTCGGTGAGTGAATTGAACGCGGAATTTTTTCCACGGCAATAATAGTGACAAACAAAGCTATTAGTCCTAATACTGCAACCACCGCAAATGACATCCGCCATCCAAATTCCTGACCGATATATGTCCCAAGGGGAACACCTAGAATGGTAGCGACGGTTAACCCGGTGAACATGATGGAGATGGCGGTGCCTTTTTTGTTAGTAGGGACCATATCTGCGGCCACTGTAGCTGCAACAGCGAAAAACACACCATGTGCAACAGCTGTAATTATCCTTGCTAAGAGCAAAATGGAATAGGTAGAAGCTAACGCTGCCAGAGCGTTCCCTGCAGTGAATACGATCATGAGGAACAGTAGATATCCTTTTTTAGGAAATTTACCTGTAATAACAACGATAATCGGGGTTCCAATAGCAAGGGCAATTGCATACCCAGACACCAGAGTCCCAGCTTGTGTAACCGATATGCCAAGATCTGAAGCTACCTCTTGCAGAATACCAACAATAACAAATTCTGTTGTTCCAATGGCAAAAGCACTTAGTGCAAGTGACATTAGTGCTATTAAGATTTTTGAATTCATACTTTCACCTCCTTTATGTAGGTCAATATTAAGAGAGAACTTGAATAAGCTCAAATAAAGAGAGAAAGTTTCTATAAAAGAAACTTTCTCTCGGTGGATACAATGATATTACCAATTAGAGTATCGAATGGTGGTCTTTTTTATTGAACGAAGCGATTATAAAATTGTCATCGACCTACAATGTCTAGAGTTATTCATGTGGTAAAATTAGGATAAGTGAATCTTGGGAGGCGAGTAAATTGAGTCTCGATCTTGTGATGATCATTTTTCTACTGTTCTTAAATATTCCAGTATATAAAGTATTGTTTCGCGTGTTCTTTGTGGATAATGATGATTATAACGAAACGATCAGACATACTTTTACACCTAACATCGTTTCATTATTCCGAGGAGAGTATTGGAAGGATAGAATGAATACGGCAAGACTTCAGTTTTTTATTATTCTTTGCGTTGGGATCATTGTTTTAGAATACCTTGTTTTGAATAAAGTATTTGAAATTCTTGCATAAGCACCGCTCTATTATGGAAAACTTCTGTAGTGCGAATAAACTGCATGATTCCATTTTGGGAGGATAGCATTATGACAAATCAGGATCCGCAGGAGCTTCTTAAGAGTAAACACAAGCTAGATGAGCAAAAAAGGCAGTTCACAAATTTTGCCCGAAGTGTTTCCGGTCATGGTGAAGTAGAAGCAGGCCAGGAATTCAGTAATGATCGAGTGCCTGACGATCAAAACCGCATGAAATCTGTTGAGAACAGACAAGATTGACGTTAAAAAAGCTATTAAATAAGCCGATCCTTTTCTGGATCGGCTTATTTAATAATTATTACGTTGTAAGGTGTTGTTTCAATAGGTATCGGATGCTAGAGTTTTCTTGCTTTAATTACAGAAGTTACAGGAAGCATTTTTGCTTTTTTTGAAAAATCGCTTTTATCGTCCCGCAACTACATAAGTTATCATCAGATTGCTCAATCATTTGCTCAATGACAAATCCCTCTTTAGTGAGTGCATTTACATAGGTTGATAATTTACTATCGGATCCGATTATGTTAGCGTACTTTCGTCAAGAGATACTGAATACCAAGATTCATCGAAATAACAATTTTTAAAAACTAGAATTTCATTTTCTGTATAGACACACAGGCTCCGTTAACCGCATTTATGTTTCCAATTTCAATAGCAATGATGTTTCTGTGATCAACGGAGTAACAGGTGCGGTGATAGTAGTCATCCCTGTAGGCGTGAATCCTCCGGGGTAGCCATAAACCCGTTAACCAATCGTATTTATGTTGCTAATTTGAACAGCAACAACTATCCGTTATGGACGGAGCGGTCAATACCTCTACCAATGCTATCTATGTTGCCAACTTTAATGATAATACTGTTACTGTCATTGACGGATTAACAAACACTGTGGTGACTACCATTATTCCCGCCGGCGGTTCTCCTTTTCCAACGGGGATAGGTGTGAATTCCTTAAACAATTCTATTTATGTAGCTGAATTCAACTCGGATATTGTTACCGTCATTGACGGGGTTACGAATATGGTTACCCAGGCTGTGATTAGTGTTATTCCTGTAGGTGCACGTCCGTTCTCAATCGGTGTAAATCCGTAGGAGGCAAGGACAAAGAATTTAGTACACTCTAAATTCTGTTCTTCATATTACCGCAGGGGGTGAATTATACGATGGAAATAACATCGGCAGAAGAAATCATGATCCTGTTGTCGAGCATGGGTCGTGATTGCTGATTATACACCTTATTCCTGGGATTGGGGTATGGTATACTTCAAGATCTCGATAGTGAACATTACCATTTTGTTAGCTGAATTAGGCATCTTCTTTTTACTTTTTAAGAAGCGTGAGAAGTTACCTTTGTATGTAATCGTGCGATGGTGGCATTACTAACTATGTGTATAGGGGGAGATAGGCTGTGAGCTTGTAGATTTTCAAGGTATTGGGAATGGACTAGTGTATTCGATAATCTGAAAAAATTAGCTACTTCCCATAAATCTCATAGGCGGCTGGTTCTTTCATCCGTCGCACCGCCAGTTTTAAGATGGAGGGACAAGAACATAGTCCCTTTAAAAGTCGCTAAAACGGCAGCTTATTTTGCCTAACCGTATATACACAGTTTCTTCCTCCCGCTAAAATGTACTCCCCTCGTTCAATATGAACATTATTTCCTAGAACAGTTTTAAATAGATGCAACTCATTCTTACATAACCCGGTACACACAGCAGCAGCTTCACAGATCGGGCAATGTTTCTCAATGAATAAAAGACTGCCATCTTCCTGCTCCTTAACCTCGGCCATATAACCTTCATTTGTTCGAATCTCGGCCAGCTTCTCCAGTTTCTCTCTAACGTCTGTTGTATCACCAAGATGCTGAAGATATTGTTCTTGCATATTCTTATTTCGAACAGCCAGCAGCTTGTCCAGCCCCTCATTTCCGAAAGCTTCTTTCATAGAATTGATCAAACTGACGGATAAATCCGAATATCCGCTTGGAAAAAACCGATCGGCCGCGGGAGTTAAGATCCATAGCTTGGTGGGTCGACCCATGGGACGGGACTCTTCTTTGTTAGTTACCAACCCTTCTTCTTTCAGCGCATTCAAATGTTGACGAATAGCCATTCCAGATAGCGAAAACTGGGAGGAGAGTGCCATAACATCCATTCCCCCTTGCTGCTTTAACAGATCAATGATCGCTCTTCGGGTCTTGGTTGAGACATCCTTTTTGGTATGACTTCGGCTCAAGGTGCACCTCCTTTTGAAGCAACTAAATCTACATCACAGACTACATTTTAAACAAAAATGTTGACAAAGTCAAAGCTGAACTGTAGCTTAGACATTATAAACAAAAATGTTTACTAAGTGTCGGATACGATGTATACATACCAATTTTCTTGGAGGTCACATTTCATGCCTTCTAATCATCAAAGCATTTTCAGCCCACGTTATTTTGTACTATCCATAGGACGTATACCAAGATAGGAACGGGTATCCAATCTTTAGGTTTGAAAAACAAATAACCGAAGGAGGAGTTTACAATGATCATCGAGGTCAGTGATAAGGCATCAGAAAAAATCGCCGAAATCTTATTAAGTGCGAATATCCGAAATCCATTCCTTAGAGTGGGTGTTGATGAAGGGGGATGCAGTGGATTATCCTACACCCTAGTCGTAGATGAACAGCAGGCAGAAGAGGACATTGTATTAAATAAAAAGGATTTTAGTATATTGGTTCACCCGAATAGTATTGCATATATTGACGGGCTTGAAATTGACTATGAAGAGAGTGGAATGGTAGGCGGATTCACTATGAATAACCCTAATGCAAAAGCTTCATGTGGATGCGGAGCCAGTTTCAGAATGGCCAATTATCGTGGCGAAATAAAAAAATGTGATTAAACAGCAGAAAGGAGAGAAGAGGAATGATATCATTTGCAGTATCCGAAAAAGCATTGGATTCATTTAAGAATGAATGGGATTTGGAAGAGGGCCAATATGTAAGAATTTATGCAAAATATTCCGGTGGAGGCTCAGATGCCTTCACTGTTGGAATTAATGCAAGTGCTACACCGATCGATCCAGCATGGGTTCAATCCATTGGTAGATTTCATTTCTTTGTTGAAAACACTGATGTTTGGATTTTACAGGATGAACTTCTTCAAATTGATTGTAATGAAGACGGCATATTTTCAACCAAAATCTCCTGAGCATCTTTTTGAGTGCAATGTACAGTAGAATATCTACTACACTTCTAGCAATTTCGCACGCTTTTGTCTATACTATTTTAAATAAATATCAGAATGGGATCTGATTTTAACAGAAGCAGGTGCAGAACATTGATAAATTTGGACAAATTAGCAAAGGCATTTACTAAAGGTGTCTATGATATAGAAGATAGAAGCAGATTAGTCATCCAGCCCAAAAGTTTATTAAGTGAATTTACCACCGTTAAGCATGGATTTCTGTTTATCATTCGCGGGGGAGCCAGAATACGTGTGAATGGAACCGTATATGAATTACGGCCAGGGTCAGTTTTTCATGCGGCTCCAGGTATGCAAATGGATTCACAGGTAATAGGACAATCAGAGCTTGAGTATTACTCCCTTTTTTATAAATTGGATATGCCAGAAGAAATGAATTGTACTACCGAATTTGACTCTCATTTCAAGCTGGAGCCAGGAGCCAATCTAAAAATTATTGAATTACTAATCATGCTTCATCAGAATACTCATCCATCCGGAGAAATTGGAAAGCTGCGTATCAAAGAGTTGTTCTTAAGCCTAATGCATCAGGTTCTGATTGCTTGCAGTTACAGAGAGAACGACAGTTCACCGAATCAAAAGATGGTTGATGAAGCCCTTGCATACATTAAACTCCATTATATGAATTCACTTACACTCGGTGAGTTAGCGGAACGGCATGCAATGAGTACGAACCGCTTCTCTTACTTCTTTCACAAATACACGGGGCTGCGTCCAATCGACTATGTCGTTAATTATCGTATGGAACGAGCCTGTGACTTACTCAAAGCAGGCAATTTTCCTATTCACGAGATTGCGGACCGTGTCGGTTATGACAATCCGCTGTATTTCAGCCGATTATTTAAAAAGAAATTCGGTGTTTCTCCCTCTGCCTATAGATAATTAGATAATATACATATCGAGTTTCTTATACTTGAATTAAGTCTGCAGCTACTGGTGATGAACCAGAAGTGCAGACTTTTTTATTTAGATTAAATAATGATGCATGTAGAATTTGAGATTTGTACATTTGAATTTATTTAAATTTTTGATAAACTCACCCTTGTAACTGAGAATCATTATCAGTAAATTGATTTATAAATGAAAGGCTGGTAGATATGACAGGAAACAGACAATTATGTATTGGGTTGTCCTTAAATGCAACCTGGATGAAAGGAGACGGCTGGCGGCACCCGGATAGCGGAGTCGAAAAGATGGGGTCTATCGAATATTATATTGATTTGGCAAAAATGGCGGAGAATTCTAAGCTCGATTTTCTATTCAGGGCTGATTATCTGTATGTTAGCCCGCAGATGTTAGGGGATTCCTCTAATTTCGGCAGCCCGGACCCTGCATTGTTTTTTGCAGCGATAGCCCGTGAAACCGAGCGGATCGGACTGGTGACCACGATTTCTACCACTTTTAATCCGCCTTACGTTGTAGCAAGACAGCTTCAGTCTTTACACTGGCTGAGCAATGGACGTGCTGGCTGGAATATTGTCACTTCTATTGAAGGCGCCGATAATTTCAGCGATTCACCTATGCCTTCACCGGAAGAGAGATATGCCAAGGCAAAAGAGTTCACAGATGTTGTATGCAAGCTGTGGGAGAGTTTTCCGAATGAGGCGATTGTTATCGACCGTCAGTCGGGTATGTTCTCGGATAAGGATAAAGTAACTGCTATAAATCATTCCGGTGAATTTTTCAGTGTAAAAGGACCGATTACTTTGCCTGCTCACAGGTCAGGAACGCCTCCGCTATTTCAAGCCGGCGCTTCGGATATTGGACGGAATTTCGCTTCTTCCGTTGCAGATGCTATTTTTGCAGCAATGCCGGATATCGAATCAGGAGTGGAGCTAAGGAATGATCTGAGAAAAAGAGCGGCAGAGCAGGGACGTGATCCGGATGCCATCAGAGTTTTGCCGGGCTTATATTTTTTCCTGGCTGATACGCGCGAAGAAGCGCTTGAATTACATAAGACCGCACATGCGAATTTAAGTCTTGAGCGCAGACATGCTTCGCTTAAATCGGTGTTAGGTCTTGATTTAACCGGTTATTCCATAGATAGGCGCGTAACTGCTGATATGTTACCCGATTCAAATCAGGCCGTCCGCAGTCGGACACATGCCGAACTATTGCGGCGGTATATTATCAAAAACCAGCCTACAGTGAAAGAGATCCTGGACAGGCCGGAGGTTGTCGGATCTGCTCATTGGGTATCTGTCGGGACAGTCGAGGATGTACTGAACGATATTATTGAGCGGTTTGAAGCGGGGGCTATGGATGGCTTCATCGCCTTGCCGGGCGGTTCAGAACAATCTATGGAACTGTTTTTTGAGAAGCTGGTACCGAAGCTGGTTGAGAGAGGCTTGTTTCGAAGTGAATATACGGGGTGCACTTTTCGTGAGCATCTAGGGATATAAAAAAAGAGAGTTGAGGCGATTGAATGATGCATGAAGAGGAAATGTTTGATGTTACGATTATTGGCGGCGGTCCGGCCGGATTATTTGCTGCATTTTATAGTGGACTCCGCGAAATGAAGACCAAAATCATTGAATTTCAGCCTGTACTTGGCGGCAAGGTGCATGTCTATCCGGAAAAGATGATATGGGATGTGGGAGGCTTACAACCTATTCTTGGCTCGCAGCTTATTGAACAAATGGTTGCGCAAGGGATGACGTTCCAGCCGGAGGTTGCTTTTAATGAAAAGGTCACATCCATCTCGAAAGATGAAGCAGGTTACTTTATATTGCACACGGATGCAAACCGGAAGCATTTCACTAGAACTGTAATATTGGCCATTGGAGGAGGCATTCTGAAGCCGATCAAGCTTGAAATCGAGGGTGCCGAAAGATTTGAAATCACAAATTTGCATTATACGGTGAAGTCACTTGCCCGCTTCAAAGAGAAGACTATTCTAATATCGGGTGGCGGAAATTCTGCTGTTGACTGGGCGAACGAACTGGCCCCGATTGCCAAGAAGGTGTATTTAACGTACCGGAAAGAGAACTTAAAGGGGCATGAAGCCGATATTTCACGCTTGGCGAACAATGGCGTAGTGTGCTTGTTAAATACTTCAATCGAAAAATTGATTGCCACACCGGATCACGAAAGAATAGGGACAGTACTGCTAAAAAGCAATGACAACGGAGAAGCATTTGAGCTGTCCGTTGATGAGGTCATCATTAATCACGGCTATGAACGCGACAAGGAACTACTGGTGAACAGTGAAATTAAAATTGATCTGTGGGAACATCGGATTTCAGGATCAGCAATGAGCGGGACATCCGTGCCGGGTATTTATGCGGCAGGTGATGTTCTGCATCATGAAGGTAAGCTGCACCTGATAGCGGGAGCGTTCCAGGATTCTGCCAATGCAGTAAACCAGGCCAAACAATACATCACGCCAGAGGCAAATTCGACCGGGATGGTGTCTTCGCACAATGACCTGTTCATACAGAAAAACCGTGATTTAATGAAGCATTTATACAGATAGTAATGATAACAACTCAAGGAGGAGCCAAATGAATAGACTATTTGGATGGATTGCATCCTTAATTATAATAGCAGGATTACTGGCTGGATGTTCCGAAACTTCAGTCACACCTGCACCTGAAGTCGGCAAGATCGAGGAAGCGGGATGGCCAAGAACAATTGCAGATGCCAGCGACAATGGAGTGGTGCTCAAGACACGACCTGAGCGGATAGCGGTTCTTCATCCTTTGTATTTGGATTACTTTTTTGCTCTAGATACGCCTCCAATCGCATCAACTAACGCAGCAGAAGCAATAAAAGATTTCGCTACTTTACAGCCTTATGCCGGAACTGCTGAGATTATTGATTTGGGCAATAGCAATGCGAATCTGGAAATGATCATGGATGCAAAGCCTGATGTGATTGTAACCTTCAAGGGTTCTGTTGATAGCAATTATGATGAGTTGAATAAGATTGCACCTGTCATCTTAATTGACTACACCGATACCTGGGAAAAAACGATGATGCTGTGTGCTCAGATTGTTGGAAAAGAGACGTTAGCAGAACAAGCCATTAAGGAAACACAAGAAATGATAGCCAATACGAAAAAACAGTTAAATAGTCTTGAAAATAAGACCTTTGCCTTGCTACGGGTCGATGGAAAAGCTAATTTTAATGCTCAAGGCTCTAAAAACACGATGTACTACAATCAAACTGTGGGCTTTGGGTTGTTGCCACCAAAGGGATATCCCGAAGAGGGCGGGGCGCTTTCTCTGGAGGGTCTATACAGCATGAATCCCGATTATATTATTATCCAGCATGATATGGATATCGCAAAGGCGGCCATCAAGGAGAAGGAAACTTCAAAAGCGTGGAACTCACTGGAAGCAGTAAAAAACAATCATGTTCTTATCTTTGATAATTCACTAAACAGCGCAAGTATCCTGGCTGTCCGTTTAGCTGCAGAACATTTCCTGCAATTGGCGGCTGAACAATAATTAATATACAAAAATCCGATTGACGCTGCTGGGCGCAATCGGATTTTTGTTATTTAGATAAATATCTTGACCTGTTGTTTGGTGAAAATAAAATATTAGATTGCAGCTGTTGTCGTTCCAATAACGTTCCCCGTTAGCATAATCACCTTAAGCGACAAGGTCATCTTACCGTCTGGTAAACGAGGCCTATGGCTCCAGAATCAAAGGTTTTGTTTTCGATTAGCTTAAGATTGATCTTCTCCTTGAGACCTTGGAATAACGGCAATCCCTTACCGATCAGAACGGGAGAAACCGTAATTTTATACTCATCAATTAAATCAAGCTGCATGAGGTGGTGTGCGAACCTAGGACTGCCGAGGATAACCATATCCTTGCCTGGCTGCTGTTTGAGGTTATTGATCTCTTTCTCGACATCTTCTTTCACGAGTCTGGAATTATTCCATTCGACTTTCTCCAGCGTCGTGGAAAAAACGATTTTAGCTGTCTTTTCGATCCACTCGGCATGATTCCGTTCATGCTGCGAAGCTGATGGGTTCGAAGGCACAGATGGCCAGTAGCTATACATCATCTGATAAGTCCCACGTCCCCAAAGGACAGTGTCGGCAGTACTCAGAATTTCTTTCGCATGTTTCTCCAAATCAGCATCATAGGAAACCCAGCCAATGTCCATTTCACCATTCGGCCCTTCTACAAAACCGTCAAGCGATGCGTGAAGAAATAGAACGAGTTTTCTCATTTTCAGTTCTCCTTTGTTCATGAGTGATATTTACACTATACATTAACTACATTTTAGCAGTTTTCTTCAGTCTAGACATTTATTATCTTTAGACAACTGTTATTGATAATGGTTATCATTTATGATGATCATTAGACAGATAACGAAGGGGTAGTCATTATGCACATCAACAATCAAATATTTCTATGGGATCAAGCGACCGTCAAGTTATTGGATGTACGCCAAATTGAAATGGTTCAAGGCGAAATTCTTCAAAAATATAAGATTCCTGCCAGTATTTTTTTACTTTCGGTACATGGGAGCGCTCAAGTTCAGTTAGATCAGGCCGAATTTTCTTTTACAGGATTTCAAATCCTCCATAGCGGGAAAGGGGCGAGCCTCAATATTGTTCCGACAAGCAAAAAATTTGTTTACTATATTATTTACTACCGTGCATGGATTCATGAAGAGGATCCCTTCCAAATACAATATTGTTTTTCCCCTGATGCACCCATTTTACTTTATAACAAAATTCAAATGATGCATCAAAAATGGAACAGGCAAGAAGAGAGACTCCATGTTAAATCACTGTTTTATCAATTCATTGATCAGGTTTTAAAAGAATTATATAGAAAAGAGACTGAGGTGAAACAAACAAGTGTTGCAGTCCAAGTAATCACCTATATTCAGGAATACTATGCGGACCCAATTACATTAGATTCTCTTGCGGAAGTATTTAATTTCAGTGCTTATCATTTGTCATCATTGTTTAAAGAGTACACAGGTATGAGTCCGATTGATTACTTAATTCGTTTTAGGCTTGAACGGGCAACAGAGCTTTTAATGACAACAGAGGCTTCTGTCGGGGAAATTGCAGCAAGCATTGGTTATAAAGACGTTTATTATTTCAGCCGAATTTTTAAGAAAAGAAAAGGTGTATCCCCTGCACATTTTAGAACAAGAGAGTTACAGGCACATAAAGTTGCTGAAAGTCCATCAAACTTCCCCACATCCTCTATTTTTGAACACATCGTTCAACAGTATATTAATAATGATAATCATTATCATAATACGGAAAAAGGGGAATTACATATGTTTAAAATGACAAAATCTCAAACGACGGCAGCTTTGCTGCTTTGCGGTTCTCTATTATTAGGTGCTTGCTCAAGCGGGACGGGCACAGCTGCGAAGGAGCAGAGTACTGGGAATGGAACCGTTAATCAAACAGTATTAGAAGAAAGTTCGAAGACTCGAATAGTATCAACGCCAAAGGGAGATGTGGAAGTACCTGCAGAGCCGAAAAGAGTAGCGGCTGACCAATATATGGGACATTTATTGAAATTAGGAATTGTTCCAATCGGTGCAAGAACATTTATGCTGGATGAAGGCTGGATGGAAAAGGCGGACATTCCGAAAGAAACGATCGAGAAGATTGAAGATTTAGGGGATTTTCCTTTAAATCTGGAAAAATTAACGATGCTAGATCCGGACTTAATTATCGGTTCAATCGATGAGAACATAGAACAATATGAGAAGATTGGAACGACTGTTTTTCTGCCTTATTGGGAGGGGTTAACAACCGCAGGGCCGCTTGATAAATTCAGGGGTGTAAGCAAGATATTCGGAAAAGAAAAAGAAGCAGAAGAATGGATTGCGCAATACGAACAGAAAGTAGCTGAAGCAAAGTCGAAACTCGCCGGTGTTATCAAGGAAGGGGAAACCGTTTCGGTTGTTTCATTTTCAGAAAAAGCGGTATACGTCTTAGCGGCAAAGGGAGGAAACTATGGTTCTTCCACTATATACAATATGCTGCAGCTGCCTCCAACAGAAAGTGCAAAAAATATGGCTGAGGGGTTTGAATCGATTTCACTTGAAGTGCTCCCAGAATACTTAGGGGATTATGTTTTTGTTTATAATGGCGATGCTGATGCAACAAATAAAGCAATGGAAAGTAACATATGGAAAGGCATCCCTGCAGTGAAAAATGGCAAAGTTTATTTGTATGGTGATAACTATCATGATGAATTCGTAATGGAGGATCCTTTTTCATTAGAGCTTCAGCTGGATACGATTGTTAATTTATTACTTGGCACTACTAAATAATTTAATAGATATGGCACATCTGAGCGAAACGGAATCCACCTCCTGAATAAATTAAATAACCGCTCCGTTTGGACTGTGGATCAGGCCGTTCCTGATAGGAAGTGGAGGAACTCCGAGAGTGAGGTTGTCCGGTACCACATAAGGCTTTGTACTATGAGCAAGTGCCTTGGTCGACCTCATCCACATAATAATTCCAAGCGCAGCATTCAAAAGAGGATTTATATCAATGGATATTAATGACATTGACATCTATAGGTTTTTCTAAAATAATAGAATGTAATTGAATACTGGTACCTTTAATTCAGTCCAGAGAGGCTGACAAGGACAGCGGATTTTTATAATCACGTGAGAAGCAGGGCATATTCCGTCAAGGGATGCTCTGTGTCTTAGCGCGGATTATGATGAACAAAAGAGGCTACTTGTCAGTTAGATCTGACGAGTAGCCTCTTTTGTTTCTGCTTTTTTGGTATCAGGACACTTTATACTG
Organism: Paenibacillus sp. FSL R5-0470; assembly: GCF_037975205.1. Classification (NCBI taxonomy): domain Bacteria; kingdom Bacillati; phylum Bacillota; class Bacilli; order Caryophanales; family Paenibacillaceae; genus Paenibacillus; species Paenibacillus sp. FSL R5-0470. The sequence continues at coordinate 3,503,598 of NZ_CP150238.1, forward strand.
GGGGTATTCTGATGAGTAAACAAGATCAAGAGTTTTCGTGGCAAGCGGTGCCGAAAACGCAGAGAAATCATTTTGGAAAGACGTTCTCCGTCATGTTAGCATTCACTTTCTTTTCCGCAAGCATGTTGGCAGGGGGAACGTTAGGGGTCAGTTTGACATTCATGGAGTTCATTGGAATCGTGCTTGCCGGTAATCTGGCACTCGGCATCTATACCGGAGCACTGGCACATATCGCTGCCAAAACAGGTCTTTCCACGCATTTGCTTGCAAAATATGCGTTCGGTGAAAAAGGCTCGTACCTTCCTTCTTTCCTGCTTGGCTTCACACAGGTCGGATGGTTCGGTGTCGGTGTAGCCATGTTCGCGGTACCGGTCGCCAGAGCGATGGACTGGAATGTGTACCTTTTGATCTTCGTGTTTGGTCTCGCAATGACGGCATCAGCCATCTTCGGCATGAAGTCGCTCGTCATTCTGGGTTATATAGCAGTTCCGGCCATTGCTATTCTCGGTGGTTACTCCGTGTTCGAAGGAGTAAACACGCTGGGTGGTATGCAAGGGTTGCTCGATTACACACCAACAGAGTCGCTCACCGCAGCAGCAGCATTGACCATTTGTATCGGGTCATTCATTAGCGGCGGAACGTTGACGCCCGATTTTGCCCGGTTTGCCAGAACCTCCCGGCAGGCGGTTACTGCAACGGTCATTTCGTTCTTTCTAGGGAACTCACTTATGTTTCTCTTCGGTGCAGTCGGCGCAATGGCTTATAATTTGGCAGATATCTCGGAGGTCATGTTCTTGCAAGGATTGCTCATTCCTGCGATCATCGTACTGGGGCTGAACATCTGGACAACTAACGATAACGCACTTTACGCTTCCGGGCTGGGCTTTGCCAATATCACTAAAATTTCGAAAAAGTTTTTCGTTATCGTTAACGGCATCGTGGGTACCGTATTTGCCATGTGGATGTACAACAATTTCGTTGGTTTCCTGAATGTGCTGGGCGCGGCGATACCGTCCATCGGGGCGATCATCATCGCAGACTATTTTATTGTGAAGCGCAGAAACTATAAACCATTTGCCGACATGACTTTCAAAAATGTAAACTGGATCGCGATGGTGGCTTGGGTTATCGGCGTGGCCTTCGCCCAGCTGGCTCCAGGAATAACACCACTTAATGCACTGATTGGAACAGCGGTTGTATACACCGTGATAATGCTGATCGTTGCTAAGAAAGAATCCAAAGAAATGGGGAATAAAAATGATTATACAGAACGCAAAATTGCGGGGTAAAGAAGGTTTATGGAATATTGTTGTGAAAGATGGGAAGTTTGAGCTTATAACGCAGTCAATGGAACTAACTGCGAATGAGGAAGTAATTGATGTTAACGGCTCACTTGTGCTGCCGCCGTTCATTGAACCTCATATTCACTTGGATACAACGTTAACAGCAGGTGAGCCGGAATGGAATTTGAGCGGAACACTGTTTGAAGGCATCCAGCGTTGGTCAGAACGCAAGGCCTTCCTGACGCATGAAGACGTCAAAACGCGTTCCAAAACTGCATTGAAGTGGCAGATCGCGCAGGGTATCCAGCATGTACGAACACATGTAGACGTTACTGATCCAAGCTTGACCGCCGTAAAAGCGATGCTTGAAGTAAAAGAAGAAATGGCACCGTTCATTGACATCCAGCTTGTCGCTTTTCCACAGGAAGGTATTCACTCCTTCCCGAACGGCGTGGAATTACTAGAAGAGTCGCTGAAAATGGGCGTTGACGTGGTGGGTGGTATTCCACACTTCGAATTCACAAGAGAATATGGCGTTGATTCGATGAAGGTTGCGTTTGACCTCGCTGAAAAATACGACCGTCTGATCGATATCCATTGCGACGAAATCGATGACGAGCAATCCCGTTTCTTGGAAGTTGTAGCCAAAGAAGCTTACGAACGCGGGCTTGGCTCCCGTACGACAGCAAGCCACACGACGGCGATGGGGTCATACAATGACGCATATACGTACAAATTGTTTAGATTACTGAAGATGGCTGACCTAAATTTTGTCTCCAATCCTCTGGTTAACATCCATCTGCAGGGACGCTTTGACACTTATCCGAAAAGAAGAGGGTTAACTCGCGTCAAAGAACTGCTGGAAGCGGGACTTAATGTATGCTTCGGTCACGATGACATTTTTGATCCATGGTATCCGCTTGGCACAGGCAATATGCTTCAGGTGCTGCACATGGGTATTCATGCTTCTCAGTTGCTCGGATACGATCAAATCGTAAATTCAATCGATCTTATTACGAAAAATAGCGCAAGGACGTTGAATATCGAGGATATGTATGGCATTGAAGTAGGTAAACCTGCCAATTTCATCGTTCTTGAAGCAGAGAATGAGTATGAGACCATTCGTAAACAGGCCGGAGTACTTTATTCGTTCAGAGCCGGCCGCAAAATCGCGGAAACAAAGCCGCGGGACACTTCGATTATTCTTGAGAACGGTTCGGAAAAGATTACTTTCAATAAATAATCGAATGAAGTATGTGCTGCATCAAGCAGCGCCTGCTTTTTAGCCAAAAATCCCCTCATGATAGTCAGGAATATAAGAGATCACGTGATTGTGAACTCTTCCTGTATACATGGGGGGATTTTTTAGTGTCTAGTGTAGGACTCAGTTCATGAATCAGTACTTCAGCACAGTAAAATTTGTTATAAGTACATTCAAAAGAGAAAAAAGTGGGATTTTATATATTGGTTGTGATAACCGTTTTTCAATAGACGATGTTTCACTCAGCTAACAGGCAGTTTACAATAACAGTGCATGGAAATTTATGGGATTAAAAATGTAAAGAAGGTTGAGAACATGGGAATGCGTGGTTATTACTTTGCAATGGATGACAATCTGGTGCAGAAAATCTCAGTAGGAGACATTGCATTGAAGAGTTTGAAAATAGACGATTATCCCGGACTGGACATTGATAGATCCTGGGAGGCGATTCACTACTTGCTTTGTGGAGATATCTCCGATGGAGATGCGCCTCTTGGGTATGTTGTTCCACTGACGTCAGAAAGAGCCATCGATTTTGGCTCATACGGGGCTTTTTCCTTACGTGCCGAGCAAGTTGCAGAAGCGCTTCAGGCTATGTCTACGCTGGTTGAAGCACAGCTCCGTTTGCGGTATAATTTCCCGGCCATGGTCAAGAACGAGGTATATCCTCTAGATCCTGATACTGTTTCAGACGAGGATAAGGACGAGTTCTTTGCTTACATGCTTCAGCATTTTAACGAAATCCGGCGTTTCTACAGTCAAACTGTAGCGAAGGGCAAAGGTCTCATCTTCTATATTTTCTGATTCCAATAATTTGAATCATTCAGGGGCTAATATATCAAATAGTGCTAAACTAACATGAAACGTTAGTTCAATTAAACAGCGACAGTCTAGGACTATATTTTTCGTCCTTTGCTGTCGCTGTTTTGTCGCTGTTTTAATTCTAGGGTCAGTCTATTACTTTACTTGCCGCTGAAAGTTGTTATATTTTTGTAGAATCACTTAGGACATTCCGGACCCAAACTCCAGTATCACTAAGACTTTTTTCATAGCTTATTTCCAAGATTCGACCTTGTTTTCACCCACTGTATAGGCCGAAAGTATAAATTTACAACACTTTACAAAAATCTATGTTTTTCCTAATCCTTATGAGATAGCATATTAGACGAAAGCGGTGGACAATTATGGAAAAATCCACCGATCTATATCTTAAGGAGGAAGAATATGAAGGAGAAGCGTTCAGGTTGGAATAAGAAGCTGCTAAAAAGCATGCTGGTTGCATCTGTTGCCGTACCCCTGCATTTATTCGCATTCGGAGCCGGCTCGGCGATATACGCTGAGGGACCAAGCGACCCCGCCCCATTCATTGAAGCCAAAGTGGTCAACGAGCATGCAGGCCAGAAAATTCTGTTTGACAATACCCACGCGCAGACGGCCGGAGCGGCCGACTGGGTTATTGATGGCGCTTTTTCCGATTTTGGCAATGCGCTTGCGCAAGAAGGCTATTACGTAAAAGAGCTTCGTAAGACCACTCCGATTACGCTAGGCGATCTTTCCAGCTATGACGTCTTCGTCGTGGCCGAATCTAACATTCCATATAAATCCAGCGAGCAGGCAGCTATGGCAGAATACGTGGAGAACGGCGGCAGCATCTTCTTCATCGGAGATCATTACAATGCGGACCGCAATAAGAACCGCTGGGACGGCAATGAGGCATTCAACGGTTACCGCCGCGGAGCTTGGGACAACCCGGCCAAAGGAATGAGCACTGAAGAGGCCGGTTCCGCGGCAATGCAAGGCGTGGTCAGCTCCGACTGGCTGGCGGAAGAGTTCGGTGTCCGGTTCCGCTTCAATGCGCTCGGTGACATTAACGCCACCAACATCGTGGCTCCCGATCAGGCCTTCGGTATTACATCAGGAGTATCAAGTGTAGCCATGCATGCCGGCTCCACGCTGGCAATCCTCGACCCGACCCGGGCGAAGGGCATCGTCTATCTGCCGAAAACCAACAATGCTTGGGGCAACGCGGTGGACCAAGGTGTCTACAATGGCGGCGGCGTAGCGGAAGGTCCTTATGTGGCCGTGGCGAAAAAAGGTGCCGGCAAAGCCGCCTTTCTCGGCGACTCCTCCCCAGTCGAGGATGCCACACCGAAGTATTTGCGCGAGGATACCGGTGCCAAAAAAACGACTTACGATGGCTTCAAGGAGGCTGACGATGCTGAGCTCCTGGTGAACACCGTTAACTGGCTCGCCGAACAAGAGAGCTATACGGATTTCACCAAGGTAAGTGGCCTGACGCTGGATCAGCCGACGCAACTGCTGCCGTTCGAAGAGCCGACGCTTTCCACCGAGCCGCAGCCAGAGCCATGGGCCGCTCCGAATGCCGGCTACAAATGGTTTGACCGCACCAGCTACAAGGCGGGCTCTTACGGCGGACCGGCGGCTACTGCAAGTGCGGTGTACAATTTCACGCACCAAACGGTGCTGCCGAACGCGCAGGATTTCCAGATTCGTGTCAGCGCAGATAATCTCCCTGCCAATACGAGCGTATCAGGATTCCAATTGGGTATCTATCAGGTGAGTAGCGGTGCCCAGATCGCCAAGATCCAGAACAGTGACGGCACTTGGCCGAGTAGCTATGCTTACAGCACCAACTTTAGCCTGACTTCAGACTTGAACGGCCATGCCTACAAAGATCTGACCGTGCAGATCAAACCGGGCACCACGGCTGCATCCAATCTGCGTCTGCGCCAGAACGGAACGAACCTGAAGACCGAATCAGTAACGCTCGGTAACGTCCCAGCAGAACCGCTGCCGGACGAGGAAGATCCGATTCCGGCGACCGTTTCCATCGGCGAAGCCCGGACAAAGATTGTTGGATCCTTGGTGACGGTTGAGGGGATCGTAACGACTGAGCCGGGTATTTTCGGGGGGCAAACCTTTTATCTGCAGGATGAGACCGGCGGACTTTATGTCTACCAGAGCCAAAGTGACTTCCATGCCGGCGACACGGTCAAGGTAACAGCGTCCACGGCGCTGTACAATACGGAGCTAGAGTTGACCGAAGTTGTGCAGATCGAGAAGACCGGCACTGCGAAGCTGCCCGAGTCCGTTGACGTGCCGGCAGTGAACGATACCAATCAAGGTCAGCTGCTCAAGCTTAAAGACGTGAAAGTGACGAATATTATCACAGCCACTCCAAGCGGTTCCTTTGAATTTGACGCCATCGCCGATGACGGGACAAGCAATCACATTCGCGTGGATGCCCGGACGGGCATCACGAAAGACAGCTTCCCTTATGCGGAAGGACAGAAGCTCGATATTACGGGCGTAGCCGCGATCTTCAAAGATGTATACCAACTAAAACCTAGAAGTCTCGGAGACTTCAGCATTGTGGAAGAAGTGGGGGCTCCGGTAACGACGGCAACCCTGTCGGCAAATCCGAACGCTGCCGGCTGGTTGAACCAGCCCACCGAAGTAACCCTGAAGGCCGACTCTGATACAGCTAAGGTTTATTACTCGCTGAACGGCGGTGCGGAAGCCGTATACAGCACTCCGTTGGTCGTAAGCAAAGATGGACGGCATACGCTGTCTTATCATGCGGTTTCGGGCAAGGGAAAGGCGGAAGAAACTAAGACACTGAGCCTTAATATCGACACGGTTTCACCGACAGCGGAGCTGACGGAGTCCGGTCATGCGGTCGGAGATGTGGAGGAGGAAGCCCAGCTTAAGTTTGTATTGGCTGCCGAAGATAATCTGTCTGGCGTCACCTCCAAGCAGCTTCTGCTGGATGGACAGCCCATAGCTGACGGACAGACCCTGAATGCTGCGGAGCTGGGTGCCGGGTCCCATACTGTAAACTACGTCGTGACCGACGCCGCAGGCAACACTGCCGAAAAGAGCTACACGTTCCAAATTACTGGCGGAGCGGCGCTTGCAACTGACAAGCCTGGACAGCCAGTGTTGTCTTCGAACAGCGGCTACGGTTATGGACTCAGTGACGGTAACTTTACCGTCACCATGAACCTCTGGTGGGGCAATAACGCTACCAGCTACAAGCTTTATGAGAATGGCACACTGATCGATTCCAAGTCTCTGAAGGATCTATCTCCTTCCGCGCAGATGGCAAGCACAGCGCTTTACGGTAAGCCGAATGGCACCTATATATACACAGTGGAGCTAACCAACAAATACGGCACAACCAAGAGCCAGCCGCTCACGGTGACGATCCGCGATGCCGCACCGGGCAAACCGGTCCTGGCCCATGACAACTGGGACGGAGATGGCTCTTATAAAGTAACGATGAATCTGTGGTGGGGCACTAATGCCACAGAGTACCGCCTTTATGAGAACGGGCAACTGATCGACACGCAAGCGCTAAACGCCAACACGCCTTCGGCGCAGAACGCTACGACTGACGTCACTGGTCGCGCTTCCGGCAATTATGAATACCGGGCGGAGCTGGTTAATGCAGCGGGAGAGACCATAAGTGATATCATCAACGTAACCGTCAACAAATAATACGATGAGCGTTTAAATCTTGTAAGAAGTATTCCAAGGTGTTGCATACCTATTTGCTGTTGATCTAAATATGTCTCCAGGAGGTGCTTATATCTTTCAGATATAATGCCTCCTTTTTGACTTGTTCATATTCCGTTCATATTGTCGTCACGATGAGTACATCTTAGTTGATTACACTTTGAATATGTCGTCAAGGCGGCACTTCAGATACAGAGACAAGGAAGGGAAGAGATGAACGTGGCAAATAAGGTAGAAATAAAAACAACTGGGACTAAGAGCCACAAGAAACGGAACCTATGGTTAAAAATAATCGGTGGTATTGTAGGGGCGCTCGTGCTGTTCATGGGCATCGTTTTTATCGTTGATGCAATCAGCGATGGGGTAGAGAAAAAGAAAATCGAATCCTATGGCCAGTATGTCAATGTGGATGGGAAAAAGATGAATGTGCTCATTCAAGGCAGCGGAGAACAAACCGTTGTACTCCTACCGGGACAAGGAACCCCGTCACCTGCACTTGATTTCAAATTGCTGATCGATGAAATTACCCCTAATTATAAAGTCGTGGTAGTCGAGCCTTTCGGTTATGGCTTGAGCGATAAAACCGAGAAGGAAAGAACGACGGAGAATATAGTAAGTGAGGTGCACGAAGCTTTGCAGCAACTGGGTTTAGACAGTTACATTCTAATGGGACATTCCATTGCGGGACTTTACGGAGCAACCTATGTGAATACTTATCCGGATGAAGTTCTTGCTTTTGTCGGCATCGATAGCAGCGTTCCCAATCAACCCGGGATGGATGTCAAATTACCTTTGAAATCCATGCAATTTCTTCAAAAATCTGGTCTGATGAGATTGTTCCAAAAAGTTAGCGGAGATGCGTATAAATCGCTTGCATTTGATGAGCATACCAAAGAACAGATGCGTTTGATTTCGAATCAAGTCGCGACCAATCCAACGTTGATGAATGAACTGAGCCACCTCGGTTCCAATTTTAAAAATGGAGAAAAACTCACAATGCCAAAAGACTTGCCGTTGCTTCTCTTCGTTCAATCGAATAATGAGCACAATAAACAGTGGATTCCGCTTCATGAAGAGCAAGTCAAACAATCCGCACAGGGAAAAATGATCCCGATGGAAGGTTCTCATTACCTGCATCATACAAAATACAAAGAAATCGCTGAGGAATTCAAAGCTTACATGAAACAAATCCAATTGTAGGGTTAATAATTGAACTGCGGAGCCGAAATTGAAGTGCACCCTCTAGAATTTCATCGGATAAACCAGGGGGTTTATCCGATGTCTATTCTAAGGGGTGCACTTCATAATGCATTAGGGTGTTTTTGTTTGATTCCAATTCTTGTGTCACATCTGCCGATCAAGAGAGAATCAGCGCTAAGGTCCAAGTACTTGTCCTACAAGGAACTGTACACCGATTTAATCACCTACAATTTCGTTCAGTAAAAGTTCTTCCGTTAACGCATAGCGGTACAGCCGAACCTCGTCGATTAGGCCGTTCATTGTGGAGGACGAGTTATGTCCGGCGGTCAACGACAGTTTGTTCGAGATGTTACCTCCGAGCAGCGAATTATTTTCTCCAACTAATATACCGTCTACATACAGTCTCAGTCCCGTGTCCCGATCTGCTACAGCCGCGACATGATGCCAGTTGCCGTCTGTATACGTCTGCGTCGATTGTACGACATCGGCGGTGCTACCGTAATCGAGCCAGAATCGAATTGTATTGTTGCTCTCGATTCGCAGGGCATAGGAAGCGTTAGTATCCCCTTTATTTACGATGTATTTCGGCGTGCCGACAACATTGGTTCTAAACCAAGCGGTCAGGCTAAAGTCTTGATCTGTGCCGAAGTCGTACAAGCCGGAATCCGGATCACCAAGCTTGACGAATTGTCCACTTCCCGAGAATTGGACAGCTCCACCTGATTTACCTGATGAGCTGCGAGCCACGCCGTTCAAAAGCATCCCGTATTCGTAATCGCTTATATCGTTGGCTGTGATAATGCCGCTTCCCACCGTCGGTTCGTCAAAGCTCCAGCTGCCAGCGACACCACCAAGAGCAAGCATCTCATGTTCTTCTAAGACATAATTGAATAATTTAACCTCAGAAATCAGCCCCTTTAACGTCAAAGCTGAATTAGAACCAATCGTCAGGGGGAGGTTGCTAACTATGTCGCCTCCCAGGAACGCAGAGGATTGCGCGACAATCAATCCGTCGACATACAGCCGTAGTCCGGCATCGCGGTCTGCCGCGCCAGCGACATGATGCCACTTACCGTCCGCTAAGGAAACGGCGGACTGTACTGCATCGAACGTATTCCCGTAATCGAGCAAGAATCGGAGTGAGCCGTCCGCTTCGAAGCGAAGCCAGAAGGAGCCGTTGGTATCGCCTTTGTTCACGATATATTGGATCGATCCGGTATGGCTTGTCTTGACCCATGCCGAGACAGTAAAGTCTTGCGTCGAGCCGAAGTCAAACGAGCCGTCCGCAGAATGGCCAAGGTTGACGTGATCGCCAGCTTGGGAGAAGCTCAGTGCTGGACCAAAGTGCCCTTCCGCGCCCGGTACTGCACCTGAGATCGAGCCGTCGTGTCCTGCACTTGATGTATCGACGGCCGTCATCCCGGCTGTTTCGTTCAGCGGCCAGCTCCCGAGCAATGAACGGTTCCACCAGATACGCGACACGATGGTACTGTTAGGCTGGAGCGAATTCCACTCATTGCTGGTCACAATACTCAGCTCTGGCGTAACATCCAGCGTGCCAAAGTTCCCGAGCTGCGCACGATCGGTCGTGTTCGGCATCACGTTGTGCTCTGTTTCCTTCTTAAGCCTAAGCGTTTCCGGATTCATCTTGGCCATCCATAGAGGCGCCCGATATCGGAACACATCCGAATTGACGGAATCTTGCCGAGTATAAACGAGATACAAGCCGTCCGGTCGCGTAATCCAATGCATCTGCGTATTCATGCTACCGACGATGGGAGTGCCGTCTTCCCACTGTAGATCAACGGCGGGCTGCCAGTCGATACCGTTGACGCTCTTGGTCAAACGATTATTCGTGTCATCACGGCTCGTCAGGAAGTATTCGCCGCCGAACATGGTCAGCGAAGCCTCGATACCTGAACGATTGCCGTGTACGCCGGTGTTCGGGACCGTACCGCTCATGCTTTCGTATATCAACGAGGTCCCGTCGAAGGAGGCGGTCACAACTTGCAGCGCGCCAGAGCCGGAGGTCGAATGGATCGGCCATAACACCTTGCCCGTCTGCTCGTCTATGTGTGGATAAGAGCTTCCCGCATGACCGAATACTTGTGGCCAATCAAAGAGTTGCCAATCTGCACTCCAGGCTTCGATAGTTGGGTCGAATACGGCGTATGCCGGATAGGTTTGCTTTTTGCCGAAATTGGCGTCGTACGACTGCGCCATGCCAAGCAGTATGATCTTGCCGGTTGCAGCATGATAGACAGGAACGGGATCGATGAGCATGCCCCTGTAGCCATTCGGAAGTGTCTTCCAATCGTATTGCGGGATAACGTTGTAAGGCGTCCAGTTGTCACCAAGATTAGTGCTGACCGTGTAGGCGATGTCATAAAACACGTCAGAGTGGTTGTCGTTCAAATCTTTGGATGCCGTGCACAATATCGCCGGAGTGCCATTTTGACCTTGTCCCGGCAGGGTGGCACAACGCGTATGAGACCACCAGAAATCATTGGTGCCATCATTTGCATAGATCCGTTTCGGATCGACACGGTAACCAGTAGCGGCTGCTGGCACAGCCAAAGCCGCCATAAGACAAACGAGCAGCAAACAGGAAACAGCTTGTTTCAAAAGAATCATCAGCTCCTTGGACATAAAATATAAAGCGCTTACATTAAGAATCATACCAAATCAACTCTTTCTAACCTATTGGATAGAGTCTAGATTTGGTAGATTATATTAATCTTTTGAGCGGTATGGCTGATCAATTTTGGCGATTGCGGTATTCGGTCGGTGTCAGGCCAGTCCTTTTTTTGAACAGACGGCAGAAATATTTCTCGTCTTGGTAGCCGGAGCGGAGTGCCACCTCATAGGTTTTCAGAGAGGTTTCCGCAAGTAATCGTCTCGCTTCGGCAAGCCGTATTTCGGTCAAGTAATCCGACAGGTTGATGCCTTGGACCTGCTTGAACAAAAAGCTTAGATAGACGGGCGACAAGTAGACTGCCTGTGCTGCTGTCTCCAGCGTCACATACTCCCTGAAATTATCCTCAATAAATCGCTTTGTCTTTTCCACGATAGCGTTTTTACCGACTTTGCGAAAATCGAGGGTCCGCCGCAGAAGTACGTCCAGATAGCGTCGCATTTCTTCCACTAACTGCTCCAGCGTAGATGTCTCGAAGAACATCGTAATTTGACCTGCGGGAAGCAGTTCGTCGAGTGCCAGCTTCGGGTGCATGCCCATCAGCGAGTCCGCAGCTGCCACCATGTGCTGGAGTGCAATGGATTTGGTCACTTGTACAGGATAGTCGCGGCTCTTCAAATGTTGGATAAAGTCCTCTAGCCATCGGGTGAGCTGATCGGGATTACCGACTTTGAGCGCAAGTTGAAGCGCTTCGTCAACTGGAGTGGAAGCTGGAAACTTCTGATTCGGTGAGACGGTATTTTCCCATTCCAGATCCTCAACGAACACGACCTGGTTTTGACCGGTATAGTATTTGTACTCCAACGCCGTCCGAGCCGATTGATAGAGATGTTTGCCCTCCGTATTGAGGCTCATCCCTTGCACCGATACCCCGATCATCACCATATAGTGAAGCGCCTCGCGCAGATTTCTTACCAGTCTGCACAAATCCTCCCGAAACTGAGCCTTCTGCGACGGTGTGACATTGGCCTGCAGAATGAATCGGTTGTGCTCAGGACAAATTAAGAATTTGTCAGGCCATGCCTCAAGCGTCTCCTCAGCTATATTCATAACAGCAAAGTTCATCAACTGCTGATCTTCGTAAGAGTAGTTTTTCGGAAAGTCTGGATCTTCGTCCAACTCGATGATTGCTAGATATACGGGACCGATCCGTAGAGGGATGTGTAGGAACTCCGTTTTTTCCACGAACAGATCGTCGTTGAAGCAGGCGCCCTCCAGCAAAGAAGTAAGAAAACGGAAACGGATCAGCGGCAGATGGTCCTTAAGTTGACTTTTGAGCTTTTGCTCATCTTTCCATTGCTGTTGGATGGATAGGACAACATTCAGCAGCTGGTCGAGATCCGGTGGCTTTAGTAAATAATCCAGGGCGCCTAGCTTGAGCGCCTGCTGTGCGTACGTGAACTCGTCGTGTCCGCTCAAGATGATCGATTTAACCGGCAGCTCCCGCGCATGGATTTCCTGCAACAGCTCCAGGCCAGTTTTGCCCGGCATCCGGCAATCCAGTAACAGCAGATCGGGCTTGTCACGCTCGATAAGCTCCAGCGCTTCATCTCCGTTATCGGCAGGCGGAAGCCAAGTAAAACCATGCTCCTCCCATGGAATAAGGGCACGAAGGGCTTGAGGTACGATGGGTTCGTCGTCAATGACCATGATTTTCATAAAGCAGCCTCCATTGGTTTTCGTCTGATATGAGCGGGATAACCAGCATAACACGTGTGCCATGCCCCAGTTCACTCTCAATACGTAGTGCGTATTCCGGCCCGAACATCATCGTCAGTCTTTCATTGACGTTACGGATGCCATAACCGGTGCCGCTGGTATCACTTTCAAGCAGAGAACTTGCCATCTCCGGGCTCATGCCGCATCCATCATCTTCGACGACGAATTCAACCCGCTGCTCGTCCAGTTTTCTTCCTCTGATCGAGAGCGTGCCGGGCTGTGCCCGCTTTGTACTAAAGGCGTGTAGAATCACGTTTTCCACCAATGGCTGCAGCAGTAGCTTCATCATATAGAAGTGAATGATGTCAGGATCGATCTCATAACAAGGAATGAATCGGTTCGGAAAGCGGGCATATTGGATATGAATATAGGCCTTGACCTGGCTCAGCTCCTGACGAATCGTATAATAATCTTTACCCTTGTTAAGAGAAAGACGGAAGAGCTCAGTCAGGGATTGCGTTACCTGGGCTGTATTATCATCACCGTTCATTTTCGATTTAAGGAAAATATAGTCCAGCGTATTGTACAGAAAGTGCGGTTCGATCTGAGTCTGAAGCGTCTTAAGTTCAATCATCTTTTGTTTTGTTTGACTAATGTACACTTTCTGAATGAGACTGTTCGTTTCCATGACCATATCATTGTACTTTTGGGTAAGCAATCCAATCTCATCTCGTGAGGTGACCTCGACATTCTGGTTGAAGTCGCCCCGTTTGAAGTTGTTCATGGAACGGAGTAACTTCTTAATCGGTTTTGTAATACTGCGCGATAGGAATACCGAGCAGAACCCGACGAGAGCGAGCAGCGATACCGATAGGGCGAGAGTTACATTTAGCATGATTCGGTGTTGGCTACGGATAATTTCCAGCGGTGTGAGGCTTACAATGTTCCAAAGATATGGTTCCACGACCGTACTGGCGACGGAATAACGCTTTCCGTTAATATCATAGATCTCCGAATGCGACTTAAGTGAAAGCTGCTGCTTGAGTTTCAGATCGTCCATCAGTGTTTTTTTTAATCCGTTGTCCTGACTTTTGCTCGATACAAGATTGTAGTTGTCATCAAAAATAAAGATGTTAGACGAGCGCACAATCTCAATGTCCTGAATGATATTGCCGATAGCGTCACGATTAACACCCATAAAAAGCAAGCCGAGCTTGTTGTCCGGGTCATATAAATCGACGATCCGCCGTCCAATCATAATTTCATTGTAGCTGTGCCCGAATGTAAATAGGGGGGTGCTGTAATACGTCCAGAATGCCTCGCCGTCCCGGGAAGCAACAGCGGTGTATAGCGGCATCTCAGCGAAGTCTGAATAAGGGATGACCTGCCGGAAAAACTCGCTGAAATCGCGGTACAAAAAGCCGTTTTGGCCGTAGATAACAAGGAAGCTAACGTATTTTTTTGCGGCTTTGATGTTGTCGAGATAAGCAAGTGCGGCAGCCTGTTCAGTGTTGACCGGTCCGTTATAATCCCGACTGAGCAAGCTTTGTAAGCTAACGTTATTCATAATGTAGGAAGTAATGTCTCCGGCGTCGTCTAGCATCAGCTTGATGTTATTGCCGATCAAGCGTACCGTCTGGGCTTGATTTTGCTCCGTTTCCTTCTCTAGAGAGGAGGTGGCGGTCCGAAACGAAAAGAAGCCGAGCGTCAGCAGCGGAATGAGGACGAGTAATACAAAGGATACGAACAGTTTCGTTTGCAGATGTCTGAATACGAACATGGAAAGCCTCCCAACAGTCGGCGCTTGATCATCCGCATAGGAAAATAATGTTATAAGCAATTTATACTGTTACATTAGCAAATCCTTTCTCTACATTCAATATGGAGGTAGAAGATCGAAACCAGTTACTTGACGAAGTCCACTAAACCTTGAAATTGCCGCATTGTTGCGTATCGAATCTGCGGGTAAGATGGGATTGTGCACAAGCAAGACAAGTCCAAACGGGAGGATGATCAGATATGCGCAGGGGGAAAAAGAGATTTGGGTTCGGCGCGGTGGTTGTTGCACTGTCGCTGTTAGCGAGCGGATGCGGAACATCTGGCGGGAATAACGCGGCAGAGAATGGAAAGAACAGCCAGCCGCCATCGACGGCGGCAAGCGGAGAGGCCATCGACTGGAACACAGTCAAGGCTGACATCCGGTTCGTCTATCCGGGAACTTCAGAGGCGGAGAAAGAGCTGGCTGAACAGTTCAAGGCGAGAATGAAGGAAAAATATCCGAACGTCAATATCGAGTACATGTATCTGTCGTGGGCCGATATGGAGAAAAAACTATCCGTCATGTTAAATTCGGGGGACGTCCCGGATCTCACACAAACGCAAGACATCACCAATTTGGTTCGATTGAACGGCTTGGAAGACTTGACCCCCTATTTTGAGCAAGAAGGCGAGCATTTGAAGAAGGACGATTTTCTGCGGGGTACGATGGAATATGCCCAAGAGGATGGCAAACTGTACGCTGTACCGAATCTAGCGAACTCCTTCACGATGATCGTCAATGAGAAAATGCTGAACGAAGCAGGCATGAAGCTGGAGGACTTGCAAACGTGGGAGGATGTTGAGAAAGCAGCCAAGGCGATGACGAAAGACGGCAAGTACGGTTTCGGCTATCCGCTTGGAACAGCCCGGTTCGCATTCCGTGTGCCGTTCACGGCCGCATATAGCAATAATCTGCTGCTGAGCGATACGTCAGCTGAGAGCAAAAACAAATACCTGGAAACGCTTCAGCATTTCAAAAATCTGGAGCCTTATCAGCCGAAAGCGCATCTGACCTGGGGGTACCCGGAAATGTTTCGCGCATACAGCAATGGCGAGGTTGGCATGATTGCGGCGGGAACGTTCTTTACAGCCAATGTATACAGCATTAACCCAGACATCGTCAATGTCTCCCGTACGATTGCGTATCCGAAGGGGCCTTCAGGCACATCAGCCAAAGCGCCGGTATCGAACGTCGGTATCGCGATGTTCAAGGACAGTAAAAACAAGGAAGTCGCCTGGAGACTCATTCAGGAATGGTCATCCCAGGAATTCAACAGCACGGCAGCGTCCGTCGTCAACGTGACGGCGATCAAGAGTACAAGCCTCGATGAAATTATCAAGAAGTCAGAAAAAATTTATCCAAAAGCGATAGAGGGACACAAGACGATGCTGAACGACTTCAGCAAGCTGCTGGATGAATCCGGCGTTCCGATGGACAAAATTCCGGGACAAAGCGAGATGGAAGTCATCGTTCAGGAACAGATGGCCAAGCTGCTTAACAACAAAGTGACGGTAGAAGAGGCATATGCCGCCATCAAAGACGGCATTGACAAAATCAAGTCAAAACTGGAATAGGCCAGACTCCGTTGGAGCTGCATGCCGAGCCATTGCAGCTTCACAGGATGTTATGGGACCGGTGAAGGAAAGGAAGCGTAAGAAATGTCCGACATACTGAGGCTAGATAGGCAGGATCCGCCGCTCAACCGACAGCGGGGACGCGTTTCGGCGTTTTTTCGGGAATTCGGCTTCGGGTATTTTTTGCTGGCGCCCGTCGTCCTTTATATTGTAGTATTTCAATTTTATCCGCTTGTGGAAACGATCCGGCTGAGCTTGTACGACTATTCGCTCATCTCCGGACGTGGCATGTCATTCAACGGCTTCGGTAATTACAAGGAGCTGCTCGTGAATGACGGAGCTTTCTGGCAAATTTTCTGGAACAGCTTCATCTGGGTTCTGGGTTCCACTGCCCTTCAATTCGCGATTGCAATACCCGCCGCAATTATTCTGTTCAGCAAGATACGGTTCAGAGGGTTGTGGCGTGGATTGATGATGGTTCCATGGGTATCGCCGGTCGTTATTATCGGCATTGTCTGGAAGTGGATTTACGACGGTCATTACGGACTATTCAATCATTATTTAAAAATGTTTCACTTGATTTCGGAAAATATCGTCTGGCTTGGAGATGAACAACTGGTCTGGCCCGCACTGCTGCTAACGTCGGCGTGGAAGGGATTCCCCTATATTACGCTGATGATGCTATCTGGACTCACGGGCATCTCCCAAGAAATGATTGAGGCGGCGCATATGGATGGGGCTTCCGCGTGGCAGAGGTTTACCCGGATTACGCTGCCAATGCTCAAGCCGATCATGTACGTCACCGGGCTTGTCAGCATTGTCTCCTCCTGGACCAAATTCGAAATGATATGGGCGCTGACGAACGGTGGACCGGGCTATTCGACCAGTATTTTGCCGACGTATTTATATACGAATTCATTCGTTTACTTCGATCTCGGCAAAGGTTCGGCCATCGCTACGCTGTCGATGGCGATAGTATTGATTCTCGTCGGTATTTACTCGCGTCTGTTCGGCCGAAACCTAGAATAGGCATCAGAGGAACGATATTATACCCGATTAAAACGATGTTCTTACGAGTCTTGGTCCTGCTTGTACTATGCAGGGTAGTACCACTAACAACGATGCATGATTCGAGGTGCGACTTATGAAAGAGTCTTTTGCTCAAAGAACGGCAAATTATGTCTGGCTGGCGCTGTTGATGGTATTCACGCTGCTGCCGTTCGCTTGGTTGATCGTCACGACGCTGAAGTCGGACACGGAAATGTTCTCAACGATTCCGACCTGGATCGTGGACAATTTGACTTGGGATCATTACAGATGGGCGCTTGGCGATGTAGGATTTCAGCTGCCCCGACTGCTGCTCAATTCAATTATCGTATGCGGTATCACCGCACTGGTTACAGGAGCCATCGCCTGCATTAGCGGCTATGGTCTGGCCCGCTATAAGGTACCCGGCGTTAGCCTGGTCGTCGTGCTAATCGTGCTGGCCCAGATGATTCAGGGTCCGTTGATCATGATTCCCTGGTACAAAATAGCGGCAGCGTTTTCACTGCTGAATACGAAAGCGATTTTGGTCTTAATTTACGGGACACTGACGATACCTGTTGGTGTGTGGATTATGAGCGGGTTTTTCCGTACCATACCGCCCGAGCTGGAGGAAGCAGCGGCGATTGACGGATCAGGCAAGTGGCGGACGCTGTTCACAGTCATTATTCCGCTTAGTTTGCCGGGGTTGGTGTCAATCACACTATATGCATTTATTCTCGGATGGAACGACTACCAGTACTCGCTCATTTTAACCAGCTCTATCGACGCAAAGACCGTTCAGGTCGGCATCGCCGAATTGATGGAAAGCATGGGTTCGACCAACTGGGGCGGATTGCTCGCAAGCGGGGTTATCGTTATTTTACCGATTATCGTCATTTTCGCATTTATTCAGAAATATTTGATCGAGGGAATGACCGCAGGGAGCGTAAAGGGTTGATAGTTTTTTTAAAAAAAGGAGCCGATAGAGATGACTAATTCTTATGATTTCAAAGGCGTGTATACCGCGCTTATTACGCCGATGCACGATGACGGTAGTATTGATCATGAGTCACTTGCCCGTCTAGTTCGACATTTGCAAAGCCAGCGCGTTAAAGGGTTTTATGTAGGCGGAAGTACTGGTGAGGGCTTCATCCTGAATACGGTGGAGAGGCAAGAGGTGCTGGAGACAGTCGTCCGCGCGGCGGAGGGGAAGTCAACGATCATTGCCCACGTCGGAGCCATAGGTACGGAAGCTTCGATCGAGTTGGCGCGTCATGCCGAACGGCAGGGCGTCGATGCGATGTCGGCAGTGGTGCCGTTTTATTACAAGACGACAGTTGAACAGATCAAGGAACACTATATTGCAATTATGGCCGCTGTCCCGCTGCCGATGCTTATCTATCATTACCCGGGAGCGACAGGCGTCCAATTATCGATGGATTTCTACGAAGAGATGGCCCAGTATCCCCAATGCATCGGCGTCAAATTCACATCCCTCAACCTGTTCGAGATGCAGCAAATTCGTGCCCGCTGCGGAGACCGCTTTCTAATCTTTAACGGACATGATGAGGTGTATGCGGCTGGCGCGCTCACTGGAGCCGACGGCGCTATAGGCAGCACCTATAATATGATGGCTCCGTTATTCGTTCAGATGTATCAAGAAGCGGAACATGGGAACTGGTCAAGTCTTTCAGAACTGCAGGGCGAGGCGAATGAGGTCATTGCGAATATGGTGTCTTTCGATGTGATCCCTTATGAGAAGTATATTTGCTATGCACAGGGCATTATCCGCTCGTACAGAGCAAGGCAGCCGCTAAAGCAACTGACGGAGGTAGAGACAGCGGCAATCCGAACGTTTTATGAAAAAAGTGCTGTTTTGAAGGTATCGGCTTATCAAGTGTAATAAATTGATGATGACAATGGAGCCAGGATGTAAAGAATACATGCGATCGGCGCAACTAGCAGCTTGCCCTCACCTTCCAGGCAAAAATATCTTGTTTTGTCCAATAAACCTGTCACGGAAAAACAAACCCATGATATGCGCTTCTGTTCCAAAAGGAATGATGAGCAGTAAGTGAATATTACCATGTGTTATTCCAATGCTTTCTTGCTAATTTGGAAATTCCCCATAAAACCTGAACATTTACTCAAGTTTTGAGGGGGATATCCTTTACATTTACAATAGAGCCTTTTGAAAGGGAACAACAAAAGTATGATTCTTGTTCAGGGGAGAGGATCTAGATGTTGGGAAAAGATGAACTAGCTGAACTAGCGGATCGCGTCTATCATCGGATGATCGATAAGACGACGAATGATTGGGGAATGGGTATCGATAGCTGGGATTGGGTTCCGGGCGTCGGCGTCATTTCAATTCTGGCTTACGGCAAATTAATGAACAATCATGAAGCCATCGAATATTTGCTTCAATGGACGGCTCGAAATAAACAATTGAGTGAGCAAGTAAATGTCATCAATTCCATGGCGCCGTATGCGATCTTCCCTGATTTGTATCGGCTGGGGGGCGAACATTGGTACTTGGATACCGCGCTCAATGTCGGGGATTGGATGCTAACGGAAGCACCACGCACGCGGGAAGGTACTTTTGAGCATACAGTCACGGAGAATGTTCAGTTTTCCGAACAAGTGTGGGCGGACAGCTTATTTATGACCGTACTCTTTCTGGCTCGACTTGCAAAGCTAACTGGTGATCGCAAATACGCGATAGAAGCGGAATTCCAACTACTTAGCCATTTACGTGTGCTTCAGGATCCGTCAACGGGTGTATTGTTCCATGGCTGGAATTGTGAGGAGAAGAATCATATGTCCTCCGCTCGTTGGACGCGTGCGAATGCATGGGTCATCCTCGCAATTCCTTGGATTGCGGAGGAGATTGGTACCACGACGCCATTTTCAGATGAGATTGTAGAACGATACCAGCGGCTTGCAGCAGGACTACGGCATTTCCAAGGGGTATCTGGCATGTGGAGTACCGTCATGGATCAATCCGAATTTTATAAGGAGACATCCGGGAGCGCAGGCATCGCGGCGGGTTGGTTAGCTGGTATGCGATTAGGTTGGCTGGATGATTCATACAAGAAAGCCATTAATCTGGCATTGCATGGCGTTATAGATCGGATTGACCCTGACGGTACAGTACAAGGGGTATCTGGAGGAACGCCAGTTATGCCGAGCATTGCGGCCTATGATGAAATTCCGTGCATTCCGACCCTGTATGGCCAAGGGCTAACTCTTATTCTGTTATCACTCGCACACGCAGACTGTGGAAAATTCTATGCCTAATGTACAACTGACGTTCCCTGAGGGGAAACATAAGGTACTCACGATGAGTTATGATGACGGAAGATCAGCCGATAGACGATTGTTGCACTTATTCAATCAATATGGCATTAAAGGAACTTTCCATTTAAATTCAGGCCTGGCCGGACATCACGAACGAATTCCTTTGGAAGAAGTCAAGGATCTGTACAAAGGCCATGAAATCGCGGTGCATACGGTTACGCATCCGACACTAACACGATGTTCAAGGGAGCAAATCGTTGGTGAGATAATTGAAGACAGGAAGTCTATAGAACGAGTCACAGGCTACCCGATCAGAGGGTTTTCCTATCCCAACGGTTCATTCAACCGCCAGATCCAAGAGATGCTCCCACACCTCGGGATCGAATATGCCAGAAACGTCCTAAGTCATGGGAATTTTCACCTGCCAGATGATTACTTCGCGTGGAACCCGACCTGTCACCACAACCAAAACCTTCTTGCGTTGACCGAGACATTCAAGCAGCTTGGTCGAAGACAGCATCTTTATTTGATGTATATCTGGGGACACAGCTACGAGTTCGATCAAGACAGTAATTGGGAACTAATCGAGAGCTTTTGTGAATCGGTTAGTGGTCGTGAGGATATATGGTACGCGACGAACATCGAAATCGTAGATTACATGCGAATCTATCAGAGCCTACGATTTTCTGCTGCGATGGATCTTGTATACAATCCCTCTTATCATTCGATATGGCTGGAAGTGAATGGTGAAGTCATTGAAGTGAAAGGCGGAAGTCAAATAATACTGGTACGGTAATCTGACCACGCAAACAACGAATTCGTAATCAAGATAGATTCCCTTTTGTCCATCAAGGCTCTTAACTAGAGAGAAACGATGGAACAGGAGGGAGTTTTTCTATTTCTAGAATTTTAAAGAGTGATATAGGAATTCACGACGAAATGAATGACATCCAATCATCTGCTGAGGGAGGGATATGTTATGCGCTTAAGTATTTCGGGGAAAGTTATGATGATTTATGGATCGATCTTTATCATCGTTATTATCCTTACCTTTAGCTTGTCTTATTTCGGGATGGTAGGACGTCTGCGTAGTGATTTGAAAGATACACATATTGCGCTACTCAAGCAGATCGACGATAAGATCGAACTCGTGTTTCGCTCAACAGAGAAAGATTTGCTGAATTTATCTGAACAACTTGAATACGTGTATTTCATGTATGACAGTTACGATGATGTCTCACAGAAGTATGCGAATTTCTTCGGTTTATCGAACAAATTGAAAACGATGGTTCATGCCAACAATCAATTTTCCTCCGTCTTTATTTACTCGAATACGAGCGGTGATGTATTAACGGATAAAGCTTATATCAACAAAAACGAGTCAGAAGATCATTGGTTAGGAAGTTATCTAGATATGGATGGTTATACGAAGTGGATCGCGACGCACAAGATATGGGATGGGGAGAAAATGCAGGATGTCGTCACATTAATCCGACCCTATCCGCTAATTAGTAGTCCGGCTTACCGGAAAGGTCTTGTAGCTGTCAATATTAATGAAGAGGTACTCTACCGCATGATTAGCGATGTGTTCGATGGCAATCAAGAAGGAATACATACGTTCATCATCGATGACAAAGGGAACATCGTGACGCATGATGACAAATCACAATTATATAAGAATATGACAGACATTCCTTACATCAACCGGATACTAGGTGAGAAGGGGAGTGGGCAATTCGCAGTCGAATGGAATGGAGGCAAGCAGTCCATCTTCTATACGAAGTCCAATTATACGGGTTGGAGAATTGTAAGCGTTATTCCTGAGACTCAGTTGTACCATCCATTAGCATCGATTCGAAATCTTATGATCGGGATTGTTGTCTTGATGGTCGTACTCGCATTATCCGTGCTGTTCTACGTGAACCGTCGAACCTTTAGACCGCTGGATCGCTTGGCAAATAAAATGACTGGCGCATTCAAACCAATGAAGCCGGAGCACGCCGCCAGACTTGATTATTTAGAGACGGTATTTGATCAAATGTTCATGGATCGCGAGCAGTTGGAGCAGCGAGTTCGGGACTCCAAGCCGATCCTGAAATGGAGAATCGTGATGGATATGTTAGCGGGTTATCGAACTGAGTATTCGTCCGTAAGCATCCAGTTAGAATTTACTGGGTTTCCATTGCATCCGAGCATGTTTGTCGTCTGTACAGCTGAGATTGAGAAAGAAGGCAGTATGAGCTCCAAGGATGAGACGCTATATACCTATGTGTTCTGTAATGTCGCCGAAGAGTTGATCAATATGGAGACCGCCGGCATTGCAATCGATTTAGGTTCAGGTAGATCTGCCATTATTTTTAGCTTCGCAGAAGGAGATGTGGAACAGAACCATTTGCATGCCCTAACGATTCTTGAACTCATTCTGGACATTATGAAGCATCAGTTCGGACTATGCGTAACGGCAGGGGTAGGTAGATGTTATTTCGATATGAAGGATATTCCGACATCGTATGAGCAATCACAAAAAGCACTTCAATATCGCATGGTGTTCGGCAGCCATGCCGTTATCTCATTTGAAGATTTGATCGGCTCGGATAATCAATATTATTACCGGCTCATTAAAATGACAGAGCGCATTATTGAAGCGCTTAGGCACACGGAGATCGAGAAAATCAGGATAACTGTTGCACTCTTATACCAGGAGGCGATTGGGAACAGTCTGTCCCCGGAACTCATCCGGCATTTATCCTATGAGCTGGTGATAAAATCGTTGCAGGCCATTGCTGTGACAGGCATTGAAACAGACGAAGTACTAGATAGCATGGGCAATCTACACGAACGAATGAACCGTTGTCATGATTGGAAGGTACTGGAGCAGATCGTGCTGGACGTGCTTACGCAGATAGCAAGCAAAGTAAAAGAGAAGCGGGAGCAGCGGGGCAGTAATAAATTGATCGAGGCCATGTTGATCTATATCGAGGAGCATTATAGAGAAAGCGAATTTTCACTTGCACAGTTGGCTGATCAGTTTGAGCTCACTCCTACGTACATCAGCAAATTGTTCAAAGAGCATACCGAGAAGAACTTCATTGATTACTTGATTGAGACACGGATTAAAGCTGCTGTTGGCTTGCTCATAGATAAGAATCGCAAAATCAACGATATTGCCGAAGAGGTTGGGTATAACAATACTCGAAGCTTTTTACGGGCATTTAAGAAATATACAGGCATGACGCCTTCGGAACATCGGGATTGGATGCTAGATACGAATGCCGAAATCACCGTGGAATAAGATTTTTACGAAACTCATCACAAAAAAATGAACGAAGCATAAAAAATGCGACCCGACATCTTGTAAGAAAAGTCACTCATAGCATAAGGCGTCTCTTTCCGGGTTAAGGCTTCTTATCCTACAATTTGAATCGTAGCATTCATCAGTCGCATGTCTTCATGCGAAAGGGTGAGGCGAGATGATATGAAAGGATGAGAACATATGAAAGGGAGGTTAGCGACAGCGAAATCGCAGGCCGGATCGCATGTAGTACGAAGCGGAACACACAGGCGGTCGATCTGGAGTAGAATGCTGCAGGACAAACATTTATATCTAATGCTTGTGCCTGTCATCGGATTTTATTTTCTATTTAAATACGTGCCGATTGTCGGAGAGGTCATTGCTTTTAAAGATTACAGATTCTCGGACGGTGTATTCGGCAGCGCTTGGGTTGGATTCAAACATTTTCAAATGATATTCGCAAGCTCAGATTTTTGGAGGATTCTAAGAAACACGCTTGTTCTTAACTTGTATAGTCTGGTGTTCGGCTTTCCTGTTCCGATACTACTAGCTCTCTTATTAAATGAAGTACGTCGTAACTGGTATAAGCGGATCGTGCAAAATATGCTGTACATTCCCCACTTTATGTCGTGGGCAGTGCTAGGGAGCATTGTTATTGCTGCGCTATCGCCGAGTACGGGAATCGTGAATCTTCTATTGAAGAAAATAACCGGCGGGGAAAGCATCTATTTTATGGCAGATTCGTTCTGGTGGCCTATTGCCTATACCCTTGCAGGGATTTGGCGAGAAGCTGGTTGGGGAACCATTCTTTATCTGGCGGCCATGGCTTCGATTGATCCTCAACTCTATGAAGCAGCTAAAATCGACGGCGCCGCCAAACTGCGGCAAATCTGGCATATCACATTGCCCGGCATTCGCGGTACTATAGCCATTTTGCTCGTTCTCCGAATGGGACAAATGATGGATGTCGGATTGGAGCAGACCCTTGTCCTCCAGAATAATTCCGTACTGGATGTGGCCGATGTCATTAGTACTTTTGTGTATAGGGTAGGGCTTCAGAACATGAACTACAGCTACACGACGGCCATCGGTTTGTTTCAATCCATCATTGGTGTCATTCTTATTCTCAGCGTCAATCGACTGATCCGACTTTTCGGGGAACGGGGGTTGTGGTGATCCAATGATACGAACCGAAAAAAGACTCTTAAATAAACTCGCAATGGTAAGCGCTTACGCAATCCTAGGTGTTATTTCGTTGTTAACCTTATTTCCCTTCTGGTACGAAATCGTGGCATCTTTCAGCAGCAGCAGGGCAATTACGTCCGGTGAAGTGTTCTTGTGGCCAATTGAATTCAATACCGTTGCTTATGGCCGGCTATTCGATGATGGACAGCTCATCAAAGCGATGGGAAATACCGTCGTCGTTACGATTATCGGAACACTATTAAACGTAGTAATGACGATTATGGCAGCATACCCGCTCTCAAGGAAGAGATTGGTGGGACGAAGCGTATTGCTGATGTTTATTACAATCTCCATGCTCTTTGTCGCTGGATTGATTCCAAATTTTATTTTGATTAAGTCGCTTGGGCTTATGAATTCATATTGGTCGGTATGGCTTCCAGGCTTGATTAGTACGTATAACATGTTCGTGATGAAGACGTTTATGGAAGGGTTGCCGGAGGAAATTGAGGAGTCGGCATCCATCGATGGCGCGGGCGACTGGCGGATCCTTTTACAAATCTATTTGCCGCTATGCAAGCCGATTTTGGCGGCGTTGTCTCTGTTCTACGCTGTCAGCTGGTGGAACAGTTATTTCAACGTAATGCTGTATATCACAGAATCAACGAAGCTGACCGTTATGGTCAAGCTGTATCAGATGATTAGTCTGGTGGACAGTAACTTATTGAACAACAACATGGGGGGGAATGAGGCATTGGAGCAGGTACTCCTGACACCAGAGGCGCTGAAGGCGGCTGCCGTCGTCATCGTTGTCACGCCGATCTTATGTATGTATCCATTCCTACAAAAACATTTCGTCAAAGGTGTACTTATTGGGTCGGTCAAGGGTTGACGACTGATATCACTGGGCTGAAGGCTCTTGATATAGTTCAATAGGAAAAAGGGGATGAAACGATGAAGAAGCTGAAACAAGCCATGATGACCATGATGGTGATCACGATGTCCGTGACGATGCTGGCCGCATGCAGCTCGAACAAAACTGTATCGGAGCAACCGGTTAATTCATCGGGCACAGCTGCCACAGTAAACGAGGAAAACAAGAAAGAAATCAGCATTTCGATGTTTGATCGTGGGAAAGTGCCGACAGAAGAAGGAACGTACGAGAATAATCGCTGGACGAAGTGGATCAATGAGAAATCACCCGTCCATGTGAAATGGGTTCCTATTGCGCGGAACCAAGCACAGCCGAAGTTGAATGCACTCATCGCCGCTGGGGAAGCACCTGATCTAATCTGGGAATACGATCGGAATTACATCAGTCAGTTGGCAAATCAAGGCGCAATCCAACCGATTGGCGAATATATCGACAAATACAGTACGACGTACAAGGCGTATCTAGAGAAGCATCCTGAGCTACTGCCCTACTTGAATTTTAACGGAAAAATTTATGCGGTGTCGTTCGCACGGGAAACGCTTGCCAACCACGGGATGTGGATACGTCAAGACTGGTTGGATAAGCTTGGACTGAAAGCGCCGACAAACGTGGAAGAGTTCATCGATGTTGCCCGAAAGTTCAAGGAGGGGGATCCGGATGGCAATGGTCAAGCAGACACCGTACCGATCGCATTAAGCGTGAGTTCCAACTCGATTGATCAAGCTTTCTTTTTTACAAGCGAGAACCAATGGTACGTCGAGGATGACAAACTGCAATTCGGCAGAACGCTAGATCGGTATGTGGATACGTTAACCTTCCAGAAGCAGCTCTTCGACGAAGGATTAATCGACAAGGAATATATCACGGATACGAATTTCCAGCGCTCAGGGCAACTGCTGACGACAGGCAAAGCTGGCATCTACCTTGCCAACTGGGATATCGAAGAGTTGAATAATAACTTAATAAAAAATGATCCCACAGCAAAGCTAGTTCCATTGGAGTCGATCAGCAGCAAATATGGCAAAAACGGATTGTATCAAGAGGCACCGCCGAGCGTATTCACCGCGTTCAATAGCAAAATGAATGAAGATCAGATTAAATCAGCAATTCAATTTATCGATTGGATGCTGCAGGATGGTTGGGAACCGCTCAGGTATGGCGAAGAAGGCGTCCACTTTAACATGGTCGACGGCGTCCGGCAGAAAACCGACCCGGATAAATTCAAGAATGAAGTTGCCTATGCTTCTGAATATGCGATCATGCTCGATAATGTGTTACGTCCAGAGACGTTCCTCGCTATGGCGGCCGAGGATGAGCAGTCACAAAATTATGCCAAAGAGAAGGGTAAGTCGCTTGAACTGGTCATGAAAAATAAATACCGCAGAGATATCCCTTTTAATCCTGATTTCCCGGAATTGACCCAATTAATCGCGACATTTAATCCGATCGCACAACAGATTGAAGCGAAGGTTGTGACCGGCGGAAACTCGATGACGCCTGCACAAGGTCTGAACGAGTTACAGAAAGAATGGAAGCGTCTTGGCGGCGACAATGTGGAGAGGCTCGCGCAAGCGTGGTATGACGCAAACAAAGATAATCTGAATTAGAACGCTGTTGAAACACTCGGTAGGTATACTTCTGATTGCCTAAAGGATCAGAAGTATACCGTAACCAGGTAAAGCTAAGGAGGAAAAACATGTCGAGCACGCAATTCAGCAGAATACACGAAGAGGAAACCCAGTGGCTTCCCTTCCTCAAGAAAGCATTGGAACCCAAACATGTGAATTACAATGATGAGATAAAGTTGCTTCGCACACCGTTTACGAGTCCAGGGTATCATACGAAGCTTAGAAATGTAGAAAATGTTCACCCCATCCGGGAGTCTCTGGATTATGCCCTGGCCATTCTGGATTGCCATGAAGATGCTTATAAAGATCGGGCGTTCGAAATACTGCGAACGATTCTATCCCTTCAGGATCAGCAGCCGGATTCGCCTACCTTCGGAATATGGTCATGGTACTTTGAGGAGCCTCTGTCCATGATGTCACCGCCGGATTGGAACTGGGCTGATTTCATCGGGAGGCGACTACTGCAAGTGTTGATACGTCATAGCAACCGACTTCCAGGCGATCTTGAGCAATTAACAAGCCAGGCGATCTCCCATAGCTGCGAAGCCATCATCAAAAGAAATGTCGGACCTGATTACACGAATATTGCGATTATGGGGGCATTCGTTACATTGATTGCAGGCGAACGCTTAAAGAACCGCACCTATTTCGAGTATGGCTTGGAACGACTCACGCGCCTATACGATTATTCTATGCAGACCGGCGCATTTCTCGAATATAATAGCCCGGCGTACAGTACGGTAGCCATTCTGGAACTATCCGCACTTGTGATGTATTCGAATACAGCAGAGGCCAAGCGGTTGGCGAACGAGATGTTAGAGGCGACCTGGCTGATGGTTGCCGAGCATTTCCACCCGATGCTGAAGCAATGGTCCGGACCCCACGCCCGTTCATACCAGACATTCCTAAGTAATTCGCATCTCTCATTCCTTCAGATGGCCTGTAAAGGTGACGTGTCATTTGTAAGCAATGACGAATTCGTATATGGACTGGAATGGTATGCGCAAGGCATCGTCTGTCCGGAGCGGCTGTATGGACTGTTCACCAGTATTGTTGAGCGGGAACTGAGGCAGGATTTGCCTCCTTATCACGAGTTCCGGACGCGGAAGGCTTATACGTACATGACTTCTGAGTTCACGCTTGGCACGTTCAATCATAATGTGATGTGGAAGCAGTGCCGAAATCTGCTGGGTTACGTTCACACCGGAAATCAGGGGCGAAGTTATATCCAGCTTCGGGTGCTGCATGACGGTTACGACTTCTGTTCGGCGGTGTATACAAGTGTACAGGAGCAAGCTTCCGTACTATATGGCATCCAATTCGCTCTGGACGGCGGAGATACACATGTGAATTTGGATCCTATCCACGGTCGAATGACGGCGTCAGATCTGCGAATCCGGCTTGAAATTGGCAGTACTGGTGATGTACCTGCATGGAAACAGATCGGCAAAGATACATTCCAAACGTATCTTGGAGAGATGACGTTATCGGTCAAGGCTTTATATGGCGCGATGGATGAATTCAGTGTGTTTCATTGGGAATTGGACGAAGAGGGTCCGATTGTTAGCTTGGATTACGTCCTCTACAAAGGAGAACCTTCGATGATTGACTTCCATGCGATGAAGGAAGCGTTGTTCATGTTTGCATTGACGCTTTGCGGACCGGACGAGGATTCCGACAGAAGGTCGTCGCTCTCTATCTCGGAACATGAAGTTCAAACATCGTTGGAGTCGCCTGACCAATCGCTAACATTGAAGCTAGCGAAGAAGCCATCCGAACGGGTCGTATTATTTCATAATTAACAAATAAGGAGGACGTAAGTTCTGAAGTTTGTGAACGTGAAATCAAGTAGATTAACAATAAATAATTGAGGTGAGAAGGGTGTTCAATAAGAGCTCAACGAAAGCCTCCAATCGTATCTTGGGGTTAACATTGTCGTTAGCCTTGCTTCATAGTCTTGTACTGCCATGGCCTGCACCGATGTTCGTAACGTCATCTATCGCCTCTGCTAATACTGCTCCCACAGTTGTCCAGTTGAATCCGCTCGAAGATACCTATGTCAATGCTGGAGGGAATGCGAGTAAAAATTATGGGACCTCTAATCAGCTCATTGTCAAAAATTATAACGCGGATATTAATTTAAATCGGCAAACGTATTTAAAATTCGATCTTAGCTCCATTACCGGAGAGATTGGCACGGCCAAAGTAAAGGTATATGCCATTGATACAGAGAATTCGACGATCGGCGTTCAAGCGTATGGCATGGAGGACGACACCTGGGAAGAGCAGTCAGTGACCTGGAACAATAAACCTGACATCAATCATTATTTGTCCTCCGCTAATGTCGGTAAGACGGCAAGCTGGCAAGAATGGGATGTAACGGCCTTTGTCAAACAGCAAAAGGCTGCAGACGGTATAGCAAGCCTAGCATTGATACAGCAGGCGGTGCAAGGCCATTCGGTCTCTATCAACAGCAGGGAGAACATCGTCAACCAGCCCTACCTGGAGATTTCTTCCAATAGGACGAATGCAAATGCACCGAGTTGGCAAGGTGGTGGAGTACTGAGCGTCACCAATATAACGGAGTCTGGTCTACAGCTCGAATGGTCCACAGCAACCGACCCAGTTGGCGTGACCGGTTATACGGTGTATCGAAATGGTAGCATCTTAGGGACGGTGAATGGAACAACGACTTCTTACACCGTATCGGGATTGCAGCTAGGTCAGAATTATACGTTCAAAGTGGAAGCCGGAAACGCCCAGAATCAATGGAGCAATGATGGTCCGTATGTTACAGCAGCGACACCAACGACGAAGCTGATCCAGACCCGTCCAGGGAATGTCTATACGAACAGTGAGCCGATTCAGTTCAAAGTCCGAACGGCGAGGCCATCTGTCGCATGGTCTGTTTACGATTATCAAGGAGCATTTGTATCGGAAGGCGTGGCACCAACGGTTCATAACGAAGCCATATGGACTGTTCCACATTCCACGTATGGATATTTCACACTGCATGTCAGAGCCGATCTTGCAGGGAGCGATCCTGTATTAATTAAAACACCATTCACTGTACTTGCCACTCGTGATGCAACGGGAAATGAACATGCACCGTTCGGAGTATCGACTCATTTGCATCGTTTTCCACAGGCCATGACTCCTGATATCGTGAAGCTGATGAAGGATGCCGGCATCCGCATGGTGCGGGGCGGCTATGAGTGGCCTGGCATCGAGCGACAGCAGGGGAACTACACCTTTACCCCTCAGCCGGACTATTACATGAATATGCTAGATTCAGACGATTTTGATTTCCTTTATGTATCCGGATACACTAACCCCAATTACGACAATAACAGTACCCCTTATACAGATGCCGGGCGGACAGGATTCGCCAATTATATGAAGGCTTACGTCGATCATTACCAAGGCCAGATGGATGCCGTTGAAGTATACAACGAATTTTATGGCAGCTTCGGAGATCGCGGCAATGGGCCAGCCGATTCCAAACCAGAATTCTATTATCCACTCTTAAAGAAAACGTATGAGACGATCAAACCTATGTACCCTGAACTGCCTGTTCTTGGCACATCGACAGTAGGTAATCTCAAATGGATTGAAGATGTGCTTAAGCTGGGCGGCATGTCATATATGGATGGGTTCTCGATTCATCCCTATCTATATCCCGGTGCGCCGGAAGGGTATGAAACCCAGATTGCTGATTTGAAAAATTTGATTCTGAAGTACAACAACGGAAATCTGAAGCCGATCTGGATTAATGAGACCGGATGGCCAACCCAGCTTGATGCCCGCGGCGTGGATGAGAAGACCCAAGCCAATTATTTGCTTCGCGCTTATGTCGTTGCAATCGCGAATGGTGTGGATCAGGTTGTATGGTACGACCTGATCAATGACGGGATCCAAAATATTAATGAAGATAACTTCGGCCTTTTGCGAAATCCGAACGATCCGTTAGGGAGCCTTACGCCAAAGCCTGCCTATACGAGTTTTGCGACTATGACAAGGATACTGAACAACGTACAGTTCGTTGCGCGGGATGTCACGGAAGAAGATATTCGAAGCTATACGTTCGATAAAAATGGTGAACCGGTTCGTGTCTTATGGACAACAAGCACATCGACGCCAGTCGTCATACGTACGCCGAGTCCGATTCAGATCACGGATATGATGGGAAATACGCACACATACACGCCGTATAATGGCAACGTATTTGTGACATTAAGCAATGAACCCTTTTATGTGGCAGGAGAAGTTAGAGGTATTGAGAAGGATTCCACATTTACGTTAACAAGTAAGTCATCACACGTAGGTGATTCGATGTCACTCGCCCTTGAGACGGATAACAAGATGTCCGATGACTTTGATTTCAATCTAGTTGTAGAAGGACAGCACTATTCGGTGTCTACACCTAGCGGTCAGAAAACGACGGAAACAATCAGCGTGCCGAGTGGTAACGAACCGGGTACTCGTCTTATTACAGGCGTATTGATGAATGGGAGCGAGAGAGTCGGCCTGTTGAGAAGTTCGGCATCGACACTTCCATCGTATAACGTTCAGGTACGACCTACTCTTAATGAATCGGATAGCAGCAAAGCACTTATGGTTACAATTAAGAACGAATCCACAACCAAGCCGATTCAGATTAATAAAGTGGAATGGAGATTCGGAACCCAATCCGGATCGGAGGTTCTGAATGTTTCGATTCCAGCTGATGCATCTACCTCCGTGAAATTCCCCCTATCTGCCATTAGCCTTGGTGTTAGTAGTACAATTAAAGTGACAGTTAATGTCGATGGTTTTGATCCGTATACCTACACGGGATCTGCCGAATTTAATCCTGTGCCCCTTAGGTCTGTTGCAGTAGATGGAGTGCTGGATCCGGACACGGCAGCCAGCGCATCTCCGATCGATCTGTCGAAGGGTACGGTCAAAATGACAGGCTATCAAGGTGCAGGAGATTTAAGCGGAAATGTCTGGATCAGTTACGATACAAACCAACTCTATCTATCTGCGAAAGTAAAGGACAATGTGCATTATTCTTCTTTCCTGGGTGCCGATATTTGGAACAACGACAGCATTCAGTTTGCCATTGCGAATGGCCTTCCGGGTGAAGAATCGTATTGGTACGAAATCGGAATTTCTCAAACACCTGATGGTCCGCAAATATACAGTTGGAATGCCCCTCCGGGCGTGATTAAAGGACCCATCACCAATGGTCAGCTAGCTATTACAAGAGATCAAGAGCAGAATACGATCTACGAACTATCTCTCCCTTGGTCGGAAGTCGCACCGATTAAGCCGGAGAAGAACGGGAACATCAGCTTCTCGTTGCTTGTTAATGACAATGACGGATCCGGCAGAAAAGGGTTCATTGAATGGGGAGGAGGAATCGGCGACGGGAAGTTATCTTCCAAGTTTCGTTCCATGCAGTGGATTGTTACTGACATGACCCCTCCGACGACGATCGCTTCACTCGAAGGGACGGAACGTAACGGTTGGTATATGAGCAGCGTACAAGCGACACTGAGCGCAACCGATGACAAGTCCGGTGTAGCATCCGTGGTATACAGTTTAGATGGCGGGAAAATATGGCTGCCGTACACGATTCCTCTGACTTTTGAACAAGACGGTATGTATACCCTACTGTATCGATCGATGGATCGAGCAGGAAATGTGGAGGCAAACCAGAAAATCACCTTCCGCATAGACAAGACTACACCAACGGCATCAATTGTATACAGCACTACGGAACCGACCAAACAAGAGGTCATCGCTACAATGACGGCAAGTGAGCCGGTTACGATAACGAACAATGAGGGAGCAGATAGCTATACGTTTAAGGAGAATGGCATCTTCACATTCGAATTCGTTGATGCAGCAGGGAACACGGGTACGGCGAAAGCGGAGGTAAGCAACATCGTGGCGAATGCTTCTGGGGGTCCCGGTAAACCCGAACTATCAAGCAATAACGGCCATGATACAGGCTTAATGGACGGAACTTATGACGTAAAGATGAACATGTGGTGGGGAAACAACGGTACGACTTACAAATTATATGAGAATGATGCACTCATCGATACACAAACACTCAAAGACGCATCACCTCAAGCCCAATCCACAGTCACCTCCGTGACGTACAAGGCAAACGGTACGTACCGCTATTTCGCTGAACTGACAAATGCATTCGGTACCACGCGAAGCAACATACTAACTGTGCGCGTGACCGATGCTGATCCAGGCCAACCAGTTCTCTCACATGATAACTGGAATGGGGATGGAACCTTCAAAGTGAGCATGAACATGTGGTGGGGAACAAATGGGTCGTCGTACCGGCTTTATGAGAACGGCGTGCTCATCGATACCCAGACGCTCACCAATAAGACACCTCAAGCGCAATCGGCAGTAACGGAGACCCGTGATCTACCGGCGGGCACGTATGAATATCGATGCGAGCTTGTGAACGAAGCTGGAGTGACATCGAGTAATACGATCACCGTGTACGTGCAATAATCCTTAACCGTTAAATCACAAAGACGCCAATACATCACGTGGTATTGGCGTCTTCAACATGTTGAGCATTCGGGCTTCTGCCGCAGCTGCATATTGCTAGATGATTAGGCTTGAAACGTTCACCCATCAATTGATGAGTGAACGTTTTTTTGCTGATAATCCCCCCTTATTCCTTGGACATCGGAGTATGGTACACTTCAAGACAAATCTTGGTCATCTCATCAATGGATTTTGCAAAGTCGGATTGTATCCATTTGAGGAGAACATTATAGAGGGCCCCCGCTTTAAAGTATATTCGATACACATTTTCATCGCTTTTGTCGTGAGCAGTAGAGAGCATCATTTCATTCAAGCAATCCAGAATCACATCATCAAACTTTGCGCTTTGAAGTGCTTTGTAGATGTTCCGCTGCTGAAAAACAACTTCAAAAAGCACTCTGATAAATTTTTGAGGTTCCTTAGCTTTGCCTGTTAATTCATTTGTGTAAGGTAAGAGTTTTTGATTAATTTCGAAAATAAGCGAATCGACCAAATCCACCAGGATCTCTTGCTTGGAGGAATAGTTGTTGTAATAGGCCGTTCGAGAGACCCCTGCACGCTTCACAATATCGGTGATGGTGATTTTGTTAAAAGGCTGTTCCTGGATCAAGTAGACTAATGCCGTGCAGATGGCTTCTCTTGTCAAACGGTTGGTTTCTTTATTGGAACGATGCTGAGAGGTATTCGGACTGTATAATTCATGATTTGAGATGACATTTCCCCTCCGTTTGTACATTCTGGTGTTCATTTTATTGTTTTACATGAGTCTTTTCAATATGCTAAAACCATAAGGCATTACAAATGTAATGTCAAAATAGGAGTAGATACAATAGGAGGGCGTCATGTTAGAGAACTTATATAGACGATTGTCAGCGGGGCTGCTTTTGATCCTAGCACTTTGTGCTACGGTATTTATTGGTAAAGAAACGGTAATCTCGACAGTGACCATTATCCTTTTGTTAGCGGAATTAGGCATCTCCTTTTTACTTTTAAAGAAGCGTGAGAAGTTACATGTAGTGTTAATTAGTGCGATGGTGGGAGAAGGGTTGTTCTTACTAACAAGAGAGTTTTGGCTGCTTGCGCTTTCTATCTTGCTGCTGATCGTAGCGGGCATATGGAGAGGACTCTTTGGACACAAGGTGCGCAGTAGAGTCACTCCATTGATAGTGGTTCGTAAAGTGTTAATCAGCATTGCTGCTCTTATCGTTACTGTACTTTGTGGTATTGGAATCTATGCAAAACCTATTACAATACCTGTGGCATTACCAACTGATGCGGCTGTGATGATCGATGAACGTAAATTGGATTCTGCAGCAGTGATGCTGAAGGATATTGAAGTAATGAATTCTTTTGGAAGCCGTACAACTGGATCTGAGGGTCATAATCAATTTATTTCATGGCTGGAGCAACAGGTAACAGATATGGGGCTGAAAGTTTATCGTGATCACTATACTTTTGACCGATGGGAAGAAAAGAGCAGCTCTTTAATGATTGATCAGCAGTCAACTCATGTCTCTTCAGCTTTTCCTTATTCCGGGGAAACTGACGAAAATGGGGTAACAGGGGAGCTGGTATATACGAAGCGTGGTGAGTATGACCAGGCCAGCGGAAAAATTGCTGTCATTGAAATTGAGAATTTCAGAAATTTCCCAAGTGGGATCGTTATGAACATGCGGGATTCCTCTCCAATGGAAAGCCAAATTGCCCCAAATGAAGGCGATCTAGTCCTCACTACAGCTTTAAAAGAAGCTAAATTGGAGCAAGCGAAGGAAATGGGTGTGAAAGCTGTTGTTGTTGTCTGGAAAGGGGTATCCGACGATAAGGTTGAAAAGCAGTATGTGCCCTTTACTACAGCTTATGCTGGAATTCCTGCGATCTGGGTCAATGAAACGGAAGGGAAAAAGGTGATCAGTGCAGCCCAGGAGCACAAAGAAGGTACGGTTATTTTAGAAGCAGAAATACAAAAAAATGCTCCAACAGAATCCTTTTATGTGAAAATTGACGGAAAAAATAAAGATGAAGCGATTATCATAAATACCCATACGGATGGGATAAATGTGGTGGAGGAAAATGGTGCTGTGGGCATGCTGTCCATGATTCGTTACTTACAGCAGGAGCAGCCGGAACGTACGATGATTTTCGCTTTTGTGACAGGCCATTTTAGATTACCGGATTTCAAAGGATCTTCTCAGGCGACTTCCACTTGGATGGAGGGGCATCGAGAGCTCTGGGATGGCAAGAAAGGCCATATAAAAGCTGTAGCTGGAATTACGGTTGAGCATTTAGGCAGTATGGAGTGGAAGGACGATGATACGGGTCACTATAGACCAACTGGAAAAATAAGTACAGAATATACCTATGCGGGCAATGAAATGATGGCGTCCATATGGCTGAAAGCTATTGAAAAGTCCGACGGCACACGTACTGTATTATTACGTGGACATAACAAGTTTGAGTTTGGAGAGAGTCAGCCTTTATTTGAAGCAGGGATACCGGTGATTGGCTTCATTCCAATGCCCGACTATCTGCTCGTGGATAGTGAAGACAGAGAGATGGGCAAATTTGATGCAAAGCTCATGCATACACAAATTATATCGTTACTGAAAGCGGTCAAGATAGTGGACGGAACGGAGACGACTAAGCTTGGAAAGTCAGATGGGTATTCTTTTTTCTATGGCCGTACTAAATGATGAATTGGAGATTGGCTGATGATGAAGAACTTAGTACCAAAAAAAAGGAGAAAAAAACTACATGTTGATCAAAAGTGTTAAGGATCTTGAATTACAAGAGTTTACAACTTGCTTTAACGAAGCCTTCTCCGATTATGTAATTCCATTTCATGTTTCTTCGGAGTATTTAGCTGATAAATTTGCAGGTGCGGGAGTTAATTATCAGATGTCGTTTGGTGCTTTTGATCAAGAGAAGCTGGTTGCATTTGTTATGCATGGCATCGGGGATCGTAACGGCGAAAGTACTGCATTTAATACTGGTACAGGAGTCGTTCCTTTATATAGAGGGAGACGGCTAGTCGAACAAATTTATCGTCATGCTCTTCCCATCCTTAAAGAAGCTCATATTCAAAAGTGTTTGCTTGAAGTGATTCAAACGAATGATAAAGCTATAAAAGCGTATACCGCCATAGGATTTCAAATTCATAGAGAATTGGCTTGTTTCAAGGGGCGTATTGATGTCACCCTTCCGGACGATCATAGACATACATTCATTACTATGGTTCGACTGGAAGAATTCGATTGGACATCGGTACATTCTTATTGG
This sequence comes from Paenibacillus sp. FSL R5-0470, assembly GCF_037975205.1. Taxonomy (NCBI): domain Bacteria; kingdom Bacillati; phylum Bacillota; class Bacilli; order Caryophanales; family Paenibacillaceae; genus Paenibacillus; species Paenibacillus sp. FSL R5-0470. The sequence continues at coordinate 3,540,830 of NZ_CP150238.1, forward strand.
AATTTTGAACCTTCTTGGGAACAATCTGTTCATGCAATTTTACGAAATCCGCATTTATACGATGTGGTCACGATAAGGGAAGAGAATAAGATTTGTGGATACGCGGTAATAAAATCGGCCAACGGAGCAGTTGTACAGTTCGGTATTTTGCGAGAAGAAAGAAACCAGGGATTTGGGCGTTCCTTATTTCATTGGATGGGAGAGAGACATTCTATCATCACCGTCAATAATGTAGACAAAAGAGATACAAATTCTATACGTTTCCTTCAAAGTGTTGGTCTTGACGTATACATCGAGCAATATGAAATGGAGAAAGATTTGTCATGACGAAGATGACATTAGCTTTAATTCAAAAACACTGATGATTTGAGTCAGTGTTTTTTTTGTTGCAGAAGGGGGTATATATTAGAGGTTAAAATGAGGAAATATTGTTTTTTTCTAACATCGAAGTAGGAGGAGACTTGTGAAATCATATATACGCTATTGAATCAATAGCTCTTTTGGGTTCTTTTTATGTTATTCACTGAGTTGTCAGAAAGATTTGACCCTTTCTTGAACATTTAGGGATTAAGAGATATCTGTGATTGAATTACTTGCAATTTAAGATAAGATGATTTTAATCATTAGGTCACGTTATTAATTTGACTGCTCAGTATCAGGTAAATCAGGCTCGCCAACTCTTGCTTTGTGAAATTTTTCTCTTTTTACATAGCAAAGAACGAGGAACGTCATACTAAAACGAACAGGCAACGATGTCGCTGAGCCCTGCTAAACCTGATATTGAATGCAGCCCCAGAATTAGCCGGCCTAATCATAAGCATCAAGTTATGACGAAAAATGAACAGCGTTTGAAGGGAGCAGTAAAGAATGGCAATTGATACGGTGCTATGGAGCAGGCTGGTGACAGGCTTGACTCTCGGGTTCCACGTTATTTTTGCGACGATTGGCGTCGGTATACCGCTAATGATCGCTATTGCAGAGTTCATCGGGATCCGCAAAAAGGATCCCCATTATACACTTATGGCAAAGAGATGGTCTCGGGGATTTGTCATTTCTGTAGCGGTTGGTGTCGTGACCGGTACAGCCATATCACTACAATTAGCCCTGGTATGGCCGAATTTTATGAAACTGGCTGGGAATGTTATTGCACTTCCGTTATTCATGGAAGTGTTCGCGTTCTTTTTTGAGGCCATCTTCCTGGGCATTTATTTGTATACGTGGGATCGGTTTAAAAATCCGTATATCCATTGGCTGTTGACGATTCCGATTGTCGCCGGGGCAGGCATGTCTGCCGTTTTTATTACGACGGTGAACGGATTCATGAACCAGCCTGGAGGCTTTGTCATGGAAGCGGGCCAATTCACAGCGATTGACCCGGTGCAAGCGATGCTGAATACGGCGACCTTCTCCAAGGTGTTCCATGTATTAAGCTCGGCCTATTTGACAGGAGCTGCCTTGTTAGCCGGGATTGCAGCCTTTGCGATGCTGAGAAAAGGAGTGTCCGCATACCACAAAAAATCCTTGAATCTCATGATGGCGGTCGTTTTGCTGTTCAGCTTGCTGAACACATTAGCTGGTGATGTGTCCGCCAAGTTTTTGGCCGAGCATCAGCCAGAGAAGCTTGCAGCGGCAGAGTGGCATTTTGAGACGGGTAGCGGTGTGGACTTGGTTCTAATGGGATGGCTGAATGCAGAGCATGAAGTGATAGGGGCTCTTCATTTGCCGAAAGTGCTCAGCTTCCTGGCCTTTGGAGACTTTAATGCGGAGGTAACGGGGCTGGAGGAATTCCCCAAGGAAGAATGGCCACCGCTTCTTGTTCACTACCTGTTTGATTTAATGGCTGGAATCGGATTTGCTCTGCTCGCGATTTCGGTCCTGTACTTCCTGTTTGTGTTCTGGAAAAAACGCAATGTGCTTAACAAGTGGATGCTTGGCATCATCGCACTGATCGCACCGCTCGCTTTTCTAGCTGTAGAGCTGGGCTGGTTTTATGCAGAGGTTGGGCGACAGCCGTGGATTATCCGTGGATATATGCGTGTAGAGGAGGCTGCCACGACTTCACCGAATGTAAGAATTATATTCTTCGCCTTATTGCTCTTGTACATCGTACTCGGCAGTATGTGTGTAATCGTGCTAAGACGTTTGTTCAACAATAATCCGGCAGAAGTTGAGATGGAGAAATGGATGAAGGAACATCCTAATCAATCTGTGGAAAAGGGGGGCACTGAATGATGAGTTACGAAATAATTGGCATCTCGGTGCTCTGGCTGTTCTTGTACGGCTATTTAATTATAGCTTCCATTGATTTCGGAGCGGGATTCTTCGCCTTTTATGCCCGTTTGACGAAGCAGGATCATCTCATTAATCGTCTGATTTCCCGATATTTATCACCCGTATGGGAGATTACAAATGTATTTTTTATCTTTTTCTATATTGGCATCGTCGGATTTTTTCCGGACACAGCCTATTATTATGGCTCCGCGCTGCTTGTTCCGGGAAGTATTGCAGTTATTCTTCTTGCGATTCGCGGTTCGTTCTACGCTTTTGAAAATTATGGTTCCAAGAAAAACATAGTATATCTTTTTTTGTACGGAGCTACAGGTCTGCTTATTCCGGCTTCGTTGTCAGTGGCACTTACTTTGTCTGAAGGCGGCTTTATTGTGAAGCAGGCTGAGACGGTTTCTCTGGATTACTGGGCGCTGTTTACCAATCCGTTATCGTGGAGCATCGTTGGACTGGCAATCGTGTCCGTTTTGTTCATAAGCGGCTCATTTCTGACTTTTTACGCATCTCGTGCAGAGGATCATTCCGCGTTGAAGCTGATGCGGAACTACGCCCTGTTTTGGAGCACACCGACGATAATTCTCGCACTGACAGCATTTATCTATTTGGGTCAACACAATGAGCGGCATTTTCAAAATATGATGGATTTATGGTGGCTCTTGGCACTTTCCGTTGCTTTCTTCATGATCGCGATGTGGCTGTTATATAACGGACGCCGTTACGGATTAGCTTTCATATGCATCATGCTGCAATTTTTCTGTGCCTTTTTCGCTTATGGGATTGGGCAATACCCTTATATTCTCGATCCGTATATCACGATTCAGAGCAGTGCAACTTCACCAGCAATGGGCTTAGCGTTAGTTGTTGTGTTTATCGGCGGTCTGTGCCTGTTGATCCCATCCCTTATTCTGGTCTTCAAGCTCTTCCTGTTTGATGCGGATTATGTAAAAGGGAAAAAATAAAGCTAATTGATCCATTACGGCGTGTATGAGGTTTCTCTACAAGCCTATATATAAAGGAGGTGTGATCTGTGCCGAGGAAATCCAGTCTGATTTCTCAACAAATGTCTTCACAAAGAAAAAATATGGCCCTCCTCGCGATCCTTTCGCTCGCGCTTGGTACAGCTATTGTGAGTCAGGCTGGACTGCTTGCTGAAGCAGTCCAACGGATTTTTGTGGAGAGAGCTTCATTTTCATCGGTTATCCTGTTGCTCGGCATTCTTCTGGCTGTTATGGCTGTACGCACATTGTTGTCATATGGAAACGGTAAAGTTGGCTTGCGTATGGCTGCCACTGCCAAGACAAATATGCGCGCAGCCGTGCTGCAAAACTTGACCCATGCTTCCATGCCTTCCACCCTTCGTGGACAGACGGGAGGCAAGGTCAGTATTGCTCTTGATGCTGTGGATGAGGCTGATAGTTATTTCAGTCAGTACATGCCGCGAATGATGGAAGCTGCTATCATCCCGATTCTGATTTTGGTCGTTACATTTATCCAACATGCCAACACAGGTTTCATTCTATTGTTTACAGCTCCTTTTATCCCACTGTTCATGATTTTGGTAGGACTGAAAACGAAGAACAAATCCGAAGAAAAATATGCGCAGCTGGCCGAGTTTTCAGGTACGTTTCTGGATTCTCTTCAAGGGCTGGTGACGTTAAAAATATTTGGACGAGCACACCGTCAGCAACAGAAAATTGAACACAGTAGCCTTAGTTACCGTGATGCCACAATGGGCATTTTGAAGATTGCGTTTACGAATACCTTCATGCTGGAATCGATCGTGATGCTAAGCATTGGCATTGTCGCTCTTGAACTGGCCATCCAATTGCTTGTTTTCAAATCTATGACGTTCCACACCGCCTTTCTCGTGTTGTTGCTCGTTCCCGAGTTTTACAACCTGTTAAAGAATACGGGAACGGCCTTTCACAGTGGCCGGACAAGTATGGGTGCGGTTCGTAAGGTGGAACAGATGCTTGAAGAACCGGCAGGGGAGAGTAGGGACGCGAATAGCATTGAAGGAGCATTAACAACCGTTGGAATCAACGAGATCGACAGCATGGATAGGGTCGACAGGGGAAGCAAATTGGAAATTGGAAATTCCAATGATCTTTCAGTACCGCCATCCATGGAAATAGATCATCTTCAGTTTCAATATGCTCCAGATTTATTCAAGCTTGAGACGGGTCGGATCCAGTTTAAACCGGGAGAACATATTGCGATTGTAGGTAAAAGTGGTTCCGGTAAAACGACTTTGCTCCATCTCATTGCCGGTCTGCTGAAACCAGAATCTGGAACGCTTCTGGTGAATGGAAGACCACTCTCGCAATACGATGAAACCGAATGGTTCGAACATGTTAGCTACATTACACAGCATCCGTATATTTTTGCAGGCACATTTTCTGAAAATATTGCGATTGGTGCTCGTGGGAGCATCTCCAGGGCAGAAATTGAGCGGGCGGGGGAGGAAGCAGGACTCACTGCGCTTACAGCCCAATTGGAGCATGGATTTGATACCTTTGTTGGTGAAGGAGGCAGGGGACTGTCTGGTGGGGAAAAGCAACGGCTTGCCTTGGCACGCGCTTTTTTGAAGCGTCCTGCTATCATTTTGTTTGATGAACCCACAGTTGGACTGGATTTGCACACCGAGCGGGTAATGCAACGCTCCATAGCCAAACTGGCAAAAACGGCTACGATGATTACGGTGGCTCACCGATTATATACGATTCAACAAGCCGACAAGATTTTGTTTATGGACAATGGAGTGTTGGTGGACTCCGGACGGCATGAAGAGCTTCTGGGGCGCCTGCCTCAATATGCCGAGATGATTGATGTAGAGCGGAAAGGGGGGATATCCTCATGAATGAACTGGCCGTTCTGTCAAAGGCGATGATTCAGGAGCGTAAGGATATCATTCTTTCGATTTTGGGTGGATTTATCGCCGGCATAGCCGGTGTGGCACTCTTTTCTGCGAGCGGGTATCTAATTTCGCAAACGGTATTTGCGCCGCCGCTTTATACTTTAATTGTACTCACCTCGATGGTCAAACTGCTTGGTCTGCTTCGGGCGGCGAGTCGTTATGGAGAACGCTTATATTCTCACCGGGCGACATTCTCCATGCTTAGCCGTTTACGTACATCCTTTTTTGCCAAGCTTATTCCTTTAACGCCTGGTATATTGAACAAAAATCGAAGCGGGGATCTGCTTGCGCGGATCGTTGGGGATGTGGAAAGTTTGCAAAATTATTTTTTGCGAGTCGCTTATCCTCCGATCATGGTCGTCATGGTGTTTTTGGCTACGGTGCTGTTTACTTCTACCTATTCGATCTGGATTGCCGTTTTGTTTGTATTAGGTATGCTGATAACGGCATTCGTTGTACCGGGAATTGTGTTACTCGGGCAGCGGAGAATACATGGACGCGTTCGTGAGCAGAGGGCGCAGCTGTCCACGGAAGTTACAGAAGTGTTGTACGGTTTCCGGGATTTAAAAGTATACGGTCAATTGGCACAGCGGGAGGAGCAGCTTCAGCACGCTTCCGCTGTATTGGCAACTGAACAGCAACGAGCAGCCGGGCACTTGTTGCGCGGGCAATCGATGCACACTTTTGTTACGTTTCTCGTTTCCTGGGGAGTGCTGACGCTCGGCGCCTATTTAATTATAGAAGGAGCGCTTGCAGGCGTATTTCTTGCCATGTTGGTCATGGCATCACAAACCGTATTTGAAGAAGCGACGGCTATGGCCACATTACCCGCGTATAAAGAGGATAGCGAACACGCAGCCAAACGACTGACGGAAACAGTTCAGACCTTTGATGAGCAGTCTTCGCAGCCAAGTGGCACATTGTCTGTTGATCATGCTGTTACGATGGAACTATCCGATGTTACGTTTCAATATGATGGGGAGTGGAGACCGGCGCTCAGGGAAGTGTCCCTGCACATTATACCTGGCTCCAAAACGGCGATTGTCGGGCCGAGTGGGTCAGGAAAATCAACAATTATCGAATTGCTGCTCAAACTGCGAACACCAACAGCTGGAGATATACGATTAAACGGTACTTCGGTGAAGGAACTGGATGAGACGAGCATTTGGCAAACGGCTAATGTAGTGTTTCAGCAAAGTCATTTTTTCCGGGGAACGATCCGGGACAACCTGCTGCTGAATGGAGAAGAACATACTGACGAACAATTGTTGGATGTGCTAGCTAAAATGCAGCTGCCCGATACATCGTTGACCGATATGGTGTATGAAAAAGGAGAGAATCTGTCAGACGGCGAGAAGCAGCGGTTGGCTCTGGCGCGAGCGATGCTCCGCAAAGGACGGGTATGGCTTCTGGACGAACCAACTTCATCGCTGGATTATGTGACAGAGCATCACGTTTTGAAGCATCTCTACGCACAGGCGGCTAATGATACGCTTCTCCTGATTTGTCATCGGCTAACCGGATTGGAAGAGATGGACCGAATTGTGGTCATGGACCAAGGCAAGGTAGTCGAAACGGGTTCCTATTCGGAGTTGATGGGGCAAAAAGGCTATTTTTATGAGATGAAACAAATCGAACAGCAAATGATCGGAGAAGTTGGAGTGTGAAGATTTGAAAAGTAGAAACAGTCTTGAACTGAATAGGAAAGCCCAAGACTGTTTCTGCATTTTTACGTCTAACGTTTCGAGATAGATTTTCTGCCAGCAGCAGGCCGTACAACTCGAAGACCTTTAATAGGAGAGGTACTCCGGCCAACATTCTTATTTTTACCAGGAACTGCCGTGTTGACATTTAAAAACTTAGATTGACTTTGAGTATTACTAGATACAATATTAACTGTGTAATTTCTGAAGTTACCAATACTGATTTTTCTCAATCCTAGCCTTCTACAAAGCGGAGCATCACAGTAACCTGCGCCACCACAAAGTTTGAAAGCATTTTGCGGTAGAGTAAGATAGTTAACACCTGACCATACAAGACTCCTATCTGTAGATTCAGCATAGTAATATATCTCTCGATTGTTGACTGCCCCACTCAATACCTCTACCGTTTGACCTGGATTTATTGTGTACCAACCTACCGCTTCATACCAGCTGGGCCAAGGTATCAAGGGGTTAGAGCCCTGATTACAGCTTGCAGAGGAGTAATATGCGAAGGCAACATATACAGTTAAACTCGTATTGTTACGAAAACTAAGTCCCATTGCATTCAGCTCCCTTCTTGTTAATAGAATAAAGTATGCAGTTTAATAGGAGAAGGAAATGGACATCAAGAGAAACAATTTCGAATCGATTGGGCTGCTCATGAGTAAACTGACGATCTGGATTTATGAAGTGCTAAGAACTACTTATTACAGTTTCATTTCACCAATCGTACCTAGATGAATATCTAAAACAAAATACTGATTAATTCCTTGCGGTGTCCCGAAAGCCATTTTATGGCTGTTTAGGGCACCTTTCGTTTTTTATATAAGATTTAGGTAAACACCAAAATCCGTTTTTTCTTTGAATCTACTACAGAAAATGTGATGATACATAGTCTTGATATTCCTAAGGTTTATGAAGAAGATGAACGCATTTATGCTGTGTAGGGGGTTGCAGGCTTTGTCTATGATGCGGCTCTAACTGACTATGAATTTTCACATACAACAAAAGAAAAAAATATTTAAAGTAAGTAACTATGGCTTAATACATAAACAATTGCTGTCACATTTTGGGTCGAGCTCTTCGTTGTATAGAGTGAAAGGGGGGGAGACAGCTTGAATGATACGGAGTTAAGTCAGATCATTGCAGATGTGTTGGATGGGGACACAGAAAAATTCGAAAAAATCATGGAGGTTTATCAAAAACCGATTTTTCTCTACTGTTATCATATGCTGGGCAATTACGCCGAAGCCGAGGATAACGCACAGGAAGTATTTTTGAAGACATTCCGCACCTTGAAGAAATATACCCAATATCAAATAGATTTTGGCGCCTGGGTATACAAGATTGCCTACCATCAATGTATCGACATCATCCGTAAGCGAAAGTTGGTGAAATATTTGCCTTTCTTTTACCAGGATGAGAAAGAAAATAATGAAGTCGACTTGCATATTGAAGCCAACTATTTTGATGAATCCGTACATCAAGCCATAGCAAAATTATCGGCGGAAGAGCGTAATTTGTTAATCTTACGTTGTGTCGAGGATAAAAGCTACCAGGAGATCGGATTGATTCTCGGCAAAAACAGTGCCAGCCTTCGTAAAAAATACGAACGTGCATCTGCAAAATTTCGAAAGTATTATGCTCAAGTGAAGGGAGTGGGAGTGTATGAATATGGACAGGGATCGGGATTTGAAAAGACTGTTTGATGACCCGCGCATTCCCGACGCCGACTTGACAGGAAAAGTAATGAGAATATTACATGCTAAGCCAAAAGAAAAGGAGAGGTTTTTTATGAAATATAAAGTTGTTTTGACTGCGTGTGTAGGGATGATGTTAATGGCCTCCACAGGTTATGCGGCAGTTCAATATCATTCTTTGACGAATAAGGATGGCGAAGTCGTATATGAGACTAAATCGACGAAAGATTACGGAAAAGCAGAATCGAAAGATGAGATAGAGCGTTACAAGGCATTTTATGAACTTAAGGATAAGGTGCTAAAGAACGGGGAAGCTGGGCTGTTCTATATGGTTGCCAATAATCCGAATCATGAAACAATTCTTGGAACGAAGGTGACTATCTTCCAAGATCTTTCTCAATTGAGAGATAAGATTACGGATAAATCCATTAAGATCGCAGACAAAGTCAATGGAAATTATACATTCCAAAAGGCGGACGTAATCTTTAAAAATGCTCAGGAAGTGAATCCTCCTTCTTCGGAAGAAAAAAAGAAAATGGCAGAAAAGCTGAGAAAGCAGGCGGAAGAATCCAATCAGGGATATGCCATGATGCCGGTTGAAATGACAGATCAGTTTTTCCTTTTCTTTGCTACGTATCAAAATGGCGAAGATAAAATCGGGGTTAATATCACTAATCTGAGTGGAAAGAGCGATCCTACAATGTATATTGACGAGAAGGTTGAATTTAAGCAGGAGAAGGTTCAAGTGAAGGGAGTAGAAATGCTGCATACAGAATTTGCTCCTTCGCAGACGCACGAGCTGAAATGGGTATACGAGAGCCCAGACAAAAAGGTGAAATACGCCTATACTTTACGTGGAGACATAAATAAAGTAAGCAAAGAAACTTTGATGAAAATTGCAAAAGGCTATTTGGAATAATAAATATTAAAACAACGGGAATCTTCTCCAAATCTAGTTGGGGTTGATCATAATCGGTTCTAAGCGCCCATTTAATTCCGTTGAACAATTCAAAAAAACGGCCGCTGTTCGCATCGTTTGCGACAGGGCCGTTTTTTGTTTTTCATAGGTTAGCTGTAAATTGCTATTCTTGCCAAACACTCATAGGGTCCCATGGCTTGATCTGATTGCCATATTTTCCGGCCAAAAAAACTTTCATGTCTTCCAGCTTAGCAGGCACCTCGTTCCAAATTGGAAGGGGTGGTAATCCTCGTTTGCTTTTCAATAGGATGTCCACTGTAACATACAAGCGTTCTGGCTGAATCCAATGAAGGAAGCGGGAAATATCAATTTGCTTGGTCAGGGACAAGGCATCAATTTCGTCATTGTAATGCTTGTTGAACTCGCTGATCAAGTTCAGGAGGTAGTCTCTCTGCTCCTTCACGAAGTCCAGGCCGCAGATGGCGCCATGTCCTGGAATAACGATTTCGGGTTTAATTTCATCAATAATGCGGTCAAGCACTTTAACCCAATTGTGGGTTCCCTCTTCGCTGTATGCCGTACAACCGTTAAACACGACATCGCCGGCGAACAGCACTTTTTCTTTTGGCATCCACATCAGCAAGTCACTGTCAGAGTGGGCCGGAGCTACGTTGTAAATCATAACTTCCGTTTCGCCAAGACGGATGTTGATATCGTCCTTTATCTCAATATTCGGGAGCACCCATTCTACGCCTTCCAGGTCGAATCCTTCAAATTCCGCTGCAAAAAACCGCTCGCCCGAAGTCGATTCCGGAGAATCCTTTCCTCTTCTGATGACGTTATCCATCCAGGCGATATTTTCGGTGAGACGCTCTCTGGACGCTTCCTTGTGCATAATAATGCAAGCATCTTCAAACACTTTGTTTCCCCAGGCATGATCACTGTTATAGTGCGAGTTCACCACATATGCGGGAGAGCCACCGTTACTTACTTCCTTAAAAGCCTCCCGCATTTCCCGTGCATGGAACAAATCGAAGAACGTGTCATACACCAGCCCTTCACCCTTGTTGATGAACCCGGCATTGGCCCAACTGATGCCGCGATACGGCGAAATACCGGCAAAGACGCCATCTGCGACTTCAAAAAATTTAACGCGAGGTTTTTGGATAATACGTCCATACTTCATGAAAATTCTCCTTTGTGTATATGTTTTTGGGGTAAAGCATGCCTTTATTATAGAGAGTGGAAAACATAAATGCAAGCATGTACTTGCATGCATTCGCTCCATGTAATATGATGTAACAGAACAACATCACACTACATGCATGGAGGCGCTGCAACATGAAACTAGTAACCTTTCAAACCAAGACATCCCAGGAACCTTTGTTTGGGCTTGTAATTAACGAGAAATTTGTCGTTTCTTTTGCCGCAATCATGAAAAAGCAGGGAACATTCGTTGACAGTCTTGAAAGTATGGACAGCTATCTTCATTATTTACCGGCAAGTTATGATGCCGCTAAGGAATTAATGCAATATGCGGTCGAACAGTCGCATCAATTTAATGAAAATGAAATCTGCCCGATTGTAGCGGTAAAACTACTGCCGCCAGTTCCAAATCCGGCTGCGCTTATCGATTTCGGGCTGACGCCAAGACATCTGAGAAATGCTGGCGTAAATCTGCTGCAAAGAGAATATACAGGGCCGGAAAGAGAAGAGCTTACACGTAAAATTTCCGAAAAATTCCAGCAAGATCTGAATAAAGTAACTTTCAGTTATTATAAGTGTAACCATAATGCATTAATTGGCGATGGGGATACGATTCATTGGCCTTCGTACTCTTCCTACCTGGATATCGAGCCGGAGCTGGCCTTTGTTACAGGGAAGGGGAACTGCATTGCAGGTTATGTTATTTTTAACGACAGTACTGTCCGCGATGTGCAGTGGCCGGATTTCCAGGCGATGACCGGACCGACGCGCTGCAAAGATTTCGATCGAAGCAAAGGAATAGGACCATTTCTGGTAACGCCGGATGAAATCGACAACCCGCTGGCACTGGATGTGGATGTACGCATCGGGGAGAGACTGCACTGGAAGGGAAGCACATCCGAGTATTCTGCACACCCTGCAAAAGTGATGGAGGAGGTTCTCAAAGTTTTCACGCCACTCCCGGGCACAATTATAGGAATGGGGACGATACCGGATTGCTGCGCAATCGAGACCGAAGAATGGCTGTTGCCCTCTGACCGAATCCAGATTACATTTGATAAATTAGGCACGCTCACGCAATTGGTGCCTGATCATGTCAAGATTACGGATCCAAGCCGCTGGGAAAAAAGAAGTGATTTGCCTTAAAAAAACGTTTATCAAAATGATGAACCCCGACCCTGCTGCATATGCAAAACTTGTAGTAGAATAGGATTAACATATGCAAAAGGAGAAATACAATGCAAACTTCAGACAGAATCATTGAAGCCGCGACACAGCTCATCAAAAAGAAGGGCTATCGGGGAGTAAGCACCAAAGCCATTGCAACGGAAGCTAAAGTCAATGAATCTACGATTTTTCGGCAATTTGGAAGCAAGCAAGGCATATTGGAAGCCATCATTGAAAGACATTCGGATATCCCACAATTTGAGAAGCTGTTAAAAGAGGACGCGACCGATAATCCGGAAGTTGATCTGCTGAATGTAAGCCAGCAGTACCGTTTGTTTTTCCATAAAAATGCGGACATCATTTTGATTGGCATCCGCGACAAAGGAATGCTTCCCGAATTAGACAGAGTGCTAGCCGATCCGCCGGCGAAGCTTCACTCCTTGCTGGTTGAATATTTTCAACGCTTGCAGAATAAAAAAGTTATAGCCAGACAGGATGAGCGTCTTGTCGCAATGTCTTTTCTCTCGATGTGCTACGGATTTCAGATGAGCGAGCTGATTCACCGGCAATATCAATCCCAACTCGTCACCGAGGAAGAGTTCTACAAGCACAGTGTCTCATTGTTTGTTAAAGGAATTTTGGCTCAGTCATAAGCACTATTGATTTATTTAATGAGAAGTCTAAACTTACGAGAACGGGCTGAAGCTGGAAACTCGGTGTTACTATCCATTCATCTAATGGAAGAGCATGCAGCGACGGTTGATGATGTGGTGATTATTAAGCATGGAACAATCGTTGCAGATGGAACATTGGAGAAGTAAAAGGAAACCCTTCCACGCTGGAGGACGCCTTTTTTGCTCATGAATGTAGTCTTTAGTAATGGAAAATAAAATACGTGGATGCATTATATAAAAAACATGATTCATTTAATTAAGCCCAATTTTTTCTTGGGCTTTTTTTGTTTGGGACCTCTGGATTGTATTATCATGCCTATTGTATTGGAATTATCCAAGGCTGTACTTACTTAAAATCTTATAAGAAATTCTTGAAATCACAGAAATTTATTCGGGTAGTGGGATGCTATTATACAAATATAAATAAAGACGAGGTGATGATATGCAAGCAAAATTGGCAGCGGACGCCATTCCCCTCACCAAAAAGCGAAATTCATGGATAAGAACGATAAAAAAGTATAAAGTGATGTACGCTCTCTTGTTCCCGGCATTACTTTACTTTGCCGTTTTCAAATACGTTCCTATGGCGGGAATCATTATTGCTTTTAAAAACTATAACCTAGCATTGGGACTATGGGATAGTCCATGGGTGGGATTTAGAAATTTTACAGATTTTATGAACGGCGTTTATTTCTGGGACATCATGAGAAATACGATAATCATATCGCTGTATAAGCTATTGTTCGGTTTCTCAGCTCCTATCATACTTGCTTTGCTGCTCAATGAAGTTTATACCCAATGGTTTAAGAAAATCGTACAAACGATCACTTATTTACCCCACTTTCTATCATGGGTCATTGTTTATGGAATGATGGTGGCATTATTAGCCCCAGGGGATGGTCTTTTTAACATGATTTTGAAGGAAGCTGGAGTTGAACCCATCTCATTCCTAACGGAACCTGCCTGGGGCAGACTGCTGATCATCTTATCTGAAATATGGAAGGATATTGGATGGGGAGCGATATTGTACCTTGCAGCACTAGCAGGAATCGATCCAAGCTTATATGAAGCGGCTAGAATTGATGGCGCTTCCAAATGGAGACAGCTATGGCATGTAACACTTCCCGGCATTCGAGGCGTGATGATTCTGATGCTGATCCTTAAATTAAGCCATATTCTGGATGCTGGTTTTGACCAAATATTCATGTTTGCCAACAGCTTTAATCAGGAGAAGATCGACATTATCGACACATGGGTATACCGTGAAGGGCTCGAGCGACTTAAGATTGGCTTGGCTACTGCTGTGGGATTGTTTAAAGCGGTCATCGGATTTGTTTTAGTGTTGGCAGCGAATAAGCTCGCCAAAAAATTCGATGGGCAAATTTGGTGAGGTGGTTATCAATATGATCAATTTGACAATCGGAGAGAAAGTCTGGCAAGCAGTCGTTTATTTTATTCTTATTTTGCTAGCTCTACTTTGCTTACTACCCTTTCTATATGTGGTTGCTGTTTCAGTGACGCCAGAATCGGAAGTGTTAAGAAGAGGAATTGTTATTATACCAGAATCCTTTACCTTTCTAGCCTATAAAGAAGTATTCATTTCTCATGGTATCGGGCAGGCGTATAAAATTACATTGTTTCGAACGATAGTAGGTACTGCTCTCAATGTGTTCTTTACGGTAATAGCGGCATATCCGTTATCCAAAAAATATTTGCCGGGTCGAAGCCCATTTTTACTATTCATTGTCTTTACCATGATGTTTGGAGGAGGATTAATTCCGACTTATTTACTAGTCCGCTCTCTGGGATTGCTAAACAGTCCGTGGGTATTGATTATTCCAAATCTTATTAGTGCATTTAATCTGGTGATCATTAAAGGCTTTTTCGAGCAATTGCCTGCTGAAATCGAGGAATCAGCGAGGGTAGACGGTGCAAGTGAGCTTCAGTCGTTATGGCGGATCATTTTACCCCTGTCCTTGCCCGTCCTTTCCACAATTTCCTTATTTTACGCAGTCGGGCATTGGAATAGTTATTTCGATGCTATTGTTTATATCAATGATTCCAACTTAATGCCGCTTCAAGTGATCTTGCGCAACATCCTGCTTAACGTCGCAACCCAAAGTGCTGATTCGCTTGCCAATACCGGAGCTGTTAGTACGTTCGCTATACAAATGGCAGCAGTTGTCGTGACTACAGTTCCGATTTTGATCGTTTACCCATTTATGCAAAAGCATTTTACCAAAGGTGTACTCTTGGGATCTGTTAAAGGTTAAAAAGAAATTCCAACCTGAGTTGTTACGGGAAAACCGTGATAATATAGAAGCAAAGGAGAGGTCATTATGCAACGTAAAGCGATTACATTTGCTATTCTGACAGCAATGGTCGGTGTGGGAACGGTATTGTCAGGATGTGGGGACAAAAAAGAGGTTACATCGTCAGCTACGGGTAATTCACAAGGCCAGTCTAGTCCCTTTGAAAAAAAATTGAAAATTTCGATGTTTAACCAAGGCACTTTCAATGCTGCTGCTCCGATTCCTCCCCGTGAAGAAGATATCCAACGACAAATGTTGGAGAAAGCAGTAAATATCGACTTGGAAATGATGATTCCTCAATCAGGTCAAGCAACGACTAAATTAAATACGCTCATTGCTGGAGGAGATATTCCAGATTTGATTTTCTTGAAAAGCCGGGCTGATCTCGCGCAATATTATGACCAAGGCGTTCTTGCGGATTTGACACCGTATCTGGATCAATTTCCTGAATTACAGAAACGTTTTAGCAACGACTCCTGGGAGGCGATGTCCTATCAAGGAAAAACCATTGGGGTTCCAGGTTATGATAATGTAAATGGTATCAGTCGAAGCTTCTTCATTCGCAATGATTGGCTGAAAAAGCTGAATATGGAAGTGCCAACGACACCTGACGAGTTATTCGAAGTTATGAAAGCCTTTACAGAGAAAGACCCGGACGGTAATGGCAAAAACGATACTTACGGATTCATAGGCGGCATGAATAAAGAAGGGAATCTGCAAACCTACGGCTTCGATAGTTTAATGTGGATGTTTGGCGTCAATCCTCCATCAGCCATTGATGTGAAAGACAATGAACCGGTGTTCCTGTATACCGACCCAAAAATGAAAGAGGCGCTCGCTTATATCAATAAAATGATGGAAGCCAAAGTTGTAGATCCAGACTGGGTGACGATGAATACTCCCGATTTGTTGGACCAAAAGTTATTTAAGGGTAAAGTTGGCTTCATGATAAGAGATGCACGCAGGCTGGAACCGGATTATCAGCAGAAAATGAAAGAAATCAGTGGAGAGGTACCGGAATGGATCGTCATTCCTCCAATGATAGGTCCTTATGGTGATCAAATTGTAGAGAGAAAATCGTTCCAAGGCAATTCATGGGCCATATCCAAGAAAGCGGATAAGGACAAAATCATTCGGATCTTATCCATGCTGAATTATCTCTTTACGGACAAAGAAGCATATCCGAATTTTGCATACGGAATTAAAGGGATTCATTGGGATTTAGTGGACGGCAAGATCAAGAATAAAACCTCCGAATTATCAAAGGAAATGAAAGAAAAGTACCTATGGGTTGACCATTATAGAATGCCGCGTCGTGGTGATGATGCTGAGTACTTCAGCTTCCAGAATCCTAAGACGGCAGAAGCTTTTGAGAACAATCAGAAGTACGTGGCGCCTACTTTGCCCGGGAATTTATTGACTGAAGACCCGAACGATACATTGGCAGCTGACCGCCAACGTTTCATTAATGAAAGTTTGGTCAAATTTATGACCGGAAAAGATCCTCTTTCTAACTGGGAGAATTTCCTCAATACGTTGGATACCAAGTTTGACATGCAGAAATATAAGGACACAGTAATCAAGCAATTTAAAGAAGCGGGCTTAATTAAGTAAATCAAGTAGAAACGGTTTCGCCGTCCTTTTAAAGGACGGTACCGTTTCAGCGAGAAAGATAAGGAGCATTTATGCGCGAAGCATATAAATTCTTATCTTTTCAATAAAGAGAGAGGCTATAAATAGCCCCTCTCTTTATTGAAATATAAGAAAGTATAAGTTTTACTTTATACTTTCTCCTTCTATTTTTCGAAGAAACGCTTATCGTCCTTAAAAAGGACGCCGAAGGCGTTTCTTCTTATCATATGCTATTATTTGTTTAATACAGATTTAAAAGGAAGATGATAGATGCGAAGAAGAATCAGCTTGCCTTTAAAATTATTTTTTATCGTATTTGCATTTGTATTAAGCTGCATAATCTTGATAAGTCAATTGTCTTACCACTATGTCCAAAAGGAAATAAGAAAAACTGACATTTATTACACCAACCAAATACTAGACAAGGTAGATCAGTATTTCACAGTTAATTTTTCCTCCTTTCAGACGATCCTGTTCTCGGTCGAAACATCGGTGAAAGCCAACATTGACAATACAGAAGTAATTAAAAAGCAATTAAGAGAGCTGTATGAACTCAATAGTAATTACGTCAGTAATATTTATTTGATCAAAAGCGATTTATCCATTCTAGGCGGGAGTACACCTACCCGAATATTCGATGAACCTCTAGCTGAAAGAGAACCTTTGTTTGATGCGGCTGACAAGAATAGAAGGACTACATTTGTCAGTGATCCTTACAAATCTAAATATTCCGGCTGGACAGTTACGATGGTTCGATATCTGAACAGTGCTCCGTTTCCTATGGCCATTGCTGTAGATTTGGATCTAAATGCCATTGAAGAAACCTTGTTCAAGATTAATAAAAAAGAACAAATGGATTTGGCTCTAATCACCGCATCGGGAAAAATCATTGCCGGATTTTCGGAAAATAAAGGACCCATGAATATTCAAGATCATACTTTTTCAATCGGTGAAACGACGGCGGAACAAATTCTGGATACTACAGAAACAAACCTTCAACTACATACCAAGGATGGTATTCCAGTCTCCCTTCTGAAAAAACCGACGGAGAAATTCAACTGGACCATCATCTCGATCAACGATGAATCACGCTTGAAAGCTGCTTTGTCCAGATTGGAAACCTATTATATCGGGCTTCTAGCTGCAGGTCTTCTCTTAAGTCTGTTCATTTCCTTTTTTATTGCCAAATATATAAGGACCCCTCTCTATGCGCTCAAAACAAAAATGAAGCGGGTGGAGCAAGGCCTCCTCACAACTACAATATCGATTAACCGAAACGATGAGTTTGGAGATCTCTCCCGCGCATTCGATCGTATGCTTCAGCAAATTGTGGAACTGATACGGGGAGCAGAGCTACATAATGAACTTGAGCGGAAGCTGGAAATCCAAGTGCTTCAGTCTCAAATAAACCCTCATTTTCTATATAACACGCTTGGTTCTATCAGCAATGTCATACGACTCGGACAAATAGAGAAAGTAGATGTGGTGATCGAGTCTCTCATTTCAATATTGGAATATGGGATAGCTGATGCTTCGGAGAAGGTTTCACTACGTCAGGAATTGCAAAATGTCTCGGACTATATCGCGATCCAGAACATCCGCTATAACAGGAACTTCCACTTGATTGAAAATATCGAAGCAGATTTAATAGATTTCCCAGTTTTTCGAATGCTGCTGCAGCCCCTTGTGGAGAATAGTATCTTCCATGGTTATAACGGAGGGGGGATCGAAGGCCCTATTACTATTCATGCGTACAGGGAGGGCGGCATCGTCATCATAGAAGTAGTTGATCTAGGGGAGGGAATTCCAACTGATAAAATAAAGCATATTTTGATTTCAGAACCGAGTGATGTGGAATTGAAAAGGAAAAGAATCGGGTTAAATAATATTCATGACCGAATAAAACTTCACTACGGAGAACAATTCGGGCTTCAAATCATAAGCATACCTAAGGAAATAACCCGTGTTCAAGCCTTATTCCCAGCAGGCTCGTTTAAAGGAGATGCATGATGGTGAGAGACTACACCTGCTTCATTGTTGACGATGAAGATCTAATCATTCAGAGATTGGAATTGTTTTTTAACGAGCTCTCCCATAGGGATAAGCGATTTCATTTAGTGGGAAAAGCAAAAAATGGTCTGGAAGGGATAGAGGAGATCGTAAAGCTTAAGCCGGATATCGTGATATCTGATATCGTAATGCCTCGAATGGATGGAATTTCCATGATTGAGCAGCTAAAACCAAAGCTTCCCCATACCCAATACATTCTTTTGACCGCTTATTCATCCTTTGAATACGCCCAGAGAGCTATTCAAGCCAACGTCTTGGAGTACATTGTTAAGGTTCCGCTCAGGGAAAAGGATTTAGATCGCGCTTTAGATAAGGCAGCCGGGATTTTAAATGAGGTTAAGAAAAAAGAAGCGGAATTTCAATCGTTAAACGTATCCGTGCTTGAAAATAAATATAGAGTCCGAAAGCAATTTTTTAATGAGCTTATCAGAGGCGAAATTCCTTCTCATCGGGCATCGGATTTTGCCAATCGCATGCAATTCCATTTCTTTCAAGCCAACTATTGCTGCTTCATTGTTGAAATGAATTTGTATGAAAGTTTCCGAAACGATTATTCAGCGTCTGATCAAAACATCTTGAAATATGCGATTACGAATATAATCGAAGAAACTGTGGTGAATGGTGGCAGAGGTGTAGCAGCGGATCTATCCGATAATCGTTTTATTGGCTTTCTTTCCTGGGAAAATAATCGCAGCGATATGGACACGGAATATGCTTGCCATTCATTGGGTAGTCAGATCGTCTCCCATTTACATCAATATTTGAATCAAAGGGTATCCGTCGCTTTTGGAGGTCCGCACCGAGGCTGGGAATCTATCAAACAAGCTTACATGGAAGCTAATATCGTGAGTGAGGATTTCTATTATCATGAAGAGAAAGTAGTCAAAACACCCATGCATCGGTTCCATTACCGTAATGACAAAAAGGAGGACTTTCAGCTGAAACTGGCTGATTTTCTCACATGGGTACAAAGGAAAGTTTCCAAGGAAGAGCTAGAGAAAGAACTCTCTGCTTTAAACCAATTTGTAACGGATTATAAAATTCATAAGTCCATCATGGCACCTATTCTTCAAGGCTTGTACAGAGACATTACTGCGAAATTTAAATCGGGGAACTCGTTGACCACGGATGCATCAGAGTTTCCCATAAAATTCATGACATTTCGGGAGCAGCTTGCCTATATTGGCGACTTCACATTCGAATATGTACACGCTGGCCAGCTTTTACATCGTATAGAAATCATGAGTGCTATGCGCTTTATAGAGAAAAACCTGAAACAGAGATTAACGCTTGAGGCTATTGCTGAGGAAGTGAATTTAGCTCCATCGTATTTTAGCAGCTTATTCAAAAAAACAATGAACGAGGGCGTTATCAGCTACATCAACCGCAAAAAAATTCACTTAGCTCTCGAGCTGTTAAATGTTCAGGATTATTCTTTATTGGAATTGTGTGAGGAAGTAGGAATTGTGAATGAAGGTTATTTTTGTAAACTATTTAAAGAATATACGGGTGATACGCCTAAGCAATATCGGATAAAAATGACACGATATGAATCCAAATAAGGTTGCAAAAAATGTATAAATTTCTCGTGAAATCATGTAAAAAAAAGAGCATCAAAAGGCTTACCATGATAGAAGGATCTAATCATGGAGGTTATCAAAATGGAGCTTATTAAAGCAGATGTAACCGTCGTAGGCGGAGGTATTGCTGGGATATGCGCTGCCATTGCTGCCGCACGCCAAGGGCTGCAGGTTTCACTTATTAATGATCGGCCGGTTCTTGGAGGAAATGCGAGCAGCGAGGTCCGGGTTCATATCAACGGGTCAGCATATCTCGGAAACAGTCCATCCTATTATGCACGCGAGGGCGGATTGGTGGAAGAACTCAAGTTGAAGATTTTTCACTATAATCCGTTATACAACAAGAAGCTTATGCTTTCGCTTTCGGATACGGTCTTGTTGGATATGGTTTATGCTGAGCCTAACATTTCTCTGTTTCTGAATACATGCGTGCATGAAACGGGCATGGAGAACGGTAGAATTAAATGGGTGGAGGGCCTTCAATTGGCTTCCGAAAGAAAATTTCGTTTCGAAAGCCGAACCTACATCGATTGCTCCGGAGATGGAGTTGTCGGATATCAAGCAGGTGCTCTCTTCCGCTGGGGGAGAGAAGCGAAGCATGAATACATGGAAGAATTGGCTCCTGAAGTGGCGGACCATTACACCATGGGCGATACGATCCTGTTTCAAGCCCGTGACGTAGAATATTCCGTTCCATTCAAAAGACCTGGCTTTGCGTATGATATTACGAAGTTGGCTTTTTTCGATAGTATCAGAAAAGGTTTAAACCATCGGGCTTTACCAAGAAAAATCAATGGGCTTGGCGGATTGTGGTGGCTAGAATATGGTGGACATATGGATATTATCAAGAATAATGAAGACATCGCATTGGAACTGCGGAAATTGGTGTACGGGATTTGGGATTATATCAAAAATAGCGGCGAATTTGATGATGTAGACAATCTCATCTTGGATTATGTATGCCCGATTCCTGGAAAGCGGGAGTCGAGGCGGTTCATAGGAGACCACATGTTGTCTCAGAACGATCTTACAGCAAAGCCGCATTTCGAAGATGCTGTATCCGTCGGTGGATGGTATATGGATTTACATGCGAATAAGGGCATCTACGATGAGGGGCCAGCTACAGCATGGAATTTCGTGCCTGGATTGTACAATATCCCTTTCCGCAGTTTATATTCACGAAATATTCCTAATCTCATGTTCGCTGGTCGCAATATAAGTGCTACCCATGTGGCTTTCGGATCTACTAGGGTAATGGCAACCTGCGGTTGTATGGGGCAGGCGGTTGGAACGGCAGCTTCGTTATGCTTGAAATATGAGATAGACCCTGCGGCCATAGTCGAATCTCATATGGAGGAGCTGCAGGCGCTGCTGCTTCGAGATGGCCAAACGATTGTAGGGCTTCAAGAGGAATTGAATCCTTACTTCGCTGACGGATTAACTATTCGTGCCTCGTCTCAGCGCAGCTATGATAATCTTCATCCAACTGAAGAGATTCCCTTGGAGAAAGGGTTATGTTTGGTCTTGCCGATTCAGACATCCGTGGCTGAAAGTGTACGGATCAAAATTAAAAATAGGTCCGAGCATTCGGAAACTTTGCATGTAAAGCTGTTTGCCGGGGAACGGAAGGAAAACTACATTCCCACCAGCGAGTTGAAAGATTACCGCTTGGATATTGCAGCCGGTCATGACGACTGGATTACGCTAAATTTGGGCTGCAAGAAACCGGCTGACGACAAAATCTACATCGTATTGGAAGGTACGGCGAGTCTTGCCGTCTACGGCAATGAAGAAAAAATAACAGGAGCGGTCAGCTTCCATTATAGGCCGGAAGAGCCGTCCAGGCTGAAGAAATTCAATAAGAGCATTTGCTTCAAGGATCTGTTACCGTCCCAGAGTATGTATAATCCCGAGAATGTCGTCAACGGCTTCTCCAGACCTTATGGTCTACCGAACGGCTGGATTTCTGAACGTACGGAAGAACAGGAATGGTTGGAATTCTGTTTTGCAAGCCCCAAAAATGTAGACGAAATCCATCTTGTTTTCAATTCACAGTTGGATTTGGAGCATTTCAACGACCCGATCGAGTCCCTTATCCAAGATTATGATATGACCTTGATCTTAGAAGACGGAACCGAGAGGACAATCATAACTCGTGGGAATTATCTCACGTTGAATAAACATAAGGTGGATGCGAAACATGTAACCCGAATCCGGATTAATTTCTGCGCAACGTATGGTTCGCCTTATTTTGAAGTGTTTGCAGTAAAATTGTTTGCTCCTAAAATTGATAAATGAGGTCAGGTGAAGTCACGATGAAGGAATTATTCCCACGTAATGGGCTCCCCAATATAATTCAGAAATTGGAAAATGGGGATACCGTATCAATCGTCTATTTCGGCGGCAGTAATACCCGTTCTGAAGGCTACAGGGTCATGACGGCGGATTGGCTTCGTGAGAAATATCCTAAGGCGGATATCCGCACTGTGAATGCAGGCATTAATGGGACAGGATCGGATTTGGGTTGTGCCCGTTTGGAGACAGATGTACTGCGTCATCGGCCTGATCTAGTATTTGTTGAATTTGTCGGTAACGATGGCGGAGATCCCGAATCCAAGGCGCGGATCGAAGGGATTGTCCGTCAGATCCGCAAGCGGAGCCGGTTTACCGATATCCTGTTCGTTTATACGCTGAAGGAGCGGGATGTGGCCTTATTTCAGTCTGGGGAATACCAGAAGGGGGCTCTAATGCAAGAGGAAGTGGCCGACTATTATGGTATTCCTTCGATTCATCTGGGCGTAGCGGTCAGTCACTTGGTTTCGGAGGGAAAACTCGTTTTTACCTCAAGGGAAGACGTGTCCATTTCTGGAGCCGTTGTTTTTACGCATGATTCGATCCATCCGACTATTCCCGAAGGACACCAGATTTACACGGATACGATCACCCGGTCATTTGAGGCAATTATCGAACTCAGAGGTCATCAGGGAAGGTTAGTACATCACTTACCTCAGAATCCGTTGGTTCCGGCTAATCCTTGGGAGTATGCGACCATGCTGTCACTGGATAGTCTTACTACTTTTTCCGCAGGATGGTCTTACATGACGCCCGATGATTTTGCTTTAGTGCGCGAGTACAATTGGTTGTTCCCCGGCCTATGGCGAGCAGTCGATCCTGGAGAGGCTATCACGGTGCAGTTCGAGGGCACCCATATCGGGTTATTCGATATCGGTGGGCCTGATTCTGGCAGATTGAAGGTGTCGGTGGATGGTGGGGAACCCTTTATTATCGATCGATTCACACTACACAACGATCATAATCGAAATCAGTATGTATTCTTACCGGAGCTTCCCAATGGAAAACATACGGTTCGCTTTGAAATCGATACCGAGAAGACAGACAAAGCGGCCATGTTTGAAGCATGCGGCAATGAACGAAGTAGAGAGCATGTTCGGCAGCATCCAGATTGGTATGATCAAACGGTGATTCAGCTTGGAAAGTTGTTATTAGTGCAACCGCCATTATAATTAATCATTAGGCTTTGTACAATTGGTAGACCTACATCATAACTGACTGCAGTTGAGCGGACAGTTATGATGTAGGTCTCTTTTTTAAAGGACGACAAAGTCGTTTCTTCTTGCTTAAAATCTTATAAGAAATTCTTAAAATTAAAGAAATTTCACAGTTCTGTAACATGCTATGATAAAACCGACAGAGCGGGCGTAGTCAGAAGGATAAGGCTAATTGCTTCTTTACGATCTTCGAACAAAGGAGGGCAACATTATTTTGAAAGCGTTATCAACACAAGGGAGGCTGTGAGTTGTATGATAAAAAGGAAGCTGTTTTTCTTAATCGTTTTCATCGTGACGATATTAGTTCCTTTCAGCCTAGTCGGAATAAGGACCGCATACGCGGAGCCCTTACCGTATAAGACGATTATCATCGATGACGGGAGCATCACGATCAATGATGTTGTGACACCTGATGTGGGTAACGAGAACAACGGATATTCAGCTCCGAATTGGACCACAAGTACAGGGGTGAAGGGATATGATAACTCCAGATCTAAATATACGAGTACAGCAGGCAGAGCGATATCCTGGAATCCACGATTGGAAGCGGGAACGGCGAAAATTTCGTTATACAAACTTAATTGGGAAGATAAAGCAGATAGCAATGTAAAAATTGAAATCGTCCACAATGGAACGACCGATGTTCTCTATATGGATTTGCGGCCTTCATTTGGTGCTCCTGCGGGATGGGTTGATTTGGGAGAGTACTATTTTTCCGGAGTTGGTAAAGAATTCGTTAGATTAACTCGGTCTACCAGCACAACCAGCACGATAATTACTCGTGCAGATGCGGTCAAGTTCGAAGGGAATATTCAGCAAAAAGAGCCGCATAAGACGATCATCATTGATGATGGAAGCATCACGATTGATGATGTCGTCACCACTGATGTAGATAACGCAAATAACGGGTTCTCCGCTCCTTATTGGACTACAAGTACGGGAGTGAAGGGATATAATAATTCCAGTTCCAAATTTACCGATGCAGTAGGAAGAAGCATCACATGGAATCCGCGATTGGAAGCAGGGACGGCGAAAATTTCATTCAACAAGCTTGATTGGGCGGATAAAGCAGACAGTAATGTTAAAATTGAAATTGTTCACAATGGGATTACGGATGTCATGTTTATGGATCTGAGGCCCTCGTCGGGCCCATCGGCCGGATGGGTTGATTTAGGGTCCTATTATTTCAGTGGTGATGATAGCGAATTTGTCAGACTGACTCGAACGCAACCTACGACCGGAAAGATCATTACGCGGGCCGATGCGGTCAAGTTTGAAGGGAATATCCGGCAGCAAGCTCCGCCGTTGCCTCCGCTGCGCAGCCGTACATTGGCGAATCTCAGTTACACGGAAAAAGGCAGCATCGTGAATGCCAGCTACAAAGTAACCTTCTATGAAGCAGCTTGGGATGGTGGCAAATCCATCGTTCGTGATATGTTCTACAAGGACACGGATACGGGGAACTGGGTGCCTGTCAATAATGTGGCGGAAAGACTTGAAGAGCAATGGGTCTTAATGGATGGAAATGCGGGGAGTCTAACCAATTACTACGATACGATGAACAAACGCTGGATTACATTCGACGAGATTGATTTCCCTGACAGCCACACGGCGATATTAACCGATTCTTCACATGGAAGCGATTACGATTTACAAGTGAACTGGTCCATGTTAGGGGACAAACCTGATGTTTCCTTCGCTTTTACACCCCGCCGGGATGGCAATTACGTGATCGGCTATCAGTCTTTCACAACTGAGCAAATCTCTGGCATCAATGAAGTGTTAAATGGTTTCAGGTCACACGCCAAAATGGTAGGTTCGGTGGAATCAACAAGCTTAAGGGAGCTAAGCGCTCCAATGAGTCTGGTTGAAAAGAATGACGGTTCGGGGAATCCATTGACGTATGGGGTATTTGTACCTTCGGATGAGCTCCCGGTTGAATTTGAACCGACGGGAGGTGTTACGAAACAAAGGCTTGGCATGAGCCTTGTCAACAACGAAGGCAGCGTGCAGCCAATCTTGTATGCTCCTCAATTAGGGACTTATTCGCAAATGACCGCAGAAAGCACTTATCAATTTCATATGGGACTAATCGCTCAAAAAAGCAATTTGTATGAGTCCTACGCGGATATTCTTCGCAATGAGTACGGTTATTCCGCATACCGGGAAAATGTATCAGATCAGTCGCTTACTGACGCGATGTTCAATATGATCGATTTACTTAAGAAAGAGCCGCAAGGGGATGACTCTGTTGATTATGTCCCGTCACCCAGCGGATGGTGGAGCCGTGCCAAGGGCTTTATTGACATCGAAAACGAGGATAGTGTTCGAACAAGCTCGAATGCGGTTCTTTTGGGGGCTTACTATTTGACTGGGGATGACCAGCTTTACGATACGAGAGCATTGCCGTCCGTCCAGTATGGCTTATCGCGAAATGGTATAGGCTGGTCGCCGACGCAGAAGCCAGTATACGGTGTGCCGTCGTTATGGAAAATGGCAACCTTGCCGTTTGATTTTTCAAGCGTAGCCGCTGTCAATCAGATGATGGGGACTACGGCAGGAATTGGAGCGCTGGCACAGGAAGAGTACCTCGTGCGTGATCCTGACCAGAAAGACCGGGGTCCTGTCATTCAGCCCCTGATGATGTATCGTATGACGGGAGATGCGCAGTATTTACAGGCTGCCAAGGCTGCAGCCGACAGCTATATCATGCAGCATATTGATACGCCTGCATCCGTAAATGTGAGTAAAAATGAGTTCATTTATTATTATAGCAAGCTGTGGATGGAGATCTTGGAGCTTTACGAGGAAACTCAGGATATCAAATACTTGAATGCTGCTTATAAAGAAGCCAAACGGTATGCAACTATGTTCGTTGCTCGTCCGGTTCCTGAAGGTGCCGTTACTATTCCGCAGCCTGAGACGTATAATTACGCGGAGTCGTTCCATTGGCC
The DNA here is from genome assembly GCF_037975205.1 of Paenibacillus sp. FSL R5-0470. Classification (NCBI taxonomy): domain Bacteria; kingdom Bacillati; phylum Bacillota; class Bacilli; order Caryophanales; family Paenibacillaceae; genus Paenibacillus; species Paenibacillus sp. FSL R5-0470. The sequence continues at coordinate 3,567,519 of NZ_CP150238.1, forward strand.
GGAAAGTGGTAAATATCAATATCCTCGGATCAAGCTCCCAGAAGATGTAGCCGGAGGCGTACAAGCGGATAGTTTGCTTGTCTCTCCCAATGGATTGACGTTTGAAGCGGGAAGTACAACTGGTTATTATCGGATGAATGCTCAGGAAGCTCCATTCATGCTGAGATTGTCGCTCTATACAGGCGATAAATTGCTGCAGGATATTGCTCATAATGCAGTCATCGGACGATATTCGAGCTATCCAGGTTATTACTATAAGGGCTTCGCCGTTAGTCAACTTGAACCGGAGTTTCCTCTGGAAGGCCCAAGCGGGGCTACATCCATCTATTATCACCATATACCGGGACAGCTCGGGCAAACGATGGATTATTTGATCAGCGAGCAATCGTTGAAATCGAATGGAAGTATTACATTTCCTTCTGTATTTGAAACTAATTTTCTATGGTTCAAATATCACCTCTATGGAAATAAACCAGGTCATTTTTACGGTAATTCCAACGTTTGGCTCTGGATGCCTAAGGGGATAATTCAGACCAACCATTCTCAATTGAATTGGATAACGGGAGAGAGCGGGAATAAATTCTACATCGGGTTAAGCAACGAATCGGCAGCTGAAGTTCAGACTCCGATCGAATTGAATGCGCAAATCATTGGGTTCAACCCGGCACAAGATTATACCGTAACCATCATCCGCGACAATGGCACACCAGAGCAAGCGGTTATGAGTGGCGGAATCATTCAAGCCACGGTTTCAAGCAAGGGAATAACCGCTATCATAGTGGAAGGACTCAACATTGAAGTGCCGCTGCACCAGGTCAGAACTGCTGAAACATCGGAAGCAAGCTATTTCTTCGATATCCACAGTCCAATAGATGCGGTTAAAGGCATGCTGATCGTCAAGCCCGACGAAACGGCTTACGATGCTTATGTGCAGGCAAAAACGACGAAACCAGCGACGATCCATTATTCCTTGGATGGCGGGGCTACGTATACAACTATTCCAGATAAGATCTATCCGATGGAATGGTCGATACGGGTAAACGATTTATCCCAAACCTTCACTTATTATGTGGAATCGGACGGGAAACAGACTCGCAAGCGGACTCTCTTTCTGCCTGATCAGGTAACCGAAACTCCAGCTCAACCGGATTGGCAGGAGGGTTCATCCATCATTGTGGATAATACGGAGGCAGAGACAGAAGGGATCTGGATACGGGATACAACGGCTAACGACTATTACTATGATAACTATGTGTATGCCAAATCGACTGCCGGCACAGCGACAAGTAGAATTAAATGGCGACCTGAGCTGCCGGAAAGTGTTACTTACAGTGTGTACTATAAGCTTCCGCAAATAACCGCTGCTAGTGAAAATTGGGCAACGAATGCCTCATTTACCGTTTATTATAGCGGAGGCTCCGAGACGGTTAACGTAGATGAGACAACGGCCAATGGGACTTGGGTGTACCTGGGTGCTTATCCTTTTGCAGCAGGCGATAGTGGGTACGTGGAATTAACCAATAAGGCCAATAAGTCACGGGTAGTTGCCGATGCGATGATGTGGGTGGACCCGAACAAGATACCGCAATTGGAGTCTGCGGTGATCCTGTCGAATCGGAACGAACTGCAGATGACTCAAACCGCACAACTAAGCGTAACCGGCTATTTGGATAATGGTCTGATTGGTGATCTATCACAGGCAAATGTGCAGTATTTCGTTGATCGAACCGATCTGGCTGAAGTGGACAGTAGCGGTTTGTTGACCCTTCTAAGTCTCGACGGGGAAAAGGATCACATTGAGGTATGGGCCACTGTAACGATTGACGGTGTGACCTTAACAACACCGCCTTTGACAATTGCGATCAGGGAATTAACGGTTATTGTCGACAGCACGAATACGACTGGGTTGTACACGACAGAAGGGTCTTGGAGCCAAAGCAATTTAGCCGGATACAAAATTGGTGTGAAGTCCCGTTACTCTACCGTTCAAGGATCCTCAGCGACGTGGAAAGGCCAGTTTCCAGAGGGGAAATATACGGTCTCCATCTACAAGCTCGTCCATACGACGGCAAATGACAATTATGTCAAAGTGGAAGTGAAGCATCAGTCGGTTACCGAGGTCACGTATATCGATGCAACCGTTGGCTCGTCGGGTTGGGTTAATCTAGGAACGTTCGACTTTACTGGAGACGGCAGCGAGTATGTTCGTTTAACAAGGGTTAGTCCGACAACGGTAGATCCACCAACTCTACCTGCCGATATGATTTATACGAGGGCTGATGCAGTCAAGTTCGAACGTCATTCCAGTAGTCCGCCGTTGCTTGCAAATGGGGTGCCAGGCAAACCGACACTATCGAATAATAGCGGTGTTGCGACAGGCTTACATGATGGCAATTACGAGGTTACGATGAATATGTGGTGGGGAAACAATGGCACACTGTATAAGCTGTACGAGAATGGCCAATTGATCCAAACGAAGTCACTCGCGGATGTTTCGCCAGTTGCCCAGACTTCCATTATTCCTATTCAAGGAAAGCCGAATGGAACCTATGTGTATACATGTGAGTTATCGAATTTGTATGGAACGACTTCATGTGATCCACACACCGTCACCGTGACTGATGCGAAGCCCGGCAAACCTGTGTTGTCTAGTGACAACTGGGATCAAGATGGGGACTATAACATTGCTGCTAATATGTGGTGGGGCACGAACGCAACACAGTATCGATTATATGAAAATGGCGAACTTATTGAAACGCAATCTTTATCTTCACAAACACCAAGTGCTCAATCGGCCACTACACAAATTTCAGGGAAATCGCCTGGCATCTATCAATATCGCTGTGAGTTTATGAATGGAAGTGGAACAACGGAAAGTGATACTATACAGATTATTGTAAAATAAACCTATGAGCTGAGTGGATGAGAACAATCCATTCGGCTTTTTTATTTCTTGGAATTTATTATTGAACTATGTAAAATGCTAATCTTTCAAGGCTCACAACTGAGTGATATTTACATAATACTGCTCATGCTAGATCAGCAGGGTGTTTTCAACCAAACGTGGTATTTTGAACATGTCAAATTTGTTTTAATTCAGTCTAAATAAGCGCTTACATTAGAGGGCAGCTAAACTTACAATTATGTCTAACCATTTAAATTTAGGAACTTCTCCAACAACGGCGATGAATTTCACTGTCATAAGCTTTCTTGCAAAGCTAGGTTGAATATTTGAAAGGGGGCGTCATGGGGATTACTAGACGAAAAGCAACCGTGATTATTTTGTTTACCACTCTGATTGTTCTTGCTTTACTCGTGTTGAGCTTAACTAACAAAAAGGCGAAGCTACCTGAAGATTGGATATTTACAGTAGATGGATACGCCGTAACAGAGGAAGAATTTCAATTTTATGTCAAGGAGCATAGAGCTATAACGGCAGACTATTTCTTCAGAACTTATGGGGTCCAAGTAGATGAGGGCTTCTGGACACGTCAATACGGAGAAAATCATGAAACCCCAACTGAATACGCCAAAAAATCTGCAATGACTGCATTGCTAAAGACCAAGCAGGAGCAATTTATTGCAGATGAGCGGGGGATCGCCCCTTACAAAAGCTTTGATGAGCTAAAATCCGACATGGAAGATGAAAATGTTAAGCGAGCTAAGATGGATGATTCAGAAGGGACTTACTATGGATTGCCTCAGTTTGATTTAAATCAATACATGCAATATTTAAGTGGCGCCCGTTGGCCGGATTTGGTAGAAACGCAGGTTAAAAAAACGAAAATGAGCGAAGCAGAGTTGCAAGTTGAGTATGCATCAAAAAGTGCGGAATATGTTCGTGCTGCAAATGAATTGACGGCTGCGTTAGCGACAGCGGGACAGGCCAAGGAAGAGAAAGTGCTAAACCGTTTGGATATATCCAAAGAAGAAACCGAGTCTCTTAAGTTCTGGGAGTCTTTAGCTGCTGCTTCTGTAGGTGAGACAGTAATCGGTAAATATATGGGCGAGGATGTCGTTGCAACATTAACCACAAAACCGGAAATCACCAAGCTAAAACTGGAAGAAGTGAAAGATTCCATACTATACGGATCGGCGGAGTCTGACTTACGAGCGTTAATTGCAAATACGAATAAGTTGAAGATCGTATATAACGGTAATCGATTCAGTGAATTAGTAGTGAACTAGAATAGTTATGCTTTTAAGTTTATAAAAATCTATGTCTATTGAGGCTTCCATAGATGCGGATTTTTTATAAAGTATTAATTCATTAAATTCAAAGGGAGGAAGTTTTTGGATGATGCGATCGAAATGGATACAAAAAGCTTTGTCGATGATTACGGCAACTTCGTTGGTGTTCCCTGGTCTGTTCGGGCTGGCGCCTTCATCTGAAGTGTCAGCTGCGGGAGGGAGCGAATCTTTTGACTCTGTTGTACTAGAATTGACACAAGCGGCAGGTCAGGCAGGCAGGGTGAATCTTACTTATAAAGGTTCGCCTTTAAGCAGTCTCGTGAAAGGACCGGTTATTGACGAGGTTAATTATGATTCCAGCAATGCGAATCTTTTAACTGTTAATAATCAGGGGAACATTACTTTAGCTAGCGGTTATACATTTGCGTTGCCAGGTGCTCCGGGCATCCCGGTGACAATCACGGCCGCGGCGAGTTATTACCATGACTCAGATGTATTATTCATGGAGGATTTCGAGAACAACAATGGTCCAATGACATCAACTGGCAAATTAGGTTCGTCATACACGCTTTCCGATGCTCAGTCTCGTTCTGGATTGAAAGCGATTACACCTTCAAGTGATACGAATAATGAAAATGTAGCCCAAGACGTGGCATTGCCGACAGGTAGCAATTATAAGATGACAGCATGGTATTTTGACCCGTATCCTGATGAGGAGAAGACAGCGACGGATAGAACTCAATTTGCTATTGTAGATGGCAAAAATGCCACCTTTGCCGGGACATTCTATCAAAGTTCAGAGGCTGATGTTATTCATAACCCGACTAGATATACTTGGGCATATGCACCATCATCAGCGGGTACAGCAGGCAACCGTTGGAAAGATAGCGGGGCTTTACGTTCCACAGGCTGGCATAAATTCGAGTGGCTCATTACACCGAATGGTGCGACTTTACAAATAGACGGAACATTAATATCCGATTCAGCGCAAAGTAATATTTACAAAGCTATGAAGAGCGGTACAACCATTCAGCCTAAAATAGCTGGAGGATGGAACAACCAGTCAGGTAACAAAGCTTATATTAAAAATAAACATCTAATCGACGATTTTTATGTTGTTAAAGATGTGGCTACAACAACAGGAACCAGAACATTAACATTGAATTTGGTACCTCCTGGTGGATTGCCAAATTTAGAAATAATCACTCAGCCAACAGCGGAAAAAGTGAAACAAGGTGAGACAGCAACATTTAGCGTTGCGGCATCCGCCGCTGCTTCAGCATATCAATGGTATGTATCTGACGACGAGTCTGGCTTGAACGGGACAAAAGTCAGCGGAGCTGATAAGGCGCTATTAACGCTTCCCAATGTGGACGCAGCTTCACAACAAGGCAATTTCTATTATTGCGAAGTGTCTTCGGCAGATGGAATTGTGGTGAAATCCAATGCTGCACCGTTGTTGATAACCACCAATACACAGGTGAATGCGCCAATTAAACCGACGCTTGACTCGGACACGGGCATTTATAGTGGCGCTTCCAATTACGGTGACACCCTTGTAACACTGTTCAAAGACGGTGGACCTGTTGGTTATTATTTATCGAAAAATGGAGGACCCGACCAGCCTAACAATCACGAAAGGCAACATGTTCTGCCCTATGCAAGGGCACTGGGAGTGGGCAACTACACGGTTACAGCCATTGTCATTAATAATGCGGGGGACATCAGTGAAGAAGTTGCAGCATCCGGAATATTAAAGATCGAGAAATTGCCTGTACCGGTAAATGTCAGATGGAACGGCACATACGCTACATGGGACCGCGTCGCTAACGCACCTGCCTATTCGGTTCAACTCTTCAGTAATGGAGTGGCTAAAGGAAGCCCGATTGCAGCAACAAGCAATGATGCGGCTTTGTCCCCGACTTTAAATGATACATTTAAAGTAAAAGCAAACGGCAATGCAACGTCACGATTCTTGGACTCTGATGAATCAGAAGAGAGTGCACAATATTCAGCCAACATTGCACTAATTCGCCAGAGCGATACTTTACGGGCAGGAGATAGAACACGGTTAATCGTTGACACTGCTGATGTGTTCGTTGCTGATAACATCAGCTTCAGACCGGCAGATCAAGACAAGGATAAGATTGAAGTTGATGATGCCGGATTCGTGACGGTTAAGAAAGGTTATGTTCCGACAGGGAACGAAGAGGTCACTGTTCAAGTAAGCGTTGATTACTTCAATAAGGCTGACACTATGTTTTACGATGGATTTGAAGGGGAGAAGAAATTTTCAAATGGTGCGAACGGATATGTTCACAGCGATGTGATGTCCCGTACCGGAGGAAAAGCCGCAACATCAAGCGGCGCCGGTCAGGTGGCTACTGTTCCAGGTACCTATAATTACACCCCCGCAACCGGTAAGACAACAATCGTTACTGCTTGGTACTATGATGATGGCAGAGCGGCTTCCAATGACCACGCTGTCTTTGGTTTAACCCCATCATCCAATGAACATATCGCAATAAATTATGGCAATGGAGATGGCGATTGGGCCGGAAATCTGACCAATTACGCAGTCAGACCCGGTTCATCCGGGAGATTCTATCCTGTAGATGTCAAGCGAAGCGAAGGCTGGCATAAATTCCAATGGTTCGTTACATCAACGGGAACGACCTATAAAATCGATGGACAAGACATTCAAAGGCAATCAACAGATGGCGGCAATTTTGATACCCTAGTTAAGAACAATATTTCCAAGATCGATGCATTGCAGCTTGCTACGAACTGGGGCAACAAGGCTGGAACGGTTAAGGATATACAGAACAGGCACTTTATCGATGACGTATATGTTATCGATAGTGGAATAACGGCCCAAACCGGAACATCTTCTATTACGCTAAAGCTCATGCCCAAAGAGTATAGCCACTTGGAAGACAGCACATATGTTATTGGTCTGGACGACTATAATATCACCGTAAATCCTGATTTAACAGATCTAGCTGGAGTGGAGATCGGCGCTGTAACACTGCAGCGGGATGTGGATTATACGGTTAGCGGTAATGTATTGAAAATTAACAAAGAATCATTCTCAAGAAATAATATCGTGCCAGGAAAATATACCGTTAGACTGGATCTGAATCCTGCCGAAATCACATTCGAGTTGAACATTCTACCACTTGAAGTCCGTGATTATTATTTCTCCAATAACGGTGACGATCATGCAGATGGACGCACACCGGCTACGGCATGGAAATCAATCTCCAAGATTAATGAATATGTATTTATGCCAGGTTCAACCATTTATCTGGATGCGAATAGCGTATGGAACGAACAAATCAGACTGCGCGGCAATGGTGAGGAAGGAAATCCGATTACGCTTACAAAATATAATACGACCGACCCTAACCAACGCCCGATAATTAATGGTGGAGGAACAGCGTCAAGCCCATCAGGCATTTCCTTAAACGGTACAATTGAGTTATATGACGTTAACTATTGGGTTGTCAGTGGAATTGAAGTAACGAACATCGGCAATAAAGCAGGTGACGGCCGTTCCGGTATCGCTGTAATGTCACGGATTTCCAAGCTGGGACAAGGTCAGTTTAATATTCAAGATTATGCTGATGCTCGTATGCAAGGAATCGTCATTCGAGATAACTACGTTCATGATGTTAATGGGCTGCACCAAGCAAATGGAGCAAGTAAGGTATCCGGCGGCATCATTATTAATGGTTATGTAGATATATTGGTTGAAGGAAATAAAACCCTTCGCTGCGATAACGAAGGTATTCGTAACAATGCCTACGGACCAAGCAATCCTGGGACGAATAACACAGGCATTACTTGGAGTAACTCAAGCTATCCTTGGGCATCAAACGCTGTGTTTAGAAACAACTGGATTTCTAGTTCGGTTGGAGATGGCATTGTTATGTCCGGCGGGAACAACTCCCTTGTGGAACGAAATGTGGTCACAGACAGCGGATACAGCTATTTAAGCGATAAGAGCGGCAACCTGGTTACGAACTGGGGGCCAAATAATACAACGCCAACATATCTAGGTTCGCAAAACTATGCGGCAGCGTGGATTATGGCAAGTAAAGGCACGATCTTCCGCTATAATGAAGCCGTGGACAACCCTTATCATGCAAGTAATGACGGTATGGCATGGGACATTGACAATTATTGTCAGGACAATGTGTATGAATACAATTACAGCCGAAATAACTATGGCGGTTGGTACTTACAGATGAATGCTGCCAAGGGCAATATCGTTCGCTATAACATTAGCGTGAACGACGGTCGCAGCCCGGATTTTAACAAGAGCTTTAACAGTCTTATATTGCTTGCGGGAGGTTCTTCAACGAGCGAGGAATTAAGCGGATTATACTATAACAATGTCATCGTCACACCATTGAAGAATAGCAGTTCGTTAGTATTTGATCCGACGGCCTCCAACTTGCATATTTATTTCCAAAATAATATTTTTGCCTACACTGGGGCAAACAACCAGGTTGGTCTGAAAGGCGGGGGAACATCAGCTTCATTTGCAGCCGGACGTTTTACGAACAACATTGTATATCCGGCTAATCTTTTTGGTAGCATGAACGCAGGCGGAGGCGGGTATCTAGGTGCAGGCGTAACAGCAACAGACAACCGCTATGTATCGGAAGAGGAACTTAACTCTATATTAAATGATTATAAATCTGCGCCGGAACATTGGATTACCAGCAGCGGAACAGTGGATGCCAAGCTTGATTACAGTGCGATGAACGGGTTCCGTCTTGCTGACGGTAATAACCTGGCCTATGGTGCAGGTGCCGAGATTGTAAGCCCATATGTGGATCGCGCGAACGCTCTGCCTCATATGACGGAGAGAACAGACTTCTTCGGCAATCCACTTAGCGGCAGAACGCCTTCCATCGGCGCACACAACCCTTATGCGGTAACTTTTGATTCCAACGGTGGCAGCGAAGTGGTGATGAAGTTCGCAGATATGGGCGGGACAATTACCGAACCAACAGCGCCGACAAAAGAAAACACTATTTTCGGCGGTTGGTATCAAGATGTAGGATTAAACGATGTCTGGAATTTCGTTGCTGATCCTGTTACAAGGGATATTGAATTATATGCGAAATGGGTTGAAGACGCAGGTACTGCGCCAACGATTACGACGAAATCGCTTGCGGATGGCAAGGTAGGACAACCTTATACGGCAGTTCTTACCACTGACAGCGATAAGCCGATCAAATGGGCTGTTGTAGATGGTCAATTGCCATCAGGATTGAGTTTGGATGAAGATGCAGGTGTTATCTCGGGTACACCGGATCAATGGGGTCAATTTACATTTAAAGTTCAAGCTAACAATGACGCAGGCAGTGACTCGAAATCGTTCAATATAGTTATTACTGAAGATGTCTCAGTTGACACAGCTCCGGAGATTATCACTAAGACTTTGCCGAGTGGCAAAGTTGGACAACCGTATACGGTAACATTAGCGGTATACGGCAGCGAACCGATTACTTGGAAGGTCCAGGGAGGAGATTTGCCAGTAGATTTGAACCTAGATGAAGCAACAGGCGTTATCTCGGGTACGCCTCAAGAGGCAGGATATTACGAATTCACTGTTGCAGCAACGAATGATTTTGGTATAGATAAGCGAGTATTGAGCATCGAGATTAAAGAGAATAAGCCAGTGGAAACAGCTCCGGAGATTATCACTAAGAATATGCCAAGCGGCAAAGTTGGAGAACCTTATACGGTAACACTAGCGGTATACGGCGACGAACCGATTACCTGGACAGTGAGAGATAATTATTTACCTGCAGGGTTGAAATTAGAAGGAGCTACAGGTGTTATTTCAGGGGTGCCTAATGAAGCGGGAACATACAAATTCACTGTTACGGCTTCTAACCATGCTGGCATGGATACGATAGAGTTAACTATCGTAATTACTGCAAATAATAACGGCGGAGGATCAGGTGGCCAAATCAGCACGCCGACTCCTTCTCCAGAATCACCTGTAGCAGATCTTATTGATACTACAATCAAAGAACAGCTGATGAAAGGCAATTCCATTGCATTGACGATGTCAGCCGGAAAAGATGAGCTTGAGATTCAAAACGATACGATCGGTGCGATTATTAAAGCCAACAAACCGCTAACCGTTACGAATGACACCGTATCTGTTGAATTGTCCCCTGAATTGTTGAAGCAGTTGAATACAGGCAAGAGTATGAAGGTTGTCATTAAACCTGTAAATAATAGAGACGGAGTTATAGGGCGGGGATATGAGTTGAAGATCTTCGCAGATGGCCGGGAAGTAACGGATTATACAGGGCTTATACCAGTAACCTTCGATCTGACAAAAGAGAAGTTGTCGACTAACGTTATTAGCATGTTATGCGGTGTCATGCTTCGATTAGACGGTAACATGGAACGCTTAGGCGGCAAATATGACCATAAGACAGGTAAATTTACCTTCACGGCAAAAGGACTAGGCTATATCTTTGTTACAACCAAGCCTGAACCTGTGAAATTAGAACTTACTCTAGGTAAGAAAGGGTATAAATTAAACGGAATCGAAATGAGTATGGATGTTGAGTCGATGGTAGTTAAAGGCAGAACTTTAGTGCCACTGCGCTTCGTTGCGGAGAGCATAGGAGCAAATGTAGGCTGGGATAACATTACGAAAACCGTAATGATTACCTTGGAAGGTCAGACTTTGTCCATTGCGATCGGTGAACTTGCACCAGGAATGGATGTTGCAGCTGAACTTGTAAACGGACGTACTATGCTCCCGTTACGCTTCATTGCTGAATATTTTGGTGCAGATGTATTCTTCAATAATACTTCGAAATCCATTAGTATCATGAAGTAGTATTCGCTAACAATAGCAGCTACACACGAAACCCTCTAACATGCACTGCAGCGTCTCATAAAGATTCGTTTCGAGGACGTTGAAAAGGCAATCGCTGAATAATTATGAATATTTCATTTTCAGTTATCATCAAAAAAGTCTTGATGATAACTGAAATGCACCCCTTAGAATAGATATTGGATAAACCCCCTGGTTTGTCCGATGAAATTCTAGGGGGTGCATTTTTATGGAGATTAAAGGGTAGAAGTTTAAGACATCTCAAATGAGATCAAAAAAGAGGCCATTCGTTTACTAACGAACCTCCCGAGAAGTTACATTCTGCTCTTTTAGACAAACAAATCCTGACAGAGTCAAATCCGCCAGGATTTGTTCAATTAAGAGCTGTAAACCTCAAAATCGAATATCGAATATCCGTATACGGTCCCTCTAGCAGTACAGAGCACTCTGACGTAACGTCCGCTATTTGCGGTAAATGTAATATCGTCAATAGAACCATTACCGGTCGTTGTTACGTAAGTATCCGTCCATGTTGTTGCGTCGTTAGACACCTGAACTTTGTAGCCTTTAGCGTAAGCGTCTTCCCAATTCAACTTGACGCGGTTTACGCTTTGGGTTGCGCCCAGATCGACGTAAATCCATTCATTGTTGCTTCCTTCGATGCTCGCCCAACGGGTAGTAGAGTTGCCGTCTGTTGCCTTGGAAGCTTCAAATCCTACACCTTCGATAGAACTGGCTACCGCTGTCTTGCCCAGCGCAAGGTTGATACCGGCAGCAGGAGTTGAACTTGTAGTTGCTGATGCGGTATTACTGTTAGCAGACAGGTTGCCTGCGGCATCGACAGCTTTTACCATATAGCTGTAAGCTGTCGATGCGGTAAGTCCGGTATCGCTGAAGGATGTGTCTGAAGGCGCTCCTACTTCCACGCCGTCACGGAATACCCGGTAGCCTGTTACACCGACATTATCGGTAGAAGCAGTCCAACTCAGATTAATTTGGCTGCTTGAAGCTGCTGTTGCGTTCAGATTCGTTGGATCCGAGGGAGCTTGAGTATCCGCTGCACTGTAGGTAGGCTTCCACCAGTTCCCCGAGATGAACAGTAGGTTCAGCATGTTAAAGGAGTCGCTGAAGTAACTTTCCTTTTTGTTCTTCATCCAGTCCCATCCTGCATTGACCCAAGCTTGATGCGTGCTGGTAGTCGTCGCTGCGGAGATAAAAGGCGCTACGAATACCGCTGTCGCATAAGTACCGCGATTCGAACCGTTCAGTTGGTAACCGTCCTTCACATTGTTCGGATTGTTGCCTGTTTTTCCTTTGATCCATACTACCATTTTATTAGCGATATCCTTACCACGGGTGTCTCCGTACAAGGCGTAATCCATTACGATACGAAGTGGTACACGGCTTGCATTGTAGTTATATTCATTTGTTTCAGGGAACTCTTCCAAATAGTTTGGGGGGGCCGGCTTAGGCGGGTTGCCTACCACAAAGTCCGAAATCAGACCTGTGCTAGACGAATAAGCTGCTGTAAATTGGCTGTATACGTTATACAGATTATTGATGACATTTAGCCAAGTTGAATCTCCAGTAACTTCATTGAAAGCCCGTAGATGACTGAGCATCCAGTCGGAGGGACGCGTATTCAAGGCGCTCTTCGTATCCCAGTCACCAAGGTTCAGCCTGTTGTTAGTTGTCACATTGCTAAGCTTAATAGCGCCAATCATCTTTTTGGCTTCAGCCAAATAATTGATCGTTCCAGTCGAGCCCCATTGGCGATCAGCTAGAATAAGGGAGTAAGCGATATCGAGGTCCCCATCTGTTGCTGAACCGAAGTGCCCTTGAGCCCCAGTACTATCTGCTATTACCCATCCCATCAGGTTCGGATTATTAGAGCTCTTGAACGCTCTAGCCGTTTTGAACAAACCGTCATAGATTGTTCTGGAATTCGTATCGTATCCAGCCATTAGCACGGTAATAACCATACCGTATCCTTGGCCTTCCGATGTGCCGAGAGGATCGAAGCCGTCCGCTTCGCCAGTAATATCACCTTTTACATAGTACCCTCCGGGCAGCGAGGACAAGTTGTTTTTAAGATAAGTAGCCTTCCAATAGTCATAGTAGGAAGATACAGAACTGTTCATCGAGGATTGACTGACGTGGTTTGGTTTAATGATACCCGGATAGCTGACTTGTTGAGGAAACGGTTTCAATTCACCCGCTCCATGAGCTTTCCGTTGAAGCGGTGCAGGGGCGGCTAATGTCGCTAGAAGCATAACCGCCGAAAGCATGACAAGTAACATCACTTTCATTGTGCCTGAGGTCGATTTCAATGAGTACACAAAAATTCCTCCTTTAGTGATGGTTAGTTTAATTAACGTCAATGAATCCTCCTTCCCTTTAGACTGATCTCCAAAGTAAACCGCTTAACAATAAGTGTTATTCACACTTCTAAAGTTTAAGCGCTTTAACTTTGGGGCGGAAGTGACATTTTACATATATGCTGAAGAGATTTGAAGGTACGCGCTTCAATAGGAAATCATCGCATCCTCAACGTCACTTTTCACCTACAGGTTACAAATCACCAGCCAAACAGCATTACTTTATTCACACAAATGTAACACAACTATTTTCGCCGTGTCTAGATACTTTAAAATAAATTAAAAAGTAATGTTCATAAAATAAAAGCGTTTATACTAAACAGATTATAGTAAACAACATGGTCATACTGGATTAGATGGCACGAGGAACATTCTGAAATCATCCAAAAAGAAAAAGAAATATTCATACGGTTTCATAGCATAGTCAGAAAATTGAGCATCAGTCCATCGGTGAACAGACTGGCGCCGGATACGATCAGGACATCAATAGATGCTGTTAATCTCTTGTCATAAATGGCGGTAATTGAGAAGATAAAAGCCGCCACAATTTTAAATCCTTCACCCTTGAAGGAAAGGAATAACTCTAGCAGATTACTATGGAATTTGAGCTGATTACATTGATAAAGCCGAGCAGGCAGCCGTTGAATTTATTTTTGCTCAACCTCATGCTGGCTCAGCGCTCCTTATCTGAATGACCGCATACAGTGAAATGGAGAATTCACAAAGATGTTCCAATTGTCTATTACATGTAGCCTAAGTTCGCGAAATAGCGTAGTGACAAAGGATTCACAAAAATGGTTGTTTTTACCTTGTTATACATTGTACAATGTGTAACGAGCCTGGTGTTCATTATGGTGATCATTTATCAAACTAATAAAAAACCTGGCATTACCTACGCCTACAATAATGAGCCTTCCTGGGACAAGGAAAAACAGCAATCCCGTGCCAAGGTTGTTCAGCTAGCCATGGATATGGGATATCAAGAGGCGAATGCCGACGATACCATTCATATCATTGAACAAAACGCGGTGACTATTAACGAGCGATTTGCCGAAAATTGCAATATATATGTTTGTGGGGTTTGCTTATGGTGAAGAGAATAAAACTTCGTACGCTGTTTATAGGAGGGTGTATTACCCTCTTTTTTCTTGTTTTGCTCGGCAGAGTGTTCTGGATTCAGGTGCTGGATCGTGATTTCTGGCAAACCAAGGCCGCAAAGCAATGGGCCCATACTTCGGTGTTTAAAGCGGTGCGAGGCACGATCGAGGACCGCAACGGCAGGATGCTGGCTAGCGATGTGCCGGCCTACACGGTAGTGGTCAATCCGGAAGTGATTACCGCTCTCAGTATCGGGGAAGAAGTTATCACCGGCCTGCATGAACTGCTCGACAAGCCTGAGGATGAGCTTAAGGCGCTCGTGGAAGCCAAAGACGAGAACGGCAAGTATCTGAAGAACCGGGAGATCCGTAATGAAGGCTGGAAGATAGACCAGGAGCTGCGCGACAAGGTCAACGAGTTCATTGAGAAACTGAAGGATGAACATGACACTCTGGAGACTGGCGTTGGCCTGATTAGGGAGCAGAAGCGCTATTATCCGCAACAAACACTGGCCGCACATATTTTGGGTTATACGGACCGCGATGGCAACGCGGTGATGGGGTTCGAAAAGTATTTTGACAAGCAGCTTAAGGGTGCGGATGGTAAGCTATTCTACCAGAGCGACGCCAAAGGCATCAAGCTGCCTGACTCGGAGGACACTTACCAGCCGGAGGTCAATGGAAGTACTTTCAAGCTGACGATTGATAGCACAATCCAGTATTATATCGAGCAGGCAATGCAGAAGGCCTATGAAGAATATAAACCCAAGAGTATTACGGTAATTGCCGCGGATCCCAGCACCATGGAGATATTGGGGCTAGCGAATATGCCAACCTTTAACCCGAATGAGTTCTGGAAATATGCCTCTGATCCAGGGGTATTCTTCAACCATGCCATCAAAACAAGATTTGAACCAGGCTCCACGTTCAAAATTGTACCTCTTGCAGGAGCGGTGGAGGAGAATTTGTTCGATTCGGACGCAACCTTCATGTCCGGTTCTATCCGCATCAAGGGGTACGGCAAGCCGCTGTATGACCAGAAGAGAAGCGGTTATGGCGAAATCTCCTTCCTAGAAGGCGTGAAGCGGTCAAGTAACGTGGCCTTCGTCAAGCTTGGCTATGAAATGCTCGGTCCGGAAAGGCTGCTGCAATACGTGGATGATTTCGGATTTAACGATCTTACCGGTATTGACCTGCCGGGCGAAATCAGCGGAATCGTCAATCCGACTCCGAATAATGCTTCAGAGAACGCGACGATTGCATTCGGGCACGGCAAAGTGCTTGTTACTCCGATTCAGCAGCTTACTGCCATCTCGGCCATCGCCAACGGCGGAAAACTGATGGTGCCGCACGTGGTCAAGGCGACCACCGATCCGAATACCGGCAAGACTACCGTAACCCAGCCCCAGGTGGTACGTCAGGTCATTTCCGAGGAAAGCGCCAGGGAAACCAGCAGCTATCTGGAGCAGGTCGTTGCAGACCTGGTCCATGGAACCGGCCGCCATGCATACATTGAAGGCTATAGTGTAGCAGGTAAGACCGGTACGGCGATTAAACCCGACGGTAAGGGAGGGTATGACCGCGATAAGGTGCACTCGTCCTTTCTCGGATACGCACCGGCTAATAATCCGAAGATTGTGGTCTATGTCGGCATTGACGAGCCTGCTAATGCTGCTGGCGGTGGTGCTGCGGCGGGGCCGGTGTTTAAAGAGATCGTATCCGAAGCATTGTCTTATATGGGTGTGCCAAAAGTTACATCGGGCGATGGAGGCAGTGTTTCCATATCCGTCAAGAATGCACCATCCGCGCAGCGCTCCGCACCCGATCTGACCGAAAAAAATAATGCCGGCGGCCAGAAAATTGCTGATTGATTAGGGCTTTTATTTTGAAACGGTCGGAGGCTCAATATCTGGACTATGGATTGGTGTCGGAGAACAATAACATAGCCCCATTAGAATCCGCGCCTGGCGCGGTTTTTCTGTTTTATGAGCATCTAAACAAATATTTTTTAGATTGTGTTAATCTGTCTAATAGTGAATTCAATTTAGAGCGAGGGATGTTACTTGAAAAGAAACGTATTATACATTGAAGATAATGAGAAAATAGGCAGCTTTCTAAAAGAAGAATTGGAACAGCGGGGATTTTCAGTTCAGTGGCTGCTTTCTGGTGAAGGAGCTGAAAAAGAAGTAAATCAGCATGAAATCGTTATTTTGGATATCATGTTACCCGGTTTAGACGGATTTACTGTGGGGAAACGATTAAAAAAGGCCGCTCCTGCTGTTCCTATTTTGCTGTTAACAGCTCGAACATCGATAGATGATAAGGTAGAAGGTTTACAATTTGCTGATGATTATTTAACGAAACCATTCCATACGGATGAATTAGTTGCAAGATTAGAAGTACTAATCCGTCGAAGTGGCGGAACACATTCCGAACGCATTTCATTAGGGAATTATATTGAAGTTGATTCAGAAGGCCAAATGGTATTTGACAAACGCACAGGAGAAGAAATTTTATTAACAGCGAAGCAACATCATATTTTAATGTACTTCTTACGCCACCCTAATCAAGTTTTACCAAAAGAACAAATCTATGAAGCCATCTGGGAAGAAACATATATAACTGGCGATAAAACACTAATGGTACATATCCATCGACTGCGTCAAAAGTTGGAACGTCATCCAGATTCCCCAGAGATTATTGAAACGTTGAAGGGAATAGGCTATCGGGTGAAACTATGAAACAGACTAAATCATTATTTCGTCATTTTCTAAAAGGACATTTTCTATTTATCTTTTTGCCTCCAATTATACTTATTTTCTTATCTGCGTTCATTGAATCTCCTATTAATGGTGAAGAGCTGAATGCGTTAAATCTATTTTACGTTGTACTACTTTTGTTTGGTTTTATTATTGTCGCATTTGTTGTAATATCTTGGATTTTCTTCTTAAGACTTCGTAAACGTCTCACCCGCTTACAGGAAGCCATGTCATTTTCAGCTAATCACAACTCATTTCCTAGACCAATATCTGTTCAAAGTGATCGTATGGATGAAATAGACCAGTTAGGCAATTCTTTTAATTGGATGATTCAGCAGCTTGAAGACAGCCGCAAGCGAGAACATGAAGAGGAATTGTTACGACATCGACTCATAGCGAATTTATCACACGACTTACGAACGCCACTTACCATTTTGAGAGGACATGTCACCCGATTAAACAAAGAATCAATGAGTCTAGAAGGACAAAATTCATTAACAGAAATGAATCATACGATTACAAGAGTGGGGGATCTAATGGATGATTTACTTTACTATACATTGCTTACATCAGGGAAACATCCTTTTAGGCCCACTTCAACAGATATTGGACGTTTAGTAAGAGCATCTGTTGCTGCGTGGTATCCTGTATTTGAAGAAAAAGAAATCCAGATCGAGGTTGATTTACCGACAGAGGCGACTTTTTATTGGGAAGCAGATCCTAAATGGATGACACGGGTTCTGGATAATTTATTTCAGAATATTCTTCGTCATGCAGTAGAGGGGAAATATGTAAATATTGTGGTTGATGTAGAAAAAGAACAAATCATTGTTGCAGACAGAGGTCCAGGTATGGATAACTCTTCCTATGAGCGTGGGGCGGGGATTGGTTTATCGACTTCAAATTATATGTTGAAAAAAATGAAGCTGAAAGCTGATTTTACATCAAATGATAGTGGTACAAGAGTAGCTATCGGAAGAGCTTAACCTAAAGTTAACCCAGAAGTAAACAGCATGATAACCGAGATGTAACTTTGCTTCTTTATAATTAGAACCATAACAGAAAGGAAGTGTTATGGTTGCTTACAATTAATAACTTAGTCAAACATCGCGGAACTGGGGAAATCTTATCGGGTATCAGTTTTAAAGCTAGACCAGGTAGAGTAACTGGTTTTTTAGGTCCAAACGGGGCAGGTAAAAGTTCTACACTTCGCATCCTACTTGGATTAGACCGCGCTACCTCAGGGAGCGCACTCATTAATGGAAAGCCATTCGCAGAATTACATAATCCTCTAGCAACAGTAGGTGCCGCACTTGATGGCTTCGGAGCTCATCGTATGCGAACAGGACGGGCACACTTGCGTTGGATTGCTCGTGCCGCAGGATTGTCTAACTCACGTGTCGAGGAAGTTCTGGAAATAGTAGGTCTTACTAATGCCGCTGGGAAAAGAGTTGGGCAGTATTCTCTTGGTATGGGGAGAAGACTGGGAATAGCAGCTGCGCTACTTGGTGATCCAAAAATATTGATTTTAGATGAACCCGTAAATGGGCTCGACCCAGAAGGAATTCGGTGGATTCGGACATTTTTACGTGAACGTGCTGAATCTGGAAATACAGTGTTATTATCCAGTCATCTAATGGGAGAGCTTGCAGAGACGGTTGATGATGTGGTGATTATTAAGCATGGAACCATCGTTGCAGATGGAACATTGGATGAAGTAATAGGTAACCATTCCACGCTGGAGGAAGCCTTTTTTGCCCTGACATCTGAAAATACAGGTGATGTTGTATGAGAGCATTTAACGCGGAACTATCTAAATTGTTCTCCTTACCGGGTATTTGGCTTGCTTTTCTCATTGGAGCGTTTGCACCAGCGCTTATTGCTTCCTTGGACAGCATAGCACAAAAAGAGGAGATTATAGCTGGAGTTAGCACACGGCTATCGGAAGTTGGCTATATCGGGTTAGCTCTTGGTGTGCAAGGCGTTATTATTCTTGGTGTGCTTGCTGTCAGCAGTGAGTATTTGACAGAGAGCAGTGAATCTGGTGGAGGACAACAGATAACAACGAGTTTAACTGTTATTTCATCCCGGTTTCATTTTTTACTGGCAAAAGCAGGTGCTGTGACTGTGATCAGCATACTGCTTTGTATTGTTGCTATTATGACAACTGTGTCAGCAACGTATCTTATCCTTGGTGAATATGCCCCCGCATTTGAATGGTCCAGACTTATCGGTGCAGTTTGTTACTGGACATTCACTGCTCATTTAGCACTTGGAATTACTTTTCTAACTAAGAATGGCATCCTCCCGCTTGCTGTGCTCATAATAAATTCATCCGTTGTATCATTTAGTGTCCTGTTGTATAGGGTTACAAAGTTGGCGTTTTACTTACCAGATAGGGCTGGCGCTGAAATGTTTATGTTTACGGACAACACGTCCACAGGCACTTTATTCGACGGGTTTCACACCCCCTTCACAGGCGGTTTAGTCATGTTTGCCTGGGTACTTGTTGTTTTCATTGTTGCAGCTGTTGTATTCCATAGGAGGGATGTTGCAGCATGAGTGTCTCATCTGGTAGAAAGTTAACACAAATCCTTGGTGCTGAACTGGATAAATTAGTTACATTACCATTGATATGGTTCACTCTTATGGGTACATTCATTCTAAATTTAGTTTTAGCCGCAGCTTTTACTTCTGTTGGTGTACAAGGGGCAACAGGTACGCAAAATATACTGAATATAGGACTTGCTTCTATGGGATATCTTCAAGCAGGGTTCATTATTCTTGGAATCTTAGCTACTTGTTCGGAGTATACTGGTGGACAGATTCGAACTACTTTAATTACGATACCTTGGCGTGGGTTTCAATTATCCACGAAGCATTTGGCATTGGCGATTATAACCATTCCTGTGGCGTTTTTTATTGCTGCATCTGGTGTACTCTATACTTTTATTATGATGAGAGACACAACAGTAGTGATAGAAATAGACACAATGATAACAACATTAATAGGTGCAACGGGCTATCTAACATTAACCACACTTCTCAGTGCAGCTGTAGGTGCTTTATTAAGACGAACCACTCCTGCTTTAGTGGTACTGCTTGGTTATTATTTCATTGTCAGTCCATTGACGAGAGTTTTTCTACCTAGTAATAAAAATTTTTTAAATTATTTTCCGGATACGGCAGGATCTTATATGTATATGCCGTCTTCCTCTGATGAAATAAGTGTCCTTACACCAATGCAAGGGACGAGTATTTCAATGTTATGGACACTGAGCTTTATTACAGTAGCTATTGTATTTTACCGTAAACGAGATGCCTAGTTATAATTATATCTTATTCAACTAACGGGGCAGGATTATCGAAGAAGTAAAGGAGGAGTTTCTGATAGAATTCAAAGTAAATAAAAATTATATTTGGGTATATTTCATAATATTTTACGCCCTATGGTGTATCAGAGAATTATGGTTGGTTCAATATTTAGATTTGATGGAACCCGTTCCAAGAGCTATAACATCAGCCACTATTAAAATAGTTGTTTGGGTCATTCCTGTTATTTTATTAGTTATAATTATGGAAAAAAGTAAACCATTTTCCTATTTACAGTTACATCATAACTTTAGAAAAAGTCTAAAATGGACAGGTTGGGTATCCTTAGCCTTGATACTATTCTATTTTGTAATAAATCTTATCGTTTTAAATAATAATATCGATTTTCAAATAGGATTTAACGGATGGCTTAATACTATTCTATTGGTTGGTATTACTGAGGAAATTGTCTTTAGAGGTTTTTTATTAAGAAAGCTTATGGATTCTTTTAGATTCTGGATAGCAAATACAGTTACAGCTTTACTCTTTGTATCGATTCATTTTCCTATTTGGTTTTATAAAGGTCTGTTTGAATTCCCTTATATACTAAGTTCCATATTAACAGTTTTTGTGTTGGGTATTATATTTGGGTTTGTATATAAGAAAAGTAATTCTCTTTGGTCAGTAATTATTATTCATTCTTTGTATAATTTATTAGTGTTGCTCTTCTACTAGCGGGTGTATACTACGACGACGATTAAACATAGATTCGGATTAAATTCTTAAAAAGGGCAATTAGAAAAAGGCTATCTTTTATTTGTTAAAGATCAGCCTTTATTGTATGCAGAGAAAGAAGAGATATAGAGGTAATCGGACTATATTCTTGGCATCAGACAACAATAGTCGAGGGACAAAAACATGGTCCCAATGAAAGTCGCTATTTTAGTGGCTTTTTTTGTTTTATCGGTACAAGTTCTTGTCCCGATTTCCGATTAGATAAGTATTTACTGCTTACTTTTCTTCATTAATCTAACGGGCAAGTCAGTATATTTTCTGACCAAGACCAAGTATCTTCTTGGGCAAAATAAGCTGTCGAGCACGGAAATGGGCTGGGATAATCAAGGGCAAAGCTAACCTTCGTTTTGACCCGAAAGGTAAAGTCACGCGGGCAGAAATGGCTAAATAGTGTATACGCTGATAAATGATTAAACGACTTAAATTGTAATCCACACAAAGAAAGTCGCCTTAATTTGTGTGGATAATTAATTTAGGTTACGTACAGCCCATTCCTTGGGCGGCAACAAAATATCTGCATGGAATAATGCGATGCCTGTCGGCACCTCTATATAGTCCAACGGTGGTAAAGAATGAGAATGGAAAACTCTATGGGACTAAGCGCAAGATCATTAAGAGACATTGTTTCACGGTTGGCTGTGCTGTCATTCCTTTCTGGAGGAAGCGAAAGAAGGGATCATTAGTGCCGGGAAATTTATGAATGAATTGTATGAGGAACATTAATGCCGGAATGAACAACACGCAAATCTAATCTGTCATTATTTGATGCTGGGTTATCACCTTCATGTTTATTAGATGTATAATCAGGTTGAAAGCTCAGACAACATACGCCCCAGCCTACGATAAGAGCTATAAGGCTGGTTTTTTTTATTTAAAAAACGACATGTAGATTTGCAGAGATAGGTGAAGCAGATCCTAGATTTGCAAGAATTACAAAAAGATAAATTGTTGAGCTGAAAGGTGGAAAAAAGGTGGGAGAAGGAAAAATAAGGAACTGGAATTCCCTGGTGTTTTTCAGTGTGTTGCTTATTTTTATTATTGCAGGATGTTCTACATCCCAAGAGACTCATCAACTCGGGAGAGAGAAGGAGCAGGAATTTGACCAAGGAAGTGGAATGAAATTTTCCAGCCTTTCTGAACAAAAGATCGTGGATTTAGCTAAGATCAGTAAGGTATGGGGAGTGGTGAAATACCATCATCCTAAGGTTGTATCTGGAGATGTAAATTGGGATTATGAGCTGTTTCGGGTGGTGCCCTCTATTTTAGAAGAAAATTCAGATGTGAATTCAATTCTCTATGAGTGGGTTCATTCATTAGGCAGCGAGTCCATTTCTGGAGAGCTTGATGATCAATATCAATTTTCCAAAGATTCCATACAGCTCAGTCCATCTACAGATTGGTCCAAGGATGAAGAATATCTCGGAACAGACTTGAGTCTTGAATTATCGAAGCTTCTGGATTCTAATATTTCAGAACGAGAATATGCATATGTTAGTTTTAAGGAAGATTCATTCTTTCCGTCTATGGGAAATGAAAACCCGTACTCTAATATGAATTTCGATGATACAGGCTACAGGTTGTTAGGTTTATTCCGCTACTGGAATATTATCGAATATTACTATCCGTATAAAGATGTCATCGGAGAAAATTGGGATCGAGTGCTTCTGGAGTTTATCCCTAAAATGATAGATGGATCGGATTATGACTCCTATTTTATGACTTTAGCAGAACTGACAACTAGAATACATGATTCTCATGCATATTTGGTGGGCAAAGATAGAGAGACGATTACTGATTATTTTGGAACGTATCGGCTTCCCGTAAACTTTATCGAAATTAACAATCAGATTGTTATAAATAAAGTAATTAACAAGTGTGGACTTGAGGTCGGAGACATTGTATTAAAAGTAGGAGACAAAAATATAGATGAATTATTAAAAGATAGAAGAAAATATATATCACAGTCGCGAGAAGACACGGCCAGCTTATTTTTTCTTGATTTATTCCGAACTGAACAGAAGAATACGGACGTTACTGTAATTCGGCAGGGAAATAAGATGAACATTAGTGCAGTAGGCAATCAAGAAGACATTAATTTCCTGGTTGATACGAAATCACAAGCAATGGAGAGTGGAGAAATCTACTATATTAATGCTGGTCTTTTGAAAGATGGAGAGATTGATAAAATCATGAAAAAGTGGTGGAACACTAAAGGGCTAATTGTAGATCTTAGAAACTACCCTTCTAGTATACTTACTTATGAATTAGCCAAATATCTGATCGCTTCTGAAAAAGAGTTTGCCACAGTATCGGTCCCCAATCGTGCAATACCCGGTGAATTTTATTACCTTGAGCCTATGGTTTCAGGGAAGCCCCAAGAAACAAATGCCGAGGTTTATAAAGGGAAAGTAGTGATTCTAATCAATGAACATACTGCTAGTCAAGGCGAGTTTACAACGATGTCTCTTAGAAATACAGATAACTCCATAGTTCTCGGTAGGCCGTCTGCTGGAACTGATGGTGATATACGTATCATTATGCTTCCAGGAAAAATAAAAACCGCTATAAGTGGACTCGGCATATTTAATCCAGATAAAAACCCAACGCAAAGAATAGGATTGCAGCCAGATATTCGTCTTGATCCTACCATTGAAGGGATTATGGAAGGCAGAGACGAGTATATTGAGAGAGCTGTTGAATTAATTAAAGGTGGTTATTAATTATGAAAGTGTATTTGGAATATAAATGAACATCTATACACTTCCGGGGCCTGATTTTTTTAGGGAGGAATGAGTTGAAGAGTAGACGGGTCATATTAATCAGCTTAATTATACTTTGTTCCGATGTAAGAGGACAAGAACATATGCCTATTGAAATCCACGCTGAGCGCGGTTTTATTAATTTATAGGTACAAGTTCTTGTCCTTTGCTCGAGAGAAGAACTTGTACCTATTGCCGAAAATGGACAAGAACATGATCCTATTGCCACGAGCCTTAGTTTGGTAAAGTTAAACCATTCCTATGGGAATCACGAATTGGTACGAGAGATTTTGGAGCGATATCCAAATAGGCGTAACCAGTACTTCATCAAATACTGAAGAATTTTTCGGCGTTTTCTAAGAAAAGCATGTAAGTTAACAAGAATGTTGTACGAATAATATCCGCGATAATCGCGGTATTATCGGAATATATTCTTGTCATTTCTCATTGTCAAGATTATTTCCCGAATACGCTTGAGACTAAGAATTTTTTCCATTTTCCAATAGATAGATTAAAATTGTTCTATTACGCTTTATAAGACAAGAATGCTAGAGAGAGTAGCATTTGCATTGGTCTTACGATGGCTCACAGCATTAAACCAAAAAAGATGGAGATATTCATGTCCAGAGTGGATGAATAAAGGCATGATTTCGGATTCGATTTTACAAACAAATCATTTAATGAGCGTTTAAGTGACTAAAATGTCACTTCAATGTCACTTTAATGTCATTTTGGGAAGATATACTAAACCCATTGATGAATTATTAAAGGAGATATTATGGAAGTGAAATTACGGAAACTCCTCTTTGTAGGAACATTTTTGTACACGCTGTTGATATTATATTTTATGTTTTTTGCTTTCAGTAGATTAGATCATTGGAACAACGATTATGGATACACATTTATACTTGTTCCAGAAGGAGTTCCACTTCGATTTCCAAAACTAACTTTTTCATGGGTATACAACTTTGGAAACATTGCTGCCTTTATCCCTTTTGGAGTAGTAATTCCTCTGTTGTATCGTTCCAGTTTTGGGAAGTTCATATCCTTTTTTGTCTTGACGATTCTCGTTCTGGAAACGATGCAGGCTTTAACTCATCTTGGCAGCTTTGATGTAGATGATGTTATATCCAATACATTAGGTGCAGCGATAGGATTTATCGCCTATAAAGTTGGATGTTCTTCTAAAATTTCTTATAAAAAGCTTATTGTTTCAGCCCTATCTATTGGTGTTCTTCTAGTTGGAGTAATCGTGATCTCGGAAACCATCAATTATGTTGTAGCGAAAAGAGAAAGCCCAATTCAAGCATTACACGATGTGAAAGAAATGAATGGAACCATGCCTATGACTGAAAATCTTCCAAGTTTCACCGTAGCAGACAAGAAAATAGAACCCAAAATGAACGTGTATTACAGTGAAGGGGATAAAAGAAAATCATACACCTACATCTTAGGGAACAAAAAAGATGTGACGTTCTATTCTTATTTTGGCATTCCAGACAAGGGAGATTCCAAGGGAGAACTCACTATATTGGTAGATGGAAACCAAAGAGTTCATTATCAGTACAATGAACAATATAATAATGAAGCAGAACCTTTAAACATACCATTTTATGACAAGGTGAATGAAATTACGATTATCGTTTCCGGGAACGCTAAACTATGGGATGTTGGATTCAGTGAAATGAAGCATTGGTGGGAGTGAAGAACAAACACGCAACATATAGAAACCGCGATAATTGCGGCAAGGCTGTCAAGAAAGTCTCGACAGCTTTTTTTATATCATAATCATTTAATACAGTACCACGTTAATGTTGCTGAATGATTGTCCAATACGTTTCGTTGCGTCCGCTCGTGATACGTCCCGGACCACCTAAGAGTATGAGAGTACACCAAGCTGGACGCGATTCAGGGCTAAGCGTATATTTTCGTTAAAATGTTGGCGGGTTCCCAACTATAGGATTCTGTGCATATAAGATCTGACCTACAAAATTGGCTTCAAGCAATATATGACCAGGGCAAGAAACATAATAATTAAAATGATCATAGGGAGTTGCGAAAATGAAATCTTGCTAAAACATCTAAGGCCGGATGTCGTTTTGTTTACTTCTCCAAATAAAAAGGATCATGTTGTTGATACTTTTGTTTTAAGAACATTGAATGCTGTATATAAAAATAGCTACAAAGATGTTTCTATGCATATTCGTGAGATGTGAGTGACTTTTTTAAGATTTGATGTCCATTCCAAAAATTGTAGATAA
This sequence comes from Paenibacillus sp. FSL R5-0470, assembly GCF_037975205.1. Lineage (NCBI taxonomy): Bacteria > Bacillati > Bacillota > Bacilli > Caryophanales > Paenibacillaceae > Paenibacillus > Paenibacillus sp. FSL R5-0470. The sequence goes on from NZ_CP150238.1 coordinate 3,593,948, forward strand.
GAAGTTGGAATATTTGAGGGCGATTTTAGCTTTTGACGATTTATCAAGGTTCCATCTTTTTATATAAAGGAGGGAGAGTGCACTCGACAAATGGGAGAACAGCCTGATACGCAATGTCTACAACCTTAATATTGTCCGAAGGTTATCGATTGACGGGAATGATCAAATAGGGTTACACGCATGTTCCGTTACGGCCAATTCGTCGCAACCAGCCTCCAATTATGTCCCGGCCAATGTTGTGGACGGCGCCCCTGCGCCGCAGTGGTTTGAGGACAGTGGAGACACCCCCGACTGGGAAAGACAGGCTGTTTCCTTGGCGTCTGCCGCGGGACCATTTCATGCCAGACGATAAAGCTACGTGGCGGATGTGGTGACGGTACTGCTGAGAATGTTGAATCTTAGGGAGTTGAATCGATTATGAAAGCTTTAATTATTTCGGATATTCACAGCAACGTCAAAGCGCTGGAATCGATCCGCAAGGCAGAATCCGACTGTGACGTGATTTATTGCGCAGGAGATCTTGTAGACTACGGGCCTTTCCCGCGGGAAGTTATCGAATGGGTGCATAAGAACGATGCGAATTGTGTTCGCGGTAACCATGACGACATTATTATCGACCTGTACCGAAACGGCAATAGCGGTCACGATGTGGCGGAGGATGAGATCAAGTGGGCGCATTACAATGCAAGGCTGCTCGGCGAAGCGGAAATTTCCTTCCTCGAAAGCATACCGGTCTACCGCACATTCGAGATGGACGGCTATAGCTATACAATGCAACATCTGTACGAAAACTATTTAACGATTGATAGCTTGCCCAAGTACGATGCTTTCTGGGCGGAACGCAACGTCAGGACAATTGGGGCCAAAGAAGATCGCCGCATTATTTTGGGACATACACATCGCAGATGCATTCATTATTTGAGTGACGACAGTTTGTGGCTGAATCCGGGAAGCGTGTCCTACCGCCGTCGCGACGATCCATCGAAAGAAGCGCACTATTTCACGATTACTGATGGCAAAATAGCGATGAAAAGTCTTGTCTATGACCGCACGCCTTTGCTCGAAGCGGCACAAAAGTTGCTGTTGAAAGAAGAAGAGATGAAGGTTGCGTACTTCTTTTTTGGGTAAGCGAACGGCAGAGCAAGCAACAACAATGGGGACGTATCCACGATTTGGTGTCGGGATACGTCCTTTCTCATTTATAGTACACAGGCAGGTTGCGATTAACAGCTGGCAAGGAGGTAATTCCCACTCATTTTGCGCCTCAGTTTACATTTTTATGATTGCTTCATTTTTTTACACTATGGCATGGGAAACGTATCTTTCATAATAGAGGTTGTGAAGTTGCGGATATGATCCTGAAGAGGCTGCAGTTCATATCCGCCTATTCTATAGGAAGCAGGTGGGAAAATGACTACTATTTATTGGGTATCGAGTAGCGACGAGTTGGCGGCAGCCATTGGCCGGGCAGAACCTGGTTCTTCGATCTTGTTGGCAGACGGCGTTTACGAACGGAATGAAGATTATATTATTGAAGGCAAAGTAGGATCGGACACCGCAATATTAAGCATTCGCGCTGTAAATAAAGGAAAAGCGACGATCGCTGGAGAATCAAGTATACGCATCTTGAACTCTGCTTATGTAGAGGTATGGGGACTGCATTTCCAGGTCGGGCAGCGCGAATCTATCATTCTGGACGGTTCGCGGCATGTGAGGATTGCGCGGAATAGATTTGAGCCGCGACAGGTTGGGGCGGAGTATAGCCTGCTGTCAGTGCTGGGAAGCGGCAGCGGCTGGAACCGGATCGAACGCAACGAGTTCGGGCCAAAGGCCGACCTCGGACCGCTCGTTGTTTTTGATGGCGACGGTGAACAAATCTCGCAGCATGATGTCATTGAATATAATTATTTTCATCATATAGGCCCGCGTGTCGTCAATGGGCTTGAAGCGATCCGGCTCGGCCTGTCCGGCATCTCTCTCTCGAACGGCTATATTACCATTCAACACAACCTGTTTGAAAATTGCGACGGAGAGCCCGAGATTATTTCGGTAAAAAGCTGCTATAATACAGTTCGGTACAACACGTTCCTTAACTCCGCCGGCCAAGTGACAGCGCGTCACGGACATGGAAATCGCTTTCATAATAATGTATTTATCGGCGATGGCGTGAAGGAAGAAATGGGCGGATTTCGCATTTACGGAAACGACCATCACATTTTTGAAAACTATATGGAAAACTTGACGTTGGATGCGCTGCTCATTGACGGCGGTACATACGATGGCGGATCGGACGGCTATCCCGAGGCGCCGACGCAGGAGGAACTGAGGAAACATTGGCGTGTCTATCGCGCCAGTGTAGTGAATAATACGATTGTCAATTGTCGTCACGGCATTACGCTCGGCAAGCGGATTCCTTATGCGCCGGAGCAATGTGTAATCGCTTACAATCGAATAAGCGGCAAGGAGCAGCCGGCCATCTATGAATACCGGCCGTCTACGGCGGTTTGTATTAACAATCATAAAGCGGATGTCGCGGATATTCGTTGTCCGGCTATTCTGACAAGAATTGATGTCGGTCCCGACTCCGAATAAAACTAACATGGAGGAGAACCTATGGCCCAAACTCGAAACCGGTGGACAATCTATCTGAAGCAGCTCCGGCATAAAAATCGCAGCGTATACATGACCTGGATGCTTTCCTACGTCTCGGTGCTGCTCGTGCCCATTCTGATCAGCGGCGTTATATACGGCGCGACGCTGAACGTTGTAAAGGCTGAAATTAACCGTGCCAACCAATCTATTCTTCTTCAGATGGAGCAAGCCATAGATAGCCAGTTCAAAGGAATCGAGAATCTAAGCCTCGAGGTGAGCCTCAATAGGCGAATCGCAGCATTTATTTCGGCCGATACCAATCTGTCTGATTCGGACCACTACGATGTATACCAAATCGCTAATGATTTGCGCGTATACGAAATCGCTAACGATTTTCTTGAAGGTATTTATATTTACTACAAAAATAGCGATACGGTCATCGCCCGCAACAACCGTATGAACATCGAAGCGTTATACGACCATATTCGCCTTGAAGAGCATATGCCCTTCCAGTCGTTACGAGAATATTTTGACCAAGGGTACATTAAAGGCTACCACTCCGTTGTTGTGTCTGAAGAGAATGAGTGGCGGCCAACGGTCATGTATGCCCAAAATGTGAACTCAACAATCATGAATCAACCTGGAGCTGTCTTGCTGTTCATGATTGACCGCAGTAAGCTGCTAGAGCAAGCTTCGGCGCCTGAGAAAGGTACGATCTTTATTCTGGATAAAGACAACCGGTTCATTGCGTCTACGGGCGATTCGCTGTCGGAACCTGCTCTATTATACAGCGATATGTCGAAAGAATCGGGGCAACTTGAGATCGAGACTGACGGTCACCGGCTTGTTGCATCCTACACAACCTCATCCATTACGGGATGGAAATATGTGATGACGCTGCCGGCGAACGTATATCACCAGAAAATGAACGTGGTAGAGCAATTGACGATCGCCAGCATCTTGCTTTGCCTTATTGTTGGCGGTGGCGTGACATATTGGCTCCTCAAACGGAACTACCTACCGATCCATGCACTGATCCAGAGCTTGTCGTTCAAGGCGGGCTTTACCTTTGATCGCGGCTCCAATGAATACTCCTTTCTGGAGCAAGCGCTGAGCAGCACCTTCCATGAGAAGGAGGAGCTTCATTACAAACTGAATCAGCATAACAATACACTCAGATCGCACTTTTTGCAGCGGCTGCTGAAGGGGCAACTCGACAGCCATATCCCGTTGCACGAATCTTTCTCAGCCTATGATCTGCGTTTCCCGCTGGGCGGATTTTCTGTTATTTTGCTGCGCATCGAGCACTTCGGCAAGTTCCATCGGAAGGATGAGGATCAGGTCCATAATAAGCGGTTGCTGCACTTCCTGATCGCCAACGTGGTCGAGGAGGTCGCACGAAAGTCAGTAAACGCCTATGCGGTAGAGCTGGACCAGGAGTTGCTCGCCTGCATCGTCAACCATCAACTTGCATCGCCGACGGAACAGCGGGGGGAGCTGGGGCACATCGCGGAAGAAACGATGTCGTTCATCTCCAATCATACTCATGTACAGTTGACCTCTGCCATCAGCGCGCAACAGGAGGGCGAATATGGCATCTTCCAGGCGTTCCAGGAAGCAATCGAGGCGATGGAATACCGAATCATTGTAGGTAGCGGGGGCATTATTCATTATGGGGACCTGAGCGGTAACGACAACCTAGGGGCTGCTCCAGGTGGTTATTTTTATCCGCTCAAGGTCGAGCAGCAATTGATCGTTATGGTTCGCGAAGGGCAGCTCGATAAGGCAAAAGCGTTCGTCGGGGAGATCATTCAGAAAAATGTGACGAAGGAGTCGTTTCCTTTTCATACTGCCAAATGTCTCATGTTCGATCTAATGGCTACGCTGCAAAAAGTAATCGGCGAAATCCGCATCGCGGGCAAGCCGGATATGCCTGACGGAGTGCGCGCCATCGAACGCCTGATGCAATGCCAGACGGTAGGGGAGATGCGCAGCCAGCTTTACGATATGCTAGAGCTTCTGTGCGGCTACGTTAATAATAACCGCGAATACTGCAGCAATCCGCTAATCGATAAGGTCATGAAATATGTCAACGAGTATTACCAGGACGAGAACCTGAACATTTCGATGATCGGGGAAGCCTTCTCCATGACGCCGTCGTATGTTTCCAAACTGTTCAAGGAACTTGCCGGCGAATCTCTGCTCGATTATATTAACAAGACCCGGCTGGTGCAGGCCAAATTGCTGCTTATCGGCGGGAAATATACGGTCAGCGAAATATCGCTGAAGGTTGGTTACAACGATGTGAATACCTTCCACCGCATATTCAAAAAATTTGAAGGAATAACGCCCGGGCGCTACAGGGAAGTCAAGTAGCTCTAGGGCTTTTCTTTTCAAGAAAAAGTAGCAAACATACGGTTTTGTTACCCTCATTTTTGAGAAATTGCAGTATATTTTAGGTTTTAACGATAGCTTGCGGCACCGGATTAACGATATGTTGAAAGCGTATTCACACCAACTTATTCGAGACGAAAAGAACGGAGGGCACAATGGCGAAAAATCGTAACGTCAAGACTCATAAGAGGCTGCAGCTCACACTGGGGATCGCAATGGTACTTTCATTGTTGTTAACCGCATGCTCCAGTAATGGGGGCTCTGGAAACAAGGATAAGACAGAGCCGACTCAAAGCGCCGTCAGCAATAAGGGCGGCGATGGCGTAAGCAAAGGCAACGAGGGATCGGATATGCCGGTGTATCCGCTGGATACGAAAGATACTTTCTCATACTGGGCTCCAATCAACGGAAACCTGATTACATTTACAACGAATCTGGCGGAAGCGCCGATCGGGAAGGCGATTGCAGAAGCTACCGGCGTGAAAGTGAACTACATCCATCCGACCGAAAGTCAAGCTGAAGAACAGTTTAATTTGCTGCTGGCTTCCAGCAAGCTGCCGGATGTGCTGGAGTACGACTGGAGTATTTATCCGGGTGGACCGGAAAAGGCGATTTCAGACGGGGTTATCGTACCGCTAAACGATTTGATCGACCAATATGCGCCTAACCTGAAGAAGATGCTGGAAGCTAATCCAGAGCTGGATAAAATGGTGAAGACCGACAGTGGCCAATATTACGTCTTCCCGATGGTGCGAAACGAGGAAGGATTAGTCTTCCGCGGACCAATGCTGCGCAAAGATTGGTTGGATGAGCTAGGGCTGCAATTGCCTGTAACGATAGACGATTGGCATAAGGTTCTGACGGCGTTCAAAGAGAAAAAAGGCGCCGTAGCACCGCTGACGGCGCTATACGCGAACAAAATGAATTTGCAGGACGCGTTCTTCGGCGCATACAAAACATCGCACGGCTTCTATATTGACGACCTAGGCAAAGTGAAATACGGTCCGTTAGATCCGCAATACAAGGATGTTATGACGCTGTTCCGCCAGTGGTATTCCGAAGGGCTGATTGATAAAGACTTCCCGATCGTCGAACGCGATACGCTGGATAAGCGGCTTCTGAACGGTGAGTCCGGCGCGACTGTTTTCCTGCTGGGCGGCGGCATGGGCAAATGGCTGGAGTCCGGTAAAGCCCAAAATCCGGCTTTTGATCTTGTAGCGGCTCCTTATCCGGTATTGAAAGCAGGCGAAAAACCGTTCACCGGACAGCGCGATTTCAAATATAACCCGAAAGCAAGCGCGGCCGTGACGACATCGGCGAAAGACCTAGAAACGATCGTAAAATGGCTGGACTTCGCATTTAGCGAGCAAGGAACCATGATGTACAACTTCGGCGTTGAAGGCGAAAGCTACACGATGGACAACGGCGTTCCGAAATTTACTGATATGATCGTAAAAAACGATAAGTACACTTCACAGCAGATGTTGGCGCAGTATACGGTTCCGAACGGTCCATTTCCGATGCATGAGCAAAAAACGACCAACACGTTCCCACAACAGGACGAGGCGGTCCAGATTTGGTCGGAGACCGATGCGGCGAAACATATTTTGCCCGCGTTCATTACGCCTACTGTAGATGAGAGCAAGAAGGTAGCGCAGACGATGACGGCAATCAACACGTATCTGGAAGAAATGTTCATCAAATTTGTAATGGGCAACGAGCCGCTCGACAAGTTCGACAGCTTTGTGAAGCAGCTGGAAGATATGGGGATTCGTGATGTAATCGACATCTATCAAGGCGCTTTGGATCGCTACAACAACAGATAACTCCATGTATCGTCCCACGGCTGGCTGCAGGCTGCCGTGGGGCAAGGGAATGGTGCAGCCATCCCCTGCTGATAATTCTGGATTTGGATAGGAGGAGTAGGAGATGGCTCAATTGAAGCTGGGACGCAGCAAAGTCACGCATGCCGGTCGTCTGCCGCTTAATATTGCGAAAGACATGGTTAAGAACAAGTATTTGTACATGATGCTTACTCCTGTTTTGTTATATTTCATTATTTTTCATTATTTCCCGATGTACGGTTCGATTATTGCGTTCAAGGATTTTAACCCCCGGCTTGGGATCGGGGGCAGCGCGTGGGTAGGACTTGAGCATTTCAAAGACTTTTTTGGCGGTATGTATTTTTGGCGGGTGTTAAAAAACACTCTGATGATTAGCTTGTACGATCTCATTTTCGGTTTTCCCGCTCCGCTTATTCTCGCCTTGTTGCTTAATGAGGTGAAAAATGCACTGTTCAAGCGTTCGGTTCAGACGATTACTTATTTGCCGCATTTTATTTCGCTTGTCATTATTTGCGGCATGATCAAAGATTTTACGAGCAGTGACGGCGTCATTAACGATATTATCGCATTTTTCGGTGGTGAGCGGGTTACGATGCTGCTGGAGCCGTCTTTTTTCCGGACAATCTTCGTTTCGTCGAATATATGGCAGCATATAGGCTGGGGTACAATTATTTATTTGGCCGCGCTGTCTGCGATCGATCTCGAGCAATATGAAGCTTGCAAGATCGACGGGGGTGGACGCTGGAAGCAGATGCTTCATATTACCCTACCCGGTCTGCTTCCCGTTTTCGTTATATTGCTCATCCTGAACATTGGCCGAATTATGAGCGTTGGCTTCGAGAAAGTTATTCTGTTGTACAACCCGACCACTTATGTGACAGGGGATGTCATTTCCTCGTATGTGTACCGGATCGGGCTTCAAGATTTTCAATTCAGTTTCAGCTCCGCTGTCGGATTGTTCAACTCCGTGATTAACTTCGCGCTTGTTATCGGCTCCAACTGGATAAGCCGGAAGTTGAACAATACGGGTTTGTGGTAGAGGAGGGTTCGCATGCGAGTAAGCTTGGGTGAACATATATTCCGGGTTTGCAATACGCTGTTTTTGTCCGCGCTCATGATTGTAACAGTGTACCCAATTCTATACGTGGCATTTGCTTCATTCAGCGAACCAGCGCTGATGATGGCGCATAAGGGCATTCTTTGGAAGCCGCTGGGCTTCTCGCTTGAAACATATGAGGCGGTATTCAGCAACCCGATGATCCTGCTCGGCTACCGCAACACATTATTTATTGTCATTGTAGGCGTGGCTCTCAATTTGCTGCTTACTTCTTTTGCCGCATACGCCTTGTCCAGAAAAACATTGCAATATCGCAAGCAGCTTACGTTGTTTATCGTATTTACCATGTTTTTCAGCGGTGGATTAATTCCGTTCTACTTGCTGGTCAGAGGGTTGGGCATAACGGACACACTGTGGTCGCTGATCCTGCCTACCGCAATAAGCGCATTTAACCTCATTATCATGCGAACATCGTTCGAGGCAGTGCCGGATGCGCTAGAAGAGTCGGCCAAGATTGACGGCGCCAACGACTTTGGCATTCTGTTCCGCATCTTCCTGCCGCTATGCAAACCCGTGCTTGCAGTGGTAGGCCTGTATTACGGAGTAAGCCACTGGAACTCCTGGTTTAACGCCATGATCTTCCTTCAGGATCGGTCGCTGTATCCGTTGCAGTTGATCCTGCGAGAAATTTTGATTATTGGCGAGGCAAACTCCATGGCGGAAGGAGCCTCCCAGGATGAGATCATCATATTGGGCGAGACATTGAAATACGCCACGATTATGGTAGCAACCCTTCCGATTTTTCTGGTCTATCCGCTATTGCAAAAATATTTTGTGAAAGGCGCCTTGATCGGTGCCATTAAAGGTTAGAGAAGGGGTGGAATTCAGAGATGAGCAATGAAAATGTGAAACTGAAACCATCCGAGCTGACGGCTTGGTGGGATAAAGTGAAGATTAAAGTTGATCATATGATCGAAGCAGGCTGGACAGAAGCGCCGCATGTTTCGGCGGCGGGCAAATATGACCAGATCAAAGTGGATCAGTGGATTTCAGGCTTCTGGCCGGGCATTCTGTGGATTCTGTACGATATGACCGGTGAGCAACGTTATCGGGAGGAGGCGGAGCCTTGGGACGAACGCATGGAGCAATGTTACTTGCAGGACAACCATTTCCACCACGATGTTGGCTTTCAGTTCCTGCCGACATCGGTTATCCGCTACAAGCTGACCGGCGACCCGGACGCTCGGCGGCGCGGGCTGTTCGCCGCCAACTATCTGGCGGGCAGGTACAACCCGGCAGGACAGTTTATTCGAGCCTGGCCCCGCAACCAGACGGGTTGGTCGATCATCGATTCGATGATGAATTTGCCGCTTCTGTTCTGGGCGAGTGAAGAAAGCGATGATCCGCGCTTCAAGCATATTGCGGTCTCCCATGCAGATATGGTGCTTCGCTCATTCATCCGAGGCGACGGCTCGGTGCATCATATCGTTATCTTCGATCCGGAGACGGGCGAAGTAGAACGTTATGACGGCGGACAGGGCTTCGCCCCGCAATCTTCCTGGTCGCGGGGCCAAGCTTGGGCACTCTACGGGATGAGCTGCGCTTACCGCTTTACGGGAGAAGCACGTTACTTGAATGCGGCGAAGGGGGTGGCACATTATTTCATCAGCGCGTTGGCGGAAGACGATGTGCCGCATTGGGATTTCCGTGCGGCGACCGACTTGACGGACGAGCCGCGCGACACCTCAGCGGCGAGCTGCGCAGCATCTGGCTTGATCGATATCGCGTCGCAGGTGGCTCCTGAGGAAGCCGCTTTATATCAGCGCGCGGCCACGCGCATTCTTCGCTCGCTGTCGAACAACTACAGTGCGCTCGACAAGCCGGAGTATGAAGGCATCCTGCTCGGCGCAACCGGTCATAAACCAGTCAATACCAACATCAACGTATCGCTGATTTACGGCGATTACTATTATATTGAAGCTTTGGCGAAGAGCAAAGGCTGGAGCCAACATGTTTTTTAAGCGGGATCAAAGGCCATAATCACGAAGCCGGGAGGACAGGAAGCTCCTCCCGGCTTTCGTATTCTTGAGAGGAGGTGCCGGACGGAACGAAGGGAATGATTCAATAACCATCATTTCATAATGGAAAGGATGAAAATGAATTATGGGAACCAAAAGTATGACGTTCATTATTTTGATCTGTATGCTGGTTGCGTTAATACCAGGAACGGCAAGTGCGGCTGATACGAAGTTCACAATTGGCAGCTCCGACGTGACGGCGAGCGGAGATGACGGCAACGTTCCAGCCAACACGGTGGACGGCGATTTCTTAACACGTTGGTCGGCGAATGGCGACATGCAATGGATCCAGTACGATTTGGGCGTAAATCGCAAATTGTCTTTCATCAAAATTGCATTTCTGAATGGGTCAAGCCGCACTTCTACTTTTGATATTTTGACGTCAATGGACGGTTCCACCTTTACGACCGTCAGCAGCGGAGTTGTGAGCAGCCTTGTGGAAGGTCTGCAAACGTTCGATTTTCCGGATGTCGATTCTACCCGCTATGTGAGGATCGTTGGGCACGGCAATTCCTCCAACCTGTGGAACAGTTATTCTGAAGTTGAACTCTACGGCACCGCGAACGGATCTCCGCCAGGCGCAAGCAAGTTGGCGATTACCGTGCCACAACTTATGGCCAGCGGAGATGACGGCAATATCGTCGCATATACAATCGACGGCGATCTTAACACACGCTGGTCAGCGAGTGGCGAAGGGGAGTGGGTCCAATACGACCTTGGATCGAGCAAGCGGGTGGAATACGTGAAGATCGCCTTCACCAACGGGGCGGAGCTAACTTCCGCTTTTGATATCCAGACTTCATATGATGGCTACAACTTCAGTACAGTGCTTTCGGGAGCGGTCAGCAGTCTGAGCAACAGCTTGCAGACGTTTGATTTTGCCGATGTTGCCCCCGTCCGCTACGTTCGTATTGTTGGCTACGGTAACTCAGTGAACGCCTGGAACAGCTTTGCCGAGGTCGAAATTTATGGTAGCGATTCAAGCGGCAGCGGTAGCGAAGGGACGGTCGTCGAAGTTAGCACTTCCACGCAGTTGGCTGCCGAGCTTGTAACCGCTACGGCGGGTAAAACGATTGTGTTGGCAAACGGCACGTATTCGCGTACAAGCCCGTTCGCTGTTCAAAACAAAAACGGCACTGCCAACGCGCCAATCGTCATTAAAGCGAAAAACCGCGGTCAGGCTATCATCTCGGGAGCGTCAGGCTTCCGCATCGAGAACTCCTCGCATGTGGTGCTGGACGGATTAAAGTTTACGAACACAAGCAATGGCGCAGTGGTGTTGGAAGGCTCGCACCATGCGCGGCTGACCCGTAATACGTTTGCGCTTCCCAGCTCGGGGAGCGGCTTGATGTGGCTGCAAGTGCGGGGCACGAACAGCCATCATAACCGCATCGACCGGAACGACTTCGGACTGAAGAGCGACACCGAACCGCTGATCGCTTACGAAGGACAGGATGGCTCAGGGCAAATTTCGCAATACGATATTATCGAATACAACTATTTCCATGATGTAGGCCCATGGGTAGCTAACGGCAAAGAGACAATTCGTCTCGGCTTGTCGGGTCTTACGCTCTCCCACAGCTATAATACGATACAATACAATGTATTTCAGAATTGCGATGGAGAGCCGGAAATCATATCGGTCAAGAGCAGCAGCAATTCGGTGCGCTTCAATACATTCCGCACTTCCAAGGGCAGCCTGACGCTGCGGCATGGCCATAACAACAGCGTATATGGTAACTTCTTCCTCGGGGACGGCGTGGAGTCGGATCAGGAAGGCATCCGGATGTTCGGCAATGACCATAAGATTTATAACAACTACTTTGAGAATTTGACTGGCGAAGCAATCTACTTGCCTAACGGAGACTTTGACGGCGGTACTGGAGGCTCCCCTCCAAGTCCGACGGTCGAACAATTGCGCAAACAATGGAAAGTTTACCGGGCGCTTATCGTCAACAATACGATTGTAAACAGCAAAACCGGTATCGTCATCGGCTCGGGCAAAGCGTATGCTCCGCAGGATTCCGTCGTGGCGAACAATATTATATACAACAGCACCGGCACGCTTTATTACGAGGCGGCGACAACGAATACGCTGTTCCAAGGTAACATCGGGTTTGGCAGCACTATTAGCAACATATCGCGCAGCTCGGAGCAGATCCGAAATATCAATCCGCTGCTGACTGCGGTGAACGGCATTCAGAAACTGTCCGCGAGCAGCCCTGCAATTGCTGCAGCTGTGGGGACATACACGTTCGTGCTGGCGGATATGGACGGTCAAATGCGGGCGACAGCAGATGTGGGGGCGGACGAATATTCCGGCGCGCCTCTACTGAATCGCCCGCTAGCGGCCGACAATGTGGGGCTGAATACGCCTTAGGATCGATATATGTGCAAGCATGCCGGCGGTTGGTTCGCCGGCATGACTATGTCGATCCATTGATGTATGGAGCAGTCCTGTTATTCACTTCATTTGGAAGGATGGGAGACCATGTTTCACAGCAATTATGGAGCAGTGGGAAAAAACGAGGTGACTGCACATGCATACTAGCACAATGTTGCCGGCTCCGCGTGGCGGCGGCTTCCGTATGGAAGGTTATTGGGTATGGTGCGGTTCCGTAGTGCAGGGCGAGGACGGCAAATTCCATATGTTTGCCTCGCGCTGGCCGAAGACACTGCCGATGCATCCCGGCTGGATGACAGCTTCAGAGATTGTCAGGGCAGACTCGGATACCCCCGAGGGACCGTACCGATTCTGCGAGGTGGCGCTTCCGGCGAGGGGAGCGGAATATTGGGACGGACGCTGCACGCACAACCCCCATATCGTCAAGCACAACAACAAATATTTGCTTTATTATACGGGTTCGACCCATCCGCTAAGCGATCCAGAGCCGCCCGGGAATTTCGGGTTAACAGATCCTCAATGCATCGTGGCGCGGGCGAACAAACGGGTAGGTCTGGCTATAGCGGACAGCGTTTTGGGCCCGTGGCGCAGAGCGGACGAACCGATATTGCCAACACGTCCCGGCCGATTCGATAGCTTTCTGACCTCCAATCCGGCTCCGTGTGTCAGGGAGGACGGTTCCGTGCTGCTGATCTACAAGGCACGTCACTACGAAGGCAACCTGCATGGCGGCATGACGATTGGCGTTGCGTATGCGGATCACTACGAGGGGCTGTACCGGGTGCTGAGTGACGAGCCGGTGTTTCCTCCAGAGTCGTTCCATATCGAAGACCCTTTTATCTGGCAAACAAACGAAGGATTCAATTTGATAGCCAAAGATATGGAAGGGCATCTATGCGGAGAAAAATACGGCGGCATCTACGCCAAGTCACCAGACGGGCTGAAATGGAGCTTGCATGGGCAGCCGCAAGGCTATTCCCGGACGGTGCGTTGGGATGACGGTACGGTGCAGACGCTGGGCAATCTAGAGCGGCCGTTCCTGTTGTTCCAGAACGGCAAGCCGACTCATTTGTTCGCGGCCGTCTCGGACGGCAGTGATGGTTTTAAGGACGCTTCCGATACGTGGAACATGGTTATACCTTTGAAGCAATGATTCACTGGAGCTGTGGCAAATTATGAACCGGCACGTGGACAAGGGCAATACAGTTATCGTTATCGAGTATAACCTTGACGTCATCAGTCAGGCGGATTGGATTATCGACATGGGCCTGATGGCGGCAGTAGGGGTGGCCAAATTATATTTGAGGCGAAACCCATACAATTCATTTAAGCGAAACATTCTTTCACAGGGAAATATTTAAAATAATCATGGCTTTTCTGATTGAATCAGACTGTTCAAGCACTAAACACTTCCATTAAAGTTAAACAGGTTATATAATTAGGCAACTTGTTGGGCCTGAGTTCGGTACTGAACTCAGGCCTTTTAGTTTTGCTTTAATTCGCTTGTTGTTGTAATAATCGATGTAATTTAATAGCTCTTGTTTAAAATGTGCGATACTTTCGAATTCCTTTAAATATAGAAATTCAGATTTAATGATACCAAAGAAGTTCTCGATGACGGCATTGTCGTAGCAGTTACCTTTACGGGACATACTTTGCTTGATGCCGCGTTCTTCGAGAGCATGACGATACTGTTTCATCTGATAGTGCCAGCCTTGGTCAGAATGAATAAGAGATTTATCTTCATCTGATAATCTATCACGATAACTTAAACTATATTTTAAATAACATCTACGCTTAATAGGATGATCTCTGCTTCAAAACGCTTCCATTTAGACAAATCTAAGTCTGTTCTTGAAATTTTGAACAAAATAATTGACCTTAGGTCAGACCTAGGGTTTATTGTTTAGGTATTCCAAGCCGCATTCCTTAGGAGTGACGCTAACCGGATATTTCACAGGCATTTTGGGTTCTTCGTTCTGAACCATTGAAGTCTATGCTTATAGAGGTGCCTTATTTTGGTGTATTAGTTTTATCGGATTAGGATACTCACTCGGTTCACTATGGGAAAAGCTGCTGCTATCTATTGAGCGATGTCATGTCATAAAGCGAAATGTATTAAGGGAGAGGATGCGGCATGAGTCAAGCGAAAGAGCGGATAACTGCCTTTGATTTTGCAAGAGCATTGGCGATCTTCGGCATGGTAATGGTGAACTATAAGCTAGCGATGCAGGCAGAGAGTGGCGGACCTGTATGGTTGCAAGCGATAGCGGGCCTTTTTGAGGGGAGAGCATCCGCCTTGTTTGTCGTGTTGGCTGGTATTGGGGTGGCATTAATGACCTCGAAAGCCCGTAACTCAATGAGCTGGGAACTCATTCCTCAAATCCGTAACAGCTTGTACAAGAGAGCTGCTTTTCTGTTTATATCTGGCGTGCTTTTATTGCTAATAGGCTGGAGTGCCGATATTTTGCATTATTATGCGGTATTTATGCTTGTAGCTGCAGTCTTGATCACAGTATCCGATAATATAATACTAGTTTTGTTTTCGATAATCCTGATAGCATCGCAGTTGTTTTTAATCGTATTCGATTACAGCAAGGGATGGGACTCGAGTTTTAAGGAATACATAGGCTTTTGGACGATAGAAGGGTTTACTCGCAATCTGTTATTTAACGGATTTCATCCCATTTTTCCTTGGCTGAGCTTCTTCCTTATCGGCATTTGGATTGGTAGGAAGCGTTGGCTGAATAAGGAAAACCGTTCAAAATTACTAGTATATTCGTTGTCAGGAACGGTTGTTTTTGAATCGATTTCTTTCTTCTTGGTTAAATGGACCTCCCCAGTACTGAGTAAAGAAGCAGCAACTTATCTTTTTGGAACAAAACCGATGCCGCCCACAATGCTGTATGTTTTCTCTGGCATTTGTTCAGCTGTCACCATCATTGCGATCTGTCTTTATGTGGTCGATAAATTTGAAAATTCCATTCTGACACAGGCGATGATCCATACAGGACAGTTATCGTTAACCCATTATATCGGGCACGTAGTGATCGGAATTGGTTTTCTTATGACAGTGGGTTATTTGGAAAACGGAAGTCTTTCTTTTGCAATGGCATACGGAACCGTTTATTTCATTATCTCCATTATCTTTTCGAGTCTGTGGAGAAAGTGGATGAAAAGAGGTCCGATTGAGCTGATCATGAGAAAATGGTGCTGAGTGGTGTAAGAGGCTTGAAAAGTAACATGTGACAACTTATTATTCAATGAACGTTGAGGGAAGATGCCGTCCATTGTTATCGTTTTAGCTACGCTCCCTTGGACGGTCCAACAGGAGGCTTTTTTAGCAAAGAAGGTACAATGGCCATAGTAGTAAAATGAAGTTAGCGAGGGGGGAAGAAGCACGTCTTTATTCTCACAAACGATAACTGACTTTTGGCGGACGCAATTTTTGAACGGAGACATCCTCTATACCGATGAAGTCGCTACTGTTGCCATCAACACGAACCTGGATAAAGACAGTCTGGTTATGGCGGTCCTGATGCATGCGATGGCCGATAAGGTAAGCCTTTATCAACGACAAGACCTGTCTGTGAAGATCATTCGCCGAAAATTGAATGAAGCGGGAGTCACTCTGCATGGCGGAGATTATCTTTTTTATTTTTCAGAAGCCGATGAGAACGTCTTGCTGCAAGAAAACCTGAAAGGAGACTTTCACTGGTTAACCGAGCAAGATGAGGCGGCTTTCTCCGAGTTCGAATCCTGGCATATATGGAAGCTGAATTATTCCAAATTGTCATTGCGTACCTTTTCCCGTTCCTTTAAATAAGCAGCTCAAATCGATCATCATTTCGTTTATAGAGTTCCGTGTCAGTGAGGCTAAAAGCATTACGTTGGGAGCTTCCATTGGTGATTGGTTTATCTCTCAATGGGGAATACATCCGCTCATATGGAGTGGAATCATATTCGCTTTGCTTGCTTTCATGTTAATTATGATAAAAATTAAAGCTTTTAGTTCAAGAGCCACATAAGACCCTTTTTTGAAGCCCAACAGGCGCTACTATATCGGCAGCCTGTTGGGCTAGATGTATTGTCAAGCCAAGTGTGGGAGCGGACCTCCTTGGAACGCTGTTTTATCGAGTTAGTGCAATACACTTGTGCAGAGTATCAGTTTTAAAAAACTATAAGTGATTCCTTTTAAGGTTAATGTAAGGTTCCTTTAAAACTCGTGTAAAGTAAGAGCTTTATACTAGTCTTTGTACATACTCGAGAATCTACGATCATGATTAGGAACTTATCATTAGGAGGAGCAACATGAATAAACTTAAACATTGGAATACTAAACTACCGAAGTGCATGATTGCCGGCAGTCTTGTTGTCGCATTAAGTACAGGCCCTGTTTTCGGGACGGGGATAGCGATGGCGGCGAAACCAACGATTCAGAACGATTCGTTGCTAGAAGCGGATGCGGCTGTTCATCAGCTTGCGCGCTATCAAGTAGACGCAAGGCTTGATGAGAAGAAGATGACAATTCACGGTACAGAAACTGTGACCTATCGAAACAACACGAAGGATACACTGGACAATATTGTGTTTCACACCTTTGCAGATGCAAACCGTTCAAAGGAAACACAGTCGGGTATGTTCGAAAATTCAAATGAACGAATGGCAAAGGAAAATCCGGATAAAAAACCTGAAGATTTCCTGGGCGGCATTGACATCAACAATGTGAAGTCGTTAGGTCAACCCTTGAAGTTCGATAATACGAATCAGGCACTTAAGGTTGCATTAGGACAAGCATTGCAGCCCGGGCAATCTATCACACTGGAACTTGAATTTGACGTAAAAATTCCTTATGGCTCACAGCGGTTGTCCCATTACAAGAATATCATCAATGGTGCTCATTGGTTCCCTGTGCTTTCGGTCTATAACCCTGCAGATCATACGTGGGACAAAACTCCTTACAGCACTACATTTGAATCCGATTATTATGATTCTGCGGATTATCAGGTAACCATGAATGTACCCGCCGATTATCAGGTTTCCATGCCTGGAACACTGAACGTACAGGATGCCGAAACAGGCCGCAAGATGGTAACGGCCACTGCGAATAATACGAGAGAATTTGTCTTCTTCACGAGTCCAGATTTTAAAGTAGAAAGTGTTACACGAGATGGTCTGACCATACAATACTATTACTTTGATAATCAGAAAGACAAAAAACAGATTATCGATCAATATATTGATCAAGCGTTTAAAGTCATTAACTTCTTCAGCGAAAAATATGGTAAATATCCTTATCCGGAGTTCAGAATTGTTGAATCGTACGTTGAAGGGATCGCTGTTGAATATTCGCGAATGATTCAGATGGGTATGATCGAGGGTCAGCCAGATATTTCAAACCATTCAGCATTTGTCCATGAAATTGCGCATCAATGGTTCCACGCATTAATTGGAAATAATTCCGAGAAGGAATCATTTCTAGATGAAGGATTTGCCGATTTCTCTATGGTATATTTCTATGAGAAACAAGGAAATCCGTTAAATGGATTCAAGGTGATTCAAATCGATGAAGTATCGTTAGATAGTCCGCTTGATGCGACCAATGATAAGGTTGGCGATTCTCCCGACGCCATTTTTTATAAAAAAGGCCGTCAAGCCATCTATGAGTTGTATCGTACGCTTGGCGAAGAGAAGTTTGATGAGTTGATGCAGACATATTTTGACCAGTATGTATACAAAAATGCGACGATCGAAGGACTGCTTCAGGTTGTTGAGAACAAAGCGGGCAAAAAGATCAGAGAGGATTGGGAAGCGGATTTGCGCCAGCCCAATTATTCGTTGAAGTCTGAATATCGTCTAACAGCGGACGAGGAAGCCGCTTATATGTACGAGCAATTTAAATCAATATACCATTCGGTGTTTGTGCAGTTTCCAGAGGTTCCGTTTGAAACGATGAGCCGAATTATCGATAAAACGTTGCAGGGCGAGCCGCTAACGATTATCTTGAGCGACCGTATGACATCGGACAAAGCAACAAAACAACAGGATCAGCTGCTCAACCAGTTTCAAGGCTTCTTCCAAATAGCAGGAATAAAACCAACGATTATAACAGAACGTCAAGTATTAAAAAACAAGCTTAAGAAGGAGCTAGGGGACAGTAATATCATTGTCATCGGCAAACCGGATGCGAATGGGTTTGTACAAGCCTTGAAGTCCGGCATCATCAAGCGTGCTGATACAGTCGGTTTTAAATGGCAGGAAATCATGAATAAGTCTAATCAATCCGGAGCCTACATTATCAAACATCCGTATAACCAGAATCGTCTCATGTTGCATTATTTTTGGACAGGGGACCAATTGAGTGATCAGACGGAAGATCCATTTATGGCTAAAGCATTGGAATCATTAAATTTTTCAAACCATTTCTATCAATATTATGTTCTAAATAACACAGGTAAGAGCAGTAGCGAACAAAAGATCGAAAATCCGTATGCGAAACTATTTGCAGAATAATAAATGACAGGGCAGTCTTAGTCCCAAGGGAGCTCCGTGGTCGTATTTTTTTGTTAACATAATAAGGATTCTCAGGAAAATTTAAAACCGCACAACAGGTGGAAATCTGAAAAACAAACTTTTAAACAAAGCTCGTTGAAAAATATGCAATTGCCTTTGGAAAACCAGCTCTAACCGTGCTCGGAAAACTCGATTGTGCCGCTACAGTATGCACCAGCGGCCAACGGATACAAGAGAACGTACCAAAAAAACAAATACCCTAGTGTATTATGCCTGTAAGCACAAAATAATTATATGAATGAACGTAGCCATGGAATGACATCATAAGGAAGTAGTATACATCTCAATTTCCAGAGGAGGATATCTTTTATGGCTCACCAGAAGAGAAGGAAAGAAGCTGCCTGGAAGTCACGAAAGCAAGAACAGCATCCCCATGGTAAAATCAAATCGCTTAAGGGATTGTCCAGCGAATATGAAGATAAGAATACTACTTTTTAAGAGAAAGACTGTCGGAGAAATTTGCCGGCAGTCTTTCTGCATTAGGACTATTATTACCTGTACAACGGGCACGGAGACGTTGTGCAGATGGTAGTTACAAGAGGCAACTCAGCCTGTTGTTTTTTTTACTCGAAGGATCTCTGCCGTTGGTTTCCATTGGCATTGATAGAAAAATGTGTTGACGAAAAAGTAATTAGGGGCCATACATAAATATATGAACAATAATAATAACGTAACAAATGACATTAACGCTATTCCCTCGCTTGTACCAATCCAAACGTCAGATTGATCCCTATAACCTAGACATAGACGCACAGGCTATACTCGTCGCGTCTAGGCTAATGGCCGCGGGCGTCCCTTTTTTGTCCAAATCGCAATTTGTATTCATCACTCAACAAAAGATACCGATATTAAATGATATGTTACAACTATTTTAATAAATTCCATTCGATGAGGATGTGGAGTCATGCGTATTAATAATTCTAGTCCTAGCGTTTATCACATTAACCAACACAACAATCTAACAAACAACAAAGAGTTGTTTAAATCAACGCTTCTCATACAAACAGTTGAAAAGAAAGATGATGAAGAAAAGAAGGACAAATCCGGAGAAAAAAAGGGGCAACTGGTTACAGCAAGGGAAGGCGCTTATATTAGACAGTATCTTGTTAATTCAGACGGATCAAAAGTTTTATTGAGTGAAACAAAACAAGCTGAGGACGAAGCTACAAGTACAGAAAACTATTCGCGGTTACTTTCAAAATCTAATAAGAATCAGAATATTGACGAAGGAATGAGTAATAATTCAAAGGAAATAGTAAGTCTGTTAAATCAAAAAATAGGTAATATAAACCAGTAAAAGAAGAGCTGATTAGTAATTATAAGGAAAAAGTTTTTTAGTTTAATGAGAATAAAGGGCATTCCTTAGTTTTTTTCTGGGAGTGTCCTTTTTTTGTGTCGTGCATATACTTCCACTTTGTATGCAGAACAGAATCCTGAATATATCTTGTTACCACACGAAAAGAGGCGTGAGGAAGGGCACCCGACGTCTACGTTATTTTCCACATCTTTATCGACGTACCTTATTGCGATTCCGTTTATAATATCGACGGCGCGTTTCATGGCGCGTTCGCTCGGTGTGTTTCAACGTAACATTAATATTCACTTTACCGTAAGGATATTTTTTCTTATACTCTAAAATCTCTGTTCGCTTATCAATTCATACTTCGTTAAGTAGCCATTTGGAGAGTTTTCTCAAGATCTTTATCATTTAAAATCTTTATAAAATACTGATCTTCCCTGGATCAGTATTTTTCATTGCGGAGGGTAGATTAATCGGGAATAGATACAAGTTCATGTCTTTTATCAGTACAAGTTCTTGTCCTTTGCTCAGGACAAGAACTTGTACTGATTGCCGAAAACGGAAAAAACATGATCCTATTGCCACGAGCCTTGATTTGGTAAAGTTAAACCATTCCTATAGGCACGTTCACTCCTAAAAATAATAGCTCGGCATATATCCAAGATATATCTTAGGTCAAACCTAAAGGTCAAGATATCGATCGGCAAAACTTTATTTTCAGAATGTAACACATTGCAGGTTGACAAGATCAGACCACAATTGTACTATTTAATTGTGACTACAGATGTAGTCATAACTTGATTTTGGAGGGTTTAGGCATGACAAAAATACCACCCATCACGGATGCGGAGCTCGAGGTGATGCGCGTATTGTGGGCCAGTCCGAATTGTCCTTCCAGCCAAGTCGTCAAACAGTTGGCGGAACAAGTGGGGTGGAGCCCGAATACGACAAGGACGCTCCTGAACCGTCTAGTGCAGAAAGAAGCGGCGGGAACAACACAGGAAGAGGGATCCAAACGGAACTTTTTGTTCTATCCACTCATCAGCGAACAAGAATATTTGAAGTCGGAGACCAAATCGTTCATGAAGAAACTGTATGGCGGCGCCTTGAAACCCATGCTCGCTAATTTTTTGCAGGATAAGAAGCTGAACGAGAAAGAAATTGATGACTTGAAAGCTTTGTTTGACGAGAGTCGCAACAACGATGATCGATAAGAAAATTGATTAAAGGTAGAACCATTCAGCCTAACGTCGAACCGCCGCGTAAATCGCGGTTTTTTTATTAGTATAATTCCACAAAATTACCCAGCATACAATCTATGTGAAGACCGGCATCGCCGATTTAATCTTCCATGACCTAGGACTGCTTCCAACTAGTCTCAAAGCGCTGTCCAGCCTCAATCCGGATCATGTCATCCTGTTGGTGGACAATAATCAGAACGTGCTCGAGCAGATCTCCAGCCAGATCCTACAACAGCAATAACGAATCCATCGTACGATCAAACTGCTCTCCGGAGGAGTTTTTTTTATTTCATGGATACTCGAAAAGGGTCCGATAAAATAGTGTTGACAAAATATAACTACAACTGTAGTATTGAATTATAACTACACGTGTAGTTTTAAAGCAGGATCACAGAAAGGAGTTTTTCACATGAAAGCAGCATCAAAATTAGCCATCGCAACCCTCAGCAGTGTTCTACTATTGGGTTCATCGATGAACCTTGAGGTAGACGCGGCTTCTTCCAAGTCAGCCCAGAAGTCGACGGCTAAAAAAGCAGCCGATCAAGCTCCAACGGCAGCGGAAAAAAAGGTGGTTGACGCAGAAATTAAGAGAGTGAAGGATTTGACCGCCAAGACTGGAGATACCTATGTCATGTATTATAAGTACAAGGCACTCAACAGCGGACTTGATCTTAACTACTGGGGGCTGACGAAGGAATACTTTTCCTTTGATGAATATCTCCAGAAAGCATCAACCTTAAAAGGCGTTGTCTTGCAAAAGCCCTCCAACCTGCCAAAAGGTTACACTTTCTCCAAAGCGAGAATCGGAGGACCCTTGGGAGGCAAGTTCATCGATGATTTAAGAGCCGAAGGGAAGAAGAGCGGCAAACCGGTCTTCACGAAAAAAATGGACTGGAAAGAAGCCGACGATATTCGCCTGGAATACACGAACGGGGAAGATACGCTTGCGATTACGAAGTTTGTGGTGGATGCGAAGGAAGGGAAGAAGAAAGGTTATTTTGACGATAACCTTCCGGCAAACATTTTCCCAAAATACATTTATTGGCAAGCTGGCGGCAAATTCGGATACAGCCTTTCAACTTCATCCGATATCACCCGAGAACAGAAGATTGAAATTCTAAAAGCAGCGGTCAAGAAGTGATAGGTTGCCTTGAGCATGCGCAGCAGTTCACCCATCCTATGCATTCTGCGCAAGTTAGATTTGGAGGTTGTATATATGAACCGAATACCATCCATAACGGATGCAGAGCTCGAAATTTTGCGGGTATTGTGGCTAAATCCAGATTGCTATTCTAGTGAAGTTGTTCAACAAATGACGGATCGAATGGGCTGGAGCCCGAATACGACCCGAACGCTTCTTAGCCGACTGGTACAGAAGGAAGCGGCGGGCGTGAAGCTGGAGCAGAGTTCGAGGCGTATGCAATTATTTTATCCTCGGTTCAGCGAGCAAGAATATCAGCGTTCCGAGACTACTTCCTTCATGGAGAAGATGTATGGTGGTTCCATTATGCCGATGTTGGCTAATTTCCTCCAAGATGAGAAGCTGAATACGCAGGAAATTGAGGATTTAAAGACGTTATTCGACAATAGCGGCAGAATTGGGGAACTAGAAAAGAGAGAATCTAAATGAGTCCAAGCTTATACGAAACTGTTGTGTCATTCTTCGGCTGGGTGATCCAGGGATCGTTCATGGCAGGCATTCTAGTCATGCTGATCTTGATTCTGCAATTCTTATTCCAAAACAAACTGGAAGCCAGATGGAAATATTTGCTCTGGATACCCGTGGCGATCCGCTTGCTGCTTCCTTGGGCACCAGAGTCTTCTCTTAGCCTTTATAATGTATTATCTCTGGAATCCTTCATGCCTGGCATTCACCAGCAAATGCAAGATCCATCGATAAGTGCAAGCGAGACAGGAGAACACGTAAAGGGTTCTGTTCCGGAGAAATATGGAATTGTAGTTGGGATAACGGAATTAACCGCATCCACGGATACATCGGGAAGCAAGCCGGAGAACCGTTTCTGGTGGAATGAAATTACATCGATGGGCTTTGTTCCAGTCTTGGTACTGATCTGGCTTACGGGTGTACTGCTTCTCGTCGCGAAAACCATATACGATCAGCTGCGATTGCAACATGCCCTGCGCGCTGGTAGCCGTATAGAAACGCCTTTGTTATTGGCCTTGTTCCATGATACACGGCAGCAGCTCGGCGTGAAGCGCAAAGTTGAATTTGTTTCCAGCGAGCGTATTCCCGGTCCGGCCGTCGTTGGGTTTTGTAAGCCGACAGTCGTCATCTCTCCAAGTCTACTGATGTCGCTGCATGAAGGACAGCTTCAGTATATCTTGGCGCATGAATTCGCTCATGTCCGTCGCAGGGATGTAGCCGTGAATTGGATCATGCACCTGGTTCTGATTCTCCATTGGTTCAACCCACTTGTATGGCTTGCAGTGAACAGAGCGCGACAAGATCAAGAGATGGCCTGTGATGCCTTCGTGCTGGATCGGATGAGACCACAGCAAAATAATGCGTATGGGCAGACGATCATCCAAGTGTTGGAACATTTCTCGGGAGACCATCGCCTGCCGGGACTTGCCGGCCTATCTGCGACACATAAACAAATGAAAAGGAGACTTATCATGATCAAACAATTCAATAAAAAATCATATCGCCTTTCTATCTTAGGGATGACAATCATTCTCGCGCTTGGCAGCGTGACGCTGGTCAATGCCAAGGAAAAAGATGATGGGAACGCAACGATAGCTGTTTCGGCACAATCAGAAGCTGGGGATCGTCAATTAGATATCACCTATCCTGAGGAATTCAATGGATCTAAGGTAGACCGTGCGTTGTATAAGCAAGAAATGGATAAAATGAATAAACTAGCGGCGGATGCAGCTAAGGCACTTCCAGCAGAGGATAAAAAATATATCGACGATGAAATCAATCGCGTGAAGGAATTGGTTAAAGAGACGGGTGACACGTATGTTATCTATCATAAATATAAAGCGTTGAACAGCGGACTTGATCTTAGCTATTGGGGGCTGACGAAGGAATATGCTTCCTTCGATGAATATCTTCAGAAAGCAGCAACCTTAAAAGGCGCTGTCTTGCAAGAGCCTTCCAACCTGCCAGAAGGCTACACTTTCTCCAAAGCGAGAATCGGAGGACCCTTGGGAGGCAAGTTCATCGATGATTTGAGAGCTGAAGGGAAGAAGAGCGGCAAACCGGTCTTCACGAAAAAAATGGACTGGAAAGAAGCCGACGATATTCGCCTGGAATACACGAACGGGAAAGATACGCTTGCGATTACGAAGTATACTGTGGACGCCGATGGAACTAAGAATAATGGATTTTTTGACGATGATTTACCGGCTAATGTTTTCCCGAAATACGTTTTTTGGCAAAATGGCGGTAAATTTGGATATAGCATTTCAACCTCATCGGATCTATCACGACAAGAGAAGATCGAAATTCTGAAAGCTGCAATTAAAAAATAACATCTCAAGGCAGGCGCCCATATCACCCTATAACTAGGGTCGATATGGGTTTTTTATCTTGGAGCAATTGATATAAGTGAATGATTATCTTAGTAAATTGCTTATCATATAAAAAGTGAGGTGAGTGATGGACAGTGGACGGCAACACTGTGGTTTGCTTCGATGGATGAAGTTACGAACTATTACTGTCCAATGACACAAAAGTGCCTACATTGTGGTTTATTGACTTAAAGTTACCTACATAGTCGCGCTATGATGATTTATGCACTAAGAAATGTCCTGTATGAAAAGTCTAAGATAAATAAAAAGGACAGGGAAGGGATCCGCTCGGAGGTAAGGCACCACAGACCAGTCGGAAGGAGTAAAGAAGAAAGCTAAGAGAGCACATCGTTAACAGTGATTAGAAAATCCATTCTTTACCGATCGTTCTCAATATGTTACATTTACTATTAGGGAGGGAATCGAATGGCAAGAAGCAAAGAATTCGAAGAGAATGAAGTATTAGATAAGGCGATGAAGCTTTTTTGGGAACAGGGTTACGAGAAGACATCTTTGACAGATCTTGTAGAGCATATGGGAGTTCATCGAAGAAGTTTATATGACACATTTGGCGACAAGCATACGCTGTTTTTGAAAGCCATGGACCGTTTTCGCGATAAAGTGAATGCTGAGCTTACGAGGGAAGTTAAACGTTCCAAGACTGCAACTGAGGCACTTCAGCTTATCTTTAGTTTCATAATAAATGGTGAAGAAGATTCGCCCTCAGGCTGTTTGATGGTGAATTCAGCCGTGGAACTAGCAATGCGCGATGCCAATGTGGATTTGAAGTCCACTGAATCGTTCACATTATCAGAGAAGCTGCTCAAAGATATTATTTTGTGGGGGCAGCAGGATGAAGAATTTAGCTCGGATTACAATGCCGACGATCTAGCGGAACATCTGCATTCTGTTTGTGTGGGGTTAAGGGTAATGACAAGGACCTCAGTGCCTAAAGAAAAATTACATCGAATAGCCGATTTATCAATTAAACTTTTACATAAGTAATTATTATTTAAAAATAATTGCTTATGCATATTCTAGAATGATTGTTCTCATAACTGAGTGTTGTCTCGTTTATAGATCTCTTTAAACGATCCTTCTTGTATATTTTTTAGAATGATCGTTCTCAAAATATGTTTCTTTCCTTGCTTTAGTTTTCTTTCATGAATGATCTATTCTTGTGTACATTTTAGAATGATCATTCCCATATAGTAGTTAATAGATGAATAAAAGGAGTAAATAAAATGATAATTTCTGAACAAGTGGCATTTGTAACTGGAGCAAACCGAGGTTTTGGCCGCCATCTCACCCTTGAACTTCTATCCAGAGGGGCTAAGGTTTATGCAGGTGCAAGAAATCCGGAAACCATTGATATTCCAGGCGTTATACCTGTAAAGCTTGATATTACCAACACTCAAGAAGTTGAAGCAGCTGCTATCCTCGCTAAGGACGTTACGCTATTAATCAACAATGCAGGATCATCTACTGGCGCTTCTTTGCTGGAAGGTGATGTGGACAAAATACAGTTGGAGTTTGATACGCACTTCTTCGGTACGCTATACATGGTTCGTGCTTTTGCACCGATCATTGAGAAAAACGGGGGAGGATCGGTTTTAAATATTCTTTCCGCATTATCTTGGTTTAGTTCCGGAACTGCGGGTGCTTATACAGCCGCGAAGGCTGCAGCATGGGCATTGACGAACGATTTACGTATAAACTTGTATCCACATAATGTGAGAGTAGCAGGATTACATGTTGGCTTTATGGAGACAGACATGACATCCAGCTTAGAAGTTCCCAAAGTAAGCCCTGCAGATATCGCAAAAATAGCTATTGATGGCATAGAATCTGGCAGTTTTGAAATTATTGCTGATGATAACAGCCGAATGATACAAGGTGGACTTGCAGGTGGCGTTCCTGCACTGTACCCTCATCTTTCTTAATAACAATTTCATTTCTAACTTAATTTATAGAGGAGACTACAAAATGAACAAATTGTGGAGTAATACGAAAATTGGAAATATGGAATTACCTCATCGATTAGCAATGGCACCTATGACACGTAGTAGAGCACAAAAGGACGGCACACCGGGAGAACTAAGCTCCCTTTATTATGCTCAGAGAGCATCAATGGGATTAATTATTAGTGAAGGTACACAACCTTCTGATGATGGACAAGGTTATTTAAATTCACCTGGCATCTATACTGAAAAGCAAATAGAAGGTTGGAAAAAGGTTACCGATGCATTACATGAAGCAGGGGGCTTTATGTATATACAATTAATGCATGTGGGCCGTATATCGCACCCCGACAATACTCCGCATCATCGACAAGCAGTTGCACCTTCAGCGATCGCACCTGGTGTAGAAATGTTTACTGATAAAGGAATGCAGGAAATACCCGTTCCACGAGAGCTAAGCGAAGAAGATATTCAAAATACTATTGCAGACTTTCGAAAAGCAGCTGCAGCAGCTATTAAAGCAGGTGCTGATGGGGTTGAAATTCATGGAGCCAACGGTTATCTAATTAATCAATTTATTGGTGAAAATTCTAATAAACGAATCGATAAATACGGTGGATCTGTGGAGAATCGTGCTCGTTTTGCAATCGAAGTAACAAAAGCAGTAGTTGAAGAAATTGGAGCAGAAAGAACCGGTTTCCGTATTTCACCAGGAACACCTCTTGGTGGGATTGATGAAGGCGTACAAGGACCAGAGGTTTATCGCCATCTTGTAAAAGAATTAGCTAAGTATAATTTAGCATACCTCCATGTTATGCATTTAGGGAATGAAATACTGCTCCGTGAAATTCGTTCAATTTGGTCAAATCCATTATTGGTCAATAGAGCAGGGCGGGCACTTGAAGATATTAGTGTAGATATTGATAGTGGTACTGCTGATGTGGTGCCAGTCGGTATCTGGTCTTTAGCTAATCCGGATTTTGTGGAACGTCTAAAAAAAGGAACACCTTTAAATATAGTTGATCCTAAAACATTATACGCTGGTAACGGAAGCTTAGGTTATACAGACTACCCTATAATGGAAGAATTAAAAGCTCAACAGCAATAAGAATAAGTGAAATCACAAATGGCGTACAACTGAAAATTGTACGCTCTAAGATTTGCAAATGGAAAGGAAGCTGGCACAACATGAGAGCTGCTCAAATACAGAAATACTCAAAAGAAATTCATTTGGAAATAAACAATGTTAAAATACCGAAAATCGATAATCGTGAGGTACTCGTTAAAGTAGAAGCTGCAGGTGTAAATCCTTTAGATATTCTTATTTTAAATGGCAGTATCCGAATGATTGCTGATTATGATTTCCCATTAACATTAGGCAATGAACTTTCTGGTGTTATAGAAGCATGTGGTAAAGATGTTGTTGATTTTCAGGTTGGTAACCGAGTTTATACGAGGTTGCCGGTGAATAAAATAGGAGCTTTCGCTGAATATGTGGCGGTCAAAGATGAAGCTATATTTAAAATGCCTAAAAATCTATCCTTTATTGAAGCAGCTGCGGTCCCACTTACTGCTTTAACAGCTTATCAAGCATTGAAAGAAGTGCTCAACGCTCAGCCTAATGCAAAACTATTTATTCCTGGCGGAACTGGCGGGTTCGGTGCTATGGCAATCCCTATTGCTAAAGCAATGGGGTTATACGTTATTACAAGTGGCAGTGAAAGAGGTCGATCACGTGTACTGTCGATTGGAGCAGATGAATTTATAAATTATAAGGAGGATAACTATGCTGAGATTCTATCCAATATAGATTATGTTATAGACACCTTGGGTACAAACGAAATAAAAAGGGAACTTGATATTTTAAAACCTCAAGGAAAATTAGTATCATTGAAGGCTTTACCAAATTATCGCTTTGCCGTTGAAAATAATCTTCCAATGTGGAAAAAAATGTTGTTTTCTTTAGTAGGTGCACGTTTAGACCGTTTAGCAGCAAGAGATAAAAAAGAATATCACTTTTTATTTGTGCAAGCCAATGGAAGACAGCTACAAGAGATTACTAGCCTTATTGAAAATGACAATATTAAACCTTCAATTGATTCTACTTACAAATTTGATGATATTAATAAAGCGTTACAACAAGTTTCTACTGGTCACTCACAAGGCAAAGTTATTGTAACTTTCTAAGGGAGAGAGCGAATCTAGTCGACTGTCTGTGACCGAGAAGAAGACTACTTCGTTTCACTCTGCATACGGTTTGATGAACGACTGAGACGTGCTTGGTAGTTTGCTCAGCAGCTACCTCGTCCATTTCAAGAGATGGCGGATTCGAATGGGAGAGAACAAAACAAGGTTACCAAGCGAATTGGATCCCAATCAGCCACAACCTTTACTAGACGAGAGTACGGCTCGGACCCTAAAATCTAGCGTGTAACGGTTCGTAAAAAATTCCATCGAGGGATTGACTCGTACTTGTATCTCGAAGATAAATTGACTGAATTAGAACAACATTAAAGAACCGCTACATAAGAGAATATCCATTTTGAAGATGTCATCGGAATACTTATTTCTGAAATACTAATAATTAAAAGCAATGCTAAGAAGAAATGCGTGATATGTTAAATAGGGTTTTTCCTGGCAAAATCGTGATTTATTAATATCGAAGGCTATTACCTAATGGAGATAGTCTTTTTACATTGAGGAAAATTTTATTTTTTTGAAGATCAATTTTTTGTTATCATTATAGGGAGGGTGACATTTATATTTATGTAGGTAACTTTTTGTCATTGTATGTCAGAAGACAAGAACATAGTCCCATAAGAGCCCGCGCCCAGCGCTGGTTTTCTGATTTATGGGACCAAGTTCTTGTCCTTTACTCAGGACAAGAACTTGGTCCCATTGCCGAAAATGGACAAGAACATGTTACTATTGCCGATTTGATTGTCTAATGTATGTCTTACACCGACTTGACGCAGGCCACAGGTGTCAAATGCTCGCCTATACTCGCGTTCGGAAACAAGGAAGCGTTTGGAATCTGATGGCGGACGGCATTTGTGTGAGCGATCAGAATAGACCC
This sequence comes from Paenibacillus sp. FSL R5-0470, assembly GCF_037975205.1. Classification (NCBI taxonomy): domain Bacteria; kingdom Bacillati; phylum Bacillota; class Bacilli; order Caryophanales; family Paenibacillaceae; genus Paenibacillus; species Paenibacillus sp. FSL R5-0470. Next base: position 3,624,005 of record NZ_CP150238.1, read on the forward strand.
GGACGGAAAACCATTTTTTTGTAAAGGCGGTGCTTCGAAACGGGAAGCACACCAAAAAAAAATAGGACAATTATTCCTGCTAAGTTATATAATATAAGAGGAAAGTATTATGCTATTTTTGCTACCTGTAACCTATTCAAGGAATACATTAGCAAAATTGGTAGATGCTTTACTATTAATAATTAAGCTGGGAGAAGGCTATATGAAACGAAAGAGTTGGATTTATTCGCTAATGCTAGCAATTATAGTATCGGTTGTGTTTGGGGTTGGCAGTATTTATGCGGCTGCACAGAACATCACCGACATTGTCAAAGTGACCAAACCTGCTGAGATAAAAGTTGGGGAGTGGAAATCATACGAAATAGCCATCACTGACTGGACTGATGCAGACGTTACAGAACATGACTTCACTCCAATCTCATCAGATGAGAATGTTGTCAAGGTCGTACGAAAAACGCAATGGGTTTCTGAACTTCATGCCATAAATAAAGGGAATGCTACCTTAACTGTCAATATTGGAGAAAAGTTTGAACCTTATGTATTCACTGTTCAAGTGGTGGATGATTATACAGTCATTCCTGAACCAACTAAGCCGGTAGTTATAAAGGAACCTACACACGAAGAAATTATGTTACAGGATCTTGAAGATTACATCGAGCAGTTGCAGCCATTAGGAAGCTATGAAAAGAAAGCCATAACTACGTTAAATCAAAATAGTTTCCTGAACGATTCAACAAGAAAAACAATCTTTCTTACTTTAAACAATACTGTATTGCCCAATTATACTAAATTTGTATCCGGGTTGAAAAACCTCAAAGCTAATAATGTAGAGTTGAAAGAAATACATACCTCCTATCTGGCAGGAGCAAAACTCCAGTTGGAAGGGTTCACTATAATGCGGGACAGCTTGAGGACGACCAAAATAAATTGGTCCAAATTCAATGCAGGTGAAAAGAAGGTGGCAGAAGGAATTAAGCAATTGAACAAATCCGAAGTGCTTCTTGACAAGTATGCAATTAAATATGTCAAATAAATAAAATAATAAACAGAACCCTTAAAGTGCTTTAAGGGTTCTGTTATTTTTTTTGAGGGGCCTGTGCCAAATATATAGACCATTAAGGCATGCCGGCAGGGAGCTGGGGCACGAATGCTTCAAGAATGTAGATTATGTCTTATTAAAGATAAAGTTCTTATAAATTCTCACATCAGCACAAAAGCTAACTTCAAAATGGCTTTTAAATACCAAGAGGTTAAAGGTAAGAGCGCTGAAAGTATAAACTTTAAGATGTATTATGAGAATACAATCAACACAAGAATCACTGAATATCAATGCCCCAATCATAGCTTAAGAAAAAAGAAAGCTATTTCAAAAATGAAATCCTATGTACCAGCACGGATATCCATTGATTATCCAAAAAATTATGAACGGATTAATTACGTAAATTCTTATATAAAGAAGCATGATTATTGAAAACTGCTCCAGTTGAGTTGTTTTTTTATGGCCAGAATAGGGGCTTTGTCGGCAAAGGGACAAAGTTCTTGTCCTAAAAGGGACTATGTTTTTGTCCACCGACATTTGTACAACATCCTAGATGTAAACAGGGCTTATTCCAACTCAAAGACATATGTACAAAATACGGGTTTTGTGAGGAAGTAGTACATAAATTAATGGAACAAGCCAATTTAAACCATACTAATGCCAATTAGCTGTCCATAATTGATATCTATACAATATTCAAAATTGTTCATACTAGCTTCCCTTTCATGAACAATTGAATCTCTTTTTAGATATTGATTTGTCTCTAACGAGTATTAAACTTTAAAGTGTATCAGAATCTCGGATTAAACTTTGTTTAGTTATATTTATATGTTTATTGTTGATTGTTCTTTACGTACCTCTTAAATAAAAAAGCTAATTATTACCATTAATTAACTTATATCAGTATCTTCATACCGTTCAGTCTTATAGCTTCAATTATAAAACATTTCTTTAGCTATCCTTAATTGTCTTTCCCGTTCTTTAGTGGCAGACTCGGCCACTGAGGAATTATTGGATATGATTACCATTTTAACTGCATAGTCACTGCTTACCATAGCATGTCCTCTCATATGTCCAGTTGCAATGGCTTGTGCAAAAGAACGAGCAGCATACTTACTTGCTTCGGTTGTGGACTCTTTCGCTAATTCATTGACTATGAATCCAACTTTTCTTAAGTCAAAGGCTCTGATACCACCAGCTATACGTTTTTCTAGCGTTTCTATCCCTAAATCAATGCGCGGGTCATTTATAAGATGTTGATCCAGATGATCCAGGTGTTCAACAGCAACGCTCAAAGCCCATTTGGCCAGGAACTTCTGCGGTAATTTTTCAAGTGTCTCTTCAAGTTGATTTCTTAATTCATTATTGTCTACAATCTTTATCTTAGGACTACTGTAAGTAAATTCGTTAGTTGATTTTATTTGCTGCTCATGTTTATTCCATGCATATTCCTCAATGTTCAAACGATCTCTCCCCCATTACAGCACGGCACTCTTTAATTGCTTCAGATCTTCTTTCATAAAAAGCGTGTACCACACTGAAAAAATGTAAATTAGCCAGATTCTACGCGAATAATCACCTTTATTACTCCGATGCTGGATAAACATTTCTTCGATGATATTCATATTGAATATTTCTTCAATACCACTATAGCGTATTTGCTCAAACATTATATCTGAAATCGGGGTCTTAAGCCAATCACGAATCGGTACGGGAAATCCTAATTTCGGGCGATTCACAATAGCATCAGGAACAATTCCTTCCATAGCTTTACGCAAAGCGAGTTTTGTTGTATTTTTGCCAATTCGATTGGAGACTGGAATTTTACTAGCCGTTTCAAAAACCTCTTTATCTAAAAATGGGACTCTTAATTCCAATGAATGTGCCATAGACAGCTTATCTGCTTTTGACAAAATATCGCCAGGCAACCAAAAATTCATATCAATAAACTGCATTCTTGTCGTAGGATCTAGGTGCACTGTCTTATCATAAAAAGGCTTAACGATATCCGTCGGATGTAAAAAGCTATTTTGAGCGTGCACCGACTCATGGAGCAAGTTCATCTTTCCGCTTTTGTTAAAGATATTAGCATTACCGAAAAAGCGTTCCTCTAAAGGTGTCAGCCCCCGAAGTAAATAGTTTTTTCCATAAAAATGATATGGATATATAGACAATGATTTTCGTAACGAATCCTTTATGAAATTGGGCATCCATGAAATGGGTCTTAGTGCATCTGGCTCTCTATAGATCCGGTATCCTCCGAATAATTCATCAGCGCCTTCCCCGGATAGGACAACCGTGACATGATCTTTTGCAAGCTGATTGAGATGATAAAGAGCGATGGCGGAAGGATCCGCGACAGGCTCATCTAGATGCCATACCGTTTTCGGAATACTATCAAAAAAGTCTTCTGTAGATAAGATGTGAAAATAATGATCCGTTCCCAGTTTAGCTGCCGTTTGATTTGCAATGATGGTTTCATTGTTTACCCCTTCAAATCCAATCGAAAAGGTCTTTGTTAATTCTTCTGCTTTCATCATTGCAGCTATTGCTGTGGAGTCAATTCCACTGGACAAAAAACACCCTCTATTCACATCACTTTGTAAATGAAGGTTTACAGACTCTTTCAATTTCCACTTAATTTCTTCCGCATAGTCCGCTAAAGATCGTTTTACCGGATGAAAATGGGGTTCCCAATATTTCTCGATCTTCATTTCACCTTTAGCGTTAACAAATACTCGCTCTGCAGGTCCTAATTTATGAATATGTTCAAACATCGTATCCGGTTGCGGCACATACTGAAAAGTTAAGTAGCTAAATAAACTTTGATACTGAAGCTTTCTTGGTACTCCGTGAACTGCAAGAATGCTTTTAATTTCCGAAGCAAATAAAAGGTTATTCTCATCTTTGTAATAATAAAAAGGCTTGATGCCAAAATGATCTCTGGCAGCAAAAAGCGTCTGTTCCTTAACATCCCAAATCGCAAAACTAAACATTCCTCGTAAATGATGGACACAGTCCTTACCGTATTCCTCATATAAATGCACAATGACTTCTGTATCTGATTGCGTTTGAAAGTGATGTCCCTTTAGCTTAAGCTGATCTCGTAGTGTTTTATAATTATAGATTTCACCATTAAAAACAATCCAAAGGGAACGATCTTCATTCGTCATCGGTTGATTTCCATCACGTAAATCTATAACGGATAACCTACGAAAACCGAGCCCAATTTGAGAATCGAGCCATACGCCTTCATGATTAGGACCTCGGTGATTCATTGCACCTGTCATTTGTTTTAAGGTTTCCTCTTGCGGGGGTTGTCCATTACATTTTAAGATTCCTGCTATTCCGCACATGCTATTGTAGTCCTTCCTATAGTAAAGATTAGGATATAGAGTGCCCACAATTGCGTTGATCAATCATCTTTTTTTAGAATCACGCTGGTGAATCGTACTTTAATCCATAAGAAAACGCCGAATGATTCACTATATGAATCGTTCGACGTTTTCTTATTTACTTTTATTTTATCTCACTCATGAAGTTTCTGAAGTTCTCCACGATTTCTTTCGATCGGGTATGGTGTAAATAATGATCGCCTTCAAACATCATCATCTTCCCATGCAAGGAATCTTTGATCTGTTCTTCATGTAAAGCTGCCCAGCCCTCAACATCCGAATTATCTTTTACTAAGAAGAACATCACGGGAAGTTCTTTAGGGAACTTTAAGTTTTCTGCGGCTTTGAAGTTGCTTGAGAAATGATCTGCTTCGTTGATGATGTTCGGATTCATCATGTTTTTAAGCGAAAGCACTCTATTTTGCTCTTTCGTTTTAGCATCAACATCGGGTGCAATGATTTGATCAGGCGAGAGTTTAACCAGCAATCTGTAGAAACCTGATTGTTTAAGTGATTTTAAGGCTGCTGTTGGAAGTTCATCGCCGGCTCCTTGTGCCGGAACACTGCTGTCGATCCCTACGAATGCACTAACTTCGTTTTTGTATTTGTTCACATAGTCTAGAGCATAAATTCCGGATATGGAGTGTCCCATCAGAATATAACGGTCTATATTTAATTGTTGTAAACTTTCATGTAACTCACTCACTATATTTTCAGTACTTCGTTCTTTTTCCGTGATATCACTTAATCCATAGCCAAATGGCTCAATTACAACCACTTTATAAAATGGAGATAACTCGTCTACAAGCGGCTTAAAATCAATACCCGGCGCTGCAGTTCCATATCCTGGTAATAATACTACCGTCTCTTCACCATTTCCTTGAATCGTGACGTTCATTTTTTTTCCATCTACAGGTACAAGCTGACCATAGGGTTCAATTTTTCCTTTCTCGATTTTGTTGCAGATCACATTAACAGTAAAAACAATGGCTAGAAAAAGCGCTATGGCTATGACTATAACTCCTATTGCTTTCAGTAAAAAGAAAAATGTCTTTTTCATCATGTAATTCCCGCTCCCCACATATTTATATCTTCTCTTCTGTCCATTTCATTCTAACAATCCAGTCTTAGATCCTGTGAAACACAAGTTTAAGTGAACCTTAACTTTCAGCATCAGCTAACAAAATCAAATTAAGCTTCCGTTAAGATAATTTTTATAAATATGATTCCATTTTCGTCCATTTGATATCAAAAAAAAACACCTTTAGATATTCGCTGATTAGCCATAAGACCATTCAACGATATTCTAAAGGTGTAAATTCACTTCATTAGCTAAAGATTAGTTCAAAGATTCTTTACGCGATAAACGAATTTTTTCAGGCGTAACATCATTTCCCTCAGGATCTACAATCGTTACTCCCGATAGACTGTTACGAACTTGTCCACGAATTTCACGTAGATAATCTTCACGCAAAGCGATCTGTTCCACCCATTCACTTTTTGTCAGACCTTCTTCACGTTCTTTCCTGGCTAGTTCATTAATACGAGTCAAACTGGTAATCATCTATGTTCCTCTTTTCTAAGTTTTGATTAGCTTGCTAATGGATGTGGTGAGTAATGCCAGATTCAAGATAAATTATCCGCCATCTGTTTCATAAGCCTTCTTAATAATAAACGTTCTTCGGGTAAAATTCCTGTTAATAATTTATCCAGTTGCTTATTCCATATACGTTCCACAGGTTCACAAAGATTACGTCCGGCTGGAGTTAGATACACTCGGCTTACTCTGCCATCTTCAGGATCTCTTTTTCGAACAACAAACCCATGACTCTCAAGTGATTTCACCATATTCGTAATAGTTGGAGGCTCACAATTCAGACTTTCGCTTAACTGGATCTGTGTCATTCCATCTGATCTCCATAACCGGCATAATAACTGTTCTTGGCCTACATGAAGATTAAATTCTCTAAGCAGCGCTGCATAATCTCTACGCATTTCGGCTGAAATTCTATCCAGTAGTTCTCTTATCTCATCTTCAATCACAGCTTGTTCCCCCGAACCACCTTACAAATTAATTAGCATGCTAATTATATCATGTTTTTAAGAGGATTTCAAAGGTGGACGATTTTTAGATATCACCCACCAACGAATCCTCTTTAGGTTGGTACTTCATCATATAGAAATGATCTTCAATTACTGTTTCTCGGGAGTCTCACTTCAAAGATTGTCCGCACCACACTGCTTTGCGCAGATACGGTTCCATTATGCTGCTCTACTATATTTTTAGTAATAAACAAGCCAAGTCCCGTACTTCCTGTTGGATGTGTTCGTGCACGATCACCCGTGTAAAACATATCAAAAATTCGTGGCAGCTCTTCCGGCTCAATACAATTTCCATAGTTGATTACTTCAACGACTACCTCGTTAGCGTCCAAGTAACCGTGAATATCAATAAATTGACCATCGTTTCCGTATCGGGCCGCATTCGTAAGAAGGTTCTCAAATACACGTGCTAACAATTCCCCGTCACCGTAAATTATCAGAGCTTGTGTCATATCCAATCTGGAGGATAGGCCATTTTTCTCAAAGACTGGATATAATTCTTCATTTAATTGTAAGAGAAGCTCACTGAGATCAATCGAGGATTTCTCAAGCTTAAGCTTGCCGTAATTCATTCTTGTAATTTCAAACAGCTCATCGATTAATTTTTCTAAACGTTGAGATTTGGTATAAGCAATCGTCGTGTAATGCCTGGTCTGTTCAGGCGTTAATTGATTATCTTTCAAAATAAAATCCAAATAACCAATAACCGAGGTTAGGGGTGTACGCAAATCATGCGCCAGATTCAACACGAGTTGATCTTTACTGCTCTCGGCAATGTCTCCCCGCTCAATGGCTTCTTGCATATTCTCAATGGCTAGATTGAGATCATGACCAATCATCCCAAATTCATCTTTGGAGGGTATATCTACTCGTTCGGAGAAATCACCTGACGCTAGTTGATGAATCCCCTTTGATATTTCTTTGAAGTATTTTGCATACGGCTTAGTGAATAAGAAGAAAAATAGAATGGCTAGTGGTATAAAGATAATTAAAAATGTATTTACATCTCCAATATCTCTTATTACATAGCGAACTTTGGTTAGTGGATTCTCAAACTTCACCTCAGAGTGATAATATCGCTGGAGCGCCTTATAGATTAAAAAGGTTATCCCACCGGATACTAGCATACTGGCCATCAGCAGCATAATCATTTTTGTACGAAAACTATAAATCATTTTAGGCATTGGATGTATACCCTTCCCCTACAGTATTTATCGTTGTAGTGATAATGGTATATGAATTCAATCTAAATCTCAAATTATTAACATCAGAGATCCTTCTTCTCAAAAATCCGCAAAGAAATGAGATAAGAACAGCTGAGTAAAAACACGTAAGCGAGTCCTAGTATGATATAAGGAATAAAGCTAGACTTCACACCAAAGCTCTGCCAGTTCTCTAATTCAGGAAACCATTGAAGCAAGCTACCAATCACATTCGGACCAACCATTATAATCATCATAAAAACGAGATTAACCACTTGCGTTCCTTTAGCCCCTAGCCAGTAATGAATCGGTAAATAAAGCATAGCGAGGAGCGGGAAAATAGATATCGCAATACCAACCTCTTGCCAGAAATGAGGGGTCACCTCTTTACCTGTCATAATAATCAGGAGATAGGTAAAAGCAGTTGCTGCCAGCCCAACAAGCGCATACGGAAGGATTGAGAAGTATTTAGCGCGGACAAGCTCTTGTCTCCGCACAGGGAGATTAACGAGAAACCGTTGCGTCATCTGCTGAGTATCCATAGAACAGGAGCTAATCAATAACAGCATGGGTGGCATTACCGTAAATAAACTGAAGCTATGATAGTTCGAGTAAGCTATAAAAATAAAGAAAGGGATGAGCAACATCAGAAATTTACGCAAAAGAATGAAGTCTTTTTGAATAAGATACAATGAATGATACACTATAATTCCTCCTTAGCTTATAACTCTTCCCTGCTAAACATTCGTAGTGAAATCTTATATGAGAAGTACAAGATGAATAGATAAACGATCCCTATCAAAGCTGTCTGTACCAGATGATCCTGCAGCTTTAAGTGGGTTATTGTTAAGAAAAAAGATGAATTGTTGAGTGAAGATCCAGCACTTATCGTGGTTATCGTTACAACTACATTAAAAAGGATATTAAAGTGATAGTTCTTGTTACCAAGCCAATAATGAATCGGCAGATAAATAGACGCAGTCAAAGAAATCATAAATAACGTTAAAGATACCCCTATCCAATACACTGGGCTAATGGAATATCCAAATGAAAAGGAAATTAGAAACAAAGCTAAAGAGCAAACTAAACCGATGAAACTATAAGGAATCAATGATAAGTATTTAGCCAAGACCATCTCTTGCCGACTTACTGGCAGTCCTAAAACAAACTTTGTGTTGTTATTCTGTGCATCCATTGAACAGGAGTATACGAGCAATAGTAAAGATTGAAATGTAGCAAACATACTGGAGCTATCCAATTGTACATATGCGACAAACAAAATACTCAAGAGAAATAAAGGAATGAAATTCCCCAGGAGAATAAAGTCTTTCCGAATCAACAGCAAGAGATTAGACATACAAAGCGTTTCTCTTTACCGTAAAATACATGATTTCTTCCAGGGTAGGTATTTCGCATATCGCTTGATCTCTAAAATACCGCGCCTCCTCAGAATTGTGGTTAAGAAGCCCCTCAAAACCAAGTGCTGTCTCTTTAATCCCAATAAAACACTTCCGCACATCCCGATCAAGCAACTCCTTGTTGCCTTTTACCAGCATATATTTATTAGGTAGAGATTCTTTCATCTCATTAAATACTAGTCGCCCCTCATTTACAAAAACAATATAATCCGCTATCCGGTCTAAATCAGTCGTGTTATGCGTGGAGAAAAGAATAGATTTCTTCTCATCCTGTATATGCTCACTAAGCAGATCAAGCAGTTCTCTTCGGAATATGGGATCAAGACCTGCAGTAGGTTCGTCCATGATGAGCAGATCTGCACCGTGTGATAAAGCAATGGCGAGCGAATACTTCATTTTCATCCCTTTAGAGAGTTCTTTAATCTTTTTCCGCGGGGAAAGCTTGAACATCTCTATGTATTTCCTATAAGTCTCTTTATCCCACTGACTATAAAAGGGAGCAATCATCTTACTCATCTGATCGATGGTTAATTGATCGTAAAAGTAGTTCTCATCGGAAACATACCCAATTCGCTCTTTGTACTTTGCATTCTTTACGGTTGTTTCTTTGCCGAAAATCTCGATACTTCCTTGGTCGGGTTGTACCATACCCATCATCATTTTAATTAATGTTGTTTTCCCTGCCCCATTGGGTCCTATTAACCCCGTAATATATCCTTCCTTGATACCGAACGTAAGTTCGCATAGGCTAAAATGGCCATATTTTTTAGATATTTGATTCAATTGAATGACATCGTTCATTCTGTCTCCTCCTCATACAGCAATTTCAACATCTCACTGAACTCAGCAAAATCAATCCCTAACATTTTACTCTCGTCGATAATCTCCTTCATTTTGTTCTCCATGATCCGTAACCGTTGTTCACGAATAAACTCCTGATCCGCACCAGAAACAAAGGAGCCTTTTCCCACAATGGAATTGATAAGCCCTTCTCTCTCCAGTTCTTCGTAAGCTCGTTTTGTTGTAATTACGCTAATCTGCAGCTCTTTAGCTAACAGTCGAATAGAAGGTAAAGGCGTACCTGAGACTAACTCTCCTTGCAGGATCATCTGGCGGATCTGACTTACAATCTGTGCATAGATGGGCTCACCGGAAGTGTTGGATATCAATATGTTCATGAACTCGTGCCCTCACTCCTAGTTTATGTGTGTTCAATGTATATATGTAATATATACACTATACTCATTGTTGTCAATGATCTTTCAAAATCCACAAAAAACAAGCCGATTCCTATGAACTCAGGGTCAGCTTGCTTGACATTCAGCTTATATAATCATCATCACATTAATCCAGCGCTTCTTAAAAAGCGACTAACAATGTCTATCTGATAGCGAATACGAAGGTCACGATCAAGACTCCAGCATGTTTCCACAGTAAATGCCTTCGCTCCTATGATGCGGGAGACGGCTGAACGTGACGAGCCGGGGCGCTCTCGTAATCGGATATTAAAATGATAAGAAGTATTAGCGATTGTACGATTAATGTCTTTTATGAGACGTCTTGCCGTAACCGTACCTTGGCTCCCCGGCTTAATAATAATAGACTGACCGAGGCGTTTCGGATTTCTTTGAGACAAACCGTTCGCTTCATGGAGATCAAGGTACCAGGAGGGGCGATAACGCCGTACTAATTGAAGCAAGGCTACGGATAACGGATGTTTGGCAGATCCATTCCGAGTACGCGGAAACGTTCGGTTCAAATCGGGCACACCCCGAATTCGTTTGCGATAAGCTTTTTGATTCATGAGGGGAACAATAATAAGCGTACCACGGTAAATATATAGTTCTCCTTGTCTTAAGTGATTCACGATGTTTTTCGCCGCACGAATGCTTGCCGTTTCATTCCCGTGTATGCCGGACACCACCATAAACACAGGACCAGGAAGCCCACCTCTGATCACGTAATAAGGGGTGGCATGGGATGTGGACGATGCTAAAGTATAATTCTCAACGATCATCATGCTTCACCTCCGCATTTAGGTGTCCATATATTTGTATTCCGTAGGACCCCAGTTGTCCTAGACAGATAAGCAAAAAAAGCCTGATTTCTCAGGCTTTAGAATTATAAAATTGTAACAATATGAAATTTTATTTATACGCGGGCAACCAATCTCCATGGGCTGTGATCAGCTCATCACACATATTCGTAATGTCATCCATCGACAGTTCGGCGGCAGTGTGCGGATCGAGCATAGCTGCGTGATAAATATGCTCTCTCTTATGAGTAATCGCTGCTTCGATTGTTAACAATTGTGTATTAATGTTCGTACGATTCAGTGCGGCACACTGCGGAGGCAGATCTCCCACGAAGGTTGGAGTGACACCACTGCGGTCTACAAGGCACGGAACTTCTACACATGCTTCTTTCGGAAGATTGGTGATAAGACCTGTATTCATAACATTACCACCAATTTTGAAAGGTACATTCGTTTCGATGGCTTCCATAATGTAGGACGCATATTCATGCGAACGTTCATGTACAAGCTCTTTGTTATTTACTAATTCTTCACGCATCTTCTGCCACCGTTCAATTTGTTCTACACAGCGGCGTGGGTACTCGTCGAGTGGAATTTGAAAGCGTTCGATGAGCTCAGGATAATTACGTTTGATAAAATAAGGATGATACTCTGCGTTATGTTCTGAAGACTCCGTAATATAGTAACCAAATTTAAGCATCATTTCATAACGAACCATATCCCCGTGATGCTCTTTCTGCTTATCGGCAGCGCGGCGTTTGATTTCCGGATATAAGTCCTCTCCGTCCTTCGTAACCTCGAGTAGCCAAGCCATATGGTTAATCCCTGCAATCTTAGCCTGTACACCCGTCTGATCCATTCCCAGATGCTCGAATAAGCCTGGAATACAATGCTGTACGCTATGACATAATCCAACAGTCTTCACACCACCATAAGTGTTCATCACATTGGTCAATACTGCCATTGGATTCGTATAATTCATGAACAGAGCATCTGGACAAACCTCTCTCACATCTGCCGCAAAATCAAGCATGACAGGAATCGTGCGTAAGTTGCGGAAAATACCACCGATACCAACCGTGTCCGCAATCGTTTGACGCAAGCCATATTTCTTCGGAATTTCAAAGTCTGTAATGGTACAAGGATCGTAACCCCCGACCTGAATCGCATTAATCACATATTTAGCTCCGCGCAAAGCTTCCTTACGATCCGTATAGGATTTCACGATACAAGTACTGCCACTACTTGCTTTTATATTACTCAGCATATTCTCGGAATCTTTCAGGCGCTGAAGATCAATATCATATAGGGCAAGCTCAAAGCCTTGAAGGGCTGGAGTTCTCATGCAATCTCCTAAAACATTCTTTGCAAATACAGTACTACCCGCTCCGATAAATGTAATTTTGGACATATGAAATATTCCTCCTTAAGTAGTGAGTTCTACGGTCTCGACATCGCTAGCCACTCAGAAAACCTCAATGAATTCCCCTTATAAACACTAGAATGTCAAAGGATATCCGTCTCTCTCTTCACTATTCACTATAAATGAGAGCGGTCTCAATGAGTATGGAGAAATACAATTCATATATGGATATTTGTTGCATTTAAGTGGCCCGTCCTATAATCTAAATGTAATTCAAATCACGTATAGGAGGTCATAAGCAAATGGCTTCAGAGCATTATCATTTCACAGCAGGGTTTAATCTTGCTCCAGATGAAATCGACCTAACTGTATTGTTCAGCGGAGAAGGTAAACCGGTCCCGGGACATAAGATGGGGCCTTCTGTTCACGATTACTACCTTATACATACCGTAATGGATGGAAAGGGTGTGTTTCAGAGTGGAAGTAACTCTCATATATGTGGTACGGGAGATACCTTTGTTATTTTCCCAGGGGCATTATTCAGCTATCAGGCAGACATGGAACAGCCTTGGACTTATGTATGGGTAGCCTTGCAAGGAGAAGCCGTTCAGCAGCTATTTAAAGAAGTGGGGATTACACCGGACAAGCCGTTAATACACTTAGATAACCTTATAGAGATACATAACTTGTATGAGCATATTCGTTTTTCCTTTCAGCAGTCTGCTTATCCAAGGTTGGAAAGTTTGGAGGCTTCTGGGTGGCTGCGCCTTCTGGTGCACAAATTCGGACTTGCGAACATAGGTTCGCTAACCCCTAAATCCGCACAATTACCGGATGTTATCGACCGCCAGATCAATCAAGCGATCCGCTGGATCTCTCTCCAATTCCATCAACAGATCAGTATCGACCACATGGCGTCCTCTCTTGGTTATCATAGGGCACACCTCTCTAAGGCCTTTAAGCAAAAGATCGGAATGTCACCCAAGCAATATTTGTTAAAGGTTCGCATGGATAAAGCAAAGGAACTGCTTGGAGGAACGCTCACCATCGACCAGGTATCCTCTTCGGTCGGTTTCAATGATGCGTTGTATTTCTCCAAACAGTTCCGTAAATGGAGCGGCATGTCCCCCAGTGAATATCGAAACCATCTTCGATCTGGCACATGATTCCTTATGGGTTATTTCATGGCATTCGATAAAATCGAGGTGACAAACGCTGTCTTTCCTTCACAGTAAGCATCCATATCGTAGCGATGTTGTTCCGCCAAATGCTGTTTGACTTCTGCATATGCTTGGCGTGCTTCCGCATTTGAACGGAGATAGTCTCTAAAAGCGATATGCTCCAAATACCCTTTTCCATCCTTAGGGCATACATACAGATGATATTTCATGAATTCGTCCGCTTGACCTCTTTTGAAGGCTTCCCTTCCCTCGATTCCCAAGTTCCCTTGATGTTCATAGCCATGCTGTTGTAGACGTTCTATGATTTGTGGGAGTACATCGTAGCTATCCATTACAAGATCAAGATCTATGATGGGTTTAGCAGCGAGCCCTTCAATGGAAGTACTCCCCACATGCTCTATCGTAATAATGAGGTCGCCAACATAAGATAACAACTGTTCTCTTATTCTATCGAATTCTACCTTCCACTCTGGATCATATGGGACAACTTCTACGACTTTCGTCTTCTGAGCGATGCTCATGCACCTCCTGCGTTGAATTTCTTCTTCTCAATTCCTCTATAGACTATCCATATGCATATAGCGGCCACAATTAGTATTCCACCCATCAGACAGACGCCATTCCAGCCCCAATGCTGCCATGCAAAGCTTCCAAGTGTTGATCCAATAGCTCCACCTGTAAAAGTGCTAACCATAAACACCGTATTTATTCGGCTGCGCGCCGCCGGCTCAAGTGCATAGATTCGTGTTTGGTTACTAACCTGTGACCCTTGTACTCCAAGATCCAGGATAATAACACCGGCAATCAGACTCCAAATTGTAAATCCAGCTAAACCGAAGAATCCATAAGCAATCAATGTCAGCAATAGTAGTATACCTACTATTTTTTTCGGTGCGATCCTATCAGCTAACCTACCGATAAATGGAGCGCCCGCAGCACCTGCTACACCAATCAACCCAAACAAGCCTGTGATAGAGCTACTATAGTGGTAAGGTTTACCTTCTAGAAAGAAAGCCAGTGAAGTCCAGAACACGCTGAAGCCACCAAACATACAAGCACCAATCAATGATGCTTCACGAAGCGTCGAATATCTGCGAATCAAATTCCCCATTGATTTCAGTAGATCTGTATAGGATGAATTATTTTCTGGTTTCGTCTTTGGAATTAGTTGGTATAAGATAAGGGATAACAATAGCATTATAGCTGCGGCAATCCAGTACATGGCTCTCCAGCCGAACATATCTCCTATAATTCCGGATATTGTTCTTGCAAGCAAAATACCAAAAAACAGCCCGCTCATTACTGTTCCAATAACCTTTCCTCTTTCTTCTGGCAAAGCGAGCTCCGCCGAGAGAGGAATGATAACCTGCGGCACGACCGTAGTAATGCCAATAGCAAAACTGGCGATATACATCCAAATAAGGTTCTGAGCTGTAGCGAAACCAACAAGTGATAGTGATACAGCAATAAGAAGTCCGGATATTAGTGTTCTTCGTTCACGGATGTCGCCCAACGGAACAAAGAATAACATCCCAAGCGCATAACCGATCTGAGTAAGCATCGATACATATCCTACTGCGTTAGAGGATGCATGGAATGTTCGTCCTATATCGGCCAAAAGGGGCTGATTGTAATACATATTTGCGACACTTAATCCTGATGCAATGGCTAAAATAAGTATGAATTGCTTAGTTAGGCCTCCTCCTACACGAACTGCAGCGGGTGTGATAGATTGTGTCATGAAATTCTGTGCCTCCGATTACGTATGCTGCATTAACAGCAAGCTTTATTTTCCTAATACATTATAGCAGTCACTGTCAAGCTGACGTATTTCTGCGATATAATAATTATCCTAAATACAATGATCTGCATAAGTGCAATTTATATTGAAATATATTGAGCGGGGAGTAAATAACATGCACCAGAATGACCGAATTATGACCAGATTGCGCAAAGAACCGTTAAAGAATGTCAGTTTATTAAAAATGCTAACCTCATTCCATGAAGTCATGGAGTCTCATCTTGTGGAGCAAGGAAATCAATGGGGTGTTTTATTGCTTCTTCCTGCTTCAGCGTACGCATATGATCATAGAGTATATCCTCAAGCGGATTACATCGTATTTATGGATTACAGCAGCCCAGATGTATTTCCGGCTCTGTTTCAATTGTTGCCTCCACAAGCAAAAATTGTTTTTAAACTGCAAGACGTGAACTATACAAAGGCATTATCATCACATTTTTCAATGGAGAAAGTCCGGGGGTTCTACTCATACAGTACAGCTGCGGGACAAATCTTTCCGAAGGACGAAGATGTTGTTATCAGTCATGTGGTTGACGACAGATTAATTCCGCTGTGGGCCGCTAATCATTACACGAAAGACGAAATAGAAGACTATTTTCAAAACGGGGCTTTTTCCGTGTCAATTTTCCTAGACAACAATCCGGTCAGTACCTGCTTAGCGTTCTGTAATGAAGAAACCCTCTGGGAAATCGGCGCTGTGCATACTTTAGAATCCTCTCAAAGAAACGGGTATGCGAAAAAGGTGGTCCAAACCGCCATACAAGAAACGTTAGAACGAGGGTTTATTCCACGCTATCATGTGCTTGAAACAAATCAAGCTTCCATCAGACTAGCTGAATCTATTGGACTCATTCCTTGTGTACAGCTTGAACACTGGATTAACTACATCCAATAACACGCTTGATAGGAGGTGATTTGAATGAGTTATGGGCCGAACGAGAATCAAAACTATTATCCTCCCCCGCCCCCACCAACACCGATGAATGGCAAGTCAATTGCTGGTTTCGTCTTAGGAGTACTTTCCATAATTGTTCCTTATATCGGATTTTTGTTAGGGATTGTAGCGGTTATTCTATCTGCCCTGTCCCTTAAAGAAATACGGATTAGGTATGAGCAAGGAAGAGGCTTAGCTATTGCGGGTCTTGTATGCGGGATTGTCGGCACTCTCCTTTACGCCATAATCATTTTATTTTTCGTTATTTTTATATACGCTGCTTCTAGTTACCCATACTGATCTACACACAAAAAAAAGGATCTCTATAGCCACCCTAATGGCTGCAGAGATCCTTTTTCCTTTCCTATGAACAAAAATTCAGTAGGTTCCGTTGTTAAGCTGCTGACGATACTCCGTAGGAGTTACGAGGAACCGCTTGCGGAACATCTGTGTAAAATGTCGCATGTCCTGATATCCAATACGTTCGGCGATTTCTGCCACCTTAAGCTTCGAGTTTACTAGCAGCAGCTTCGCTTGCTCCAATCGTAAGGATGTCACATATTCTTTATAGCCTTGACCCGTCTTCTGTTTAAATAATTGACTGAAGTAGACCGGATTCAGAAATACAACGGAAGCAATCTTTTCCAAAGTAAGGTCTTCGTAATAGTGTTCCTTTACATATTGCAATGCGATGTCGATGGCTTTTTCGCCACTACCTTTCGCTGGCGTTAAATCCAATACTTGCGAATTCACCGCCTCTCTTAAGCTAGTTACGATCTGAGGTACAGTATTTATATCGTAGCTAAGTCCAGAATGGATCATTTGGAAGGGTGTTTTTAAATATTGCTTCAAATAGGTCCGCCCATCTTCCAGAAAAGATTCTAATCGTGCTTCTTCCCTTAAGGTGATTAATCCCAGCAGACTCTGGCGGTCATAGCTGACCACAAAACCGCTCCCGTCACGCTCTATCAGCTCAGTTAACACATTCTCTACAATAAAATGTTCTATACGAATGTTTTTATCACCCGCATCCATTTGCAGCAAAATCAAATAGAAACATTGATGGTCTTCTATTAATTGGCTGATGTCTAAATTACCGAGATTAAAACCAGAAGCGAGCCTCTGAAATACACCTTCTCTTAAATATTTCAGACTTGACCTTAATCGGTCTTCATCTTTAATAAGCTTATGATCCTGCTCTATTTCTAGCGATAAGTTACTAATAATCTCAAGTAGCTTGCTTTTGCCGATCGGCTTAAGTAGATAATCTCTCGCTCCAAGACGAACGGCCTCCTGCGCATAGGCGAACTCACTGTGTGCAGAGATGACCACCCATTTGACATAAGGATACCGCCGCTTAGAAATCCTCATGAACTCTAGACCATTCATACCGGGCATAAGAATATCTGTTAAGACGATATGGATGAACTGTTCCTCCATAATCTTGACAGCTTCTTCTGTCGACGCAGCAACATGTACACAATAATCTGGATAGATACTTCTTATAGTGCGCTTAATGCCTTCTCGGATCACCCGTTCATCATCAGCTATGAGAATGTTCACGACTAAGCTCTCCTTCCTGCGGAATCGGCAGCATGATAGCAACCTCGGTTCCTTCTCCAGGTAAGCTTCGAATCACAAGACCATAGGATTCTCCGAACATATGCTGGAGCCGCCGATGCAGATTTTGAAGACCGATCCCCATTTTTCCATTTTCTTTCGTTGTTGGTCGATCCAAGGATTCCACCAGCGCATTCAGCTTCTCTGCATCCATACCTTTGCCATTATCTTGAACGACGATGTTCAGCACTCCAGTTTCTTCAAGTATACTCACCTTCAGAATACCTTGACGATCGAGCGATTCCAAGCCATGTTTTACAGCATTTTCAATGACCGGTTGTACAGTCATCTTGGGAAGGCGAACTTCAAACCATCGTTCATCTATATTTATCTCAATCCGTAGACGACCTTCCAGCCGGATAGAAATAATATTTAGATAGTGCCCGATTTGTTCCAGTTCTTCTCGTAGTGTGACTTCTACGTCAACTTCCCAATGACTGCTGTACCGGAACATCGAAGATAGCGAGAGAACAAGTTCACCCAGTTGCTCATTCCCTTCCTCATCCAGCATCCAATAAATCATATCCAGAGTATTGTATAGAAAATGTGGGTTCACTTGAGATTGCAAGGCATGAAGCTCAGCATTCTTCTCACTGACGGAAGAAAGTTTTACCCGCTCGATTAGTTCTTCGATTCGGCGAACCATCCGATTAAACGAAGCAACAAGAATATTAATCTCTTGATAAGATGAAACATTCACCATTCCCCGAAAATTACCGATCTCCACTTGCTTCATCTCTCGAATCACCTTTTTAAGCGGCAAAGAAATCGTTCGTGAAACAATAGAAGCTATCAAAGTAGAGACGAGAACAAGAATCGAAAATACAATGAACAGATACCGTTTCATCTCTACCAACTCTACATTTAGGTCGCGATTAGGAGTGATACTAAGCACCCACCAACCAGAGAAGGACAGTTTAGAAGCGACAAGCAGACGGTTGGCTGTCTGTTCGACCACAACATTCTGGGAGTTCTGTAAAGACGGGAGCTGAGTTAAATCAGGTTCCTGATCTTCGGCAGAGGATACGAATCGTCCATCCTGCGACATTAAATACACCTGGCTATGCTCACCCAGCTTCACATTATCCAGCGCATCCAGAACAGGCTTCGGATTCGTCTCGTACAGAACAATGCCTATCGGTTTGTGTTCATTAAGATCGTAAATCTGACGTCCGAAGGCAAACACAGGACTATCCTCCACTTGATCGATAAGAGAATGTTCATAGACGCCGAGCCAGACCATTTTACCGGAGGAAGCTTGCAGCTGATGGTACCAATCTTCCTTCATATATTCGGGATCAACCACATTCATATAGTTTCCGTAATTATAGATCTTACCTTTATCTGTAATGACATGAATACCTACGAGATCATCCCGAGAATAAAATATAGCTCCCAAAATATTGGTAATCGTCTGTTCATTGATGTAAGCAACCGCGGGCTCAGTGCTTGTCTCATTAATCAAACGTATCAATTCAAAGTTATTGCTGAGTGATTTAGAGAGACTATCATACCCTTTGTACAGTAAGCTGAATAGATCCGCTGTCTGAGCGACATTCTTCTGCGACAAATCACTTATTTTCTCATGAAACTGTACGGTTGTCCGGTTGTAATAGAGCAGACTCACAATTAATAGAATGCTAGACATGCAAAAAAGAAACAGCAAAAACAATCGATGGTGGATGGAATGAAAGCTGTTTCTCAAAAAGGCTTCCCTCCTCAAACTCATCTGTCCTGCTGCTTCTTCATTATAATTCCATTATTGTAATTTGCAATATAGATTTATCCTTTTACTGCGCCCGCCACCATTCCTTTTGTAATCTGATTGGATAAGAAGAAATAGATTAAAATGACGGGTAACGCACCCATCACTAGAAATGCACCGATATTCCCATAGTTTACAGAATACTGACTAACGAATGTGTACACACCAAAGGGCAAGGTCTTCAATTTCTCGGAGGAAATGAAGGTGGCCGCTAAGATATACTCATTCCAAATGTTGATGAACGTTAGAATACATACAGTCATTACAGGTGGGACAGATACCGGAAGAATGATCGTGCGGAAGATCCGATATACGCTCGCCCCATCAATAAAGGCTGATTCTTCAATTTCATGCGGAATGCTCTTCATAAAGCCACTTAATATGAACACCGCTATTGGGGTTGAAAAAGCTACATAAGGCAATATGAGTGATAAGTGTGTATTCAGAATATGCATATTTTTGAAAATGATCATCAGCGGAAGCAAGGTGGCCTGCATGGGGATCATCATCCCCATTAAGAAGATCGTCATGACCAAGTTGCCGTAACGCCAACGGAACCGTGAGATCGCGTAAGCTACCATCGAACTAAGCAGGATGACGAAGATCATTGTTACACCGGTAACCACTACACTGTTAGATAAATACTTTAGATAGCTACCTGACTTATAAGCCTCGCTATAGTTATGCCACTGAAATACTTTAGGAAATGAGAAAAAACTTCCTCCCAAAATCTCTTCGTTGGTCTTCAAGGAATAGAGCATTAGCCATAGCAGAGGATATAGCTGGGTAACGACAGGAATCGCAAAGAGAAGATACACGAGTCCTTTCTTGACATTCCGCATGATCGCGCACTCCTTTGCTAACTGAATTTTTTCTCAAGCTTATTAAAGATAGTATTAATGCTAGCAGTAAACACAAGGCACAGTATGACCAAGAACGAAGCGATAGCACTACCATATCCATATTTAAAGGATAAGAAAGAACTGTTGTACATATGTGTAGAAATAACATCTGTAGCGTGAGCAGGTCCACCGGCTGTCATGACCATAACGAGATCAAAAGCCTGCAAAGACCCTATAAAGGCGAGTACGATAGATATTTTAAAGATTGGAATAATCAGTGGAAAAGTAATATATCGATCGGCTTTAAATCCATCAGCCCCATCAATCTTTGCCGCTTCATACAGCTCATCCGGAATATTCTGAACACCGGTATATTGAATCAGCAAATGGTAGCCAAAATATTGCCAAAGAGATACTGCATAAAGCGCGAACATCGCAATTTTAGGTTCTGTGATCCAATTATGAGTCCAGCTATCCAGCCCAAGAGAGATCAGGACGCCATTCAACATCCCGCCCATGGAGACAGGGTCATAGATCGTTTTCCAAAGCTGCCCAATGATAACCACCGACAAAATAACCGGTGTAAAGTAAATAGAAACTAAAGTGTTTCCTTTTCTCACGTACCGATTTAGCAGGATAGCCATCAACAAACAAAATGGAATTTCCACCATGGAAGCCACAGCATAGAGTAACGTTCTTTTTACAGATGGCCAAAACACTGGATCATGAAAAAACATCTCTTTGAAATTAGCAAGTCCAGCAAATGTTTTCGTAGTCGTAATTCCGTCCCATTGCAGCAATCCTGTATAAAAGGATACTAGGATAGGAGCAAACACCAAGCACACATACAAAAGCAGGCAAGGTAACACGAAGACGGCGATTGTGCGCGCTGGAACCTTTAGTACCTTCATTATTTCCGCCCCCTAGAATGTAAACACGATGCGAAGAAGCGTTTAAGCACCCTCGCATCGCGTTTTCAAAACCTTCTTATTTATTAGCTTCAAATGCGGTTTGATGTTCTTTAGCTACTTGAGCGGAATCCACTTTTTGAACAAAAAGATTTTGGATACTGCTTAGATGGACTTGTGCCGTAGCTGGGTTCATGGTGTTGTCAAAGGCCAAGTCGCCACCTTTAACCTGATTGAACAATCCTGAAATGTTGATCGCCAGATCAGAATATCCTGCGCCTTTCAGGTCTCCATCCACTTTTTGACCAATCCCTACAGCATTTTTAAGTTCAAATTGTTTTTTAGGAAGATTCAGTGTGAAGAAATTCAAGAAATCTTTCGTTTCTTGTAAATGCTCACTGTTTGCAGAAATCGCAAAGGCGCTACCTGGTGCGAGCATGAATTCATTTGGATCCCCTTTACCATTAACACTTGGGAATTGAAAGGCTCCTGCTTTACCAGCAACTGAGGATGCGTCAATTGCACCCGTTTCCCATGAACCGATAACCCACATAGCGGCTTTACCGGATTTGAAGATATTACCACCTGCATTAGCATCGATGGAAGTTGCTCCATCTGGGAATGCACCTGCTTGCACGAGGTCTTGGAAACGATCTACAGCTTCTACGAAAGCAGGATCTTCAAATGTTTTTTTGCCATCAAGTACATCTTGAAGGAAACCAGGGCCTCCATTGGTGCGAAGCAGGATATTCATGAACAAGAATGAACCCGTCCATGAATCTTTTTCACCGATCGCGATTGGCGTAATGCCTTTTGCTTTCAAGGTTTTTACATCTTGGAGTAGTTCATCGAATGTTTTAGGAGTGTCTGCGATGCCCGCTTGCTCGAAGAGTTCTTTATTATAGTAGACTACCTCGATGTTATTACCATCTGGCAGCGCATAAACATTACCATCGAAGCTGTAGTAATCAAGTAGACCGGATTGATAAGTGTCTTTCAGTCCATTTTGATCCAGCATGTCATTCAGAGGAGCAAACAGCTTTGCATCAACGAATGGTTTCATTTGTGCAGCCGGGTTAACAATCGTAATATCAGGAATTTCTTTGGAAGCGGCTTGTGTTTTCAATTTGACCTTTTGCTGGTCCGTATTTAAAGTATCCAGTTCGATGTGAATGTTAGGGTTTTCTTTTTCATATTGGTCAACTAATTCATGAAGCATCTTATAAGAAGGTGTTGCTGGATCCGGGTAAATATTTTGAAAAGTAATCGTGACCTTCTTACCGCTTTCGGTTTTTGTAGTTCCGGCATCTGGAGCATTCGTAGCTGTATTTCCTTTCGACTCTGTAGCGCCTTTACTCTCGTTGTTGTTTGAATTTCCACACGCTGCCATACTTAAAACCAAAGCTGCTGATAACGCAATTGTTGAAGTTGCCTTCATTTTTTTGCTGACCATTGTTTGACGCCCCCTATTTTCGTTATAGGCTTATTATTGTACTGTTAAGCGCTTTCAACAAGGTGTCAAATTTAAGATATATGGTTTGTTTTTTCTAGAAAAATACAATATATGTCCGAACATAACGAAACACCCGCTAATTGGGGTGCTTCGATTAACAATATTTTCGATATTCTGTCTGGAAATTCGTTCAATCAGATGTTGTACCAAAATCGGTAATCTTAAGCTTTAGATCAAAGGTCACTGGAATCCGAGTAAATTCCTCGTCCCAATGATCCTTAATCTGTTTCCAGACATGAGGCTTTTTAATGCTGAACCAATCTCCAAATCCTGCTACATCCACTTTGTAAGTGGATTGCATTTTGTTGATAAGAGCATTGATTTGTTGGGTTAATTTTTCTTCGAATATCTTCTCTAGTTCTTTGAAATAATCAACATCCGAGGAATGCGCATCAACATTCCAATCCTCTATTAGTCGTCCAGTGGACTCAATTGCAACATGAAAGGATATCTTCTTATCATCGGTCTCTTTCAGCGTAATCTTGCTCTTAACGGATTTAATCTCATAAGTAATCGAGTCGTTCGACTGATCATATGCTTTGAGGCTCCCTCCTCTTATATCCCCCTTGATCCAGGCAATACTCTCCACGTCATTTTGGTCGAGATTTCCGATCCAATGTCCTGTATCCCCCTTGATAATACCAGCTCCGGAAAATTTGATCTCACCTTGAGCCTCTATAACGTTCTGCAACACAAAGCTTTGCTTGGAGTACATCAGCGCATCTAGATTCGATAACGTTATGCCCTTCATAACTTTACTGGTTCTGAAATTGTTACGGACCATCTCCACCAGCCGGAAGGAAGGAATCTCCTCCTCAGTCGTCATAAGCGAATCGGACGCGAGCTCCTGGCTAAGAAATATGAGACAACTGGGACGGATATCGTTATCTCGGAGTACAAAATCCATTAACTGTCTGATCTTCGCCTTTTGCACTAGATCCTCTGATATGACGATAACCTTAAGGTGATGGCCTATAATCGGACGGTTCTTGCGAATGGAGAACTGACGGAATATTTCAAGCAGAGAATCCCCTGTTTCTGAAATATTGTAAAAATGGGTTTTGGTTTTTTCGCCTTCTTTACCGGAGTTCCCGATTGTTCTTTCAGGCACAATTTGTACGGTTGCCGTAAGTTTATTATGCTTTGGGTAGCTCCCTCCACGCTCCTCAAATTCCCGTTCGAGCGTTCTAGGTTCCCCCTTATCAAGCGCCAATCCCGTAATAACACTCAGGTCTTCAATCTCTTTACTGCTCCAACAACCAGGCTGCGTAAGCAGAATCATGAATATTATTAGTAAGTGTATTACCCTTTGTCTAAACATTCTGCTTGAGTCCTTTCTTCCTGATCAGTAATACGATCGACAATAACAGTGGCAACAACATAAAAATCAGCACACCCATATAGCCAATCGATTCACCAAGACTGAAGACATCGTTGATGCGTTGAGGAATCATCGTGCAGATGAAAATTACAGGCATTAGGGCGAACATAACCGGATGGATCTTCAGATTAAACACTTGCGAGATTCCAAGTGACGCATTAAAGAAAAAACTGCAAAAATTGCAGAACATCTGCATCAGCCATATGACTAACAAAGGAAATTCAAATCGCTCAAAAAAGAATCCTGAAATTTCCAAGCTTCGTACCAAATCTATCGTAGGCCAGGTACTGGTGATTACAGAATTGATGGACAGACCTCCAATAACCATCACAACAGTTACCAAATACAGTACCAACGGGATACAGAATCCGACCATCATCCCTTTCACCGCTTCCTGCGGATGCTCCATAAAGGCCGTCATGATCATAACAACCTCACATCCAGTAAAGATCAGGATGCCCGACTTCATCCCCCGAATGACCGGCATCAGGCCTTCACTCATAAAAGGGCGTAAATGATGGATATCAAATATTCTGGAGCTTAAGATAAAACAAATAATCAGGATAAAGATACTGATCGGAAACACAATTTGAAACACACGGGCAATGGAATTAATCCCCCCATACACCAAATAGGTGCCTACCCAGATGAACGGCATCACAATCGCCCAAATTGGAGTCCCTTCCAGAAGAAAAAACAACGTTACTTCCGCCAGTACTCGGATTTCGAAGCCCGCAACCACTATGAAATATAGAATCAGAAGGGAACTCAGTACACCGCCTGGGAGATTCCCTACGATTCTTTTGGAATACTGAAAGACAGTCTTACCAGGAAATTGCTGACTTAGCTTTACCATAATCATAATTACCATAAACACGACGACACCACCCAGCACCACAGAAACCCAGGCATCAGGAGTCTGTACAGCCTTGACAAGATCTCTTGGCAAGGTCAAAATTCCGGCACCCAGCATCGAATTGGTCAATACTATGGCAGCTTGCGAAGTTGTGATTTTGTCATCCGTACGTTTGAACACTGTGGTCTCCCCCTGCTCCTGCAAGAATACATTCTCTAGGATTTGCGATTTTTCTTCTGGGTCTTCAGCATCTCCGGTCTTCGCTTCATAATGGATAACGGTGCACGGATAAATAAATCCTTCCAGTCACTTACCCGAAAGGGCGAGATAGGTGTGATGTAAGGAACCCCGAAGCTTGAAAGGCGAGTCAGATGACTGCAAATCAGCAGGAAGAACAGGATGGTTCCGTACATGCCCAGAACCGCTGCAAATAACATGCCTGCGAATCGTAAGATCCTTAGAGTAATTCCAGCACTGTACATCGGTATGGAAAACGAAGAGATCGCTGTCACGGCTACGACAATTACTAGAAAGGGACTTACAATACCGGCCTGTACCGCAGCATCTCCAATGATCAGACCTCCGACAATCCCCATTGCCGGACCTATGGGCTTCGGCAGACGAATTCCAGCTTCACGTAAGATCTCAATGGAAATCTCCAGAATCAGTACTTCAATTAAAGCAGGAAAGGGTACACCTTGGCGTGCTTCAATTATGGAAATGGCCAGCTGAGTAGGAATTAGTCCCGGATGAAAGGAGATAAAGGAAATATAAAGCGCAGGGGCTAACAGCGCCAGAAATGCTGCGCAAAACCGTAACACCCGTAAAAGTGTACCAGGAAACCAGCGCTCATAATAATCCTCGGGAGACTGTAAAAGCATACTGAACGTCACTGGAACAATGAGTGCAAACGGTGTGCCGTCCAGCAAAATTGCAATTCTCCCCTCTAATAAAGAGGCAATCACTCGATCGGGTCTTTCTGTATTCTGTGTTTGCTGAAATGGACTTAAATAATCATCCTCGATTAGCTGCTCCACATAGCCAGATTCCAGAATAAAATCCATATCAATTTTGGAGATCCGTTCATTCACTTCCTGTAGCAGATCAGGATTTACAATGTTTTTCATATAAGCGATAACTAGACTCTTCTTAATTTCGCTACCCACTTCAACCCTTTTCATTTCCAGATTCTTATTGAGCCCTTGACGCCGAAGCATAGAGGTATTCTCACTGAGTACTTCGGTAAAGCCAATCCGAGGTCCCCGCAGTAAAGCTTCCGAGGTTGGCTCAGTAATTGCGCGCACTGCTCCATGTGGAAAGCCCACCAGAAGCATCTCACGCATGCCTTCGACAATCAGTGCAGTGTATCCAAACAGGACAGACTCCTGCAGATGGTCCAAATCTCTAGCATCACTAAGCTGAGCCAGCGGGAGCATATTCTGTTTCATATAGGTGTATATTCCTTCCGAAGCTTGCATTTCACCGGCAAACATCAGATTTTGCAGCACCTGTTGATTGATTAGCTCTTCATCCTGCATGCCCTCCACATAGATCAATGCGGCACGTGCCTGAATACCTTTGACTGAAAATTCACGAAAATGCACATCACTGTTCCCCCCCAAGGCCGTTCTTATCGCCGCTAGGTCGGTATCATAATCTTGCGTAAACACTGTAGACGCACCCTGCTGCTGTTTTACTCCCTCATTGTCTGCCTTCTTATGTTCCTCCTGAGAGTCAGCTCCTGACTCCTTGGAGCGTCCGCTTCCAACATAAAAATACAAATGCTTGTAAAGGTAATATAACCCTATGGGAAAGAGCAGCGTGATGGCTGCCTGCATAAAAACTGTCCAATCTGGAATATAAGAGACTATTTTAGACCACATCGTTATCATCCTTTAATAGGAATCTTCTAGATACTATTCTCTGCCTGCCCTGTTTTTATACAACTTATGGAATAGGAGGAAAGTCTAGATCGGCGGAAGGAGATACACGTTGCTGTGCGTCCGAACATAAAGAGACGCCCGCATAAGCAGGCGTCTCGATTAAAAATATTTAAGATAGTTACTGTGGTTGCCGCCATTGTTTTAGTACTTCTAGCAGCCCTGGAACATCTAATCCATCCAAAGAAAAAGCTTTGCGCAGCAGCTCATGCGGGACGAACTCGTCATACTTTCCGAGGTAGGGTGCTTCATCTGGAGATAATAATGTTAAAGGATCAACGGCAGCCATACTCTCAGCGATGATCTCCGCTTCCAGCGTTTCTGCATCTGATTTGCCTGCAACCACCATATAATAAGGTTCCATCGGCACGATAGATCGAAGTCCCTGAGAGCTCTTCAAATTGTTTTTGAGAAGGCGCTCTAGTGTACGGAATTGCCGACTCCCCGCCCACGGTAAGATAAACATCGAATCACCACCTGCCGGCATAACGGAACGTTCAAGCATTCCACTTTCCTTCGCTAAACGACGAGCTCGTTCAAGCCGCGCAGCCGCACTCGGAGCAAGATACGGATACAAGGATGTTGCGCCTAACACTTCACGTATTTTGGTCATAATTCGTGTATGCACATCCCCGCCCGCTCCAAGCCACAACGTATCCACTTTACCGCGTGAGGTTTTTACATAAACAGCTTTATGTCGATTATCGACCTCTTCTACCTTCCAGAGCTTCCCTGCCAGAGTAAAACAGTAACCCGGTGGTGGTACAGTTGTGATCGAGCCAATCTCTTCAGTCCCGTTATAGACAACATGCTCTTCATCGTCTTTGAAGACTGCGTAGAAGCGGAAGTTATTCACGATCTTCTCCCCCGCCATCCCAATAATCAAGCTGCCTTCATCCATCTTCTCGATTTGTCCCATACCCAGCATATAAATCATGAAGGTATCGTAGTCGGCAGGATCAATGCTATTGAAGGAAGGTAAGCTTAGTACAGCCTCCTTTAAATCCTCCGGCTCCGCCTCCCCCATACTCTTCAATATGCTCATCGTCTGATGGTATAACAGCCCGACTGGCAGCTGGCGCACCACCAGTGGTTCAACCCACTTCTCGCGCACATATAGCTCAATAACCGCTATCGCTCGAAGCAGCGTCCAAGGCATCCGTGCCGGAAGCTGTGCTTCCTCATCCTCTTCCTCGGGCGTGACAAAGATCATCTCGGATGCGGCGTCACCACGCCTGCCCGAGCGGCCGAGTCGCTGCACAAAGCTTGCGCAGCTATAAGGAGCGCCGACCTGGAGCACCCGCTCCAGCTCTCCTAGATCAATGCCCAGCTCCAGCGTCAATGTCGCTGCCGCAACTGCAGGTCCGGAGCCTTGCCGCAGCGCGGCTTCCGTCTCTTCGCGGAGCATCGCGGAGATGCTGCCATGGTGAACGTGAAAAACATCCCGTTCACCACGCTTCGCGGCCGTTCTCCGCAGCTCAAGGGTTGCTGTCTCCGCATCCGAGCGGCTATTCGTGAAGATCAACGCTTTCTTAAGATGCGTATGATCATAAATGAAATCGTAATAAGACTGCTTCGCGCGTTCTAAATGCTCCGCCTGCACTTCATCCCGTGCATCCGGGAAAGAGAAATGCTCCACACTTAAACGGAGCTTACGCCCGCCCTGTGGAGCGGACACCTCTACGCTCTCCCGCGTCCCTGCCGCCAGCCACTCCGTTACCGAAGCATAGTCGCTAAGCGTAGCCGATAGACCGATTCTACGCGGATGACATCCCGCCATTCGTGAGATTCTCGCCAGCTGACTTAGAACCTGAATCCCCCGATCAGCACCCATAAAGGCATGCACCTCGTCAATGACAATATATCGGAGATCATGAAACAGCGCCGGGATAGCATTCGGACGGTTCATCAATAGTCCTTCAAGCGATTCAGGGGTAATCTGTAGCACGCCGGAAGGATTCTGCACCAGTTTCGTCTTATCGGCTTGCGGAACATCCCCATGCCAGTGCCATACCGGAATATTGCCTTCACGGAGCAAATCGTTCAGCCTTGTAAATTGATCGTTAATCAATGCTTTCAGCGGAGCGATATACAGAATACCAACCGAACCGGAAGGACGTTCATACAGCTCAGTAAGCGCTGGAAAAAAAGCCGCCTCTGTCTTACCTGAAGCTGTACCCGAAGCAATCAGTAAGTGATGCGGTGTATCAAACAGCACACGACAGGCATCCACCTGCGCCTCACGCAAAGTCTCCCAACGGTTCTTATAGATAAACTCTTTAATAAAGGGAGCCAGCCTATAAAACGGATTATCACTCATAATTCAAACTCCGCGAGGAATCCATCTAACTCATTTTGTTCAGTATCGGCAGGTTTAGAGGTTCGTTCGCCCACTAGCTTCTCGAAAGAGATCTCCGGATGCTGGTGTAAGGTGTGAAGTAGATCCATGAAATCACGCACCACTTCACGCGGTGTCAGGAGCTCGTCTGCCCCTAATCTGCCCACAG
Organism: Paenibacillus sp. FSL R5-0470; assembly: GCF_037975205.1. Taxonomy (NCBI): domain Bacteria; kingdom Bacillati; phylum Bacillota; class Bacilli; order Caryophanales; family Paenibacillaceae; genus Paenibacillus; species Paenibacillus sp. FSL R5-0470. Next base: position 3,653,808 of record NZ_CP150238.1, read on the forward strand.
CTTCTTCCATAAAATGAACCAATTGCTCCTGTGTTAACTGTGCTTCGTAACCATAATGAAGGGCATGGATATCTCTAAGTTTTTGCAAAAGGATCAGAATTTCTTCATGTGAGAGCATGTCCAGTGCAATAATAGGCCCAGTATAATTGTTCAGACCTGCTGCGCCGTATCTTCCTGCAACTAATCTTGAACGCAGCGCTTCATAACTAAATAATCCACGCCGTCCATCCTCCACAAATTGCGGAGTTCCCCCTATAAAAATCCCTAGGCTTTCTGCCTTGCCCTGCATCGTATCGTTGAACATCGTAAGCAGCTTTTCATAGTTACTCTGACGTGAGATACTGTTCGTGATTTTGTAGAGGTTGACGCCTTCGTCTATGAACAGCAGCAGTCCTTTATAACCGATAGCAGAAGTGAATTCCGCCCACAGCTTCATATAATCATACCAATTATCATCATCAATAATCACGCCAACACCAAGTGCTTTTCGTGCTTCCGTTCGAGTGGCGAATTCACCTCTTAGCCAGCGAAGGGAATCCTGCTTCAATTCATCGTCAGCGAGCTTATGGGCATTCCAATAAGAAGCCAGCACCTTGGCAAAATCAAATCCATGCACCAAACCGCGCATTTCGGAGGCTACAGCATAGATTCGTTTCTCTACCTCGTCTCCAAGCTGGGGGTGATCAGGGCCATATTCATTCTCTTGCATCACAGACTGCTGAAGCGTAATGATCCATTTTTGCAAAATAATCTCCAGAGCGCCTCCATCTGGACGCGTCCGGGTAGACAAATGACTCATCAGCTCTCGATATGTAGCAAGACCTTGTCCTTTCGTTCCCACTAATCTTCGTTCAGGGGATAGATCCGCATCGGCTACTACAAAATCCCGATCCATTGCATAATTACGGATCATCTGCAAAAGAAAGCTTTTGCCGCTACCGAATTTGCCGGTAATCAGCTTAAAAGCAGCTCCACCCTCCGCAATATTATCCATATCTCTCAATATCGCTTCAATCTCTGGCCTGCGGCCAACGGCTATATGCTCTAGTCCGATACGCGGAACCACACCGGCTGTCAGTGAATTGACTAGCGCTGTCGTCATGCGTTTGGGTATTTTTAAACCATTCATCCAAAGTTCACCCCATTAAATATTAAGCAGATGAATTTTATATTCTTCTGCAATTTCTTCACCATCTATGATCAAATCACCTAGAATGTTCATTGCGATATCATTGATCTCATCAATCAAGAGTTCTGACATCGTGCCATTTGCAGCCGCTAGCTTCTGAATGGTTTGTGTTCCATCCTCGTTCATAAGCGCAATCAGGGCTTTGTGTTGGAGTGGACTTAAAGCATTAGAGAACTGCTCCCACTCCGTATCTACGTTAGCAGATTGAATTTCTTCTATAGTTAATTCAGGCTCAAGAGACTGAAGCGGTACAATGATTTCATCTTCAATATCTTCAAATTCTTCTTTTTCTACTACTTCTTCAAGCTCGGATTCCTCATTAGTAATCTCAAAACCGCTATCCTCAAGTTCTTCCAGCTCATTCATTTCCTCAACCGTAAGCATGGTTCGTACAATCTCGGAATCACTCTGCAGCCTTTCAAGCTTCTCACGATCAATAACTACTGCCGGCCCCTTATCTTCCTGTTTCTCTTTCTCAAATTCCCGCTTCAGAAAACGAGTGATAAGGTCATCCATATCTGCATCCACATTAACCCCTTTGAGCCGTCCTCGATACCCCAGCAGTTCCCGTAATTTATTCTCAGTCAAACGGAATAGCCTTGTAATTAAACTGCGAATCGGTGGAGATTTACTGATACGCACAACCGGTATAAGTACTGAATAACCATATAGCGAAATATCATATACGGCGCTACGAAATAAATAACGCTCCCGCATTACTGAGGGGCCTGGTGGGAACATTTCAACCAAATTCGAGCCATGTTTCCTACTGACATAAGCGTTGATTAATGCCACTACCTGTGGAATATATCGTTCGAGGGCTTCTTTACCTTCCCCCATATAAAACTTCGATTTACTAATATCGTAGTCCGACATTGCTGTTAATACCGTAAAGGTTAACTGCTCAGGAGCTACAGTAAGACATCTCTCTAACTCTAGCTCTGCCAGATCTCCGGCAAGACCGCGTGAACGAGCAACGATTAAAGATAGAGGCACATCCAAATGATGAACAAACGAGAAGTCCGCGATCCAACCACCCAAATATTGATCCAGACGTTTATAATTTTCACGATAAGCTTCCCAGATTTGACTGAGCTGCTTATAGCCATCATAAGGATCTTGCCAGCCTACACCATTAATAAGCTCATACACGTGCAGAAAAATATATGAAAGATCCGTTTTCGGATATCTACCCTGTCTAACTTCATTGCGCCAATAAAAATACCATCTACTTTGCGTGCCCGTCATATGACCATACGTTGGCCAGTAACTCTTAAAAGGAATAAATAGCGCCGAATCCTCGGTTCTATGTTCCAACTCCTTCGCTCTAGCTACAAACTGACCTTCGGTAGTTGTCACAGGCTCCGGCGTGTCGGTCTCCAGATCCCAAAGCTGAAGCTGTAAAGAAGGTTCAGACGACACTTTAGGCTTCCCTACATTTGCAGTAGATAATTTTGGCAGCGCTGGTTCTGATGAATTTCGCGGGGGAATAGGAACGTTTTGTTCCGTACTTTCCCAGACTAATTCCGTGAAATGAGGCTGATTCCTATCCTTACTCATGTTCGATCGCTCCGTTCTTATAAAAGAAGGACTAATGCAAGCATAACGCCTTCTTTGCGGGGGCCCTAAAAATATAGTTTCTAATGTTAAAAAAAACGGCCCTGTTCACAACTGTGAAGGAACCGTTTTGTTCTTATTAAATTTTAGCATTGTTGGTAGATTAACATCAAGTATGTAATGAAGAATTATCCTTTACAGGAGCTCCGTTCCCTTTGTCTCTTTTCCTAGGAAGAGCACCGCTAACGCACCGATAATAATCGTTACAAAAAATAACATGAAGATCGAGCCAATCGCTATAGATTTACCTACCAGCACCCCTACTAACAAAGGAGCGATGATGCCGCCAATCCGGCCAAAGGAAGTCGCTAAACCAGCGCCTGTTGAGCGAATAGTTGTTGGGTACAACTCTGGTGTATAAGCGTACATGCCACCCCATGCTCCGAGATTAAAGAACGATAAGCAAATCCCGGCCGCCATCAGCATGCCTTCTGTAGTTGCATTTCCGAACCATGCCGCACTAACGGCAGTGAACAGCATATAGATGACCAGGACAAACTTACGTCCGAACTTTTCGATGAAGTAAGCGGCAGTAAAGTAACCCGGCAGCTGAGCTAACGTCATGATAAGCACGTATTCGAAGCTTTTAACCAAGCTGAAGCCTTTAAGTACCATAACTGTAGGCAGCCATAGAAACATCCCATAATACGAAAACACTACAGTAAACCATAAAATCCACAGCATAATCGTAGAACGACGATACTCTGGTGACCATACTGTTGTGATACGTTTTTTCAAGGACACAGGCGCCTTCTTGATCTCAGCAAACTTCGGTGAATCGTCTATAGCACGTCTTAAGTATAGAGCGTATAGAGCTGGAACAGCACCAATACCGAATGCTACACGCCAGCCATAATCAGGAATAACAAAGAATGCAATTAAAGCAGAAGCGATCCATCCAACCGCCCAAAAGCTCTCCAACAGCACAACCGCACGGCCTCTCTCACGGGCAGGCATACTTTCAGACACTAATGTTGAGGCGACGGGCAGCTCCCCACCTAGTCCAAAGCCAGCGATAAATCTAAGTACACAGAGTATTCCGAAGCCTGTTGCAAAAGCCGATAACCCACTCGCAGCCGAGAAAATTAGGAGTGTCCATAAAAGTATCGGTTTACGTCCAAAACGATCGGCTAATATCCCTGCTGCCGCAGCACCCACAGCCATACCCACGGAGTTAATACTTGTCAATATACCTATCTGCTCCGGTCCCAGATTCCAATCCTTGGCTAAAGCCGCTACAACAAAAGAAATCATCCCGACATCCATCGCGTCGAACATCCAGCTTAAGCCTGCACTGAAGAGTAATTTCCTTTGCTTCGGATTCCGCAGCAGTGTCATTTGATTCACTTCTAAGCCCCCTTATATCCAACATATATCTTATGAAACTTACTTTTGATTGTTTCACTTATACATATTAAAATTGAAGCGTTCAAAAATCAAGAAATAAAGCTGCATTAAAGTATTGTCTGGCAAGCGATTGAAAATAACAGGTCTGAACAGCTATCGTGGCTATCAGAAGTATGTTGCGGACAGACTCTCTCTGAGATCTCGTAAGATGCGTCAGCCGATTGATCACACGATCTGTGGAACTTCTAAGCAGGGAATCTTCTTTCCAGGAGAACTCCTTGTGTAAAAGTTGATCTACTTTACATTGGGTTTGTATAGTTGGATTGCTCTTGATTTCTTCAAACAGCCCAGCATATGCGTAATACAACTTCGCCGGTTCTATAAGATCATCATCGTCTCGATCTGGCTTTAAGAACATTAATCGGAATAGCTGACGAATACTTTCGAAATTTAGGGCCGATTTGAGATCATCGATCATAAACAGAAGTGCTGCCTGATTAACTGAATACTTCTTTCCTTCTCTTGGAGAACCGAGATACTCCTTAAAATCACGCTTCACCCAATTTTGCATAGTAGTCACAGTCAAGGTGGAATACTCTATTAGATGGCCTAATGAAGCAATTTCACCGAGTGAAAAGCCTTTTACATCATGCCCCTTAATGATCTTTTGAAAAATGGGTGGAACATCTGTAGATAAAAAAGCGGGTAACGAAGTCCCCTTTTGTACTTCATCAAGATGAAATTTAGTCCATGCCTCTTGGAGGATATTCAGCGGTTTCCGGTCTGATAATCCGGTCAATGAGAGCAGAAGACTGGACATCTCCACACGAGTCAATGCAAATGATTCCATATCTGTTTCCCTCCACCATTTGATATTTCTCTGAAAAGTTCGTAGAATAGTTCATAAGAACTCATAATATGAGTATAACCTATTTTAGGAACGAAAGGGATGGTAAAGATTATATGGGTATAGGACTTAGTTTGACGTTGGTGGCTATTTTGATTATTTTAACCGCTTTTTTTGTAGCAACGGAATTTGCATTGGTGAGACTTAGAGGTAGTCAGATCAGTCAAATGGTGATCGAGGGAAAGAAGAACGCGCTAGCTGTACAACGAGTGTCTGCTAATCTTGACGGATACTTATCTGCTTGTCAGCTTGGGATTACAATCACTGCACTGGGTATTGGTGCACTGGCAGAGCCAGCGTTTGAGCAGTTGCTCCTTCCGGTATTCGACTGGGCTAATATTAGTCCAAGTGTGAGTCACCCTCTTGCGTTCTTATTCGCATTCGTCATTGCAACATTCCTACACGTCGTTGTCGGGGAACTTGCTCCGAAGACAGTAGCTATAAACATTCCGGAAAAAATCGGTCAAATTACATCACCGCTGATTATTTGGTTCTACAGAATTTTGTACCCACTCATTTGGTTTATGAATGGTTCCGCAAATCTGCTTGTTCGCCTTTTCGGGATGAAGCCTGCCAGTGAGCATGGAGACGCTCATAGTGAAGATGAGATTCGTTTGATCTTATCCGAAAGCTATGAAAGTGGAAAAATCAATAAAGCTGAATATGGCTATGTCAACCGTATCTTTACTTTTGACGAGATGTTGGCCAAAGAAATCATGGTTCCACGAACGGATATGGTATGTCTTTTCACCAATCATTCATTGAAAGAAAATTTCGAGATTATTCGTAAGGAACAATATACTCGCTTCCCGGTTGCAGAAGGTAGCAAGGATAATATCATCGGAATGATTAATACGAAACAGCTTTATTTGCAATATGACAATAACCCTGATTTTGATTTCAAAGGCTTGATTCAGCCAGTCCTAACCGTATCTGAGGTAACACCTGTTAAGAACCTTTTAACACGTATGCAGTTGGAGCGGGTGCATATCGCCCTGCTGCTTGATGAATATGGCGGAACGTCTGGACTCATCACAATTGAAGATATTTTGGAAGAAATCGTTGGTGAAATTCGAGATGAATTTGACGGTGATGAGCGCAGAGAAATTGAGAAACTAAGCGATACAAATTATCTGTTCGATGGTAAGGTATCTTTAATTGAGGTCAAGGAGCTTACTGGTCTTGATTTCGAACATGAGGAAGTGACAACGATTGGAGGCTGGTTATACAGTCATATCCCAGATCCGGCCGTTGGCAAAAGCATTGTACATGACAACGTAACCTTAATCATTCGTGAAATGAACAGATACCGTGTACGCAAGGTTGAGGTCATCATTGAGACCACTGGTGACACTGAATCGTCAGAGCTTGAGAATTCATAAGCTTTTAATCATAAAAAAAAGGATAGAGTTATCAGATTAAATCTGATCCTCTATCCTTTTTTCTTTTATCAAAATCTTACTCATGTAATATTCATCTATCCATTGGCCATCAATTACAAGTGATTTTCTTTTCGTCCCTTCGATCTCAAACCCATTTTTGATATATAGCGACATAGCTATCTCATTATGGGTCATAACTGTTAACTCTAACCGGACAATTTCAGTATTCTTAGCCCATACATCCAGTTCTTTGAATAGCCCCGTACCAATCCCCTGACCTTGATGCTGTCTTAGAACTCCAATGACTATGTACGCACTATGGCGATTGCGTCTAACATTTCCACCTCTAACCGACATAAAACCTATCAAATGGTTATCAACCTCAGCACCAATAAGGATTGAAGTATTTGCTAAAGCGAAGCTTTCGATCATCTCTTTGACCTGATTTAGACTGGATTGTCGTTCATCCGGCTCTAATAACATAAATTTGGATTCCTGATCCAACTGATGCTGTAATCGAAGTAATTCTTCTGCATCCTCTGGTATAAGCACTTTAAGTGTAACCATCATATCATCACTTCCAATCATAAATAGCTATAAGTACTTTTTGTACAGTTTACTGGAGCTGCTATTGTAGCCAAGATGCTCGTAAAATTGATGTGCATCCTCTCTTCTGACCGCACTCGATAGCATGATCTTAAGGGCGCCCTTAGAAGTGGCTACGTGCTCAGCGTATCTCATTAGTCTCGCACCGTATCCTTTCCCTCTCACCTCTTGTGATATGATGACTCTTTCAATGACAGCAAAGGGTCGATCGTCACATAAAGCATCCATACATAAATGAAGATGAAGCGTCCCAACAATAGCCCCTTCTTCTTCGTACACATAAAGAAAACTATCCGTATTGTCAGCTATCCGCTTCAGTCGGTCCGGGGACACTTGTATAGCTGTCTGCTCAGGCAACAACATTCGATATAAGTTTTCAATATACAATGCGTCTTCAGGAACAGCCTCTCTTATCATTTGTTTATTCCTTTCTTAATCGTTCTTAACAACGGCAGACCATGATAACATTGCCATTCGGATCTTTAAAATTAAACCAATGGTCATGCTCGATATCCGTAAGAATCTCTCCGCCATTTGCTTTCACATAGTCATAAGCAGCATCAATATCCTCGGTATTTAGATGAAAAGAGGGGATATTAAGAACGGACTCAGAAGTGTAAATTTTGCTGTCTAATACGATTTCTGGTCCTTGCATGGGGATCACGTATAGATGCCCGAATAATACTTCACCATCCAAAGGCAAACCAAGCAATTGGCAATACCATTCTTTGGATTTCTCAATATCCTTTACCGGAATAAAAACTGCACCAATCTGATTCAGAATCGGACTTACCACCATTAAGAAAGCCTCCTCTTTAAAGTTGCAGAATAGGGTGTTATTCTAGAATAATTCGATAAAATATGTCAATTACCTCCCTCCACTTAGGGAAGGTCTGGCAAGTTATGTTATAATTTTGTGTGCACTACTCTAATTTCACGTATGACAGGAGAATTGAATTGGCTAATCTGAACTTCGGTGGATTGAAATTAACTCCACCAAAAGTCTTATCACTAGGATTTGTAATACTTATCACTGCCGGAACTTTTTTACTTAGTTTGCCGGTCGCCTCAGTAGAAGGGCATATTTCTTTTATTGATGCATTATTCATGGCTACATCGGCAACCTGTGTTACAGGTCTGGCAGTCATTGATACGGGCACACAGTTGACTACTTTTGGACAAGTTGTTCTACTCGTATTATTTCAATTTGGGGGATTGGGTTTTATTACGATGGCCACCTTGATTACTTTGGTCCTTAATAAACGAATATCCTTTAAAGAGCGAATTCTTATGCAAGAATCTATGAACCAGAATTCCATGCAAGGTATTGTCCAGTTGATCCGCAGAGTCCTGATCTATTCCCTTGTTATTCAGCTCACAGGTGCCATCATGTTTGCCGGTAGGTTTATGATGGATATGCCTTTCGGGAAAGCTGTATATTATGGAATTTTTCACAGCATATCTATTTTTAATAATGCAGGCTTTGATTTATTCGGTGACATTCATGGGCCCTTTAGTGGACTTACTCGTTTTGTAAATGATCCTATAGTGAATTTCACCTCAATGATCCTCATCTTTCTTGGAGGGGTCGGTTTTATCGTCCTATCTGATGTTTTTGACTTTCCAAAACGCAAAAAGCTTACTCTACATTCTAAGGTTGTTCTTTCGACCTCTATGATATTGATTGTCATTGGGGCTGCTCTATTTTTCTTACTAGAATTTAATTCTACGCTGAAGCCCTTGAGTGCAGGTGGAAAGATGATGGCTACATTTTTACAAGCGATAACACCACGTTCAGGTGGCGTCACTACAATTGAAATTCCACTGATGCGGGAATCAACGCAATTTCTAATGATTCTGCTAATGTTCATAGGGGCTGCGCCTGGATCTACTGGTGGGGGAATTAAGATTACTACGTTCGCTGTTCTAGTGGCTGCGGTTTCTGCAAGACTAAGGGGTAAAGAGGATATTGTAATGTTTCGTCATCGAATTGCCAAAGAAAATGTCTATAGAGCCGTGACGATGACACTGATGTCTCTAATGTTAGTGGTCATTGCTACGATGTTGTTATCCGTGACAGAAAAGGCTGACTTTCTTGCTGTACTCTTTGAATCCGTATCTGCATTCGGGACTTCTGGTCTCTCCATGGGACTTACTCCAGAATTGACTACGGCGGGTAAAGTGCTCATTATTTTTCTAATGTTTCTGGGTCGGACAGGTCCGCTTACTCTAGCTTATGCACTCAAACCTAAGGGTAGTAAGGAACTTTACAGATATCCTGAAGGTAAGATTACAATCGGATAAGGCGAGATGTAACCAGCGGCAATGAATATTGCCGCTGGTAATCAATCAACACTTGTATGTTTTACTCTTCAACGATCTCTTGTTTATCTAATGCGGCATCAAGCAATTGATTGTATACATCGTCATCATTTTCAAGTAGCGCGTCAGTTTCTAAGAACTGCTCTTCACTTCCAGGCTCACCAGCAAAGCTTAGGCTGTAATCCCATTCCGTTCCTCTTGTACTGAAAAAAGTAATCTCATATGGAGCCTTATGGTTTTCGAGAGTAAATATCGTCCTCCCTACATAGCTTTTATCCTCTTTACGGCTCATTTCAGCACTTACGATCTCTAAATTCATCCGCTAATCTTCCTTCCATTCATCAAATCATTTCCCCTCTCAGTATAGCATTGAAATGAATGTAATTCCTCAATTTACACTGTAAATTCCATGTAATTGACTTTTTTCATCCGGCGGTTAATAATTTAGTACAATACTTGTAAAGTACCAAACTATTAGTAATTGGAGGAAATATCGATGACTGATTTCGAGGCAAAGCTTAGTAAATATGCAGATTTAGCTGTGCAAATTGGGGTTAACGTTCAACCAGGACAAATTCTGGTGGTGAATGCACCGATTCTTGCAGCTGATTTCGTTCGTATGATTACCGCCAAGGCATATGCGATTGGAGCAAGCTTGGTGAAGGTGAACTGGAGTGATGCAAGCATTACACGCCAGCAGTTTGAACATGCTGCACCAGAAGTGTTCACTGAGCCTCCTACTTGGTACGCAGGTGAAATGACCGAACTCGCCGAGAAGGGTGCGGCTATTCTTAACGTGATCGCGGAAGATCCTGATGCACTTAAAGGTATTGATCCTGTACGCATTTCAAATTATCAAAAAGTACGGGGAGCCGCACTCACCAAATATCGTGAAATGCAAATGTCCGACAAAGTTAGCTGGAGTATTGTTGCCGTACCTTGTCAGGCTTGGGCGGATAAAGTATTCCCGGATGTTCCAGCTGAAGAACGTGTAAGTAAGCTATGGGAAGCTATTTTCCACACCGTACGTCTTGATCGTGAAGATCCAGTAGCTGCATGGCAAGAACATCTCGACACCTTAGATCAAAAAGCAAATGTACTCAACGCAAAAAAATATAAGAAACTGCATTACATAGCATCTGGTACGGACCTAAGCATCGAGCTTCCAGAAGGTCATATTTGGGCACAAGGTGACAGCATTAATGCGAAAGGTCATTCTTTTGTAGCCAATATGCCTACCGAGGAAGTATTTACCGCTCCTCTAAAGACTGGTGTAAATGGCACCGTACGAAGCACCAAACCTCTTAGCCATGGCGGCAACATTATCGATGGATTCTCTATTACTTTTGAGAATGGACGAATTGTTAGTGTTAGTGCAGAGCAAGGACAAGAAGCACTAGAGCACCTCATTAGTATGGATGAAGGAGCAAAATACCTAGGTGAAGTTGCATTAGTTCCACATAAGTCCCCTATCTCAGAGTCCAATATTCTTTATTACAATACCTTGTTTGATGAGAATGCATCCAATCATCTAGCTATAGGTATGGCTTATGCTTTCTGTTTAGAAGGCGGTAAAGATATGACTCCGGATGAACTGATTGCACATGGATTGAATAATAGCGTTACCCATGTGGATTTCATGATCGGTTCTGCGGAGATGAATATTTACGGGATTACTGCTGATGGAACAGAAGAACCTGTATTCCTGAATGGAAACTGGGCGTTCTAATTATTGCAAATATGAAATAAAAGACTAGAGATATTGGGAGGAGTTGAAACTATGTTAGATTTCAAGCAAAAACTGGAGAACTATGCGTTGCTGGCAGTGAAGATTGGGGTTAATATCCAACCTGGGCAGACCCTTGTTGTAAATGCCGACATCGTTTCGGCAGAACTAGTGCGTCTTGTCGTACGCAAAGCCTATGAAACGGGTGCGAAGCTCGTCAAGGTTAATTATAGCGACGAGGTTGTTACACGTACACGTTATGACCTCGCTCCATCCGATTCCTTTTTGGAACCGCCACAATGGCAAGCAGATGAATTAGAAGATCTGGCTAAAAAAGGTGCAGCATTTCTATCGATAACTTCAACGAATCCAGATCTATTGAGCGGTGTTGAGTCAGGAAGAATTGCGGATAATCAGCGGATCTCTGGACAGACATTAGCTCCATATCGTGAACTGTTAATGGGGAATCACGTAAGCTGGAGTATTGTAGCCTTCCCATCATCATCATGGGCGGCAAAAGTATTCCCTGAAGCATCACCTGATCAGCAGATTGATTTGCTATGGGATGCTATCTTTAAAGCAACACGAGCGGATCAGGCTGATCCTATTCAAGCATGGAGTCAACATTTAGATGGCCTGAAAGCACGTTGTACTGCTTTGAATGATAATAAGTTCCGTAAGCTGCACTATACAGGACATGGAACCGATTTGACGATTGAACTACCAGAAGGCCATATCTGGTGTCAAGCCGGAGCTGTCAATGGCAAAGGTGTCCCTTTCCTAGCCAATATCCCTACAGAAGAAGTATTTACTGCCCCACTGAAGTCTGGTGTGAATGGTAAGGTAAGCAGCACTAAACCGCTAAGCTATGGGGGTAATCTTATTGATAATTTCACTCTTACCTTTGAGAACGGCAAAGTAACGGATTTCACCGCTGAAAAAGGTTCAGAAACGCTTGCTTCCCTTATCGCGTTAGATGAAGGCTCTGCTTATCTTGGAGAAGTCGCTTTGGTGCCTTTCCACTCCCCGATCTCCGAGAGCGGAATTCTATATTACACCACATTATATGATGAGAATGCCTCCTGCCATTTGGCGTTAGGTGCAGCATATGCCTTTACCCTTCAAGAAGGTACGACAATGACCAAAGAACAATTGCAGGCAAAAGGAATGAACCAAAGCCATACACATGTTGATTTTATGATGGGTTCACCTGAAATGAGCATTGATGGTATTAAGGATGATGGAACAACCGTACCTATCTTCCGTGATGGAGATTGGGCTTAAATTGTTCGCTTAAACTATTGAATAAATAAAATGCCAAACAACCTGCTTGGTTCCTCTTCCGAGGACAAAAGCAGGTTGTTTTTTATTGCATACTAGATATCCAGAAAATAAATAGTCCAAATTTGAATAAAAGTTCAATATTTGTTCACACTATTGTTGATTTCCGTTCACAAATATGTCACAATACAGTTAAGGATCTAATTTCCAAGGAGGGGATTATCATGTTGAGAGACCCAATATCCAATGAAATTGACAGCGTTGAAGAAGAACAGCTCGAAATTCAAGCACCGGTGGATTCAAGAATTGTTGCATCTAATGCAATCAAATATACCGCCTATGTTATGCTGTTTTTCGGATTCTTGTATTTCCTGATTGCTTACTTGGCACCTATGTTGGAACAATAATGTGATGGATATGATTTTATTAGAAAACGCTTACGGTTAATCACTCTCATGGGAGTAGTGGTTAACCGTTTTTATTTCCATGAAAATGCTTTGTTCGTCCAGGCTATTGCTGAAGGCGACCATATGTCATTCATTTTGGAATGTAGCCAAGCTATCGCCTCTTCTCTATCGCCTTCAAATGAGGAAAGACCGTTATCTTCCATCCAGTGGCTTACAGTCTCAAACGAGGTACTGCTCCAGCCATTTTTCTCACCTTCTGCATTTTGGCGTTCTTTTACACCTGAAATAACGATGTCCAGCGATGCCTGAAGCTCCGTAACCGCATTATCATAAGCCGTCTTCTTTTCTTTAGCCTTCATATCAGCTTCAACACGAAGTATACGCGTATCAATCCCTTGATGTTCACGGATAATTTGCAGTAAAGTCATTGCTTCTCTGCTGGCCAATCCGTCATTATAACGTTGTTCTATAGATTTAGTACTTCCTACAGCTGACACAAATGCTGGAAACCACTCCCTAGAGACCAAGATAGCTTTCTTCTTAACAAATTTACCGTATCCAGCCAGGCCTTCAGAAGGAAACCTTACACGCCATGACCATGGATCTAGCTCTGAACCCGTATGCCAATTCTCCGCTTTCGTTAATCCATTTAAAGATGGGTGCTCAGGAATCAGAGTGGCAAGCGGCAAAATCCCAATCTTGGTAATGAGTTCTGCAGTTTCCTCAAAGGTGATAACACTTTCCTCTTCATATCCCTTATACATCACAACATCATCTCCTATGTGCTCCATTATTTAGACTTCATATTTCCGATCCCAGCAATATAAGTACTGATGAGCCGAGATAGGCTTACATTCGTATCAAGCGCCATTCCAAAACCGCCCTTTTGTTCCAAAGAGGCAAAGCCATGCAGAATGCTTCGTAACCCGCGTACTGCATGAATTTCTCCTTCCTCACCCAATTGATAATCCTTCATCACATGAATGATAAGCTTCAAAATATGATCACTTGCCGTTTCCAGCTCCGTATTTGCCTGTTCAGGGGCTCGCAACGTTGTCTCGTATAATCCAGGTCTGCTTCTAGCAAAGTCCACATACGCTCGCCCCATCGCCTGTACAGCAGCGTCTCCACTAAAGCCTTTAGCTGCGTTGTTCATTGCATTGGAAAGCTCGCCTAGTCCATAAATCGCAAGTTGTGTGCGCAATTCCTGTAGCCCGTTAATGTGATTGTATAAAGACGGAGAACGAACACCTAATTTGTTAGCCAATGCGGCTAAGGTTACGGCCTCTATTCCTTCATGATCGGCGATTTCTGCTGCTGCAATAACTAGCGTACGACGATCTAATCCTGCTCTAGGTGACATTTTAATTACTCCTATCTTGAATCATTTGTGCTTTGTGTATAGCTTTCTCCATCGTTTGCACTGGGTTTCTAAGTAAGTCTCCATGGCCAGTAGCCAGTATAGTCGGGGAAGCCTCTAGAAGCTTAATCGCACTTTTTAATGCTTGATCTTTACTCCAGGTTGCCATAGCCGGAAACGGAAACCAAGGAATTACGGTTCCTGAAACTGCGGTTCCCCGGAAGGTTTGAAAAGCATCTCCAACAATAACAGCGCCGCTTCGTGTATCCATGAAAGACATAGATCCAGGAGTATGACCAGGAGTTAAAATTGCTGTTAATGAACCAATGGTATCCCCATCATAGAGCAATACATCTGGTCTCGTTGCTACCTTCTTGGGTACGCCTCCCTTTATAGGGGTCTGAGGTTCTCCCTCACGAAGGGAACGATCTCCACTAAGCAATGCTGCATCCCTTTCTGAAATGTACACCTGAGCCTCTGAAAGCTGTCTCTTTAGCTCATCCAGTGCACCTATATGATCGTCATGAGCATGCGTCAATATAATACGAGTGATCTTTTTATCAAGCTTCGCTGCGGTATCTATAATTCCTTTTACACTGAACGGCATTGCCGCATCTATCAAAGTCAACTCATTCTCTTCCTCAATGATGTAACAATTCACAGGAAACACTCTTGGCATCCAAGTTAGCTGTAATAAATGACCTTCACGCGTTACTCTCATCATTACCCCTCCATAAAACTAATGGTATTAGCTTAAATATAAACTAATCATATTAGTTTTACAAGAGTGAATTATTAGTTTTCTTATCCATCTAGACTTTTGTCCGCATTTTTATTAGATCTTTTAATAATGAACCACTGCATCCATGTAATCCCAACGAAAAATATAATGGAACCCACCCTTAACCCTCTCAATCTTATTCCTCCCAAAAAATATCGTTTAAAGATCGATCCAATGCCTTGCAGATAGCTATGCACAACTTAAGCGTTGGGTTATAGTTCCCGGCTTCAATCAGACCAATCGTCTGTCTTGTAACCCCTACAACTTCCGCTAACTGTTCTTGGGAAAGATCTTTTTGTATACGAGCCAGTTTCATCTTGATGTTCTTGTTCTCCCCCACGCTTTTCCCTCCTTAATTAAATTCATTCACTTAACCAAATTGTAATCAATATCATTCATTATGTACATTATATATTGCTATAAACATTTATCGCGATATTCCTATCAACCATTCGACATTATGAGCTTAAACTTACAACAAAAAAGCACCCCTTCGGATGCTTCGGATATATATTCTTTTAATATTCATTATTCAAATACCGTAAAACCTTCTGCTTATTCCACTACATCGTTCTCTGGATAGCTATCAATGATCTTCAGCAGTTCAGAAGCATCCGTGCGTGGACGGCTGTCTGGCACAGTCTCCGGGTATCCGGCATGGATCATAGCTATGATCTTCTCTCCTGGCTTCACACCAATTTTGTTACGGAATTCAGGATTATTGATATAAGGATCGGTCTTCCAAATCGTTCCCACGCCTTGCTCCCAAGCTGCTAGCTGGAAGTTCTGCACAAGTGCTGACGCTGCTGCAAAATCCTCATCCCACTCTCTCTGCCGAGGATCCTCAGGCATCACCACAATTAACGTTAATGGAATATTTGAGATATATTCTTTTCGCTTAGCAGCCACTTCAGGATCAGAAAAAGCACGTTTCACGAAAGCAAATGCCGCTTCAGCCAAGAACTTTGTACCATCACCTTGAAAAGCAATAAATCTCCATGGCTCACGCACCCCATGATTGGGCGCCCATACCGCTACATTTAACAACTCCTCTAATAGACCTTGTGGCAGTGGATCTTTTTTAAAAAGCTTAATAGAGCGTCTTTCTCTTATTACTTCAGCTACGCTATTCTTTTGAGTCGGTTGAGTTTGTGTCATGAGATCCACTCCCTATAGTAATAATGATAATCATTATCATTAATGATACAGTATCTATCTGTCTTTTGCAAATAATAGAAACAAAAAAACACCGTTCCCTAAGGAACGATGTTGAAAGAATTCAGCCGAAACGACCCATGATATATTCTTGTGTCATTTGATTCTCAGGATTAGTAAAGACTTTATCCGTCTTATCGTATTCTACAAGAGATCCCAGATAAAAGTAAGCCGTATAATCAGAAATCCGTGCAGCTTGCTGCATGTTGTGCGTCACAATTACAATACGAAGCTCTTCTTTTAACTCCTTGATGAGCTCCTCTACTTTACCAGTGGAAACCGGATCTAGTGCGGATGCTGGTTCGTCCAAGAGTAGAATTTGTGGGTTAACTGACAACGCTCTTGCAATACAAAGGCGCTGCTGTTGTCCACCGGACAAAGCTAATGCTGAATCTTTTAAACGGTCCTTCACTTCATCCCACAATGCTGCTTTACGAAGGCTGCTCTCTACAATCTCATCGAGTGCTTTTTTTCCTTTTACCCCATGGTACTTCGGTCCAAAGGCGATGTTATCATAAATGGATTTATAGAACGGATTCGGCTTTTGCCAAACCATCCCGATCTTCTGACGCAGTTTGATCACGTCTGTTCCAGGAGCATTAATATCAACGCCATCTATCCAGATGCTTCCTTTGGTTGTTGATCCGGAGATTTCGTCATTCATACGGTTCAGTGAACGAAGAAAGGTTGATTTACCGCAGCCGGATGGGCCGATCAGTGCAGTAACCGTATTTTCAGCAAAAGGAAGACTAATCCCCTTTACTGCCTCATATGTTCCATAAAAAATACTCAGGTCCTCGGTTTGAAAAGATTCACGCACTGCTGTTGCCGACGTTCCCATCGATTACTCCTCCTACATCTCTACTTTAGTTTTTAGGAATTAGTTCATTCTTTTTGAAGCTGTAAGCTTACGATAAATAAATCTTCCGAAATAACGTGCTGCCAAGTTAAAGATTAACACCATAATTACAAGTACTGCTGAAGCTCCCGCAGCAATTTGCGCGGCATCAGGAGCAAGGCCTTCACTATTTACCTTCCAGATATGAACAGCCAGTGTTTCAGCTGGACGGAAAGGATTCAGTGGTGAGTTCGGACTAAGTGGATTCCAGTTAGTGAAATCTAGTCTTGGGCTACTCATTCCTGCAGTGAACATCAACGCGGCTGCTTCCCCAAAGACACGGCCAGCGGACAAAATAGTACCGGTAATAATCGTTGGTAATGCTACTGGGAATAACACGGAGGTTACGATTTTCCACTTGGACAATCCTAGTGCAAAACCAGCCTCTTTTTGTTGCTTCGGAACACTACGGAAAGCTTGCTCAGTAATCCGAACCATCAGCGGTAGATTAAAGACCGTCAATGCCAGTGCTCCAGAGATTAATGAAAAGCCAAGATTGAAATAGTTAACAATCAGCAATAGACCAAACAAGCCGACTACGATTGAAGGGAACGAAGATAATACCTCAACAATTAAGCGAATAAAGCCGGTGATTTTTCCCGGACGAGCATATTCAGCCATGTAAATACCGGCACCCAGTCCTAGAGGTACTGTAATTATTAGCGTGAGTACCAAAAGGAATAAGGAGTTGAATAGCTGAGGGCCAATTCCTCCACCTGCTCGAATTTTTTGCGGTGCAGAGAATAGAAAATCCCAACTAATGTGACTAAGACCTCGAAAGAGGATATATCCTAATAGACCAACCAGAATAGCTACGATGAGCAATGCGAAAAACACAATAAGGCTTGTGGCAATTTTATTTACGGTTCTCGGCTTCAAATTTTATTTCTCCTTTCAAGCAGTCTCACAAAGAAGACAAATACAAAGGTCATCAACATAAGAACCAGTGCCATACTCCACAGAGCATTATTGTGCGCAGAGCCCATGGTTGTGTTCCCCATTCCAAGTGTGATTACACTCGTCAGGGTAGAAGCTGATTCAAAGAGTGATTTTGGTACGAATGGCGCATTCCCGATAACCATCTGTACAGCAAGGGCTTCACCGAATGCACGTGCCATCCCCAGTACAATACCAGTCATAATAGCAGGAAACGTTGTCGGAATAATCACTCGAGAGATCGTCTGCCACCGGGTGGCACCAAGCGCATAGGAGGATTCCTTTAAATTTTGCGGCAATGAAGCCAGCGCGTCTGCAGCCACGCTTGTAATCGTCGGAAGAATCATGACCGAGAGCACAAGCGCGCCTGCAGCTACCCCGATGCCTTGACCAGGCAGATTGTTGCGTAGAAACGGTACAATAACACTTAATCCGATGAAACCATAAACAACTGAAGGGATACCTGCCAACAGCTCGATTACGGGCTGAAGCAATTTTTTACCCCATCCTGGGACAATCTCAGTCATGAACAGCGCAGCGCAAAGGCTAAGTGGACTAGCAATCAATGCTGCAAGTAAAGTAACTAAGAAGGATCCCGTGATAAACGGAAAAGCGCCAAAGGATGGCGTATCTGCTTCAGGTGACCACTTTGTTCCGAATAGAAAATCAGTAACGCTAACATCACCACTTGTGAAAGTTGAAATACCTTTAGACGCTACAAAATATACCATCGATACAATGATTGTTATCAATAGCAGTACACAGAAGGACATATATGTACGTCCCACAAAATCTTCAATATGATGTTTCTCGATGCGTGAGTTCTTTAGTTTCACCCTTAATTGCTCCCTCTTTCTAAAGTGAAAAGAGAGGCAGATGTATCCGCCTCTAATCACTTGAGATTCTAATCCTTACAAATTACTTAGAAGTGAATTACTTAGCTGTAACATTTCCTGCAACGTCACGAGTAACTTGCATTTTTACTGCTGGAATGTATCCAAGCTCAACGACTTCACCTGTTTGTACTTCGTCTGTCAAGAAAAAGTCAAGGAATGCTTTTACTGTTTCATTTGGTTCGCCGTTTGTGTACATGTGCTCGTAAGCCCATACTGGATATTTACCAGAAATAACATTGTCTACAGATGCTTCTACACCATCAAGGCTAAGTGTTTTGATTGAATCATCAAGGTATGAAAGAGCCAGATAACCGATAGCCCCTGGAGTTTCTCCGATCATTTTCTTAACAGTACCGGAGGAATCTTCTTGAATCGATCCTGGGATATCTTCAGTTTTAGTTCCAAGTGCAAAGCTTTCAAAGGTTGCGCGAGTACCGGAGCTGCCTGGACGGTTGATGATTTGGATTTTTTGATCCGCTCCGCCAACTTCTTTAAAGTTTGTAACTTTTCCTGTAAAAATATCGATAAGCTGTTGCTTAGTCAAGCTGTCCACACCAGCATCCGGATGAGTTACTGCTGCGATCGCTACTACTGCTACTTGATGATCTACAAGAGCTGCTGCTTTTTCTGCATCTGCATCTTTTAGTTTTTCTTCTGCGAATACGTCAGAGTTACCGATATCTACTTGTTTCTCAGCTACTTGAGTAAGACCAGTACCACTACCGCCGCCTTGAACCTGAATGTCCACACCAGCATTTTTATCCATGAAATTCTCGGCTACCAGCTCAACCAATGGTTGTAGTGCTGTTGAACCTGAAGCTAGAATCGAACCACTTATTTTAGCGCCGCTACCTTCATTTGTAGCTGCAGCGTTTCCTCCCGTGTTGTTTGCCCCACCATTACCGCAGGCCGAAAGTGCCAGTACGCTTGTTAAAGCCAAAGTCATAACCCAAGATTTTTTGAATTGCATTGTTTTGTCTCCTCCTAAATGTTTTGTTAGCACAGCTTCCTCATACAGTTCATACGGAACTGACTTCGCAAGCTTTAACATGGTGTTGTGGAGCTTTGGCCCCCATATGCTTGTTTACTGTAAAAGTGCATTGTACGCATATGTTATTGTTGTTGTCCGAAGCTTCTTAGCCCCTTTGACTCTTCTTATTCTAGAGCTCGTTCGTTAGAGAAACTTCTTAACTTTGTAAAGCCAACGATAAAAATACCAATAGAAACTATATATATGTATAGATTTAATCTATAATGGAGATATAATTTGTTATCCAACTTAGCATTGTACGGAGGAAAGTCATGAATATTATGAAGTTAAAGATCGTTATCCTACTTGAAAAATATAAGAAAGTAACCGATGTAGCTGCTGAATTAGGCCTTAAGCAACCCACAGTATCATTTCATATGAAGAATCTAGAGAATGAATTTGGAACGCCTTTATTCCAATATCGAAGTGGAAGAGTACTGCTCACAGATGCGGGTCGGGCCCTTTATCAATATGCGCTCAAGATTGTCTCACTTACAGCTGAAGCTGAACGTACTGTTAAACAGTTTTCTTCACCAACACAAGGTACTTTAAAGCTGGAAGCAAGTTATATACCTGCAACTTATATTTTACCTAAAGCGCTAATCCAATTCATGAAACAATATCCTGGGATTAATAATTCAATGTCGATCCAAAGTGATATTTTGTTAAAGGAACGACTCCGAAGCCGAGAAATTCAAATGGCTATTTTACACACTTCTGATTGGCATGATGAATCCTTTAACTTTCAGCTGGTTGTCCGCGACGAGCCTGTGCTCATTTTTGCCCCTGGTCACCCTTTTGCAACTATAGAGAAGTTAACACCAGAACAGATCGCGCTTGAGCCTTGGATTCAGTATGAGGGTGGTTCTTGTTTACGGGGATTTGCGGATCAATGGGCAGAAATAAATCATATTCGCTTGTGGAACCGATCCGAGTTGAATTCACCCGAAACTCTAAAGATGTTAGTTAGCGAGGGAGATGGCGTAGGTATTTGTTCTAGAGTTAGCATTGAAGCAGAACTTGCGTTAGGTCGTCTTTGTTATGCTCCTCTACCGGGAGTTTTGCCTGAGAGCGGTGGTTTTGTACTGGCTTGGCGAAAAGATCATATATTAACACCGTTGCAGCAATCTTTTGCCGATATATTAAACAACAACTAATAGGTCCTTCTATTTTATAAAAGGGAGCGCTCAAAGCCAAAATGGTTTTGAGCGCTCTTATTTGCTTATTCTATAAAGGGAAACATTAACTTTTCATTCTCACTTGTGTACATATTTTCCTTCGTAATGAATTCGGAGCCTGTATCCATAACAGGAGCTACTTTGTGACCTGAAACGACTTCAAGTGCAGTTTTCACAGCCAAGTACCCCATAGTAAAAGGTTTTTGAATCACCGTTCCCAGCATCGTTTCGTTCTCCAGCAACTGAACCTCACTACTGGAATTGTCGAACCCAACCAGCTTCACTTTTGATTTTAAGCCCATATCCATAATTGCCAGTCCCGCACCTAATGTAGAGGGCTCATTTAAGCCAATGATTCCCTTTAGTTGTGGCTGATTCTTTAGAAGATCAACAGTTAATTGATATGCCTTCT
Organism: Paenibacillus sp. FSL R5-0470; assembly: GCF_037975205.1. Classification (NCBI taxonomy): domain Bacteria; kingdom Bacillati; phylum Bacillota; class Bacilli; order Caryophanales; family Paenibacillaceae; genus Paenibacillus; species Paenibacillus sp. FSL R5-0470. The sequence continues at coordinate 3,675,298 of NZ_CP150238.1, forward strand.
TCGAAGATCCGTTACTGTAAAGAGTATCCTGCACAAGATTAACTCCATTCTGAGATAAAGCATCCCGAACCCCTTTCTCCCTTTCGATAGCTGTAGCGGAGCCTTGTACAAAATTCATAATGGCGACTTGATCGTCGCTTTGAATATTTTCAATCAACTTCTGCGCTGCTTTACGGCCTGCTTCATAATTATCTGTAGCTATAAAGCTCTCCGATACACCGCCGTTCAGTCCCGAATCCACCGTAATAAGAGTGATACCAGCCGCCTTAATCTGCTCTGCAACCGGAACGAGACGATAATAGTCGGTAGCAGCTAAAATAATGGCATCGGGCTTCTCCTCAATCGCCTGTTCCAGTAATTGAATCTGCTTATCTACATCTAGCTCGGTATCTGTTCCTACCGTATGGACATCTGCACCGAATTCCTTGGCAGCAGTCGCCACCCCTTGTTTCATTACCTCCCAGAATTCAATACTGGTATCGATAGTCTTAGGAACGTATATAATGGTTCTGACTTTTGGATCAAGATCGTTCATAAACATACGATATCCTACCCACCCGAGCACTACAATGAAGATTACCAGTAGAGCAGACAAGCCTATTTTCGACCATAGTGAGCTCATGGATTCTCCTCCTCATAGAGCGCAGGAATTCTTAAAGTGACCGTCGCCCCTTCTTCCATTTCACTCGTAAAAGACAACCCGTAATGGTCCCCGAAATATAGCTGAATGCGATGGTTCACATTTGCGACGCCAACCCCACTGCCAATCCTGTAATCTGCCTTTTGAAGCAATAACTTGTTCAACTGCTCTGGATTCATACCAACACCATTATCAATAACCTGAATGGTAATATCGTTTTGCTCTTTTTTACCTCTAATCAGGATGTGCCCTTGCTCAGGATTATGCTTTATCCCATGATAAATCGCATTTTCAACTAAGGGTTGAAGGACTAATTTTAATATACTGCATTCAAGAATGTCTTCATCCACTTCTATCGAATATGTGAATTTATGGCGATAGCGCATATTCTGAATCGTTAGATAGTGTCGAATATGTTCTAATTCTCTTGCGATCGGAATCAATTCCTCGCCCTCACCAATCGTAGAACGCATCAGCTTCGATAATGATGAGGTCATTTCGACCACCTCCTCCATCTTACCGGTCTCTGCCATCCAGATGATCGAGTCTAGCGTATTGTACAAAAAGTGGGGCTTAATCTGTGCTTGTAAGGCCTTCAACTCACTCACGCGTTTCATCTCTTGCTCCATCACAATCTGACTCATCAACTCTTTAATCTTCATAATCATCAGGTTAAATGTTCGGGCAAGCTTGCCAATTTCGTTCGTGCTCTCAATTTCCACACGAATGTCGAACTCTCCGCGTTCAGCCTTTTTCATGTTTATTTCAAGATTCTTGAGTGGCTTAGTTAGTGCGTACGAAAGAAGCACAGATATAGCCATGGCAAAGATGAGACTTACTGCTCCCCACAAGGCAGCTGTACCTTGCATCTGCTGTTTGTTAGCAACCAGATCATCTGGATAGGTCACCCCTACAATCTTCCAACCAAAGCTGGTTGTATCCACCGTGTACAGCTTCTGCTCGTTCCCTGTGTTCACTGTAACCGACCCGCTTTTAATCCCAAGAACGGTTTCCAATTGCTCGAACTTGAGCTGCGAGTAGATCAGCTGCTGTTGAGGATGATAGACTAGGCTCCCTGACGGATCTACGATAAATACATAGCCGCGTTTTCCCAATTCGATTTGTTTGCACAAATTGTTAATAACGCTGTAATTAAGATCTACAAGTAGCACACCTTGTCGATCTGCTTCCATTTCTGAAAAGGTATCTGATAGCTTTCTACTGATCGACACTACCCAACGATATTCATCCTGAAATAAGTGCTGCACATGTGAAGAGGAGACAGCCACTCCCGTCTGGTTCAAAGCTTGCAGATACCACTCTTGAGCAATCAACTCAGGAAGCGGTTTCAAAACTGCGTCCAGTCGATCCGAAACCGTTATCCCCTCTGAGCTTGCATACACTATAGAAGAAATGTCGGTGCGGGATTGGACGACAGATCGAAGATATTGGCTGGCTAACTGCTTATCTTTGACTTTTCCATCTTGTCCCGAACTCGAACCTTTTACATATCTCTCAAGATCACTACTAGTTAATACCAAAGCAGCAATACTCTCCATGTTACTAATATAATTCTCGATGTTCAGTTTTACTTGTTCTATTAATTGTGAAGTATAGGCTACGGAATTCCCCATGACGGCAGCTGAGGAGAGTCGGTATGAAGTATAGCTCAGAACTATAGTTGTGCAAAGAATAAGAAGGGAAAAAGAAATAGCGATATTATTATGAATACTTCGACTTCGGAAGAAGCGATGAGGTTTCATAGAAGGAGATTCTCCTTCTGTCGCTGTCGATATTCCTTCGGTGTGATCCCAACATTACGTTTGAAAATCACACTAAAGTACTGTGGATCAGCATAGCCAACTCTAGCAGCGATGTCATAAGTCTTCAACTGTGTGACGGTAAGGAGCTCTTTAGCTTTTTCCAAACGGAGACGAGTCAAATACTCAATAAAAGTCTCTCCAGTATGCTGTTTAAAAGTCACACTGAAATAACTGATGCTCATAAAAATATGGCTGCACAGCTCATTAAGTGAAAAGCTGTCATTACAATAATTCTCCCGAATATAAGCTTCTGCTGCCTTCATCTGAGAGGTTCTGACGGTTGTTCTTTGTTCCGATAGCTTGAGTATCAACTCATGGCAAGTTCGCTCCAAATAATTCCTAGCTTCATCTAAAGTCTTAAGGGCTGCAACCTCAGCAAACATATTATGCGAAACAAGCTCTGTATTTGGGAATCCGATATCGACCACATAGTTCATTAGAGAGACGAGCATTTGGTAGAGGCTACTGCGGCAGTCTTCTATAGAAGAGCTATTGCTTTTTAGCTCCTGAAACCATTTTGAGAGGACTTCCGAGATCGCTGATGCTTTACCTGTCTTCAAGGCGGATATGAATTGCTTTTCCCATGAAGAGAAATGTGCTTGATCCAATCCTTTGCCGAACTCAAGATCCTGTATGGAGATAACCTTATCTATACCTAAAAGATATCGATATTCTATGGATGAAATCGCTTCCTGGAATGATTGTGGAATTTGCTGTAAATCAGCGTATTTTCTACCGATGCCGATGGTTGCCGTCAGCTTCAAGTACTTGTTCAGGCTGGTTTGTACTTGATCTGCAAGAAGTTGTGTTGTGACTTCGATCTCTTCGGAATCCCCTGATAATATCGCAGCGAGTTTCCCATCTCTCGTCTGAAATACGACACCGCCCTGCTCCTTCTCAAGTTGCTCCTGCACAATGTTAAAAGCAGCGAAGCGCAGTAGCTCAGCATCAGAAGCAATATCTAGGCTACGATTGTCCATTTCTATATCGATTACGATTGCAAGGTTAGCCTCACCCTGCAGCTGTATATGAAAATAATTCATTTTATTCTCGATCTCGTCGTTTTTCATACGAGTAGTAACCAGCTTCTCCAGAAAACGTTCGCGAAGCAAAGGAAAGCTCTGATTTAATTGCATACGAAGCTTAGCGATATTGGCCTTTTGTAAATGCTCTTCATCCAAATCCTGCTTCATCTTGCTTAGATATTCGGCAAACTCACGAGCATTAATTGGTTTTAACAAATATTCCGTCACCTTCAAGGTTATAGCCTGTTTAGCGTATTCGAAGTCTTCATAACCAGTTACGATAATGACCTTCATGTCCCGGTATCGTTCCATTACAGCTTTAGCCAATCCAAGTCCATCCATAAAGGGCATGCAAATATCTGTAATAATCACATCCGGTCGATACTGCTCGACTGCATCAAGGGCATCTCTGCCGTTATCGAAATCTCCAACAAGTTCAAAACCATGATTATTCCATGCTATCTTCTGTTTAATCCCCTCACGAACCTCGTCTTCATCATCAACTAGAATAATCTTATACATCCAACACCTCCTCAGCTATTGACTCATCGAGTACATGTAATGTAAATGTTTACCTTTTGGGATAAGCATAATAGAGGTTGCCTTCTTGAGGCAACCTCTATTATTAATCTCTTCTATTCGTATAGCAGAGGTTTGATCTCATCGGAATCTATATTGTTCTTATCGTACCAGTGAAACCCGGTATCAATATTCTTTTCTACGGTTTCCCCTTTAATCGCCTGCACAGCTGCCTTTACCGCTTGATACCCAATACCAATGGGATCCTGTGTAACAGCACCAGCTACAACACCACTACGAATAGCATCCATTAACTGTTTACCGGAGTCAAAGCCGATAACCACAATCTTACCACCCATCTGTAATTCATTTACTGCATTAGCTACTCCTACTGCAGATCCTTCGTTTGAGCCATAGATTCCTTTAAGGTCCGGATTGGCTTGCATCATCGCTTTTGCAAGATCCGTGGACTTCAACTGATCTCCGCCGCCATATTGCGGCTCTAACACTTCAATATCTGGATATTTCGCTTTCATTTGTTCTAAGAAGCCATCACGACGCTGTTGACCTGTGCTGCTTGTTTGGTCATGTACAACTAAACCTACTTTACCCTTTTTGCCGATCAACTCAGCCATTTTATCAGCTGCCAAAGCTGCTGCCGCTTTATTGTCAGTCGCTGCGGTTGCTACAGGAATATCGCTATCTACACCAGAGTCAAAGCCAATGATTGGAATATTGTTTTCCTTTGCCTTTTCCAGATATGGAATCGCTGCTTTGCTATCGAGAGCTGCTAACGCGATTGCTGCTGGTTTCTTATCTAGCGCCGTCTGCAGCATCTCAATTTGTTTATCTACCTGACTCTCATTTTCAGGTCCTTCAAACGTAATCTCGACATTAAACTCCTTGGCAGCCTTCTCGGCTCCTTGCTTCACCGCTTGCCAGAATTGATGCTGGAAGCCTTTTGAAATGACTGGGATATATGGTTTGTCTGAACCGGATGCACTCTTTTTGCTATCACTGTTGTTACAAGCACCAAGTAAGGTAGTAGCCAGTAATAAACTGGCAAGCAAGATAATCCCTCTTCGACGTTGTTTCATTTAAATCTTCCCCCTCGTCATTTGCTTTGTATATCACTCCGTATGGAGATAATACCTAGTTCATTGCTTCCGTCTGCGAAGAATATCAGCATACACTGCTATGATGATTACAACTCCGACAATGACTGTCCGCCATTCCTGAGCAACGGACATAATCTGTAAGCCATTCGTCAGTACACTCATAATCAGTGCACCAATAATTGTACCTAGAATAGAACCTACGCCCCCGCTTAAAGATGTGCCTCCAATGACGACAGCCGCTATAGCTTCAAGTTCATAACCAGTGCCAAGTGATGGCTGGGCTGAATTTAGACGTGATGCCATCAGGATACCAGCGATTCCGCTGAAAATCCCTGTGATGGTATAGATCACAATCTTCCATTTGACCGTATTCACACCTGATAAGCGAGTTGCTTCTTCATTGCTGCCAAGTGCAAAGTTATAGCGACCAATAATGGTCTTCGATAAGATGATGCTTGCGATAACACCGAGTAATAGGAAGATTACGATGGTGTTAGGAATGCCTGGGATCATCTTGCCCATTGCAATCTTGGCAAAAATCGGATCATCATTGAAATAAATCGGCTTGGCACCCGTTATGACAAGTGACAATCCTTTAGTGACCATCATGATCGCCAGAGTAGCAATGAAAGGAGGAATATTCATTTTCGCCACCATTAAACCACTTATAAAGCCGCAAAGTGCACCAGCTAGAATCCCGCCTACAATTCCGAGTGGAACAGGTAGACCCCAGAATGTAATGATGACGCCAACCATCACCGAGGAGAAGGTCATCACAGTACCCAAAGCAAGGTCGATCCCACCCGTAATAATTACAAAGGTTGCGCCCAGCGCTAATACTCCAATTACAGCTGTGGAGACGAGGATTCCAACTAGGTTAGAAAACTGAAAAAAGTTACTTGATGCTACGGAAAATACGATGACCAGAATGATCAAACTTGCGAATGCTAGTAATTTTTGTTTAAACCCTGATTGCGCCCCGGTTTGCTTCGAGCTGATAGGCTGGCTAATCCCTTTATCTGCGATCTTCATGACCTTGACACCTCCGATAAACTCTTGAACGATTATGAACGCATCGTCGCATATTTCATTATCGCTTCTTGCGATGCTTCTTCTGCGAGTAGTTCACCAGTTATACGTCCTTCACACATGACAATAATGCGATGGCTCATTCTTAGAATCTCTGGGAGATCTGAAGAGACTATAATGATCGCTTTTCCCTCACCTGCTAGCTGATCAAGCAACTTATAGATCTCACTTTTCGCTCCTACATCAATACCACGTGTTGGCTCGTCGAAGATTAACACATCGCAATCTCTCGTTAACCATTTCCCGATAACTACTTTTTGCTGATTCCCACCGGATAAGAATTTGACTTTTTGACTTACACTTGGAGTCTTGGTTGCTAGTGCTTCCGCATGATGCTCCGCGGACTTTCGCATCTCCCGATCCCTCATCCATCCGAATGCATTACGGAATTTATAGAAGGAAGCAATCGCATTATTCATGCTAATGTCCATATCTACAAGCAGCCCGTAGCGTTTGCGATCTTCGGACAAATAGCCAATTCCATGCTGCACTGCTTGGTGAGGCTGTTTTATACGAACCGTATTTCCATGCAGCTTAATCTCACCCTTATCGATAGGATCAGCCCCAAATACGGCACGAACAACCTCAGTACGTCCAGCGCCCATTAATCCAGCGAAGCCCAGAATCTCACCTTTATTCAGATGAAAGCTGATATCCTTCAACATTTGCCCACTGGATAAGTTTCGAACCTCTAGTACGACTTGCTCTGTCTGTAACGAATGTGTTGGCTTCGACGTTTGATACAGTTCACGACCAACCATCATGCTAATAATCTGATCAATAGTTATTGAATCCGTCCGAACAGTATCCACGTAACAACCATCCCGCATGACTGTAATGCGGTCTGTGATCCGTTTCAACTCATCCATGCGGTGAGAGATGTATATAATACCTACACCTTTTTCTCGTAATTGCTCGATCATACGGAATAACTCGTTAATTTCCGTATCTGTCAACGCTGCAGTTGGTTCATCCATGATCAGTACCTCCGCATTGAAGGACAAAGCTTTGGCGATTTCAACCATTTGCTGATTAGCAACTGTCAGATCTGAGACCAAAGTCTTCGGATCTAGTTTTAGATTCATCTGATCAAACAGTTCCTGCACCTTACGATTTAGCTCCAGATCATCAACGAACCATTTCAGCGCCTTGCGCGGCTCACGACCAATAAATATATTTTGGGCCACTGTAAGATGCGGCATTAGATTCAGTTCCTGATGAATGATACTAATCCCGAGTTCCTGCGCAGCGCGAGTATTGGCAATCTCCACCTCAGATCCCTTGTACCACATCTGACCCGCATCCTTGGAATAGACTCCTGTTGCAATCTTCATTAAGGTAGACTTTCCTGCGCCATTTTCACCGACTAAGGCATGCACTTCCCCACGTTTCAGCTCAAATTGACATTGATTCAATGCATGAACACCAGGAAAAAATTTATCAATCCCCGCCATTCGTAGTAATACTTCGTCCATTTCATATCCACCTCAAATCCTTTATGAATGCCTTTTTGTAAAGTAATCGCTTTCAAATGTTGAATGTAAAATTATTGTATTACCTATAAGTTTCCAATGTAATGGAATATTCTCCGTAAAAAAGTTTAAAATTTTATGTTTTGAAGCAAGCAAAAAAGACCACACCGTCCTTTTACGGACGAAGTAGCCTTTAGATCAGCTCATATGTGTATAACAGTTGGAATCCTTACATTCGAATAGCCTACAGGTTCTGACCCTTTCCAGCCACCAAGGTGAATGTCTTTGGTATTCCTTTATCATAAACATCCGAGGATAGATTGGGTTCTTCGATCAATTGGCGGATCACAAGCCCGGAACTGGCAGCAGCTGTTACAATTTCTCCAAGCGTCCAGCGGCGCCAATATACAACGCTATGTTCCTGTTCGTCTATTGGTTTGCCTGTGGAAGGCAAATACTTAGAGTATGAGACCTTTTTTTCTTCCAATGTCGTATCGAAATAGTCCCCGCTAACTTTGTGCTTACGAACCTTCGCTGTAGAACCCTTAGAGGATATCAGCTTAGTTGTCACAGGATGGAAATCACGTAGAACAAGAATCCCACCAGGAGAAAGTAAATGGCGGACGGTTTCCATAAACGGTGCTAGGTCGGTAAAGTAGTGTACAATTCCTAATTCAGCAAATACGATATCATATGAACCATCGAGCACGTGATCTGGCAGCTTAAGAACATCCGATACGATATAGTTAAGCTGAACACCTGCTTCTTGTGCGAGATCAGCTGCATAACGCGCATTAGCTTCTGAGAAGTCAGCAACAGTAACGTCCGCTCCAAGTAATGACAGCGCGACTGCCTTCATTCCGTTTGATCCCATGAGATTCATCATCTTTTTACCCTGTACATCTCCAAAATAAGAAGAGAGCGGGTACAGCTTTGCACTTGGTTCCTTGATTAACTTGGCTGCAGCCTCAGACGGTGTACCAAATCGAGCAACCCAAGCTGTGTACGTGTCTTCGTTCCATAGTTCCTCACTTGTTGGCCCAGTGCCTTTTCCAGGATGTAATTCTAAATTTTGATCTTGTTCTTCCATACCTTGCGACCCCTTTATGATTAAAATATCTGTTATGAAGCATTCTGAATGGCTTCTGCCACCTGAATCGTTTTATTTCTTCCAGTATACAAATATACGCCAAGTCCAAACATAACCAAAAGTCCACCTGCCCATTGTAGCGCAGTTAATTGTTCACCCAAGAGCAGATACGCGAGGATACTTGCCCCCACTGGTTCTCCTAAGATGTTCATAGATACCGTAGTTGCGGATACATACTGAAGCAGCCAATTAAATAAAATATGGCCAAACACCGTAGGAACAACTGCTAGCAATAGGAAAATCCCCCACTCTTTCGCAGGATAATTGAAAAAGGAGATCCCCATAATCAGATTGTATATGGCAAACACACCAGCCGCTGATAAGAAAACTATCAAGCTGTACAGGTATGAGGGCATGCGCACTACAAGCTTTTGACCGATAAGCATATGCACAGCTACCGCTACTGTTCCTCCAACCGATAACAAATCACCTTTAAGATTATCTGAAGAGATACCAATATCTCCCCAACCGATAAACACTACTCCGCCAATAGCAATACTCAGCCCAAGAATAGCAGACACAGCCGTTCTTTCCTTATACAAAAAATAAACGCCCAGCATAATAAACACTGGCTCCAGCGCCATGATCATCGTTGAACTAGCTACCGAAGTATACTTCAAAGAGCCCATCCAAAGCAAAAAATGTAGAGCTAGCATAGTGCCTGAGAGCACAAGCATGATCCAGTCTTTTTTACGAAGAGCAAACGCTGCTCCGCTGTATGGTCTTGCAAAAGGCAACATCAGCAGCGAGGTGAACAACAGCCGATACATTCCTTGTATAGATGCTGGCGCTGCTGACCACTTAATAAAAATGGCGGAAAAAGAGATGGCCACAATCCCAATCAACATTAAAATCGGAATAGGAAGTGGCGGTTTTTTAAGCTTCACATGGTACGCGTCCTTTCACTATCTTAAGTCACTTATGTTAATTTAACGCAGACCGTGAAAAAATGCATCTATTTTCATTAGATTTCACTAAAAAAAGCATAAGCAATGTCATTTCTGACGAGAGCTCATGCTTCTTAAAGGCTAAGGTTTCAGAACCACCTTTATGCAATCCTCTTTTTTCTCACTAAAAATGTCATAGCCATGCTCCGCTTTGCTGATAGGCAAGCGATGTGTAATGATATCTGTGGGATCAAATTTATTCTCTTTAATCATCTTATAAAGCAAAGGCATATAGTGAATCACTGGAGCCTGTCCCATTTTTAAAGTAATGTTGCGTTCAAATAGATGACCCAAAGGGAACATATTATAATTAAGCCCATAAACTCCTACAAGCTGAATAGTTCCGAATTTACGTACGATATCCGAGGCCATTCTAAATGCACTGAGTGAGCCTCCCTGTAGCTTCAGAGTGGTTTCCACTTTCTCCAAAGCAGATATTTTGGCATCCAAACCTACACAGTCAATAACTACATCTGCGCCCCCATGTGTTATCTCTTTCAAATGAGCTTCAATATCCTTAATCTCTTCAAAGTTGTAAATTTCGACATTATTGTTCAGCTTCGAATGCTGCAGACGGTAGCCAATATGATCAACTGCAATTACTCTTGAGGCGCCTTTGATCCAGGCAAACTTCTGAGTAAGCAGACCAACAGGCCCGCAACCGAGAACAATGACTGTATCCCCTGGCTTCACTCCGCCGCTTTCTACTCCCCACCAAGCAGTAGGAACAATATCAGATAAGAAAAGAATTTTCTCATCTTCCATTTCTGCATCCTCAGGAACGACAAAAGGGCCGAAATTACCATAAGGAACCCGCAGTAATTCGGCTTGCCCTCCTGCAAAGCCCCCATAAGTATCGGAATAACCCAGATATCCGCCTGTATCCTTGGCGTCATTAGCATTGTCGCATTGACTCTCCATCTCATGCTGGCAGAAGTAGCACTGACCACAGGCTACATTAAAGGGAATAATGATCCGGTCGCCTTTCTTGACTTTAGTTACGTCTGGACCGGTCTCCTCAACAATGCCCATGGGCTCATGACCAATAACATAGTCATCATGCATTCCTGGAATTTCACCGTTAAAAATGTGCAGATCTGAGCCACAAATCGCTGTAGAAGTAATTCGAACGATAATGTCATCCTTTTTCTCAATCTTCGGATCAGCAACCTCTTTAACTTTCACTTTCTTCTTCCCTTGGTAGGTTAATGCTTTCATGCTGTTAATCCGCTCCTTTGAGTATAGCATAGGATAGAACAATAACGTGTCTTCTATGTTATAACCCATTACCTTATCCTCTTATCCATGAAGAAGCGGAGAATACATCATAAGCGCATAGTTATCCGTTACAGCTTCATCTCCAACTAGGTCGCCGGTACGTGTGAATACTTTTCGACTAATCTTGTTACTGCGTATATACCCTCCCCAAGGTTCTAAACTAATCCGATGATCACTTTCGTACACTTCATATTTATAAAGGGACTGCTCATCGCATCTCCATTCCCCATGCAAATGGCTGTCATCCAGCCAGAGCTTTAATTGATATGTTTGATTCGTGTTATTCTTCATTTGAAGATCCAAATAATTATAAGAACAGGTGGCCCCGCTTCCAAATGGCTGTGTACGCTGTTCATCTGGAAATACATCATAGCTGTGCCGATGCCGTTCTGTAACCGTAAGAGGTGTATGCAGTGTCATCCAGTAGATCAGATTGGACAACTGGCACAGTCCCCCGCCGACTCCAGAATGGAAGCCACCATAATGCAGCACCATCCCGTCCAGATACCCTTTTCGCTTACTGGGCTTACCAATGCTTCTCCAATAGGAAAAAGTCTCACCCGGGCGCACCAAGAGCCCATTCAGTTTCGCTATCGCCAGACGTAAATTGGTTATTTTATTGTATTGAAGCACCATATCTACATTCCGTAGACTTCTTAATAACGGTGTAGCATGAGCCATCACTTCATTAGATAAAATTTCACTAGTGCGCTGCTTCGCCACCTTGCTGCGGCTAGTGCACCATTTCAAATATCTTTTCCAAATAAAATATCGCTTTCCGGCAAATAGTCTAAGTCGAGAACGCTGAATAGGTTTCATGGCAGCCTGAGGTGTACTCATCTAGAACTGAACCTCGCTTTCAGCTCGTAACTGGGCGAATCTCCCTCCGATTACCGCATTATGATGCTTAACGATCTCACTACTATTCAGAACCCCATTATCAAAGGTGCTATGAGCATCTTGGACGAGAACACTCTTATACCCCATACTGTATGCGCGTCTTATTGTCGTATCTAAGCAGAACTCACTTTGCATCCCACAAATCACCAGATTCGTGATCCCCAGCTTCTGTAGCTCCTCTTGCAGTTCGGTTCGGTGAAAAGCATCCCAAGTAGGCTTCTCCACAATAACTTCGCCTTCCTGCGGTGTGATGCGGTGACTGATCTGCCATGTGGGCGTACCTTTTGTATATTCCTCATCTTCGGTGTGTTGAATATAAACTATTGGAGTACCTGCTACCCTAGCTTTGTTCTGAAGGGAAATAATTCTCTCCATTACACCCTCTTCATCGTACAGCTTTTGATCAGGATAGGAGAACATAGCTTCTTGAACATCGATAATTAATAGTGCAGTTGAATTTCCCATTTAGTACCTCCTACAATTTTTATGAAAATCATACCAGATTATGGGACATTCTATCTACCTATTTAAAGGCTTAAATCAATAAAAAAAGGGCATCTGCTGAGCAGACACCCGTTACATTTAAATACTTTTTACTTGCCACGTTTATTATGCCAGATCAATGCATGCAGCTGTGGAAGGACACGTACTCTATTCATCTCAGAGTCTACGATTACTTTATTAAACAACCATTCCAGCCTTCCCAAAAGTCGAGCAGAAATGTCGCCTTCTTCAGTGACATCATCATTCCCAGGCTGCAGAAAGAGCTGCACATTGGGATATCGCTGGTGAATGTCTTTTGCATAATTAAAGTCCTTATCATCAAACACAACGACTTTAAGACTGTGCGTAGAGCGGCCCAGATTCTCCATCTTACTCATGATGTTATCTAGTATTTCCCAATTCGTCGTCATCCCTGAGCTTGGCGGCTTCGGACTAATGGTCAGCACATCCACGTTATTGAACCATTCCTGCCATTTACTGCCCTGAGTTTCTATTGCAGCTTGTATCCCTCGCTCATGTAGCTGGTTAATAAAAGAGCCCAGCCCATCACCAATCAAAGCAGGATTTCCGCCTGAAATCGTAACACAGTCGAAATTATCTCCAGCTATAGCTAAAAGTTCATTCATAATTTCATCCGAGGTCATCATTCGAACCTTATCCTTAGCAGTACCATCCCAAGTAAAAGCAGAGTCACACCAGCCACAGCGATAATCACAGCCATAGGTGCGGACAAACATTGTCTTCACACCAATTACCGCACCTTCACCTTGAATGGTCGGACCGAACATTTCAATTACAGGAATCTTACTCACAGTCACAGCCTCCATATAAACGGTAGGATGGCCCTTCATCCGGAACATCTTCAGCCAGCACCTCTGCCCAGGAGGTTGGAGTCTCCCATAGCTTTACCGAGTACAAAGGCAGCCCTGCTTGCTTAAGCTTGTAGGCAATATATGAAGACATATTCTCCACTGTGGTGCGGAATGACAACAAGGCTACTTTGGAGCCCGTATTCGTTAACGTCTCTAACACAGGTTCATTTCCCATAGCAAGAAAAGCGTGATCTAAACGATCTACAAGGCTTTGTTGTACAGTCGCCTTGATATCGCTGAAGTCAATAACAAACCCTTCGTCTGAATGGCCTTCCGTAGCCTCTGGTTTGCCCTTAAGCACTACTTCGAGCTTATAAGTATGTCCGTGCAGATTGCTGCATTTCCCTTTGTGACCAATTAGTTGATGCGCCGCATCAAACGTAAATATTTTGCAGACTGAAACCTCGTTAAGCATTAAGAACCGGCCTCCATTCTCTCCGCCTCATATTGCTCAAGACCACGCTGACGCAACAGACAGGCTGGACAAGTACCGCAGCCACTGCCAATAATACCGTTGTAACAGGTCAATGTTTGTTCGCGAACATAATCAAAATAACCAAGTTCATCTGCCATCTTCCACGTTTCCTTTTTATCCAGCCACATCAATGGAGTGTGTATCGCAAACTCATAGTCCATAGATAAATTCAGCGTAACATTCAATGATTTCACAAATACATCACGGCAGTCCGGATACCCGCTAAAGTCCGTTTGGCAGACACCAGTGACGATATGGGAGTATCCCAATTGTTTAGCTAATATTGCGGAAAAAGACAAAAATAACAGATTCCGTCCGTCAACAAATGTACTAGGAAGCTCATCACCTTCGCCAGCAACGATATCAATATCCTGGCGGGTTAGTGCATTTGGAGCCAGCTGATTAAGCAGCCCAAGATCAAGGATATGCTGTTTTACATTAAACTTAGCTGCTATTTCTGTAGCAACTTCGATTTCAGCCGCATGACGCTGATTATAATTAAAGGTAACTACCTGCACTTCCTCAAAATGCTTCAATGCCCAAACCAGGCAAGTGGTGCTATCTTGTCCGCCGCTAAATACGACGAGTGCTTTTTTGTTCATCTTAATCTCTCCTTATCAACTTGTTGGGATTAGCGGTTATCCACTTTTTCTGGATAGAGGTCGTGATTCATTAAGCGGTGCTCCGCCATCGCCTCATACTTCGTACCCGGTCTTCCATAGTTGCAATAAGGATCAATAGATATGCCTCCACGCGGAGTGAACTTGCCCCATACCTCAATGTATCGTGGGTCCATCAGTGAGATCAGATCATTCATAATAATGTTGACGCAGTCCTCATGAAAGTCACCGTGGTTACGGAAGCTAAACAGATACAGCTTTAATGATTTAGATTCCACCATTTTCTGTTCAGGAATATACGAAATATACAATGTGGCAAAATCCGGCTGACCTGTAACAGGACATAAGCTAGTAAACTCAGGGCAGTTGAATTTAACAAAATAATCACGCCCTGGATGCTTGTTATCAAACACCTCAAGAATAGCTGGATCATAACCAAACTTGTACTGCGTTCCCTGATTACCAAGTAAAGTGACTTCTTGCATTTCCTCTTTCAATCTTCCTTCTGACACGACAAAAAACCCCTCTCTTTTCCTTCGACCTTGGCCGGTAATGGAAAGAAGAACGAGATTTCGAAAACTTTGCTCCACTAAGAAGAAACGGAAGCAACGTCCGGGTTAAGGACTGCATCCGCTTATAAGATTTAATATACTCTTAGTTTTTTATAGAGGGAGTTCGCGAACCTCTCCTGCACAATCCGTGCAGACTTCTTCTTCATGCATATTGCGTCTTGAACTATACCATGGTAATTTGCTTCTGACAAGTTCTACGCTTTGCCCGTCTTCCAAATCCAGAGCGAAAGCACCACAATCCACAAGAGCAAAAGCAGGCTTTCTAGGAGCAATACTCCTTCTCCATTTAGAATACTGTTCAAATTCTGGACGATTTCAATACTTGGCAGAATAACAAAGATCGGATAAGTCCATTCTGGAAGAGCGACGTACACAGAAGCAACTAAGAAAAAAACAACCATAAATGCGGAGCTGATGGCTGAACCATTTTTGGAGGAACTTACCTTTAAACCAATGATAATTCCAACTTGTACAAAGATAATTCCACCCAATAACATATACAATAAGGAAGGGAGTAAATCCATTGTCAAACCTTGATTTAGTACATAAACAATCAGCTGTGATAACAAAGAAAAAACAAGAACAGATCCAGCTTTCGCTGTAATAATCTGGCCTCTGCTTAGCGGAGTAATCAACAGCGCATCATAAGTCTTACTCTCCCGCTCCTCAATTAATCCTGGGCCGGTAATCATGATCCCAACCATCACTTGCGCAAATAATATCCATGTAGAAAGAAGCATGAAGTCCAAACCGCTCTTGTCCACTACAGTGATGATAATTTTAGCCATAAATATAGGCAAAATTATTAGAATTACAGTCGCAGGATTACGCAGTATATCCTTACTTTCATGTTTATACAGCTTCCATATCTGATAACTCAACTTAGCTCACTTCCCGTCAGGGCAGCGAATACATCTGCCAGCGAAGCTTCTTTGCTGTGCATACTTAGAATTTGATTCGTAGACATTAACTGATAGATATGATCTTTAGTAGCTTCTTCTGCAATCGGCCAGGATTTCATAACCACTTTACCATCCTGCTGATATTTAACTTCAATTTCTGGTTTACCATAAATGGTCTTAAGTCTATGCGGTTCATCGAGTGCCACCAAGGCACCAGCGTGCATGATGCCCACTCTATCGCTCAATGCCTCGGCTTCGTGCATATCATGCGTCGTTAAGACGATGGTTGTGCCTTCTTCTTGAATTCTCTTGACGTGATTACGTATGAGTGAAGCTGAATTTGGATCTAACCCACTTGTAGGCTCATCTAAAAACAACACTTGAGGCTTATGTAATAATGCTCTGGCGATTAGAACACGCTGCTTCCAGCCTTTGGATAAGCTGCTTACTTTAGCTTTTTCCTTATCTAACAGCTGGAGGGTTTCCATGACTTCATTCACTCGATTTCCTGCTACCCTATACAGATCAGCGAACAGCTCCAGATTATTTCGAATAGAACTACGCATGTATAGGTTCGGAAGCTCGAAAACAACACCAATTTGAGCATGGATTTCTTTTTTATGACGTGAAATATTCATGCCATTAATTAAAATCTCTCCGCTTGTAGACTGAAGAAGCCCTGTCATCATTCGCATCGTTGTAGTCTTCCCTGCACCATTGGGACCTAGAAATCCAAAGACCTCACCTTTCTCCACCGTGAAAGTAATTTGATCAACTGCACACCTCTCCTGATAATATTTTGAGACCTCAGTTAGCTGAATCAATAACACTCCCCCCTTTTTAGAATAGTTAACTTTCTTCTATCCTTATTCTGGTTGTAGAGGATTATCTCTGTTGTTGCTATTCTGTAACATTCGCTATTCCTTAGTACCTTCCTTTGTTCAAATCCGCTCAGATGTGGCGAAAATAAGGATTCAAATCCTAAGAAAAGGGTAACTTAAACATAATAATCTTCGAGGTAAGGGTGGGATCATCTAATGGAACAAAGTATACAGAAACTTATGGACTGGATTAACAGTCATGTGAATGAAACTATTGTAATTGAAAAGAAAGAGCTTCGTGATCTGGATAAAATTCATTTTAATCTAGAGGCTGTTGAGTTTCGGAGTGCGGAGGATGTTATCGATGATTATCTTGGGAGTGCATTAATATTAAAAGGATTTGGCAGCACTTTAAACGCCGATGGTGAGCTAGTATCGCTACCACACTCCACCTATGACTTAGCTATTGACGGGCTTCGGATTGAGGACATAAGTGATCGCAAGGCGGAAATAACTACTGAAAGAGCTAAATATACCCTTTCAGTGGATTAAACCATTTGTAACGACAGCAAAAGAGCCCACAGTAATCTGTGGGCTCTTTCTAATTAATAGTTACTCTTCCCCAATGATCTCCACTTCAGTTTCAAGCTCCACGCCGAATTTATCCTTCACAGTCGCTCTTACATGGTGAATTAGCCCGATGTAATCGCTGGCGGTTGCATTATCTGCATTTACAATAAACCCTGCATGCTTCTTGGATACCTCAGCACCACCGATTCTTGTTCCCTGCAAGCCACTCTCTTGAATTAACTGACCTGCAAACCGACCTGGAGGACGTTTAAAGACACTACCACAGGAAGGATACTCAAGCGGTTGCTTGGATTCACGCAAGTAAGTAAGTTCATCCATTTTCGCCTTGATGGATAATGCATCTCCGGAAGTCATAGCAAATTTCGCCTCAAGCACGATGTATTCACCGCTTGCGAACACGCTTTTTCTGTAACCCCATTGCAGTTCATCCCCTTGCAGAGTCACCAATTGCCCGCTCTTAGTTATAGCCAGCGCACTGTGCAATACATCTTTAACTTCTCCGCCATAAGCACCTGCGTTCATGTAAAGCGCTCCACCAACCGTTCCTGGAATGCCACAGGCGAACTCAAGACCCGTAAGCTCCATATCCAGTGCATATCTGGAAACATCAATAATCTTGGCTCCACACTCCGCATATAAGAGATTGTCACGAATCCCCATTTCGGTTAATCCTGCCGTTTGCAGCACGATCCCACGCACACCGCCATCACGGATAATCACGTTGGAGCCGTTCCCAAGTACCGTAAGGGTGATCCCATTCTGTTCCGCATATGTAACGATCTTTTGAATTTCCTCATAAGTAGCTGGTGCTGCCAAAATATCAGCTTTACCGCCCATTTTAGTATACACGTGATCTTTTAAGTTCTCATGACTCTTCACAATCCCTGTAGTCATTAGCTGCTCTAGGTCATTTTGAATTTTGTCAATATTCATGTTTCATGCTCCTTTAACCATGTATAAATGATGGTCCTTGATCTATTTTTAGTAGTAGTATCATGGATTTGTAGGCAACCACAACTGTAACAACGAACAGGCTCCCTTGTCAATGACGGGAGCCTGTTCGTTGTATGATTTCAATATAATTATACGGCTTTGTAGGCCGCAAGCTCGTAAGGAAGACACAGCGGCACACCTGTACGTGGATCTGGAACAATATCTGCCTCAATTCCAAACACTTCCCGCAATACATCTGGTGTCATAACTTCTGTAGGTGAGCCTTCACTAACCACAGTACCAGACTTAATAGCTACCATATGCTGCGCATAACGAGTAGCATGATTCAAGTCATGCACGACCATGATAATGGTACGGCCTTCTTCCTCATTCAGCTTTTGCAGAAGCTGTAGAACTTCAAGCTGGTGAGCCATATCTAGAAATGTTGTTGGTTCGTCCAGGAATAGAATGTCAGTTTCTTGCGCCAATGCCATAGCGATCCAAGCACGCTGACGTTGTCCTCCAGATAAGCGGTCAATCGGACGGTCATGGAAAGGCTCCATACCTGTAACAGTGATTGCGTTGGAGATAATGCTGCGATCCTCTGCTGTCATTGTGCCAAATCCTTTTTGATGCGGGAAGCGACCATAGCTGACAAGTTCAGAGACCGTTAGTCCGTCTGGAGCCGTTGGGTTTTGCGGTAAGATCGCAAGCTGACGAGCTACCTCTTTCGTTGAAAAGTTATGGATCGATTTGCCGTCCAGCATTACGCTGCCGCTCTTAGGCTTCATGATCCGGGCCATTGTTTTAAGAATTGTAGATTTACCAGAACCGTTAGCGCCCACTAGTGCGGTTATTTTTCCCGTAGGGATAGTTAAGTTCAACCCTTTAACAATTGTAGCCTCTGCATACCCAATACTTAACTCTTCTGTGTTCAAACGTTCTGACATGTTAACAACTCCTTAAAAGTTTTATGGAGCTATGCTCCTAGAATGAACTACATAGTAAAACTCGCTTCGTACGCATTATGCTTTCGATTTGGCGAGTAAATATAAAAAGTAAGGTGCACCAATGATCGCAACCACGATGCCTGTTGGAACTTCTGCAGGCTGTAACACCCATCTGCCGATAGTATCAGCAGTAATCATAAGAAGCGCCCCTGTCAACGCACTAGCAGGCAATAATACCTGATGACGGGGTCCCACAAGCTTGCGGGCAAGATGTGGTGCAATTAGGCCGACAAAGCCAATTCCTCCACTTACAGCAACGCAGGAGCCGGCAAGCGCAACTGCAGTCACTAGAAGGAGAATACGCTCCTTCTCCACTCGCATTCCAAGTCCTACTGAAGTATGGTCCCCTAGATTCAATACATTAAGAATACGGGCTTTATAGAAGGCGAACGGTAACAGAATCGCTATCCAAGGTAGCAGAGCAAGGACGAATCTCCAATCGCCCCCCCATATTTTCCCGGCGATCCAAGTCGCTACAAACTGATAATTATTGGGATCAAGCCGAAGTGCCAACACCAGCTGGCAAGCGTTAATTCCGGCAGCGACTGCAATCCCGATAAGGATCAACCTTGTTGGAGATAGACCATCTGCTTTTCTATAAGCAAGAATATAGATTAAAGCGGCGGTTAAGCTAGCCCCTCCAAGCGCTAAGAGCGGCAAGACAAATACCGGAGCTGCTGTTGTAGCCGGAAAAAACGAGATAAAAATGATTACCGCAAAACCAGCACCCGCACTTATGCCCAGCGTAGCCGGTTCGGCAAGTGCATTTCTTGCGAGACTTTGTAAAATACAGCCTGACACTGCAAAGCCCGCTCCAACCAACAATGAAATTACGATGCGAGGTAATCTGAAATCAAATAAGATAAGCTTTTGCTGATGAGTTCCATCACCCAGCAGTGTATGTAATACCTCCCGTGGGGATAGACGCATAAATCCTGTATTCATACTGACAATAAAAACAACAACGATCAATATGGCAAGGACCGCTAACACTGTAATAGCACGTGTACGGCGTTCATTTTCATTGGGAGAAAGGGTTGTTCTGTGCATTACAGCTCCCCCTTCCGCTTACTCGCTAAGTAAATAAAGAAAGGTACACCGATGATGGCAATTAATGCGCCTAGCGGCGTCTCATAAGGGGCATTTATCATTCTAGCGGCGATATCCGCAAAGATGATCAATAAGCTCCCAAGAACTGCCGAGCAAGGAATGATCCACCGATAATCTACTCCAACGAAATAACGTGCTACATGTGGAATAATTAGTCCTATAAAAGCAATCGGGCCAACCATTGAGACTGCACTTCCGGCAAGAACTACTACAACAATCATACATGCCAACTGTACTAATCTTGTCCGCTGCCCCAGACCAACTGCAACTTCTCTTCCTAAGCTGAGCAAGGTGACAGACCGCGATAACATCATCGCTGCGATTAATGCCACGAACACCCAAGGAAAAATAATCTTGATCTGAGTCCAGCTTGCCCCGCCCATTCCGCCAGCCAACCAGAAGGCTATATCTTGGGATAAGTTAAAAAGAATAGCTATGCCCTGACTAACAGCAACTAGTAGTGCACTTACCGCGGAACCTGCCAGCGTCAAACGTAAAGGTGTAAGGCCATTAAAAGATAGCGACCCGATTCCAAATACGATAAAAGAAGCTATAGCAGCACCTATAAAACAAAACAACATAAGTGAAGTGAAGGAGAGCGAAGGTGCAAAAGCAAAAACTATGGCCAGCGCTACACCTGCTCCCGCATTCAAGCCTAACAGACCTGAATCCGCAAGAGGGTTCCTTGTCATCCCCTGCATGATTGCCCCTGCTACTGCGAAGCAAGCACCGACCAATGCACCTGCTATCGCGCGTGGAAATCGCAGTTCTCTTATCACCTGATGTTTTTGTACATCTGGATTGAAATGAAATATTGCTTCCCATACCGTAGCTAGCTTGATATCTGCCGCACCCACTGAGACCGAAAGTGCCAGTCCAAAGGCAATGGCAGCGAGTCCAATCACTAGAATACCCATTGCAGCTGCCGGTCGGGTATGTATAGCTTTTTGTGTATCATTTTTATTACGATGTGCGAAATCTGAGGGTGAAACCATGAGTCGTCTCCTTAATCGATAGTTACAATGGTCTATATGATAACAACAATCATTCTCATTATCGCAAAAAAAATTAGGTTGTACAATTGTAGGAGTTATTTTTCAGTAATACAGGAATGGTTTATAAAAAAATGGTGCAGATCTAAGTATCCTAAGATACTTGATCTGCACGCCCTTCCCCACCCAAATGATAAGTCTCATTCAAGGTGAATTACGACTTTTTATTTCACAAAACTTTTTAACACATCGTCAATAATTTTGCCACCAGCGTTCGCACCACTGTATAGCCAACTGCTTGTTGAGCTCATTTCATGCACATTACCAGCTTTTACAGCCGGGATGCCTTTCCAAATTGCACTGTCCAGAATCTCCGAACCCTCAGTCTTATCACTATTTACAAGGATAATATGATCTGCTGTCAGCTCAGAAAGCTTCTCTAGCGAAATTGGATTCCAAGTAGCTCTTGTACCAACAGGAATTTCTGTTACTAAGTTAGGCAGCTTTACACCAAGGTCTGTATATAATACAGCACCACTGCTGCGGGTTTCGTCTACAATATAGAAGTTCTTTTGTACCAACCATAAAATCGCCACGGACTCATCTCCAATAGCTCCTTTAAGCTTTTCTTTCGCTGCAGCCGCCTTGTCTTCATAATCTTTAATGGCTTTCTCTGCTTCAGGGGTCTTGTTCAGAATTTCACCAATCTTGAGTAGCGATTTACGCCAATCTTGATTTAGCTTATCCCCAATCACATAAGTCGGTGCAATCTTATTCAGTTGGTCATAGATACCATTCTGTACAGATGACTCCGATGGGATGAGGATAAGATCCGGAGCGAAGCTGGTTACTGCCTCGAGCGGAAGATCGTAGCTGATCGTAGGAACATCCTTCAATTCAGTGGACAGATAATCTTGAATACCATTAGTCACTGACCATTGCGCTACTGGAGTCACACCTAGAGTTACCAAAGCATCCTCCAAATAAGAACCCAGTACACGCCCAGGATTAGCTGGAATCGTTACTTCATGTCCCATTGCATCCGTTAACGTCTTAGGAGCTGCAGGAGCTTCAGCAGTAGGTGCCGTCGTTGGCTCTGTTCCTGCGTTTGAAGCGTTACCGGGATTATTATTACCGCAAGCGGATAAGAATAGCACCATCACCATTAATCCGACCATCATTAATTTCATGCTTCCAAATCTTTTTCTGTTAAACAAAAACATTAAATACCCTCCTAGTGTGTACATCCTATGTTATTCAAAGGTGTTGACTACCTCAGTCTCACTTTTAAATGATATTGATTCTCATTCTCTATGTCAACATATAAATTTTAAATTTTGTGGATTTGCAATAATTTCCTTCTTAAAAATACAAAAAAAAGGCTATATTCCGAACGTTCCGGATATAGCCTCTCCTTAATGATCCATTATTTATTCAAATGATATGGGACAGTCGCAACTACAACATCTTTTGAATTCATTAGATACGAACGGATTAAAAAGCTGGTCTGATTATGAAGTACAGCTTGCCACCAATGCTTAGTTATAAACTGTGGAATCAGAATCGTGATATGATCCGTCGCTGCGGTCTTCCACTCCACTGTATCAATAAATTTCACTAACGGACGAATAATACTGCGATATCTGGAACGAAGTACGATCAGGCGTACACCCGGATTCCATTCCTCCCACCGTTGCTCCATTTTTTGAATGTCCTCTTCATCAAAGCCAACATACACGGCTACAACATTATCCGTTAGAGACTTGGCATAGCTGATGGAATGTAGTACAGCACGTGTTACACCCGCAACTGGAACAACAACTGTACTGCCTTTAATCAAAGGTTTATCTGTACTCGGACATATACGAAGCTGATCTGCAGTGTTCAAATAGTGCCTGTGAATCCGGTGGAACACGAACATTACAGCAGGTAAGAAAATGAAAGCCATCCATACGCTTGAGAATTTAGTGATGATAAAAATAAGCGTAATCGTCAATGTAGTCAGCATACCGATGGTATTTACAACAAATCTTTTTTTCCATCCCGCTGGTTTTGTTTTAAACCAATGAACCATCATTCCTAGCTGTGACAATGTGAAAGGAATGAATACACCAACCGCATAAAGTGGAATCAAGCTTTCTGTATTTCCGTGGAATGCAGCTACAAGAACAGCAGACAGAACACCTAGAAAAATAATACCATTAGAGAAACCTAGACGGTCACCACGAACCATAAAAGCATGTGGCATATATTTATCTTTTGCAAACATAAATGCGAGCAGCGGGAACGCTGAGTAAGCTGTATTAGCTGCCAAGAACAAAATTACTGCTGTGATACCTTGAATGAAAAAATATAAGGTTCCGCGGCCAAAGGTCGATTCAGCGATCTGAGAAACAACCGTTGCCTTTTCATCAGGCACTATGCCGTACCAATACGCCAGTAGTGTGATACCTGTAAACATAAATCCAAGTATAACCCCCATGACCATTAGGGTCTTGGCTGCGTTCTTTTCAGCTGGTGCTTTAAAGTTTGGAATGGCATTAGATACAGCCTCTACACCCGTAAGTGCCGAACAGCCAGAACTGAAGGCTTTTAATAGTAGAAACAAACTAACATTAGAAACAGCAGAGCCAATTTCAGGGACA
Source organism: Paenibacillus sp. FSL R5-0470 (assembly GCF_037975205.1). Lineage (NCBI taxonomy): Bacteria > Bacillati > Bacillota > Bacilli > Caryophanales > Paenibacillaceae > Paenibacillus > Paenibacillus sp. FSL R5-0470. The sequence continues at coordinate 3,699,306 of NZ_CP150238.1, forward strand.
TTCGCATGCACGCCACCTGCTGCATATTTAATAACACCGGAGATTATCAAGACTACAATCGACACCACAAACAAATACACTGGGATTGCGATGAATGAAGCTGATTCTGTAACTCCGCGAAGATTAATCAAAGTAAGTAAAATAATAACTGATACTGCAATAAGAACTGTGTGATTATGAAGACTTGGAAAAGCCGATGTGATCGCATCCGTCCCTGCCGACGCACTAACAGCTACGGTCAGAATGTAATCCACTAACAAAGACCCTCCTGCTAAGAGCCCTGTCGGAACACCAAGATTACTCTTGGCAACGATGTAAGCTCCGCCTCCCTGAGGATAAGCGTAAATCGTCTGCCGATAGGATAAAATCAGGATGGCCAGCAGGCCCAATACGGCTAATGCAATTGGCAGGGAATACCAGATGGCAGTAAACCCCGCAGCCACCAGTACAATCAAAATTTGTTCCGTTCCGTAGGCTACAGACGAGAGCGCATCAGAAGACAGGACAGCCAGTGCTTTAACCTTGGATAACTTTTCATGATCGAGTTCGTTCGACTTCATCGGACGCCCGATCAATAGTCGTTTTACCTTGCTTACCATGGTGGATACAGTTCCTTTCTTTGGGAGCTGAAACGGAATTTCCGCGCGCTGTTTTCATTGGTGGATTTCATAAATGCAGACACTAAAAATAGCATACGGAAATGATCCGCATGCTATGCATGGTCATTATCCCACCTTTGCTTACGAGGTTAGCTGGCGGATTCGGGCTGTGGTTTAGCCCTACGGTATAAGTCTAATCGACCCATTCCGATTCACCCCATTGGCACATATGCCAAGTTTGGTTCCCCCGTTTTTCCTAAGAAAATTCAGCGCATATTCAACTTCTCACAAGGTCTAATATTAGTCTACAAAGTGTATACAGTAAAGCGTTGAAAAAAATGAAAAAAGAATGAAAAAACATCCAGTAAGCGCAAATACAGCGTCTTATTGGATGCTCTCTTTCATTCTCTTCAATTATCCCTCTGGATCGTGTTTTTAATCACTTTTCACATTTTTTCGGATCCTTTAAAATTAAAAAATCAAAATCCTAAACTTTCCTCTGTATCTAACTCCATCACTTCTTCTTCCTTGCGTCCGTACCAAAGTAAAATGCTAATTAAAGCAAAAGCGATTAATGCAAGGAAAGGAATCGTAATGAATCCAAAAAAGTTCAAGTAATCCTTATTACAAGGAACACCAATTGTACAAGGAAGCACTTTACTTAACGCAGGAATCTTCTGCTCCGCATAATGATAGATCGAGATACTGCCACCAATCAAGCTTAGTGGAAGTACATATGGGATAATCCTTTTATCCCCTCGAAAGGTTGCAATTCCCAAGAGGAATAACTGAGGATACATAAAAATTCGCTGAAACCAGCAAAGCTTACAAGGTTCATATTTCAATACTTCGCTCAGATACAAGCTACCAGCAACAGCAACTAAAGAGACGAACCAGGCCAGATACAGGCAGTTACGCTTGCAAAAAGATAGGAACTTTGTCACTTTGCCTCCACAGCTTTTGCGGCGTCGTTAATTTCAGTTGAAATCGCTTCAATGTTAAATGGATCCGCAGTCATTACTCCATTGATATAAAGGGATGGTGTAGTCGTCACCCCAGCTTCACTAGCTAACTGCATACCCTTATTCAGCTCATCTGCATACGTACGATCTTTAATATCTTTACGAAGCAGTTCGTAATCGATAGCTAACTTCTCTTTCTCCGCAAGGCTTACTAAGAAATCTTCAGTCGCCCATTCTTCGCTCTCATCACCTTGCTGAGCATATACAGCATCATAGAACTTCCAGAATTCATCATGATTCTGATGGTAAACAGATAATGCAGCAAGTGAGGCAGTTTCAGAGTCTGGACCAACGAAAGCCATATTTACAAAGTAGAGCGCTGCTTTTCCCTCGTTGACAAAATCTTGAACAATTTTCGGTTTAACTGAAGTTGCAAACTGGGAACACGCTGGACATTTCAAGTCTCCAAATTCAACAATTTTAACAGGTGCATCCTCTTTACCGACTCTAGGTAGCTCACTGTAATTGAATGCTACTGGTTCTCCCGAAGTTGCATTTTTTGCGGCATCTTTCGAAGCTAACATAAACAATCCAACAAAAATGATGACTACTAAAGCAATTGAACTAATAATTAAAATTCTCGTCTTCTGCTTTTGCTGCTCCTGTTCTACCCGCCGTTTCTCTTGTTTGCTAAGCTGGGGAACGCTTGTACTTTTATTAGGTTTACTCAAGGAGAGTTCCTTTCTGTCCTCTGTGGACTAATGTAGTTTTTATCATATACATTTAAAATTATATAATTTTTATTCTCTTTTTGGCAAACTATACTGTAAAAACACTGTAAAAAAGACACAGCGCTATAGCACTGTGTCCTAATATTACTAATAAGTTCGTTATGCACCAGCTTCTTCAGTCAATAGCTGTAACTTCAGCAGCTTAATTCGAGAAATCCGCTTATTATCCGTTTCTTCCACAATAAACAGATGATCATCAAATTCTACAGACTGTCCTTTTTGAGGTGGATTAACCTCCAATTTAGAATACAGCCAACCGCCTATCGTATCATAATCCTCGGTATCCATATGGAGCCCCAAAAGATCATTGATCTCTTCAATAAGCATCAAGCCGTCGATGGAGTGTTCATCCTCCCCCAGCTTCTCAACACCAGGACGTTCCTCATCGAACTCATCCTGAATTTCTCCTACAATTTCCTCCATGATATCTTCCAGCGTAACCATTCCTGATGTTCCACCGTACTCATCAATCAGAATGGCGATTTGTGTCTTTGCGCGCTGCATGACTTTCAGCAGAGCACTAATCTGTATAGATTCTGGTACGGTTAGTATAGGACGAATCAATTTATTATAGCTTTGTTCACGATCCCTAATTAAGTCCTTGATATGAATAAAGCCTAGGATATGATCCTTATCACCATCACAGACTGGGTAACGCGTCCTCATTCCATCAAAAGCAATCTCAAGGTTCTCTTCCGTTGAAAGATGATTATTCAGGCAGATCATTTCTGTTCGAGGAATCATGATCTCACGGGCCATTGTGTCCACAAATTCAAAAATATTGTCAACCAGCGCCATTTCGGTATTATCAATAAAGCCGCTTTTATTACTTTCTTGCATGATAATACGGATTTCTTCTTCCGTATGCGCCGTTCCCAGCTCTGAAGCAGGGGATAAACGGAAGATCCGTAATAAACCACGTGCCAGCCCATTTACGATCCAAATCACTGGATACATGATCTTGTAAAACACATTCATCGGCCCAGATGTTAGCAAAAGGACAGATTCAGCCTTGTTAACTGCAATAGTCTTAGGTGCAAGCTCTCCTAGTACGATATGCAAGATAGTGATAAACATTAGAGCAATAATCAAAGATACAACATTAACAGCGGTTACTCCAAAACCTATACTTCCTAATAAGGGCCCAACAAGGTTAGCTATAGCGGGTTGCCCCAACCATCCTAGCGCAAGTGAAGCCAATGTAATACCAAGCTGACAGGCGGATAGATAACCTTCCAAGTTGCGTACGATGCTTCTCGCTTTTAAAGCTTTTTTACTACCTTCTTCAATAAGGGTATCAATTCTACCGCTTCGTACTTTCACCATTGCGTATTCGACTGAAACAAAAAATCCATTTAATAATACCAACAAAATAATAAGACCTACGTGTAATATACCGGGTAAAGGGTCGCTCAATTTATAATCCTATCCATCATTCTCCGTACGGATGGATAGGCCCACCTCCTTCGTTTTTTCAGAGTATCGGCAAGAAGCTTGCCAGTTGTTCCTTTCAGTATCAATTTCCCAATGGTTTCATCTCCAGTCTGGAATCACGTTTTTGAATATATACTTTATTATATTAATATATTGGGGCAAACCGCAAGCATGCGTGTCCTTTCGAAAAAAAATGGGTCTTTATTCCCCTTATTATTCCAAAATATCAGTATGTATAAAGAAAACCCCCTCACCGTTAAGTGTTGGGGTTCATCCAGAAATATAAGGACTTGATTAGCGACAGTTTCTTGTTGTTGGAGGATTGCCGATCACTCCAGGGTACTGGTAAGTAAGGGGCTCATCAAATGTAGCATAATCAAAATAAATCATAAGTAATACAGTACGCTGACCAGTTACTGGGTCACTAATAATAATGTGGTCACGGCCCGCAGCTTCCAGCACACCCTTGTAAACTTTGGCATTCCACTCTTTGTTATTTTCATAAGTAAAATAAAATGTACCTACTTTGCCTAAATTCAGTCTGAAAATATTTTCGATATACGATTGTTCAAACTGTTGAGGTGGGTTTTGAACTACAACCCCTCCTGGTGTCATTGGACTTCCACTGCTAACTTGTGGCGGCATGCTACCCATGCCTTGCATGCCTTGCATTCCTTGCATTCCTTGCATTCCTGTAGACATTGGCATTTGCATACCTGAAGAAGAAACACTACCAATAGTATAAGTGACGGGACGGTATGGTTGAACGATCATTTAATGAAACCTCCTAAATGTTTATCGGAGCAGTTGCTCCCTTTGGACACAAAAGAACCTTTGCACTAGCTTACTGAGAGAATTACTCATAATAATGAGTAATTCTCTTTTACACAGTTACCCTGTTAATTACCAATAAATACAGACGGACAATCTTCTCCAGTCGGAGTAAAGAAGCAATGAGCTTTAAAGCGGCCTGTGTTTTGTTGGTTATACCAGGTTGGAGGGCAATCTCCTACAGGACGGAAGAACCATAAAGCATTGGTCGCTGGCCATGTTCTTTCACCTGCAATTGCACGTTTAGCAAGTCGGATATCTGCTTCTCTTGCTCGTTGATAGAAGTAGCTTTTCTGCGGGGCTTCAAATCCTCCTGGACTTTGATAGACCATGTCATTCACATTACGAATGTTCAAAAAATCAAGGCAATTGCCAAGAATCCGGTTGACACCAACATTGCCGACCATAAGCATACCGAGATCTCCATCTTCCTCAGCTTCCGCTCTCATCAACCGCGCTAGCACCTTCACATCTTCCGAGTTCGTTTTGATGACGGCCACGCTGTCTCCTCCTTGGGGTTGCTTCGTAAACAACCTCGTTCTTAACTGCATGGTGTATTGTATGTGCATTAGCCCAAGAGGTGACAGTTCCAACCTAATTTTAAAGCCATTTGCTTTCCCTTAGGTTCTTAATAGTCCGCAAATAAAAACCATTCTCTCTGCTCCGTTGAATGGAACAGAAGAATGGTTTAAGTATGAAAGTATAGCTAATGACTACTCCGCTGTGGAGTATTGTGGTTGTCGCTCAAATCCGTGATATCTAGTTCCTTGATAGGTAAGCATGCCTTTATCGCCTTCTGCACTCATGCCATATTCATGGCCATCTACTTTAAATTCAATTCGACTGCCCCCATTCAATTCGTACGTTAAGTAGTAGGTTGTACTCGTACGACTTGAACCATTATCTTCTTGAACCTGCTGCTGCCTTATTTCACTCCGCTTGCTGACGATACGGGCAGGGATGGTTAGCATGGGTGAGCTATTGTTCCGGCTCCATTGAAGCAAACCCCTGCCTGCTGATACTGCAAGAATACCAACCATTACAATGAGAAATATTGGCATCACTGTTCCAGAGAAATCAAACATCCATGAAAGATCCGGGCCCATTCCCATGACATTTTCCCCCTTCATACCCATTAATTCAACCCTTAACTTAACTTCAGGCACTTCTGTACATGTATATGCCTCTTCTAGTCCAGAAAGCATTAAATTAGTGAGACTTCATGCAAAAAGACCACTTCGTTTTCTTAGAAATCAAGAAATCGAGTGGTCTTTAATCATAATTTTGAGTGATCAGATTAAGCATGAACGAGGTCTAGCAATTGCTTCGTTTCGTCAGTCTCAACATCTAACATACCATTGTCTGCCCAGCATGCTCTGCATTGTTCTTCCGTTTCACACAGGTGAGCGTCATCACAGTTGTAGCAAAGTTGCAGCAAGTTTCTTGTCATATAATCTGTTTCAAAAGTTTTCATTGTAATCTCTCCTATTCGAAAGTTAAGTTTGTGAAAATTTGAACTTGTTCTATGTGTTAAATATATCACACGATCATTTAAATGTCATGTGATTTTTTTCACATCCATAAAGAAAATTTTAATTAAGTTTTTTCCTTATATTCAATCAATCAAAAACATATTGATTTAGAAGTTCATTCTTATTCAAAAAAAGCTGTTTCAAAAGTATTATCCTCTACTTTTGAAACAGCTTCACTTCACTTTACATCACACGCCAACTAATCCCACCATTTGTAGTTTGTAAGAGGAGCGAGCGTTTTTGTTCTTTTTTCTCAAGTAAAAGCCATCCCACCTCTGTGGAAATAAACTCCATCTTAATCGTCTCAGGATATTCCTCAAGCTTAGACTGCAAAACACTGCTCTCCTTTAGAGGGAGCCAAGTTTTCCCTTGGTTAGCGGTATGGTAAAGAGTATCACCAATAATGGCCCAACCAACTTGCGAATTCAGAAACGTCGGAGCGCTCTGATGATTCCCTCCGGTTGGACTCTTTAATTCAAACGGTGTGAATTTCCAGTTATCTCCACCATTAGCGGTAAAGTAACCGTGGTAAGTAATCGTCTTATCTTTATCATTTTGGCAGCCCACAGACATCCAACCATTAGTCTTACTAGCATCGAAGAACTCTGGTTTGCCAGTAATGACTCTGTCACAGCTTTCCAGTTGTTCATTTACCAGAAAAGACTGTCCTGGATTCCAACTCTGACCACCGTCCTTAGTTATAAAGATCTTAGGAAGGGCACCGGTCTGCAAAGTCACAAATCCTTCTACACGACTCTTGAAGATCATTCCAGTACTTACACCTGTGAACGGGATCGAATGATTGGGAAGGTTCGGATTATACTGTTCATTCTGCATCACTTCTTCCCATGTGGCCCCACCGTCTGACGTTGAATAAATCGCCTTGCTTTCCTTATTAGGAGTAGCGTTCGCAGAGGTCATTAGCCATCCCTGAGTTGGTGAATTGAAATAAACGGAAGATACATTATTATCATCACCTAATGAAGAGATTTTCCAGCTTTTCCCTCCATCTGTGGTTCGTAGCACTATATTCTCTGTCGTACCAAAAGCACTTCTTATAATCCAACCATGGTTAGAGTCAGTAAAAAAGATACCTTTTCCATAGACAGGTGTGGACAGGAACTGCACATTGGGTGCAGGAGAAATATTAGCCCAGGTCGCCCCGTTATTATGGGTAACGTACAAACGAAGTTCATTTTTTGTTACACCCCATACCATGCCCTCTGTCTCACTAAGCAGATGAAAACCCGTAATTCGAGTTTGAACCTGATATTTCGGGCCACTCTCTTTGTTAGTATTGTTACTTGGTGGTGTAATCAGAGTAATCGTCTGTCCTTCTTCCGGTGCTTCTGTAGGCTGTGGCTGTGGAGAAGGCTCCGGTGGTGGTGAAGAACATGCTGAGACTATCCACGCTAAAAAAAATAGCATCATAAACATTCTTAGAGTTTTCAATCCAGCGGTTCTAGATGTCAATGCCCTCTCTCCTCTCAATTGGAATCTTATTTATGATTTAACTTACTATTACGGTAGCCGTATAGAAAATAGATCAGAAGTCCAAGACTCGTCCAAATCAGAAACCCAATCCATGTCTCACTTCCTAGATTATACATCAAATATCCGCATGTTGCCGCACTTAGCAATGGAATGAAGGGTACCCAGGGTACTCTGAACCCTCTTTTCATATTGGGATGAATAACACGCAGGGCAATTACCCCCAAAGAAACGACAAAGAAGGCAAACAGTGTTCCAATGCTTGTTAAGTTAGCCAATCGATCCAAAGGAATAAAGCCCGTTAATACAGCTATAATGATCCCAACCATCCACGTACTACGAATAGGTGTCTGTGTTTTAGCATTGATCTTAGACAATCCTCGTGGTAAAAGACCATCACGTGAGATTGCGAATAACAGTCGGGTTTGACCGAACAGCATTACGAGCAGTACAGTGGTCATTCCCGCAATAGCTCCAACAGAGATTAGACCCGCTATCATATCTTGATTTACAACACGAAGCGCATAAGAAACGGGATCACTAACATTGAGATCCGTATACGGTATAATACCTGTTAATACAAGTGAAACTAGGATATACAATACAGAACATATAGCAAGGGATGAAATAATCCCTATAGGCAAATCGCGCTGTGGCTGTTTTACTTCTTCTGCAGCAGTCGATAACGCATCAAAACCTATGTAGGCAAAGAAGACAGTTGCCGCACCGTTTACAACACCTTGATAGCCAAAGGGTAGAAATGGAGTCCAGTTCTCTGGTTTAACATAGAAAAATCCAGTTACGATAAACAAAAGCACTACAGCTATTTTGATAACGACCATAATCGCATTAAAACGAGCAGTCTCTTTAGTTCCCCGAGTTAGTAAGTAGGAAATTAGTAAAATGATTATTACTGCTGGTAAATTAATAATGGTACCTGCTTCCGCATTATACGCCCCGGATAGTGCTTTAGGAATATGGATACCAAAGCCCTCTAAAAGTCCCTGCAAATAGCCTGACCATCCACTGCTTACTGCAGCTGCTGCAACGCCATACTCTAACACAAGGTCCCAGCCCAAAATCCAAGCGAGTAATTCTCCAAAAGCTACATAACTATAAGCATAGGCACTTCCGGAGACTGGGATGGTCGATGCAAACTCTGAATAACAAAGGGCTGACAGCACGCAGGCAAACGCGGCTAACAGGAATGAAATGACAAGGCCAGGACCAGCGTGTTCTGCTGCCGCTACTCCTGTCATTACAAAAATACCAGTACCAATAATCGCTCCTACACCTAGCATGGTTAGATCCAGCGCACCAAGTGTTTTGTTTAACTTGGTTGCGCCCGAGTTTGAAGGTGCGATTAGCGGTTTTTTGCGAAATAAATCCATTCTTACATTCTCTCCTGTCTAGTCTTGTTGTCAAATTGATTAGAGAATTTCTATTAAGTATGCCCAAAATGGGGTAATGCATTAAATAAGACCTGCTTGAAAACAATATCGTTAGCGATTATGATGGACAAGATTAAAAGCTAAAAATTTTAATTACTGAGGAGATGGAATCATGGCCCCCCCGAAACCCAATCGTGTCGTAGTCATTGGTACTGGAGCAGTTGGTACAACAACAGCCTATACATTACTTCTACGGAGACGTATGCCTGAGCTCGTACTTATTGACGTTAATCAAAAGAAAGCCCTTGGAGAAGCATTGGATATGAATCACGGCATGCCCTTTGTTGGTGGTGTGAAGCTATGGGCTGGTACATATGAAGATTGCCGGGAAGCGGATATCATCATTGTAACTGCCGGTGCATCACAAAAACCGGGTGAAACCCGGATAGATCTTCTCCGCAAAAACATTTCAATTTTCAAAGATATCGTTCAAAAAATCACGAAATATAATCAACATGCGATACTACTTATTGCTACTAATCCTGTAGATATTTTGTCATATGCCACTTTGAAAATAAGCGGTTTTGATCGCAGAAGAGTCATCGGTTCCGGAACGGTGCTGGATAGTGCACGTTTTCGCTACCTGATTGGACGCCACAAAGAAATTGATCCACGCAGTATTCATGGTCAGATTATCGGGGAACATGGAGACTCGGAACTTCCTGTTTGGAGTCTAGCGAATGTTGCCGGGATTGATCTCGGTTTTGACGAAGCAGAACAAGATGAAATATTCCAGGATACTAAGAATGCCGCTTATGAAATTATTGATGCCAAAGGCTCAACCTCTTACGCAATAGCATTAGCACTAGATCGTATTGTAGTATCCATTCTTCATAATGAAGGTTCTGTATTGAACGTATCTACTTTATTGAATAATTATAACGGAGTTTCGGATGTCTACCTTGGCGCCCCCTGCGTCGTAGATCGGTCCGGTGTACGAGAAGTACTAGATCTTCCATTAAATGAGACAGAACGAGCTCTATTCCAGAAATCTGCCGAGAAGCTTAAAGCTGAGATAGCTAAGCTAGAACTATAAGCAAATGAATACATGGGGCTCTCCCTGTTGTCATGATACATGGCCGGGGATAGCCCCTTTTTCACGAAAAGAATTGCACTTTGAATTCTATCAAATCTGGACTTGCAATTTCGACATGGCTTCTTCCTTCTCACGGCTCGTGATATGCGTGTAAACCGTTGTTGTCTGAATGGAAGAGTGCCCCAGCAGCTCCTGAACCGTCCTCAGATCCGCACCTTTTCGTAGCAGCATGGTAGCGAAGGAATGTCGTAGCTTATGGCTGGAATAGGGTCGACGTTGTGCAGCAGGCACATCCCTTTGGAAACGATCGAAGGTGTCCGCAGCGATTTGCTGAATGCCACGTATGGACAGCCTGCGTCCTTTCTGTGAAATGAACATAGCTTCCTCTTTACTGCGCCAAGGATTTAATCGTTCTTCAATCGCCAGATCGAGAAAAGGTACCACATCCTCTGGAATCGGTACATTACGCCATTTACGTCCCTTACCGAACACTCGAAGGGAATGTCTTTCTACATTATAATCACTTAAATTAAGCGTGTGGACTTCCCCCACCCGAAGCCCCATATAGGACATCAGTAAAAAGACTGCTAAATTACGACCTTTGTATTTCCCATCTATAGAAGACAAAAATCGCCCCAGATCACCTTCATCTAAGTAGACCGGTTCGCGATTGATCTCAGTTTTAGATTTCTTAATCCCAGCTGCAGGATTGGTTAGAAGCAATTCCAGCTCAATTAATGCCTTAAAAAAACAGTTAATTGAGGCATGCTTCCGGTTACGGGTAGCATCACTTACTCCACGTTCACGCACTGACGTAAGAAAAGAAATAACATGTAGCTTCTTTACGGACTCTAGCTTTTTACCATTCAGACTTTCTAAAAACTGTTTTACATCCACTAAATAGGATTTCTGCGTATAGGGAGTGTAACCGGCATCCTTCATCCAGATTAAAAAAGCCTCAAGCCCCTCTTCGTAGTCTTCACTCCACTCATTCATGGCTTCGAGCCTCCCTTGTTTTCGACAATCTATTGTACCATAGAATAGCTACAAGAATTAAACTTAGCTGCTCCATTTTTCAGCATGCTTTTGTACAGCTTTTAAAAACTCTGTTAGAACAGGAGATTTCCATTTCTTATGATGATAGGCAATTTGAGTAGCCACACGCTGCGATTCATCATTCCAATTCAGCCTAGCTAACTTCCTTTCCGCTAATTCGTTGCTCACTGTAATCATTGGAATAAAAGCGATGCCTAGACCCGCCATAACACATTGCTTGATCGCCTCAATACTCCAAAACTCTAACGTAGGGTCCGGAAATACCCCGTGTCTGTTTAAATGATGTTCAAATAAAGTACGGTAGCTACAACCAGTTTCCGTATGCAATATCGTTTCTCCCTTAAGATGAACCGGTTCTACCACTGGAAGATTCAATAAGGGATGATCCGGCGGAGCGATCAGGGTCATTTGTTCATGCACCAGTGTTTCTATATTCAGATCTTTATCTTCCGTCTCTGGTTGCAGTAGGAAGGCCAAATCCAATTCACCGGATCGAACTAAATCCGTTAGCTCCCAGCAGGCCCCAGGCTTCAGAAGAATTTGGACCTTTGGATATTTCACGCGAAACTCCTTGATAATGCCTGGTAAACGAAAAGCAGCCAGGGATTCAGGTGCGCCAATGCGTAAAGACCCTGTTAGCTCACTCTCGGAGCGAAGAGCATCTTGCGCTAGAGAGTGCATTCTGGAGATCTCTTGAGCGAATGGGAGCAGACGGCGGCCTGCATCGGTTAGGATGATCCTTTTACTGATCCGATCAAATAAAGGCTGACCTATTTCAGTCTCTAATGCTTGGATCTGTGCGGTAATACTGGATTGTGCATAATCAAGCTTCTGTGCAGCGCGTGTGAAGCTACCCGTCTCCACTACGACTATAAAGGTAAAAAGATGACGTGATTCCATACGTGCCCCCTGAATAATAGTTACCCATCGGAATTTCGAATGGATACTATTCAAAAAATCTGTTTTTCCAATGGATCTATTATCTGCTACTCTATAACAAAAGACAATGAAAGCAGGATTAAAAATCATGAAAGATTCAAGTTCAACCACTTTACGAAGAAACATCGGCATGCCGCAAGCCATAGCTCTTTATATCGGCGCTGTATTGGGCTCGGGAGTCTTAATCGTTCCCGGACTGGCTGCAGAAATGGCAGGTCCCGCTTCATTGCTGGCATGGGGATTTATGACGCTGTTGATTTTGCCAATGGCCTTATCGATGGGCCTGCTCTCTGCCAAATTTCCTAACGCAGGAGGCGTGTCCCACTTCGTCACCCTTGCTTTCGGACCTAAAGCCGGATCTTTAGTGGGCTGGTTCTTCCTAATGTCCGTTCCGATTGGTGCGCCTGTCGCTGCGCTGACCGGAGCTGGTTATATGACAGCCGCAATGGGCTGGGATGAACCTGCGAGAATTACTATCGCTGCGGTGATGTTGGCCATTGGGCTAATTACAAACTGGATTGGTATGCAAGTGGCGGGAAAGGTACAAATTGCTGTAGTGATTGCGATTGTAGCTGTTCTCGTCTTCTCGTTTGCTACTGCGCTTCCTCGAATGGAGGTTGAACACTTCACTCCCTTTGCCCCACACGGATGGATGAGCATTGGACAGGCTGCAGCAATTCTATTTTGGTGTTTTATTGGTTGGGAAGCTGTCTCACATCTCTCTGAGGAGTTCAAAGATCCACAACGTGCTGCAGTTAAAGGTGTGACCATCGCTGCTATTATTGTAGGTGTTCTATATTTCTTATCCGCTTTAGCAACGGTTGGCACACAAAGCTACCTTAAAGGTGGGTCGAGCACTTCACTTGTCTGGATCATCAGCCAGCCCCTTGGACGCTGGGGAGGATTTATCGCAGGACTTACAGGTCTCTTCATCTGTACCGCCACCATTATCGCTTATGCCGGTGCTGCCTCGCGTGTGGCTTATGCGTTATCACGTCAGGGCTATGCACCGCAATGGATGGGAAGACTATCCAAACCATATCATACCCCTATCGGTGGGATAGCTTTCCTGCTCCTCTGTTTTGTAACGGTCATGTCACTGTACAGCAGCGGATTGATATCTATCACTACTTTGATCCAGTTTCCAAATGCGACTTTTATCCTGTCTTATATCGGAGGTTGTGCTGCGGGGATACGCCTACTTAAGGGAAGTAGATTAGGCGTAACGATTAGCTGGATCTCTTTTCTAGCTACCACCGCCGTGTTTCCTTTTACAGGCTGGGCAATAGGCTATCCGTTACTTATTACTTTGATGTTTATTTTGATCTTCCGTATCAAACATAAACAAACGGTTGCTGGAATAAGGGATTTAAAAAGTGAAATTCGTGAGGATCAACAAAAAGCATTGTAAGACTCATATCGTTTCAGCATTCGTTTAGATGGTTATGGTATGAAGAGGGTAAACTATACTATGACCAGATAAAGGAGACGATACATCATGTCAAATCAACCAAAGATCATTCTTGAGCCAGCAGCGCAGAAATTTGCTGATGATAATTCCAAACCTCCGTTCCTTCCTGATCTTGGACCAGAAAAAGGCCGTGAGACGGTAGATACTGTACAATCCAGTGAGATATATAAACCTGAAGTCGAAATTGAAGATCTTATGGTGCCAGGAGGACCTAATGGTAATGTTTCCATAAGAATTGTCCGGCCCCCTAGCTCCTCTTCCGCGTCGTTGCCAGTGATCCTTTACATTCATGGTGCTGGCTGGGTGTTTGGTAATGCACATACCCATGACCGCTTGATCCGTGAACTAGCTGTCGGAGCGGAGGCTGCCATTGTTTTTCCAAATTACAGCCTCTCTCCAGAAGCTAAATATCCTACAGCAATTGAAGAAATCTATGCTGTTCTGAAATGGATCGCTGCACAGGGTAGTGAACATGCACTTGATGCTAGCAAGCTATCCATAGGCGGTGATAGTGTCGGTGGAAATATGGCAGCCGCCATTACGCTTATGGCTAAAGAACGCAGTGGCCCGAAGATAGGGAAACAACTTTTGTTCTATCCGGTAACGGATGCCTCCTTTGATACCGAATCTTATCATGAATTCGCCGAAGGATACTTCTTGCAGCGTGATGGAATGAAATGGTTCTGGGATCAATATACAACTGACCCTGAGGAGCGGAAGCAGATCACAGCTTCCCCGCTTCGAGCTAGTGTAGATCAGTTACGCGATCTACCTGAAGCACTAGTCATAACGGGTGAAGCAGATGTTCTACGTGATGAAGGTGAAGCTTATGCCGCCAAATTACGTGAAGCTGGAGTCACAGTCACGGCAGTTCGTTTTCAAGGGATCATACATGATTTCGTGATGCTTAATCCTTTAGCTGAAACCAATGCCAAAAAAGCCGCCATCAAGCTGGCGACTACATGGCTTCGCGAAGGTTTCTAAATAAATATGTTCGTTCACCAAATTAGAGAAAGCCTGCAAATGTGCAGGCTTTCTCTAATTATAAGTTTAATGCTATATCTATAGCAGAATACCTTTGATAGCCCTCCTTTTCGTAGCTCGAAGCTCCCTTATTTGTGATAAGTACTTTCTTATAGGACAGTACCTTAAATTAGTTTACATAATAATGATTATGTAAACTAATTTATTTTTACAAAATAAGTATCAACAAATATGCCAAATTACCCCTCATCTTCTGAAGCTATTTCCCGCTTGAACTCACTGGTTCGACTCTCCAGATGAACTGAGCTACCATTTCCAATCTGAAAGGTCGTTCCAGAGCCAATCGATAAGATTTTAATAAATTTAATATTAATGCTTGATTCCTCAGAATCATTTAAAATCTCAACATCATCATTCACTTGGTTCGACCAGGTCGCAAGAGGGATGTCTAAACGTAAAGCCTCTCTATTATTGCTATTAATCTCTTGTATGTTATATAGGTAATTTTCTTTACTGCCCACGAATTTGGACTGAATCCGCTCTACAGATCCACATAAGAAAATCGAACTGTCAGACAGATTATTAATGTATACATCTTGTATACGCGAGTTGTGCATTGTTAACTGCCTTTTTTGACTTGATCCGAAGCACTCGGAGTATATTCTATCACGCTGTCAAACGCCGAAGAACAGTTAATCGTCTGTGTATCCCCTACTAAAAATACTGAAGAACCTGATATCGAAACCACTTTTACTGCGTTTACATTTATGTCTCTATTAATCACGGTTACTTTCATGCGGCTCCCGCCTTCCAGTTATGTTTTTTTCCAAATGCCGTTCTACCGCCGTAACAATATCTCGTTTGATTTGTTCAACAATAGAAGCACTTTCCTCTTCTGTGTATCCACGCCCTTCTTCAGCGGCAGGAAGCTGGCTTACATACTCGTTAATCCGGCCATCCATCTGATTCAGCAGATCCTGGGTTACCATTTGGATATACTGCTCATCAATACTTAAGTTCTGCTCTTTTTCTAAGCGTGAAAATTGAAAAGGAACTTCCTCTTGCACATACTTCAGAATCTCTGGACGGATTTTATCCGATAATGCAGATGCAGTTGGTGTCCCTCCCTCTTGCTCCCCAATAGGCTTACCATTGATCATCGCTTCATCCAGATTATTTCCCTCATTTGGTGTAATGCCTATATTTAAAGTGCCTTCCAGCTTCTCGATTTTCAATTGTTCAAAATGATAATTTATAGGACCTATACTTGCAGTTTTATTGTTCTTTATGCTGTCTACGTCCCCTTTTAAATCTTGGAGTTGTTTCTCTAGCAGTTGAATCTTTTCTGCTTGTACTCTTAGTGCATTAAAGACTTGCTGAACATAATACGGGTGCATACAACCCCCTCCTATGGTTTATTGTATGCGAAGGATAAGAGCCTAATTCTAGCGTGTATATAGTTCAGTTGGTGGAGGCAAGGGTACAAGAGGTGAATCACTTACCGCTGGTGATGGCGCAGGAGGAGATACTGGAACGTCACTAGACTGATAACTATGAGACAAGGCATTAATTCGGCCGGAAGTACCGATCTGCAAAACCGATGAATTTGAGATCGTACCAATTTTCAGATGATTGACCGATATGCACTGATACACCGTAATATTCATGTAAACCCACCCTTAAGGAGGCGATACTTGATCCACCACATCTGAATCCATCGTGTTCGTACTGCTGGCTGCATTATTCGTAATGTTTGTACCTATGGAGTCACCTATGGAGAAGGAGTTGGCACCGGCATAGATTTTGGAGTTACTGCTCAAGATAACGGATGCCGTATTTCCTACTAAGACTGTGGAACTGGGGCCTACGCTGTTAATTTTAATATTGCCGATGATTGAAACCACCAAACCACTCCTCCCTTCGGAATGATAACCTATTCTATGTAGATATCCGCCCAGATGTCACTGAATAAGTCATACGCCCATACAATGGATTAAAAATGAAGGAGGTTGAGCGTTCATGAGTCCGAATAAATCAAACCCTTTAGATTGGATGAACGAAGATCCCTTTTTTAAGAAAAAGTTATCCTTAAAGTCACTTGAAGAGCAATGGAAGCTGGATCCAAGCCAGATCGATGGCTATGTTGAAAAAATAATCAAAGAAGCTACTGCAGCGACCTCTTCGTCATTTACGAACGAAACCTCAAGTCTTCAATTTGAGCATCTGGACACACATAATTATTTGATCACTAAAATCCGTATTCCAAGTGGAATTCACCCCGAAAGTATTTGGGCACAAATCAACCGAACACAAATCAAATTAAGCGGTCTCGGAAAAGATCATAACGAGATCATCCCACTCCCCATTCCAGTCAATCCGGATCAGAGCAGAGGCACTTATAAACAAGGCTCATTGCAATTCAGAATGCCGAAAATGTCAGCAGGTAAATTTAGAGATATCGACATCCGTTATTTATAAAAAAATCCTTAAAACCCCTCCTTTTTGCTCGTCCAAGTGGCGATCTCTCCTCAAAAAAACGTCTTAAATCTAAAACAGCGTATAATTTAAGTTATGCGCTGTTTTTTTAGGGCGTTTTTTGCCCTTTTTATCCTTAATTTTGTCTGCAATCACAAAGGAATTTATAAGCTTCATTCTCCGAACTTTAAGGTTCCCTCGCTCATAAGATAGGGTATCAATCGCAAAGGTGGGCTATTTATGTCCAAAAACAAGCGCGGCAAAGCACTCTGGCGTATGCCATCCCGAAGCAGAGGAACATGTCTGATCTGCGGCAGCACTCGTATTAAGCTTTTGTACATCGGAAAAGGACTTTCTGGCGAAAAGGTTAACGTGTGTAAGAAATGCGAGGGTAAACAAGTAACTAACAGTAACTGAACAAAATTGTTCAGAGGATTTCCAGTCATCATTTATTACAAGGAGAACGGATTACTAAAAAAGTGCAATCCTGTCATCGAACCTCGATGAAACTGAATCACACTTTGCTTAGTAATCCTCCACTTCAAAAACTATAGGAGTTCTATACGATACCTTCTTTCCTCACTCGATAAACTGAATCCGACAGATTCATAAAGATGCAATGCAGAATCATTATCTGTTAACACCATTAAATAAGCTTCTTCAAGTCCATGTGTTCTGAAATATTTTAACGCTTGAGAAAGCATGTACGTAGCAATCCCAAATCTTCTCCACGGCTCAAGAACAAAAACATTTTCAATATACCCACTATTCTCTTCCTGCCATACCATCAAGCTGCCTACAACCCTCTCTCCTTCTCGAACAACCATAGAGTTCCAAAGCGGATTTTGCTTAAACTGAGATAGTCGTTCTTTCCCAAGTGGGGTTTCTGGCCAAACCTCTGCTTCCAATTCTAAATAAAGATCTTCTTCTTGTGGCGTCTCCATCATCCAAGTTGCAAATTCAAATTCCTTTTTCAGTTCAGGTACGGTGTAGGAATGATCAAGAGTATGATTCATTTTAAATAAGCTATTGAATTGACAGAAGCCCTTTTCTTTTTCAAAAAATTGCGTATTTGCGATCTCTGATGCGTTATTCCCGACACATAGCGTCGTTTTGTACGCTGTTGATAAAGTTTCCTTCAATTCAAGTGCTCTCAAGAGGAGCGTTTGATACATGCTCTCTAATAAATCGTAGTCTTCTGCTCGTTCAGGTATTGTTTTCAAATTCAAATAGATCGAATGTCTGCTTTCCTTTGAACGCCCAGGCGGCACAATATTTATGATCTCTACTTGACCTTTGGCAACCATTTTTCCATTTTCAAAGGCGCAGTACACATTCTCCCAGTTTTCCTTATCGCCAACCCACCAAAAAACAGCATTTCCCCGCGAAGTAACCGAGTTATATAACTCACCCAGTAATGGCATGTCCCCTTGTTCAAAATGACGAATCGTTATTCCTTCTGATGAAAGAATCGTAGATTTTGTCAAAACAAAACCCCTTTTCATATAAATTTTGGCATACATTAAGGGTAGCACAACTCTTCCAATTTCACTTGTTAATGAATAGTTATAATTAATTCTTATATACCGTAACATTTATCGAGTGAACCCTGTCTTACTTACATAGGGGGACTAAATGATGAAGAGACGATTTTTTATAGGTATTGCTATATTTTCATTAGGTATTGTGATAGCTTTCGGGATCGGTACGATATCAAATATCCTAACTCCATTTAAGAATTTCTTACTCACTGTTGATAATCAGTCGGATGATGAAATTAGCTCTATTGAAATAGGTTTAATCCATATGGATTCTAAGGAATTATTTACAGATCCCATCAAGAAAGGTGAAACAAAAAAGTTCAAACCTACATTGAGCTTAAGTGGTGAAGGTTCTATATACCTTAAGTATACTAACGCAAAAGGACAATCCACCCAAGAAACTGTATGCGGTTATACAGAGTATCTATCTGGTTATTCAACTGTCACCATTACTAATGAGGGCACAACTATAGTTCAGCAATGTAATTAAATCCTTTCTTCTAAGGGGCTGTCCCAAAAGCCATGAAACGGATGCTTAGGAGATCCCTTGTTTTTGGAGTCGGATAGACGGTTGCGCTCCATAAGGACGCTCCGCGAACGGTCCGTTGTTCCAATCGCTGTTGTGTCCAGATTTTTTTCAATTTTCCTTAGCGGATAAAATCCGGAAACAAAGGCGACCGCTATCGCTTTTCCACAATCAGTCCGTTCTCTCCGCTGTGTAGGCGGGAAATGGACTACAATATTTATAAAAACGCAAAAAAACCTCTCTTTTGGTAAAATGGAGTTACCATACAACTATTTCAAAGAAGAGGTTTCTTTTGAACATTCAGTATACCAAGCTCAGGAAATCCTGCGAAGCGAAGAAGACTATGCTTTGTCCGTACGTCGAATGATAGAACTAGAGAGTATGTTTGGACAACTAAAGAACAATCGGAGCTTCCGGCGATTTCTGCTTCGCGGCATGTGTTCGAAGAAAATAAATTAGTAGACTGAGTAACGTCCCTTTAAATGGCTACCGGCGAACACATTCTTGTCGTCGGCATACCGATCGCGGCCCGTCCCGTTGCATCCGAAAGAACCATGAGCACGAGTTGCAGGCGCGCTGCTCAGCCGTTTGCTAATCGCCATGCCAGTCTACAACTTTATTTTTCGAGTCGACACATACCCTCTAAGCATGTCCACATATAACGAAAGATGGATTTAAATCTCTCTATAGCAAAAGAACGAGAAAAAATCCAATGTAACCTCACGTGAAAATAAGCCCACTACGCCTATTCGGGCATTGTGGGCTTCGCTGCTTAATCTTACTTGTATATTGAAGTATCTAGCGGAATAATGAACCCGCCGTCAACAGCTTGTGTCACATTTATTGCGATGGTCTTTACTCCAGAAATATCTACTTCAATCGTCTGGAGATCACTATTAGGTGAAATCTTCTCTACTTTTTTAAGGAGCACATTCTTGTCATTATCCCTAATTTCAAGAGATTCCACTTCCTTGCCGACTGAAGCGAATTGTAGAACAAGCTTCTGATATTTGCCGTTAGGGCTGAGCGCGGTATATTTAATATTTGAATTAGGTGCGCTGTACAGAACTTCCTTATAATTTTTGCCGCCGTATTTGGTCAGTGTAGGGTCCTTGGTATACAGACTCGTGTTAAAATCCTCCTGCTTCACGGGAACGCCTGCCTGCTGTTCGCCAATAATCACCTCTTTGGCTGTCCCGTCATAATTCACCGGAACATCCAGAAGCTCAGAAACAGATCGTACCGGAAGATAAGTAGTTCCTTTATAAGTAATTGGAAGTACCGCTTTGCCATTGCCATCTTTGAGAGGGGTAATCTCCCCGTTCACTCTGATTTTTAAATCTCCGTTTAACAACGCTTTAATTTCTTGGAGCTGCGAGCTCGCGAAAGCACCTGTGCCCATGCCCACTAAAAGTATCATGGTACCGCATAAAGTCGTAACAACCTTCTTCTTCATTTCTGTTTTCCTCCTATTGGGATTTCTTCAAATCCAGGTATTCCGCAAACAACGGTTATTTGAGAGATAATCTCTCTGAAAGATGACGCTACATGTGGGATAGTCTCTGAAGAGTTGAATATTTTACCATATTATATCACAAAGCCCAATGCTTCATTTCCAATTCTCCCTTCTTCCAAGCTACTGATTAACCCAGCCCTTTCTAAAAGCATATAACTCTTCTTCTGTGTATTATCATCAAAACACGAAAAAAGGCGCTCCCGGCAGTAGTCCAGAAGCGCCTACTTCATTCCCATAGCAGTACCAACTACTCGCCAAATCCGCGGGCTGACTCTTTCAATTTTTGAATTAACTGACTCACTCGTCCCTGGGATACACCGATTAACTCGACCAACCTTCTTTGTGATGTAGCCGTTTACACTTTTAAGACCTCAACTAGTCGGACGAGCGTATCCTTGCTCAGCCGTTTGCTAATCGCCATGCCAGTCTACAATTTTATTTTTCGAGTCTAATACTTTATTTTCTTTTGACAGCATGGAAAAAGTGACGCTTGAGGTCGGTTGACTTTCACTTGCTATGACCATAAACAAAGAGCAGTAATTCTCCAGTGATGAGAGAATTGCTGCTCTTTTGACCTTTTTGCGGATTAAAAATGGAGAGTGGGCTATCAACTTTAATCGTAGAAAACCTACTTTTTCACTTGGAAAGTATGTCGGGTCAAACCCTAAAAGATTTGACCGCGCAACACTTCAATCGTTATGCATTCCCCGAAAAATTTAATTGCCAAGTCACGCCAAATCTATCCGCTACCCAGCCAAATTTCGGACTAAACGGATAGCTTCCAAGAGGCATTAGGACCTGTCCACCTTGCGCTAATGATTCGTAGACCCGATCAATTTCAGCTTCACTCTCACAATTTACATATAAGGATATCGCTGGAGTAAAGGTAAACCCGTGCTGAACATAACTATCTATACACATAAATACTTGTCCATGCATAGAAAAGGAAGCTTGCATTACACTCCCTTCAGGTCCTGCTTCATTCGCTCCATATCGCTTAATGCTAATAACTTCGGAATCATCAAACAAGGACGTATAGAAATTCATAGCTTCTTCTGCCTTACCTTCGAACATTAGAAAAGTCATGATCTTTTGATTCGTTTCCTTCATAATTGTCCAGCTCCTTATTGTGATTTAAAGTAGATCATTTCATATCATTAACGCTTTCGTATACTTTCAAACGGGCATACACGGTTTCGAGAACCGGATACGCGCCTTGACCCGGAACAGCCATAGCCAGAAGTGCCCCATGCAGATGGTCCGCTTCTACAGGTAGTTGCTTATGCATATCCCGATGCATGGATGAAGTAAATTCAGGTAACACAGAAAGCATCTTTTGCATCGTGGAAGCTATATTTTCCGGTCCCACAGGCATTCCAACATTTTGAGCCAAGCTAACAATCTCTTGAAGAAGCTGCTCATAGATTGCACGTGCTTTTGGGGAAGCAAAAATAGGCCCAACAGAGCTGTCCATTAAAGTGGTAATCCCACTTAGACTAGCTACAAATATATATTTCTGCCACACTTCGCGCTGAATGTCAGAACTTAATGTCACTGTGAATCCAGCATGATCCAAATGACTCAGAAGCAACTGTGTTCGTTCTGACTCACCACCTGCCCACTCACCAAACACTATACTATGGAACGAACTGCTTTGAACGATAGTACCTGCTGAATCTAGAGTTGTTTCTATATAACAAAGACCACCCAGTACATGTTCTGGGCCAAAACGCTTCTGCAAAATGCTAAATTGATCGTAACCATTGAGGAGCGGGAGGATCAGTGTATGTTCACCGACGTAGGGTTCAATGTCATTCATCACCTGAGGCAAATGGTATGCCTTGACCGCTATAATAATGCAGTCGAAGGGCTCTACTGCTTCCCTATTAGAAATCGTTCGTACAGAAGTCTGAAAATCCCCATGAACACTTTTTACAATCAAACCGTCCGCTTCTAACTGAATCTGTTTAGCATTTCGGACGAGAAAAGTAACATCTTCTCCTTTTTGAACTAGACGGCCCCCGAAATATCCACCTATAGCTCCTGCACCCACGATAAGAAAACGCATAATAATCTCCCCTTCTTTTCCCTTAATTTAAACAAACAAAAAGACCTTTTAGCTATCTGCTAAACAGGTCCGAAAGGCAAAAAAAGAGTCAAGTATCGACCGTTCTTTTGTCTCGGTCCTTACGGATCTGAGCAAAATCCAACGAGTTCACCTCCATGGCTACAAGTTAATTACTATTCATTTATTAAAACCTATTAGAGCACCATTCGATGATTTATCGATACAGCCTCCCTGGAAAGTATAGCAAAAGAAAACATTCCTGTACAAGCATATTTAGGTAACTCTCCTTAAAGACTAGTAGTTTTGATCCACAGTTTTGAGATATCCAGAAATCCGAATGAACTGGTGTGAAGTCCAAACAAGCTTTGATTTAGCTGCGCTTTTTTATTCATATGACAACCATATAGCACCCAATAATTGTCCCTAAGCACACCTTCTGCCTGATCCAGCAACTTTATTCTTTCTTCCTTTGAGGATTGCGTGAAATCGGTAAGTACATCTGAGAATAACAAGATCTGTTCATCTCTCAGCAGAGAAAAAAGATAATTAAGTTTATTATTAAAATAGTTAACCATTCCCCACTGCCAATCATCTTCAAGAACCTCTTCAGCAAGGAGGATTTCGGAGGTGTTCTTTATATTTGCTGAGTTAAACTCGTTGAATAAATACAGCTCAATATGCAGTCCTACTGAAGCAGCTCGTGCTTGAAGCCACAGGGCTTCTTCTCGCTCTTCTTTTTTATCTTTTGTGGCTAATCTTAAGGTCTCCCCCTGGTAGCCACTTGCCACTAGCAGCTCTCTCGCATGTTCCAGAGTAGGCTCAATAATACTTCTCTTACTGCTCTCCCAAGGTAAAAAGCTATCAGCAGGGGTACTACGGTTCCCTCCTAACTCCTTAATTAAGGCTTCTCGGCTGTAAAGGATTCGTATAGCCTGCCGGAATAGTTGGTGTTGATGAATTCCGTCTTTATGGAAATTGAACAAGAGATATCGGCATCCCAAGGCAGGGTAGTCAATACTGTGGTTACAGATGATATTAGGTAATAAACCTTCCTGAGCAGATTCAGGAAGTTCATACAATCGTTCATTTGAAGCTTGTTCTGGCAAATACCAGATTTCCACACGATCTAGTAGCGGGCGTATACCGTAATAATAGTCAAATGCCGCGAGGACTAGCACATCTTCATTAAGATCTAGTAAACGATAGGGCCCTGTTCCACTTACTTCATTTACAAGATCTACATCATGAGGAAGAATCGACATATGAATACAACTGAACATATGGAGAAAAAAGAGATTCGGACGAGACAGCTCAAACCTGATCCTGTGATCTCCTTCAAGCTCTACTCGTTCAATATCTTTGTACAAGCTCAACGCCGGACTGTTCAAGTCTATAAGTCGTTGAAATGTCTCTTTTACGTCTCTAGAGGTCATAGTCCTGCCGTGATGAAATCGCACACCTTTCCGTAGATAAAAAATATAACTAGTACAATCTTCATTGGCTTCCCACATATGCGCCAATCCGGGAAGAAAGGTATCACTTGCCGCATCATAGGTAACTAATGTGCTATAAATTTGTCCGAGTAAATAGGATTCAAACGCGGTATATACATAAGCTGGATCCAGCACTTCCATATGCCGGTTTCGTGTAATTCGCAAGACATCCAATCCTGATGTCGACTCCGTTTCACTACGGAAGCCCATCTGCTTATTTAACACCATTAATAACCGTTCCTTTAATGTGTCGCTAACCTGACCACGACTTAATAACTCTATAGCTTCCTTAATCTTCCCCTTATTAATCAGTTCCTGAAAGTTGTCCTCCAGCACCTCTTCAATCGTTCGAAGAAAAGTTAGCTGCGAGATATTTCCACGTCCTCTTCCAGGCTGCCAGTGTATAAAACCCTGCTCTTCAAGTTTTCGCAGAATAAACTTTACATTACGCGGAGTGCAGCACAGAATCGAAGCTAGTCTATCTATCGTCACAGGATTAGCTTCCCCTATATCTATTGAGGATGGGATGGCTATTGCTAAACATAAAAAATGATTACTAATATGGTCCACGATCGTTCACTCCTTTAAAGGTGAAACACAGTAAGTAATTCTTACACTTTTACTTCCCCCTTTTATCATTATAATTATACATATATCGTTAATGAATATGCAGTACTAAATTATAGCTATCAGATTAGGAGACCTTTTCAATTATGAACCAGCATCTTAGGCATATTCACCCACTAGCTTGGACCATCATCGTCGGTACGATGTTCGGACGTTTGGTAACTTCAATGAGCATTCCGTTCTTATCCATCTATTTAACCCAAGTCCTTGGAGCCACCCCCACACAAACGGGGATTACGGTAGCCGTCAGCTCTCTGGCGGGCGTAATGGCCAGCTTCTACGGAGGATATATCTCGGATATTGTAGGCCGAAAAATTGTCATGTTAATCTCCGTATTTGGCTGGGCAGCAGTATTCTTCGGATTCTCTGTTGCACAACATCTGTGGGTATTCTTCCTGGTCAACACCCTGAACGGTTTATGCAGATCCGTGTTTGAGCCCACATCACGGGCACTTTTATCCGACATTACCCCTGCTGAAAGTAAGCTGCTTGTATTCAATCTTAGATACGCTGCGATTAATCTTGGTGTTGTCTTTGGTCCGATTATTGGAGTACAGCTCGGTTCTGCCGAATCTACGTTTCCTTTTATGATCGCTGGTATTGTATATGTTGCATATGGACTTGTACTATTCATCCAATTTAAATTGCATCGTTCAACCATGCAGAGTCATACGCAAGCTGAACCACCACGTTTACTTGAAGCCTTGGCAACAACCGGTAGAGACCGTGTATTCTTGCCAGTTCTACTTGGTACAATCTTTTGTGTACTTGGATACGGACATTTTGGTTCAACTATGGCGCAATATTTAGCAATGAACACCCATTTCACAAATGGTGGACAATTATTCTCCTATATGTTGTCACTCAATGCCATTACAGTGCTCGTGGTACAATATCCTATCGTACGTACTGCAAGCAAATTCTCACCGATTGTTCCATTGATTCTCGGAAATATCTGCGTTGCTATTAGTCTTCTCTTAGTAGGTTTAGCTGAAGGTGTAGCCCTTCTAATGTTTAGTGTCGTACTATTTACGATAGGGGAAGTACTGCTCTTTACGATGATGGATATGTTAATTGATCGGATCGCGAAGCCAGAAATGAAGGGTACGTACTTTGGAACGATTGGCTTTAACAATTTGGGGAGTGTAATCGCGCCTATCTTCGGCGGTGTATTGCTGGATCATTATGGAGCTCAGAATGGCCTTACGATCTTCCTGCCACTCGCTTTAACCACGGCTATAGGTCTTCCTTTTCTAATCGTAGCGCACAAGAGGCTTACTGCTAGAGAGAAGTTATCTCTAGGCGTAGACGCTAGCACATAAAAGTCTAATTTATTAAATCTAGAGGTTATTATGGGGCAATCCCAAATTAGTTAACATATTAATTATTATGTAAACCAATTGAATAAATAAAGCCTATTCACAAATGAGCGGGACCGTTTCATTGCAGAACATGCAATCGAAACGGTCCCTTTTTCACAAAAAAATCATGCTAATTGTAAACCTCCTGTAGCAAATTCACCTGTACTTTCACATATTGTCTCAGTTCCAAAGGTTCCACAATCTCGCCTTGTCCAAGTATTCCCCAAATATTCGTACATGCACTATCATAGCTATACATATTTACAGTAAGGGTTATTTGATCTCCTTCCTCTACTCTATTCATAATCTCCACCCCGTGTAGCGAGGCCTCTCTCCTCTTATCCGTTCTGATCAATACTGGGTAGATCTCTTCCTCTTTACAAGCTTGCTTGAATCCCCTCTCCTGCTGCTTCCAGTGCCTTTCTAATGAAAAGTCCTGAGGGATAGCATACTCTTCATCTATAAGCTGTATAGAGGCGATTCGCTCACATTTAAACGTGCGGATTTGTTCGATTTCTTCACAGTAGGCTATAAGATACCACTCTTCTTTTTTCACAACTAGACCATAGGGCTGTAATTTCCTGCTCGAGATGACTCCGTTAATCTTGTGGTACTCAATCTGTAGTTTCTGAGATCTCCAAACAGCAGTTCGAATCGATTCCAGACATGGAATCTCTAAGCGTTCTGTCCACCAAGGTGTATCATCAAAATAAAAACGTCTTTGTGCCTTCTGGATATCATTTTGATAGGAAGCGGGTAATGATTTTTCTAATTTCAAGAGGGTTGTCTTTAGCTTTAATCCGGAATCTGTATGTCCGCCAGTATGAATCCCCATTCCTGTTAAAAATAGATTGATTACATCTTCCCCATGAAGCTGATTTAGGTTAACAGTATACCCCTCCATCAAGGAGATGCCACCATTCGGTCCCGGCGTGGATAACAGTGGTATTCCTGCTTCAGCTAATACATCAATGTCTCTATAGATAGAACGTACGGAGGTTTCCAAGGCTTCAGCTAAGTCATTGGCCTTCATCTTCCCTCTTGATTCCACTAATAATAAAATTGCAATCAAACGATGCAAGCGCATGGGGAGCCTCCAAATCTTTCTTTTTTTATAGTATACATCATAATTCTTGCCAAGCTGTTGTCAACAATAGAAGGTTATGATTAGTTCATTACATTAAAGGAGCTGATACACATGAATATAGGCGTATTGGGAACTGGATTCGGAGCTTATCATGCGCAGTTATGGACGACAATGGAACGAGTAGACAAAGTAATTATCTTTGGTCGGAACGAAGCTAAGCTGCAGGAGCTAAAACAATCTTTTGGCGTTGAGATAACTACCAATATTGACGATATTATGCTTGATTCCACCATCGATGTGATTGATATCTGTTTGCCCTCTTTTTTACATAAGCAGTATACAGTCGATGCGCTTAAGCATGGAAAACATGTATTCTGTGAGACACCGGTTTGCTACAACTTAGAAGATGCTCTTGCGATGAAGGAAGCTGAACAACTGTATGATTCGCGAATTCTCGTAAACCAGTTTATTAAATTCGATCCTGCGTACAAATATCTTTACGAAGCGACTCATAATGAGAAATACGGAAAACTCTTATCTCTTACCTTAAAAAGAGAGACGTCTCCTTTGTGGGGTGACCTCGGTCTGCACGCTATCGCTACAAATCTGATGATTCACGAATTGGATTTTGTGACCTGGATGCTGGGGTCTATGGAGCCGCAATCGGTTTGGGGATCCGATGGTGGTAATAGTAATCAAGCCTTAGTCCGTGCAATTTTTCAACAACCTCCTGTATCCGCAGAGATCGTTGTTTCTTCACAAATGCCGGCTTCGTATCCTTTTACCGTAGGCTATGAGGCTTATTTTGAACAAGGCAAGCTTGTCTATCAAGAGAGTGACAACATGAATGGAGCTGTTGAAAGCTCATTAATTGAATATACCGCTGTAGGTAAACAAGATCTTTTGTTAGAACCAGCTAATCCCTATGAAAAAAGTTTGGAGTATGCACTCCAATGTCTAGTGGAGGGTAGTTCATCAATAATTGAGTTAGACAATGCGATACAAGCTTTAGAACTAGCTATTTGCATTGAAAAAAAGCTTGTATAAATGGATCAAGGGATGTTATATCCTTTTTCAGGGGTTTTGTTTGTAGGGTGAGGTGAGGTGAATTGTTTATTGATGTGTAGTGTATAGGGTGAGACAGTAGTGGATTTTGACTTTTCTATTGTGAATTTTTCATATGATGAATTAGCGGAAAATAATAGTGATAAAATCAAAAATCAATACTTTTTATAAGCCCCCCATCTCCTAACTAATGATAATTGGTATCTGAAACAATAATTAGTTAACATAATCATTATTATGTTAACTAATTTCAGTAAACGCTTTTCCACACTCGTTCACCGCTTCTTTAGCGCAAGTGCGAAACGTTCTATCGTCTCTTTGGATAATCCATTTACACTCTTATTCTTCCCTTTTACCACTCGCAGAACCACTCGATCTAATGCAGTCATCTTCTCTTCGTAAATCTCATCACCGAACACTTCTTTTGTAATTGATTGGTTATACAGCTTCTCTGGAAATGAAGATTTCAATTCTTGTATGGCTTGCTCCCCCTTCGCTCCTGCACAAATAAACAATCCAACGCGCTTATTAGCTAGTTCATTTTGATATTTTGAAGCAAACTCCGTCATTTGTTTTTGTATTTTCCCAAAATAAATAGACCCACCTAAGATGACAGTATCGTACCGTTCTAATGTAGGCTCTTTAGCATGCATTAAATTAACTACTTCAGTCTCATCATCCAATTGATTTTTCAATAAATAGGCAGCTTTCTCCGTACATCCATATTTAGAAGTATAAATAATAATCGTCTTCATTCTGATTCTTCCCTCCACCCTCTGATCATCCTACTATGTTAAAGGCTCACGTATCTCCCTGGTTGCTATTGAAACCATAGAATCCAAATAACAAGATATCAGTGCTTCAACCTGATCTTCTGGCAAATCCTTTTCCACAATCAAACGCATAATTAATCCGAACGCAGCACTCCACATCACTTGAGCAGTGAGCTCTATCGAAGATTCCATATGTTGTGCTTTCGATTCGAACCTAGATAGACATTGACAGAGCATACCTATCGCTTTACGCTCCTGACCAGCTCCCTTGAATAGAACTGCTGTGTAACTAAGAACAGCCGGTGTATCATTTAGCATAACATTACGGTACTCAACACTTGTGGAAAGGGTCATCCTGATCCATTGCTCAAGCGATTGTCTCAAAAGCGTCTCTGGTGGCAGTTCATGCTCCACCTTCCGCTGTACGGACTGAAGCCCGGCAACCATATCTGTATATTTTTGTTGCAAATATCTCACCACAATTTCATCTTTACCCTGAAAGTAATGATAAATAATACCCGGAGAATACTCGATTTTCTCTGCAATTTTGCGAATAGAAAGCTTTTCAATCCCCTCCTCTGCAATCAACAAGGCCGCAGCCTCTAAAATTCTTTTCTTCATTTCCTCACGCTCACGCATTTGCCGTTGTTCTTTAGTCATCATGACGTCTCCTTATAATTTGAACATCGTTTAGTCATTGAACACTGTTAAATATATATAATTTATAACGTTCTTTTCTATATAGTAAGTCACAGGCAAACCACCCAACCCTTATTGTCATATCCAAACATGAAAAATCCGCCAGTCCTTATAGACTGGCGGAACCAAACTTCATGATGTTAAAGGATTACAGACAAAGAGTTTTAGTGATGATAACCAACAGGATAAACAGAACCAGAATCGCTCCTGTGGAAGTAAATCCACCATATCCTCCTGCGAATTCGCCCATTTTAACTCCTCCTTTGTAATTGAGTACACCATAAGATATGCTAAATCCCACTCTGTGCTTGGGTGAAATGAACAAAAATAACCCAACATTCCTGTTAAGGCTGTTAGGTTATTCGTTTTTTGTTTACATAATAATTATTATGTAAACTTTTTCGCGTTTATCTTAATTATCGTGAGATAACCATTAATTTTTCATGACTACATCATCGCTGTTACCTTTATAATTATTAACCTTATTATTAGTTAATGTATTGAAGTATTGACTCGGATTTCCTTGAGGCGGATTAAAACGCTCTTTAAATTCTCCATTTGTGTACTCTCCAATCACTCTATGCCAGAAATTACGGGCAGGCGTATTCGCGCGTACCTGTGACACCTTCCAGTCGCCTGGGTACATATCAAACAATTTATGCGCGGCCCAGGTCCCCACACCGCTCCGGCGATATTTTTGCATCACAAAAAACTCAGTCATGTAAAATTGCCCTTCGGGATCATACAACAACCGTTCTACCAAAGCAAATCCGGCAATATTCCCGTCTACTTTGAACAAATACGCAAATTTATTGTTGCCACTACTCCAAAATGATTCTAATCCCGGATAAGCTGGATATACTCCATCTTGATCTACATCAAGCTCCAGATAACGGGTGAAATCATATAAATAGTACTGCATTAGTTTGCTTATCGTCTGTTTCCGCTCTTTGGGAACCAGCTCCATTCCAAGTTCCATTTCGTGCACCTCTGCCATTTATGTTTACTACACATCATATAACTTAGTTACTTCAGGAGCAAGTTCATCACTTGTAATTAGCTTTGAACAAAGCCATGGGACAAGAAGAACCGGCTTTACCGTCCTTATTGGGACGGTTTCCGTTTCTGCGAGAAATATAAGGCATAAAGTATGGTGTGAAACTTATACTTTCTTATATTTGGACAAAACATGGTAAGATAGAAAGAAGAAATAATATGCAGACTATGGAAAAGGTGAATCACATGAGCGTTCAAAAGAACGATGACCGTAAAAAACTGGATCTAAAGCTACCTCTCATGCCTTGGTTCGTTCAGCAGTTTATTGACTATAAGCGTCCTGATCTATCCCCTTCCACCCTATTGGAATATATTCGGGACTATGAGTCCTTTTTCGGATGGCTGCGTGCTGAGGGTCTCTCACAGGCCAGCTCCAACACAGAGATCACACTGCTGGAATTAGAGACCCTGCATATGGATAGTATTGTTGGATACCGCCTACACCTCACTACCAGAGCTGAGGGAACCAATACACGTGTAACCGTGTCACGTAAGCTTTCCGCATTACGCTCTTTATTTCATTATTTAAGTCAAATCGCTGAGGATGAGAACTTCTATCCATTGCTTAAGCGAAACATTATGGCTAAGGTTGAAGTTAAACGAACGCATAAACCTAAGGATACTGCTGCTAAATTAAAGGGCAAGATTCTAGAGGATGAGGAACTGCTGGAATTTGTGGGGTACATTTTCGAAGGATATGGACGAGATGTTGAAGGAAACAAGCAGGCCTATTACTCCTTTCAATTAAATCGTGAACGCGATGCTTGTATTGCCAGCTTAATTCTGAATTCTGGTCTTCGTGTATCCGAAGTAGTCAATCTAAACGTAGATGATCTGGATGTTAACAACAAGCTGATCTATGTCACCCGAAAAGGGAACAATGATGAAACCTTCAAAACCCCTGTTTATTTTCGAGAACAAGCTAAAGAGGATTTAGCTCTTTATTTAAGCCTACGTCAATCCCGTTATAAAACGCCGAAGAGGGAAAAAGCTTTATTTATCGCTTTGCCCAATGGACGGCAAGAAGGCAAACGCATGACCAAAAGAGCCATTCAAGAAATGATTATTAAATATGCAAAACGCTTTGGTAAGCCCTATCTAACGGTACATAAGCTTCGTCACTCTTTTGCAACAGACTATTATCTGCAAAACGATATTTATAAAACGAAAGAACAGCTCGGGCATGCTTCGACAGAAACAACCGAGATCTATGCTCATCTCACGGACAAAACGATGTCTGAGGCGATTGAACGCCGTTTGGATAATTAATTTTTTGCGAAAAGCCGGCCATACCCTATCCGATTTTTATGGAAAAGGTGTGGCCGGCTCTCTTTTTACATGGTTTAGAAAGACTGATCAGATTAGCATTATGTTGAATTATCAGCTTTTCTATTGTGAATTTTTCATATATTGAAATGTTGTAAATAATATCGTTGGCATATTAGATAATTAGCTATTTCCGTCCTATTGTTAATGTCAAAAAGCATTTTACCTTTATCCTATCCCCGTATTTCTCCCGGAAGCTTGATAATAGTCACTTTAGCACCCGCAGATAAGCCTCGATCCCCTGGTGGAACAACAATCAGACAATCGCTATCCTTGATCGTGACCATCACGGAAGATTCGTCTATCGCTGCTGGAATGGCATAAAGGCTGCCTTCACGGATCTCTAATCGCGCTCTAACAAATCGGGTAAACTCATTCACTCTGTTATAATCTGCACCGAGTGTGGCGCTCCATTCTGGTAAGAACGGCTGTGACACACACTGCATTAATCTGATAACCGGACGTGCGAACAATTGAAAACCAACGAAACAAGCACCTGGATTACCTGATAGGGCTAACAGCAGCTTACCACCTCTAACAGCAGCAGTGGTTACACTCCCCGGACGCATCGTCACTTTATTAAATAACATATCTCCACTCTGTTCACGAACCAAATCGCCCATAATATCATAATCTCCTACCGATACTCCACCCGTAGTGATTACAAAATCATAGGTTTCCAGCGCCATCTGTACTTTACTTCGAGCCAGCTCCAGATCATCCACAATAGATCCCAGCATCACGGGCTCCCCACCTGCCTCTTTGACTAAAGCTTCGAGCATGGGTGAGTTGCTGTTTCGAATTTTGCCAGGCTGTAGTGGTTCATGTACCTCTAGCAGCTCTGTGCCTGTCGCAAAGATAGCTACCTTAGGCTGACGATAGACTTTCACTGTATGTATGCCAAACGCTGCCAGAACAGCTATATCCCCGGCAGAGATTAATCGCCCCGCTGGCAGCACTAGCTCACCAGAGCTTAACTCCAGCCCCATCGGTGTAATATTAGAGTTCGCTTCCTGGTTCTTTCGAATACCTACGTAAGTCTTTCCTTCCTCCTCACGTGTCTCCGTTACTTCTAGCATAACTACAGTATCTGCCCCTGACGGCACTTGTGCTCCAGTCATTATCCTTGCTGCTGTTCCCGAAGTTATATCTACCGATGCCACAGCGCCACATGGAATATTGTCCACCATTTCTAACCATACGACTTGTCCATTTACACAGTGCCTTGTATCTGCTGCAATAATTGCATATCCATCCATGCTAGAACGGTTAAACGCGGGAAAAGAATGTGGCGCAATCACTTCCTCAGCCAAATAACGTCCACAGACCTCATTCAATGAAACCTCCTGTGACTCTAGCAGATTCGCAAATTTGATTATTTTTGCCTGTGCCTCTTTTACTTGAAGCGCTCTGCGCTGAAATTTATGATCCTTCATACCATACCTCCGCTCTAAATCGTCCATTTTTGCAGTACAATAGGTACTATTTTAACATGAGCTATCCTGAAGTAAAATGAATGGTGGAAACGACATTAAATCCTTCACCGATTTCATCTACGTAATTACAAAAAAAAGATGCGATCTCAAGATCACATCTCTTACGATTCATGTCTAGGATGCTCTAATTACCTTCACATCACCAGGAATTACTTTCTCCCCTTCATACAGCATAAACCGTCCATGTTGCCATTCTACACGCAGAAGCCGAGAATCATCTGACTGATATTGCCATACATGCTGCTCTCCACCATTCATAAAAGGGGTTTGGCCTAGGGCAGCAACATATCCTTCATACTCTTCCTCCAGAAAAAATGTATAATCGTCCAGTTCAAGTGTTGTTGGAACCTCAGCAGGATTATCTAAGCGCCCATCAATAGGTTTATATAAACCATATTGCAGCTGTTCCCGCTCCTCAATATGCAAATAGGCAATTTGACTACCATCTCTTAATGTCAGCACTACCGCATTTCGTCCACGATTATGGGTCCTGCCGGTAACCTCGTAGGTAACGAGCGATACTTCACAGATGTCTCCGGGAGACAAATTAAGCATACTTTTCTGAACTTCCTGAGCCGCTGGTTTGGAGAAAAGATTACCTATACGTTTCCATATACTCAACTTGATCGTTCCCCCTACATAAATGCAGAAATAATTAAAGCTCCCGTAATTTGCAGTGAGCCTGATAATAAGCCGTACCCGATTTTGCCAAGCTGTGTACCATGATCCAGATCCAGATTCCCCCATTTAGCCAAGAGGAGACGGACCGTTCTTTCCAAAATAAGCAAAAGAAAAAAAGATACAATCGAGATCAGCAAAGCATCTGGCAGGCTGTTAGAAGCAGCTATCGATGATGATAAAATGAATGCCTGTGCCAATAGCTTCATTACAAAACGTGTAGTAACTGCCATATTTCCAGCCTTTAACTCTTCTAAATCATTGTATCGAGTGAAGAGTGAATCTACGAACATCAGCACAAACAGCAACACCGCGCCGCTCACTGTCCACACGACCATGGACACCAGGATATGGAAATCCATTCTAATAGCCCCCGCTTATTCATTTTGCATGCTGTCATAAGCATAGATAAAGCGAAGAGGAAACGATATTCCTGTCTCCCCTTCGCCTGTGAACATCAGCCGTGAAACGGCTAAGATCAAATGTTATTGCTTCTCGTATTGTTTCATCAGAGCAGCCAATTCATCTTCTACTGCTTGATCTTTGTTCAACTTCTCGAACTCATCATCAAGTGATTTGTTGCCCGAGCTCATCTCGTTGCTAGCTTCGGCTTGAGCTTCTGCTTGCAGCATTTTTTCTTCCATACGTTTCAGGCCAGCAGATGCGGAATCAGAGCTGAAACCACTCATCGCTTTATTAATTTCGGTTTGAGCTTTAGCAGCATTATAACGAGCAACCAAGGTTTCACGTTTGTTCTTCATTTGAGTAAGTTGCTTACGCATTTCGTCAAGCTTCCCACGAAGATTATCCGCAGATGCTTTGTTCTGATCGAAGCTAGCTTTGTATTCTACCAGTTTAGCTTCAGCAGCCTTCTTCTCTTCCAGAGCTCGGCGAGCAAGGTCAACATTACCAGCTTGAGCTGCAGCATGTGCCTGTTGCGTACGTTTGTTAACAAGTGCTTCCTGCTCTTCATACAGCTGCTTGAACTTCTTCTCAATAGCGATTTGAGCCGCTACCGCTTTTTCTGCATCTTCCAAATCTTCGGTCATATCACGAATGTACTGATCGGTCATCTTAATCGGGTCTTCTGCTTTGTCGATAATCGCATTCACGTTAGACATTGTTAAATCGCGCAATCTTTTAAATATAGACATGGTTTCATTCCTCCAAAAGATAATTTAAATACTCACTTGATATCTTTTACGCAGAATTGCCAATCCCGTTTCACATTTGTTGCGCTAAATATTGAATTACTTTATTATTTACGATCTCAACGACCTCTTTAATACCTTCTTTCGTGAGATCGTCGTAATGAATGCCCATAACCACTGTGACCGTCCTGTTTAAAGCCTCAGCTACCCTAATGGCAATATCTTCGCTTATCGTATGCTCTTTATGATGAGGAACCGCAGAGGTCTGCACTTCCACCCGCTCTCCATTTAAATACGCAGTACTTGCCGCTCCAATATGACGAACGCCCCCACTAATTACGAGTAAGAGATCACGTCCGACAGGCGTCGCCGTCAGCTCAATATCCTCAGGGTTAATCTTGTTAGAAGTCAATAGTATCTCCTCACTACTCCACTTTATATAATGCCACGTATTTCATCCAAGGATTGAATATTTTCTTGAACCATGAATTGCTCAAGCTCTTCAACAAGCTGGCTACCTGCTCTCAAATTCATGAAATTGTAGGTTCCTACTTGGATTACCGAAGCACCTGCCATAATAAATTCAATAATATCAGTAGCTGTGGTGATGCCCCCCATTCCGATTACTGGAATAGATATGTTTTGTGCGACTTGATGCACCATGCGCAAAGCAACTGGCTTAATCGCTGGTCCGGACAGTCCGGCATACAAGTTATTAAATACACTACTTCTCCGTCGCACATCAATTTTCATCCCGGAAATGGTGTTGATCAGCGAGACAGCATCTGCTCCCTCTGCCTCACACATTTGCGCCATCTCAACGATATTCTCAGCACCTGGAGACAGCTTTACCGCAAGTGGTAGCTTAGTGGCACGTCTAACAGCTTGTACTACTTTTTGCGCTTCTGAAGTCTTGATTCCAAATGCAATTCCGCCCTCTTTTACATTTGGACAGGAAATATTCAACTCAATCATATCAACAGCTGGTTTACCTGCGCTTGATCGAAGATCTGCATCACGCTGGATCATTTCTGCTCCAAGTACGTAATCCTCAAGCGTCCCGCCGCCAAGATTCACCAAACGGGCTGTATCGAGTGTTTCCCAATAAGGGCATTCTTTTTCCAAGAACGCAGCTACACCGGGATTCTCCAATCCTACACTATTCAGCATGCCAGAGGCTGTCTCATAAACTCGAGTGCCAGGGTTACCTGCTTTTGGATGGAGGGTGAGCCCTTTCCCTGAGATTCCACCTAGCAAAGATACATCATACAGCTTTCCATATTCACGACCAAAGCCGAATGTTCCTGAAGCCATTACAATCGGATTTTTAAAATGAACGCCTGCAATTGTTGTACTCATCTTAGTCATGAAAAATCACCTCCTCAGAAAGGAACACGGGTCCGTCTGCACAGGCTTTTCGCTGACCATCACGACAAGAAACACTACAAACAAGACAGGCACCAATGCCGCATGCCATTCGATTCTCTAGAGAGAGATAAACTTTTGTATTGCTACCCGCCTCTTCGGCCGCTACGCCTTTAAGCTGTGCAGCTTTAAGCATAGGATGTGGGCCGCAAACGAAAACATGATCATATTGACTAAAATCCACACGATCCAAAATAAATCCGCCTACATCTACTGTAAGCTCGGCTGCTAATGGACGAAAAGCTTCTGTCCGGTAAGCTTCCCGACTAAAACCTAGAAAGATATCACAACTAGGCAGCTGCTTTGCACAATAATATAGCGGCGCTATTCCGATTCCGCCACCAATAAGTGCAACCTTGCCTTCGACCTGTGGGAATCCCGTGCCAAAAGGCCCTTCAAGCTCCACTGAGTCACCAGGAGTCAACCGTGAAAATATCTCAGTGCCTTCCCCCACTACGTGATATAAAAATTCGACACTATCTTCTTTTACTTCATGTATACTTAACGGTCTGGAAAGGATCGGATAAGCATCCCATGCCCGTAACATGTAGAATTGACCCATTTCACCGCCGCTATTCGTTTCAACTTTAAGGTGGTACACTCCGTCAGTTAGCCGATCGTTACTTAAAACCATCCCCACGTTATCAAGCTCCTTCAAATTTTATCTTTATTAAGATTGCCTTAGAAGGAGCATAAAATCTGTGACAAACTTCACATTCAAAGCGCGCTATCCCTTTTTCCAGATCCCGCGTTCATAAGGTTTGGGTACATTACGTACGCTTCCAAGCGCCTCTTCCGCATGTAAAGCCCAATAGGGATCGCTCAACATCCCACGGCCAACGGCTATCAGCTCTGCCCGTTCTTCCGCGACGATGGACTGTGCCTCAGTAAAGGATTCAAGCCGCCCCACTGCAATTACAGGCACCTGTAATTCACTACGGATAAACTCTGCCAGATCCACTTGATAAGCAGGGCCTGCACCCGGCCCTCCATTTGAACCTATAGGACCTTCTCCTCCAGAAGAAACATGGAACAGATCCACTCCAGCATTCTTATACCGTCGGCAAATATCCAGAGCGTATGCAGCATCATATCCACCCTCTACATATTCCTTCGCAGATATTCTCATAATCAATGGCATGTCTACAGGAACCACTTCTCGGACTGCTTTAACTACCTGTTCTCCGAACAACGCAGGATCTTGTCCATATTCATCATCTCTGGTATTCGTCAATGGAGAATGAAACTGATGAATTAAATAACCATGTGCACCATGAATTTCGACCGTATCAAATCCTGCCTCTATAGCTCTGCGCGCCCCTTCACGGAAGGCCTCAATTAATTCTGAAATTCCTTTTTTAGAAAGGGCCTGTGGAGTTTTAAAATTAGCATCAAAAGGAATTGCTGATGGAGCCACTGGCGGCTCTGCATCCACAGCTTTTCGTCCAGCATGTCCTAATTGAACAGCGATTTTTGATCCATACGCATGTACACCATCCGTGATTCTACAATAAGCTTCAATTTGCGAATCACTCCAGATTCCTGTATCTCGATTAGTGATTCTACCATCTGGATGTACGCCAGTCATTTCCACGATAATAAATCCTGTGCCGCCAATAGCACGGCTTACATAATGAACATAATGCCAATCATTAGGGATGCCATCCTCTTTATCCACCGAATACTGACACATAGGTGGCATGACAATACGATTCTTCAGCGATAACCCCTTCAATTCATACGGTGCAAACAAATCAGACATTCATGTCTCCATCCTTCCGTAATCTATAATTGACTCGGGAATTCCCCGTTCTATTAGTATACACGCATTGGTTCCTTCAAGAAATCTTAACCAATACTGTATTGTTATCAGCATAAATCTACCCATCTATGGAGATAACAATTAAGAATATGACGGTGATCAGGTAGTAAAGGAGGCAGATGGGGATGTATTTTCAACGGAGAGGTCAGAAACTGCTCATAATATTAGGAACAATCATAACTATGCTATTCCCAACCTATTCTTCAGAGGTTGCGTCAGCGCCTGTACAGAGTCAGAAGACTCCGCAAGAACAAACACAAAGTGTACCCGCTTCAGACGAAGATACGGCAATTTCAGCAGGTAGCGCTGCTACAAATAGTTCGTCACTTAACAGCAATAAAAACACTAAAGGTCTGACATTAAGTCAGCTGTTACACAAATACCCAGAGACTTTTAAGACTAGTGGACCTCGGAATAAAGTCATAGCACTTACTTTTGATGATGTTCCTGATCCAAGATTTACCCCCCAATTGCTTAACATCCTGAAAAAATACAATGTCAAAGCAACCTTCTTTGTGGTGGGAAGCCGAGCAAAAAAACATCCAGCTTTGGTGAAAAGAATGATTAGAGAAGGACATGCGATTGGAAATCACTCGTATAACCACCCTCAGTTTGTGAAGCTTGCGATGAATGATTTTCAATCACAAATCATAAAGACCGAGGATATTATACAAACCTTGGCCGGATATAAACCACGACTAATTCGCCCACCCTATGGGGATATCAGTGAACAGCAGCTAAAATGGGCAAAAAGCCATGGCTACACGCTCGTGAATTGGAATGTGGACTCATTGGACTGGAAAGGACTTTCCAAAAACCAAGTCAGAAATAATATTCTAGCCCATATTGGGAGAGGAGCGATTATTCTTCAGCACGGTGGAGGCGGTCCAGGTAGTCATCTACAGGGAACGATTCAGGCTTTACCTGAAGTAATCACTATTATGCGCAAGCGGGGCTATACTTTCGTTACCGTTCCTCAATTACTACAAGTGTCCAAAAGTAAATAAATTACCCCCAAATATATATTTTATAATACGCAAAAAACGGAGGCAGCCGCTAAGGACTTCCTCCGTTTCCTGTGTAACCTTATTTTAGAACTTTTCATATCTCATAGGTATTCTCTCTATTTTTATCTATCTATTTAACAATGTATAATTGTACATATTGATAACCGAATGATGATACAAAGCTTTGGCTACCAGGGATAAAGATATCGATACGATTGCCTTTTATAGCACCGCCCACATCCGTTGCAGTTGCTAAGAATGCATCTTTAGGCAATCCATCATGTGAATGGCCTGTCACCAATACTTTGGTACCGAGAGGAATCACATTTGGATCAACAGCAATAGTTCCAAGCTTGAGAGGATTTCCGAAATAATCTACTGCACCCCATCCGCCGTTCTCACTGCTTGCAGAAGAATAAGCTGAAGCTTTGACTTGAATCGATTTGTCATAATTAAAGGACTTACCCCATGCTTCAACTGTTTTGGACTCTGAGTTTACATTCAGACTTGGTGTAATCACTGGTGATTTGTCAGTTGTAGTTACGGACTCAGCTTGCATCTTACTAGGGATAGTAATTTCAAGACCTTCGTAAATGTTAAGTGCTGCAACGTTTGGGTTTGCTTTCATTAATTCATTCATACCTACATTATATTGCTTGGATAAAGTATAAAAAGTGTTGCCGTCCTTAGCGATATGAACGCTGTCTGCATGAGCTGGAACGGCATGCAGTAATGCACTGATTCCCATAATTGCAGCAAGGGTTTTAATTGTTCTAAATCTGTTCTTCATAATTGCCTCCTCATTAGATGGGCGTGAACGGTATCACTTCCGTATACGCTCGTGTACATTTTAAGTACTTATGTACAACCCGTGTGTGATTTCTTGATGTGTTGCAGTCTTTTGTAAAACTGACAGGACTTAATATATCACAATTTTGTAACCTGTGCTTATGTAATTGTTACCATTGTGAAAAATCAAGTTTCAATATTGTCATTTTTTCGGATTATGGTTAACATATTTTTCATTATGTTAACTACATTAAAAGATAGATGCACCATTTTTAAAAATTATCATATAAAATTCCCGAAGATTTTACATAGCGTTAACATTTCATGCTTTATCCAATAGTAGAATGATAGAATATGATAAATAGAATAGATATAGACAACGAATCATATTTGGAGGTCCCATGAATACAGAAGAGAATAAAAACAACCAAAGCAGCCCAGCCACTGCTTACCTCAATAGAGATTTGAGCTGGATCGAATTTAACCGACGCGTGCTGAAAGAAGCTCAAGACCCTGATAATCCGCTAATGGAAAGGGCTAGATTTCTGGCTATCGTCTCAAGCAACCTTGATGAATTCATAAGCGTTCGAGTGGCAGGAATTCAAGATCAAATCCGGGCAGGCTATACTAAAAAAGATTTCACTGGCTACACCCCTTCCGGGCTATACAAACGTCTCATCAAGCGAGTTACCAAAATTGTTGCCGACCAATACCGGATTTTCCGTGATATTTCACGGAGTTTGCATAAAGAAGGTATCGTTTTTGTGGATTATGAGGATCTCACTCATGCACAAGAACAGTCCATAGAACAATATTACCGGGATATCATTTATCCTGTACTTACACCAATGGCTGTAGATCAGAGTCGACCGTTTCCACTCGTTCATAGCCAATTTATCTATTTAGCAGTAGTTCTTACTCGTAAGAATGGCCTTGAAGAAGAGCCTTTTTTTGCTATTCTGCAAATTCCATCTAATCTGCCAAGATGTATCCCGCTACCACACCGGTCTAACAGTAAGAAACGGCAGTTCGTATTTATAGAGGATGTCATCCGTCATCACATTCAAACTTTATTTAGTGGTTATGAGCCCGTTGCTGTTAGTGAATTTCGTTTGACCCGCAACTCTGATCTCACGATCGACGAAGAAGGGGCCGAGGATCTTCTAGAAGAGATTGAAAAGGAGCTGCGCAAGCGTCGCCGCGGTGTTCCAGCAAGACTTGAAGTACAAAAAGGAATTCATCCATATGCCTTGGAACAGCTGCAAGCTGAGTTTGAAATTGAAGATTTCGTATTCGAAATTGAAGGTCCGCTAGATCTAAGTTTCCTTCGTAATTTCGCCGGCAGTATTAAGGGCTTTAGTTACTTAAACTATCCAAGCATTGAACCCGTCTACCCTGCTGAATTTGAAGAGAACGAGGATTTCTTCGAGGTATTACGTGAGCGGGATGTTCTGGTCTACCACCCTTACGAATCCTTTGATGCGATGACGGACTTTATCATTCAAGCCTCAGAGGACGAACAAGTGATGGCCATTAAGATGACTTTATACCGCGTGAGCGGAAACTCTCCTCTGATCACTGCACTCGCTAATGCTGCTGAATCCGGAAAACAGGTAACAGTGGTTGTTGAGTTAAAAGCCAGATTTGATGAGGAACGGAACATCGCTTGGGCTCGCCAACTTGAAAAATCCGGATGCCATGTCGTTTATGGTCTTGTTGGACTCAAAACACATGCCAAAGTCACCTTGATTGTTCGTCAGGAAGGCCATGAATTACGTCGTTACGTGCATGTAGGCACAGGAAATTACAATGACAGTACCGCCAAAGTCTACACGGATCTAAGTCTATTTACTGCTCAAAGCGATATCGGACTTGATGCTTCCGAGCTGTTTAATCAAATGACTGGCTATTCCGCTGATTTTGACTGGAATTCCTTCATTGTAGCTCCAACGGACATGAGCCTTTCCTTACAAAAGCTAATGAAGCGTGAAGCGGAGCATGCTGCAGCTGGAAGACCTGCACGTATCATTGCCAAAATGAACTCACTCTCTAATCAACAAGTCATCGACGATTTATATGGTGCCGCACAGGCCGGTGTATCTATCGATTTAATCGTTCGGGGGGTTTGTTGTCTTCGTCCGGGGATTGAAGGCTTGAGCGAAAACATTACGGTTCGCAGTATTGTCGACCGCTTTCTGGAGCATTCAAGAATTTACTATTTTGAAAATGGCGGGAAGCCTGAGGTGTATTTATCCAGTGCAGACTGGATGACTAGAAACCTAACCCGACGGATCGAGCTGATGTGTCCGGTAAGAGACAGCAATATTCGTAAACAAATCGTAAAGATTCTTGAACTATCCCTTAAAGATAATGTGAAAGCCAGCTTCTTACAGCCTAATGGGTATTACGAGCAACCAGACGACAAAAAGGCCCCTTTCCGGAGCCAGTTCGCAGCAATGGATGTTACACGTTGGAAGGAAAATCGAGTTTTACCTTCACCGCCCAAGCATTCTTAAATGCTTTCAAGGCGTTCTCAATGTCCTCTAGACCAATCAGAAGCGCTGAAGCGCCCTCAAGATCCAGATTAAGAGTATTGCCGTGGAGATTAGCCTTCAGGCCGCTTACAATCCCGATCTCGGTGCTGTCTAGTGCAATGCTAAGCTGTACAAGCGATCCGAGCTTATGAATCCACTCTTCGTCGGAAGGCAGTAAAATGTCCTTATACATCTGGGACAATTTCTGCTTCCGGCTTTTTGTGCTATACGAGGCAATCATCGCGCACAGGATAAGCTGGCGGTGTGTCAGTCCACGAATCGGTGAATTCATCAGCCAATACAGGGTGTGTCGTTTAGATTGATAATAGTTAATGTTAGACCCTGTCCGATGTAGCATGATGGATACATAAATTAACATCTCATGTTCAGCTTTATTCTCCTCATCCTTGAACGCGTCAAACAGACTTAGAGCAAGTTTGTTAATATGATCTAAATACCGTTTAGAAGTACGAATATCAAACCGAATAATCGTATTTAAACTGTATTCAAGCGCACTGTCTCGCACCGGTTGCTCCGGCTTCAGTAGATCATGTAGCATACCTTCCCTGAGCCCCTCCCCGCTGATTACAGCCTGGCTAGCCCCAATATACTGATATACCGTATGGAAAATAATCAACCCGGATACGATGATATCTGCTCGACTCTTAGACAACCCATCTAAATCTTTACGCTTATCATAAGGCATTGAAGGTAATGTGTTCATAAAATGCTCAATCGTCTCACTGGCCATGGTGTAACCGTGAGAGTTAGGTAATGAGTATGCTCTAGTCTTTTGATCCAGCTTACCTAGAGAACGAACCGTACCTCCCAGACCAAACAATGGAAGACCTGCTGTTGAGTTGAGCCAATCATGCTCTACCAATCTCCCCAGAACATAGGTCTCGAGCTTCTGAATCTGCTCTCCATTCCAGTTCCCGCCTTGACCAAACATAAGATTGGTATTCACCGCTCCGAACGGAAAGGAAATGCTATGTTGATAACGCCGCCCGCGAAAAAGTGTGATTTCAGTACTCCCGCCACCAATATCGATGACATAACCATCTTCAACATTAAATGCATTTATGACACCTAAGAAGCCAAAGTAAGCTTCCTGATGACCACTGATAACCTCAATG
The DNA here is from genome assembly GCF_037975205.1 of Paenibacillus sp. FSL R5-0470. NCBI lineage: Bacteria > Bacillati > Bacillota > Bacilli > Caryophanales > Paenibacillaceae > Paenibacillus > Paenibacillus sp. FSL R5-0470. The sequence continues at coordinate 3,743,534 of NZ_CP150238.1, forward strand.
GGTATGGTTGAAGCTTCTGACAAAAAGGCAATAATTTCACTGGAGTTAGCAGCATTTCTGATTGCCGCTGTAGCGCCCGCACGAATGGTCTCTACATCAAAAGCATTGCAGATCTCCTTAAACTGGCGCAAGACTGGGATGATCGTCTCCATATCCTTCTGCTCCAGTTGACCTTCCTTCGTAATCTTCTCACTAAGACGTGCAGAGTACTTACACTCCTTGATGATCTTATAGCCTCCCTCCGGCGTTGTATCATAGATTACAAGACGTATGGAGTTAGAACCAATATCGATAATGCCTATCCGGCGCAGATCATCTCTCATTATGTATGTACTCCTTTTCAAGTTGATTGACCATCTATTATACATGGTTTACATAAATAAATGAACTCAGTCCATTATATCCTCAAAATTACGCAACTGTTAAAAAAATAAAGCGGCACCCGGATAACTTGCCCGAGCGCCGCTACAATTTGACTTACTTATAACACTTTACTTAAAAAATCCTGTGTACGTACATGCTGTGGATTTCCGAATACTTGTGCAGGTGTACCTTGCTCTACAATCACGCCGCCATCCATAAATAGAATACGGTCGCCCACTTCGCGTGCAAAGCCCATCTCATGCGTAACTATGACCATTGTCATCCCATCTTCTGCAAGCTTCTTCATAACCTCCAGCACCTCACCGACCATCTCTGGGTCAAGGGCTGAGGTTGGCTCGTCAAAGAGCATCACATGAGGCTGCATCGCCAGCGCACGGGCAATCGCGATCCGCTGCTTCTGTCCTCCGGACAGCTGAGCAGGATATGCATCCTTTTTATCTTCTAGGCCTACAGTCTTGAGCAGCTCCATTGCGAATTTATCAGCTTCGGACTGCTGCTGTTTTTTCACCTTAATCGGTGCTAGTGTAATGTTCTGTAGAACTGTTTTGTGAGGAAAGAGGTTAAACTGCTGAAATACCATTCCCATCTTCTCACGTGTGACATTAATATCGTGCTTTTTGGAGGTAATAGATTCACCTTCAAAAGTAATTTCGCCACCAGTTGGCTGCTCCAGGAGATTCAAACAGCGCAGAAAGGTACTTTTACCCGATCCACTCGGTCCGATAACGACGACGACCTCACCTTTATGAATCTCCAAGTCAATTCCCTTGAGAATTTCCAGCTTTCCGTAATTTTTTTGCAAGTTTTTAACGGCGATCATCGGTATTCAGCCTCCTTTCCAGTCTACCTAGGATCTTCGATAGCGTAAATGTCAGCACAAAGTACATAAATGCGATAATTACAAGTGGTGTCATACCATCGTAAGAAATCGTTGTAACCGTACGTGCTTGAAACATCAAATCCGTAACGCCGATAAAAGAAATAATCGATGATTCCTTGATAATAGTGATAAATTCATTTCCAATTGCCGGAAGAACACTCTTGAGTGCCTGCGGGAGTATGATATGGCGCATAGTCATCCCTTGCTTCATTCCAAGCGAACGGGCTGCCTCCATTTGTCCACGATCTACCCCTTGTATCCCAGCACGGAAAATCTCTGCAAGGTAAGCAGAACTGTTAATGGATAAAGTGATTGCCCCCGACTGAATCGGTGTAAATTCAATCCCGAATGTAGCCAATCCATAATGGATCAGAAACAGTTGTACAAGCATAGGTGTACCACGAAGGAATTCTACCCAGGCTGTTGCCAAGAAGCGAAGCACACCCCATTTGGACATACGTAGCAAGGAAACAATAATCCCTAGAATAAAACCAAAGAAGACGCCCAAAACAGCAAGCAGCAAGGTATACTGCAAACCGGTTAGGAAAAAATCACGATAATCATAAGCCATTTTAAATAAAGTAATGTCCATAACCTTTCCTCCCATCTCCAAAAAAATAGAAAATAGCTTATTGTCGCTATTTTCTGTATACACATACAATTTACTTTAGCAGACTTTAAAAATATCCGTTGTTTCTTTACTTCGTGCTATCTGCAAGCTCACTAGCTGCCGTTACGTACTCATCAATTTTACCTTCTGAGTTTAAACGTGTCAGTGTGCTGTTTACTTGATCCAGTAGCTCTTTATTTCCTTTTTTAATACCAATAGCATAACCGTCATCTTCAACTTCTGGCTTAGCATCAGTAATTACAAGACCAGGAACATTCTTAACGAATGATTTAGCGACGGGACCTTCAATGATAGCAGTATCTACACGATTGGATTGCAATTGTAGAACGATTTCGGAGATTTTACCAAGCGAAGTGATTTTCGCTCCCTCGATCCCTTTAGCAATTTCTTCTTGAATGGAACCAGTCTGCACACCAATTTTGGTACCTTTTACAGCATCCATAGTGGCGTATTTATCTTTGTCCGCTTCGCGCACAACAATTGCTTGCTCAGCCTTGTAATAAATGTCTGAAAGATCAACAGCTTTTTTACGTTCTTCCGTCGGGCTAAGTCCAGAAATTACAATATCTACTCTTCCGCTGGACAATTCGTTCAATAGTGAGTCGAATGGCAAGTCCTTAATTACAAGTTCAGCACCCATATCAGCAGCAATTTCCTTAGCGATATCGATATCGAAGCCCACGATAGTATCTTTACCGTCTACTACTTTATGGAATTCGTACGGAGGAAAATCTGCACTTGTGCCCATAGTAAGCTTCTTAGTAGCCCCACCGTTAGTTGCATTTCCACTTGCAGCGGTATCACTATCATTTTTATTTTGACCGCAGCCTGACAACAGGCCTACTGCTAATAACATACCTAAACTAAGTTTACCCCATTTGTTCATTTCTATATCTCCCCTATTCGTATGAAAAAAATCCAAGTTGTCTCTTTGACCGACTTATTATAAATCAGAACGCATGAATATGCAAAGGCATAATTGTGACAATAACTTCCTTTTATTGGGTTTCAAAGCAAAGAATTCATTCTTCTGAAACATATTATTCAACATTTATTCAAATTTTATATAATTTTATACATTTTTACTATTCCCTAACTTAACCAAATCATGCGGCAAATCGCCCCTAATTTTCATCAAAAAAAAGGAGTGCACTAAAGTATGAGTTATACTTCAGTGCACTCCCTTATTAACCTATTACGGAATCTAATGAATCCTTATTCCGTAATTTCATTATAAATATCAATGTACTGTTGCGCCGATACATTCCAGCTATAATCGCCAGCGAATGCGTTTTTCGTAATCTTTTTCCAGTGTTCAGGCTGCTTGTATAATGAGATCGCCCGGCGAAGCGTAAACATCATATCGTGGGCGTTGTAGTTACTAAACGTAAAGCCGTTTCCTTCACCGGATTCTTCATTATAAGCTTGAACAGTGTCATTCAGGCCACCAGTTTCCCGCACAACAGGTATGCTACCATAGCGTAAAGCGAGAAGTTGACTGATCCCGCAAGGTTCAAACTTGGAAGGCATAAGAAAGATATCACTAGCAGCATATATTTTGCGTGAGAGTGCATCATTAAAGAGGATTTGTGAAGATAGCTTTGTCGGATAACGCCAAGCCGCTTCCTTAAACCATCGCTCATAGGACTCATCCCCAGTTCCAAGCAGAACAAATTGAATGTCATCCTTATACAATAGCTCATCCAATACACGCGTAAGCAAATCTAAACCTTTGGAATCCACAAGACGAGTAACCATAGCCACCATCGGAATATTAGCATCCACAGGTAGTCCTAATTCCTCCTGCAAGGCTAATTTATTCTCCGTTTTCTTCGCCAGATTAGAACGATAACGGGTAGCAAGACTTGTATCTGTTGCAGGATTATAACTTTTTGTATCTATTCCATTCACAATACCGCTCAAAACATCCGCTCGCGCATTCAACAATCCATCCAGTCCGTAACCATAATAAGGTGTTCGAATTTCTTCCGAGTAGGTTGGACTTACTGTGGTGACACGGTCGCTGTATACAATGCCACCTTTTAAGAAATTCACATTCCCGTAATACTCCACGCCTCCAAAATAACTGCTGTCAAGACCCAATAGCTCCCCAAGCACCTCATATGGAAACACACCCTGATACAACAGGTTATGTATGGTAAATACACTTCGCATTTCGCTGTAAAATGGATTGTGTCGATAATGACCCTGAAGCAGCATTGGGATTACAGCCGTATGCCAATCATGGCAATGCAAGACGTCCGGCTGAAAATCAATAGCTGGCAGACACTCCAGCACCGCACGATTATAGAACGCGAAGCGTTCCCCATCGTCCATATATCCGTAGATTCCGTCCCGTCCAAAATAATATTCATTGTCGATAAAGTAAACGGGAATACCGTCATAAACCATATGTTCGATCCCGCAGTATTGATTACGCCAACCGATTGGCACATACACTTCTGTTAAATGCTCCATTTTTGAAGTGAACTTTTCTGGAATCCCACGATATTTAGGCAAAATCACTCGTACATCTACCCCGGCACCCTTCAGCGCTTTAGGTAATGCCCCAATGACATCGGCCAGACCACCCGTTTTGATAAATGGATGAGCTTCAGCTGCGGCAAATAAAACTTTCATGATTATTTCCCCCTTTAAAGTGTACGGATTCTCTATTCGTTCTTTAATCTATGACTCATTTGCCTCTTTACTCTTACCCACTCGTGACGTTTTCTTAAACACCAGGAAGCTAAGAGGCGGTAATGTTAGCTCTATACTGTTCACCTGATTATGCCATTCTAACTTTTTGCTCTTCTGAGGCAAATTGTGTATACCCGAACCTCCGAACGCTACATCTTCCGAGCTAAAAAGTTCTTCATAGGTCCCTGGGCGTGGAACCCCTATACGATACTGTTGACGCTGGACAGGTTGAAAATTGATGATAAACAGCAACGTATCTCCAGGCTTCTTGCCTTTACGCAGATATGAAATTACGCTTTGTTCATTGTCATCAGCATCAATCCATTGATAACCCTCTTGGGAATGATCAAGCTCCCACAGGGCTTTCTCCGAGCGATACAGTTTATTAAGTGCAGCTGTGTAAGCTAGCATGCCGCGATGGCTGTCATAGTCCAGCAGTAGCCAATCCAGCTGCTCCTGATCCTTCCATTCGATAAATTGACCAAATTCTCCTCCCATGAACAGAAGTTTCTTTCCGGGATGGGATATTTGATAACCGAGCAGTTGTCTAAGTCCTGCGAACTTTTGTTCATAAGAACCTGGCATTTTGTCCAGTAACGACTTCTTGCCATGTACAACCTCGTCATGTGATAACGGTAATGCATAATTTTCGGCATAAGCATAACATATTGGAAATGTTAATAAATTATGATGATGAGGGCGCCCCCAAAAATCATGTTCTATGTAGCCCAATGTGTCATTCATCCATCCCATATTCCATTTGTAGTTAAAACCGAGGCCACCTTCATGAGCTGGCGCTGTAACTCCAGGCCACGCACTAGATTCTTCTGCCATCATTAATGCCTTAGGATAGTACTGAAATATCGCCTTATTCAGGTTCTGAATAAATTTGATGGCCTCTAGATTCTCCAGACCACCATTCACATTGCGTCGATATTGATGAGCTTGTTTTTCAAAATCGAGACGAAGCATGCTGGTAACCGCATCTACACGCATCCCGTCAATATGATAATACTCAAACCAAAAGAGTGCATTAGAAATGAGGAACGAAGAAATCTCAGGCTTGCTGAAGTCGAACGATAGGGTTCCCCAGCCTGGTTTTTCCGCTAACATTGGATCTGCATATTCATAAAGTGGCGAGCCATCAAACATTCTTAAACCGTGTGCATCCTTTGCAAAATGAGCCGGAACCCAATCCAGAATGACACCAATTCCAGCTTGATGCAAATGATCGATTAAATACATCAACTCATGGGGTTCACCATATCGGCTCGTAGCCGCAAAATACCCCGTACCTTGATAGCCCCATGACAAATCGTATGGATGCTCAGCAAGCGGCATAAACTCAACATGGGTATAACCCATTTCCACCAAATAAGGAATTAATAATTCATTCATTTCCTGATAGCTGTAAAATTCCCCATCTTCTTTTTGACGCCAAGTTCCAAAATGCATCTCATAAATGTTCATCGGTTGATGATATGGAGCTTTACTCTTTCTCCGCCATGCAGCATCTCCCCAACGATAACCACTGAGATCCGTAACAACGGATGCAGTCGCCGGTCGAACCTCAGCTTTGAAGGCAAAAGGATCCGCTTTTAGGAAGCTGGAGCCATCACTGGCAACAATCCTGTATTTGTAAAAAGTTCCCGGCTGTATTCCCGGAAAAAAACGACTCCAAAATCCTGAATCGGGTATCTTATATAACGAGTCCATGTCCTGCGTTCCATCCCAGCCATTATGATCACCAGCTAGTCCTACATATGTCGCATGAGGAGCCCACACGGTAAAGCGCACGCCCGTAACGCCTTCTTCAGCGGCAGTGTGCGCACCCAGCATAGAATAGCTGCGATAATTGGTGCCCTCATGGAACAAATAAATATCAGATGCTGACGGAAGGGTATCGATTGTTGCTTTTTCAGCCAATTCTACACCACCTTTTTTGAATGCTTGTACCTATTACATTACCCGAATATTACCATTTTGAAAATGATTTGATGTGAAAACAAAAGATTTTCTGATAAAGAAATATTAATTGTAATTTTTCTTTTTACACAGCAATATACTTCACCTATGTCGTTTCAAGTGCTTGTCGTGAGTTTATATATCAAGCATTGACAAAATAAATGGGAGGGATAACAAATGAATAACAAAAAAGATTGTATCGCCATGCTCTTGGCAGGAGGGGAAGGCCGCAGATTGGCTCCCTTGACTTCCAGTATGGCTAAGCCTGCAGTCCCTTTCGGTGGACAGTATAAAATTATTGATTTCCCACTAAGTAATTGTGTAAATTCTAAAATTGATACAGTAGGTGTCCTGACGCAATATGAAGCTGAATCCTTACATGAACACATCGGTGAAGGTGAACCTTGGGGCTTACATAGTCAAAAGGATAAAGGTGTCACCCTGCTTCCTTCCGGTGTTGAAGGCAGAGACAGCTATACAGGAACTGCTGATGCAATTTATAAAAACATTGAGTATATCGATAGCCGTAATCCAGAACATGTTCTCATTCTATCCGGTGATCATATTTACCATATGGATTACCGAAAAATGTTGGATTACCATGTAGAGAAGGCTGCAAAAGCCACCATCTCCGTAATGGAGGTTCCTTGGGATGAAGCTAGTCGTTTTGGAGTGATGAACGTAAATGATGAACTAAAAATCTCTGAGTTTGCGGAAAAACCAAAAGTACCTAAAAGTAATTTAGCTTCTATGGGTATATATCTGTTTGAGTGGGCTTATCTGAAGGAGCACTTGTTGCGGGATGCAGCTAATCCGAATTCCAGTCATGACTTTGGTAAAGACGTTATACCAACGATGCTTGATCAGAATGATGATTTATTCGCTTACCGCTTCAAAGGATACTGGAGAGATGTAGGTACTGTGGGTAGTCTCTGGGAAGCACATATGGATCTTCTGCAAAAAAACAATGGCATGAAGCTCGACAAAGCTCATTGGCCGATGTATAGCCGGAGTCGCCGGACTAAGCTTGCTGTTCATAAACCACGTGTTCAGATTCCATCAACGGACTCTCTCGTGAATGAATTCTGCACGCAAGAAGGCAGCTTGCAACGTTCTGTAATCTTCAACGGTGTGGAAATTGGCAAAATGAGCCAAATTAAACAAAGCGTTATTATGCCTGGCGTTCGAATCGGACGTGGAGTACAGATCGAAAATGCCATTATTGGCGAAGGTGCCATTATTAAGGATGGTGCTGTCGTCAAGGGAAGTATTAATAATATCGTAGTTGTTGGGCCCAATGAGACCGTAGCTCCTAAGCCAGCGGTTCGAAATCAACCCTCCCGTCTGTTTCAGGATGTTTATGAGAAGACAGGACGTCTACGGGAAGTTCTCCCTTCATAAAACCATTATATATATAAATACTATTTCAAGCAAAAACGCCTTCGGCGTCCCAAATGGACGGTAAGCGTTTATGTGAGAAATATAAGGATAATGTATAGTGTGAAACCTATATATTCTTATATTTATAAAAAGGGGCTGTTGTCCTGGTCGAACATGACCAGAGCAACAGCCCCTTCGGTTGTTAGAAGTTAACCTTTATGATTCATGGAGCGCTAACCATTCTCGATCTAAAATACTCATTTCCACACAATCTACATATTGCTCCCCAAACAGCGCTGATTCGCGCTCTACACCCTCCCGCTTAAAGCCCAATGCTTCATAGGTTTTCAGGGCAACGGTGTTGAAAGCAAAAGCTCCCAGAGAAATACGATGCAGATCCAAGCTCTTAAATCCGATCCGGAGCATTTCATTCATCATCCTTGTTCCAAAGCCTCTGCCCTGATAATCAGTATCTACTACTACTCTGCCAATACGTGCAGATCGATTCGCCCGGTCTATGGCTGAAAAACTGATGTGTCCCACGACCTGCTGAGTAGCTTCATGCACCGCACAGAAAATAAGGCGATCAGAATTCGCTGGATGATTAGCCCCATCTAAATACTTAGTAAGCTGGTCATCGTCAAGAGGAAAAGTTAGTGAAGGTCCAGCCCATTGCTTCAGATACTCAGGTGAGACACTCCATCGTTTCAGGTGCTCAAAGTCCGATTCAGAAATAAATCTAAGAATCAGACGATCGGAATCAGGTTGTTCCTCAAAATGCTCATACAGGTTCACTAAACGACCATTTCCCATATCGTTAGTACCCATGTAATGAAAACCCATGCTCTGATAATAACGATTGAGTTTAATGTTATGTGCGACGGTATCAAATCTGAGTCCTCTGCAGCCAAGTTCTTTGGCTCGCACCGCAGCATATTTAAGCATATGCTGACCAAGTCCCTGACTGCGGTGTGAACCCGCTACAGCTAATCTATGCAAATATGCATAAGACTCATCGTTTTTGCTTCCCCAGTATTGAGGATCACTAAATTGTAATGTGAACATTCCAACTACTGCTTCATCGTTAATCGCAAGATAAACATGCCTATCAGTGAAATAGCCTGTGATATCATTCTCGTTAAATTGGCCGGGGGTCCATTGCTTAATCCCATTTCGTTCCATCCAATTTGCTGCTTCCTGCAGCAGCCTCAAGATATCACCAGTCCGATCAGGTTCTCCACGAACGATCCTAATCGAATTCCCCCATACTTCCATTTCCATACCTCCTAGACATCTGATTCAGGTAAGGTAGCTGTTATTTGTGCTACATGATCTGAATTGACTTCAGGCAGCTTCTCAGTAAGTGGCAAGATTACGGTAACTTCAGTTCCACTACCTAGCTCACTTTCCATTTCAAGCTTCCCGTGGTGAAGTTCCACGATTTGTTGTGAGATGGCTAGACCTAAGCCCGTTCCCCCGTTCAACGCATCCACTTGAAAGAAACGGTCTTTCACTCTGGAGATATGTGCTTCACTAATCCCAATCCCACTATCACGAACCATGATAGCAGTCTCTGTAGCCGAAATTCTCTTCGCAGACAATTCTATACTGGACTCCTCATGTGAAAACTTCACGGCATTGTCTACCAGATTCAAGAAAACTTGTTTTAGACGATTGGCATCCCCTTTAACATAGATCCCGTCTTCACATTCAAGAAGCAAGTGAATCCGTTTCTTCTCCGCCTTGGCCCAAATATTAAGTATAGTCTCCTGAAGTAAGACTTTCACGTCAACAATCCCAATGGACAGCTTCATTTGGTTCTGCTGCAGCTTTGAAAAGTCTAGAATCTCCTCTACTAGACCAATCAAGCGTTCACTTTCTTTGGAAATGATGCTGACTCCAAGCTTCGTCTCCTCCGGATCATAGCCACCAGAGACCAAGGTTTCACTCCAGCCCTTGATACTAGTAAGGGGTGTCCGAAGCTCATGTGAAATGGACGAGATGAAATCATCCTTAATCTGATTACTGCGCACAATTTCCTGAGCCATATAATTCAGCGTTGAAGCCAAGTCACCAATCTCAAATTTGTAATTCCCCTTAATCCGCACATTAAATCTACCCTTAGCCATTTGGGCTGATACCGCCGTAATGTTATTGAGCGGCTTTACGATTGAATTGGCAAGTCCGAAGCTGAACACGATAACTACAGCCATAACAGCTGCACCTATACCAATTGACAGTAACGTAAGATTAAGCAAATCGTTGTTGATACCCTCAAGTGAAGTAAGATATCTAAGAATATACGTATCACGTCCGTGAACCTGCAGCATCTTGGACACAGCCATAACACTCTCGTTAGTACCACTCTGGCGCCCTACCCAGCGGCCAATGCTGCCCCCTACCGCTTCAGGGACGTCACTAGTTGTAATCGTACGATCAGGCTGAAAACCGGTCGAACTGGTAATCATGTCACCATTCATGGTCAATACTTCTAGCTCTGTATTGGGCAGCTCAAATCTATCCAGCAGTACTTGCAGCTGATTCGAGTTGTTATCGCCATCTAGCTCGTATTTATGAAAAAACGACTCTGCCGTGGTAATGTGATTTTTCATCTTGCTATATACACTGTCATAATAATACGTTCTGATGGCAAGCAGGAAGATAACTTCTACGAGGAGAAGCGCCAAAAAAACTACAAGAATGTAGTGTAGAACAATTTGTCTGCGCATCCCCTTCTTAATCATTGTACTTGGCCTTTCCATCTATATCCGTGTCCCCATACCGTTTGCAAAAATTCTGGCTCTGACGGATTATTCTCTATTTTTTGACGCAAACGACGAATATTCACATCCACAATTTTGGGATCACCCATATACTCCTTGCCCCACACATGATCCAGCAGAAGATCGCGACTGAGCGGTGTATTTTCTTTTTCGAGGAAGAATTGAATCAACGAAAATTCCGTTGGCGTCAGTTCAATCGCTTCATTATCACGTTTAAAATGTTTGGAAATAAGATCCAAGGTAAATGGCCCTGAAACGAATGAAACTTTCGCTGACTGTTCACGATGAACGTTCACTCGGCGCAGCAAAGATTGAATTCGAGCAATCAGTTCTGTCGGGCTGAATGGCTTGCTAACATGGTCATCCGCTCCTACAGACAATGCATACACTTTATCTTGCTCTTGAACCTTGGCTGTCAGAAAAATAATACCCAAACGCTCATTGGTTTCTCTGACCCGTCTACATACTTCAAATCCATCAATACCCGGAACCATTACATCCAACAGAGCGATATCAATATCAGGGATCGTGGTTAACTTGTGAAGAGCTTCATGCCCATCCGCAGCCTCTATCACTTCGAACCCATTACGCTTCAAGTTAATGACAATAAAACTACGAATGGACTCCTCATCTTCCAGTATCAGTACTTTACTCATCTATTCCCTTCCTTTCTATAGGGGAAGCAATTTTATTGCTTCCTTCCTTTGTTGTACTTTGTTCTAACTTACCGCGGTAGGCGATGACCTTGTCTGCATCACGTGCAAGCAAATCCCAACCGTCATTTTTTACGCGATCCCATTCTGAAGGAGAAAAGAAGGAAACCTCAGCAACCGTCTCACCGGTATCTGACATGATAAACTTAAGGTTCTTATCCAGAACCGATTTCGTATCAACTGTCACCTTTCCATGCCATTCCGGAGAAAAATTAATATTGAATCGATCCGATGGATCATGATATAGCTGGGTTGCGAAGGTCAGACCTTCTTTCCCATCCCATTTATAATAGGAGGTAAAGTATGGAATTTCAGCTGGATCGAAATACTCCCATCCTTTAGGCGCCTCAAGCAATCCAATTTCAATAATGCCATCATGATCAATATCTTCACTTGCAATCCGACGATCTTTATAAGTCCGCGCATCGCCTGGTAATACCACACGCAGCTTGTTATTCTCCATAACGACAATAGAGGTATAGGCAGATTGGGAATCCACCGCAGCATCCAATACGATTCCTTCTTTATTCTCTGAGATTTTTCCTGCAACAATATTGTAATAATTATTAAAATAAGGGTCGATATTATCAAGCTTATCGAGTACCTTAAAGCCATCATTGTACTGATAGACCGAAATGGTTGCAAATTCATTTCTTTTAAAGTAAACAACGGTTATGTCTTCAATTCCATCCCCATTAAGATCATCAATCATATATTTTGTATAAGGATGTGAAAGCACTTCTTCTAATGTTCCGCTGGAATAGCTATAGACGACAAGACCCTTTTCTTCACCTTGTGAATAGCCGGTAACAATTTCAAGCTTCCCATCACCCGTCATATCCTTCAAATCAACCGACTCCAGCACAGACCCGTCGCCATCGAATACAAGTTTCTTGACCCAAGTGTCGCCCTGTTTCTCCAGTATCATCCCGTGAATCTGTACGGCTTCACCTGGAGTCCTATAGAACACTAGCGTCTCCATAACTCCATCCTTATTGAGATCCTCAGTAAAGATGGTACTATCATCGTCATTGGTCGGACGAATCAACGTGGAACCTGCTGGCTTAAGTGAATTAATAGCAGCCATAAGTGTTGCTTTGTCAGCAGACAATTGTGGGGATTTCATCTTAGAAACAGGATCACTGATGAAAGTACAACCCGACAGTACGGATAACGTCAGCGTTGCGGCTACAAAGCACCTAAGACTTCTCATATTCAACTTCATCACTCTTTTCCTTATCCGTGTCCTATATTTAAAGATTTGCACGTTCTTGGAACGTTAATCTACGCCCCTTTATATCATGCTTAATTCTGCCATCTTCTAGTACCCATAGACGCGTAGCAAAACGTTCCGCTAATTCAATCGGTAATACCGTTACAACCGTAAGACCGGTTTCTTTACACAGCTTTCGCAATGTTTCCAATACACTCTCCGCGGATTTAGGATCTAATCCCGTAACCGGTTCATCCGCTAAAATCACTTTAGCACCGTGAGTCAACGCTCTAGCAATCGCTACACGCTGCCTTTCTCCGCCACTAAGTTGACTTGTCTTCATCTTCGCCTTATCCAGGAGGCCAAGGGCGTCCAGTTCATCCATTGCACCCATATAATCATCTGAACGTACCATCCCAGTGACCATTCGCCATAACGGCGTTTGTGAAGACTGGCCGATCAGTACATTTTTCAATGCAGTACGGTTAGGATTGAGCTCTGCATTCTGCTCCAGGTATGCCCACTCGCGGCGGATTTTTCTTTTACCTGTAAAGGCACTCGCCATTATATCTGTACCGTCCACTCTAAAATTCCCTCTATCCCACTTCTCACGCAGCGCTAAACAGCGCAGTAAAGTGGTCTTACCGCTACCGCTAGCTCCAAGTATTGCTACGAACTCACCCGGTTCTAATTGAAACCCTATATCCTGTAGAACTGGATTCTTATCTTCCCCAACTGCCTTGGCTAAGTGTTCAACTGTGATCATAGTTCAGCCTCTCCCTGTCTTTATCTATAATCTATAGTGTACTCTGAAAGCCAGATGAATTTCCATGCGAGCACTCGTTCTTATCTTACCTCAAATTTTTTGCCGTGGCGAGAAAAATAACCCAAGCAATCCGAAGGCGATATATAAAGCGCCCATCAAGCCGAAAATCCCCCCGCCCCAGCCGACTTGCATGAGCAAACCGCCGATCCCTGGACCTATAATACTGCCTATACTAAAATGAAAAGAAGCAACCACATTTGCAGCAGGCAGTAAATGTCGTGGTAAAATGTCCGCAGCCAGACTAAGCCCTAACGAGAAAAAGGAGCCTACAAGTCCACCAGCAATCATCAACAGCACCATAGTCACTTTGAAATGGTCACCTGCTAATGGCAGTAATGCGAAGGCAATCCCGCCTCCAATCCCAGTAAGAATCAATACCTTCTTTCGACCAAAACGGTCGCTCCACAGTCCTAGCGGGAATTGTAACAACAGTCCTCCAATGCCCGCAAAAGGCAATAAGGCTGCAATTTGATCCGTGCTGTATCCGATCCGGAGGCCATACACTGGAAAATTACTGTTTAAGCTTGCTTCCATGAAACCGTATAGGAGTGCAGGAATTAAAGCGAACCACGCTAGACTGTAACAACGTCCAAAACGGCGTACCTGACTTTCTCCACTCTCAACTTTATCTGGACGTGAATCCGGAAGTAATGTAACGGCTAGTATTAGGACCAGCAAAAAAAGAAAAGCTAGAACAATAAAGGGTGTTGCCTGACCAAAGCGCAGCAGACTAATTCCAAGTGGCCCCAAGCTAAAGCCCAGGCCATAGGACATCCCATACAGGGAAAGATTTCGTCCACGATGCTCGGCAGGCGTCATTAGCAGCACCCATAGCTGGGCGGCATAATTGATAGCTGCATCACCAACACCTACAAGTAGACGTAACACAAACCATATTTTGATTCCAGGAAAAAAGGGGAATAAAAGCAAGCTTACTAAGACTAAGCTTATCCCGCCAGCAATCAATTTTTTGAATCCAATCGCTCCGAGAACTCTTTCAGCAATCAAGGTCATTCCGAATGATCCTATGTATAAAGCAGCTGCATTAAGTCCATTAAGCGAAGAGGAAACTCCTTTCTGCTCCAATAGAATGGATAATACGGGAAGCAGCATTCCTTGGCTGAGTCCAGCCGCTATTGTAGCGGTAATAAGAATCATGAAATTCATTTTGCTGTTACTTCGAATAGATAATTTTGGCCGGTCTGACACAGATGATATCCCCCTATGATTAATAACGCTAATTTGTTCTAACGCCAATTGGCAAACACCGAACATTATAGTGGACAACCCTCTTCAAAACAAGAGATAATATGAAGATGTTACGGATTTCCTGGGGGTGCATGAGACATGGAGTACGAATTAAAGATCGACGTATCGCCGGTTTATGAACTGCTGGACAGTTTTATGTTATATGTAACTAGAAAATGGATCTCCAATTTGGACATTGGTCCCCACTGGATAAGTGATGTGGAAGATCGCATTTCTCCTCATAAGGTAACAGCTTTAATGCAAGCCGCCGAGTGGCCTTTTACGGATTATGATGTGCTATATGCCTGGGTTTACATTCGAGGACCCGCAACTTCAGTGCAGCATTTCTTAGATGATCTGGATTCAGCCTCCATAGAAGAATGTTATCAGCAAATCGCTCCGCTCATTCAGGAGTTTACGATTGAAGATGCTTTGCGGATTCGGAGCAGCTATAGTCCACTCTTGCGTCTCTGGTATGAGCAATACTTCCGCCATGTGGAGCACAAAATATTACCGCTATTAATTGAAGATGCTTCTGAGAAAAAAATGCTTGAAAGCAAAATGGACCCCATTTCTCTAATTGAATACGCATCTGGCGGTGTAGTTTTCGAGGAGATCACGGATCTAAAGACGATTGTATTACTACCAACTGTTCATAATCGTCCGATTAACACCTACTGCTTCTACAAAACCATGGTGATCGTACAATACCCTGTAGATGTACCTTTAGAAGACGAAAATGAACCACCTATGGTGCTTTTGCGCATGACCAAGGCACTTTCCGACCCCACCAGACTTCGATTGCTTCGCTATGTCGCACATGAACCCAAGTCGTTGTGGGAGATGCAATCAGATCTTAATCAATCCAGAGAAATGCTGATGCATCACCTTATGATTCTACGAGTAGCCGGCCTACTCCGCATCCATCTTAGAGGTGAACAAGATGAACGTTTCAGTATTCGCCCTGACGGCGCATCAGAGCTGCAAATGTTCCTAGAGTCTTATATTTATCTATAGAACACTATACAGATACAGATCCAAGGAGTGAGAGATATGAAATACATGACACAACAGGTGATTTTCGATCTAGATGATACACTGGTCCACTGCAACAAATATTTCGATCTGATTTTAGGGCAATATTTTGAGCTAATGACTGATTGGTTTAACGAATTTGGCCCGAGCACCAGTGACCTACGCGACAAACAAATAGAAATTGACGTGCACACGGTCAACACAAGTGGTCTTGCCAGCGATAATTTCCCTAAATCCCTAATCGCTACCTACCGCTATTTCTGCGCAAAATATAATCGTCCGACGGACCGTTTTCAAGAACAACAGTTACACAAGCTTGGACTAAGCGTCTATGATCAAGAAATCGAAGCTTACCCTGGTATGGTTGAAACGCTGGATACTCTGAAGCAGGATGGTCACCATTTATTCCTGTACACAGGTGGAGACGATACGATCCAACAACGTAAAATTGAGCAAATGAAGCTAGATGCTTACTTTGATGACCGGATCTATATTCGTCAACATAAAAATGTTGAGGCACTTGAAAATATTTTGACTACGCAAGGCTTTGACCGCAAACGCACCTGGATGATTGGTAACTCTTTACGTACAGATGTACTTCCGGCAGTAACCGCAGGCATTAACAGTATCTATCTGAAGCAACAGAATGAATGGAGCTATAACCTTATTGAATTGGAGCAAGAAATGCAACAAGCAGTGAAGACCATTTCCTCCATCCATGAGGTGCCTCCTGTTATTCGTACTGCTACCCTGCAGAAACTCTAGGTGCAAAGTAACCTCAGACATTGTTACAAATGACATATCTACTCTACCTCTGGGATGATTATACTATTTTTGTATAATTCCTAAATGAGGTAGGAGATGAGATATGAACAAGAAAGTGAAGTCCAACCATTCTCGAACTAACAAACAAATGCTTCCCATGCTCTTAGGTATAGTTGTTATAATCCTTGTCGCTGTTATTGTCTTCATTCTAAATGACAAGACGGACAGTACAGAGGGTTTACCGAACTACACTGATGTGAAGGGGAGCATTGTTGTTGATGGGCTGAAATATGAAAAGCAACCTCATCTTGGTAGTCCTGATGCCAAAATCAAAGTCATCGAATTTGCAGATTTCAAATGTCCTGCCTGCAAAAACTGGACGGAGAAATATCTGGATACGTTTGTTAAGGACTACGTGGATACCGGAAAAGTTGAGCTTTTCTTCATGAACTTTGCCTTTCTGGATCGAGATTCCTATCTTGCTGCAAGTGCAGGTGAAGCCATTTATAGGCAAAGCAACGAGAAGTTCTGGGAATTTCTCCATAAGCTGTACGCCAATCAAGGCGATGAGAGCAAAATATGGGCCACACAGAAGTTCATTCTAAATTTCGTCAAAGATAACATAGAAGGTATTGATTACGCTCAATTCGAAACAGATCTCAAGAATCATACCTATATGTTCGACGTCAAAGAAGACTTCAAGATCGCGGGATCGTACGGGGTTAATGGTACACCTAAATTTATGGTAAACGGCACCCTGCTTCCTGACTCCTCCTATGAAGGGTTAACTGCAGCGATTGAAGCGCAGCTGGCTAAATCCGCTGAATAATTATAAGGCATGATTAAAAAGGTGTCTCTGCCATGTATCCATCATGGCTAGAGACACCTTTTTACCGTACACGAATTCTTTCCGTTCGACTATGATTCAATTGCTAATTGGCCCGTATCCATATTTTGAAGCACTAGCTTGCCTTCCAGAGGTGTACCGTCTTCGCTGGTAAGCTTTAGCTTGCCAGTCCGACCTTTCTCAATCAACGCCTTCACTTGTGCATCCGTGAGTGTACGACCTTGATTCTCTTTCCAAATCACGAATTTACAGCCTTCCTTGTAATGAGAGCAGCCGTAGCCTTTTTTACCCATAAAAATCATTCCACCGCAGCCGGGACGCGGACAGTTTCCGATGACCTTAGGTCCTGAATTGGCAGATTCCTCTTCACTACTTGCCTTGCGCTTTCGCGGCGCCGCAGGTTTGTCGGTGGTTTTACGAGATGTACTTCCAGCACTTCGCCCTTTAGCACTTGTATTGACAGAAGGCGTCTCCCCTTCAAAAGAGGTTTTGGACGCCCGGGATTGTACTCGTACTTTGTCTACGATCATGCAGGCGAATCTTTTTACATTCTCCATAAACTGCCCGTCCGACGCCGTTCCTCTCGATATTTCGTTCAAACGACGTTCCCATTGTCCGGTCATTTCCGGTGAAGTCAACAGCTCAATTCCCGCTCCACGAATCAGCTCAATGGCTGTTCGTCCTTTTTGTGTGATGGCAATTTTTTTGCCCTGCATTTCGATGTATCCGACATTCTTCAGCCGTTCTATCGTTGCTGCACGGGTAGCCGGAGTTCCAAGCCCTGAATCCTTCATAGCATCGCGAAGCTCTTCATCCTCAATCTGCTTTCCGGCACTTTCCATCGCTCGAAGCAGCGTACCTTCTGTGTAATGCTTGGGTGGCTGAGTATCTTTCTCTTTAACAATAGCCTCACTACAAACCACTTCTTCTGCCGGAGCAATAGAAAATGGTTCGTTCACTTCGATCTCTTCGTCCTCTTCGTCATCCTTGTTCTTACCCTTGGAAGTCTTCGCTTTATCCTTCTTCTGGTCCGCGTAAATGACCTTCCAGCCGAGGCTTAATAATTCCTTGACTGTGGTTTTGAACTTTTCCTCTTCTACTTCGGTCATCACCGTATGCACTTTATACTCCGCTGCCGGATAGAACTGAGACAAAAAACGCCGCACAATCAAATCATACAGCTTTCCTTCATCTGCACTAAGTCCTGATGCTTTACGATATGTAGGCAAAATCGCGTGGTGATCCTCAACCTTCGAGGGGTTGCAGATGAATTTATTCCCTTTATGAACGAGATTGCGATTCGCACCCTTCACCCACTCATCATAAGCCGTCCCTTGCAGCGCAGATAACGTCTTATGCATCTCAGGAATATTCTGTTCTGTAACATAGTTGGAGTTCGTCCGCGGATAAGAGATCACCTTATGCTTTTCATATAACGCTTGAGCAATATCAAGCGTCTTTTTTGCGGAAAAAGCGTACTTTCCATTCGCCTCACGCTGCAGCAGCGTCAAATCGTACAGCTTATTTGGATACTCTTTTGTTTCCTTAACCTCGTAAGACTCAATCCGGCCCGGTTTTCCTTTGACCTTGGCAGCCAGCGCCTCCGCCTTATCCCCGTCTGTCAGCCGATCCCCCTGCCACATCCCTTTATAGGTCATTTCATTCTGAGTAAAATGTCCCTCCACCTCAAAAAACTTTAGGGAAGAGAACGCCTCAATCGTCTTCTGACGGTCGTAAATCAGCGCGAGTACGGGAGTTTGAACCCTACCCACGGACAGCAGCACATTATGCTTTGTAGTAAAAGCACGTGATCCGTTCATACCGATGAGCCAATCCGCTTCACTGCGAGCTTTTGCTGCTTTCGTTAGATTCTCGTACTCCGATCCATCCTTCAGCTCCTGGAATCCTTTGCGAATGGTCTCTGGCGTCAGATCCGAAATCCACAACCGCTTCACAGGATGCTCCAGCTTCAAATGTCGTTGAATGAGTGAAAAGATATGCTGCCCTTCTCGCCCGGCATCGCATGAATTCACTAGAAGATCGCTACGTTTCGCAAGATCTCCAATTACCTTGAGCTGGTCGATTGTCCGCGCATTAGGAACCAGTTTGAACTGGTCTGGAATAATGGGCAGATCATTAATATTCCACTTTTTGTATTTGACATCATAAGCATCCGGCTCGGCCAAACCGATTAGATGCCCTATTGCCCAAGTAATAATGTACTGCTCCCCTTCAAGATAGGAACGGTAATTTTTGGCCTTCGGTTCTATTGCGGCGGCGATATTCCGCCCCATATCCGGTTTCTCCGCAATAATGAGTGTCTTCAAAAACAATCGCTCCTTACCTTTTCGTTCTTAAGTCCAAAATGCGTCCAGTATTCTATTATACCATTAACCTCGGTTTTTTTTAATGGATTGGTTAGTAGGCCTAGGTAAAATTCAGACTTCCCTTTGTCTTTTCTATGAATTAGAATAGTTTGGTAAACGAGGTTTATATATCGGAGGAATCAAAACGTGTCTGAAAATCACAAATTTACAGAACCTTATAAGGACAAAAACGGTCACTATTTAAAAGCAGAATGTGAGAGCTGCTTCGGTTTGTGCTGTTCCGCACTACCTTTTTCAGCTTCAGTGGATTTTGCTATGGATAAAGCAGCTGGCCAGCCGTGCCATAACCTTCAATCAGACTTTCGCTGTGGTGTACATACAGATTTAAGAGCGCTTGGATTTCGTGGTTGTACTGTATATGACTGTTTTGGGGCTGGGCAAAAGCTTTCTCAGGTTACTTATACCGGTGAGGACTGGCGGAAGAATCCAAAAACTGCAAAGCAAATGTTCGAGGTATTTACGGTCATGTGGCATTTGCACGAATTGCTATGGTACTTAAATGAATCATTGAACTTAGATATAACCCATTCAATACATGTTGAGCTGCAAACAGCACTCGATGAGACGGAACAACTCACTTTACTTAACCCTGATTCTCTACAGAAGGTGAATGTTGACGCTCATCGAGCAAAGATTAATCTGTTACTGCTGCAAGTCAGTGAACTTGTGCGTACTGAGGCTCGTCGTAAACTAAAAAAAGCATCGAGAACTTTCAGCCGTGGTGCTGACCTTGTCGGCGCAAATCTTAAAAATGCAGATCTCAGGGGCGCCAACCTGAGGGGAGCCTATTTGATTGCCGCTGACCTTAAAGGCGCTAATCTTAGAGGTGCAGATCTTATTGGTGCAGATTTCCGTGACACAGACCTTAGGGGCGCTGATCTATCAGAGAGCATTTTTCTAACTCAGGGTCAGATTAATGCGGCAATAGGTGATGATCTCACAAAGTTACCGCCACCACTTTCCCGCCCTGAACAATGGCTTTCAGTTTGAGTTATAGAAGTTTAATTCAGCTGCGAAAAGAATTCTTGGATACGAGAAACTGCTTCTAACTTTTCTAAGACTTCTTTACCCGCAGCGGAGGCTCTTTCTAGATACTCCACCCTACCTTGTGCAGCCTCCTTACCGACTACTAGCGTTACGGGTATACCAATCAAACTTGAATCCTTAAATTTAACGCCAGCACGTTCATCCCTATCATCTAGCAGCGTCTCAAAACCGAGCTTAGTAAGTTGATTATAAAGCTCCTCTGCAACTTCCAGTTGCTCCGAGTCCTTTATGGACATCATCAAAATATGAACCTGATAAGGTGCTAATGCAACTGGCCACATTATTCCTTGATCATCATGATTCTGTTCTACAATTGCGGACAATAGTCGCGAGATTCCAATTCCGTAACAACCCATGATCATAGGCTGACTTTTGCCTGAACGATCTAAAAAGGAAGCTCCAAGCTTCTCACTGTATTTGGTACCTAATTTAAAGACATGTCCGATTTCAATGCCTTGATGAAAATGAAGAACGCCATCCTCGCAATGTGGACAAGCTTCTCCTTCCGCTACATTGCGAAAATCCCCCACATGCTCAAGCCCAAAATCTCTACCAGGTACAACATTACGGAAGTGATAATCTTTTTCTCCTGCTCCCGTCGTACCTTCCGTCATCTCAGCAACTGCGGCATCAACTAGTACAGTTAATTGAGGTCCCACAGGCCCCACAAACCCACTCTCTACACCCGTTAAGGTTTTCACAGCTTCATAGTCAGCAAGCCTGATCTCCATTGCTCCGATATATTTACTCACTTTTATCTCATTAACTTCATGATCTCCTCGAACCACTACAGCAAAGAATTGTCCGCTACCTTCGTAGATCAATGTTTTCATAATCTGCTCTGGCTGGATCTCCAACTCCTGCTCTAATTGATCAATTGTACGTAAATTTGGAGTATGGAATTTCTCTATCGCTGGTACTTCGAAATTCATTTCCTTCTTAACAGGACGCACAGCTTCTGCCTGCTCCAGATTGGCTGCGTAATCGCAAGAGGAACATACCGCAATCGTATCTTCCCCGATATCAGCCAGTGCCATAAATTCATGGCTGCCCCCTTCTCCGCCAATTGCACCAGAATCTGCATGAACAGCTCTGAACTTCAATCCACATCGCTTAAATATCCGGTGATAAGCAGCGAACATTTGGTGGTATGATTTATCAAGTCCTTCAGAGCTTATGTCAAAAGAGTACGCATCCTTCATCAAGAACTCTCTTCCTCTTAGCAATCCGGAACGTGGTCGCCGTTCATCTCGAAACTTAGTCTGAATTTGATACACGGTAACAGGAAGCTTACGATAGGAGCTGATCTCATTCCGCACAAGTGTGGTTACTACTTCTTCATGCGTTGGACCGAGAATGAATTCCCGCTCATGACGATCCTTAAAAGTCATCAACTCCTTACCATAAACATCATAACGTTCTGATTCCTTCCAAAGTTCCGCAGGCTGCATGGATGGCATTAAAATCTCCTGCGTTCCGGAATGGTCCATCTCTTCTCTCACAATCGCTTCTATCTTTCGCAGAACCCGCCGTCCAAGTGGTAAATAGGTATATACTCCAGCAGCTAATTGACGGATATACCCCGCACGCAGCAGTAGCTGATGACTGTTTGTCTCCGCTTCCGA
The DNA here is from genome assembly GCF_037975205.1 of Paenibacillus sp. FSL R5-0470. Lineage (NCBI taxonomy): Bacteria > Bacillati > Bacillota > Bacilli > Caryophanales > Paenibacillaceae > Paenibacillus > Paenibacillus sp. FSL R5-0470. The sequence continues at coordinate 3,765,963 of NZ_CP150238.1, forward strand.
AGGCACCTCACGCAGTGTTGTTAATAATAAATTGCTTTGTCGCATCTTAAATACCCTCCCCCAGAAATTATCTCTCTAAATGCAAAAAGACACATTCGTCAGGGACGAATGTGTCGTGATACCACCCTTATTTAACTGCCAGCTCAACATACAATCTATTCTGATTTGGCAATCCTCAAATCGGATAACGGTCGATACCGGTAGCGGGTTAGTAGATACTATCGCTACAGCTACCAAGGCAGGATACCACTCACACGTGTTTGAGGAACCTTTCACCCGGTGGGTTCCCTCTCTGTTCTAACGCTTCTTGAATCGTAGATCCTTGGTCAATGCTTTTATCATGTGAATAATGTATTTAATTTATATGATACTGATATCTACGTCAAGCATCGCTTTATTTAAAAAACCGTTTCTCCAGCAGGTAAACTGCTTTTGAAACGGCTTATTAGACAATTATTATCTTAACGTTTTAAACAAGAACGGTTGAACCCATCAGGTATTTATCCACTTCACGCGCAGCTTCGCGTCCTTCGTTGATGGCCCATACAACCAGGCTTTGACCACGTCTCATATCGCCAGCAGCAAACACTTTATCCACGTTGGTATTGAATTTACCATAACGTGCTTTCACATTGGAACGACGATCTGTCTCAAGATCAAGCTCTTGAATAATATCTTGTTCTGGCCCATCAAAACCGATGGCTATCAAAGCTAATTGAGCAGGATATACAGCTTCGGTGCCTGGAACAGGTTGATAGATCTTACGACCTGTCTCATCCACGATCCGGCGGATCTGTACAGTATGCAGTTCTTTCAAGTTACCTTCATCATCACCTACGAATTTAGTAGTCATAATAGAGAACTCACGCGGGTCATCCCCAAATATGGCTTTAGCTTCTTCTTGCGCGTAGTCTAGGCTATATACATTCGGGAATTGTGGCCAAGGGTTAGCAATCGGATCACGCTGAAGAGGTGCTTTTTCATGTGTACCAAATTGAGTGATACTGCTGCAGCCATGACGAAGTGCTGTAGCAACACAGTCAGATCCAGTATCACCGCCACCCAAGACGATCACGTCTTTACCTTCAGCAGATACATAGTTGCCATCTTCAAGATTGGAATTCAAATAGCTCTTAATCGTACCATTTAAATAGTCCATGGCGTACATAACACCCTTAAGCTCACTGCCTTCAACGTTAAAACGACGTGCCTTTGTAGCTCCACCACACAGAACAACCGCATCATACTCATCCACTAGCTGTTGAGCAGGAATATCCTTGCCAATCTCTGTATTCACTACAAAATTAATACCTTCTGCAGCTAATAAATCTACACGACGTTGAACAACTCTCTTATCGAGTTTCATAGTGGGAATGCCATATGTCAGCAGCCCGCCGATGCGGTCACTGCGTTCAAATACAGTTACTGTATGTCCAGCCTTATTAAGTTGAGCTGCTGCTGCGAGTCCAGCAGGTCCAGAGCCTACGATTGCAATCTTTTTGCCTGTACGTTTCTCTGGAGGATTAGGTACAACCCAGCCTTCTTCAAAGCCCTTATCAATAATAGCTAACTCAATGGTCTTAATGGTCACCGGCTGTCCAATTAGACCCACTGTGCAAGAGCCTTCGCAAGGAGCAGGACAAATGCTTCCAGTAAACTCAGGGAAATTATTCGTCTTATGCAGACGTTCCAGGGCTTCTTTCCAGAGTCCGCGGTACACCAAATTATTCCACTCTGGAATTAGATTATGAACTGGACAACCCGAGGTTCCTCCAGCCATATCAATTCCTGTATGACAATACGGCGTTCCGCAATCCATGCAGCGCGCTCCTTGTGTCTGAAGCTCGTCCTCGGATAAATGATGGTGGAACTCCTCCCAGTCTTTTACCCGCTGCTCAGGATCCCGATCACCTGGGAGCTGCCGTTTATACTCCATAAAACCTGTAGGTGTAGACATGTTTACGTTTCCCCCATCCGTTCTCTTCGTGTTGAAGTATAGTACATTGTAGCATATTGCGGCTTCGTATGGTCGTGAGCAGCGCAATGAAGTACCTGCACATTCTATACCTGTAGATTATCATTTCTAATTTTAATTATAGTAGCACTCATTACTTTTGCACAGTAATGGATTAATCTACTGATTTTTTGTACTATTTCACATGTTATGTCAGAGAAAACGTTTTATTGCTATTCCGTACGTTCATAAACAAGAAAACGGTAATCATACGGATTCTTTTCATCACGAATTCCCTTCTTATTGGAAACCTCTTTCCATACACTCCAGTCAATATCAGGAAACCGGGTATTTCCTTCAAAATCCTGTTCAATTTGCGTTAACATCAACTTGTCAGCATACGGCAACATCAGCTTATAAATTTCCGCACCGCCGATCACCATCAGCTCATCGTCTTTTCTACCCTCGCTGAGAGCTTCCTCAAGCGTGTGTACAACCTCTGCACCTTCAGGAGCATAATCAGTATCTCTAGTCATAATTAAGCTTGTTCTGCCCTTTAGAGGCTTCCCTCCAAGCGAATCCCACGTTTTGCGGCCCATAAGCATTCTCTTTCCCAGTGTTTCTGCTTTGAAATAAGCGAAATCAAGCGGTAAATGCCAAGGCATATCATTATCTTTTCCAATAACATGATTGGTGCCCATTGCCCATATTAAGCTAATACTCATGATACACGCTCCTTCCTACCTATATAGATCAAAAAATCTTGATAACCATTAATTTATACTGCGATCGGAGCTTTTATCGAAGGATGCGGATTGTACCCTTCAATGATAAGGTCTTCCAGCTCGATATCAAAAAGTGATTTCTTATTTGAATTAATAACCAAGGTAGGCAATGGTCTTAAGTCTCTTGATAATTGCTCTTTTACTTGATCAACATGGTTTGAATAGATATGTGCATCACTAATGCTATATACAAACTCGCCTACTTCTAGACCACACTCATGTGCAATTAAATGTGTAAGTAAGGAGTAAGACGGGATATTGAAGTTAGCTCCAAGAAAAGAGTCAGCGCTTCGCTGCAGCAAGTGACAGCTTAATTTACCATTTGCAACATAGAACTGGAACATAACGTGGCAAGGTGGTAACGCTGCTTTACTCCCTTTTGCCCCAGCATTTATAACATCTTCCGGGTTCCATGCGCTTACAATTAAACGACGAGAATCAGGATTTGTTTTGATCTGATGAATTACATCTTGTAATTGGTCAATGGATTCACCTGTAGAAGATGTCCAATTTCGCCATTGCTTACCATAAACATTCCCTAGGTCACCATGCTTCGCTGCGAACGCATCATCTTCTAAGACACGATCACAAAATGCTTTCATCTCTGCTTGATAAACTTGATTGAAGTCTTCATCAATTAAACAACGATTCCCGAAATCAGTCATATCTGGACCTGTATATTCGTCTGATTCAACCCATCTTTTGAAAGCCCATTCATCCCAAATATGATTATTATTTTTCAATAAATAACGAATGTTTGTGTCGCCTTTAATAAACCATAATAATTCACTTGCGATTAAACGGAACGGTGTCCGTTTTGTTGTAAATAATGGGAAGCCTTTTGATAAATCAAATCGCATTTGATAACCAAATACACTAATAGTACCCGTTCCGGTACGATCTTCTTTTTTTACACCATTATCTAAAATATATTGTAAAAAATTCAAATAGGTTTGTTCTAACTCATTATTCAAATTACTGCACCTCCGTAATATTTCACCTCATATATTATATCTGAAAAATCCGATTTTTGTAGAAGGTAAGATATTTTTTAAATTTATTTAATAATCTGAGGAATTCACTACTCCGATATTCTTAACTCTACTCTAACCCCATAAGCACGAAGTGAGGCTTGTCCACCTACAGGGAAAGTAATCATAGGGGATGTATGTCCAAAGTCCACGTCTGCAATGACAGGAATGTCTGATAGCTCTTCTTTCGAAGTTATGATTTTGATCAACAGTTCTTTAGTCATACGTGATCCTTGTTGGAATCTGCCAATAACCAATCCTTTAACATGCTGAAAATCTGGTTGATGAATCAGCGATTGTAAATCCCTATCAAAGGTTGCAGGCGATGACTCATAATCATCCTCAAGAAATAATATCGAATTTTTTAAACTCGGCATATACTCCGTTCCCTGCAAAAGATTTAGTGTACAGAGGTTCCCACCGATAATTGTCCCTTTCGCTTCTCCATCATTGATAATGAACGGACCTTCATTTCTGATAAATACACGGTTCTCCTGATCCAGATACCACTCATCATCACTCCAATGCTTCGAAGGCCTCACCACTATTTCTTTGTTGTCCATCATCAGCTTACGGAAATATTCGGTGGTATATTCATTGTCGTGAAGCATTGCGAAGCTAGAAAAATGTGGTCCTGAATATGTAACTAATCCTGTTTTAGCATAGATTGCATTACTTAAAGCAGTAATATCCGAATACCCGCATAATCGTTTAGGATGCTCTGCAATGATGGAATAGTCGATATAACGTAGCAGTTGATTGCTATTAAAACCTCCAATGGTCGTAAGAATCCCTTTAACATTCGGATCTAAAAAAGCTTCGTGCAAATCCTCTATTCTAGAATCGATCGATGAGGAAGCAAAATCATCCTTCTCAAAAGAATTTACGGAAAATGATATCCGAAAACCTAATTTTTGCAGCTGTTCTTTGGCAATTTTCCTTTGTTCAGCAGCGATTAACGACAGACTTCTGGCAGGTGAGATGATTCGCAACTCATCACCAGGCTTTAACTTATTGGGTTTCATCATTTGTCCTCCCTATATAAGTTTTTAAAATACGGATGAATGATTTTATAGTGTATTCGCTCAAATTGTTTCATCTCCTCCCATTATATCTTTTTTCAAAAAAGTGGAAAACTCAAAAAGGCGAAACGCAAATGCGTTCCGCCTTTCAGTGCCTGCTAGAGCAATTGGGTAGAGAAATTATTTCATTACGTGAATAGGGTGACCTTCAACCAGTTCAGCAGCTTCCATGACGATTTCGCCAAGGGTTGGATGCGCATGAATAGTCAAAGCGATATCTTCAAGTGTTGCGCCCATTTCAATTGCCAAACCAAGTTCAGCGATCAAGTTAGAAGCTTCGATACCAACGATTTGTGCACCAAGCACAAGATTGTTTTCGGAGTTAGCAACAATTTTGATGAAACCTTCTGGGCTGTTCAAAGATACGGCGCGGCCATTCCCTGCAAATGGGAACTTACCAGCTTTCACTTTGTAGCCTTTGTCTTTCGCTTCTTTCTCAGTCAAACCAACGCTTGAGCATTCAGGATCTGTAAACACAACTGCTGGGATGACTTTGTAGTCAACAACAGATGTAAGTCCTGCAATCGCTTCTGCGGCAATCTTACCTTCGTAAGAAGCTTTGTGAGCCAACGCCAGACCTGGAACAACGTCGCCGATAGCGAAGATGTTAGGAATGCTTGTGCGACCTTGGTGATCGACCTTGATCAATCCACGCTCGTCGAGCTCAAGACCGATCAGGTCTAGTCCAAGTTCACCATCAGTGTTAGGACGACGACCTACAGTTACAAGCAAGTAATCCGCAGTAACTTCTTTGGATTCGCCACCAACAGAATATTTCACGGTAACTTCCTTGTCGTTCTGTACAGCACTTTCAGCTTTAGCGTTAGTTACGATTTCGATGCCAGTTTTAGCCATGTTTTTCGCAACAAGACGAGTCATATCTTTATCAAAGCCTGGAAGTACAGTATCCAAACCTTCGATGATTGTTACTTTAGTACCGAATTTGGAGTACATTTGGCCAAGCTCAGCGCCGATGTAACCACCACCGATTACGATCATGCTCTTCGGAATTTCTGGAAGCTCAAGAGCTTCAGTCGAAGATAGAATACGTCCACCGAATGGGAAAGGTTTCAGTTCAATCGGACGGGAACCTGTTGCAATGATACAGTGTTTGAAGCGGTAACGTGGGGATTCATGATCATTGAACACACGTGCTTCTGTGTCGCTGATAAACATGCATTCGCCGTTAAATACTTCAATTTTGTTGCCTTTCATCAAGCTAGTCACGCCGCTAGTCATTTTCTTAACTACGCCGTTTTTGAACTCTTGAGTTTTAGCAAAATCCACTTTAACGTTCTCAGCAGTAACACCGAAAACTTCACCATGCTTAGCAGATTCGAACTGATGTGCAGCAGCAATCAGTGCTTTAGAAGGAATACATCCACGGTTCAAACATACACCGCCGAGTTCCGATTTATCCACGATGAGGACTTTTTGGCCGAGCTGGGCGGCACGAATTGCCGCCACATACCCACCAGGACCTGCACCAATGACCAATGTGTCAATATCTAGAGAAGCGTCTCCTACTACCATAATTATACCTCCATAACCAGCAGCTCAGGATTATTGAGCAGCGATTTAATGTAGTTCATAAAGTTTTGAGCAGTCGCACCATCGATAATACGGTGGTCAAAGCTGAGTGACAACGCCATTACAGGAGCAACTACGATTTCACCATTCTTAACTACTGCTTTTTCACTGATACGGCCAGTTCCGAGGATAGCCACTTCAGGGAAGTTAATGATTGGAGTAAAGAACATACCGCCAGCAGAACCAATGTTACTGATGGAGATCGTGCTGCCCTTCATTTCGTTAGCAGACAATTTACCGTCACGACCACGAACTGCAAGGTCAGTGATGCTGCTAGCGATCATCCAGATGCTCTTACGGTCAGCATCTTTGATAACTGGAACGATCAAGCCGTTTGGTGTATCAGTAGCGATACCGATGTTGTAGTATTTCTTGTAAACAATCTCGCCTGCTTCTTCATCAATCATAGCGTTAAGCGCTGGGAATTGACGGGAAGCTGCAACCAATGCTTTAACAATGAACGGCAGGTAAGTAACCTTAACGCCTTTTTTCTCAGCGATTGGTTTCATACGTGTACGGAATGCTACCAGTTCAGTAACATCTACTTCGTCCATAATTGTAACGTGAGGTGCAGTGTAAGCCGATTTAACCATTGCATTGGCGATCGCTTTACGAATGCCCTTGTAAGGTACACGTTCTTCTTCAAGACTAACATTACCGCTCGCTGCTGCAGATGTTGCTTTAGCTTCAGTTTTAGCAGCCTTAGGAGCTTCAGAAGCTGCCGCTGCAGGTGTTGCCGCTGCCGCAGGTGCTGAACCACCTTTCAAGAATGCTTCAACGTCTTCACGAGTGATTTTGCCGCCTTTTCCAGTTCCGTTCACTTTAGAGATATCCACTTTTTGCTCACGAGCAAATTTACGAACGCTTGGTGTAGCCAACACATCACGGTCAGGCGCAGGTGCTGCACTAACAGATCCACCTTGTTTAGCATCAGATGGGCTAGTTGCTGCAGGGGAAGAAGTGGTATTTGCACTTCCTTTTGCTGCATCTGCTTCTGCGGAAGCATGACCTGCTTGTTCAGGAACGTCACCTTCTGCAGCAATGATAGCTACAACTTCGCCAACACGGCATACTTGACCATCTTTAGTCAGAACTTCCAACACAGTACCGTTCACTGGACAAGGAACTTCAACTACTGCCTTGTCATTTTGAACTTCCATGATGATATCATCATCGGTTACTTTGTCACCGGCTTTGATATGCATTTTGATGATTTCACCTTCATGCAGACCTTCACCCAGTTCTGGGAACCGATATTCAAAGTTCGCTGATTTAGCATTCGTAGGAGCTGGTGCAGCAGGTGCAGGTGCAGCTGGAGCTTCTTCAGCAGCATGACCTTCTTGCTCAGGCACGTCGCCCTCAGCTTCGATAATAGCTACAACTTCGCCAACACGGCAAACTTGGCCATCTTTAGTCAAAACTTCCAACACGGTACCGTTCACTGGACAAGGCACCTCAACTACCGCCTTATCATTTTGAACTTCCATTACGATATCATCATCCGTTACCTTGTCACCGGCTTTGATATGCATTTTGATGATTTCACCTTCATGCAAACCTTCACCTAGTTCAGGGAATCGGTATTCAAACTTTGCCACTTTGAAAACCTCCTTGTGAAATTGGGACTGACCTTATGGTTAGAATTCAGAAGAAGAAACGACGTTGTCATCCATAAAGGATGACAACCGTTTCTCATAGAAAAAATATTTTAGAAATCCAAAACTTTCTTCACGCCTGCAATAATACGCGCAGGGTTTGGAAGCCATGTATCTTCAATTTGTGCGAATGGATATACCGTGTCCGGACCTGCGATCCGAAGAACAGGTGCTTCCAAGTGCAGCAATGCTTTTTCGTTAATTTGTGCAATAACCTCAGCAGCAACACCGGAGCTCTTTTGAGCTTCTTGTACTACGATAGCACGGTTAGTCTTCTTCACAGACGCTACAATAGTGTCGATGTCGATTGGACTTACAGTACGAAGGTCAATAATTTCAACGTTAATGCCTTCTTTTTCGAGTTGCTCGGCTGCTTTGGTAGCTGTATGTACCATCAGCCCGTAAGTAATGATAGATACATCAGCACCTTCACGTACTACGTTAGCTTTGCCAAGTTCAACAGTGTATTCACCTTCTGGCACTTCAGCACGGAATGCATGGTAAAGGTTCAAATGCTCCATGAAGAATACAGGGTCATTGTCGCGGATAGACGCGATAAGAAGTCCCTTAGCATCATATGGGTTTGAAGGAATTACTACTTTAATACCCGGGCTTTGTGCAATCAAACCTTCCAGTGAATCTGTATGAAGCTCAGCAGCCTTAACTCCGCCACCAAAAGGAGTACGGAATACGATTGGAGCATTATATTTACCGCCAGAACGCCAGCGCAGACGTGCCGCTTGAACAACGATCTGATCAAGTGCTTCAAAGATAAAACCAACGAATTGAATTTCTGCAATTGGGCGGAAGCCTTGTACACCAAGACCAAATGCCAGACCACCGATAGCGGACTCAGCTAGTGGAGTATCAAAAATACGATCTTCGCCAAATTCCTTTTGCAGCCCTTCCGTTACACGGAAAACGCCACCTACATTACCAACATCCTCTCCGAAGATAAGAACGTTAGGGTCACGATTCAGTTCAACGCGCATCGCGTCGCGGATCGCTTCTTTCATATTCATTTGTGCCATTGCCTGATATCCCCCTTATTCAAAATCGGCTTTTTGCTCTTCCAGATGTTTAGGTGTTACTTCGAACATGCTGTCGATCAAGCCAGGTATAGTCATTTTTTCGGTTTGTTCAGCTTTTTTAATCTGCTCGTTAACAGTAGCTTTCGCTTCGTCTTTCACGCGCAGCGTATCTTCTTCAGTCCAAAGACCTTTCTTCTCCAAATACTTGGCAAGACGGTTGATTGGATCCTTTTCGCTCCATTGTCCTTCTTCTTCTTTCGAACGATATTTACTTGCATCGTCAGAAAGGGAGTGTGGACGGAAACGGTAAGTTACAGCTTCGATCAATGTAGCACCTTCGCCATTACGTGCACGCTCAGCAGCGTCACGAACAGCACTGATTACTGCAAAGATGTCCATGCCGTCAACTTTAATTCCCGGGATACCAGCTGCAACCGCTTTGTGAGCGATCGATTTGGAAGCTGTTTGTTTTGCGAATGGAGTCGTAATCGCGTAACCGTTGTTTTGAACAAAGAAGATAACAGGCAGTTTAAAGCGACCAGCAAAGTTCAAGCCTTCATAGAAGTCGCCTTCAGAAGAACCGCCATCACCAGTGTAAGTAATTGCAACACTCTTTTGTTTCTTCAATTTAAAGCCCATTGCAATTCCTGTAGCGTGCAGGATTTGCGCGCCGATGATAATTTGTGGCATCAATACATTAACGCCATCAGGAATAGCTCCACCATGTTGGTGTCCACGGGAATATAAGAATGCTTGGTACAATGGAAGTCCGTGCCATACTAGCTGCGGAATATCACGGTAGCCTGGGCATAAGAAGTCTTCTTTCTCCAAAGCGTACTCGCTACCAATCATAGTAGCTTCTTGACCGGATACCGGTGCGTAGAAACCAAGACGGCCTTGACGACCAAGATTTACTGCACGATCATCCCAAGTACGGGTAAATACCATACGATACATAATTTCTTTCAGTTGATCGTCGGTTAAATCAGGCATTTTATCCTTGTTGATAATTTCTCCATCCGGGGAAAGTACCGTTAGAGCCTCGACGTCCTCTGTATACACTTCATAAGGAACTTTACTCATTATCTTCACCTCAATAAAAAAATTTGAATATCAGCTGCCTCTGTTATAATATTATTATACACCTGTTTGGTTACTTTCGTCAAAGAAATACTTATAAAATTTATATTCCTTTAAATTTTGTATGTATAACAGGTGATTTATTTTTATATAACAGTTTAAAGCTTTTGGAACAAGTAAATGATTAATCACACAGTTACTCAGCTATTCATTTTAGAGCAAACCGTTGTGTATTGCAAAATTCGACAAGAAAGGTGACGTGGCAACTATGAGCGATTCTGTTTTTCTGAAACGCACAATTGTAAAAGAAACGCTTTGGAGTAAACATCTGCAGGAGGAACGTAAATTACGCATCTATCTTCCTCCCGGCTACAACGAAGTCTTGAGCTACCCAGTGGTATACTGCCAAGACGGCGAAGAGTTCTTTAACTTTGGCCGTATCGCTACACTCGCTGGACGTCTTATTATAGAAGAAGACGTGGAGCCCTTCATCATTGTTGGTGTCGAAGTAGACGTCGCTGTTCGGACTCAAGAATACGCTCCTTTTGGAAGCAGATTCAAGCACTACTTATCTTGCTTTTCCGAAGAGATTATTCCCTTCATTGAACAAAAATATCCTGTGCGCCGTACTCCGGACGAACGAATCTTAGCAGGCGACTCCCTTGGGGGCAGTGTATCGCTCCACCTTGCACTTGCTTATCCTGCAATCTTCACACGTATCATCAGCCTTTCCGGTGCATTCTATCCTGAATCCCGCGACATGCTGGCTAAAGAAGAGGATCTCTCCTGGCTCAACATTAATATGGTCGTTGGTCTGCAGGAAACAGACTACAAAACGGATACTGGCATTTATGATTTTGTTCAGATGAATCGAGAAACAAAAACATTGCTTGAATCACGCGGGGCAACCGTATCCTACCGAGAGAAAGACGGACTTCATCTCTGGGGCTTCTGGCAGAAAGAGCTACCAGAATCTCTACTCTATTTCTTAAACGCATAATGACCTATTGATAGTAGTAAATAGTGAACATCTAAAGAACAGTATGTAGATTACTTGATTGCGCTTACAGTTAAATCCAGCAATTTCCCTCGATTTACCATATGAATCATACAGAGAGAGCTGTAATCCGAATGGGTTACAGCTTTTCTCTTATCATTCTTTCCAGCAATATGTCACAGCCCGCGTTGATCAAATCATATACCTGTTCAAAATTACCTGTAAAATACGGATCTGGCACTTCGCGCAGCTCCTCCTCAGGCAATAAATCCATGAAGAACATTAGCTCGGCGTCTTTCCCGCCTGGAATCTTCCGAACATTCTCTCCATTAGACTTGTCCATGCAGACGATATAGTCAAATTTTTGAAAATCTTCACTGTCGACTAGCCGTGCTAACATGTTCTCATAGCTAATGTCGTTCTGATCAAGGATACGTCTTGTTCCTTCATGCGGCTCTTTTCCTATATGCCAATCTCCAGTTCCCGCTGAATCTACAAGAATCTTATCAGATAGTTCTCGTTCATTAATCTTATGCCGCAGAACAGCCTCCGCCATTGGTGATCGACAAATATTACCCAGACATACAAACAGTACGCTTACGATTTCGTTCACCTCCCAGTTGTTAAACCTAAATATATGTGAATTTATACTCAAAAGATCGCACACTCTCATTTTAGCGTTGTCGAGGTCAATTGTGCAACCTTTCGATCTGCATTATACTGGACAGGATACTCAACAAGAGGTTTAAGAGGAGGAATGGATGTTATGTCATCCAAACGAGTCGTAATATTTGCAGGTGGAGAACTGTCTCCAGAATATTTCAACCTATTAGATGAAGATGATTTTATTATCGGTGCGGATCAGGGAGCGCTATTTCTCATTTCACACGGATATACACCAGATATAGCAGTAGGTGATTTTGATTCCGTTTCGCCTGAAGCGCTTCAAGATATTAAATCCAAAAGCAAGAAGACTATCACCTGTGATGCCGTGAACAAAGATTTGACAGATAGCGAGATGGCGTTAGATATTGCAATGGATCAGCAACCTGATTCTATTCTACTATTAGGTGTTACGGGTACTCGAATTGACCACTCCCTGGCTAGTATTCAAATGATGACAAGAGCCCTACAACGTCAAATCAACTGCTACGTCATGGACACTCATAACTATATAACCCTTACAGGATCCCAGGCTGTTATCAACGATTTAGGCTATACCTACGTGTCTTTACTGCCTTTAACCCCAGAAGTATCGGGTATTACCTTAGACGGATTTCAATATCCATTGACGGACGCTACACTAAAGCTTGGACAATCACTTGGTGTGAGTAACAAACTGGTTTCATCCTCAGGGACGGTTACCATTCGAAGTGGATTGTTGCTGATCATTCAGAGTAAAGACTAGATACATACGGAACATTTTCAACTTAAAAATGCTACTATTTTATAGTTTAGAAACATCATTGTAACTTTTATCTCGAATTCGAAAAAGCCGTGAAAACTCTTTTGTACCAAGGGTTTCCCGGCTTTTTTAAGATAATATTACATCAAATTATTAATTTTTTGTAACTTTTAATGAATTTTTAATAAAACGCTTACAACCCATACCCAGCCTCACTTTATTGCACCTCTTCCAATTTTTATGTCATAGATAACCTGCTATACTACGAATCAGGCAAGCAAGACAGACAAACACAACAACAAAGACTAACACCTTGGAGGTAATACAACATGAATAAACAACAATGGATTAAAAAAGCGATTGTTATAGGAATGGTTACTACAATGGGCTTGGGTACAATGATGGCAACAGGCGTAGGCGCAACGAAAGTTGAAGCAGCTTCCGTATCTAAAGGTCAAAGCGTAGTGAATCTCGGGAAAAAATATATGGGAGTGCCTTACAAATTCGGTGCATCCACTTCTACTACTAAAGTTTTTGACTGCTCTTCTTTTACAAAATACATCTTTAAACAATATAATGTAACATTACCTCGTACATCCGTAGATCAATCTAAAGTAGGGAAAGCAGTATCGAAAGCTGACCTTCGTGTAGGTGATCTAGTATTTTTCTCCAGCGGTAGCAGAGCAAACGGTAAAAATGTAACTCACGTTGCTGTTTATGCTGGCAATGGCAAAATTCTGCACACTTACGGTAAACCAGGTGTTACGATTTCCGATCTTAACTCCGGTAATTGGAAAAAAACATATTTAAAGGCTCGCCGCGTACTGTAAACAACGACTCTGTAGAGTTCTAACTATAATAGAGAAATAGTCTCAGGATGTGGTGCCGCCTTCGGGCGCCCTCATTACATATCCTGTTCCGCGAACGGTGTGAATCAACTTGTTCCGGTGACCTTTATCCATTTTCAAACGGATATGTCTGATGTAAACATCTACAACATTGGTATCTGCGTGAAATTGGTAACCCCATACTTCCTTAAGTATCTCGATGCGAGAGCATATCATTCCTTGGTTCGCAGCGAGATAATACAATAGATCAAATTCTTTGGGTGTCATTTTTAACTCGATCCCGTCGCGACTTACAAACCTGCGGCTGGGATCGAGCATTAAACCATCGACTCTCAGTATTTGATTTAAATTTCGACGCCGTCCAGTAAGGGTTAACAAATTTAGAATTCTGTGTTTGAATTCACCGGTATGTAAAGGCTTTGTCATATATTCATTACCCCCGGCTGAGAACGCCGAAACTGCCCCAGTTCCAGATTCAGATTGTTCACCGGAAATCACCATTACTGGTAGTATCATCCCCTCAGCTCTTACAGCGGAAATTATGTCCCAGCCTTCCCAAGTCCCCACCTCGCATAGCTCAGCAAGCAGCAGTACCGGTTCTACTTTTGATATGGATAAGCGGAGATCCTCGGGATCTTCGCTTTTTGTTGCTTCAAGTCCAATATCTTGTAGCACACTTTCTATAACGGTTCGATCTTCTTCTCCACTACTGCTATCAGCCATATACCATATTATTTGCTCAATCACAAAGTTCCCCCATATCCATATGACTTGCACCAGCATCACTGCGGTACGTATAGAATTCCCGGAAAACAAAAAGACCATTCCTAAGGAATGGCCTGAACACCTATTTACAGCTTCTTTATCCAAAATATCGATGATAAAAGCTCCGAGCAGCAGCAATATCTTTTGTCCCATGAATCAACGCTCTACCATCCGCAAAAATTACTAACCGATAAGGCCCTTCTATAAAAGAAACCAGATATGCGTTGCTGTCCACGCTTCCGCTTCCTAAACGAGACAAACGATCCGCAGTTTCCTGCAAGTTAAGCTTCTGTGGTCTCGCAGGTCGAATTTGTACTGTATCCCTTCCACAAAGAACATCGCCTCGTTCGGTATTCGCTGCCATTAGATAGGGATAGATCGGATGACTCCCACAAGAAGGACAGTTTTTCTTTTTGGCAGCTTTCACTCCAATTTCATGGTATTCATTCCGCCACACATCAAACGTTAACAGTTTGTTTCTTAATTGATCTTTACGCTGACCTAGTAGTTTCAGCGCCTCTGCCGTTGCATTTGCCGTAACTAGTTGTACTGCTTGCGGAAGTATACCTGCGGTATCACAGGTATCACCTCCTAGCGGTACTGTACCTAGAAGACAATGGAGACATGGAGTTTCTCCTGGCAAAATCGTATAGGTTATTCCATAACTGCCTACACATGCACCATAGATCCAAGGAATACCGTGCTTTTGCGCCATATCATTAATAATAAGCCGAGTATCAAAATTATCTGTACCATCCATGATCAGATCAACCCCTGAAACAAGCCCTTCCAACTCTTCGGCACGAACATCTATAACATAGGCTTCAATAACGACCTCAGAATTAATCTGTTGAAGTCTGCGCTGCGCAGCAGCAGCCTTAGGCATACGTTCAATAGCATCTACCTCTGTATAGAGCTGTTGCCTCTGAAGGTTACTCCACTCTACATAATCACGGTCAGCTAAAATAATTTTGCCTACCCCGCAGCGTACCAGCGTCTCTGCAATCCCAGTACCAAGCGCACCTGCGCCCACTACTAAAACACTAGACTGCGCGAGCCCTTCTTGTCCCTCTGCTCCAAATGGCGCAAATCGCACCTGACGAGAATAACGATCTTCACGACCATCTGTATGAATCATTCGGTTTCCCTCCCCGTATCCAAAAACCGGAGAACAGCAGATCGTCTGCTATTCCCCGGGAGTATGATGATTCTATACTTGTACTGCTGACCACTGTTCAACATCCCAAATTTTCGTAACCCAATCTTCATAGAAATCAGGTTCATGGGAGACGAGCAGGACTGTGCCTTTATATTCTTGTAATGCCCGCTTCAGCTCTGCCTTGGCAATAACATCAAGGTGATTGGTAGGTTCATCGAACAGAACCCAGTTGCTCTCACGCATCAACAGCTTACAGAGACGGACCTTAGCTTGTTCGCCACCACTCAGCATGCTAAGCGGTCGGGTAATATGCTCATTTTTCAGACCACATCGAGCTAGATGTCCACGCACTTCATTCTGAGTTAGACTAGAAAATTCATTCCAGACATCCTCAATAGGTGTAAGATTAGCTGCTTTCACTTCTTGTTGGAAATACGCTGAATTCAGATAATCTCCTAGATAAGTTTTACCGCTATACGTAGGAATCACGCCAAGAATAGTCTTCAGTAGCGTCGATTTACCGACACCATTGCAACCAGTTATAGCGATCTTCTCTCCCCGTTCAATGGTCATGTTCAGCATAGGAAGCAACGGACGGTCGTAACCAATCTCGAAATCAATGCCTTCGAAGACTGTTTTCCCGCTGGCCCGACTTTCTTTAAACTTAAAGGTAGGTTTTGCAGCTTCTTCTGGTCGATCAATTCGATCCATACGATCCAGCTGTTTCTCACGGCTCTTCGCCCGTCCAGATGTGGAGGCACGAGCTTTGTTACGCTGAATGAAATCCTCTTGTTTCTTAATAAAATCCTGTTGTTTCTCATAAGCATCTATGTGTTGGATCTTATTCATCTCGGCCATATTCAGGAATTTCTCGTAGTTCGCAGTGTATCGAGTAAGTTTACCGAACTCCAGGTGATAGACCACATTTACGACTTTATTCATGAATTCCGTATCATGAGAGATCAATATAAATGCATATGGATATTGCTTCAAATAGTTAGTTAACCAGTCAATATGCTCAACATCCAAATAGTTAGTAGGCTCATCCAGCAATAGTACATTCGGTTTCTCAAGCAGAAGCTTCGCGAGCAGAACCTTTGTGCGTTGACCCCCACTTAGTGAAGCGACATCACGGTCAAGTCCAATAACGGATAGGCCAAGACCATTCGCCATTTCCTCCACTTTTACATCAATAAGATAAAAATCTCCGATGTCCAGCTGTTCCTGAATGTCCCCCATTTGCTCGAGTAACATCTCTAACTCTTCAGGAGAAGCGTCGCCCATCTTTTCAGTTATAGTTAGCATTTCCTGTTCCAGCTCTAAAAGTGGCAAGAAAGCGTCCTTCAATACATCACGGATGGTTTTCCCTGGCGTTAAGATCGTATGCTGATCCAAGTAACCGTAACGGACGCGAGGCGTCCACTCTACTTTTCCACTATCCTTCAACAGTTTTCCAGTCAAAATATTCATAAGCGTCGATTTTCCTACGCCATTTGCTCCTACGATTCCTACATGCTCACCCGGTAGCAACCGGAAAGAAACATTTTTAAACAACGTCCGATCCCCAAAATTGTGGGAAACGTCTTCTACACTAAGTAAACTCATAAATTCTCCGCAAGCTCCTGTCTATACTTAAATAATGCGTAATAAGAAGAAACGACGTTGTCATCTTTTAAAGACGACAACCGTTTCTCGTAAAAATATAAGGATAAAGTATAGTGTGAAGCTTATACTTTCTTATATTTCAAGCAGAAACGTCTTCAGCGTCCCTGTAGGACGGTAAGCGTTCATGCAAGAAATATAAAGGTAAAGTATAGTGTAAAACTTATACTTTCTTATATTTTTCAAAACACGTATAAATATATATTTTAACACACTTTAATGCAACACTGAACTAAAAGTTAGTTGAGTAAAAAGAGGAAGCATAGAGAACCGCTTTATTCAGCCTTTCTTTTGAAAAAAACTACGGCTTTTCCCCTTACTGGGTACATCTAATACTCCCTCAAACATTTCATTGATCACTTCTACCAACTTCCCCTTAGGCTTGAATGGATCTTGCTGAAAAGGTAGTCCATAAATCTTATCTGTACCTATAGCGGTTTGCAACAGATGTACAGTTGAGGGTTCTGCGAGTGGTAACCCCACCCTCCAATTCGTTTCAGGCTGTAACCTTTTACGCCTAAGCCACACTAGTAAATCTTCGAGTCGCCAATCTGCACCAGAAGTAATTAGAATCGGCATATCGCTATATTTGAACTCATCAAGCGCCCCTTCATATTCCCCAACGCCAAGATCCAACACTACAAATTGATAATCCCCTCTCAGCAAATCAGCCATTTTTCCGTGAATAGGACGTTTCCAATAATGCACCCCTTTCCATGAAAAAGCAGATATCTCATCCTTGGATGCAACAGTTGTAATCTGTGTCTGTAACATGCTGCGAATGCGTTCATAAACCGATGAATCAGGAGAAAAATCAACCCATGCAGTTGCCCCCTTCTGCGCAAGTAAGCTGCTCACTGCGAATGAAGTATGTGTTGTTCCAAGACCTGAGGCAACTCCGAGTAAGGCGATAACGATTGCTTTACGCTTTTCTAGAGAATGTGGGACTAAAATAGTAAAATCATTTCCTCTATCCATTTCAGATTCCATACGAATTAGTGCCTGTAGAACTGCTTCTGCATTCTGATAACGCTCCTCAGCGTGATGTCGTAATAAGCGTCTTATGATTGGAATAATGCCAGATGGTATATGGTTATAAAGCCTATTCTCCATCCCAAACTCCCATTGACTACATTGCCCTCCAGTTGCCATATAGAGAATTAATGCTCCTAGTCCATATAAATCGGATACCGGCTGACTCTGCCCACTTCCATATTGCTCAGGTGCCGCGAAGCCAACCGTACCAAGCTTAACCGTATCTTCAGAGATACCGTGTTTGTAGCTTCGTGCGATCCCAAAGTCAATTAACATCAGCTCTTTTTGCAGTGTCAACATGATATTTGAAGGCTTTAGATCACGATAGATAATCGGTGGTTGATGACTATGCAAATATTGAAGGACTTCTAAAAGCTGTTTAGCCGCCTGAATGATGAAGTCACTTGGCAAAGGTCCGGGATTATCCTTCATTAGCTGACTCAAGCTCACACCTTCAATATAGTCCATGATTAAATAGGAATACCCTTCTCGATCTGGAAGATAGAAATCGACAATACGCGGCAATCGTGGGTGATCTAGTGTAATTAACATATCGGCTTCCGCTTGGATGTCAGAATGCAGCTCATCTAAGCATAAGCTTTCTTTTACAGCCCATCGTTTACCCTTTAGACGTAAATCTTCCGCAAGATAAACATTACTCATCCCACCTGAACCAATATGGCCCGTAATTCTGTATCTGTCATCAATAACCTGTCCAATCTTAAGTTTCGTCTCAAAATGCAATTTAACTCCTCCTTTTCGCAATAAAAAAAGAGAAAGCTTCCGCCATTAATGTTCTTACCGCAAAATACGGTTAACATTAATAACGGGATACTTTCCCTTAGAAATTCAAAATTTGTTTGATTAGTATTTAATCATATAAAGTGTGATCTCATCACGATTATGGAACAGCTGCTTTGCACGCTGAATCTGCATGCGCTCCCCTTCAAACATCGCAATAATTTCTTTGATCATCGCAAGTGGTTTCTTATGCATTAGTTTTACGGTCACAATGGCTGTTCCACCCGGTGACAGACTGTGGAGTAACCCTGTTACTAGCTTCGCCATCAGCTTAGGACTCCAGCTCATATCGCACACGAGCAGATCAAATTCATTGTCCCGGAATTTTACTTCTCCTGCGTTTTTACGAAGGATTTTCAAGCCCGGATAATTACGAAGGGACTCATGCATTAACGCAGGGTCAACAGCTGTAACCTTCATTCCACGTTCCAGTAAGAAAGAAGTCCACCCACCTGGAGAAGCACCAATATCTAACGCATTACGGAAACTGTAAAAAGGAATATCAAACTCCTTCTCGGCTTCCATTAGTTTAAACTTGGCACGTGAGATTTGTCCATCCTCCTTACGGAAACGGATGGCACCGCCATTCCAGCTAGATAAATTCGCTTCTGGTCTGGACACACCTGCATATAAGGCATTCCCGTCTGCGTAGACTGAAATAACCCAGGCTGGATCTTGCACAGTAAATTCTGCGCCTAAGTTCTGCAATTGCTCTTGGAGCCATTCACGAAGTTCTCCTGGACTGTCCTGCCAAAAGGAAGGATCACCTTTACGAACATTTAGGGATATCTTTTCACCCTCAAGCTCAGTGTGGCGACTTAAATACACCGCCAAACGCTGTAGAGCTTCCATGGTTCCTTCATCCTGAAACTGAACAGGCTGTATATGACGCAGGAAAATGGGAAGATTCTGTGTGAGTAAGCGCGTTACTTCCTCTGGTTCACATTGCAATGTAGCCAGAAAGATTTCTCCTGGTAATAACAAGGTACTCTTCACAGCACCAAATAAACGGCGAAGCTCTTCTTGTGCATAAGGTGCAAAGCCGTGATTAGCTGTACAAATATATCGGGAATACACTTCTTCTTCCGGAGCAATGTTCTGCTCTTCGGTATCTTGTCTTAAATCGTTCAAATCGTTTTGCCTCCAGGTCTAATTTTAATCCAGGGACGACCGCTATCCCATTCAACATCAACAGGAATATCATAAGTGGCCAAGATCATTTCTTTCGTTAATACTTCTTCTTTCGGTCCAGATCCAGCTAGCTTACCCTCACGAATTAATGCAACATGCGTGAAAAGCGGGACAATTTCTTCCACATGGTGAGTTACGTATACTACAGAAACATTACGCTGTCTCAGCTTGTCTATTTCAGCCAGCATTTTTTCCCTTTCATATAGATCAAGGCCCGCACATGGCTCGTCCATAATTAATAGCTTAGGGTCAGCCATAAGACATCTTGCCAGCATAGCTTTTTTACGTTCCCCCTGTGACAAGGTCCCAAAAGGATGAAATGCCATATTGCCTAGATTCATATCTTCCAGCATGCTGATTGCTTTCTCTTTTACTTCGGTGGGGATCGTCTCGTAGAAACGTAAATAAGCGTAAGCACCTGTTGCTACGACTTCCCACACCGGATCATTTAATGACATCTTTTCCATCAAGGAAGGCCCGATATAGCCAATTTCTTTACGAACCTCACGTATATCACATTGTCCATATTTATAACCCAGCACTTCTACAGTCCCTTTGCTAGGAAACAAATAACCAGTCATCATCTCTAAAATTGTGGTTTTACCGGAGCCATTCCGTCCCAAAATGACCCAGTTCTCACCTTCTTTAACTTCTAGCGACACATCGTCCAAGATTAAGTTTTCTTCCCTGCGGAGAGATAAATGTTGTAATGAAATGATTATGATATAACACTCCTTATGTATTCCAGTACTCGCTCAACTGAAACCATGGAATAATAAACTTTCGGATCATCTTCCCGTTCTGCAGAAGCTACAAGTAGTGCAGGAACGCTCGTAATACGATATTGTTGTACCAAATTCGGCAGCATGTTCACATTGCCTGCAACCATTTGAAGTTCAGCAGGCAATAGATGAGCCGCCACCTCTAACATCCGTTCAGCAGCCTTACAAGTACCGCACAGTGGAGTGTGTAAGAATACTACAAGCGGTTCTCCTGAACTCTTGAGCGCCTCCAGTAATTCCACTTCATTCATTACCTTCATTTCAAGTTCGTCTCCTCGGCGATATCGCGAAGCTTATCAGAACTTAGGGGACCATTTACCAAAAGCATCCCCTCAGGTTTAGCAGTATATAAGATCTCATACATTTCTTTTCGCCCCCACAGACTGGAAGTGTGCAAATAGATTTCTCGGGGGAACAGTCCTTCCAGTACGATCCGTCTGGCAACTTCTCCACCCGAATAATCACCCGGCCCCATATCGTAATCCAGTGATAAAATATCCACCTCGCACTCACGCAGCATTAGAAGACATTCTTCCGTCGAACGAGCCAGAGCGAACCCTTTAGGTACCTTTCGAAGATCATCCATATAGATGTGAATCACAATTACGCCTCCGCTTCAAACCAACCACGCACAGTAGCAATTTCTTTTCGGTGACTGCCATCCGCACCCTTCTCCGTTTCCATGACAACAGCTGAGCTTCGTAAAAGCTTGGAGGACAATAAGCTTTTCAGCCCCTGCGCTCCAATATGTCCTTGTCCGATTCCAGCATGTCTGTCGCGTCTTGAGTCGAAAGGAAACTTAGAATCATTTAAATGAACAGCAACAAGATGTCGCCAAAATCCAAGTTGCTCTCCTCGTTCAAGGAAGGCTTCCGTTCGCTCAGGGTTCCAGATACCAGCTGCGTAAGCGTGACAGGTGTCCAAACAAAATCCAATTTTCTCCGGAAATTGGCTAAGCTCTCGAACTTTCACGAGTTCTTCAAGTGTAATTCCTTCATTTCCATGGTTGCCCGCTTGATTCTCTATAAGCAGCTTAGTATGTCCATCCCAGGACTGAAGCACATCATTCATACATTGTATAATATTTTGATAGCCTTGTAACGGCTCCATTCCACCAAAATGTCCAAAATGAACAACGATGCCTAATGAACCACAAGCTTCTGCAATCTCTAGATCATTTAAGAGAGAGGCTACATAAACCTTTCGTGGAGTAACATCATCTACACTAGCCGCCATGTTAATCCCATAGGGTGTGTGAGCAATCGAAGCAATCCCTTTGTCTTGGCAAAAGAGCGCACAATCCCTCGTATCTCTTACATCTACCTGTTTAAGTTTCAAACTACGCGGATTTTTAGGGAAATATTGAAAACATGTTGCACCGCTCTCCCAAGCGAACCGGGCAGCTCTCCCATAACCACCGCGAATGCTAACATGTGCCCCTATTTTGGGGCTATTCGTCATGCTGGCAGTTTGGGCAATAAAACACTTTGCGTCCAGACTGCTCAGTTTTTATAATCGTTCCCCTATCACGAAGACAAGACTCGCCTTCACGATCATACACTTTGCATTGATTATTATATGAACCTGTAATAGTATCCCCAGTCATAAACGGCATTTCCATGTACCCACCAATTTCAGTCGCCTCAGTCAGTACTTTTTGGATGCTCTCATAAAGACGGGCTATAGATTCAGTTGTTAAATTTTGTACTAGTGCAGAAGGTAAAAGCCTAGCTTCAAAGGCAATCTCATCAGCATAGCAATTCCCGACTCCAGCCATCACATGCTGATTTACTAACAGGCTTTTGAGCGCACCTCTCCGTCCCTTTAATAATGCAGTGAATCTTTCCAGCGTCATCCGACGATCCAGCAGCTCAGGTCCAAGTTTACCCATTGTGGCTTCGCTTTCCTTCACCGACAGCAAATGTATATAGCCTAAGCGAAGTCCAATGAAGTAAAGGATATGATCTCCAAATGCGATTTCGACTTGTGTGTTACGATCCGGCCGTTCTTCCTCCGTGCCATAAAAAAGTATTCCACCAAGCATCAAATGTAGAAGTAGTCTTCTTCCATCATGTAGGTGAAACAAAATATACTTGGCACGCCGCTCAACAAAAACAACACGCGCACCGATCAATGCATTTCTAAAAGCTTCTGTTTCCATATTAATTGATTTTTCTCTGTTCACGATTACATCAGATATTGGCACATTTATAATATGCTGACTAAGCAGCTTTCTATAATTCTCCATTTCCGGCAATTCCGGCATAGCTCATCGTCCCTTCTAGGTTGGTGAAGTAATAAGATCCTAGCTATTATACACCGAGAAACGTTTTAAGTTCAGTTAAATCGGCACAAATTTCATCCGGTGAGATTCCGGTAAGGTTTTTATAGTGGTCAAGATTTTCTGCATTGGTTAATCCGGTAAATACAAGAACTGTACGACAGCCCGCATTTACTCCAGCTGCTATATCTGTACGCATATTATCACCGACAACCACTGCATGTTCAGGCTCGATACCAAGAAGATCTGTCGCAAATTTGATTAAATGGGATTCCGGCTTGCCAATCACTACCGGACTCACTCCACTAGCAGCCTCGATGGCTGCTCCGATCGTACCTGCGCCTGGCATAATGCCATCATCTGATGGCAGCATTAAGTCTGGGTTAGTGAGTACAAACTTTGCTCCTCCCAGAATCCAGCGCGAAGCTTGCGAGAGCGACGTATAGTTGAAGGAGCGATCGATGCCTTGCAGTACATAATCGGGAGAGTCTGTGACGATGCGGAGCCCAGCTTCGGTACAAGCCACATGCAAACCCTCTTCTCCAAGTATCGCCACTGCAGCCCCAGGTGATTCCTCAGCTATGTAACGTGCGGCCGCCATTGATGAGGTACATACCTCCTCAGCTTTCGCATCTATTCCCATTCCACATAAATGTGCAGCCACATTAGCCGCTGTACGCGATGAATTGTTGGTAACAAATAAAAAAGGAATGCCCGCTTCACGCAGACCTTTAATCAGTAAATCAGCACCAGGAATCATTTTATGCCCATGGTATAACGTACCATCTAAGTCAATCAATAATCCTTTAATCTGTTCCATTATAAATCCCTCTATTTCCATAAGAAATTTAATTAATGTCATAAATGAATAATAGTATTAATAAACATTTAACCTAAGCCCAGCTTGGATTTAGAATGTTTAATAATACTTTTTGTTGGCGGTATTGCCCGATTGTTTTCGGCAAGATTTCCAGCCATTCGTACCTCTTTCACGCTGTAATTACTTTAAATCTAACACACTTCGTCGAATGAAATCGAACGAGAGACTCATCCAGCATTTTTTAGCATAGCACTGTCATTTCCTGCGCTTTCCCGGAAAATAATCATTTCCCCAATTGCCCGTTTTGTCTTCGATATATTGGATATGTGCCGAATTCCTCCGCTAATAATGTCTCTGGAAAAATGAGTTCAGCTTCTTCCAGCAAAGGAATCAACTCTTCAGACGAACTGTAACGAGAGCTGAAATGAGTCAACAATAGTTGGCCTGCATTGGCTTCCTTTGCTAGCTCTGCAGCTTGACGTGCGGTACTGTGATGGTATTGATACGCCATTTCTGCCAGATCATGAGCAAAGGTTGCTTCATGAACGATAAGGTCTGCATGAAGGGAGAGTTCTAAAGCTCCTGAACAAGGTCTTGTGTCTCCCAAGATCGTAACAATACGCCCTCTTTTAGGTTCTCTAACGACATCAGCAGCGCAGATACGAACACCGTCATCCGTTATAACATCTTCACCTTTTTTTAATTTTCCATATAACGGTCCAGGCTTTAAGCCATAACTCTTTAGTAATTCCGTATTGAGGCTCCCAGGACTATCCTTTTCCGTTACCCGGTAACCATAGCTATCAATACGATGCTCTAATAATGCTGCCTCCACTTTAAAACCATCATCCTCAAATACCGTTCCTCCTGTATGCTCGACAATCTCAATCTTGTATGGAATTCGGGATTGGCTCACAGCTAAGGATATATCTAAGTATGCCTTCAATCCAGGTGGACCATAAACCGTTAAAGGAGAAGTCCCTCCCTGATAACCACGACTAGATAATAAACCTGGAAGACCAAATAGATGATCTCCGTGTAAGTGTGTAATAAATAGCTTTTCCAGCTTCCCTAGGCGAATCGGTGAGCGAAGAACCTGATGCTGAGTACCTTCCCCGCAATCGAACATCCAAATGCTACGGCGTTCTTCCAGAAGTCTTAATGCAATCGAAGTTACATTGCGTTGTATAGTTGGTACCCCTGCATTCGTACCTAAAAAATATAATTCCATCCCTCTTCCTCCCTTCTTCTTATTGGCTGAACTATCTCTTGTCTATTCTAAACGTCCTTCTTCCAGCAAAAAACCCCCCAGTTACGGGAGGTTCCGCTGAAAGGGATACAATCCCCCTACAGACCGGGTGTATAAATGAAAGAATTACAGCTTCTCTACATTAAAATACTGCGCTTCTGGATGAGCGAATACCATCGCCGAAACGGAAGCCTCAGGTTCCATCATAAAGCCTTCTGTAAGGTGAACACCGATATCCTCTGGGGATAACAGTTTAAATAGTGGTCCTTGATCTTCCAGATCTGGGCATGCAGGATAACCAAAGGATACACGAATCCCTTGATATCTTGCCCCATGTCTTTGTTTCATGGTCATATCTGCAGGATCTGGGAAGCCCCATGTATCACGCATCATGTGATGAACACGCTCCGCTAATCCTTCTGCTACTTCCAGCGCTACAGATTGTAACGCATGTGAGCGTAAATAATCTCCATTATCCTTAAGGGCTGTAGAGAGCTCACGAACACCGTGTCCCGCAGTTACCACGAGGAATCCAACATAGTCCATCATTCCACTGTCGACCGACTTCAAAAAGTCCGCTAGACAGAGATAAGGCTCAACACCTTGTCTTGGAAAAGTAAAGGTATGCAGAATCTCGGCTGTATTCTGTGGATTATACACGATAATATCGTTACCACTTGATTGTGCCGGAAAGAATTGATACATCGCATGAGGAGTAATCGTACCTTCCAGCATCGCTTGATGTAGAATGTCATCGACAGTACCTTTCAACTCCACAGTCCGCTCATCACCAGCAGCTAATTGCGCCTCTACAGAACCTCGTAGCCCCAGATGGTGACCGAGCAGCATTTGCATGTTCACATAAGGGATAATATGCCCCAATGGATAATTACGAATGACATGGCGCTCTAAATCGGGTGGAACAAATACAGGTGCATCTGGAGAAATTTTGGAGCGTACAGCTCTAGTCAGCGTAGGAAGCTCTTGCTTAGGAGCAACTGCCACTGCGGATTCTGCTTCCACTCGAATTTCCTCGGCAATTTTCTCCCGTTCAACAGGATTCATAAGCCGATTAGCAATATCGAGTCCATCCATAGCATCCTTAGCATATAATACCAGCCCATCATATTCCGGCCGGATACGTGTTTTGGTGAACTTGCGAGTCAAGGCAGCACCACCTACCATAATAGGCACATCAATCCCAGCCGTGCGTAGGTCTTGCGCAGTCAGCACCATCTGCTGTGCCGATTTTACGAGTAGTCCAGACAATCCGATCGCATCGGCTTTTTCACGACGAAACGCTTCGATAATGGTCTCAGGTGGTACTTTTATACCCAAATTAATGATCTGATAACCATTATTGGATAAGATGATCTCCACCAGATTCTTACCTATATCATGCACGTCGCCTTTTACAGTTGCCAGCATGATCTTACCTTTTACCGATGTCTCATCCTTCTTCATAAACTGCTCTAAATGACCAACAGAAGCCTTCATTACTTCAGCGCTTTGCAGCACCTCAGCAACAATCAACTCATTGTTATTAAACAGCCGTCCAACCTCTGACATCCCGGCCATTAGCGGGCCATTGATAATCTCCAAAGGTCCTGATTTGGTAAGCGCCTCATTAAGGTCTGGAATAAGTCCTTCTTTGGTGCCTTCAACAACATATGAAGCCAGACGCTCTTCTAGTGACAGGTTAGAAATTTTCTCTTTTTTCTCAACCTTTTTCCCTCGGAAGGCGGCTACAAAAGCAGCAAGCGTGTCGTCATTCGTATTATAAATTAATTCCTCCGCAAGACGACGGTCTTCAGCAGGAATAGACGCATAACGTTCTACCTTCTCGGTATTTACGATCGCATAATCCAATCCAGCTTTAGTGCACTCATAGAGGAATACTGAATTCAGCACTTCACGTCCTGCTTCCGGTAATCCAAAGGAAACGTTGCTGATCCCCAAGATCGTATGAACACCTGGAAGTGCTTCTTTGATTAAACGAATCCCATCAATAGTTTCTTTAGCAGAGCCAATATATTGTTCATCTCCGGTTCCTACAGGGAACACAAGCGTGTCGAAAATAAGGTCTTCTCCAGCTAATCCGTATTTGTTCACTAGTAAGTCGTAGGAGCGTTTGGCAACTTCCAGTTTGTCCGTAGCCTTAATTGCTTGTCCTGTCTCATCAATCGTACCCACTACGATAGCTGCGCCATACTTATGAATCAATGGAGTGACCAGCTCAAATTTTTCTTCACCATCTTCAAGGTTAATTGAGTTAATTATCGCCTTACCTTGACAGTACTGTAACGCCAGGTCAATAACCTTCGGATCGGTAGTATCGATCATCAAAGGAACTTTAACCTTTTTTACAACTAATTCTAGAAACAGCTTAATATCTTCAATCTCATCACGGTCCGGATCTTGCACGCAGACGTCGATAACTTGAGCACCACTCTTCACCTGTGCACGGGCAATTTCTGAGGCTTCCTCATATTTACCTTCGACGATAAGACGTTTAAACTTACGCGACCCTAATACATTCGTACGTTCACCAACCATGTATGGACGGTTGTCGTTCTCAATATATATAGGTTCAATCCCAGAAAGTGCCGGTGGATGATTTCCTGCAAGCGGACGTGGAGGGAATTGTGAAAGTGCCTCCGACATAGCACGGATATGTTCCGGTGTCGTTCCGCAACAACCTCCCGCAATGTTAAGCCATCCCTTTTCTGCAAACGCAGCAATTTTACGCGCAAGAGAATCAGGAGATTCATGATAATGCCCATTCTCATCTGGCAGCCCAGCGTTCGGATAACAACTCACAGCCGCTGAAGAGATTGCAGAAAGTGAACGAATATGATCACGCATGAACTCTGGACCCGTCGCACAGTTCAGACCTATTGAGATAGGCTTCAGATGTTCTAAAGAAATATAGAATGCTTCAATGTTCTGACCAGCAAGTGTGGTACCCATCGGCTCTATTGTTCCCGAAATCATCACTGGCAATTTGATACCCGTCTTCTCAAATGCATTTCGAATACCTATACTTCCAGCTTTCACGTTCAGCGTATCCTGAGAGGTCTCTAGCAATAACGCATCTACTTGACCATCAATCAATGCCACTGCCTGTTCCTCGTAGCTATCAACGAGCTCTTGGAAAGTCACGCCTCCCGTAACAGAGAGTGTCTTTGTTGTAGGACCCATCGCACCTACAACATAGCGGGGACGATCTGGTGTATCATATTTATCAACGGCATTACGGGCTAGCTTTGCTGCAACCAGATTAATTTCTCGAGCCCGCTGCGGAATATCATATTCAGCAAGTACAACAGACGTTGCACCAAATGTATTCGTTTCAATGAGATCAGCACCTGCTTCAAGATACTGCTCATGAATCGTCTGAATTACTTCTGGACGAGTTAATACTAGCATTTCATTACAGCCGTCCAATTCTTCCCCACCAAAATCCTCACCTGTCAGAGGCACCTGTTGGATCATTGTGCCCATTGCACCATCTAGAATTAATATTCTTTGTTGTAAGCTTTCCTCAAGTGTATATTTAGCCAACGTATAGTCCCCCCAGTAAAACATTAGAGTAAGTTTAGCAGAATAAAGGAATTTCGAAAAGCCTTCCTTTCCACTCTGCATTATCTGTAATCATAGGAATTGCAATTCTTTTAATTATGGTTTTACAGAGAGTTCTTTATTAGGCATAGAATGCTGAGTTCTAGCAGTTACGTGTGATGTAACGATATATTGTCCTTCTTTCGTTAGTGTTCCCTCTGCTTGATAGATTCCATCACTGACTAGCTTCCCTTTAAATTCAATTTTCTGTTCACTATCATCTTTACTCACAATTTCGAACAGAACCTCTTTCGCATCATCTACTGCCAAGTTGTCTTGCGTCACCACTGCTTCAAAGGTCACCTTCTGATTTACAACAACCTCTTCAGGATTCCAATGTAACTCGACCTTGATAGGTTCCATAGACATGTCCATGTTCATATTCATATTATGTACGCCAGAATGTTTAGTTTGGTCTGATGAACATCCTCCCAATACTAAAAGTGTTGCACCTAATAATAAAGGAACTATTGTTCTTGAAATCTTCATTTAGATTCCTCCCAGTCGAATTGATTACTAAGAATCTACCAATTCATGTTATACATTCTCCATCTATTATACACATTATTATTGGTTTTTCAGTATTTCGCATCAATTCAGTTAAACTCTTGTGACTTAAATCATATACTAATAATTCTCATCTATCATATTAAATATGATGTAGATATAAAAAAGACAGCAAGTCGCCTAGATACCTAGGAACTCACTGCCTTCTTAAAGCTTAAATGAATGAAATTTTATAAAGATTGGACTAATGAAAGAAGCTCTCCAAGATGTTTGATTTCATAATCCGGCTGAATTTCCGGATCTGGCTGTTTGCCTTTTCTATTAATCCAAACTGTAGTCAAACCTGTTGCCAGCCCACCACGAATATCCGTTGTAAGCTTATCTCCGACCATAACTCCTTGCTCAGGTGCAATATCTAAAAGTTCTAGGGCATGCAGAAAAATTTCCTTATCCGGCTTTCCTTTTCCGAAGCTTCCAGAAATCACGATGTGATCAAAGAAAGGAACGATTTCAGGTACGCCATCTAGTTTCTCTTGTTGCAATGCAGGGCATCCATTAGTCAGAAGCAATAGCTTCACTTTTCCCTTCAGTTCTTCAAGCACCTGAATCGTTTCTTCATAGATGTAAGGTCGATTTCTACGCTCTACTGCGAATTTGGCAGCTAATGTCTCAGCAAGAGCTTCGTCCTCTACACCAAGTGCTGCAAGACCACGACGCCATGCCTCTTTACGATATCCCGGTGCAAGCTGCTCCAATTGACGGAATTCCGGCTGTTCACCTGCAGTAAAGTTCCCCCAAAGTGCTTCAAACGGATTAATCCCAATCATCTTTGTAAACGGGTTCGTTTCGTAGGATTCATATAGTCCAATGGCTTCTTTACGCACCGCAAGTTCCAGTTCTTGTGGATCAATCGTATCCCCAGCGGCTTCACATGCAGAACGAAATGCTTCATTAACGCTCCGATCATCCCAGAGCAGTGTATCATCAAGGTCAAATAGTACGGCGGAAATTGGCATTACAGGTCTCCCTCTCCCATGGCTGGTTAATTTCTATTCGTGAACTACTTCAATCTGGTGAGCTTTTGCGAATGCTTCCAGTCGAGTCCCCATTGCATTGGTATCATAACGATTCATAAGTCTGGTAAAAATCCATTTCGTGCGTTTGCCTTTATGCTTAATTACAACAGCTCCACGCGAAAGGATGATTTTCTCAATATCAGAAGCTGGCAGATAACGTTCGCGGTTGAATTTTATAGTAGATAGTCTAGCATTCTCTACCTTCAAGTACGGACGTCGGAAGAACAGAAGTGCCGCTAGTAAGTAGTACAAAACGACTCCTAGCCAGTTCATAAGCATACCATTACCTTTGGCTTGGTCCACTGAACCAATCATCCAAAACATAGTACCAAGCACTAATAACACTACTGGAAATGCAATGTTACGGCCTTTAAAGGTTTCGCTGTTCTTACCAGGAGATTTAGATTTAGATGCGTAAATCGTTTCCTTCCCCTGTTTCTTTCTTTGCTTATTAATTTGCTGCGTGTTGCGTTGAACCATTCTTTCCCAAGAACGGGCCATATGCGTTCCCCCTAGTCATCCAGTAATATCTATGAAAAGGAACAGGGTGTTAATGCTTACGCCCCTTGTTACCTTGTTCATGCTCATCATTATCGACCAATTCAATCGTATTCAATTGTGCTCGGAAGTTATTGCGAATATTCCCCAAATAAATTTCACGAAGCTTGGCGCGTTCCGCCGTTTCCTCTTGATTAAGGCCTACGCTCTTCTGTTTGCGTGCCAATTCGTTAATACGCGCGACCAACTCATCAATATTCAAAACTTTCCCTCCCCTTATAAATTAATTCTAACTCTGCCATGAGAAAAAGAGCTTGTCAAGGTTTACTCCCTGCAAGCTCTTCATGTCCTCTTATTATGTTCTTAGAATATTAATAAATAGGTAAAGTGAGAATATCTCCAGCATTAATCTGACTACCTTTAATGCCATTGGATTTTTTAATTCCTTCTATATATACAGCCGTTTTCATATCAGAAGGTTTATTCTCAAGAGCAATACTCCAAAGTGTATCTCCACGTTCAACCACTACGCGCTTCTCATCCTTCATTAAAGTAGTAGATCCTGCAAATACATTACCTACTACTGTAAGTCCTGATAGTACGAGCACAATGATCAATGTCAGTTTAATAACAAAATCTCTTCGGAACAAACGCATCAAGCCTTCAAGCAAAAGCTCTGTAATTTCTTTAATCTGAGCTGAATAACGGGTAATAGGATTATGTCCTAAAGATTCAACCACTGGGGCTTTATCGTAGATGCTGCGGTATGTACTGTATTTTAACATGAATATCATCCTCCAAACACTTGTTCTTACTTTTGAAATTATAATAACACGAACATGTGTTTTGTTCAATACTATTTTAGAACAATTGTTCTCTTTTTTTCAGAGGTTACTATTTACCATATTCTTCATATAAAGAATCACTCTTATCGTTTAGATGAAGGAAACGCAATCAATACAAGACTACCATTTATTAACTCTTTCGAATTAATATTTATAATAGTTAGAACTTATGTTTGTGCGAACGGTAGTTCTATGTTATAATTTTCCCAAACATTACTATATGGGGTTGATTCCAATGTCAAAGATTTCAAGTCGCCAGCTGGCGATCCTGGAATTTATACGTAGCGAAGTCCGCAGCAAGGGTTATCCTCCTTCCGTCCGGGAGATTGGAGAAGCTGTTGGTCTTGCTTCCAGCTCCACAGTTCACGGTCATTTAGATCGGCTAGAGAAGAAGGGACTTATCCGTCGAGATCCAACGAAGCCTCGTGCGATAGAATTGCTTGGCCAAGAGGATTCCGAGAATGTCCATCATTTCGCGCAAACCGTCGCTCGCATTCCTGTCGTAGGTAAGGTTACCGCCGGGGTTCCTATCACTGCTACTGAGAATATTGAAGACTACTTCCCGCTTCCAACTCACTATGTTGGAGATAACAAAGTATTTATGTTATCGGTTCAAGGTGACAGTATGGTCGAAGCTGGGATTATGAATGGCGACTATGTTATTGTTCGTCAACAACAAACGGCTGATAACGGAGATATCGTTGTAGCTATGACCGAAGAAGATGAAGCAACCGTTAAGACTTTTTATAAAGAACGTGATCATATACGTCTTCAGCCGGAGAATCCGGCGTACGAGCCTCTTCGCCTTAATCGCGTGACCATTCTCGGCAGAGTTATCGGATTATTTCGAGATATCCACTAAGTATGCACTCCTACCAAGCGAAAACGGATACCGTCCTTTAGGACGGTATCCGTTTCTACGAGAAGTATAAGGATAGGGTATATCGTATAATATATACTTTCTTTTATTTTTTAAAAAAAGCTGTTCTGCAAATGCAGAACAGCTTTTTTATTGTTATCAAACTCCATTCATCAATTACAGAACATTTGTTCTCATAGGCTAAAATGACCATTTTTAATGAATAACCGTTTAGGCATCCTCCTCATATCTTAATTAGAAAGGAGTGTTGCACAATGCCAAATTACCGGATTATAGTTGATCTGACGCAGCGTATGCTTTATCTTCTTGATAACGACATTGTGATCAGGGGCTTCCCAGTCGGAATCGGTAAAATGTTAACTCAATCACCACTCGGTGAATTCACAATCATTAACAAACAACCCGATCCAGGTGGTCCATTTGGGGTCTTTTGGATGGGTCTATCTAAGCCTCACTATGGGATACATGGAAATAATGATCCCTCATCCATAGGGCACGAAGTATCCCACGGTTGTATTCGTATGTACAATAAAGATGTGTTAGCACTAGCTGCGATTGTTCCTATTGGAACACGAGTAACGATCAGGAATTAAATCTATCTCTATAGATAAACACGCCTCACTCATGGTTCAATGGAGGGGGCGTGTTTGTATTTATGTATTTTTGATGACCTAATAGGAATTATGTGGTTATATGTCGAATAATGTTAACAGGGTTTCAAATTGAAAGGAAGTGTCTCGTTTTGAACAACTCAAAAATTAGAACCCTCGTCGATTTTAAAGTCGATGCACTTGTTAAACTCTCTGGCTTATTGTTAAATAACGATCAAGCGAGTGGAAAAAAAGTAAATTTACTCACCTCATTCGGCAGTATTCAAGGGACCATCTCCCCTTCCACCTCCAATAAAGAGGATGTTTTTGACTTAAAATCTCTAATGGATGATGTCATTGTAGATGAATACATATCTTATTTAGGTGCGGAACATCCCGATAAAAATTTCAGCTATAACTTTGTAGTCCTTAATGATGTTTCTGTAAGACCCTATACTCACTATGAATCTCCGATCGAATACAAACAGCTAATTGTTTATACCGATCAAATCACAGCCTTCAATTTCTTATGATTTTGACATATTTATTTTAAAAAGCTCTCAACAAAGCACTCCAGCAGTTGCCCCAATTTTGCACTCAGCTCGCAAAATCGGCAGATCTCTGGGTGCTTTCTCTTTTTCTAATCAGTAGTCGTTTCCTAAATTCCCACGATTTTCGCTCTTAACAGATACTAGTAGAGAGAATTCAGGCATATCTTTCAATAAGCAATAAATCTTGCTCTACTGAGATCTTTGGAGGTGTGATTACATGCTGATTTTCTTGATGTATATGTTTGCCATTGTAGGAGGAATCTTAATTCTAAGTGCCGTTATTATAGAATTAAAAAAACTATCTACTTCTTCTGAACTTTCTAAGCTGTTAAACGCAACCTCATCTTTTAATATTATATTCACCAAAACATTCATTCCGCCCAATCAATCGCACTTGATCGCCCTTAATGAACCTTATAAAAAAATAGCAATAGGTACCAGCAATCCGAAAACAAGCAAAAAGGCAATAGCAAAGCTATACTCGTTCGACAATATAATGGGATCAGAGATTGTTGTTAACGCACTAACCCTTTCAAAAGTATCTAAACGACAACAAAACAGCAAATCAACTGCTTCAAGTGCGGATATTAATGTGGTTAATAGCGGTGACGAAGAGGCTGATGTTATCGAGGAACTTACGCTTAAAATATACATGAACAGCAATGAAATACCTGTGTATAGTATTTCCTTCTTGCCAGGCTTACTACCCATTCAACAATCCGATAATCAGTACAAAGAAGCTTACTCCCAAGTCCAACAATTACATGCGTTCTTCAGGTCGATCGTATCCGAATGAATGCCCCCCTTCCGCCTATTATTACTTCACTTTACCTTTCCCAATTAGAAATTTTGAAAACCTTAAGGAAAGACAAAAAAACGGTCCTTTTGGGGGGCCGTTTTCGCTGCATCCAACATTCATTTTAAAATTGCACACTAAATCCGTTAAATTGATGAATGCCCGTACCATGAGCAACAAGATCCCGTTCACGTAATTCACGAACTGCCTTCATAACCTCTTGCAAAATAGCTGGATCTAGACCCAACGTATTATGAGAGCCGAATACTTGAGATACATTTGGAATTTGCGCAATCTTTTCTAAAGAAGCCACTAAATCTGCCGGACTAGTAGAGGGATAAAAAGCATAAATTGGCGTAACATCATACAACAAATCCCCTGTAAACAGATACCCGTTGGTATGATCAAAGATGCTAATATGACCTGGCGAATGACCCGGCGTGTGGTAAATTTCTAATCTACGCCCGCCTAAATCAAGCACTTCTCCCTCTCGCAATAGAGCTGTTGGTTTCCCTTGATAAGGTGTATACGTATTAGGATCAAACGTCTCAGGAACAGGAAGAGTAATATCTCGGCTCATATCTTTTCTGATCTGGGCAAGGGACAAACCTCGTATTCCATTAATCAGCCAATCCTCATCCTCTTTATGAACATAGATCGTCTCAAATTGTCCATGACTGCCTATATGGTCTGCATGCACATGCGTAGTGATGACAGCGATAGGTAAATCCGTTAACTGATCTGTTATTCTTTTTATATTATCGATGCCTAATCCTGTATCAATCAACACCGCTTGTTCTTTTCCTAACAACAAAAAAGAGTGCACCTTTTCCCAATGCCCATATTCACTGATTGCATAAGTAATTGGATCAATTTTCGTGACTGTGAACCATCGATCTTGAATCAAGCGTGATCCTCCATTCCGTTCCATTTCTCCCTTACCTGCTCTTCTCCTTTATAATAGTCCGCTTGTTGATCCGCCTGATAAATTTCTTGATAGGGGAGAATGTTGATTTTACCTGAGTCCGGATATTCGCAAACATCTATGCCTTGGTTCGTTCGGAGATCAAGATACTTGCAAGGGGCATCCGTATGATTATAAAGTTGATGCGCTCCTTCAGGTCCCATTTCAAAAAATAGTACATCACCTTCAGAAACCTCACTAAAACCCTCGGGAGTTCTTAACATCGCTTTTCCCGTCAAAATCACAAATATTTCTTCAGCGTTTCTATGAAAATGATAAGGAAAGGAATACTTATCTGGATCAAGCGATCTTATGTCGAAGACAAGATGTTTAGAATTAGCGATTTCAGCTAACCTCTCACTCGTATGCCAAGCAAACTCAGGGATCGGAGATAACTTTTGTTTAAATGAAACTGTATTTTCATTAAAAATCTTCGCCAAATATAACACCCCTCATCCATTACGCTTTTCTTTCAATATAATCGGTTTGGTACTTTATGTAAATGCAGATTATCAGGTTTAACAATAAAAAAAGCCCCGCCAGCATTGGCGAGACTCTTATATGTGAGATATCCTATTTATTTTGAAGAACGATTTTGATTTCTCCATCAGAACTAAAACTTAAAACCGTAAAATCAGTATTGATTTCAAGTTCTTTCCAATCCTTAGGAAGCTGGTAAGCTAGTTTGCCACGAATTTTCTTTCCTGCAGCTAAAGCGCCGTCCATTGTTCCTACTTGACTATCCAAAGTATGAGCCAAGAGATCTTCATTTATGGAGAAGCTGTCTTGGTATGCATTGAACATTAGCATAGAGCTTACCATATAATCTTTACTGGAAATGTTCTCAAGTATAATTCCGATTTCTACAAATTCATTACCCTCTGATGGTTGTACATAATCATTTCCCTTAGGCTTTTCCAGAGATTCAACTGTAAGCTTAAAATTCTTAGTTGTGATGGTTTGTCCAACTTCAGTTATCATCGTTTCCTTTGGCTCTTCAGTAGGCTTGCTGGTAGGCTTTTCCGTTTCGACCGGTTTCTCTGTTGCTGCAGTATCATCTACCTTTGCCACTGCTGGTTCTGATTTTGATACTGTGGGTTCACTATCATTCCCCTGTGATCCAATCACCCCTATTACAACAAAAACAATAATAAGCCAAAACCACCATTTTTTAAAAAAAGGTTTCTTTGTTTTCAATATTCTACTTCCTCTCAGATAATATCCATTTCCAACTTTTGCTAGGAAAATATACCCATATTATCCTATGAAAGATATACCTTTGCAAGAAAAATATAAAATAATGTCAGATGATAAGAATAATTGTGACTGTTATATTAAATTCCATTTTACTAGAACTATAAATATAAAAAAACTCAACGGCAAAGACATAAAGGGTCTAAAGGTTCTTGTAAAAAGTCATGTATTGCAATCTTTACCACTCTTGAACTTGAGTGTGGTAAAGATCACAACAAATATACTAGTCCAGCTATAGCCAAGGAAAGAACCACTCCTAAAGCAGACCAATTCGCTACTTTGTTTTTAATTTTACGGTCTTCTTTGGATTCCGAATAAAAATTCCCTCTTTGCTGAGTACCTGTCGTAAATCCGCCAACACATATACCAGAGATCACAAAAAAAGCCAGTCCTATATATATGAATATGCGCATATTAGTGCTCCTCCCAGGAAAGCATTGGATATCTATATATAAGATATTCTAACATTATTCTCCACTACTAATTGGAAAAGTTAAAATGATGTATGACGTTTACTCTCTCTTTCTCCGTGAGTTGTGATCTCTTAATCTTTCCTTGCCCACCGCCTGTAGATTCAATCTGCTTGCTTTTGATTCCTGAGTACCAATCGCTTATTATGATTTCCTCGCTTTCGGATTATCAAAGTCTCTTGTTCCTCTCTCAACCCGTGCTATATTAAATATGAGGTGAATTTTATGAACGGTAAGAAAGTTATCATTATTCTTTTATCCATCTCTTTACTGGGTGTGATTGCTTACTTCGGAATAGCTTATGGATTACTTTGGTATATCTTTAATGGGTAAGATCAATGATTACCCGGGCCCCATTTTACTGGAATTATTCGGTCTGACTCGATGGCCTTCGGCCTAATAGTCAAGTTCCATCTCTTCGATCTGCACTTTGTACCTGTCCCAAGTGTCTTCATCCAAGCATTTTTTGTAACTACTCAAGCTATGTGCTTGCCCTTCTATGATGTCATTCAAGTCAATGCAGATTGTTCTCTCAAACATCGTGACTTTCATGCCGCCCACTATCACGCCACATTGCCCGTCAACCTCGATCTTCATTCCTTGATATGCGAAGTCAATTGCACGGCGCTCACAAATCTCCCGGAAGGTCGCTGGATTGGTGAACAAGTCACTGACCTTGAAACCGCCGATCTTCCGGCAGCGCAATTTCTTGACTACTGTACCGAACTTCTCTTCCCACAATCCATCCTGAAGGTATTCCCAAAATGAATACTTAGCCTTCCCAGCAGTTTCACCTTGTACTGTTCGTCTGCACCAAGGATCATCCCATTCGCTCCACTGGACCCATACTTCATAAGTATTCATCGTGTATCGTCTCCTTTGATTGGGGTCTCAGCCCCCTAAATTAATCCAGCGCTGATACTGTACGCTCTATACTTGCAATCAGATTCATGTTCATGAACACTTGTATTCGAATTCCCTTCATATCCCAATTAAATGCCCATGCCTCAGAATCGTTTTGTGTTGCCATTTCTACCTTTCCATGCAGCATGTTAATCAAAACGTATACAATGTCATGCTTATCCATGTGTCTCAGCACCTTTATAAGTTCAGTACAGCCAACTCCATCATTTATATCCTCCTTGTGGGAGAGGAGGGCTATTAACCCATCTCTGTCCCAGTATTTTCGTACCGTGCAGCATGTGGACATCAACCTAAGTTGACATGATATAATACATTTGTTAATAATTATCATTTATTTGAAAGGGGATAAACATGAATAACATAAAGAAGGAAAATCAAAATATTAATAAATGGCTTTCTATTATTTGTCTTATATTAATACCTCTCTCTGTTGGCATCGGAATTGTATTCGATATTTATCGAGATCCAATACAAATTCTGCTTATGGCGTTAGGTTTTATAAGTTTATCTTGGATAAATTGGTCAAAGTATAAAGAGAAATCTAAGTTGTAAATACTTTTGCTTCACAGTATGCGTCTACTGCGTCATAAACTTTGGGTGAGGAGTACTGTAACCTCCTCTATCCATTAATGTCATGTATCTTCGTACTGCGCAGTAAATAACTTCAAATAAGTTCTTTTTTTTAGTTTTAGTTTGTTATAATAAAACAATAACTATTAATGAGGTGTTATCTTGCAATATATTTTTTTAATACCATTGGCATTTGTTTGGGCGATTCCCTTGGTTTTACTGTTAAAAAGAGATTATCTAACTAAAAACAAGGTTTCAGATAAAAATGCTAGCATAGAGAAAAAATTAGACAGAATAATAGAATTGCTTGAAAAAGATAAGGGTGCATAATCACTTTTATCTTTTTTTATGTCGCAGTATGCGTCTACTGTGCCTTTGGGAGAGGAGGGATACTCCTACTCCCTTAATGATCTGGTGCGGCCCCCGCGTTGCTGGGTTTATGCTGTCGGACGATGGCCTTCGCCCCTTAGAACAACGTTAATTGCATATTCTTCAACCGTTCCATTCCGTCTGCAGCATGTCGTTCATCACGCCCTATAGCGATATATTTTCTTCCAGTCCTTGATGCAGCCACAGCCGTTGTACAACTTCCAGCACAATTATCTAGGACGGTTCCCCCAGGGTTGGTGTAGGTGCGTATGAGATATTCGCACTACTCCACTGGTTTTTGATTGGGATGGATTAGTTCAGGATCATCGTTGTTAACTACCGGATAGTACAAGACACTGCGCGGCAATCTCTCAGTCTTTCCAGCCTCGTTTGACCACGGAATTCCATCACCATAACAGATGATTTAAGGTTGTTAGTCGCTGCCTTCATTGGTTTATGTCCCTAACTCATTTGAGCATTATAGGTCGGCAGCCTTTTATATAAGACTAGTATGTTTTCATGAGCTTGCAGCGGCATCAGACCTTTGTTTAAGTGTCCTGTAGCCTTGTTCTTTTCCCATATCCATTCATATTTGAATAATTTCATATTGCTGGCTGCAAGTGCCTTATCAAATGGGACTTTAGCAAATAAGACGATTGCCCCGTTATCCTTAATGATCCGTTCATATGCCTTCCATAGCTGATCAAACGGCAGGATAGAATCCCAAGGGCTCTGCGTTGTGCATATGGTAGATCGCATAGGATCATGTCCACACTCCCCATAATTTGTTAATAGTGATAATGTACTTATAACTAATTAATAATAAGGAGATAGTTAAATTGCATAAAAAGAAATATTTCACCCTTTCACCACCGTTCCTCATTCTAGGGATCATCTTGGCTTTCACTCTTCCATACGATAAAAGGTCTTATGCATTATTAGCAACCATGATGGCATTTTGGATTACTTACTATGTTTGGATTTATATAGAGAAGCTGATACAGAAGAAAAACGAATAACATTTGTTACGCCTTATGTGTCTACTTAACAATACTAAGCGTGATAAATGCCGCCTCTGCCCTCTCTCAGGTGCAAATGTTTGTCTTATCCTTTACCTGTGTCATGACTTGTTGCTCCCTTCCATATTTCACTTCAGAGCATCCGAAGCCATATGATAAAAAGGATTTGGCGCCGCGGATTTAATCTTTTCAAGTGCTTCCTGTAGATCATTTCGCTCAGAAATCAAATCAGAAACATTCATTTCCTCTGCGTTCGCCCACTCGGTCAGGATTTTCATTTGCCCTTGATGTTCATCCAACTCCGCCTGTTGCCGGGTTATGGTCTGCTGTGCCTCTGCTAAATCCCTCTGAACATCTGTGTCAGCCATCATCAACCCATTTATAGCTTCTTTCCAACGCGCGTTCTGTTGTTGTGACTCTTCTAGTGAGTGAATTAAATACGCAATTTCTGCCTTTTCAATCATGAACCACCATGGAAAACCTGCTTTAAAATTTCTCTTTATCTCTTCTATCCATTCTGGTGTCATGCTGGATAAGGGAATTTTTCCCGATTCACTCATAACTGCACTCCTTCCCAGTTCCAAATCTGTTGTTGCCCTTTGGCTGGAATCGGAGCCAGCAGTTGCTTAATGTCTGCCAATTCCCAAGCATAGCGTCCTTGATCAAACCATCCGAAGGAATACTCTTTATCAAGAGTATTGAAGTGAGTTTTTCGAGTGTCTGATTCTAAGGCCATCACTCCGCCCAGCACATCTCGCCGGATTCTGAAGCAATCTTTTAACTCTGAAACAGCTACCACAGCCCCAGTCGGTAAGTTGTCCACTGTATAACCGTTCCGAGCCAATGCTGCTTTAATCTCTGGCACCTCGCAGGCTTCTTTATCAATCTTCTTCCCTGCATGGATAGCGAGTGGTCCTCTGTGCTTTGTGGGACAGCTGCGCGTTTCAAACTTCTTCTCATTGAGAGCTATCAGTGTTGCCCACGGCTGAATGATGGTTATGGACTTCATGGCTTTGCCTCATTTCTTCGTCGTATTTTCGAATAAATTGAAGCAATGTTAATAATGATTTATTTTCCAACCGATAGTAAAAAGAGAATAAATAATACATAAGGAGAATATGAAATGGAATATATACTCATTGGTATTGGAATATATGCACTACGTATACTTGTTCCAATTTTAGTTGCTAGAGTTATGTGGAAAAAGAAATCCGAAATATGGAAGATTGTTATTGCTGTCATACTGACAATTTTCATACCTTGGTTGGGTTTAATTTATCTCGTCATCGATCGTTTAAGGTCACCAAGCATCCCCCGATTATAGTCTCCGCATTTGTCCAACCCCTGCGCTGAGCAACTTGTTTGCATAATTGTTCTTTCAATACATACTGGTTATTTGTCCTCTCCTTTATATGGGAGAGGGTGGTTAACCCTCTACCTTCTTTAGATATTCAGTGGCAAACCCGCCATTAAAACCTTCCAGCAGCACTACCTCTGATCCGCACAAGTCACACGGTTCCGACTTCACCGTCCAAACCTTATCCTTGTATTTTCCCTTCCGAGCTTCGTAGCATGAATGCATGATTACTTTGTCTTCCGGTATCAGTCCTGATTTCTTGAGAGTTGTTTGTTTTGCCATTTCGTTTATCTCTCCTTATGGGCTATGCCCTCAGAATAAAGTTCCTTGTTGTACATCGGCCTGCAGCTGGTTCACTGCTTCTTCATAACTCATCCCAGTAAGCTGCAGGCGTAGGATTTCAACATGTTCCTGAATCATCCCTTTCGTCTACCTTAACCAAGGAATTCCGGATTTCTCAAGCCACTCAATCATTTCACCAGCCCGGATCTGTGCTCCGAGTATTGTAATCTCTCCTCCATTGAAGCAGTTGCTTTTCAGCTCCCTTGTATATCCCGTTCAAAATCAGCGATAATTTCAAGGTTGTAGTCGATAGGGAACAGAATCTGCAGCTTATTCATCCGTTAGCGTATTTCCTGCCGCACTCACAACGGTATTTATCCCATGTTTCCATGTCTTTTCCCTCCCTGGGACTAACGAAACTTGCTTTGCTGTTGCTTTTGGATTTGCATTCCACAACATGCATTAGGTATTGGTTTAGGAATTGTTTTTGGTGTTGCCTTGCCTCAGACAGGTAAACCCAAAACTCCTAAAGATAAATGAGGTTCCGCTACTGGGGCTATCCCGATTAATGGCTTACCCTTATTTTGAAAATGGGTTACTGCCCAGTACATTGGCTAGGCATCAGCATAGGATGACGTATAACCAATTGGGAGGTAATATGTTGAACTATCCAATGAACCAAATGAATTCAATGCATCAAATGCACCAAATGCCACAACCCATCGTGGTATACCCTGTTGATCCATATGTTGTAGAAACCTTAAAATCTGTTATTGGAAAACAAGTTGTGTTAGAAACTACTCGTGGTGGAGTCAGCGGATGTGTAGTTGATGTCAAACCAGACCATGTTGTGTTAGATACTAGAGGTAGAAAGTTCTTTGTCCGGATATGTGAGATTGTTTGGATCATGCCTGAGTAATTTTCTATTCCAGAGGGGCTGTGAAAACAGCTCTTTTTTTCATATCTTTTTGCCTCTTGTAGCTACTGTTCAGCATTCCTGATAAC
This sequence comes from Paenibacillus sp. FSL R5-0470, assembly GCF_037975205.1. Taxonomy (NCBI): domain Bacteria; kingdom Bacillati; phylum Bacillota; class Bacilli; order Caryophanales; family Paenibacillaceae; genus Paenibacillus; species Paenibacillus sp. FSL R5-0470. The sequence goes on from NZ_CP150238.1 coordinate 3,808,744, forward strand.
CAATAATGCAATAACTTCGTTGTTATACGAATCTTATAATCTTCAAATCGATCATTCGGATGATAAGACCCCTGTGCAGCATAGCCATTAAGAGCACCAGTAAACATTGCAGTGAAGTTCTTTAGATCATTAGTCCAAACGACTCAAGCAATCTAATCGCGGAAATTCCCCTCTATCTGCCGTACCCTTTCCTGGTTTGTGTTCAGCGAATATCTTTTGCTTCAAAGGAGATATTTCCTTCTTCACCTTCTTACGGGTGGTATTGCGTTTCGCACATGAAGATAAGCAATAGGTTGTTCTGTAGCTTCCACATGAACTTTAAGTTCCGCACATCGATATTTCGGTGGAATTGCCCAGTCTTTCGGACGTTCCGGACGCCATCCGGGTCCACCTGTGATATAAAGTGGCTTAATACATGCCGCGGCTTCGTCACGGGTTAGCCGAAATCCTTTCTATTCAATTCTTTTTTGCGAATTTTGAAACGTATTGGTCTCCCAGCGATGCCGATCCATTCTCTTCGTCACACTCATGCTGTCCTTTTACTTGAGGCTGGTAACGATATGAAGTACGTACAAGAACGTTTAGGTCACGGTAGTATGAGAATCACAGCGGACACATACACACATATTTCAAAGAAAATAAATGAAAGCAGTATGGAGAAATTTGAAGCTCATATGAGAAGTATCCTTTAATGAAACTACATTTTTAGGGGGCATTACGGGGGCGCTCATTAACCTTCCACAAAACCTCCAAACCTTACCCACACAGAAAAAAACCCTTAACACCAATGGTGTCAAGGGTTTAACAGTTCTAGTAAAGAGTCATATATTGCGCTCTTTCCCACTCGTGAACTTGTGTGCGGTAGATATCCCATTCGATTTCTTTTAGCTCGTAGAAGTGAGCCAAAGCATGTTCGCCGAGAGCTTCGGTTATAACATGACTACGGATCATTTCGCTAAGTGCTTCTTTCAAATCGGATGGCAAGCTTGGAATGCCTTCTTCGATGCGCTCTTCTTCAGACATCACATAGATGTTACGGTCAATCGGAGCCGGAAGATCAAGCTTACGTTTAATTCCGTCAAGACCTGCTTTCAACATAACAGCAAGTGCGAGGTAAGGGTTAGCTGCTGGGTCCGGGTTACGAACCTCAACACGTGTGCTAAGACCTCTAGAAGCCGGAATACGAATCATTGGGCTACGGTTACTTGCAGACCAAGCTACGTAGCAAGGTGCTTCATAACCAGGAACAAGGCGTTTGTATGAGTTCACTGTTGGGTTAGTAATCGCTGCAAAAGCACGAGCGTGCTTCAAAATACCAGCCATGTAGTAACGTGCAGTTTTGCTCAGACCCAGTTTGTCGCTTTCGTCGTAGAACATGTTTTCTTTGCCTTTAAACAAGGATTGGTGAGCGTGCATACCAGATCCGTTGATACCGAACAATGGTTTAGGCATAAAAGTTGCATGCAGGCCGTGTTGACGGGCTACCGTTTTCACGACGAGCTTAAAGGTTTGAATTTGGTCAGCAGCAGTAATCGCGTCAGCATATTTAAAGTCAATTTCATGCTGGCCCGAAGCTACTTCATGGTGGGAAGCTTCGATTTCAAAGCCCATTTCTTCAAGGGTCAGTACGATTTCACGACGACAGTTTTCCCCTAAATCCGTTGGCGCTAAGTCAAAGTATCCGCCTTGGTCGTTCAATTCCGTAGTAGGATTGCCTCTTTCGTCTGTCTTGAATAGGAAGAATTCAGGTTCTGGTCCAACGTTCATAGCTGTGAAACCCATTTCTTCTGCTTCCTTCAGACAACGTTTGAGGATACCACGCGGGTCTCCAGCAAAAGGTGTACCATCTGGCATGTAGACGTCACAAATCAGACGAGCTACACGACTATCAGTCACCCAAGGGAAGATTACCCATGTATCTAGGTCAGGGAAGAGATACATATCAGATTCTTCAATCCGTACATAACCTTCGATGGAAGAACCATCAAACATCATTTTATTATCAAGCGCTTTTTCCAATTGGCTAACTGGAATCTCTACATTCTTGATAGTACCTAATAGATCCGTAAATTGCAGACGAATAAAACGAACATTCTCTTCCTTGGCAATGCGTAAAATATCCTCTTTAGAAAAGCTCATGTGATCCTCTCCCTTTCGAACTTCTATATATTATTATTTATTAAAAAACCGGGATAACTCACCTTGAATCAGAGACACTTGTCCCGGTCTTTTACCGGAAACTAGTTCTTGCTTCAGCATTCGGTGAAGCTGGGAATCGGATAACTCTCTACGTCTTACCTCTGTATCAGGGGTAATAACAGTAGCTTCCTCAGATTCCTTAGAGACAGGATTCATTACTTGCTTAATGCCAGCAATATTAACACCCTTCTCGATCAGAGCTTTAATTTCTAATAGGCGCTCAACATCATTAAAAGAGAACAAACGCTGATTCCCCGACGTACGTGCTGGTACGATCAGACTGTGCTGCTCATAATAACGAATTTGTCTCGCGGACAAATCAGTCAGCTTCATTACAATTCCAATAGGAAATAATGCCATATTTCTGCGGATTTCATCACCCATGACTCATCCAACCTTCCAATGATCTTTTTCTGATCTCATTGTACATTTCCTAATACAGCGTGTCAATGGTATGTGAGATATTCTTACAGCAATTTTCTTTCACGCATACTTTGAAGTGCCATCAAAACGCCATATTTAACATGTGAATAGGTTAACCCGCCTTGCATATAGCCAATATAAGGAGCCCGTATAGGCGCATCTGCAGATAACTCCAAGCTTCCACCTTGTATAAACGTACCTGCAGCCATAATAACAGGATGTTCATAACCTGGCATATCCCAAGGCTCTGGTACCACATGGCTGTCCACAGCCGCAGCGCGTTGTATGCCCTGAACAAAGGCAATTAAGTGTTCTGGTCCATCAAAAGAAACCGCCTGAATCAAATCTGTACGAGGCTCGTTCCACGCTGGCTTTGTCTCAAACCCGCAACGCTGAAATACGGATGCAGCAAAAATACTCCCTTTTAAAGCTTGTCCGACCGTGTGCGGTGCCATAAACAACCCTTGGTAAAGCCCACGTGTTGTTCCTAACATAGCCCCTACTTCACCACCTATGCCAGGAGCGGTTAATCGATAAGCTGCCAATTCTACAAGATCCTGTCGGCCACAAATATAACCGCCTGTCTCAGCAATACCGCCACCCGGATTCTTAATTAACGATCCTGCTACTAGATCCACACCAACCTGTGGAGGCTCAAGCTCTTCGGTAAACTCACCATAACAATTGTCTACGAAGACAATCACTTCCGGTTTCAACGCCTTTACCCTCGAAGTCATTTCACCAATTTCAGCCACTGTGAAAGAAGCACGCCAATCATATCCTCGTGACCTTTGGATTCCAATCACTTTAGTATTTTCGTTAATAGCGAGAGCTACCTCTTCCCAATCGATCTTGCCATCTGCAGTAAGAGCAACCTCCCGGTAAGTAATTCCGAAATCTGCGAGTGAACCTGTCCCATCCCCTGTGTGACCAATTACCTTATGTAAGGTATCGTACGGACGTCCTGTGATGTATAGCAGCTCATCTCCTGGACGCAGTACACCAAATAGGGCTGTTGATATGGTGTGTGTTCCTGAAGCGAAATGCGGGCGTACCAGTGCAGATTCCGCACCAAAAACGTCAGCATAGACAAGATCCAACACTTCACGGCCACGGTCATTATACGCATACCCCGTTGAACCGGCAAAGTGAAAATCACTGACTTGATGACGCTGGAACGCTTCTATAACCTTCCACTGATTCTTATCTACAATACGATCAAGGGCTTTGACAGCGCCTTCTATTTCAACTTCTGCGGCCTCTGCCGCGCTCAAAATATCCTCTGCAAAAACTACCATTCGTTCATATTCGCTCCTTACATTTACTTGCCATCATAATGACAGAAAGCGGCAGTAAACTGACGCTTTCTAGATTAGCTATTATTTTATACCTATAAACGAAGCATTTCCACCTTAGGAATGACTGACAAGATTACTGCTGGTCCACAAAATCAGCAAGCATGTAACCCCATTTGTCATAATCCTCTTTATTAAGACGAACGTTATAGAGCACATCGTTCTCATCATATGTCGTTTCCAGAACCTCTCCCACCCTGTACAGCAAGGAAGAAATGTCACCTCGATCTCCGGGAATGCGGAAATTGAGTGTGTCGCCAGCCAATTCATCGGCGATCATTTCGGTAATCCGTGTTAAATCTTCAGGATTAAATGCACTGATCTTCAAGTATCCTGTACCTGTAGGCAACATTTCCAGTTGCTCAGGCTGACATAGATCAATTTTATTAAAAAGTACGATTTGCGGTGTACCAGATGCACCTAGATCCTGCAAGATGGATTGGACAATCTCCATCTGCTCCTCACGCATTGGTGAAGAGGCATCCACCACATGTAGCACCAAATTGGCCTCATTCACTTCCTCCAGCGTTGCACGGAAAGATGCGACAAGATCATGCGGAAGATTCTGAATGAAGCCTACAGTATCCGTAAGCACGACTTCTTTACCACCTGCTAGCTCAAGCACACGTGAAGTAGGGTCCAGTGTGGCAAACAACTGGTTTTCAATATAGACATCCGCATCGGTTAGTTGCTTAAGCAGCGTTGATTTCCCTGCATTCGTATACCCAACAAGTGCGACTTGCACCGCTCCCGCCTTGCGGCGACGCTCTCGATGTAGCTCACGAGTCTTAACAACCTCATCCAGCTGGCGTTTCAGCTCCGTAATCCGATCACGAATATGTCGGCGATCGGTTTCCAGTTTACTTTCACCTGGACCTCTGGTACCAATTCCTCCACCTAGTCTGGATAAGTTCTTCCCTTGTCCGGAAAGCCGGGGTAACAGATAGGACAATTGTGCCAGCTCTACCTGAATAATTCCTTCTCGCGTCTTCGCACGCCCCGCAAAAATATCCAGAATAAGCTGCGTCCGGTCAATAATCTTAAGATCCAGCGCCTCCTCAAGGTTCCGTACTTGGGCTCCGGACAATTCTTGATCAAAGATAGCTGTATTAGCCCCGAGAGCATCAGCAGCCATCCGTAGCTCTTCTACTTTACCTTTACCAATAAACCATCTAGAATCAGGCGTTTCCTTGTTTTGACGCAGCACATCCAGAACTTCAACACCAGCGGTTTCGGCTAATTGCACTAATTCCTGTAGTGAAAGCTCTGGATCAATTCCGGTTCTTTTAATTTTATCTGTGACGAGACTTACCAATATCGCTCGATCTTGTACATCTGTTTCCGTATCATGCGTTGTTATTGCCATGTATGTCATGCTCCTTATGACGGTGATAGTATCCTGTAATTCATAATTTGAAATCCTCAGTTCGAAGCGTCATTAATTCCTGCTTGCCTGGGCTGGTACTTTCATACTGGTTTAACAGTCTTACAGCCTGACCCCGAACAGCTTTCTCAATGGCGTTGCGAACATACCGCGCATTACTGAAAGCATGAAGACTCTCCGTCTTCTCTACTAACAAATGCTGCTTTAACTTGAGTATCGCCTGTGGCATCAAAATATAGTCGCGATCTTTTGCCATGAGTTCAGCAATTTGCAGCAGTTGATCGATCGTATAATCAGGAAATTCCACCTGTATCGGAAACCGTGAAGGCAATCCGGGATTGCTCATCAAAAAATACTCCATCTCCCCAGAGTACCCCGCTAAGATAAGTATAAATTGACTGCGATGATCCTCCATGGCCTTGACGAGCGTATCAATCGCTTCTTTTCCAAAATCCTTTTCTCCACCCCGAGCGAGGCTATAAGCCTCATCGATAAACAAAATACCACCCAAAGCCTTTTTTACCAGATCGCGAGTCTTCTGTGCTGTATGACCGATGTATTCTCCTACAAGGTCGGCTCTCTCCACCTCAATGAGATGTCCTTTGGTCAGTACACCCATACGTTGAAACAGCTTAGCCACGATTCTAGCCACGGTTGTCTTGCCAGTTCCGGGATTCCCTTTAAAAACCATGTGATAAGCTTGCCCACCGCTTGCTAGTCCTGCCTCAGTTCGCATTTGAGTAATCTGTAACAAGGCGTAAATTTCAAAGACTAGCTCTTTGATATTGTCCAGACCCACTAAACCTTCCAATTCTTGCGTTAACTCTTGGAACAGGCTAGTGTGGCCGTGATTTTTTGGAGGTACCGGCCGACTCTCTCCAGAAGGGTTAGTTATAGCCGGAGGCTCTTGACTCCGCAATACAATATTGATTTGTCGAGACGGTCTTTCTTCCTCCCGTCCACTGGCCGCTGCTACGCGTCCGCTCATCGGTATCACCTCATTATCCAGGGCTGACTTCTCTAATCAAGTCTATTCCAGTAAATGAAGTGTTATTAGAAGATTCGGGATTTTTTGGACAAATCACAGGAATAGCTGCTGAAGCTTCCATTTCGTATAGGCTAGAATCTCACGTGTTTTATGTCTTGTCATCGATAGAACGGTGGATTCTGTAAGTCCCAGCTCAGGATTCACAAATCCAAGCTCGTCAGCAATTTCATGAGCCCGCCACCCATGATAAGTATGCGTAATAATTATTGCTGAAGACAAACCTTCACGTGCCATAATCTCTTTACTAAACAAAAGATTCTCGTAAGTGCTGGTAGCTTCATTCTCTACGTAAATGGCGCTATCTGGCACTCCTTTAGCAACCAAATAATTACGCATTCCTTGAGCTTCTGTGTATTGTAAATCAGGTTTATCTAAACCACCAGATACAATAAGATGTGGGAACATCCCTTTTTGATAAAGCTTCAGTCCGTAATCCAGCCGTTCCTTAAGTCCTGGGCTAGGCTCATCCCCCCACATCGACATGCCAAGAATGATCCCAACATCCGCCTTTTGCATAGGATCTGTGGTGGCAGCTTTATTAATATTGTTTAACGCATAAGCACACCACAACAATCCAGCAATCACAATTATCGATAAAGCGATAAGCAACGTTCGTTTCGTCCAGAATCTGCGTTTTTTGGAAACAATCCGAATCGGGGAAGACCCTCTTCCGTAGACATACCATTCCATTTCTTTATTTCCTCCTGAATTCTCCATGATGAAATAATTCGGCACGATGCTTCAAAGATAGTGAGAAATAAGGGAAAGCATGAGCATCGATGCCGCGTAAAATAGTATTGGCTGTCTCCCAGGCGAGTTTATAATCACTCTCGGAAATATCTTCCCTCTCCAGCGCTTCCTCTAATTCATCCTCATCAAGCAAGAAAACCTCGCCGTTCCAAAGCACAACCACATCCAGATACAAATCATCAAACCATGGAACGCCTTGGTCTGTGACGCCCTGCACCTTGCAGGTGTCTATGTACCATTGAATGATATTTTGCCGTTCGTCGAACATAGCCGTCACAATATAGTGACTGTCTTTTGGGAAATATTGCAGCCAGGAATAACCTTTATCCGCAATACGATATGTATGCCGTCCATAGCTCTTCCACAGTGGTTCTTTCAGCCCGTAGATGGTATAAAGCGTAATATATCCGCTGAATTCCCGGCTCTCCACATAGCGGCAGGCAAAATGGCGACGCGTAATCCGGCGCCAGTTGGCCCGGTCTCCGAATTTACGTTTCATAGAAATTACCCTCTCCAGTATGGTTTCTTCAGCTTACCACATTTAGAGGATACACTCAAAACATCCCGCAAAATACAGCAAATTTTTATCACAGATTCGATTAGAAAAATATGGAGTTATAAAAGAAAGAAGCTGTCCCATAAGTAGCATTCACTACTTTTGAGACAGCCTCAGGAAAAGAAAAGCTAACTTCATAAATTCAAAGCATCACTATTGAACAGAAGAATCACCATTCACATTGCTAGCCTCTTGATCAGGGCTTTGTGTTGCATTACCACTGTCATTCCCCGAACTTCCGCCTCCAGAAGGTACATCTGGCGGAGCGGTAGGTATCGGTGTTGCTGACGGTGGAGGCGTAGTGAATTCAGGCAAGGTTCCTGTTCCACCATTATTCCCACTTCCATCGTTGCCACCACCATTATTACCACCGTTGCCATTATCCCAGCCATTGTCTCCACCATTCTCAGGGGTTGGTGTCGGGAGATTAGGATCAATGGTTGGCTCAGGTGTTGGCATCTCATCCTGCACAGAGACTGTAACCACATTCGATGGTTCACTTTCTACTTGGGTTGCAGGATCGTAGGAAGTAACATAATACTCGTAAACCAGACCAGGCATTGCACTAAAGTCTCCTGCACTAGTCGTGACCGTATTTAACAGTAGACCGAAATCAGCCTCGGATGTCTCTCTCCGATAAATACGATATTCTACACCCGCAACAGGAACTGCCTGCCAGCCCAGATTTACTGTCATCGTAGATGGATCATAAGCTGCAGTAAGACCACTAACATTCTTAGCTGGTTCAGGTGTTTCTGTAGGTGCAGGAGCGATTTCATTATCTAGCTGTGGGAAGGACTTCTTAGGAACATCCCTTAACGCTTCCTCCATCACTTTACCCCAGAATGCTGCGGCAAGCCCACTGCTATTCTTAAGCAGATGTTTCTTGCCTGGCTTGTCATAACCCATCCACACCGCTGCTGTCCATTCTGGTGTGTAACCTACGAACCATACGTCGCGGTTCGAGCTGATTCCAGAATATCCACTTTGAGTCGTACCGGTCTTACCGGCAACAGGACGGTCAATCCTTGCTTTTCTACCCGTACCACTCTCTACAACCCTTTGCATCATCTCGGTCATTTGATAAGCCGTTTCCTTACTCATAACACGGTCAGGCGTTGTATTAGCCTTGAAGACGGTCTCTCCACTACTATCCGAGATCGATTTAATGGAATAGGATTCTCGTAGTTCACCGCCATTTGCAAAAGCACTGTAGGCTTGCGCCATTTCCAGTGTATTCGTTCCTTTGCTCATACCTCCGAGAGCCAGTGAGAGGTTCTTGTCTTCATCTTCCAGACCAATCCCCAATTTCTTGGCGAATTTAAATCCGGTATTCACTCCAATTTCATTAAGCAACCAGACCGAAGGAATATTCTCCGATTTCTGTATAGCATCACTCATACTGATACTCTTCGAATATCCGTGAAGGTTAGTTGGGCAATAGTTCGAGAAACACTGCTTCTCGTTGCTAAGTGTAGAATTCATGTCGTATTTTCCAGTTTCCAGTGCTGGAGCATAAGCAACGATTGGTTTAAAGGCTGAACCTGGAGAACGTCGGCTGCCATTTACACGGCTGTAGCCTTTTTTCTCGTAATTCCGTCCACCTAGAAGTGCGACAATGCCGCCATTCTCTTGATTCACGATGGTCATAGAACCTTGTACCAGCTCATCGTCTACACTCTTCTCGAAGTTATCACTGTTTGCAAAAGCATCCTCTACGGTTTCTTGAGCGTGCTTATCCATCGTGGTGTAAATCTTGTAACCACCAATATTCAGATCATCCTCGGATAAGCCAAACTTCTCTTCTGCTTCTTCCACTGCGAAGTCAATAAAAGCTTGATAACGCTGTTTCTTTTCAGGTGGCTTATAATTATAATCCACGGCTTGTGCTTCGTCTCTCTCTTGCTCCGTAATATAACCTTGTTCGTACATGAGCTGAAGTACTACTGCACGACGTTCCTTTGAAAGATCTGGGTTACGCAGAGGGTTGTAACGAGAAGGTCCCTTAGGCATCGCAGCCAATGTTGCAATTTCCCAAACCTTCAGATCATTCAGATCACTCTTACCAAAATATCTTTCCGATGCTGCTTTAATTCCGTAGATCGTACCCCCAAAGTTTATTCGGTTCAGGTACATCGTAATGATCTCTTCTTTAGATTTCTGGTTCTCCAATGCTACAGCAATGGATACCTCAGTCGCTTTACGGAAAAATGTTTTATCCCGTGTCAAAAAGATGTTTTTGGCCAGCTGCTGAGTAATGGTACTACCACCTTCTACCATGCTGCGTGCAGCAATATCTTTTACCGCTGCCCGGCCGATTGACCATAAATCCACACCAGAATGCTCAAAGAAGCGTTTATCTTCTGTGGCCACAAAGGCATTGATCAATAACGGTGGAATCTTCTCATACTCTACAGGATCGCTTTTCTCAAGCGATAATTCGCCGATTAAATTAGCATTGCGGTCATATACTTTTGTAGTTTCATTTACGGTCAGCTTGTCTTGGTTCTCTAGGAGAAGTTTTTGCCCATTCAGCATAATGAACAGATAACCGCCAAGCGCACAGAAAATGGCCAACGCTGTAGCAAAGAACAAGCTCCACAGCACACGCTTTTTAGTCAAAAACTTCTTTTTCTTCTTACTTTTCGGTTTTGGTTTTGAATTGGAACTGGACGATCCTCTATTTCTATTGTTGTTCGTCCTTGATGTATCATCTCTAGACATGATGCCTCCTGACTCCCTTCCTTGAATAAATCATGTATGGACTTCTCTGAATGAAAAGAACAACCTTCTCAGGTTGCTCTCTCACACTCTATTCAAACGATTTATTAACAAGAAAGGTTTCACTTCAATTTTGTTAATGTTATTCTTCGTTACTATTGTCCTGCATAAGTGACACACTGCGCTGTGGTGTAAAAGTGGAAATCGCGTGCTTATACACCATTTGCTGGCGTCCATCACTGTCAATAACGATTGTAAAATTGTCGAATGCTTTAATAATTCCCCGGATTTGAAAGCCGTTGGTCAAGTATACTGTAGCAGGGATATTTTCTTTGCGTAGTTGGTTCAAGAATGTATCTTGGATGTTAATGGACTTGTTCATATGACGTACCCCCAATGGTTCAATTATATTGTTCAGAAGTATATTCAAGACCTGAGAGAAACTTTCCTGCTATTATAGCACGTATTTTCGAGAAATTCTCAGAAAAGTTTTGCTCACCTTCGACATCGATCCACTCGATTTCCTTCATGTGGCGAAACCATGACAACTGTCTTTTGGCGAATCGGCGAGTATCGCGTTTAAGCAGTATCACAGCTTCCTCAAGCGTCAGTTCCCCTGCGAGGTAAGCGGCAATTTCCTTGTAGCCCAGTCCCTGCATGGACACAAGGCTTCTGCTGTAGCCGTTTTCCAGCAGTCCCTTCACCTCAGCAACAAGACCATCCGCAAGCATGCTATCAATTCGGTCCTCAATACGTTTATATAGTATTTTCCGGTCCATTGTCAAACCGATAAGGCATAAGTCATAGGGCGACTCCTTTTTTTGAGCTGCATGAGAAGCGGAAAGTGTAGTGTTTGTCTGGTGATGAATTTCCAGTGCCCGTATAATTCTACGACGGTCATTCGGATGCAATTTCGCTGCACTGACCGGATCAACGGCTTCAAGTCTGGCATGCAATGCAAGCGCTCCATGTTCTTCTGCAAATTGATCCTGTTCTTTACGGAAAGCTTCGTCAGCCACAGCTTCAGAGAATTGAAAACCGTAACATAAGGACTCAATATAGAGACCCGTTCCCCCAACAATAAATGGAAGTTTCCCACGACTGCTTATCTCTTCGATAAGTCTGCTACCTTGTTCCTGAAATTCAGCAGCAGAATATGGGTCCTGTGGATCATGAATGTCGATTAAGTGGTGAGGAATTCCCATCATCTCAGCTGGAGTAATCTTAGCTGTACCAATATCCATACCACGATAAACCTGCATCGAATCGCCAGAAATAATCTCTGCGTTATATGCAGCCGCAAGCTCCAAACTTAACCTGGTTTTACCTACAGCTGTTGGTCCTAATAAGACTAGAACCTTATGTCTCTCTTTTGTTGTCAATGTGTATCACCCCGTACGATGTTTTGGAGTTGCTCCGGAGCAGCTCTGTAAAGCCAAGCCTTTCGAATTCGCCACTCAGAGCCTTTTCTTTCAAAAGAACAGTTTTACGGGCCACTCTTACCGCCTCAGCTACACTCTCTAGTGATAATGCTGCACGATTAGCAAACTGCCGCAGGGGGGAAATCGAAGCAGAACCGGTCAGCGGCACTCGGAACATAGGATCAAAGTACACAATATCTACACTTCGATCCGGTAGAGCACGTAAGTAGTCCAAATGTTCACTATGAACGACATTAATTCTACGCAAGGCCTCATTAACCCTTACTTGCCCAGAGGTATAATGCCGCATCCCTTCATAGAGCAGTGCAAACAGCGGCAATGAGCTCTCCAGAGCGGTAATCTCTGAGGACTCACCACCATGCACAGCAAATAGCAACGAATCAGCACCTAGACCCGCTGTGCAATCTAGTACGCTATCTCCGGGAAGCATTCGAGCAGCGACAAGCATCGGTTCTATATCACCCTTCAGAATCCGTTTCGCACGAACGAAGCCCATGCTTGGGTGAAACTCCATTGGCTCCATCCCTAATCGGTGTAAACGAACGGCTTCTTGAGAAAGAATTAGTATATCCTCATCTCCATAGTGTTCCACCATCTTGGGTATAGAGAATTTCTCGCGTGGAGCGTATTTACAGCCCGTTCTTTCTGCGAGATTCTGAGCTCGCTCTACAATATCCATTATCGGGCTATAACCCGTAGTTATAATCATGTTGCCTCCAGTCATACTTACAACAAATTTCTAATCGTACAATTACATCACCCGTTTGAACAATTTCTCTAAATCATAGGATGAAAAAGAAATCACAATCGGACGCCCATGTGGACAAGTATACGGCTGTCTGCATGCTGCCAGACGAGACAACAAGGCCTCGACTTCCTGTTCTGTTAGTTTCTGGTTGGCTTTGATGGAGGCTTTACACGAGCATAGAATAGACGATTTCTCTCGTAGCTTTGCTAGGTCAATCAATCGTTCACTCAAGACCCACTCCGCCATTTCTTCAACGATCGCCTTCTCCTCGCCTTCAGGAAACCAATACGGCAAAGATCGAATCAGAAAAGTCTGTCCTCCAAAATGTTCAAGGTACACTCCAGCCTGCTGAAACCAATGTAAACGTTCACTAAGTTGACGACTTTCCGAAGGCGTGAACTCAAGCGTAATTGGCAAAAGCAGATCCTGAGAAGCGTCTTCAGGACGACCGAACTTCTCATAAAAAAACTCGTAATTTATGCGTTCGTGAGCCGCATGTTGATCAATGAGATACAGCCCGCCGTCATTCTGAGCGATAATATAAGTCCCATGATGCTGTCCGATATAATTTAGTTCCGGGAAGGCAGGAAGCCCAGGTTCTTCATCGACTGGCGGTGCCCATAACGCTTGGGCAGAAGGAATCTGCTTCTGCAGGGATGAAGCTTCTTGCGGGCGATACCCATTAGCATAGTTGTTGCTCACATTATTTTGACGTCCTTGTGAAGAGGAAGACTGGTATCCTGACCCGTAGGATGGAGCCGTTTCACGGGTCATCGGAGTATCAATCTGCCTCTCTTTTCTGAACTCACTGGCGCTCTGTTCAACATTTGATGGTTGTTGTCTACTAAAGGAACTACCAGATCCCTGAGGAACTGGATCCTTGCCCACCTCAGACGGTGGGGGTGCCGGAACTGACCCTTTAGAAAAAGCAAACTGCTCCTGTATAAATGAACTGCTGCCCTTTGGCCCAATGGTTTCTTTACCTGGACGCGGTATCAAACTTTGCCCTAACAACACTTTACGAATTTCTTGTTCAACAAACGTGTAAAGCTCATTCTCCTTACTAAACCGAACCTCCAGCTTAGCTGGATGAACATTGACGTCCACAAGTGAAGGATGCATGTCCAGTTCGAGCACCAGCAGTGGATAGCGGTTAATAGGAAGTAAAGTATGATAAGCACGCATGATCGCTGCGTTTAGACCATTGCTGCGAATATATCGTCCTCCCACAATGGTAGTCACTGCGTTTCGATTTGAGCGTGTCCATTCCGGACGACTTATATAACCAGAAATACGATAATCCAAGTCCTCTGCCGTAATCGGCAACATAGCCTTGGCTGCGGAGGTTCCGTACACCGCTGCGATCACTTGCAGCAGATCACCATTACCAAGCGTGTGCAGCAGCTGATTGCCATTATGATGCAAGGTAAAAGAGATTCCCGGATGGGCTAACGCCATTCGATACATGGCATCCGATATATGACCAAGCTCCGTCTGGATACTCTTCATGTATTTCAGCCGTGCCGGTGTGTTGAAAAATAATTCACGCACCGCTAGATCGCTCCCACGGCCCGAAGGGGAATCTTCATTCCGAATTAAATTACCACCCTCAATATCAATCAGGCGTCCTTTGCCGTCATCGGCAGTAGCCGTTAGAAGAGAGACTTTGGATACCGCAGCAATACTGGGGAGCGCCTCACCACGGAACCCTAGGCTAGTGATCTGGAATAGATCACGCCCATTAGCGATTTTACTTGTAGCATGGCGATAAAAAGCGGTCTCGCAATCCTCAGGCTCGATCCCTGAGCCGTTATCTTTCACTCGGATGCTCTGTAAACCGCCTTCCTCCACCGAAACCTCAATCCTTGTGCTTCCTGCGTCAATAGCATTCTCAACTAGCTCCTTCACAACAGAAGCTGGTCGCTCTACAACTTCACCCGCAGCAATCTGGTTGGCAATATGCTCGTCCAATATATGAATTTTGGCCAATTTCATTCACCTCTTATTTAGGCAATCAATAATTAAAGATCCTTTGCTTTCATCTTCAGGTCGTTCAGCAGACTCATAGCCTGAAGCGGAGTCATATTCATAAGATCTGCGTTACGCACAGAAGTGATGAATTCTTTTATCGCAGGATTCTCTTGTACTTCAATTACTACAGCCGACTGATTTGCACTACCCTTCCGATGCTTACGTGGTTCTTCCTCGCCAAAGATAGACAGTTGAACTACTTCATCTGCTATTGATGAATAGGAGTCTCCAGGAATCCCCGAAGTTTCTGCGATGACACTATCGGGTTGTTGGATAGATGTAGTTGCGACCTCTTTTGCAGCGGCCTGACTTTCTAGTCCACCCCCATAATGAATAGAGGAACCACCTGGATGAGCCGCCTGCTCGATACTCTGAAGTAGACCGTAAGCACGATCAATGATCCCTTCAGGAAGCCCTGCTAGGCGTGCACAATAAATCCCATAGCTACTGTCTGCTGCTCCCGGAACAAGCTTACGCAGGAAGTTTACTTTATCCCCGCTCTCCTGTACGGCCATAGAATAATTTTTAAGCCCTTTAAGGCTTTCTTCTAAGTGGGCCAATTCATGAAAATGCGTCGAAACTAAAGCTTTGCAAGAAATGGTATCGTGCACATACTCAATTACCGCTTGTGCAATCGCCATGCCCTCACTCGTCGATGTTCCTCTACCAAGCTCATCAATGATAATTAAACTCCGGGCTGTTGCTTTTTCTGTCATGACCTGTATGTCGGCCATTTCTACCATAAATGTACTCTGACCTCCGATCAAATCATCAGCTGCCCCAATACGAGTAAAGATTCGATCAATTAGCGGAACTTCTGCACTGGTGGCCGGAACGAAACAGCCAATTTGAGCCATAATACAAATGAGTGCAACCTGCCGCATATAGGTACTTTTCCCAGCCATATTAGGACCAGTGATCAAAAGAATATTTCCATCTTCTTTACTTAGCGTACTTCCGTTTGCTATAAATGCCGAATCCTTTAACACAGCCTCCACGACAGGATGACGACCACCTTCAAGTCGAAGATCGTACCCATCCGATAGGACGGGTTTTACGAAGCGATGCTCGGCACTGACGGCTGCCAGACATTGATACACATCAATCTCAGCTACCTTTTCTGCAAGATTCTGCAGTCGCGGAATTTGGCCGCTGATTCGATCACGCAGTTCAGTAAACAGGCTGTACTCCAAATCTGTCATTTTATCTTGCGCTTCAAGAATCAGTGCCTCTTTCTCTTTAAGCTCAGGTGTAACAAATCGCTCTGCATTTGCAAGCGTCTGCTTACGTTCATAACGCCCTTCCGGCAACGAAGACAGATTGGATTTGGTGATCTCTATGAAATAACCGAAGATTTTGTTATATCCGATCTTCAGTGATTTGATGCCAGTGGCTTGGCGTTCTTTCGCTTCCAGTTCGGCGATCCAACGTTTACCATTACTGCTAGCTTCCCGCAGCTCGTCCAACCGGGCATGATAACCAGAACGGATAATTCCTCCGTCTCTCACGGACACCGGCGCATCTTCGACAATTGCTCGATCTATATCCTCCCGTATCTCGGCACATTCATCCATGCTAGCACCGATCTCGCGTAGGGTTGCAGATCCCGAAGTCATACATAATTCCTTCAAAGCAGGGATTTGTGCCAGTGATAGCTTTAAGGCATTCATGTCACGACCATTCGCACTACCAAAGGCAATACGACCTACCAGCCGCTCTAAATCATAAATTTCCTTCAACGCTAAACGCAGGTCCTCTCGAACAATAAACTGATTGTACAAATAATCAACTGCTTCTAGACGACGTTCGATCGGAGCGCGCTGCAATAGCGGTTTATCTATTCTGCGACGTAACAATCGCGCACCCATGGATGTTTCGGTACGGTCTAGTAGCCATAGAAGAGATCCTTTTTTAGAACGTTCTCGGACCGTCTCTGTTAGCTCCAGATTTCGGCGTGTGAACGGATCAAGAATCATATAATTACCTGGTTCATAAGGAGAAATTTGACTAAGTTGTCCCATTGAACGCCGTTGTGTCTCGTTTAGATAGGAGATTAGCAGTGCTAGACATTGTCCACGTTCTTTCTCCAGACGAACCCATGCGGCTTCACCGAATTGTCGACGTGCCAGCTCCTCCTCACGTTTCTCCCAAGGTGTGTACACAACAGGTTTCGCCAACAGAGGCGTTTCACTACGTAAAAGCTCCAATAACGTCGGGTCTCCGATGATCTCAGCCGGTTCATAAATGCCAATCTCATCGCGCAGCCACTCTGCACCAGATAACACTGAAGTAACATACAATTCACCTGTAGTTAAATCACATGCAGCTAATGCCATCATCCCATCACTTTCGGTTACACAAACAAGATAATTGTTGCTTTTGTCGGCAATGATTTTTCCATCCATAACTGTTCCAGGTGTCACGACACGTACGATATCCCGTTTCACCATTCCCTTTGTGACAGAAGCATCCTCTAATTGCTCACAAATAGCGACTTTATATCCTTTTTCAATCAGGCGTTGAATATAACCCTCGGCGGCGTGATAAGGTACTCCACACATCGGGATCTTCTCTGCGCCCCCGCCTTCGCGACCTGTCAACGTAATTTCAAGCTCCTTGGAAGCCAAAATGGCATCTTCAAAGAACATTTCATAGAAATCGCCCAGTCTAAAAAATAGGAAGGCATCCTTTGCCCCTTCCTTCACTTTTAAATATTGCTCAATCATCGGCGTATATTGTGCCATGGTCAACCTCCATGCCTATTTATTGCTGTCCTTCATTATAACAGAAAATTGGCGTACAAGGTCACCCAGCAACCGCATAGAAGTTCACTCTTCTCGATCCTCAGACAAAAAATCACGAAATCCGACACTATTACTGAAGCTCAATGGGTAGTACCTTTTGTAAATATTTCAAGCATCCATCGTTCATTAGAAAGAGGTGTATTCTTCTGCATTTTAATATTGTAAAATCTTAACACAGAGCGTTAGATCATAAGAAAATAAAAGGAGAATATCAAATGATACGAAGACTTACGGAGGATGATCGGGAACTTCTAATGGCATTGCTACAGAAAGAGCCTGCTCTTAATTTGTTCATCATTGGAGATGTAGAGAATTTCGGGTTTGAACAGGATTTTATGGCATTGTGGGGAGAGATAGATCCATCTGACGGCCTTATAAAAGCCGTTCTATTACGTTTCTATAGAAGCTATCTTCCTTACGCGGATGGGCCGTTTGATGTGGAAGGATTCGCTACAATCATGCGACAAGATAACGAAATTCATATGATTTCTGGTGTAACCGAAGTGGTAAAAGCTTTTGACGGAGTAATTAACTTTAAACAAGAAAAGCAATTGTACTTTGCTGAGCTTAAGGAAATGAATACCAAAATTAAACAGTACTCTTCTTCCGTTGATAACATTAATAAAGCAACCATCCAGGATGTGGAAGCGATTTGTTCGCTTACTGATACAATAGAAGAGTTTGAAAGCAGTCGGGATGGATCGAGAACTAGCCTACGTAAAACATTGGCGACTGGCACTGGCCGTACGTATTATATGAAACGTGAAGATCAGGTGATTACAACGGCCTCAACATCAGCGGAAAATTCCATGTCAGCTATGATCGTAGGGGTTGCCACTCATCAAGCATTCAGAGAGCAAGGATTAGCTACAAGCGTAGTTGCACAGCTATGCACAGACTTACTCTCTGAAGGGAAATCTTTATGCCTCTTTTATGACAACCCTCATGCTGGGGTCATTTACAAACGACTTGGATTTCAAGATATCGGCTCTTGGAGCATCATGTACATATAGACAAGCATAAACGCCTTCGGTGTCCTTATTAGGACGGTAAGCGTTTATGCGAGAAATATTAGATATGAGGGATATGTGAAAAACTAATACTTTCTAATATTTTGAAATATAAGTTCAAGCTTTAACTTTGCTGCACCACAGCTCACGGATATCGCGAGATTCATCCCACGTTCGTTTAGAGGCGATATACTGAAATAAAGGCTCTATGTATTGGGCGGCCTTCTCGTAGCCGCCAAGAGAGCGTAGCTGCGCCAGCAGAGGGGGTACTGCGTCGCGCAGCGGGGATTTATCGCCGTCATAGTAGGCGATATGCAGGTCTTCTAGGTCGAGCGGGCGCAGCGTCAGGTCTTCATAATGGCTCACGATAAGGTGAGCCAGATAGACCGCGCCTTTAGCGATGACCGGGGATACCAGGAAGCTCGGCAAAGTCCGGTACTCAAAGCCGCCATGCGGCTGAATCCGGAAATCGCCGAGCACGCCGTAACGAGGACGACGCGCTCCCGCGCGGACGTCCTCAAGCAAAAGCATCGGCAGCGCGAGATAGTTGTCGAGCGCGCGCAAGAGCGGCGCCGTCAGCGTCACGCCGCTGAAGTGCAAATGGCCGCCGAGGGCCCAGCCCGTCAGCGGCATGCCTCCCGCCCGCCAGCGCAGCGTGCGGTCGGCGATGAGCCGGTCCGCCGTAGCCGCGGCGGACATCAGCTGCGCCAGCAGCGCGCGTGGTTCCCCGCGCGGCTGGGGGCGCAGCTCGGCGAGCCGGCGCGCGCCGCGCGTCCCGGGAGGGCCGGCGTCGCAGCCTGCGACGCCGTCCGTGGGCAGGTACCGCGACGCAGGCACAACGCGGCCCGTGGACTCCCGGAGGATGATAAACTCCGGGTCCATGCCCATGAGCAGGCCGCTGCGGCCTGGCTGCTCCAGAGCAAGGCTCCGTTCCAGCGCTAATGCTGCGGAACGATAAGGCTCTGGCAATGATTTGCCGGAACTCTGTAGTAGTGGAGTGACTCCCTCCACGACATACCTCCGGTTCCCCATTGCCCTCAGCATGACCTCACCGCTATCCAGCCCCAAGCTGTACAAAGTCCGAACAGCAATACGCTGAAGTAATTTCATTACTCCACGCCATACTCCTGGTGCAGCCCCCATTGATACGCTGCTATCGACACTATCCATTCGCACAGCCCCGGCTAGCAAATCGGAGGCTGCGCGCATACCTGGGCCTGCTCCTTGTGGAGTGATCTGCAGAACGCTCAAATTATACACGAGTATGTTATAGCACTGTTTATGGGCCTTATCGGAAGGCAGAGTATCATATGTATCTTCTAAGCGATTTCTTTCACCAGAGGTCTGGTTTCTCCGCAGAGATGCTTCTGAGCCCTTCATTCGCAACAGTTCCTGCTTACTAGACGAAGTGAGCATCGCTTCAATCCCGCTCCGAAATAATCTGGACTCTCTCTGTGCTGATGACAATCCCGAATACACCTTAAACCCCTCATTCATTCTCCTGCCCCTCCATCCATCGCAGCCCAAGATTGAAAGCCCTGCAGTAGCACTTCTTGCCCATTCATACGAACCAGGTTGTTCTTAATCCACTCAGGTTCCATTTTTAATTCTAAAAATAAATAAAAAAAAGGAGGGCATTCGCCCTCTACGCCGCCGCCCTCCCTACATATAATGGACCATAACCCATCAGTACTCAGTTAACGGCGGCGTATCCTTCCTTACAGTTCATCATCCAGATTGTCAGGGTCTAGATCATCGTAATCGAAGCTATCACCTTCAAAATCATAATCCTTGTCTTCTGGATCATCGCTTTGCTCAGTGACATACACACGGACTTTGGTCTCAGCCACCAACTCCACTTCGAATTCGCGCTCTACGCGAAGTGTCACACTGCCTCCGCCTGGCGATACGCCCGCTTCTACACAGTTGGGTTCCTGCGTTGCCTCCGCAGAGACCTCAACGGTAGAAGTGCGGTGTCTCGTGTCCAGGTAGGAGAGCGGAATGAGCTCCACATAGGAGACCGTTTCTTTAGCTACCTCGGTCTGCTTGTTCTTGTCGTACGAGTACCAGATGTTTACATCGTAAGTACCAATTACTTCGATTCCGTTCCCGGCGGCAACCGCTTCGTACTGGTGGTTGATAATCCAAGCCCCCAGAATACTAGTCGGGTGATGTGGCGGAGTCACGGTATGGGTTGCTGTAGAGAACTTACGACCTTTGCCGCAAATTGCCTTCGTAATGATCTCCCTTGTTTGACGTTTATGGCTTAATGACATCTTTAAACCTCCTCCATACAATCATTCACTATCAAGTGTATGCAGGTTCTAGGCATTTGTTGATTGTTAGTCTATAAATAAATTTGAGTAAGCCCTCCAGAGGGTCTTATCAGAAGACTTATAGTTCATTTTATTTCAAAATTTGTACAGATATGAGTAGATTATAAAAATGGTCCAGCCTGATACATATCCATTCTGAACGTTAAAAAAACCTTATAAAGCCCGCTATTGCGGGATTACGCGCACAATTCCAATAGATCTATGTTTGCTCAGGTCAATAAAATCGTCATCAATATTCACGAGGGGACGCAGTGGATCAGTAGCAAGAATCATAATGATTTTTCCTGTCCGTCCATCTGTCAATTCCACTTCATTCCCTATCATTGACTGCATTAACTTATTAATAAAGACTCTACAAATATAAGGGTCAAGCTTGCCAAATACGTTTTCCTCCATCTGCAGCAACACTTCATAAAGAGGTGAAGCTTTACGATAAAACCGGTCGGATGTCATCGCATGGAACACGTCTGCTACTGCAACAATTTTACTGAAATCAGTGATCCGATTCCCAAGTACGCCGAATGGATAACCACTGCCGTCCATTCTTTCATGATGCTGCAGGGCGACGAGCGCTTGCAAATGATTGGTTCCAATAGTGTCCCGGATCATCTCGTATCCATAGGTCGTATGCTTTTTCATAAGCTGATACTCCTCAGCGGTCAACGGGCCCGGCCGGGTTAATAATTCATCCGGAATCCTCATTTTTCCGATATCATGAAGGGTCGCTGCGATCGTCAGCATACTCAAATCCTCAGGCTTTAATTTTAGCCATTTACCTAGCAACGTAGATAAAATACCAACCGCTACATTATGTCTGTATGTATAATCATCCTTGGACTGCAGTGCAGCCAATACGCCGTAGAAGTCATTCTTTTCGCTTACCTGCTGAATAAACGGAATGACTTCATTTCTAACTTCAAGCATAGGAATTCGTTTGTTTTTGTTATGACGAAGCTGTTCAAAAATATTTTCTATCGCAGCTGTGCAATCATCGATTGCAAGTTGGAAAAATTCCGCGCTATCCAGCTGTACGACGTCATGAGACTCTAGGGTGATCTTATGTTGATTGATTAATCGTATATGCTCAGCACTTAATAAAGTCAATGCGGGTAAAACAAATACTCCTTTGTCATTAAAAAGGTTAGCTATAAGCTGTTTTCCTATAAATGATTCCATAACTTTGTCCATACGCCTCACCTGCCAATGCGGAAAATTCGACTACCGAACTTCCTGCTATTATTTGAACTCACCATAAAATCGTTAATCATATCCTGTGATCAACTTTTAGCTCATACATATCTTATCGTGATTTTGACAGAGATAGTTAATACTTCAGTTTATTAAAGCCTCAATTTAAGCCTTATTTCGAATCTTCAAACGTTTCTCCGGCTTGTAACTGACCGGGATTTTATGCCGCTTAGCGATCTTTAAATAAAGTGCCAGTTCCCTGCATAACTGAAGAATAGCTGAGCGCACTTCAAATTCCTCACGTGTCTCTGGCAGATCCATTTCTTCAAATTCTCTTGTTAGTTCGTCCAGTAAATGTTCAGTTCGTCCAGTATATTCTTCCGCAAGCACATCCCCGCTAAGCTGGTCAAATAACTCAGCAACCATCTCCCCATGCGGTAAATGGCGATACACTTGAGAAAGCAGCTGCATCATACTTTGAATCGATTCCAGTTGCTCCTTCCGCATGTAGAAATAAACATTCCATGCTTCATCAGGATGAATAACATGATTCTCCATCTCACGGGTAGCTGCCGTTAATCCCCGCTGCACTGTATTATCTGCGTCAATTAATTCTTTGCCGTCCCAAATATACGCAGGATCTCGAAGCGTTCGGGCCATTTGGGTAAAAATAACCGAAAAATAGCGATCCACTTCCTTACGGATTCCATAAATGACCCCACCAGTCTGAGGCATGTAAATCAAGTTTACCAGCCCTGCTGAACCGAGCCCAATAGCCAGAAGCTCTATTTGCTGCAACAGGACATGGAGCGATAGTTCAGCTTGTCCAAACACGCGAAACACGATAACCGAGCTGGTGACAATTCCTTCTTTGTAGCCAGACTTTACAATCATCGGAAAGCCCACGAGTACATACAGCCCGAGCACCCAGTAATGGAACCCTAGAAGCCAGAATAGGATGCAGCCAAAAAAGAGTCCCACGAGCGAGGCTAAAAAACGAGCCGTTATCGTTCGGAAACTCCTTTTCAAAGTAACCTCTACACCCAAAATTGCCAGCAAGCCTGCACTCTGCGCATTAGGTATACCCACTGCAGACGCAACTAGTACGGATAATAACGTAGCTGCTGCTGTTTTTATCACACGAAATCCCATAAGCCTTATCTCTCCTTACAAGCACTAACCCAATAAATAGGTAAAGATATAGACATGTTACAAGATTTTGTGTACGGACACAATATTACATAAGGTTCATCGCCGGGATAACAGCCGCTTCTCAAGATATACCACTAATTGATACATTGCTGTAGCCACGGCCGCGATAATCAAAAGACTGGACATCACTAGCGTGAAATTAAAGACCTGGAAACCATAAATAATCAGATAACCCAGACCCGATTTAGCGACCAGGAACTCCCCTACGATAACTCCTACCCATGACATCCCCACATTCACCTTTAAGGTGGAGACCACCGTCGGGAACGAGGCTGGAAGAATTACTTTAAAGAACACCTGAACTCTAGAAGCTCCGAAGGAACGAACCACCTTGACCAGATTCGGATCCACACTGCAAAAACTATTGTACACAACAAGCGTCGTTATAATCACCGTTATAGATAAAGTAGTAACAACGATAGCAGTGAATCCGGCTCCGAACATGACGATAAAAATCGGCCCCAGCGCCACCTTCGGCATACTGTTAAATACGACCATATACGGATCAAGCACTGCTGATAAAAAAGGAGACCACCAAATGATCACAGCAAGAAGTGTCCCTAATAGCGTTCCTAGTACAAAGCCTACCGCAGTCTCACCTACCGTCATCCCCAGATGCGGCCACAAGCTTCCACTGACCATATCTCCCCAGATCTGCCGGAAGATTTTTGTGGGATAGCTGAATAATAACTCATCAATCCAGCCCATTCTTGCGCCAGCTTCCCAGAGAACAAAAAACAGCAGTAACAGGCTGCTCCTTACAACAATCACCTGATTGCGCCAGCGGTGCTTCGTTTTTTTATAATCGCCATGCAATTGTTGTAGCCACTGTTCACGGGAAGCTAATAACCCCGATTGCTCCGTATGCTTCATTAGCTTTCCCTCCCTGCAATCTCCATCTCTTTCCATATTTCATGAAAAAGCTCCGAAAAGCCTGGCTGATCACGTGCAAATAGCGGAGGTGCTGACCGGATTTGCTCTGGCACTGAAAATACTTTTCGGATCTTCCCTGGATTTCGTTGTAGAAGAATAACACTGCTGCTTACCGCAATGGCCTCAGATAGATCATGAGTAACTAATATTGCAGTTGTCCCCCTGCTGCGTAAGGTCTCAGAGACCAAATCTTCCAGCTGTAATTTGATCTGGTAATCAAGTGCCGAGAACGGCTCGTCTAGTAGAAGGAGTCCAGGATTCGTTGCCAAGGTGCGTACCAGAGCCACTCTCTGCCGCATCCCACCTGATAACTGAGTAGGAAGGGCGTGCTCTTTGCCCTCTAAGCCCATCTCTCGAAGCAGCTCCAACGTCCGCTTTCTGCTCTCCTCGTTCAAGTTTCCAGTCAGCTCTAGTCCTAGAATGGCATTATCCAGAATACTCCGCCAAGGAAAAAGATAATCCTGCTGCAGCATATACCCAACCTCTGGTGAGGGTCCCATAATGGGCTCTCCATTTACGAACACTTCGCCTTGAGATGGCTGCAGCAGTCCTGCAATAATCGATAGAAGAGTCGTCTTACCGCAACCACTTGGTCCGACTAAGCTAACGAACTCTCCTTGCTCGACATTAAGGTTCAGGTCCTCAACGGCCAGTGAAGCTTCACGGTCGCCAAGATAGGCATGCGTTACTCCCTTTAATTGCACTACTGGAAGCATTGTCAGCCCCTCCTTCAATTTACACATCTTATTTAGGATCTTTGGTTCTCTCTTATTTTGAAGTGCTGCTCGTTATGCTCTTCTCAGCTTTCTCAGCAAAACTGTTATTCACTATTTTGTCAGCGGGAACGCGTTCTTTAAGCTCACCAGCATTATCAATCACATCAAGCAAATTGTTCCATTCTTCTTGATCTATAATTGGATTAACCGCATAGGTATCCTGTTCCTTATAACGTTTGACTGCAGAAACCACGATATCTTTATCTGTCTTATCAAAATAAGTCATTATCGCATCCGCAATTTCTTCAGGGCTATGTTCCTTCACCCAAAGCTGAGCACGCTGGATCGCATTTGTGAACTTCTGTACCGTGTCTCCATTTTTACTAATATAGCTGTTCTTAGACATAAACACGGTGTACGGTAAATAGCCGCTTTCCACACCAAACGAAGCCACTACTGCCCCTCGGTTCTCACGTTCAAAGATTGAAGCCTGTGGTTCAAACAGCTGCACATAATCGCCTGTACCTGAAGCAAAAGCACCGGCAATATTAGCAAAGTCAATATTTTGGATCAAGGTAATGTCTTTGGTAGGATCTATTCCTTTTTTAGATAAAGTAAACGCACCTGCCATTTGTGGCATTCCGCCTTTTCTTTGCCCCAGGAAGGTAGAACCCTTCACTTTATCCCAGTTAAACGCTCCGTCAGCTTTACGGGCAAACAGGAACGTTCCATCCCTCTGAGTCAGCTGTGCAAAATTAATGACCGGATCATCCGAACCCTGTTGATACACATAAATGGAGGTTTCAGAACCTACCAATGCAACATCGATGGCACCTGAGAGGAGTGCAGTCATGGTTTTATCTCCACCGGGGATCGTCTGTAGCTCTACGTCAAGTCCTTCGTCTTTAAAGAAATTTTGTGATAAGGCAACATATTCGGGTGCATAAAAGACAGAACGGGTGACTTCACCAATCTTCACCTTTACCAACTCTGACTTTCCGCCGCAACCGGCAAGCACTGAAAAGCATAAAGTAATGATCATGAGCGACAATGACAGCTTTTTCCTAATCTTCATTCTTCATTCTCCTTTCTTACCGGGTCCTTCGCCCTTGCTTAAAGCATATGCAGATGCCTATGAAAAGGTTAAAACCTCCAATAACCTAGGGAAATCCAAGAATAACCATGATACTAGCGACTTTTATTGAAGGAATGGATAAATATCGTTTAATTTGCTGTTTTTGTATCTGTGCAAACGTTTTACCCATGGGGATGCATTCGAGTACTATAGGAAATAAAGCGCTTTCCATTTCTAGAATTAGAAAATTTGCAATAGAAGGAGTTATTACATATGTATAAAGGTGTTACATTCAAAACCAAAAAAATCACAATATGCTCTCTGGTGGGCATCAGTCTAACGACATTACTGCTGTCCGGTTGTTCTGGTAATCAAAGCAACAAAACATCCATTGCCACGCCCTCCCCTAAAGCAGACTCCATTCAGAGCACCGCTACACCTCAAGCATTGATAAATAAGACGGATGAACAACCTTCCGCTGTTTATTATGAATTATTTGTTCGTTCCTTCTATGATTCAGACGGCGATGGCATTGGAGATCTAAAAGGGATCACCCAAAAGCTGGATTACTTAAATGATGGGAATCCTGAAACCACGACTGATTTGGGGATTGGCGGGATTTGGCTCATGCCCATCAACCCATCACCAAGCTATCATGGATATGATGTAACCGATTATCGTGCAATTAATCCTGATTATGGGACGATTGAGGATATGCAGGAGCTAATTAAAGAAGCACATAAACGAGGAATAAAAATAATTATGGATTTGGTTGTGAATCATACCTCCAAAGAACACCCATGGTTCGTAGACTCGGCTAAAAACAGTGACAGCAAATATCGCGATTGGTACGTCTGGGCTGAAGATCAAGGTCGTCCCGCAAATGGAGCCAGCGCTGCTGGCGGTGGCAGTGCGTGGCATTCTATACTTGGCAGTCATTATCTAGGCGGATTTTGGGAAGGCATGCCTGATCTGAATTTCGATAATACAGAAGTTCGTACTGAAATGAAGGACATCGGAAAATTTTGGCTGGAGCAAGGTGTGGATGGCTTCCGACTAGATGCTGCGAAGCATATCTACGAAGATCTTTTGAGTGATAAAAGTGAGGCTACTACCGCTAAAAATGTATCCTGGTGGCAGGAGTTCCGCAAGGCTATGAATGAAGTAAATCCAGAGGCATATATAGTTGGCGAGGTCTGGGAGAATTCTGCTGTCACTGTCGGAGCTTATTTAGATCAAGCTTTTAATTCAAGCTTTAACTTTGGCTTAGCAGAAACACTGGTGAACTCTGTAAAAACTGAAAAAGACAGCGGAACGGCCTTTACGCTGGAACGAACCTATAAATTGTATTCCAAAATATCCGCTAACCAATTTACCGATGCTACTTTCTTGACGAATCATGATCAAAACAGAGTCATGAGTCAATTAGACAATAACCCGAATCATGCAAAAATGGCAGCAGCCCTACTATTAACTTTGCCTGGGAATCCTTTTATCTATTATGGTGAAGAAATTGGAATGCGCGGTGTGAAGCCAGATGAAGGACTTCGAGAGCCTATGAGATGGAGTGCAGCTGATCAAGGAGAGGGGCAGACTACTTGGGAGGCCGGAAGTAATAATGCGGGTGCGATAAACGTTGATGTTGAGAGCCAGCTGAATGACAGTGGTTCAATGCTAGAAAGATATCGCGAGCTTATTTCGCTAAGAAATGAGATTCCTGCGCTCCGGGATGGCGGAATCCGTGACTTTGCTTCTGGCAATCCCGGGGTTATGGCTTACGAACGACTAACAACACAGGATCAGGTGCTCGTCGTTCATAACCTTACTGGAGAAGAACAAACTATTGTACTACAACCCAATGTCGAGGGTTTCTCTTACTCCAAGATCCTAAAGACGATTGCTGTCAAATCGATCTTGAATTCAGATCAACTTACCCTCCCTCCTTATTCAACTGCTATTGTGGAGTGAGAAATGCGGAAGAATGTAACACCCACTTTGTTACTGACCCACATAATTGAGCTTTTGTAATCGGGAGGGCTATAAGCCAGTCTTTGGATGGATCACTGCTCATTCGTAACAACCAGCCACTGGAATGATCGCCTAAGAAGCGTGCTTTCTGGAAGCTCCATCCACTGTCACTGGACGTACAGAGTCGTAATTCTCCTTCCGCCATGAAGCACTTCATTACCCGTGCTAGTTGGATGGAATGTACATCATCCCCTGTCTCTGCTGCTAAACAATCTGAGAGCATTTGCAGCGTGGATGAGCATGAGCTTTTTTTCAGCTCCTCAAATTTTCTTTTTGACATTAGTAATGCCGGAATCCCGTGATTAAAGAGCTCCTTCATGTTCTCACATTCGAACAGCTGAAGACAAAAGCTCTCCGTTTCACTTTCATCCTTTAATTCATAGGGCAGGGTTTCCGGGTTACTATTGCAGATTACTAGTATCCGGTCTTTATGTATTTGCAGACACAGATCCTTCATTTCCTCCTTCTCTTTATATTTCAATCTACAGATCCGTTCTGCGTTTAAACCTGTATGTAACTGATCCAGAACTGCTTGCCCCATTACTTCATCTGGAAATAAAAAATGCGTTAAATCGGCCAATCCATTGTCATTCACATCATTGTATCCTTCCTGTATTTCATATATATGTATATTAATCTAACAATCTTTATGTTATCATAAGCTAATTTTAAGGTAAAATTAAGAAACAAAGGGTATTATCATTAACATGAAATACTTTTAGCGAGGTGTCTTCAAAATGAGAATGCTCATCACATTTCAGAACAAACTTGTACCTGTGTATTTCACAACAGAAAATAAACAGCCCACTCAAAAAGTACTTAGATTACTTAACAGTACGTTGGAGCTCAAAATTCAAAAGGGCAAGAATGCTATCCAGAAATGCCTGAATTCATTAATTAGTATCGAAATTAAAGGCTCTGAGGCTATATTGCACAGTTATAGTGAGAATGATTCATTGGCGCTATCCCTCTATTAATAGAGGGGTAGTTTTTTTGTAAAGTTTCTTTTATCCTTTGGCAGACAAAACAGCAAGTCTCTGAAAGAGACTTGCTGTTTTTAAGTTTTGCAGCTTTAGTAATGAATGATTACACCAGTATGGGACAATATCAGCTAATCTTATAGTTCTTATTCTCTGCTTTTTCAGCTTTCTGTATTCGAAGTTTAAAGAGTCTCACTAAATTTTGGCGTGTATGCTCTTCGTGACAGCTATCCAATTTCTTAATGATAAACCGATCAATGGACATGTCCATCGCTCCTTTTAATTCATTCAGATCCTTATGAATATAGGGAATATTTTCCTGTTTCCTTGTAAGTTTATTAACCGGGATTTCTATTTTTCAAACTCTTGTTCCTTTATAAAATACTCTTTCCCCACCAAAAAAAATCACAAAAAAATAATTTACAAACAAAAAAATACATGCTATATTATTTATAGTTAATATTAAATACACACATCCAAGGGAGCAATCATAATGTCTAATGTTTTATTTATCAAAGCAAACAACCGTCCAGCAGAACAATCCGTAAGTGTTAAGCTTTACAATGAATTTTTGGAGAACTACAAACTTAACAATCCAGAAGATGAAATCACTGAACTTGATTTGTTCGCAGAGCAACTTCCTTACTACGACAATACCCTGATCACTGGTATGTACAAAGCTGCTCAAGGTTACGAACTAACAGCTGAAGAAGCAGCAGGTGCTGCTGTAGTTAATAAATATCTGGAACAGTTTATCGCTGCTGATAAAGTAGTATTCGGTTTCCCACTGTGGAACATGACTGTACCAGCTGTATTGCATACTTATGTCGATTACCTTTGCCAAGCTGGCAAAACATTCTCTTACACTGCTGAAGGTCCAGTTGGTCTTTTGACAGGTAAAAAAGCAATCGTACTGAACGCTAGAGGTGGCATTTATTCCGAAGGTCCTGCAGCAAGTGCTGAAATGGCTGTAAACTTCATCGTTGGTAACCTTAACCTTTGGGGTATCAAAGATATTACTCAAGTAATCATCGAAGGTCACAACCAACTTCCTGCACAATCCGCTGAAATTATTGAGAACGGATTGCAATTGGCTAAGGAAACTGCAGCATCGTTCTAATATAATCTATAAGAGAATTTAATAAAAAAGGGTGACCCTGAGCTCAGGGTCACCCTTTTTTTGACTATCTAGCCTATTGGAACACTACTCTTGGCTCCGTCGCTGTCTATAAAGTTCTTCTAATACTCATCAAGTTCTTTACGCCAACCGTACCCTCTAGTCCTTGTCGAATGAACTTTAGAAGAAGCTGCAGTTTTTCTCTTGAGCTTCACCTCTTTGGTGCTCTGGTACAACAGCTCCCGCTGTGTCTTTCGGTAGTTCAGCAGTCTCTTCTCTTCGAGCTCACCGTTATGAACCGCTTCAAGTACCGCACAGCCCTCCTCACGTTCATGTCTACAGTTACTAAACCGACATGCAGCAGCTAAGCTGCTAATATCACTGAACGCCAGATCTAATCCACCCTCATCTTCCCACAGCTGCAGCTCACGCATCCCTGGTGTGTCTACTATGATTCCTCCGTCCGGCATAATAAACAGTTCACGGTGGGTAGTGGTATGACGTCCACGGCTATCTCCTTCTCTTACATCCTGTGTAAGCTGAAGATTCTTTCCACATAACCAGTTGACCATCGTAGATTTGCCGCAGCCTGATGAGCCCGTTAGAGCTACTGTCTGTCCACTCCCAATGTAAGGCAGCAACTTCTCACGGCCATTATCTTGCAGTGCACTAACCGCATGAACAGGCACACCTGGAGCGGCGCTTTCCATTTCGGCAATTTTACTCTCTGCATCTAGGCAAAGATCTGCTTTGGTCAGTAGAATGACTGGATTAGCCCCGCTGTTCCAAGCCATGATTAAGTATCTCTCCATCCGCCGAACATTAAAGTCATCATTCAAAGCACTGACCAGAAATAAAGTGTCTACATTCGAGGCAACAATCTGCTCCTCTTGTGTGTTACCAGCTACCTTGCGGGAGATGACACTATGCCGAGGCAATATCCCATGTAAAATCGCATGTTCGCCACCATCCTGCATTGAAAGAGCCACCCAGTCGCCGATCGCAGGAAAATCACCAGAAGCGACAAACGTATGTCTCAGCTTGCCTGATAGCTCCCCCCATGTTTCTCCCAAATCAGTCATCACCCTATACTTACTGCCAAAATCGCCTACAATTCTTCCGGGAACAAGCCGTTTATCCTCCGTCTCCTTCCACTGTTCATCCCATTTTGAACTCCAATTTTCATTCCAACCATATTGCTGTATGTTAGTCATTTGAATCCTCCTAAAGATCTGTTTAAGTTTTTGTTTTTATTTACCATGTACTGCTAGCATTTTCCGAGAACACAAAAAGCCGTCGGAATTTAAGACTCCGGCGGCGGTCACACTTCATGAACTCCTCTAGGACGAAAAGGACAAAAAGTGTACACAGAATCAGGAAAATGTCTCATCCTAAAAACAAGGATAAGTTCATTTTCCCGTGCGATATATAGAGAAATAGACAATTAACTACAATTCCTATCGATTCTATATACGCAAAAAAGCCGCCGGACCCAATACGGTTCCCGCGGCTCTAATAAGCGTAATAGAGCTTACCTGCTAAACTGCACGAATAACTTATTCGGCAGCCGCTGTTCCCGGAAGACACGTATCCACAACAGTTGAGTTCATTACATTTAAAACTGTCATAAAACATCGTCTCCTTCCGAAATAAGATGCTGTTATCATAAACGGCGCTGCCGTATAATGTCAACTATAAATTTTGATAAAATTACAAAATGGACTTAAGCTCATTCAACTCGTAGATTATCTTCCAAGGTTGTATGTCCAATTGCTCGTCCCAGGCATGTTTTCTTTGAAGCCAAATGCCTTGTAGCCCTGCTTTCCCTGCACCCCAGATATCATTCACCGGGTGATCTCCAATAAACAATGTCTGATCCGCAGTAACTCCCAATCTGTCTAATGCAAGTTGATAAATCTTAGGATCAGGCTTAGCGATTTCTACTTCTCCAGAAATGACAATAGCCTTGAAGTACTCTCGCAAGGCAAGGGTATCAATTTTGGTGTTCTGGATATCTACTTTGCCGTTGGTAACCAGACCAAGTATATAACCGCGCTCTTTGCAGTACTTCAGAACGTCCACAGCATCCTTCATCGTAGCACCATGATTGATATAACTTGCATCATAATATGCACGAATATGTTCAGCCGTAACTGGTGTTTCCCAAGGCAGTACCTCGCTTAGCTCTACGAAGAATCCGTCCTTATCACGGTAACCATCAGCATCTCTGTGAATCATATCTTCTACTACCTTCTGCGCATCTTCAGCTTCCAAATGTCCTAGAAAATCCTGAACAAACTGAGTACTAAAACTGCGAAATGTATGGTCACGATCCATTAAAGTATTATCCAAATCAAATAATACGGCTTGTACTTCTTTCATCAAGCGATTCCCCTTATATGCTGTTGATTTTCAGAATTGAACTTTCAGTAATCTATTGTACTATGCCTTTGGAGACAATGAAAAGACCATTCTGTAAAAAGGAACAGCTGTCTCCCCTTTTACCGAACAGTCTTTATAGGCTTTTTATTTGATTTATTCATTTACTCAAAATGCTCCGCTCGATGTGTCAGCATCATTTCCTCTTCCGTGATATACAGTGGGAAAGGAGGGGTCTCTTTGAGATAGCTTTCTGTGGCTAGCAATCGATAATGGACTTCAGGTAACCAAGCATCTTCAACAAGTGGCAGCTGACCTGTATCACTGATGTAATTGTCGACAGCGGACTGAACCATATCAAGGTAATACGGAACTAGCTTATCTTGTTCCTCGAAAACTTCATACGTCTCACGTGACATATAGAAATTCTGGTCTGGAACTCCACCTAAATATCGTTGTAGTCGGCTCAAATCTATTCTTTTGTCTTCAAGGATTAAGGCTGTTCTATTAATTAGCGCAGGCATATCTTCTTCAAACTGTCTGATCGCCTGCTTGACTTGATTTAAGGTAACGGTGACGTGATCGGATTGTGATTGTTTTTTTGCGCGTTTGAAAAACATAAGACAAGTCTCCTTTCGAAAAACTATCTTTGTTAACGCTTACAATTCTATTATATTCGAATTCCTCCCTCTTAATCAGCATATTTCCAACAGACACAAATTGTTAACAACTTTATGATCATTATTTGACATCTTCCCAACGTGTCCAAATTTCTTGGGGATTAAGTTCATATTTATCATTCTCACGATACATAAACTGATGCATAATAAATTCACGCCGAATGGTAGCAAAATCTTCATGGAACTGCTTAATAAACTCGTTAATTTCCTTCTCACTATAAACTACCCCTGGCTCTAGCTTCTCAACCATGTACTGAAGTGCGATCAGTTTCTTCTTATATTGTGCCGGGATTTGCCGAAGCCGCCCATCCTTCGAAAAAAAGTTACGCAGCACAGACTCCTTTAGACTATTTTCAGGTGATTTCTCTTCCATATTTCTCGCTCCTTTCGAAAAAATAAACTGAAGTGAAGCCTCAGCGCCACTACTAATGAAATCTGGATTCAACTTAAAATAAACTGTATTTTTGTCACGTCGTTCCTTTATTAGAGCTACTTCACGCAATTTCGCTGCATGATGAGTTACCGTTGGTTGTGATAAATTCAATTTCTCAGCCAGCGCTTGTCCGTGCATTTCTCCTTGTGACAGAAGCAACAATAAACGAAGACGTGTTGGGTCAGCCAAAGCTTTATGATAGTTCACTATTTTTTCTAACTGCATTGGAATCACACTCCTTCACCTTCATAAGCTAGATACACATTAGATATATATCTAATTATATAACAATCAACATTATACTTGCAATGGTTATTGTGTTTAATCTTATGCTTATGGCAAAATGAATGAATTTAGGGTAGGATTTAAAGAAAAGATAGTAACGATCAGGAGGTAACCCACTGTATGAAAGATGTAATTATTATCGGTGCAGGTCCTTGCGGCCTCTCGGCAGCTATCGAATGCCAGCGCCAAGGACTGTCCAGTCTCATTATTGAAAAAAGCTTTATCGTTCACTCCATTTATTTGTATCCAACAAATATGCAATTCTTCAGTACCGCTGAGTTATTAGAAATCGGAGACGTTCCTTTCACCTCGACCAATGATAAACCATACCGCCATGAAGCTCTTGTCTATTACCGCCGGGCTGCGAAGCAGTATGGTCTAGATATCGCCGCTTACGAAGAAGCGTTATCCATTGAGCCTCTGGAAGATGGAACCTATGCTGTACATACGTCCAATATGCGTGGTGAGCATCACACACGAATCACTGCAAATGTCGTTATCGCTACAGGTTATTTTGATCAACCGAATATGATCGGTATTCCAGGGGAAGAACTTCCTAAAGTTACCCACTATTTCGGTGAAGCCCATCCATATACAGGGATGAAAGTTACAGTCATTGGTGGCAGTAATTCCGCGGTAGATGCAGCACTGGAGCTTATGCGCGTTGGAGCTACAGTCGATATGGTCTATCGTGGTGAGAGCATTTCCTCGAATATTAAGCCTTGGGTTCGGCCAATCTTTGAAGGGATGGTACAAAAGGGTAAAATCACTCTACATCTGGAATCACGTGTTACTGAAATTACGGCTAATTCGGTCATCGTTACCAGTCACAATGGAGATAAGAAATCCATAGATAATGATTTCGTCCTTGCTTTAACTGGCTTCCGGCCTAGCCGGGTGCTTCTCACTTCTGCCGGCGTAGTTATGGATGACGATATGGATAAGCCAGCTTTTAATCCTTCAACTATGGAAAGTAATGTTCCAGGTCTTTATGTTGCAGGAGTAATCGCTTCAGGCCGCAATGCGAATGAAGTATTTATTGAGACAGGACGTGGGCATGGTAAACTTATCGCAGATCACATTCTTGCGAAGCGCAGTTCTCACAATAAGGAGTTGAACGTTTAAGATGGACATGACCTCTTTGCTTTTGCTTGGTCTTGCTGCGCTCGGTATTATAAGCAGTAATTCCCCTGTAACAATAGCAATGGTCGTCCTACTACTGCTAAGAGTTCTTGGCCTGCAGCAGACCTTCCCTTGGCTTGAGAAATATGGTTTAACTATCGGGATTATCATTCTTACGATCGGGGTCATGACGCCTTTGGCCAGCGGAAAAATATCGCTGCAGATGGTCGGTCAGTCCTTCCTCCACTGGAAGTCTCTTCTTGCGATTGCGATCGGCATTCTCGTCGCTTATCTTGGTGGGCGCGGAGCCATCCTTATGACCAACCAGCCCACAGTTGTTGCGGGTCTCCTGATCGGAACAGTGATTGGCGTTGCATTGTTCAAGGGTGTCCCTGTAGGACCGCTTATCGCAGCCGGTATTTTGTCGCTCTTGATTGGCAAAATGTAAAAGGTGGAGCAACCATTCAACACAAAAATAGAGCAGCAATTCTCCACTATCGAGAGAATCGCTGCTCTATTTTATTTTTATTCAGCCTGAGAAATGGATTGTGGAATCTCCTGAGACGATCGTTTTTCTACAAACAATAGATCACCAACCCCATGCTCTGTTTGAATTTTTTTCAGTTGGGCCAAAGCTTCTGCTTCTGTATTAAAATACCCAGCTTCCACTAGGAATAATCCCTTCTGATCCTTTAATACGCGCACGTTCTCTAACCCGTATAACATCTCTTCAGCCATACCTTGACTCTCGCCGGAAGGCTCTGAGCTTGTTCTAAGTGAATAGATAGAAGTTCCTTCTTCCACGTCACCCTTCTTATCCTTCAATGTAATCGCCACCTGTGCCGGATCCTTATATTCCTTTACCTCATAAGCAACTGGCTCTTTGAAGGTTACATTGAAACGTATCATCGAGTCATCCAATGTAATTAAAGGATAAGCATCTTGAACATACTTGCTTTCTTTTAATGTCTCAAGATCTTTAACAGCTGAGAAGTTCCTTGCCCCACTCACGGTTACGGTCATTGTATAAGGATTGTCAGTGAATTTTACGTTATAAGAGCTTGCAAGGTCTTGTGTATTGTCCGAATTTGCAAAGTTTAAAATCATTTGATCACTGTTCTTCTGATGTTTCAACGAAATGAAATTGACATCTACTCCATCCTGAATCGTGCCGCCGCCTGCACTTCCATCCGTAAATTTCAATACACTTACCAGCTTACCTAGAACGGGCACTTGATTCATACTATCCGCGAAGGCGGGTACCGTATTTACACCCACTGTAAAAGAAATGATAACTGCTGCTGCAACTGATCCTGTCCATTTTAATCCGCTCATTTTTATTCCTCTTTTCTGTTGTTTATAGCGTTTTCCTCTTTCAATACCTTTTCGAGAAGCTTGTGATAGTTCTTCGGGGATTTCAATATCGTTGTATGCTTTCTGTAAACGTTCAAGTTGATTATCCAAAGTACTCACTCCCCTTCATATTAATTTTTAATTTCCCTAATCCCCGATAGATGACGGTTTTCACTGTACTCTCTGGCATGTCCAATACCCCGGCAATTTCCTTTATGGGCAAGTCTTCAAAATACCTCATCACAATGATCATTCTTGATCTTTTATCAAGGACTCTTAGCGCCTCCTGAAGATCAATGACATCCTCTATGGGTTCTGAAGCGTAGCTGCCTTCGGGATCTTTCTCCATATACACGATTTTTTTAGATTTTCTGATAAAGTCCAAGGCACAATTGACGGCTATTTTTGTGAGCCAAGTTTTAAAATATTGAGGTTGCTGCAGTTTATGAATTGAGATGAACGCTTTATAAACGGTCTCCTGTACAATCTCCAGCGCATCATCCTTATTCCTCACATAGGAGTACGCCATACGGTAAAGACGCTCTTGCATCCCGTCTATCAATGCAGTAAAGCTGTCTTCATCACCCGCTATCGCCTTTTCCTCCAGCTCTGTTGTATTCAAGTTCTCACTACCTTTCATGTTGCTTATATTTTTTAGACGCACGTGATATTCAAAAAGACTCAAATGGATTTAAAAAAATGGCCCTCTCTCCCGAGAAGACCACCTAAGTAATTTATTATAATGTTAGATCTTATCATGTATCCAAATGCTGTACGTTAAACAATCTCGCATAACTTCCGTCCAGTCCCATTAGTTCCTCATGTGTACCACGTTCTGTGATTTCACCATTCTCAAGCACCACGATCTGATCAGCATGTGTAATGGTAGACAGTCTATGCGCAACAATGAGTGTAGTACGTTCCGACGAGAGGGATTGCAGCGCTTGTTGAATTAAATGCTCTGATTCCAGATCCAGTGCTGACGTAGCTTCGTCTAATATAAGAACTTTTGGGTCTTTAAGAAACACCCTTGCTATGGCTACCCGTTGCTTTTGCCCACCGGACAGCTTCACTCCACGTTCTCCCACTTCTGTATCATAGCCTAGCGGCAGCTGCTCAATAAAATCATGCGCATTGGCAGCTCTCGCCGCCGAGAGGACTTGCTCCTCTGTAGCATTAGGATTGCCGAACAAGATATTATCTCGTACAGACCCACTAAATAAGAAATTATCTTGAAGCACCATCCCAACGGCTCTTCGCAAACTCTCCTGCGTCAAACCCTGTATATCCTGACCATCCATCTGGAGACTACCTTTGCTTATGTCATAGAATCGCGGGATCAAGCTTATGAGAGAGGACTTCCCGCCACCACTCATTCCAACAAAAGCGACCGTCTGACCAGGTTTGATACTTAAATTAATATCCTTCAGTACCCAATCATTCTCTTCGTTGTATTTGAACCAAACATTATGAAAATCAATTTCACCACGTGCATTCGTCAGAGGTCTTGCTCCCGGTTTATCCACGATATCATAAGGCTCGTCCAGCAGCTCAAGCACCCGTTCAAGGGAAGCCGAGGCTTGCGTGAGCACTGTCGAGGAATTAATCAATCGACGCAGAGGCGCATACATCCGGTCCAGATAGCCGAAGAAAGCAACAAAGGTTCCCACAGTCAAATTGCCATGAATCACTTGATAACCACCGTATCCGATGACTAGCAGTGGTGCAATATCCGTTAGTGTGTTAATAATCGCGAAGGTAATCGCATTCCAACGAGTTTGAGCCATCGCTTTTTTGAGAAAGTTACCGTTGATATCTTCGAACTGCTTCTGATCCACTTTTTCCATGGTGAAGCTGCGGATGATCGAAATTCCTTGAATCCGTTCATGAAGATAGCCTTGAATGCCAGCCAGAGCCTGTGAACGGTCTTTCGTTAACACCTTAAGTCGTTTATATAGTTTACTTACCGCAAAGGCGTAAAACGGAAGTACAGCGATAGATACTAGCGCCAGCACTGGATTCAAATAAAACATAAAACCAAGCGCAAACACTAGCGTAAATAAATCCAGCCATACATTCATCATTCCGACTTCTACTAAATTTTTGGTCTGTTCCACATCATTTATAAATCTTGAAATCGCTTCGCCCACTTTTGTATTCTGATAATACCGCAACGACAACCGCTGTAAGTGACTGTATAGCTTATTCCGCATATCGAACAATATCTTACTTGTGATCAGCTGTGCAAAATACTGCCGGTAATACTCCACCGGTCCCCTTACAATTACGAATAAAACAAAAGCGCCTCCGAGGATGAGCATCAATTGCGATACCCGCTCCTGGGCACTCATGGCAGGGTTCATCAGCAGATCATCGACTACGTATTTCAGAATCATAGGCAGTGTCAACGGGATGCTGAACTTGATCATACCTATAAAGAGCGTAAACACAATCCATTTCATGTAAGGCCGTACAAAAGTAAAATATGATTTCCATTGCTTCACAGGGATATTCTGTCCTTTCTCTTTGCTGAGTTGCTAAGTACAGTTGACTTTTGCGCTCTACAGTGTTTTTATATTTTTAAGTCCATAAGTACGATAGCAGTACCCGAACTTCAGGAGGATAAAGATGTCTAGACAATTTGTGACGGAAGCCGTCATGATGGCGATTTACGGCCAGCTTCTCATATCGAGCAGCCCTGTAGAATATATAGTGCCTTATACGACCGTGATGGAATTATACGAACTGCGGGACAGTGATGATCCGTTAATGAACCGTCCAGATGATGACAAGCATGTTAAACTCAAGATTGGTGAGCTCATTGCCTATTTTGAAGAGCCACTTAATGCTAAAAAAATCAACCGCTGTCTGGCCGTTCCTTGGGCAAAAAGCTCTGGTATTCTACTAGGCGGACAATCTAAGATTACCATCATTAACAGCATGGATACCGCTGTCTACGGCGAAACGTTTGATCCTATCGAAACGGAGCTTCTATTGTCCTCACAACGTGAGAAGGTGCCTATTCTTACAGATCAATTCGAGCTGATTCAACGCATTATTGAAGGTGGAGTCCCTGTTCAAGTATACGACATTGACGATTTCGATTTTGCTATGGAGGAAGAAACGTTTCGCAATTCGCACTGATTAAATCAACACTAGAAAAAGCCCTGCCTTTTGGCAAGGGCTTTTCACATTAGTAAAAAAACAAAATTAAGACATTTAAACCTGTACTCCGCCAGGCACCGATTTGGCTTCATACTTATATTCAATGTCATCGTCTGCCTCAGAATACACAATAGTTAAGCCGTAACCTTCCATATACCATAAGTCCTGCTCTTCCATGTAGAACACAATACCGTCTTGTTCAACTTGTATTGCCGGACGTCCTGGTGCCTCCGTCCCGATACCCAGTGAGAAACCAGGGTGAAGTCCACCTCCCGAGCTATAGCGGGGAAATAAACGAATATAGTCTCCATTCTTAAGATCCAGTTCTCTTTTAAACCAAGCTGCCGCTGCTTGACTAATTTCCATGTTCATCTCTCTCAGCTCCTTTGTATAGTCTAATCATACTGAAAATGAATCGATATTCAAATACCTTTATACAATTAATGTTTTCCCAAGCTCCTCAAAAATTAGTTTGACAACTTTGCGAAGCGAGTGATAAACTCTGAACATAACTAACGGTCTACTAGTTATTACCAAAAGTTATTATTAAATCAATGAAAGGGGTGAGCGCGGTGTTTACGAAGTTACAGCCATATCAAATAACTATTGTTGGAATTTCCAATCAACCGAATACCGAAGCAGCCCAAGTGGTGAAACCATCCTGAAGTTCCCTGCGAGTGTAATTGATCGTATAACTTTAGTTCTTAAAGGTCTCTCACATGCCTGGTGCTGTATAGCACCGTGCGCATGATAGCTGTAAATTACAGGCATATCGTCCGTTTTCGGATGATATGCCTTTTTTGTCGGTTGTCATCTTTGAAGGACGACAACGTCGTTTTTTCGTTGCTGTTGAGATAACCACTTGCGCTTTTTTCCAACATCACAGCTAGTACTTTAACTCGAAAGGAAGGGATTTACTTGTTCTCCGTTCTCCGTAATCTCGGCTGGTTCTTTCGCCGAGAAAAAAGGCGTTACCTGATTGGCCTTATCTTACTTATTGGTGTAGGTGTTCTTGAATTATTCCCCCCACGTCTGCTAGGCAATGCCATTGACGACATAGTACGCGGTTCTATTACTACAGCATCGTTAGCCAAGTACATCGGTATGATCCTCATTTTACTGCTAGTCATTTATTGGATTACCTACATATGGATGCACAAATTATTCGGAGGCTCAAACCTCGTAGAGCGCCTGCTGCGCTCGAGATTTATGAATCATTTGATGACCATGACCCCGTCGTTTTTCGAACGCAATAGAACCGGCGACCTGATGGCTCGGGCAACCAATGATATCAGAGCTGTCTCAGCTACCGTTGGATTCGGGATGCTCACCCTGGTGGATTCTACAATTTACCTCACTGTCGTACTATTCGCAATGGGTTTTCTTGTCAGCTGGAAGCTGACACTTGCAGCAGTCTTACCATTACCACTAATTGCAATAGCTATGATTTTTTATGGTAAAGCGATTCATGATCGTTACAGCTTAGCACAAGATGCGTTCGGAGATATGAATGATCAGGTTCTCGAGTCTGTCTCAGGTGTGCGAGTTATCCGTGCTTATGTACAAGAAAGACTTGATGAGAAACGATTCTCGGATATTACAGAAGATGTATACAACAAGAACATGGCCGTCGCCCGTGTCGATGCCTTCTTCGAACCGACGATTCGGTTCTGCGTAGGGCTCAGCTACATTATCGGTCTTACCTATGGGATATATCTTGTGTTCCGTAATCAGATCACCCTAGGGGATCTTGTCTCCTTTAACATGTACCTCGGAATGATCGTTTGGCCGATGTTCGCTATTGGAGAGCTTATTAACATCATGCAACGTGGTGGTGCTTCTCTCGAACGTATTGATGAGACGCTAAACTCCAAAGCGGATGTTCAAAGTGCGGCCAATCCGGTTCAAGTTGCTAATCCTACCCGAATTGAACTTAACGATGTGACCTT
This sequence comes from Paenibacillus sp. FSL R5-0470, assembly GCF_037975205.1. Lineage (NCBI taxonomy): Bacteria > Bacillati > Bacillota > Bacilli > Caryophanales > Paenibacillaceae > Paenibacillus > Paenibacillus sp. FSL R5-0470. Next base: position 3,850,166 of record NZ_CP150238.1, read on the forward strand.
CCGTTATCCCTCATCGACGATTGACAATCTAAGCAATGTCAGTCTGACCTTAAACCAAGGGCAAACACTAGGTGTAGTCGGTCGTACGGGAAGCGGTAAATCAACGCTCCTCAAACAGCTGCTTCGTGAATATCCGACAGGTAATGGTGAAATTCTCATCTCTGGAGTTCCGATTCAACAAATTTCATTGGATCAGCTACACAGCTGGATGGGTTATGTTCCTCAAGAACAGATCCTGTTCTCCAAATCAGTACGTCAGAATATTCAATTTGGTCTAGACAACGCGGATGACGATACGATCATGAAAGCTATCACAGCTGCCGCCTTCCAAAATGACTTAGGAACATTATCCGATGGTTTAGATACGTTGGTTGGTGAACGTGGAGTATCCTTATCCGGTGGACAAAAACAACGTGTATCCTTATCCAGAGCCTTTATCGCAAATCCAGATGTACTGATTCTGGACGATGCCTTATCCGCTGTTGACGCTCGTACTGAAGCTCAGATCATTGAGAATATTCGCCAAGAGCGTGCGGGAAAGACTACATTGATCTCTACGCACCGCCTCTCTGCTGTTCAACATGCCGACATGATCGTCGTACTTGATAACGGACATATCGTGGAACGTGGTACGCATCAAGAACTGCTGGATCTGAATGGCTGGTACCGCGAGCAGTATGACCGGCAGCAAGTAGAGAATAATTTATCGAATGATTAAAAGACATACTAGCTATGACTAAGCAAAACTTTTAGGAGGTGTCACCGTTGACAAAGAGTACAGGCAAACGCCTGCTTGAATACGCATTGACCGCAAAAAAAACCTTTATCGCAGCCCTTCTACTCCTCTCCATCGGGGTAGCGGCTGAACTGGCAGGTCCATTTATTGCCAAAAGCATGATTGACAATCATATGTTGGCCATCGAAAAGCCTTATTTTAGTACTGCATCACCAGATGAGGCAGTTCAGTATAACAACGCTTATTACAAACGCGGAGACCGTTTTGAACCCGGGGAAGCTAAGGGTCAAGAAATTCGCATTCTTCAATCGGGACGAAGTTTCTACTTTATCAATGAAGCCGTAACACAATCCGATGGTGAGAGAAAGTTCAGTAATGGTGAAATGCATATCACGCGCGGCCAGGACGAAGTCATCTATCCTGCTGTTAAACTTTCAGCGGATGAACTGTTTGATTTTTACAAACCTGAGCTCCCTGGTATTTATCAGCTGGTCGGTTTGTACGCTATCTTCCTGGTCATCTCGATCTTTGCCGAATTCGGTAAAACCTATTGGCTGCAATCTTCGGCGAATCAGGTAATCCGAAAACTACGAACAGATGTGTATGCGCATATCCAGCGACTTCCGGTTTACTTTTTTGACAACTTGCCAGCAGGTAAGGTAGTTTCACGTGTAACTAATGATACCGAGGCGATTAAGGATCTATTTATTGCCGTTCTCTCTAATTTCAGTACTGGTATTATTAATATTACTGGTGTATACATCGCCTTGTTCTTGCTCGATGTTCGGCTAGGTCTGATCAGCTTGTTCATCATCCCGATTCTTATTCTTTGGATCGTGCTCTACCGCAAAATCGCTACAAAATACAATACGATCATCCGCTCACGTCTGAGTGAGATCAACGCTATCATTAATGAATCGATTCAAGGAATGTCCATTGTTCGTATATTCCGCCGTCAGAAGCAGCTTGGTGAAGAATTTGAGCATCTGAACGATGACTACTTGAAATATCAGAATAAAATGCTGAATCTGAATGCCTTCACCTCCCACAACCTGGTGAACTCTCTACGCAGTCTCTCTTTTGTGATGGTGCTTTGGTATTTCGGACATGGCAGTATTACGGGTTCTACATTTGTATCTTTAGGTGTTCTATACGCCTTCGTCGATGTGCTTGGACGTTTGTTCCAACCGATTACAGGTATGGTGAATCAGCTTGCAAATCTCGACACTTCTATGGTGTCTGCGGGTCGTGTGTTTACTCTTATGGATGAGCCTGGGGAGAATGTTACCGATGGTTCCATGCCGCGCTATAAAGGAAAAGTGGAGTTTAAGAACGTATCTTTTGCTTATAAAAAAGACTTCGTCCTTCGCGATATTTCCTTTGAAGCACGTCCAGGCGAAACTGTTGCTCTAGTAGGTCACACCGGTTCCGGAAAAAGCTCGATCATCAACTTATTATTCCGGTTCTATGATCCACAGAAAGGTGAAATCACGATTGATGGCCAGAAGGTTACAGATATTCCGAAGCAATGGCTACGCAATCACATGGGGATTGTTCTTCAAGACCCTTACCTCTTCACTGGTACTATTGCTTCCAATGTCAGCCTGGGGGATGAACGAATCTCACGCGAACGGGTTGAACGGGCTTTACGGGAAGTCGGAGCAGATAAATTGCTGGCCCACCTTCCTCAAGGTTTTGATGAACCGGTTATTGAAAAAGGGAGCACCCTTTCTGCAGGTCAGCGGCAATTGATTTCGTTTGCCAGAGCGCTCTCCTTCGACCCAGCTATTCTGATTCTTGATGAAGCTACCTCCAATATCGACACGGAGACAGAAAGCGTCATTCAAGATGCATTAGAAGTCCTCAAAAAAGGACGCACCACATTCATCATCGCACACCGTCTTTCCACGATACGCAGTGCAGATCAGATTCTTGTTCTACATCATGGTGAGATTGTAGAGCGCGGTAGCCACGATGAGCTGATGGCACTCGGAGGTAGATACTTCCGGATGTACCAGCTACAAGTAGGTGCTGGTTCTAACAGCATAGACAATAACAATGGTGCACCCTCCCGACCTTCGTTAGGCAGCTTGCAACCATCGTTAGAGAAGATGTAATCGATCCCCTGAGTCACATCCTGTGATTCAGGGTTTTTCTATACTTGATATTAGAACGTTTGTTCTGTAAAATGAAAAATAATACATATAGATGAAGGAGGCTTTTGATGCGTACATACACTATAACTAAGAAGCAAGCTCGACTTTTTCTCCTGGCTCACCAAAAGTTAACTAGGGGCGCTCTTCCTGCCGGTAAACTTAGTGTTTATGATTACGTTCGTCACGTAGGCTGTATCCAATATGATCCACTTAACATCGCAGGCCATAACCATGAGCTTGTCCTCCAAGCACGAGTTCCCGGTTTCACACCTGAGCAAGCCCAAGAGCTACTGTATCAAGACCGACTTCTAATAGATGGCTGGGACAAGAACATGTCCATTTATTGTACAGAGGACTGGCCTTATTTCAAACGCAGAAGAGAGGCATCAGCCACACGTCATCGGGCCAATGAGCCAGTAATGGCTACAGTAGAACAGGTTCGTGAAGAGCTATTAAAGCGCGGCCCCCTCTCCTCTCTGGATCTAGATGGTAAGGATAAGGTGGATTGGGCATGGGCTCCGGCTAGATTAACCCGGGCCGCTTTGGAAAGTATGTACTTTTGGGGGGAAGTAGTCGTTCATCATCGTGTTCATACCCGTCGGTATTATGATTTCACTGAACGCCTGCTTCCTCATAATCTTTTAAACATTGAAGACCCTAACCCCACTGATGAACAATTTAATGATTGGTATGTGCTGCGTAGAATAGGTAGCATCGGACTGTTATGGAATAAATCTGGCGACGGATGGCTTGGAATTTCTGGTCTAAAGAGCAAGGAACGTAGTGAAGCGATTCAAAGATTGTTAATGGCGGACAATCTCAGAGAAGTTCTAGTGGAGGGTATTAAGCTTCCACTCTACATCCGTAGCATGGACGCTCTAACTTTAGAAGCTGTAATACAGCAGGAGTCTGAAGATGCTGAGAGTCATTCAAGTCATTCGTTTGCGGCTGTCTTAGCTCCACTCGATAACTTGATATGGGATCGAGAGCTGATCCGACAATTATTTGGATTTCATTACCGCTGGGAAGTCTATAAACCAGCCTTGGAACGGGAGTATGGTTATTATGTACTGCCTTTATTATATAATGATCGTTTTATTGCGAGATTTGAACCGGTGATGGATAAGAAGAGCCAAACATTGAACATTATGAATTGGTGGTGGGAACCGGGTGAACACCTAACGCCAGAGATGCTTCCGGCATTAGGCGAAGCTCTATCTGCACTGTCACGCTGCGTTAGAGCTTCTAAGATTCATTTTAGACCCGAGGTTGTTGAGGAGTGTGGATTAGAAGGGTTATTAGTGTAAAGTCTCCTCTTCTAACCCCAGTTTCGTGAACATTTCTGTACAATAGCCTTGTAATTTGATCTCTAGCCTTCTTGCTTTATTTTTGAATCGTTTTAACTCCTCAATCATTTTCGCCCTTCCAGCGGGGGTGAACGTTTCTTGTATCCGTTCCTTGAAATAATCGTGAACGATATGGTTACGCTGCTTCCACACTTCTTCTAGCTGAGCGGTTTCTTGCTCTGAGAAAGGAAAGTGATGCTGGATTTCTTTGATGAGTTGACCGAGTGAATTGCTGAGTTTTCGCTGATACAAATCAGTCAGATCTGCTTCAGTGGGCGTCTTCCCTTGTGATAATTTGGTGAGCAATAACAAATTGGTCAACTGCTGTTCTAGAGCTTGACCATAATAAACTGCTAGTCCAAAATACGCAAATAACTCCTTGGATTGTTCACTCTCTGGTACTTGTGTATGCTTCATCTTTCCCCTCCACTTCTGTTCGGCCTGCCAGAGCTATAATAAACTGATATCATCCAGGTGATTCGGAGAAGTTTATGTTCGCTTCATATCTACTGTTAATTCTCCAGTTCCCTACATATTTCCTCTTCTAGAAACGAAATTTAATCTAGCCTTGTGCTAAAAAGAAAAACAGACCATGCTGTACATCCACAGCAATGGTCTGGTCATTTGCTTATTATATAGTTAGGTTGGGTATACAACCTTACGCGTATACTTCAACCGCATCGCTAATCAAACGGCATGCCTCAGCACATCTACGGCAGGCATCAATACATTCCTGACAATGTGTATGTATATGCTTGCTGCTTTCATCTGCACAGGCTTCACAAATTTCGGCACACAGACGGAGAATTCCGGCTACAAACGGACTTTGGCGAGTCATCGCTTGTACGGCATATGAACAAATATCCGCACATTCACGATCTAGCCGCATGCTTTCACGCAGAGAAGCAAGATCATATTCTTTTAGGCTTGAGACATAGCTATAATTACAGGCATTCATACTTTCTAAACAAGCGTCAATGCACTCCTGATATTGAATTCGGGTCATAGCCTTAAACCTCCTGTATTTTTATAGGGTATGCGATACTATTAACCTACAAGATTAGGAATGAACCATTACAACTTCTGACAAGGAGATCTGATTATAGACTTCTCTTAACTGTACTAGGACGAACGAAGGTACGTCCCTCCATCTCCAGTAACCTAGTGCGCAGTTCATTTGATGAGAAATGTTCACCGATAAATACGGCAACGTCAGGCACTTCGCCCTGTGGTGTGATTTTCATAAAATCAGCTTCACGATAGGCATATTGGAAAAGAAACCGGCTGGAGGTGTCATTAAAGGTCACAATACCTTTAGCTCTATAAACATCACGCGGCAATTCCTTAACGAACTGTTCGAATTCTTCACTGTTTACTGAACGTTTAAAATAATGTGTGTACGCCATCACATGATCGTGGCTAGTATGTGTGCCACCAGTAGTGTGTTCATCTTCATCATGCATGAAGCTTTCGCTCGCGTCCTCAACTTCTTCCAGCTGTTTATCCGTAAGAACTCCACCTGCATCACGCAGCAGTTCCTCCGGTTTCACCTCACAACGCACAGTTGGCAGAATGGGTGCATAAGCGTTCCATTTCCGCAGTACAGCGTTAACCTCCTCCGCCTCTTCAGCGGTTACACGGTCAATTTTATTCAATAGCAAGACAGAAGCGCAGCGAATCTGCTCCTGCATCAAACGATAAGTTGCCCCCTGTTGTGCGCGATACAGTTCAAGAAGATGCGCGGCGTCAACGACGGTGATCAAGCTTTTTAGTTCTACTTTTTGATACAACGAAATCTCGGTTACGCCATCCACAATTTCCAGCGGATTGGCAGCGCCTGTTGCCTCGATCACTACGACATCCGGAGTCTCTTTCTTGATCAGTGTTGCGAGTTCTGTACTAAGATCACTTCGGATAGAACAGCATATGCATCCACCAAGTAGTTCTGCCATAGGGACAGTTTGCTCAACTAGCAATCCATCTAAATTCACTTCACCCAGTTCATTCATCACGACTGCAGGGCGTAAACCCTGATTTTTCCAATGATCTAGTAGGCGCTGCAGCAGTGTTGTTTTGCCGCTCCCCAGAAATCCTGACAATATATACACAGGTACGACCTGTTCCATGTTTCATCGCTCCCCAGCAAATTACAGTTATGTGTAGCGAGTGTACTACATGCGCGCGAAGCACGCAAGCGGCACCCCAAATTCCTGCTGAATTCTGTGAGTACAAGTAAGCTTGTCTTTACTTCTGCCATACCCTATCATGATAACATCTCTAATCTAGGAGTTGAGCCATTTGTCATCTGTTGAAGAACATCGGAAAGAAGCGCCTCAAACCGTTTCCTGCTATATCATTACTGTCTCGGACACCAGAACTATTGAAACAGATACCGGAGGAGCTTTGATTAAATCTATGCTCGAAGAAGCCGGGTATGAAGTGATAGGCAGCACCATTACGAAAGATAATTATCAGGATATTCGTGAGCTATTGTATAAATGTGTTGACCACGCCGGAATAGAAGCTGTACTCCTGACAGGTGGAACAGGGATTTCTCCACGGGATACGACGTATGAAGCTGTTGCCTCTTTGCTAGATAAAACATTACCTGGCTTCGGTGAAATTTTTCGGATGCTAAGCTTTACAGAGGACATCGGTTCGGCAGCTATTCTTAGTCGAGCCATTGCCGGCACCATGGGAAAGACCGCTATCTTTTCTATGCCTGGCTCTACTGGAGCCGTAAAACTGGCTATGGAACGGTTAATTATCCCGGAATTACGGCATGTAATGCGTGAAATTTACAAGCGTTAAGCAAATACCCATTTTTAAATACAATAGACAAACAACCAAGCAGGCTTTTGTTCTGTGCGTATAATACGGTAAGTCCACACACAAAAGGAGCTGAAGGAAATGTCTGAATGTCCAAAATGCCCAGCCCAAACGGTTACTGACCCACCTAAGGTGGTTTATCAAGATCACTTCCACCCACAAGTAGTAAATGTGATTCATCCAATTGAAATCGTAAGACGTCACCACTGTGTACCCGTACCTCGCCATTGCTACACCTATTCTGTTAAAGATGTATTCGTGGATAACACCATGATGCCTAGAGGCGGAAGATAACTCTACTTCACAACACTATTAAAAGTCCCCTATATGTGAGAGACAGACTCGTGCTAAATGCATTGGGTCTTCTCTCGCTTTTTTCTGCAGAAAACATTTGACTGCTTGTGTATTATTCTATTTTCATAGATTCGCTGCTCTGTTTATTTAGGTTATATTCCCAGAGGCTGTCGAACCCAGTTGACATTATTCGCTAGTTTTCAGCCTTTTTAGAAGAGTTTCGGACTTTAGTGTCCCTACTCCTTCGAAAAGGGCTCTTTTTTGTTGTTTTTCATGCTAATAGCTGTACTGGGGTCCGTTAATATTTGAAATGTGTGAAAAAGCTGCGTTTAAGGCCAACTGTGTCCGATAGCCACTTTTTACGCACAAGTAATCCCTAAATAGACGTAGTTTGGTGATCAACTCTTTTTTATATGATCAAGGGATCTGTGGATTAAATGTTTTCAACCGATCAAACTCATATATCTTCCGCAGATAGTAGGGTTCCTTCTCATTCTCTCTTTCAAACACACCCATGTATCCAACCTCATTAAAAAAAACGTATTCCAATGTAACCCGCTGATCTGGGCGGTTAGATTGCCAATAATAATGTAATTCTAACGGAGCCTCATACCGTAACCAATCTAAATCCTTAATTGCTACATTTCTATGCTGGAGAACCCATATACTGAAGGCTACATGAGGTTCCTCTACAGGTATTTCTGACTTTGGATTCTTTTCTTTCAAATGACTCGCAGCCGCCTTAAGAACTTCATTAATATCTGACTCGATGGAAAATTGTGAAACGGACTTAATCTGATTAAATTGCTCAGTATATTTATTAGCCTTCGTTAGCTCATGGATTTCACTTAAACTAATCTTAGGACCATAGAAAATAACACATACACTAATCAACCCAAAAATAAGTGCTTTAGAAAAAAGAAACTGCTTCTTTTTTTTCATAACAATCAATCCAATGATAAAACCTACAGGAATCAGTAACCCAAAGAAATTGACGTAGAACTCACAAAGTAAAAAAGCCCCAATAATTAACGCCCAATCCTTTAATCTCAATGTTTTTCGCTGATCCCAATAGGAAACTAGTAAAGAAACAATAAAACAAATTCAAAAGATCCAGCTCATTAAAATCAGTCCTCCTCCCTCCTACATTCTCCATATAATACCACATCCAAGGTGGCACCAAGAGGACTCCCAGCATGTCTTACGAACCAAAATTGTTACTCAGTCCTTAAAAAAGAATCCGGATAATTGGCTACAAATTGAATCATGACATCAGAGATCTCCCATCTAAAAAAGGACGCTTTGTGAATTCTGTTCATAAGCATTCCGATCTTCCGAACCCTTGACCCCCCCTGAATCTCCTGTACAGCATCCACATACGAAGTATTAGCGATAATTTTGACGTATTTAATGTCAATGACAAATCTGTTCTATAAAGTTAATTAAAAAATAACCCGACAGACTAAACTGCCGGGTTATGAATCATTATATTTTACAAATCAGGATGCTCATGTTTCGCTTTCAGACGATTCCAGCGACGCTCCACTTCTGCCTCGAAGCTGCGTAAAGCCGGCTCATTCTCAGGCTTCAGTAAATGACGGGTTTTGCCCATTGTCTTCAACCAAGCGGAGAGCTCAACGCGTTTGCCCTTATCCTCTGGATTGTACGTAATATTCGTAGAACCGTGCTCCACTTCATATAGAGGGAAGAAGCAAGATTCAACAGCCAGCGAAACGATGTTGGTACCCTCTTTATCCTCAGACATCCAGTTCAGTGGGCATGCGATCAGGATTTTACCGTACACAAGTCCTTCGTTCTGAGCATACCATTGTGCTTTTGCCGCTTTCTTCACAAGATCCTGCGGGTAAGCTTCGGAACCTGTGAAGACATATGGAATGTTAGTAGCTGCCATGATTTGCGCAGTATCCTTATGCTGTGTAACTTTACCTTGCTGATTCTTACCAATGCTTGATGTAGATGTACGGTGACCCAGTGGTGTGGAATAGGACTGCTGTGCACCTGTGTTCATGTAACCTTCGTTATCGTACTCTACGATAATCATTTTGTGACCGCGTAGTGCAGCTCCAATTGCAGGCCCCATTCCGATGTCCATACCGCCATCACCAGTTACCATTACAAATGTGAAGTCGTCTTGAAGCCCAAGTCCGTCCAATTCACCACGGCGTTTGCGTTCCCAGAACATTTCTACGACACCGGATAAGGTAGCTGCACCATTTTGGAACAGGTTATGAATAAACGTAGATTTATGAGAAGAATATGGATAGCCCGTAGTTGTTACCATCGCACAGCCCGTGTGATAAAGCGCTACGATATCCCCTTCGATGCCTTTGAAGAACGTCTCCAGTCCTGAGAAAATTCCACAGCCTGGACAAGCGCCATGACCTGGTGCAAGCCGTTTAGGTTTCTTCGTCAAGCTGCGCAGTGGGGGTATCCGCACACTTAGTTTCCCTGTTGCTTCATCCTGTTTAACCGTAATTAATCCTGTCTTCAGCGAATCAAAGTCCATCGGCTTCAATAGACGCTGTGGCGCTTTGTCCGGAGCACCTGGATTGTGACCATAGTAGTCAAATGGAACTTCAACACGGTCTGCAGCAACGGCATCCAATGCTAATTGGAAGAATGCATGACCATCTTCTGCGTAGAAGTCCTTACCGCCCAACCCGTAAATACGGCTAATTACCTTTGTAGTAGTGTTACCATAGGTGAACAAGGCTGCCTTGATCTCATTTACCATATTACCGCCGTGACCACCAACCGAATCCGCACGGTCGCCCACGGTGATTGCCTTAACATTTTTCAGCGCTTCAGCCATTTGCTTCTGTGGGAAAGGACGAATCATATTCGGCGAAATTGCACCTGCTTTGATCCCTTGCAAACGAAGCTGATCCACAACATCTTTAATAATCTCTGAGGCAGAGTTCATCAAGAATACGGCTACTTCCGCATCTTCCATCCGGTACTCTTCGATCATTGGATAGTGGCGTCCAGTCAATTCAGCGAATTCCTTAGCAATTTCTTCGAAGACTTCACCCGCATTATACATCGCTACCGACTGCTGATAACGGTTGTTGATATAATCAGGTTCGTTCATGTAAGGACCTACGGTAACTGGATTATTGCGGTCTAGTGTATCTGTGAAGCCTACCGGTGGTTGTGGGCCAACGAATTTATGAACATCCTCACGGTGAGTAAATGCCTGTACGCGACGTTTCTGGTGAGAAGTAAAATACCCATCTGATGCTACCATTACTGGAAGACGCACTTTGGCGTGCTCAGCAAGCTTAAGTGCCATCAGATTCATATCATAAACGGATTGTGGATCACGGCACATCAGAATCGGCCAGCCCGTATTTAGCGCAAAATACAAATCAGAATGGTCACCATGAATATTAAGCGGACCGGAAATCGAGCGGCAGATCAAATTCATTACCATAGGCATCCGTGTACCAGCTTGTACCGGCAATTGCTCTAGCATGAACATATAACCTTGAGCACTGGTAGCATTAAATACACGTCCACCAGCCGTCGAAGCTCCATAACAGATTCCTGCAGAACTGTGTTCGCCATCTGATGGAATAAGCATAATATCATGCTGACCGTTCGCTTTCATGGTATCAAGAAATTGAGCGACTTCTGTCGATGGGGAGATCGGAAAATAACCCATGACATGATAATTTATTTGATGGGCAGCATAAGCCGCCATTTCATTACCGGATTCATATAGGAATTTCTGCTCTACCTTCGTAGAGCCTACTTCTTTTTCATAATCAATAGCCACATGTGTTCCACCTTTCCTCCGTTAATTAAGCCTCAGTAACAAGATCAAAAATATGCCGGACTGTATGGCTCTCAGCGTAGCCATCTTCCTCGCGTTCGCCAGACAAAGCCGTTGTAGGACAAGCTTCTACGCATTTTAAACAGCCTTTGCAGTATTGATAATTAATACCTTGCAGGAACATTTGCGGACGTCCCTTCTTATCAGGCTGCTCATCCCAAACAAAACATAAATCAGGACAAACCGTATCGCACTGCGCACAATGAATACAATCCTCTAATTTAAAATGAGGCAATAAACCGGATCTTGAAATGCTTAGATTCTTTAAAAAGCTGCTGCCAGGATTCGTAATGGTACCACCAATAGGCTGAGTTTCATAACCTAAGGCCGAAATATCGGACCGAACGAACTCAGGCATAATCGCACCTTCTGGTAATGGGAAATGCATGAAGGTAACTTCATTAAATCCACGTTCGAAAGTAGTTAGTGCGGACTGAACAGCCTGCGGATATTTTTTGCCAAGTGATTTCTCGATAACACCCTTCATAATTTCAGGATCCAAGAAATCACACATCCGGAACAACGCACCTAACATTGCCATGTTTACGCGGTTCTTCTCATCTAATGCGATCGATGTAGCATCAACGACAGCTATAGTTCCTGCCATCATGTTCAGGGAGGACTTCAATTCCTCTGGCGACTTAGCCGAGTTCACTAGCACCGTGCTATGATCATAAATTCCGCTAGTCACGTTGACGGTCTTTGCCAACGCTTCATGGAATATGCCTACGACGTGAGGTCGTTCTACCGGTGAAGTGTCACGAATATGTGTGTTCAAATCACAAAAACGGATATGTGCCTTTACCGCTGATCCCTTTTTCTCAGAACCATAGGATGAAAAGCTCACTCCATTCATTCCAGCACCGACAACGCCTGCTTCTGCAAGCATTTTACCAGCTAAGTTCGCGCCTAGCCCTCCAATTGATTCCAGACGAATCTCAAAAAATCCGAGTTCGTTCACTTTTGGTAACTGTACCACCGACATAGCCCCTTTCAGAATGTCATCAGTATAATATCCTTTTGACTTTTTCAACGATTGTATCTTGATTTTGCAAGTCGCGAAGTGACAAATCTTGCATTTTCCATGTGTTACCTAAGCTTATTTAGCTACTTTTATTTAGCAATAAAATTAAAAATTAAGATGTTAAATTCATCACATTCTTCATGATAAATATCACACTCCAGTGAAAAGTCATGTCTCTTCATAAAAATGTGTGTTATTTTTACTTTTCAACTAGTCCGTTTCAGGATAAACTGATGCTTGGTGTAATTTTTCGAAGACAGCTTAGGAGGCATTAATTGTGAAGTCAAACGAAGCATCATTACAGAAGAAATTGCTTCCTCGGCATATCAGCTTTATGGCGATGGGCGGAGTAATCGGTACGGGGATTTTTAAAGGAAGTTCTGAGACCATAAGCATTGCCGGACCTGCGGTAATTCTTACTTATGTATTAGCAGGCCTGCTACTCTTAGTGGTCATGGGGGCAATAGCCGAAATGGCTACGGTGTACCCGAATAGGAATATGAAGGACTTCATCCGTGAGGCTTTTGGAGAACGACTCTCCTTTATCGTGGGCTGGTTATATTGCTTCATGTGGTTGACCGTTTGTGTGATTGAAGTGCTGGCAGCGGGCAGCTTCTTGCAATACTGGTTACCGGATGTTCCTTTATGGCTGCTCAGTCTTGCAAGTGGAGCTCTAATTATCGGAATCAACATGATGAGTGTAGGTGGTTATGGAGAAACGGAGTTTTGGTTAGCCGGGATCAAAATCGCAATGATCATCATCTTCATTATCTTAGGAAGCTCATTAATTTTTGGACTGTTGCCTATGTCTGAGGCTACGCCTTACTTACACAACTTTACAGACTATGGTGGATTTCTCCCGAGAGGCTGGGCCCCCATTTTCTCTGCCCTTCTTGTCGTCATGTTCTCCTACGGTGGGTCAGAGTTGATTGGGCTAACCTTGACGGAGACACAGGATGCAGAGAAGGTCTTACCAAAGGTTGTCAAAAGCTTCATACTGCGCGTTATTCTGTTCTATACCTTGCCGATCCTAATCATCTGTGGATTAATACCCTGGAATCAACTGAATGAGCATACAAGCCCGTTTGTTCAGGTATTAGCCGCAACAGGACTTAAGGGTGCCGATCACATCATGAACTTTATTCTGATAACAGCGGTGCTTTCTGCTGCCAATTCTGGTATTTATGGCGCCACTCGGATGCTGCACTCTATGGCGTCACAGGGCGAAGCACCACGTAGCTTGGCAAAAACCTCTGCAAAAGGTGTACCCATCAACAGTCTGAAGCTCTGTGCCGTTGTTCTTGTTATTGGTTCCTTATTAGCGTACTTCGCCCAGGATGGATTGTTCCGTTTGCTAATGGCGGTTCCAGGCTTTGTGGTTATTCTCGTATGGATCAGCATTTGTATGTCACAACTTAAACTGAGAAAATCCTATCCGAAAGAACCAACCTTTAAGGTATGGGGATTCCCTTATATAACCGTTGTTACACTGGTTTGTTTAACTGTTATCGCGGTTTCTTTTCTCTTCGATGTTCAGAACCGTATCAGCATAGGAACATGCCTAGCAGTTCTGTTGATGCTTACGATTTGGTCGTTCGTAAAATTCAAGAAAAAGAATTAAAGGTTCTAGCTCGGACCGATTTATCAAAAAGAGGTGTATCCCTTGTTCTTCGCATTCGTGAAGTGAGGGATACGCCTCTTTTAATTGTTTCCGTTCAAAACGTGTTCGCAGCCACCACCATGAGCGGCCAACTTCTTCGCCGTCTTTGGTTATGAATCCATCGGACTTTTTCGTTTTGACAAAAAACAAAAAAACGCAGGAACATCACTCTCCCGCGCTTTTTTTTGTATATTCGTTTATCTAACACTAATCATGACTCCTTTACATACAATGTCTCGTGACAAATGACTATTGTAATTAATAATGGAGGGAACAGAATGTCTATGTATAATAATTCTACTATGATTTATCCCAATAGGATGAGGAATACAACTGTTGACGATAGAGAAATGGTGATGCCTCATCCTGTCGTAGTGGAGGCAAGACAAATTGCTTTAAATCAAATTTTAGTTACTTACGATCAACCTGCGGATTTAGCATCTGCAACAAATATTTCGAATTATTGGATAAGAAGTAATATGCCAAATCCAAATGACATAGCTAGTGTGGGAATGGGAGAGGCCCTTACTAGAGAGAATACAATTCGTGCTGATAAGGGTATGATAGCTGCAATTGATAATTCAAAAATGAGATTTGTTATGACCTTCAATACAAATGCTACTATGGGTGTTCTGTATATCTTGCTTCCTTGTTTTGTTAATTTAGAGGGGAGATCAGGATACACAGGGGCAAACTGGGGGCCGTTTAGTAGAAATATGTTTATCGGACTGTAGTTATAATAATGGGATGTGTAATTTTGCAGGCACCAAGAAGTCGATCTTTTGAAATCGAGAATCTCTTTTTAAATTGCAAGCTTTAGATGTTTAAATAATTGAGATACAAGATCTTCCAGTGTGTATTAATAATACTTAATAAAAAGAGGTGTATCCCTTGTTCTTCACACTAGCGAAGAGAGGGACACGCCTCTTTTTAATTATTGCCACTCAAAACCGATTGTCTTTATCGTGGAAGATTAATTACCATAGCGGGACGGACGCCGTCACGGGCTACACTGACATTCGCATAGCTGCGAATACTGTAACTCGGTCCGACAAAAAACGCACGTGAAGGTTTGTTTCCCTGTGTTCGCAGCCACCACCAAGAGCAGCCAACTTCTTCGCCGTCTTTGATTATATAGTTATCTTTATCCGTTTTATCATATACGTATAAGCTGCATCCATCATACTTTTTCATTTTAGCAAATTCCGTGCCAACCGCACGCCGTAGTTCTTTGCCGTGTACCTCTGAGAATGCCTTTATTTCATCAACGCTAAGCAAAAAAACATTGTCCTCTGTATCTGGGGTACCCTCTCCGTTATCTGAGCAACGGGTCGTCTTTATTAATTCCTTCTCGGCAGCATTGAATGCACTGTTATAGAATTCATCGTTCAGCCACTCACGCAAATCACAGTCGTGCCACGTAATATCCACGCAATCACGCCATTTAATATCTGCGCTCTTGCCGTGATACCTCTTGCATTCCAAAATGTCCTCGCTCAAAACGAACAGTTCGCTACCTGAGTTATGGAGAACACGCCATTCAATCGGCAGCGCTTTACCATCCTTCGATTGTGAATACGTGCCGAAAGTAATGATTTCACCTGGCTTAACGTTCCTGTTCGGCGCTAAAGCAAGCTTCCCCTTTTCCATTATGTTCTCCTCCTTATTTACAAGCCTCCGAAAAAACAAAAAAACGCGGGTATATCACTCTCCCGCGTTAACACTGTTGACAGAATTAATCCTGCAAAATCTATTCAATATCCGGTCGTATATGCTCAGCGATTAACTGCTGCTTGCTAGTCCAGACCTTTTCACTTAAATTCACCCGATATACTTCGGGATTCAGCTTACGTTGATACTCCGGCCAGAATAGGTCCTTTTGCTCCCGATGATAACGGCGAACCTCATTCAAATCCGGCAAAGTATACACTTGAAATCCGTTAACGTATATCGGTTCTAGCATAGGCAATGCCTCATAACGCTCGACATACTTATGCATGTATGGATGCAGCGGATTAAACAGCTTCAACCGCGCACCGTTACGTGGAGCTTCCTCTTCTGGAAAGCAGATATAATCCGCAAGCGCTTTGCCATTTTTACCGATGATCCGGAATACGTCCTTCTTGCCAGGCGTGGATACTTTTTCAGGATTGGAGGAAATCTTGATCGTCGGGATCATTTCTCCAGTAGCGGACTCAATTTCCACCAGCTTATAGACGCCACCCAGTGAGGGCTGGTCAGAGGCGGTGATTAGTTGTGTACCCACACCCCAAGTATCAATTGCTGCGCCTTGCAGCTTCAGATCCATGATCGTGTTCTCATCCAAATCGTTGGAAGCGACTATCTTCACATAATCCAGGCCAGCATCATCCAACATCTTACGCGCTTGACGAGATAGATAAGCCAAGTCACCGCTATCCAAACGGATACCGACCATTTTTTTACCTTGTGCCTCAAGCTTCTTGGCTGTATTGATTGCATTAGGCACCCCACTACGGAGTGTATCGAAGGTGTCGACCAATAGCGTAACTTCGTCCGGCATCACCTTAGCATAGGCATCAAAAGCCTCCTGCTCGCTGCCAAAGCTCTGAACCCAGGAATGTGCATGTGTTCCCTTGGTCGGAATACTAAACATTTTGCCTGCCAGCATGTTAGAAGTAGCATCAAAGCCGCCAATATAGGCTGCTCTAGCCCCCCACACCGCTGCATCTGCTTCTTGCGCACGCCGGGTACCAAACTCCAGCAAGATGTCATTCGGAGCCACCTGCTTAATTCGTGAAGCCTTAGTAGCGATCAACGTCTGGTAGTTCATGAAGTTCAGAATGGCTGTCTCCACCAGCTGAGCCTCCATAATTGTCCCTTCCACACGGATTAATGGCTCATCTGGAAAAATCAAAGCGCCTTCTTTCATCGAATGAACGGTTCCCTGAAAATGAAACTGCAACAGTTCCTCCAAAAAAGCGGGAGCATAGTTTTCTTCTTGCTCAGACAAATAACGGATATCATCTTCGGTAAACCGCAAACCGCCGATATAACCAACAATACGCTCTAAACCTGCGAACACAGCATAGCCGTTACCGAAAGGTAGCTTACGGAAATAAGCCTCAAATACAGCCTTCCGTTTATGAGTTCCATTCACCCAGTGAGCGTACATCATATTAATCTGATATTTATCAGTATGTAGCGCAAGTTCTCTTCTCAAGTCCTCATCTCCTAATATCTACGCTGCTATATGTGTATGTTCTGTTCTAGTATTATGCCTTAACAACGTCTGCTCCTAAACTTCCCCGGAAATGTTCTAACGCCCAAGTATGTCCATTTGGATTAAAGCTGGCAACTGCATCTTCGTGCACAATAATTGCAAAGCCTTTGTTATATGCATCCACTGCTGTGTGCAGTACACAAATATCGGTGCAGACCCCAATTAAATGAAGTTCAGTAATGCCACGCTCCCGCAGCTTGATTTCCAGATCAGTTCCACTAAAAGCGCTATAACGCGTTTTGTCCATCCAATAGATGGAATCGCGGTTGTGTTCATACACAGATTTCAAACCTCCGAACAACTCACGACCTTCACTCCCGCGTAGATTATGAGGAGGAAAAAGCTTGCTCTCCGGATGGTAAGGGTCCTTCTCTTCATGTAAATCCACGGCCATAACGACATAATCGCCACTTTGGACAAACTCCGACGTTAATTGGCTGATTCTAGGCTCGATATCTACGGCTGGCTGACCAACCGGCAGATTTCCGTTAACAAAATCATTCGTAAAGTCGATCACTATTAGTGCTTTCATGAGATTAATCCCCTCTCCTGATTTAAGCCACTACGTGTAGATGGATAACAAAGGCTCATGATCTGTGAACATATAGAGCTGTGCGGGACGCTGGGAGTATTGATTTGAACTAAGCGCATTTCCCTCTTCATCTCTTACTTCTTTTAATATACCCTGACGACTACGTGTTGAAGTGATTTTACGAATAAAATTCGGTTCCTTAAATTCCGGCACTACCGTTTGAATGACTTGATAGAGCTCACTAAGGGTAAAATGTCTAGGTAAAAACTGTCTTGCGATCGTAGTCTGAAGCATTTGTTGTTGAATACGCAAGTATGCATCCTTGATGATATCATGGTGGTCAAAAGCGAGCTCCAGCTCTTCAAGTGCTTCCTGCAATGTAAATAAACCTACCTCGCCAGCATCATCCGAAGCTTGTCTTTGCTCCAACATCCATTCTTCTACAAGGGCAAAAAAAGCATGACTGATAATCCATCCGCGAGGGTCGCGGCCTGGTGTACTGTAAACGCCCAGATATTCCAAATGACCACCATCTACACCAGTCTCTTCTTTGAGTTCACGTGTAGCCGCAGCATAAATGGACTCATCCTCCTGACAGAACCCGCCTGGGAGAGCCCACATTCCAGCACATGGCCATTTCTTTCGTCTAATTAACATTACCTTAAGCTCACGTAAGGGAAGCGTCTTCGTGACCGTCTTACGTTCGCGTTTGGTCAGTGTAAACATTACGATGTCGGCCGGAACTCCGTCCGGTGTACGATATTTTTTGGCGTTATAGGTTTGTTCCCCATTTTCGCTCATATTTGCCCCATCCTTTTCCGAAGCTATAATTTTACTAATTCGTATCTTTAAATGTACCAAACCTTAACTTCTAAAATCAACAACTGGACATAGAAAGATTAGGATTATGTATAGTGTGAAACTTAAAGGGGCGGATCTGCATCCGCCCCCTAAACTGAGTGTGGGTTATCCGCATGTGGTCGGAGGCGCCTCGGTGCCGGCTTCCACATTTATTTTTTCCGAAACGGTATCTCTAATCACGGAAATGACAAGCTGGAGTAGATAATTGATGTCACTCTGGCTCTGCTGAAATTCGTTCACGACTGGAATGCCGTCAATTTCATCCTGCAACACTTCAATTTCACGCTCGATCTTGGCTACCATATCTTTATTTTTAAAGCTTTCGAAGGCAACAATCTCCTTCTGCTTTTTCTTAATCGTTGCAATCAGGCCTTGTACACGCTCGTGGTTCAGGATTTTTTGCTCAGCCTGCTGAAAATGCTTTACTTCTTCACTTGTCGAGATCAATGTAGCCAGTTCTTTGGCTTTCCCCATAATATCCTCGCGTACGATCAAGTCACGGGTATTATAAGTCTTCATTCCATATTTATTCAAACGTTGTTCCTCTGTACTCACAAGCCATCTCCCCATTCGTATGTGATGATTAATGAACAGCAGCAGCTTCTGCCACAATATCCCCTTTGATGTACCATGTTTTGGTATCTGTAATTCTCACTTTTACAAATGTGCCAATAAGCTCCTTCGAACCTTCAAAATGGACCAGCTTGTTCGCACGGGAACGGCCAGAAAGGACTTCCGAGTTATTCTTACTCTCGCCTTCTACCAGTACCTCGACGACTTCACCTAGCATACGGTCATTAAT
Source organism: Paenibacillus sp. FSL R5-0470 (assembly GCF_037975205.1). Classification (NCBI taxonomy): domain Bacteria; kingdom Bacillati; phylum Bacillota; class Bacilli; order Caryophanales; family Paenibacillaceae; genus Paenibacillus; species Paenibacillus sp. FSL R5-0470. The sequence goes on from NZ_CP150238.1 coordinate 3,869,524, forward strand.
GATCCGGCTATTCTCTTTAATGAGATCATTGAGTCTTTGCAGACGTTCGCTCTTCACTGACATCGGTACATTGTCCTCCATAGCAGCTGCAGGGGTACCTTCACGAGGTGAATAAATGAACGTATATGCCATATCATACCCAACCTCGCGCACTAGCGAAAGAGTATCTTCGAATTGCTCATCCGTCTCACCAGGGAAACCAACGATAATATCGGTACTTAATACCGCATTAGGCACACTTATCTTGATCTTACGAACTAACTCCAGATAAGCTTCACGAGTATATTTGCGACTCATTTTCTTAAGTACGGCAGTACTTCCCGATTGAACCGGTAGATGGATATGCTCCACCAGGTTGCCGCCTTTGCCGAGTACTTCAATCAATTTATCGTCAAAATCACGTGGATGCGATGTCATGAAGCGGATGCGCGGAATATCAATTAAACGCATATCATCCATTAGGTCACCAAAGGTGTAATCGATGTCTGTAAAATCCTTACCGTATGCGTTTACGTTCTGCCCCAGCAAAGTCACTTCCTTGAATCCTTGACGCGCGAGCTCTCTTACTTCAGCAATGACGTCCTCCGGACGGCGGCTGCGTTCTTTTCCTCGTGTAAAAGGTACGATACAGTACGTACAGAACTTATCACAGCCATACATAATGTTTACCCAAGCCCGCATGCCTTCACGTTTTTTCGGTAAGTTCTCAATAATATCGCCCTCTTTAGACCATACCTCCACCACAAGCTCTTTACTGAATACAGCTTCTTTAATGAGGTGTGGCAGACGGTGAATATTATGCGTACCGAAGATCATATCCACGAATCCATGCTTAGACATAATTCGATTAACTACGCCTTCCTCCTGCGACATGCAGCCACACACGCCCAGCAAAAGACCTGGCTTCTCAATCTTCAAATTCTTAAGGTGACCAAGCTCTCCAAACACCTTATCCTCGGCATTCTCCCGAATCGCACAAGTATTGAGCAGAATGAGATCCGCATGATTCCGATCATCGACGCTTTTGTAGCCCATCTGTTCCAACAGGCCCTTCATCGTTTCCGTGTCATGCTCATTCATTTGGCAGCCATAAGTCGTTATATGATAATATTTGTCTACTCCGAAATTCTGCATCTCTTCAGGAATCTCGAAATCATAATGCACTTCTATTTCTTCCTTGCCACGCCGTTTTCCTTCTTTATAATCAGGCTGGCTATTAATTTGAACGTTTCTTCCTTTAATCCGATAAGTAATCTTACCTTCTTCTTCACTAATTACCTTCGCATCGCTAAAATCAAAATATTTCGAATAATCTTTCGAACCCTTGCCGGATTTTAAGTCCGGTGAGTTATGGTTCCCCTTAGTCATGCTGTTTTCACGTCCTCTATCTCAAATGTAGCTTATTGATGTTTTAACCTAATATAAAATTATAGCACATTCTATAACATTACATCCATCTTAGATGTCCATCCCAATATGCAGTGATTTAGGTTTATCAAGTAAAAACTTAACTTGCGTATTATTTTAAAAAATCAGGTCTATTTTACCACAGCGTGAGAGCAGAGCATACTCTCAAAGAAAATTTTAATAGGTCAGGATAATAGCGCTTCTAAAGACTTCCATAAAAAAAATACCCTGCCGACGAGCGACAGGGCCAAAATATACTCTATAAAGGGGGGTATGATATTTATATACGCCACAAAAACTTTAATGAATCACAGTTCTTGTCTGAATATCACTTTTTATGGAACTTGTAATAGGACGACTCTTGTTATATCCCTTTTGTCCCAAGTTTTTTTGCTAATTCAGTAAGATCTTGTCCTTTTAGTGCACCTTCTACTAACTGTGGCAGCAGTGCAGGTGTACACGCAAAACAAGGCGTTCCATCGCGAGTCAAAGATCTCGCCACATGCTCATCATAGAAAGGTTTGCCTTCATCAGATAAAGCCAGCAAGCACATCGTTCTAACTCCAGATTCCTTCAGATGACGCATACGACGGATTAAGCCTGCCTGGTTCCCACCTTCATAAAGATCCGAAATAACGATAAATAATGTCTTCTTCGGTTGATCGATAAACTGTTCGCAATAAGCAACAGACTTTTGTATATCTGTACCGCCACCTAACTGAATCCCGAATAACATGTCAACAGGATCGTTCGCACATTGCTCTGTCAGATCAACGACCTCTGTATCAAATACAACTACTCGGGTACTTAGCGATGGGATGCTTGCAAAAATAGAACCAACTACTGAAGCCCAAATAATTGATTCTGCCATAGAACCACTCTGATCGATATCCACAATGACTGTCCATTCCTTACTTCGTCTTGCCCGATCATAAAAGTAGAATCTCTCAGGGATAATCTGTTGTCGCTCTGCATCATAATGCTTCAGATTGCGTTTTATCGTCCGTGTCCAGTCTATACCACTAAGTGACGGTAATGGAGAATGCTCTCTGCGATTCAGTGCACCCGTCACCGCCCGACGCAGATCTTCCTCCATACGCTTTACAAGATCATCCACAACCGCCTTCACTAACAGGCGAGCCGTATCTTTTGTCTTCTCAGGAATTTTCCCTTTTAGCGAAAGTAGTGTACCTACTAGCTGTATATCAGGCTTCACTGTTGCCAGAACTTCCGGCTCAAACAATAATTGCTTCCAGCCCTTCCGCTCCATCGCATCATGTTGAATAACCGATACGATATCATCTGGGAAGAAATTGCGAACATCTCCTAACCATTTTGCCAACCGGGGTGCAGATTTACCTGATCCCGCTCCTCTTTGTCCTGTAGCCGAAGAGTTAGCAGCACCACTATTTACGATATCGCTCGTCTCATCATAGATAGCAGCCAGTGCTTGGTCCATGATGAGTTCATCTTCAGACAGGTGAATACTTGCGTTTCCGCTAGAAACCGTCAATTGCTCTTCTGCAGACTGACCAAGAATAAGGCGCCACCGAGCTACAACACTTGAATCCACGGATGTACTCATCGTCATATATCTCCAAAGTCAAATTCATTCAAATCCTCAATCATCTTCGCTTCGGCCTCCTTCAGCTCACCCGTCAGAATCTCAGCAGCCTGCTCGGTGTTCACACCCCACAACTCCCCTAGAAGTTCGGCAATCATCGTCTTTTCTCTTCGTTCAAAGGTGCTGAAAGCACGCCGTAAAAATACTAATGCACGTACAAATTCTACATCATCTAATGAATTAATATACTCATTCAATTGTTCCCACAGACTTAATCGAGACAACAGTACATATCGATTACGCATAGACATCCCTTCGAACCAGCCTGCTCCAAGTTCTGCGGGTATACCTGGCGACAGGCGCCTCGATACTTCTTCTGAACATTGCTGTGCAGTCATCGCATTACGCTCCAATAAAATGGAACACGCCACTCCAGATAAACGCGGATTGCAGTCATCCCTCTCTGACAAGTGCTTCAGCTCTTGTATCCACAACAGCTCATCTAATTCCTCACTATGCGCAATAGCTACCTGATTCAGTATGTTCATAGCTTTAAGCATCTCACCTGAAGCCTCATCGTTACATTGGCTCGCATCCAGCAAGAACAGACAGGCTCGTCTGAACAGTTGTTCAAGCAAAGGAATGAGCGGCTTGGTATCAATCCGTCGAACATCGCCATATTGAATCAGAAGAGATAACTCATGAATGGAAGCAGCAATCTGCACCACATCTCGAGTATCAACAGCTAGACGCTGAAGCGTCTGCCGTCCGGCTTCCATCTGGTGTATCATTCCACACTCATAAGCCGTTCGAATAAGTGCTGACGCTTCCGCAATGGTACTGCTGCCATCTAATTTTTGTTGCAATACATAAGCTGAAGCAATCTCAATTGTTTCCCCAAGTAGCGTAGATTCAACGACCTGGATCTCAACTTCAGGAGACCACTTCATTACCCAATGCTCTGCCCACGTTGCGCCAGTCTGACCACTTGCTCTTATGTTCACTAGATCGATCCCAAGTAATCTGAGCCTATGAAAAAGAAAGGAACGATTTAAGTCTAAATAAGCTGCTTCCTCAGAAGACACTCTTCGGTTCTCTCGGAGATCTAGTTCAAGATCATTTGCCACTGGGGTTTTATATTTCTCAAGCTTCAAGCGCTTTAATTGCCGATTCAGATCATCTTGAATCGGCGTCTGACTAATCCCCTCTGCCAACTCACCAATAGCAGTACCGATATCTGTACGAGCAAGCGCTTCTGCGATCACACTTAGCTCTCCACGCCCCAGTAAAGTCAGCGCAGCATCTCTTAGATCTCTTAACGTCGGAGCACTTCCACCGTGAAGGGCAGCTAATGATTCAGCTAAGCGAACGGCTTCGATAATTTCCGCTGTGGAACGGTGTGTCCCTGTATTACGCAAGTATCTGGCTACGGTAGACAGATAATGATTCGGCAAGTCTTCAAGTGAGCCATTCATCATACGTTCCCACATCATTTGATAATAATGAGGAGCGAGGTTACCTGCTCCGTAGCCAGACAAAGAAGATAACTTATAGTACGTGTAGGGCATAAGTGTTAGCTTCGAATTTAGAGAAGGAAGAGCATCTATTTCCTCATCTGACATACCAGATGCCAGATCAGCAAGCGCCGCTGCATGGTATGCTCCACATACAACAACGATCTTATTTGGTTGATGGCCAGCAGCGATTGTATCCTGAATCTGACGACGCATATAAGCTTCACGTATAGTATTGTGTGCATATTCTATTACGTTGTTATGTCTCTCATTTTCTTCAGAAATCTGACGCATTTGGGATGAGAAAGAAATAATTGCTTCCTGATATGCACCTTTGTTAGTGTTGTGTTCGAAATTGCGCTCCCAATACATATCATAATCAAGCTCACCAGCCAGCTCAGCTACTCTATCATATAGAGATGCTTCTTCAGGAGCCTTCTCAACTGTATTGTTAACTTCAGATTCCTCGCTCTGTTCAACAGAATCTCTACTTTTGGTTCGTATATCCTGTAACGCGATGACCACTGATGAAGGTAAATCTATAAAAGCTGTATAAGCCCCTTGCTGCTCCGCCCATCTCATCGCTTGATATTCGGGGGAATATAGCGCAAGCGGCCAAAGGGCTGTACGCACAGGAACTTCCTCCGTAAAAGCTAGAATGGCAATAGGAGGTTTGGTTGTCATGTTGATGACATGGCGAATCTCAGGTGTGGCATCCGATGGACCCTCAATTAACACAGCTGTGGGCTCTATTTCATGAAGGAAGCTCAATAGATGCTGCGCACCACCAGGAGACAAATGCCGCACCCCAAAAATATGCACGCCAGCTCCAGTAGTTTCGCTCTCCACTAGTTCATCTCCTTACAAGCCGTATATAACCCCCGCCAATCTGCGCCACGTTTTTTCATAATATTGTCGAGATACTCTCTCCAGACAAGTTGATCCTTATCATCATCTTTCACAATGGCACCTTGCAACCCTGCGGCCAGATCTTCGTCCGTCAGTTCTCCATTACCGAAGCTTGCAGCCAGCGCCATACTATTCGTTAAGAGCGAGATCGCTTCAGCTGTGGAAATCACACCTGCTGGAGACTTCACCTTCTCCTTCTTATCCAATGTCATCCCGCTACGCAACTCACGGAAGATGGTCACGACCTTATGTAAAGCTTCGTCTGCAGGGAGCGACGCTTGCAAATCGTAGGAAGATGCAATTTCACGAACTCGTTTCTTCACTATCTCAACTTCAGTATACAAATCCGCAGGGGCTGGAAGGACGATAATATTAAATCGTCTCTTCAAGGCAGTTGACATGTCATTTACTCCACGGTCTCTCGTATTAGCTGTTGCAATGATCGAGAAGCCTTTGCGCGCACTCATCTCCTTACCTAGCTCAGGAACGGATATCGTCTTCTCCGATAAGATGGATATCAACGCATCCTGTACCTCAGATGCACAACGAGATATCTCCTCAAAACGTGCAATGCCCCCATCCTCCATCGCTCGCATAATAGGGCTCTTCACTAGCGCTTCCGGCGTAGGGCCTTGTGCAAGCAGCATTGCGTAGTTCCACGAATAGCGCACCTGCTCTTCACTCGTACCCGCAGTACCTTGTACGACAAGTCCTGATTGTCCATATATAGCAGCTGATAAATTCTCAGATAACCATGACTTTGCTGTACCCGGCTCACCGATTAATAGCAGTGCACGATCAGTTACCAGTGTGGCTATCGCCATCTCTATTAATCGTTTATTACCAATGTACTTAGGTGTAATCTCGGTACTCCCTGCTTTACCACCAACGATAAACTTCAGTACTGATTGGGGCGACATCTGCCATCCTGCTGGAACCTTACCAGTGTCCGCTTTACGAAGCGCTTCCAACTCATGCTCATACAGTCTTTCTGCTGGAAGCCTCATAATATCTTGTAATAGTTCTTGACTCATCGTTAGCTACACCTCTTCATTTGGGTTTGATGGTCCTTGCATGAGACGAATGACATACTCAAGTTGTTCTTCTGCAACCTCACTAAATCGAGGTAGAACAGTTATTATTCGACTCGCAAAACTCGCTGGAAGCTGACATAGCTGTTCAAATGTATACGGTTCAATTAATCGACATTCTGTATTTCTATCATCTTCCAAAGCCACTAGGAGAGCTTCTTGCAAATGTTGTTTATTTATCCCTGTACGTGCTAAGCCCATCAAGAGAATATTGGAAAACCGATGGCGGAATTCAGGATTATCGGTCAATTTACGAAGCAAATACTGCATTGCTTCGGCATGTCCCGGCCTTGCAAAGGCACTTACCAGTTCGTATTGATCCAGTTCTATAAAAGCGTCAAGCCACCGTGAATCCCATTGAATAGCCAGTACCTCGGGCGGCTGCATTACGACCTTATACATATATTGAATCTGGTCTACAGGTGAATTCCAAACTGCATCATAAGTTCCATGAGATCGTTGAACTACAACTTCAGATATGGTGCGCAGCAGTTGCTGCGCCATTGAAGAAGCATTGCTAGTTGAAGATGGCGCATAATGCTTTAGAACTTCAACATATTGTTCATACACACGCTCTGGTGACAAGTAGAGATACGCATCTTTAAAAACATCATTCACATATCTTCTATTGTTTCTATAGTAGACAAGATCACGCTCAAGTGTTTGCTGTAATATACGTCTCGCTTCGATAGAATCTATCTGTCTAAAATAGGAGTTTGCTTCCTCGATCAATGAATTCCACTTTAGCTGATTCATATATAATGGATACTGCTCGAGAACATTAAAATATAGTTTCTCTAGTTCAGGACTGCGTTTGTAAGATAAAACCCGAAGATACTGGACTACCTTATTCCATAATCCGTCTTTCTTCTTCGTATCGCCCATAATCTCTGAGACAGTTTGAAGCATATCTGATAACTCTACAACAAGTCGTTTTGTGAGCTCTTGGGCTTGACATTGTCTCAATGCAGGAACTACAAGTTCACTATCTTTTCCCGTAAATGCCTCATGCAGCCGGTTCACCACATTTACCGAGTCGCTCTTAGCCAGCGCATTATAGGCAGCTTCGCGAATCTTTTTCTTCTTATCTGTACTCCAAGCCAGTAATTCGATTTCATATTGTCCCTGACCTGCGAGCAGAGAAATAGCCATGGCTCGAACATCTTCTGATCCTGAATCTGCAGCTTGATAGATCAGATCCTGAACGCTATCACCACCTAATACTGCGATCACGTACAGCTTTCTCGTCTCTACTATTCCTCCAGCAGGATCAAATTGATCGATAAGGATCGGAATAATCTGAGGCCCATAAGCTGGCAGGATCTGCTTCATTACAAGCTCGGCGATCTCAACATATGGATCTTGGAGGGCTGCTAACGCGGGATGAATCATTCGAAGATCTTGAAACAGTCCTGTCTCAAAAGCTTCCTTGATAATCTCATATCGTCCTCCCCCGCGAGTCTTTAATGCCGTCTGTACCGCTGACAGCTTACGATATGAGAACCGAGTAGGCAATCTCACCGGATGGACTTCCACCTCAAGCAGTTCACCATCAGGCGAAGTCGCCCCCTGTGTATATAGCACCGAGCTAAGCAGCACACTGAGCTCCTGTAGGTTCTGAGCAGAGGAAGATCCCTCGGAATGATCTGGTTCAATGACCGCAACGATTCCCTCTCCTAACCTTTTGAATATGGGAGCACGTTCGCCTAACTGTTGAAACTGTGGCAATAGCCGCTTTAAGCGGAAATCCTCAGCAGCGAGCTCACTTCCAGCTATATACAGCCGGTTTACTTCTTGATGAAGCTCTTGTAGTAAAGCTGTACTCATGGATATTCCTCCCAAAGTTTATGTGAAACTTATGCTTTCTTAATTTTTTTAATATAAGAGACGGATCATCTCCATCCCTTTGATAAGGGTTAACGGTTGTGCTTTCAATCGTCCTGTATCGAGTTGATGTTCAAACATAAGCAGCATCGTAGTATCCGATAATTCTTCGAGTGTAAAGTATTGTAACAGTGCAAGTGTATCCTGCTCGAGTGCTACTATTTGGTCTAACACCAAATGCTGGCCCGATTCGTCCGTAATGACGAACTGATCTTGCTGCGATTTGCTAATCTTATTCACATGCAGCAGCAACACAGGATTCTTGTCCGCTAGCGGATTCTTCAACTGATTTTTTATCTGCTTGAAGCAGTCGGAATAAGAATGAACTGCCTTAGAAACGATCCACTCTACATCCTGATTAGTCAGAGGCCGTGTTGACATATTCTCGAAACGAACTCTCCGGTTCCGGTCACCAGGATAACGATAGAAGGAAGGAATAAGTGCAACATCAGTGAAGCTATCTTCTTCATGAATATATTTAGCTGCTTTATAAGGACGATATTGGAGCGTACGATGTATATCACCTGTAGATTTTTCTATCCAGTAGCCGAGGTCTACATATTCCTGTCTGGCTTCATCATCATAGCTGAGGAATGAAAGCTGGATCAGCTCTACATCCGAACTCATCAGACCGCATTCCTTAAGCTCCGTTAGCTGCCAAGCATGACCAAGCCATTCTTCAATCGTAGATTCATGATTCAAAGACATATCCGGATCTTCCAGCTTCATTGTTAGATGAGCGCGCCCTCTCTTAATGAACGCATGAATTCGGGTTAGCTGCTCTATTGCTAATGAATAAGTTTTCTCACGATTGTCAGAAGAAGAGAGCAATAAAGCTAATCGTCTTAATTCAATTTGTGCACCAGTTAAATAATAATTGCCCATCATCTTCACGTGCACCTGAATATCCTTTACACCTTTGGCGTCTATTGTTCCAAGTCCTGCACGTATAAGCGATTGGGTCAATTTCTCCAGTACAGCCAAGCCCTCCAGTTGAGCTCCAATCTTTTTCTTAAGTGCGGACTTGTTCACTTTCTTGGGCTTAACATTAGCCCCTTCCGCAGCAAGCTCCGATTTTCGTTCTTCACGCTTACTCGTCTTTTCTCGTTTAACAGCAAGATCTTCAGGTATCGTTGCAGATACGAAAGTCTCCTTGCCTACATAGGCATATAGCAATCCGAGGACATGCTTGCAAGGAATCTGCCTACTTGGACAAGTACAACGCATCACCGGTTTGTCAGAAACAACAAAATCAGCAGAAGGATAATAGTTGCTGCTACCGCTACCACCACATTCACCAAACAGAACCACGCCGTCTTCCGACTGATTCAATTGGACGAATCGTCTCTTCTTAACTAGTCCTTGCCCGTTCTTAATTGCTGCACTGTTCGGTGCTAGAGTATCTATGAAGACTTCTGTGATATCTATCAACCCATATCCTCCTTACCTATTACGCTTTTTAATATCTATGATAATATTAGCCCTTAATGAAAATTATTCTAAAAACAGAGCTGTCCATAACCCGCTGTTCTTTCCCTTTAGTATAGAGTTTTTGTCGATTCAGCCGTGAATGGAATGATCTCGTCTATTGCTCCACTTTGAACTTTGGCAGGCCAAGCCGGATCGCTTATTAATGCTCTACCCACAGCAACCAAATCAAATTCCTCACGGTCCATTCTTTCTAGTAATTCATTAATGTTATCTTCTGTCTTCTGAGCTGAGTCTTCTGCAAAAAAATCACTGTGAAGACCGATAGAACCCACCGTAATTGATGGTTTCCCCGTGATTTTCTTGGTCCACCCTGCGAGATTAAGCTCAGATCCCTCAAATTCAGGTTGGCTGAAGCGACGAGTGGAGCAGTGGAAAATATCAACGCCAGCATCGCTAAGTGGAGTAAGGAATCTTTCGAGCTCATCTGCATTTTTTGCCAGCTTCTCATCATAGGCACCCAATTTCCATTGAGAGAAGCGTAGCACGATCGGAAAATCTGGCCCAACCGCTTTACGGCAAGCTTCAATAACCTCTACTGCAAATGTAGTTCTACCAACCAAATCGCCACCGTAACGATCGGTACGTTTGTTCGTTCCTTCCCAGAAGAACTGGTCTATCAGATAACCATGTGCACCATGAATCTCGATACCATCAAAACCTACTTTTTTCGCGTTCGCTGCTGCTTGAGCAAATGCTGAAACTAAGCTTTCAACTTCAGCTGTAGTAAGTGGCTCTGTCACAGGTTCTCCTGCTAAATTTAGACCAGAAGGGCCAATAGGAAGGGCTTCAACATTAGGGCCTTCCCCTATAGTTCGCGCCATACCCACATGCCATAATTGGGGGATGATCTTACCTCCAGCTGCGTGAACTTCTTCTACTACCTGCTTCCAGCCCTCTAAAGCTGCTTCTTCATGTATATTGGGAATATTGGCGTGGCTGACTGCCGAAGGATGATTAATAGCTGTACCCTCGGTAACGATCAATCCTACTCCACCTTCTGCCCGTCTACGGTAATATGCGGCAACATTACTTCCTGGTACACCATCCGGTGAGTATACCCGAGTCATCGGCGCCATGACGATTCGGTTTGACAGCGAAAGATTCCCCACTTGAATAGGTGAAAATAATAGCTCAGTGTTCATACATATTACCTCCAATTGATTATTTGATTACTTTAAGTAAGGCTAATTATCTCCCCAGAAGATGGAAAATGCAAATTTTTAAGTTCTTTGTGTAAGAAAAAATCATAAAAAAAACCGGACCTCGCAAAATCTGCGAACGCCCGGTTTTCATCCCAGTACGAACTTCCTAAACCTCAAGAATACCAGCTTTTGGAGTTACTCCGAACGCCTTAGCTAAATCCCACAGTTGCTGATCTTTGATCTTTTGCTTAATTTCTCTTCCACCAATCAGGTTGTAGATCGTAGCAGCCTTTTCTACAGTCTCTACTAGACCAAAGGTGGCATCCATAGTGGAGCCAGTGCCGAAAATCCCGTGCTGCGGCCAGATCACTAGGCGGTGATCCTTCATTTTCTTTGCGGTTTCACGGCCGATTTCACTGCTGCCAGGAACAATCCATGGAATGACACTAACACCATCCGGGAAAACAACAAGGCACTCTGTGCACATTTCCCAAAGCGTCTTCGTAAACTTCAATTCATCCAGATCATGCGTGAAGGTCATCGCGATAACATTCGTAGCATGTGTATGCAGTACGATACGGTGCGTAGGGTCCACCTTCAGTCGCTCAATATGGCTCATGAAATGGGAAGCCAATTCACTAGTAGGTACAGCGCCGTTCCGTAATCCCCATAACACTTCCACGCTTTCACCATTCGCACTTACACGAAGCACACCGAGATTGGCTTCCGGGTCTTTGATCACATTTCTAAAATACTTGCCAGAGCCTGTCACGATGAAGTATTTGCCGGCTAATTCTTTTACAGGGAAGGTAAGTTTAATGGTGCGTAGTGGTTCTAGAACGTTAATATATTTAGCAACCTCATTCTCATCCAGCAGATAGCTGACATTACCGCCATTCAGCTCATCCCAGCCAAGCTCCCACATATGACGGGTAATCTCAGACATTTCCTGAATAAATGGAGCCTCACTACTGGCAATATACCCTTTGGATTCTAAAACAGATGTACTCATTGTCAATCTCTCCTTTGTATATGTTGCTCTCCACATCCACTCTAACACTCTATCTTGCAGACAGAACTTCCTGCTCATAACGCTTCACTTCAGCCAGCCATTGCTCCCGAACGGGTGTATCTTGCGAAGCACAATAGTAATCCCACACGGCTCCAAACGGATACGATTTGAATTCTTCCACCAACGCTAGTCGTGAAGTGTAATCACCAAGCCGCTCGATTCGCTTCAATTCTTCCACCGGTTCGAGCATTGCGCGAAGTAACGCCTTAATGGTATTACGTGTACCAATCACCCAAGCAGCGATATGATTAATACTGCCATCAAAGAAATCAAGTCCGACATTCGTTCGGGAGAGTAAATCCCCACGTACCAATTCACGGGCGATTTCTAGCAGCTCGTCATCCATAGTTACAACGTGGTCACTGTCCCAACGGACGGGTCTGCTTACATGCAGCAGCAGCTGCTCACTAAACATAAGAATCGAAGATAGCTTATTTGAGATCATCTCAGTAGGATGGAAATGTCCGGCATCCAAACAGATGGCTTTGCCGCGAGTTAAACCATAGCCCATATAGAACTCATGTGAACCAACCACATAACTCTCAGAACCGATTCCGAACAATTTACTTTCTACAGCATCAATATTATAAAGAGGATTTATTTCCACACTAAAAATCTCATCCAGTGACTCCTTTAACCGCACTCTTGGACCTAAACGATCGACTGGTGTATCTTTATATCCGTCTGGTACCCAAAAGTTAGTCACGCACGGTTGACCCAGTTCTTTACCAAAATGCTCGGCAATCGTCCGAGAAGCCTTACAATGCTTAATCCAGAAGTTACGAATCTCATCGTCCGAGTGACTTAGCGTAAAACCGTCTGTAGCTTTAGGATGTGAGAAGCAAGTAGGATTAAAATCAAGACCCAGCCCCTGCTCCTTCGCCCAGTCTACCCAAGATTGGAAATGGCGTGGCTCCAATTCATCTAAATCAACTTTTTCATCTGTATCTGCATAGATCGCATGTAAATTTACTTTATGCTTGCCTGGAATGAGGGATAGTGCCTTTTCTAAATCTTGGCGCAATTGATCTGGCGTGCCAGCTCGACCGGGATAACTTCCTGTTACTGCTATTCCCCCGCTTAGTTCTTTATCTTTAAAAAGAAACCCTTGTACATCATCGCCCTGCCAGCAATGGATGGAAATCTTAATTTGCGCGAGCCGCTCCAGCACTTTCTCCACATCAATCCCATGGGCTGCGTATAATTTTTTGGCTTCATTATAGCTAGTGATAATACTCTGATCCATGCTGTAGTTCCTCCTAAAATCATATAGCGTAAGTTTAATTAGATTTGATGTTGTATTTTGGACAACTGAAGCTCTTTCCAGCGAATTAGAATGTCTTCAAGATGAGCGGTCGGGCGCGGTGTATAGGCCTTTATCTCAAATGATTCAGCGATAATATCTCTCGCTTCATTAATATCAGTTATACTTCCCGTGCTAATCATCTGCACCACTATATTACCAAGTGCTGTGGATTCCGTTGGGCCAGCCTTAACTTCTCTGCCTATAACATCAGCAGTCAGTTGGCATAACAGGCTGTTGTTAGCACCTCCACCCACAATCTGCAGAACCTCGATTCGGCTTTCTATTAGTTCTTCTAGTTCTTCCAAGTAAGTAAGGTACGATAATGCCAAGCTGTCAAAAATACAGCGAGCCAACTGACCTGGCGTCTCAGGAACAGGCTGCCCGCTCTCTGCGCAGGCACTGCGAATCTCTTCTATCATATTTGAAGGATTGAGAAATCTCGGATCATTACAGGAGATCAGGCTCCGGAAGCCTTCTTCTCCATGTGCAAGCTCTGCTAGTTCCGCAAAGCTATAACGATCGTCCATTAGCCTGCGAACCTCTTGGATGAGCCAAAGGCCCATAACATTTTTGAGGAATCTATAGGTTCCATATGCGCCCCATTCATTGGTGTAATTGGCCTTCATGGCCATCATAGAATTGAGTGGCTGAGTTCGTTCAACGCCGAGCAATGACCATGTTCCACTGCTGATATACGCGGAGTCTCTTTGAAGAGGAGCACCCAGCACTGCAGAAGCTGTATCATGTGTGGCTACACAGATCAGTTGGCAATCTGGAAGATCATATACCTGAATTAGTGCTTCATCGAGGGGGCCAATAATTACTCCAGGTTCAGTCAATGTAGCGAATTGATCTCTTTTAATATTCAGAAAATCCAACAGGTCATTGTCGAAATCTCGACTCTCTAGATTCAATAGCTGAGTTGAAGATGCGTTAGTAACCTCATTGATCTTGCGACCTGTTAATCTGTAATACAGATAATCAGGTACGAGTAAGATTTGATCCGCTTGGGCTATTTCTTCTTCACTGTGAACATAAAGCTGATACAACGTATTAAATGACAACTGTTGAATACCAGTCTTTTCATATATAGTTAGAGGAGAAATATGCTTAGCTACCTCATCCATAGCCTTATCAGTTCTACGATCACGATAAGCGTAAACTTCCTGGATACGATGCCCTTCCGCATCCACGAGTACATAATCTACAGCCCATGTATCTATACCCAGCGTACACTCTGTAATTCCTTGAGCCTTGGCTTTCTGAAGCCCTATAATGATCTGATCGAATAAATAATCTATGTCCCAAAAACAAGAATCCTCTTGTGCTATAAAACGATTGCTAAACCGATGAAGCTCCTCTAAAATGAGGACGCCCTCTCGCAATATTCCGCGTACTAACCGCCCACTAGAGGCACCAATATCAACGGCGATATGATTATTCATAAAGAATCTCCTAAAGTAAGGGATGATTTATAGTATTTTTTTGAAAAGAGTAATGACTTCTTCCTTCGTTGGAATAAAAGGGTTACCCGGTGCACAAGCGTCCTTCATGGAGTTCTCTGCTAAAAGATCAAGATCGACCTCATCTACTCCAAGTTCGGATAGTTTAGATGGAATGCCTACTTCTTTAGACAACGCCTTGATCGACTCAATTACGAAGTCCGCGCATTCCTTATCAGTTTGACTCTCAACGTTTAACCCCATCGCTTTAGCAATAGCCCTGAATTTCTCAGGCACATATTTGGCATTCTGTTCTTCCACATATGGGAGTAGCATTGCGTTACATACGCCATGTGGCAGATCATATACACCGCCAAGCTGATGCGCCATCGCGTGCACATAACCAAGCCCTGCATTATTGAAAGCAAGTCCGCCTAGGAAAATCGCATACACCATTTGCTCACGAGCCTCAATATCATGGCCATCCTTAACAGTACGAGTCAAGTTTGCGAAAATAAGCTCCACAGCTGCAAGCGCGGTAGCATCAGTTACCGGATAAGCTCCAGGCGTCACCAGTGCCTCAATCGCATGGGTCAAAGCATCCATTCCTGTTGCTGCCGTAAGCGCAGATGGTTTATCTACCATAAGCTCTGGATCGTTAACCGAGATGGTAGCAATGCTGTTCTTATCCACCATCACCATCTTCACTTTACGTTCTTCGTCTGTGATTACATAGTTAATGGTGACTTCAGCTGAAGTGCCTGCGGTGGTATTCACAGCAACGATCGGTAGCGATTTATGCCTCGACTTGTGTACGCCCTCATATTCTTTGATATGTCCGCCATTCGTAGCAATGATACCAATGGCTTTAGCAGTATCCTGAGGCGACCCACCACCGATGGAAATCAGAGAATCACAATTCTGCGCTTTGAGATAATCTACGCCATCGTGGACATTTTTACAGGTCGGATTGGGCTTCACTTCATCATAAATGGCATATTCAATTCCCGCATCGTCCAATACCGCCAACAATTTACCAGCAATACCGCTCTTCATAAGAAATTTGTCTGTAACTACAAGTGCCTTCTTCAAACTAAGTTCTTGAATGTAAGGACCAATCTCCTGTAAGCATCCCTTGCCCATAATATTGATCGATGGAACATAATACACATGCGTGCTCATTGCTTGACCAGCCTCCTAATGAGTTCAATAATCGTTGTATTCCGTCTGCTGCGCCTCAGGCTGGCCTCTGAATAGCAGCTAGGCCGGCCTTACATCACACTAACTAGATTAATCTCAAGGGAATTATTTCCTTTTTCATCGTATGCTCCTAAATCTTTGTTGTCAACATTTTAAATATTATTAATGTTGTTTTTGTTTGTTTTATATCTGTTTTGTGAATATTATTGGAAAGTACAGAGGTTTTTAAGTTGTTTTTATTGCAAAACACAGATATTAAGCGCTATGATTGTAAAATATAGCTTTGGAAAGGTGATTCCTATGCTTGCAGCCGAAAGACGCAAAAAAATAATAGAACTCGTCCATCAAGATAAACGAGTTCTAGTCTCCGATCTAAGTAAAATGTTTGAGGTCACTGAAGAGACGATACGCAGAGATTTGGAAAAGCTAGAGAAGGATGGCATCCTTAGTCGTACCTATGGCGGTGCTATGCTGAATCGCCATACGAATGAGGATCTGCCTTTTGTTACACGTAATGCCTTGAATACAGATATTAAACGGGGAATCGCCTTGAAGGCGCTCGATTTAATCAATGATGGAGATACATTAATGGTAGATCCAAGCTCTACAGCCTTTGAGTTTCTAAAATTGCTGGGAAACAAAAACAATCTAACCATCATCACAAATTCTATTAATATTTTGCATGAGTTCTCGAATTCAGGGATGGATATCATCTCTACTGGCGGTTCACTTCGTTACCGATCGTTGTCGCTGGTGGGACCGGTAGCCCATGACACCATTCAAAGATACAATGTGGATACAGCGGTAATCAGTTGCAAAGGAATGGATATGGAACGAGGCATCACAGATTCCAACGAACCGGAGTGTGAGCTCAAGAAGTACATGCTACGACAAGCCAATAAGGTCATACTCCTGGCGGATCACACCAAATTCGATAAAACTGCTTTTACAAAGCTGGTTGAGCTTGGCCATATTGATTTCTTGATCACTGACCGTAAGCCATCTGAAGCTTGGCTAAAACGTCTGAACGAGGACAATATTGAGGTTCTCTATTAACAGTGGTAATAACATACTGAGCCTAATTTAAAAAAATGCCGTTCCCCAGTAAGTATAGGTGACGGCATTTGTTGTATTTTTCATCCTTATCTTTCCGTAGAAACCTGAGAAATTGATATTACATCTATGGAAGAATGAATATGATCTGATTGCTTTACTTGTGTAGAAGCCTTCTTCCTACAAATATAAACAAGCGCTGGCGGGAAATTTAACAGCACCCATTTAACGCTCACAATATCAAAATGCTGCATTAATTCCTTCTTCATTTGAGGAAAATATTCAAAAGTGATGAACCAGCCGCCCTCTTTTAAAGAAGATATGATTTGCTCAATGTAAAGCGTCCGATCTGAGGCTGAGAAATTCCTAAAAGACAAACTGCTTACAATGCAATCTAACTTCTCCAACCTTCTATTATGAAGCGCAAGCCTTAGCCGCAGGCAATCGTTAAAAAAAATACGGTCAGGGAATTTAAGTCTTAGTTGATGACGAAAATCAGGATCCGTCTCAAACAGGAGCACATTCATCCCGGTCTCTTCCCCGCTTGGAATAAATCTTGTGATGGCTCCAGTACCAGCACCCAGCTCAGCTATTTTATGCATTTGTTGCCACGGAATGATGTCGAGCATCGTTTTTGCCAGCCAGCGCGAACTGGGAGTAACGCTTCCTAGTTGTCGGGGCGCATGCAGAAATTTATACAGAAAATGAAGTCTTTCTCGAATTCCGCTTCGCATGTCAACTCCCCCTTATCGTAATTTCCCCATCTAACTCTAAAATATGTTGAAAAGATTAAAGTCGTACTCGATCTATTCTCTCCATTTATTAATTTTTGCAAAACAAAAGCCCAAATTTCACCGCAGAATGAATTGCGAGGAAATTCGGGCTAATGATTAACATTAATTACTTTGTTTCAACGGCATGTCCACCAAATTCATTCCGAAGTGCAGCCACTACTTTACCCGTGAAGGTATCGGTCTCTAGTGAACGGTAGCGCATTAATAACGCCATCGCGATCACTGGTGTTGCAGCTTGCAGATCAAATGCAGTTTCGAGCGTCCATCTGCCTTCTCCGGAGGAGTGCATAATCCCTTTGATCTCATCCAATTTAGCATCTTTCGAGAACGCACGTTCAACCAGTTCCATCAGCCAAGAACGGATGACAGAACCATGGTTCCACACCCGAGCGACTTCCTCAAAGTTATAATCAAACTCACTCTTTTCGAGCACCTCAAAGCCTTCACCGATGGCAGCCATCATGCCGTATTCGATACCGTTATGCACCATTTTTAGAAAATGGCCACTACCAGCTTTGCCGGCATATAAAAAGCCGCTTTCCACAGCTGTATCACGGAAGATGGGCTCAACAACCTCCCAAGCTTCAGGATCTCCACCAACCATGTAACAAGCGCCGTTACGCGCTCCTTCCATCCCTCCGGATGTACCTGCGTCCATAAAGCTGATTCCATGTTCCTTCAATTGCTCATATCGGCGAATGGATTCCTTATAATGTGAATTGCCCGCTTCAATAACGATATCTCCTTTTGATAACAAAGGTGTGATCTCAGCAATGACAGAGTCCACAACCTGATGTGGAACCATAATCCAAATGATTCTAGGCGTTTCCAATTGTTGTACCAACTCAGGGAGCGTTACTGCTCCACTGGCACCTTTAGCTTTCATTTCCTCTACAGCAGGTGCATTCAAATCAAATGCAACAACCTCATGTCCATGATCCAGCAAATTCTGGCCCAAATTGAAGCCCATTTTTCCTAATCCAACTAATCCTACTTTCATGTAATTCCCCTCCGATATATAGATTCTTATGATGTAATTTCTCCAAAATTGGTAAAAAAAACAGGCAGGGGCTTACGCCCCTGGCCGTATAGATTCCTGCGTTGCTGCAACTTCTGCCTGAGCAGAGAGAACTTCTGTCTCCTGATCTGCCTCATCGAACCACCAGCGATCTTCACCCAATAGCTCCATAGCCGCATCTGGACCATATGAACCTGAAGCATAAGTGTGAAGTGGCATAAGCCCCTCTTCCATCGCTTCCTGGATAGGTGTAACCCACTGCCATGACAGTTCTACTTCTCTCCAGTGAGCGAAGAAGGTAGCATCTCCACGAAGTGCATCGAAGATTAGATTCTCGTAGGCTTCTGGAACATCTGAGGTACCCGCTTCATAAGTAGCGCGGACAGGCTCAAGCTTTCCTTTTTGCAGCTGATCTTTCGTGTTAAGTTGTAGCGTTATAGCTTCATTCGGTCCAATCTCGATAATCAGCAAATTCGGTACGTCATTTCCTTTGTTCAAGTTATTACTATCATTAAACGGTTCTTTAAACTCAATGACAATACGTGTGGATTTCTCCTTCATTCTCTTACCTGTACGAACATAGAAAGGTACATCATTCCAGAGCGGATCATCTATAAATAAACGCGCTGCGATAAACGTCTCATTTTGCGAGGATTGGTTAATTCCTGGCTCATTCAAATAACCTGCAACAGGGTTCCCTTTGATTTCACCTTCTGTATATTGTCCACGGACAACATGTTTATTAACCTCATCTTTGCTAATTGGAATGAGATGCTCCATGACGTATATTTTCTTCCCACGGATTTCTTCAGGTGTACTGCCTTTAGGAAGCTGCATCGCCATCATCATCATCAACTGCAGCATATGGTTCTGGAACATATCACGAAGTGCGCCAGCTTTATCGTAATAGCCTGCCCGTTCTTCAACGCCCACAGTCTCACTCGCTGTAATTTGAACATTCGCGATATATCTATTTTTCCACAGCGCTCTTAGCACTGGATTAGAATACTTCAGAACTTCCAAATTCTGCACCATCGGTTTACCTAGGAAGTGGTCAATCCGGAAGATTTCTTCTTCAGTAAATACGACATTCAAGCTATCATTCAGCTCTCTTGCTGATTTCAAATCTGTGCCAAAAGGCTTCTCAATAATCAGACGCTTCCAGCCTTTCGTGGAACCCAGACCACTTGAGTGAATATTAGCTGCGATTTCCTTGAAGAACTCAGGACCCACAGACAAATAGAACATCCGATTCTCCGGAATATTGAACAACTGCTCGCGACGTTTAACATGCTCCAACAGCTTGGAGTAATCTTCGGTATTCCCTACGTCTAGTACGCTATATTCAAAAGCCTCCAAGAACACCTGCAATTGCGGTGAGTCAACGGCTGGTTGTCTAGAAAAAGTCTGTAAGGATTGCAGTACTTGCTTACGGAAGGCTTCGTTCGAAACTTCTCTTCTTCCTAATCCAATCACAGAAAGAGGACCTGAAATTTGACCATCTAAAAAGAGGTTATATAGTGCAGGATAGATTTTACGTTTTGCCAAATCTCCTGTAGCGCCGAATAGCACAAATGTTGATGATTCCACTTTCATTCCTCCTGTTGTTATATATTATTTATATACTTACTTTTAATTACTAACATACTCAGTAGAATCAATCATACGACTGATATTTTCATACGTCAACCTCATTTCGACATTTACGAAAAGTTATTATTTTCACAAAGCTATGAATTGGTAATTATGATTAATGTCACAAAGAAAATAGTATTGGAT
Organism: Paenibacillus sp. FSL R5-0470; assembly: GCF_037975205.1. Lineage (NCBI taxonomy): Bacteria > Bacillati > Bacillota > Bacilli > Caryophanales > Paenibacillaceae > Paenibacillus > Paenibacillus sp. FSL R5-0470. Next base: position 3,890,190 of record NZ_CP150238.1, read on the forward strand.
CATTCGCATTAAATTACTCGGATATTCACGTTGATTAATGAAAAATCTCAATCCCAGTGCGGCTTTAGCCAATTTCGATCCATCCCCTCCGATTAGAAAATCATCACACCAGCCACTTTGTAACAAGAATAAAATTTCCAGTCGCCACCTTTACTCGTGCTCGCTCGTATCTTCAAACTAACTTCAAGTAATTGATCATTTTGAAATGGACTACGTTCATAAAATATTACAAATCGATCTTGCTTTTAATCTCAACTTAGATTTTTAAGCATAAAAAAGGTCATCTTCGAGGAAGATTATCAGAGTACGCTTCAGAGAAATGATAAGAGCTATACAGTCCGATTTCTCTCAAAAATCCGCCGACTATATCCAATAGCTGCAATACAGTCCTTTACGTCAACTCGCGCTGATCTCCTTGGTTGAATCGGACTCAGAAGTCCTTAATTCTTTGGTTGCTACCAACTCATGTTGGACGGTTACCTCCTTGTTCACCCTGCCTCTTGTTTAAGGCCTGTATTTTAAGTGTTATAATTAAAGAACGCATGAATTTCCATTCAGTTTACGAAAGGAAGGAGATTTTTTCATGAATATGAAGCAATGGGATCGAATTCGGACGGGACAGGGATTTATAGCTGCCTTGGACCAGAGTGGTGGAAGTACACCTAAAGCGCTGCTGCAATATGGCATTAAAGAGGACAGCTACTCCAATGAAGATCAAATGTATGCAATGGTTCACGAGATGCGAACGCGCATTATCAAGAGCCCTGCATTTGATTCGAAGTATATACTGGGTGCAATCTTATTTGAGAACACAATGGACCGTCTCATCGACGGAAAATATACTGCTGATTATCTGTGGGAGGAAAAAGGCATTGTCCCATTTCTGAAAATAGATAAAGGACTTGCCGAGCCAGAAAACGGGGTACAGCTCATGAAGCCAATTCCCGGCTTAAATGATCTTCTGAAGCGGGCCAACGAACGGAATATCTTTGGAACGAAAATGCGCTCGGTGATTAAAGAAGCCAATCCTTCCGGCATCAAAAAAGTGGTTGAACAGCAGTTTGAAGTCGGCAAGCAAATTTTAGAAGCGGGACTGGTTCCGATTATCGAGCCTGAGGTTGATATCCATTCTGCTGATAAAACAGCGTCGGAAAAGCTGTTAAAAGAAGAACTTTCAGCTCAATTGTCTAAGCTGGGCCAAGACGTAAAGGTCATGCTTAAGCTCTCCATACCCACGGAGAATAACTTCTACCGCGAGTTAATGGACGATCCTCATGTTTTAAGAATTGTCGCTTTGTCCGGCGGTTACACTCAAGCTGAGGCCAACGATAAACTCGCCCATAATCAAGGATTAATCGCCAGCTTCTCACGTGCTTTATCTCAAGGATTAAGTTCCGGGCAGTCAGACGAAGAGTTTAACGCGCTCCTCTCCAAATCTGTCGAAGCGATTTATGCTGCCTCTATTCAATAAGTAGCTCTTCCCCTCGTGAAGACGTAAGACATAAAAAGGGCTGTTTCCTTGACAGGTAATTACCTGCCGGGAAACAGCCCTTTTTTTTAATTTGAATTAACTTTTTTAAGGGTATTGCTAGCAAACAGTTAGTTGCCGCTTCTGCTTAAGTCACAGGAAAATAAGTCGAAACTACTAGTATTAAAGCGATGAAAGCTGGAAGGCCTTGCATAAACAAAATAGATTTTTTCACTGTCAGTGCACCATAAATCGCCGCCACTATAACAGTGCAGAGGAAAAAGATTTCAACTTGGTGGCCGATATTCACATTCGGATGAACCAGTCCCCAAATTAAACCAGCAGCTAAAAATCCATTATACAACCCTTGATTCGCTGCTAGAGTTTTAGAAGCATCCGCAACTTCCTGCGTCATTCCAAAAACTCGAAGCCCTTTGGGCTTTGACCAAACGAACATTTCCAGATAGACAATATAAATATGTATTAACGCAACGAGACCGACCATGATATTACCTGCTATGATCATTTGATTAACTCCTCTTAATTTAATTTGTGTACAATTTAATTGTATCACATATTGATTAAAAGTTGTACATTCCATCATCATTTTCATATTAAAGCCGCTCAAATCCCCTTCTTAGTAATCAACAAAAGAATGCGGAAATCAAGCTACTGATTTATTAAGTTTTTATAGTCCTATTCGTTTGGTTCACTAATAGAATCTTAACTATAATTAAATGTACGAGACGAAGAACGTCCCGATTCATTCCTTTTTGAATGGATCGGGACGTTCTTTTGTTGATTAAGGGGGAATGATTAAAGATGAACTTCGAAACGGCGCATGCTTCATTTATTCAATACCATTTACAAAAAAGATCAGGGGAACGCAAAGTTCGCTTGGAACGTGGACATCGGGAAGCGGAGAAGCTATTTTGCCGTAACGTTTGGTGGTCTCTTCGATTGAATTTTGACGATCTACATCCAGAATTCGAAGTGCTCGATTAGCGGGGTCAATCCTATTTCTGTGACTTTGCATACATCACTCGGTATGTGAAGCTAGTCATCGAAATCAAAGGGTTTGGTCCACATGTTCGAGATATGGATAGAAATAAATACTGTAATGAATTGAACAGAGAAACCTTCTTATCTGCAATGGGATTTCAAGTTATTTCATTTGCATACGACGACGTCGCTAGTCGTCCCGAGATTTGCATGACACTGTTGCGAATGCTGCTTAGCCGATATCAGTCAGAATCTTCTCCAGTTAGTCTGGAGAGTGTGGCGGAACGGGAAATCATCCGACTTGCCTATACGCTTGCTCGCCCATTACGCCCAATTGATGTAGAGATTCATTTAAATATCAATCATCGATCAGCCGTTCGAATGCTGCATTCCCTCTGCACCAAAGGGGTGCTCTCACCTGTAACCGGACCAGAAGGGAAATATGTTGTAAAGTATGAACTCCAGCCCAACGCGATGAACCGCTTGTAGAAATCCTGCAATTTTACATCTTTTAAGTCCTTTATTCATCCACGGAGGAGTTTTCCTGCATAAATATAGTTTTTCACTAATTTTAAGATAACCAAGGTTAATTTAGAGTCATATTCCTGTATATTTGCAGCAATATCCTTAACCAACACCTAATTAACTGATAAATACTGCACTTTTGCAGTTTTTAAGTCGAGTTCAGCTTTAAGATTTTGAATTCTGGATTCTGGGCTTCTGTTTATGTAATCTAACATGGCGACCTGCCTCCCGATAGAATTACTCAATTCATTTTTATTGTATCGCTTTCATAACCCTTAAAGTAATAATGGAATAAAAAATGTTTGTATTTTGTCATCTTGGAGGGCCTATGAAGCAGCTATTCGAACCCGTTGTTTTTGAAGAACATAAGACCTTAGTTTGGGATTACAAAATATATACAGACGACTATTACAAAGGTTATTATCACTGGCATCAATGATGTGAAATCATGTTCGTGCATGGCGGTCAAGGAAATGTTGTTGTCAATCAGCTGATGTACGATATCCGCAGGGGCATGTTATTCTTTTTCCAGCCCTATCAGCTGCACCGGATCTATTCTGAGGTCTCTCCCGCTTGTCCTTTTGAAAGATCCATCTTCTATATTGATCCACATGTTGCGGAGAACCTGCTAGTGGGCTTTTCGAAAAGAAAAGCTTTATTCACAACACTTTGGCGAGGGGAAAATACGCATTGCGCTATTAATCTTGAAGATCGTGTTGAGATTGTGGAGTGGACTCTGGAGCAATATGATCACAATAAAAAAAGCAATCCAAGCGAAAATACCGAAGACATTTCGATGTTAATCCTTCAATTATTGAGCAGTATCAAGACTGGAGATCAGCAGATATTCCAATCAGGAGAACGGCGGACCTTGAGCTATTCTGAAAAAATCATGAGCTTACGGGTGACGAAGATGCCCAGCGTAGGGGGATTGAAGCGGCGAATTTCCTCGCTGCCCGCTATAATCCTGTAGGCAAATTCATCCGCGCATGGAATGAAGATAAATATGGCTGGGCAATTATCGACTGCATGTTGAATATCTCTCTACTGTTCTGGGCGAGCAAAGTAACTGGTGATCCACGGTATAAGCATATTGCTATTAGCCATGCAGAGACGACGATGCAATATGGTATTCGCGAGGATGGATCAACCAAACATATTCTATCTTTCGATGCGGAGACCGGGGCATATATTGAGAATTTTGGCGGTCAAGGTTATTCAGCTGAATCCTCATGGAGCCGTGGAACGGCTGGGGGCTGTACGGCTTCATCAATACCTATCGCCACAGTGGAGATGAACGGTTCTTGAACACCGCTAAGCGGATTGCCCATTATTTCATCTCGGCTTTACCTGAGGATCAAGTTCCTTATTGGGATTTCCGTCTAGCGGATGACGAACGGATGTTCAAAGATAGCTCTGCGGCATCTATCGCCGCTTCAGGTTTGTTAGAGCTTGCAGCGATCGTACCTGTAGGCGAAAAAAGTCTCTACGCTAATGCAGCGGAGCGAATTCTCCGCTCACTGACCGAAAATTACGCGACATGGGAGCAGCCAGAGCATGAAGCGATTTTATTGCATGGAACGGGCAGCGGCACTTCCTTTATCGATGTATCGCTAATCTATGGAGACTACTATTATATTGAAGCTGTAGCTAAATTGAACGGTTGGAAACATAGGATTTTCTAACAGATAAACGATTAATTTAAAATAACAAAAAGAAGCCTCTCTTTTTTAAACGGAAAATCAATGCACCATTTAAAAAGAGAAGCTTCTTTATACGCCTTTAAGTTACTTCTCCATGAGTACAGCGGCCCCTTCCAGCAACATCAAGCCACTGAGTTGAATGCTCAGTTGAACCGGAAGCTCCGGTTTCAATTCCCACGATGGACTACAAAGACCCAGCTGTTTATCCAGACCTCGTTCACATAACTGCTGAGCATTGGCCATGATTACCTCACGAATCCTGCTAGCCTCAGGAACCTCTCCACAAAGTTGAACCAGATAACGAATCAGAATCCCTTTGAATAATCCAGTATCATCGATGCCTTCATCAGGCAACATCATATTCATCGGATCGCATAGACGATCAATACATGTATTAGCAGTTCGATTCGCATCTTCTAAGTAATGGACATCCCCCGTATTCTTATACAGCTCTAAGCCCGCACCTAGAAACACTCCCTGACAATAAGTAAATTCCCAATCGAAATCAATCTGGCCATCCCCGAGTCTGTTCATTCCATCCCACACAAAACCAGTCGCAGGATCCACTAAATATGTTTTGTTCCATTCATAGATACGGAGTGCCCACTCCAGATCCTCCTGCTTTTGAAAAAGTTCATATAACCTAGCTGCTAGAATGACGGCTGGTGCATTGGCAGGTGTGTTTTTATAATCTAGCTGATCCTTCTTCCAGGCCAAACCGCCTCCAAAATGTTCATTCCAAGCTGATTTTATATCCTCCCATAGATCTAGCACAGCGTCTAAGTAGGCTTCATAACCAGTTGCCCGATAAGCTCGTAGCAGCGCCAATGCCGTCCATTCCATATCATCATAGTAATTATGCCTGAAAGTCCCACCGTTATAAGCTTGGAGATGTTCACTCAATTCCTTGATTCTCAGTGAATATGCAGGATCTCCGCTACGCTCGTAGCCATCCACTAGAATATCAATGACATGAGCCTGCCACCAGTAATAAAAATTCTCACCTGGAACGTTATACTCTCTGGGATACCATTGATTCATGATCCCCGTCTCCGCATTATAATAATTACGTTCTAGACATTGTTGGAACCACTCCGACCTTTCCTGCCAGTTAAGCGCTTCTAGGGCTTCTTTAGCTTGTGTCATAAAAAGTTCACCTCAAATCTGATCCTTAGTTAATTCAGCCATCTTCTCCAATAACTTCATTGCACTAAGTTGGGAGCTGAGCTGAATTACACCAGTAGATGACAAAGTCCAATCTGTGCCAAACAAAGCTTCGTCCTCTGACTTTCCTTGCTCCCAGAGAGATTCAGCATTCCTACGTAGAAAATCGACAGCTTCAACAGCTGCGACATCAGCTTTGACCCATTCTGCCGTATACCGAATCAGGATTCCTTTGAACAATCCAGCATCTCCATTTCCTTCGTCTGGAAGTACACCGCCCTTAGCCTCAGCAAGCTCATGAGCAGCAGCGGAAAAAGTTAATCGAGCATCCTCCAAATAGGATGGGTCCTTAGTGATACGATAGAGTTCTACAGCTGCGCCAATATAGATACCTTGGTTATAGGAGTATCTCCAATCCTTATCGATCTGGCCATTGCCCGTGCGATTCATGCCATCCCATACAAAACCCGTCGTCGGGTCTACCAGATGCTCTTTTTGCCATCTATAAATTTTTAGCGCCCATTCTAGATTCTCAGCTTCACCGAAGGCTTGATACAAACGAGCCGCTAGTATAGCTGCTGGTGCATTGGCAGGTGTATTTTTATAATCCAACTGTGACTTCTGCCAAGCGATCCCACCACCCATATGCTCGTTCCAGCCTGTCTGAATGTCTTCCCATAAAAGAAGGGCTGTATCTTTATAAACTTCCTCTCCTGTTGCTTGATAGGCACGGAGCCACGCGAGAGCCATCCATTCCATATCATCATACAACTCGTTGGGCCACACTCCCCCATTTCGTCGCAAAAGACCTTCATGAAGCGCGGAAAGCCGTTCGGCATACCATTCCTCTCTAGTTCGCTGTAATCCATCTACCAATACATCCACAGCATGAGCCATCCACCAATAATGAAAAATGGTATTACATTCTCCGTTTGGACAAGGTGTTTCTATATTGTACATTTTGATCGCGTCATTCCAGAATAATGAATCCAGCGCGGCTTGTGCTTGATTCGCCCGTTCCTCCCAAATCCCGATCTCCAATTGGTTCATATAAACTCTCTCCCTAATTCGATTTTTATTGAATTAACCTTTTATGCCACTGAATGCAATCCCCTGCACAAAATAACGCTGAAGTGCCAGAAAGAGCACCAATATCGGCAGAATCGCAACAAGCGCACCAGCCATCATTGGACCGTAATCCGTTTGGAAATTATAGGAGAAGGCTTGAAGTCCCATCTGGATCGTTGCTTTATCCGGGTCATTCAGTACAATCATGGGCCATAGGAAGCTGTTCCAGCCCGCTTGAAAAGTAAAGATGCTTAAAGTCGCCAGCGCTGGTTTGGTCAGCGGCAAATAAATGCGCCAAAATATCTTAAACTCTCCACAGCCTTCGATCCGGGCCATTTCCATCATGTCACTAGGTAGGGTAAGAAAGAATTGCCGCATAAAGAACACAGCAAAAGTTCCTGAAGCCCCCGGAAGAATAATTCCCCAGAAGGAGTTCATCAACCCGTTCCCCCCACTGCCAAAAATATCGTTACCTCCGAAAAATGGAATATGACGCATGACATAAACTGTAGGGATCATCGTCACTATGCCCGGTATCATCATCGCCGCTAGCAGCACGCGGAATATTGGCTTATTGAGCTTAAAATTCAACTTTGCGAATGCGTAGCCACTGATCGAACCAAAAAACAGATTCGCCAGTACACCTGCTACAGCAAGCACAAGTGAATTCCAGAAAAAGAGGGCAAATGGAACCGTTGTAAACGCCTTACGATAGTGCTCTAAGGTCAAATGTGAAGGAAACCATCGAATGGGCATGGCGAATATCTCTTCGTCAGGCTTCAAAGATGTAAGAACACTCCAATAGAAAGGTAAAAACATTACGATTGCAATAACAATGCACACTATATAATAAATAGATTTACTTAAGCGTCTTTTTAATAACGAACTTCCACTAGCATCCATACCTCTATCCCCTTTCTGCATGACAAGCCCGGCTTATACAATGGACTCCTCCGCCTTTGTGATCCGCATGTTTATAAGTGAGAATATGAGAATCGCCACAGCAAGCACAAAAGCTTGTGCAGACGCATACCCCATTTGTAATTGATTAAAGCCCTGTTGATAGATCAGATAAACCGGAGTTTTCGTCATATTCGCTGGACCACCCTGCGTCAGCACAAAAGCTTGGTCGAACAACTGTAACGCACCAATGATTGCCATCGTGCTGACTAGAAAGGTCGTAGGACGTAGTTGCGGCCAAGTAATATACCGGAAACAATCCAGTTTATTGGCACCGTCCAGCCTTGCGGATTCATACAAATAGTCAGGCACACCTTGCAGACCTGCCAAGTAGATAATCATATTAGAACCTACCGACTGCCAAAGGGTAAGCATAATAATGGACAACATCGCCGTTCGGGTCTCGGATAACCAAGCTGGACCTGTAATCCCAACATAGGACAACAATCCGTTAACCAAACCAAATTCAGGATGCAAAAGCCAGATCCAAACGGTAGCAGCAGCAACGGCGGATGTAAGAGTTGGCAGATAATTCAGAGTGCGGAACAGCTTCACCCCACGCCAGCTTCGACTAAGTAGAATCGCGAGGAGCAGCGAAATCAGGATATTTAGCGGAACGAAAATGATCGAATAAAAAAATACATTTCGGAATGTTTTCCATAACAAACTGTCCTCTATCAAACGGCGATAGTTATCAAAACCGATCCAATCATTTCTACTAAGTACATCGTAATTGGTAAAGCTTAAATACAGCGCCATTACCACGGGAATGACCGTGAATACTGTAAACAACAATATCGTGGGTGTAATAAACAGATAAGCCGTCCGAGCCTGATGTTTTTCTAGCTTTCTGATGGAAGCCATTTCAGCTCCCCCCTCCTAAGCAAAAGGGAGGCAAGACCTCCCCCTTACTTCAAATGTCTTACTTATTACTTCACGACCTCATTATCCTTTAGCATTTTGTCGCCTTCTTCTTGTGATTTCTTTAAGGTTTCGTCAATACTCAGCTTGTTCTGCTGGTTTAGCTGCAAATTGGGTGCCAACGCGTCGGTTTCCATCACGGAATAACCAGGGTGGTTTGGACGAACCTTAGCGAATTCCAGTGTTTCTAGAAACGGCTGCCACTTGGGATCATCTCTGAAGAATGGATCTTCCATAGACGGCTTATAGCCAGGCAGATTCAGACTGGTCTTGGCCCAGAGCAATGCGTTATCCTTGTTCGCTGTCCACCATTTAATGAACTCCCACGCCTCTTCCTTATGTTTGGAGCCTTCTGGAATCACCAGACCAAATCCGCCCATAACACTGCCTTTATCCCCGTTTGGTCCAGCTGGAGGGGGTACGATTCCATAATCTAGATCTTTACCATATTTGTTATAAGTGCTGAGCATCCACGGACCGGAATATAACATAGCAACTTTGCCTGTGACAAAAGCATCTTGCCCTTCCCCAAGTCCAAGCTCAAACCCTACTTTATACACCTTATCTTTGTTCATCAGACGATCCCAGAACTCTAGTACCTGTTTGCCTTTATCATTATTAAAATTGGTCTTTCCATCCTCCGTAAGCATGGTGCCGCCAGCCTGTTGAAGATACATATTAAAAAGCCCCAAATCCCCCATTGAAAAACCTGCAATTTCCAATTTATTGCCGTTCCATTTGGTGAGCTTCGTAGCAGCCGCCTCTAGCTCATCCCATGTTGTTGGAGGCTGAAGTCCTGCATCTGCGAGCAGCTTCTTATTATAGAAAAGAGCGCGGGCATCTACGGTAAGCGGCAGCCCATATAATTTGTCATCGTATGAAAGCTCACGAAGGGATTCGCTGTAGAAGTCATCTTTGGAAATACCGTCACGCGTTAAGTATTCGTCAACCGGATGCAGGACGTTTTTCGGAGCATACAATGAAGTTCTCCAGCGATCCCAAAACAGCACATCAGGAGTGCCGCCATTGGTTGCGGAAGTCAGGAACTTCGTGATCATATCCTGCTGCAGCACATACTTTACATGAATCTTATCCTGAGATTTATTAAAGGCATCGACCATGGTCTCAAATTGTTTCTGTCCCTCACCGCCCCAATCCCCCCAGAAGGTAAGCTCCGTCTTTTTTCCATCACCGCTCCCTGATTTACTTGCAGTTCCTGACTCTTTACCGGTAGACCCATTACTGCCACCGCAGCCCGTAGCAAGTGAAGCTGTCATAACCAAAGCAAGTGTGGTAACCAGCCATTTTTTCATGTTCTCTATCCCCTTTAGAGTCAATTGAAAAACTTGTAGACATTAACCCCGCTTAACTTGTAACCCGCAGCGCATAAGCACCAGCTCGCAGAACATCATATTTGCCCATGAGAACCATGGACGTGTAAATTCGTCAGGATTATCCACATGAAACCCTTCATGCATAAATCCGGTGCCCGCATCCGTCTTCTCCAGCATATTAAGCAAGGATTCCTGTTCCTCATTGCTGGTAGATGTCATACCCTGGATCGCTAAAGCTATAGGCCAGATATAACGACTAGGCGTATGTGGACTTCCAATACCAGAAGCCTCCTTTCCAGCGAAGAAATAAGGATTATTGCTACTTAAAATAAGCTTTCGGGTATTTTTGTAGATAGGATCATCGGCACTCACATAACCCAAATAAGGGATAGAGAGCAGACTCGGCACATTTGCATCATCCATCAAATTCACCTGTCCACGGCCATCTACTTCATATGCATAGACTGTCCCAAACTCTGGGTGGTCTACGATTCCATACTGGCGTATTCCCTCATTAATCTGTTCAGAAAGTCTTCTAGCTTTCAATTCCAGTTCCTGATCCCTTAGGATCTCTCGGGCAATTTCACATACATACTCTAAAACAACCACAGCGAACATATTTGCAGGAACCAAATACCCGTAGTCACAGGCATCATCGCTAGGACGAAATCCAGACCAAGTCATTCCTGTATATGCTGTCAACGTTCCTTTGCCTTCACGCGCTAATGTATCCGTAGGTGGACAGTTCATCCGTTGAAAAAGATAATTGGAATCGCTCTCATGTTTCTGTTCAGTAGTCCATAATGCAATAATTCTTTCTACACCCTTAACAAATGAATCATTAAACTGACTAGTTCGGCCCGAATTCTTCCAGAGCAGATAACCCAGTTGGATCTGATAGCATAATGAATCAATCTCATATTTTCTTTCCCACACTCCTGGGCTCATCGCTGTAACATCCTCCTGATGGCCATTTCCATTAACTTCTTCATTGAAAGCATTCGCATAAGGGTCAAGCTGGATGCAGGCGAATTGTCTTTGTACAATTCCCTCAATCATGTCCGCAATTTCTTCATCCTCGGAGGCAAGGATCAGAAAGGATCTAACCTGAGCGGCCGAGTCCCGCAGCCACATCGCTGGAATATCTCCGGTAATGACAAAAGTGGTGCCATTTGCCATTCTTTTTAAGGTTGTATTCCAGGTGTTAGCCATACATTTCTCGAACATTTCGGCTAATTTTGGACGATCACTCAGCTGCGCTTTTACATTAGATGCCAGTTTCTTCATCGATTCAGGGATTTCTCTGGTTGCTTTCAGTTATAATACCCCCTTTTTCTTTTTCCTTTGAAGCGCTTTCACAAATTAGTATATTGTCATGTGGTTAGTATGTCAATATGTTTATTTATTGATAATGATATATCAATACTTCTATAATGTTAAACATCTATCTAAAACAAACAAAAAAACCCATCCAAAGAGATAGGTTTTTATAACAACTAATTTATGGATAATCGCATAAAATTAATTAGAATTAGATGGTTTAGCAGAACCCGTAGATTCACCAGAAACCAACTCAGCTTCCAGCATTATCTTATTCGATACAGTCTGGCCGTTCATAATTTGCAGGACATTCTCAACTGCCAGTCGCCCCATTTCTTCTTCATTCTGCCGCAAATGAGTGAACGCATAACCCGATCCGAGTGGAGTAGGTGGACTATCAAAGCAAATGATCGAAATATCCTCTGGAATCCGCAACCCAAGTCGTTCAACCGCAGTTCTAGCCAGCAGGGCAATATTATATTCCACGGCAAAAAGCGCCGTTATTGTTGGATTCTCTTGTAAATGAGAAACTAGCCGTGAGATATCGTGTTCAATATTCTCATCATTAAAGGAATTTGGTAATGTTGAGGTTAAATCACTAACCCACAACCCCTTATCTACAGCTATCCCCCGCTCCGCATGTGCTTGTATAAACCCCTCCACCCGCTCCTCAAGAGCGGTCGTATCCGCTGGAGGTGGAGAGAGGAAAGAGATATGAGTATGCCCGAGATCAAATAAGTACTCCGTCCCTTTAAGTGCAGCCTTTATGTTATCCGTGCCGATCGAAGCAGCCGCTACTCCTTTCAGATGGCGATCTACCAGAACTAAAGGGAAACGCCCGATCACCAATTTTAGAATCTCCGCATTAAAAAATTCGCCTTGAGCCGGAAAAACAATCAGACCATCTACACCCAAGCTAAGCAACTTCTGAATAGACTGTTCTTCGTTCTCTGGTACGCCAAATGTTCTTCGTAGAACGAGGAAACAATCATTATCACGGGAAGCCTGTTCCATCCCATAAATCAAGCCTGTTCCATAACTGTTGCCAAAGTCGGTAATAATCAGACCAATCGTCTTTTCCTCATGGTTAAAGGCATTAAAAACAGTCCCGTCGGAGGTCGTCTCAGGAGACATAACTGAATCTATGTAGTCAACTGCCGGATCAGCCACAAACGAACCTCTTCCCGGTTTTCTCACAATCAAATGCTCGGCGGCTAGCATTTCCAGAGCTTTTTTACTCGTAATCCGACTTACATTATAAGTTTCGGCCAGTTCTTTTTCTGAAGGAACTCGCTCCCCTTGTCCATAGGATTTATTTACAATAAGCTGCTTCACTTCATCAAATATTTTTTCATACATCGGTTTGGATGACGTTGTCTCATTCATAACTTTCGTTATCTCCTGACTCTAATTTTTTCATCTTTATACATAATAATATATCATGATATATTAAGTTTGTCGACATTTGTACTGAAGCAGTTGAAAAAAGAGGGAGGAAGGGTTCAGAGTGTAAAGCGAAAAAATTCTAAGATTCGTATAGAAACAGAGATAAACCGTATTCTGAGAATACGGTTTAAGAGAGGCTAAGTAACAAAGCTCTGAATGGACTCCTTTAATTCTCGAGCTCCCAGTCGGGATTCCATGCGACTTCCCACAAATGCCCATCGGGGTCCATAAAGTGACCGGAATACCCTCCCCAAAAGGTATCATGTAAAGGGTCAACGATCTTCGCACCAGCCTTTTGAGCTAGCTTCATAACCTGATCTGCTTCCTTTTTACTTCCTACATTGTGGCCAATCGTTATTTCTGTTGAACTGGCTGGGGATAATGGAACCTTTGCCTCATAGGCCATATCTTTCCGATTCCAAAGTGCCAGCTTCAAGCCTGCCTGCAAATCAAAAAAGGCAACCGCTCCATGTTCAAATTCTTTGCCAATGATCCCTTCGGTCGGGAATCCTAATCCATCCCTGTAAAAAACCAAAGCTCTCTCCAAATCATCCACGCCTAGTGTTATTACTGTAATTCGGGGTTTCATCTATATCGAGCCTCCTATTTTCGCTTCGTTAAGTTGTACGAGTGCGCTCATTAATTGTGTTCAGTACTTCTTCCCAATGCATCTTCATCTGCTCTCACGTAACTGGATGGACCATTTTCTCATGATAAGATCTACTATATTCATAGATAATATCAAACCACATTCCGCTTAACAAGTTTTTACACTTTTGTACATTTGTTCTTTTTTCGACCATAAAAAGCTTACACAGGTCTATCGTAAATGGCTGTTCAGATTATATAATAGAGACTATCTGGTATAGAAAGGAAGTTGATTTTTTTATGAAATTTGATGATTACCGCTATGAGCGACCGGATGTAGAGAAATTCAAGCAAGACTTTAACGCCCTGCTGAAAGATCTCAACGACACATCACCACTAGAGGTGCAAAAAGCTTCCGTCACTGCCATTAACAAGCTTCGCAATGAGTTTGACACGATGCAGACATTGGTTAGCGTTCGTCATTCTATCAACACGACAGATGAATTTTACAAAGCCGAACAAGAATTCATGGACGAAATCGGGCCTGTCGTTCAGGAATACATAACTGACTACTACAAAGCACTCGTACATTCCAAATATAGAGCCGAGTTTGAAAAGGAATGGGGTGCACAGTTACTCCAGCTTGCTGAAGTATCGCTACGGACGTTTAGTCCGGAAATCATTGAAGATTTACAATTGGAGAACAAACTATCAACTGAATACTCCCAGCTTATCGCATCTGCCAAGATTCTTTTTGAAGGTGAAGAGCGTACACTGCCTCAACTCGCACCTTTCGAATTGTCTACAGACCGTGATATGCGTAAAAGCGCTTCTGAAGCTCGATTTGGTTTTATGTCCGAACATGAGGCTGAATTTGACCGCATCTATGACGAGCTCGTCAAGGTCCGTGACCGCATAGCTAAAAAGCTTGGGTACAGCAACTTTGTTCAGCTAGGTTATGACCGTATGATGCGTACCGACTATAATGCTGATATGGTTGCTAATTTCCGCAAACAAGTTTTTGAATATATCGTACCTGTCTCCCAGCAATTAAAGAAGCGTCAAACTGAACGACTGGGTCTAGATGAATTGAAATATTACGACGAGAACTTTAGCTTTAAGACCGGGAACGCTACCCCTAAAGGAGATCCAAACTGGATTGTAGCTAACGGTAAGAAGATGTACAAAGAGCTCTCCCCTGAAACGGATGAATTTTTCACCTTCATGCTGGACAATAATCTGGTGGATTTAGTAAGCAAAAAAGGAAAACAAGGCGGCGGATATTGCACCTATTTCAGCCAATACCAAGCCCCTTTTATTTTCTCAAATTTCAACGGAACCTCTGGGGATATTGATGTCTTAACTCACGAAGTGGGTCATGCGTTCCAGGTTTATGAAAGCCGCAATATTAATGTGCCAGAATATGCCTTTCCAACCTATGAAGCATGTGAGATTCATTCCATGAGTATGGAATTTTTCGCTTGGCCTTGGATGAATTTGTTCTTTGAAGAAGATGCAGATAAATACCGCTTTAATCACTTATCTGACAGCCTTCAGTTTATTCCTTACGGGGTATCTGTCGATGAATTCCAACACTTTGTTTATAGCAACCCTGAAGCAACTCCTACTGAACGCAAGCAAGCTTGGAGAGACATCGAGAAGAAATACTTACCACATCGTAATTATGAAGGTAACACTTATCTGGAACAAGGGGGCTTCTGGCATAAACAAGGCCACATCTTTGCCTCACCGTTCTACTACATTGACTACACACTAGCACAGCTATGTGCCTTCCAATTCTGGAAACGTTCGAACGAAGATTTCAAATCTGCTTGGAGCGATTATTTGGAGCTATGCCAAGCTGGTGGAAGCAAGTCCTTTATTAAACTGGTTGAACTAGCGGGTCTGACTTCACCATTTGAAGATGGCTGCATTAGCTCCGTTATTGGGGATATTGAAGGTTGGCTGAACAGCATTAATGATAAAGAGCTTTAATCCATTCTCTGGTAAGCTCAACACAAAAAAAGCAATCCTTGCCTTATGGCTTGGATTGCTTTTTAAAATTGAATGATCCAACTTTACCCATGTATGTTATCGATAACGAATCAATAAATCTATTGGGTATCGACCCGCATTGCGACCATATAAGGCTAAGCCTCCACCCTCTGCTTGAAGCTCCAAACGGAAAGTACGATTGCGATCTAGTTTAGCTGCTAACTGCCCCGGTACACTTACTTTACACATATAGCCGTAAGAGCCCGCCTCATCCAACTTATTCGCTAATGGCTGATAATGCCAAGATAATACACCTCGGCTGTCGGCCGGATCATCTGGCAAATAGAAGGAGCCAATCCGTTGACCTTCTATCAGAACATTCACACGTGAAGGATGACGTTCTTCGTCGGTCATATAATACGTATTCGGATTATACTCCACCCTAGCATCTGCACCATGCATGAGATCAAGTCCCATTTCATTTTGCTTTGCGCCTTCAACATTTCGAGCCAATACTCGCTTTGCGCTGGCTTCGAACATGATTTCGATCTCGCCAATCATCTTTTTCTCCATACCATCTGGAAGAGTTACATCATATGCATAACGGCCTTGCCCAGCCCCATTGATTTTTGCGCATTGAATAGCTTCCCATTGTTGTTCAAAGTTGTGTTCTTTATACGCAGCAACAGGGATACTAATACAATCTCCATCCCCTTCAAACCTTATACCCTGATTACCGCTTCTTACATCAAACGTAATGAAGTTGCGTGTGATTACCTCTTCCCTATTATTTATCAAGGAAACTGCCAGCACTGCAACTGCGTCCTGATCAGGCATAAGGACATAAAGAGGAGATAAATCTGACACTCCATATCCGTCCCACTTCACTGACATATGCTCACTTTGTGTAACAACTCGTGTTCCCAAATTGTCGTACCAAAGCTCCCACTTCACCTGTAAATGCTGTCCATGATATTTATCTGAGAAGCTGGAACGAAGAAGCGGAACTTTAACTTCATCCTTTGCGTTTACTGTCTGGCATGGCGGTGCATCGATCACGATGAAGTCCGGAGAATGCAGATCAGAAATCGTCATCCCGGGAACAAAGGCATCATAACCAAAATCTTTATCGCTGCCGTCTAACCGATAATAACCATTGAACTCGTTCGTAACATCGCGAAATTCGGTAAATACGAAACCACATAGCTTATCATGCCTCCGGAATTCATTCATCATATAGCGGTAATGCCATGCTAAATCACTATCCCCTGCCCCGCCTTCGATACCCCATACGTTTCCACATTCACTGTTCATCAGCGGGGCATCAGATTGTACATTACCTCCGATACAGTTAAAGTCTGAACCAGGAAAAGTTTTGTCTACAACCTCATTCAAATGAGCTCTAAGCTGATCATAACCATTAATGTAGAAATGCCAAGTATTGATATCAGATTCCACATGATCATAGTTACAAGGTGAGTTATCTTCAACGATTCTAGATGGATCTAGTCGTTTTGCCCAGCGATATTGTTCCCGAACCCATTCCTGTGTTTCTTTGAGATAACTAGTCTGCTGCTGTAAATCACTCGTCAGACTAGTGTCCTGAGCGTTCGTCTTCAAACCCCATGTCTCGTTAAACATTACCCAAGAGAAAATCGATGGATGATTATAGTCTCGTTCAATAATCCCAAGTGCTTCACGTTCATACGCGTTACGTGCTTTTTCATCGGGATTCCCCCAAAAGCAAGGCATGTCTTCCATCACCAAAATACCCAGTTTATCCGCCCAATATAGTTTGCGTGGTTCTTCTGGCTTGATATGAATACGCACAAAGTTCAGTCCCAGACGTTTCATTAGATAGATTTCATCCCGCATATCTTCATCAGACGGATAAGTGAAATAGCCCGTTTTGTGATAAGACTGGTCAAGGGTACCGTTTAAATAAATCGGCTTACCATTGAGGGTAATCCAGCGATAACCACGCTCATCAAAACGCACAGTTTCGATTTCTCGAACTCCGAAATAGGTACTGACTGTGTCTGTGCCAAAAGATCCGCTAAGTTGTAGTTCGCCTTCGTACAAATAAGGTGTATCTGGACTCCACAATTTTGGATCTGTTATATGAATAGAGAGCTTAAATTCATTCTGCCCTGCGATAAGATCTATTTTCTCAGTATGCAATATAGAATTCTCTGCGAATTTCAGCGTGAAATCTGCCGATCCATTTTCTTGTGCAAAGATTCTTGTGGTCACTTTCACTTGCCCATCAATAGTGGTCACAAACTTAGCATCTTTCATATAAGTCTGAGGCCGAGATTCTAGCCATACGGGCTGCCAGATTCCGCGAATTTCTCCATAACCTTGTTTGCCACGTGCTTGGTAATCATGATCGAAGTCCTCTACTCTAACGACAATTGTATTGTCTAAATCTTCAACCCAGTACTGAGTAACTTCGAACTCAAATGAATCATATCCACCTTGGTGTGAACCAACATGTACTCCGTTAATCCAAACGTCACATGAATAATCTACTGCCCCGAATCGCAAAAATAGTCGTGTCTGTGAGTCGGTAGTCTGCCATTTCAAAGTCCGCCGATACCATCCTATCCCTTTATGATCACTGCCAATACCTGATAATGGACTTACCCAAGAAAAAGGAACAGTAATCATCGAACTGTAAGCGATTTCGGAATTGGAATACCAATGTTCGCTAATTCCTTCATTGCTCGGATCAAAGCTAAATGACCATTCCCCATTCAAATTCATCCATTCGTTGCGCTGCCAATGTGGATGCGGATGTTCGGGACGAGGAAGCGGAAGACTCTCAACATTCAGTACGGAAGTTGTCATGATATGAGCACAGCCTTTCAAAATAAGAAGTTGAGCTCATTTTAGCACCAGTATATAAAATTCGCAATGTATATTATAATTTTACAATATATAATCTTCAGTGTACAATATCCTCAACCTATCCTAACGAAAAGGAATACAACCAATGAATGATATTTCGCAAGAAACGATACGATACCCCGCATCACGCATCTTAGATGTTGCTAAAGCACTTTCTGGAGATGTCAGAGTCCGCATTCTTGAAGCCCTTGGTGACAAGCCCATGAGTGTCAGTCAATTGGCCGAGACACTTGGCGTAGCTCAACCAACAATTTCAATCAATGTACAGACCCTTGAGCAAGTTAACTTAATCTCATCTACACAGGGTGCAAATCGCGAGAAAATATGTGCGGTCACCTGCCGATCCATCCAACTCGATCTTCCTTCGAAGCTAGGCGATGGTCTGCATCAAACGGAAGAAATACATATGCCCATTGGGATGTTCTCCCACTGTTCTATTCAACCCTCTTGTGGTATGACTGGTAAAGACGGCGGAGTCATCGGTTCTCAGGATGATCCACGGGTATTCTACATGCCGGAACGAGTTGATGCATCTCTCTTATGGTTCGCTGACTCTGGCTATGTCGAATACTATTTTGCCAATCCACTACCCCCTGGTGTCGAGCTTGATGAGATTCGGATTTCGGCTGAGGTTTGTTCTGAAGCACCTGCATTTCGAGAAGATTGGGCAAGTGACATCACATTAACTATAAATGACCTGCATGTCGGCACTTGGACTTGTCCATCAGATTTCGGTAACCGGAAAGGAAAATTAACACCCGACCGATGGAAGGGTGGTACAGAATATGGAATGCTGACAGAGTGGAGTATCTCAGAACAGGGTAGCAAAATAAATGGAACTGCTTCTTCCCCTACTACAATTAGCTCACTGAAGCTGGCATTTAATGAGCCCATTCGAGTACGATTTGAGATTCGCGAGGATGCCCTCAATAGACGAGGACTTAATCTATTCGGAAGTGGTTTCGGAGACTACTCACAGGATATTATCCTGTCGTTTGTGCGTCGTTCAGTATCGGGTACATGATAACACGTAAGAATCGCACACCTGAAACCAGAGTAGATCGAAAGCTTCAGATGTGCCAGTGGACAATGTTTTCTTACACACCAATTACTTACGCTTATCTTCAGCTTTTTTGATATTCTCAGCCACTCTAAATTTCACGATCTTACTAATTAATTCATAGGGCATCGGCTGATTAAGAGGGAATTGAATGGATCCTTTTGCTCCTTTATAGACTGATAATTCTTCTTTGAAAGCGTCAATACCATTAGGCGTTGGATAAAATCCAATATGGTTTTTGAAAGCCGCAAAATGCACTAGATTTCCGTGCAGTGTAAAAGTAGGCATCTGATAGCTAATCTTTTCAATCGCTTCAGGTGCCGCTTCTTTTATTACTTTTCTTATTGTACTAAGGATTTCCTGAATCTCAGATGGAAACTTTGAAATATAGTCATCGATCGATTCATACGTGATTTTAGCGTCCATGGTAAGTCCCCTCTCTGTTTTAAGTTCATATTTAACTTTGATGAAGTGCTGCCAATGCTTCGTCTTCTGTACTCTTGAACAATATTTTATTCCCCTGATTACATTCGTAAATAAAATCATTCAGACTTTTACTATTATAGCCAGTAAATTCTCCCACAATAGCAACTCGCATCTGATAGTTTGTATACTTTTGAAGAATCTCTCCGGCAAGCCCCGTCTTTAACTCAAAAAAATCATCTGTGATTTGCTCTTTTCTTAGAATCATTTTATCGCATTCTTGATATCTCACGTTTGCCATTAGATCGAGTGCATCATTTACATTATTAATTACAATACCTTCGCTGGAAATCAAAGCTACTGTTGAATTGTCTTTACGGTTTAATGTGATTTGCATTCTAAATTGCTCCTTTTTCAATAAGAAATTCTTTTACGTTGTGGTTTCCTTGTTGGATAGCTATAGCAAATACTGATTCACCACCTTCAATTTTAGCATGGATGTCAGCTCCGTGTTCGATTAACAAGCGTATCAGCTCCACATTATCCGAATGAAAAGCTGCAGAATGCAAGGCAGTGTGCCCATCGCTATCAAAAATATGTGTCTGAGCACCCTTGTTCAATAGCAGTTGGATAACACCCATATTCCGCTCCCCAGCAATTGCAGCATGAAGTGCAGTATTAGAAGGAATGAAATTAATCTTGGAATGGGATACTGCATCAACCTCAGCACCATGGTCTATCAATACCTGCACCGCTGCTTCTTTACCGAAATGTGCTGCATATCCCAAAGGTGTAAGGCCCTCGTTATTTTCCGTATTTGCAAGAGCCGGATGGAATTCTAAAATTTCTGTTAGCCGTGCAGCATCGCCATGTTGTGCCGACTGAAAAACTTCATTAATACTTTGCCGTAGTTCCATTAGATTTCGCCTCTTTTCAATTGATGAAGAAATGATTTAGCTTATTTTTTCTGGATAGTGAAGCCTTTCTCCTGCTAACAAGAAGAAATGATGTTGTCGTCTTTTAAAGACGATAACCATTTCTCGTAAAATAACAAACACAAAAAACAATACAAATTTATTGTAAATCAATAAATTAAATGCTAAAATCATGAAGTCATTAAATAAGTGAGGTGTTTTAAATGAATGTTAAACGAGGTTCAACCACTTTCTTAAAAGTAATTATTTTTCTGGTTGGAATTGCAGTGCTTGCTTTGTGTATCTGGTTGCCTGAGATAGCGGTAAGAGATGCACGAGTACATCCAGATACGGCTTACTTCCTGATTCCCTTTTTAGTATGTGCTTACGGATTCTGTATTGCGTTTTCTGTTGCGCTTTACCAAGCATATAAACTATTAAACAACATCGAAAAGAACAATGCTTTCTCTGAATTATCCCTTAACTCTTTGAAGATTATAAAGAAATGTGCTTTTGCAGTCATTTTCCTCATTTTGTTAGGACTAGTAAGCTTAAGGGTGCTTGCTAAAGTTACAGATAGTGATGATCCAGCGGGTCCTACATCATTATGTCTAATGGCTCTTTTAGCAACAAGTATCATCGCAGCCATTGTGGACGCACTTCAGAAGCCATTAAAAAATGCCCCAGATATAAAGCCAAAAAATGTATGATTAACAGTCAAATATCAACATTAGAATTTAATATAGCCAAAAGAAAAGAGTATTCATTCGAAGGTTATCGAATGAATACTCTTTCTTTTCAATGTATATTGTGAGCCAATTTTTAAATTAAATCAGACTTTTGAAGAAGCCGCTTAACGATCGCTGCAACCTCAGCTCTGGTCATATCATCCTTGGGAGCAAGTACATTGCTGCTTCGTCCCATGATTACGCCTGCCTGCAAGCAGTCAGCAATTGCGCTAATCGCCCAGTCAGATGCTTTGCCGGCATCGGTATATGGGTTCAAGAATCCTTCAGCGGATTGATTAGGAAGGTTAGCCTTTAGCGCTGTAATTTTCATCGCTTTGGCGATAATCAACATCGCTTGTTCACGGGTAACTTGGTCATCAGGGCGGAACATGCCATCTTCAAAACCATTGATTAATTGATATGCATATGCAGTATTGATCGCACTGTTATACCAATCCGTAGTTTTAACATCCGAAAATGTTGTTGCTGTTTGACTCAATCCTAGTCCGAGACCGCGAACGACAATCGCCGCAAACTCTGCGCGGGTAATCGCTTGATCAGGTGTAAATTGACCATTGCCAGTCCCTTCGATAACTAAACGGGAACCCATATCATTCACTGCATCTTTTGCCCAGTGATTAGCAACATCACTGAATTCAAGTGGATGCCAGATTACAGAGTAAGTGCCGCCACTAAGGCTGTTGATTGTAGCAAAATATTTGCCTTCAATGACTATCACTTTAGTAGGTACATGATGCACTGAGCCATCAGCATCAATATACACACCGGTTGTAATCTTCTTCGGGTCCATCCCCTCCGGAATAGCAATAGTACGTTTCACATACGTATTGAATTGAGAAAGTTCAATACTCTTATCTCCGTACATGCCTCTAGCAGTAAAGTTTACTGGTGCGCCGACTAATGAAAATGATCCGTTTTGTGCAGCAGCTCCTAATGCCTTAACTTGATCGGCAGTTGGTGCGCTGATTTCAATCTGAATTTTAATATCTTGTAAAGCTACAGACTTACCAATCTGCGCGGATAAGGCCTCAATATCAATCTGCCCAGCAGGCAGTGTAAATGTCGCATTTCCCGTTCTGATTTCAAGTACAGCTTGATTTCCCTGCATATTTTTAACCATTTGTCCGTTTAGTTCGCCAACGATAACATCAGATTTACTAGTGGCAGTGATAGAAACCACCGCACCTTTACCTTCAGCGGCGAGCTTGTCTTCCAGCTTCTTCTGGTCTAAAGCAATGGTGGTTAGCGTTTGATCATTCCGTTTACCATTCGTCGCAGTTCCCACGGTTTCCGCTTTACCATTGATTAAAATGGAAGCATCATTTGCCACAGGTGCCGGCGTTGCTGATGGAGTTGGTTGAGAAGGAACATCAACACTGGATGGAGCGCTCGGGATGACTGTATTGGATTCAGCAGATGATTCGCTAAAGCCAGCCTTATTGATGGCCTGTACCGTGAAGGTGTAGCTTGTACCATTCGTAAGACCACTGATTGTAAGCGGACTTCCATTACCCGTAACCGTCAGCCCTCCCGGATGAGCCGTTACAATATATCCTGTGATTTCACTTCCACCATCGTTTACCGGCGGTGTAAAGGTGATGATCGCTTGACCATTTTCTGCAGTTGCAGTTACGGATGTTGGAATACCCGGTGCTGTAATTGGCTTAGCAGGAGCCTTCACAGTAACGGTTGTTGAAGCTTTATAACTTCCATCTTTCGTTGTAACTGTAATGATGGCTGTTCCCTCACCAATTGGAGTTACTTCTCCATTCACAACCTTGGCTACAGTCTCATCGCTGGAGCTCCAGATCAGGTCTAGATCTGTTGCATTTGCAGGCTCTATTGTCGCTTTTAGTATTCCCACAGTTTCACCAGCTGTTAAATCGAGCGTCTCCTGATCTAGCCTCACCCCAGTTACATTCACAACTGGTGGAATTGGTTCACTTACATTCACTGTTGTTGAAGCAGTAAAACTTCCATCTTTAGTCGTAACCGTAATGGTGGCTGTTCCAACACCAACCGGGGTTACTACTCCGTAAACAACCTTAGCTACTGTTTCATCACTGGAGCTCCAGATTACCCCCTTATTGGTTGCATCGGCAGGTGCGACTGTCGCTTGTAGCGTTTTATCACCTTCTCCAACTGTTAAATCAAGTGTTGGCTGGTCTAAGGTTACTCCGGTTACTATAACAATTGGTGGCTTAGGTGCTGCCACATTCACAGTTGTTGAAGCCTTAAAACTTCCATCCTTAGTCGTTACAGTAATAATTGCTATACCCTCACCAACTGGTGTAACCACTCCATCCACGACTGATGCAACAGTTTCATCGCTGGAGCTCCAGATCACATCTGTATCTGTCGCATTTGCAGGTTCTATTGTCGCCTTTAGTAAGGCATCTGCTTCACCAGCAGTTAAGTCGAGCGTCTCCTGATCAAGCTTCACTCCGGTTACGTTCACAATTGGAGCACTCACAGTTACGGTCGATGTCGCAGTATAACTTCCGTCTGTTGTTGTTGCTGTTATCGTTGCCGCTCCAACGCCAACTGGGGTGACCACTCCATTCACAACTGTCGCCACAGTTGCATCACTGGAGCTCCAGATCACGGTTTTGTTCGTGGCATTAGCAGGTTCTATTACAGCATTTAGTGTATCTCCTGCTTCTCCCTCTGTTAAACTAAGTGATGTTTTATTCAAAGTCACTCCAGTTACGAGGACATCTCCCACATCGTTTACCTGCACATTGAAGGTGTATAAACTACTTATAGTGCCATCATTTACAGTAACAGTAATCACACTGTTTCCGTAGGCATTCTTCGCTGGTGTTATTTCTAACGTCCGCACATCCCCACTTCCACTTACTTTCAGTCCATTATTCGGAATTAGGGAAGTATTAGAAGATGTAGCTGATACATTTAGGTCATCCCCATCCACATCAATAACCTTAAAGGAGCGTGATACAGATTTATTTTTTTCCGTTGTAGTACTTCCCATGAAGCCTGTGTCCTGCTTCCAGCTAGCACCGGTGATTGAACCGTTCTTAGCTGAACCAGCCGGTGTATTGACAGCGATAATACCATCATTGCTATTCGAAAATTTATAGTTCAAAGCCAGATTAGGCTCTGATCCATTCAAATCGACGTTCATTTCGCGAACAATTTCGCTCTGGGTTTTAGCTTTACTCCAAAACCTTACGTCTCTCATCCCACCGCTGTAATCTCCGTCCTGTCTCCAGGTGCTTTTACCAAGCCAGTTGTTCGGACGTGCCATATTTCCAACTGTACTTAAATCCATAGCCCCTTCTGCCTTAAGAACACCATCCCAATAAATACGCCCCTTTTTCTGACTGTGATCATAAACAATCGAGACATGTACCCACTTGGAGATCGGGAAATCGTCTGTGACATTAATATCTCCTTTATTGGTGTAAGCGATGAAATGCATTTTTTTGCCGTTAAAGCCCACAAAAATATTGTGGTTCTGCTCTGCGATTGAAGATTCGAAGAATCTCATCCAGGTATTAAAACCATTGACTTTTAAATTACCTTCAATTGTAAAAGAATTCTTGTATAACAGTTGATCTGGGAACGTCACATAATCTCCATTGCCGTCAAAACTAAGATAGTCCCCACCATTCAGTTCTGTCAGATAAGGTGCGTCGTTCACTGGATTTACTGTAATTGTGGCGGTGCCTGGATCTGAGCTGAAAGCTGCAACTGTGGTATTCGCATTTTTTTGATAATTTTGATACCCTGTTGCTGTAGTGTCCCATAGCTTAAAGTCAATGGAAGCTGTTCCGTTCCAGTCTTTAGCGGGGACAAAACGAATTTTCTCCGATTTCAGCAGCAGAAAAGCTTTAGTGTCAGACACTGGCTCGATATTATACCAGATGTTTCCCAATGTGTTGTAATATTGCCAGGCCCCATTTGTATTATCAAATGAAACCACAGCAATCCCTGTTGTCGCTGGATCGGTTACCTTTCCTGACAAAAGACTGGAAACAACAACGCCTGCGTTGGAAGAATCGTCTTCATTGATGGACGGTATCACAGCTGGGCTATTCACGATCCAACCAAAGTCCGATTTTGCACTCACTATTTGAGTGTGGATCGGCCCCACACCTTGCACCACAACTCCAGTGGCTAACGAAATACTAATGCCTATTTTCATAAATGATGGCTTCAAACTCTTTTTCCCCCTCTAGCTTAAATCATGTCATCATTTCGACAATAATCGAGAGTATTATACAAAATTATGATAAACGAAAAATAAACAAAAAAAAGAACCTTCGAATTCTAATCGATTCGTCGGTTCTCTTTTTCTTTATACTAGTTCATCATCTTCTTAATCAGAGCTTTGAGCTTAGGATCAGGTGAAGTTCCAAGCTCCTGTTGAAGGGTCTCTTCCAATTGCCCATATCGCCGATAAGCTTCATTCATACGCCCTAGTTCAATATACAAATGAATGATTTCCTGATGGATATCTTCTCTCAAGGGATCCAATTTCAAGATTCTCTCAAAGTAGTGCAGCGATTGTTGACGCTCGTTCTGCTCCATATGAAATCTAGCAGCTAGTTCCAGCAGTCCAATAAAATCCTGTTCAAGTCGGCGTGTCTTCCCACTAGCCCAATCGTATGCTTTACCTTTGAGAAAGGACCCCGTATACAATGTTTCTACTTGATTGAACCATTCAGAATCTTTTTTCGAGACCTGCCTAATTTGCTTCAGCTGTCGCTTAAACTCATACAAATCACAATAAATACTGCGTTCCTCTATACTAATTTCGGTTCTGCTGGCTTTAATAAAGCTAGTTCCGATTGCTTTTCGAATATAGTACAGGGTTGAGTTCAGATTCTTCAGCGCTTTATCAGGCTCCAGCCCGCTCCATAAGGTATCGATAATTTCATCTCGGCTAACCGTCCCTTTACTAATCAAAAAGGCAAACAATTCTTCGGTTTTTGGGCTCCTTAGCTTGATGGGCTCTCTGTCTTGCGTACGGCGGTATATCTTTAGTCCATTAAATAAGAGAACTTCTATGACGGGCTGAACCGTCACACCTCTATTCATTTTTTTGATCTTATCCAAAGTTTTAGTTAAACGCTGTGCAGTTACAGGCTTCAGCAAATAATCCACAGCACTCAGTTCGAAGGCTTGCAGTGCGTATTCGTCATACCCTGTAACAAAAACCACATTAATCGATTCATCTAGTTCATGCAAAAGGGTGGAAAGCTTCATTCCATTTGTGTCAGGCATAGAAATGTCCAAAAAAGCTACATCAATCGAATTCCCCTTCACAAATTCATAGGCTTCCGTCGGATCCAGAAAAGTATCGTATACTTCAATCTCTCCACTCTGAGATAATATCCTTTTTAAGCGCTTTACTGATAATTCTTCATCATCCACGATAATGGCTCGCAGCATACTTCAACCTCCTATCCGCTTCATGTGTTGTTTGGGGATATCAAAAGAAACCCGTGTGCCTTTTCCTTCAACACTTTGAATACGAATGTTCTTTCCATAGAGAAGTTTGATGCGTTGACTAATATTCCAAAGCCCTACGCCTCTTTTATCTACATCTGATTTCATGATTTCCTCCAGCTTGTGCTCACTCATTCCGCGTCCATTATCTTCTACAACAAAGCTGACTACAGAAGGATCCGACTCTTTCACAGATATAGTTACCTTTCCTCCCCGTAAATTGGACATCAGTCCATGTCTTATAGCATTTTCTACTAATGGTTGTAGGATAAGTGGGGGAATCCGGCTATCCGTATTTGCGGTTATATCATATTCCACTTGTAATCTAGCACCAAAGCGCACTTTTTCAATATTAATATATGCTTTAACTAGCTCTAGCTCACCCTCCAAGGTAGTTAACGAATCCAACTGTTTGAAGTCAAAGCTGCTTCTCAAATACTGTGACAGCTCCAGCGTTAATTCTTCCGCCTGCTCAGGTTCTTCCACACATAATGCAGCAATTGAATTCAGGGCATTGTACAAGAAATGCGGTTTGATCTGAGAACGTAAAAAGGCAATTTCGGCATCTTTAGCTTTCTTCACAGAAGCTCTCAATCGGGTCAGGCTTTTCACACGTGCCATTAATTCTTCCGCTTCAAACGGCTTCCCCACATAATCATTTGCCCCATTATCCATGGACATTTTCATATCGCTAACTCTATTCTTCGCCGTTAGCATTAACACAGGCAGCTCAAAGGGTGTGAATCTCTCTCTAATCCTTTGCAGAACCTCATAGCCAGAAATATCCGGCATTGTAATGTCCAGTACAACGAGAAAGAAGTCTGAATTCTTCGATAACTCATCAAGTGCCAGCTGCCCGCGGTTCACAACAACCATGGAATATCCCTCAAGCTTGAACAAGTTGATCATAGATTGCAGGTTGGCAAAATCATCGTCCACGACCAAAATCGGCTCATTGATTTTACCTTGGATATATATAGGATACTCCTGGCGCGGAAAGAAAACTTCTCTATAAGGAAGAGTCTTATCCACGATTGGACCCGTGACTTGATTAGATGTTCGATCCCATCGTGGAAGAGTAAATATAAAGACCGATCCTGTACCAGCAACAGAGTCCACTCTAATGTTCCCGCCATGTAACTCAACCAGCTTCTTGGTAATGCTTAGTCCGAGACCTGTTCCACCATGACTATGAATTTCAGCTTCGTCCACTTGCTCAAAGGCCATAAAAATACGTTTCTGCATATCCGGTGCAATTCCGATTCCCGAGTCTGCCACACGGACCTCAACCCATTCATGAGTAAATCTGGCACTAATATTTATTTCACCCTGCTCCGTGAATTTAATCGCATTATCTACCAAGTTGTGTAAAATCTGAATCAAACGGTTGCCATCTGCATGTACAGGTGGAAACTCTGGAGCAACATTGTTTACGAGAAAGATCGACTTTTCTCCGAGCAGAAACGAATGTATACCGATAACAGAATCAACAACAGCTTTCAGATCTAGGGTGCTTTTATATAAGGTGATATCTCCATGCTTCATTTTGGAATAATCGAGTAATTCGTTTACCATATAAGTTAATCTTCTTCCACTTCCCATTACGATCGCTAGATTCTGCGCTTGCCTTTCGGTAACTGGACCTTCAACCCCATTAAGTAGTGTAGCAGTAATGTTCACTATGGCATTTAGTGGTGTCTTCAGCTCATGAGAGGTATTGGAGAGAAATTCGTCCTTAATTTTGTCCAGACCGATCAGTTGGTTTTTCATTTCATCTATCGTATGATAAGCCTCGAAAAAACGGAGAACAATCAGAACGATCATAATGATATTAAAGGCTACAATGTAAAACTGTCCTAGCCAAAGGTTTTCTTTCATCGAAAGAGCAAACAAAATGATGTCTATCGAGTACAGATTGATAGCAAGAATCGCCAAGAACAGCAGCAACGATTTGATTCGATTTACTTCTGGACTTCTGATATACAAGATAGCCACTCTAAACAACATCCAAATTAACATCAATTCATATACAATGATCACATAGGTAGAGAAAAGCGTGTAAGTACGAATAGGCAGGATTGCTACCAATATTATAAAGCTGCCTAGTATAATCGTTACGACTTGCGTAAGTTTTAAAGAGATTATGCTTTTGTGCATTTGGTAGAAAAATATAGCCAGAACAATAAAACACGATATGGAGCTAATATCCTTCACTTTGTATAACACAATGAACGAAAGGTTTGGGAAAAACAGTAACAGCGAACGTTCTCCAATCAAGCCATGATAGATCGCAAGCAGTAAACAAATAATAGCAAATACAAGTAAGGAGTAATCCTTCTTACGGTATAAAGCAGCCGCTACAAAGCAGATGACAAAAATAAGTGATAATGTTCCCAATATTGCAACTGTACTAAATTCACGAGCCGTACTCTTCTGCTGGTTCTCCAGCATAGCGGCTTCCTCGCCAAAAGTAAGAGATACCGGAATACCTGCATTTACATATTCATAGTTAGAAACTTGAATGATAATCTCTACATCACCTTTTTCAGACGAAAAAAGCCCAATCTGCGGAATATTCCCCGACTGGTAATCGGCAGTACTCATAGTGGGGTTTCCATCCTTAATGAGTAAATGCCCATTCACATAAATCGCACTCGAAAAGCGGATATTCGTTTTTTTCAAAGCGAATACACCGTTTACAGGTAAGTTTTTCAGCACCATCCGATAAGTAGCAGAACCGAATGCAGGTAAAGGTTGTCCATCAACCACTTTGCCATTCCATCGTGAGGGGACCTCCAGAAATGCTGTAGGAGCAGGTTTGTCTGTGCTTGATTCTTTAAAATGCTCAGGCATTAGCAGCTGGTTCCAATAAAATTCCCACTCACCATCTAACTTGATGATCTTTTGTTGCCCATAATCCCAAGTTGAAAGATCCATGCTCCCCTTCTGAACTTGCAGATAATTCTCATGTTGATCATTGTCTATAAAAATGGATAGTGGGATTGTTGCTAACGAGATGAAAGCAATTAAATAAATAAGTAACGTCCTTTTGAGCATCGTAGGCCCCTTTTCTATGGTGATGTTAAGCTGCGCAAACGCTTGGGGCATCGTGCAACACTTGGATTAAATAGGATAGATAACGATAGATAATTCTATAAAATTTTCTGTTTTCCTTCATGTTTCGACAAATTAATGGAATCGCGATAAGCGATTACACGAAACTGAGATCCACGCTTGACCTTAGGTCAGACCTAAGGTTTATAGTTAAATCAACAAATACCAATATAGTTAGGAGAACCTCCATTGAATCATTACATTACGATTGGTGAACTTTCAAAACTTATGAATGTATCCGTACATCAAATCCGATATTTTGAAGAGAAAGAGATTTTATTTCCAGCCTATACTGATAGCAATCAATACCGGATGTACGGAATTAATGAGATTTATCAGTTGGCCCAGATCCTATTACTCCGCAAATTGAACGTGCCTGTCAGTACGATTAACAAAAGCATGAATAACTTCACCAAAAATGACTACCATCAACTTTTGGAGCAGTCTCTAAGTAAAATAAACTCTGAAATAAACCAGCTAATGTTGTTGCAACAGTTTTTACAAAAGGTACTTAAGGAATACGAGCACTCCGACATTCTAGAAGACAAATATCACATTAAACAATTGGATACTCGTCATTTAAAAAAATGGATGGAAATAGAGCAAGATGAGTCACTCACCGCTCGAAGTCTGTATGAAAAAAAGCCGCAACCAACTCATTTATTTGAAACAGATCTGCATTATTTATACGGTACTGAACAAGTAACCTTATGTTTTGAAAGCACTCACTTCCCGGACATCATCCTAGAAAAAGGCAGCTACTTATATAAAGCATTTTTCGTGACGGATGATCATGATATTGAACTTGAGATTGCTCAACTGGAACACTATATAACACAACATCACTATACAATTCAGGGACCATTGATCCTTTTGGAAAAATCATATCTATCCCTATTCAACAATGACAAGCTTCATTATGAAATCCAAATTAATATTAAGCATGACCCTGACGGTGTAGCATGATAAGTCCGAACAAGATAACAATCGCTCATTACCAAGAACAAGATCATAGAGCAGTGTGCAATCTTTTAGTGGATGCGTTCCACGGTAAGTTCCACTCCCTCACCTCACTAGAGGACGATGATATTGCTGAACTACTTTTTGGGCTCTGGGAGCATGATCAACCGTCCGCATCATCACAACAAATCGTAGCTAAAGAAAATGGAGAGGTTGTCGGTACGCTCAGCATTAAGTGGAAGGACAGCCGAGCCTCAGACAGAAGTAAATTAATATCACCTCACCATAGTTCCTTTTCACAATTATTTAAGAAATTTGGATATTTAAATGTATGTAAGTTAATGGTTGGGTTACATTTTTTGAATTATCAGCCTCGCGCAAAAGAATGTTATGTCGATCATTTGGCCGTTCGATCTAGCCACCGTAATAAAGGAATCGGTAAGCAGTTGCTTAGTTGGGCAATAGATTCTGTAAACAGTCACTCCGAAGTGGACAAATTAACGCTACATGTTGCTAAAAATAATAAACGAGCTATTCATATGTACCAACAGATGGACTTTGCTATCGATCAATCAAACTATAGCGGGATTAGACACCTTCTTTTTAAAGAGGCTAATTGGCATTACATGACGAGGCGTTTACCACTACATCCTAGGAGCTCAATAAATGAAAAAAAATATTAAATTAACCGCATGCTTGATCATTGGCTTAATGGCAGCTTCAGTCTTATTCGTATTAAATCAGCATTCATATGCAATGAATGAGCAAAAGATAGAAATCGAAACCCCTCAGGGTAAACTAACAGGAACTTTAATTCTACCCCAGCACTATTCTGGAAACGTAGGGCTAATAGTTTTTGTTCATGGTGATGGTCCCATAAATGACACATACGATGACGGATATAAACCTTTATGGGAGAAATTCGCATCTGCCGGATATGCTTCTTTGTCTCTTAACAAGCCTGGTATTGGTGGTTCCTCTGGTAACTGGTTGGAGCAAAGCATGGAAGATCGTGCTCAGGAAACGATATCTGCGATTAACTGGGCGAAGAACTTACCAATGATTGATAAGAAGTCTATTGGTTTGTGGGGAGCAAGTCAGGCCGGTTGGGTGATTCCCAAGATTGTAAAAGAAGTTCCTGATCTCGCGTTCAGTATTCTTGTATCGCCTGCGGTGAACTGGATTTCTCAAGGTAAATACAATACAAGATTAGAAATGAAACAAGAAGGCTTCTCGGAAAATGAGATCCAAGCGAAAGAACATTATAATGCTCAAGTATTACAATTACTTAACGAACGAGCATCTTACGAGGATTACTTGCGTATTGCACATTCCGAGAACTTGATTTCTAAGGAACGCTGGGGATTTATCGCCAAAAACTATCAGTCTGATGCCACCGAAGAACTTAGTTACTTCAATGCTCCTGTCCATTTAGTACTCGGCGGTCAAGATATCAATGTAGATATTGAGGAAACCGAACGTATTTACCGTGAAAAAATACCTGCCAGCTTGCTCTCCGTCTCTTATTTTCCCAACGCTGACCACTCTATGCTGTCAAAGAAGAATGCCGCATCCCCCTTAAGGACTTATTTAACCGCTGTTTTCTTTCCACGACAATTGGTGGAAGATCAATATTTAGATGATCTAAGCCGATTTGTAAAGACACAACATTAAACCTATTTCCAGATAAGAAGTCTGGCTATTGACTTTACCCTTAGGGGAAGGTGCATAGTGGAATTGAACAAACCACCGAAAATTCAAAGTCTATATATCATTAAATATCGAAGAAATGGAGATGAGATTGTTGCTGTCCATAGGAGAATTCTCGAAGATATGCGAAGTGTCAACCAAAACGCTGCGGTATTATGATGAAATTGGATTAATTCATCCCGATGAGATTAATCCCGAGAACGGTTATAGGTATTATTCCATCAAACAACTAACAAAAATGCTCTTTATCAATCGTTTGAAATCTTATCATTTCTCACTAGAAGAAATCAAAGATATTCTGGGATGGGAGCAGGATCATTTTGAAGAGAAGCTTAGTACAGCCCTAAATCTCAAAAAAAGAAAACTACAAGAGAAACTACGAACTTACGAATATACGTTAAAGCAAATTAATAGTGATGTTCTAAATTTAGAGAAAGGAATATCTATGATGTCCTACCTAAATAAGATAGAAGTGCAAATTGTTGAAACCAAACCAATGCATATTCTTTTTACACGTCAAATGTTGAGCAGTGATGATTATGCGCTTGGATATGGTAAGTATTTTAGCAAACTGTATGAAACTATTGCCACTGAAAAGCTGACCTTGCTGGGCACGCCAATAACAATTTATCACAGTGAGGAATATAATCCTGCCGGGAATGATACAGAGTTTGCCCTACCTATTGAGGAGATCGTAAATGGAACGAGGGAATTACGTGAAGGGCTGTGTGCGAAGTCTGTTTATAAGGGCCCTTATTCAGAATTAACATCGGTTTATGCGAAGCTCACAGAATGGATAGAAAATGAAGGTTATGAAATGGTGAACTCACCCTATGAAAAATATATAACAGATCCCACGCAGACTACTGATCCTCAGGATCTTGTTACTGAGGTGTATTTTCCAGTTAAGAAAAGATCGTAGCCACACTCATATTCACACCAAAATTTGATTAAAGGAGTTATCGATATGCACAGAAACAACTGGCCTACAAAAGACTGGCAAACTTCAGATCCGGCTACCTTAGGAATGGATACTGAACAACTTTCACAACTAGAAGCTAAGATTAAAACCGACTATAGTAATATAAACGGAATTGTAGTGGTGAGAAATGGATATATTGCCTATGAACAATACTTCAATGGCTATGGTCCGAATGATCTGCATCATGTGGCTTCTGTAACGAAAAGCATCTTATCCGCCCTCATTGGTATTGCCATTGATGCCGGCTTTATCAAGCATGTTGATCAGGAGGTGCTGGATTTTTTCCCCGACTATGTTCCCGACGATGCTGCTGCCAATCTACAAAAACGAGAAATCACTATACGCCATTTGCTCACCATGACAGCTCCCTATGCTTTTGAAGACTGGCACGAGCCACTGGAGCAACTCTGTAAATCGTCCGACTGGGTCAAATACACACTTGATATCCTTGGCCACCAAGGGAATGTTGGTGATTTTAAATATTCCACCGCAGGGGCGCATTTACTGTCAGCTATCATCACTCGTTCCACAGGAAAAAGTGCCCGTGAGTTTGCTAACGATCGATTATTCAGCCCTATCGGCATGACGGAAATCCCGGATTATGAGATGAAATCATTTGGGTTTGATGATTTATTTGGGGTAAATGTGAAGGGGTGGGTGGAAGACCCCAATCGTATCACCACAGGAGGATGGGGACTTACGTTGTCTCCACGTGATATGGCGCGTTTTGGTTTATTATATTTGAACCGTGGAAAATGGGAGAATAATCAGATCATTTCGGAGACATGGATTGAGGAATCAACAGCGATGAACCCTAATCATTACGGTTATATGTGGTGGGTACGCGAAGAAGACGGGGTTTACACCTATTCAGCGTTAGGTGATGGTGGTAATGTCATTTGCTGCATTCCAGAAAAAAAACTTGTCGTAGCCATCGCCTCAGAATT
This sequence comes from Paenibacillus sp. FSL R5-0470, assembly GCF_037975205.1. NCBI lineage: Bacteria > Bacillati > Bacillota > Bacilli > Caryophanales > Paenibacillaceae > Paenibacillus > Paenibacillus sp. FSL R5-0470. The sequence goes on from NZ_CP150238.1 coordinate 3,924,928, forward strand.
CACACTTCAGCCTCGTGACCGGTGGCCTCTGATTAAGGATTGTATTATTCCGTCTGTAGTAGAGTAAAGAAGATAGAAAACATGCTGGTTGCAACTTCATTAACATTTAAGAAGAGCAACCAGCTGTCTACACTCTAAATCATTTTGCTTCAAGGAAAAATAATATCGCCTTCGTTGCTGCTTACATCAAAAAATCCTACTTTGTGTTTTATAGCCAACTCCCGCATCGCCGTGTAAGCTTCGTCAGCTACGGAATACGCGAACGCCGCATAGATGACGGATGTGCCAAGCGAGTAGTCAGTCAACCGGTTATCCGTTCCGGCTTCCTCCATCGCCTCAAAAATCTCATCCTCTACATTCATATTAGGAAATTGCTCGGACAACTCACTATAAAAGCGTTGCAGCGCCTCCGATAAAACTGATGGATCATTATAGGCATGGTCTTCCGACCACTGCACTTGCTGCTCATACCACTTCATAAACACTGCTCTCTCTTGCGGTGCTTTAGACGTCTCGAACGCCATCAAATCATAACTCATTAGCAATCCTCCTCTAAACCACCCTAATCGTGCATTTTCAGTTCCTATAAATTGTTGGGCTGTTTTGATTATATATTAAAAATCATCAGACCCATACTATAGAATCATGATAATTACTCACCCATTAAATATTTAAATATCATGTGAGCTCAGGTGTATCTACAAAAGTAACCACTGGCTCCATTACGCCATGTAATTCAAACAAGATTAGTTCGTTCCCGCCTTGACGCAAAAGCGGTGCCGGTATGTAAAGCGTTTTTGTCGGACCCTCCTCCCAGTAACGACCTAGATTAAAGCCGTTTATAAAAACTTGACCTTTACTCCATCCGTCCAGCCGCAAAAAAGTATCCTCAGGCTTACTGACTTGAAAGCCCCCCCGGTAGAAAGTGGGCCGCTGACGTTCTTCGCAATCTATCGATGTGAATGATAATCCTTTAAGATTGGTTAAAGGCAAAGAACGAATAGTCCAATCATGCAAAAATTGATAGCCGAGTCTAACGCCACAGGTTATGCCCTTCGGATCACGAAGCAGAGGGCCATAATTTACGCGTCCCATGTTCTCCACAAGAATGTCGATTTGCAGTCCCTCAATCGGGACCTCTAATGAAATTCCTCGCGGATCCCAGCGTTCAACTGTACCGACAAAGGCCCCATTCGCGAATACAAGCGCACGATCGCGAACTTCTTGAAGAACGAGCTCCGTACTGCTGCGGGGTCCACTGATCTTCGTTGAATACAAGATAAATCCATAATCTTGACCCAGTTTCTCCATTGGCTCGGGACATGCTCTACGTTCTGGACGAGACAAAACGTCTAACTGAGTGAACAGTGGTGCTGCTTCTGTCATCAACACTTTCCCATAAGCTTGTGACTTTATTAACGGCGGTAATTCCAGTGGCGGCAACGTTACGTATTTCTCAATAATTTTTCTAGCTTCATAAAATTTTGCAGTTGGCTTACCCGATTCGTCCAGCAGTGTATCATAATCGTAGCTGGTTACGATGGGCTCATATTTGTCAAAAAAATTTGCCCCATTCATAAATCCAAAATTCGTCCCCCCATGAAACATGTAGAAGTTAACAGAGGCTCCTAGAGCCAGCATTTCATCCAAAGTCTCCGCTACTTCGGATTCGGGGCGGGTATTATGCGGTTTCATCCAGTGGTCAAACCATCCATTCCAGAATTCCATGCACATCAACGGCCCCGTAGGCTGATATTCACGTAATTTAGCAAAGGCTTCCTTTGCCCGTGAACCGAAATTTACGGTGGCGAACACTCCGTCGATCATACCGCCTTGAAGCATATGATCTTCAGCTCCATCTGAAGTAAACAGCAGAACGTCCATGCCGCGGGCGATCATTCCTGCTTTTAGATCATGCAGGTAAGTCTTATCACTCCCAAAGCTTCCATATTCGTTCTCTACCTGAAGGGCAAGCACAGGCCCACCGTTAGTGCTTAACAAAGGCCGCAGACGTGGAAGCAACTCATCGAAATAGGCATCCAACTTAGATAAATAGACGTTATCATTACAACGCAGCTGGATGTTATCGTCCGCAAGTAACCAAGCTGGCAATCCACCGAATTCCCATTCCGCACAAATATAAGGACTTGGCCGCAAAATCACGTGCAAACCAAGCTCTCCAGCAAGTCTAACGAAAGCATCGATGTCAGCAAATCCATCAAAATTGAAGGTCCCCTCCTCTGGTTCGTGTAAATTCCAAGGAATATAGGTTTCAACAGTATTTAATCCGCAAGCCTTCAGCTTCAGCAAACGATCCTGCCAATATTCCGGAACGATCCGGAAGTAATGAAGCGCACCAGAAAGCAACCGGATGGGTTGTTCGTCTAATATAAAATGATCCCCTGATATGGATAACTTCCGCATATAATTTCTCCTCCAACATTGAGATAGACTATTCAATTATAGGTAATAAAAATATCAACCCATATGGACAATTCTAATGAAATATATGGAGAATTCATTGGTTGCTAGAGGCTTTTGTGATGCTATAAACTATATTCATAGGAGGTTTTACGGATGTCAAAAAGAACTCATATTTGGTTAATTACCACAGATCAAATGCGTGCGGATGCACTAGGTATCGAGAACGCTTCCGTACTGACACCTGAGCTTGACAAGCTTGCTTCAGAAGGCACGCTCTTCACTGGAGCTTACTGCGCTAGTCCCGTTTGCACGCCCTCACGTTCCTCCATTTTTACTGGAAGGTACCCTCATGTCCATGGTGCTTGGAACATCGGTACTGCGCTTAGAGAAGACGAACTTACCTTGTGCGATCATTTAAAGACAGCGAATTATAAAACCATCGGTATAGGAAAGATGCACTTCCGTCCACAAATGAAGGGGGACTTTTCACAAGAATATGAAGATCCTGTTTATCGAGATCGCGGAAGAGCTTCTGATGGAAAGTACTACGGATTTGATGAACATCATATTACGGAAGACAATTGTATCGGGAAATATATGGAGTGGCTTAGAGAGCGCAACCCTGAAGCGGCAGAACGTTTCAGCAAGGACCGTTACAGAGCTTCTAATGCTCAAAACGATGTGTGGGAGAGCGAAATCCCTCCAGAGCTACACCAGTCATACTGGATTGCTGAACGGAGCATCGATGTGATCCTCTCTCACAAAACCGAACAACCGCTATTTTTATGGACCAGTTTCGTCGATCCACATCACCCCTTTGACCCTCCAAAAGCTTACGCGGATATGTACGCTGACACTGACATTCCATCTCCAGCCAGCGAGGCAGACGACGTGCATCTTCGTCCTCCACATCTGCTGCGTCAGAGTCAGGGAGGATATTGGCCTGGTGGCGGTGAGGAGCATTCTCTTAATGAAGCGCATATGAAACGGCTCACTCGAAATTATTATGCGATGATTACCTTCATTGATGAGCAGATCGGACGTATTATAAAAGCTTGGCGTCAAAAAGAAATATACGATGATGTAGTCATCCTCTTCACCAGCGACCACGGAGAACTGCTCGGTGACCATGGACTAATTTACAAGGGGCCGTGGTTTTATGAAGGGTTAACACGAATCCCGATGATCGTACGCGGTCCTGGGATTGCTTCCGGGCAACGGGTCCCTGCTTTAATGGAACATGTTGATATTGTCCCCACACTGCTTGCAGCCGCAGGTCTCAAAACTCCCTACGGAATTCAAGGTGTGTCACAGATGGAGGTGCTGGCTGGAAGAGAGTCCCATGTGCGTAATTCTGCCCTAACCGCTTATATTGCTCATGATCGCGGCATTAACGCTAAGTGTTTGCGTACAACACGCTATAAGCTGGTGATCTTCGCAGGTGAGACCTACGGTGAATTGTATGATTTGAAAAAGGATCCTCATGAAAACCACAATCGTTTTGAAGATCCCGATTATAGTGAAATTCGCCGTTCGATGGTAGAATTGCTCGTCCATCGAATGATTCAAGATCAGGACCCATTGCCTCAGCGCCGGAGTAGCTGGTAAATCAAAACACATGCTAAACTCCTTAATCTTTCCGTAACAGACGAAGGACAACCTGAATGTTCAGGTTGTCCTTCGTTAAGATCATTTCCCCAATTCGGATGCCTTTAGAATATGAGAAATTGGACGTCCGGCAATCAATTCGCCGTTGTTTACAAACCCTTCCTCTCGTCCCTCAAGCTCGTGAATAAGACGCTCTCTCCATTCACGTATACGCTCTAAATTATCGGTACATCCGATTGCATTAACCTTCTCTAAGGGATCGGTCACTAGGTTAAAGTACTGCTCTTCGCCTGTCTGAGAATACCATATGAATTTCTCTCTTCCATCCGTTAAAAAGTGGTGAGACTTTTCTCCATAGGCTTGCTCCCCATGAATATAAGACCGCCACACTATCTGATCTCCCTTACACAGCGGCAACACACTTTGCCCTTCTACTGTAACTGGTATTTGGACGCCAGCAGCTTCAAGAAACGTCGGCATAATATCGCGAAGCTCTACAATGGAATCAAGCCGGGAGCCTGCAAGAAGTCCAAGCGTTTCTCCCGGATCAAACACTATGAAAGGAATCTTAGCACTTCCTTCATAAGGAAGTGATTTGCGGAAGTAATGATGATCCCCCATCATTTCACCATGATCAGAAGTAAATAGAATCAAAGTTTCATTTAAAACTCCATATTCCTGCAGCCCATTGATCAACCTCCCAATTTGGTCGTCAAGATGCGTTATTAGTGCATAATATGCGGCACGGGCACGATCCAATCTGCGCTCTGGCAAATGAGTGAACGAAGATGTTGGATCCTTAGCACTGTTTAAAGCTGCATTCTCGTTCACCCAATCTCCGACTGGAGGATCAGGAATTTCCAAATCCATGTACATATCTAGATAACTTTGCGGCGGATCCAAGGGGGAATGTGGGCGAACGAAGGAGGACCATAGGAAAAATGGTTTTCCAGGGTCTCTTCTTCGTAAGAAGTCTAGCGATTCGGTTACGCACCAATTCGTTGGATGCATCGATTCCGGCAAATGCCAGGGGCGGGCAACCGTTGAGGCATTGCAATCAAGTCCTAAGTCAGTGATATCCGAATTGGCATTGGTTTGTCTTCGCAGCCACTGTAAATAATCGTCCACTTGATCATAGTGTTCATCATATATGGCTTGGCTCTTGTCCCGATTGTAGTGAAGATATCCATCATGAAGCACAACATTATGGAATCCACATAGATTACGTGCAGGATACACATGCATCTTGCCAACACACTGCGTATGATAACCAGCTTGAGCAAGCTCTCCGGCAATCGTATGGGCGTAATTCCATTCAACCTTATCCTGATACCCCACCCGCCCATGTGATCGTTGGCCCATTCCTGTCATGATAGCAGCCCTCGCGGGAATACAACTCGGGGTAGCTGAGTAAGCGTGTTCAAATAATATCCCTCTTGATGCAAGAGAATCCAGGTTGGGTGTCTCAACAACGGGATGTCCCATGATGCTCAGGCAATCAAAACGCATCTGATCCACTGTGATAAGCATAAGGTTGGGCCGCTTTGAGCCATTTTGATGGTCCAGATTTGTGTCAATCATAACCTCACTCCCTTCTTATACTCCTGCGATGACGGACGGTGTTGCGATCGTGTGCCACAAATTCGCACTTATCGCCCTTGGGCCGTCATCGTCAACGAGACCGTCGAACGTCAGTAGCTCCTCTTCTAATTCAGCTATCTGTTCCACTTTCCCTTCGACATAACTATTGATTCGATGGATAGCCGTCCTAATCCTCTGAAGCATACCTCCCATACGAAGATCAAAAACATCAAGACCAAACACCTTATTTTCCAGCTCCCATTGCACCCGATAGTCATCCATAAATCGAACGGCTAAATCTGATAGTTCTGGCAAAGTCACCTTGGTAAAATGAGCCAATTCCTCAACATTCCCTCGATGATAAGCATCACGTATGGAAATCCCGATTTCGCTCTTTATCGCAAGCAAGCGACACAAGCTGGCTTGTACAGAGAATAAGGATTGCCAAGGCGAATTCCGAGTAATCGCCTGTTCAAGCATTTTCGCACTTTGCTGATAATGCTTCGAATACACGCTAGGAATAACATGTCGATCGAACAAACCACACAAAACATCTTGATAAAGCAAGTATTTAGCCGGATTGATGGAACATCCCCCCGGTGCCGAATTACCTGGAACCAGGTTAGCCGCATCGAGTGCCATAAAGTCATCATAATGGCCTTTCACGCAGCTACTGAATCTTTCTTTGACATGATTCTCCACGAAACCTCCCGTGTAGCACAGCTCCGCCCAAAGTTGAAGGGTAGGAAGAACCGAGAAGACGGAAGCTTCAGCACCATTATCTCCCCATGCGGTAATCAGCGCTTCTTGAATTCCATGCTTAACACAGCTATCATGAGCCAGCAGACTGACTTTGCGGCTGAATTCATTGTTTGGAGCGAAGCCCATCCATTTCCAAGCACCACCTGCAAATCCAATATGATCATTCAGCTGCTTATGTTTGCGTAACATTCCGTCGTATTTCTCCTGCGTTTCCGAATAGTAATCCCAATAGATCAAGGTAACATCTTCAGGAATCAGCTTAACAATATCGGGGCTGATTGGACTTTCAGCATCGTAATATTCTCCGGAACTGGCCAGACGGAAAAACATGTCGCTCCACATCATCGTACGGAAACCATATTTCCTGGCGATTTCCATAACAGTACTAAAGTGTTTTAACATCAAGGAGGATCGATCTTGATACCCATGCTTGTCTAGATATTTACCAAGTCCCATCATATGCGCTTCGTCCATCCCAATATTTATGCGGCGACTGCTTACATGGGTCGCCATGAAAGCGAACATTCGATCAATTAACTCGTAAGTTCTCGGATCATCAATGAGGAGAATGTCTTGGAAATCCACTAGCAGTGCATGTGCTTGCCATTTCAATGCTTGACCCAGATGAGCCAGCGTCTGGATACAAGGAACTAATTCTATACCAAATAACGCGGCATACTGGTCCATCTCCCGAATTTGCTCCCCTGTATATCGACCTCTTAAATAACCGAAATAAGGATACCCCTCAAGTTCGTAGGTGTCTTCCGTATACAGTTGAACCGTTGAATATCCCATAAGCGCTAAGCGCCGAATCAATTCCTTATATCCTTCATGATTAAGAACAGCATTTCTTGAGCAGTCTACCATGAAACCTAGCTGTTCATAAACCGGCATTTCATTAATTTCAACTCTCTCACCACGACGTAAATTCTCTAGCAATCGGCTGAGTGCCCGGATCAACTGATGTTCCTGTTCATACTCAATAGTGGCCTGAATCTCATCGTAAGATATTCGAATGCCCTTCCCTTGTTTCTTACAATTTACTGGAATCCCTGACCGTTCTATTCGAATACTCAATATTCCCGCTACTTCTGAAACAGCTGCTAACTGTTTCTCGGTTAACCCTGTCAAGTGAATGCTATGTATCATAGACTTTACCCTCCTAATCTTATTATAAGTATGCGATCAGTAGCGCCGCACATTCTTGGTTCTTCTTCAAATCATTAAACGGAAGATCCGGGCTGCTTCAGCCCGGATCTTCTCTATCCATCGATTATTCAATACCTTGTTCTTTGGCCTTCGCATTTACTTCTTCTATCATTTTATCAAGACCTTTAGCCTTATAATCGTTCACAATGTTATTCCAATAACTCTCCACGGGTTCTTTGGAAAGCATGATCTTAAGCAGATCATCATGGTCCAGCACAGTAAATTTATCCTTTGTTGGGGTGGACAAATATGTTAACCGAATGTCGTATTCTGGAACCTTCGTATTGTTCTGAATCCAATCGATATAATCGACAGCTTCTTTGCGGATCCCTTCGTTAGCGATCGTCGGGTTATCCATGTTATAGCTATCGGAAGTTTCATAAGCCACCAAATTTTTTAGAAATCTACTAGCTGGATACTTCTCATTTAATGAACCCTTTTCAATGACAACCTTCTGCCCATTTTCGATCTTGTAATCGACACCTTCAATGCCATAAGTCAACAGGTCCTTGCCTTCAGGAGACAACACATAATCATAGAGTGCCATGATGCGATCCATCTTTTTATCGTCAACCTTATTGCTGAAATAACTTTCCGACCAGTACGTTTTAAAAATAGCATGTGAGCGTTCACCATCAGGTCCAATAAGTGGCTTGAGTGCCTTTACGCTCTCCATGATATCCTTATCCGGATAAGCTGTTTTCCAGCGTTTTTCATACATATCGCTATTTAAATTTATAAAACCGCCACCGCTTAGAAGAGCAGCTGCTTTACCTGCTACGAAATTGTCATAAGACTCTGCAGGCTTTACAAGCGCGATGTCTGGATCGATCAAACCTTTTTCGTACATATTCTTCATGTTTTGTAACGCCGGAAGCGCATTTTTCGAAAATACAGCGGGTATAAACTTACCGTCCTCTTTGATCCATTTAAAGTCACTGCCGCTTCCATCACTCGTTGCGACCGGGTTACCGTACAACCAGAAGAATCCGCCCAGCATCTTGGTAGTTGTCGTCGTAAGACCGGTAATATGCTTACCTTCCGGATCCGACTTCACGATTGCATCAAGCATAGCTTCAAACTCTTCCCAGGTCTCGGGTTCTTTAGTGATTCCAGCTTTTTGAGCAAGATCCCATCGATAGAACACCATACGATCGAGTGCGCTCCAATCGACACTCGGGAACATCCGGCGAGGAACGGTATAATACTTTCCGTCTACACCTAAACCTTTAATGTCCGGTGATTCAAAGTATTTTGCAAGGTTAGGATACTTGGAAAGATCCGGAAGTGCTTTGACAACACCTTGTTCAACCCATTTACGCTGATATTGCGTACCGACAGCGTCGATCGCGAAAATATCAGGCAATTGACCGGAAGCAGCCCACATTTGAATCTTCTGGGTATAGTCATCCCAGGTCATATTGACAGGTTTTAATGTAATGTTGAATTTTTCTAATACTTGTTTGGCGATCGGGTCTTTTTCGATGTTAGCAATTTCAGCATCCGCGTCCCAGAAACCAAGAGAAATGGTCATTGGATCCTTGTAAGGGTTGTCCGTGGAATTAGAAGAATCCGGAGATACTTCACCGTTTGATGCCGCCTGCCCTTTGTCGTTATTGCCTCCACCACAAGCCGTGAGCACCGAAGCCAATAAAGTTATGCATAATGCCAGTGTCATCATTTTCTTTCTAAGCATGCTTGAAACCTCCCTTTATACTATTTTAGGATAGAATCAATCTATTTAAAATCTTTCTTATCCTTTTATCGAACCAACCATAATGCCTTTATTAAAATGCTTCTGCAGGAACGGATAAACAACAATAATCGGAATACTCGAAACTACAATTGCTGCCATTTGAAGTGCAGGTGTGTAGACCTTCCCCGTCTGCTCCTGCTCGGCCATCGTCTGTGCCATTTGACTTAGCAAGGAATTCGAAGTAATGAGTGTCTCACGTAAATAAATCTGAAGCGGGGCCTTTGAAGCGTCACTGATAAAGATCAACGCGTACCACCATTCATTCCATCTTTCCACGGCATAGAACAAAGCAAAGGTCGCCATGAATGGGGCAGAGATCGGAATAATGATTTTGTAAAGGATGTACAGATCATTTGCCCCATCCAGCTTAGCTGACTCTTCCAGACTTTCTGGAATCGTGTTGAAATAGTTTTTCATAATGATCAGGTAAAACGTATTGAGACCGGCGGGGATGATCATGACGAGTATATTGTTTACGAATCCTAGATCTTTAACGACTAGATAAAAGGGAATTAAACCGCCATTGAAAAACATAGTGAACAAGATCAAACTAAGCATTATGTTTCTTCCCGGCATGCCCCGCTTGGATAATGCGTATGCTCCCGCTACAGAGATCGTCATGCTGAACAACACGCCAACCGCCGTTACGATGACAGAATTTAAAATCGAAGTCCAAAACTTCATATCCTGAAGCAGCAGCTTGTATGCCGACAGGTCAAACGAAAGCGGAAAAATATAAAAATCGCTTTTACTAATCGCTTCGAACTTTGCAACTGAGATAATAAGAACATTATAGAAGGGAAAAAATGTTACTAGTGCTAGAAGCCCCAGAACCACGAATGCGACGATATCGAAGACACTCCATTTTTTTCTCTTTTTAACCGTTGTGTCGGTCACTTGCTTCTCCCCTTTTCCTGCAAATTAATACAGTCCTTCCTCGCCCATCTTCTTAGCGAACGTATTGGCCGCCCATAAAAGGATTAGGCTGATAATGGACTTGACGACACCCACGGCGGTCATATATCCAAAGTCTCCCCCAATCGTGAATGAAGTCCGATAAATGTATGTATCGATCGTGTCGGCAACCGAATATACCGGTGAACTATACAGATTGAATATTTGCTCGAAGCTCGAACCTTGCGTCAATAATTGTCCAACTTGAAGAATTAACAAAACTGCGACGGTACTCTTCAAGCCCGGCCATGCGATATTTAACAGACGGCGAAACCGGTTCGCTCCGTCCACTTCCGCCGCTTCAAACAGCTCAGGATTGATCCCTGCAAGCGCCGCTAAGTAAATGATTGAATCCCAACCGATCTCTCGCCACACATGTGTGATAAACAGAACGGGTCTGAATGCACTTTCATCTACAAGCGGAGAATTTGGATCCCCGCCAAACAACATGATGATCTGGTTATAAATCCCGTCCTTGCTTAAAATATTGATGATAATCCCCGACAGTACAACCCACGATATAAAATGCGGGAACGTCAGGATCGTCTGAAAAAACCGCTTCATTTTTGTCCTGGAAAACTCATATAAAACAATCGCCAGGATAATGGGCATCGGAAAATGAGTGATCAGCTTCATTAAGCTGATAATGACCGTGTTCCAAAAGGCCCTGCGAAAATCCGGGTCGGTCAACAACGTTTGAAAATTCTCTAAGCCAATCCAGGGACTTCCCAGGATCCCCTTACTGTAATCAAAGGATTTGAATGCTAACGTTACACCGTACATGGGAGCATAGCTGAAGAGGGCGTACCAGATTAACACCGGTAGAACCATGAGGTAAAAATACTTGTACTGTAAAATCGTTTTTCCTAAGCTTTGCTTAGGAGCCCGAGTCTTTAAGCTTCGCTTAGGCGTACGAGCGGTTACAGAATCAGCCAATCTTCTCCCCACCTTTCTGTATGAGATTGTTTATGCTTGTAAGCGATTTATATGGTAAATTATATCGGGAGTGTAAATTATCTTGTATAGAGGATACAACTCCGGTCATGTGGATTTTTCACACCTTTGTGGGTGACCTTCCTGTGACACGTAATATCGGACATAGTGAGCGTAAGATAGTCCATACCCCCCTTGATCCACAATCGCTAGGATAAATCTAAGAGCTCCATATAGAAAGGGGGATTCACTTATGCGTTCAGTGATTATTGCAGATGATGAGAAGTGGATTGTAGAGGGAATTAAAGCAGGAGTGAATTGGAAGAAATACGGCTTTGAAGTGATCGACGATGCCGAAAACGGGCAAGAAGCCCTGCAATTAATTCAATCGCTTCGCCCCACCCTTGTTCTAACAGATATTAAAATGCCTGTAATGAATGGGCTAGAGCTCATTCAACGTGGTAAAGCCATCGCACCTGATACAATTTTCATCGTACTCAGCGGACATGCAGAGTTCGCTTATGCACAAAAAGCGATGAATTATGGCACGTTCGGATACTGCCTGAAACCTTTTGAAATCGAAGAAATCGAAGGAATGCTTAACCGAATAGCCCAGCAACACGAATCGAAGGTGGTTAAAGAAAGCCCTGTCCATGACTTCGAACTATATGAAGCGGTTTGTTCCGGAGATCTTGAACGAATCAGCTTACGGTTGGACGAGAAGCGAATACCCTTGTCGGAAGATCGCCCTCATATCCCCATTGTTATCCAAGGGTTAAGTTCGCCCGCAGATGTCGGGCAATTCTCTTCCTTGGTCTTCCCGATGAGTCGCCGACGTCATGGTTACTTATTGGAAGAGTGCCAATACGAAGTCTTCCTTCGGGGTCTTGAACATACAGAGGTTGTGCAAGAATGCGGGGTCGGGATCGGTCCTCCTATTTCGGATATACATCAACTGGATGCGGCTTTAGAATCCGCTTCTCATGCTGCTTTCAGTATGTTTGCAACGGGGATGCCTGGATGTTATCGCGTGAATCCACAACAGGAAATACCGATCGACGAAAAGCTCAAAGAGATCTCCCGGATTCTTCATAATAAAGACCGGCTCGGTTTTATAGCAGCCATGGAATCGATAAAGAAATTATTCAAAGAGGGAACGTTCACCATTAAAGAAGCCTATTTGCTCTACACATCGATCCTCTACTTATTTCCTCGGGAAGGGACTCGGGTTAACGGCCGTTTTTTTGAAGGATATGAACAGCTCTATTATCGATACGGTACGGCTGAAGCTATGATCGATGATTTGATTCTTATGACGCTTGATATTTTTATGAACAGAAACGAAACTGATATTTCACGAATTTCAAACCACAAAGTCAAAGAAATCATGTTGTACATCCGCAACCACTTCAATCAAGAAATCTCGATTCAACATTTAGCCAATCAGTTTTTCTTAAGTCCAAATTACTTATGCCAATTATTCAAGAAAGAAGTCGGCGAGACCATCATCGAACATATCAGTCGATTAAGAATTGAATACGCTTGTAAAATGCTGGTCGAGACCGACCTTTCCATTTACCAAATCGGTGAGAAATGCGGTTTTCAGGATTATTTCTACTTCACACGAATTTTTAAACGGCATCTCAAAATGACACCTACGCAATATAGGGAACAAAGCAATGAAGACATTTAAGAGATTATCCATCCGTACTCAGGTTCTGTTATTTGGTTTATTTATTGTTGCCATTATCCCAATCATCGTTTCACGAGTCTACCAACTTTCAAGCGAGACCATCATTAATCAAAATACGCAATACAATACGGAGCTGGTCTCCCTCCTCAAGCAACGGATTTCTAACAACTATGCCAACGTTTCTTCCATGATGATGAATGTAGGATACGATTCGACCGTCCAAAAGTTCCTAGTCGAGAATGATAAGCTTCGAGGCTACGACCTATCCCAAAAGGTAGAGGGGCTATTGAGTATCGCGCGAAATATGAATACGGACATTTTAGATATTATTGTTATCGGTAACTCTAACACACGTATTTCATTAGCGGGAAGAACCAAATATGCTGTCGATCTTATGAAGACGGCTGGGGATGATGGAATCGTTCATTATCGCGGATACAGTCCTCCAGACAAGGTCATCGACAAGAGAAAATTACTGTTCGGGATGAACATCTTTGCTTCAGGTGACACTTCCCTATATGGCGAAAAAATTGGCTACATCGCAGTTATTGTGGATATGAAGGCTATTCAAACTGAAATTTCAGAGTACCCTCGATTAGTCGGAACCAGCTTTTTTATGATGGATGATAAAGGGCTGATCTACTCAAATAGTGATGAGCCGGAGGACATGCTCCAGCAGTTTCAAACTCGGGCAACTGGAAAGGATGGAGAGTCAATCGTCGAAACAGTTAACGGAAAGAAATATGCAATTCAGTCCTTTATCTTACCGGAGATCTCTGGAAAAATTATAACCGCTGTTCCTGTCCATAATTTAATGAAAGAACTGGAGAAATTAAAGAAGGTCAGCTATGCTCTTCTAGCATTAATCTTATTGGTCGTCTCTATTCCCTACTCTGTACTCATGATGAATCTCTTAAGACCGTTGTCTAGGCTTATGCGCTATATGAATCAATTAAAAGGCGGAAGTCTAGGTATATTGAACAACAAGGTCGATTTAAAAGGCTATGCTGAAATTGAAATCATCTCTCGACAGTTCAATGATATGACAACGCGGATTCACGATTTGACGGACCAATTAATCGATGCAAACACCCAGCTTTACCAGACAGATCTGGAAAAGCAACGTGCCGAATACTCGTATTTGCAAAGTCAAATTAATCCCCATTTCTTAAGCAATACTTTAGATACAATCAAAGGTGTTGCGATCGTAAAAGGAAATCGGGAAATCTACGAAATGACTACCGCCTTAAGCACAATGCTCAAGTACAGCATCAAGGGCAAAGAGGAGGTAACTCTTGGAGAAGAACTGAAAATCGCAGAATCTTGTGTGAGGATTTACCAAGGCCGTTTCCCTGACAAATTCAGTTACAAGCTGTTCTGTCCACAGGAATGGTTACACATTCCCGTACCTAAAATGATCCTTCAACCTATTGTCGAAAATGCGCTTGGTCATGGACTTGAGGCTCAAGGTCAGGGAGTCTTGCTGATCACAGTAGAGAAAAGCGAAGCGGGACTGCTTGAAATCGCTGTAGAAGATAATGGTGTAGGCATCGTTGCTGCGAGACTGGAACAGCTAACCGAGCTGCTAGCTGGTAAGAACATAGAATCCGGTGATCATATCGGGCTCCTAAACGTCAATAACCGTTTAAATCTTAAGTACGGTGATCCCTGCGGCGTTCTGCTGTACAGTAAGGAGGGTAGTGGGACGAAAACCGTTTTGAGGCTTCCCGGGGCTTTAATTGATCAGCAAGAAGCCAGAGAATAAAAAAGGAGGTTGCCCATTCAGGGGCAGCCTCCTTCTCAGTTGTCTTTCTTTCCTCATTCAAAGGGACAACTCTAAGCATCCTATGAGGATGAGCTCGCATACTCTTTCGCATGATAGGGTCCACCTTCCATAAGTACCGTCCATAATGGATCGATATCACAGTCCATGGAGCTCATCATGTTGTCATGCCATTCATTCAACAGGTAGACAGCCTTCATACAAATGTCTTTACGCACTTCGGCGAGATTATGTTGTTCGTAAGGATCATGCTTCAAATCAAACAACATTTCTTTCGGAAATCCATGATGTCCGTCATGATAGGTGCGTATATATAACCAATCCTCAAATCGGATGCTGCGTTGACACACATGCGCGCATTGTGAGATTACGAGATACTCACGCCCTCCTGATTGTCCCTCCAGAATGGTATCAGCATAACTTTCACCATCCCAAGAAGGAGCCCCTTTCAAATTCAGAAGGCTTGCTAATGTCGGTCCGAGATCAAGGTGATAATGTAGCCCATCCTCCACTATTCCCTTCTTGCCGCCTGGCCAGCGAATAATCATCGGAATGTGGCAAGTCGCCTCGTCTGCCGTGCCGTGCTCGGAGTAAATCCCTAGCTCGCCCAGGCTCTCTCCGTGATCCGCTGAGATCAAGATAGCCGTATCTTCCATCACGCCAAGTTCTCTGAGCTTAGAAAATACTTTCCCGAGATGCTCGTCCAGATACTTAACTCCAGCATCATAGTTGTCAAAGATAACTCGCAGGTCATCACGATTCTCTATCTCCAGATGATGCCTAAAATGCTGATGATAATGCGATTTCGCGAGTGCATTCATATCTTCAATACTATGCTGCCCCTTTTTACTCCGGTGAAGCTCAAACACGTCTTCCGTGATCCAATCAGGTAAAGGCTCCTTCTCGAACGGATTACCGTAGCTCTCGGGTGTACGATAAGGCGTATGAGGATCCCAGAAATTCAGGTGCAGAAACCAATTTTCGGACTCCCCATTATCCTCAAGCCATTTAAGTGCCACAGGAAGCACCTGCTCTGCCGTCTCATGCCCCCTTCCACCAACATTGAACACTTCTTGAAAACCGGCATTAAAGGTCCAGGCCGAGTGCCGTTCGGCGAAGGTGCTAATCGACGCGGTTTTCATGGCTGCTTGCCTTAATATAGCGGGAAGACTCTCCATTCCCAGCCGGTCATTAAATTCGCGTTTCGCCCCTTCTCTACGCATATCAGCAGCGGTCCCGCCATGTCCTACAATCCCATTATGAATGCCAAATCGTCCCGACATTAAAGCAGAACGGGACGGTAGACACGGCGCATCTGAACAATAGTAGTTGGTAAAGGTGACACCTTCTTTAGCGATTGAATCGATATTCGGGGAGGTATTCCGATGATAGCCATAACATCCCAGATGGTCCGGGCGAAGCGAATCCAAATCCAAATACAAGATTCTCATGAGTTATACCCTGCCTTTCCTTTTAATCGAAATGGTTACGCATCGATTCGGGCAGTTCAGAATGATCTGCTCATGCTTATAGAGTAAATGAATATGGAAAGCTCCGCTATGGAGTAGCGATGTTTGTTTTTGTATATTCGATACTTTTTCGGTACTCTGCCGGACCCCTGCCGTATTCGCCACGAAATACCTTACTGAAATGCGAAGCATCATAATAACCACATCTCTGGGAGATATGCTCGATGGTATAGTCCGTATACTCCAACATTTGTTTAGCTTGCTGCAGCCGTAATTTTCGTAGCATTTGCATAGGTGTCAATTTATATATTTTCTGAAACGCCCGGCTAAAATAAACAGGATTCATATGATAGAGCTTGGAAAGCTCCTCTCTACTAATCTCCTGATCAAGTCTCTCCTCCATATATTGCAACGCCTCGTTAAAGCGGTCCGTGACATAGGGATCTCGTGATGAGCGGCGCCCGCCAAGCTTGGTGCTCTCCATAATTTCATAAAGGAGAAGAAATGCCAATGAACCGACCTGAACATTTCTGAAATCATCCTCCTCCTGCAACCACAGGCTTCGCAGCTCGTCAAACCTTCGCTCATATTCGCTTTGATCCCGAATCCGAATCACCTTGCCTAGCGGGAATAACTTGAAGAAGTCATCTCCGTCTCGCACCTTTGCGTTAATATTAAACAGATAATGTACGCCTTCCATTTTGGAGATCACATTAAAAGGCTCGTTAGGACGGTGGATCATCACGTCTCCGGCAGAAGCAACATATTCTCCCTCGGAGGATGTCGTCAATACCTCACCTTTTTGGATATAAGAGACGGTATAACAAGACTGGACGTAATCGAATAAGACCCGCTTCTGATATTGAATTTTTATAACGTCCAGCACGGTGATATCAAACTGACTATGAATGATTGAGGACAAAGAAGTTCCTCCTTCTAATGTAGTAGTCTTTATGTATTCTCAACCGGTATAATCAGCCGCACATCGAAAGCCAATATTTCCTGCAGAGCTGTCTGGTGTATTTTTGCTCCTGGCCGCCACCCGATAACGGTTACAATAAGATTTATGGCACAAATACGATCCTCCGCGCATCGACCTTGCTACACCACGTACCAGGCCTCTCGGATTCACTGATTCGGAAGTTAAATGATAAGCCTTAGTAAACCAATCCTCGCACCATTCCCACACGTTTCCTGACATATTATAAAGACCATATCCGTTAGGGAGATAGGATTTCACAGGTGCCGTACCTGCATAACCGTCGCTGGCATGATTTTTATCAGGGAACTTTCCTTGCCAAATATTGCAGCGATGCTCACCGCCCGGTTTTAATTCGTCCCCCCAAGGATATCGTTTCTGAACTAGACCCCCTCGTGCGGCATACTCCCACTCTGCTTCCGTAGGCAGACGTTTGCCGGCCCAGCTGCAATATGCATCAGCATCATGCCAAGATATGTGGATCACCGGATGATCAAGGCGTTCGTCTATATGAGAATCCTGACCTTCCGGATGACACCAATTCGCGCCCTCTACTACCCACCACCAGGGAGTTTGAGTAGCTACTTGGATCACCTTTTTCCCTGTCTCCACGGAAACAAAAGAATGAAACACATAAGACCAACCGAAACGCTCCGCATCTGTAACGTAGTTTGTTTCCTTGATAAAAGCAGCAAACTGCTTATTCGTAACTGCCGTTGCATCAATCAAAAAGGGAGATAAGGTAACATTCCTAGCGGGACCTTCTCCGTCTGCGGGGAACCCTTCTTTGTCATCCGTCCCCATAAGAAAAGTGCCACCAGGAATAAGGATCATGTCCGAGAAATCTTTATCCCCTTCTGGTCTTTGGATAGTTGTGTTCTCCTTACAAACATCGATGGAACCTTGTTTCTCGACTTGATTTCGACTAGCTGAACAGCAAGCCCGTATATTCTCTGACATGTACTTACCTCCAATCTGGGATCGTCCCGGCTCTGTCTAAAAAAAGGCTACACCAAGAATGCCCGAGGCAACGATAACGGTGAGTGGATGCAGCTTATATTTCATTAAACCATAAAGTGCAGCGAATACAATGATCAACGTGCCAATGGTCTGCCAACTAATGAAAGCGTGTTCCATGCTATTTAATCCAAATCGAATCGCAGCATAGGCAATCAAGCCTGTAATTACTGGTCGCAAACCATAAAATAACGTTTTAATCCATTGACTGTCCCTCACCCGATAAAAAAAGATGGAAATAACAATGATGATGATTAATGAAGGCAGAACCATGCCTAATGTGGACACAATCGCTCCTTCTATTCCGGCTACACGATATCCAATCAAGGTTGCACTGTTCGTTGCAACAGGGCCCGGTGACATCCCTGCGATGGAAACTACCTCTTGAAATTCCCTTTCAGATAACCAACCACCAGCCATAGCTTCATGCTGAATCATCGGAATGATGGCGTACCCTCCTCCAAAGGAGAGCAGTCCAATTTTTATAAAGATAAAAAATAAATTCCAAATCACATCGCTTCCCCCTAGATGTAATACTCCGGATAATTCGATTCTTCATCAGAAGCTTTCAAGGAATCCTTCTCTGTCCGAACTTGGAGCCCTAAGAGCTGTTTGATTGGCATATATACAAAACCGATAATCAATCCAACTGCGATCACGTAAATGGGATTGATTCCGGAAACTAATAAAACAATCGGTATAAGCAACGCCGTAACAGCCGTAGTCTTGTCAAATATAGCGTTCTTGGCCATTCGATATGCTGCTACTAGGATCAAGGCAATAACAGCACCATGAATCCCCTTCATGGCGGCAATAACTTTTGCTTGGTCGGCCAGTTGTGAGTAAACGGCGCTAAGCAAACAAACAATGATAAAGGTTGGAATCGTAATCCCAGCGATTGCAGCAATCGCACCCTTCACTCCAGCAAGACGATAACCAATAAATGCCGCCGCATTTACACCTACCCCACCTGGTGCTGCGCCAGCTAAAGATAGAATTTCATCCATCTCCTCTTCAGCCAGCCATTTCCGTTTAGTGGAAATTTCCCGTTCGATCATAGGGATCATCGCATAACCTCCCCCGAAAGTTACGGGACCGATTCGAACAAATACCCAAAACAACTGGAACAATAGACTTATCCTTAGGTCTGTATTCGTCGTCGCATTTGTTTTCATAGTTGTTCTCATGGATTCCACCCTTATATTTTCTGTCGTAATTTCATTATATCACTTTTTCCCAAAATGGAATTAAGTTTTTTGAACGGTAAAATACAATCTATGGTTTATGCGTTATACTATATTAATGTTAATAAATACAAACTTTATAAAAAACGATCTTACTAGTTCATCCTATATATAGCTTGGAGGTTTATCGTGGAAAAGCGCTCGACACACATTCCATCCCCAAAGAAACTCCTATACGACCGAATCGCCGAACAAGGCACAGTTTCCAAGTTAGATCTTCTACAAACATTTTCACTTACCAAAAGCACAATGACCCGAATATTAGATGAAATGACGGAAGAAGGCTTGCTGATAGAATGCGGATTCGGGGAATCTAGCGGAGGCAGAAGACCTATTTTATACCAGATCAATCCTTCCTATGGCTACATCATCGGTTTAGAGATTTCCAGGCTGTATTCTTCCCTTGGTTTATTTGATATGCAAATGAACCCAAAATCAATTGTTCACTGGCGAATGGATCAGGCATTCACACCTGAAAGATTTATGGATCACATAAGTAATCAAATACGCGCTTTCCTTAGAGACCATCAGCTGAAGGACAGTCAAATTATCGGGATAGGAATAGGAGCCGTGGGACCGCTTGACCGGGAAAATGGTTTAATCTTAAAACCGCTACACTTCCCTTCTTCTGGCTGGAACAATCTCCCTATTTGCAAACTGGTGGAGGAACGAACGGGCTTCAAAGCTTTACTCGACAACGGTGCCAATTCCGCACTCCTTGGAGAACGATGGTCCATCCGTCACGCTAACATTCAACATATGCTCTATGTTCATGCTGGAGCAGGACTCCGCTATGCGATGATGTCGCATGGAAGTATTGTTCATGGCACGATGGATATGGAAGATGCCATTGGTCAAATGATTATCCAGACAGATGGAACCCGATTAAATAATGAAGGGAACTACGGAGCTCTGGAAGCATTCGTATCTGTGCAGGCGCTAGAACAAAGTGCACGCTCAGAGGCAAAAAATGACAACGACCTGATCCTCCAAAGATATAAAGTCTCGCCTGAGAAGCTAACTTATGATGTACTCGTGCAAGCCTTTAGAGATGGTAATCCACACGCGCGTGAATTATTTACTCAAGCCGCCATTCACTTCGGGATTGGCCTCGCCAACGTTATCAACCTGTTACATCCTGAGACTATCATTTTAGGTGGTGCGCTCATCCACTCTCACGAGTTGTTCTTCCAAACGGCGGTTGAAGTGGCACAGCGTAACACTTACCGTTATCCTGAATACCAACCTCACTTCACTCTAGGTACTTTAAAAGAAGAAGCTGTGGTGACTGGTGCGGCTATTATGGTGAGAAATCAAATGGTTCTTTAACATAATAAAAAGGTTGTCCCAAAACCATTTGCATGATTGTTGAGACAGCCTTTTTTTTAATTTGAGCTATAGTGGTTGACAGCAACTCTTAAATTTTTTCCCGCTTCCGCAGAGACATGGATCATTTCTACCTGGAAGTGGTTTGGCACTTTTCCTGAACTCCAGCATCTGCTCCGATTTAAGTCGGTTTGCTAGCAGTATCATCCGTTCATAGGCATATGAGTAGAACATTTTATAACTACGGCAGAAATAATCAACCTCAGTACGATCATGAACATCAAGCCAATTCCGGTTGCGCGGACATCCCCCATTGCAAAAGCTAAGGTACTCACACTTATAGCATGATTCATTCATATTGGGCTTCATTAACAAAAAATCATCATATACTGGGCTGGTTAGCAGTGTTTCCAGGTCAGTTTGGCCGATATTTCCTAACCTGTGCTCTTCATCAATAAAGAAATCGCAAGGATAGGCATCCCCGTTCGTTTCAAGCACCATCATCTTCGGGCAGCATGAGTTGTGGACGCATAACTCCGCCTCACGATGCATGAATACTAGAAGCATATTCTCAAAAATACGAATGGGAAGCTCCGGATACCCCTCGTTGTACCACAGATCAAATGTACGGCATAAAAACGCTCCGTATTGTTCAGGTGTAATTCGAAAGCGGCCAGGCATATCACTCTTTTGTGAGACAAAATCCATGCAAGGGATAAACTGAATATAAGGAAATTGTTGTTCCTGGTAGAATGCCATCAATTCGTCTGGTTTCATCACATTATCTTCATGAATCACCGTCAGAATACTATAGTCCACACCCTCGTTCTGTAGATGGCGAATCCCACGCATAACTAGATCATAACTACCTTTCCCCGAACCCGTTATACGATGTGCATCATGAATAGGCTCAGGACCGTCCACACTAATCCCAACCAAAAAGTTGTACCGTTTAAAAAATTTCGCCCAATTCTCATGAATTAGCGTTCCGTTGGTCTGCAGCGCATTACTGATCATCGTATGAGGTGGAGCGTACTTAGCTTGGAGTGAAATCACGCGTTCAAAATATGGAAGTCCGGCTAATAGCGGCTCCCCTCCCTGCCAAGAGAAAGTCGCTATACCAGATGATCTTTTCATGTACTGAGCGATAAACCGCTCCAGAAGAACCGTATCCATCACTCGGATCGGATGATGAGGATGTCCCCCGGCAGTACTGTAATAGCAATAATCACAGGCTAGATTACAATCCTCTGAGACGGTTTTCCACATGACATGAAGAGTCTCAGGCCTCGAGGTCTGTATGCAAGTTGTCATACGATTCTGCCCCTCCTATATAAATACAACCTTTATGAAACCTATTTCCTATTTCTTCAATTAAATCATAGGTATGTGCATCAACGATGAGTAAAACATCATAGTTAATCGAATTTCTGGAGATAAAAAAATACACTCCCCATTGTCTGTTAAAACAATGGGGAGTGTATTTTCTTTGAAGATAAATAGAGCATTACCAGACACTTTTTTTTAATTACGGACGTATTCCTTATTCGCTGTTTCCAACATTGATTTCCAATCCGCAAATTTAGTCTCTCTAACTACATGACGATCAAAAAGTTCATCAGGTATGTCAGCAACATCTTCTTCTGTCTTTACTTGAAAGTTTCCTTTGGTTACAAACTCATCGAAACTTTTGTAATTGGAATACTTACTCATAAACGCTTCATTAAACAATTTCTCGAAAGAGATGTGATTGGGATCTTCTTGATACGTTTTCTGTCCTTGTAACTCATTCATCAATTCTTCCATGGTCATTGGTTTTTGTCTTCTCAAATTACCACTCCTAATTTTCTGTTATAGTTGTAGAATATCATGTTAATCCATAAATCACACGAATCCTAAGCTTACCATAATTTTCGCTATTTCACCTTTCAAATTTCACTTAATATGCAAATGATCCGCCTCTATACTTAAAATACAACAAAAAACCTCCCTTATTCATAAGGAAGGCTCTTATTTTTAGGACAATTTCACCAAGCTGTAGTTTTTCTTACCCTTACGGATAATGATAAACCGGCCGCCGATAGCTTCGCTAGCTGTAACTTCCAGTGCTACGTCGCTAACTTTCTCACCATTCATGGAGATTGCTCCTTTGGTGATATCCTCACGTGCTTGACGCTTGGACGGCTCGATACCGAGATCAACCAACCACTCTACGATATTTTTAGATTCCAGTGTAGTTTCGTAGGTCGGCATTTCCTTGAAGCCTTGCTCGATCTCATCAGCAGTTAGGGATTTGATATCTCCACTGAACAGAGCAGCAGTAATACGTTTAGCCTGCTCCAGCAATTCTTCACCATGCACGAATCTGGTCATTTCTTCAGCAAGTGTTTTTTGTGCTTCGCGTTTATGCGGTTCAGTCTGTACTTTTTCCGCAAGTGCATCAATTTGCTCTTTAGATAGGAATGTAAAGTACTTCAAGTATTTCACAACATCACGGTCATCGGTGTTTGCCCAGAACTGGTAGAACTCAAACGCAGTCGTTTTGTTCGGATCCAGCCAAATTGCTCCTCCAGCTGATTTACCGAATTTCGTACCATCGGCTTTCAGCATAAGCGGGATCGTAAGTCCGAATGCCTTTGCTTCAGGACCTTCTTTTCTACGGATCAGATCCAAACCGCTTGTAATGTTGCCCCATTGATCAGAGCCACCAATTTGCAGCTGCACATCTTCATGCTGGTACAGATGCAGGTAATCTAGGGATTGCAGGATTTGGTAGGAGAATTCCGTAAAGGAAATTCCGCTGTCCAATCTGCTCGCTACAACATCCTTGGCAAGCATTGAATTGATGCTGAAGTTCTTACCATAGTCACGCAAAAATTCGATCACATTGATTTTATGTGTCCAATCGTAGTTGTTCACCATACGAATTTGATTGTCGCCATCAGTTACGAACAGTTTTTTCATTTGTGCGGTAAGCGCATCTACGTTAGCTTGGATTTGCTCCAGCGTCTGCAATGATCGCTCGGATTGTCGTCCACTTGGATCACCGATCGTACCCGTAGCACCGCCAATTAGCATAACCGGACGATGTCCTGCAAGCTGGAATCTTTTGAGTACCATGAACGGAATCAAGTGACCAATATGCATACTGTCACCCGTCGGGTCTACACCGCAGTACACCGAAACGGATTTCTGGTTGGTCAATTCTCTAAGCCCTTCGGCATCGGTTTGTTGATTGATGGCATCGCGCCATTCTAGTTCATCGATAATATTCATTGCCTAACACCCCTTAAATTAGTAGATATCCTATAACGAATCATCAGTCCGCCAAGCGAATATAAGGATAGTTGATGAAGAGAAACTTATAAATCCTTATATTTAAAAACAAAAAAATCGTCCCCTTGTCTATTGTAGACATAGGGACGATTGAATAACCGTGTTACCACCCAGATTGCACCAATGAAACGCTAATGCTAAAACACAGCATTGATGCCACTCGTGACGAGATATCGTTCGCCATTCCGCTCGGTGTTAGCCGAGATACTCCAAAGTGTAATTCGTACTCTTAGTGTGTACCGGGTTTCATCAACCCCCGGCTTTCTGAAACAGGGACTAAGCTACTACTGGGCTTCTTCAACGTATATCGTATATAAGATTACAGCCAGTATAGTGAAATAATTCTTCAATGTCAACATCTTAAGCTGAGAATGCCGAGACACACTCCTGCTGTGACGCACTACTAGGCATTGCCTATTTTTTTCTGTTACAATTACAAAAAAAGAGGTGAACGACTCCGTATGCTTGATCCAATCGATAATCATATTTTAGAACGCCTAACTCAAAACAGCAGAATTTCCTACACCGATCTAGCTAAAGAAGTTAATTTATCAAGTGTCGCGGTTAAAGATCGTATTGATCGGCTCGTCAATCAAGGAATTATTGAACAATTCTCAATCGTCATCAACGCAGAAAAATTAGGAAAGAAAATTTCGGCGTATCTAGAGCTTGAAGTGGAGCCTGCCCATTTAAATCATATTGTTAGAGTCCTAAAAGAAAATGAATGCGTAGCCGTACTTTATGAAATGACAGGGCCGTGCATTCTTCACATTCACATTCTAGTTGAGAACCTTGAAGAGATGGAACGGTTTATGCATGAATCCATCTACTGTCTGGATGGTCTAGTCCGTGTAGAAAACCAAATCTTATTAAAACGCCACAAAAATCAGGATGGTCTAAATATATAAAAAAAAGAACCGACTTTAAGACGGTTCTTCGCTGGTTTGGATCTTATTATGTTTATGAAATGATTGCTAATTCGACCTACTCTGTTTTAGATAACTTAGCTTTATAAAATTTCGCGAAATATTCGCTGACCTGAACCTTCTCTTTTACAACTTCTATTGGAGCAACGAGCTTAACGATCTCTCCATTGTACATTCCTCTCGTCGCCCCGACTTTCATCTCTAGAACATTATTATTGTAGCTTATAGTTACTGTCTGAGTAGTCGGCTTCCAGCTCACCTTCGCACCAAAGCTTTCAAAGCTGCTACGTAATCCCACTGCCTTGCGCTCCGAATCACCGAATTGGCCTTTATCGATCAAAGCATGCACACCCCAGTTTCCATCCACCACCTGTGTAATTCCAAAATCCGCGGACACAGACATCAGTGAGTACGCTTCATCCTCGCTCAATTCCATTCCAGCCATTAAAAAATCTTTTGTTTTATGAGCGGCATCCTTCATTGCTTTGTCGATGGACGAGTTTTTGAAAATATCCGTCTGAGCACTAGCCCCCAGCTCCTCCAAATAATTGGCGTAGCTGAAGCCATGCACAACCCATTCGTATTCATTTTCAAGTAAAGGGAAACTTAACCCACTCAGTTTTTGGTTAAGCGTTCCTTTTTTATGAAGAATGACTTGTATATCACCAGTAACTGATGTCTCGATCGCAGTTCCGTTAATCTCGGAATCCCCTTGGCCGGCATGCGGGTCACCAATTGACAGTAGCGCACCCGGTACGGATACAGGATAATACATCGTTGCACCTTCAGTAATCCGCCAATCATCAACGTTGCCACCATTGTATGAAGGAGGTACTGAATCTACAATATCCGCTTCTTTAGGCGCCACACCCATCGTGCCGAAGTGGAGACGTACTGGAATCTTTATACCTTTCAATACATCAAAGTTCTTATCAATCGTATTATGGTCTACAATTACACCTGGGTAGTCGATTGTCGGGTGCACTTGACCATCCGGATCGGTTTGCACTGTCCATTTGTAGTTATAAACAGCTGTTGCATAATCCGTCCCACCTTCAGTATCCATCTCATAGATGGTGACCACTTCACGTTTTATCGGCTCCTCCATCATATCTCCGTATAGATAACCCCAGTTCGCCGCGGCATTCACGCCATAGGTTTTGCCTGCATATTTGTCATTTCCATTAGGTCTCAGCTTCATGTCCAGAATCTTCACTTCCAGAACATCCCCTGGCTCAGCGCCTTCTACTGCGATAGGTCCCGTCAAAATATGTACGCCTGGTCCACGAAGCGCTTCGTTCTTCTCCCCTTCTATCCAGTGAAAAATATCTTCAACACCCGCATCCCCTTTAATCATCCGATCGTAATCATCACCGGAATGATGCGTAATGGCCTCGACCGTCACAATATCTCCCGATTGTACTGTTAAAGCTGGATCACCTTTACCAATATTCCCCCAGCGAACGGTCTCCGAATTCGCTTTTAGAACATGCGTTTTCGGTTTATACGCGCTTTCCATCGTGTCAGCAAAAATAACATCTGTTGACGATACCGCTAGCAAAACCGCTGATAAAATGACACCAACCTTCAGAAACGTTTGTCTTTTCATAGTCAAATCCTCCTCAACTCAATTCAATGTTAGATTTTATAACATTTTGTGTTTTTGAGTATAACAGATGGATTCCAGATTAACAATATAAATATTTATACGCTTCTAGGTTTAAATAATAAATCAGAACTATTAGTTATCTTTAATTATCCAAGCCTCCTTCTTCGGTACAATAAAAAAACGCCAACACTTATTAGCTAATTAGCCATAGTGTTTGACGTTTATCATCCATTCTAAAACGATACTTCATTTTCAACGTAGTTCAGTAATACTCCTTGTTGCCCGTTTTACAATCCGTTTCGTTTCCTTGGAATTCGAAGAAATTAACCACTTCTCACTAAGCTGTTGCACCCAGTCTGGATTGCTTTTACTCGCATCGTTCAACCAATTACTTACAGAATCCTGAACGTATTTTGCCGGATCTGACTTAAGTGGTTCTAATAATGGAAGTGCTATTGCTGGGTTTTCTTTTAGCGCAGTAATATGCTTCGCCCATACCCCATGTGGCCGCGTCAATTCAATTGCATATCTCCTTATGTTCGTATCTTGATCATGAACCCAGCTCTCTAAGAACTTAATGGATTCATCCAATTCTGCAATGACCGATTCCCTTAAAGCCATCCATGAAATCTCACGTACCCCAAAATGATCATCCGCTGCAAAGGGACGGATATCCATTAGCTTTTGCGATAGACTTAAAGATTGATTTAGACCGATCATATAGGCAGCCCAACAGCGGACACTATCGGAACGATGCTGTGCTAATGCTGAGAATACTCGGACTTGTTCCACCTCTGATTTGCACTCCAATACCTGTTGCCACTCCCGCGCGATAGCCGGTATGAGCTTCATGATTTTCTTTTCCGATGAATCGCGAAGCCTTTGTAAAATTGGTTCGGATTCCTGTCCAAAACCTAGCTCGTCCAGTACATTTTCTATCAAGACCATATGGTCCACAGCAAGCCATTCCGTTAGATTTACAGTCTGTAATTGTCCTTTATGCAATAGTCCAACAACATCAGCAGGAATATCGCTAACTTTTCGAGCTCCCTTCCTATGCTCCATATAAATCT
Source organism: Paenibacillus sp. FSL R5-0470 (assembly GCF_037975205.1). NCBI lineage: Bacteria > Bacillati > Bacillota > Bacilli > Caryophanales > Paenibacillaceae > Paenibacillus > Paenibacillus sp. FSL R5-0470. Next base: position 3,952,610 of record NZ_CP150238.1, read on the forward strand.
TCCCTTCACCTATGATTTTAAAGGCTTTGATAACCTTCTTCTTATATCTAGGATACGGGTATTTCTAACCATAAAGATGTAATCTCATTTACAGCTCATAATCTTTATAAATTTCTTTCCAAAATCTTATCATGATGGATACGTATAGTTTTGAACCCAGTCTGAAGCACCTTAGCTTTTACCAATTCTTGCAATGCCACAGTAACCGCTTCTCTGCTCGCACCAATCAAATTGGCGATTTCTTGATGTGACAGTGGAACATTGATTTTATAATAATTATCCTCACTTTTAACGCCTAGTTGATCCGATAGCTTTAAAAGAACACACAATATTTTATCATGCAGATTTCCGATGGCTAGGTTTTGAGTTAACTGACTCATACTTTTTAGTCGATCACTCAATACTTGCATTAATGACATCAAAAATCTAGGTCGAGTAGCTACGAATTCTTCAAATCTTACAGGATCAATTGTACAGATATGACACTCTTCCATGGCTTCAATGTAATGATCTTTGGTTCCAAACGAAATCACGTTCATTTCGCCAAAAACATTACCCTCACTCAGAATATCCGAAGTAAACTGCTTCCCATCCGCATTCAATCGATATAAACGCACCTTTCCTTTTTTCACAAAAAATAATCCTTCAGAGAAGGTTGTCGGTGTCTGGATATATGTATTTTTCGGAACTACTGTTATTCGAGTTAACTCTTCCATTTCCATTAGATCTTCCAGCGCTAACGATTGAAGCAAATTGAATTGAGATAAATAATGAATAGTCTCCATTGCCCCTCCCTTATATAACGTTATTCGTTATTTTAGTATACCGCACAAAAAAGCCACGTCCTAAGGACGCAGCTTATTCGTTAACGATTACTTGATTCCCAGCGCGCTACTTCTTCACGAACACGAGGAGCTACTTCCGTTCCCAGCAGTCTAATCGCCTGCATAACATCCTCATGAGGCATTGTACCGTGGGGCATATGTAAAAAGAATCGCGTAATTCCAACATGCTTGCGAAGATGAATGATTTTGTTCGCAACGGTTTCTGGATCACCTACGTACAGAGCGCCATCAAAGCTGCATGCTGCATCATAATCGGAACGATGGTATGGGGGTGTCCCTTTTTCCTTCGCCCGCACATTGGTCCGAGCATGCGTTGAAGGGAAAAATTTCTCCAGTGCTAACTCATTAGTCTCAGCAATAAACCCGTGTGAGTGTGAGGCAATAGGCAGGCTTGAAAGATCATATCCGGCTTCAGCCGCTGCTTTTTTGTAAAGCTGCACATGCTTCGCATAATCAAGCGGCTGAACATTTCCAATAATAGCTAATACAAAAGGTAAACCTAATGCTCCAGTGCGGATCGCAGACTCTGGACTACCTGCACTCCCAATCCAAATCGGTAACGGATCTTGAACCGGACGCGGGTAAATCCCCAAATTGTTTATGGCCGCTCGATGTTTACCACTCCAGGTTACTTTTTCTGACTTTTGGATGGCTAATAACAATTCCAGCTTCTCATTAAAGAGTTCTTCATAATCTTTCAGATCATAGCCGAATAATGGAAAAGACTCTGTAAACGAGCCGCGGCCGATCATAATTTCTGCACGTCCACTCGAAATGCCATCTAGCGTTGCAAAATCTTGAAATACACGTACGGGATCTGCTGAAGACAGGATCATCACGGCACTGGTCAACCGAATCTTCGTAGTCAACGATGCAGCTGCCGCTAACACAACCGCAGGTGATGAAGCCGCATAATCATTACGATGATGCTCGCCCACTCCGTATACATCTAGTCCCACCTCTTCGGCAAGTACAATTTCCTCCACTACTTCACGTAGTCGTTCTGCATGACTTATTGTCTCACCCGTTTGGACATCGGGCGTTGTCTCGACAAAGGTACTTATTCCAAGTTCCACTCTCGTTTCCTCCTAAAGTTCTGCACGATGCATTATTCTCTGGATGTAAATGTTTGAATATTCATAATTACATTTAATCAAGAAACCCATTATAATAGGATTCACCGATAATTCCAACTATTTCAGATCCCCTCGATTATTGATCGGTCTGAGGAGCCCTTATTTTAATGGTTTTGGCCATTTTGCGAGATTATCGGACTCAGATGCTGCTTTTGCTTAAAACCACTACCAAAATGTGTGTTTTTATGGAAATAAGAACTATACGGTCCGAAACTAGTGCGATGTAAGAGCCAAGACAATATTAAAAGACCACTAATCACCTGAAAAACGGAAGTTTAGTGGTCTATTTTTAGCTAGTTCATGTTCCCTATACTCGAGCTTATGGGCTTATCCAGCGGTTTCGGGGGTTTTCTCTGATTGATTCCAATCCCGACTCGACCGAACACAAAGGCTCCGCCAGGAATACGATTCGCTATGTTCATGATGATCGCCGATCCTACCACACATCCGACAAATTGGAGAAGCACACTGAATAGTCCAAGGTTTTGCAACCCGAACGAAGAAGGAAGTTTGACGAATAAAGCCAACAACAACGGGTGAAGCAAATATATGCCGAAGGAGTATCTACTGCTCCACTCCAGCACACGCGGTACTTTTTTCAATGCAGAAGCCACTGTGAAGAGTAGTAGAATCATGCTCATGGCGAAAAGTAACATATCAATTCTCTTGGAACTATGTGCCGTAATCCAGCCTTGCCCATTCACGAATAGCACAAACGCGCCTGTTACAACTGGAAGCACGTAGACAGCTAAACGGAACTGTTTTAATTTTTCCCGGAACCAAGCCTCATTTCGCCCCAAGTAATAAGCCACAGTAAAGTAGAAAATCCACCCCGGAGAGAAAACCCAATACAATTTATCCCAAATATATTGAGCAGCTACCGTATCTACGGGTTTGGTGAAATTGAAAAAACCTAAGTAAGCCACATTAATAACGAATGACGCAATCAGTATAGAGCGTGGAGTGAATTTTTTGGCATGCTTTTGAAATAAGAGGAACAAGGCATAAAACTGAAAGATAATTAGGATAAAGTAGCCATGAAAATCGCCAAGTAACCAATGACGCCAGAGAAAGTACCAAAAAGCCTGAAGAAGCGGAATCCCCTCACTGCCCGCCATATCCAATCCTTTTAACCCTGCGTACAAAGCTCCGAAAAAAAAGTAAGGAAGCAAAATATACTTGATCCGTTTCTCCCAAAATTTCGCGGGAATTCCGTCCGGGTATGCAAAAGACAATACGAATTGCGAGATAAATACGAATACCGGTGTGCCAAATGTAAGCAGTAGACCCACTGACTCTACCCAAGGCGTGTTCCCATCGTCATAGACTCGATATAAAGCATGTAACAGCGCTATACTTAAGCAGGCTATACTACGTAGAACAAACATTTCCGAATTTAATTTTCGTTCCATGGGGATGACCCCTTTCGATATTTGCGATTAATGGTCCACAGCACTGCCTACAGTCAATCGGGCTGCAATCGTCTTCTTGAGTCCCTGGTGAAGATCATGGTGAGGTGACCAGGACATCAACTCGTTTGCTTTACTATTATTTAAATAGCTATGAAGAATATCTCCAGGTCGAGCCTGTTCATATGTTGTCTGGGATTCCCGACCTGTAATACCGCCTATCATCTCTACAATCGTATTAATGGAGGTCGCCACCCCGCAGCTAATATTTATGATCTGATTATCCGCATTCTCATCTGTACAAGCCGCATTTACAAACGCCTGTGCAACATCCTCAACATAGACAAAATCCCTGGTCTGTTCTCCATCCCCATAAATCACAAGCTCCTTGCCTTGCTTTATGCGATCCAGAAAAATCGAAACGACACCAGCTTCACCATGCGAGCTTTGTCGAGGTCCATATACATTAGCAAGACGAAGAATGGTGTACTTCAGCCCATGCATGCTGGCAAACATCCGAATATAAGACTCAGGAACACTTTTTGATACCCCATAACAAGATTCAGGATTTAAGGGATGTTTCTCGTCAATGCTCAAATATTCAGGATTACCGTATACAGCGGCCGACGAGGCGTACACGATCTTTTCAACCTGATGGGCCTCACACATCCGCAGGACGTTAAGTGTGCCAACAATATTCACATTCGCATCAAACAATGGATTGCGCTGAGATTCTCTTACGTCAATCTGTGCAGCCAGATGAATGACCACATCCGGTTTCTCACGGATAAAGACTTCACCCAGAGTCTCGTCCCGAATGTCGTACGGATATAAAACAGCGGAAGGATTTCTATAGAATGAGCCGGAAGCACCCGATAAATTATCTACAATTACAGTTTCGATCCCCTCTCTTATAAGCCGGTCAACAACATGTGACCCAATAAAACCAAGCCCCCCAGTTACTAATACCTTCAAATAAAAAACTCCTTTCGCCCTGTAAAGTGCTCTTTGTACCATGCATCTGTAGAAAAGTTCACATAAAATACTTAAGAAGAAACGATGTTGTCATCCTTTATGGACGACAACCGTTACTCATAGAAATATAAGGATGATTTATAACGTGAAACTTAGCCTTATATTTCAAATCAAAAAATAAAGGAGTGAAGTATATGGCAACTGCACCTATTCCAGATAATTCTGTATCAACGTCCGTTATTGCGGACGGAGCAGTCACTTCTATTAAATTAGATCCTGAAACTAACGGTTACGTGAATGTTCGATCTTATGGAGCCACAGGGAATGGTACCAAAGATGACACCGTCGCGATTCAAAATGCAATTAATGCTGGAAATGCCAAACGCAAGGTCGTTATTTTTCCGCCTGGTGTATATAAAGTCTCTTCCGGCCACATGCGTAACCCTTCAGTCCTAGATTGGTGGTGTCTTCGTATTCCAACCGGAACTAACCTAAGCTTTGAAGCGGGCTCAAAATTGGTGCTTGCCCCTAACCCACCATCGGATACTCGAGTTCTTGTTATGTTAAATGCCGCAAACATCACGATATCCGGCAGCCTCGAAATAGACGGAAGTGCTTCGACTGTTAAAACAGCCGTCAACGATCAACTTCATGGCTTGTTCATTTCTTCTTCGCAAAATATAACAATCGAATCGGTGTACTCTCATGATTGCTATGGTGATAATATTTTCATTGGAGGGACAGAAGATATCCCATCCGTTAATGTGCATATTGGATATGCGTATTGTGAAACGGCTGGTCGAAAGAACTTTGTAGTCCATTTTGTAGACCAGCTTCATGTCAACAGAGCGGTATTAAATAACAGTCGCGGTGGTGCACCTGGGTTTAATGGCGCCAATTCACTCGATGTAGAACCAGACATCTTCAAGGGAACGCGTAGCTTTTATCAACGATTCGACTCTTTGACAACAACTGGTTTCGGCAATGATATGACAACTGGACTTTCAGATGAGATAACGAGACTCTGGACTCTCGACATCGGTTCACTAGATATGCGTGTAAGTGGATCAGTAAGTCCAGCATTGCTATCCTATGGATTGACGCTAAAAATCAGCCATTTGTCTATTCGCTCGACGGATCATAAAGCTAATTACGGTCTACAAACGATCTATTCACAATTTATTGATATCGGAAGCGCAAAGTTCGATGGAATTGGCGGCCCTGCGATCTACGCTGCGTTTAATGCTGCTGGAGGAAAACCAAGATTGCATATCGGCTCGTTAGGGATGTACGGCTCGGGTTCCACCTTAGCAAGCGGAGTCCGAATCGACGGAGGAGATCTTTATGTGGGGACGATAGATGCACAGGACTTAACGGGCAGTACCTTACAATTATTCACAACAGAGTCTGACGCGATGGTTACTGTCGACAATATGATTGTCCGTAACAGCGGGACCAATCAAGTCGTGCTAGCGTCATCTTATGGTGCAGCTAAGTCCTTCCTGCACCTGAACAATGTAGCAGTGTTTGATACCCGTTCTGTAAAGGTAAAACGCATTTTAGAATTCGAAACATTGGTTGCCATGCAGGGTACTTCTCTTGGTACCTTGTATAATCCGTATGCTTTAACTGAATGGTTCTCTACCTATGGCAACTTCAAACGGGCAGTCCGACTCGTTGGTGGAACATTACTTCCTGCAGTATTTATTGTGGAAGGATCGCCTGAGGGAACGATTACCGCTCCGATTGGCAGTCTGGCTATGCGAACAGATGGTCTAGCGAAAGCCACTTTTTATGTGAAGGAAAGCGGAACCGGTGCTAACGGATGGATTGCTAAGTAATTTTTCAGCGGTTCTGAATACAAGACTCTATCGCATCCATTACGCGTACCAGATCATCATCCGATAAAGAGCTACCGGAAGGTAGACATACACCTTTTGTGAACAATTGATCAGATACACTCTGTCCCTCCATGTATGGATAATAGAAGGCGTTCTCGAACAGAGGTTGCAAATGTAGAGGTTTCCATACAGGTCTAGCTTCTATATTGTTGAATTCCAGGCACTTTAAGAGTTGATTAGCGGAGAAGCCTGCGATTTCTTCATCAATCGTTAGCGCACTTAACCAGCGTGTACTGCGACAATTTGGCGCTTCCGGCATGAAATGAAGACCCGGAATGGATCCCAATCGATCTGAGTACACTTTAGAAATATATCTACGTCGTTCGACCTTTTCCTCAAGTAGCTCCAGTTGCCCTCGTCCTATGGCTGCCAACAGGTTACTTAGCCGGTAGTTATAACCCATTTCGGAATGCTGATAGTGTGGAGCAGTGTCACGTGCTTGGGTAGACCAGAAACGGGCTTGATCTAATGCATCGGTATCATCCGATACAAGCATACCTCCACCTGAGGTTGTAATAATTTTATTCCCGTTGAAAGAATAGATTCCGAAGCGGCCCCAAGTACCACTGGCCTTTCCGTGATAAAAGGCACCGAGGGATTCCGCAGCATCTTCTATTAAAACAATACCGTAACGATTCGCGATTTCTACAATTGGTTCCATGTCTGCGCTCTGCCCGTACAAATTGACAACAACAGCTGCTTTAGGCAGTATCCCTCTATCATTCAAATCCAGGCAGGCCCGCTGAAAGGCTAGTGGACACATATTCCATGTCTCTGGTTCTGAGTCTACGAATACAGGTGTAGCCCCCAAATATAAAATAGGATTGGCACTAGCTACGAACGTGAGCGTCGAACAAATCACGTAATCTCCTTGAGAAACGCCAGCTAGACGTAGTGCGAGATGAATTGCCGCTGTTCCAGAGCTTAATGCAAGTGCACCCTTTGAACCTGTATAGTCGGCCATCTCCCGCTCGAAAGCATCGACTTGTGGTCCGATGGGAGCGATCCAGCCAGAGTGAATTGCATCCTCCAAATAAGCCTGTTCACGTCCACTTACATGCGGCGGGGATAACAAGATTCGTGGTAGAATGCGTGGTTGACGAATACTCATGCCTTGCTCCTTTCTCCATTTGGATGCTTAATCCAAATGGAATACATATCTTATTATCTTACTTCAGAGCGTGGTCCATGATATTTTGATTCAACAGAGATGGATGCCGGTAGAGCGGAAAATAATTTCCCGCAACCCCAGTGTCACAGAGTGCAATCATTCGTTCATACACCTCGGGGAAAAATATTCGCTTACCTAAGTAATAGTCTAGTGGTTCTAGTTGAGTAGCGAATCTTAGCTTGAACTGAAACAACTCGTCATTCCCCTTATATCCCCCACCGAGATGGAATTTGTCGTATCCATTCTCCATCCCCCACACGGCTGCTGCGTGGATGAGAAATTTGGTGGGTGACCACTGCAGATAAGTTCGATCCCAACCGCATAAGTGATAATGCATCCATGGTCGATCAAGGAGTACAATACTTGCCCCTACACTCCTCTCCCCATCCATCGCCTCAAACAGCGCTACCCGTCCTTCTGGCATAAGGCTTGTATCTTCTATAAATTTTCGAGGGAAATAATAAAAGGGATCTGCTTGTAAATCATTTAACGTCCCGTAATATAACTCGATGAAAGGCTCGATCCGATCCTTAAGATCCGACTTTCGAATGGTGAATGGAGCTGACTTTAATTTACGGATATTTCTTTTATGATTGCTGCCATAGTTCTGGATTAGCACTGACTCTGAGCCAACTGTCAAATCCATGTATACTGTATTCCGATTGAGCTCCGTAGTAAGCCCTTTTTGGTATTCAGCGGCATTGCCTATGAAAGGATGGAATCTTACAAACTCGGTCATGATCTTTTTCTCTCTGCAGTAATCTGTAAACGTATCACTGAATTGTCGGTACAACTCTGTTCGTTCCGCTCCTATAGGCACATTAGATATTGGCCCCCCGTATCCATAAGGTGTGCTGATGTCATACCATTCTCCTTCAAGTCCCAGCTGGATGACTGCGGGAAGATGGCTAATGGAGCGAAGTAAGTAAGGATAAATGATGAGCTTCTCACCTTGCTTAAAAACAAACAGCTCTGCCTGTTGATGATCATCATCCTCAAACAGCCGAAAAAAATCTGCAGAAAAATAGATATCCTTACTATCCATCTGATTCAAATAAGCATCCCATTCTTCAGAATGCGAGCTATTAAGCACAATGAAATCACTCATACGTCACCTCCTAAAAGTTATGTTAGCGTACGCTTCCTTGAGGTACTTCGACAAAACTTACTTTGGAAGCATTCGCTGCTAATCCAATATCTTGATCATACGTATACTTTCAGTGCTTAAGCTTAGCGCTGGGTCTCTCTCACGTAAGAATGCATCGGATGAGAGCAATAACAGCTTTCTCTCCCGGTCAAGGTCGAGTAACACATCGGTTAGTGGATATCCGCCGTCCCACTCCCCACTTTGCAATTGGATGCGAAAATACTGCTCGCCGAGCCGGCCCACAACTGAAGTCTTCTGCTTCGTTCTAATCCTAAATGAAGAAAATCCGTATTTTAGATGATGAGCCTCTGCCATTGGGTAATCATCAATAATGTAAGTCACTTCTTCATCATCTATATCCACTCCAGAAGCAATAACATCTGCGCTAGCCGTTAATGAACGATCCAGATCCCTCACATACCAATAAGTACGTCCTTCTTCTACAAAGCCAAGGCGAAGGTACCAAGCATGCGCCTGTTCATTCCACGAGAACACATCCAGTACCAACTTCTTAATATCGTCCTTCTTGGCTAATTTCTCTCCGTACGCCATGAGCATTCCGCCAATACCGTCCTTGCGAAACGCCGCATCCACATTTAAATTATTCAGAACCAATATTTGTTCCATTCTTCGCCATTCCGCGAATCCAATGAGCACTTCTCCAAGATAGGCTCCAATCAACAATGTGGCCGAATGACCTCCACACTTACAAGCCGCTTGTAGATATGCTGGATAACCCGTACAAGCAAATATCGTTTGATTGTACACATGCTCCGGTAAGTTGCTCTTCAAGAGCCGGCATGCATGATGTATATCGTCTTCATGCAGCGGTCTAAACTGCACACTCATGCCTGGCCCTCCTTTTTATTCAACCTATACTCATCCAGAGGCAGGCTATGCCGACCTGGATTGGCTACAACATCATCTTGGCGAATCACCTTCAAGACGGTCTTGCATAATATAAGCGCATCAAGTCTGAAACTTAAATTCTCGACATAGGTGACATCATACGAAAGCCGGTCTTTCCAAGACGAAGTATTGCGTCCTGAAACCTGTGCTAATCCCGTAATTCCTGGTCTTACTGAGAAACGCAACCTCTCCTGTTCGGAATAGTATGGGCTATAACGCATGAGTAAGGGTCTTGGACCAATCAGACTCATTTCTCCCTTCACAACATTCACCAATTGTGGTAGTTCATCCAGACTTAGCTTCCGGATGATTCCGCCAAATTTGATATATCGTCGCTCATCTGGTAACGGCTGACCCTGTGTGTCATACAGTTCAGCCATGGTCCGAAATTTGTAGATAAAGAAGGGTTTCTCTCCCCGCCCTGGTCGTTGCTGCTTGAACAAGATTGGGCTTCCAAGCTTCATTCGAATCAACAACGCCACCACAGCCATGACCGGACTAAATATACATAACATAACGATCGCTCCCACAAGATCGAAGCCTCGTTTCATATGGCGATACATGTTAGTGCTCCTCCCGCCTTTCTCTTAATCCGTAAAAAGACGTTCCTTCAGTGAGTTCACCTGTTTTAAATCAGCACTCCAGTAGTACACCTTAGTTCTGACTAGCGGATCAGAACCAAAACTGTTGTTGCCTGGAATCTGCTCGTATTTAAAGTCCTCGGAAGTTATTCCCTTGAATAACCAAGCTAAGCTGAGCAAATCACTGTCACTGAAGCTTGTATCGATAATGTCTTTCTTTTCATGGAGCAATAATCCCGCCAGATCCGGAAGATGCTCAGGGCTCAACAGCTTATTGGCCACAGCTCTAACGATATTGAATTGCTCCTCTTGACGACTAAAGTCACCGTTCGGAGTAGAGTAACGCGCCCTAGCAAGGTAGAGAGCATGCACACCATCCAAATGCTGTTCGCCTTTTTTGATGGTAATCTCTGGGGTTATTGTGACATCCTGATCGATTACCATGTCGATCCCACCGATTGAATCGATGAAATCACGAACTCCAGAGAAATTCGTCTTGATGTAATGATGAATGGGAATATTCATAAAGTCGCTCACCGCTTGAATGAGCGTCAACGTTCCTTGCTCATTCCCACCTTTGGACTCACCAACAATATGAGCATGATTAATTTTGGTGTAGCCAACATTTTGTACATAAACCCTTGTATCGCGCGGTACAGAGACGATGTTCACCTTCCGCTGTTCCGGCATTACATGCACAACCATTATCGTGTCTGCACGCGAGATTTCCCCACCCCACGTATCTGTTCCAATTAATACAACATTAAAGGATGAAGTTTTTTTATCGGTTGCTTCTGGCGATGCTGCTGGTTCAGTCGATGGTAGTACCACGCCATCCGCATTTGCTGGACTTTTTGTAGTCCCATCCGACTGCGTCTTCCCCACAGGTACTGCAGAAATTTTCGAGTTAGGTATCGTTAATGGATTAAGGGCAGCCTTTTGAAATCGCTGCTCAGCATTTAATACCCCTCTAATCCAAATGCCACCAATTACAATCACAATCAGAAAACCAATCAGGGCGAATCTTCCAATTCGCCGCATGACTATTTGCTTTCTTGTGAATTCCTTGTCACTCTTACCACGCAAACGCAATTTCTTGTTCCATCTACTCATAAACGACTTCATCACTTAGATCCCCGCATGAACTTCGGATTTGATCCGTTCAAGCTCATGAGTAGCCACCTGTGGTTCTTCCTGAAAGCCCGAATAGCTTGGAATAAGCTGCTTTAATAATTTCTTAATCTGATAACTGCTTGGCACAAATTCGTACCGTTTGCACAAATTCTCCAGCACACCAAGGACCAAATTCAATTCGGATCTGGAAACACTTTGAGGCCGACTGATCATGATGCGATAGTTATTGGTGACCATCAATCCCTCCTCTTCTGTCAGGAGTTCCTCAAATAATTTCTCTCCGGGACGAATGCCCGTGACCACGATAGGGATATCTTTATCGGGTTCTAAGCCCGACAGACGTATTAAATCTCTTGCTAGATCGTATATCCGAACCGGCTTACCCATATCAAGCACGAACACCTCGCCACCTTGTGCCAGTACGCTCGCCTGGATAACCAACTGCACTGCTTCAGGGATCGTCATGAAATACCGCACCATATCCATATGGGTAACCGTAACCGGGCCACCACTCTCGATCTGTCTTTTGAATAACGGAATAACACTTCCCCGACTACCGAGAACATTACCGAAACGGACAGCAGCAAAAACCGTCTTGCTAGATGAATTCTGATCATTAATAATCATTTCTGCCGCTCGCTTTGTAGCTCCCATGACACTTGTTGGATTAACCGCTTTGTCCGAAGAGATCAGAATGAACCGCTTAGCACCATATTTGGCACTCGCTTCCGCTACATTCCTTGTTCCGATCACATTGTTCTTTACCGCCTCCACCGGATTCATCTCCATAAGGGGCACATGTTTATGCGCAGCGGCGTGATACACAATCGTAGGTCGGAAATTCTGAAAAACACTATCGATCCGCGACACATCCTGAATATCAGCTATGATAGGTTGAATCTTCTGATCGGGATATAACTGGCGTAGCTCTTGTTCAATCAGGTAAATGCTGTTCTCACCATGACCAAGCAGCAACATTTCCTTCGGACGATACGCAGCTAGCTGACGGCACAGTTCTGAGCCAATGGAGCCTCCTGCACCCGTGATGAGAATACACTCACTCCCTAAATTCTCACGAATCTCTTCAGTATTAATCTCAACAGGAGTTCTACCCAGCAAGTCATTTACGGACACTTCACGGATTCGATTGACTGCCATTTTCCCGTCCAAAATTTCTGTCATACTAGGCATTAGCTTAATCTGTGCTTTTGTTGATTTGCAGATCTCGATAATCTCCATTAAATCGTTATGTGGCGCTGTCGGGAGGGCAATAATAATGAACGCAATGTCCAGCTGTTTCACGGCCTCGGGAATGAAATTTCTATTACCCACAATCGGCAGCCCCATTACTTCCAGCTTTTGTTTGGATGCATCATCATCAATGAAAGCGACCGGATGCATAAATTTGAACCTTGAATGCTTGATATCTTTCGTAACGAGGATTCCTGCTTTACCAGCCCCAATGATTAGAAGATTACCTTCGAAGGCATCCTTCACACCCGTTGTCTCAAATCCATCATTAAGAAGACGTTTAACCATTCGTAACCCAACAATGCCCAGAAACACATAACCCGCTGCAAAATAGATAGAAATCGGTAGTCGATAGGAAGGAATTACTGCATGGGTGGATAGGTTGACAGCAATCACTCCAACGAGGGTTAATACACTCACTTTTAGAAGCTGCAGTAACTCTCTCATTCCGGTGTATCGCCAGATATTGTTATACACTTTGAATCCAAATGAGAAGGCCGCATACACCGCAATGTGAATCAATATTGCCCACGGAAGCATCCACACGTACATCTCAGGGATTTGAAAATCAAACCGAAGTAAAAACACAAGCCACACTGAAGCCGCAATAATCCCTGCATCCAACATGACCAAACGGACGATCCGCATTTTCATCACTTCTTTCTCCCTAATTAACTAAAAATTCATTTACTCGCCTTTTAAGTGAGAGTGAATATTCAATCCCCCGATAGGCTGGCATGCATTTCAGACGGAACCCGCTTTCTTTCCTCCTTGTTTAGCGCTTCTATATAGATCGAGTCCATTTCACGGAGCACCGCAGGCAACCCGTAACGAATGATCCTCTCCTTGTTTGCTTCTCCCATTGCCCTAGTTAATGCTGGATTATCACGTAATTGAGTAAAAGCCTTAGCGGTAGCGGTAATATCACCAACAGGAACCAACATGCCTGTTGACTCATGTTCGATCAAATCATGAATCCCCCGAATATGAGTACCTATAACGGGTTTCCCTATTGCCATCGCCTCCATAATCGCCCGAGGTAGTCCCTCGCGATAAGACACAAGTGCAGCAACATCACATGCTCTGAGTAGATCCGGAATATCTCTACGGTACCCAAGCATATGCACCCGATCGCTGACAACCAGCCGATTAGCAAGTTCCAATAGAGTCTGCTCGAACGGTCCTGTACCCGCAAAAGCCAGATGGATGTTGCCTGCTTGAGACCCCAACTGACCCAGCGCTTCGATCAACTGCTTCTGGTTCTTGTTGGCGTTCAATTCAGCAACGCATAGGATGACGAAGGGAGGTTCATCATGCTCACTCTTCGGCAGATCAAACAGTTGGCGTCGCCTATCTGCCTTCTCCGACGCAGTTTCAGGATGACCCTGTTCACTGCCGTAAACCTGGAGATCAAGTCCTACACCACTCACATAAGTCACCTTTTTCCGTATAGAAAATTTCTGGGCGCGTTCATAATCTTCTCTATTTATGGTGATTAGCACATCTGTCCAGCGAGCCATTAACCTCTCGAGCGGATAATAAAGCATCCAGTTCAGAAAAGGAGCTCCCTTGAAAAAATGAAAACCATGCGCTGTATACAATGTGCAAGGTACACCTGCTTTATGGGCCGCAATCCGTCCGAGAATCGAAGCGACTGGCGTATGTACATGGATGAACTGGAACCCCTCCTCCTTGAAGCTTTCCGTTAATATCCCTAGCGCTGCCCAGTTCTGCATCTGTAAAGGGCTACGCTGAATGGGCACATCATGGCACACGATCCCCTTCTCTTCTAATCGCAATCTCGCTTCCCCTGGCTGCGCGTAAGCATGCACTTCACAACCTTTTTGCTGCAATAACGCCATGTAAGGTAGATGAAAACTCTCAAAATGCCCAAAAATGGAGGCTACAAAAGCAACTCTTACCGGCCCACAGTCTTCAGCAGGTATGCTCCCGAACCTCTTGTTATTGCGCTTGTTCTGTTTGTTGTCGTAGGTTACGACCCGTTGACTTTTCAGTGCCCTTGGTTCGATATCGCTTCACTCCTTTCCATCCCGTATTCGTTAATCGGATGCAAGCTGCGTTCATAGCCATCATGAACCACCAATACCGCTGGAATAAGGCTTCAATACCCATCGAAAGTCCAATCATCGCTGCGTGAGACAGCAATAATGCCATAATGATCGGTCTGTTCACCCTATCTGCCGCGCGATAAGAACGGATCCCAACGATGAAGAACCAGATCATGAATCCGCCGTACACAATCAAGCCCAACAAGCCAAATTCTGTCATAAACCAGATCGGAGTATTATGGATAATAATCCGCAGTTCATAGTTATAGCTACCGAGTCCAATCCCTAATAATGGACTTTGAGCGATCCACTCCACAGCCTTCCCAATGATGTCTAGACGCGACTGAATCTGCGAGGGTCTGCTGGCCATATTCCCAAGCACATCCAGATAAGCTGTACCTTTATACAACAGCAATGCTCCAAACGCGACGCTAAACCCCATGCCGATCTTGAGAAGTCGAGAAGGATTAGTCAGCAGTAATGTAAGCAGAACAAGGAACAAACCTATCCATGACGAACGCGAAAAAGTCATTATTATGCCCCCGGCTAAGGTGATCGTCGCTAGCGTACTCACCCATCCCCTTAGCAGCTTCACCCCGTCTCCACTCGTCATGATATGAATGGCAAAAGCCGTAACTAGTAATCCGCCGTATGCATTCGGATCAATTAGCATCCCGGAGAGGCGACCGTCTTGCACCATAAACGGAACCTTCACTCCACTAAAAAAATCGAACAAAGCGACGCCATTGAAGATCAGCACACTGATCAAAAAAGCTCGTAGCATTTTATATAACCGATCCCAGCTGTCTACAGCCTGAACAAGCATGATGTAAGTGAGCAGTAGGAGTATAAACCCAAAATCTTTTTGCAATAGAGCGTATTGCGTAATGAATCCATTGCGCCAAATGGATACAAATGAAGCAAGGACGAAAATAAACAACATCCCCCAATGCCAAGAACTGAACTGCCTCGGGTCCAATTTGAGGTGTAAACCTGCTGCAAACAAACCAAGCATTAAGAAAAGGTCAGAGGGTGCGATTCGAAATGCGCCACCGAAATCAATTTGAGCCGGAAGGCAGATGATGTAACCCATAACCGCAAACAGAAATAAATTACGCATGGTGTAGGGTTTCCCTACAACGAGTACAGATGTCATACAAGCCCCTACTTTCCTATGAGAAATTGCCTCTATGCGGCCAATTCCCGTTGTACCTGTTTCCTTGCCTGACGGATTACCAAGAAAAGTACGATCACACTGCCTATCATCTGAACGAATAAGGCCAAGCTAGCCCCCACCGCAGCACCTATCACCCCGAAAATAGGCACGAATATTAGACAAGAAAGCCCATTAGTGATCACGGAACACAGAAACAAGGGAATCTGCGCTTTGTACTTCCCGGTAGCCGTTATGGCATACCACAGGTAAGACGTTACAAATACCAATAGGGTAGAAACGAGCAACCAATGAAATAAACCTATCTCAGCAGCCACATCTGGACTGAATAGAAGAGTTAGTAGCTGATGACCAAAGATCCACCCGATCAAACAAGCGATCGCACTAATTCCTATACCCATTGCAATCATTCGACTGAGTAAAGAGATGAACTCCTTATGTCGTCCGCTAGCGTGCCAACGGGCAAGACGTGGTGTTATCGCTTCACCGAGTGCAGTCACAACAACATTGCAGGCAACGATCATGTATGAGAGCGTAGCGTATATGCCTAAGTCATGTTCTCCTTTAAAATATGAAATCGCGTATAGTGGGATATTTGTATTTAGTGACATCAACGCCAGCACCACGCCAAGGGGTGAGCTTACGAGCAGCAAGCCCCATAATCGTCTTTTGTTAAAAAGTGGCCTGAGCGACGTATGCACTCTCGCTTTGCGAGCATCATATCCAATGGTTATTGCTAACCATCCGATAATCATGACTAATAACGCTAGAATGAGACTCTGAGTAGGGATAAATACGAGGGCGAAGACAAGTATGGAGAACAATCCTTTAGCAGCTCTCGAGAAAGAGATTTGATCTAGCCTTTCCTGCTTCTGAACGATACCCAATAAAATATCGCTGACCGACTCAACAATTCTATACAATCCTATGAAAAATATGACTAAAGCTGTATTCCAATCAGCACCACTAAGGATGCAACAACCTGCTGTAACCGTGAATGCAACTGCGGTTGTCACGAGACGAAGGCCAAAAAAATCTCCAAAAAGATATTTTCCAGATGTATCAACGATCAAGACCGAACGCAGATGCAGATGCGACAGCATGAAGATGGGAGCAGTCACCGCAAGCCCTAACGAATATTGCCCAACGATTTCGGATGAGCCAAATTTATTAAGCAAAATTACAATCACGAATTGAGCGCCAGCGTATGTGATATTTCCGAATAAATAACGAAGAGAAGCAAGTGTCATAATGCGTTAGACCAACCCTGAAGTTGAGGCCCAATCGGCAAAATCTTCACCGCGAATCTTGTAACGTTTGCTACTTTTTCGATAATTCAAAACCGCTCCCAAAATATGTGCTCCTTGCTGCTCAAGGATCTGTTTTGCAGAGTTGGTATGCTTTAAGAGCACTTTCCCGGATTTTACGACTAACAGTACCCCTTCGGTCATCTTTGCCAAGATAAGGGCATCCGAAAAAGGCATTAACACCGAAGAAGAATCGATGACAATCGTATCAAATCTCTCACTAAGCTCTGCAAATAACCTTTTCATTCCTGTTGATCCTAGTAAGTCGGCTGGATTTGGGGAGATCGGACCCGATGTCATTACAGAAAGTCCTTCTGATCCCTCAATAGGGAAAATACATTCATCCACACGGGTTTGATCCACTAGGATACTACTTAATCCGATCCAATTGGGTAGATCGAATGCCTTATGCACCGTTGGTGTACGCAAATCCCCATCGATCAGCAGCACAGTTCTTCCCGTTTCTGCCATCGCTATGGCCAAGTTCATCGCCACTGTTGATTTACCTTCATTCGGAAGTGAGCTTGTAACTAATAAAGATCGAATTTCTCCACCAACTCGGGTATAACGAATATTAGATCGTATCGTTCGGAATTGGTCACCATTAGATGATTTCGGTTGTTCCAGGCAATACAATCTTGGCGTTTTCTTCTTCATGTCTGCTGGCTCCTTCTACTGAATTGGATTTCGTCTTCTCCCGCCGTTTCCGCGGCTTCAATTTTCCCACCGTTCCCAGAAGAGGAAGCTGCAAATCCAACTGAATATTCTTGGCGCTTTTCACAGGTTTCTCCGCCAATTCCCGTAGAATGGAAAATGCGATCCCAGCAATCAATGCAAGTCCGAAAGCAACGACCATATTGAATACTGGCTTGGGTGAGATCGCCTCGAAAGGAACCTTGGCTCGGTCAAGAAGCACAACATTCTCTACCCCCATAATCGCTTGGATGTTCTCATTAAAGGCCTCACCAAAGCCATTCGCGATATTCGTTGCCCGCTGAGCATTAGAATCCGATACAATTACCGTCGTCACGAGTGACTCGCTACTTGTTCTTGTTTTCACTTTTTCTAATAGTTTTTCAGGGGTCATGTTTAATTGCAGTCTTCTAACGACCTCTTCAGCGATTCTACTGCTTCGGATAATTTCTCCGTAAGTGGTTACTAGTTTTTGCCCAGCCATAATGTCATTGATGGCTTTCTGTTGCCTATCCCCTTGAATAAGAATAGAAGCCGTCGCCTCGTATTTCGGTTTTAAGACATAGTAGCTAACGAAGCTAGCAATTCCGACCGCAACAATACATAATACAATGATGAACAGCAGCCTACGTTTCACTAGTTTCAAAATGCTGCCTAGTTCGAATTCCATCGTTCATTTCTCCTAACCGTTAATGTATTTTCCTCTTCTTCAACAAGTGTTTTATTGTATAGTTATATTCTCGTTAGCCCAATATATGTCCAAAAAAAGTTGGGAATTTATAAGCCTTCTTTTAAAAAAATCCACCCGACTCTCTATTAAATCCCAACAGAAATAGGCCGTTTACTAGTAAGATTCTACTGGTAGACAGCCTTATATATTCACTTCGTTACTACTACCTAATAATAAGTCGTGCTAGTTGGCGCGCTTATGTAGCACTTTTTTGTTCACCTTTCTATAATCCAATTATATGGTTTATCTTCGTATTGAATCTTAATGAAATCTTAACGGATAAATGAGATTTATTATGCATTCAAATCCGCCATTGCTGGAATATGAATTTCTTTGACACAGGAAGCACTAGAGAGGTTAACGATACATTTCACAATGGAGACAATGTCCTGAACAGGAATTCTTGTGCCGCTATATTCTGCAATCGCTTTTTCCGCGCCATCCTCATAAGGAATTTCTGCTGCCAGCTCACCCGGATTCACACAAGTTACTGCAATGCCATCCTTACGTACATGCTCACGCAATGCATGTGTAATACCACGCAGACCGAACTTGGAAGCTACAAATGATACCTGGGCGTTATTGGTATGATCCAGTCCTGCTGTGGAGCCAATAAGAATAATTTTTCCTGCTTCCGATTGACGAAGATTAGGTAATACAGCCTGTATGCAGGTAATTGTTGAAGTTATATTCACATTTATAATGTTGGCAATGTCACTCGTCTCATCCTTGTCAAAAGTATAGTGATCCTCAAAACCTTCTTTCTCCCAAATACCCAAGTTATAAACTAGAACATCAATCTTCTCCGTTTGAATTCCCTTTGATAAGACTTGTGCGGCATCTGGCTGCGATAGATCTACTGCAATCCATACCCGCTGTATGCCATCATTAAGATCCAGACTGCCCGGTCTGCTTCTGGAGACGATCCACACTCGATCACCATACTCAGGTAAACCTTTCACAAATGCATCTCCCAAACCTTTACTTGCCCCCAAAATTAGATAGTTTCTCATACTGTCGTCCTTTCTATATGCATCATTCTATTTTTATATCATAGTACCATCGAAGGACATAAAGAAGTAGGGTTAGAATTCGGAGTTAGGCAATTAACTTTTAAAAAAAGCCGCTATCATGGAGTAATCCATAGATAACGGCTCTTTATTTTACATCATCGAAGCAAAATGTTGACTTATTAATGTCGCGTACGGAGCATACGTCCAACTAAATAAAGCATTTGTTTACGTGTGAAAAAACGTGACATTTGAGCTGAAATATAGTTTGAAAATCCTGGGACAACAAATATTTTTTTTGCCTGAAGCGACCGAAGAGCCACTTGAACCACATTTTCTGGAGTATCTCGCTTCCCTACTGAAGCTTCATCGGCTCCTACAACATTAAAAAATTCTGTTTCCGTAGACCCCGGACATAACGCAAGAAATTGTACTCCCCGTTTCCGATTTTCCTCCCATAGTGCTTGTGTAAATGATAATACAAAAGCTTTTGTCGCTCCATATACAGCCATATTAGGGAGAGGTTGAAATGCTGCTGTTGATGCAACGTTTATAATCACTCCGCTTTTTCTTCTTAACATCTCTGGCAAAAATAAATGGGTTAGATCTACTACCGCCAAAACATTTAGCATCACCTCTTCATGTTGTCTCGAACCAGATAGTTGTTCAAAAAGCCCATACGTAGCAAAACCTGCATTATTAATAAGAATATCAACGTTCAGACCACGTTCCATACATTGTTGATAGAGCCTGCTAGGAGAACCTTCTTGCGATAAATCAGCAACGATAACCTCCGCTTGAATATGAAATTCTCTTTGTAATTTTTCCGCTAAAGCAATCAATTTATCTTCGGAACGGGCGACTAATATCAAATGACTTCCTTTGGCTGCAAGTTCTTGAGCAAACGCTTCACCTATTCCTGAAGAAGCACCTGTAATCAACGTCCATTTATTTTGAATTGTAATCATTGCTATCATCTCTCCCTTTAATGACCATCTAGAAACAGTGTTTCAATATGAATCATTGTATCCAAGTGAGGTTGCGTTGTCAAATAAAATTCTACATTTAATTATTGGCTATTTCTCTTCTACATCAGTAAAATAAGGTTTAGAAATAACGGCTATTTGAAAAAGCTAAAGTAAAGTTCTAAGGAAGTGAAACTACATGCAAAAATCGTCCAAAATATCTTCTATAGATGCTCAATCCGTTACAACCTACCCAAAAGCAAAACTACAGCATGCAGAAATATTAAGACTGAATATTATCGAAGCCGCTGCGGCCATTATGCATGAATCCGGACCTGAAGGTGTAACCATTCGCAAGGTTGCTGAAAAAATGGAATGTCCCACAAAAATCATTTATAACTTGTTTGGAAACAAGGAAGGTTTAGCGAAGGAGCTTTTTCTGCAAGGGTGTAAATTGTTGGCCGCTGCCTTTCAAGCGGTTCCAAAACAAGACAATCTAAATTTATATCTTCGCGATCTTGGACAAGCTTATTGGGATTTCTCACGGAATCATACCAGCTATTATATGGTTATGTTTGGAGGGGCTTTTAGCGAGTTCAAACCGGAGGAAGAAAGTTTACATGCTATCTTCACGGCACTTCAACAAGTAATAGCCCTTATTACAGAAGCCATCGAACAAGGGTTTATAGAGGACAAAGATCCCCTCCTTGTTGTGAATCTGGTGTGGGCATCGTTGCATGGCGTCATTCATCTGCATTTGGGGGGACATATTCAAAATGAGGAAGCTGCTAAAACATTGTATGATAGATCAGTATCCAATTTAATCCATACGTTCTTTAGAAGCGATAATTAAAAAAGAAGCTTTTTTGCGGCTAATACAAAAAAACGGCATTTCTGCCGTTTTTTCATTTCATATTATGTCCGGCGCATATAAGCACGAACTGTAATTGGTGCAAAAATCGCAACGATGACAGCTGCTCCGATCAGAGAGATTACGAAATCCCAGCCTACGGTACCATTGTTAGTAAGCTCCCGCACCGCGGTCACCAAATGTGAGATCGGATTGACTTTAACAAACCATTGAAGCCAGCTAGGCATTGTATCTACCGGTACGAATGCGTTAGACAGAAACGTAAGCGGGAACAGTACAATCATCGAGATCCCTTGTACACTTGAGGCTGTTCTTGCAATGACACCAAAGAATGCAAAGATCCAGCTAATCGACCAAGCACAGACAATAACAAGAAGTGCCGCTATAGCAACATGCCCCAGCCCTCCCTCGGGCCGTAATCCCATAATATAACCCATGGTGAAAGTGAGCACAGTCGCTATCGTATACCGAATCGTATCTGCTAATAAAGCACCTGCTAACGGAGCTATCCTTGCAATTGGCAGTGATTTAAATCGGTCAAACACACCTTTATCCATATCCTCACGTAATTGAACTCCAGTAACGATCGAAGTAGTAATTACGGTCTGAACGAGAATACCAGGAATGATAACAGGCAAATAGCTAGCAATGTCACCAGAGATGGCTCCACCAAAAATATAGGTAAACATCAGAGTAAAAATAATAGGCTGAAGCGTAACATCGAATAATTGCTCAGGTGTTCGCCGTATTTTTAGTATACCTCTATACGCCATTGTGAATGAATTTCGTATACTCTGTCTGAGACTCGTATGGTTTTTCAATTGTCTTGTAGTTCCTGAGTTTATTGCAGAAGTTCTTGTACTCATACTCTTACTGCCTCCTTCTTGTTTGACTGCCCAGACGCATTTGAAGCGTTATCTGTTACACCCTGACCCGTGATTGTTAAGAATACTTCATCAAGTGTTGGTTTCTGCACACTCACCTCTGCAAGTGGAATGCCTGCTTCGCGCAGAGCAATAAGTAGGTCAGTCACTAAATCCGCGTTCGCCATCGGTGCAGAAATCTGCCCTTCCTCCAACGAAGACACATTGGATTGGACATGCAGAACATGTTCTACAAGCTGACGAGCTTGTTTAAAATCCTTTAGCTCTCGGACCTTCAATAGTAAAGATGTGGTACCCACGGATGATTTCAGCTCATCCACAGTGCCCTCGGCGACGACTTGCCCACGGTCAATAACTGCCACCCGGTCTGCTAGTTGATCTGCTTCTTCAAGGTACTGCGTCGTTAAAAGAACTGTTGATCCTGTATTCACCAATCGGCGAATCGTATCCCACATCTGTGAGCGTGTACGCGGGTCAAGCCCTGTAGTTGGCTCATCCAAGAAAATCAACGGTGGCTGAGCAATTAGGCTTGCTGCCAGATCCAGACGACGACGCATACCACCAGAGAAATTTCTTAGTGGACGCTTAGCCGCCTCTGTCAAACCAAACTCTTCAAGCAGTTCAGCAGCTTTTTGTCGTGCCTCCGCGCGGCCAAGTCCTAACAAACGCGAGAAGATGATCAAATTTTCCGTAGCACTAAGTGACTCATCTACCGAGGCGTATTGTCCTGTCACACCAATTAATTGCCGCACTATCTGCGATTCCTTCACTACATCATGTCCGAAGATTCGCGCTGAACCTGCATCAGGGCGAAGTAAGGTCGCCAGCATCCGTATGACGGTAGTTTTTCCGGCTCCATTTGGACCAAGAACTCCATAGATCGTACCTGCTTTTACGTTTAAATTCACCCCATCCACAGCGCGATTGTCACCAAATGTTTTGACGAGTCCACGCGCCTCGACGGCCCAATCTCCAGGGTTGTGCTCAATTATTTTTTTGCGTTCATTAACCATTACAATTCCTCCAACGTTTTAGTTTGTATTGTGATGCTAACTCCCTTTTATAAACTGAATTTAAACGAAGGTTTAAACTGAGTTTATAAATGAGATATGCTTTCCGTTGAAAGCTATCCTGTAAATGCAGAAATAACGGTGTAGCTCAATGCTACGCCGTTTATTCTTTCAAAAATGCTTCTGCCTTGTCCTTATGTTCATCTGGAATGCTAACGGACTCCATGGAGCTTTATCGGACTGAAAGTACACAATATTGCCCCTGATAATGATGATTAACGTCTCTCTAGTCCGCAACTCGCCCCAAATGCCTCAAAATGAGCAAATAGCAGTTCATATGTATATACGAATCCATTATATCTGTTTCATTTAAATATTTTTGCACAATGCATCAAAAAAACCGAGAAGCGCGATCTCACGCCTCTCGGTTTATCATTCATTGTTATGATCTGCTTCAACATATTCTTTAAGCGCAAACAGTTTATTAGCCCAGTATTGTTCAAAAAAGGTAAGCCAATCTTGAAGCTCCAGTAGAGGCTCTGGCTGAAGCTTGTACCTAGTCTCCCGACCGACTTTCTGACTGCTAACAAGCTGTGCATCGGACAATACTTGTAAATGCTTATTAACAGCGGTTCGGCTGATCGGGTAGCAGTCCGAGATGGATGCTATGGACATTTCCTTATTAGCAAGCAGCTTTAGCAGACTGCGGCGGGTAGGATCTGCTATCGCTTGAAATACATCATGTCCAGATTCAGCGACTGGCATCTTAAGCCTCGATATAAGCAGGAAGTTTTTCTTGGACGATTTTCTCCCAGCCGCCGTTCATAAAGCCACGAACGATTGGATGCGGTTGACCAAATTCAGTTACCTTTTCAGGGTCCCATCCAGAATGAATCACGGTGAACTCCGTTTTCCCATTAATCTCTTTCAATTCAAAAGCAAGATGCCAATCCTTCCCCCAATTAAAACCGACACGATTCGGTTCATCAATCTCTGTAACTTTACATGGGGAATCCCCGAATTGTCCAGCATGTAGAATGAACTCATGACCTACCACTGGCTCGAATGTACTTGGCATCCACCAGGCAGCTATTCCTTCAGCAGTGGAAACAGCTTTCCATACTTTTTCAATTGGCGCATTGAGTGTAATTGTTTGACGAATATCTTGTAGTGGTCCTTGAGTTTGCATAAATTTCCTCCAAAATTCATTTTAATGTAACACCTTCTGGTTTCATTTTTATTATAACACCATTTGGTGTTATGTCAATTTGCAGAAACCTTAAGGGAATAGCGGAGGAAAGCCTTAACTAGATCCAAGTATCATTGGCTGCTGTTAATTCGGACTCAGTACCGCCAGTGTTTACTACGCTTCTAGGCTCCACCAACATGATATGGCATTCCTTTTCGGCGGAAGGCTTCATCTCGACTCCCTTTGGGAGAATAAACATCTCACCCTTGGAGATTTTAACCTGACCATCACGGAAATCAATGATCATCTCCCCTTCGAGCGTGAAAAATACCTTATCGGTATCTTGATGAACATGCCATTCAAAATCCCCAGTGATCTTAATAAGTTTAAATTGATAGTCATTC
Source organism: Paenibacillus sp. FSL R5-0470 (assembly GCF_037975205.1). NCBI lineage: Bacteria > Bacillati > Bacillota > Bacilli > Caryophanales > Paenibacillaceae > Paenibacillus > Paenibacillus sp. FSL R5-0470. The sequence continues at coordinate 3,977,375 of NZ_CP150238.1, forward strand.
ATTTCACCAATGACTTTCGGAGACCAAAGGTCGTTAAATTTAGATAACTTATCTTTCAGATTAATAGCTTGATAATGGATAGTAATCACTCCTTATTTTCCTCAACTTATTAGCGCTTAAGCAAGGCGGATAATATATTTTGTAAAGCGTAATTAATAGCTAATGGTCCACCAGTAATAGCGGAATTATCCATTAAATAGACATTGCCTTTCTTTACGGCATTCATAGCATTCCACACATTACTTTGTTTTAAGTTATTCATTAATTCCTCCTTTTTTGTAATGTCACCTATAAGGAAAATATGGTCTGCTTGAACAGTTGATATTCCTTCAAACGAAGTAAACTCATTATTATTTCCTGTATATGTATCATCCGGTGTAAGCCCCAGTCCCTTTTCTTTATCAAAAGCAAGTTTATAGACCGGATTCCCTTCACCTAGAACATTAAAAGTTTTTCCATCCCAAGACAATATAAGCGATACTGTCTCTCTTTCCATCGACTTTAATGTTTCACGCCCAGTTGTAATATCTTTCATCATTTTATCAATTACTTTTTCCGCTTCGTCTTCTTTGCCAATAATCATGGCTACTGTACGGAGTCCATATTGCCAATCTTCATAGATGTCCTTGTATTTTAATGTAATGACTGGTGCAATTTTATCTAGTGAATCATACACTGCTTCATGATGCTCTGTTGCTAAAATATAATCAGGATTAATCGATAGAATTTTCTCAATGCTTGGAGACACTTTATCTCCTAGTTCTTCAGCTGAATCCAGCTTTCCTTTTAAATAAGATAAAGAAGATAGATAATCTTTTTCTGTAGATGCAACAGGTGGCTCACCTAATGCAACTAATATTTCAGGATAAAAATACCATAGCGAGGCTATTTTTTCCGGTTTTTTCTCGATAACAATTTCTTTACCTAAGGCATCCTTAAATGTTCTTGGCCAATCAGCTGCATCTACATTAACTGCTGTTGAAGATACGCCTTCTTTAGTTGATTCTTTATTTTCAGCAGGTGTTTCAGTACAACCCGCTAGTATACCTGCTAATAATAGTGTTGCGACTAGCAGTCCTCTAATCTTTTTCATTCGAAATTCCTCCAACATAATGGTTTCTTTGCTTAACCATTATTATAGTAGAGTACTTTTTAGATAAGAATGGATGCAGGTTGAATTCACCATGGATTATTGATGAACTTCTCTCGATATTCGGTAGGTGAAATGCCACATTGTTTTTTGAACACTCTACTAAAATAAAAGGGGTCAGCCATTCCAACGGTTTGCGCAATTTGTTGTACAGGCGCATCACTTGTAAATAGCATTTCTTGCGCTATATTTATACGATATTTTAATAAATATTCTGCTGGTCCCATACCGGCATGTGTTCTAAATACGTAAGAAAGTCGATTTCGATTAACGTTATTTTGTTCTGCAAGCGAAGCTATTGTAAAACTTTGATAATAGTTTTGATGAATATAATTAGATACCCGTTCGAATAAAGTATGTGATTCACAGCTATCTTCCCTATTAATAACGCATAATAAGGCCTCATTCAGCACTTCGCGAAACAGCATTTCAGTCTGAAACATCGAAATGCCTCCACGCTGATTATACACATGCCAAAGACGCATAATTAATTCAATAAGACGAGGAGATTGACCTGTTAATAATTCAAAATGCTGATGAGAAAAGCTTGACTCTTTTAGTTCTGAGTTACATATCCGATATTGAACAAGAATATATTCCCAATTGGTTCTACCTAACATTTTTTGATCTAGTTTCATTTTTGCACCCCCATGCACAACTTTTCCAGGCGAAAAGATATAAGGCGTGCCATTAAATTTAAATTTAATCTTTCCTGTAAGTGGAAACACAAATCCAGGAAAAGAATCTGTATAGTCAGCGTACGGCACACCTGGATTTTCAGCATATCGATATACTCCTTCTACTTGAAAAGGAGTGTGTGCAAAATGCTCTGCTAACTGATTAACGTCTATCTTCACAATGCATACCTCATTTCAATAGTAGTCTCTTATATGGATAATCATCAACAAAACTCAATCATAGTGCACCAGCTCAGAGGCATTGGCGTCAGTAAGGTGAGCATAAGGATTCACGCCTGTTTACACATTAATAATAATGATTATCATTGTCAATCAATATAGATAATAAAAATGTCGCACCTGGCTAATACTCAAGCCATCAGGTATCCATAAAAAAACGCTTGGAATCCCAAGCGTGTCAGTTTGTAAGCCAATTTTAAAGTCAATCCAATGCTCTAAACCTCAAAAGGTTTGGATCGCAATTTGAATAACATACTTATCCGGATCCCCTACAGCTAAATAACTAAGCAATTCATACTCATAAGCGTTTCCGGTTATGTGTAAATCATTTTCAGCAATATAAGACTTTAGCTTCTCATAGGACGCAGGTAAGGTTTCATAAGATCCCTTGTGATTCATGATCAAATATTTACCCTTTGGCTTAATATAAAGTAATTCACCGTTATGCTTTTCATTGATTTTATTACAATAATAATCCGGGTCATAGTCGCCTTCTTCCAAACTGCTTTTACAAATAATCGAACCTATCGGAAAGTCATATTCAAGATGATGTTCATCGCAATAATCGAAGATTCGATATACTTTTCGTACATGATCCTTCTCACCCTTCTCCTTCGAGAGTCTAACCGCAATAAAATACTCTTCATCACATTCCTCGACCCAGGGTTCTCCACAATTAACATGGAGCGCACGATTCGTATTATCTATAGCCCCTTGTAAAAGCCTCTGCATTCGCTCTAACTTTTTTTGTTCATCAACCAACTGCAGCTGTTTTTGCTTAAGCATGGATAAAAAATGCAATGTGTTTTGATCTTGTATATATTCTTTGATCTCATTCAACGGCGTTCCTGTCCCTTTTAGTACGGCAATAATATCGAAGGTATAAAACTGCTTATAGGAATAATAACGATATCCGTTTTCCTTCACGATCTCCGGTTTTAATATACCAATGTCATCATAATGGAATAACGTATGCTTCGTTACCCCACATACCTTTGCGAACTCACTCGTCGTAAAGTATTGATCATAATCAATAGACATTCAAATCACTCCTCTTGACTATCGGGTTACCCTATACCTCAAAGTACAATAACGGAACACCATTACCTTGTCAAGGTAACGTTATTAGCTACTATCATCTTAGGAGGATTACCTATGTTTTCATCAAATCTATCTAAATTTCAACGCTGGATCGTGCTGGCGATTGTGTCCAGCGCACTCTTTATGATCGTCATCGACATGACCGTACTTTATTCGGTTCTACCACGACTTACGCATGATCTTGCTGCCTCTGCATCGGAAAAACTATGGATCGTAAATATTTATCCACTTGTAATGGCAGGATTATTACTCGGTCTTGGCACACTAGGCGATCGTCTTGGGCATAAAAAACTCTTCGTTATGGGACTTACTATCTTTGGGTTGGCTTCATTAATCGCCGCCTACGCGCCGACACCTCTCGTGCTTATTGCTGCGCGTACCCTACTAGCTATTGGTGCAGCCATGATGATGCCCGCAACACTCTCCATTATTCGAACTACCTTTTCGGATGAGCGTGAGCGTTCACTAGCCGTAGGTATTTGGGCATCTGTCTCCTCTGTAGGAGCAGGAATGGGTCCACTCGTTGGTGGTTTTTTACTGGAACATTTCTGGTGGGGATCTGTGTTCCTCATCAATATTCCTATAGTTATTCTTGCACTGATCTTGGCCATCTTACTAATCCCAAACCTTAAAGGGAATAAGAATAAGAAATGGGATTTCATTGGTTCTGTTCAAATCATGATTGGTCTGGTTGCCCTTGTTTATGCAGTTAAGGAGATCAGCAGACGTGAAGGTTCAATTTCCATCGCTGTGTTATCTGCCGTGATTGGTGTCGTAGCTATGATCATATTTATGCGCCATCAACGTAAGAGCCAGAATCCATTAATAGATTTTGCACTATTTAGAGACTCCCACTTTACTACTGGAGTGGCTACAGCTCTATTGTCTTGTTTTGCACTTATTGGAATGGAATTGATCGTGACTCAACGGCTCCAGCTTGTTCTTGGATATACACCGTTGGAAGCGGGCTTGTACGTTGTATTCACTTCGATAGCGTCCTTCATCTCAGGGATACTCATCGGACTTGTGTTGCATCGAGTGGACAAAGTAAAAGTACAGTGGGTCTGTCTGTTAGTGTCAGGTATAGGAATGGGCACCCTTCTACTCTTCCATGACGGAAATATATTGTTACAATTCGCAGCCTTAATAATTCTGGGTGCAGGTCTTGGGGGAGCCATGACTGCCGCCTCAAATTCAATCATGCTAAATGTCCCCGTCGAAAAAGCTGGCATGGCCGCATCTATAGAGGAAGTATCGTTCGAACTCGGCAGCGCCCTAAGTATTACACTTCTGGGCAGTCTTTCGTCATTCATCTATACAGCATCATTAGTTCTCCCTGATGAACTAACAGTCCCGCCGATCGTTCGCGACAGCCTTGACGAGGCTCTTCTAGCCGCAGAAAATATGCCTTCTGCTGTTGGATCCGCGCTCGTTGAAGCCGCACAATCAGCTTTTGATAAGTCTTTTATTGTTGTCCTTGCCACTGCCACAATCCTTCTGTTAGCTTCTGCGTTTATTATCCGTGCTGCGTCAAAACGTAAATCCTCAATCATAGAACACTAATATTAGAAAAGATGAAGCTACTGCTTCACCAAACAAGGGTGTCTCAACAGCTATGCGATAGCTGCTGGGACACCCTCGTTTATACCGCCTATATTATATTCCTTTTCGTTTCCTTGATGAATACTTCCTCACCCACACTGCCAATTCTAACCTGTGCGTATACACAAGGATCACAAAACTTCCAAACCATACCCACAAGATAGGAGCAGACCATTTACTAATGTACAAAAAAACGGAAAGAAGCAGCATTCCGCTAACCACTTGCACACCATCCGATACAGGTGAATTTCCTCTGCTTTTGAACCAACTGCTGAGCATTTTCAGCACTGCTAAAATGACTGCTAGCGCTAAAGAAGCTTTGAATCCTGTCAATGCACTCCATACCCCAAAGGTTACGGCAATTGCCTTCCCACCTTTTCCTTTAAGAAAGGGAGAGAAGGCATGACCCGCAATTGGAGCTAAGGCTAACGGAATAATGAAATACCCCTGACTATAATGACTTCCCATTACCCATAGAAGAGGTAGATACCCTTTTAAAAAATCCAATATAATCCCCAAGATGCCGAATTTATAGCCTGACGACTTCCATAGATTCAAAGCCCCTGGATTACCGTCGCCAATGTTTTTCAGGTTCTTTTTACGCGCTAGACCAAGCCAATAGGAAAACATAAGAGATCCCGACAAAAATAAACCCGCGACCCACAATATGATCATTAGTCCCTATGGCCTCCCACCTGGATATGCCTTCCTTTCCAGCTTACATGCCTCAGAAAAACAACCTGATAAATCGAATACAGCATGATCAAGATAAAGAAAACAGTTGCTACCACGTGAAATACAGGAATAACGATGCCAAATACACCTACATATTTTATAAAATAAAAGAGCTGGAACATATAAAGGAGATAACCGATCAATAAAGGCATAAACCATGAAGTATTCGCAAAAATAAACACGGTTTCTGAGATGATGAGTCCGATCACCCAAAGCGCGATTGGAATAATTGTTCGCGGACTTATCGTTGAAGTGCTTAAGACAGCCCCTTTACTGAACCCTTCAATTTCACTTTTGATTCCCTTCGGATACATGCGAAACGATACTAAGCCATACCCGATATAATTGGTGATCGGAACACCTGCCGCAATAAATTTCTCTCCTAAAGACAAATCATCCAGCACTTCAGATCTAATGCTTTGATGGCCATTAACTTTTTCATAATCCTGCCTTAATGCTAGAATACACGAGCCGTACAGCCCTTTTTTGGCGTTATTCCTTTCAAAAACTGAGGTGAACGTGAAGATCCCCAGCATATTCATGATTAGGGCGAGCCTCTCAAACAGCTTTTCTGTATGATGAAAAGGAACTACCGAAATGACGCCTTTCGATAGCTCCCTTGCTTTTAATAATGAAGCCAAGGCGTTAGGCTTTAATCGGATATCCGCATCCAAAAAAGCAAAAATATCGCCCGAGGCCTGTAAATATCCATTCCATACTGCCCAGCTCTTACCCGTCCACCCCTCAGGGAGACTGCTGTTCGCAATAACCTTAACTCCATAGCTCTCAGCAATTTCTTTGGTCCGATCCTCCGAGAAGTCATCTACAACAATAATTTCATAGGGTGTAATGGTCTGAGACTGAAGTGAATCGAGCAAAAAGCGCAAATTATATTCTTCATTCCTTGCGGGAATGATGATGGACAATTTCTCCGGTCCTTGAATAGGCTCGTGATAATTGGTCAAAGTATTCTTTCTGAACAAAATAAAACCGGAGAGACATCCAACGCCTATAACCATTAACAACCACATTACGGTTCCCCCCCTTCTACATCTATATATATGAAGGGTTAGTCCGTAATATATTCATTTCAAATTTAACCTACATTTACTTTAGCTGAGTATTTATTAAGCTTTTCTGTACATAAAAGCATGACGATAGCGAAAAAAACGATCATCGCAGGAAAAATACCCAACGTAAAATTCGAGGCCAGTAAACCGATAAATGGCGGTACCAGCGTGGTACCAGTATAAGCTGTTGCCATCTGAAAGCCCATAATTGACTGAGCATGCTTCTTCCCGAATCGTACAGGGGTTTCATGTAGCATACATGGGAAAATAGGGGCTAAACCCAGACCGATAATCATAAACCCTACCAGCGAAACTATCGTTGGAAGCGGTAATACTAAGAGCACTGTACCGATTAAAGCAATGAGCTGGCCATATCGTATTAGCTGTTTATTACTCATTCTAAACGTAATGAAGCCCGTCACCATTCTGCCGAAGGTAATCCCTAGATAAAATACCGATACCCATGTCGCTGCAGTGGATGCAGGGATGTCTTTGATATTTACTAGAAAGCTGCTCCCCCATAACCCCATACTCGTTTCGATGGCAGAATAAAATAAGAAGGTTAACATCGCAAGCTTAACCCCTCTTAGTTTCCAAGGTTTTGTGTTCTCAGCAGCTTGCTCTAGCTCCGGATGATTGAGCTCATGTTCGCTATCAGCGTTCAGGTTGCTATTGTTTCCAGCCACTCTATCCCATAAAGGCAGCGTAACGAAGAGAATTACAACTAAGCTCAATTGAATATAAGCAACCGTAAGATAACCTTCTCGCCAAAGACCTTCACCAGAGATAAAAGAACCCATAATAATCGGACCCAGCGTCGCGCCCACTCCCCAGAAACAATGTAACCAACTCATATGATGGGCTTTATAGTGCGTAGCAACATAACTGTTTAATCCGGCATCTACAGATCCCGCACCTAAACCGAGTGGAATCGCAGCAACAATTAGCCATACTAACGAAGGTGACCATGCAAAACCAAATAAAGCTACAGCCGTCATAATACAGCTTACAAGGGTCACTTTCCCCGTACCAAAACGTTTAAGGATTGTACCACTCATCAAACTGGAGACAATTGTGCCTACTGCAATAACCATCGAAAGGATACCAGCAGTACCTAATGAGGCATTTAGATCTAATCTCATTACCGGCCATGCGGATCCAAGCAATGAATCTGGTAGTCCTAAACTAATAAATGCTAAATAAATAATAATAAGAAAAAAAGTAGCCATCGTTATCTCCTTAAGGGTTCTAATCTATTTGTTGTGAAACTAATAAACCTAATCCAAGACTTTGTAATCCATTCAGATAATCACGCTTCAAGTCACTTACCGCTAATTCCGGAATATGTTCCTTAGGAACGTATGTAGCAGTTCGATCGGCGATTTGATTAAGCATAGCTGGAGCTAATTCATCCTCACAAAAAATAATATAATGCGGATTCAAAATAGAGGTCATAGTAGCCACTAACCGACTAATCGCATCTACTTTATGATCCGGCTGCATGCTTGATCCACCCTGATCTCCAGTTAATGCTTCTATGAAATTTCTATTGTCATACTGGGGCATGTATTGAACTTCCCCTGAAAAAAACGTCTTTCCCCGAACAATTTCACCATTAACGGCTATCCCAGCTCCCGGTCCGTTTTTCCCTAAATACAGATACATCAAAGAAATATTCTCCTTCAAATTTCTTTGCGCCATATAACCGATTACAGCGGCATTCATATCATTTTCCACGATTGTCGGGATAGAGAGCTGATCTTCTATACATCTTTTCAAATCTAGATTCTGATATTTCGCATAACCTGGGATCAGAAAAATCTTTCCGTGTTTCACCGCACCTGGAACACCAATCGCCACTGATTGAATCTTGGGATTAGCCTTTTTTTCACCTTCGATAAGCGAGACCAGTGTACTAACGTCTTCCTCAAGAATACTAGGTAAATTCCCTTCTTTTACAACATCGCCAATGCAATTATAGATCGTATAGTTTGTTTCATTTTTTTCCAAAAAAATAGCCATCCCTAATCGGTAATTTGGATTATAGGCATATCTTATTGCCCTTCTTCCGCCACTAGACTCATCAAGGCCAATGATCATTACTTCCCCAATCTCTTCCATCTGCATTAGAAATTTACTGATCGTTGGAAAACTGTATTGTAATCTTTGACGTAACTCCGCCTTCGTAGCCCTTCCTAATTCTAATAATGCTGTTCGAATATTTCGAATAATTTCAGATTTGAGTTGCTGTGAAGGAAGTCTTTTATCACTTGCCATGGCTCTCCCACCTATAGTCATACTGACTTATTAAATGCATTTAATAAGTCAGTATGACTATAGCAGGAATACTTCTTAACGACAACATAATTTTTGGATGCTGCCCTTTCTGAAACTCTAGCATGAATAAAGGGGCATGAAGCCCCCCCCTAATTATCAACAAATTCAAAGCCTTTGCAGGATTCGTTCCCATCTTTCAGGATGGCTTTCATCCAAGTACACAGGCTGAAATCCTAATTTCAAATAAATGCGGATGGCGGGCAGTCTGAAATCATCGGTTTCTAAACATGCCGCCGTTCCCCCTGAATCTCTTATTTTGTGCAAGACAGCTAGACTCACAGCATAGCCGAGACCTTTACCAGAATATTCTGGAAGCACTCCAACCATATGCAAGTACCAGTTCTTATTGTCCTCACTACCCGACTCCCAGGCCGTAGCAGTAGCTACAGGTTGATCCCCGCGGCAAATGAACAACAAGCGATCCGAATACAAGGGTACATGATCACTGATTTTATGAGCAAATTTAACTTCCCTTGTAAAAGAATGGCGTATAAGCTCTTCCCAGTTCCGTTCATCATCCGGCTCGAAATGACGAATTAGATACCCGGTAGGACAGTGAAAAACAGGCAAGTCGGACAGCATTTCTTTTTTCATCACAAGTTTGGAAAGGGCCTGATCCACCATCAATTCCTCACTCTCGTTCTAAAATCAGGAAAGGCTATTGCTTTTCCACCATTCTCTACAGATTCCATAGACAATGTAAACACAGAGCTCCAAGTAACGGCATCATATACGTCCACCGAGGGGGTTCGATCCTCCTGAATGGCAGAAATAAATTCTTCAAGCACCATAAAATCGCCTCCGCCATGTTTCGTCCCAGCTGCATATTCGCCCCATTTCATCCATGTCGGGTGATCATAGAGTGGTTGATAACTGCTTAAAGGCTCCCACATTTCCTCTCCATCCGCTATATTTTTGGGCGAGAGATTCTTGAACCAGATCAAATCCTCTTCGTACTGATGGCGGCCCGTAATATACGCTCCCTCAGTTCCTTGCAGTAAATAATGAGTTTTATTATGCGGTCTAACGGAGGACCAGTCTACACGCAGTTCAATCAGTACACCCTTTTCCGTTTGAATGACCGCAACCGCGCTATCCCCTTGCCGCCAGAATCCCTCCCGTGCTGCTGGGTGATCTTTTCCATAATGCTCTCCGAAATAATATTGTAAGGATCTAGATTTGGAAACAAAAGACGAGACGCTTTTTAATCGATCACCCTCAGGCTTATTGAGGTTAATCCATTGCGCAACTGGACCAATAGAATGTGTTGGATAATTGATCCCGTTATACTGCTGATGTAATTGCCCCCGCCAAGTCAGAGAACCATCCGGATGATGAGTCAAATGACGTAAATCATGGATATATCCGCCTTCCAGATAAGTAATTTCACCGAACATGCCTTGATCCGCCATATGTTTAATCGTCAGATTTGAGCGCGAGAAGCAGTAATTTTCAGACATCATATATTTTAGTCCAGTTTGTTCAACAGTTTCGATAAGCTCCCAAGCTTCCTCTAAAGATTGGATCGAAATCACTTCGCTTAGGACATGCTTACCCGCTTTTAAAGCATCAATAGATTGTCTGGCATGCAAATGCATGGGGCTTAAGATAAACACCGCATCTATCGCCGAATCTTTTAACATTTCATGATAATCCCGATACGTTCGGATTTCCGGGAATTTCTCTTTCCATTGGTTAAGCACCCACTCATTCAAGTCACAAGTGGCGGTCAGATGTATCCGATCCGATAGAGAGTACAGTGCATTCATAAAACTGGCTCCGCGATTTCCACCTACGATCGCTAATCTTACTGGCTGACGATTCATTGCTGGTCCACCTGCTTTCTATCCATTTGAAGTCGATTGATGATTAGCTCCTGATCTCTTGTCTCCCCTTCAGCCTGCGGATATTTTTCATAATCAAAAATGCTGAAGGTAAATAATGAAGACCATTTACTCAATTGCTCACTTGCCAGATTCACCATCTCTAACCTGATTTCATCTTCAAGCACAGTAAGGATTCGAGCAGCAGGAATATCCAGGATGGAGGCTGTTTGAATGAAATGCCAGTTTTCTTTTCTAACGATAGAATGCACATGATTATGGCCGTTGAAATAGAAACCCACACCTTGCCATTGCTTCAATATCGGCCAAATGTCCAAGCTAGGATCCAGTGACATCATTGGCTCAGTTGATCTAGCCGTCGTATTATACAAGGGATGATGACCGAAGACGAATAAAGGCTTTTCCGATTTCCGCTTCATTTGTGCTTCGAGCCAAGTCAGCTGTGCATCATCAAGTGTTCCGCTCCAATCGTCACGATTTTCCCGTGCGGTATCCAGCAAAATAATGATTGCATTCGTCTCTTCAATCACACTGTATCGCTGCTGCCGGGTGACGGAAAGGATTTCTTCCTTAGGATAAGTGTACGTATCATGATTACCAAGAACATGTAGAAAACGTCTAGAATGCTTGCTGTCCTTAATCTTACCCATGATATAATTAAATTCGCTAAATTCTCCTGCATGCACCATATCTCCCACGGAAATATGATAATCGGCTGGGATGGACAAAAATAGATTCATAAATTGCTCGTAAAAAGCATCTCGTGCCTCTTTAATCAAAACCTTGTTGTTTAACAATTCGTCCGGGTAATGTAAGTCCCCAATAATCGCCAGCCTCATAAATGCCTCCTCCTAACCTTTAATGCCAGAGCTCATAAAACTACCTATCACTTGCCGCTGAAACAATAAAAATCCAATCATTAAGGGTGCCGACACAATCAATGTAGCCGCACAAACATCGGACCATTGTGCACCCGACTCTGTGGCTTTTGCGAACATCGCCAAGCCTACAGTTAATAAGCGATTCTCCTCAGAATTGGTTACAATAAGGGGCCACAAGAAATCATTCCAATGAAAGCTGACCGACACGATCGCAAAGGACACATAAATCGGGCGTGACAGTGGGACATAGATTCTTGAAAGAATATGCAGGCGTGAGGCGCCTTCCACCCGGGCAGCTTCATCCAGCTCATAGGGTAATTGCTTGAAGGATTGCCTTAACAGAAACACTCCAAAGGAGGAGGCAAAGTAAGGTAGCATAATCCCCAGCTTGGTGTCCAGCAGACCCATTTCGTTCAACACCTGATAGTTGGAAAAGATAAGTACATCCGGCGGCACCATAATTTGCACCAAAAATAACATGAATAACAGATCTTTTCCGAAGAATCGTACCCGTGCAAACGCATAAGCAGCCATCGTCATTGTAACGAGTTGCACAGCAAGCACAACACCGCACACAAGCAATGTATTCATGAAAAATCGTCCAAAAGGCGCTCCATTCCAGACATGAATCAAATTCTCAAACGTGAAGTCCCAAGACCATCCCGCATCGATAGCGACGTCTTTGGGTAGAAAAGCCGTTCTGACCACCCATAGGAAGGGAATGATCCAAGCCGCGGCAAACGTAAATCCAACCGCATGCCACAGTATCTGCCCGATTCGGCGCTTCGTTCTTTCGGAGTTCAGCATGCGCTCCTCTTCTAAAGCTTTGCGTGTATTCTGCCTTAACACTAAGGGCAGCTTTAGTGGATTATCCTCCATAGATTCCACCTCCTATTCATAATGGATTTTCCGATCCCAGCCAAAAAACTGCAAAGAGGAAATCAGGAGCAGTAGCACGATCATGACCACCGTCATCGATGCGGCCATCCCTTGATCGTAGAAATTAAAGGTGGACTCGTAGATATAATAAAGCAGCAGGTTACTTGCATTATTCGGACCGCCTTTTGTCATAATCCAGAGATGGTCTACCAGCTTAAAAGAATTGGTTATCGCCACAACAGCCACGAACAACGTAGTCGGCATCGTGAGCGGAATTGTGATTCTGCGGATGGAAGTGAATGTACCGACTCCACTTACTGCAGCCGCTTCATATAAATCCTTGGGAATCTGCTGCATTCCTGCTAAATAAAAAATCATAAAATATCCGGCTTCTTTCCAAATCATCATGATGACTAATGCGCCCATCACCGTATCAGGTGTTCCCAGCAAATTCACAGGCTGATCCGCAATCCATGAAGCCAGTCTGGCAAAGAGCCCAAAATGAGGGGTATACAGAAACAACCAGATGTTCGCCACAGCGATCATCGGGATCATATTCGGATAGAAAAATGAAAGACGTGCCAGTCCCCGCCCTTTTATCGCCTTGTCGGCAAACAGTGCCATCAAGAAAGCCAAAGCTAATGAAGTGGGTACTGTGCCAATGGCGAACCATATATTGTTACTGAACACCTTCATAAAGACATTGTCGTGCAATAGATTAGCGTAATTGTCAAAACCGACGAACAAAGGCTCAGGAGTCGCCAAATTTTTCTCGTAAAAGCTAAGCCAGAACGATTTAAACATAGGGTAATAAGTAAACAAGTAAAGAAAGAGCAGCGAAGGCAACACTAGTCCCCAGCCAAATCCGTTTCGTCTAAGCCTCTCACTCCATTTGGCATTCATACCATTCAATCCTTCCTTGATTAAGGTTTCTACGATTAATGAATATAGTAATGACGCCAGAACAAGCTATCGAGCCGTCCTGGCGTATTCCATACCTCAAAGCTTACTTATTGAAGGGAGCAAGTGCCTGTTCTGCTTCTGCTTGAGCCTTTTTAAGTGCACCTGCTGCATCAATCTCTCCTGCCAATGCCGCTTGAATCTGGTTCGTAATTGCCGTCGATACTTTACCATGATTATGAGTGGACAATTCCCGGAACGCATATTCCAATTGATCTCTCGCTACCAATGCTTGCGGGAAATCCGCCGTATACTTCTTCATAGCATCTGTATCATATGCAGATTTTCTTACGCCAACATAACCGGATGAGCTGCTAAAGAGGGCAGCTTGTTCTGAAGCCGTCATATATTTGGCAAATTCCCAAGCTGCAGCTTGTTTTTCAGGAGATGTGTCCTTGAAAATATACAGGTTACCTCCTCCAGTAGGTGATCCAAATTGCTTTTGTGCGGGTGGGAACGCTACTCCGAATTCGAACTTCGCGTTATTTTTTACATTGGTTAAATTGCCGCTTGTATGCATCATCATGGCTGTTTTGCCTTGAATGAAATCTGTCGGAACGGTTGCCCAATCAATAACACCTTCCGGCATCGCCTTGTATTTATGGGACAAATCTAACCAGAATTGCAATGCCTCCACATTCTCCGGCGTATCGAACATCGCTTTTTTGCCATCGGAGGACATTATGTTTTGCTTCGGATCGGAAGCATTTTGCCGTGCAAGCATTTGAAACATCCAATACGAATCATCATTGCCCGGAATTTCCAGCCCCACGTGACCGTCTTTGTTCAGCTTCTTAGCATAGGTTACAAGCTCATCCCATGTAGTGGGTGGTTTCTCTGGATCAAGTCCTGCGGCTTTGAACATTTCTTTGTTGTAGTACATAACAATCGTGCTTCGCTGAAAAGGCAGGCTGTACGTTTTACCTTCAGACTGTGTATCCTCTACAAAGGCGGGATAAAAATCAGCCATCTGTATATCCGTGTCCTTTGCAATAAAATCATCCAGCGGAATGATTGCATTCATATCGAGCATACTGTACAGCTCTGTTGACATCATGACCGCGACATCCGGTGGCTGTTTGGCCTGTACACCCGCTTGAATTTTCACGGTATTGTCACCGTAATTACCTGTGTACACGGGATTAACCTTAATTTCCGGGTGCTGCTCCATGAATGCACTAGCCATCCCATCGATTACTTTTGTAAGAGGACCACCAACATTAACCGGATAATAAAATGTAATCTCCACCGGCTTAGCGGCCGGAGTCTCTGTGGATTCCGAAGTTGCAGCGATTGCTGTGGGTTGAGCGGTATTTTCTTTGGCTTCAGCCGTACTGTTATTAGATTGTCCGCAGCCCGCTACTGCTAGCATTGAGACGGATAGCAGTGTTAGAATAGTTTTGGTTTGCTTTAGCATTTCTGTTAGCCCCTTTTTTCGCTTGGATTTGAATTAAAATGCATAATGGCGAAAATTCACACTAATGCGATTCGAGCCTACATCAAGAATATGGAGCTGTGCACCATCAGCGGTAGGCAATACAGCAATTCCTTGGGCTTCAGTACCACTAGGCAGATTGCGATCAAAGGCAACAGATACGTTTCCAGTCTCCGGATCAATCTGATAAACCGTTTGGGTTGCGTTATCCGTAGAAGCATACAGAACACCGTTGTACACTTCGGCACCTTGAATTCGATCAACACTTTGGGAAAGTGGAATGGTTGTGATCACATGCATATCGTCAAGACTTAGTACATTCAAGACGCTTGCATTACTCCACTGAGCTGTGTAGACCTGACCGCGAGCAGCATCAACGGCTACCCAAGGCACACCGCCAATATGCAGATTCAACGGTAAAGCATAGGATGTACCCGTATATTTCAAAGTGTTCACATCATAGAGGGCGATGTAAGGATGCTGATAGTTTTTGCCGTCTTCAATAGGAGCGTATATTTTACCGTTATAGTAGGAAATATCACCGATATGGTCTCCACCTTGGGAGGCAATCTCCAGTGGAATAGCCAATTCATTCCGTGCTTTTACGGATTTTCCATCAAGTCCAGTCCGTAAGAGCCCATACGAGGAATTAAAGATCCATGAATTCCCGTCTGTAGCCACCCCTTGTCCCCGTTCCAGGGCATCAAGTAACCAGAAGGTTTGCTTAGATACTTCATGCCAAGTTCCAGCAGTTGTAGCTGAAGTCGAAGTTGACTCTGCACTGATTTCTACCTCAGTGTTTACTAGGTTATCCGGTCCGACTGGTGTGGCAGATGCTACTAAAGATAAAGAACTGGTCGTAAGTACCCCCGCGCAAATCAGACTGAATAATCTCTTTAATCTCATGTTTTCTCTCCTCCTAATAAGGTTGTAGTTCGGCATTTGTGCGCCTTACTTCAACCTTATTATAGGAGCTGGCAACAGCTCTCTAATTGAACAAAACACTTCTTTCCTTGAACAAAACTCTCATTTGCAAGAATAAAATCAATAAATCATATGATTAGGTTTGGAGGAGCTTTGATTCGCATACAGCTTTGGGGTTAGGCCGGTTTCTCGTTTGAATAATCTAGTAAAATGACCTTGATCGGCAAAACCAACCTGAGATGCAATTTCCTTCAAACCAATTTTTCCGGAACGAATAAGAAATTTAGAACGTTCGATTCTCAGGCGAATTAAATAATTATGGGGAGTATATCCTGTCTGTTGTTTAAAAATCCGAATAAAATGCGACTGGCTCATATTAGCCATGCCAGCGAGATCAGTCAGTTGAATCTCATCTTCTAAACGCCCACGCATAAATTGAATGACCTGAAATATTTCTTGATTGGCTGGCGTTTTTCGGTTTGAATGCTGGGGAATCACTGAAGAATAGTGTTGTAACAAGTGAATAATTAACATGTTGGATAAAGAGTCGCTATATATTTTTCCTTTGGCACCACCATTCTGTAATTCCTCCAGCATCCAAAGCCCTAATTGCAGTAGCTTGGAATCCTTGACATGAAATTTGCGGTCCAACTGGATATGGCCTTCCTTTAGATAACCAGATTCACGAGCAATCTCTTCGAGTACCGCTGGTGTAATTTCTATTTTCAAAAAATAGAGCGAGGTTCTGCCCCAAGGGCAAAGAAGGCTCTCATTACAGGGGGTAATATGAATGGTGTAGTAATTTTCGTAGTAGGCTGTGCAGTGAATTCCTATTAAATATTTAGACTCCGAGGATGGGGTGAAAGCTTGCTGTGGGCTATACCATTGCGAAACCTGAAGCTTATCCCAACCAAAAGTATCACTTGCAAGGACAGGCTGAGCAGCTGCAAAGGACGACTCTTCCATTTCTTTCATATTCATCCCCCTTTTCCCTTCAATATAGCAAGCCAGTATACGCTCCGCGTTAATGAGCTGTAAAAGCTATATTAATTTCCCCTTAGTATTCAAAAGGTTATTTACGTCAGAACAGCAAAAAAGAGGGGTTACTCCCCCTCTTTAATATTTTACATATTCTATTTCTGTAACTCTAAGTCTGAGTATCTATTCCAATTTAAACTGATTTACTAAAGCACGCATCTCATTTGAACCCTCTTGGAGCTTGCGAGCAGATGCGGCAATTTCCTCCATAGATGCAAGCTGCTCCAGCGTGGCAGCAGATACTGTCTGTGCAGCCGAAGCTGAGTGCAATGAAACCTGCTCGACCTCCATCACCGCAGCAGATATTTGTTCGGAGCCCTTGTACATCTGTTGTGCAGCGGTCGAGGATTGCTCCACCTGATCTACGATGGTCCGGGTGGCCTGCAAAATGCGTTCAAATGCTTTACCCGTATCATCAATCGCTTGAACCCCTGCTGCGACTTCATTTTGGCCTTTACTCATCGAATGATGGGCATGACCTATACTCGTAATAATTTCTTCAACCATGACTGAAACCCTTTCAGCTGCTTCACTTGTTTGTCCTGCCAGCTTACGGACTTCACTAGCTACCACTGCAAATCCTCTGCCTTGTTCTCCTGATCGAGCAGCTTCAATTGCCGCATTAAGCGCTAATAGATTCGTTTGCTCAGATATTCCTTTAATAGTACTGACGATGGTGCCTATTTGTTGAGACTGGTCATTTAAACTAGTAACGGTGATTCCTAAATCAACAACAGTATTACTTACTGCGTTCATTTGTTCGGAAGAGTTAATGATAAGGCTGTTTCCTTTATCAGCCTCTTCCAGTGTTTGCATGGACAGCTGATAGGCATGTGTAGAGGATTCAGCTACTCGCTGAATCTCTTTTACCATCTCCTCCATCGATTGGGAAGTCTCCTGCGTTGAGGAAGCTTGTTTCTCACTATTGTTCGCCACTTCAGTCATTGAGGATGAAGTCTGAACAAGTGCCGCTGTGGTTTCACCTAACGTTGAAGACAACTGTTTGGAGGAAGAAGCTAATAACTCCGAGCTTATGGTTAAATTCCCAACCAATTGCCGAATATTACCCGATAATTGATTAAAGCTGATTCCGAGCTGTCCGATCTCATCCCGATTGCGCACAGTCAATGCTTTACCGCTTAGATCCCCTTGAGCGATCCGTTCAGCTTCACGTGCTATGCGTACAATCGGTCTTGAAATATGTTGTGCAAATATGTATATTACAGTGATTCCGATGACAACGCATACAATCAATGTAGTAATAATTCCCTTTAGAATGGTTTGTTGCCCGGTATTATAGTCTTGCATATAAGAGCCTGCTGCTACGACCCAGCCCCAAGAGGGCGATAGTTTAGCATAAGATATTTTCAACGCTTCTTCTCCTACAGCGTTTCCAGTACCATCCGATTTAGGTAGCGGCCATTTATAGTAAGTAGCTCCACCACCGTTCTGTGCTGCTTTAATCAAATCCTGTATGTAAAAAGTACCGTTTGAGGTTTGTTTATCCCAAATATTATCTCCCTCTAGTTTGGGATGAGCAAGCAGTTCCCCCTTGTTATCTAATATAAAGAAGTAGCCGTTTGGACCCAAATCAATTGATTGATTAATAGGCCGAGTACCATCCTCATTTTTGTTTCCAAGTAGTAAGGTCCGTACTTGCTCTTGGGCTTCCACTTCAGTCAACTGCCCCGATTGAACAGAATTTTCCAAATTCTCAATTAAGGCGACAGCCAGGTTTACGCTTGAACTCAGTTTACTCTCAATGAGCTGATTCGTTTCTTTGACTGAAATCTGATAAATAACTGCTCCTAATATTCCGATGGGAAGAATTAGTAGCGTGAGTGACATCATGAGCAGTTTTTTCCGAATTGTTAGTCGCAACCTTGTACGTGTAACTTTTACCATATACACCGCTCCGCATCCTATTAGAATTAATTACAAATTAATACTATAGTACTAGTTTTGGGAATATAAATCAAAAAAAGAAATTCATAATTTAACAAAAAAAAGCAAACGCCCCCCCCTAATAAGAGGTCCGTTTGCCATTTATTCAATGAAACTCCAAATCCCTACTTCTCATCCAACCACAATATCGCTGTTACTCCACGAGGATAATATTTACTGCCTGTAATCTCCCCGGAAATAATTTGATCACTCCAGCTGAAGAT
Source organism: Paenibacillus sp. FSL R5-0470 (assembly GCF_037975205.1). Taxonomy (NCBI): domain Bacteria; kingdom Bacillati; phylum Bacillota; class Bacilli; order Caryophanales; family Paenibacillaceae; genus Paenibacillus; species Paenibacillus sp. FSL R5-0470. Next base: position 3,996,416 of record NZ_CP150238.1, read on the forward strand.
CGATAATTCTGGATGGGTAAGCCATGCCACATGAGCGCGATCTGCTGCCGCTCCTCGTTCATCCCATTCCAGTCCCAGAATGTTGCGGGCGATGAACTGCGAGAGATAGATTTTGCTAAGCCAGCTGTTATTGCTAGTGGATGAGATTTTCCAACCGCCGTCATCAAATAAACAAACGCCCGGCTTCAACACCGCATGAAGATGTTTGTCGAGTGCGCTGATATATGCGGCGAACCGTCCATTGCGATCAAGAGCTTCTTTACAACCCGTATAGTATGGGAATACAAGACCCTCGATAGCTGGAATGATCTTGGAGTCGTTACCTTCTCCAATCACAGCCGGGATATATCCATCTGCTGTAACGCTTGCCACCATCGTTGCGGCGCATTTCTCTGCCCCTGCCCCTGCTGTTTTGGACAGCTCCACACGCTCATACTCTGCAAATATTTTTTCCATTGCTAAGTAAGCCGCCCAGCATTTTCCTGCCAAGTAAATATTGTTGCGAGCCTGACCTAAAGAGACATCCAGACTGTCATAGGTAGTAATCTCTGCTCCACCCATCGTACGTGAGCTATCTAGTGCCATAACACCGTTTCTTTGCTCAGGATCTGGATGATCCCGATTTAACATACTATCCAAGCACTTCTCCAAGATACTCAGATTACGTTCCATCCAGCTCCGATCACCTGTGTGCTCAAAATAAGTTGCCGCACTCAGCACCCAGTTCACCAATTGTTCATGTGTCATATGTGAGAAGCAACCATCAATCCCATATAACTCATAGGAGGAATAGCCCGGACGTGAAACTACGTTGGCTACACCCATATCATGTGTGAAGCTAATTCCACCTGGATACTCTGTATCATCCCCAGGGAAACGTACCGTATCTTCATAGCTGAATCTCTCTACGAACATATCCAGCTCATTACGAACCGTCCAAGGATTCAGACGCAGCTCGTAGAATAACTGATCGACGGTCAGATCAAAGGTATTCATCATCCGGTATTCGCCTTCGTTGACGATCCAGAACGGCTTATTTTTATTATCCAGTAATTGTGTGGAACCATAATAACTACGAATCGCATGCGCTAGCATAAAGGTTTGATCTTCGGATAGGTTTGCATGATTAAACATCTCGTTAGCTTTCTCCGCTGCTTGTTTAAGAACATCGAATTTAGCTAATGCATATTCGGCTACTGCCTCAACATTGTTGAAATAGCGATTATAGTAATAGGAAGAATCCATACCAGAGGTAACATAACCCGAACGGTGAAAACAAATCGCAAACCGGTACGTTTCTTTTACTCCGGCTGGAACATCCATGATTAAAGCACCCACGCGACCCAGTCCAAAGGTCCAATTTTCCTGAAGCTCCTCACTTAGAATATCCTCCATCGTGAAATGAAGTGCGGACTTTGTAGTGCCTTTCTCGGCAGCAATCGCAATAAATCTTCCTTGTCCAACGCCTGTAATTTCAGATGACACATCATCCAGTCTTCTCATTCCGCTATACACATCTGTTCCCTGAAAACCAAAGAACGCACGACGTGAGGTAGCTGATGAGGTGTTATCCACTTCGAGCTCAACCAGTACTGCTGGCAGCAACACTTCCTTCATTTCTTCCACAGACGCAGTTTCAGGATCTGGTACTGATCGAACTGGCGAGAGAATCCGGAAGGTCAGATCCCCCGCACTCCAGCTGTCTGTAGCTACTTGAAAATCTCTAGAAATCTCACGATCTTGAAAAGGGAATAGAATATTCTCCTTGTCTGGATTGGGGTCTGGATTCTCGATGTCATAGCGTTTGCTCTCGTCATCTCCGCCAATCTCGTGAAATGGTAGTGTGTCATAACCTTTCCCATCAGTGCGTTCTAATCCTATGAATATATTCTGTCTAGGAGGTTTGGCCATCTCCAAATCGAAACCACCACTAGCTCCTTTAAATCCTAAGGTAAAACTCGCAAATGCACCGATCGGTGAATGATGAGCATTAAAAAATTTATTATGTAACATAAATAAATGCACTCCCTCCAACATGATCCCGGATACCTCCGGGCTATATATCCATGTTATCGATATTTCTGGAAGTGCAACAGGGCTAAAGCCTTCTATTATTTGGGCAAATCAAACATCGATAACAACCTATGCTATAATTAAGCCAAATTTTATTGTAAAAGAGGATTGAAATGATCTCGAATGATCCCGCCTTCCATAATTCTATTGACGGTCAGATGTCACCAGACATTCAAGCAGCCTTTCATATCTTCGCTGCACATTGGAGAAAAGTAAATTCGGATTGGCAATATCCTGTACACACTCATCCGATGTTTGAGATTAATATTGTCCTTCAAGGTGAGCAACAAATGACGGTAGGCAATAAGTCTTTTATACAGAAAAGCGGCGATATTTTATTCATTCGTCCCGGTGTTGAGCATAGTAGTATGGGTTCAAATGCTGACTGTGACATGACTTATTACTGCCTGCATTTTGATATTGATGACCTGATTTTGCGGCGTGCCTTACTTACAGCAGATGCTGTTAGTCTCAGCGGGAACACCCCCGAACTGCTGGCCATCCGTTCCGCGCTAGATGTAATCATTAACTCTTCCATCTTGTCAGAGTCTAAAGACACACATAGAAATCGCTTGATCACACTGCATGCTTCACTGCAGCTTCTGACCGCGCTTAGCGGTTGGGTGCTTTCGGAAATGCCTCTCCCAGCAGATACAGAAGCTACAGAAAATACAGTTGCCCTAGCTAACGCTATTGAAGGACTATTGCAGGAATCCGTCTCCACCGCTGCCAGCACAGGCGAAAGAGGTGGCGGTATTGAGGATATTGCTGCCAAGCTCGGATATAGCACTACTCACTGTAATCGTGCTTTTCATCAAATCTACGGGATGTCACCAAGGCAATATTTATCACGCTTAATCATTCGACACGCCAAACTGCTGCTGATGGATAATAGTCTATCTGTCGAATCGGTTGCTCAACGACTTGGGTACCGTGATGTGTCCCATTTCAGCAAGCAATTCAAACGCTGGACAGGTCTCCCGCCAATGGGCTATCGCCGTTTAACTGCGAATCCGAATTCGCTTAAAAAATCAAACACAAACACAAACAAAATCCCACTGTCCACTAAGTGAGATCTCTCGCCAATAGTGCTCAGAAAGGTGATCGTCGTCTATGGAATTCGTTATATTTTGTTAGTTAATCCAACACGTATTGTGTTTTAATCACTCTATTCATTTCATTAACGTTTAGCCTATCCTTTCGTTAGGAAAATCTTTCATAAAGGTTCTAGCATGACGAACAAACTTCCTGCTGCTGACTCAGACCCTTTGATTATTCTGTTTTTTCTTTGAGCGAGTTGTGTAATACAATTTAGACACTTCGTCATATTGATTAATACTTTCTTTTGTATCGTTGTTATATTGTTTCTTATGATAAATCCGATCCATTGACCGGTTATACTTCTGAAGCTAAACAGACCGTTAGCTTACAGCCTAAATCGAACTGAATGCAAACATAATTTCAGATTCACATACCAATTCATTATCTACCGTGGCCACTCCCTTTCCTTTGACAATTTGTCCCTTAATTCGAATTACCTCAAATTCAAGAAGGAGTTGGTCTTCTGGTTTTACTTGTCGTTTGAAACGACAATTATCAATACCCGTTAATAAGCCTATTTTAAGATGGCTGCTTTCAACGTTGGACATCGCGATTCCACCGACCTGTGCCAGTGCTTCTACAATTAAGACTCCAGGCATAACAGGATAGCCAGGAAAATGACCTAGAAAGTAAGGTTCATTAATGGTTACATTTTTAATTCCAACAGCTCTCTTCCCTCATTAATTCCCAATATCCTATCAACCAAGAGAAATGGATTTCGATGAGGCATATTCAATAACTTATTAAAATATTCAACTTATCTACCATTCAATCCTGCCCGTTGAGCAGAACAGGCTGCCAATTATGCTGGCAGCCTGTTCTCATGGCGCTATCTTGTCCCGTTAGTAAGAATTAATAATAATATTTCATTTACACAATTTCAAAGTTTCTAAATTCATCAATAAAACATTCAAGCCAATCATCTGAATAGTCTAAAGCACCAGAATCACTTTCGATAAAAGCGACATCTAGACTCATCACCCAAAAGCGTCGAGCTATAACAAATAGTTCTATTGCCATTTCATCTTGTGCCGAGAAGTTTCTGACAGATCGGTAACCCGAGATTAACGCATTCCATAAAGGTTCTTTTTGATCCTCTAACTGACGCTTTCTAGCCCGAACTTGTGCCAAATCATATGCACGCCAACCATTAGCAGACCATTCAAAGTCGTAGTGAGTAAAATAGCTTCCTTCTTTGAATGCATTATTATTTCCATGCATATCTCCATGACATAACCCCCAATCCAAGCCTTGTCTTGAAGCAATAAGGATTTGTTCTTTCAATGCATTCGCAAATTCATGTAGAAATGGTACTGCCTCATTTTTTTCACCAATGTAGTTAACAATTCGTTCCAATGGTTGAGTGATGAGAAAATTTGTGTCCAACTCGCATCGCGGTTGGTTTAGAATAACTTGATCCATTGCTGTATGCAGTTCGGCAGCTGATCTTCCAAAGGTAAAGCATGATGCCTCGTCATGAAGTATGTTCTCCGTGCCATTGAGATAGCGAAAAATTACAGCAATTCGCTTCCCTTCTGGTGCATTTAGAACGGTATACAAGCTATTGTCTTTTTTTGCTATGGGTTCCGACACTTTTGTGTCCACAGAGTTAAGGACAATTTTCAATTGAGTTAATAAGGATAACTCATACGCTACATCATTTTCGTTAATTGCAAGGCGGTAAATACGAAGTATGTAAAATCCATTAGAAGTTCGCACCCTGTAAGTATCATTTAATCCTCGTAACCAATACAAACATTCAATCCATTGCCCGATATCATAATGTTTGCTCAAACAGTATTCCAAGTATTTTGGATCTAGGACTGAACGTAAGACAGTAGGTTGTGTATACATCGCATTACTCCTCAATTTTTTCTTGATCATATATCAGTTCATAATCCTAATCAGGTAATGATCAAATGTAAATTTTACTATCTTACTAATTATTTGTATCTATATTAATTAATTATAATCATTTGGGGTTTAAGTGCTTTCGATACCAAAAAAAGCTATCACTACGCTATCCTGCCTGTTAGTTGAATAAAGGCACCCGATCCATTGATCGGCTGCCCTTATGTCTAATCGAACTATCGTGTCCTTTTACCTTAATTCCGAAATCCCTCGGGCAGACCGAGGGGCGATAGCCCCAACGCTTGATATGGTGTTATCTGATGAATACGCCTTCTAAGAGACACTAACATTTCTGTTACTTAATTTCTTAAATACCGAGTATTCCTTATTGGACTTAATAAAACTTAATATCTTTTCGGCACATTCTTTTGGATTCATCTCTTCAGTATTTACTTCGAGGTCATATTCATCAAAGCAATATACTTTGCTAAACTGTGAAGCTGCCAGTCCGATTTTTCTATCTCCTCTTGCTTGCTCTCTTCTTATGAGTTCTTCTTTCGAGCATATTACACCTATAAATAACGTAGGCTGATCGAAAAATTGATCAAGAAACTCATTAAACCTCTTGTCATTGTCGATTACGGTATCTACTATTACATTAAAACCCATTTCTGATAACAATTTAATTGTCGAATGGTACACTGAGAATATGGAATCATCAAGTATTTGTGAAACAACTTGATGATCTATTTCTCTTGGAGGTTCATCTGGAAATTTATTATTAATAAAATCATTGTAATTATTAAAAAAATCATCAATTGATAAATGATAAAAAGGAATCTCTTTCTGATTTATCAGTTCAGTCGATATGGAGGTCTTTCCAGAACTTGAAGTTCCATTTAGATAAACTAATATCCCTTGTTTCAATTTAATCATCCCTTCAAAAACATATTTTTCTGCCCGTTAGTTGAACAAAGGGCTACCTCTCGGCAGCCCTCTCATTATTGAACTATAGTTTCCCGTTAGGTTAACCGCTTTTTGCTTACTATTGGGAACAACCCTAGATTTTATTTGAACAAGATTGAGGTATCACGAGAATCAAAAAAGTACAAACGGACGTTGATGCTAACTAAATATTAGGACTCCAAATATAATAGTCAGTACCACAATAACTGTCAATGAGGCTACTTTTGCATAACGAATTGCCCCCTCAGATACTTCAGGTTCTTCTTTATACATCCATCGTTTCCCCCATAATAAACTATCCTCAGGACAAAAATAGGTCCATATTAATACTCCATACATAGGAATCATAAAAATAAAAAACAAAAAAATTTCAGCTATCTTTTCCACTACATCACGCTCCCTCTACCATACCCCAATAATGGATTGGACAATTCATATGGCCTCCAATAAGTAGGATTTCGTCTTATTTAAATATACCATATATTGGAACCGTCCTGCCCGTTCAATGAAAAAAGCAGGATACCGTAGCTCCTGCTCATCAATGTGTATTATTAAACTATCGTGTCTCGTTAGTCGAACGAAATGCACTGTTTGGTCACTATAAGGTCGGTTATTGGAGGCATAAACATAATGAAACTCTTTGAGGTTGCCTGTTATCTTGTCGTATAGAAATACTAAGCAAAAAGAATGGCTGTCGAGCCTTTCTCGACAGCCTGACAAGGAACCAAATGCGGTTCCTTGTTTTATTTATATTCCATAACCCAGTACTTCTCTTCTCCCAGACGGCCTTCCTCAACAACCTTCTTCCATCCGTTGCGTTCATAAAAGGTCAATGCCTTATGATTTTTAGATACGCATTTTAATCGCATCGGTTTATTCATTTTAACGTCAGCTGCTTGCAGCAAACGACTGCCGACTCCTTTCCCTGAGCAATCCGGGTGAACAAAAAGATTATGAATGAAGTTATCCGGCAAATACAAGGAGGTAAAGCCCATAAGGATACCGGCCTCTTCTACTACGATGATGAATTCGTCCTCCGTATGCTTGTCGAAATCCTCCAAGGTCATTTCAATAATATTGTCCCATACGAAGGTATTGTGCCGTGATTCGAGATACAGCTTTCTTAGTTCAGGGTAATCCCCTTCATGAGCCTCTCTAATATTCAATTGCTCACTCCCTCTACACTGAAATTTTGATGTGATGTATGCCCCTTTTTCAAATATTCACCATTAATACCCAACTATTCTGCACGTTAACTAAACAGGCTGCCGATCGTGCTCGAAGCCTAATGATATACTATACTATCGTTCCCCCTTAGCTTAATCAAGGATATAAGCATACTTGGATGAAACACTCTGTTTCATCCCTTAAATCGGGTGGGATTCTAATGATTTTACTTATAGGTGAGATCCACCGCTTGCATCGAGCAATTGACCAGTTACCCAACGGCTGTCCGACGAAGCGAGAAAGGTAACAATATCCGCTACATCCTCAGGTTCTCCCCACCTGTTGAAGGTTGAAAGACCGGCCGCATATTTTTGTCCATGGGGATCTTGCAACGTCCCGGCATTCATCTCTGTGTTAATAATGCCGGGCTGGATGGCGTTTACCGTAATATTGCGGTTACCCAGTTGTTTGGCCAGAAGATGCGTAAATGTATCGATGGCCCCTTTCGACATGCTGTAGGTGAACACACTTGGAGAGGCTACGCGCGTCACAAAGGATGAAATATTAATAATGCGCCCCCCGTCTTTTAGACGCGGTAAAGCTTGCTGGGTAACAAAAAGCGGTGCTTTTACGTTAATCTTCATCACCTCGTCAAAAGATTCTTCAGTTGTCTCTTCTAGGCTAACTATTTGACCGATTCCAGCATTGTTGACAAGAATATCGAATCCGCTACCGCCTGTACGTTCCCGAATGTCATCATCCAGTACCGAAAATAAATCATGAATGCCCTCGAGAGTGCTTAGGTCAGCACCAATTGCGCACGCGTTACCTCCGCTTTGCTCGATCTGGTGAACAACTGCCTCCGCTTCATTTCTTCTTTTTCCATAGTGCACGACGACAAATGCGCCCTCTTGTGCAAGACGCAATGCGATGCTGCGGCCAATTCCTCGGCTCGCTCCAGTTATTAAAGCGATTTTACCTTCCAACTTACTCATGCTTTCATCTCCTTGTCCGAATTCAAATATAGTTATATCACAGGATAACATTTGAAATGTTGCTCTCTCATTCGGTTACAAGGGGATGTCTTTTGGTAGGTTCTCCGTGCTTATTAAACTATACTGCCCTTTAGTTGAATAGCGGCAGATTTCTAAAAGGGATCTGCCACTATTATATGCTAAAAAAATCGTCGATACATTTCTCTCCTGCGTTCGCCACGAAGTTTTGCGTATATTTGCGTGGTTGAGGCTTTCTCATGACCCAACATACCTTGGATGAAATCCAAGGGAGCACCATTATCAAGGAGTTGGCAAGCATAGGTATGTAGAAAGCGATGCGGATAAACATTCGTTTCAATCTCTCCTCGATCTGCAAGTCGTTTTAATGTCTATCTTATTGTAGGAATAGCCATGCGTTTAGTTGGGTTGGTATCCGTTACGAATAAGGCTTTACAGGTATCTCCAAGACTGGTCAGGTACTTCCTTAACCATACTTTGCACTCTGTCTTAAAGTACACTTCTCTCTGCTTGGAGCCCTTACCGTTTACGACTATAGAGCAGTTTTCCCAGTTGAGATCCTTGATGTTTATCCTCTCTACTTCCCCGACTCGACAGCCAGTACAATAGAGAAGCTCAAGCAGAGCTCTTTCTCTTAATGTTTGGCACGAGATCTTAAGATGAATAACATCTTCCTCGACTAAAAACTTAGGAATTCGCTTGTCCAATTTGGGTTCTCTTAGTTTTAAAGAAGGATTTGAAGTCAGGTAAGTCTCTTCATACGCATAGCGAAATAGGGATCGGACGAAATGAATTCGATGCCCTAGGCTGCTTGGCTTCAAACGTTCTGCTTGTTTCGCCAAATATTGCTTCAGCATTGGCAATGTAATCTCCGCTATCTCGGGATCACCTAGTTCCGTCATTAGCATTTTGTTTTGGAGGACGTAGGCGTTCAATGTTCTCGGACTATATCCTTGAATTCGTTTATCAGCCTCATATAGATGCCACAACTCACTTAACTTCATAATAAAACCTCCCCTTAGAAGCTATTACAACTAGGTTTGCTTCTAAAGGGAGGTTTTAATCTTCTAACCTGCTTGAGCTAGCGTTCCTCGTTAGCTTAACGACATGACGCACGGGTCCGACGGACTTCGCCATTGTAGAATGGTCTGACTGATTGCTCTTCCTAGAGATGCTTCGGACAGAATCAAGGAGTGAATGCGACTCAGCATACGGTGTTACAGGATGTCAACGCCTTCTTAGAGTTACTACTATATAAATCACAATAATAAAGTATCGATAATTTGATGAAATTTCATTCTATCCTCGTCTAATTCAGATATTCCATATCCTTTCATAAATTCAACTATTTCTTCTTTCCTATCTGTATAATAAGTAAGACTTTTTACAAGATAATAAATATCATAGTATGGATCTGATATCCCTGAAGCTCCTAAATCAATAAATGCTTCAATACATCCATTATTTATCATAACGTTTCCAGAACCATAGTCACCATGAGTAAAAACTAGTTCCTCTGTCGACGCTTTATTCATTTCCAAAAAATCAATTAGTTGCTCAATAGTATGGTTGGGAAATGAGTTATTAATAGCCTCTATGACTTCATGTTTTCTCTCATTAATATTGTTTTTGACCATATCAATCAGTTTTTCTGGCAAAAAATCATTGAAAAAGCAATCATCAATGGGAACATTGTGTATTGTTCTTAAACCTTCTCCTAAAATATATCCTAGACTTTTATCTCCCTCTTCCTGCTGGTATTCTTCCGCAGTACAACCTTCTATATAGGTCATAACTAAATATTCCTTTCCATTCTCCATCTGATAACTTATTACTTTAGGAGAAGGAATCACATCATTTACCCATTTTAGTCTTTCTGCTTCGTCCATTAAACTTCCAGAATCTTTAACGTTTTTTTCTTTCAACACATATTTTACAGAATTATCAAACTCTAAAATGTGCAAAGATTGATAATGTCTTCCTTTTTCAATGATTGTAGTTTTAAGTAATTCTGACTGATTTACTAATTTACTTGGCATTGAGAATCGGTTATTCATCATTTTGTACTCCTCATTTGTGTATCTTGGCGTTATTTCCAATATCGTCTTATCACGGACTCTATAAATAATTCATATGTAGGGTATTCGCGAAACTTTTCAACTAACCTGCACGTTAGTTGAACAAAGGGCTACCTCTCGGCAGCCCTCTCATTATTGAACTATAGTGTCCCGTTAGTTCAATGAGTTCATGGAGGAAAAGTTATTTCAGACCTTCATTTTTAGTTTCGGAACCCAGAACCTTCCCTGTCTTGTCCATGTACAGTTTTGTCATCATACTGTACTTGTTATGCCCAATTACTCCAAAAAACAAGGCTTGATGGTCTTTTATAACGTTGAAATGATATCCTTTAGCCCATCCTTCCCCTGGTTTGACATCGTTTTCAATCGCAATCTGCACCATATTAGGTGAGTCAAGTATGAGATCACTTTGTGGAATAATTTCAAAGTCTTGAATGTCTTCTTGTACAGTTCGCATAATCGCAATCTTACCTTTTTTATGTTAATGATTAAAATTTGATTTCTTTGACCATTTCCAAAGAGCAAATTTCAAATTTCTCTTTTGCCATCAATACCAAGAGTAGATGGTGGTGTTGAGCTTGTGTCACCAACACTCGTGATTGAGATTAGATTCGCCTGAGCATCCCATTTTCTTGATTCTGTGAGACCGATCTGGAAAGCGTCTACTAATGTGATCCCTGAACTAGTGGATGCTTTGGCTTTACTCATTACATTAATGCCGCTTAACAAGATCAAAAAAATCAAAACGCCTCTCCGTAACATTGAACAGAATCCCCCATAAATGTTTGGGTTATTTTCCGCATAAATGATAGAATTATTCTGCCCAAAGTTTAATCACTTTCCATTGTTATTTGCAGTACGTAGATACATCGCAGTAGACTCATACTGCTTACTAGTGAATTCCAAAAGAACTCGTTTTGAGGGTTCCAATATAAAAAACTAACAGTTGCCTTAAACTAAAAAATAAAGTCCTAGACTACTGTTGGTTTATTGAACTAAAGTGTCCCGTTAGCCATACATGCAGCCTAAGAGCTGGCTGCACCACAGAGGATGAAAATGGATACCTCTGTCAATACTGTTTGTACGGCTGGCGAAGAAGGTCGATAAGCTATCGTGCCATAGAGCCCAACCGTTAGTCTGACTCCGACTACCACGGTGCATCACAGAATGTCGCACCCTATATGGGTAGCACTCATGGGAGATTAATTCTTTTTTGGTTGTTGCACTTGCCTTGCCTTTTTGTTTGTTATCTATGATGTTTTTTGTGCTTAATAGATTTAACAATCTTTATATGATTACTCAAGAGGCTCATCCTTTTTTTAAAAGTGTTTTTCTGGGTTTGCTTTATTATGCTCTTTTTCAGGTTTTGAGCTAATTTAATTTTCATGGGAGCTTAACAATGAAAAATATTAGAGCGACACATAACATTACTTGAGATCCAAAAGTGTAAGAATATCTTCTGGATTCTCGAACTTATACTTAGCTGGAACAGCATCAGGTTGTTTGCATCCCCACAATGCTAATCCAAAGTCTACTCCAGCGTCTCTGGCACATTCGTAATCATAAATGGTGTCACCGATGTATATGGCTGTTTCAGCCTTTGCACCTGATAGCTCAAGAAATCTAAGCAATGGCTCGGGATGAGGCTTGTGCAGCTCTGTATCATCTGCACATATAACATAAGGAAGATAACGAGCGAGGCCAAATGGGACGAAGTCATCGTGAAACTCTTTTTTTGTCTTAGAAGTTACGATCCCTGTAGCAATCGATTGCTTCCTTAGGTTAGTAAGCAGTTGATGAAAACCCTCAAATACGTGAATGGTATGCCGGTAATCACTCATAAGATCATTCCAGCATTTATTCGCATGTTCTATATCTTCAATACCGAGTTGTCCCAGGGATACTGTACCCGGAATTCCGAGCACAAATGCGAGATCTTGCTGCGCCATTTTCCTATTATAGTTCTTCTTCAGCAACTTCTGTAAGGATCCCAACACCGCTTGTTCTGTATTTATTAATGTGCCGTCAATGTCAAAGATAACAGTAGTATACATAATTTCATCCTCCTTAAGCATTATTAGAAATGAGCTCCTATATGAATGCTAAAGTATGGAATCCTTTTCAGGTCAATACCTATATTGAATGCCGTACAATGATATGGTAGGGAATTTCCACCTTATTATTGGAGCTATCAATTGTAAGATCAAAGGCTTCTTCACCGACTTTCACCAATTGATGATCGACCGTAGATAGGCCTAAACCTATTCCAACAGGCTGATTCTCTTGGCCAATGATCGCTAGATCATTGGGCACTTCCAATTGTATACTTCTTGCATACTGATAAAAACCCGCCACAACCTCATCACCGTTCGCATAGATAGCCGTTGGTCTAACCTCCATATTAAGCAGTTGTTGTGCCACTCTTAACCCATCATCAATACTTTGGCAATCACTGATATGGTATGCTGGCGGCAGATCACCGAATATATGCTTATATGCTTTTTTTGTCAGCTGTGTGCTAGCACTCTCTTCTCCTCTTGCTGTTGTAAAGGCAATTCGTGAATGGCCTTTATCTTTCAACAGTTGAAACGTGTCTAGGAAAGATGCATATCGATCCATATAGGCACAGCCAATCTCAGGATGATCCGTAAACTCGCACGCAACAATTGTTCCATACTTGGTGTATGGAATAATTGCATTCCAATCATTCGAACGAGAAGTAATAATGATTCCGTCCAATTGTTTGTTTTTCAGCATATTTAAGCAGCTTAGCTCTTTTTCCGGATCGTACTTCGTAGGAAGAACCATTACAGAATAATCATGCTCAACCGATCGATTAAGTACACCATGGAGCAGTTGATCAAAGGCTTGATTGTTGTTGTAAGGCATGACCACGCCTATACTCCTTGTTTCCTTACGGACTAAATCGACAGCTAACCGATTCGGGGTGTAGTCAAATTCATCAATCACTCGTTGCACAGCTTTCCGCTTCGACTCAGATACGTAAGGATGATTATTTAGCACCCTTGATACTGTTGACACAGATACACCCGCACGCTTCGCAATATCAATAATATTTGCCATTGCACTTTCTCCTATATTTTCTTAGAGTTCAAAGTTAAAATCCCCAATTTTCCACACAAAAAAACTCTTTCGCCATTCGTCTTGTATAAAGCATAAGCATTTTGTACCACGGAATCAAAAGGATGGTCAAGTTGTTATGCTTATAACTAATCTGTCCGTTAGTTCAATGAAAAAAGAAGGCTACCGTAGCTCCTGCTCATCAATGTGTATTATTCAACTAAAGTGTCCCGTTAGTTCAATACAAATACGTGTCGTTCACGATCTTCAACGCAAACGGCCTAGCATTGCGGGAGGGGCTTGTTCGATGGCCTCGAGGAACGCAAAACGATCAAAATCAAGGAAAACGACAGGTTAGATGAAGAACTGTTAACCCGTCTGCTTACGCAAGCATCCTCTGCTATCTAGCCTCGCAGTAGCAGAATAAGCCTATTTGCCTCCTATGGTACGGTGGCTGCAAACAGGCTTATTGATTCCGCTTATATCATGATATGTCCTCGTTCAATGCCAGCCACTGCACCGCCGACCCGAACCTGATTGATTTCACCGCTCTCGCTCAGGCGCAATCCTGCTTTGATTTCAGAAGGACAATCCATCGAATACCCTTGCCTGAACATGACATTCTCTACTTCCCGCAAAGATCGTTGGCCATGTTGGTACAAATAGCTGAGCAGAGCACCGTTGGATGTTCCTGTCGCGCTCTCCTCGGGAATATCGTACAGCGGCGCAAAATTCCGGCATTCCGCAGCAGCATCGTCTGGAGTATCCATCGTGAACAGATGATATCCAACCACATCATATTTTTCGCTGATGGCGGTTATGGCATCAAAATTTGGCTGAACCTCATTCAAGAGCTTCCTGCTGCGGATCGGGATCATAATGTCCCGCAGGCCCGTCGAAACAATCTGGATCGGCAACCCGGTTTCCAGATCCTCGGCATCTATCCCCAAAGATGGGGCGATTTCCTCACAGGATATCCTTTCAAGAAATTGTGGTAATGCCTGTGACAAATAAACAAGACCCTCGGAGCTAATATCGACATCCAGAATCCCTGCCTTAGTTTCTATCGAATAGGAGGTCCCCTCCTTTGACAAACCCAGCGAATGCATTAGTCCAAACGCAGCAATCGTGGCGTGTCCGCACAGATCAACTTCGCTGGCGGGGGTGAAATAGCGGATTTTGTAATCCGCTAGCAGAGATTTTTCCATAAAGGCCGTCTCCGAAAGGCCCAATTTCTTCGCTATGAGCTGCATTTCGGCAGCATCCAGAGAAAGGCCATCCTCTAAGACAACGCCTGCTGGATTACCGCCACGCTCCCCTTTCGCAAACGCATTTAACGTATACACTTCCACATTCATGTTCTGCTCTTCCTCTCTTTATCTTCGAAAAACCGATGTGCGCAACCGGCACGTCCCACTCGCCTTCAAGATCTTCCTTTTATCGATTTATTACTAGGTAAAGACGCAGGAGCGATTGAATTGTTGCGTTAATCTGCCCGTTAGCTTAATCACTAATCGGATTCATTTACTTTAAAAGAAGTGATTCAATAAATACCTCTATGTCAAATGGTTCAGTCGTAGTTTCGTATCTACCATATATATGGCCGTTTCGATCGATTAAAAACTTTGAGAAATTCCACTTGATCCCGTCACCGGCATATATGTCCGGATACTTTTCCCGCAGAAAATCCTGCATCCATTGACCGCCTGATGTCTCAGTATCGAACCCTTGAAATGGTGCTTGCTGTGTTAAATATTGAAATAACGGATGAGCAGACGGTCCCCTAACCTCAACTTTCTCGAATAAAGAAAACTTAACTCCAAAGTTGCTCTCACAATATTTATGTACTTCCGAGTTACTCTCTGGCTCTTTCTCGTTGAATTGGTTACAAGGAAAACCTAGTATTTCAAACCCTTGCTCATGGTGTATTTCGTAAAGCCTTTGAAGATCAGGTAATTGGCGAGAATAGCTGCATCTACTAGCCGTGTTCAGAATAAGCAGAACTTTTCCACGATAAATTGACAATTCAACAGGCTCACCATTAATTGACTTCGCTTGAAAATCATAAATAGACATCAGACCACCATTCCTCCGCGTTATTATTATAAATAACATAATATCGCTACAGGCTTTTATTGGTCTAATATATAAAAGGAATAATATTTATAGAATGAACCTATAATCCAATATTACCTTAGTATATTGCCCATTTAATTTACTAGAAAAGAGGAGCTACCATATAGGAAGCTCCTCTACTTATTTCCCCCCAACAAAATCCGTTTCTAAATTCATCATGAAAATAGTACATCCTCTCAGCTCTGGGGCTTATCCTAACTCGCTGGAGAACTTTTTTTATTACCTATAGCCAATTGAACGATAATCTGAAGCACGATAATTACAGCCAAACCATAGAATGCTTGGACGAAGCTGCCCGTTGCATCGTGGAGCCAGCCAATGGCTAGCGGCCCAAGCGCTCCGAGAATGTAGCCACCTGATTGGGTCATTGCGGACCAGCTACTGGCTTCCTGAGCATTGCTTGTTTCATCAATGGGCAACATCAGTGCAATCGGGAACAGTCCACCCGCTCCAATACCGAGTGGAATCGCCGCGAGCCAGGGGCTAACGGATATGTTCAGCATCAGGACACCCATCAACTCTAATAAAGCACACCCGACAAGCCAGAATACACGTCTTTGGTAACGGTGTACAAGCATGGGAATGAACAACGTAGAGGGCAGAGATATCAATGTAAATAAGGTTTGGATGTTGCCGGCCGTCTCTTGACTATACCCCTGGCTTTGGATTGCTGGCGCAAGCCAAGCGGTCAATGAGTAGAAGATCGCTGCCATCAGCCCGAAGAATAATGTCAGCATCCAGGCACGCTTGTTGTTCACCGGAAGTGGTGAATTAAGTACACTCGAGATTTTACCGGATTGTCGATCTATGCGCGCAGACCAGGCTAATCTCAACCAGATCGGCAATGCAATGGCTGCGAGAAATGCCCATACAGCCAACGAGCCCCTCCACGAACCACCCAGCGTATGCTGAAGCGGAACCGATAATCCCACACTAATGCTGGCCCCCATCACCATCGCTGTAGAGTAGATGCCCACCATAGCTGCCACTCGGTCAGGGAAGTACTGCTTAATGAAGCTGGATAATAGCGGCCCTGCCAATGCAATTCCTACACCGGACAGAAAAGAAGTGAACATCATCAATGGAGTTGTACCAACAAACCATCGTAATCCTGTACCTAACCCAATGAGGATTAAAGCCAGAACAATTGCGCCCTCATTCCCCCACTTTCTGCTTAATCTTACGGAGAACGGAGCAAATATGCCCATGCATAATACCGGAAGTGTGGTTAACAGACTGGCGGTAATCCCGCTTATACCCAGATCATTCTGTACGGTGCTCATTAGAGGTGAAATGGATGTAATAGGTGGTCGTAAATTCAGTGAAGCCAGGATAAGCGCTAGGACGATATAAAAAAGTTTCATTATGAATCACCTCATGGTAGTAGTATCGTTACATTCACCCATCATCCTATTTGTTAACGACAGATCGTTGGGTGGTGCACGATTAAGTATAGAATCTTTAGAATGATTGAACAATACTATAGTTTCTATTAAAATGATTACTAAAACCAATGATTAGAGGTAATACATATGGAGATTCGTCAGATGGAAAACTTCATTGCTGTTTGTGAGGAGCTTCATTTTACACGAGCAGCTGAGAAACTCGGCATATCTCAACCTACGTTGAGCCAACAAATACGCGCGCTCGAGGATGAACTCGGTGTTCCCTTATTTGACCGAGTCGGCAAAAAGATTGTGATGACCCAGGCAGGAAATCTGTTTCTGGAGCACTGTGTACAGATGATTCGGCATTTACAGAATACCCAGGAGGCGTTAGCTGAACTCCGCAATGATCAACGAGGTCGCTTAGTAATTGGTGTTCTTCCTTCCGATCTGGACTATCGGCTCACTCCATTGCTCGTGAATTTTCATGCACGATTCCCCAAGGTACAACTGAAGGTTATCTCTTCGATCTATGTCTTGAATCAAGTGCTCGATAATGAAGTAGACATCGGTATCGAGATCACGTCTGCTCCTGATGATCGGCTTGTACGCATTCCTTTGTGCAGTGAAGAATATGTACTCGTCGTTTCCGAGAATCATGATTGGGCTGAACGAAGCACGATTGGAATCCAGGAACTGCGAAATATCCAAACTGTGATGTTCCCCGAAGGATTTACAGGCAGAGAACTGGTTGATGGCTATTGCCGTAAATATGGCTTCAGTTTAAATACGATCATGGAGACCAGTTCGGCTACTTCCATTATTAGCTTGGTTAAAGCCAACGTCGGAGGAACATTGCTGCCTTATCGTTTGATCCAAGCGATGAATGAACCAACACTACGCTGCGTCCGAATTACAGACGATCCGCCATACCGTCACTTTGAGATCATTCATAGGTCCGACCGTTTTCTGACAAAATCGGCCAAGGCATTTATTGAGAAAACTATCGAGTATTTCAATTAAGAGTGAGTTGCGATTTAGAGAAGAAAAGTTACAAAGGAAACCGCAGAATGCATGACAGAAATGTCATTACGGATTCTTTTGTAAGATTCGCTTCTGCTGCCAGAACTAGAGTATAGTAGGAGTTGTTAAAAATATATTCCAGGAGGCTATAGCCATGCCACAGGAGATCTGGATTAACCTGCCGGTCAAAGATGTTGAGAGGTCAACTGCCTTTTTCAATGAGATTGGATTCCATGCAGTGAGCGTTGGTAACGAGAGAGCCAAGCTTGACATAGGCCAAACAACGATACTGCTGTTCCCGGATGCAGCGTTTGAGAAATTCACAGGTTCTAAAACCGCAGATACTTCCCATAGCGCAGAAGTAATATTCTCCATTGGCGCTGAAAGCAGAGAGGAAGTAGATGCCTTTATTCAAAAAGCAGAGTCTGCCGGAGGAAACATCTTTGGCAAGCCGAGTGAAACTGACGGCTGGATGTACGGCGCAGGATTTGCCGACCTGGACGGTCACCGCTGGAACCTGCTGTACATGGATGAGAGCAAAATGCCTAAAAGCTAATATGAAGACGCCGGTCACCTGCTTAGAGTGACTGGCGTTTTTTCACTATAATCTCATATCTGTAATTCAAATCACCTGGGTTAGCCTATCGTTTCCCATTACTTCAGGGGATGTGCTTTAAAAGTAATCGGGGATATCAAGTACTATGGAGTCGATATCATTTTCTTTTGAGTAATACATACAAACGCTGTCTTTATATTTTTGAAACTCATTAGGTAGTACACTAAAACCTAATTCTTTGTAAAATTCTATTCCAATATCACTATAAAGGAAAAAGTTGTTACACTTTTCTTCCTGTTCAAGTTTATTTATCGTTTCTTTGACCAATAAAGAAGCATATCCTTTTTTCCTTAAATATAAAGGGGTAGCAAATGAACCAATCCCTTTTACAATTTGGTCATCAGAAAGATTTAGATCATATACGGTGAGGGAGCTTAATAGTTGCTTTGTACCTGTTGCTTCAAGAACGTACCACTTTCCCTTTTTATACTTTTTGGAAGCCTGGCACATAGTTATATATTCTTCATATGGCAGATTATCTCCCCAAACATCATAGCCCATCTTATAAATTTCGATCATTTTCTCTTTTGTTGCTTCCCTAATTTTTTTTCAAAGTACCTCTCCTTTTGTTTTATGCGGTTATAGATTCTTTTCGACAATAAGCTTATCATGATCTCTATTCTTCTGAAGCAAACCTGCTCCCAAAGTATCTGGGCTAACGTTCGCCGTTCGTTGAAAAAACTACTCCCAGTATGGAGTACCACTAAAGAGAAATTCTTCTTTATTTACATATCGCTTAAATTCCCGACTTGCTAATTTACTAATGTGACTGGGTAACCACTCATTAGATTCAGGCAGCCCAAGCCAAAAATTCATTGTTTCGAGTTGGGCTGCTACAAAGAAACCTTCCAAACGTTGAACATAGTTATGAGACAGGTCGAATTGTTTTGCGTATGATTCTAGCAACTGGTTTCTGAATGCTGGGTGGATATAAGAAAGTGTCCAACCTAAATCGAATAAATAATATCCGAACCCACAAGCTCCAAAATCAATAGCTCTAGCTTCTTGTTCATGAAACACAAAATTACTTGGAATCAAATCTGCGTGAATTATCCCCCAATTGCCTGGTGTTCTTTCTATGTCGTTCATCATTAAAATTGCACACTCTCCGGCCAATTTCAGAATTTCCACATCATTTTTATTGAGCTCACCACCGTTAGCAAGCTGTTTTAGCTTTTCTAATGATTGTGAGATTCTAGAATTATCAAATGACGGTCGAGTAAATGATGACGGAATTTCCCAAAAAGATGATTGTTTATGAAGCTTTCCGATCAATTCGCCTACGCACTCGGCATCATTGACTGTTGGAACAAATTGTTTTTGTTCACCATCTACCCATTTTAACAATGTACAGTTTATGTCAGCTATCTTAGTAACATATTCACCAATGTTATTTTTTATAGGTGATGGCAACACCAGATTTGTATCATTTGTTAATGATTCCAGCCAAATCATTTCTGAATGGATGACTTTTTCCTCAGACCAAATACTTTCCATCGAATCATTTTTTGATAGATGTATTCGCAAACTATAACAGTTACTTTCCTTATCTGTCACTTTATAGATGCTGTTTGCATTTTGTCCAATATGAGCTATTGATTGATAAGTAATTGGATAACAAGTTAATGCTTCTATAGCAATATCCTGAGTATTTAGCACGGTATCTTCCCTCCCCTTGAAACAACCGAATAAGGACATCGTACCATAATATTTTCCAATAGTTTGAGAGAGAACACTTATATTTATTTTTTATCCATCACTTAGTTGATTAAGGTAACCTGCTCATCAATATGTATTATTCAACTATCGTGTCCCGTTAGCTTAACGGAACTTCGATATTATTGTTATTATCTGATTTAGGATGAAGACGATTTTCTATTACAAAAAAATGATTGAAAATACCTACTACTCGTACTTTATTATCTGCCTCTCCAAAAATTTTTGTTTCTGCTGTCATAAAAATAATCTGATGTGTGAGACTTGATGATTTCAAGTCATTAATAGTATGAAAGCAATTTGAGCTTTCAGAACTGTCACATTTAAGACCGTGAACCTTATGGAGGTAATTATCATAATCTTGACTACTTGGTTTTGTATAAGCCATCACAAATAATAATATGGAAACTATTAGGAAAGCATATTTCTTCTTGATAAAAGCACCTCATCTCTTATGGATAATCGTACAATATAATACCGCATTTAACTGCCTAATAGTTCAACAAGGCAACATCACGCTCTACTGCCCGTTAGTTGAACAAATAAAAAAAGGCTGCCGAAGCAACCGCTATTCCACTAACGTTCCCCGTTAGTTCAATAGAATTAACAGTTTCAGTCCGATGGTATCCTCTTGTCTATGATTCAAGCCACCACTTTCAATCCTATGATAAAATACTTATAAATCCCACTATAGCAAACGGCCAAATGCGGATATAATCTTACTCTAAATTACTGGAGGTAGCGCTCCGTACTCGGCCCACTGCTCTTTTGTCGGGCCGTAAAGATCCGGCACACGAAGGCCTGCCTGACGCATCAGGACTGTCATCTGACCACGATGATGAATCTCATGCTTTACGAGAATATCCAGCATTAAGCCGTTTGGCCATTGATCACCATACATATCGCTCATGATAAGCAGATTCTCATCTTTCCAACTGGACTGTATAGCATCAAGGAGCGCTTGTGAGGTCCTCTTATAGACTGACGCGATGTCTGCTGCCGAAGCTGGCACCGGCATATCTTCGCTCGGTCCTTCGAAAGACAGTCCCGTCCGAGATGGCATTTCGTGCAACGTCTGTACAAGGTGCCATGCAACAC
This sequence comes from Paenibacillus sp. FSL R5-0470, assembly GCF_037975205.1. Lineage (NCBI taxonomy): Bacteria > Bacillati > Bacillota > Bacilli > Caryophanales > Paenibacillaceae > Paenibacillus > Paenibacillus sp. FSL R5-0470. The sequence goes on from NZ_CP150238.1 coordinate 4,017,720, forward strand.
GTCCAAGCGTTCTATGTTCGCTTGTTATCTGTTGGCCAAGAGACTCGTCGGTCAGGATCTCCAGTGTCCGCATTGTTGCTTCCGTTTCATTCTGCCAAGTTGCGGCAAAATCTTTAATGTGTTTATACATATCCAACATCTCCTTTTTGTAATGGAATCAAGTTTATTATACCGAACACTAGTTCGTAAGTAAATATTTACATTTACTTAAACTACCCCCGTTAACCAAACGAAGCTGCCGAAAATCATTGCGCTAATCCCGAAATGTAATTAACTACGTATGGTTAATACTTTTGATCATTTTGTTTACGCTAGCCTGCCCGTTAGCTTAATGAAAAGAGCAGGATACCGAAGCACCTGCTCATCAATGTATATTGTTTAATTGTCGTTTCCCGTTACATTAAAACCTAAATCGAACTGAATGCAAACATTATTTCAGATTCGCATACCAATTCATTATTTACCGTGGCGACTCCCTTTCCTTTGACGATTTGTCCCTTGATTCGAATTACATCAAATACAAGAAGGAGTTGGTCTCCTGGTTTTACTTGTCGTTTGAAACGACAATTATCAATACCAGTCAGTAAGCCTATTTTATGATTGTTGCTTTCAACGTTAGACATAGCGACTCCACCGACCTGTGCCAGTGCTTCTACAATTAAGACTCCAGGCATTACGGGATAGTCAGGGAAATGACCGAGAAAATAAGGTTCATTAATGGTTACATTTTTAATCCCAACAGCTCTCTTCCCCTCATTAATCTCCAATATTCTATCGACCAAGAGAAATGGATTCCGATGAGGAATAATCTCTTTAATTCTTTCAATATCAATCATGGATTTGCCTCCCTAATCGGTTTATTACCATTTTATCGCCTTTGGGTTAGACTGGCCCGAAAAAACTCAACATAACTCTTATTAAACTATCCTATCCGTTAGCGTAATAACTGCTCGAAATCAATAACCAAAGGGTACATACTCTCCATTGAAATGATAACGGTAGCCGTTATCTATTCGGACATATCCGAGTATACAATGATCTCTACCCCTGAATGAGACACTAGAGTAGTTTTTATTGTCTTTATTACCTTCAGCAATCAAAATTTCATTGTCTTCACAAGCTAAAACAATTCCGATATGATCGTGAGAATTATCGGAGAGAAGCTTATCGAAAATAACAATATCACCACGTGCCGGAATAAATTCTTCTTGTTTAGCGTCATAGAAAAATCTAGTTTCGTGCAGCTGAGCCCAATCCAACCACGCACCAACCCCAGCTAGACGATACATTCGGTTAGGATATCGAATTGGAAGAAGTATTCCAACCTGCATACAGCAGTAATATACAAATGCAGCACACCAGTTACCTTCTAGTAATTTATAGATATCAGAGTCCGGCCAATACTTGCAAATTTCCCGATAACGTTCATCTTCCGGTACCCCGATTATGTTTTGCTCTGCGAGCTTTTCCGCAAAATCAGCCAGCATAAGTCGTCTGTCTTTAGTTTCTCTATTTAATGCTTCCACATCTACGTTTAATTCTGTATCTACATTTCCCTCCTGAATCCCTAATTCAATAAATACATTTTGTAGTCTATGTATATCCGTCTTAAGTAAATGATTTCCTGTATTTTGAAAGTACCTCTGCAATAAAATAGCGTCTTTAATAACTTCCTCATCTGGTCCATGAACTCGATTTCTATCTTCTTGATAAAAGATTGATCTAAGAATTACTGAGATCTCTTCGTCGGTAAAGATTTGAGTGCTACGTATTATAGGTCTTACCGCGTCTGCGCTATTGTGACCAGGAAAGGTATTTATTCCAGTTTTATAGAAATAAAAATCGTGTAGCACCCCCGCGATCGCAGCTATTTCCGAATCTTGTCCTCTTCTCATAGCGAGCATCGAAGCGAAGGTAGACACTCCTGAAAGATGAGCCCAAGCTTTCTGATTCTTGAAGCTGCTCTGCATTTCATAAACAAGGGATCGAACAATTCCAAGACGCTTAGATTTCTTCTCACATATCATAATTAATTCCCCAATCCCCGAACTAACGCAGGCTTATGTCCGTAGCCTCTCTGTATTCATAAAACTAACGTTTCCCATTAGTTCAAGTAAGTTTTTTAAAATATTTGTATAGATCCATGTGAGTCTTGCTGTACTAGTTAATCCGTATCCGTGCAATCCAGTACAGACTTGTGACATCTATGACTCCGTTACCAACTCCTTTACTTTAGATGCAAAGGTCTCCCAGCTTGTATCATATCCTACATTAAACGTCCACCCGTTAGATCGAAGCTTCTCACCTAAATAGATGTAATCGGCGCGTTGCTTATCATTTAGGTTTACATCTAAAATCTCGTCACCAACCTTGAATTCGTTCATGTAATCGTACATTTTCATAAGGATATCTTCCTTATCCTTATCTCTTTCCATTCCACTGTGTAAGATAATTGAATCGATTGCATCATCTAGTTTCTGTGTAACAAGAGTTTCATTATTCCAATTATGATCTTGTTGATACTGTATAGTTGCTTCAAGTTGAGCTAGATCTCGGTGGATATTAGCATTCAATAATTCATATTTCAATTCTTGATTTCTGCTATCCTTTTTCTGATTCATAAAAAAGACAACATTACCGAATAGCGATACTATTAGAATTACTTTAATCCAGTCTATCTTCTTCATACTTTCTCCAATCTCTCCTGAAATATCGAACACTTCTAATAATATTCTATGCTTATTCCACTAACATTACCTGTTAGCTCAACGAGTCATTTGAGGATATATATCGCTAGGTGGTCTGCTCAATCGAGTGTCCGGCTTATAATATTTTGTTACCCAATGGTTTAATGACTTTGCTTTGAAACCAAGACTCTTATACAATTTTATTGCAGGATTGCCTTTCACAACCCCGAGTGTCACGATTTCCCAACCCCTTCGTACAATTTCATTTACAAGAAATGAAATAAAAGCTCTTCCGTATCCTCGTGATTGAAGATCTAGACGAACAGACACATGACTCAGTTCAACCCCGTCAATAATTCCGACTGCTGCTATTTCACCATCAATAAGCATCACGAATCTATTGCTTCTATCTTCGGCGAATCTCATCCGCTCCGTTTTGAGAAAGCATTTTATCCGTCTTTTCCATAAGTGTGGCACCGATACCCATTCTTCTGTATTCTTCGTTAACAAATATCGTCGTCAACGCTCTTCTCTTAAAACCATCAAAAGAGAGAAAACCTACCGTTAAGTCGTTGTAACGAACAACAAATATACCGTCTGAGAGCATTTTGTTACTCTGTTGAAACATATTAAATTGTTCATTTTCACACAACATGGCTATGATTGAAGCTTCGTCCCTTTCGGGTTTATAGGGTTCAATTTTCAGTTGTTCCATCTGCATTCACCTTTGATCATAAGTTTATTTTTGCTGCAGTTTTCATAAATCCTCCTTAATCCTTAGGACTGGAGCTAATACGTACTCTATAATAATTAGACCATAATTTACAAAAATAGGTTTCTCTATACTACCCGATTAGTTGAACAAATAAAACGGCTGCCGAAGCAACCGCTATTCCACTATCGTTCTCTGTTAGCTTAGTTTCTAAAATACAAATTCTGTCTCGTTGTTTTCCTTATCAAGATATATAACCCTACAGGAATCTTTCCAACTATCCCAATTTAATACGCTATCAACATCCACACGGAATAATTCATTATATGGTACATTCATAGGATTAGAAAAATCATAAAAAACAAGTTCATAGGGGCATGCCCAATAGCATCCATCAATCACTATTAGTTTTTTTTGTTGAAAATATATTATTTCCCCCCAGCAAAATCCATGCCCTTTATAAGCCTCTTCGGGAACATAATGATTGGTTTCTGTATTTGATAAATTAACAATTGAATACCCCTGATAATCTAACCCACACAACAGATATTCTGTGCCATTTACCTCCAACCAACTGAATAAGAATGGGTCATAATTTCTATATATTATGTCGATGATTTTATGCTCACTATCCGTAACAATCCCTTTTGTGTAATTATGTCTGATAAAACCTTCAACATGGTTATAGTGATGGATTTCAAGTTTGAACTTTCCTGAAGTTGAATAAATAATTTCAGTTTTCTCAGAGATGTAAAATTCATCTTGAAAATAGTACATCATCTCAGCTCTTTCACTGAGAAACTGTGAGTCCTCAACAATATTTCTCAAATTCTCTCACCTCGCTTTAGTGTTACAAATTGTACCATATTTTCAGACAGGCTATTACGCTATCTTGCCGTCTTGTTGATTAAAGCCGGACTTTAAATGGGAATCTGCTTAGGATCACCAAAACTCCCCTCGACCTGAGGGGAGTTTTCCTATTGAAATGAATTACGTCTCTCCTAACATTTTCTACAGACGCTAATAATAGATGAAGATGACGGCGAGAACGGCGTTTTATCCCAGTCAGCATATTGATGTTCGACGCGAAATCCGTGACGGATTAATAAAGATTGCAGCGTAGCCTGATCTGTGAATCGACAAGCAATTCGGGAAGTCGTTCGTTTATCTCCCCAATCACGCATCGTGACCCAATGCATGATATGCTGGCTAATATCGTAATATTGTGTGCCTGATACCTTTACGTTTTGCCCATCCTTATCAATAAATGATCCCCATTCTGTCTCCTCTTGATCGGATAAATCAGTTCCCTCCGGATTACGGGTCTCGAATGCAAAGATTCCATGGGGTTGTAAATGTTTGTGAACGGTAGTAAGCAAATCGATTTGATCTTGATCACTTAAGAATGCCTGAAATGCATTGCCAGTCAAATAAATCATCGAAAATCGCTTGTCCGATTCGAAGGTACGGGCATCGCCTTCCATAAAAGTAACAGTCAACCCTTCCGCCTTCAGCCGCGCATACGCGAGCATCACAGAAGAGATATCTACGCCGGTCATCGTTATACCGGCTTTTGACAGGGGTATCGTTGTTAAGCCTGTACCACAAGCAAGTTCTAACACTTCGCCAGGACTCGATCTTGCAAGCTCAAGATAGAACTGATATTTGTCCATTTCACCGTCAAATTCAAGATCATAATTTACCGGATCCAGATATTCTTCAAGATTGCTATGTTCAATCAACGCCATCCCCCTCTTTCATTTCAATGTTACATTAGAGAAAAAATAATTTTCATTAGGAAAGTACTTATATTGACCAAAAAAGGATAATCAAAATAAAAGTCCTCTTGATAACCCTCGTACTTAACAGTAATATTTTACTATTTATTCGATAAACCATTTGGTAATTCATAGTTATAATCAATTTTTATCGAACCTTACATAACTACTTTTTAAGTCGATAATCACTACTTTATCCTGACCGCAATAGAATAATTAGTGGCCGACCAACAAAATGGTCGTCTTTTTTTCGTATTCGGCATAGCATCTTTCTTTATTCGTTACAGGTGACCGTGTAAACGAAATCTCGTTCCCATCTTCAAGCCGAAACTGGTTCGCAGACACCGTGTCGGAACAATAACCGGGCCAAATGACGCAAAATTTTTTCGACTGCGGTCCCATTCCGTTAACCTGCTGTTAGCTTAAATGATAAAGAAGAGCTACCATATAGGAAGCTCCTCCACTAACGTTCTCTTTAAGCTCAATGACTTATCTTAAATCGGAATAAAATACTGCTAACAACAGAAATATCAGAATAGGTGGCCTCCGCCTCTACCGGAAATTTTCTGCACACTCATGTAGAAAGGCGTCTAGTGTGCGTGGCTCTCTGCCGAGCAAGCGCTTCACAGTGTCATTTGGACTTTCTGGCACCATCCTAGACATGGTTTGAATTTCCACAACATGGTTCGCGAGCCAAGGAGGCATATTCCCGTGATCGATAAGATTGCGGAGTAGTACTTGGGGTTCCATGTTGTTGTAACTTATCGGCCGATTAAGCAGAGCAGATAGTCGACTCGCGATCTGGGGATAACTGAAAATCTCCGAACCAGTAAGCGTATATATATGGCCTGATACCTCGTGGTTGGTCAGAACTTCTGCGGCAACGTCTGCAATATCGCGACAGTCAATGAAGTTACACGGTGAATCACCCATAGAGCCGAAGAAAACATTTTGGGTTGTGATCGTTGGTGCAAAGTTCATTAAGTTTTGCATGAACGCATAAGGGCGCAACACGGTGTGAGTGAGACCCGACTCCCTGAGCGTTTTCTCAATTTCTTGATGCCAGCCCGCCACTGCTACTGGAGAGCTCTGCTCAAAGGCTGGACTGGATATTTTTACGATGTGTTTGATTCCAGATTCGGCGGCAATCTGAATGATTGAGGTTTCTAATTCGATTTGTCTTGGACTGTTGGACATGGCAAGGAAGAGCTGGCTAGCACCTGTAAACACGCGGCGCAGTGATTCGGGATCGGAAGCATCCACCCTTGCGACCTCGGTAGTCGATCGGCCTTTTTCTCCGATCTGATCACGTAACTTCTCTGGCTCTCTGCTTAGCGCCCTGACAGGTACGCCAAGATCAACCAAACGTTCCAAAAGCGCACTACCTATCGTACCTGTTGCTCCCATAATAACTATCATTTTTTATCTTCTCCTTTTAGATGAAAAATTAGTTGTGACGGCAAGTCGCCACCGCCATGTCACTATCGTGCTTGCTATGAATCCAGACAACGGGAAATCGATCCATACACGATTTACCCAGGCCAAGTGATTACTCGGAATCATAATTTCTACTACAACAGATGTCACCCATGCAGCGTATAGTCCAAATGAGGACCCGGCCATTGCGAATACCCCTACCACAACCAAGTGAGGTGCACCGACGACCCATCGCAAATGGCCCACTCGGCTGTGCAACAATAGCCCAATCATCAAGGCCATCAAGGCCGATGCACCGCCAATTGTGGTCAATGCCGCTATTTGAAGCCCCCTATCTGCAGTAACCAATCCCCCGATACCTGCCATAATGGCAGGAGCAGCATAGGCCATTACAACTTCACGCCATAGTACAAAAGTCTTTTTCTTGGAACCAGCAGCCTTGATGCCGTAAACATCATCTGTCTGATTAGAGTATTTCATCTGGTTCATTTACTTGCTCCTTTCTTCTTTGAAGTAGTTCAATGATTGCGTTCAGCTAGATATAATTAGGTGCCTAACTATATAAGAGTAAAAATAGGCTAGCTTCACTAGCCCATTCTACTCATTACTGATGTTTCCCTTTGGTTTCGAGCCTAATTCGCCCGTAAGTGCTGAGATGCCTTGTGTAACTCGACCTAGCAAGTCGAGAAATACGCTGCGTTCTTCGATGTTGAGCAAGCCCACCATTGCTTCCAACCGAGCAAAATGCTCAGGAGCCATTTCACGGAGCTTCTTCGCTCCTTCTTCCGTTAAAACGACTGATTTCTGACGGCCATCGTCTGAGCTTGATCGCCGAGATACTAGCCCATCTCGTTCAAGAATGTCGATAAGACCAGTCACTGTAGCACGTGTAACGCCTAGATGCTCCGCTAATTGCGAAGGCAACTCTTCTCCTTCGTTATCTTCAAGATCTGCCAATAAACGATAACGCCCTGTTGATAAACCGAATCTAGAGAAATGAATCTCTGAGGCGTGTCCAAGCATGGCTCCCGCTGCCATTAGCCTAGACGCGACGAGTATAGCCTGTGCGTCTATGTCTAGGTTATAGCGATCAATCTGACGCTTGGATTGTACAAGCGAGGGAATAGCCTCAATGTCATTTATTTTTTTATTATTGTTGTTCATATATGTAGTATGGTCCCTAACTACTTTTGTGTCAACTCATTTTTATTGCACAGCTCTTTATTTCTCCCAAAGCTCGATCAGTCGACCTTCAGGATCTTCAATCCAAACAAACTTTCCAAATTCACTAATTTCTTCTTTCTTTGCAAGTGGTATACCAATATGCTCAAGATGCTTAATAGTCTTGTCTAGATTATGTACTTGGAAATTTAACATCACTTGTTGTTCTGTTGGAAAATAACTGTCATCCTCGGTAAAGAAAGAAAAGATAGTCTCATTTCCTGATTGGGGCTTTATCACAGTCCCATTCCAATGATCTATTTCAATCTTCAAGACCTCACTGTACCATTTTTTTATAACTTCAAGATTCTTAGTTCTCCAAAAGATTCCTCCGAAACCTTTTATCATCGTATTTATCTCCTGTCAGTCATCAATTTTTTAGCTATCCGTTCTCAATAAATATTCGAGATTTAAATTTAAGTTCCTTTTTTAACTATCTTGCCCATGAATTGAACAATTAAAAACCTACTGCCATAGCAACCGCTATTCCACTATCGTGTCCCGTTAGCGCAATGAGTCTACTAGATCCAATGGATGCAGTATGGAAGATTTTAGGTAGATGTATTCATAGAAAAATGGTACATTATTTTGGAATCAATAGCGCGCAAGTCAGGATATACATTTAGACTAATATTTTTATATTGGGGGATGGTACTGGCATGGACAAGAATTCTGTTTATAGAACAAATATTATAGGCGCTGGCGAGGTTGGTAGCGCTATCTCGGTCGATATGGACAAGAATGTTATTCATGAAACTAACAGCTTATTTTGGGATACAAAAGGAAATGATATTTTAGGAGCAACCGCACTTCCTTTATATGGAGCATTTGTCTCAGAAGAAAAATGCCAGCTTTTTGGCGATATTTCAGGAAAAAAGATGTTGGAGATAGGCTGTGGAAGCGGTCAATCATTGCAATATCTCGGGGAACGTAAAGCATCTGAACTATGGGGTATGGATATATCAGAAAACCAAATCGAAAAAACAAGAGAATATTTGTCAGATCACGGACTTTCAGCAAAATTAATCTGTTCTCCCATGGAAGAAAAATGTGGACTACCTGAGGATTATTTTGACTTTGTTTATTCGATTTATGCTATAGGCTGGACAACCGATCTTGAGGGTACTTTTAGCAGGATTGCTTCTTACCTAAAAAAAGACGGCGTATTTATTTTCAGTTGGTCTCACCCTATACACAAATGTGTTGTTGCAGAAAATGATATGCTTGTTTTTAAAAAATGTTACTTCGATGAATCTTGGTATTCGGTAACTCTTGACGAAAGTACGCTAACATTAGCTGACCGTAAACTATCAACCTATGTGAATGCGCTCTCAAAAGCGGGACTTGTTATTGAAGAAATGATTGAGCAATCTGATGATGAAATTATTCAATTGCGGGACGATAACGACGATTTTGCAAAAAAAGCAAAGATGCTTCCTGTAACTTTCGTAATCAAAGCAAGAAAACTGTAATTTAGTAGTTGAAGATAAATGCCCGTTAATTGAATAAAGGCAGCCGATCATGTTGACTGATTGGCTGCCTTATCGCGTTTATTGAACTATCGTCTCCGGTTAGCTTAATTATGATTCCCGAAAGTCCATACATTCATCAAGTAAGTCTCGATTCCTTCATTCCTCTAATATTTGTACATTTTTAGCTGTCCTACGCTGAGAATCAACTATATTCGGAAACTCGAATAGGTCGAATTCAACTTTTTGACCCTCTTTAAGGAACCGAAAGCCGTTCGGTAACCTAATAGGGTCTGGTAGTATTTCGCTGAAGTGTACAAAAACATGGTTACCTTCCTGCCCGTCTAGCATTATCCGTCCGTAACCTTTATCTTCTTTGTACCATTGGACAATACCCCATCTTCTTTCCGCCACCTATGCACCTCCTCTGTAACTTTATTACAACTCATTATGTGCTCACATCGCGTTGAATGAGTTATCTCATTTGATTTTTTTTGGAAACCCATTTACAAAAAGTATCATACCGAGAAACGCAAGGATTGGCACAAAGATATTATCGAAGAAGCTTGTAATATGAGTTTCAGGTAGGGCATTGAACATATTTGCTTCGTACAACGCTGCAATTTCATGGCTGCGAGCTATCAAAGAGCCTACTCGTTCGATTGCATAGATTACTCCAGCGGAAATTAGAAAGGATGCACCTAGTTTTCTGTAAAAGTCGTTGCCCATGAAATATTTGTCTCCTCCTCTATTTTTTATTGAGTACTTCTTCCATCATCCCAATTTACCACATTGTTCCAATTTTTTTGAGTATCAGAATATCATTACATAACCTAATGCTAATAATGTGACGCTATAGCGCCACAAATTGTAAGTATTCTGCCGGCTAATTGAACAATAAAAAACGGCTGCCGAAGCAGCCGCTATTCTACTGTCGTTCTTCGTGAGCTTAATGATTTACTTTGCTTCGGACGAATCCTATTGCTCTTTATTGAGAACTTCATGGATTATATTTGTTATGTCGTTAATTTTGCGGGAACAATATTTTAAAATAGGGTTAGCCCAATATTCGGGTCCAGTTTCATCATCACCAATTTTCACTAAATTCAATGTATACACACCCTCTGAACGCATAGCTGGATAGCATCCTAAATCAAAAATCAAACCTGTCTTTTCATTTCTTAAATAGAATATATCCTCATGTAGCTCCCATACATAAGGAAATGAGTCGTCATGAAAGTCATCGGGATTAATTTCATAAAAATGATTCCATAAGACAGTCCAATCTGACGGAATATTTAATGGCACCAATTGTAGACTCATGTTAATAACACATCCCTTAACAATCTTCATATTCAAATCTCCGTGATTGTCCAAGTTATCCTGCCCGTTACTTCAATGAAAAAAGCAGGCTACCGTAGCGCCTGCTCATTAGTGTGTATCATTCAACTAAAGTTCTCCGTTAGTTCAATAGTCTTATGTTTTAATTAGAGTCGCTGCTTATAGTTGTAAGGCTTGCCGAACACCTAATGCAATGACGTCCCGACGGGCTTAGGGGGCTGGATGTGGTCACTCGCTTCTGAGAGTGACCCGGAGCGTCAATATGGTGTTAGCCGAAGGAAGTTCTGGAAGCAGCCATTGCATTTAAGGCGTTCTCAAAATAGCTATATACTTCATCTGCAATTCCCAGAAACTCTTCAACAAGTACATTACTATCCAAGTAACAAGCATACAGATAATCAACTAAAGCGGGGTCAATCTCACAATAGTTTAATATGGCATTCTTCATCTTAATAATGTCATCTTGCCATACACCTGTATCTTCTAAAACCAAAGAGTATAATGCACGAATTAATCTCTTAGAGTAACCTTTAATATATCTAGTTTTCATTGTGTTATCATTAGCATTAGAAAGTAAACTATGTATATGATCTACTTCCTCCTTGGTCTCTGTATTTAAGTCTAAAATGAACTCTGGAGAAATAATTATCGGTGGTACTTTTTCACCAACGTCATGACCATATATGCAAACACAAATTATCTTTACCCAAAAACCCCACTCATTTGGTTTACTTAATACATCGTCAATCGAGCAAATTATCGTATCAATCTTAGTTACTACTGGATATTCTTCCAAAAGCCTGTCTTTAATATTTGACAATCTTTCGTAATCAATATCTTTGGGATTTACACATACAATAGTAAAGTCTGCATCTGACTTAAAAGGTTTAGCAGTTCCTTTTGGAATCGAGCCACACATATAAATGCTATGAATCTTACCTTTAAATTCGGTAAGTATATTATCTATATACTTATCAACAAAATCCTTATATTCACTTTGTATTACAATTCTATTTATAACTTTTTCTAATATCATATAGACTCCTCCTAAACTAAGAACTTCTTTCGGCTAACGTCTTTTTTGCGAACTTCGTAAATTCGTCATGACTTAAGTTATTCGCGAAATCATTCAACTATCCTGCCCGTTAGCTCAACGGCATCCACGATTTGACGCCTACTTCAATAAAAAAGAGAACAGGGCAAGAAAGGCATCGACAAAAACCAAGCAGACACCTATTATTTTAACGTGGAACAGTGCAAGCGTTGTCCGTTTAAAGAGGGTTGTTATAAAGAAGGATCGAAGAGCAAACCTACTCTGTAACGATTAAATCTGAAGAACATTCGGAACAGATTGCGTTGCGTTCCAGGAAACAGAGTACTTTAAAGAAAAATCTAAGGAACGCTACAAAATTGAAGCGAAGAATAGCGAACTTAAACATGGGCACGGGTATGATGTAGCTACATCCTCGGGTCTGATTGGTATGGAATTACAAGGTGCGATGACGATATTCGCCGTGAACTTAAAGCGGATATTGAAGTTAACAGATTGAAAACATAGGGATAAATTGAATAAAATAGAGCTAAAAAAGAAGACATTCTTCCTAAAAATGGGGTTGAATGTCTTCTTTTTTGAAGTTTATACATACTCCTTAAGAAAAACGTAAGTTCTTCAGTGCCCTCTCCAATAGATTGAAGCTTTTTGCAATGGTATGGAGCCGAGCTTAACCAGTTGAGAACCCTGCAGATCCCTTCGGATCGTCAGTTGATTTCTATGGTCAGGGAGCTTGTGAAATTCGCCCCCGGCTCCAGGGTGATTATTCCCTCTTTAGCTTGAAGTTCACCTTCGAAGACGTCCATATCCGCTACTCCTTGCCAAGGCTCGATGCATATGAAGGGAGCGTTCAAAGGCTGCCAGATGCCGAGGTCGGGAAAACCCTTATAGCTGACAACTACGCTTTTGGAGGAGTGCTTGCTTCTAAGCGAAATCTGCCGAGAGCTCACATTTCGGAAAATCAATGCGCCTTCGGCGAACATTTCATGGGATAAAGGCAGGATGGTCTCTTGTTTCAGAACGGGCTCCGATTTGCCGCTGATCAGCAGGCCGTCCGAATTCAAGAACAACCTTTCAAGGTTTTCCGATTCAGCGAACTCCAGATAGTAATCGTTCAGGCTACCGTTGTCATCAAGCGGACAATTGAACGCCGGGTGGGTTCCGAGCTGGAAGAAGATATCCTGTTCATCGCTATTTTCCACCCGGTAACTAAGTTCCAGTGTGCTTGCATTCAGTTTATATGTAATATATAGGTTGAATTTAAAAGGATAACTGGCCAGGGTTTTCTCATCATAAGAGAGGCGGTAAACCGCGTGGGTATCGCTTTCTTGGACCAGCGTAAATTCGCTGCGTCTGGCGAATCCATGATTGCCGATCTTATAGGCTTTGCAGTCCACCTTAATCTCTCCATTCCGGGCCGCACCAATAATGGGAAACAGCACCGGAGAACGGCCTGTCCAATACGTGGCGTCACCGCTCCAGATGTATTCAGCTTCCGGATCCAGCTTTCTGAAGCTGATCAGTTCCGCCCCAAGGGTATTAATCTCAGCTTCCGCCGAGCTGCTGCGCAAAATTTTATTCATTGTTGTACTCCCTTTCATACTTATAGTCCAGATACACATATTATATCAAAGTTCTTGAGGGAGTTGAGAAAAAGACAGCCAATTCATCAGCTGCCGTTTCTTCGTGCTTATTGAGCTATCGTGTCCCGTTAGTTCAGCGAACTGGTGTATTAAGATCTAAGTATATTTGTATTCCCGTTTAGCATATCTTCAAAAACTGGTCGTTGAACTTTGTTTATTTGATCCAGTGAGATATCGTTAGTATCCCAAAACTGTAATTTCAACGATTCGCATAGATCGTCCTGATATCTTATCGCATCCCCATCCTCAGATAAATACTGATTATAATCAGTCCAGGCATTGAAAAGAAACATAACAAAAACAACCTTGTTGCCATCAGGATAGGAGTATTCCATCCTTGGACCGCTATATACAGCGTAAAATTCACAATCCGTAACAGTTAATCCTGTTTCCTCAATAACTTCCCGGATCATTGTCTCTTGGATAGTCTCACCTGGATTCATGCCTCCGCCTGGTAATCCCCAGTCTCCGTAATCGGATCTTTGCTGCAATAAAATTCTTCCTTTACTATCTCTTATAATTGCTCCGCCAGTTACAACAATCCGCATTTATAGTAGCTCCTTACTTGGTAGAAATACATAAGTTGATTATTCTAGGCTTTTAAGGTAAAGTCCTTTCAAGAATTGAATTGTTGAATTATTCTGCCCGTTACTTTAATAGGCTTCAGATAAAGCCGGCAGCAGTTGTTATTGTGCTATCGTGTCCCGTTAGCTAATTGATTACCTTTGAAAAGTGAGAAATATTTGAAATGTATCCATAAATGAAAAATGTATTGTTTTCTTCTCTATACGGAATTCTTAATTCATGTAAAATCGAAAGAAATTCTTTACTTATGTCAATTAATTCAGGAGGAAGCAGATTCCCCTTGTGCTTCTGATACCTTGGTCTAACCCGAATCCATTCTACAGAAAAAAAAGGTGAAAGTGCTTCTATCCAATCCCCTAAATACCAGACGTCGGTTTCAAAGTTCTCTGGATAAAGTTCATCATCTAATACATACTTAGCTTGATATGGCGGGGTAAAAGGGAGTTTATTTATTACATCACTTTGTAAGTTTCCCCACTTAGTGTCATTCATAACTGAACATAATTGTTTCTGTGTAATAACTTCATGTACCCTTTTTTTAAAATCCAGTTCATAACCCACAATAAAAAACCCTCCTGAATAAACAACATAAAGCGGCATCAGAGAAGGCGGATCGTACCTTATCGCGGCCTTTAAACGACAAAATGGTGCCGATAGCCATAGCCCCATAGCCGCAACGAAATAATGAGCCTAATCCGACAGTGCCCGCATGATGTTGGATTTCGCCTCTGCCGCAATCGCTTCATTCCCGTCATCGACCGATTGCATTAAGATCAGTATGGGGATGTATACCGCGATCAGCCGCGCCAGCAGCTTCGTTTCCTCGTCCGCTCCTCCGTACGTTTCGAAAAACACGTCACGAGCGTAAGGTGGTAAAAAGCTATAAGCAACGCTCAAATCGCAAGCCGGATGGCCTACGCTCAGATCGCCCCAATCAATGATGCCGGAAACGATCCCGTTCTCATTCACAAGCATATTTTTGAAATGAAGATCGCCATGTAGCAGTGCATTCACCGCCTCGACACGGTCCTTTTGCAGCCTGCTAATATACGCTTCGATCACACCAGACTCAACCGGCGACAAGTGTTCAACCACCTTCGATAGAAAGCCCTCCAATTTCACTTTGCGCGATGCTATGTCCGTCAAGTTTCGATGATCTTGCTGAACTCCGCACTTCAGCGCCGCCTGCACCGGAAACTCATGCAATCTCCGCAAAAATTTCGCCAGCGTCTCTGCCGATAAAGCCCGGCGTTCTTCCGTCAAACCGATGGGGAAATCTCCTGGCACGTAGGCATAGCCAAGAAATGGTGTCGGGTATTCGTCACTTGCTTCGCCATAAAACAACGGTTTCGGATAGGGGATGGTCATATATGCCTCCAGCTTCGGCAGCAGCTTCCCTTCCATACGAATCGAGCCAACTGCAATCGTTCTTCTTGGAAACCGGAACACGTACTCGTCACCGATGAGAAAAACCGTATTGTCCCAGCCCCAGCCCAATCGCTTCACTTGCTTCGATGACAGCTGAGGGAATTGTCTGCCGATCAGCGTCCGCGCCTGCTCTTCGTTAACCTCCCACTCCGCATCCCATACATTCGTTCCTCCCATGAATTGTCTGCCTCCTCGTTCCTTACGTTATTTAGATGTTTACATTCCCTGGAAGTTACGCATAACTGCCCGTTAGTTCAATGAAAAAAGCAGGATACCTTAGCTCCTGCTCTTCAATTTGTATTATTCAACTATCGTGTCCCGTTAGTTCAATAACAAAAAATAACCTCGAACTCTATTTTGAATTACAATTGAATGACACTGATCATATTTCCGTTATTATCAGTAAGATCAAAACGTTTAGGTTCACCGTTCCTTACCTCTGAAACGGCTACTCCATTTTTCTCGAGTCTAGCCCTCACTTCTTCTACATCCTTCACAACAAAATTGAATGGAGTGTATTTATTAATTGGGGGATTTGTCGTTTATGACGCGGAGGGAATGGTTGTGAACTTTTCAAAGGCAACGAGCAATCATTCAGTAGTACTGCCTAAAGGTGGGATGATCGTTTTTGGTGGTGCTAAGGGGATGTATTAAAAATTAATTTGCAGAATAAATAAACTTGTAGCACATAAAGCTTATTCCATATTAGCGATGAGGCCTCTCACAACGTTTTGAAGAGGGGTAAGAATCTTATCGCGTTTACACTGGTATAGACACAGTGTGGTTGCAAAATCAGAACAGCCCGGTCACCAAATGATCGGGCTGTTTTGATATAGATAAATGTGTTTTCCTGTTCTTGAGATACGATGGTCTCCAGCACCTTTGCCCTTGTCACCAACTTGTTCAAGTCTAACTTCCTGTATTAAGGCGTATTACCTCCTGTAACATATTCATTTTGGATGCCGATATTACCGATCAGTACCGTGCCCTTTTTCGTTTTATCAAATACAAAACCGATTTTGCTCAATTGCTCAGGTTGGAAATTCGGGTTGGCCCTTTTTAAATCGGCAAGGTGGAACGCAAAGTTTTGGAACACCGGCTCCTTCGTCGGTTGCAAAGTCGTGAAAGGCCATTTTATGATGTTGCCTTCGAACATCGGTAGTAAATAAGCTTCGCTGCTAAGAGGGAGGGACGCCACGTTGCCTTCTTTGTCCTCCACATTAATGGTCAAATCTACGAGGACATCCTTGTCACGATTTGCTTTCTCGTCATTCCAGTCAGCCATCGAAAAAACGATGGAGCTCGTTTCTCGTATATCGAGACTGTCATTTGGCAAAACAACCGTGTAAGAGGGAACGCCAGGTGTCGCAGTACTGTCCCACCCCAGACGCACTGCACTGTACAAGTCGGGGCAAATTTCATCTCCACTTTTTCCTCTTTCCACTGCTTCAGATGCTCCCCGTTCAGCCTTCCTCCAGCCAATGTCGACGTACTCAGATCGATGTCTTCGTCAAAGCTACTAATGAGCTTTGTATTCGAGTCCATATAGTTGCTGATATACATGGTGTCCGGCAGCCACTCTCGGGCATAACCAATATCCTGGAACATGGACCGATATTCTCCTTTCCCTTTCAATGTCGTATCTAGGAAGGACGATATGAGCACCTTAGCTGCTTGTAGCTGCTCCTCCTGCGGTATCAGTTGAGCGGTGTTGAACAGTTTATTGCCAAGCCCTACATTGTCGTTTCTTCCCCAGACGGTGTTGAATTGGCCGTGATTCGCACCATAAATGTATACCGATGCTTTAAAATAATCACTACCGTTTGAAAAGCCGATCCGACTGTATTGGCTCGCGCCGGAATATGTGCTGACGTCCATGTCGTGTGCGCCTTGCAAAGTCAAATAGTTCAAATCCTTTAACGGAGTCAGGTGTCCCGCAGGCTTGTATTGCCCGTCAGTACCCGCAATCGAAATGATGGAACGGATACCAAAGTTGTAGTCGAATTTGATGTTGCCGTTTTCCGGGGAGGCCGGCAGTTTGTTATATGCCGCTGCGACCGTTACCGCCTCACCGCCGCGAGAGTGGCCGATCAGAGCGATCTGGCTCATGTCCGCTTTACCGAAAAACGGATTATCCTTCGTCTTATTCCACTCGTTCCACACTTTCACATGCTCCAACATCAACCATCCCCGGGCTGGGTTTTCTTTCTCCAACAGGTTGAGTGTAAACAAATCATCGTAAAGGGATGTATTGAGAAAATTTTCGTCTATGGATACAAAAATATACCCGCGACTCGCCAACAGCTTACCCAAATATTCATATCCCGGGTCCGAATAATCGGTTGAGTTGGCGTTGCCATGAACGGTGACGATTAACGGAAACGGTCCTTCGCCATCAGGATACCAGACCAATCCATTCAGCGGCATTTGATCCGGTCCGAAACCAAACGTATTTGTACGATTAGATGACCACTTTTCCACAAAAGCCGATCCGTTCACCTGTTTTGTCACGAGCGACCCATTCTGGTTAAATTCCTTCCGATAACTGTTTGCGCTACCGTAAGTTAACGTTTTGACCTTATACGGTCCTTGTTCAGCTGGATTCGCCGCCGCCGTTGGGTAGCGGTCCGCAGTTTTCATCGCTGTTAAGCGGTACGGCTTCGCCAAATCCGCATTGCCGTTGTTCAGCAGCCAATACCCGCCAATGCCAATGGATCCTAGCGTAACTGCCGCCAAAACCCCAGCAGTTACTTTCGAAATAAGCTTTGCCTCTCGGTATCTACCGGTTATCAATCGGGATAAGAGGGCTCCTAGTATAGAAAATACGACAATTATCAACAATGGGACGATAAACATCAACTGTATCGGCCCGATGAAGCTAATGAACAGCAAAAAAAACGAAGCGAGAGCAATCCAAACATAACGCGAAGGCATTCGCTTGGCAACATGAAGCACTCCTGCAATTGCGCCGGTTACGAGCACAATCACAAGCAAGATCACTAACGTTCCGATCAGATATTCGCCCAAACTGCGCGTTCCCAAAACGAAATATCCTTGGATGAAATACAAGCATAATGCGATGATGAGCAATACGATGGAGGCCCCTTTCCATCTTGGGGCAAGTGGACTAATTTTTTTCCATTTGTTCATTAACCGTGGGGTTCGCCCCGTCGGCTTCAATTCTATTCTTGACATGTAACGACCTCTTTCCCATAGAGCTTGTTCAAAATGTACCGCATAAGGTATAGAAAAATAAGCTAGTTTCAAGATGCAACCGTTCATGATGGACCATTCATATATTCGAGGTAGATACTAGAAACCCTCTTCTTTTACATAGTTTTACAATTTCAAACAGATCCATGTTTAAGCTGAATTAAGATTGTTCTTATTACAAGTAGGGTTGCGTGGTAACATTAGGAAATAATATATTGGGAGGAAGAGCAATGATAAAACCCAAAAGACTTAAGTCTGGTTCGAAAATAGCGATAATTTCACTTTCTAATGGTCTACCTTATCTGTTCCCAGATATCTACGAGCTTGGTATAAAAAATCTTTAAGACAACTTGGGATTAGAAGTTATTGAGATGCCAACCGCAAGAATGTCTCCAGATGATTTATACAAAAATCCACAAATTCGTGCAGATGATATAAATAAATGTTTCGAGTATGAGAGTATAGATGACATCATCACTTCAATTGGTGGGTATGAATCGGTTAGAATACTACCGTTTTTGGATACAAAGACAATCCAAAAAAAAAACCGAATTTATCATGGGTTTTTCAGACGCGACTACTTTTATAACTTACTTAAACCAATGGGTATGGTAACTTTTTACGGACCTTCTGTTATGGCAGGTTTAGCCCAAATAAAAAGCCTTCCAACCGAATATACTGAACATTTAGAAGCGATTTTATTTCAAGGTCGTTTCCCTTATACATATTCTCCATTTGAGAAATGGACCAATGGATATAAAGATTGGAGCAAATTAGATACGCTAGGTGAGTGTCAACAGTTTTATAATAATGAGACTGGATGGACGTTTTTACCACCGAGCTAGGATATTTGTGGGGTGGATGTATCGAAGTATTAGAATTTATGAAATCAACTATCTATTGGGCTTTACACTGCCCGTTAGCTCAACGAGGCTGCCGTTTCTTACCGGCAGCCTCGTTCTGGTGATTGTTCAACTATAGTGTCCCGTTAGTTTAATGAATGATTGATGACACCTTTATTACATAAGGTTGGTTATTTGCTTGGGAGAGACGTAAAGCAGCCGAATAAATTACTCGGTCCCTATCCAGATTGGCCGATGGAATTCAAAAAGTCTGCTGCCTGCTGTTAGACAATTAGCTTAGTGTACCTTTTAAAATGCGCGAATCTTGTAAAAAGTTTTGTTTATAAGAAAGTAGCATCCGATGTGAACCAAATTATTCGGTACAGAACTCGGAGGAGTATTGTAGTTTGGATATATATGACCTGTGACAGTTACATTGTTAATTAATTTTTGAACATCAGTTATAGCGACTAGATAGACATACAGATGGCCTAGCCATCCGTCTCTTGTAATTACAATAGACCACCCATATTCACAGCATTCGCAAGTCTTGTCGTATGGTGGGGCGTTATAGCAAGGTACGTAAGGGCCGTTGCAATTTTTTACAATGTCTTCTAGAGTACTCTGATTTACTCGCATTAATTGATTATAATAGTCCACTAACCATTGAGGAGGAGGTATAACTGGGGGGAGTGGGACTAAAATATTTTTATTGTTATCATCGCTTAGTTGTTTATTCATTAATCAATAACTTCCCTTCATAAAATATTATATACTAACGTATGGAAAATGGATGTACAGGTGCCTATCCTTATTATATTTTCCATTTCTTAAAAATAGTGGATATATGTATCATTTATATAGCTCACTACATACAAACGTTACTGCAGGGGAATGATAAGGTCATTAGTAAATCAAGAGGAGAATTCCAATGAATACAAAAGAAGTCTCGCCAACATCTAGAAGTAATTTGAAAATAAGTGTTGAAATAGAATCCGGTCTAGCGAGAAAAATAAATCTTACAGATGACATAGCCCGAAGACTTGATCTAGCCTCGGACCAGGTAGTTACTGTTTATGATTGGGATTTTGGTACCATAAAAATCATTTCTGATGACAACTTCCTATTAGCAGTATTGGAACGAATTCTGGTTCGTGCTATGGATCCTAGCACAGCAGAATCGGATTATGTGACAGTGTCTTGTTTTCTGAGTTCCTATAATTTTCAAGGGTCATTGCCATTTTCCGTCACTCTTTTTGATCGTGAAAAACCTATATGGCAAACAAAGGACACAAATATTTGGGTTAGTTGTAATGAGGATCGGGTATTTACTTATGATGAGAAGATCGATACTAGTGATATATTTGGTCGAATTAGTGGTTGTGGTGTTCAACTGAGGAACGCTGTTTTTACTAGATGTGTAGTAACGTAAGAATGTGTTCAACGGGGCATCTAAAAATTAGCATCCGTAAATTAAGGAGGGTAAGATCTTCATGAGTATTAATAAAAATAAATCAACAGCTAAAGAAGTTTTAGAACAAAACGACGCAAACCTGGGTTCCATAAAAATAACTTGGACATATAAAGATTTGAGAATTGAGTCAGACGACAATACGTTACTTTGTCTTTTAGCAGACCCTACGGTTAATGCTGTTCATCCGGCTACAAATGAGCAAGATTATGTCATGTTTACTTGTACAGTACAAGCAGGGGTTGGAACGGGGCACTACCGATGTATCTCTACTGTTTAGATCATAATAAAAGTATAATATGGAGATCAAATGACTTTAACATTTTAGTTAGATGTAACGAGGAATGGGTTTTTGCTTTTGATGAAAAGATTCAATCCAGCGACATTTTTAATTCTATTGATCGAGGTACTTTTGGATTAAGAAGATCTGAATTTTTTCAGTGTTAGTATTTTTGAGCCGATTGTAAAGGACATTTAAAAAAAATTTAGATACATTGAAGAATGATGATCTCTGTGTCCCGTATATAATATAAAATACGAACAAATGTTCTTTTTTTGAAGTGAATAAATGAGTGTCAAGCCTCTTTACGACTAAGGGAATCTTGAAATGAATCTGATGAAAATGGAATACCCAATGAACCCTTTTTGATACATTGTGAAACACCTTCTTTTGCCCAAGCATTTACATCGTTTTTTTTAATTGAGATCAATGTTAGATGGCTTAACACTTTTATTTTGTAATTCTCGACAACATCTCTAAACTAAAAAAGTGTTAGCTTTAACACACGCTACCCCTACGCTCTTCTGCCCTATAGTTGAATAGCGGCAGATTTCTATAAAGGGATCTACCGCTATTATATGCTAAAAAAATCGTCGCTACATTTCTCTCCTGCGTTCGCCACGAAGTTGTGCGTATATTTGCGTGGTTGAGGCTTTCTCATGACCCAACATACCTTGGATGAAATCCAAGGGAGCACCATTATCAAGGAGTTGGCAAGCATAGGTATGTAGAAAGCGATGCGGATAAACATTCGTTTCAATCTCTCCTCGATCTGCAAGTCGTTTTAATGCCCATCTTATTGTAGGAATAGCCATGCGTTTAGTTGGGTTGGTATCCGTTACGAATAAGGCTTTACAGGTATCTCCAAGACTGGTCAGGTACTTCCTTAACCATACTTTGCACTCTGTCGTAAAGTACACTTCTCTCTGCTTGGAGCCCTTACCGTTTACGACTATAGAGCAGTTTTCCCAGTTGAGATCCTTGATGTTTATCCTCTCTACTTCCCCGACTCGACAGCCAGTACAATAGAGAAGCTCAAGCAGAGCTCTTTCTCTTAATGTTTGGCACGAGATCTTAAGATGAATAACATCTTCCTCGACTAAAAACTTAGGAATTCGCTTGTCCAATTTGGGTTCTCTTAGTTTTAAAGAAGGATTTGAAGTCAGGTAAGTCTCTTCATACGCATAGCGAAATAGAGATCGGACGAAACGAATTCGATGCCCTAGGCTGCTTGGCTTCAAACGTTCTGCTTGTTTCGCCAAATATTGCTTCAGCATTGGCAATGTAATCTCCGCTATCTCGGGATCACCTAGTTCCGTCATTAGCATTTTGTTTTGGAGGACGTAGGCGTTCAATGTTCTCGGACTATATCCTTGAATTCGTTTATCAGCCTCATATAGATGCCACAACTCACTTAACTTCATAATAAAACCTCCCCTTAGAAGCTATTACAACTAGGTTTGCTTCTAAAGGGAGGTTTTAATCTTCTAACCTGCTTGAGCTAGCGTTCCCAGTTAGCGTAATAGTGCTCTAAATCATCCTTTTTCAACTAACGGATAAACGATCGTTGCTAACCTATAAAAATGAGTCTCAATAACCTGCCCACATTCCATATTCATACTTCGAAAAATCCATCTTATGATTCAAAAATGTTTGAAAGAAATCTCTATACTCCTCCGTTATTTTAAAAACACCAAAAACAGGATGCTCATCAGATAAATTAAATATCTTTCGATATTCATCTAATGGCACATTAACTATTTCCTCACTCCCTATAACCAATGGGATTTCAACGCCTACTTCACTCCATTCAACTAATCTTGTGGTATCTTTTTCCTCGAAGTAATACGGTGAACAATATTCCTCTACAAAAAGACCATTTTTTGAAGCGAAATCAATTGCTGTTACAGATTTTTGACTGCTGCCAATGTACATATAATAGTCCCAACCAAAATGCACGAAAAAGTTATTTTTGGAAATTAACTGAAAACCAACAAAATTTCTTAATCTCATTTTGCAAATTATGCGAATTTCATTTATGTTTACAAGCATATCTTCTTTAATATTGATCTCGCCAAATTCATTTTCATATAACATAGATGTTTTCGCTTCGTTTGATATCGATGTATTTGATGCTCCTATGACACGCAGAGAATAATGTTTTTTTTCATTTAAAAACTCTATTATTGTCTCTATATAAGCATTTTCAATAAGGAGATAATTTTCTAATGTAAATAAATCTCCATTTAGTACTTTTCCAATTTCAGATGGGCAAATCCATTCATCTAGTAAATAATGACCATTTTCATTTCTAAAAATGGGATTATATTTTGTAATTCTCCATTGATATTTCATGTCAAACACCACCTTTATAAAGGTTTGATTATAAAAACTAGACGCTTTATTATAACAGATGCTTTGATCTTTATTACGCATAACTGCCCGTTAGCGTAATGATGATCTGTCATCTATGGTACGGTTCTACTTAATGGCTCGGCGAATTAATTTCATAAAACACCCTCAATGCTTATAATATTCTAGCACGTAATCTTGCTTATGCAGAGTGTTAATGCCCACGGATGTCAAGATCACTTAATGGATAGTTACTACTGCCCCAAGTATAAACAATATAATTGTTAATTAGTTTTTCATCTGCTTTCAATGCTTTGAATTTCAAGTTACCATTAAGAAAATCAATGTTATTACTCACTTGCTTTTCAACGATGTAACTCCATTCATTCTCGCGATACTTTGAATAAAAATGATTTAATTCTTCTAAAGTTAGTTCCGATTTGATTAAAATAGCGCCAAAAAATTGCATTCCATTTCCATTCCCAATTAATTTTCCAGCTGATGATAAATCATCTATCAATTCAGTTTTGTCTGGCAAAGATACTTCTACTAGATCTTTTTTTATGGAATATGCAATATAATTGTTAATAAATGGAGTGGATACGACTAGTAAAACAAGAGCACCTACTGCAATTATTAAAATGATTATGAATGTTTTCTTCAAGTTAACACCTCTCTCAAAAAATATAAATATCCTACCGAACCACACAGGTTCAATACACTTAGAAACCCCTTTTTATTACGCTATGACAGTATAGACGTTAGACATTTTTTAAATTTCAATTTAATGGTATATAATCCAATATCAACATTTCTGTTACTCAGCTAACCTGCCCGTTAGTTGAACAAATAAAAAACGGCTGCCGAAGCAACCGCTATTCCACTAACGTGTCCCGCTAGGTTAAATCAAGACCCTTTAAAAGCCAATAAATCTTTTGTGTTAATATGTTTAATATCAGAAATTTGCCCACTTGTAAGCATCTCATAAAGACCGTCAGGAACAAGTTTATACTGAATGTTTTCTTCAAAATCATCTAAGTTCTTCCAAACAGCTATAAACTTTTTGTCCCCCTCAATCCCTTCAAATTCATTCTTGTTATAGTTATCCATTCGACTAAAGCTCGCTTCATAAAAAAAATCATATTCATGTCCAATTTCTCCGTACCAAGGGAAGATGTGCTCGATAATCCCTATCAATTTTGGGCTCAATAATATCAATATTAATTTCCTCTTTTACTTCTCGTATTACAGCTGATTTGCTATCTTCCCCATACTCAATCGTGCCACCAACTGGGCGAAATGTAATGATACCATCTTCTTCCGGGAATTGTTCAAGTAATATTGATTCTCTTCTTTTAATAATGCAAAGTGAACAAGCTCTATATCGCAAAAAAAGGCTTCAATTGTTGGATTCATATTACACCTCATTATTTTTAATTCAAAGTGTTATCTCCCTTCTAGTAAATGCTCTATTAACACTTCTTTACTCTAAGATTTTTCCCAATAGTATATTTCATTTTTTTCTCCTCTTTCCATATATGCATAAAATAAAAATACACTAACATATTCCATTTGTAAATAACTCCCACTTAACCTACCGTTAGTTGAATGATGAATTATTAGTATACAATGAATATCTTGTCGATTTCTGCAATTTCGCTGATCTTTGATATACCATCGCCGTTTCCTTCAAACAACTTGAGGAAGCGCTCACGCTGACTTTTAATGCTCGCGAGTTCTTTATCAACGGCAGACTCGATGGTGAAGGCCGACAATCTGCGCTGTCAGGCATTGATTTTTTTTCCAAAATAGGTTATTTTATAGAAAGCTTAGCGATAAGCAAGTTCCTGACACGAAGGGAGATGTGTTTTAATGGCAACTACTTATATGGTGGTTTGGTCTTAAAACTGAATAGTAGGCATACGCGAAAAAAGCGGGGAAACGCCCCTGTTATTTGGTATGCCATCCGAAGTAACCTTTCGTGAATATTGCTGTTTGCAGGATACGATGAAGGTCGTGTCTTTTTTGCGTCCTGATGCCGCGTGACAGCAGCTTCTTTAGAGGCTGCTTGTCCGTGGCATTTTTGCGTCCAAAAACAACATTAAAGGAGCTAACAAAAAAATTATGATAAATCTGAAAACCTATGGCTATACAGAAATAGAAGCAATTCCCGACGGATTATTGCCCGGTAGGGTGACAGAGCTTCGGCGCGAGCGCTTCACGGTCATGACCGAGCGCGGCGAAGTAACGGCGGTGCTCAAAGGAGCATTCTATCACAGCGTGGAAACACGCGTAGATTTTCCGTGCGTCGGGGATTTCGTCTTGCTGCGCTACAACGAGAGCGGAGATTCGCTCATCGTTACGGTACTGCCCCGCCGTTCCAAGTTCTCACGCGCAGATTACTCAGGGCATGCCGTAGGCTACGCCAAAACCGTGCGGGAACAGGTCGTTGCAACCAACTTTGACTATGTGTTCATTCTTTCTTCTTTGAATTGGGATTTCAACGTTACCCGCCTCATGCGGTACCTGACACAAGTCAGACAGAGCGGCAGTCAGCCAGTCGTCATTCTAACCAAGGCTGATCTCGTTGAAGATTATAATCTCCCGCTCGCAGAAGTTACACAAAGCATCCCTGATGTGCCAGTTCATGCGATCTGCAGTCATACCGGCCTGGGGCTGAACGAACTCACTTCCTACTTGATGCCTGGTAAAACAGTCGTCTTTCTCGGCATGTCCGGCGTCGGTAAATCTTCTCTGCTCAATGCATTGATAGAACAGGACGTAATGAGGGTTCAGGCGATTCGAGAGGTTGATAGCCGGGGGCGGCATACGACAACGCACCGTCAGCTGTTCATGCTCCCCTCCGGAACGATGGTCATCGATACGCCGGGAATGCGTGAGCTCGGGCTTTTTGATGCCGGGGTAGGTATAAGCACAAGCTTTACCGATGTGGAGAAATTGTTCCCGCAATGCCGGTTTGCAAATTGCCGCCATCAGGGCGAGCCGGACTGTGCCGTTCTCGCCGCGCTTGCCGACGGTTCGTTGCCGCGTGAACGGTGGGAGTATTATGTTGCCCAGCAACATGAGCACAAGTATGTCCAGGATAAAACAAGCTACCTCATCGACAAGAGGGCTCGAAATAAAACGATAGCTATGTCAAGCAAGCAAACGAAGAAAAACGGAGGATGGAAGAAATGAATATTAAATTTGAAACGCTGATCTATGCCTTAAGCCGACACTTCAAGAAGGATATTATCTCGGCTGACTGCCAAACCATGCCGTTACAGGGCGGAACTGTGGGAAATGTGCACCTGGTAAACGGGATCGCCGAAACCGCGGATGGTGAAAAAATGCCGTACCGTATCGTGCTGAAAATTCAAAAGAAATGGGAACGTTACAACGATCCGGATTCCTGGCGCCGGGAATATGATCTCTATATGTCTGACTTGGGAACGACGTTCTCGGATACCTTCCGCTGGCCAACATGTTACCATGCGGAGATGAATGCCGAAGAAAATGAATTCCAGCTGTGGCTGGAATATATCGATGGCGTAACCGGTTTAGACTTAACCGGTGACATGTATGAAGAGGCGGCGCTGGAGTTAGGACGCTATCAAGGCAAGCTGTATGCGGAAAAGCCCGCTGTGCTGCAGAGCCTGACAAACCTGAGCCATGCAGATCTCATGAAGAATACGTATCTGCATTACCGGTCGTGGCCAGTCGTCTACGATTATATACGCTCGGAGGACTGCGAATTCCCGCAGCACATGCGGCAAATGCTCATCGACATCGATGAGCACGCAGATGAGATACTCGCCCGCATTGAGCAATTGCCCCTAGTGCTATGCCACCGGGACTTCTGGGTGACCAACCTGATCTATGCCGACGGGAAAATCGCGCTCATCGACTGGGATACATGCGGATGGGGCTACATGGGCGAGGATCTCGCAAGCTTGATTGCGGATGAAGCGGATATCGATCACATGGTCGAATACTACCAACGATGTGTCCCTGCGTATTACAAAGGTTTTTCGGAGTATGCAGATGCATCCCCTATCGCCGCTAATTGCGTCTTCGAATTGATCCTTCTCATGTTCGGGTACAGGCTTGTAGAGTGGTATCTCCACACAGAGGACGATGACGAGAAAACAAAGTGTCTTCATACGCTCCAAAAAATCCATGAAATGAAGACCAGCCCTGCGCAGGGTTGACTCTAAAAAAAGAACTCCGAAACCCCTTGAATATAATGGGTTTTCGGAGCTTCTTTCTTTACTCCCATTCGGTGGATCGACAATGGAAATAAAGTTCTAGACTGTCGCTATTTCACTTAACTAACGTGTTCTGTTAGCGAAAAATCTATTATTAACAGTCTTTTTTATAGGACTAAAAAGATTCTAGTTTAATGAATTGTTGTTTCGAGAACTCTGTCCAGATCATGTGATGCTTCAATAATGGCTGGCTCCAAATTACTCAACCATTCGGAATACTCTAAACGTGTTACCATGGATGGATCCTTCCTTAGCTCCTTGCATCTCTTCAAATTATCTTTCCATCCGCTACTAAGATGTAAATGCCCCCAATCTGCTGCTTGGCTTTTAGACAAGATGACACCTTCCTGCCACCAAGCTATAAATTTAGAAGCTAATAGGAGCCAGTCGACGGAATGTAGACTATTTCCCTTGCCAAACTTCCGCATACACTTGGCATATTCCTTAAAAAAACTAATGAACTCTTCCTTCGAATACGATGGAATATTGTCTAGATGGGACTCACCATACAACAAGATACTCTGCTCCTTGATCGTGTGCATGGTGAACAGATCTAATTGATTTTCTGTCCAGTCGGATTCGCGCTTTGTTCCCCACCATAAGCCACTGCCCTTTTCCCCACTCAGCATATTAATCGTAAGAAAGGCACCCTCAAGCATATCGATATAGAGGTTGGGGATTTGTCTATCAACGGATCTTCTAAGAAGGGATGATCTATAATTGGATCTTTGTTTATTTAGAAATTCGATTTCATTTTGGCTTAGGTCCTCTCCAATTACGACGAGAAAATCCAAATCCCCGTATCCCGGGGATAAATCATTGTGTATGGCCGAACCGTAAAGGTAAATGCTTCGCAACTTTCTATTAAGTATGGCTCTCATATCTTTCACAAATATGGACAAAGATTGCTCAAGTATTTCGTCTTCAAAGGATTGGATAAACAATACGATCGCTCCATTATGAATTTCTATTTTTCAGTTTTATCTCAATACTATAAACCTATTGCTATCAGTATAATACTAGCGTTCCCGTAGTTATGTATCTGCGATCACTCACAATAACCCAGTAAT
This sequence comes from Paenibacillus sp. FSL R5-0470, assembly GCF_037975205.1. Lineage (NCBI taxonomy): Bacteria > Bacillati > Bacillota > Bacilli > Caryophanales > Paenibacillaceae > Paenibacillus > Paenibacillus sp. FSL R5-0470. Next base: position 4,046,568 of record NZ_CP150238.1, read on the forward strand.
GCTTATGGGTTGGTATCCGCTAAATTCTCGCTTTCTTTAGATTGTAATAGCATGACATGAGCCTCTGCTACGGCATTACGAAACAACTTGTCTATCAATTCGATGCGATCTACTATATCTTCTACGGTTCTTACACCACATAGCTTTTCCAAGATTAGTACCACTTCGACAGGAAAATCCCGAGATGCATGAACCAAGAAGCTGTCAGCTTGGAATGGTGTATAGATTATCCGAAGTACATCTACAAGTGGATTCACAACATACTTATGATAGTAAATCAACGACTCTAAAAAAAGCCCACGTTTTGTATATTTGACAGCTCGGTTCCTTTGACTGTAAATACCCTGAGCACGTATCAATTGTGATTGAAGTTGTGAATGGTGAGTCGTGTGATCAACGTTTTGATACTTCACGATACCAGTCTTATCTATCAATATAACGGGTACGACAGTTTTGTCTTCGTTAATGAATAAAACAGGGACACTCTCACTTTGGATCGTCACGTCAACTAAGAGACTATCTGATGACTCCTGTAGGTGGTAAACCTTGTAGCGGTTATTTGTGGGTCGACCAGTTTCTTCATAGGCAATATCTACTTTTCCTAATCGACGCATACAGGCATCCAACCGGGTAATTGCAGAATCTATGCAGCCTTCTTTTGTATAGCACACCAAATCGATATCAGAATACTCGTCCAAAGTTTTAGTACCATCTGAACCCTCTAGCCATATAGCTAAAATATAATTTTCAATTCCAAGGTCTGATACAATTGCGTTTAGAATGGTCTCGCGGTTAATCGTCATAGCTAAACCTCCCATGTATTTTCATATAATAATAGTTTTATCACCGGTTTACTCCTGTCATTTTGGAAAGTTTTCGTTTTAAACTCTCTTTTTTAATAATTGAATCTTTTCAAATAATCACTAATTATACTCTGATCCTGATGCCACCATAACATTGGAAAATCATACTTTTTTGCAAACCCTAACTTTTTCGCTAGCTGTATTGATCGTTCATTGCCAGCGTCACAATTATAATTCGGCACTAGATTATGGTTCAGACAATGTTCGATAAATGCTACACCCGTGAGTGTTGCTAGCCCTTTATTCTGGTATTCATCCACGGTTACGATATCAATAGCTGCATACCCTCCACCCACAAAATAAGAATTGCAAACACTTGCAAAATCATCATCCATCACAAGACAGTAACCAAACCCTCGATCCGAAAAGTGTTGTGCCGAACTCCATAACGACTCATAAGAAGCGTCCATTTCATTCTTGTATTTATCGAATAGCGCTTTATCCATCCGTTTCATAACAAATTGTTCTGGCAATGCGTTAGGTTTTTTTAGATGTTGGAATTTGGATAGATCGAATGTAAAAGAAGAACGGTGCAATAATACGGTCTTTCCCGCTAAACTTTCGCTAATTTGAAACAGTAGTTCGGGTGTTGAAGCATAAAGATCGTAATATTTTGAATGATTTTGATCATTTCGCAAAAATTCAACTACATCGCTCATGAAGCACTCATTGTCGCCCCTCTTAACCAAAAAATACTGTCCATATGAATTGATAATAAGACTGCAGGTAGGATTTTCGTTGTGATCAACAAACACTTTTCCAGATTGATTTCGCTCAATTACGGAATACGCAAACACAGGTTCATATGCTAGATTTTTCAACAGTGGCAGAACGTGTGCGTAGTTTTCTTTAGATAATTCTATCATTTCATCTCTCCTTCAAATTTCATCATTAGATAAGTTCCTTGTTAAATTAACCTGAACACAGATGAACAAATAAAAACGGCTGCCGAAGCAACCGCTATTACACTAACCTTCCCCGTTACCGGAATGTGTCATCTCGAGCATAGTAATTCATACTTCATCTTCAAATATACTTTTTAAAATCAAATCTGCGCATTCTTCGGAAGTGTTTAAATGTGTATTGACAGTACAATTATACTGGATATCTTTTGCCATGATTTGGTGTTGCCAATCAGATTGGTCTTCGGTTCTATTTTCTCGTGCAATATTTCTCTGACGGCAAATGTCTAAAGGGCAAAACACTTCAACAATGTATAATGGGTAACCAGAAAATATTTTGTTCACTTTTTCATAATGCGGTTTCAACTCAGGCCTTTCTACCATAATGCCATCAATAAGTACATTTTTACCATGGTCAGAAAATAATTTGGCTGTATGATACATCATGATAATTGCTTCACTTAAATACTTCCAATAATCTTCACGAAGATAACGTTCACCTATCATTTCTTCAAAAAGGTCATTGGCAACAACATAAAAAAATTCATGCGATTTTAACTGTAAAGCATCTACTATTGATGTTTTTCCAGAGCTCGTAACACCGTTCAAAAATACGATTCTACCCTTGTTCATCCTGTTAATGCCCCTTATTAATTCAATTAATCTCATTTTAATATTTAAACTGTAAGTCTGGAAATAAAAAACAACTATAATTGAACTATACTACCGTTAGTGAACAAATAAAAAACGGCTGCCGAAGCAACCGCTATTCCTCTATCGAGTCCCGTTAGCACAGCGAAGTGTTGTTACTGCACTAAACTGAACAATTATTAATCATTGCGAAAAAATACTAAGCACCAAATTGTCTTAAATGATGGTCTAGATGTTTATAAATCCCTTTACCCCATTGCTCAGGAGTAAACTTTCCAAAAAAAGGATGCGAATAGGATGAACATTTCTCCGGACCGTTTCTTTGGAAAGTTAAAATCTTTTGTTTCAGTTTTTCTTTTTCTGTCATAAAGTCTCTTTCATCTACAATAAGTATGGTCGGAATTGTTGACATATTGTGTGGTACCGGCTTGTCATTATAGAAAATAGAATTCACAAACCTTCCTATTAACCTTCCTAGCCAATATCTAGGGGGAAAGGAATTTCCCAATGCGATATCTTGAAATGCTGAGCAGTGAGCCAACATTTGAGCAACATTCATTGTTCCCCATTGTGGTTTTGAATTTGGACTTAAATTCTCGATGCGGTTCAGTATTTCTGCTGTATGCAATTCATTATATATATTTTCCATTGGCACACTCCATTAAATTTATCTGAGGAAGTTCACATATGTTGTAGACCGATGCGATTTCCTGTATAATCTAGAATCTTCTGGTTTGTCTATTATATTCATAATTGCTTCAGTACAATTCGACAGCATGCTGTCATTCTAATATTTACTATTTCCCATCAATCTAACCTTTGCTCACTATCCTGCCCATTAGTTGAACAAATAAAAAACAGTTGCCTAAGCAACTTCTATTCTACTAACGTTTACCTATGTCGTCCCTCATCAACCCTATTCTTCGCCAGTACTCTTATATCTTCGTCATCATCGTTCAATAAAATAGTTAAAACTCGAAATGTCGCTTTTTTGTTATAGACAATTCGTTTTCTAATTGAGCTATCTAAATCTTTTGCCAGTTTCATTTGTAAACTTTCTGGTAGTCGATTTTTTGTAGCAACATTAAATCTAACCCTTTCATCTGCATCGTCAGCTAGAATTTCCATAATCTCAATAGGAATTGATTTATTATGTGCTACCCATTCACGCATTTCAGGGTACGTTTCAATTACTTGTAACCAAACCTCAAAAGGTGCTTCATCCCATGCAGCCTTCAGATATTCCTCCATGTTATCACTAAGCCTTAACCTTACAAATTCTTCAGCAGAATTAATCATCATTCAACCCCGATAAACAGATTTATTCACATTTTCACATAAAAATTTAGTTCAACTAACCTGCCGTTAGTTGAACAAATAAAACCGGCTGCCGAAGCAACCGCTATCGGTTAACTTTCATCTTTGAAATGAAAATGTTCATGATGGATCGTATCCATTCCAACCAACTTACTACTCTTTCTATGGTAATATGCGAAGTTATTATTTAGCGGCATTCGAAGTAATTGATAATTGTGATCTCTTGGCAAAGCTTCGACTTCATTAATGGCTAACTCACGTGTGGTATAAATACCGACTGGAAAGAAATTCGGAAAATCAGTTGAAGTATCAGCAACGAAAATCCCCCAAACATAATCATTTGGCATATAATTCACCCGTCTCCTTTATCGCTCAATAAGACAAAGAGCAGCTGCCGCGGCGATCTGCTCCTTGTTTTAAGTAACTATAGTTCCCCGTTAGTTGAAGAGACTCGATTAAGACATTACAAAATTCAAGATTTTGTGCAGATGTACCCGCGGCTACTACCAGACACTGTTAAAGAATTAAAAGGCCATGATTTTCCGCTTTCGCTTTTCTTATTTGTCTTCTTTTGGCATTGGCAATGGTACTTTCCAATCCAGGTCATAGCTCTTTTTTGCCAATTCTGAAGTAAGACTTAGCTTTTGAGGGAGTTCTTTCATTTCATCACTTTGCAATTTTATTCGGATATGGTTTCTGCCTTGTTCATCCTTTCCTATCATTTTAAAATTTCCACCTGTTACATTGTATATTTTGCCCTTTTCATCCTTTATAGTCCAACCAAAACGATTAATAATTTTATCTGTGTCATCATCCATTAAAATCGTATCTGCTACATTAATATATGATATATCCTTTAAATAAGCCTCTAGCAAAATAGTAGCGTGCTTCTCATTCTTTGGAGATGCTTCATTTAATGGTTCGTCAAAGGTTACGGACATGATCTCAATCGTTTTGCCATCCTCATCTACTCTTACAGGTTTTTCAGCAAGCTGTTTTGGCTCAAATGATACACCTAGCTCATACGGTTCTGTTTTTTCTAAAGAATCCAATACTAGTGTATATTGATGATCAGGAGACAGGGGAGCAAATCCATACTTCCGATTAGAATGACCGTATTCTCCCACGGCTTTGCGTGAAATATCAAGCGCCCTAGTTAAATCTTTTACTTTCTCTCCTTTTTCATTTTCAACATGAAAATTCAGTTTATAATCATCATAGCGAACATAAGGATCAACTGAATCTAGTTTTCCTTTCACTTGTTTACTTTCCTCTACTAATCTTTTCTTTGCCTCTTCCGTCCATTTCGTTTCATAATCCACACGGGCAGCAGTCGGTGAATGCATAATGCTATTTAGATTGATTTGCAGTCCCTGTGGTGTGGTATACGTCTTATCGATTGGTAGCACCTTGGATGCCTTAATTGCTTTTTCTAAATCAATAGGAATCTTTAAGGCCCAATTTCCTTTAACAGAGTCGATCTGATTCCCCTCGAACTGTAATAAAAGGTTTTGTTCTTCTGTTTCCCCCGGTTTTTTTAGAGTGAGATATCCGTAATTTTCTTGGATTTCTACCATATACGTTTTAGTTTCTCTAATCACATTCCCTTTCAAATCTGTTACCTCTACGTTACTTATGTGAAGCTTATCCGGATGAATAAAGTTCTTTTGCTGATCCTTGATCGAATAAACAGCCACAATTCTCATCGGATCAGCCAATATCTCCTCTATTTCAAGAGTATAGCCCCGATCAGTAACAGAGGCATTTACCTTCTGTGAAAAACCTTCCTGTGCTGCATATTGCAGTTCTTTATCAGAACCATTAAATAGCGATTTAACATAGGCCGCAAAGGTAGGACTCACCGATATCGTTAAAAGCAAAGCGCAGCTGATTAAGACAGGAAGTACCAAAGTGCCTAGTAAACGCGACCTTTTTCTTTTATAGGCTACCACTTGGTCAGGAATCACAAAACTAGGCTGATCCAATTCTCCAGCAACATTTTTTAGAGTTTGTGCAATTTGTTTGTCAAGATTAGTCATGCATGTTCACTCCCATCTCGGTAAATACCTGTGTTTCTTTGTTTATTTGTATTTTTTCAGCAATTAACTTTCTGGCCTTATGTAGCCTTGATTTTACCGTTCCCTCAAATACACCAAGGATTTTTGCAATTTCAGCTATACTAAACTCCTCATAATAGTAAAGGATAACTACTGAGCGATGTTTCAGCGTCATCATCTGAATCGCTCGCCAAATCTGTTGCTCTTTCTCCTTTTGAAGAATACTCTCCAATGGGTTTTGCCCAGGGTCAATAGAGTCCAAATATTCTTCCGTATTTTTCTTTCTACGCACCATATTAAGTGCACGATGTGTCACAATTTTTATAAACCAAGCTCGAAACGATGTCCCTTTTCGTTTATCATATCGATAAAGTGATTTATACGCTTCCCATAGTGCTTCTTGAACGGCATCCTGAGCTAGATGATAATCATGAACGATCAAAAAAGCGACTCGAAATGCACTAGTTAAGTGAGGTTGAACAAGTGTTTCAAAATCAACTGGACCTCCTTCCTTGGGTATTGGAAAATGATGATTTTCTTTCACTTAAAAGACCTCCTCGTTTTTCCTTTCACTTCTTATTCACCAGTTCTCGTATTTTGGTTCATAAAAAGAGGAAAAAACTTTTCCCTCACTTGGGTGAACTGCTACTTGCGAGGTTATCAATAAATTTTCTGATTTGAATTTCTTATCAGACTTTTTTGGCGTTAATTCATTACGACAGCTATTAGAGAAATCACCCATTTTTTCATAATAACCGTTCAGCTGAAGAAGTTTTCAGCCCACATTATCCAGATTTATACTTAAATTATCCTGCCCGTTAGTTGAACAAAGGGCTACCTCTCGGCAACCCTCTCATTATTGAACTATAGTTCTCAGTTAGTTGAGCAACTTGTAACTGCAATCATCTTAATCGCCTTTTATTAAATCGTTCTTAGCTAAATCGAAGGCTACTGCGAGATATCTTCACATTGCTGCATTAAAGAATATTCCATTTTCTTCGATTAATTTGAAGCTAGCGTTGATTCATGAACATGATTGTAGAAATGCCTTTTTTACGATGCGGATCAGGTACTTTTAACATACCGATATCAACTAAATGTTTGAGTACGAAGGCGAGTATGGTTCCCGACGCCATGCAGTTCTGTGACCAGTAACGTACATATTTATGTGCATGATCTGGTTGTCCTTCGAGGTTCACTTGATAAACAGCTTGATCCAATTTCGTGGCGGCTTCTTTGATTCGTTCGGACGGTTGCGGAATCGCCGCATGCAGACGTTCTCCTGTTTGCTTATCCTTGCAATAAACAATGTTAACTTCAAGGTCAGATTCCGTTCTCAGCAAATATTGTTTATCGAAAAGACGGCGATAGGCATCAATGTTTACATCGTTTTGCGGTAAACCTCCATTGATCACATGCATCAGACTAATGAAATCCGAACTCAGATTGTCTCGCCAACTGTCCTTCCTGCCACACCACCACGTATCGACCTGCCATGCCTTTATTGCAAACTCATCGGAATCCCGATTCATATTTCCACTATAATAATATTGTTTAGGATCAAAACTGACGTCAAACTCTCTGTGAATCGTTGCATGAGCGGCGTAATGGCCGCCATCTTTGCGGCTGACGGAAACCTCTTCATGGCTAACCCTATTGAGTTCTTTGAAGCTCAATTGATTACCAGCATACGGAATGAGGCTCCACAACAGTAGATTGACATCGCCGCCAGGAATGTAGATACCCGTCTCTTGGAACACTTCACCCATCGAGAAAAATGTCTTGAAATAATGCTCGACTGCAATCTCCGCATATTCTTTGAACAATGGGTACAGCACCTCGCTTTTCATTGGGGACGGATCTTCTATGTACATATTGGTACGATACTTTCTACCCGGTAGTTTATCCATGAATCCGTATTCTTCCAGTAGTTCGATTTCATCCTCTATAAATACTGGTGAAATGCCCAGCTCTTCAGCAATTTCATTAATCGTGAGTGGCTTGTGATACGTTGAGAAAGCGATGTTTTGTCTAATCGCTGTCGCTAAAAAGTCAGAGGTGTCGCCTTTCTTTCCTGGGGATCCATTATGCCCTAAACCTGTCATGCGAATCGGGTTGATGCCGAGATTACCCATTGATCGAATGGTGTTCATTTTGTGTTTCAGCTCCTTTTTCGCTTCGAATAAATGCCATTTGATTGTGCCGCTAGAAAGACCCAGCTCAGCCGCGATTCCACTAATTTTCATTCCACCATAATAGTACTTGATAACAATTGCCCGTTGCTGGTGAGATAAAAAAGCTATTTCCCGCCGCAAAGCGCCAGCCGTTTCTTGACGAATGATCTCGTCGAAGCCCTCGTCTCTGGACATCACCTCTTGGTCATCAATCCGCATTTGGTTGGAAGCTTTCACTTTTTCGCCTACGAATTTCGCCCATACATAATGCGCAATCTTAAAGACGTAACTGTTCAGATCCAAGAACTCTGACTTTTTGAGAAGCGCTTGGTATACTTCCAGCGTAATTCTTCCCGCCAGCTCCTCGGCTTCGGCGATCGTTCCCGTTTTGTTCAAAGCAAAACCATATAGCGGCTTGATGTAATCCTTGATGATTCGGTCAGCTTGTTGTTTATTCATGTTCTAAAAGCTCCTTCTATCGGTGGCACTCAAATATATACTGCAGCGAAAACGATAAAGGTTGGGGAGTTTAGAAAAATTTATTCAACTATCCTTCCCTTTAGCTTAATGCCGCTCCCAATCTAGTTCTAGATTAGGCTTCTCATTAAATAAAAAAAGACCGTTTCGGTCTTTTGTGCAACTTCGAACACCCCAACTCATGTTACAATACAACCTGAACTCATACTTTACGAAGGCGGTTGATACTGTTGATTTACATCATCAAATTTGTATACAGCTTTGTGCTTCCTCCAGGACTTTTCATCCTACTTCTGCTCGGTCTTGTCATTTGGTTATGGAAAAAGAACCGTCGTCCTGCACTTGTTCTGCTTGGTATTACACTGCTTATGTACTTCTCCATGACTCCCTTAGTCAGCGATGCGTTAATCGGAGGTTTAGAACGAAAATATCCACAACCGGATACATTGCAAGGAGATGTCATCGTTGTGCTTGGTGGAGGTGCAAGCTCTGGGACACCGGATATTGATGGCGAGGGTAACTTATATGGATCAGCAGCGAATCGGCTAATTACAGCTGTGCGACTACATAATGCGAGTGGTTTACCCATCCTATTCTCTGGTGGACAAGTCTTCTCCGACAGCGGCAATGAAGCGGATATCGCAAAAAGACAACTCCTTGGACTCGGTGTCCCCGAAGAGGATATCCTGACCGACAATCAATCTCTTAACACGGAGCAGAATGCTGTAAATACCGCCGCAATCCTACAAGAGAAGGGACTTAAGCGTCCTGTACTTGTCACATCAGGGTTTCATATGCCCCGCTCGATGCAGCACTTCAAGAATGCAGGGCTAACAGCGCAAGCTTTTCCTACAGATTATATCGCCAGCGCTGAATTTTCGTTGCAACCCTCAAAGTTCACTCCTTCGCCAGGAGCCATCTCCACTACAGGCACAGCCTTAAAGGAGTATTTAGGTCTTCTTGTTGCTCATCTATTTAATTAGATCTGTGAATTTCGCATTTGTTACCCCTGCAAGAAGCTGCGGTGATACATCCAATTGTTGCCCAATTTTTCCGGCGCTAACGGCTATCGTTCCCTGACTTTCTGCGCTGCTATCAATGAACGTTGGATATAGCTTTTTCATACCGACTGGTGAACATCCACCACGGATATAACCCGTCCATTTCTGCAAGTCCTTCACTGGCAGCATCTCAATCTTTTTCTCTCCGGCGGCCTTGGCCGCCTTTTTGAGATCCAGCTCCTCAGCAACCGGTATAACAAATACATAAAGATTTGCTCCGCTATGAGCGACCAAAGTTTTAAAAACCGTCTCTGCCGACTTTCCAATCTTCTCCGCAACTGCCGTACCATGGATTAGTCCATCCTCGTTGTCATAAACAAACACTTCATATCCAATTTTCTTCGCATCTAGCATTCTCATCGCGTTGGTTTTGGTTACTGCCATATCTGATCTACCTCTCTTTAATCTACTCGATATTTTATGGTCAAAGAGGCCCCAAAGCCAACATGGCTCACAGGACCTCTTATTGCTGCGTTCCCATTAATCTCTGGGATAATTAACTTGCATAATATCCATAAACGGAACTTTTTCGATACCTTCGTTTTTACTGATGTGTACTTTTCCAGTCCGCGAGTCCATTTCTACAATCGTTCCGCGCACCTGTTCTTCTTTTCCCCATACGGTCAATAAAATCTCAGAACCTTCTTGCTTGGCTTCAACTAACTGATTGCCTAGCTCCTCAAGTACAAATTCATCTCTTGTGGGCCGCTTGGCTACTTTTGCTTTTGCCACTCTACTCCTCCAATAAGCGATTACAGGTATTAAGTATTTTAAAATACTAAGTATGAATGCTCTCGTTTATTATATCATGTTTCAGTTTAAGGCTCGAACCCCTTCTGGCTCAAGAAAAGCTCATCTTCATTAAAAACACTCCGGAGTCCATCGTACACCCTGCGATAAGCCGCCGGATCGTACCATTCTTCCAATTGCAGCTCTTCATAAAGGGAATAAATACCTAATCTCCGTGTCCGTTTGCCCCCACTGCCATCTCCCATAAAATAATCGTCGATACAGACCCTATCCACCAAACCCCTTAGGATCTCTGGAAAAGAAGTGCTGCTTGGCAATACCGGAGCGATGGTTGCTTGAACAGGAATGCCCGCTTCACGCAGTAATTTCAGTGTCTTTAATCTTGCAGAAATGGGCGGAGCACTTGGTGTGAATTTTTCACGAATATCTTCACGATCCGTCTCTACAGTCATACTCACGCGAGCCTTGTCTTCTAAGCGTAATAATAAATCTATATCTCTGCGTACGAGCGGACTGCGCGTCTGCACGAACAGAAAATCGGGCGGGGTCTCCACCATAACCTCCAGCAAAGCCCTGGTTACCTGCTCCTTGTGCTCTATCGGTTGGTATGGATCTGTACTAGAGGACATAAAGATGGAGACCGGTCCTTTGGACTTTGCTTTCTGGAGTTCTTTGCGTAAGATAGATGCAGCTTCTTGTTTGACATCTACCCACGTTCCCCATTCCTCTTGTCGAAACAGTGAAACAGGCATTTGACGCACATAACAATAAGAACAGCCATAAGTACAGCCGGTATATGGGTTTAAAGAATGACTATATCCGTTCAGATAACCCGTCCCCTTATTTAGTAAGGTCTTTGGGGTTTTGTACTGGATCTCAATATTCATAATTCTAGAGCACTCTTTCCACTTTCCAAATTAAGCAGCCTAGTCTTCATCTCTAATCCCCCGCGGTAGCCAGTTAATGTTCCATTCTTGCCAATGACTCGGTGGCAGGGCACCGTAATTAGTATCGGATTTGCACCTATGGCCGTCCCTACCGCGCGTACTGCAGCAGGCTTTTGAATATGTGTGGCGATGTCCGAATAAGACCACGTTTGTCCATATGGGATTTCACATAACGCTTTCCACACCGCGAGTTGAAATGGAGTCCCACGATAGTCAAAAGGAATGCTGAATGCCTGCCGTACCCCTTGCAAATATTCGATCAGTTCCTGTACAAATGGAACCATTTTCTCATCGTCCTGCACCAGTTTACTTTCAGGAAATCTACGGCTGATCCAGTCACTCATTTCTTCGAATGGCTTCTGCTGCGACCCCACATAACTTAATCCTTTCTCCGACGCTGCGATATAGAAACTCCATTCCTTATAAGCTAGCAATGTCCAGTATATGATTGCACTTGGTCTACTCTCCATTTTTCTGTACCTCCAAGAATAATTCAGAATGATTCGTTAATTCTAATTTGTTAAGCTGTCGATACTTCGTTGGGGTAAGCCCCGTCTTTTTCTTAAATAAGGTAATAAAATACGGCGTATTTGGCAGACCCACATGTAATCCAATATCAGCTACATCCCGATCCGTGGTAACCAAATATTCAGATGCCTGATCGATTCTCTTTTGCTGTATATAATCCACTGGAGTGATTCCCGTTACTTTCTTGAAGGTTCGATGCAGATGATAAGGGCTTCCATGACAGACTTCTGCCAGCGTTTCAAGAGTAAGAGGTTCATGATAATGTTTGTCGATATATTCAGTCATTACAGCCACCCATTCCTTATCCGGCAGCCGCTCACCCGTTGGTTTGCATCTTTTACAGGGACGAAATCCAGATTCTAATGCTTGTTCTGCATTTTGAAAGATACGTGTATTCTCTCGATTAGGTGCTTTGGACTTGCAGGAAGGTCGGCAAAAGATTCCCGTAGTCTTCACTGCATAAAAGAATTTTTCGTTATAAGCTGCATCATTTTGCAAAATAGCCTGCCATTGCTCCTCAGTCATCTTCTCCACTTCTCCACTCTTATCCATACGATTCACCTCTAAACCAAGTATACCCCGCTTCAGGGTCATCTGTACTCATTCTAGAATGTAAAAGCAAGATAGTGAAATACAAGAATGGTGAGATTGCTCGTAATTACACTTTGTTTATCGAATCCGCACTTCCTTTGTCAACCTTGCAGGGAGCAGCAATTGAACAACGAATTACTCATAACATGACTACCTGAACTGGAGGAATCAAAATGGAAATTCTGAAAACAAAGGATGCCGCAGAGCTGCTGTCCGTTAGCCAGACTACGATCAAACGTTGGGCTGCTATGTTCCCTGATTTTTTTCCAAAAGACCGGTTTGGCCACTATACATTCTCAGAGCAGCAAATCAGCTTGCTTAGTCATATTAAAGACCGCATTAATCACGGAGAACCACTAGAGAGTATTCAATTAACTGACTCGAATGAAAAGCAGATGTCCACGTCACCGCAAGATCCACTTCATCCCACAGACGCTGAGCCTATGCAAGATATATTATCCCGGATTCATTATATTGAACGTACACTCGATCAAAAAGCTGACGAAGTAGTCATGATACAGTTGCTTCAGCAGCGTGAGGAGCTTGAGGATCTGCGGATAATGATCAAACAATTAGCGGCAACCCTAGAACCCATGCAAGTTTCAAAAGGCAACGCCTTCACATCTAATGAAGCTTCCCATCCCGTTACTACTGCAAGGTTGCCCTCTCCACCAAGAAAACGTGGTCTATTACGCTCATTCTTTTTCCTGTAAGCCTGAAACACAAAAAGAACCTACTTCTAACTAACGTTGAAGTAGGTTCTTTTTAAATATCGTTGGACATGGATGACAAAGTCAGCGATTAACGGTTAGGTAATCCCCTATTGCTTCTGCAATAAAGCTGAGCCTGCGATTCCTGGATGCGTCATTTCGTATGGGTCCAGAATCAGATTGAGCTCTTCCTCGGATAACACATTATACTTAAGGCACAATTCACGAACAGATTCTCCTGTCAAAATCGCCTCACGAGCAATACGTGAAACCACTTCGTAGCCCAAATGCGGGTTAACCGCAGTAATGATTCCGACACTCCGCTCCACATCCCGCTCTAGCTTCTCTTTATTGGCTTCAATACCAGCCAGACAGAAATCTGTGAAGACTTGGAAGGAGTTGTTCATGATGCTGATGGACTGAATGAGATTAAACACTAGAACTGGCTCCATAACATTCAGTTCCAGTTGACCCGCTTGGGAAGCCAGACAGATTGTATGGTCATTTCCTATCACTTGAAAAGCTACCTGATTGATGACCTCTGCCATAACCGGATTAACTTTACCTGGCATAATGGAGGAACCAGGCTGGCGAGCAGGTAATGAAATTTCATTAAACCCTGTCCGCGGGCCGGAGGCCATGAGTCGAAGATCATTAGCGATCTTGGACATGTTCATCATGCAGACTTTTAGCGCAGCAGATACTTCTGTGTATGCATCTGTATTTTGCGTAGCATCCACAAGATGATCTGCAGTAACTAGCGGCAATCCACTTATTTCGGCCAAATGTTCTACAACCACTTCGATATATCGAGGGTCAGCATTTAATCCAGTTCCTACTGCCGTTGCCCCCATATTCACTTCATACAAATGATGACGTGTATGTTCAATACGTTTGATATCTCTCTCAAGTACTCTGCGATAAGCCTCAAACTCTTGGCCCAGACGAATTGGCACTGCATCTTGTAGATGCGTGCGTCCCATTTTTATAACCGGATCAAATTCCTTAGCTTTGTCTGCAAACACCTCATGCATTCTGCGCATAGTAACAAGCAGTTGTTCCAGAAGAGAAAGCGTCGCAATATGAATAGCCGTCGGGAATGCATCATTTGTAGACTGCGCCATATTCACATGAGAGTTGGGACTTAAATGACGATAGTCTCCTTTTTCATGACCAAGCAGCTCTAATGCTCGGTTAGCAATGACTTCATTGGCATTCATATTTAACGAGGTACCTGCACCACCCTGTATAGGGTCTACAATAAATTGTTCGTGCCATTGACCTTCGATGATCTCATCTGCTGCTTTCACAACAACTTCTCCAAGCCCACGATAGAGCCTGCCGATTTCCATATTTGCAAGCGCAGCGGCTTTCTTTACGATCCCCATCGCTTTGATTAATTCATTGTGCACTCTATAACCCGTAATTGGAAAATTCTCTACTGCGCGTAATGTCTGAATCCCATAGTATGCGTTCTTATCTACTTGTTTGCTGCCTAGAAAATCATTTTCTACACGAAATTCAGTTCCTGTCACAGTAAATCCCTCGCATTCTTTGAGTTAGGTTTGAACGGATTTAAGAAAGCGCATTCATTCATATGTCTCACTTAGATATTAACCTTTATTGTGATAAATGTCTCTCATAAAATTAGAGATTAATGTAATTAATTTCAAATAAAATTACGAAAGCCTTGCCCTTAAAGGAAAGCTGGTTTTTTTAGGAGTAAATTTCCAATTGAAGCTATAGCATAGTATGCGCATTTATAATATAAAAAAGTCGACCTTAAGGTCGACTCCATCCAAACTTAACTCACAACTATGTTGAGTTCTTATTAAACCATATAGTTCTCCAAAGAGATCTTCACACCATTCAGCAAAGCTCGCGGTTGCTCTGACTCGCTCTTCATACTCAAATGCAATCTATCGCCATTACTGGTCGTATAATGAGCCGCCAAGCCGCCTTCCATCTCAAAGTGTGGTTCATTATGGGCCATTGCTATTACGAATGCATCCAGTCCGATGATGCCACGCTCTGCAGACTCCTTAACACCGATCGCCTCAACGATCACCCCACCCGGCATCCCTTGAACGGTTACCTCAATGTATCCCGGACGTTCCTGTAGTTGGTACGATTGAGATAAATATATTGCGAAATAGACATCCCCAACCTGACCGAATAAGGCGTTCGGGTCTTGCATCCACTCCCCATGAGGAAGAACACCGATGATCGTATTCTTTTCCCCCTGAGGAATGGGAAATAAAGAAATAACTACATTCTTGTGATAGAGGACCTCCATATAACGGCTCTGATGGCGAGGATCTCCCTCATTGTAGCCTTGACCTGGATGGAAGAAAAATAGCTGGTTGGACCCTCCTTCTCCATTCACAGGCAGAGAGAAAGTCCAACGGAGCTGTTCATTATCAAATTCCTCTACTCGTTCCCACATCCCGCCTGCTGCAAAACCCTCTGTAATATAGGCATAGGAATGAAGCAACGGTTGAGCGTTCGGATCTGCTGGGACTACCTTCTGTGTAATCTTGGTGGTTTCCACTGGCGTCCGCCGATTCATTGCAGCTGTTAAAACCTCATCTGGTGCTTTATAGAATAGGAGTCCCGCGTATTCCGTGCGTGGCATTGCCTCTGAAAGCTTGAAGTCCCCGAACTGAACATAGTCATGAAGCACATTAGCATCCCCTGGTACATCATGTGGCCAACCTCTAGAATGTGCACCCACCCAAGCACCATGTAAATAAAACTCTGCTCTTACCTTCCAAAGATGATCAAGCATGTCTTTAAGAGTAGTTATTAAATCCGTATCTTCTGTCGGGACAAGCTCCAAAGCGCAGGTAAACGCCTGTATCCAATGCCAGAACCACGGGAGACTGCCGTATTCTGGCATACCCTTAGAGCGGATGTATGTCAATGTATCCTTCAAACTTTGACGACCATCCTCAACGAGCACATCATCTGCAAACATAGTGCCAAAAATCAGCTTTGCTGCTGTATATTTCGCTTCATGATGCCCAAAAGTGATTACCGGCTTACGGTAGAAATCACTCCGATAAATGTGTCCAAATGCTGTATTCAGGACAATGCGAAGTTGAGCGTTTAGTGCTCCACCATATCTTTTGCAAAAGTAGGCCATCAGACTGCCCATAATTTCTACAGGCAATTCATGCGGCGAAGCCTTACGTGGAACCGGATTCAATCCAAGTGGCCAGTGCCCGTATAGCTCCGTGCCAGGTTGACGATTCTGTAGCATTAATGTCTCTAGCAGCACATCCTGTGCCTTCTGTTTCGCTTCTTCCCGGTCAAAAGGCAACGACAAAGAATCATCTACTGCAGCTGCAAAAAGATATGAGGCATAATAAAAGTTATTTCGCACATCATCGTGGAACCAGAGTCCACTCTCAAGCAGAGGCTGTCTCTGCGCTTCCAGCGCTATACTTATAATGATTTCTTGTTGACGGTCCTGATAAGTACTCTGAATACCATTCGACTCCAGCATTCAAGTTCAACCTCCCACATCTCAATTTTCAATAGTATGATAACAATCCTATAAATGAGAACTAAGCGAACTAAGCATTTTAGATCTATTGTGCACACTTTTCGTTCATTTGGCAATTATTAAAACTTATAAATAAACTAAAATGAACCAATATCTAAAAATAAACACTTGTAATATGAACGTATATGGAGTAGATTGTACCTATACGAACTAAAATATGCTTGTGAAGGAGATTGAATATTCCATGGAAAGACGTTTTGCATCCCATCCTAATGAAGTTAAGCAGTTTGACACTGAGCGCCTCCGTAAGGAATTCCACATTCCTGTCATTTTTGCACCAAATGAACTGAAACTTGTACTTACCCATGAGGATCGCATGATCGTTGGCGGTGCTAATCCTGTTAAGGAAGAAGTTGCACTTACAACTGACCTTAAAGAACTTGGAGTTACTTACTTCTTGGAACGCCGTGAGCTGGGGATCATCAATGTTGGCGGTAAAGGTTCGGTTATTGTCGATGGTACAGAATATGAAGTAGATTTCAAAGAATGTCTGTATGTCGGTCAAGGTTCTAAAGATGTTATCTTCAAAAGTGCAGACGCTTCCAAGCCCGCTAAATTCTATTTGAATTCTGCCCCTGCTCACCAGTCCTATCCAACTACCAAAACCACTCTGGCTGAATCCGAATCTGGTGCAATGGGCGGTTTGGAGAACTCCAATGAGCGTACCATTCACCGGTTCATTCATACAAACGGCGTGCAAAGTGCTCAGCTAGTTATGGGTATGACTCAACTGAAGCCAGGTAGCATGTGGAATACGATGCCAGCACATACACATCCACGCCGGATGGAAGCTTATTTCTATTTCGAT
This sequence comes from Paenibacillus sp. FSL R5-0470, assembly GCF_037975205.1. Lineage (NCBI taxonomy): Bacteria > Bacillati > Bacillota > Bacilli > Caryophanales > Paenibacillaceae > Paenibacillus > Paenibacillus sp. FSL R5-0470. The sequence continues at coordinate 4,063,972 of NZ_CP150238.1, forward strand.
CTACCGGACGATTCCGTTGTGTTCCACTTGATGGGAGAGCCTAATGAAACTCGCCATATCGTAATGCAAAACGAACAAGCGGTTATTTCTCCAAGCTGGTCCATACACAGTGGTGTTGGTACTCATAACTATACTTTTATCTGGAGTATGGCTGGCGATAATAAAAGATATGATGATATGGACCCCGTATCCATGAAAGAACTACAATAGAGACAAGCTAAAACGCCTTCGGCGTCCTTTTAAGGACGATAAGCGTTTGTGCGAGAATTATAAGGAAGAGTCTAGCGTGAAACTTAAACTTTCTTATAATTTTAATCAATTACGGAAAGCTGAGGCAAGCGGATGAACCCGATACGACGACATGAGATGATTATGGAAGTTATGCTGAACCAAAAAGATGTAACGGTGAATGAACTGAGTGATAAGCTACAGGTTACAGGAAAAACAATTCGTGAGGATTTAAGCAAGCTGGAGGAGCAAGGACTGATCGTACGTGTACATGGCGGAGCTGTGCTGGCACAAAGCGACCAGTTTGGTATTTTGCCCTCTAAGGATCCATTGGATAAGTATTCCGACGAAAAAACAGAGATCGCCTTGCGCGCGCTTGCTCATATTGAACAGGACGATATTATAGCTCTTGACGGCGGGAGCACAACGCTTGAAATTGCCCGACGCCTGGACAATATGCCTCTAACGGTAGTCACCAATGATGTATACATCATCAGCGAACTGGTTCCCAAAGATCATATTCGTCTCGTCGTTCCCGGGGGTTACCGTGTCCGCAATATGTTGGCCGGCCCTGAAGCCGTCTCCTATGTGCAACAACTTAATATTCAAAAAGCATTTCTGTCCTCGACAGCTGTTCATATCGAACATGGACTTTCTATTTATACAGGAGATTTAATTGAGTTTAAGCAAGCCCTTGTGTCTACTGCCCGTAAAGTGTTCGCGGTTGTGGATCATCATAAATTCGGCCAAACTGCGCTGCGTACATTCGCTTCTCTGCAGGAAGTTGACGTTATCTTGACAGATAAAGGACTCTCTCCCGAAACAGCAGAACAGTTCCGCAGTGCAGGCATTGCCATTGAATGTGAGTAATAACGGAATCAAATCCATTTAAATCAAAGGGGCGTAATTTATAATGTCATCATCATTATTCAGCTTGGCAGGTAAAACAGCACTCGTAACCGGTGCTGCTCAAGGTCTTGGACAAGGCATTGCCCTTGCCTTCGCAGAAGCAGGTGCGGATATTGCATCCGTATCGCTTAATACAAGTCAAGAAACCGTAAACGCTGCAAAAGCTTTTGGTGTAAAAGCAGTTAGCATCGAATCTGACTTAAGTGATCATAGCAACCTGCAAAACACATTTGATCAAGCACTTGAACTGACTGGTCATGTTGACATTCTCGTGAACTGTGCAGGGATGATCCGCCGTACTCCTGCAAAAGACCATAGTGAAAAAGACTGGTTCGATGTTATTAACCTGAACTTGAACACAGTGTTCCTTCTGTCTCAGATCGCTGGCCGCCACTTCCTGGAAAGAGGATCCGGCAAAATCATTAACATCGCCTCTATGCTCTCCTATCAAGGCGGAATCAATGTCCCTGGCTACACCGCGAGTAAGCACGGGGTTGCAGGTCTTACTAAAGCTTTTGCCAATGAATGGGCAGGCTCCGGTCTGAACATCAATGCGATTGCACCAGGCTACATGGCGACTGAAAATACAGCTCCAATCCGTGCTGACCAAAGCCGCTCGGATGCTATCTTAGATCGTATTCCAGCTGCACGTTGGGGAACACCTGATGATCTTAAAGGTCCTGCTGTATTCTTAGCTTCCGCAGCATCCGACTATTTGAATGGTCATATTCTTAATGTTGACGGCGGATGGATGGCTAGATAAATAACCTGAAATATTTAACCCGCTGCCTGTGGCAGCGGGTTATTTTTACTTAAACAAGCTTGTAATGGATTCCCCATCAAATTTACTAGTAATCTTAAAATTTCCAGAGTGATACTTACTATTACTAGATCGATCGCTGAAATACAAGTAATCTGTGCCATAGAGTGTCATTCCAAAGCGCTGATCTTTATTTACATATATTCTTATCCAATAGGTCTCCGCAGGTCGTTCTGATGCATCACTTCTTTTTAATTTCACGTCAGAAAACTCATGTATGATCTTTTCAATTTCTTTCGGGTCATCCACTTTAATTTCTTGTTCATTAGAACTCTTAAGAACTCTAATGGAGGTGATTTGAGTAGCATCGATTCGATCCAGTACAAGATTTTGAAATGAATTATAACTGTGATATAAGGGAACTCCATAAAGAAGCAGATTTATTACTATAAGAAACAATAAAAATAATTTACTTTTTTTCATAATTATTAGCCTTCTATCTCCACAAATTCTCCCGGATGTGCCCGAATATACTCGCCAATCAACCTGTGGCTATCTTCGGCTATGTTCTTAAATCGTTCAAATAAACCACTCATCTCATTCAACAACTCAGGATCTCGATCGAGATCCGTGAGGGTAGCATCAACCCACTGTATTCCAAGTCGATTGTTTCTTTCTTCGAGAAATGCCTTTGTTTCCTGAAGCAAAAGAATCATCGGATCATCGCCAAAAAATCGTATGCCTCCCATCACCCCTGTCCAATACCCCGGCAGGTCTTGCATGTAAGAAATCCAAGCATAATACTCCCCTTCGGAATTACGGCTGTGATCATGCATTACTCTGAACATACAAAGTGCTTTCTGTCCATCTGTGAGCTTTGAGATCACTTCGGATTTGATCGATGGTGATTTTGCGCGAATCTGCTGAAAGGTAGGCTCCATACAGGCCCATCCTAATCTTTCATCACTAAAAGTGTCCAAATCCTTCTGCTTCATGGTTACTAAATTCATTTAACTCCTCCTTTGATTAACATCCAAAAATATACATTTCATTCTAGCGGTTGTCAATAAGAACCTCCCTAACATTTAGGGTAATTCGAACGTTTTTATGATAGGCTTTAGAAAGAAGAAATCATCACAAAGGAGCTTTTCTATGCATAATGAGATACTTACCATTTTTGATGAAGTAGGCAACCGAACAGGTACGGCTCCACGTGAAGAGGTACATCGGTTAGGACATTGGCATGAGACTTTCCACTGCTGGTTTATAAGCAAAGATCAGGAAATACCCTATATCTATTTACAACTTCGGAGTGAACAGAAACAAGATTATGCGGGACTACTGGACATCACGGCCGCCGGACATTTGCTGGCAAACGAAACTGTAGAAGATGGAACACGCGAGGTTCATGAAGAGCTGGGACTGGATTTATCCTTAAAAGACCTGATCCCGCTAGGGACAATTCCTTATAGTATGAAAAAAGAAAAACTTATCGATAATGAACGAGCGCATGTCTTTGTTTATAACAATTCCTATCGTCTAGAAGATTTTCAGATACAAAAAGAAGAGGTCGCCGGCATTGTCAAAGCAAAGTTCTCTGATTTCCGCAGATTTTGGCAGGGAGAAATACATAGTCTACAAGTCAACGGTTTTCAAATCGATCCGCATGGACATAGAATTACCATTGAGCAGGATGTAGACATGACCCATTTTGTACCCCACGATACGGATTATTATTCTCGTATTATTGAGGGAATCGAGGCAATATTACTAAAATCACCAGAAGTAACGGAGGACAAATGATTATTGATCAACAAATATTTAGTGTGAGAGGAATCCAATACATCATTCGATCTGCAATCCCTACGGATGCTATGACATTGTCCAAATTAAGAGTACAAATTGATGGTGAGACCGAGAATTTAGACAGAGAACCAGGTGAAGCGTTCATTGACGAATTAGGCTTCAAGGAGCTTATTCAATCTGATTCGAAGGAACCCAGAAATTTGTTTCTTGTAGCGGTAGTTGAGGATCAAATCGTTGGGTTCTCCCGATGTGAAGGCCCTACTTTAAAAAGATTCACTCATAAAGTAGAGTTTGGAGTATGTGTGCTGCAGAATTATTGGGGTTATGGAATTGGAAAGAATCTTTTAGCAGAATCTATTGCTTGGGCCGACGCTAACGGTATCCAAAAAATCACTTTAAATGTCCTCGAAACGAACGACAAAGCTATCACCCTTTATCAGAAGCTTGGCTTTAAGATCGAGGGAATATTAAAAAATGATAAGATTCTTGCTGACGGAAAATTCTATAACACGATTATGATGGGACGATTTATGGATTGATAGTAAAAAGGCAGAACCTGAATCCCTCAGGTCCTGCCTTCTTTTTATACTAACGATTTACGCTTCAACATTGCGAGATCATTTACAGCTAGATTTAACACAGACTGAGCAGCAGTGCCTGAGCACAAATCCGTATATTCCGCTCCATCTAATTGTACCGCTTGCGGACTGCCGCTGTAGTTTTGCACAAAAATATAATCACTCTCTCCATCCGTACGAAGCTGCGCTGTCACACCAGTTGGAAGCTCACTATCAAGCGCACGAGTAATTCCCGCTTTTGCAGTGATTGCAGCATACAATTCAACGTAGAAAGAGGCATCTTTTACACGAGTAGCGAGATGATACGCATTTCCTTCACCGAAACGATTTACCGTAAGCACTGGACGGCCAGCATAGAAATCGCTGCGATAAGTGCCTAATGCTTCCGCACCTTCCAAGTGGATCAGCTCAGCAATTTCATGCGCATCATAATCTCCACTAAGATTAAGTGCATTGCTCGCCTGCATTACAACACCATTCAAATCACGGCTATGCAGCCCTTCGGTCTCTTCTGCCCAAATCCCGAGCGTTCTACGTAGCGGTCCTGGGAATCCACCCAAATGACATAAATCCGTTTCGTTAACGACACCAGACCAATAGGTTGCAAGGAAAGTTCCGCCTTGCTCAACAAACTTCTCGATACGCTTTCCATTCTCTTCACTGATCAGATATAACATAGGTGCGATCACCAGCTTGTAAGCGGACAGATCATCCCCCGATCCGATCATATCAACTGGAATGCCTAGCTCCCAAAGGGCACGATAATGCTGTAGTACAGTCTCCTCATAACGCAATCCGGAATTACGAATGCCTTGCGCATCCTTGATCGCCCAGCGGTTGTCCCAATCGAAAATAATCGCTGTTTTTACTGGAGTTGATGTACCTACTACTTCTGTCATTCCCGCCAGCGTCTTTCCTACCTCTGTAACGTCTTTAAACACACGAGTCTCGGAGTGGCCGCTATGGTCAACAACTGCACCGTGGAACTTCTCACTAGAGCCCCGGCTTTTACGCCATTGGAAGTATTGCACAGAATCCGAACCATGTGCTACCGCTTGAAGCGAAGACAGCTTGTGCATGCCTGGACGCTTCAGCTTACTGACCGATTGCCAGTTCGTAAGAGATGGCGTGCTTTCCATGAGCAGGAACGGTTTCTTTTTAAAAGAACGCATTAAATCGTAGTGCATCGCCGTCCATGCCGCCAGTCTAGCATCGTCACCATCTTCGGTATAATGCCATTCTGGATAAGCATCCCATGAGACAACATCCAGAATTTTAGCCAGTTCGCGGTAATCAATGCCATCGATCATATGCATATTCGTTGTAATAGGCAGTGCAGGATTGTAAGGACGAACAACATTGATCTCATGCTGACAGAAGTCAATCGTCCGTTCACTGACAAACCGCCGCCAGTCGAGGTTCAAGCCATGTACTTGCGTCTCTCCATGTGGAGCCGGGGATTCAATCTGTGTCCATGAAGTGTAGGTATGACTCCAAAAAGTAGCCCACCAAGCATGATTCACCTCATCCAGACTGTTATTGTATTTGACCTTTAACCAATCTCTAAAAGCATTCTGACAAAGATCACAGTGACATTCACCACCGAACTCATTCGAAATATGCCAACCGATAACCGCTGGATGCTGGCTATAACGTTCTGCTAGCTTCGCATTTAAAATCGCAGTCTTTTCCCGATACACAGGCGAGGTGAAGCAATGATTATGACGGAAGCCATGTAAATTGTGAACACGATTACGTTCCACTCTTAGAACTTCAGGGTACTTCTCAGACATCCAAGCAGGTCGTGCTCCACTAGGAGTTGCCAGGAAAGCATAAATCCCATTCTCTGCAAAAGAATCCAAAACACTATCGAGCCAATCGAAAGTGAACACACCTTCTTCAGGCTCTAGGGATACCCAAGAAAAAATTCCGACAGACATCACATTGCAATTCGCAAGCTTCATCAGACGAATATCCTCACGCAAAATTTCTGGGTACTTCAGCCATTGCTCAGGATTATAATCGGCACCGTGCAGCATCACTGGAGCTTTGCTGCTAATCGGAGAGTGTTTTTTAGTCATAATGTAAGATCATCCTCTCAATTCTGCCCATTTTTTGAATGGGACTATTCTCTGATGAGACGCTAGATGCTTAAGCTATCAAATTCACGAATCATCATTTATACTATTTATAATATAAGAAAATTCATCCCGATCAGTAGGAATATACTCTCGAAGTGATAGTACAAAATGAATATGAGGTGAATCATCCTGCTTCCTTTTTCACTGATAGAACTACCGCGCGACGCTGAGACGCTTCCCTTATATCCCTACTCTGTAGGTCGTCATATACAATTTCATCATGTGCGCCCTACAGGTTTTCCTGTTCATCAAATTTTTCTGATTCGTACCGGAACTGGGTTGTTTCGTGATCTGGAGAGCGGTACTGAAATCATACTAGAACCTGGAATGGCTTTCGCCTTCCCACCGGATCGAGGACACGAATATTATCCTACCTCACATGAACCATGGCATGTGGGTTTCATCGGAATCGAAGGGAGTCAATCGCAGGGAATGCTGGAGGGGATTGGCCTTCTCCCTTATCTCCCTTATCATCCTGCTCGTTTTGAACAATGTTGGGAGGAAATCGGAAAGATCTGGAATACGGTGAACAATCAGACGGCTAGTCGTCAAGACGAGCAAGGGATGGAGGATCTATCTATAACCCTATATCGATTACTTCTGATGTTACGTCGTTCTGAATCCATACACTCCTCAGGCAGTCGTTTAGAACTTGAGTCTGTGCGTAATGAAGCGTTGGCTAAAGCGGTTGAACTTATTAACGAACATTATACTGAGCCACTCCTTATCTCCAATCTAGCAGCTGCTGTGGGGTATTCCGTCCAGCATTTCCAGCGTCTATTCGTACAGGAATATGCCGTAACTCCACATAAATATCTACAGAATCTGCGACTAGAACGTGCGATACAGTTAATGACAGAGAATGCTGATATTCTCGTTCAGGATATTGCGATTCAACTGGGAATGGAGACGAATTATTTTATCCGAATCTTCCGAAATACTTATGGCTGTACACCTGGGGTGATGAAGCTTCGGCTTTTAGAGGGTGAACAAAAAAGATAACGAAATCCAAAGGGATATCGTTATCTTTTCATTTAAATATAGGATGAAGTTAATCCCGCAGCAATTCGTCCCTCACTTCGGTCAGCACGAATCCAAGTAGGTTCCTACCCCGCCATTTTACGGGATTCTCCGCATCAGGATTGGACTGGCTCATGCCTATTCCCCAAATGCGATCCTGTGGGCTAGCTTCGACGAGAATACGGTTTTTCGTTGACTTGAGGTATTCGCCAAGCTTCGGATTCTGCGAAAATTTGGCTATATTTCCTCTTTTGACAATGTTATAGCATTCTTTATCCCAAGTGTCATTTTCGAAGTTTCTTACTGCACGCCCGTAGGCTTTCATCTCCTTGGGATGCTTAGCTTTAAGGATCGCGTCCAACATCTCGTCATCTCCAAACAGTCTTGCTTTCTCGGACATCATAAACTGCTCGACACAGGAATACTCTATCCCCTCTACCATGAAAGGACTCATCCACCATTGGCTGAAGCAGCTTTTGTCCACGCCGTCGTGCTTTGGCGGTGTATGGCCCCAGAAGAACACAAACTTGAACGTTTTGCCCGCGATATAAGCTTTTCTTAACTGCTCTATATTGTATATCATTGATATTCCTCCATATTTCTCCGATATAAGCGGGAAGGACGGTGTCCCGCATTTTCAGTATAATGATCGGTCTCCGCTACGAGATCCGCTACTTTACGTCGGAATGCGGCTTTCAGCAGCTCTTTGTCTAAGATCACCTCATAAACCTGCTGTAGATCCGTCAAAGTGAAGAGATCCGGCATCAAGTTTAGCGCAATATCGGTGTAATTCACTTTTCCCCGCAGTCTCTCAATAGCGCAAGCTATAATCTTCGCATGATCAAAAGCCAATCCGTCATTTAATACAATGGAGTATGCGGTTGACGTAGAGGCCGACTTTGACGTTATCGTCCGACCCACAACTGCCGTAAACTCTTCTTCATCGCTGCTTAGCTTGAGCTCGTATTCCTTCGTTTTCACATACCCATCCTCAATAATCTCTTTCCGCTCGCGCAGAAGCCGATAGGTTACCTTGAACCAGGCAGCATGGGCAGCGTCATCTCCTGCTTTCAGCTGTACCTGATCACTGTTGATTAAGGCCATGTAGCTACAGCTCATCACCCAGGTACGCGGGTCCCTTCCAACATCGCTGAAGGTGTACAACTGCTCCAAATAAATGTCATCCACACCGGTTTCCTCATTCAGCTCCCTCACCGCCGCCTGCTCTGTCGTCTCGTCCGGCCGGACGAAACCGCCTGGAAGTGCCCAATTGCCCAGGAACGGGTGACCTCCCCGCTGAATGAGCAGAATTCGCAGCTCTTTTTCCGGAAGCTTGCGGTAGCTGTCCGCCTCCGTGTTCGTAACGGTGAAAATGACCATGTCCGCCGCCACCGAAGGCCGCTCGAAATCCCCGGCATGGTACTGTTCTAAAAATTGACGTTCCGTAAGTCCATCGCGATCCAACATATTCATGTATCCTTGCCTCCTTTGTTCTTTATTCTAGCCATTCAACTCTCCGAAATAGTTCCGGTAGGGCTCGAACTTTGCCAAGACCTCGCTTACTTTGTGCATTCGTTCCTCTAGGTTTCCTCGCAATGTGATATAGGGAATCCGCCGCTCTTTCAAATCGGCAATGATTTGCTTATGAAAAATATGCCGCTTCTGATCCCCGCTACGGTCCCATGTATTCTCATAAGGAATATCATCGTCACACAGGAAAAACAGATCGTAGCGCTGCGCGTTTTCTAACGCGATCCGGGCTAAGCATTCAGGGGCCCGGCCGTGGTAATCCAAAGCAAACATATATGTGGTAATTGCATTGGTATCGACAAAGAGATATCGGTTAGCTTCCAGCATCGCCTGCTCCTCACGTTCGATATGGCCCAAAGCGATCTCATCGAACGCTTCTAGGCTGATTCTACGATCCACTTGATGCTCGGTCCAGTAATCACGCCCATATTCGCTCGCAAAGGTTGTGAGATACCGCTGCGCCAGCGCTTCGGTGATTGTAGATTTTCCAGTCGACATCGCTCCCACAAAAACCACTTTCGTGATTAACCCCCTATACACGACATCACTTACAAATCTGCGATATTTATAAGGGTCGGCACGTACCATCGTAGCCGAAATCGGCACCCGCTCACGGGCTTCATCCACCCGCCGGTCCGCCGCGCCTAATGCGACACTCATATGCTCACCGTAAAACTCACTAGAGTAAAAATGCGTCACTTGCTCGCCCTTCAACAGCCCTAAAATATACTGCTCCTCTCGAATCTCATGCTCCCGATCGTTCGAATACCCGTCTGGACCGTCCCAAGCTTCGATTACCCGTACCGTCGGATAGAGCTTGCGGATCCAGTTCGCCCGGATATGAAGCGGAATCGGGGTCACCGTCGTTTCGTAGATTACCACAATCAATTCGTCGACCTCTTGCAACGCCGTCTCTATCATGAATTGATGTCCTTTATGCAACGGGGCAAACTTCCCCAGCGTTAATCCAAGCGTCTTCATACCGATACCTCCTTAGCCCCTTTATTCCAATTGTAATAGCCGTATGCCGCGTTAATCAGATACGCACTCCACATGACGATCATTAGCACCCCTTCGCTACTGCCTTCTAGCATCCGAATTACCCACAGCAGCACCGTAAACATATTCAAAACAATGTAGACCAGCCATTGTTCCTTAAATCTTCTGACCATTAAAAAGGTAGCCACAATGGATAATACCGTTGTAATAGCATCTATATAAGGCGAGTTCTGCCCTGGGATGAACGATAGCCCGATTCCCAGTAACAGGCAGCCTATTACGCAGACTGCTCCAACAAGGAACAGCCACTTAAGATCCATCTGTCGCATGGATAGCTTGCCGTCTTGGCGGTTGTTTTTCCACATATAGAAGCCAATGACATTCATAGGTACAAAGAATAACAAATTCAGCATGACCTCTCCAAACAAACCGTTTATATAAGCCAAGTACGCGTAACCAACGGTATTGTACATTCCGAAAACATAACTCATCAGGTTTCCTTTCGCCGCGAGCACCACACACAGCACCCCGGTCATAAAGACCGTAAATCCGAATAAGGAATCTTTAGAAATAACCGTAAACGCAACAGCAATAGAGGTAAATAAAACTAGCCAGACGATTTCAAACAGATTCCAGCCACCCCATGTTTTATTCACTTTCATCCACTCCCTTTCATTAAATTTCCGAATCTTCACCATTCAGTTTATTGTTAGTAACTTTTTGATAATAACAATTTGTTAATATCAAATATAGCAAAAAGGCGAGGAAGATGCAATAAAAAGGTGAGAATAATTTCCAACTTAAGTCTGGCCCCAGTCCATGGTCGGTATCCTCTTCCTTAGCATAAGCCTATTTCTAGAATCAGCTAACGGTACTTATTCTTGACAATGATTTCTGGCAAGAATATACGCTGACAAAGGAAAAAACCCGCGATTTACGCGGGTTCGCGTTCGAACATGTATTTGTCATCCGGCTACTTCTTCTTCTCACCTCTGCGCTCGCATTATTGCCCACAGACCCCATCGTATAATAACTTAAAGCTAAGAATCTTATCGTTCACTTTGCCTCCTCGCCCTTCTGCATGCGGAAAACATGGGCGATCGGAGCCTGCCCGTTCAATTCGCAATCCGGAAGCGTGATCGAGATTCCTTCCGGCGTACGCTCAACCTGCAGCAAAGCGTCGCTTCCAACAAGCTCGATGCCTGAAACGGGCTCCTTATAAGGAATATGAACGAGCTTAGCTACGGCTTGATCTGCGCTTTCATACAAGTACGTACAGTATACGGTATTTCCTTTCGAGGTGAACGCGCAGGAACCGGCAAAATACGGTCCGCACACGCGTGTGCCGTATACCGCTTCACCGTAAACCTTCATCCATCCGCCCAGCTCATTGATACTCTTAACCGCCCCAGCCGGCAATCGTCCGTCGGGTTGAGGACCTACGTTAAGCGCCAAATTGCCGCCTTTGGATACGACTTCCATCAGAATGCGAACGAGCTCTCTCCCCGATTTATACTGGTCATCGTATTTGAAAGCCCACTGTGTGCCGATCGTAATGCAGCTTTCCCACGGTACGTTCAGCGGACGCTCCGGAATCGTTTGCTCCGGCGTCACGTAATTTTCGTAAGGCCCTCCGACTGTACGATCCGCGGATAACAGCCACGGCTGCGTTTGACGGGCGCGCTCGACAACCTCGCCCAATCGAATGTCCTGCTTTACCTGATCACTATCTTTAACCCAGCCCGCATCCAGCCACAAAATATCGATCCGGCCGTAACGGCTCATCAGCTCCATGATTTGCTCATGGGTGAAATCGACGAATTGCTCCCACAGCCACGGATATTCCTCGGGGGAGTACGAAGGCCCTCTCCACGTATTGCTGCCCCGTTCCATTCCTGGCGCCCAGTAATACGGCGATTGCCAATCCGCCTTCGAGAAATATGCGGCGATCGCAAGCCCCTTGCTGCGGAAAGCGTCAAACACATGCTTGCAAACGTCGGCATAGCGATGTGCATGAAACGGCGTTTCGGAGCCAGTAATTCGGTAATTCGTCGTATGTGTGTCCCACATGCAATATCCGTCGTGATGCTTGGTCGTGAAAACCAAATATTTGAACCCGCCTTCGGCAGCGATTTCCGCCCATAGCTCCGGCTGGAAGCGGAATGGATTGAACGTGCGGTTGAGTCCGAAATATTCGCGCTTCATCTCTTCGTAGTCGCTCGTCCAATCGACATCTTTACGCGCCCAATCACCATCTTCGTCGCTGAGAATCCAGGACTCAACCTCAATCTGCGAATAAGGTCCCCAATGCATCATTAGGGCCAATTTCTGATCCTTGAACCATTCCAACCTTTCCAGCGTAATTGGATTTTCCGGCTTCACCCAATTCGTCTCGCTGCTGTAACCGTGGACGCCTTCTTTCAGTTCCGCCACATCTGCTTGCTGAAGTTCCTTGATTTCCATATCGTTCATCGGGTTGCCTCCTTCGGTTCTCCGCGTCACATCAAAGTAAAATTATTAATTGTAAACCCCCAATATAGAAATTGGGGGTTTACCCGGCTAGTGTATAACTCTATTGAGCAAAGCTGCTGCTTCTGCACGGGAAGTGATCCCGCTCGGAACGAATTTGTTTGCTTCTCGACCGTTAATTAAATGAAGTGCCGCCGCCGCTCTTACTGACTCAAGCGCCCAGGTTGCCACAGCGGATTCGTCGGTAAAGGAAGAAGCTGTTTTTCCGTTCAACTCGACGTCTTTCAAGATAACATACGCCCGCATCAGCATAGTGACTATTTCTTCGCGTTTGATGCTAGCATCGGGATTGAAAGACGTTGTGCTAATTCCTTTAATAATGCCTGCTTTGACCGCCATGGAAACAGCTCCCTCGTACCAGGCACCCTTCGATACATCCGTAAATTTCGATTCGCCCACTGATGTCAGGTTCAACGTTTTGACAAGCATCGCCGTAAATTCGGCCCGTGTTATAGAACGCTCTGGCTCGAACATTGCCTCGCTAGTGCCTTCAATAAATTGCTTCGCTGCTAGCTGTTCGATCGCATCGGCCGCCCAGTGAGTGGACTTAACATCGGTAAATAATTTCTTGAATTCGAGCACCGCATATTTACTGAAATGGTGAATATCGGCCACCCATTCTCCGTGTATAAACGTGCCTCGCACATATTCCAGCGTACCATTGTCTGCCAAATAATAAATGCCAGTCAGATTCGGATTTAAGGAAGGATCCGCTTTAAATCGAATCGTCATCGGTTTATCGAAGCTGTTCAAGCTTGTCACTTTACCATCTTTTCCGACAATCGATAAGCTAAAATTGATCACATTGCCGGAAATTATAATATTTGCATGCGTGGAAGACTGCCTTATCGCTAGAAGGTTGTTAGCATCGGATTCGGATAAGAGAGTCATGATTAACTCTATCGTACTGTCTCGTTTAGCTTCTGCGGAGTATTTATCCGTCAACTGTTTAAGTAATTCAGCAGGGACCTCCAATGTGAATGAACCCGTTTGAATGACTAATGGATGTAGTCCAAGCAGTTCGGCTGCATTGGCAGGAAGTACAATTTTCTCTTTATCTTTGGCAACAATCGTCACGACTCCGTTGGAGGCTGGAGTGGTAAGGTCCTCCGATTTCACTACAAGTGTATGAGCATCGGTATTCCCATTGACTGTACCACCGGTAGAAGGAATACTACTATTCTCACCACTCGTCGGAGGATTACTATTTTCGCCACCTGTCACCTTTTGCTTAAACGTAACATTGATCGTATGGTCGGCGGTTATGTTTGCAACCGTATACACGCTTCCGGTCACCGACACGGCGGTACCGTCTAACAGTACCTCGTCGACTTCGTATCCATTATTAGGATTAAATGTAAAGGTTTGATCATCACCCTCATTGACTACAACGGCGCCGTTCGGACTGATCGTTCCATTTTCCCCCGCACTCGCCGTGATCGTCTTACTGACCTCGCCACCTGTCTCTTTTTGCTTAAACGTAACATTGATCGTATGGTCGGCGGTTATGTTAGTAACCGTATACACGCTTCCGGTCACCGACACGGCGGTACCGTCTAACAATACCTCGTCAACTTCGTATCCATTGTTCGGATTGAAGGTAAAGGTTTGATCATCACCCTCATTGACTACAACGGCGCCGTTTGGACTGATCGTTCCGTTGTCCCCCGCGCTCGCCGTAATCGTATTACTGCTCTCGCCAATTTCTCCGTTCTCCGCGAGATTATAGAGCTCAAGCTCATACATAGCGTACATACCCCATGTCGTATAGTTCGCATCGTTGATCTTTATTCTGAGCTTAAGCGCATCTCGTACTTCAGGAATATTGGCAAAGGTATGCTCCATAACGCCGTCATCTTTGCTGCTTTTCCATTGGATGGGTACCCCCTGTGCTATGGTTTCAAAGTTTATTCCGTCTGTAGAAGCCTGAACATCGATATTGGAAATACCCTGAATTAAACCAGATGTCGTAGCCATGACGATGGTGTTAAAGGTTTGCGGTTGTTCCCAAGTAAGATTAATCTCATGCGGAAACGGATGTTCGGTATTGTAGCCTCGCGAACTCGCGAACATGGTATAAATAATACCGTCAACCATTTTTTTGGCACTATAGTCCTCCCCTTCACGTTCTGCCGTTGCTGTAATCTCAAAATAGCTTCTGGCAATATTGGTACCTAGCCCATCCTCATTTCCTTTGAGAAAATTTAACGTGTAGAGCTTTGTAGTTGTCCCGTCGCTTGCAGTGGACCTGATATGAATTACGCTTTTTCCAAATGGAATGTCAAAAGTCTGCGCTGTGTTATTGGCGACAGTCTTTCCGTTGACCTGCAAGGTACCCGCTCCGTCCGAAAGTGTTGGCATTATCTCGATGGAGTTTAGATCATTCGGGATCATTACTGAGTAGGTCATCGTACTATTGTCAAATGTAAAAGTAGGAACATTAGGGATTGTTAAATTACTAAGCGTTCCGTCTGCTGTAGGGTGAATCTCTCCGTTGTCTGGAAGGTTATAAAGCTCAAGCTCATATAGCGCGTATATGCCCCAATACGTATTGTTAGCGTCATTGACCCGTATCCTCAGCTTCAGCGCGTCATTAACCGTAGGGATATTCGCATAGGTGTATTCCATTTTGTTATCGTCTGTGCTGCTAAACCATTGAATCGGTACCCTCTTTGCAAAGGTGGTCCAATTCGTTCCATCTGATGTAGCCTCAATATCAATATCCGTTATCCCCTGTAATAAGCCTGATGGCGTGGCCATGACCATCGTATTAAAGGTCTTTTGTTGAGTCCAAGTCAGATTGATCTCATGTGGGAATGGCACAATACTCGTATACCCGCTTATACTAGCAAACATGGAACCGTAACTTCCATCAACCATATTAGCCACACCATAGCCACTGCTGCCTCCCCTATCAGCTGTTGCTGTAATCGCTGAATAACTTCTCGCAATATTGGTGGTCGGTTGATTTACATTGCCTTTGAGAAAGTTTAAAGTATACATTCTCGAGGTTTCCCCATCACTTGCGGTAGAGCGAATAAGGATCTTACTTTTGCCAGTAGGGATGTTGAATGTAAGCCTCTCACCGCTGCGGTAAGGTAACCCGTTGATTTCCAGGGTGCCATTTGCATCCGTAAGTGTTGGCGTAATCGTGATCACATCTACATCGCTCGGAATAATGGCCTGGTAATTGATATTGTTTTTATTAAAAATAACCGACGGCATGTTAGTCATTTCCAAACTTTGCAGCGTTCCGTCATAGAGCTCCTGTCCTTCATACATGCTTACTCTGAAGCCGTCAACGAATAGGTTTTTGTTCTCCAGATTCACTACCTTGATCGTATGCTTGCCTCCTGAC
Organism: Paenibacillus sp. FSL R5-0470; assembly: GCF_037975205.1. NCBI lineage: Bacteria > Bacillati > Bacillota > Bacilli > Caryophanales > Paenibacillaceae > Paenibacillus > Paenibacillus sp. FSL R5-0470. Next base: position 4,079,830 of record NZ_CP150238.1, read on the forward strand.
AAGTTATGATTGCTGTATACCGATATCGAATCGAGTTGAACTTTTTCATATAGGTCTATAATCACTGGCGCGGAATCGTCGATGGATACGGAAATTTTACCAGATCCTTCATTTTTCTCCGCGATAAGATCGATGCCAGCCCCTGTAAAAGTATAGGTCAATTCATCACCCGCTTTTAACGTGCCTTGAACGCCGCCCATATAAGCGTATTTCCGGCTTTTTGCAAACCATTCACCATCAAAAGTGATCTCACCGGTCGCGTTATCGGTCATGTAAGTCATAGGTACATCCTGCCCATCGTAGGGACTAGTTGGCACAGGAATTTCACCCAATGTTTCTCCGGCCGCCGCTTTAACCAGATAATCATGAAGCTTGCTGATATATTCATTATCCAGGGTATATTTTCTCGGATCAGATGGGTTAACAGCGCTATCTACTATACGTTTTGCAAGCCCAGGATTGGTTTGCTTGAGTTGGTGCATCAGTTCGTATTCCTCAAGTCCGTCTCTTTGGGCCTCGTAACGCAGTGAGCTCTTAACCGTCATATGTTCCTTGTCTGGATATACGATCGTAGAATCTCCATAATGAGGGACATACCATACGTTCCATCCCCAATGTAAGTGTCCTTGTACACCTTCTTGACTAAGATTCCAGAATAACAGTCTGCCAGTCAATATGGGCTGCGTCCAGAATCTGTTCAACCACGGAGCCGGATTCGCATCGCAAGTATACACCCATAAGTCTTTGCCTGCCGCCTGCTCCGCTTTATAGAGACTTTTCTTGTCCTCGAAAACTGGGGTTAACGGGACCCACACATCCACATAAGGTTTGATGGTATCGTTCATTAGAGTACCGGCCGCATCAGCATCCAAAGTCTTGAAATCCGGAACGACCTCTTTTATTTTTCTAGCGATATAGGTCATATAGTTTGTAATGCTCGAACCGTTAGGTTCGTCCTTAGTATGCTGATACCAAGTAATACCATTAAGCCAACCTTTTTCCTTTAAATGATCGTGCAATGCTGTCAAGTAGTTCGTAAGATAAGCGTCTGTAACAGGTAGTGAATCGAATTCAGGTATCGACGTTTTCCACGGATCTTGTGGATTATTATTGTTTGGTCTCTCACTTTGTGGCATTTGTTCTAACGCATGGATCAAGTGTATGTTCGCAAAATGAGTAATTCCTCTATCCATAAAGGTTTGAACATATCGATCGAACAAAGACCAGTCGATATTCTCCGGTATCCCGTCTTTAAAAGACACCATTTTTGTACCCTTTTCATTTAATAATAAGTCTGTACGAACCCAAATCATGTTCTGGCGATAGTCCGTCATGGTCTTGGCGAAATTATCCATAAGCTCAAACCACTCATCGCTATACGTCTCCACTCCATAATAGTTCTCGCCAACGTCATAACTAGACTGAGTTAAAGGATCATCTACAATCTCAGGTGGATTACCTCCAATCATAAAACCATTCGTCATCGACCATTGATAATTAACGAAATTAGCCTCAGAGGTTGGAGGGATTGCAGCGTTAGCAACTTCAACGTTAATAGGTACTTGATAATCGCCCAAAGTTGATTTCACCGTAACTATACCGAAATAGAGGCCAGGAACAGCATCGGCAGGGACATAATTCGTTATTAAGATGGGCTGAGTTGAATTTGCTGCTACATTTATAGAGGTATCATTCGAAAGCGGGTCGGGAATTTCGGATAAGGGGTAGATTTGCGTGCCTACCAAATCCGGTCGATATTGATTGGGCTGCACGGTATCCTCAAGCATGTATTCTTCAAAATGATAGCTTAAGTTGCTGTTTGAGATTGTATTTCCAGGAGATACAAGATCGGAAAATTCAATTCCTGTAATCTTAAAATCACTTGTGCCTCTTACAGCAATTTGCTCACTTTCGTATTCGTTTTTGGCTGAAACAAGATCAATGCTGTTGTCATGATTTGCGGGAATCGTGCTGGTCCTATATACAGCTTTCAATGCATTTTCCACCCACACGTCCAGGTTGCTACTGTCAGCATGGACACTAGGCGCATTGCCCTGGAAAAATGTACTTCCTAGAATCATGAAACAGATCATTGTATACATTGTCCGTTTGAACATAGATCAACCATCCTTTCATATTCATTTAATTTTAGAACACATTTAAAGCGCTCACATTATGCATTATAATCTCAATTGAAGTCTTGCTAAATAAGAGTATTTTTTGAAATCTAACAGATTTCGATTGTAAACAAAAAAAGGGCCATGCTTTTATGAGCATTGGCCCTTATGTGATCATGTATCTTCTTCTCTGATGTGACGATACTGCGGTATGCGCACGATAATGGAAGTGCCAATCCCAGGTTGACTATGAATATTGATCCCGTACTGGGATCCAAATAAGAGCTGTAATCTTTCTTGCACATTTTTAATCCCATAGCCGGAACTTTCATGTTCAAGAATACGTGCGATCATATACGGTTCCATACCGACGCCATTATCCTCCACGACAAAAACAATATCCTCACCGTCAAGACTTGCCCGCAGGATGAGTTTACCTCGCCCCTCCCGCTTCAGATCGATGCCATGCATAATCGCATTTTCAACTATCGGCTGTAAAATCAAATGAATCATTTCAAATTGAAATACCTTGTCGTCGGCATCGAATTCTACGTCAAATCTTGAATTGTGCATAGCTAATTGAATATGTATGTATGCTTGAACGTTAGTCCATTCATCTTGAATCGCAATAATTTGCTTCCCTTTATTTAAAGTCGTTCTGTAATAACTAGAAAGGTTATTTACCAAGTCACTAATTTCTTGAGCATCGATTCGCAGCGCTTTGGAATTAATTAAAGATAAAGAATTATATAGAAAGTGAGGATTGATCTGAGCTTGCAGCGCTTTGAGTTCGGCCGACTTTTGCGTGACCTTTGTTTGATATACTTCCGAAATGAGTTGATTTATTTGTTTAAGCATAGAACCGAATCGATCGGTAAGCTGCCCGATTTCATCTTTGGAATTCGTGGAAACAACAACTGTAAGATCACCATCTTCCACCATCTTCATTTTGGTGTTTAGTTTCTCGATTCCTCTTAACAGCGTCTCAGAGAACAAGAAGATAATAATACTGAGGAAAACCATACAGATGAGTACAATGATACCCGTGGCGCTTAAAATATTGCGAATGCCTGTATTGTATTGATCATCGGAAACCAAATAATGCAGGACCCAATCGGTTTGCGGAATATCTTTGTTTATAACTAGGTAGGATTCGCCACCTAAGCTTGCTTTTGAAGTACCACTCCTTGAAAGGGATTGAAGCTGAACATCATCCATCTGCGGGTTATGCTCTGTTAACACCGGCTGATTCTTTTGATCGGTAATAATGATGCCCCTACCTTCATTCATCTTGCCAATGAAATCACCGAAGATTTTATTGTAATCAAACCGGACGTAAAGTTCAGCGCTCACGATTTGAAGATCGATATCGCGAATCACTCGAGTGGCAAACAATTCTCCATCCTCGAACCACCACTTCGTTGACTCGCTGCTCTTTGTCGCTTCATACCAATCGTTATCCTTAACTGCTGAAGAAGGCGTAATGAAGTTTCCTAATTCGGATTGCCGATTCTCAGAATACAACATAATCTCAGTCATATCCCCAACCATATACATTAAATTAAAAAAAATAGGTTCAATTTTATCATTCAACGTCTTAAATTGAGCGTACAAATCCTGATCTGGATTACTCATCAAATCAAGAAGCGCAGGATGAAATACAATCGATTTCATGGATACATCCTGTCTCTGAAGACGGTAACTAATTTCTAACGCCAGCTTCCTCGCCTCGTTATCCGCGCTTTGCTGAACCTGGCTTTTCAATGAAGCTTTGGAACTTTGATAGGCATACAAGCCCAGTACAATCGTTGGCAGGAAGATAACAATCACATATGAAAGCAATAATTTCTGACGCAGGCGGATATTACGAATAAATTTGAGCAGACTCATCTTCTTCCGCCACCCTCCCGATATTGAATAGGAGTCAGGCCGTTATGCTGCTTAAACATTAAATTAAAATAGGAAGTATTCGCAAATCCAACTGTACTGGCAATATCAACAACTTTAATCGTTGAATCTCGCAGTAGCTCCTTCGCTCGCTCCATACGTACAGCTGTAATATATTTGATTAGGTTTTGACCTGTACTTTTTTTAAAGAGGAAACTTAAATAACTTGGCGATAAAAAGACACGATTAGCTAAATAGTCAACCCCAATATCATTTCCGTACTCCATCTGGATGAGTATCTGTACATCTTCAATTACTTTGCGGCATTGATCATCTGTATTCGTTTTAATTTGCAGCAAATGTTCCTGAAAAACGGATAAAATGACTTGCCTCAACTCAGCAATTGAATTGCAAAGTGCGATTCGCTCCAAACCTTCCTTTAGTAAACTGCTGCTTTTTTTGCCTTGAAGCTCTACTACTTTTTTCAATATTTCTGTAAATAAAAGTTTGGCATACATAGAACTAAAGCGCTTACTATTTCGCATACTCGCAATGAGATACTCTATTTGATGCTCGAGTGTACGATATTCATTTCGTGCAATGGAAGTATAAATCTCCTTAAGCATAAGCTCTAACGATTCGTCGTCTATATGGTCATGAATGCTTTCGGCATCTTTGGAACAAACGACACTTCTATCCATAAAAAACCGAAAATTCATTAACTCTTCCATTTGGGTGAACTCGTCATGAAGCCCTTCTAGCTTATCTACCGGACTACCGACAATAATTAAACATCGCCGGTCGAAGCGAGTCTCCAGCCATTCTTTAACCTTTTCTCCATAAGTCATAAGCTCTTGCCCGTTATCGCTGTTCTTTGAAGCGGGATCAATTACGACGAGCATGATGCTTTGGTATTCATTGATATGTAATAAAAGCATCTCATGTTTACTAGTCGATTGAAGAAATTCAAACGCTTCTGTATGATGTTGATCAAAAAAGTGATTTTGCAATCCAATCATAATCATATACATCCGCTTATTTTCCAGATGATTTAGTCCAGCAAAAGCTGCCCGTTCCTCGTAATGGACGTCACTCTCACGACCTTGAATGAGATCAAACAGGAGCTTTTCTTTCTCATACGCCACTCCTTTATGAAAACCTTTGATCAACAACTCGTCCTTCTCTCTCTGAAGTCGTTCGTCCTCTAGTATAGCGATTATGGATTGGAATATTTTGAGGAATTCCTTCACATCGATCGGCTTCAACATATAACTAACCGTTCCAAGTTGAATCGCTTTTTGTGCATATTCAAATTCCCCATAAGCACTGTAAATAAGCACCTTAAGGTCCGGAATGACTATCTTTGCCTGCTTGATTAACTCTAAACCGTCCATGAATGGCATGCGAATATCCGTGAATAACAGATCTACATGATGGCCCCTAATATATTCCAGCGCTACTTCCCCATCGTTGGCCTGAGCAACAGAAAAGGGTAGAGCATGCTTCTGAATAAGCCATTCAATAGCATCGATTTCGGCTTGTTGATCATCGACTACTAGAATATGATACATATTTTCCTCCTAACCGTTCATCGGGCGGTAATTACTCACTTCCAGAGGATACTCACTACAAACCAAAGCATAGCACACTAGGCATTCCAATTCATACCATGTTACATTAACCACATGATTTGGTTTCTATTGTCAGATGGATTCTGTTAGATTTCGCAAAAATCTGTTATTTCGATGAAAATGGTATTTACATTACAATGAAATCTATACCGCAAAACAAATTTTAAATTTGGGAGGTCTTTGTATGAAGAAAACGTGGTTAATTCCCACTACTGCTTTACTCGCCTTGTCAATCCTCATAACAGGCTGCAGTTCCAACAGTACGAACAACAGCAGCACAAAGGAAAGTGCAACACCAAATGATACGGCGGCGCCGAAAGAATCAAAGGCTCCCGAACCGGTAAAAAAAGTGAAGGTTAGATTATCATATTGGAACAAAGAAGACAGTGTAAAGGCACTTCTGCAATTATTCAAAGATAAACTTCCCGATATAGATGTGGAGTATCAGTTCATCGATAACAAGACTTACGTAGATGTCATCAAGACCCAGCTTGCAGCAGGCGAAGGTCCTGACATTATCGGTGGAGTAATCGACGCAAATACCGTCAAGACAGGATATTTCGAAGATTTAACAGAACGTTATGCTAGCAAGTATTATGAAACCGGCACGTCCACCGCGACATTTGATAATAAACTGTACGGATTGCCGCAAGCTAGTTGGTTTAACGGGGTTTACTATAATGTTGACCTATTTGCCAAATATGACCTAAACGTACCAACAACGCTTGATGAGTATTTCCAAGTAGCTGAAGTACTTAAGAAAAATGGAATTAAACCGCAAGCAATCGGTCTAAAAAATCCTAACGTAGCAGGCCAGTCCTTCCTTGGTTTAGCACTTAATGAATTTATCGGCACAACCGAAGGAAAAAAATGGAACGATGATTTTGGTAAAGGAAACTCAAAAATGGTCGATGCCCTGGAGCCTGCTTTGACGACATGGACCGAATACTTGAAACGTGGTGTCTTCACCAAAGATATGCTTGGGCTTGAAGAAGAACAAGCGATTGACGAGTTTACAAGTGGCAAGGCAGCTATGTTCCAAGCAGGACCTTGGTATATGGAAACCTTTAAGCAAAAGGCGCCTGACATGAAGATTGATATGTTCCCGAACCTGGGTACAAAAGGTGGCCCGGGTTGGATGGTCGGTGGTCCAGGGGTATCGTTTGGTTTGAATGCGAAGTCCAAAGTCAAGGATGCAGCGTACAAGGTGCTTGACCTGTTATCTACACCAGAAGGTCAGAATGCTTACTGGGTCGATAATAAAGGAGGTTCCTCTTTTTTGAAAGGGGTTACTTTTGAAATGCCAGCAGAGTACAACGGTGCTCAAGAAGCTTTCAAGGCGGGCAATGTCATGTACCCTGTTAATAATTGGGGCGTTGCTGGCCCTGCTTTCTCAGATCTAGGAAAAGGTATTCAAGAAATCATAGCAGGTACTAAAACGCCTCGACAAGTGCTAGAAGCGGTAGACAAAAAAGCAGTTGAACTGTTGGAGAAATCTAAATAGGTCGTATAAATTACAAGGGGCAAAGCGATTTGCTCCTTGTACATCCTATAAGCTAAAGGTTGTTGCATATGAACAAACCAAACATTTTCAAACGAGAAATCAATTATGTTCTGCTTCTGCTTCCTGCCTTACTTATTTATTGTACCTTTTTCATATATCCGACGTTAAAGACCGCTGTATACAGCTTTACGAACTGGTCAGACGTGCATCCCGTTGTTGTCAAATATGTTGGACTAAACAATTATATCGCTCTATTTAAAGATTCCCTCTATTTAACAGGGATTAGCAACACTTTAATCTATGCAGTACTCGCGATGCTCGGACAGAATTTGCTAGCCATTCCATTAGCGGTATTTCTCAATAAAAAATTAAAAACAAAAAATCTGCTGCGGGCTGCGTTCTTCCTTCCTGCGGTGTTCAGCGTATTGGTTATCGGTTTTCTCTGGAATTTTATGTACTCACCTTCCGACTTCGGCTTGATTAATCAACTAGTAGTTGCTCTTGGCTTCGAACGCATCAATTTTCTCGGAGATCCGCGTCTTGCGCTCTACTCAGTCATCATCGCCTCCGTATGGCAGTGGGTGGGTTACACAATGGTTATTTATTTGGCCAACTTACAGAGCATCTCAACAGATTATTATGAAGCGGCGAAGATCGACAGAGCGAACGGGTGGCAATTGTTCCGTTATATCACGCTTCCTCTACTGCTTCCAGCGATCACCTTCAATACGGTTATGGGGATGATAAACGGTATGAAGGTATTTGATATTGTTTATGCCTTGACTGGAGGTGGCCCTGGGTATTCTACTGAAACGATCGTATCACTCATGATCAAAAAAGGGCTCAGTGAAGGTTTCTATAGCTACGGAGCCGCATTCGGAATCGTCTTCGTGATCCTCGTTGGCTTCATCACCTTTCTTCACTTTACACTAATCAAAATGTGGGAGCGGCGGTAATATGAATCGATATACTAAAGGGTCTGCCGTTTCTGAAATTCTCTTGATCGTCATAGCCGCGATTTTTTTGATCCCTATTTACTATTTGATTATCACGACTTTTAAAACCCCAGCAGATGCAGTCTCTAGTCCGATGGGCCTTCCAATTAATATCACATTCGACAACTACGTTCGCGCCTTTAAAGCAATGAACTACTTCCATGTGTTAGGAAATAACCTTCTCATTACGATTTCCTCCGTCGCGGGTATTGTTATGTTTTCTGCGATGGCTGCTTACAGCTTGGTACGACATACGAACCGCTTCAATCGCCTCGTGTTCCTTTTATTCATGGTTGGAATGATGGTACCGTACCAAATGGGGATCTTGGCACTTTATAAACAAATATCCCAGCTTGGACTTATGAATTCCCACACGGGTGTTATTCTTATAGAAATTTGTTACAGCCTCCCGCTCTCTATCTTTTTAATTAAAAGCTTTATCGGTTCTACCGTTCCATTTGAACTGGAAGAAGCAGCAAAAGTAGACGGCTGTGGGGTGTGGAGAACTTTCTTGCAGATTGTGTTCCCGCTGCTTATGCCGGTGATTGCCACTGTAGCGATCGTGAATACGCTGGGTGTGTGGAATGATTTCATGACACCGCTCTTGTTCTTGCAATCCCGTTCAAAGGGTGTATTACTCTTAGAAGTGTTCCGCAATATTGGGCAATTCTCGACCGACTGGACGAATTTCTTCCCGATGATGCTCCTAGCGGTCGCACCACTCATTCTGTTCTACATTTTCATGCAAAAATATATCATTAACGGCATCACGTCCGGCTCGCTAAAGGGATAGGGAGTTAATGACAATGGGTTCACACTGAATCATACAGTTGTCAGCAGAAAGTAAAATATTACACTGAACCTAGAAATTAAAACAGCGATAGCACAGGACGAGAAAAAAGTCCTAGGCTGTCGCTGTTTTATTGAAGTAACGTTTTCTGTTAGTTCAATAATTCATTTTACCGATTTGGCTACTATCCATCTCAATATAAAAGCTCTAGCTCTTCTTTCTGCAATCAGTTTTTTCAATGAATAATTTATCTCCCTATATAACAGGCGCTATTTCATTTTTTCCTTCTTAGTATCCTACTCTTTTTTTTGCATGGATCGTAACGGTAATCAGCATATCGGCTTCTGCGTAAATTGATCGTAAGTACTTGGGTGGATGGGTTGCGCAAGATGAAATAACGAATAGCTTCCCCATCAGCGATTGAGTCGCCTGGAATACCTAGAATAGCATCAACTATTATATTTGTGCTTGTCTGTTTTATAATTTTTAAACCCAACACTCTGCTAGGCAATCCCCCCGTATCTGCATCAGGAGAGTAAAGACGTCCTCGAATGTTTTTAAAACCTGCGGAGCAGATCATGCGATTTGCGTACACATTGTTCCAAAATTGGCGATAATACCGAAAAATTTTGATTCGGGTCGAGAATCGCAAGGGAAGTCTGTAGTAATCAAAATCACCGATTCGAATCGGTGGACTGTTTAGATCATACGAAAAGACTACTTTCTCCCATGCCTTTTCCGCATTCTGAATAAATGCCATAAGTCGTTTTCTCGAAACCATGCCGTCCCCCTCCTTATCGCTCTTCCATTGCATTCTATGTATGTTACCTTATGGAAGGCACGGCAAGAATGGATCCTCGTATTTCATGATTTTTCATTTCATGATGTTTGCCGGCTCATAAGTAAAAACCTTATTTTTGAGACAGCAACTTGTAGCAAGGAACGATTACTGCTCGCACTTCACGCATTACAATCTTCGTTGTCAAGGAGCAAATGAAGATGATAGCGGATATCCGAGCATTGAAAAATAAAACAGATTTCATCCTTGTATACCTACATTTCGGGAGAGAATATCGATCATTTCCATGCAAGCTGCAGCACACAAACAAAACGCGACTAAACCGTTCCTACCGGCAGCCGCGTCATTTCTTGCTAAGTAATTTCCTTATCTCTCTAGCAGTAAATCTAAATCCCGAAAGCCTGGAGTGCTTTTTCGATGAAATGTCCAAACGCATCTTTCCGGTAAAGCATATGTTGCAGATAACTGAATTTTCAAGGAGGGAAGCATATTGAATAAGAAAAGAAAACGTCAACACCCCGTTCGCAAACAGCAAAACGAATTTATAACACCTGCAATTTTAAGACGAACGATACGAAATGTGCTGCCCTTCTATCGCGAAATCGTACGCAATCCAGCATACTCAGCTGCATGGGTGCAAGCGGTGAATAAGATTGATTTTGTGCAGATGGAAAGACTGTTTCAAAAGGTAAGCCATGCCCCAATTGCAGAATTGGGATCAGGGTACAGTTTCGGCTTTCGTACACCTATGCGGGATCGACTATACGTCAACGGTTTTTTTCTTGACCCCGCTCAAAGTAAGTATAAAGTGGGAGAACATCTCGTAGTAGTACAAGCTATTCTTCCCTTATACCTCAGGTTGGCAACTGATATTCCATTTGCAACGCGTGTCACTGCCGCAATTAATTCAGGTAATACGACAAGACTGAACAGTTTAATTCGCGGATTAATACGCTCCCGTTTTTTACTAACTATCAGAGCACAAGATTCAGGCTTCAGAATCAGCTTTAGATTTCCGATCAGTCGCAAAATATATACTAATTACACCTTACTAGGAGTGGGCTAGTTAGTTGTTAAGACTGCCGGCTTTCACTGGTGGCAGCAACTGATTGAACTACTCGCGACTAAAGTGGTAAGATTCCTAAGTACGGGAGACTAACGTTTCTACTCCGCCGCTTCCGTCAACCATGCTTGCATAACCGGTGATTCCGCCCGATTCAAACGTAGGGCGATTTCGGTATTGATCTCATCCGGCGGCATGACTTCGACAAGGACACATACTGACTCTCGCAGCTGATTCATGGCAAACATGCCTTCATCATCAAGCATTTTCATTGCCAGCTCCATGGCCTTCAGCCTCAAATCAAACTCGCGATTCCCTTCGTCATTCTCAAGATCCGCTATGAAAGGACGCTCGATGAATCGTTGTTTAACGTGATCGAAGTTCTCATCCCCGAAACAACAATAGGGTGAATCGGCATAGGACCATTTGATGAGTTCAGCAATCGTCGATCCCGGTGTGTCACTTTCGTCTCCTTGTCTGGTCGATTCCATCTCCAAAGCTTCCCACGACCAGGCAGAGATGCTAGGCGCATGTCCCTCGCCAGTAGTAAGTAGCGTACAGTAATAATAATGTTCGCCATTTTCAAAAAGAGCACGAAATGACTTTCTGGCAGCAGCGGCGATTTCTATCGCCAGCGTCTCTATTTCTTGCATCGGCTTCATGATAACGGTCCTCCTTTCCATTAGTCGATCAGCTCAGGTTATTTAAGAACGCTCGTCAATCAGCCGTTCTAGAAATTCCGCAAACGTTGAAGCATACTTGTCGATCAAATCATTCATGAGATCATAACACATGATCGGAAATTCCCCCTGTTTATCTCTAGTAGACGTATCAAAAAAATAAAGCTCGTCGCTATCCGGCACGAACAAGTCCAGTCTGTGGGGAAACCGACCTACCCACCATTCCTCGGCTTTATTCAGTCTATGTATGTAAAGAAGGTCGCCGTCGTAATACTCTCTATGTTCCGGAGCTGCGATCGCTAGAATATTGCCGTCTCCCAACCGGGCATTACCGTAATGAACCAGCCACCAGCGATAAGATGGCGGCAGGCAGAATCCTAATTCCTCTTCAGCTTCTGCTATCCAGCTTTCTTCCGCACCATGGCCAGGAAACCATTTTAAAGCGGAGGTCGTTTTCAGTTTTTCTGCCAAACTCTCATACATAAGTTCGATCCCCTCTCCTTATACATGGGTTTATTGTAAGTTTTGGATATCTCTCCAATCTTCTACAAATGATATGGCGGCGCTTTTCCTGCTACAATGTTATCAGGATGAACGTCAGTTGGCTCATAGTCATTCATACGGAGAAGGATATACTCAATCTCTTCTAATGGCATCTGCAATTTTTGGCTGACTTCATAAAGACCCATGTCTTGCGAAAGTAGTTTCCGTGCTTGATTTAGCTTTCCATTTAGCCAATTGTTTTCAAGCATCCATTTTTTCACCAGATCCAGTAGTTGATTTTGAGTTTCCTTATCTGCATGCTTATTATACTTAGCGACTGACTCTGACAAATAGTTACAAAGGTGACTGCCTAATACCTCACGTTGCTCATGCTTGGACATCCGTTGGTACTGTTCATAACTTATGCTGATATCTAATTCGAGGGTATGATCCCTGCTTTCAAAACGTCTGGATGTTGTTCGACCATAACTTTCAGGTAAAACACGCAATACAAAAAAGATATCATAGGGAAACTTCCATGTATTTGCTAATTCCTCTAAGGGCAGCAGCTCATCTCTCAATTGACCCACACACGTTCCATGTGTATCCAAAGTAAAAACTAGTTTCATACATACCTCCCTCTCCCACACTTAAGGAGTATCCGGATCATCTGTTATTTTCTGAGATCGCTTTGCAGCCTTTCGACAAGAGCCACTGCTCCATAACTTCAAACGCCTGCCCCGCATCCTGTTCATAGAAGACAGCCACCTCTTGCTGGTAGGCATAATTCAATCGTACATAGCCGCCCAGCTGCCGGTAGAACAGGAAACAAGCATAGGCATTCTCAATGGACAAATCCGGCGGAAATTCGTTTTGGCATAAGTCGGCCAGTTCGGGCAGCGTAAGCTGATCCTGTCCTTGTGGCAAACGCAAAAAGAGATGGCTCCGAGTGCCCGTCCACGGTTCATAGTAGATGCTCTCCCCTTGGCTGATTCCATACACCTGACGATATATTTCATCCAGCACCAAGGCGTACATCCCTTCGTCTTCCTGCTCCCGTGCCTGCAGGGAAATCGCCTTTACGTGCTCCGCATGCCGAGGTAGCCAGAGCAGCCTAGCTGTCTGGGGATGTACTGCCAGAAAATCACCGTCCACCGTTGTACCTATAACGATACACTCGCCGATCTGTTGCTCACTAATGGGGCTGTTTTCGTCATGCTCCCATAATCCGTACTCGGCAAAAGGTTTAAGCACCTCCGCATCGGGAAGCTGAACATTCAACCACCCTCTGTAAGTCCCTTCACCGAATCGCCGCAAAAACCGGAGGTAGCCCTGTGGATAAACAGTAACGTCTTCCTTCGCAAGTGCTTGGTTTTGGCCGTCAGATAGCGGTTTTGGCTGAGATACGATGTACATAAATACTCCTCCTGTTAACTGAACGATCCTACCTTTTATTGAAAACCCAATTTTGCTAAAGATTGTTGTATTTCCCGGTCTGCTTTACTTTTGAAAGTTGCAAACTCCACTGAAGATAAAGAATTCGGAAGTTTCTGATGGATAAAGGAATCAAAATCGATTGCCGTCTTGAGAATACGAAGCGTGTGCAGCAAAGGTAGTTGCTCCATTCCCGTCAAACGGGTTAAGCCTTTACAATTCCTAATAGAAAGTTCCTCCAGTGCCTTCATATCCTGGTTAAAGCTGATTTCCTTCAGTTGGATTTGATCCTCAATAACAAGTCTCTTCAGCGCTTGAAAGGCTGTAATATTGGTCAGGTCATGGAAGCCGCGGACTCTAGTAATCTCCAGGTTCTCGATTGTATTCTCTTCAATTTCATGAATGTGCTCCCGGCCTCCAAGCAAAATGCGAAGGTGCTCCAGCTTCCTCAGCCGATTAATACAATGTAACGGCAGTTTGCTGATCGAATGCAGCGCGAGATAATTCAAGTTCTCCAGATAACCTATAGCATCAAGGTTTTTAACCTTACCCCCTACATGTAATTCCTCCAGATCAGAGAACTCTCTAAAATATTGCAGGTTGAGGGTCTTTTTATCCGAGATAATGTTTAATTTATTTAGAGAGTGCAACGTATCAATCCCCAAAATTTCCGAATTCTCCAGCTCGTATATGCCTATGCTCAAACTGCGCAGGTGATCCAGCTTCGCCAATGCTTCAGTGTTATGTGCCTGGGTGAGACTATCGAGGTGCAGCATTTTCACATGAGGAATCCGCAAGAGAGTATGACAATCAAAAGACAGCGAATAGTGGGCGTAGAAACGTACTCCGAAATCCTCATTCCAGCGCGCGCAAAGCTCATCCACTTCTTCCAATATGGAGCCATAAAAATCCGGGTGAGAAAATTGAATAATCACTTGGTTACCGTCGTGCAAATCCCGCTCGATCAGATCCCGGTCCAGCAGGGCAGGATTATTGATCAGAATTCTTTTTTTCCATATTTTCCGCATCCATTAATCCTCCTTTTTTGCCATTGATCACAAGCCCGTATTTACTGAAAATCCACGATTTGCTCAAATCGTGAATCGCATCATGGCTTATACGCACAGAAGGCTTTTGCTCCTTCATAGCATCTGCGTCATGCGCCGAGAAGCGAAGCGGCTTTGTCATTTTATTAATAGAGTCTTTTATTTCATCGAAAAACTTATATGTTAACGGCTTATGATCCCTGATATCCTCATAGATATAATACTTCCCGTTTTCATCTTCCAAATCCATTTGAAAGCCTTTAGGAAATGAAAGCAAGATACACGGCAATTCATCCTCTGCCCATTGTCCGTAATAGGGAAAATGGACACCTTCATTTCTCGCAAAAAATCCGGAGCCTTCATTATCAGACGCAACAGAAATGGAATAAACAAAGAATGGGTGACCATCATTCCTTTTTTCCTCTGCCGTAAAATAATGATAAAATGACTGATACGCCTCATACACCTGATTCTGGTCATGCTCTGTCTGGGCATAATTGGTTAGATAAAATTGCGCTTGCTTATGTTCAAAAAGCTTCAAAACGCTTTCAAACTCTTCCGGCCTTATGAAGAATCTAAGTTTATAAAATCCGCTGTTCTTTAATCTATCCATTTCTTTTCTCTCACCGCCATGTTCTAAAGTGTCATCTCAGATGACCTTAGCCATTTGCTCATGTATTTTCAAAATTCATATTTCGCAAATCGTTCTTTGAGAGTTTCTTCGTGCGGGATCCACTCCCAATCGCTCCATAATGACATTCTTACGAGTTCTGACAGCTTATCTACGGCTTGTGCCGGACTCGTAATGCTAATGAAGTCGTCAAAATCCTCATTGCGGATATCCAACGCTTTCTGCAAATAGTCATCGTTAAGACGCTCTTCTTTGAGTTGTTCATATTCATCCCTCGTCCACTGTTCACAAAAGATTCTTTCGGCCTCAATATCTCCATTCTCGAACAACGACAACTCGAATATTTCCTCATTTATATATCCGGCGGTCATCACTGGCTCCTCGATAAGCCGAGACAGCGTTTTGCCGATCTTCTTCACCGTACCCCATACAAAATAATCATGGAGCACGCTGATCCAGTACTCGTTGCTTTTGCTTACGTACATGACAACATTGAACTCTTGAGCCTCATTATTTGGCTTGCCTAATACTGTGGCATGCCCTTCGCTTAGCTCTCTTAATGCTCCGACAGTCTTCTCAAGGTTGTTCGACTTGATATGCAAATTTGCGAATGATCTTCCCACGAGATGGCCTCCTCTAATCGCTTTCTTATTCAGACTAATTCTTATTTATATCCTATAGATTGTATCTAAGTATGTCTCTTATTTCCATTATAGTGATCATTTGTCCTGAGTCTTCCTACTTTTCACCTGAATTTTGGAAATGGCCTTTACTAGGGAGAGATACTGTATTGTTGCTTCAAGCTGAGCTAGATCTCGATAACACAGTCATGACTGTGATCTTGTGTTCTTTATAAAAATCCATTTTTGCATCCCTGAGGTTAATATGCCGTTACTCTATTCTAACTTGGACATATCGTATTATGAGACTTTTTCCAAAAAAAGCATCTGAGGGGTTGGTTAGATGAAAGGTGTTTCTATTATTACCTGTACAAATCGTCAAAATTATTTAAACAACCTACTCCAAAATTTCAACAGACAACGATATGCCCAAAAAGAACTCATCATTATTATCAATAACAATGCAATTCCACTTTCCCCCTACCAACACTTAGCTAAAAAATACAAAAACATAAAGATATTTCGTAAGCCAGAACATCAAACTCTGGGTTCATGCTTAAACTATGCCGTCACAAAATGCAAATATCATACCATCGCCAAATTCGATGACGACGATTATTATGCCCCTCATTATTTGACAGAAAGTATTCAGACATTAAATAGAACAAATGCTGATATTCTTGGAAAGCGGGCTCATTATATGTATTTAAGTGGTTCAAAGACTTTAATCCTTCGTTTCGCGCATGACGAACATCGAACAGTTACCCATCTCCCAGGCGCTACACTCGTCTTCAAACGTAAAGTATTCGATCATGTGAAATTCCCTAATAAAAACGTGGGTGAAGATGATCTTTTTTGCAGCAGAAGCAGAAAGAAAGGTTATAAGGTTTATTCTGCGAGTAAGAATAACTTCGTAGCCATCCGTAGAAAAAACTCTTTAAAGCACACATGGATCATCAGTGATAGCACTTTAATAGCAAACCATAAGATCATCCGTAATATTAAAAATTACAAAGCATTTGTTGGACGCAGTCCAAAGATCAAATTATGAAACGGGCTACAGATTCCACTATATCTGCTGTATCTATTCTGACCTGTACGAAACGAGCTGACTGTATAAATACACTGTTTGATAACTATCGACGACAAAATTTTAATCTTAAAGAACTTATCGTAATCATAAATAATGATAGTTTGAAGATAGATGACTATACAGCTGCTGCAAAAAAACATAAGAATGTGTGGGTTTTTAAAGTACCGGAACATCATTCTCTCGGTTATTGTTTGAATTTTGGTGTGCAATTAGCGAATTATAGTTATATTGCAAAATTTGATGATGACGATTATTACGCTTCCAACTATTTAACTGATAGCATGCAAATACTCCATAAGACTAAAGCAGATATCGTTGGAAAACGGGCTCACTATATGTATTTGAATGATAAGAAGTTACTTTTGCTTCGTTACCTCCGAATGGAGAATAAATATGTAACCAATGTTCAAGGTGCGACCCTACTCATTAAACGCAAGGTGTTCGATCAGATTTCTTTTCCAAATCGGAACAGAGGTGAATGCGTTAAATTTTGTGCTGATTGCGCAGCTCATGGCTTTAAGATTTACGCAGGTAATAAGTATAACTTCGCTGCAATTCGTAGAAAAAACTCCAAAGATCACACCTGGATCGTCAGCGACAAGAAGCTTTTATCAAAAAGTGTTAAAGTTATTAAAGTAAAAAACTTCAAAAAATACGTCACTCGAAACTGAATTAATGAAATACGAAATGCAGACTTTGGCCAGATCGAGTTATTTGCTGATGTTACCGGACACTGTTCAATAACGAGAGACTACCATTTGTGCGGTAATAACCCAATAAAAAGACTGGATGGCAACATAACCATCTTGCTATCCAGTCTTTTTATAAGGGCTTCCAATCGTGAAATACCAAGAGTTAGTTTTATAAATTTCTAATACATAGAAGTCACGCTTCACTTTACTCACCTCGCTATTTTATTTATTTATTTTTTATTGCAAATGCAACAATTATGAGATAAGTTAATATATATTATTTGTTGCATTTACAACAAAATACGCGCTAAGGAGTTATTTATGAAGGAAATCCTACGTGAAATTGGAATGATAGCTAGGGCATTAGATTCAATAAGCAATATAGAATTTGCAGAACATGACCTTACAAAAGGGCAATATTTGTACCTTGTTCGAATATGTGAAAACCCAGGAATAATTCAAGAAAAGTTAGCTGAGATGATAAAAGTAGATCGAACAACAGCTTCACGTGCAATTAAGAAATTAGAAATTAATGGATTTATTGAAAAGAAAGAAGACATTCAAAATAAAAAAATAAAAAAACTATTTCCAACGGAGAAAGGGGTTACTTTGTACCCATACATAAAAAGGGAAAACGATTATTCCAATAAGGTCGCATTATCTGGATTCTCTGAGAGTGAAGTAGAAACTATGTTTACTTTGCTGCAGAGAGTCAGAAAAAATGTAGAAAAAGACTGGGAGTTAGTCAAAAAAGGAAACAAAAGAGATTATTGACTTAGTAAACGGAGGACAAATAAAAATGACCATAAATATAAAAAAGTGTACGTTTGAAGATTTAGGGTTGCTCCAAGAAATCAGTGTTGAAACATTTAACGATACATTTCAGAATCAAAACTCACCTGCAATTATGAAAGCTTACTTAGATCGTGCTTTTAATTTGAAACAATTAGGAAAAGAATTATTAAATAATTGTTCGGAATTCTATTTTATTTTTTTGAATAAGGAAGTTGCTGGGTATTTAAAGCTAAACTTTAATGATGCCCAATCAGAAAAAATGGGTAATGATTCGCTTGAAATCGAGAGGATTTATATCAGGGGGAAATTTCATAAACGGGGACTAGGTAAATACCTGATGAATAAGGCTTTAGACATAGCAAAAGATCAGAATAAAGAGAAGATTTGGTTAGGCGTTTGGGAAAAAAATGAGAATGCAATTAAATTCTATGAAAAAATGAATTTCGTTCAAACAGGGACTCACTCTTTTTATATGGGTGATGAAGAACAAATAGATTTTATAATGACTAAAACACTCAGTTAATATTCTCATATTTCGTAAACTAGAACATCATCAGAAAAAAAATCGGCACCAAGTATATAGATATACGCTAACTAGGTGCCGACTGATAAACGCCTATAATAGATTTAAATTAATAGCACCATGCTTACGAATGCGGACAGGATAAATCTGCTCAACACCAAATGAGTGCATATATGCTTTATAGGAATCCGTATATTCTTTTGGCAATAAAGCCATTATAACTCCTGCAAAACCGCCTCCATGTACCCTGCAGGCTCCTGCCCCCTTCTCCTTGATAAACAGCTCAGTTAATGCCAAATATAGTGTCACACCCTGTTCAGTAGGAGTAGAGTTAGAATAGCAATTTTGCAGCCATTTCCAGGATGAGTTTCCAGATTCATTTACGAGTCTTATGAAGCTGTTTGCATTATCGTCTGTCAAAGCTTCTACTTGTTGATCAACTCGAATGTTTTCCTCATAGAAATGCAGTGCTCTCAATACAGCTCTATCTCCAACACTCTCTCTAAGTTTGTCCAGGTTGTCCAATATATCTTGCTTTTCTAAATCACGAAGCACATTTTTCCCAAGTTCTCGGGCAACAGCCTTCATTTCTGTTGGAATTGAGGAGTATTCTTCACTTAAATCTGCATGGTTTGCACCTGTGGGGACAATAAATAACTCATAACCTTTGTCAATGGATGAAAAATTTAATGTAGTGATCAGCGGAGCCTCTATGGTTTTAAAATCAATCGAAATTAGTCCCCCATATCCACAAGCAATTTGGTCGAGCAAACCCGATTGTTTGTTCCACTCTGAATTCTCTGCATATTGGCCTATCTTGGCACAGGTAACGACATCCATCTCGTTATTATTGTAGAAGAAATTAATAATAGAACATATCAACATCTCAAAAGAAGCTGATGAGCTTACACCTGCTGCACTTATGACATCACTTGTGATACAAACATCAAAACCGCCTAATTTATAACCGTAACGTTCAAAACCGTCCAAAATCCCTTTAACTAAGGTATATGTTCCTGAAAGGTTAAGGCTATTCCCACTCGAATTTAAATCAATAATGAAGTCTTCGTTATAGGTAATGCTTTTTATACGAATAATATTTTGATCATTTTTCGCAGCCGCTCCAATACAATCCATGTTTATACTGGCAGCAATTACTTTACCTAGATTATGATCTGTATGATTGCCACTAATTTCACTGCGCCCTGGTGAGCTAAAGAGAAACACTTCGCCCTCTGCAAATTTTTTTACATATTCCTGAACCAAGGTTTTATATCTTTGCTTTTGATCGTTAATGATAGATGGAACATCACCATACAGACTTTCTAATGTTCTTTGAAATTCTTTTGATTCGATCAGTTGAATTGTTTCTGTAATTGATGGCATCCTTTGAATTCCTCCATATGTATAATTGCTCAAGAAGAATATAGCATTTATTAATTATTTCATACTAGTGAAAAATGTAACTTTTATATGGATGATTATGACTTATAATTCCTCAAATATATATATTTAGTGTATATGTTGCGTGCCAAGAGCTTTCACCGTAACGCGCGGTCGTTGCGCTGTGATAACTAAATAAAAAGACTGAATGCCATAGCAAGATAGCTATATGCATCCAGTCTTTCTTTTTAAAAGGTATAATCGTAAAATTTCTCTGCATTACTTACGCTAGACCATATATCTGCGCTTTCCCCACCTATATACCAATAAGCGATTCCGGCTAGATTGTTCTTAACGCTTAAATCGTATTTCGCTATTAAAGAACGGCCATCCTCAATCCAGATCGTGTGCTTTATGGACTGCTTCGAATAGTTGGCAACATATTGTCCTAAAGTCTCATTCCATACAGGTTTCATTCCATAGCTACTAATAATCTGATTTTGCTCCGGAAGCGAGATATACTTTGAAGATGAAACCGTACCATTCTGATTCAATGTCCAGTCCCGATTATATAAAGGCAGTGCCAATATAACCTTATGGCTGGGTACGTCCTTTAGTACAGTATCCACTGCATGTTGATCAAAAGGAATAGAAGCATTGGACCCTGGAAGCTTACTCCCGTCATAATGTTCGTCATAACCCATCATCACCATATAGTTCACTTGCTTACCTAGTGCAGCGTAGTCAAAAGCATCTGTCCAATCTGTTCCAAGATCAGGAGAGACGTCTATTGATAGCTTCGCGTTAAGAGCATGCATTTTCTCAGCTAATAATGTAATGAACGAGGTCAAATACTCACGATCGTCAGGCGCTACATTTTCAAAATCAATGTTTAGTCCATCTAATCTATATTTGCTCACTAAAGCTACTAATTGATTTACTGCAGTATTCCTTGTGGTTATACTCGACAACATTTGATGGGTCGCTTCTTGATCCGATCGATTGCCTACCATCGCCCATATTTTCTTATTATTCTTCTTTGCCCATGTGATCAGCGAAGTATCCGTTGAATCCGTTACTGCACCTGTTTTTCCTACATAATACCACCGTGGTGATAAGGTGTTAACGTTGGATTTCAGAACCGTATTCTCATATTGTGCCGTCGTCTGCCCATATTGCCAGCCTATAACGATTCGATCCTCCGGCTCATCATCGAGTTCTGCTGCCCAACTCTCATTTTGCAGCACTCGGTCAATGAGGACGGCCGTTTCCTGTCTAGTTATAGGATCAGAGGGGCGGAAATTCTTGCGATTATCCCCCTTCATTAAACCTAGATCATTTACAGTTGCAACAGCTGATCTTGCCCAGCTAGCAATTTTATTTCGATCATTGAACGAAGTTAGAGCATGAGTATGGTTTGTTTGCTTTAAAGCTTTGGCCATCCATACAGCCGCTTCCTGCCTGGTAACTGCTTTTGCTGGCGTGAAAGTAGTTGCCGATGTGCCGTTAGCCAGCTCAAGCTGAACAGCTGCCTGTATCCAGCCGTAATACCAAGCTTTTTTAGCTACATCTGTATAAGGAGATACTGGACTGACTGCCGGATCAAGCTTTAGCAGACGGTCAAGAACCGTAATGAATTCCGCTCTAGTAATCGATTTAGTAGGTGAGAAGCTTGTCGCCGTTGTGCCGGTTAATATGTTGCGGTGATACAAATCTATAATTTCATTTTTAGCATAACTAGTATCTATATCCTTAAAAGGCGCCTCATCATCAGCCGATATATGTTGAATAAATACTCCAGCTACAAGCACTACTACAAGTATCGTAATTACAAATCTACCAAATCTATTGTTCACGAGATGATCCTCCTCGGATATAATCTTCGAATTATACCAAGGATAGAAGCTATAAACACTGCTAAAATATTGGTAGAGCGCAAAAAAAATAGGGCATCCCACTAGCCGTTACGACTTTTAGGATCCCCCTATGATTTAAAGAGCCCGAAATAAAAGCTCCCCTTTGGATTGAATATATCGATACATCGCACCACAAACCACTATTATTAGTAATCCAATCCCTAACAATACGAGATTGCCATTCAGATCAGATAGCAGCAGACTCATACCAAAAGGAATCAGTAAACTTATAAACCCTATCAACATCGCCACTAAGACGGATGCGCTTTGTTTGACTACCGATACTTCATTTGTCCACTCCAGTTTAGGTAACTTCAAGTTAACGAGTACACCAGTCATTGCAGTAAGACAAGCATAAAGGACCGGAATAACCAATAATAGCAAGCTTTCCACCCATCCCGTACCTAGGGATATCATGAGGAGCACACTACTGACAACTACAATCGGCACGGTAATCGTAAGATTCACTGCGATTTTACTTAGCAATATCGTTAATGTCGGCACAGGTGCGCTTTTTAAGATCCAAATATTATTACCTTCGAGCGATATAGAACTGGATGTCGTACAGCTTAAAGTTACAAAAACGGAAACAAACAGTGGAGCCAGTCGATTCAGATAATTTGAAAGCTCTGGTATCTCAACGAGTTGTCCTAGTTGCTCTGCACTAACGAACAGTAAGGCGATCGCCAACACAAGTAACATTACCATGCCTATACTCGTGTTAAGTACATAGATAGAAGAACTAAAATAGCGACGCAGCTCTTTTTTATACAATGTATAAAGCGGTGAGGATACTGCAAGTGATTTCATTTGATATTTATTTTTTGAAAAAGAAGTCGTAAGACCTGTGTGGATCGCTTTATATTTGCTACCAAGCACGATGGTAAACAGCATAAAAGAAATCAGCGAAAACCCAATGAACAATACTAAGGAATCAAACTGAAACGAGCAAACCGCATTTACATACATAAGCGTCAAAGGATACAAGTTGTATATTTGATCAGCAATTTGAGCGCTCATATCCGCAAGTAATTGTGGATTGTTACCATTTATTTGACCTGAACCAACAATTATAGCAATAATTACAACAAAAGTTAGGATGAGCGTTATTATACGACTTCCTTTAAATCTTGAGGAAACCCAGCTGATCAGAGCACCTATAATCGTTGCAGCTATGATCGGCACTAATGGAATAAATAACAGTGTCATCAAAAAATACAAATAATATAGTACGCCGGGATTCACCTTTATAGCATAAACAATGCCTGCAGGTACCATCACCATCAAAGAGAAGAATAGGTTTAACACATAAAGCTGAGCCACCCGACTTGCTACAATATGACTCGTTTTGATTGGCAGCGACATTACGAGATCGTAGTCTTTGGAGCCAAATAATACACCACTAGCCTTATAGATCGTTGTAAAAAATCCGATTAAGCAAGTAACTGCCATCATTATCGCAAGGAGCAGCTCTGGCCGACCAATCTGTTCAAGGGTCTCTGCTATCATATAGCTATAACCAAATGAAACCACAGCCATCATAACAATTCCAATTAGGATCCCGATGGTCAGCCACAGCATTTTTTGTCTTTCTTTCACATCACGTGTGTGCAAAGCTTTATTTAACCCAAAGGAAGAGATCAGCTGAATCTTCGTCAATCTCCAGATATTAATCATGCTTAATCAACTCCAAAAATACATCTTCAAGGCTGCTGTCACCCTTCACCTCTTCTGTTTTCCCATGCGTAATCAATTCTCCCGCTTTGATAATGGCAATCTTATTACAGAGCTTCTCCGCTACATCCAGTACATGCGTTGAAAAAAAGATCGCACTGCCCTGACTGCAAATCTCCGTCATGATTTTTTTAAGCGTGTGTGCCGCTTTTGGATCAAGTCCCACAAAGGGCTCATCCAGAACTAACAGCTTCGGTTTATGTATCAGTGCTGAGATGATCGCGAGCTTCTGCTTCATACCATGAGAATACGAGGAGATTAAATCCCCCAAATGAGATGTAATCTCAAATTCATCGCCATATTTCTTAATCAACAACTCCCGATCAGCTTTCGATACACTAAAAAGATCACCAATAAAATTCAAGTATTGAATGCCGGTCAGATGATCGTATAGATCTGGATTATCTGGAATATACGCAGTGATCGCTTTGCAGGCTAAAGGATCTTTTTTGATGGAATGTCCACCTATTTCGATATCCCCCTCTTCAAAATCAAGAACACCTACTACTGCCCGAATCGTCGTTGTTTTCCCCGCGCCGTTATGACCGATAAAGCCATAAATATCGCCTTTCTTGACCACTAAGTTCAAGTCATTCACTGCCTTCTTACCGCCCTTATAGCTCTTGGTAAAATGCTTTATTGTCAACATCTTGGCACTCCCTCTCCGTTCGTATTCGTATTAGTAACTTTCATCATGCAATCAATGCCTACCGTTTCATACGTTGTTAGGATAGTTTTACTATAGTACGTTTATCCTGTCCATTTAGTTCATTCCTTCATATAAATAAATTTTTCTTTATAAAAACGAAAAAAGAGAGGGGTTCTCCCCTCTCTTTTATAATCCTGTTTATACGTATTTATGGATCGTTGCGAGCAGTTGATCAGCTACATAGTCAACTCCGTAAGCAAGTTGATTGTGATCAAAGCGTATTTTCACAAAGCTCTCATCTGTATCAAGCGCATCGGCGAACAAACCAGCTAAACCACGTGCCTTACGATCAATCTGTAGGAGCAACTCAATGCCATCCTCATTTGGAAAGAAAACGATTTCTAATTCGTCTAGTTGATTTCGGAACTGTGAGGGGGGAACGAATTCAAATTCTTGAACAAAATCTAACCCATTGATCCTACCGTAACGCGGTGCATATTCACAAGTCACTTCACGAATAAGGAACCCGAGCTGATTCATCGCATCCAAAATAATAGCACAATATGGATGAGGGCCTACTTGAAGATAATCCTGATCCTTTGGATCAATTGCCTCTTTAATATCAAGTCCGGTTTGAATCCAAACCGGCGATCTCCCTAACGTCACTGGCGTTATCGCCGGAAGCTGGAATGAGACGGGAAATTCATAAACCTGCTCCGCCACTACTTTAAATTTACTTGCTAACAGGAATTTGGATACCGTCGCTTCCACTTCCATCTTCTTATCGTTCAGCTCTTTCAAGTAACGCGTCTTAACGAATGCGTAGACGTCATCGACCTCCTGATCCACTCGGCCACCTTGAATTCGAACGGAACCACTGATCGTATCACCTGCGTTCACGAAATCTTGATGGAGCATGAGATCTACTTTAGCCGCTCCAATTCCGGCACTCGCGAGCATTCGTTTAAACATTGACATTGTAATGAATTCCCTCCCTAATATTTGCATATTTAAGGATACGAAGGGAACCACCTGAGGTTTCATTTACGGGACAGTAAATGCCATGCTACTGACAAAAAAGAAGCATCCTCGCCCCAAATAGGGTCGAATACTTCTTTTTCTTCACAAAGTCTACGCTGAGGCGAACTGGCTGTTATATAATCTGGCGTAATATCCACCGCTGGCTAGGAGTTGATCATGCGTACCACTCTCCACAATGTCTCCATCCTTCATGAAAAGAATGAGATCCGACTCCCGAATCGTTGACAATCGGTGGGCAATCACAAAGCTGGTCCGACCAGCGATCATAGTCAGAAAAGCCTTCTGAATCCGTACCTCAGTTAAGGTATCAATACTGCTTGTAGCCTCGTCTAAGATGAGCATAGGCGGATCTACAAGCATTACTCGTGCAATGGTAAGTAGCTGCTTCTGTCCTTGGGAGAGATTATCCCCTGAGCCACTGATCTTCGTATCATACCCTTCTGGCAGACGTTTAATGAAGCTATGAGCATTAGCAGCTTTAGCAGCAGCGATGATTTCCTCCTCTGTAGCCCCAGGTTTTCCGTAAGCAATATTATCTCTGATCGTGCCCCCAAAGAGCCAAGTATCCTGCAGCACCATCCCAAAATTACGTCGCAGACTGTCACGCGTAATGGTCTTAATATCCACACCATCAATCTTGATGGACCCACGGTCCACATCGTAGAAACGCATGAGCAGGTTTACCAGCGTCGTCTTCCCTGCTCCAGTCTGACCTACAATCGCAACTCGGGTACCGGGCTTCACTTCTAGACTGAAATCGTTAATCAAGGGACGTTCTGGATTATAAGCAAAGGATACTTTTTCGAAGGTAATGGTTCCTTGACTTGTACTCATGATTTTTGCGCCCTTAGAATCAGCGGGTTCTGGTGTTAGATCGAGAATGGAGAAGATCCGCTGCGCAGAGGCAGTTGCCGATTGAAGCTGTGTAATCACACCTGTTATTTCATTAAACGGCTTAGCGAACAAGTTGGAGAAGATCAAGAAACTGGACAGATCCCCTACCGTGAAATGACCCCGAATTACCATAACACTACCGATCATAGCTATAACTGAGAACGTAACGTTATTTACTAGCCGCGTTGTCGGATTGGATAAGGAGCCATAAAATTGTGACTTCACACCGGTCTGATATAACGTCTCGTTTTGTTCTTCAAACTGAGACATTGCACGTTCTTCATAATGATAAGCGGTGACTACTTTTTGCCCGCCGATCATTTCCTCCACATAGCCATTGAGACCACCGAGAATCTTCGCCTGCTCTTTAAACATCTTTTGAGATCGCATCGTAATAAATCTGGCCACAAAAAAGGTGGCGGGTGCTGACAGAAGAACTACTAAGGTCATCAGAGGACTGATGTACAACATAAACACAATTGCCCCAACAATGGTGATGATCCCTGTAAGCAGTGTGGAGAAACCTTGCAGCAGTCCATCAGAGACGGCATCCATATCGTTAACAAACCGGCTGATACTGTCTCCTTGCGGGTGGTTGTCGTGAAATTTTAAAGGCAAAACATTTAATTTATCAAAAAGCTCCCGCCGTAAGTCATATACAGTCCGGTAGGCGATTCGATTCGTCAGATAGGTAAGGAGCCATCCAAAAAAGCTGCCGACAATATATACCGCTGCCAGAATCAAAAGCAGTCTAAGTACGGCGTCAAAATCCACCTCTCCCGGTCCGATCATAAAATCAATGGCTTTACCGATAAGTAGTGGTCCGATTAGACTGGCGATCACACTGAGTAACGCGCATATAACTGCCCCAATAGCTATTTTTCTATAATGTCCTGTATATACAATTAGTCTTTTCCAAATGTTGTTTTTGTTCATTGGCCCGACTCCTCACTCGATAGCTGGGACAGGCAGATTTCTTTGTACACTTCACAACCACGCATCAGCTCCTCATGGGTTCCGATACCGGCGATCCGCCCTTCCTCAAATACCATAATTTTATCCGCTTGCCTTACAGTGCTCACCCTCTGCGAGACAACGAGTACGGTCATTTGCTGGCTGCTCTCTTTGAGCGCTTTACGTAGAGCCGCATCAGTAGCGAAATCCAGCGCACTGGAGGAGTCATCCAGAATTAGAATCGACGGCTTACCTACCACTGCACGAGCTATGGTCAAGCGCTGCTTTTGCCCCCCGGATAAATTAAGTCCGCCACGTGATACCTGCGTATTCAATCCTTCTGGCAATTTACGAATAAACTCTTCCGCCTGAGCAACAGAGGCTGCTTGCATGATTTCTTCCTCGTTTGCGTCTTCCTTACCCCAACGAATATTCTCAGCGATTGTTCCAGTAAACAACACTGCTTTTTGCGGCACAATCCCTATTTTCTCACGAAGCTGATGCAGCTTATAATCTCTGATATTCACTCCATCCACTTTAACTTCACCTTGCACTGCATCATAAAAACGTGGAATTAAGTTCACGAAAGTAGATTTACCAGAACCCGTACTGCCAATCAGCCCCACAGTTTCTCCGCGGTTAATGACTACCGAAATATCCTCTAATGCCAATTCTCCTGTTGTATTATAACCAAACGATACATGATCGAATGATATGGCAGGAGCGGTATGATCAGGTTCAGTCATCACAACATTCCCGTCCTCGGACACGGATGCTTTGACACTCAGCACTTCATTCACACGATTGGCAGAAGATGAGGCTTTTGTAAAAATAATGACCAAGTTGGAGACCACTATAAGTGCCAGCAAGATTTGAGTGACGTAATTGATAAAGGCAATGATCTCACCTTGAGACAATCGCCCCCCATCAATGTGAATTCCACCTACCCATAAAATAGCTATGATCGCCGCGTTTACTACAAGTGTCGTCATAGGTCCAAGTAAAGCGGAAATCCGCGAGACCCGGATCGCTGTAGTGGTTAAATCCTCAGATGAGGCATCAAAACGTTCTTTTTCCGTACGTCTCTTCGCAAAAGCACGAATGACTCGTATCCCCGACAAATTCTCACTAAGAACGAGCGCAAGGGCATCCAGCTTCTGCTGGTATTTTCGATACAAAGGTGCACTTCGAGTGATAATAAAATATAATATAATGCCAAAAATCGGCGTTGCCGCTATTAAAATCAGCGATAATCTAAAATCCAAAATCATGGACATTATGATAGCCCCGATGCAGATAAACGGCGCACGAATAACCAGGCGAATCAGCATAGCCACTGCAATCTGCAGCTGGTTTACGTCATTGGTAATTCTGTTAATCAGCGTAGGCGTACCGAACGTATCCAGCTCAGCGTACGATAAAGATGTAATATGTTTGAACATTTTATTACGAAGCGTCGTGCCGAATCCCTGAGATGCTCGTGCTGCATAGTATTGGCACACCATGGAGCAACCGAAGCCAAGCAGAGACATCAGCACCATCAGGCCACCCATACGGTATACATAAGCACTGTCATGATTTCCTACCCCGTTATTGATGATTAACGCGACAATGGTAGGCAAAATCAGCTCCAGAATCGCTTCCATCAGCTTGAAGATTGGACCGATGATGGCTTCTTTTTTGTACGGTTTTAAATAGACTGCAATTTTAAACAACGTCATCCACACCCAACATAAGAAGTATTTAAGCACTTGAA
Source organism: Paenibacillus sp. FSL R5-0470 (assembly GCF_037975205.1). NCBI lineage: Bacteria > Bacillati > Bacillota > Bacilli > Caryophanales > Paenibacillaceae > Paenibacillus > Paenibacillus sp. FSL R5-0470. Next base: position 4,108,940 of record NZ_CP150238.1, read on the forward strand.
ATATGTATAATAACAGTTATGATTATGGCATATCTACTCACATATTAATAATATTTGATTCGTATCACTCCCATACGATTAACATATCTCAAGATCGGAGGATTTTTTTATGGATATTAGACAGCTTAAATATTTTATGGCTATCGCTGAGGAAGGGCAGATTACTTCTGCAGCCAGAAAGCTGCAAATGGCTCAGCCTCCGCTCAGTCAGCAGCTTAAGCTGCTTGAGGAAGAACTAGGCGTCAAGCTTGTAGATCGAGGTCCGCGCAGTGTACAACTTACCGAAGCAGGAGCCATTTTGCGTGACCGGGCTCAACAAATTCTGGAGCTGGCTGATTCCACTGCCCGGGAGCTCAATGATTTTGTCAAAGGCTTAAAAGGAACTCTCGCCATTGGCACTGTCTCTTCCTCAGGAGCGACCCTACTCCAAGATCGACTATGTGAGTTTCACAAAACGTATCAAGGCGTTAAATTTGAAATCCATGAAGGGAATACCTTCAGAATCATCGACCTTTTGAACAAGGGCATTGTAGAGATTGGCATTGTCCGGACACCCTTTAATGCTACAAATTTAGAATGTCTTTACACACAAGCTGAGCCTATGATTGCCGTAATGACTCCAGAGTATGACTGGAAAACAGATGAAAACTTCGTTGAGATCGGTGAGTTAAAAGATAAGCCGCTCATTATCTACCGCCGTTTTGAGCAGCTTATCCGGGAAACCTGTCTTGAGAATGGTTTTGATCCGCTAATTTTCTGTATGAATGATGATGCGCGAACAACACTGCTCTGGGCAAATGCTGGTCTTGGCATCGGAATTATCCCCAAATCCGCTTTCGAATTAACGAGTAATCGTAATTTGATCTATAAAGAAATCAGTAGTGAGTCACTTCGCACGCGGGTCGCCGCCGTCTGGATCAAGGATAAATACTTATCATCACTAGCTTCCAAGTTTATTGAAAGCTTTAAGAATGGTTAAACAACAGGCATGTTACTATATATGTAGCGATCGCACCGAAGAACTCTATTATTCTGGAATATCAAGGTGAGTACATCGAAATCCCCTTCCTTACTGTGATGCATTATGAGTATCTTGCCATTCTCGGCGAACGCAACGTTCAATTATTCGGAGATTACTTCCCGATTCGCTTCGACTACTTGGATACGATAGAGGGTGACAATTTATCTTGCCAAGTCCAACCTAAGCTATCGGATATTCGAAGTGAATTTAATGAATTTATGGAGCAGCAAGAATCCTATTACATTTTGGAGAAGCAAGGAACATCCCATGTCTATTTGGGATTAACGGATACTTGCACCGAAGAAAATTTCTATCAAGCGGTGAAGACAGCGCAGGAAACGGCTATTCCTATCCCATTAAAAGACTATGTAAACGAGTTTGAAGCTGAAAAAGGCGACCTATTCCTCATTCCAACAGGTACAATGCATGCATCAGGAAAAAATAATCTTGTCCTCGAGATTTCATCAACAACATGGTGGTTTACGTTTAAAAGCTATGATTTCTTCCGCAAAGGAATGGATGGTAAACCTCGTCCGATTAATATTGATCACGCCTTTCCGAATATTGATTTCTATAAGAAAACAGCGTGGGTGTAGGAGAATTTAATCGCTAAGCCCGTACTATTACAATCCCAAGGTCGCAACGAAATGGTGGAACTTGGTCAACGAGAGGATCTACTTTTCTATGTACACCGATTACATTTAACTGATAAATGGGAAGATCATACAGATCACCAAATGGTCATGTTCAATCTCGTAGAAGGTGAGAATTATATCCTGCGACAATGAATCCGTCTCAGTCGAATTCTGGTATGCGGAGTCCTATATCCTGCCTGCTGCATTCGGTGCCTATCGAGTTGAGAATTTAGGTAGCCAGCCTTGTAAGCTCATAAAAACTGGGGTATCCAAATCTTGGGATGTGAGCTTCCTTGAAGACTAAATTCGTTATCGCACTCGACGTTGGCGAGACCTTTATCAAGTCCAGTCTCGTCATGAATGGCTGCTCCATTCAAGCTTCTCAATTCCAAGTCCCTTCGCTTGCAAGTGAGGATGCCAGCACTACGCTCCAGCAATTCATGACGATCATGCAATACCAATATATGTTTGGAACAACATTATCGAACGATTTATCTGCTGCAGTGTGGCATATCGGAATTGCATTTCCCGGGCCATTTGATTATGAGTAAGGAATCTCCTATATCCAAGGTTTATGCAAGTTTGAATCGCTTTACGGTATGAATCTCAAGAAGATTATTCGTAGCTTGTTGGAAGCAAATAATGATCAGCCATGGGCAGCAGCACTCGTTCATGCACCTATTCGTTTCGAGAATGATGCTAAGCTTTTCGCGCTAGGGATCAGTACCTTATTTCCACAAGAACGTTTTATCTCTTTAACACTCGGTACAGGGCTGGGCTCTGCTTTCATTGATCAAGGAAAAATCCGAATTGAGGGTGAGGGAGTTCCTCGTAATGGAGAGCTCTATGATAAGCCTTATCGCCATACAATGATCGATGAAGTGTTCTCCCGTCCTGGTATTCTACATGCCGCACAGGAACGTGGTTTTTGGATAGAAGGCATGGATGTGAAGGAGCTCGCTGATCTGGCAAGACAGGGAAACCTCGCCTATCAACAAGTATTCGAAGAATTTGGTTCGTGTCTAGCTGAGATGCTTGATCCCTATATCGTGGGCTTTGGAGCACAGCGACTCGTGCTTGGCGGACAAATCGCGAAAAGTTTTGATGTATTTAGACCTGCGCTCGAACAGGGACTACTACCACATCATCTATCTATTTATACATCTGAGCATGTTATAGAGAATACGTTCAAAGGTATTGATCAATTATTCTCATAAAAAATGGAAGGTCGGCTACCCATTATTTGAGTAGCCGACCTTCCATACTATCATACGTTATTTACCGTACTCTATAATCATTTGAGGATTATTAGTCATTCTGAACGTAGTCATTTGCGAATAACCTGATTCAATACGGATTGGTTCTCCGCAATAGTTCCCCCAGCCTAACGCTGGGTAATACCAGGCTTGATTGATAATAAGCTGTGCTATGATTTTTGCAGGAATGGTATCATTCAGAATTTCGAATGCCTCGATGACAACTTCCGCTCCCTCGTAATCGAAGGGGACTCCAATGGTAATCTTATGGTACGCGAGTGGAAGTTCTCTGCAAGTAAATCGTTGTTGGTACAGTGGCATACCAATATCACTATGTGTACCAATGATATGCTTGGGCTGATCATCTACGTGAACATGCATCGTTCCACCAGTTTTATGTTTCTTATACATGAACTGAACGCCTGTACCGTAAAATGAGAATTCAATGGTAGATCCCGGAGTATTCGAATGCCACACCGTACCTATGATAGCTTTTGAATCTTGTAGGTGCTGCCATTCACCCTTATAGGTTAATGAATCGGTATCCGCATAACTAACTAATGTAGGCGGTTGATACATATAAGCTATTCGAGCAGCCTCGTTTCCGTTGGATTCTACGCGTAGAGTGGCGTCCGTATCTGCTAGGCCAACAGCATAGAAGTGAATATACTCTCGCATCGTTTGGAAATCATTAGTAACTATTCCTTTAGTAGAATCGTCTTTACGTTCCAAATAATAGTTGCGCATATCGTCTTTCCATTCCCACGCAGGCTGCTCTCCGTAAACATCTGGTTGTTCATCACTAGCTTTACGAACCCGGTTGGCACGGCCGGTAAGTCTCCCTATATGATTCTCAGGATAAACACTGAATCGTCCTGATTTCTGCCATTCCACATAATCGATGTGCTCAGGCATATCGATTGCTAGACCAAGTTCTTGTATCTCAAGCTCATGTTCAACATTGTCCACCGTATAGTGAATTTCAAATTTACCACTTGCGAACAGCTTCTGAACAAATAAAACTTTTATGCCTAGTGTGTAATGACCAGTAGTTGTGACTACAATCTGCTCGTCATTCTCGCAAGTTTCTACATGAATGGAACCTGGAATCCAATTACCAAGCTCGACACCAGTCAAATTCAAATGCGGGCCACCTGTAAGTATGACTCGGTTTTGGAAAGTTGCTTGAGAGAGCATCGCTGATTCTTTGCAATATGTGAAAGAAACCATGTTGTTACGAATGAGATATTGCTCATCCGTTTCTTCGACCTTTAATGCCTCATACTGGGCATCACAGAATATGAACTTTCTTGTTGCAATTGGGAGCAGATATTCATCTACGACTATCCCATCCGATGTTTGAAACTGTAAATGTATGCGCTCTCGATCGCTCCAATCTCGTGCTGGGAGTTCGAGTTGCCCACTTGAGTATGGCTTAATATCAGGTCCATAGAAAGACGGTTGGGCAATAATTTGCCCATCCACGTGAATGCTGTAGCAAATGTTCACTTCATTCAGGTTAGTGTGATTGAACCAGTTACTAATTGAGATGATGAGTGGGGCATATCCTGGATTCCCAACGGTGCCTTCCATAATCCGAATTGGGGAGTAGGCTTTCTTAGTCATCCAATATTCAGGCTTATGTCTGCGCCAGACATCACTCATATTACCCCATTCTCCGTATCCTGCGGCAGTACCAATTGAATGCTGTTGATGTCGTTCGGGGACACCATCAGGCAGGAAGAATATATCATCAATATTAGCCCACAATGCACCACCAAGCGCACCATGCGTATTGACAATCTTCTCCCATATCTTATATACACTCTCTCCCCAGAAGTTGCGTACGTTATTGTCTCGTTCAAGTTCCTCGATGTTATAGCAAGCGATATGTGCATATTCATCGTGAATAACAGGAGAAGAATAGTTAATTACGATATCTTTCTCAGACACCCCATAAGTAACTAAGTGGTAATCCATATCATTTGTATAATCAATATAATGTGCGCTGTAAATATCGGTTGTACTGCCATCCTCAACTAAGAACGGATAACTGAATTTAGTTGGCCGAGTCGTCTCCTCTTGCTGAACGTACTGCAGCTGTCTTCTGAATTTATCCCCTTCCTCATTAGCGCGCCAGCCACTCTCATTAGCTAATGACCATATTATGACGCTAGGATGAGAACGATCACGTTCTATCATTTCTGCTAATTGATTCATATACCATGGTTCGTCATCCCGCCATGGTCCAGGTCCATTTGCATACTGGAAGTTAACGGCTGTTTCTTCCTCTACATACATGCCAAGCTCATCGCACGCCGCAAGAAACTCCTCCGATGGTGGATAGTGGGAGGTTCGTACGTAGTTAACATTTTGCTCTCGTAGCAATATGACATCCTGTATATCCATTTCTGGTGTTGTTGTTCTTCCGAGCTTTGGATGGATACTATGGCGGCATGTGCCTCTTAATTTAATTCGTTCTCCATTAATGTAGATTTCTTTCGGATCTGTCCCGTTCTTTCCTGCGAAGCAGATTTGTCGGAATCCAACCTGTACTTCAGCTTGCTCGATCAATTGATGCTCATCGTCAAATAACTTGGCATGTAGGGTGTATAGATAGGGCTGCTCAGCATTCCATTTCTTTGGGTGTTGAATGTTGAAGGATATATCGAGGTCTTGTTGCTCAGGCTCAAAAACGATAGAATGCTCTTCAAGTGGTACGAGGGCTTGTTGTTGGTCTGTTAGCTCAAGTTGAACATAAACAGCTTTAGCTTGATGGAGTGCGGCACCTAGTGATACCTGCAAAAACGCATTATTGTAAGCGGTGTCAAATTCAATGTCATAATGAAATCTAGTAAGATGCGTCTTAGGTACTGCAATAAGCTCTATCGATCTTAGAATCCCACCAATATTATGATGAGCGTATTTGCTACCAATTGAAGGGTCCCATATGTCATCGATGAATTCAACGACGATAGTAGTAGCTTGCCCAGCGCGGATCTGATCCGTAATATCACAATCCCATGTCGTAAATCCACCCTGATGATCACAGTTATACAAACCGTTTATCCATACCTTAGCTTTGGAATATATACCATGGAACCTTAGGATTACATGCTTTCCATCATAATCTTCTGGAATCATAAAAGAAGTTGTGTAGTAGTATGGTGTGTCATTTTCGATATTATAGCCTTGCATAGCAACTTCACCAGGAACAATGATTTCATGCCAATCATAAGAATCGAGGTTTTGTGCCTCAATATGTTCAGTTGAGAGTGGATTCATACTGAAATACCATTGATTCTCAAGACATGTATTGAGACATATCACCGGATCTTTCGTGCCCGAAGTATAGGTAGGCTTCGTAATTATTGTAGGTCTTTTCCATGCTGTCGAATTGTTTAGTACTGATGTTGCCATGATCATGCTAATTCAACCTCCGAACATAGATTGATGGATGCCTAGCGTCAATATCATTCCAAAATGGACATAGGAAGAGAACGAACCGCAGTCGTCTTCCTATGTCTTTCAGATGCAGGATTCGTCCAATTTTGACTATACAGTCTTAATCTTGATCGTTTTTATTTCATAAGGTGTAAAGGTCAGTTGCCAGCTGTCCATTAACAGGACTTCTTCTTCCAAGGCATTCGATACATACACCGCTTGATGTGGATACGGCCACTTAAGATCGATCGTCTCACGACCTCCAGCGGATTCGTACATACGAAGAATGATGCCATCGTCATCCTCAGCCCATTTGACCGTCTCCAAGACAACATGCTCACTTGTAAAAGGAAGCAATGAACAACATCGATCCCATACATTCGTGCTCTGTAGCTCTGTAGCATCTACGGTGGATACTGCAATATAAGCAGGTGGATGATTCAGCTCTGCTGCTGCTCGAAGTGTGTGTCCTTGACGCCAATCGCCGGCATGTGGATACAGTGCATAGGTGAACTCATGATATCCCTGATCTGCCGATATATCCGGCCATCTTGGCGCACGTAGCAAGGAAAGACGAATCGTACTTCCTTGGGTATCATAACCATACTTACAATCATTCAGCACACTGACACCATAGCTATGCTCAGACACATCAGCGAAGCGATGACCACATACTTCATATTGCGCTTGATCCCAGCTTGTATTGCGATGTGTATTCCGCTCTAAAGCACCGAACGGTATTTCATAAGTGGCTCGACTTGTTACAACATCGAGTGGGAAGCCCACCTTCAGCAGCTTATGAGCTTCCTGCCAATCCACCTTTGTTCTAAACTCAATGCGAGCATGATGATGATATAGAACCATCTCCTGCTCAATCGTGGATTGTCCTATACGCCAACGGAAGCCTATAACATCAGCAACAGCTCCTGAGCTGATTAGCTTCTTCTCTAACAGAAATGCCTCTCCAGCAGACTGTTGCTCATAGCGCGGATCAATGTCCCACGCATCCCATAGCGTCGGACGATCATGGAAGAAATGGAACTGATTCGCCCGTTCACCCGCCTTCACAATCTCACGATTCGCTTGTTTATCGTATAAGCTTATGATTTCTCCTTGTTCATTGAAGCGTATACAATAGTAGGCTGTCTCCCACACATCAAGCAGCGCTGGTAATACTTTCGGCGATTCTGGCACTACAGTTACTTCATTTTCACGTACTAGAATCGTATTGTAGCCCATTGCCGGAACATTCGGTACACGAATTCGAAGGATCTTGGTCGTTCCATAGGTACTAACTTCATAATCCAATGATTCTCCATCCGTAGTCACGATCGATAAGCGATGCCATTCAATATTCGTAACACCTTGATCGATAAGATCCTGGGTAGTCAGCTCTAATACACAATCATGGCTCCAGCCCAAACTATTCAATACAAGGAACGGTGTTCCTTCCATTCTCCCTTCGATCTGAACATGAGATGCAATGGCTGCCATCCCGATCTCCAAGCTTGTCTTCCCGCGCTGGAATACTTCCTCATACTCTCTCATCGATGTCTCATACGTTTCTGTAATGGCAGAACCTGGAATAATGTCGTGGAACTGATTTAATAAAATCAACTTCCATCCCTCATGTAAATCATGCTGTAACGTCTTTGCTTGTTCTGAGCTCAGCGATGATCGGGCCAACGTAGACCATAACTCTGCTTCACGATACAGAACCTCAGCCTTCCGATTATTACGTTTGTTACGCCCATGTGTCGTATACGTACCTCGATGTAATTCAAGATACAGGTCACCGTGCCAGCTCGGTAAATTTGGATTTGCTTCGGAAATACCCGTGAAGAATGCCTCCGCGCTACTAAATTGAGATGAGGGCTGACCGATCATGAGATCCGAGCGATGAATATATTCGAGCATCTCACGCGTGACACCACCACCGCCATCCCCATGCCCATACAATAACATTTGTTCCGGATGCTTAACTTTCTCTTTATAAGATTGCCAATGTTCATGAACATCCTTCGGCTGCGTATCCTCGTTTACCCCATGGTTGCAATACGATAGCATTGGCGTTCCATCAATGCCTACCCAATAAAACAAGTCATACGGAAATGGGTTCGTATCATTCCAATTCAGCTTCGTCGTCATGAAGTAACGCATGCCACCATGCTTCAAAATTTGCGGTAATGATGCACAGTAGCCAAAGGTATCCGGTAACCATTCTATAAAGGATCGCTTTCCAAATTCCTGCTGATAAAATCGTTGACCGTAGAGCATTTGCCGCATCAATGATTCACCACTTGGTATATTGAGATCCGGCTCCACCCACATGCCACCGACAAGCTCCCAGCGGCCTTCACGAATTCGTTCTTTTACACGCTCATATAACACTGGATCATTCAACTTCAAATACTCGAAGAGCAACGGCTGACTCTGTGCATACCGATATTCAGGAAATTCATCCATTAAAGCATTTACAGTTGAGAACGTCCGACTCGTCTTACGCACTGTCTCACGACATGGCCACAGCCATGCAATATCAATATGAGATTGTCCTACCATATGGATGACACCTTCGCTATTGCCACCGATCTGTCTTATTTGTTCGACAAGGTGGTGTTCAATTGAAGCTGCGGCACCGCCTGCAATCTTCTCTTGTGATAGCAAAGTAAATGCATCCATAGCTGTATATAGAGCTTCCATCACGCGAGTACGACGAAAATCTGACGCTGGTAGCAATTCCGCAGCATTCATAATGACGCTCACAGAATACATCAACGACTGCACTGTTGTGTTCACATAGACTAGCGTGCTATGAATCATGCGAATGGGAGCATGGATGGTCGCTTGCTTGTTTAACGGATCTACAGGCTCCGGTACAGCATCGAACAGTTCAATCTCCACTTCGATTTGTTTGCCAACCCGTGCTGGTATCTTCACAAATGGATGATTTCGATCCAACCCCTGAAAGGACTGCCCGTTAATACGAAGCAGTCCTTCTCCACCTGATCCAGAGGTGAAATATAAGCCTACTGCGTCATCAGCCCATTCGTTCGGAATGGATAACGTCGTTCGTAGCATATACGTTGTACCTTGTTTGCTTGGGAATAAATCAAAAGCATCGCTTCCGACAAAGGGACGTTCCTCGGTATATTTACCAGGTAATATATATTCCGTTGCTTGTACGTCCCAGTCTTTAATGGGGATCGATTCGAGCCACTGTCGTTCAGATAACTCTCGAATGAACCGTTGTATTCTAATCATTAATAGTCCCCCTGATCGTTCGTCCGCTTCATCGCACTCATTGTACAACCTGTAAATCGATGGACAATGTTTGCTCTACATTCGAGCCCGTATAAAGTTCAAATCGACCCGGCTCGACGATCCACGTTAAATCTGCTGAGACAAATTGCAGCTCCTGTGATGAAATAGTAAAGTGAACGGTACGCTTCTCCCCAGGCTCCAAATAAATTTTACAAAAGCCCTTCAGCTCCTTATCCGGGCGTGATATCGAACTAACACAGTCCTTGATGTACAATTGCACGACCTCGTGTCCAGCCATATCACCCGTATTCATCACATCCACTGAAACCGTACACGTACCATCAACAGAAATACTTGGTTGATTCAATTGTATATTGTCATAGTGAAAGCTCGTGTAGCTAAGCCCATACCCAAATACATACTGCGGATGGAAATCCGTCTCTAAATATCGATGCCCACGCGAACGCTTCTTATTATAGTACACAGGTAATTGTCCCAGATGCTTCGGAATGGATAGCGTTAATCTTCCTGATGGGTTGTAGTCACCAAACAGGATATCCGCAATCGCATGACCGCCCTCTTGCCCTGGGTACCATGCCTCCACAATCGCATCAGCATGCTCATCAATCCATGGCTCAACAATTGGGCGACCATTGATATACACAACAATCAGCTTCTTGCCTAAACTGTGAAGCTCCTGCAACAGCTCGAGCTGTACTCCACATAAATTCAGTTGGGCACGATCAAAGCCTTCTCCACAATCCATATCACTTAGCATAAACGTATCGGTAATGACCGCAGCCCCAGTCTTCAAATCAATCGTACCTTCTCCAAAATCACGTGCACTCGATCCGCCTACAACAGCAATAATTGTCTCTGCTGAAGCCGCAGCTGCGATCGCCGCTTCGAATCCTTCCCGAGATGGGTCCTTCACTCGACAGCCTGGTGCATACACAACCTCACTAAAGCCTGAACACTTCGCGCGAACGCCATCCAACACGGTAACAATCTGCTCCCGCTCCTGCGGTGACGTATAATCGCCTAACTGGTTATACATATTGTTCGCGTTCGGTCCAATCACGGCGATCTTGCCACGGGATGGAGATAACGGTAATGCCTGTTCCTTATTCTTCAGTAACACAATGCCTTCACGTGCAGCTTGCCGAGCCAATTCTCGATGAGAGGATTGACCAATAACCTGCTCTGCCAACGCTGGATTCACATAAGGACGTTCGAATAATCCTAATTCAAATTTCAAGCGCAAGATTCGCTCCACCGCAAGATCTAGATCTGACACCGCGATCAATTGCTGATCAAGAGCAGATTGTAGATATTGGCCAAAGGTCTCACCGGACATCTCCATATCTACGCCCGCTTTCAATGCTAGGCTGGCCGCTTCCTCTTCCGTCTCACAGATTTGATGACCATGTCTGAGCTGGCTCATCGCTCCACAATCCGTGATGACGAAGCCGTCAAAGCCCCACTTGTCACGTAAAATATGCGTCAACAGCTCTTTACTAGACGTACAAGGTACCCCATCAATTTCGTTATAGGCCGTCATAATGGATTTGGCTCCTTCCGCAACCGCACGCTGAAAAGGAAGTAAATCCTTCTCCATCAGCTCACGCATGCCCATACGTACGGTATCCGCATTACGCCCACCATCTGGGCTACCATAAGCTACAAAATGCTTCAAGGTTGCAAGAATGGTATGATCCGTATTTAACGAATCCCCTTGCAACCCTTTCACCGCAGCTATTGCCATTTCACTAATCAAATAAGGATCTTCACCAAAGCATTCCTCTGTCCGCCCCCATCGCGGATCACGTGTCACGTCCAATACAGGAGAATAGGTAGCTGCTCCCCCTTGTGCACGAGTCTCTACCGCTACAGCTTGACAAACCTGTCGGAACAACTCTGTATTCCAGCTACTTCCTATGGTCAGTGGTACAGGGAACACCGTGTTCCCTATGGCCATATGTCCATGGGAGCATTCCTCACCAAATAGAATTGGAATGCCCAGTCGCGTATGCTCCATTGCATATCGCTGAATAAGATTAGTAACCTCGGCCCCTTCACGCAGGGACAAGCCTGTTTCAAGTGTAACCTCTGTCCATGGATCTGCTCGAAGCACACCATATAGTGAACCGACTCCACCATTCGCAATTGCGTCTTTAAATGTATCCGTGAGCTGAACATCTCCGTCGCCTTTTACATATGTCTTCCAGCCAAAAGGCTGGAGAAGCTGTCCAAGCTTCTCCTCCAGCGTCATTTCGGCCAACAAATCTGCAACACGCTCAGCAATAGATAACGAAGGGTTTTTATATTTCATTCGATATATACCTCCAGTTTTGTTGAGCTAGTGTTGGCGCCAAGCTAGAATGCCAGCATTCATTCCACGGCATGCATCCATGGAAGCATCCGGTTTGCTATAGTTCTCGCCCCAAGTGATGAAATATCTAAATTCATAGAAACCACCCAATGTCGCAGAGAAATTAGTTTCCCAATAGTTATTCATCACCCAAGCGTACAAATGAGCTGGATCCTGCTCTAGCTTCTCATCACCGTTAAGCAATCGATACCCATGTTCTAGCGAACCTAGCTGAATTAATGGCGTATCTGGCATCGCGATCACAACGCCTTGCGATTCGGAAACATATACAGCTCCTTCTCCAACCGCTGTGTAATCTGCTAAGCTGCCTGGTAGTTGATCCTTCCGCATCCGTGTCAACGCATCCATCTTATCCACCCATAAGTCATACTTATCCGTTGATAATGAGCCACCAAAAGGAAGTGAAACATATAAGTTTTCAGGCTTCCATACGCTCTCTTTATGCATACGTACGGCCACATCCACACGTGGACGATCCGCGTATACTGTTAAGAACAAGGAATAATGCTCACAGCCATCCACCTTATAGGTCAATTGAATAATGCCATACACCGGACCTTGCGTAATGAGCTCCGCACTAATTAACTCGCCCGTTGAAACGATCGCATCCGGTCCCTTCCGATTACGGCCCATCAGACGACGCACCTCGGTCATTTCTCCAACCTTCGTTGCAGGTGTAACATCATAGACTGGCGTAAAAGCTGCGTGCTGGCGATCAGCTCGAAGTAGCTCTTTTCCTGTCGTTTTATCGACCCACGAGGTGATCCCTTCGCCCTTTTTCCACGTGATGTGTACAAATGGAGTTTCTACATAGGAAGATGTCATGCGGAAATTCTTCACATCATGCGTAACATCCAGATCCATCACGCGATCGGATGCTAAATAATCGTTCATAAAAGCAGTTCCGATACTTGGTTTCACGGCGAAGATCTGAAGTACTCTCTCTTCACTTGGCTGCAATGTTACCGGAATCGTTACGATCACACCTCGAGATGCCAGACGAAGCTGTGCTGGAATGACCTCATTCGTCGTAATATCACGCACCTCGAAGCCATTCTTGATCTCATCGTGATACCATCCTTCGAGAATGAGATGCGCATAATCTTCTTGTACGAAATGATATGGATTATGAATTTTAAACTTCATAGGGCGCCCAGGAGCAAGTAATGCATCGCCCTTCGCCTCAAGAATGTCATACAACGCACGATGCGCAATCGTACTTGCATTGGCAGCAAAAGCTTCTTTCCGCAAGCCTAATTCCTGAACGAACGGATTCCAAGGCTCGGAAATGGATGAATGATAGCCCCATGTATGCTCAGCAAACATCGTTAACTGATATTCCATCTCCTTCATCGTCTCCGATGTAACGATTTCACAGTTCGGATCCAGCCTTCTAACCTTTTGATATACACGTTGTGCTTCACGGAATACTTGTACATGCTTCGGTGTTGAACCTACGCCATCCGTCCACCAGTCTGGCCAATCTCCACGATACACAGGAATATCTTCCGCATGCTGCTGTGCATGAGCACGAACTTCATCGAAGAAATCATCTAAAGTTGCCATCTGAATCTCAATATTTTCGCCGTGCTTCGCATTCCATTGACGAATGAAGGTCATCGTCTCCGCATTCGGTGGATTGTTATCCGTTGGTAGCCCTGAGAACATAGCCGGGAAGAAGTTAAAGGCATAGCCATCCTCTTGCAAACGCTCAATGTAGCGAAGTATACGCTGTTCAGCAATCTCGAATGTAGCGCCATGACTCATATCAAATTCATCTTTGATCGTATATTTCCCGCCCATACCAGGTACAAGCCCCAGATCATTACCGAATACATAATGCTCGCCACTCCAGGTCAGCAAGCGATCACCGGAAGGCATTTCCCACCAGAAAGGCTGCTGCTTCTTCCAGCAAGGAAACATTCCGTGATGGGTATGAATGCAGGTAGATAAATTATGAATACCGGCATCTAACAATGCCTGACCATACCCCCAGCTGAAGCCGTTAATGTCTGCAGTCATCGCTGATGTAATTGGAGCTTCAATGGAATATCCAAAATCTCGTACACGGGCAATCATCGATGTGAACAAATCTTTGCCGATTAATTCCGTCATATTCAAGTACGTACCGGACAAGCCGATATCACCACGCTTAACTCCGGCTACGAACTCTTCCTTTTCTTGCTCCGTTGCCCGACTCAGGAAGGTTTCGATAGGCCAAAACGTTTCACATACCCACTTAAACCCCTCCCATTCAGGTCGACGACCGGATTGAATTTCACGCAAAATGTGAAGCACCTGCCGGATAAAGTCTACATGATATTGTTGGATCTTCTCCTGACGCTCTGTGTAGCCGATATCGGTATGGGAATGATGAATTGCATAAATTTTCCAAGGTTTTGTGTTAGTCATCTTTTATTCTCCTCTACTTGATGCTCATATCGATTTATTAAGAACAACAGTTACGATCTCGGCCGCCTTTACTTCAAGCTGGATGACAGCGTTTGAATCGGCCGTAAGCGCTTCCTCATGTGATTCGAGTATATTACTTTTATACGCCTGACTATAGTTCATACGAGGTTCGAAGGCTAAAGTCGTTGGTGAAGTGGTCATGTTGAACCAACGAATCGCAAGATCACCCGTTGCTTCAGCTACCTTCACGGAAGAGAGCTGCATGTCATTTCCACTCGCCTGCAACCATTGATGTTTCGGCTGAAGACTACCATTATGAATATCTGTCGATACAGTCATCCATGGTATTTGATATAGATAGGCAAGCGCATACGCTTCTTCAGCTACCGCAGAACCATGTGGAATAATCATGAGCTCCGCCTGAGCAGGACCTAGACATTGTGCTTCTGGTGTGTAGAAGACGCCCCAATCTCCAAGCTCACCTGTGCAGCGTAGCAATGTAACGGCAATCGTATTCCGTCCATCACGTAACACTTCGTATTCATTTAACCCTTTATTAGCGATGGTTAAGCCCGTCACGTCGTCCTTCACACTAACGAACGTTTGCTGATGTTGACTATTGTCTGGGTTCGTCCACTCACTCGAAGGTTCTGTGCTTCGTGTTGCGATCTCAAACATCGAATCCGCCTGATGCACATCGCTGACGAGATCCGTTGGGAACAGCATTCTGATGCGATGATCCTTCGCTTGATTATCGAAGGAGCTCTTCACTTGAAGTCCCTTACTATATTTCTCAAGCGTTACAGTCGTTGTTATATGGAGCTTCACGGTTTCGGTTGAACGTCCAGCCTGACGACTCGGGAACCACACGATGCCTTGCTGCTCTGCTGCGAGCAATTCATCCGCACTTACTGGAATGTCCCAATCATGAACGATTTGTACCGTACATGCGTATGGCTGATCGGATACGATAGAAATATCAGCTATAAGCGCTTCTGTCGTCAATACGTTCGTATTCTTCGGCTGACAATACATGTATTCATTTCCGATATCGCCGCTATTCTCATAAATACCGAGACCGCGATATACTTTACCATTTGCCTTATCCGTTAATGTGATCGAGCCATTATCTTCAATCCGTGCAGCAATAAACTCATTCTCTAGCGTCCGTTCATGAAGTAGCGAGCTTTCCTTTATTTCAGAATGTGGTCTCTCTACTACATCCTTCATCCAGGCATAAACTTGATGACCATTTGCAGGAACTGCTTCGACATGAAGCTCTAATCGAACACGTCGTGAGAAATACGGCTGACGAAATTTATCATCAGGCAAGTCATAACCGAAGTGGAGCCCCAGATCGGTTAGCTGATATTCTAGCTGACGCCCACCATGATCTATCACGCGATGAGGATGAATCTCGAGCGATGTCATCTGATTACGCATCTTCTCGATCGTTTCGCCTTCCCGGAAATAGATACGAGCAATATCCAGCTCCACCGTAACTACCCCACTGCGGTCAAGGCCTGTCGTATTAAACACAATGAATGGACATGCGTGATCCCCGTATTCAGCGAAGCATGATGTATCCACATGATTTGCGATCGACTCCATACTGTTCTGTACAATAGATTCTGTAACGTGACGACTCTTGTCGAATCGCGTTACCATCTCACGATGTACCTCATCCACACTACAGCCACAGATGCTATCATGCGGATGATTCTGCATGAGCGTCTTCCATGCATAAGTGAATAAGTGATGTGGATACGCATGTCCCAATTGATGAGCATAAGCAGATAACGGCTCAGCAACCTTCTCAAGCAAAGTCTGACCCTGCTGATTCATTTGCTTCAAATATATACGGGAGGAAGCCGTATTCACTAATGTTCCCCATCCATCTGTTCGCTGACTTCTAAGCTCCCCTTGGACGGTTGATAATTCACAATCAAGTGAACGATGCAGTGCATTCAGATAATCATTGAAATTGGAGTGAATAAACTCCGTGTCTGGATAGAGTTCACTAGCTGTCCGAATGGCTTCCGGCAAGTCCAGCTGAGCTGGCTGGTGATCACAGCCGTTCATATATAGTAGCTCGCTCGTCGATGCATATTTTTCCGCATCCGCTAGCTTCCGATCCCAATATGCCTTGGCTTCTACCGGATCTACTGGGACTTCATTTCCATTCGAGTACCAATTCGCAAATAAAATACCGAGTACCTTGGAGCCATCTGGGCCTTCCCAGATCAATTCGGAGTAAGACGATTCATAATCTCCATCCGATACCTCATTGTTGAAGCCCGTCGGCTTCACACCACGACCGAAGAAGGCGTTCTGAATACCTGACTGCTGCATCAGCTGTGGTGTCTGTCCACACAACCCGAAGGTATCAGGAAAGTATCCAATTTTGGATACTTCCCCATACTTCAGTGCATCTTGATGACCGATCTGCATATTTCTTACATTGGCTTCACTACTGGTGAGGAACGCATCCTGCAATATATACCATGGACCAATAAGGATTCGACCATTTTGAATATGACGCAACAGCCGCTCCTTCTGATCCGGTCTAACTTGAAGATAATCCTCGAGAATGATCGTCTGACCATCCATGAAAAAACTACGAAATTCTGACTCCTCGTCCAACCGATCTAGCAAACTATCTACCAATTGAACGAGACGAACATGATGCTTCTCATAGGGTAAATACCATTCACGATCCCAGTGCGAATGGGAAACGATATGTGCCGTTCTTTTCTTCGTCATGCCATTGCTCCCCCTTTCACTACAAGATACCTTCCTGCATCGCCTTGTACACGAGTTGAGAGAACAAGCTATTCGACCAAGCAAACCATTTTCTTGTGAAAATCGTTGGATCGTCGGAATGGAAGCCTTCATGCATATAGCCTGTATCCGCATCCGTCTTCTCCAGTAACTCGATCATCGCTAGCTTCTCTTCTGCTGTCGTTGCTGTGAGCCCTTGCATAGATAGTGACAAATGCCAAACATAACCTGCCGGTGTATGTGGACTACCAATACCTTTTGCTACTTTACCTTCAAAGTAATAAGGGTTTTCCTTGGATAACACAAATCTTCTCGTGTTCTGATAGATTTCATCCTCAGCTGTGCAATAGCCCAAGTAAGGAATCGAAATCAATCCCGGTGTTCCCGCATCATCCATGAGACAGTGGTTACCATAGCCATCCGTCTCAAAAGCATAAATCGGTCCGAATTGCGGATGACGATAAATACCGTATGTTTTGATCCCATGATCGATATCTGCTTCTAAATCCTTCAGCTCTTGCAAAAATTCCATATCACGGAATACCCACTCCGCAAATTCCTGCATTTGGCGAAGTGTAACCACCGCGAACATATTTCCTGGAATGTTGTAGTGGAATTCGCATACATCATCGCTTGAGCGGAAGCCTGACCATACCATTCCTGTATAGTTGACAGGCATTCCAAGACCTTTATTTCGTAAGGAATCCTCAGGAATACCGTTATTTCGAGTGAAGCGATATGGCGATTCTTCAAAGTGACGCTGTTCTGTGATGAACAAGTTATACATGATACGCATAGCCGATTTGAACCCAGCATCGAATATATCTGTAATCCCTGTTTCCTTCCATAGCGCATAAGCAAGCCGCATCGAGAAACATAAGGAGTCAATTTCAAATTTACGCTCCCATACCCAAGGGGACATGTCTGTTATATCCGTCGTATTCCAATGCCAATCATTCGCAGATTCATT
The DNA here is from genome assembly GCF_037975205.1 of Paenibacillus sp. FSL R5-0470. Taxonomy (NCBI): domain Bacteria; kingdom Bacillati; phylum Bacillota; class Bacilli; order Caryophanales; family Paenibacillaceae; genus Paenibacillus; species Paenibacillus sp. FSL R5-0470. The sequence goes on from NZ_CP150238.1 coordinate 4,127,115, forward strand.
AAATGCATTCGCGTATGGATCAATATGGATGTACTGTATATGACGCTTTACTAAGCCTTTAAGAATGCGTTGAAGATCTTCGTCCTCTTTGGCAAACGGTACATAATGAATGACCTGCTCTACCGAATCCCGTAACCAACAGGCTGGAATATCTCCTGTGATGACAAAAGTCGTTCCATCCTCTTTTAATTTCGTCGTCGTTTCCAAGGTATTCGGGAAGCAGTTCTTAAATAGCTGAAGTAGCTTCGGTCGATGCGCAAGCTTCTCTTCTGCTTCTTGTAGAACTTCTTGAATCGATTGTGGCAAGTTTAAGGATGGCATCGTAATTTTGGGTAATCTAAACTGTTCCATTGATAAGCTCCTCTACAATTGAAATTCTGTCATTGCATCTGATGATGTCGTTACAGCGGATACTTATCCATATAGTCCAGCAGCTCATCCACTGTTGTAAATGCCACGCCTGTTACGGTATCGGCACAACCATAGTAAATGGCAATGCGACCTGTCTCGCTATCTGACAATGCGGCACAAGGGAAAGTGACATTCGGTACATCTCCTACACACTCATACAATGTTTCTGGTCCAAGAATGTAATTCCGTGATCGTGCGAGCACCTTCCATGGTTCGTGTAGATCTAATAATGCCGCGCCCATACGATATACGAACCCGTTACATGTATTAATGACACCATGATAGATCAACAACCAACCACGATCGGTTTCAATCGGAACCGGCCCTGGACCAATTTTCTTCGATTGCCATGCGGATGCATCTGAATTAATCGTCCCCATCACATAACGATGTTTACCCCAATACGTTAGATCTGGACTCTCACTAAAGAAAATATCTCCAAATGGCGTATGGCCTGTATCACTTGGACGGCTTATCATGGCATACTTGCCATTTATTAAGCGTGGGAAGAGCACTCCATTACGGTTATATGGCAAGAAAGCGTTTTCCAATTGATGAAATGTTTTGAAATCATACGTATAAGCAAGACCAATCGTTGGTCCATGATACCCGTTACACCATGAAATATAATATTTATCCTCGATTTTGCACACGCGCGGATCGTAGCGATATTCCCGCTTCGTTACATATTCGTCACCTTCGAATTGGAGCGGTTGCTCATTAATTTCCCAATGTAGCCCGTCCTGACTAAAGCCAGCGAATATATCCATACTTACGGATCTAGAGTCACAGCGGAACACCCCTGCAAATCCACCTTCGAACGGAATCACCGCAGAATTAAAAATACTGTTCGAGTTCACCTGTGCATCACGCTGAATAATCGGATTTTGAGTATACCGCCACACTGGGGCATTATAGCCACTCGGCTTATCCTGCCACGGCATATTTGGTAGTGCCTCACCAATAATTTTGCTCATTTCCTAAACTCCTCCCACGTCTTTGAATGTAGTCTACGGCCTGTCCTCAACGATTGAGTCCAACCTTTCCCCCATACTGTAAATGATAATAAAGCGCATTAAAAGTCTATTTATTCGTAATCTAACGTTTGTTGACTAGGAAATCATGTTTGTTAACTAATTGAATGGGGCGCATCATTTCAGTCTCTCGATAGGCCTGCATACATCGCATCCAGCAGTGTATGTGTCTTGTCGCAGCTGTACTCCCAGAACATCGCACCCGCAAGCTTTTCACGTTGGACATATTCACATTTATGTGTGATCGATTCTACGTCATCATAGGAAATAAACGTATCTCCATTAAATAAATGTGGCGCTTTGGCCTCATCATCCCAATGACGTGTGAACCCATTCTTGTCGATATAATAGGCTAGAAGTTCTGTATATTCCGGACCATAACCTCCTGTTGTACCCGCCATTTGTAGAAATCCATCATTCCTGTTCGGCACCTGCTTCCACATCCGGGAATAGAATGCTACGCCAATGACGATTTTCTCTCGGGGTACACCTGCCTGCATGAACATATTGACGGATGCTTCTGTACTAATTCGGAACAAATCTCCCGTTGAATTGTACAGATTGGTGTGATGTCCCGTTAGAATCTGGAATCCTCCACGCATATCGTAGGTCATCAATTGAACAAAATCTAAATATTGTTGTACTTGATCCATCTCTGTACCATCGATATAATATTGATCTGCTCCTGCAGCGATCGTAAGCAAGTAATGCCTGCCCTCAGCTGCACCTTTCATATCTAACGCTTCTCGAATGGTCTTCAACAGCAGCGTAAAATGACGTTTATCATCCGGTGACGAGGCAATATTGGCTTCACTGTAGCAGGGATATTCCCAGTCCAGATCGACACCATCGAATGGAAGTTCTGTTACTGCTCGTACAGCCGAAGCTGCGAATTTCTGACGTCCTTCTTCGGTAGATGCCGCCTCGGAGAAGCCCCCATTTCCCCATCCGCCAACAGAGAGCAGCAGCTGTACGTTCGGATTCATCGCTTTAATCTCGTGCAACTGGTTCGTATATTGCAAATGTGCCGTTGTAATCTGATCATCCAACACATAACCGAATGCAACGTTCATATGCGTCAGCTTCATCACGTGGTCGCGCGTTAGCTCAGGTAATTTGGAATCACTCACATAGCCTGCTACAATCATTTGTTGATCCATCCTTTCACATCCTCGATAAAATTTGCATCGCTTCCTTACTGGCTGCAATCTTATATCCCGAAGACATATAACGAATCTGATCATCACGATCTAGAATCATCAGATGTGGGAAGCCTGCTTCACTCGATTGGGCCACTGTAAACAATTCAGGTAATAGATGATACGTTGAATCCCGTACAAATAATGTCCTTGCTGGAAGATTCGGATAATCGGCTGGTTGAAATGAAGTTGTCCATTGCTTGTCACCCACCACAAGAATGATAGGAGCATCTATCATATCGAACTCATGCTTCAACTCCGACAGCTCGCGAAGCAGATGCTTCGAAGGCTCCCGTTCCGGTTCCAGCCATGCGACATAGGCGCCTTGACTGCCCAGAAACTCAGCGAAGATCTGCTCCGATCCATCCCATGTAGCTAGCTTCTCGAATCGATCTACCTTGCCATACACGGGAATGTCCTGCGTAGCTTGACGATACTTCATAACCAGCTTCGTCTCTTCGACTTCTGTCATTTCAAAATAGGTGAGCTTGGTCAGCACGGTTCCATCCTTCAAGCGAATCCCCGTCGTCAGACGATATGCTCCCTGCTCCATCTCAAGGGGCGTATCATACATGTTATTGGCGCCGTGCGGGTAGCTTAACGTTTTATAAAAACCGTTCTCCAGACGAGCGATCGTAAAATTCTCATAGTATGCAGCCGCTGGCTGGTCTGACGCTGCATCCTGATCACGAAGAATAATTAGAGTTCCGTTCGCTACTGCTGCCTCATTTCCAACTATACCTTTCGTAAATGGGGCATCCACAAAATGACCATTCACCATAAATTGCGGCTTAGCCTCAATGGGATGCAGTCGCGCTGGAATGCCTAGGCTACGACATATAGATACGAACATAATATCGAGAGAGCTACGATCTCCTACACGCAGTTCGAAAGTTCCAACAACAGTACCCTTCCCTTGCAAATTCGGTAGATCTTTCCATATATCCCACGCTTCATCGATGAATTGAACAAGCTTCGTTGGGTCCTCACGGAACAATTCCACTTCTTCTGAAGTGAAGGCTTGTTGGAAAAATGTACGATACGGTGTAATCATCTCGTAATGAACGCGAGGACACAAAATGTAGGGAATGAAGACGTCCTCCGTGAGCTCACCACGTACAGCAAGCGCACCAGCCACATGATCTATAAGGGTTGGAAGGAATGTATCGATGAGATCCTTGTCATGAACACACTCCAATAATCGTAATGCCCATTCTCCATATAGAGGTGTTGCTTTACTTAGATAAGCTGCGATCTCAGCACTATTGCCACGTGCTGTCTGAAGTACGTTCCATACTCGATCCGCTGATAGATCAAGCGATTCTCCGAGCTTCCTCGCAGCTTCTTCATTCAAGAACGTCGCTTCATAATGTGCACGAATCGCGATTCCTTCCTCCAAACGCTTATTGTGTCGCTCTATCCGTGCCTCGGACAAGTCCTCCATGACCTCGCCTTCACGCGCTGGTGGTGGAACCATATCATAGTTAACGATCGTTCCTACAAGTGGCTGATCCTCTTGATTCAATACAAGCTCAATGTGCTCACAATCAGCCATGGATATTTTCATTTCTCCCCAAATGCCGTCCTTCGCTGCACGAATGATGAGGTCACCAAGACCTGTCTTGAACGAAGCTTCCCCCTGTGCATTAGACGGAATGCTGGCAATTGGGTAAAATTCCGCCATGTTATATAACTGGAATTGCACCTCTGCAGCTTGCACGGGCTGTCCGCATGCATCTTTTACATGTACCGTAATTGTCTTCGTAGGCGCATAATTTTCTAGTACATTAATTTCAGTAAACCATTCATCTGCGAGTGTAATATCTTCGGGTCCTTCATAATTCGCGAAAATACGTGTGTTAATGAGCATGGCTCGGCGCGCTGGTGGGCCAAACCATCCTTGATTATGACGCGCTTCCGGCTCACAAGCCCCAATGAAATACCATTCACCATCAGCCCATGCCTCCACCCATGCGTGGTTATCGTCACAATGCGCCCAACGCGGGGTATACACTTGACGTGCAGGGATCCCGATACTACGAAGCGCTGCTACAGCTAGCGTAGATTCTTCCCCACAACGACCGCGTGCATTTCGCATCATCGTTAATGGTGAAATCGTCCGCAGATCGCTCCCAGTGTACGTCGCCACTTCGTGGCACCAGTAATTGGCCTCTAGAATCGCTTCCTTCATGGGAAGATTACGTGTTCGTTCCGCTAACTGTTCATGAATAATATGGCGATGCTCTTCAATGTTCTCAGTATTCACTCGATACGGTAGCACGAAATGTAAAAATAAATGATCAGGTACTTGCCATGGCATATCGCGGCGAATCTGCAGCATCGTTCTTACATGATTGAAGAAAAGCTCCCCGTTATAATCCGCCAAGTCATTGGCTGGCATATACGCGAAGAGTAGCTTTAATGCCCAAGCTTCTTCTGCCGTTAGCTCGTGCTCGAATACATGGAATAGCTGCTGCTCACGTGATCTGGCGAGCTGTTTCTTGGCCTGAAACTTCTGCTCAATGAACGCTAAGGCTTCCTGCGACAATGAAAATACTGAGGTAGGGGTCAACATGGTCATGAATGATTACTCCTTCCACAGTAAGCCGTCTTCGCGAATATATAGGCGAGCGGTTCCATCGGTTGTTAGAGCTGAGATATGGAATGATTTACTCGTTATCTCCATGTGAGGCTCAATGCTCCAATCATCTTCACCTCGCAGCAGCTCGAACGTTGCTGCATAGTGTCCATGTGCTTCAAAATAATTACGTTCACGATAATACAGCTTACGGAGCTGCCATTTCACCAGTTCATCCGTAGGCATGTCGAATGACTGCGGGCCATCAACACCTACGAACATCACATAACCCCATAGCTCTGGATAATGCATATTGATAATCCCCTGAGGTGACCATACCCAGTTGTCTTCCGGATAAGGCTTTCCAGTATCCGGGTTCATAACTTTGCGGTACTGATCGTCCACAACCTCAGTCCGCCATTCAACACGAGAGAAATTAACACGCCAGAATTCACCTGCAACAGGTGGTTGTCTATTCGCAGCACATTCTTTCAAACTACGCCATGGCATGGCAACTTCAATCGTCCATTTCCGATGATCAGCATGCGGGTTATTTAACTCCCCTTCGATATGAATAGCTGTTTTCAGACCTTGGATATCCCATCCATTAATTGGAGGTCCCCCGTCACGATATGGTTTCACAAGCAGTAAGTCCCACACCGTGTTCAAAGCGTTAATCTCAAACTCGTAATATTGATGTGAATCCCCTGTTGGATCGATAAAGATCTCAAAATCATTATCATAGAAAATAACGGAATCACGTTCAGTCAGCGTGCCCCAGATCTGATCCTCCATCAGCTCTGCACCAAAGTAAAAATACTCATCATCCCATAGCATCTTTACACGTGTCTGCTTCGCGGGTAGCGGACGTTGGTCCCCTTCAATATCTACGAAATCATCCGTCCATGTTGCATGCTGCCAAAAGGGCTTATCCAGCTTCCCATCTAAGACAAGCGACTCCGTCGCTCTTTTGCATAAATAATGCTTAGGCGCATATGTCACAACTTGCGGTTCTGGTACTCCACTTCGGTTCATCATCGTTGACCTCTCCTTCCCTTCGGCATTTAGTTATGCGTAACAACAGTGCCAGCTCCACCGTACATCCTAACCTCTTCATCAAATTCCAGCTTAAGCACGCTTACCTGCTCATGCGTGTCCGTTGGTGTCATATGAATCCACGTCGTTCCCGGAATATCGAACCAGGGTACACCACCATGAATTTCGTGAGTCAGCTCTTTGCCCGAGTGTAGTACCGTAATTTTCTTGATCGGATTGCATAGTCCCTTGAGACAGATATTCTCCTTCGGCGCATCGTAGACGAATAAATATAAGGTCTTCTTGTCTGCGGATAAGGTACTCCCACCCAGATAATAGCGTGTCATAATTCCATCCTGCGTACCGTAGATTGCCTCCTCGTGTGCACGAATCCAGTCACCTAGTCCCAGAAGAATGTCCTCCTGTCTTGGATCAATGGTGCCATCCTCCATCGGTCCAATATCCAGCAACATATTTCCGCCCATACTGATGCAATCGCAGAACATGCGGATAATTTGGTTCAAGGATTTATATTTATGATCATCGTGGACATAGCCCCAAGATGTATTAATAGTCGTACAGAATTCCCAAGCGCCTTCTGGGCGAGTAATGGGAATGCCCTGCTCTGGTGTCTTATAATCGCCATGCCCTTGCAAGCGTGAGTTGATAATCACATTCGGAGACAAGGATCTCAAATATTCCTTGAATGCTGGCAGCCCCCACTGTTCTGCACTACGCTCCCAGTCACCATCGAACCATAATAAATCGACAGTACCGTAATTCGTCATGATTTCACGTAGCTGATTATTGTTAAACGCGAGGAATTTCTGCCATGTCTCTTCATCCTGTATGCCATCTACCGGACTTGAGAAACGATTCACCTGACTCAAATCAGCCGGTACGATACCACTCTCGAATACGGAAGGATAATCGGGATGAGACCAGTCAATTAAGGAATAATACATGCCTACATGCAGACCACGTTCACGGATCGCATTGGACCATTCTTTTACAATATCCCGCTTGGCTAGTGTCGCCTTCATGACGCTCAAATCACTGTACTGCGTATCGAACAACGCAACACCATCATGATGCTTGGTTGTAAGCACAGAATATTTTGCACCTGACCTCGCAATGATATCTGCCCAATGCTTCGCATCGAATTTGGACGCTGTAAAACCATCCAACTGCTTCATATACTCCCCATGTGACATTTTCCCGTTATAAAACGACCATGATTCCGCTACACCTTGCACCGCATAAATCCCATAGTGAATGAAAATTCCTAGCTTTGCGTCCGTAAACCATTGTTGCATCTGCTCTTCCTCCCATAGTTCAACTCGTTATTTTATGCGAAATACATGTGCAATTGGGGCAACTCCCGTAAGCTCGCTCTCTGGTAAATGAACGATCAATCCCGTTGTTGTTCGTTCGAATGTTAGATTTTCTTGTCCGCCAACAAGATCCATTTGCGTTACAGCCTGCTCGAGTGGAATACAAATTACTTTGCTCACCGTTTCCTGCTCTTTCGGGTACAAATGAATGGCATAGGTGATATCGCCTTTTTTCGTGAAATGTGTATTTCCAGCAGAGTATGGCGCACATATGCGTGTTCCATAAATCGCCTCACCATGGACTTTGAGCCAAGCGCCCATTCCTTTCATCCGATCCAACGCTGTTGGTGACAAGCGGCCATCTGGTTGTGGAGCGACATTAAGTGCCAGGTTTCCGCCTTTAGCTACAACTTCAACGAGCAAATGGATTAATTGACGTGTCGTCTTGTAGTGATCCTCGTACCGATAAGAGAACGCTGTCCCCATCGTAATACAGCTCTCCCATGGAATAAGCAGGGGATGCTCGGGCAACGTTTGTTCAGGTGTAACGACATTCTCATACGGGCCGCCAACGGTACGGTCTGCACTTAGCAGCCATGGCTGCTGCTGACGTGCCTTCTCCACCACTTCACCCAACCGAATATCCTGTGGATTATTCTTATTCTGTGGACATACCCACCCCGCATCCAACCAGAGCATTTCAATCCGGCCATATTTCGTCATCAATTCCATGATCTGATCATGTGTGAACTGTACGAATTGCTCCCATAGCCATGGATAATCTTGTGTTGGATACGAAGGACCTCGATTCATGAACGTCCCCGTCTCCATACCTGGGGCCCAGTATGTTGGTGTGTGCCAATCGGCTTTGGAGAAGTAGGCGGAGATCCCAAGTCCCTTGGCCCGAAAAGCATCAAATACGTTCTTACAAATATCCGCGTACTTATGTGCATGGAAAGGACAATCCTTGCCCGTAATGCGATAGTCTGTTGTCTGCGTGTCCCACATACAGAAGCCATCATGATGCTTCGTCGTAAAGTTCAAATATTTAAAGCCACCCTCTGCCGCAACCTCTGCCCACTTCTCAGGTTCGAAACGGAGCGGATTAAAGGTTTTATTCAGCCCGAAGTATTGCCGCTTCAATTCCGCCGAATCAACTCCCCAATCAATATCATCTCGTGACCAATCTCCATCCTTATCACTAAGCGCCCACGATTCAACAAGTCCAAGCTGCGAATAAGGTCCCCAATGCATCATCAAGCCCAGCTTCTGATCCTTGAACCATTCCAGCTGATCTAATAGCTGCGAATCCTCCGGCTTAACGTACTCCTCCTCTGTGCTGTAATTGTGAACTCCTTCAACAACAATTTGCTCTTCGACAACATTAGCATCACTCATTTTTGCACGACCTCCATGCAGCTCTTCTGAGGCTGCGATTCTATTGATTTAGTATGATATATTTTCAAAAAAACATTTGACATAATAATAAATATCCGCTATAAACATCCTATTATGGAATATAAATAAGTATTCAAGCGCCGATCTATATCTTGCTGTATTCATAGCTTGATAGGAACATCTCCATGTATACGCCATAAAAAGGGGGAAAACACTTTGAACTATAACTATTTCAAATCGAAATTGTTTCTGAAATTCACCGGTTCGTATCTACTTATCCTTCTTATTCCGCTTATACTTGTAATCGTTTTCATTTACCGAAATGCTACCGATAATTTACAAAAGGAGATTGAAAATGCTCACTTTAATCAGCTCACCCAAATTAAAACGGTGGTGGATGGACGCATGAATGATTTAAGAGATATGGCGTCACGGATGTCATACGACGCTCGTCTCGCTCATTATCGCATACTGGATCCTTATGAAAGTCGTGATGCCATAGCGGCACTAGATAGCTACAAGTCTTCCAATTCCATTGTGGAGGATATATTTCTGTACTATCATCATGACCCTAATATTTATTCCAACCATGGCATGTATAGCCTGGATGTATTTCGTAGCTCCTATCAGTTTGGAAGCTGGAAGAATGATGAACTTGTGACTGCTTTAAACTCGTCCAAATTTCCATCTATTCGACTTACGAACATGCTGAATCAAAATTCACCACTCGAGCAATCTGTATTAACCTATATCCTGCCGATCATTCCCAACACCTCAGATCCATATGCTTCTGTCATGTACCTCATTAAAGAGAAAGAGTTGGCATATCTGATCGATTCCGTTCTCGGTAACTATCGAGGATTAACGTATATTTTTGATAATCATGGACGTGTTTTATCCTATAGTGGCCATGGAGATACAGCTAGCCAACAGGATATCCAACGGTTATCAGAGCTTCCACCCGGCATACATAATCTATCGATAGACAACGAAGATCATTCGGTTATTTCCGTCACATCGGATGTCAATGGCTGGTCATATGTGACTTTAATGGCGAGTAATCAATTTTTCAGTAGCGTACTTAATGTTCGGAGCTTCATCATTATTTTATTCATTGTGATCGCCATTGTAGGAACGGCCATCGCTCTATTATTCGCTCGGATGCAATATCTTCCGATTGCTGAGCTCGTTCGCTTCACGAACAAAAAAACAGATACACCGGCCTCCGGAAATGAGCTCGAGTATATACGAACAACATTACAGCAGTATAGCTCCAAGGTTGATCTCCAAGAGCCCTATGCACGCAACCATGTTCTCTCCATGCTATTAAAGCATGGACATGCACAAATGATGACGCATGGAATATTCGATACCTTTCATCTGCACTTCGACCAAAGTCATCATTTTGTCATGATGATGGGCTGGGATGACTTAGAACAACAGCATCTTCAGGCGCGACAAGAAGTACATCGCAAGCTTGCGTTTATTGAATTTCCAGCGCTTGCTACACAAGTATACGGTGTAGAGCTCCCGCAATTGGATCAGCTCGCACTCATTGTGAGCTTACAGCTCGAAGATGATGAGGCACTCGCTGCACAAATCGTTCACATCGTGGATGCGATCCGTGAATATACGTTAGGCATAATGGATATCCACCCGATGATCGGTGTAGGCAAATGTTATGAGAGCCCTCAGCAGCTTAATCAATCCTTTGTTGAGGCTTGCTCCGCCTTCGAATTGCGTAAATCGACCGAGCATGGAACCACCGTGTATTTTGAAAAGCTATCCAGTGCCCATGATCAAACAGTGTTACTCCCTAGTAACGAGCTATTAAAGCTTGCACAAAGCTTGAAGCAGGGCAACTACGAAGTCGCCAAACAAATTATTCACACAGCCATCCATGGGCTTGATAATAAACAACGATCTACCCTGCTGATGCGATGCGTATTGTTCGACCTGCTGAATACCATGCTCAAAACTGCAGTTGAGCTAAAGATGGATAACATGATGCAGTCTGCTTCTCCCCATTTCATGAATGGTCCCGTCCATCTTATAGAGCAGAATTTCTACCGTTTAGCCACTCAGATTTGTACACAGGTAGAGCAGACGCATAAAAAAGAAGAACATTCACTCATGGATCATATCGTTGCTTTTATCGACCAGCACTATGTTGATCATTCACTTAGCCTTGAATCTGTTTCTGCTGCGTTTACGATTTCACCTTCCCATCTCAGTCGTTCATTCAAGGATAAGGTCGGCATCAACTTCGTCCAATATATTTGGCAAAAACGATTAGATAAGGTCAAGGAACAGCTCGTAATAACAAGTGATTCGTTAAAAGATATTATCCAGCGCGTCGGCTACCTCGACACACCAAACTTTATTCGAAAATTCAAAAAGGAAACCGGTTATACCCCGGGCCAGTATCGACAGATGAATAGTAATCATCCCAATACTGAGCCTAACGATACCGTATAATCCTTCCTCGCTTAGGGTTCATCATAACTTCCCGGTCATGCCTAGGATGACCGGGAAGTTTTTCAAAATATGAGAATGTATAAGCTTTACAAATTATTCGCTAGCAGCCCATGTATCGTATGCTTGTTGATACGTTGATTCGAGCTTCTCATACCCCATTTTTTTCATTTGAGCGATATATTTGTCCCAATTGGATAATGGCTCTGCGCCTGTAACGAATTTCGCTTCCATTTCCTTCACGTATTTATCCAAATCGGAACGGAGTGTTTTGATTTCCGTCTGTTGGTCTACCGTCAGGAATACCGATGGGAAGGGAGTCTTTGCAATAGGTGTAAGCTTTGTAGCTGTTTCTTTGTCAATCCAGTCATCAAAGCTAGTACGAAGACCTAAAACATAGCTGTTCTCATAGGAACCTGGTGTATTAATCCCGTAGTTTGGCGTGATTGTACCGCGGTATTCTTCACGATCCGTACCATCTGGAACTGGCAGCCATTCTTTCTCGCCTGTTGCTTTATCTTTGTATTTAAATAACGTACCTTCAGGTCCATACGCCCAGAAGGAATACCCTTCTTCGCTAAATTGGTAATCAATCCAGCGCATACTTGCTTCCGGGTTCGGGTTCGTGTTTGAAATCGCGAAACCGCCAATGGTGTTAATACCAGGATGCTTGCCGTATACAGGTGTTCCAGCAATATCACTAGATACAGGCTGCATCATCGGGTTATCTTCACTCGGTTCACCACCAAGCGTGAAGTATGGGAAATAATCGGAGAATAAGGCCACTTGATTGTTTTTCCCTTTTGCTTTCTTCTGCTCATCGGTTTGAGAGAATGTTTCATGATCCAGCAAATCCTCGTTCCATAAGCGATTCAAGAAGGTTAAATATTCTTTGTAGGCTGGTTCAGCTTGTGGAAAGTGTACTTTGTTCTCCTTATCTACGTAGATATCCTCGTTATACATCCCCCAGAATCCGAGGAAGAACATCCGTAAATCATCTAATTTCACAGAGGATAGAGGAACCTCATCGTCTTTACCGTTTCCGTTCGCATCTTCCTCTTTAACCTTCTTCAAATAGTTGTATAGCTCTTCTGTTGTCTGCGGTAATTTGTTTTCCATGCCGAACTTCTTCAAGAACTTCCCGTTATACCACATCGGTCCACGATACCATACCGCAGATGGCTGAATATTGCGTAGTGCATAGATATGTCCATCTGGTGTTGTCATTGATTTGCGAATATCCGGATTTGCATCGAGAATTTTTTTTAAATTAGGTGCGTAGCCCTCATCAATGTATTTTTCTAAAGGCAGCAACAATCCTTGACTTCCGTAGGTAACTTGATCCGATCCTTTTAGATCCGCCGCATAGAAAATATCGGGAAGCGTACCGCTTGCAAATACCAAATTCTTTTTCGTCTCAAAGCTGTCTTGTGGGGCGTTTTGAATCTTTAACTTAATATTCGTCATCTTCTCGTATTCCTGAATAACAGGCATCTTGTTCCAATCCTGACGTCCTATATCCGGTGCCATAATGGATAGCTCAATCGGTTTATCCACGATAGGAAAGCCCGTCTTATGAACCTCTGTGGCTGTGTCTGAGCCTTCTGTGCTTGCTGTCCCCTTATCGCTACTTGATCCACATGCAGTAAGAATAGACATTGACATGGAAAGAACTAACAACATGAGTCCAGCTTTACGATAAATCGTCATACAAAAACCTCCCCTTTGTTATTTGTATCTTAAGATCAACCCTTAACAGAGCCAATCATGACACCTTGCACGAAATAACGCTGTAAGAATGGATAGACAACAATAATCGGAAGCGTAGATACGATAATGACCCCATACTTCACAAGTGAAGCAATTTCTGCCTTGTTGTTCTGGGCTGCTGCAGCTGTCGCATCGATAATGCCACCTACTTGAGATTGCATTTCCTGAAGCACGAGAATCTGACGAAGCACAAGCTGCAATGGATACTTCGCATCATCATTCAGGTAGATCATGGCGCCGAAATAGCTGTTCCAATGCCCTACCCCGTAGAATAAGGCCATAACTGCGATAATTGGCATCGATAACGGGAGAACAATCCGCAGGAATAAGCGAATATTCGTCGCGCCATCGATTTGAGCCGCATCTTGTAGCTCAGCTGGAATGGAGTTCGCGAAGAAGGTACGAGAGACAATAATATTCCAGATTGACGCTGCGCCAGGAAGTACTAGTGCCCACATCGTGTTGACCATGCCTAGCCCTTTTACCAACATGTATGTAGGGACGAGACCCCCTCCAATGAACATCGTTACCATGAACATCCCCATGAAAAACCCACGACCTACAAAGTCCTTACGACTGAGTGCATATGCCGCTGGCATCGTAACGACCAAGTTAATCGTTGTGCCTAGCAATGTATACAAAATCGTATTTCCATACCCCGTCCAAATCTTCGAGTTCTGAAATACAATTTCATACCCCTTAAAGGTAATACCTTTTGGAAGAAGCCACATTTCACCGGAAGCAACCATCTTCGGATCACTGATAGATGCGCTAATAATATATAAGATGGGATATGCGACTAACAACAATGCAATTGTCACATACGTATAGGTGCAAATTAGAAATATTCGATCTCGCTTAGATAGCTTTATACCTGATACCATAAATTCCAACCTCCTTCTACCATAGACTGTTCTCGCTCGTACGGCGGACAATTTGATTCACCGTAATAAGCAGGATGCAATTCACAATGGAGTTAAATAAACCAACAGCTGTTGAGAAGCTATATTGCGCATCGACAAGACCAGATCGATAGACAAAGGTTGAAATCACGTCAGAGCTTGACATATTCAATGAATTTTGCAGAAGTAATATTTTCTCAAAACCTACACTTAACAAGCCACCCATATTTAGAATTAATAGAATGGTCATGGTCGGTATAAGCGTTGGAATATTGATGTGGCGAACACGCTGGAAGCGAGAGGCTCCGTCAATAATTGCCGCTTCATGCAAGCCTGGGTCTACTCCCGAGAGTGCCGCCAAATAAATAATCGTCCCCCACCCCGCACTCTGCCACACGCCTGAGAATACATACATCGTCTTAAACCAACCAGGGCTTGTCAGAAACTGCGGTGCACTAAAGCCTAAGCTTTCAATGGCATGAATAATCATTCCGTTCGATGGAGACAAGAAGGTAATAATCATCCCCGCCATAACAACGACAGAAATGAAATGAGGAGCATAAGTAACGGTCTGAACAAGTCGCTTGAAGAAGCCATCCTTCACTTCGTTAAACGCAAGCGCCAGAATAATTGGGATTGGGAATCCAATGGCTAATTCATACAAGCTAATACTAAGCGTGTTCCACAGCAAATCCCAGAAATAATACGAGTTAAAAAATCGAATGAAATGATCAAAGCCAACCCACTCACTGCCAAAATAGCCTTTTGACGGTATGTAATTCTTAAAAGCAATCTGAATCCCATACATCGGTCCATAGCTGAAAATGAGGAAGTAAAAAAATGCGGGTGCGATAAAAATGTAAAGCTCCCAATTCTGCCAAATCTTCTTCCATGTCTCGTTTCTGCCCTTACGCTTTTCTTTCGGTTCTGAATTCACAGTTCGCATGTGTACGCTTTCCGTTTCATGCATCGCGACATCCCCTCCTTGTAGGTAATGATGAGAACACTCAGATCATCGAGTGAGCATCATTATCTGGTGCATTGTTATCTATCGCATTGTTGTTAGCGCTTACATTTACAATATAAACAATTGACCCAATCGTAAATATGTCATTCTCGCTTGTCAAAAATTACGTGTTGTAGTGCGGGAATAACCGCGTCACAACGCTATGTGGGCATCATGACAGTATGTCATTCTTGTGCTTTCTCGTTGATCATTTCGTTGTATTACCATGCTCACCTGCACACAGGGCAATGTATGTAAATCTCCACAACATGTGTTTTTTTTGCGTAGTACAACTCAATTCACACATAATCTAACGTTTGTTGACTAATAAATCATGTTTGTTATCTGGATGATACTCGCATTGCTCTTATACAATGAACTTGCGTAAAGCGGTTTCAAGAGCGTGTGAATTTACAAATGACTTACATGAAGGAGTGAACGAGATGAGCGCAAAACCTGAACAACTGAAGCGTAGAAAGCGCTTTACTTGGAGGAAACAAGATTTTGAATTAACACTATTAGCCATTCCCACAACGATTTGGTACATTCTGTTTTGTTACTTACCCATGTTCGGCATTATCATCGCTTTCAAGCAGTTCAAAATTTCTGGGGGCTTTATTAGCAATGTAGTAAATAGTCCTTGGGTCGGTTTTAAAAACTTCGAATTTTTATTTAAATCCAATGATGCCTGGATTATTATCCGCAATACGATTGGGTATAACATCATTTTTATTATTACGGGCATCGTACTCCCAGTGTTGTTCGCGATCATGATTGGATTACTCCATAATCGCAAAGCCAGCAAAGTGTATCAAACGATGATGTTCCTCCCTTATTTCCTATCTTGGGTCGTCATCTCTGCAGTCGGTTGGGCATTCTTCAGCTTTGACAAAGGGATCCTGAATCAATTTCTCGGCAGCATCGGACATGATCCCGTGAATTGGTACATGCAGCCTGAGTATTGGCCTTACATTCTCGTTCTATTAAATATATGGAAAGGAATCGGCTATGGCATGATTATCTATCTCGCTACCATTACAGCGATCGATAGTTCGTATTATGAAGCCGCTGTCATTGATGGAGCCTCAATTTGGCAACAGACTCGCTTCATCACACTACCTTTACTCAAACTGGTGATCGTGATGATGTTCATCCTGTCGGTCGGACGGATATTCTATACCGACTTCGGTCTCTTCTTCCAGGTCACGCGTGATTCTAACTCCTTATATAATGTGGCCACGACCGTTGATGTCCTCGTCTATAAGCAACTGAAAAGCGCAACGATCGGTATGGCATCTGCTGCTGCATTTGTTCAATCCGTTTTGGGATGTATTACGATTCTGTCCGCCAACTGGATTGTGAAGAAGATTGATCCAGATAGCGCAATGATTTAGGAGGTAAGAACATGGCAACAAAAACCTATGAATCCGGGCTTGATAAGTTTAATCGAACAAGTAAAGGAATTAACATCCTATTTAACTCCATTTTTCTGGTCATCGCACTTGCCTGTGTTGTGCCCGTTATCGTCGTATTATCGATTTCATTAACCAATGAATCTTATATCCGAGACGTTGGCTACAGTATCTTTCCAGCCGATTTTTCTTTTGAAGCTTACAGTTTTATTGCTAAGCAAGGAAAGATGATTCTACGTGCTCTAGGCACCTCGACCCTTGTCACTGTAGTAGGTACTGTACTTGGCGTCCTTCTTACAACATCGATGGGTTATGTTATTTCACGCCCGTCTTACAAGTTAAAAAGCTTTCTGACTTGGATCGTATTCATTCCAATGGTTTTCAATGGTGGTCTCGTATCCAGTTATTTCATCAATGCAAACTTACTAGGGCTGAAGGATAGTTTCTGGGCTCTGATCTTACCGCTTGCAGTCTCATCCTTTAACGTCATTATTTGTAAAACCTTTTTCACAAGCACGATTCCAGATGGTGTAATCGAATCGGCAGAAATTGATGGTGCTAATCAAATTAGGATCTTCTTCTCGATCATATTGCCTATATCGCTACCTGTTCTCGCAACGATAGGATTGTTCCTATGCTTCAACTATTGGAACGACTGGTTCCAATCCATGTTGTATATTGATAACCCGAATCTCTACTCGTTACAGGCGTTGCTTAACAATCTAATGACCAATGCCGATGCACTTGCCAGAAATGCTTCAAGTATGGGCGTTAGTTCTGCAGAGCTCATCGCGAAAATGCCTAAAGAGTCCGCGCGTATGGCGGTCGCCATCCTCATCATCTTGCCTGTTGCTTGTGCATATCCATTCTTCCAGAGATATTTCATTTCTGGTCTGACAGTCGGCGCAGTCAAAGGCTAAATTACGAAGTAAGCCAAATTTATACTGGTTTATGATATAGCAAACAACCAATCCATAGGGGGAGTTAAAGTGAAGAAAATCTTCAAGATTGCCTCAACACTCTGTATTCTGACATTAATGGGATCCGCCTTAGCAGCATGCGGTAGTTCCAACAACTCGGCTTCATCGACGAATGAACCATCAAACAACTCTACATCAACAGAAGCAGCAGGTAAAAAGGATATTCCGACCCTGGTATGGTGGCAGATCGGTAATACGCCACTTCCTGCGAACTTTAGTAAAGCAATTGACAAGATGAATGAATATACTGCGGAGAAAATCGGGGTAAAAGTCGATCTTCGTGTGGCCAGCTGGGGCGAATGGGATACGAAGATGAACACCATTGTGAACACAGGTGAGCCGTTCGACATGATGTTCACGAATAACACGAAGTACAGTAAACAAGTCGCGATGGGAGCTCTTACGGACATCACGGATTTAGTCCAAAGCGAAGCCCCTGATCTGTACAAATCCATTCCGTCCGAAGTATGGGATGGCACAAAAATTGGCGGGAAATACTACGCAGTACCAACCTATAAAGACTCATCTGTTTCTCAATATTGGAGCTATGATGACAAGCTCGTACAGAAATACAACATCGATTACCAGAACATTACATCGATGCAAGATTTAGATAAGCCACTTCATGATATAAAAGCTGGTGAAGGAAAAAGCTTCTACCCACTACGACTTATTCAAAGTGAAGCCTTCTCCGGAATGTTCAATAACTATGATGATTTAACGCTAGGATTCTTCCCTGTAGGTGTAAAAGTAGATGATCCTTCTCGCAAGGTGATCTCTGTTTTCGAACAGCCTGATGTCATGGCAAATTTGAAATTGCTTCATAAATGGTATCAGGATGGAATCATCAACCCAGATGCTCCAACCAAAACAGAAAAAGAAAAATATAACCCATTTGGTACGCAACAAGCCTTCCCAGGTGCAGAGATCGCGATGCAAATCAATGCGGGCGTAGAAAAATTTGTTATGAACAAAACATTTGGTCCTCTTTATACGACAAGTACAATTCAAGGCTCCTTAAACGCAATCTCTGCGAATTCCAAGTACAAAAATGAAGCTTTGAAATATCTGCAATTAGTAAACACAGATTCAAAGCTCCGTAATATGCTAGCATTTGGTGAAGAAGGCGTTGATTTCAAATATGTAGATGGTAAAGATAACGTTATCGAGCGCACATCGGATACATGGCCGCTAGCTGCTTACTCACAAGGTACCTTCTTCAATATGGCTATAACCAAAGGCGCACCTGAAGATCAATGGGACCAAGTGAAGAAATTAAATGAACAAGCTGTAGCCTCCACTGTTCTAGGCTTCGCACTCGATATCAGCGAAATTCAGACAGAAGTTGCGAACGCACAATCTACATTTGATAAATATAAATACGAATTGCTAACAGGTGCTTCTGACCCAGAGAAGATTGTACCAAAAATGTTAGACGAATTGAAAAAAGCCGGACTGGATAAAATAATTCAAAAAGCGCAGGAAGAAATCGATAATTATTTCAAGTAAGCCATACACCAATACGACACATGGTATAGTTTGACAACTATACCATGTGCTTTTGTTGTAGAATAGGCAAGTTGTAATTGATTATATAGATCTTTTTGTACTATATTCAATTACAACCAACATGTATTGAGGTGCCACATGAATACGTTTCTACGCATTAAAATTTATCGTAGTAAATTTTGGACCTATGTGATATTCATTCTGTTAATCGGACTGACGTTAGGAGCACTAACCAGTGCCATCGTCATCAATCAGTCCGTTGGTAATGCCCGCATCGAGGCTGCAAATGCCTTTTCTCGCACAGAGAACAACTTACAGAATGACGCAGATCGTATTGAAGCTTATATGCAGCGTATTTATTCAAATCAAGATTTGATGAACGATGCTAGCTATTTTCTAAGTCCAACCATTGATGAGTATCTTACTAAACGATTAAAGAACAGTACATTCAATCAACGACCGCTTATCTCTTTTCCTGAAGATGTGAAAACTTATCTGTACAATTGGGCGCAAGGAGATATTACACAAATTAGTGTTCATACAGTGAAGCAAGGCAATGTTATAGACTTTAATAGTAATGGCATTCCCCACTTCCAGTTTGGTCTATCCAATGATGATCTTATGTTTACTGAGAATAATCAACGGGGGTTTGTATATCGCAAAAAATTGCTTCAGCTTGCGGAGGGTTCCGCCGAAATTCGCTTTCAAATTAGCAGTGAGCGAATTTTTAGCATCGTTAATAATTATCAGCTTGGCCATGCAGCAGCGATTAATGAATCAGGAGAAGTGTATCTGATTGGCAACGACAATACAATGTCTGAGCAGATCATTCAGCAGGCCATTGCCAATAAAAATACGCATGGTGTAATACTAAAAAACTGGATGTCTCCCATTTTCTATGTCACTTTTCCATCTACCAAATTTAATTATAAGTTTGTTAGCACCATTGAATTAAAGGTATTGGTTCAGCAGCATGCGTCTACGCTTATTTTATTATTTCTAGTTATTTTAACAGCCATGACCTGTGTTCTTTTACTCGTTGTCTATAACCTGCGAGATGACGCACGATTCCTGCACCGTATTATTCAGTCTATAAAACGCGTGAAGACAGCGAACTTCACTCCAAACAAACCTGCACGCTATCGTCGAAATGAATATGGTATGATTGCACGTGAAGTGGATGACATGATTCACAAGTTAGATAAACATATTCGTAATGAATATTTGCTAAAATTGAAACAGCAAGAAGCTGAAATGAAAGCGCTACAGCATCAAATTAATCCTCATTTTCTATATAACACCTTGGAGGTCATTCGTTCTACCGCATTAGTCAATCAAGATGCGCATACAGCCGATGCGATTGCTACCTTAGGTGCCCTTTATCGTGAAATGGTAAAAAAAGAGAACATTATCTCTATTGGAAGCGAGTTAGAGCTACTCGAAAAATATTTAAAAATTATGGAGTTCAAGTATCCTGACCACTTTTATTACCAAATTGATATGGAAGATTCGTTACTCGATGTACCCACCATTAAATTTTGGATGCAGCCTTTGGCGGAGAACTTTTTCATTCATGGCTTTGACAAAGAGAAAGAATTTAATTTATTTGTCGTCAAGGGTAGCGAAGATGAGCATTACTACAGATTGGAATTTATTGATAACGGGGTGTGGATTGAGGAAGAACGCTTAGCCGATATACGACGAATACTGTCTAGTAAACATGAAATATCGACCAAGAGTATTGGTTTATATAATGTTTATGCAAGATTAAGCTTTTACTATGATGAAGGTTTTTCAATGCACATTGAGAACAATGATGAAGCAGGCGTAAGGATTTCTGTACAGATTTCTAAAGAGGTGACTAGAGATGTACAAACTTTTAATCGTTGATGACGAGCCACAAATTTTAGAAGGCATGAAACGAATTCTAGATTGGAAGCACTATGGATTTGATTATGTCGAAACCTGTGTTTCGACGGATGCTGCTGTATCCAGAGCCGTACAATTAATTCCTGATATCGCTATTTTTGATGTATGTATTGGTAAAAATCTTGGTTATGATGCCATTCGACAACTCAATGAAGTTCAACTTCCTACGAAATATATAATTATGAGCGGGTATAGTGATTTTAGCTACGCTCAACAGGCTATCCGATGTGGGGTCAAAGATTATTTATTAAAGCCATTAGAGAAAGAAAAGCTACAGCAAGTTATCGAGAAAATAATTGTTGACGATCTTCATGGTAGCATTGGGGATCCACAGACGAGCACTGCCCACTTGGATCCAGTCATGGGTGTTCCTTACGATTCGTTATCGAAGCTAGTAAATCGTATTTTGCTCATGGTCAGAGAAGATTTCAATCAGAATATTACATTAAAATCTGTCGCCGATCGTTTTCAAATGAATAGCACCTATCTCGGGCAATTGTTCATTAAAGAAACGAATATGAAGCTTTCCGAATATTTAATGCTGTATCGCATGCAACGTGCTAAAGAGCTTATCCAGACCACGAATGAGAAAATCCATTGGATCGCATGTTCAGTCGGATATAATAATATGAATTATTTCTACACACATTTCCATAGCTATTACGGAAAATCTCCTTCCGATCTGCGCTAAAAAAGTTAGACAACGATTTGCTACCAAGAACGAGTCAAGGAGATGCATGTCATGTATAAACGTTGGTTTATCTTTGGCCTTTTTCTATTACTAATCATTCAATTAATCGGTTGCACCAAACATACAGAGGCTCCAATATCTAATAATGAAACGCCCGTTAACCTTATTTATTATACGATCGGCGAGCCGGACAATGATCTACGTAAGGTGAATGACAAAATAAATGAAGTCCTTTTGCGTAAAATCGGCATTACGATCACCTATAACAAAATTGGCTGGCAAGAATACGATAGCCGATTAAATACAATTATTTCATCCGATACCCCCTTTGATATTGCCTTTGCGCCGGATTACTCTACGTATGCAAAACAGGGAAAGTGGTTGAAGCTGAATGACTATTTAATGAACCAAGGCAAGGACATGTATAATGCAATTGATCCAATGTTCTGGAAAGGTGTCCGTTTACCTGATGGCAGCATTTACGGCATACCGACGAATAAAGAATTAGCCGTAGTTGAGCATTGGATGTATCCCGCTGATCTTGTAAAGAAATATCACATTGATATTACGAAATACAACACGCTAGAATCGCTAGAGCCACTGTTACGTATGATTCAAATAAATGAGCCCGATTACTTGCCCATGGAATTTAACCGGGATGCTCATAATTTCTTTAAGATGTATGGATATGAATATATAACGAACTATAAAATTCCATTAATGATTCAATCGACACAATCAAATGCTTCGATCGTCAATATTTTCGAAACGGATGAAGCCAAACAAATTTTAAAGACCGTTCGACGATACTATCAACTTGGTTTCATTAATAAAGATGCTGCGCTGCGTGAACCAAGTTCACTTCAACGCGGGTTGAAAGTTTTCTGGAAATCCGCAAGCGGAGGCCCGCTATCCGAGAGTGTTTGGAGTAAGGATCTGGGCTATCAAGTGGTCGCTCATCCGGTAACACAAGAAGTGGCAACGACAGAATCCGTTCTTGGTGGCATGATGACTGTAAATGCAAATACGAAGCATCCGGAGGAAAGTATTAAATTTCTAAATTTATTAAATACCGATCCCGAATTACGTAATTTATTCAACTATGGGATCGAAGGAGTCCATTACAATTTAAACAAAGTGGGCCAGGTTGTCCTCGTTTCACCAAATTATACTGGGATACAGTATACACAAGGCAATTGGTTTATCTTAAAAACACTTGGTGGAAAATATCCTGATCCGCTAGATAAATGGGAACAATACAGAGCGTACAATGCTAAAGTGGTGGAATCTAAAGTACTCGGCTTTAATCCAGACCTTTCCTCGCTATCTGAGCAAGTCGATGAGATCGAAATCGTCTGGAATAAATATTATCCGATTCTCATGACCGGCAGCGTCGATGTAGACACCTTTCTGCCCAAATTCAATCAAGAGTTGCACGAAGCAGGTATCGACGACGTACGCAAAGCCATTCAAGCGCAGTTAAATACTTGGCAGGAGCATCATTCCAATTAAGTTTTATCCTTTCATAGTTTCATGTAAAAACCCCATGAAGTGCTTCATGGGGTTTTTACACATACATATTCATCAAATACTCTACGGATACAGGACCATTCCACCATCAGCAAATATCGTAACTCCCGTCACATAGCTTGCTTCTTGAGACAGTAACCAAGCTACAGGTGCTGCAATTTGTTCCGGTGTTCCAATTTGACGTGAAGGAATTTTGTTCAATATTTGTTCAGTAATCTGCGGATCACTGAGTAATTTACCGTTCATAGGCGTATCAATCGCTCCAGGAGCAACGGCATTAATCCGAATTCCTCGATCGGCATATTCACGTGCTAATGATTCAGTTAGTAGCTTTAACCCACCTTTGGACGAAGCATAATGTACATATTGAGGCTTAGGAATCTGTTGATGCACGCTCGATACATTCACAATACTTCCCTGCATATCTTTCTTCAGGAGATATTTAATCGTTTCTTGGCACCCTAGGAATGTTCCGCGCAGATTCACATCCATGATCCGATTCCACTCATCTATAGGTAATTGCTCCGATGGATATTGAGACTGTACCCCTGCATTATTAACAATTCCATGTAATGTTCCGAAATGACCTACCGCCACATCAACTAATTTATTGGCGGTATCCACTTGTCCTACATCACCTTGGCACGCAACAGCTTGCCCGCCTGAGGCTTCAATGAGCGCAATCGCTTCCTCGGCTAAAGCTTTACTTTGATCACTCGTAAAATTGATAACGACTTTACATTTTTCTTTGCCCAAGCGAAGCGCGATCCCTCTACCAATGCCTTGCGCTGCACCTGTGACAATAAATACCTTTCCCTGTAAATCGTCAAACATAGGAACATCTCCTTACACTACGTCGTATGACTTCCATTCATCGAGCTACTCCATGATAATTTCAATGCAAATGACTTTGTCTGCTGCGCCTTGATCACAATGGCTTCACCACGTTGGATCGATTCCTGTAACCCCGCTTCATGTGAAGCCGAATTTGGTTCTACACCCATGACATAACAGGCCCCGTAGAATGGATAGTCTTGAAGACCATTAAATTCTTGCCACAACCACAGGTTTGGCATCGTGTCTACATCCCATTCTACACGAACACGTAAATCCATTTTATCATTTATAATCGTATAGCATCCCATCGTCAACTCTTTTAGAATCGCAAAATCTGTAGCCTTTCCTGAAGGGACATGTCCTAGATCACAACCCATCTCTTCGATCGGCCATGAAAATACACCTTTTTTCAAACGAGATAATTCCGAATCCCGCTCATACGATTCGACCGATCTCGCAGGTGCTTCAAGCCGTGTTCCAGGTCCAATGAATGGCGCACCGAACGCGATATGCTGTCCCCATTCGGCATACAAAGCTTGCTGCCCCTGATTCGTAACGGATTCCTTCAACTCAATGCACTGCTCTACTTCGTCTATCGTTACAATTCGCTCCATCGCAAAAGGTGATTTATAAAGTAGTGTGGAGAATATAATCTGAACCTTTGTATCCATTACTTCTCCGAGCTTATATGTCCAGGGTACCTGACAAGCCTCTCCGTGAAAATTATGCATAACTCCATAGTTATAGCTATCATCCCCTGCATTGGGGAATAAAATTTGCCAGCCCCCCGGGTAGCTTTGTAACCAGCGCTCCTTGGACGTATGACAGAAATCGATGCGATTCCCTTGCTTGGAGATTCCCCAAGGGCTTTCCCATAATATATTCGTACGATCAATACATATTTTATAGATATCTCCACCTTTCTCTGGCAGAAACTCTACGATTAATCCGTCTCCCACGACCTGTAACACGTCCATGTGACCAGGGTTTGAAATCATTCGAATGTCCATATTACAGGATCCCGAACTTCTCAAATACCTCGGATACTTTCATCCCCTTCAAAATATGCTCACGAACCATATTCTCTCCGTTCACCTTCTCGAATGCTTTTGCAATGACTTCATCCTCGACATCCTTCGGAACGACAACAATACCATCTATATCTCCGAAAATAAGATCACCTGGCTGTATCTGTACGTCACCAATTTTGATCGGTACATCAAAATCAATCACCTCATTGCGGGCATAAGAATCGGTTGGACGCGTCCCTTTTACAAACACAGGGAAGCCTAGTTGTTTGATTTTCTTTACATCACGGCACAGGCCATCAATAACAGCACCTCTACCTCCAGCCACCATCGTAGCTGCGGACATTAACTCACCGAAGAAGGCAGAGCGCTCGGAACCCCCGACATCACCAACAAAAACTTCACCAGGCTGCATACCATCTAGCACTTCAATTTGCTTTTTATAGGCTTGAGCCGGTTTTCGATAGACGTCTGCTACTTGGACTGTTTTGGCGTAACCGCATACGACCATATCCGGGTCTAGGGGACGAATATGCTGTGGTAATGCCTGATTACGTAGCTCTAGACTATCCAAAATATCAGATATGACGGCAGAATATAGTTTTTCTTGCAATTGATCTAAATAGGCTTGATTTTTCATAAGATTCATCCCTTTACTATAATATTTATGCTCTTATTCTTGTTCAACTTGACGCATAATGGCACGCATATAACCTAACGCATACGCCATCCCCGCATGCCAAGGCGCATCACAAGTCATTAGTGGCGTATGGTCGGGTATAAGTACACCTGTAAACTGATGCTTCTTCAATACACGTAATGCTTTCAACATATCAATATCACCTTCATCGATAAAAACCTCTGTGTAATGAGGCACCTTCCCTTTAACATTACGAAAATGAACATATGAAATTTTATCCTGTGAAGCATATTGATCAATTGCTTCATACACATCTCCACTCACCATTTCTTGCATAGAGCCCATACAGAACTCAATCGAATTACTTTGGCTAGGAACAAGGTCTATCATTTTCTGATATTTATCAGGCTCATTCACTAATCGAGCATGCTGACGAATTTGCGGCATCGGCGGATCATCTGGATGTAATGCTAATTTAACCCCAGCTTCTTCCGCAACAGGTAGAACACGTTCTAGAAAATAGGCCAAACGATCCCATATTTCTTGCTCCGAGGTTGGTGGGAGATATCCCTTATCTAACAAACTCGCGTCATACGTCATATTCCATACCTGACCCAGTGGGATTGGATGATTTAACTCATTGCTGTCAGGATGAAACGTCGATGTTAGCGCTCCTCCTCGTGCAGATGGCTTTTGAATATGTCCCCACACACCAGCAATACTGAAGTTATATCCAATTACAGGAATCCCTGCTCGACCTACATTCCGGATGATCTGCTTAATCTGTTCAATTTGTTCGTCTCGTTTTGGGCCAGCAAGTAACACATCATACCAATCCGATGGATTAAAATTTTCAATCGCTGCGAATTCAAGTCCTTCTTGATTGAGCTCTTCTTTTAATTTCACAAGATTCTCATATTCCCAGATTGGGTCATTTAAGCGTGCTACACCATAATTTCGTTGCCCATCTGTTGAAGGAAGTCCCTCATCATCAATATCTCCATAATAATTTACGAGATGGACAACAACCGCCTCACAGCCTGCCTGTTTCGCAAATCGATAATAATCTGTATGTAACATATGACGATATAAACCAATACCTAATCGCATTTCTTTTGCTCCTTTACATGCTTGGTTAGATCATCCAATCTAAAATCTGAAATATCAGTATAAACAAGCATAAACGACTACGTCGTCCTTTTAAGAGCGAGTAGCGTTTGTGCAGGAAATACCAGTCAGTTTAGATAGCCCCACCATTTTCTTCTATTAGAAACATCATGTGTTTCTTACTCTTCTCCAAGTGCGACACGAGTAAATGAGTCGCTTGTTCCAGGCGATCTTGCTTTATTTCCTCAATAATCTGCTCGTGCTCTAGCAAACCTTCATTAGATCGATCGAAGTTCTGGAAATGAAATATACGTGAAATATACAGAAAGCTATTTAAGAGCTCATATTGTTTTAGAATTAACTGATTATGGCTCATCGTCACAATAGCTTTATGAAACAGAACATCTGCTTCTAGAAATTGTTCATACAAAAATTGGGGACTATTCAGATGGGTACTTGCACGCTCCACAAACTCTGTTAATTTCGTAACAAGATGCTCACGATCTTCCTGCGATAGGTGTTCTATGCACCATTTCTCAATCATGATGCGAGCATCCATCACTTCAGCGATTCGCCCACTCGTTAATTGACTCACATAGGTACCTGACCGTGATACGACTTCAATAAGTCCATCATTCGCCAATCGATGGATCGCAAGCTTCACAGGAGTTTTACTAACCCCCATCTTCTCACTTAAATCATTGAGATCCAGTCGTGCACCACCTTTATATTCCCGCGTAAGGATTTGATTCTTCAAAATTTGGTACACTTGCTCATTTAAATCTAGTCGTTCAATTTTTACATTCATAGGACAACTCCAATTGATTCAAGTTCAAACTGAAATATCAGATATTAGATTTAAGTTCATTATAAGATGCATCTTACAGAAATTCAATACTTAATTGCAGACTTTCGAATGTGTGCGCCATGCCTTCGGCGTTACACCAATTAATTTCTTGAAGACCGTCGCGAAATGTTGGCTCGTCTTAAACCCAAGCTCCATAGCAACATCCGTTATGCTCACCTTCGATTCCTCTAACATACGACAAGCACAGTCCATTCGAATCCGATCCATAAACACTGTTGGTGATTGTCCGTTCATTTCACGAAATATACGGTAAAAGTGCGACTCACTTAAACCAATCTCCGACGCAAGCTGTCCTATCGTATAGCGTTCAGATGGATTCTGTTCCAGTCTTGTCTTAAGCTCCAGCGTATACGCGTGCATATCATGCGACTGCGCTTTGAGTGGAGTGTTATGCAAAATGCGTTGTAGAATTTCCAGAACTCCATGACGAATCTGAAATTCCACAAGCTCTGTATCCTGCTGGTTAATTAACTGTTGGACCCTTTTGAAATAATCTACGATTTCCTTGCTAACCAACTGAATACGAGGACAGCGATGTATCCATTGTGCAAATACTTGGCGTTCAGCATCATCCAGTCCGAACCAATGACCATGCTGCAGCGGATCACGAACGATGATCCACCAGATCCTACATGGCCCAATATAATCAAAACTAGCACGGTGACGTTCACCAGGTCGTGTATAAATGATATGCTGTGCGCTCGTTGGGTGAAATTGACCATTAACTTCCCACACTGCGGTTCCTTGCTCCATATATACAAACTCATAAGCATCTTCGTGCACGTGATTTGTCAAAGGCATGGCTCTACTGAAATGGTCGTATCCCAGAAGAATCAGATCTTTAACATGGGCTGCAGGACCCTCTTCCCAATCGATTAAATATACCCAGCGTTCACTCTTTATAGCGTCTGTCATCGTATACACGCTGCCTCTCTTCTGATCACATTAGCTTACTCCGAATCGTATATTTGCTCATTTATGTTTCTGATCCTATTAGATACAAATTGAAAAGTCAAATGATATAAATTGGTTTAAACTGAAAGCGTAAACACGAATAAGGAGTGATAAACGTGCCACACAGCACACCACAGATCCATGTTGTATTCAAGACACATTTAGATATCGGATATACCGATCTCGCTAAACATGTTACTGATCGTTATATGAAACTATTTTTCCCAAGTGCGATCACAACAGCACAGTACTTTGATGAACATCCTGATCAAGGTTCTTTTATTTGGACAACCGGTTCTTGGTTAATTCATCACTTACTCAAACATGGAACAACCGAGGAGAAACAGCAAGTAGAGGAAGCTATTGCAAAAGGCTATTTAAGATGGCATGGCCTCCCTTTCACGACCTATACCGAATTATACGATGCCGAGCTTCTAGATTACGGTATTCAAATGGCCACACGTCTTGACCAACGCTTTGGTATCCACACCATTGCAGCCAAAATGACGGATGTCCCTGGTCATACACGTGCGCTGATTACACATATGGCCAAGGCGGGTATGAAGTATCTTCATTTAGGTGTAAACCCATCAAGCCATGTTCCTCATGTTCCTGAGATGTTTTTGTGGAGAAATCCAGATGGTTCTGAAATCGTCGTTCAATATAGTAAAGATTATGGAACAACCTTCGAAACAGAAGGCTTGAATGATGTTTTATACTTTGCTCATACGCATGATAATCATGGTCCTTCCACCGTTGAACAAATTAAAGCGGAATTCACTCAACTTCGTGAGGCCTATCCACATGCGGATATCAGAGCATCCACGTTGGATCAATATGCGGAGAAGGTATGGGCCATTCGTGATACGTTACCGATCGTCGAAGAAGAGATTGGGGATAGCTGGATCCATGGATCTTCGACTGATCCCTACAAATTAGCTTGTTATCGTGAACTACTTCGCTTAAAGAGTAAATGGCTACTAGAAGGATCTCTTGCTGCAGCCGACGAGGAATATCACAACTTCTGCGATGAATTAATTATGATTCCTGAGCATACGTGGGGTGTAGATATTAAGCGTTATCTGGCAGATTACATTCATTATGATAAGGAAGATTTTCAGCAAGCACGAGCTCGAGACAAGGTTGATGTGAACTTAAACCCACTTGAATA
Organism: Paenibacillus sp. FSL R5-0470; assembly: GCF_037975205.1. NCBI lineage: Bacteria > Bacillati > Bacillota > Bacilli > Caryophanales > Paenibacillaceae > Paenibacillus > Paenibacillus sp. FSL R5-0470. Next base: position 4,156,913 of record NZ_CP150238.1, read on the forward strand.
TCGTTTTTACGAAAAAAATTCACGCGCTGAAATGATCGAGATGTTCGGCGTGGAAGCCGTGGAGAAGCTTAGTGCCCGCTCATTTAGTCTCATGGAGCAGTCTTGGCAAGAGCAACGGGAATATTTAGAAAATGCCGTATCTACTCTGGGCGTAAAACGTCAGATCGAAGCACGAGCTGCTCTAGCCGCATTACGACCGGTTCGTCCACAGATTGCTAATGCGGATGCGACAATCCTGTACACGGATCAATCCTATACTTTAGGAGACTTTGAGGTCGTGTTTGAGGATAACGGTTCTATTATCAGTTTGCTAGACCAACGTAATCGAGAGTGGGCTGGGCCGAACAACCCGATCGGATTATTCTCATATGAGACTTTCTCCCAAGCGGATTATGATCGTTGGTACCGTGAATATCACGTGCGATGGAAAAATACGCATGTATGGGCAACCGGAGATTTCGGGAAACCAGGTATGGATCTGACGAAAGAATGGATAATCCATACCGTGACGAAACCCAAACTATTATCCTTGCAAGCATTATGTGGAGAAGAACAGGATGTTGTCCTTGCTACGTTAAAGATGCCTAGAGCAGCTAGTGAAGGAATGGGTGCTCCACGAGAGTTGACCATCGAATATATATTTAAGAAGCACACTGCTACCGTAGAATGTAAGCTTCAATGGTTCCATAAGGATGCATATCGCCTCCCAGAAGCAGCATGGATGAGCTTCAATCCGATCGTCAATAATCCAAATCAATGGAAGCTTGATAAAATCGGACAACTTACTTCCCCACTAGACGTTGTTAAAGGGGGAAATCGCAATCTGCATGCGGTAGATCAGGGCATGTATTATGCGGCAGCGGACGGTCAAGTGGATATCACGACATTAGATGCCGCGCTCGTATCTCCTGGAGAACCACGGCTTGTGCAATTTGATCATACATTCGCTTCACTTACTGGAGGAATGCATGTCAATTTACACAACAATGTCTGGGGTACAAATTTCCAGGCTTGGTACGAAGAAGATGCGTTATTCCGCTTCAAGCTGAAATTCCAATCTCATCTTTAATCATAAAATACCTAAGAGGAGCTTTACAATGAACACCCACAAACCATGGAAAATTTACGTCATTCAACATTCCCATACGGATGTTGGCTATACAGAACGTCAAGAGAAAATCCGGCAGTATCATGTCAATTACATTCGGCAAGCGTTACAAATTGTACGTGACATCGAAAGCGGTGCTCGCCTGGATTGGAAGGGCTACAAATGGGTATGCGAAACGTTCTGGCCTGTTGAATCCTTCCTCTTAAAAGCGACACCAACAGAAAAAGAAGAATTCGCGCAAGCGGTACAAAAAGGCTATATCGGTCTATCTGGAACCTATCTCAATTTCGGCGAGCAATTAAATCAAGAGATGCTCTCCGTCATGATTCAACGGATTACTGACTATGGTCAATCGATTCAATTCCCGGTACGTTCTGCTATGACTGCAGACATCACTGGCTTTGGTTGGGGATATAGTCAAGTCTTGGCCGATGCTGGTATCGAGAATTTAATAACCTGTATTCATACACATCACTCTATGTTTCCATTATGGAAGAAACAAATTCCATTCTGGTGGGAAACACCAAAAGGTGATCGAATTCTAACGTGGAGTGGCGAGCATTATATGTTCGGAAATGACCTCGGCTTGATTCCTGGTATAGGAGGTTCCTATACGATTCGTGATGAGCATGACGTGCGAAAAGGCGTGTCCTTGGAAGTCGCTGAAGCGCGGTTTGATCGATATTTAGAGCAATTAGTTGAAGATGGCTATACCTTCCCGTTAGTACCTGTCATGGTATCTGGGCTCCCTACAGATAATGGCTCACCGAATGCCGCATTAATGGATTTTGTAAACCATTGGAATGCGTTGCATGGTGATCGGATCTTGATTCAACCAGCGACACTGGATGATTTCTTTACAGATTTAAGAGCATATGCGAACGAGCATCCGGATGAGATCGAGACCTTTCGAGGAGATTGGCCGGATTGGTGGACAGATGGCTCAGCTACTACTCCGATGCATGTTCAGATCTTCCGAGAGGCGCAACGCGTGTACACGAAAGTGAAGCAATTAGATCCTACCCGTGAGATTGTTGACCAAGAGCGGCTTGAGGCGATTGAATACGAGTTGGCTTTATTTGCTGAACATACATGGGGATACCATTCCTCTGTGACAGAACCTTGGAACCCATTCGTACAAGAGCTGGGCTGTCGTAAAGAAGCTTATGCCGCAAATGCGAGTGCACTTGCCCATACCGCATTATACGATATCCTTGAGGCACAAGGAGATGCACTATTAGGACCAGATCGCCCTATGAAATTTGAGTTGCATAACCCAAATAACTTTGTCCAAACCGATTATGCCCAATTAATTATGGAGGGCTGGTACATTACAGAGCTGAAAAATGGTTTTGAAGTACTCGATGAAGTGACTGGAACTGTCTATGAAGCACAAATGGTGACGGCACACCGCGGGGTCATCATTACCATTCCAGTAACCTTGCAGCCGAATCAAAAGGTCCAATTGACGATCAAGGCAATCGAAGCGCATCCGCCCGTAACAGCATATCGAACCGATTATGTTGGATCCGATCGCATGCTGGATATTATTCCTCCGGTTCCACCGAAGCTACATGTGACGCCTAAATTTATCGAGTCACCTTTCGTTCGGATCGAATGGGAACTTGGGGCAGGGATTACGAAGTGGTTCGACAAAAGCAGTCAACAAAATTTACTACGGTCTGATCGGAAACACAATGCATTCTCCCCTGTCTACAACGTAACACAAGCACCTAATGAATTTGGCATGTATGATGTACGTCGTAAGATGGGACGAAATCGTAGAGGCGCTGATGCGATAACCTCTGTCGGAGCATTAGTTGATGTCAATATCATTGAAAAGGGTGCCCTTTATGGAAAAGTTCAATTGACATATCGCGTGAATGGTTGCAGTCACTATTCCTTACTCGTCACCGTATACGGTGATCGCGCACGTGCTGATGTAGCTGTACGCATGCATAAGGAAAGTGTATGGGATCCAGAAAATGTGTACATTTCACTTCCGTTTGGGAGTGCTCCCGCTGCTGGGCAAGATGCGCTGTGGATAGAAAAGACAGGCGCAGCCTTACGTCCACGAATTGATCAATTGCCTGGATCCTTAGCAGATTTCTATTGTGTCGATGAAGGTGTAGCTTTTGTCCGTGACACACGTGGTGTTGCCATTGCGATGCCAGATACACCTCTCATCCAACTCGGCTCCTTAGACTATGAGGATCGACTATTGAGCGGACACCCTGGACTCGCGCATGATCCAGCCCATCTCTATTCATGGCCCATGAATAATTATTGGGAAACGAACTTTAAGGCGACACTAGGTGGATTCTATGAATTCCGTTACTACATCGCTTGGGGGGATGAGCTTAATACGTCAGAAGTAGCATTAGAGGCTTGTAAGAGTATGAACGCGGGTATCCTTGCATGGAGAACAAGTAAGTAAGAGAATAATCATATTATCAGTTAGACGAATCACAAAGTCTTCCTCGAGAAGTACGGATTGAATAAGATTTGGAAGCATTTTAGACTTTCACATGAGGTCGCCTCTTTCTGTTACAGAGTCATTTGATGGTACATATGATTCCACAAAAAAAGGCGTCCTTTTTGCTATGCTGTGATGTAATTTATTGGTTAATCAGCAGGGATGTTTTTAAAGGGTTAAAGATCCTGCCCGGAGCTTGTCTTAACCATTCCTATTTATTGACTTTTTGTTGTTCTAATCTTTGCTCTTCTTCTTTAATTTGACTTATATCAATTCGTTCAAACAACAATTGCAAATCAGTTACCTGTTGATAAGGGGGAACCGAGCGGGGCTTCCAATTCGGTAGTTCAAGCGATAGGAATCCCCTGATCTTCTCACAAGAAAACGGTAGAAACGGATGCAGCAAATTCGCCAAATTAGCTATAATCTGCACGCATGTATATATTGTAGAACCACAGGACTCCTGATCTTCTTTTACCTGAATCCAAGGTTTTTGCCGATCAAAATACTGATTTGCCTTACGTACATAAAAGAAAATATACTCGAGCGCATCCTTCAAATCTCCCGCTTCAATTAGGCGTCCTGACTCCAGATACAAGAGGTCAATGTTGTCGCTCCACCCCTTATCTAACTTTCCACTTGGCACGATCCCTTCATAAAACTTCTCTACAAAAGCCAATGAGCGATTCACAAAGTTACCAAATGCTCCAAGCAGCTCACCATTATGACTATAAATAAACTCTCTCCAGGAAAAATCCGTATCCCGCTTCTCAGGCCCGTTGGCAATTAAGAAATAACGAATAGAGTCAGGATGATACCGCTCTAGAATATCAGGTACCCAGACTGCCCAATTACGGCTAGTGGAGAACTTCTGCCCTTCAAGGGTTAAATATTCGCTGGATATAATCCGATCCGGTAAATGTAGTTCTCTTGCTCCTAATAAGACGGCTGGCCATATCAGGGTGTGAAAAGGAATATTATCTTTACCATGGACATAATAAGCGGTGATGTCCTCTTGTTCCTCTGACCAAAAATCCTCCCAGCTCCGCCCAGACTGTGCAGCCCACTGCTTACTGGCTGATAAATAACCACTTACCGCCTCAATCCAAACATAAATCTTCTTGTCTTCAAATCCAGCTAAAGGAACATCTACACCCCAAGATAAGTCTCTTGTTACCGCGCGGTCCTGCAGTTCTTCTTTTAAATAACGTTTGGTCAGTTTTATAGCGTTTTCTCTCCAAAATTGTGCTTCCTCTACATATTCCGTTAATTCAGATTGAAATTTAGATAAGCTAAGATAAAAATGTTCTGTCGGTCGTTCTGACGGTGTATTCCCACATAATTTACAGACTCTGTCCAATAAATCGGCAGGGTCTAGAATCGTAGAACAATAATCGCATTGATCTCCACGCGCCCGCTGGCCACATACTGGACAAGTCCCTTCCACGTATCTGTCTGGCAAAAAGCGCTGATCCACCTCACAGTAACATTGCGCAATGGTTTTTTTATATAAATGACCATTCTCTAGTAGCTTCGCAAACAACTCTTGCACAACCTTATGATGCTGCTGTTGATCCGTTCGAGTATAAAGATCATAACTAAATCCCAGCTGTTCAAAACACTGCAGAAACTCTTCGTGGTATCGACTGGCAAAAGCTTCGGGTGTGATCCCTTCATTAGCAGCCTGAACCGCTACAGGTGTGCCATGACAATCGCTGCCTGACACATATAAAACGTTATCCCCCTTGCTGCGAAAATAGCGTGCCAGCACATCCCCAGGCAACACACTTGATAATCTTCCAAGATGTAAAGATCCATTCGCATACGGCCAAGCACCACCAATAAACACATTACTCATTAACCTTCTCCTCCTTTTTTTAGACAACAAAAAAACTCCCATCCACAAAGGACGAGAGTTCTACTCACGTGTTACCACCTAATTTTATAAATGCCTCATGACATTTACCTCTTCAGGTACGACGTTAATAAACGTTTATACCCTAGCACTATAACGGATGCAGGTTCCGGCGCAGCCTACAACCCAAAAGGTTTCGATACGCAGCTCTGAGACCATATTCCCAAGGTTTTTCTTTACTCCTTTTCAGCGACCGGAGCTCTCTGTAGAAAGAATTGCCGTGGTACTCTTTCTCTTCTTTGCCTTTAAATATTCAAGTTACTGGAAATGATACTTAATTTTCTGTTTATTGTCAATGTGAAACATCAAGCTCACTGTAACTTTTTCAATTAATTTTCGTCTTTTATATAAATAAGTTACAAGGAGGAGGTCCTTCAATGAAAAAAGTAAACTTGCTTATACTCTCTGTTCTTTTACTAGCAGGGGTATGGGGTTGTTCCGATAATAAGGTTAATTCTGTTCCAAAAAGTGAACCCTATACTTCCGAAAAAGCCATCAGTAGAGGGGATATTGTTTCTTTTGAAAAAGTGTACAACCTCGATAAATTTGAGCAATTTATAACTAATCTCTCCAGCAAAAAAGCAGACAATATACGAGTTACAAGTTACACAGATGAGGGCGATCCCATATTTAAGGATTTGAAGTTTGATGGCAATGTAATTAGTTATAGCTACGATACTTCTAATGATGCATTCGGTGGAAGTAACACAGGAGTTAGAACCGATACCTGCTCCGAAGTGACGAGTAAAAAAAACACACAAGGTGAAATAATCTATTCGATCAGCGGTTGCACAAATAATGACTCTGAAATCGATTACTACCTTTTCCGCACAAAAAAAGCCACCCAATCGTAATACGATAGGATGGCTTTTCTAATATCTATTTCATGATTTTGCAAATATCATTGGTGAATTGAACAGGATCACTAACCTGTAGACCTTCGATCAACAGTGCTTGGTTGTACAGCAGGTTCGTGTATAAACCGAGCTTCTCTTTATCGTTCTCAGCTGCTGCTTTCAAAGACTGGAAGACTTCGTGATGGATGTTGATTTCGAGTACCTTATCCGCTTGAACCTCTTGCCCATTCGGCATCGATTTCAGGATTTTTTCCATCTCGATTGTCAGTTCACCTTCAGCAGAGAGGCATACCGGATGAGTCTTCAAACGTTTGGAAGCTTTAACATTCTTCACTTTGCCGGACAAGATGTCCTTCATCGCTTCAAAAAGCTCCTTGTTTTCGTTCTCTTCCGCTTCCGTTGGCTTGTCCGCTTCGTCTGCTTCGATACCCAGATCACCACTGGATACGGATTTAAATTCTTTTTCTTTATAAGACATGATCATCTTGATCGCAAATTCATCAATATCATCAGTGAAGTAGAGAATTTCATACCCTTTATCCGATACAAGCTCGGTCTGTGGGAGCTTTTCGATTCTGTCGATCGACTCTCCGGATGCATAGTAGATGTACTTCTGATCTTCTGGCATTCTTGATACATATTCGTCCAGTGTTACCAGCTTCTTCTCCTTGGAGGAGTAGAACATCAGCAAATCTTGAAGTGTATCTTTGTGCATTCCATAATCGTTATACACACCAAACTTAAGCTGTCTGCCAAAAGCATTATAGAACTGCTCATATTTCTCTCTTTCATCCTTCAGCAAGCTTTGCAGTTGACTCTTCACTTTATTCTTAATGTTCTTAGCGATCAGAGTCAGCTGACGGTCATGCTGGAGCATTTCTCTGGAGATGTTTAGCGAAAGATCCTCTGAATCTACCATACCTTTTACAAAGCTAAAATAGTCAGGCAGCAGATCCGCACATTTGTTCATGATCAATACACCATTGGAATAGAGCTCAAGACCTTTTTCATATTCCTTTGTGTAATAATCAAATGGTGTATTCTCTGGGATAAACAAGATCGCATTATACACTACAGCACCATCTGCACTGATATGAATATGTTTAAGCGGCTTATCGAAGCCGTAACGTTTCTCTGCATAGAAGTTATCGTAATCTTCTGTAGTCAGCTCGTTTTTGTTCTTCCGCCAGATTGGCACCATACTGTTCACGGTTTGTTCTTGAACAACTTCCTCGAACTCGTTCTCTGTGCCTTCTTTTGGCTTTTGCTCCTTCACGTCCATTTTAATTGGGAAACGAATGAAGTCAGAATATTTTTTAATGATGGATTTCAGGCGATACTCTTCCAAGTATTCATCGTATTGATCTTCTTCAGTATTCTCTTTAATCTTCAAAATCACTTCAGTACCTACAGAATCCTTCTCGACAGGCTCGATAGTATAGCCATCAGCGCCCTTAGACTCCCATTTAAAGGCCTCGTCGCTACCAAGCGCCTTACTGATCACAATTACGTCATCTGCTACCATAAACGCAGCATAGAAGCCAACACCGAACTGTCCGATGATATTGTGACCATCCTTGGCTTCGTTCTCTTTCTTAAATGCAAGAGATCCACTCTTCGCGATTGTTCCTAAGTTATTCTCCAGCTCTTCTTGTGTCATCCCGATACCTGTATCGGAGATCGTCAAAGTTCTGTTCGCCTTATCGGCAGTCACTTTAATATAATAATCTTCTTTATTGAAGACCAGGCTTTCATCAGCTAATGCTTTGTAATAGATCTTATCAATTGCATCACTTGCATTAGAAATCAACTCGCGCAGAAAAATTTCCCGTTGTGTATAAATGGAGTTAATCATCATTTCCAGCAATCTTTTCGATTCGGCTTTAAACTCTTTTTTGGCCATGAATAAGTAAATCTCCTTTCAAAATAACATCTTGTCCAACACTTCGTGATTAGCACTCTTATTAGATGAGTGCTAATTCTTCTTTTTATATAACATAAACTGATTTTGAATGTCAATATTTACAGCGACTTTCTTTAAAGAATGCTATCTTTTACATACAAATTTAAGATTTTATTGATCATTAATGACCCACTTGCGCGTAGGCTGATTCTATGTTTTAAATAGACTAGAGCATAAATTCCAAATAAAGGGTTATCATTATCAAACCTAGGAGGAATTCGAATGAATAATCACGCGCAGTCCATTGTAAATTCTTCAGCAACAAGTCCCATTAAGAATTTGATTGGCAGTGTATTTATCCCCGTACACGATATTGAAAAAGCCCGTAGCTGGTATTGCCAAGTCCTAGGACTCCAGGAAGCAGATCATCCGATTATGAACGGTCATTTATGCCCGTTAACTATGCAAGGAAGCACTGGGATCATTCTGGACACCATGCCCATGTGGGGAGGTTTAGAGCCTGAAGGGGCTCCTCCAATTACAACACCTGCTCTTATGCTTATAACCGATGATTTGCAAGCCTCTTTCAACTACATAAAGGAGCTCGGTGTAGAGATAGTAACCGAAATTCAAGATCAACAATGGTTTGTGGTGAAAGACCCTGATGGGAATAAACTAATGATTTGCAAGTAACATTTGCGTTAGAAATTGCAATGGCTGAGACTTCCACTTCTTAGGATGCATCAAAAGCTGCAGATCAAAATGAATTTCTTGATGTGCGAAGGGCAGCTCGGCCAAGTTCCCCCGCTCAATTTCTTCCTCTGCAACAATTTTAGGTAATAATGCAATCCCTAAACCATTCATAACACAACGTTTGATCGCTTCTAGATTCGAAAGCTCAAAACCAATGCGGAAAATAATCCCGTGCTCTTTTAACAAATTCTCAAACAGACTCCGGTAAATACAGCTCTCTTCAGAAACAATTAATTCGCAGTTATTTAGATCCTGTAAGGTTACTATATCCATCTGGGCAAGGGGATGGTTAATGGGGGCTATCAACACGAGCGGTTCATCTCTAATGATCGTACGATCAAGTAAAGAATCCGTAGTGGTACGATCGAGCATCAAACCGATGTCTACTTCCCCATCTTTTATTTTGGCCAAGAGGTTAGCTTCCTGCATCGTTTGTAGATGGATATCAAGTTTCGGAAATTTCGTCCTCAACTGCTGTAGGTAGGGTGGCAAGTAGAATGCAGCTAATGAATCAATCGTTCCAATCGTTAGCGTACCTCCAATTTGCTGGGCGATGGTTTCTTTAGAACGATCATACAGATCCAAAATCTCCACAAATAGCTTCAACAACTCTTCTCCAGGCGGGGTAAGTCGCAGCTGTCGACCATGCCTTTCTATTAATGGCACTCCGTATTCCTTCTCTATTTTCTGTATTTGCATCGTAACGCTCGACTGCGCGTAACCCAGCTCTTCAGCAGCCCGTGTAAAGCTCTGGCGTTTAGCTACCTCGCGGAATGTTCGTAAATAGGTTAAATCCATAACCTCACCCTAACATCAATATTTTTGATGATACACATCATTTATTATAGCTAACGACGATGCAACATTCCATGGTAAAGTGTATGTAGAGGAATTAAAATATTTTGGAGGCCGATAATTTATGCTTACAGAACAACAGATTTATGGAATTTATGTCCCCGTGGTCACCCCGTTCAATGCTGCTGGTGAAGTCGATCTGGATTCGTATCAGCGTTATGTAAAGAACATTATTAACAACAGCATACAAGGTCTGGTCGTTAATGGAACCACCGGTGAATCGCCAACTGTAACCGTAAATGAAATGCAGCTTCTAGTAAACACTTCTCGTGAGCTTTTACAATCTACATCTATCCCCTTAGTAGTCGGTACAGGAACCAATGACACAGCTTCTACGGTAGCACGCACAGAGATCGCAGCTAACCTTGGTGCAGATTGCGCACTAGTAGTCGTCCCTTATTATAGTCGTCCATCGCAAGAGGGCATCATTGCCCATTTCCGCAAAGCAGCAGAAGTAGGTATTCCGATCATGGCTTATGACATTCCAAGTCGTACTGGTACTGCTATGACTCTAGATACTGCACGCACAATCCTAGAAATGAATAATGTTGTCGGATTAAAAGACTGCTCAGGTAGCACCAAAATGGTTACTGAGCTAGTTCGTACAGGTAGCAAACCTGTGCTTGGCGGCGACGATTCACTCTTTTATGAAATGCTTAGCTCCGGGGCAGCTGGCGGTATGCTTGCTACTGCGAACGTTTATCCAGCAGAATGTATCCGTATATACGAAGCCTTCAAATCGGGTCAATTCGACTTGGCAAAAGAAAACTTTGAACAACTACTGCCGATCATCCGTCTCTTGTTCAAGGAATCGAACCCCGCTCCAATCAAATGGATGCTTAGTCAGAATGGCCTAATCAATTCGGATACGCTTCGCCTCCCAATGACTTCCATCAGCACAGCACTTCAGCAAGAGCTTAGTTCTTATGTTCAGGACAATGCAATTGAAGCGACTGCATAAGAGAAAATATAACAGCCGTTATACAGTGAGGAACTGTTTAGCGGCTATTTTTTTGTAAATTTAAATTCTCTGTAACTAATGTTCTGATATTATCTATTCTTACCCCTCTTCATCATAAGTTCACTAATACGCCCTTCAGAGACATCTCCTGCCATATTTCCAAATGCGATGGCTAGATAATCAGGATAGTTTTTCCTGCCGAACATCTCACTTAAATCTTCTTGTTCGGTGAAAATAAAGTATTAGACTGGAGTTGTTGATTTAACGGGGGTTTTGAATTGGAGATTACTCAGTTTTTAAAAAATTAGTTTTAGACTGACGCTGTTATTGAACTAACGTTCCCCGTTAGTTGAATATATTCAATGAATTATTCATCCTTTTTTGTGAGGAAAAAGGACTTTCTAACAAAAAACGTATAAATCAATACAATTACTGACCAACTGACATTCCCTATGAATGGTTGTTGATTATGCGATGATAATAGATTATAACTTATTAAACCGAATCCAAATGAGTAAATAATCATTAACCAAAATCCCCATTTTTTAAACCCATATAACCATAGATGAGGATAAGGGAAGCAACAGCCAATATAACCCTAAATATTTGTTCTGGAAAGTTTGGTAAACCAAACCTATAGGCTATGCCAAATCCATCTGCATCTGCATTAAAGAATATTGCTGTGAAAATTAATACTAATGCACCAATTATGTAAAAACAACTAATTAAAGTCACTCCTAAAGGTCTTTTCACTTTTTTACCTCCTCTATTCAGATTTCATTTAAGCCCTTGTTCCGCAATCCTGCCCGTTAGCTTAATGAAGCGTCCGCTAGTCTAATACTTTTTTCTCAGTCTACAACTTTATTTTCTCAGGACATCAATATATATAATAATTGGACCAAGCCTTTCATCGTCTTTAGTTTTTAAGGTAACTGCAGCAAATTCATCTTTTATCTGATTTGAACAATTATTTTTTTATCCAATTAGCATTTCGTTCATCCTCAATTCCAAACAGTACAACAGATGCTTGCCCCACTGGATTTAACTCTATTTTTCGCACTTCTTCTGTAAGGCTATTCCAAGCTATTTAACTTATTGATGACATTCTGAAGTCCCTATTTTGTTGACTTCTTGAAACAGAAAATTTCAAAGTACTACTCCTAGTTTTGAGAGAACCCGATCCATTTTATCAAAATGTTCTTTGTCGCTTGAAGCATAAATCAAATCAAAACTATCGTCATTATTCATCACTGTTATTATGCTGTCATCGTAATTCCCATAAAATTCGATGCCAATCCAATGCCGAAAGGAAATACCTTTGTTTTTAAAATTTTCACGAATAAAATCCAAGTCGGTTTGTTCAATGGAATAGAACGATACACAGCCGTATTCAAGAGCGAATACGGTTTGCAAATAGGCCATCGCCTGAAAAAATCGGTCAATGTTTCAAATTCCATTTTCCATACCTTTTCATCGTAACTCATATAGACAGGGGGATTGGACCTGGATAAATCGTTCCTATGGATTCCCCAGACACAGGCACGCTGATTCTCGCAATAAAAAATTAAATATTTGCTATGCTTGAAGTATTGGAATTGCTCGGGCTTGATCAAACTATCTTGCGTATGGTTCAGCCGCTCGTCTTTACCGAGTTCCAAATAATAATCTATAAACACCTGGGGCAATTCACCAAAATTATTTTTAATGGTTTGTATCTCGTCATGACTAAACCCGTTTCGTTTCGTAATATGAAACAGCTTTTTAATCATTGTAAAATCAGTCATCCGCAGCACACCTTATCCTTGTATAATTTGCTATCGATTGACTTAAGAATATTCCAAGTCAGTCTCCTTAACCATCAAGGGGGTATGTTATATATTTTACCATATCTTTACTCCACTAATCTGCCCGTTAGTTGAACAAAGGGCTACCTCTCGGCAGCCCTCATTATTGAACTCTAGTTCCTCATTAGCTTAACGACACGATAACATAAAAATCCCAATATATGGTACAATGTTGTTGGAAGTTTGAAAGTCATCAATCTAGCATTAAAAGGGGGCTTCTGAGAGTTGAGTAAAGAATTCAATTCCAAAACTCTCATAAATTTTACTTGCTACATTTACAGTAAGTAACAAGCCAATAGCAAAAAAAACAATTGATTCAAGCAATATAACAACATCTTTTTTTAAGCCTTGAATTACGTCCAATATTGCTCTTCAATCTTCAGATCCTTATGTCTCTTATCTACGTACTCATTCTCACTAATTATTTCTATTTCATTAGAATCAAAAAAACTAAGCAATCTCAATCCTTCATTTAACAATTCATCTTTATATTGTCGGGAAAACTCTGACCTTTTAACTGGGTCTGCAAGTTGATCATCGTAATCAAATACAATATATTTAAGGGCTATCATCCTAAAAAAGGAATATCCATTACAATACTCCCTGTAAATGTGTGAACAAGAACTAATGAATTCCTCCTCAATATAAACAAATCGATTTAATAGATCTCTGATCTTAAACTCTTCAACTGACCTATAATTAAGAATTTTTGTAAGTTGCCCTTCTAATTCATCCATCACATATTTAGAATTATAATTTAGATTAATCAATCTAAAATAGACATCTTTACCTAATGATTCTTCAAGTATCTCTTCTTTGTCATAAAGCCACTGTTCAAATTCCTTTGTTGAAAGTTTATTCCTCAAGACTGAGTGAAACCATTCTATAATTTCTTCATTGATCGGATCCATGATTTCAATCCTTTCCTTGCACCGCGGTTTCATATAACGCCTTATTTACGAACTTCGTGAATTTTCTTATGTATGAAGTATTCGTCGAAATGCTTACGCTCTGCTGCCCGTTAGTTGAATAAATAAAAAACGGCTGCCGAAGCAACCGCTATTCCACTAACGTACCCGTTAGTGTACTTTCATTCTATCCTAAAACAGAAATGCAAACTAGCGTTCTTGTTTCTGTGTTTATATAATCAGGGGTTTCAGACAACGTCTTATTCGCGAACTTCGTGAATAATTCCGTATGTTGAGTATTCGCGAAATTACTGAGCTATCCTGCCCGTTAGCGCAGCAAGGCTGCCAATCGTGCTGGCAGCCTTGTCATGGTTGAACTATCGTTTCCCGTTAGCATTCCTGTAGAGCGTTATCTATCGTCACTTATCAAGCTGACAAATTTCACTAATAAATGAGCCTTCGTGAGAAAACTTAATAGCTCTTTGGCAATCGGTACATATTCTTGACATTGTACATTGACAAGAATATGTACCGATAAAACAATAAAACCACGATTTACGCGGTAATTAATCGGCTTATATTCTTGTCATTCGACAGAAAAATAAGGCCACGGTGTAAACCGTGACCTGCCTAAAACTAATTGGTTGTTGGTCTTGTAGATATTAGACCCACTAATATTTATAGGATAAAGTTTGATTTATGGTCATGCATCCGCATTGTATGAATAATGAGTAATTATTCTTTGTCAAAATAATCATCTGGCAAATTTAATTTTTTCAAACAACCTGTAAATTTTTCTCTGAAATTAATATTGCTTTTATATTCCGGCCATGCAACCTTATAATGACGCAATAACTTCTCATGAGGGATAACGCCCCAAAATAAAATAGTGTTTTTCACAACCTCCTTATCGCCACCCACTAACATCTGTTCAATGATTTCCCAACTTTCCGATTTGTCATTGCAATTGCGTGTGGCATAGATTGCGGCAGATTGAATATTCGAGTCGGTGTGGCACAAAAAGGACGCAAAGTTCTGAAGTGTAATCGCGCCGGAAGATTCCAAAACATACCCCACATGACGTAACGTTTCCGAATCGTGAACCCTGTCAAGACTTTGCAATATCACTTTTATAAATTCCGCTAAATCAAAAGATTTACCGTACCAATTCAGAATCATTAAAGCTTGTAAAAAATCTTCATTTCTTTCAGAATACAACAGCTCCAGAAGATAGTCTCTTCCCGCATCAAAAGAGGTTTTGCAGATTAGCTGAATGGCTGTGGTGCGATCATTTTGTCTTTGCTCAGCAACGCTCCTTAAAAAATCAATGGTTGGCTGCGAGATTTTCTTAAACTTGAACATTCCATCAAGCGCTTTTGATTTGATTTCTTCGTTTGGGGCGTTTTGATAAACCTGTATCAACGCATTTTCATCGCCCGGCATTCTACTGCCAAACCACGCGATATCATAATCCAGAATAATTTCGTCCAGCCAGCGCTCATACCAGTCCAGAAAGTTGTCTTCATAGACAAAGAAAAAGGGATGATCAGGATAAAAAACTGCAGTTTAAATGATTTTCCCCTGTGTTTCCCTTCAAGTACGAGATACATATCGTATTCACAGCCTTGTGTGCCAATGCACAACATGCCGCCCATCACCCTATCACGGGCGGCGTCGTATTCCGGGTCGGAGATGTCTTCATCACTGATCAGTGGCTCGATCAGATGGTTCCATTTTTCTTTTGTCATTCTCGGGTGTAGAACGCATTTTGTAGTGAATGCATTTCTTTCGGTATAGGAAGTTGCTTTTTCAATCGAATAAATCCCGTAATAAGGCCCGGCACCTCCATTTCCGACTTTCGTTAAAAACTGGGCATAAGGCTCCGGAAGTGTGACTTGATTCTTTGCTTGCCAGTCCGCAAGCTCTTTTGCTGTAAGCACTTCATAAACCTTGTATTTATGTGAAGATGCTCCAAACACCAAAAAAGCCGTATCTTTGCGCATGGCCTTTTCGAGTTTGTTTTTTATTCGATCAAGTTGTGTTTCTTTCTTCCAAAACAACATATTGAATCCCCTGTTGATTATAGCCGGGCTTCCTTCGTTTGCTTATCCAGCAATTTCAGCAGATGCGGAAATCGGTATTCTCCGTACATACTCTGTATGTGCTCGGCAGCGACTGCTAGCTCCATGCCGACAGAGGTTATATACAAAGGCTTGGAGCTGTTGCCTCGGTAAAGCTTTTTGACAAAGGCTTCGTTGTCGTGAAAGGCATTTTTTGCAACACCGATCACTGGAATTTCCCCTGAAAAATTTGTGTAAACATAATGTCCGAGCCCGGGCTTTTTCTCATTGTTTAAGTACACATAGCCATCCACAACAATGGTATGTATTTGATTTATGTCAGTAAGTTTCAACAGTTCCTGTATGCAAGGGAGCTCTCGTTTATAGAAAAAACCCGTTTCGTATTTGTGAGGGTTTTCCGTATAAGACATGATGACTTCGAGTGGTTTAGAATCTTCCCAACATTGAAAAATAACCCCACTGATTTCGCTTTATTTTCCTCATAATACACATCGACAGCGATGATCATTGATAGCGATTCCTTCCTTTAAGCTCATTTTAAGCTATAGATTATAGCCAATATATCACATTTTGCCGTGCAGGATGATCTATAGATTATCCCAATACCACCACTCCACCAATCTAACCTATCAAGGGGCGGGTAGTATTTATTCTGCCGCAGGCGCAGCACAGAAAAAATCTCCACCCTAAAACCCTTGACAGGCTGGATTTTTGACGTGCCATTTCGCCGCCGACAACGGGGAACAGGATTTTATCCTGCCCCCGGCCTCCTCCAAAGAATAGGATAGGGTGTAAATGATTGAATCTAAATGTACAGTTTCGCTTGGATAAGATTGTACAAAACGCTTGAATAATAACAAAGAATTAAGAATCTTTGGCTCTAACTAACGCCTTCCGCTCTCGCTTCAGTTGTTGGCATATATAGAGTTGGAATGGTTTTGTTTCACAAACCATTCACTTCTATACATGTAATATTCACAGAAAACTATGTACAAGAAGCTCACTTGTACGCATATAATCCTAGAAAAGCGCTTAGCAGCTGTTTTTAAGGATTATACCAATCATTTTAGAACATTCTTACACAAGCAAATATGTACATCCTTATATCAGCATTTACAAACTATCCTCCGTTAACTTAACGAAGAAAGGAGCAGCTGCCGCGGTGGCAAACTGCTCCCAGGATCTCTAGACTAACGTGTCCCGTTAGTTCAAGAAGAATCGTAAACATTTCACTATTCCTTTACTTCGGTTAATTTCAATAAAACGCCCTTTTAACTAACCTGCCCATTAGCTTAAAGCCATTACCGCAAAGGTACCATCGACAGCAATATTACTACTCCTGTTTAATTTTTGATAATATATCATAAAAAAGACTATCGAATGGACTTGTCGATAGTCTTTTTTGGGCTATTATTTGAATGGACGCATTATTGCAGCTATTCCTTTAGGGCATCCACATATTGCTTCGCTTCTAATAGTGACAAACCAAGCACTTCTCTCGCTTTTTTAACAGCTGCTACTTCCTTGCCGTTACGTACGAGCTGGAGAACCTCATTTTGAACAAGATGTGGGGCAGACCTTCAGACTTGGCAATTTGGTCAACGTTTACGTGCATTGTTTTGATACGAGCTTCCATGGCACTTACTTTGTTATACACAGTTAAACATACAACTAAGGACACAAGTGATATCGTAATTGATAGGTATTCCATTTGCGACACTCCCTTCTATCTCTTCTTTTATTCTAAATGAAGATGTCTGGTTAAACAAATTTATGTCGTGTCCTATTGAACTAACCTGCCCGTTACCTTAATAACGCAGTGTCAGTCTAATACTTTATTTGCCGAGTCTAACACTTTATTTTTCAGTCTAGAACTCTATTTTCATTTGACACTTCTCTCTCACATTTAATTTTCTCGCAGTCTTCAATAATGAACTGAATCTCTTCCGCTGTAAGCTTAGCTTTTTTCGAAGAAAAATCCTTTTTTAAATTGTTGTAGACTTTCTTATTATTTTTGAGCAATTTGAACTCATATCCCATACTACTAACATAAAAATGTTTTGGCTCATGACTATCAATTCCATAACCCGAAACTTTAAGTATAGTTAGATATTCTAAAGTTTTATTTTCTATGTATGCAGCAGTGGACCTATGATGTCCGTCAATTAATGTACTCATAAAACCTTCATAAAAATATGCGAGCCCAGTCATGATCTCCCCATTTTTAATTTGCTCTCTATATTCATAACTCTTTCAATGTTTAAACAATCGATTCGTTGAGAAGGTAGAAGGAAATTGGGAACCCCCTTGCTTGAATGGTACTTGTAAAAAACATCAGCTGACGCATTATACGTTCTCCTCTTAGTAAATAAGTTCCAAAAAAACTCTCCTTCTCCGTTAGTTGGTATCATTTCTATATAAGACATCAGGTAATAACCATTTTCTAGAATACTCAGCAGAGGTTTAACCTTTTCAAATGCAGTACTAAGGTCATTCCCTACCTCTTGTGAATCTTTAATTCTATCAATCGCTCACCAGAGTTATCCACCCCAAATTTAGTTATTAACTTTCCACTCCCATTATTTACTCGAAGTAACAAAGCATCCTTGTCCCATGAGTTAAAAATACTCGGAATGATTTCTTCGCATACGATCGAAATAGGTGCCTTAAATATCTTCTTCATAACTTCCACCCCACCCTAATATTACAAAAACTATACCCTATCTTGAATTCCCCTTATCATCAACTAACAAAAAAACCATCAGATTTCTCTGACGGTTTTGAGGTCTTACTATAAAAAACGTACAGCGTTCAAAGTAACTTATCTGCTGCTCGTTTGTCTTCCTTTAGTGAACCACTCGGACTTTGGCTTTAATGGAGGGTTAGACTTAGGTTTTGCTTTGGCAGGTTTTGATGCCGCTGGTTTTGCCCCCGCTGGTTTAGCTGTTGATGGTCTGGAAGTCGATGGTTTAGAAGATGCAGATCTCGAACCTGACGGTTTCGAAGATCTTTCTGTCTTCATTTGCGTTTTACGAGACATCGGATACGGATGATCCTTCACTTCTGGAATCGATTTTCCGATCAATTTCTCGATATCTTTAAGGAACGGAAGCTCTTCAGATTCGCAAAATGATATTGCCGTTCCGCTTAACCCAGCTCTACCCGTACGACCGATCCGGTGCACATAGGTTTCTGGAATATTCGGCAAGTTGAAGTTGATTACATGAGACAGCTCATCAATATCAATTCCTCGCGCGGCGATATCCGTAGCTACAAGAACGCGGGTTGCACCACTTTTAAAATTCCGCAATGCATTCTGACGATCATTCTGCGATTTATTGCCGTGAATGGCTTGTGCAGAAATGTTCACTTTCGCTAGATCGCGTGTAACACGGTCCGCACCACGTTTTGTACGAGTAAATACCAGAGCAGAAATGATTGATTTATCCTGTAACAAAAGATTCAATTGATTCTGCTTATTTCCATTCTCTAATAAATAGATCGATTGATCGATTCTATCCGCAGTAGATGACACGGGTGTGATTTCTACTTTCACTGGATTCACAAGCAAGGTTTTGATCAATTTGGAGATCTCAGTAGGCATCGTTGCCGAGAAGAACAGTGTTTGTTTCTTCGTTGGCATTTTGGCGATAATTCGCTTCACATCATGGATGAAACCCATATCTAGCATGCGGTCAGCCTCATCCAAGACAAGAATTTGGACATACTGTAAATCCACACGTTTTTGATTGATCAGGTCGATAAGTCTTCCTGGTGTAGCAATTAAGATATCAGCCCCTTGATTCAAGGCACGCTCTTGTACTTTCTGTGATACACCGCCAACGATGGCAGCAGAGCGGATATCTGTGTATTGGCTATACGCTTTTATGTTATCAGCAATTTGAATCGCTAGTTCTCTTGTCGGTGTTAAGATCAGCGAGCGAATGCGTCGCACATTGCTTGATTTATTGGGACTTGTTTGTTCGCTTAATAATTGAATAATAGGTACAGAAAATGCTGCTGTCTTTCCTGTTCCCGTTTGAGCACATCCAAGTAAATCTCTACCTGCTAATACAGCTGGGATCGATTGCTCCTGTATAGGTGTAGGTGATGTATAGTTTTCTTTGGTTAAAGCCTTTAAAATCGCAGGCATAATATTCAGTTCGTTAAATGTCATTGGGTCTCCTTAATTTCTAATACATATATTCTTAACATTAAATCCATTTGTCACGTCATAAACAATAATCATAACACAATTAGTCACATAATAATAGATATTCTTTATCATCACACCAATTTTCATTAAAAATCCATTTCAGGATACCTGTACAATTAATAGCTAATAAGAGCTATGCAGTCCGATACCTTAGCAAAACACATCAAAATACCGAAATAGCTGCTATACAGTCCGAAAAATGTTTAAGTATGCGTATCAGCCAAATAACGTTTCCCAACACACAACAAAAAAGCGAAGGATTTCTCCCCCGCTTCTTATCATTCGTATGAAGATTAGTCTACGATTTCAGCAGTGTCGCCATTGTTGGCACCAGCAGCATTAGCTTCGTCAGTATCAATATGCATATCAAGTTTGAAGCTGTCGGATACACGAGCAATTACGTTCTCCAATACGAGACCGCGGTCTCCACCGAGACGAACTTTAAGCAATTGCTTATCCGCAATGCCCCAAGCTTCAGCTTCAGAAGTGTGGAAGTGAATGTGACGAGCTGCGATAATAACGCCTTGTTCTAATTCAACTTCACCAGCAGGTCCTTTAAGCGTAATGCCAGGTGTTCCTTCAATATTTCCAGATTCGCGAACTGGAGCTTTCACGCCAAGTGCGAAGGAGTCAGTACGGGAAATTTCTAATTGGGAAGCCGGACGAGCAGGTCCCAAAATTCTTACCTTGTCAAATTTACCTTTGCTACCGATAACTGCTACTTGTTCATTTGCTGCAAATTGTCCTGGTTGGGAAAGTGGTTTGAACTCAGTTAATTGATATCCTGGGCCAAACAGAGCCTCCACGTGCTCTTGCGTAAGGTGAATATGTCTAGCCGACACACCTACGGGTACAGTCTTACTCATTGTAAAGTCACTCCTTGTATTTTCTCTAGTATCTGTACAAGCCATTAACCATTATACATCTTCTTACCCAAAAATAAAAAGGGCTGCATCATAACGAAGCCCCTTTTTTCGACAATTTATGTTTTTTGCACAAGATTGTCATGGTTTAGACACCTGAGAGGGCAAATTTAGACTTAAAAAAGAGGTCGCATTCTCATACATCCAGCCTTTCACAGTATCCTCTGGATAATAACGGAGCAGCTGCTCTATAAGATCAGGGTATTTTCCCGGATGCTCCAACTTCTCTACCCAAGTATCGATGCCGTCAAAATCCGAGCCAAACATCATATGCTTCTCACCGCCGAGACTACATACATGTTCAATGTGCTTTAACAAATCATCCATACGAGCCTTCCCATCATCACTTACAAACCAAGGATAAAAGGTCAGACCCATTCTTCCATCCATTGCAATCAAAGCTTTAATCTGTTCATCATTTAAATTTCTAACATGCCCACATATAGCCGCAGCATTCGAATGGGAAGCAATAAACGGACGATTGCTTAAATCAGCCAACTCCCAGAACCCCGCTTGTGACAAATGCGACACATCAAGCAGCATTCCACTTTCGTTGCACCATTCTATCAGCTTTCTCCCTTTTTCCGTAAATCCACCATTACGCTTCTCTAGCACACCATCTGCTGCCCAGTTCGCATAATTCCAAGTCACACCAAGAAACCGTACTCCAAGTTCGAAGCAGAGCTGAGCATAAAACAAGTTCCCTTCTAAGCCGTCTACGCCCTCCAGAGAGAGCATTGCTTGTGGAGGTGCGTCTACTAATCGATTTCCTACTTGCTCCTTCCACTGTAACCACTGAAGCCCATCTGTGTTCACTATCTTTTGCCTAAAGAGATCAATTTGCCCTAGAACATGTTCAAAGCTTGGTTTTCCTCTGTTAGTTGAAAGAAATATTGCAAAACATTGCAACGCCACTCCGCCAGAAGCCAGCCGCTCTGCAGTAACATCTAATCGAGGATCATTGTCAAAATTTATATCCGGGGAGGCTTGCATTTTGCTTAGCGCATCACAATGGAAATCCGCTACTTTAAACTTATCAGCCCTCATTTTACAACCCCACTTTCTCACTGTCCCAGCCGTTCATTTCATTTCCAAATGCCTATTTCAGATACTATGCAAAAAAACGCCAGACTATAAATCAAAAGCAAAAAACCTGTTTACAAAAGTAAACAGGTTCAATCATTCTATAGGTCTATTATCTGGGTTCAACAATCAGTTTAATCGCGGTTCGATCTTCCCCATCAATCACTATATCAGTGAACGCAGGAATGCAGATCAAATCTACTCCGCTTGGTGCAACAAATCCCCGGGCAATGGCAACTGCTTTGACTGCTTGATTCAGTGCTCCAGCTCCAATAGCTTGTAATTCGGCCGATCCACGTTCACGAAGAACACCCGCTAATGCGCCGGCGACGGAATTTGGATTGGATTTAGCTGATACTTTTAATACATCCATAGTAAGTACCTCCCCTGGGAAAATAATGGTGTTCTTCCACTACTTTAGATGTTATTCGCGAGAGAAGAAATAATTCCTTCTTTTTACGGACCACGTCTTCCAAAAACGGTATTAAAGATACTCTTTTATGATATTAAAAATATCACACTTTACCCTAACTCAGCGAAATTACCCGGATTAAACCATACTCTGTTCTACGTTTAGCTCATAACCCATTCATCTTCACGTAACCGTATCTTCTCCAGACGAGTCGCCGCACCAGTATTTTCATCTAATTCTGCAAATAAACCGTGAAGCTGCCACTTGCCTTCATCGACAACAAATCGTGCTGGAAGCTGAGTTGTGAACTTATAAAGTACTGCATCTCTTTCCATACCCAGAATTCCTTCGCTTGAACCAACCATTCCCGCATCGGTCAAATAAGCAGTTCCTCCTGGTAAAATCACATCATCATTTGTCTGAACATGAGTATGTGTCCCAACAACAATCGATGCGCGACCATCCATAAAATATCCCATGGCGATTTTCTCAGAGGTTACCTCTGCATGGAAATCGACTAAAATACATTTGTGATCTCTGCGAAGCTCTTCCACAATTTCTTCCCCGACACGGAAAGGACAATCGATAGCAGGTAAGAATGTCCGGCCTTGCAAATTTACTATGGCCAGTTCTTTACCGTTCCCTTTAACGACTGTATAACCTCTTCCCGGTGTTCCTGGCGGAAAATTAGCGGGACGAATAATCCGAGCCTCATCATCGATGAACTCAAAAATATCTTTGTTGTCCCATGTGTGGTTTCCCATAGTTATACCGTGAACGCCCCAGTTAAAAAACTCATTAGCGATCGCCTTGGTGATCCCTCTACCGGCAGCAGAATTTTCACCATTAACAATAATGATATGTGGCTGATATTTACTTTTTAGTGAGGGCAACATCTCACGAAGAGCCTTTCTGCCAACATTTCCAACGATATCTCCAATAAATAGTACTTTAATGATTCTCTCCTCCTAATCGTAACCGCTATATCTAATAGATAAAACCTCATATTCAAAAGAAAAAAGGCCCCGCTTAGGGGCCAATTCTCAACAAATATAAGAAAGTATAAGTTACATCTTATCCCTTAACCTTATATTCCACCTATTTAGCGTATTCAACAGCCCGTGTCTCACGAATAACGGTAACTTTGATATGTCCTGGATAATCCAGTTCACTTTCAATCATTTTCGTAATATCGCGAGCAAGACGGAATGCCTCTGCATCGTCAATCTTCTCTGGCTGTACCATCACGCGTACCTCACGGCCCGCCTGAATAGCAAATGATTTCTCAACGCCTTCGAATGACTCTGAGATTTCTTCCAGTTTTTCTAGACGTTTAATATACGTTTCCAGTGTTTCACGGCGAGCGCCAGGTCTTGCTGCTGACAATGCATCAGCTGCACCAACCAACATAGCAATAACCGAGGTAGCTTCGCAATCTCCATGATGAGACGCGATACTGTTGATAACAACCGGATGTTCCTTATATTTCTTCGCTAGTTCAACGCCGATCTCAACATGCGATCCTTCTACTTCATGATCCAGCGCTTTGCCGATATCATGGAGCAATCCTGCACGTTTTGCAAGCACGATGTCTTCCCCAAGCTCACCGGCCATCAGTCCAGTTAAATAAGCAACCTCCATGGAGTGCTTCAATACATTTTGACCATAGCTTGTACGGAATTTCAGACGACCCAGAATCTTGATCAAATCTGGATGCAATCCGTGAACACCCACTTCGAAAGTAGCTTGTTCACCATATTCGCGAATTCGTTCGTCCACTTCTTTGCGGGATTTCTCCACCATCTCTTCAATTCGAGCGGGATGGATACGTCCATCTGCCACAAGCTTCTCAAGTGCCGTACGGGCTACTTCACGGCGGATCGGATCAAATCCCGACAAAATAACTGCTTCCGGCGTATCATCAATAATGAGGTCGATACCTGTAAGAGTTTCGAGTGCACGAATATTACGGCCTTCACGACCGATAATCCGCCCCTTCATCTCTTCGTTCGGCAGGGTAACAACTGAAACTGTTGTCTCCGCTACGTGATCAGCTGCACAGCGTTGGATAGCGAGTGTGATGATTTCACGGGATTTCTTATCCGCTTCCTCTTTCGCCTGCTGTTCAATCTCTTTGATCATTTGAGCCGTTTCATGGCGAACTTCTTGCTCAACATTGCTAAGAATAATACTTCTTGCATCTTCGATGCTTAAATTGGAAATTCTCTCCAATTCAGTGACTTGGTTTTTGTAAATAACATCAATTTGCTGTTGGGTTTCATCAATTCGTTTCTCTTTGTTAGCTACTTGTTCTTCTTTTCTTTCAAGCGATTCCATTTTTTTATCCAGAGATTCTTCCTTTTGCAGCAAACGTCTCTCTTGCCGTTGGATTTCATTCCGACGTTCACGAGTTTCTTTTTCAGCTTCAGTACGGATTCTATGGACTTCGTCCTTAGCTTCCAATACTGTTTCTTTCTTCAGCGCCTCTGCGTCTTTCTTCGCGTTCTCCACGATGACTACGGCTTCTCTTTCTGCGCTTTGAATTTTAGCTTCTGCAAGGGATTTACGAATAAAATAACCGAACCCAAAGAATAATGCAGCTACAACGAGAACGATAATGACCCAGATCCATGCTTGCATCTGTTCACCTCCTCGTTGGTTCCTCTCCAAGGTATATCCCTGGGAATTGTGCAGTTGTTAAACTATCCGTTCATCACCATACAAAAAACCGGTAAATAACCGATTGCCATACTGCACATGCTGCACATGCACACTGCCCGCCTTATCCGGCGATTACATTTCATATGAGTTGTACGCGAACCGTTTTAAAAAGTCACCTTTTTGGGAAGGAAAAAGGATTCTTACTTTATGCCGATTCATGTTATATTTTATTATTTATAAAAAGACATTGTCAAGAGAGTCGATATGCGCATTAATGTCAAGAGAATCAGTGAGTCTAGTAAAATTCCTCATCTTCACCCTCATAATTGTCTTCCTCAAGTAAAGTATTGATCACTTGTCGCACCATATCACCCGAGAATCCACGCCGCATTAAGAAGGCTCCAGTCTTTCTGCGCTTATCTGTGGCTTCACCACGAATAAGATTCCATTTCTTACGACCAATCTGAAGTGCACTCTCTAGTTCTTGTTCAGGACTGACATTCTCCAGTGCTTCCGAGATCAAGGTTTTGTCGATTCCTTTCTCACGTAGCTCTTGGCGAATCCACATTTTCCCTTTTCGCTGGTTCGTAATGCGTTGCTCCGCCCATTGCTTTGCATACAAGGGGTCATCAAGAAATCTTTCCTTCTGTAGCCGTTGCACCACTTCCGCAATAATAGTCTCCCCTATTTCCTTCTGCCGTAAACGGCGAGTCATTTCCATAGCGGTACGTGGCTTCCGTTCTAGATAACGAAGTCCTTCTACATAAGCTCGTTGTCGCTCATCAGCAACAACAATTTCCTCCAAATCGGCTTTCATAAAAGAATTACCAGTAATCATCCGATATTTAATCATGACGTCTTCGTGTACAGTCATGTTATAGGCTCCGAAATGTATGATGTAGCGGTGGTCCGACTTCTTCTGACGTTCTACCTTAGTAATTTCTAAAAGTTCTCCATCAGGAAAATCAGATAGGACCTGTACGTCCTGCTCATCCGATTCAAAATCCATATCCAGCTGTATTACCATAGTTGCTTGTCACCTCATAGCAATAAAATATCCCCACAAAGTGCGGCTTAACTTCGGTGCGTACTCAGGTACTTTGGGGGGACCCCAAATATATATGTTCTTACACTGTTAAGAAAAGACACCCTGCAACAATGAATCACAGGGCGTCCTATTCCTTAGTAAATTCTATTGTTCGATTTCGAGAAGTAGCTTTTCTTCTTCCTCTTGCTCTGCAATGATTTCCGCTTCATTTGGTGCAGCAACAATAGTGGACAGGTTACTTGCTTCACGGATCTTGTTCTCAATGATAAGTGCAATATCTTGATGTTCTTTCAAGAACTGTTTGGCATTCTCACGTCCTTGACCGAGACGCTCACCCTCATAGGAATACCATGCACCACTCTTATTCACGATGTCCATTTCAGTACCGATGTCTACAAGACTTCCTTCTCTGGAAATCCCTTCACCATACATGATATCAACATCAGCTTGTTTAAATGGAGGTGCTACCTTATTCTTCACAATCTTGATCTTGGTTCGGTTACCTACAACGTCGTTACCCATCTTAATACTTTCGACACGGCGAACATCCAACCGTACGGAAGAGTAGAATTTCAACGCCCGACCACCCGGTGTTGTCTCAGGGTTACCGAACATAACACCAATTTTCTCACGAAGCTGGTTAATAAAGATAGCAATTGTATTCGATTTACTAATGGCACCAGATAGCTTCCGAAGCGCTTGAGACATCAAACGAGCCTGTAGGCCGACGTGAGAGTCACCCATATCACCTTCGATTTCCGCTTTAGGAACCAACGCAGCTACGGAGTCAACGACAATAATGTCTACTGCACCACTACGGACAAGTGCTTCAGCAATCTCAAGTGCCTGTTCACCCGTATCTGGCTGAGATAGCAACAATTCATCAATGTTTACGCCCAAGTTACGTGCATACTTCGGATCGAGCGCATGCTCAGCATCGATAAATGCAGCTTGTCCTCCTTGTTTTTGCACTTCTGCAATAGCATGAAGAGCAACAGTCGTTTTACCGGAGGATTCAGGTCCGTATACTTCAATAATACGTCCCTTTGGAAGTCCGCCTATACCTAACGCAATATCAAGTGCCAAAGATCCGCTAGGTACAACTTCCACTTGCATATGAGTGGATTCTCCCAGTTTCATGATCGAACCTTTACCAAATTGTTTTTCTATTTGACGAAGCGCCATATCAAGCGCTGCACGACGATCTGACAATCAGACCACTTCCTTCACTGTTTATAATAATATAATAACGTGTTTCTGAGGTCTTGCCAAGCTTTTTTTCGAACATACATTCGTTTTTTTTGTCTCAAGCGTTAATTATCCCTTTTATTGTAAGCCTCCCTCCGGACATAGAAGTTAACTGATTTCTCTACTTCACCGGACATCAACGACTTATGATCAAAACCAAAACAGCGATCAAAATCTCCGCAGATATACAAAAAACCGCAGCAAAGAAATCTCAGTGCCACGGTTCTTCCGTATGTCTCAATTATAACTGGGCTAATCTCCCATTACAAGTCTGAGCCTTCAAGAGGTGTCTCCACCTTCCGTTCCTCAAGTCTGCGCCATAGACGATACAACAGAGCTTTAACAGTACGCAGTCGTATATTTTCACGTGTACCTTTAAGATTAAGCTCGTATACTTCTGTCTTACGCCCGCGTTCAGCTAAACCAATAAATACAAGTCCAACTGGCTTACGTTCAGAATAGCCTGGTCCTGCTACACCAGTTACAGATAAACCGAAATCACTATCTGCGATCATTCTCACCTGATCAGCTAACACCTCGGCAACTTCACGACTAACTGCCCCTGGAGCATCTGGCCCCTCCAAATAAGCACTTGGCACATTCAGAAGTTTTTTCTTCAGGTCGTTGGAATAACAGACGATTCCTCCCGCAAACATCGAAGCACTGCCTGGAATGTTAGTTATACTCTCCATCAGCAAGCCTCCCGTGCAACTCTCTGCCGCACTTAAAGTCAGACCTGCATCCGCCATCCAATCCACAATCAATTGCTCCAGTGGCACATCAATATTTGCATATAAATGTTCTGGCAAAATCTCTTTGATCTGTTTCTCCAGAATCTCCAGCTTCTTGTAAGCTTCATGCTCGGAAGGCGCTTTTGTCGAAATACGAACGGTTACCTCTCCCTCTTTAGCGTAAGGAGCTATGGTTGGGTCTGTCTGGCTGTGAATAAGATCAATGAGCTTATCCTCAAGCAGTGATTCTCCTATACCGGCAAATTTAAGCATTTTAGAATAAAGTGGCATTTCTGTCGTTAGAGCGTGCTGCTGGAGCCACGGTACAGCTTTATCTACGAACATCGGCTTCATCTCGCGAGGCGGACCAGGAAGCACAATATAATATTTCTTTTCATGCTCAAAAGCAATGCCAACAGCAAGACCAATCTCATTTGGCAAAGGTGTAGTTCCTTCAATTATAAGTGCCTGTTTACGATTATTCTCCGTCATTACAATCTTTCGATCATCAAAGAAACGTTGTACATGATCCATTGCCAAGCGATCTATATGAAGTGTGCGACCTAAGGAAGCAGCCAGCGCGTCCTTCGTTAGATCATCTTCTGTAGGACCAATACCACCGGTAAATATGATAACATCCGCTCTGCTTTGAGCGATCTCAATGGCTTGCTGCAAGCGACTGCTGTTATCCCCAACTACGGTTTGAAAATATACATCAATCCCAATAGCAGCTAGCTCAATAGACAAAAACTGGGCATTACTATTTACGATTTGACCGAGCAAAAGCTCCGTGCCTACTGCAATAATCTCCGCTTTCATACCTGGCTTTCGCCTCCTCGTTATAATGTAGATACACTGCTTTTAGGGTTTAAAAAAGGTAATAGGTGCTTTACCTATTACCTCTCCTATATGTAGCTGCCTAAAACGCTTAAGCATTATGCAGCTGTAATAGATCCTTATTCTTCACAAAATAATCAATTCCAGAGTAAATAGTGATCAAGGCTGCAGCCCAGATGGCAATATCGTCTACAGGAATGCTGACGAATTGAAATGGGAAATTATTTAACAACAGCAGTGAGATCGCTACAATTTGTACAACCGTCTTTATCTTACCCCATTTGCTGGCGGCAACCACTTTTCCCTCTAACAATGCTATCTGGCGAAGCCCGGTTACTGCGAACTCACGACTAATGATAACAATTGCGATCCATGAATCACATCTGCCCAATTCCACAAGTGAAATCAGAACTGCAGAAACTAACAGCTTGTCCGCTAACGGATCAAGGAGCTTACCGAGATTGGTGACCATATTATATTTCCTTGCTATGTAGCCATCTATTCCATCTGTGCTCGCTGCAAGCAAAAAGATTACAGCTGCCACCAAATGATTAACAGATAGCTGAAAAGAGCCCCAATGTATCGGTTCTGGATAAAAACTGAAATCCACCAGTAAGAAAAACATCATAATCGGGATCAGGCAAATACGTGCTAGCGTGATGCGGTTGGGCAAATTCACTGAAGTTCCTCCCCTAAATCGTTCATACAAATTGCCTGAGTCAGGCTCATCTATTTCTACTTAAGCAAGTATATTATAGCTATAAATAGGTGTCAAAAAAAATACAAAGCACCCCGCATAATGGCGCTGATAAGCACTGCGGGGTACAAAATGCTATTTTAAGTTGTTGAACTGCAGGTCCAGCGGCAAATCAGCTTTACGCAAAATCTGGATAATTTGTTGTAAGTCATCGCGACTCTTACCAGTTACGCGGATCTGATCTCCTTGAATCTGGCTCTTCACCTTCAATTTCGAATCACGAATCAGGATGTTAATTTTTTTTGCGTTCTCCTGATCAATCCCTTGCTTAAGACCTAAACGCTGACGGACACTACCCAGAGATGCAGGCTCCACTTTGCCGAAATCCAAGTTTTTCAGCGTGATACCTCTCTTCACCATCTTCGATTGTAAAATATCAATAACAGCGTTTAACTTATATTCGTCCTCAGAGGCGATAATAAGTGCGTCTTTCTCCAGCTTCAGACTACTCTTGCTGTTCTTAAAGTCAAAGCGGTTGTCAATTTCTTTCTCTGTTTGGTGGATCGCATTGGTTAATTCCTGCATATCCATTTTAGATACGATATCAAATGAACTTTCTGAACTCATAACTACACGTCCTTTGTACTTTTTAGTCTGCTACTATTATAAAAGAATGATACCCTTAAGTCTAATATTGGATAATATGTACCTCACCCGACACAGAAAACAGCCCCACATAGTGGAGCTTTTCCTTCGAAATGAGTTGTGTTTCAGGTAGAAATACGTCTCCAATGGAAAATATCCTTGGAGACGCACATTCTAAATTCTCTATCTGCTTCGAAGCGGGCTTCGAAACATATCCAGAATTCCAAGCACGATATGTGCAAGACCGAACCCGAGAATTCCATAACCCCAAGCACTTGGTGTCATATAGTATCCGATAAGACTGACAACAACCCCAAGTCCAGCTACAATCCAGCTAACAATCATGAATGTACACCCCACTTTGGCTAAGAACTAGAAACAGTCTTATGTTCCCCGCAAAGCCAAAGTCTATGCATCATTTTTCTTATTGGCCTGTTTCATTAGTCTGGTCGGTAGTATCGGTGGTGCCTTCATTCTGGGTCGTTTCACTTCCAGTACCGTCATCCAGATTAAGTAGCAGACGAGATGAGGTCTTTTCATCCGTAATCACTTGTCCATTGACAGTAATCTCAGTAGCTGGTGAATAACCAGATTTAATATACATTCCTTCACTTCCAAGCACAAAGCTCATACGATCTCCTGCCGCTGTGTTACCAAATGAGAGTTTTTCACCTTTAGAGTTCTCACCTTTATACACCTCAAGCCAGCTTACCCCAGTAGCAGAAATCTCAACCTTCACTTCACTTCCAGCCGGAGCAGAAACCTTGAATTTTGTTGTTTTTCCTGCTTTCCCATCCGGTGTAACTATAATGGATTGCGGGGAAGGCGTAGGTGTTGGTAATGGCGTTGGCTCTGCAGTAGGTTCAGTTGTTGCTTCTGTTCCTGCCGAAGAAGTTGGCGCCACAACTCCACCTCCTGAAGCCGGTGGAGATGTTTTAGCAGTCGTAGGATCCTGCTGTTCATTCGTCAGATTCGTCTGATCAATCTGATCAGGATCCGGTTTGTTCAAACTAGATGCATAAATGTAAATCACAACAATAATTAATATTGGAAATGTCCACATTAGCACTGTTGGCAGCCATTTTGCATTCCGTTCGGTTTCTGGTCTACGGCTGCGTTTTTGAATCACCGTTTCCATGGCTGTGTCTTCGGGAGGGGCAGGTACATTCCCATGCTCCTCTAGCAGTTCGTCAGGACTCATCCCTACTGCCTCTGCGTACGTTTTGATAAACGCCCTAACATAAAAACTTCCTGGAAGCACCTTATAGTCTCCAGACTCGATGGCTTCCAAATACTTTTTGCGAATTTTCGTTACTTCCTGGACATCGTCAAGACTCATCCCTTTTTGCAGACGCGCCTCTTTCAATTGCCGGCCCAGTTCCGACATACCATCACCTCCTGTAAATTTCAATGAATATCATTGTTCATTCTTGTTCTATAAATCATCACTGTAGCTAGTCGTAAACGACTCGTACAATATTTCTTCATTTGGATTATTGCGAAGCTCGATAATAATATCAAAATCATCAAAGGTGTACTCAGATTCCCGCACAAAAATATCTGGATGCTCGATCACTTTCGTGCTTGGCATACTCATAACATTTTGTAATAAATTGTAATGCTTCTCATTAGAGCGGATCGTACTAACAATACCATCAATGATAAATACATTATGTGGGTTCATCTCATCTTCTGCTAATTGACTTCGAACCGTCTGACGTAAAAGTGTCGAGGAGACAAATGTCCAACGCTTCATCGCGCAGACACTGCCAGCAATAATTGATTCCGTCTTTCCTACACGGGGCATACCTCGAAGTCCTATTACCTGATTTCCATCTTTTTTAAACAGTTCCCCGAGAAAATCGACCAATAGACCAAGCTCATCCCGAGTAAAACGAAACGTCTTCCGATCATCTGAATCCCGTTCAATATATCGCCCATGGCGCACAGCCAGCTTGTCTACGAGTCTTGGAGACCGCAGAGCTGAAACTGTAATATTATCAACTTTCTTGAGCATTTCGCCCATCAGCATTATTTTGTCATCGTCATTGGTCTCCAGCAACATTCCTCGAGTCTTTCCTTCAACGCCATTAATCGTCAGAATGTTGACTTCTAGCATCCCTAACATTGAAGCGATATCACCAAGCAGACCGGGTCTGTTCTTGTGAATCTTGTATTCCATATACCATTGTTTATATTCCACTTGTACACCTCATAGATTCCTTTTCCCGCACTTTGATATACATCAAAAAAATGCCGTTCAGACAAAGTGGTCTGAAACACGGGTCATGTTAATGATATATAAAATAAAAATGAAAGGCAAGGTCAGTCCTGTAATAATTGCAGAAAAGCTCCCACAAGGGGAGCTTTTCCGCAAGCTTAGGCGTGATTTTTCGCCAACTTGACCATGAGTTTAGCAATCGTCTGCTTTTCTTCATCGTTGCCGACGTCCCATAGCTCTTTGATTGCACGGTTTTGAGTGTTTGCTGGATCCACTTTTTCATCGAGGAATTCCCCAATTTCAAAAGCCAGCTTTGAGATTGTGTCTTCACTCATCCCAAGTTTCTCCGCCTGTACAACTCGTTTTCCCAGAAATTTCTTCCAGGTGTCAAAATTTTTGATTACGCTATCTTCTTGTGTCATCTTAAATCCTCCTTCATGTTTACGGTCAAACACCTGCATACAGGCTGTAAGCCGCCTTACGTGAGATTTAAAAACAACACTTATAATATGTCTTAGAAGCTAAGTTATTATGCTGGAGCTTTTCTCCAACTGAAGATCAGGTAATCCATCCACCATTTGGACTAATAATCTGGCCAGTGATATACCCGGACTCAGGCAAAGCCAAAAAATAAATTAGTGAAGATATTTCATTAGGCGTAGCCAAACGCCCTACTGGAATCTCATCCTCCAGCATACGGACTTCATCCTCCTGTAAATTGGACAGCATGTTCGTATTAACCGCTCCTGGAGCTACCGCGTTAACCGTTACACCAGATGGAGCCAGCTCTTTAGCTAAAGCCTTTGTAAAGGCATTCACTCCACCCTTACTAGCCGAATAAGCTACTTCGCAAGAAGCTCCAGTGATTCCCCATACGGAAGAAACGTTGATGATACGACCATAACGTTGCGATACCATGTACGGCATAAAGATCTGACTGCACATATAGGTTCCCTTCAAGTTAATGGACATAATGTCATCCCATTCCTCTTCGGTCACATCAGCTAGCATTCCGTAATGCGATTTACCGGCATTATTGACGAGAATATCCGGCTGCATCCCATTACTCTCAAGCTTTTCCGCCATACGTACAATCTGACTACGATCCTTCATATCCGCGTTTACTGTCATTACCTTTGCGCCAAGGGCCATACAACGCCGAGCGACATCATTCGCAGCTTCATGTGAGTGTCTGTAATGAATAACTATATTCATCCCCACAGAAGCAAATCGTTCCGCAATGGCGCCGCCGATCCCTCCGCTTCCCCCTGTAATGAGCACTGTCATTTCCCCTAGTGGTTTGCTGCTCTCTCCCAAAACGCTCACCTAAGGACTCACCACCAATGAAACGGCAAGCTGTTCCCAGTTTACATGGGCTTGCAGACGCTCATTTACTTCTGCCAGAGTGATCGATTCATACATAGGCAGAACTTCAAACAGGTCACCACCACGGAACTGGTAGCGTGTAAATTCATGTGCGATACTTTCAGGGGAGTTCAGCATGCGCAAATAACCGCCAATTTTCTTTTTCCGTGCCCGCTCGAAATCCTTCTCCGCAAAGCCAGACTTTAAGATTAGATCTACTTCTTCTTTAATTCGTTTTAAAAGCAAGTCCGGATCCTTTGTATCCCCACCCATTGCAGAAAAAGCATACTGCGGAGAACTATTAAATTCATGTCCAAAGCTGTCCGAGATCAATTCCTCATCATAAAGCTTTTGATACAATGCTGTGCTACTACCTACCAACAAATCGAGCATTAGCTTCGTTATCAGGTCGCGTTTCAGAGAAGCTTCACCTGTTAGATCTTCTACTTTTTCCTTGAAACCAAACATGATTTTCGGCATCGAAACAGCAAGCTTGCTTTCTAGCCGTTTTGTAGCGACTTGTTCGGGTTCATCTTCAAAAATACGCTTGATTTCACCCTGCTTGCCGTAGGTTTTACCCTTTTGGTTAGCGCGAATCAAGGAAAATACTTTCTCCGGGTCCACACCCCCAACCACGAACAACAACATATTGCTAGGGTGATAAAAAGCGTTATAACATGTGTACAGCGTTTCTTTAGTGATCGTACTAATTGATTCTACCGTACCTGCAATGTCAATCCGAACCGGATGCTTCGAATACATCGCTTCAATAAGGCCAAAATACACGCGCCAGTCCGGATTATCAGCATACATATTGATTTCTTGACCAATAATTCCCTTTTCCTTTTCTACATTCTCATCTGTAAAATAAGGTCGCTGAACAAAATCAACGAGCGTACTAAGATTGGTCTCTATATTTTCTGTTGCTGAGAAAAGATAAACGGTCTGATCAAAGCTTGTAAAAGCATTGGCCGAGGCTCCATTTGAAGCAAAGGTAGCAAAAATATCGCCTTCTGGCTCTTCGAACATTTTGTGCTCTAAAAAGTGAGCTATACCATCAGGAACAGTGGTCTCTTCTCCACCTGCGACATGAAAATGATTGTCAACGGAACCGTAT
This sequence comes from Paenibacillus sp. FSL R5-0470, assembly GCF_037975205.1. Lineage (NCBI taxonomy): Bacteria > Bacillati > Bacillota > Bacilli > Caryophanales > Paenibacillaceae > Paenibacillus > Paenibacillus sp. FSL R5-0470. Next base: position 4,191,778 of record NZ_CP150238.1, read on the forward strand.
TTAGTTGCAAATGTAGCATAGGTCTTTTTGAAGGTTGGTTTCGGCAACACATATACCTGAAGTCCGTTATCCATGACCTCATGATAAATGGTTTCTTGAAGTCTGTCGTAATGAATTTGTTCCATCGTTATTCCTCCTTTCCTGTCAAGAAATATATCGTATCCAGCTGAAAGGTTTCAGCGGCAGCTTTTACATCTTCAGCACCGATTTGTTCCACCTGCTCCAATAGCTGATCCGCTGTCCGTTCTTTTCCTGACAACTGGCGGTTGAAGTCGTAAGAGATCATTTCAAAAGCAGAATCCGGAATCTCGGAAAGCTGATTGCGGATCATAGCTTTAGTCTGACTCAGTTCCAGATCACTGATATTGCCAGCCTTCATCTCTTCCAATTGCTTCTCTATAATGTCCACGGCTTTGCCGTAATTTTGCGTTTCGATGCCTGATTGAATCGTTCCAATGCCCTTGTGGCCGTCATAACGAGACGAAGCATAATAGGCAAGGCTTGCCTTCTCACGTACGTTAACGAAGAGTTTAGAGTGGGGATACCCTCCTAATATTCCGTTGTACATAAGTGCGGACGCGTAATTATCATCCTTATAAGTAATAGAGGTGCGTAGGCCCAGGTTCAACTTGCCCTGACTGACATCCAGCTTCTCTTCTACAGTCCGCACCTCATTAACTGATACAGGTACGAACTTAGAGCTATATAAGCCCACCTCGGACTGAACCCGACCGAAATGACGCTGTACAAGCTTTTCTACTTCCTCAGCTGTAGTGTCACCCACTACATAGAGATCAAGGATGGCATCATCCAGCCAGGAATTATACGATTCATACAAACTTTTCGGAGTGATTTGATCCAGATCCGCTCTTTGCCCCAGAGGGTGAAGACGATATGGCTCGTTACGGCACATTTCCTCAATACAGCGCTCAGCAGCGTAACGTATCTTGTCATTTACGATGGACTCCAGCTTCTTGCGAACGGTTTCACGCTCCGTTGCAACATACGAAGGCCGGAAGCTGCCGTCTTCAACTAATGGACGAGTCAGTACTTCACCTAAGAAAGCGAAGGATTGTTCAAGTAAGCTCTCCTGGCTTTGCACAAAAGAGTCATTAATAGTATCCATGCGGAACTGAACGATTTGATAATCGCCTCTTTTATAAATATCAAACCCGAATCCAGCGCCATACAGTTCCTCCAAACGCTCGCGGAATTGTGTGGTCTCCGGATAAGTCGCGGTACCTCTGCGAAGCACGAATGGAGCTAGTGCAGTAGAGGTTACTGTATTCTCATCAAGTGGGATCCCAGCATAAAGTGAGATCGCGTAGGTCTTAAATGCCTTGGTTGGCATAACGTGAATGCGCAAGCCTCCTACTGTGCCATGCTGAAATACATTATTAGTCAAGTCCAAAACTCCTTTACGGCGTGGATAGTTGCTCTACATTATGTTTATGAATTATTAACCATTCTAAACCATTCCAAAGTAAGGAAGCAACCGGAAGCCTCTTCCCGGTTGCTCTCTGAATTCACTATCCTTCTTCTCTACATACAGAAAATATGCTGTCCAATCGTCTTCACCTGAGGACGGGTCCAAATCCATTTAGAGGTCGCTGTTTTAGGATTGAAGTAATACAAACATCCTCCGGAAGGGTCCCAACCACTGAGTGCTTGCTCTACTGCCTTACGTGCTTGCTCATTCGGCTCCAAATAGATCTGACCATCGGCCACAGCTGTAAATGCTCTCGGTTGAAAAATAACGCCAGACGGCGTATTCGGGAAACTAGGTGATTTCACTCGGTTTAAAATGACCGCAGCAACAGCAACCTGACCTTCGAAAGGCTCACCTCTGGCTTCTCCATACACGGCATTAGCCATGATCTTGAGATCATTCTCCGATAAGCCCATCGAATTACCTGAAGACAATCCTGGCGAATTCGTTTTATTGGACGTATTTGTTTTATTACCAGTGTTATTCTGTGCTGTCTTATTTCCCGTGCCCGTAGAAGGCTCAGTCGGCTTCCAGTTCTTCGTGGCGTTATACAGCTTCAGCTTAGTTTTGGCACCCACAATGCCATCAGACTTCATTCCGAATTTCCATTGAAACCAAGTAACTGCATTCTTCGTTTTTGGCCCAAAATGACTGTCTATTTTTCCGGCATAATAACCTAAATGCTTTAATCGCCCCTGCAATTCATAGACATCCTGACCCGTGGACCCAAGTTTAATGGGTGTTGTACTGAAAGCCGGCAAGGCTTCTTCGTCAGGATTATTTAACTCGTGGACAAATGACGCAGCAGCACTTTGCTTGGTCTGAACAATGCCATTCCCCTTGAAAAACGTTCCTGCAAACGGCGCGGCAGCAAGTGCAAGAGTTAAAGCAGCAAATATCCACATCTTTTGTTTCTTCATAGGGTTCGCTCTACCTTTCTTTTGTAAGTTCTGCATGGATGGCTAAAGTTATTATGACGACTGTCAGCGCATCCTATGCATTACTAAAAAAGAAGAAATAGCTTTTCATTACAATTGAGAATAATTATCAACTATATTCGAAATAAGAAAACCATGTAGTTGATATGAATCATGAATTTAAAGGACCACATTTTACTGTGGAACCACGCATTAATTGAAATTATAGATATACGTCATACTTTTCAATATTTTAGTGATATGAATTCACAATAGTCCAAGTAACAGTTCGCACTTTTAGGGAAAAACTCCCTGAAAATAGTGGATATTCTCTGATAATGAATGGAATTAGGGAATTCCTCCCTAAAAATCAGGCCAATTCCTTTATTCCTTACCAAAATTAATAAATTATAGGGAGCTTTTCCCTAATTATAAGTTTGAGAACCAATAATCTCAGAATTTCAGGGAGAAATTCCCTAATAATTTTAATGAAGCTTCACTCGGAGCCTTATTCGTAGCTTCACTAAAGCCATTATTTGAAGTGTCATTTACACTTCTTCAGCACGAGTAAGGGGCCGTCCCCAAGTAGTACAAACTACTTGGGGACGACCCCTTTTCACTGTCTATTTAAGGTTTAAACTGACTTGTTCAGCTTAAGAACTGATCTTGTTATGCTGATACTGCTCAAGTGATACAAGCACCTCACGCGGCTTGCTGCCCTCGTAAGGCCCTATTACCCCACGAGCCTCCATAGAGTCAATCAAACGGGCTGCACGGGTGTAACCAACCCTCATCCGGCGCTGTAGTAGCGAGACTGAAGCTTGCTTCGCTTCAAGCACGATCGTTACGGCCTGCTCATATAACTCATCCTGTGGCTCCTGGTCTTCAGCGATTGTGTCATCAACCTCTGGAACAATGGACTCATCATATTCTGCTTCACCTTGACTGCTGACATATTGAACGATCGTCTCAACCTCTTGATCGCTCATAAAGGCACCCTGCACACGAATCGGTTTAGAAGCCCCCATCGGTAAGAACAGCATGTCTCCCCGACCTAACAGCTTCTCCGCACCTGGCATATCCAGAATGGTACGTGAGTCTACATTGGAAGATACGCCGAAAGCGATACGAGATGGAATATTCGCCTTAATCAAACCTGTAATGACATCCACGGAAGGACGCTGAGTGGCGATAATTAAATGTATACCAGCTGCACGCGCCATCTGTGCAAGCCGACAGATAGCATCCTCTACATCGTTAGCGGCGACCATCATCAAATCCGCAAGCTCGTCCACAATAACAACGATATACGGAAGTATAGCAGCTGGGTTCTCTGCCATCAGCTTATTATAGCCTTCCATGTTGCGTGTTCCTGATTTGGAGAAGAGTTCATACCTTTTCTCCATTTCCACAACGATCTTCTTTAAAGCTAAGCTCGCCCGCTTCGGATCAGTAACGACTGGAGCCAGAAGATGCGGAATCCCATTATAGACATTCAGCTCTACCATCTTCGGGTCCACCATCAGGAATTTGACTTCATCGGGTTTAGCTTTGTATAAAATACTCGTAATAATCCCGTTAATACAAACCGATTTACCAGAACCCGTTGCACCAGCCACCAATAAATGGGGCATCTTCGCTAAATTACCGATAATCGTCTGACCCGAAATATCACGTCCAAAAGCAATCGATAATCTGGATTCAGCTTCCTGAAAGATTTGTGTCTCCATAACTTCACGCATGGTCACAATAGACACTTCGGAATTCGGTACCTCTATCCCAATGGCTGATTTACCCGGAATTGGCGCCTCCATACGTATATCTTTGGCTGCAAGAGCAAGCGCAATGTCATCCGTCAGATTAACAATGCGGCTAACTTTGACACCGATATCCGGCTGAATCTCATACCGTGTAACCGCTGGACCTCTAACTACTTCGAGAACCTTTGCTCTTACACCGAAACTCTCTAGAGTAGCTTCTAGCTTACGGGCGGTCTGCATATAATCATTCTGATCTCCCGCTTTGCCGCTGTTGTTAGGTTTGGCTAGAAGTCTGAAAGATGGCAGCTTATAAGGTTTTGGTGGAGGTGGTGCCGGTGGAGCAGAAATGATCTGTCCATCAGGAGTGGCGCTCAGCAATCCATCCAAGTCAATAGTCACATTCTCCTCAGGCTCATCTGAAGGCTGTTGACTAACTGGATTAACCCCGGCAACAGGAGCTTTGACGGTAACACCACGAGCTGCTGGAGAGAATTCACTCCATTCCTCCCGATCTTCCTCATTCAGCCCTTCTGAGCGGATATGCTCAAAGAAGTCACGAATAATTGGAGTCACAGGTTCCATATCCATATCTGCATCATCAAAATCATGATGGATATCCTCAAGTGGAGTCACACGACTATCTACTGAAAGCCCAGAAATGATCGGACCGTGCGAAGCGCTTGTTACAATTGGACCTTGATCATCATCCTCAGAATCGGTTTCCACCTCTGAACGGGTGGAGCCTGTGAACCAACCGGATATTTTTTTCAATAGAACAGGTTGCTTACGATTAGGTAAATATCGATCGTCTTCTTCCTCTTCGTCATCTTCGTCATAGACAGGCTGCTTCACCGGCCGAGTCTTTGCGGGTGCGGCTGCTTTGGAAGGTCTAGCAGCTACTGGGACTGCCTTCGGACGGTTTGCCGCATGGAGACGAATCCCCTCCACAAACTTAACCGTACGAACTCGCAAAAGAGTAATAATCTCTACATAGGAGAGATTTGTAATTAACATAAAGCTGATGGCAAGCATAACAATCATGAGCAGCTTAGCTCCCAGACTACCAAAGAGCCACAGCAGTGCAGCATACTCCAATCCGCCGATATATCCACCACTTATATCCTTACCCAGCATATAGACATTACTATTGTTAACACCGGGCGAAAGAGATCCCGAAAGATCATTATGTATTTGTGTCATCACGTTGCCAGGATGGAGCAAGGACAACGGGCCAAGCTTCTGCTCCATTGCAGAAATAGTGCTCATAAGGCACATGGATAGCAGAAGCAGAAGCACGCCTGTATGTCGACTGTTCCAAGAAGAAGGCCATCTTCGATGGATCATAACCATAAGCCCATAAAAAATACCAATAAGCGGCAACACAAAATAAAATCTCCCTAATAAATAACCCGCCATACTTGAAAGTGACCGTCCTACCGCCGCTTCACCAGATAGAGCAATAACGGATATCGTTATTAGTAAAATTCCGTAAATTTCATATTTTAAAACGCTGCCGAGCAGCGCTTTTTTCTTTTTCTTTTTTCGTTTAGCCACGCCAGCCACCCCCGGAACAACATTATACCATATAATGGCGTGGCGTACCTATGTTCTCTTTTGTCAAAAAATGAATCTTTATGTTAACGTAATTATCGCTCCAGGAGAGAACGACGGATCTAAATATCGCTCCAAAGGACAATCCAGCAATCTTACTATGCGCGCGCGTCCTTCCTCCATCGGCTCAACCTGCATGAGCATCCCCTGAACACTTACTTCTCGCGTAGTAGCGTAATTATTAAATGCCCCCTCCCACACCTGTTCCATCGACATTATCGTATAGAGTGTCATTGCGTAAGCCCTCCCGAAATCGCTGCTGTAGGCGCTGCAGAGAAATCTCCACCAATCATGCGGTTAAGATGCGCTAAGGCAGCTCCGATCCCGCCCACCTCATCCATGAGACCATATTTAACAGCGTCCAACCCCCCAACGGCTGTTCCAATATCACGATTGAGCTCACCTGTCTTAAACATGAGGTCACGGAACTGTTCTTCAGAAATCCGAGAATGAGAAGTAACGAATTTCACTACACGCTCCTGCATTTTTTCCATGTATTCGAACGTCTGTGGCACTCCAATTACTAAGCCATTCATACGAATCGGATGTATCGTCATTGTTGCACTTTCCGCAATAATTGAATACGTAGAGGATACAGCGATCGGAACGCCAATACTATGGCCCCCTCCAATGACTACTGTTACCGTTGGTTTAGAGAGCGAAGAAATCATTTCGGCAATCGCTAGACCAGCTTCTACATCTCCACCAACAGTATTTAAAATAATAAGCAGACCTTTAATATTCTTATTCTGTTCAGCTGCCACCAGCTGGGGAATGATATGTTCGTATTTCGTCGTTTTGTTCTGAGGAGGCATTACAATATGGCCTTCAATCTGACCGATGATCGTTATGCAAAAGATATCCGGTTCACCCGTAGGAACCGCTGTTTGTCCAAGCTCTTTAAGTGCACCCATTGTAGTGGGCGGCATGTTTTCATTTGTACTTGGATTTCCCTCTTGTGGTATAACTTCCTCATTCTTTGCTCCATTTGATCCATTCATGTAGTTCATTTTCGCAGCTCTCCCTTTCCTTATGCAGCTCTGGTCTGCTATAGCCTTACTAACTTTCATTAGTATGACATTTCAGGGCCCCGCATTATGCAAACCTCTCCTCATGATGTGAATATAAACAATACAAAAACCCCTTTTCCCGTAGAAACCGTCCAATATTTCCGGGGAAAAGGGGCCAATGCCCAAACTATATATTTATTTAAGGAGAATTCTCCTTACACTTCCATGATAATTGGCAAAATCATCGGTCTACGACGCGTTTGCTCGTATAAGAAACGACCGAGTGAATCTTTTACGCTTGTTTTAAGCGATGCCCACTCATTTACTTTCTCACTCATCAGGCGCTGCAGTGTACTGGAAACAATTCGGTTCGCTTCGTCAAGCAGTCCTTCGGACTCACGAACATAAACGAAACCACGAGAAATGATGTCAGGTCCGGAGACAATTGCACCATTCTGTTTGCTTAGTGTAACCACGACAACCAAAATACCATCTTGAGACAGCAGCTTACGGTCACGCAATACAATATTACCTACATCACCTACACCCAGACCGTCAATCAATACGTTACCAGCCGTTACTTTACCAGCTTTACGAGCGGCACCGCCTTGAATTTCCACAATCTCACCGATTTCAGTGATGAAAATGTTCTGAGACTCTACGCCAACAGATTCTGCCAAAAGCGCATGTTTGCGTTGCATACGGTATTCACCGTGAATTGGAATGAAATATTTTGGTTTCATCAGGTTGAGCATAAGCTTAAGCTCTTCCTGGCTACCGTGACCGGATACGTGAACGCCAGAATTGGAACCGCTATAAATTACGTTAGCGCCAAGACGGAACAATTCATCAATGGTACGACCTACATATTTCTCGTTACCTGGTACCGGTGTTGCTGCAATAATAACAGTATCACCTGGCAAGATATCTACTTTACGATGACTGGAACGTGCCATACGGGTCAATGCGGACATTGGCTCGCCTTGGGATCCTGTGCAAAGAACAACGACACGGTTCGCTGCCATTCTGTTCATTTCTTCAGGCTCGATCAGCATACCGTCAGGTACGTTCAGATATCCAAGCTCAGAAGCGATGGATACAACGTTTACCATACTACGGCCAATTACTGTAATCTTACGACCTGTGGATTCTGCTGCATTAACCACTTGTTGAATGCGGTGCACATTGGAAGCAAAAGTTGCTACAACGACACGTTGTTCAGCTTTGCGGAAAATGTCTTCCAGAACGATACCGACATTTTTCTCAGATGGGGTAAAGCCTGGTTTCTCAGCATTTGTACTATCCGACAAAAGAGCAAGCACGCCCTTCTGACCAATTTCAGCCATCCGATGCAGATTTGCAAATTGACCGTTGACTGGAGTGTGGTCAAATTTGAAATCTCCCGTATGAACTACGTTACCTTCCGGTGTTTCTATGCATACACCGACGGAATCAGGAATACTGTGATTGGTTCTGAAGAAAGTAACTTTGAGCGAACTTCCCAGTTGAATTTCTGAATCTTCATTGATCAGAATTCGTTTGGTGTCACCCAGTAAGTTTGCTTCCTTCAATTTATTTTCTACAAGGCCTAATGTAAGTCTTGTTCCGTAAACCGGAACATTCAAATTCTTCAGGACATATGGGAGACCACCGATGTGATCCTCGTGTCCGTGGGTAAGTACAATCCCTCTTACCTTGTCACGGTTCTCTGTCAAATAAGAGATATCAGGAATTACAATATCAATACCGAGCATATCTTCTTCCGGGAACTTAAGTCCCGAATCCACGACTACAATGTCAGCTCCATATTGAATGACATACATGTTTTTCCCGATTTCTCCGACTCCGCCCAATGCGAAAATCATCAATTTATCGTTGTTGTTTTTTTTGGACAAATGAATCTAACCCTCCTATGATGTTGGACGTCATACTTTTATTGGTAAATATTGAACTTCGATTATTTCAGCGGCGCTGAACACATTCTTCAAACAGCTGATAGCTTCCTTAATTAACAAGGATATTCCTGATATCTGTAAAATGCGCAATGCGAAAGCTCCCGATTCCGGGCAGTAAAGTTCATATTGAAGCGGACAAATGCCGTCAAAATTCACCGTCGCGCCCCTCGCGCGAAGACATTTCAATCATTTACACAGACTCATCTTGGGACCTATCCTGTCTCACAATGTATACCATTGACGGAAGATTACCGCATATTTAATTTTAACCGCACCCAGTCACTTAAGATCATTATACATGATTTTTTTGGCAAAAGACAAGTCACCCTATCTCGTATCCAAATTCTTTCCTTAAATGTGACCCATTATTTTAGCAAAATATAATAAATATAAAAACCGGCTCTCCACAGGAGAAGCCGGTTTAAAGACTAGAATATCATTGTTCAGCACTTAGTGAAATAGTGCCTCGATAAAGGCCGCCTCAGCTTCAGTAGGTGAAATAAGCGGCAATCTGACGCCTCCAACAGGCAGACCTTTCAGACTTAAAGCATATTTGACCGCTGAAGGATTCGGTAAAGGTTGTGGACATTCGAACAACCCCTTGTAAATAGGGAACAATTGCCGATGGATCTCTCCCGCTCGCTGAACATTTCCTGAGGTGAATGCATAGATCATTTCTGACATCTGTGCACCAACCACATGACTAGCTACACTGATAATTCCGTATCCTCCTACGGCTAGACTAGCTAAGCCCGCAGAGTCATCACCAGTATATACACGGAAGTCATCGGAACACGCAGAAGCGATAAGTGTTACTTGATCGACAGATGCACATTCTTTTGTCGCAACAATATTCGATATTTCAGCAAGTCGAAGGGTTGTGTCCACGCTCATACTTACACCCGTGCGACCGGGAACATTATACAGCATGACTGGCAATGAAGTCTCCGTAGCAATCGCAGAAAAATGCTGATAGAGCCCTTCCTGATTAGGCTTATTGTAATAAGGAACGACCAAAAGCACGCCATCCACACCTATTTTCTCCGCTTCCTTCGTGAGGTGAATAGAGTGCTTCGTGTTATTACTGCCTGTTCCAGCAATAATTTTACAGCGACCATTCGCCTTCTCTAGTACAAAAGAAAACAGCTGCAGTTTCTCCTCATCACTTAACGTTGGGGATTCCCCAGTTGTACCACAGACAACCAATGCCTCTGATTTCTGTTCCTCAATTAAATAATCGACAAGCTGTGAAGTTACATCCCAGTTGATTTCTCCATCCCCGTCAAAGGGGGTTACCATGGCTGTTATTAATCTTCCGAAATCCACTTTGAATTCCTCCTTAGCGGTGCAATTCAAACATAGCGTGCAGCGAACGCAGGGACTGCACCATATCCTCTTTCTTCACCAGCACCCAAATCGTTGTATTCGAATCTGCGGATTGGAGAATCTGAATATTTTGTGAGCTAAGTGCCTCAACGATACGCGCCATAATACCAGGCACACCATTAATTCCGCCCCCGATAACGGAAACTTTTGCACAACCTGATAAACTCTTAGGACGCAAGCCCAATTGCTGAAGAACTGAGATGGCCTTTTCTGATTTGTCATCGAACACAGTATAAAGAGCTTCAGTAGGTGTTACATTAATAAAATCAACGCTTATTCCGTTGTCGGCCATACTTTTAAAAATTTGCAGTTGAACGCCCGTACCATTTCCATCTGGACACTCCACAGAAATCTGTGTGACGTTGCTGACATAAGCAATCCCTGTTACGAAGCGATCTACAATGCCGCCAGACTGAATGTCGTTGAATCCTTCAGGATTCGTAACCAGCGTACCTTCAGTCTCAGAAAATGTTGAACGAACGCGTACTGGAATTTGTGCCTGCATAGCAATCTCAACCGCACGTGGATGGATCACTTTTGCTCCTTGATGAGCCATATTACAAATTTCTGTATAACTAACATACGTTAGCGGTTTTGCATCTTCAACGATCCGCGGATCTGCTGTAAGAATCCCGTTAACATCTGTATAGATATCAACCATATCTGCATGAAGGGCAGCACCCAGTGCAGTCGCAGAGGTGTCACTTCCTCCACGGCCCAAAGTCGTCAAATCACCAGCTTCAGTCTGTCCTTGGAACCCGGTCACTATAACTACTTTATCTTCACGCAGTTCACGAAGAATACGTTCAGGACGTACATCTAGAATTCTTGCATTGCCATAGTTGCTATCTGTCATAAAACCAGCCTGAGCTCCCGTTAGAACCGTAGAAGCAATCCCTTCATTCTCCAGCAGGCCACAAAGTGTAGTAGCAGAGATAATCTCACCACAGCACATCAAGAGATCCTTCTCACGCTCTGGGAGTGAATCTCCATTCTGAACAGCCCAATCCAGCAGAGTATCTGTTGCATAAGGTTCTCCGCGTCTGCCCATTGCCGAAACGACAATGACCAAACTATAGCCGCTAGCGAGCTCCCGTTTGACATTACGAATGACGTGCTCTCTAGCTTGTGGTGTTGAAAGTGATGTTCCTCCGAATTTTTGTACCAGAATACCCATGTATAATTCCTCCATTATTGTCAAAGCAAACACACTAATCGTTCGTAAATAGAACTCATTTCGTCTCTAATGAGAAATTCCTTTACAGTACGTAAGCTTATTTCTTAAGTAATTTTCTTTTATTTTGAAAAATGGTTGTACCGCCCTCGAAATGAGGACGGTAGCAGTAAAGCTTATATTTTTTGGTGGCAATGATCTCAGCAATGGGTTTAGCAGATCTTGGCTTTGAGCGTTAACGACCGCATCTATTGATTAAGAAGTAACTCCGACCAAGGCGGCATTTAACTTCTCATTGCTCATTTAGTGCATCTCCCCTTTTTATGTCCGCAACTAGCTCCACCGATTCCGCCCTATTCTAGACGGAATGAAACTTTTCAATAATCATCGGCTGTAGTTGTTTACCTTGCAAAGCGGCATAGCAAGCTTCTGGGATAAGATCCATACGCGCTACTAACGAATTAGGTTTGCCCTCAGGGTTATCCTGTCCGAATGGCACAAAATAAATATGTTTAGCCACTAGAAGCTTTGCAATATTTGCGGCATTAAGACCTAGGCCATCATTGGTAGATATCGCGAGAACAAGTGGACGTCCATTGCGCATCTGCGATTTTGCAGCCATGAGCACTGGACTATCGGTCATAGCATTTGCCAATTTACTCGTTGTATTTCCAGTGCAAGGTGCTATCGTCAGCACATCCAGCAGCTTGGAAGGACCCAGCGGTTCCGCTTCAACAATTGTAGAAATGATATCATTACCTGTTATATCTTTCAACTGTTTTAGCCAATTTTGCGATGTTCCAAAGCGGGTGTCGGTGCCTAGTACGGATGCTGAAACTATGGGCACTACGTTTGCTCCTCCATCTACGAAGCGTTGAATTTGCGGCATTACCTCCGCAAATGTGCAGTGAGATCCGGTAATCGCATACCCTACTGTTTTTCCGTGCCAATCCATTTTATTCGTCCCCCTTGATTAAAGCCTCGTCCGATATCGACTGAACCAGCGCATTTGCCATAATAATCCCAGCGCTTTTAGGAGCTACAATGCCAGGGAGTCCAGGTGCCAGCATCGCTTTAATTCCTCTTTTCTCAGCATAACGAAAATCACATCCACCTGGAGCAGAAGCCAGGTCGACAATTAAGCAATGCGGTGAGATACGTGAGAGTACTTGTGCGGTGATGATCATACTTGGAATCGTATTAAATATCAGATCAACATCCGGCACATGAAGCAACAGTTCACTGGTCATAAACGGCTTCCAGCCCATTTCCTCAGCACGTGCATAATGTTCCTGTTTTCTAACTCCGGCTTTAACACTAGCACCCAGTCCTTGTAGACTTCTTGCCATTGTAAAACCCGTTCTGCCCAAACCCAGTACCATCGATTTGGAACTGTGAATGGTAAAATCCGTGTTCTGTATGGCCATAACCAGTGCCCCTTCCGCTGTTGGGATGGAGTTGTAGATGGCTACATCGTCACGATTAAGCAATTCAATTAACTTTAATGAATGCTTGGCGCACATGCCGCGTAAGTAGCTTTTAGCCATACCGCTATACACCAAACAATGGGGTGGCAGAGCAGCAAAATGTTCTTCCAAGAGCATCAAGCGTTCAGAAGAAAATAAAGCACTGATATTCCCTTCATCATCACAACCAACCGTAGGCAATACTAATACATCTGCATTACTAAGCAGCTCTACCGTCATCTGTTCCAGGCTCACCCCTGGGCAAGGGGCTTCCCATTTATCGAACCCGGCAGCGCTTACCGTCGCATCCAATTCCACACATTTCCGAATCACTTCAAGCTGTCTCGCGTCCCCGCCCAGGAACACGATCCTGACGCCAGTAAGCATAGGGATGACGCTCCTTTCAACATACACTATCGACTATAGAGCATCTTATGCTGGGCATTCTTAATGGGTGAAAAGCGGAGAAGAATTACCATGCAGGCTTAAATATGAAACTTATAAATTGTCATATTTAAACGAAAAAAAGCTCGCGAATCACGCCAATTAGGCATAAATTCGCAAGCTTTTTAATAAGTCATATTATTTGCCAGTGTGACCGAAGCCTCCGGCTCCACGTTCTGTTTCGGATAAAGCATCTACTTCAACCAAAGTGACCACTGGAACCGCTTGAAATACCATTTGGGCAATGCGCTCATTACGAGCGATAGCAAATGGCTCTTGCCCTAGATTGATCAACAACACTTTGATCTCTCCACGATAATCAGCATCAATCGTACCAGGTGTGTTCAAACACGTAATCCCATGCTTCAAGGCTAGTCCACTTCGTGGACGAATTTGAGCTTCTAATCCGTCTGGCATAGCTAATGATATGCCTGTTGGAATTAATGCACGTTCTCCAGGCGCAAGCACGACTTCGCTACCAACTGCGGCATATAGATCATACCCGGAAGCCTGTTCTGACATTTTACAAGGAAGATTAACATCCTCGTTTCCAGCTAGTTTATTGATTTGTACGTAATAAGACAAGATCATCTCTCCTAACATTTGCAATAGCTTTATCTGTTGAACCTACCATCGCTAAAGAAAGCGGCTCAGCAAACATATTATCAAGCACACTGTTGATATTGTCCATCGTTACTAACTGAATCTTGGCGATCATATCGTCTAATGTGTTATGTTTTCCGAGCATAAGTTCATTTTTTCCAATCCGATTCATCCGGCTACTAGTGCTTTCCAGGCTAAGAATAAGGCTACCTTTAAGCTGCTCCTTGCCTTTTCTCAGTTCATCTTCACTAAGACCCTCAGTAGCAAGTTCGTACATCATTTCCTTAATTAGCTCCGTTACATCCTTAGTTTGCTTCGGTGCTGTTCCAGCATAGACCGTGAACAAACCAGAATCCGCTTGAGAACTGTGGTAAGAATATACAGAATAGGCTAGGCCACGTTTTTCACGAATCTCTTGGAACATCCGTGAGCTCATACCGCCGCCAATGGCATTATTAATAAGCACCATAGCATATTGCAATGGGTCGCCAGAGCGGACCCCTGGTAGGGAAAGACAGATATGATTCTGTTCTGTTTTTTTGCGGTGAAACAACAAGTCCCCATAATAATCCGGTGGAGTCAACGGCGCAGATGTGCCATGATTAGCAAAAGAACCAAAATGCTGCTCCAGCAGCTCAATTAATCCATCGCTGATGTTCCCAGCTACACTAATTACCGTATTCTCAATCGTATACTGCTCCTTCATGTAGGCACGAAGATCATCCGGCTTCATCTCCATCAGCCGTTCCTTTAAGCCAAGGATAGAATACGCAAGCGGATGATCCTTGTAAGCAGCAGCACACATCAAATCATGCACAAGATCGTCTGGTGTATCTTCGCACATAGAAATTTCCTCAAGGATGACGTTCTTTTCTTTCTCCAGCTCTTCAGCATCCATACGTGAACGGAAGAACATATCTGCTAGCACATCTACTGCGATAGGCAGATGCTCATCCAGTACTTTTGCATAATAGCAAGTATATTCCTTAGAGGTAAACGCATTTACATTGCCGCCAATAGCATCGAACTGCTCGGCAATATCCTTAGCACTATATCGGTCGGTACCTTTAAAAAGCATATGCTCTACAAAATGGGATATCCCGTTGTTTCCAGGGTGTTCATTCCGCGAACCTGTCTTCACCCATATTCCAAATGAAACGGACCGGCCGGTCGGAATTTTTTCCATCACTACTCGTA
This sequence comes from Paenibacillus sp. FSL R5-0470, assembly GCF_037975205.1. Taxonomy (NCBI): domain Bacteria; kingdom Bacillati; phylum Bacillota; class Bacilli; order Caryophanales; family Paenibacillaceae; genus Paenibacillus; species Paenibacillus sp. FSL R5-0470. The sequence continues at coordinate 4,206,790 of NZ_CP150238.1, forward strand.
ATCCATTGGATAATACTATTTTTTCCACTTCATGTCCTCCTGGCAATAGCCATGTTCTATCTAAATTAATACACGTGCCTATAATCCTACCAGAAATAGATCACTCACTCAACATCAGAGGGGATTAGACGCTCCGCTGACAGCGTTTGGCTAACTGTTCCTAGCTGTAACCCTTTCGCCTTTATCCCGCGTATCATGGCCTTCAGCGCCTTGGAGGATGAGGCAGTAGGATGCATTAGAACAAGTGTGCCGGCTTCAGCTTTGCTTGTGATTTTGGCAACTATAGATTCAGGAGAAGGATTTCGCCAATCCACCGTATCTACAGTCCAGAGTACAGTCTTTAAGCCCAAGCTGCTAGCGATTTCTACTGTCTCTTGATCGAAATCACCAGATGGAGGCGCGAACCATTTATTAGTGACTCCAAGCGATTCCTTTAGCAGCTTTTGCGTCTTCTCAATCTCAACGGTAGCCCGCGCTCGACTTAAAGTACTCATATTGGGGTGGGTATAGGCGTGATTCTCCATCTCATGACCACGTTTTAACATTTCTGTAGCAAGCTCTGGATTCTTACTCAGCCAGCTTCCATCCAGAAAAAACGTAACTTTCACGTTCTCTTCATCCAAAATATCCAGCATTGGCACGATATACTGATTCCCCCAAGCCACATTAATCATCAGTGATACCATCGGTTTCGCCGGATTTCCTCGATATATAGGTTCTGCTCCCAGTTCATTTAACGATACTTTTGGTTCGATCTGCCGATACACTAACTTTATGGGCTCTTTTGGTGCCAAAAGAGCATTCCGATAGGTACTCTCTACATCAATCTCAAGTCCGTTATAGCCCGGAATGGCTTTCCACACCCGGTCAACCACTGCATCCACTGGAGGTGCATTTAGTTTGGCCGCAGCGGTCTCAATCCTCAGACGTAGATCGTTGTTCGCCGCCTTAGGGATATCCATCCACACCGCGAGATCATCCTGCGGCTTCAATTGCGCAAGCATGTCTTTGACTGGTCCCTGTGTGCTACCAATTCCTATCACAATTGCTACACAAGCAACCACTAATGCCACTTTTTCCGTCTTCATGACGACTTCCTCCCCGGTAGAAACGAATTTCAGGTTCGTTCCACACGATTACAAAGACACTTTGTCCCAATCTATGAGACAAGGGAGGATTTTATGTCATGAACAGATACAAGACTAATAGATAGGAATGTTTGCTACAGTTTTCCAGCTTAGTTCATATAAAAAAAGAGCCAGAACGCAAATCGCTTCTGTCTCTTTTAATAATGAAATTAGATCCCTTTAGTAAAGGTTATTACTAAGATCAATCTTACGCTTTAGCTCCAGTTTCCGAAGTCAACACTGCTTTACGAGACAGATTAACCCGGCCTTGTGGATCGATCTCGGTAACTTTAACGGTAATGGTGTCACCAATAGCAACAACATCTTCTACCTTAGCTACACGCTCAGTAGACAATTGGGAAATGTGTACCAATCCGTCTTTGCCCGGAATAAGTTCAACAAATGCACCAAATTTCTCAATACGTCTAACTGTACCCACATAGATTTCTCCGACTTGTACTTCACGCACAAGACCTTCGATAATCGAACGAGCCTTTTGGATCATTTCTTCATCTGAAGAACCGATAAAGACACGGCCATCTTGTTCGATGTCGATTTTCACGCCGGTTTCTTCAATAATTTTATTGATAATCTTACCACCAGCACCGATAACATCACGGATTTTGTCCGGATTGATGTTGATAATAATGATTTTTGGAGCATATTTGGACAGATTAGGTCTTGGCGCAGAGATCGCTTCATTCATTTTGTCCAAGATGAACAGACGGCCTTCTTTAGCCTGCTGAAGTGCATCTTGAAGAATGTTGCGGTCGATACCGGCAATCTTAATGTCCATTTGAATAGCTGTAACACCTTCTGCTGTACCAGCTACCTTGAAGTCCATATCTCCGAGATGATCTTCCATACCTTGAATATCCGTCAGGATGGAGACATGATCTCCGTCTTTGATCAGACCCATTGCTACTCCGGCTACTGGTGCTTTGATTGGCACACCAGCGTCCATCATAGCCAGAATGCTGGCACAGATACTTGCCTGGGAGGTAGAACCGTTAGATTCAATCGCTTCTGATACTAGACGAATCGTGTACGGGAATTCAGTTTCACTAGGAATTACCTTGGATAATGCACGTTCTCCAAGTGCTCCGTGACCGATTTCACGACGTCCTGGTGCTCTAAGTGGACGAGCTTCCCCTACGCTGAACGGCGGGAAGTTGTAATGGTGCATGAAACGTTTCGTTTCAGTAGGATCGATTCCGTCGAGGATTTGAACATCACCTAGAGCTCCAAGGGTACAAACGCTAAGGATTTGTGTTTGTCCACGTGTGAACAGACCGGAACCGTGTGTACGCGGCAACAGGCTTGTATCACATTCAATCGGACGGATTTCATCAAGTTTACGTCCATCTGGACGAACCTTATCATGCGTGATTAGACGTCTTACTTCATCCTTCACGATATCATGTAGGACTTCTTTAACATCTTTCAGAAGCTCCGGTGCTTCTATGTACTTCTCTACGAAATACGCAACCGCTTCATCATTAACGACATCAATCGCTTCCTGACGAGCATGTTTTTCAGCAATTTTAACGGCTTCCACCAGACGAGCCTCAGCAAATGCACGAACCTCAGTATTCACGTCAGCATTCACTGCATGCAGCTTCACAGCCATTTTTTCTTTACCAGCCACTTTGACCAGTTCTTCAATGGTTGCAACGATCTTACGGATTTCATCATGACCGAACATAATCGCTTCGAGCATCACATCTTCCGTCACTTCGTTCGCTTCTGCTTCAACCATCATGATTGCTTCCTTCGTTCCAGCAACCACTACATAAATATCACTGATTGCTTGCTGAGCCATATCCGGATTGATCACAAATTCTCCATTAATCCGACCTACAGCAACGCCGCCGATGGGTCCATCAAAAGGCACATCGGAAATACTAAGTGCAGCTGAAGTACCGATCATAGCAGCAATATCTGGTGCGCAGTCCTGATCCACACTCATTACCATGTTCAATACCTGAACATCGTTACGGAAACCTTCAGGGAACAGTGGTCTGATTGGACGGTCAGTCAAACGGCTGGACAGAATCGCTTTCTCACTCGGTCTACCTTCCCGTTTAATAAATCCGCCCGGAATTTTACCTACCGCATATAATCTTTCCTCATAGTTAACTGTAAGCGGGAAAAAATCCAGGTCCTTCGGCTCTTTCGAAGCCGTAACGGTACATAATACCGAAGTATCCCCATAACGCACCATAACGGCTGCGTTTGCTTGTTTAGCTAGTCGGCCCGTTTCCAGCACAAGGCGTCTTCCGCCTAGCTGCATTTCTACACGTTTTTCCATAAATACCTCCTTGAATAGTAGTAGACCCGCAGTCAAATATTGCAGGTTCACATATCGATCTAATGAATCGGAAAGGCTTGTCCCCAAGCTAAAAACGCCTTCGGCGTCCTTATAAGACGGTAGCGTTTATGCGAGAATTATAAGGATAAAGTATAGCATGAAACATATACTTTCTTATAATTTAAGGTATGTAGCCTGTTCTGTATACATATAAGAAGAAACGGCTAAGTCTTACAGATGATGTAAAGTGGCCGTTTTTACGAATAATCTCATCAGTCTTGCTATAAAGTTTTCCCTAAATTTTCAAAAAGCAACCCAGCTGTCCCGCTGTCGCTCCGAGAAGGACATACGGTATACAACCAGGCTGCTTTAAGGGTTATCTTATGGAAAATTAACGACGCAATCCCAGTCTTTCGATCAGGGCGCTGTAACGTCTGATGTCTTTGTTTTTCAAATACGCCAGAAGTTTACGACGTTGTCCAACCATTTTCAACAATCCGCGACGGGAGTGATGATCTTTCTTGTGCGTACGCAAGTGGTCAGTCAAATTAACGATGTTCTCCGTTAGGATAGCAACTTGCACCTCAGGGGATCCAGTATCGGATTCGTGAGTTTTGTGCTCGTCGATCAATTGATGTTTACGTTCTTGAGTTAATGCCATCCTGTTCACCTCCTTCAATATAATCGCCATTAGCCTCGTCACCGTCGGTGAGAACGTGCAACCAAGCTAAGGTTATGGTGCTGTAAGCCAGCAACGTTTATTAGTATAGCATCTCCATTAACAAAAGTAAACGGCTTGTCCGGGATGACTATAGATTATAACCCAAAATCTTCTTCGCGGTTTCTGCATCCTCACCGATTTGAGTAATCAATGCACCAATGGATTCGAATTTTCGTTCAGGACGAATGTAAGATACTAACTCCACCTTAAGCTCTTGATCATACAAATCACCTTCGAAGTCAAACAGATGGACCTCAAAGCTTGGCGTCAATACACCCTCATGAAAGGTAGGTTTAATGCCCACATTCATGACCCCGTACAAAACTTTATCCTTATAAAAGACTCGGACCGCATATACACCTTTAGTCGGAATGACAAAATGAGCACTGAGCTTCAAATTCGCCGTTGGAAAACCAATGGTGCGACCTCTCTTCTCACCATGACCCACTTCACCACGCAGATAGTAGCAACGTCCGAACCAGGAGTTTGCCAGCTCTAAATCCCCGTTTTGGAGACTTTTACGAATGCCGGAGCTGCTGACCTTCTCACCATCTAGCAGAAAAGGGGGAGCAACCTCTACATTCATAACACCTTCACCCAGCTTGCGAAGCATTTCAACATCGCCTTCACCTTGATAACCAAAACGAAAGTCAAAGCCGACAACTGCAGTTACAATATGTAGCGGCAAAAGCATAACAGAGACAAAATTCTGTGGACTTACACGGGAAAGCTGCTCGTTAAATTCAATAACATATAAGATATCGACACCCAAACTAGCAAGAATCTCCTGCTTTTCTACGGGTGGCGTCAAATACCCTTCATAATCACCCTTACCCATAACATCTTTAGGATGTGGATGAAATGTAAGGACTGCGGCCGGCACACCTTGTTTACGGGCTAGGGCCACAGCGGATGTAATGACGCTAGCATGTCCACGATGCAATCCGTCAAACTGCCCTAGAGCAGCCACTTGAGGCTGAGCCCACTCTGCAGCAGTCTCCGGAGACATCGGATAAGTTAACGTTACGGTTCTCACGCTGTTTCTCACCTACAATTCACTTGGTAAAATTGATTTAAGCTTGTGCAAATACCTTCACTGGAGCAATTGCACCTGTATCTTCCAATTCATAAATGCCAAGAAATCCACCTTGAAGATCGTATAGCCGAAATTGACTGTTCGTCTTCACCTCTGGAGCTATAAATCGTGAGGACAAACGCTGCCCCTGCAAAGCTGCCTTCTTTTTCTCATCCATTACAGTGTGCTTTGGCATATGAGAAATGGCTTCGTCTGCAGCGATTAAATGATCTTCCAATGTTCCGGCTTCCTTGTGAGTCGCAATATCCTCTAGCGTAAGACAATGACTGGCAGAAATCCCTGCCGACATCGTTCTCTCTAGTTTCACCATCACACCCGGCAGTCCAAGTGCTCGTCCGATATCGACACAGAGCGTACGAATGTACGTCCCCTTAGAGCAAAGCACCCGGAATGTGATATCGGGATGATTGCCTTCCCAAGTCATATCCGTCATTTCAATTTCATAAATCTCTACTTCACGGCTTTTACGTTCAACGGTTTTACCTTCTCTTGCTAACTCATAAAGACGTTTGCCGTCAACTTTAACCGCAGAATACATCGGTGGAACCTGAGAAATAACCCCTTTAAATGAAGCGAGCACTGATAGAATCTCTTCTTCAGATACATGCACCTCATCTACAGTTTCTATAATAGTCCCAGTTAAGTCCTCAGTATCACTGGACATCCCTAGTCTCAGTGTTGCCACATATTCTTTAGGCAACTCCTGAATATACTCCACGACACGAGTAGCACGGCCCAGACAAAGTGGCAGCACACCTGTTACCTGTGGATCAAGCGTTCCCGTATGTCCGATCCGTTTCATGCCGAGAATACGACGCGCCTTGGCCACAACATCATGTGAAGTGAACCCGGCTGGCTTGTAAACCGCCAGTACACCTTCTAATTCACTCATAAATGACGTCTTACCTCCTCAAGCACCTGCGATATTGCCGTTTCGAGTGTAGCTTCTATACGCGCACCTGCAGCACGGGTATGACCGCCACCTCCAAACGTTTGCGCTAGCTCAGCCACGTCGACCTTACCCGCAGAACGCAAACTAACTTTAACCGCATGTTCATGAATGACTTTGAACAGAATCCCTACTTCCACACCTCTAATATTGCGAGGGTAGTTCACGAGACCTTCTAAATCTTCATTAGCAGCAGCACTCTCAATCATATCCTCCGGTGTAACATAGAGCCAGGCAATATCCCCTTCGGGTGATAATTGAAGAGTATTTAACGCTTTATTTAAAATTTTAATCTGCGGCAATGTCATTTCTTCAAGTAATGTCTCAGCCAGTTCAGGACCGTTAACGCCATAAGAAAGCAGTTCAGATACGGCTGCCATTACTTTTGGTGATGTGTTGGTATATCGAAATCCACCAGTATCTGTCAAAAGACCTGTGTATAAAGCTGTGGCGATATCAATGTCCCATTCAATCTCGAACGTCTTCAGCAGATCGAACAAAATTTCCGCAGTCGCAGCAGCATCCGGTTTGATTAAATTCACAAGTCCATAACCGTTGTTAGTGGGATGATGGTCAATGTTCAGGATTAGAGCATCCTTCGCAAAATAGCGATGAGTCAATCCTACTCGCTGAAAATCAGCACAATCCACACAGATCACATTGCTGTATTGACGGGGCGGCTCACTAGAGGCCATATTGATGATTTCATCCGAATGCCATAAATATTCCATCCGCTTCGGTATCGGTCCTTCATTCAGCATAGTGTATTTTTTGCCCAGACATGAGAGAAGCCAGCCCACCGCTAGGGTGGAGCTGACTGCATCTCCGTCCGGCTGAACATGCGACACTACAAGGTAATCGTCGTGTTCCAGCAGAAACTCACGGGTCTGCTGGAGACTTTGTTCATAGCTCTGCATTCGCCGTCTCCTTTATAAAGGTTGTTCAAAATAGCCTTAAGCTATTTTGAACTCCTTTTAGTACCTATTTCTAATCGTTCTTATGAAGCTCTCCAAGAAGTTTCTCAATGTGACTGCCATAAGCGACAGATTCATCGATCTTGAAGATCAGTTCCGGTGTATGCCGAAGGCGAATCGCCTTGCCAAGCTCGGAGCGAAGAAAACCATTAGCTTTCTCAATCGCTTTAAGGGAGCCTGACTTCTGCTCTTCATCCCCGAACACGCTTAGGTATACTTTCGCTTGCGACAGATCGTTAGTTACGTCTACGCCAGTTACAGTTACAAAACCGATTCGAGGATCTTTCAGTCCGCTTTGGATAAGTTGACTAAGCTCTTTCTTGATCTGCTCGCCCACTCGTCCTGCTCTAATTTTAGACATCTATATTCACCTCTTCGCTTAGCGCTCTACAGTTTCCATAAGAAACGCTTCGATAATGTCGCCCTCTTGGACGTCATTATAGCGTTCCAAAGTTATGCCGCATTCATAACCTTGCGCCACTTCTTTGGCATCATCTTTAAAGCGTTTCAAGGTATCAACTTTACCTGTAAATACAACGATTCCGCTACGGATCAAGCGCATTTCAGCATTACGGGTAATTTTACCATCAATTACCATACAACCTGCAATGGTACCCACTTTACTGATTTTGAAGACGCTACGTACTTCAGCGTGACCGATAACGTTCTCTTTATAGATAGGATCAAGCATACCCTTCATTGCACTTTCGATTTCCTCGATTACATTGTAGATGATGTTATGGAGACGAACATCTACTTTTTCTTGTTCAGCAGCTGCCTTGGTCTGAGCGTCCGGACGAACGTTAAAGCCAATAACAATAGCATTAGATGCTGCTGCAAGTGTAATATCGGATTCCGTAATGGCACCAGCACCGCTGTGAATGATCTTCACGCGGACGCCTTCCACTTCGATCTTAGCCAGGGAACCTTTAAGTGCCTCGACTGAACCTTGTACGTCAGCTTTAATGATAACGTTAAGGTCTTTGATCTCGCCGTCTTTAATGTGCTGGAACAAATCATCCAATGTTACACGGGTGTTCGTATTCAGCTCAGATTGACGTTGGGATGTGGAACGTCTATCAGCAATCGCACGGGCCTTACGCTCGTCTTCGAAAGCCATAAACGGATCGCCAGCTTGTGGTACCTCAGTCAAACCAGTAATTTCTACTGGAGTGGAAGGTCCAGCTTCCTTGATCTTACGTCCTTTATCATTAACCATCGCACGTACACGTCCGAAGCAGTTACCTGCTACAAATGCATCGCCGACTTTCAATGTACCGTTCTGTACCAGAACACGTGCAACTGGTCCACGATTCTTATCAAGCTCAGCTTCTATAACCGTACCGCGTGCCCGTTTGTCAGGGTTCGCTTTGTACTCATTTACTTCAGCAACGAGCAGAATCATTTCCAGCAGTTCTTCCAAGTTAATACGTTGTTTTGCAGAAAGGTTAACGAAGATGGTATCTCCGCCCCACTCTTCAGGAACGAGTTCATAGCTTGTAAGCTCTTGCTTCACTTTGTCAGGATCTGCACCCGGCTTGTCGATTTTATTAACAGCGACAATAATCGGAAGTCCAGCAGCCTTAGCGTGTGCAATAGCTTCAACGGTCTGAGGCATAACACCGTCATCAGCAGCAACTACGATAATAGTCATATCTGTTACCTGTGCACCACGAGCACGCATAGCAGTAAATGCTTCGTGACCAGGTGTATCTAGGAACGTGATTTTCTTCTGGTTGATTTCAACTTGATAAGCACCGATATGCTGTGTGATTCCGCCTGCTTCGCCTAGAGATACACTCGTCGAACGAATGGCATCCAGCAAAGTAGTTTTACCGTGGTCAACGTGACCCATGATCGTAACTACTGGAGGACGTGACTGAAGTTCTTCTTCAGCATCATTCTCTTCCACAGTTTCAAAGCTATCCTCATCAACAGGAATCTTCACTTCTACTTCTACGCCGAATTCAGCAGCGAGTAGCAGGATGGTGTCGATATCCAGCTCTTGGTTGATGGTTGCCATAACACCCATAGAGATCAGCTTCTTAATTACTTCAGAAGCGTCTTTGTGAAGCAATTTTGCTGTTTCACCAACAGTCATGCTACCACGAACGATAATCTTCTTAGGTGTGTTATCGATCTTCTCACGGTGAACCATTGGCTGATTCTTGCCGCGGCCATTCTTACCACCACGACCGCGGTAGTTACCGCCTTTGCCATCATCAAACCGTCTATTGTTCGTATTTGGTCTACCACCAGTTGTGTTCTTCTTAGGACCTCTGTCGTCACCGCGTGTGAAGCCACCGCCAGTGCCAGATTGACCTTGTGGGCGGCTGTCAGTGCGAGGTGCACTGCTTTGTCCTTGCGGACGACTGCCAGTATTGCTTCCTTGTGGACGGCTACCACCGGTATTACTACCTTGCGGACGGCTGCCACCAGTGCTGCTACCTTGCGGACGGCTACCACCGGTACTGCTACCTTGTGGACGGCTGCCAGTATTACTTCCTTGCGGACGGCTGCCACCAGTGTTGCTACCTTGTGGACGATTGCCGCCTGTGCTACTTCCTTGCGGACGGCTTCCGCTAGTACTGTTAGTACGTGGAGCTCCGCTTTGTTGCGGACGTGCATTCTGCGTTGAACCTGTTGTTGTTCTGCGGGAATCTTGTCCGCTTTGGGGCCTTGGGGACGTCGTCGATTGGTTGTTGTTTTGGTTACTGTTCATACCTACCTGCTTTTCCTGTTGATTTTTGTTGGCATTCTGAGCACTTTGGGGTTCGGCAGTTACCGCACCGGTTGTCACCGGACGGCTGCTAGAGCTGGTATCCCGTTTGGCTGCAGCGTTCGACTTGATATCCTTGAAGAATTGCTCTACTTTGTTCACGGAACCGTTCTCCATGACACTCATATGATTATTCACAGGGACATTCAAACGCTTCAGAATTGTAATAATTTCTTTACTGCTCATGTTTAGTGACTTGGCGTATTCGTACACGCGCAATTTATCTTTGTTCTCTTCTTTAGTCAATAAATCCACCTCCGACAGTATCTCCGAGTTGCTTGGAGATCATTTCCGCGAATCCTTTATCCGTAATGGCCAGTACTACACGCTGGTCTTTACCAATACTTGCACCGAGGCTGTCTCGGTGAAATGCGATTACTAGTGGAATATCGTAGGTTCCGCATTTATCACGGAACTTTTTTTGGGTATTATCTGAAGCGTCACCTGCCAGAACGACCAGCTTCGCCTCTGAAGACCGTACAGCTTTGAGTACAGCCTCATCGCCGGTGACTATCTTGCCTGCTCTCATGGCAAGCCCTAAATAAGAAAGCGCCTTACTCATTATCCTCACTATCCTTTGCTGCTAGAAACTGCTCTTCCACGGAAGTAAACTCCCGGGCAAGCTGGTCATAGATTTCAGGACTCACTTGACATTTCAAAGCGCGGTCAAGTGCTTTATTCTTCTGTGCCAGCTTAAAGCATTCAAGCTTGCCGCATATGTAAGCACCACGGCCTGACTTCTTACCTGTCAGATCAATCAGTACTTCGCCCTCGGGCGTTCTAACCACTCGAATCAGCTCTTTTTTCGGCATCATCTCTTGGGTAGCAACGCATTTGCGCAGCGGCACCTTTCTTTGTTTCATACATACGCCTCCCGTCAAGCAGGTTAATTAATCAATGGAGACGGAATCCTGATGCATTTCATCAATAGAAGTTCTCGGTCTACCGTATTCCTGCTCCGCTTGACTTTCACTCTTGATATCAATTTTCCAGCCGGTAAGCTTAGCGGCAAGACGTGCATTTTGCCCTTTAATACCGATAGCCAGTGATAATTGATAATCAGGAACGATCACCCGTGCCATTTTCTCTGCTTCAAAGACTTGAACTTCAAGCACCTTAGAAGGGCTGAGTGCATTAGCGACATACTCCTGCACCAGATCAGAGTAACGGACGATATCGATCTTCTCGCCACGAAGCTCAGTAACGATGGTTTGAACGCGTGTTCCTCTTGGGCCTACGCAAGAACCAACTGGATCCACTTCCGGATTGCGGGAATACACAGCAATCTTCGAACGGAAGCCAGCTTCACGAGCTACGGAACGAATTTCAACTACACCATCAAAAATTTCCGGAACTTCTAGTTCGAACAGACGCTTCAGCAATCCGGGATGACTGCGGGACAGCATAATTTGCGGTCCTTTAGTGGTGTTCTCAACTTTAGTGATATAAGCCTTGATACGCTCGCTTTGTTTAAACTTCTCACCTGGCATCAATTCACTAAGCGGCAAGACCGCTTCGATTTTACCAAGATCAATGTAAATGTTCCGCATATCTTGACGTTGTACAAGTCCTGTTACAATATCATCTTCTTTGTCAATAAAGGCATTATAGATGAGTCCACGCTCTGCTTCGCGAATCCGTTGTGTTACAACCTGCTTTGCAGTCTGTGCAGCAATACGCCCGAAATCACGTGGTGTTACTTCAAGCTCAGCAATGTCTTCAAGCTGGAAATGCGGGTTAATTTCTCTGGCTGCCGGCAATGAGATTTCAGTCCTTGTATCCAGGACCTCTTCAACAATTAGCTTGCGGGCAAACACTTTAATGACACCTGTGTTGCGGTTCATGTCAACACGCACGTTCTGTGCTGCATTGAAATTACGTTTATAACTAGAGATCAGCGCCGCTTCGATCGCTTCGAACAGCACATCTTTACTGATGCCTCTCTCCCTTTCCAGCTCATTCATTGCTTCAATAAACTCCATACTCATGAATTTCCGGCCCCCCTTTCAAGACGTTAAAAAATAATGGCCAATCTCGCGCTTGCGACTTTGGCGTACGGTACTACATGTTGTTTTTTGCCCGCGGAGATGAGCAGTTCCTCGTTCTCGAACGAGAGCAAACGACCTTCAAATTCTTTGAGTCCTTGAATCGGCTCATAAACAGTCACATACACGTCCTTACCTACCGCTTTAGCTACATCCGCAGCTTTTTTGAGAGGACGCTCTGCTCCCGGTGAGGAAACCTCAAGGAAATATGCCTCAGGGATAGGATCATTCTCATCCAACTGCTGACTGAAATATTCGCTAATGCTTCCGCAGTCATCAATATCAATGCCGCCTTCTTTATCTACGAATATACGCAGAAACCAATTGGAGCCTTCCTTCACGTATTCAACGTCCACCAGTTCGAAACCATTGTCGTCGAGATAGGGCCCGAGCATCTGCTCTACCGTTTGTTTAATTTTAGATTTGGGTGTGCTCAAAAGAAAATTACCTCCACGAACTTGTCTTTTGCTATATACCAAAGATAAAGAGTGGGTTTCCCCACTCTTTACACAACGGACTTATCTCATTATTACCAAAGAAATTATACCATAGTGAGTCTGGACTGACAAGTGCTAGCCCTTGACTCCCCCTTTGGAGCTCTCTTTTCCAGAAATACAAGAAAGTATAAGTTTCACGCCATCCTATACGTTTTGTATTTCTCGCAGAAACGGGTACCGTCCCAAAAAGGACGGTAAAGACGTTTCTGCTTACCATGAAATAAGTGTTGTTAAAGCCTTTAAAATAGGGAAAGTTGATTGCTCTCCGGTAAGCCGCGGAAGCAGCCCATATTGGTTAGCAGCTCAATAACTGTCTTACTCGCCTTGGATTTTTGCTGGAAATCCTCAATAGAAAGGAATTCCCCGGCATCTTTCGCAGCGGCAATGTTGATAGCAGCATTCTCACCAATTCCCGCTAATGCGGAAAACGGAGGAATCAAACTCTTGTCATCAACAATAAACTTATTCGCTTCCGAACGGTAAAGATCAATGTTTTTGAATGTAAACCCACGTGCCGTCATCTCCAAAGCCATCTCAAGGACAGGCAACATAGCCTTTTCCTTAGGCAAAGCTTGAAATCCTTTTTGCTCAATTTCTACGATCTGACGGTTGATCGCTTCATATCCCTTACAGCACAATTCAATATCAAAATCTGCTGCACGTACAGAGAAATAAGTCGCATAATATTCAATAGGATGATACAGCTTGAAGTAGGCGGTACGTACTGCAGAAATTACGTATGCAGCAGCATGCGCCTTCGGGAACATGTATTGAATCTTCAGACAAGAATCAATATACCATTGTGGAACCTTGCACTTTTTCATTTCCTCGATCCATTCGTCAGATAAACCTTTACCTTTACGAACACTCTCGGTAATTTTAAAGGCCAAGCTCGCATCCATTCCCGCTTTATAAATTAAGAAGAGCATGATGTCATCCCGACAACCGATAACGGTCTTAATGTTACAAGTGTTATTCTTTATAAGCTCTTGCGCGTTACCAAGCCAAACTCCAGTACCATGAGACAAACCTGATATTTGCAGTAAGTCAGCAAAGCTGGACGGTTTCGACTCAATAAGCATTTGACGTACGAACTTGGTACCCATTTCGGGCACACCATAGGTCGCAACCGGTGATCTGATTTCGTCAGGTCTCACTCCAAGCGCATCTGTAGAGTTAAACATGCTCATTACTTTCGGATCATTCATCGGGATAGAAGTTGGATCAACACCTGTCAAATCCTGCAGCATCCGCATCATCGTCGGATCATCATGACCCAGAATATCAAGCTTCAGCAAATTCGCGTCAAAAGCGTGATAATCAAAGTGTGTGGTCTTCCATTCGGCATTGACATCATCCGCCGGGAATTGTACTGGCGTAATATCTTCTACCTCCATATAGTCTGGAACAACGACTATACCACCCGGATGCTGTCCCGTACTACGTTTAACGCCTGTACAGCCGGCCGCCAGACGGCCAACTTCAGCTCCACGCCAACGTTTCTGGTGAAGTTCTTCGTATTTTTTTGCAAATCCGAAGGCTGTCTTCTCGGCTACGGTACCAATCGTTCCGGCACGGAATACATTTTTCTCACCAAACATTTCTTTGGTAAAGTTATGTGCATTCGGCTGATATTCCCCTGAGAAGTTCAAGTCGATATCGGGAACTTTATCCCCTTTAAATCCAAGGAAGGTCTCGAACGGAATATCCTGGCCTTCACCTTTGAGCTTCTGACCGCAATCCGGGCAGACTTTATCTGGTAAATCGAATCCGCTCCGCACACTACCGTCCAGGAACCATTCACTATGGCGACACTCGGGGTTTAGGCAAATATAATGCGCAGGCAAAGGATTAACTTCTGAAATTCCAAGAAATGTAGCTACTACAGAAGAACCTACAGAACCCCGCGAGCCTACGAGATATCCATCTCGATTTGATTTTTTAACGAGACGTTCAGAAATCAAATAGTTGGCAGAGAACCCGAATTTAATAATCGGTGCAAGCTCTTTCTCCAAACGGGCAATAACTACTTCAGGTAGTTCTTCGCCATAAATGGATTTGGCAGTGTTATAACAGGTCTCGCGAATTTCTTCGTCCGCCCCTTCAAGAATTGGTGTAAATAGCTTATCTGGAAATAGCTCCAGCTCTTCAAAACGTTCTGCCAGCTCAACTGTATTCGTAACCACGACTTCCATCGCTTTTTCAGCACCGAGAAATTCGAATTCAGACAGCATTTCATCCGTTGTGCGGAAGTGTGCATCCGGTTTGCGTTGGTCTTTAAGCGGACTAAAGCCTGTGATCCCATTAATCGTAATATCACGATACAGCTTGTCCCGGGGTTCAAGATAATGCACATTCCCCGTTGCGATAACAGGTTTATTTAACTGTTCCCCTATTTCGCAAACCTTGCGGACTACATCGCGAAGCTCATCAGGGCCTGCTACAAAGCCCTTGTCCACCAAGTGCATGTACATGGTCAATGGCTGAATCTCCAGCACATCATAAAAATGAGCAACCTCCATGGCTTCCTCAGTCGTTTTGTTGAGTACTGCTTCAAAAAACTCTCCACGTTCACAACCGGAAATCACGAGCAGTCCATCTCTATGCTCTTCCAGCTTGGATTTCGGAATACAAGGTACACGTTTGAAATATTCCGTATGTGACATGGAAATGAGCTTATAGAGATTTTTTTTGCCTACTTGATTAAGTGCATAAATATTACAGTGGAATGGTCTTGTGTTCGAAAGATCATTACCCACATAATCGTTTAGTCGATCAAGGCGGGTCATGCCCTTCATCTTTTCAGCATCTGCGAGCAATCCTGTTAATATACCGCCGAGTGCTATGGTATCATCAATCGCACGGTGATGGCTTTCCAGAAGAACTTTATATTTATCGGCTAATGTGTTCAGCCTGTGATTCTTCATGCTTGGATATAGTAACCGAGCGAGCTCAAGCGTATCAAGAGATGGATTCGAAAGCACAGGTTCACCTATTTTACGTAACGAGGCCTGAATAAAACCCATATCAAATCTGGCGTTATGAGCAACAAGGATACTGTCACCCACAAATTCAACAAACTTACGCAGCACTGGCTCAAGATCAGGAGCATCCTTAACCATTTCATCCGTAATATTGGTCAATTGCTGAATATGATAAGGGATCTTCTCATGCGGATTAACAAAAGTAGAATAACGGTCTACTTCTTTACCCTCACACATTTTAATGGCCGCCAGCTCCGTAATATTATTGCGGGTAATCGATAACCCCGTGGTCTCTATATCAAACACTACATAGGTAGCTGTCTTCAAGTCCAAAGGCTGAGCATTCTCGACAATATTCACAGAGTCATTCACAACATTGGCTTCAACGCCATAAATCATTTTTATCTTATGCTTATGAGCTGCATGGTTCGCATCAGGAAAAGCCTGAACTCCGCCATGATCAGAAATAGCAATCGCAGGATGCCCCCACTGGGCAGCTGTTTTGACATAGGTAGTGATCGGAGTGACCGCATCCATCGTACTCATCGTAGTGTGAAGGTGGAATTCCACCCGTTTCTTAGGAGCCGTATCTTTACGCGCAGGCGGTGCCTTAACTTCCGTTAAATCCGAAGGGATCATCACGAGCTCAGGAATCTGCATAAAACGGTCATATTCAACTTTTCCGCGTGCTCTTACCCATTTACCGTTTGCTAGCTGACTCATAACCTTCAGATCATCTTTAGTCTTCGCGAACATCTTCATTTGTAGAGAATCCGTGAAATCGGTCAAACTGAAGGTGAACAAAGTACTGCCATTGCGAAGTTCCTTACGATCCAGACCAAAAATAGTACCCTGAATTGTAATTTTCTTCTCTTCATCTTGAATTTCAAGAATCGGCACGGCCTGTTCCTTAATTTCATACCCCACTTGAAGCTTAATTACTTCATTAGGATCGCTATCATCAGCAGGAGCTTCTGTTTCTACAGCAGTCATCATCTGCTCAACGATCTCGCGTTGTTCTTGCTGAAGCTTTTGCTGAAATTCTTCGTATGCTTCAACATTATTATTTTCGTTCTCTGCCATTAGCACTTTAACTTTTAAGGAGAGACCGAAATACTTATCATAAAATTTAATAATTGCCCCATCGATGCCTTTTTTACGAGCCAGCTCCATAGAAGTGGAGTCACTCATCGTCAGCATTAAAGTGTCATCTTTAAGCTCTTGGGTAGAACGTGTCAGCCAGCCATTAACCGAAGGGATCTCGCGAGTCACCCACTCCAGAAACAATCCCCAATATTCTTGGACTAGCTCTGCTCTACTAACTTTTTGATCATATACGAATAAAAAGCTTACTTTGGCTATATGCTGTAGCTTCTCGCGCATTCTGAGGCAAAATGTCCGGTATACCTGCGCTGGAACCAGACTTTCTTTCGCAATCACAATTTGCCAGTCTCGGTTACCACGGCTGATCTCTACACGCTCTATATATCCATCTAAAAAGTAGGGATCCATAATTGCAGGTGGAATTTCACCTTGCTTCATCAAGAGCTCGAATCTTTTTCTTCTCTCCTGGTTTTGTTCCATGCTTTCCTCCCACCTTTGATAACTCCGTAAAACACAATCAATGATATTCAGTGAAAGTTATGACAAGCATAAACGCCTTCGGCGTCCTTATGAGGACGGTAAGTGTTTATGCGAGAAATAAAAGGATAATTTATTACGTATGCCTATAAATTCTTATATTTTAAAAAGCTTCTGGATTCAAAAAGCATTGGGTTTTTTCGGCCCGCTGACTCCTCTCTCCAGAAGCTAGATTAAAATACTACAAGACTGTTGATCGGTACCAAAAGATTAATATGCCTTTGCAAAAACCACAGTATGCTCAGCTGGTTTACCACAGCAAATGCAGACTTGTTTCTTCTCTGCCGGATCGAAAGGAATGTTACGGCTACCCGCACCTGTCTCTTCCTTAACTTTGGACTCGCATTCTTCGGAACCACACCAGCCAGCTAGTGCAAAGCCGCGTTTTTCTTCCATTGAAGCTTTCATTTCTTCCAAGGAATCTACAGAATAGAAATGGTCCTCACGGAATTTCAGGGCACGTTCGAACATTTCATTATGAACCTGCTCGAGCATTGCTTGTACCTCTTCAACAAGGTTCTCCTGCTGAATTACCTTCTTCTCACCTGTGACACGGGATACGATAACGCAAACGCCATTCTCCATATCGCGTGGTCCAAGCTCCAAGCGCACAGGTATACCGCGCATTTCATATTCATTGAACTTCCAACCTGGCGTTACATCCGAACGATCATCCACACGTACACGAACACCTGCGTTCTTCAGCTCCTTGAACAGCTCGTCTGTCCGTCCAATCACGGCTTCACGAGTTTTAGGAGGTCCGATCGGAATCATAATCACTTGAGTTGGTGCTACCTTAGGTGGCAGAACAAGACCACGGTCATCGCCATGCACCATAATCAGCGAACCAATCAAGCGTGTAGTGGATCCCCATGAGGTCGTATGCACATATTCTAAATTATTGTCGCGGCTCAAATACTGGATCTCAAATGCTGTTGCAAACTTGGTACCCAAGTAATGTGAGGTAGCAGCCTGAACAGCACGTCCATCTTTCATC
This sequence comes from Paenibacillus sp. FSL R5-0470, assembly GCF_037975205.1. Lineage (NCBI taxonomy): Bacteria > Bacillati > Bacillota > Bacilli > Caryophanales > Paenibacillaceae > Paenibacillus > Paenibacillus sp. FSL R5-0470. The sequence goes on from NZ_CP150238.1 coordinate 4,224,911, forward strand.
ATCGCTTCAATAGAATACGTATCTACTGCACCAGCAAAACGCTCGGAAGGTGTCTTTTGTCCAGTGATCACCGGAATGGCAAGGAATGTCTCGGCAAAATCACGGTAGTTATCCAGCATCTTCATGGTTTCTTCACGAGCTTCGGCTTCATTCTCATGCGCAGTATGCCCTTCTTGCCAAAGAAACTCAGTAGTGCGGATAAATGGTAAAGTACGCTTCTCCCAACGAACCACGTTCGCCCATTGATTGATAAGTACAGGAAGGTCACGATAGGACTGAATCCATTTGGAATACATGTGCCCGAACATGGTCTCAGAAGTAGGACGGACAGCCAGACGTTCTTCAAGCACGTCTCCACCAGCCTCAGTTACCCATGGCAGTTCGGGATTAAAGCCTTCAATATGATCCTTTTCCTTTTGAAAGAAACTCTCTGGAATGAACACTGGAAAATAAGCATTACGATGCCCAGTTTCCTTGAGGCGACGGTTCATTTCCTCCTGAATATGCTCCCATATTTCATAGCCCTCTGGCTTAAATACGATACAGCCACGAACAGGAGAGTAGTCCATCAAGTCTCCTTTTTTTATAACATCAATATACCAGCGTGAGAAATCCTCGCTTTGCGGCGTGATTTCCGTAACGAATTGCTTATCTTTTGCCATGTAATGGAATGCCTCCCGAAGAAAATTAGCCGCTGATCAAACGTAAAATATCATTATACGTAACAGCAATCATTAATAAAAATAACAATGCAAATCCGACAAAGTGAACCATACCTTCACGACTCGGATCTACAGGTTTACCGCGTAATGCCTCCACACCTAGGAACGCCAGACGGCTTCCATCGAGTGCTGGAATCGGTAATAGGTTGAAAATCCCCAGATACAAGCTTAGGATAGCAGCCCAATAGGTAAGATACTGAATGCCTTGTTGGGCGATTTGACCGGTTACTTCAAAGGTACGAACCGGACCTCCAATATCATCCATATTGAATTTATTGATCAATTGCTTAAAGCCCAAAAAGATAGCTTCCGTCGTATCGACCATAGCTTTACCTGAACCTGTCAACGTCTCTCCAACCCCTGCTTTGCGGGTAGGAAGCTCAGGTGTAATCCCGATTTTACCGCCTTCTTGTCCCTCCATGCTACGAGGAACGAGAGTCACATTAAGGGTCTCATCACCACGTTGCAGCATCCATTTCATTTCTTTCCCTTTGGACTCCGAGGTTAAGTCAATCATTTTTTGGTAATCGGCACCAATCTTCTCACCGTTGATGGAGACAATAATGTCACCCTTCTGCAATCCCGCCTCTTGTGCAGGCATTCCTTCAGAGACATCACCGATCTTAACATAAGTAGGATTCTCCACCGGAATTCCAACCATTTGCAAATGGATGGCAAACAGAACAAAGGCTAACAGGAAGTTCATCACAGGACCCGCAACAATAGCCAATGCTCGCTGACCCACGGTTTTACTACCGAATTGGCGATCTTTAGGCGCAATTTGAGTCTGTTGCGTTCCTTTAATCATCATCGCTTGAGGATGAACATCATAAGTAGTAACTTCGCCATCCACATCCAAGCGGATTTGCAGATCATTTTCAAGATCAGTATGCAAAGCCTCACCACGGATTACATTTTTACGTGTATCCAGTGTGTCCAGATAAATATTTTTTACTTTATTATCCTGACCGAGTCTTACTGCAATCGTCTGTCCTGAGCCAATTTCAATAATTTCTGGATCTTCACCAGCCATCCGAGCATAACCGCCAAAAGGCAGTAAACGCAAAGTGAACTGTGTCTCATTCCGTTTATAAGAAAACAGTTTCGGACCGAAACCGATAGCAAATTCCCTCACGAGAATACCGGCGCGTTTGGCAAAATAATAGTGACCCCATTCATGTACAGTCACCAGGACAAAAAACATGAGCACCGTTAATAAAACGACTTGAACCATTTCCAAACGTATCATCCCCCTTTAGGTGTAAGACCGAAGTATGTCCTCTTAATTTATCATTATTCTCCGATCAGGCACAAGAGAATCAACTGTCCCAACCTATTTTTAGGGCAAAGTAAGTATTTCCAGTCAAGCAATAACGCCATCGGCGTCCCTTAAGGAGACGGTACGCGTTTACGCGAGAAATATAAGGATAATGTATAAAGTGAAACTTATACTTTCTTATATTTTTAAAAAGAGATCTTTCTACCTTCTACAGCGTTGCTGCCAGCTCACGAACACGCTTATCACAGGATTCAATTTGTTCCAAATTCGGATTGTCCTCGTTAATATGACGATGCAGCACTTCCCCGATGATCTCCTCAATGCGCAGGAATGGGATCTCATGACTCAAGAAACGAGCAACAGCAATTTCATTCGCAGCATTAAAAGCAGTAGTAGCTGTCCCTCCAGCTTTTCCACAATCCATGGCTAGCTTAAGCGCAGGGAATCGTTCATAGTCCATTTCTCGGAAAGTCAAACGTCCAACTTCAGCTAACGACAAACGCTGTGCCGGCGATTCCCAGCGTTCGGGATACGTGAGCGCATATTGAATCGGGACACGCATATCGGGATTACCAAGCTGAGCAATAATGCTGCTATCGCGGAACTCCACATATGAGTGAATGATACTCTCTGGATGCAAAAGTACATTTACTTGTTCATAAGGTAGACCAAATAGCCAATGCGCTTCTATCACCTCAAGCCCTTTATTCACCATTGTAGCAGAATCAATCGTGATTTTCGCGCCCATGCTCCAATTCGGATGACGAAGTGCATCCTCTACCGTTACATTTTTGAGTTGATCACGAGTGAAATCCCGGAAGGATCCACCAGAAGCTGTTAAAGTGATGCAAGCTATATCAGCAAGGTTCTCACCATTTAAGCACTGAAAGATAGCTGAATGCTCGCTATCAATAGGTAACAACTTAACACCCTTACGATTAGCTAGATCAGTGACGAGGTGTCCTGCCGTTACCAAAGTCTCTTTATTAGCTAGTCCAATATGTTTGCCTGCTTCGATCGCAGCTAACGTGGATTGGAGGCCTACACTACCCATAACAGCCGTTACGACCATTTCGGCATCTCCACCAGCTGCCACCTCAACAAGACCTTCATTCCCGCTGTATAGCTGTATGCCTGAAGGCAGACTGGATCTAATCTCATCTGCCAACTCCTTTGTTGCAACAGAAACACGACGAGGATTAAACCGACGAACTTGTTCCAGCAATAACGCTGTATTCGTTCCAGCTGCCAAGCCATCTACTTGAAAAGAGTCTGGGTGCATAGCGATGACATCTAGAGTCTGAGTGCCGATCGAACCTGTGGAACCAAGAACACTTATTTTTTTCATAGTTATACCCTCTCCTTCCGTTAATAGTAAGGCATGAGCGTTAGGATATGTACGAATGGAAAGACGATAATCCAGCTGTCACATCGATCAAGAATACCACCGTGACCTGGCAGAAGTGTGCCTGAATCTTTGATACCATACGCACGTTTATAGGCAGATTGCACAAGATCACCAAGCTGACCCAAGACCGCACAAGAAAGCCCTATAAGGAGCGCTCGTCCTATCGCTAGATGTTCAGGAGCAAATATTGCAAACACGATCGCGATTAGCATCGAGATCAGTACCCCACCTACTGCACCTTCCACCGTTTTGTTGGGACTGATGGCAGGCCAAAGTTTGTTCTTCCCCATGCTTCTTCCAACAAAGTAAGCCCCGGCATCACTACCCCAAATGCAGAAAAGGAGTAAAAAAGTCCAGAACAAACCATGTCCGTCATCCGATGCACGAGCCATGGCCATATAAGAAAAACCCATTCCAATGTATACTATACCAGTAAACAGCAAGGCCGTTACTCGAATATCTAATTTATTTTTAGTAAAAACTGTAACTAAAAGGAACAACAGCAGCAGAATCCAAATTCCTTGTTCCCACGATAAGGGTGCAGAGATCCCAAGCAAATTCCAAGGGATCATAAAACTTAGAATGGCTGCATAACCAAGAACGGTAGAACCGGAAAGCGCAGGTATCCCTATCATTTTCACAAATTCATAAAACCCGATAAAAGCCATGGCAGTAAGTAACAACTGGTATGGCCAGTTTCCCAACACGCATAAGCCTAAAAATAGTGCTCCGGCAACAATTCCGGTAATCAATCGCTGCTTCAAAGGTTTCCATCTCCTATCAAGCTACTTCAGTCCACCATAACGGCGTGTACGGCGTTGATATTCAGCAACTGCCTGATGCAAATGCTCCTTATCAAATTCAGGCCAATACACATCAGTAAACCACAGCTCACTATAAGCAAGCTGCCATAGCATGAAATTGCTAAGTCGCATTTCTCCGCTTGTACGTATAAGCAAATCCGGATCTGGTAACCCACCAGATAACATTCGGCTATCGATTAGATCAGTCGTAATATCTTCTGGTGACAAAGCCCCTGATTGGATGTCCTTACCAATGCTGCGCATGCAGTCCTCAATTTCTTTACGTCCCCCATAATTAAGAGCAAAATTCAATATAAGTCCAGTATTGCCCTGTGTTCGGGAAACCGCTTCTTCCATAGCCTTGCGTGTGTATGAAGGTAGTGCATCAGTATCCCCCATCATACGTACTTGGACATTCTTCTCAATCAGTTCATCAAGCTCAATGGCTAGAAACTCCACTGGCAAGCGCATCAGATAATCGACTTCTTCCTTTGGTCGTTTCCAATTTTCTGTCGAGAACGCATACATCGTCAAAAACTCAACACCCAGTTCGTCTGCAGCGATTGTAGCACGTTTAACAGCCTTCATGCCATTCTGATGACCCACAACGCGCGGCAACCCGCGACGCTTAGCCCAACGCCCATTGCCGTCCATAATAACAGCCACGTGCCGGGGAATGTTATCCGGTGAAATCTCGACTGGCTGTTGCCTGTCTTTACGGCTCAGCCACGCTTGAACCCGTTTGATCATTTCCGTTTCCTCCAAGCTCTTATCAGAAAGAGACAAACCCCACCATTAACGGAGGGGCCTTAAGTCTCTAGAATATCTTTATACTTCCATAATCTCTTTTTCTTTGGATACAAGCACTTTGTCGACCTCGGCTATGAACTTATCCGTTGTCTTTTGAATGTCTTCCTGATGGCCACGGGACTCATCTTCCGAGATACCGTTTTTCTCCATCTTCTTAATATCATCGTTGGCATCACGGCGAATGTTGCGGATCGCTACTTTCGCTTCTTCACCAAATTTCTTCGTCAATTTCACCAAATCCGTCCGACGTTCTTCAGTCAGCGGAGGGATAGAAAGACGAATGATTGTGCCGTCATTAGCAGGCGTCAAACCGATATCCGATTTCATAATCGCCCGTTCAATGTCAGACATCGATGTTTTGTCCCACGGCTGGATTAACAGTGTCCGGGAATCCGGAGTACTGATGTTCGCCAGCTGATTGATTGGAGTTGGGGAACCATAATATTCAACTTGAATGCGATCTAGCAGTGATGTCGTTGCACGTCCTGCACGCAATGTTGCCAAGTCACGTTTCAGCGATGAAATCGCTTTTTCCATACGCTCTTCGGCATTTTTTTTGACCGATTGTGGCATTAATCTACACTCCCTTTAACAATCGTTCCGATCTTCTCACCGAGAACGACACGTTTGATATTGCCTTGTTCAGTAATGGCAAATACAATGAGCGGTATATTATTATCCATGCATAGAGATGAAGCTGTTGAATCCATAACACCAAGGTTTTTGTTCAGAACATCCATGTAAGTGAGCTGTTCAAATTTCTCGGCTGTGCTGTCTTTAAACGGATCTGCTGAATATACACCATCAACCTTGTTCTTCGCCATCAGAATAACTTCTGCTTCGATTTCTGCTGCTCTAAGTGCTGCAGTAGTATCTGTAGAGAAGAAAGGGTTTCCTGTGCCTGCTGCAAAAATAACAACACGGCCCTTCTCCAAGTGGCGAATCGCACGACGACGAATGTACGGTTCAGCAATTTGCTGCATCGAGATCGAAGTCTGCACTCTTGTTGGCACATCGATTTGTTCTAATGCATCCTGCAGAGCAAGTGAATTCATTACTGTTGCCAGCATGCCCATATAATCTGCAGTAGCGCGATCTATGCCACTTGCACTACCAGCGATCCCGCGCCAAATGTTACCTCCACCACAAACAATCGCAACCTGAACGCCAAGCTCTACAACTTCCTTGATCTGTTCAGCGATGGAAATAATCATGTCGGCATCAATACCATATCCGTTTTGTCCTGCCAAAGACTCTCCACTTACCTTAAGGACTACTCTCTTAAATACCGGCTGTTCCAAATGTATACCCTCACTTTCTGCAAAAGACGGAACACTACGTGTACGTGTTCCGCTCTTCTGATGCTTGCCTTTATTCAATTCTTCACATTTATGATGAAGCTGATATTAATTATTTACTTGTGCCATAACTTCTTCAACAAAGTTATCCACTTTCTTTTCCAAACCTTCGCCTAGTTCAAAACGAGCAAAACGACGGATCGAGATGTTTTCTCCGATTGTGCTGATTTTTTCGTTCAGCAATTGGGAGATCGTTTTGTCTGGGTCTTTAACGAAGGTTTGCTCAAGCAAGCAATATTCTTCGTAATATTTACCAATACGTCCTTCAACCATTTTTTCAATGATTTTCTCAGGCTTACCTTCATTCAAAGCTTGAGCTTTCAGGATTTCTTTTTCTTTTTCTACATCTTCTTGTGGAACTTCTTCACGACGAACATAACGTGGGTTTGCTGCAGCGATTTGCATAGCGATATCGCGAGCAAAATCCTTGAAGGAATCTGTTTTACCTACAAAGTCAGTTTCGCAGTTGATTTCTACAAGTACACCAATACGGCCGCCAGCGTGGATGTAAGATTCTACAACGCCTTCAGTAGCAATACGTCCTGCTTTGTTTGCTGCTGCGGACAAACCTTTTTCACGAAGCAATTCAGCCGCTTTTGTGATATCGTTATTAGCTTCTTCAAGCGCTTTTTTACAATCAAGCATACCAGCGCCTGTTCTTTCACGAAGTTCTTTTACTGCTTTTGCATCAACTGCCATTGTTTATTCCCTCCAGGTAATTGTCGTTTTCTTACATTATTCAAGGCTTTTATCCTAAAAAAAGGGCAGTGAGAGGTTATCCACCTGCCAACCACCCTTTTCATTTAAGTTCTTGTATGTGTTAGTCGCTACTTAAGCAGTAGTTGTGTCTTCGCCTTGGTGAGCTTCAACAACAGCGTCTGCCATTTTACCAGTCAACAATTTCACGGCGCGGATAGCGTCGTCGTTACCTGGAATTACGTAGTCGATTTCGTCTGGATCACAGTTAGTATCAACGATAGCCACGATTGGAATACCCAATTTGCGAGCTTCTGCAACTGCAATACGCTCTTTACGCGGGTCAATGATGAACAACGCGCTTGGTAGACCTTTCATGTTCTTGATACCGCCCAAGAATTTTTCAAGACGATCTTTCTCTTTGCGAAGAAGGATAACTTCTTTCTTAGGTAGAACTTCGAAAGTGCCGTCTTCTTCCCAAGATTCCAATTTCTTCAAACGATCAATACGTTTTTGGATAGTTTGGAAGTTAGTAAGAGTTCCGCCCAACCAACGTTGGTTAATGAAGAACATACCGGAACGTTCTGCTTCTTCTTTTACGGAATCTTGTGCTTGTTTCTTTGTTCCTACGAATAGGATTGTGCCGTTGTCACCAGCGACGCTTTTTACAAAGTTGTAAGCTTCTTCTACCTTCTTGACTGTTTTTTGCAAGTCAATAATGTAAATTCCGTTTCTTTCAGTGAAGATATAACGATCCATCTTTGGGTTCCAACGACGAGTCTGGTGACCGAAGTGTACCCCAGCTTCTAGAAGCTGTTTCATGGAGATTACTGCCATCTTCACACACCTCCTAAGTTTGGTTTATTGTGTGTCTCCTCCGCCGTGCGTCATCTTTCAGCAAGACTTTCTTCAGAAGAAAGCACCCCTTGTCGAAATCAACCGGCGTGTGTTTTAACACCGTCAATTACTATACCATATTTTATTAGTGTATGCAACGATCATTGAAAACTTATTAATTTTTCTAGTATAGAATCTAGACTCTCGTCTTTATTAAAGGTATAAGAACCCGATTGAATCTTCGTATTGATCTGGCGTTGATTCGCCGCTTTAAGAAAACTAGCCTTGTCCTTAATGACTTCAGCCTTCTCCAAAATATCTGCTGTTTTTGTCAGTGTGCTACCTGAAGGTATACGAACAACAACCCCTGCATTCGTAGTGGCTTTAGGCTTATCAGGTGCAACAGCAGATGGTGCAGTAGTGACCTCTGGCTTCTCAATAGTGCCTTCTTTAGGCGTTGAGGGCTCTTTAGGAGGGACAACCTTATTAGGGTTATCAGATACTGTAGGAGATACTACAGGAGCGGGAGAAGCCGCTACTGTAGGCTTAGAAGGTTCCACGTTCTCCGTACTTCCCTCATTAACGCCGTCTGTCTTCTGACCTTGAACAGCGTCTTCCAAAGCAGACTCATCAGAAGGAGGTTCAGTAGATTCGTCGATAACCTTCAAGTTCAATTTCTCAGCACCTTGTATTACCTGTTCCTTGGTGAGTGGAGCCGCTCCACCGGATATCATTAACTGAAGTAATAGTGCGCCTGCAATTAGCCCTGTGCCAAGACCGAACAAAAAAGAACGGTTCTTCATCATACCGATTCCTCCTGTTTGGCGAGTTGCAGAATCAGTTGCACTTCTCCCCGCTGAAGTCCAGCCGTCTTGGCAATGGAGTCTATCGATTTCCCCTGCTCATGTAGTTCAAATAATCTTGGATACCGCAATTTAATAGAACTAATGGGTTTCGCTTTCACTTCTGGTTGTATTGAACTCAATTCAGCTCCGGCAGACGGGTCTCCGATCGCCGCAACCTTAGCATACGAACCCTTCTCAACCGAAACTTCCAACTCACTTAACCGCTTTTCTTCGTTAGTTACTCGGCCCTCTAGTAATAAAGAGCTTTGTTGTAATTCTGTCAATTGATGCTGCAAATCACTAATCTGCCCTTGCATTGCTACATGATTAGTTTGTGATTGCTGTTTAATACTGCTGACCAACTGTGCTAGCTCTTCATTCTCGCGCTCTATGTCAGCCATATATAGCTCAAGCGCTGCCTCCGTTTCTTTGAGGCTTTGCTGCTCTGCTTTTCCTTCCTTCATACGCGCCGGAAGTAAAAGGGCATAAAGAATAGCGGCGACACCTACTAGCACAATATACACCCATGGTTGCAAGTGCCTTATCTCCTTTAACATATCAAATATAATTACTTATTAAAGACTCAGATCAATGCGCTGTCCTTTGTAAGGATGTTCCGCATCACGAGTACCTGACTTCGAACGTTTCTCCGAGGAAGGATTCCCTCCGGAATGATGATTGCCTTTATCTCCGCCATCGCGTAAAGCAGATTCAGAAGATTCATCCACTTCAGCGCTTCGCATGGTCATTTCCTGACTTTGTTTCACATTTTGTCCGGCCAGTTGATGCTGATCAATAGCGGGGCGCTGCTGAGATTCATTCTGAACCTTACCCGCTTCCGTAGTCCGAGGTAGTGCAATTTGCAGTTCCACTGGTTTTAGGCTCATCATAACCCTCTTCTCATAAGAAGAAACGATGTTGTCGTCTTTATGAAGACGATAACTGTTTCTCGTAAAAATATAAGGATAATGTATAACGTGAAACTTATACTTTCTTATATTTCAAGAATGGCCGGCCGCTATTGCTGCCCACCCGATTAATTGTATGGCGTTAAGGATATATCACCTTCACTATAAACAAACACAACTCGTTCTGTGGGGTCCTTTACAAATCGTGTATATCTACCGATCATAATTTTGGATCCGCCATAGATCGTTTTGATCACTTCAACTCTAGCTCTGCCTGTATCTTCTAGCATTCTTTCAATCTCTAGTACACGTTCTTTAATTCTTTTTTCCTCACGTTGTTGAGACTGTTTGGTAGCATTCAATTTAACGCGAAGTGCCACTTTATCTGCAGGGAGTTGACCATTAGTTGCCAATTGATTTAATAGATACAACGCTTTAGACGTCTTGTCCTCATTTTCAAGTAATTGACGCAGTGATTGACGTAGCTCGTTAATCTCATTTCTGAGCTCAGGTACTACTCCTACCTCAATAGAAGTCGCTGTGGACATGGTATTACCTATGGTACGTGCTACGACTCTTTCCCCAGACTGTACAGTTCCGCCAACTATCAATCCCTTAGCTCCGTTACAAAGAACGTCTCTGCCCGCACGTATATTGGAATGCATAATGCTCTGGGATACAATGACATCTTCACCAGCTGTTACATTACCATCTTGAATGAAAGAGACCTTAACATTTTTCCCAGCAGTTACATGTCCTTTATTATAGCCGATAATTCCACCTGTAATTTCGATGGATCCCCCAGAGATTAATTCCGCTCCTTCAACTCCACCAACCACACGAATATCACCGGCGGACTTTACAGAAAATCCTGAAAGTACGTTTCCTCGAATAACAACGGTACCTACAAAATCAATGTTCCCAGTACTGTAGTCCACATCACCATTCACTTCATAGACAGGAAATACATTGATTTTACCGCTATCGGTTAAAGTAACAAGACCGTCAATTGCGGCATACATCGAGGTTCCATTGTTATCAACGAGTACGTTCTTGCCCACTTTAAAATGAGCTTCCCTTCCAGCTCTGAAAGCAAGCTCATCACCAGTTACAGTTTTACCATGCTTACCAGGCTGAGCAGGGATAATTCTAGCTATCAGCTTTCCTTTGAGGACGTTACGAAGCCTAACTAAATCTTTATAATCCACCTTACCATCCGCTTTTTCAAGCGGCTTGCGATCCTCTTCCAGATCAACAGTAAGCATAATACTTCCGTCGATTCCATTTACTGCAGGTTCACCTGTAGCAATAGCGACTTTACTCCAAAAAAACTCCTCCGGATGACTACAAATACGTCCAACAATATCACGCTGGACCCCGTAGCGAATATTGTGACTGTGCAGGAAGCTTTCCAATTCTGTAGGAGAGCAGGAAAAATTCTCATCCTTTTTGGAGAACTGCAAATACGCGATCCCTTTGTCATCCGAAAAAGTAATACTTAAGTACTGATCCAAAGCATTTTGACCGATCAATTTTGCTCCCCCTTGTCACCACTAACGGTTAATCGTTCTGCATAAGTAGATCGCGATTCTTCTCAAGCGTTCCCCTCAGCCGCAAAATAGCCTTGGAATGAAGCTGCGAAATCCGTGAAGGAGATAGTGACATTACCTCTGCGATTTCGCTCAATGATAAATCTTCATAATATAAAAGGGACACAACGGTCCGTTCTTTCACCGTTAATTTCTCAATACCTTTGGTGAGGGCTTCGCGTAAGTAGAACTCATTTACCTTGCTATCCGGATTCTTAGCTTTATCGTCCACCAGTATGGACATTCGGGTCTCTGATTCCTCTTCACGAATCGGGTCTTCCAGTGAACATAGTGACATTACAGCCACATCCTGCAACATATTTTGAAATTCAGTTACACTAATATTCAGGTATAGACTCATTTCCTCATCACTAACGGATCTCAAATACTTCTGTTCCAACTGCTGATAAGCGTCCTCGATTTTTTTAGCTTTTTCTCGCACAGATCTAGGGACCCAATCACTTTGGCGTAAGGAATCTAAAATCGCACCACGTACGCGCCAGGAAGCATAGGTCTGAAACTGCAATCCCCGTTTGTAGTCGAATTTTTCAATCGCATCAATTAATCCCATTACTCCATTGCTGGCTAAATCATCTTTAGATACATTTTTGGGCAATCCCACAGCCAAACGGCTGGATACATAATCAACAATATGGAGATAACTCTCTATCAGCTTCTTTTTGGCTTCAGGGTCACTGTGTTCTTTCCACTGTTCCCATAGCTCGTCAGTTTCCAATTGAGAAGCTTTACGCTCGTTCAATAGCTTTCACCCTTCCCAAAGTTTAGTCAGAGAGCTTGTCGCGGCGAAACCTGCCTAGTCACAAGCATAAACGCCTTCGGCATCCTTATGAGGACGGTAGCGTTTAAGCGAGAAATATAAGGATAATGTATAAAGTGAAACTTATACTTTCTTATATTTAAGATAACCGATTCCGCCACAGCGCTCGCTTATTCTTCTTTCAGGTGACGAACGGCCTTGGCCAATTCTTCAGGATCTTTCATAGAGACTAGTTTTGGGGGTGTGAGCGGCTTGAACCCCTCACTGTTCCCACTCCCTTGTCCTGGCTTCGGTTTGAGTAGATTAATTAACTCTTCATCCTCATTAGGGGTACTGATGTCTAGCTTTGCACCAAGTTCTTCTCCCTCAACATCCTGTTCATCCGGAGGTGATGATTGATACACGATAAAACCCAATACCCATCTTAGGAGGAAAGCAAGCAGAAACCAGATGATAAATCCTAATAGGCTTCGTAATAAACTAGTACCGAGAACATTATTACTGTAGGTTACAAAAAAAGTGAATACAAAACCTATCAAACCAAACAGCAAGTTTATAAAAATGTTTCCTATCATCTTCATATTTATATTTCCTTAGCGCCTTTTTGCACACTGCGGATGAACAATACACCAGTGTTGCAGGCAATTTCTATCGTACGGCCATAATTACCGCCCGTGTCTTCCGCAATTAACGGAATTTTCAAATGCTCAAGAGCAAGTTTACAAGATTCAACATTACGAGGCCCGATCCTCATGGTGTCGCTCCCCCCGGCAAAGGCAAACATTTGTGATCCTCCTGCCATCTTGGCTACGATCCGACTCCGAACCGCACCAAGCTCCAGCAAACGGGATAAGAGCTCCGGCACTGCAGTATCTGCAAACTTAGCGATGTTTAATTGCCCTTCCCTAGCAATCTCAGAAGTAGGGAGCATCACATGCGCCATTCCCGCGAGTTTTTTTCCAGGGTCAAACAATGTCAATCCCACGCAGGAGCCAAGACCCGTTGTACGAATCAAACTATCCTGGCTTCCAATGTTAAGATCTGCCATCCCTACTTTAATGATGCTTTGTTCTTCAATCATTTTCAAACGGAACTCCTAGCGATTTGAAGATTTTCGGGAATGATTCCGGATCGGGAATAAGGAAAAATTGCCCTTCAATTTCGTTTTTCCCCTCAAAAAAGGTAGTATCGATCAACAATGCATCGTCACCCATTTGCCCAAATTGCAGCAAACCGTAGCTTAGGATGGCTCCAGCCATATCCATAGCAAGTGCAGGAACTGTTGGATACATAGAAAGTGAGGTAAAGTCAGCAAGAGAAGATAGGTACGATCCTGCTAATATATTTCCAATTTCACTCAGCGCGGAAAGTTCCATTTCTCCAAGTTCTTGGTCACTCAAAATCTCGATGCCTGCAATGCGACTGAGTAAGTTCAAAGCGGCTTCCGGGGAAAGTATGAAAAACAGGTTGCCCGGAGCTTCTCCCTCCACACGTAAGAAAACTGCATATACTAGTTCTTCAGCTCCACCAACTTTGTCCGTAATCTCTTCAAAGTTGAGAAGCTGTACCTTGGGAACAGCCATATCAATCGGCTTATTCAAGAGCTGTGATAATGCGGTGGCTGCATTCCCAGCTCCAATATTCCCGACTTCCTTAAGCACATCCATTTTAAAATCCTTATAGTGCTTAAATAATTCCACAGGTTAGCCCTCTAGGCTTTCTAATTGAACGATTTCGCTTTTGTTAAGCACTTCTGACAGATTAAGCATAATCAGCAAGCGCTCTTCACCTATCTTGGCCACCCCATCTAAATACTTCGCTTTGATGCCGCCAACAACATCTGGAGGTGTATCGATAGAATCCCTGTTCAAATCTATTACATCATTTGCTGAATCTACAATGAAACCTACTTCCATTTCATTAACAGATACGATAATTACACGTGACTGATCTGTTTGCTCCGCCTCTTCGATTCCAAAGCGGCCTCGAAGGTCAATCACAGGGATAACAACACCACGTAAATTAATTACACCCTTGATAAACGAATACGTTTTAGGCACACGAGTTATTGGCATCATGCGCTCAATGGTTTGCACCTTCTCAACTTCGATACCGTATTCCTCTGAACCTAATTTGAACACTATCACTTTAATATCTTCAGCCATGGAACGAACCTCCCTGTTCTATCCTAGTTATTTAATAAAAGCGTTCGGATCAATAATAAGTGCAACTTGGCCATCTCCAAGTATCGTTGCGCCAGATATCCCTTGAATTTCAGGTAAATATTTACCCAGATTCTTGATAACGATCTCGTTCTGACCAATAAAATCCTGTACAGCTAAGGCTACAAGACGTTCTCCCTTACGTACAACTACGATCTCTGTCTCTTCTTCAGTACTCTCATCATAATCAGGTACCGAAAATAGACGACTTAGAGAAACTAGTGGAATATGAGAATTCCTGAACTCTATCATTTTGTTGCCATGAATCGTACGGATTTGAGTGTTCTGCACGATTCCAGTTTCCACAATAGAGGATAATGGAATGGCATACTTCTCAGAACCCAATCGAATAAGCATGGCTGCAATAATAGATAGAGTAAGTGGCAACTGAACTGAAAAATTCGTACCTTTGCCTGGTGAAGAATAGATCGTTACATTACCACCCAGGGAAGAAATCTTAGATTTTACTACATCCAGTCCTACGCCACGACCTGAGACATCAGAAATAACTTCTGCCGTGCTGAAACCTGGTGCAAATAGTAATTGATAAGCTTCATCATCCGTCATATTCTTCGCTTGCTCTTGCGTGATCACGCCTTTTTTTACAGCAGATTTCAAAACCTTCTCAGGATAAATGCCTGTTCCATCTTCCTCAATTTCAATGAAGACATGATTTCCGCTGTGGAAAGCACGTAGATGAACTGTCCCAGTCTCTGGTTTACCAGCAGCAATACGGTCAGCAATGGATTCAATTCCGTGATCAACCGCATTACGCAATAAATGTACAAGTGGATCACCAATTTCATCAATTACCGTCCGGTCAAGCTCTGTTTCGGCACCCGTTACAATTAGATCTACTTTCTTGTCCAGCGACTTAGCTAGATCACGAAGCATACGTGGGAACCGGTTAAATACGGTATCTACTGGGACCATACGAAGCTTCATCACAATATTCTGGAGATCTCCGCTTACTCTGCCCATATGCTCGACAGTTTCCGTAAGATCACCATTCTGAACCTCAGAAGCCAGCTGCTCTAAACGAACTCTGTCAATCAGAAGTTCACTAAATAGATTCATGAGCACATCTAAGCGTTCGATATCTACACGAATCGTACGTGAAGGCGCCCCTCCTGTTTTAGTTGCTCCCGGCTTATTAGCTTCATCTTTGGTAGGCAATGGTTTAGATGCTACTGAAGCAGCTGGAGCTGTTTCCTCTACAGTGGCTGTTGCGGCAACCTCTGACACGGCAGCTGCCGTTTCTTGACCAAGCATTTTCAAGGATTCTTGATCTAGTGCTACTGCTGTTACTTTATCAATCTCAGACAAATTCATAATCATTGCCTGAATCTGATCAGCGTTTTTTTGGGTTATGTAATAGAGTGAGAAGCTTTGGTCAAATTTCTCTTGTTCTATATCTTGAACGGATGGGAAGGATTTAACTACTTCCCCCGAACGTTCGAGCAGATCAAACACCATGTATGCACGTACAGCCTTAAGTTGACAATCCTTACGGATCGTTACGTCCACATACAATGCATGATGCCCTTCCTGAATCGATTGTTCTAGAACAGAAAATTGGAACTCATCTAAATGAATCGGAGTTTCAGCTACTTGTGAAGCAGGCATATTAGCAGCAGATGCTGTACCGCCTTCAACAGGAATCTCACCCCGTACGATAGCCTGTAGGGATGAGACAATGGCTGATACATCTGCTTTACCTTCGCCACCGCTAGTAATATCCTCAACCATAGATTCTAAGGCATCCAAACTTTTGAATAACGTATCAAAAATGAAATCCTGCATGCGCAGCTTGTTATTACGTACAAGATCTAACACATTCTCCATTTGGTGTGTAAGTGAAGCCAAATCTTCAAAACCCATAGTCGCTGCCATACCTTTTAAAGTGTGCGCAGAGCGGAATATTACCTGGACGATACTAAGATCCTCAGGATTCGCTTCCAGTCCCATCATGCTCTCGTTCAATGACTGCAGATGATCATTCGACTCATCAATAAACATGGATAAATATTGGTTCATGTCCATAGTAGAGCACCTCCCCTTCGAGTTCGCTTTTCCGTTATTTAACGGCTTGCACTAGCCTTGGAGCAATTTCTTGCAAAGGCAGTACATATTTGACGCACTGCAATTCCACCGCAGATCGCGGCATCCCGTAAACGACACAGGTCTCTTCACTTTCAGCAAATGTTGAGGTAACCCCTGAGTCATAGAGAGATTTCATCATCCTAGCACCATCACTACCCATCCCTGTCATCAGCAACACGTGCCGATCTAGAGATGTGAGTGGAAGCAATGATTCGAATAAAACATCCACTGAAGGTCGGTGGCCATTTCGCGCCTCCTCCTTCGTGAGTACAACTGCATATTGCCCTTTAGATGTGGGTGTAACTTGTAAATGATAGCCTCCAGGTGCAATGTAGGCTGCTCCTTTTCGTAATATCATCCCCTGCTCTGCTTCTAACACTTCTAGCGGACTGAATGTATTCAGACGCTGGGCTAGTGATTTCGTAAAGTTAGGCGGCATATGCTGCACAATGACAATAGGAGCTGGAAAATCCGCTGGAATTTTCTCCAGGAGTACCTTCAGTGCACGAGGTCCGCCTGTAGAACAACCGACAGCAACTAATTTGTGCAAATTCTTGCTACCAACCATTCGATCTGGAGAAAGTCCCGGGGTCTCAGTAGATACCTCCACTAAAGACTCTATCACCGGTTTGGGCGGAATTGGTTTATTCTCTACTTTAGTCTTTGGTTTAGACTTTTCGATTAACGGTGTTTTAGCAGAGATGATTGGTTTGGTTGCTTTTTTAGGGATAGTACTATCTACTGGCTGTTTCCCCCGAGGTTTTCTCATTTCTTCATCTTTGAGAGAAGATTTAAGTGCTGCCTTGGATTTGTCCGGTAACAATCTCGGTGCAGTCGGCAGTAATGGCTCTAAAGGCGTGATGTCAGGCATCCTAAAAGCAGATGCTCGCGCTTCACGTTGCTCTCGAGCCAACATAGCTTCTTTCATTTGCTCTCTTAGGGATTCCCCTACGCCCATTATATCCTGGGAATTTGATATTGAAGGTTTACGAATGAAATCAAAAGCGCCCCATTCCAGTGCAAGAATGGTTTCCTTCATGCCCTCTTCATTGATGCCTGACAGCATAATCACTGGCAGCGGATCTGACGCCATTATTATTTTCAGCGCTTCCAGGCCGTTCATCTCCGGCATTTCCACATCCATAGTAACTAGATCCGGCCGAAGTTTGTTTATTTTCTCGATAGCCTCGCGACCATTTGTGGCTGTTGCCGTCACCTGAAAGTCAGCGTCATTTTCAATTAAATCGGAAATGATCTTGCGCATAAATGCAGAATCATCAACAACCAAAACTTTATATGGCTTCATATCATTTCCACCTCTGTTCCAGATTCAGAACAATTATTTACTTCGCTTTAACCATTTATGGATAAAGCCTTTAATACCTTGAACTTTTGTTTCTTTTTTACCATCTATGGTCAAATAACTTAGGGCTAGCCGATGTATATCTTTTGCAGCAACACTGTTTGGAAAAGCCAATGAAAATGGCGTCTGCCTTTTGACAGCCTGCACTACATGGGCATCTGAGCTTATATGACCAAGATAGGAAACATCTAATTGCAAAAAACGACTGGCCGCCATACGGATCTTATCACTTGTCACTGATGCTTCTCTCTCATCACCCGCTTGATTCACAATCAGTTTAAAAGAAATCTCCGGATACGTCCGATTCACAACCTTCATTAATGCGTAAGCGTCTGTTATAGCAGTTGGCTCTGGTGTTGTAACTACTAGGCAATCGTCCGCAGAGGTTATAAACTTCATCGTTTCCTTAGATAATCCAGCACCTGTATCGAACAAAATATAATCCATGCTGTCCGCAATAAGGGCTATCTGGGCTGTGAAATAATTAAGGTCCGATTCCGAAAGAGAAAATAACTCATCCATGCCCGATCCACCAGCTATAAAAGGAAGCCCGTTCGGTCCTAACTGAATAATCTGCTCAATATCCGCTTCTCTTTTTAACAGATGATATAGGTTATACTTCGCCGACACGCCCATTAACACGTCTATGTTAGCCATGCCAATATCTGCATCGAACAGCAATACTCTCTTTCCCATTGCTTTTAAAGTTAAAGCGAAATTAAGTGTAAAATTCGATTTCCCTACGCCACCTTTACCACTACAAACAGTAATGATACGGGCGGATGTTTCCCCTTTTTCAGCTAGTTTAGGCTCCTGACTGGATACAAGCTGTCTCAAGGATTGTGCCTGATCCATCATGATTCACCTGTTCCAAGAAGCATCTCACTAAGTTGTTCTTTGGAAGCCATCAATAAATCATCAGGTACATTTTGACCATTGGTCATATAAGATAATGTGAGAGGGAAATCATTCAGGACGTTAAAGAGTGGTCCATAACTTCCCGTCTCATCTAGCTTGGTAAAAATAACTTTATCCAGCTTGTACCTGCCGAAATGCTCTGCAATCAATTTCATATCACGGCTTTTCGAAGTTAAGCTGAGTACAAGATAGGTCTCACTTCTTAATTCCTTCGCTAGCAAGCTTTGCAGTTCTGCTACAAGCATATCATTACGATAATTCCGTCCAGCTGTATCCATAATTACAAGATCACAACTCTCCAATCGAAAGAGTGCTCTTTGTAAATCTCCGGGAGATTGTACAACCTCTAGTGGAACATTCAGGATAGCTGCGTATGTACGCAACTGCTCCACAGCTGAAATTCGATACGTATCAGAGGTGATAAAACCAACCTTGCGTCCGTTTTTGAATAGCTGTTCAGCCGCAAGCTTGGCTATGGTAGTAGTTTTTCCTACTCCTGTGGGCCCTGCAATATATACGATTTGGGTATCAGGTGCAATTCCATCAGCGATTCGCCCTGACAGGAATCCATCGAGCTGTTCTTTTAAGGACTCCTGAAATTTCTCAGGTCCCCAAGTACGCCCTTCATCCGCCCAACGTTCGGAGATATTACTGATCCACTCCTCAACAAGTACAGTATCCATCTCCTGCTCAATCAAAAGATCTCTAAGCTGCTGGAGACTATCCGGTAATTCTCTTGCCCCTGAAGACTGCCTCGCGATTCGTTCCATCCAAAGCTTCATATCTCTAATTTCACGAAGAACATCATTCTCCAGCGCCGAGGCAACCTCTGGCGTTTGATCTAACCCTAAAGATTCATATAAGGCTGATACAGAGGTAGTTTCATCTGGATTGGATTCAAGAGATTTCTGATCAGGCTCTGGATGTTTGGTTATCGATTCTTTTACATCAATAGCTTCCGACAAGGCAGCGGCGATTTCCGCAAAGGACCGAGGCTCTTCCGGCTTTTCCAACGTTACAGTAGAAGCAGATGATGAAGATGAAGCTTTTTGGTAAGCTTGCGGGACAGCGCTGCGCGGAATGTTCATCGCAGGCTTCACAGGCTTTTCAGGAGCACTCTCCTTTTGAGCTTTTTCAACAGCCGCTACTACCTCTATTTTTTTCTTTTTAAACAATCCTAAAAATCCGCCAATCTTAATTTCTTTAGTACTTAAAATTACAGCCTCGCTTCCAAGCTCACTACGAATGGAATGCATGGCGTCAGGCATCGTATCGACCACATAACGCTTCACTCTCATAAATTCACCACTCCGACGCTTTGTATTTCAATGTTAGGCTCTAGTTCGCTATAAGACAGTACAGGAATATCCTGCATTGTCCGTTCAATCACCTGCCGCAAATACATACGAATGGTTGGTGATGTGAGTACAATGGGCTGTTGTCCTGACTGCAGCAGTCGATTGATCTGTTCGCTTAACCGCTGATAGATCGTTTGAGTCGATGCTGGATCCAATGCCAAATAACTGCCCTGTTCAGATTGCTGCACACTCTCAGAAATTTTCTTCTCTAGGTTAGGTCCTACCGTAATAACTTTCAGAGTCTCTCCAACTTGCGAGAATTGCTGAGTAATCTGTCTGGACAAGGATTGACGAACATATTCGGTAAGAATATCAGGATCCTTGGTGTACGTCCCGTAATCCGCCAACGTCTCAAAAATAGTAACCAAATCCCTGATCGATATTTTCTCGCGCAGCAGCTTGGCAAGTACCTTTTGCACATCCCCAATCGCTAATACCGAAGGAATAAGATCATCAACAAGCACTGGATAATTGTCTCTTAGGTTATCCACCAACATCTTAGTTTCTTGTCGTCCTAACAACTCATGTCCATAACGCTTAATCAGCTCCGTCAAATGAGTTGCAACAACGGATGGTGGATCTACCACGGTATAACCTGACAATTCAGCCCGCTCTTTAACCGATTCGTCAATCCACAACGCTGGAAGTCCAAAAGATGGTTCAATGGTCTCAATACCGTTTATAGATTCATCATCATAGCCTGGACTCATGGCTAAGTAGTGATTAAGTAATAATTCACCGCCGCCGACAGTATTTCCTTTAATTTTTATGACATATTCATTCGGTTTTAGTTGAATATTGTCGCGAATGCGAATAACAGGCACTACAAGACCCATTTCAAGTGCACATTGCCGTCGAATCATGATGATACGATCTAGTAAATCTCCACCCTGACCTGTATCTGCCAAAGGTATAAGACCGTAGCCGAACTCGAATTCAATAGGATCTACAGAGAGTAAATTAATTACACTTTCCGGACTTCGTACCTCTTCAATCTGTTTCTCTTCAACAAGCTGCTCTTCAGCAATCTGTTTTCGATTTAAATTTTGTCCCATACTATAGGCTGCAAAAGCCAGCAAACCAGCTAGCGGGAGCGTAGTAATCATATGTATAGGTGTAAAGAGACCTAGAAAAGCAACAGTAACTGCAACAATATATAATAACTTTGGATAGGAGAGTAACTGACCTGTTAATTCTTCTGCCAGATTACCTTCCGATGAAGCTCTAGTAACGATAAGACCTGCTGCAGTCGAAATGAGCAAAGCAGGAATCTGGCTGACTAGACCATCCCCGATCGTCAATACAGAATAAGTAGATAACGCAGTGGAGAAATCCATTCCATGCACAACCATACCGATAATAAATCCACCAATAAGATTGATTAACAGGATAATGATACTCGCAATCGCGTCTCCTTTAACGAATTTACTCGCACCATCCATGGCTCCGAAAAAATCCGCTTCCCGTTCAACATTGCGGCGACGCTCACGTGCCTGTGTTTCATTAATCATGCCTGCGTTAAGATCGGCATCAATACTCATCTGCTTGCCGGGCATCGCATCCAGGGTAAATCTCGCCCCTACCTCAGCTACACGTTCTGAACCTTTAGTAATAACAATAAACTGGACCACTACCAAAATCAGAAACACGATAAATCCAACGGCAATTTGTCCACCGGCGATCCAGCTTCCGAAAGTAGATACCACAGAACCGGCATCTGCGTAAGTCAGGATTAATTTCGTTGTCGAAATGTTTAGTGACAGACGAAACAATGTCGTAACAAGCAATAATGAAGGAAAAATTGAAAATTCGAGCGCATTCTTCGTGTTCATAGCAACTAATATGATAATTAATGCTATTGAAATATTAATAACTAGCAAAACGTCCAAAAGCCAGGACGGGATAGGCAGAATCATCATAAGCACAATACCGATGATGCCTAGCAAAACTGTTAAATCTTTAGCTTTCAATGTCCTAACCCCCCGCCTTATTTCCTCTTACCTTTAAGTTTATATACATATGCCAGCACTTCAGCTACAGCCTGAAACAGATCATTTGGAACGACATCTCCAATTTCTGCTCTTTGGAATAATGCCCGTGCCAGCGGTTTGTTTTCCATAGTCACGACGCCATGTTCTTTAGCCAGCTCCCGTATACGAAGTGCTACATAATCCTGCCCTTTTGCAATAATCTGTGGCGCCTCCATTTTGGAACCATCATATTTTAGCGCAACAGCAAAGTGAGTTGGATTTGTAATAATTACATCCGCGTTAGGAACTTCCTGCATCATACGCTGCATGGCCATTCTGCGTTGGCGTTCCCTGATTTTACCTTTAATTAGAGGGTCACCCTCCATTTTTTTGTATTCATCCTTGATATCCTGCTTAGACATTTTCAGGCTTTTTTCGTGCTCGTACTTCTGATACATAAAATCTAGAAAAGCCATAATTAGCAGGGCAACCCCTATTTTCAAACCAAGACTCATCGTCAGCTTGGCCGCAAACTTAAAAATACCCTCCGCACTGATATGCGACAGGGATGCAAAGTTCTTCTTTTCTCCCCATAATGTGCTATATACCAGATAAGAAATAATTAGAAGCTTAAATATTGATTTCAGGAATTCTACAAACGAACGCATTGAGAAAATATTTTTGAATCCTTTTATCGGATTAATCTTACTGAATTTAGGAGTAATCCCCTCTCCTGTAGCCATAAAGCCCACCTGCGCCAAGTTGGAAACAAGTGCCATAACAAACGTAATTCCAAGTAATGGAGCTAGCAAAATCAAGATTTGCAAACCATACTGATTAAATAGCAGTGTTATATTCTCAGGCGTAACGTCCAGCATCATCCGATTCTGAAATACGTCCGTGTATAGCTTCATAAAACGCTCTTTCATAAAACCACCAAACATCATCAAGCTAACTACCGCAGCTAGCAATACAACCGCACCAGACAGCTCAGCACTTTTGGCTACTTGGCCTTTTTTACGAGCATCCTGCCGTTTCTTCGGGGTTGCTTTTTCCGTCTTTTCACCGGCGAAGAGTTGAAGATCTAGTCTATAACGCTTCGTCTTAGGCATAATACTCTCCCCTTACGGTCACCTACGGCTTCTTCCCCATGAGACCCAGTAAATTCTCCATGGATTCGAACATGATTTCGAAGAGATTCTGAAACAACACAGCCAGACCTGGCATCAGCACTAAAAGAAGTGCAATACCTATGATGATTTTTAGAGGAACCCCTATAACGAATACATTATATTGCGGAGCCGTTCTCGCTAAAAAAGCAAGACCAACATCGGTCAGAAACAGTGCAGTTACTAATGGAGCCGACATTTGAAAAGCTAATACAAACGACTGCGCAAATGTTCGGACCAGAAACTCTGACAAACTACCATCAACCATGCGTAGAAATAAATCATTATTCATAGGAATCCATTTATAGCTGTACACAATGGCATCTAGTAAATGGTGATGTCCATTCATACTCAAAAACATTAGCAGGGCTATCATATATTTGAAATTACCGAGAATAGGTGCTGACGTTCCTGTCATAGGATCAATGACGTTGGCAATACCGAAGCCAATCTGAATATCAATGAAAGAACCTGCTGTCTGAATCGCCATAAACATCAAATATCCAATGAAACCTAGCAATAAACCTATTAATACTTCTCTCATAATCAGCAAAATATAACTAAAATCCTGCGGAATCGTAATCCCTGTTCCATTAGCACTAAAGACTACCAATGCTACAAAAAAAGATATGCCAATCTTAAAAGTTGTCGGTACCCCTTGAGAAGAAAATACAGGAACGACAACAAAAAAGGCTGTAATTCGACAAAAAATAAGCAAAAAGACGGGTAAACTTTGCAATAAGGTATCCATGTTCATTGGTTAACCAATATACA
The DNA here is from genome assembly GCF_037975205.1 of Paenibacillus sp. FSL R5-0470. Classification (NCBI taxonomy): domain Bacteria; kingdom Bacillati; phylum Bacillota; class Bacilli; order Caryophanales; family Paenibacillaceae; genus Paenibacillus; species Paenibacillus sp. FSL R5-0470. The sequence goes on from NZ_CP150238.1 coordinate 4,248,821, forward strand.
TATAGAGACTGCCTAAAATTTGGCTAGTAAAGTCAATTAGCTTCGTGATGATCCACGGTCCAAATAGCAATAAAGCCAGCAGTACTGCGACGATTTTTGGAACAAACGCTAGCGTCTGTTCCTGAATCTGTGTCGTAGCTTGAAAGATACTGATTATTAGCCCTACCACCAGACCAAGAATCAGCATGGGAGCGCTGACTTCCAGCACTAAATATACGGCTTGGCTTGCTAGACCGATAATAAACTCCGTACTCAATCCTCATGCCTCCTCTTAAGGTCAGGTGTTAAAACTAAGAAGTAGTGATTTAATGACTAAGTACCAGCCGTCTACCAGCACAAAGAGCATAATTTTAAAAGGTAATGAAATCATGACCGGGGGAAGCATCATCATCCCCATGGCCATGAGCGTACTCGCCACAACAATATCAATAATCAAAAATGGAATGAAAATTAAGAAGCCCATTGTAAAAGCTTTTTTCAATTCTCCAATTGCGAAAGCTGGCACCATCACCGTCAGTGGAATATCACTGTATGTAGCCGGTTTAGCTGATCCCGTATAACCGGTATATTTCATAAATAACAAAAGGTCTTTGGAATTGGTCTGTTTAAACATAAATTCTTTCATCGGATCAGCAGCTTTATCAAAAGCCTCAGTCTGGGTAATCGTCCCCTTCATATACGGCTGTAATGCCGTTTCATTCACTTGCGCCAAAGTTGGCGACATAATGAACAGGGTCAGAAACAGAGCAAGCCCTACCAGCACCTGATTCGGAGGCATGGCCTGAGTACCAAGTGAGGTTCTAACAAAACCGAGCACGATTACAATTCTAGTAAAACTGGTCATAAGAACTAGAAACGCCGGAGCAATACTCAGAACCGTAACGAGAAGAAGAATTGATATGGAACTGGTACCACCGCTTGAACCATCTTCATTACCGACCTGAATATTAACATTAGGTATAGGATCAGCATGTATCGGCCGCATCATAACTATACTAATGAACCCGAACAGCAGAATAGCAAGAATTAGCTTCTTTTTCATAAATTCCTCGACTCATCCTTAGTAACATCATCCCGTAACAGCTCTTCCATTTTCTCTTTTCGCTCTGGTGCAGAACGAAGCTTGGATTGCAGTGTCTCGTAAAAAGATGATGTTTCACTAAGCTCGATTTCTTCTGATGGAACCTCCCCACGCAGCTTAACCTTAACCTTGGCAATAAGCGGTGCGAGAAAATTATTCTGGTTGGAGGACTGATCCTCAAATGCTGCAATGATCAAAGCCACCTCATCCGGATCAGTGACTTTATCCAAGATGGATATGTTCTCACCAATCCCGATTAAGTAAAGGCTGCTTCCCAGTTCAATAACCTGCATCGACTTGTTAGGTCCCAGCCCTACAGCACCAAGCGTTCGAATGGAGCGCCCGCTCATAAAGGTCTGATTACGACGTCCAAGAAAACGGATCAGCAGCACAATAAGTACAATGATTACCGCAAGGACAATAATAACGTTAAGCAAATTCAGCAGGGTGTTATTGCTCCCGAGCGGTTCTGAATTGAGAGGCATGTCTTTTTCCTACACACCCAACGTTTTGTTGATAGCTTCGATAACTCGGTCAGCTTGGAAAGGCTTCACAATAAAGTCTTTTGCTCCCGCTTGAATAGCATCGATAACCATAGCCTGCTGGCCCATGGCTGAACACATGATGACCTTAGCAGCCGGATCTACCTTCTTGATTTCTTTCAGGGCGGCGATTCCGTCCATCTCAGGCATAGTTATATCCATCGTGATAAGGTCTGGACGCAGTTCTTTAAATTTCTCTATAGCTTGAGAACCGTCCTGAGCTTCGCCCACTACTTCAAATCCGTTTTTCGACAAAATGTCACGGATCATCATTCTCATAAATGCTGCATCGTCCACGATTAGAATTCGGTTAGCCATTTTTACAAAATCCTCCCTAAGTATGCTTATTGTAATTTCTGAATTCGGTCCCACTGGCTGACGATATCCGTAACGCGTACGCCGAAGTTTTCGTCGATAACTACGACTTCACCTTTGGCAATAAGCTTGTTGTTAACCAAAATATCTACAGGCTCACCGGCGAGCTTGTCCAGCTCAATGATCGAGCCTTGAGACATTTCTAAAATATCTTTAATCTGCTTCTGGGTCCTTCCTAATTCTACGGTTACTCTAAGCGGTATGTCCATCAATAAATTTAAATTGTTTTCATCAATATGACCAAAAGCTCCACCGTTAAGGTTAGCAAACTGTACAGGCTGTACATTTACATTGCGATTCGCTTCAGGACTAAGCGGTGGTGTCTGCCCATAAGGCATGCCTTGAGGCGGCATTCCGTAGGGTGGCATCCCTGGCATGCCATACGCCGGCATTCCTGCTGGAGGGTAATAATATCCGCCTTCTGGCATTCCTGGATAACCAGGCATCCCCTGCGGAGGGTACGGCGGAGGTGTTTCTCCTACGGGCTGTGAAGGCGCCTGTTGCACTGGAGGAGCTACAGGAGGCGTCTCTTGAGCCGGCTTAGCAGGAGTCTCTGTCGACGTAACTGCAGCCTCCTGCGCTGCAGGGCTTACATCACCCAGAAGCATCGTTACCATATCCTTAGCAAACTGGACAGGCAAGAGCTGCATAATAGTAGAGTCTATTAAATCTCCTATCTTAAGTCGGAACGAAATTCGAATTAAGGTTTCGTCATTGGGTAAGCTACCGACACCTTCACCGCTGGACATGTTCAGAATGTCGATACCCGGAGGTGAAATATTAACAAACCGATTGAAGATAGTGGACATTGATGTGGCAGAAGAACCCATCATTTGGTTCATTGCTTCCTGCACAGCACTAATGTGAATTTCATTCAATTCTTCATCTTTAGGTTCGCCTTCTCCACCAAGCATTAAATCTGCGATGACCTGTGCATCCCTAATCTTAATAACAAGAGAGTTAATACCCTGAAATCCATCTACATATTCCACGTGTACAGCTACATGTGGTTTAGGAAAAGCCACTTCAAATTCCCCGCGTGTAATGATGGAAACTTGAGGGGTTGTAATATCAACCTTTTTCCCTAGTAATGTGGAAAGAGCTGTCGCTGCACTACCAAACGTTATATTACCGATTTCACCCAAAGCATCCTGTTCAAACGGTGTTAAATAGTCATTTACCGTTTTCTCTGAAGGAGCCAATGAGCCTTCCGCAGATTGTCTCAGAAGGGCGTCGATTTCTTCTTGGGATAAATAATCTTTACTCGTCAAATTCTTCAACTCCTTCACTGACAATCTCGTCTATTTGCACGGCTACCCTGTCTTTCACCATTCCAGGACTTCCGATGAACTTAAGCTTCTCCCCTACCTTAATCGAGAGTCCAGAATCTACATTCCTGTTTAGTGAGATCACGTCACCGACGCTAAGCCCAAGAAACTCAGATATAGATAAGCTCGATTCTCCAAGTTCAGCGACAATCGGCAGTTTCGCCTTATGAACTCTAGCTTTAATAGCTTCAAGTTCATCTGCATCCCGGGTCTTCTTCTCTGTTACAAACCATTGGTGAACAGATAGTCTAGACATTATTGGTTCCAGAACGACGTGCGGTATGCACAGATTGATCATACCTGTTGTATCTCCAATTTTGGTGCTTAACGAGATCAATGCAATGGTCTCATTGGGCGATACAATTTGCATGAACTGTGGGTTCGTTTCGAGCGCTTCCATGCGCGGATGGATATCCAGCACAGTCTTCCAAGCCTCCTGCAAACTCTCAAAACATCTGCTGAAGATACGCTCCATAATCGTTGTTTCGATTTCAGTTAAAGCATTAATCTTAGATGGCGCAGTCCCAAAACCGCCCAGCAATCTGTCCAGCATAGCGAAAGCGATGTTTGGATGAACTTCCATTACCATTCGACCTTCTAAAGGTTCGGCTTCAAAAATGTTCAGTATTGTCATTTTCGGAATGGAACGAATGAATTCATCATAAGGGAGCTGCTCTACTTGAACGACATTAATCTGCACAAAGGTGCGTAATTGGGCTGAAAAGTACGTTGTAAGATAGCGTGCGAAATTGTCATGAATCCTTGTAAGACTACGAATATGATCTTTAGAAAATCGAACAGCCCGTTTAAAGTCATAAGATCGGATCTTCTTCTGAGTTTCTTCCTTTTTAAGTTCATCGGCATCCATCTCACCTGAAGAAAGTGCAGCAAGTAGAGCATCTATTTCGTTTTGTGATAGTACATCAACCAATTCAATCACCCCCCTATCAAAGAATTATCATGCCTGAAGCTACATAGAAGCCAAAAGGTATTTGGTGACTTCGATCTGAGTGATTTTGCCTTCGGTCAATGTCTTATTGATCAGATTAACAAGCTTGCTGCTAAGCTGGTCTTTGCCATTTGCTCCATTAAGCTCCTCAGGTTTGGTATCTGCAAGCGTTTTGATAATAATCGGTTTGATTTTGATCTCTTTTATTTTTTCGAATGCCTCTTTTGATTTCGCAGAATTCAGTTGGAAGGCGAAATCTATTTGAACGATATAATCGGGATCAGCAAGATTTGTTTTGATATCTTTGATCTCTGCCGTTAATTCGACGATTTCATCTGCAGTTAAATACTTGGTTTCCACACTTTGAACCGCAGCATTTACATCATTCGAATCTTTCGGAAAGATCTTGTCCATTAATAAAAATGCGGCGATCACGATAAGTGTAATCGCAAGTAAAATCGTAAGTAACCATGGCAGCATCTTCTTCATGTTAGCTCCTCCATTGACTGGACTTTAATGGTGGCAGCATATGTGCCTATGTCCCTGTTATAATCCCGGATCTTCGTAATAACTTCATCAGCTTTTTCAAGCACGATCAGTCTTTTTCCGGTTACTAGCGTAATATATGTATCCGGGCTTTCTTCTACCATTTCTACCAGTAGGGCATTGATCCACATCGGTGTTCCATTTAATCTCGTTACCGATATCATAACAGGCCTCCTAACAAAAATAGGGGGAGGGGTACCTCCCCCACGACTCCGCGTTAATCTTTAAAAAAGATATTAAATTATTGATAAAATTAACGCTTCAGGTTAACTACTTCCTGCAGCACTTCATCAGAAGTCGTAATGATACGGGAGTTCGCCTGGAATCCACGTTGCGATACGATCATTTCTGTAAATTCATTCGTAAGATCCACATTGGACATTTCGAGTTGACCAGAAATGATAGCGCCTGTTCCAGTTTCAGTATCATTTGCTACTGTAGGAACAAGCTCACCTTCTGCATTCGCATTAAGTGACATACGGTATAGATTGCCACCAATCTTCTCTAATCCAGATGGATTCGTAACCTTAGCTACACCGATCTTCACACCTGCTTCAGTCGTTCCATCCGACATGGTCTGAACAATCGTTCCATCATTGGAAATGGAGAATGCTGTTACATCATCACCCAGTTGAATGGGTCCACCATCGGAATCTAGCACATGAAGTCCGTCAGAAGTTACAAGATTACGTGCAGCATCTACATGAAAATCTCCTGCACGAGTCAAGAAAGGTGTTTCTTGATCTTCTGATAGCTTTACTAGGAAAAAACCATCTCCGTCAATGCGTAAATCTGTCGGGTTGTTAGTAGTTTGAGCACTACCGGACAAATGGAGTGTATCGATAGAAGCGATACTTACGCCCAGTCCGATTTGTTTAGCATTCATACCACCTGCACCATCATCACTAGGAGCAGTTACACCAGAAACAGTTTGACTCATAATGTCCTTGAACATAACCCGTCCTGATTTAAAACCAATTGTATTGACATTGGCAATGTTATTACCGATTACATCAAGCTTAGTCTGAAAGCCTCTCATCCCCGAAACCCCTGAATACATAGATCTTAACATTTGTGTTGTCCTCCCAGATTATAGAGTCCTAATAACTTACTAAGTGAATGGGACCGCGTCAGTCGGTCAGCGGCCGCCTCGGCTTTCCGTTAGGACCAGCCGGTTATGAAATCACAATTGCACTATCAATTTGCGTAAATACGTTATCTTTAATCGAATTTCCATCCATAGCGGTTACAACCGTACGATTCGGGACACTTACGATAAATGCCAAGTCCTTCATTAATATCAAGGATTCTTTACTGCCTTTGGCAGCAGCTTTATCCACAGCAGAAGATATCTGATCCAGTTGTCTGCTTCCAAGTTCAATTCCTCTTTGTTCAAGACGCTTAGCAGCATGATTGCTGAATTTTAGAAGCTTCTGTTGCAGTACGCTCTCAAAGGTGGTTTCTCCAGTCACAGTCTGCTTCGGTATCGAAGATCGCTGTAACGTTGAGGAATGTAGGGACGACGCAGGATACAGTTGGCCTATGGTCAGCCTGTCACTCATATTGTCGCCTCGCTTCCTCCGTTATTCTCCGGAGTATTACTATCTGTACCAGAACCATTCTCTGTTGTTGCGGGATTCTGAATTTGTGTAATATCGGTTAAAGCAATTCTGTCTTTCCCCACAACCGCATATTGAATCCCCTTGCTGACAACGATTGATTCAACGTTCCCTGTCTTAGGTAGATTTGTGGCGGTATCCGTCCATGTGATATCTTTACCAATCAAGCCGGATACTGATCCAAGAGATTGATTCATTGATGTAAGCTGTGTAGAGATATTCATCAGCTGCTCAACAGATGTAAACTGTGCCATTTGAGCAATAAATTCTTTATCTTGCATCGGCTGCATCGGATCTTGATTCTGCAACTGGGTGATCAAAATCTTCAAAAACTGATCCTTACCCAAGACAGAATTTCCTGTTGTTTTAGTAGATTCGGGAGTTGTATAATTCCACTGGTCTTTGGTAGAAACAGGAGGAGTTGTTGTTGTCGTCATAACCGTTCACCTCTCTTTCACTTGTGATAAGTTTAAGCTTTGGCAGAGAAGGAGTTCCCTTGATTATCATCTTCTTGCCCTGCGTTTGAAACCCAATCTTTCCATTCACCATTTAGCTCTGCGGCAAGAATGGCATCATTAGCTTCCTCACGACTTTCTTTGGAGCGTCTCCCCTGCTGACCACTTCCAGAACCAGGTTGGCGTCCTTCTTGACCCCACCCTGAATTGAGGGGGGTATTATTTTGTGTAACTTCCAATTTTTCTACTTGGAGGCCTTGAGACTGCAATGCCGCTCGAAGCTGGTTCATCTGCTGTTCCAACATATCCTTAGCTCCGGAATGTTCAGTCATAAACTGTGCAACCAGATGGCCGTTTTGCATAGTAATCTTAACATCTACTTGTCCTAGATTTTCTGGAAAGAGTGATATCGTAGCCTCAGCTACTCCGCCTTTTTGCACAATCTCCAATTTACCTGTAATAAAACCGGTCATTTCCTGTGCAAACTGATGAACGGGTACAGGAGCTACTGGAACCTCAGCCTTCAACGGAGCAGTAATTCCTCCCCGAAGAGCTAATTGACCAGCAGTTACAACTTCATGATCTCCTTCTATAATAGTAGTTCCTGATGTGGAATCTTGAGTTGATTCTGCCTGCTTTGTTTCTCCAGTTGTACTGTTTTTAATCAATGGAGCGGTAAGCTCTGCTTCAGGATCTTGAACAGCTCCTGAGGTCACAGGCGAAGTTAGGACTGCTTCATTCTTAATTGCAGCTACTTCTCCAGCGCGATTACTAAGGTTTTGAATGGTTTTGTCCGTCGTATTACCTTTGCTTTCAGTCACTATAGGTTGTTGTACGGATACACCAGAGTTTTCATTTATACTGGAGTTCTTTCCCTTCCCCTTAATAGTGTTAGCGGAGGACTGTTCTAGTATTGCTGTAAAATTATTTAACAGGCTTATTCCTTTACTAGCAGCTTCTTCGTTCCCACTGACAGCAGCTTCCTGAATCATAGTAACTAAACTTTGCAAATCATCTTGAACAGCAAATCGCAGCGTATCCGCATGCTGAGCTAACGGCGACAAGCTTCCTGCCGACTCCGTATCAGATGTAGCATCACCCTCAGTCGCTTGACTTCCCGATAGAAGAGCTGATACCTGAAGAAGCCAAGCTTGCAAAGCTACCAGCACAGCAGGATCGCTATTGATGCTTTCATCCAGATTTTCAACATCAGCAGTTAGCTTCTCGATAAGATCAGAATTCTGCGTATCTTGTCCCCCTTGATCTTCTCCAGTTGTCTGCACTTCCTTTAAAAGACCTTGCAATAAAGAGGCGAGATTTCCCAGAAGCGGATCAGTAGGTACCGATGTGGTGTTAGCTGTGTTTCCTCCCATAGTTTGCACTAATGTCTGCGCGAAAGGTACAGCAGCTGTTGTGCCAGTAGAAGTCGATGAGCTACCACTTGCAGCTGTAGCATTTGCGCTCACAAGCGATTGAACCACTAAACTCATATTATTTTTCACCTCCTTTCAATATTTATTTAGCACCCATCAAACGGTTAACAATCTTCGCGGTTTGCGCACTATCATTTTTAGTCATTTCCCCCAAAATCGAAGAGCGAACACTATCACTTACGGTATTCATAATCGTTACTACTTTATCAGGGCTAATCTTGTACATTTCTCCTAGTAGAGAAGCTGCATTGGCAGGCGTCATTGAACTAAAGGTTTGGTTCAACTTTTCCTTATCCAGATTTGTACTAGTTTTAGTCGTTTGAGTAGTGCCAGCTTCTTTTTTCAATCTTGATTGAAGAGCAGCAATTGCCATATCACCCGAAGAGGTAGTTTCTTTCAACTTAATCGTCACATCTGCCGCTTTTTGAGGATCCATTTTTTCCAGAATCGCAGTTTTACTCGCTTTATTCATTACGCTGAATATCTGCACCATCTCTTCTGTAGTCAAATTCTCCATAATCGGTGCAGCTTTGGAAGCTTTCATGCCCGCGTACAGCTTCGCCAGATCAGTAACCTGCTTCTGATAAGGATCTTCTGTTTCCTCACTGTTTACTTCAGCAGCTGCAGCAGCTTCCGTCTTCATCCCCTCAATTTGCGACTCTAGCGCCTGAACCTTGGTATCCTGGGCTGTTTTTTCATCTGTGACCTTCTTCAACTCATCTGCCTTCTGGGCAAGCTGAGCTTTGAGCTCCTTAATCGTTGAGTTTGAGCTCACTTCCTGCTTTTTGCTTTCTTCCTTCGGTTTAGAAGGATCTGTTGGCGGATCAGGAACCCATTTTTCCAGAATCGGAATTTTATTCGCAACTTCAAGCACGTTATTACGAATGTCCATATTAAAAAGCGTCAACAGTACTCCAAGCAGTACTAGCGTGAAGATAATCGGTATCATTAGAAATAAGAACCGCTCAAATTTCCCCGCTGACCCTTCATTTTCAAGTTCCATGTCATTATCAATTTTAGCCACTAGCGGAAACCTCCCGGGTTAGAGGGATTTCATCGCGAAGCGGACGGTTGCCATCTCATCCAGTTCGTTTTGTTCCCGTAAAATCATACTTTGCTGAAACTGTGTCTCAGCCTTATCTTTTGCCTTTAACCATACTTTTTCATCTAATACCTTTGTGCTTAACTGATCTTGCTTCTTCAAGACTTCCTGATGTGCACTCCTAACGTCCGTATGTTTACGGGCAATGCATATATCCAGGTATTCTACATATTCTTGCATTTCACGAATCTTCGCCATAGGTGCCTTTTGTTCTGCGGCATTTTGTAAAGATAACATAATAGCGCTCCGCTGAAAGGTGAGTTCATCCAGGCTTCTTTCTTGTGCCTGCAATTCTCCAAGCGCGCTTGAGAGCATCCATTCTGCCTGTGTCTTCTCATTGCCCTTCAAGTCAACGACTTTTTGAAAAGTATAATGAAATCTCATGATACTGAATCAACTCCTCGAGAAGTGTGAAATTAAAGACTGTTGAACTTCAGCCAGCGTAACTTTTTCATTCACTCTTTGTTTGGTGAATTCCCATATACTGTCTATATACTCCATCGACTCATCGATTTGAGCATTGGAGCCTCTCTGATACGCTCCGATATTAATTAAATCCTCTGAATCCTTGTACACGGCCATTAGTCGCTTAACATTCTCTGCAGCGGCAATCTGTTCTTCTGGCGCAATATCCTTCATTACACGACTAATGCTGGAAAGCACATCTATTGCTGGAAAATGTCCTTTGTTGGCAATACTTCGGTTAAGGACGATATGTCCATCGAGTATCCCTCTCACTGCATCAGCGATCGGCTCATTCATGTCATCACCATCAACCAATACAGTGTAAAAAGCTGTGATAGAGCCTGTAGGACCAGTTCCGGCGCGTTCTAGTAGTTTAGGTAAGCTTGCAAATACAGATGGTGTGTAACCTCTCATAGCTGGTGGTTCTCCGACTGCAAGTCCAACTTCACGTTGAGCCATAGCATAACGAGTGACCGAATCCATCATCAGCATCACATTAAGTCCACGATCCCGAAAATACTCAGCAATCGTAGTAGCAATAAGTGCTCCCTTAATTCGAATTAATGCAGGCTGATCAGATGTAGCGACAATAACGACTGACCTCTGCAAACCCTCAGGTCCCAAATCGCGTTCGATGAAATCCAGTACTTCCCTGCCACGTTCCCCAATCAGAGCGATAACATTAACATCTGCTGATGTATTACGTGCAATCATTCCCATGAGCGTACTTTTGCCGACCCCTGAACCAGCGAAAATCCCCACCCGCTGACCCTTACCAATTGTTAGCAAACCATCTATCGCTCTTACACCGATGCTAATAGGTTCTTGCACTCGTGGTCTATTGAGTGGATTGGACGGAATGTTAAAGGTCGAACTATGTGGCATTCGAGCTGGGATCAGGGAACCATCAAGCGGTTGCCCTAGACCATCCAGTACCTTACCCAGCAATTCTGAACCCACCTGAACACTAAGTGGCTTTCCCGTTCCCACTACATCACAACCAGGTCCAATGGCCTGCAGTTCTCCAAGTGGCATTAATAGCACCTTGTTGTCACGGAAACCAACGACTTCAGCTTGCAGCGGCTTATTTCCTTTAGAAGGATAGATATAGCACACATCACCAATGCTAGCATCAGGTCCTTCCGATTCAACCATAAGACCGATAACCTGCGTCACTTTCCCATTGATCCTCACCGGATCGAGATTACGAAGTTGCTCCTTATAACGGTTACTATCAAGCATCTTCTTCCCCATTTCTCTGCTCATCGGTGTCCAGCGCGATTCTAACCAGCTCTTTCTTGATTTCTGCAAGCTGAGTATCAATTCGGGCATCTATGCTGCCAAAGGAGGAGCGGATTACACAACCTTGATCTTTCACAGTCGAGTCAGGCAAGATCTGTAGTTCAGCCTGCGAGTCAACCGCTAATGACAATTCTTCCCTTGCTGCGTTTACGAAAGCAAACTGCGCAGGTGATACACACAGTGAGATCAGCCCCTGCTCACGTTTACGAGCTAGATTCTTCCGAATCAAATCCATTGCAAACTGCGGCTCAACCGTTAACTGTCTGTCCACAATTTTCTCCGCAATATCACAGCTTAGCTCAACCAAGAAAGGTTCTGCTTCCTGAATAATGACATCCCTTGCCTTATAGGCTTCAGTTAAAACAGCACGCGCTTCATCCATCATCGCTGCAATTTTGAGCTTCATCTCTTGCTCAGCTTGAGAAACACCTTCTTGATACCCTAGCTGATAAGCCTCGGCTTTGACAGCCTCAACGAGATGTTCATCCTGCTCACGCCGCTCTTTCCACCACTCTTCAGCCTCCGCTTTTGAGGATTCAACAATCTGTTCCGCTTCAAGAGAGGCATTCCGTACTTGCTCTTCGGCAAATTCTTGGGCGTCTTTAAGCATTTGCTTACGTGCCACTTCAGCCTCTTCACGAGCGGGATCATGATAGTGAGTCTCGCTTACAGTCTCCTCTGGAACGGGCTCCTCAGTTAGGCCCGCATAGTGCCGGGCCTGCTCCAATCTTTTCAGTACATCAACTGGAACATACTGAGAATGCTTAATCAGCTTAGACAATGATGTCATCTCCTCCGCCACGAGCGATGATAATTTCTCCAGACTCTTCGAGTCTGCGGATCGTACCTACAATACGCGTTTGCGCTTCTTCTACATCACGCAACCGCACAGGACCCATGTACTCCATTTCTTCTCGGAATGTCTCTGCCATACGTTTGGACATATTCCGGAAAATAACATCTCGTACTTCTTCGCTTGCAACCTTAAGGGCAAGCTGCAGGTCCGCATTATCAATATCACGAATAATACGCTGAATCGAACGGTTATCCACATTGACAATATCCTCGAATACGAACATCCGCTTCTTGATTTCCTCGGCGAGCTCTGGATCTTGAATTTCGAGAGAATCCAGAATTGTGCGCTCTGTCCCACGGTCAACTCCATTCAAGATTTGTACAATTGATTCGATACCGCCAGCATTTGTATAATCCTGAGTTACTGTAGCAGAAAGCTTCTGCTCCAGCACTCGTTCAATTTGTGTAATGACCTCCGGAGAGGTGCTGTCCATTACAGCAATTCTTCTAGCCACCTCCGCCTGCTTCTCTTGAGGTAATGAGGAGAGAATAGCTGCGGCTTGTTCGAATTGCAGATAAGACAATACAAGTGCGATAGTCTGGACATTCTCATTCTGAATAAAGTTCAAAATCTGGTTTGGATCAGCCTTGCGAGCAAAATCGAAAGGTCTTACCTGCAAAGTCGCAGTCAGACGGTTAATGACCTCCATTGCTTTTGCGGAACCAAGTGCTTTCTCCAGAATCTCTTTGGCGTAGTTAATACCGCCTTGTGATATATATTCCTGGGCGAGGCATATCTGATGGAACTCAGACATGATCGACTCTTTTTCGCTGCTGTCCACTTTACGGACATTAGCAATTTCAAGAGTTAATTGTTCAATCTCCTCGTCTCTTAAATGTTTGAATATTTGCGCCGATACCTCGGGCCCTAGTGTGATAAGCAGGATCGCGGCCTTTTGACGGCCACTAAGCCCCTGCTGACTAGCCTTTGCCATTAGTTCACCTCTGTTCGTCTGCAAGCCATGTACGCAGCAGATTTACGAATTCGTCTGGCTTTTTCTTGGCCAAACTTTCCAATTGCTTACGAACTTGACTGTCATTCGTCACACTTTCCAAATTAATAGATGGAAATTCGGTAGGAACCTGCAATGGAATGTCTTCATCTTCCTCTTCCACAGTCTTCTTGCGACTCCGATAGATTAGATATCCTCCACCTGCTCCAACCAGCAATGCAGCTGCTCCGATAGCCCATAACATCCATGTGGCAAGACCACCTGGTGTTGTATTAGCAGCGGTTCCGCCAAATTGTTGAGAATACACCGAAACCTTTTTGGTTAAATCAGCGTCTGTATATGTAGTACCTGAATCTGCGAGCGAAGCACGAACAATATTTACCAAAATGTTTTGAATTGCTGCTGATGTAGCAGCGTCCAAAGTATTTTGTCCTGTAGGTGGTTCAACTGCAACATTTATGGTTAAATCTTTAACAGTAAAGGGACTTGCGATAACATCCTTTGTAATTCGGTTTACTTCATAGTTCCTCGTTTCAGAAGATTCTTCCGAAGTAGAAGTATCCGTACCGGCTTGTGAAGGATAGCCCGCTACATCTTGTGAACCAGTGCCTGCCACTCCGCCAGTTGTATTTCCTTGACCCGAATACGAGTTACTAATGATTTGTGAACTGATCTCAATCCCCTTCATGTTCTCTGTATCCACGGGGGTTACGAGATTCTCCTTCCGGTTTTCCTTGTCAAAGTTCAGCTTCGAAAATACAAGAACATCAACTTTATCTGGACCCGTAAGAGTGCTAAGGAATTGTTTCACATCTTTCTTTACTTCTTCTTCGAATTTCTTCTGAAGAGCGAAGTTCTCTTCGACTTGGCTGGAAACTCCAGCTTGTCCACCTTTGGCCGTAGGCATTAACTCGACTTCATTATTAGCAATCGTAATGTTATCGATTGGTAGATTTGGAACAGCCGTCTTTACAAGGTTAAAGTACCCATCAATATTATCTTGAGTGGGTCTGAATCCCGGATTAAATGAAAGCACAACGGATGCAGATGCTTGCTCTTGGTCAGCCTGGGAAGCAAAAACTGTTTCTTTAGGCAGATTAATCAGCACTTTAGCATCCTTAATTCCTTGCATACGTCTCATTAACTGTTCTACTTCACCGTTTAATGCATTATTATACTTCACATTAAACTCACTATCTGTCGTCCCTATCATTGACGAATTTTCATTAAAGACCTTATAACCGATAGAGCCCCCCTGAACAATCCCCTGAGAACCGATATCCACCTTTATACGAGCCGCTTCTGTGCTTGGCACGGAAATGCTCTTTCCATCTTGGCTTAATCGGTATGAAACACCTGCTGTATCCAAGTAGTTCATTACTCCAGCTGAATCTGTGCTGTCCAAATCTTGAAACGCTACTTCATATTCTGTCTTTGAAAGCTGCATGGTTAATACTACGATTATTATTAGAATGATAAACAATGTAGAAAAGAATAAAATCTTCTGTTTACCACTAAATCTGTTCCAATACAGGGTCACCTTCTCCCGATATTGGGCAAATCTTTCATTCACAGTGTCACCCCATCCGGAACTAAGCTAGGAATTAATTAAATTTGAGTTCTCATAATTTCTTGATAGGCTTCTATCACTTTGTTCCGGACTTGTGTAGTCAACTGCAAACTCAGTAAAGCCTGTTGGGAAGAAATCATCACCTCGTCTATGTTCACTTCTCCCAATACAAATTTATTACTCATATCCTTTGCTTGTTGTTCCTGATCTGCTACTTTAGTGAGTGCATTCTCAAGATAAGAACCAAAGCTCTCCATGGCATTAGCAGGAGTGGATGAAACTTCGGTAGATGTTGGTTTCATGGCAAGCTGCTGTACAGCTTGAACCCCATTAGTGATATTCTGTATCAACTGTTTCCCTCCTAAAAGTTTTGTAAGCATATGCTTCCTAGATTCACTTCGTACAAAACTCACTTTGGAAGCGTTCCTTGTGTTAATTACGTTTAGCGCCCAATTTCGAGTGCTTTACTTACCATAGCTTTAGATGCATTCAGCATCGTGACATTGGCTTCATAAGAACGTGATGCAGATAACATATCTACCATTTCTTTAGTAATATCTACGTTTGGCATATAGACATAACCTTCGGCATCCGCATCAGGATGGCTTGGGTTGTAAACTGGCTTTAACGGTGAAGTATCTTCTATAATGGACTGCACCTTTACACCTTCACTACTACTACCGTTCAATTTCGAATTTAGTATATTCGAGAACTTATTGCTTTCGGTAGCTTCCATAACAACAAGCTTTCGACGGTAAGGAACGGCTTTGCCATCAACCACCGATGCTCTTGTAGTTTCCGCATTGGCCACGTTGGAGGAAATCACGTCCATCCGCAATCGTTGAGCTGTTAATGCTGATGCACTTATCCCAAAACTACTCCCAAAGTTCATGCAATCTTATCCTCCTTGAATTACAGCTCGCATCATCGAAATTTGACTGTTGATCTGCTCGACATAAGAACTATACCTGAGTTGGTTCTCAGCACTTAACGCCATTTCTCGTTCTACATCCACATTGTTGTCGTTATTATTCATCGAGGTAGTTTCATCCGTACTAACGACAGCTGCTGGTACAATTCTATTACTACCAAATTGAAAATGTCGGGAGTCCGTTACCTTCGCGTTAAGTGTAGATTTTAGTCCACTTTCTTGTTGCTGAAGGAAACTTTCGAATGAAACATCAGAACGTTTGAAATTTGGCGTATCTTCGTTAGCCACATTATTCGCTAGAACATTTTGTCGTTTGTAGGCAGCATCAATGCCTCCCTGCAATCGTTGAAAACTGACACTATTCAGCAATCCCAAGATAATTCCTCCTTTCAAAGCTATCATAATGAAATGAATTCCACAACTTTCCTTAAAAAACCTGCTTGATTTCGACAAATAAAGTATAAAAGTCCTCTATTTATCAGTTTCTACGTCGAACCTTGTCGCAAAGTATAACTTATTAGTATTTTCACATACATTGATTTTCATTTAATTTGTATATTATTACAATAAGAAATAAGCCCTATCTTTTTAGAAAAGACAGGGCTTTTAGCACTTTATTGCTATTTTATTCCTTTTTTAACTCAAAAATATCTTTTTAATTGCATCTTTTTACATTTTTTTACCTATTAATGACACTAAATTGTAATTTTCTAATTCAATATGCCCAAATCCAAAAGAATAGAATTTGTCGCATTAAAGAATATACTGACTTAGATCACGATCCTGCGCAATACTTGCCAATTTCTCACGCACATACTCTGGTGTAATAACCATAGTGTCCAGCGTCAGCTCAGGTGCTTCAAAAGAAAGATCCTCCAATAACTTCTCCAAAATCGTATGAAGACGCCGAGCACCTATGTTCTCCATATTTTGATTCACTGAAGCAGCTATTTTGGCAATTTCATAAATAGCATCTTTCTGGAACTCCACTTCAATGTCCTCGGTTTTTAACAAATTAACATATTGTTTCGTCAAAGCGTTCTCTGGCTCTGTTAAGATAGAAACAAAATCCTCCAGTGTCAGACTGCTTAGTTCTACGCGAATCGGAAAACGCCCCTGAAGCTCTGGAATCAGATCAGAAGGTTTAGCAACATGAAAAGCCCCGGCAGCCATGAAGAGCACGTAGTCCGTCTTCACAGGACCGTATTTTGTCATGATTGTAGAACCCTCTACAATTGGAAGGATATCTCTTTGTACACCTTCACGTGATACATCAGGGCCCGAACCCTTTCCTTGACTTGCAACCTTATCAATCTCATCGATAAAAATAATACCTGATTGTTCAGCGCGTGTCACAGATTCCTGAATGACATCATCCATATCAATCAGTTTGGTTGCTTCATCCTGAATTAGCACTTTACGAGCCTCACGAATAGGAAGCTTACGCTTCTTCGTCCGCTTCGGAAGCAAGCTGCCAAACATTTCTTGCATATTCATCCCCATCTGGTCGTTCCCTTGCCCTGCAAACATATCCAGCATAGATGGCGCTGTATCCTCAACATCTATTTCAATGATATCTTCTTCCAATTGACCAGCAAGCAGCTTAAATCTAACCCCGCGACGACGTTCGCTTAAGCTTCCATCTGGTTCGGAATCTTCTTTAGAATCCTCTTGTGAAGAGTTCCCGCCAAAAATCATCTCAAAAGGATTCTTCTGAGATTTATTTTTTGAAGACGAAGGCACTAAAATAGAGACAATCCGCTCATTAGCCAGTTCTTCTGCACGGTCTTTCACCTTTTCCGTACGCTCTAGCTTCACCATACGAATAGAGGTCTCAACTAAATCACGCACCATAGACTCCACATCTCGCCCTACATAACCCACCTCAGTGAATTTGGTTGCCTCCACTTTGATGAACGGAGCATTAACGAGCTTAGCTAGACGCCGAGCAATCTCAGTTTTCCCTACACCGGTAGGTCCGATCATCAAGATGTTCTTAGGAACAACTTCATCACGCAGTTCCTCAGCCAGCAGACTGCGCCGATAACGATTACGAAGGGCAACAGCTACCGATTTCTTAGCTTGTTTCTGACCTACAATATATTTATCCAATTCAGCTACGATTTGACGGGGTGTTAGCGATTGATTCACCATCGTGAATTCCTCCTTGTCTCTATGGCACTGAGCCTATAATTGCTCAACAATAATATTGGAGTTAGTATACACACATATTTCTGATGCAATCTGAAGAGCTTCACGAGCGATATCCGCAGCAGCAAGATTTGGAGCATGACGTTTGAGCGCGCGACCGGAAGCAAGTGCAAAGTTACCACCGGAACCAATAGCGAGCACATCATCATCTGGCTCGATAATTTCACCATTTCCGGAGATCAAGAGCATTCCTTCCTTGTCCATAACAATCATCAATGCCTCAAGTTTTCGAAGAATACGATCTTGACGCCAGTCTTTCGCCAATTCTACGGCTGCCCGTTGCAGGTTTCCATGATGCTCCTCCAACTTGCCTTCGAATTTTTCGAACAAAGTGATAGCATCGGCCACAGATCCTGCAAACCCTGCTATTACTTGTCCTCTGTATAAGCGACGAACTTTTCTGGCCGTCGTCTTCATAATTACACTCTCTCCGAATGTAACCTGACCATCACCTGCTATAGCTGCCTGTCCGTTATGTCTTACAGCACAAATTGTAGTCGCATGAAAGCTGGGTACCATGATTGTAGTTACCTCCTTAAGATGGGCTTTGTTCAAAAATAAGAAGTATACGTTTCACGTTATACATTATCCTTATATTTCTCACTTAAACGCTAACGCTTATCATCCTTATAAGGACGCCCAAGGCGCTTCTTATTCTTGGTTGTCGATAGTCTCCGGCTCTACATAAGCAAGGCCCGTACGATTGGCGTACTCGGCAAGACTGTCTAGTGCACGATGCGCTAACATCTCATTCTTTTCTTTCTTATTACGGATTTTCTTCTCCACCTTCGGCAGAAGACCAAAATTGGCATTCATAGGCTGAAAATGCTCCGGATCAGCGGAAGTGATATAAGCAGGCATACTACCAAGCACCGTGTCTTGTGGGAAGATCAGTCCTTCTTGACCAAGTGCGGCTCTAGCAGCGTTAATGCCGGCAATCAGACCTGAAGCTGCTGATTCCACATAACCTTCCACGCCAGTCATCTGTCCAGCAAAATACAGCCTTTCTTTACCCTTCATTTGATAAGTAGGATGCAAGAGTTTAGGAGAATTAATAAAGGTATTTCTGTGCATTACCCCATAGCGAACGTATTCAGCGTTCTCAAGACCTGGAATCAGCGAGAATACCCGCTTCTGTTCGCCCCATTTCAAGTGCGTTTGAAAGCCCACCAGATTGTAAAGCGTTCCAGCAGCGTTATCCTGACGAAGTTGTACTACCGCGTAAGGTAGCTTACCTGTGTGCGGATTGATAAGCCCAACAGGCTTCATCGGACCAAACAATGCAGTTTGCTTACCGCGCTTCATCATGATTTCGATAGGCATACAGCCCTCAAAGTATATCTCTTTCTCAAAATCCTTGAGTGCCGCCGTCTCTGCAGAAATCAACGCGTCATAAAACACGTCAAACTCCTCTTCAGTCATAGGACAGTTCAAATATGCTGCTTCCCCTTTGTCATAACGGGAAGCCAGATACACTTTATTCATATCAATGCTGTCCTTCTCAACAATCGGTGCTGCAGCATCATAAAAATAGAAATACTCTTCACTTAATAGACCCTTAATTTCAGCAGATAATGCAGGGGAAGTTAGTGGACCCGTTGCAATAACAACAATCCCTTCCTCCGGTATATGCGTAAGTTCTTCATTTATGACTTCCACGAGCGGATGATTATGCAATGTACTCGTAATTTCTCCCGAGAAACCATCCCGATCCACGGCAAGTGCACCGCCAGCAGGTACAGCGTGGCGATCGGCCGCACCTAATACAAGAGAGTTTAAACGTCGCATTTCTTCCTTTAATACACCCACCGCATTGCCTAAACCATTTGCACGCAAGGAGTTGCTGCATACTAGTTCTGCGAATTGATTGGTGTGGTGTGCTGGCGTCTTCACCACTGGTCTCATTTCATACAATCTTACCGGTACGCCTTGAGAGGCTATTTGCCAGGCTGCTTCACTTCCTGCGAGACCTGCTCCAATTACTGTTACCTTTGCTGTATCTGTCACTGTCTTATTTCCTCCTGTAGAGACTATTATTCTGCTAACTCTTCTTCGTTGTCTAAAACTGCCTCTGTATGGTCACAAGACGTACATTGCAGTTTGGTGCCTTGCTTATTGCGTTTCTCAATCATCCAAGCCCCGCAAGATGGACATGGTTTAGTGGATGGTCTATCCCAAGAGACGAAATCACACCCTGGATATTGATCGCAGCCATAGAAGACACGCCCTTTTTTGCTTCGACGCTCTACAACTTTTCCTTCATTACATTTAGGGCAAGTTACACCAATATCTTTGATAATCGGCTTCGTATTTCGGCAATCTGGAAAGCCAGAACATGCTAGAAACTTCCCAAAGCGTCCTAATTTATATACAAGTGGTTTACCACATTTCTCGCAGATCTCATCAGAGACTTCATCTTCAATCTCAATTTCTTTCATTTCTTCTTCGGCAAACACTAAGCGCTTCTCGAAAGACTCGTAAAATTCGGCAAGAACCTTCACCCAATCTTCTGAGCCTTCTTCCACATGGTCAAGATCGCCTTCCATATTAGCCGTAAACTCTACGTTCAATATTTCCGGGAAAAATTGTTCCATCTGCTCGATGACAAGTTCTCCAAGCTCTGTAGGCATGAATTTTTTCTCTTCAATCGCTACATAACCACGCTTCTGAATCGTTTCAAGCGTTGGTGCATACGTACTTGGGCGTCCTATCCCTAATTCCTCAAGTGTCTTTACAAGCCTTGCTTCTGTATATCGCGGTGGTGGCTGTGTAAAATGCTGCTTCGGCTCGATCTCTTGCTTATTTAAAGCATCTCCCGCTTCAAGAGGCGGTAAATACTTATCTTCATCTGTAGTTCCATCATCGTTACCTTCCACGTAAACCTTCATGAACCCTGGGAATGAAACCTTCGAACCCACCGCTCTGAATGTGGCTGTACCTGCTTCTATATCAACCGAGAGTGTATCAAGAAGAGCAGACGCCATTTGACTGGATACGAACCGCTCCCACACCAGCTTGTAAAGACGGAATTGATCCCGGCTTAAGAACTCTTTGACCATTTCCGGTTCACGAAGTGCTGAAGTTGGTCGGATCGCTTCATGCGCTTCTTGTGCTCCAGCCGCTTTCTTTGAATACTGGCGAGGGGCTTCAGGTAAGAACTTTTCACCATACTTAGCAGTAATCAGCTCTTTAGCCTCATCCTGTGCAGTGACAGATAAACGTGTCGAGTCCGTACGCATATAGGTGATCAAACCTACGGTTCCCTCTTTGCCTAGTTCCACACCTTCGTATAATTGCTGGGCAACAGACATTGTCTTAGCTGCACGGAATCCAAGCTTACGAGCTGCTTCCTGTTGAAGGGAACTTGTTGTAAAAGGAGCCGAAGGATGCCGTTGTCTTTCCTTCTCCTTCACATTACTTACCTTAAAAGCTGCGTTCTTGATTGCCTCAAGGACCTCTTGAACATCGCTTTCCTGATTAAGTTCCTTCTTCACACCATTCAGCTTATGAAACTTAGCTTCAAAGACAGAATCTCGAATCCCAAGTTTAGCTGTAATACTCCAGTATTCAGTAGGTACAAAAGCGGAGATTTCATTCTCACGATCCATTATGATCTTTACAGCTACAGATTGAACACGTCCAGCAGATAACCCTTTTTTGACTTTCTTCCATAATAGAGGGCTAATCTTGTAACCTACTAGCCGATCCAGTATACGTCTTGCCTGCTGTGCATTCACAAGATCCATGTTAATCTTGCGTGGCGTCTTAAAAGCATCCTTCACCGCTTGTTTGGTGATCTCATTAAATACAACTCGGCATTCCTGTGTATTATCTAAATCCAGGGCATGTGCCAAGTGCCAAGCAATTGCTTCTCCTTCGCGATCGGGGTCAGCTGCGAGATAGACTTTTTTCACTTTTTTACTAGCGTCTTTCAATTCCTTCAATATAGAACCTTTACCACGAATCGTAATATATTTGGGATTGAAATCATTCTCGACCTCAACACCAATTTGACTCTTCGGTAGATCTCTGATGTGTCCCATAGATGCCTTTACAATATACTTACTACCTAGATATTTGCCAATTGTCTTCGCTTTCGCGGGCGATTCGACAATAACCAATGCATCTGCCATAGACTCTTCCTCCTCGTTAACACTCGTACCTCTATATTAAATTACCTTATAAATAGCTCCTGGTAATTGTGCTACCGCTTTTTTTATGATTAAAGATAACAGAACTGAATGCAAATGTCCAAAATCCCATCCTGTCCTCACAAGCAGATCGTCCAAAATAAAGGGGCCTTGATGCAGTATATGGTATAGGTGTAACTCCTCATTTGTCAATTTCTTTTCAATTAACAAATCGTCAGACACCTGTTTAGAGGGACCGCTTTCACCTGTTTTTGAGAGGTTTGTCGGGAGAAAAGAAGTGTATTCTTCTAAAATATCTAGTGCACCGGTTACCAGCTTTGCCCCCTGTTTAATCAGATCAAGAGCACCTCTACTTTTTGGAGAAGTAATAGGTCCAGGGACAGCAAAAACATCCCGTCCTGCCTCCAAGGCAGCATCTGCAGTAATGAGTGATCCACTTTTACTATCCGCCTCTACGACCACTGTCCCGTATGTGAGACCTGCAATAATTCGATTGCGCTGCGGAAATAACCCTGGATGACTTTTGGTTCCAAGGGGATACTCTGTTAGCACTAATCCATCACGGGAAATCAATCGTTCAAGCTCCTTATTCTCAGGCGGGTAGACCCGATCAAGTCCTGTAGCCACTACCGCTATTGTGCCTCCACCGCTTCTTAGCGCAGCTTCATGACAAGCGCTATCAATCCCCCTAGCTAATCCGCTAACCACTGTTAGACCTGCTTCACTAAGCTCTTTCGTGAGGATCTCTCCTACCTTCCGTCCATAAGCTGTTGGCACACGAGTACCGACCATCGCTACACTGGGTGTCGATAACAGATCCAAACGCCCACGATAATAAAGAATCCATGGTGGCTGAGCTGTCTCCTTCAATAAATGGGGATAGTCTGCATCAAAAATCGTAACCATGTTCACAGCACTTTCTTCCATTAGTAAGCGGCGGTTTGCTATCCACTCCAACGTATATATAGAAGCAAGTTGAATCGACACTTTCTCGCTCAATCCAACCTTTTCCCAGTCTTCTGAGCTACAAGAAAATGCTTTTTCTGACAAAAGCCCAGCTCTGCGAATCTTGTCGATAGTTTTCCAGCCAATGCCTTCCACTTCATTAAAGCCGAATAGTAGTTCCCGTTCTTCCATATCATTTTTCGCCCCTTAACATGGAAGGCCTAGCCTTCCCTATTTTGTGTTACACATCATGAAAACGCAAGTATTTCTTTAAATTCAATAAATTTCTATTTAAAATAAAAAAAGCAACCTTTCATCCCTAAATAGGAACAAAAGGTTGCTTACCTCTTTAATTAATTATACACGAAATAACCTCACTACGTGGAGTGATTTCTCTGTCTTAACTACACTAATTAGTGCGATGTAAAAGCATTGAGAATACCGCGCTCTTCAAGCACACTTACGAGTGTTGAACCCATTTCGGCAGGTGTAGGGGCTACCTTGATTCCGCAAGCTTCCAGTACGGCAATTTTTTCGCTTGCTGTACCTTTCCCTCCAGAAATGATAGCACCAGCATGCCCCATACGCTTGCCTGGAGGTGCAGTTGCTCCTCCAATGAAGCCTACAACTGGCTTGGTCATGTGTTCACGAATCCACTCTGCTGCTTCTTCCTCTGCAGTTCCACCGATCTCTCCGATCATAATAACTGCCTTCGTACCCGGATCTTCATTAAACAGCTTCAAAATATCAATAAACTCAGAGCCTTTAACCGGGTCTCCGCCAATACCTACAGCCGAAGATTGCCCAATTCCACGCGTGGTCAGCTGATGAACCGCCTCATAGGTTAGCGTTCCGCTACGCGAGACCACTCCTACATAACCAGGCATATGAATATAGCCAGGCATGATTCCAATCTTACACTCTCCAGGAGTGATAACACCCGGACAGTTTGGACCGATCAACACTGTAGAACGACCTTCCATATAACGTGAGACTTTTACCATATCAAGCACTGGAATACCTTCGGTAATACAGATAACCAAATCCAACTCTGCATCTACAGCCTCCATGATGGAGTCTGCTGCGAATGCTGGCGGTACATAAATCACACTTGCAGTTGCACCAGTAGCTGCCTTAGCAGCAGCGACTGTATCAAATACCGGAAGACTAACTTCACTGCCATTTTCAAGGGTGATATTAACTGTCGTTCCACCTTTACCCGGCGTTACTCCTCCAACCATCTGAGTTCCATAATCAAGCGCACCCTTAGTATGGAACAAGCCCGTTGCTCCCGTAATACCTTGCGTGATAACTTTCGTATTTTTATCTACAAGAATGCTCATGCCTTAAGTCACATCCCTACTTATATTGTCAAATACGATAACTGGCTTCAACTTCCGAGCCATTATTGCACAAGAGATACAATCTTACGGGCACCGTCCGCCATAGAATCAGCAGCTACAATGTTAAGTCCCGATCCAGCCAAGATTTGCTTACCCAATCCAACATTTGTTCCTTCAAGACGTACAACAAGCGGTTTAGTCAATCCCAATTGACTTGCCGCTTCCACAACACCGTTAGCAATAACGTCACAGCGCATAATACCACCGAAAATATTAACGAAAATTCCATTTACCTTTTCATCCGATAGAATGATTTTAAAGGCTTCTGTAACTTTCTCGGTAGTTGCACCGCCCCCTACATCAAGGAAGTTGGCGGGTTCGCCTCCGTAATATTTAATTATATCCATCGTTGCCATCGCTAGGCCTGCACCGTTCACCATACAACCAATATTGCCATCAAGTGCAATATAGCTCAGGTCATACTTAGAGGCTTCAATTTCTTTTAAATCTTCTTCATCTAGATCCCGAAGCTCTTGAATATCTTTGTGGCGGAACAAGGCATTGGGGTCAAAATTCAATTTAGCATCTAGAGCCATCACATTCCCATCCGCAGTAACTACCAATGGGTTAATTTCGGCAATAGAGCAATCTTTATCCACAAAAGCTAGATATAGCGCTTGCATGAATTTAACAGTCTTGCCTACCAGTTCATTAGGAATAGAGATGCTGTAAGCTAATTTACGAGCTTGGAAAGTCTGCAAACCTACTGCCGGATCAATGATTTCTTTGAAAATCTTCTCCGGATGTGTAGCTGCAACCTCTTCAATCTCTGTGCCACCTTCTTCAGATGCCATCATAACCACTCGGCCAGTTCCTCTATCAACAACGATACCGATGTAATACTCTTTAACAATTTGACAGCCCTCTTCAATGAGCAGCCGTTTTACTACCTTACCCTCCGGACCAGTCTGGTGAGTAACTAAAGTCTTACCGAGAATTTCGGTTGCGTAAGTACGCACTTCATCGATATTCTTAGCAACCTTTACACCTCCAGCTTTACCTCGTCCACCTGCATGAATCTGAGCTTTAACTACAACAACCGGTGTACTCAGTGACTCTGCGGCTTCTACCGCTTCCTCCACTGTATAAGCTACTTTTCCATTCGGTACGGCCACACCGTACTTCTTAAGCACTTCTTTTCCCTGATACTCGTGGATATTCATAGCGGTAGCCTCCTAAAGTAGCGTGGTGACTTAACAGGCAGCCTGTTGTCATCTCGCCTTCCGTTTTGATTGCCGCGGGGTTAGGGATAGGCTGATGCTAAACATGCAGCACTATTCCGGAACCAACAGAAACTGCTCTACCACTCGTAAAAGAATGGCCTTATTTCTGTGAGAGACATTGAGTAAATCTATAAGACTAAGCTTATACTTACCTATATGCCATATAAAGGAACCCAGAATAGTGTAACATGTTTTTAAAACGCTTTCCTTAAATATATTCATGATTTGTACACATTTTTTCGCTTGATTTCATGCCGGAATGCGAACGATCGCACAGACTCCTGATTATACTTACTTTTTACTATCTTGAGTGTTCGCATCATGAACACGATTTAGCAAGCTTTTGAACTGCTCAAGCAGCTCTACAGTCTCATCGCCGGACATAGTCGTTTCTTCCATCATTTTCCCGGGAATACAAGCCGCGTTGCTTTGAAGTGCCCAGCCCTGTTCCGTTAGTGAAATCAGAACTTTTCGCTCATCTTGTGTCGAACGTTCACGCACGATCAACCCTGCAGCTTGTAGGCGTTTTAAAAGAGGTGTCAGCGTACCCGAATCCAAAAATAGCGCCTCACCAATTTCTTTAACCGTACATTGCTGCCGTTCCCATAACACAAGCATTACCAGATATTGCGAGTATGTTAAACCGATCTTATCCAAATAAGGTTGATACAGCTTTGTGATCTCACGAGAGCAAGCATAAATCGTAAAACAGAGTTGATTCTCAATCAGCAGCTCAGGTGTAGTCGTCATCTTTTGCATATCTTCTTCATTCATTTTCATATCTTAATCACCTGCCTTATACCCTTATTTTATCATAATTCATTCATAACATCATGTTAATAGGAAAAAATAATTTGACATTATAGTTAATTGTGATAAATTAGATTGTACACAAACTAATTAGGAATTGGAGAGATACACAATGATGACGATCCAACAAAAAATGTATGAAACCACTGTTAAAGCCGTAGGAGGAAGAAACGGTTTTATCGAATCAGAAAGCCCTAAGCTCAACCTTACAATCAGCACACCACGCGAAATGGGAGGTGCCGGTGGCGAAGGTACAAATCCTGAGCAATTATTTGCAGCTGGTTATTCCGCTTGTTTCGATAGTGCACTGAACATGGTTGCCCGACTCGGAAAAGTGAAAATTGAAGGTAGCGAAGTAACGGCTACAGTCAGCTTTGGTAAAGTTGAAGATGGAGGTTTTGGCATAGCGGTTAAGCTTGATGTGCTAGTTAAAGGCGTTGACAGAGAAACCGCAACCTCTTTAGTAGAGGCTGCTCATGGCGCTTGTCCATACTCCCGCGCAACCCGCGGCAATATCGCTGTAGAATTGAATGTACTGTAAGGAAATACAGAGAAATATTTCCTCAAACGAAGCCCTAACGGACACAGATGATTTTAAATTCAATTAGTGTCTCAGAAGTCCGAAAACACGCTCCAAAAGCTAAAAATACCCATATCACATCTTTCGGGTCCATAAGGTTCCAGAGACGTTAACAATTTTGCGAAGTGAAACTAATAACCCAAAAACAGAGCAGCAATTCGCCAATAACGGGAATCGCTGCTCTATTTAGCTTATTCTTCTGTCATCGCCTGCCGGTCTAAATTACGGTACTGCACAGCCTCCGCAAGATGCGCGGAAGTAATATCCGGTGCGCCTTCCAGATCAGCTATTGTACGGGATAGCTTAATAATTCGATCATGCGCTCGCATGCTCAAACCTAAATTTTCCAGAATGTCATACAGCAATTGGGCACCTTCACGACTAAGACTTGCATATCTCTGAAGGGAAGCGCCGGAAAGTTCACTATTCCAAGAAATAGGCAAACGCTTAAACCGTTTAGCTTGTATCGTCTGTGCCGCCATCACCTCTGCATACATCTCAGCCGAAGATAGAACATGCCCTTGACGATCCCATTCCTTCGGGCGAGGAACATCCACCTGTAAATCAATACGATCCAATAAGGGTCCTGATATCTTTGCGCGATATTGAGCAATCCTGGCGGGGCTGCATGTACAATGTTGTTGAGAAAGATTACTCCCAAAATAACCGCAGCTACAGGGATTCATCGATGCGGCCAGCATGAATTTTGCAGGATAGGTAAAAGAAGCTCGAGCACGACTTATGGTAACAACCCCGTCTTCGAGCGGCTGGCGTAACACTTCAAGTACATTCCGAGAGAATTCGGGCAACTCATCTAAAAAGAGAATCCCTCGATGCGCAAGACTAACTTCTCCCGGCTTTGGAATGCCTCCACCTCCAATAAGGCCTGCGGCCGATATGGTATGATGCGGAGAGCGAAAAGGACGACTACGCAGTAAGCCGTTGTGGGCATCTTTTAAAGTTCCTGCTGCGCTAAAAATTTTGGTTACCTCTAGTGCCTCACTCTCAGACAATTTCGGAAGGATGCTTGGAAGGCGTTTAATCAGCATTGTCTTCCCTGTACCGGGTGGACCGATGAGCAATATATTATGCATACCCGCTGCCGCAATGGTTAGGGCTCTTTTTACATGTTGTTGCCCTAGCACATCACTGTAATCATCCATCATCTCGTTCATTCCATATGAGGAGTCGTCAGAAGTACGGTAAACTGGGGTATATTTAAGATGTTCCAAAGAAAAGACTAGAACCGGAGGTCGGTCATTAGCATCTATCCCCTTGGTCACAGTTACAGGAAAAGGAAGAGATGATAAAGAAGGCATATCTTCGGAAACTCCCCCATTCCTTTGGTTCAGTTCGTCTTCACCTTTTGCTGAATTGGACGGTAATTCTTCCGGGTTCGGTAATGTGCATAAATGGTCGATTGTGTATATATTTATACCACTGATCAAAGCTGCCTCAGCAGCATTCCCTTCAGGAAGCAGTACAGCCTTAAATCCATTTTTGCGCGCTGCTTCCACCATTGGTAGAACACCTGATACTGGACGCAGACTACCATCAAGCGCAAGTTCTCCAATAAAAAGCACCTCATTGGCTGAGGGCATTATCAGTTGACCACTAGTTATCAGTATCCCCAGAGCAATCGCAAGGTCAAAGGCAGAACCTTCTTTTCGTAAGTCGGCTGGTGCTAAATTTATCGTAATGCGCTGCTGGGGATAACGATAACCACAGTTCTTAATAGCGGCTCTTACTCGTTCTACTGCCTCACGAATCGCAGAATCAGGCAGACCAATGATATTCGTCTGTGGCAATCCATTCGCAAGATCAATTTCTACACCTATCATTACCCCTTCAATTCCATACAGACATGCACTATGCATTTTTCCATACATAAAAACACCTCATCTCCTGAAATACACCCCTGTTTGGGTGTCACATCTTCAAGAAAAAAGGTGCTTCCTTATTTTCCGGTAATAAATTTGCTATTATATCTCATTATATATAGGGAATCTTTGCGTAATCAAGAATTATTAATAAACATCAAATTGCATAAATACGCATAAATAATTCCATAGACCCACATTAACCTTCTTCACTAACTATGACAGAGTCCCTAATCTGTTCAAAAGTCAACGGTTTATAGTTCCAATGCTCTACACAAATGTTAAAATAATTGTTTCCTTCATATTTTTGGCCGTGAATATGACCATGCACATTTACGTAAGGCATATGTTTATTCATATACATAGGCTCATGAGAGAGAAAAAAGAAATCCTTATAAATCAGCGGATATTCACTAACCTCGTCAAAACCTGCTTCAAGCCACCAACCCCGACCGCGTCCCCGATCATGATTGCCGAGAATTAGAATCTTATAGCCATGTAACCTCTCCACAATAGCACGTGTCGCTTCCTTATTAAGAAACGAAAAGTCTCCCAAATGAAACACTTTATCATCCGGATTTACGACCGAATTCCAGCTCTCAATCATGGCTTCATTCATTTGCCCCACATCTATAAAGGGTCTGGATTCAAAATCAATAATCAACTTATGTCCAAAATGATGGTCGGATGTAAAAAAAACGTTAGCCATGTTCACCCTTCTTTCTTTTTTGATCATAGTTTGTATGATTATCTCCAGTCACGCCGCTTATGTGGTCGTTTTTTATTATCGCTCTGGATCAGTTCAGCTAGAGGGGGAGTCTCTTCATTCTCAATGAGCCAGCCACGCATCTCTTTAATCGCTTCCACCTGCCCATTTCCTTTATCACGCCATGTAAGAAGCTCTATGACTTTTATAACAAGCGCTAAGAGACTGCTATTGCTGTTTTGTGATTTATCAGCACGGATTTTTTGAAATAGCGCCTCATTTTTCCAATCGATTAATATTTCCTCAGCTATAGTGGGCCGCATAACCGTGAAGTTCTTATTGCAATTTGCACAACAGACAACGGATACTGGCTCTGCGGTAAATTTCACTTCAATCTTCTGCTGGCAATATTGGCAAGCAAAACTAACCTGCATTTCAAAAGGTTTATTCTTCACTTAAACAGCCCTCCTCATGATGACATTAAAAAGTTACTCTAATGTTTACCCATTTCTTTTGAGAAATGACCCACTGTGCGGAGGCTATGTAAAGACTTTTTTCATAAGAATGCTAGTGCCCATAATGAATGGCGTGAGAATATGGGGTGCAGCTTAAAAAGCCTCACGTATATGCCCCAAAGAAGCAATGCTTAAATCTTCATTCAGTAAAATGCTAATGACGTCAAAAGTTACTCTTCGATCATCATAACCTTTCATATGCAAATAAACCTGTGCTGTATTTCGCACTTGATGTATTTTTCGTGTATTCACAGATTCCTCCGGAGTCCCTTGATATAGCTCTCCACTACGACTGCGAACTTCAACAATAATAATACAGCCTTCGTTCTCCGCAATAATATCAAGTTCTCCGGTTCGACAACGCCAATTTCGTTCTAAGATCTTGTACCCACAAGTAGATAAGTACTGCACAGCCCCGTCTTCAGCAGCGGCTCCCTTCTGTTTGCGGTTGTAGCGTTCTTTTGTGTATGGCTCTTTCATTCCGGTCTCCGTCCACCGGCGGAACGGTCGCTCTGATACACAAAGCTGAGGATTTCAGCCACTAGCTGATAAAGTTCAGATGGAATCTGTTGATCTAGATCGAGCTTTGAAAGAACTTCTACGAGAGCTGCGTCCTCTTGGACAGCAACCCCACTCTCTTTAGCTTTTTGCAGAATCAGATCCGCTATCGCCCCTTGTCCTTTGGCAACAACGACAGGTGCCTCGCTTTGTCCTGGGCTATATTTGAGAGCGACCGCTTTTTTGAGCCCTTGTGAAATTGGAGGTACAGGCTCATTCTCGTTCATATACGGTAATCCACTCCTTTATAAGCATCAGGAACATAATCAACAAGCTTACTATGGGGATTGGCAAGTTCTGTTGATAGCTTTAGTTCTGGTAAAGGTTCAGTTCTTAATCCCGACAACTGATAACCAATAGATTCTACTGCCGTTTTAATGTCATCACGCCGCTGTTCCAACAGCTCAAGCACCCAAGGATGATCATTATGCAGCTTAAGACTAACGATTCGATCAACAACCTGCACATCAACCAGCGTCTGGCCGAGCTGCTTCATATCCAAATCAAACCAGAGCCTGCAATTGGCAGCATCTAATTCACCCTTGCGTCCCCGACGCGACTGAATATGAACGGAAGCTGTCTCCTGCCCATCTGGACCTTGCAACGGCAAGAACAAAGTTACTTGCGCGAAAGGAGCCGTTCGATCTGTATTGAGCAGCAGCTGTTGTCCTGTCAGTTGCTGCACTAGTCCGCTCGCGGCTTCTTTTACCGCGGGCGGCACCTCGCTGCTGCTCATGATCTGCAGCAGCACGCCCTTTAAGGTGTCGGTGGCTTGTTCGCCTCCGACACCCGCACTGCCAAGCGCGGCCGTACCTGCCGCCGCGCGGGCCGTCTCAGCGGCGGCTACTGCGACGCCGCGCACCGCCTGCTGCTCGTGCTCCGCACCGAGCAGCTTCAGCACCCGCCCCACCCACGACTCCGCGTCCGCGGGTGGGGCGGTGTCCGGCTGCACCGGCGAAGCCGTCGCAGCCGGGGCCTCCCCGCGCGGCGCAGCAGCCGCGGGGCAGGCCTTGCTCCCGCCGCGTCAGCAGGCGGGACCATGGCGAGCTGCGGCAAGCTGCCGCGCAGCTCGGTGAGCACGCCCTGCAGCTTCGCAAGCAGGGCGGGACCACTTGCTGCGTTCGGCGCCGCACCAGCAGCAGTACCTTCGGCGCTCACACTCGCGCCACCCGGCATAGCCCCGCTCTTATCCATCGAGGCAGCCCGACTCTTATCTGCCTGTATAGCACTATCCAATGCCCCATCCTTATTCAAATTCAAGGCATTACCCTGAATCTCAACTTCACTGGAACGGATAGGATTATTCACCGCACTATCAGCTTGAGCGCTTAAAGCACTATTTAGAGCGCTAGAGGTCATGGCAGGTGTTGATTTACCAGCCATAGGCTCTGTAACAATACCACCCTTGGAGATCTGAGCTCCTTCACCTGTCTCATCAACTACAACTGGCTTGCCAGTTCCAATCCCCGTTTCATTATCAGAAGCTATATTAAGAGTCACCTTGACTGGCGTACCTTGTTCAACCGGTTTCAGAGCACCTTCAGCTGCTCCTTCTGAAAGAGCCGTACTTCCGCTAGCAATATTGCCTTCAGCGGTTTTAGTTGTAGCATGTCCATTTCCTTTAGCTGCCAATTGTATAGGGTCAGCTTCTGTGACATCACTCTCAACAACACCCATGTTATTCCCACTTCCAGCACCTGCAGTTACCGAGGGTTCGAGTTTTCCAGTAATTGTACCCATTCCAGCTTTAGATTCTGCGGTCATTGTTTCTTCATTAGCAATTTGACCTGCCCATATAGTAATCTGATCTTCCAGTGCTGATAAAAGCTGATGCAGCTGCGGGCCAAATACAGCCTGCTGCAATCCTCTCACACTCTCAGCTGTAACGGGTAGTCCCCGCTTTACAGAAATGACAGCTGCGTCAAGCCACTCCGAAGCAGGCACACCAGCTGGTTTTGCACTCATTACCGCATCCAGCAAAGCCGCTGTCTCTTTTGTAAGTGGAACGCCTCCTGCTTGCATCGCTAGTACGATTTCTCGACCTGCTTTGGAATCAGCTAATCCTAGCGACTCCAAGGCCTCACCCATGCTTTGGGGAGTGACTAACGCCGTTTCACCGAGGGAGACCGGCTTCAATACGGGTAATCCGCCTTCTCCGGGTGATCCAACCTGTAAATTCAAGGTTTCTCCAGGCAGTAGTGGTGTTTCTAATTCTGCACGAACAGGTGTACCTTGGATTTGCACAACCGCTTCTTTGCCTGAATCCGATACAGAGAGGACAACACCACGAACAACTTGCCCTTCTTTTAACTCTAAAGACTTCGCCGCACCCGGTTTTTGATCTCCAAGCAATCCACGGATCAATGTTCCGATATTCATACCGTTTCTCCTCCCTCCATTTTCTCTCTTCTTACTATATCGGTATTCATCCTACTTTTTTAAGCATTGCTTCTAGAATAACGTTTGCTGCTCCGCGAGAATCCGCCCAATAAAACTGCGCCGATGCATAGGTGTTGGACCTAGAGCCGTAATTTGTTCCCGGTGAAGCTTGGTCGCGTAACCTTTATGTATCGCAATCCCATAATCAGGGTATAATTCCTCCCATAGACCTTCACACAACCTGTCTCGTGTCACTTTAGCGATAATTGAAGCTGCTGCAATGGACTGACTATTAGCATCTCCTTTAATAATTGCCTGTTGTGGCAAAGGGAGGTCTACCTTTTCAGCATCGATCAGCATATAGTCAGGAGTCTGCTCTAGACTCTCAACCGCCTTTTTCATGGCCAGGCGTGAAGCTTGCTTAATATTAATCTCATCAATGACAGTAGAGTCTACATACCCCACACCCACGGCCAGCGCTTGGTCCATTATAATCTCGTATAGAGCATCTCTCTTTTTAGCTGTAAGTTTTTTGGAATCATTTACTCCATCAATAATAAGCCCCTCTGGCAAAATCACCGCTGCTGCGACGACGTCCCCAAACAAGCAACCTCTTCCTACTTCATCTACGCCTGCTATTCGGCGATAAGACTGTTCCCAGCCTTCTTTTTCATAGGCCAACATATCTAACGAACTCACTAATTTGTCACCGCCAATTATGAATTATTCTATGATCTATATAAGTCAGCTTATCATAGTAAAGCTTACATGGTCATCTTAAAATAGACGTTCCAATTTAATCCATCCCCATAAAATATCCCCACAAAGTGGGGCTTAGCTTGAGGCGGACTCAGGTACTTTGTCAAGGACCCAAAACATAAAAAAAGAGCCTCCGAAATTTCGGATGGCTCTTCCATACCTAGTCCATTAAACGCAGAATTCACACCATTTAAGGCGTTTCCAGCGTAAAGCGTCCAAGCTTACCTGCCCGTAGCTCATGCAACAAGGCCCGCGAAGCTTTTTCCAGATCTACACGTCCACCGCTGATTAGACAACCGCGTTTACGACCCACGGCTTCCATAACAGCTACGATCTCATCTGGATTCTCCAGATCCTCAGGAAGCTTCTCAATGCCAAAGCGTTCTTGAAATCTAGAGCCGTAGTCCTTCACCAAATATTTCACTGCATAAAAGGCGATGTCCTCAATATTCAGGATTTCTTCCTTTATTGCACCTGTTACCGCTAGGCGATAACCTACTTCTTGGTCCTCAAATCTCGGCCATAAAATTCCTGGGGTATCCAGAAGCTCCAAGTTGCCGCCTGTCTTAATCCACTGTTGACCCTTGGTTACCCCTGGGCGGTCACCAGTAGCAGCAATACTCTTACCAGCCATCCGGTTAATGAGTGTTGATTTACCAACGTTAGGAATACCAACGATCAATGCACGCATCGCTCGCGGATTCATTCCTTTTGCAATCTGCCGGTCAATCTTTTCTTTTAGCAGCAGCTTGACTTGCTCTGGAATATCCTTTACACCTGTTCCAGTAGATGCATCAACAGGATAAGCAACATGCCCTTGTGCCTTGAAGTACGCCAGCCATTTCCGTGTAATTTCTGGATCTGCCAGATCCGCTTTGTTCAAAATAATCAATCTTGGCTTGTCCCGCAAAATATCGTCAATCATCGGATTGCGGCTGGAAAGCGGCAGACGGGAATCGAGCAATTCTATTACAACATCAATCAGCTTCAGCTTATCCTCGATTTGCCGCCTAGCCTTCGTCATATGACCAGGAAACCATTGAATGGCCATTGCCGTCACCTCCTTTGACTTCTGTCAACTTAATGGTTAATCAGTGAAATATCCTTTAT
Organism: Paenibacillus sp. FSL R5-0470; assembly: GCF_037975205.1. Classification (NCBI taxonomy): domain Bacteria; kingdom Bacillati; phylum Bacillota; class Bacilli; order Caryophanales; family Paenibacillaceae; genus Paenibacillus; species Paenibacillus sp. FSL R5-0470. Next base: position 4,283,557 of record NZ_CP150238.1, read on the forward strand.
CGGCCAGAAGATTAAATCTGCACGGCCTACAATATCCCCCAGAGGTACATAACCGATCATTCGGCTATCCGTACTATCCGAGCGATTATCCCCCATAACGAACACGTGTCCTTCAGGAACAGTACCATCTGGGAACTCTTCATTAGGGAAATCTTTATTATTATACAGAGCGTTGATACTATGCTTTGCATCAATTGCATCTTGGATATAGGTCTCATTAACAACTTCCCCGTTAACTGTAACTACATCCCCTTCTACTTTCACAGTATCTCCAGCGACACCGATTACACGTTTAATAAAATCTCTACCCTCAGATGGCACGTGGAATACTATAACCTCGCCCCGCTGCGGAGATCTAATATCGTACAAAATCTCATTTACGATAACACGTTCACCAGTATGGAAATTAGGCTGCATGGAAGGTCCATCTACAATAAAAGGCTTGAACAAAAGCCAGCGAATCAGAAAAACCAACACTAAAGCAATCGCAATGGCCTTAACCCATTCCAAGACTTCATTTTTAGGTTTACGTGGGTTCTGCGCGCTTGATTCCAAAGTTTCACTTTGTTCCTGCTGCATAGTTCACCGTCCTCTCTTAATACTACTCTTACTATACAACACAAAAAAGCTCCTGCCAAAAACCCCTCCACAGATACTCCTTCAGGAGGCCTTTTCGGAGAAGCTGATCCCCAAGCGTATATGTCGCACGCATTGTATGCCAAGCTAAAACGCCCTCAGCGTCCTTTAAGGCGGGTAAGCGTTTATACGAGAAATATAAGAATAATGTATAACGTGAAACTGATGCTTTCTTATATTTTCATAAAATAATAAAACGAAAGGGGCTTGAATTCAAGCCCCTTTCCTTTGTCACTATTCTAGCGACGAATTTCTTTAATTCTCGCTGCTTTACCACGTAGTTCACGAAGATAATAAAGTTTAGCACGACGCACTTTACCACGACGAGCCACTTCGATTTTCTCGATTTTAGGCGAGTTGATTGGGAATGTTCTTTCCACACCAACACCGTAAGAAATTTTACGAACCGTAAAAGTCTCACTGATTCCACCGCCACGACGTTTGATTACAACGCCTTCGAACAACTGGATACGCTCACGAGTTCCCTCGATTACTTTTACATGCACCTTCAAAGTGTCACCCGGGCGAAAACTCGGGATATCTTTACGAAGTTGCTCTTGCGTAATAGCTTGTAGGATATTCATTAAGGACTTCCTCCTTCCGTACAGGTGTTCTTGCCTCTTCCGGAGAGATCTTTGCTCTCCCTCATTATCCGCAGCGGACCACCGTATTCCACACAACAGAGATAATAATACCATAAAGGACGGGCTAATACAACTTATTTTTTCTATTTAAAGCGGTAGCATATCTCTTTTTTTCGCCTTCGATTGGCAATCTTTACATAGACCAACCACAGTTCCATTATCTTGTGCATAGAAGACTAGCTTTCCATTCTTCTTCTTACAAGAAGAGCAAGGCTGCTCCCCTGGGCTTTGTTTGGCTTTACGATGACTATCCATTGAGATTACATTGCTCTGAGTGGTACGCGGATAATTTTTTGTAGTATTTATTTTCCGTTTCCAGACTAAAAAATATACGCCTGTCAAAACTACTAAGGCAAGCAAAATGGCTACATATTTCATTTGGCTCCCTCCACCCTTCAGGATTTATTAAAGAAAGAAAGTAAAAAGACCGCCCTGTTCTGCAAGTGAGGTAACGGTCTATATCTGTATACAATGTAGCCTTAGCACACCTATGCACTTCTATCCGAAAAAAGCGATTTCCAGTTGCTGCTGAAGGTTCTATATGAAGATTTCCGCGCCCCTTTAAATATGTACCCGTACCGTATTTATTCAGCGAGTGATCTTTCATTTATTTTAGCACAATTAAAAATCGAAGTGTAGTGAACACTTTTGAGACCTAGTCTTTGGTCCAGTATAATAACCCGCCTCCAGCCGTTTTTACAGATAAATTCCATAAGCTATACTTACAGAAGTACATAACGAAATCACATATGTCAGATCACATACACCCATATATGAGGAGGAGTTTTTTCAATGAGGAAAAGGAATAATAATAGTGTATTAGCAGCAGTAGCCGTATTATCTATCGTACTTTTGGCGGGTTGCACTGAATTACCAGGCAGACAATCTGCCAAAAATGAGGTTGAAAAGAGTATTTCTGAGGATGTGCACCAGAACATTGGTGAAGTTGTCAAGCAAGAGCTAGGAAAAGCAGCTGCAACTGTGCAGCAAGCCGTTGAGGAAACAGCTACTAAGGTAGTTGACGAAGTTAAAGCAGACAGCATTAGCAAAGAACTCTCCGTATCTCAAGCGATCGGTTCAGCATCCGTACTCAGCATGGACAATGCAGTAGGAGAAATAGAAGTTACAGCTGTTACAGGAGATCTGATCCATGTAAATGCAACAATCTCAGCCCACAACAGCTCTCTCCATGCGTCTGACCGTCAAAAGATTATGGATGATGCTGAAGTTTTAGTAGAGGTCAGTGGTGATACGTTGAAGGTGTCCACGCATTCCAAATCAAGTCCTAAAAAGGACTTATGGACATGGGCGCAAGACAAATATGGATATTCAGATTTTAGCATAAGCTATAATATAGAGCTCCCCGCCAGCATGAATAAATATAAAATCACAAATAACGTAGGTCAAATTCGTCTTCACAATCTAGAGGGAAATTATCAAATCGTCAGCAACGTTGGAGCGATCAATATTGAAAGAGCTAAAATCACTGGCAAATCCACTGTTAAATCCGATACTGGCAGCATACGACTGGATATAGCAGGGATGAAGAATGATAGCAGCCTAAAAGCCAAAACAGAGGTCGGCAGCCTCAGTGCTGTCTTAGCCGATGGTATGAAATGCAGCTTAGAAGCCAATAGTGATCTCGGGCAAATCAAAGGCGTAGAAGGTGGAAAGACCGATATCAATGGAGGCGGCCCCTTATTGTCCCTAAACTCAAATATAGGTGCAATTACAGTACAGTAATCAGCAGTAAACAGACCGTCCGGGATAATCGGGCGGTCTGTTTTTGGTTCCTAATGATTAGATTAATGCGATGGCTAGCAGAGTGAATAAACTTAAAGTTAAGATTTGATTTCCGGCAAAAGAATTTCCCCAAAAAGCAGAAGTATGCACAGAACCATTGTCAGTTCTTAAGTAAACATTGTATCTGTCTACATCTGTAATAACGCCTTCATGCTGTCTACCGTCTCTAGTCAGAATCCGCACCCTTCTATCCTTACAACGCAAACAATTATAATAAGCTTCCACTAGTGTACTCCTCCTTGTTCGTAATGATATAATCTATGTGTAGGAGTACAGGTCGGTAACGGCGAACTTACATAGGTCGGACTTTGGGTCAATATTTACTTTTTTCGATCCTTGTATCTTTCGTATTCCTCAAGGCTATAGATAATGTAAGACCTATCTACAGCTAGCAGTCCGCAATATCCCATCCATTCGAGGAGGCCAATCTCATGAATGTAGAAAGAAAACAGTTTATTAAAGAAGGCGTACTGCGTATCACCATTTTCGTTATTTTAGCTTCACTTACTTACACCGTTCGCAACTACGCATGGGCTGTTACCGTTCTCGTATGTGTTGCGCTGTACTCACTCCTTACAGGAGTACACAAAATCTTACGCAAAGAATAACATGTGCCTCCACGAACTTTTATAGCAAGCTAAAACGCCTACGGCGTCCTTTTAAGGACGGTAAGCGTTTGTACGAGAATTATAAGAATAAAGTATATCGTGAAACTTATACTTTCTTATAATTTCAAAAATAATCATTTTTCGCTGAGATGCTAGATCTCATTGGAAAGTGGTTATTTACAGTTTAACCGGAGTAATAGGATTCAAGCTTTGTTACCTTCTAAAAGAATAAAACCATTAGCGACAGCGAACACAAAATTCACTGTATCTAATGGTTTTATTAAGCCTAACAATCAATCCCTAACATTCAATCTTATATGTTCACTCTTTAAATGGCGAATGGGCATTGCGATTTGTATAAAAATCGATAATATCATTCACGGTGCGGAGCGGCTCCGCTTCCTTGTGGATTGTGTCCACGTTAGGCTTGAATTCTTCATGCGTCTTCGTAGTCACTTCAGTTCATTCCCTTCAATAGTTAAGCTTGCTGCGTTATCAGCTGCATGTATTAGTGCGGCACCTCTATTCATTACCCTAAAAAGAAGCTTTTAACGCACCAATACTCATATTATTTTGAAAACTATTATTTTATTTGTTCTCAGGTACACATAACAAAAACGCCTCCTCAACGTAAGATACGTTAAAAAGACGTCAAATATACCTGTTTCATTAAATTATCACTCCGGTTTGTCCACATTCCTTAGACGTTCCAGTGTCTTTTTGTCTTTCAATGTAAGTTCTGCAGTCTCAAGCAGGTCCGGTCTGCGTTCCAACGTGCGCAGCAGTGCCTGCTCTCTCCGCCATATGTCGATGTTAGCATGATGACCACTCAGCAAAATATCCGGTACCTTCCAGCCGCGAAACTCGGCAGGACGTGTGTAGTGTGGATATTCTAGCAGTCCAGTGCTGAACGAGTCAGATATCGCAGAGGTTTCATTTCCAAGTGCTCCTGGCTGAAGCCGGACTATGGAATCTATAACCGTCAACGCAGGCAGCTCTCCACCTGTTAGCACGTAATCACCCATTGAAAGTTCATCAGTTACCAGATGCTCACGAATCCGCTCATCATATCCCTCATAATGCCCACATATGAAGATTAGGTGCTGCTCTTGCGCCAGTTCCTCTGCAATCTTCTGATTGTAAGTTTTTCCTTGTGGGCACATAAGGATGATACGCGGCTTCACAGAGCCCACTTCATCAGATCGATTGTGATCTTCCTCGTTCGGTGTAATACCAAGCACATGCTCGACTGCATTAAAAATCGGATCAGGCTTGAGCACCATACCCCCGCCACCGCCATACGGTGTATCATCCACACTATTATGCTTATTTCCCGAGAAATCACGGAAGTTCACAGCATTTAAGGATACGATTCCTTTTTCACGTGCTTTACCAAGAATGCTTGTGCTGAATACGCCTTCGCACATTTCCGGAAAGAGCGTAAGCACATCAATTCTCATCATGGCAATAACCCTTCCATCAAATGGACAACAATTCGTTTGGCTTCTATATCCACATTCAGGACTACATCGTTGATTACAGGAATTAGGATGTCTTGTCCTTTTGCAGGCTTAACAACCCATACGTCATTCGCACCAGGCTGTAAGATTTCTGTAATCGTACCGAGTGGTTTGTTTTCATCTTCATCCGTGTATACCTCACAACCGACGATTTGGTGGAAGTAGTATTCGTTCTCAGGGAGATCCACCAGATCATTACTCGGAACCTTCAGGAGGCTTCCTTTATATTTTTCCACTTCATTGATGTTCGTATACCCTTTGAGCTTAACGATGAACATACCCTTGTGCTCACGAGCGGACTCTACAGTTACTTCGAATTTAGAACTGCCATCTGCAGGGATCACCTGCAGCTTCTTACCTGCAGCAAAACGAACATCAGGGAAATCGGTATGGGATAGTACTTTAATCTCCCCGCGAATACCATGCGTATTCACAAGTCTGCCTACGGTTAACTCTTCTGTCATACAACCCTCTCCTTTACAAGCTTCATCTAATCTATATTTGAACAAAAAGGAGCCGGGATATACTATCCCTAGCCCCTCATTGTACGCATCATTTAAGATAAAATATCTACAGTTACGCGTTTATCGCTCTTGACTGCTGCAGATGTGACTACTGTACGGAGCGCCTTAGCGATCCTTCCTTGTTTGCCAATGACCTTTCCAACATCATCAGGATGTACGGACAGTTCATAGACAATTAGGTGATCCTTCTCCACCGCTCGTACCGTCACATCTTCTGGATGATCCACTAAAGCCTTAGCAATTACTCCAACTAATTCTTCCATAGAGGACCCTCGCAATCAGTCATTATTTCTGTTGCTTAAGCTCATGAAACTTCTTCATTACGCCTGCTTTGGAAAGCAAGTTGCGTACTGTATCAGATGCTTGCGCACCTGTTTGAAGCCATTTAAGAGCTTTTTCCTCATCGATCTTAACTACTGCCGGTTGTTCAATCGGATTATAATAACCGATTTCCTCGATAAAACGACCGTCACGAGGGGACCGGGAATCGGAAACCACTACACGATAGAAAGGCGCTTTATGCGCTCCCATTCTTTTCAGACGAATACGTACTGCCACGAAAAATCACCTCCTTATAATAGTTTCGAGATATTAGAACAGCAAGATCATTTAAAAGGGAACTTCATACCTTTTCCACCTAGACCTTTAAGCTGCTTCATCGCATTCTTCTTAGAGGCTTTGCCGCCTCCGCCCATCATGCCTGAGAATTGCTTCATCATCTTACGCATCTCATCAAATTGCTTTATGAGACGGTTGACCTCGGCAACCGAAGTTCCGCTACCAGCAGCAATACGCTTGCGGCGGTTATGGTTGATGATCTCGGGCTGACGCTTTTCCGTCTTAGTCATAGAATGAACTATGGCTTCAACGCGACCCATTTGCTTGTCGTCAACCTTCAAATCCTTAATGCCCTTGGCTTTGTTCATGCCAGGTAGCATGTCAAGAATTTGATCGATCGGGCCAAGCTTCTTCACCTGATCCATTTGCTCAAGGAAATCATCAAACGTAAATTCTGCATTACGCATCTTACGTTCCATTTCCTTAGCTTTATCAGTGTCAATGTTCGCTTGAGCTTTCTCAATCAGCGACAACATGTCACCCATACCCAAAATCCGCGAAGCCATACGTTCCGGATGGAACGGCTCCAATGCGTCAATCTTCTCACCTAGCGCAGCGAATTTGATCGGGCAACCAGTTACGGCTTTGACGGATAGTGCAGCACCACCGCGGCTATCGCCGTCAAGCTTCGTCAATACAACCCCTGTAAGCTCAAGCTGCTTATTAAAGCTCTCAGCTACGTTCACGGCGTCTTGACCAGTCATTGCATCTACTACTAACAGAACTTCATCAGGATTTACAATGTTGTGAATCTGCTTCAGTTCTTCCATCAATTCTTCATCAATGTGCAGGCGGCCTGCAGTATCAATAATTACATAATCAAGTCCGTTATCCTTCGCATGTTGTACAGCTTGTCTGGCAATCTCTACCGGACTAGTCTGATCACCTAGCGAGAATACTGGAACTTTAATTTGTTCTCCAAGTACTTGAAGCTGTTTGATCGCAGCAGGGCGATAAATATCTGCCGCAACAAGCAATGGACGATGATTGCCCTTCTGTAACAGCTTCGCCAGCTTACCCGAAGTGGTTGTCTTACCCGCCCCTTGTAAACCCGCCATCATAATGACAGTTGGTGGCTTGTTCGACTTGGCCAGCTTCGCTTGGCTTCCGCCCATCAGCTCGGTTAGTTCCTTGTTAACGATGTCGATAATGACCATCCCAGGTGTAAAGCTGTCCATCACTTCTGTGCCAATAGACTTTTCTTTCACCTTAGCCACGAATTCTTTAACTACCTTGAAGTTAACGTCGGCTTCCAGAAGGGCCAACCGTACTTCACGCATAGCTTCGTTTACGTCATCTTCGGATACTTTACCTTTACCGCGCAGCTTGCTGAACACATTCTGCAATCTTCCGGTTAAACCTTCAAACGCCATATGCAGTTTCTCCCTTCATGCTACTCTAACCTCTGCAAGCGATCCACGATCTCCGCGAACCGAAGTTTATATTGCTCAGGCAGCATCCCATTCTCCGGCAGTCTGCGCAGTTCTTCTAAATATTTGGTACGACTCTCATGCTTCACTAATAAACCAAGTTTTTCTTCATAATTTTCTAGGACTTGCTCCGCCCGTTTAATATGTTCATAAACGGCTTGGCGGCTGATTTCAAATTCAGCAGCAATCTCTCCCAAGGAAAAATCGTCGTGAAAATAATATTTAAGAAACGTTTGCTGCTTATCTGTAAGCAGTCGTTCATAAAAGGCAAAAAGCAGATTGATACGATTCGTTTTCTCGAGCCTATTCTCCTGACTCATTAAGGGCACTCCCTTCGTCAAGGAAAAACACTTTACACCATCACAACGTCCCTTATGATACCTAAAAGAAAGAGAGATGTCAAGCATTTTTGCTTGTCATCTCTTTCTTTCTTAAAAATCCCTTTTTCACGCAATAAATACGCTTGAAATTATTGGATCGGCAGTACATAAATCAATACGGCGAAGAAGTGTGTGACACTACCCGCAAGGACAAATACATGCCAAATCGCATGATGGTATGGAAACCCTCTCCATACATAAAAAACAGTACCTAATGTATAGAGTATACCTCCAGCCATCAGCAGGATCATTCCTCCGTCTGCTACAACAGCCGAAAGAGGGTTCCAAGCGATTACAATCAGCCAGCCCATTGCGATGTAGAATATGGTGGACATGAACAGAAACTTTTTAACAAAAAATGCCTTGAAGAAAACGCCGAACACTGCGATTCCCCAAATAACGCCGAACAAACTCCATCCAAGCGTTCCCCGAATGGCGACTAACAAAAAGGGGGTATACGTGCCAGCAATAAACAGATAAATAGCGGAATGATCGAAAAATTCGAACAAATCCTTCGCCTTACCCTCTTTGAGACTATGCACTAGTGTTGAATTCAGATACAGAAGCAGCATTGTCGTTCCATAGATGGAGAAGCTGACCACATGCCATGTCGTTCCTTTCAGACTTGCAAAAACAACAAGCAGAACAAGTGCAGCCACGCTTAATACCGTTCCAATCCCGTGCGTAATCGCATTCGCGACTTCTTCTCTCCGGCTGTAGGTGTGAGTATTTGCCATATCCATATCCTTCCGTCTAAGCTTTCTTTCTATTATACCACGCGTACCCTACTGGATTACAGTTTGTAAATCTCCGTATACTTCGCTTCTAAATAATCAGCTAAATAATCTGGACTCAGTGGTTCCCCCGTTACTTGCTCAATAATTTGTGAAGGCGTTAAGCTATTGCCGAAACGATAGATCTTATCGGTTAGCCACTCTTTAATAGGTAGTAGGTTCCCTGCAGCAATTAACTCATCAAACTCCGGTAACTCTTTGCGAAGTGTATTCAGAATCTGTGCAGCGTACATATTACCTAAGGAGTAGGAAGCAAAGTATCCGAAATCCCCGCCAGACCAATGGACATCTTGCAGCACACCAAGTGCGTTAGAAGGCGGAGTAATACCCAGATACTCTTGATACTTAGCATTCCATACTTGAGGCAAGTCTTTTACAGAAAGGCCTTCATTAAAAATAAGCTTCTCGATCTCATAACGCACGATAATGTGCAGATTGTATGTAAGCTCATCTGCTTCGATGCGGATAAATGAGTTCTCCACGCTGTTGATCGCCCGGTAGAAATCTTCCAACTCCACATTTGCAAGCTGTTCCGGGAATTGTTGTTGAAGATCCCCGTAATAACGTTGCCAGAAAGCCCGGCTGCGTCCGATCATGTTCTCCCATAGTCTCGACTGAGATTCATGAATCCCCATCGATGCACCTTGTGCCAGTGGTGTTCCAACAAAATCCTTGCTGATATTTTGCTCATAAAGCGCATGTCCACCTTCATGTAGTGAGCTGAATATGGCACTAGTCACATTATCAAGCAGATAAGCGGTTGTAATACGAACGTCGCCTGGATTCAATCCTGTTGCAAAAGGATGCACACTCTCATCTAAACGACCTGCGTCAAAATCGTAGCCCATTTGCTCTAAAATAAAGTTGCCGAACTTTTCCTGCTGTTCTTTAGGGAAGATCTGCTGTAAGAAGCTTGTGTCCGGTTTATTGGGCGAAGCAGCGATAGCTTCTACCAATGGTACCAAACGGCTGCGCAGGCGGCTGAATACTTCATCCACTTTTTCTACCGTAAGATCAGGCTCATACATATCAAGAAGCGTATCGTACCGCGTTCCTTTTACACCCCAATAATCGATAAATTCTTGCTTTAGAGCAACTATCTTGCTTAAGTAAGGTTCAAAAGTAGCGAAATCATCATTCTCCTTGGCTTCTTCCCAGATGGTTTGGGAATGTGCGGACAGGACAGCGTACTCCTCAAATCTTTTGGAAGGGATGCTCTTGCTGCGCTCATATTCTTTACGGCAATCGGTAACGATCTTCTTCTGATCATGTGATAGCTGGGAAATCATTTCAGGACGGGTAAAAAATGCAGTAAAATCTCCCATTTCCTCCGAAATTCCGAGTCTGAACAGTTCTCCACTCAGCATCCCAATCGTACCCGAACGAACCTCTACTCCCTTACGTGGCGCACCGGTGCGTAAATCCCAGTGAAGTAATTCTATGGCCTCTGAATATCCACTTATTTTTGATAATAACTCGCTAAATTTCTCCCACTGTTCCTTCACTTGCTGTTCCATTTTATTACACCTGCTTTCTCTGTTTTGCCGACTCCTCTTGATGATACTTTTTTGAATGAGTATAATCAACTTCAGAGATTACATCTCTAATTTAAAATATTCAATGGGTTACATAAGAAGCAGATCTTGCTTCGCACAAAATTCAAAGGAGCGTGAACAGGCTATGATGATTCAAGTTACACCTCTCGCAGAAAGGAAGTTGAAGGAAAGGCTTGAAGATCGGCCAGGATTTTTCAAGCTCTTTTATGATACGGAAGGCTGCGGGTGTGACGGAATTAATGTATTACTGATTGTTTCAGAAGTGGAGGACGGCGATTCCAGGATTGAAAGTGATTCCCTTCCCTTTATCGTAAGCCGCCAGCAGGAAATCTTTTATGAGGACAAGATGCGTCTGGATGCCGAGGAAAGATTCTCTTCCTTTAAGCTAGACAGTGATTCACAGATTTACGGAAAAAATATACTGGTAAGAGATATGCGTAATGTAAGTACATTCTAGTGATTTTAGGGAGGAAGAATAGCCATGAGCCATGTATCCGATATTATTAACTTTAATAAGAGTTTTGTAGAGAATAAAGAGTATGAAGCGTATTTAACAAGCCGCTATCCAGATAAAAAAATGTTGATTATCACTTGTATGGATACCCGTCTGGTTGAACTATTACCAAAAGCGATGAATTTTAAAAACGGTGATGTTAAAATCATCAAAAATGCCGGAGCGGTTATTTCTCAGCCTTTTGGTAGTGTTATGCGTAGTGTCATGGTTGCGTTATATGAACTTGACGCGGAGGAAGTTATCGTTGTTGGGCACTATGAATGCGGTATGGCTTCCCTCAATGCAGATCATATGATCAATTCCATAAAAGAACGCGGAGTATCCGAAGAGGTGCTAAACACGCTGGAGAATTCCGGGATCAAGCTTACCAAGTGGTTACGCGGGTTTGACAATATCCAAGAAGGGGTATCCCAAACTGTGAATCTGATCAATAAGCATCCATTACTACCCCCAAATGTACCAGTGCATGGCATGATCATCGATCCGGCTACCGGAGCGCTTGAGCTTGTCGTTGATGGGTATAAATGATTTAAGTAACTACCTTCTATCTGCTAATTGCGTGGATCCTGGATCCACGCTTTTTTTCTGATTAAAAAAGTATAAATTATGACAAGCATATACTTTCTTATATTTTAAATAAAAATTGAAACCTAGTAGGACTAGCTGCGTAATACTGAACATGCACACAAATTCATACTCACAGGAGGGTTTTCGTACTAAATGAAACCAATGAAACGCGTAATGATGATTGTAATGGCCTTTACTCTATTTTTCGCCGTAGCTACCCCGAACTTTGTGGATGCGAAGCGAGGTGGTGGCGGATTTAAATCCGGCACTCGCAGCTATTCAACAACTCCAAAAAAATCAACAACCGATAACGTAAGAAAAAGCGATAGCACTAAAAGCTCCACAGCAGGATCTACTGCGAATACGAAACGGGGATTCTTCAGCGGTGGTGGCTTAATGAAAGGTATGATGATCGGTGGTTTGGCTGGGTTACTGTTCGGCGGAATGTTCGCCGGTATGGGTGCCTTCGGTAACATTCTAGGATTCGTCATTAATATGCTTGCTATCTATGTGCTCGTAATGCTCGTGATGTCCTTCTTCCGTCGCAGAAAAGAACGTCGTCGCTTAGAAGATCAAGGTGGGCGTTACTAATGTCAACAATGGTTCTAAGCATGGATGAGATCATCAATGCCCTCTGCCTACACATGGCTGAACGTAAAGCGGTTCGCCCTGAAGATGTTCAAGTAGAACTGAGCTGGGACGAAGATACCGGATACTCTGCTGAGGTTTGGGTACAGGGACGTAGTCAATATTTAGTTGAGTCCAACATGATCGAGGCGATTCTACGTTACATGCTTAGCGAATATGGCATTCGTGCATACCGCGAAGATGTAAGGCTAGACCTGGATGAGGAAATCACTGCAATTGTAAATACACAGAACTAATAGTAAAAGGGACAACCCAAATGGTTGTCCCTTTTTTTTGTATGCATTTATTCATAGAAAAATTGCTTTACCGTTCCTACTCCGTCCGTCACATCAACTTCAGCATACGCACCGTTAATAAGCGTAATTTGCGGTGGAATATGACCACAATCGATATCATACACAATAGGTACCTGGAGTTCCTCAGAAAGCTCTGCGTAGATGTCTTCGGCCGTGTAGTTCTCTACTGGTCGATTAGCAGGACTTCTGCCAAACATAATGCCAGAACAATTCTCAAACCAACCTGCTAGCTTCATCTGAACTAATGACCTACGTACATCAACCGTATTCAGTTCGCAGTTTTCCAAATACCATAGGATCGGTTCATTGTTAATCATTTGTTCTTGGAAATGCCGCAGATTGCCAAATGGTGTGCCAATCAGATGCCTAATTACATCTATACATCCCCCTAGCAGACGCCCTTTCATAGTTACAGGACCAGAGGATACTGTCTTCCAACGGGTATCTTCTGTCAAGTGAAATACATAAGGCGTAGGAGCATCATGTTGCCATTCCCCCTGATATTTAAGCGATGAATGCTGGACAATAGAATCCCCTGCTTTCGTCTCTAGAACCGCTTCCCACATGGCTGTGGTATCATCTGAATACTCTCCTCTTAAATCAACAAGGTTAGTCCCGTGGGCCGTGGCAATCCCTGTTCTTAAAGTAACTGCAAGCAACAGCACGCTAATATCTGAATAACCTAAGATCCATTTGTCCTTCATGGTATCAAAATCAATAAACTCAAGAACCTCAATTAACAGCTCCCCGCCCCAAGGCGGAATAAGGATATCAATTTGCTCAGCGCTCATCATCTCGTTAAATTCCTGAGCACGAACTTTGGCCGGTGCGGATTTGGCTTTCTCTTGCGTCCATACCGTATCCCCACAAATCATATTAAATCCTTTAGACTCCAAACGGCTTGAAGTAAGCTTAATTAACTCTGCATTTTGAGCGCCTACTCCAGATGAAGGTGCTGTTACCCCTATTGTCGCATTCTTGTTCAAAATCGGATATTTAATCATATGACACCTCCAGTATTACAACAATTATATCAAGAGTACACATCAATTACACAAAAAAAGAACATGACTAGTCGCGTCAACGTACGATCGCAAAACCAGTACATGCCCTTATTCAATAGAATTCAACTTTAGAGTAAAGAAATAGCCAGCAGTTCGAACAACACAAGCGGCAAGATCACATTATTATTAGGAGGACCTGGGTAAGGACCCGGGCCGGGATACGGACCATGACCATGACCCGGACCCGGATGATACGGTTGGTAAGGGTTATAATATCCGCGCGGCATTTGCCCATTTACTGCAACGTTCAAATACAAATGTTTATTATCTACTCCGGCAATAGTGCCTTCATGCACTAAGCCATCTAAAGTCTGTACATTCACCCTATGGTTTAGGTAGGGCTTGCAAGATTGATGCAAGGAATCACGGACACCGTGCAGGTGCCGGATCACCGTAGGATCGGCCTGATAAATCACATTCTGCTCTTGCCCAGTGTTATATGTCGACATGGATGCTCTGACCTCCGTAAATGGATTTGCTCCATTCTATGCAGAAGCCTATATCACGGTGCCTATTTGAGAGATATCCTTATACTGGAAGGGCTACCTTCTCAACTTTCACATTTACCGAAACAAGGGACAAGCCCATCATATTCTCCACAGCATTACGCACATTTTTTTGCAGCATATAACAGACCTCTTGAATCACACATCCGTAATTAACAATAACCCGCAGGTCGATGGCAACGTCTACTTCCTTCACTTCTACAGACAATCCTTTTTTCACATTTTTACCGCCCAAACGTTTGGCCCAGTTGTCCGAAATATTACTTCCTGACATCCCGGCAATACCTGGCGTTTCCAGAACCACCTGTCCAACGATCGATGTGACTACATCATCTGAGATATGAATTAATCCTTGCTCCGTTCCTTCATTCATATAAACAACCTCCATATTTGCTAATTTAAGAGATATTAAAGGCTCTCCTCTACCTCTACTTCTACCTCTGACTCTGCCCTGTGGTTCTTAACAAACAAATTATACACTTTGGTCAAGAGGATTTTCACAATCATATACAATGGAATAATCAGCAATATCGCAATAATCCCGCCTATATCTCCACCAACCAACACTAAGATGATCGTTGTCAGCGGATGAATATCAAGCTTTTTCCCAAAAATGTAGGGAGCAATCAGATTATCCTGAATTTGCTGCGCTACAAGAACGATGATGATGGACCATACTGCAATGGACGGCGATTGGATGAATCCGATAATGAAAATTGGGATACTGGAGAGAATTGCACCAATGAAAGGTACAAAATTCATCACAACAGCAATCACTGTCAACAACAATGCATACTGTAGTCCAATAATAAGGAAACCAATATACATCAGAACACCAAGTGCCAGATTGACTAATACCCGACCAACAATGAATCCACTTAACGCACTGTCAATTTCACTCATCATTGTAGTCCCTTCTCCACGATACTTCTTTGGAAAGAAACTTACAATCTTACGACCAAATTTCCCACCTTCCTTAAGCATGTAAAACAACATAATAGGAAAGGTAAATAAAATAATCGCGAAATTTGAAACAAAGGAGAATAGTCCCGTTACGTAGTTCGAAATCAGATTAAATCCTTTATTCAAATATTCAGTCAATTGGGAAGCAAGATCCATATCTGCTGGGATAATAGAAGCCAAGAATCCACTGTCCTCGAGCCTCAATAACTGCTGATTCACGGCTGCGATCAGATTTGGCATATTATCGACAAAATTAATTAGCTGTGTTCGAAGTGAAGGCCATACTCCAATACTAAAACCAAACAAGAGCAATGCAATGACCACATATACGATGATGATCGCAACAGAGCGATTTAGTTTATATCTCTCCAAAGTATTGATTAGAGGTCGGAGTAAATAATAGAAAAATCCTGCCAACATTAAGGGCACGATAATAACATTAAACAAAGACAAGATTGGACTGAAAATAAAATTAACTTGTGAGCCTAAAAATACGATGCCTAACACCAAAAGGATCGCTATACAAACTCGAATAAATGTGTTCAGTTTAGCCATAGTTCTCTCCTATCTTCTATTTTCGGGTGTCTTTCATCTCGTTATTTGGGAATACGTATGGTAAATACCGTTGGTTCCTTCTTTCCGCGACTGAGATGAAGCGTTCCACCCATCTTCTCTGTATTTTTCATAGCAATGGATAAACCAAGACCCGTTCCGCCTGTAGTTGACCGCGCTTTATCTCCTCGAACAAACGGATCAAAAAGCGTTGACCAAAGCTCTTCAGGAATGCCTACTCCGGTATCTGCAATTTCAATGGTAACCTCGCTCTCCGAGGGGATAACCTCCACTCGCAGATGAGTGCCTGGCGGATTATAGGTCAAAGCATTGGAGATCAAATTATGAACTACACTCGAGAGTAGCTCCGCATCGAAGTTTGCGAACACTTCCTGTTCAGGAACATTCAGCTGCAGGATGAAGTTCTTTTGTTCAATCTCACCATAGGAGTCTGCAACGATTTCACGAATAAACTCGCCCAATTCATGACGCTCCATTCGTAGTAAAAAATCTGGGGAATCTATTTTAAGTAGCTCCACCATATTTTGAATCAGCTTGGTCACTTGCGAGGATTTATTATAGATATAGGTTAAATAACGTTTCTGGCGTTCTTCGTCCTCACCACGACCTTCAACCAACGCCTGTGCAAACCCCTGTATACTCGTAATGGGTGTCTTCAGATCATGAGAAAGATCAACCATCATGCGTTTCTTACTTTCTTCTGCTTGACGTTTTTCTTTCGTTGTCTTCTCAATTACGTCCGCCATATAATTAAAAGTCTCCCCAATTTGGGAAAATTCTTTCTCTGCATATAGCGAGATACGAGTATCATAATTTCCTTCAATCATCTGCTTCAAACCAAGCGTAATAATACGCAGCGGCTTCCTGATTCTTCGTGCCACCCAATAGCTGTACACGATAATAAGCAAGAGAACCATTCCAACTCCTAAAAAAACATAGTATGAAAGCGAGTGGTTGAAGTATTCAACTAATGGATCACTATTAATTGAAATGTCGATAACTTCTCTAGGGATTTTCAAAAGCAGCCACTCTGATTCATTCTCATTATTACGTGTAGTCAACGAGTAGAAGTACGCCTGATCTTCTCCGTTTTCCAGGTTATTTAAGAGCTGGTTGTCGGTATATTGTGTTACATCGTCTTTCTTCTCACCAACTACGTCGATGACCTTCTTGTCTTGACCCAAGATCTCAATCCACCCACCGCTACGCAGAAGCCGTTTGGTTTCTATCCCATGCTCCAGATTATCTCGATAGGCACTCGCTTCAACCTTCAAATCAGGATCAGCGATTTTATTTTTTTCGAACATATGGGTCACATCAAGGTTAATGAACAAATAATAAACAATCACAAGAAAAAACAAAATGCAGATGAATAACAAAAAATCCAGCGTCAGCGATGATTGTAAAGGTCGTTGATCTCTATTGCTCCATAGGCGCTTCAATTTTGTATCCCAGCCCTCTAATAGTCTTTAAATAAACCGGCTTTTTGGAGTCTTCCTCGATCTTTTCCCGGATATTACTGATATGTACCATGATACTATTATCTTCGTACACATAGAAATCTTCCCATACCGCCTCATATATTTTTTTTCGTGTAAAGACCCGACCCGGTTGTTTCATCATTAATTCCAGAATTTTGTACTCAGTAGAAGTAAGAACGACGGGTTCTCCTGAACGATAGAGCAGACACTGGCTTTGATCCAGCCTCAATTCTCCCAACACAATTTGTTCAGCTGCCTTTTCTTCAATAATCTGTGCGTCAAAATGATGTACCCGCCGCAGTAAAGCTCCTGCGCGAGCTACAATTTCCAATGGATTAAACGGTTTAGAAATATAATCGTCGGCACCGAGTTCAAGTCCCAGTATTTTGTCGTAATGTTCGCTTTTTGCAGATAAAAACAACACCGGGAAATGATGGAACTCACGAATTTTCTTCAATAATTGCAGTCCATCTAGACCAGGCATCATAATATCAAGAATCGCTAAATCAATTTTTTGGTTCTGCACTTGCATTAACGCTTCAGTCCCACTGTTCGCTTCCACAATGTTGTACTCTTTCTCTAAATATAATCTCAACAATTCCACAATTTCTGCTTCATCATCTGCGATTAGAATTGTATACACAGTAATCACCCCATCTAACTATAATCTTCGATTATTAAACCCACCTAAACGCAATCTAAAGAATAGCTAAATTATTACATCCATCAAATTCTTATATTTAAATAAAAATCGCACACAGGAACTCGTCCCATGTACGATCGTATAATTCCAGAAATCTGAACACCTGCTGGCAAATATAAACGCCCTCGGAGTCCTATTAAAAAGCAACACCAATTCCACCTTCACCCGCATAGGTTCCCATTACAGGTCCCATACTTGAGAGTAAAACTTCTTTGAACGGGTGCTTTTGTAAGATGCGTTCTTTAATCTCAAGTGCAAGCTTCTCACAGTTACTGTGTACTATAGCGATAACAGCCTTCTCGTAGTCATGCTGCTTCTCATCCAAATGCGCAAGCAGCCGGTTTAATGCCTTTGGAAGACCCCGGGTCTTCTCCACTACCTCAACAGTACCCTCTTCGCTGATTTTAAGCAGTAGTTTGATATTTAGCACGGAAGCAACCGCTCCTGATATCCGGCTTAGACGTCCGCCCTTCATTACATTCTCAAGTGTATCCAGTGTAAAATATGCGCGAACTTCATCCATTTGCTGAAGCACCTTGTCCTTCAGTTCCTGCAGACTTGAACAAGTCTGTGACCACTTCGCCGCAAGGCCCACGATCAGCGACAACCCGCCAGAAAAGGTCTTGGAATCTATAACCTCTATCGCATTGGTGTGTCCTTCTTCTTGGTACATTTCCATAGCGATCATAGCCGTCTGATAAGTGCTACTAATATTAGAGGACATACAAATGACCATAATGTCAGTACCTTCCTCTACTTGCCTGAATGTCTCAAGGAATTGGTTTGGACTTGGACTTGCCGTAGTAGGTAGCTCCTTGGATTCACTCATTTTAGCATAAAAGGTTTTCGTATCCGTATCCGCAGGCATTAACTCATGCCCAAAATGAACCGGTAGATGGACCACGGAAACATTATACTTCTCCATGTAGTCAAGGGGTAGGTCAGAACCGCTATCTGTTATGATCTTGATTGCCATAATATAAGTACTCTCCTTTCAATATCAGTACTATTATAGCTATCGCCAAATGAAATCTCCAGTAACCAATATAACTTGAAAAATCCTTCAATTTGTGCTTATGTCTTTCTTCCTTAACTTGTCCTAATATGATATGGTTTATGAATAAGCGTATAGAAATGGAGTGTATGTATGAGTAAGGGAAGAGTATGGAACCGAGGCAAGCATGATGGAACAGGACTATCAAGAAAAAAAAGCGTGGATCAAGAAGTTACAACATCTACTGAAACAGAAGCGACTGAAGCTTCAAGTGAACCGTCAAATGCCAGAATTGATACAGTTAAACCGATGAATCGTACGAACTGGGTAACTCGTCCTGCACGGGTTATCAATAAAGATTCCAAAAACAAACAATAACTATGACAAATAGGGTTTCAGAACTTGTCCCAGAGTTCTGAAACCCTATTTTTATATGTTCTTAAACGTAGGTAGTTTACATAATTACATCCGGACGCTTATACAAAACGAGTATGGCTGCTGCTATAAGGATCATCCCCATAAATGCGGGTGCGGCATGGCCTAGTGATACATAAATCTGACCTCCAATGATAGGCCCAATCATTCTTGCTAAAGCCTGAATAGATTGGCTACCTCCTTGAATCCTACCTTGTTCACTAGAATCGACAGACTTGGAAAGCATCCCGTTAAATGAAGGCCCAAAGATCGAATCCCCAAAGCCAAATATAAACATTCCAGCGATAAAAAGAGGATAGAATGAGAACAACGCAGATAACGCAATAAAACTGTAACCGATAATTTCTGAAGCCATTCCAAGAATTGCTATACGTTTATCACTAAGTTTCTTCAACAGCTTTGGCATGATCAAACCTTGTGAAATGATGTCTTGGAGACCCATAATCGAAAACATAAGACCGATTAGTGCAGGCTTCCAGCTGAAAGTATCCATCGTAAATTGAGAAAATACTGCCTGTAAAGATCCGTTAGGAATCCAGAGTAAAAACGCTGAGACTAGCAGCCTATTTAAGTTTTTCATGGAAAGTAAGTTTGCAAGCTGTGAGAATGGATTCAGTCTTACAAAGGTAATCTCCTTCAGTCTATTCTTCTTGGCAAGGCTCTCTGGCATAAAAAAGAATCCATAAACAACATTCAATAAAGTTATGATTGCTCCAAAATACAAGGGAACAGAATAACCAAACTTAGCAAGTAATCCGCCTATCGTTGGGCCAATGACGGTGCCTACACCTACAACTGCACTTACCCATCCGAAGTATTTGGTTCTCTGCTGCGAAGGAATAATGTCTGCAAAATATGCAAAGATCGTGCTTATGCTCCCGCCTGTTATCCCTTCGATTATACGTCCAGCAAATAGTACCCATAGAGCCCCTCCTATGCCAAAAACCAAGTACCCGACGGCGGAACCCAACAGGCATACTAAGAGTAATGGACGCCGGCCATATTTGTCGCTCAAAGCTCCAAGTACGGGGGCTGCAAAAAATACACAGACTGCATATACCGAGGTCAGCATCGTAACAACTACTGCTTGTTCTCCAGGACTCCTTGTATAAGGCTGCACTAAGAATGGGACGACAGGCATTATGATACTAAAGCCTATTCCGCAAAGAAACACAGAGATAAGACCGAATATTAATGCGTGTTTATCTACGGATTGTCCTGTGTTCTGTTCATTGTGTGATTTAAATATGGACATTTATGTTCACTCCTTAAAGTTACTATTTTGATTCCTAGGAAACATGTTTATCGTATCGCCATTTTGTTTCCTTGTCAACAAAATAATAACAATAAAAATGCAGCCGTTCTCCATAGAGCCCGACTGCATGTGGTTTCATTTTCATTATTAAAATTTTATTCCGATTTAATATCTTTACCCTGTTTCTTTATTTCCGCATCCAAATGACTACTATACTTTTCCACGAAACTAAGCATACTATCAAATTGTTCCTCGGTTATCTGCGCAAAGACGGCTTTATCCCGCTCTTGAAACTCTTTGTGAAGGTTCTCATGGATTTTATAAATTACTTTTCCTTGCTCAGTAAGCCTAAAATAGATTTCTTTTTTGTTATCCGACTTCTGGTAGCTTTCGATCAGGCCTTTTTCTATGAGTTTCTTAGTTAATTTACTTATAGCACCGCGAGTCATAAAAAAGGACTCCGCAAGTTTTGTAACGTTGGAATCTACATTTTTTTCAATGTATTCAATACAATGTACTTCGGAAGATGTATAACCCTTAAGACTTTCTTCCATCTTATCTTTGTTAAGCCAAACCATCTTATTATATAGGTCCCTGACACCCGTTAGGATCTGATCTTCTTTGTTCATGACCTGTCCTCCTACCCACTCTTACATTAACAATATTATATCACATTATTTTTTTGTTTCTATTTCAACAATATTCAAAATAATTAATTCAGAATTGAACGAACAGCAAATAGGGTTTCGAAACGGAAATCATTCGTTTCAAAACCCTATTGCTCTATAGTCTGAAGCTACCTACAAAAGCAGCCTTTGCTAATCCTAACATTATGCACGAGTGGAGAGAATGAATCTCTCTAACGCCGCTGTATCCGTAATCCTATGATTACATTCTTGGCTCTCTATGCAAATATATTGGCCAATGGAGGAGTAATCATCCGGCGAAGATTTTGCAAGCCTGGTCTTGACCGTAAAGAAGGCGAGCTGCTGCTGCCGATTACAGAACAGGCAATACCCCTTCTTGTTCATTGGTGTCATTCTACCCTCAATACCGATAAACTGCCCTTCGAACGGATATACAATAAATAGTTTATTGGTAGCAATATCTATCCAGCTCAAATATGTCATATATCGAAAGTCGATTGCTAATAAATCAGGTACCTTCAGCTTCTTATTCTTAGGGAATAACTTCTGAATCTGTTTCGGTGTAATCTGTGGAAAAGGTTCTAAATAAGGCTCTAATCCACTAAGATACTTCTGAAAATCGTATGCAGTCTCAAAGGCAGATATTTGTTGCAGCAACTGTTGCTGACTATCACTTAGTGTTGAAAAAGCTTCTACTACATTCAACGATGAACGATATCTTACCGTCTCCAAGACTCTTCGATCCGCTACAGTTCGCAGTGTTTTTAGAAGGAAGTCTGTTTGTTTTTTAATAAAATTATATTGATGGTTTCTAATAAACGGTGTATTCATTGCTCTTCAGCCCCTTATATTTTGAAATTTCATAAGGTGCAAAGCCCATCATTAGAAACGATAATATTTAGTTTGGGCGATCATCCATCCTATCGCACCTCACGCAAAGTATCGCCCTAATTTAGGCTTTGCGTGAGGAACTTCTAGCTAATGGGCAAACCAGCATTAGCACAGTACCACCTCCGATTACATTCACGAAAAAAGTATAACAGGAATGTTTGAAATCGGCTAGACCAGGTTACCAACCTCTGCATCATCTCTGGAAGGTGCTTCACCAATGAGCTGCTTCAAAAGTTTCTTCATCATGACCGAAGCTTTCACTTTGGTGTGAAGACAAGGCGAAAGCTCAATTTCGTAGTTGCCTTGCTTAATGGTTTCTTTCAATTCCTCAACCGTCGAGCAGGTAATATTCAACCGATTCAGAACACTCCCATATTGCAGACATTGATGACTATCACTACCGGCAATCACAGGTACACCAAGCTTTTCAGCAAATGGTGTGATCAGGTTCTTATAAGTCTCTGCCCCCTGCATGTAAATATCCTTTGCATTGAAATCAAAAGCATCTAATCTCCGAAGCAGCTCCGGGTCCAGTTGATGTAAAGGCGTAGAAGTACGGAAAGGATGAGCTCCGATTTTCCAAAGGTTATGTTCGTCAGCCATGTCCAGCAGATCCTTGAAAGGAATAAAATCCCCCTCCTGCGTATGCTCATCCAGTAAAGCGCGAACTGCTAGAACATTCTCCTTAAGACCGATCAGCAGGATATGACCTGTCTCCGCGATATCCACCTCCATACCTGGAAACAGTTTAAGTCCGTTTACATCATAATAATGTCCGTTATAAGGATAAGTCTGGTCCAGGATCTCATACATCGCAAAGAAATTAGAAGTGTTAAAGTGCTCGGTCAAAGCTACTGCCTGTAATCCATTCGCTTTCGCCTCAAACATCATTTCAGCAAAATATTCAGGGGAAAAGGTCGATTTCTTAGATAATTTACCGTGGGTATGCAGATCAATATTCATGTCTAATTCGTCTCCTTTGAGCTTATGAGTGATGTTAATATACCAGTTTAGGGTAGAGGTAGCCGATCCAGAAAAGCAAAATAACATAAACGGTGGATCCGGATAAAAAGTACCAGTCGGACCGCTTCATTTTCAAATAAGATAACTTGATCTTCTTCACTTTCTTATTATTCAGACCGTAGCTAAATCCCCTAGTCTCAAGCGCCTCGATCGTGGTCCGGGAACGTTTAGCGGTGTTTAGCATGAGTGGATAAAAAGCCATGATCACAATGCGCAAATAATACGTTGCTGTTCTCCAATACAACAAACCATGTTGCAGCGGTCTTTGTCCTCTCAGTCTGAAGGATAACAAAATCTGATGGAATTCCTCCAATAACGTAGGCAAAATACGATAACCATAAGATAAGCTGAAAGCAAATGTATCAGGAATCCCTAAGGATAGTAGGCC
Source organism: Paenibacillus sp. FSL R5-0470 (assembly GCF_037975205.1). Taxonomy (NCBI): domain Bacteria; kingdom Bacillati; phylum Bacillota; class Bacilli; order Caryophanales; family Paenibacillaceae; genus Paenibacillus; species Paenibacillus sp. FSL R5-0470. The sequence continues at coordinate 4,307,018 of NZ_CP150238.1, forward strand.
GTCGCTAAGTCTTTCCGGATCGAGACTGGAGAACACCGTAATACTCGCTAGTGATATCACTGAGAGCTTAAGTGTCAGCGTCAACATAGGCAGCAACGATTCAATTCCTCCGCCGAAAAAGAGAGACAGGATGAACATCCACCCAATTTGGCTGATTAATCCCAGACACAATATAAAAATAATATATGGGCTGACTCGGGAGAGGACAGTCGTTAAGACCATAAGCACGAACATCCCGAATAGAACTGTACGGTTATGTACAAACCAAGGCACAATGGCAAAGAACAAATACCAAAGTAGCAGCGTTCGCGGGTCGAGCCTCCCCAGAAAAGTACTGCTGCTGTTATAAGCAGTCCCTAAGAGTTCCAGTTTAATTTGTTCTACAGATATACGGTCAAGTGCCCGTTTAACGGCTTCCATGGATTGCAGTTACCTCCTTTTTCACTTCCACTAGACTTACGAATTCCTCTAAGCTGCTGCAAATTTTGGGCAAACCGAGCATACGACTCAGCTCCATCAATTGTGTCTGAGCCAGACCCGCCCTCCGTAATAGAAGTCCGTCAGCGAAGATTTCATCTTTCGTTCCGTCAGCAATAATCCTGCCTTGATGCATAACGATAATCCTAGTCGCCCATTCAGACACAAGCTGCATATCATGTGTCGCGATCACCACTGTCTCAACATGACTGCGAAGTGTATCCAGCACATGAACCATTTCCTGTTTGGTCGAAATATCCAGATTCGCCGTTGGTTCATCGAGCAGCATGACGGCAGGACGAACAGCGGCACCAATGGCTAGCGATACTCGGCGCTGCTGACCTCCACTCAGAAGTCGAGCGTCACGTTCTGCTAATTCATTGAGCCGGAAAGCTTTTAGCATTTCTGCTACTCTCTCTTCTGTGTCTGCTAGCTTCCGTGCCTTTAAATAATAAGCAATTTCTTTGCGTACAGAATCCTCAATAAACATTTCCTCTGGGTTCTGAAATACGTATGCTACGGTACTGGAGAGACGCTCGGGTGGCAGACCGTTCACGGTCATCCCTTTCACATTTACGGTTCCAGCTGTAGGTCTGACAATTCCAGCGATAAGCTTCATTAATGAAGATTTGCCCGCTCCGTTGTTGCCAATAAGAGCGATAGACTCACCCTGCCGCAGATCTAGCTGAACACCATTCAAGACAGGATGCATCGTCTTATGAATCGTACGGTATGAGAGGTGTACATTCTCCATCTGAACGACACTCTTCTCTTCCCGAATTACAGTAAGAGACTGCTCCTTCATATAGTCAGATGGATCATTTCTTTGGATCGTATCCTGCCGCAATATCATATGGGCGTTCCCTTCTTCAGCACTCAAGGGAAGTAATTGGGTTAGTGGCGCATCAGATTGCAACAGCCAAGCTGCCCGAGTCACATCCGGGGGATAAATGCCCAGCTCCAGCAGTTCTTTTACAGATGACAAAGCTTCACGCACCGGCTTCTGCCAGCACATTCTCCCCTTATCCATCAGGACAACATGCTTACAATAGTCTGCAATAAATTCCGCATGATGTTCGATCACTACAATGGTCTTCCCATGCTCCTCATTCAAACGGCGCAAAATATCATAGATATGGCGGGCATGCTGCGGATCCAGCTGAGCTACCGGTTCATCAATGACCAGAATTTCCGGATCCATCGCTAGTGCTCCGGCTAAAGCGAGCAAATGTTTTTGCCCGCCACTCAATTGCCAGATGAATTCATTTCTTAAATCGCTAAGTCCGGTTAGTGCCAGTGCTCGCTCTCCCCGCTCCTTGTAATCGGCAAATCCATAATTGAGTGGTGTAAACGACACATCATCAAGAACCGTCGGACGCACCAATTGATTCTCAAAATCCTGATAAACATACCCTATATGCTTGGAAAGCTCCGCTACACTTTTCCCATCCGCCGGTTGTCCACAGATCGTCGCCTCTCCAGTAAAGTCCCCTGTGTAATAATGAGGAATCAGGCCATTAAAGCATTTACACAGCGTGGATTTTCCCGAACCATTACTTCCTATAATGGCAATGAAATCTCCTTCTTCTAGCCGCAAGGATACTTCTTGCAGTACAGGTTGTTCGGCTCCTGGATAAGTAAAGGTAACTCCGTTCAGTTCGAGTATTGAATTACGCATCTACTTGACCCGCTTCCTGTCTTTTACGTGCTGAACGCCGAATCAGGGATATAATCGCTGTTGCTGCAACAATTGCCGCTACAAGCATACTCAGCCAGATTAAGCTCTCTTCATTGGACTCTGCCCATGCAAACTCAAAGTCACCAAAGTTCCATCCGGATTCCGAGAGCAATTCCGATCCAAGCGCAACCATGACCATAATCGTTCCAAAAATAACGAGCTTAGGAGATAACCAAGCCCCTGTTGCATATTTCATGTTCCGTTCACGCGGCTTCATACCAAGCAAAGGTTCGATTTTTCCATATAAACGTGGAACCAGATACATAGTTGGAATTAAGGCGAACAAGATACCGGAGAAGAGTACATCGTTCAAAAAGCCAACTCCCTCGATTACAACGATACTCTCTGCCAGACCTTTAACAGCTTCAAGTTCTTCTACACCCACCCATACTTTCACTATATCCACAACAGAGCTGAAGAACTGGTGAATTGCTACGCCAGTAATCGCCGCCACTCCAACCTGTCTACGATTCTTCGGATCAGATACCATACGGCCAGCAGTATACATCGCCAATGAGAAAGTGATGAATTTCTCCAATTCGCCCAGCCCACCAAATTGACCTAACATTAGTTCCCCGAAGATCACTTCACCTACAGCTGCCCCAATAGCCGCATACAATGGATGGAACAGCATACATAAGGTCAAAGGAATGAAAGCGAAATATTCAATCGATAATTCAATGGGGCCTAGTTTGATCCCAGGCACAAGCTCCGTAAACATATTGGACAAGCCATAAAGCGACATCGACAGTACAAAAATCATCATTTTTTGTGACTGGGTCAGCGTGTAGCGTGTTTTTATCGTACTCATGAATATTTGGCCTCCCTACAGGAATTTATCTTTATTATAAGAAGGCCATGTCAGCACAACTTTTACCAATTGTTAAATGGGAGTAATATTTTTTTCAGTATTTTTAACGTTGTAAAAATATTTACAACATCTTCGCACGTTATATTCTATTTATTGCTTCATATTAGGAGGAATGAGAGATTGTATAAGGATTGGAATCGTCGCGCTTTCTCACCAAATCAACGAATTATTGCTGACTTCATTCAAAAAAATGAGCAACGTGTGGTCTACATGACCGAACAGGAAATGGCAGATGAGCTTCAATTAAGTATCGCCTCCGTCTCACGGTTCTGGAAAGCGGCTGGATACAAGCATGCCAAGGATTTCAAGAGCCGACTCCGTTTCCGCTTCGAGTCTACACCTTCCATAAAAATGCGTGATGCCATGCAAAGATCGGATGATAGTTCACTCCCTCATGTGCTGCTGGACAATTGCTTACATCATCTGCAAGAAACACGCCGCTATTTAAGCGACGAGGCGCTGCAGCGCGCAGTGGATAATCTGTCGACAGCACGAATTGTGTATGTATATAGCCCTGGTCCATGTGCTGGACTGGCAGAGCTGATGATCTATCGTATGGCACGTTTTGGAATACAGATGAAAAAAATGGCCCCCAGCGGTCACGAACTGCTAGAGACCTTAATGCATGCTGATCAAAAAGATGTATTGCTTGTCTTTGGATTCGTTCAACTGTTACCTGAAATCGAAGTGATTCTGGACCATGCACGTGAAGCTAATTACCAGGTCATCCTGATCACCGATAGACTCGTGTATCCTCGATCCCAAGATGCAGACATTGTACTGTATGCCGGAAGAGGTGAGGTTTGGGAGTTTCACTCCATGGTCGGTCCCACGTATATTATCGAGAATCTGATTCTTGGGGTAGGCTTAGTAAACAGGGAGAGTAGTCTGAGTAAGCTGGACAAATTGCAGCAGCTAAGGGCGCAATATGGAGGGAAGCTTCCAAGGAGCTAGGTTAAGCTATAAAGAAACGGAGTGATTGCTAAAATAGGACCATGGAAATCATGAATAATTTACCTCCTTTTACAAACACTACGAAACAAAAGGAGGCTGATGTTTCATGTGTCAACGTTTTTCTCTGGCGGCCGAACTACAAGACATTAGGGATCATTTTGAAATCAAACGGGTGATGTACTACTATAAAGACCGCTATAATATTAGTCCCACACAGGATATGCCTGTCGTATTACAGCAGGATGGTGAGCGAATTCTGGATGAGTTCCGCTGGGGCTTCATTCCTTATTGGGGTAAAGATGCGATCAATGCGGATCTCCGAAATGTGCATCAGAATCCAACCTATCGCAAGATGGTGGACAAGCAGCGCTGTATTATCCCTTGTAATGGATTTTACTATTGGAAAAAAGAAGGCAAAAAGACTTATCCAGTTCGGGTAGTCATGAATAATCGCAGTATGTTCGGAGTGGCTGGTCTATACGAAATTTGGCGGGATACGCGCGGGGAGCCTCTTCGCACCTGCTCTCTGGTCATGACAGATGCCAATCCACTGATTAGCGAATTTGAGAGCCGGATGCCGGCGATTTTATCCCCACAGGATATCACTCGATGGCTTGATGAGGAGACAAATGATCTGGAAGCACTGAATCCGATTCTGCGGCCTTATTCAGCAGATGAAATGCAGGTGTACCCGGTCACACCAATGATTAGTAACAACAGGAATGACTCGGCTGAATGTATTCGAGAAATGGATCTGAAGGGATCCTGGGTAAAGCCTTGAGATGATAGCAGAATTGGATTAGATGCTCTAAAAATGAAGCAGCGGTGCTAGGGCTGAGAATTAAAACCTTAGCACATCGCTGCTTTAATTGCTACCGCTGAATACCGAAAGCAAGTTGCCGCTTTGATCTCTATTCTTCTACTGTCTACTTGACGGAGAGTTCTGTTTCATATTGTTCAAGCTTTTCAAAAACATCATCAACCCATTCTTGATCATCCCATATTTGTGGATTGTTAATCTTCCTTTCCGCAGGATGACCCGTTGTGAAAGTATCTACACCATCCTTGTACAAAGTACAAATCAACAATTTCTAATGACTTATTTACAGATTGAACTAACAGTTTGCAAGTCATCCCAGACCAGCCCCTTCCTTCTCCACCTTCCCTATAAACTCATCCATCTCTTTCCTCGTTCTCAGAATAACAACCTCTTTACGTCCTTTAATCTGCTCAAGTTTCTTTATAGTGTTCACTCGACCTTTTTTTCTATAATTCCAAACCCATTTCACAAAATCCCAATCTAATTTTTCTGGGCATTCTTGATTCATATCCGGTCTGGATTTCTTGTGATATATAATTCGTCGTTTGATAATTCGGTAGATGCATAGAAGTCTAGGCATATCTAAGAAAATTATTAAATCGGCTTTGATAATTCGGATATCCATCGTTCTTGAATAGTTACCATCCATGATCCAATGCTCTTCATTGATAAATTGTTCGACAATATTATTCCACTCTTCATTTGGTTTAGGAACCCAGTCGGCATTCCAGTAATAGGTATCCAAATGTACAACAGGGAGATCAAGTATGTAATGTAGTTTGCGAGACAAGGTAGATTTGCCCGATCCAGCAGATCCAATGACTAGTATTCGGTTCATAGGTTCTCCTTTCGCAAAAAAAACACTAACAGGACGTTAGTGCCTTCCAAGAGTTATTATTTTGAAATTTTTATAGCTTAAATCGATTTCAGAAAATCCTTAACAGCCTGCGTCTTCTTATCCCCGTTCTTCTCCAGTAGCATCAAAAATTCTTCAAGCTGGATCAGTAGTGGGCTGGCTTCAATCTGCTCTGGCCCCGCTTCTGACAATGTATTCTCGTATGCAATTGCCGCTTCTTCACTCATCACTTGCGTTATCTTATCAAAGAGCGGAGAGTTTTGGGCACCGTTAAACACATATTCTTTGGCTACGTTATAGGCTTCCTTAATAGCTATTGTACGGTTGGAAGACTTATAGGTTGACAAAAAATCTTCATATGCCATAGCCCGTTCTATGACCTTGTACCAGTTGATCAGCAAAGTTCCGTTCACAGCAGAGGGTTGCTCAGACTCAGTAGCCATCAGCTCGATATAGGCTTGCAAATCTTTGGAGACGTAAGGTTTGAACACTTTGAAGCTTTTGTATTGAATGATTGGATAAAAGCGTCCGCCACCCAATTCAAGCTTATAGTTCATGGCAGTCAAGTCCTGTAGAACAACACGGGTCTGGGACTGCTTCACCTTGGATCGAGCCAGCACCATTGACATGCCTGGAGTATAAATATCTTTGATATCTTGTTGAATAGCAGGCGTATTCATTCGTTTGATTGCTGTAGGTAGATAAGCTTTCAGGGCATTTTCCAAATGTAAAACGGCTAAATTAGCCTCTGCTGGCGTCATCTCATCAATACGATTGACTAAGGTGGCTTGGGCCAGACTGAGAGATGAAGGTTTCTTCACTCTTTGCTCAAACAAACTAAAAGCAGCAGAAGACTTAACAACCGCTGCTTTTGACCGCTGTGGGAAGGCAAAGGAAATGGCAAGACCGATACTGGTCAAGAACAGGATTAAGCCGAGAGGGGCAGCAATGCTTTTCATAAAAATTGATCGTTCCATGGTACAGCTCCTTCCAGGGTAGACTGAGACAATGATTCGATCTTAAAAATATCATTAAATGGAAAATAATTCAATAATCATGTCAAAATCAAACATCACCATTATGCCGCTCTAGAATTATCCAAGCATAGCAGCTTGTCGTTTGTACTGATCCTCCAGTACTAAACAAGCCATAGCCTCGACGACAGGTACGATTCTCGGACAAATACATGGATCATGTCTACCTTCAGTGCGTATCTCTTGTTCTTCCCCTTTGATGTTAGTCGTTTGCTGTGGCACAGAGATGGACGAAGTAGGCTTTACACTGATCCGAAATACGATTTCTTGTCCTGTGCTAATCCCCCCGATGATTCCTCCGGAATGATTAGTTAGAAAACCATCGCTATTCCTCGCATCATTATGCTCACTCCCCAGCATCGTTGCTGCTTCGAAGCCAGCTCCAAATTCTATCCCTTTAACAGCGCCAATGGACAGCATAGCTTTCGCCAGTTCTGCATCCAATTTATCAAAGACAGGCTCTCCAAGACCCGGAATCACGCCACTAATACGGCATTCTACAATGCCACCACAGCTATCCCCAATCTCGGCTAACCCCTCAATTTTTTTAATCATTTTGTCAGCTGCAATTGGATCACAGGCACGGACAGCGTTTTGTTCAATCACACCCTCATCGAAGGATTCACATCTTATGCCTCCGATTTCTTGTGTGTACGCTACTACCTGTACGCCTCTTCTCTCTAACAACTTACGAGCTATCGCACCTCCGGCCACTCTTGCCGCAGTTTCTCTACCTGAAGCACGTCCGCTACCGCGATGATCCCGAATGCCGTATTTCTCTAAATAAGTAAAATCGGCATGGCCCGGACGAAAAGCGTCCTGGATCTCGCTGTACGCTTCTGGTCTCATATCGTGGTTTTGAAGAACTACAAAGAGCGGTGTACCTGTTGTTTTCCCCTCAAATACTCCAGATTGTATGTGGACAACATCATATTCTTTACGAGGAGTAGTCACTGAAGATTGGCCCGGTTTTCTCCGATCCATCTGTTTCTGTATATACGCTTCGTTAATCTCGACGCCTGGTGTTACACCATCCACTATGACCCCTACCGACACACCATGTGACTCACCGAAGGTTGTAATTTTGAACACTTCACCGAATGTATTTCCTGCCATTATATATGCACTCCTTATTTAGTATTGGACCTGTACGCCTAACGCTGACAAACGGTCAAAATAATCTGGACAGGTCTTGGAGACACAACCAGGGTCGATAATCTGAATATTCTCAATCTTCAAGCCGATTAAAGAAAGCGCCATAGCCATCCGGTGATCGTCATGAGAATTTAGTAAAGCTGGGAGTGGCTGACCCGGATATACCGTTAGACCATCCTCAAACTCTTCCACATGTATTCCGAGCTTACTTATTTCCTCGCATATCGCGGCTATCCGATCACATTCATGATGTCTGATATGTGCAGCATCCTTTAGAGTGATTGGACCATCTGCAAAAATAGCCATAGCAGCCATTGTTAGTGTTTGATCCGACCACTTCTTCATACTCACTGTGAATCCACCCTTAAGCCGTGGGACACCTTGTACTTCAACAAAGTTCTCCCCACGAACAACGGTACAGCCCATTACCTCCAGAACGTCTAAAAACTCGATATCAGGTTGACTTGTCTCGCTAGCATTAATCCCTTCAATTCGTACACGTCCTGCCGTAAGAGCAGCTACCGCCCAGAAGTAACAGCATGTGGATACATCAGGCTCTAAAGTGATCGCTTGTCCCTGATACTTTCCTGTAGGAACCGTTATTGATTGACCGTCCTTAGACGCTTCTGGTGTTACACCAAAGGAGGCCATCATGGTAAGGGTCATCTCGACATAATCTCTTTGCACAACTTCTCCATCAATATACACGGTTACCGGTTTTTTGGCATACGGTGCGGCTAGCAATAATCCACTTATAAATTGACTTGAAGTGGAGCCGGGCAGCGTTGCCTTTCCTCCTTGCAGACCTTTTGCCTCTAATGTAAAAGGTAAACAACGCTCGGCTTGTTTATACTCAAATTGTGCACCCAAGGTCGTTAATGCGTCGAGTAATGGGGCGAGTGGTCTCTCACAAAGCCGTTTACTTCCATTCATTGTCCAAGTGCCAGTCCCTGCCGCGAGTGCAGCGGGTAAGAATCTCGCAACCGTACCAGCCGCTCCTACATATAGCTCACCAGTCGGATTCGGCCAGTTGCCGCCACATCCATCCACAACAGCTGTCTCTTCTTCTATCACAACGGGAATCCCCAGTTTCTTTAATGATTCAATACACCAGTAAGAGTCATCACTTCTTAATATTCCCTTTATTTCTGAACGTCCATCAGCTAAAGCAGCGATTACCAAGGCCCGATTCGTCAGACTTTTGCTTCCTGATATGGTTATCGTCCCATTGATTACCGCTTTCGCTGGGCTAATCTTCACTATGTGTTTATCGCTATTCGTTGACCATGGAGAACGTGCTTCTAAGTCCGGTTGATTGGATTCCACTTCATCCACCCCTTTGAATTATTCCTCTAGCCTGATTATAATGAATGAAATGAAATAAATGAAATCGGATTTTTACTATAATGATATAGAGGTGATCTATACCACATGTTCAACTTGGAGTGGTATCGTATTTTCTGGCAAACGGCACGTCATCGAAATTTAACAAAAGCTGCAGGGGAACTACATATTACACAGCCTTCTGTGAGTTATGCCATTAAACAAATGGAAGAAGCCTTAGGGCTGAAGCTGTTTCACAGGCTGTCCAAAGGTGTAGAGCTTACAGAAGAAGGACGAGCGCTATTTGAATATGTGGAGCAATCCTTTTCCATGCTGGATTCTGCACAGAAGCACCTGGAGAGCTTGAGGCAGTTAAATGAGGGAGAAATACGAATCGGAGCCAGTGATTATCTGATCAAGCACCTTTTGTTGCCACAGTTGAATACCTTTCATAGCACATACCCAGGTATACGAATTCGTCTCTCTCATGGGAAGACGCCAGACATCACTAAGCGTTTAAAAGATGGTGAGATCGACTGCGCCTTTGTCCATATGCCGCTTCACGATCCACTGCTAAATATACAGACGCTGGCTGTGTTAGAGGATTGTTTTGTAGTAGGTGAAGCCTATCAAGAATTAGCTAGTCGTTCACTAACCATGAGAGAAGTGTCAGAGCTGCCTTTAATCTTATTTTCTCAAGGAAGCAGTACTAGAGTATTTGTTGAACAATGGTTTGCGACTAAGGGATTATCGGTAATTCCAGATATTGAATTGGGGAGCATAGAACTGCTAGCAGAGTTCGCCAGATTAGGGTATGGGGCAGCTTTTATCAGCCGTTCTTTCGTGCAAGAGGATCTTCATAGTGAAAAGCTTCATGAGTTGAAGTTAGAAGATCCGCTTTTACCTCGCAGTATAGGTTTTGCAGTACGACGGGATCGAAAGCTGTCTATTGCGGCTGAGCAATTTGTTCAGATGATTGGGGCACGGCTATCTGAGGGTTTATAATTCTTTGACTAAAAAAGCAAAAAACATCGGGAATCCCGATGTTTAATTCATTCCTAAAGCTTCTTTAATTTGCGGGATAGATAAACCGTTTGTTTTCATCTCTTTGATCCAAAGAATGCGTGCGACGGTTTTCTCTCTTTTATATCTTCGTGTTAAATTCTCCTCGGCCTGTTCAAAGGGAAGCATGCCTTCTTCTGTGTAATGTTTGAGTGTACTATAACGAGAGTTTGTGATTCTTACCAATTCACCTATAGATATATACTCTGAAGCCAAAATATTCTCCATGGAGCGTTGTCTAGACATTGATTACCAACTCCTTTACAGCGGGCGCTTCGGAACAAGACGCACACCTTGGATTGGCACTTTCATCATTACAAAATGCGGGATCGCATCGTATAACAAATTATCAATTTTAAGGGTCGCAATCGATCCTCTCTCCATCACCTTAACTTCATGTCCATAGGATAATAATCTTGTAATAACTGCGTCTAGTCTTTGATTAGAATTATCAAACCAAGACTCTGTTTCTATAAAGACAGCTCGCGATGGCTCTAGGGCAGGGAATAAAAGATTGATGCTACTACCGATAAAAGTCTTCGCAAACTTTGTCTTCAATTCTAAAAAGCGTTTGATTCCCAGCTCAATTCCATGGCGAATTTGTATTGGAAGCAATGCCTTTGCCCATACATTACTTTGGTATAGATCATGTAGTTTGATATTTACCTTTTCTATTTCATTTAGCGAGAAGAAAACATGCATGCATCCACATTCACGAAGCAGCCACAGCATACAAATGACCTCATCCGTTACTGAACCCTCTTCCAAAATCTCTGCGCGAATGTTCTCTGTAATGCTTGAGTACGCCTCCATATTACTGCGATACGCTCTAACTTCAACTTCGGCAGTATCAAAATACATGTCGCTCCCTAACAGACTTGGGATATCTTCAAGCAAATCCATTGCTTTAAGATCATCTGAAATCGCTGTCTCGAACTTTTTTAATTGCTTGTTAGACAGCATGGAGGCCTTTTTTACCCACCAATTAAGATCACCCTTCACTTCAGCATGTTTATGAAGCAAGGGCTGTAGAACCGTTTCTCTATAAAGTGTTGAATGAGCTTGATCCAATCCTTCCTTGGGCAAAGTTAACTTGTTCTCTGATTGCGTAAAACATCCCTCAAAGTAAAGCTCCAATATAACCGCTGCTGCCATACAGCGTAAAGACACTTTCTTGACAGTAGTCATATGAAGACTTCTCTGTGCATTAAGCGCGATCACTGAAAAACTCGGTGCTAATTTTAAATCCATCATAACCATCCACCCCTATCCATAAATTCGTATTTACTGGATGATATTTATTCCGTATGGTGAGCGTTTTAATTTACTTACTACTTACCACTTACTACTTACTACTTATCACTTACAATACTCTACATTTACATTATTTTCAAGTGTTCTTGAATAAATTAAATAAAACCTCAACTTGTAATCGGAGACTACTAAAAGAACGGACAATCATATCCTTTTTAGCAAAAAAATCCAGATTGTCAAGCAATTATGCACATTGCTTGACGACCTGGATTTTAATTTAAAAATAAACCTACATTTTCTTTTTATGTATGTTCTTAAGTCATTAATATTTAGCACTGCGGTACAAAGTTATTTTTTTTTCATATTATAAAATAAGACCCGCAGTGAAAGGAATTTACACTCATGGAATATTTGAATATGCTTGCTAAATTAGGTGTTGGAAATGCTCATCCTGGAGGGTTTACTGCAACTTTAAAGCAGTTTGAACAATATCCGCTACCACCTGCTTCCCGAATCCTTGAAGTTGGTTGTGGCACTGGCAGAACATCTTGTTATTTAGCTGCACAAGGGCATGATGTAATAGGTATAGATATTCACCCAGATATGATCTCAAAAGCAAAAATACGGGCTGAAAAAGAGAAATCTATAATTCAATTCTTAGTAGGTGACGCAAGTTCGCTTCCTTTTCCTAACGAGTCATTTGATGTGATTCTTGTTGAGTCTGTATCCATTTTCACTGATACAGAAAAGGCATTCTCGGAATATTATAGGGTTCTGCGGACTGGAGGCAAGCTTTTTGACAGAGAAATGATTCAATATAAACCTATGTCTACAGAAATTAATCAAATGATTAGTACATTTTATCATGTAAAGAATCTATGGGACTTTAATAAATGGTCAGCATTAGTAAACACTATGGGATTTTATCATTCACAGATAGATGGTCCCTTCTTGTTCCCTAAATCAAGTGAGGATCTTACAGAGCATCCAGACCATTATCAGCAAATGGACACTGATTCCTTTCTTGACCACACGATTTGGGAAGTGATCAGTAAGTACAACAGTATAATGGACCGTTATCATGAATTCATCGGATTTATTCTCGTTATTGGAACGAAATAAAGGATTGGCATGTCCATCAACATTTGCAAAAAAAGAACAATAGCCTTGGAACAGTGGCTATTGTTCTTTCTGATAGCCTGCTATTATACAAAGAAACAAGCAGATAATATAATTACCAATAAGATATAAAGAACCAAAATTTCTCCAGTAGAAGTAAATCTGCCTCCAACTCCACAGCTCATTGATTATCCCTCCCTTTTACTTCCTAAAATATAATATGCGCCACTATTCTAAAAGTATGGACTATCACCTAAATAACATGAGCTGACGGATTTTAAATTCCTACTCACGCCGGAAATAATTACGAAATTGGACCTTTGTTATATCCTCCATTAACTTCTGTTATGCGGTAAAAAAACTTATTTTGGTAATGAGCGAAAAAAACAGCACAAAATATCATGCACTGCTTCCCTTTCCACCTTAAACTGTAGAAAAAAGGAGGGAACAGGATGTTAACGATTTCCGTTCATACACTGGATTTGAAAGGAACAAGCTATGAAATTGGGTATAAGCTAGGCAATATTATTTCAGAAAATACAGCACATAAGATTGCTTACACTCGTAAACTCGAAGGCTTTGGTTTAACAGAATATAAAGACGGTGCTATTTACGGAGGTCGCTGGCATCGAAGTGGCTTCATTTGTAGGACTTCCTGCAAAATTTGTACAAAAGGTAATTCCAGAGGGGCGTTACGCCGTATTCACTCACACTGATACACTGCGCACGCTTCCCCAAACGTTCCATTATATTTGTGGAACGTGGTTCCTTAACACGAAAGAGGAAATGGACGAGCGTGAGGATTTTGAGCTATACGATCAACGATATTTAGGATATGATCATCCTGATTCCAAAGTAGATCTGTACATTCCGATCAAATAAAAATCATGACCCCCTAGAGAATTATTGGATGATAGCGCGGCTTAGACCAAACTGCAAAAGCCCAAGCGTTGAACACGCCTGGGCTTCTATTTATAGGTAAATGTGGTCTTCAGACATTATTAGTGAATCAACAACACACAGCACTCCACATGCCTAATATCCCTATACTGTCATTGGATTGAATTCATTAACTCGTAGAAATATTTAGGTTCCTGAGTTTTATTAAGTTGATACCAAGCGTCTAATGTTTTTGGAGAAAATACATCTAGCGCTTTTAAAACATGAACAGAAAATTCTAATGGAGCTACTCCGGATGCGGTGATCAATTTCCCATCGGTGACAGCAGATTCCACTTTGTAATATTCTTCGCCCGTGTAAGATTGGCAAATCATTTTAAGGTAGGCCAAATCATTGCTTGTGTGCCAACGTGAATCTAACAATCCTGCTTGAGCAAGTCCTAAGGTAGCACCGCAAATTGCTCCAACTACTATCCCTTCCTTTAAACACATCTCGGCAATTTTTAATATGGGCACGTGAATAGCTTCTGTCCATGTATTTCCACCAGGTAAAATCAGTGCATCTACGCTTTTAATGCTGCACTCATCCACTTTAATGTCAGGCATTATTTTCAATCCGCCCATTGTAGTTACTGGAGTCTTTTCTATCCCAACGGTGACTATTTTTGCTGGACCCAGCCCCTGTCTGAAGTGTCTTCCAGAGTGCAGTTCGGCGGTTAAATAACCTATTTCCCAATCGGACATGGTATCAAACACATAAAGATATACTGTATTATTCATTTCTAAGTGCTCCTCATAAAGTTTATTAGGTAATAGCAACCATTCATCTTTAATGAGTGGTTATCATTATAATAAAACAACTTCACTGACATCTACTGTCAGTGAAGTTGTTAAACTTGATAATATTCCATTAACTCTGAAGCAACCGCCACAAGTTTATTCTTTAGATTCTGTGGCTCTATAACTTGAATGGATTTCCCATAGGGAAGAATTATATACGGAACATATGTATACAGTGATTCTTCCTCAAGTAAAAAAATTGCTTGCGTTGATGTCCGCTCCTGCAAATGATGCTCCAAAAACCAATGTATGCATAAATCATCCAACGCCTCTGCCCTGCCACCAATAATTAAAGAAATTAATTCGGATTTACCTACTACATCTGGTAACAGATTTTTCATAAAAAAAGTACGCGCTGAAAAATCATTGGGACGCCTAAATGAGAATGGCGTGCGTGTGATGTTCAGAATTCGTTCTACCCGAAAGCTGCGGATCTCATTCCGCAGGTGGCAAAATGCAATTGTGTACCACTTATTGTTCCAATTAACCACGCCATAGGGGTCTATTACCCTATTTGGGGACTGCTCTTCATGACTGTTACGATAAGAAATTTCTACAGACCATTCATTTGCTACAGCGTGCTCCAATTCCTGCAATACCGGCTGAACAGCGGGGTATCCCTTGCGGTTTATTACTTCAAATCCGGCTAAATGATGGCTTAGTATACTTTCCTGCTCCTGATTCGAATACATTTTCAACTTAGATGTTGCATTCTCTAATGCCTCACTCAAAGGATATCCGGCTTCTTTTGCAAATAGGGCAGCATGAAGCAGTGTCTTTTTTTCATCAATACTAAATAGCAGAGGAGATTTGATAAAATTGTGCAGCAAGCTATACCCGCCATTGTGCCCTGTGTCGGATATGATAGGGACACCACTGGCACATAGTGCATCAATATACCGATAAACTGTTCTTATATTCATCTCTAACTTTTCCGATATCTGCTTTGCAGTCAATTTCTCTCCCGAATTCAACATCCATAGAATTTTTAGCATATTATCATTTTTTGGCATAACATAACCCTCACTTTGATTACCACTAAACTTAACTTCTAACAAGCACTTTAAGTGATTTGTTGGCTAATCCACTGTATTCCTTTATTCTGATCCTAGTAGTGTTGTTACACTCCTGAATTCCTTGTTATTAGTAATAAACTCCGTTAGTGTTACCGGAGTGCTCACTTCCCCGCATCTCCATAACTGTTCTAACGGCGATTTTTTTCAAATCCTCTTTTCATTTCAATAAATGCCTCAGCTTATCTGGGTTCCTAACAAAGTATAAGTTGCGAATCGAATTTCTCTCGACATGCATTAGCGCAACAGTTACGATGCCATCTCCTGAACGGACAACGAATCCTGTTTGGCCATTTATATCCCTCATTTCTACATGCACGCCTCCTTCGTAATGAGGAGCCTTACGAGTTAAGCCGAGAAGGAAACGAGCGACGAGATCGCGCGATTCAATAGGATGGACGGCGGCGAAGGCTTTACCCCCTCCATCTGAGACCAACACGACATCTTTGGCGAGCATGGATACAACCCTATCCACGTTACCCTGTTCGAGAGCCGCTAGGAGTCGACGGACCCACTCTTCGCTTGCAGCTTCGGGATTGACTGGTTCATCGGGGGTAATCCCCATTTTTCCTCTCGCACGGCTGATCAGCTTGCGGCAATTCGCTTCGCTTTTGCCAACGAGCTCAGCAATATTAGCATATTCAAAGCCGAGCGCCTCACGAAGCACGAACACTGCCCGTTCCGTAAGGGACAGCCTTTCAAGCAAGACGAGCATAGCATAAGACAGCAGCTCGCCTTGAACAACCGATTCAAACGATTCATCATTCGGAGTAAGAAGGGGCTCAGGAAGCCATTGCCCGAAATACTGTTCTCGCCGCTTACGCGCCGAATTGAATAAATCCCGACAGCGATTAGTTACCATTTTGCACAAATATGCTTTAGGTTCAACCAATCGATCCAGCTTTACATCATACAACTTCAGGAATACGTCCTGCACAGCGTCCTCCGCATCGGAGACCGATCCAGTCAGTTGGTAGGCAAGCGTGAAAAGCAGCCCTTTATAATGCTCATATAATTCTTGCATCTTAAAATTCCACCCTTTTCCACTAACCCTCTGTTTACATTATTTTAACAGACTTGCCGAATCCCATGTGAATTTCCTTATTCGCCAACCCAGCTTTCCTGTAAAAATAATATTTAACCCCCATTGATGTGTCCATACCATTCCCTGCTCCGGACCTAAGGCAAAACAAAAAAAGTCAATAAATTCCTTATGCATGGGTGCCGGACACCCTGCAATATCCGCCGATAAAATCTTTCCAAGCCTTGCTGCTTGGGCGGTCGCTTCCTTACACGTCTTCCCGTCCACCCGTCCGGTAGCAGGGTCTACGATTCGCGCGCAGTCGCCGATACTGTATACACCCTGGGCCCCTTGAACCCGATAACTTGCATCTACGATCACGTATCCTTCCGGAGTGATCGGTAACCCGATGCTTTGCAGCATTGGGTTGGGTAACAGCCCCAGCGTCCAGACACATAGGCCAGCGGACATCGTCTCGCCGTTAGATAAGGTTAGCACTCCCTCTTTCTCCTGTAATACCCTACTTCCATGTAAGGTAGTTACTCCGCAAGCGTCAAGTGAACGTTCCAGTTTAAGGCCTACTTTTGCCGGGCCTTCTGGGAAAAGTCTCTTATTCGCGTTAAATAAATTTATCCTTACAGCATTCGGGTCAAGTCCCAATGATACCGCATCATTACGAAAAAAATAAGCTAGTTCGGCAGATGTCTCGATGCCGCTTATGCCCGCTCCAACAACGGCAATGGTCATTAATCTCTGACGTTCTTTCGAGTTTTTTTCCTTTACAGTTTTCTTTATATTCGCGCGCCATGCCTCTCGGATCTTCCACGCAGCGTCTAAACTCGCTAATGCCATACCTCCTTGATCAGGGTCGGGTTGCCGCACGACGCTGCCCACCGCCAAAACGAGGAAGTCATATTTTATCCAATTCTTATTTCCTACAGCATCCTGACAAAGTAGCCTTCTTTCCCCTGATTCGATTTTCGTTACAGTAGCCTGAACGAATTCAACCTCCTCGGGAAATAACCTAGTCAGAGGGATAGTAATCTCTTCATCTCCGACCGCGGGCTTAAAAAGCAATACTTTGCGAAAGTGATAAGTGTTCTTATCGATTAAAATAAGTCGGAGTGTTCGTTTACTTGCTTGCCCCTTAAATGTTTTCCGAATCGCTTTAACTGCATTAATACCTGCATATCCTCCGCCAATAACGATGCATGTCAATTCTTTCATTGCAACCACTCCTTATTCCGTCTGCATATAAAACGAGATAAGGAGTCGTTTTGTGACAACAACGATATTTCGATGACTGCCGATTATCTGTACTTGAAAAAGTTATCATCGCAATAAACATTTGTTATTCAAAGTAATCTCAACAGAAGGGATACATCCTTCTTCAATTGCAATCCCAATCAATGTGGACACTATACTTTTGGTACATGAATTAATCCGTTGAAAGTTATCTCTTAACTGCATACTCGAGGTTTTCAATCTTCGTTATCATGGTTATCTTACTATAAAATGGAATTTCATCTGGTTTACAAATTGATTAAAACAAAAAGATCACATCAATGGATAGCAAAAAGACTTGCTCGAGGTATCAATACCTTCGAGCAAGTCTTTTCATCTTAAATTATATAGAAACTAATGCCTTATACAAAAACATACTCCCCGTCACCGATCTGAATCGTCTTCCCTTTCAGAGCTAACGAATCCGTTTCAAAAAACACCTGTTTGAACTGGTTCTCGTCCCCATGTACGAAAGCAAAAGACTTATCTCCAATCGTAAGGATAAAAGTACCGTCCTCTGACTCTGCTACAGGCAGTCCGAATATCGATCCCCAGTGTTTAGCGGTAGCTGCAGGATCGGAGACATGGAATACAGCGCGCACGATTTCAACATGACCTGCAGGATGAGGCTGGATGACTCCAGACGATGATAATCTTTCTAACCTCTCTGCATCTGTCCCGCTCCATTGAATGATGAACGGATAGACTAGGCCTTGAAAATCACCACCGATAGTCATCATGCGCCACTCGATTAATCTTCCCTCGTTATCTAGACGCTTCCCATCGATGATTGGAGATAGTGATAAACCCGCTGCCTTAAGGGAAGCCGCTACTTCTTCAATATCATCTGTCCGGATGACTACTCTGCTTAAGACTTCATGCTCCGGCAGAAGTTTTACAGCGTCTTTCACCACTAGATTATGTTCAGTTGCCTTTGCCAGCTCAAGATTCTCAATGCTCAGAAATTCCAGATAGGTTAGCCCGAAATAACTTAATGCGTTATAGGTTCCCCAATCTTTATGAGAACCTCCCTTAAAAGCAACCAAATCATGAGCTCCAAAAATTTCAACTGGTTTGGACAGATCATTGACGTAGTGTACTAAGTGATCCCATTTCACTGTTGCCATGATTACTTCACTCCTAGCTCAGTAGTACGCTTCACAGCTGCCAGAACACTTCTTTGCAGACCTGCTGCGAAATCACTGTTATTTAATTCGTACAAGCCATGCATCCCAACTCCGCCAGGTGAATTATTAATATCTAGCAGCTGTCTTGGATGCAGCCCTGTCTGCTGCAGCATAGCTACCGATCCCATCAAATTCTCCAGTGCAACATTCCAGGCTTGCTCACGTGGCAATCCGGCAAGCACACCTGCATCTACAAAAGACTCAATGAAATAATAAATATAGTTGGGGCCAGCCACACCAAATCCAGTGAAAATATCCATTAATGTCTCATCCAGATATTGCACTTTACCAAATCCGAGTAAGAAATGCTCCACTTGATCACGGCTAGCGTAAGCATTTAATGCTACACCGCTATATCCGTAGCCTGTATCCGTCAATGTATTTGGAATGACACGGATAATGGACCTCTCAGCTCCAAAATAACCTGCTAATTGGACATTCGTCACACCTGCCACAATCGATACGATGACTGCGGTAGGTGAAGCGAATTGTTGTACGATTTGTCCAAGTGTAGTTAAATCATCCTGTGGACGCACCGCAACGACAATCAGATCTGCAGTAGATAGGCTTTGCTCCTGTGAGCTCTTCGTATCTATTCCGTATTTGGTACTCAAAAACTGAAGACGAGCTTCATTAATGTCAGATATACTAACTTGATCTACCGACAGGGTGTTGTTGGATATACATGCGCGAATGATCGCTTCCGCCATCTGTCCTCCACCAATAAAATGAATCTTTTCTTGTGTCACTTGAGTTCACTTCCTTACTTAATTGTTGTCCCATGCTTCAGGCAGAATGAAACCATCATATTTCTCTATTCCACGAATATATTCTTCGAACTCTTTAGATTCATAAGCTGCTTTCAAGTCTTTCGCCCACTGTGTATTTTCATCCTTTTTATTAACCGATACGATAATTCTGTGTTCCATAGGCGTATTTTCGATTTTCAAGGCATCCGTAATCTTTCTGTCTGAATTAGCAATATAATTCCCGTTTACAACGCCGTAATCAACATCTTGCAGTGAAACTAGGATTTGAGCAGGGTCCAATATTTTAATATCAATGTTATATTTATCCGGTTCCATGCTGTTGATGTTAAAATCAGCTACGCCTGCGCCATCTTTAATCTTGATCCAACCCAATTCTTCCAGGATACGCAGTGCACGCTCTTGGTTCACCGGATCATTCGGAACAGCTACGGTTGTACCATCTTTAACATCGTCAAGTGTAGTATGATTTACGGAATAAAGACCTTGTGGTGCACCAGGCGCATAAGCAATCCCTACCATGTCTGCTTTGATTTCTTTGTTGATTGCCTCCATGTATGCTGTGCTTTGGAAGATACTTGCGTCAATGGAGCCTTCCTTCATCGCAGGATTGACCTGCATGTTTTGCGAAAAGGACTTAATTTCAACGCTATAGCCTTGTTTCTCTAAGATCGGAAGGATCGATTGGCGGAATTGCTCCTCATAGGTTCCCACACCAAATCCAATGGTAAGCTTCTTCTTATCTCCTGAATTATCGGATTGACTATTCCCGCAAGCCGTCAACACCGCTAGAACCCCTATCATCAACACTACTATCAACTTTTTCATAACTTCATCTCCTATTCAAATATAGATTGTTTTAGCTGTGCTAACGCCTCATCCGTCACATTAAGTGGGATAGCGCAATTTGGAGAAAGAATAAAAGGCTGGTCTTTCATTAATGTCAGTGCTTCTTTAGCCTGCTGCTTAATTTGTGCGATATCGTTTACAGCGAACAGCCCATGATCGACGCCACCTACTTTAGTAGCTTTAAGATCCGCCTCTAAACCAGGGTTCCCCTCGGCTACAGTATCCCAGCTGATTCCATCAATTCGATAATCATTAAATTTCTCAGGCTGGGCATAAGCCCCACAAGTATGAAGAATGTTTTTGCCGTAGCTTGCAGCTTCTAAGACAATAGAGTCATAAGGTCTGGAGAACTCGTCAAACATGGCTTCATCAAATAATCCTGGGTGAGCGGTGCCTGTCACAGCGTAGAACAAACCGTCAGAACCCACTTGCTGCAGCTCTTGTACATAATCGGCTAAGGTTAATGAAATCGCATGTAACGCATGGTGCGCTGCCGCACGATGCTCCTTAAATAACGACTCCAAAGTTACTGGATGCTCAATGCCAAACACTGTTTTTGTAACATAAGCAGAACGTCCTACAATAAATAGCAATACAGTCAATGGAGAGAATACCGTTTGGATTAGTGGGGTATCAGGTAGTCCTTGACGAATTTTTCTAACACTCTCTAAGTGTTCGGCCAAGGAAGCTGTATGCACCGCCTTTTTAACTTCGATATCCCATAGATTAACCGCTGATGGAATTGCTGTTGTTTGCTGCCTTGGAAATACAGTCTGATAATCCGTAAAATCATATTGATTGCCCCAAGCTTCCGCCAAATAAGTTGCTCTAGGATTGATCTTGACCCAGTCCCAATCATATTGTTTCGTAAAAGAAATCGTAGTTAGAGCTAAATCATCTGCAGTTTGTTCTTTGTCGATAAAATGCCGCCAACCACTTACAATTGGGCGATCTGCCTTTTCTCCAGATAATATCGCTTTAAATCGATCTTGCTTGCTCCATTCACTCATCTGCCAAACTCCCTCCCGGAATATGTAATGACTAATAACGGCGAATTTTTCTTGCTAGCGTGTTGCCTAAAGATTGAATGCCTTGCACTAAAATAATGAGAATAACAACAGTAGCTACCACGACAACCGTATCAAAACGTTGATATCCATATACAATCGCCAAGTCGCCGACACCGCCGCCCCCTACCGTTCCAGCCATTGCAGTTGCACCGATCAACCCGATCGTTGCCGTTGTCAAAGACAGGATTAATGATCCAACTGCCTCTGGCAATAAAAAGTACCATATCACTTGAAATGGCGTTGCCCCCATCGCTTCAGCAGCTTCGAGAATTCCCGGGTTCACTTCAAGCAGGGAGTTCTCTACTAAACGGCCAATATAAGGTGCGATGTAGATAATTAAAGGTACGATCGCTGCGCTTGTCCCAATCGAAGTATGAACAATCAAACGTGTGAAAGGTACAATCGCTACAAGTAAAATAATAAAAGGTAGAGAGCGTATAATGTTGATGATCGGATTTAGTATGGCGTAAAGCGCTTTGTTCTCCAAAACCCCACCAGGACGAGTGATTACAAGCAATATCCCAAAGGGTATCCCTATCAATGAGCCAACAAACAAGGAGACGCCAACCATCTGAATCGTTTCAATAATCGCCTGCAGAAATTGATCACCTGTTAATGTGGTCGAAAACATTAGATTCTACCTCCTCTACACCGACTCCATGACGTTTTAAGAAAGATAACGCATTGTTAATCTCAGCTGTATCTCCACTGCATTGAATAATTACTGTACCCAGTGTCGTTTCCTGAATCTCGGTCGTGTTCGCAAATAAAATATTGACCTTCATATCGAAGGATCGAATCATCTCGAACAGGATAGGCTCAGAGGCGCTTTCTCCAACAAAATTAAGTTTATAAAGAACACTTCCGGGTTCTGTTTTGATGGATTTTTGGACGCTTGGCGTAATGCTATTCTGAATAACCGTCTTCACAAAATTTTGTGTGGTCTTATGCTTCGGACTACCGAATACATCTAGAACGCTTCCTTGCTCAATAATTCGGCCCTCTTCCATCACCGCCACCTTGTTGCAAATCTCTTGAATGACAGACATTTCATGTGTAATGATCATCACAGTAATGTTGTACTCTGCATTGATTTTTTTTAATAGCTGTAAGATAGAATGTGTCGTCTGTGGATCTAAGGCAGAAGTCGCTTCATCACATAATAGGATGGATGGATTCGAGGCAAGCGCTCTGGCAATCCCGACCCGCTGCTTCTGTCCACCTGACAATTCACTAGGGTAACTCCCTGCTTTGTCACTTAATCCAACAAACTCTAACAACTCTTGTACACGCTGGCGGATTTCATTCTTATTTTTTTTTAAGAGAACTAGAGGAATCGCTACATTATCAAATACTTTTTTAGATTCTAATAGATTAAAATGTTGAAAAATCATGCCGATATTCTTCTTAGCCGCCCGTAACTCTTTATCGTTATAGGTTCCTAAATCACGCCCAGCAACGAAGACCTGTCCTTCAGTAGGTCTTTCCAAATAATTGACTAAACGAATTAATGTACTTTTCCCCGCACCACTATAGCCGATAACGCCAAAGATATCGCCTTTATCGACCTTTAAATCGATCCCTTTAAGAGCATCAATCGTGATTCCTTTCCGAGTGAACGTTTTGGAAACCTGCTTTAGTTCAATCATATACATTCCTCTCAATCATCTTTAGGATTTAGGTCTAGGAGATCAATTAAGCTTTGACTTGTAGCTTCACCAGCGCTTGTTCTGCCAATAAAGCGAAGTACTTCGCAGCGGGTAAAATCGCAGCTTCATCCACATCGAATCGAGGGTGATGTAAAGCATAGGCTGGGCCTGATCCTATATTTACAAAAGCACCCGGTATCTGTTGTAAATAAAAGGAGAAATCTTCTCCTCCCATTTGCGGTGGGATGTCATGTACTATATATCCGGCATCTGAAGCGACCTCTTTGGTAAAGTCAGCCCATTCGCCATGATTAATCGTTGCTGGTGGTCCTGGATACCAATGTAGCTTAGCCTCTGCCCCAGCAGCTGCAGCAATTCCTTCGATGATTCGGGTCATTTGGATTGGAATCTGGCGACGAATCTCTTCATTGTAAGTTCGTACCGTACCTTCTAATTCCACTTTTTCCGGTAGGACATTCCATGTGAAGCCCCCATTAATTCTGGTGACACTTAACACAACCGGTTCAGTGGTACTATTTTGACGGCTTACGATGGTTTGTAGCGAGGTAATGATCTGAGCCGCAGTGACAATGGAATCCACACCTTTTTCAGGATAAGCAGCATGAGCGCCGACACCTTTTATCGTAATTTCAAACCGATCAACACCTGCTGTTAAAGCTCCTGTTCTTGTTCCAAAAGCTCCTGTAGGCAGGTCTGGTGAATTATGTAAACCGAATATAGCGTCAACACCCTTGAGTCCTCCTGATGCTAAGACACTCTCCGCTCCATGCCCTGTTTCTTCTGCTGGTTGGAACAATACTCTAACCTTGCCAGGCAATTCACTTTCACGTGCCTTTAACAATAAGGCAGCTCCTAGAATCGTAGCCGTGTGAAAATCGTGCCCACAAGCATGCATTTTTCCAGGAATCTCAGAAGCAAAAGATAATCCAGTCTGTTCCTCTATCGGAAGTGCATCAATATCACAGCGAATAGCTACAACAGGTCCATTACCTTGTCCGATCTCTGCGATAAGTCCGGTTTGTAAAGGAAGGTCTAGAATATGAATATTGGCATGGGTCAGCCATTCCCGTAATTTCTCTGTGGTCTTAAATTCTTCATAAGCTAATTCAGGCTCTCTATGTAGGTTTCTACGAACATCAATTAATTGATTCGCTAATGCTTGATCAACCTCATTAAGTATATTCATAGTAAAGTGCTCCCCTTTCTTTATGCTTCCAACTTTTCTTCAATACCTTTAATCCGGTCAAGTGCAGTAGCTAGACTGCTTAAAATATGATCTCGCATTGCTTTTTCAGCGCCATCTTCATTGTGGTCAGCGATCATTTGCAAGATAAGATCATGTTCTTCATCCGCCTGTGTATTCCAATCTCCATGCATGGAGACGAATCTACAATAGCGAAGGGAATGATCTCTTAATTGATTCAGAACTTTCTCGAATGTTTTTAGTTCGCTGATTTCTGATAAATAATCATGGAACTCAAATCCATAGGTTACAAAATTCTGATTGTCGCCAAGTTGGAAGGAGTGTTTCATTTTTGTAATCATCGTCGTTAAATTAACAATATCGTTCTCAGTAGCATGCTTAGCTGCATTTCTTGCGATATAGCCTTCAAGCATGCTGCGAATTTGGAATATTTCTTCAACCTCTTTGAGTGTCACAGAAGCCACCCGCAGTCTTCCATTTGGCTGTCGAATGAGAAAATCCTCGTTCTCCAATCTCTGTATTGCCTCTCTTAGTGGAGTACGACTAACCCCTAGTAACGCTGCCAAATTTTCTTCATGTACAGGTTGATTCGGCTCTAATTCACTATCAATAATTTTTTGTTTTAATGCATCATAGGTATTATCCTTTGACAACCTACGTGATCGTATCGCCATATTTATGTAGCTCCTCATCGATAATCTGTCGGGCAAGAGCCTCAACAATATATTTGTATAATTGTATACAATTATTAGTTTTGAATTGATTCGTGCAATCTTTTTTTATACTATATTCCAATTAATCCACCTAGTCAAGTAGGATTTAGAGGAATAATGTATTTATCTTCAATATCAAAAAAAGCTCTACAACCACAAGGGTCGTAGAGTTTTTTTTGATGATTTTTTAGAAATTGAATTAAATTAAAATTTAATAATCCCTGAAGTATGAAGCAACACCAAGAACACCAGAATCGGCGCAACATACCGGAGCATAAATAACCAAACGCGGAACCAACCTGCCTTAAGCCCAGCCGCTTCTGCTGCCCCTTTCCAGAAATAACCGGCAAAGATGGTAACCAACAGACCGCCTAGTGGCAACATAATGTTAGAAGTTACAAAATCCACCCAATCGAACAACGCTTTGCCGCCAAACGATAGCTCAGGGACCATTCCCAGTGACATCGCCGAAGGAATACTGAGGAGGAAACATACTAATGACAAAATCCAAACTGAACGTTTCCGGCTCCAATTCCAGCGCTCCATCGCGAAAGATACAGGCACCTCAAGCAGAGATACGGCAGAAGTTAAAGCAGCAATCGCCAGCAAGATAAAGAACAAACCACCAAAGAATGCACCAAATGGCATTGCTGAGAAAGCTGCTGGTAAAGCAATGAAAATTAGCGAAGGACCTTGATCAGGAGCAATGCCAAATGAGAATGTCGTCGGAAAAATAATCAATCCTGCGATAAACGCATATAACAAATCTCCTGCCCCGACAGCGAGTGCAGCAGTTCCTAGCGATTGTTTTTTATCCACATAAGAGCCGTAAGTCAGGAGAATTCCCATCCCAAGCGACAATGAAAAGAAAGCATGTCCCAAAGCGACTAACGCAGATTCCGCCGTCAGCACCGAAAAGTCTGGTTTTAGGAAAAAGGCTACTCCTTCGTTTGCACCTGGTAAGGTAACCGCACGAATCATCAATACAATTAGGAGAACAACCAGACCAGGAATCAATACCTTATTAAATTTCTCTATCCCGCCTGATACTCCAAGAATAACAACACCCGCCGTTATAAGGATTGCTATCCCCTGCCAAACAATTGGCATAGGTCCAGATATAAAGGAGCTGAATTCACCTGCATAATTACTGGAACTGAACAATTGTCCATTGAAGGCAATCATTGCGTAGTTCAACGTCCATCCTGCAACAATGATATAAAAGGAAAGAATTAAAAATGGTGCAAGGACTTGCAGAAATCCGACGGCCATCCAGTTCTTCCCGCCTCCGGCACGTACAAATGCAGTAGCCGCGCTTCCACGTCCGCTACGACCAATGGCCAACTCTGCCAACAATACGGGTAAACCGATCAACACTAAACATACAATGAAGAGAAGGAAGAAAGCCGCACCCCCATTTTCCCCAGTGATATACGGAAATTTCCACATGTTCCCCAGACCTACTGAGCTCCCGATCGCTGCGAAAATAAAGCCGGCGGAAGAGAACCGCTCCTTCTTCTCTGAGAGAAGATTTTTTTCACCTTTAAATTGATTCATTCTTATGCCCCGTTTTCTTTTTTTTTCTTTTTTAGACCTCATTATAGCCTATGTTAGCATGATCGTCATATGAAAATTTTCTGAATATTTTTATTGTTTTCAATAATTATCCAGTTTAGCCATGAAATCCATCTAAATAAAAAAAGAGCTACATGTTCTAGTCTTGGACTAGAACCGTAGCTCCTTCTTCAAACTCTTTTTCTAAAAAGAGATTATTCTTTTACAGCACCTACCACAATCCCAGTTACAAAGAAACGTTGAAGAAAAGGATAAACCAATAGAATTGGCAAAGCACTTATAAAAATCTGCGAGGCCCGGATGGTTCGTTGTGATAAATTAGCAACGGCTGCCGGATCAAGCTTAGACATATCTGCCTGAACGATAATCGTCTGCATAAACGTCGCTAGCGGAAGCTTGTCTGCATCTCTGATATAAATAATACCGTCAAAATAAGCGTTCCAGTGTCCTACCATAAGGAATAGAGAGACGGTTGCAATAACAGGTAAGGAGACCGGTAAATATATTTTCACAAAGGTCTGAAAGTGTCCTGCCCCATCAATAAAAGCTGCTTCCTCAAGATCTTTAGGTACGGTACGGAAGAAATTCAGAAGCAAAATGATGTTAAATACAGCAACTAATCCAGGAAGAATAAGTGCCATCAATGAATTCATGAGACCAAGCTTCAGAATTAGAATGTAACCCGGTATCAGACCACCGCTGAACAGCATGGTGACAACAAAATACCAAAGATAGACGTTTCTTGCACGAAAGACTCTTGTTTCCTTAGACAGCGCATAAGCTGCAACCGTATTTACCACCAGCGCAAGTCCTGTTCCGAGTATTGTCCGTTCCACAGACACCCACAAGGAGTTAAGGAAATTGACATTATTAAACGTCTTTGCATAGGCTTCAAAGGTAAAGCCAATCGGCCAGAATGTGACTAATCCAGCATTAGCAGGTGCGGATGCACTAAGAGATACCATGAGTAAGTGGTACAAAGGTAGCAGGCAGAGCACGGAAAGGATAGTCAAGCACACATTATTGATAATACTGAATATTCGATATGGAATTGTTTTATGGTACATCAGTTGTCATCCTTTCTAGAAAATTCTGTACCCTGCAAATCTATAAGCAAGTCGGTAAGAGACTACGATTAAGACTAAGCTAATTAACGATTTGAATAGATTAACTGCGGTTGCGAAACTGAACTGTCCGCTTAGTAGACCTTCTCTATACACGAAAGTATCAATGATATCTCCCTGCTGATAGATCAATGGACTGTACAAGTTAAAGATCTGGTCAAAGTTTGCGTTGAGCACATTACCCAGTGCCAAGGTGGCGATTACGATAGCGATTGGGATTAACGCAGGAATTGTGATATACATCGTTTGTTTCCAACGCCCCGCCCCATCCACTTCAGCAGCTTCATAAAGTGATGGATTGATACCCGAAAGTGCCGCTAAAAAGATAATCGTATTGAAACCAAACTCTTTCCAAACATCACTAGCAATGATAGTGAACCTGAACCAGTTGCCGTCTCCTAGGAAGAAAATCGGCTTGATGCCGAATACAGATGTGAGGAATTGATTGACAATACCTGTCTGAGCAAGGATATCAATGAGAATCCCTGAAAGTGTAACCCAAGACAGAAAGTGCGGAAGATAAACGAGTGTTTGAATAGTTCTTTTAAGGCCCATTCTTCTTACCTCATTAAGCAATAAGGCGAAGATAAACGGAATAATCAAGTTCAAAACAATTTTGGAGCAAGCAAAAAATAACGTATTCCACGTAATGGACAGGAAATAATCATTCTCCCACATGTACCTGAAATGCTTAAGTCCGACCCACTCGGAATCAAAAAAACCTAGTGCAGGTTTATAGTCTTGAAATGCCATAAGAATTCCGGACATCGGAATATAAGAAAAAATAAAAACCATGATTGCCGCTGGCAACACCATAAAATGGAGAATCCATGGTTGATTAAAGCCTTTTTTTCTTTTTTTACTCGGCTGACTTTCTAGGCTCGCCTGTGGTATCGAGTTAACCTCCATATTAGCCTCCATAGCTCTCTCCTGTTCCCAAAAAAAATATTTTGTGTGTGATGGGGATCTCTGCTATAAATAGTATCAGGCGTTTCTCAGGTTTGACTATATAACATTGTTAGGCTTGATAGGGTTTTATTAGGACAACATCTGGAGGGGCATTTATGAATTTATGGAAGCGCTTTACAATACTTAGAGGAAACTTACAATCTCGATTTAGTCTGTTTGCCAAAATAAACAGCTTGATCATACTCCTATTCATTCCCATCATTATCATGTATACCTTTTCAAATAACGTCACCTTCGAGGTTGTAGGCAAAGAGTTGCAGACGTCCAATACGAAACAACTCACTTTTTTATCCAATCAGATCGATTCTCGAATTAATCAGATGATGGACTTCACCCTTATTCTTTCAAGAGATCCCAACGTCAGGGCATTCAATGGACTAAATGTATGGGAAGATCGTTATGATCAGATGCAGACCAGATATATCCTCCAGGAAAAGATGGTGCTTCAAGCTGGGGTTACAGATATTTGGCCGACCAGATACGCCGTTCATTCACAGCAGAATAAAGATGTCATCGCCAATTACGACAGACCCATCGGGTATGATGAGGATTATTTAAAAGCAAATATGAGCGGAAGATGGACGTATGGTGATCATGGTGTGGAATCTCAAGGCGATTTAAAATCCTTTTACTGGTTCTTAACGGATTCCTTAGCTCAGCCGGGGACGTTAACAGGAAGTAGCCTAGTCATTGAAGCCAGCTTCAGTTATACGAACATTCAGAACATGCTCGATTCGTACAAAGCAGGTGGGCAAGGCGATCCGTTCTTCTATCACAAAGGGGAGAAACCGATCCTCAACCGTAGCGCGGACAAGCAGCTATCCGACGAACTAGTTAATTACCTGGATAATCACTCTCCGGAGAATACAACTCAGGATGTAGTGAAACTAAATGGGAAGAACTATTTGGTCAGTTCTGTGAAATCAGCCTCTTTGGATTGGCATTTAGTAGATGTTGTCCCCCTTTATCAAATTCTCAAACCGATTTCTCTTAGTCGAGATTTATTCTATATCACAATGATTCTGCTGTTTGTTGTGGGAGTATCCTCTTCCATTCTGCTGTATAGAAACGTTCAATATCCGATTAAAAAACTAGTCAGTGGTTTACAGCGCGTACAGCAAGGAGATTACTCCGTACGGCTTCATAGCAATGAGCAAAATGAGTTTTCGTTTCTGTTCCGTCGTTTTAACGATATGTCCCATCAAATTCAAGACCTGATAGAAAATGTATTTAATGAAAAGATCCGTGCTCGAGAAGCTACCCTGAAGCAGCTCCAAGCACAAATTAACCCGCATTTTCTCTATAACTGTCTTGGTTATATTATCAATATGGCCCAGATGAAAGATGAGGACGCTGTCGTCTCAATGGCTTATAATCTAAGTGCTTACTATCGTTATACCACCCGGATGGAACGGGAGACGGCTTCTTTGGAGGAAGAAATCAAGCTCTTAGTCAACTATTTAGATATCCAGAAACTGCGTAATGGCAGAATTGATTATCATATTGATATTCCTGAGGATATGCTTAGCCAATCTGTACCTCGCCTAATGCTTCAACCTATGGTGGAGAATTCTGTGATTCATGGAGTAGCGAAGTCCTATTCATCAGGTGAGATCAAGATTAGTGGTGAGAAGTCAAACGGCTTCTGTAGAATTTATATCGATGACGATGGTCCTGGCCTGAATCTGGATCAGCTAGAAGCATTAAACCGTAAAATGCAGGAGCCTTTGCAGGAGGAAATGGGTTGTGGTCTTTGGAATACAAATCAGCGGATCATTCACCTGTTCGGCAATCATTCAAGTCTTACCTTCAAGCCATCCCCTCTCGGTGGATTCCGAACAGAAATTATCTGGGAAATCCCAACTGAGGATGATAGTTATAAATTAAAGGAACATCAAGGAGACTAACAACATGCAGATGATCATAGTAGACGACGAAGCACACTGGGTAGATAATCTTTCCATGACTAAACCCTGGCATACGCTAGGAATTGAACATGTGCATAAAGCTTATTCCGCACGTGAAGCGCTACAAATTATCGATACGCATCCCATTGATATAGTAATCTCAGATATTCAAATGCCAGAAATGACGGGAATCGAATTGATAGAGCGGATAAGAAAACATAACAAAAAAATTAAATGTATTATTTTATCCGGCCATTCAGAATTCGATTATGCCAAAAAAGCACTTCAAAACAAGACCGTGGATTACTTGCTTAAACCGCCGACTGATGATGAATTGCTCGGAGCAGTCAAAAATGCGATCAATCAATTGAATGCTGAATGGGAGCTTATAAGTTCTCTTAAACGAACCCAGTTTACCCTCCGGGAGAACCTCCCTGTTTTACGGGGGCGTTTGCTACTGGATGCTTTGCAAGGTCATCGTTTTCAAGCCGGTGAATGGGAACGGAAGCTCGTGAGTTACGATCTGCCCTTTCAATCCGGAGAAGCCGCATTGATGCTGGTACGAATGGAAGAAGAATTCAGAGAATTTGATAATACCGATCAAACCTTGATTGAATATGCGATTATTAATATGGCTGAAGAGATTATGGGAGAATTTATGGAAGTCTGGGGCGTTAAAGAGGAACATGGATATCTTGTGTTTCTGCTCCAACTTAAAGAACAAGGAGCTGACCTTGGAAAAGAATCCATATTAGAGAAGCTTTCTCTACAACTTCAATATAAGGTCAAGCAATTTCTGAAAGGCTCACTATCCATTGTAATCACGGAGTGGTTCAAGTTTCCTGAGCAGCTGTCGAATCGTTTTCATCAGGCCTCCTCCTCTTTCCGCCAAATTGTCGGAGATGAGCGAGAATTCATTATGCGGGTCAGTGACTTGGAGCTTCCCTCAGCACAAGGACCTTTAGACGCTCTTTATACCCCACCCTCTTTGATTCATCTACTGGAGAGTGGACATTGGGATGCGGCCGAAGAGAAATTGCTTGCCGTCTGTGCGGAACTGGATGAGAAATGGTCTGAATCGTGGGAGCATTGCATGGAGGCTGGCTTTTTAATTACTGCTTCTTTCACGAATCTTGCACATCGCAATGGTCATACGCTAGCAAACTTAATGGGGACCGATATAGAAGCGTTGCAAAGTGGGGATGCTTTTACCAGCATTAGTAAACTAAGAAAATGGTCACTAAGTGTTCTAGCCAATCTAAAAGAAGGCACATCCAACGAAATCAAAGATATACGTTCCGAGTATGTGAAGAAAATTCAAGATTATACGGATAAGAACTTGCATGATGATGTATCATTACGTGTTCTGGCTGACCATGTAAATCTCCATCCGACCCATTTATCAAAAATTTATAAGATTGAAACAGGTGAAGGCATTAGCGATTATATCTCGCGCTTGCGGATGGATCGTGCCTGTCATAAGCTGAAGACCACCAATAAAAAAGTCTATGAAATCAGCATGGAAATTGGATATATGGACCCTGCTTATTTTATCAAAGTATTCAAACGGCAGTTTGGGGTAACGCCGCAGGAATATAGAGATACTAACAAATAACATGATAGAGTCCTATCGAAACTAAAAATCTCATATAGATGACATCCCCGACAAGTTGTTAAAGTTACACTTGTAAAGATCATACACAGTAGGGGGAATTAAAGAATGATCAAGTTCAAGAAAATGTGGTCGCTTCTCACGGTCACAGCACTTATCACTCTCACAGCATGTGGCAGTAGCGGCACATCTAATGAGAATGCCAAAAATGGTAACGCTACCAATAATACCCAATCCGAAGCAGATGCTGCTTTCGCAAAAGGCAAATACGATCCACCGATCGAGTTCAGTGCCGTATTGATGCCTAAGAAGTATGTTCAAGGTGATACCAAAGAAAACAACGTTCACGATCGCTGGATGCTTGAAACATTGGGTATGAAGCATAAAGATACTTGGTATCCTGCAAATGACGATCAATACAGACAAAAGCTTCAACTTGCCATTGCTTCCGGCGAAAAGCTTCCTGATTTCGTTTTTGCACCAACTAACGCAGTATTGACCAATCAGCTTATTGATTCCGGTCAGTTCATCGCTATCGATGAGTTATTTGATAAGTATGCAAACAAAATTCTGAAAGATCACGTTGCAGCACATCCAGAACTTTGGTACCCATTCACTAAAGACGGTAAGAAATATAATCTGCCGATCCTTGAATATACCGACAATGATGATACGCTCTTGTGGTTACGTGAAGATTGGATGGAAAAGCTGAAGCTGGAAGCGCCTAAGACCATCGCCGATCTTGAGAACATCATGGATAAATTTAAGAACGAAAACCCTGATGGCTTAGCGCCTAAAGATGTGTACCCGCTTGCAATTTCTTTGAAAAACAACACAAATACCTGGATGGGCCAACTAGACTGGTTATTCGGGGCATACGGTACAATTGAGGAACAATGGAACAAAGATAAAGATGGCAATCTTGAATATGGTTCCATTAACCCAGGTGCTAAGCAAGCACTCGCAAAGCTTAGCGAATGGATGGATAAAGGATATATTCACACGGACTCCGCCCTTTGGGATGAAGGTAAATCCGCTGAGAGCTTCACGAAAGGTGCAGCTGGTATTCTGCCAGGCGCCAACTGGGTTCCAGACTGGCCTGCTCCCGATCTTATGAAGAATGTACCTGGAGCGAAGATTAAAGGTTATCCGGTTCCAGCAGGACCAGATGGTTTGATTGGAACCAAATGGCAGAATTCCGGTGTAAATGCTAGTATCATGATTAACAAGGATGCTAAGCACCCAGAAGCTATTTTCTTGTACTATAACTACTTGCTTGATAACTTAGCTAACCCTGCTGCAGGCAGTCAATATGAATATGGCTTTGCTAAAGGTTACGACTGGGATATGATTGATGGACAACCAACAAGTGATAAAGACAAGATTAAAGACTTCTCCAATGAATTCCCATTCTTAACAGGTCCGGCCCGTATTCCTGATCTGTTTATGAAGACTTTGGTTAAACTTGCTGACGGCGAGACACCTGTAACACCTTATGAAAAACAAATGGCAGAGTTCCGTAAACCAGAAAACTGGGCGGCAGGAAAAGTGGTTATGTCACAACTAGACGTTCGTAAACAAAACTACTTTACTGGTGCTGCTACACCAACGATGGTATCCAAATGGAACCTGCTTCGCCAGTCCGAAATGGAAACTTTCAACAAAATTATTTATGGCAAACTGCCAGTAGACTCCTTTGACCAATTCGTTGCCAATTGGAAATCCAATGGCGGTGACCAAATCACCAAAGAAGTTAACGAATGGTTCAAGTCTGTATCCGCGCAATAAGCTTTAACAAACATAGAAACAAGCCGGAGCGAGCATTCGCTCCGGCTTGTTTTTTATAGAATTTGCACTCCTCTGGTAAAATAGAAATAAGATAAGGTCGTATACAAAGGTTGGATTGAATGATAAAGGGAATACCCAATGGAATTACGTTTGGCAGAATCATTTTGGCAATGTTGTTATTATTCCTCGATCCGCTAAGTTTGACCTTCCTTGTAATTTATATCCTTTGCGGGGTCACCGATCTGATCGATGGACCTATTGCTAGAATGACGAACACAACAAGTAGCCTTGGAGCAAAACTGGATTCCGCAGCCGACACGATACTGATAGCGGTCTCCTTATTTACACTATATCCGCTTCTGGGACTTACGCTCGAAATCATGATATGGATCTTCATGATCGCGGTCATCCGTCTAACATCGATAGGGGTTGCCCTCCGAAGATTCAAAACTTACGCAAGCATTCACACCTATGGCAATAAACTGACCGGACTCCTCTTATTTATAACTCCTCTATGGCTTCTCCACATCGATCACACCATTTGGAATGTCTTTGTATGTATCATTGCTACCATATCCGCCGTGGAGGAATTCATCATCCAATTCCTTCAAAACAATTACAGTTAGACCGAAAAGGATTATTTATTAATAATTGATCCATTAGAAGCGGCTTTCACCCTTCGATTCAGACAAACTCAAATACTCGAATTTCATCGAGCAGCCTTCACCCTGCGGGGATTGCGCGACAACACCTGCTACGCATTCAGCACCTTTATTCATTCCAAAATATCGGATCAGTGTCCAATTCGCTCCGTCCTCTGAATAGGAGAAGGTAACACAATGATTTTGTTTGGTAATACGCAAATACGGATTGTCTACAGCAACTTGTACGGAGTTACAATCATCTGACATCCCTTCCCTTGTCACCACAGACACGATTATGGGATACTGTCCGTCAAACTCAAAGCAAATTTTGGCCCAGTTATAATGGTCCATCATAAACATGAGACATCCTGAATCATATTTATGGCGCATTTCGACACGAAGTCTGGTTGTCAATTCAAATGAATCTCCAACAGGTGTAGATAAGAATGGCGCTGAGCTTACCATATGTTTTCCTGCCGGGTCTTGGAAAAAATCCGATTTAGGTGGTGCAATTATTGTAAGCTCATCTAAGTCTGTAAACTCCCAACGCTCGGGGCGATTCATCCAGCTCAGTTGTTCTCTTGTCTCGTTTACAAATAAGTTATTAGTCATTCTAATTCTCCTATCATGAATGATTTTTTGATTACAAATTTTCCTTTCTCTGTAATAATGGCAGGTAGCTTTTATTTTTACAATCAATGATGCAACAATAATGAAATATTCACATAAATTCCTAAAGAAAACACCAAAAAGGGATAACTCCAAGGAGTTCCCCCATGATCACAATCAATCTTTATCAGGTATGATAAATGACACCGTAGTTCCCAAATCAGGGATACTTTGAATTTGCAAGCCACGTCCATATAGTTGTGTCAATCTTCTATCCGTATTAAGCAGTCCAATACCTTGATTCTTATATCCATTCGGATTTAACAGCATGCTGACTTGTGCTTCGTCCATTCCAATCCCTGTATCTACAATGTTAAAATGAACAGCATCCGCACGTGTCTCAATATGAATACGCAGTGTTCCACCTTTAGCCCGACTTAAAACGCCATGTCGAACAGCATTCTCAACTAGTGGTTGAATCGTAAGCGGAGGCATCAACATTTCAAGATTCGCATCTACTTTCCATTCCACATGGAGTCTCTCCTCAAAACGCTGCTGCTGGATATATATATAATTCTCCACCAGCTCAAGCTCCTGTGACAGCGTAACGAGCTTGCCTGCATTTAAGAAGTCAAAACTTATGCGCAGATAAGCTGTGAACGCATCTGATAACTCTCTCATTTTGGCAGTATCAAAGTCACTTAAGGACATGATCGAATTCAGTGTATTGAAGAGAAAGTGTGGATGGATCTGCGCTTGTAAATAAGCACCCTCCATCCTCAACCGGTCATTGACCGCTCGCTTCATAGATGAAAGGGACAAGGCTCGATACTTCAATTCCATCGCATCTACCGGTTTGGTGACATAATCATTTGCTCCAGCCAAGAAGCCCGCATAGACATCCTCCCGCTCACTACGAGCAGTCAGTAGTATAATAGGTAATTCATACATCGTGAACCGCTCACGAATCAATCTTGTCAATTCATAACCAGACATGCCCGGCATCATCACATCAGTGATGATCAGATCAAATCGATCATGGTTTAACTTATCCAGCGCTTCCCGTGCAGAAGTCGCAGTAACCATCTGATAGGTTCCATCTGACAAAATATTTTGTAAAACTTTTAGATTGACCGAATCATCGTCAACTGCCAGAACACGTATAATATCAGAGTCTGAATCAACCTTAGAGAGTGGCTCTACTTCCTTCGTGGAATATGTGGCAGCTACCATAGTAGATGTCTCAGCTGTTATCCATGCGCTGAATGGTGATAATGTTATCGTATCCTTTTCTAGTTGAACATCCGAAATAGATGATTGAACACGCTCGTCTACTACGGGTAATTTGAAGCTGAACTTACTCCCCTGACCCGGCTGCGATTGCAGCAATAATTCACTCCCGTGCAGCTCGACCAGTTCCTTGCAGATGCTAAGTCCCAGTCCAATACCACCTTCCCCGTAAGCCCCTTGTTCATAGCGCATAAAGACACGTTTCTTCAATGCCTCATCCATACCTATTCCTGTATCCGTAACATGTATCCATACATCCCTACCCACTTGTTCAGCGACCAGTTCAACCTTACCCTGTTCGGTATACTTAAGTGCATTATGAACAAGATTTATCAGAATCTGTACCAATCGCTCCTCATCAGCATGTACACGCGGCAAATCCTCATTAATATGCATGCTAAGCTCCACCTTTGTTCCACCGGTAAGGAAGCGTAACATATCCAGCACACCCTCAGCCAAAGAGCTTACATGCACTGCTCTTATATTCATCACAATCCGTTTATCCTGCAATCTCACCACATCAAGCAAATCATTCAGCATGAGCGACATCCGCCGACTAACCATAATTAGCAGTTCCATATCACGTTGACTCTCTTCATCCAGCACATGTTTTTTCCTCGTTAACACGCTCTGGGCAATATTCATAATTCCATGTAGGGGAGTCCGTAGTTCATGTGACGTATTCGCCAGAAAACGGTCTTTTAATTTATTCGTCTCTGCCAATTGAGCGTTTAATAACACATTCTGATGGGACTGATTAAAGTATCTTCTAAACCAATAGGCAGAAAAAGTGGCTAGTGCAGCAATTAAATCTACCGGATAAAACATAAATTGCGAGGTTCCTACGTAATAAACAGACGCCCATAGTATATTGTTAATCACAGCAAGCACTGAACATAATAAAAATAGTGCACCCTCAGCTCGAATGGATACCATCTTTATAAAATAATAAGCCGTCCAACATACTGGAACGTAATACAGGATCATATAGACCCCTTTTTCGATTGAATATAGCACTGTCTCTTCTGGACCAAAGATTATAAATAGTGTAAAAACGAGGAGTGAGAAGATGTAACTATAAAAGGCCTTGCCTTTCCGCAGATTCCCATAAAGCTCTCTACCCATCAGGAACAGGAACAAGCAGAACCCTATATACGAAAGAACCTTTAGCTTCAACGTCCAGGCAAAATCAACCTGAAGAAACCGGAACAATAGTCCATTATGTTCAACCCCAATAGATACAGCCGCTGCGACCATCATCGAGAAGAAAATAATCAACTCTGTTTTTCGCACATCCATCAAATAAATAATCAGTAAATAGAGCCCGTGAATCAAAAGCAATACCCCTACAACTAGCTGCAAGCCAATGGAATTCCAGTAGACTGTATCTATCTCGTGTTGAATGCCAAACTCTACAGACCTAACAATGCCTCCTTTTAACGGAGACCCGTAATTTGACGCTCGAACAAATAGATCCATTTGGTTCTGATCTGTCGGTACATAACTGATCAAGAATGACTTCGTGACAGAAACATGGCCTTCTTTCTCTTCAGATAACTTACCGAATCGTGAGAGGACTGTTCCATTAATCTCCACTTCAGAAGCAGTATAGACCGATTGAAACCAAAAGCTAAGCGGCTCAGATAAGGGTTGATCCAGCAGAATACGCAAATGATAAGTTCCGTATCCATATGCCTTCTCTTGATCTGCCGGATTGAATTTAGAAGTCCAGTTACCCGGCACCTGAAGCCTCTGCCATTTCGTAGCGTTGTTAATATTGGTAGCGTTCACCCATTGTTCAGGATAGAATTCCCATTCACCATCCAGCGGAAAGGAGCTTAGTGATTCAATATCCACCCCACGTAAATCTAATACACCTTGTTTCACAGCAGGTGGATTGGACAACGAAAAATGATTATGCCAGCCCCATCGCACAACAATCAAGAGACCGATAAATACTACTATGTATAATAAATGACTTAACTTAATCTTATTCTCCGAAGTTCTCATGCACGCCTCATTCTTCGATAAATTTAATAGTGCTATATTCCCATCTTCCACTATTGAACATTATAGTCTGATTATACTATATTACGAGGTGGGTAATCCTAGTTTCAAAGGACAAAAAAAAGAAACTCCGTTTTGAGCGGAGTTCCTTTTATTTAAATTATATCGAATCACTACTCTTGTTCATTAGCATTTCTACCATTTCTTGATAACCCCTATTTTGTGCATGCTGTATGGGACTAATTCCATTAGAATCTGCAAGTTGAATGTCAGCACCATGCTGAATTAACAATTGCACTATTGCCTGATGTTCTTTGCCCCCATCGCCTAGTATGATAGCTTCTAGTAATGCAGTCCAACCCAGATTATTGACATGATCAATATTGACGTCAGAACTTGTAAGAAGTTCTTCCACAATATCCACATGACCACGGTCTGCAGCAGGGATGAGTGCGGTCCCCCCAAACCTATTCACAATTGAGGTATCAGCACCTGCAGCAATAGATACCTTCACAAAATCAAGCATTCCTTCAGCGCCTGCATAAAGAAGTGGATTATCCGAGCGATTGTCGCGGATATTGATGTTGGCACCTTTTTCAAGCAATAATTTGAATATATCCAGTTGATTCGTGTGTACAGCGATTAAAGCGGGCGTTCTACCCTCATTATCTGTAACATCAATATCTGCACCGTCTGTTAATAGTTTTGTTAGAAGCTCCTTATCTCCTTGACGAGTCGCTGCTAACAGTGCTTGGTTCAGCTTATCCATTTCATTGTTCACCTCCTGAGTTGATTGCTGCCCTTGGTTGTTTAACACCTTGAAATCATCGGTCTGACATCCTGATATAAAGAGTAAGAGTGTTAAGACGAGAAAGCGCATGACATTCCACACCTTTCATGTAGACTCGCCTTATTTCGAAGTGAATGTGGCTTGAGAGGTTGCCCATGCGCCTAGTGGTGTCACAGTATACACTGTCCCAGCAGCCAATTTACCGCTATCCGTAATATCGAATACACCTACGGCACCTTTACGACTGGAGAATTTATAGGTTGCAACCCATTTGTCTCCGTTTGGAGCGGTTAGTTGTACACTACGACCCGAAAACAATTCATCACCAGGGTCTTGAGCCAAGGATACATTGATGGATGTATCGCTGACAGCTTCAGCGCCAGAGATTTGCAGTGGCGCTATTTCTTTTGCTTCGAATGAAGGATTTGATATATTGGCCCAGTCGGATGTTACGGTATATTTCACACCTGCTTTCAAGACTTGTCCTTCAGGAAGCCGGAATTTCGGCTCAATCTTACCATCTGTCGATTGTGTAAATGGAACATACTTGGCAACGATGGATTCTCCACCTTCTGGGGTAATCGTTACTTGTCTACCTTGCATGGAAGGAATGATTTGATACGTGATGCCATTTGCTCTGTTGTTCTCATCCAAAACAAATGCGTTAGCACCACGTCCACCACTGTATGCAGAGATGACATATCCATAGTCAATGACGCCATTTGTTTTCAGAGCTTCAATCTCAAAGGTGTCGTTGGTTACCTGAGTGGTTGCTGTCATATCCACCTTGGCTGCGTTTCCTACAAATGATCCTGCATTCTTACCTTTGTACGTTAAATTATAGGTTGTTCCAGCTTTTTGCACCGATGTAGGAACAATGTACGTTGCAACAGAACCCGATTTCAGCCGCGGCATATTCGTTAAGGTTAGACCGTCATTGAATACAAAATCTTCTTTTGCTTTAGCAAACACCTCATCCTCAGCTGTCAAAGGAGCATCCAAGGTTACGATTAATGTAATTTCATTGATCGATTTCACACTTGTGATTTGAGCTTTATCGGATGGCATTGCTTTACGTGCTGTATTCAGTAAGGCCGCTGTTTCGCCACGTGTTACAGGTCCAGAAGTGGATTGCAATTTATTAGCCCAGTAGTTAACCGATAAGACATCACGCTTCAACGCCTTCGATACAACTTGCACGATTTCTTCATCCGTTACCGTTTTATTAGGGCTGAATTTACCATCTTCCGTTTCCATTATCCCTAAACCAACAAGTACTGACGCATATTTGTAATACCATACGTTCGAATTCACATCGGTGAATGGGGCAGTGTTCTCTTCAGTGCTTTGTAATTTAAAAGTCAATACTACCATTTTCGCTAATTCTGCACGATTGATTGGATTGTTCACACCCATCGAATGATCTGCATAACCCTGTAACACACCTAATCCCGCAAGTACTTCAACGGCTTCTTGAATTTCTTTATCTGATAACTTGGATGCTGCTGCGGATATCCCGTTATGGCTTGATGCAGGTGCTGCTTGTACATTTAACACCGCAAAGGGTAAAGAGGTTGCGCCTAATGTTGCTGCGACCATTAATGCTGCTGCTTTTTTAGCTACGATTTTCACTATATTTCCCCCTTAGATCATTAAGTTATTAGTTGTTCATGTATATAACTGAATGATAAAGGAAAGAAATAAACTCCCCAGAAACGATATATTAATAAAGTATTAACTAGAGCTTAAAATTATCGAAAATCTTAAAAGAAAAACGCCATTACACCGTAAACCGGTATCCCGCACCCCACACCGTTTCAATATATTGTGGATTCGAGGGGTCCGCTTCCAGCTTCTCCCGTATTTTGCGAATATGAACCGTAACCGTTGCGATATCCCCGCTGGAGTCCATCCCCCAGATCCGTTCGAATAGATCATCTTTGCGGAATACCCGATTCGGGTGACTCGCTAAAAAGACCAGTACATCGAACTCCCGCGCGGTAAACAAAACCTCATGATTACGTACAAACACCCTGCGGGCATTTTTATCGATATGAACTCCACGGACTTGGATCTCATGCTTCTCCATTGGTTCTAGCTTACTAAGCATACGTTCATATCTCGTTAGGTGCGCTTTCGCTCTTGCTACTAATTCACTTGGACTAAAGGGTTTCGTAATATAATCATCCGCTCCGAGGTTAAACGCCCGAAGCTTATCGATCTCCTCTTTTTTCGCAGATACGATAAAGATCGGCACTTCCTTCGCCTCTCTAATACGGCGGCATAATTCAAAGCCATCGATGCCAGGCAACTGCAAATCTACGATAATAAGATTGTAATCCCCTTCAAGAGCCTGCCCAAGCCCCTCAGAACCTGTATGACATATATCAACGGCAAAACCGTTCAGCTCAAAATAATCTTTTTCTAATTGCGCTATCGTTGCCTCATCTTCAATAATTAGAATCCGTGTCATGCGAATGAAATCCTCCTTCGTCAGTCGTTCGCTTTAAAGTAAAGAACAAGCTTGATCCCACATCTGGTTCACTTTCCATCCATATCGACCCACCATGCCCTTCAATAATCTGACGAGCTATCGCAAGACCAAGTCCACTACCGCCTGTCGATAGATTCCGAGAAGGCTCTGCACGATAAAACCGTTCAAAGATATGTGGAAGAGCTTCAGCATCAATACCCATTCCATTATCCTTCACTTCAACAGTCACCCATTCACTATCCACTTGCAGAGAAAAACGGATGAAAGGGTCCGGCTTGTCCATATACTTCAGCGCATTTCCAATTACATTCAGTAATACCCGTTTTAATTTATCCAAATCTGCAACAACCTCAGTACGCTCGGAGTTATGGTCGTCTAGATGAAATGAAACTCCTTTATTTTCGTTATGGTAGCGCATCTCTTCGATACAATCCTCAAGGAATGCAATAATATCCACCGCTTCGAACGAAAATGGGACCTGATTCAAATCCAGCTTGGAATATAGGAACAACTCATCAACCAATTTATCCATTCCAATAGTTTTGTTATAAATAATGTCGACGTACATGTCCATCTTCTCAGGTGTATTGGCGACACCATCTCGTATGCCCTCAATAAACCCTTTAATATTCGTAATCGGAGTACGTAAATCATGTGAAATATTTGAGATTAATTCTTTCCGATTCTCCTCATATTGCAGACGAAGGTTCACTGACTCTTGCAACCTCTGTCTCATCGTCTCGAACGCTTTATTTAACTCCCCAATCTCATCTTTGGACTGCAGGTTAAGTTCAAATTGGAGGTCACCCTCTTGAATTCGTTCTGCGGAATCCCTTAACTTGTTCAGTGGCTTAATAACACTTCGTGTAATCCAGCGATATAATAGCACATTCGCAATCACAAGAACGCCAATTAATATCAATGAAAAGATCGGTAACAGCCTCCGTGTGAGTTCCGCAAAAGGGCTATGCTCTTTGATGACGAAAACACTGCCTTTCGCCCCATCCGAATATTTAAAGTCAAATTTGGCATAGCCATAAAATCTTTCTTTAATATTAAACGTGTTACGAATCTGATAGTTATTGAGATCGTAAGGAGGTAAAGCATCCTTTAATTCAGGTTGATTGAAGGTGCGCGATTCAAAAACAGGGTCATTCACTCGCCTTACAAATAGTCCCGCTTTCTCAGTCTTTAGCTTAAAATCATATTCCAGTAACAAATCCTTGTTCTGCAATTCATCCGGGTCATGCTTGGCTAAATACTTTAATTCTAAAAAAATAGATTCCTCTTGCTCCGACAACGGATTTAATTGATAGTGCACTTTATAAAAATCCCGAAGACTATGAACATCTCCAGTTGATGCAATTGTAAATAAAGCTGCCGTCATTACGATGATAAGTAAACTAACGACTAGCATTCCCGTATAAGATAACAGTAATTTTATCCGAATCGACACGACTGTTCCCCTCTCACTAACATTGGATCCGCTAAATAGTCATCTCCGTATTTTAGTGAAATACTATCACATGGGGAGAGCGTTTGCTAACAGAAAAAAACTTCTACCAACACTTCGGCAGAAGTTTTTATAGAACTTAATTTACGCGAGATCATCAAATGCTATATAGATTGATCTGATGATTTTCCTATTTCGGGTTGGTCGCGACTCCAGAGAATGTTTGGACTTCGACCACTTTTCCCTTTTTTGAATATTTTCAAGTTCATTCTATATGGGTACGTCTTCCAGTGATGAGAATACTTTATCGAAGCCTGCTTTAGAACGAGAAAATAATTCAGATGAACTTTGTGCGGAAGCCGGCGCCAGAACTTCTTGGGCGATCACACCGGTATACCCGATCTTTTTCAGGCTTCCCAAGAATCCTGTGAGATCAATAGAACCTTCTCCTGGATACAATCGATCGAAATCTAACAATTCCTCTATCGGTAGAGGTTTAGCATCATTAATATGGACATATGCAATTTGATGCGGTTGTAATTTCAGCAGATCCTCACTCGTTAATCCATTCGTATGCCAATGGTAAGAATCCAATAACAATCCGATGTTCCTTACTTGAATCGTCTCCATCCAGCTCAACGTATCTTGCATCGTCCAGATCAGTGGATTTGCCCATTGTGTACGTAAGTGATGAGGGCCTACGAACTCTAATGCTAATGTAATTCCATAAGCGCCTAATATTTCCGCGCACAGTCTTAAACGTCTTGTGGCTGCAATCATAAAAGCTGCGACCGGAAGATCTGTCGAAGGTAAAATATATGTACAACATGTCGTACAATTTAATGCAGCAGCGGCCTCAGCCATTTGGGTAAGCGATTTCAACCCTTCTCTAAAGCTTTCCTCTGTT
Organism: Paenibacillus sp. FSL R5-0470; assembly: GCF_037975205.1. Classification (NCBI taxonomy): domain Bacteria; kingdom Bacillati; phylum Bacillota; class Bacilli; order Caryophanales; family Paenibacillaceae; genus Paenibacillus; species Paenibacillus sp. FSL R5-0470. Next base: position 4,351,427 of record NZ_CP150238.1, read on the forward strand.
GTGCGCCAATCTACCACTAAACCAAATGATCCTAACATGATGCCATGGCTCTCCAGCAATTGAACAGCCCCATCCTTACCATACTGCTGCACTAACTCCAATGGATTTGCGTCTATCGACTGAAAGCCGAATTGGCTCGCAAGTCTGATATATTCTTCATTAGAACTGAGTTCACCCAAGCCTGCTGTTGTTAATCCTCTTATCATCGTCGTTCTCCCCCTTATGACCAATCTAAACAATTCGTCATATCTAGTCTAGCGCATCGTGCACTCGAATAAAACCATCTCTAGTCCCCTTTAACAAATTCTACGATCCAATTGCAATAATGTTTTTTGTCAAAAATTAAGATGGGGTGAGAGGCTTATGGGGGGACGACGAGCCCTTCCTTTCATTTTCGTTCAAAGATCCTTATACTTGCTTGGAGAAGCATTTCAAGGGAGATTGAACAGTATGGACATAAAAAAATTGCAATACTTTATCGCAGTAGCAGAGGAACTGCATTTTAACCGTGCAGCAGAGAAGCTGAATATGACGCAGCCTCCCTTAAGCCAGCAAATTCAAGCTCTGGAGAATGAGATTGGTGTGAAACTATTAGAACGGAACAAAAGACAAGTTCGTCTAACGCCAGCGGGGGCGGTATTTCTAGAGGAGGCCAAATCCATTTTATCTCAACTGGAACGCTCTATTAAAACAACACAATTAGTCGATCAAGGAATTATCGGACATTTGAACATTGGATTTATAGATTCTGCAGCTGGTGGAGTATTGGTTGATATGTTAAAAATGTTTCGGGAACGTTATCCACAAGTACAACTCACATTACATGAGATGACGTCTGCTCAGCAGTGGCAGGCTTTACATGAAGGAACGATTCATATTGGATTTGTACGTTATATAGAGCCCGGCAAACATATCGACCATCGTCCCCTAGTCAATGAATCACTTGTTGCCGTTTTGCCAGAGCAGCATCACCTAGCTCATTTAACGGTGTTATCCATTCGTTCTTTAGCTTTAGAGCCGTTTATATCGTTCCCACGCCATCTAGGAGCTCCTTTTCACGACCTCATTATGCGCTTTTGTGCCCAACACGATATGTATCCGAATGTTGTGCAGGAAGCCATTCAGATGTACACCATTGTAAACTTGGTAGCTGCTAATCTTGGAGTTTCCATTGTGCCCTCATCAGTTGCTATTTTTCAGCGCGAAGGTGTCGCATTTCGTCCCTTTGAAGAAAGCACACCATCGATTCCCCTTTATGCCGCTTGGAGAACCGATTCCGATCGTGCCTCCTTATCCGCGTTACTAGAGATCATAGGACAAATGAGTTCAGAAGTTATTAATGGTGAATGATATAATATTCAGCCCGTTTTTCTAGGATCACTTTCAACGAGTCCTTCTAGCACCCTATCGATTTGCATCATAACTTCCCTATCCAGACGAACTCCCGCAGCTTTGGCATTTTCTATTACTTGCTCAGGCTTGGATGCCCCAATAATTGCAGATGAGACTTGTGGATTTTGCAACACCCATGCTATAGCCAATTGCGGAAGCGTCAACCCAACTTCGCTGGCGATGGTAGAGAGATTCGAGATCGCCTCAAGCACCTCAGTCCGAAGCCATTGACCCGCCAATTTATTCATAAAAGGTGAGCCCGCAGCTGTTGAAGCACGAGAACCCTCTGGCAATGGTTGCCCTGGCATATATTTGCCTGAAAGAATCCCTTGAGCAAGCGGCGACCAGACCACCTGTCCAATCCCTTCCCGCTCACAAGCTTGAACTACCTCCGTCTCCATCACGCGCCATAACATCGAATATTGAGGTTGACTAGCCACCAATGGCACCTTTAATTCTCTCGCCAAAACAGCACCTTCTGCTATCTGATCCGCCGTCCACTCACTTATCCCGACATAGAGAACCTTACCTTGACGTACCAGATCCGAAAAAGCCAAGAAGGTCTCTTCAAGGGATACTGTTGCGTCAAAGCGATGCGCATAATAGATATCAATGTAATCGGTCTGTAATCTGTTCAGTGAAGCATGGCACGCCTCCATAATATGCTTGCGGGACAGACCTCTTGCGTTACGTCCCGTCCCTGTGGGATGGCACACCTTGGTACACAATTCGATATCAGCTCTGTGCACTCCTTTTAATGCTTGGCCCAGCACCATCTCAGCTTTCGTATCGGAATATACATCTGCAGTATCAAATGTTGTAATCCCTACATCCAATGCAGCGTGAACACAAGCATGGGCAGTATCATTGTCCACTTGAGCACCATGTGTAATCCAATTACCATAAGCAATCTCACTTAGATGTAAACCACTCGTTCCTAATTTGCGATAGTTCAATTTATACCCTCCTTTAGATAACAATTTGATTGTAACAAAGAGATATTAATACGAGAAATACTCTTTGATATGCGATTTAATTCAAAAAAGATATTACTGAGATACTTAAAGATAATAAAAAACGCCCTTTAGGCGTTTTTTTCGGTAAATATTCTGTTTCGAAACTCTAACTTCGCCTATACTCCGGTGAGTATTAACCTCCAAACCTTGTTACCGCACCACAACTAACAGTACAATAATTCCGAGCCAAAACAGCCAGCTTACTGGGTGACCGAAATTTAATCCCCAGCCGACTCCGAGCCTTTTCTTGACGATTAGGTTTGGATCTTTACGATTGAAATAAATCATACCTAATCGCCATTTATCATCATCATGGACAGGTCTGACATTGGAGCTATCGGCAGATCGCTTCAAGCGGCTTTCGCCCTGACCAGCCCAGAACGTTAAGGCAAAGGCGTATATGATAATAAGGGCTATTATGATTAGGATAATAGGGATAGCGAAATTCATGTTAAGCAGAGATATCATGTTTAGTTGCACAACAGAAAACAGGATAACCATTAAGAAGCTTGCTGTAAGCATAAAATATGACCAAGTACGGCGGTAAGTTGCGTCTTGTCTGATGGAACGGTTAGGATCATTGGGTTGAACCTGCTGCTTTACTCTGCGAATACTCCAATTCTCAAATATGAACAAAAGTGTTATGAACACTTGCATTATCGTAGGCATAAACACAGAACTAAAAGATTTAGCTGCATAGCGGTCTACGTTCCAACTGCTGTTGTAATGGATCGGAATCTGATCAGGAATCAGATCGTAGTTGTATAGCACAGTTACAATACTAACAACAGTAATTAAAACATGAATGAGGAACCAATTATTAGACAAGCCTATGTTTCTTTTCCGAAATCCAGTGTCCACTGCCATGATCGATGGTTCCAGAGCAATAGGCAGCATAGGTAGTAAACTTTTCATTTTGAAATGATAGCTAATGTTAATGACTAGGGAGATTACGACCATGGCAAGTGAATAAGTGACAATGATCCAACTTTGTTGCTTGGAATGTTCATCACCGTATAGTAGACAGATGATACAAACAATGAACAAGATGGTATGCAAGGTAGCACTGATCCTAGCATATGACTTCCGCATCTGGTGCAGAGGCTCACTTTGGAATTGTACAGGGCTGACGTTGACCCCAAAACTAATCGTCTCTCTTGTTAAATAAGGCATGCTTACCATGAGTACAATGGCAGGTACAAATACAAGGATCATTACTATAACAGGCATTATCGTCATATCATTCGCCTCCTCTTATACATAAGTGTGTATTTGAAAACTCTATAACCCTTATAGCATAGGCGATTCATCACTATGCCTTTTTGCGTATGATGATCCTATTAACTTAGGATAGGTAATCGACTTGAACATAAATTTTATTATAATCGATTTTAGTGACTGTAGGGATGAAATTAACAATTTATCCAGTTTTTTTTGCTACACAGAGCTACTCATCTGACAACTGAATTATGGCAAGTACATCTGTTTGAAATTCTGTGTAGGTAAAGGATAGGATTTCGGACACTTACTTTAAATATTCTGCAATTTGGATGACTTGTGTGGGTAATAAATAAACATTATCCAACTCTTGTCGAGTGATTCCTATGGACGCTAAAGTGACACTCGGTGCTGAATGTGATTACTCTTACGATTTAATGATGAGAGGAAACTGAACAGCATATGCCTTATTTTGATCGAAATGGTATGAACATTTATTATGAATATCTTCACTCTAACTCTCTTAACCAACAAATAGACGCTATCCTGATTATCCACGGAGCGGGTATGAATTTACGTTCCTGGGATTTGATTGTTCCTTATCTGCAGCAACACTATCATATTCTTCGCTATGATTTGCGCGGACATGAATTGAGCGATAAAGGGCCAGTTAGAGTAGCTTGGAGACTGCTATTCACTCTTTTTCTTCTAGAGCGGCTCAATATTTCTTCTTTTTTCGCTGTTGGTCATGGAGAGGAAGCATATGTGCCGTGCTGCTCGGTACAATCCGTCACTTCATAAAGGAAGTTAGTTTGATTAATTCATTTGAATTAATTATACTCAACAGTATGGAGGAATGGACATTGAATACAAACCTAAGCAACGATATGAATAAAGGAAATGAAGACTCCACCCAAACTCGTTTATTAGAAGCAGGGCTGCGGATCTTTGGATTAAATGGCTATGAAGGCGTACGTACGCGGACCCTTGCAGATGAAGCTGGTGTGAACCAATCGGCGATTCCGTATTATTTCGGTGGAAAAAAAGGATTGTACTTAGCGGTTGCCCGTCGCTTGACAGCAGCCGTTCAAGATGATTTTTTGAAGCAGGCTTTAATTGAGACAGAAGAGATTGAGAAACGGTCAAAAGAAGAAGCCGCAGAAGCTCTTAAAAAAGTCATGACGCAATTTTCCAAGACGATGATTGGTAATCATGAAGCCAATGCAAGAAGTGTATTTATCGCAAGAGAGCAGATGCAGCCTACAGAGGCTTATGACATTTTGTATGAACAATTCTTCCAGCCACTACATCAGATGATTGCCGTCTTGGTGAGTAAATTAATGGATCTAGACGCAAAAGATCCAAAAACGATATTAATCGCACATGCAATTGTTGGACAATCGGTTGCGTTCTCTGTGGCGAAGGAAACCTATTTGAGACGCCAAGGGATTCAAGACTTGGATGAAGTACACATTGCTTTGATCGCCAAGGAGCTTGGCGAAATGTCGATTCGTACATGCAGCGGCTATTCTCATTAAAAAGAGGGTACGTAACGAAGACATAAACATTCTTCTATACGTACCCTTTTGCTATTTTACCAAGTTGCCCTCATCAGCTGAGTAGAATTTTTATTTAGTTCAATCCCCCCAGCTTCACCCACGATCACCGTTCCGCCAAGATTAATGACCTTCTTACCAATCACACAATTCGGCTCAAATGCAAACACCATTCCTGTCTTGAGTTCGGTCTCTAACCCTATGGATGGGATCGGCAGCACTTTCCCGTACTCTCTCGCCTCAGGCAACCGTGCAATCTCATCGCCAACCCCAATAAGACCAAATGGACTAATGGAATGAATAAGCGGATGAACGTGCCAACCTCCTGCTTCACGCATCGGCTCATTCATCGCTTTAACCACGTCTCCGAAAGTAGCACCATGCCGCAGCTCTTTTACTCCGTTCTCATACGATTGTCTCGCTGCCGCTGCCGCCCGCTCAAAATCCGGATGCACAGCTCCTACAGCGATTGAAGGCTGATGCTGCGTCTCTAGCATTCCGAATGATGAAAATACCTCGGCCAAAATAATATCTCCTTCTTGGATCACCCGCGGCTCCTCTGGTCGATATGTCCATGCGGGCAATCCCCATCCTACGAACTCTGGTCCTGATCCCATTAATATCGTTGTCGTGAACCCGACATGGGTCGCACAAGCATTTATCGCTGCCGCATAGATCTCATTTTCTCTCACGCCTGGCTTCGTTGCCTCAAGCATCGCCTGGCACATTTTTTCCCCAACGTTCGCTGACCATTTTAATACCGCGATCTCCTCCTGACTTTTCACAGAAGACAGTGCGAAAAATTTGTGTCCCACAGGCTTAAAGGTCCCATTCGGTAATCCTTTTAGGATCGTTTGCCAAGTATTATAGGGCATGGCTCCATCAAAGTAATAGGGAGGATAAGGCTCTAAGCCAATCACACCAAATGCTTTATTGGTAAGTCCTCTCTCTTCCATAATCTTGACAATGTGCGCACCCATTTTTCCGACATACATATTTTCCGGGCGTATCCAGCCTTGCGTATTCGTATATCCAGCTTGAATATGATCTTCCACAGCAGTGGCTAAAAAGACAACAGAGATCGGCTCTTCATTCTTAGGGAAAATGACAATAGAACCTGGACGCTCATTCGTAAAGTAGGTGTCCGGGTTAAATACAGCAGGGAACGCACCTTCTCGATCTCCATACACAATCAATACATCCACATGCTCTTCTTCCATTAGCTGATTTGCAATGTTCCATCTACGATCTCTTTCCGCAAGTGAGTAGGTAGGGATTCTAGTATCTTGATTGTTCATACCTCTTTCTCCTCCTAACGTTTATTTCTTTCCAGAGTTCATTGCTGATCGTTGCCTTTTGTCATCATCCAACCGTATACATGCGAATGGCCCCCCTCCAATAGATGTCATGAATGAACCTGTTACATTGCAAGTATAATTCATTCATTTGATTAATTCAATTGAATTAAATTAATTGATTTATGTGCAAAAATAGCTCCAATAACTTGGAGAATTAATCTTTAAATCATCAAAATGAAAAACACTGTATCTTTAAAGAGCCTGTTCAAAAAGCTCATAAAGATGTATTAAAAAAAATGCACCTTTACGAGGAACGGTAAAATGAAGGTACCCCTACCAACATCAAACCATACGCGAGATGCATTTTCATGGACTTACAGTTTGAGCTGCAGACTTTGCGAGAAGACGTATTCCGATCACGACGCCATCTGCGGCGTTCAACGAGCGAAGGCGAACCAGAACAAGTTTTTCATTGGTTATCGCAAGCATTCCATTGTTTGCCCCAGCCCGAAAGGATCGCTCATCCCGCCCAATGATACGGCGGATGTCAAATTAATGCTGCCGCCAATTGAAATAATGAAGAAAATCGAAGGACTCAAGGTCGATTATCTGGTGGCCGATTTGGGTTATTTCGATGCCGATGATCAAAAAGAAGCGCGCCTTAAGCATGATGTAGCGGTCGTAACGGAAATCAGAAAACACGATATTTCCTGAACTCTGTTCCCATGAAGGAAAACCGGAATGTGAGCAAGGACATGCCCTTGTTTTCGACGGATTCGATAAAAAAACATATACCTCTTGTTTTCGCGGAGACGATGACAAATGCGCCGCCTGTCCGCTACAAGGCCTTTGTGAGAAGCAGTTTGGCTATTCCTTCAAGGAAAACCCGTTTTTCTACGGACCTGTTTCACAGGGCATTATGCTACAAGAGCACATGCTGAATCTCCGTAAGCAAGTGGAACTAGCGTTTGCACAAAAATCGAATCAACTAACTTCCGTTATGAAGTATAAAAAAGTAACGGTTCGTACAACAAAGCGCGTCGAGAAGTGGTTTATCTTGCGGAATGCGTTTCGATTAAAGAGATTCAAGTGGAGCAAATCTCGTTGCCGTTGGCGGGGTAAGAAAGTTGAACTCCTCCTAAAAAAAGAAAATTACGACACAAGGGATACGTCTGTTCAAAATCAGGTAAGTAACATACTTACTCTCAGCGACAGCATGACTTATCATATCTAACGGAACATCAGCTGGTTTACTCGCTTCATAACAAAGAATATGTGTAAAACTATCCAGCTGAGGATTAAAATCGGGCCTCGCAGGATAAATCTGAAATAAAATAACATTCTCATTCTTCTTGCTTTGAATTTCGTCTTTTCTTTCAAATAAGTGTTATTACTTTAGCTTCCAGAAAATCTCCTCCATTCAAAATGTCTATTCGATCTGCTTAAAGCACTTTACAATAAAAAAACTTCCACCATACTCTGGTAGAAGCTTCTTATCGCAATTTAATCATTCAAAATTTCAATCATTTTTCTTGTCTTCGCTAGCTGCTCCACCGTAAAATCATGCTGGCCCTATTCTGAAAGGTCAGTATTGTATTTGACAACATTTTATCAATGATAGAATGCACCGTTTCATTCGATTCAACATCAAAGTAGCCAACATACTGCGTATTTTCTACTTCCGCTGATAAACGGATTTTCAGCGCTGGAAAGCCCTCTATTCCAAGCGACCGACAAAAACGAACAACCGCCGCACTACTTGCCTCCGCTTTTGTCGCTAACTCATGTATGGTCATATGCAGCACTTCTTTAGCATTTGCAAGAATGTACTCCACTACTTTTTTCTCTGATTCTGGCAATTCATTTAAGTCTAGCTCAATTTGCGAAATCATACTTCCCCGCAATTAAACCCGCTCCAACAAATGCAGGAATCATTGGTATGAAAATATTTCCGATTTTTCGCAAAAAGTTCTTGAACGGTTTATCATTCTTCTTTTTAAGCTGCGCCTTCATTTGTGCGCTTTGTGCTTGTAATTGCTCAGCCGAAGTCGCTATTTTCCTAATACTCATTTGACTATATTGAGCAATCTAAATTTTGTATCACTTCTATGATTCCACACGTTCCTTTTATTGACGAATTTTTCTTTCAATATTAAACTATAAACAAGAAATTAAATTCCAAAAAATCGTTTTTTTCATTTATTTAATTTATCCCAACATTACGGCGCAGGAGGAAATGAAGATGACGACGACACCAAACATCATCGTAATGAACCATCCAACTAGAGAGCAGCTTGACAAGATTTACGATATTTTAGATGAATGCTTTTCCGTAGGCCGAGCTTTTTTCCAAGAAAGATTAGACCTAGACACCACATATGATCCAGATACAACATGGTTTGCGATGGTTGACGATAAGATTGCATCTAATGTACAAATTTTCCCGTTTCATATTAGAGTCGGTCAAGCGATCTTGAAAACGGGTGCAATGGGGAGTGTCGGTACAGATCTAAATTACCGCGGGCTGGGCCTTGCACACAAAATTCTTCATGCGCAGACCAACTATATGAAAGAAACCGATTATGATATAAGCTTGCTTTTGGCTAGTAAGCATGCGTTTTATGAAAAAGCTGGCTGGAGACTTATTCCCGAGACTGCTTTCGCAATTGAAAAACCAGCAGGTTTGGAGCAGCAGCAAAGCAGTGATGAAATCATTCCTTTTGAGGCCTGTTATCTTGATGATATCCGTTTCATCTATGAACAATTTAATAAGAATCGTACCTACACCGTGATCCGAAGTAAAACGTATTGGAATGATTTATTGACCTGGCCGGAATGGAAGAAAGTTGACTGCTTGCTCCTTCGCAGAAATGGGAAAATCGTCGCTTATGGCATCATTGAAAAGAAAGATACTGAACAAGTATTTATTAATGAATTATTGTATTTGAACGAAGCCGAAAACGGCGTTGAAGCTTTGTTTCATGCCTTATGTCAGCTGCGCCAAAATGCAAAGCAAATATTAGCGATGCTCCCAGAGGACCATAAGCTATATTCCTATTACCAACAGCATCAAGCAAATTCAATTCAAATCAATATGGCGATGTGGAAAATGATCAATCTCAGTTCAACTTTCCATAAGCTTCAGCCTGAATTAGAAGATCGCCTAAACCGTAGCAACATAATTGCAGACCAGGAGCTGCATATTGCACTTCGCAGCAATGAGGACTGTATCTACTTGGATTATAAGCAAAAGCAGCTTTCTGTTTCCGATGCTAGTAATCATACCAATCCCTATACTTCAATAGAAGTAGATGAACGCGAGCTCATGACTTATATCATGTTCGGCTATAATGAAGCAGGCGCAGCAAAGGACAGTACTGAGCACGCTAACATCCTTCAAGCTCTATTTCCGAAACAACAAGCCGTGTTTTATTTGACCGATAAATTTTAAGCCATTTTTGATTCCTACCATTTTAAAATAAGGGTGTGTCGCAAGTCCAACTGCTCGGACTTATGACACACCCTTATTTTTCCAAAGCGACAAAAACTAGTCGTTGTTCATTTTTGATCTTCCTAACAGGACAGCACCGTAGGCTGCATCCTTAATCGGCAAAATCAGCTTTGTTTGCGGGTAGCTCTGTGCGAGCTTTCGCTCCAAGGCTTCTTTCACAAAGCGAGACTTTTGCAGCACACTTCCTGCAATCGCAATCGGACTTTCATATAGCTTAAGCCGTTCAATAACAGGCACAACAAGCTCATATAGATTGGCTGCACATTTCTCCGCTAACGCTATTGCATGTGCATCGCCCTTCTCGCATGCGGTCGTCATAATCGGTGCGAGCTGCGCAATATCTTTTTTCGTCGTATTTTTATCATAAACAAAGCCAATAATCTCTTTCACAGTGCTTAATCCAAGGTGCTCATATACCATCGCTGGGATGACCGTATCGGTTATTCTTCCGTCCTCCATTTGAACTAATACGGATAATAGATCGCGCCCAATGCTATAACCGCTTCCCTCGTCATCAATCAGATGACCAAAGCCTCCTGTGCGATGCTGCTCTCCTTTTTCATTGACCCCAAAGCAAATCGATCCTGTACCGGCAATGAGAATGATGCCTTGCATCGCATTTTGTGCCCCGTATAATGCGGTTTCTTGATCGCCTGTAATCGTTAATGGCCCGATATAACCGTTATTTCTCACATGCTGCTCCAACAAATGGATGACCAGCGGATTACTTATTCCTGCCGCACCTATACATATATGAGCAACTTCTTGTAAATTACCGCAGTAGAGCCTCGTTTGACTAAAAATTTCCTCAAAGGAGGCGGCAATAGCATCAGCATCACCACCGTTATAATTAATAGGCCCTACAGTAAAGGTGAATAAAGAGTCTTCCTGGTCATGCGTAATGGTGACAGCTGTTTTCGTGCCACCCCCATCAATTCCAACGATAAATGCCATACCTATGTCCCCTTGTTGTACTTTTTGTCTACATCTGTATCGTAATATTGGCGGTGGGTACAACCTCACCATTTAGGATTGGAAGGAGTGATTTGAATGCATCAAGTGTATACTCAAATGCCGCAATTCCGCAGAACTCGCCTTCGATTAACGGTAAATCATACGGGCGACCTAATGTAATGGCCGTTACTTTGCAGCCTGCTGCCAGCAGCTTCTGAACAAGCGCAAGCTGACCTTTGTTTTCACGCGCATTGAACAAGCCGATGACAATATGCTTGTAGCCTTGTACCTTTGGCAGCGCAGCGTTGATTTGCTCCTCGCTCGGGTCAATGTCGATAATCTCATAAGCTGTATTAAAATGCTCCCCCATATATTGCGGAAAGCTAAGAGCTTGATTCAAGCTGCTGGACGCAAGATCGGTGCGGTATGAATAGGAACCCATAAATAACACTTGCTCGTCACCGGTATGAATGGGCTGGAGCTCACCTTTAATGAGGCAGATCGTTTCCGTACGCATTAGCTCATTTGCTCGGCGATGTACATCGCAGCCAACTAGTTCATAATCTAGCTCCTCAATCGTCGCATATTGTGCTTTATAAGCTAAAATTTTTGTAACAGCTGCATCAATTAGCGCTTCATCCAAATCACCGGTGGCTACAGCTTCTTCGATCAAATGAATCGCTTCCTTCACTGTCTCAGGAGTATGACTAATGAATACCAAATCAATACCTGCTTTAACAGCTCCTAACGCTCCTTTTGCCGTACCATAGTATCGTTTGATCGCGTCCATTTCTAAACAATCCGATACAACTAACCCTTTATATCCTAATTTTCCTTTTAATATCTCTGTAATAATGGTATGAGACATAGTTCCGGGCACATCGGATTTTTCAATTTTCGGAAATAAAATATGTGCACTCATAATCGCTTGAGCGCCTTGCTCAATTGCGGTCTTAAACGGCAGCAGCTCAAGCTGCTCTAATTCCTCAAGTGTTTTTTCAATGGTAGGCAAGCCAATATGTGAATCGACATTTGTATCACCATGACCTGGAAAATGCTTAAGTGAGGACATGACGCCTCCATCGAGCAATCCCTTCATCATTTGAATTCCATACTGGGATACTGTTGCAACAGAATCACCATAGGAACGAACATTTATGACTGGATTCAATGCATTATTGTTAACGTCCATAACTGGAGCTAGATTAAAATTAATACCTAATGCTTTCAATTCTCTGGCAGTCATTCTGCCTGCTGCATACGCATTTTCAGGTCGTCCTGAAGAAGCAATTGCCATGGCTCCAGCAACATTGGTCGCGTCTTTAGGCATACGAGTGACTCGACCGCCTTCTTGGTCGATCGTAATAAAACCAGGGATACCAGTATGTGTCGTGTACCATTGCTGCAGCTCAGTAACAAGCTCGCCTAATTGATATTTATTGTCGATATTATGTGAGAATAAAATAATATTGCCGACTTTATAATGCTCAATAACTTCCTTCAGCTCAGGAGTGATCTCGGTTGAAGGGAAGCCTGTTACGAACATTTGTCCAATCTTTTCGCGCAAGCTCATATGTTCTATTGTTCTCATCAATTATTCACCTTCCTCTAGCGATATAAATGATACTGCTGTGTTATTTCTGCAAACTGCTTGCTTTCCGCTGCAAACTGTTCAAGCAGCTGCTTGGCTTGCATATTTTCCGTACGATACATGTTGTCTCCCCCCAGCAAATCGATAAATGGACGAGAGCCCTCCTTCACAGGAGGCAGGAATGAAAATTGCTCGTACAAATCTCTTATCGTAAATAATAAGGTTACCCCAACTTCTAAAGGCCTCAGCACTTGGAGATCTGTAATGTAAATTTGTACCCCGCCGCATAGCTCGCCACAATGTTTAGAAGACGTTGGCTTGAAATGAACTGGACGAAAAAGCACACCCGGGATACCTTTTGCATTCATCTCATCTGCCAATTGCTGCGCTTGAATGAACGGAGCACCAATCATTTCAAACGGGAACGTTGTGCCTCGTCCTTCCGAGCAGTTCGTGCCTTCAAATAAACATGTTCCTGTATATAATAAAGCTGTTTCATATCGTGGCATTCCAAGTGAAGGATGAACCCAAGTTAGTCCTGTATCCGGGAAGGACATGCTCCGTTCCCAGCCTTCCAAACGAACGACATGCAGCGATGCATTCCAATTCATTTGATCATTTGCCATCGTTGCTACCTCACCTGCTGTTAAGCCGTATCGCACGGCTAGCTCGTAATTTCCAACAAATGATTTGAAGCCGGGCTTCAAGACATTCCCTTCTACCGTTACCCCGTTAAGCGGATTAACACGATCAAGAACAACAAATTCTACACCTGCATTTGCACAATCTTCAAGTGCATACAGCATCGTATAAATAAATGTGTAATAGCGTACACCAACATCTTGAATATCGTATACAATGATGTCTACTTCATTCAGCATTTCTTTTGTTAAACGCTTGGAGTCTTTACGGTACAAGCTATAGACTGGAACATTCGTAAAAGGATCCATGTAAGTGTCTACTACTGCCCCTGCATCCAAATCTCCGCGAACGCCATGCTCAGGTGAAAACATCGCAGCAAGATTAAAATTTTCATGTAGTATAGTAATCGTTGATGCAAAATCCTTCGTAAGACCTGTCGGCGCTGTAATCAATCCTACGCGCTTACCTTCGAACAAATAACGATAATTCGTTATAGAATCAATCCCATTTAACACCATATGAAGCTGCCTCCTAGCTGCTTTTTCGCATAAATGAATAGAACAAGGGAATGTTTCCTGCTATACATAGAAACACTCCCTCTTAGCTAATTGAATAGTTACCAAAGACTAGACTGCCTAACCTTCACCGTTTCAGCAGGCACCATAAATGCTTCTGCATATGTCTTTCTTGCTTCACAGCCGCGAACAACTGCTAGTGCTTTATAGTAATCCATGTATTTGAAAGATTTGCTATTCGTCACAAACCAATGCTTGCTTAAAGCATCTATCCATAGATCAAATGCCGCTTGATCGAAATCCACATATACGTAAGGGACATAATCAACCGCATCCTCCCAGTTTTCGGAGTAATATAATCTTGCTGCAAAGTGCGCGGGGAGCGCTCGTTCAAAGGATGATAGACTTGCGAAGAAACGGGCATCATTTACGATATGATGCGTTAGCGCATGGTCCTTATGCATACTGTTTTTCCAGTGTGTAATAATAATGTTAGGCTTCACGCGACGAATTACATCACAAACCTCCATACGAATTTCTTGATTGTCAGGCAACTCTCCGTCACAATAATCATCGAATACAATGGCTTCACCGCCTAGCATATCCGCAAAAACCTGTGCCTCTTTCACTTTTTGCTGACGATATTCCTTCATATCCTGTCCTGCCGGGACCCCTCGTTCACCCGCAGTTAACGCTAGTGTCACAATGCGATCTCCCTTTAAACTATGACTAGCGAGCACACCACCAGAAGCTAGTTCCACATCACCAACATGCGCTCCAATTGCTAATACTGTGAATTTTTCGCTCATCTTTAAAGTTCCCTCCGCAATATAGAAAATTGTTTTTCAATAGTAAAGCCCGCTTTTTGATAGATTCGAAGAGCCGGATTATTATTTCCAGTGAATAGAGAGATATATTGACAGCCCACATTTTGAAAAGCTTCAACCATTCTGAAAAATAATACACTGCCAAGGCCATGACCCTCATGCTCTGGGTGTACTCCGATACCGCAAAAAAATGCTCTACCATTAGACTGTGAAATAATTGGACCTGCAAAGCCCACAACCTCGTTGCCGTACACAGCTACTACAAGTGGTGCGTCAACCTTCACATAAGTAACAATATCCTTCTTCCACTGCGGATTTTGCAGGGCAGCAAGCGTTGCTTCAAGCCCTGTATGTAAATCAGGGACATAGGACGTAATGTAATAGTCCTTGCTATTTGCATTGGTTTCCTTATCTAAAATATCTTCTGGAACAATAAAGCTTCCGAGTTTTAAATACATGCCGCATTGCGTCGCACGATCTTCGTAGCCTCTAGCCATTAAAGCTTCATATAATGGCAGGTCCTTACTGATGCCCGGGGCATTATTATGCTCATGCTGAGGTGCACTTGGAATACTCCACTTCAGCTTAACAGGGTTGAAAAACAATACATCCGCTTGTCTTTTCCCAAGTTCTTGGAATCTTTTTTCTAAACGCAATAGAAAAGCATCGTAAAGCTCCAGAGAAGCCACATGGGTATCTATAATAACACTCGTAATATAACCGGCCACATCTCCAAGAGGGAGATCGTCACCGCAGCAGCCAGCTGCAAAACCAACAATCCCTTTTTCGTCACAGCCTACCCATATACAGTCAGCGTCAAAATAAGGATGGTCGATGAATGTATCTTGAAACTCTCGCTCTGTAAATGGCTTATAATCATATTTTGTAGCCTCACGATTCCAAAGCTCTACAACTGCCGAGTGATCTTCAATTGAAAAGGGTCTGATTTGCAACATTTAAGCCTCCTGTGAACGTCCAATATAGGGCCAGGAAATTTTGCCCATTACTACTGGCTGTGAAGCTCCAGTTACTAGCGGGATATTGTTTGGTAAGCGCTCCATCGTGTAATACGCTAGCAGAGCAAAAGCAATCGCTTCCTTAGCATCACTATTACCACCGATATCCTCCTGCGTCAGCACCTGCACGTTATGCGGTGCAAATAAGTGCTGTAAATCACGCAAAAGCGTCTTGTTATAGCTTCCACCGCCGCCAATTAACAATTGCTCAGCCTGGTGCTGCGGTGCAATATACCGTTCATAGCTATCGACGATGCTCCAGGCAGTTAAGTACGTAGCTGTTGCAACAACATCTTCTGCTTTCCAGTGATTAACCTTCATCATTTCAATAATTTGTGCCACGTATTGTTGGCCAAACCGTTCTCTGCCTGTCGATTTTGGTAACGGCATCGTATAATATTTATCCTGCTGCATCCATTTCAATAGCTCATCAATCACTTGACCGCCCGCACCAATTTCGCCATTAACATCCATTGTCATTGGTGCAAATAATTGCGATACAAGGCCATCGATAATCATATTTCCAGGACCCGTATCAAAAGCAAATACCTCATCCGGTGAGGCATTTACAGGCAAAACAGTCACATTGCCTATTCCGCCAATATTTTGCATCAGAAGTGTTTTCTTTGGATTGTTAAACAATAAGTAATCGGTAAATGGTACTAACGGAGCTCCTTGTCCACCCATTGCCATGTCAGCAATTCGAAAGTCTGATACGCAAGGAATTCCTGTGCGATTGGCGATAACTGCACCATCCCCAATCTGAACGGTACAATGCAGATTATAACCGCCCATAACATTCTCATCTGGAGCATGATAGATTGTTTGACCATGCGATCCTACTGCGAATATTTGCGAAGGCGAAAGGCCGCATTTCCCTATAACGGATAATGTGGCTTGGGCGTATAATTCGCCAAGCCACATATTCATTGCGCCAACCTTATCAATCGTAGCGCTAGCGGGATCAAAAAGCTCAAATATGGAGTTTCTAACTTGCATCTCAAAAGGTGTGTTTTCAAAAGCCAGTAATTCAATCTCTACTCCATGCTCTTTTTCGGTTGATGGGAAAAGCTTAACTACTGCTGCATCAATACCATCTACTGATGTACCGGACATCAAGCCAACTAAGTATGTTGCATCAACTTTTGATTGTTTGTCCATTAACCTTTCACCGCTCCAACTGTTACCCCTTCAAGGAAGTATTTTTGTAAACTGAAGAACAAAATAAACATTGGAACTGCTGAAATGGTTGCCCCCGCCATCATCGGTGCAAAGTAAGTTGTATTCGCAAAGCGAAAGTTTTTCAAGCCGACCTGAATGGTTTGCATATCCATCGTATTCGTTACTAGGAACGGCCAGAAAAAGTCATTCCATGCCGCCATGAACGTTAGGATTGCTAGTACTGCCATAATTGTTTTAGATAAAGGCATAATGATATACCAGAAGATTTTAGGCTGGGAACAACCTTCGATTTTAGCAGATTCAATAATTTCAACTGGAATGGAGGACATGAACTGCTTAACCAAGAAGATGTTGTATACCGTTACTATGCTCGGCATAATCAACGCCGTGTACGTATTTTGTAATTCAAAAATATTTACGATCAAAATATATAGTGGAACCTGTGTGACTTGAACAGGAATCATCATAGATCCCAGCAAAATAGCGAACAAAATGTTTTTTCCTTTAAATTTCATTTTTGCAAAAGCATATCCAGCGAGTGTAGCAAAAAATACGTTAGATACCGTAATACACGCTGCCACTATAAATGAATTCAATAACCAGTCCCATGTATGTGGGCTGAAGTTAAAGAAGAATTTATAGGAATCAAATGAAATCTTCGATGGTAAGATAGAATAGCTCATTGCACCAGCTTCTACCGGATCACCGAACGAGGAGATGACCATAAAGTATATCGGGAATATGGTAGCTGCGGCAAATAGGATAAGGAACGTAATGTTTGCGCCATTACGTATGAACAGATACCCTTTGCTTCTTAAGCTGTTGTTGTACAAACCCATAGTATTCTGCTCCTTTTCCTAGTATTCTACATCTTTACCTAAAAACTTGAATTGAAGGAATGATATAAATCCGATAATCGCTGCTAGAACTAATGATTGTGCCGCTGCCTCACCAAACTCAAAATATGTGAACGCATTGTTAAATATTAACAAACCTACCATTGTTGTTGCATGGTCTGGTCCACCGCCTGTCATAAGATAAGCGTTTTGGAAGACTTGGAAGGAACCGATAACACCAGTAACAAGTAGGAATAGCGTTGTTGGCTTAAGGAAAGGGACAACGATAAACCAAAGCTTTTGCAGGAAAGACGCACCGTCAATTTCAGCTGCTTCATAATAGCTGTTATCAATAGCGAGTAATGCGGCTATATAAATAATAATTGCTGTACCATGACTTGATAACCATGACATTAACACAAGTGAGAACATTGCAGTTGCACTGGAACCAAGCCAGTTTTGATTTTCAATACCTAAAAAACTCACGAGCTTATTAGCAATACCTGATTTTAACGGATCGAAGATCCACAGCCACACAACAGAAAGCGCTACACCAGATGCTACGGCTGGCAAGTAATATAGTGCTTTAAAGATCGTTTGTGTTTTTTTCTTGAAAGGAATAATCAAAATTGAAATTAAAAATGATAGAAGAATATTAAACGGAACAGTTAATAGCGTATATACTAACGTGTTTTTCAGTGCTTTCCAGAAAAGTTCATCTGAAAACGAGTTAACGAAGTTATCCATGCCAACAAAAGTGGATCCTAATGGACCATATTTTTGTAAGCTGATAATAAAAGCATTGATGACTGGATATGCGGTAAATAAAGAAAACGCAATAAGTGCTACTGCGATAAACGCGTATCCCCAACCTGAGTCACTTTCGAGTTTTAACTTTTTTCTTTTAGTCAACGTTTGATTCATTGGGTCGCACCTCTCTTCTAAAAACAGTACAAGCTCTAGCTAATTTAGAAGGAAAGCTGTACGTTCTAGCTACGCACAGCTTTCACATGTCATCCTAAGACAGACTAGTCAACTACAATACCATCTTTACCGAAAGATTTAATTGCAGCTGCTTTAACTGCATCATACATTTCTTGTGGAGCTATCTCATTTGCAAGTAAGGCTTGTAGTTTAGGAATAATAACTTCTGTTTCAATTTTTAATGCTTCAGCAGCCAGATCAGTAGGAATATCTGTACGAGCCGGAAGCGCTTTTGCCATCATAGCTTTACCTGCAGCAACGTTATCTTCGTTACGAGGGAATTTTTCAAGTACTTCTGCATTACGTGCAGATTCAGTAATTGGTGATAAGAACAGCTCATTACTGTAGTTAGCAGCAATTGAACCAGAAGACAAGAAATTCGTTGCTAGGGCAATATTTTTGATGTGCTCTTCAGATGGAGCTTTTTTACCACGAAGTGCGATATAACCATCAACGATTGAAGTAGGGACATAATCGGCACCGTTGAATGTTGGGACTGGAAGTGAAATATAATCAACTTCAATAGAATCTGCAACAGCTGAACCATCGTTCGCTTTAATCTTCTCATTGTTTAGACGAGCAGAGTTTTCAAATGCAGATAAACCTTTACCTGTGATCATCGTTTGACCCGTTAGGAACATGTTCCACCGTTTACCAGCATCGATAGAGCTTAGCTCTTTAGGCATAGAACCATCGTTGATCATTTCGCGAATAGATGTAAGTAGACCCAAGAAGTTTTTGCTTGTATACGTATATTTAAGATCTTTATCGAAGTAATCTGGTAAACCTGCAGTTTTAGCAAGAATAGCTAGATAGTCTTTAGATGCTACACCAGATGTTGCGAACACGAAACCATAACGAGTAGTTTCACCTTTATCATTTTTCACTACGCCTTTAGAAATTGCATTACGGAACTCTTCATAAGTCCAACCGTTTTGTTGAATGCTTTTCCAATCAATTCCGGCTTCTTCAAGGAATTGTTTGTTACCACCGATAGTGTGGATTTCCATATACGCTGGTAGGCCGTATTGAGCGTCACCTAGTTGGAAATATTTCAATGGAACTTCGTCATAATCTGCCTTGGCTTCATCAGAAAGGGCACCGTTAAGGTCGATTAGTACATTAAGTGCTGCATATTTCGAAATTCCCGAAGCACCGATAAAAGCAATATCTGGAGGAGAACCTGCATTTACTTGAGTATCAAGTTTTTGCGTCATATCTTCCCAGCTCGCTGGCTCGATTTTCAAAGTCAAGTTAGGATGTAGTGTATTAAATTCTTTTTCCATATCAGCAAAACGTGTTTGATAGTTCGCTGATATCGGAGGTAAAAGTGCTGTAATCGTATCCTTTTTAGGCTCAGAACCACCGTTACTAGTTCCTGTGTTACCGGAATCTGTAGAAGCTGGAGCGTTATTTCCGTTTCCTCCGCAAGCCGATAATAGTGATACCATCATGATTCCTGACAAAAACAGAGTTAATCCACGTGATCTTTTTTTCATCGAAAACAGCCTCCTCAATTATTAATAGCATCCATCCTGTTATTCCACTTTTCACACCTAAACCAATGATGAGATTGCCTGTTTCAAGCGTCCTCCGTTTGCGTTAAGTACTTGTTCTGCTTCTTTTGCATCTAACCCCGATTTAATCATCATAATTGCCAGCTTACAGTTCATAGATGCTTTTTCAAGTGTTTCTGCGGCGGTTGATGTATCTACACCAGTCGTGTTCATGATGATACGAATCGAGCGATCTACGAGCTTAAAATTACTAGCCTTCAGATCAACCATCAAGTTGTTGTACGTTTTTCCTAACTTGACCATTGTGCATGTTGTCAGCATATTAAGCACCAACTTCTGAGCAGTTCCTGCCTTTAATCGAGTCGAACCGCTAATGACCTCAGGTCCTACAACAGGTGTTATACAAACATCTACAATGGGTTCGAACTTTGAGCCTCTGTTGTTACAAACACCGATAGTGGCTGCTCCAAGTTCCTTTGCTTTCGCTAAAGCTGCAATAACGTAGTTTGCACTACCGCTTGCCGAAATCCCAATAAGTACATCTTTGTTTGTTACACCAATGCTTTCGATTAATGCGATCCCTTCATCCATATCGTCTTCACAGCCTTCAACCGCAGTACGCAAAGCAATATCACCACCAGCAATATAGCCCTGCACCAAGGAAGGATCTGTACCAAAGGTAGGAGGACATTCGGAAGCATCCAGAACACCTAATCTTCCTGATGAGCCAGCTCCTATGTAAAACATTCTTCCACCATTAGACAACCTATGATGTAGAATATCTACCGCCTTTGCAATCTGCGGAATCTCCTCAGCTATAGCTCTGGGGACCAGTGCATCTTGTTGATTCATTAACTGGATCATTTCTTCCGTAGTACATTCATCAATCATTAATGTGTCTGGATTCACAGCCTCTGTTGTCAATCCCGCAAGGTAGTCATTCATAGCCATCCTCCTTCTTCCCAGTCTTAATCTGTCATGTAATTAACAAAACGCGTTAGATTAACTTACAATTATTATGTTCTTATACTAATACAACACCGTCGCTTCGTCAATACATTTTGAAATATAATTTCATAAAGAAAATAAATTCTGATGTTTTATTTCATTCCTTACACACTATGTTATACCACATTTATAAAGCGCTTACAAGATGCAATTTAAATTTTTACCAATTGCTTTGATCGCCATGGCTCTAAGGTTAAATCGATTTAAAAAAAATGTATTATTTGCTGATTGTCGCTCCAAACGAAACATAAAGTTACATCATCCGTGTTCAACCGGATGATGTTTCGTCTTCGATTCCATTCATTTTCTTCCTCATAATTGTGTGCCAAGCTATTAATTATTGAATTAAACTACTTATTATATTCATTAGATCAACGTATTCATCATGTAGATAATCTGACATGGATTGATAAATAGTATATTTAAGTATACGAAGTGAATGAAATACAAAAAAAAGAAAGCATTGATCCATGATCAATGCTTTCCTCCACATTCATTCTATCAGAACCTAATTTCTAAGTTTTTTCTTTAATATATTATGCGTTTTTGTTAAGTAGGTTTTTACTTCTTCATATTCTGCACTTGCGACACCAGCAAATAATATGTCGATGATCGTAAGCATCGCAATACGCGAGCCCATAGCCCCACTGCGGATTGTTATTTCAGGTGTGGATATGCTCAGTACAATATCCGCCCGCTCCGCAAGCTCACTTTTATTGTACTTCGTAATCGCAATACATTTCGCTCTATTCTTTTGGGCAATTTCCAGTGCATCAATAATATCACTAGTTGCTCCAGAGTTAGAAATGAAAATGGCAACATCATCTTTCTCAAGTAAAGTTGCTGCCGTGAGCTGACTATGACCATCTGTATAGGCATGACACATCTTATTAATTCGAGAGAACTTCTGTTCCCCGTCCATACAAACGAGTCCCGAAGCACCTATTCCAAAGAAAACAATTCGCTTACTATGACATAGTAATTCTACAGCTCTTGTAATTTCTTTTCGATCAATAACACTAAGCGTATCCTCAATGGACTTGCAATTATTCAATGAAATATTTGATATAATTGTCGAGAGATCATCACCTGGCTGAATATCTGTATATTGAGCCTTTGAATCCTCATCACGAGAACCCAAAGATGCCGATATACTCACAATAAAATTGCGGTATCCGCTGTAACCCATCGTCTTACAGAAACGAAGGACAGATGCATCGCTTGTCTTACTCGATTGAGCCAATTCCTTAATCGACAAATGAGGGATCTCTTCCGTATTTTCTAAAATGTAATCTCCGACCAATCGTTCAACTGGTGTAAAACTCTCTCGCATCTCACGAATTTTAATTAATACGTTGTCATTTAGACTCATAATCTACCTACTCTAGATTTAATTAACACCTTTAATAATATCATAAACAATATAAACAACCTATTTCAATAACAAAATACGTTTTGGCATATCAAAAGCAAATATTAATTAATCTATTAAAATCATCCTACTCTTAGATCATCTGGTGACTTTACGTTGATTATAGCGTAATAAAGTTGTAAGGTATAGTCGATAATTATATACCTTCTGATATGGTGAAACAAGGGACCACAAAGGTCCCCGAAGATTCTTTCTATTGTTCTCAGCATACGTATAACGCATGTATTTTTAAATTTTACTGCCGTCTAAATATGACTCGATTTATCAACTACATTCTTTGATGTAGCACCGTTGCTTGAACCATTTAATTTGCTAGCAAACTGCTTTAATGCAGTCAAGAACACCGGCATGGCCGCTACACTTAGTAATAATAGTGCAATGATTAATACGAATGCTACCTGTATAAGTGTCATTACGCCCGAAGGAATCAACGCGGCGCAGGTGCCTCCTAGAATAAAGGCAGCAGACAATACTACACCAACCATATAACGTGATGCCACTCAATTCTTGATCCAACATCCCCTTCAAGCTCGTTGTACCGCATCATCAGGAATATGCTGTAATCAACGCCCAGGGCTGCAATCAAGCCATCTAATGGCATTCCAAAAGCTGTCTGCAAGTTCTTCTTCGAGCTCAAGCGAATACAGTAACTCACCTTCTTCCATCATTTTAGCGAACATCTTCAAAGGGCCATATACAGTGCGATCAATGCCATGGAAGGCAGGGGGCGAAACAATTTTTCCTCCTTACCTGATTTGGCTATATCTAGAATGAATTTTAATAAATCACCGAATATTGCTTTGCTATGTTCGTCTAAGTAATACCCATCTTCATGCAAGCCTTTCTTTTGCGATTTTTTTGCGCAAGAAATAAAGAGTCCTTTATAATGTAATAATGTACATAAAGACGGATTTGGAGGAAAACAAATGGCAAGTCATAAATGGGTATTAATCATAGACGATGAAGATGATTTAGCTCGTCTGATGAAGGCAGTTTTACATAAAGAAGGTATTGCAGACGTTGTAACTGCCGGGACAGTTGCAGAGGGCTGGGACAAGTTTCAGGAGTATAATCCTGAACTTATCTTGCTAGATATTATGCTACCAGATGGAGAAGGATATGACTTATGCAGAAAAATTCGGGAAACATCAAATGCACCGATCTTATTTATGTCTGCAAAGGATGAGGAAATTAATAAGCTGTTAGGACTGGCGATAGGTGGCGATGATTATATTACTAAACCGTTCAGTCCCAAAGAAGTTGCTTATCGGGTAAAGGCACAACTGAGAAGAGCTGGCTTTACAGAGGAAAAAAAGGCTCCGAAAAGTTTGCAAGTTGGCCCCTTTGAGCTCAGTGCCAATGAGACAGAATTAAAAAAGAATGGCGAACCCCTTGTGCTTACCGCCAAAGAAGTCGGTTTAATGAGCTGTTTCATGCATCATCCGAATCAGATCATAAGCAAAGAAACCTTGTTTGAACAGGTATGGGGTGAAGATTTTTTTGGTTCCGATAATACAGTGATGGTACATATTCGGCGCTTACGCGAAAAAATTGAGGTAGACCCTTCAAAGCCAACCTTTTTATTAACGGTTAAAGGGTTAGGTTATAAATTACATACCAAGGGGTGAGACAAGTTGAAATGGAAATTGACACTCCGCTTTTTAAGATCGGTTATGACTATTGTTGTGATCGTTGGTATTGTAAACGCGATTTTGTTCCTTTCCTTATTCGTTATAAAGGTAAATAATAATAACTTTGGCACTGAAGAAGCATCTGCAGAAACCTTTAGCCGGACCTTTTCACAATACGTAGAATTACAGGCTGGCAAACCTGTTGTGAATGAAGAAGGTCTCAAAAAACTACAAGAAATGAGCGCCTGGGTACAATTCTTGAATGACCAAGGGGAGCAAGCAGCTGCCTTTTATACCCCTAAAGAATTGAAAACAGAGTATTCTCCTATTGAAATTGTACAAATGTATAAATATAAAGAATTAGATGCACGCACGACGGTTTTTGTCAGCGAAGCCCAAAATTTCAGTTACTTTTTAGGGATTAATAATCCAAAAATAGGCCGGTACGTAATGACCTATGACTACGCTAAAATTTTCAAAGATGTTAATGTTTTTCTTTTCATTTTTTTAATCGTTGATGTGCTTATTGTAATCCTCATTGGATTTCTATTTGGGAAAAAGTTAACTGCACCCCTTCATACATTAATAGAGGGTATTCAACAGCTCAGGGAACGACGTTTTAAGAAAATGCCTACTCCCAAAGGTGTTTATGAAGATGTTTTTCGTAATATGAATGAACTATCTGAAAAGCTCGATCGACATGAAGAGGAACGTAAACGTCTCGATCAAATGCGTGAGGAATGGATTAGCAATGTTTCACATGACATGAAGACACCACTTGCTTCTATTCAAGGTTATGCAGAATTTATTAACGACAGTGCCACAGATTTAACAGCCCAAGAATTACAGGAATACACGTCAATTATCAAGAGTAAATCGATGTATATGAAAGATCTGTTAGATGACCTCAATTTAACGACACGTTTGCGTAATCACCAGCTATCCCTGCAATTTGAAGAGGTGAATCTCGTTCAGTTCCTACGAGAAATAACGATTGAACTTTTAAATGACCCGACCTTTGGTGAACGGCAGATAGAGTTTGAGGCAAATATGGTTAAAGCCGTACATAAAGTAGATAAAAAATTACTAAAACGAGCGATCCTTAACTTTATCTACAACGCGCTGGTGCATAACGATGAAAATGTTGTGGTGAAGATTCGAGTGGAAACCATTAGTCCGCATACCCAAATTACAATTTCTGATAATGGCCAGGGTATTCCAGCTAAAGATCTGGAACAGGTTTTCGAACGCTACTATCGGGGTACAAACACAACGAGTAAGCATGGAACTGGGTTAGGTATGGCCATCGCCAGAGACATTATTTGGGCTCATGAGGGGAACCTCGATTTGACGAGCGATGAAAATACAAATACCGGTACCACCATTACTATACTTTTATAATACAGATGACTTACTTACTCATTAGGCAGAGAAAAGGGCTGTTCTCCACTTACTTTATTGGAGACAGCCCTTCTTCAATTTATTAGTTTTTTAGTGCCTTTAGCGGAATATCCTCTAATTTCACTTCATCGTATGAGGAGACTTGATCACCTTTTTTTACATACATTTTCAAGTAGGCGCCTTTACGAAGATTTTTTTGTGCATTAAATTCCAGTGGAATTGTAGTACCTTTAGCATTTGTAGCCTCTAGTGTATAAGAATAAGAGGTCATGACCGAACCATCGCTCAGTTTATATTCATGGGGTTCCCCATCCTCAGTGATTTGTAAGTAGTAATTTTCGGCATTGAAGCGATTGAAATCAATCTTGGCTATAGCAAAGACCCCTACAACTCCAATAACAAACAAAATACCCATAGTAATTAGAAATTTTTTCATCTCAATCATCCTTCTGTTCTATTATTTAGTGTGATAATACGATTGTAAGAAGCTACGGTTAAGAAATAATACAACCCGTAAATTACGGTATAAGCAATCATCCAGAGCAACACAGGCTTTGCTAAATCTATCATCAGTAGACTAGAGAATGCTTTTAAAGCCACTACACTATGCAATAACCCTACTACAAGCGGTACAACAAAGATGACGAATACCTGTGACGCAATTGATTTTCGCATTTCTTTTGCACTGACACCCATTTTATGCAGCATATTGTACTGTGATTTATCCTCTTCTGCCTCTGTTAAAACCTTAAAATAAATGATACTGCCTGTAGCAGCCAGAAATACTAGACCAAGGAAACTTCCGATAAACAGTAGAGACCCCACACCTTCCAAACTTGTTTGGTAATCTTGTGGACCACTTGAAAATAGCGCTTCTTCAGGTAATTGGTTTGCAATTTTTTTAGATAAATCTACAGAAGCATCATCTACCCCAAGAACACGATAGTGCAGCACTTCCCCATCATTTTGCAACACTTTATACTGATCCTCCGAGACTACCACGGTTATACCTGCTGTACCTACATTCAATACGCTTTGCGTTTTAAAGCTTTGGAATGTGAGAGGATGGCCGTTGCCTGTTGTTATAGTTTTCCCTGTATATATTGGTGAGAATCTTTTGTCATATCCGATATCTAAAATAACCGCGTAGCTGTCCTTTACATCTAATTTTTCTTTATGTTGTAGACTTGCTAATTGGTTGTATGTTTTTTCATCGATAACTGTATATTCTCTTTTATCAGAGCTATCGAATGTTGATGGCGAGTTTAACTCTTTCGTATGAAACGTAATGGATAGTGCTTCAATATTTTTATCGTATTTTGTATCTGATACTACAGCACTCACTTGCTTGTCCATTTCTGCATCTGTGGATTGATACATAAAGGTATTCGGATTAATCGTTTTCGCCGAGTCATTCGTATTGTAATAAAGGCCATAGACCGCTCCACCGGCAGTTACTGTCGTAGCACTCAACACGGCAATCACAGTTAATGTACGTGCGTTCCCACGAATACGATAGAGCAGCTGCGAAATAGTAATGACATGAAGGCCTTTCCAAAGCCACCTTTCATTTTTCTTAATCATTGCTAACACAAAGCCAGTCACACTGTGGAACAATAAAAATGTACCCAAAATAACCGTTGTTAAAATAATTAATACAGTCAAGGGGAATCCAATTTTTTCCCATACTTTAGAAGTGAAAAGGTCCTGCATTGCAAGCCAATAGCCCAAGACAATGAGTAACACTCCAAGAACAGCTACTATCATAGATGGTTTAGGCGCCACTTCTCCCTTTTTGGAAGCATGAAATAAATCAATCAGCTTAAATTGATAGATCAAGCGATAGCCTTGAAACGATGTTACTAAGAATATAACTAGAAACACGATAGCCGTGTTCATCGCTGCCGCCGCTGAAAATGTAAAGGGTGCTACAACGTCATAACCCATTAATTGAATTAAAATCGTCATAAATCCTTTTGAACATAGGAACCCAAGTACAATTCCTACTACTAAAGAGAATAATCCTAACAATAAATTTTCGAAAAAGAGCATAAAGCCTATTTGACGATTACGTACCCCTAGCAACGCATACAATGCGACTTCTTTTTTACGTTTTTTCATAAAAAATGAATTGGAATAAGCAATAAATATGAACACGAAAAAGATGAGAATGACTGCCGCCCCACTCATTAGTGAACCAAGTTTTTGGGATGAAGCCGTCTGTTCTGCTATCGTATCGCTATATTTTAAGGTCACAAATGTAAAGTAAATGATGATACTAAACACCATCGATGCAATATATAAAAAATATTGTGAAAAGTTTCGGGCTATATTTTTTCTTGCTAGACTAAATAACGTCATCTACCTCACCCCCAATGGCCGCATGAACATCTAAGATTTCTTGGAAGAAGGCTTTGCGTGTCTGATCACGACGAAATATTTCTGTTGAAAATGAACCATCCTTGATGAAAATGATCCGGCGGCAGAAGCTTGCGGCAAAGGCATCATGAGTCACCATCATAATGGTCGAGTTGTTATTTTCATTTAAAGTGCTTAAGCTTTCCAATAAATCTGTTGCTGATTTAGAGTCAAGCGCACCTGTTGGTTCATCAGCCAAAATCAGTGCAGGCTCTGTCACGAGCGCTCTAGCCGCAGCGGTTCTTTGCTTTTGACCACCAGAGATTTGGTAAGGATATTTTGCCAGTAGATCTTCAATCCCAAATACTTTAGAAATCTGAGTCACGAGGTGATTGATTTTCTTCGCTGGAATTTTAGCAATCGCCAGAGGAAGCAATATGTTCTCCTTTACAGTCAAGGAATCGAGTAAATTGTAATCTTGGAAGATGAAGCCGAGATGTTCACGTCTGAAGTCTGACAAGGCTGCTTCCTTCATATCATGAATACTCTTGTTCTTCATATAAATCTTCCCTTCAGTTGGGGAATCAATAGTTGCTAACAAATTTAGCAAGGTTGATTTTCCAGCGCCCGAAGGTCCCATAATCCCTACAAACTCACCTTCATGAATGTCAAAAGACACGTTTTCTAAGGCTGTGTAAGCAGCACTTAACTTCCCGTATACTTTTTTTATGTTTTCTACTTTTAATAATGGTTCCATTCATTTCACCTCATAATTTGCTGATACTTATACTATAGGCTGTGAACCTTACAGCAAATTCATGCCAACCTTACAAAAAGCTTAAATCCAAAAAAAGAGGTACCCCATAGCCATTAAAGACTACGGGGTACCCCTTTACGATTGAAAAGAATTCATTTTTTTCTCGTTGTATATAAATCAGAAGCTTCATCAAAGTAAAAGCGGCGTTTTTGTTTGCCAAACACGACTAATATAACATGAATGAACAACACGATCGTTAAAATGATAGAGGTCAATGCTGCACCTAACGTTAAGAATATAGATGCCTTATAGAATGGAGAATCCATTGATAGTTCCACGTTATTCAAAGTATTCGCAATGACTGTTATGAAGTACATCGCGTAAATGGCACCAAAGCGTTTAAATAATCGCTTGTTCGTTTCCACTCGACTTATTTTACTGTCATAGCGATAACGCATTATTTTTGTACCGATTGTCGATCCATTCCAAATCCATGGAATAATAAACAAAGTTACAGAAAGTGTAATTGTGCTCGCAATAAATTCACTAACCATATTAACGTTGGTCATACTCAACACAACTTTAACTACTATGTTGCTGATAAATATATCAATAATAACAGCCAGCAACACAGACATCCCTCTTACTTCATCAAGAGCCAATAATCTATCTGCTTTCTCATTAATTTTCTTTTTTGATGGGAATAACGCCAACACGGCTGGAGCAATAAAGAAGCCCAGTACCCCGCCGGTAGTATTCAACAATAAATCGTCCACATCAAAAATACGATAAGGGCAATTATAAATCCCGTAAATACCTGTTACCTGTGTTATCTCATAAAATAATGTTAATAAGAACGTGATTGCTAGCGCTTTTTTCCAGTGTTTCTTGTCTTGAAAAAAATATCGCAAATAAACACCAAAAGGTAATAATAGCAAGAAATTAAAAAAAGCTTGATAGAATGAGGGTTGGCTAAATAACAGTCTATAAGTTGCAGGCTGTGATAACACGATACCACTATTCCCTAAGGTGCTCACTATAAATTGAAATGGCATAAGTGAATAATGTTGTGTGCCCGGTTTTTGTAGTGAACAAGTATCGCGTATCTCTGGCAACGGCAACAAGACTAAAAATAACGCTGCTAGAAAGTAAAAAATAAACGAAAATGAAATTAACGTGGTAGAAAATGGCAGATAGTTATACTTTCTATATGTATAAATGAGCCATGGGATAAATAAGGCGAATGCTAAAACCACAAAAAAGATCGCTGCCACAAAGATTGGTTGAGTATATGCTGACATTTCTAGTTCACACCCCATAATTATTTAGTATTCATATTAACCATAAAACGGATTCTAATTCAACTGAAGTTGAAACATTTTATCATATTTAAGGATCCTGTAATGTTGGCATCAATTTAATGTAAGGTTCGCAACTTATACTGACTTCTAAGCAAATGAAACTATTTTCAAAGGAGAACTTTTAATGAATCCCTCGATTTCACAAAAAGAAAGAATCGTTTCACTCGACATCATTCGCGGACTTGCTCTTTTTGGCATTCTGCTGATAAATGTTGGAGCCTTTAAAGTTATTATTGAAGGAGATCCCTTACCAGACTATAGTGGCATTAATGGAATCATCAATACTTTGATAATCATCTTCGTACAAAAAAAGTTCTTTTCTATTTTTTCATTCCTATTCGGAGTAGGTCTATACATTTTCGCCTCAAGAGCCGAAAGTCGGGGAGATAAACCTAGATGGCGTATGGCTAGACGTTTACTGATCCTCTTGCTGCTGGGAATCATTCATGTATTTATCTTTTGGGGAACCATTCTACCCGTATACGCCATTATCGGATTGTTTCTGATCCCTTTTTATCACACAACGGTTTCTACACTTAAAAAGTGGCTTATGGGTATGACATCCATTTACATCATTTCCTTGATGGTAAAAATATTTTTACCCTCTCAAGGGGCAATCTCATCTATCCTTGATATTTTTTCTAATGACGCTATGCAAATCTTTATTATGTTTTTAGCTGGTTTTTTAACTGCAAAGTCAGGTTGGCTGATACATATACAAGAATTATCAAAACCAATTAGATGGATTCAAATAGCATCATTTCTTTTGTTCGTTGGTTTCTCATTATGGATTTGGAACGCTTCTCAAAGCGGGAGCAGCAATGTAGATTCAGTTACGGGCTTAGGATCACTTCCAACCACTTTGTTTTACTTAACAACATTATTTCTACTATTAGAAAACAAACAAATGGTGAAATTCCTGACACCCATATCACGGGTGGGTCAAATGGCATTTACAAATTATGTAGCTCAAAGCATTATAGGGACGGCAATCATTTCAATGATAGGTCTCGAAGTCGTTTCACCCAAAGATATTCTCTACATCGCTGTTCTGATTTATATTATTCAAATCATTTGTAGTACCATCTGGTTCAAGTTCTTTTCCATGGGACCTTTAGAAAAGCTTTGGCGCTTGATGACCTATGGAACAAAGCCTGCAACAAAAAACCCCTCATAAAAAAGGGGTTTTCGGGTTTAAGCGCTTTAACTTTTAGTCGAAGAATCATGCCATGAACTCTAATAATTAGAGAATCAAGTCTAATGCATCCTGTGAAATCCACACTTTATCTTTAATCATTACTGTCAGTACATTGAGTTTCGTTGTTTTGCCATCCAGAATGGCGATGTTTTTATCTATAGGCAGCTTGAGAACTTGGCCTGCTTTTTTCACTACAACCACCGGATTAGTCTTATCGGTCTTATCTAGGGTGATCGTAGCTCCTTTGGCCTTGAATTTATCACTGGATACGTACAGTGTATCCTGAAGTTGCGCCAGATTTAGTCCGGTCACTTCTTGAATATACTTATTCACATCCGTATTCTGGATTACACCGCTGTTCACGAAATCGGTCGGTTTATAATTAGCCGGATGGTAGGCGAACAATCCAACCTCTTCCGATGTGTGATCATCCGTAGAGAAGGTTACGCCTATCTTATTCCCCAAGATTTTACCGATGACCGGCGAAAGGTTATCTTTCATTCCTAATCTGACTTGATCCGCTTCTTCTTTGGTTAAATCACTAAGTCCATAATTATCCGCAAGGACCTTTTTGAAATTGTGCTCATTAATACTGCCTTCAATGTAATAACTGGTGTGCTTCGCTTTCTTCAACACGGAGACTAGGTCTTTGGTGGAATCATAGTTCGTCATATTGAGCCCGCCAGTAGCATGATCCGAAACGGACAAGACTGCTGTATTTCCGTCTTTTTCTGCAAAATCAACAGCGGCTTTGAAAGCTTTATCAAATGCTAATGTCTCACTCATAATTCCCACCGGATCGTTATCATGACCATACCAGTCTATCTGACTTGCTTCGACCATCAGAATAAAACCTTTCTCGTTCTGTGACAATTTCTCTATCGCTACTTTGGTCATTTCAGCAAGGCTCGGTTGCTTTTGCGGGTTCAGATCAAAATCAGCATCCAGTGCTTCGGGGTTGAACAGCCCCCAGATTTTATTCGTTTTAGAATTCATTAAACCTGCTTTATCCGTTACGTATTCATACCCATTTGATTTCAGGATTTTGGTTAAATCTTCTCCGTCCTTACGGTTAATGTCTTCTTTGCCGGGTACCAAATACCCGGAGCCACCCCCGAGAAGAACATCTACGCCACTGTAGACCATCTGTTCTGCAATAGACTGCGCATTGTCACGCGTGTAGGCATGACTTAAAAATGTAGCCGGCGTCGCATCCGTTAATTCACAAGTAAATACCGTTCCTGTACTTTTCCCTGCCATTCTCGCTGCATCCATAATCGTAAGCAGAGGTTTGTTCACGTCCTCTGGCTTAACTGCGTCCACGAACGGCATCGTGATTCGGTCGGGCAGTATGGAGACCGTCTCACTCTTAACCTTATGGCCTGTGGCATAAGCCGTAGCTCCCGCAGCGGAATCTGTGGTAAGTGAATCCGTAGAATAGGTTCTGACCAGCCCGCTAAAATACTTATCCATCGCAAGCACCTGTCCGCCCTGATACCATCTGGCCAAGTTCACATCGGATAAGCTCATCCCATCCGTAATAAACAGGATCACGTTCTTGACTGAATTGTTTGTAGGAGCATCAGAGTTATTGGCGCCACTGGCGTAGGTCGTTCCGTTGCCTGCTGCAAGCAGACTGCAAACCATAACTGTACTGCAAATTCTCCCGATAACCTTTTTGCGCATTTGAATCCTCCTTTAGCAGATTTTGTTAAGTACGTTTCTAGTTTAAAGGAGGATTGTTTGCGGGAGCAGCACCTATTCTCTTGTTATATATTAAATTCTGTGCATATTTTGTCTTGACCTGTGCTACTGATAATTGCAAAAAAAAGGGCGCCCTAGGGGCACCCTTTGCATTATTATTGTCTTATTACGAGGATATCTCGAGGCGCTCTACCAGTGCTTTGAATTTGGGAAATTTCGGAGCTTGTAAGGATACGGCCTACCAATATAAACGAAGATGTGACATTGTTAAAGTTAAAATTATTCAAGTTCGCTACGTTTTGGCTGCCACGGAATACACGGAACGATCCCTGAAAGTTAATTCGTGAAAATAGTACAAGCGTTACTTCAGAGCTCTGCACAACATTTCTGAGACGGAAACTCGAGAGAACGTTGTTAAACCGAAACGCTCCAAGATCACGAACCGCAACTCCTCCACGTCTGAATCGAATCCTGCGATTGGTAAAATTAGTACCCGACCAAAGAGCAAGACGTATATCACTGTTGGCCAACTAAATCAACTCCTTCTCTGAGATTGATATAGTCTATTACCAACATCAAAGAACGGTACAAGACAAATACAGTTGTACAAATGTTTGTTTTCCAGATTTCCCTGCGGTGATATTATCCATAATAGCAGTCGAAGTGATTTTCCAGTTATATTCGTCTAACTACTATATACTTTCTTATACGTTAGGAGCGAATATGAAAAGAATCATTCAAGCATTCGGGTATTTAGGTAGTACAATTTTAGCTGCAGCATTACTGTCATGGATCTGCGTATTTTTGATTAACGGCTTACCTGGTGTCTATGCATGGATGGCACTTAAATTTATCATCCCAATGCTAGGTTTCGTAGGAGTATTATTAAATATCTTTTTAATATTAGTTTCTATTATCAAGAAGAAAAGAATTTCCGATAAATGGATGCCTCTCGTTTTATGTACTTTATTAGCTTCACATTTCCTCCTGACCATGAATATTATACAGTTGGTATATCCTGTACGTATAATCAACGTCCACCCTTCAGTCACAGTTAAATGGCCATTTTCTGAGCAAACAGTTGTTGGCTGGGGTGGTGATTCCACCGACAATAATCTGCCTCATGCCACTTGGCCTTCGGAACGTTGGGCCTATGATTTAGTCATGGAACCCTATAATACAGGAAGTACTAATCTGGAAGATTACGGAATTTGGAAGCAAAAGGTCCTATCACCGGTATCTGGAACGGTTATTGCAGCTTTTGACGATGAATCTGATATTGTGCCAGGTACTGAAAAATTCATTTCCATGGAAGGAAATCACGTTTATCTCAGGATTGATGCGACGGGAACCTACTTATTACTTAATCACCTCAAACAAGATAGTGTTACCGTTGCAGTTGGAGATCACGTCAATGCCGGTGAAGTGCTTGGACATGTAGGAAATAGTGGTTCCACATCAGAACCCCACCTGCATATTCATCATCAGCGCCAAGACCCAACCCAAACCCTTTTGCCTATTCTAGCAGAAGGACTGCCGTTATACTTTGAAGATACAAATGCAAAGGCTATGCCGATAAAAGGAACAGAAGTCACGCCAATGCGCAATGAACCATGATCTGGTGAAGAGTGAAGCTGTCTTTCGGAGGAGTTACCGTAGGAGGAATGGACAGCTTTAACAACGATGATGTTCAGCAAAGATGCGGGCGACTTCGGGCATAGACTTCAAATCAGCTTTAGGATAGCTAAAGAAAGAAAACACAAAAAAGAGGAATAAGCCTCTTCAGACTATTCCTCTTCTATTTAGCACTTGCTACTTATTCAGATTATCAGATAAGTACTTAACAATGCCGTCGTCAGAGTCTTGAGAATACTCCCACACCATGACACCAGCCAGTTTTTTATCTTTGATATATTTAACTTTTGCCTGCAAGGCCTCTTTATCTTCATACGTAATAAAAGTATCACCATCATATAAATAGGCCGTCTTCGCTGTATCGTCAAAGTATCGTTTAAATCCATCTTGGATCATATATTTTTCTTTTATCGTCTTGTAGCTTAAATCTACTTTGTCGATATTGATAGGTTTACCCAATGAAAATGAAGCGTCCTTATTCGCATTACTTTTAACATTCTCCCATCCGTAGGAATAAGCTGGAATACCTAAGAGAAGCTTGTTCGGATCAACATCACGATCTAAATACATACGAATAATACGATCCACGCTGGTTTTACTCTTTTTATTCTTATCTATAAATAAATTCGAATTATACCCTGTCGTATCTGACCAAGCTCCCGTTAAGTCATAGCTCATGACATTAATGAAATCCACATACTTTTCTACTTCTTTAACCTCAACGTTTTTGAAGAACCACTCTTCATTCCCTGCTGCAAAGGTTAAATAGTAATTTTTATTTTTACGCGGGAGTCTATCCAATTTTTCATCAAGTTCCTTCATTAGACTAGTAAAGTTCTTGGTATCCTCAGGTCGGGCTTTAGTCGTATTCCATGAATCAAAAGCTGGATATTCCCAGTCTATATCGATCCCATCTAAATCTAAATCCTTAACCATTGCGATCATACTCTCAGTAAAGTTGTACCGGTTTCCATCCATTGAAGCATCGGAGAATCCGTCCGCTTTATAGCCGCCAACTCCAAGTATGAAACTCGTTTTTTTATTATTTGCTTGCAGTTTCTTTATATTTTCTTTAATGATCTCATTTTTAGCAGGGTCCAGATCAAAATACACATTCGTTTTATCAATTTTGGCAAAGGCAAGAATAGCGATATCAATGTTTTTGTCATGGAGATTAAGATCTTTAAAGTCTTTCCATAACGGTATGTACACGGAGGTTATTTTTTTGTCTGAATCATTGAGATTGTAATAGTAAATTCCCATGCCTATAGCTAATATAGCTATGAAGATTTTTGTATATACACTTATTTTCATCATGTTAACTTCTTCCCCCAAATAAGACATGTGTAATGTATCTATTTAGATTTAAGACTTTAACCGTGAAATAGCTGATTAAGAATATAATAATTACATTAAAAGTAAGGTTGCCTATAGATTGGAGTAGAGTAGCTTGTATTTCTGCTCTTCTGGATACCAATATTTCAATCAACAAGTGAATTAAGTAGATACTAAAGCTAGCTTTGGAAATGGAGCTAATTATTTTTTTGACTTTGTAATTTAACTTCTCGCTAATGGCGGTTTCTTTTTCTTTAAAATAGATAAACGTTCCAATAGCCATAAAAAATGTCGTGAGTGAATAGTTTCCATAGAACATTTCATCTAGCACACCACTGTACATGGAAGAAAAATAGGTCGCTAATGGCGTTACAAAAAAGGATATAATGCCTAAATTAAAGAAAAGATTTTTGGCTTTCATCGATATCGTATAGTTAAAGAGATAATATCCCAGGATAAAATATCCTAAATAACCCATGAACAAAGGGATATTGGTTATAGGAATATTGATATATTCGGAGGTCAATCTGAATACAAGATCAGAGATGAATTTATAAACCACACTTATCAAGAACCATATCAGCAGATAATATTTTAAATCCTTTTCACTGCATACTTTTACAAGTTTACCAATTAAAGGAACTGTTATATAGATCGCAATAATCGCGTATAGAAACCATAAATGTATATAATTCTTATCAAAGATTAAACCATACGAAAAATGAATGAAAAAATCATAAACGCCCATGCTGCTTTTTTGAATGAAATATTGGGTGTAAACGGCATAAATGAGTGACCAGCTAACTAAGGAAATGATTAAAGGAAGTACTTTTTTAATATAAAACTGCCGATATGATTTCACTTCCACTCGAAGGATCATCGCACCGCTTATCATAAAGAACACGGGCACAGCAAATCTGGATATCGAATTAAAAAAGTTGCTAATCCACCAAGCGGTTGTATTGAAATCATTTGTCCTTGTAAGCAAGTCTGCAGTGTAGTGCAGAATGATGACGGCAACGATGGCCATTATTCGTAATACATCTATAAATATAATTCGTTTATCATTCAATATATGATTCATAAGTACCTCCGGATGGGTAGTTTGTTAATAGCTACAGTTAGGAGACTAGCTGATACTTGAAACCCCTTTTCTCTCAACGAATCCCCAGCCCTCGTCATTATCAAAATATTTAAACGTGCCTACGATATTCATATAAAGCAGCAGATTTCGATAGGTTAGTAATTCAACTTGGCTAAACATAAACATCCGAATATAATCTTTAACTGAATAATTGCTGCCATATTTTTTGCATAAATAGAGAGAAATCCCGATTTGCAGCGCATTAATGACGATAACAGACAACAAGAGAATAATGGCCTGAAATAAATTGGTACCCAGAAAGAGCGATTGTATAAGATAAAAAACGCTTGTAAATGCTGTTAATGTACCTAGGATAAAACCATCTATAGCAAAAAAGAGACTGACGCCAACGCTAAACTTTCGTGATAATTTGGACCAATAGATTAATATGCAATCTACAAAAGCTTTTTGCCAGCGTATTCTTTGTTTATAAAAGTTACTTAAGTTTTCTGGACATTCCGTGTAACATACAGCTTCTGGCGCGTATACGAGTTTCTTATTTAAGTTATTCGCTTTAATAAACTCGTGAATTTTTAAGGTAATATCAATATCTTCTCCTACAGTACTTCTAAACCCGTTAACGTCCACCAATATACTCTTATAAAAAGCACCAAATGCGCCTGAAATAACGACAATTGAATTAAAAACCGATTGTGTTAGTTTTCTAACATAAAATCCATGGATGTAGCTGATAACTTGGCTTTTTATAATACCTTTACCAGTAAATTTATCTTGGATAACTCCGTTCCTTTTCTCAGCACCCTGTACGATCTTCACAGTCCCACCTAAAGCGATGATCTTATCATCTTGAAAATATTGATTTACATATTTAAGCGAGTTTATTTCCAGCATGCTATCCGCATCCAGCGTAATAACAATATCAGAATTCGCACAATCGATGCCGGCGTTGAGAGAATCTGCCTTTCCGCCGTTGAATTTATCAATTACAAATATTTTTTCATATTTCTCCGAATGATAAATCCCTTTAATAGCGCCGTATGTAAGCTTGCCCTCTGCTTCTCTGTCACTTATTGATAAGTCCAAAAGCTCATTTAATTTTTGAAACGTCTGATCCTTCGAACCATCATTAATAATAATGACTTCATAGTTACTGTAATTTAGGCCCTCCATTGCATCTATGCAATTCTTAATGGTGAGCTCCTCGTTATAAGCAGGAACTAAAACGGAGATCGATTTTTCAGCACAATCGTTGTTCAATTTCTTAACTTTACTGAAAAATAAAGGGATGACTGTGTAAAGAATTTGAAACCCAATAAAAATGAAGGTTGACAAATAAAAAAAGTATTGCATCTCCTCACTCCTTTTTATCTATTTAAAGCTTATAATTCTATGAATTGAACTGTTCTCCAGACAGTTAATCCCACACTAATATCAATTACTTACATCCTTTGTAAGTAATTCCAACTAATAATAGTAAATAAAACCAAAAATAGCAACCTTTGAAAGCGTTGTTATTGTAATTTTCTGAATAATATATAATTTACCGCTTTATTTTACATACAGTATTTTTCATTTTTCATCACAAAAAAAAGAAAAGAAAGAGAGAGAAATTAAGAAAATAATATATTTTGTCGTTTAATCATTCTAAATGAATCTTTCAAATTCCAAGAATTATATGGAACTATAAGGGGAATATAGATCGTGTTCCGAGGGAGAATTTTCATACTAAAAAATAGCATATTCTTTCTAAATTTGGTAGACAAATACCATTTATTTGCATATAATCACTATGGTGTTACAAAAATTGTTATCATTCAATGAATTTAGCCCTACGCACCTTTTTCTCTTACCTTTCATGTCGATATATGAGCTCTTTATGAGTTTATATAAATACGTTCAACAAAGAAAGGAGTTGTAATTGAGACAAAACGTTCGGGACTGAATGCATCATTTGTTCGCAGTGCATATTTTTATATAAAAAGGAGGAGTAAAATGTCATCTATCCGTATTTCTCATTCACCTAGGGTAAAGTTGTTAGCTTATGGGAGTATGATCTTGATTTTTTCATTGGTTGTAATGTTATTCCCGGAAAGATCCTTTTCTCACGGTTATGTTGAAGGACCTGCTAGCCGGGCTGCACTCTGTAAATCAGGACAAAATACAGATTGTGGCCCGATTGTTTATGAGCCCCAAAGTCTAGAGGCACCTAAGGGGTTCCCTGCTGCAGGGCCAGCAGACGGGAAGATTGCAAGCGCTAACGGAGCTTTTCCCAAGCTTGATGAACAATCGGCTACACGCTGGTCTAAAGTCAACATCTCTGCCGGACAAAATACATTCACTTGGAAATTGACTGCCGCTCATTCGACGGCCAGCTGGAAATACTATATTACAAAGCCCGACTGGAATCCTAACGCCGCTCTTACTCGGGACTCATTCGACCTTACTCCTTTCTATTCGGTGAACTATGGAGGTGTACAGCCACCCTTCACTTACTCAGACACGTTTAACGTTCCGGAACGTAGTGGATACCACGTCATCTTGGCTGTGTGGGAAGTCGCAGATACTCCGAACGCCTTCTATAATGTCATTGATGTCAACTTTAGCGGAAGCAACCCTGTCGATACCCAAGCTCCTTCCGCACCAGCAGCTTTGACGGCAACTGCAAAAACATCCACCAGCGTTTCATTGGCCTGGAACGCATCCACGGATAATACCGGTGTAACAGGGTACCAAGTATTTAACGGAACTTCATTGGTTGCAACCGTATCCGGCACTACATTAAATTACACCGTATCTGGATTAACCGCGAATACTGCCTATACCTTTAGTGTCAAGGCAAAAGACGCTGCTGGAAATGTCTCAAATGGAAGCAATTCCGTCAGTGTTACTACTAATGCACCCGTTGGTAATGATACGGAAGCACCCACAGCCCCCGGCGGCTTACATGTTATGGGGACACCAACATCCTCCAGCATTCAGTTAATGTGGAATCCGTCAACGGATAATGTTGGTGTTACAGGCTACCGTATTTATAGAGGAACGACATTAATCACCACTGTACCTGGCTCCACAACGGATTATACGGTAACAGGTCTTAGCGCCGGTGCAACATATACGTTCAATGTACATGCCTTCGACGCCGCAGGCAATCAATCAGTGGCCAGCACCATCAATGGCACAACCGCTACAGCGTCTACAGCCCCAGCTTGGGCACCCAATACCCCTTACACAGTCGGTACATTGGTAACCTATAATGGTTCTGTGTATGAATGTCGTCAAGCCCATACATCGTTAACCGGTTGGGAGCCTGCTAATTCCCCGGCGCTATGGTTGTTAAAGTAATGTTGTAATAAAAACATTAAATACCTAAATCTTAAAAAACCACGAGATACAGTGAAACTGTATTTCGTGGTTTTTCACTGTTTCGATCATATCGTTCAATTACCTTTTCACAATTTTTGGCACTCGTACACGGCCGACAATTTTCATGATAAACTAACGTTAAATATTAACTTATCTCATTACAACTGCTGGCTGGGCTTAGTAATATTTCCATATTGAAACCGGAGGGAATACATGAAAACATTTATACTCAAATGGAACCAATTAAGCCTGGTAAAACAAATACTTATGGGGATTATAGTGGGGATTATCTTGGCTTTATCGATTCCTAATGCAACAGGGATCACCATTTTCGGTTCCTTATTTGTATTCTCATTAAAGGCGGTTGCGCCCTTATTGGTCTTGCTCCTAGTAATGACTGCCATCTCTAAACATAAAAAAGGCCATCAAACGAATATGAAATCGATTCTTGCCCTCTATGGTTTAAGTACTTTTTTGGCGGGGCTGACAGCAGTTATTGCAAGTTTTATATTTCCGGTAAGTTTATCACTTGTAAAGGGTGCTGAAGATCTGACTCCACCTGATGGGATTGTAGAAGTACTTAAGTCCTTACTGTTCAATGTTGTCGACAACCCGGTAAACGCCTTGATGAATGCCAACTATATCGGCATCCTAACTTGGGCTATCCTTCTTGGCATTTCTTTAAGAAATGCCCATGACAGTACAAAAAACCTGCTTGCTAATTTTTCAGATGCTCTATCACAAATCGTCAAATGGGTAATCAGCTTGGCACCGTTAGGAATCATGGGACTTGTTTTTGATACCATTACAACAAACGGGCTTTCTTCCTTGCTCGATTACGGAAATTTACTTCTCGTTCTTATTGGATGTATGCTATTTATAGCGTTTATTGTCAATCCTTTGATCGTATACCTGTATATTCGCAGAAATCCATATCCACTTGTTTTTAGCTGCCTGAAGGAAAGTGGAATTACCGCATTTTTTACTCGGAGTTCAGCTGCAAACATTCCTATCAACATGAGATTATGTAAAAAAATGGGGCTGGATACAGATACGTATTCGGTCTCCATTCCATTAGGTGCGACGATTAATATGGCGGGTGCAGCGGTTACGATTTCTGTCTTAACTCTCGCAGCTGTTCATACGCTTGGCATTGAAGTAGATTTTGGTACGGCGCTTATTCTTAGCATTCTATCCGCTGTATCTGCTGCAGGTGCCTCGGGTGTTGCCGGCGGTTCGCTTTTACTCATTCCGCTGGCGTGTAGCATATTCGGCATTCCGAATGATATTGCGATTCAGGTCGTTGGTGTAGGTTTCATCATAGGTGTTTTGCAGGATTCTTTTGAAACATCACTTAATTCATCCTCTGACGTACTTTTTACAGCAACAGCTGAATATGCTAAAAAACGTAAGGAAGGCAAGGAATATATCATTAAAGTCTAGAGAAAATGTCAAATAAGCAGGAGGCCTTAGGCCCCTGCTTATTTGTTTCCCCTTAAATTAGACAATTAAACAAAACGCTATTTGCAAGGTGAATAGAAATCCATTATTAGGCGTGCATTAAAATATGAGGCATCCTTATGAGACTGCCCTTGGAAGGAAAAAGACACTAGCGTGAGCTAGTGTCTTTTAACCAGGGTACATTCGGTTAGTAATTTTTTTTTCGAGGATTCATTGCATTCCTACCTCTGCTGGAAGCGAATTATTTCTTGTCCCCACTGCTTTAATCACGAAATTGTAGGCTTTAGCAGAATCTATGCCGTTTAATGTATAGCTGTAACTCGTCTGACCGCTTACCGTCGACACATACACGCTCCAATTTGTGCTAACTTTATCATTTTTCTCATAAATCCGGTAACCTCGCACTGGCTCAGGGCTATTTGTTGGTGCTTTCCACGAAAGAACTGCACGGTTCCCTGACTGTCTTACTGCGCTTGGATTTTCGACAATGCCGGGTTTGACGTCAGTCCGCTTGATACTGTAAGCATCATAGACGGCAAGGGGTTTATCTTTAACTGCTGTGTAGGATGTAAATTTCAGCACATCGTTTGTAATGGAAACATCTACGAACATTTTCTTGTTGGGCTGATCGTTTTTTGCTGCAAAAAAAGTGTCTGCGTCTGGATTAATAGCATAGAATTTCGAAGCAGCCGAGTTGCCCATTAGATACACAGTCCCTTTGGGATTCAGCACATTTCCTTGCTCATCGGTAATGACATTCTTAATCGGAACATTGTTCAGCATTTGAAAAGACCTCATATACATATGGTCATGTCCCTCAAACACCATATCCACACCCAGCTCATCAAATACAGGAATCAGATATTTCCGGTAAAATTCTACCCGGTCGCTTTCTGCCGAAGCATTATCCCCTGAGGAATAAGCTCCCTTATGCATAGAGACGAATTTCCACTTCTTATCGGTCTTTGCCACCTGATTCCGCATCCATTCCAATTGCTTCGTGAACTGAATATCTGCTTTGTACGGCGTGACCTCTCCTTCGTACTGGGAATTGATCTGCATAAACAGTGCATCGCCGTATTCGAAAGCATATACCGACCCGTCATGAGCACCCGTCCCGACATCTTTTGGAAGATTAAAATGGTTATAGAAGTTATTATTCGGATAATCCTCTATCTCATGGTTGCCGATAATCGGTGCAAATGGCACATTGGCAAATTCTTTTTTCGGCACACCCAAGAACCACTGCCACAGCTGCTCCAGATCACCATCATCCGTTAGATCCCCTGTAAGAAGAACAAACTTGGGATCTACCGTTTTCTCAATAGCTCGCTTAAAAGTATCCTGCCACAGATCGAAATTCGATTTACTTGAGCCTTGGGTGTCGGTCACGTAGAGGAAATGGAAATCCTGATTATCCGCCTTGTCCGTGGTAAAAGAACCCGCCTCGCTCCAGCCGTCCGCATCACCGTTACCGGCCCGATATATATACTTAGTTCCAGGATTGAGACCGCTTGTAATAACCTTGTGACTAGCGAACTTTTTATACTTTTTGGAGCTTCGGTCTCCTGATGTCATTAAGGTTTCAATAACTGTTGAGCTGCCCTCATAAGATATTGCCAGTTGTTCCGGGAACTCACTTCCTCCCGCATTGGAGGCCTCCACCACTTGCACTACTGTACCTCTGACGGTTTCGGCTGTATACCAGTCAAAGGCGATACTTGTCTTTGGGTCCCCATTAAAAGTCATGTTCAGCAGCGTTGGTGTTTTATTGCCGATATCCTGAGACTTCGTCTTAAAGCTCCAGGTAATATCGTTCTCAGGTGTCCGGCCATCCGTAGTCCCCTTAACAAGCTCTTTAGGGACGGTCACGTTGTAAGTTTTCCCGGCAATGAAATTAGGGTGACTGACTTTGACTGTGTCTTGACCGAGGAGGGAAGCAGAAATGTTGGTAAGAGGAAGATTGTTTTCTGTGATTACAACTTGATAACCACTGTCGAGACTGATGGCTTTATTAAACTTCACAGTGATCTCTGCATTAAGGGAAACATCTGCAGCCCCTGAAGCGGGAGTTTTGCTTACCTCAAGTGTGGGAGTGTCCCCAGGTTCGCCGCTGCTACGTGTTCCTTTAATTACTACATCTTTGATTCTACTTGAGCCTGAGCTGGACACTGTTCCCCCGCTTACGCTTTTCGTAGAGTTAACCACCCAGCGGATATAGAGTACATCTTGATTGTTTGTTCCCGCAGGCAAAACGAGGTTCGTTAATTTGCAGGAATTATTGGAACAATTAAAATTGTTCTGGGCTAGAACAAGGTTGCCGCCCGCAACATCTGTCCATTCCTGCTGATCTATACTGTATTGCACCTTAAAATCCCTAGGTCCTGTACTTGAAGAAGTTTGCTGTGAAGAGAGGAGGATACATTCGAAGCCTTGGGTAGAAATCGTGGCAAGCCAGTATTTAGTGCCCGTTCCTTCATGCCAGCCCTGGTTGCGTACGCTGTTCTCACTGGGCTCATAGGTGTATGCATCCGTATTTGTTCCTATATCACGAATGGATGAAGCCGTCTGATATACTCCGCCTGTAGCCGGAAATACTCCGTTCTCGCCTTTGTCTTTAAAAATCCACTGGGCAATCGTTTCCTGAGCTGCAGTTACTTCGCTTGCAAGATCTTCCTCATTTCCCTCCCTTCCTGCTGAAACAAAACCGGTCAACTCCATGGCAAGCAGCAAACCTATAACCATTAGACTGATTACCTTGGGAAATCTGTTTTTGAGATAAGATTGGTGGTTATCCATTCGACCCATCTCCCTCTTCATTAATCTCACTTATCATCGAACCGCCGTCACCGAGAAGAACGGCGGTTCTGTCTACCCTTACAATCCTCTTATTGAAGTTCCCAGTCAGTGACTTGAAGGATTGCCGAATCTGCACCCTTCAGGTCTGTCTCTCCCATGTTGAGCAAATTGCTCCACTGCTTCACACGGTTCTTGCCGTTAGGCGGAGAGTTGTACTCATTAGTATCCACAATCTTGGTCCGTTCTTTATAGAATTTGGTCATGAAAGTCTTCTCATCCGTGCTGCTTCCTGATTTACCCAAAAGCCCTTGAAGAGTCTCGGAACCGCCGGTAGCTCCATGGTTCAGCGC
The DNA here is from genome assembly GCF_037975205.1 of Paenibacillus sp. FSL R5-0470. Lineage (NCBI taxonomy): Bacteria > Bacillati > Bacillota > Bacilli > Caryophanales > Paenibacillaceae > Paenibacillus > Paenibacillus sp. FSL R5-0470. The sequence continues at coordinate 4,396,380 of NZ_CP150238.1, forward strand.
TGCATCCACGAAGGAACCAATAGTTAATGCCGAGTTAAAGCCGCGATTGCGGGCCTGTTCCACACTGTATTTAATGTAGATATTGTAGAACGTTTTCCACATAGCCTCTCTCCACTCGGGATCATTTTGCAAATTACCGATTTTTCTGCAGAAGCTCTCTTCGCTTTCATTGATTTCGAGGATCTTCCCTTTCATGGAACCCTTGACACCGATCCGGGCCAATGCGCCTTTAACCGAAGGATTACTCGCGCCTTTGGCAGCATCATATGCCTTGAACAGATCCGGACCGTCGGGACCGGTATCATTTGAGCCACCTGTAGTCGCACCGAATATTCCAATCGTATATCCGCGGTCATCATCAATATCTTCACAATATCCGTAAAAATTGATCCAGTTCAGATCGTCCTGCTCCGGTTTGTTGACAAGCATCATAATATTGTTCCACTGCTCACCATCCAGACCTGTGTTGTCGCGCAAGAATTGAAGTGTTGCCGGTGAGAAATTAGAATCAGGGTTCCCTGCCGCATAACTTTTCTGTTGAGATGCACTGGACAGATAGCCATAAGAAAAAATCATTGAAAAACTGAGCAGGATCAACAATGAAAATTTCATCTTCTTGGAAACCTTACTATTCGTTGAATTAAGCACCGCAATCTCTCCTTTGATTAAATAGTTTAAGCGCTTTAACTTTGAGTGGCAGCGAACCTTATCCCCAACCTATCTGAGCATGACAGCCCTCCTTTTTCCAACACTTGGTAATTCTATTTAAGCTTATCTCAAAAAGTTTGTCCAAACAGCACGTATTTTCTTGTAATTATTAATTTTTATACATATATTGCTACAACCCCTAGATTAAGTCTACAATCCTCTTAGGAGGTGCTGAATGAAACCGGTATTTTATGAGTCTACTCTTTTTGAGATCAGCCGCAAGAAACAGGTATACACCAGCATGCCTTCAAGACACTATCATGATGCATATGAGATTCTGTATTTAATATCCGGGGATTTTTATTATTTTATAGGGGACAGAACCTACCAGGTTGCGGGCGGTACGTTGCTATTTATGGATATTCACGAAATGCACAAACTGGTTAATTCCGGCTGCAATATGTATGAACGGGTTACACTGCTGTTTAAAAAAGAATTCCTGCAGCATTTTTGTACCGGTGGTCAAAGTGAGGAACTGCTCGAATTGTTCAAAAGTGATTACCGCGCTTTGAAGATGACCGGTATAGATCAGTATTTCATCGAACAGCTTTTTCAGAAGATGATTCAAGAGGGGAAGAAGCAAGCACGCGGATATGAACAGTATCAACAACTATTATTGGTGGAGTTGCTCCTCTATCTTAATCGTAAACTATTCGACAGCCGTGTTGCTCCAATGGTGGAATCCAATCGTACACACAAGAAAGTCCTGGACATCGTTAATTATGTAAATCAACATTATATGGAACCGCTTAAGCTCTGTGAGATTTCACAGAAATTCGACATAAGCTCTTCCTACTTATGCCGAACTTTTAAAGAAGCCACCGGGTTCAGCTTCATTGAATATATCAATAACATCCGCATTAAAGAAGCGCGTGATTTGCTGGTTGGCTCTTCTTTTAATGTTACTGAAATTGCGGGAATGGTTGGGTTTGATAACACCTCCCATTTTGGACGAACCTTCAAATTATTGATGGGCATCTCGCCGCTCTGCTTCCGCAAACAATTTAAGTCTTAACAGCAAAAACACTGGAATACGTCAAGACATTTCGTCAAGACGAACAAATTGCAGGTTTCTTGCCTGCAGTTGGTTTAGCACTTCCTCTAAAGATTGCAGCATATAATAAGGAGCATGCCGGTCCGCGCCCACAGTCTCACCGCTGTCGTGAAGTAAGACAACGGAGCCATCGGTGATTCCACCTAACAGAGTGGCCTGCATCCGGGTTTGACAGACCCGGGTGTTCCAGTCGCCTGCCTTCAGCGACCACAGAACAATTCGATACTGCTTGTAACGAAAGAAATCAAATAGATTGATTAATCCCCAGGGTGGACGGTAATGATTGGGTCGGGTTCCGACAATAGACTCTATAATATCAGCAGAGCGGTCCAGATGTTCTCGCCTAATAGTACGGGGCAGCATCAGCCAGTTAGAGGTATGACAATAATTATGGATGCCAATCTGATGGCCTTCCCGATCCATTCTTCTGATCAGGTCTGGATACTGCTCCGCTCTCGATCCTAGCACGAAAAAAGTAGCCTTCACTTGATGCAACTTCAATAAATCCAGCAATATCGGCGTATATTTCGGATGTGGCCCATCGTCAAAAGTGAATGCCACCTGTTTTTTTACCGTTCCTTTGCGAAAGACACCAAAGCCGCTCACTCGCGTAATCAAACTCGGAATAAACATGTAAAGAGTGGCGGTACATAGTATTCCTCCTATTAGATATGTAAGTATGATTACACCTCCTTATAACAAGCTTAAGTCCTATCCAGAGTAGTTCTGTCCGGGTGAGAATCTATTTTTCAGTGAGGCGCGTGAATGGATCAGTAACATCGGGACCAGTTGCTCTGTTCGCCGATTGATTCTTTGTCTCCCTTCCGGATGCATAGCAGACAGCAGCAATCGAAGATAAATGGTGGTGATGCGTTCAAAAACACCGGACTTTATATTTTGCTGTTCAAAACCAAGACCGTGTGTTAATCCCCGATGGAGCAGTGTAATCCCCAATAAAGCCTTGACCTGCCTGAACTCGGACTGCGATTCGAAGGCTTCATTGATTTGTTGCATTGATTTACGCAGCATGCGAGCCGTTTGGAGTGCAGCACGATCCGATCCTTCGGACTGGATCAACTTCAGAATGCTTCCATTATCGAGATGGAGCTCTCCCACCCACTCACCCTGGTTGATGACCGTGGCGTCCTGGCATACAATTGGCTGTCCCCGGTGTTTTTTTAGCATCACGGTACATATACCAAAACTCGACTTATGCGATCCGCGAAAATGTGAAAGCAACGCAAAAGCTTTTTCCCACATCATCCAGACGGATTGCACTGTGGTTTTACGTATTTTGAAACCCAACTCAGCCACCATCCTTAATACAGTTATAGTCTCTCATTTCATACATTGTACATAACAGAACTTTCTTTTTTCTTATCGGATTCTTACAAAAAGCTTAAGAACTGTTCGACTGCAATAAGGAACATAATGAACCAAATTAAATCATTTTAACGTCCACTTCTATTTGACGCTATTCACCGGAATTTCTCTGCGCGTATATCAAATTTTTATACAACTATTTTCATTAGGACATAAGCTTCTCCAGACCACATTACGGGCCCACGTGACTTCAAAATAAAAAGGTAACTTCAAAAGAAGTTACCTTGAATAAACAATCGTTATGATGTCATTTCATCGTCTTTTGTTTATTGATCACAAATTTTCTGGCTGTTTAACTCCCCTGCTTCCTCATGATGAATAAGACATGCTGCTATCAACCCAATGCACAAAATATATGCCAATAGAAGAAACGTAATTAAATAACTTGCATGATTCATCAATTGAAGAGAGATAATCGGACCAAAGCTTGTGCCTGTAAACAATATAAAAGTATATACAGATACAGCTATCCCGCGCATCTTGCCGCCCACTTGCCCAACAAGCGAAACAAGTGAAGGAACGGCTAGTGCGATCCCCGCCACAAAAAGGATGCTCATCACAATAAGAAGTGGCAGATTAGAAATCATCCCCATAGACCCCAAACCAATGATCGCTATCAGCAATCCACCGCGAAGCGTTATACCTACGCCGAAACGCTTGGATATTCTTCCCGCGAATGGAGAAACGAGCATACCTAATATGCCGACAAAACGGACAGAAAGAATTTCTTGCTTGCTTAGCTCAAATGGAGCTGAGCTTAGATAGTTACCCAGTACTGTATACATGCTTACAAAAGACATAAGCAGAACGAATGCCACTAGATAACATAACACCAATTGTTTTTGAACAAACACTTTGCCAATTTGCTTAATAGGCTCCCAGATATTAGCATGTGCCTGCTGGATACCTCCTTTGGGAAGGAAGAAAAACACTAATATAGCGGTCAACGCATAAACAACGGCAAGAATATAAAAAACTGCATTCCAGCCATAATGCTCACTGAGCATACTACTAGCCACTTGACCTACAATACCTGCAATCAGAAATCCCGTACTGATAAAACCAATAGTAGTTACCCGTTTTTCCGCTGGATACATCTCAACCGCATAGGCAAGTGCTACTGGAGAGAAGGTTGCTGCTGCTGCTCCCTGTAGTCCTCTTAAAGCTAAAATCCATGCAAAGCTGTGAACCGTTCCCAGAATTAATGAAATCAATGCCAGGAAAATGAGCCCTGCAAATATAACTGTCTTCCGTCCGTATTTATCGGACAGCGCGCCATAGATTAAGCAACCAATGGCAAAGCCTATCGAAAAAGTACTTCCCGTAGCGGCAGCATTCGTCGTGGAAATTTCAAAAAGCTGTGCAAACAATGTAATTAGCGGAATCGTTACATATAGACTGGACATGACAACAAGGCCGGTCCAACAAAGAATCATGGTCATAAGCGTATAATTTCTAGTTGCACCCGTAGAATTGATTGAATTGTTCATATTACACCTCAATTATAAAATTTGTTCGAAGGAAGATTTCGTTGGAAATTGCATCTCATATAGTTCTTTGTATCGCCCATTTCGCCGGAGTAGGTCTTCATGATTTCCCAACTCCACAATCTGTCCATGCTCCAATACAACAATTTGATCGGCATTTTGAATCGTGGAAAGACGGTGGGCGATAACCAGACAAGTTCGACCTGGAAGAAGCACAGATAACGCATGCTGAATATGTTGTTCAGATTCCGTATCCAGAGCAGCCGTAGCTTCGTCCAAAATAAGAATGCGAGGATTGGTCAAGAAAGCTCTGGCTATTGACAATCTTTGCTTTTGTCCTCCGGAAAGCTTGGCCCCTCTTTCCCCAATGGGCGTATCATAGCCCATTGGAAAGGCTGAAATAAATTCATGGGCGTTTGCGGCATGGGCAGCCGCTTTGATCTCATCTTCTGTGGCCTGAGGTTTACCGTACACAATATTTTCACGTATCGTGCCATTGAGGAGAATTACATCCTGAGATACGATCCCCATCTGCTGACGAAGCGACTTCATCGTCACTCCCGTTAACGGATAACTATCAATATAAATGTCTCCTCGCTGAACGTCATAGAAACGGGCAATCAAATAAGCAATCGTTGACTTTCCTGATCCTGACGAACCGACCAAAGCCGTAGTTTGGTTACATGGAATCCGCAATTGGAAGTTTTGTAGAATGGGATGTCCTTCTTCATATGCAAATTCAACATCATCAAACACAATTTGTCCTTTTACTGGCGGTAGAACAATCGCTCCTTCCTTATCATAAACCTCTGGAACGGTTGTTAAGACTTCTTGAATGCGCTCGAATGCTGCTGCCGATTGCTGCACTTTGGTAATCATTCTGCTAAAGGAACGGATGGGCGCTTGCAACAAACGCAAGTAAGCTAAGTAAGCTACGATATCACCAACGGACATATTCCCATGCATAACCTGCCACGCTCCGAACAGAAGCACCGACGTCATACCTACATAATTCAGCCAATCGATAATTGGCGAGAAAGTTCCCGATAACCTTGAAGCAAAGACTGTGGCTATCCGATGCTGTTCGCTCAATGCCTCGAACTGCTTAGCTTCCGCATCTTCACTTGCAAAAGACTTAATCATCCGTATGCCTGACAACGTATCTTGAAGTGAGTTGTTTAACTGAGCTGATATGTGACGTACCGCTCTATAGGCACTCTTAATGCGCAGGCTGAAATATCGTGATGTTATAAATAAGAAAGGCAGGGTTATAAGTGTAATTAATGCTAGTTGCCAGTCCGTATATAATAAGTACCCCACGATCGCAGCGAAGGTTATGACATCCGCTATGATGGACAGGCTATCGGCTGAAACCAGTTCCTGTAGTTGATTTACATCACTCGTTAACCTTGCCATAAGATCCCCGGTCCGATTACGGTCAAAAAATTTCAAATCCAAACTTAATGTGTGTTTGTGCAATTTGTTTCGCAACTGGAAAATTGCCTTCTGACTAACAATTGTCATTACATAACTGCTACTGAAGTTAAATATCCCCAACAGCAATGCAGCTAGCAGGATAAGACCTCCCGTTTCAAGTAGCGCGTAATACCTTTTTTCAGGGATGATCTGGTCTATGATCTCTTTAGTTAACTGAGGGATCATAAATTCAAGAATGGAAATGGCTATCACTGTGACGGCACCAAGCATAAGAAAGACCCATTGCGACCTTGTGTGCAATAACATCTCCTTAAACATGATGCGCAGCGATATAAAATGCTGCTCACGACTCTGCTGCTGGTCCCCTGAATGCTGAGTTTGTTTCATTTTGCATCACATACCTTCATGTTGTAATATCCATCACGGTTATCAAATCAGATAATATCCACCTCTGAATTAATGTAATTAGATTATCTAACTATATGACCAAAAAAATTATCTACCCGATCCAAGTCGTTTTTCTAAGCTTGCATTTAGTTTAACCAACACTTTTTGGAACACCGCTTGCTCTTCTTTATCTAATTCATCAACAAGGGATGCGCAAGTAGACCAGAACGTAGGCAATATTTGATTCACAAGCGTACTGCCTTCAGCGCTAATACGAACGTGAGTCATACGGCCATCCTTGGCATACGGTTCACGAACAATCAAATTTCTTTTCTCCAGCCATATTAACAAAGCCGTTACGGACGATCGGCGAATACCCAATCGGTCTGCTAAGGATGAAGGTGTAACCAATTCCTGATCTGCGTGAAGGGATAATAGGAGTAATAGATCCAGCTTGCTCTCCGTGATGTCAAAAGCAGCTAAATCAATATCCACCATGTCTAAAATGTTATCTCCCAGCCAGAGCATAATTAGGCCCAGATGCGCAGAATTTAGATTGGTATCGGATGAGGCTGTACGCTCCATCAACTTCAAATAAGGCGATGTTCCAAGTCTCGGTAATTGTTGCTCGGTCGTATATTCCTTGGCAGGCTTTCTTTTCAATTTGTATACCTCCTTACTCCTATAGTTAGATTATCTAATTACATTAAATATAACTGATTTCTTTTATTTTTGCAAACCAGATAAAAAAACAAAGGTAACTCTAGAGGCAGAGTTACCTAACATCATGTATTCGAGATATGCACAGAACTCCGAAAAATTAATTTATGAATAATCTGGATCGGATGTTTATCCAGCTTTAATTGCTTTCCAATAACGTACCTATTCTTGCCACACCACTCTTGAGCGCCGCTCGAATAACCGCTTCCCGGATACGCTCCACTACCCGTGGATCAAACGCATTCGGCATAATATAAGTTTCATTAAGATCACTGGCGTCAATTACCGAAGATATCGCCTCTGCAGCAGCCAGTTTCATATCTTCATTGATTTCAGTGGCGCCACAGTCAAGGGCTCCACGAAAAATACCGGGAAAACAGAGAACATTATTGATTTGGTTAGGAAAATCGGAGCGCCCTGTCGCCATAACCTTGACGTAAGACGCGGCAATTTCAGGATCAATCTCCGGAGTAGGATTGGCCATGGCAAATACAATCGGATCAGCAGCCATTCTTTTTACATCACCTAGCTTTAAGGCACCTGGGGCGGATAGTCCGATAAATACATCGGCACCCTGAATAACTTCAGATAAGGAACCTCTCTCCAGATGAGGATTCGTAATTAGTGCAAACTCGCTCCAATGCGATTTATCGTAATGGACAGCACGGTTAATTGCACCCTGGCGGTCCACACCGATCAAATTTACAGCACCGGCATGCAGGAGCATCTTAGATACGGCGATACCGGCGGCTCCAATACCATTGACCACTATCTTTACATTCTTAATGTCCTTGTTGCATACTCTTAACGCATTCAAAATTCCAGCCAGTACCACAATCGCCGTTCCATGCTGATCGTCGTGGAAGACTGGAATATCGAGCTCCTGCTTAAGTCTCGCTTCAATTTCAAAGCAACGAGGTGAAGAAATATCTTCGAGATTAATGCCTCCGAAGGTAGGGGCGATTGCTTTGACAATCGCGATAATTTCTTCGGTATCTTTTGTATCCAGGCAGATTGGGAAAGCGTCCACATCTGCAAACTGTTTGAACAACGCTGCTTTGCCTTCCATGACCGGCATGGCTGCTTTGGGACCGATATCGCCAAGTCCGAGTACAGCTGTTCCGTCACTAACGACCGCCACCGAATTTTTCTTAATCGTATATTCGTATGCTTTATCTTGGTCTGCAGCGATAGCCTGACACACTTTAGCTACTCCGGGTGTATATACCTTGGATAAATCCTCCATGCTTCGAATAGGGTTCTTCAAGCCGGTCTCCAGCTTGCCGCCAACATGCATCTTCATTACTTCATCCATTATTTTCATTACTGTTCCTCCTGTTAATTGCAATGTATTTTTCTCTACAAGCTTTCTGGCTGTATGCTTGACATCCTAATCAGCTCCAAAACCGCAATAGAATAGTTGCCACAATAACGGTGCTGACGCCGCCGATCCGGGTGGAGATCTGAGCAAAAGGCATGAGCTGCATACGATTGGAGGCAGAGAGAATGGCTACATCTCCGGTTCCACCCAAGCCGCTATGGCAGACGGTTACAATTGCCGCATCGACAGGGTACATATTGATTTTTCTTCCCACAAAATAGCCGGAAACCACCATGCTGAAGACGATGGCGAGGCAGGTCAGCACATAAGGTACAGAGATAATGGCAGCTACATCCTTCAGAGGAACGTATAGCATGCCCAAACCTACCATGAGCGGCCATGTCAGGTTACCAGCAACGAACTTATACAACTGGTAAGCCCCATTTTCGAATCTTTCGGGAAGCGCCTTGACACATTTGATCAGTACGGCCATCAGAATCATGACAATCGGTCCGGGTATCCCTACATAATCTGCAAGCAATGCCCCAACAATGAAGAAACTGCATGCGATCAGAAGTCCCGCACCCATCATCATGAAATCTTTGGGTTTGCTATCCGGATTGTCATGCTGTAGATCGTCACCGGATTTGACTAGTGTACCGTTACCGCTTAGATGGGGCTTTTTCTCGCCCAGACGTTTCAGGAAGCCCGCCACAATGATGGCGAATACGTTGCCGATAATTGCCGACGGGATCATCTGCGATACGTAATAACCCGCTTCGTGTCCACCCAGAATGCTTGAGTATGCAATCGAGAGAGGAAGAATCCCTTCACCGATTCCACCGCCAAGGATCGGTACGATAATAAAGAAGAAAGTATGATACATGCTATAACCTGTGAGCGTTCCTACCAGTAGTCCGCCGAGAACCGCTGCAATCGTCCCGACGATGAGCGGGATGAAGATCCGCGTAATACCCGCTACCAATGTTTTGCGGTGCATGCCGAGCATACTGCCACTCACCAGGATGGAGATGTACAAGTACAGGAAGTTTGCCTCTTTCATCAATGTAGTGACAGCGTCTGTCACAGTAGAGTTGAACAAATTCAAGTAAATCAGCAGGGATGGGATCATAAGGGCCATGATTGCGGGGCCGCCTATATTTTTCAACAAGGGAAGCTTCATACCGATATCACTCAGCAGAATACCCAGAACCATAATGACAGCGAACCCTCCAATCATGTCATTCGGTAGCTTCCCGGCCACACTTGCAAGAAGAATGACCACTGCCAGAGCTAGATACACAGGGAGCGGAAAGACACCGACCTTAAAATGCTTACATTTTTGAATGAAGGCAGCCTTTTCTGGCAGGGGACCTTCCTTTCCTTTGGAAACAGGTGATGGAATCGTATTTTGCATTTTTCATTTCCTCCTAAACTCTTTTCTAGCCTTATAGTAGCGGAAATGAAAGCGCTTTTGTTTTTACGTAATTATTGATTGAATTATAAAAATTATTAAAGTAAGCGCTATCAAAAATAAGCAATCAAAAACCGCCAATTCCTTATAAAACTCGGAACCGGCGGCCCACTCCAAGAGGCTATATGAATTTAGAAATCACAGAACTGCCGCGGGAAGACATGCGATATCGCTGTACAGGTCTTCCTATGGTGCCATAGGTCAATTCACTGTTCAGCGCTCCCATATCCGCGAGGATGGCAAGATATTTCCCAACCGAAACCCGCGAGATTCCGGAACTAACTGCAATCTCTTCAGTGCTAAAGGAATTTGCATTATGGGTCTCCACCGCTTTCCAGACCGTCCGAAGTGTATGCCGGGTAAAGCCCTTAGATAAATCCTGAACGGCCGAGGGCTCTTTCCTATACCCAGTTAGCTTATCTAGTTCAGACTGATCCAGGGAATCCTGATTGCAGAACAGGAAATGCTGCTCCTTGTAGGCGGAAAGGGCTGCGAGAAAGCGTTGAAACTCAAACGGTTTGATAAGATAATCGACTGCACCGTTCTGAAGCGCGTCTCGGATACTGTCCTTATCGCTCGCAGCTGAAATGATAATCACATCTATTCGTTTACTGCCTCGACGGAGAGCGGACAGCAGCTCCAATCCATTGCTCTCTTTCATGTAAATATCCAGCAGAATCAGCTCGAAAGACTCATCTGCCAATTTGATCAGAGCTTCACCCACTGATTTTGCCCAGCCTTTACACTGAAAACCTTCCACTTGCTCCAGATAGAATTTATTCATCTCGGCTACCATCGGATCATCTTCTACAATCAATACACTAATCATTGAGCATCACTCTTTGCTCGATAGGGTAAACTAACCGTAAATCGGGTCCCTTCTCCCTTTCCTGTTTCACAAACAATCTTACCTCCCATAGCTTTAAGGCTCCGCTCAACCAGATACAAGCCGATGCCTCGGTCATGTCCTTTTGTCGAATACCCCTGTTGAAAAATATACGGCAATTTCTCATCTGGGATACCGCTTCCATTATCGCTAACCGTAACTATCAGCGTCTTATCCTGATATTGAAAGCTGAAATGAATATATTTGCTGCCTCTACCTTCCGGTGCTTCCATAGCATTATCCAAAAGATTACCGACTATCGTAATGAGTTGGCAGGAGCGTTCCGGATCGCTAGGCTCCGGCAGAATCCCATCCTCCAGAAGCACCAGCCGAACTCCGGCTTCTCTGGCCCGGCTCAGCTTACCCAATAGAAATCCCGCCATCACAGGGTCCTTTACTTGTCTCACCACCGTTCCCATCTCTGCCTGTGTTGTTGTGACAGTACTTGTTATATACGCCTCCAACCGATCATACCTTTTCATATGTGTTAATCCTAATATTACATGCAGCTTGTTCATAAACTCATGCGCCTGGGCACGCAATGCCTCAGCATATAAGGAGATGCCAGATAACCTTTCCATAAGTATGCTGATCTCCGTCTTATCACGGAATGTGGCAATTGCACCTTCTACAGCTCCCTTTACATGAATGGGAACCACGTTTGCCAGTAACGTAACACCGCTATGCTCCACCTCCAAGTCCTGGCTGGCTTCACCGGTTTTGAGCACTGTATTCATCCGCAGTGATGGCCAAAAGCTCTCCACCGACTGGTTCAAGGGATCATCCTGCATGCCAATGGCTGCAAGCAAACGCCTGGCTTCTGTGTTAATCAAAGTAATACGTGACTCTTTATCAACGGCAATGACTCCCTCCCTAACTGACTGTAGCATGGAGTTACGCTCTTCCAAAAGCTTAGCAATAGCGGCCGGTTCCATGCCAAACATCATTTTTTTGATAACACGTGCCAGCAGAAATGCTCCCGCAGCCCCTATTAGACTGCCTATAAGCAATCCCCAATAAAGGATTCCCACGTTCTCTCTTATGGCAAGTCTGATGTTTCCCAGTGATATCCCTACTGCCACCGCTCCTAATTGTTTCCCACGTGCAGAGAAGACAGGTGAAAACGCTCTTACAGATGGGCCCAAAGAACCCTCGGCTTCCGAAATGCTTTCCTGCCCCCGCAAGACTGCGGCTTCGTCGCCACCGATAAAATGCTTACCAATTTTGTCCTTGTCCGGATGGGAATATCGGATCGCATTCATATCCATGACCACAACAAATTCCACATTGTTCAACAATCGGATTTCCTCAGTGTAGCTTTGCAATTCAGACGAGCTGCGTGATTTGTTTAACGCTTCAATAATTAGAGGGTTACGCGATAACGTACGGGAAATGATCACAGCCTTTTGTTCCAACGAGGATTTTGTTTGTGAGGAAACCTTTATACTAAATAGCACATAGACCACTAGCAGCATTATGATAAGAACTGCACCAATCATCAAAGTAATTGTTGTTTGCAGCCGAAGTGTGTGTTTGCCAATTTTCAACAGCTGTCCCTCCGGAAATTTTTCTTCATTCTAACGTATACGTGCAAGGCTGGCTATGACCTTATACGCTACACTGTTATAATAAAACAACAAACGCATGGCTAAGATGAGCCCAAGCGTTTGTTTGCCTAGCCGAAAAGAGGCAGGGGGATAACTTATTGTGCTTTTACGAATTCAGCGGATTTTATACCCGTTTGGCGGCCGAAAATAATGATTTCCGCAACAGAGTTACCGCCGATCCGGTTTTGACCATGCAAGCCTCCGGTAACTTCTCCTGCTGCAAAAAGGCCTGGAATCGGTTGTCCGTCCTTATTTAAAACTTCTGTGTTGGTGTTGATTTTCACGCCTCCCATCGTGTAGTGAATTCCCGGGCCGATTTTAATTGCATAATATGGCGCGTCGGACAAGTCATTGTCCATTCCGGTTGTTCTGCCGAAGTCGGCATCCTGTTTATTCGTCACCGCGCTGTTCCAGCTGTCCAGTGTAGTTTTCAACTGATCTGCCGGTACGTCCATTTCTTTTGCCAAAGCCTCGATCGAATCTCCTTGGATAACGAAGCCCATTTTTTCATATTGTTCAATCGCTTTAGCGCGAGATTTTACGCCGGAATCAAATACAAGAAACGCAGATTTCTCAGGAAGCTTATTGATTGCAGCGGTGACATTATCTCTTGTATCCAGTTCGTTTGTGAAACGTTTGCCTGCACTTGAAACCAGGATCGCTCCTTCCCCACGAACAGCCTCCCCAATGAGATAGGATTTTTCCTGCTGCACAGTCGGGTGAACTTGGATTTGATCCATATCGACTGTGGTACCGCCGAGCTTCTCAATCATCTTGATACCGTCACCGGTGCTGCCAGGCTGGTTGGTGGTAACGTACCCCTCCAAATCAGATCTGACTACTGAAATCATGTCTAAATTGGCGCCGAAACCGCCGGTTGTCACCACGACAGCAGACGCTGTAATCGTTTTCTCTTCCGTTTGGTCAAAGATAACTTTGACGCCATTGACCTTACCGTCTTTTTCGGTAATTTCCTTGACATTGGCGTTCACAAAAAGGGGAATGCCTTGTTCTTGTACGTTTTCCACCAAACCTTTGACAAGGTATTGTCCTACTGCAGAGCCATCTTCAGGACGATGTGTACGTTTTTCGTTCATCCCGCCTGTAATCGTGATATTATTCAATCTAATCCCGATAGAATCCAGCCAATCAATCGCACTTGCGGAATTGTCTACGAAGAAACGAAGCATCTCTTTATCGTTCGTATCATGGCCACCTTTTAAGGACTCTTCATAAAACAGATCATTGCTGTCTTCAATGCCTTGCTCTTTTTGGAATTTCGTTTCAGAAGCATTCATTCCCGAAGATGATTTTGTTGTATTTCCGCCGGCAACCGGCATTTTTTCAAAAATAACCGGGTTCATACCTTTTGCTCTCGCCTCAAGTGCAGCAGACATTCCGGCACCGCCTGCACCAATAATGATGATGTCATATTTATCTTTTAGTTGATCGTACGGTGTATAGCTAGCTTTGGATGCTCCCGAAACAGCTTCAGTTTCCTTTGTCTCGTTGATCTTGCTGTTGTTCTTGCTGGTGTTCTTGTTCCCGTTTCCATTGCTGCTGTTGCTGTTGCCGCATCCTGTGATAACAAGCATGACTGAGAGAACGAGAATAAGAGCAGTGGTTACTTTTTTATTCATGTTATAGCTTTGCCCCCTTGTGAATATTTTTACAATCAGCTTAACGGCAAAGGCCCTGCTCTTGAAAGTTTATGTAACTAAAAAAAACGTTTTGTAACTAAATTAATCACTGCAATGTGTACGAAAGACCACCGGTTAGGGGCATGGCTCAAAAAAAGAAGAGCCTTTAGGCTCTCCTTCGTTTACAAGATCGCTTTCATCCGATTGTTTCTTGGATTATGCTCTACTTCCGCAAGACCCAATTCTTCGAGCAACGGTGGGATATACATTCCGAATCGCCCCCGAAGTCCCTTCTTTAATCCATACCAACCGCCAACAGGGTTTTCAGGTGATCGACCCCATGCTTCAACTGTACCTTCTTTTGCTGGTTTTTGCTCATCAGCACTTCCTAACTCCATCCAATCACCATTTTGTATAAGCATGGCGTGCAGATCTTCAATACAACGATATTCATAATGCAAAACCGTTTTCCCTACAGTGCAAACTATAATTTCTTTACCGTCTTTTTCGACCTTGTACATTTCATACTCGGATGTTTGCGGTGGTGTCTTTAATTTCCAAGGATTTTCCTTGGTTCCTGTAGCTGTCGACATATTTTCAACTCCCAAAGTAACTCACAAAATTAGTAAGTTCTAATCATGTTATTATATTTGCATCACCTTGCTATACTTCATTCCCTTTATTCATCCTACTCGTATAAGGAAGCTGGCACTATTATTCCAAGCTATTCAACTCCACCACATCTCCGCTAGTAGCCTTCAAAGCATAATTACAATCTAACTTCCCGCACAGCACATACTTCTTCTGCTCAGGATCATACACATAGACGGGTGTTAATTCGAACCATCCCTTGAGCTTGTCATAAGCTTCGTCATGGCTCACAGCAATTTCCCCTTCGCTCTTGAACTCATCAAACGTATCAAGCATTGGCTTGTTATCCATATAATTTATAACCTTATAACTCTGCACATCGATGAACAGGAGGATTTTACGTTGGAATATACGATTACTTGGCGCCTTCATCCTCAGTGTTGCCTGAATATGTCCTCTTTCCCGTTGTAAAGTCTTCAGTATCCATTGTCCGGATTCATCTGGATAGAGCTGGCTTAAACCAGCTTCGACTGCGGCTATACATTCGGCTTGTTCTGCGTCTGTGATAGGAAATGAGTCCGGATGCGGCTCACTAGCTATTGCCTGCTCAATGGTAACAACCTCAAGTAAACGTATCTCCGTCCTTTCGAACGGCTCCAGCTCCGTATTCTGTTGCTCCCAATGGATTACTTGATCAATATTCAGTCGTGCTCTTGTACCTGATATAAACTCAAATGGGATGGTTGTTGTTCCGTCATTTGTAATGTAGATTTCTTCTATCCCATAGATCGACAGGAGTTGCTTCGTCTCGTACACCGGATATTCTATAAGCTGTAGTTGTTTCCTCGCCTGTGGCTCTATCGTTTGAAGTGTGAGAGTATAGTTCTCTTTATGCACAAGGGAGCTGGAAGGAAACTGGCCATATACACTGTAAAAAACAAGCCTGCCTTCCGCATCGAAGCGAAGCTCGATCCGTCCACCAGGAGTGACTGGTATGCTACCTATTTTCTCAATAAAATGATATTCTCCAATCTGTTCCTTCTCTAAGTGGAATTGTTTACCGTATACAATCCTTGCCTCATCTTCAATCCACCGGATGACTCCGTTAAAATCTATATTTTGGAATGGTGTCCCATTCGCATAAGATATCCCGCCAACAAAAATCACACTTTTATAGTTGCGGGACTGTAGGTCAATCGTGATGACGGCAGTTCCTTCCGGATTGTAATCGCCCTTCCATTCCTTCATATGTGCAGGAAACCATTCCATACTAAGAAAATAGTTGGTCTCTCCCAGTATCGTAACGTCGCGATAAATTTCATGAGAGTGTAAGTAGTAGTTGTCCAATCCATATTTTTGCTGTGTAGCATCAAGCAGTTCTTTGATTCGAATATCCATCATAATGCACCCCATAAAATTGATGCCTACATCATACCATTACTTAGTGTTGATTACGAAGCGCAGCAGCGAATATTCGAGTCGATTGTTACTTATTAAATAGTAAAATCTTCTGAATATTCTACATGCTCAGGCAATGGACTTTGCTGATGTTCAGAAAATGATCAGTAACTTGGGTTTTAATAATGCAGAGTGTAATAATATTTTGCACAACCTTCACCAGAATTCTATACGTGAATAATGACCAAATATTTTTAATGGAGGTAAATCATCATGAATGACATCATCGATGGAAATGCAGCGTTAAGACAATTTTTCCCACTTCCAGCGCATCTTTATAGTAAGGATATTGCTTGTATTGCAACTGTTGCTTATGCAGAAGAGCAGGGACCAAATTTAACGGGCCTCATAAATGCTCTATACTCCAAGGGATATATAAACCTTGATCACCTACTAAATTCCACATGGAAAAAACTATACCAAGTTCCGAGGTTGGGACACAAAAGACTAATGCTTCTACTTAATTTACTAGAACGAATTTCTACAGATCCCAAAACCATAGAAAACCATACCATTGTCCCTCGTGTTACAATGCAGAGTAAAAAGGATATGAAAGAATTAACTTTAAAGAGGATTATAAAGAAGTATAACGAAACATCTGTGGTGGTATTAACTGAAGCTACCGAAAAAGAAGCTCGTATAAAGAAAATTAAAGATAGACTCCGTGAAATGGGGTTAATCATATAACAATATCCCGCCAGTATAATGTAGTGCACTCTTTAAATTGGGAGGGTTAAATGAGAGAAGGAGCAATAGAGGTACATTCTTTTACTTACCTTCCATTGCTCCTAATTACATATTTTTTCAATCTTTTCTTAAAAGATTGTAGCTGTTCAAGGCTTGTAATGACTTTCAATTCATTCAGTAATCGCGCGATGCATCGAACCAGCGTTGAGCCATCTCCTCTGTTATTGGCTGACCAATCAGATGATCAGACTGGCTGAGTTGCCATACCGCTTCAGCAAGGTCTTCTCGTTCGATGGTTTCGATGCCTTTGAGGTTGTTAAAGCGCGCGGTGAAGGCAGAAATGGCTGCCTCGGCTTCGGCAAAGGTTCGGGCCTCGGACAAAGTTGCCTGTGCAACGTTATAAGCTTCATTAGCCAGCTTGGCCAGACGTTTAGGCCAGGACGAGAACGGGCGGCCGAACTCTGTCGTCCACCACTCAGGCTTTCGTAATTGGCTCACTGAAGCATGGTCGGTCCAAGGGCGTGCTTCAGCTCGTTTTTTCATTTGCTGTTTCAGATGCTTGCCAGCGATCTCTTCCACATTGTAGGCGATGAATCTGTCAAGCAACGGCCAGGAGTTCAAGGTAGGAAGCTCCCCCAGATCCGGCATGAAACGTAGCTCCAGATTCATTAATTTGGCATGTTGAGCCAATATGTCCAGGTCGCAGAAGTTCCCCCACAAACTCAAAGAGTTAAGGTTTGGATACCGATTTAGACACTCCAGCGAGATAGGCTGTCCCAGCGGTGTGTTCTGTAGCGTCAAGCTCGTTACCTGGTGCAACTCACCCAGGTCGGGCAGCAAGAAAGGAATATCATTCTTGCGTCGGCCGGTACGCGGCGCCAGTGTCAGGGAAGATGGCATATCGCCTGTGGCCGAGAAGCGTGTTAGATCGCCGGACACACTCAGACGGAAAGACCGCTTTGGAAGCTTTAGGCTAAGGGAACTCCCGGATGGGGCCAACTCGATATGCAAGCCATGCAAATTGGACTGACTGGTGTCCACCACCGTGTCTGCAGACAGGATCGGTGTCCACGTCATCTCTTCAATGGGCCGTTTCTTTGCCCAGTCAAAGAAGCCTGGGTCACTGCCTGTATAATGTAGAAATCGTGGCCAGGGAGAGCCAGCCGGCGTGGCAAAGGCATCAAATACGGTCCAATCGATTTGCGCATCAGACGCGACATGAAGGTCTGCCTTCTTCCCCAATTGCGACGGACCAATAGATAGACTACCCACACCAGGCTTAATGACAAGATTGTGACTGCATGGACCTGTCAGATCGATAGGATAACTACCAACTTCTCTAACAGAACCAGCTGAAGGACGAGCTTGGTTATCATTTGGCATTTCTATCATCCTTTCCACTAAAACATATCAAGATCAATTCGACGTGAATTAACTGCTAATTGAACTAATATTCGCGGTTAAAGAACTATCGTCTGATCAATAAATTAGGAACTTCCATGTATTTTCTAATTCCTCTAATGGCAGCAGTTCATCTGTTATTTTCTGAAATCGCTTTGCACTCTTTCGACAAGAGCCACTGCTTCATAACTTCAAACGCCTGCCCAGCATCCTGTTCATAAAAGACGGCGGTGTTGGCCGGGATACGATGTACATAAATACTCCTCCTGTTTACAGAGAATCAATGGCATACGAACAATACCCAGATAACAGATAAACTTTAACGCTAACATGATTCCGGTATTCCTTCATACTTTTTTCAAAATTCATATGTCCCAAAACGTTCTCTGAGAGTTTCTTCATGCGGGATCCACTCCGAATCACTCCATAAAGACATTCTTACGATTTCTGACAGCTTATCTACGGCTTGTTCCGGTCTCGTAATACTAATGAGGTCCTCAAAATCCTCAATACGGAAATCCAACGCTTTCCACAAGTAGTCATCATTAAGACGCTCTTCTTTGAGTTGTTCATATTCATCCCTCGTCCACTGTTCACAAAAGATTCTTTCGGCTTGAAGGTTTCCATTCTCGAAAAACGACAACTCGAATATTTCCTCATTCATATATCCGGCGGTCATCACAGGCTCCTCGATAAGCGAGGACAACGTTTTGCCGATCTCCTTCACCGTACCCCATACAAAATAATCGTGGAGCACGCTGATCCAGTTCTCGTTGCTTTTGCTTACGTACATGACAACTTTGATCTCTGTAGCCTCATTATTTGACTTACCTAATATTTCGCCATGCCTTTCGCTTAGCTTTCTTAATGCTTCGACGTGTTCTCAAGGTTGTTCGACCTGATATGCAAATTTGCGAATGATCTTCCCACGAGATAGCCTCCTCTAATCGCTTATTTACTCAGCCGAATTCTTGTTTATATGCTATAAATCGGTTCTATGAATGTATCTTATTTCCATTATAGTGATCGCTTGTCCTGAGTCTACCTACTTTTCACCTGAATTTTGGAAATGACCGCTACGCCCCCACATTAAAAAAGGAGGGTGTCCCTCCGTCATTTTATGACTTTTGGGACACCCTCTGTCGAACTATTCCACATAACATGATTATTAAACCTACGACAACGCCAACATCGCGTTCATATCTTCCTCGGCAGTTGTAATCAGCTTCAATCCAAAGAGCTCTACCAACACATCCAACACCCCATCCGAGATAAACTCAGGCGGTTTCGGTCCGATACGAATATCCTGAATGCCAAGACTGAACAAACCAAGCAGAATGGCTACTGCTTTCTGCTCAAACCAAGACAGCACGATGCTGACAGGTAGCTCGTTCACCGTACAATCAAATGCCTCAGCCAGAGCTAAAGCAATCTTCACCGTAGAACCAGAATTATTACATTGCCCAAGGTCAATATAACGCGGAATGCCTGTGTCTCCAACAGTTCCATAATCTACGTCATTAAAGCGGAATTTTCCGCAAGAAGTGGTTAAAATGACGGTATCGTTCGGTAAGGAGGTCGCCAACTCGCGGTAATAATTCCCACCTTTACCTGGCGCGTCACAACCTGCAATGACGAAAAACCGGCGGATATGCCCATCTTTGACAGCTTGAATGATCTCTGGTGCCAGCCCGATTACTGTTTCATGATGATATCCTGTCGTAAGTACCAGATCTGACTCTACATCAGCCGCAGGTAATGACAACGCACGATTAATCAGTGGGGAGAAATCGTCATTCGTGATTTTCGCTACACCTTCCAGCCCTGCTACTTCATATGAGAAAAAGCGGTCTGCATACGTACCCTTAATCGGCATCACACAGTTTGTAGTTGCAAGAATCGCACCAGGAAACTGCTCGAAAAGTCTGCGTTGATCGTACCAAGCTTTGCCGATGTTGCCTTTCAGATGTTTATACTTCTTGAGCGCAGGATAGCCATGGGCAGGTAGCATTTCCGAGTGGGTATAGATGTTGATGCCCTTTCCTTCCGTCTGCTGCAGCAATTCCTCGAGTGCATACAGGTTATGCCCTGTCACCACAATACATTGACCTTCAATTTTATTCTGGCTGACTGTGATTGGTTGTGGAATCCCGAAGCGGTCCGTATGCGCACGATCCAGCAGATCCATGACGCGAACCGCCGCATCTCCAACCTTCATCGCCATTTCCAAATGCTCCTGCGTATTAAAGTTGGAATTGGTCAAGGTCATATACAAAGCTTCGTGGGTAATTCGATCCACCTCGGGATCACTATATCCTAGCTGCCGAGCATGTGTTGCATAAGCTGCAATTCCTTTTAAGGCAAAAATCATCGTGTCCTGTAAACTCGCAATGGTTTCATTTTTGCCGCATACTCCAACAACGGTGCAACCGCCAGTCGGTGTCTGTTCACACTGGTAACAAAACATATCGTTATCCTCCATATTTAGATAATCTTTCGTTACTCTCAACGTAACAGAACACCAAACCTTGAGTTGTGATTACACACACATTTTTTTAGATCAAGCAGATTTAAATGGCCGTCTATTGATAACAACCATCATTATAATAACGCCTATACAAATGAAAATATTAATCCCAAAAACCATTTTGAACGCCTGTAGCTGATTCTCCTGCCCTATCTCTCCACTCACCATCCCAAGTCCAAGTGCTGAGCCAAACACCATCCCCGCATTTCGTGTTAAGGCAATTATTCCACCAATTGAACCCACGTGTTCCTTAGGCGTCTGCTGCATAATATAGCTATTATTCGGAGAAGCAATGAGCCCCATACCAAGTCCAATAAGACATAGAATCGCAGCGATTCCATAGACCGGGATATTCTCTAAAAATACTAGCAACAGGACGAACCCGCCTCCCATAGCACTCAGCCCCATAAGCATCAGCCGACGAGAACCATAACGATCAGACCAGTAGCCTGCAAGAGGACCTGCAAAGGCCAATGCAATAGGATAAGCCGCCATAATGTAACCGGTCGTGGAGGACGAAAACTGAACCGCTGCTCCCATCAAATAAAATGGAATAAGGACAAGCAAGGTATTAGAAAGAATAAAAGAGGCACAGCTAACGATCAAGCCACACGCCACAGCAGGAATTCTCAGCGCCCGAAGAGGTAAAAAAGGTGTCTTTTGCCTCCGTTCCCATAATAGAAACGTGACCAACAGCAGGATAAACCCCATCAAACTCGCCATCGTCTGCGTAGACACCCACCCCCACTTGCTCCCATTTGTTATCACGAGAAGAAGCAAGGTTATCCATACCATGAACAAGCTAGCCCCCACGATGCTGACAGTTCCCGACTTACGATCTTGCATACGGCTCGGAATGTACCGGTAAGCCATAGCTGTAGCCACAATTGCCACAGGAACATGGATCAAAAATAGCCACTGCCAGCTAAGCCACTCCGCAATCAAACCTCCCGCAATAGGGCCTGTCATCCCGCCCAGTGCGACAGCCGTACTCAGAATTCCGAGTGCATGTCCTCTTTTCTCTTTCGGCATATGGATGGTGATGAGCGCAATATTCGTTGCTTGGAACATCGCAGCACCTATGCCCTGCACAACTCTAAGCGTAAGCAATATTGGCAGATTAGGTGAAAAAGCGACCAAGATCGAACCAACTGTAAAAATCACATATCCGAGATTATGAATGCGGCGAAACCCATAACGATCACCCAGTTTTCCCATCACAGGGAGAAGCGCAGTAATCACTAGTAGGTACCCTGTTGTGATCCATAACCCCTTCGCAAGCTCCGTCTGAAAATGATTTATAAAAAAAGGAAGCGATACATTCATAATTCCGGCTGTAAAATGGGAAATAAAAGCTCCCATACAAATAGCCGCCATCATACCCAACCGCCGCCTGCGGGTGCCCGCTAGCTCTGTATTTTTTGCAACATTCATGCTGATCCCGTCCCCACTCATATTTGTCTAAGAATTACTAACAATTATAAGTAGATCCATTGCCAGGACCAATCCCATAAAGATGGGATATGAGATGTTTAAATGGGCTACAGTCAGTACAACCTTGTCTTCCCCCTCGCTTTCACAGTCATATATTATATCTGCCTCAGCTCGCCTTCTTCGCAATTCGGAAAGTAGCTATAAAGCTTAAAATTACGAAAAGAAGCTGGATCGATAAGGCCAAGAGGATTCCTGTCATTACGCCCCATCCAAAGGATTCACTAATGGTAATTAGGGCACCGCCTAATCCGATGCTAAGAGCAGGACTAAACGCATCAATAAATTGAATATTCGCTGAAATTGAACCTGCATCGCCATCTTCGGCATGCTGTAGTGCAATAGCTCCCGTGGTTGGATGTGCCAGCCCTATTCCAAAACCGGTAAGTATTTGTGAGAACACTGCGAGCACAATTCCATTACCTGAAATGCCTATCACGGTTATGACCAGCGCAACTCCGACTATCATAAAAGCAACGCCAATCGTCACCCGTTGTCTACGGCCCCTCCCATGGTCTTGTTCATCAAGCTTGGATTGCATCCACGCTGCTATTGACCAACTTATAGCCCCAGCAGCAACGATTAAGCCCGCAATATCTGCCGATAACCCTTTAACATTTGTTAGAGCTAGAACAACATAGCTTTCAACAGCATAGTAGCATGCAACAAACAGCCCTCTAGTAACAATGGTTGCCGGCAAACCTTTTTTAACTACTAAAGCACCCTCAGGCAGCAGTTTCCGTAAAGGTTGAATCATAATTAAGCCCCCTGCAATTGAAAACACAATCCCTTTCCAAGAAGGTAAAAATCCTAATCCTGCTAATAGCAGCCCTGTTCCTAATGTTAATAAAATTGCATATATTTCTTTATACGTCCCTCTTTTCGTCGTTGAAGTATTATTATTTTCAGTTTGTAACTTACGAAATAATGGGAGCGTTAAGCATACAGATAGAACAATGAACGGTAGAACAAGCCAGAACACAAACCTCCACGAAAGATTTTCGGCTAAAAGCCCTGCGATATAAGGACCAATTAATGCTGGAAGAATATAAGCACTAGAGAAAGCTGCAAGTATTTTTGTTCTTAGACTGTCAGGGTAACTTAAAGTAATGCTGGAGTATACACAAGTTAAAAGTGCACCTGCTCCGAAACCTTGAAAAGCTCTTCCGCCGATCAACATGTAAATATTGAAGGAATTTGCTGCAATGATGATACCCGTAACAAAGATTAGAATAGAAACTACAAATGATTTATATACACCATTCTTATCAATCTGCTGTCCAATGACCATTGTGCCAATGATTTGGGATAAAAGAAATGCACTAAAAATCCAACCATAATAATGGATCGCATTCAAACTTTGCGCCACCTTTGGTGCAATCGTCGTAACCCCCAATCCTTCAAATGCTACTGTTGTGACTGCCAGAATAATACCGATAGTCAACGCTCTGTACTGGGCATCAAAAATCCCGATTTTATTTTTGCTTATTCTCATCTTTGTATCCTCCTTATAATTGTCGAAGCATTAGTTGCTATAGCAAGTATTAAGTAATAAAAAAACGATCCAAAACAAATGGTCTTGACGATAATCGTCATAGCAACTAATTGGCGTGAAGAGCTTCTCTTTTCACAAACAAAATCTACTATAAATCCTTTACATTATTATGAATGACAGAAAGTAGCCTTCTAAAGGTTTCAACCTCTTCCTCAGTTAACCCTTCAATGGTCTTTCTATACGCTTCAAGAGAGGGAGCAAGAATCTCATCTTTTATTTCACGCCCTTTAGAGGTTAGATATACACGTAAAGATCTTCTATCCGTCTCATGGGTTACACGATAAACAAAGCCTTTCTTTTCAAGCTTGAAGAGCATACGCGCAATGTTCGTCTGATCTTTATATAGTCTTTCAGCAATATCCTTTTGAGTAATCCCTTCACTCTCCCAAAGAATAACGAGGATCTCCCATTGGTCCACCGTAATATCAAAGGGATTTACCACTTTTTGATAATAGTTATTCAGCTTTAAATCTGCCCGGTGTACAATTACGCCTATGTATTTTTCTAATTCCAATGGTATAGCCTCCAGATAATAGACATGATTATAGTTGCTATGACGAGTATAATTGTAAAGGCTAATAAATGCAACTCTAGAATATAAGCTCCTTATTTCGCAGATTTCAGCTTCTTCTTCTCTTGAAACCAGCCCATCACTAGAAGTATTAGTGGAATGATAAACAGCATCGGAATCTGGACATAGAACCGGACGACACGTAATCCTGTATAGATAAATTCTACATAGTTTCCTGCCATCGCAATGGAACAAATAAACATAACCATAGTCACGGGGATCATTAATTTGCGATAGGAGGGAATACCGAACAATGTTGCCGCACCGATTAGCGTCGCATATAAATAAATGCCGATCCGGAAAAAACCACCGACAATAGCTGTGACGAGAAACAATACATCCAATCGTTCTAGTAAAGCTCTTCCCTCAATCAACTCCGAGGTTGTCAGCAATGGGTATTGTGTTCTTGTAAATAGATCCGCACCGAGGACAGACACATTTAGCATCGTAACAAACGCGATAAAAGATCCGCTGATCAATAATCCTGTAATCACTGTTTTCTTCACTTGTTGCGGTTTATTCACATAGGGAAACAACATCAAGAACACTATAATCTCTCCAAAAGGAAATACAACGGTGCTTGGAATCGATTGCTTCAGCACGGTTAACCATCCCTCTTCGAGTACAGGTCTTAAATTTTGAAGATTTACATTCCCAGACGTAAGGATCGAGCTTAGACCGGTGACAGTAACAAGAAGTAACACAGAAAAAAAGAGCTCTGCTGTCCTCGACAACACCTCAATACCTTTTCCAATGACATACATAACCGAAAGTAGCATCAAAGCAATAATAACGAGAAAGGGAGTCTGTGTAAAAACAAAGGATACAGCCATTGAGGCAAATTCACGGACTACAAAACTCCCATTAAACAAGAAATAGACGACATATAACAAGGCGACGATACGACCCACAACGGGCCCTAATATTTTTTTCGCATATTCCGTGAGCGGAAGATCCGGATAAAATAAAGACAATCGATGATAGATTAGAAATAAACAAATTCCCCCGAGCATTCCGAGGACTGCGGTGATCCATGCATCTTGCTTGGCTTCTGCACCAAATCCGGAGATAATCGCGCTCACGATTTCAAACATCAATACAAGAATAAGCAATTGACGGGGACTGATCTTTGCTTTTTCCAACGTCACTCCTTCTCTCTATGAACAATTCATTTATCAGCTATTATCGATACTTTCCATTATGGTTCTATTACGCAACCCAGTATTACGCAAATAAGCCTCCACTATCACTTTTACTTCAATGGTGGGAAAGGTCACATCGTTCCAATCCCGCTTTAACGTTCTCCATTGCTTAGGGTGATCACGATGCACCACTTCTCCAAATCCAAAAATGTCCGACTTTTGCTGTTGCATTAATTTAATCGTGGCTACCGCTTCATCATGAACGGCTTGCATGTACAGGCGCTCAATTTGCAAGAACAATTTCGGGTTAGTTACATCAATTGGGACATCAACCTCACCAATATTTGCATCCGCGCCAATCTTCACCTCAATAATTGGTTTACCGGATTTATCAAAGCTTGAATGAAATGATGATTTGGTTCGTATATTCTCGATCCCGATTGTATGTGGCTGACCATTCCAATCCATGGTTAACAATGTCGAATTAACTCTGCCTAACACCCATAAGAATCCACGGCTTTCATTTCCGTCTAACCACCTCATTAATTTTCCATCTTTAAAAGTAGCAATCCCATTAGCCATTAATTTATCTTCTTTATTTGTAGAATCGAGTTGAATGCCAGTAATCGTAGGTTCTTTACCAGATGAGACGATGGCTTGAATGACTTGGTATATTTTCTCATCGATATTTTCACCAAAGGCTTTCTCGGTTTCAGCTACCATTTTCTTAATTTTAATGGCAGGTGAATTATCGAGACTCGTTCGTTGTTTAATGATTTCTTCTCCCGTCGTTCCCCTCGCGATAACCATTGTAGCGGAAGGACGAAACTCACTATCCCGCTCAATGCCGTCAAAAAGCTTCTTTATCCCTTGTGTTGTAGCTAAATCTTCACCTACCAAGAGAACTATCGCATGACCATAATGCAATTGCCTAGAAAGTTTTTGTGAGAGAACGCGAGTGGCATCAAATACATTATTTCCTTCTGCCGAATATGTGGTTGGAGGTAAAGGCATTGGGCTACCTCCTCCTTGTGTACTTGAGACATTTATTGGATTCACGATCTGAACCGTAACCCTAATGTTCTTTTTTTCTCCTTTATCAATCGCCATCGCAACCACAAAACCGATATCCGTTAACTCTCGACTATCCCAGCAACCCGTAAGGAGAGCAATCATAACCATCGACAAACAAAGCCGTGCCATTCTACGTCCCATCTTGATCACCCACTTGCTCTGTTGTAGGCTTCTTCATCAATTTTGGAATCAAATGTCTCATCCAAATCGGTAAAGGTGCATGAATCTGACTATTCTTTACATGCATCATTGGACTATAAGGAGCCATGTAAGGTACACCAAATGAACGTAAACTACACATATGTGCAATGATCATAATCAAGGTAAGAATCATTCCAAAGAAACCGAACGTTGCTGCACTGATCATGAGGAGAAAACGTAACAATCTCGCGGATACAGCAATCGAGAAAACAGGCGTCGCTAGACTAGAGATAGCTGTAAGTGAAACAACAATAACCATTGCCGTTGACACTAAACCTGCTTGTACAGCTGCCTGCCCAATGACAAGTGCTCCAACGATGGATACTGCTGATCCAATTGCTTTTGGCATACGAACACCCGCTTCACGCAGAATTTCAAAAATAACCTCCATTAATAACGCCTCAACAAACGCGGTAAATGGCGTTGCTTCTAGCTGTGAAACAAGCGAAATCACTAACTGCGTTGGTATCATTTCTTGGTGAAAGGTTGTTGCTGCAATATAGAAAGAAGGTCCAATCATCGAAATGATAAACATTACGATGCGTAACAGCCGCAATGCAACACTGATATCATACCGATGATAAGAATCCTCTGTAATTTGAAAGAATTGATTAAAAACGGCTGGGATGATTAGCATAAAGGGGGTTCCATCCACCATAATTGCAATTTTTCCTTCTAAAAGATTAGCAGCGACGGTATCTGGGCGTTCTGTAGGTAGGACCGTTGGAAACGGAGTAAAACTCTGATCTTCTATCATTTTCTCAATATATCCTGATTCCAGAATGCTATCCAATTTGATCTTGCGGAGACGTCGCTTCGCCTCTTCAACAATGCTATCATCCGCAATCCCATTTATGTACATGATCCCTATCCTGGTATGTGTAACTTGACCTAATGTCATCGATTCCAGCCATAAATTAGGATTTCTTATGCGACGCCGAACCATCGAAACATTTGTCGTTAGGCTCTCAACAAACCCTTCACGAGATCCTCGAATAGAAGTATCTGTACCAGGCTCATCTATGGCGCGGACTTCACCGCCCGATGTAGCAATCGCTAGTGCTTCTTTCGATCCATCAATTAATAAAATGGTCTGCCCCCACAACAAAGCATCATAGAGTTCATCCCATTGAACAAGTGTCTTCAGACCACCTATTGGAACAATTTTATCAGTGATTACTTGGACCAGATCATTTAATGTCCTTTGTTCATTACTCAGCATGACGTTCAGCAAGACTTCCATGACAAATTGATTAATGGTTGTATTGTTAACAATGCCATCCACATAAATAATTGCGGCTTGAAGCTCCTCCTCCGAGCCCCCAATCGTAAATTCTCGAATAATTATATCTCCACTATTCCCTGTCTTTTGGCGAATCTGCTCTAAATTGACTCTTAATTCTGTTGAATCAATCGGAATTGAAGGGACGGTCCATTGTGGATTGCTTCCAGTACTTTTGCTACTCGCATTGCCATCCTCTGCCATGCCCTTCACCTTTCTCTCCATTATTTGCTGCTCTTTGCGTGATTATTCTACCCATTAACAGCAAATATTATTGGAAGATTAACAATGAAGGCAGGGAAGTAGTATGAAAATATTCGTCGTAACTATACTCTTATTAATCTTAGTAATAGCACTGATCTTTCTGCTTGACTTCATTTCACTCTTTAGCATACAAGAAACATTTCGTAATCTAATGGCTTCTTTTCGCGTCATGAGTACCTCAGAACTCATTATCTTTAATTTCTTGATTGTAGGCACAATAACTTATTTAATGTGGCCACTGGTACAAAAATGGCTGCCACAGCAATCTCCATCATCGCAAGGTCAACCCTCCGAGCATATCGACAAAACCCAGACGAAATAGAGATCATCAACATCGTTTTCGATCTTCCAGCCATATGTGGAATTAACTACCCTCCTCTATAAAAATAAAACCCATGTCTGATGACATGGGTTTTAAAATTAGCTTTTAATATGTGACGTTTAGATTGCTGATCACACTAACCAATAAATTCTTGAACCCACTCACTGTTGTAGTAACCTATTCCAATTTCAGTAAAGGAACTATTCAGGATGTTGGCACGGTGTCCAGGGCTATTCATCCATTGATTCATTACTTCTTCCGGACTCGACTGGCCTTTGGCGATATTTTCACCTGCTGTATTATAGGAGATCCCAAATGCCTTCATCATGTCGAACGGAGATCCGTAGGTTGGTGACTGATGGTCAAAATAATTGTTATCGGACATATCCTGCGCTTTAGCCAAAGCCATTTTCGACAGCTCACTATTCAAACTAAGGGGTTTCAAGCCTGCGTTTGTTCTTTCTTTGTTTACCAGTTCCAATACTTTCTGCACAGATGCCGATGCATTGGTGGAGGTTTGCGGATTAGCAGAATATTGTGGATTGGCCGATTGTTGCGGATTAGCAGAATACTGTGGCTTAGCGGAAGTTTGCGGATAAGTGGTTTGATCCCTTGTTGTACCACCTGTAGGTGGAGTAGTGCGGATAAACCCATCCAGCCATTTCGTTACATCGCCGGGTACTTGTTTAGCATTAATCGTTGATTTCCCAGCATTCTCTGTGGAAATAGAAGACGCTTGAGTTAAGGTTGTTGTTGTAGCTGTTTTGCCAGCATGATGTCCAACCTTCGTTTGTTGAGTAGTCATTTGGTTGTTGGCAGATTGATTACCCGAACAAGCTGTAACGAGCAATAGCGCTACTATTACGATAAATGGTTTAATAACGACCCCTCCTGATTTGGCAAAGTAGTGACTTAATCGAATAAAGTTTTTGTAAAGCACGATTGAATTATTCATCTCTAATTCAAAAAAATAAAAAGCAAAAAAATCCACCAGCAACATTTGTTGCTGTGGACTTTTTGTAAGCTTATTATGTATCGAGATCCGTATTCTTGCTCACATAGAGCTCACTAGGCTGAACTTGATAACGACCGGTTTGCAGCAGCTCTGGTAAACGCCCCATCCGTTCCGCTAAACAAGAAAGACTTTGCTCATGAAAATTAGAAAGCCCCGTATGAATCCGATCTTGAAAAGGTTTAAGCCACCTTGATTCCAAGTGATCAGGACCGAAATAAACCCCAAGCAGAGAGCCCGCCGTTGCTCCAAAGCTATCCGTATCGTTTCCTTGCATCACCTGCTTGCATATTCCATCACCAACATTGTCTGCAAATCGCAGGGTATTAATTAAGGTGCCTATTTCCTGATAAACATCACAGTGACAATAATTCGCATACTTATGGTTAATGCTCTGATACGCTTCCAGCCAGTCATCTGCATTCGCTACCATCTCAAGGCAATCTTTAGTAATCTCGTAGAATCGGCTTCTTTTAGGGACGAATTGCAGAGCCGTATTGATTATTTCAATGGGATCGCGCTGCACGTGAGCAACAGCAATCGCAGCAGCAATGAACATCGTGGAGTAAATGCCGGTCCGGCGATGAGTAAAACTTGCATCCCGCCAAGCTAGCTTAGCAGCCAGAGCAGGTTGACCAGGACAGGCATATCCGTAAGCATCTGCACGAATCGCCGCACCGCATAGTTCCGTACCTTGCACCATAAAATCAGGCCAAGCCTCTATTTCGGAATGATTGAATAGTTCCTTATCATGTTCCAAATAGCTAATGCCTGATCGCATCAAAATAGCTCTTTCCGGACCCCAAGTTGTACTTAGCGGAATATGATTTAACCATAAATCTCTTAAATTCCTTTTCGAAAAACCATCACCGAATTGTTCTAGCACCATCATTCCCATTAATGTGTAATTGATATCATCATCAGGTGCCACATAACGAATTCGCCCCCGTGTCGTCTCAAACCAAGACCAATGACGACGATCCAGCGCATGGAGAGTTTCTTCAGAAATGTAATCATTCAGTGGCCATTCCCCTACAGAAGTTAACGCTTGACGTATTTCCAACAAGCTGGGGTTTACCTCTATCGGTTTGCCTAGCATTGAGCCACAGACTGAAGCAAGGAAACCTGCCTCTACACGCTTTGAGCTATCCTTCAGATTCAAAATTC
The DNA here is from genome assembly GCF_037975205.1 of Paenibacillus sp. FSL R5-0470. Lineage (NCBI taxonomy): Bacteria > Bacillati > Bacillota > Bacilli > Caryophanales > Paenibacillaceae > Paenibacillus > Paenibacillus sp. FSL R5-0470. Next base: position 4,427,229 of record NZ_CP150238.1, read on the forward strand.
CGACCTGACCTAGAGGTCGAGCCGGATCACATTCCCGCCATATCTCATCTAAATCGTTTGGCTCATAGTAAGGCCAGTTGTCCCTCATTGGAATGACAGCCAAGCTATGGGCGAATTCTAGATAGGCATCGTAGCTTGCAGGGAGCTTTTCCAACTTAGCTAAATAACCGGAGGTTTGATGCCCCTGCTCGAATTTATTACGCAGAACACCCTCTAATTGAAGTTTAAGAAATGTGAGTGATGGTAGCATATTGCATCTCCTTTGTCCTCGTATCTATCCACAATACATCAATATCATAAGCTTTAGTAGTAAAAAATAACTAGACAAAAAAGTATTGGTCGAATATTGCTTTTCCCTTAATAATCCTTCATCCCAATACTATCGAAACTGCACAATACACTAACAACAGTCCCATCAATACATTAAATTGACTTCTATATTTAGATATCATTTTTTTGAAAAGAGAACCACACAAACACCAACAAAAAGTGCCCATATAACCGATGAAAGCAAGAATTAAAGAATAACTCAATAATCTAAAAGAAGAAGAAGGATAGGTAAAGATAAATGTTGATGTAACTGTGATCCCATATAATATCCCTTTTGGATTGATAAATTGTAAAAGCATTCCCGCAATAAAGCTATTGTGTTTATCTCCAGCTGCATCACTTTCTGGTTGTTTACTTGTAATCATTTTAACTGCTAAATACAGCATGTAGACTCCGCCTATTACAGCCATAATAGATTTGATTTGTGGAAGAAGATTATTCAAAAGTAGATTAAAGTAGGAGCATAACAATATTATTATAAAAAATCCTGTACCCACTCCTAAACAAAATTTCATTGTTTTTTTCAGCCCAACTTGGTTTGCAAAAGTCATTGCCATAATGTTATTGGGTCCCGGAGTAAAACTTGCAACAAATGCATATAAAAACAAAGAAACAAACACTAAATTATATCTCCCCTTCCAACTTGTATGCTATAATGTATACATCAGACGTTATAACGTACATTCGTGCGTTTTATTGTATATCACGATCGTTATAAAGTAAATGGAGACAGGAGTAATTACAGTGGAAGAAATAAATCTAATTATTGCGGAAAATATAAAAAAGATAAGAAAAAGTAAAGAGTTAAGCCTGGAAAAGGTTGCGGAATTAACAGGCGTCAGCAAAACAATGATTGGTCAAATCGAAAGAGGCGAATCGACACCAACCATTACAACCCTTTGGAAAATCGCCAATGGCTTAAAAATTTCATTTTCTGCGCTGATAGATTACCCAAAGCCCGACACAAGAATAATCTTAAGAAGTGACATTCAGCCACTGCTTGAAGATAACGGAAAATATCGAGTGTATCTATCTTTTCCATTTGAAGAAAGTAAACGGTTTGAAGGTTATACCGTGGAGATAGACAAGGGTGGATACCTTGATGCCAATTCTCATATGGAAGGTACCGAAGAATTAATCACCGTGTTTGACGGAGAATTGTCTTTCCGTGTCAATAACAATGAATACCTCTTGAAATCAGGTGATTCTATCACATTCCTCGCAGACAAACCCCATGTATATCATAATCCAGGACAAACAATAACCCGGTTAAGCATGATTTTATACTACCCCTCTTAGCAAAAAAATCCCAAGGCACTTGAGACTTGGGACTACGTTCTCTATGATAGGGTTGCTAGATGAGTTAATATCCTTTTACAAAAAACAAGCCATCCTTTAGAAGAACTAAAGGATGGCTTGTTCGTAATGCTTAGAGCGCCGCAATCCGCTGCTGGATGCGTGGAAATAAGGCGAAGGCATTCTCGTAAAATACTTTTTCGTGGTGCTGCTCAGGGACAAGTCGGCGGACAAATTCCGCATACAGGTCAATAGGAGCGAGTGGCCAATCCGTGCCGAACAACATTTTCTCATAGTGGTCGGAATACACCAGCGCCCGGCGAAAATGATCCATGAACAGAGGTTCATTCATGAACCGTTCAAAATGAGGCCGATCACCGACCACAAGACCGGACAAATCGGCATAGACGTTTGGATTTTTGGCCACCACTTCGGCGGCATCCATCACCCACGGATCGCCAAGATGGCAGATCATAAAATTCACATCACGTCGTTGAAACGCTAATTCATCCACGGTAAGTGGATGTGCATATTTTAGCAATCCATTCATCGAGTACGTATCACCGGTATGAATGACCACAGGCGTGCCATACTTTGCTGCCAGCTCATAGATCGGCGAATAGATTTTGTCATAAACGTAATGATGATAGTACCCGGCATAGAGCTTAATACCAGCTACCTCGGGCGCTTGCAGCCGTGCCTCAATTCGATCCAGTTCCTCTTGTGCATCCTTTCCTCCGAGCATGTTCGGATTGATCCCCACGCATTCCATTAAGAAAGGCGGCACAGTATCCTCCAAGTCAAGGCTCATCGGATTAGGGGAAGTAGAGTCAGGGAAAGCTCCCTTCGTCTGTTCCGTGACCCCCATTCCAATGCCGAGAACAACGTCGTTCTTATCAAACTCCGCTTTGAGCCCGGCAGCAGTGTAATCGACTTTGGAGAGATCCAGTGCTGTTTGATGAAAGCTGTCGATGTCCGACAGATGAATGTGAATATCAATGATCGGCATTTAAGATCTCCTTTTCGTCAGTAGGTCTAGCAAAGGTCAGCTTCAAAAGACTGCGGACATCCTCTGAATTCAGAGCGAGTTCTCCCATGATCAGGAAGGAGGGCTGCGTCCAAACGGTTTCTCCATTTAGAAGCGGAAGATGATGATGCACCCCGTGATTAAATACCTTATTGTTCACATACGCCGAGGCACTCTGATTCGGGTGACTGCTCACCATATGCAGCATATCCTTACGCGAAGATGCACCAATTCGCAATAGTCCCTTGGCCTCAAGATAGGTTTCAACCGTTCCTAATAAGAACTTGCCCTCCTTGGAGAATTCCATCCATCCTTCGGCATAGACTGGCGAAGGTTTGATATAATTCTCCTCCGACAACGAATAATTCGGCAAGGTCATTCCGCTGTCATTAGTCACCGAATGCAACACACAGAGCACAGGGACGCCGGGGAGCATAAGGTAATGCTGATTAACAACAATCCCTCGGTTCTTTTCCTGCTTCTCGATTGAAGTAGTGATACGTAATCCTTTCCATACATTGCCCTGAACATCCATTTGCTCGGTCCAAGCTGCGCTTCTTGGCTCCTCCAAACGACTAAATCCACCTATGCCTGAAATACCTACACCGAGTCCACCATGCCAAGGATTCCACCAGGAACGTGGTGCTGCTTCCGGGTAGGAGCTATCCAACCATTCTTCTCCATGGTGCTTCAGGGAGTGCACAACACTGCCGAAATCAGGAGTAGCTGCAATAGAAAGTACTCCGTTACTCACAGTGTAAATAGGACCCGCTGGTCCCTCTTCTATATCACAGATAACGGCTGCTGTTTCCGTTTGAGGGAACCAGAGGCCTGCTCGCTCTTGAATACGATCCTCTCCACGATAGACGACTCGAACCTTCTGTCCTGATTGGCTGTATTCTGAAGAAGATTCTGCTTCCTCAGGTGAAAGCTCAAAGCCCGCGGAGTGCAGATTCTGCTCTCTTTGCAGCTCCATCTCAGCGACTTCCTGCTCCTCTCCTCTATCCGTTAGTACATACAGCTCGAGGCTTCCATTAAGCGGAGTCATCTTTCGTTCGATGAACTCCGCATGAAGCGCCCCCGCCGCAAACGGATTTCCACCGCCGAGCGTTAATTCAAGATGATCATCCAACACCGGTGTGATCGGATCCAGCTGCTTCCGTGCAAAGGTGCGGAAATCCGACCACTTCAGGAAGGTGTTTAGAGCAAACACCAGTGTCTTTGTTCGTACGACATCTCCAGCAGAGATTTGACCAAGATTATGCTCCAGTCCAAGTGGATACTCCGGACGAAGCAGCTTCAGCGAAGGGTCCCAGCAAACGCCACATGTGACATTTTCTTCCTTGCTAAACAACCAATTTTCCGTAATTTGAGCGCTGTCCCAATAACTCGGATCACCCGAATAAGCATCGCCCATATCTACGTAATGCCCCTGATAAGGCAGGATGAGCCGTTTGCCAAAAAATCCGAAATTCGTTAGCAGATACATATCCTCTTCCAACGTTTGGTTACTAGTATTGCGTACCTCGCTATAAAACTCAGCGATTCCGTTTGCAAAGAGCTTAGCCACTCTTTTTATCTCCAGACCCGGGAATTCATCCGATTCATAAAGGGTCTCTAGAACTTGGCCCTCTCCTTCGGAATAGATCTTTACTTCTTTAGCCTGTTTCTTCGAGAATTCTTCGGCGAATGGTTTACCTAACTTCGGATGGGTTAACCAGAAATTATGGCTCGAGCCGGGATATTCAATCCACATCCCATTGTCGTTATTATTAAGATGTACGGAGTAGGCGCCGTTTACAGCCACCCACTGATCCCCGTTTTCCCCACCAAAGCGGCCATGTGTTCCTTTCATTAGCACAGATAATTTGCTGATGAAGGACACTGCCTTCTCTCCAGCCGGAACGGCCGTCACCTCAATATCCCGTGAATAAAGGCCATATGAATTTAGGGTAAAGGGTACTCGGATGGAAGCCTTACTTTTAGCTGGAACCGAGAAGCTTACTGTCCTATCCGCCCACGTCAAAAATTCTTCCTCAGGCAAATCAAAAGAAAATTCCGCTTCCGCTGCAAAATTATTCTCAACATTTAAATATAGCTCAGCGGGAAGACCCGGATACAGCTCACGTGTTGGCAACTCCATCATCATTTTCAGCGGGAATTTAGGAGCAACACCTATGCGGAACTCAGCGCGCTTGCCACCGATAATCCATTTGCTCATAACCACGGGGTGAGTCTTCTTGTCGTTTTGCTCTTCACGAATCGGATCAAGCTCGAACTCACCTTCTACGATAACTGTTTCTCCTGGCGCGAGTGTTGGTGCAGCAGAGAAGGCAAAACGAATATTTTTGTCATTTTGGCCTTTGATCTCAATGGCCAGATCAGACGCCGAACGATTCTTGATGTGATAGCGAATCTTGTAGGTGGAACCGAATACAAGATCGTGATCGTCAATCTCCGTGGAGATTTCATAGTCAGGTGTATCAAGAGCCGTCAGGCCGCGACCGGTCTTCTCGAATTCTGCACGTAAGGAGAGTTCGCCCTTTTGCCAAGTGTAATCGAAGAAATCAAAACCACGCTCCCGGCGACCATCCGGCTGAATGGGCAGTTCACGGGTACTATCTGCATACCAATCCAGCTGTTCTAAATAAGGAGCGAGTGCTTCCGTTTGCAGAACCGTCGGAATAAAGTTCATCAGATGAACGTAATCCTCATTTTTTTCCCAAAAGAATCCACATTTCTTATACATCGGTACGGCCTTCGTATTGCCTGCCCAAGTAAACAGATCAAGACGTGGCCAGCCCGCTTCAATTGTTGTGCGAACAGCGTTCAAAATCAAATTACGACCTACCTTGTATCCGTGATAATCAGGTCGTACATTCAACAGCGGAACATACAAAGCTCCTTCGTCTTGACGGTAATGGGCAAAACTGCAGAAGCCAACCACTTCCTCACCATCAACGGCGAGAAACACATTCAGATTGGACGAGATTTCCATCTCGCGGCGTACTGTATCCTCTGTTCTCTGATTGGTGCCTCCACCCCAGCTTTCGTTGCTACGGTTCCACATTTCTGCAACCGCCTTAGCGTAAGAAGGATCATATTCTATAATGCGGATTTGTTCCGCTGTAGTCTTAACAGTCATGTTCTCAGCTCCTTCTTCCTTAAATAGAGTATGTATACAACTTTATTCAAATAACTCCTACGAGTTCTTATTATACTATTAATTGGAAGGCTGTTACGAGGTAAAAAACTCTTTCTCCTTATTTTCTACATAAAGCCACTGCCAGCAGAAATCTGCAGACTAAAAAAGCTGTCGAGACTCCCTCGACAGCTTAGAATCTACTCTATGAGCAGCATTTCTATTTAACAACTCTCCACATGATCCGTTGATCTGTTTTTCAAATTCGCGATAGCTACTATACCAATCAACAACACGCAGAAAGAATAAGGAAGTGCCATATTAGCGGTGTATAAAGCTGTGCCTATAACTGGACCTATGAATGATCCTCCACCTTGAAGGGCCGCAATAAAGGAAGCAACGCTTCTTTGTTCATGGTCTTGAACCGCCATTGAAGCACCCGCACTGTAGCCAAGCAATGTAAAGCCGATGCCAATTCCCAAGAATGTAAAGTCCACATAAGCAAATCTGATAAACAATAATAAGCCTAGCAGACCCAAAGCCACAAATAATAGCCCTACGAGTAGCACTTTTTTAGGATGCCATTTGAGATATTTGCTGATCACAATTTGCGAGAGTACCACCATTACTCCCGAGATAGCCAGACCCGTTCCAATTAACTGAGTGGCTTGCTGGGTACTGTATCCAAGGCTGTCTTGCACAAAAAATCCGATAGTAACCTGCACGATATTCAGAGCAAACGATAGCAATAGTCCAATCCATAAATAGAGGCGTATCCGTTTGTCATTGGGTGAAAGTGAAATCGCCTGCCGTTCGATCTCGATATTCTTTTCTTTAGGAATAAACACTAGAAATAATATAGCCAAGGTGAATAATAATATGGCTGCGGCGTACATTGGTGAGGTGAGTCCCATCGAAGCCATTCCTCCGCTCATTGCAGGTCCTACTACGAAGCCAAGTCCATTGGCTGCACCGAATAATGCCATTCCCTGAGTACGGGTCTCTTTTGTACTCCAGCCCATAACATAAGCTTGTGCTAATGCCGGAATACCTCCAAAGAAAAAGCCGGCGATTGCGCGAAGTATAAAGAAACTCCAAAATAGGCTTGTTTTACTCTCAGCATGTACTGCATAATCAGCCAGCAGTGCAAAAATGACTAGTGTTGCCATGTAGACGAACATAATCGAAGCGAGCAGCCATTTTCGGCTCATGAATGTTTGTTTTTCCCAGAAATATCCTCCGAGCAGCCAGCAAAGTCCCGCTACCGATACCAAACATCCTGATTGAAAATCACTAAGTCCCAAATTCCGAGCAAGCGGTCCAATAATCGGATTAAATGCAGCTATCGATATCATCCCTGTAAGTACGATTAGAAACATAATACCCAGTCTGTATTTCATGAAATCCCCTTCTCCTCTCAAGTAAACCTAAACAATATACGATTCATAATCGCTGTGTTCATGGTACTATGCTTGGAAGTCAGGCCTCTACCCGTTGACGGATAACTTTACTGGTTATCGGGATTATTAGTAGAACACAAAAAAACTGCTCCTAAGAGCAGTTTAAGTGATAGTCTTTCAATCTACCGTTCCAATATTGTCCAGGTGCAATGAACTTTCGGAGCTAACACCCGCTTCCGTACTCAGAGTAGTAAGTGCTTGTTTAAGATCCTCTTTATTCACATACACGTATGGACTCTTCCAAAGAGATTCCACATGTAAGGAATTGATATGATCTGGTTTGAGTTTAGGGAAGTTCAACAACCATTGCTGGAGATCCGCTTGTGGAATATCTGTCTTCACATTTTCACCGATGATGTCCAATACATTCCCCCATTGGGACACGCCTTGGAAATTCCCTAGCTTATCCAGAATCTGCTTAATTACTTGCTGCTGTCGATCATTGCGCTGAAAATCGGAGGATTCAGCCGTTCCTTGATTCGATTTGCGGTAACGCACAAAATCAAGCACATGTTTGCCATCCAGCTTCTGCAAGCCCTTCTTTAAGTCGATGTTCGTTCCATCTGCCGAATCGATATATTTCATATCCATATCGACATCAATGGTTAGCCCGCCAAGCAAGTCCACCGTCTCCTTCAGCACATCAAAATTCACCACAACCATGTGATCAATTGGCAGACCTAGTAAATTGCTGAAAAACTCTTTTGTATTAGGGATAGCTTCAGTTTTATCTTTTATGTAATGGTAAGCATAATAATAATTAGCTTTGCGAGAGGGCAACGATTTAGGTTTTAGCAACAAATCCCTCGGTATAGATAAGAAACTCGTCGACTTTGAGTCAGGATTGAAGCTGACAAGCATTAGAACATCCGTATTCATTACCCCACCACCACCGTCCCGACTATCTACTCCGGCAAGCAGAAAAATCATAGGTTCAACCGATACCGTTTCCTTTTTTTCCTCTGGGGCAGCGGTTGGCTGGACGTTGACTGGAGCAGCCATGCGCTCTATCGCGTTATCCGTCTTTTTGTATAAATACCCTGCATATACTCCAATTCCGATAATCGTTGCGCCTAAGACAAGTCCAATGCTCGTCAGAATTTTACGAGTTGTTGTCCACTTGCGTTTGTTAGTCATAATTCCCTCCACTCAGTTCCAGTAGCTTTTTCAATCCGTGCTTTCATCCTTATGGACTTTCACACTTAGCACTATGCCAATCGCAATCATATTAGTAAGTAACGAGCTACCTCCATAACTAATAAACGGCAAGGATATCCCTGTCAGGGGCAGCAATCCAAGATGCATTCCAAGGTTAACAGAAACTTGAAAGATAATCATGGCGATAAACCCGGTGACAACATATGCCCCTGCACGGTCCCTGCTTTCGAGTGCGATAAAGATCATTCGATAGACGAGCAATAAATATAGCATCAGCAAAATGGATGAACCTATAAAACCGTATTTTGCACCGATGACTACATAGATCGAATCGGAATACGCGTATGGAATATATCCTTTTCGCAAAAAAATACCTTCACTACCCGATAATCCACCGGAGCCAATGGCTATCATTGCATTTTTGACATGCCAAGATTTATCGGGATCACTCTGCGGGTCCAAAAAAGCCTGAATTCGTGACAATTGATGGGGCTCGACAATCTTGGATAACAAATCGAAGTTGGCATAATAGAGCCATAGTATCGTGCCAATCGAAATGATCACCACACCGAGGATCAAGATCATATATAGAGCACGGATGTTACCTATCCAAAGCATACTAAGCAATATGCCCGCAAAAACGAGCGCTGTACCCAAATCGGGTTGATCCATGATCAAAATAAAAGGAATAAAAAAAACGAAACAAACCGGCACTAAATCTTGAAAAAAGCGAAGCTGCTGTCCTTCTCGTTTACCCAATAGATGAGCAATGAGCAGCACCGTACATATTTTAGCCAGCTCGGAGGGCTGGAGCTGAAAGCTTCCAATACTTAACCAACGCACGGCACCATTGAGGTTCTCCCCAACCAACTTAACTAGCACAAGTAGACCAATACCCACGCTATAAAAGAGATACGCTAACCAGCCTAATAGAATCTTATAATCTACCAATGCGATGAATAACATGGGTATGCAAAATAAAGCAAATAAATACAACGAACTGATGTAAAGACCATCTAACCGTGTATCCGTAGTCGCGCCATAAATAGCAACAGTACCAATACCAACTAGGCATGTTACGAGAAACAGTACGGATCTGTCCAGCTTTGCAATTTTGGTGGTGAGAAACATGATACAACCTCTATTTAATTTCTGTATTTTTCTTGTTGTAAAATGAGCATCATAAATAATCCGCCTGAGCACTAATACATCTTGTCTCAAGATGAAGCTGAAGTGCAGCGGATTATAAAGTGGTATGATTATCTCAGATCAAATTTGTCCTAATACGCCTTCTTCGATAACAGCTTTAATTTATCTTCACTCAGCGTATAAATATCCAGCCCGTTCCCTGCCTCGCCCAATGACCAGCCCAGCGCGAGCTCGTTATGGCCATCATCATCGACATCATAGAATTCGGCATAATCCAAGCCATACCCAAACCCCTCAACCTCCGAAATCTTTTGCCACGCTTCATTTTCCTGCCTAAGCAGCATTGCTTTTATAGAAGAACCTTTGTTTTTGCTGTACTCATATACAACTACCGCTTCATCGATTCCGTCTCCATCCATATCCCCAAAGGAGATAGCATTATCCTCTTGTCCATCCAACGGAGTTATCAATTGAGCTTTGTCGGGAAGCCATTTGATAAATTCCTGGCTCGTTTTGTCTCGCTGCAGGCTTGCTTCTGATGATGGAGGCTTAATCAGCTCTCCTGGTGTCGCCGGCACTCCGCATCCTCCGAGCAAAAGTATCGTTGTTAACATAGCACCTATCTTTATGAATTTGCTCGGCATTTGGATCATCGACTCCTCGCTTGTCCGCATATATAGTATTTTATCTGTGAAAGAGATGAAAGTGGTTATGAAATAGTTAAATTTGAGCTCTATTTATATCGGCAAGTCAAATTGGACAATCGTCCCCTTACCTAAAGTACTGCTTATACGCAGCTCGCCATGATGCAACGTAATAATCTGTTCCGAGATGGACAGTCCCAAACCGCTGCCTGACGCCTGTTGATCCCCTTTGTAGAATTTTCGCCGCACATTCTCTAAATCCGCTTCTGCGATGCCTGACCCAGTATCCTCAACCGTAATTACAACTTTCCCTGGAACCGTATGGGCAGTAATAAGAATTCGGCCCGAGGAACTAGTAAATTTGAGCGAATTATCAATGAGATTAATCATGACTTGCTTCACACGATTCTCGTCAGCTTGAATGACAGGCAGATTCTCTTCTATTTTCACTTGAAGCAAGATGCCTTGTCTGGTTGCTCTAGGGGTGAGTTGTCTGCCAATATGCTGCAACAGCTCTGTTAGATCCACAGTTGTGAGGTGAATTGCGATTCTTCCGTTATCCAATTTGGAGAAATCCAATAATTCATCCACCATATGAGTTAACCTGTCACTTTCAGATTCAATGATATCTAGCCCATCAAGAAACAGAGCCTGGTTACTCTCCCCACCCGCCTTCAAGGTGATTACCCAGCCTTTGATCGAGGTCAATGGCGTACGCAGTTCATGGGATACGGATGCGATAAAATCATTCTTAAGCTGTTCACTTTTCGAGATTCGACTGGCCATCATATTCAATGTATCTGCCAAGGAACCAAGCTCGTCTTGATAACGCTTTTGTACTCTTATGCTGAAATCTCCTTCGGACATTTGGTCTGCTGCCTGTTTCAGATCTTTAATGGATCTGGTTATGGTCCAAGATAGTAATAATCCAAGCAAGGTGACAATACCAATCACGAGCAAACCTACCCCGATCAGCAAAACCGCAATTTGATTTACTGTATGTATCGTTTCCGTTAAGGAGGTAATAAACCTCACTTCCCCGACGATGTTACCTTTGGCTTGTAAAGGATACGACACCGTAAAAATAGCTTCCTCCGTTACAGGGTCCTCACCCTTCCAACTGTCAGGCTGCCCTTGTATGGCTGCTTGCATATCCATATTATCTGTCATCGTAAAATCGCCTTGGATTCCATTAGAATCCTGCAACAGCCGACCTTCAGCATTAATAATCTGTACCTGTGCATCGGAATGGCTGGCAAAGCCCTTTAACAACCTATCCGATTGTGCCTCTAAATCCTCGTCGCTAAAATATTGCTGATAAAAAGAAGCCGACAGTTCTGCTTGATTCATCAGGGTTTGCTCTATATTATGAAAATAATAATAACGTACAGATAAATTAAGAATAATCTCAAGAATGAGCACAGTAAGACAGATCACTACAAAATAGCTTCCTACTAATCTTTTCTGAATACCCATTCTTCAACCATCCTTTCTAAAGCGGTATCCGAGCCCCCATACAGTCTCAATCCAATGCGGGTTAGAGGCATCCTCTTCAATCTTCTCTCTTAGCTTACGCACGTGAACATCTACTGTCTTCGGATCACCAATAAAATCCTCACCCCAGACCAGGTTCATTAATTCATTCCTAGATAGTGCTGTATCCGGATGCTCTAAAAAGGTCTTCATCAACTGGAATTCCTTCGGGGTTAATTCAATAATGTCATCGTGCTTAAACATCTTGTTCGAGTTCAAATCCAGGCGAATCGGTCCAGCTTGAAGGATAGTTTTTTGCGGTTTTAAAGCTGTTTCTGTACGACGCACTATCGCTTTGATCCGTGCCACCAGTTCTAATGGATTAAAAGGTTTCACAATGTAATCGTCGGCACCCATTTCAAGGCCATTGATTTTATCCAGATCTTGTCCTCGTGCTGTTAAAAAAATGATAATGACCCCAGGATCCTGCTCTCTTAGCTTCCGGCAGATCTCAAACCCATTTAAATCCGGCAACATGATGTCCAGAACAATAACGTCTGGCCGGTTCGTCTCAAAGCTCTGCAATGCTGCTTCTCCACAAGCAGCCTCACTAACCACAAACCCATTATTCGTTAAATTGATAGCTATAAACCGTCTAATATTATCGTCATCTTCCACAATAAGTACTTGATTGCGTTCTACAGTGTTCATGCTCTTCACCCCTATAACCCAGTATTCAAACATGCAAAAAAAAACAAAAAAACTCTCCCAGTAAAGAGAGAGTCTTGTCTCAGATCCCTGTAATTAAATCACAAGTGGATATTACTCTATATCGCTATGCTTGTCAAAAATCTAATCCAAATACACAGCCTTACCCGTTTGTGCAGATTCATAAATCGCTTCTAATATTTGCGAAACAACATAAGCCTGTTCAGGTGTTACAACCGGGTCTTTATCCTGTTCAATAGCCTCGATCCACTTTCTTAATTCGATGTCAGGTGCACTTTCTGCTTTTCCTTCATAGTAAGCAACGCCGCCTGCCCCAAGCTCAATTTTATTGGTGTACAGCTTGCTGAATTTCTCTCCATTAATTCTAAGTCCGTCCTTCATATCTGCGCCTGCTTCAGTCCCGCTCAAGCTGCATTTCGCTTCATGCACATCCAGAGAATTGAGTGCCCAGCTCGCTTCCAGCATAATTGTAGCGCCATTCTCCATTACGACCATCCCAAAGGCTGAGTCCTCCACGGTGAACTTTTTAGGGTCCCAAGGTCCCCAAGCGTTGGCGGCCTCTTCTTTTTGAGACAGTTCGTGATATTTGGTGCCCAGCACGACTTTTGGTTTATAGTTATCCATCATCCACAGCGTTAGATCCAGCGCATGGGTTCCGATATCGATCAGAGGTCCTCCACCTTGCTTCTCTTCATCGAGGAATACTCCCCATGTCGGTACCGCTCTCCGTCTGATGGCATGTGCTTTTGCAAAATAGATATGACCAAGCTCCCCGGACTCACATGCTTTTTTCAAATATAAGCTGTCTTCTCTGTAGCGGTTGTCATATCCAATGGTTAGTTTCTTGCCTGTACGTTTCGCTGCTTCCACCATTCGTTTGGCATCTGCTGCCGTCTTGGCCATTGGTTTTTCGCACATAACATGTTTTCCTGCTTCAAGGGCTGCAATTGAAATTTCTGCATGAGCATCATTCGGTGTAAGCACATGAATAATATCAATCGAATGATCTTTTAATAGTTCTGTGTAATCCGTATATACAGTAGCTTCGCTAGTACCGTATTTCTCCGCTGCTTCATCAGCACGTTCTTTAATAATGTCACAAAAAGCTACGATTTCCACTTTACTTTGCTTGCTCAAACTTGGAAGATGCTTGCCATTCGCAATTCCACCACATCCAATAATTCCTACGCGAAACACTTTACTCATATCTTTCACCCTCACTTCTAATTAGTTTGTTTTGTATTTCGATAAGTTGCTGGAGTCATGCCTAACCGCTTGCGGAAGACAATATGCAAATATGTAGCATTCGTAAACCCTTCCGTTTGAGCGATTTGTTCGATCGGACAATTGCTTTCTTCAAGCTTACGGCAGACCGCTTTCAACCTTATATCCTCAAGCGCCCTACTGAAAGATTGATCGGCGTTAACTTGTTTAAACACTCGCTGCAGCTGCCTTGAACTAATATTCAGCTTTTCAGCAACATTCTCCAAGGTAACAGCTCCTGAATAATTAGCTTCCATATATTGAATGGCGTATTGGTACCGATAAGTTGACATATCTCTAACAGGTGCTTCTGTTCGAATTCCACCTGCATCATACGCTCTTACTGCCTTTAATAAAATGCTGATTACGAGATGTTTAATGGAAGTGTAATATCCCGTTAGTTTACCTTCACAAGCTTCATAGGCTTCAAGAAAACATTTCATAGCGCTGTGATAATCTTGCGCTGGAACTAGTGGTAGCTGCTTTAGCTTCTGAACACAGGTCTCAGCCTCCGCAACCTCCCAAGGATCAACCTCCTCTCTGATCTTCTCTTTGATGTCCACATGTAGACACAGTTCTTCCATAGAATCATCTGGATCCGCCTCTTGGCGGTGCATGACACCCGGTCCGGTTAAATAAAACATTCCCTCAGACAAGGGGTATTTTAAATCGCCAAGAGTCACTTCTCCCTTTCCTCTAGGAATAAAATGAAATTCGAATTCAGAATGATTATGGAAATCTATGACTCTTCCCGGCGGAAAAGAGGTCAAATGAAATCTAAGAACTGTTATCTCGTAATGTCCCCATTGGATTGAAATATCCAATCTTTCGAGCATATCATGCTTCTCAAACATCATCTCATAGGGAAAGTTACTCAATGTTAAATCCTCCTAACAGGTGGAGACCGGTTAAGCGTCTAGATCTGCTAACCGAATCATACGAGCTTCTTTAGCTGAACGATTCGCCGCCTCCATTAATCTCGTAAGCTCCACAGCAATTTGAACATTCTCGGTGGCGAAAGTATCCTTTTGGATATGATTAACCCACTGATGGAATGCGCTTTCACGATTAGCATGTAGCGCTACTTCTTTCCATCCTTCCTCTTTGTCAGCGGATTTGTTACTTCTAAGAAGAAGCTTATCCTCTGGTGTTCCGTAAAGAAGAGTCCCCTCGGTTCCATGTACCTCGATGGTAAACGGCGAATGACTATTCACGAAACCAGCCTCGACCACACCAATTGCTCCTGAATCCGTAAATAATGTTACCACTGCATTATCTTCTACTTCCTTGCCCGTTACATAACCAAAATTAGCATTTACACCGGTCACATCTTGACCTAAGAAAAGCTT
Organism: Paenibacillus sp. FSL R5-0470; assembly: GCF_037975205.1. Lineage (NCBI taxonomy): Bacteria > Bacillati > Bacillota > Bacilli > Caryophanales > Paenibacillaceae > Paenibacillus > Paenibacillus sp. FSL R5-0470. The sequence goes on from NZ_CP150238.1 coordinate 4,442,249, forward strand.
CGTCAAATACATAGGATGACAGCCTAGATCAATCAAAGCTCCGCCACCACATTGTTCCAAGCTATAGAAATGATCGGGAAGCCAGTTTTCTGTAGCCCCATTATGAGATAAGCGAACTCTAACGTAAGTAATCTCTCCGAGCAGTTCTTGACTTAGAACCTCTTGAATCGTTAATGCGTATCCATCATTTAGACGTGGCAAGGATACGGTCAGCTTCACCTCGTTCTCTTCCACTGCGCTTATGATCTCTTCAACTTCTTTATGTGTGGGGGCAATTACTTTTTCCGTAAAAATATGTTTGCCCGCTTTAGCCGCAGCAACAATTACATCTCTGTGCACATTGGTCGGCGCATCCACTATGACGGCATCTATATCCTCTTGCGCAAGCAGGTCATCCAGTGATTCGAAAAAAGGAACATTTAAGCTTTCGGCAGCTTTTTTCCCACGCTCTGCATCTTCATCCCAAACTGCAGCCAATACAGTATCCTCATGTTCTTGAGCTTGCTTCGTATAGTCCCAAGCATGTACATGCCAATAGCTAATCTTACCAATTCTAATCGTCATTTGCTTGTGCCTCCCGTATATATGTTATTCTGACATCTACTAATAAAATATCACAGAATAAAACCCTTTATTAGTAGGAAAATGCGACATCTAATATATAATATTACGACACGTTCGTTTCATATGATGTACAATTTCCATTTAATCACTTCTTACATTACACAACCAAACCATATGATCGGAATCGGGTCCCCAATAATCTTTTACTACCTTATAAGGCTCCCCAAATTTACGCTTCCACTTGATTTGTGCACGTTTATAGCCACTGTCCAAACAAAATTGCTCGATCCCTTGTTCGTTTAGAAATATCATCATTTTCTTAATTAATGCCGAACCAATCCCTTGCCCCTGATAGCTTGGCAACACGTATAAACTCCCCAATTCCCCCAAATGATCCAACTGATGTTCTGCACAGATTTGAATAGTCTCACCACAGGGACCATAGGAAATCGTACCCACAGCCTTCCCATTGATTTTAGCGATAAAGAAATAAATATCCGAGTTTGCCTTTTCCAGTGAAGATAGCGCCTTTTGCTTTTTATGATCGGTTTCACTTTGTATATCCTCTAGTAAGTGACCTAATCCTTCTTTGTTAAAGGCATCCGATATTGATTCTTCAAATACCCGGCATGTAGATACATAATCGCCCTCAGTGAGTGTACTAATAGTTAAATGCTTTGTCTCATTCATTATGTTGATCTCCTCTGCAATAATGTACTATAAACAATCAAGTTATGAGGTTTATATTCATAAGACAACTTTTACTGGAGGTCATCATGAATATAATTTCCTTTTTTCTCTATTGCATTGTAGTTACATGTTCACCCGGTCCTGCCAATATTGTTATTCTTTCTTCCGTGCAACATTCAGGGGCTAAGAAAACCATGCGGTATGTATACGGGGCTACGATGGCTTTTGGTCTATTGCTTATCCTTTCTACCTTGATGAATCGTGTTCTGGTGGAGGTCATCCCAAATATCCTGATCATTATGCAAGTCGTCGGAAGTATATATATGCTCTATCTTGCTTATAAAATCTTTAAAATGGGTGCAATGGAAGACCAGCCTAATCCAAATGCCAATTTTCGGTCGGGTTTACTTATGCAGCTTGTGAATCCTAAAGTGCTCTTATTTACTTTAACAGTCATTCCCAGCTATGTAATGCCATTCTATACTTCTTCTCTCACCTTATTTATGTTTGTTATAATTATAACTGTGATCGGATTTTTTGCTTTTACGACATGGGTTGTATTTGGGGCAATCTTCAGAGTATTTCTGCAAAATCACCAAAAAGTTCTAAATACTCTGATGGCACTATTTTTAGTATACTCTGCCATTATGATATCGGGAATCCTATAAGTCGTGGAGGTTAAGAGCGTGGAGAAATTCAACTATAAAAAGTCAGCAGATATCCTAACATTGTCAGCTAGCATGAGTGATTTCACTTATAAAAAACATTGCCATGAGGAATACGCAATCGGTGTCACCTTACGTGGCATTCAGCAATATAACCTTGATGGTAGCTTGCAATCCTCTCATAAAAATGGCGTAATGCTATTTAATCGAGAGCAAACGCATGACGGCAATTCATATGATAAAGCAGGTATTGATTATGTCATGCTATATATCAAACCAACCTTGATACAAGAGATCCTTGGAAAAAAAGAACTCCGCTTCGCCTCTCCCATTCTATACGATGACAAATTGGCACAGTGCATATTAGCGCTAAGTCATGCCATCCAGAATGGCAAAGAGGAGTCCTTGTGCAGTGAGCTGTTGTTAAACCTGGTTCATGTAGTATCTAATACTGAACTAGTTACAGAGCACAGGATAAATAATAAATTTGTCAAAAAAGCAAAGGAAATGATGTACTGCAGTTTAGAACATGTACTAAAACTAGATGATCTCTGTAAAGAGTTTGGACTTTCCAAATATCAATTTATCCGAGAGTTTAAGACACATACAGGAATATCACCTTATCAATTTTTCTTGAATTGCAAGGTAGAGCATGCCAAGCAGTCCATTGAGAAAACTAAGGATATCTATGCCGCTGTAGTAGATTGTGGATTTGTGGATTTAACTCATTTGAACCGGCATTTTAAAAGCGTGTTTGGCATAACCGCACATGAATACAGGTTACAACTGCATTGAGCAGAAGTAACCTGTATTCATCATGATTTATGAAATTTGACCATTCACCATTGTCCAGCACACTTTAAATTCATCATCCAAGAGGACCAGATCAGCATCAAAGCCGGATGTTATTGTCCCCTTTTGTTGAAGTCCAAGAATATTGGCCGGCGTAGTTGAAGCCATCTTTACGGCGTCTATCAATGGAATTCCAGTTTCGACAGTATAACGTAAAGCTTCATTCATAGTCACTGTGCTTGAAGCTAGCGTTCCATCCTTCAGTCTCGCTACCCCCTCGGATACCGTAACATGATGGCCTCCAAACATATAATCCCCATCACCTAATCCCATAGCTTGCAGTGCATCTGTAATCAAGACCATTCCTTCTGGTCCTTTCAAGGTATGCATTAATCGAATAATTGCAGGATGCAGATGGACGTTGTCCACAATCGCTTGAAGGCTTACATGCTTCTCTTCAAAAGCAGCCACAATTACCCCTGGATCTCGATGATGGATAGGACGCATGCCATTAAAACAATGCGTAACATGACTTGCCCCCGACGCAAAGGCTTGTTTAGCTTCTTCATATGTGGCATCCGAATGAGCGATGGCTATAACTACACCCTTTTCTTTCAAAAAGGAAATGAGCTCCATCCCTCCCGGCAACTCCGGAGCGATTGTAACCATCTTAATAAGTGAACCCGCTTCTTCAAAAATCAGGTTCATTTCCTCTAAGTTGGGGTGGCGTAGATACTTTTCGTTCTGCATTCCTTTTCGCTTCGGGTTCAAGTAAGGTCCTTCTAAATGAATACCTGCGATCTTTGCGCCCACTTCATGTCCGATCACACGCTTGACACTACGAATCATTTCTAAAAGATCTTCTAGCGTAGAACTCACAGAGGTAGCCAAAAATGAGGTACAGCCAGATGAAGCACAAGCACTTGAGACCTCTTGAATACTCTTTTCCGTACCGTCCATCATATCGAAGCCATTGGCGCCATGAATATGAACATCTATCATCCCGGGTACTAATAAATGGCCACCACCGTCAATCCGTTCATGTTGTCCCTCTGGAATCGAAAGATCCTCTGTATCTATCTTTATAATTTTCCCTTCAGAAATCCACACATTAGCCGCTGGGACAATACGATTCTGAAGCGCCACTTGTACATTTTGCAGAATATAAGACATAAATATCCTCCTCTGTTTTGTTATCAGTCTTGCTCTCGAGCCCCTTCAGTTTCTTCTAGACATTCAATCACTGTGATGTTCTTCTGATCTAGAATTTCTCTGATCTCACTGGGGAGTTCCCGATCGGTAATTAGAATGTCAACGAACTCAAAGTCTAGACGGAAAAATGATTTGCCAATAAATTTGGTGTGATCAGCCACTAAGATGACTTGATCTGATCTTCGGGCCATTTCTCTCTTCACCCGCACATCTTCTTCATATGGATAGTAGAGTCCATCAGCACGGATCGCGGATGCTCCAATAAAGGCTTTATCAGCACGGATTTCACTAAGTTTATCGATAATAGAAGGGCCATATAACAGGCGGTTTTTCACATTCAAGTAACCACCAAGAACATAAATTTGCAGATCCTCCCGCTGTGACAAGATCCCTACGTTATCAATCGAGTGCGTAACAACCGTAATATCCTTCGCACTGATCTGTTCTGCTACAAATTGCACGGTGGTAGATACATCTAAAATCACAGTCTCATGATCTTGGATAAGCTGCGCAGCAGCCTTCCCTATCCTCTGCTTACTCTCAGATTCATCGATCAATCGATCCTGATAAGATAACAATTCTTTTTGTAACTCAGGTAACGATACCCCTCCATGCGTTCGGATCACAACACCTTCTTGTACTAATCTAACAATATCCCTACGTGCGGTATCTCTGGATACATCAAATTGCGTACAGATCTCTTGAACACTCATCGATTGGTGTTGTTTCAAATATTCGAGTATTTTTAACAATCTCTCCTCTTGAAACATCATGTATGCACCTCCTAAAGTCATCATAAGTTATTAAGTAAGTATTTGCAAGTATTAAATAAGTGATTATAAGTATATGTAAGTATTTTGCGCAACTTATCTCCATTGATATTCGCAAAAAAGACGTTAGCCAGATGAATGTACATCCGTTAACGTCCTTCAATTCACTTCATAGTGCGATTCCAACTCTTTTGGATCTTTCGAATAAAAACGATTTGCCCTACGTGATACGCGTTATGTGTTGTCACATTGCCTATTACTTCCCACCACTGACTGCCTTGGAATTCTTGAACATCGGCATCCAATTGTTCCTTTGTAATCAGTTCCTGCCAACATAAAAGAACTTCTAAGAGTTGTTGTTGAAGCTCTTGGAACGTTACTCCTTCTGCAACGACAAAGGTATTATTGTTATCCACTGAAGGAACCGCATGGACACTCTTTTCTTTATACCTTGTTTGCCAAGTTTCATTCCAGTAGAGCAGATGCTGCACGATCTCAGCAATACTATTGCTTTCTTCCGTTACTTTCCAAAATGCTTCTTCTTCTCTTAAGTCTTTTACGGCTACCTCAAAAGGCACATACCAACTTGGATCATTCGCATTAGCTAGCAACTGGTTAGCCAGAACATCATATGCATGAAACATTCTTACTTCACCTCATTATTTAGATCATTATCAGCAAATCAAGTGCCGCAGAAGGTTCGATATGGACGTGCTGATTCCTCAGGTAGTGCCGAGTATTCATCCTGTTCAGGGGAATACGCGTAAGGATTGGAGAGAGCTTTAAGCAATCGCTCCATCACACTGTAATCTTCCTGTTGTACTGCCGCTTGGAGCGCTTCTTCTACCCTGTGGTTCCGCGGAATGATCGCAGGATTACTATTGCGCATAAGCTGCAGCGAAACCTCTTTCGATTGCTGCTGTCTGCTAAGTCTAGCCTGCCATAACTCTTGCCACTTCGTAAATTCCGCTGCACCAAACAGAGCGGTTTCTTCCAGCTTCTCTAAAGTTAGGGCACGGAAGGTATTGGTATAGTCTGCCCGATATTTCTGCATCAAATCTAGCAGATCCTCAATTAGCGCTACATCCTCTACCTCTTCGTTGAAGATTCCGAGCTTCGCCCTCATACCTGAGAGCCAGTGATGGTAAGACCGCTCTTTAAAATCTGCAATTTCCTCTTCAGCGAGCAGAATCGCCTGTTCTTGATCATCAGCCAGCAATGGCAGGAGAGTCTCCGCGAATCTCGCGAGATTCCAAGAGGCAATACCCGGTTGATTGCCATAAGCATAACGACCCTGCTGGTCAATGGAACTGAATACCGTTTCTGGATGATACACATCCATGAAGGCGCAAGGACCATAATCAATCGTTTCTCCGCTAAGCGCCATGTTGTCGGTGTTCATTACTCCGTGAATAAATCCTACCAGCTGCCACTTGGCAATTAATTCAGCCTGACGTCCAATCACTTCCCGAAGCAGGAAAAGATAACGATTCTCTTGAGAAACAGCTTCCGGATAATGTCTTTGTAATGTGTAATCTGCCAGAGTACGGACATCCTCAACAGTACCCCACGCTGCAACATATTGAAAGGTGCCCACCCGTAGATGACTTGCAGCAACTCGGGTCAGAATAGCACCAGGCTGCTCTGTTTCTCGAATGATCGTTTCTCCAGTAGTTACCACTGCCAAGCTGCGAGTGGTAGGAATACCCAAACCATGCATGGCTTCGCTGATGATATATTCACGAAGCATCGGTCCAAGTCCGGCTCGGCCATCGCCACCACGAGAATATGGTGTTCTTCCCGCGCCCTTAAGCTGAATGTCTACGCGTTCACCTTGGGGTGTGATCTGCTCACCAATCAGCGCAGCTCGGCCGTCACCTAACATGGTAAAATGTCCGAATTGATGTCCAGCATACGCTTGAGCAAGGGACACAGTACCTTCAGGGACTTCATTGCCTGCAAGATTCTGAACCCCCTCCTTACAATGTAGTGCTGTGCTATTCAGCCCTAAGGTAGTAGCCAATGGCTCATTTAAAATAACTAACTCCGGCTTACGCACAGGAGTTGGTTTGATCCTTGTAAACATGGATTCCGGCAGATGAGCATAACTGTTCTCAAAGTTCCATCCTATATCTATCTTCTCCGTCATAATATCTCCTTTTTATACCATCAGTCTATGCCTTTATGATCTCAGAATAAGTTATGTTAAAATTTAATGCAAATCTTCGCAATAACAAATACCCTTATTGAATAGATAAAAAGACCGCCCAGTCTCCTGCCATTCATGTAGGGAACCAGACGGTCTTAAATTATGATGTTCTAACCTATTATTACCTTAAAGGAAGCTAATTCGCTCCGCCTTTGGAGAGCATGATATTTAAGATGGTCTTGTCAGTATCCGCCAGACCTTCCTGAACCAGCCGCTCCATGTTGCGGATAGTGTCTTCCACCTCTTCGAAAATAACTCCATCCTTGGTCGTAGGAGCAATATTGTTCATAGCCAGTGTGGCTGCCTGAATCGCTGTATTAGTGGAGGTGGATATCTTCAGCGCACAGGTTGAATTTGCACCGTCGCAAATCATACCTGATAAAGAGGCTATCGTATTCTGTATCCCATGCTTGATCTGCTCAAGAGTGCCGTCCATGAGATAAATGATCCCGCTATTCGCTCCAACTCCACCTGCAATTCCTGATCCACATAAAGGCGACAACCGCCCAATATAATGCTTGATATGCACAGTGACCAGATTACTTAGTGCAAGCGCCCGAGCCAGCGTCTCTTCATCCTTGCCAAGTAATTCCGCCAAAGATATAACAGGAAGCGTACAGGCGATGCCTTGATTTCCGCTGCCCGCTGTTGTCATCACAGGCATTGCGCTGCCATCCATACGAGCATCTGAAGCCGCAGCAGTGGCCGCTATAATTTTGTTCGCTACATCATTGCCGAACAAATTCACAGCAGATTGCTGATTCATCTTCTTCCCTACTTGCAACCCATAATCGCCTCGGAGTCCCTCTTCGGAAATCGCTTTGTTCATCCGAGCGCCTTCCAAGAGGAAGCTAAGGTCTGAAAATGGAGCCGTAGTTATAAACTCAAATATCCGATCTACAGAGCCTTCATAGGCTTCAGTATCAGAAAGTCCAGGCTTGCCACAATCTGCTTTAGACTTCTTAGGTGTCACTTTTTTTCCGTCCAGAGCCAGATATTCTATATTAGTGTGTTCTTTAGCAAGGATAGCAGTCGCTGTATGATTCTCTGTCTTCACCTGTGCTTCAATATATAATTTCTCAGGAGTGTCCATTATCTCCACTTTTAGCAGTTTTCGATCAAGCAGGTCATTTGCCAGCTTTAGCTCATCCTGAGTCAGACCTGATAGGATTTCCAGCTCCTTGTGCGAACGTCCGACCACCGCACCAAGGGCTGCTGCGATAGGCAGACCTGTCTGGCCTGTCCCAGGGATGCCCACTCCCATTGCATTTTTAATAATATTACCACTGAGATGCAGCTGAATCCCCGTTATTTCTTCCTCGAGAAGCTCTGCCGCCAAGGAGACGGCATACGCAACTGCGATCGGCTCTGTGCAGCCTTCTGCCGGTACGACTTCCTTGTGCAAAATTTCCAATAAGTTGCCCATGTATGCTTTTCCCCCTTCTCTCTCCCACTTGGAGTCATTTCTATATAGTAACGCAGAGTGAAGTTTCAGGGAATCCTTTTTCCTTTTTCTTCTCTAGAAGCTTCTGCTAGATCAACATCTTACATGCTTGCGTTTAAAACCAAGCCGAGCTTTGTCGACTGCTTTTTGAATATTTGCGTACGCGTGAATCAATTTACTCTTTGCCTTATTCTTATCAACTTCAATTGGCCCTACAGTTCTTGCGGTTTCACTGGCCTTATCATGAAGTGGCAAATAAGATACGGCCACTGTGTACATAAAATTATTCATTGCGTATTGGGTACGTTCTGGAGAATCATGAATCGTATTTTCCACCATCTCAAGCATACCAGCAAGCTTGCTTTCGGAAAACTCAACATCCGGCCGGCTGCCAAGCAGCCAGCAGTAACAGCTCCAGCCCGCTGACATTCTCAGCTCTTCACCACTCGCGATCCATTTATCGGCAACTTGTTGTGCAATATCTGCTTCTGCCAAGGTTACTGCCACTACAAAGTCCGACAGCATATAAAAATAAGCCGCATCCATCCATCGGTCATAATCCGCTTCCGTCATTGCATTGGGATCAGCAATGATGCCGGCAAAATACATGGCATCATAGTTCCCTGTCGCGTAAAGTTCCTCAGCCAATGGCTGATTTATTTTGGTTTTCTTGAAGATTGGCTTCATTGCTCCGGTAGCCACGCCAAATAGCGGTTCCTTTGCTCCATTAGACATATATATTTTCTTGGTTCGTTCCTTGCCAAGCGCTTCCAGCTCCTGCATGACCATCTCTAAATCCACTATTTAACACTTCCTTTTTCAAAGTTCTTTCCCAAGCTATCTTAGTTTGTACTAGTTAAAGAAAGTGTACTGTATGGGTTTCCTTGTCGCAAGTTAAGTTTCCTAAGAAATCCTTATGGGTGCGCAAATAACCACCTATATTATTAGGTGGTTATTACCTCAACCTTTTACAGAACCGATTGTAATCCCAGCAACGATCTTTCTGGACACAAGAAGATAAAGTATAAACGTGGGCAGAAACACCAGAAGTGATGCAGCAAAAATACCCGAGTAATTACCAGTATTTGTATATCCTACTACGATGGATTGAAGAGCTAATGCTATTGGATGTCGATCCGGATTATTAGCAAAGATCAGAGCATAAAAATATTCATTCCAGATCCCCATCACATTAAAAATCGTTAATGTCAAAATACCAGCCTGTGCCATAGGTAAGATGATTTTGATAAAAGCTTTAATCGGCCCACATCCATCGATCGCTGCTGATTCCTCCAATTCTTTCGGAATGGATGCAAAGAACCCTGTAAGCAAAAATACAGCAAAAGGGACATTCGTAAAAATGTATACAAAGATTAACGTAAATGTTGAGCCTGTTAAATTCAATGAATAAAATAACGAAAACAACGGGATCGAGATCAGTAGCCCCGGAACTGATAATGCCGAGATAAACATTAAATCAACTAACCTTTTTCCCCTAAACTGAATTCGTCCCAATATATAAGCAGCCGGAGCTGCAACAACTATAATACCTACGCAAGAAATTACCGTATAAACTAGACTGTTCAAAAAGTACAAGCCGATCTTCGTTTCTTCGAATAATCGGGTATAGTTAGAGAAATGAAATCCGCTCGCCAGCAGTTTGTTCGTAAATATCTCTCTTGTCGTGCTGAGTGAAGCAAGGAATGCGTATCCAAAAATAATAATTGTAAAGATAAGCCAGACTACTAGTGGAACATATCGAATGATTCGAGTGATTGAGTGAAGACGCATATTGTCTCCTCCTTCCTAGTATTCTAAACGATCCTTCCTAAACAACAGACCAATCAAGAAGGAAAAGCCAATAATTGCAACAGTAATCAATACACCAATCGCAGCCCCTGCTCCAACATTGAAAGCTTGCGTATCAGAAATTCTCTCCCCACCAAATACCTTCAAGTACATATAATAGCCAGGAGTCATCGTATGTGGATCATTTCTCCCGAAAATGGAAGACCATACAAAGAAGTTAATGGCTGTAACCGTCCATAACACCAGCGTGGTCTTAAACACATCACGGAGTAACGGAAGAGTAATATGGAAGAACTGATATACTGTGTTTGCTCCTTCCAATAATGCTGCTTCGTAGTAATCATTAGGAATCCGATCCATGGCCGCACCAAGAATTAATAAGAAATAACCAATTGATCCAAAACAAAAAGCGATCAGCATGGATAAAAATAAATGCTGGTCATCCGTCCATTGAATATTAGCTAATTGTTCAAGTCCAAGAAGGCGAAATACATGTGTCAACAATCCAAAGGTCGGATTATACACATACTGAAGCCATATTACTGACATGACAACAACAGATACAGTATTAGGCAGGTAAATCAAGGCTCTCCAGAAGCCTTTGAAACGAACGCCGGAGGAAATAAGCACTGAGAAGAAAAAAGCCATAACGAAAACAATGAGTCCACCAATAATCCAAATCTTAAGCACATTTAATGAAGAATTTAAAAAATAGGAATTATGAAATAACCCCCAATAATTGTCTAAACCAATAAATTTCCATTCACTGATACTACTGTTTATATTAGATATCTCGTAAAAGCTCATAAACACTGCCCGCAAGGTTGGATAAAAAAAGATCGACATATAAACTAGGATAGCAGGCAGAAGGAATAGCATCATAATCGGTTTACTAATTCTCATCTTTGTATCCCCCGCATCATAATGTGCAACTTATTCTTCCTTATACTTTAAAAAATCTATATGCAGCTGCCGCTATTGACCGCCACATATAGATTTGCATTAAATCTAGATTGAACAAAAAGACTCGAGAAAAGGGAACGAAGTGACGGAGAGGAATTTTGGAACTGTTATGTTTTATTTACCGGTGTAGAATTTCTTAGCTTCCGCACTTAGCTTCGGCCCGAATTCTTCTGGCTTCAGTTTGCCAGTGATAAGTTCCATGAAGGTAGGCACAATGGTAGCAAGCGTAAAGTCTCCTCCATCACCAATACCTCCACCCCAAGGCATATTTTCTTTTGCATTTAGAAAAGCAGCTTCTGCTTCAGCAAGCATCGCAGGCCATTCAGAATCAATAGTTGCTGGGATCGCAAGTGCATCCTTCGCCATTTTTTCTTGTATCTGCTTACTAACGATATGTTTGATAAGCTCAAAAGCAGCCTCTGCATTCTTGCTCGATTTATTAATGAACATCCCTTGAGATCCAAAGATCAACCCTTGTTTTCCACCTTTACCGTTTCCATTTGGAACATCTGGGAATTGAAACGTGCCCCATTTGAAATCTGGTCCTGAGGTAGCAAGCACTTCATTCGGAAGCCATGTTCCATTTAGATAAGCGGCAGAACCACCAAGCACGAGATCTTGCTGAGCCGCAGGATATTTACTTCCGGCAATTTTATTAGAGAAAAAACCTTTAGCGTTTAAATTAGCCATATCTTTAGCGAATTGAAGAATGATTGGATCATTCCACATCTCACCGGTCTTATCCTGTACAAGCTGGCTTACCCAATCTGCCCCCATCGCATTTGCCAGATAGGATCCAATAAATAAGTCCCGATATGCGTCATCGAAGGTAAGCGGTGCTGAACCTGCTGCTTTGATTTTTTCAGCATCTGCAAGGAATTCTTCCCAAGTGGCAGGTGCTTTTGTTATCCCAGCTTTCTCATACACTTCCTTGTTATAGAAAAAGAGTACTGCATACGGTTGCTGCGGAATCGAATAAATACCTTCTTCTAAACCGTACTTTGTGGATAGCGATTGTATCCAGCTTAACAAGCTTGGAATCATTGAATCCTTTACTGACTTGCCTTCCATTCCGATGGATGGCTCCGCAAGCAAATCATCAAGCTTCATAACGTAATCTTTCATCCCTTGAATACCAGCTGGGCTACCTGGATCGGCTTCCCAGATATCAATTTGCTCTCCTCCATCCAAAGCAGGCTTGATCAATTTTAAGATATCACGACCGGTAAATTTCAGATCCACTTCAACTTCTGGATTAGCTGCCTTGAATTCAGCAACTGCAGACTCAATAACCTTCGCTTGTGGTTCAGTGCTGCTCCACATCGACCAGAACACTACCTTACCTTCTAGTCCAGTAGCTTTAACTTCGGTGGTAGCCTCAGTTGTAGCTGTAGGGGTGTTCTCCTTAGTTGCTTCAGGCGGGGCAGCCTTGTTCGTTGTATTGCTTGATCCACAACCAGCCAATAACATTAGAACCATCGACATAGCAAGCAACAAACCTGTGAGCTTCTTTTGTCTTTTTTTCACGTGTGTAGCATCCCCCTCAAATATGAAAGTGCTTTCACAAGTAAGTATATAACGAAGCAACTCAGGTCTAACATCGACGATATTGAACAAAGCATGCACAATTTTATCTAAATTTTAATCACCTTCAGCATCCTAAAAAAAAGAGAGCTTCGATTAAAATCATCGAAACTCTCTCTTGGTTAAGCTCCCACTATTCTAAAATCAATGTTATTAGGCGGTGGATATAGGGTGATAGCTTCCTTCATTAATTCTTCAGATAATACAGTATTTCGGCTCTCCGCTAGCTTTTTAGCTTGAAATTTATACCATAGCTCCACAATCGTAACTTCGCCTTCACGAATCACAGCAAATTCTTTCTGGAATAAGTTTAATAGGAATTCATTATGATCCAACTCCTGAGCAGCAGCTCCAATAATAATTTGGAGACGATCACTTTGCCTGAACTCTTCAGGAAGTGATTCGTACACACTCCAAGCCTTAGCAAATTGTTTATTTCTAATCAACATGCTAATATACTCATCTGCAAATGCTCTGTCTGGAAAGTCATTGTATAAAGAATATGCCAGTTCATAATAGACCATCGCCTGATCTGCCTCTCCTCTCTGTTCAGAGGTAATCGCCAGATTACGATAAACCCAAGCAGACGGCTTCAATTCAAGCGATTGATGCCACGCAGTTATAGCTTGATCTTCCATTCCATGCTCATAGAGCATAGTGCCATAATGCAAGTAGGAATCCCACGTTTGATTATCTGCATGCTCTAGACTGGTACGAAGCAATTCCATCCATTCTTCTTGGACCATCCAAGAGGCCGGAATATCTTGCATATCTCCCTCTGGCAAACCACCCTCTTGTAACAGGGCTAACCATGGAAGTTGCGGTGCTGCAATACTGGATTCCAAGAATAAAAATCCATCCGGAATCGACCTTTCATTATGAGCTTTTCTACGAATGTCCTCAAGTGCTCCCCAGCCTGAGCCTGAGTGCAATAGTTCTGATGGTGTTAAATTAGCATAAGCTTGCAACTTCTCATGAAGAATATACACCTCATCTTCTTGCAATTGTTCATTGACTTGCGTTTCAATAAAATCCCGAGCCTCAGACCAATCGCTTTGATTTGCCTTATGTGCATCCACCTGAGTAACACCGAATATTTGAGTAAAATCCCATATTGAATTCGCAGGCATGTCTATTCCATGCATCTGTGTTGGAGCAAGCCCTGCTTGTATCTCAACATAATTACCTTCGCCTGGCTTCGCTAAGAAATCGCACCATCTTCTACCACCTGCATGGTTGCCCCAGCAAAATAATTTACGATATCTTAAGAGGCTAGTCGAACGTTCGTAGAATAAACTACCATCCTCATAGGCAATCGCTTCCCACGGGGATTTATAATCTGCTTCTGTCTGAAAAAAATACTCGTTAGAGAAAGGAATTCTCATTGGATATGACGAGTCTTCATTTGGAACTGAAGGAAGCACTGGCAAATCTCCCAATCCAAACCCCTTCACTTGATGATCAATATAGATAACCTTACTAGTGGATGAGAATACTCTTGATTGCAAGGTTTCCGGTGCTGCAATATTTGTCCAATAATACATAGGAACCGACGCTTTGCTATCATTAATGATTCTTACATAGACAGAGAGTTCCTTAGTCCCTTGAGGAAGATGAAAATCAATATGCCAAAAAATGTTTTTACAACGCTCATATTCATAAATTCTTAGAAATTCATTGCCTTTATCATCCATCAATTTGGCAGCATGTACGGGAGATGCGGTCGTAAAGGTATGACCTACCTGTCCCACATTCCATTCAATCCCTCCAGAGAACCAAGCGTTTAATATAGCTAAATTAGCCGGTTGAAAGACTGGGTTAGTATACAGAATATCTTTGTTCGTACGTTTATCTTTAAGCGAATAGAGTCTACCTCCATACTCAGGTAAAAAGACTGCTTTTAAGATGTCATTTTCCAATACAATCGACTTCATAACCATCGGTTTTCTTTCACGTGTATAGCGATCCTGCATGCGATAAGGTAAATATCTCCCACCTGTATGTTCACCCAGCTGCTGTCTCAATTCTGGCGTAAGTGTACCATTATCCCCCACTTTTGTATGATGGTCTCTGTTTCTGAACATTGGAAGAGGATTCTCTCCTTCTAATAATGCACCTTCAAGAGTTAATGTTGAAATGACTACACTCATTCACGTCACATCCAATCCCATATAGTTAATCCAATTTTACACTGCTAAATGCTAAAGCTACCATTAACAGAATTGAACAAAACCTGTACGATTTAGGACACTCAATAAACAGGTTTATTCTTTAGAAGAACTTAATTCCCGCACACTCTTGGTTATTTTCTCAACCTCATCTTGCCACTGTTTAACAGTCAGCGTATTGCTCATTAGGCCAGTTATTGGGTTCCATATTGCCTCTACGTCTTTGATGACTAGCTGCGATGCTTGTTTCCATTGAAAAACAATCGGTGCTACATCTTTTTGAGATATTTGAACGGAATCATAGAATATTGGAGAAGTGTATGGCTTTACGATTTCCAGACCATTTTTAACCGTGACTATACCTTTGGATTTCTCCGCATTTAATTGAACGATATCATCATTGTATTGATAACGCAGGAACTCCTTGGCAAGTTCAATATTCTTCGCCTTGGCGGGAATAAACAGGCTATCCAAATAGGACATGACATACCTCTGATCCCCCTTATTAAACACAGGTGGTGCGAGAAAACCAAATTCGAATCCTTCTTCGCGTGGAGTGCCTTTCATTTCATTCTCTATCCATATTCCGCAGGGAATGAACAATGCCTTACCTTGTAGAAAAGCAGCCTGTGCTTGTGTATGGCTTAACTTAACGGTTCCTGGCATGACATAACCTTTTTGTGCTATAGCACTCAACACCTCAGCTATTTGTCTGACGGAATCGGACCTAAATGCATCCTTCTCATAATTTTCCGCCTTCCAGACGTCTTCCATCCCCCCTACAGATGCCACTGACGGCCAGAAAATAGACTCTAAATAACCCGGAAACAAACCTTGGTAGGTAAATAGTGATCTTCCATCCTTCTTAGCGAGCTCACCTAACTTCAAGAATTCATCCCATGTCTCTGGGAGCTTCCAGCCTTTTTTCTCAAAAAGAGTCTTGTTATAGATTAGCCCCATTGGAGAGGTATAGAACGGTGCGGCATAAATTTTTCCATCCCCTAAGGGATTAGCATAATCTAAAATACCATCCAGCATTTTATTCTTAAGAGGTTCTTGATTATCGAGAGCATTCCCTTCAAATACATCCGTCAAATCGAGTAATAATTTATCTCTTAACATTTCTTCAATCATACCTGTCGTCTCACTCTGTGAGATATAAATGATATCGGGTGGATTACCAACTGCGATTTGCGGTTTAAGTATTTCCATGATCTTGGGGCTTGCAGTCAAATTAACAGTTACCCCTGGATAGTCTGATTCAAATCGTTGTTTCACCGCAAGCCAATAATCCTTTCCTTGCCCTCCCTCAAATACAGCTAAGTTCAGAATTTTGTTCGCGAACTCATGTTTCACTTGGGAGGATTGTATTTTGCTCAGGCTCGAATCTGAAGGAGTACATCCTGCACTAGCCCATAATAATAGGATCACACCTGCGAATATTAAACTATTTTTAATAGATTCCACATATTTCATAACAGGTGCCTCCTCCTTGGACTTATTTAGTTGCGAGTAATTTCTTACGGAAATCTGAAGGACTAAGCCCCACGATCTTCTTAAATACCCGATTAAAATAAAACGGATCATCTATCCCCACCTGTGAAGCCACCTCTTTAATCCTCGTATCCGGAAGCTTTAACAATTCAATCGCTTTATTGATTTTTAGTTCATTCATATATTGAACAATGCTTCTACCCGTATCTTGCTTAAATACACGGCATAAGTAATTAACATTCATATTTACTTCTTGAGCGAGACGGTCAAGCGTTATTTTATTCTCAACATTCTCCTGCAAAATCTCCGTGATTCGAAGTACTTCTTTGCGATAAATATTACTTTTAACTTGATACAATAGATTAATGGCTTCCTGCATCGCTTGTTCAATAGATAGACTAAGCCCTTCCATAGACTCAGCTTGTGAAATATCACTCTCAAAACTTTCTAAGAGCGTTGTTGCCCCTACCCTATTTTGTTCAGTGAACGACAGTACTTGTGTGTTCCATTTTAAGACCAAGTTGTCTAGGTCAGATAATAATCCCAAAAGGTGAAATTTTAAGGCTGAAGGGTCCCATTTGATTTGTTTTGCCTCATTAAATAATATGCTTATATTCTCCAATACTAGCTTTGTGTTCCCTACTTCAACTGCTGCTTTGACTTGATCCAACCATTCCACATAGTTAATGGAGTGTAGTGACTGTGTTAACTTTGAATGCCCAGCAACCAAGACAGATGCAGGCCCCGTATAAAAGTTGTTTGTAGATGCTCGCAGACACAATGTGTATTGTTCTCTCAGCTGCTTCAAACCTACAAATGCATCACTTAATGTAACGCTGACACTTAAATTCAAATACAGCTTAAGCATCTGCACTAAATTATTCATTAACAGTAACCAACTGGATTCGTCAGAATAACCTGTCTGTTCATAAACTATAACAATATACTGATGACTCTCCATCTCTATGAAATCAAATGCAAAGTGATCAGACACGGTTTCTTTCACAATATTCGCTATAGAAAAGCTAAGTAGTCTCTTGTTATTAATTTTTCCGTTACTTAGCGCCTCCACATAATCATCGATTCTTATCATAATAAGATTACCAGCAAGTCTATCGAAGGGTATCTCGTACTTCTGTGTTTCTTGCAACAAATAAACCATGTCCTGCTCCTGATCTAAAAGAAGCTCTCTCCATATGGTGTTCCGTTGCTGAAGCTGCGTTTCATTAAGCTTAATTTTCATATGAATGTCCTGTTCTTTAAGCTCTCGTTCCATTAATAATTGCTCCGAGATCTTCTTCAGCAAGAGAATCAGCTCATCTGGCTTAAGCGTCAGCTTCAACATATAATCTTCTGCTCCAAGCTTCATGGCTTCCCGCACATAAGCATAATCATCATAATTACTAAGCACAACAAACTTCCCAGTGAATTTGCGTTCGTTGAGCGTTCGGATTAATTCAAGTCCATCCATGTTAGGCATCACTAGATCCATAATCACGATATCGATCGATTCACTCTCTATGACCTCAAGAGCTTTGTATCCATCTGCAACAGCACCCATTAATTTAAAACCATATTCATCCCATTTAATTAGTGTACTGAGTGCAATCCTCACTATTTTCTCATCATCCACAATTAGTATCCGCATCAGCTGAGTCCTCCTGAAGTGTAGAAATATAAGGTATCGTGATGATAACATCCGTGCCTTGATCAGGCTTACTCCAAATCTCTAATCCATAGGGGTCTCCATAATGTAATTTGATTCTCTCCCGTACATTTCCAATACCGATATTTGCTAATCGATTCTCTGAATGATTATCTTTAAGTTGCAATATCTCCTGTAACTTCTCAGCACTCATCCCTTTCCCATTGTCGCTTAACTTAATCTTTAACACCTCTCCGTTCAATTCAGCAGTCATTGTAATTCTAGGTTCCATATTCTCACCGCTTAGTCCATGAATAATCGAATTCTCTACAATGGGCTGAAGCAAAAATTTCAACACTTGAGTATCTACTAACTGTTCAGGAATTTGCACATCAACCTGTAATGACATCCCGTATCTTATTTGTTGAATAACGACATAGTTCTTGATGTTCCGAAGCTCTTCCCCAAGCGTTATCCGTTCATTCTTCTGAACAATTGTACTTCGAAGTAATTCAGCCAGTGCACCTAAACCATTGCTTACACTATCCGCCTGACTTAGCATCGCCGTCCATTTTAACGAACTCAATGTATTAAATAGAAAATGCGGATTAATTTGTGCCTGCAACATTTGTAGCTCAATACCCCTCTTCTGTGCCTGTTCTTGCTCCACACGGTCAATCAATAGTTTGATTTCCTCGATCATGGCTTCAAATTTCCCTGAAAGGTATCCGATTTCATCTGGATGATTGTCGTTTATTTCTACCTTTAAATTACCTCGCATGACCTGGTTCATTCCACTCACTAACTTCTTAAGGGGGGTGGAGATACTAACAGAGATGAAGGTTGCAAATAAGGATGAAACAACTACACATATGACGGCAATGAAGAACATTTCATTTCTAATCTCTACAGATCCCATATTCAAGTAGGCTTGCGGAATTAAACTAATTACATTCCAATGAAGTACCTCATTATGTGTATTTAAGAAAAAGTAGGGTTCTGCCCGCAGCGTTACTGTCCCCGTCTCCATACGGGAATTAATCAAATGATTTAAAGTACGATTAGCTTCCAAATCTTGATCCGACTGAAACAAGTGGTTGTTGCTCGTCAATATTTCTCCTGCATCATTCATAATGATTTGTTCACTACCCTGTCCCATATTAATGCTTCCAAACAAAATCTGTGAGAATAATTCCTCATCAATCCCCATAATGACGAACCCCACAGTTTCACCCGATCCATATGAAAGTGGAATCCTCCTAGCCAATGAAAGGATATTATCACCAGCTGTCGTATGGGCTGTGGTCCAGATATCTGCACTTTTATTCTGTTTGGCCTGAGCAAATATTCGCTGTTTATCCTCTGTAGTAAATTCTTCGTATCCATAATCGTACAGAACTTGTCCATTATTAGTTAGAATCTGTAGTGTTTTGATTGTAGCAAACAACCAAAATTTATCGCTTAACACAGTGTCTTCAAACTTCTTATGTATGTTACTAATATCAAGATCACTCAATCTATTGTAGCGGAGCAGTGCTTGCTGAATATCTCCATTCAACATGATTTGATCGGCGAAAGTCTCATATTTGGCCACTTCTGTTCCGATCTTGCTTCCTAAGAGGCGTAATATATCATTTACAAAGGTAGTTGTCTTAGAGGTGATTGCTTCATTCGATTTATGGTAAGCTAGAAAGCCGAAGGTGCACAGTGGGATAATAGCAAGCAGCAGAAATGAAATCATTAAGCGTCGCTGAACTTTTGACTTTCGAAGTAATTTAATCATTTACGCACACTAAAGTTAGATTCATATCGTTAAACCTCCTAATAACAGATCATCTGAAGTAAGTATTCAAGCGGTGTAGAATTTAGCTCTTTCACATTAGTACAGGGTCTCGCATGATATAGGAATCTCTCCCTCGTCCCCCTAATATAGTTTAGGAAGAGGGGCGGGATGCACATGGGTACAAAAAATGATCAAGAGCAAAGGGCTATCTTTCTAGCTGCTATCTGCGGACAGACCTATGCGCAGTTCTCAAATAAAGAGGGTTCGTTCGTCGTTCCATTAGATTATCAGATCGTGGATACGATTGAAGCAAGATCCATCAGCGAGGTGTGGGAACGCTTTGGATTTATTTTGGAATCTCCACAAGAGATTATCGTTGCCTTCCGAGGAACCAGCTCCACAACCGATTGGATGTCAAACGTTATGGCCTCACAAGAGAGATTCAATTACATTAAAGAAGATACCCTTACCCACCGCGGTTTCACGAATATCTACTCATCAGCGCGCGATGGGATTATCTCTACACTCGCTAAGTTATCTCCCGATAAGACCTTATACATTACTGGTCACAGTCTTGGCGGAGCACTCGCCACTTTATGTGCTATTGATCTTGCGGCCAACACCTCGCACATCTCACCTATTCTGTACACCTATGGTTCACCACGTGTAGGGGATCCGAACTTCGTTAATGCTTTTAAACAATATGTCCGCAAGAGTTACCGTTATGCCAATCTCTTTGATGTTGTTACCTACGCGCCTCCACATGTATACAGGCTACCTAAACGGGAAACGAAGTACTATTACAGTCATGTCCACACTTTTTTATCACTGTCATTTCAGAATGGATCGGCAAGTGGTAATCATATGATCAGCTACTATTTCACAGAGCTATCCAAGCTTCAACCGCAATACTCCGAGGAACTTTGTCTAACGAACCCAGGATTCTGTCCAGTTGTAAATAACCCCATCATAAGCGCATCAATTCCACCAACTGCACCTCATGCGGAGACAACTTACTAATTAACGAATAGGTGCTCGTTATTTCGACTTGTTCAAAGGTCAGTTGCGGGCAGCTGGCTTGCTTCAAATAATTAAGGGTGTCAGCATCTATAGGATGAGGCGCCCCCATTCGTACCCACAGGTCGAAAACGCTTCCATTTTGCTTGTTAATTGTATGTCTTTTGATCGTATACGAGCCAGGCTGAATATCTGCAAGCTCCAACGTCAACTCTATGTCTCCACCTTCTTCGAACACATCGTATCTATTCGTGCGATTAATGAGCGAGGCATCACCTTTTTGGTACAATGAATCGATATGCGCGTAAGCATACATCAACACCTGCAGCCCCATATCACTACTAGTAATGTAATATCCTTTCCCTTGATGAATGAATTGGCGGCCTAATTTTGCAAGTAGTTTAAACGCGTAGAAGGATGGCTTTGGTATCCCGTTATATGTCATCAGCCCCAAACCTCCATGAAACATTTCTGACGACATTTTGAACTCCTCTAGCAAATCCGTAGCCGTCCAATAACCAAAACTATGGAGACCATCCATATTTTCCAGTACATTTTTTACGATATAGGCTGCCTTAAAGCATGTATCATTCACTAAATCACGGTGAGAGCCTGTGGCATTCCATTCTGTCATATGCAGTTCAGGAACATCACTTCCCATAGCTTCCGATATGGTTTTCTTCAATTTAATAATGACTCGCGATAAATATTCTGTATCCGCTGAAAGCTCTATTTTCTGAAACAACACATCCGGATTCTCTTCATAATCCACCTGAATCACTTGAGTTGATTTTAACGATTCATCATACGGATAACTGTGAAAGGATATAAAATCAGGCTTTACGCCTCGTCTGCACACATCATTCATAAACCTTGTCAGCCAATCTGACTGCATTAACGTAAGAGATAAAACACCTGGCCCCCCCACACGTAGCTCAGAATCTATGGATTTGATGGTTTGAAATGTTGAAATGAACAGCTCACAGTAAGCTTCATAAGTATCTGGCCAAAAAATATGGATTTCCGGTTCGTTCCACACCTCGAAATACCACTGCCTCACTTCATGAATGCCATATCTATGAATGTAATGCGTAATAAACTGATGAATCATCTGATTCCACTTACCGAGGTCCTTAGGACTACCCACCAAGCTCTTTTTATAAAAAACAGAAGTAGCTCCCTCTCCCGCAAGCTGGCGTGGTAAAAAAGAGAGCTCTAAAAACGGTTTCAATCCGGAGCACAGTAAAAAATCAAATAATGAATCACTATAAGCAAAGTTTAAGCTCACATCTCCCCGCTCATTCTCGCCATAAATCATCATCTCATCATCAAAAATACCGTGAAACCGTATATACTGAAACCCAATCTCCTGTTGCATTTGCTTGATATGTCTTTGTACCTCTGCAAACAATACCTCTTTGGCCTTTCCTACCGTCATGAGCTTCTTCCAAGTATGCGCAAGCTCCTTGCTTTGGTTAGACTTTACCGAAATCTCATGGGTCTGCTTATGTATATGAAGGGCAACTGGTAGATTGGAAGTAGCTGATAAATTCTTGTTAGGCAGATATTTGAAAAGCGACTCAAACGCCTGTGTGGGATTCATGTCAAAGTAGTTAAACTGGGCCACACTGCTTTTCTGAAATGAACTGCGTCCGTCCAAGACGGTCTTCCGGTATTCTCCAGGCGTCTGTCGATAGAACTCTTTAAACACCGCATTAAAGGATTTCAGGTTGGGAAACCCATGATCATGAGCGATCTGTGTAATAGATAGATTGGTAAGCGTCAAATCTTTTACAGCTTTATCCAAACGCACCGCATTCACATATTTGGTAAAGGAAGTACCCATATACTCTTTGAAAAAACGCGACAAATAGGGAACGGTCAAATACTCCTGAAGGGCTAACTGCTGGATGTTAATTGCCCGATTGTAGTTCTCTTTGACATAAGAGGTAATTCGCAATAGCCGTTCACGATGCTTATCATCATGTTTCTCAGGACTTTGGTCTTGTTCACGAAATCCTTGCATGAGTAAATAAGTTAAATTAAGAAGACAGGACTGTATGCGTAGATGATACCCTTGTGGGCGCTTATTGTGGAGCAGCATCATCTCAGCCAGCAATGTACGAAGTTCATCAAACTTAGATTGTTCTTCATAGCTAGCAGCCGCAGAATTACAATCGAATAACATTCTTTCGATCTGAGGTTCAATCAGAAGTAAATAAGAAACTGGAATTTGCAGCGCTAGCACCAAATTATTCTCTTCAGCTTTAATCGCATGAATTTCATTAGCATTAATCAAGAACAAATCTTCTTCATTTAACTCTCTAAATCTGTCCTTTGTGAAAAGTTCAAGTTTCCCCTTGAGTACGAATAATATTTCAATGCTATCATGCCAATGATTCGGGACCTGATGGGTACTGTGCAAAAACATGTGGACCGGAAGATGATCGTCCATCTCAATATTTTCGTAGGTGTAGCTTTGCAACTAGCACCCTCCTCTCACTCTCTCAATATATGTATTATGTCCTATTATATTATAAAAAAAGCGATTGAATAGAACTATCCTATTCAATCGCTTGATACTATTACAGATCTCTATGAATTCTAATTATAGTTGTGTATCCCAATAGCCACAAAACGGGTCCACAGGATTAACTCCTTTAAAGGAGGAACGCCCCACAAGCTTCTCAATCAGTGCATCTACCACATAATTACTTGGTGAATAGGCATTAATGAACGTTGGTATACGCGGGACGTCGATCAAATGATAAGGATTGGCTACAGAAATGAACATCGTTGGCATTTCTTGAATAAACCATGGCATGTCTGCCCCAAATGGAGGTGCCCAATTAATCCGTACAACGGTTTGATTACTATGGGTCTCCAGATTTGAGATATAAACCGCAGCATCATAGTGATCCGTTAACGCTTTTACACCTCCGAACATGGCACTGAAATCAACTTCACTCTTATTAAAGAGCGTTACCTCGAATCCTTCCTCTTTTAGCTTGGAAATGAAGTGCGGTGCAATATCTGCCCCTCCGAATAATCCTTCCTCGCCTCCTAGTGTGAATACCAGTAGACGTTTGTGACTCTCAGGACTAATGGGGAGCATCTCCTGTGTATCCTTTACTAATGTAACTGACTCATCTGCACATTCCTGAGCCCAACATACATGCTCTTCGCAAGCAAGGACGGCAAGGGCTTCTTTTTCTGGAACGAGCGTGCCTTGTTGTTTCTTCTTATGAAGTCCCAGCGCAGCTTTCACTGCAAGAATACGAGTCACTGCTTCGTTCACGCGCTCCTCCGTCAGAATGCCGGTCTCAATTCCTTTCATCATATAGGCAAAGTCTTCTTCTAAACTCTTGTTAAATAGGAACATATCACAACCTGCAGCGATGGATGTCGGAACCGCTAGCTCCCGCTTCATTGCCATCGTGAATCCCGCCATTGGCGTAGCATCTGTAGTAATTAATCCATTAAAGCCGAGCTTGTTACGCAATAAATCATTTAAAAGCTCAGGAGCTAACGTTGCAGGCATAATCTCCAAATCTGTAATCCCCGGACGTAATTCTCTGGAATAGGCAGGATGAGCGATGTGCCCTACCATAACCGTATGTGCGCCAGCTTCTATACAATCCGCATATACCTTCCCAAAGGTAGCATCCCACTCTTCCACTGAAAGTGAGTTAATAGAGGTCAACAAATGCTGGTCTCTTTCGTCAACGCCATCCCCAGGGAAGTGTTTAATAGATACCGCCATGCCATGCTCTTGAATCGCTTCGGTGTACGCCTTGCTCATGCGAGCTACTCTCTGCGGATCAGAACCGAATGTTCTAACATTGGTTATCGGATTACGGAAATTATAGTCGATATCAAGAATGGGTGCGAAAGCCCAGTTACAGCCTACAGCACCACCCTCCCGCGCGGCAATGATACCAAGTTTACGAGCCATTTCGGTATTATCCGTCGCCGCCACTTGCAGCTGCTTACCGAAGAAAGTACCCTCTGCCGCAGAACCATTACCTCCTGCTTCAAGATTAGCTGCAATTAGCAGCGGAATATCCGATGTATCCTGCAAGTAGCGATGTGTTTCTTGCACCATCTCTCCTGGACCGGGACGGAACATAATCCCGCCAATCTTAATCCCTTGTGTCAAAAGTGCCAGCTGCGTCTTATCCTCGGTGAACCCGATCGGGCAAAATAACTGCCCGACCTTGCCCGCCAAATCCAGAGAGGCTAAGGTTTGTTCCACCCATTTAATCCCCTCATCATCTAGATGAAACGGTTTAGCTTTCAAATCTATCATGTCTTTTATCTCACTCTCCCAGATTTATTTATTGGAATTCAATAGATTAATCAGCTCATCTAACCCTTGTTCCGTCATAGCACCTTGACTGAACATAACCATTGCACGAATCGGCATGTTGCGCATCATCTCGATCATCATATCCGAGCCATCCTGAAGCATGGGCATCATCTCACCAGCTTGTGACAGCATGGCTTGAATAATAGCAGCAGCCTGTGGATCTCCCATAAGATCACCTATAGTTGAATTACGGGTATAGGATTTAGCGAGGGATACAGTTGATTCAACAATCACAGACTCAACAAGCAGGATCTCTTGGGAGGAAGCTCCCACCAAAACTTCAAATTCACCGGTTTCCACATGCCAATCTTTCAGCTTCACGTTATAATATGCAAACGCTCTGCTATCAAGCGTAAAGCTTACCTGCTTCGTTTCCCCAGGCTGCAGATCTACCTTCGCGAAGCCCTTTAACTCCTTCTCTGGCCGCACCACATTACTGAGTACGTCTTTTACATATAGCTGTACTACTTCTTTGCCTTGCATAGCGCCAGTATTGGTAACCTTCACGCTTACTTGCAGCGTGTCAGTATCTTTCAAAGAGTGCGAACTTACCGAAAGATCAGAGTATGCAAATGTTGTATAGCTGAGACCATATCCAAACGGGAATAAAGGCGAAATTCGCTTAGCATCGTAGTAGCGGTATCCTACGAACAATCCTTCCTTGTATTCAACGGTATCTCCTTCGCCAGGGAAATTTAAGTAGGAAGGATTATGTTCCAGCTGCAAAGGGAAGGTCTCTGCCAGCTTACCTGATGGGCTTACGTTTCCGAATAACAGATCGGAGATGGCACCACCAAGCGCTTGCCCACCTAGATAACCCTCAAGCACAGCTTTGACGTTGCTGATCCAAGGCATTTCAATGGCCGATCCATTACTCAGCACAACGACAGTGTTAGGCTGAACATCAGCGACTGCTTCGATCAAGCGGATCTGACTCTCTGGAATACGAAGATGAGTCCGGTCGTAGCCTTCAGACTCATAGCGCTCTGGCAATCCGACGAACACAATCGCCGTATCTGCTTGTGAAGCGGCTTCTATGGCTTGCCCAATAAGTTCCAGACTCGGCTCATCGCTATCAGAAACGTAACCTTGAGAATAACTCAATTTCGCATATGAACCCGCTTCTTCTAGAAGGCTGTAATATATATCATCCAACCTAGTTGGCTTGATATGTGAGCTTCCACCACCTTGATACCGTGGATTACGGGCGAAATCACCGATCACGGCATAGGAGCCCTCACGTTTCAGAGGAAGCAACCCATCCTCATTTTTGAGTAGCACCATACTTTCTCTGGCAGCAACTCTAGCTAATTGGTGATGTGCCTCAGGATCATAGGAAGCATTTTCTTTGTCATTCTCAACAGCTTTGAAAATAATAGAAAGCAAGCGACCCACCGCACGATCCAGTGCTGCTTCAGCTAATGTTCCGCTCTGAACCGCGTCGATAATCTTCTGATCACCGGCACCATTACTTGAGGGCATTTCTAGCTCCAAACCTGCCGCTAAGCCTTTAGCTCGCTCATTCACCGCACCCCAGTCAGAAACTACGAACCCTTCATGTCCCCATTCTTCTTTTAATATATCCGTGAGTAAATACGGATTCTCTGAAGCATACTCACCGTTCACCTGATTGTAGGAGCACATAACGGTCCATGGCTGCGCTTTTTTCACCACGCTTTCGAAGCTCGCCAAATAGATTTCCCTTAGTGTACGGTCATCTACAATTGCATCTACAGACATACGCCGATGCTCTTGATTATTTGCAGCAAAGTGTTTTAACGAAGTTCCAACGCCTTGGCTCTGAACACCTTCAATATGGCCTATTGCCATCTCGGAGGATAAATACGGATCTTCAGAGAAATATTCAAAATTGCGGCCGCATAAGGGTGAACGTTTAATATTAACTCCAGGCCCCAGTAAAATAGAGACATCTTCTGCCTGACACTCTTCCCCAATGGCTGCGCCTACCTGCTTGATTAGCTCCCGGTCCCAAGAACAAGCCATTCCAGCTCCTGCCGGAAAACAAGTAGAAGGGACACTATCGAATATACCCAAATGATCATTCCCAGCTTTTTGCTTACGCAGACCATGTGGACCATCTGTCATCATGATGGATGGAATACCTAGTCGTTCGACGGCTTTTGTCTGCCAAAAATCTAGTCCTGAGCAAAGACCTGCTTTTTCCTCTAAAGTCATTTGTGCAATAATTTCTTGAATGTTAGGTACCATGTTCATTTCACTCCTTATGAATGACTAGTTTCTTTACATAGCGATAGAAGAATTGCGACGTTCCTCGAGCTCACGCATCATAACGGGTTGATCCTTGTCAAGACGATAGAACAACAGCAAAGTAATCATAATAATTTGGCCAATAATCGGTGCCCACAAATAGTTAAATGAAATCGCAGCTAATGCGGATTCTGACTGCGCCGTGGAGTTAGCTACATAACCACCCATCGACAATATCACCCCACCAAGTGCTCCACCGAGTCCCATCCCCACCTTAACCCCAAAACTAGCAGCAGAATAAAGTAGGCCTTGTGCCCGAACACCTGATTTCCACTCCCCATAATCAACCGTGTCGGCCATCATTGCAAAAATCAGACCTGCTCCTACTCCCATGCCAAGCCCGCTTATAAGAAGCCCTGCCAACAGCACCGGAACAGAAAGGGCATTCCCCCCAGTAATTGCAATAAGGTAGCCAATGATAGAAACCACTGATCCCATAATAATTGTGTTCCTTTTCCCAATTTTCTTCACTACAAAAGGAGCGATCACCATCGAAAATATCATCAACAATTGCATCGAATTCACGATAGGAATGAGTTCAGGCTTTTTCATATAATAGGTCATATAATAAATGCTGGTCTGTCCTTGTATCGATGTTGTGATCCACAGGAACAAGCTCATCAGAAGCATGATCAACCAAGGCACATTGCCTTTGAGCGCTTTAACACCTTCTCGCATCGGAAGCGGTTTTTCATCAATGGCTTTTACTCGTTCTTTAGTGTTCGCAAACATGTTTAGAAACAGCAGCAGTGCAATGCTTGAGAACAAGATCATGGTGACCAGAAAACCCTTTGCTTGATCGCCACCACCAAAAGCTTTCACAAGCGGCATCGTTCCAGCACTAACTGTAACAACCCCAATCACGGCGAATATCATACGAACCGTATTGATCACTGTACGTTCATTAGAATTACTAGTCAGACTTGGCAGGATTGCAGACAGTGGTAGATTAATACCGGAATACATAATACCGAGCACGGTGTACGAAATGTATGCGTATACAAGTTTGCCCGTATCACCAAAATCCGGCGTCAAAAACATAAGTACTGCAGTCAAGCTGAAAGGAACAGCAAGCCAAAGAAAATAGGGTCTGCATTTCCCCCACTTTGTTTGCGTGCGGTCAATCATGACACCAATGAACGGCTCGACGATCGCGTCGATTACCCGTGCAACAAGAAATACCACAGCTACTGCACCAGGGTTCAGACCAAACACATCCGTATAGAAGTACATGAGGTAAAGTGTTGTCATCTGGAAAATTAGATTTGACGCGGTATCGCCTAGCCCATAACTAATTCGCTCTCTCCATGGCATTTGATTTTCATTCATACTACCATCTCCCCTGCGCCGCATTTTGTTAGCGCTTTCTTAATTGCATTGTACTGAAGCTGATTCTTTTAAACTGTCCGTATTTTAACGAAAATAGGGGGCATTTTTATCTTTTAACAGAGCGGTAGCGTTAGGCTGACTATTAGGATACAGATCAACCTTAAAGAGCTTACAGAACAGCAGCATACAAGTAATTGTAATAAATGCTCCAAATAATACATCCGTTGCAAAATGATCTCCCATAATGACGCGGCTAGTCGAGGTGCTGATTCCCCACACTACCGCACAGACAAGCATGATATTGCGCCATTTATTAGCGAAAGGCATAAACATCATCCACAGCATCATGGTCCAGCCATTGGCAGAGTGACCCGAAGGAAAGGATTTGTATGCTTCCGTTGTGACGCCGTTCTCTTGAATGCCTTGGGGGAGAAACCAGCTTGTAAATAGAGAATAATCGCCCTCCATATTACGAAAACGCATCCTTCCCCAAAAGATTTTGAGGACATTTACAAGCAGAATCTCCGCGAATACGATCACGATAGCTGCCCAAGCAGCACGATTATACTGTCTGAGCGTTTGAACAGCTATACGGTTCAATAGCCATTGACACAACGTTGCAAATAGTACGGTTATAATTAAACTGTTGATCATAACATGATCCCCATCCAGCCCATACCCACGAGTTAAAGTAATCGTTATAATACCAAATCCACTAAGTAGGATGAATAATCCGGACACCAGACGGACCATAATCTTCTTTATCAACCGTTCATTTCTAACCGTACTAAATAGAATACTTCCAGCTGCGAATAACACTAGAAAAGCTGGATGTTCTCCATATACCTCAAAAAACCAACCAAACAACGATTCATGTTCGTTATACAGAGCTTTGGATAGATTCAGATCATTAAACGTAAAGATCGTCATTAACATGACCCATACTATAAGAAATCCCCATATAAAATGTTTTGTCCCTTTTGTCGACATCTCCTCATCCCCTTTATACTCATTTAGGAAACGCTTACATTTGAGATTATAAAGCTCCATTCATGAATTCGGATAGGCGAATAATAACTTAAACTAGGGTAGATTTTAACCCTCCTCTTATGTGAAAAAGTGATCAATACATCAAAAGGATCGTTTATCTACAATAAGCAAAAAAGCCTAATCCCTTGTGCACGCGACAGGAGATTAGGCTTTATGGTACAAACGATTAGAAAAGGAAATAAACTAACACCACACCTTCAACTAACAAAATCAGTGAAACGATATGTTGTTTCGTATGCTTTAAAAATTTCCAATCAATAAATGACTGAAATCCTAGGGAAATAATTATGAATACAATCCAAAACCACTTCATTCCCATCCCCTGTACGCCATCAGCTATCATTATGACAATTACCGAAATTAATCCAATAAGTCCGAGTATTAATTTACCTTTTATATTTAGCTCATTACCGTCGTCAGAAAGTTTTTCTTTATCCGGGCCAACAATCCATATCCTTAGAAAAAAACCAGAAAAAGCAATAATTAATAATAAAAATGGAATGATCAATCCTGATGCCCTCCTTCTAAGAAGTTATTCATATTTATTTCTTATCATTAGTTCTTTGATTTCTCTTAACTCATTTAATATTTCTTTTGATATTTGCGTACTTCTAGAGTTATCGATGCCTAATTTAATCACGAATACTCCAAGCAAAAAATAGATGACTAGCATTACGATAATACTCAACTTATCTCCACTCCCCTCTTTATCGTTTGATTCTTAAAAGATGTAGTTAGTGATAGCGTAATTATTCCTATGATACCATAATAAGGGTGTGTGATTAACGCATGAGAACTTGTTGCTAACTTGACAAAAGATCTGCATTTTCGATAGTATAGATAATATCTTGATTATCAAGATATTCGATTTGCGAGGTTATTTTGAAACCTGAACAATTTAAACTGAAAAGAGGGACCACAATGGCAGTACTTATTCTATACGCTACAAAATCAGGGGCAACAGAGCAATGCGCAAAGGTATTATCAGAAGAGCTTCCTCAGAGTAAGATCTGTAATATTGAAATAGAGAAGCCAAGTCTTGAGGCATTTGATAGCATTATTTTAGGTGCTGGAGTAAGAGACGAGAAAATATATAAAGCGATTCGTGATTTTATCAAAAAAAATAAAGATGAGTTACTAAATAAGAAGATGGGCTACTATATTTGTAACGAAAAACCAAAGACTACGGAGGAATTAATTGAGAAGAATTTCCCAGATGATTTAAAAAAAGCTGCGATTTGCATCGAATCCTTTGGCGGTTATAAAGCCTATAAGGCTCCCAAAGAAGGTACTGATCAGCTCAAGGGGATTTTTGTAGATAAAATAAAAGAGTTTTCTAAGAATTTTAAATAGGGAATATAGAATTTTCTAATAAAAATCCTGTTATCCAGATATATTATCTGGATAACAGGATCTTTTTTAATAAAATATAATTGAATGGTTTATAACTACTTGATTGTCAATTCAAACTTCGCACCCACATCGCTTACAAATACAATTTTCCCGTTACTCGGAAGTTTAACTTGCGTAAGACCACTGACAGTAGAGAAATTCACACACACACCATTCGCATCATAAACAGCAAAGGAACCTTTAGGTGGTAGCCCTACTGTCATCAACTTGCCTGATGCTGTCTCAGGTACTTCATACCATCTCGCATATCCATCTGCTTGAATAGTCACCAATGATTGCGGGCCGGCATAGATAGGTTTAATGGCATCCTGCGTTATAAATAATTGGTTTCCAACCTTGAGATACTCCACGCCCTCTTTATTTTCAAAAACAATATCCGCAAGATCGCGCCCACCTAAAGTTGGAATTTGCACGGTCATTTCAGCTTTATTCGGCCCAGTTATTTTATTTGAGCCCATATAGCCCGGTGCATCAGGGAACATAGCAATTCCAGCTACTGGCATACTCATGTAAAATTGTGAGCTATACTTCTCACTGACATCAAAATACAATTTCCCTTGACGCTGCTGCCAAGCTGACAAGACCTCATTGGATAAAGCGTTTGCCTCTAGCTTTTCAGCCGAATATTGAGAAAGAGCAGTCTCACCAAGCCCTGGAATGACCCCGTACCCTTGAATCCAAAGGTAGACACGACCATTGCTTTCCTTCACAAAGCTGACTTTATTAGTACCCGTTGCATCTAAGAATTCACCGTTTGTATTATACGAAAATTTCTGAGCTGGAAATGTAGGTGCCATAATCGAAGATATACTCAATTCCCCAGCTTTACTAATCTCTATCTTCATCAGTTGTGTAGAATCAGCATAGACACCCGCATACTCCAGCAATCCCTGCGGCATAACCTCTTTGTTCGAAGCTTTAAATGTAGGTGTAGGTTTTAGTTCCTTGATAACTCCCTTTTCTTGTAGCGCACTGAGCAATATTTCGTTAGCAAGCATCTGATCGGTTGTGCTATCCCCACCAGAAGATACCACAGCTGCTGCCATCTGCTGATCAGGCAATACAACAAGTGAAGTATGATACAGAGTTGTATCCCCACCCTTTGTCAGAGCTTTGATCTCGTACTGATTGAATGGATATAAATTTACACTGTCCCAGCCCAATCCATACGCAAACGAATTATCTTTTCCTTTTGGCCACATTCCACGCTTGTACTCCTCTTGCTCCATCGCTTTTACTGATTTTTCTGACAGAATTTCTTTCGATCCTCCAGTGAAAATAGTTGCAAATCGCACCAAATCTTCAGCCGTAGAATAGATGCCCCCTGTTCCAATCACGTTAATCGTCTCTTGGGGTAAAGCGGCAGGATAGGTAGCATTGTATACACTTGCCAGCTGTCTAGAATCCACAGAATCTACTGGCGTTTTCGTATGCCCAAGCCCTAAAGGACCTGTAAAATTCTGATGGATGAATGTAGTGAAGTCCATTCCACTAACTTTCTCAACAATCAACTCCGCCAGCGTAAATCCATCATTACAATATACAGAGTAGGCTCCTGGATCTGCCTTTAGGCGTTGAGTTGTCAAAGTCGCTAGCAAATTATCTTTGGCGATAGAATCAGAATCATTGAATAAGAAAGAGTTTGATAAGTTCGAACCCCCAAGACCTGATGAATGATTCAGCAGCATTCGTACGGTGATTTGCTTATAACGTGAATCTTCCATCGTAAAATTATTCAGATACGATACAACAGGTGCATCCAAATCTACCTTTCCTTGATCAACGAGCTTCATAATAGAAGCGGTCGTATACATTTTACTCGTCGAGCCAATTCCATACATCGTTGTAGTGCTTGGTGCTGTCTTGCTCTCCACATGGCTGTATCCAGCTGTGCCGCTCATAACGATATTATCGCCATCGATAAGAGCATATTGGAGACTTGACGTTCCTATCTTTTCCGTTAAGAATGCTGCCTTCTCTGCCGCGAGCTTCTGAGTGTTCACATATGTTTGCGTTTTGCTACTATCCGCTGCTAATGCATTCGTTGGAAGATAAACTACTAAAAGTAAAGATACCATCAACAGGGATATTATTTTCTTCTTCATACATTCCCTCCCGCTATGAATTTTCCATTCCTTTAAAGGGTAAATTATCCATATGAGAATGTAAAGGACGTTTATATCATTATCTAATCCATTAATTCTACTTTGTCTCCAATTCTGATTTCCCCTGTCTTAACTACAGAAGCGTACACTCCGAAGTGTAGTTCAAATTCTTGGTTTAGTTTTTTCAATAATTTAGGGTCTCTTTCCTGACTATCCGGGTCCATCGTGATAACCATACACCTCTCACAAAAACTATCTACCTGTAGCTGAACATCTCCTATGGAGAGCTGCCGCCCGATCCAATCCCCTTCGAAAAGAGATTCATCGCTTAGAGCTATAACAAAGTTCCCACGAAACCGGCGCTGATCTAAGGAATGTCCCCACGCAGCCTCTAGCTTCTTCAAACTAGCATCCGTAATGAGTAAAATACTGGCGCCATCCACCGATAACAGTTGCGGGTGCTCTGGCTGTGGATGTGAAGCTTTTATACTAGACATGGTAATTCGCGTTTTAGTTTGGCTTTGGATTTCTTCCAATAAATGCTCATCCCACCCAAAGGTTCGTCCATCCGAAGCCCTTACATGAATTTCTCCATTGATAAATTGCGCTTGGTAGGTAAGCATTTTAGGATTATTTCTAGCCGTAAAATACCGCCACCAGCCCTCTTTTGACTCATCATAAAAGGCACAGAAGCGATCCCCTAACATTCCATACGGTTCTATTACACAGGTTTCCAATCGTTCACCTGCAAATGACTTGACTGGATAGCGATTAATTTCTCTGATTTCACCAACGATTGATTGCACGGCACAACGCCTCCACTTTCTAAAAATACAACATATCCTTTAATTCTAACTGAAATCGTTTGACTCTTGCACCCTTATTTTCACAACAACACATAGCTATTTCGAACGATTCTCGATCACATAAAAATTTATATATTTTATTTGATTATATGTTTTATACTATGACTATTACATATAGTGGAAAGAATATGAGAGGTGAATAGCAGTGCGGTCCAATGAATTCCAAAGTTTTGATTTTGCTTTTACACATGCTGTAATTGGAATGGCTCTAGTTTCGTTAGATGGAACGTTCCTAAAATGGAATTCAGCCCTAAGTACCCTATTGGGATATGATCATAACGAGTTAATAACACCTTCACCATCCGTCCGAACCCTTCTAAGTCAGATCCATGAAATTGCTGAGCTTGGAAGGTCTCTTTCCTCTATGAACATCCATCCGCATCGATTCCAACAGGACTACTACCTACCAACCGGACAGCTGTTATCAATAGAGATCTCCATATCTATCGTTTCGGATGCTAATGGTGCACCCCTATATTATTTTACTCAATTTGAGAACAAGACCTTGATCAGGCATATAGAAACTCAGCTGCAAGAAGCGGAAAGCAGTCTACTAGAAAAAGATAAATCATTCCTGCAACTCCTGGAGGGATTACCTCTGACCGTTGTTATTACAGCAAAAGGGATTATTCAGTATGTGAATTCAGCGGGCTTACAGTTAATCCATGCGGAGAGCCTGAATCAATTGATGGGTACATCCACTACTAATATTGTAGACCTTACCAATCATGCAATCCTCCAAGAACGAAGGGAAAGATATTATAGTGGTGACACGATTGGCTCTGTTTGCTACTTAATTAATTGCTTAAATGGTCAGCAGAAATTTGTGGATGGATTCACATTACCGATTATCTTCAATGGAAACATGGCATTTATCGGAATATTTAAAGATGTCTCTCAGCAAATGCTGGAAGAAGAACGGCTAATCCAATCCGAGAAATTATCTACCGCAGGGCAATTAGCAGCTGGAATCGCTCATGAAATCAGAAATCCGCTTACCGCCATTAACGGCTTTATGAAGCTTCTTCGCTCTTCCGAGCGCATGAATGATAAATATTTTTTCATTATTGAGTCAGAATTGAAACGCATCGAATTTATCGTCAACGAGCTGCTGGTCTTATCCAAGCCACAAACGACGCATGTCAGTAAACCAGTGGATTTATTATCTTTACTAGAACAAGTCACCACACTAATGAATGGACAAGCTGCACTGAAAAACCTTCAGATCCTCCCTGTCTGTACAGATCACTCCATATGGGTCCATGGTGAGGCTTATCAGCTGAAACAGGTATTTATTAATTTACTTAAAAATGCGATGGAAGCCATGAATAGTGGAGGAAACATATATATTCATGTGCTTACAAATGAAAGCGAAGCCCGAATCAGCGTGCAAGATGAAGGTTGCGGGATGACAGAGGAACAGATTAAAGCACTTGGTAAACCATTTTATACGACAAAAGAAACAGGAACAGGCCTTGGATTTATGATCACGCAGAATATTGTACATAATCATGGCGGAGCGATCACTGTAGAAAGTGTTCCTGAGCAAGGCACTACATTTACGGTAACCATTCCAAAAATTTTAGAGCCAGAGGAAGCTGTCATATAACATAAGAAGTTCCGGAATCGCAACATCGTGCAAGAATGCACCTGATTTTCACATTATAATGCTTATACATAACTTGAAAAGAAGGTGCAGCAGTGACTCGTGAAGTTCGGACCATCGTCTTCGATAGCGGCTTGAATTTTGAGGCGTATCGCTTTGAAGGGATCATGCAGAAATTCCCTAACCATTTTCATGACTATTACGTTATAGGTTTTATTGAACAAGGCAAAAGACTTATGATTTGTAACAATGAAGAACATATCCTTAACAGCGGAGATGTTATCATCTTTAATCCGCAGGATACCCACACCTGTGAACCGATGGACGGAAACTCCTTTGATTACCGCGCCTTCAATATTCAGCCTGAGATAATGCGTAAGTATGTGCTTGAAATTACCGGCATGGACTACTTGCCTCGGTTCACACATAATGCGCTTTACCAAAGTGAACTAACAACCTCATTACACGATCTACATCAAATGATATTAGAGGATCAAACTGATTTTCAAAAAGAGGAATTGTTTCTGTTTCTCCTGGAGCAGCTTCTGAGGGAATATTCCGATGCAGAGCCCTTCTATTCTTCACAAGACCTTACCTCTGAAATCAAAACTATTTGCGAATACATAGAGACTCATTATGCGCAGAATATTACCCTCAATCAATTAAGTGAATTGACAAGCTTAAGCAAATATCATTTACTGCGTTTATTTACCAGACAAAAAGGGATATCTCCTTATCGATACTTGGAAACCATTCGGATTAATCAGGCCAAACGACTTTTAGAACAAGGAGTACTCCCCATAGAAGTGGTCTCACTAACCGGATTCAGCGATCAGAGCCATTTCACAAATTTTTTCAAAAAATTGATTGGCTTAACCCCTAAGCAATATATGCGTATATTTATTCAGCTGCCGGGACAAACGCGATCAACGGATCGCATGATATGATGGATCAACGCAAGACCCATACGGGACATCTACTGGCACTAATTACAATTATCATCTGGGGAACGACCTTTATCTCTTCAAAAATACTATTAACGGATTTTACGCCTGTTGAAATTCTGTTCTTCCGCTTTCTTTTGGGTTACTTTGTATTGTTACTGATCTATTCACGTCCAGTGCGAACGAAATCCATTAAGCAAGAATTACTATTTATTTCAGCAGGATTATGTGGAATTACTTTATATTTTCTTCTAGAGAACATTGCCCTAGTCTACACCCTTGCTTCCAATGTAGGCGTGATTGTCTCAATTGCTCCATTCTTCACAGCAGTGATTGCTCACTTCTTTTTGGAGGAAGAGAAATTTCATCGTCAGTTTATATTAGGATTTGTAATTGCGCTGTCTGGAATTATTTTAATCGGGCTAAATGGAAGTTTTCTTCTAAAACTGAACCCGATCGGAGACCTCTTGGCTTTCATAGCCCCTATGGTTTGGGCCATTTACTCTGTATTAATGCGAAAAATAAGCGATTTACAGGTTCATACGATTGGGGCTACTCGTAAAGTGTTTTTTTATGGAATCCTATTTATGCTGCCAGCTTTATTTATCTTTGATTTTCATTTGGATCTAAGTAGATTCAAAGACACCCAAAATATTACTAACATCCTCTTTTTAGGACTGGGAGCCTCAGCGTTATGTTTTGTCACCTGGAATCGGGCTGTAGGAATCTTAGGAGCAGTAAAAACAAGTGTGTACATATATATTGTGCCTGTAGTTACGGTGGCAGCCTCTGCCCTTATCCTGAATGAAAAGATCACCTGGGCAACCTTGCTGGGAACCTTCTTGACGCTAACCGGCTCATATATTTCTGAACGCAAACCTAAATAATCATTCATCTCCTAGAATTAAAATACGAAGCTATTCCAATATATGGTGTGGATCTAAAAACCAATTAGGGAAAACCTCCCTAATTATGTGAGATTTATCGTGCTCCAAGCGACAATTAGGGAAAATACCCCTAATTATCAGGGTGATTCCTTCGTAAAGCGGGTATTCACGTATTTATTAGGGAGGATTTCCCTAAAAGTCACACATTGATCCGGTAATTGGCTAATTTTAGGGACAATTTCCCTAATTCATCCTAAACGCGAAAAAAGGGGCGTACCGGAGTAGCTTAATGCCACTTCGGTACGCCCCTTTCATTATGGACGCTGGTAAACGCTGCTGATCAAAACAGCGAAACAGGAATGAGCTTTCTTCCTCCCTTGACTAGAGTGGATTCTAACATATCCCCTTTGACACCTCCGAAATAGAGCTGCCAGTACACACCAAAGCGAACGCTAACGTCATTCTTCACTAGCTCCGGTGGCGTTACAATCAGCCACTGAAATTTAAGAGCCTTAGAAATTTCAAACACGGGATCAAGTACGTTATTAGAAACCATTTCTCCAAAAGGATTGTCATATAAAAAGACCGTCCATCCCTTGTTCTCACGATTCACTCGTTTATGCGTCATGATCATCATGGCTACCAACAGCTGTACAGATTGACGCTGTCCACCACTGCCGACAGCCTCATCCAGCGCACCGCGATTGATGATCTCCCAGTCGGAATAATGATAGTCTTCCGGAGCGGCATAGAGGAAGTAATTCTCCGTTACCGGTTTATATACCTGAAGAATCGGGAAGCGATTCTGAAGTGCCGCATAGACGATTCGTCCATCATTAATAACCTCTTTGATTACCACTGCTGGCACTTGTTCAATCTTTGGATATTTTGCAAGCAGTTCCTGGATACATCGATTGAAATAGTCGCTCACCATCGGCTCTACTTCATCGCTTGCTCTCGGTACATTGATATTCTTATAATTCAGTCGTACCAGCGGGAAGGCATAATTATTCTCGTTATGAATAATCATTCGACGTTCCATTCGCTTCATAATATCAATGATTTGTACTACACGATAAGAAGCCCGGGCGACCCACATCTTGCGGGACAGATCCATATCCTCCTTATCACTTTGAATGCTCTCAATCTGATCGCGTGAGCTACGTAACATCGAATCTAGGACTTGCTGAGCAATAGCGAAGTTATCCCAATGAACCGTATTTAAACGATCTAGAATCTTGGTCTCCAGTTCAGAGTTCCGTTCGTTTTTGGCAAGCTTTCCGGTTAATGAATTTTTCTCTTCCTTCACTTTCCTGGAGACCTCATCCCGTCTAACCCGGCTATCCTTAATCCGAAGAAGCCAGTCAGCAACGAGAGACTCGCAGCTTTCTCTAACACTCAGCATTAATTCTTCTGACACAGTCCGTAAATTGACCCGTTCCTCAATATGTGCATTCATGATTTTGATTTGATTGGATAACGTCTGAATGAGTGCATCCATTCGTTCCAAAGATCGCTTACACTGATTAAGCATGTGCTCATTCTCTTGGAAACGCTCTTGAATGTCAGTCTCTTTTTGCTCGAGTGGCTCATTCCAAATCTCCACGGCACGCTCGTGTTTCTCTTTGATTCCTTTTTCTACCTTACGCAGTTCCTTCTGCAAATTGTCCAACTCGGTCTGGCAACGGATGAAAGAGTCGTGAACCATCTGATAGTCTTCTTCTAACGAAGAGGTTTCCGACTTTTGACGGTTTCTTGCAGCCATAATGGATTCGGTAGATTCAGCAGGTTCTGCCACCTTCCGCCAATCCACATCAACTTGATTCAGGCTGACTTCAAGCTCCGTTTGATTCTCGCTGGCCGCTTTGATCTGGGCGGCTCTTGTTCGAATTTCAAGCTCATTCTCCGTCAACGATTGCTGCAGACTTTCAACGGTACTGAGCTGCTGCAACAGAAGATTCTGTTCTACTGGATCAATTGGTGTGGTTTCGATATCATCTGAAAGCTGATGATATGTCGGAAATACAATTTCAGGGAACCAATGCTGCAGTCTAGGAAACAGAGCATACTTGGCATCTCCCATCCATTTCTCGCGCTCTCCGCCAAGGCTTACCATTTGTGCTTCAAGATGCTCGAGTTGCTGGTCCTTACTCGCAAGCTCTTTGCTCACTAGACTCTTACGATCTGTATACTTTTTCTTCTCCTTTTGATCCTGCTCATGTTTCTTCGAACGTTCAATCCAACCTTGCAACGCTGCTGCTCTCTGCTCATGCTCTGCACTAAGCACCTTATTCTCGATAAGTTCCCGACCGATCCGAGCAAGCGTGCTCTCGTTCTCATTAATCTCGTTGCTAAGACTGATAATGCTCTGCTGAAGTTCACTTTGCAGTTTCATAAGGGTATTGCGTTTGGCTGTAATCGTCACAGTGTTCTCTGTTTGATATAATCGCTCATATTCCTGACGCACAGATTTCAACTTCGATAAATAAGCCTCCGCGTCCTGAAGCACTTGTTCTTGCTCCTTAAGCTTCGCCTGAATACCGCTCTTAAAGTTTAAGAACCGATCTGGCTCCAGTACCATTTGTGGGCCTTGGTTAGCTAGAAGCTTAAAAGATACTGGATCTGAAGCTACCATCTCTTCACGGATAAAGATAGGCACCGCTGATTTCAGCAGTGTGTCCTTCAGCAAATCCGGTTTAATTTTATCAGCTTCGCGCCGGGTAACAATCAGACTATAAGGAAGGAGTGGATGGTGCTCTAGTTCTTCCTCACGTTCAAGGTATGGACGATCATTTAGATAGGAACTACCCGGTGTAGATTGAATCTTGAGCGAATCGAGTGTATCCTTGACCGCGAGAATATCTGAATTCGGCAGCCAGTAGGATTGGTTCTGAAGTTCCACGTCCATAAGCTGATTGTAGTACTCTCGTCTGGAACGTTTTGTCTGCTGCTCCACTTCATCCATTTTTCGGATAAATCGTAGTTGAATCGTATCCTTCTCTTCAAAAAGACCAGTAGCTCCCAAACGATTATGTTCATCAAACATTTCCAACAGCACAACGATTTGTGACCATAACTGTGATTCTTTATAGGTCTGAGAATCGAGCTGTACCCCAAGCTCATCAATCTCTCGTTCATAAGAGCGATGTTTCTCACTGAGCTCGGCATGATTCTTATGCAGTACCAGCTTTCGGTTCTCAGCCTCTTTATGCTGTTCCTCTAACGCGTCCATATCCAGAAGTATCGTTTTGGCAGCAGAAATCGTACGTTGAAGCGCCGCCACCGGAGTATGGGCAGCTTCTTGACCATGCTGGGCTGCGAATGTGCCAAGCTCTTCTGTATATTGCCGGATAGATAACGTCAATTCATTAATCTGAATATCCAGACCTGCTAACTCCAGCAGAAAGCTCTCCCGCTCCTTGCGCAGACCTTTTTCTTCACTCGTCAGAGCCCGCTCCGCGGTTCCAAACCCACTGATCGTTTGTTGCCAGAGGTTAAACACCACATCCCACTGTTTCCGAAGCTTTTCTTTAGCCGCCAGAATGACCTCTTGACGTTCTTTCATCTCTAAGGAACCTTCGATGGCTTGAATTTCTTTCTGCCACTGCTCTATTTGTCGTGTGTGGAGCATACGCTTAGCCAAGAAATGAGCCACTTCTAGCTTTTTCTCCTGAGCCTTGGAATGGTCCAGCCGCCCACGTGCACGTCCCTGATCATCACTGAGCTTTTTGAACTCTTCCTGTTTTAGCTCCAGTTCTTCCTTGCTGCGCAAATACTTGAGATTGTCTGTCTCAAATCGCAATTGCTTCGCTTCCTGATAACGCCCAGCCAGTTCATTAGCAACCTTACTTCGCGCTTCTTCTGCATTTTTCTGCTCTTCATAGATAACCGTATAGATCTGACGTCCACGCAGTTCAGTTTCTTGAACGGCGTTCTCTGCTTCAACTCCTAGCTTCACCAGCTCATATAATGGCGCAGCCATGCCAAGAAACTCTGTGTAGACTTGTTCCCGTTGTTCAAGCATCGGTAGGCGTTGAGCTACTGTCGCCGTGTCAATAAACATCCGCTGCAGCGTATTGTCTTCTTCTTTGGGTCCCTCATTTAGACTGGAACCTATCTCAGGGATAATTAACTTTTCGAATAAGTTATGGTTGGTAAAGGCATCATTCTTTTTAAAATAACCTTTAATACCGCCCTCTTCCCCATTGATTCGCCTCATATTACGCCACTCGGCGATATGAATATCCCGAGTAGCCAGGAAATCATAATATCTTTTTAAATCCGAGCTATGGCTACCGAAAGGTACAATTTCTCCCCGCCGATCTCGTATAAATTGCTGTATCGTTTCAAAACTCGTAGGTTCAGCAGACTCTTCATCAAAGAGCGGCAACGTAGAAAGGGTAAGTTCAGATGCTTCACCGTAATCTGTAAGTGCGTACAGTAAGTAATCTACTTTTATGTCCTGCTGATCCAGCGAATTATGTGCTGTCATAGCAATACCAGTCGTCATGTACTCATTACGCTCACTGTTGTCGAGATGCCATTCGATAGCTACGTGAAAGGTGTAAGGTTTAAGTTGTTTTTTATGGTTATGAAAAAATGCTTCAACCTGGTTCTCACTGTCTTTTCCCCATGGCGTTTTGGGCATTAATAACTGAAATATAGATTGCAGCAGTACGCCCTTCCCGCCGCCATTCATAAGCGTTATAAGGGTATTGGCCGGCCCCTCTTCGTTGCAGAGGTCCAGAATCATATCATCATATTTCTTGAGCATTTTCTCGTATTTAAGTCCTGTAATCCGTATGCGTTCAATCCGCGGCATTAGTAGCACCGTCTTTCTCAGCTAAAGTTCGTCCAATGAGTTTCTTTAATTCCTGATACCGGTCAACATCATGATATAAATACCGCATTCTCTCATAAAGCTCTTCCCGCGGGAATATGCGCTTCTCTGACTCTGAGATGAACACGAGCTTCTCCTCTTCCAGGAGCTTCATGCCTTCATGAATCAGCCCAATTCGTGAGCCTGCGCCTCTTGTCAGAAGATCGCTCTCTTCCTGACTCTTAGTTTGCATATAAAGGTTAGTCCACACCTTCGACATCGCTTGGATATCCAACCGCCACTGCTGGCTAAACTGACCTTCATCATCCATCTGTATCCAAGCTTGAAAAAGTGAAGACACCTGATCGGATATCTGTATATAGGACATACTGTCCTGTCCGGACTTAAAATGAGTCTCGTCCTGGTCCATCTCGGCCAGAAAAACAAGGATGATAATATTAATGATATGTAAATGAGTTTTGCGCTCAATTCGTGAATATTTATTCTTCAACTGGGTAAAGTTGGTGGCGAACACTGACCCGAGTGGATTGACGAGCAGATGGAGACGTTGTCCGGAATTCATCACTCGGCAGCCTGCCTCCTTGGCAACATATTGAAGCGCATCATATGTTCCAGCGTCCTGCAGGCATTCTGCCGCCGCAGGATCATCGAGAGGAATTACTTTTTTACGAAGTAATTCAAAAAATAGCCGTGAAGCTTGCTGTACCTGTTCTAATGTATAACTCATGCTTGTAACCTCTCACCTCTCCACGATCTTAATAATAAATGGACTCATGTCCAGACCAGACCAGCGTACCCTTGGGTATGGTTCTGAAACAATGCTCGTCCGCAGCAGCTTGCCGTGCAAGCTCTCCAGTTGAGGATCATCCTCTAGTACATACCGGATTAGCAACTGGCATTCATCGGATCCGTTGCTGTTCTCTGGAGCTTGTTCTTGTACTATAATTTCAGAATGAAAAAACTGCACCCATAGATCTATAGCATCCGGTGTGCGTGCCCAACGTGTTAATTCCTCCGGGGTAAAAGCT
Source organism: Paenibacillus sp. FSL R5-0470 (assembly GCF_037975205.1). Taxonomy (NCBI): domain Bacteria; kingdom Bacillati; phylum Bacillota; class Bacilli; order Caryophanales; family Paenibacillaceae; genus Paenibacillus; species Paenibacillus sp. FSL R5-0470. Next base: position 4,485,784 of record NZ_CP150238.1, read on the forward strand.
TCCTCAGTAAATGTAAAGCTTCCACACTCGGCTAGAGCATTGAACACAGGCTTCCACAGTTCAACGACTTCCGCCCAAGGAATCCCCTTAGGAATATATTGAACGGTCTCCGCATCTATCTCATCATCAAGTTCATCCATCACAAATTCCGGAATAAAACCAACCTCTTGCTCCTCCCAAGCCCAGGGAAGCGGATAAACAAAATCCTGATTCGGAGCAAACAATCCGCCAAGAAGCAGTTCAAGGCTGTCGCCGCTTGGAAGCCCCTCTTCTTTAACCCATTCCTCCCAGATATGAGTACGGAAGTTAAATCCGGCTGCTCCCCAGAATAATTCAGGGAAGTTCAATCTTAAATTAGTCTCCACCTCAAAAATGTTCAAGACTATCTCAGCCAGTTCATCGTGTACTCGCCTAGAGAGCTCCACTCGTTCTGAAAGAATACGAATCTCGTTAAAGTCGATCACATCTTTCTCGTCATTGGCAAGCCGGGCCAGAGAACGATGAATGTTATCAAAATGCTTGCGTTCTTCCTCGAACTGCTGATGAATTTCTTCGAGTCGCTGATGCCGAGCCACTCCAAATTCACTGAAAATATGCTTCGGGTTACGGCGCAATGCATTCCTGTATTCCTGCTGTTCATGGGTCATCTTCCGGACCCGGGAGATAAGCTCATTTACATCCTGAAGCGCCCGAGTTACACGTCCATGCTTAATATGCATCTGAATCTCGAGCAGCTTGATGCTGATCTGGAACTCTTCGATAATCTCATGACTCATAAAAATAAGCTCCATGGCATATTCGGAGAGACGATAGATTGTTCTGCCGCTCTCTTCCCAGCTACTGCGGGTCGCATCCTCATCCACCATGAAATACTTATATTTCTGCACAGACATTTGCCGAGCCGCATCATCATAATAATAGGATTCAAAATCCCCACCATTTCCGCTCCAGAGCAGGCCGTCTACTAAGCGTTCTACGGATTCGGTAGTCCCGAGATTCGCAATATTGAACCGTTCCAATGCAGTCCAAGCCAGCGCTATTATATCTTCCTTGGATCTTCTCTCATTGGATTCTAGCTCCAAATAATAGACTTGCAACAAGATGCTTAAAGATACCATTTCTTTGTACGGTTGGATTTCGCCAAGGTTCATCCCAGCCCCCAGATTCCATAGGGGATTCAATCGTTTATTTCGTTCGCCAAAATCCGACCAATTCATCTTTCTGCCATCCTCACCAAATAAAAATAAAACCCGTATACATCCGTATAGGGTTCTGAAGTACGCGAATATATGTTTCTATTATATCAATTCATCGAAGGTTGTGCTATTTATTGTTAAACAAAATCTTATAAGGACGGAGACAATTAAATGCCCCCGTCCCTACTATATCATTTTGTTACTACTTCACAGATCCGAGCATCCCTTGCACAAATTGTTTCTGCAGCAAGAAGAAGATTAATACTGTCGGCAATGTAGTGATAACTATGGAAACCATAATCATTCCATAATCTGGATTATAAGACGAAGCTAACGATGACACGATCAAAGGCAGTGTTTTCTTATCCTGACTTTGGAGTGCAATCAACGGCCACAGGAAGTTATTCCAATTACTCATGAATGTAATAATCGCTGCTGCCGCATAGGTTGGTTTCATGGTTGGCATATACACTTTTGTGAATAATCTCAATTCACCCAGCCCATCCACACGACCTGCTTGCAGCAATTCTCGCGGGAAGGATTTGGTATTCTGCATAAAAAAGAAAATCATAAACGCGGTTGTAATGGTGGGCAGAATAACTGCTACAGGCGTGTTTAAAATTCCAAATTTACTGAACATCCGGAACAGTGGAATCATGATCGCTGCAAACGGCATCATCATGGAGAGCATTAGAATACCAAACAGGCGATCTTTACCTTTCGTCCGATAAATCTCAAATCCATACCCTGCGATCGAGCTAAGTAGCAATGTTAGGAGGGTACCCACGACCGCGATCAGAGCAGAATTCCAGAACGCCTGGCCAAGGTTGGTCGAGCCAAATAAATGACTTACATTATCGGAAAAGCTTGAGCCAAACGAGAATTTTCCTTTTACTATATCCGAAGAAGTATTCGTCATCCCAATAAGCATCCACACAAAAGGAAATAGAGAAATGACAGACGCTATGATTAAAAAGAAATGAATGATTGATTTATTTAGCTTGCTCAATCTTTTTCGCCTCCCACCTTAAGTTGAAGAAATGCCAACACAGCTACCATGATTACAATGGCATAGGAGACTGTAGCCGCATAACCAAAGTTAGGAGTATATACGAACGATAAATTATAGATATAATTCGATATCGTCATTGTCGAGTTACCCGGTCCACCATTGGTAATATTAACGACCTCATCAAATAATTGCAGCGTACCATTCGTTGAGATAATTGCTGTAAACAAAATAATTGGTTTCAACATTGGTGTAGTGATACTGAAGAACTGCCGAGTCTTTGAAGCTCCGTCAATAGAAGCCGCCTCATACACACTAGGATCAATATTTTGCATAGCAGATAAATAGAAAATCATGTTGTAACCCGTCCAACGCCATGTGATTGCTAGAATTATAACAATACGGGCCCAAAGTGGGTCAGTGAGCCATCCAACAGGCTCACTCACTAAATGAATGGACATAAGCATACGGTTGAGAATACCGTCTACAGAGAATATGCTTTTGAACAAGACTGCATATGACACCAATGAGGTTACACACGGGAGAAAAATCGCCGTACGATAAAACCCCTTAAAGCGCAAACCAGGCATATTAAGAAAATAGGCAATGATTAAGCCCAAGAACAACATAATTGGCACCTGAATAACCAGGTATAATAAAGTATTCGAGACCGCTTGTCTAAACATAGGGTCGGAGAATAGACGCACATAGTTTTTGAGCCCTACAAAACTGTACACAGTCCCTTTCCCTGATTGAAATGATAACAGTAATGATTGAATCATGGGATAGAAGCTAAACAGCATTATGATCAGTGAAGGCCATAATACGAACTGCCATCCCGCGATAGTAGATTTATTCCACTTTTTCTCCATATCCTATCCCCACCTGCTAACTTTATATTTATTGCACCTGTTGTTCGAACAATTTTTGGATGTTAGCTAAGCTTTGCGTCAAATCCGCGCCATTCAGAATGTTTGGCAATTCATTTTTAAGTGCATCTTTTGCTTCCTGTGTATACATTCCCAGAGAAATCCCCGGAACTTCTGTAGACCATTTCGTGAAATCGCTGTAGATAGCTTGACCACCAAAGAACTCTGAGGTTTGACCATAAGCCTCACTGGAGAATGCCGGAATAAAGGAACCCACACCGCCATTTTCCGTCAAGAATCGCTCGTAGAATTCACTGCTGGAGCCCACTGTTTTGGACAGGAAATCAATTGCAAGATCTTTATTAGCTGAGCCATCAAGCACAAACCAGCTGGAACCGCCTTCATTCGATGCATTAACACCACCATCAATTCCCAATCTTGGCGTTGGCGCTACTTTCCATTTACCACTTTGATCTTTAGCATCCATGATAGATGATACCTGCCACACTCCCGATACTACTGTAGCTACATCACCAGCATTAAAGCTGCCTACAAATTCACTCCAGCCTGTAACAGGCTTAGCAATCCCGGAATCAGAAATCGCTTTGTATACACGAAGGGTCTCTGTCATTACAGGGTTATTAACAAAGTTTCCTTTATTGTCAGGTGTGATGTACCACGATCCACCCGATTGCAGAAGAATGGAGGTTAAGGCTTCATCATTTGGATTAATGGTCGCCATGTATTTGCCCGTCTTTTCTTTTACAATTTTACCGATTTCAATATAACGATCCCAAGTGATATTCTGTAAGTCTGCATCCGTAAAACCTGCTTCCTCCAGATAATCCGAGCGGTAGAACATACCTGTTGAACCAATATCAAAAGGAACACCATACATTTTACCGTCTACCTTAAGTGCATCGACCTTGTATGGAGAGAATTGAGTGTAATCAATCTTGTCACCAAAATCTGCGAAGGTATTTGGATATGCGTTAACATATTTTTGAATATTAGGATCATTTACCAGAATAATATCTGGAAGACCGTCTTTAACATCTGCTGCCAGATTAGTATTCAGCTTTTGTTCCAAGTCCGTTTTGGCCATTTCAACAACCTCTAGCTCAAAATCAGGATTTTCTTTTTTGTAAAGATCTTCAGCGATCTTTAAAGCTGCACCATTAAAGGAAGGGTCCCAGGCCCAAGCGATCACTTTTTTCTTAGTAGTACCGCTTTCATTTTTCTCCGCTGAATTTGATGACCCGCAAGCAGCGAGTACCGTTGCTGTCATTGATACTAAGAGCAATACTGATAACCATTTTTTCAATTTCTACAACCCCTTTTGACTTTGTATGTAAGCGGTTCATTCTTTAACGCTTGAACCTAATTTTAGAGAATTCAAAATGATAAGTATAATAATCATTCGTTCTTTCTTAGTAGTAATTATTGTTCATTTAATAAATGTTATTTTTTTCCTAGTAAAAATTATGGTCGATAGCACTTTTTATTTGTATATAGCTTTTCAAACCAGATCCCATACCGTAATATGAAAGATTGTTATATGATGAGAAAAATACAACAAGAGAAATAACGGGGTGTCCTACTATGAACAATAACGTTTCAACCTATCGGGTGATGATCGTAGACGATGAAGCCATCCTTCGAACGGGGATTATGCATTTATGTAACTGGAGCAAATATGGAATTGAAATCGTTTCCCAGGTCTCAAATGGCCAAGATGCGCTCGACCATATCGAATCCACACGTCCACATGTCGTCATCACCGATATTGTGATGCCAGTTATGGATGGAATAGAATTCTCAAAAATCATGAAAGTGAAATATCCGGAAATTAAAATTATCGTATTAAGCAGCTACAGTGAATACGATTATGTTCGGGAAGTCTTTAAATACGGCGTTACTGATTATTTACTCAAACCGAAAGTCTCTTCTGCTGAGCTTATAACTTTAATCCAGACATTGTGTGGTTCAGTGAACTTACATACATCCGGTAATATTCGTCCTAATCTGGACATTTCGTTGATCCTTTCCCAATGGCTTGAACATGATTCGTTACCAATTGAAGAATCTATAGACTTGCTCACAAAATATTTTCGAGGAAATTGCTTTATGCTGGCAAAAGCCAGCAACAGCTTACTTCTGTCCAGAACAGAGTGGAGTCAAAACCAAATGGAGGAGCTCCTTCTTTCATTGGCAAAGCAACATTTATCTAATAACTTAACCTATTCTTTTATATTCCTTAAGACAGAATTTCTAATTCTCCTAAACTACGAGGAGACTGCAGCTCAAAATATAATGACATCAATTCAATCATTAGCTGAGGCCGTGAAAGAAAAGCTTCTGTATATCTCATTTATTCTTTCCAATCCATTTTCCGGTTTAGAACAGATTAAGGAAGCGCATTTGCGATTAACACCGTACCTTGGCAAACTGATCTATTTCCCAACACAAGTAGTAGTTCCGGAAAATGCAATTCTCATTCCTAGCGAAAAGGTATCTTTCGACCTGAATCAGTTTACTTCATTGTTACGGATTTTGGCTATAGATGACGCCAGAGAACAATTGAAAGCGTTTTTTCTGAAAATCTTATCTACACAGGACTATGACGAATATAGCTTGAAACGTTTATGTCAAAATCTCATCTATACGGCAATGAGTACACTTGAGCATATTAAGCAGCCCATTTCTGAGCTTGGTTCGTCCAGACTAAAGTTATTTAAAACCATTGATTTAGCTTATAGCATCAATGAATTAGAGAGTATTTTGATACAATTCCTAGATGCACTGAAATCCAGTATGAAACAAACAGATCAACAATCGATGATTCTGCACCAGATTTATGAATACGTCAACAAACATTATGCTAATGAAATCTCATTATCAGAAATGGCAAATACCTTGCATCTTAACTATAGTTACCTCTCCTCTTATTTCAAACAGCGAACGCAAGAGAATTTAACTACATATATCAGCAGGGTGCGAATAGATAAAGCGAAAGAACTGCTGCTGGACCCTAATTTAACCGTATCAGAAATCAGCCGTTTAACCGGATTCTCAGAACATAATTATTTCTCGAAGGTATTCAAAAAAATGACTGGAAAGACTCCTGTGGAGTTCCGTACTCAAATCTCCCAGTAAAGACAGGTGAACGGCTTGCTTCGTAAGAATAGTATCTTTATCAAAATTCTAATCCTTATGTTAATGGGGATTCTTGTAATCTCCTTCATCCTTACCATGGCCTCCTCGAAAATTTCAGAGCGGATTCTACTAAATCAAGTCGTCCAGAATTCATCCGCCAATATGAATTTGGTAAAGAATGATTTACTGCGATACAATGACCAGGTTGTGAATACGATGCTGCAGATAAACAGTAGTGTTGAATTTAAAAATTATATTACCAAGCCGGCTCTGACCTCGCTTGAGCATACCAATCTGGTCATGAGTCTTGGAAGATATATTGATATCTACAAAGATTACCTCAGTCCCGACAACTCCCATATCATTGTTTCGGCAATGCCGGGAAAAGGAGGACGCCATTATTCAAGCAATAACTTGAAATGGGATAAAATACCGGATGAAATCGTATCGGATTATATGACGATTAATGGAGTTATTCCCAATCGGATTCAATATCATAGCAGTTCAGATCTTTTCAAAGAAACTGTACCCTATAAAAACTATATTTTTGCTACGAAACCTTTGGTAGATAGTGCTTCCGGTTCAATGTACGGATATACAGCCGTTGTTATGGACGAGCTTAACATCTATCTTAAATACAGCCCCTACATTTCGGAAGGCATTCATATCTCGCTTATCTCAGCAGAGGGTACGATTCTCTCCAGCAGCAATAAGGCTTCCATTAGCACGTATAATTCCTTTCTTCTATTGAATGCCATGAACGCTGTGGAGCAAGGAGGTATCGTCACAAATTCAGAAAATAAACAAACCTATATTTCGTATTTCCTTCCGGAGTTTAATGCCTACATTATAGAGGAGGTTGATCAATTAACTGCATTTGCGCCGCTATATACAATCTCAAACGAAATCATCAAGGTAGTTAGCATTGTACTGGTGATTAGCATGTTGTTTGTCTATTGGCTTAGTAAACGAATCATTCAGCCCCTGAATCAGTTAGTCAATACGATGAAAACGTCCAAAGGGGACAGTCTGAAATTGCATCCCTTGCAGGAAGATGGCAGCTACGAGACTAATGTATTAACCAAAGCCTACAATCATCTGATTAGAGAAATTGACCGGTATACCGAAAGAGTTGTCTACGAACAGCAGGAACGCCGGAAGGCAGATCTCAATGCTCTGCAAATGCAAATCAACCCTCACTTCCTGTATAATACGCTGAGTTCGATCAAATATTTAGCCAACATGCATCGGACCCAACAGGTGGATCAAACGATCGATAGCCTCATCTCCATGCTTCAGAATACCTTAGGATCTACAGAGGACATGATTACTGTAAAACAGGAGATAGAGACTTTAAAGCATTATGTATTTATCAATCAGATCAGATACGGTGATCAAATCGGTGTCCACTTTGAGATTTCTGAAGACAGTACGGAGCTGTTGGTCCCCAAGCTGATCATCCAGCCTTTTGTGGAAAACGCGTTTTTCCATGCTTTCCCTGGATACGTCAGCGGCAATATTCAAATCTTCATCTCCCAGCGGGATGAGCATTTAATCATCGAAATTATGGACGATGGTATAGGGATGCCGAACGCTCTTGAGCAGGTGAATGTAAGCAAAAAACATCATTTATCAGGGATTGGCATCCAGAATGTTCATGATCGAATTCAGCTGCTCTTTGGATCACCTTATGGTATCCACATTGAAAGCGAGCCAGGTTATGGCACAGCCATAAAAATAATCATCCCTGCTGCGAAATATAGTTCATGATCAAAAAAAGGGCTGCCCCAAAAGCCATGAAATGGCTGAATGGGACGCCCCGTTTTAATAACTACTGAGTAACGCTTGGAGAATACGCCATGCAATACTGCTCTAATGTACTATTGGGTAAGGGGATAACCTTAACCGTGCGGAATTGATAATGCTCATAGATAGGAAGATTACTTTGCGTCTGTGTCTCTAAGGTGCATAATGCATTCTTCTCGCGGCACTCGGCGAGCAGCGGCATCATAATCTTTGATACATATCCTTGCCCACGGTAACGTTCTTGCACTACAAGCATATCCAAATGCATATACTTCCGATCACCAAACATCGATAACCATAAGGAGCTCATACTGCGCAAAATAGTTAGTCCTCGAATAAATCCTCGTACACCAATGATTCGGCAAATCGGTAAACACTTGAGAATCGCCAGCCCAATTTGTTTCATATAGTTGACGTTCGAAATCAATGTCCCGCTCTGACGCTCCGAATGGAACACCAAAGCGACAGCTTCATAATTTGTTGACGTCGTTAGTAAATCCGAATAAGGATACAACATCTCAATATAACGATGAAAAAAAATGTTTAATACGCGGAGTCTGGTTGTTTCATCAGGCAAAATATGCTGATACAATGGATCATCCTTTGCGAAGGCTTCTGCCAGAACGCTGGCGGCTTTCGGAATGTCCTGCCGATGAATTTTAATTAATGAACTACAAATAGTTCCACCTCATTTAGTTTACTTTCGCGATAGGCTCGGTTAGTGAAGAAGCCATTCAAGAATATTATAACTGGTTCAGTCAACCCCTCATTTAAGGCGATGAACTTCGATATGGCACGATGGTTCTATTGTCATTTCTTCATTGAATGAGATATGATTAAAAAGATTACAAAAATACTGGGAGGAAAAATGGAAGATATTATACTGTGGCTTAAATACTTGTTTCTAGGGTTTGTTCAAGGGGCAACTGAGCCAATCCCCGTTTCCTCGAGCGGCCATTTGATCATCGCACAGAAATTGCTAGGCTTAAAACAGAATGGGCTATCCTTTGAAATCCTAACAAATACGGCTTCTCTAATTGCGATTTGCTTTATTTTCCGCAAAGATATCGGAAGATTGATCACTGGATTCGTTCAATTTATTCTGACCCGCAAAGAGGAATATAAGTCAGATTTTATGTTCTCTTTGTACATTATCATTGGCACCATGCCTGCGGTTATCGTAGCCTTGTTCTTTAAGGATCAAATTGAGGAGATCTTCTCGTCAGTACACACCGTGTCCATCGCCTTGCTTGTAACCGGGGTTGCTTTATGGTTAATTCGTAATCTTCGCGGTCGTAAACAAGATGGGGATTTAAAAGCGAAGGATGCAGTCATAGTCGGACTTGCCCAAGCTGTAGCTCTTATTCCTGGGATAAGTCGCTCAGGCGCAACGGTCATCTCTTCCATTGCTGTGGGAATGAAGCAAGAAACTGCTTTACGCTTTTCTTTTATGCTGTATATTCCAATCAGTCTGGGCGGACTTGTTATGGGTGCATCTGATATTGCCAGTGACCCGAACCGAGCGCAACTAGCAATTCCATACTTAATTGCATTTATTACTACACTAGTCGTTACGTATTTTTCTATGCGCTGGTTTATGGGGATTATGGCTAAAGGTAATTTGAAGTACTTCTCTTATTACTGCTTCTTGGCTGGGATACTACTCCTTATCTTCATGTAAGTACATGATTTCAAACAAAAGCCCTCATGCTCTCTGGGATTCCAGAGAGCATGAGGGCTTTTCATCCTATTTTAACAGGGATATTACTTCACCACTCGACCGAATCTTGCCGATCCTAGGGAAAATGGTTTTACACACATAGTCATGCTCTTCTTTCGTAGAAGCAGTCATTGCATCTTCCACAAAAACTTGGTTGTAACCAAGCTGATAAGCTTCTCTAGCTGTCGTATCCACACCTATGGATGTAGAAATACCACACAAGACAATTGTATCTATACCACGACGCCGTAGCTGCAAATCAAGATCCGTTCCGAAGAATGCCCCCCACTGACGTTTAGATATCACATGTGCGTTTTTGAAGTCAGATAATTCAGGTACCAAGGTATCCCAACCTTCTGGAATGGATCCTGCATTCATCTTCAAATCTGTTTGAGGTCTTAACATATCCTGTCCATCTAACGAGGATACTCTTACAAGTACTACAAACGCCCCCTTTTCCGTGAAGGCTTGAACTAAACTGCTGCCCTTCTGAACCACCTGCTCACCTGTATGTGGAGCCTTATTAGGCATGTTAACAATTCCATTTTGCAAGTCGATTACAACCAGCGCCGTTTTCTTTGCATCAATACATTCAGTTTCTGATCTCTTTAAGTCTTCCATTGTCTTCTCTCCCATTTAAGCTTAGTTTTTTATACACTTTAAAATAAACCCAGCCTGCATTTATCAATAGCAAAACACTCGTAATAAAGAATACATCTCGGATCCCAAACCAGGCTGCCACTTGCCCACCTAGAACCGAACCCGCAAATGTGCCAAGATAACCTGCCGACATGTTAAATCCAAATACTCTTCCTGTAAGCGCATCTGGTGTTATTTTCTTAACGAGGATATTCACAGAAGGTATTAACCCACCTGCCGCTAATCCTAGTAGAAAACGCAGACCCATTAACTGCCAAGGATTCTGAACAAACGCTTGTGGGATAAACAGAAGTCCTGCCGCTATAAGCGCAACTAGTATAACTTTTTGAGCACCTATTCGGTCAGACAACTTGCCAAGCCTTGGAGCAGCAATGATGTTAGCCAGCCCTGAAGCTGAGAAGGTCATCCCTGCAAGCAGAGCCACATGACTAGCACTCTTGGAGAGCTGAGTAACATATACCGTAATAATTGGTTCTACAGAGTATAAAGCAACAGTTAGAATAAAGAAGGTTACAAACAAGGTTAGCGTTAGGCTCTTCTCTGGAACACTGCTCCAGACCTCCTTGATACTTAGCGTCTTTTTATCTTCACGATGAAAAGATTCCTTCACGAACAAAGCGGTAGTAATGAAGGCAACCAGCATCAGTCCACCCGTAACAAAAAATGAACTTTGTAAACCCATGCTCTCTGCAATGAAACCACCAATCGTTGGGCCAAGTAAAGCTCCAGCAATACTGGCTGTTGAAAGAGTTCCTAAAGCATATCCTGCATGTTCCTTATCCGTCTGAGTCGCGATTAATGTAGTACAAGCTGTACTATAACCCGTTATTGTACCCTGTAATAATCTTAGTGCAATTAATACATACACATTAGGCGCAAACCCCATACAGCTGATCACAATCGCCATCCCAAGACTTGCCCGCAAAAGCATTGGTTTCCGTCCGAACCTGTCTGCCGCCAGCCCCCAAATGGGTGAAAATATGGCTGAAACGATAAAGGTAATCCCAAAAGCAATGCCAGAAAACTGAGCAACGGAATCGGCATTGTCTACACCAAGATGCTTAATGTAAAGTGGCAATACTGGCGCAATCTGGCTCATACCTACACCCGTTACAAACATACCAAACCAGCAAACGATCAAATTCCTTTTCCACATGGACATAAAAAAGCCTTCTTTCTGCTAACAATAACAACCTCATATTAACAGTCAGATTGGCTCTATACCATGCATTATTCTAAACTCCATGGACATTTTTGCTCTGAAATTCCGAAGGGCTGATGCCTGTCATTCTTTTAAAAATTCTGCTGAAATAAAATTCATCCGTAAATCCAAGGGTTTGCGCAACCGCTTTGATTTTTATATCCCCTTCAAGAATCAGCTCTTTCGCTTTATCAATTTTCATTTTATTAAAAAACTCAATGATCGAATAACCTGTAATCTCTTTGAATGCTCTCGATAAATAAGCAGGTGAAAGCTGTACCAAATCTGACAATTCGCTCAAGCTAACTTTCTCATTGATCTTTTGATGCATGTAATTAATAATTTTTTCCACCTTTAATGAAGTGGAGTAATTTTGACTTTGTTTTTGTGTATTTTGAGCAATTGCAATGATAAGCTGCTGTAACAAAGTCTTCGCTACAAATTCATACCCTGGCAGCTTAGTATTCCAGCTCTGAATCATTTGTCCGAAGATATCTTCCACTTGATAATAATCCTTCAACTCGGATACAGCTTGCAAATGGAGTGAATCCACATCACCACTAATTCCCCAGTTCTCCTCGTTCATGCTCACCTTCGCATAGTTGAAATGAACGGACAGAAAGCATAAGGGATCTTCAGCATCTATCTCTATTGAATGCTTAACATCTGGAGAAATATAGAATAACATACCAGCTTTAAACGAATGTCGTTTTCGCTCCATCATAAAGCTGCCCTTCCCTCCAGTCACTAAGAGAAGTTCATGATGCTGAAGGGTTCTAACGAGCTTGCTCCAATTTCTCTTGGGGTCATTGAAGTATCTATAATTACAATATAGTATGTGGAAAAATAGATTATTTATATTCATAAAAGACCTGTCCAAATGTCCACCGAACGTTCGATCGGATCGTATTCTACATCATATCCGAACGTTTCGGATATAAATCGGAGAGGAACATAGGTCGCGTAACCGTATAGATGAGGTGGGCTATTCATCTGCACAGCTTGTCCATTAATGTAGGCTGTATGATCGTCGATGGTCATCTTCAGAGAAAGTCCATTTTTTTCAGCGGTAATCGTGCGAGTTGCCTTGTTCCATTCTACCCTGGCTCCAAATAACTCAAAGAGATAACGCATGGGCACTTCTGAAATACCATTCACAATGTTTAGCGGCGGTGCTGATAGAAGTGGCATATCATCAATGTTCAACTGATACAGGAATGGGCTTGTCTTAAAGGTCCATTTTTTCACTAGCGTTTCGCCACCAGATTGAAATGAAACCTCCGCGGTATATTCCCGATCCCCCCTCAACTGACGCTGCGCTGTTAATACATACCCGTAACCAGAATTGAGTTTCTTCACACTAAGCGGGATACTAATGTGGCGGTTGCCTGCCTGTGTGCTTAGTTTAGCCTTTATGTCCGCTACATCCCGTAGACTACTAAAGACCGTAAGTGTTGTAGCTTCTCCTTGAATTAACTGCTGTGCATTCATTTTGTAAATGTTGCCTGACCACACTCGCGTCATTCCATCATAAGGAAATACGCTCGCAGTCGCTGGTGTAGTCATTACGCCTTCTGACTTCACAGCACCAACAATCACGGTAGACTTACCCACTCGTGCAATGCCAATAGAAGCAACTGCCGGGGTCAGCATCACTTCCCTGCGATCATGCATAACTGCTAGCTCGTTAATCTCTGAAGCCATATCAAATTCATCATAGGCCCGCTCTTTCATATATACGGTTTCCATAATCTCCGGTACTTCTCCGCTTAAACCCGACGTTAACACTCTCTCTTTAGGCGTTTGTTGGGTAAAGAACTCACGACCTTTCACTTCTATAGATAAATCGCCTTCAGACTTTATTGTAAAATTAGCATTAGCGTAGCGAGCATGATTAATCGCCGCCTTAACGAGGGCAGGATCAAGTTTCACTTCCTCCAACCCCATTTGTTGCCGAATTTTATTAATCGAAGCTAGTGCTTTTAGTTGCTCCGCACTACTAGTTCCGTCAAACAATACTTTTGCGGCTTGTACCTTTGTGACATCAATCAATGGAGTGATTGCCATAAGCAGCAAGACGCCTATAAGTATCCATTTTTTACGCATAGTTCCCCTCCTAAAAATTCCATATCTTGTTAGACGACATTCTTCCAGAAAGGTTTCTGTAAAGCAGTTCAAAAACACAAAACAAACCACCCCGTAAATGAACTTCACCTCAATGGTTAGACACACAATCAGAGGCGTATTTCATTATAGAGTGGCTTCACTGTGATCTCTTATGGTTTCTGAATAAACAGTTGTGTCCAATAATGTTGATATTGACTAGTTGCAGTTCCCCCTACATAACCAACCCCAATATCCGTAAAGCGAGGATCCAAAATATTAGCTCTATGACCAGTACTATTCATCCACGTTCTCATTACTGCTTCAGGTGTTGCTTGGCCCGCCGCGATATTTTCTGCATAAGCACGCCACTCCACTCCAAATCGATCTAGCATTTGAGAGGGGGTGCCATAAGTTGGAGAGGTATGACTAAAATAGTTATTATCCCTCATATCTCTTGATTTCAAAACCGCAAGATCAGTTAGCCGCGTATTTAGAGTTAAGGCAGCGATTCCTCTACTCGTCCGTTCTTCGTTGACTAATCTAAAAACTTGCAATTCAAATGCGTTAGCTTGTCTAATATGAATCCTTGACTTCCCTACTCTTTTCGTTACGGGACTACGTTTCGTTTTTATTCCTTTACTCAAAGAACTTTTGACTCTTCTTATTGAAGATATTCTTTGCTTCATGATTTTCCCTCCTACACTGTATTTACAACAATATATTGTGGAAGAGGTCCTCACGCTTGTACCAAAGTCTATAATTCTACTATAAATTTTGTTAACCCTATGTACTTGATTTCTCTTTGACTTGACATGCATATGTTACTTTATGTTAATATAAACAAATCATAAACGTTGATATATCATCTATTTTTCTAATTAGGAGAGATCATATGGATTCCAAAGACCCGCTAGGGTTAGTGATTCGAGATTTACACTTAGAAATAGCCAATTATTTAACAAAATTGCTTACACCCGTTCGGCTTGCGCCTGAACAACATTTACTTATGGCTTTGTTGCTTGAGAAAGAAGGTCTATCTCAGAACGAGATTGCTAATAAACTTGGGAAAGATAAAGCCAGTGTTGCCCGAATGATCGCTAGCTTAGAGAACAAGGGGTACATTCATAAAGTACCAAGTACGCAAGACCGTCGTTCGGTAAATGTTTTTGTCACAGACGAAGGCAGGAAATTAGAGACTACAATCAATGAGGTGACGATCAAATTAAACGAAATTATAGCGACAGGATTCTCTCCTGCGGAGTACTCAGCGCTAACAACTTTGTTAACTCGTGTGCAGAATAATGTAAGAGAGGCATAAATGCATATCCTCTGCTCTATAGTTGACATATCATCTATTCTTCAAAAATAATACGAATCCATTTCTGAAAAGAGGTTTATCCCTATCATGGAATCAACAGCAGCTGTTCAAGTTAAACGTCCCGCCCTAATGGCCTTCTCCCTTATGCTAGGAGCATTCGTCGGACTATTTAGTGAAACCGCCTTAAATATGGCTTTTACCAACTTAATGGATGAATTTTCAATCAACGCCTCAACGGTTCAATGGCTAACCACAGGATATTTACTTGTACTAGGTATCCTCGTTCCGATATCCGCCCTATTAATGCAATGGTTTACCACTAGACAATTATTCACAGCATCCTTGTTATTATCTATCATTGGTACTTTAATTGCTGCCCTCTCCCCCAATTTCACCTCCTTATTAATTGCGCGTTTAGTGCAAGCCTTGGGAACTGGTTTATTGCTGCCCCTAATGACGAACATTATTCTAATAATTTTCCCTGCACATAAACGTGGAACTGTCATGGGGATGATGGGACTTGTTATTATGTGTGCACCGGCCATCGGGCCAACTTTGTCTGGTTTGATCGTGGATCATTTGGGCTGGGAGTTTATCTTTTGGACAAGTTTACCTTTATTATTATTTACATTTGGATTCGGATTAACATTTATCAAAAATGTAGCCAAAATCTCTAAACCTAAAATAGATATTTTATCCATTCTACTTTCTACTTTCGGATTTGGTGGCATCGTATTTGGATTTAGCAACATCGCTGATCATGCTTTAAGTGAAATCATTGTCTATCTGCCTCTTATCGTTGGTGTCATCAGCTTAATCCTGTTTGTATTTAGACAGTTTAAGTTGGAAACGCCGATGCTAAATTTACGAGTGTTTAAATATCCTATGTTTACAATAGGTCTAATAATGGTCTTTTTAGGAATGATGATCATCTTATCCTCTGCTATTTTATTACCGTTATATTTAAAAGGAGGTTTATTGTTATCAGCTACAGCTGCAGGAATTCTACTCCTTCCAGGCAGTGTGATTAACGGAGCTATGGCTCCAGTTACGGGTAGAATATTTGATAAATTCGGTCCGAAATTATTGCTGCCGCTTGGATTCTCCATCGCAACCATTGCAGGTTTTCTATTTACAAGCAATTCTACTGAAACCAGTAACCTGACCTTTATTTTAATACACTGCGCTATGTTTATCGGATTAGCTATGGTCATTATGCCCGCTCAAACCAATGGCTTAAATCAGTTACCCGTGAAATACTATCCGGATGGGGCAGCTGTTATGAACACACTTCAACAAATCGCAGGTGCTCTTGGTACAACGTTCGCTGTTACACTAATGTCTAGCGGACAAACACGATTCGCTAATACACATCCAACTGCTGCACAGCCTGAAATTTTAACCGCAGGAATTACACATGCATACTTATTTATCGCAGCAATTGCAGTTATCGGATTAATTTTATCGTTATTTGTGAAGCGTATTAGAGTTTATTAATTTTAATCAAAAAAGACAGTGGACACGAGCTGTCCGCTGTCTAAATTTTAATCCATATATTTTTCATAAAATACTAAAGTTAATTTATTGTTTATTCGCTTTGTTTCTTCTGTTCGTTTATATCCTACCTTTTCATATAAATAGCAGTTCCTCTGCTCTTGCTCAATACTATCCAGCTCCCATTTTTTCGCGTCATTATATCTCTGTTCAATGATTGCAAAAACCTGCTGGGCGATCCCCATCCCCTGGTATTCTGGCATAATAAATATGGGGCTGACACGGTAAGTGTTGTTTTCCTTTTTAACGATTCGGACACCGCCCACAACAATATCAGAATTCTTAATCATAAAATAATCTGTAAAAGACTGATTAATTCGGTTTATCATTTTTTCTACGGATTCATTGGCTGGGCTGGTTTCATAATCCTTATATTTCTCAAGTAATGGCATAAAGGCTTTGACTTGCATTTGATGAATAAATTCCGCATCACTTACGTCTGCTTTACATAAAGAAATCCCCATAAAGATGTACCTCCATTAAAATATATTACTATTAACAAGGTTTATGGTTTGTTTTTAGGTATGATATAGAGTGATCCGTCTTCCTTGTATTCAGCATAAGCAATGTCCTCAACGCATTGATAGCCATGCTCCCTGATCCATTCCTGGATCTGTATCTTATTCATCGGTCTGCCACGCATCGAATCTTCCAGCAGCCTACCTTTATCAATAACTGTAATGGAAAAAGAGGAAGACTGCTCCGATTGCTCCTCTTCAGACTTGCGCATAATCGACAGTGAGCCATTCGTTTCGAGCAGAGCATACTTCACTTCACTTAGAGAAAAAATATTTTGCTGCCGCAGCATAAACAGCAGTTGGGTAAACTCAATATCGTATTTCTCCATCAAATCCTGATTCACTTTGCCATCGTCAATAAGCAACACCGTCCGGCCTTCCGCCATGTTCCCGAACTTCACAAAATGGGTCGTTGCCTTTTCAAACAAATAAGACAAAGCGGTCCAGATGAAAAGCGCAAACAGCAGATGCCAGATCTTCACCTCATTATCATATATCGTATTCCCTACAATCTCACTTAAAATCAATGATGACAGGAAATCGAGAGGCGTCAATTGACTAAGCGTCTTGCGGCCAGTAATAAAGGTAATGATCCACAAACCAAAGAAACTAATGATCAGTTTGACACCTATAGTTACAAATATCTCCATTGCTGCACCTCCAGATGGGACTTCGCACAGGGTCGTTTCCCTTATGACACGAAATCCATTCATGAAAGGTATTACACACTCCTAGTGGGGGATAAACAGCAAACGAGACACTCTGCAACTTGCCCTTATGTTGGAATGGTGATAATGAACGTTGTGCCTTTGCCTTTTTCACTATCAACTTCAACAATGCCTTTCACTTTATCAATGGTACTGTAGACCATAAGCATCCCCAGTCCCGTGCCTTCAGCTTTGGTCGAATAATACGGTTTACCGAGACGCGATATTTCTTCCTTTGTCATTCCAATGCCAGTATCGCGAATACTGATAATAATATTTTGTTTTTTTTCCGAAATATCGATGAACAGCGTACCACCGTCCTTTTCCTTCATGGCTTCGATTCCGTTTTTATATAGATTAATAAGACATTGCTGTATTTGGTTCCGATCATAATTTTTGAATAGCGAATTATTAAAATTAAATTTGACCTCTACTTTGTGCATAGTGGCATAAGGCATGATGATATTCTTAGTATATTCTGCCTCCTCCTGCATGTTGGAATAAACCATATTATCGGATTGCGGCTTAGCAAATGAAAGATAGTCACTCACGATTTTTTCAGCCCTCTGTAATTCTAATAGAGATAACTCTACGTACTGTTTCTCCTCCCTTGTGATCGTCTTCGATTTATTCAACAGCTGCAAAAAACCGCTGGTCACTGTAAGCGGGTTTCTGATTTCATGTGATACACTTGCCGCTAGCTCGCTCACGACATTTAATCTTTCAGATTGCATAATTCGGTCGCGATTCTTAATATTAGTAATAATCTTTTCTATTAAGATCATATTGATACACATTACCCCGACATGCGTCGTAAAGGCATTTAAGGTGAGAAACCAATATTCCCTATTTAAACTCCCCTGTGTAAAACCTAATATAATTAGGTAAAATCCCATCGTCAGAAAAGAAATTATTGTTGCCGCGATGATGCGACTTTTCGAATCTAGTTTTAAGAACCTTTTACTATATAGAGGGACCAGGATTAGGATTGAAGTGGCGAAAAGAAAGGATTGTAACGTACCCTCTCCCCCCACATAGAATCGATAGATATTTAAAAGGATATATAGCGGTAGAACGTTCTTGTATCCACCAAAAAGAGCTACAATAATAAACGGAACATATCTCAAATCAAAAATAAAGCCCATATCGAGTTTAAAAGGTTTGGCTATACAGAGACACATGGTCACTGCCGACAGTAGAACTAGAATCTTACTATTATAAGCAAAAGCACGATTCTCAAAGAAAAGTAGAAAAATTAAGATTGGAAACAATAAAAACAAGAAATTCAAAAGCAAAGTCTCAAACAAGGGATAACTTCCTTTCAGCCTAGTGTTGCTTAAAAGACAGCGTACTGGAAAAATACGCTAAAGTAATATTATAAGTAAAGTTCCCCTTATTAACTATGTATTTCTCAACCATTTTTCAAATAATAAAAAAAAGCACCTGACGGCGTCCTTGGAGGTAAAGTTACAAGCTGAGTACATCCGTAATTCCATACTCGTATCCGTGTGAGGTTCCGCTTACTAACCGTATAGCCTTTATTTCGATGAAATAAGCACATATATTAGGGACGGGCCATATTGCACTTATTCCCTAATAACAAGCCCATTCCGGGTGAATCAGGGCGAATAACGGCGCTGGCTCGTTTACGTTACCGGCGGCACATTGTATTTGGTTTTTCGCATACATTTGGCTCGTTTACGTTACCGGCGGCACATTGTATTCGGTTTTTCGCATACATTTAGCTCGTTACGTTACCGGCGGCACATTGTATTCGGTTTTTCGCTTACATTTGGCTCGTTTACGTTACCGGCGGCACATTGTATTCGATTTTTCGCATACATTTAGATCGTTTACGTTACCGGCGGCACATTGTATTCGGTTTTTCGCTTACATTTGTCCGTAAGCTCGACTAAAACATGCATTTCGGAGGATATAAGATCCACTCGGTCCGTTCTACATACCAAAGAGGCGTGTGCTTAATAAAAAACAGGGCTCCCCATGGCCAACAGTTGAATATAGGACCATCCATTGAATTTGTTTCACATTTCTCCGCAGTCTCAAAATTTTACAAATTCTA
This sequence comes from Paenibacillus sp. FSL R5-0470, assembly GCF_037975205.1. Taxonomy (NCBI): domain Bacteria; kingdom Bacillati; phylum Bacillota; class Bacilli; order Caryophanales; family Paenibacillaceae; genus Paenibacillus; species Paenibacillus sp. FSL R5-0470. The sequence continues at coordinate 4,505,684 of NZ_CP150238.1, forward strand.
TTATTTCAAAAAACATCCAATGGATGCTTTAATGATGCGATGATATTCTTACTCGTAATTTATTTAACGAATCGAATTATGATTATTTTGTCTTTTGTAAACCTCTTATTACGATCGATACAAGCAATATTCCTAAACATCCCCCTGTAATAGGCGAAACCACAAGAATACCAATTATATTCCTGCTCGAACTAAAAAGTAACTTCATACTAGTTACTGCTATCGCTACAACAACTACTGATGTCCAGAAAATATTTTTTTGTATTGTTGTAACTGTTGGTATCATTGTTACCGTTTCTCGATGTCGATACAACGACCTAACTATGATCCAAGTTACCATGAGTAATCCGAATATAGAAAACGAATGCTGCAATATTTTATAAAGAGTGAAATTATAAATCACTATATCCCTTAATGGGGGAAATTGTTCTACAAAGTAACCATTGAAATGTGTAAAACCATCGATGAACACGTGAGTAAAGAAACCAATAATCACAGATATGATGAACACTACCCAGCCCTTAGAGGTCAATCTCCACTTGCTCAAGGTATTGTACGCTCGTTGATCTATATTATAGTTCGAAGGAAGATGCAATATTAATATCTCCTTAACTATAAAATGGAAAATTAGTGCAATAATCACACATAGGGGAATTGCCTGTAAAAATAATCCTGTTATAGAATGCCCTATACTTTGATGGGGCTCAAGCATAATAAAATATTCAAAATCAGGTGACATACTTCCTAGAATCAAGCCGGTAGCACTAAAGTATTTTGGGTTCACATATTTAAAAGGAAGTGCAAAAATAGGATGAGCAAAAGTGAAAGGCATAACAATCTCCTAGTGTTTATTATATTTTTTTAGCAACAAAGGTTATACAATCTGTTGTCAGTTTTACGGGGTGGCCTTTTCTATCAATTTCATATTCTATTTGTTTTACAAATCGTTGTTTAACTTCCCATCCAGTGTACTGCTGAACTAATAAATCAATCATTCTTTCTGTAGGTATATTCACTTCAAACATCGGGTCTAGTTCTTGTCCATTTTCAAGGTTTACCTCTTGTATGTTCGATCCGATAATAATGCAATTGATTCCATTTCTTTTAGTTCCAATAATCATTTCGTTAAGTTTACTTTCCAGAGCTTTTTCCGAACTTATATGTTCCAAGGCAGATACAGCTAAGATAATGTCATATTCCTCTTGATCGATAATGAAATATTCAATGTCAGATAGTCTTGTTACAATAAATGGTTCGACTCCAAATTTTCGACTATAACCTTCCAATTTTTCTATGGCCGACTCCAATAAATCAACACAAACTACCTTCCCATTTCTATTTTTCATGGATTCCGCTATGGGGATACTATTCCTACCAATCCCAGCTCCTAAATCTAATACACTTAAGTATTCTTGATCTCTGTATTCTTCTAATAGATCGATTACCGTTTTTACGGGTCTATGTAGCCAGGAACCTGGCTCGAACAAATTATAACTATCGTAACACAAGTCATGATATCTCTTCTCTTCAGTTCTTATATTCGCTACTCTGTCCATTTCACACCTCGAGCTTTCCTTATTACATATTTCAACTAAGCATTGTACTGCGTTCAAATAAAACCTAAAATACTACATATATAGGTTTTATTAATATTACACACTATGAACCCCCTATGATAATGAAGGAGATGGTTAACGTAGAGCCTACTCATCTACCACATCATAGCTATATCCACGCGACGGAGCTAGCTATTCAATACATGAAGGAGCATCTTGATGAAGAAGTAACTTCAGAGCAACTCGCTCATCTAGTCGGTTATAGCGCCTATCACTTCACTAGAATATTTAAGAAGGTAACGGGAATTTCACCACGCCAATACTTGTCCGCCTTGCGGATAGAATCTGGTAAACAAGCGCTGCTGAAACAACCTTCGTTGCTAACGAAGATTATGCTCTCGATAGGCTTCCGAAGTGCCGGCTCCTTCCATCATCGGTTCAAGCAATTCGTCGGCCTATCACCTAAGAAGTTTGCAGCCACTTCGTTTGAGTTATTCTCCCATATGAATCAATATGAACACACACCCTTAACATCTGATACATTGCCATCCTCACCACAAATGTGCATTCACTGTCAACTAGAGACACCACCGGATTTTCGCGGTCTATTATTTGTAGGTTTATTTCCACGCCCCATTCCCGATCAGAAACCCATCGTCGGTACTGCGCTCAATATGCGCAATCGCGAATGCATATTTACTGATATCTCACCTGGTACGTATTACATACTTGCAGCAGGTATTCCATGGAGTCGTAATCCTGTTGACTATTTTAAGTTAGATACATGTTTGCGAGGGAAATTTGATGAACCTGTTGAAGTGAATATTACAACGAAGTTGCACGTACACATCCTCTTAAGAGATCCTCTCCCGCATGATCCACCAATCGTCGTTAATTTGCCGCTGTTATTGTTTGAGAAATTTAACCGAGAGCGAGCAAACTAGAAGACTTTACAAGCTGATTAATCACATATACTTAATCAAATTGACAGTAATCTTCCTGATAAGAGGTGACCAGATGAGTCTAGTATCACAAATCGTCGTTAACAGTAATTTAGAATTGGTATGGAAGGCATGGACTGAAGCGGATCGTCTATCGGAATGGTTTGCACCAGAAGTATTAGTCGAATTGAATGAAGGGAGGTGAAATTGAAAGCTCTTTCCGATGGTACACTTGTTACGATATGTCATTCGGGATGGACAGAATCTGAACCCTCACAAACCGCTAGAAGCTGGCATGAGCAGGCTTGGGCACAGATGCTTTCAAGTCTTAAGAGCAAGTTAGAGGCAGGTCAAGGAATATTGTGCTGTCAATAAATGATCCTATCCCTTGTTTGTGCACGTATTCTAACCTATTGGAGGAATAATTGTATGCCTAATATCAGTGTTATTTCTATTAACATAGCAGATATGACTGTAGCCATTGATTTCTATTGTAATAAATTAGGATTCGAAATCTCCACCCAATATGATGATTGCCTTATTAGCTTGAAGCACGAACCTATCCCGATTGTACTCTGTCAAGTGGAGCTCAATACTCAAGTTCAGTATCCAAGAGAATCACAAGTTGTAATTGGACTCCAAGTCGAGGACCTAGTCGCTTCTATTCAGCAATATAAGCTGCTTGGTATCAAAGTGCTATACGATGAACCTCGCGAGTGTCCTCCAGGCATCTATAGCGCCATTGTAGATCCGTTTGGCAATGTAATTGAATTGTTGGAATATAGATAATTAGTATAAACCGTTACTAGCATTTTCGAGTAGCAGTTTCTCTCATTGCTATGAGACATCGATCAATACATGGGAGCCAGTTCCATCTCCGATACGTGAATTGTGATTTGATACTGCTTCAAAGTAACGATGATTTCACAAAACGGTTCGAAATCTCCAAGTAAAAAGCAAATCAAAGTCGCAATACGGTTGTTAGCTCTTCTTCAATAATTTCGCCGCTGTCACGGAAACCGAAGCTTTCATAGAGCCTTTTAGCGGACAAGTTATCAGCCTTATAAGAAATCCAGCAATATTGTGCGGGGCCTGCCGGTAAAGTGCGGATAAATTCTAAAATTCTTGTCATGGCTTCTCGGCCGTAGCCCTGATTCTGGTATCGTTTATCAATCATTAGTCGCAAGATACAATAGCTATCATTTACAAAGGATGGCACTTCATATCCAGTAATACCATAAGTCATCATCACAAAACCAACCGGCTCTTCATCCTCGTAAATCGCAAACGGAAATGGATGACCACCATTGGTTACAAGGACATAACACGAAGCCATGCTTGATAAATTGGACGCTACGAAGCGACGTTGATCGTCTGAAACCTCCAAATTGAAAATAGCACGTCGGTTTTCTAGTGTGATCTTTCTGAGAGTAATCATGCTGGGCTTCTCCCTTCATATCTAAATTATTGAGTTTGGATATTATATCATCAATTTCCATGTTTTGTAGCGATAGTCTGCCCACTAACTAAAAAAGGCTACCGTTCAATCGGTAGCCAGGATGAAATACTCATGTCTTTATTTTCCTAGAAATCCACCTTCAGACTTTATCACTTGCCCCGTAATCCACTGCGAATCATCACTCGCTAAGAAACTAATGCCTCTAGCTGCATCTTCAGGCAACCCGATTCTTCCCATTGGAAACATAGGCAAAAAATTAGTTTTCATCTCATTCGTTATCCACCCGGAATCCGTAGGACCCGGATCAAAACCATTAACTGTGATATGTAGCGGAGCTAAACCAACAGAAAGAGGTTCAATTAATCCAATTAATGCACCCTTTGTCAATATATAAGCCAGATTATCAGGGTCAGGCCCTTTAGAAACCATAAAAATAATTCTACCTGGAGTCCCCTTTGAATGATTCTTTTCGAATCTTCTGGCAAATTCAGTACTGAGTAAAACCGTGCCACGATTGTTCACTACATAGTGTTGATCTAACGAAGTGATGCTCAGGTTCTGATAATTCGTGGGCACGCAATAAGCTGCATTGTTAATCAAAATGGAAGCATTTCCTAAAGTTTGTTCTACCTGATCCATAATCTTTATTGAGATTTCAGGATTGGAAAAATCTGCTTCCATGTGACTCGCCCTGACTCCCAAGCTTTTCAGTTCTGCACAAAGTTGCTCCGGCCATTCCTTTTCTCCACCATTCCCTTCCGTTTCATCAAAAGGATGCCAATGCGTAAAGAAAATATCTGCCCCCTGGCTTGCAAGTGAACGGCATATGGCTGTTCCGATTCCTGTGGATCTGCTTGCTCCAGTAACGATTGCAATTTTATTTTTCAATGAGTTCATCTATACCATCTCCGATCATAAATTAGAAGGATAGATAGGTAGAGATCCATAGACATAAGCAGATTCAGCATCACTAAACTATAAGGGAGATAGTGTACCGTCTTATTAATTATGTGCATTAGTGTAGGAACAGTTACTGTTCTATCCTTTAACAATAGTAGCTGAAATTCTGCTTCAAACATAGATAAACTTTCCAAAACTATTAATGAATTTACATCGTTTGTAAGTCATCCCTTCAGCGTCGTTCCTCTACAAGCTCTAACGCCCTGTTCTTCTCATCAAACTTACTGTTATGTGAGGAGACCTGCGCTCTTGTTGACGCATCCGGCTCGATATACAACTTGGCGCTGTTCACGGCTAACGCTGCATCCGTAAAAGCTCCGGCAATAAGATAAAGCTTGCTACCGTAATTTGCCGTATCTCCAGCCACGAACACTCCTGGAAGATTGGTTGCCAGCTTCTCGTCCGCATTAAAATTCCAATCCTCTCTCACTAACCCCCAATCTACAATAGGACCTAAATCCCCGCGTAGCCCATGATTAATTAGGACGGCATCCACCGCAAGACGCTCCTGTTCTGTTTCATCCGTCCATTCCCCCTCCGCATTTAATGGAGCGATTGAAACAGCATCAAGGCGATTGCCATTCCCATATAAATCCTTAATGGCATATGGCGTAAGAACTTGAACGCTCGATGCCTTCATCCGCCTCACATTCCGTTCCATACCACTGAATCGTTCCCGCCTGTGCACGAGCGTAACCGATGAAGCGATTCCTACTAGTTCATTAGCCCAATCGACAGCTGAATCACCGCCTCCGGAGATTAGCACTCTTTTACCGCGAAAGCTTGCCACATCCATAACGTTATAATGGAGATTATCCTTTTCGTAATTTTCCGCTCCGGGCAGGTTAAGCTTAGCAAGCTTTAGCGCACCATGGCCTATGGCCAAAATCAGCGTCCGGCTCCAATGCTGCTCTCCGGTCGCAGATGTTATACGCATCGTGCCATCAACCAATCTCTCCAACCCGGTAATTTGTTGACCCAGTACAATGGTCGGATCAAAAGTTTGAGCTTGCTGGATCATGAGCTTTGTCAGCTGTGCTGCGCGAACGGGGGCCATGCCGCCGACATCCCAGACGATCTTCTCCGGATACATTAATGTCCTTCCTCCGAGTTCCTCTCTCGCTTCAATCAGTTTCGTCTTCATGTCGCGCATTCCGCTGTAAAAGGCAGCATACAACCCCGCCGGTCCTCCACCGATTATAGTTACGTCAAAAAGCTCCAATTTCTGACCCATTCTTTGCCTCCCTCTGTTTCTCATCCTTTTGAAAGAAGATCTAAATCTTCTTGCGCTTAAACAGCAGATACATGAAAAAAGGAGCTCCAATGCCTGCTGTGAACACGCCTGCCGGAACATCTAGCGGTTGAAAAAGCATTCTTCCTGCCAAATCCGCCAACAGTAGAATGATTGCACCTATTAATGCGGATACCGGGATGATCAGCTTGTAAGAATTTCCAACCAGCATTCTGGCGATATGCGGTGCCATCAATCCGATGAACGATATCGTCCCGGCTACGCCAACTGCAGCACCGGCAAGGGCAACGCTATAAAATAAGAGAATCATTCGGCTTAACTGAAGCCTGCTTCCAAGCCCGCGAGCGACATCCTCACCTAAGGATTGCACATTTAATTCCTTCGCGAGCAGTAGCGATAATGGAATGAATACCGCTACCCACGGCCACAGCACTTCAATATAACTCCAATTGGTGCCGTAGATGCTTCCCGTCATCCAATTCAGCACTTGTGCGGCCAAATAAGCCGGCCCGCTAATTAGCAGAAACGTTGTGAGCGCGCCCATTGCCGTAGAAATGCCAATGCCGATCAGCACCAGCCGAAACGGCGACACGCCTTTTTTCCAGGCAAATACATAATTAATTGTTGTCGCAACCAACGCGCCGCCGATGGCAATGAACGGTACCCAGTGGATACTGTAGCCGGTCACGAAAGTCATGAAGGCAACCACAGCTACCGATGCCCCTCCTGTTATACCCAGCAGATCGGGCGAAGCGAGAGGATTGCGAATGACGCCCTGTAATAGCGCACCCGCTACAGCCAATGCTGCGCCAATGAGTATAGCGGCTGCTATTCGAGGCAAACGGAACTGCATAATGATCAGGTTGCTGGCTTCTGCGTTTCGCCCCGTAAGAGAAGCAAGTACCTCTTTTAATGGTACGCTAACTCCCCCAACGGATAAACTAAGGAGTGACAAGGCAGCAACGAGACAAGTTAAACCTAAAAACAACAAGAATGAATGCTTCGCTATACGCGCTTTAAGCATGCTGTTTCCTCCTAGCCACATGGATCAGAAAGGGAACGCCGATAATCGCCGTTGCGACACCAACCGGAACTTCTCTGGATTCCAGAATAAAGCGCGATGCTAAATCCGCAGTCACCAAAAGAATCGCCCCAACTAATGCGGTATAAGGAAGCAGCCATCTAAAATCATGCCCAACGATGTATCTGCATAAGTGAGGGACAATAAGTCCTATGAAAGCAATCGGACCAGCTGCTGCTACCGAGCTTCCCGCCAATAGTACAATTGCCGTAGCAGACAGCACGCGGACCAGCGTTAGACGCTGTCCCAAGCTCTTCGCGCTATCGTCTCCAATCGCCATAATATTTAACGAGCCCGAGAGTAATAGTGAGATCGTCATTCCTATTGCCATATAAGGCAGAACCATCAATAAATGCTCCAGATTTCTTCCTTCTACAGAGCCGATCATCCAGAATAGGGCAGATTCCAACGATTGCTTATTAATTAGAATAATGCCGGATGTAATTGAGGAAGCGAAAGCTGCCATACAAGCGCCGGCCAAGGTCAGCTTTACCGGCTCGAAACCGCCTCCTTGCAATCCAAGCGTATAGACGACCACCGATGTTGCAACCGCACCTGCGAAAGCAAGCCAGACCATGCCGCTCATCGTTAACGAGGAACCGAATACGAGTAGCCCGATGACAATAAATAGCACAGCGCCCGCATTTACACCGAAGACGGAGGGCGAAGCCAGCGGATTTCTTGTCAGAACCTGCATAATCGCCCCGGCTACTGCTAAACTTGCCCCCACCAGTGCCGCAATCAGGGTTCGGGGAACACGAACCTTCGTCAGAATAAGATGTTCGTTGGAACCATTGAATTGACTGTAAGCCAGCCATAGATCTTTCAAGCTGAATTGATGAAGACCATACAATACACTGCATAACATACTAATTAGAAGCAAAATTGCACCGACAACTAGGCCGGCGAGCTTTCGCTTGCTTAGGAAAGAACCATTCACGTCTGCACCGAGCCTCCTATTCATTGGCAGTCTTAACAACTAAACTGCCGGAATCGTCAACAAGCTGACGCGAATACAGCGCCAGCTTGTTGATTCGATCCGCCTTTATTATTTCACATCAAAGTATTTAACGAGTTCGTCCAGCAACAGATTGGCTGCTTCATATCCGCCTGCCGAGTTCCAGATCGCTTCATCGACTTGAATCACCTTGTTGTTCTTTGAAACGCTCAAATTTTGGAACAACGGATCTTTTTTCCATTCCTCCACGACCTTCGATGCATCGTCCTTGCCCGGAGTCTCCGACACGAAATAGAAGAGCACATCGCCGTCCATGCTAGGGATCGTCTCTTTGGTCATCACTTCGATAAAGGAGTCTTTATCCTGCGACTCAGGCCGTGCAATTCCTAATTGGCTCAAGAGCACGCCGGAGAACGTTTGCTTCTGATAGATACGCACTTGTTTCGCGGAGAAGCGCACCACCGACACTTTCGTGTCTGCTTTGCTGCCGAGCTTCGCCTTGACTTCCGCAACTCGTTTATCGAAGTCCGCCATCGCCTGCTCTCCTTCTTCCTGCTTGTTTAAAGCTTCGGAGTAGAGCTTGAAATTAATCTTCCAATCTCCTGCCAGGTCATCGGAGAATATCGTCGGTGCTATCTGCTTTAATTGGTCGTAGATTTTCTCTTGTCTGACCTTATTACCGATAATCAGATCCGGCTTGAGGCTCGCGATCAATTCAATATTCGGCTGAAGCTCGTCTCCCACAACCGTAACGCCTTCCATGTCTTTCTTGATATGGTCGTACCAAGGGTCACCAATCCAAGACTGAACGGCTCCGACCGGTTTGATGCCCAGTGCCAAAAGTGCCTCTGTTCCTTCATTGGTCAATATGACAACACGTTCAGGGGCGCCGGTAAGCGTTTCTTCCCCCATCGCATGCTTAATCACTCTTGTGTCATTGCTTACATCCGTCGACGGACTCGCAGCTGGACTTGCGGAAGTTGCAACATTATTAGTAGAAGAGCTGTTGCTTGTCGGTGTGACATTCGTTCCCCCTATCGAGCATGCGCTCAAAAAGAGAACGAAACAAAATAATAAGGTTGCTGCCATTGTTGTTCTTGACTTACGATACATCGGTATTTCCCCTTCTCTTTTATATTGATAATGATTCTCAAACTCATTACCAATATAACGTTGCTGCCTTCTAGCAACAATGGGAGATCTGAACACGAAGGATGGATTATTTCGACGCTGCTCCTGTTGCAACGCTGCTTCTTTAAAGCTGGTGGGAGAAACACCCTCGTATTTCTTGAAAATACGGCTGAAATAATAGCTGTCGGTATAGCCTACACTCTCGGCAATTTCCTTCAGCGTGAAATCTGTGGATAGAAGCAACTGCTTCGCTTTGCTCATCCGCAATTGAATCAAATAATCGATCGGGCTCGTTCTCACTTGCTTCTTAAAGGCGTGCAGTAGCTGTCTGGAGCTGCAACTAAGGTGTTCAAGCAGCGTCTCTAGGGTTATCGGCTCCCGATAGCGTTCATGAATATAACGAACCGCTTGGGCCACTAAGTCAGGCTTAACGGCTATGATATTCTGGCGTTCCATCTGCTCTAAAATTTCATAAACCATTTGATAAAATATCGCTTTAACTTGAAGCTTATTGAGTAGATCTGAACGATGCCACTCCTTGCTCATGGAGATGACATGATGGAAAACGGAAATCGGATAATGGGGCTTAAATACATATTGCATTTGAAACGGATTGTGCTTCTCCATCAGCTTGATCGTTTCTTGACGGGATGGTAGTGCTAGTACCGCTTTATACAAAATAATATAGTATTCCAGCAGCTCATCTGCCGTAATATCAAGGTAGAGACCCTTGCCCCCATGGAGCAAGGAAAACCGGCTGATGCGGTGTGCTATGCCGTCCAGTTGGAGATGTGCGCTACCTCTAGTCACATATAAGAAGACGCTTGAGGGCATTCTGTACGCATGCAGCTCCTCGCCTTGTTCCATTCTTGTATGTCGTATATCTATGATCTTGATGAATGCCTGATTCCATAGCAAAGCTTGATCATTCAATGTCACCGTCTTGCGCTCCCCCTTCTCTATCACTCCATGTTGAGAGATTTATACCCCCATCATATATGATAATGATTATCATTTACAATGATATTCGCAGAACTATTTTCCAGCAGTGTTACTGACAATGGAACGTAAAAAAGACGAGCAACAATTGATTCGTTTGCTCGTCTTTCTATCAAATTTAATAAATGTTTTATTTCCTCCCCATAGCTGATGTGTGTTGAAGGATTTTCGACACACATTCATCTAAGGAAAACTTGTCTGTCTCTACGATCACATCCGGGCTAACGGGCTCCTCATATGGAGAATCAATACCCGTAAAATGCTTGATTTGTCCGGCTCTTGCTTGTTTATATAGACCTTTCGGATCTCTCTCCTCACATACTTCCAAAGGACATTGAACATAAACTTCATTGTAGCAATCCCCTATGAGAGAACGGACCTTATCGCGTGTAGAGCGGTAGGGAGAGATCGAGGCAACGATTACATTCAGGTTCGCATCAAGCAGAATCTTACCAATCTCACCAATTCTTCTACCAACTTCCAATCGATCCTCTTCGCTAAATTGAAGATCCTGATTAATACCTCTCCTCAATGTATCACCGTCCAGAATGTAGCAATTCTCAATGTGATTTTTCAGTTCCTCTGCAAGCGTAGATTTACCTGAACCCGATAGTCCAGTTAGCCAGATCATTTGATTCATAGATACGTACCTCTTCCTGCTTGATTCTATTGTTAAAATACTTTGTATGGTTATTCTAGCTTAAACACAATTTCAGTACCTGTCCCATCCTTCTTTAAGGGTGAACTAAATTCCCTGAACTCTAATTTAATACCGGAGATATCGTCGGGGAGTGGCGGAGATACTACGTAGTTATAAGCTGCATGTCCTGATGAACTTCCGCCATTCGTCATTCTACTGTCATACGCTTCTCCTATATACAGCTCAAAATGGTTAAGTTTATTGGCATATAATTCAGAGGTAATATCCCAATCATACTAAGCGTGACAACACTTGCATTACTGTATTGTCGTATAGAGGTCAGTGTATAGAAGAACTCATCTGCCTCAATAGATTGTAGAACAGCAATATGTTTTCTAAAACCCGTTGGCTCGACCATCGGCTTAAAATGATCTTCACTAAATAATGTCCCAAATACCGATTTCAAAAAATCCTCGTAGAGTTCAAACCTCGCCGCCCAATCTGAAATATACTCAAAGGGTGGGATTCCTGGATTATTATCCGAGCGTTCCTTACGTTGTTTTATCAATGCACAAATCTGCTCATCGATATCAGTTATTCTTTGATCGTAATGCTCGGTTGGGCGTATAAACTGCATCCGTTTCATCTTAGTCCTCCTTATTGCAATTCTTTTCATTCATATGCTCATTAGACTAGCGTTACTTCAACAAACTATTTTATACATTTAAACACGAGAAAAAGTGGGATTCTCATCCTTCTCTTATACTCGCATTCACTATCAAAAAACTGAGGATTTGGTTTACATTCTCTAATATCCTCTATTTTAAATCCTACATTTTTCAGTGACTGAAAATACTCTTCAAAAGTTCTGTGGTGCTTAACTACACTTTCTCCAATCCAAGGCTCCATTCTCTTACCCATTTCAAAATAGTTATCGACGATCCAGTCCGACTTTCTTTCTGAAGTTGTTGCACTTTTCATGGATGATGTTAGAACCGGATGCTGTACACTAAAAATAAACTGACCATTAGGGATAAGCGCACTACGGATACTATCAAAGATTGGTTCTAGGTCTTGTAAATAATGAATAGCTAACCGAGAGATTACCAAATCATAGTTCTCTTTTGGGTAATTCCAACTCTCCATAGTAGCATGGTGAATCTCACTTTTAGATGTATTTAACAGTTCTTTTGCCGCTTTGACCATATTACTTGAACCTTCCACACCTTCGTAAAAGTTACATCCCTGCTCAAGCAACTCATATCCGAACTTAGCATCCCCGCATCCTAAATCGAGCACCTTTTTCCCAAGTACATCGCCCATAAGATCATATATAACCGGCTTTTCAATAATGTTATTTGGGCTATCCGCTCTGTTTCTTCTCAATAAATAGTTATAGAAAAAATCTTCATTGTCATACACCGATGACCCTTTGTAATCCAAAAAAATACCTCCTTGCTGTTTAGAGTATACTTTTGGGTAATTTTAGCATCTAAAACAACCTTATTCTACCGATAATTTCATTTAGCTCTTAAACTCCTATCATTAAAAAAAACACCCCAAAGAGTCTCTCTGAGGTGTCCAATTCTTAGTGTTTGATTGGCAACGTATAGTATCCAAAAGCAAGATCAAGTAATGCACTCGCTTCTTGGCGAAGCAAAGGCTTTTTAGAACGAAAATCGACAGACCCATCATCGTTCACTTTTGTATCAGGATCTACAATGCCTTGTGACACTAATGCTATGATCGAATCAGTGGCCCATGAGTCTGTGTCACCTTTAAGCGTAATTTCTGAAGCTTGCTTAGCTTGTTTTAGATTTTGAATCATAACGGCTGCTACTTGTCTTGTAATAACAGCATTACGATCAAAACCAGGGATACTTTTTTTCGTTAATTCTTTATTCCCCTCAATTAAATGAGGAAAGCCGTACCAACCATGAGCAAGAATTAGAGCATCCATAAACTCACCTTGCGTCATCGTTCCCTGTGGTTCGAAATTGTTGCCAGATTTAGCACTTATCACATCCAGCGAATACAGGTTGTCGATGTAAGATTTATAAGGGCTCTCCTCAGATACATCAGCGAATGCTGGCTTCGTGTGAACCTTACGAGCATCTGAAACAAAGTCTGGGCTATTAGGATTCGTATAATAAAAGTATTCGATCTGATCTTTATGATCTTTTTTAAAGGCCAATTTGTTACCTAATTCATCTTCGAACAATAGCGGATTAATCATTCGTAACGTATGTGTACCGCTTGTTCCAGTCTCCATAATCAGATTGCCATCTGCATAGGTGAAGTTCGATTTCAAGAAATAGAATCTGGTGTTCAAATAAGTTCCAGTATATTTAGTAGCTTCTGATGCAGGCAATGGGAGATACGTTGGCGCCTCTGGTGCTTTCTTTTCAGGAAAATAGTGATCCATCAAGGCTTCATAAATGTCTAAGCTCATCATTGTGTCATTGTTATAGGACATGTAGAAAGCGGTATTCTCCTCTGGCAATAATACGATCAGTGATTGATGACCAGGCATATTTCCACCTTTGAGAACCACATGATAGCCATTCATCAGATCATTACGATACCCTTCAAATCCTCCAACCGTCGTCATCGGAAGCGATTCATTCGCAAATACAGAGTACGTTTGCATCATCTTCGTGGTTTCTTTACTAATGATTTGCTTCCCATTCACGCTACCTTGTTGTTGAAAAAGAGTTAAATATTTAGCCATATCTTCTCCTGTGGAAAGGATGCTGCCCTGTGGCCCATCGGTAGGCGCATGCCCAAAGGTTGGATGAGGTTTACCATCTGGTCCATAATGCGTGGCCATTCTAGCTAAAAGCTCTGGGGTAAATCGAGCACTAGTAGAGTTCATTCCTAACGGTTTGAACACATGGTTCTCCATATACTTATAAAACGGGGTACCACTTACGTTCTCAACCGCATAGCCCGCAAGTAAAAAGGCAAAATTATCATAGGTATACGCTTCACCCGGCGTCCGAACGACAGTCGGCATATGCTCCGTCATAAACTTTTTCATGGGGATGTCCTGATCTACATATTCCGGTGCAACAAAGTTAGCTTTATCCGGGTAATCAAAGCCCGTTGTGTAAGATAACATATTTCTTAAGGTTAACGGAGTTTCCGTTTCATTTGGTACTTTCATTCCGCCAAGATACGCATTGATATCGTGATCAAGATCCATCTTTCCTTGTTCCACTAGCTGCAAAGCTGCTAAAGCGGTAAATGTCTTCGACACGGATGCGATCTGAAAGACGGTATTCTTATCGACAAGTGTTTTCTTTTCTTTGTCCGCATATCCGTACCCTTTATTCACGAGCACCTTTCCGTCTTTAACCACTACAAAATTGGATCCGTTCACATTGTATTCCTTCATTTTCTGCGCAAATATAGGGTCCGCGAAAGCCTCGATTTCTTTTCCATTAAAAGATCCTTTCGAACTGGTTGCGTTAGTGGAGACTGGTGCTGAACATGCTGTAAATACAGCTGTTGATAATAATAGTGCGATGACGCTAAGCTTGCGTGTCTTTTTCTTCATAATCCATTCTCCTCTATAGGGTTAGTTGTAAATAGTAAACCTGTTCTGAGTATCACAAACGGATTGTCATTCTAGCTAGAAACGTTCTGTCACCAATTAGCTTCGTTACATGTCATATGACATAACGATTTAATCAAAAAAAAGACACCAACAAGGAGTCAGTGTCTTTCATTTCGTATATTAATTTAGAGGAGCTTAGAGCCATCTCGAAAAACTTTTATGAGATACATTGATCTGATTTCGTTCGGCCCAAGCCTTTAACTGTTTCATCACTTCATCTTCATCTTTTTGTGACAGAAAATTAAAACATAATTTATAAGGAACAAATTTATTCACTTTAGGTCTAATCCCAACTACAGGACTAAAATATCCTTTTATATAAATATCATTAATCCGATCTGCTTCTATTCTTAGATCTTCTATTAATATAGATTCCGGTTGAATCTGAATTTCAACAACCCTTCTGATGGTAAATATTCTGTAGACTAACACGATTTCGACAATCAGACAAAAAATAGCCTGACCATAAAGTAAACAAGAAAGCACTAAATCGTCGCTAGCTGTATAGCGATGGTTCAGGTTATAAATTTGAAATAATTGAATACCCAATAGCACACTGATGCTTATCAGCAGTGGTATTAACGACGGACGCCTTACTCTATAAACCCCTATATGATCCATGTGCCCCTCCTTTTCTCACGTCCATATAGATTACCATATGTTATAAAAAATGGATATTACACTTTTCTTCACTTCACAGGAATCTCAATCACTTTATTGTATGCCTTTAAATAGTGCATCCCTTCTATTAGTAGTGACTCAGGCTCTGCTTGTGTATCAAATAATAAAGTTCGTTCTTTCATTAGTTTGCCGTCCACTTGCTTTGTCTCTTTTTGATTGATCGTTGTTTTTAAAGATGTACTCTCGTTGTTTGTTTCTATAGACACACCATCCAGCATTACATCATCGTCAGAAGCGATTGTTATTTCGATGCCTTGGGAGGTTTTGGAGACATCCTTTAACCATAATTCTTTATCACCCAACATCAATGGCTTATCACTAAGGGAAGTCAGGGAATACTTTTCGTCCAGCTTTTGATATCCAGGAAACTCTTTAACGACTAGCTGCATGGAATGTAGCTCCTTAGGCAATGTGTCGAAGCGAATATCAAATGTTCTTCCACCTAATGAGGTTTGATTACCACTACCCAGAATCTCTACAGGTGTTCCATCGACAATTAATTGTATCCCATGTAATCCAAGCTTCACTCGATCAAAATTATCGACATCCAGCTTCCCTTTTACTACAGTCATCGTTGGTGTAGCTGTGATTGATTTGAAGGTAATCGTCCCTTTGTCGACTTTAACCTTCTTGTTGATCGATTGTTTAATCTGAGTTTCCATGGCCTCATTAGGGTTATAAGGGAACGTAACTGTTCCTTCGCTCATCTGGCCGTTCTCTACTAGCTGCTGCCAAAAGTGTAACGTTAGTTTTTTTGAAAATGGATTTACGCTGTCAAACGACATCTGTCCTTTAATCTCCGTATGCTCTTCATTGATTAATGATGTACCACTTACTGCGTTAGAATCGGTTAAAAAACCACTTATTTTTGAGGGTCTAAAAGCGTCTACAGACATATCCTCTAGTCCATTTGGGTTAGTTAAGGTGTAATACATAATGAATTGATTGGCGTCCGCCATAATTCCGTTAATGGTAAGAGTTGTTCCGTCTAGTAACGTAGTTTTCTTGTTGATGTTTTGTCCCAACCCTTTTTCATTTAGCTGTTGTAAAGTTGTGCCATTAAGCAATTCATCAAAGCCAAAAAGCTGTTTGCCAAAATAAGCAAAAGCATTGTAGTTTTGTCCAGAGATCACTGTCACCAATAAAACAACCGCCGCAACCTTCCAAATCGGTGCTATTCTTTTCGTTCTTTTTGCGGGAGCCGAATTCAAAGCCTTTCTTAATCTCATTTCTAATTCTTCAGGTGCGGTAATGGATGCTATGCGCGTCTTCTCATCAGCTAATTGTTGCTCGACATTATTGTTCATCAACATCACCTCTGTACTGATTTTTGAGCGTTTGTAATCCATGGTAAATTCTTGATTTAACCGTTCCTATCGAAACCTTTGTAATGTCAGCTATCGTTTGATAATCGAGATCATGAAAATACTTTAATTGAATCGCTTCTCTCTGATGTTCATTTACTTGTAACAACAAGGTCTCCATATCCATTTGCTGCTCACTTCTGCGATAAGGATCATTACTACTCACTACTTGGCCTATTTCCCTATCGTCAACCTTACTCCAATCCTCTAACAGCACCAGCTTGCCGCGCTTATGAAGGAGTCGTTTACAGCCATTCACCAAAATCGTCTTACTCCAGCTATAAAATGCTTCCTCTTTCTTTAGTTGACCGATCTTTTCATAAAGTGTGACGATCATTTCGTCCATGGCATCCATGGCATCATGCGCATTCCCCATATAGCTGAACGCTAGCCTATAATAAACGTCTTTTTCAGACATGATTAAGTGGAGCAATGCTTCTTTATTCCCCTTTTTGGCTTTTTTCACCCAACGAGCAACATCCATGCCTTCACCTCTCTCCCCTATAAGAGTTAGGAGTAACTTAAAAAGTTCATTTCCCATAAAAATAATTTTTTATATACTATGTATGGTTTCATTCACCTAAATGTAATATTAAGGAAAATAAGTCTCTTCAATACCCCAATCTAGTTGATTTTAAACACTTCAAGTAATAGAATGAACTAATCTAAAAGAAAAGGATGGGCATAAGAGATGCCGTTTAAAGAACCTCGTACACTCAGTAAAAGATCCCTATTTTTTTTCTCTCTCATTATGCTAGTTAAAAGTTATTTTGCTTGGTATTTTCTCTTTGAAGATGGGCCTACGTGGACCACATGGCTTAAAGAAATCCCTTTTGTGCTTCTAGTCTTTTGCTTGATTGAATGGTTCGCAACGAAACGAAAAATTGCCATCTACATGCTGGTCAATGTGTTGATCACTACGCTATTTTTCTCACTCATTGTATATCATAATCATTTTGGCATCATTGCTACTTCGCAAGTATTAGATCAGGTCAAGCAAGTTGGAGCCGTTAAGAAAAGTATTTTCTCGGTCATGCGTCCGCAATATATGCTTATTTTCGTGGATATCATTGTCATTGGTTTGGTCATGTTTAGAAAACAAAAGGCACTTAACTGGAAAAAAGCCATGTCGCGTAAAAGTAACCGGAAAGCGGTTGCGATCTTATTCTGTATTTCCATCGTCATTTGCGCAATGAATATTTTTCCAAACCGAGCCAGTATGAACGAAACTGTTAAAGCCGAGCAAATGGGCATTCTCAATTATGAAGCTTACTCTCTATTAGCCAATCAAGAAGAAGAACAAATCGACGTCGCTAAGATTACACAAGCAGCGATTAACGAGACCAAAGGAATTCAAGCAACCTCAAATCCGGTTCAATTTGGAGCCGCCAAAGGAAAGAACCTGGTCATTCTTCAGATGGAGTCTTTCCAGAACTTCTTAATCAACCTTAAGATTGATGGAATAGAAATCACACCGAATATGAACAAGCTTGCGGCTAGCAGTTACTACTTTCCGCGTTTCTACCAGCAGGTTGGACAAGGAAATACTTCTGACGCCGAATTCATTGTAAATACTTCTTTCTATGTTCCACCTGATGGTCCAGCCACTCAAATGTATGCGCCTAAAGAGCTTCCAAGCTTACCTAAGCTGCTTCAAGCGCAAGGTTATGATACGGCAACATTCCATACGAATGAAGTCGACTTTTGGAACCGTGGCGAGCTTTATACTGCCTTAGGATTTAATCGATATTACGATAAGGAATATTATGGTGAAGAGGACACGGTATTTTACGGAGCTTCTGATGAGGTGTTGTATGAGAAAACAGCTGCAGAGCTAGCAAGGATGGATCAGAAGGATCAGCCTTTCTACTCCCATGTTATTTCGATGTCAGCACATAATCCGTTCTCGATCCCTGAGGAAAAATACAAAATGGCCCTTCCAGAACGATTCGAAGGAACATTAGTCGGAGATTATATTCGTGCTCAAAATTATGCTGACTATGCACTGGGACTTTTTATTGATGAGCTCAAACAAAATGGGGTATGGGATAACAGCTTGATTGCATTGTACGGAGATCACCGCGGACTTCCTATCTTCTCTCTAAAAGAGGACGATCACGTCTTATTACAGGAAATCCTTGGTCATGAATATACGGAACGCGAATTAATTAATATTCCATTGATCCTATCAGCGACGGGGATTACAACGCCAAGTGTAAAAGAACAGTTAGGCGGACAAGTGGATATTTTGCCTACTGTATCTAATTTATTGGGTGTTTCTCTTGCGGATCATATTCATTTCGGACAAGATTTATTGAATCAATCGACTTATAACCTACTTCCTCAGCGCTATTATTTGCCAACAGGATCTTTCGTAAATAATGAAGAGCTCTTCCTATCTGGCAGTGGCTTCGAGGATGGTCAGCATTATACCTTATCTGGCGATGGTAATCACACGCAACAAACGACCGAGGATGAATTCGATCGTGCTTTAGAGCTTCTCCATCTATCAGATAGTTATGTAACACAGTTACCGGATAGAGTAATTGAGGAAAAATAAGCTTATATATGTATCAAAAACACTGCACTCACCAAATCGGCGAATGCAGTGTTTTTCTATAGTCATTTACTTATTCTTTTACGACCAGTTTTAGAGGTGCGGCAATCAGCTTCTCAACCGTCTTGCCATCTAATACGTCTTTCGCTGCTTGAATCGCTAACTGCCCAATTAATGCAGGCTGCTGAGCAACGGTTCCAGTGAGTTTACCCGCCTCAATGGATTTAAGTGCATCTTCATTTCCATCAAAACCGATGACAGGAATTTTCTTACCTGAACTCTGAATCGCTTCTATAGCACCGAGAGCCATTTCATCATTATGAGCGAAAACCGCTTGTACATCTGGATTTCCTTGGAGAAGGTTCTCCATAACGGTTAACCCTTTCGTACGGTCAAAATCAGCAGTTTGCTTCGCAATCACCTCAAGCTGCGTGTCGGCAATTTCATGGAATCCTTTCCCGCGTTCACGGGTAGCTGATGCTCCCGGTGATCCTTCTAGTTCTATAACCTTTGCACCTTTTCCAAGCTGCTCTACAATATATTCAGCTGCCATTGATCCACCTTTTACATTATCAGAGGCAACAAGGGCTTTAATGTCTCCCTTATCTGCAGAACGGTCCAAAGTAACGACTGGAATATCTAGACTGTTAGCTGTCTGAACAACCGTCGAGATCGCTGAAGAGTCTACTGGATTGATTAACAGCGCATTTACACCTTTTTGCATTAAATCTTCAACGTCATTACTTTGTTTGGCCGAATCATTCTGCGCATCGATAACGAGAACCTCCATACCAAGCTTCTTAGCTTCTGCCAATACTCCATCTTTAACAGATACAAAGAACGGATTGTTCAAGGTAGAAATGGATAGTCCAATCTTCATATTCCCTGGGCCTCCGCCGCTGTTCGGCTTTGCCCACTCTGGAGGCTCTAAGGAACAGCCCGTCATAAGAATCAAGAGTAAGGAAGTAATAATTAATGTGAGCTTTTTCATGTGGAATCCCCCTTATACGGCTTTCTTACGGTCTATGAGTACAGCAATCGCAATAACGATCCCTTTAACTACCATTTGGTAAAATGATGATACGCCGAGCAAGTTCAAGCCATTGTTCAGAATCCCGATAATAAGAGCACCAATTAATGTGCCTACGATACGTCCACGGCCACCTGTTAAGCTCGTCCCCCCTAATACTACTGCCGCGATCGCATCCAACTCATAGGATGTACCTGCTGTTGGTTGCGCTGAGTTCAACCTAGAGGTCAAGATGGCACCAGCCAATGCTGATAACATACCGGTTAAGGAATAGATCATTATTTTGATGCGGTCTACTTTGATCCCTGAAATAATGGAAGCTTTCTCATTACCCCCAATAGCATACGTTTTACGGCCAAATGGAGTTTTATGCAGTACAATCCACAACACAGCGAATACGATAATCATCGTGATAGCAGGTACAGGTATTCCTAGTAAATATCCACGACCAAACAATTGGAACGTCATGCTGTCACCAAGACCAGTGATCGGATTACCGTCCGTGTATACAAGCGTTAATCCGCGGAAAATAGTCATGGTCGCCAGTGTAGCAATAAAAGGCGCCATTCTGCCTTTCGTAATCATCAGTCCGTTGACCATCCCCATCAGTCCACCCGTTAAACAACCCACAACAATAGCTAAGATTGGATCCCAGCCTGACAACATCAAGTTGGCTGTGAAGGCACTGGATAAAGCTAGAATAGACCCTACTGATAAATCGATACCACCCGTTAGAATAACAAAGGTCATTCCAAAAGCGATAAGCGCATTAATTGCGACTTGTCTAAGCAAGTTCAGTATATTAAGGGGTTCCATAAAGCTTGGGTTCAGCACGGTTACGATAATAATTAGAATGATTAACCCTAGTAATGGCCCTAATTTCTGCGTGATTTGCCCGATTTGGAAACCTTTCTTTACACTCTCATCTTTGATAGTAGTCATTGCTATTGCCCCCCTGTAGCTAACGTCATGATTTTTTCTTGCGTAGCTTCCTGTTGTGAAAGTTCTCCACTGATTTCCCCTTCATGAACAACTACGATGCGGTCACTCATCCCTAAGACTTCAGGAAGTTCTGAGGATACCATAATAATGGCGACACCACGTTCAGTTAATTCGTTCATAAGCTGATAAATTTCCCGTTTTGCCCCAACATCGACGCCGCGTGTAGGCTCATCAAGGATAAGAACACTGAGGCCAATACCAATCCATTTGGCGATAACTACTTTCTGTTGATTACCCCCAGATAAATTCCGGACCAAAGTGGATGATGATTGTGTCTTAATGTGTAGCCGTTTAATAAGCATGTCCACGAATTCTTGTTCCTTCTTAGCATTGATTACACCTTTAGGGGCAAAGTCGTATAAATTCGTCAGTACCATATTATCTCGAATAGAGAAATCTAGGATTAACCCCTCATCTTTGCGGTCTTCTGTAACAAAGCCGATTCCAGCTTGCATAGCGTCATTGGGATTCCGAATGGTAATCTTCTGTCCCTTCACCCAAATCTCACCTTGGTCTAATGATTCTAATCCGAATAAGGTTCTCATCATCTCTGTACGTCCAGATCCCATTAATCCAGAGAATCCTATAATTTCGCCAGCTCGCACAGAGAAATTAGCATTTTTAAATTGCCCTTTCTTTGAAGCATTCTTAACTTCAAGAACCACTTCTCCGGGTTTAGAAGTACGCTCAGGGAACCGGTCCGTTAATTCACGACCTACCATCTTCCGTACTACATCGTCAAAATTAGTTTCAGGAATGGGCTTCGTGTCTACGGTTTTTCCGTCTCGCATAACGGTGATTCGATCACATATCGTAAAAATCTCTTCCATCCGATGCGAAATATAGACGATAGAGACGCCTTCTTTCTTTAACGAGGCAATGACTTCAAATAGTTTCTGTATTTCTCTCTCGGTTAATGCAGCGGTAGGTTCGTCCATAACAATAACTTTCGCATGAGTCATAAGCGCTTTAGCAATCTCAATCATCTGTTTTTCACCTACTGAACATTCCCCCGCCTCTTGGTTCAAAGGAATGGTCACAGAGAGCTTAGCAAACTGTTCATTTGCTAACGCTTTCATCTCTTTCCTATTTAACAGGCCGAATTTGGATGTTCGTTCCTTGCCAATAAACAGATTATCCAGAACCGTCATATCTGGCCATACATTCAGCTCCTGATGGATAAATGCGATTCCATATTGTTCTGCCTCTTTGGGATTCGTAAAGTATTTCTCCTGATCATCTATACGAATGGTACCTTGGTCACGTTGGTGCAGACCGATCAGAATATTCATCAGCGTAGACTTACCTGCACCATTCTCACCCATCAGGGCATGAACTTCACCATCCTTAAGTTCAAAATCCACACCGGTCAATACACGGTTAGCGCCAAAAGACTTATGAATATCTTTCATCGTAATGTGCATACACTTAGAACCCCCTTTTTATCCAAAATAGACCCCAGCTTGTAAAATACAATTTGCATATGGCTTTGCTTCACCCGTGCGAATTATAACCTTAGCCTGCTGGGTCAGCTGCTTAAATTGCTCATGTGAATACGCCTCTATCGGTATTCCCTTAAATTTATTATTCAAGTATTGAGAGGTGACTTTATTATCAGTCTCTAATTCCTCTGCAACGATCACCTTTTCGATGACCATATCCTCTGAAATCATATCAACGATATCTTGGAAGCTAGGGACCCCTAGTTTAACCGCCAAATCAATCTTCGGAATACCCGGTGGAACAGGAAGCCCAACATCTGCGATGACAATCGTATCGGTGTGACCTAAGTCCGCAAGCACTTTAGAAATATGACTATTTAATACTCCGTGTTTTTTCATAATTACAGATTCGCCTCCACCTCTGCTCTTGTTGGCATACCACCTTGAGCACCAAATTTAGTAACGGATAAAGATGCTGCTCGATTGGCAAACTTTACACTATCCAGAATGGAGCTGCCTTCAGCTAAAGCAACTGCAAATGCCGCATTAAAAGTATCTCCAGCTCCGGTCGTATCTATAGCGTTCACTTTGTAAGTAGGAACCAGAATTTCTTGTTCTCCATCGTAAAATCGTACGCCATTGCTTCCTTCTGTTATAAACAGCTTGTTGGGATACTTCCGTAAAGCATCTGTTGTACTCATCCCAGGGAATAAAATCGTACATTCATGTTCGTTCGGTGTCAGATAGGTGGCATTTTCTATAATCGTGTCACTGATGGGACGAGCAGGAGCTGGATTAAGCAGCATAGGTACATTGAATTTATGGCAAAGCTCACTTACATAAGACACCGTTTCTTCGGGTATCTCTTGTTGGATTAGCACCATATCAGACCCTTTTATAGCATCAAGTGCTCGCTCAACCAACTCAGGAGTGACTAAATCATTAGCTCCTTTTACAACGATAATGCTGTTATCACCTTCTGCTAAAATGATGTGAGCTGTCCCGCTTTCGATATGTGTAACCGGTTCCACATTGGTTGTAAGAACCCGATTTCTCTTAAGATTCTCCATGATTTCCGTACCATAGAAATCTTCACCTACACAAC
The DNA here is from genome assembly GCF_037975205.1 of Paenibacillus sp. FSL R5-0470. Classification (NCBI taxonomy): domain Bacteria; kingdom Bacillati; phylum Bacillota; class Bacilli; order Caryophanales; family Paenibacillaceae; genus Paenibacillus; species Paenibacillus sp. FSL R5-0470. The sequence continues at coordinate 4,529,461 of NZ_CP150238.1, forward strand.
CAACCATCGTAACTTCTGCGCCCAAACGTGAAGCAGCTACAGCTTGATTCGCTCCCTTGCCTCCTGGAACGGTAGCGAAGCTCTCTCCAAGAACAGTTTCCCCTGCGTGAGGTCGCTTGGATGAGGTCACCACCAAATCCATTGAACAACTTCCGATTACACAAATTTTAGCCATGTCCATCAACCTTTCTTATGTTGTCATCTATTCTTTTCTTCTTGTTGTTTCCCGCTCCACAAAGCTAACGGGTAATTGAATGATTTTATCTTCTACTTTATCTTGCTCAATTAACTTAATAAGTAAACCAGCTGCTTCACGGCCCATGTCATGTGCAGGCTGACGGATAGTGGATAACGAAGGCGACAACAGGCTGCTGAGTGGGATATCATCGAATCCAATGATTTGGAGATCCTGTGGCACTCTTTTACCTAAGCGATGTGCTTCATGAATAACAGCTGTCGCCACGATATCATTACTGGCAATTACACCATCTGTATCTATATATTTATCAAACAACTCTACAGCCCATTGTTCCGCTTCCGTGTGGGAGAAGGATGAAGTCTGGATCACTTGATAAGTGATTCCCATTTCATCAAGTACTTCAATCGCACCTTGAAATCGATCTTGCGCCGGTTTAATATGCGACGGTCCTTGCATAACTGTAATTTTGGTGCTTCCCCGTGCAATGATTTCTTGAGCAGCAAGGCGTCCGCCTTTTCTGCCATCTGCATATACGGAGGGACTGTCATTAGAAGTACGGTCAAGAAATACAACCGGAATTTTCAAATTAGAATAAATATCTTTCTCGGGAAAATTGGTTGATGAGATCATGCCAATGACATTATTTTGGATAAAGGTTTGAATATAATCCAATTCCTTTTCCTCGTTCTCATCACTATTACCAAATATTATTCGATAACCATGCTCCTGCATCCGATCTTCTATCCCACGTGCTAATTGCGGGAAGAATGGGTTCGTAATGTCAGGCAATAGAAGTCCTATTAATTTGGATTTCCGTTTATACAATGACCTTGCAACCTCATTAGGGGTATAATTCATTTCTTTGATAGCTGCCTCAACTTTTTTTCGAGTATCGATATTCACATAACCAGATTCATTTAACACCCTAGAAACGGTTGCTACCGACACTCCAGCTATTTTTGCAACATCTTTAATCGTCATCATGATTCATTTCATCCCCCAATGTGTAACCGGTTACATGTATTACATTAATTAGATTATCATAAAACCGTTTTCATTACAAATCTTTTTTCGTTCCAATATATAACAAAAGATATCGATTGAACTCGATATCCTTAGTGAGGCTAATAAACCAGTTCACAATCATGGTGTTCCCAAACATCAAATAAATTACCATCCAGATCTTCAAATACAAAAAACTTACCATACTCACCTTCGTCACTAATGTTTCCGACTTTCACATCTTCACAACTCAAATTGTTATGAAGTGATACGACATCATTAGTAAAGAAAGTGATCACCCATCTTTTCTTATCCCTTACCTCGAACACAGCTCTTGAATCATGATCACTTTGTGTTAAACATAGGATCGGTCTATTCTCTCTAAATAAGCTTAGATTGCCTTCTCTTCGATCCCTAATATTAAAACCAAAATGTTTCACAAACCAAGCTGCAGATTTCTCCAAGTCTTTTACTGGGATCACATTATAAGCAATACCTAAAATTCTTCCAACCTCCATCGAATACCTCCTTGACCTTAGACTTTTATCTACTAAAGATCTCTAAAGACTTTTATCAGCAAATCGATTTAATAATTTGATTGTATTAAAATGCATCCCTTCATGGTAAAGCGTGAAATTTATGAATTCTCCGATTGTATTTAAGGTTAATCCACTTCCGGTTGTAAGAGGTGTTGCTTGCTCACTTAAGCGATTGTGCATTGCTTCCTGAATACGTTTGGGTTGCTCCGAAAGCATCTCAATTAACACTTCAAGTGTTGGTGGTTTCTCGCTCCACTCTGCAGGTTTAGTACCTTTTGCAAATAATCGTTCAAAGCTTTCTGGCAATTGCATAAGCTCCCTAGCGGAATGAAAAGCGAACTTCTCTTGCACCAAATAAATATGTCCCAAGTTCCATCTAATGTTGTTATTAAGGCCCTGTGGAATGATATCTAGTATTTCCTCGGAAAGTTCTTCAACTGCACGAACAGTAACACTACGTACAAATTCAATTTGTTTGAACACGATTTGCTCCATCATAGCCCCTCCTATTTTTTATCCATAGTTTACCATGCACGACAACCGAATCCCAGCAGTTAGTACGAATTGTAAAATATCCCTTTACAAAAGAAAGCGAATGGTTTATTTTAACATTAAGTAATCATTAAATATTACTTGTATTATCCCAACATTTAAATTCTATAACAAGAAATATCGGAGGTTATGATGGAAGATAACATGAAAGATACCTTACTATCGAACATAAAATTTGCATATAACGAAGCTTTGGAATTCATTGTTTCTATGGGAATGATTGCTTGTGAAGAGCAGTTGCTTAAGGCAGCAGAGGATTACAAACTTGAAATGGACCCACAAGTGTTGTCTTATCATAAAGATGCACGAGCACGGTTGTCACCTCACTCCTACCGAGAACTTCAGTTTTTTTTCCAGTACAACTTTTTTCATAAAGCACTCGATTTTGCTTTCTATGAATCCATTTGCACCTGTCCAGAACCACAAACAGCTGAAGCATGGATAAATCGACTGGAAAAGAGTCCTGCAGAAAAGGTAGTCGCTGAAATGGTATATGGTGTGTATTACGATAAATTAGATGAGTTGCTAGAAGGAAACGATTGGGAAATCGTCAAGAAGGATACCCGCTTAATGGCTGAGCTTGTGGCAAGAACAAAACCACAGCTGGATGTGATTGAAGCGCAGGGGCCATTACTAGAGTGTCTTGCTTATCCCGAAGAAACTAAGCTACGTTATATGCAGCTTTTAAACCAGTTCTACAAGGATGTCTTTTCACTTTGGAAAGAGGAGTTAAAAAGGGAGTCTGAACAAGCCTCTCAGCGTTATGAAGGTTTGTTCCTAGCGAATCCTGAAAGATTCATTCGTGATATCAACAAAAATGAACCTGCAGTTTATGATGTTCCCACTACTTTTCATGTCAGCTTTTTCTCACAAGTTGGCAATCATGTGCTCTTCTTTTACGCAGGAAGTTCCCGTATCGCTTGGGTTATATTCGGCATTTTTAATGATCATGTATTCGGACCGGCTGCTGATCGAGAGAAAACCGAACTTTTTTTAAAAGCATTCTCGGATAAACGACGTTTAGACTTCTTGCTGCTCTTAAGGAATCGCCCTCACTATGGACAAGAAATTGCATCAGCACTTGGCATAACGCCCGCGGCAGTAACTTATCATGCCAACTTCCTATTCTTTTTAGACCTTATCGAACTAAAAAGAACCGACCATCGATTATATTACCATCTTCGAATGGATAAATTGAGAGAATTACTTGCCGTCACCACAAAAGTAATGCTCGATGAGGAACCTCCTATCTTTTAAGTGAACCACAGCAATAAAAACCATAGCGGGGAGGGTCTAAATTGAATGGATCTACAAACATAGAAGCAGACTCGATCAAAAAATCCAAAGTAGTTTCTAACACTTTTATGCGTTTACTGAAACTTGGAAAACCCTATTTAGGCTGGTACCTCATATTATGTCTCTTAGCTGCCGTCGTTTCCCTTGCAACAGTTGGGATAGCCGAATCTTTACGACGTATAATCAACGCTGCTACGAATCAGAACATGTCCTTTTTGATGTCTGGTGCTATCTTTGCTCTAATAATCGTTATTGTAGATGCTTTAGCCAGCTTCTTATTGACTTACTTATCAGGTGTGCTTGAATTCAAGTCGACCTCCAAGCTTCAGGTATCACTGCTAGCTAGATTATTAAACGTACAGATGAAAGATTTGGATCGTTATCATTCTGCTGATCTCATTAGTCGTATCAATGATTCTGCCCCAGCTGCTCAGCAAGGTATCAATCAGAAGACCATTGAACTATTCAGTAATCTGATGCAAATTACATTTCTCCTAACTTATCTGCTCTCACTCCAATATGTCTTAACGCTCGGAACTATATTGATTTGCTCGCTTGTTCCACTTGTGATGATTCCCTTCACTTCCCGCCTACGTTCCATGCACGAGCAAAGACAGCAAATTGAAACCGCTCAACAAATGTTTATTCAAGATACGGTACAGGGTGCTGAGGTTGTGCGTGCCTTCTCCCTTGTACCTAAGCTGCATAATCAATTCACACAACGTGTTAGGCAATATTTCAACATTCATTTACCTGTCACACGCTTAGAAGCTGTGGGCTATAATATGCCTTTTGCCGTTATTCTTAGTGGATTGCTATATGTTCTCTCCTACGGCGGATATCTAGTTATCCAAGGGAGATTGGATGTGGGAGCAGTGGCGGCATTTCTGATTTGTTTCGAGCAAATTACAAACCCTGTATCAAAGCTGGCTAATCTATGGACAGAATTACAAGCCTCGCTGGCGCAAGGTAAACGATTGTTTGAAGTCATTGATTTACAAGAAGAAGACGCAAACCGTGAATGTAATCAGGAAGATTCTCATAAAGAAATGCCGATGAATAACAACCAAGCAATTAGTGGCTTGTACCCTATCACCTTTGAGAATGTAGGTTTTCATTATGGTAATCATCAAGTATTAACTAACGTTAATCTAACCATAGAACCAGGTAAAGTAACTGCGTTTGCCGGTTCTAGTGGCAGTGGAAAAAGCACCCTTCTTCAATTAATACTCGCAACCTATGAACCTAATGAAGGGGTCATCCAATCTGGTAAGTTGCCGTTAAGCAGCATTCCCCCTCGGTCTTGGCGTAATCATTTGGCTTATGTTTCTCAAGAGCCTTATCTGTTCACTGGAACTCTAAATGAAAATATTGCATGGGGAAGACCTGACGCAACCTATGAAGAAATTATTAAAGCAGCAAAAAGTGCGGGGATACATGAATTTATTATGAGAACCCCCCTTCAATATCAGACTTCCATTGGGGAACGGGGCCATACCTTATCTGGCGGTGAAAGGCAGCGGCTATCTATTGCCAGAGCGTTTGTCCGAGCGCCTAAGCTTCTCCTTCTTGATGAACCCACAGCTTCACTTGATAGCCATAATGAGGAGATTGTCGGTCAGGCCTTGCAAGAACTCATGCATGATCGTACAACGGTTGTTATCGCACATAGATTATCTACCATCAGAAATGCAGATCACATTTATTATATGGAAGCGGGTTCTATTGTTGAAGCTGGGACTCATCTGGAGTTAATGACTTTACAAGGACGGTATTACAATATGGTTGAGACCTCAATGAAGAAGGCTGATATTTCTACTCTGGTCAGGGAGGTAGAGATATGAATGAGATGGAATCCAAGAATCTAAAATTGGGGTATGCTCTGCGTAGATTAATCTCTTACGCTAGCCCTTATCGAATTGGATTTATTGTGGCTGTACTCCTGCTCTCTGCTAAACTCGTAATGGACATAGGATTTGCAGCCATTCAGCAAGTATTTATTGATACGATCAACAACGCCAATATGGATGCATTAGCACGTATAACTGTAATCTGTGCCATTGCATGTGTCATCATTATCTGCTGTCTTATGGTGCAGCATTACTTCCGTTTTGTTATGCAAAGTCGGATGGCTTGGGATATTCGTGCGAAGCTGTTTGACAAAAGTCACCGACTTCCATTTCGTTACCTTCAGTCCATGCATTCAGGTGATTTGACTTCGCGTAACACTAAGGATGCAGGGATGGCCATGGGGATGATAAACAGCATCGTATACGATCTAGGCTATAATCTACTTCTCTGTTTCATTTCCTTTCTATATTTGGCTAAAATGGATGTCTGGATCGCCCTGTTAGCTCTTGGATCAGGCCCCCTTGTTTTTCTTTCTGGACGTTTCTTTGATCGCAGATTACGAAAATTATCTACTCAAATATATGCAAAAGAGGCGGAATTGCGAGGAATCTTACAAGAAACGCTTCAAGGAATGAAGGTCGTCAGAGCCTTTTCGCTTGAAGAAACTCTCTTAAATAAATATGCGTTAGAACGTGAGAAGTTAAGAAGAATGCAGCTGCGAAAATCGCTTCTAAATGGTCTCTTATGGCAATCTTCTGCCTTTATCAACAATCTCGTAATGGTGACATGCGCCGCTTTAATTGCGTTATCAGCTCTAAGTGGCGGAACATCAGCAGGTGAAGTACTCGCTTTTATTATTTTGATGGGTAGGGTTCAATGGCCTTTTGTCCATATGTCTCAAACATGGGGAGGTGTCCAGGAGGCTTTAGGTGCAGCTGACCGCGTATTCGCTATACTTGATGCACCTGATGAAGGAGCTACTCATCCTTTGCCAGAATCCAGCTCATCAACATTTGCTTCCGTAGAGGTAGCTGCATTACAAATAGAGGATGTCCACTACAACTATTCGGGTAAACCGGATAATGAAGCCTCCCTATTTACAGGGCTTAGTATTCATATACAACATGGAGAAACTATCGCGGTTGTCGGGCCAAGCGGGTCAGGGAAGACGACGCTCGTTCGATTATGTAATGGACTTTATGAGCCTACTGCAGGAAGCATCACGGTTTATGGAAAGTCTGTACATGATCAGCTTGAAGAAGCACGTGCAATGATTACCTATGTTCCCCAAACCCCTTATTTGTTCTCAGGAACTATACGAGACAATATCGCCTTCAGTTCTAGTACAGCTAGCGAAGAGGACATTCGAGAAGCCGCTCGGCTCGCAGGTGCAGAAGAGTTTATTACGAAGATGCCCCATGGTTATGACACTATTCTAGGTGAACATGGATCGACTTTATCTGGTGGACAAAGACAACGCATAGCCATTGCCAGAGCTTTTCTTCGTGATGCTCCACTCCTTCTTCTAGATGAAGCAACTTCCGCACTCGATAACGAATCTGAGCGAATGATTCAGCAATCGCTTGATTTGTTAATGAAGAATCGAACCACATTGGTTATTGCACACAGACTATCCACCATACGTGAAGCATCTAGAATTATCGTGTTAAATCAGGGTTCGATTGTTGAGGAAGGTACACATGATTCCTTATTAGAAATGAATGGGCTATACTCACAATTATATAACATTCAATTTAAATCTTCTGAAGCAGAAGACATTAGTGCACCTGAGTTGCTTCAATTACATTCCAACCTTTGATCTCAGTTCAATGCATACATCGTAATTCATAAGTTATTTTAATTAAGGTGTATGCGTTGGAACCGAGTATAAATTATCCGCTTCTTTTAATTGTTTCATTACGAGCTTAATAAATGACTGGATATAGCTTTCTTGAAGCTCTTTCTTTCTGTGGCTCATCCATATCGAATGCTTAGAGACTACATTTTCCACTTCGACCTTGGCTAACATACCCTGATCAAGATAAGGCTTTGCTAACAACGCAGATACAAAGCTAATCCCATAACCGGCAATCACGGCTTGAATAACCTCATTTACTCCATTAAATTGCAGTTCGATCTTCGGTTGTTGTACCTTTCTTTCTTCACATAATTGTACAATTTTCTCTCTGGCTGCACTACCTTCCTCCCTCATAATAAATGCCTCAGCCATCACTTCCTCAAAGCTAACCTCCTGCTTGGCTAAAGAATGATTTGAAGAAACTACGAACACATACTCGTCCTTGTACAACTCCCGATGTTCGAACACCCCTGTATGTTGAGAAGGAAACGCCATATCACTATAAATCGCCACGTCTGCTTCAAAGTTATTTAATTGTTCCATGACTTCATGAGAATTAGCAGTAGAGATCTGAATTTTAACCTTCGGAAAAGATTGTTTGTATAATGATGCCCACCGGGGGATGAGTATGCTTGTGGCCAGGTAATTACCTGCAATCCGAATATGACCCGCAGGAAATTTATGATAATCCTCAATAATCTGCTGTACCTGTTCACCCATAGCAAATAACTTTTCAAGTGGTTCGATCAGTTTTCTCCCAATCGGTGTTAGCACCATTCTCTTTCCTATGACCTCTAATAATACGATATTATTCTCCCGTTCAAATTTGCGGATCTGCGCTGATATAGCGGGTTGACTAATGTGCAAACGTTCGGAGGCTTTGGTCACACTCCCTGTTATCGCAACATAATAAAACAATTTTAATACATGATAGTTCATCCTGATTTCTTCCTAACTATATAAAATATAATCATATTTAACGGACCTTCGGCTTTCTTATTATAACTATACATTATGAATATTAACTATTATATATTGTTTATTTATAATTATTTATCTTATACTTACAACTATTCAAAAGGGAGGTTTCGTTAATGAAAGAGACAGTATTATTTCTAACCCGTCACGGGCAGACCGAATGGAATTTGCAGAAAAGAATGCAAGGACATCAAAATTCAGCGTTAACAGCCTTGGGTGAACAGCAAGCGGAATGGTTGAGAGAACGTTTGGAAGGTGAGAATTTAGGAGCCATTTATTCTAGTACTAGTCCAAGAGCATTGCATACTGCGCAGATTTTACGTGGAAATCGGAGTTTACCGATTCAACAGCAAGCTTCATTAATGGAAATTAACATGGGCATTTGGGAAGGAATGAACACAGATCAGATTGAACAAGAATATCCATTACAGTACACCCATTTTTTCACCAGACCTGATCTTTTTATTCCTCTAGCCCCAGGTGAGACCTATAGTCAGCTTGAACAAAGAGTAACGCCAACTATGGAGCGTATCATTAACGATAATGAAGGACATGAGGTACTTATTGTCACGCATCGGATGACCCTGAAAGTCATTATGGCTCATTTTCTCAATAAATCATTGCAGGAATTAGGGGAACTACCGGATATTCTCTCTACAGCATTGTGTAAAGTAACCCTAACTGACAACAATATAACTATCGATCTGTACGGCGATACTTCACATTATCAATGAATCCTTCTCAAAAATAAAAAAGGAAACTCCGATTTAAATGGGGTTCCCTTTTTAGACTTCAATTTTAAATTTCCACACTTTTGATTGTAAAGCTGCGGACCTTCATCCATTTTCCTGAAATAAATTCGTCAATTGTTTTCGTCTTCGGTCTAACACAAAAACGATGCTTGCTCCCTTTATCAAAACCAACTGCTTCAAAAATCAGGCCGTCACCTATTTGCTCCTTAAAGAACACTTGCTTAAGTCCCAATCTATTTAACATTTCAAGCTTTACACTTTCGATATATGTGCGTGAATACTCCTTAGACATATGTGTTCCTCCTAGTAGTGGTAGTAATATTATAAGTTCAATATTAAGAAAATCAACCGAAGATCACATAATCACAAAAAGAAAAAAGCCAACCCATAGTCTATGGATTGGCTTCTACTATATAAGTTGATTACGAAATTATTTAACTTCTGTTGTTCCAGTCACTTTTCCATCAATAACAGCTGATGTTTTCAGATCTTCGCTTGCGAAATAGAGGTTACCATCAATAGTGGCGGTTTCAGGTAGAGTAAAGCCTTTCGCTTCTACATAAACATCGCCTTTAATCGTTCCGCCTTCAACTTTCAAATTCTCACTTTGTACTGTAAACTTTGGTACGGTTAGTGTATAAGTAGCAGTGATCTTGTGATCAGCATCTTGCGAATAAAGGGCAATCTTACGGTAGATGTCGCCATCTGCGGCTCCTTTATTACGGAATTCTCCAGCTACAACAACCTCATCAGGAATCGTTACATCATTTAGAATCGCAACAATCCAGTTTCCATCTTTGCTAACAGCCTTAGTAAATGCATCTGCTTGATTCACAATCGAAGCTGTAGTGACAGCATCTGTCTGCTCAGCAGCCGGAGCTGAAGTTGCCGCCGAATTGTTTGCTTTATCCTCATTTGCTCCACAACCTGCCAATACTGCTACCGAAACCCCAGCCACTAAAATCATTTTAAATAGTCTCATTTTCGATTCCCCCTAATTTTGATTATGAATTAATTATATATTAAAATTCTTAATAATTAAGTGAATAATTTCACAGATTTGTGTCAGTATCTAAAGCGGTTTCACAGCGCGCGCTCTTCCCGATTAAGATTCGTTCCCATGAGCCGTACCTCTTCTCGCTGACTGATTTAGCTTCTTATATCTATTTACCCAAATTATAAAAATGAACACAAGCATCATTTGCTTCTTGGTATAAAGTCAATCGTTGACTCTTTTCAAGTGTTAATGATAATATTTGGAAATAAATATCTCAGCAAGGGAGAAGTTTACTGGTGAAAAAGACTACAATGAAAGACATCGCGTTACAAGCTAATGTCTCCGTTGCGACTGTAAGCTATGTTCTGAACCGCGTCGATAACCAAACCATTCCTGAGAAGACCCGCAATCAAATTCTGTCACTTGCCGAAGAACTTCATTACATTCCTAATCTAGCAGCCCGTTCGCTTGCCAATAAAAAAACGGGATTAGTAGGGGTACTTGTCCATAATTCTGCTTATATGCCACCTTGGAAACTCTATGCCCAATTCACATTTATTCGTGCTTTGGAACAGCGTTTAACGGATGCCGGATATCATACGCTGCTATATTCTCTTGGTACTGACCATCCTTCTCTGAATATCATCGTTGAAAGAAAGCTCGAAGCCGTCTTTCTGATCGATGTGCACGATGAATCCTTCTATTCGATTTCCAAACATTTTGTAGAAGGCATCCCCTTGATTTTGATCGACAGCATGATTGAAGATAAGCTGTTTAAGCAAGTTCTTTACAATTATCGTTCAGCTCTACAAAATGTAATGCCGGAGGATCTTTCACAGGTTTGTTTAATTATGGAGAGCTTCAATAACTCCCTACTCACTAGCTTTATCCAAGATAGTCTTCCTTTACCTGAGAAAGCAATATTCAAAGTTCAAAATATGGAGGAATTGAATACAATCTTATCGGAGGGGATCTATAAAGAAGCTATAGTTATTAATGAGTTTATCGGAAGTTGTGTTGAAAAATCCGGGGTATTCGCACGTCTTTCTGTTCTATGTAACTGTAATTGCCCAGAAATGCTTGGAGAAGACGTTCAGAAATTCATATTCACTGGGGATAAGTCAGCCACTGCTTTTGAACTAATGCAGGAGTTGTTACATCGTCCTGACTACTCCAAACAAGAGAATAATCGTTATTTTGTTGATTAATTTTTTTTCGATATTCACTTAAGCGTTTAAGTCGAGAGGAGAATTACCCATGACAGATCCTGTATTAGCAAAACATGCATCCACCACTGCTCAATCCTATCCAACCCTTTGGGGAAACCGGAGATTTATGCTGCTACTCAGCTCCTATTCCATTTCTTTGTTTGGAAACACCTTTCACAGCATTGCTTTAAGTTTATGGGTACTTCAGACGACCGGAAGCGCTAAAATGATTGCCATTATTACGATAATCAATCTATTGCTCAGTTCTTTACTCGGATCGATAGGAGGCACACTCGCAGACAGGATCAATCGCAGAACCATTATGTTAATCACTGATTTGATAAGCTGCGGTCTAGCAGGTACGCTTGCTCTGGCCATTTCCATGTCTTCTACATCATTCATTATCGTGGCCATATTAACGGGACTTACGACAGTCTCAGCATTATTCCAATCCCCTGCGTATCAAGCTTCAATTACCACTGTAGTTGGAAAAGAATATGTACAAAAAGCAGTCGGGATTCTGAACCTGTCGGAGAACATCTGTCGGACGATTGGTTATTCGGCTGGAGGTATTTTTGTAGCAAGTTTTGGAGCGGCAGATGCCATATTATTTGATGGAGCTACATTTTTCGTTTCCTTTCTACTAGTTCTTGCTGTCCGCTCCCTTCCACTCCCAAACCGAGTGAATACCGGACCTAAAGAAGAAAGAAAATTCACACAGGATCTTGCGGATGGCGTTCGTTATATTTGGAGATACCCCTTCGCCCGAGCAATAATCATCATGCTTCCTACGCTCACTTTGTTCTTTATGCCTTCACTGATGCTAACGCAAGTTATGGCCGTCAAAGTATGGAATTCTAGTCCCTTTCAGTTTGGACTCATGGAAGCCTGTATTCCTCTAGGTTATATGATTGGTTCCAGCATGATCTTGTTTCTCGGCTCCAAATTAAAGAATCGCGGCTTCTTTATCATGACTGGACTGCTATGTCTGGGTCCCCTGTACCTCCTGCTATCGTTCGTCACTACTGCTGCCTTAGCCATTCCCATCATTCTTCTTATTGGCTTTATGTTCTCATTCTGTACATTGCTGATAAATACCATCCTCAGGCTGGAAGTTTCGGAGGATATACAAGGTAGAGTCTTCGGTGTACTTGGGTCCATTATGAGTGTAGCACCCTCACTTGGTCTTACAGCCGTTTCATTCCTGTCCGATCACTTCAGTCCAGCCCCTGTCATGGGTTCCATCGGAGTCCTGCTACTACTATTTGCTTTATTAACCTTGACCAAGTTAAAGGTGATTCGAAATTATAAGTAATTTCAGAACATATCTTATGACCGTTATCGCCCGTTGTTCCTAATAACGCGCCTATTATGAAGCTCGATCAGTAATTGAACAACTATAATGATCAATAGAAAGATTCCCACGACACCTGTTAAAAATGGATAAATTAGAGGGAAAAATACACTTGGATAACTTTTAGTAATATCCGAATAGTAGCCCATACCCATAAGTGATGTACCCGAGAACTCGATAAGTTTCACCCCTAGATGATTGTCACTTCTTTGAGCATAACTCAGCACCTTTTCTTCTATACTGCCATCATGTGAGATCGTGATTATTTTCCATTTTCTCTTTTCCATCGGCTGACTATCATCTGTAAGTCTTTGGACTATATTAATTTCTTTCTCGCCAGTCTTTCGATCCGTAACAGTAAGGATATCTATCCATGAGAAATATCTGCTTCCTCGTTCCCGATTAGACAACCATATTTCATCAGGAGTTGAGATTTTTTGACCATTTAATAAAAACTGAACTTTCACAATATCTCCAGGCGGGACACTCTCCTCTTCATCCCAAAGGGTCAATTCTGCTTTCCTGCCTGTATTTTCTTCTTGGATCTTAATATGCTTATCATCAACCGTTAGTTCTTGAACGTTTAACGTGTTATACCCTTTCTCAGCATGGTTGATCTCATAACGCTGATTGATTTGATCTGAAATCATATACTCACGGATATAGTTGAACAATGGGCTGAAAGAAATCGCTAGCAAGAAAAATGAAATCACCGATAAATAAATTATTTTTTTCATAATGAATCCTTGTGAGCGATCGTCAGCTTGAAATTTTGTCTTGAGCCACCTTCGAGGCCATTTGGAACCCCATCCTGCAAAGGAAAGAAACCAAACTTCTGATAAAATCTTCTAGCAGGTTGGCCCTCTGGATGATCCTCACCAAAAGTAGTAACGAATATCTCTGCTGGGGTTTCGATACTTTCGATAATATAGTTAAGAAGTACTGTCGCTACACCCTTATTTCTCTCTATGGCTGAAACAGATAACCACCCAATCTTGTAATTAGGGGCATTGGATGAAGAGAATAACACAGCTCCAAGTAATCTTGAACCTGGCGAACCATTGTTTTCTCGTACACAAAAAGCGCTTTGTCGCCTGATATTTTTTTCTAACGCTAGAGTGAAATTCGGATCATCTACCATCGGCCCAAAAAGGGACTCCACCTCTGCCGCCAGCTCCAGCCATCCTCTTATATCCTCCATAGTAGCTTTTACTACATTCATATATAAGTTCTCCTTTAGTAGTCTTGGTTACACCATTCGATACACTGAGGAATAAAGCTATCATAGTCATTTAAAGCAGTGATTGTATTTATTACTTCACGGGTTCCAAGTTCTCTCTCTGTATCATCCGTACTCTCTATTCCAAGTGACCGTCTGATATTATAAGCTAACCATTCTAGCTTCCCATGAAAACCATAGTTGAGCACATCGGACCAGTTAGCATAAATCTCGCCGCCATGATCGCGGTATGCATTAATAAGCGTGCAGAAAGCATCTTTGCTTACACTTCCCGATTCAAAGCCTGACCAATAAAGGGCTACATCTATTAACTCTTGGGTTGGATGGATAGGTCCTGCTGCTTCCCAGTCAATAATAATGGGTATCTGATGCTCATCCCATAGTACATTTTTTTGATCTAAATCCCGATGGCTGATCACCATATGATTCAATAATTGTTCCGCTGAAGAATCTACAAGTTGTTCCCAATAATTTATTTGGTTCAGGTTATCTAATAGCAAGCTAGACCATTCCAAACCATCCTGTTTTGCTTTTAGTGCATATTCATTCCAACGAACAGTGGATGTATTTACTGCCTCAAGATTTTCATTAGGATGATGATCAAGAAGTGTAGCGAAATCGATCTTATGAATTTTAGCAAGGTTTTCGCCAATCTTTTTACAACACCCTATATTAATACCTCCTGATGGCAATGCCTTACCTTCGACCCATGGAAATAATAAATAGAATTGACCCTCGAATTCATGCATAAAACTATCATTGGATACGATGGCCGGTACTGCATTTATCCCATTTCGATAAGCCATATTTGCAACCTTTTCAGAAAGAATATAGTTGTACATAGCAGTATCCCGCTGCATAATTTGAGGATTTAAAGCTTTCACTGCATAGAGCGCTTTGTCCGTTTGTAGACGATACATTCTGTGCAGAAGACCACCTGTTACCTGTTCTGGTTCATTTTTTAAATGACCTAATCCGTATTTTACACATAGCATTTCGAAATTTAAGTTATAATTCAGATTTCCCATGTTATGTATCCCTTTCCTATCAATCAGAATCCCAACTTCAATAACCAAGCCGACAACTTCTCTTCCCGCTCTTTTAAGTCCCCATTTATGCGATTGAATTTACCAAGCCATTGCTCAGAAACTATGCTGCCATCCAGCATATACAGGACACGTTCTGCCTGAGCAGCGACTTTCGCATCATGCGTAGCCAGTAAAATCGTTGTACCCGTCTGATTAATATCTATTAATATCTCCATAATTTCACTAGCAGCTTTAGAGTTCAGTGCACCTGTTGGCTCATCACCAAATAGAATATCAGGCTCATTGATGATTGACCTGCAGATCGCTGCTCTTTGCAGTTGTCCACCCGACACTTGTGTAATATCACGCTCAGCGAGTGCGGAGATTCCGGTTTTTTTCATTAACTCAGCGGCTCTGTTATTGATGGTTCTACGACTAACGATTTTAGCTCGATAAGCGGATAAGATGATATTGTCCCGAATAGTCAGGTTTTTTAAAAGATGCATCTGCTGAAAAATAAATCCCATTTGATTTAAACGCAGTTCAGCTAATTCACTCTCAGAAAGACCACTGATGTCCTGCCCTTTAAAAACAACACTTCCTGAAGTCATCCGGTCCATGCCGCTGATCGTATAGAGCAATGTTGATTTCCCTGAGCCAGAAGGCCCCATTATAGCTACGAATTCTCCCTTTGATACCTGTAGATGAACATCTTTTAATACCGTCTGCGGGGTTCCTTGCCCGGTTACAAAGGTTTTATTTAAACCCTTCGTCTCTAATATGAACATACTACCACCTCACCCTCATTCGACAATCAGTTTAGATAAATTGGATTTCTTCATCGATATCGTGCTTACTACGGTTGTGAGTGCTACAATGAGCATGAAAAAAAGAGGGAGAACAAGATAAGCTATTACCGGATTAACTACAAACTGTATTTGGGATGCTCCCATAAAGGATCCGAGTAATTGAGTGAATTTTTGACCGATGGTATTAGCTGCAAAGGTTCCGAGAATGATTCCAAGACCAGAAACCAGTAGCAGCCTTACCTGATATTGCTTTCGAATATCTTCTAACGTAAAGCCAATGCTTCTCAAAATTGCAATTTGCGAGACGTCCTTCGCTAGCAGCATTTTTAGAAATAAAGCTGTAATCAATACTGAAATTGATATCGAGATAGCAATGGATAAGCCAGTGACCAGCTTTAATTGGCGAATCGTATTCCCGAGCGTCTGAGATAAATAGCTTTCTAGATGAGTAACTTTGGCTGGATAAAATAACTTTGCATATTGATCCATTTTCTCCTGAACGGAAACATTCGGATTCACATCTAAAGCTACGATATACCATAGCACGGACTTCGGGTCATACGGTAATCGGGCTTTTGCAGTTCGACCTCCATTCGTTATATCTTGGTAGATCCCGCTAACCGTCAATTTTTTCGAAGTGCCATCTACCTCCAAAAGAACGCTATCCCCTACCCTTTTGTTCCATTCCTTGGCATTCAGATCAGAAAGGGCAATCTCATCCCCACTTTCAGGGGTTCCTCCGTTAACATAAGTGAGCGGAAAAATAGAGAAATCTCCTGTTTCAACATTGATATTCTCCCATACGCCATCGCTGCCTTGCACTTTAAATCGAGAAGTAATTAATGGTGAGAATTTAGCTATATCGGAGTCCTTATTTAGCGTCGTTATCAGTTCATTAAATCGCTTCTCTATTTGATCAGATGGCTGCAAATCGATTCTCATGTCACTCTGACCTACACCCATATAAGAAATAAACCGAGGGGACTGAAGGGTATTCAATATATTCACTGGTACAAGAATGATAAACAGACAGATCACAAATACTAAGAATAGCAATCCGAACATGGTGAAGCGTCCATAAACATCCTTTAGGCCTAGAAAAACATTCACATTTATATGCCTGCGCTTACTCAGCACTACTCTACTTTTATTGCCTTTCAACTCCCCCACTTTCCCTGACCTTAAAGCCTCTACTACTGTTATACGATTAAACCTTCTAAGAATAACTCTGCAAAAGAATACAATCATGCCGAAGATCAAACCGACCGCTAAGACTGGAACAATAGGCTGAAGGATCGTTTTTGGAGCAGTCCCCAAGTACAAGGTGATATTCGCTGTAAACAATCGCACCACACCCAAAGATAATAAATATCCTAGCAGTGAAGCGCATGCTGCCATAACCATATATTTTGCCAAATAGATCCTTCTAATATCTCGCTGTGAAATCCCAATTGCTTTCATGACGCCAATCTCTCTATAATCCTCCTCTAAGGTCGCGATCATCGTAAACCTTAAACATAGGATGGCAATAATCATAAGAAGGATACTTACCAAAATAATGACAACTGCAATAATCCCATCTGTCAGCGCATTCAGCGTCTTAAACAAAGGATAGTCTATCATTGGTCCTTTACCGGGCATATCTGAGGATTGATAGGTATTTCGGAACTCGCTAAGTCTACTTAAATCGGTGATTTGAAATTCAATTAAGTACTCAACTTCTCCATGGTTCTTCTTAAGTACATTATAATCCGTGTCATTTACGACAAAGCGCTTAGAGCTAACAATAGCTGGATTCATTTGGATGTCTCGAACAAAATCCGTAACCATAAATTTTTGATCTAACTGTCCATTGGAAAGGGTAACCTGATCACCAATCTTCAGATCATTCTGCTTCATATAATAAATAGGAACTGCGATTTCTCCTTCAGCTACCCTAATCACTTGATTCTCTAAATTCAGCAGCAAATCAAATGATGGGTTTTGCTTAACAAAACCTATATCCATTACGCTGTTCTCTTCCGACTTATTGCTGTTACCCAAGACAATCTGCGAGCCATCTATCCTTAGCATTTCTACTGTTTGTTGATTCTTAACAAGTGGATTTGTTGAGGCGAATTTTTGAATACCTGCGTTATCTATTGGACCAGCATGCATTTGAACAAAATGGGGAGCCTTTGATTTATCCAGCAAATGACTTAAAGAACCGGTCAATTCCATAATGACTTGAGAAGCACAAGCAGCAAGCAAGGCCGATAACATCATAAAAATAATTAAGACGATCGTTATAATTTTATTTCTTTGAAAATCTTTTTTCACAATGTGTAGCAGCATTGACGATCTCTCCCCTACGTCTCATTCATCCTCCCTGCACGGACCTTACTCAAACATTTGCGTTACGTAGGAAAAGCTTCCTTTTTCAGCTCCCAACGTAGTCTCCATAATATAAATAAAGCTCTGAATTTTGAGAATGATCTCTTCCGGTTGCCACTTGAAAATCCCTTCATCCAATAGAAATTGTGAGGCGACCAACAGAAATTCCATCGTTTCTTTAGGATAAGGACAGTGGAACAAGCTCTCCTCGATTCCCTGCTCAATCACCTCTGTCAACACAGGTGTTAGCTTCAAAATAGTTTCAGCCAAGCTTTTCTGATGGATTAGTGCATTCTCAGCTTGATGAAACTGTTCAATCATGTGACCTTTTCTCTCCGAATCAGGTTTCTGTGCCATTATGATTTGTAGTAGCTTTTCATGTACGGAGAGCTTTGAATCAGCAGCAATGATCTTCGCAACGTCTACTCCAGCATCGATGAATCGTGTGACCACTGCTTCCATAACCTCCTCCTTCGACTTGAAATAATAGTAGAACGTGCCCTTGGCAATCCCGATCTCCTGCAAGATGTCGTTCACTGTAGTTCTCGCATAACCTTTCGTAAAAAAAAGCATTTCTGCCTTATCTAATATTTCATTTCTGCGTTCTTCCGCTTCTTTGGAAATTCTCATTTATTCTGAGTCCTCCTTTTTATAGACCGACCGTCGGTCTATTCCATTTAAATACATTTAATACATCATGTCAATGATGTTCCAGCAAATTGGACAAAAGAAAAAAGGTAACCTCCAAAGAATGAGGTTACCTTAATGTGCAGTCAGTATAATCAGGAGACATTTTTGCGCTTTAGAATATGATACACATTGCTGAACATACCGGACAGGATGCCAGCAATTGGGAATACAGCCCAGTTAACGTCCCATCGCCCATAGACAAAGCCCGTAAACAGAAAAATCGCCGTCGCCAACGGCCACAACACAGCCCTCTCACAAATTGTTCTTTTCCCTTCTACTTTGCATCGATATGTGGCTCATTCAGTAGCTTCGTATAAGTTTCTTGGATATTTCCATAATAGACGAACAAGAACACCGCAGTTGCTGCAATCACCAGAAAGGCAGAAACTCCATAAGCAGCGAAATCATCGTTGAAATACGAAGTTGCGAAGATAAAGGTCGGCGACAGCACACAAAGACAGACGCCCACAATCAAAGCAAGGCGATAAGTCGGAGCATAAAGGGCTTGACTGCGCTGAAGCGCCGTTTTGAGCGCATAAGGTAGCTGAAAGCCTTGCTCTAGACTTTCGAAGCGCTCGAGTTTCATGCCGCTATAAATGAACATCCCAACGGCCACAGCGACCAGCACGAACATTCCGACCATCCCCAGCATCGAACCTTTATCAGCCATATCAGCATTATTTTCAAACAATGTACTAAGAGTAATCAACAGCGCCACCCCGCATGCGCAGAGAAAAACACCGAGACCGGTCCATAATCCAGAGCTACGTTTAGCAGCCGCATAAGCATAAACCTCTTCTTCACTAAGCATGGGCACAGTCTTCTCCCGTCCGGTTGGACGGATGCCTAGCTCAGCAGTCAGCTCCTCAATATTGCCGAATTCCGAAATAACGATACCGATCGCCTCATTCTCAGACTTGCCATCCCGCTTCAGCTCCAGGTACTTATCTTCCATCCCGGACAGCAGCTCCTGCTTCAAATGCTCCAGTTCCGGAGTCTTCGGCAGACCCGCAAACATATTATCCAGATATACTATGATCGTCTCCATGCACTATCACCACTCCTTGATAAATTGGTTTACAACTTCCTGCGTAACCTTCCATTCCTCACATTTTTCTCGGTAATAGGCGAGACCCAGTGGGGTAATCCGGTAATATGTGCGCCGCTTGCCAAGACTCTCATCCAGATAAAAGGATTCAATGTATCCGTTCTTCTCCAGCCGGGTAAAGGCGGAATACAGCGTTGTCTCCTTCATGACATACTTCTCTTGAGTCAGCTGCCTGATATTCTTAGAAATCTCGTACCCGTAGGATTCCCCATCGAGCAGCATGTAGAGGATCATCGTATCATTGTAACCACGTATAACATCACTGCTGATCAAAAATGGTACCCCCTATGATTACTTCATCTGTCGTAGTAGTTGCAGTATACCATAATTACTACGACAGATGAAGTAGTTACGAAAAAATAGGCAAAAAAATCTAAAAAGCATAAAAAAAGAGAATTGCTCTATGTGAGCAACTCTCCTCAAATCAGTTAGTCTCTTGAATTTTCAAAAATCTGATCAATCTTCTCTTTCGCACCTTCCCAGGAGGTCAATAATGGAAATCCATATTGTTCACGAGCTCTCAAATTCCATGGATGCGGAATACAGAGTACTTTCCTTCCGTCCTGCAATGCAGGAACCAAGTTGTGAACCCCGTCATCGATCAGAAGATCATAATTAATAAGATTCTTTCGTTTGCATGGGAAGAAATTTTCGATGGGAATAAACGGCATATGCTTCTGCAGCCAGTTCCATTTTTCAACAACTGCATTGGGCTGGGCCGCCGTAACAATAATAACATCATAAGCATTGTGCAGCTTCTCCATTTCACCTACAACATGCTCGTCGAATAATTCAAGCTCCTCATATAAACCAGGCCGCCCATAGAATACATCTTGTGTACAATCTGGATGACGTAAATGATCCGTATTCCAATCAAGCATTTCCTCGTACTTCAGTACATGAGTGGGGAAATCATTGTTGTTATGGTATATAGCTCGTTTGACTAGATGGCATATCGTGTCATCCATATCAACTGCAATTATAGGCTTTCTCATCTGTGTCCCCCATATGTTTTTTTATATTACTATTTAAGTATACACAATATAATTACTGTTTTCGTCTTGAGTTAGTTAAATTTCAATTTAATGTTTTTTAAACGCCTCTACGCATCTTTGACAGATACAGGCTTTACCACTCAGTTCCAAAGGTACCCTTTCTAGTAGTTCTGCAGGAATTTCCGTATGAAAACACCAACAATCACCACTATTAGCACCACAATGATTTAATTCTTTACATAAAGGACAATACCGTTGTTCAATTTGTTTATTTTTTATTTCCAAAGCTTCTACTCCCCCATACGATTAAACATTTCACTTCTATTTACTTACCAAGCATAGGATTATTAAATTAAGCAAGCACAGCACTTCCTAGCATGCAATGAAGTCATTTCAAATTTTTCCCATCAATTCATTCCTTCTATAGATCTTTGCAATACCTCTATACTTTCCTGAAGAAATGCCTTATTGTTCTCAATCCCTCTGGTTTTACACCAAACTACCGCACTAAAAGCATCATAAAAATTATAAAACGGTATAATATTTTCGAGATCAGGTAAAGGACGAACCGATTCGTAGCCTTGCACATAAGGGAGCCGTGTTAGCGGGTTTACTTCCCAGACGTATCGGTTTATTTTTGTAAAATCAATTTCAGAGGAACCACCACGAGCGCTCTCGTAATCAATTATACCAACGACTTTATTATCTTTTATTAATATATTGCCTGGTCGAAAATCCATATGAACAACACAAGGCCCATCAGGTTCAGGTAACGCCGAATATACGCTATCAAAGTGAGTAATACATTTCTCAAATAAATCAGGATGAAGGAGTTCCTTACAAGGTTCTTTCCACTTTTCAAAATTATTTTTCAGGTATAATCTCCAGCTATTGTTCTCTACCATCTGAAAACCATCGGATCCATAACATCCATACGCTGGCATGGTAACTTTATGAAGCATGGCATGATAATTACCGATTTGAAACGCCAGACTCTGATCAATGTTACTCGTACAAGGCACCCCATCTATAGCGGAGAGAAGCAATGCACCGACACTTCTATTATCTCCGTCCCAGAAATCCAATACTTTTGGAACAGGTATAACACCCTTTAGTCTTTCAAGCATCTCAAATTCGCGAACCAGTTTATCCCTGTTGTATGGAATTTTCACGTATACGTTGTCTAGATTATTAAGAGTAAGTTTATACACTTCAGAACTAAACGACTCTGGAACAGACTCTATATTCAAAACACTCAGCTTAAAAATTTCAATTAATTTATGTATGGATTTCATACGACTACCTCCAGTCTCAAGGGAAAGGTGCTCTGTTCACGGTTGTGAACTCCCTATTCTTGCATTAAGATAGAGAACATTAGGAGTTTCTAAGGAACTCAACCGGGAGATTTGAACAGATGAAATTTAAGAATCACAGCTTTTCAGGTATCATTCATAGTGATCTGCTTGCTACCCAAGAGCTTGTATATAACCCGTGCAATCTTGATTGCTCTGACCTCATTCATGAACCACACAATGCTGATTATGGGGCGTATATATTTAATATAAACGTGCTATCCATTAGATTCCGTGTTGCAAAAATCACACCTACAAAGATCGGGCAGTTTGTCACGTTATGGGAGAGAATTGGAGATGGCCCCATCCAACCCTATGATATATCAGATCCTGCTGATCTCTTCGTTATAAGTACGCGCAATGAGAATCACTTTGGTCAATTTGTATTTCCAAAAGCTGTGCTAGGTAAACAAGATATATTATCCAATAAAGGTGAGGGTGGCAAAAGAGCACTACGAGTGTACCCCCCATGGGATAATCCCACGAGTCGTCAAGCTCAAAAAACACAAAAATGGCAGTTGGAATATTTCCTAGAAATACCGGTAATTAAGCCAGCAGACTTTCTTCGTGTGCAAACACTTTACGGTTTTCCAGTAAATCGAACAGTCTGACCTATGTCCTCCACATGCTTTATATCCGCCCATAAAATAAAATAATTGAACAAAGAATCTCCTATTTTCACCGCTTCTGGATATTTCAAAATAATAGCAGCCTGATGATTCCATTCCTCTTCCTGATCAGCAGAAGGCACAATCAATCGTGCTTTCTCTTCCGCTTTTAACCCCTCTAGTGTCAGTTCAATGATTTGTGGATCGGAGCCATAAGGCTTCAGTTGATGAAATGCATCCATGTTTGCTACTTCATCGATGGATAACCCCTCTCCAGAAATAGCGGATAATTGAAAAAATCCGTCGTTCCCCTGATACCTCTCAGCATATTCTGGATTTACTTCCCACTCGGAGGGATACTTCAAAGTGACCTTATACTCTTTTGAAGTATATGTTAACAACCCCGATGGCTTAACCAGCATTCCGATTCCAGTACTTACTAATGCAATAGCCGCAATAATCAGGACCCCTAACCACCATCTTTTATACGTTGACGTCTTCACATTATCCCCCTAAATCAATATTTAGTTGACATGCACAGCATCAGGAAATAAGATATAAGCAAACATATGAGCAGTCATTCATATGTATTGGTGAGGAGGAAATTACAATGAGTAATCTAAAAAATATCCTATCCCTAATTCTTTTCTCCATATTCCTTATTTCTTACCTTTTGAAGCTCCTTATACTTTACAAAAAGAACCACATTAAAGGAAACGTATTAGCTAAAGGAAATAAACGATCTATGATCCATTATACCGAGCTGTTCGTTAAGACTACTACTTTTGTGTGGGGAGCAGCGTGGTTTACGTTTTCCTTAGCGGAGTCATACATAGTTACACTAGTAGGAGAACATTTTAATCATCCGGCGATTCACTTTATCGGTGTTGGTGTAGTAGCCCTCGGATGTTTCATTTTCATACAAGCAATGATTGCCATGCGTACTTCGTGGAGAGTTGGGATTGATAAGTCTACTGTAACAAAACTCATCACGCACGGTATATATAAATTTAGTAGAAACGCCGCATTTGTCGGTTTTGATCTCATGTTTCTTGGATTGTATCTTATGTATCCAAATTCATTAACACTAATTATATTCTTTCTTAACATTGTAGCCATTCATTTACTTATTCTTCAGGAAGAGCAGCATTTAAAATCTGTATTCGGAGATGAATATATTCAATATTGTAATAATACACCTAGATATATTTTATTTTGAAATCTTGCCTACTGTAAATCCTATGCTTTCAAGCACGCTACAATTTACATTTTTTACAATATCCGAAAACATTCTCTTAATGTAATTACTATAGTATGAGGTTGTAAACATACATTAGGAGGGAAATTATGAAATCACCGAAAAAGTACGGCGTTAAGACGGCAATTGTAGCGACTGCAGCAACTGCTCTCTTCGTTTCCAACGTAGTCACTACACAAGCACCAAATCAGGCCAATGCAGCTTCATCAAACACAAGAAATGTGATTCTGTTTGTCGGTGACGGAATGGGTACTGCCCAGCGCAATGCCATCCGCCTAGCTACAGTAGGTGAAAAAGGAAATCTAGCGATGGATTCTATGCCATATGCTGGACTAATTCATACAAGCTCCACTGTCCCTGTTACAGATTCAGCTGCTTCAGCCACAGCCTATGCCAGCGGAGTCAAGACTTATAACGGTGCCATTGGGATGAATGCAGATAAAAAGTCCGTACAAACCATTATGGAATATGCAAAATCAGCAGGGAAATCTACAGGCGTTGTAACTACCAGCCAAATTACTGATGCTACAGGCGCCGCCTTTGGTGCTCATGTTGAAGATCGCTCCAAACAAAGTGATATCCCTCTGCAGCTTCTGACCAAGAGCAAAGTTGACGTTCTTCTCGGTGGAGGCGAAGACTTCTGGTATCCTGCTGGGAATCCAGGTAAGTTCGCAGATGAGCCAGCTGAAGATCCTTCAGAGAAGAGCAAAGGAACGCAAGGGAACCTTGTAGACAAAGCTAAACAGCTTGGATACTCCTACGTAACGAACAAAACCGATATGCAAAAGGCGAAAAGCGGCAAGCTTCTCGGGTTATTTGCAAATGAGGAAATGTTCCAGCAAAAGCCAGAGGGTGAAGGAGATATCTACAACCCGGTTGTATCCCTGCCTGAAATGACGAAAAAAGCGATAGACACGCTTGCAGCAAATAAAAAAGGATTTTTCCTGATGGTTGAAGAAGAAGGTACTGACGAATTTGCACACCAAAACAATGCCAAGATGACGATTAAAGCGGGACAAGAGTTAGATAAGTCCGTACAGATTGCCAAAGATTTCGCTAAAAAGAATCCGGATACCCTTGTCCTAGTTCTCGCCGACCATGAAACAGGTGGATTCTCTATTGAAGCCGTAGACGCTGAAGATGAATCAGGTGACGGCATTTCCAAAGAAGATGGTCCGTTTGCCATCGCTAACTCCAAACAGAATTTCGTTGTAGACTGGACGACTTCAGGTCATACAGCAGTGGATATTCCAATTACGGCCATGGGCAAAAACGCTCAGTTGTTTACAGGAGTATACGAAAATACCGAAGTATTCACTAAGGTTGCGCAAGCCATGGGCATTAAAGTGAAATAAAAAGATCGAACAACATAAAAGACTAGCCAGACTTTCTGGTTAGTCTTTTTGATTGATTAATCGCAATCCCGGGTTCTCCCTTATACACTATGATGATCTCCATACCTACTTAGCATCTGTTCGAATAACAAACGTGATTTCCTTAGTCTGGTCTAGCCACTCGCCTGTCAGTCGAAATCCCCGTATAATTGCCCCTGATTCATAATCCTTACTATCTGAACTAAGAAAAGCCGCCATATTCGAATCGAGCTTAAAATTAGCTGTCTTATCCGCCCATTCAACATTTACCGGCTCTGCTGTTTCTTTTTTATACTTTAAAGTACCATTATCTTTCAAAATATAATCTGTCAATTTGTAGCTGTTTGGGGCTGTATTGCTAAATTCGATTTCTATGATTTCTCCAAGCTTCACATAGGGAATTGAAACATCCGGTTCAGTCATAAGGCTTTGGAAAGATACATTAACTTCTTCTGAATTAGTGTTCCTTTCAAGTGGCTTTAAGACAGATTGAATGACTCTCCCCTTGGTTGTAACCGTTACTTCCTTAATTACAGAATCACTTGCCTGTTCTTGATCGCAGGCTGAAAAAATAAACAGGAGTACAAGACCAAGGGTTAATAAGTATACTTTTCTCAAGGAAAACCCCCTTCTTCATTTCAGTTACACCAGTTTATGGGAAAGCTCATGGATTAACTCTAGCTCATGTAATACCATACTTCGGGTATAAAAATATAGCTCTTCAGAGTAATCCAAATCTTCACCGTTCCCAACCACTAGGGATAACTGTTGTAAATGTTCCAGCTTCTCTTTCATGTAAGTCTCTCTGTAATCAAGTAATCTTCGGCGGGCTTCCTGATCCAGTAGCTCATAATAAGCAAGACGAATAGACCATTCATTATCAATACGAATAGTCTCCAGTGAAAATTCGTTCAAGCAGATATGAAACCGCTCCTCACCCTCGGCTGTGATGGAATACACATACCGTTTAGGCCGGTTTTCCTGCATTTCCGTTTTTTTAATCACCCAACCTCGCTTTTCAAACAATTTCAGCTTCGGATACAGCGAATTATTATTAACGATTTTATCGTTACTCATTACGAAAATGATATTTTTTTTAATCTCATAACCATGTTTTGACCCTTTCATTAATTGAGCCAGAATCAAGACTTCAATATCCATATTCATCCTCCGAACTACCGGACTTCATTTCCGGTCATTTTCTTATCTTACCTCAAGGACTGCATTTGTGCCAAATACTTCGTGATTTTATGCACATACTTTTATCGTTCTGTTCGATAATATAGGTTAAAATAACCTAGTTATTTTAACCTATATATAGAGAGAGAGGAAGTTATAGCATGGAATTCGCACATTTGTTCAGCAAAGGTACGATAGGAAATATGGAGCTTAAGAACCGGGTCATTTTGCCTGCCATGGGAACAAAAATGAATGCTCCGGGTGGGTATGTCAGCGAGCGCTTGATTGATTACCATGTAGCACGCGCAAAAGGAGGTAACGGCTTAAATACAGTTGAAGTAACAACCGTTCACCCAACGGCTGCTTCTGAGGATGCTCCAGCCATTTATGATGATAAATTCATTCCTGGTATGACCCAATTGGCTCATGCTATTCGTGATGCAGGCGGCAAAAGCTGTCTTCAGTTATGGCATGGAGGGAAAGTAACTCCCAACCTGATTCAAGTCTCCTCCTCCCCTGTCCCTTTCGAGGGTGTAACACATATCCCCCGAGAGCTGGAGAATCACGAAGTTAGTGAGATGGTTCAAGCTTACGCAGATGCTGCTTCACGTGCGAAAAAAGCTGGATTTGACAGTGTAGAATTCCATGCTGGTCATGGTTATTTGCCACAACAATTTCTAAGCCCAGCGATGAACTT
This sequence comes from Paenibacillus sp. FSL R5-0470, assembly GCF_037975205.1. Taxonomy (NCBI): domain Bacteria; kingdom Bacillati; phylum Bacillota; class Bacilli; order Caryophanales; family Paenibacillaceae; genus Paenibacillus; species Paenibacillus sp. FSL R5-0470. Next base: position 4,556,757 of record NZ_CP150238.1, read on the forward strand.
CCGTCAGGATGAGTACGGCGGTTCCTGGGAGAATCGTTGTCGCTTTCCGCTCGCTTGTATCCGTGCCATTCGAGAAGCCGTTGGACCTAGGTTCCCTATCTTGATGAGAATCTCTGCTATCGAGGATCTTCCCGGCGGACTTACACTGGAAGATATGAAGCTCTTCTCGAAGCTCGCTGAGGATGCTGGTATTGATGCGATTAATGTATCGCGCGGAGTTCCAGCAGGCGCAGCTATTAAATATGAAGTACCACCTATCGATCTACCTGTGGGCTTCAATGTAGATAACGCAGCACAAATTAAATCCGTGGTTAACATTCCAGTTATAGCTGTAGGTCGTATTAATGATCCAGCTATTGCTAATCGAATTATTGCCGAAGGACTGGCTGATTTCGTAGCTATTGGCCGCGCTCAATTGGCAGATCCTGAATTCTGTAACAAAGCATTAGCTGGACGCGCGGACACCATTGTTAAATGTGTGGGTTGTGATCAAGGTTGCTTCGATGGATTTGTAAATCCGAAGGTGCCTTTCATCAGCTGTGTATTTAATCCTGCTACCGGAAGAGAAAGTGAATATGAATTACAGCGAGCGAGCACACCAAAAAAGGTACTTATAGCCGGTGGTGGGCCAGCCGGATTAGAAGCAGCAATCACACTTAAACGTCGTGGGCATTCTCCAATTTTATGCGAAAAAAATGACATTCTAGGCGGACAGCTTTATATCGCTGGTGCCGCACCGCGTAAAGAAGAAATGGCCGCGGCTGCTCTGAATATGGGAGAGACGGCTAAACGTGAAGGTGTAGAAATCCGAATGAATACGGAGGTTACTCCAGAGCTTATTCAAGAAATTAGTCCGGATGAAGTCATTCTTGCAATCGGATCGGCCCCAATTATTCCTCCAGTAGAAGGTGTTCTGAGTAGTCATGTAGTAAATTCACATGATGTATTATGGGGAACAGCTCATCCTGAAGGTCGAGTTGTTATTATTGGAGGGGGTTTGGTCGGTCTCGAGGTCGCTGAGCTCCTGGTCGAACGCGGAAATCAAATCACTGTTGTAGAAATGCAAGCCGATGTAGCAAATGATCTGGGTATCCTTCGTAAAATCTGTGTAATGGAAAGCTTATATGGCCACGGTGTTAGATTAATGACCAATAGCAAGTGCATGACGATCCAAAAGAATAGCGTGATGGTTGAAAAAGATGGGGAGCTTCTCAGCCTGCCAGCCGATTATGTAGTAATCGCAGTAGGATCACGCGCCCTAAACAAGCAACCCCTTCAGAACTTCTTGGAGGAAAGCTCCATTCCTTATCATGTAATTGGGGATGCAGTACAAGCTCGCAGAGCGCTTAATGCTATTTGGGAGGGTGCAGAATTAGCTAGACGAATTTAGTTCATATAGTCAATTAGATTTATGAATAAACCCGGCAGGTCGCACCTACCGGGTTACGTTCTTATCAGAACTATCTGAAAAATCAACTTTCAGGGGCTAATAAGTGCGTTAGTGCCTGCACCTGTTCCATATGTATTCGTCTTCTATAAAGCACCTAAACTCGCCCTCATTCATGAACTTGATCTTCACCCCTGAACGATATTTTCATTCTCATGTCAATGTAGAAGACACGCTAAAATTGAGTATCGGCAGCCCGATAAAAGCAGCATATCTTTCAGCAGCTTTAAACACAGCTTCTTCAGCATTTCCAAGTTCTCTAAATGGATGAATGACTATCTCAATTCCTTTTTTCTTAATCGAACGTTTCCATGTACCTATAACTTGGCCACCAACAACAATCATAGGCAGGAAAACACCGTTGTTGCCAGGAACAATTAAAGGAGCCGTCTCAGGTTCAAGTACAGCACTCCGGTCTTTATAACCAAGAATGTACTCATCGAAACCTGGAAGTAAATAGATACCTGACTCTTCATCCGCTGAAACTACTCGATGGTTAGACATCCAATTCTCATTGCCATTTATATCTGTCGATTGAAGTTCTTTTTTCACAGATTCTAGCCCTCGTCTGGCATCTGTAAGGGTTATGCCTGCCCACCAAGCGAAGTCCTGAACGGTCGCTAATCCACGGGCTGTAAAATACCGCAAGGCGAGTTCTTGCAACGATTGTTCGTAAGATAGCTCTCGGCAATCTGGCACCCATTCTTCTAACAATACAATCGTTTGCTGTTTACCATTCATCGGACCAAAACAAATCAGTCCTTGATAGGCACTATTCCAGAGCATGTGATAACCGCGTTGATTCCCCGTGTAGATGCCTTCCTCTTCTATTAGCTGAAGTAGGACCGAACGATCCATTTGCTTCCCGCCCTTTAGAGCATCCACAATAATTTTTCTACAGCGCTCCAGTGTCTGATCATCAAGTCCAAGCTCAGCCATTCGCCGCTTCGTTTGTGATGCTAAACGCGGTGCAGAGAGCTGTAGCATCCATTTTACATCTTCTGCTGGGACGAAATGAAGCGTACCTCGCAGCGTCCAAGTAAGAATAATCTTGCGGTCAGCGATTGCACGCTCTATATCAGCTAATTTCGTAGCAGGAGAACGTAGTCCGATGGCCCAAACCGCCTGCATATAGTCTTGCGCTTGCATAGCCCCCATTTTTTTCACGACCTGCTCTGGTGTGTGATGTAAAGAGCCTGCAATCATTTGATTATACAACCTACTATTTGCAATAAGGTTATTCGTCACACTACTCCCCCTTTTCAGAAATGAATCCTCAAATTATATACTTCCAGTTATTTAACAAAATGGTTAAGTCCTTGCTCATGTCTATGTCGATATTACTATTGATTCTATTGAAATACGAGATTAAATTAGAATATGAACTCCATTCCATTGCATAATGTGCAATAGAAAGTCATATACAGACCTCAAAAAAAGGTTTCTATTGCACTTCGTACATTAGAATTTGCTGAAAACCTTCAAAAAAGAGTTTTAACCTATATTTAATTGTAAAAAATGCAACAGAATTCAGATCCCCTTTCTTTTGGATCCATTCTGTTGCACGAAATACAACGTTAGGGATAAAATACCCTTTTAAATTACAGACTGAAGGTATTTTCTTAAACAGAGCCCTTCTTTTTAAAAGAAAAACGCTGCTTCTTCCGCTTGCTTCACTTGCTGCATCGCATTCGTGGTGTTCACCAATTCATTAGCTAGTCGATTCAGTCTAAAAATAATATCATCATCCACAATTACTTTCCGGTCATATTGTTTCTCTTCAATAAAAACATACTTAGGAACCACCACCGCTCTCATATAAGAGAGGATCGGTTTCAGTTGTTGTTCTGCCACTAAGTAATGTTTTGAAGAACCTGCAGTTACTACAATACCGATAACTTTATCCTTAAACCCATTAACCGGGAGTAAATCAAATAGATTCTTAAGTGTTCCTGGCATCGAAGCTTGAAAAACTGGGGTGCCAATGATATATGCATCGGCGGCCATGATTTTCTCCAGAACAACTTTGGTATCACCTGTATAATCCATGTAGCTGCGTCCATCACTAAATTCCAGCTTATAATCTCCTAGATCAATTAGTTCTACGTCGAAATCCGGATGCTTTTCTGTGATGTTGTTAAGTGCTTGCTGTACAGCAATTCTAGTCTTCGATCCAACAATGGATCCTGAAATCCCAATGATCTTCATACTATCCCTTCTTTCTTATTTCTTAGCTGTAGCACGTCTTACGGCTGGTGCTACTTCAGATGCGAACAGGTCAATCATTTGTTCCACTTGAGCATAAGGTAACCCACCGACATCAATCTGAGCTAGAAAACGATTATGGCCATACATCTCATATTGATAGAGGATCTTCTCCACAATTTGTTGCGGGCTTCCCACGAGCAGTGCATTTCTCACACTCATCGCTTCCGCAAATTGTTCTTTCGGATAGTAAGACCCACGAAGCTCTTTCATCAAGTGATTGATATATGGATAATAATCGCGGAATGCTTTTTGTGAGTCAGGATCAATATACATTAAAGAAGTTGTGCTGATGGGAAGGTCTGCTGGATTAAACCCTGACTCTGCAGCAACCATACGATACGCGTCTACAGAACCTTTAAAGGCAGATGATGGTCCACCAAGGGTGGTCAGCATCATCGGGATCCCCATTCTTCCCGCCTTAATTGCACTTGCTGGAGGTCCCCCAACCGCTCGCCAAATTGGCAACTTTCCATTTAAGGGCTTAGGGAAGATTTCCATATCATTTAATGCAGGGCGGAATTTCCCTTCCCACGTTATGCGATCGGACTCATTTATTTTCATGAGCAATTCAATTTTCTCTTCGAACAATTCTTCATAATCTCTTACGTCATAACCAAAAAGTTCATAGGCCCCGAGACGCGATCCACGTCCAGCAACAATCTCTGCTCTACCGCCTGATAACAAATCCAATGTTGCAAAGTCCTCATATACACGTACAGGATCCGCTGTACTTAGCACAGTTGCTGAACTGACAAGCTTTATACGTTCGGTTGCATTTGCAATGGCTCCAAGGACAACCGAAGCAGCTGAGGTAATGAATTTCGGTTGATGACTCTCGCCTACTCCAAATACATCTAATCCAGCATCCTCAGCTAATTTGGCAGCCGCTACAATCTCTTGAATCCGTTGTCGTTCACTAATTGCTTTTCCTGTTAAGGCGTCTGTGGTGTGATCACCTAACGTGTATAAACCTAGCTCCAACCCTTTTTTCTCAACGATTCTATATTGTTCCATCATGATTATGTCCTCTTTTCATAGTTGTATTAGGTTTAGCGGATAGGATGAAGCTTCGATTCAATCTCTTCACGACGTTCTTCCAGAAATGAAGGTAAGGTCAAATTCTCTCCTAGCGCGTCAAAAGTTTCATCAATCTCAAATCCCGGGCCATCTGTAGCAAGCTCAAAAAGAATATGGTTCGGATCCCGGAAATACAAGGAATGGAAGTAATAACGATCAATGACCCCTGTATTTTTAAAGCCTGCAGCAGTGATCTTGGCGGCCCATTCGGTTAGTTCTTCGATATCCTTCACTCTTATAGCCACATGATGGATGCTCCCTTTACCCGGTCTCTCCCGATCTTTGTCATTTACTTCTTTGACCTGGAGCTCGGTGTATAAACCACCCTTCCCCGTTTCATATATATCTACCATAATCTTGGAATCACCCATCGATGGTACTGTCCGAACTTGTGTATAGCCCAAGATATCTTCCAAAACCCTCTTTGTGCGGCCAGCCTCACGTACAGTCAATTCAACGGGTCCTAACCCAACGATGGCATACTTTGGAGGGATGTCTTCTGTAATCCACGGCTCAACTAGCTCGATACCGTTATCTTTTTCAGCCGATACTAAATGGACCGTCAATTCATCTCTATCATAAAAAGTAAGCGACTTACGTTCCCCGAAACTTACAATCGCTTCATGAGGAACTTCAAAAGAATCTAATCGACTAGCCCAATACGACAAGGCTTCATCGCTAGGAACAAGAAGGGAGAAAGAGCTAATACTGTTCGTCCCTTTGCGGGTCTGACCTGCATTTGGCATTTCAAAAAAAGATACTTCGGTTCCAGGAGCACCATTACGATTTCCATAAAATAGATGGTACATGGATGGATCATCTTGATTGACCGTTTTCTTTACAAGTCTCAGTCCCAGTACCTCTGTATAAAACCATAAGTTTTGTTTAGCGTCCTTAGTAAGCATAGACACATGATGTTGTCCGTTTATGGGTTGTTGTTTCATTTTAAAAACCTCCTAATGAGTTTTGTCGAATTTAAGTTTACTAGTATACTGATGAGGAAAAAAATAAGCTTTATTATCAATAAAGCTTTTGCGACACTACTGAACACCTCGCGGGAGTCGATTCTCATCTTGGCTATGGCGATGAATCTTTTTAAGCATGCTGTAAAACACTTTCTTCTCCTCATCTGTCAGTGGATCGAATAACGAGGCTTGGAAATCCGATTGCAAGGGCAGTACCTTCTCAATAAGTGTTTGGCCCTTTTCCGTTAAAGTAATGTACTTCACTTTCCAATCCTGTTTGCGTTCAATCCATCCTTCCTTCTCTAATCTGCCAAGCATATGGGATACCCCACCTTTAGTAATGGTTAGATGCTCGGCAATTTCCATCTGTGTTACAGGCTGATGTAATAATATTTGTACCAAGGTATCGAATTGATTAACTGTTAAATTAAATTGCTTCAAGAATTCATTGGAAAGATCGTTACTATTCTCATATACCCTAACCAGCCGCAACCAGATCAATAAGCTTAATTGGTTATCTTCAGTGAATCCATTGTTTCTCATTTGGTCACGTCCATCGTTTGTTTATTTTATGTGTTATTTGATTTGTTAATATGAGTATACTAGTAAACTGACGAGTAGTCAAGCTCAGTAGAAATCCTACACGCTTGCCAAATACCACTTCGGAATATAGGTTTGAAAATCATCATACCACTCCAGAACACTCTCCGCTCGGCTCAGCATATTAGTAACTTCCCTTTGACCAACCCTTATGAACCGGTTTAACTACCTCCCGTGTAGAAGCATTCGGGATGTCACTAAAAAATGGAATCATTTCACAACCTCCTTTTAATCAAACTGCTTCACAAAATAGAAAAATTTTCTTATTTATTTCTTAGAAGATTATTTTATTCAATTGATGTTAGAACAACAATAGTGTATGATGCATAGTATAGATCAAATACTGTATGACACATAGTAAGTATAAGCGGCTTCGACGTCCTCTCAAGGACAGCAAGCGTTTAAACCTAAAATATAAGAACAATTTATAAGAGAATATAAATCCTTATATTTTAAATAATGAGGTGGGTGAATGAGTACTTTATTAAATTCTTTAATCACAGAGCTTAGAAGAGGTACGTTAACGCTAGCCGTTTTAAGTCAATTACGAACACCCCAGTATGGATATTCGCTCGTTCAATTGTTGGAGGAATCCAGCATCATCATCGATCAAAGCACCCTATATCCATTACTTCGCCGATTAGAGAAACAGGAATTAGTGACGAGCAGCTGGGACACATCCGAGAGCAGACCCCGTAAGTATTATGTTCTAAGTGACTATGGCGTAGAAATTTTTTTACAGCTAAAGGAAGAATGGCTTAAGAATTCGAAAGAGCTCTACGGCCTATTACAAGGGGAGGATGACCATGAATCTAATTGAGATTTACATTCATGAAGTGACTCGGAGGTTACCGGAACAAAATCGGGAGGATATCGCTCTCGAATTACGATCTACCATCGAGGATATGTTACCGGATGATTATGACGAAAAAGAGGTAAAAGCCGTCCTTACAAAATTGGGCAATCCCGCTATTTTAGCTAGTGAGTATCGCGATCAGCCCATGTATCTCATCGGCCCACGCTATTTCGATTTATATGTTACGTTGTTAAAAATGATTATACCAATCGCTGTAGTTGTTTCTTTAATCGCTCTGGTTGCTGATTACTTGATTGGCTATAGCGGAGATAAAACAGTTGCGGATATTGTTACTGCAGTTATAAGTAGAGGAATTGGAACCTTCCTTGAAGTAGGAATCCAAGTCTTTTTTTGGATAACTGTTGTGTTCGCTATTATCGAACGGGCGGATAAAGGAAAGGAAGGTCATCCACTTACTACAAAATTAAGGAAATGGACTCCTGATGATTTGAAGGATATCGCGCTTGTCCATAAGAAAAAAGCAATTACAAGCTTCGAAGTGTTCGGAAGTTTACTGTGGACTGCCATTTGGGCTACTGTTTATTTTAATGCTGAACACCTGATCAGAGTCTATAGAGGCGGTGAAGGCGCACTTAACTTCGTAGCCCCAGCTTTTAATCAGCATGTGTTACTTGATTATTGGCCTATTATTCTTATTGTGATCGGATTAGAAGTCGCATTAACTATATATAAATTAATCAAGAGACAATGGACTAGAGAATTAGCATTATGTAATACGGCCCTCGAGCTCATTGTGCTTATTGTATTCGCTATTATCCTTATAAATCCGAATGTATTTAACCAAGAATTCATTAACTACATGTCTAATTTATTAACTACTACAGCTAACCAGTTTGAAACGGGGCTAGTAGGTGGAGGAATAGCGGTCTTGATTTTAATTGCGGTCCTCAATATATATGAAGGCTTCCGCAAGGCTCGCCTTTAGTATGCACAGAACGGCGATTCTCCTGTTATTTGGAGAATCGCCGCTTTGTATTCTGATTCGTTGGCTGCCTGCTTCAACAGCTTCAACAGCTTTCACAGTGTCAGTCAGCACCGGTCCGTTAACATCCCAAAAATGCAATAATACTTCGATTAGAGTCATCTGTGCTTGATAGGTACTTTGTATATGTCGTAATTATTATAGGAATCAATCAAAAACAATAGAGTGCCCCAGCAGCCATTCATGACTTATGGGACACTCTATCTGGTTTAATTAAAGAAGCTCAAGCTCAATAACCGTATCCATCTCGTCGGGAAGCTTAGCCCCTTTTAATGTAATAAACGCTCCACCGTCAACATCCGAATATTCCTCAGCCATCCAAGGCACCTCCACCTTTAGCTCGGTACCATCACGTAGTAATCTAGCCTTTTTAATCTTCCCTTTCAAGCCTTGGAAATAGATCGGGCCAATTCCACGGTCGTAGACGTGTGCATACAACTTCTTGCCCTTTTGCGTATAACGTCCCCACTCTGGCTTAGGCAGCGAAGACTTCCCGCATCCATAAATACTATCGCCATTAAGGCGCATCCACTCCCCAACTTCGTCAAGGATAACCAGTGATTCCCGTGTCATTTCACCTTTAGCATCTGGTCCAACATTAAGGAGGAGGTTGCCATTCTTACTGATACATTCGACCATTGAGCGAATGACCTGCTGGGTTGATTTATAATTTTTATCTTCGGAATGGTAACCCCAGTTATCATTAAGCGTAATGCATGCTTCCCATGGAATGGATTGACCATTCACGTCAACAATGCCACCGGGAGGAATGATCTGCTCTGGAGAAAAGAAATCTCCAGCATATTCTTCTGGCTCGGCCGCGCGGATATTCCCACCCAAACGATTGTCGATAATAATATCCGGCTGGATAGAGCGAATCATACGGATTAGCTCCGTTGCTTTCCATTTCTCTCCGGTCATATTGTCGTAGGAGAAGTCAAACCACATGATGTCGATTTTGCCGTAATTCGTCAACAGTTCCTTCACTTGTCCATGCATATACTCCAAGTATCGATTAAAATCAATCGGCTTGTCTTTAGCCGCTTCGTTATCCCGATCAGGATGCGCTTTATCACCATATCCAGGGTAGTCATCATGATGCCAATCAATAATAGAGTAATACAGACCTACAGCAATACCTTCCGCCCGGAAAGCGTCTACATATTCTCGAACGAGATCACGTCCAGCAGGCGTGTTAGTCGCTTTAAAATCTGTTAGCTTGCTATCAAACAAGCAGAATCCGTCGTGGTGCTTGGTCGTAAGAACCGCATACTTCTGCCCCGCTGCTTTTGCTGCGCTGGCCCACTTCTTCGGGTCATATCGAGATGCGTCAAATTCATCGAAATACGTCATATAATGCTCTCTACTCATTCGCTCGTTTCCACGAATCCACTCACCTCGTGCTGGAATGGAATATAATCCCCAATGAATGAACATACCGAATCTATCCTGTAAGAACCATCTCGTTCTTTCTTCTCTTGTACCCATCTCTTCAGCCCCTCCGTTTTCGCTAGCTTTGATAAATAGTTCAGATAGTCTAGACGGTATGAAATAATGCTGCAGCGCCTATAAGACCTACATCATCCCTCAGACCTGCTGATTCAATAGTATAAGTTCCTTTATACGGCTTCATGACAAGTTCCTCTGTTTTCTCTCTCAGCGCTGGAAACAGTAGTTCACCAGCTTTGCTTACGCCTCCACCAATTACAATGCGATCAGGATTAAATGTATGTACCGCGTTAGCTAATCCAATCGCCATATAATGAATCGTTCGCTCAATCACCTCGACAGCCACCGGATCTTTTAGTGCCATCGCTTCGAAGACGTGTCGAGAATTAATCTTTTCACCACTTCTACTAGCCAGCTCTGTAATCATCGACGTTCTGCTCTCCATACTCCGCAGTGCCATATCCCGAATCGCTGTACCCGAAGCAAATACTTCCCAGCATCCATATCTTCCACAGCTACATTCCGTTCCGTTCGGGTCAATAATATTATGACCGAGTTCTCCTGCAAATGAGTTCGTTCCGAGCAGTAGCTCACCATCCATAACAATTCCAGCTCCAATTCCTGTGCTGAAGGTAACATACACCATGTTGTTCGAGCCTTTACCAGCCCCTCTTACATACTCGCCCCAAGCCGCAGCGTTCGCATCGTTTACCACCTTCACTTCTATGCCAAGTTCTGACTCCATCCAATGTTTCAGTGGAACATTATCCCATTCAGGAAGATTGGTACCGTGAATTACGATTCCATCCTGGCTATTCACAGCTCCAGGAGAAGCCAGTCCGACTCCAATCAGCGGTCGCCCTTCGGATACAGAGCGGATCATTCCGATCATTCGCTGCACCACCTCTTCAGCGGTGCGCGCGCCAGCTGTCTCCATTAATTCCCGATTCAACATGGTACCCTTTGAATCGAATAATGCTGCGGCAATTTTTGTTCCGCCTAAATCAATTCCTACTACATAGCTCTCAGCCTTATGCATAACCATTCACCTTTTCACTATCTATTATTAGCCGTTCGAATGAATATTCTTAGCTAACGCCCGCAGGGCTACTGGATCGATTGGCGACAAAGCATCTTTGCCATGACGAACAGCCGATCCAAAATGTACTTCTGTGACTCCGGTCTGTTGAATAAACGATGTAATACCTTCTGGCTTCAAACCACTTCCAGCCAAAATACTTATCGAACTACCTCTTGATTCCTCTACTAGCCTACGCATAGCGGGAATGGCTTCAGGTGCCGGACCTGGTCCAGCAGAGGTAAGTATACGAGTGATTTGCGGGTAATTACAAAGCGTCCGATAACCTGCAATTTGGTCCTCCAGCTCATCAAAAGCACGATGGAAGGTTACTTGTAAGCCATCTGTCAACGGTAATAATATTTCAAGCGCATGCTCATCGATCTTTTTTTCCGGTGTTAATGCGCCAAGAACAACTCCCGAAGCACCACTGGCTGCAATCTGCCTGATCTCTGCAGCCATGGTCAAAATATCATCCTTGGAATAGTTGAATGATCGACTGTGCGGACGGACCATAACAAAGACAGGAATGCTAACCGATTTGACTACCTGCTCCACCAACCCTATTCCTGGTGTTAATCCACCTTCCGTAATGGCAGTAATGAGCTCAAGACGATCTGCGCCATTCGCCTCAGCCGTCAGAGCATCATCCATACAAGTAGCGATGATTTCCAATCTCATAACTTTCACCCACTCTTCCAGTTGTTAATGATGCACTTGCTTCATGACATAATCGGCGAGCAGGCGTGCACCATATCCCGTCGCTCCAGCTTCAGAGTACCCCACATCCTGTTTGTACTGTACCGTCCCAGCCATATCAATATGAACCCAGTTCATAGATTCTGCTACAAAGCGCCGAATAAATAGGGCTGCTGTAATCGCACCTGCAAAAGGGGAAGTACTAACATTGCGGAGATCGGCGTAATTACTCTGGAGATCTGCTTCATATTCATCCATTAACGGCATGGGCCACAGTCGTTCTCCATTGCGCTCACCAATCTCAACTAGACTCTGCGTTATATCTGCATCGCCCCATATGCCCGCGATGCCTAATCCGAGCGCCGCACCGACATTTCCAGTTAAGGTAGCGATATCAATAGCTTGGGTTGCTCCGATATTCGCGGCATGAATAAGCGCATCCGCTATGATAAGCCGACCCTCGCCATCCGTATTCGCAACCTGAACGGTTAGCCCGTTAGGGTAGCGGATAACAGACGAAGGTAACATCGCCTCAGCATCTGGCACATTATCAACGACTGGAATAAGTGCGGTCACATTTGCATTTGCACGCTTCCGTATCAAAATATCCATAGCACCAATTACAGCAGCCGCACCACCCATATCCATGCGTGCATCGCTGATATCGCTAGCCGTCTTCACATTCATGCCACCTAAGTCAAAGGTTACACCTTTACCTACCAGTGCTAACATCGGTAATTCAGGGTTACTCCTGTAACGAATTTCAACTAGGGCTGGAGCGTGCTTACTCCCCGCTCCAACTGCGAGCAACCCATTCATCTGAAGTTCCACAAGCTCCTGTCCTCGATAGATATGGACTTTCAAAGCAGCATCATCACGGTCGAAAAATTCTGCCATCCATTCCGCAAAACGATCAGGGTTCAGTGTCCCAGGTACTTCATTCACAAGATCGCGAGCAACTACGGCTCCTTCAGCGCGTATCTGCGCAGAAACCCGTACAGCTTCCAATTCAATCGATGACAGCTCAGGCCAATCTATCGATTGAAGCTGTAAATCAACAGAGCCTTTTACCTTGGTAGTTCCCCGATAAGTTTGGAAACGGTACAAGCCGAGAATCCAGCCTTCCATCCAAGCTTGTAATTCATCAGCAGCAGAAATATCCTTATTCCTATTTATAGCCTCGGATGCTAAGCGAACAAGCGATGCACTACTGCGTCCTTCCTTCAGAATTGCACGAGCAGCAGCTCCACCCGCTCGGCGAATCCTCTCAAGCGTAATATCCTTGCGCTTTCCCATTCCTACCGCTAACACATCAGACTCTTCCTCAGTGCGAGCATGTAACCAAGTCACACTGCTGCACTGTTTGTGGGGCAATCCCAGCTTAAAAGGAAAAGACTCCTCGTCATAAGCTAAATAGACAATAGTATCCGCCACATTAGCGGAATCGAATAAGATATTCATCGCTGTCCCTTCTTTTCCGTAAAGTTATCTCACAATTTCAGCTACCGCTCTAATTTCAGCATTTCTTCATCAAATAAATGACACGCAACCTCATGACCTGGTTCGACTTCTCGGAATATCGGTACATGCTGCTTACAGATTTCCATGCAGGAGGGACATCTTGTATGAAAACGGCATCCCGACGGTGGATCAACCGGACTTGGAAGATCTCCCTTCAGAATAATGCGCTCCTTCTTTAAGGTAGGATCGGGTACAGGTACAGAAGATAGCAGTGCTTGTGTGTATGGATGCATTGGACGATCATACAAGGTATCCTTATCCGCCGTCTCTACGAGCGAACCAAGATACATAACTCCAATTCGATCACTAATATGCTCAACAACACTCAGATCATGTGAAATGAATAAATATGTCAGACCATACTCTTCCTGCAGATCCTGCAACAGATTTAGCACTTGTGACTGAATCGATACATCCAGTGCTGACACAGGCTCATCCGCCACGATTAAGCTTGGGCGAACAGATAACGCCCGGGCGATTCCAATCCGTTGTCGCTGCCCACCGCTGAATTCAAAAGCGTAGCGCTCGGCGTGGATACTATTCAATCCCACTGTCTCTAGTAACTCGCATGCTAGTTTATCCCGTTCTTTGGACGAGAGCTTTGTATGAATGAGCAGAGGTTCAGCCACAAGATCCTTCACCTTCATCCGTGGATTAAGCGAAGCATAGGGGTCTTGGAACACCATTTGTATATCTTTACGAATAGGCCGCATTTGATTGTCTGAGATATGGCTAATATTTTGACCCTTAAACCACACTTCACCGTCATTCGGCTCCAGCAAGCGAGTCACTAATCTACCCGTAGTAGATTTACCACAGCCACTTTCACCCACAAGGCTGAACGTTTCTCCTTTACGTATAGCGAATGAGATCCCATCAACTGCGTGCAAATATCTAGTAGTTCCGAAAAAGCCCTTTTTCACCGAAAAAAACTTCTTCAGACTTTTAACTTCAATGAGTGGAGTCTCCTTCACAAACGTTCCCCTCCTTCCGTGTTCTCCTGCTGTGTAAGCCAACAACGACTCTTTCGCTCTAGTCCCTCAATCGTGAGTAACTCTGGCTCCTGCGAGAGACAACGCTCTGTGACATAATCGCAGCGTGGCGCAAACTTACAACCTGCTGGCATTTGTGATAGATCAGGTACATTCCCTTTAATGGAATCCAAGCGACGTACGTTTTGACGCAGCTTAGGAACGGATTGAATTAATCCCTTCGTATATGGATGCTGCGGTCTTGCAAATAGCTCATGAACGGAAGCTTCCTCCACTACACGACCAGCATACATAACGACTACACGGTCGCATAGTTCTGCTACTACACCAAGGTCATGGGTTATGAGCAGCATTCCCATATCCTGTTCTTCTTTCAGGTGCTTCATTAGATCAAGGATTTGAGCTTGAATCGTTACATCAAGCGCCGTTGTTGGTTCATCTGCAATCAGTAGTTTCGGGTGGCAAGACATCGCCATCGCAATCATTACACGCTGCCTCATACCGCCAGAGAGCTGATGCGGATATTCATCCACCAAGTCTTCCGCACGTGGTATACCAACTAACCGCAACATATGAATGGCATGTTTACGAGCCTTCTTCCGACCATAACCCAAATGCAACATGATCGGCTCCATCAATTGCAAACCAATCTTCAGCACAGGATTAAGCGAAGTCATCGGCTCCTGAAAAATCATCGCCATTTCATTTCCCCGTATCTGGCGCATCTCTTTGTCCGTAACCTTTGTCAGATCCGTTCCCTCGAAACGAACAGAACCGCCAGAAATTCTGCCTGGCGTATCCTTAAGGAGCCGCATAATCGACAGTGAGGTAACGCTTTTGCCACAGCCGGATTCTCCAACTAGACCCAGCACTTCACCTTTCTTAATCACAAAGTCAACACCTGCAACTGCCGTTATACTTCCATCGCCGCGTTTGAACTCCGTTTTCAGCCCTTGTACTTCCAGCAAATTTTGAGTCATGTCTTGTCCCTCCTTAGTTTTTCATTTTGGGATCAAGAGCATCGCGCAGTCCGTCCCCGACCAGGTTAAATGCAAGTACTGTCAAAAATATAGCTAAACCCGGAAAATAAACGATATGTGGAGCTATACTTAAATAATCGCGCCCCATGCTTAACATTGCCCCCCAATCGGGCTCCGTTGGCTTCGCACCCATTCCAAGAAAGCTCAGTGACGCAGCGGCTAAGATTGCCCCGCCAATTTTCATGGATAGATTAACGATGATACTAGGGACTGTTTCAGGAAAAATATGTCGCCAAATGATTCGACGATTCTTTGCACCCATTGAACGGGCAGCTTCAACAAACAACGTTTCCTTCGCAGACAATGTTACGCTCCGAATAATGCGGGCGAACGAGGGTGTACCGAAGACTGCAACGGCAATCACAACGTTGGATAAACCAGGCCCAAGTATAGCGACGATCCCAATG
The DNA here is from genome assembly GCF_037975205.1 of Paenibacillus sp. FSL R5-0470. NCBI lineage: Bacteria > Bacillati > Bacillota > Bacilli > Caryophanales > Paenibacillaceae > Paenibacillus > Paenibacillus sp. FSL R5-0470. The sequence continues at coordinate 4,572,159 of NZ_CP150238.1, forward strand.
GCAAGCAGTAAATCAGGGAATGAGAACAATACGTCACTGCCACGCATAATAATCCGATCCAGCCAACCGCCATAATATCCACTGACAAGACCAAGGATGGTTCCAAGTACACCTGCTATCAATACGGAGCTCAGACTGACCGCCAAAGTCAACCTTGTACCATCAATTAAGCGACTTAGAATATCACGGCCGTATTCATCCGTTCCCGCCCAATGCTTGGCAGACGGACCCTGCATTAGCGCATCATAGTTCGGTTCATCAGGATTATAAGGGGTCAGAAATGGCCCGAAAATGGCAATTAAAAAAAGCAATATGATAAAAAATGCAGCCACAAGGGGCATCTTTTGTTTGCTGAACTTGCGAATAAAAACACCCGCGCGGCCTTTTGTTTTCTCCGGGGCTATTACCTCTCCGGGTATAGGAGAATTAGTTCCCATTACCGCCGAATTGTCGCTCATGATATCCCTCCTAATCCTATATTCACCCTATAGAAAACTATCGTAATTCTGCCTCTCAGTTACTCTAGCTACTGAGAAAACCTGATTTTCGGATTGAGTACGCCATACAATAAATCTACAATTAAATTGATAAGGATAAATTGTGTTGAAAACAGCAGCAGCAAAGCTTGAATAACTGTATAATCCCGGAACAAAATGGAATCCACCAGCAGTCTACCAAGGCCAGGAATACTGAACACTGTCTCAACCATTACCGATCCACCAAGCAAGAACCCAAATTGAAGTCCAGCTACAGTAACGACCTGTATAAGAGAATTGCGCAGCGCATGCCTGCTAATAACAACATACTCGCGTAAGCCTTTCGCACGTCCAGTACGGATATAATCCTCCCGTAACGTTTCTAGCATCGATGACCGTGAGTAACGAGCCAGCATCGACATAATTCCCATTCCAAGTGTAATGGAAGGAAGAATATACGACTTCCAGGAATCTACACCACCGGTCGGAAACCATCCAAGCTCTACCGAGAAAATTTGAATGAGTACCAAACCTAACCAGAATCCAGGAATCGACATCCCCGAAATGGCTGTCAATGTGCCTAAGTGATCAGGCCATCTATTACGATAAACCGCTGAAATAACACCAATTAGAAGACCAATGACAAGCGCCCAAGCCATGCTGAGAAACGTTAACCACAAGGTAGGCATTATTCTACTTTCTAGCATATCGGTTACTGGAATCCCTGATCGAATCGAATTGCCCAGATTACCACTTAGTAGATCGCTCATGTAGTTTATGTATTGATTCCACAGCGGCAGATTGAGACCTAGTTGCTCTTGAATGCCATGAATCTCTTCAAGTGTGGCGTCTTTACCCGCAATAAGCCGGGCCGGATCGCCCGGAATTAAGTGAATAAACAGAAAGACTAATACCGATACAATGAATAGCAACGGAATAACCCCGAGGAGTCTTTGTAAAGCATATCTACCCAACTCATAAGCCCCCTTCAGTATCGACAAATGATTTAGTTGAGGCCGCTTCCTACCATTCTTAAGAAGCGGCCTCGTTCAATTCTTGGGAAATTAAATCTTGCGTTTGACTTGAATTATTTCACTTCTGCATTTAGGACATTAATGGAACCATCCGGGAAGACTTTGACACCTTCCAGATTCGATCGTTTGCCTGAGATGATTTGGTCAACGCCCATGAATGCCCACGGAGCATCTTCCCATACTGTTTTTTGAATATTTGCATAAATGGATTTAGCCGCTTCCGGATCAACAGATTTGTTTGCTTCAGCAATCCATTTATCTACATTTTCATTTTTATAATAAGCTGTATTCGAGCCAGCTGGTGGGAACATTTCACTACTGAACAAACCTCTAGTAGCACCATCTGCATCACCGGAGGATGGAGACCAGCTGACATACCACATTTGAATTTTTGCTTCTTCAGGTGTTTTAGCAGCGTTAATTTGGTCGGATAAAGTACCGCCTTCCATGGACTTCACTTCTACTTTAATGCCTACAAGCGCTAGCTGTTGTTGGATAAATTGCATACCCTTCATAGTTTCAGATTCATTCTCACCCCAAATTTCGGTTTCGAATCCGTCAGGATATCCCGCTTCAGCAAGCAATTGTTTAGCTTTTTCAATGTCATAGTCATAACCTGTTTGTGGGGAATAATATTGTGTTTTGGATGACATCGTGGAATCAAGCTTAGCGCCAAGACCCGATTTCACCACCTTGATATACGCATCTTTGTTGATAGCATAGTTAATGGCTTGACGTACCTTTACATCATCGAAAGGTTTCTTCATCGTATTCAAAGTAACATAACGAACAATGGTTGAATCGATGGTATCTATAGTAATTCCTTCAAGGCCTTCAACCTCGGATACTTGCTCGGTAGGCATTGGATAAATGAAATCAGCCTCTCCAGTCTTCAGCATCGCAATCCGTGATCCATTTTCTGGTACGGGTCTAAAGGTTATACTATCCACTTTCGGCAAGTCCTTTTGCCAGTAATCCGTATTCTTCTCAACAACTAGACGATCACCTTGCACCCATTCTTTGAACTTAAACGGACCCGTTCCTACAGGTTTTTTCGAAATATCAGCTCCGTTTTCTTCTAAAGCTTTCGGGCTAATAATAGGTGCCATAGCAACTTTATTTAAAAATGCGTTGTATGGCTCGCTGAGTGTAATAACCACGGTTTTGGCATCAGGAGTCTCCACTTTTGCTACCTTTGCAAAGCTTTTGCGCAGTCTCAGATTGTTCTTCTCATCTTGAATACGGGCGATGTTTACTTTAACCGCTTCAGCATTGAAGTCAGTGCCGTCTTGGAATTTAACGTTCTCTTGCAAGTTGAACGTGTAGACCAACCCGTCTTCACTTATGGAATGGCTAGCAGCAAGGACAGGAACTACGTTCATATTCTCATCAAAACCCATTAGACCTTCGTACATCGTTCTGGCAGCGCTGATTGAATGTGTATCGCTTGCGTTATGAGGGTCCAGCGTAATAAAGTTAGCATTGATGGCAATTACAATGTCTTTATCATTTTTTGTAGTTGGGGTGCTAGTTTCCGTTCCACCAGCGGTATTGCCGCCTTGTCCCTCGTTGTTCGCTTTGTTGCCGCACCCTGCAGTCACTACTACTGTAATAAGCAGCAGCATGAACATTGACCATACTTTTCCTTTTGCTTTCATGTTATACACTCCCCTTTAGAAACGATGTATTAGAAAAGCTCCCAGTCCAATTATTCATGAGACTTGAAGATTATTCTCGATCTTTATAATCAGACTTCCCATTGGAATACAGCACGGCGTTCGCCTACAACTGTGCCGCCATCATTAACAATAGTGTTCGGCACGAGTGCATATAAACGATCAATCGTATCTTGATTGCTATAGCCTAAACGTTCCAGAATCGATGCGATGATACAAGGCCAGACTTGCTCAGAACCATCGGATACTTTTAGCGAGATACCGATTCGTTCCTTTCGGAGTCCAATCCCATATACACCTTTAGCTCCGCCCTTTGCCGTCAGATTATCATCCTTTAGTAGCTCTGAGCAGACGAATTTCGTATCTGCAATCATCACCGGATTATCGTTCATAAGCTTTGCAGTCGCAGCAGCTGCGTTACGTATTTCCGTATTCTCAATCAAATCAGGACAGGCTAGCTTTAAATATGAATAAGCGATTTTATGAAGAGGGAGTGCGAAGATAGGAAGACCACAGCCATCAATCCCTTGAGGAATGGATTCCTTCGATACTTCTGCGATATAAGCCATGATATCAATGATCTCCTGTTGCACGGGATGGTTAGGATCATAATAAGTATCTATATCCCAACCCATATATTTACTAAGGCCCATTAACCCTGCATGTTTACCTGAGCAATTATGAAAGATTTTACGAGTGGGCTCATTCGCCCGATGGCGTTCCGCCTTAGCTTCCTCATTCAGTGGGTATGTAGAACAACAATGAAGTCCCTCTTCTTTTAATCCCATTTTGTGAAAAAGAGATTCAAGTGCTTCAATATGAAAGGCCTCTCCCCGATGCGAAGCAGTAAAGAGTGAGGCTTCCTTACTTGTCAAACCGTAAACTTCATCGATCCGGCGCTTCATAACCGGTAAAGCTTGGAATGGTTTAGCAGCTGAACGAAGATAGGTCATATGCTCCGGATTACCTGCTTTATACAAAATATTACCTTTCTCATCGACCACGCTAACTGCACCATAATGGACATTCTCCAGTAAGCCACCGCGATATTCTTCTACTAATGTTGTAAACCCCATCTGTACAACCTCCTTCGATGTAATTATTTTAATCCAATGCGAAAAAACGATTTTGCGATAGTAGTCCAGATCCGATAATTACACCATTCTCGTTCAACATCGAACGATGAATGGAGAAAGACCCACGAAGGGGTTCCCATGTGAAGCGTGAAAGATATAGCTTCTCGACTGCTTCATAAATATCCGGAAATTTGTCTACGAGTTCTCCACTCAGGATCACACTATCGGGGTTATACATGCATACGACATTGTTGATTGTAATCGCCATATACATGAGCGCACGCTCGATCAAATGAACCGCCCAATGCTCTCCTGCATCCTTTGCTTCAAATAACTCCTCGATCGTGCGAATCGGACGAATCCGATTGGCTTCCGACAACAATGAACTGATATTTATATAGGTCTGTAAGCAACCCGCCTTACCGCACTCGCACATCATTCCGTTAGGATCCACTGTCGTATGCCCTATTTCACCAGCACTGTTCATCACCCCGCGATAAATCTCTCCCTCAAGGATCATCGCCGAGCCAACGCCTTGCCCGAAGCCCAATAGTGCGGTACGGACAGATCCAACAGCAGCGCCTTTGAGGTGTTCAGCAAGAGCTCTAACTTTCAACTCATTATCTACAGCAATTTCAAAACCGGTTAGTTCCTTTAGGCGTTTTGCTAAGGCAACATTCTTCCATCCAAGCTGAACAGAGAAGACAACAATACCTTCTTCGTTATTCACAATGCCAGGAAGTCCAACGCCAATACCGACGATACGCGTTCTGTCAATCACATGCTGCTGCGTCAGTTGTTTAATCGCTTCATTGATTCGTTCCAGTGTCTTGTCTGGACTCTCGTCCGGAGTACGCGAGTATTGCCTGCTGCAGAGAAGCTTACCTTGCAAATCTACGATACCTACAATCATAAGACTGCGATCCAGCTCAACCCCAACCGACAATACAGAAGCGTCAACCATAGCTAGCAACGTTGATTTCCGACCTAATCCTGACGATACCTGATCCGAATCCAGTAGATAGCCCTGTTCAGTTAATTCCCCAACAATTCGACTTACAGTTGTAGGACTCATACCCGTTTGTTTGGCGATGGAAGCGCGAGAAATTGGTTGTTGATTTTTTATGATTTCGAAGACCGTCAAACGATTTTGCCGCTTCATAAAATCCTGATCGTGCTTTTTCACAGACATTCTCCTAATTATTTTCTTCAGTGCATTAATCAAACTAATAAAACTATAAAAATAAGAAAAAATTTGCCAATTAAGCTACGCTAATGTATTATTTGATTAAATTTCAGTTTAGTTTCTCCAGTGATGGGATTAATAATAAAGGCTCATTGATTGTATGTCAATATAAATGACATATTTTTTATTCGAAATAAATGAAAGCGTTTAATATGTGATTTTTATAACAATCTCCAATAAATATATAACACAAACATAACACAAAAGACCAAAACCGCTCTCATAATAGACCGAGCGGAAACTATAAATAGGAAAAACTTAATTTAGAGGTGGAGGAAATATCTTAAAAACAAAAGAGGTTTGGGGTCGATGCAGAAGTTTTGTGAATCTGAATATTGGAAAAAAGGTAGAATCGTGCGCGGATTGATAGTGAAATGGAGATTGCACCCGCATCAAAAGCAAGTTCTTCATATAGAAACCAACTTTTGATGCGTAGTGTTAAAAAAATTATTGAAATTCTACTGCCTTAACAGACGCGTCCTCTTGTATCAGTGACAACAATTTCACAGCATTAAACGATTCAGGAAATTTTACGATAATTTCTAAATTCAATTCGGAGGCAAGACTATTATTTTCAGCGTGAAAGCTTAAAATGGTAATATTTTTTTCTTCAAGGAGCTGTTGAATTCTACTCACGGCTCCTTCTGAATTAGTCAGACAGATCACAATCTGTTGCGTTTTCGGTGAGGCCAGCCAACTGTATCGGCCATGCAAAATCTTTTGCCCGAGTAAGATAATAATCGTTGCTCCTCCACCAAGAATATATAGGCCCGATCCAATCGCCAGCCCTAGTCCCGCCGTTGCCCAAATCCCCGCTGCAGTTGTCAGGCCCTTCACAGTGTGTCTATGCATGAAAATCATTCCTGCACCAAGAAATCCCACTCCACTTACTACCTGGGCAGCTATACGTGCGGGATCGAGCTTAACATAGGACCAATCAGCTTGATCCTGAAATCCATATTTTGAAATGATCATCATAAGTGCAGCACCTAAAGCAACAATAAAATGCGTTCTAACTCCCGCTTCTTTCATCCGACTTTTTCGTTCAAAGCCAACTAAAACACCACAAATTCCAGCTCCAACTACACGAAGCAAATATTCAAACTCCATACATAGTCCTTCTCTCCTTATAATATTGCTATTTATTGTATCATAAACGGATTTCTATATTTCCCCCTCCTATAATATGAACATGATATTTAACATAGTTTGAGCATGCGCACAGTCACATCTGCAAAGATTTAACTGTGATACCTTTATAACTGTTACTCCAGTAGACATTTTATAACGGTCTACAACTAGTGAAAGAGGTGCGTATATGAAACTGCCAACAATCCAATTTGGGCATATTAAATCCAAGGTTCCTGTAATTCAAGGGGGTATGGGCGTAGGCATATCCTTAAGTGGCTTAGCTGCTGCTGTAGCCAATGCAGGCGGGATCGGCACCATTTCCGGTACAGGAATCACCACTGATGAACTGAGAATGCATATTCGCAAAACAAGAGAGCTCTCAAAAGGGATTGGATATATCGGTGTGAATGTTCTATTCGCGATGAAGGATTTTGCTGATAAAATGAAGGTCGCTTTGGAAGAAAAAGTGGACTTTATTATTTCTGGAGCCGGGATTTCCAGAGATATTTATGCTTGGGGTAAAGAGTATGGTACTCCTGTGGTGTCTATTGTTTCCTCCGCCAAATTAGCCAGAATATCCGAAAGACTTGGTGCCTCTGCAGTCGTAGTGGAAGGATTTGAAGCCGGAGGCCATTTGGGCACAGAGAGATCCATGTTCGAAATTCTTCCTGAGGTTGTAGAAGCCGTTTCGATTCCGGTTATTGCTGCTGGTGGGATTCTGACGGGAAATGATATCGCAAAAGCCCTTCGGATTGGCGCTTCTGGTGTTCAGATGGGGACTCGTTTCGTGGCGAGCCATGAATGTGATGCTCCTTTGGCCTTTAAACAAAAATATGTAGATGCTCAGCAAGGTGATACTATTCTAATTAAGTCTACAGTTGGGCTAGATGGCAGAGCGATTCGTAATGAATTCACAGAACGTATTAGTGATGATGCCAAATTAAAAATAGCAAAATGCTCTAATTGTCTAAAGGTATGTTCGCATCGCTTCTGTACCATGGAATCCCTGCTAACTTCGCTTAGAGGAGATGTTAAGAACGGATTAGTGTTTGCCGGGTCCAGAGTTCATGAGATTAAAGAGATATTGTCCGTACAGCAGATTATCGACAATTTAATGTATGAGTATCAAGGAGCATTGAACCCGGTAACTTAAGATTGTAATAGGATACTTATGGGATGATAAAGTTAAAAAAAGAACCCTTTGTTGTATGCAACAAAGGGTTCTTTTTAAAAGGCGTTGTTTATAGTTGACACTATATCAGCATAACCTTACATCATTCCACGAGTACTAGAAATGCCCTCTTGTTGATGACAGCTCTTATACATTTGTTCTAGCTCGGAATCACCTAAGTTAGGATGTCTTTCTTTCATAAAGGGCAACATCTCTTTAAAAGTGCTTGGAGCAAACCCGGCAGCATAAGCTGCTGTTCCAATTCCAAATGACAAAATAACAACACAGATTACTGCAAATACTCCTCTTTTCAAAAAAACCATCTCCTACTTTATAATACGGAAAAAATCAATACGAAAAAAATTTGCTGAAACCAACATGCACATCAGACCCATTCCCATAACTAGAATGGCTATGATCCAATCCGCTTTTTTCATATTCATCCTCCCGTGCCATCGAACACCCTGAATTCAATGAATAGTGGGGTTCAATAATATTAATGATTATAGATGAATATTGTGTGGAAACTATGTGGGACATGCTTAAGAGATTAATTTTTGTCAATTCCGTGAAATTAATCACTATATAATCATTTGTTCATACTGCGTTCTTATTTGAAAGATATGATTTCAATATAACAATAAACATAAAGGAGTCATGATCATGAAAAAATTGTATTACACGTCTTTTTTCTATGCCATTCTTGGTTTGATAGCAGGTGTTGCTTATCGTGAAATTACCAAAATGAATGATTTCGAAGGAAACACCATCTTAGTTGCACTTCATACTCATATCCTTGTACTGGGCTTCTTCTTCTTTATAATCGCATTGATCCTAGCCAAGTTATTTAATATCCATGAAGCTAAATCCTTTGGCGCATGGTACATTGTATATAACATTGGTCTCCTGATCACGATCGGTACTATGGCCACTCGCGGGATGCTGCAAATTAACGGGACTGATATCAGCTTCTTACCGCATATTGCGGGTCTCGGTCATGCCATAGTAGGTGCTGGTATCATTTGGCTACTAGTTCTGCTCGGTAAACGAATTAAATCATAGGAAAAAAGCCGCTGGATCATATTCCAGCGGCTTTTTTTGATTAGTCATATTTAAGTTCATACCAAATGAGACTATAAGTATATTTGTTTATACACTGGTAAATGATACAATATGGAAGTCGCGAGATATCTTAAATTTTAACTTTAAACCATGCTTTCGATGCCAATAAAACTTTTAAGGAGTGAAGTAAATGTCTATCGATGTTTATCTGAATTTCAACGGGAATTGCCGTCAAGCCGCAGAATTTTACGCGGAGGTATTTGGCGTTGAACGTCCACAAATCATGACCTTTGGCGAAACACCACCTGATCCCAATTTCACTCTTCCTGAAGAAGCCAAAGATTTAGTTATGCACACTCGCTTGAATATCGAAGGCAGTAATGTAATGTTCTCTGATGTTTTTCCGGGCATGCCTTTTGTGGAAGGAAATAACATTAGTCTTTCGGTAGTTAGTAAGGATTTGGATGGCATAAAGAAATATTTCCATAAGCTTAAAGAAGGCGGAAAAGTAGGTATGGAATTACAAGAAACCTTCTGGAGCTCGTGTTATGGTAGTCTAAAAGATAAATTCGGCATCGATTGGCAATTCAATTATGATGACGGACGAATGAATATGTAATAAAAATAACAACGAGTATGGAGTGGCTGTGGAACCTATTAATACAGGTGCAGCCTATCTCCAGCTCGTTGTTTCTTGTTCAAGCTCTTAGTCCATAATCAAATCATATACACTGACCTTCCGAATCCGTCTTGCAACTAACATGGATACCACATAAGCAACAACTAGAATGACAGCACACAGTAGAAGCACTTGAGGCAGACTAACCGCCAGTTGAACGTTATAAATGCCTAGACTTGAAAGCAATAATACAAACGCCGAATCCGAGAAAAAATAACCTGCTAAACTCCCCAATAATACTCCAACTACAATCACCGGAAAAAGACTGAACGTAATCTGTGTCATCAAATTAAAGGTCGTATATCCGATACCTTTAAGAATACCGAATTCCCGCTTACGTTTCATAATCAACGTCTTAATCACCAAATACAAAATTAAACTAACCACTATAATCGTGACCGCAGTAATGACTGCTGTCATAGAAGATACTGCTGTAGTGAATGTACTAAGCGTGCTTTCTAACATATCTAAAATGTTCGTTACATTCCATTGTCCAGGGAAACGCTCTTCAAGCTTTTGGATGAACGCTTGAGGATCTTCCCCTTCCTTTAAGTACACATTAATGGACTGGACTGAGTAATTCGGCTGCAATTTTCTCATTCCATCTTCTGTTATGGTAGCTACCATACCTAACTGATTAATCTGCTGGCTAAGACCAGTCACCAAATAATTTTGGGTTACCCCATTAAACGTAACTGGAATCTCGTCCCCAATCGATTTATTTTTCATTTTTGCAATTACACCGGATATCGCAATTTCATTATCAAAAATGGGCTGCCTACCTTTATAGACCGTCTGCGTCTCCAGCTTGGCATAATCATCAGATACACGGATCATAAAACTGGAATCATCTATAGAAGCTACTCTACCTTCCAATATGGAGATCTTCTGAACCTCAGACATGGCCTCTACTTCTGCAAATATCTTTGGATCATGATCAGCTTTTTTTAGATCAAGTTGCAAATTGGTACGTTCTAGACCCACTAAATCTAAAACGGCTGAAGTATCCCCTTTAAAGTTAAAATTAAGGATGGAGCAAAATATACTCGAAAAGGTCAACCCTGCAACGATCAGCACGATCATAAAATTCTGCTTGGTCTGTCTAAATAAAGACTTCAGACTTAAGGCGAATTGCAAATTCAATGAAGTGCTCGCTAGCGGAAAATGATTTTTCTTAAAATTGTGGGTAAGAAGCCCGCTCTGAAGAGCTGCTATCGGAGTAATCCTTCGAATCTTTCTACTAGACAGGTAGGCAACTAAGAGAATCAGCACCGTAACGATAAGCAAACTCAACAAAGCACTTAATAATTCAAAAGTTGTCGGCCACAACAGTCCAACCGAAGACGAAATCATATTACCTACTAAGGGCATGACTAGAACAGAAATCAAACTTCCCGGTATGGAGGCCATTATAGATACTGAGACGAACTGTAACAGAAATGAGGATATGATCTGCCTTGACGTATAACCGTTCGCTTTCAAAACACCGATGTTGGTTAGGTTATCCTCAATATTCCCGAAGATCTGAAACCTGATCACAATCAACGAGATTACAACCATAATCAATGCAAATACAATCAGAATAGCGGCTAAAATATTCACAAAAACGCGGTTACCTTCGAGCCCCACATCAGTTCGCATGACTAAAAATGAACTTGTGTTTCCAGATCCAAAAATCTGTTCACTCAACTTTTGCTCCAGCTTGACTTCTTTCGCCCGTTCGTTTAATTGTACAGATAAAAAATTAAATTGAACTTCTTTCCCAAGCCGTTCCTCTAATTGCTTATAACCTTCATCGTTTAAAAATATTTTCAAAGCCCCATTCGTCAATGTCCCAAAAAGGGGTTCCTCCGTAAATCCACCGATGGTATAAGTGAATTTGTTGTTATCGTATTCAAACGAGATCGTATCCCCAAGGTTATACCCTGAGCCTCCGTGAAAGATATACGGCAAATAAATTGTATTTTGATCCGCAGGTTCCAACCGAGAAGTGGTATTAAATAGTCCCATAGAGCGCTGCGAATCCTTATTAAGAATCAAGAAAGCAATAGCTGTATTGTTTCCCCCGTAGTTTATCTTTACATCAGGTAGCAGAAGCGCCGCCTCATTCTCCCATGTTTCAGTATAAGGATAGCTATCCACCAGAGATTCATAATTCTTCACATTCTCATTTAAAGGAAAATAAGCGGTGATATCAGGTGTATTTAGCTTCGATATTTTTTCTTGCTGAAAAGAATTAAGCTTCAAGCTGACCGTGAGGCCAATGTTCAGCAGCAGCGCAGCAATCATAATCAATACGAAGAGCGTAATCGTTGCACTTTTTCTTTTACGAATATTGGACCAAGCAAGCTTTCCTATTAAGCTTCTCATCCCTACCACCCCAATTCGGTCAGAAAGGACTGTAATTGCTGCTGCCGTTCAGGTCCACTATCTTCGCTATAAGGGGAAAGGCGCAAATCTCCGATGACTACCCCATCCTGCAGATACAAGATCCGATTACCACGCAGCGCAGTTTTGAGATCATGGGTTACCATAATTATGCTTTGCCCCTGCTTATTTACCTCGGTTAGGACACGCAGTACCCCTATTCCTGCTGAGCTATTTAACGCTCCAGTCGGCTCATCCGCAAAGACCGCTTTTGGACTGTTGATAAGGGCCCGGATAATACCGGCACGCTGAGCTTCTCCTCCTGAAATTTGCGCTGGAAACTTACCCCAGATGGTGTCATCCAGGCCTACATCTAAGAGCAGCTTTTTGGCTTTTTCCACAGCCCTAGCTCTATCCTTTTGGACAAGAAAAGCACTTGATAATACATTGTCGAGGACACTCATTGAATCGAGCAGATGGATCTGCTGAAACACAAATCCACAATTCTTCCGCCGGAATATCGCCAGCTGATCATTACTCATCGCCGTAATATCTTGACCTTCAAACAAGACCTCTCCAAGCGTTGGCTTATCCATTCCCGAAATGGCATACAGCAGTGTTGATTTACCAGAACCAGAGCTGCCCATGATAATCGTGAAATCACCATGATATAAGGTCAGATCCAGATTTTTTAATACATGCTGCTGAGTTCCTCCATGGGAAAAGGTTTTTCCAAGCTTATGGGTCTGCATCAATACTTTATTATTCACTTCGTTCATGTTGAACACTCCATTTACGTTCATGCTCATTAATTACGCTAATAGTAACCCTAGCTCTACGCACAATATAATGGCTGCAATTACAGACTCATTCGTAATTGCAACCTAATCGTACGTTAAATGTTCTTAACATGTCTTTGTGCAATCCTTAGCGAATTCTTAATTCTATCCTGCTAAAGGAATCAGCAGCTTTACAGTAAATCCATCCTCCCGATTGGAGCATACAATGTCGCCCTGCATTTTTTGCATCATATAACGAGAAATGTACAGACCTAGACCTGCACCGTTCTGGCTCACGGCCAGACTGCCCCTAAAGAATTTATTGAATATTAAAGGCAATTCCTCCTCAGGGATACCCGGACCATAATCCAGAACATCAATCTCCAGATAATGATCCCTAATCTCGAATTGAATATCGATGGGTGTACCGGCGTAGGCATACTTATAGGAATTGTTCACAACATTATCGATGACCTGCTGCAGCCGTAAGGGATCCACCATAATGATGCAGTCTGGCACAGATGCAGCTGAAATCCGTTCGTAGAAGTTCACATTATTTATAATTTGGGTCAGGAGGTGACTATTCTCCTCCGTTAAGCTGACGTTTAGTTCATTCAGTTCCTCCAAGGTGGAATGGAACATGTCTGTGACCAGACGATCAATCTGATCCGCTTTGGAATACAAGGTATTTAGCTGTCTGCTTGTCTTCTCATCTCTTGCGCTTAATAACATCAGTTCCGTAATCGCCTTCATCGAAGCGACGGGTGTCTTAATATCATGACTGAGACTAGCAACCAGCTCCTTCTTACTCTTGTTCGCTAAATATTCACTGTGCCTAGCCGCCGCTAGCTCTTCCCGCATCATATCGAAGCTTTCGGTAAAAGCACCAAATAGATGATTACGATCCATCTCCAGAGGCACTTCAAGATCGCCTCTTGCGATATGGTTTGCGAATAGCTGCATTTTGCGAAACGGACGAAGAATGGATCTATTCAGGAACCAAATATAGAGGATGCCTAAAATTGTAAGCAAAAGCAGCATCGCAACAGAAACTTGTATAAATTGTTGTTTCATATGTATAAAAATCGTACGGTAATCATTATTAATAATTACTTTACCCACCAGCTGATCCCGAACAACAACATCAACTAAGGTATCCCGATTATTGATAGCTTCGTTAACGCTAACGGAAATCGCATTTTCAGTCTGATATTTAAGTTCACCAGAAGTATCAATAATGGCGAAATCATAAGGACTTTCCTTGTACAGTTTCGGCTCAAGCTTATCCCAATGCTGCTCTGTAAGCTTAACAATGGTATTGATCGCCACTCGGTCTGTTGAGGTCTCCACTTTCAAATTAAATATCAGCAATAAGAGAGTTATACTTGCAGCGAGTATAGTGAGCATCAGAGCTATCAGCAGTTTTTTAGTCATAGCTTATTTATCCTCAAAAGCATAACCGATGCCCCATACGGTACGGATGTACTGCGGATCGTTAGGATTCTGCTCAATCTTCTCACGAAGATGACGGATATGTACATTTAAGGTGCCATCTCCCGCAAAAACATCCCCCCATACCCCTGTAAATAGCTCCTCTTTAGGGATTACCCGATTTTTATGCTGGATCAAAAACTTTAGCAATTTATATTCCATTGTTTTCAGCTTGAGGGGTACGCCGTTAAGACTTGCCCTTCTGAGTTCGGGATCAATCTGGATGGGTCCGGATTCAAGAAGGGAGGACTCGGCTACAACTTCGTTGTTGTACCGTTTAAGCACCGCCTTTACTTTTGCCAGCAGCACTCTCAGGGTATATGGCTTATGAATATAATCATCTCCCCCGATATCTAGCGCAATTAATACATCATCCTCACTGGAGCGGGCACTAATAAACAGGATGGGAATCCCGGTCGTCTGACGCAGTTCTTTGCATAACTGGAAGCCGGATTCACCACCTAAATTAATATCTAGGAGTAACATCGACACCTGATGCTCACTCAAAAAGCTCCGACAGGCATCGGCGCTCGTAACAAATGCGGTTTGAACATCAAACAAATTAAAATATTCGCAGGTGGTCTCCGCAAGCTCAATTTCATCATCAATAATCAAACAATCATATCTCATCGATTTCTCTCCACTTCAACTGAATTTATTATTATGTTAGAATATGCCTTTAAGGAGGGGTTACCTGTGGATACACAGTTCCAGCGTCTGGAGCACTATTTAGATAAATACGAACAAAGCTGGCCATTAAGTGGCACAGTCTTAATAGCTCAGCGTGGAGAAATCGAGTTACATAAAGCGTACGGATATGCGAATCTTGAACATCAGGTCCCCAACACTTTAGATACCAAATTCCGGATCTGGTCACTTACCAAATCATTCACTGGCATGGCTATCCTGATGCTAAAAGAACAAAAACGTCTCAGACTGGAAGATCCAATCCTAAAATATCTCCCTCAGCAGCATGCACTAGAGGGGATTACCATCCTTCACCTGCTGGGACATACCTCTGGTATAGCCAACTACACTTCCATACCCGAATATAATCAAAAATTAAATAAGCTAAAGCTGACTCCACAGGAGATGTTACAGCTATTTGTGAGTCAGCCCCCTGCATTTATGCCTGGCACTTCATTTGCCTATAACAACTCAGGTTATTATTTGCTGGGGATGATTATTGAGAAGATTACAGGGATGACATTTGAAGATTATATCACTACTTTTATATTACAGCCTCTGGGCATGGTAAATACAGGAGTTTATAACAATCAGCAGATTATTCAAAAATTAGCCTCACCTTATCATTCTTCTTGGGGAGAGTATACTCAGGGGGAATACATAGATATGAGTTCTATCTTATCTGCTGGCGGGATGTATTCGACCGCTGCCGATCTTTTCCTGTGGGATCAAGCCTTATACTCCGATCAATTAGTGTCTCATAACACCCTAGAGATGGCTTTTCATTCCAGTAACCTCAAATATCGATTTGGTTGGTTCTTGGACGAACGTTTTGATCGAAAAAGAATGTATCACGGCGGTGCCTATCGCGGCTTCCGAAGTGAACTGCATAGATACCCTGAAGATCAAACAAGCATAATCATGTTGACTAATTATGATTGCGTACCCGTCACTAAGTTAACAGAATCGCTAGCTGGATTAGTCTTCGGCGAACCTGTAAGGGTGCCGATCTCTCCGCAAGCCTACCCGCTTGATGATAGCATTTATGCTTCTTATATGGGAACCTATGAGGGATATGGCTGCAAAGCGAGCGTGGAGCGTAGTGGGCAAGATTACTATTTTGTCTGGAATGATGTAGAAGTCACTCCCTTTTATCCAATCTCGGAAACAAGATTCCATCATACGAAGCATGATTCAGAATATGAATTTAAGCGGAATGTACAGGGTGAGCTTTCATTTCTGGGAATGCATAAAAAACAAGACAAGTCTTAAATAGACCTGTCTTTTTTTTTTGTTTGTGTTTACGCTAGGCCTTAGCTATAATGATGAACTCAGCCAGAAGCACAAGTAGGGCAGTAGCAACGCCAAGCGAATTAATTACCGTTAAAGCATCTGGGTAGCTTTCTTTCTTAAATTGCGAGAATAAAGATACCATCCATAATACACTGAAGAATAATGCGACCAATCCGGAAATAGCCTCACTATCCACTTTTCTGCTCCGCATAAAAAATCCTACAAGGCCAACAACGGTAAAAATCATGTATATAACAAGCTCTATGGATGTGATGACAATCGCCTCGCCTGCAGAGAACAAATGCATTAACATGTATTGAATCCCTAAACAAATAAACACAAGCTGGTTAAAAGAAACTTTGTTCACTCTCATAGCTTATCTCCTTTTAATTTAAGTAAACTGCAATAAAAAGATAACGCTTTCATTATATCTATAATTAAAATAATCCTCTGTGACTTTCAGTACTCTTCCGATATCAGCCCAATCAAAAACAAGCCCTGAACAAAAAAAATCTCCTGGCAATATGGTTGCCGGAGATTTTAGATTAGAGTTTAAATGCTGACATAAAGGATGTATCCAAAACAGCCAATTTTCTAATAAAACTTCATCAAAAACAGGATCTCAATTAATGATGCATAAATCCACTAATTTTTAACTGCATTCAAAGCATCTAATTGGTCACTATGTCTTTTTTCTGTAAAAATAAGGCATAGGCACATACACCAGCAAGCTGCAAATGTAGAGACCATAGGAGCTACTTGTTGAGAAGCGTTTTTATTCAGTTCCATTGTTTAGTCCCCTCCTTTCAGTTTGTCATAGGGTCTGTTTTGAATACATCTCTTATGTCAGCATTGAGAATGATAGAGCGAAATTTCTATGCCACTACTTTAGATGTTTCGGTATAACTTCAATAAGTTTTTCTACAGTTAAGTCTTTGATTTCACGGATAAAAGAATCATTGATTTGGAATCCTAGTTCATTCTCGAGATCTGTTAAAATATAAATGATATTTCTAACAGAAGTTACACCTAATAGATTGGTCGTTCTATCGAATTCTTTGACATAATTTTTGACTGTTTCTTCTATAACCTGTTCGTTTAGATACAACAACTCCTTCCCCTCCTTTAAATCATCGGAATATTATTTTGCAGCTCACTTATAATTCTTCTAAAAGCCTCTTCCTGACTTGTAGAATTAGAAAGATTAAAAGTATACATCCCCTCTTGAGAATAGGAATTGTTTTCCATTGAGTCTCGATAATCTACAGAATAGTATTCTAGTTGTCTTGCTTCTGGATTATATAAACAAACATTCTCAGAAATATGATAGTAATCAATATTAACGCCATATTTATATAAACAAGTGGACTTCATTTCTTTCAAATGAGATTCTTCGTAATTTCCGTTATACAAACTTAATATTGTGATATCTGGTGTGACTGCATTACTGATTAGGAAAGGTATATACCCATATCCATTGGGAACTGAAGTGCTATACTTAAGAATGCTTCCTGGAACTCCAATAATAATGACATCTGGATTCTCAGCTTGTTCTATATATTTAATATAGGCATTCATACTCTCGACCTGTTCTGAAAACGTTAGATCATTGCCGTCTATAATGTCTGGGATTGTATGGTATCCCCATAATCTAGATAGTGCATTGCTGGAAATCAAACTCATCTTATATCCCGAATTGCGAAAGTTTTCACTTAGTTTAAGCTGCAAATTCCATTTTCCGCAGTTTTCCCCCATCCCCATAATTAAAATAACTGGGACGTCGATACTCGCTAATGCATTCTGTTTCGATATAGAAGGATGCTCTAGATCCAGACACTCCCAACCCTCTATGGTTGATTGGTTTAATACAGTTTTTAATTCAGACACGTACATAATATGCTTTCCCTTCTCTTCTGCAAGAGAAGTTAACCGGCAGTAACCTGATTCATCAACTTGAAATTGAGGCTTACATAATAACAGTACGTCAACTGAGTTAATCAGATCATTTAAATAAAAGCTCTCTTCATCACATATTAAAGTCTTTTTAGTGTCGTCCACTTCATCGAATGACTCCCAGCCTTTTGGAACTACGGCATACATCAGCTCGAAATTCTGAAGCTCACTTTCTGTTAGCAATAAAGGTATCAGACCTTTGTGAAAAGGGTAAACCGCCAGTTTTTTCTTCACAGTGAAATATCCTCTCTTTTAAACTGATATTTAAATTCCCTCATCATCGTATAGTTCTTCAAATTCTCTAATGCCGACGCTTTAACCCTGTTGCATTTGCTAAGCTTATAGCTTTCTGAATAATGTTCATCCTTTCCATTATCCGCTGCAGCGGGGCATATAGAGCAGCAATGAAAGGCCCAGCATTCTTTACAGTGTTGTTCCGTAACTGCTCCAACATTCAAAATTTCTCGAACCTTTTTAATATCAAAACCATCCTGAAGATTTCCCATTTTCATTAGTGAAGAATTTTCATCTATACGCTCACAAGGAAATAAGTTACCGTTTACATCTACAAAAAGTTTTTTCAAGCCTGGTATACAAGTCCCGCTAGGATGAGCAATTTTCGGGGTCTCATTGATTGGCGAAAGAAACTCTTTGTAGCTATAAATGGTTTCGATATCACGTTTATGATAGGCCACAGGCTCTTCTTTTACTTTTCCTAGCAGCAATAGATATGCCTTCAAAGCTTCGTAATTTCGTTCTTCAAAATAAGCCTCACCATAAACGAATTCCGTCTCTGTATAGTTCATGGATAGTGTATTAAAGTTAACTTTAGAGAGGTCACTAACTCCTTCTCCCGCTCTAAAATAATCAAAGATCTCTTCAAACTTACCATCTGGACTAATAACTGTATTGAACTTCAGTTTTTGATATAGATCAGGATAGTTATCTCGAATATGTACAATATTACGATATACAATCTCATAGGAACCACGTCCATTTACAAACGTCCTATTTTCATTATGAACATCCTTCGGTCCATCCAGGCTAATCATAATGGATATGTTAAAATCACGAACGTCCCTTGCAAAACTATCATCCAGAAGTGTGCCATTAGTAGTCATACCAAAGGAAATTTCTTTGCCGCTGACTTTTTCCTGTGTATATTTCATAGTATCTATGATGAGTTTTTTTTCAATCAAAGGCTCCCCACCATAAAAAGCTACATGCAAGTGGTCCACGTCTTTAGAATGGGCTACAAGGAAATCAATCCCTTGCTGCAGAGTATCCCAGGTTATATTCAGGGCAGAATGTGAACGATTATTATAAATTTCATTGCTTGAGTAAGGACAGTAACCACAACGCAAGTTGCAATTTTGAGACATTTGAAAAGTGATTGAGTTAACACAGCGCTCTAACTGGTACTCCAACATTTGACTTGCCGGATGCTCAATTTGTAGAATCGGAGATTCAGCTAAAAGCCCTCTCTTTTGAAAATCTTTAAGCACATTTACATCAGCTTCCTCATAACTGCCTTCAGAAATATGACTTAACGCTTCATACTGATTCTGTTTGATTTTATAAATACTGTTTCTATTCATGTCATAGACGTAATGTAGATTCGCTCTCGTTTGAAAAGGAATAAAAGGCATCCGGGGTTTCCTCCCTTTGAGTACTAGTAATCATATCTCTAAAACTCTCCTGAGATGTATACAACTCATCAAAAGTTCCTATCCCAAGAACCTTGCCACCATTTAAATAAATAATCTTATCTAATCTCTTTAATACTTCCGGTCGATGCGTGATAATGATAGTCATCATATAACGATCTGAAGACAACAGTTCCTCGTTAAAAACCTGCTCCGAATAATAGTCATAGCTTGAGGTTGCTTCATCCAATAGCAGAATTTTTGTATCCTTACGTGCTAATGTTCGGGCAAGTGCTATTTTTTGTTTTTGTCCACCCGATAGTTTAGCGCCATTATAACCAATTCGAGTGTCCATTTTTTCGGGTAGGTCTTGGATAAATGAATATGCCCCTGACTGTTTGCAGCTTTCCAATATCTCAGTAAGTGTAAGCTCTTCAGAAATGTTGATATTGTTCGCCACAGTATCATTGAAAAGATAATTGTTTTGAGCCATCAAGCTCCATATTGAGCGATAGGATTCAAAAGTATACTCTTTCACATCTTTATCGTTTATTTTGATGATGCCTTCAGTTGGCTCATAGAATCTTAGCAGCAGATTTACAACAGATGATTTGCCGCTGCCGTTCAAACCAATAATCGCTACTTTCTCACCTTTTTGAATGGTAAAATTCACTTGATCCAGAGCTTTTTCATTCTCATAAACCAAGGATACGTTTTCGAATTTCAGATCATTGATAGATATTGATTCTAATAATTCCTTCGCTTCCGGTTTATCAATTTCAGCATCGGTATTTAGAAATTTTAAAAACCGCTCAAAGGCTGGTTTCACGCTGGATAATTGCGTAATCAAATACGATATGATAGTAATTGGTTCAAATACCAATGATGAGTACGAAATGAAAGATACCAGACCGCCAATGGTGATTTCATCTTTTTGGATTAACCAAGCACCGTACAAGTAAAGACCACAAGTAAACAATGTCGTCATAAACGAACCCGATATACTATCAATAAATCCATAACGCATTAACTTGGATTTAGCATTTTTACTTCCATCCAGATTCACTTTCAGTTTCGCTAGTCGTTTTCCAGTAATCCCCCATACTTTTATCGCTTCAATGCCACTAATTGCATCCCCTAACCATTCTGAGAAATTTGATTGCAAGTGCATAATGATTTCATATACCTTTACTTGCTTTTTATATAAAAAACTGCTAATTAGCATTTTGACTGGAATTGTAGCGAGCATAACTAGAGTTAATTTCCAGTTAATATAAAACAATGCTGTTAAGCCGGCGAAAACTTTAAATAGATTAACGAAAGATGTTAAAAATTGCGTGTCTGTCAAAGACGATATGTTGGCGATATCTTGAAAAAGCTCAGACATCACTACTGAGAAATTTCTGTCTTTAAAAAATTTCGTGCGTACGGATAACACATGTTTACAAGCTTTCTTATTTAAGTCATATGGTATTCTCACACTTATTTCCTTATAGTAATAGAATTGAAAAATACCAAGTAATTGTTGGATAAGGAATACTAAAAAAATTAGCCCTACGTATTGAATAACTCGATAAAAATCCAAACCTAGAATACCAATGTCAATAAGTTGCTTGGTAAACCAAGGAGTCAAAAAGCTCCCTATAGAAGTCACCAACATAACAATACTGATTATCCAAATGTTTTTACGGTAAGGATGAAATAACTCTTTAATGCTGATCCATACTACATTGTATTTCATTTCACATAACTCCCCGCAACATATACTGAGACTAGCCTCATCCCATCTCAATACCAACAAAAAGAACAACAAAAACTACAATAGCTAGCAACGCACCTACAATAACGATCGTTTTTGGTGATCTATTACCCCTGTCCATTTCAATTCCTCCTTTATCTACGCGTGTATATCTCTTTTTCCAAACGAAATATAGGTGACAGACAAACTAATAGCTATGATAATCACAGGAATCAACACCACTTCCATAAAGCTCTTTGCTCCGGTTAGGACTATATGTTGTGAATTAACGACGTAGATTCCGGAAAACTTCATAACCTGAGTCGTTAAAGCATGGTCTGAAATCCCCCTTAACAATGCGGAGGAAGCATCACGGAAATAACCGGATATCATGAAGTCTCCGAATATAATTAGAAAAGTTACAACCACCGCTGAAGCCGTTCTTTTAATAAGAATACCTACCATAATGATTAGAGCAGCATAAGCTGATAAATAAAGGATATTTAATCCCAGTACACGGGAAACTTGAATCAAGTCAGCAGAAAAATTACGATTACCGATGTCAGTCCCAATTATCAAAGCAGCTATCATATAAGCGAGATAAAACACTACTGTAAATTGTAAAATCCACCATATAATAATTTTAAAAACAGAAAGGTATTTCCCCGTGATATAGATAAACCTACTTTGTCCGGAAGCCAGGATAACTTTGATAGATCCATATTCAAATCCTTCGGTTGCAAAAAAACATACGTAAACTGGAATAATAAAATAAAAAAATAAAGATAAAGGTGTCACAATCGTTAAGGGTTCCGCGAGATTACCGATTTCAAAACCACCTTTACCGCCAATCCAGATTGCTAGTACCAGACTTGCTATAAGGAACAGAAGAGAAATTCCCTTAAACATGATATCCCTTCTTATAAAGTAAGACTCAGCTTTCAGAAAATCCCTCATTGCTCATTCTCCTATCAGATCCATATAATAATGCTCAAGATTTGCTGTGGACAGGTTGATTCCTTCAAGTGGAATTCCATTTCTAATTAACGTTGACATTAACTGTTCAAGATCTGTCAAATCCTTGGGAACCAATATTTCTCCGGCTTCTGACAATGTGATCGAATGAATATTAAGATCGTTCTTAAGCACGTTTATTGCTGCAGCTATTTCAACGGTCTTAATACAAATTTGTGCTTCGGCTGATTGCAAGAGTTCTTCCACAGAGACTTCCTTAATGAACTGCCCTTTATGAATAAACCCGAATTTGGTAGCTAACAATTGGAGCTCACTCAAGATATGGCTGGAAATCAAGATGGTAACCCCTTTTTCATGTGCCAGCTTAGCCAATAATTTTCTCATCTCTACAATTCCTGTAGGATCAAGTCCATTAATCGGTTCATCCAACACTAAAAATTCCGGTTCATTGAGAAGGGAAATTGCCAGCCCTAAGCG
Organism: Paenibacillus sp. FSL R5-0470; assembly: GCF_037975205.1. Classification (NCBI taxonomy): domain Bacteria; kingdom Bacillati; phylum Bacillota; class Bacilli; order Caryophanales; family Paenibacillaceae; genus Paenibacillus; species Paenibacillus sp. FSL R5-0470. Next base: position 4,595,116 of record NZ_CP150238.1, read on the forward strand.
TTGACGCATGCCCAGAGAATATTCCGTTGTATTTTTGTTTTCAACATCCGTTAGTCCCACTAAATTCAGCACATCTTTAATTCTCTTAAAATCCGAAATACCATGAATCTTGCAATAAAAGCTTAAATTCTCTTCAGCATTCATATGGGGGTAGAGGGCAGGTAGCTCTATTAAAACCCCCATTTTTTTCCTGACTCGTGCGATGTCCTTCTCACTACTTTTACCCATCAATTGGATAGTCCCTTTTGTAGGGTAAACTAAGCCACTAATTATTTTCATGAGTGTGGTTTTACCTGCTCCATTCTCACCTACAAAACCATAGATATCACCCTGTTTAATCTGCATATTTATATTTTGAAGCGCATTTGCACTGCCGTACTGTTTAGTTAATCCCTCAGCTTCAAAGATTGTTGTATTCATTTTTCAACTCCTCCATACCGTCTACTACTAATTGATATTAAATTAGCATGTTTACTAGAATTACTAATCGCAATAGTAAAAAACACTGGAATAAATGTAACTTTCACCACTTCCAAGTGATCCCTAAAAGGATAAAGGTTGATTATACTCCCATATAATGTATTATTATTTATACACAGGAGGGGAATTTCACATGATACATATTGCTATTTGTGATGATGATTTTAAGACAACAGAATGTATTGAGAGATTGATCCTTAACCATCCCATTCAGCAGACCGTAAAGATAGAGGTATCCATATTCTATTCTGGTGAAAGTTTCACGAAAGCCATTCAACATGGTTGTCCATTTGATCTTATTTTTATGGATATAGAAATGAAGGGAATAAGCGGAATAACAGCGGGTCATATATTACGGAGAGATTGTGATAATGATAGGGTTCGGTTGATTTACGTATCGAGCCACGAAGAGTATCATGTTCAACTATTTGACGTTCAACCTTCTGGTTTTATAAAGAAGCCTATACATAACGAGTCTTTTGAAAAAAAACTAATCTCTATGATTCAGCAAATAAAGGTCAAGCGTCAGCAAAATCAACCAAAATTACTGCCTGTACACCAAAGCGGAACTAAACTACTTATTCCAATCCGTAATATTATGTACTTGGCAAGTGATCGCCGAAAAATCATTTTGCAAACAACGGAAGATCAAACGGAATATTACAGTACTTTATCTATAGAAGAAGGAAAGCTACCTTCGAAGCAGTTTGTGCGGATTCATCAATCGTATCTTGTGAATTTCGATTACATAAAACAAATTCAGGGCAAAAAAATTGTATTAACGAGTGGGGAAGAACTTCCGATTAGCGATAAGCAAAGCACCGTAGTGAAAAAGAGTTATTTGCAATTCAGGGGGAGTCTGCTTGAATAATATTCTACTGGATGAGCTGTTCTATGCCCTCACACTGGCAGTTCTCCCATTTATCATTCATTATTTCTATGATCATTGTTTCCCACGGCTTTGGGAATCCAAAGTAATCCTTTATTCCGTATACACTGCTTATTATATTTTCGTACTCCTCCTTCATTACAGCCCATTCCCCGGCTTATGGATGCTAGGGCTTAATATAGTGGGGATCGTTCTCTTGTCCTTTTTGTATAAAGGAAAAATACAATGGCGAATTGGTGCTGCTTTATTTATAGTCGCACTGATTATTCTTTCGGATGCAGCTACTGCACCTGTGTATACGACAAGCGGATACATCTTTACCTTGTTTTTGTCGAAGATTCTGATGTTTATACTGGTACAGATCACGCTTCGTTTTACCAAAGCTTTTGGCGAGGGCAGTCTAAGCAGTTGGTATTGGATCGGGCTGTTCTGCTTTCCGTTTATCAGCATCCTCAGTATTGCAAAATTATCGGGCGAGCTGTCATTGCGGGAATATCCGGCGTTGTATCCGACTTTGTCCGGAGGATTGCTGTTAATCAACTTCCTGATCATTCTTTTGTGTGATCGTGTATTAACCATACAATCGGCACAGAATAAAAACTACTTGTTGGAACAGCAAAACACCTACTATATGAACCAGTATCTGCTCACGAAAGAAAGGCAGCAAGAAGTCTTTACGTTTCAACATGATTTCAGGAATATATTGCTCGGCCTGAGGTCTCAATTACAAGCTGGGGAAAAAGAAGCCGGACTGAATGATGTGGATAAGCTTCTTGGAGTAATAGAACTCTCTTCAGGTGAAAGTAATACCGGCTCCATCCTAATCGACTCTATCATTAATTACAAGTCGCAATTTGCTAAAAAGCTGGGTATTTCCTTTCAAACGGATATTAAGATTCCACCTCAGCTTGACCTTGATGCTTATGCATTTAGCATTATTCTAGGGAACACCCTTGATAATGCCATAGAAGCATGCAAGCATCCAGGTGTGACTCAGCCCTATATTAAATTCCAACTTCATTATCATAAGGGTACTTTATTTATCAGAATACAGAATCCATATCAGCATTCAATACGTATGAATCATTTCGGGGAATTAGCCACAACAAAACGAGACAAGCATTTTCATGGTATCGGTCTAAAAAGCGTAAAGAATGCGGTAGAAGAAATCGGCGGAATATGGGATATCATCTATGAAAACCAAATTTTCCAAGTGGAAATTTGTCTTTTTAACATTGAGATCTTATCAGTTGCAGAAACTGAGCAAAAATGCACCTCATAGAAAGACATCGGACCCAGAGGTTTTTCCAATGTTTATTCTAAGGGGTGCATTTCAGTCACAAGTACATCTATTATTTTACTTACGGTTCGATTGTAAATTTAGACGAAAACGAAATACTGCATCTTCACCGTACCACATAGGGAAATTGGTACCCCAGATATTGTTGTGCAAATTAAAATGCCATCCTTTATCTAGAGAAACAAAAGAATTATCAAATTGTAGCAGTCTTTTTTGACCCGGTGCAGCCAAAGCAGCATCCATGGTTTCGATAAAGGCGCTCCCATCTGCCCCCTGATAACTAACGCCACGTCCAATGGCATGAAGATTACGATTCCCGTCCTTCACTACACGCAAAGGTGAGACTGGCAAGCCCATCTTATCCATCATCCAAAGATTTGGATTATCGACATTCAATGCACAACCGAACCAGCTTGCTTCTGGAAGGCGGTTCGCTTCTTTTCCGAACCATTGCAGTGATACGTCAACCGTACCTTCATGCTCAAAATCATACACTAATTCAAGTTCCTTCGGCGCACCATATAATTCATAGGCTTGTACCGGCATGCGTAAACGTAGCAAGAACCGTTTGCCGTTTACTCGCATCATATCAGTCACGATGGGCTCATATAGCTGATGGCTAGGTAATGGTCGAACGAATTCAAAGCCAGGCTTATTAAAGTCGGCATCAGACCATGGATGGGTGAAGCTTAAATTTTGCATATAGGTACGGAAGTATCTGGCATAGTCCTCCGTTCCAAACGTCTCATAGGCGTAAACGCCGAAGGGATGGCTTTCGTCTACCCATACTTTCTCATTAGCGTCCGATAAATGAACAAGTGAGCCATTCACACCAAAGGTCAGTTTATAACCCTCAACCGCGTACACCTCTTGGACACTAACCTGCTCAGCATCAGCGGAACAATCTTTCCTCGTAGGCTCTAGCCTACCGAACGCTTCCTTCACCTCCGCTTGTTTATCTTTATCCAGGCATGCGATTGCCTGATCCAGATAGCCCCGTTGCTCCGCCCAAGAACGTTCGATCATCGAATACTTCCGGACGCTCTGTTCTGAGGCAAATAAACCACTAGAATGTTTATCGAATTCATCCATGGCGAATGCACCAATATAATTGAATTTCGCAGGAATATCGTCTACATCAATCTCGTCCTTGATTCTAGCATCATTGAAATCTTTTTTCGCATAGTTTCGAAAGTCAGGAAGCCATTTCTTTACGTCTAAACCCCATGTATGCTCTGCTACCATCAACATAGCATTGCTCATCCCTTTATAGGCAGTACTATGCTCGTCTAAGCTTCCTTCGGACAGCCATTTGCTTCTCAAACGTTGAAGCTCGCGAAGCTTGGCAAGTTTTAATGGATCTGTCCCTGCACCATGAATCCAAGTATCACCGATTTCTTCACTAACCACAGGAAGCTGCTCGCGAACTTGCATAAGACTTCTTGCAAATGCATCTAGTGAAGACGCTATAATCTCAGCGTCAGGGTATCGTTCTTGGATTTCACGGAACTGCTCTTCGATTTCCTCAGCACTTGGCGGCCCACAATTGTCACCTGTATGCGCAAATAGCAATATATCGTCGATCCCTTCAATCTCAACCAGCTCTCCGTAGCTTCCGGCATAGTTCACAATTAATTCGCTGCCATCCTCTGCCTGCCAGCGAAACAGCTTTGGTACATCAGGACGCATAGATGCTGGGTTAACTCCGAGATGCATATACTGAATGCCTGCTTTCTGCATATACGGAACCATGGACAGGGTATGACCTGGCACATCCGTCATTTTGGCGGCTATCGTTTGTTTTCCAAATTGTTGATCAAGCTCTTGGCTGATCGTTAGCCCGTATCGGAAAAGCTCCTTATCCATAAGCTCTGTATGTGTAGTGAACGGTAACCCATGCCACACTATATGTCCTTTACGAATTGCCTTCTCCATCGCTTCTCTTTCCGAAGCAGGTGCGCGATCCAAATAATAACGAATTAGCCAGGATCCAGTCGTCCATACAAATTGCGCGCGGCCTCCTTCAGCCTCTAATGTATCGGCCAAAGCGATCGCTTTCGGAATATACTCTTCCATGTATTGTCTTAATACATGCGCAGCCAAATTCGTGAACCCAATATCCAAATGCGTTTTAAATACAACATGGACCTTCTTAGTGTTATTCATTTTCCCGACCTGCTTCCATTAGATTATGGCTTATAGAAAACTGGAATTTCCAACGATCTATTTTCAGATTATTATATGTCACTGATCTATACAATCAAATAATCCGAAATAATAACATTAAATAATATGAAAAATACAATGTCGCGATTTTATGTCACTGATATAAAAAAACTCTTCCCTCCACAAAAATGTGGGGAAAGAGCCTCAAAAGTTAATTTACAAGCGAATTATTTAATAACGTTGGGTCTAACGGAGCTTCGCTCGACGATGGTGGTATCAATCTTAATCGTTAGCGCCCCTTCACGTGAATTATCCATCCGTTTAACAACTCGCTGGACAGCTGCTTGTCCGAGTTTCTCTGTAGCTTGTCTTGCTGTAGTTAATGGAACCGGCAGCAAGCTCGCCAATTGAATGTCGGTAAACCCTATGATAGACAAATGATCCGGAACCAATATTTGCATGGAGATTGCCGTATACAAGCATGATGCAGCGATATAGTCGTCTGCACATACGACTGCCGTTAAAGCGGAATTATTACCTAAAAACGGCGCCAACTGCACATTCGGAGCATTCAACTGATGCATATAATCTTCTGAGCAGCTCAAGTAAATTTTACGGCTGTTTACCGGCAGATCATGATCCAGCATAGCTTGAAGATAACCTCTATACCGGTCTTCCCTGCTCGTCACACCATCAAATGCCATTGAAAGATATCCGATTTCCTGATGGCCTTTCTCAATCAAATACTGGGTGGTTTTATAAGCCCCTTGGTAATGATCATGGTAGACACAGTCAATCTGCACCTCTCGAAAGATACGATCAATGATAACTAGAGGGTAGTTTAATAGACTAAGCTCCAATACTTTCTCACTGCACTGCATACTCCCACGCGGATATAAAATAATACCCTCCACTTGATCATCGTACAGCTCTTGCAAGCATATGCTTTCGTCTTCTTTGTCCCCAGTCATTCGAATGAGTAAATGACAATTCGCTTCACGCGCTTCTTTTTCGACGGAAGTAATTATTCTACCAATATAATCATCCATATTAGGAATCACCAATGCAATCCTTCGTATCGGTTTCTTCTCCTCGATCACCTTCTCCAGCATCTGTTCACCGGAATGTGTATGCTGGTAATCAGCGGATATGAATGTCCCACGACGGGCATGGCGATAAACGATCCCTTTTTTCTCCAAGATCTGCAGAGCAAGCTTCGCCGTCATGCGACTGACACCGTACAACTTCGCAATTTCCCCTTCAGATGGGACAAGATCATGTGACTGAAGCCTTCTCTTCCTTATTTCTTCCATAATATGATTTGCTGTCTGTATATATAATAGCGGTTTCCGCTCTTTTTGATGATCCTGATTATCCATTCGAGTCTTCACCCTTTACTCTTCTATGCCGTTAGTCTAAATATTTCGAATGGGACATCTTGTTCTCAAAATAGAATGAACAGTGGATTTATATGCTGCGTTATCAAATAGGAGGTCAACCACTTGAAAAATAAAGAATCATTTGTATTCGTTACAATCCCACTATCCGAGATCAAGAAATTCATTCTTATTGACTTTGTAGCTGGAACGGTCATTTACTTTGCCATAAGGTTTCCCTTACATTCCTTTATAGCCGCCTCAGCCGGCAGCATGTTCGGCCCAATACTCATTCGCCAATCCATGAAATTGGTTCAGAATCGCGCTAAAGCTTAAACCATTAAAGGCAAACTTTCAACCTTGCTGTATGTATTTTAGAAATTGTTCAATCTGTTTTTTATGATGCTTATCATGTGGAATAAAACTTCTCATATACTTGCGAACACTGAACTTCTTGCGGTCTCCATCCTTATATTCCAAATCACATTCTTCATCCGTTAATCCAGAGACTGCATCTAAAATTCTAGATCTGTAGAGCACAAATTGTTCAATCAAGGTTTGCTTGGATAACAATTTGGCATACTCAATCGCATTAGCATTAAATTCGTTAAAATCCAAATGTTTCGTTGTTAGTGGTTCTTTCAAAATAATCTTCTTAATAGCGCCTTCATAGAAATATTTATCCCAGAGCATGAGGTGACAGAGAATATCCTTCACGGTCCATTTACCAGTAGCTATGGGCTTATCCCAATGTTTATCTGGCACCTCTTCTAATGATTTCACGAATGGAATAAGAGACTTAAATTCGAGTATCATTTGCTCCTTTGATTTTACTGCCATAGAAGCTAACCTCCGTGTGAATATAAAATAGAATAGCAAAAATATTATGCAGCATCATCCTTAGAAGCAGTTATTAGATCAGCCTCAGTAGATTCTGGATTCAGCCAAATCTCAATCATATCATGGGTACGCTTTACATCATTTTCATCGAGTATATAATACCATTGATCCGTATGTTTTCCTTCCCCTTGGAGCATATGACTCGTTATTTCAGGGGTTCCACCTTCAAGAATTACCTTCTTAGCCAAATCCAAAATAAAATCTGACTTCATATTGGTTTTAAAGTTACTGCCAGCAATTTCAATAATGTTCTGTATATTAAGAATATTATCTATTCTTTTCATCCGATCAAGCGCTGCTTTTAGGAAAATCCGTTGTCTCTCTGTTCGCTTAAAATCAGAATCTTCCCGATATCTTACATACATTAAAGCTTCCTTACCGGAATAGATCGGTTTGTTCGGCTCAATTCTTAGTTTCTCATGATCGGGGCTCTTATTCTCTATCACCTTGGTGATTGGAAGCACCACTCCTCCAAGCGCATCTGTAACACCCACAAGCCCATTAAAATTAATAGTAGCATAGTAATCAATAGGTGCGTTCAGTAGATTCTTAACGGTATCCACACTCATCTGAGGACCACCGTAGGAATGCGCTGCATTAATCTTGGTTTCTTTTCGTGCTCCTTTGATATTTTCTGCTCCAATAATTTCAGTATATGAATCACGGGGAATGGAGACGAGCAGTGCTTTATGGTCTACAGGTCGAATAACTGTATAAATAATGGAATCAGAAAGTCCGTTTTCTTTGCCACGCTGATCGGTGCCTAGTAGAAGGATAGAGAAAGGACGGTCTTTATTTTCCGTCGTTGCTTGTAATCCAGATTCTTCAGTGTCTTCCAACGGCACATAGGACTCTTCAAGGGTGTGTTCAATAGTTGGTGCTACAACATTATTAAACCCAAAAATCATTAGTTCTTTACGGAAAATAAAGGATCCCAGCCCAACAAGAAGTAAGGTAGCGATCGAAAAATACCAAATCTTCATTTTCTTGCTGATTTTATTCTTTTTCACTTTCTTTTTCTCGATTCTACTTAAAGCAAATGAAGCAGGTGGATGAGTGCTCTGTTTATTTTTCATTTGAATGAATTACCCTTTCTGTTTATGCGACTTCTCACCATTAATGAACATCACTTTTTATTTCTGCCTACCCTCCATTACCTAAATATCCCATTATTATAGACGATCATTGGATCGATAAGTTTCTTTTTATAAGAAATTTTTGAGGCAAAAAAAAGACCACATCCTATCAAGGATGGGTCTGCAAAGTATATTGAGGTTACATTAGGTTTTGTTCAGGATCGTATCGATTTCACTTTTCAGTAAAAGATACCTGACAACACTTCTCATAATTGGGACTTTGGTTAACTTATGCTGGTCTACATAGCTTTTCATTTGATCTTTAGACAGACCAAGCAAGCTACCGGCTTCAGACACAGTCAATACTTCTTTGTTGCTTGTAGCGTTAAAGGTTTTCTTCACTTTTAAATTCCAGTCTTCAAACACCTGCACTTACATCCGCCACCTTTCTACTAAGCGAGAAATATAAGACATAAAGTATTGTGTGAAACTTATAATTTCTTATATTTAAAAAAATCCCCAAACTATAAGTTTGGGGATTTTTTTCACAACTTTAGAGTTTTACAACATTCTCAGCTTGTTGACCACGATTGCCTTGAACTACGTTAAATTCTACACGTTGTCCTTCATCCAAAGATTTGAATCCGTCACCAGTGATTGCGCTAAAATGTACGAATACGTCTTCTCCGCCTTCAACCTCGATAAAACCAAAGCCTTTGTCTGCGTTAAACCATTTCACTGTTCCTGTTTGCATAATTTAATTACCACCTTTTTTTAATTTACATGTTATTCTTATCCCAAAAAAATCTCTTACAAAATCTCTAAAAAAATAAAAATTCACATATGGTACAAGGTTATTGTCATCTTAAGAATAACCCTCTACGCTATGTGAATTAGCAGGTAACTACTTTCGATATATTGATTATAGCACATCCGATGGCATGTAGATACCTTTTAGATTATGTAATAAATGGAAAAACCCTAATCCTTTAGAAAAGGACAGGGTTTCCCACCTGTAATCACGATATCACATCAGTTTAAATTTTAAAATAAGACAATTTGTCCAGCAAATCTTGCACCATTGAGCTGAGAGATTCCGTCGAAGCTGAGATTTCTTCCATAGAAGCAAGCTGCTCCTCTGAGGCTGCTGCTACACTTTGTGAATCTGCGGACGCTTCTGATGCAAGTTCGGCTAATACTTTTACACTAGCTGAAATTTGCTCTGTACCAGCAGTCATCTGCTGTGCAGCTGCAGATACTTCCTGAATCTGATCTGTAACCTGTGTCATTTCAGCAAGAATCGATGTAAACAAAAGATCACTGTCAGATACACCCTGCACACCGATACGTACTTGCTCATTACCAACAGCCATAGCCTGTGAGGCTTGATTAGTATCTTGGACCACATGTTCGACTAATTCAGTAACTTGTTCGGCAGCTTGTTTCGTTTGATCCGCCAACATCCGTATTTCCGAAGCTACTACAGCAAATCCACGACCTTGTTCACCCACTCTGGATGCTTCAATTGCTGCGTTTAATGCCAATAGATTAGTCTGCTTACTAATATTTGAGATCAGACCAATAATCCCACTAATCTGTACAGATCTTTCACCTAGTCGTTCAATCGCCAGACTGGTCTCGTCCACGGATTGCTTAAGCTCTGTCATCTGGTTCACCGCCATTTGAAGCTGTGCACTGCCTCTCTTCGTTTGATCGGTTACTTCGTCTGCAGATGCAGACACCGCTGATGAAGAGTCAGCGATACGTTGCACTCCAATGCTAAGATCGCTCATGGCCAGAGAAGATTCTCCTGCATAACCATTCTGCAGTTGCGCTCCCTCGGCGACTCGTCCAATAGCCACAGCAATCTGTTCAGCAGCTTTCCCTGTCTGTTCCGCGTTCGCTGTCAACTCTTCAGAAGTAGCACCCACTGACATCGATAAATCAGCCACAAGTCCAAACATTTCTCGAAGCTTATATGTCATCTGATTAAAATGTGAAGACATCTTACCGAATTCATCATCATTTCGAACCTGCAATGTTTGTGTTAAGTCCCCTTGAGCCATAAGCTGCAATTTCTCAGATAATACTCGAAGCGGTTTGATCACCATTAACCATAATTGTAAGACTATAACTATTCCTAGAATCAGCATCCCAACAATCATGATAATAAATGATTCTGTTTTCGTTTGTTCGTAATCAGCCATGATTGTAGCTTTAGGAATCGCAGTCTGCGTATACCATACCTGATCGCTTTCTGGCAGTGGAATCGGAACAAAAATACGAAGTACATTTTCTCCTTTCGAATTATTGGTGTACCCCTGAACCGACTTCCCATTCTTCACTTGTCTCCACAGTGCAGCTTTCTCTTCCGTATCACCGAAATCTTTAAGTACACTTTCTGGATCATTAGGATTAGCTGCATATTTACCATTACCCGTGACTAGAGAAACGTATCCACCCATAGGTTTATATTTCTCAGCATCCTCCTGGAGCTTTGATAACGAAACATCAAATCCTACCGTCCCAAGAAAAGTGCCCGATTTGTCCAAAATGGGCAGCATAACCGAAATCATCTCTATAGCCCCACCAGTCGTCTCATAGGAATAGGGTTCAATGTAGATCGGTTTTTTCTCTTTTTTAGGTATAAGGTAATAATCACCCGCACCTTCTACATCGTAATTCTTTAAGGGTTCAACCGTTATTGAACCTTGATTCCTAAGAACATAAGGAATAAAACGCCCCGTACCATCATCATATGGCGTCTTATTGATATTAGCCTGATCATTTTGATCGAAGGCATTGGGTTCCCACACTGTACTAATTGCAAAAAGCTCGGGTCTATTCTCAAGCATCGATTTCATTGTAGAAATAACTTCTTCACGACTCAAAGTTTGATGTTCTCTTGATTCAACCAGTACTTCTGTGAATACCTTTGCTGCCGACTCTATGTCTACCATACTATTCTGAATAGTTTCCGCATAACTTCGCCCAGCAACTTCCGCCTCTAGTTCACCGTTCGATATGCTCACACTTCGCAGATTAAGCAGATTCGCGATTAGACTAAAGAAAAAGATAACAATGATAACTAAACTTACTACCAGAACAAATTTAACCGTTAAAGAAAGCCTACGATATAACGCCATCTGAACAACTCCACTCTAGGATAATATACCTTATCTTTAATCGACAAAATACGACTATCATTAAATAGGTCTTTTCACCTATAATTAAATAATAAAATTTAAAACACCTATCCCTTCAAAAAGTATGTTTAAATAAAAGTAGCCTAACTAAAAAAATCTCAATACAAAGGAGTTCATGCCGATGGAAATATCCTCTTTTTTGTTGCCTAAAGATCAAGTTGCCTATATCACTAACTCACTATCCATGCTGGAAGCCTTAGAACAATTAGAGCAGCACCATTATACGGCTATCCCTATTATTGATAATGAAGGAAAATATGTAGGAACACTTTCGGAAGGGGATCTATTGTGGAAGCTGAAAAACACAGCAGGTCTAACTTTTGACAATATAGGAGAAGTTCCAGTAAGCGATATCCAGAAGCATGTTCATAACGAGAGCGTTCTCATAAATGCCGAAATGGAGGATATGCTGACGCTCGCCGCAGATCAGAATTTTGTTCCTGTGATTGATAAAGAAGGCGTGTTTGTCGGAATTATTCGTCGAAAAGATATCATTGAATATTATACTCGCAACATTACTGATTAACTGATTAATTGAACAACAAATAGACCTGATCAGCAACATCATGAGAAGATGAAGCTAATCAGGTCTATTTTCTACCCTAAATTATAGTTCAGTCAGAATAATAGTTCCTTGAGGGGTGATAGCTAATGTATGTTCATACTGTGCTGACAGACCGCCGTCAATGGTACGTGCAGTCCAACCATCCGCATCAATTTTTGTTCTGTAGCTGCCTGTGTTCAGCATCGGTTCAATGGTAAATACCATCCCCTCTTTAAGACGAGGTCCTCTGCCAGCCGGACCATAGTGAGGTACTTCTGGTGCTTCATGCATTTCTGAACCAATCCCATGGCCAATAAAATCACGCACAACTGAAAAACCATTAGACTCTGCGTAAACTTGAATAGCATGAGCGACATCCCCGATACGGTTGCCTGCAACTGCCTGCTCGATACCACGGAATAAAGATTCCTTTGTGGTGTCTAGCAATTTAGTCGCCTGCTCACTAATGTTGCCAATCCCATATGACCAAGCGGAATCTGCCAACCAGCCATCTAAGTTAACTACCATGTCTATGGTTACTATATCTCCATCTTTAAGTGGTTCCTTTTTCGGAAATCCGTGGCAGATTACATCATTTACAGAGGCACAAGTTGCGTACGGATATCCGTTATATCCCTTTTGCTCAGGAGTTGCTCCTTGAGACAGTATAAATTTTTCTGCAAATTCATCAATCTCCCAGGTAGTAATTCCCGGCTGTAGAATTTGCGCAATTTGACGATGACATTCAGCGAGAATTTTTCCCGCCGCACGCATTTTTTCGATTTCTTCCATCGTTTTCATGATAATCATAATATCGCCTCTTCTGTACAGAACACATCACTCTCGGGCAATGGCTCTTCTTTTGTATTTAGTTTCCCCTTTATATTATGAAAGAAAAACACGAGAAATCCAAATCATTAAGCAAAAAAAATATTTATTCCTGTCTGAAACTAAAAAACTCCCCTTATTCTTATAAAAATGTGGTTAGGGTTAGGCCAACCAACAAAGAGGTGTCCCAGCAGCCATAATGCAGGCTCTGGGACACCCATTTCAGTCTAAATTAGATTAGTCATGAAAATTAAGACCTGACGAAACCGCTTTGACATAACCTGCACGGATCACGAAATCTCCAAAATGCTCGCTATGCAGACGTTCTTTTGAATAACGATGAAGAATTGGCTCCAGCGTCTCCAGAATTTCTTTTTCATCTATGTTTTCTTTATACATTTTGTTCAAGCGATCTCCCGTAAAACCTGCTCCCAAGTACATATTATATCTGCCTGGACCTTTACCAATAAACGAGATTTCGCCTAGTGCCGGTCTTGCACACCCATTAGGACAGCCTGTCATCCGGATCACGATTTCCTCATCGCGTAGACCAGCTTCATCAAGGACAAGCTCTAGCTTATCAATCAACGAAGGCAAATAACGTTCTGCTTCAGCCATTGCAAGTCCGCAGGTTGGTAGCGCCACACAAGACATCGAACTGCGTCGTAGCGCAGACAGATGAGCTCCGTCCGTAAGTCCATGCTGTTTAGCCAGCTCAGCCACTTTTCGCTTTTTGGCAGTGGTTACGTTAGCAATCGTTAAATTCTGATTCGGCGTAAGCCGGAAATCCCCGGTATGAATCTTGGCAATTTCCCGCAGTCCAGTCATCAATGTGTACCCTTCTTGGTCATGAATCCGTCCGCTTTGGATATAAAGCGTCAAATTCCATTTTCCATTGGTACCCTTCACCCAGCCATAGCGGTCTCCATTATGGTCGAAATGGTACTCACGTGCCGCCTCAAGCTGCCATCCGAGTCTTTCATGCAGCTCATCGACAAACCATTCCAGACCGTGGCGGTCAATCGTATACTTGAACCGTGCATTTTTGCGAACAGAACGATTTCCATAGTCTCGCTGAATCGTTACTGTCTTCTCCGCTACATCAATCAATTGATCAGGACGGCAAAAACCAATGATACGGCCAAGCTGAGGATACGTGCTGGTATCGCCATGCGTCATTCCCATACCGCCGCCTACAGAAACGTTGAACCCTACCAGCTTATCATTCTCAAGAATAGCGATGAAGCCTAGATCCTGCGAGAACACATCTACGTCATTTGAAGGAGGCACCGCAAGACCAATCTTGAATTTACGCGGTAAATATACCGGACCATAGATCGGTTCAACTTCTGCCCGATCTCCTAAACTATCCACTACCTTTTCACCGTCTAGCCAAATTTCATGGTAAGCGGGAGTACGTGGGGATAGATGATCACTAACTTTGCGCGCCCATTCATAGACTTCTGCATGCACCTCAGATTGATAAGGATTCGGATTGCTCATTACGTTACGGTTGACATCCCCACAAGCTGCAAGGGTTGTCATTAGCGTATCATTGATGCTTCGAATGGTCTTTTTTAAGTTCCATTTGAGAACGCCATGCATTTGAAATGCCTGTCTTGTAGTCAGACGTAAGGTTCCGTTACCATACTTCTGTGCCAGATCATCCATCACCAGCCATTGTTCCGGTGTAGCTACACCACCTGGGGCAACTACGCGAAGCATAAACTGGAATGCTGGCTCCAGCTTCTGACGTTCCCGTTCATTGCGCAAATCTCTGTCATCCTGCATATAGCTTCCGTGAAATTTAAGCAGCCGATTATCATCTTCAGGTAGACCACCCGTAATCGGATTGCTTAGTGTCTCAACTAATGCACCCCGCAGATAGTTACTCTCCGATTTAATATGCTCAACATCACTTGGAGGCCCGCCGATCGGCTTAACCTTCTCATTGTTTGCCATTGTTGTTATCTCCCCCCGAAGTCATTCGATAACTCCATCTATCCATTAATAGACATCACGCTGGTAACGCTGCGTCTGTTGCATATCTTCCAGATAAGCCGCTGCCGCTTCAGGGCTCAGTCCGCCCTCACTCTGAATTATCGTAAGCAGTGCAGAATGAACATCATGCGCCATGTACTTCTCGTCACCGCAAACGTAGATATGAGCACCTTCTTGCAGCCATTCATAAACCTCACGACTCTTTTGTAAAATGCGATGTTGTACATATACTTTCTCTTCGGTATCACGTGAGAAGGCGACATCCAGCTTGCTTAGAACGCCATCCTTTAGCATTCTCTGCCAATCAGTCTGATACAGGAAATCAGTTACAAAATGCCGATCCCCATAGAACAGCCAAGATTTTCCTTCCGCTCCCAGCTCCCCACGTTCCTCTAGGAAAGAGCGGAATGGTGCAACACCTGTGCCTGGTCCGATCATGATGATCGGTGCTTCCGGATTAGTCGGCAGCTTAAAGTTAGGATTATGCTGAATGTAAATAGGCAATGTATCTCCCGGCTCTACTCTTTCTGCGCAATGCACTGAGCAGACTCCGTAACGTTCCCTACCATGAGCCTCATAACGTACAGCTCTGACGGTTAGATGAACCTCATCCGGGTTAGCTTTATAACTGCTAGCGATAGAATATAGCCGTGCAGGAAGCTTCCGCAAAATCGTCACAAAACTGCTGGCTGGACCTTCCCACGGTGAGAAGTCCTGGATCAAATCGAGTAGATCGCGTCCTTGAATATACGCTTTAAGCTCCGGAGCACGGTCTGGAGCTAATAACTCACTCAGCTTGTTTGAAGCAGACAGCTTTGCCGCTTGCTCCAGCAAAGGTTTGGTCAATACAGTGATTTCATAATGATGCAGAAGTGCCTCACGTAAGGCTCCTTCATCACCTTTCTTATTAAACGGAACCTTATCATTAGGATTCCAGCCCATAGTATGAATAATAGCGTCCACCAGTTCAGGATGATTCTCTGGGTATACTCCCAGTGCATCCCCAGGTTCAAACTGTATATTAGAGCCTTCAAGCGATAGTTCCAAATGGCGAGTCTCCCGGTCCGAACCGCGTCCGTTCAAATTCAGATTCTCCAGTACCTCTGCCTTAAAAGGATTATTACGAGTATATAGAGGTTCTTGTGACTCTGCGTCCTCCGCGGCTTGAACCGCTTTTGCAGCAATGGCTGGAGCATTTAAATCTGCATTTAATGCACCAATTACACCTTCAAACCATTCGGCAACGGAATCGTCATAATCGAGATCACAATCTACACGTGGACTTAGGCGCTTACCACCAAGCTCCTCTAACCTCTGATCGAACTCTTTACCCGTCTGACAGAAAAATTCATAAGAGGTGTCTCCCAGAGCCAGAACTGAAAACCGCAGGTTCTCTAATTGAGGAGCTCTTTTACTGTAAAGAAATTCATGAAAAATCCTTGCATTATCAGGTGGTTCACCTTCTCCATGAGTACTCACCAATAGAAGTAGATTCTCAACCTTTTTAAGCGCTGTAGGTTTGAAATTGTTCATCGCGGAGAGTGTGACCTGAAACCCTTGCTCTTCCAGCTTGCGGGACAAGCTCCCCGCAAGTCTCTGGCAATTCCCCGTTTGCGAACCAAATAATATGGTCACTTCCCGTGAGGCTGCTGGTTGGCTCGTTACGGAAGTGCCAACCTCTGTGTTTCCAATCGTATTCGATGGCACTTGAAGTTCAGCACCTGCTGGCGCTGCCGCCGTAGTACGTCCAATCGCGGACAAAAATCCACTAAGCCATATTTGCTGCGTCTCCGTTAAGGTTGGTAGAAGACGATTGAGAAGCTCGACTTGGTTCTCGTTAAAAGGACTGTTCGTTACCTGTAGTTGCAACAATATCCACCTCTCCTAAACATGAAATCTGGTTATGATCCGTGCCTCAATTGAATTTATCTGAGCCTTTTTTAGAACCTCATAAAATCAGGCTATCACAATATTTGTAAACGATCAATGAAGTCATTTTCACCTAAAAATTGTTAATTATTGAAAAAGTATCAATAAAGTACGTAAAAACCGATCAAAACAGTATGATTTGCCCTGTTTTGATCGGTTTCATTATAAAAAATGATACTATTTATAAAATATTGTGATAAATAAAAACTATAAATCCTTCTTACTTTCGGGAAATAATACCTCGCCTACCCCTGTCTTTATCTTCACAATCTCTTCAAGCGTATTCGATAACTCACCTGGCGGATAAGGCTTCGTTAAATACTTCTGTATCACATCATTCAGTTGGTTCTTATCTGATTGATCCAGAGCAGAAGAGATAACAATCGGAATATTCTCTGTTCTCGAATCCTCTTTTAGCATTCGGATCAAATCCCAGCCGTCCAGTTCTTCACCAAGCATCAAATCAACCACGATCGCAACAAATGGTGTTTTCAAGGCCTGATCAAAAGCTTGCTGTGGATGATAGTGATGGGTAACACGGAACCCCTTCCCTTTTAGCTCTTCTGATAAAAGCAACGAAAGACTATAATCATCTTCAACAATCATTACATTAGGTTTGAGCTCTTTATCGGCATTCCATTTATTCAGCTCATCTTGCTGCCGGCTTGCTTCTGCATTAAGGATTGGAAGGCTAAACCAAACGGTTGTCCCTTCACCCTCTACCGAATCAATACCGATGGTTCCCTTTTGTTTCTCAATAATTTCTTTACAGATGGCAAGACCGAGACCTGTTCCACCAATTCTTTTGGAGGCGCTGTTGTCCACTCGTCTGAATTTTTGGAATAGCTGTCCGATTTGATCCTTTGGAATGCCCAGACCATTATCCTGGATACGCACAATAATATGATCCGGCTCATTATGCAGCAGTACCTTCACTTCATTGTTAGAGGGTGAGAACTTGATCGCATTACTTAACAAATTCGTTAGAACTTGGACGATCTTATCCTTGTCCACATCTACCTCCGCATTCAGAGCCTCATCCACCAATAGCACATGATGTGTGCTACTAAGTTTATATTGATCGATAACCCCAAGGACAATTTCACTAAGATTTACATGCTCCGTGATATACTGCTGCTTCCCTGACTCCATTCTCTGCAGATCCAGAAAATCATTAATAAGCTCAGTCAACCGCTTCGCTTCCTTATGAATCGTCTCCAAATACTTCAGCTGCTTCTCAGGCTTCATGGTTTTGGACAATAGCAGTTCCGTGAATCCTAATACACTCGACAATGGCGTTCTCAGCTCATGACTTACCGTACTGACAAGATCAGATTTCATAAGATCCAGCTCGTACTCCCTAGTGATATCTCTATATACAAACAATGTACCAATTCTAAGCTCCCGGCGGAAAACAGGAATCGCATAAACATCAATATGCTTCTTGGATTCCGTTCCAATGGAGTATTGCATACTGCTGGACTCCAGAGCATCCTCAGAGATTGCCTGTTCAAAAAACGACCGAAGCTCATGGTTCTCATTCGAGCGTTCGATGAAATAATCCATCCATTCTTTTCTAGGAGTCAGTGTACCTTCAATCCAGTCATAGTTAACGATGTTGCACAGCGCCTTATTCATCTGAAGCATCACGCCTTCTGTACTCACGAACTGAATGCCTTCGTTTACGTTATTCACGATATCGCGGTTCAGCTTTCGCCCATGTTCAATCTCTTCGTACATGAATAAACGTTCAATCGCCAGAGCTACGCGGTTCATCATTCCTTGAACCTCATTAATCTCTTCTTTACTGAAAGAATGTCCAATCCGGGTTCCGCAAAATACAGCTAGAATCTCATCTTCTGCATTTACAACAGTGGTATAGAAATCATAACAGTAGACCTCATTCGCAGAAATTCCCTGTTCCGATTGCGTAGCTAGACGCTTAATCAGATAGGTTTTTTCCGTCTTCAAACGATATAACATTTCATTGTTCTCATTATCGAGATAACGGTCTACATTTTCCTGAGGAATCCCTTTAACAGCCGCGATCTTATCTTTTACAAGAAGGAAGAAACTCGAATCAAATGAATACAGGTGATGCATGAACTGAATAAACTTATCTGCAAATTCATGTTTATCTAAGGTGTACGTAATGTCATGATTCAGCTGATTATTAAGTTCAAGCATTTTTTTGGTCTGTTCTGTATTCTTCAGCGTTTCCGCTAGCTCCAGCTGTACACTTTTCATAGAGGTGACATCATACGCGATAAAAATGTACTGATAAATCACACCCTCATTGTTCAGATACGGCACGACAGTCAGATGCATCCAGATTGGCAATCCGTCTTTAGTCAGAATCTGGAGTTCATTGCTCCATACCCCGCCCGTATATAATTTGTTGAAGATCTTCTGCATTTGTTCTCTAGATATATTATAGAGTTCAAATAACTTATAGGTAAAACCGATAATTTCAGAATTTTTATAGCCGGTATATTTGCTTAAATTATCATTCGCGTAGGTAAATACTCCTTTATCTGTAAGGATCCCCACCGCTGAGGATTGATCGAGTGCCTTCATCATACTCTCTATTTCACTAAGCGAACGTTGCAGTCTATACTGCTGATCCTGAAGTTCATCTTGCTGCGCGTGCAGCTCTTCATTCTGCATCATCAATTCTTCTTCTTTGTCCTGAATACTTCTGGCCATATTTAGAAATGCATTATAAAGCCGACCAATTTCATCTTGATGCTTAAGCTTGCCGAGAAGAATTTCCTCACCGGCAGCCAAGGAATGAGTGGCCCCTTCCAGCTTCAAAATAGGATTAATCAAATTCTTAAGAATCCGCCAGATCATAAAGGTAAAGAACAGTAGAATAATCGTGCTAAAAAAGAAGGCGATAAAGGTGAATTCGTTAGCTCGTTTAATATAATCCATAGCCATGGTATTTAATGCTGCATCGGATCGCTGTCTGTACTCTTTCGTATACGTTAGAAAATCATTCACTGATTTAGTAATACCATCTCCGGATAGTACTCTTAAAGCAGCATAATCATCAGCCACGACAAGCCGAATTGCTTCCGGTAAGGTTTTATTTTTATACTGGACATAAAATGATTTTAAACCATCTCTAAACAAGGCTTCTTCGGCGGATAAATTAAGATTAGAATACGTATCCAGTATTTGATCAAATTTTACTAAGGCTGCATTTAAGAGCTTTAATTCATTCTCGTCCTTAAGCAAAGTGAATCCCCTAGCTCGGAAAAACACCTCATTTAACGTGCTCGCCATCTCACTGATCGTGTCTGCTTTATACTGCAAACTTTCACGTTCTCTACTTAATTCATCTTGCTCATAGTTTATGAAAATAAAAAAAACAGTTCCCATAAGAATGATTAAAGAAAACACTAATACAATGATGCGGAAATATTTATTTTTGATGCTGTGATTAGCGTTACTTTTCTTCACCACTCAGGATCCCCTCCACAATCTGCAAGAGTTCCATCGGACTAAATGGTTTCGGCATGAAGTAACGCGCACCTGCTTCAACTGCTCGAATTCGATCTACATCTTGAGCTTTGGCCGTTAACATTAATATAGCTGTAGTTTTCTTTTTCTCCTCATCCAGCTGCTGAAGCACTTCAATCCCTGTCATTTCTGGCATCATATAATCCAGAATCACCAAATCATAAGGATCCGTAGACAGCTTAGTTAGAGCTTCCAACCCATTCTCCGCTGTGTGAATCTCAACATTCTCCAAATCTTCCAATGTATCCTCGATTAACATCCGTAATACTTCTTCATCATCCACTACCATTATTTTTTGCATATTCGCACAATTCCCTTCGTGTTAGAACAAAAATCTATGAGCCAACCGTTCCATTCGGGACAACAGCTCAGGCATATGGACAGGTTTTACTACATAATCATCGGCACCCATCTGCAGGGCATGTACAATATCCGCCTGATTATTTCTCCCTGTCAGCATAATCACTAATATATTCACTTCCGGATACGTCTTGCGAATTCTTTCCAGGACTTCAACGCCATCAAGATCCGGCATCACACCATCCAGTAGAATAATATATTTCTCATCTATGGAATACCAATCCGATTGCAAGAAATCCAGCCCATTCGC
This sequence comes from Paenibacillus sp. FSL R5-0470, assembly GCF_037975205.1. NCBI lineage: Bacteria > Bacillati > Bacillota > Bacilli > Caryophanales > Paenibacillaceae > Paenibacillus > Paenibacillus sp. FSL R5-0470. The sequence continues at coordinate 4,615,946 of NZ_CP150238.1, forward strand.
ATAACTGCTGATATTCACCTCAGCAATATCCTCCGGCTCCCAAGTATCAATCTGATGAGTCACTATTTTTCGAATCAACGCATCATCATCCACAACAATTACATTTAGAACCGAATGCTTTTTAGTCGACGATAAATGGTCCGTGTAGAGTGTAGTCTGATTCCTTCCGGCATCTTTGCTGGCATAGAGAGCTTGGTCTGCTTCTTCTACAATTTTATCGGCAATATTCTCAGCTTCTGTTACCTCTGATATCCCACTCGAGAATGTCACATGAAAGACTTCATTCTTTGCAAAAAAGTCGGTGGCAGCAAATTGCTCCTGAATACGGTTTATTACTGTCAATGCAGAACTTGCATCCGTATTTGGCAGGAACACAGCAAACTCTTCTCCACCGAAGCGGCAAAAGGTATCTTCCATACGAATCGAACCCTTTACAAGCTCAGACAAGGACTGTAATACCTCATCTCCGATTAGATGACCATATGTATCATTAATCTTTTTGAAATAGTCCAGATCAATCAGTGCTAAAGAAAACACCCGTTCCGTGCGCTTAAAATCGCAAATCAGCTGCTTCATCACTTGATTAAAGTGTTTTCGATTAAACGCACCCGTCAATTCATCCACAATGATGGATTCCTGCCACTCCCGCTTTAACTCAAAGCGGTTTTTAATCAAAGCCAGAAATAAATCAATATCTACAGGCTTCGATAAAAAATCCATCACACCCAGCCTATACGCATGCAGTTGAGTTGCTTTGGAGTACTCCCCACTTATAATGATGATTGGAATACGTTCTTTTTTGGCTTTGCCGATAATTTGATTCAAGACCTCAATTCCGCTGATATCAGGCAAAAGAATATCCAGAAGAATTAGATCCGGTTTGGTTTCGTAAAAAATCTTGAGACCTCGTTCAGCGGATAAGGCTATGCTTACATAATAGTTCTGCTTCTCCAATGATTCTTTTAAATAAGCCACTAATTCTACATCATCATCAATAAGCAAAATATCATTATGTGGGAGCGCAACATCATTTCCTTTTTTGTCTAACGTCTTAACTGAACCTAGAGAAACCGATGAATCTTGGTTAAACAGTGGAATAAGCGGATACAAATAATCGCCCCACTCTTCAATAGACCAGCTCTTAAGGCTACTTTCCATGAAATAGGGCAACGTTGCATCGGCAAACTGTTCAACTTCTTGTAACCCCACTGTTCCTGCCGTACCTTTCAAATTATGCAAAAAACGATAAATGTCCTTCTCGTTAACTTCCGACAGTTCCGACCATTCCTGGAGGGTTTGTTTGGTCCGCTCTTCAACCATATTTTTATATTTTTGTGTAGTCATATTTACTCCTTCAGAGTATCGTATCAATCTCTCACTTCATCATATTTTTCATATACTGTCAATCGAATTTTCTTTAAATTCATAGGACTTTATATAAAAATGATCAAACGGACAAAAAACCTTTGGTTGAAGCTTGCTTCAGCATTTGTAATAATGATTGGAATGGTTCATTCCGTTTACACGGCGTAATCACCATATACAAAGGGAGGCTGTATTTATGAAGGGGATTATTACTGTATTAGGAAAAGACAAAGTAGGGATTATTGCCAAGGTATGTACATATCTTGCCGAGCACAATTTGAACATTCTGGATATTTCTCAGACGATTGTACAAGATTATTTTAACATGATGATGATTGTAGACATTTCTGGCGCGACAAAAGCATTTGAGGATATTGTTGAGGATTTACATTTGATCGGAGAAGCGATCGGCGTGGAAATCAAGCTTCAGCATGAGGATATTTTTAATATTATGCACCGCATTTAGGAGGATGACCATGATATCACTGGTGGAAGTACAAGAAACGAATAAGATGATCCGTGAAATGAATCTGGATGTACGTACTATAACGATGGGGATCAGCCTCATGGATTGTGCACATACAGATATGAGAACTTTTAACCAAAACGTATACGACAAAATCACTAGATCCGCCGAGAAGCTCGTCAAAACAGGTGAAGATCTGGAAAGACAATTCGGTGTACCCATTGTTAATAAACGGATTTCTGTGACTCCTATTGCTATTGCTGCTGGTGCCGTGAAGACGGATACGTATGTGCCTGTAGCGGAAATTTTGGACAAGGCTGCCAAAGAAGTTGGCGTTAACTTTATTGGCGGCTTCTCTGCGCTTGTACAAAAAGGGTGCACCAAAGGTGATCGTATTCTAATCGACAGTATCCCAGAAGCACTCGCAGTCACTGAAAGAGTCTGTTCGTCCGTCAACGTCGGCTCCTCCAGAAGTGGAATCAATATGGATGCTGTGAAATTAATGGGTGATATCATTATTCAAACTGCGGAACGCACCAAGGATCGGGATTCCATCGGCTGTGCTAAGCTGGTTGTCTTCTGTAATGCTGTCGAGGACAATCCTTTTATGGCTGGAGCCTTTCATGGGGTCGGTGAACGGGAATGTGTCATCAACGTTGGCGTCAGTGGCCCAGGTGTAATCAAGCGTGCATTAGAGGAAGTGAAGGGGCAGGACTTCGAAACCCTGTGTGAAACGATCAAACGGACTGCGTTTAAAGTTACGCGTGTGGGACAACTAGTTGCGCAGGAAGCATCGAAACGGATGAACGTGCCTTTTGGGATTATCGATTTATCTCTGGCTCCAACACCAGAAATTGGGGATTCCATTGCGGAGATCTTTCAAGTCATGGGTCTGGAAGAAGCTGGTGCACCAGGAACAACAGCCGCTCTGGCGATTCTAAATGACAATGTTAAAAAAGGTGGCGTGATGGCCTCCTCCTATGTTGGCGGACTCAGTGGAGCCTTTATCCCAGTTAGTGAAGATCACGGAATGATTCAAGCCGTACAGCGTGGTGCTCTTACGCTTGAGAAGCTAGAAGCCATGACCTGTGTATGTTCTGTTGGACTGGACATGATTGCTATTCCGGGAAGTACCACCAAAGAGACGATCTCTGGCATCATCGCCGATGAAGCTGCTATCGGAATGGTCAACAACAAAACAACCGCTGTTCGCGTCATTCCTGTCATTGGCAAGGATGTAGGCGAAATCGTTGAATTTGGCGGCCTACTTGGATATGCGCCTGTCATGGCTGTTAACGGCTTCAATTGTGCCAACTTTATCAACCGAGGCGGACGAATTCCTGCTCCAATTCACAGCTTTAAGAACTAATAGAAACCTCAAACAGCAAGTCCCTATTCGTACCTAGGCGACTTGCTGTTTTTTTATTGTTCAGAGCTTGAAGATGTTAATGTTATCAGATTTAGGCCCGCTGGATCCCAATATTAGGTGTTCCCCCGGTCAAATCGATAAATAATACATAGTCATTTCCATCCGTGCCCTTCAGCACGAGTCCTGTCTGACTTGCAACTCCCACAGCGAAATATCTGACTTGCTGAAGGCTCGTAGGTGCTGAAACTGGTGACAAAGCCTGATTCACCGCGATCAAACGGGTCGCAGTTTTTATGGTGCCTGCACCGCTAATCTCACCGGTAACCCCCAAATGACCGAGCAGGGACTGACTGCCATTCACCTGAAGGCTTCCCATAATAGTCTGACTACCATTTAATTGCAAGTTTGAATCGATAGTCTCATTCCCGTTGACATGCAGATCATTTTGAATGGTCTGACTTCCTGTAACAAGAATATTATCGAAGGTTGGCAAGACGATCATCCCTTTCAGGTTTTATAGTATATCTTATGTTAGACAAGACAATCCGGTCATAGATAGATATACATCTTTTACTAAATCCGCTTTTTCCTTCAAGATTCAGATTAATGGTCTTATACCTAAAGTCAAATGAACCCCCTACACATATAATGATTAGCAAGACTAGGTGCTAGAGCGAACGACTGGCTCCAATGAATACAGGAGGAATTATGAAGAAGACAGCTACTAGACTCACTCCTCAAAGGCCCTCAACTCACGAAGTCTCCATCAGCCAAGTTCATCAATCGCAACACCATAATCTCATTCTCGAGAACTCTTACAGAGCGGAAACCATAACACGGGAACTAAAGCAATTAAGAGTATTGCTTCTGGTCCCCTCAGAGATAAGTGATAAAATGCCTAATGTACGACTTTTTAAAGATCAGCTAAGGCATCTGGTCAAAGAAGTGCTTGCCATTAAGTTACATCATAATCTAGAAGAATATTTAGCACACTATCAGCCTGATATGATACTAGCCTTGGGATCAGAATCCCTGTTCCCTGAGGAGAATATTCCTGCCCTCAAAGCTTATAACGCTCCTAAGGCCGTATGGATGGCAGACGCGACCTGCCTTACCCGAACAGAACGTAATCTAGCGTTGTTATTCGATTATATTTTCACACAGAACATAGCTAATCTAATCTATTATCAAGGTTTACGTGAGAAACATTCGTGCTACCTCCCTTATGCTCCAGATACAGAACTCTATTATCCAAGACGTGTCGAGAACCGTTACCACAGTGACGTACTCATTCTCGGCCATTTTCAAATGAATAGTGTTCTTGACACCCTAGCTCATTCGGAACTACTTCATGGTCTCAAGGTAATGACCATTGGTAGCGGGTGGGAGCCCACCAAAAATTTCATAGACATCACCTACGATAAAGCAGAAATATCTAACTATTATAATGGAGCAAGGATCATCATCAATTGCACAGGATCTGTGCAGCAAATTATGGAGGTCGCTGCTTGCGGCGTATTTCAGTTCGTGGAAGATCATCCGCATCTTCAAAGTTACCCCATCACAGAAGAAGGTCTTATTCGTTTCCAGAACTTTAAAGAGCTCTCTGAGAGCTTCAAGTACTATATTGCTCATAGTGATGCAAGGAGAAGTTCGGCCTCTCTTGCTCTAAAGGAAGTGAAGTACAATCATTCTTATCTTCAGCAGGGAAAGCTGCTTCTCAAAAAAATATTCACGGAACCATAGGGGGTGACTTGACTTGAAATGCATCGCTTTTGTATTGCCTCAGTTTCATCAGATAGCAGAGAACGATTCCTGGTGGGGAGAGGGATTTACAGAATGGACAAATGTCAGGAAGGCTACAGCCCTTTATCCTGAACATGATCAACCGAAAAAACCGTTAAATAATAACTACTACGATTTAACGGACCCTAATGTGAAACAATGGCAGGCAGAAACTGCAAAAGCTCATGGCATTTACGGTTTTTGTTATTATCACTATTGGTTCAATGGCAGGCGACTTCTGGAACAACCGGTTCAGCAGATTCTTGCCAGCAAAGAGCCTGACTTCCCCTTTTGTCTGTCTTGGGCTAACGAACCTTGGACACGTAGCTGGGATGGCACTGAAGAAGATGTCTTGATGCCACAAGAATATGGAGAAGAACGGGATTGGCGAATGCATTTTTATGCTTTGTTGGAGGCCTTCAAAGATGAACGATATATTTGCGTAGACGGCAAACCAGTATTCATTATCTATAGATCCTCCAGCATCCCTCGGTGTGATGAAATGCTTCAATGTTGGCGTGATTTGGCTCAGCAAAACGGACTTAAGGGCCTTCATCTTGTCCGGACACTGGGCGGATTCCCCCTATATACAGAGCACGGGTTCGACGCCAGTCTAGAATTCGAGCCTCACTACACATTCGCACATGGCGGTGTAAAGCACTTATGGAGTTCCAAGCAGGTGGAGGATCAAAAGCATATTGTCATTGATTACGATGAATTATGGGAATCTATGTTAGAACGGACACCTCATAGGGATGGGGAAATTATATATCCGGGAGCATTTGTTAACTGGGATAATACACCACGCAAAGGTGCTGCCGGACAAAGTACTTTAGGTGCAAATCCTCACAAATTCGGTCAATACCTGTCACGACAAATTGAGAGGACCAAGAAGATGTTCAAAAGTGATTTTATTTATATTAACGCTTGGAATGAATGGGCTGAGGGTGCCTATTTAGAACCGGATGATCATTATCGGTATCAATACTTGCAAGCCATTAAGAAAGCCCTTCAATATCATCACAAAGAAGATCCTTCCACGCCGTAGCGTCAGAAGGATCTTCTTCTTTTACTCCTTATGGTCTTTCCGAAGTCTGCACTCTGGCGCTTCTTGCACTAATCATTCTCCAACCCGTTAGCAGTGCAGCCACAAAGCATATGGATGCCGAAGTCATGAACACTACATGCATCCCACTGATAAATAACTCTGGTCGGCCTGGAACTAGACCTGTTACCCGATAACCAGCTTCACTGCTCATCACATGAAAGAGAATCGTCGTAGCTATCGTAATACCGACGACCATCCCCACATTACGAACAAGCGAGTTGACGCTGCCCGCAGAACCAAGCTGAGTTCTAGGCACCTTGGACATCACAAGCGAATTATTTGGCGACTGAAACAGACCACTCCCTATTCCTAACATAGCGATCCACACGCCTACCAGCACAACAGAGCTTCCTTCATGAAGCTCAGCTAATCCAAACTGAGCAATAACCATGACTACCAGCCCTGCAAAAGTTAGGAACTCAGACCCGATTTTATCCGATAAAGCACCGCTTATTGGTGCTACGACTACCATACATATCGGTAATAACATCAACAGGAATCCCGCTTCAAAGGGCGATAGATTCAGCATATTCTGTGCATAAAACGGCGCGATGATATTAAAGCAGAAGTTCGCTGTAAACACGAGAAACCCACATAAAATACTTAATGAAAACAACGGATTCTTAAATAATGACAATTGTAGTAGCGGTTCTTTCCGGCGAAGCTCCGTCCATAAGAAAGCAATGAAGCTGGCTATAGCTACGATTAAAGACGTCACAATTAAGCTATCGCCATAACCGAGCTGCTGTCCCAATAATAGCCCTGCGAACAAACTTATGATAAAAATCGCGAAGAGTAAACTACCTGGAACGTCTATTGTAGATTTCGTCCTAGTTAAATCCTTAGGCAGTACCTTCCAGCCTAACAGGATAGCGATCACTCCAATAGGAATGTTCACCCAAAAGATATACTCCCAGCCTAATGTTGAAACCATAATCCCACCTAAGCTAGGGCCAGCTATACTTCCCAGAGACACGAATGTACCTATGAAACCAAGCGCTTTCCCCCGCTCATTGGCAGGAAAGATATCCGTAACGATTCCCTGGCTGTTCGCCATTGTCATCGAAGCTCCGATAGCCTGAATGACACGTGAAGCAAGTAATGCAGGTAAACTTAAACTAAATCCACACAGCATAGAACCAATAACAAAAACTATCGTACCAATCTTAAAGATTCGAATCTTACCGACAATATCTCCAAGCTTCCCGAAGAAAAGAATCGCAGCACAAATCGCCATCAAATATCCTGTGGTTACCCATTCGATTTGTGCCATAGGCAGCTTCAATTGTTTCGATAATTCTGGCAGAGCGATGTTGACAATACTACCATCAAGTGTGGACATGAAGGTGAAAATATTCAGAACAATTAAAATCATCCAGCGTTTCTTCTGAATTTCCTTGTCTTCCTGATAGGTTGCGCTAATAGAACTCATAAACTAACACCTCATTGAATATATAATCAACGTTTAGTTGCGTACGCAACAAAACTTGCTTACCCAGTGTACATCAATTTAGTTGCGCACGCAACGACTTTATTGTACACTTTGTCTCAGAGTAGCAAATACGCGAACTATAAACCCAAAGAGGTGTCTATATCTTGGAAAAAGAGCCTATAGGAAAGTTGATTTCCTATTTTCATCGTCAAAATCAAAAGCAATTGGTAAAAAAATTCATGCCCTATGGAATAGGTAGTGGCGGGCAACATAGTTTTCTAAAACTGATTACTTCCAGACCAGGGATTACACAAGATCAACTAACTTCTGAACTAAAATTCGATAAAGCCACTACCGCACGCTCCGTGAAGCAATTAGAGAATTCGGGTTATATTGAACGTAAACCAGATCCTAATGATCGACGCTCTCAACTACTATATCCAACGCCTAAAGCAATCGATTTTTCGCCAATTCTTCAGTCTATTTTAGATGATTATAACAAGAGCCTAGTTGGTAAATTAACCAGCGAGGAAGTAGAGCAACTTCGCTACTTACTTCAAAAAATCAGCACTGACGAAGAATAGGACAAAAAAAGAAACTGTCTCAAAAGTAGTAAAGGCTACTTAAGGGACAGCTTCTTTTTTTGAGAATTATTAGGGAAAAGCTCCCTAAAAATCAGAGTAATATCGGTATTTTCCAACAAATCAGCGAAATTATAGGGAGAATTTCCCTAATTATTAGTCAGATGAGCAGAAATCTCAGAATTACAGGGAGAAATTCCCTAATTATCGATCAGTGCTCCCGTTTCCTTGGTTAGGACACTCCACTTTTCCACAATCAGTCCATTCACTCCGCTACTTTTAGCGAAAAAATCTATATCATCCCGTGCTCACTTCACCTTTACAGTTTCAGCAACTTCTTTCGTAATCGCCTCCCCGCCGAGGCTCTTCCATTTCGCTACAAAAACATCAAAGTCACTAAGCGGTGAATCGCCCACAATGATATTCAAAAATGTCTCGCTCTCCAGATTTTGAAGCTCCGTCCACTTACTCTTCATTAGTTGGGTGTTTCCGTAAAATACTCCCCGCACTCCCTCAATTGCAGTTGAGGTTAAGACGGCAACTCCATATTTATATGCATTCGCTGCTTTCCAGCCTTCCAGATCTTTCTTTGGTTGTTCAGTGTCCTCCACCCATTGATCATAAATGAGACGGGTATCTGAATTTAATGTATCCGGGTCTATTTTGCCATGCAAAGCTTGCTGGATATCTGCATAATGTTTCTCTATCGCATCCGAATAATCAATTAAAAGGTCAAACGGATAATAAGCACGCAGCTGAATTCCTGTTTGCGCAGAGAAATCATCCAGCTTCTTAACTTCCTCCGAATTAGGGTCTTGTCTTCTCTCAAGTCTTGTAAACACGTTCAACTGCTTCATAATCGCCTCTGGATGCTCGAAACCTTTACGCACAACAAGGTAACGGTCTGTTACCGGAGCCAAATGAGCAACAAACTTACCAGACTCATCAAGTGGAGCAGCATACGCTCTCCATTCTGCCTTCGTATCGAGAGCAACCGCCTCTGACAAAGGATAATATGGCATCCACCACGGGCCAAAGAACATGCCTGATTTCCCTGTAATAATAGGCTCTTGCGTTTCTTTATAAAGTGCAAAATTAGGGTCCAAGAGCCCTCTTTTATACCAATCAGCCAGTTTGGCAAGCGCTTGTTTGGTCTCAGGTGTAATGGATCCATATACAATATTCCCAGCGTTATCCTTGATCCAATTGGTGGGAAAAGCATGCAATGCACTAAACACAGCATCCAGACCATTTACTAATGGCTTTGTCCCATAGATGATATTCTTGTAGCCGCTAAGTCCGACCGTATCTCTTTTGCCATTGCCATCGGGGTCCTTCTCAATAAAAGCCTTCGCTATGTTCTCAATATCTTCAAAGGTTTGCGGTGCCTGCAGCTCCAGTTTATCCAGCCAATCCTGACGCACCCAGAGCAGAACAGGCGAATCCGCATCAATGGCTACATTAGGCAATCCGTATAATTTGCCGTATCGAGAAGCATCGGATAATGCCTCACCCTGAGTAGAATTGTACATATCCTTAATTAAATCAGAGCCATATACATTGTAGGTCTCTGTAAGATCCTCTATCATGTCATTATCAATGAGTTTCTTCAATTGATCTCGATCAACAACCATCGCATCCGGCAAATCATTGCTATCGATCGCAAGCTGTGCTTTTTGATTAAAAGCATCTTCACCCTTCGCTTCCCAAGAGTGAACTACCTTGATATTCGTAATGCTCTCCAAATAACGGGTGATAGGATTGTTGTCGTTGCTGTCACCTGTATTTAGCCTGGAATCGGGAACCTTAAATCCTACACGAATCACGATCGGATCTTCGTATTTGCTATACGCTATAGAAGCATCTTCGACCTCACCCTGAGGACTTCGAGTAGAATCTACTGTTTTGTTCTGGTCACGGCATGATGTAAGTCCGATCATCATTACAAGTAAGAGGATAGATCTACACAATCTCATCATTGGTCCTTCCCCTCCGCACGATATTCACTCGGGAGTTGACCAATACGTTCTTTGAACAGTCTACTGAAATAACGGTCATCTTCAAAGCCAGACCTTGAAGCAATCTCACAGACGGGTAATGAAGTCTCCCGCAATAATGATTTAGCCAACTCAAGCCGCATTCCCCGTAAACATTCACCGAATGTCTCCCCGGCAAAACGAGCGAAACATTGACTGAAATAACCACGGCTCATATTAATTTCCGCCGCTACGTCGCTCTGATTGATTTTGTCACCTGCATGGCTCTGCATGTAACGAACTGCGCGAATAAGGCAAGACATCACCTCTTTAGTCAATCCTAGCTCGAGCATTCTCCGTCCCACATGATCAGAAAATCGGCGCAGCCAGGTCTTCCAATGGCACCAGTTCAAATTAAAAGAAATATCCCGTTCCAGTTGAACAGCATCCTCTGACTTCAAAAGTAAAGAACTCCAGCTTTGCAAAAGGGAATGGGCGAACGTTAGAAATCTATCCTGTCTTGGCTTCTGCAGGAGTATGTTCGTTACAAAATTCTCCCATTCGTTTCCATCAATCGTCCACTTGAGATTTTGAGCTTGCACGAATAGATCAGCTTCATCCGGTTTTAAATGGGGAACCGCTATTTCCTTCTTTAGTTCCTCATAATTCAGACAGGTCAGTTCTTCAGCACTAGAATGATAAAATAGCATATGCCGAAGCTTCGTGGTGAGCTGCTCCTCCAATTCCTGTAGTGACTGATCTCTTAACCCACTGATGAGCGCGGTCTGCCATCTCCCAGAAAGCTGGTTCTTAAGCTCACGCTTCCCCTCCTCTTCCGAGAACCGGTGAAGCAAGGGCGACATCCACATCTCATGAAAGGTAATCAGCGGATTATTCTTCACGAAGGATAGGTGAAATAACTCTTCTTCATTACAGTGGCTGCTTAATGGTAAATAGAGCAGTGCCTTGTCTGCAGCTATCCTTTTACCTTCACCATGAACCAGTGCATCCCTTGTATTGTCCTCCCATTTGATGCGATCGACCAGGCGACGTATAGTCTCGTCCGCATTTTCCATCTCCAATAGAGTTTTGACAATATAATCAACGGCTCCTAAACGCATGGCCTCCTGCACATAGTCAAACTCATGATGGCAAGTAAGCACAACACAGCGAATTCCTGCGAAACGCTGCCTTACTAGTTTAATTAGCTCGAACCCAGAAATGCCGGGCATAGTCAAATCTACAAATAACAGATCCACATCCTGTTGTTGAAGTAGCTCCAAGGCCGATTTGCCATCTCCCGCCTCACCGACAATCACAACCCCTAAGGATGACCAATCAATTAGAGATATGAAGCCTTTCCGCACAAGTCTCTCGTCATCAACCACTACAGCCTTAATCATCGAAGTCCTCCTTACCTTTCCTCGGAATCACGATAGATACAACCGTACCTTCCCCTAGCTTGCTGTACATCTCTAGCTTCATTTGTTCTCCATAGTAGGTTCTGAGCATCCGGTTCACGTACGAGAATCCGATTCCGAGCCCCCGTTTCTTGGCGCCATCCTCTGACAGCAGTTGATCTAACGTATCCGCATCCATTCCAGCCCCATTGTCTCTTACACACAGCTGAACTTCTCCTTCACCATGCTCTGTAATCACGACGTCCACCCTGCCATTATCGCTTAGTCCATGATAAATCGAGTTCTCAACAAGAGGTTGAAGTAAGAATCTGGGGACAGCCACAGACAATACATCCTCATCAGCCTCCACGTTAAATTCGAATTCATAGTCATAACGGATGCGCTGCAGTTCCATATAATTTCGGATCGCTTCAATTTCCTCTCCAAGGGTAACAATGATGCTTTGCTTGCCCAGATTATAATGCAGCACCTTTACAAGAAGAGTAACCAGCTTGTCGATCTCCTTCTGACCGTTAAGCCTTGCCATCCACTGCACCGTATTCAATGTATTATGCAAAAAGTGAGGGTTAATCTGGCTAAGTAGCTTTTCAATCTCGAATTGGCTTTTCTGCTTCTCATTATGGGCAACCGCAACAATCAGCTCATTCACCTGTTTCTTCATCTGCTGGAAGTTACTAAGCACAAAATCAAACTCTTCCACATTCGTGTAGGCAACCGGAGAGGTAACATTTTCCGCCATTCGATTAATTTCAAGGTTAACCTTGCGCAAAGGACCATAAATCTTTTTCCAAATCATCCAAGCCAGAACTCCGGCAAAGAGTAGTGTCGAGAACGCGAGCAGGATCATTTTATAGAACCAAGAATAAATTTCACTGTTGAATTCGGACTTTTTAACTACTGCAATAAGCTTCCATCCCTGTGGACTAGCGTATCGAAACAGATGATATCCGGTAAGTGTTTCATGTGATAGATTAGAGTTGCTTCCAGCAGCTTTGATAATTCCTTGAGGTAATTTACCATCAATGACATAAGTGCTAGTGCCCTCTTGATTCACAAGCAGGTGGTTAACCTTCATTCCGTAAGATTCCTGATTAAATATTTTGCGAAGCAGGCTATAATTCGTCTCTAAATAAATATATAGCTTATGTTCACCTGGTACGCGTACAATGCGCTGTTCTGAGAACACGAGATTATCGCCGACGGCATACATCGTAGAATGCGGCCCATAATAATCAGCTCCGTTATATCGCATAAAAGAAGGTAACGTACTGATATCGAAATTTCTGCGCGCACTCATATTCGTGAACAGAACCGGATCATCACTGCTTGGCATAATGTAGGCTGTAAGTCCAATGTAGGGATTCGTGAAATTAACGAGGTTGATCTTCTGGTTGATGGAGTTCATCATTTGCGATTTGCGATAAATTTGCTTTTCCTGAATAAATGAGGACATTTCTTCCACAATCTGACCATCCAGCGCAAACTGTTTAGAGGCAAAATCCATATTGTCGATGGCATTCTCCAAGCTAGAGGCTTCCTGTTTCAAGCTTGCACTTATACCATTGCCAATTTTCCCTGAAAGAATAGAGTAAATAGAGGTGTAGGTTACGAATCCTACTAAGAGAAGCGGAAGAAGTGTTCCGATAACTAGATAGATGAATAAGGTATTCCGTAAGGATTTGACAACTGGGGTATGATTACGCTTAAGTACTCTTACCATCCGAATGATCCTCTTCCTTCTTCCTGTAAGCGTTCTATATATATATCAATGTGAGAATACCACATTTATCCTTAATTGAATAGAATAGGGCAGAACAGCCTCCACGCCGCCCCGCCCTATTTGTATTTTTCTAATCACACCTTATTTCACGCTTTTACGAGCCTCGAACAGTTCCTCAGCCTTTTTAATCGAGAAATCCATAACTTCGGCATAGCCGAGGCCATTCACCTTATCATGCATTTCTTTATTCAATTTGTCATATTCAGCTTGATCTTTAGCAAAAACCATTTTCCAAGAAATTTGTTGAATGACCGTACCAATTTGTTTGTTCTTTTGCTCCAGTGTTTTGTCCATCATCAATGGTTCTTTTCCAGTGAAGCCTTGTGGTGCTACGGCCAATAGATTATTTTTCTCAAAATACTCTTTAGGCGTCAGAACGCCCATCTTCGCTCTCCAGTCACTATCAAGCTTAGACGGATTACGCTCTAGGGTTGTCGTCCATAGATTGTGATCGTATGGCTCTTTATTGTCTGGATTCACCATCGCCGGAACTACAAAAGAGAAGTTCATTTGATTAGAGCCGTAGTAGTAGTCACCACCACCATATTCTGCAGGCACTTGTGTATTCTGTTGATCGGCATAAGCCTTCCAACCAAAGTCAGTCACGACAGGTTTACCGCTTGCATCCATATCCCAGGTTAGACCTTTAGGTCCGTTAGGCACCGCTGTTCCGCTTCCTGCAGAGATCATTGCACCTTCCGGAGTATACATCCAGTTAATAAATTCCATAATTCTAGCAGGTTCTTTAGCTTTTGCACCGATTGCTATAATACCGTTACCACCGTATACATTGAAGCCAGTGGAATACATCAGCTCATCCTTGAACGGAACTAATGCAAACCCCTTTCCTTCTGCTGTTCTTTCCGGTGTATTGTAGTTTGCTGCCCCTAGCCACGGGAACCAAGAGAACAACAGACGACCATCCTTGTATTTCGCTACAACATCGTCGAATTTTTGTGTCATAGAATCTGGATCCACCAGACCCATTTGGTTAGCTTCAAAATACAGTTTGAGCGACTTCATATACCAGCTGTCTTCGGATAAGAAGTCATAATATTTCTCTTCGTCTGCTTTAACATATACAGCGGTATCAGGAATTTCGTCATAGCCCATCATGTTGGCGAACTGTTTAGCCAATGTCATTTTATAGTTGCCGTCCCAGTCAGACCACATCGAGAAAGCATAGGTTTTCTTTCCTTGCTCATTTTTTGGTTCAAGCTCTTGCATTTTTTTCAGCACGGGCAAATAATCTTCAATCTTTGAAATTTCAGGTGCTCCGATTTGTTGATAAAGATCCCATCGCAGGTCTGGCCCCCAAGTCATATCTTTCCCTTCAGAAGGTCCAGATGGATTAGAAGCTACGCTGTTTCCGATGCCAAAAACGGATGATCCACCACCAAAAGCAACCTTTGCTTTCTCAATAGCTTTTGGAAATGTACTCCCAATGTCTTTTCCGTATTTGTCCAGAAGTCCGTCTTGTGTCCAGTCTAAGAGAAGCTTTCCTTTGATCGCATTTGGATAATGGTTTTTGTCATCACCGAAAATAATGATATCCCCAAGATCTCCGGAAGCCATCATTGCAGAGATTTTGGTATCTCCACCTGTAAGGTTTGAAGCTACAATGTCCATCTCAATATTGAACTTATCTTTGATGATTTTGGCAAACCATCCGGTTTGTGGACCCGCATAGTTAGCTGTTGTAGAGAATACGGTCAGCTTCAGCGGCTTGGAATGATCAAGTGCTCCGTCATCCGGTGCTGCTGTTTCTTCCGCCGGCGCATTCGTTGCAGTGGACGTGGGCTTTTCTGTGCTCGTGTTTTTTCCTGAGTTAGCCGTATTATTCCCCCCACCACATGCTGCCAGAACGAAGACCAGGATTACAGATAGCATGACAAGCGATGCTCTTCTTAGTCTCATTGCTTTATACCCTCCCTTTCGTATCTTCACTTATAGTTCAGCTCTGCTCCTAGCAGAGGAAAACCCCATTTCGTTACCGATCCGGTAGCTCATTAGCCCTTAACCGCACCGATCATAATCCCTTTGACGAAAAAGCGCTGGAAGAATGGGTACACGATTAGAATCGGCAATACGACGATCATCGTTACGGTCATCCGTACAGAGGTTGGAGTCTGCATATTCGCTACACTAGCGGCCATATCTGGTGAATTACGAATTAAAGCTGCGAGCGAGCTGGACTCGTTCAAATAACGCCATAACAAGAATTGGAGCGTAAAGTACTTCGTATCTGTCATCAGAAACGCCGTATCAATAAATGAGTTCCACTGATTCACTGCGGAAAAAATCGTAATCGTAGCCAAAATTGGCGTAGTAAGCGGTACAATAATGCTCCAGAACACCCGCATGTAACCAGCACCATCCATAGACGCTGACTCCTCAAGGGATGGAGGAATGGCCTCAACGAAGGTTTTGACCAAAATGATGTTGAATGGGGTAATAATCGTAGGCAAAATATAAGCCAGATAATTATTGGTCAGATGCAAATTGTGCATTGTTATATACCAAGGGATCAGACCTGCGCTAAAATACATCGTAACCACGACACTCCGGTACCAAATACTCCGGCCCCACATTTCCTTTTTGGTGAACAAATATCCTAAAAAAGCTGAAGACCCCACAGTAAGCAACGTCCCGACAACCGTTCTATACACGGAGACTGTTGCCGCATGTCCTAAACCGCTGATTCTTAGCACCTTACTATAGTTATCAAAATGGATCTGTCTTGGATAAAATTTGATATCCCCCGCTGCGCTAAGATCATTCGAGCTGATCGTATTGATGAACAAATAATAGAATGGGTAGATGCATGACAGGGTGAACAATCCAAAGAGCGTATAGATCATAATCTGGAAGATAAGTTCTCCAGCCGTTAGTTTTTTCTTTCTCAAGTGGGATCACCCCTGACTTAAATGATAGATTCGTCACGCACCATCTTAGACAACGTGTTCGCTGCGAATAGTAGAATTACACTGACAACCGATTTCAACATGCTGACGGCCGTCGCAAAAGGAAAGTTGTTCGCGAAAGCGATGTTGTATACATAAAGATCCAGCACCTCAATAGAATCCTTATTCATCGCATTTTGAAAGGCAAAGTACTGCTCCATCCCGTTATTGACTAGATTACCTATGGAGAGCAGAAGCAGTACAAAAAAGGTTGGAATCAGACCTGGAATGGTGATATGCCAAATTTTGCGGAACCGACTTGCACCATCCACCTCAACAGCTTCGTACAATTCCTGATCAATGCCTGCGATTGCAGCAAGGTAGAGAATGGCACCCCAGCCTAACGATTTCCACCAGTACCAAACGATCATCGTGACCCAAATATTTGAGCTGGAGGCTAAGAAGTTATACCCTTCATCAACCACTCCAAGCTGCACTAAAATGTGAGTGATGACACCGTTATCTACAGAGAACAACGAGAATGCCAATGCATATACCAGAATCCAGCTGATAAAGTTTGGAATCGTGGTTAATGTCTGCACCAACTTGCGATACCAGCCTGACTTAATCTCAGTCAACATAATGGCAAAGATCACTGGAAAGATGGATGTAATTAATCCGAGTGAACTCATGGCAAGCGTGTTCTTCAGCACCCGCAGAACCTCTGCGGTCTGCGTCGGATTAGATACAATCGTCTTGAACCATTTCAAACCAACGTAAGGCGTGTCTGACAACGGTATTCCGGGAATGAAATCATAAAAGGCATAAATCCATCCGCTGATCGGCAGATAATAGAAAATAAAGGTAACAACAAGAAATGGAAAAGCCATGAAGAACAACTTATGTTTGTTCTTCATCTTCCAGCGGGATCGATGAACCGGATCGACGCTGGGAAGCAGTTCACCAGCAGGTACCCCCATATCGGAATCTCCTATACCCAGATTTTGATTACGTTTTCAGAGTATCAGAATCTGAGCTTCTGGCGAGATAGAGAGCAGAACGCCTTATCAGGGAAACCGTCAGATACTTGTGAACCAAATTCGCAGTACAATCGACCATTTTCTACCTGTTTGCGGGACTAGTGATGGAGGGCATATATGACTTTAGACAAAAAACGACCACCACATAGGAAGTACCCGAAGTGGTGGTCGTTTTTTTATATGTCTATTTTCACTGAAACATAATCAAACGAATATTATCTAGTCTACATGCTAATGCCCAGACGCTTGAACATCCCCCTCCGCAGAGGCATCCATCTTCTGACGTCCCATATAGAACGAAGCCAATAACGCTAAAGCTGCAGGAATCACCGCCCAAGCAAAGGTGTTTACAATCGATGAGGATAACCCAGCTGTAATCTTACCCAGAATTTCAGGTGGAATGAGCGCCCTAGTCTCAGGTGAGAGCAAAGCATGCGGATCTTTAAAATCCATAGCTCCCGCCGGAGCCGCTCCTCCACCATTAGCCGAGAGTAGCTTGGTAAGACTGCCTGAGAAATAGTGACTTTGAATGATACCGAAGGTGGTAATGCCTATGGTCATGCCCAGTGAACGAATGAAATTCAGCGTTGCGCTGGCAGAGCCACGTTGCTGTGCCGTCAATCCATGAATAGATGCCGTACTTAGCACTGAGAATGAAGCACCAATCCCTAGCCCAATTAAAATCATATATAAAGTAACAAGCAGTCGTGAAGCATCCGGCGTGAGTGTCGCTACAAGTCCAGTACCGATCACCAAAAGTGCGAATGTAGGAATCAGCAGGCTGCGGTAACTGGTTTTTGACATCAGAAATCCGCCCATCGTAGCTGTAACCACTGAGCCAACCATCATTGGTAGCAATACAAGTCCTGAATTTGTAGCTGATCCGCCCAATACCCCTTGAATAAAGATCGGAATATACACAGAAGCCACAATAAAGGCTGCACCGCTAAATAGTGCACAGATAATGCTCACCGCGTATAATCTTTTTTTAAACAAAGCAAAGGAAATAATCGGTTCTTTCGCTCTAGTCTCTACAACAAGAAACACTGCTGCAAGGATGGCAAAGGCTGCAAATAAACCAAGAATCATGGAAGAATTCCAAGCATACTCTTTCCCGCCTAGCTCCAGCGCAAACATTAAGCAAATGACTGAACCAAGCAGCGTACCCGCTCCCAACCAGTCAATGGGCTGTTTAGAATGCTCATGCGATTCTTTATAAAAGAACACGACCATCGCAAAAGCCAACAGTCCAAGGGGTAAGTTAATGTAAAATATCCACTGCCAAGCAATATGATCGGTAATATACGCCCCCAGTAATGGACCAAATATACTCGACAATCCAAATACTGCTCCGAATGCCCCGCCGAGCTTGCCCCGCGTCTCCAGCGGAACAGCATCGAACATGATGGCAAAAGCGATTGGCACCAGCGCCCCGCCACCAATGCCCTGAATAGCCCGGTACGCAGCTAACTGAGTTATTGTATCAGCCGTTCCACAGAGAGCCGAACCCGCCATGAATACGATAATTCCAAAAATAAAAAACTTCTTACGACCATACATATCAGACAGCTTGCCGAAAATGGGCATACCCGCCATCTCGGCTACGAGATAGGCTGATGTCACCCAGACAAATTTGTCCATTCCGCCAAGCTCCCCAACAATATTACCCATTGCAGTTGCAACGATGGTGCTGTCCATGGAGGCCATCAAAATTCCTAATAGGAGACCTGCGATTACAATACCCAGATTGGGCGATTTGGCAGCACTCATATGTTCCACTCCTCTTTTTCTCAAAAAAATGATTATACAATTCTCTTTATATCTTCACTTGATGCTTCACTGTTGCGTGCTTATGAACTTCTAGTGTATCGCGGAATTCCACCGTTTCAATTTCACAATCCGGACCAATGATTACACGTTCTCCCCTTACCATATTAGCCTTTGTATTGACCAGATCAATAGCATCGCCTTCGATTAGCCCCGCTTCAAACAGTATTTTCGAAGTTGGCTTCATCATATGCAGCAGTCTCCCCGTTTTACTCTTCTTAATGGTTAAGATACTGCCCCCAACCTCCTTCGCACTACTTGGACCAAACAATTTAATCTCCAAATGCTCAGCACTAAGTAATCCAGCTACGCTTAAGGCACCAGAAATTTGTAATTTTTCCCCTTCACAATCACCCTTCACATCCAAATTTCCGTAGAGATGAAGCTCATCGATTTTTACGGAGGCTGCTTTTATTTCACCCTGTCCACGTAAGGAATCCCCTTCAAGATTACCCTCGAGTGCAATTTCGCCAGTGATTTTCATTTGCTTCATATGCAGATTTCCAGCTATATTGGCATTTCCAGTCAGATTCATCTTTTCGCAATTCACATCTCCAGCGAATTTGCATTCTCCAGTGATCTTAACATCTTTGAAAGAACCACCGGCTGAAGATGTTGTTCCAATTATTTTCAGATTATCATTCACAGGGCCTTCTCCACCTTTCCAACCTTAGCCTCTGGATGCACTGTAATTTGTTCGCGATACTCTACCCGTCCGAGTGTACAGCCTGGGCCAATAATGACAATATTTCCTCTGATGATATCCGCAGTTGTATATTCTACATCTATAAAATCTCCCTCGATCGTTCGAGCACATAGCTCAGGCCGAAGTTTAGGGATGATTCCGCTAAACATCTTACTCCAAAACCCATTATTCACTTGCCGTATCACGAGGCTTTCCACACCAATTTCATTAGCCTTCCCTTGACTCTGCAGTTTGAAATCCACATGACCGGCACTTAGTAAACCACCAACACTAAAGCTACCTTCACCTACGAAATCCTCAAGCTCACAATCCCCTTTGATACTCACCATTCCGTTAAGGGTACAGCTTTCACCTCGAAAACTCTTACCTACATTAAGAACCCCATCCACCTTTAGGGTACCAAAACGCATATTACCCATCACTTTGATGACCCCGTTGCATTCTGCTTCTTCTGCTGCGAGATCATCATTCAAATTCATATGCCCATTTCCTTTAAACATTCGCGCCACAATCGGTCCGACTACTTTACCTACACCATCCATGTTTACGTTGTTGTAAGTACCTCCGGCCCCACCACTAACCCCGTTTATTATCAAATCAGGCAGCTGATTTTTGTCCATTACTCTTCCTCCTATTCAACAAGCTTGTAGGCAAGCTTACCTTTCAATTGTTCGATCAAATCTGCATATGTCATTTTACTGACTAATCTAACCCCTTCATCAAACCATAACTCCGCAGGCGCTTGTGCCAGAATGAAGGATGAAACCCCCATTTTCCGGACAAAAAACAACTCCCAGCTTCCACTCTCGAGCCTTGAAACTTTCTCCTGCAAAGTGCGAAACAGAAGCTCCGCCTCCTCCATACTCATTTCCCCAGCACTAAGCAGGCGGTCTACGGCGAATAAATGAACGAGCTCCTCAAAAGTATATTTACTTTCATCACCGAGACTTTCTCCAAATTTCCTCAGCGTTGTTGTCGAAACAATGTTACGTTCTATAATTTCCTTAGCAGTTACACTCACCTTCTCAAAGGATGCCTTATCCGATAGCTTATCAGCCATTTCATCCAAAGAAAGCCCATCTTTCATATTCACAATGTTGTGAATTCGCGACAAGATCATCTCTTTAGGAAAAAAAGTCTCTTGTCCAGTAAAGGTAGATTTGCGAATAAACCATTCCTCGGGGATTAACTGCTTCCTTTTCCAGCGATACAATTGCCCATATGAAATACCGGTTAAATCCAGCAGTTGCTTCTTCGAAATCAAATCATCTTCCATATGCGATCACTCCTCGAAAACATCGTAACATAACACTGTTACGTTGTAAATAAAACACTCCCCCCTTAAATTTCCTACTGAAACAAATCATTGCATTAAAGTTTCCCTCCAAGATTTTACGACACAAGAAAAGAGTGAACCTCCGTCTAGAGGAGGAACTTCGCTCTTTTACCCGCACTGTATTCTTTGATTTAAGCTAGGCTGTTGCTTCACTCTTCATTTAAAACAAAGAAAAGAAAGCCCTCCCGAACCAATACTATGGCATCTGGGACAGCCTTCTTTATTTTACTTGCTCTATCTACGAATTTTATTGTTCAAGTCTTTCATAATCTCACTACTGAACAAAAGTATAATGAGCTGAATCATATTGTGGGCCGGATTTCTCATAAGTGAACCAGTACTCAATGCTGCTGCCAGCACTTAACCCACTCACAGTCTGTTTCCATGTACCTGAGCTGTTGGTCATCCGGTAATTAAGCTGTGGCCCCCCGTTAACCTTATAATGCACATCTACATAAAGAGCACTGGTCACAGGTGTAATATAAATGCTCGCTTCTGTTGAAGAAAGTCTCGTTACCCCTGCTGTAAAGTCAGCCGTCACATGATCACCGCCTCCGCTGCCTCCAGTGGGATTTGTAGTAACTGTTGCGGCATTACTAGCGGATGATAAATTACCTGCTGCGTCCGTAGCTTTTACTGTAAACGTATAGGCTGTGCTCGGAGTAAGTCCACTAACAGTTGCTGTAGTTCCGACCACAGAGGCTACCTGCTGTGTTCCGCGATAAACGAGATATCCCGTTACACCAACATTATCAGTTGAAGCAGACCAGCTCAGGTTAACTGCTGTATCCGTCTTGCTGGTTACTGTCAGATTAGCAGGTGTAGTAGGTGCTATCGTGTCTCCAGTATTACCACCACCCGTCAAGTATTGCCCGGTGAATGGGTTAAATCGATGCAGGGATAGAATTAACCAACCCGTGCTGGACACGCAGTTTTGCTGTGCCATCACCCAATAGCTGTTGCTGGTCCCTTTCAGTGAGTACGGGATTCCCCCAAGCGAAGCGCCGCTTGTGCCTTGTTTTTTAATAATTTCAGTGTTAATGGCATCCGCTTTGGATACATTGCCTTGCATAAAGTAGGCGAGCGACATAAATGCGCTTCCTTCAAACCATACATCAGCACCCGTATTGCCAATTTGATTCCCATTATCGTCATACGCTGGCAAAACTTCGTCGGTCCAGTCAAAATCATAACCGGTGAGTGTATTTCCAGCATCATTGTAAGTAAGCGTCTGCTTGTAACGCGGATTTGCAAGGGTCCCCGGGGTGCCGGAGGCATTTTCAACATAGGCTATGCTTGCTCCATAGTTATGCGTTCCGGATACGCCTAAAGCCAGTACTCCCCATGGATTCACGTCCAATGGAATTTTAGGGTCAATCAGATTCGTATCGTTTTTCCAGCCTCCCTTGAAGCGTTTGACACTGTCATCCCACACATAATTATCCAGGAAGGTTTTGACTCCAGAAGCTGCGCTATTGTATGTGGCAGCCTTTGAGGAATCCACCGAAGCATAATACTGCAGCACTCGGTAAATATCGATATTGTGCTCGGTTGAGCTCCAAGGCTCATCGGAGTTACTCCAAGCACTCCATCCTCCAGCAATACTGCCATTTGCCTTTTTATAGGACAAGCTCCAATCGAGCGCTTTGAGCGCCATCGGACGATATCGCGTGTCATTATATTCCTTCTCATAGGCCATAGCAGCCATTGCCATCCATACTACCGGCCCCACATGTTTACGGATTTCTTCTCCGAAGCCATTGTTATACCAATAAGAATTCAGCCAGAAGCCTGAAGGGTCCTGAATGTCTCGCATTTTGTTCAACACTTGCTCTGCCCGTGTCCGTTCACCTTTTACAATAAAGGCAATAGCTGCAACAGCTTGATCATACGTATATACAATCTGTTTGGGGTTGTTAGGTCCCCAGAAATCCTCAAAGCTATCTACCAAGCCTTCAAAAGCATATCCCGCTGTTGCATCCTGCTGGGCCTTCAACCAGATTAAAGCACGATTTGAAGCATCACTTGTGGCATCTGCACTCGCTTTTCCACCAAAAGGTAGAGCTACCCCAAGCACCAACAGACTTGTCATTAAGATCGAAAACAGCTTCCTCATCTTCATAACTTTCCTCCTCATAATCATGATGAACTGGGCAATGAGAGTTCTTTGAAGCATAATACTAAAGCGTTTTCAAACAGCGACAACAGGAACTTTTGAATTCTTTACCATGGTAATTGTCCTCATTTTCAGCCTTCGCGGCCTATTCGTCAACGATTTTCTGTAAAATTTTAACTAAATGAGGCGAAACAACCATAAATCCCATTTAAGAAACTATACGAAAGACCGCACTTATTTTATTAATTCGTGTTCACGAAGACAAAACAAAAAGAGCAGACAGCTCCTTGGGTAGGATTCTATCTGCTCTTTATGATTTAATCACTATTCTATTCTGCTTTATCTTCACCAGAAGCTTCGACTGCAGCTGGTTCAGCAGCATCTTCATCGGTTGGCTCTTGAGCTGCTGGAGGTGCGATCCGGACAATCAAAGTGTCCTCAGGCGTCAATACTTCCCAGCCTTCATGCTTCGGAAGATCAGACACCAGCAATTGATCACCAATATCTAGTCCACTGAGATCCACCTCAAAGGATGCCGTTAATTTATCTGGAAGTGTGCGAATATCCAGCTCATGCAATTCAATTTGCTGCACGCCGCCACTCTTCACACCTACTGGATCACCTGTAAAGTGGAATGCCACTTTTGTATCCAATTTAGCCTTCATATCAATTTGTTGAAAATCAATATGCAGCAGTTGTTTGGATACTGGCTGGCGCTGGATCTCTTGGATGACAACGTTCTTTTTACCCGAGTCTGGTAATTCCAAGGTTAATACTGCCCGAGGGTTATTAGCCAAAATCCCGGTAATTGTCTTAGCATCCGCTGTAAAGGACTGGCTATCTGAACCTGCACCGTACACGACTACCGGTACAAAGCCTTTTCTGCGCTGTGAAGAAGTCGAGCCGGATCTTTCTGTCAAACGTACTGTTGTATTCACGATGATTCCTCCTAAGTAGGGATTTTATACTAGACCGATTAGATATGTACGTCTAACCTAACCACTCTCTATTACCCCATTAACCTGGCTTCGAAACCCTTTAAGACTTTTTGTGCTCAGGCAAAAATAAGGTCAAATTGTATTATTATACAATTCAACTTTAATTATTCAAGACTTAGGAGCGAATCCTCATTATATCTTTGACAGCTATTAGACTAAATGACAAGCTACAAAATGGTTATTGCCGGCATCACGGAATTCCGGGATTTCAGATCTGCAAACCTCTTGTGCATAGGGACACCGGGTATGGAATTTACAGCCAGAAGGAGGGTTCACCGGACTTGGAATATCCCCCTTAAGGACAATTCTTTCCCTTTTCAGCTTGGGAATAGGTATTGGAACAGCTGATAGCAATGCCTTGGTATACGGGTGGAGCGGATTCTTAAATAATTCATCTCTAGAAGCCGTCTCCATCATAGATCCCAGATACATAACACCGATTCTTGAACATAAATGCTCAACCACACTCAAATCATGGGAGATGAACAAATAGGTTAGCCCACGGCTCTGCTGCAGCTTACTGAATAAATTAATAATCTGTGCTTGGATGGACACATCCAAGGCCGAGACTGGCTCGTCTGCAATGATTAGCTCAGGATTCAGTACAAGCGCACGCGCGATTCCGATCCGTTGTCGCTGTCCTCCTGAGAATTCATGCGGGAAGCGATCAATATGATAAGAGGATAAACCACATGCCTCAAGCGCCTCAAGTACCCGATCACGAACCTCTGATTTTGAGCATAAGCCATGATCCAGTAAAGCTTCTCCGATAGCATCTCCTATGCGGACCCGAGGGTTAAGTGAGCTATACGGGTCTTGAAAGATTAGCTGCATTTGGGGTCTGATATTTCGCAATTCAGCGGGAGACAAAGAATGAATGTCTATCCCTTTGAATTTGATCTCGCCTGCCGTTTTATCCGTTAGCCGTAAAATCGTCCGTCCGACCGTACTCTTTCCGCTCCCGGATTCTCCTACAAGCCCAAACGTCTCCCCTGGCTGAAGCGTGATGCTAATATCATCAACAGCCTTTACATGCCCAACCGTCCGGTTAAGCAATCCCTTAGTGACAGGGAAATATTTCTTCAGATGATTGACCTCAAGCAGTGCCTCAGGCATGAACAACCGCCTCCTCATACAACCAGCAAGCTACCTTTTGTCTGCTGGCCACTTCTTTAAGCTGGGGCTGCTGGCTGACACATACAGGCATGCAATGCTCACAGCGGTCATGAAAATAACAAGAGGGTACCAGCTCTAGCGGATTTGGCACTTGACCTGGTATGGAATACAGCTCATCCTGTCGCTGATTGATAACTGGCTTCGATTTGAGCAGCCCTTTCGTATAAGGGTGTTTGGGATTGTTGAACAATTCAACAACCTCCCCCTCCTCCACAATCTTTCCGGAGTACATAACAATCACGTAATCAGCCATCTCCGCGACTACACCCAGATCATGGGTGATTAATAGAATAGACATGCCGGAGTTGTCTTTAATTTCACGAAGCATATCCAGAATTTGTGCTTGAATCGTTACATCCAGCGCCGTTGTCGGTTCATCTGCAATCAATAACTTTGGACTGCATGCGATAGCAATAGCGATCATTATCCGCTGCAGCATCCCTCCACTTAATTCATGTGGATAACTATCAGCAATTTGCTCAGGTCGTGATATGCCTACCTGTTTTATTAGTTCAATCGCCCGGATACGCGCCTGCTTCTTATTCATCTTCAAATGCACGATCAACGGCTCCATAATTTGTTCACCGATCTTGATTACAGGATTAAGAGAGGACATAGGCTCCTGGAAGATCATCGCGATCTCGTTGCCACGGATGGCTCGCAGTGTGTTTTTGTCCATTTGCAACAAATCTTCACCCTGAAAATCAATTTTACCATGGGCAACCTTGCCCCCTGGCTCTTCAACAAGACCCATGATGGACATTGCAGTTACACTTTTGCCGCAGCCCGATTCTCCGACGATACAGACCGTCTCTCCTTCACGGACACGGAAGCTTACATCATCAACGGCTTTCACTTTTCCTTCTTCCGTGAAGAAGTATGTACTTAGACCGTCTATATTCATTAAATCACTCATGTGAGGGTCACCTACCTCTTCTGTTTAGGATCAAGTACGTCCCGGAGTCCGTCACCAAAAATATTGATCGCGATTACTGTCGCGAAGATGGATAGCCCAGGCGGAATCCACAGCCACGGCCGATCCTTGAAGTCGATCATATTATTCGCTGCGTCAATCATATTGCCCCAGGTTGGCGTTGGCGGCATAACACCTAGCCCAAAAAAGCTAAGAACCGATTCACTCAGAATAGCGCCACCGATGTTGAGCGTTGCCATAACGATCAGCAGCGGGATAATGTTCGGCAGCAAATGGTTAAATAATTTACGCCGATCCCGAAGGCCTAATACTACAGCTGCTTGCATAAACTCACGTTCTCTCAGACTAAGCATTTGCCCCCGTACCATACGCGCCATACCTGGCCAGCTCACAATGCTGAGCATAAGCATAACGATATACATCCGGTAGTCCGTTGGAATCTTCCACTCTGATAATAATGCTCCAAAAATAAAAAGCAGCGGCAAACTCGGAACCGTCAATAAAAGATCCGCAATCCGCATTATGATTTGATCGGCGATTCCGCGGTAATACCCAGCTATGGCTCCCAAAAGAGCCCCGATAAACACTGAAAGAACCATTGATGCCAGTCCTACTGTTAGTGAAATGCGTCCTGCCTGCATCACCCGGGTCAAAATATCTCTGCCCAGCGCGTCAGTGCCAAGCCAATGCTTCATATCAGGGGCCTTGTTCATCAGTGCCATATTTATTTTGTTATCCGTATAGGGTGAGAACAGCGGGCCAATAAAACAAAGCGCAAACATAAAGATCACTACCACAAACCCGGATACCGCCAGCTTGTTCTTCAGCAACCTCCGAAGGGATTGCCGGAATAAAGAGGATTTTCCTTTGGTGGTCTGGGGTTTCGAGATACCCGCTACATTACTTTGAACTGCCACGTCAGCTTCCTCCTCTCTATAGCCGAACTCTAGGATCGGCAATCCGGTACAAAACATCCGAAAGCAACGTTCCTATGACGGTAAGTATGGCAATAAACATCGTAAAGCCCATCAGCAAAGGATAATCCCTAAGTCCGAAGGACTGCATATACAGCTGGCCAATCCCAGGCCAATTGAATATTTTTTCAATAATAAGTGATCCGCCAAATAGTGCTGGAAGCTCGAAACCAACCAGTGTAATTGCGGGCAGCAAGGCATTACGTAAGGCGTGTGTAAATAGCACCTTTCGCTCTTTTAAGCCTTTGGCACGGGCGGTGCGGATATAATCCTGTTTTAAGACATCGATCATATTACTGCGGAAATAACGGGTGAGTGAGCCCAATCCAAGTAGAGTCATAACAACAACTGGAAGGGTCATATGCGTTACAATCTCCTTAAAATACGCCAGACCCGTAGCATTACTACCTGTCGTGATTATTCCACCCGGAGGGAGCCACTTGAGATCGACGGCCAGGATTTTGATCAGGAATAAGCCTATAAAAAATGACGGCAGTGACATTGCTGCGAATATAGCGATCATCACGAGTGTATCGAACCAGGAATATTGCTTATAAGCTGAAATCACACCAATAATAACTGCAATCACCCACGTCAGAAACGTGGAAACGGCAGCCAGTAGAAAGGAGTTCCAAATATAATCATTAAAAAGCTGCAGCACAGGCTTTTGTTGGGCTAAGGAATACCCGAAATCGCCATGCAGCGCATTCTTCATCCAGATTCCATAGCGCTCAAGCATCGGCTTGTTTAAGCCGTAAATCTCACGCAGCTCAGCTTTACGTTCTGCAGTCAATTTGATATTTCCGGTTATGAAGTCTCCGGGAGTTGAAGCATACAGGCAGAAGATCAATAATGATGCCGCAAATAAGATAATGACCATGTACAACAGTCTTTTCGATAAATAAGCGCTCATGACAGACTCCTTATGATTTGTCCCCTGCTCATCAGAGCAGGGGACACTGTTTTATTTATTTCAGGCTCCAAGTTGGCAGACTGCCAGCAAGACCGATGAACGGGCTGACCGATAGATTCTCAATACGTCCGTTATAGGCGTATACAGTCTTTTTGTAACTTGTGAAAATAATAGGCAGTTCATCATTGAAGAGCTGATACAGCTCTTTGTATACCGCTTTGCGTGCTTCAATATCAGTAGTAGCCAAGGCTTTATTGTACAGTTCCAGGAATTTCGGATTGTCATAATCCGTGATTTCTCCATCGAAGAATTGCATAAACCCGTCAGCCGGATCAGTCAACATACTAGTGGAGAAGGATACGAGATCGTAGTCCCCGCCTTCTACCTTAGATACCAAAGAGTTAAAGTCTGCAAAAACCTCAGGCTGGAAATCGATACCCAGTGCTTCAAAATTCTCTTTAGCTACAGCAATGAAAATATCTGTATTTTTGCTCTTAGAGCCGAGGTAGTGAATGGTAAGCGGTTTGCCATCTTTTTCACGGATACCACCCGCGCCTACTGTCCAGCCTGCTTCATCCAGCAATTGTTTTGCTTTTTCCGGATCATATTTGTAAGGATTAATGCCTTCCTCCGTGTAAGACCAAGAGATAGGGGATGCCGGGATGTTGGCAATTGAGCCTGCACCTTGCGCTGCATCTACATAAATACTCTGACGATCCAGACCGTACACAATGGCTTGACGTACAAGCTTATCCTTGAGCTGTTCATGCTTCAGATTGACTTGCAAATAACCGTAGGTACTTGGAGTGTAAGGAATAATATTAACAAAACCGAGCGCTTTCAGCTTCTCGATATTCTCGTCTGTCGCACTAAAAGAAGCGTAGTCTACCTCACCTGTTTCTACGAACTGCCATACATCGCCTTCCGTAGTTTTATAAATGAAATGCTCCGTCTTTGGTTTACCTTTGAAATAATTCTCATTCGCTACAAAACGCACTTCTTGCCCCGGAATAAATTTCTCCAGCTTGTAAGGTCCATCTCCAAGTGGCTTCTCATGCAGCTTCTTGATGTATTCAAGATCTCCAAATTTATAGTCCTTGCCATAGTAAGCTTTCGACAGAACATTCGAGCCGAGCTGTACCAGCGCTGTTGCGTTTGGTTGCTCAAGTGTCACTGAGACCGTCTGTGGATCAATCACTTTTATCCCTTCTATTGCTGTAGCAGAACCATCTTTATAGGCTTTGCCGCCTTTAACATTTAGTGATGGAAGCTGGGAGCTACCGTCATACGATTTGTCATATTGGATCGTCCAAGTAAAAGCCACGTCATCTGCTGTCAATGGTGAACCGTCGCTGAATTTCAGATCTTTTCTCAAGTGGAACGTGTATGTAAGCTGATCATCCGAAACATCCCAGCTTTCTGCAAGTTCCGGTGTTGGAACGCCTTTATCGTCTACAGTTACGAGAGAAGCATATAGCAGTGAGGATACATTGCCATCATAACCACTTTGCTGAAAATACGGAGTAAAAGCTCCGCTTGGGTCCGTTAACCCTACGATAATGGTGTCTGTACGTTTCTGTGCAACTGCTGGAAGTTTGGACAAATCGGTTGCGGTAAAAGGCTCGCTTAGCGCACCCGCAGGAACAGTCTCTGCCGGAGTTGTTGCTTCCACATTGGTTGAATTGGACCCTGCAGCCGCGTTGTTACCAGACGAGGATTCGTTATTACTGTTGTTAGCGCAAGCAGAAAGTAACAGTGAACCCGTAAGCAGTAATGAAGTGATTACAATCGCATTTTTTCTCATGTACCTATCTCCCTTTTCTCTCTAATAGAATAATAACTATAATTCCTACCTGTTAAGTATGAATAACTTCTGATGTTCATTATAGAAAGGTTTTCGAGTTCTGTAAAGAGAGAACTTTAAAAAAATTCTCTATAAACAGAATCAAATGAAAATTAAGACAACTAAAAAAAGCCAAAACCCTCTCTGCATAAGAGAATTCTGACTTTTAGATGGTTATATTTTTTTTGTGAAATGATTATTTTAAATACTCAAATAGCTGCTCATTCATCCGATGAATGCCTTCCAGGCGTAAACTATATCCGGTGACATTCTCCCCTTCAATATAGGCATGAAGCAAACCTGCACAACGAAGATTAAAAATATGATCGTGAACAATCCCCTTCGAGATTCCCGCATGCTTAACAATTTCGGTGAATGTTTTGCGACCACCGCTAAGAGCATGGAGAATTTTCAGGCGGCTTTTTTCACCCAGACTACGAATGGCTCTATACATAAAAGGTGAAATTTCCTCGTTCTCCATCGAAATCCAGGCCGCATAATGACAGATTGTTAATTCACCGTAGCAATAGATAATATTAGCAGGCTGAAAATGATACTGTGGAATTAATACAAGCTTCTTAAGCCCATCAGTACGCATGAAATAGAATCCGTTGGTCGTTTTGTTCACAAAATCAGCAGTATCCAGTTCATTAAGCTCCATGTTCTTCAAATCCGTATGCTCCTGTAATTTGCTTAGAATCGCAGGATTGCATTGACTAAAGTACTGGCGGTTCCATTCGGAGAGTAAAAATACTACCCGATTACGGTAATCCTCCATATGGCTTGGAAATACCTTTACATATTTTGATAAGGTCTCATATAACTCGCCAACTGTTAACCCTTCAATCCAGTTCAGTACACTGTCTACATCATCCTTGAATGGACAACAGTAAATGAGCAGATTCAACATTTTCCATTCATTGTTTAATTCAGTTTCCTTCAGACGGGATAATAGTTCCTCACTTAGGGTGCTTTCAATTTCAGTAACCCACGCTACCCCTAGGTCAATCTTCTTATAGGATTTTTTGCAGAGATAAGTATGTAAGCTATTCAATAACTCATAAATCGATCCAAATTCAACCTCAACTTTGTATTCCACAATGATTCCTCCTGCTAGCGGTTCTTTTCAGTAGTGAGATATTCTCTTAATCTTATTGTATTATCCTGAGAATACGCAAGCTACTTTATAAACGGGAGTGTATAAAAATTCACTAACTGCTGCTTGACTACTGTTTGAATGCAGAATTTATTTTCATCTCCTTTGATTTTGAGATTGCGAGAGTCTAAAAGGGAATTGCTACTCATATGCAGCAGGACATTACAGTTCGGCTCCATCGGTGAACACATACCCTCACGATGTTGCTATCGGGCACAGTGGACCTTATAAGCAGTATCCCCCCAATTTGGGGTTCTATCGGACTCCATAGGCGTTATTGGCATAGAAATCGCCTAATTTGTGCTTTTTCCTAAGGAATAGCTGCAATGGAGTCTGAAACTTTACTCAAACGGCTAAAAATTTGCAAATAACGTCATCTGAGTCCGAAAGCTCCAATGGATGATTATGATAACAGGAGTTTTGGCACGCTGAGGTCTCAAGGATTCCCATGAGTCCGGCTGTCCTGGATGTTCCTGCGTCAGAGTGCCAGGAATGTCTGGGCCGGCTTGCGTATCCAGCACACCAGCTTGTCCAGAAATTCTAGTCCTCCCACCTTCTCGGCTCGCCAAAAGTCACTCGATCACGTCTGCCTCCTGTCCCCATTCCGCAAAGCCAGACTACTTGCAGAACAAACATTACAAAGCAACTGCCTTGAGTAACATGAGCGCATCATTCACACCAATAATCCTAACTTCCTCGATAAATCCATCTATGGAACACCATCAAACGTCCAGGGCGCGCAATCAATCTGCTTCGTTCCTCGCTTTTTGCAAATCATGGTAGTAAAATATAGTCAATAACATTTTAGGAGTGAAGCCATAAGATGCAAATTCAAACTGGAACAGGACGTTTTTTTGTTGCGAATGACGGTAAGGACCTTGCCGAGATCACATACAGTTTGGATAAAGATGCTGGGGAATTGGTCATTGACCACACTCGTGTCTCTGAGGAACTGCGCGGTCAAGGTACCGGTGAAGAACTTGTACGGGCTGTTGTAGATAAGGCTCGAAATGAAAATTTGAAAATTGTTCCTGTGTGCTCCTATGCAGCTCATCAATTTGAGAAGCATCCGGAGTATAAGGACGTGCTGAGCGGGAACACAGGCGAGCGAGACTGATCTCCGTTCCCGTTTCCGTGAAGCTTTATTAACCTATTCGAACTAATACACTTAGTTCAAATACACTTTAGGAGGAAACGGGTTTGACTACTACTGATACTTTGAGAAATATAGAAGAATTACAAGAACGCTGTGAGCAATATGATGGAATTTCATTGAAATTGAATTGGGATATGCTTCGCCAGCCATCAAGCGTAGGAGATACGGAATGGCTCGTGACTTATGAAGATGATTTACTCGTCGGCTTCTTAGGACTTTATGGATTCGGAAGCGATATGGAGGTCTGTGGTATGGTTCGACCAGGCTACCGCCGACGGGGCATCTTCACCTCACTGTGGAACCGAGCGCAAACTATTATCAAACGAGGCAATGTTGATACCCTACTTCTAAACGCTCCTGCTGCCTCATCATCTGGTGTAGCATTCCTTCAAACGCTACCACTAGAGTTTAATCACGCGGAATACCAAATGAAATGGGGCGGAAATTCGGTTGCTTCTTCTGAAGCAAGCTCAGCCACAGGGACTGTGATCTTACGCCCTGCTCGTGAAGACGAAGCCCCAATTCTCGTTGAGCTGGATTGTGGAGGCTTTGACATAAAGACTGAAGATGCTGCCGAACTCTATGACCTGCAGAAACAGGAAGGCCTGCAAGAACATATTATGATCGAAATGGACGGACAACCTGTTGGTAAAATGCGGCTGTGGACCGAAGATAATGAAACCTGGATTTATGGATTTACTGTCAGCAAGAAGCTACGGGGGCTAGGCATTGGACGAAGTGCACTTCTTCAAACGATCGAACGAGAACGTAAAAACTATAATGGAATTAATCTCGAGGTCGCTCTAGATAACCCCAATGCGCTTAAGCTATATGAAAGCTGTGGCTTTATCATTCAGAATAAACAGGATTATTACCGTTATATCGGCTAATCCATAGAATTAAAGCCTCCTGTCTAATGGGCGTTCTCGCCTGTAGAGCAGGAGGCCTTATTTTATTATTAGGAGTAATCACATGAGCCCAAAGCCTCCAACATTAGCTTCGCCTCTATCATTTCTACGGTCGCTACAGTTTAATGAGCCATCAGCGTGCACTTCCTGCTCCAGAAATACAGATAACAATCGAACATAATCCAAAGACTCCTTATACGGGACTGCATTTCCCTTGTAAGAGTATTTACGACCCTCTTGCAAGGAGTAGATTTCCACGGTCTCCGCAGGTTCACCGTAAGCCGCATAACAAAAGACGTTTGTCATATGCAAAAAGCCCGCAATAGTATCCTCATTGCCATTCACCATAAATTTCTGAATGTTCAGGCTTCGACCATTCTGAGTAGAATTCCAAGCTAATTGAGTAATCATCGAAAGCTCCAAGCTCAGCTCCGGGACTGGCACATACCACTGCTCGTATAGCATTACCGGAATTTCCAGTAAATGATTGGTCGAAACGATACGCATTAGTTCATCCGCTATACTCGTCTTGATATCCCAATATTGCAGTAATGAAGGAAAAGCATCCCCCCTAGGTGGCCAACGACGCTCTAACAGAAATTGTATCGGTGTCTCCCTTCGAACTTCAGGCAGCAAACTATAAAAGTCGTTAAGTGTATGCCCTACAGCATATTGAACCTGCTGGCGCCAGCGTGGGAGCCCGGTCGCTGGAGCTCCGCTTGATAAATTCTCGGCCCCTCCAAGCATAATGTGCTCCACTCGATAATCATGCAGTCGTTTATATGGAGGCGTATGTAAATTCACTTGTTTCTTCATCCAACTTCCCGCTGGCCCGCCCATCCTATGATGCCACCATACAAGCTTCGATAAATTGACGACCGAATTGACGGCAAGCTTCTTTTTCAGCAGCGTTCGGGCCATATTCAATCTTAAGACTATCCTGTAATATTACAGCTCCACGTTCCTTTAACTTCTCCACGAATAAGTCCACGGCTCCACAATAAATCGCGTAACCTGTGTCTCCACTGCCAAAAACTGCTGATTTCATAGCAGTCAAATCAAGCTCATCCATCTCCTCATAGAAATCAAGAGCTTCATCAGGTAGCTCACCATCTCCCCAAGTGTATGCCCCTAACAGGATGCCTTCATATGAATTTATCTCAACCGCGTTACATTCAGTGACCGATTTCAAAACGGCTTCACCGCCTGCTTGGCGTATTCCCTCTACAATCAATTCAGCCATTTCCTCAGTGTTTCCAGTTAGACTGGCGTATGCCACTAGCACTTTAGTCATCTTTCTGTTCCTCCCATTACTAAACATAAAATTTAAATGATGTGTGCTTCACCCTCATTCTATTTGATAATGATTATCATTGTCAAATGAATAAAATAAAAAAAACGCAAACTCCCGTTTATTCACACGGTTGTTGTTTGCGTTCAATCCCTTTTTTGTTCAAAATTATTTAGTATGCTCCTTCGAGCAAGGTAATGTGATTACCATCTGGATCGCGGAAATTCATTTCTTTCCCGCCATACGCCATCGTAACCGGTGGCTGACAATCCAGTCCCTTAGCCTTTAACTGCTCGTACGTCTCATCGAGATTATCACAGCTGAATACTAAATTAACAAAGCCAGTCGTGAGCTTTTCCCATTTCGTCTCATCCCAAATGATGATTCCAGGCTGCTTCTTGTCGAATCCAATCTTTGCGCCATCAAAATTGCCGTAGCCTTCGAACGGAATTGGAATCCCTAGCACCTCCGAATAAAATGCAGCCAACGCAGCAGTATCCTTAGTGTAGATGTTAGTACCTTCAAAAGACGAAATCATAATTTGTCCCCTTTCATTCTCATCATCATAGTGCCCATTTCTTACTTGAGTTTAACAAGGCTAGCACCCTTTGTATTGCAAAATTGCGACATTTATCTGCCCGCATAGACTAAAGCCTCAAGTGGTGTTCTTCCTGCATATTTCTTGAAACTGTTTATAAAATGAGGCTGGTGGCTGAATCCATACGTAAAAATAAGATCCTGCATATTCTTCGTCTGCACAGGCAGTTGATACATTTCCCGCCATACATTCTGAAATCGCACAAGGTCAGCTGTTTTTTTAGGCGATACACCTATGTATTCTTGAAAAAGTCTTTCGAGTTGGCGTCGGCTTAGATTAGAGCTGGTTTCCAAATCCTCAGCTGTTACCACACCCTTTTGTTTAATTAGGGTATAAATTGCATTCATCATTCGATCATTAGTCCATCCACCACGCTCAAGACGCTGAAAAAGATAAGCCTCAGCTGCCACTATCCTATCATTCATAGAATTTGCTTGTTCCAGCAGAAGTCCTAGCTCTTTTTTAAAAGTACAAAAGTATTGGTCCACATCTACAAATGCATTCAGGACATCCCGGAGATGGTCATCTGCAAAAAAATGAACGGCCCAGAAATGAAATCGGATACCAAAGGTTGAGATCATACCTTCCCCTCTGTCTGAAGGGACTTCAAAAGGAGCATCATTGATGCCGGAAAAAACGGTAGTTGTTAAGCCTGTCGACTCATTCAGATTCCAAATAATGTCCATGCATGTATCTGGAATAATTGTTTCCATTCGAGGTTCGTAACCAGATGCCTTGTCCACTACGTGAACGGATGCCTCTGTAGGAATACGCGGTGTGACAGAGCCCCAGAAACAGCGAATATATGGCTGCAAAGCTTGACTGGGTAGAAATTCACTAGTTTGTGCTGGATTTGCAGTTATCGGGAAATATAGAGGCGCAAGATTGAACATAAGCTGCTATTCTCCGATCATAAATATTGTAAAGACTCTGATATCTGATCATATACAATCATTGCTTGATCTACCAGAATAATAGCTGTGAGCATGGAAATATTATACACATAATCTTCATTGGATAAAATAAGTAGAGTGTTGAGCTTGTGCGTATTTTGTTTGTAGCTATATGGTGAAATGATGTACAATAAAGGCTAAATGAATTTTTGAAGGATGGATTAAAAAATGTATATAGCTAGCGACTGGAAAGACTATGAAGTAATTGACACTGGCGGTGGAGAGAAGCTTGAACGTTGGGGTGACATTATTCTGCGCCGTCCGGATCCACAAATTATTTGGCCACTCTCCAATGAGACAGCGAAATGGCGTGATGTACACGGTCATTATCACCGTTCCTCAGCGGGTGGTGGACAATGGGAAATGAAGAAAACAATTCCGGATGATTGGAAAATTAGTTACGGGAAATTAAAATTCCATTTGCGTCCTACAAATTTTAAGCATACAGGGTTATTTCCTGAACAAGCGGCCAACTGGAGCTGGATGATGGACAAGATTGCGGCAGCTAACCGTCCGATCTCTGTACTGAATCTATTTGCTTACACTGGTGGAGCTACTGTAGCCGCAGCAAGTGCCGGCGCTTCTGTTGTTCACGTGGATGCAGCCAAAGGAATGGTGCAATGGGCCAAAGAAAATGTCCAGCTGTCCGGCCTGGGTGATCGTCCAGTTCGCTACATCACGGATGACGTATTCAAATTCGTACAACGTGAACAACGTCGTGGTAGTAAGTATGATGCGATTATAATGGACCCGCCTTCCTATGGAAGAGGACCTGGCGGAGAAATGTGGAAGCTGGAATCCAGCTTATATCCATTCCTTGAGAGCTGTATGCAAATTATGAGCGACAAACCTTTGTTTATGCTAATCAATTCATACACCACTGGGATTTCTCCAACTGTCCTACGTAATATGTTGTCGATGACCATGGGTAAACGTTATGGTGGGAAGCTCACCTCCGGTGAAATCGGTCTTCCGATCACTTCCTCCGGCATGAACCTGCCATGCGGCATTCTGGGACGCTGGGAGGCGTAAGCCATGACACAGCATTTATCTGGAAGCAACGAGCCGCTGGACGGAATGTCGAAGCGCTTTGAAGTGTTGTACGAAGATAATCATCTTCTAGGCATAGTGAAGCCCGTGAATATTCCTGTTCAGGAGGATGCTACTGGAGATCCTGATCTGCTCAACCTGCTCAAAGAAGATGTGAAGGAACGCTTTAACAAGCCTGGCAACGTCTATATGGGGCTAGTCCACCGCCTGGATCGTCCGGTTGGGGGTGCAATGATCTTTGCCAAGACATCAAAAGCAGCCTCAAGACTATCCGAGTGTGTCAGAACTCACAGCTTTCATAAGGTGTACTTAACGGTCGTGCACGGAAAACCACCAGCATCTCATGGCCGTCTTACCGATACGCTGCTTAAAGACGCCAAGAGCAATACCGTCACTGTAGTCCGGAAAGGAACACCCGGCGGTAAGGAAGCCATTCTGGATTACACAGTACTTGGCAGCGCTGAGGGTTACAGCCTGCTCAAGATCGATTTACTTACCGGTCGTTCACATCAAATTCGAGTGCAGCTTAGCTCCATCGGCTGCCCCTTATACGGTGATCAGAAGTATGGAGCTTCGGTGAACAGACCTGGACAGCAAATTGCACTGTGGTCTGCACTTGTAGGCTTTCCCCACCCTGTTACTAAAGAAGAAGTAGAACTTATTTCCCTGCCTCCGCAAACCCATCCATGGGATTTATGGTCCAAGGAATTACAAAAGAAGGCTATCCGTTAATGGATGGCCTTCTTTTTTTGAAATAAAGAGTTGTTGTATATATTCATGGTGTAGAACCTTCCGGTGCAGTTGTAACAACCATTTTGCCCATTAAATAGAGTAGTAGCTGTTGGTTATGAGAGGATATCGGATCAAGCGCTTCTGCAAAAAAATCACTGCGGATCTTCAAACCACGTACAGTCTCCTGCGTTCCAATTTCCGTTATACTCACCCATACAATACGGCGATCCGCAGCATCTCTCTCCCGAATGATAAGCCCATTTTTCTCCATCCGATCAAGTAACATAGTAACCGCTGCAGGACTGGTCGCCAGATGTGGAGCCAGATCAGAAGGCTTCATGGCATCACGTTCCTGAAGCAGTTCAAGTACTGTGAGTTGGGCATCCGTTAGCGATGGGGCAAGATTACTGTCCATATGTAGTTTGTAATCTTTTAAAATTTTATGCCAAATTTTACTGAATTCAGAAGCGTGCACACTGATTCCTTCCTTTCCTTGCGGTTCTATCCGGTATAACTACATTTTCGCGAAACAAATTCCATTTCCTGCAAAAGAAGAAAAATAAATCTTCTAAACTGATAAGCGGGAAAATTAAAAAAAGGCACTTAGTCAGTTCTCAAGAAGAATTGACTAAGCACCTTGATAAGTTATTTTAACAAATCTGTTTATTACTAGTTCGTTTTACTTAACTGCCGGGAAAAGATTAACAATCTCGTCCTTTTTCTCCACAGGAACAATCTGTTTGCCTGTAGAACGACGCTCTCCGAGTGGTGCAGATTCAGAAGAGAATGTGTGATGTGCATTCTCCCGTGTAATTGCATTAAGTTCCAGCGGTTCTCTGCAATAGAAAGCCCCTGCTAATTTACTGCCATTTGGTCGTACTCGCTTGCCTTCCTTAAATTCAAAGGTTGGCATCCCTTTGCCACCGCGGCTTTGAGATGGATAATCCACTAGTAATGAACGTTTCGCATATCCGATATCGGAGATAGAAAGGATCTCACCTTCATCTTCACTGACCCAGAAGCAAGAAATCACCTCATCGCCCTCACGAAGCTGAATGCCTCTTACACCGGATGCAACACGGCCCATAGGATTAACTTCATTCTCATGGAATCTAATACTCATTCCTTCACGAGTCACGAGTACAATATCCTTGTCATTCGTACTAGTAGCCACTGTAATGATCTCATCACCGTCTGCTACCTTACAGGCTGCTACGGCTCCAGAGCGGCTTGTAGAGTATTCCTTGAGCTCTGTACGCTTAACCTGACCTCTGCGGGTGATAAACACGAGGCTTTGCTGCGGATCATCAAGATTATTGACCGGAATCACGCTAATGATTCCATCCCCTTTAGACAATCCGATAACGTTAACAATCGCAGTACCTGGTTCTTTCCATTTAAACTCTGGAATCTGGTGAACCGGAAGTAAGAAGTACTGCCCCTTGCGCGTAAAGACCAGCAGACTGTCACGGGTATTCACATCGAGCAGCTTAACGATATGATCGCCTTCTTTAACGCCTGATGTATAACGTTCCCCACCAGAGCGGGTAAAGGAAAGCATACTTGTACGCTTAATATAACCGTCTGCGGAAAGTGCTACTAACACATCCTCTGCGTTGACCAGCGCTTCAAGGCTAACTTTAAGCTCCTCAACTTCGCCTTGGATCAGCGAACGGCGATCGATCCCGTATTTATCACGGATCTCCAGCAATTCCTTACGGATTACAGCTACGAGCTTCTTGTCACTTTCCAAAATGCCACGCAGATGTGTAATCTTTGCCATCATTTCATCCAATTCTTTTTGGAGTGAAGTAATCTCCAAATTCGTCAAACGATACAATTGTAAGGTAAGAATAGAATCCGCTTGACGTTCACTGAACCCGAACATCCACACGAGATTGTTCTGAGCATCCTGACGGTTCTTCGATGCTTTGATGGCAGCGATGACCTCATCCAGAATATTCAGCGCCTTAACCAAGCCCTCTAAGACATGAGCACGGTCTTCTGCGCGTTCCAGATCAAATTGGGTGCGATGAGTCACTACTTCACGCTGATGCGCGATATAAGCCTCCAGGATGGCTTTAAGACCAAGCTGTTGCGGAGCCTTGTTGACAATCGCCACCATATTGAAGTTATAGGTGATTTGAAGATCGGTTTTTTTGAGCAGATATGCCAAAACGCCTTGGGCATCCGCTTCTTTCTTGAGTTCAACTACAATCCGAAGTCCTTCTCGACCACTCTCATCACGAACTTCAGCAATGCCATCGATTTTCTTCTCTAATCGAATATTCTCCATGGAGGTAACTAGTCGTGATTTTACAATCTGGAATGGAACTTCCGTAATCACGATTTGTTGCTTGCCTCCACGCATATTTTCAATCTCAGTCTTGGAGCGTAAATAAATACGGCCTTTACCAGTGCGGTAAGCATCCATGATGCCGTCTCCGCCCATAATAGTGCCGCCTGTAGGGAAATCCGGACCTTTCATAAAGGTCATGATATCTTCAAGTTCAATATCCGGCTTCTGCATCACTGCGATACAAGCATCAATAACCTCACGTAGGTTATGTGGCGGAATCTCAGTGGCAAAGCCTGCGGAAATCCCACTCGTGCCGTTTACGAGTAGATTCGGATACCGGGAAGGAACAACCACAGGCTCTTTGGCTGTATTGTCAAAGTTGTCCTTAAACAGCACCGTCCGCTTCTCGATATCACGCATCATCTCCATTGCTATCGGAGATAAGCGTGCTTCTGTATAACGCATTGCCGCAGCTGGGTCATCGTCCATCGAGCCCCAGTTGCCATGACCGTCAACAAGAACATGCCCCATCTTCCATGGCTGTGCCATACGAACCATACCGTCGTAAATCGAGGAGTCACCATGTGGATGGTAATTACCCATTACATCCCCGACGGTTTTGGCTGACTTGCGGTACGGCTTGTCAGGCGTGTTGCCAGAATCGTACATCGCATAAAGAATACGGCGTTGTACAGGCTTAAGTCCATCGCGGACATCGGGAATCGCCCGGTCCTGAATAATATATTTGGAATACCGACCAAAGCGGTCACCGACGACCTCTTCCAGAAAAGCCGGCAAAAATTGTTCTGATAAACTACTCACTTGGCTCACCTTCTGTTCCTCAATCTGTCCACTTTCTTAAAGATTGGTGATATTCTTTCACTTCGCTTTGCGGATCATTCTTCCGGTCGCTGTTGTTTCCAGATTTTTTGATTATACCGCTGTTAGCGGATAAAATCCGGAAACAAAGGCGAACGCTAACGCTCCTCCAGAACGATTCCGCCACTCCGTTTGCCTATCACCAAAAAATTAAAAACAGTGGAAGTGTTCGTCACTTGCAGCACTACTAACTGCAACTACTCTACAATTTCAGTGAAATCGACATTCTCAACAATCCAGCGTTTACGTGGATCGACTTTATCACCCATCAGTGTAGAAACACGACGCTCAGCCTTAGCAGCATCCTCAATCTGCACCTGAAGCAGTGTACGCGACTCTGGATTCATCGTTGTTTCCCACAGCTGATCAGGGTTCATCTCACCCAATCCTTTATAACGCTGAAGCTCGAAGTTTTTGCCGAATTCCTTTAAGTAATTTTGCAGTTCTTCATCACTCCATGCATACCTTACGGTTTCCAGCTTGCCCGTTTTGCGGGTCAGCTTATAAAGCGGAGGCTGGGCAATGAAAACCTTTCCGGCATCTATTAACGGCTTCATATAACGATAGAAAAATGTCAGCAGCAGCACCTGAATATGCGCTCCATCTGTATCCGCATCGGTCATAATGATAATTTTGGAATAATTGCTGTCTTCGACGGTAAAATCCGGACCAATTCCTGCACCAATCGTGGAAATGATCGCTTTATATTCATCGTTCTTCAGGATATCCAGCAGCTTGGCTTTTTCCGGATTCATCGGTTTCCCTTTTAGCGGCAAGATCGCCTGAATCTTTGAATCACGGCCTTGCTTCGCTGAGCCACCAGCTGAATCACCTTCTACGATAAACAGCTCAGTTCGTGTAACATCCTTAGACTGCGCAGGTGATAATTTTCCGCCAAGATTCGAGCTCTCGCTACGTTTCTTACCTGTACGGATCTCATCGCGGGCTTTGCGAGCCGCTTCCCGAGCCTTCGAGGCCTGAATTGATTTTTTCAGAAGGCTCTGTGCTACCTGTGGGTTTTCTTCCAGGAAACGAGCCATATTCTCAGATACGATATAGTCTACTGCACTACGAGCAGAAGCACTACCAAGCTGATCCTTCGTCTGTCCAACAAATTCTACTTCGGACATTTTGACACTAATGACAGCCATCATACCTTCGCGCAAATCATTTCCTTCTAAATTCTTATCCTTTTCTTTAAGCAGTTGTGTACGTCGGGCATAATCATTCAACACACGAGTATACGCGGTCTTAAAGCCTGTCTCATGAGTACCGCCGCTACGAGTAGGAATGGAGTTAACGAAGGAAGCCAAGGTTTCTGTATAGCCTCCATTGTACTGAAGGGCTACTTCCACTTCGATATCGTCCTTTTCAGCGCTGAAGTGAATAACATCATGTAGAACATCCTTGCCCTCATTCAAGAACTGTACGAATTGGCTTGCTCCACCCTCGTAAAAGAACTCGTCCTGACGATTGCTCCGCTCATCATGCAGCGTAATACGCAGACCGGAATTCAGAAAGGCAATCTCCTGTACTCGCTCTGCCAGCGTATCATAATTCAGGGCAATTCCATTTGGAAAGACGCGAATATCCGGTTTAAAAGTAATTTTCGAACCGGTTTTGTTGGTGTTGCCCAGAATTTCAAGGCCCGTTACTGGTTCGCCAACATGCTCTTTCCCCTTCTTGTCCACCCAATATTCAAAACGTTGACGATGGATTTTGCCTTCACGATAAATCTCTACTTCAAGCCATTCAGACAAAGCATTCGTTACTGAAGCCCCTACGCCATGCAAACCGCCTGATTTCTTGTAACCAGATCCACCGAATTTACCGCCTGCATGCAAAATTGTAAATACAACTTGTGGCGTTGGCACTCCTGTCTTATGCATTCCAGTTGGAATCCCACGACCGTTGTCCGTCACCGTTACTGAGCCATCTTTGCGAAGTAGTAAGTCAATCTTCGTACAATACTTGGCTAAATGCTCATCCACAGCATTATCTACAATTTCCCATACTAGATGATGTAGTCCCGAAGAACTTGTACTGCCGATATACATGCCAGGTCGTTTGCGTACTGCAACCAGACCTTCGAGCACTTGAATGTCGTCAGCATCGTATCCAGTACGGCTATTCTCGCCGTTATTAGAAACTTCAGCAAACATATCGATCTGTTCGAGCATTCATGCTCCTCCTTCTTTTCTCTATACTCAAGCATTAACGCCTTCGGCGTCCTTATAAAGACGTAAGCCTTTAAGCGAGAAATATAAGACATACAGTATAAATGCAAAACTTATACTTTCTCATATCTCTAGAAATGCAAACAAACGTTTTCGTCACTTTGTACATTCTAATTCAAAATATCCCTTTTCGTAAAGACGGCGAATGAAATGATCACCGAAGCAGCCCCCCATACAGCCAGTACAGCCATGGAAAATGACAAGGACATCCCCTCTATGGGTGCGGGAGTTCCTGACAAATAACCGGTCAGTCCAAGATTTACCATAAATAAATATTTCGCTGTTGTCCAGGCTGAGGCCATATTAGTCAGAATATTTCCAGCGATCAGCGCTGCCATCATAACCACTATACTAGCAGCAGTGCTCCTTACAAGTACAGAGATCATAAAAGCAAGCAGGGCAACTACGACACTTACGAACCAGACCAATCCACCTTGCATAAGCATATATTTCCATTGTGGTACTGCATGCACAGTAGACATATCCACCGAGTCTCCACTGATCTTAAAGCCTGTAAAGACAGGGATATTAAAGCCCTTATATCCAAAAGCAAGACCAGAGATAAGGTAGCTGATCACAAAGGTGGAGAGCACAATAAGCGAGACAAACATAAGCAGAGCCGCTAATTTGCTAAACAAAACTTTCCAACGCTTAACTGGCCTTGTCAGCAGCATTTTGATCGTCCCTGTAGTTCGCTCCGCAGAAACTAAATCCGAGGCTACCGCCATAATGAGCAGCGGAATAAATAAAGTAACGGAATTATCCATAAACTCACGGGTAAAGGTAACGCCACTTGGCTCGTTCGGATTCACATCATGGTGAAGGTAGTACTGAAGCTGCTGTACAAATATTCGCCGATAAGTCTTCCATTCCTCTGGAATTCGGTCGCTACCCAAAGAATTTTGATTATCAA
Organism: Paenibacillus sp. FSL R5-0470; assembly: GCF_037975205.1. Lineage (NCBI taxonomy): Bacteria > Bacillati > Bacillota > Bacilli > Caryophanales > Paenibacillaceae > Paenibacillus > Paenibacillus sp. FSL R5-0470. The sequence goes on from NZ_CP150238.1 coordinate 4,660,167, forward strand.
TGATCTGCTGCTGGATCTCCAGGCGCCAATCGGAGTTGAATTTATCTCGGCTACGCTCAGCTGAGCGCATTTGAGCGTAGGTGAACATAGGCACCAGTACAATCAGAATCAGCAGTATAACATAAAACCGTTTCTTTTTAATGATTTTTAAACATTCATTACGGATTAGCGGAAGCATATTATTCAACGTTCTCACCCTCCGTTAGTTTCAAGAATAGCTGTTCCAGTGTCGGATTGATTTTATGCACAGCCCTAACTTCGATTTCAGCAGTCACCATAACAGCCACAATCTCGGGGATCAAATCCTGCTCCATAATTGTGATTAAAGAATTCGGGCCCATACCAGCAATTATTGAATCATCCAAGCTAACGTCTTCCAGATTCTGAATCTGAATATCTGGGCGATCAGCCAGTAATCCCTTAGCTAAAGCAAAAGGCTCCAGCTCCCAAAGTACATAAGGAGAATTTCGAGCGATCAGCTCTTCAACCCCACCCACTGCAAGTACTCGCCCTTTACTAATAATCGCAACACGGTCACAGAGAAGCTGGATTTCACTAAGTAAATGACTCGATACAAATACCGCTAAACCCTCATCTGCTAGTTTGCGTATAAATTCTCGCAGCTCCTTAATTCCCTTTGGATCTAAGCCATTTGTAGGCTCGTCCAGAATAAGCAGACGCGGACGTCCCAAAAGAGCCTGCGCTATACCAAGTCGTTGTCTCATCCCAAGCGAATATGTACTTACCTTATCATGGATTCGTTGATCCAACCGAACGATATCTACGACTTCACTAATACGTGCATTATCTATACCTGGCTGCATTCGGGCAAAATGCTGTAAATTCTCCCATCCCGTCAAATAGGTATATACCTCAGGATTCTCAACGATAGAGCCGACAAATTGCAACGCTTTTTCCGGATTTCGGTTCACATTGTAACCACATACCGTAATCTTGCCCTCGCTTGGACGAATCAAATCGACAAGCATTCGAATCGTAGTTGTCTTCCCAGCTCCATTGGGTCCGAGGAAGCCAAAAATTTCTCCTTCTCTCACATCAAACGTAACATCATCTATAATCCACTTTCGCCCTATTTTTTTCCGTACCCCGTCTACAGACAAGACGACCGGGCTGGATTCTCCACTGTTCGCTTTTGTCATATTCTCCTTAGCTCCTTGTTACTGTCATTTCCTTGGCTAGTACTTGCTCAAAGGATATTTTATCTAATACAAATCATCATTCTTAGAAAGCTGGCTCTCACTTCTGTTCTAGTGTATAGCCTGAATGAATCGCTCTCCAATTCGTTGATAGCCATCCCCATTCGGATGAAAATGATCCGTTGATAAGTATTTGTCCAAATGCTTGTTAAACAAATCGAAGGTTGGAACCAATGTCATATTGCTGTGCTTATTAATAATATCCATTGCCGCATTATTCCACTTCGCAACCGCCTGATTACCTGGTACAAGTAGATCTGGTATATCACCAAAGGGATTGTATAACCCCATATAATAAATTTGAGCGTTTGGATTGATTTCCGTGATTTTCTCCAGAATCTTACCTAATCTTTCTACTGCTTCCGGAAGGGCTGCTAGCAAAGACTCTGGAGTCAGCTCTTGATCAATCGTGGATTCACTTTGAAGTGCGCCACTATTCTGCAAAATATTGGAGTCCTTGAATAAATCATTCCCTCCGATCGAGAGCAGAATGACATTCGCCATATGCAGCGCGTAATCTATACCATCTTCATCCAGCTTGCTTTGCAGTCCTGCAGTTGTTAAACCATTAATCCCCATATTACCCAGTAAATCAACTTCGACACCTTTAGCGGATAAACCACTAACCGTACGCTTAACAAATCCTTCTCCGGTGTTATCACCAGTTCCCTTGGCTAGCGAATCTCCGAGAGCAACAACTTTGAGCTTCTTAACCGTCTCCGTCACTGGAGCGGCTGTTTGCTGAGGTAAGTTGGTCCCTGACGCTTCTCCAACCGGATAGATGATGTCTCTGACCGCATAAACTAAACCTACAATTAGAATTATTGTTGTTACTATGGAAATCAGGCTGACCGTGCGCCATGTCCACTTTGAATCATTCAAAGCCATCCCTCCGTGTGCCGTTCTATTATGTATTGTTCCACATTTTACAAAGATCTTAACTATGTACATAAACATAAATCTTCCATACCGGTTTTGCAAATGTCTAAAATAGAAATAAATCCAGCTAATCCGCTTATTTAACCCGAATCTGAATACGAAAATTCTCAAAAAAATTTAGCGATTAAAGTTTGGGTACAAAAAAACGTTCCCCGATTTTCATCGGAGAACGTTTGATTCCAGCAACTTTTTTCAATTATTTACCAATAAATTCTTGAACCCAATAGTTATTGTCATACCCTACACCGATATAATTGAAGTTAGCATTCAAAATATTAGCCTTGTGACCAGGACTATTCATCCATGCTTTCATTACTTCTTCTGGTGTTTTTTGACCCATGGCGATGTTCTCCCCTGCAGCGTTATAAGTGATCCCAAAGGATTTCATCATATCGAATGGTGAACCATACGTAGGTGAAGTATGTGAAAAATAGTTATTAGTACGCATATCCGTAGCTTTTGTAGCTGCTACTTTATGAAGGCTGTCCAACCCAGAAACAGGCTTCAAACCAGCTGCTGCACGCTCTTTATTTACCAGCGTTACGATCTGTTGAACATAAGTTCCTTTATTGCTCGCAGCACCTGTAGTAGGTGTAGTTTCTGTAGGTTTAGTTACAGGTTTAGTTACAGGTTTAGTTACAGTAGTCGTATCCGAAGGCTTAGTTACAGGCTTAGTTACAGTAGTCGTATCCGAAGGCTTAGTAACCGGAGTTCCGGTAGATGTATCTTTATTTGGAACCGTTCCTGTTTGAGGCTTGGTTACCACGATTGTGCTATTAAAAATAGGGAATCCCTGTAAGTTAGCTTGTTTTAAATATTGTAAAACCTGCTCATAGCTAGTACCTGATTTAATTACTGTTACCTCAGTTGAGGCCGCATTCGCTTCGAGTGGAAGAGAAATACTAAGTGCCATAACAGCTGCTACACTACCACCAATAATTGCTCTTAATCTCTTGTTCTTCATTCTGCCATCTCCTCTTTCTTGTGTGTAATATATGTTTCTGCTTAGAGTGACCAGCTACAAATGTTACAAAGTTGTAATTTGTTCCTCAGTCATTGTAGCATAAATCTATCAGCTGTGCTCTTCTAATTTTTAACATTTACTAGTCTTGATTGTAAGTTTCCTGAGCATGAATTGCATTCGATATTGGCGTTAAAAAGCAAAAAAAGTCGCCATTCTCGAGAGAATAGCAACTTCTATGTGCTAAAAGATAAAAAGTAACTAGTGAAACGACTGCCAAAATTCTCCCTCAGTAGAGATAAGTCCCATAATTTCTGCATAAGGAATACGGAAAGTAGGAAAACCCGCAGAATAAGGAGCAATCTCATAAGGTGCGAAATAAAGATATAACGCTTCATTATCTACAAAGAAAGGCTGATCTGAGGTAATTCCTTTATACGTATCCGGAAAAACATAGGAGTACTCAGGATCATTCTCAATCTGCTTACCTACGATTTTACTGAGCTTCTCCACGTATCTACTTCCTGGCTTGAACAAATCACCTAGCTTATAGAACCTTCCGTTACGTACGTTAGTATGTGTATAGATTTTGGTAGGCATGCCGTGGGCTGCTCCAAAAGGATAACGGTATCCCGTTAACTCCAGCACTAGAAGGTTTTTGCGGAAAAAGGACACTGAAAAATCACCATTATAACTGAAATCCTGTGTTGCTCCATTACTACCTGGGTCTTCGACTAGTGAAAGCTTCCGTAATTTATCATTAACCTCTCTAGAAACTTCCGCGCTTGCAATTCCTTCAACAACCGGATAGTAAACCAGATAATCCCTGTTCGGTTTGTACTTCTTCTCGACTACGGAATATGGAGGTCTCAGTGGGATGACTCCATTTTGCCTCCAAATCTGCTTCCCTTGACGATCATAATATGCTGTACGTTGATCTATATCTGCTCTAATTAAGCGTCCACTGAGGGTAAGTGTTCCCGTCCCTTGAATAACTGGAGGCTGAGCTGCTCTTTTTCCAGTTCGATCTATAAAAAAAGTCTCCTTAGCATCATATACAGATGCCAGTCCGTCCTGATAATTATTCACACCAAGCAGGGTATGATTGCTCAGAATTGCTCCTGTCTCTGCATCAGCGATAATGTAACGTGAGCCTCGATAAGGTTGACTAGGGAATATTGGTGTTCCTATAGCTGCTCTACCTTCACCAAGCTGCAGGACTTCATAATATTTCGCGGGGATAATCATTTTTCCTTGTTTATCAATCAGCCCGTAGGCGTTGCCATAGTTCTCAGCGGTATTCACCACTGCACGCCCCTCAGAGAAAGGTAAGGCAGAAGTAAATTGTGGCTGAATAGCTACTGTTCCATCCGTGTTTAAATAGCCGTACTTACCGTTCTCAGTCTCTTGATAGGAGAGCAGCCCATCACCCGGACTCCCTACGAATGGATGATTGTACGTATAGAGAATCTTCCCTTCAGGATCAATGAGTGCGTACTCTCCCTCTTTAATCTTGACCAAAGCCACACCATTCATGAAATCATTGGCGTCCACATAAATTGCAGGCAAAACCTCTTTGCCTTGCGCATCTACATACCCATATAGTGATGGACCACCCGTTGTATTTTGTTTCGAAAATAATGCAAGTCCCTCATGCAATGAGTTTAGATAATCATAACGGGCTGGAGTCACCTCTTTACCTTTTTCATCGATAAATGTGTACCCTTTCGCATCTGATACTACTGCGCGTCCTTCCGAAAAAGGGGCAATAAACGAGTAAATGGGCTTCACCCGCTCCCTTCCAGAGCTGTCGATCAGTCCGCTACTGTTTTTTCGTTGTACAATTGCTAGCCCGTTCTTCTGAAAATCCTCAGCATATTCGTATCTAGGTTCAATCTGAGCACGACCTTCGTCGTTAATATATCCCCAGAGCATACCCTCTTTAAGATTAAAGGGCGCCGGATGTAGCCCAGTATTCCTTAATTCGTCGTCCACCCACTCCGGTAATACATACGGCGTCTCATAAGGCTTATTAGAGTAGTCTACACGATATAATCCCGCCTCAGCCGGGATCGTAACGAACAGCTCCTCTTCTGTGCGTATGAAATCTTCTTCTTGCTGCGTAATATATTCGTTCCAGCCAATGCCGTCCCATCTCCATACATCCGCTTGCAATGGACCATTGTCATTCCCTTTCCCCAGCTCATTCAATCTAATCCTTAACATCGAGTCGCTCCCCTTTAACAAAGGCATTTGCCTATAGAATATGGGAGAATGTTGGTTTATGTGATTTTGATCTTTGAGGTGTGGGAGAAGGGTTAAAACGCATTAAGTGTGTTAGGTGTGTCGATACAGGTTGCACGGTGGGATGTTGGACGGGGGGCAGAGACTGGTGGCAAGGCTGGTGACGGGGGATGTGACAGTGCGGGGATTCGTGTGACTCCTAGGGTTTGTGGGATGCGCTTGAGAATGGTTAGGGCTGCGATGCGGGTTTGGGGTGCAGGGCGAAGTTTCGGGTCGTGGTGTGGAAAGTAACATAGTAGCCGTTAAGTAAATAAGGGAGAGTGATTGAAGATGGATTGAGCTACGGGGCGAGTACGAGTGTAGGGTGTGGGGATTCGTGTGACTCCTGGGATTTGCGGGATGCACTTGAGGATGGATCGGGCCGCGGGGGAGTCGGGTTTGGAGGATTCACGCGTTCGTGGGGTGCAGAAGTATGACAAGATGAGGCGGGAGATTTGCTAGGGCTATTGTCAAAGCGTACTTGGATCGGGGTGTGGAGTAACGTAGGAGGTGTGGAGTTAATAAGGGAGTGTGATTGAGGATGGCGGTTCGTGCTGGGCGTTCGCTCCGAGAACGAAACGTTGCTCCTATCGCTGTTGTCTCCAAATTTATTGATTTGTACCACATGCGCATTAAAGTATAAAGAGAAGAACGAACGCTAGCGCTTGCACGCAATCATGCCGTTCTCTCAGCTGCTATTAACGTTTTTCGTCAACTCAGCCTCACCACGAATTCAAGGCTTCACGTTGCTCCTATCGGTTAATTCTAGAGCATTTATGCCCTTCATTCTTCCACAATGACTCGTTTGGCTATTTCTGGGGCATTTATACCCTTTATTCTTCTACAATGGCTCATTTCGGCTATTTCTAGGGCATTTATACCCCTTATTCTTCCACTTTGGCTCTTTTCCGCTATTTCTGGGGTATTTATGCCCTTGTTTCTTCATGCATCCGCTTCATATAGCTCATTTTCGTCGATTCTAAGGGATTTTTACCGTTCATTTGCCACCTGTAGCTCATTTCAGCCGATTCTACGGGATTAATTCCGTTCTTTTACCACTTCTAGCTCATTTCAGCCGATTCTACGGATTTTTACCGTTCTTTTGCAACTTGTAGCTCATTTCAGCCGATTCTGCGGGATTATTACCGTTCTTTTACCACTTTTAGCTCATTTTCGTCGATTCTACGGGATTTTTACCGTTCATTTGCCACATTTCAAACAAAAACAAGTGAAGTTTCTGCATGTAATATAAGTTGGTCTTAGACGTGGCTTAGTCGCTATAGGATTACTGGCGGCAGTAGGCGATGGTGTTCGCACGAAGGTGTTGGCACGATGTTGTTGTAGCGGTATTGGGTATAGTGATGTTGGTTGTGACGGTGTTAGTTGCAGCAGTGTTGTTGCAGCAGTGTTGTTGCAGAAGTGTTGTTGTAGCGGTATTGGATGTAGCAATGTTGGTTGTGACGGTGTTAGTTGTATCAGTGTTTTTGCGGCAGTTTTAGTTATAACAGTTTTGGTTGTGGCAGATTTAGTAGTGTCAGTGTTAGTTGTTTGTTTTTACCTGCTACTTCTTCGAAGCGAAGCCATCGAAACAGGCATGCCAAAAAGCGTTTGCGATAACTAGCAAACGCTTCTTCTGCCCTACCCCAGCGAGGTGATAAGGATAACGGAGGGGAATTTTGGAGCTGTAGAAACGAAGTGGTCGCCTTTGTTCTCAGATTCCAACCGCTAACGCGGTATCAATCAAGGAATCTGAGAACAACAGCGATCGTAAGCCCAATATTCCCCGGAGTTAGCCCTTAATCACCACGCGACCACGCTGCTACTTCTTCGAAGAGTACTTCCGCATATCAAATGCGACTGCGGCTATAATAATCAAACCTTTGATAATCAACTGATAGTACGGGCTAATGCCAATAAAGGTCAGACCGTAGTTAATGAGAGTAAAGATGATAACCCCCACTAAAACACCCGGCACAGTACCGATACCCCCAGTTGTAGATACACCACCAACTACACAAGCTGCAATGGCATCAAGCTCATACATGTTACCGTAGTTATTAGTTGCTCCACCTGTTCTAGCAGCTTCCAGAACGCCTGCCAGACCATAAAGTGCACCAGCAATGGCATAGATGTAAATCAGGTTCTTGGAAACATCGATACCGGATACTTTAGCTGCCTGCATATTTCCGCCAATCGCATACATGTTCTTACCCAGCTTGGTTTTATTGAATACCACCCACACAATGGCGGCGACACCCAAGGCTATCAGCACGATATACGGGATTGAATATTGGCCGCTCCCGATGAAGCCCGAGCCGATCTTGGTGAAATCAGGACGCAGACCACCGATTGGCTGGGATTGGTTAGGATCCATATCGAAGTACAGGGAGTTCAGCCCGTACACGATGAGCATAGTCCCCAGGGTAGCGATAAATGGTGGAACGTGAAGCTTGGAAACGACAATACCATTTATAAGTCCACAGAGAAGACCAGCAACGATAGCAATAAGGATTGGAAGCCATACTTCCACTTGCGGAAGATCTGGAAAAAAACGACGGGAATAGTCTGGGATTTGCAGCATGGAAGCGGAGATAACCGCCGTAAAACCAACTACCCGTCCAGCTGACAAGTCAGTACCTGCCGTAATAAGGATAAAGGCAACCCCAAGCGCGATGATAACGCGTGTAGACGACTGAATCAGTACGTCACGTAGGGTGTTGATGGACATAAAGTTTGGATCATATATGATGATCCCCATAATCAGCAGTACCAGCACGATGTAAATTGCGTTTTGAGTCACAAAGGATTGAGCTTTTTTAACGTTCATTAGTAGTGATCCCCCTTAAAATTACGCAAACATATTCTCCTATCCGTACTCCTTAATGCTGTGCAGCGAGACGCATAACTTCGGTTTCCGTAGCTTGCTCGCCTTCTAATATTCCTGTAAGCCGTCCTTCCGACATGACCATTACACGGTCAGACATTCCGAGCAGCTCCGGCATTTCAGAGGAGATCATAATGATACTCTTCCCTTGCTGGGCCAAGTCGGCAATTATGGAGTAAATCTCGAATTTAGCCCCTACGTCGATACCACGGGTCGGCTCGTCCAGAAGCAGGATTTCGGGCTCAGTAAGCAGCCATCTAGCAAGCAAGACCTTTTGCTGATTACCACCAGAAAGATTCATGATTAGCGTTTTGGTTGTAGGTGTTTTAGTTCGTAATTTTTCAATCATTTTATCGACTTCAACTTTTTTCTTCTTGCTATTCAGGAGGAAGTACGGTTTTTGATAACGATGTAGATTAGCAATCGCACCATTCTCATGAACAGACAAGACTGGAAATATGCCTGTTACACGACGCTCTTCGGTAAGCAAAGCCATTCCGTGTTTCTTAGCATCTTTCGGAGAATTGATAGTAACAACCTTGCCTTTAATAGAGATCGTTCCGGATTTCAAGGCTCGCAAACCGAACAACGCCTCAATTACTTCAGTTCTCTGGGCACCTACCAGCCCCCCAACACCAAGGACCTCTCCACGTCTTAATTCGAAAGACACATCTTTAAAAGATCTTTCCTCCGGAGAGGTTAAGCCTTCCACTTTCATGTATACTTCACCAGGTACGTTGAAGCGTTCAGGGAAACGGCTGGTCAAATCGCGGCCCACCATTTTTGAAATGATAATATCTGTAGTTAATTCCGCCGCTGGCCAGGTTCCGATTTTTTTACCGTCACGCATAATAGTAACTTCGTCAGAGATTGCGAGAATCTCTTCCATTTTGTGAGATATATAGATAATAGCTACGCCTCTACTTCTGAGATCCCGTATGATCCGGAATAAATGTTCCACCTCCACACTGGTTAGGGAAGAAGTGGGTTCATCCATTACAATAACTCGGGAGTGAAAAGAGACAGCCTTCGCAATTTCAATGGATTGGATTTTGGATACGGAAAGCTTACCCACTAATGTTTCGGGATTCAGGTCGATATCCAGATCTTTAAACAAATTTTCCGTGTCAGTGAACATTTTCTTATGGTCAATAAACTGAATCGGTCCGATTCCCTTCGTTGGAAAACGTCCTAGCCAGATATTCTCCATAACACTTCGGAACGGCACGGGATGCAACTCCTGGTGAATCATAGAAATACCACTTTTTAACGCATCATTTGAACTGCTGATAGAAGCCTTCTCACCATCCAAAAAGATCTCACCGGCATCCGGTGAATAAATACCAAAAAGACATTTCATAAGTGTGGACTTACCTGCACCATTCTCACCCATAAGTGCATGCACCGAACCCGGTCTTACTTTTAAACTAACATCGTCCAGCGCTTTAACGCCGGGGAATTCTTTAGTAATATTGTTCATTTCCAGCAAAAACTCAGCTTTTTCCATGTTGTTACGCCCCCTACGCTTTTTTTCTTTTTTATGAGAGGCACAGCGGTTCCATCCTGTTCCCTGCCTAAAAGAAATACCGAGGAGCGGTTATCCGCTCCCCGTGCTGTCATATGATCATGAGTAACTCTGTAGCCGATGTTAATTACTTAGCGTCTGCTATGTTGTCTTTCGTAATCTTTTTGTAGGAAATCCATACGTATTGGTTGTCAGTGATATCAAAGCCTACATTATCTTTCGAAGGCGTTTCGCCTTTAGCAAGCAGAGCAGCAACTGTGATGGCAGCCTTACCTTGGTTATTCGCATCATTTAGCACCGTTCCAAGCATTGTTCCATCTTCCAGCGCTTGAATCGCAGGAGCAGTTGCATCCACACCTACTACCGGCATGAATTTGTCACCCGTAAAGTAGCCTGAGGCTTTCAGAGCTTCGATTGCACCGAGGGCCATATCATCGTTGTTAGCAAGAACCGCTTCAATTTTGTCGCCGTGAGAGCCAAGGAATGCCGCCATTTTTTCTTGTCCTTTTACGCGATCCCACATTGCTGTATCTTCAGCCAGTTTCTCTACCTTGATTCCTGCATCTTCGATAGCTTGAATAGAGTAAGTAGTACGAAGCTCAGCATCTTGGTGTCCTGGTTCACCTTTCAGCATTACATATTGGAGAACTCCGTCGCCGTTCTTGTCCGCTTCAGGATGTGCTTTCCAGTAGTCAACAATCAGTTGGCCGGACATTGTACCGGACTCTTCTGCTTTCGCACCTACATAATAAACTTTATCCCATTTCTTCATATCTTCAGGAAGCGGTTCGCGGTTAAGGAATACCACTGGAATGTTTGCTGTTTTTGCTTTTTCGATAATAACGCCAGCAGCTGTACGGTCAACTGGGTTGATCAGCATCCCGTTATATTTTTTAGTGATGAATAAGTCAACCTTGTCATTTTGTGTGGGTTGTGAATTTTGGCTATCTACGATATCTACTGTAGCGATGCCTTTAGCCGCACTATCGATAGCGTTACGAACACCTGTCATAAAAGTATCGTCAAATTTGTAAATGGCGACCCCAACTTTAGGCGTTTCTGTTGTAGTGCCCGAGTTCTCAGTCTTTGGAGCGTTAGTTGCCTTGTCTGTAGCACTATCTGTAGTTTTGTTGTTGCCACCACAGCCTGTCAGAGCAGCACCCAGCAAAGCACTAGCTAATAGAACGGAAGTGATTTTTTTCATTATTCATTGACCTCCTATTTATACTTCTTTTTTTGTTTGCCCCTGATCGTCTCGGGTACATTCATATTATGCCTCACCTGAAAACGCTTGCGAATATAAAATCCTACTCATTACTATAAAAATTCTAATGAACCCAAGAAGAAATATAAGGATGATTTTCATTGAAAATTTATACTTTCTTATATTCTAAAATAAAAAACGAATACCGCCCCATTCAAGGATGGTATCCGTTACACGAAACGTATAAGCATAAACGCCTTCGGCGCCTATTTTAAATCAGCTTCTATCTAACAAACGGAAATAACAGCTTTTGATTCTCTGGCCACAGCATATTGTCCAAATCAATTAGCTTTGTTCCTGTATCGACGCGTTCTGGTACATCGATTCCTTCGATCACTTCAACGGCATGTTTTACAGCCAAATACCCGTTGCTAAAAGGATTTTGGATCACTGTTGCTTGAACAGTACCGTCCTGTAGCAATTCCATCATGGAAGGAGAGCTATCAAAGGCTACCATTTTTATATTTTGCAGCCCCCGACTTTGGATAGCCATTGCCGCCCCCTGTGAAGCAGTCTCATTCAGGCTCGCGATTCCCCGAAGATTCGGATGCTTCAGCAGCATCAGTTGCGTAAGATCTTCTGCATCCTTAATACTGGAGGTCGTGTATGAAATCTCAACCACTTGTATATTCGGATAACGTGCAGTGTAATTTAAAAATCCCTTCTCCCGCTCCTCTGCGTCTCTTGCACCATACTCAATGCCGTTAGAAGACTCCAGCTTCTCACTCTGCGTTGAATTGGTGAAGTTAATAATGCCTACCTCACCGTATCCTTTTAGCAGCTTGATCAATCGTTCAGCAGATTTTTGACCCGCCTCATAGCCGTTCGAGCCAATATATGTCCTTACTCTTGCTGAACCTACTTCCGCATCTACGGATATGACAGGGATTTTGGAATAAGCCGCCTGATCTACAACCTGAGCAAGCCCCATGTAACTACTTGCAGCTAAAATAATCACGTCTGCTTTTTCTTTTATGGAGTCCTGCACCATTTTCACCTGTTCTGTGATGTCACTCTCGGAGTCCGGAGCTTTGAAGGTTAGTTTGACGTTGAATTCTTGCGCTGCAGCTTCTGCTCCCAATTTAACCGTATTCCAGTAATCGCCCCTGTTCATTTTCACAATAAGATGAATATTACGGGTCTTATTTGTATTGATGTAATTGGGCGCTGAATTAAAACAAGAGGTAACTGTAGTCCATAACACCGCACACATTAACAAGGTTAGCCAAAAACGAAAGGTTTTCATGACGATGTCTCATCCTCCTTAAGCCCTTCATTGCCTTCGCCTTTTGCTAGTGCCGGGAAGATAAGGGTAACCGTAGTGCCTTCTTCAATTTCACTTTCAAAAGAAAGTCCATATTCACGGCCATAGTACAACTCAATACGCTCGTTCACATTTCTTACGCCTACCCCGGAACCACTCATACTCTTACTGCCGCCTGTCAAAATAACCTTCATAGTCTCCTTGGACATTCCTAATCCATTATCACTAATCCTTATAATGACAAGATTGTCCTTCAGTTCTGCTTGGATAGAGATAAAGCCTTCATCAGGCATCATTTCTATTCCGTGATACAAGGCATTCTCTACAATCGGCTGCAAAATCAGCTTAATCGTCTGACACTGCAGTACTTCATCTTGTGCAATGATCTCGTAGCGGAATTTATTTTTAAAACGAAAGCTCTGAATGACGAGATAATGACGAATATGATCAAGCTCTTCCTGCACGGTAATCATATTATTCCCTTTGCTTAGACTAATTCGGAAAAACTTAGATAAAGATTGAATCATTGTAACGACCTCCTCCGTCTTACCACGCTCAGCAAGCCGGATCACAGAGTTCAAAGTATTGTACAAAAAGTGTGGATTAATCTGGGATTGCAGAACTTCAAGCTCACCCTTACGTTTCGTCTCTTGTTCATAAATAATTTGATCCATCAATTGACGAATACGCTGTAGCATGAGGTTAAAGCGTTTAGACAACTGTTCTACCTCATAGGCGCCACTCACATCGATTCGAGTATTAAGATCCCCTTCTCCTACCTGCTGAAGAGTCCGTTCCAGCTTACGGATCGGGCGGGCAATTCGCGCAGACAAAACGACAGATACGATAATTACACATAAAATAACTACCGCTAAGAACCAGGATAAAAAGTTGTTCAGATCACGCTTGGTGGTCACGATCTCGTCATAATAAGCAACACCTACTATTTTCCACCCGGTTTGTTCTAACGTACGTACTGTAATAAATCGTTTTTCACCTGTAGACTCATCCAAATAGCTACGATAAGCATATTCCAATACCGGCTCCACATTCTCATACTTTAAACCAGCATAAATAAGCTGCTGCTGCGGATGATACACGATGTTGCCTAACTGATCGAGGATGTAAGCGTATCCTCTTTTACCAAGCTTAACCTGCTTACTCAGCTCATCTATGGTGCGAAAGTTAAAATCCATCAGGAGGATACCCGTTTTTAGGACTCCATTTTCCTGATATTGAATGAGTTTACTGATCGACACAACCCAAATATATTGACCTTTAAACAAGTTCTGAATATGGGGCGCTGAATAGGAGATCTCAGATGTTCTTTTGGCCGTTGTAAACCAGCTCTGGGTTTCTAACTGTGTGTTGCTGCGCAACTTCTGTCCTGCTGTACCCACGACGTATTTCCCCTGTGGTGTAAAAACCGCAGCAGAAACCAGATCCTCTCTACTTCCCATTAACATGGCCATTCTTTCCATCAGTAAAGCAGAGTCCACGGAGGGACTATTCGTAATTTGATCTTCTGCAGTTTCAAAAATATTTCGCATTCCTTTTACATAAAGCTCCAAATTGTAGTTCACTTGCTCAATAATCTGCTGCATATTCATATTGGCATTCTCTTCTGCTGTCTTCGCAAACTTGTTATATAGCATAAGGCTGACAACGACGGCTACAAGAACAGCAACAGATGTAAAAGTGAGCGTAATCGTTACTTGAATACTACGCAGCTTAGAGGACAACCGGCGTTTTCCCCCTGTTGGATGCTGCGGCCGCAGTCGAAAAGAATATGGCTTTTCTTGCCGCATAACTACCCTCCTCTGGAGCTATTTTTATACTCTTTGGGAGACTGACCATATTTTTTACGGAAGCAAAAGCTGAAATAGTTAGGATCAGCAAAGCCAATTTTCTCGGCGATTTCAAAAGCCTTCAGTTCCGTGGAGCGTAAAAGTTCCTTTGCTGCCTCTAATCGGATTTGCAAGAGATAACTAACGAAAGTCATCTTCATTTCCTTCTTAAAAATACTGCTAAAATAACCCGTACTGATATGTAAATGCTGACAGACCTTTCCGATAGAAATATCCGATTCCTCATAATGGCTACGGATGTAATCTTTAGCTTCATCAATGAGCAGCTTATAGCTAGATTGGCGTTCTAAGGCAATAGAGTCCATTAGCCGGCTGCAGATCGTAATAATCCATTGCTTGGCTTCACTCATACTATTGAATTTATTCATCTCAGTTAATGAGGAAATGCCAGATCCAACGAACTTAGCAGCATCACTACCGGACTCTTTGGCTACACGCAAGATGGATGTAATAATCTCCAGCAAAAAAATCTGATAATCCTGAGTAGATACCTGCTCAGCATTCAATCCGCCAAATAACTCCTCCACGACCTCCTTAAGCTCCTGTACGGTTCCCATCTTAATCGTTCGGATTAAGGACTGCTGGGTCAATTCATCATAGGCCAAGAGTGTATTCGAACGTGACTCCACATCCTCGATCCAAATGACTCTGTTATTGCCAAGAATGAGACGATAATCTAACGCTTGCATGGCATCTCCAAAGGAGTTAAATAGCATAGCAGGCGAATGACAAACCGTTCCAGAACCAGCGGTTACCGTTAGCTTAAGAAACCGCTGCACATTGTGGCGGATTTCTTCTAGAATTTCAAAAGTTTTCCCCGTAATTTCAGTTTCTTCTCCTGCATCACAAATGGAAAGAAGCACTACCTCATCACGATGGATAAACACCCTGCCAAAATTATGTTTATTACATAATTCTTCTGCAATATTCAGCACAGCGAAGAGCTGTAAATTCCTCTCTCCCGTATCTCGCAAAGAAATTTGCTTACCTGCGGTAAGGCTAACCGTTTCCCGCTCTGGACGAATATAATCCACACTAATTACCGAGGCTTGGAACCATTTCCCATGTAGATCTATTCCGTATTCCGAACTTTTCTCATCTATTTCATTCATTCGTAACTTGCGTGAAACTAGTGAAGATAAAAACTGCTCACGCAGCACAGGCAGACTTTTCCGATAATGCTCACTGAGTACAAAAACATTCTCCTTCTCTGCAATTTCAGCCTCTATAGTGGCTCTGACCTTTAGCAGAACATCAATCAGCTCCTGTGAAGAAAACGGTTTCAAAATATACTCATCGATTTGCAGTTTAATCGCCTTCTGTGCATATTCAAATTCATCATACCCTGTCAGAATAATAATCTTGGTATTAGGATGCCGCTCGCGAATCCATTCCGCCAGCTGCAGCCCGTTCATAAAAGGCATTTGAATATCAGTCACAACTACATCCGGGAGCAAACGATCTATCGCATCCGCTGCCTCTCGTCCATTCTCCGCCTGTTCTACAATTTCGAAGCCATAGTGCTCCCAATCAATCTGACTGATGACCCCTTCCCTTACATCTTCTTCATCTTCAGCAAGTATTAACTTGTACATTTCTCATCCCTCTTTGGACACGATTTATTTAGCTGTCATAAAATTCATTCTATATGATTCAAACTATTCCATCTATGGTTAAGTTATTTAAATAGATTTTGAGCAAAAAAAAACCATCCCGCCGTAGCTGGGATGGGGATGATCGGAACCTATAAGTATTATAGCAACGCTTTGTTAAAGCGATAGCCTGCTGTCTTTTCGAAACCTAGATGACGATAAAAAGCATGTGCCGGTGCGCGTTCTACGCGGTTACCACTTCTCAAGAAGAGCTGACAGCAACCTTGCTCACGTGCCCATTCTTCAGCTGCGGCCACAAGTCTTTTACCGAGTCCGTTTCCTCTGAGTTCTTCTGATACGATAAGTGCAGTAATCTCAGTGATACAATCTGTCTGTTTGTAATACGAGATTACCTGTCTAAGACCGACCATTCCCACAACTTCATTGTTTAGTTCTGCAACAAGCGTGCATTGGAGATGGTTATTCTCCATGCTTTCAAGTCTCTCTTTCATCACGCTAAGCGTTGTTGGATAGCCGAATTCACGCAGAAGCGCTGTCACTCTCTCCAGATCATTCAAGCCGCATTTGCGAATTTCCAGTACAGGTGCCATGGTACTACTGTTCATCCTCATTTACCTCCACTTTTAGCATAGACGCTGCCTGCTTGGCTACCGTCCGCGCGATTTCCACATTTTCCGCCGCACTTAATGCTACAGCCATCCGCCGCCCTGGACGGACTTCTGGTTTACCAAACACCCGAACCTGAGTCCTAGGTAGTTCCAAAGCTTCACCAATTCCGGTCACAACAAAAGCTCGTCCTTCTCCTTCAGCCTTCAGCGTAGCTGAGGCACCTGGTGTCAGTAATTGTACTGACTGGACTGGAAAACCAAGAATAGCTCTGACATGCACTGCAAATTGAGATAAATCCTGCGTTGCCATCGTTACCATCCCCGTATCATGAGGTCTAGGGGACACTTCACTAAACAATACGCCTCGATCCGTCAAGAAAAGCTCCACTCCAAAAATACCAAAACCTCCGAGCTGATCGGTAACTGCCTTGGCAATAGACTGAGCTTCATCCAGAAGTTCCGCCTTCATAAAGTGAGGCTGCCATGATTCGACATAATCCCCGTCCTTCTGAATATGCCCAATAGGTGGACAAAATATCGTGCCAGACACGGACCGCACCGTTAAAAGTGTAATCTCGCTTTCAAAGGTAACGAATGCCTCTACGATAACACGAGTCCCTTTAGCTCTCGCTCCATCCAAAGCAGTGTTCCAGCATTCTTCTGCATCCTCCGGCCTTTTGCAAACACTCTGACCTTTGCCGGAAGAACTCATAATCGGCTTGATGACACAAGGAGTGCCTAGTTCTGCAACGGCTTGATGCAGTTCTTCCAGACTATCTGCAAAACGATAATCCGCTGTGGGCAATCCAAGTTCTTCAGCAGCAAGTCGGCGAATGCCTTCTCTGTCCATGGTCAGACGAGCCGCTCGTGCGGTCGGAACAACGAAGAAACCTTCCTCTTCAAGCTCTTGAAGAGCATGAGTAGCGATTGCTTCAATCTCCGGAACAATAACATCCGGTTTTTCTGAGCGAATAAGCGTTTTAAGCGCCTCTGCATCCAGCATATCAATAACATGTGAACGATGAGCTACACCCATCGCTGGTGCATCGCTATAACGGTCTACAGCTACGGTCTCTACGCCAAGACGTTGAGCTTCGATTATGACTTCCTTACCCAGTTCCCCGCTGCCCAGTAGCAGCAGCTTGCGGCTTTGAGCTGAAAAAGGAGCTCCCCACATTGTCGATTTCAACCTCTTTCGGCAAATTGACTATCTCGTTTCCATAAATTTCTGAAAACAAAACAGTTTCATTGTATATTTTCAGACTTCTTTATTTTCATCCATCATACGCCAGATTGCAAGTGTTCTTCGACAATTTCCTACAAATTTCAAAGATTTTTGTCTAATCTATCAACGAAAGATTGTTCCAAGAGAGATAATTGGTGACCTAATTGACCCCAATGATCTGCGGATTCACCCCCTTTAAGGAGATCTAACATCGCTTTCTCTTGCTCCGCTAACCCTTCTTGTAGGCGTTCTGCAGCAACCTTTAATTCTCTGGCTATGCAATCGACATAATGCGCAAGCAATTTTTTCTTCTGCTCTGCCGCCGCAACATTAACAGCTTCTTTCACAAGAGGCTCAGTCGCACCTTTGACTTGCTCCCGGCCAGCGCCTTCAAAGAAATAGCGAGGGGATTTGAAATATCCCCATAAGGTTGGCCATTCCACGGACTGAAGCTGGCATTCCAGCTCACTAGGAGAAGGCCATGCTGCTGCTTCATTCTCCATCAGATGAAACTCTTGAGTAGAGAAAAACAGCTCAGTAGCAGCCGCTTCAGCCGCTTCATGAACAAGTCTACGCCCGGTACTTTCTAGTCGCAGCGTTGTCGCCCATAGCTCTTGCTCCAATTCACGCTTAGTGGTACGCATCAGCTCTGCACCACACGCAGCGAAGATAGCTTTTAAATTTCCTGCGTCCTCACGTAATAATGAGGGGTGGAAAGATTCCTGAAAATTTCTGGTGAAGGAGAAGCTAATCCGTTGACAGACATGATAGATCAGTTCCTCACCTTCATGAACAAGATCTCTGCTAGGACGTTCTTCGGTCTCCAATAGGGAAAGTCTCTTCATAGCTAGCTGACGACGTTCTTGCATTTCTTTTAATCCTGCTTCACGCTCGTTTGCCGCCATGGAAGCGAGATTCTGCCACTCTTCCGCCCTGCGGCGAACAGATGCGATGCTCTCTGCAGCTGCGTTAAGTGAAAGCTGAGGAAGTTCATCTCCCGCAAAGCTTGATAAGGCTTGCTCAAAATGATGGAAACGGGAAGCCTCATAGCGTGAATAATCATGCTGGGTTTTGCCTTCCAGAGCAAGCAAGCTAGAGAGTGCATAAATTCTCGGCGAGCGTAAGCCGCCTGCACGTAAATTTTGAGCAACATGTTCTCGTACCTCTTCCAATTCATCTTCGCCTGAAGCAAGATCAGAAGCGTTGATAATAAAGAACATTTTATCAAGTGCAAAGCTATCTTTAATTCGGCCTAGCTGCGCAAGCAGACCTCGATCTGCTTTTGAAAAGGCGTGGTTGTAATAGGTAACAAAACAAATCGCGTCTGCGTTTTTCATGTAATTAAAGGTTACGCCTGTATGACGAGCATGCAATGAGTCGGCTCCTGGTGTATCCACGAGTACAATTCCGCTTTCGGTCAATGGACAGGCATAATACAAATCAATCCCCTGCACAAAACAGGCTCGGGTCTCCTCGGCTACAAGGCCTCGGTATTCTTCTAAATCAACCGTTCGCACCGTTCCCAGCAAGGGCTCAGCTTCTGCCCAGCCAGCCGCTGCTGCCCTTAGAAATCCAGCATGTGGCAACGCAGAGGGATGAACTCCCCTTGCAGGCAAGCTTGCTAGAACTGTTGTCCATGAGTTTTGCTGTGGTTCTCCTAGTTGCAGCACACTGAAGGAATGGCAGATGTCATCCCAGAAATCTGCCATGGTCTTCATTGTGACAACCGCGCTGGCATGGCGGAAGTCACCTTCCGGCGCCAATATGCGGTTGACCGCAGCCGTGGCGGGATGTGGAGACACGGGCAGCACTTCTTCGCCGAGCAAAGCGTTGGCGAAGGAGGACTTACCCGCGCTGAATGCACCGAACAGCGCGAGGGTAAAGCGGCCGCCGGCGAGATCCTCCGCCCGTGCGGCCAGACTCCGCGCCGCCGATGCCATCGCTGGCTCGCGGCGCAGCAGCTCTGCCGCAGCCGCTAGCGCGTCAGCGGCTGCGGATAGCCGGCGGCGTCCGCCCGCCGGCGAAGCCGTTCCCGCCGCCCAATTTGCGGCGGCGGCACTTCCAGCCGCGACGTTTTGCGGCGGCTGGACCTCCCGCGGTGCGGCGCTCTGCGCAGCCGCTCGCGGGGTTACCCTCACCTCCGGCAGGATGCCGGGGTGAGGGGCCGGCGCGGCGGCAGCAGCGCCGCGAGCTCGTGCGCGCGGGCAGCTGCCGCGCGGTCCAGCGCGGCTAGCGCGTCAACGGCGCGCGCCTGCCGCGCAAGAGCCTGTTCGCGGCGCTGGAGTACGGCACGCTGCTCCTCCATGAGCGGCGGCAGCTTCGCTAACAGCACATCGCTCACCGCTAACGCGGCACGGCGGAACTGGCTCTTAATATCAGCCGCAAGTGTGCGGCAGAAATTGAGGAGCGCCTCGCCGCTATACCCCGTTCCCGGCTTAACAGCAGCCGCCAGCCACTCCTGGCTCACCACCGGGAACCCTTGCTTCAGAGTCGTCTCCGCCTCCTCCTCCCACAGCCCGAGATTCTCCGCCCAATCACGTACCAGCTGAATCAAATGCCATTCCAGCTGAGCGGAAACCTCTCGGGTCAACAGTCCTTGCCAGACTGCCAGTCGTTTACTTTGTTCCTTCTCCCGCCGTGCAGCCGTAGAGAATAACCCTAATCGAAACGTAGGGCTAGCACTTTCCATATAGCTTCCCGACGCCTCTCTTACATCTGCAGGCATTAGATTAGCATTATTAAGTAAGGTGTCTAGGCCAGTTCGCAAACTTGCTCGTGACTGCTGAGGCAACGCCTCAAGTCGTTCCTTCTCTTCTTCGAGTGACTTCAGTTCATTCGTCACTGTCTCTGCATTCGTACCTTCTAGTTCTTCAAGGAGAGCTGCTCTTTCCTCCTGCTGATCTTCACGGAATGCAGTTAGAGAAGAATCCGCTGTATGATGAATAGAACGAGACAAGCTATATTGAAGCAGCTGTTCCTTTTGTTCCAACAGTTCGGTTATAAGGCTGAGTAGATGATCCCAATGATTAAGAGGATGCTCTTTCTTTTTGAGAGAGGTGAATAGAATTCCCGCACAATGAATCCCCCATTGTTCAAAAGCATTTTCAAGTTGACGTTTATATTCCTCAATGGAAATCTCTTGTTCCCTGTGCTTATCGATCTGATTAACAATCAGATACAAAGGTTTACCCCAGTCACTAAGATTTTTAGCAAAGGCCAAATTATTCTCTGACTGTACATGGTTATAATCCATTACATAAAATACTACATCAGCTAAATGCAGCGCAGAGCGGGTGGCCGCCTGATGACCATCATCCGTCGAATCTACACCAGGTGTATCCAATAGTACGCCATCCTTGCCTAGCAGTGGTATCTCATTCCACACTTCAATTGCGGAATATTCACCACCATTTCGACAGTATTCTTGTAATCTTTCTGGAGTTGTCTCTATAGGAGAAGGATCATTTTTACTTCCTTCAACTCTAGGATAAATAAGCACTCGTGGAACTCCACTGCGAATAGAGACAATATTCGCACTAGTCGGCACAGGTCCAGAAGGCAGCACTGAACTGCCGCAAAGAAGATTGATCATACTGGATTTTCCTGCCGAAAAATGTCCGCAAAAAGCAAGGGTCAGCTCATTCCCACCCTCTTTATGTTGTAAATCTTCATATATACGTTCAGAGCCTTCATCACCCCAGCGATGCATTAATCCACGCAACTGGAAAAGCAGCGATGCCGTTTCACTTAATGTCTCTTTCTCGATTCTAACCTGTTCCGCTCTCACTGACTCTCCACCTCCACTGTTACCATCTAATCATGCTTTGAATATAACCCATTCAAGAATACGAAATCAGACTCATTATTAAAATATAGGAAAGTAAAAGTTTCACATGATACATTATCCTTATATTTCTCGCTTAAACGCTTACCGTCCTTATAAGGACGCCGAAGACGTTTATGCTTATTCAATGTTTATACAGGTGTAATTTCTGTGATGTCACGCAGAATCTTTTTTATAAATAATAATTACAGTTTATCACCAGTTTGACACAAATTAAATACACACTACTTACAAAATAACCTATCATCTCTTACGAAATGAGGTTATTCAAACATCTTTCTGCTTTTTCGCTAGAAAAGTAAGAAACAAAAAAGGAGCCAGCCCTAAGGCCGACTCCTTTTATCACTTCTAAATTTATGCAGTTTCCGAAACAGGCAACAGAATTTCGAATACTTTTCCGTGTTGCAGAATAGTCAAACCACGAGATTTATCTCTCATTACAACAACCTCAGGTTTCACTGACATACGCTCAAAATAGTGTTCAGGAACGTCACCGGAATGACTGATCGTGATACCTTCTACTTCTTGCTCTTCGTTCTCTTCGAGTGGGCTTTCCACTACGCGATCAAAAATATCCGAGAACACTTCAAAATTATCTGTGTATACAGAAATGCATTTCATCTCTATCCCATCCTCTTCTTCAACTCTAACTTTTTGGCGTATGATCTTTAGCTTTCCTGACAACAGCTGTTTTCATACGTTTTTTGCCCTCTCGACATACATCAAGGAGCGGGCAAACTTGACATTTTGGGTTCTGTGCCTTGCAGTGATATCGTCCGAAAAAGATAAGCCGGTGATGAGTGATCGTCCATTCGTCACGTGGCACAGCCTTCATCAGCTTCTTTTCCACTTCCAGCACAGAATCTTTCCAGCCTGCTAATGCAAGTCGTTTAGCAACCCTCTCCACATGCGTGTCCACTGCAATGGCAGGAACTCCAAAAGCATTGGATACTACTACATTTGCAGTTTTACGACCTACACCGGGTAAAGTTACAAGCAAGTCATGAGCCTCAGGCACCTCGCCACCATACTGTTCTATGAGTATAGAGCATAGGCTTTGGATATGCTTAGCTTTGTTACGATATAGGCCGATGCGCCGGATATCCCCCTCCAACTCCTCCAGCGGTACAGAAATATAATCGATGGGGGCTTTGTACTTTTGGAACAGGTCCACGGTCACTTTGTTCACCGTTGCATCCGTACATTGGGCTGATAACAGTACCGCTATCGTTAATTCAAAAGCGTTACTATGATTTAGCTCGCAATGAGCATCAGGGAACAAGTCTCCAATCGTATCCAAAATGTGGCGGACCTCTGCAACTTTCATAGTGTCCCCTCCACGGAGCGATTACGCTCATTAAAACTCACATGAGCGTGTCCTCTCTAATGTAAAGAAATATAAGCAAAGTCTGTATTATAACGTATGGTTTCATACATTTCAAGAAAATACAACTCTTATACTTTCTTATATTTCAAAAAAAACGTCTTGACGCAGGCAAAGCTCCTGTGTCAAGACGGTGATTCACTCAGAAATCCACCATTGCTACTATTGTTTCACAATTTCAACCACGATATCATTATTGAAATACATTATAATATTATCATTTTCTTTCAGAGATTGCACGGACAATGTCGTATCTCCTTGATGAATATATACATTTGAAGCAAGAGTGAACTGATACTTATCGTTCAGATTAGCTCTCTTAGTCACCAATGAGTTCGTCGTACTGTCATAGCGAGAGAATGAACGAGTTAACTGTGGTAACACACGAATGACTGTCGCTCCATCCGTGTCTTTACGAATCTCCACTCTGTCCGCTGTTGTTAAGTTACTAAGAGCAGTTGTTGTGGCGCCATCACGTATGATTCTAACCCCACCGCTTACAGTAAAGTTTTGTGCTGCTCCAGCATACTCCTTCACAATTAAGCTATTCGTTGCAGCTCCTACTGAACTAATCTGACCCGTAGTAAGCTTAACTGCCTGAATAGCGAGCGGTGTGCTTCCATCAAAAGTCACATTCAGATAATCTCCCGATTTCAAAGCGGTTAGCTTAATGCTCTCACCGGCTTCATTTGTTATTGGGAGCGCTGCAGTATTAATCTCACTGGTCCCCCCATTCCATTTAATACTTATACGGTTGGTTCCAGAATTAACGGTTGCTGCTTCAACCTGAAGAACGGTCTTTACTTTCAATACTGCAATTAGATCCTGACTAGTTGTCAGTGAGGCTGTCACATTACTACCAACAGGAACATCACTTAAGGTTGGATTAGTCTTCCCAAAAATATCAACTAATTGTGGATAAGGCATTGTTATAGTTTGCCCACTGTCCTTAAGCTTCAATACAATTGTTTTAAAAGAAGAATTAACAGCAGACAGGGTTCCTTCGTACTTTGTGACAATTTCCAAAGACAGAGCCCGTTGACCTATTGCCGTTAAATTCACTTTACGGTTCTCAACAAGTTTCGTACCGACATTACTTAAGTTAGGAAGTACGCCTTCAATCAACAATTTTGTTTTTTCATCCAACTGAACGACATGTGCCTTTTTTTCAGTATCCATAACTGTCAACAGCTGTGTTTTAGTATTATAGTCAATAACCGTCGCTCCACTATACTGCTCAATTTGACGGCTTAACACTTCAATCTTTATGACTTGATCACTGCTGTTCAGCGTAAGCTGAATTTTGTCCCCACCTACTGTATCAGCTATAAGATCATCAGCCACAGCGCTATTCATATTCGGAATAACAATCACCGGCTTCGTGCCTAACAGTTTAACTTCACGTGTTCCGTCCGTTTTTTTATACACAACTGTTGAATTGCTCAGTTCGGTAAGTACACCTTGAACTGTCCGTTCAACACCTTCTGTCACTTCTACAGTACGTATCACATTTTCCTTAATCGTATATTTAACAGCAGCACCTGTCTTTAAATCTGCTGGCTGCAGCACTGATGATTGCGAGCTGAATAATGAAGTTCCATCTTCCCATTTAAAGGTTTCCACCGTACCAGCAGCATTTTTAAACGTAATGCTTTTCCCAGTAAGATCTATACTTTGAACGGTACCTGTCGTCGTTTTGTTAACAACGCCTGAAGTCACTTGAACCTTGACCACTTTATGTGACCCACTATAAGTTTCACGTTGCAACGTAACTACACTATCTGCTACCAGCGAAGCAGATTCAATTGGAGTCCCATTCGCATCTACAAAGGTAGTCGCTTCATCGTAGTAATATTCAGTGAACCCAGTAGCTGATTTCAGCCATAGCTTATTACCAGGTGCTACCATTGCGAAGCTTCCGGAAAGGCTCTCCACTTGTTGTGTAGGGTCAGTCACTTCAACATAGGCTGCGTTATATGTCGCTCCAATTACAGTAACCTTTGTGTAAGGTTGGATATCACTTAGATTTATTCTACTTTCAGAAGCGCTTGTGTAATAAGCGGTGCTCGCTCCAAGGGTATATGTAGAAGTCTTTCCGTTGTTATAAACGGATAGTTTCCCATCTGCTAGTTGACTGATTGTTCCTGATACCGTGTTGTCATATTCAACCGTATTGTGAGCTTCCGCACGGCTGAAAAAGGTCGCCAATTGAGCACGGGTCACGGCTCCTTGTGGATCAAAGCGATTACCGTCAAGACCATTGGCTAGTTTCAGATCAACCGCAACGTTGATGTACCCTCTTTTGTTTGCAGACACTTTAGCATCATCCGCAAAGCCTGTCGGCGCACTAGCTGCTACGGCTGCATCTGCACTTTTTCCTAGTGCACGAATTAAGAGTTCAGCAATCCATTCGCGGGAGGCTTTACGCTCTCCCCAAGAAGTCTTCAGATTATCTGGAGCCATTTCAGTAGCCTTATCAAGTAGACCTTGTTGAAAGGCCAACACTACATAATCCTTGTAATAATTCGTAACCTTAAAATCATTAGGTAAGGCAACCGTTGAAGAAGTATCCACTTTATCCTGCAACTTCATAAACCGTAATGCCATAAGCACGGCTTCCTGCTGAGTTACAGAATCTCCCGGGCGGAATAAACCATTATTTCCAACCACAATTCCTTGTGATGCTAATTTATAAATATGCTTTTCAGCCCAAAAGCCTGCCTTCACATCGCTAAAAATGCCTACAGATTGTGTAGTAGTTGTTGCTGCTGTAGCGGCTGTATCTGCAAACACTGCGCTTGCACCACTAAAAATCATGGTTCCAGCCATAACAGCCGATACTGCTTTCGTAGAATAAGCCTTCAATGGACGTTTTGACCTTTTTTGCGCGGACAATAGATTATTCCCCTCTCTATGACTCAAATAAATAGTATAGTTTAAAGTTCGTCAGTTAGATGCTTTTATCCTTTGTTGTAATAACAATTAGATATTATCTCTAGTCATAGGATGCATTAGGTCAACATGACCCATCAAGCTTTCAACCTTTTCACCATCCACCAAAACTTCGATGCTTTTTACTTCTTCAAATTGAAAATAGGTTTTGGCAAGTGATGAAATCGCTAAGGACTCCCCACCAGCACCCAGCTGTGCTTCATCAGGTTTATGAAGATCCATCACAATTTGACCATCAACAAACTTTAACGATTTCAGTTCAATTTTGCCCCATAATGATACAAGGTCAGTATTCTCGTTGCTTTGCAATGCTTTGAACGTCTCTGTATATTTCTGGGCATCGTCAGAGAAGCTAATGCTAGTCTTAGCAGGAATCAGATCCATAACTTGTGAATCCGTATAATATGCATCGATACTCTGGCTCTGTTTTTGCTTCTCATCTGCTACTGGCTTTGCAGTTGCCTGAGTTTCTGTGTTGCTATTATCTGCTGTCGGTTGCGGAGTGCTAGTCACTTCATTTCCTGGTTCATCGCTTGGAGCCGGTGTACTTTCCCCCGCACCACTTACAACATTTGAAGTATCTTGCTCCACACCATTTGCTGGAGCCGCAGTAGGCTTGTCTCCACAGCCAGCAATCACTAGCAGAAGCAGTGTAGCGATCCCAATTGTACTCCATTTTTGTTTCATCATTAATAAACGCCTCCTCTAGATGAATACGGGCAGACAGGTACCGCAAAACCACTTCTTGCCTTTTAAAATAAAAGCAGAAAGCTGACTTTGCGGCGCTCGTCTGCCACTGGTCTGTTATTTTATACCCAAATATTCCTTAATCCCACTCACTATTGAAGCCGCAACTTTGTTTTGAAGTGCATCTGTAAAGAGCAATGCTTCATCTTTTTTGTTGCTAAGGTATCCCACTTCAAGTAATACTGCAGGCATTTTCGTTTCGCGGATAACATGGAAATTCCCATAACGTACACCGCGATCGCTAAGCCCTGTAGCTTGAACAAGATATTTATGCATCACGTTCGCCAATGCTTTACTGGCTTCCCGTTGATAATACGTTTCTGTTCCACTAGCTGATGAGGAACCTGAGCTATTGGCGTGTACAGATATGAAGATATCAGCTTTTAAATTATTCGCCATAGCTGCTCTTTCTTTAAGCTCCAAGAAAGTATCATTACTTCGTGTTAACACGACGTCAATATTACTTTCTTTTTTCAGCAATTCAGCTGTCTTAAGTACGATGGCCAAATTAAAATTCTTCTCGTATTTACCTGTAACACCCACTGCTCCAGAATCTTTAGCCCCATGCCCTGCATCTAATACTACTAGCTTTCTGCCATTATTTCCTGGTTGTGTAGTAGTATCATCAGTGCTTTCCGCATTTAGATCGATTACAACCAGCTTAGAATCGTCTCCAGTTACGCTAACGTTGTAATTCTTAGCATAGTTCAAATCGATTACAAAACGTACTGTATAAGGATTCGTGCTATAAAGGGAGTAACGTACTCCTGATACATCGGGATAATCTTTCACTTCCAATCTACCGTTTAGGTCAGGATCAAGGATCTGTCCTGTGCCAAATAGGTCTGAGAAGGTGGCATTAGGTAAATCAACAACTAACCGATCCGGCCCAGTCATCACTGTCACTTTCGGTACTGAATTACCCTCCATGGCAATGCTCAAACGATTTTCGCTAAAGCTCACACCATTTACCATCGTTAAATTCTTTGAAGGATCTACCGGCGGTACAACCTCAGATCCACCATTTTCAGTATTTCCACCTGAACTGCCGTTATCATTTGAGGATCCTGGGGTAATAAGATACACACTCTTCTTCACGTTGTCCCACGAGACATTTAATCCAAACTGTTCACTAATGAACCGAATCGGTACAAGTGTCGTATTACTACGAAGGATAGGTGCTGTGGTAAGTGTTACTGTCTTGTCATCAACTGAGGCTATCTTTTGATTCACAACCAATTTGATGACCTTTCCTTGCTGTTCAATCGTTACCGTCTTGCTCTTCTGATCCCAACCCACGTTATATCCAAGGCTTTCAGAGATCAACCTTAACGGCACCATGATTGTATCATTCACATTCTCAACCGGGACATTTTGCCCTGCGGTCAGCTCCTTGCCGTCCAGAAAAATCTTGCTATTCCCGGCAGCAGCATGTCCGTTCTCAGGCAAAACAAATACTAAGAGCAACAAAAACAACATCAAACTGAATTTCTTCATTCTTCACCTCTAGATCTAGTATTCGCCTGTGAATGGCGATCGTGATGGCCTGTCTACGTCAACCTCAGACCTCTATTAGACGCTAATAATCTATAAAGGTTGCGAATATATTCCATAAAAATTGAGAAATCTCACCAACATTAAGCATTAAAGTCCTAGATATTCCTTAATACCGGCTACAATTTCTCTCGCTAATTTGTCTTGAAGCTGCTCACTATACATCCCTGATTCATTTCCTGAATTAGTAAGATACCCCACTTCTAGAAGTACTGCCGGCATACTGGTTTCTCTTGTAACATGCAGACTTTTCGTTCTTACTCCGTTGTCCTTGAATCCAGTACCTGCTATCAGATGTTTGTGCATGACCTGAGCAAGCGGCAGACTCCCACTACGCGAATAGTACGTTTCACTGCCATTTATTTTGTCTCTATTCGGATAACCCAGCTCTAGTGAATTCCCATGCACTGAAATAAATAGATTAGCCTTTGCTGCTTCTGCGATATTTACTCGATCCTGAAGACCCAACGTAATATCTTCAGTCCTAGTAAATACGACGTCAACCAAAGCTTCCTGCATAAGTAGTGTTTGCACTTTACGGATAACTGACAGATTGAAGTCTTTTTCCAGCTTACCCGTGAGACTGACTGCTCCTGATTGTGTCCCTCCATGACCCGCGTCGAGAACTACAACCGGCTTTCCTGTCATTCCACTACCACCTGAGGGGTTCCCTTCACTGCCTGTAACATTCAAATCCAGTGTCACCAGTCCAGTACTTTCATCCGTACTTAATTGATAAGGCTGGCTCCCGACCGTTTGAATCACGAACCTAACAGTAGAAGGACTTACACTGAACAACGCATACCGGATCTCAGAAACTAGAGGGTAACCAGTAACATCCAGCTTCCCTTGCGGACTTCCGTTTGTGGTAATACTCGGTAGACCTCCTACGAAATCAGGAGCAAAAGCTGCACCGGGAAAATCTACGACGATTCGATCTGGACTGCTCATTTTTGTGATGCTAGGTTTAGGAGCCCCAGAAACAGCGATGATTAATCGATTCTCAGTGAAGGCTGCCCCATTTACAAGCGGACCTGCTGCATTCACACCAGTGCTTCCTGGTACTGAGGATGATTGTGGTGTCGGTGAGGGCAAAACACTTCCAGCGCTTGTGCCATTATCCACGCCGGGTGTAGTAATCTGAGTTGGAGAAGGAGTACTTGTTGCTGTTGGACTAGTAACGGTTCCCTCAGGTGTAGCCACCGAAGCTTGTCCACCCGTCAAATAGACCGTTTTATCGCTATTATCCCAGCCAACCTTTAGACCGAACTGCTCACTTACGAAGCGAATCGGAACGAGAACTGTACCACCGCTTTGCTTGGGTGCTGCGTTTAAATCAAACGTTACTCCATCCGCATCAGCTGTTTTTTTTCCTACAGCCAGCTCAATGCTTTTTCCATCTTGGTGAACCGTTACTTTGCGGGCCTGCTGCTCCCACAATACCTCAAATCCAAGATTCTCCACTACCACTCTGACGGGAATCATAACGCTACCATTGACGTTCTCAAGTTTAATTCCTTTTGGTAAAGCAAGCTCTTGATTGTCCATAATAATTCTGCCTGAGCTGCTACCAGCTGCGGCAGCTTCACGTCCAGTGAATGATAGTAAGAATAATGGCAGCAACAATAGTAGCAACGTTCGATACCCAACTCTTCTCATTTTCCCGCTCCTTCTGCAAGTAATAGATCTAGATAAGTATTAAGACGACAGTAATCACCAAATGTTTCCTTTATCACCAATCAATATTTCGATTATAGCAAAAAAACTTCTATTTCCGACACCCGGAAATAGAAGTTTTGCGTAATTTTTGTAAAAGTTAAGAATCAAACCAGTTATATCCTATTATTAAGAGAATAACTTAGCCGCATGACGCTCTTCATACGCAGCAATTTCATCTGCATGCTGAAGGGTTAATCCGATATCATCCAGACCTTGCAGCAAGAACTGACGACGGTGCTCATCCAGATCAAAGCTGATGCTCAGTCCAAATTCATCGTGAAGTGTATTGCTCTCAAGATCCACGGTCAATTGGTAGCCATCATGCTCGGCTGTCCGATTAAACAGCTCATCCACTTGATCTTCCGAAAGCTTGATCGGCAAAATGCCATTCTTAAAGCAGTTGTTATAGAAGATATCTGCATAAGAAGGTGCAATGACAACTCTGAACCCATAATCCATAATCGCCCAAGGTGCATGTTCCCGTGAGGAACCACAGCCAAAGTTAGCACGTGAGATCAAGACAGAAGCACCTTTATAGCGTGGCTTATTCATTTCAAAGGCAGCGTTATCGTTACCAGCTTCATCAAAACGCCATTCGTAGAACAAAAATTGTCCAAATCCTGTCCGTTCAATCCGTTTCAAGAACTGCTTTGGGATAATAGCATCCGTATCTACATTCACCCGATCTACTGGTGCAACAATTCCTGTTAATTTTTTAAAAGCATCCATAGTTTTATCCTCCCGTGTTCTCTCTAGTTCTATGAGCTGACAGCTTCCGTCTTATAGTTCCAATCACGTACATCAGTGAAACGGCCTTTTATCGCAGCTGCAGCAGCCATAGCTGGGGATACCAGATGCGTGCGTCCACCGCGACCTTGACGTCCTTCAAAGTTACGGTTCGAGGTAGATGCACAGCGTTGCCCAGGTTGCAGTACATCAGGGTTCATCGCAAGGCACATGCTGCATCCCGCTTCGCGCCATTCAAAGCCCGCGTCAGTAAAAACTTTATCAAGCCCTTCCTTCTCAGCCTGCATTTTAACACGACCAGATCCAGGAACAACAATGGCAGTAACCTTGTCAGAGACTTTATGGCCTTTTGCTACCACGGCTGCCGCTCTCAAATCTTCGATCCGTCCGTTAGTACAAGAACCGATAAATACGTAATCAATTGGAATTTCAGAAATAGGAGTTCCAGGAGTCAAATCCATATATTCAAGCGCTTTTTCAGCAGCTTTGCGTTCATTTTCAGTGGTAAAGTCAGCCGGATTTGGCACGCTAGAGTTGATATCTGTACCCATGCCCGGGCTAGTACCCCAAGTCACTTGTGGAATCAATGTCTCCACATCGAATTCAACCACCGTATCATACTGAGCACCTTCGTCACTAACAAGACTCTTCCATCCTTCAACAGCAGCGTCATATGCTTCGCCTTGCGGCACATATTGACGTCCACGCAGATAGTTAAAAGTAGTTTCGTCAGGAGCGATCAAACCTGCTCTTGCTCCGCCTTCGATCGACATGTTGCAGACGGTCATACGTTCTTCCATCGACAGCTCACGAATAGCTTCACCTGTGTATTCAATTACATAACCTGTTGCAAAATCAGTACCATACTTAGCAATAACACCAAGGATCATATCCTTTGCTGTTACACCAGGATTGCGTTTACCTGTGAAACGAACTTCCATAGTCTTAGCTTTGGATTGCTGCAAACATTGGGTAGCCATTACATGTTCAACTTCACTAGTACCGATACCAAAAGCCAGCGCACCAAATGCTCCATGTGTGGAGGTATGGCTGTCACCGCAAACGATAGTTTTACCAGGGTGCGTCAAGCCGATCTCAGGTCCCATTACGTGTACAACGCCTTGATCGATATCATTCAGGTCGAACAATCTAACACCAAAATCAGCACAGTTTTTAGAAAGTGTATCAATTTGCTGCTTGGAAATTGGATCTTTAATATTAAAACGATCCTTGGTAGGAACGTTGTGATCCATTGTAGCGAAAGTCAGCTCAGGACGGCGAACCTTGCGGTTACTGAGGCGAAGTCCTTCGAAAGCTTGTGGAGAAGTTACTTCATGAACCAAATGCAGATCGATATAAATAATGCTAGGTTTACCTTCCTCTTGATGAATAACATGATTATCCCAAATCTTTTCAAACATTGTCTTGTTGCTCATAATTTCACCTCATTAATAGAATCGTTCATTGGAAGAGAGCGTGGAGTCTCTCTTGAATGATCTAAATATAACATCACCATCTTTATAATTCCAAGATATGATATCTATAGAAGTGATAGGTTTAACCTATAAATTGAAGATGATTTTTTGCTGAGACCCTAGTCAGCCCACTCCTTAGACGAATGCCCTTCATACTATATCGGATCCTGGTTGTTGAAATGCAGTGCATTTGTTAGCGCAGAAGGAGTTGGAACAATTGAGGTCAGGAACGAGACTTACCGGGCGAGTTATTTTCAAAGGTGATCAAGGGTATGAAACGGCACGTAAGAATTGGGATCCGCATACTGACAAATTCCCGAAAGTGTTTGTTTTCGCACAAAAAACACAAGATGTTGCGAACGCCATAAAATGGGCTAACGAGAATAAAGTCCCCATCCGCGCAAGAAGCGGTAGACATTCTCTGGAGGTTAATCTTTCACAGGTCACCGGAGGAATTGTCATCGATGTAAGTGAAATGAAGAAAATCAAACTAAATAAAAAATCAGGAACTGTTGTTGTGGGTACCGGAAATACAGTGGGGAGAATTGCACACACGCTTGCTGGGCAAGGATATATGGCTCCATTCGGTGATAGCCCTACGGTTGGAATCGGAGGCATCACCCTAGGCGGGGGTATCGGGCCGCTCCAGCGAACCGTGGGCCTTGTTAGTGATAATCTAATCGAACTCGAAATGGTTGATGCCAAAGGGAAAATTATTCGTGCCAATAAGAATAGTAACTCTGATCTCCTCTGGGCTTCCCGCGGAGGTGGCGGGGGAAATTTCGGAGTTTACACCAGTTACAAATTCAAAGTACGTCCTGCTCCAGCTTCAGCTACCGTTTTTCGTATCACCTGGCCTTGGGATCAGTTCGAGAAGGTATTCAAAGCTTGGCAACTCTGGGCTCCTTGCGTTAATACCAAACTGGGCAGTGAATTATCCATTGGTCCGAAAAAAGGCGGTAATGTCACTATGAATGGGCTGTTCCTCGGATCAAAGGCAGAGGCTTCCCGCCTCTTAAAGCCCGTTACGAGCGTTGGAACGCCTACGAATCAAATCATCCGCTCTTTGCCCTATACAAAAGTAGTGAGTTTTATGTTAGCGCCTGATCCAGTGCTAACTCAAAGAGTCAGCAACCAGTTCTCCAGCGGTTTCGTAAGAAAACCCTTCCCGGACAAGGCAATTAAGTCCATGCGTGAATTCTTAGAGAAAGTGGAGGGGGAATTCGCAGGTTTCTTTTTCCTCAACTGGGGTGGAGCTGTGAGCTGTAAGTCACCCAAATCTACAGCCTTTTACTGGCGTAAAGCGAAATTCTATGTTGAGTGGAATAGCTCATGGATCAAGAAATCGGAAGCTGCCAGAAATATATTCGTAGTACGAAATACACGTCGGAAGCTGCAGCCATTTATCGTGGGGAGCTACATCAACGTTCCAGACCAGGGAATTAAAAATTCCGGACCAGTATATTATGGAGCGAACTATCCTAGATTACGGAGAGTCAAAGCTAAATATGACCCGGGAAATATATTTAACAACCCTCAAAGCATCTCTCCAGCCCGCAAAGTATAGTAAGACGTAATAGCGTAGCATCGAAATTAGACCGGCAAACATAAAGGACTCCAGCGAATACTGGTAATCCACCCCTTCCTATTTGCCGGTCAGTGCGTTCGTGCACTAACTTACATGTGAACCTATATAAAACTTCAGTTTCATAGTTTATACTTATAAGTAAAAACAATCTCCCAAAGGAGTTTATACATGGAACTGAGACAACTACAATATGTACTGCAAATCGCAGCCGAAAAAAACTTCTCCCGTGCAGCGGACAAGCTGCACATTGCCCAACCATCACTCAGTCAGCAGCTTTCCAAGCTGGAAAAAGAGCTCGGTGTAATGCTGTTCCAGCGAAATACCAGCTCTGTTGAACTGACCTATGCTGGATCTAAATTCGTAGAGCAAGCTCAAATCATCATTGATGGCGTAGAACTGCTGCGACAAGAAATGTCTGATATTTCTGAACTGCGTACCGGGCGCGTCGTTGTAGGCAGTATGCCGATCACTGGTGCACATTTACTACCGCATGTGCTTCCGGTTTTTAAACAAAATTACCCGGAAGTAGAAATCACTCTGCTCGAAGACTCCTCCATGAACCTAGAGAAGCTCACTGCGAGTGGTCAGACTGATTTAAGCCTGCTCTCATTGCCGCTCGAAATTCCGGCACTTGCTTACGAAGAACTGGGTGAGGAAAGGATCGATCTTGCAGTCCCACCCGAACACCCGCTAGCTAAACGTAGCTTAGATGGAACTAAGACCTCTTTGGAAGAACTAAAGGACGAGCCATTTATCGTACTTAAAGAAGGCCAAGGCTTCCGTAAAATGACTATGGATCTGTGCCGAAACGCTGGCTTCGAACCAAAAATTGTTTTTGAGAGCAATAACATGGAAACAGTTCAGTCACTGGTCGCCACTGGAATGGGTGTAACTCTTGTGCCTCATTTTATTGCCCGTGCACCGCGGAGTGAATTCGTCCCTGTCTACTTACCGCTCACTGATCCTGCCCCTAGCCGAACACTTGTCGTAGCCTATCGACGCGGACGTTATTTATCTAAAGCCGCTAAGGCTTTTGTAGAAACATTTAAATCTACGGTATCTGAATTAACCGAAGAATAGACCCTTGGAAGGCCGCTCTGATCATCTGACACCGAGCCACACTTTCATTAACTGGCCGCTTTTTCGTTTAGATCTTGATTCTGCGCCTGCTCAGGATTGTTGTCTTTAGTCAATTTAATCCACCTCTTGGTAACAGATTATAAGTATTCCACCCCCTTACTTAGAGGTTAAACTGAATAATCAAAGCTTTCTAATGCGAGAAATAGTTCCTTCGTTTTTCCTTTGCAAAGCAACCATCTCCATGGTATTCTATTGAAAATAAGTGAAACGTGCAGACGGGACCAGTAAGAATGAGTCTAACCGCGCCTAGAGAGTAAATTCCGACAGGCTGAAAGAATTTACCGCGGTTTTCGTTCCGAATCCTACCCCCGAGCGGCCTGTGCTAAGCAGGACGGATCCTCCCGTTACGAGAATGAAGTCGGATGATCCCTCATCAATGAAGGTGGTACCGCGGAAGTTTACAAGCTTTCGTCCTTTGCTAAGTCTAAGGATGGGGGCTTTTTGTCGTTTTCAGCATCTATAAAAATACTGAGGAAGTGAACAGATATGACGACACGAATCGTAGTCAAAATAGGCAGCAGCTCACTGACTGGAACAGAAGGCGGATTGAATCGCGAAGCCGTGTCCTTCTTCGCTTCAGAGATTGCCGAATTGAAGAGAAACGGCTGCGAGGTGTTATTAGTAACCTCCGGTGCTGTAGCCGCAGGCTTTCGCAGTATCGGTTATCCTACACGTCCGAAGCTGCTGCATGAGAAGCAAGCAGCTGCTGCTGTAGGCCAAGTACTGCTCATGCAGGCATATCAGGAAGCTTTTGCCGAGCATGGAATAACCACAGCACAGATCCTACTAACCCGTACCGACTTTTGTAGTCGCAGAGCTATGAACAACGCGATGATGACGGTAGAAGAGCTGCTTCGCCTAGGAGCGGTACCCGTATTTAACGAGAATGACACCGTCTCCGTTGATGAGTTAAAATTCGGTGATAACGATACTTTGTCCGCGCTGGTAGCTAACCTGCTGAAAGCCACCAGATTGCTCGTCTTAACTGACATGGATGGCTTATATAGTGGAGATCCTCGGAAACATCCCGACGCTGTTCGCTATCAGTTCGTTGATGATATTACGCCGGAGATTTATGCTATTGCTGGTGGAGCTGGCTCTAGTGTGGGGACAGGTGGCATGCGTTCAAAAATCGATGCTGCCAAGATCGCTACACGAGGCGGTGTGCCCGTCTTTGTTGGGAGAGCTACCGAACCAGGGGATTTACAACTCGCAGCGACAGGCTCGGGCCGAGGTACTTATTTTGCAACCAAGTTATCTTCTTTACCTGTTAAAAAGCAATGGCTTGGCTTTATGTCCACCCCACTCGGCTCCCTGTACGTTGACGAAGGCGCCGTTGAAGCGCTGCTTCATGGCGGTCATAGTCTGCTGCCTGTCGGCGTCAAGCAGATCGAAGGTAACTTTCACGCTGGGGATGTTGTAGAAGTCCTTGGACCAGACTCCAAATTGCTAGGACGCGGGATTGTGAATTACGATGACACTCAGCTGCGCAGTATTCAAGGTTTACCCAGCCGTCAGATTGTACCGAAGCTGGGAGAAGTACACCGGCTGGAGGTCATTCACCGTGACGAATGGATTACATTGAGGTAAAAATTTTGCCCATACAAATTTAAGGAGGAATCGTCATGAGTGAAGTTGTCAATAAAGCAAAATTAGCCAAGGAAACCACCGGAGTATTAGCGAGTCTAACTACCGGCCAAAAAAATGAAGCACTCTTAGTTATGGCTGATGCGCTGCGTCGTGAAGCTCCAGCTATCATTGCTGCCAACCGGGAAGATCTGGAACGCGGACGCTTAAGTGGTACTCCCGAGTCCATGCTTGATCGACTAGCGTTAGATGTAGGCCGAATTAACAGTATCGCAGAAGGACTTCAACAAATCGCTGTATTACCTGATCCAATTGGTGACACGCTAGAAACTATTGAACGTCCAAATGGTCTCAACATCCAGAAACTCCGTGTTCCACTCGGTGTCATCGGCATCATCTATGAAGCACGTCCAAACGTAACTGTTGATGCCGCTGGTCTGTGTCTAAAGACTGGTAACGCTGTTGTGTTGCGTGGTGGCTCCTCCGCCCTGTCCTCCAACCGACAAATTGTCGAGGTTCTTCACAACGCTCTAGCAAATACTTCAATGCCGAAAAATGCGCTACAGTTGATCGAAGATCCCAACCGTTCCTCCGTTGATGAAATGCTTAAGCTCAACGGACTACTTGACGTGATTATCCCTCGCGGAGGAAGTTCTCTGATTCAAAATGTTGTGCTTAACGCAACCGTGCCCGTCATTGAAACGGGTGCAGGCATCTGCCATACTTATCTCGACGCAAGCGCTTTGCCAGAAATGGCTCAGAACATTAGTCTGAATGCCAAAGCACAGCGCCCTTCAGTTTGCAATTCCATGGAGACGCTACTCGTTCATAAGGATTACGCAAACGAGTATCTGCTTTCTTTGGCCGAAGCTTTCCGTGATGTTAACGTTGAATTACGTGGCTGCCAGGAAACATTATCCTTTGTCCCATGGGCATTACCTGCAACATTAGAGGACTATGCTACTGAATATAATGATTATATCTTGAATATCAAAATCGTCAGCGATTTAGACGAAGCTATGCAGCATATCGCCCAGTATGGCACGAAGCACTCGGAATGTATCGTAACTGAAGATCCGGATAACGCTTCACGCTTCTTACAGGAGGTTGATGCTGCAGCTGTTTACCACAATGCTTCAACCCGCTTCACAGACGGCTTTGAATTTGGATTTGGTGCAGAGATCGGCATTAGTACACAGAAACTCCATGCCCGTGGACCGATGGGTCTGCCTGCTCTTACTTCAACCAAATATAAGATTTACGGAACAGGTCAAATTCGGGGTTAGTGTCCATGCATCCGTTTTTAATTACACCACTTTTAGGAGGATTTTGAGCCATGTGTCAGCAACCTTCCATTCCACTTATGAATCATAATATTGTATTTTATGGCGCAGGCTCTATGGCAGAAGCCATCGTTCGCGGGATGATTAGCCGTAGTATCGTAAAATCCGATAATGTTATTATGCTTAACCGTAGCAGTAGTGAACGTCTGGCAGAACTAAGAAGTCGTTACGGTGTAATCGGTACAAATGATCCTGAACAAAAAACAGATTACCTACGGAACTCACCAGTAATCGTGTTGGCTATGAAACCAAA
This sequence comes from Paenibacillus sp. FSL R5-0470, assembly GCF_037975205.1. Classification (NCBI taxonomy): domain Bacteria; kingdom Bacillati; phylum Bacillota; class Bacilli; order Caryophanales; family Paenibacillaceae; genus Paenibacillus; species Paenibacillus sp. FSL R5-0470. The sequence continues at coordinate 4,698,151 of NZ_CP150238.1, forward strand.
AGACGCTGCAGAAGCACTTCGGGGACTCAGCCCACTTCTCTCACCTGATCAGATCATAGTCTCTGTAATTGCTGGGCTGTCCATTCGAACGATGCAAGGTCTGCTTGGCAAAGAGCAACCCATCGTCCGTACTATGCCGAATACTTCTAGTTCCATAGGTCTTGGTGCCACTGGCATAGCCTTTTCCAAAGAAGTAGATGAGAAAGGACGACGCCTAGCACTCAACATCTTTGAAGCTGTCGGACTAACAACAGTCATTGATGAAGAACGCATGGAGACCTTAACGGGTATCTCCGGCAGTGGGCCTGCCTATATTTATTATATGATGGAGGCAATGATCGCTTCCGGTATACGGGGCGGACTGCCGCTTGATCAAAGCACGGAGTTAACCGTTCAAACGGTTCTTGGCGCTGCTAGAATGGTACAACAGACGGGCGAGGATCCAGCTGCACTTCGTAAAAAGGTCACATCCCCGAATGGCTCTACACAAGCAGCGATAGAAGTACTCGAGCAGGGAGAATTTTTCGAAACTGTCATCGCGGCAGTAAATCGCTGTGCCGAACGTTCCCGTGAAATGGGCGCTGCGCTTGAGAAAGAGCTGCATTCGTAAAATAAAAAGATCGCTTCCCATACCACATTGGTCAGGAAGCGATCTTTTTTTTAATTTAAGGCCATGATTAGCCCGTTACAACATTTCCATAAGTATCTCGAACAATCACTTTAACATTAGCCGGAGCCCCAACAGTCACGTCCAGCGTGTTCCTAGAATTATCGAATAGCAGATCTCTAGGAGTTTCCCCTAAAATGATGTATAGCGTATTCCCAACATGCTTAGTTTGAAGCAGCTGTTGTTCTTTTGCTTCTTGTAGCTTTCCTTTATTTGAAGAATAACTCCCGAATACATTCAGCTCGTTTCCACCCGTTTGATCTACTTTAATCCCATAAGGCTCTGCAGCTTGGATAATGATGGTACTAACGCCCTCTGGAACGGCTCCCTTCCAATCTGGCAATGCGTAACTTTCTTGCACAGCTGAAACGGTACGGCGAAATTCCTGTGTTAATCCTAAAGAACTAAATCCCGCAAAAACCAAACAACATACAGCTATAAACCCTACGAACAGAACGCTTAGCACATCATAATACATTTTTCCTTTTCCACGAAACCATAAAGTGTATATCACAATTTCTAAGCCTAATAGTATAAAAATGATCGGCCACCAAGCAAGCGTCGTCTCAAACACTTCGGCGCCCCTCCACTGCGAGACCATGATTAGTGCTCCCAGAAATAAAAGGCTCAATCCCATCGACAACGTTCCCACACGCCAGCGTCTTGATTTATCTTCAGCAACCGGACGCTCACTTGAAACAATAACTCCTTGCTGTAATTCTGTCGGATTATTCAAGAATGACCACCTGTCCCTTTTCTCCCTTTATTGTTCTTGCTTCCCGCCATCAGCTTCAAACCACCGCCAATCAACAGCACAGATACGATAAAGGTCCTGAAATATTCATTGACTATATACTCTAAACGCCATCCAGGAAATCTGATATCAAGCGCAGGAACTGCGACATTAACTACAATGTAATACAGTCCTAGACACATCAGAGCAGCTCCAAGCCATCCTTGATGATTTAAAAATCCTTCTATGACTGGCTTATCCTGTAAAGGTTCACGTCCATGTCGGCTGACAAGCTGTAAGCCATCGAACAAACTGTAAAACCAAATGACTGGAATGAGGAAGAATAGCAGCGTTAAACGCAGTAGGTCCATGACATAAATACTCCCTAGAAATAGCAGCATGAGCTGTAATCCTCTTTTTTGCAGCCCTAGATACATTTGTCCGGCACCCGGAAAAGCAGAAAGCAATGTAGCCAAAACTTTGCTACGGCGCCCCTCCTCACGACCAGCCTCCATCTCTTCGAATAAAGTACGATCTACCATTTCTTCTCCAGCTTGCTTACGATGGATTAACTGAACCGCATCAAACATACAATATAACCAAATCACTGGTAATACGCCAAACAGGAGAAGGAAAACATCACTTGAAGTAATCCCTGCCAGGAATAACATCACGGTCATAAAACCGAAGAAAGAAATGAGGAAAGACAATCCTCGCTGCATCAACCCCATATGAAAATGACCCAATCCTGGAATGAACGATAATAAAATTACATGTACACGCTCATTATCGTCTGTCTTAACGGGCATTGAAGAAAAATCAAAATTCGATCCATCTGGAGTCATTGCCGGAGCAGGCATCTGGAGCATTTTAACCACCAGATGCACCATCGAAACCGTCCCAATAAGTAGGAACCCTATCACACCCATTAATAGAATATCCTCGGCACCTTCAGCCACAGCTATTAAGAATGACATAAATAAGATGCCAAAGCTTAACAGAAGATAAACAATTCCCTGTGGGCGTTTTCCCATATAATAATGACCTGCTCCAGGAATCAAATTAAGAAAAAAAGCTTTTAATTTACTACGCTGCTGTTGCATATTTCATTTCTCCTCTCATCACTTTCTGCTACCCATTAGCTGATCCAACCATCCGCTAGTTGCCTGTATGACTTGCTCGCTAAATGATGGGGAATTATCTTTTTTAGGGATCATAAGCTCCATTTGACCTGTGTGCAGCTTATCAAACATACCAGATGTCATTATCAACAGCGTAAGTGACGCGGCAACCGCATAATGAAAGATTGTCTTTTCATACCAGCGATATCGCCGTACCCCTTCTTCAACCGTCACTTGTTCCAATGCTGCTGACGATTCCGTCATACTAGCCCAATCTGCCATAACCCTCTCTGTAAAAATAGACGAATTCTCCAATGAAGGCAGATCCTCCTGTAGCTCATCCAACATTTCCATGTATGAAGTAAAACTTTCCGTATCTTCCAGCAGCAACTGTTCCCAATCTTCTCTGGTCGCCTCGTCCATGTGACCTTCAATATAAGATTTTGCTTGTTCCCGTTGGATTAGATCGTCTCCACGCTTCATCATAGCCATTCGTCCTCCTTCCAATGATTTCGGATCCATTGTCTCGCCCTATACAATCTGGACTCTACCGTCTTCAGGGAAATTCCCTGCTCTGCAGCAATCTGATCATATTTTTTATGTTCCAGATAATAAGCCACCATAATTTCACGATGAGTTTCAGGCAGGCTATTGATTTCACCGAGCAGCCGATCCATCCGATCACGGCGTATAACACCTGACAACACATCCTCTTCGTTGGAAGCGGTCTGGCTCAGTACAAGCTCATAGTCAACAGGAAGTTCCCTAAGTCGATCACGTTTACGTTTCGCATCAATTGCCTTATTTAAGGCGATCCGTGTAATCCATGACTTTAAGCCTTGATAACGGTAGTCAGGGAGAGATTTGTACATTTGTAAAAAAGCTTCCTGAGCAGCATCTTCAGCCATTTTGACATCGCGTAATACAGAATAAGTAATTTTGTAAATTTGCTGACTATATGTATTTACAAATTGACGGAATGCATCCTCGTTACCTTGGCAAATCCGCTGGATTAATACCTCTTCTTCAATGACTCTCCCCTCCTTCCCACAGCAATAGACGCGCCCGATAACAACTACCCCTGCATTTTTTTATAAAAATATTAAAAAGAACCGCACTGACTTTAGCGATGGGCTAAAGCAGTGCGGTTCTCTCCTAATCTATCTATCTTCCGCCATTGCGGAATTTTTGTGTATAGTTCTTTACATCCTGAGCGTTCTTGACCCGGTTGCGGGCCCATTCCAGCAATATTCGATCAATATAACGGAAATGAACCTTTCCTGCAAATACAGATTCCTTCAGCGCTAACAGAATCAGCTCCTCGGGATACCGGTCTTGATCCACCCAACTGGATATCGTCTCACACTCCATTGGAGATAGCGGACGTCCGAATTCCTTTTCGAAAATACTGAACAGATTTCGGCTTTCCTCTTCAGCCCCAAGTTGAGAAGGAGATGAGGGGGGCTTTCCGCCGAATCCACCCCCTGAAGCAGCTCGAGGTGCCGACGTTGCATAGCCACCTACGTGCTTATCTTGCTCATGCTCTTGTACAACTGTCGCTAGATAAGCACCAAGCTTTCCGTATAACCCTGAGAAATTGTAGCGTTCATAATGGATGTCTCTTAGCTCATCGTTGTCTCCATCGATGCTAATAAAACCTTCCTTCATAAGCTTCTGCAACTCTCCTGCTAGTACAGATATGCTACGGCCAGTTACAACCTGAAGCTCCTCAAGAGAAGGGAAGTCAATCCCTTCCACCTGCCTGAAAGAAAGCAGATGTATCAGCAGCATAGCTTCACTTCCGCTTAAATTCAGCTTCCGGTAATACTTCAGTAATGCGTAAGGTATGACGGCCATTCCGTTCTCCAGACCGAAGGAGACGCCTTCGCCCCAGGTACTCCATCCTTTGCCGTCCATGAACGTCCCCCTTCAAATATAAGAACTTATGGGTAGAGACGGTACAGTGTACGTGGGAATGGAATAGTCTCACGTACATGGTCAAGGCCACAGATCCAAGCTACAGTACGCTCAAGTCCAAGTCCAAAACCAGAGTGAGGTACAGATCCGTAAGTACGCAGATCCATGTACCATTTGTAAGAGTCCATCGAAAGATTATGCTCTTTGTAACGCTCTTCAAGCAGCGCAGGATCATCGATCCGCTGTGAACCACCAATAATCTCTCCGTAGCCTTCTGGAGCGATCATATCCGCACACAGTACGACTTCCGGACGGTTTGGATCTGGCTTCATATAGAACGCTTTGAAAGAAGCAGGATAATGAGTAATAAATACAGGTTTATCGTATGCTTCTGCGATTGCTGTTTCATGAGGTGCACCGAAATCATCACCCCAAGCAATATCTTCAAAGCCTTTATCGTTCAAGAACTTGATCGCATCGTCATAAGTAATGCGTGGGAATGGTGCTTTGATATTCTCCAGCTTGGAAATATCGCGACCTACCGCTTCCAACTCCGCACGGCAATTCTTCAATACAGATTGCACTACGAAGCTAATAAATTCTTCCTGAACCTTCAAGCTTTCTTCGTGATCTGTAAAGGCCATTTCTGGCTCGATCATCCAGAACTCAATTAAGTGGCGACGAGTCTTAGATTTCTCTGCACGGAAAGTTGGTCCAAAGGAATATACACGGCCTAGTGCCATTGCCGCAGCTTCCATATACAACTGTCCGCTTTGTGTTAGATAGGCGTCCTCATCGAAGTACTTCGTGTGGAACAAGTTAGTAGTTCCTTCTGCTGACGTTGGCGTCAGAATCGGAGGATCCACCTTTGTAAATCCACTCTCGTTGAAGAACTGTTGGATTGCACGAATAATTTCCGCACGAATTACCAGAACAGCCCGCTGCTTCGATGCACGCAGCCAGAGGTGACGGTGATCCATCAAGAAATCTACGCCATGCTCTTTCGGAGTAATTGGATAATTCTCTGTAAGATGCAGAACTTCAATTCCAGTTACAGTCATTTCAAAACCAGATTGACTGCGAGGTTCCTCGCGGATAATTCCGGTCACATACAAAGAGCTTTCCTGTGTGAGGCTCTTAGCTGCATCCCATACCTCTTCAGGCACTTCTGATTTCACTACAACTCCCTGAATATAACCTGTACCATCGCGAAGCTGGAGGAACTGAATTTTACCACTGGAGCGCTTGTTGTTTACCCAACAACCGATAACAACACTCTCTCCAACATGTTCATTCACGTTCTTAATTACACTCTTGTTAGTCATGCCTTCAATCTCTCCTCTAATTTAGCCGTTAATTCCTTGCACAATACGGTGTGTATCACGTGCAATGACAAGTTCTTCGTTTGTCGGAACTACTAGCACTTGTACCTTGGAATCTTCCGTAGAGATACGACGTGGATCGCCGGAACGAACTTTGTTAGCTTCAGCATCCAACTCAATACCCAGGAACGTAAGGTTATTTAGCAGTTTCTCACGAAGCAATGAAGCATTTTCACCAACACCGGCAGTAAATACGATCGCATCTACACCGTTCATGGCAGCCGTATATGAACCGATATACTTGCGCAAGCGGTACTCATACATTTCAAAAGCTAGTGTGGAATTAGGCTCACCTTTTTCCATACCATCAATAATATCGCGCATGTCACTGCTTACGCCCGAAATTGCTAAGAGACCACTATGTTTATTCAACATGGAGTTAACTTCGCCTACGGACAATTCTTCCTTGTTCATCACATAAGGGACAATTGCTGGGTCAAGATCACCACTACGAGTACCCATCATCAAACCTTCCAGAGGGGTCATACCCATGGAAGTATCCACGGACACTCCACCTTGAACTGCAGTTACACTACCGCCGTTACCGATATGACAAGTAATGATCTTCAGATCTTCCAGCGGACGCTCCAAGTACTCCGCAGCAGCCTTGCTTACGAAGTCGTGTGATGTACCGTGTGCGCCATAACGACGAACTTTATATTTATTGTACAATACTCTAGGAATAGCGTACATATAAGCTTTTTCAGGCATGGTTTGGTGGAATGCAGTATCGAATACAACAACCTGCGGTACACCTGGCATATTTACTTCAGAAGCCGTAATCCCCATCATTGCTGCTGGGTTATGCAGTGGTGCAAGGTCAAACAATTGACGAATTTTCGTTTTTGCGTCAGCATCCACAAGTGCGGAGGATTTGAAGAACTCTCCACCATGCACTACGCGGTGACCTACAGCATCAATTTCTTTAATAGATTCAATTACACCATGCTCTTTGTCTGTAAGACAAGCAAGGACTTTGCGGATCGCAGTATTATGTTCCAGAATTTCGCTTACTTCTGTCACTTCCGCTTTGCCAGTAGGTTTATGATTCAGAATGGAGGAATCCATCCCAATACGTTCAACCAAACCCTTAGCCAAAACCGATTCATCGGTCATGTTATACAGCTGATATTTCAAAGAAGAACTACCTGAGTTAATAACTAAAATATTCATACACGGTCACCATCCTTGTCGTACTTGAAGAAGCCTTCTCCTGATTTCATACCCAGTTGTCCTGCACGTACCATCTTCTTAAGAATTGTAGAAGGACGGTATTTCAGCTCTCCGTATTCACGGAACATATTTTCGAGTGCCGCAAGTACCGAATCCAGGCCAAATCTGTCAGCCATTTCAAGCGGTCCATATTGGAATTGATAACCAATACGCATAGCATCGTCAATATCCTGTGCGGAGGCAACGCCTTCTTGTAGCACATGCATAGCTTCATTGATAAACAAGCAAATGAGGCGTGATGTTACAAATCCTGGGGATTCATAAATCATTACACCTTTTTTCTCAACAATCTCATCAACAAAGGATTTTGTATCTTCAAAAGTAGCATCTGAAGTTTTCAGACCACGTACGATTTCTACAAGATCCACTTTAGCTACAGGATATATGAAATGCATTCCGATCACGCGTTCCGGATACATCGTAGAACTTGCAAGTTCAGTCAAGCTAAGTGTTGATGTATTGCTGGCAAGAATAATGTGGTTCGGGCATACTTGATCCAATTGATTCAAAATCTTTTTCTTTTCTTCCAAATCCTCAACAATGGTTTCGATAACCATGTCACAAGAGCTGAGCTCCGCGAAATGTGTCACTTTTTGAATGCGGCTAAGAATCAGCTTCTTCTCAGCTTGAGTGATCGCCCATTTCTCCAGTTGCTTATCTAGACTTGTCTCGATCATTTCGTAAGAGTAGTCCAGTTTCTCCGCGGTTTTCTCCACTAGTAATACATCCAGGCCTTTGGCTGCTAACATTTCAGCAATACCTTGTCCCATTGTGCCACCGCCGATGACACCTATTTTTTTGAAATTCATAAAAAAGTCTCCATCCTTTCAGGTATCTATACTTTTGTATTGTACCTTGTCTGTCGCAAAAATTTATAAAGCCCGACATATAATGATATCTTAGCATGCCTGAAAAGTAAAAAAAAATAACCAGCATAAATATTTATGCTGGTAAAAGGACGCTGTCACGAAATTGACATCGAAATTGCTCTCCAGAGAGTACTTCTTCCTTCATTAAAATGTCAAGAGAGTAATCAAATACATTTCGTTGCTTTTCAAGGTGCTCACGAGTGCGCGTCATCAGCTCATCCAATATCTTACTATTTTCCTTCATAAGCTCTTCAGTGGTAACCATTTCCAGCTTAGCGATACCCAGCGAAGTTAAACCTGACTTCATCATCGTTTCCACAATATTCAGCGCCTGATCGAAATCACCGCGTGAACCTGTGCTTCGTCCACCATAATACATTTCTTCAGCAGCTGCTCCACCAAGTGCAATCATAATCTGATCTTCGAGATAATCTTTGGTGTACAAATACTGCTCTTGCTGAGGATTATGTCGCACATAACCAAGGGCTTGCCCACGCGGAGTCAGCGTAACCTGACTAACGCTTCCGGGACGAAGGAGCTCTGCCATAATGGCATGTCCCAATTCATGAATGGCGACTCTCTTTTTCTCTTCATGATTTGTTTCTCTATCCGTTTTTTCACCCATCATTACCTTGTCAATCGCCATCGACAGATGCCGCTGCTCAACTTTCGTCAAGTCCTCACGCATCATATAAATCGCAGCCTCATTCATGACACTTTCAAGCTGAGCACCGGAAAAGCCATAGGCTTCTTCAGCGATTTTGTCGAGACTCACCTCTGTATGAAGAGGCTTATTCTTCGCATGCAATTCGAGAATCGATTTGCGGCCCTTTTTGTCAGGCATGTCCACTTGAATATGACGGTCGAAGCGTCCAGGACGTAACAATGCTGAATCAAGCATTTCTTTCCGGTTTGTTGCAGCTACCAGCAAAATACGCGGAGTTTCGTTATTATAAATACCATCCATCTCGGTCAATAGCTGATTTAAGGTCTGATCATATTCACGTTGCTGACCGCCTTCGCGCTTACCGCCAATTACGTCAATTTCATCAATAAAAATAATGGCACTTTGTTTGTTCTCCTTAACAGCACGGTTACGAGCATCCTTGAACAAATCGCGGATCCGACCAGCCCCGACACCAACATACATTTCTACAAATTCACTACCTGATGCAGCTACGAATACGGAGTTTGTATAATGCGCTGCTGCTCTGGCCATAAGGGTCTTACCTGTTCCTGGAGGGCCAGTGAGCAGAATCCCTTTCAAAGGACGAATCCCAAATTTACTAATCTCCTCGTGCCGGATCAAAAAATCGAGTGCCTCACGAAGCTCTTGCTTCGCATTGTCTTGCCCACCAATTTCTTCAAAAGTGAGCTTTGAAGGCCCTTCCTTCTGGCGTTTCTTCCCCGCACCAGCGTTCACCGTAAGCCCGCCACGCAAATGAGCAATTATAAGTAATGCAGTAAGCATTCCAGCTGCTATAACAATCGGGAATATATTAATACCTAAAAAAGCCATGAAAATAAACAGCACAGGAATAAATCCGAGTAAAATTTCTTTAAGGTACTTAGGCATTATTCCATACCCCCAAGGTCGCAGGTTTTCGCGGCAGAATAATAAATTTGCTTTCTTTTCCATTACTCAAGCTTACGTACACATTGTTGTCGTCGATATCAGTAGATGCTATCACATCTTTAAATTCCGTATTTTGCTGTTTCAATCTATCAAGTTCTGTAGGTATAATCGTATATTTACGGCTCTCCATGGCTTCAGCTACAGAGAACATCGCTTTATCCCAGTAATCATCCAATAGTTCACTTGAATTTTGCTCCACATCGAGTTTAAGTTTACGTCCTTCAATCACTGATTTTCCTTCTTTGGATACATACGATACTAGATCACGTAAATTCGTGCCCGGCTGCAAATCAAGTTTCAAAGTGACCTCATCGCGGTTAATACTAATATGTGAAGTATTTACTCCCTCAAATCCGGTTACAATCTTTTGGAGCGGTTCCTGTAAAGCAAACTGACGATATAAAAAGAATCCTCCGAATAATAGCATAGCCGACAGTAGAGACGTTATCAGTACAGGTACAAGACGTAATTTCAAGAAACGTCCTCCTCTCAAAGATGAAAAAATGTAAACAGAATGATCCAAAGTCATAGCTGCTAAGAGCTCATCAGAGCCTGACGTTCTACTAACACTGTTCTAATTACAAACAGTAGTATATCACAGGTGTATATACTATATTGAAAAAAAGTGTGAAGATATTTAAAATTTTATTTTTTAATTCTTTCCATTTTATTAAATTTATTGATTTAATTCGACAAAAAAAGGGCTGTTACTCTTAACTAACAGACCTTTTTTCGTATGAATCTTTAAATACCAATACATAAAAACTACTCTTATAGTATATCACAATTCGTGTACTTATAGTATATCAAATAATATGTCATTTTAAAAAACAAGCGAACCATAAATGGTCCGCTTGTTTCTCCTATAATGCTTTTGTTTAATTTAGCGGCTAGGTAAACTGTAACCTTCACCCATTCGAGCCCCATCTGAGAACCGATAAAATTGATAATAATATCGACCGCTTTGTTTATAAAAAAGCTGCCAAGCATACTCCCCGTTATATACTCCTGGCAACAACCGCTCAATGCTGATGTCCGGAAGATCGGCTTTTATAAGGCTACGCATTTTCGCTTCAGAGGTCCCTTTACTTAGTTCTTCAGCATATACTGCGTCGGTTCCTTCAGCAAACTTCCCGTCTACAGTAAAACGTACCCAAACCATCAACTCGGTCCCGGCTTCATTCTTCCCTGTTAAGACCCAGTACACCGCATTTTCATCCCACACGGATTTCTGCGCTTTGGTTACCTCTGTCAGACCAGCACTGGTTTTAGCGACATCCTTAGCGATATCTCGCTCGTTCCATTGATCTTTCATAATATAAGCATAGAACTGGATAAGTCCAAACAGAAGGAGCAGAATCAGAACTGACCCCAGGAGGATCCATTTTTTCCTTTTCTTCAAGGTACAGCTCCCTTTCTAGTAATATATCTTTTTTGATTATATAACACACCTGTGTGTTTATCCAAAGTTTCATATCCAATTCAATGATCTAATTATCAGAAACACAAAAGGCTGTAACTTTGCAATCGCAGAAAGTCACAGCCTTTCAGTTATTCGTTATGATCTTAGACTACCGTTTAAGCAGTCCATCAAATGATTCTTGCGCCTTACGACGGATTGCTTCCTCATCTAGCGTTACACATTCTCCATGTTTTACAACCTGTTTACCATTCACCCATACATGTTCAACATCCTTGGCACTGGCAGAGTATACAGCATGAGACAACAGATCTGTGTGTGGTAGCAAATGCGGCTGGTCTATATCAATCGCGATAAAGTCCGCTTTCATGCCAACAGCGAGTCTACCCACATCATTTAAAAAGATAGACTTTGCGCCATACTCTGTAGCTATACGCAGCGCTTCCGGAGCTGGAACAGCCGTCGGATCACCACTTACACCTTTATGGATGAGGGCTGCAAGACGCATCTCTTCAAACATATCCAGGTTATTATTGCTTGCCGCACCATCTGTACCCAGTGATACCTTCACACCAGCCTTTAGAAGATCCGTAACCCGAGCCACTCCACTAGCCAGTTTCAGATTACTTCCTGGGTTATGAGACACGCCTACATCATGACGAGCCAGTATCTCGATCTCTTCATCATTCAAATGAACGCCATGTGCAACAATAGACGGACGTGTGAACATTCCAAGCTTCTCTAAATGCGCTACAGGCCGAAGTCCGTAATCCACCACATTCTGCTCCACTTCGCGTTTGGTCTCGGACATATGGGTATGCATCGGTAAATCCAAATCATGTGCCGCTTGAACAAACTTAACAAAGAAGTCCGGTGGGCAAGTATATGGGGCGTGTGGCGAGATCATCGTCGTAATTCTACCATCAGCCTTACCATGCCAATTTCGTGCAAAAGAAATCGCTTCCGCAAGCTTGTGATTTTGTACTTCCTCTGGGCATAATCCGATTACGCCTCTCATCAGTACAGAACGAATGCCTGATAATTCGACTACCTCTGCTACTCGATCCATATGATCATACATATCCAAGAAGGTTGTAGTACCACCTTTTAGCATTTCCAGTACCGACAAGGAGGTTCCCCAGTATACATCTTCTCCAGTGAATTTCGCTTCCATCGGCCACATCTTCTCTTGAAGCCACACCTGAAGTGCTAAATCATCTCCATAACCACGAAGCAATGACATTGCCGCATGGCCATGTGTGTTTACCAGACCTGGCATAAACAGCAGACGACTGCCATCAACAACTTGCACATCATCTTCCATTAAAGGCTCTTCTTTTCCTATGTAAGTGATCAAATCATCTTCAATAGTCATATATCCATTCAGAACCGGCTCATCCGTTCCCGGAATAAGAAAACGCCCGCCCTTAATAATCGTTTTACTGCTCTTCATTTCCGGTTTCTTCCTTTCCGTCTTTCAAATAATAAGCAAGGCTTTGCAAATCCGTTGTAAAATCGGCAGCATGAACCCGGATATTCGATGGTGTTTTTAGAATCACTGGTGCAAAATTCAAAATCGCCTCAATGCCAGACTCAATGAGAATATCTGCTACATTCTGCGCTTCTGAATCAGGCACAGTAATGATCCCAATTCGAATACCTTGCTCACGAACCGTCTGACCAAGCTCCTCCATCGGTTGAACGGTAAGAGAGTTGATTTTCCGCCCTACCTTAGGTGCATAGGAGTCAAATATAGCGGTAATCTTCATAGTATCTTTCAGATAAGCATTGTAATTAGATAATGCATGTCCAAGGTTACCGGCACCTACTAAAGCCACATTCAATTGTTGATCCAGCTTCAGAATATGACGGATTTTTTCAATAAGATAAGTTACGTCATACCCGATACCTTTTCTACCAAAATCTCCAAAATAAGCTAAATCTTTACGAATTTGAGCAGGATTCAAATCAAGTTTTTGTCCTAGTTCTTGTGAGGAAACGGTTAATATTTCACGTTTCTGGAGATCATTCAAGAAACGCAAGTACACAGGAAGTCTGCGAACAACGGCTTCTGATATTTTATCCGATTTCATAATTTACCTCCTAATTTAAGTGATATTCTGTTCAAATCCTATCGAAATATCTGCACCTCGTCTCAAGGAAGAGCGGTATTCTTATACCGCCCTTCCTTGTAGAGAGATTAATAAGATCGATGACGTTCTTTTCAAGAAACGCCTCCGTCTTCCAACCACTCCGCTATACGAGGAACCATTTGATCCGTAAGCATATGCTCCATTTTCGGGCCAGGCAACGAATAGAGGAAATACTTCCCATAGTGAGATTCGATCACCCTTGTGTCATACACAATAACAATACCCCGATCTTGCGCTGTCCGTACCAGCCTCCCAAATCCTTGCTTGAAGCGAATAACCGCCTGAGGAACAGACAACTTCATGAACGGATTCTTTTTCTGGGCTTGTAATAACTCAGACTTCGCTTCCGCTAGGGGGTGGTTTGGCGGTTGAAATGGGAGTCTCACGATGGCCAAGCATGTTAATGCTTCACCTGGAATATCTACACCCTCCCAAAAGCTGCTTGTTCCTAACAGTACAGAAGCTGCACTGTCCTGAAAACGGCGGATCAGCTTGCTACGGCTGCCCCCCTCCACGCCTTGACCTAACACCGTGATCTCTTGTGAGGCTAGAGCCTCTTTCAGAGGATCGTAAACCTGGCGTAGCATCTTGTAAGAAGTAAACAGGACAAGCATCCGCCCACGTGTTGTAATAGCTGCTTCTGCTAGTGACTGTACGAGTGTATCGACAAATCGGGCATCGCCTACACTCCCCTTCACACTTGGGAAATCCCGCGGAATAACTAACAGCGCCTGCTCCCGATACTTAAAGGGAGAAGGCAGGAGTGATGTCATCAGACGCCCCTCTTCCGCAGCTTCATTAAGTCCGAGATTATCAATCATAAACTGGAAAGATTTATCCACAGAGAGTGTCGCCGAAGTTAGTACGATACTTTTCTTCTTGTCGAAAAACAGCTCCTTAAGCTGAGTACTAACATCAACAGGAACGGCATACAGCTGTAGCGATTTACTGCGATAATTTCCATTCGCCTCCAGCCAATATACTACATTCTCATCATTTAATCCCATAAAAAACCGTACTTGCTCACGTATAGAAGCTAAATCCTTAAATAAGCCGCTAATATCGGTAACTAGGCTATCTGAGGAAGATTGACCTTCTTGATCTCGCATCTCATTAAGCATTTTATCACCTTTACGGATAATTTCGCTTAATGTCAGATTCATAGTATTCTCTAAAGCAACCAATTCATCCCAATCTTTCGGTTTACGGGTAGGAAGTAGCCGCATGACTAACTGGCCGGCTTCTCCCGCCGCTGCATCGCTGCGTTCCGGCAAGAGGCTGAATAGTTTATCACTAAGCAGATCCCAGGTTTCTTTTACGGTAAGAAGGTCCGGATAGATTCTATCGATCACTCCGCTCCATTCAGAAGCTTCCTCACTGCCTGATGACTGAAGCATTTGGCGAAGTGTAGGAAGTTGGCCATTTCGACTATCCTTATAAAGACGCGATAGTGTATGTGCCACCGTGAAATGCTTCATATGCATGCCTAAATGCTTGCCAGCCACGTCCTCCAGATGATGGGCCTCATCTATTACAAGATGTTCATAAGCCGGAAGTAGTTGATGCCCAGCCTTAACATCTGCGAAAAGCTTAGAGTGGTTCGTAATGACCACGTCTGCAATACCAGCTTCATGCTTAGCCCGATGATAATAACACTTACGGAACCAAGGACACGAGCGACCCAGACAAGAATCGGTATCGCTTGCCACCGTCTCCCAAAAATCTCCGCCACGTCCACTTAGATTGAGCTCTTCGTCATCTCCTGATTCACTTTGTGTCAGCCAAACGATCATCTGAGCCGCAGTAAGCGCATCTTCCCTCGGACTTATAAAGTCTTTTTTATTAATTTTATGTTCGAACTTACGAAGACACAAATAATGCCCTCTGCCCTTAAAAATTGCAGCTTTAAATGGAAAAGGAACTACCTGCGTTAACAAAGGAATATCACGCTCACGCAATTGATCCTGCAGATTAATAGTATGAGTGCTGACCATGACTTTTTCATTAGTTCGTACGCTTTGGTATATGGCAGGCAATAAATAACCAAGGGATTTACCGGTTCCTGTCCCTGCTTCGATCAATAGATGCTTGTCTTCGGCAAGTGCCGTCATCACCTCATTGATCATAATATCCTGAGCTTCTCGGCTTTCATACTGTGGCAAAGTTTCTTTAAGTCGTTTCGTTACTTCATCCATATAATCTGTAAAAGATAAATTGTGTAGTGGATTCTCAGCATGCTCGTCTCGAGGTGGAGCTAATTCATTCCAGTCTCCTACAGCAAGCGCTAATTGACGATAGAAAGTCAGATCACCTTCGGGCTGAAGCGTCTCCGCTTCCCGTTCACGCAGCAGACCATCAAAATACCAACCCAGATCACTATCCTCTTCCGTAAACAGCTCACAGAGTCTCTGAATCGTCAGCAGAGGCAAATCGTAGAGCTCCTCCAGACATTTCAGCAATACAAGAGCAGTTGCGAGTGCATCACTGTCTGCCTGATGCGGACGATCATGCGTCACTCCAAAATGTGCACTAACTGATCCTAGTTGATAGGATGTGAGGGAAGGAAAGCAGATTTTCAGAAAATCAATCGTATCTAAAATCCGCCCTTGAAATGGTAAATACCCACATCGGTCTAAAGCATTTTGCAAAAAATGGAAGTCAAATGCGACATTATGCCCTACAAGCACAACATCATCCAAGAGTGGGACAAGCTCCATCATCATCTCATCCAGCTCAGGTGCATCCTTTACATCATCGTCGGTAATCCCCGTTAGACCAGTTATAAAAGGAGGTATCGGCGTTCCGGGCTTGACGTAGGAACCATATACCCGGGAGATGGACCGGTCTTCTTCTATAATTGCAAGGCCAACCTGGATAATTTCACCCACGGATTGGGTTCCCGTTGTTTCAAAATCAAGCACGGCAAATTTCATTATAATTCTATTCCCTTTCAATTGAGACTCTTAATCAGCATAACAGAAGTTGCGAAAAAAGGCGATGCACACCACTGGTTCAGGGGATGCATCGCTTGAATGAAAATGCGGAATAATAAACCGTAAACGTAATAATTTACAATAATGAAACAAGCTGATTTCCGAAATGAAGCTTACCTCCTCGGCGGCGGCAAACCTCCAAATTAACGGTTGGTTCAGGAAGTGCCGGGTCAAGTTGCAAAGAAAGGCCAAACAGCTCCTGCGCTTCATTGAACCGTTCTTGAGAGGCCCTGATGCAACCTAAAGCGTTATAAACCATTGCCTTCAGCTTGGTTTCCCGTATCAAACCGAGCATATGGTTCAGATGACTCCAAGCAGCTTCCCCCTCCCCTTCCTGCAGGTAAGAGATGGCTAAATATAATCGAGCAGCCAAGCTATCCGGATATTGCACAATAACTTCCTTAAACTGTTCAATACATTTCCCATACATCAGCAGCTTATAATACCCTTGACCTCTAACAAAAGTATCCATGCACAGCTCGGGTGCTTCCTGCTCTGGCACTTCCTCTTCAACCACAGTCGTAAAATCTACACTTTCACGAAAGTGACTTAGCTTCTCTGCAAAGGCCAGCCATTCATCCATCACTTTATCACTAAGTCGATGCAGCATATTATAATTGCATAAAAGCTCATTCCGGCGGGCACCCTCCGCTGTAGGGTAATCTGTAACGATCTCCTGAAGCACCTTGTTCATTTCAGCAAACAAATGTTGAAACATGGGCTATCCCCCCTTACTGAAGATGAAATCAGTTCAGCTTGCCTGACTTCATTTTCTGCGAGAACGGGGTCTTTCATCCCTGCCATTCATTACATGGCGTAAGTCCATAAATTAAGCGATTGTAGCATGCAATTCATGATCAGCCAGCTTCAATGGTCTGTTGTTCTCATCCACGAATACCACCGTTGGTTTATGCGATTCCAGTTCTTCCGAAGACAGCATCGCATACGAAATAATAATTACTGTATCTCCCGGTTGAACAAGACGTGCAGCTGCACCATTTAGGCAGATCACACCACTGCCGCGAGGCCCTGGAATAACATAGGTTTCTAACCGTGAACCATTATTGTTGTCCACGATCTGCACTTTTTCATTTTCAAGAATATCTGCCGCTTCCATTAAGTTCTCATCAATGGTAATACTTCCCACATAATTCAAATTGGCTTCTGTCACCGTCGCGCGGTGAATTTTGGATTTCATCATATGTCTAAACAAGAGCGGCAACCTCCTTTGGAATAAATACATTATTGTCAATTAATCGCGTTCTGCCAAACTTCACGGCAAGCGCTATAATAATCTCCCCATTTACATCCGTTAATAAAACTTCGTTCTCTAAGCCTTCCAGATTAGGGAAAGTCAGTATTTCCGCATAATCAATGACCGCCAAAGGAGAGTTGGAAATAACCGAGGTCAACAATTCCCGCACTTCAGCAACGGTTGTTACTTTTCCTTCTTCAATGGACTGACGTGCTTCACGCAAGGAACGAGATAACACCAGTGCTTGAGAACGTTCCTCTGGAGATAAGAATACGTTACGCGAGCTAAGTGCAAGTCCATCTCCTTCACGAACGATAGGGCAAGGTACAATTTCAACATTCATATTCAAATCAGATACCATTCTGCGGAGCACAGCTACTTGCTGAGCATCCTTTAGCCCGAAGAAAGCATAATCTGGCTGCACGATATTGAATAGTTTATTAACAACTGTTGTTACGCCATTAAAATGCCCTGGACGCGAAGCCCCACAAAGTCGAGTGGTAAGCTCTGATACCGAGACAGTAGTCCGGGTAGGCTGCGGATACATTTCTTCCACACTGGGGATAAATACAATATCGACACCTTCGCGTTCCGCAAGCTCCAAATCACGCTCTTCATCGCGCGGATAGGAATCATAATCCTCATTCGGTCCGAACTGCAGCGGGTTCACAAATATGCTCATAACGACCGTGTTACTCATTTCTCCTGCCCGCCGAAGCAGACTGGCATGTCCTTCATGCAGGTATCCCATGGTTGGAACAAACCCAATCGGGGTATGCCCACCTTGTCTCATATATTCCAAAGCTTCGCGCAGTTGCTTAATGCTTCTGACGACTCTCATCTTATTCCCCATCCTTTCCGGCACCGCCGTATAAAGATTCCAGAACGGTTTCATCTGCTTTAAAAACATGACCTTCATCTGGGTACGAGCGATTCTTCACTTCTTGCACATATTGGCTGATACCCTCACGAATCAGGCTACCCACATCCGCGTAGGTTTTGACAAAACGTTTCTCACGGTAGGGTGAGGCATAACGCAACAAATCATGGAAAACCAATACCTGTCCATCACAATAACGACCTGCACCAATCCCAATGGTCGGAATGCTCAGTGCCTCAGAAATTGCTTGTGCCACTTCTTCTGTCACCAGCTCCAGTACCACTGCAAAAGCACCTGCTGCTTCAAGGGCCTTAGCTTCATCCATCAGACGTTTTGCATCTTTGGCGTCCTTACCTTGAATGCGGTAGCCGCCAATCATATTTACCGATTGCGGTGTAAGTCCAATATGCCCCAGCACAGGAACTCCCGCAGCTACAACCGCAGTAACTGTCTCACAAATTTCGAGACCGCCTTCCATTTTGACGGCATGAGCCCGCCCTTCCTGCATCAGTCTGCGCACACCCCGCAAGGTTTCATCTATACTTCCGTGGTAGGTCATAAATGGCATATCTGCCACAATGAATGTTTTTTGTGCGCCCCGAGTTACCGAACGAGTGTGGTAGACCATATCGTCAATCGTAACAGGTAAAGTTGTATCATATCCAAGTACCACATTTCCCAGGGAGTCACCCACCAGAATAAGATCGATACCGGCTTCTTCAGCAAGTAGAGCCGATGGGTAATCATAAGCAGTCAGCATGCTTAACCGCTCACCATCTGCTTTCATTTTTTTCATTTTCACAATATTAAGTGCTTGTTTGTTTGCCATTTCTCTCTTCGTCCTCCTTTTTGAAATTACATCCCCGTAAAAATCGCAACAAAAAAACCTTTTAGCAACGATTTGCTAAAAAGGTCCGAAGGGCAAAAAAGAGTCACTCGCGATCGTCCCTTCTGTCTCGGTCCTTACGGCTCAGAGCAGAATCCAACGTAACCGTCTAACGCAGTTATGAAGGTGATTCCAATAATAAAACCATTATAAGTTCATCAGATCAGGAGTACAGTTCGCAAAACGATACCGCCTCTGCCCCATAGTATAACAAAAAGGACTCGGAAATACACGAAAAAAATATGACAGGGGATGACACCCTGTCATATAAAAAAGATTTATAAAAGCTCGATTTCACCTGAGCATACGCTAGAAATCTCTCCTGCGCTGTTTTTAAGGATTAGTCCACCTAACTCATCCAAACCTACCACAACACTTTCAGATCGTCCCTGAGGGCTATTCAGAGCGATCTGGCGACCCAAAGTAACTGACATCGACTCCCACAGCTCTTTGATAGGTTTAAAACCTTGTTCCATGTATAGATTGAAATGCAGCTCTAACTCATTCAATACAACTCTTACCAGCTCCGAACGGTCAATAGGGACACCGCCCCGCTGAATCCGAAGAGAAGTCGCTACTTCCTTCAGATGATCAGGATAATCGTCTTCAGTCAAGTTCGCAGAAATTCCAATCCCGGCGATGCAATAATGAAGCTCTCCTTCTCTTAGCGAAGACTCGAGCAAAATTCCACATATCTTTCGACCGCCCGCAAGCAAATCATTTGGCCATTTAATCCCGGCGTCTACCCCGGTTACAAGGCGAATTGCCTTACAGACAGCAACCCCAGCAAGCAGTGTTAACTGAGGAGTCTGTATCAAAGGTAACTTCGGACGCAATACAATACTCATCCAAATGCCTTTGCCACGAGGAGAAAACCATTTTCTACCCATTCGCCCTCTAGCTCCGGTCTGTTCTTCAGCGATTACGGTTGTTCCTTCTGGCGCACCGTTTTCCGCCAATCGTTTGGCTTCCTCCTGAGTAGATACGACAGACTCCAGGAGCTGAACTCTGTCTAGCCAATTCGAATCAGAAGCTTCCTGCTTCAACCCGGTTAGCGACAGCGCTTTTTCATAGCTCATGTCCATCCATCCTTTTTGCTTCAAGCAGCAATTCTTGTTTATTGTTAAGAAGATCTCCCGAAGCAGTCGCCTGCAGAAGTGCACTCAGCATATTGCCAAGCCAAGGTCCTGGACGTTTCTCAAGCGCTTCCGCCAACTCATTGCCTGTAACAGCAAGCTCCGAGAGACTCTTCAATGGCATTTGTGCGATCCACTCTCTTGCAGGCACCGCTGGGGCGGTGATAGCGGGCGAGTCTTTTGAGACCGCTTGGGTGTTGACAGCGGGTGAGACTTCCGAGTCCGCTGGCTGATTCGCAGCGGAAAGGGCAGCTGCTGGCAGGATCGCCAGCAGCGAGAGCCACCCTTCGGCGGCTTCCACGCCGAAGGTCAGCACGGCGGCGATCCAGCGCCGCCGCAGTAGATCCGTGCCGCCCGGTTCCCCCGGCGGCACAGCCTCCAGGGCAGCGGTCCAAGCTTCGCGGACCCGCAGCACCTGGACGACGCTGGTACGCGTCGTCCCAGAGAACGTCCATGCCCGCAGCAGCTCATCGGCCTCCTGGGCCGACTGCTTCAGGGCATGGAGGAGAAGCGCCCACCGCAGGTGGGCGCTCTCCAGTTCCCCTATCCCGGCCGTTAAGGCGGCAGCAGCCGCCAGATCGGTTCCGGTCCAGGGGAACGGGGCTTTGCCGCGCGCGAGCAGCTCGCAGCGCGCGAGCATAGCAAGGCCGCGCCGAGGATGCGGCCCCTCTACGATGCGGTCCAGCTCCGCGCGGACACGCTCCACAGCAATATGCGCCAGCTTATCTCGCTGACGCATCAGGCCCCTCCATGTGTTCTTCGCGATGGAGAAATCCAGCACCGATGCGAAACGAACGCAGCGAAGCATGCGAAGCGCATCCTCATCGAACCGTTCCTCTGCATCACCCACACAGCGGATCACACGGAGAGCTAGATCCTTCTCGCCTCCGAAGGGATCAATCATTTCTCCACCCAGCCCGCAGCATATCGCGTTAATCGTAAAATCACGACGACGAAGATCTTCCTTCACATCACTAACAAATTCAACATGGTCCGGACGACGATGATCGACATAGCCGCTTTCAGTTCGGTATGTCGTCACCTCAAATCCATGCCCATCCTGAAGCACAGTGACCGTCCCATGTGCTAGCCCTGTCGGAATACTGCGTGCGAAAATGGCTATCACTTCCTCCGGCACTGCTGAAGTTGTAATATCCATATCATGCACTGGCCTACCCAATAGCTCATCGCGAATGCAGCCTCCAACCCAAAAAGCCTCATGGCCGTTTTGCGTTAGCTCAGAAATTACATTTTCCGCCGCAAGAGCCATAGCAGATGGCGCCATTTTCCATTTCATTACGAACTCCTTACCCCCTGACTGTATCCAGTCTAGGTACCTTGCGCCCGAGCACACGGTAATATATATCCTCATACTGACTTGTAATCGAATCCTTACAGAAATCTTTGCAGGCCGTTTCCAGACAAGCTTGTCTGAACTGCTCCACCATGCGATCATCCGATAGGAGTTTGATTGCATATTTCGCCATAGTTTCTGTATCACCAATTGGAGCAATGAATCCTGTCTTGCCATGTTCTATGAGCTCCGGAATGCCTCCGGTTTGAGAACCTATAGTCGGAACACCACAGGCCATCGCTTCCAGGGCGACCAGACCAAAGCTTTCCTTCTCAGAAGGTAACAGAAGAAGATCAGCCAACGAAATAACTTGAGCAATCTCATCCTGTCTTCCTAAGAAGCGGACTTTATCATCCAGACCCATTTCACTGATCTTAGCTTGAATCTTAGGAAGATCTGGCCCTTCGCCAACAAGCAGCAGACGTGAAGGGATTTCACGATTCACTTTAGCAAAGATATCGACAACATCGCTTACCCTTTTAACTGGGCGGAAGTTACTGATGTGCATCAAGATCTTCTCCTCAGGAGAAGCAAAATCTTCTCGCAGATTCGATACATCCCGTGGATAATAGACACGATGATCAACGAAGTTATAAGTGAGGTCGATCTGGCGCGTAATATCCAGCACTTCTCGTGTTTCTCTAATGAGATCCTTCGATACGGCTGTTACGGCATCACTTTCATTAATTCCAAGACGGATTAGATCTTTTAGCGATTCATCCTGTCCAAGTACCGTAATATCAGTGCCATGCAAAGTCGTTACAACTTTTATATCATTACCAAGCATCTGCTTAGCAAGGAAAGCACAAACAGCATGCGGAACGGCGTAATGAACATGCAACAGATCTAAATTCTGCATTTTGGCAACCTGAGCCATCTTCGTAGCAAGTGCTAAATCATAAGGAGGATATTTAAATACATAATAATCATTAACCTCTACCTCATGATAAAATATATTTTTCTGGAATTTCCCTAACCGAAACGGAATGCTGTGTGTAATAAAATGAACTTCATGTCCCTTCTCGGCCAAGAGTTTTCCTAATTCAGTCGCTACTACGCCTGAGCCGCCAAGAGACGGATAACAAGTGATGCCTATTTTCAAACGATCCATATTCCGTCCCCTTCTATACCTTATATAGTTTGATCCCCTTCAGTAAACAGATCTACTGCATAGGGAACTTTTGTTGCAAATCCTTCCGCATAGGGAATAAGTCTCCGCTGTCCAAGCAACATGTCTCTGGAACGAACACGTTCAATATAACCTTCCGTTAGCGGTGTGGATACAGCATCGGCACCGAGCGGCTTGGTGAACTGGGAGCGATAGCAGGACAACGCCTGCTCCTTCAGCCCATATTGTTTAGTAACATCTACAATAAGATCCGTACGTCCTAAATCATTTATAAAATAAAAAAACAGCTGTGGAGCCGGAACTGCCGGCTTGTCCGGCATATATTTACGTAGTTTAGCATTAAAAACAGCCTCTTCTACTAGCTTACTGCACGCAATATGATCCGGATGACGATCTTCCCAATAAGGAGCAAAAACAATCGCAGGAGCAAACCGGCGAATTTCGGCTGTCACAGCGGCCACATGCTCTTCTGTTATAAACAGCCCTCTGTCAGATAAACCCAAATTCGTCCGCACAGACACGCCAAGCAGATCAGCAGCTTGCTGTGCCTCTTCCTTGCGTAGCTCTACAGTACCGTTTGAGGACATTTCCGCAGCTGTTAAATCGCACAGACCTACTTTTAGTCCTGCAGCGGTATGCTTCGCAATCGTACCTGCCATTCCGATCTCCGCATCATCCGCATGAGCCCCAAATACAAGAATGTCCAGCTTCATTCATCAACACCTGGTTTGTATTTATGGACGAGTTCACGCCAAGCAAAGTCACCGCGATCAATCGCCTTCACAAGCACCTCAGCTGTTGCGATATTCGTTGCTACAGGGATACCATATACGTCACATAGACGAAGTAAAGCTGTAATATCTGGTTCATGTGGCTGTGCCATTAATGGGTCGCGCAAGAAAATAATAAGATCCAATTCATCTTGGGCTACCATTGCCCCAATTTGCTGATCTCCACCCAATGGTCCTGACATATAGCGATGAATCTTCAAGCTAGTCACATCCATGATCCGTTGGCCAGTAGTCCCCGTAGAAAATAGTTCATGACCTACAAATACATGCTCATAGGCTAATACAAAATTTACGATTTCATCTTTTTTACGATCATGTGCAATAAATGCGATCTTTAACATGGTGTTCTCCCCTGTCTATTCTATAAAGTGCTCAAATCCATAGATCAATCCAGTATATCCCATAACCTTTTGAATACCCATCTTAACGCCTGGCATATAGCCTGCTCGCTCATAAGAATCATGCCGGATTTTTAAGGATTGTCCGAACCCACCAAAAATCACTTCTTCTTGGGCAAACACACCAGGAAGACGGACACTATGTATCCGGAATCCATTATAGTAACCCCCACGCGCACCCTCAATCGTTTCTTCTTCTTTAGGGTTTCCTTGACGAAGCTCTTCCCGTACTTCTGAAATCATCTCTGCTGTTTTGACTGCAGTCCCGGATGGAGCATCCAGTTTTTGGTCACCATGATACTCGATAATCTCCAGATGCGGAAAGTATTTTGAAGCTTGAGCCGCAAATCTCATCAACAGAATAGCCCCTATAGAGAAGTTTGGAGCAATAAGTCCACCTATCCCCCGGTCTTGACACTGCTTGTCCAGTTCCACAATTTGCTCCGGTGTGAATCCGGTTGTACCGATAACCGGACGCACTCCATATTTAATGGCTAGCACTGTATTCATATACGCGGATTGTGGTGTAGTGAAATCGACCACAACATCTCCATTGCTTCCCGCGAGGGCAGCCTCAAGATCTGAAGTTACAATAACTCCTGAGTCTTCGAGACCTACTAGACGGCCTGCATCGATATCCATCGTTGAACGATCTACCGCAGCCGCTAGCTCCAACTCTTCGTCCTGCAGCACAAGTTTAACAACCTCTTTACCCATTCTCCCGCCTGCTCCGGATACGATAACTCTGATCTTGTTGCTCATATCTTTTCATCCTCGCTTTCACTAGTTATATAGTTACTGCATATACGATTGTATGGATTTCTGAAGGTCTACCATTAATTCTCGCAAGCCAGAATCATCCGGATGTAAAGAAATCACTTCTTTCAAGGCGGCCATAGCCTGCATATGTTCATTCACCCGACTATGTGCGATGGCAAGCCATACATAAGCATCCCCATATAATGGATCAAGGGTGATGGCCTCTTTGAGTAGCGTAATCGGATGATACGGGTTACGAGTTTTGTTATCTTCATCTTCTATCAACCGCTTAGCTTCCTGTACATGCATCATAGCTTGAAGATGCTGTAGATGTAGACTATACTCAGGTTTGCTGCCATCTAACTTCATAGCCGCCTGAGCATGAACTAAAGCTTTATCTAGCATACCACTGCGGGCATACGTTATGGAACAACGATATCTGACTTCAGCATCAGCCGGACTTGCTGCAATCGCGGCTTCAAAGCATACAATAGCTTCTGCAAAGTCACTACGCAATATAGAGCGATAGGCTTCTCTTACATAATCCCTTTGATCCATATCCTCACCATCCTCACGGCTAAATCCCGTTCGTTTGGTACAGCATATGTTATAGAGGCCTAATCGGTGTCTTTTGGTGTCCAACGACCAGCGTCTCGGGTATTAAACTTATGCATGACCTTATTATGTGCTTCAGTCAGATCAATCCCTAGAGAATTTGCAAAACAAACAGTAATAAACAAAATATCTCCCAGTTCAAGCTCTATAGAATTCTCTGCTTCATCAGACTTCTTCGGCTTCTCACCGAATTCATGATTGACTTCCCGCGCCAACTCTCCGACTTCCTCGGACATGCGGGCTAACATAGACAGCGGACTGAAGTACCCTTCTTTAAATTGCGATATATAAGCGTCTACTTCACGCTGAATGTCACCAAGACTTTTGTCCATAAAATGTATCTTTGCCCCCTCTGTATATCTTGCCTTCTGTTTGCCCCTATGTTATCGTAAAGACGTTTTGAAGACAAATCTTTTTTGAATATTTTAACACCCGCAAGAAAAGGTATACTTATTATAGGAAAAGAAAAACTGCCTAAACAAGGCCTAACGAGGGATTCCATGAATTCAAACAAGGTAATTTCAATCAGCAAAACAGTTGCCCCTATCATGCTCGGAACCGCAGTATATGCATTCGGACTACTGTATTTCATCATTCCCAGTCAATTAATGGAAGGCGGCGTAACGGGAATCACACTGCTGCTTAATTATGCCTTTGACATTCCAATCTTTTTAACAACCCTGCTAATCAATCTCCCATTGTTTCTGCTCGGTTGGAAAGTCCTAGGCGGCCGCCAAATTGTATACACAGGGGTAGGAATCGGATCTTTGTCCCTTTTCTTGTGGATCTTCGAAAGATTGATCTCTGCTGGATGGATTGTCCCTTTCAGTACCGAACATGACTTTATTCTTGCTGCACTATACGCAGGGGTAACCCTTGGAACCGGGCTTGGGATTGTGTTCCGTTTTGGTGGCACTACAGGTGGCGTAGACATTGTGGCAAGAATTCTGGGACGGAATTTCGGCTGGAGTATGGGGCAGATTATTCTGGCCATCGACATTTTCATTATCGGCTCTTCCATCTTCTATATTCCCAAAGAAAAAATTCTATACACACTCGTTGCAGTGTTCATCGCATCGCGTGTCATCGATTTTATCCAGGAAGGCGCTTATGCCGCCAAAGCATTTACAATCATTAGTGATGAGGCACCCCAAATTGCTGATCTAATAACTGCTGAACTAGAACGAGGTGTAACACTCATCCCTGCAATCGGTGCGTATTCTAAGCAAGCCAAACATATGGTGTACTGTGTAGTTTCAAGGCAGGAAATTCGCCGTCTTAGTTTACTGGTCAAATCGATTGATCCACACGCGTTCGTAATTATTAGCGATGTGCACGACGTACAAGGCGAGGGATTCAGAGAAACATAAAATATCCCCACAAAGTGGGGCCTTGCTTCGATACGTACTCAGGTACTTTGCGGGGGCCCCAAATATATAAGTTTTGATTCGTTAAAAAAGGAGCGGGGAAGAGTCCCCCGCTCCTTTTGGTTATTTATATAACCATTCCACTAAATTGGTTTGAAGTTCTGATTCTCTCCACGATACTTACGATAACCCGCATAAGCTAATACAGCGATAATAAACCCTGCGGCTAGTCCTCCCCAAATCCCAAATTCTTGTGAGGCCAGGGGTACTGACAAAGCCGGCTCATCCTTCTCTTTTCCGAACATTACCCGCACAGTATCCTGACCATAAGACACAATTTCAAGCAATCGGGCCCGTTCGATTTTTTGTGAGGAAGAAGGAATGCCTGCGGCATATGAGAGCCAAGAATCAAATGCATTTACAACTTCAGGTTTCCGAGAGACGATCACCGCTGGCCGGATATTTTCATACCTGCCCTGTAGCCTCTCTACAGCCGTTTTCCATCCCGCCAGATCATTTGTAGCACCACTTTGCTCCATCGCATTTAAATCCTCGCGAATTAGCTTATAATACTGAAGCCAAATGGGTTGTCCGGGTTGATTCAAACTGTTGGCAGCTAATCGTAACCTGGTAGCTGTAGCCTCCAATTGCTGCTGAGATACTTTTGCACTTGCCACAGCAGCCTTCAGGTCCATAATGACCCCTGACAACGCATTAATGCCCTCTACAGAGGTCATTCCTTCAAAAGAAGAGGACACTATGATCCTAGAGATCTCTTCGGTCTCTTGTCGGACCTTCATCACATCCCCTTCCAAGACATACCCATACAATGCCTCAGCGGCTTGTTCTAGCTGCTGTGCTCCAGTCTTTCCGCTCATCACTGTCAAACCGTTGCCCGAACTAACGTCGGCGCTTTGCTTCGAAACCTTGCCAGAACCTTCAACAGCATTCCCTTGCACTGCTGAAGCTTTTTCAACATTCATGCTGGTCAGTAACCAGCAAAACACTAGAATAACCAACACATAATATCTCCCTCGGAGCATGAGACATCCCCCTCCTACCTAAGAAGAAACGACGTTGTCGTCTTTATTAGACGATAATCGTTTCTCGTAAAATTATAAGGATAAAGTATAGTATAAAACTTATACTTCTTATAATTCTAAATGTATGGCAGGCGGACAAGGGTTAGAACCGCTTACTAGAACCTGTTCTTAAACTGATAGATAGAGTCTACAGGTCTTTGTCTACTACTAAACAACCAAGCAACAATTACACTAAACACCGTAAGCGCCATCGTGAAATATTGCACCTGTGTGACATCATCATTCAGTACAGAAGGTAACCATGGGTATATTCCATAGGAATAGTCCAGCATATCGTTAGCAAGGGTCCAGAACAGCGCTAGCGGAATCATTTTGCGGAAAGAAAAGAATCGTGCATAGATCAAAGCTTCTACCGCCATCCCCAAATGAGAGATCACCAGCATCCAGTCTTTCCAAACTAGAATATCTCCTTGATAACCTCCAGCAAAAATCATACTTACTGCCCAAATCCCATACTTCACAGACGTCACAACCGCTAACGCCTCAATAAGCTCCCTTACATTGTTTCCCGTATAGCTTTTTGGAGGAAAGAGCATTAGCAACAGCGCCAAGGTAAAGAACAGGCTCGCGGTTGGACTATCTGGAACAAACGGGAGCAACCAAAGCGGAAAGTTAGCCGCCGTGAACTCCAATTGATTGCCATACCATATGTAGCCATAAATGGTACCGAGAAGATTCACAATAAATAACAACCAAATGATTCCTCGGTGCTTAAACAGTTTATCAAGAACGGACATACAGATCATTAACCTCCCAAGTAGTGGCAACTTTACATTTAGACATACAAAAACCTGACCGCAGTTTCGATCAGGTTTTGCGTTATTTTTATTTTACTGTTCGCTTTTTTGTTTGGCAAGCCAGTCTGCCAAGGCATCAATGTCTTGATCCGAAAGCCCCGCTCCCAGAGCAATATCATACATCTTCGGCATCTGTCCTTGACCCTCTTTTATAATAGTAAGGATTGCTTCTTTATCATGGGTGTCCCCAACACCGCGAAGTGAAGGCCCGCCTGCCCCTTTCAAATCCGCCGCATGACAAGAGATGCAAGTAGCTTGCTTAAACAGCCCCATAGCCGGATCATCCTTATCTACAATCGCTACTTCCTTTGCCTTAACTGCACTCGAGGTTGGAAGCCCCTTCGCCCTATTCTCTGCCGCCTTCTCTTCCCGTTGAACATCTTCAGGAATTTGACCAGTTTCAGCCATTTCATGTTTGTATTCCGTCCAAGCGGTATTTGTTAAGTACACAATCGCCGCTAGCGATAAGAACATCAAAGATGAAGCGATCGGTCTACGATAGAAGCGACGTTCTCTGCCCGTGTCAAGAAATGGTGCTAAAAGAAGTGAACCAAAAGCTACACCGGTTACACCTAATGTACCCAGAACGATATAATCACCTGAAGCATAAGGAAGCTTCAAATACTGATAGAGAAACAAGAAATACCAGTCAGGAATTGGGATAACCGTAGCACTCGCATTCGCTGGAAACCCTAGCGGCGCTGGCTCAGAAATAGTAAGCACTAATATTCCTACAAGTACAACGACGCCAACCATCCATTCTTTCAGTAGAAAGTTAGGGATAAAGGCTTCCGATTTACCAGGATAGGCTGAATAGTCTGGAGGTGTGATAAATCCATTGCCTTTACGAACTCTGGTATCACCGACATATACAACCTTTTCCTTAGAATTGTTTCCATGTGCCATCCGTATTCCTCCTCTCTCAGATTAACTTACAACGGTCCAGAAATCCCTTGTCTGCGGATCATAATAAAGTGTCCTACGAGCAGACTAAGAAGCACCGCTGGGAGGAAGAATACATGAAGTGCGAAGAACCGAGTCAACGTTTCTGCACCAACAATCGTACCGCCTTGCATAAGTTCTTTCAATACGGGTCCCATCACTGGAACAGAGTTAGCAATTTCGAGTGTTACTTTAGTCGCGAAGTAAGCTTTATTATCCCAAGGCAATAAGTAACCCGTTAAACCAAGCCCCAACATTACGAAGAAGATGAGCATTCCAACTACCCAGTTCATCTCACGCGGAGCTTTATAAGAGCCTGTAAAGAAGACGCGCATCGTATGAAGGAACATCATAACAATGACAAGACTTGCACCCCAGTGATGCATTCCGCGAACAATTTGTCCAAAGGCAACACTAGATTGTAAATACTCAACACTTGCATAAGCATTGATAATATCTGGAACATAATACATCGTTAAGAACATACCCGATAAGATCTGAATCACTGTAATAAAAAAGGTCAGTCCGCCAAAACAATACACAAACGCAGAGAAGTGATGGGCCGGGTTAACATGCTCAGGAACCTCGTGGTCGGCCACGTCTCTCCAAATTGGCGTAACATCCAAACGTTCGTCAATCCAGTTATAGACATTTTTAAACATTAGAACCTACGCCTCCTCACTAGCTACTGTATTAGGCACAATATCACCCAAAAGAACCCACCCGTTATCAAATTTCGTTTTATACTGGTCAAGCGGTTTTGGAGCTACTTCGAGATTTTTGCCGAGTTTGGTATAACGCGCACCGTGGCAAGGACAGTGATACTCGTCCGGATGTGCCTTATCATTGTTCCACCCAACCGTACATCCTAAATGTTTACAAATGGGTGAAAGCGCATAAATATCACCCTTTGCGTCTTTACGGATCCACGCAGTCAGCGTCGCTGTGCTGTCGTACCATCCGTCTTTCTGTTTCAATTCAAACGTAAACTCTTGGGGCTCTTCGGTGATTTTGCTAATTTCAGCAACCTTTATAAAATCACCTGCACCCTTCTTATGTAATATTGGGTCCACGACAAAACGGACCATTGGGAGAATTGTACCTGCCCCCATAAAAGCAGTAGCGCCACCTAGCGTGTAGGTCAAAAATTGCCTGCGCGACATCTCTTTACGGCTGGGTGGTTGTTCAGGCCAAATATCCTGTTGATCATTATGGCTGCTCATACTGTTATATAACCCCCTTCTCAAGATATAAGAAAGTATCTAAGGTGTCCGATCAGAGATGCCTTACTATAAATAATCCGTTTTCAAATCTTTTCAATGAAATACATCACATACCATTTCGATTCAACCTAATAATAGCTTAGGCACTAAAACCCGTCAAGAATATTGTCTAATTTGTGACAGGCCAAAAAGTGATTTTCACTTACAATTGTTGATTTTCTGTCACATTTAAAAGAGACTCACCGTCCCCACATCTTTTGAATTTTCATCCCAATATCACTATTAATCTTACCTTCCAGAGAGCCCTCAATGATAGGCAGAGAGAGTACTAAATCGCTTTCAAAAATTTCTTGTTCCAGAAGTGCTATATCTGCTGTTAACACCACGGCATACTGGAAACCACTGGATTTGACTTTTCGGCAAACCTCATTAATTAGATCGAAATATCCTTCCCCTCCATACTGAATCGCCGGGTAAGTTACAATCCGTCCCTTAAACGGTATTTCCACCAAATCCATAAAATCACGTAATCTTTCTAATGCTTGAACCGTCTCAGGGGGACTCTCGGACCCACTTAATCCTGTAAAAGGTATGAGACATGTATCATAGAACTTTCGATTTTCTTCCCACTGTTCAACTTCAAAATCACTAAATTTCATTAATGTCATCTCCCTATTTGCGATCCTTATTCGCATCCACTTTTCACAAATTTGCCCGATGTTATAAATCCCATTATATTGAAAGAGGAAGACAAACGTCTAGATTTAGATTTTCCCCCGTCTTCCTTCACCTCTAATTGATACAGAAAGTGAGTTGAACAGGTACCTATTTAATAAAAAAAGAAATGCGCTAAGCGCATTTCTTTATGCCAAACTTTTAAGTTCTTCTGTAAGATTTCGAAAAGCCAATTTATCTCCTGTAGCCAGCGCCGTGTCAATCTCACGGTGCAAGATGTCGGAGCGACGCTTTCGCAGCGCTTCATCCCACACCATTTCTGCCGCAAGTCCTAGCATCACTTCGTACGTAGCCTTCATTTTGTCCATTCGATACACCTCCGCTGTTTAAGAGATCCTTATTACTTTAATATTTTGATATCCATCAAGATGATTTTGTTTTCGGTTTCAAAAGTGACGGCACCTACTAAATCATATTCAACAATCCTGTCTACGTTCTACATATTTACCCATTCTGATCAATACTTCATCTATTGTTCCTATCAACAACCAAAGCGAAGTCCTCATCTACGTATGTAATCCCCATAAGCATTTGCTTGTATGCCTTCATACTACTATAGATGTTTAGGTACGGCTATCTCCATCCCCCACGGCGTCATCATCACAGTGAGACCAGCAGTAGTCTCCCCTAATTTAAGCATCCCAAGGTGCACCATCATCCGAATAATTCGTTGCTCCAGAATCGAGGCAGCATTGTCATAAAAGAACGGTTTAATTAACCACCCAATACCATCCACTAATGAAGGTACGCTCACCCAATTCCCAGCACTAATGCTTACCCAATACACAAGTGAAGGCAGGTTTGGTACAGCCCCCTTATATAGTTTTAACCAAAAAGAGAATATCTGCATCAACGAGTCACATTTCCCATCGGCTAACACTGCCTCTCCTATCGCCGTAAGCCTTAGCCGAAAACCTTCTTCAGTGATCCAGCGGCGATGACGAACATAATCATACAGGAGCGCTAATCTAGGCGGATAATGCTCACATGCCCTACCATAACCAAATCTCCAGCCGCCTTTGCTAAGAAGATCCTCCGGAATATGAAGTGCATTCATCACTCCTTGCTGATACCGCCTATACATTGCCCCTTCCTGATTAAGCTCTGGCTCATTTTCCTTGATATATCTCAGAAGCATAACCAGATCACTTAATAACAATTCTCCTTCATTACGATACATGGCTGGTTCAGAGCTAACCGCAACCTTATCCTTGATATGTGCGCTCATCGTCTCACGAAAGCGCTCTTTCAAGTCTTTAGGCACTTGGAACAAGTATCTGGTTTGCTGGGAGGAACCGCTAAAGAGCCAGCCTCCGCTTTTGAAACGAGAAACCATTTCTCGGAAGCCTCCGGTCTTTCCTTCTGGAGCATCAAAAGAAGCCTGTCTAGCTACAGCCAACAAATCTTCCAGACTAAAGTAGCTGCGTTCATCAAAAAGTAATGTATTCAGAAACCGTAGATCCTCCGGAGCACATTCCCGGATATGAGACTCCATAAAACTTCTGCTTCCAAGCATAATCAAAATACTCTGGATCAAGTCATGTTTGGAATTCTGCTTGCATTCACACCGGTAGCGTCCCGCTATGGCGGTCAGCTGTCCAATATCTGCATAAGTGAGCATATCCGCCAGATTCATGTTTTATCGCCTCACCGTTTTACTACCATTATGGGAAATACAGCCCTTTTTATTCCCCTTTGCGCAAAAAAAATAACCCGATGCACGGGTTAACGCTGATTTTGCAGGATATGGCGAGTACAATTATATAGAATAGGGTCCCATTCCCGTTCTTTCTTCTCCAAAATTGTCAGGGATAAATTCCCAATTCGCTCAGAATACTTATCTTTGTAAAATGCAGTATACAGTTGAGCGAGGAACCCTCCATGAGATATAACTAGTATGTTCCGATTGGGATGCTGCGCAGAAATATCCTCCATAAAGGCAAGTGCACGTGCTTGAAGCTGTTCGTCAGTTTCTTGACCAAGTGAAAGCTGACTCCAATCTTTCCCCCACTTCTCTTCACGCTCAGCGGCAGTAAGCCCTTCTACTTGCCCGTAGGCACGTTCCCGGATCCGATCATCAGGATCAAGCAACGGTACATTTAATTTATCAGCGATGATCTTGCCTGTCTCTGCTGCCCGGGAAAGATTACTTGTAATGCAATAATCCCAGCGATACGGTTCTTGTAATAAGCGGTCAGCAAGCATAGCAGCTTGCATCCGTCCTTCATCATTAAGCGGAATATCACTTTGCCCCTGTATCTTTCCAATTGCGTTCCAGTCCGTCAATCCATGGCGTATCAAGCCGATTAGCATATTGCCTCCCCCTTTTCACCCAAGTATTTGTCTCTTAATGTAACATGGATGAAATAAAAAGTCTTCTTTTATGCGTATTAGAATACAAAAAAGCCCCTTATCTTTACATAAAGGGACTCCTACATCGTTCTTAACACTATTATATACTGCAATAGCTAAGTCATATATCAATAGACCCTTTATGATCTGCGATATCGATTCAGCCGGGTTAACGAAAACACTGCAAAACCCACGCCAAGCATGGATAACATCATCCAATATTGAGGATGAGTAGGTCCCATATTTACTACAAGCGGTTCAATAATCCCACCTTCAGAGCCTAAAATGGGATATGTAGAAGTCCATTCCATAGAGCCAGCAACGCCAGTCTCTACAATTCCACTTTGAGCCACAGTGATATCTGCAGGTGTTCTAAACATAGTAAAGTAAAGAACACTAGACAAAAATACCGCCAGGAAGCAAGCGATCCAGAGACTAAGCCTATGACGAACAATGGCAGATGTCCCTGCGGATTTCCCATCCCCTGGCATCAACCAAGGACTCTCTAGATAAATCCGCTCCATAACTTTAACATTTATAACTTCTGCACGCTCTTCACTAATCTCTTCTTTCAAATCATGCATAAGCTGGCTACTCTCTTGCCACAGAGACCATTCAGCCGCGCAGTAAGGACAAGTTTCAATATGTTGTTCGAGCAAAATCCGCCTAGGATGTGTGGGGGGAGCGTCCCACAAGAGCGGAATACATTCTTGCGCTTCCCTGCAATTCATTCGCCTTACACCCTCTCAACCTGCTCTTCAACTTCAGGCTCATTGAAATAGGATTCGAGTTGAAGCTTCACACTACTTCTGGCACGAAACAACAATGATTTCACGGAGCTTACACTCTGATCCAAAATTTCTGCAATTTCTTGATAATCCATCTGATCGTATTCACGCAGGATTAGCGCAGAGCGTTGTTTCTCCGGAAGATTATTAATTGCCTCACGAACCAAATTCATCCGTTCTTTACGCAATGCAGCCTGCTCAGGCGCTACTTCAAACGGTGCAACGGGAGTATATCCACTCTCTTCTAGGGATACATTTCCGGCACGATTCTTACGAAGCTCACTTAGCACGGTATTACGAGCAATAGTGTACAACCACGTTGAAAAGGAAGCATCTACCTCTCGAAAGGAATGCAAGCTACGGAATGCCTTGTAGAAAGTCTCCGAACAAAGGTCCTCTGCAATTAGCTCCATTTGTGAGTTTCTAAGCATATGATATACAAATGCCAATATTTTTCGTTGATAACGACGCATTAATTCTGAATATAATTCTGTGTTGCCTTGTTTAATTTCCTGGATCAACTGGGAATCCGTCATGGTGAGATTGGCCCTCCTCGCCCTTGCACGTCTTTTCCCGTCCGGTCCGTACTTATTATACCGGTTTGGGCTTTAAAAGTTGCGCTGGTTTACTACAACTTTTTAGTTTATTACAAGAAGAAACGATATTGTCGACCTTTTATGTAAGACAAACGTTCCTCATGGGAATTCAAGGGAAAACATATGACGTGCAACTTATCCGTTCTTCAATTTTGAAATACACCTATGTATATTCAAACACCCAATAATTAAGGCATGATGATTGTGATGAATATAAAAAGAAAAATGGCATATTTCTAAGAGCATATAAATTTTATAACGAATCTAGAAATATACCAGATCTATTGTATCACAGATTCTCATAGGATGACATTAATAGACTTCAGAGCAGTAATCTCGTCAGCATGACCTGACAACAGATTATAAACGAACATGAAGTTCAACCATAAGACTTTGATCACTGTAATGTGACTTTAATCTCTTTTCAATAAACTGTTGACAAAATGTAAACGTATACATATAATAAAAGTACAGTATGGTTTCTCTCCACTCCTATCCAAATACTACACGGTTCCAATTTATTGTGAACTGTAGCCGCTTACTTTGTAAGCGGTCTTTTTTTGTCCTGTAAGCGCTGTACCTTTTGTTAGATGATCTATAATAGGTTATTTTACTATAGCGAGCGAATTAGCTTTCACAAATCCCCACAGTAATCTATTACCCCGTTTGCGTCCACTTGAAGAGGTATGGAAAAGAGTCAAGATAAACAATATACTAGCTATAAAGATATTTGTTGAGGTGAATATGAAATGAATGAAATCGATGAATCAAAACAACTTGTACTACAAATCGGCGGTGCCTTGAAAAAGTACAGAAAAGAAAAAAACATGAACTTAGATGACTTAGCGGAATTAACAGGTGTAAGTAAACTTACTCTGGGGAATATCGAACGCGGCGAGACAAATCCAACTTTGGCGATTATATGGAAAATTTCAAAAGGCCTATCTTTACCCCTACTAGCTTTGTTCAAATCTGAAGACCCTGTTAGTTTGTATCGAGCAGGCGAAGGTCTTCGGTTTTCTAATGATCAAAAGAATTGGATCATTGAACCCGTCTTTAAAAACGTAAGCAACGATATTGAAATGTGTCGAGCTTACTTACAGCCAAATAGTTCGTATCACCCTGAAGGTCATCATGTGAATACAACTGAAATTGCGACAGTAATGACTGGTTCCATTGAAATTCAAGTCAATGGTGAGATGTACACATTGAATCAATATGATACGATCAGTTTTCGTGCAGATCGCCCTCACTCTTATACCAATCATACGAATAGCGAAACAGTGCTCCATATCTCCTTAAAATATGGTTTCTAAAAGCCGAAAATTTCACTTATAAAATGCAACTCAGTATTCCATTATATATGGGAACTCAGAGTTGTATTTTTTTTAACTAATATAAAGCACTTCAAGTGATAGGACAGTCTTCATAAAGTTAACTATAAAATACTTATTGTTAATTTTAATATATTATAATATACTTTTATTGTCCGCGCGGATGTTATTTCATAGTTTTTCAATCAGCAGAAAACCAAAAGTACACATAATTCTGGAAGGTGAAATGAAGAATGCCGAACAAGAAAATCTTACCATCATCTCTAGGGCTGCTAATACTCGGCATTATTATTATTGCCGCAAATTTACGTGCTCCCTTAACCTCGGTCGGTCCTTTAGTGGGTCTCATAAGGGAAGACGTTCATATCTCCAATACTTTAGCAGGCCTGATAACAACGGTACCGTTACTTACCTTTGCTTTATTATCGCCTCTAGTACCAAAACTAGGACGCAGGTATGGAGTAGAACTTTTAATTTTGTTTGCCCTGATCTTTTTGACTGTTGGTATTGTAATACGTTCTTTAGCTGGCGCTGCAAATCTGTATATTGGAACTGCAATTCTTGGATTTGCAATTGCCGTTTGTAATGTATTAATGCCAAGTTTAATCAAACGTGATTTCCCTAATAAAATAGGTGCCATGACTGGTATCTTTGGAATTTCAATGAGTTTATCTGGAGCGATCGCATCGGGAATTAGTGTACCGCTAGCCGCAAACGAAGGTTTAAAATGGCAGGGAGCGTTGGGAATATGGGGGATCTTAAGCTTTGTATCGATCCTCTGCTGGTTGCCTCAATTAAGGAAGCATACGAAGCGAACAACCTCGACGAGTCAACAGATGGCCTGCAATGATGTAAATGTTTGGCGTTCCCCTCTCGCCTGGCAAGTAACCTTGTTTATGGGTATGCAGTCCATGATTTTCTATGTGCTGATCGCATGGTTGCCTGAAATTTTAAAGCAGCAAGGCATTGACTCAAGCCAATCAGGATGGTACCTCTCAATAATGCAGTTAGCGCTGCTTCCATTTACCTTTATTGTCCCTGTTATTGCTGGGCGAATGTCAAGTCAACGTTCGTTAGTGGTCATCACAACCATTTTGCTTTTGACGGGAACGCTCGGACTGCTTTACGGAAGCTCCAATATCATTCTGTTGTGGATCATCATACTCGGAATTGGTGGAGGCTGCGCCTTTAGCTTATCCATGATGTTTTTCGGTTTACGTACTAAAAATGCGCATCAAGCGGCGGAACTGTCTGGTATGGCGCAATCGATCGGATATCTGCTTGCCGCAATCGGTCCTGCCCTTATAGGATATCTGCATGATGCTTCAAATAGTTGGAACCTGCCACTTTTCATTCTGCTTGGAGCTTCGGCCTTTCTCTTTTTAGTTGGTATAGGAGCAGCAAGAAATCGTTTTGTAGATAGCCAAAATAGTTACGGCGAAATAAACTCAAGTTAATTTGGTTAATGTCAGCCAGGAATTTATAATGAACGGCATGACATATGTACCTGAGAATTTCTTGGAAGAAATACTGATCGAAATGGAGAAAGCGAGTTCGGGAACAGTTGCAAAAAGCCAAATCTAAATTAGAGCGAAAAACACCCAATATAAGCCCTCCAAATGAAATAGCGTCAGTGGAGTCCGAAAGACTATTTCAAAGGTGATACTGACGGCGGCATGTGGAAGCTAGCAACCAACAAGCCAGAATAACAAAACAGCG
Source organism: Paenibacillus sp. FSL R5-0470 (assembly GCF_037975205.1). Lineage (NCBI taxonomy): Bacteria > Bacillati > Bacillota > Bacilli > Caryophanales > Paenibacillaceae > Paenibacillus > Paenibacillus sp. FSL R5-0470. Next base: position 4,736,434 of record NZ_CP150238.1, read on the forward strand.
ATTCTCTAATAACATGAGAATCGCTGTTTTTACTATTTATTACGATTTGAAAATGACCCGGAGCGAACCTTAATACTACACATATACGGTATAATCGTGCTCCTGCAGGAGCACTTTCGCTCGTTCCATATCGTTCTCCTGACGAAAAGATAGGCGCATAATACCCGGCACATCTTCACGACTCTCGATGATTTGTACGTTGCTAAGGTTAATGCCTTGGTCCCCCAGCTCAGTAGCGATGCGACCGATAATCCCCGGATGATCCGGTACATCAATATGTAGGTCAAATAAAGGTGCGATCATGCCTTTACGCCGTTCAGGCAACTGACTGCGGAAGCCATTCGCTTCTTCGAAGGCCTCTTCAATCCCTACGCCATCTTCTCTTTCCAGTAGACGAACAAAAGAAGAAACTTCCTCGTTCCAATCCTTCAATAAACGAAGCATTACGGAACGATTGTTCAGCAAAATGTCTCGCCAAATTATAGGATCACTGGACGCAATCCGAGTGATATCCCGAAAGCCCCCTGCAGCTAGCGTGCTATATAAGGAGTCGGTATCGTCATAGGCACGAATCTGATTTACCAAAGCAACAGCAATAATATGCGGTAGATGACTAATGGCACCTACAATCTCATCATGGCGTTCTGGATCAAGGCGTACTATCTGTGCTCTTGTGTGGTGTAGTAGAGACTCCAGTGCATGATAAGCCTCATCTGGCACTCCTGGAGGAGGCGTCAACACATAATAGGCATTCTCAAATAGCAGTGATGAAGCTGCCTCAACACCTGAGCGCTCTGATCCTGCCATTGGGTGTCCGCCGATAAAATGTACTCCAGGAATATCTAAGGAGACCGCACATGCGGCAATACTAGCTTTCGTGCTTCCTACATCTGTAATAATGCAGCCGGGTTTTAGAGGCAATTTACTTAATTGCTGCAGATAATCCTCTAACATCCCTACCGGTACACATAAAAAAATGAAATCAGCATCAAGTGCCGCTTCTTCAACAGAAAGTGTGGCTTGATCAACCACACCTCTGCTTATATATTTACTCGCGGATTCAGGACGGTGGGCATGTCCTACGACGGTCAGGCCCTCCTTGCCTTTAAAGCAAAGGGCCAGTGAGCCTCCGATCAGACCGACACCGAATATAGCTATTTTTGTCGTCATGTTCTTTGAACTACCTGCCTTTTTTAGTCTAGTCTTGCTGTTTATTACTAAGCCCGCACACCAGACTCTATAAGCGTTTGTTCCAGCGCAGTTATAAACGCTGTGTTCTGTTCAGCAGAGCCCACAGTAACACGAATATAAGTAGGGTAAACTTGATGACCCGCTCTTACTATGATTCCTTTACGCATCAAAGCATCGAAAACCTCGGTTGCAGGTTTGCGAACATCTACCATAATGAAGTTCCCGTGTGCAGGGAAGGATTCAAGGCCCAGACGTTTGAATTCACCTTGTAATTGGACAATACCCGCGCTATTAAGACGACGGCATTCCTCCACGTATTCTTGGTCATTCAAGGCAGCAAGAGCCGCGGCTTGCGCAAGACGAGTGGTATTGAAAGGCTCGCGTACCTTGTTGATCAATGAAATAATCTCAGGACTAGCAACGCCATAACCAATACGCAATGCGGCTAAGCCATAAATTTTGGAGAATGTGCGGAGCACAACCAAATTCGTATAACGATTTAATAATTGGATACCGTTGGAGTAAGAAAGATCTGTTACGTACTCACAGTATGCTTCATCAAGAACAACCATTACATTGGAAGGAACAGCATCAAGGAAAGAAACCAAGGCTTCCTCTGGTACAATCGTTCCTGTTGGGTTATTCGGATTACAAATCCAGATAACCTTCGTACGGTCCGTAATACGGGCCAGCATCCCATCCAGATCATGTGTACCATTTACAAGTGGTACCTCGATGGACACAGCGCCTTCGATATCTGCGTTACTCTTATACACAGAGAAGGTCTGGTCAGCCATGATTGTCTCATCACCTGGCAAGAAGAAAGCACGAGCAATAAGAGCAATAATCTCATCAGAACCACAGCCAAAAATAATATTATCGCTGTTCACACCAAGACGGTTGGCAAGTGCTGCCGTCAACTCAACGGCCGATCCGTCTGGATATAGATAAAGATTCTCAAGCTCTGCTAGAATAGCTTCTTTAGCACTCGGGGAAGCTCCATACGGGTTCTCATTGGATGCAAGCTTAATAACCTCACTTAAGCCAAGCTCCTTCTTAACTTCGTCTATAGGTTTCCCTGGTTTGTAGACAGGGAGATTAACTATATTCGGTTTTGGATTCATGAATAGTCCTCGCTCTCCATAGTTGATTACTCCACTATACACAGGTCAAAATGACACTGTTATGGTCTTTTTAATTGTGCCACAAATTCTCGAATTTGCAACAGCCCCTCATTCCGTGTAGCGGGATTATCGAGCAGCGGAATGACCTCTTCTATTTTACGAACAATCGCACTACCTACTACCACGCCATCGCAAATCTGAGCAAAGCGGGCAACCTGTTCGCCAGTTGAGATCCCAAACCCTACAGCCACCGGCAGATCCGTAGCTTGACGCACTGAATCAATAAACGCCTCTACATCAGCATGGAAAGTGGATCGTTCCCCTGTTACACCTAACGAGGATACACAATAGATAAACCCACTCGCACCTGAGACAATCTTCGCAATACGTTCACTTGAGGTCGGTGCAACTAGTGGAATGAGATTAACGCCAACTTCACTACTGCGGCGACGCATCTCCTCTGATTCTTCGACAGGAAGATCTGGAATAATAAGACCACTAATCTCATGAGCATTCAGTTCTGCGAAAAATGTATCCAGCCCCATTTGCAGGATAGGATTGTAATAGGAAAACAAAATAAAGGGCAAGCTGCTTCCGGCTTGACGAGCTTTTAACGCGGTCTCCATACAGGTACGCAGGTGAACCTCCCCCCGCAGAGCTCGTGCAGACGCTCGCTGAATGACAGGGCCATCTGCTAGCGGATCAGAGTAAGGTACTCCCAGCTCCAAAATGTCTGCACCTGCCGCCTCCAGTTCTGCGATGATGGCAAGCGTAGTCTCCAGATCAGGGTCTCCAACCGTCAGAAAAGGAATTAATGCCGTCCGTTCTTCAGCTTTAAGCTTCCGGAATACCAAATCCATCCGGTTTGTAGTTTCGGTTGTCATTCGTTTCCCTTCCCTTCTGTGTACGCCATGATCGATTCCACATCTTTGTCTCCCCGGCCTGACAGGCAGATAACAACAATATCATCCTTGGTAAGGGTTGGACCCATCTTCACTACATGGGCTATCGCATGTGCTGACTCCAAAGCTGGAATAATACCTTCCTTTACACATAGCAGCTTCAGTGCATCAAGCGCCTCTGCATCCGTAATCGGAACATATTTTGCGCGTTCGATATCTTTTAAATAGGAGTGTTCAGGACCTACGCCTGGATAATCCAGACCTGCGGAGATGGAATGAGCCTCTGTTACTTGACCATGTTCATCCTGCAGAAGGTAACTCATCGAACCCTGGAATACGCCATGAGTCCCCTTGCTCATCGTCGCCGCATGAAATGGTGTGTCAATTCCCTTGCCTGCTGCCTCAACACCAATCATACCGACACCTTTATCCTCTACGAATGGATAGAACATGCCGATAGCATTACTACCGCCACCTACTGCAGCAACAAGCACATCCGGCAGTCTTCCTTCAGCCTCAAGAATCTGGCGCCGCGTTTCATCACCAATAACCCGCTGAAAATTACGAACCATCATCGGATAAGGATGTGGACCTACGGCAGAACCGAGAATGTAGAAAGTATCTTCCACATTGCTAACCCAGTAGCGAAGCGCTTCGTTGCCGGCATCTTTTAAGGTACGCGATCCGGAAGTAACGGGAATCACCTCAGCACCAAGCAGCTTCATACGGAATACATTGAGTGCCTGGCGACGAGTATCCTCTTCCCCCATAAACACTTTACATTCCATACCAAGTAGGGCTGCAACCGTAGCAGTAGCTACACCATGCTGACCAGCTCCAGTCTCGGCGATCACCTTGGTTTTACCCATCATTTTAGCCAGAATTCCCTGACCAATCGCATTGTTAATCTTATGAGCACCTGTATGATTCAAATCTTCACGCTTCAAATATATTTTTGCTTCTCCCAGATGTTTACTTAGACGTTCCGCATAATACAGTGGGGTCTCCCGTCCGGAATATTGCTTTAATAGATAATCTATTTCTTCTTGAAAAGCAGGGTCTGCCGAATACTTCTCATAGGCTTCCTCCAGCTCAATCAATGCAGTCATCAAAGTTTCGGGCACGAAGCGCCCTCCGAATGAACCGAAACGTCCATGCTGGTCCGGTACTTGTGTCATGATTGCTTCACCCTTTCCACAAAAGCTGTCATTTTAATAATATCTTTAACGCCTTCACTCTCTACTCCACTAGATACGTCTACTCCGTACGGAGCATAAGTATCTAGCAACTCTCCTACGTTATTAGGATGAAGTCCGCCAGCCACAAATAACGGCAAACCATTTCGTAGCGCGATTTCCTGATAATCAGGCAACCTCTCCCAAGCGAACGTGCGCCCAGAGCCGCCGCTCTGCTGAGGATCATAAGTATCTAACAATACAGCATCAACGAAGCCTGCGTATTGTTCCAATGTATATTTGTTATCAGCGTCATCACACTCTTTATCAGCAACAGACAATGCCTTCCACACCTGAACGTGTGGGAAAGCTTGCTGAACCTTTTGACAAAAGGCTGGACTTTCCTGCCCATGTAGCTGAATGACATCTAGTGACACAACGGAGAGCAGTTCGCTCAGCTCATCCAGCTCTGGATTAACAAAAACCCCAGCAGCTTTAGGTTTTTCACTAGTCTTCCATTGCGGAAGTTCAGCAATCAGTTCGGAAGCACGCTCCAGAGTAACCCTGCGACGACTAGGAGCGAATACAAATCCAATATAATCTAGTGGTAAGTGTAACATAGATTTTAGCACTTCAACGTCCTGAAGTCCACAGATTTTTACCAATGTCTCAGCCATGCCGGACACGGTCCTTTCCATTTGGAAGCATTCCTAGCAATCCATTTACCGCTTCTTCTACATTAGCTTGACGCATTAGATATTCCCCTACGAGGACCCCGTGAGCGCCAGTCGTTCTTAAGTAGTCAATATCACTTGGCCCTGCAATTCCGCTTTCACTGATCACAGGAACCCCTTGAGGTACTAGTGCTGCCAGCTCTGCCGTTGTCTCTAAGGACGTCTCAAAGGTACGCAGATTACGATTATTAATACCCAGCAGAATATTAGGATGTGTTATCCTGTCTGTACTTAATACCACCGCAAGCTCATTCCGATCATGAACTTCGATTAATACATCCATTCCAAGCCCAGTAGCTATTTCTATAAAATGAGACAGTTTATCCGGTGTCAAAATAGCAACGATTAACAACACCGCATCTGCTCCAAGAATACGCGCTTCATAAATCTGTTTCTCATCGATAATAAAATCTTTTCGTAGCAGTGGCAGATTTACAGCTTCCTTCACTTGCTGCAAGTAAGCAGCGCTTCCCTGAAAATAATCCGTATCCGTCAAAACAGATAAACAATCAGCACCGCCCGCTTCATAACCTTTTGCAATGGAAACAGGATCGAAATCTTCACGAATCAGCCCTTTTGAAGGGGATGCCTTCTTTACCTCCGCAATCAAACCCATATCCCTGTTCTTCCCCTGGGTCAGAGCCTTACGAAAGCCTCTAGTCTGAGGGAGTGCTGCTATATCACGTTCAGCTTGAGCTAGAGAAAAACTATAACTGAGCGCCTCCACCTCTTTGATCTTTGTAGCGACAATTTTATCAAGATACATAATTAAGCTCCTCCGTCATCACAACAAGCTGTTTCAGCTTGGATAATGCCTTACCCGAATCCACTACTTCTTTAGCTTTCTCGACGCCTCCGGCCATGGTATCCGCCAGACCCGCAACATATATACATGCTCCTGCATTAGCTAACACGATATCTCGGTAGGGATTGATCTCACCTTGGAGCACAGAGGTAATAATTGCTGCGTTCTCTGCTGCGTCTCCACCCAAAACAGCTTCAAGTGGATGTCTGTTAAGACCTAATCCCTCCGGAGTAATTTCATAAGTGGTCACTACACCCTCTTTTAGTTCAGACACTAATGTAGAGGCTGAGATGCTGATCTCGTCCAGACCATCCGAACTGCTTACAACCATTGCGCGCTTGGAACCCAGCTCCTTCAGTACATTAGCCACCGTCTCCGTCTTATTTCGGTCATAAATCCCTAGGAGCTGACGGTCTGCCCCAGCGGGATTCGTAAGAGGACCCAGCATATTGAAGATCGTACGTACACCAAGCTCTTTGCGAGGAGCTGCTGCATGCCGCATCGAAGGATGATAAATTTGTGCGAATAAAAAGCAAATGCCGATACGATCCAGACATTCTCGGGCTTGGTCTGCATTCAGATGAATGTTTACGCCAAGGGCTTCAAGTACATCCGCACTTCCCGCTCTACCTGAAGCAGAACGATTTCCATGCTTGGCAACTCTTACAGAAGCCGCCGATGAAATAATCGCAGAGGCGGTTGAAATATTAAATTTATGGATGCCGGAACCGCCCGTACCACAAGTATCTAACAAGCGTGCGCGATCAGTCAGTACGGATGTGCCGAACCCTCTCATAGCTTCTGCAAAACCCGTAATCTCCTCCACGGTTTCTCCTTTAATTCGTAAAGCGGTCAGTAGTGAACCGATTTGCGCTTGTGAAGCATCTCCTAGCATTATAGCACCCATTATATCCCGTGCTTCTGTACGTGTCAGATTCTTGCCTTCGATTAGTCCGGCGATTCCTGATTGAATTAAATTCGTTGCATCCATAATGTTCTTCCTCCCAGCCTTAATGAGTTACTATATAAATCAAACCACTTGTTCAGGGGTATATTCGTACATATAATCTTGGTTGATAACTTGTTTTTCTTTCACTTCGGATGGAAACATAGCTTCTGCCATACGAATAGCTTTCAGCATGCCCTTCGCCTTATTCACCGTTTCTTCATACTCTTTCTCGGGAACCGAATCCCAAACGATACCTGCTCCGGCCTGTACGTACGCACGACCTTTCCGGAAGATGATGGTACGAATGGTGATACAAGAATCCATGTTTCCTGAGAACCCTAAATATCCAATTGCTCCGGCATAAGCACCTCGAGCTTCTTTTTCCAGCTCTGCTATAATCTCCATAGCTCGCAGCTTCGGTGCCCCAGAAACCGTTCCGGCAGGCAGACAGGAGAGAAAGGCATCAAAGAAATCTTTATCCTCACTGAGCGTGCCTGACACATTCGATACCATGTGCATGACATGGGAGTATCTTTCAATCTCCATAAAGGAATCACATTTTACTGAACCAAATTTGGATACTCTCCCTAGATCATTACGACCCAAATCAACAAGCATCAGATGTTCCGCACGTTCTTTTTCATCCTCCAAGAGCTCCGCAGCAAACGCCCGGTCTGCTGCTTCACTGTCACCCCTTGGTCTAGTTCCAGCAATCGGCCGTGTCTCCACACGATTTCCATCTACCTTTACGAGTGCTTCAGGTGAAGTGCCAACAATAATCTCCTCGTCCATTTTCAAATAGTACATATAAGGAGAGGGGTTAAGAGTTCTGAGCATCCGGTATACATGCAATGGAGAAACTTCCGTTTCAATATGCAACCGCTGTGACAATACCACTTGAAAAATATCGCCTGAGCGAATATATTCCTTCGCCTGTTCTACATTGTTGATGTACTGCTCTTTAGTGAGATTAGAATGAATCTCTCCAAGCTCGATATCCTGCGGAATGCTGCGACGATTCACATTTTCCTTAGGGCCTTCTTTTTGCAGATCTTCGGCCATAGCCTCCAGCTTACGACTCAGGCTTTCATAATTGGATCTGATATCCGAATCTGTATCTCCGTCTTTTACATGCAGGTTACCAACAAGCAGAATCTGTTGCTTCACATGGTCAAAAACAATGATCCGATCGCAAAACATAAATCTTATATCATCCATTTGGAGATCATCCACGGGATGCTGAGGTAACTTCTCATAATATTGAAGCAGATCATATCCGAAAAATCCGATAGCCCCTCCAGTAAATGGAGGCATTTCGTCAAGCTTAGGACTACGGTATGAACGAAGTAACGCTTTAAGCTCCTCAATCGGCTTTCCGTATAGTTGCTTCTTCTCTCCGCCGACTTCAACGTTAATTGCACCCTTTTTACCGGATATCATCAAAAAGGGATCGCTACCGATGAACGAATACCGTGCCCATTGTTTTCCACCCTCTACACTTTCAAGTAAGAACGCGCGATCACGTTCAGCGAAACGTTGGAATAATCGGATAGGTGTTTCCATATCCGCGAGCAGTCGCTTTACAACAGGAATCAGATTATAATCCCGCGACAGCTTTACCACCTCTTGAACACTTGGATTCGTCATTGTTAGATGCCCCCTTAGATATATGAATGGTTCCGAAATACAAAAAAACCCTCTACCGAAGTAGAGGGTTTGTGTAAGTAAGTATATGTTTTTGAGCATGGATTAGCATAATTATGTAGTGTTTACAGACTTATCCCTAAATAAGATATATCACTGATAAATGACTTCAGTGCATATCAAAATAAAGACTCTGCTTACACGATACATGCTAATCTAAAAAACTTCTCGCACTCTGCTCAACTATACTCATCTCAACTAAACTAAACTCTTCTATACTCGGCTAACTACACTATACATGATGACGAGGGTCATTGACAACCCACAACTATAATTTAAGACTTGCTCTCTGATAAATCCGGACGTAGCTTCTGAGCCTCATTCAGATAAACGTGGCGAATCTCACGCTGCGATTTATCCGTATTAATCTGTACCATCAACCGGATACACATCGGCAAGCTTCCTTTAACCGGGATTTCCGTTGAACACATAAGTGGAACCATTTCCCAGCCTTCAATCTCACGAATAGCTCTTGCAGGAAAAGTAGCATCCAGATCATTGGTCATCGTAATCCATACATTGCTTATATTCTCAGCTATAACATCATTACGTTCTACGATCTCCCGCAGCAATATAACGGTCTCACGTAAAATCTCTGCCTCTTCGTTCTTAGTCACGGTTGTTGCTCCGCGAATTCCTCGGTTTACCACGGTCTTCCCTCCTTCTTAAGCTCTGCGAGAACCTCTCGCACAAGCGACTCCTGCACATCGTTCACAATGCTTACAGAGCCTATGGAATCAGGCACGATAAAGGTCATCTTGCCTTCCTTGAATTTCTTATCATGCATCATAGCGTCCATCAGTTCATCTTCATCATACTCGGAAGGAAGCCGTACAGGCAGTGACAGTGCGGTCAGCATAGATACAGTGTCCTCATAAATGGAAGTATCCCGCCCAAGCTTCGCAGCCAATAGCGCTGAACCCGCCATCCCAATCGCAATCGCTTCTCCGTGCAGAAACACCCCATACCCACCAACTGCTTCAATGGCATGTCCGATCGTATGTCCGAGGTTCAATATCGCTCGAAGTCCATGCTCACGCTCATCATTAGCCACTACATCTGCCTTAATTGCACAGCCACGCTCTAAAGCATAACCTAAGGCTTCGACATTCAGCTCTAGCAGCTCTTCGGCATGATCACGACACCAATATGCGAACTCTTTGTCCACGAGGAGACCGTGCTTTACCACTTCAGCCAGACCTGATGACACTTGCCGTGCTGGAAGAGTACTTAGTGTATCCAAATCGTAGAGTACCATTGACGGTTGATAGAAAGCCCCTATCATATTTTTGGCTAATGGATGATTGACCGCCACTTTACCACCTACACTACTATCATGAGCTAGGATCGTCGTCGGAATTTGCAGAAAGCCGATTCCACGCATATAGGTTGCTGCTACAAATCCTGCTAAATCGCCAACCACGCCGCCGCCTAAAGCTAAAACTGCTGAATTGCGGTCTAATCCTGCTTGAATCGCGGTTGTCATGACTTCTTCATACACGGCTAATGATTTAGAGGCTTCACCTGCCGTCATTATGTGACTAACCACAGTATAGCCGTGAGAACGTAGACCTTCTTCAAGAGCCGGCAAGTACCTTGGCGCTACTTCAGTATCACTCACTACTAACAGTGGACTACGCTCCGAAAATCCGGCCTCAGCACAATAATGGGCGATGTCCTTTAGTAAACCACTACCGATAAGAATAGGATACGAGCGGTCGCCCAAATCTACATTAATAGTACGCATAATTAGTAGCTCTCCAGCTGTGATAGGTAATTTTCATAGTTCGCTTTAATTTCTTCCAGTGAGTCGCCACCGAATTTATCAAGGAATGCTTTTGCGATTTCCCAAGCCACTACGTTTTCCAGAACAACACACGCCGCTGGAACTGCACAAGCATCGGAGCGTTCAACTTGCGCTGTAAATGGTTCTTTCGTGTCAATATCTACACTTTGAAGCGGTTTATAAAGGGTAGGGATCGGCTTCATAACACCGCGTACTACAACCGGCATGCCGTTAGTCATACCACCTTCAAAACCACCTAAGCGATTACTTGCACGGTAGTATCCTTTAGAAGCTTCATACATAATTTCATCATGGACTTGCGATCCACGCAATTTGCCAGCTTCAAACCCAATGCCAATTTCAACGCCTTTGAATGCATTAATCGACATTACCGCCCCAGCGATTGCTCCGTCAAGCTTCCGATCAGACTGTACATAACTGCCAAGTCCGATAGGAAGTCCTTCGACAATACATTCAACGATTCCACCGATGGAGTCGCCCTCTTCCTTAATCTGATCTATGTAAGCCTCCATCTTCTGTTCCGTTTCTTTGTCGACAACTCTAACAGAGGACTGTTCTGTCCGCTCAATCAGCTCATCGATAGGCAGATCGTTAGCAGGCGCTTCAATTTCACCGATACGAATAACTTGCCCTGCTACCTTCACGCCAAAAGCTGCAAGCAGCTGTCTGGCTACAGCGCCACATGCGACTCTGGCTGCTGTTTCGCGAGCACTGGAGCGCTCCAGTACGTTACGAAGATCCGTATGGTTGTACTTCAATCCGCCGTTCAGGTCTGCATGGCCAGGACGCGGCCGATTTACGCGGCGTTTTTCTTCGTCACTGCCAGGAATAGGCTCGATATTCATGATGTTCTTCCAGTGGGTCCAGTCTTTATTCTCTACTACCAAGGCTACTGGAGCACCTGTAGTATAGCCATGACGCACTCCACCTACAATTTGTGCCGTATCTTTCTCAATCTGCATGCGACGCCCACGTCCATAACCCTTTTGTCGACGCTGCAATTGAAAATTAAGCTCTTCAAAATCCAATGTCAAATTACTTGGCAATCCCTCAATAATGGCCGTAAGCTGGGGGCCGTGCGTTTCCCCCGCTGTTAAATAGCGCAAACTCATGCTGCGTTCCCCCTTTTATACTTTTAAACTGTAAACCGCTAAAATCCTAATGATCTTTGCTCATTATAGTATAGGCAATCCTCTTTGACAAGAAAGGGATCTCCCTAAAACGACTCTATTCGCGACAAAATGAATTGGTTTTTGTGTAAAGAAAAAGCGCCATTCATACTCTAAAGAGTATGAATGGCGCTCCTCGGCTCGGTCCGGCACTTGTTAGCTTCCGATCCGCTGACTTGTTGAAGGAAATGTAGACTTACGCTCTTCCAGTTGCAGAAGGCGCTTCAATTGCATTTCTTCTACACCGAGAATTTGCCCGCACTCACGAACGGTAATAAAGCCTCGTTTGTACGCGGCAATGACCTTGCTTTTGTCCATCGGTTTAACGATCCTTTCGCTTAGCTTACAGATTCTACTACCCAGTATCACTGAACGATAGCGAAAGTATACCTATAAAAGTACACAGACGAAGGAGCAAGAAGTATTTATTTTTTACGATAGAAAAAGGTTTCCGTCGATTCAAAGCCATATTGCGCTGGCGTAAAGATCTGCTCTGTACTACCTACAAACAAATACCCGCCTGGACGTAAACTAGCCGAGAACTTATGGTAGAGCTTATTCTTCGCCTCTTCAGTAAAATAGATCATTACATTGCGACAAATGATAAGATCAAAACCCTCATCGAACTTGTCCAGCAGTAGGTTCTGTTTACGGAAATCTATGTTTTTCTTAAGCGTGTCGCTAACTTTGAATAAATGACCCTCGGGTTTAAAATAACGAGCAGCAACATCCTTAGGCACATCCTTTAAAGAACGTTCCAGATACAAACCTTGCTTTGCTTTGGAAAGCGCACCGTCGTCAATATCCGTAGCCAGAATGCCAGTCTGTCCCAATAAATTCTTATCCGATAAAATCATAGCCAGCGTATAGGGTTCTTCTCCAGTGGAACATGCAGCGCTCCACAGTTTCAATCTGCGACCAGATTGTTGTATATCAGGAAGAATGATATCTCGCAGTACTTCCCACCGATTCGGATTCCGCCAAAACTCGGAGACATTAATCGTCATTCGGTCCAAAAATTCATAAAATAATTCCTTGTCCTTCATCATTGCGGCAAAAAAATCACTAAAGGTTTGATATCCATTCTTCACACGAAGAGTCGTTAAACGCCGCTTCATCTGCGCTTCTTTATACTGAGCCAGATCAATTCCGGTGCTTTGCTTAACATGATGAATAAACCCGATGTAATCTGAATCTGCTGTTAATGCTGCAACATTACGATCAGACATGTTAATCCCCCGCCTCCCGCTTGGCTCCTACATCCAGACTGAGATCTCTTTGTTATAAAGATTCAATTCATCTGGAGTAAAGAAATTAGCAATTTCTCGTTCTGCACTTTCAGGCGAGTCTGATCCATGAATTAAATTAAGCGGTGTATGGCTGGCAAAGTCGCCTCGAATCGTACCCGGCAAGGCTTCTCCTACTTTCGTCTTACCAATGAGCGTACGGGATAATGCTACAACATCATCACCTTCCCATACCATTGCAAACACTGGACCTGAAGTTATAAAAGAAACCAACTCTCCAAAAAAGTCCTTACCAGCATGCTCCGCATAATGTCTTTTTGCTTGGTCTTCACTAACTGTAATCAGCTTTGCAGCGACCAGCTTAAAGCCCTTATCTTCAAAGCGTGAGACAATACGCCCAATTAATCCACGTTGTACTCCATCCGGTTTGACCATCAGATACGTCTTTTCCATAGAGGCACTCTCCAATTTCCCATTAGTTGGGTTGTTTTGACGCTATCTTAACAGAAACCGAGCTTTCTGGAAACGTTTAATTTCATGATCACCAAAATACTAATAAGCTCTACCTGTTACAAAAAAGGCAATATCGCGCAGATTACGCTTAGTCTTGTTGTTAGGCAACTGATCTAGTGCAGCAAGTGCCTTAGCGATATATCGGGAAGCCAGCTCCTCGGAACGGGTGATTCCGTCTCCAGAAAGAATAAGATCAATAGCACGCCCTACTGTGCTGTGCCCTTCACGAATAGACTTCAACTCTTCAAGAAGCGGAGCTCGCAATCTTTCATCCTCCAGGCTATAAATGACAGGAAGGGTGATGTTCCCTTGCCGCATATCACTTCCTGGAGGTTTACCGATTTGCTTTTCAGTGCCTGAGAGGTCAAGTAAATCATCACGAATCTGGAAAGCCATCCCTACATTATATCCATAATTATAAAGTAGACGAGCCACCTCTGGTTCAGCATCAGCAGCAAGTGCACCTAATTGGCAACTGACTGCAATCAACAGCGCTGTTTTACGGCGAATCCGCCGCAGGTAATGACGCACACTTTGCTCACTGTTGAAGAAGTCACGAATCTGCTCCATCTCACCGATCGACATTTCAATCATGGCCTTGGACAAAATCTGATGAATTCGCGGATTCTTCAGCTCCGTCGTCATCACCAGTGCTTTCGCATATATGTAGTCACCGGTGTACATGGCAATTTTATCGCCCCATTTGGCCTTAACAGTAAGTTCACCTCGGCGCAGTTCTGCATCGTCAATGACATCATCGTGAACTAGTGAAGCGCTATGAATTAGTTCTAGCGGTATCGCCACACGCTTCAGCTTCTCAAGATCATACTTTCCAAATTTCCCACCCATCAAAACAAATACGGGACGCAATCTTTTACCGCCAGCTTTTAATAAATGCAGAGAAGTCTCGGTTAGTAGGTCGTCATCACCCTGTACGCTACGGTACAAATCTTTTTCAATCTGATCCATGTCTCTGTTCAGTAATCCGAATATTTGCAGTCGTTTCATTCCTTCACCCGTGTCAACAGTTTATGACTCCAAATCTCCATCTTCACTGCCTGCGGCAGCAGACCCATCTCATAGGCATAGCGGAAATAGAGGTTCAGACCTTTCTGCTGCCTTTCTCCAAAATCATAGCTTAAATTGCGAAAGTACCCTTCCCAATAAGACTTAGTTCCTCCAATTGTCGAACAGGCTGCAAGTACTATAGGATCTAAATCACTTAATCCCCGCAGTTTACTCTCAGCAAAAGCTTCTGCAATCTCCGCAATGGCTTCCGGTTTGTCATTCGCAGCTTTTCGATTCACTGCCCAGACCGCAAAGGTCATCCCTAAGCCCGTCCATTCTTTCCAAAGCTCCGCCAGATCCGTAACGATATACCCTTGATCCTGCCAAGAGGCTTTAATCGCATGATCACCAATGAGTAAGCAGGCATCTGCTTGATGCATCATAGCATCCAAATCAGGATTAGCGCTAATATATTCTGGTTTATTGCCAAAAGCCTTTTCCATTAAAATTTTCAGCAAGTTTACCGATGTTGCAGAAGTGTTCGTAACAGCAATCGTACCTGTACCTATCTGTGCAAGAGGCACTCGAGAAAAAAGAAAAATAGACCTCACAGGACCGTCCGCACTTACCGATAAATCAGGTAACAGCAATAACTTATCACTGGCTTCAGCATACGCAAAAGAGGATAATGCACCCACATGAATCGTTCCACGACTCATCCCCTGATTAAGAATGGCAGGTACCTCACTCACCATCTCTGCCGGATATTTCAGTGCAGAGGGATGAAAATTGTGAAATACCGGCCATGAGTTAGTATAGCTGATTTTACCTATGATGGTGTGGCTGTTATTCTCCATCCTTTCAATCCCCCCATCTGCGAAATAATTGATGTTCAATATCAAAGCTGTCAAGCACTTTACCCACCATGAAATTAATCAGATCATCCATACTTTGTGGCCCAAAGTAAAACGCCGGCATTGCCGGAATGATCCGAACCCCCAGACGGGACAGCTTCAACATATTCTCAAGATGAATAGCATGCAGAGGTGTCTCACGAGGAACAAGGACCAGTGGACGTCCTTCCTTAAGCATAACATCAGCAGCACGAGTCATCAGATTGTCGGAGGTTCCATTAGCAACCGCAGACAATGTTCCCATGGAACAAGGCATAATAATCATCCCTTCCACACGAAACGAACCACTTGCAATAGATGCACCGATATCAGCGACAGGATGATAAAGTAGAGAACCGGGATAGCCTTTGAACTTTTCGTTCAAAAAGCCTTCCCGGTCTGATGCGATATAACCTAGTTCTTCTTTAAAAACGCGCCAGCCCGCATTACTTACTACCAAATGAACGGAGTAGCCTAGCGATAGCAACGTTTCGATCAGACGAATACCATAAATAGCACCGCTTGCCCCTGTAATTCCAACCACGAAGTTTTTCGGTTTAGTAAGCGTCATTTTTTGAAATGCACCACCAAGTCAATCAAAGTGAAAGAGAACACCACGATGCTTAGCACGCCGTTCATAGTGAAAAAAGCGGTCTGTAAACGACTGAGATCACTCGGAGATACAATATAATGCTCATAAAAGAGAATAATATATGCGAGGATCATACCAGCCACATACCACCAGCTTAAATCCGTCAAAAACAGCAGCGATACGAATCCAATCGCCGTAAGAATGTGAAACACACGGGCAATAACGAGTGCACCTTGAACCCCAAATCGCACTGGAATGGATTTTAAGCCTTCTTTAAGATCAAATTCAACATCCTGACAAGAGTATATAACATCAAAACCAGCCGTCCAAAACACAATTGTGAAGTAAAATACCATTGAAGTCCAATTCACACTACCGGTCACAGCTACCCAGCCGCCCAGCGGTGCAAGCGCAATGGTAAGGCCGAGGATAAGATGGCATGCCCATGTAAAGCGCTTAGTGAATGAATAAATAACAAGAAGGAATACAGCGATAGGTAACAGCTTAGCTGACAAAGGATTCAATTTAAAGGCTGCCCAAAAGAGCAAGAAAAACGAAATACCTATAAAAATGACAACTTCACCGATCTTAAGTAACCCTGCAGGAATCGCTCTTCCCGCTGTGCGTGGATTCTTAGCATCACTGATTCGGTCTATCAATCGATTCAATCCCATAGCTGCACTTCGTGCTCCAAACATAGCGATTACAATCCAGCCAATTTGACTCCAGGATGGGAGGCTATCATTCATGACAACAGATCCCAGTAAAGCACCCATAAAGGCAAAGGGTAAAGCAAATACCGTATGTTCAAACTTAATCATTTGTAAAAAGATACCGATTTTCTTAAACATTCCTGTTCTCCTTGAGCCCAATATGTAATGCCGCGATGCCTCCGGTCAAGGGGAAGGATTCCACTTTTTGAAGTCCGGTTTCACGGAAAATAGTGGCCAGTTGCTCCCGGTCTGGGAACATTGCCAATGATTCTGGCAGCCATTTGTATTGCTCGTACCTTTTCGCGAATAACTTACCAAGCAATGGAAGTACACGCTGGAAATAAAAGAAATATACACCTTTAAACGGCTGTTTCATCGGCTTGGATAGCTCCAAACATACAACCATTCCACCAGGTTTTACTACCCGCTTCATTTCGTTAAGCACTTGAACAGGATCTGGCACATTGCGTAGTCCGAATCCAATCGTTGCATAATCAAACGCATTGTCTTCAAAAGGCAGCTCCATAGCATTGCCCTGCACCAGCGAAATACGGTCCTGAAGCTTGCGCTCTTCCACTTTGCGGCGACCTACCTCAAGCATACCTGCACTGAAATCCAGTCCGATTACATTGCCAGTCTGCGAGGCTTCCGCCAAAGCGATGCTCCAATCACAGGTTCCACAACATAGGTCAACGGCCGAATCCCCGCGCTTCATCCCCATCTTCTTCATCGTGAATTTACGCCATGCCTTGTGGCGGCGAAAGCTTAGGATGTCATTCATCAAATCGTATTTTCCAGCAATACTCTCAAATACGGAATGTACAAACTGCTCTTTTGGTTTGCTGTTGTCACCCACAGCAGTTGTCGTTTTTTCCATAGTCATCCCTTAACCCTCCACGGCTGCTTGTCCTGTGACCTTCATCTGCAGGAGAAAACGATCCAGCGCGATCTCTAGCTCTCTAAGTAAACTCTCGTCTTTAACGCTTTGCAATAGTCCCTGAATAGACTGAAGCGACTGATGAAGCTTGTCCGTCAGTTGCGAATCACATTTATATTTCATTTTTAGCATCTTCCATTCCTTCTGATCAAGGTTCAGGTCTTGAAGTTGCTTACGTTCTTCCTCTGTTGCAGTCTCCATCATCTTCCAATAGCAATAGCCATTCCCTGCATTCGCAGGATCATCACTACGAAGAAGCTCAATAGCAACGGTCTCGCACTGACTGAATTCTGCCAGCAGTTTTTCCCACAGCTCCACTAAGGAGTTCTCAATCATAGGCGTAAAAGAAAGGAACAGCCGCATATTCAGCTGTACCATGTGCCGCAAGTATTGCTCAGCCGAAAGGCGTATGCCTCTCATCTTCACGTAGAGATTCGCTTTCAAGACATTGAAATCTGCAATCGCCTTACTCAAGATTCCAATCATCTCGATCTGATCACTCTTTGCAAGCAAATGGTAAAACCAGCTGCTAAAGTAATCGCCAGCTAGTACCTTCAATTGACGGGAACGCATAGGGTCTCCCCCCCGTCTATCATTCGAACGGTCAATGACCTCATGCGTGTCCAGACCTAGTTGAACAAGCGCTGTCACAAGCGTGTACAACTCTCCGGCACTTCCTTTTGCAGAAGAGGCATGATTTAGAAAAATATATAACAAATGACCCCGGCCATCAGAAAACGGCGGCAAATCCGTATGCTTCTGAATCATGTCGTAGTCGGTGTAGGGTTTAGCCAGTTGCGGTATGCAGTACGGTTTCATTTCAGCCTCCGAAGCCATTGACATAATAATAATTCGTTTGTTCACAATCTTGTCTATTATATCACATGTTTTTTTGTCACGCACTGTGGTACGCCTGAGTTTCTTTTAATCCTTTCAAGGATAAATGAACTGTTTCTTCCAGAGCTCGGTTTCACTAATGCGGAAGCCCGTTTTGAGACGATCCGATATAGGAAGATTACCCGCAGACTGAAGTTCATCTTGCAGCGTATAAGACCATTCAAAACGTCTGATATCACCAGCTAACAGCAGTCGGCGGCTACCAAGCCATTTATCTTCTACCACAATGCGAAGTAGAAGTTGATCCACATTCGAGGTTTCCTGAATAGCAAAGGAAATGGCCTGAGCCATATTTTGATAGAGTTCCTCAGGTTCATGATCGTTCCCGCTCACTTTCAGATCCAGTGACAGAACATGATCTTCCCAGCCAACGCTATCTATGGATAAGGTCAACGGAAGAGCGCCCAGAACATCAACAAGATTGTCATTGCCCAGCACTATGTTATGGCTGCCAGTAAAAGTCTCCACTGTCCCATTTCTCTGCTGTACGGATGAGTCTAAGTCTGCCAGTTTCGGCAAAATAACAGCAGAGGTCGCAGTCAAGAGTAATACGGCACCAATCAACCAGGCTTTGTTCATGGACACGCCCCCTTATCCATAGTACCCACTTTTTTTGTGGATATGATCATTCACCCTTACTATATTTTGAAAAAAAGCAGGCTATGCCTGCTTTTCAGCTTTCACTTTCCAATTGTCCGTGTTTCGTTAAAATTTCAGCTTTTCCGCGGATTTTCATTGCTGAGGTATGATCGGTAAATTGGGCAATCAACACCTCACCCTTGTCTAGCTTCTCTGTATGATGAAAGCGTGTATCCGTACCTCTAGTTAGCCCAATGACTTGAACGCCATTTTCTTTGGCCTTAACCACAATATAGTCGCTACCTGTCGGAAGCGGATTTTCGCTCGTATTTTTATCCGTCATCGCTGATCCTCCTCTAAACCTAATGTACAGCCCATGCTATTCCAAAAAACAAATGCCGCCTTGGAGGGCGGCATAGTTGTTACTTAAAAAGACTATGGGATTGATATGTAGAAATCTTTATTTGATTCCGTCTTTCAGCGCTTTACCAGGTTTGAATGCCGGTACCTTGCTTGCAGGAATTTCGATTTCTTCACCAGTTTGTGGGTTACGGCCTTTACGTGCGGAAC
This sequence comes from Paenibacillus sp. FSL R5-0470, assembly GCF_037975205.1. Lineage (NCBI taxonomy): Bacteria > Bacillati > Bacillota > Bacilli > Caryophanales > Paenibacillaceae > Paenibacillus > Paenibacillus sp. FSL R5-0470. Next base: position 4,755,943 of record NZ_CP150238.1, read on the forward strand.
GTTCGCGCACTTCAAAGTTTCCGAATCCAACCAGTTGTACTTTATCACCGCTTTGCAGCGCTTCTGTAATTGCTTCGAAAACCGCATCTACAGCTTTAGTAGCATCCTTCTTGGGAAGTTCAGTTGCTTCTGTAACTACATTGATCAAATCAGATTTATTCATGTTTTCTCACCTCCCTGAGTAAATTTCCGGTATCATACACTGTTTCCGTTTAAACGTAAAATATACGTGATAATCCCGTTTATTACTGAACACTGGCGCCCATAGACCTTGAAGCGCAACAAACTTATAGTAATACAGCCCATCCATAAATTCAAGCAGTTAGACAAAAAAGGAGTAGAAATTATCATCTATGCTTGCATAAACGTCCAATTGCCATCTAATTTTATAGACCTATAAGACCAGGTTAATTCTTCTTTTCAGAAAAAAAATTGAGTCAGATTCACCGTTATTATAGGAACTAGGAATCAAGTTTCGTTATTTTTACGCATAAAAAGAGTGGGATCTCTCCCACTCTTCCAATCTGCTTAAATTTAAGTTAGAGAATAATTGCAATAAGCCCGCCTGAGCCTTCATTGATGATCCGACCAAGCGTTTCTTGCAATTTGTAGCGCGCATTATCCGGCATCATCGCGATCTTGCCTTGAATACCTTCCCTCACAATGGAATGCAAGGAGCGCCCAAAAATATCGGATTCCCAAATCTTAATCGGGTCGTTCTCGAAATCCTGCATCAAATAACGGACCAACTCTTCACTTTGTTTCTCTGTACCAATGATTGGTGAGAACTCAGATTCAACATCAACACGAATCATATGAATAGATGGTGCGGTGGCCTTTAAGCGAACCCCAAAGCGAGAGCCTTGACGAATCAGCTCTGGTTCATCTAGCGCCATTTCAGCTAGTGAAGGAGCAGCAATACCGTAACCGGTAGTCTTGACCATTTCTAAAGCTTCCGAGAAACGGTCGTACTCTCTTTTCGCGTGTGAGAATTCCTGCATCAGCTGGAGCAAGTGATCTTTACCGCGGATTTCAACCCCTACTACCTCCATCAGAACCTGATCATACAGCTCTTCTGGGGCATACAGATCGATCTCTGCTACACCCTGACCCATGTTCATACCACTTAGGCCTGCTTTATCGATAAAATCATACTCTGTGAACTGAGATACGAGCCGGTCAACATCCCGCAAGCGGCGAATGTCTTTTACCGTATCGCGAACGGAGTTCTCATAGCTACTACGCAGCCAGTGGTTCTCTCCAAGCACCATGACCCAGCTTGGCAAGTTCACGTTTACCTCATGAACAGGGAATTCGTACAATACTTCACGCAGTACACCTGTTACATCCTCTTCGGTCATGTTTGCTGCGCTGAGTGTCATGACAGGGATATCGTATTTGATGGCTAGCTCGCTACGGAGCTGCTGTGCTTCCTCACTGCGTGGGCGAGTGGAGTTAATGACAAGCACAAATGGCTTACCCACTTCCTTCAGCTCTGCAATGACGCGCTCTTCAGAGTCCACGTACGAGTTCCGCGGAATTTCTGCAATCGTACCATCTGTTGTTACTACAACACCAAGCGTTGAATGCTCCTGGATGACCTTACGGGTCCCGATTTCTGCCGCTTCCTGAAAAGGAATTGGCTCCTCAAACCAAGGTGTAGAGATCATTCGTGGTCCATTCTCATCCTCGTAGCCTTTAGCGCCTTCTACAGCGTAACCCACACAGTCTACCAGTCGAACGTTAACCTCAAGCCCTTCCGCAACCTTGATTTGGACTGCGTTGTTAGGCACGAACTTAGGTTCAGTGGTCATAATTGTTTTGCCTGCTGCGCTTTGCGGAAGCTCATCCACAGCTCTTACCCGATCTGCCTCATTCGTGATGTTAGGCAGGACAATTGTTTCCATGAAGCGCTTGATAAATGTCGATTTCCCCGTGCGAACCGCGCCGACGACGCCAAGATAAATGTCTCCGCCGGTACGCTCGGCAATGTCCTTGAAAATATCCACTTTTTCCAAAAGAGATCCCCTCCTCATATTACTCCGAAGAAAAAATGCCTGAAGAGCATCGACTTCGCGTTCCGCCGGTAATCTGACCCTTGCAGGACATCAACCGGACTTATCGTATGCCCGCCCGAAGCCTAGCTGCTTTCGACCGGGACGTACTGGCCCCGCGCTAAACTCCGAATGCTCGGACATGCATTTGGACTAGTATCATCATATGTATCCGGAACGAATTTATGACCCATAATCGCGCATTTTGCAATGTAATTTCTAAAAATTAGTTGTGCGCGCCGCAAGGCGTCTGACGCCCGGAAGCTTTCTCATCCATCATATGAGGGAGGGTTCATTGATAGAACTAACAAAATAGCCAGCTATAATAGCTGGCCCAATCCATATATGCGTATCTACTCTCTATTTCAGTAGCGTAATACCAAATGAAGCTCCGGCATTCCCGGCAAATACAATATTGCCCTTAATAGGTAGTACAACCTCATTGTTACTACTAATGACCGTGTTATTCACTAGGGCTCCCGTTTCATCGTATACCATAAAAGCACCTTTTGCTGGCATCTTAACTACCATTTTCTTTCCAGCCGCTGTTTCGGGAACACTGAACCATCTAGCATAACCATCAGCTTGTATCGTAGCTATCGACGATTTGCCTTTATAGAGCGGCTTCACTCCGTCCTCACTCATATACAAGGTTCCAGCCGCATTAAAGTACTCTATGCCCTCTTTGGCATAGAAAAGAATATCAAATGTATCTCGGCCCGCGATGCCAGGAATTTGGTGCTGGCTCCCAGCCGTATTTGGACCTGTTATCTTCATACCTTTGAAATAACCCTCACTTGTCTGTATTGTTGGCCTAATCATGTTCATATAGGTGATGGAACTGAATTTCTCGTTGACTGGATAGTATAACTTACCTTCTCTTTTTGCCCATGCATCTGCGGTTTGTTTATTCAGTGCTGCAACTTCCAATTTCTCCGCCTTATATTCAGAATACGCAAGCTGGCCTAATTCAGGAACCGAAATATACTGGCTCATCCACAAATAAGTCCGTCCGTTGCTTTCCTTTACAAAATTAACCTTTGTGTTGCCTTCCTCATCAACAAAAGTTCCATCCGTGGTGTAAATAAATTTTTGTTCCGGAGCAGTCATTCCTGATAACAAGAGTTCCCCGTCTTTGATAGCTGCCTTCCACTGATCGCCTAGAGCACTGTAATAACCTGCGTATTTCACAAGATCTTTTGGCATGTCAGCCTTAACTGGCTTGCCAAATGATTTATCTGGCTTGATTTCTTTAATTGCGCCCTTCTCTTTCATCGCCTGAAGGAGCAGTTCACTTGCCAGCAGTTGATTAATTGAGGAACTCCCGCCCGAGGTAATGACTGCTGCAGCCATATTCTGTACAGGAAGCACGACGAGGGAGGATTGATACATCTGTGTATCTCCTCCTTTAACAAGAGCTTTTATACCATAATCGTTAAAAGGGAATAATCGCACACTATCCCAACCAAGTCCGTAGTCAGCAGAATTATCCCCGTCTTTGGGCCAAAATCCCTTTCTATACTCTTCTTGCTCCATGGCCTGTACTGATTTGGTTGAGAGTACATCTGCTCGCTTCCCAGTAAAGATTTGCGAGAATCGGACCAAATCCTCCGCAGTAGAGTAGACTCCGCCTGTACCAATCGCATTGGTCGTCTCCGTTGGAAGCTGCCCCTCATATGCAGGAGAGTAAAGGCCGGCAAATTTGCTTGAATCTACCATGTCTTGTGGCGTCATGGTATGGTTCATACCCAAAGGTACAGCAAAATTGTCATGAATGAATGTAGTAAATGTCATGTTACTGACTCTTTCTACAAGAATTTCTGCGAGCGTGAATCCATCATTGCAATACACTGAAAAAGCTCCCGGTTCTGCCTTTAATTTCTGTGTAGACAAGTTCTCTAGCAGTGAATCGTGTACGTATGTATCTGGATCATTGAATAAAAATGCACTGTTTAAACTCGAACCCTGCAAACCGGATGAGTGATTCAACAACATGCGTGGGGTAATCTTTTTATAACGTTCATCTTCCATTTTAAAATCCGTAATATATTGTACGACAGGAGTATCGAGATTAATCTTGCCTTCATCAACTAATTTCATGACCGCTGACGCCGTAAACATTTTGCTCGTAGAGCCAATACCATAGATTGTTTCCTTCGTTAAAGGGATTTTTCCTGCTTTGTCGTTAATTCCTGTTTGTCCCGATACTTTGATCACTCCATTGTCGATCAAAGCATACTGTACGCTGGTTATCCCATATTGTTCAGTTAGAAGCGCTGCTTTCTCAGCAGCGAGCTTCTCTAGCGTCTTAGAAGAAACCGTAGCTACGCTGCTGGAAGCCATCGCGCTTGTAGGAATAAGTGGGGTCAGGGCTAAGGCCGCTGCAAGCGTCCATATGATATTTTTTTTCATGTCATCAACATCCTTTTGTCTCTAATTTTGTACGATTATGAATTATTCACGATTCATCTCTAGCCTGAACTAAATCTCCCTTCTTACCTTCATTCTAACAATCCAGTCTTACGCGCCATTAAACAGAACCTTAATTCCATCTACGATTTATGTAAGACAATTAAGCTTCTGTTAAGGCAATATCTGAACAACACAAAAACGCCTAATCCTTCGGATATAACCGAAGCTTAGACGCTCTTAAGCTTTAACTTCCACTTCAACTAGGAGACTGCGGGACAGGCTGATTGTTAATCCATAGATACGGCAAAGACTTCACGGGCACGTAATAGGAAGCTTCCTCCAGATCTAGTCGCAAATCTTTTTTCTCGTCATGTTCCCCACCATTCTTTTCGATGGCAGCTATAATATCAAAGACATAATCTACATAGACCGTTCCAGCCTTATCCATGATGAAATCAAGAACCTGCCCGGAATAGACGCTAGTTAATGATATGGAGCTTGTTCCTGCCTTCTTATGATCAATGGTGTAAAGTCCAGGATATAGCTCATCCAGTACGGGCAAAGAGCCGTCATGAGCTGATTTATAACGATTAATCTGACGCTGCACATCATTCACCTTTTGAACGGTAACAAGGTCCATCACCTTGACAACTGGATCGCTTTCCTCATTCAAAATAAGAAAATAAGCGCTTCCGCCCTGTTCAAAAGCCGTAGCCGGAATATCATCCAAATATCCCTTATTGTTCAGCTTGCCTAGGTCTATCCGGAACTTCTCATATCTTGGAGTAGCTTCATCCGCATTAAGGATCGGAAGCACACCTTCCTCTTGTTGAAAATCATCAACGGCTGCTTGTATCCGTTTAACACTTTCTCGATAATTAACGCTGGCACGCTTTTCTTCTCCAGGATACAGACATCCGGAAAGAGTAAGAGCGATTGACATCACTACCAGAAAAAGTCTTGCTCCTGCCGTTAGCTTCTTCTTTCTTCGTATAAACTCCAACCGAGTCCCTCCCACGGTGACAATCTAACACTACCACAGCTCATCTTCTTCCCCACGCCGCGCAGCTTCAAGCTTACGGCGTACAGCAGCCTTAAGTGGATCTTCTGGCACCTGAACGGTCACATCGCTCCATACGGCAGCCTGACAAGCCAGACGCACTCCTTCTTCTAACGTAGTTCCAAGCTTACGTCGTTCAATATCTCCTGGCGGTCTCAGCGCTGTGGCCTCTTCAGTCGCAATTTTAACCTTGCACATCAGACAGCCTGCTTTGCCTCCACAGCGAGTGGTAATGCTCACTCCGGCTTTACGAGCTGCCTCCAGTAACGAGATACCGTGATTCACCACAGCTTTACGACCTTCAGGTTGAAACATAACGGTGACACCATTTTGCGATTTCATGATGTTACTTCCTTCCTCAACATTATGTAACTGCTTACATAATCGAAACAACTCCGCCCAATAGGCCAACTAACATGATGACAAACGCAAGGATAGATAGCAGTGCTTTAAGCAGTCCCTTTGTTTTGCTCCGAGCAAAAGTTATCAGAAATACAGACAGTCCCATAATCAGCATTGCAATCAGGGACAACCACATTTTTGTCATCGGATCCAAGGTCAAAGCCCCCATTCGCCTGTAATATATTAGGGATTATTATATCATGACCTTATCCTATTCTGTAAAAAACATCATTTTTTATATATTATTATTAAGATATTTTAGCTGAGAGAGTTTACAATAAATAAAAAAAGAGCAAAAGATAACAGAATCTCATGGATTCTGAATCCTTTGCTCACCCAACCTAAAGCTATTTTTTAAGCATCATTTTCATTAAAGACTCCATTGTGCCGGAACCTGCGCCGCCTTTTTTGACGGCATTAATAATTTCCTGCACAGTAGCTTCACTGACCGGCACTTTCGCCATCGATGACACCTGCTTAATTAACTGGCGGAGCTGGGCTTCATTCTGCGTAGTTCCTGGTTTGACCGTACTGGCTAGCTTTTTGACGGCACTTTCCGTAATGTTCTTGCCCGCCTTTTTGTTAATGGCGTTCAATGCATCCTTGGAAAAATCTCTGCTCACTTTTCATCCCTCCTCCGTCAATCCCCAATACAACATATGAGAATTTGCGGAAAAAGGTGAACAGGATCAGGAATGCCACTGCTCCCAAGTTTCCTGAGATATTGCCTCAAGCTCAGGTTTACGATCACGGCCCATCAGAGCTTCAACAGCACTACGTGGACTTCTACCTTTAAATAGGACATGATAAATTTGATCTGTAATGGGCATTTGGACCCCTAGCTTGATGGAAATGGCATAAGCTGCCTCCGTGGTACGAATACCTTCGACAACCATTCCCATCGACTCCAGCACCTCATCCAGTGGTTTCCCTTGCCCGAGCATAAAGCCAGCACGCCAGTTACGGCTGTGCTGGCTCGTAGCAGTCACTACAAGATCGCCAACACCTGCAAGCCCTGCAAAGGTCAAAGGATTCGCTCCAAGCTCGACGCCCACCCGAGAAATCTCGGCCAGTCCACGTGTCAGAAGCGCCGCCTTAGCATTATCCCCAAATCCTAGACCATCGGATAGACCTGCACCGAGTGCAATAATATTCTTTAGTGCGCCGGCAAGTTCTACTCCTACCTGATCACGGTTCGTATATACACGAAAATCATTGTTTATGAACAATTCCTGTGCTTCAGCAGTACGCTTATCATCAGGTGAAGCCACAACAACTGTAGTAGGACACAGGCGCACTACTTCCTCTGCATGACTCGGTCCGGAGAGAACGACAATCTGCCCTTCGTCACAGCCTAGTTCTTCAGCAATAACGATCGACATCCGTTTCTTGCTTTCAGTCTCAAAGCCCTTCGTAGCATGAACGCATAGCATTTCATCCTTCCAGAACGGCTTCAGACTGCGAGCAACCTGTCGCATACCTGAAGATGGGGCTACAATAACAACCGCTTTAGAACCGGAAACTGCGGTCTCCAGATCGGTGGTTGCAATGATGTTTGCGGGCAGAGAAATCCCCGGTAAATACTTATTATTGATATGAGAACCATTGATCTGGGCAGCTTGATCAGAGTTACGTGTCCACAGATAAACTTCCGAGTGATTCGCAGCCAGCACACTTGCCAGCGCAGTTCCCCAGCTCCCCGCTACTAGTACGGTTACTTTATCAGACAACACGATTCCCTCCTTTTACTTTTGAGCCTATCTTGTTCTCACGGCCCTCTACAATCTTAACAATGTTCGTCCGGTGCCGCCAGAAGGCAAAAACCGCAATGATAATACTGGTCCAGAGCACAGGCTGTGTAAATCCTGTCAACAATAGAAAGACCGGTGTCAGCGCGACAAAAATCAACGAGCCAAGTGACACGTAACGAGTGATAAAGATAGATCCTATGGCGATAACACCAGCGAGCAGTGCAGGCCATAAACACAGTGTGGCCATAACACCGATCGTAGTAGCGATGCCCTTTCCCCCACGGAAACGAAAGTAAAGCGGCCAGTTATGTCCGACAATGGCAGCGATTCCGCAAAGAGCAGCAACCCAGGTTCCCCAGCCGCCTACCCAAGTTCCTAACCAAACTGCGGCAACACCCTTCAGTACATCCAGCACTAGCACAGATATCGCAGGACCTTTTCCCAGTACACGAAGTGTATTGGTAGCCCCCGCATTGCCGCTCCCATATTGACGGATATCAATTCCCTTTAGTAGCTTGGCGAACAGCACACTAAAGCTGACAGAACCAAGCAAATAGCTTACAACGATAACCAGAAGTTCAAGCGCCACACTTCTTCTCCCCTAACCTTCGTTTTCGGATTTGCGCCGTGTAAAGAGACGGATTGGCGTTCCCTCGAAATTAAACGCCGCGCGGATTTTATTCTCCAAGTAACGTTCATAGGAGAAGTGCATCAGCGATGGGTCATTTACGAACACCACGATCGTCGGTGGCTTCACCGCAACCTGCGTTACGTAGTTAATACGTAAGCGACGGCCTTTGTCAGTTGGAGGAGGGTTAATCGCAATGGCATCCGATACAACATCGTTCACCAGATGCGTAGTAATGCGTAGTGCATGCTGTTGAGATACATGCTGCACCACTGGTAGCAGTTTTTGCAGGCGCTGTTTAGTTAAAGCCGACAAGAAAACAACCGGTGCGTAACTCATAAACAAGAAGTGGTCACGAATCTTAGACTCGAAGTTCTGCATAGTCTTGTCGTCTTTCTCAATGGCATCCCATTTGTTCACAACAAAAATAGACGCTTTACCAGCTTCATGTGCATAACCAGCGATATGCTTGTCCTGGTCGATGATGCCCTCTTCACCGTTAATTACAACGAGAACCACATCAGCCCGTTCAATCGCACGCATCGCACGCATAACACTGTATTTCTCAATATTCTCATATACCTTGCCTTTTTTGCGCATACCTGCAGTATCGATAAGCACATAACGTTGTCCATCACGTTCAAAAGGCGTATCAATGGCATCGCGAGTAGTACCTGCAATATCACTAACGATAACGCGTTCTTCACCCAGAATTGCGTTAACCAAAGAGGATTTACCTACATTCGGACGGCCAATCAAAGCTACACGAATGACATCGTCATCATACTCATCATCTATTTTCTCTGGCAGACGTTCTACGACAGCGTCCAATAAGTCACCGAGCCCTGTACCATGACTACCGGAAATTCCGATTGGATCTCCAAAACCTAGGCTATAGAACTCATAAATATCATCTGCACGCTTCATATTATCCACTTTATTGATGGCAAGAACGATCGGTTTACCTGAACGGAACAGAATCTGAGCTACCTCTTCATCTGAATTCGTCACACCACTCTTCGCCTCACACATAAATACAATAACATCCGCTTCTTCAATCGCCAGCTCCGCTTGAACGCGGATTGATTTCAGAATCGTGTCATCTCCATCAATTTCAATACCTCCGGTATCAATCACACTGAACGATTTACCGTTCCAATCTGAAATACCATAAATCCGGTCACGTGTAATCCCCGGTTTATCTTCTACAATGGCCAATCTATCGCCAATCAGCCGATTAAAAATCGTCGATTTCCCGACGTTAGGCCTCCCAACGATTGCCACAACGGGTCTTGCCATATTCATTCCTCCTGTCATCCTTACGATACTCATCATAGCAAAAAACATTAAAATTGGCTAACACTCATGTTAGCTTTAATAAATTCTTTCTGTCACTGGAAAAAGAGAATCGGCGAACCCCCGTATCGAGGGCTCGCCGATTACTTTACCCGTATATTCAAAAAGCAGGATTAGTTATTACCTTTGAATTTGTCCAACTTGTCTCCAAAACGTTCAGCAAGCGTAAAGCTAAGGCCTTCGTTGCTTAGAGAAACGTTAGGGTTATTCAAAACTTCTTTAGGAGCTCTGTCTCTGCTGTTGCTGCGTTCAGGTCTAGCAGTAGGTGCTGGAGCTTCTTCAGTTTCTTTGATGCTCAGGCTAACACGTTTCTCGGATGGATTGAAGTCCAGTACTTTCACTTGTACTTCTTGTCCTTCTTTCAATACTTCGTGTGGAGTAGCAATGTGTTTGTGGGAGATTTGTGAAATATGCACAAGACCTTCCACACCTGGAAGCAATTCAACAAATGCTCCGAAGTTCACAAGACGTTTTACAACGCCTGTTACAACATCACCGATGTTGATTTCGCCAGCAGCAGAGTCCCAAGGACCTGGAGCAGCAGCTTTAATGCTCAGGCTGATTTTTCCTTTTTCAGGATCAACCTTAAGTACTTTAACACGTACTTTATCACCTTCAGAAACTACATCAGAAGGCTTCTCTACGTGATTCCAAGCGATTTCGGATACGTGTACAAGACCGTCAACTCCGCCAACATCAACAAATGCGCCGAATTGGGTCAGACGTTGTACAGTACCTTCAATGATTTGACCTTCAGACAGTTCTGCCATAATTTTAAGCTTGTTAGCTTCGAACTCTTCTTCAAGAACTTCTTTAGCGGACAGGATTACTTTGCTGTTCTCACGGTCAAGTTCTTTCACTTTAACACGAAGGGTACGGCCTTTGTAATCACTGAAATCTTCAACGAAGTGACGCTCAACCATGGAAGCTGGGATAAATCCACGTGCTCCAACATCAGCTACTAGACCGCCTTTAACAACGTCAGCCACAGTAACTTCGAAAGCTTCTTGGGAAGCAAAGTACTTCTCAAGATCTTCCCATGATTTTTCGCTATCAACAGCACGTTTGGAAAGAACAAGGCTTTCCTTGTTGTCGTTGATGCTAACAACTTTACATTCTACTTCCTGTCCAACTTCTACTGCTGCAGCAGCGTTGTCCAGTTGTACTGCGGACAATTCGCGAATCGGAATCACACCGTCGTATTTATATCCAATGCTTACATAAGCTTGGTTATCTTCAATTTTGACGATTGTTCCTTTCACGGTATCGCCTTTTTTCAGAGAAATGATTTCCAAGTCAGCTTGGTTAGTCACTTCTTCTTCGTTAACGGCAGCAACTTCTTCTACAGCTCCGTTATTTTCTGTCACAGCGGATTCCACCGCTTCTACGGTTTCATTGCTCTCCGTAGTTTCCTGATTTTTAATTTCTTCAGACATGTGATTAGCCTCCTCGATTCAAAACCCCATTTATTTAAACCTGCGTATAGCAGAGTTCAAAACAAGCATTGCTTGGTATTACAAATTACACTTGAAGATAGTATGTTCCAAAAAATAGCGACTATGCCGTTATTTAATCATAGCACAGGACGAAATTTGTGATTCCGTTTATCCCTTAACCAACAGTTGGTATACCCGACTTCTTCATCTCATTGATGCGTTCCATAATGACATCGGTAACAGCCTCGAGAGATTCACTTCCTGCACCGGCAAATTGACTGAGATCTATAGGAGCCCCATAGACTACAACCATCCGTCGAAAGGGTTTGTACTCACCGACAATAGCGGCTGGAACAACTGCAGCACCGCTTCGAAGTGCAAAGCTTGCAGCACCTTTCTTGGCAACTCCGGCGTCAGAGTTACGCGTACCCTCCGGGAAGATACCCATGACATTACCACCGCGAAGTGTGTTAAGGGCCGTTTTAATGGATTCTTTGCTTACACCACCACGTTTGACCGGAAAAGCACCCAATTTGTTAATGAGCCAGCCAAGCACAGGAACCTCAAAAAGTTCTGCCTTAGCCATATACTTTACTTGACGGTCTAACTTAATCCCGATAGTCATCGGATCCAGCAAACTAATATGGTTGGCACAGAGCAGCACCCCGCCCTCCTTTGGCACATTCTCTTCCCCCACAATCTTAAGCGGGAAAACAATTGCGTAAATCAAGCGAAGCAATCCTCGGCAAAATACATAAATCATAAATGATTTCTCTCCCCGTCAACATGAGATCTACAATGGGATACAATGGCCTCCACGACTTGATCGATATCCATAAAGGTCGTGTCGAGAAGAATCGCATCTTCCGCACGTCGCAGCGGTGAAATCTCCCGTCCTTCATCCAGACGATCCCGCTGTGCAATATCATGTTCAAGCTGCTGAAGCGTCACCGATTCCGCGTCTCTCAATTCCTTATAACGACGGAGAGCTCTTTCTTCCACACTTGCCGTCATAAAAATCTTTACTTCGGCATCGGGCAGCACGGTCGTACCGATATCGCGGCCATCCATTACAACGCCTTTGCGAAGCGCCATCTGACGCTGCAAATGACTCAGTCTGGACCTTACACCTTCGATCTTCGAATACTGCGACACAAGGCCGCTAACCTGAAGACTCCGAATATGCGGCGTTACGTCTTCCCCATTAATCAGCACCTTCTGGATGTCTTTTTCCGGAATAAGCTCAATAACCATATCGTGAACTTTCTGGTTCACTTGATTCTGATCTTCCGGTTCTATGCCTTCTCGGATCATATACCAGGTGATTGCCCGGTACATTGCGCCTGTATCGACATAAATATAAGACAACTTCTGGGCTACCAATCGGGCTACAGTACTCTTGCCTGCCCCGGCAGGTCCGTCGATGGCGACGTTAATTCTGTCGTAAGTATGTGTACCCTGCCTATCCAACGGGGCATTCCTCCTCAAACACTCTTTCATAAGAAAAGCATCTAGCGATGTCAAGTTCATTCCTGCAATATCAAGGAGCACATACAAATGGATATGCTTGATGATATTATCAAGAAAAAAGCAGGCATTGCCTGCGACTTATAAAATTATACCACAGTTTATAATTCAGTGCAAAATCAGAACACTTAATAGAGCTAAGAAAAATGCCTATCGGTTGCGGAAATCAAACTGTCGTTCAAAGCAGTAACGTATTATTTTCTGACGCTCATTATCCGTAATAGCCACAAATTTCAGCATGGCCAATTGGCGCCCGTTTTCAAGCTTTTTAATCCGGACCACTTCACCTTCAAAGTCCACATGCTCAATACTACCATTTCGATAAGGCACTAGAACCCAGCAGGATAATTTCGCTCCCACTTCGAGCTTCACTTGGTGATCCACCAAGAAAGACGTTCCTCCGCCGCCGATATCATCTGTACGTACAAGGAATCTTTTGCCAAAGCTATCCTTCACAGCTAATTCAAGATCTGCATTCACCCGAAAAAAGCTTCGTCTCTGAATTTTGAAAATCGAATCCGCCTCTGGTTTTTGTATCCGGACCATACGAATTACATCTTCTTTAAACCCGAGAACATGAGTATTAAAGTAATTTTTAATGCCACCCTCAGTAATAAAATAAACCGAAAGCTCGTCCCCCATAAAAAGTCGTTTCAGACGACCGTCACTTTCCTGCATAGGAATTTCAATCAGGAATGCGTCGTCCTCTGTCTCTGCAATTCTCGATCTATATTCAACTTCTGCTTCAGCAGCGTCACTGGAAGCAACCTGTATGTATAGATATTCATTAATTTTAGGATACAAAGATGTCACCGCCAAATCAGTATAGTTAACAATGATTATAGCATGGGAATATCACCCAATGAGATAAATATTATTTGAATTTCAAAAATAAAGAAGAGCCCATCCAAATAATGGATGAGCCCTGTTTTTTCACTTTTGTTCTACTCCTGAAGAAGGCCTAATTTCTTCCACGGACTCTTCAATGCCGTCGTCCGCATTAAGGTAAATACGATACTGAGTACCATTTACCTCTCCGCCAAATTCGTAAGTCAAGACTTCTACGGAGTCATCATTTTTAATCCACGCCATGCGATGGTAATTCTCATTGAAATCCGAATTCAGAAATTTCTTCGCTTCCGCCAGAGTCAGCTTTGGCTTTGGAATTTTACGATTGTCCTTATGCTCATTGACATATTCGCTAGCCTCAAATCCAACCGCTGTCCCAGTATCAAGTCCAATACGGATCGTCATTTTCTCAGGATAAATCAAGACATCATTTTGGCTCGTTACAAAGGTTAAATTCCCGATATTATCATAACGGTCAGCATTAACCGCAGTCATATGAGGATATCCTTTTTTCTTAAGAAACTGCTCCGCCTTAGTAACTGCCTCTTCTAGGGTCACCTTAGCAGGTCCTATCTCACGGTTATCGTAATAAGAGATCAGTAGACCACCATTTTTGGTGAAATCCATACTGATAATCTGCTTATTATTCGAACCACTGACTGTAGCCGTATATGAAGGCCACTTCGTATTTTTGCCGTTTTCTTTAACGTCTACCTTAGCGTTCGAGCCTGCATTAGCAAACTTAATGGCTTTACGTTTGATATCTTCAACTGAAACAGGGGTACCTCCGAGCATTTTTACAGAGCGTTTATCGTAAATACTTGCAACTGAAGGACCCCAATCCAGGTCAGGGTAACCTTCGACACGTTTGTCCACCGACTTGAAGCCGTCAATAATCGAATTATCTTCTGCCTTATTCTCTGTAGCCAATGCAGTTTCAACATCCATCCAGCGTAAACGGCTACCAATCACTTTATTCTGAACATCTTGCAAATCTTTTGAGATTTCTCCAGAGCTCTTATACAATGCTTTTAAATTGCTCAATTCACCATCTGTCAAAGGCTTCTTAGCGAAATCACGAATCCCAGCTTTATAAGAAAAGTTTGAGATTTTGGACAGAAACTCCTCCGTTTTGCTAAATGGCAGTAATGTGAGTGGCAACTGATTGATTTCATTTTGTGCCTCACTGGTCATCCGCCACACATTAACAAGTCCTTTGCGGTGCATCCCGTTAGAAGCGGAGTTAACAGCTAGTGTGTTTCCCAGCTCTCCATGAAGACGCTCCACATGGTAAGACAAATCATGAAAGGCACGCTGATATTGGTTCTCCGCCTTAATTAGGATCGCATTCTTCTCCTGATTCTCCTGATAACCCCACACGAGCGCGCCAATTAACAGCAGCGCAGTCAGCGGGAACATTACAGCACTTAATCTTTTGTACATAGGGCTACAAGACTCCTTTCGATAGCTTATTGGCGTTAGTTTGACAATAAACTAGGAGTCTTATGCACCCTTCTGTAACACAATATGACTAAAGTGTTTGAATAGAGGGATTTCACTCCAAATTTGCATAGCATAGCGCTTATGCTCTCTCTTCAATTTCAAAGCCACTGCTATTACTGCAAAGGCATTGCTTAAAGCCGGTTTGAATCACACCCTGCTCTTTTATCCCTCTTAATATGTAGGTCTCACCGCATTGTTTGCAAAGTATACGGACTTTTATACGCAAAAAAAGACACCTCTCTCCTCTCTGGAATCTCCCGCTAAGGAACAATCCTTTGAATATAAGTGTGTCCATCTCGATTATAGGTTAACCTCTTCTTCTCGTTTCAGAAAGCGGAAAGGGGACCGGCTATTTGCCCTATCCACTTTCCCCATCCCTCCGTACCATAGAATAGCCATCAGAGGAACAATAAACCATATCCAGTAGTTAGCTGTCGTACTCAAAATAAAGTCATAAATCCCATGCCACAACCATGGCAGCAAGATAGAGATTAACAGAATCCCTTTTGTTTTAGCTCCTTTTGAGAACTTGGCTCTCCCTAAATGATAGCCCATAATTACACCAAACATAGCGTGTCCAGAAACCGGAAGCAGTGCTCTCAGGAACATGGAACCGATTGATGCATTGCTATACCAAGCGTACATTATATTTTCTATTGTTGCGAAGCCGAGCGAAATCGCTACGGCGTATAGTATCCCATCATATGGCTCGTCAAATTCGGTGTGATTGTAAATCATATGGTAAAGCACAAACCATTTTAGACATTCTTCCACGCCAGCGGATATGAGAAACGACTCCACATAAGGACCGCCATTCAGCCCCAGCATTAGTCCTCTCTGAATGATCATAACAGGGAATACAATCAGAAGGCCTAGCAGGAACACCTTAATAACGATATGAAGCGGTTCTTGATCATACTTATCTTTCAAATAAAAAAAGGTCAGCAGAGCAAGTCCCGGCGCTACTGCCGACGAAATAACCGATAACACGAGCACCGAATAACCTCCCTATATCCCTAGCGCCTTATTCTGCTGATTACAGCAAGGCAGATAACAGCTTTAATTCAAGAATGACCGCCATACCATCAAGAACAAGAATAGGGCTAATTAGCTAAAACGATGCTTATCAGCCCTATCATGCTATTTAATCCTGACGCTTAAAATGAGTGCACAATAACTGGACTGCATTCTCCGGCATTACTGTCTTCCCGTATTCATCGAGGACAGCTTCAGTAACCGGTGAGGAATCTCCAAACTCAGCTAGTACGCCAACAAGACCTGACAACGCTGTTTCTTCAAATTCCTTAGGATCGAAGTACAGATACCATTTATTGTTATAAGAATACAGTTTCCCCTGGGAAGTAATATTACCAATGAGCACATGTGCCGCTTCAACAAGAACCTCGAAATCGCGGAATGCATATACAATGGAGTCGCTTTGTTCAAGAGTAACTTCCATTTCGTAAATCTCTTCTGGCAATTCTTCTTCCCCGGACGCACCGTACTGATGGTGATCATATTTTCCTCGGGTCACTATAACGACCATGCCTTGGGCGGGCAATGCGAAAACTTCTACGGCAAGCGGACCGGTAGCATCAAAACCTAGTTCACTATATGCTTGGTCCATCATCTCCGTAAACAGGTCATGAACCTTAGGAACTTCCTGCCACATGTCTTCCTTCTGGATGCCCCGCTCGCTCAGGTCGTCAAAAGTGAGGAAAATCCGTATCTTATCTTGACTTAATCGCTCTATTCTCATGACAGGATCCTCCTTTTGCAAGCTCATTTATTATAATGTATGATGAGTCCCGAGTAATGAGCCAAAAATGGTTACTATGTATGTATGTTATCATTTTGCAGAGATAAATGCACGAAAATAAATATATAAAATCCTCTTAAAGCATTGCCACTACTGAAGAGCTTATTCTAATTCATAAACCACTTTCAAGCCCTTGAATATAAAAAAGAATCATTCTGCGGAATATTTCATCCTCAAAATGATTCTGAAGGAGTCCTTTACGGTTACAATCCCGGTATGGCAGTATGCGTTTCTTTAAGAATTTGCTCCACTTCGCTCTTCACTTCAGGATTGTTGCGAATGAAATCCTTCAGTAATTTGAGATTGGATTCTTTTGATTTTGCCGGTGATTCCGTTTTATGCTCAGAGGTTCCGCTGTTCGAACCATTACTTTGAGCATTGCCGCTTGTATTACTGCTTGCATTGCTGCTTGAAGCAGCAGTGTTTCCAAACCCTGTCGTAGCCATACCAATTATTTTTTCTTTTGCTTTATCTGCTGCTCCACTCATGGAACCGCCCGATTGCCCCAGCGAAGACATTAGAGAATTCCGCTTTTTGGACATAATCATACTGGCTGCGACGCCCATCAGCACCCCACATAAAAATGACGAAGTATTCATATTTCCAGCCTCCTTGTATGGTAAAATCATGTTTAGTGTTCGCGGAAAGATTGCCGCTCATGCAACCTAATAAGAAGAAAGCGAGTTGAAAAAAGTGGGTAAAATGACATCAGTGCTCCTACTGGCTACCTTACTGCTGACAGCCTGTGGCAACAGCGGTGCGAATGGAAAGACAGCCGAGGATACAAACACCACAAACAATACGCCTACGGCGGCAGCTACACAGAGCGCAGAAACTACAGCGCCTTCCCCTGAAGTTACAGCCAGCCCTACCCCTGAAGCGTCAGCAGATGGAGGAACTACAGGTAGTAATAATACAGCCAGTAAGGATGAAGCCTCCGCTGAAATTCCACTGCTGTACCATATGAACAAAAATTACGACATCGTCCCAAATGAGGAAACTACAAATAAAAAAGTCGTGTTACTCACTTTTGATGACGGTCCCAAAGATGCGGAAATGATTAATCCGTTAATGGATGTTCTGGACAAACATCAGGCCAAAGCGATCTTCTTCGTGAATGGATACCGCGTTAAAGCGCATCCCGAGCTTCTAGAGTTAATTCATAACCGCGGAGGGATTATCGGCAACCATAGCTGGGATCATATTGTGTTGAAGGACAAGTCTTACACTGAGGTCAAAAAGCAAATCGAAGACGTTCAAAATGCGGTCAAGGAGATTATTGGTGAAGCCCCTCAGTTTTTCCGTCCCCCACATGGTGCTGGCGGAGATGTAGGGAAGAAGATTTCCGCTGAGAATGGGATGTTGTATATGACCTGGTCCAATGGATCACTGGACTGGGAAATGAAAGAGAAAGAAACCGGAAAAACAGATAAGTTAATCAAAAATGTGACGGATCAATTGCATTCTGGCAGTAATATTCTGATGCATGAGCTACCTTGGACAGTTGAAGCGTTGGATAAACTGCTTACTACTCTTGAAGGCAAGGGCTATAGCTTTGTAGATCCTCGCAGTATTGAGCTTAAGATGCGCTAATTCCTAATTAGGATAAATAAAAACAGGTAATCCCCTTGATGGAAAGGAGATTACCTGTTTTTTTGTCCACCCGTTCAAGCGGTACAAAGACAGCTTTCTAATGTTTCTCTTTTCGGAGTGTTAGCACGTGCATCTCAGCAGGACTTCCCCAGCGGATCGGCAAGTGAGAGGTTCCAAACCCTCTGCTAATCAGCAGCTTCGCATCCCTCCCTGTCCCATCTCTTCTGGGCCATTGAAACATTCCTGCATCATATTTATGATAGAAATTTTCCACATGCCTTTGACCCAAAAAAGGAAGAATGACCTGCCCTCCATGCGTGTGGCCTGCTAATATCAGATCCGCTGGCACACTTTGACGTTTGGACAACCAGAGCGGATCGTGAACAAGAATGATACGACAAGTGTTATTTAGTGAAGAAGCACGTGACGTTAATCCAGGTAATGGACGATAAGAAGTGTTACCACCCTTTTTCGGAAAATCCACTCCCGTTAACCAAAGAGAAGCTCCCTCACGTTCAATACGCACATTCTCATCCATTAACAGCTTTGCACCACTGCCCCGGATAATCTGATCAACTAGTGAAATATCAGCTCGATAATCATGATTTCCATGTACTACATAGGTAGGAGCAATAGAAGTCACTAAAGTCATATTATCAGTCAGTCGATCCAGAGGACTGTTTTTTTCTGTTAGATCACCACCTAATAAAACAGCACCCACCGTTCCCTTTAACGGAGTCAGCAGTGCTGTTGGAAGGCGGCGGCGATGGATGTCAGTTATAAATAAGAGACGAAACCCATCAAACTCATCTGGGAGCGACTTCAAAATTATTTCCTCGGTAATAATTCTATTTCTAAAGGCGTTACTCACCATAATCACAGCAATGATTAGTGCAATCAAAAACACAACCACAACCAATCCCCAAATCCAAAAAATCACCATAAAGTACTCAAAGGCGGCGCCCCTTCGATTCCCCACCAGAGGAGCGCCACCAGCAATATTACAAAGATGAAAATCAGAGAGTTAACAAACATTTTACTAAGCCGAACACGTTCTGATGAATACGTATTCGAACGTGATGGAACAGATTCTTCCTGCTCTTTGTTTCCAGCGTTAGATCCCTTCGCAGAAGCTGCCGGACGGCGCGCTTTCCTTGATAAAGTTGCCGTTGTTGTCCGGGAATGATTGCTCTTTCTAGGAGCCCCCTCCGATCGCGGATTCGTTTTTTTACTTTTGCCAGAAGTTTTGCCTTTGCCACTGCGCTTTTTCTGACGAGACTTCAACCGGCTCAATTCCTCACTCATGATTCCCTCCTGTAGCGGATCACCAGACCAGAGAAAAGGTCGATGAAGAAATGACAAAGTATAGGTGCCCATAGGCTTCCTGATTGAATGTATATATATCCAAGACCATAGCTGCTTAAGAATACCCATCCGGTAGGTACAAAGTGGCGCAAATAGCGAACATGAATAAGAGCAAACAAAATACTCGTCCAATAAGGACCAATGGAATACTGAATGGCTCCTCTGAACAGAAGCTCTTCACAGATCGATACCATAGCTGCAATTACAACAATGTGCCATACGGGCCGATTTCGAAATAAAAGGTCGTTTATTCCCCCGTCATCCATACTTTCTTCAGGTACAATATGAGTCAATAAATAATCAACTACCAGCATTACAGCAGCAAGTCCAAGACCCCATGCCACAAAATGTACGTTTTCTGGAAAAATTAATAGCTGAAAAGGATTTCTTTTCTGAAATAATATCCATATCAAACCGATAATTAATGTAAGCCCCTGAGTAATGTAGAGATTGAGGAGCAGAAGACGGTCTGTTAACTGACCTGGCTCTACCTTTTTTATCTTAATCTCGCCAAATTTGAATTTTTTCATCGTGACCTGCCTGTTCTTTATTTTTTTGGGGCAGCTCCGAAAGAGAAACCGTCCATAATGTTGCTATCAATACATAATACATAGGATAATTCCCCCAGAAAAAGGAGCACTTATTATGAGCCAACGTAACTCCCGTACACAAATGTTGTACACTCTATTTTTTTTGTTTTTCCTTATTTGCGCCTTCGCCGCATTTTTCACAGGCGTCAAGGTTGGCGCAGACAAAACGGAAGCTAAATATGAGCAACAAAAGAGCAGTAATGGATATGGATTAGAAGAATTCACGGGCTCTTACCAACAGAAGGATCTTGTTACTTTCTATCATAACGTATTTTTGCCTTATCGGGAATTCAAGCAGAATTGGAACACACAAGTGGACAAGTTGGCACGCAGTACAGATGCCCGTGTAAATGCAGCAGCTATGAAGAATCTTAGCCTTCTAGCAGATAAACAATATGAAAGAGTTAACCAGGACTCTATCTTTTCCGACTCTCCCTTATTACATCAATCACAGCTAAACATACTCAAAAGCTTAACTTTATTCTCAAAAGCTTCTGGTGAAATAAGTGCAAGTGCATCTGGTGCAGAGACGGCAAAATTGCTGAAAAATGATCCTTATACTGCCGGTGCGGTTAAATTCGGATTGCTCGCACAAAAGAACTTTTATGATTCTATGCTAAAGTGGGGCTCTAAGACAAACCAGAAAATCCCTTCTGTTGCTGGTGAGCTAAAGACCATGTCCTTTATCCAGTGGAAAAAAATGCCTCTTCTTCAAAAGAACGCATCCATCGCTGATATGATGTTAAATCGCGGAATTTTTGCAGCCTACGATCCTCAGGACATTACTGCAAAAATAGACGATTTGATACATTCTGGTACAGCCAGTTCATTGAATCTTACGGATGTTCAGTCCTCAGTAACCCTGCTTATTTCCACAGGTGCTATACAGGTAGAGGATTTTATGAAGTGGCGAGAGCAGTACTATAGCAAGGAGACGATTCCACAGCTCCCGTTTTTTTATGAATAGAACCAGTCATTGAATCATAACGAAAAATGAAGTTCACTTCAAGAAAGCATACTTTTAAAGCCTATTGACACATCTACATTACCGTGTTACATTATGAAAAAATTAATCAATCAAAAACGATGATGGAACAAAGATTCTGGAAGTCTTCAGAGAGCCGGTGGTTGGTGCAAACCGGTGACAAACAGATGTCTTTAGCGCTCCTGAGATATTGTATCGAACCTTAAAGTAGGTGCAATCGGATCAACTCCGTTACCAGTGTGGCCTTTGCAGGCCAATGAGGCTGCTTCTTCCAAGTTGCAGTGAATTAGGGTGGTACCACGAAGATAACTCTCGTCCCTTACTACGGCAGTAGTATGGGGGTCGGGAGTTTTTTTAATTTCTAAATACCTAATCTATACTATCCTTTTGCCCAAAGTTACCGATTCCGCGGTACTTCTGCACGCAGCTTCTTTTATGCGACACCGCGTTGATCTACTATTATCGCATGTTTTTTCTCTACTAGTTCGTGAATCTTCAGGTATTGTGGATTGCCCAAAAAGGCGTCCTCGACATATAAAGCTTTTCAACTTTAAGGGGGATAAGAAACCATGTTTAAAGTATTAGTATCGGATCCAATCAGTGATTTGGGCATTCAGCAATTGATGGACGCAGAAGATGTAGTTGTTGACAAAAAAACAGGACTCAGCGAAGACGAACTCATTGCAATTATCGGTGAATACGATGGTCTCCTTGTCCGCAGTCAAACTACTGTAACAGACAAAATCATCGAAGCAGGAAAAAATCTAAAAGTAATTGGTCGTGCAGGTGTTGGTGTAGATAATATCAAACTGGATGCTGCAACAAAGCGTGGTATTGTTGTAATCAATGCTCCTGATGGAAATACAATTACGACTTGTGAGCATGCTTTCGCAATGATGATGGCTCTGGCCCGTCATATTCCACAAGCTTATGCAAAAACAATCGGTGGAACCTGGGATAGAAAAACATTCGTAGGTGTAGAGCTTCGTGGCAAAACTTTAGGTGTACTCGGAATGGGCAGAATCGGTAGCGAAGTGGCTAAACGTGCTAAAGCTTTCGGTATGGAAATTCTTGCTTTCGATCCTTTCCTAACAGCTGAACGTGCTGAAAAGATGGAAGTTAAACTGGCTTCCGTAGACGATGTTGTTCGCGGAGCAGACTTCATTACTGTGCACACTCCACTTACTCCGGAAACACGCCATATGATTTCTCGCCCACAATTCGAAGTGATGAAAAAGGGAATGCGCATCATCAACTGTGCACGTGGTGGTGTAATTGATGAAATGGCATTAGTAGAAGCTATAGATAGCGGTATTGTTGCTGGCGCTGCGTTCGACGTATTTGAGAAAGAGCCGCCGCAAGCAGATCATCCTTTCCTGTCTCATCCAAAAATCATCGTGACTCCTCACCTTGGCGCTTCTACGATTGAAGCTCAAGAAAATGTGGCGATCGATGTTTCGGAGCAAGTGTTGCATATTCTGCGTAATGAACCGTTCATTAACGCGGTCAACATTCCTCCAGTGGCTCCAAGTGTAATGAATAAGCTTCAACCTTACTTCACGCTTGGGGAAAAACTGGGCAGCTTTGTTACCCAAATTGCAGCTGCTGCTATCCGTGAGATCCATGTTGAATACGCTGGTGATCTTTCGGATGTAGATACCCAACCACTAACCCGCTACATTGTAAAAGGTGTGCTCTCCCGCCACTTTGCAGAGGACGTTAATATCGTAAACTCCATGCATTTAGCGAAAACACGCGACGTGAACGTAGTAATAACTAAAGCTTCTAAAACTAAAGGCTTTACCAACCTTATTACTGTTACTCTAAAAGCTGATCGTGACCAAGAGTATCTTGTTGCCGGCACCCTGCTGCAAGGTTATGGAGAACGGATTGTTCAAGTGAATAAGTTCCCAGTTGATATTGCTCCTGAAGGTCATCAAATCTTTGTATCCCATAACGACAAAGTAGGGATTATCGGACTCGTGGGTACATTGCTTGGTGAGAACGATGTAAACATCGCTTCCATGCAAGTGGGACGTAAAATTGTTGGGGGCGCTGCAATCATGCTGCTGACCGTTGACAAAGCCGTTCCTAAGCAAGTTCTTGTGAAACTCGCTGGTTTACCAGAAATTAACACCGCTGAAGAAATCATCCTTCTTTAATCTATAATATAGAAAGGCCATTCCAGAATGTACTGGAGTGGCCTTTCTTATATTTTACGATTCTCTTTCTTCCTATATTATGAACGAAGGGATTATCCTTCCATCAATATCAGTAAAACCATACTTTTCAGCAAGCTTTCCAACCAGCTGCGGCTCACCGGACATACACATAACCTCTGGATCAGCGGCTAGTGCAGTCACTGCTCGACCAATATATGTCGTCGATTCACTCATTTTCAGTTCCTCAACTTCTTGCCAATGTTCCTCATCTGTATTCATGGCTTCTAGAACCGCTTCTGTTCTCATCCATCCAGGTGAAAGTGGAATAACCGCAATGCCGTCATCCTTTAATTCCTTCGACAATCCGAAAGCCATACGTAAAAGTGCATTTTTAGAAAGATCATAATAAAAGTTGCCTAAATATTTATAATGATCCCAGAAGGTTGTATGGATAATTAGACCACCAGTTTTTGCCTTGCGCATGAAGGGAATTGCGTAATAATTTGTGATCATCTGTGCTCTCACACCGGCATTAAACATATTGTCCCAATGAGCTGTAGGTAGCTCCCAAAAAGGCTTCTGCTCGATAGCTAAATCATTGCCTCCCCACACGTTGTTAACTAAGATATCGAGCCGCCCCTGCTCTTCAGCGATCTGACGGATCACTGCTTCTGTTTCTTGATCCTTCGTATGGTCACATCGTATTACCGCACCAGAACCTCCACTTTCTTTTATTTCTCTAAGTACGCTATCTATGCTCCCCTTAATATGCTCTGTGACGGATACATCTGTGGTCCTCCCTGTAATATAGACAAAAGCACCTCTTCTTGCTAATTCTAAAGCGATCCCTCTCCCAGCACCTCTGCTGCTCCCGGTAACCAATGCGACTTTCCCTTTCAATATCATAGCCCTCAACCCTTTCCACATGAATTCGGATTTCAATATTCTGTGAACATTCCTTACGTTTTATAAGTATAGCCCGTATATATGACATCAACTGACATATATAATATAATCATAATTCAGAAATGATTAATGGTGATCGTCTAATCAATAATTCGAGGAGGTACAATAGCCTAATGAGAGCCGACCGTTTGTTATCAATATTACTTCTGTTGCAAAATCGTGGAAAAATGACTTCTAGAGAATTGGCCCAAACACTCGAGGTATCAGAACGAACTGTGTTTCGTGATATGGAAGCATTAAGTACTGCAGGAATACCCATTTTAGCTGAACGTGGTCGTGAAGGAGGCTGGATGCTAACTGAAGGGTACCGAACCTCCCTAACGGGAATGAAGCCACAAGAGATTGGTTCACTGCTTCTGTCCGCTGACGCATCTATAATGAAGGATCTGGGGATACAAGACGACTACTCTTCCGCTCTTCTCAAACTAGAGGCTGCATCCTCACATCGACTTAGTAACCCAGCAAATTACCTAAGCGAGCGTGTTCATATTGATGGCGCCAGTTGGCATCCTTCGGATGAGACTTATCCGTTCCTTTCTGTACTGCAGAGAGCACTCTGGGAGGACCGTAAAGTAAAAATCACTTATCTCCGGAGCAACGAGACAACGGTCCGTTTCATTGAACCTCTTGGGTTAGTTGCAAAACGCGGAGTATGGTATCTCGTAGCCAAAAGCAAAGAAGAACTACGGACCTTTCGTGTGTCCAGATTAGTTAACGTTGAGGAGACTCATGAGTGGTTTAAAAGACCTGATGACTTTGATTTAAAACAGTACTGGGAAGAGTCCACCACGGCCTTTAAAGCAGCACTGCCAAAGTATCAAGTAAAGCTAAGGGTTAGAACATCTGTCTTAAAAGAATTACAGCGAGAAAGATTTGTCTCTGTCCAATTGATAGAGCCAACAAGCAATGCAAAGTGGGTGAACGTAGATGCCGAATTTAATACGATCGAGTCGGCCTGCCGGATAATCCTTTCTTTTAGTCCCTCGGTTATTGTACTTTCACCGCAAGAACTTTTAGAGATGGTAAAGTCTGCTATCGCAAAAATTTCCGCTATTTATGAGGATTTTTGACACGAAATCTAAAGAACTACTCCGAAAAGAAGATTTATGTCAGTTCTTACTATAGACCAATCACCTTTAAATCCCATATAATAACACCAATACATAATATTAATAAGGAGGACATTATACCAATGAACTGGATGCATAAACTTCCGTTAAAACAAAGAATTGTTGCCGGATGTTACCTCGTTGCCGCACTATTTGCCATTCCTGTTTTAGTTACTTTTATGATCTTAGGCAACATTATTTTGGGTATTGTTCTAATCGTAGTTCTTGCTGCTCTAACTTTCCCCGTGGCCCGCTTTATCGAGAGAACGCTTACATCTTCTTTTGATGACATCGCGAATGTATCTCATAGTATTTCAAAAGGGGATTTTACTAGTAGAGCCGATGAGAACGGGTCTATGGGGGACGTAAGTCGTTCCTTTAATACTATGATTGACAAGCTCAAGAAGATTTTGACAGAAGCATCACAAATCACTCGTCAAGTTATGGATGCAAGCCGTGGAATCGAAGATAAGAATCAGAATTTGAAAATTGTCATGGCACAGGTAGCCTCTTCGTCTAACGAGCTAGCTCTTGGTGCAAATGAAATATCTACGGATATCGCTGAAATGACAGAATCCATTAAAGATATTGAGAATAAAGTATCCAATTATACGAACTCAACGAAAGAAATGAACAGACGTTCAATACATACATTAGAACTAGTTGAACAAGGACGGCAGTCCGTTGATACTCAAGCTGAAGGCATGCGCAAAAACATCCAGGCTACTCAAAAAGTAGCTGATACTATCGAAGCCCTGTCTCATAATGCTCGCGGAATTACGATGATTACAAAAACCATCACAGAGATCGCTGAGCAGACCAACCTCTTATCGCTGAATGCCTCCATCGAAGCAGCACGCGCCGGGGAGCATGGTCGAGGATTTGCTGTAGTCGCACAGGAGGTTCGTAAACTTGCCGAAGAATCAACGGCTTCAACGAAGGAAGTCTTTGGCTTAGTTCGGAGCATCGAAACTGATATCAAACAAGCGATTGACAATATCGCTATCAACGAAGAAGTCGTACAGGTACAGAATGAGATGATCACTCAATCTGCTCATATCTTTGCTCAAATTGTGCAAAGTGTGCAGTATATTACCGAGCAAATCTCTTCCTTCTCTGCTGAAAGTGATCTGATGTTGGAAAGTGCCTTGAAAATCTCAAGTGCAATAGAGAACATCTCTGCAATCACACAGCAAACCGCTGCCGGCACCGAGGAAGTATCCGCCGCTATGAATGAACAAATTAATGCCCTGCAGTCCGTCGCTGAAGAAACTGAGAAAATGACACAGGCTGTGTTTAATCTACAGAAGACTATCCATATTTTCAAGTTTTAAGTCACTTGCAAATCATATAAACAAGTCCAAAAACTCCTCTTAAGTTTTGACTTAGGGGGAGTTTTTTTATATCTATTATTTCATAGGTTGGACAAGACTTTCGTCAAAATTCGAGTTAATTTGCGAAAATATATTGACAAAGGTACTCTAGGAATATATTGTAAAGGAAAATTCTTCTTATAAATTTTAAAATTAATATTGGCAAAATCTTCGAAAGAGGATGACGCAAAACCATGGATCTACAGCCTCATTTTTAATCAGAGGCCATGACTGCCAGGTTGCAGAAAACCAAGACGACTGAACAATTGTTCAGTCTCTATGGCGATTTATGCCACCAACCTGTGCCCTAATTCAGAGCACAGGTTTTCTAATGTTTGATTTTAAAATAACAATCAACT
Source organism: Paenibacillus sp. FSL R5-0470 (assembly GCF_037975205.1). NCBI lineage: Bacteria > Bacillati > Bacillota > Bacilli > Caryophanales > Paenibacillaceae > Paenibacillus > Paenibacillus sp. FSL R5-0470. Next base: position 4,783,242 of record NZ_CP150238.1, read on the forward strand.
TGTGAGGTGTATTTTTTGAAGACAGTCGCAGATTACATGTCGGAAGCACTACGGAACCTAGGTGTTACCCATTCCTTTGGTATTATTGGGAAATCCATTTGTCCTATTGTTCTTAAAATGGTAGATTACGGTATTGAATTTATTCCTGGGAGACATGAGTCCAGTTCCGGCTTCGAAGCAGCCGGGTATGCGCTTAAAACTGGAAAACTAGGTGTAGCTTTTGGTACTTCAGGTCCTGGTGGAACAAACCTATTAACTGCAGCAGCACATGCTAAGGCTAACAACCTACCTGTCCTATTTATTACTGGCCATCAATCTATTAAAGAGCTTGGAATTCCCCAATGTCAGGACTCTACTTCTTTTCTAGCTGATTTAGCTGATATGTTTAGACCTGCCACCTTATATAGCAAGCTTATTGAACGTGGAGATCACTTTAACACAATCTTTAATCATGCCATATCCATTGCTTTGAGCGGTAATCGTGGTCCAGTTCACCTTTGTATTCCCTTTGATGTACAAACGGAATTGCTAGAGGAATGTAATATTGTAATCCCTGAACGCGAATCACTGGTTAGCCATGCTAATATCGACCGTGTACTTGATGCTATAAATAACTCTAAGAATCCAATAATTATCGCGGGTAAAGGCGTTAACCGCTCAGGAGCACATAGTGAGCTAATTCAATTAGCGGAAACATTTAATATTCCTGTAGTTACATCTCCAGGTGGTAAAGGGGCTATAGCTTGGGATCATCCACTCTATCACGGTCCAATTGGAGTAGGCGGTTGTACCCATGGGGATGACTTGCTGAATCAAAGTGATCTATTTATCGTTCTCGGGTCACGTTTAAGTGATATGACTATTTGTAATCTTAAAAGGGAAAATCATCCTGCAACATTAATTCAGTTTGATAGCGATCCGACTTTTGTCGGAAAAATATTGTTCTCTAAAACGATTCCAGTGACTGGAGATCTACGCGACAATCTAGTTTACTATCTCAATAATATTGACACGAACAACATCACAAAACGCGAAGCACCGACAAATTCTGATTATACCGAAGAGCCTCCGATTTTACCAAACCTTTCACTTGCATCGGTCTTGAGTACGATGAGTGATTTGATTCCTTATAACAGCACAGTCTTTGTTGATGATGGAAGTCACGGTTTCCATGCTGCGAAATGGTACAAGGTTAAGAAACCGGGCAGTTTTGTTTTCGATGCTTACTTTGCTTGCATGGGTAATTCCATCGGGATGGCGATTGGTGCAAAGGTTGCTGCTCCAGAAGAAACGATCTTCTGCATTACAGGAGACGGCTGCTTTATGATGCTAGGCGCAGAGATTAACGCTGCTGTCTGCAAGGATATTCCTGTCATATTCATTGTTGTGAATAATAAACAGCTAGATATGGCTCTAAAAGGTATGGAAAAAACTACAGGACGTATTGACGGAACTATCTACGAAGTCCCTATGGATGCAGTGAAATTCGCAGAATCACTAGGCGCTAAGGGTTACAAATGTGAGACCGCGGAGGAGTTCGAAACAGCCATCAAGGACGCTGTTGCCATCAACCGTGTTGCCGTCATTGAATTGCTAACAGACCGTGATGAGGTCCCTCCGACTGCTCACCGTACTTTGAACCTAAATTAGGAGGTCACTTATGAAAGACAATGTAAACAGTGGTCTGAACCACTTCACGAATCTCTCAGGAGACTACGGAGCTAAAGCACTGGCTCCGATTAAAGAACATTTCCCCGATTTGGCTGAATTTATTATGGGGAATGCCTACGGCGATATTTTTCAACGCAACACAATCGAAGCTGACTGGAAGGAAATCGCAGTTATCTCTGCCCTGATTTCGATGGGTCAGTTTGATCAATTGGGTGTTCATTATGTCATGGCTCTTCGTGTGGGTGTTACTGTAGAACAACTCAAGGGTATTCTATTACACTTAGTACCCGCTATAGGGGCACCTAGAATCATCACCGCTTTTAATATTCTTCTCGAAACGATTGAAGAAATAAAGTAACTATTTTCAGTAAATTAAAATATCGGGAGAGATGTTAACGTGGGACAGTTTATTTTAAAGACAGACACTACTAAAAAAGTGATCAATATTGAGCTGGAAGGAACATTTTCTGAAGAAGATGGTCTGAAATCTATCCAAGCTTATCAACAAACTATTAATCCTATCACTCCAGCAGACTATGAATTACAAATCGACTGCAGAAAGCTAAACGTAACTGCACCTGATGTTGTACCTCTTTTGGAAGGTTGCTTCGTAATGTTTAAGAATGATGGATTTGTAAAAGTAAATCTAACCCTTGAGAATAACCCAATTCTTAAAATGCAGCTTGCTCGTCTGGGTCGTAAAGCAGGACTAGATAACATCGAGATCATTTCCACCGTTACAGCTTAATTCTTCTTATAACTAAAAAAACTATAGAGTTTTTCAGGAGGATTCATTCATATGACCGGAATTCGTATTCAAGACATTGATATCTATCATCCTAATAATAAAGTTGGTAACGACTTTTTTATTAAGCATTTTGACGAAAAGGGTATTGATATCCGAGGTCTACTGACCACTTTAGGTCGTGATACGCGCTATAGCATTAAGAATGAGGAAGAAAATTCTCTTACGATGGCTTTTGAGGCTGCCAGTAATGTGTTGGATAAAAATGGTCTCACTGGCGCTGATATCGATCTTATTGCCTATGCAAGTCAAACTCCTGAATATATCTTTCCTACTAACTCTTTAATGATTCACCGTTTAATTAACGGCGCATCCCATACAATTTGTATAGATAGCAACGCTAACTGTGCAGGTATGACTGCTTCCGTAGAACAGGTGAGCCGTCAAATGCAAGCCAATCCTAGAATTAAACGTGCTTTGGTCATCGGATCCGATTATGTAGCACCTCATGCAGATAAGAATGATCCTGTCTATTATGCTAACTTCGGTGATGCAGCTGCGGCAGTCCTTCTTGTGCGCGATGATAATGCGGTAGGCTTCATTGATTCTGTCTATCAAACAGACACATGCGTTTATGGCAACTCCATGTTCCCGGCTGAAGGCTTGGCTAATCTGGGTAGAAAAGGCGTCGCGGCTGGAGAATTCAATGTGAAATTCATTCCATTTGATGATTCCATTTGCGTAGATGCTGCTTCTGAATCGATTCGCACGCTTCTATCTGATAACAACATAGCGCCTGAATCTATTAAAGCGGCCTGTTTCTCACAGCTTTCACTGCCTAATATCGTTGGTGTTTGTGAAAAAGTGGGTATTGATCGTGAGGTTGCGGTTTACATAGGTGATGAATTCGGATACACCTCAACCAGTAGCCCGTTTATCGCTCTACACAAAGCTATTACTACAGGAAAGATCGAACGCGGAGATAAAGTTCTGTTCTGGACAGTGGGCGCTGGATGGCAAAACGTAGCATTTGTTATTGAATATTAAGCGTTACAACCTAAAAAGCGGCAGGCCAAGGAGTATCCTTAGCTTGCCGCTTTTTAGGTTGATCTGTTCTTTAGGACTCGCTGGCAAAGGATAACCCCTTTTCAGTGAGCGCACGCCGTAGTACATCAATCCCTTTTGGTCCCATCCCATGGAGCTGCAGAAGCTCTGACTCAGTGAGCATACTGATTTGGTGAATCTGTGTATACCCAGCACCATGAAGTGCTCTAAGTGCAGGCTTAGATAGTCCACTCGGTAGATCAGATTCTGTTCCATTAAACATAGACATATGCATCTCCCTGATCACTGATATCTTTCATGTTTTTCCCAGCCCATGGTACGCGCTACAGCGTCTTTCCAGGCGTTGTAACGTCTTTCACTCTCTTCTATACCCATTACAGGTGAAAAGACCCTCTCAGCTTTGTTAAAGCTTTCTAGCTGCTCTCTTGTCCAGACTCCTGAGGTTAATCCAGCCAGAAGTGCTGCTCCCAGCGCAGTCGTCTCCGCATATGTAGTTCGAGTAACTTCACTACCGAGGATATCAGACTGGAACTGCATCAGCAAATCATTACGAACCGCTCCACCATCTACACGAAGTCCGGTCAATGGCATGCCTGCATCTTTTTCCATCGCCCCAATTACATCTCTAGACTGAAATGCTAATGACTCTAACGTTGCTCTTACCAAATGCCCCGAGGTGGTTCCTCTAGTTAGACCGAAAACTGCTCCACGTGCATACATATCCCAATAAGGGGCACCTAGTCCAGTAAAAGCAGGTACGACGACAACCCCTTCACTGTCCTCTACTTCCCGTGCTTTGTCTTCCGAGCATGCCGGCTCCGTTATGAGTCCTAACCCCTCCTGAAGCCATTGTACAGCCGCTCCAGCTACAAACACACTGCCCTCGAGTGCATAATAGAGTTCATCCCCCATTCCCCAAGCTACAGTAGTCAACAACCCATGACTGGAGACTACAGCTTCTGTACCTGTATTCATCAGAATAAAGCATCCAGTTCCATATGTGTTTTTGGCACTGCCGGGTTCAAGACAAGTATGTCCAAACAAAGCAGCTTGTTGATCCCCCAATACAGAGTGAATAGGTATTTCTGTCCCGAACCACTGCGCGTCTGCTGCTCCAAATTCACTACCGGACATCCTCACTTCTGGCAGGATGGAGCGTGGTACACGAAGCTCCTTCATTAGCTCTTCGTCCCAGCAGCGCTCATGTAGATTATATAGCATCGTACGCGATGCATTAGTTACATCAGTAGCATGTACAGCCCCGCCAGTAAGCTTCCAGATTAGCCAGCTGTCTACTGTCCCAGCTAGTAGCTCGCCATTATTCGCCCGCTCTCGTGCGCCTTCTACATGATCAAGAATCCAGGAGAATTTTGTTGCAGAAAAATAAGCATCCACAACGAGTCCCGTCTTGCTAGCAATGAGTCCCTCTAACCCCTTACTCTTGATCTCTTCACACAGCTCTGCAGTACGTCTGTCCTGCCACACAATCGCAGGATAAATCGGCTTGCCTGTTGCTCTATCCCAGATCAGGGCCGTTTCCCTCTGATTTGTAATTCCAATGGAATATATTTCCTGAGGCGTTATCCCGCCCTGAGTAATCGCATCTCTTGCAGCTGCAAGCTGTGACGCCCAAATTTGCTCTGGGTCATGCTCCACCCAGCCAGGGTGTGGGAAAGATTGTTTAACCTCATATTGCCCTTGTGAGACGATTCTAGCGTCCTCATCGAACACTATGGCTCGTGAACTGGTAGTCCCTTGGTCTAAAGATAAAATCATTTGATGGCCTCCCAAGCATAAACAATGAGATATGTTCCACGATGAACAAGATTAATGTGTTTGTTTCAACAAAAAGCACCTCTGCTGTCAGAGGCGCTATCACACATTGTGTTTGGAATTACTGTTTTTCGACAGGAAGTCTCAGGGTAAAGGTTGTACTTTCGCCCAACTTACTGGAAGCTGAAATGGTTCCGTGATGCGACTCAACAATATTTTTAACAATCGCAAGCCCGAGTCCCGTTCCACCTGATTCTCCCCGTACACGTGCCTTATCGGCTTTGTAGAAACGATCAAATATATAAGGCAGATCTTCCTGCGGAATGCCGACGCCTTCATCCTGAATTTTAATTTCAAAATAGCGACGCCCTTCTAAGACACAAGTTCCTGTATGAACTGTGATCTTCTTGCCACCCTGCGTATGACGAAAAGCATTATCGAGCAAATTGGTTAAGACCTGCTCAAGCTTATCTTCATCCGCTGCCTTAAGAACAAGGACATCGCTCTCTTTATTTAGCTGCAGATGAATATCACGCTCTTTTGCACGTACGGAAAATTTGCGATACACTCGTTCCAGCAGTTCGTTCACATCTACTTCTGCCTTCAACATATCCGTATGTCCAGCTTCCATTCGCGCAAGGTCGAGCAGATCCTTTACAAGACGTCCCATACGGAGCGATTCATCATGAATGACTTGAATCAGTTCACTGCTTTCCTCTGGTGAAGAAGCCATGCCGTCAAGTAAAGCCTCACTATAACCTTGCATCATCGATAATGGCGTCCGAATCTCATGAGAGACGTTTGCCACGAAGTCACGGCGCATTTTTTCGAGTCGTACTTCTTCAGTCACATCACGCAGAACAGCAACCACTCCACGAATGCTACCCTCAGAATATAAAGGTGCCATATGGACGGACCACACGCCCTGCCGGACATGTACATTAGAACGCTCATCGCCGCCTTGCTTCAACGTGCTCAAAAATAAAGGACGCAGGGGAGGTGGAACATTAATCTCAGCCGTTTCCGTATGAGGTTCAATGTCACTCTCTTGTTCCCACTCTAAATCGCTCCAGCTCTCAAGTAGCGATTGACCGTGCGGATTGGTCAGAATAATCTGGCCTTCGATGTCAAAGGTGATTACAGCATCACTCATGCTGCGTAATACACTGGATAGATGACCCTTCTCATGGTGCAGACTGCGAATATTCTCTTCCAACTCCTCAGCCATATGGTTGAAGGAAGTCGCCAATTGGCCAATCTCGTCACTTGTGACCAGCGTCAGCCTTGTTCCGTATTCACCACGTCGAATGTTGTTTGCAGCCTCGATGACACGTTGCATCGGTTGAGTGATCTTGGTAAACAAGAACAACGCGAAGAATGTCGTCAAAGAAAATCCGATCATGCACGTATACATAAATAAACGTTTGATATCGCCGGAATTAGCAAAGTTGCTGTCGATATAGGGAAGTAGAAACAACCCGAGTGTAATAAGCACGACAGCGACCAGGCAGATGATCGTGACCCACAGCTTGCCGACAAGACTTCTCCAGAAGTTCACTTATTTAGGTACCTCAAGTTTGTAGCCTACACCCCATACAGTTGTAATCATCGCCGCGGATTCCGGTGATACCTTATTCAGTTTTTCACGAAGACGTTTAACATGGGTATCGACTGTACGCAAATCTCCGAAAAACTCATAATTCCAAACATCTTTAAGCAGTTCTTCACGAGAGAACACTTTATCCGGTGAAATCGCCAAATAATGCAGAAGTTCGTATTCTTTCGGTGTCAGACTCACTTCTTCACCGCCAGCAGTTACTCGGTGTGCGTCATGCTCAATTATAAGATGAGTGAATACAATGTTATTACTGGAGTTGCTCTCTTTGGACAAAAATGCTGTTGCTGAAGAACGGCGCATAATGGCCTTCACGCGATAAATCACTTCGCGAGGACTAAATGGCTTCACGACATAATCATCCGCGCCCATTTCAAAGCCCTGTACACGATTAATCTCTTCGCCTTTAGCTGTAAGCATTAAGACAGGTGTCGATTTGACCCCTCTGAGTCGGGTCAGCACTTCCATTCCATCAATGCCAGGCAGCATAACATCCAGCAAAATTAGACCGTAGTCATTTGCTGTTGCTTTGCGAAGAGCGATTTCGCCATCTTCAGCTTCGTCGATTTCATAACCTTCTTTTTCAAGATACATCTTTAGCAGGCGGCGAATGCGTTCCTCATCATCCACTACCAGAATTCTGTTTAAATGATCTGCCATTTCACAACAACCCCTTCATCAAATACAGTAGAACGTAACCTTAAATCCATTGTGCTGTGTTAGCAGGTAAACTATGCTCAGTCCGTCCCCGCATAAGAATGAAGTCCGGCGATGACTAGATTAACGCCAACTAAGGTAAACATTACGACCAAAAAGCCTAGAACGGCAAGCCAGGCAGATTTTCGCCCTTGCCATCCACGAGCCAATCGTAAATGAAGATAAGCACTATAGAAAAGCCAAGTAACGAGTGCCCAGACTTCTTTGGGGTCCCATCCCCAGAATCTTCCCCAGGCTATTTGCGCCCATATCATTGCAAAAATCAAAGCGCCTAATGTGAAAATAGGAAAGCCAATGGCTATCGCCCTATACGTTATCTCATCTAGATCGCCTTCATCAATCCCCTCCATAACCGGGTGAATCGCTGCGCCTAGTGGCTTGCGTACGATCAAGCGAAGAATTCCGTAAAGGAGTAATCCGGAAAGAATCGACCAGATTACAGTATTAAACTTCCGGCCAGCATTCACACCATTCATCCATGAAGGAGCTTCAAAGAGAGGTTCTTTCATGCCAAGAAACGACTGGAAGCTTTCAATTTCGCTATTGTGAGGAGCCACAATCGGCGGCATTCGATAACTCACTTTCTCTATTGTACTATTTTCCTGCCCTGCGCTGTCAATCGTAACGTTGGGACGGACAAAAACAGTCTCATAACCTGCTCCGCGGAAAGCAAAAACTGAACCCAGAAACCCAATTATAACAATGATTGAAAAGAGAGTAAATTCAATCAGTCTCTGTTGCTTACGATCCGCCTTCTCTTTACTGGAAAAATTAACAGTCCGTAGCAGATACATCAGCCCTGCCGCAAAACCTACCGCGAAAAAGGATTCACCTAGTGCTGCCAGTGTTACGTGAATCTTGAGATAGTTCGATTGCAGGGATGGAATTAACGGCTGAACCTCCTGAGGAAATACAGCTGCGTACGCCATCACAATAATGCTAATTGGAACTGCAAACAGACCGAGAATAACTTTGCGATAGATCGCGTACATCACTGTAAAGGCTACCATAACCATCATGGATAAGAAAGTCATGAACTCATACATATTGCTGACTGGAATATGTCCTGCACCAAACCAACGTGTAAAGAAATAAATAAGATGAAAGATAAGACCTATAGAAGAAACAATAAAAGCTATTTTACCCCATCGAGCAGTATGTTCCTCTGGCTTGCGGCCCGACCACTTGCGACCCATGATAGCGATAGTGAATAACATAAACGACCCGCTGTATAATAAGAATGCGGCAATAAAGACGGCACTGCTGATATCGAGCAAGCTCATGTAAGGCCTCCTCCATTATCTATTGATTTTTCATCGACTACCATATCTACTTTTTCTAAAATAGAAACGATCTCACGACGGAAACCGAACCAATTCTTGTTCGTATGTCCTCCGAGTATTAGCTCTCCGTTTACAACGGTAAGCCAGATGCGTCTATGCTGCCAGTAAAATCCAAGGATTAAACCCAGCATCACGATTGCTGCACCTAACCATACAAAAGGCATTGCACGATCAATACGTATATTCAAGTATGTAGTCGATTCCGAAAAATCAACATCGCTCATGTTGTCCACTTCAAGCTCAAGAAATCTATTGCTGCCACCAAGCTTATCGTTAATAGCCACCTGCTGAAACTGAGACTTATCTACCTGCTTAGGAAAATAGAAGTACTGCTGCCCTTCCGCTGGCAAATTCGGTCCTTGAATCAAGAATAAGAATGCTGGTGCATTCGGATAAGGCGACTTAGATATCGGCTGACCATCCTCATTCAGTCCAAAATCCATATACTTCTCTTTTAAAGTCATCGTATAGGGTCCCGCTGTAATTGTACGCTGCGGATTCTTCATATCCAGTTTGAATTTACCGTACGACTCCCCAGTGGTGGAATTCTTAAGCACTGGCTGTACAGAACGCAGCACAGGTGTTAGATCATAATCAAACTGATACGCTTTCAATCCTTTATAATCCAAAGGTGAGTTTACTTGGATATTATGCGTTGTCACCTCAGTAAGCTGCGGTTCCTTAGTAGGATCTGCGCAATCCGCGGTACATTTATATAGCACTGCTTTAGTTTGGAATAATTTTGGAAGGATCTTTTTGCCTCGAAACTCCTCTGGCATCTCTTCATCGGTGTAGAACTCTACGGTGAATTTCTCGTTTTTTAAATAGTAGGTAGTATCCGGAATCTGTGTAATTTCCCCTTGCGGGAAAGCAAGATGCTGATCCATGTTGAGACCCGGCAATCCTCTTGCCAGTACAGCAAGTAAAAAAATAATCAAACCAATATGTATTACGTAAGGCCCCCAGCGGCTGAAGCGGTGTTTTTCTGCCAGCAGAGCTCCTCCATCCGTCTTGACTCGATAGCCCTTTTTACGCATAGGCTGAACCACCCGAGCAACCCAAGCTTCTGGTTCTTCTTGCACTTCAGTAACTAGCACAGCCTTTTGCCGAGTTAAGAACTGACGATGTTTCCGAATCTTCTGCCTAGTTAATGCCTTATATAGCGGAAGTACTCTGTCCAAACTACAAATGACTAGTGAAGCACCAATCATTACGAGTAGAGTCACAAACCACCAGGATTCGTATGTATGTGAAAGTCCAAGCTTATAGTAGATGTCCCCAGCTGTTCCGTACTCCTGCTTATAATAACTCGATGCATCAATATTAAGGAAAGTACTCTCCTGAGGGAAAATGGTTCCCAGCATAGAGCCTAACAGTGTCAAAACGATTAGATATATCGCTATTTTGACAGATGAAAAAAAGTTCCAAACTCGATCAATAATGCTTGGATTAACACGCTGCGAACGACGGGCTACACCATCATAACGCATTTCCAGATTCTCGCCCCAGTCCGATTCTTTGCCAAGCGGCTTTCCGCATGCTTCACATAGAACAGTGCCTACAGGGTTCTGATGGCCACATTCACATTTGGTATTGGTTATAAAAGCCTCGCGTTCACTCATCAATCCACCAGCTTCCCAATTTGATCATCTAGTGAATCTAAATCAAGCTGGCCAATATGAATGCTGTCAATTTTACCCTTTGCATTAATAAAAAAAGTAGTGGGGAGTGGAGAAATACCATAACTTCGTACAGCGTCTCGTCCCGTGTCCATCAAAATCGGAAAATCAATATTGACTTGCTTCACAAAATTCTCGACAGTCATCTGATCTTCACCTACGTTGATTCCAATAACAACTACATCTTTGTCCTTCCATTTTTCCCATTGTGCTTGGAGAGCCGGCATTTCTTTTACACATGGCGTGCACCATGAGCCCCAGAAATTCAGCACAATAGCCTTACCCTTATACTCGTCTAACGTATGCCCAAGTCCATCAAGACCCAGCAAATCAATGGCAGGCGCTTTACTACCTTCCTCTGGTTTTCCGCTTCCACCAAATACAGAGGAACCAATTGCATAACCACCCACTAGAACGATTAGAAACAGAATTACGATTTGAATTGGTTTTCTCGCTTTACCCACATGTAAAGCCCCCTTCTGTGACGCAACTCATACTTATGTTGTAAGGTGTGAACATCCTATGAACATTATAGCGAATTTCGTCACAGTATTAGGGGGTTTAATTGTGAATATTGTGTGTCTTTATGACTCTTTACGTGGAGTTCTTTCTTTGAGCAATCCTGCTTTGGCAATTTGCTGCAGATGGTTAATTTCATCTTTAGTCAAATGACGGTAAGATCCACGTTTAAGATTTTGCAGCATAATATCCCCGAATGAAATCCGCTTCAGACGGAGAACGGGGTGTGAAATCGCATCAAACATGCGTCGTACCTGACGGTTACGTCCCTCGTGAATCGTAATGCTGATTACTGCTTCTTTATTCGCTTCATCAATATCTTTGTACTCTACTTCGGCAGGCGCTGTCATACCATCTTCCAGCTTGATCCCAGCCTTTAGCTTGTCCAGTGCAGTACCGTGCGGAATACCCTTGACCGTAGCGTGATACGTCTTAGGTACATGATGCTTAGGATGGGTAAGCAAGTTAGCGAAATCTCCATCATTCGTTAACAGCAGCAGTCCTTCCGTATCATAATCCAGACGGCCTACAGGGTAAACCCGTTCTGTAATTCCTTTAAGGTAGTCTGTTACAACCTTGCGACCCTTTGGATCGGAAGCACTTGTAATGACTCCTTTAGGTTTGTTGAACATAATATAGATTTTGTTCTCGCCCCGGATCAGTCTACCGGAGACTTTAATAATATCTGTTGCGGGGTCCACCTTCGTGCCAAGCGTAGTTACGAGTTCCCCGTTGACTTCCACTTTACCGGCCAAAATCATTTCTTCGCACTTACGTCTGGACGCCACACCTGCCTGCGCCAAAATTTTCTGTAATCTTTCCATTTTCGACTAGTCACCTCAGATTAATGATAACCATCAGAGGGATAAATCACAAGTTCATTCCATGGAAAAAATGCGCCTGGGCAGTAATTATTGTGGGGTTCGATGATTAAAGGGGAGATTTGGTAGCGCTCTACCAGTTCTAAAATGAGTTTACCTGTGGCAAATAGCTGTTCCTTCCTTCCAGATAATGGAGGAATGCCATCTTCCCTGCTGAAATCACCTTCCAAGCAAATGTGAATATACTCCGGATCGGTCAGCAGTGGTGCTGCATAAATGGCTCCGTCCACACCAACCCAGAAATCAAAGCCTTTGCCATTAATGGAAGTACAGCGAGACTGATGCAGAATAAAACCTTTGTAGTTCATAGCGGATTGCCTCCCTCCACATTGCTGCAATAGCATATGTCGAGGAAGGAAAGGGGGTGACGCCTCCTACCCAAAAAGCAGGAGGCAGACCGCGATCGCGGCGACGAAGCCAACAACATCGGAGAATAGACCTACCTTAAGTGCATAACGTCCGTTACGCACACCAACGGCTCCAAAATAAACCGTTAATACATAGAGCGTTGTGTCCGTGCTGCCTTGTATGGTGGAGGCAATCATGCCGATTAGAGAATCCGGACCATGAACGCGAATCAGATCCGTGGTATAAGCAAGCGAGCCTGTCCCAGTGAGGGGCCGCAGAAGGCCGAGCGGCAGTACTTCTGGAGGTACGCCAAGTCCCCGCAGAGCAGGAGATATGAATCCCATTAGGAAGTCGAGTGCGCCCGATGCGCGAAAGACGCTGATCGCCACAAGCATTCCCACAAGATGAGGAATAATCGCGATTGCCGTTCCAAATCCATCCTTCGCCCCTTCAACAAATGACTCATACACCGGCACTTTACGCGTAAAAGCATAGAGCGGGATGAACGTAATCATGACCGGAATCGCCCATGCCGATAGGAGACTGATTAACTGGTACAAGTCATGCTCACCCTTTCAATGAAGAATTAGGCAGCGACGTCTTGGCCAATGGAGCAGAACCAGACTTTGCTGACGGCGGCTTTGGAGGTTTGCGCAGCAATGTCATCCTTCGGAAAAACCGGTCAGCAACTATAGCCGCAAGAGTCGCCACAGCCGTTGCGGCGAGGGTTGTGCCTACTATTCCCGCAGGATCTGCCGAATTGTAATTCAATCGGATCGCAATTAGTGTCGCGGGAATTAGCGTAATGCTTGCTGTGTTAAGCGCCAGTAAGGTACACATAGCTGGTGTGGCCGTTTCTTTATCCGGGTTGAGCTTCTGCAGCTCCTGCATCGCCTTGATCCCCATAGGTGTAGCCGCATTGCCAAGTCCAAGCAAATTAGCGCTCATGTTGGAGAGAATATATCCGATTGCAGGATGGCCCTTCGGCACATCTGGAAAGAGGAAGGCTACGATTGGCCCAAGAATCTTGGCTATTTTTTTAAGCAAACCAGCATCCTCTGCGATCCGCATGATTCCTAGCCAGAATACAAGCACACTTATTAAGCCGAAACTTACTGTAACCCCACTCTTGGCTCCGTCGAATACGGCGGCTGTAAATTCATCCATTCTGCCGTTAACGGCGGCGAACAGAAAACCGATGATGATCATTCCTAGCCAGATCCCGTTAATCATGGATACGCCTCCCTCTTCATTATTCAGCTATCTGCTTACTTGGAACTTTCACCCAATTTAAATAACGCCTTCAGTGCACTCCCTATAGCCTGAAACCAATTATCAGCAGGATAAGTGTGTGCTTGCGTTGTACTGTATTTTTTAGTATAAGCGGATTCCTCAGGTGGTAAGGACTCTCGTGTATATACTGGAACCCGGCCTATCTCCTTGCCACCTAGGTCAAGAACGAGAACCCCTTGTAATCCAAAGTTTGATCTTGCAGCTTTGGCTGACGTTGCAGGGATCTGATTCAAGACAAGTTTAGTAGTCACTCTATCCTGCTCGCCTTGTCCGAGCGGATAGGCAAATTTTTTGGCTGTCACGAAAGCATAACCACTAACGGGATCCCCGCGTTCGATCATTGTTTTTAGTGGATAATGATTAAACCCGAAGTTTAGCAGTGAGGCATGATCATTCCAGTCATCCCCATCATTTATGGTCACTGCGACAAGCTGCTGGCCGTTTCTGGTCGCTGAGCTGACAAGGCAGCGTAGCGCTTTTTTGGTATATCCAGTCTTCACACCATCTGCGCCCTCATATAAGTACAGCATTTTATTTTTGTTTCTCCACTTGTAATCCCATTTCTCATTTGGATTGTCCGCAGTTTTCTCCTGTGTCTTCACAATTTGTTTAAATACAGGATTATGAAGAGCATACGCCGTCAGCACAGCTAAGTCGTTAGCACTCGAATAATGGCCTTCAGCATCTAGACCATGCGGATTAGCAAAATGAGTATTTTTTAATCCGAGCTCTTCAGCCTTATTGTTCATCAGGTATACAAACCCTTCTTCAGAACCGCCGATATGTTCAGCGATCGCTGTTGCCGCATCATTCCCAGAGCGCAGCATTAGACCATACAGCATATTTTCCAGCGTCATCTCTTCACCTTGCTGTAAATAAATTGAGGAGCCTTCTTTGGCGAAAGCATTTTTACCAACTTTGACTTTGGATGCTAAATCACCATTCTCAATTGCGACGAGGGCGGTCATTATTTTAGTCAGGCTGGCAATAAGCATCGGCTCATCTCCTCGACTGCTATACAAAATACGCCCGGATTCCACATCAATCAGCGCCGCTGCCCTTGCATGCGTAGATATGGAGCTGTTCTCCGCATGAATCAAAGTTAGCGGTGTCAGAAACAGCAGCAAAATGCTCAGTAATAAGGCGATTGGAAATTTACGGGTTATTGTCTTCATATTTATCCTCCGGATTCTTATCGGTTCTTAAGTAAAGTCATTCATTTCATGCTTATGTTGTACAAGTGTATGCGGACCAGCCTTAGGGTATGTCCTCTCCACACAAAAAGGGACACCGCCTGATGTAAGGCGATATCCCCGAGGCTATTTGAACAATTATGTGTACCTAATGTGTTGAAGATTGGGATGTACTTGGATCGGGTTTAGCAGGTGCTTGTGGTGCTTGTGCTTGTGGTGCTTGTGCTTGTGGTGCTTGTGTAGCAGTTGACCCAGCTTGACCTGAAGTACTGCTGCTTTGGAACATGGTCTGGATTTTGTCGATGAGCCCAGGCGTAGCATCGATAATTTTTTCGAACAAATGCGTTTGATTGTCGAGTGGCACAATGTTTACCCCATCTTTACCAACCACTAGAAAAGCGATCGGTCTGATGGAGACACCGCCCCCACTACCGCCACCAAAAGGAAGCATTTTGACACCGCCTTGGGAGCTTGATCCACTTATAGAATCCTCTACTCGATAATCACTACCCCCTGCAGCAAACCCAAAGGCCACCTTACTAATCGGCAGAATAATACTGCCGTCAGGTGTTTGTACTGGATCTCCAACAATCGTATTAACATCTACCATACCCTTGATATTTTCCATCGCTGTTTGCATTAGACCCTGAATAGGATGGTCGCTCATATTGTTTCCTCCTTTAATTGAGTACGATTTCTCTTGCTTCTACAGCGCTTATCATCCCCACATCCACGCATTTGTATGTAACTTTCATTCTAAACTTTGCCCATGAGACTCCCTACGCATCCGTTTTAGTATTTTTCTCCACTTACTGATTCCCCCCGCCTCCCTCAAGACACGAAGAAGAAGCTGCAATGATGCGTATACAGCATAGGAAACGGACAATTTACCCTCACATACGAACTCCATTGAAAAAGAATGCTCATCTTGAAAAACAGGTTTCACAAATACTCGTGGATTGTGTTTCAATTTGACCCTCTGCGAAATAAATCCAACGATGCTCCATTTCAATCCCCAGACGGCTCCTGATACTATAGCAGTGTCTGCCGCATCACCTAGTGAGAAGTCTGTGGACCAGTCGAGCTTTGATATTTTGACATGTGATACAGTTTCCTTGAACCACTTCTTCAATCCACGTGTGGATTTCACTGCTAGCTGTACATTGTCCCGCCAGCGCTCAATTCTTTCTTTATCGAATTGTTCTTCCTTTACAGTGTCAACACCTGTAGTCGCGGTACCCGTCTCTTTAAACTTCCCAAGCACGCCTTGCTCCAATCCCTTAAAGACCAATCGAGGCAGTTCATAGTGGAGTTTGATCAGACCAAAAAGTGTCTTAACATCTAACTCGATCAGATCATTTTTGTCATGTTTATAGCACCGGATGCGGAAATCGATAGATGAAGACAGAACCAGGATCATTGCCAGTACCAGCAATCCGAGGGGTATTCCAAGCCATAACGTCACGTATTTACCTCCAAGAAACCTTAATAATGGGAACCTTTGGTTTAGTATGGCAATTTAATCTGGAAAAAATTCGGGGTTTGGTTAAAAAAAGTGGCTTTACAAAAAAATAGAGACTGCCCATAAACCATATGAATGGTTTATGGGCAGTCCCAGCAATACAAATCATTGCGAAATAACAAAAAAACTATGGTTGCTCAATATCCTCGAACGTCATTTGAGTATCCAGCTTATTGAACAGTAGCTGCGTCTCCTCTTCCAAATTATCAGTGGATTCGAAGTTTGATGGTTCAGGCAGCTCATTCAGACTTGCGAGGCCAAAGCTCTCCAAGAATGATTTAGTAGTCCCATACAAAATTGGGCGTCCTACAGCCTCGGCACGGCCAACCTCATGGATCAAATCCTTATTATTCAGCGTATGAATTGCACGTTCGGATTTCACGCCTCGAATCTCT